>OZ248344.1:0-4800000 GCA_965234645.1 Rivularia sp. (in: cyanobacteria) | reverse complement strand
TTGCTTTGAATCGGATCGAAAAATTGGAACCGAAAGTTCACAGTTTCTTGCACGTAACCCAAGAAAAAGCCTTGGAGCAAGCGCGACTCGTGGATGCCAAAATCGCCGCTGGGGAAGAAATTGGGTTGCTCGCCGGAATTCCTATCGGTATCAAAGACAATATGTGTACTAAAGGAATCCGCACTACCTGCGCCTCGAAATTTCTAGAAAATTTTATACCGCCTTACGAGTCTACCGTAACGCAAAAACTCGCCTCGGCTGGCGCTGTTATGGTGGGTAAAACTAACTTAGATGAATTCGCGATGGGTAGTTCCTGCGAAACTTCTGCATATCATAATACAGCGAACCCCTGGGATTTATCCAGAGTTCCTGGCGGTTCCTCTGGTGGTTCTGCCGCAGCTGTGGCAGCCCAAGAATGCACGGTTTCTTTGGGTTCCGATACCGGAGGTTCAATTCGTTTGCCCGCATCTTTCTGTGGTGTAGTCGGAATGAAACCAACTTACGGATTAGTTTCCCGTTACGGTTTAGTCGCTTTTGCTTCCTCATTAGACCAAATCGGACCATTTTCTCGCACGGTAGAAGATGCAGCTATACTTTTAAATGAAATTGCCGGATACGATCCAAAGGATTCTACCAGTTTAAAAGTTGACATACCTAAATATACTGATAGTTTAAAATCAGATTTGAAGCCTAGAGGCAAACTGCGAATCGGTATTATTAAGGAGACATTTGGTGAAGGTTTAGACTCGCAAGTAGAACAAGCAGTTACCAAAGCCATAGATAAGTTGCAAGAATTAGGTGCAGAAATTCACATTATTTCCTGTCCTCGATTCCGCTACGGTTTACCTAGTTACTATATAATCGCTCCATCAGAAGCATCAGCAAACCTCGCTCGTTACGATGGTGTTAAATATGGTTATCGTGCAGAAGATGCCGATAATCTTTTATCCATGTATACTCGCACCCGCTCTACAGGTTTCGGTGCAGAAGTAAAACGGCGTATCATGATTGGAACCTACGTGCTAAGTGCGGGTTACTACGATGCTTATTATTTAAAAGCTCAAAAAGTTCGTACTTTAATTAAAGAAGACTTTGACAATGCTTTTAAGCAAGTAGACGTATTAGCTTGTCCTACCGCGCCAATAGCTGCATTTAAAGCAGGGGAAAAAACTGCCGATCCCCTTAATATGTACTTAACCGACTTAATGACAATTCCCGTTAACCTAGCAGGATTACCCGGTATAAGCATTCCCTGCGGTTTCAACGACGAAGGAATACCAATTGGACTGCAATTAATTGGTAAAGTACTCCGAGAAGACCAATTATTTCAAGTTGCCTACGCATACGAACAAGCTACAGACTGGCATTTACGCACGCCGAGTTTAATCAGTTAGCAGTGGGGAGTTAGGAGTAGGGAGTAGGGAGTAGTGAGTAGTGAGTTAGGAGTAGTGAGTAGTGAGTTAGGAGTAGTAAGTAGCAAGTAGTGAGTAGCGAGTAGTGAGTAGCGAGTTAGGAAAACTAATTAATTT
This sequence comes from Rivularia sp. (in: cyanobacteria), assembly GCA_965234645.1. Classification (GTDB taxonomy): domain Bacteria; phylum Cyanobacteriota; class Cyanobacteriia; order Cyanobacteriales; family Nostocaceae; genus Rivularia. The sequence goes on along the minus strand of OZ248344.1, from coordinate 4,798,471 downwards.
CTCTTTGTCCCCTTGTCCCCTTGTCACCCCCTCTACCCCCTCTCCCCCATCTCCCCCTTCGGGTTCACCACTTTGCTCAACGGAGGGAACCTCCGCACGCAAGTGGATTCACCATCTCTCCATCTCCCCATCCCCCCATCTCCCGATCCCCATCTCACTGTGGGACTTCGGAGGTATAGGTAACAGTTTTGGGGTTATTGGGAGAACCCAGAGGAACGGCTTGGTTTTGATTGACGGAAACTAGTACTGCACCTGCATTTCCGGAACGTATAACTAGTTTTTCTTTGGCGTTAAAGCTTTTTTTATCTCCTTTTTGCAATGTTCCTTCAAATACTTTTTTTCCGTCAGTTATTACTCTTACCCATGATTCATCTTTAATATCTAAGCTAACTTTTACACCCTCAATCGGTGTTGGGGTTGGTGTTGGGGTTGGTGTTGGGGTTGGTGTTGGTGTTGCTGTTGGTTTAGACGCTACTGATGAAACTTTCGGTTTCGGTTGGGTTTTCTGTTCGGAAGCATTTGAAGAATATTGATTTTGTGTGAGTGTTTGTTCTGGTTTAGGACCAAATAAATAAAATAACCCTAAAGAAGCACCAATTATCAACAAAACGTAAGGTACGGCTAAAGGTATATATATATTGGCTTTATTAGTTAAATTATTATTTTCCTGGGGTACTGGTGGAGGACAAGCAATTGCTCCAAATTCTTGACTTAAAGCTGTTCCATCAATTCCTAAAGCGTCTCCATAACGGCGGATAAATCCTTGAATATAGACTGGCTCAGGTAAATCCTCAAATCGTCCTTCCTCTAAAGCATTTAAAAAAGCAGGACGGACAAGTGTTTTTGCTGCTATTTGATCTATATGTATAGATTTTTCTTCTCGTACTTGCCATAATTTTTTCGTTATTTCCTTAAGTCTCTCCCTTTGTTCTTCATTTAACAGTTTCACTGTCCTCTCCTAGTAATCTTTTATGTCTTATATTCAATAGAGAAATTACTTAAAAAGATGTATTTAATACAACTTTCCAGCCGAAATAATGTAAAATTATTTTCTGATAATACATTTTTATTACAAGGCTGCTGGCGGAATACGCAGCATTAAAAACGTATGATGTCCGCCATGACGATCGCACTACAATCTCAAACACCTCATTTATTTCTGGAAGGGCGTGTATGTCTTATTCATCCAAGGACGTAGCTAAACTCTACACTAAAACGTCTAATTATTTAAGCCTTGATACTGCAACTCCGTATATTCGGGTGGCGACTTTGATTCAGAGAAAATAAAACTGTTTACAATTTCATCACTAACATTTCATTTAATGCAATCTTTAATCAGCTTAAAACTATATTACTACTAATGGTAGATGCTACTACGGTTATTTTTAGCTAAAAAGTGTGGAAGTTGCCCGAATAGATACGTGACTCGAATTATCAAAATAACGACACAAATAAGTTTATACTTCTTGGCAATTTGTCATCTCTCCGAGGTAATACTTGTATTTAATATAAAGCAATTTTCTTAAATACACAATTGAAATGACTATTTTATATTTGCTTATCATAAATTAATAATCAAAAATTTCAGAAAATTTTTCGGTTTTTATCCGTAAATATATAGATAAAAAAATATACAATAACTGGCTGTAATTAAATAGAGATAAAACTTTGAAATCGTACTCTATAAGGGGATTTCTTATAAGTTGGGAACAAAAAAATACTTATAAAATCTAGATAAGCAGTTGCGGATGCTTGCGAAAAGCTTTCACCGATCGGGATTATTATTTTTTCCAAAAAGGGTATAGAGTTTATACGCAACAATCCGGAAATGTCAAGAAAACTGAGAATAAATTACACAGGTAAAATTACTCGGCTTAACTACCCTTCATTTACTCTTGTAATTATGGTCATGACATCTATGTACTCATTATCAATGCCCGGACAAGCCTCTATGGAAATTTCTCAAGATGAATTGCGATCGCTCTTAAGTGAAATAGAAGCGCAATTGCACAACAGCCCAGTTTATCGTCGGGCTTTAGCGACAGTACAAAAACTGCTGGGTGATTCATCCGATCAAGCAAAGCTATTATTTAAAGCGGTTGGAAGAGAAGCGATCGGTGTAGCATTTCGTCAGCTTTCATTACACAGTCAGGCAGTTACGGATACTACCCCGGAGGTAGAAGAGAATACAGAAATCTCAATTGAATCAAGTAGCGATTTATCTGAATGCTTAACGATTGTCAAAGCAACTTCAACTACTAATAGTATTGAGGAAGAAACGGGATCGTTGCAAACAGAACTCGCAGATACAACAACACAGACAGTAAATAAACTTGATAGTGTTCGTCCTCAGAATCCTTTAAAATGGCTGAAGTCAAAAAAACCTTCTAAAGCGCAAATTGCAAAGCAAGCTAAAGCTGAAGAACGCTTAGAAAAGTTTCGCGAAATCGGTCAACAATTAAAACAAGCTAGAGAATCGCGAGGTCTTTGTCTAAGCGACCTGAATATGTATACTCATATTCCCGCACATCAGATGGCAGCAGTAGAGAAAGGTGACATGGAATCGTTACCAGCAGATGTATACGTTCGCGGTTTTATTCGCGTCATGGGGAATGCTTTAGGATTAAACGGTGTCATTTTAGCGGCAAGTTTACCAACACCAGAAACAAAAGAATCCCTAGTTCCTTCATTGTTTCAGTCCGGTAAAACTCCTTCATTGGGACTTGATATCAGCCCGATGCATTTGTATGTCGGTTATACAGCCCTTGTTGCTGGTGCGGTTGGAGGATTATCGCTAGTATCTCAAAATAATGCCGAGAAAGCTGTAAATACAGATGGATCTTCTTCTGCTTCACAAGTCTCCGAATCATTTAAGCACAAACAAAACAAAGCAAAACCAGGTATTAAGTCTAGCAATGCGGGTATTACTATCGGTTCTGATATTGCTCCACCAGAAGCAATTTAATTGTTGGAAATGATTGCGTGTAACGATATTAAATGTTTATAAAAGCTATACACGCAGTCTTATTGTTAACAAGCTCAACTGTTAGCTACCAACTTGATTTAGACGAATATACATATCCCATATTGACTTAATATCGATCGTTCTTATTAAAAGTAAGGTGTGTTGTCGTGGAAGGCAATACACCATAATTACATTCAAACATCGATCGCAATCCCCTATAAATATGTTAATTTGTCCAGCATCTACGGAGGTATTATGCCGATGATGTTTGACTAAATCCGAAATGTTAGTAACGCCTCTGGGGTGATAGAATTATTGCCAGGAATGTTTAATAATAACGCAGGTTTATCAAGAACAATCCTCATGCAACAAGCACCACCAGACAGAAATACAACTGAAGAAGAACGTTTTCAAGATGACTATTATTCTTATTTTGAATCACCTGAAAATGCACCCCGATATAAACCAACAGTTAGTTTTTTAAATGATGCTTTTCCCGAAGAATCATTTTCTTTATTAGATTTGGGATGCGGAAATGCGGCTTTATGTAAGTATTTACCAGAACGCTGCGATTATTTAGGTATCGATCATAGCGATTTAGCAATTGAACGCTGTTCAAAGCTTTTTCCTCAAAATAAGTTTGTAGCAGCGGATTTATCCGTAAAATTGTCTCAAATGGTTGAAGAAAACCAGAAATTTGATGCAATTGTTATGGCTGGTTTATTATTTCACAGTATCGATAAAAATACTTTAGAAAAAAAAGACGACCAAGAAATCATTCAATTTTGTTTGCAAAAGTTAGTCAGCGATCGAGGTTACTTAGTTATTATTGTGCCTTTCTGTTATGGGAATCATCCGAATCATACTTTGTTTGTCCGTGCCGAATTGTTGCAAAATTCAGTCAACTCAATGGTATTCAAGGCTGGGGGAAACATGGTTTATGGAAATATTTCCTTGCTTACCGGCTTAGATGAAAGGGTTCGAGGGCAGCAAACTACACCTGACTGGTTTGTAGCAGATAGCAATGCCGACTATGCCAATATATATGTTGGGACATACATGGCAGCTTGGACATTTATCAGTTCGCTCAAACCTGGGATAAGCCCCTATTCATAATTCATCAAATAGTAGACTAAATATTGCAACAAAAGGAGAAAGTTTTGAAATGTATAGTAGTACTGCCTTTCCAATCACCGACATCAAAACAAAAACAGCTATCAACTACGATGAAGCAGAAAAACAGTTTATCGAATTGCTAATAACGGAAGATTTAGATAAGCGTTTAGATGAACTGGATTTAATAGTCAGTAACATTGAAAAAACTATTGACTTCGCGATCGCATCAGCTTATCAAACAGCGTCAGGGGATGATGCGGCACATTTGTTTTTGCAAAGAGTACTCTATCGCATCAATCGGTTGAAGCTTTTTTGGTTCGATAGTTTGCAAAGCTACACCAACGAGGATTCTCTTTACCTGCAAAAGTTGCGTCAGCGAATTGAATCAGTTTGGCAACAATGGGAAATAGCTCAACTTGATGTAGAATCTTTTAAAGGAATAGATGTAAAACAAGCCATCTGCGAAAGAGTTGCAGCTGATATCGATCCACCTTTATCCGAAGATAAACTATATTATCGCGATCGCATGACTATGGCTGGCTACCATCGTTTAGTAGCAATTGGCTCTCTTGATGGATTAGTGGAAGCCAGTCAAATTTCTCGTACTTTGGGTGGTGTCAGTAATGAAATTCATTCCGTATTAACGCAATTGTTAGTAGAAGAATACGGTGGAGGTCGTCTTAATCGCAAGCATTCTTCTTACTTTACAACAATGCTTGAAAAATTAGGAATGGAAACCCAACCCGAAGCATACTTTGATTTAGTTCCTTGGCAACTGTTAGTAGTAATCAATCACATGTTTTTGGTTACAGAACGCAAATGTTATTTTTTACGCTATGTTGGCGGACTTTTGTACGGAGAACTTTCGGTACCATCGGGATTACGCCCCTATCAAGCAGCTGCAAAGCGACTTGGATTATCAACAGAAGAAATGATTTATTGGGATATCCATATCAAAGTAGATGAACTACATGGAAAATGGATGTTAGATGATGTGGCATTACCTTTAGTTGATAAATATCCGGATGATGCTTGGGAAATTTTACTTGGGTACGAACAACAAAAGTTATTAAATTCCCGTTCTGCTAAAGCCGTAATTCAAGCAGTAAAAGAAGCTGATAAAGTTGTAATTTGAGTAAAAGGGAGTAGGGAGGAGATGGGGGACAAGGGGACAAGGGGACAAGGGGACAAGGGGACAAGGAGAAAAATAACTAATTAGGGCTTCCTATTCACTATTCCCTACTTGCTTACTTGCTTACTTGCTACTCTTAACTCCCTACTCCCTACTCCCTACTCCCTACTCCCTACTCCCTACTCCCTACTCCCTACTCCCTACTCCCTACTCCCTTTCATAAACAAGTCATTATCTTAATTAATTCGGAAGATAAATCAACCTTTACTTGATCCCGAGTAAATAAAACTCCAGCTAAAAGATAGATGTTTTCTGAATAAAAAGCTAGACCTTTTTTTTGCATTTCCAAAATCATCCTTTTTACTTTTGGTTCGGAGCTATAATAGCCAAAGTTCAAGGGCGCGATCGTAAAATTCCCAGTAGAATAACCATTCGATTTGGCATATTCAACCAAGCTTTGCGGATTAGAATAGCTAGACACCATCAGCAACACATTTTCATAACTTAAAGACAAAAGCTTCCTAGCAATTTCCGATCCATCAGTACCGCCATGCAACAAGGGCTGATAAATATCATTATCTATTGCGGGGAGATATGGCGGGTTTGAGATCAGATACTCAGCATCGGGTATCAGCGTAAAAAAACTTTGATTTTTGACTATGTATTTACTGTCTAATTCATACTTACGAACGTTGGATTTAGCTACTTCATAAGCTGATTGGTTTAATTCAAATCCATAGATTTTACCTTTGAATTTCGTTTCAAGCAAAGAATTAATTACTGGGGTACCGTCACCAGCACCAAATTCGGCAATAATTTCAGATTTATTGCATTGTTTGAGTACTAATTCTTTGATGCATTCTGAATAGAATTCAGATTCTTCCGGGCAGTAAAAGATATCTTTTAAAGATTGTTGGGTAAGCATTAGAGCTATTTAAAAGCTACAAAAGATAATTTAATCTTTCATTAGTTACACTCACATCTATCCTAAGTAAGTTGTATATATACATTAATGAATAAACTTAAGAATTCTATTAAATATTGATCCTGAATATCCTTAATAAGACTCTTGCTAATTTGCACCCAATAGGTTATACAATATTTTAAGAGTATATATTCAACTGTTTTTATCAATAATTTAATTATATAAATAGGACGAAACCAAAGCTTAAAGAGAGCTTAATTTGAAATACTGGAGCCAAAATAAAAAACAAATTATAGCTAAATTATTAAATCAAAACTATTAAATCAACACCAAATTATCCCGATGTACAACTGTTGCGACACCTTCATAACCCAAAAGATTCGGGATTTCACTCGAACGTCGTCCGCGTATTTTTTCTAATTCAGTGCTACTGTAATTAACTAGCCCTCGTGCAATTTCTGTACCATCGCGATCGCACAATTGCACGGCATCGTTTTGCTCGAATTCACCTTTTAATGCCGTAATTCCCGCAGCTAACAGCGATTTCCCGCCACCAGATATTGCTACTACCGCACCTAGATCCAAATATAATTTACCTTCGGGAACTAACCCGTATGCTATCCAGCGTTTGCGGGCTGAAGTTGGCTCCATCTGCGGTTCAAACTGCGTACCAATCGATTCACCTTGGATTATTTTTTGAATATTCGAGGGTTGTTTTCCTTCGGTAATTACCGTTTTAACGCCAGCAGCAGTGGCAATTCTGGCAGCAGAAATTTTTGTTGCCATGCCACCCGTACCCCATTGCGAACCAGATGAACCTGTTTGTACCTGCAATTTGGTTAACTCTTCAATGCTGCTAACCTTGGCTATAGGTTTAGCATCGGGTACCGAACGAGGATCGGCAGAATAAAGTCTATCTACATCTGTAAGCAAAAACAACCAATCTGCACGAACCAAACTAGCAACTAAAGCTGAAAGTGTATCGTTGTCGCCAAATTTTAGTTCTTCTACCGCTACGGTGTCATTTTCGTTAACTACTGGAATCGCATCCAGTTTAAATAATTCCTGAAAAGTATTGTAAACATTAAGATAGCGGCTGCGCTGTACTAAGTCGGTACGGGTTAGCAAAACTTGGGCAATTGGCTGTTGTAAACTGGTAAATAAATCGTCATAAACCCGCATCAAACGTCCTTGCCCAACTGCTGCAACTGCTTGTTTAACACTAATTGCTTTGGGACGTTCGCTTAAACCCAATCGCGCACAGCCTACACCTACAGCACCAGAGGAAACCAAAATTACTTTGTAATTATTCCGTGTTAAATCACAAAGGGTTTCAGCCAAACTCGCAATTGTTGAAAGTGCTAATTGTCCGGTTTCGGGACGAGTTAAGCTAGAAGTGCCAATTTTAACAACAATTATTTGATTCATTTTTTATTGCTTAGTTCGTAGTAAGTGCTTTAGCACTCATTTTAAGGAGTATTGTCCTTACTACAAACAACTCTCATTTTAAGGAGTATTGTCCTTACTACAAACAAAAAATTATAAAGCGCCAATCCCTCTCAAAAGTGAAGGTTGACGCTTTACGATTACGTGTTTTTCTTATTATAGTCAGAGTCTTTATATGGCTGACTCCGTTTTATCTATATATATATTTACACCTATCGAAAGTTTACTTTTGATTTTTTATTATTTTTTTAGATTTATTATCCTCAAGATTTCTCAACATTTGTAACTCTACGCTTTTTAGGGGTAATAGAGGCTCCCAAAATTTCGGATATCAAGACTTCAGCATTGCGGATGGGGTGAGAACGCATAGCGGTATCGGGATGAATAATTGGTTCAACCAAGATGGAAAACATATCTAAACGATTCCCGACGACGACATCAGTAAAAAGGCGATCGCCAACCATTCCGACTTGATGTGCGGGTAAGTCCATTTGTTGGAGAGCTTGTCTAATCTTGCGTCGTGAAGGTTTAGCGGCTCCAAGATAATAAGGTAAATCCAGGGAACGAGCGATGGAGCCAATACGGTTTTCGCTGATGTTGTTACTTACCAGCCAAATTTTGACCAAAGGACGAATTTGATTTACCCACTCTAGCAGTTCGCCAGAAGCAAAAGCCACAGTAATGGGAACCAGAGTTTCATCAACATCCAACACTAATCCTTTGAGTTGATACTGCTGAATTATTTCTGGTGTCAGGTTTAATATAGAACCTTCCAAAATCAAGTCGGGCTGCAAAAGTTTATTCCAATTCATAGCCAATGTTTAAGATGTTAATGGCAATTATAGGGAATAAGTAATTATAAATGATGAATTTACGAAACAAAAACTTAATACAAACCGTTCACTCTTTCACAGCTAAACCCAACATCAGCAAAAAATCATCATCGTATATTGCTTTATCCCAATTAGCGGCTGATTTAACTTGTTCTTCAGTCAAATTAGAGGCATTAGTCAAATTAGTACCGCTAAGGTTGGCATTCCTAATATTGGCTCCATCAAGATTGGCGTTGGTGAGGTTTGTGTTTCTGAGGTCGGCACCATTAAGTTTTGCATTAGTTAAATCCGCACCACTAAGGTCTGCATCTCTGAGGTTTGCGTATCTAAGATTAGCCTCCTTGAGGTCAGCATTGGCGCAAATTAAATAGGTTTTGAAACCAGTAATAGAGAAATTTTGAGGAAATTTAGTTTTTTCATCGTACAAACAACCTTTAAAATATGCTCCTCTAAGGTCTGCGCGAATCAAATTAGTACCCCTAAGATTAGCACTAGTCAAATTTGCACCTCTAAGATCCGCATCGCTAAGATTAGAACCTCGGAGGTTAGCACGAGCTAAGTTAGTATCTCGCATATTAGCAATAGTTAGATGGGCACCGCTCAGATGGGTACTAGCTAAGTCAGCATCTTGAAGGTTGGCATTGGGTGAAATCAGATACATCTGATGATTCCCAGGTGTAAAATTCTGAGAAAACTTGGTTTTTTCGTTGTATAAGCAACCTTTAAGTTGCGCTCCAGCTAGTTTCGCATCTCTAAGATCGGCACCTCTAAGATTGGCACCCGCAAGTTTGGCATCTTTTAAATCAACACCTCTAAGGTCTGCCTTTCTAAGGTCTGCATTAGTTAAATCGGCACCACTAAGACTTGCATTACTAAGATTAGTATCCCTAAGATTGGCATCTTTGAGATTTGCATCGGCAGAAATGCGATACATTTTATAATCATCGGGATTAAAATCTTCAGGGAATTTAGTGTTTTCGTTGTATAAACTACCTTTAAGATCGGCATCTTTAAAAATAGCGTTTTCCAGATAAGCACCTCTAAGACTAGTGCTTCTAAGGTTGGCACTGCTAAAGTTTGCCGCTCTTAGGTCTGCATTGTTTAAATTTGCACCTTCAAGGTTAGAATTGTTAAATTTAGCGGCTTTAAATATTGCATTACTTAAGTCGGCATCTTTGAGGTCAGCGTAAGAGAGGTTAGCACCTTTTAACTTAGCTTCTCTAAGGTCAGCGCGAGATAGTTTAGCATTTTTCAAATTAACTTGACTGAGATTTATTTTTTGTAAATCCGTTTTTTCAAGATTTAATCTTTCTAAAGAAATACCGTAATCTTTTAAAAACTCTAGCGCTCTAATTCTTGCATAGCTCGTTGCAACCTGTGCAGCAGCAGCATTATCAATTACCTGCCATGCTTCGTATATTCTTGTTCTTATCCGCTCTGGACTTTCTAAAACATACAAAAACGCTGCGGATAATATACTAAAACCTTGGACATATTTTACTTGAACTACCGAAAATACTTGAGAGCAAACGGATTCTGGATTGTCGCAATTAACAGATGACCAGTTTTCAAATCGATAGACTAATAACATTACTGCAAAAGCAATCGCAAGAGCAAGTAATATACGCACGCAAACAGCTACAATTCTTCTTCCCCAAGAAAAAGATAATTCATCCATTCCTTAAAACTTTCCTACATTTCTACCCAGGCACTCAACAAAGGTAATATATTATTTATATAATGTGTGTTGATTGACTTACAAATTCCACTGGTATTTACACTCTTATACTAGTAGCAGGTAATAGGTCAAAGGTCAAAGGTCAAAGGTCAAAGGTTAAAGGTTAAAGGTCAAAGGTCAAAGGTCAAAGGTCAAAGGTCAAAGGTTAGAGGTCAAAGGTTAAAGGTCAAAGGTCAAAGGTCAAAAATTCAAGAATAGTTTGATTCTAATTCGTTTTTGTGTACGGCGATACCTTTAAAAGCAATCAATAATTCAGAATATTAATATCTAAAGTTGGTTTTGTTTCGATAAAAATACTAAAGATTACAAAATTTTACCAATCACCAATTACCTATTCCCTATTCCCTATTCCCTATTCCCAACCTTTTCCCGGAAATGCGGTTCTAAAAGATTAGAAATATCGGGTCCGGAAGGAATAATACCCCCTGGATTCAGCGGAAACAAATTTCCATAATAATCCTGCTTTACGCTTTCTAAATCGCAAGTTTCGGCAACTCCGGGAAGCTGATATAAATCGCGTAGATAAGCTCCTAAATTTTTATAATCCACAATTCTGCGACGATTACACTTGAATAAACCGTAATACACTATATCAAAACGAAATAAGGTAGTGAACAACCGCACGTCAGCCAAAGTTAACTTGTCGCCACATAAATATCTTTTGTTTTCTAAGGCGCGATCGATCTCATCTAAAACGGCGAATAATTCATCGCAACATTTATTATAAGCTGCTTGGGTTTGAGCAAATCCGCAGCGATAAACGCCATTATTTACAGCATGATATATTTTGTCGTTCCACTGTTCTATTTCTTCCCTTAAAACTTCGGGATAAAGATTAAATTGGGTGCTAGCAAACTGATGCAATTGAGAATCTAAAATTACAATAATCTCTGCACTTTCGTTATTAACTATTGTTTTGGTTTGCTTATCCCATAATACTGGAACAGTAGAGCGTCCTTGATAACCCGGTTCTGCAACTTGATATAATTCCGGAACAGTGCGACAACCTTCTTCTGGATTCTTTAAAACCCAAATTCCTTCATCTGGGGAAGGATAAACAATCGATACTTCTACTGTATCTTCAAGTCCTTTCAAAGCTCTAACTACTAAAGTTCGATGTGCCCAAGGACATCCCAAACCAACGTACAAACGATAACGCCCTGTTAAAGGCTGATAAGGATTATTTTCTTGGGTGTCGATAGAATTGCGAAACTGACTTGAAGGGCGGATATATTCTCCTTTATCGTTGCTTGGTGCAAGCTTAGACATCATTATCCGCCACATAGTAGTCCAGACAAATTTTCCAAACTTGATAATTAACCCCGAAGGCAGCGATTTACCTTTTTTCTTAGTTTTATAAGTTGAATTTTCAGGCTTTTTGAGATTAACGTCTTTTTCTGGAGAGCTTATCGGCGCTGACATTTTAATATATCCTAAGTGAAGTTATAATACTTAATACTTTTTTACTTAATTCGATCGCGATCGTGCAAAAAATACCGAAATCACCCGCTAATTGTAAAGTGCTAATAATTTAAGCAAATACTTTCACGAAAACTATTCCTATAGACATAGTAAAAAATCTCTTCTTCGATGGAGTTCAAAATTAATTAAATGTAGTTATCTGGTATTGGATATTATTTGCTTATAAATTGAGTGAATAAACAAATACAAGCAACGACGATTAGTTAAGCAAAAAATCAATGATTAATTTCAAGAATATCTTAAAACAACTAAGAGCAACCATTTTGTGTAGTTTATTAATAATTACCGTTTGCTTGGGAGTTGCACCACAGGCGATCGCTGCTACCAAAAGTCCAATAGTACGAACACTTGACAACAGCAAACGTATTCAGGCGGTTGCATCTTGCTTACCCGCACAACTAACCATTCAAGAAGAAGATGCTGGTAATCGTTTCGCTCGTGCCTTATCTGAAATGAAAAACGATCAGTTAGAAAGGATATTTGACGTTACCGATACTCCTAAATTAAGCGATGCAGAAGTTGAATTCAAAACTTGTTTGCAGCAAAAAGGCTTTACACCCCAAGCGGAACTGCAAAATCGTTCTTTTTACTAAATCAATAGATGGTTTTAAAGTAAATAATCTGGCGGTTGAAACCACTGCTACACGGGCAAAACCCACCGTGGCAGGGGTTAATTAAATTTCCTATATGTACGTAAAATAGCAACTTTTAATCTGGCGGTTGAAACCGCTGCTACAAAGGCGAAACCCACCTTCGTGGGTTAATTAAATTTCTTATCGTATATGTATGTAAAATAGTCCGCGCAGGCGGACTTTGTTTGTGTAGACGCGGTTTCAACCGCCAGCCTCTTTTAATTGTGATGTTGTTGCGGATAAGAAAAGCGAATTTATTGTTTGCACAATTGCGAAGGTGAATTAATTATCAATTATCAATGCGATCGCCATTTTAAGAATTTAATCTTTTTCTTAATTCTGCTCTTAATTGTTCATCGGTACTAACAACAACACTCCGCAGGCTTTTTTCTAATAATTGAGAGATAGTGTTGAAAAGCATCTTCGTCTTCAGGATGAGATTTTATGTATTTTCGTAGTTCAGCTTCACTCAACTGCATATAATCTGAGTTACTCATCGTACAATTCATTCTCCATGAGTTAAAATTTCTACTTCAATCGTTTCGCCGATTAAAACTACTATTCGTAGTGTTCTGATGTCATAAAGCTTACAAGTTATATTTTATTAATTGGTTGGTACTACTTAATAATCGGATTTTGATTGCTTATCAACTGTTGACGGCTAAGAAACTAAGATTAACTTCTGTTGCGAATTGTAACAACGCTATGATATGCTTGCGTCACGTAATTATTGAATGGTAAATAGGTTCGGATAATGTCGCATATTATCATCTCTTCGGTAGCTTCAAATAGCTGGAATTATCCACCATCAGCTATATTCTGAGTTTTGCACTCATCAAAATTATTCGTAACTACGGTTGTGTCTGAGGATTTGCCTGCTTTGCCGTGCGTGTAAGCTATTGATTTACCTTTGCGTTCTGTATCTTGTCTACAAGTTCTCCAAGGGAAGATCGGCTTTTTTGTGACGAATTATTAATTACGGAATTATGTTAGCGAGTGGGCTATTTTGGGTATGAATTACGCTTTACACGAATCGCGGTGCTAGGAGAATAACTTGAACATAACAACTTGGAAGCGAGAGTGGTTTTTTAATACCCGGCAAGATATTTTAGCTGGGGCTGTGGTGGGATTGGCGTTGATTCCAGAAGCGATCGCCTTTTCGATTATTGCTGGTGTAGATCCCAAGGTGGGGCTTTATGCTTCGTTTATTATTGCGGTAACAACGGCGTTTTTGGGAGGAAGACCTGCTTCTATCTCTGCTGCTACGGGAGCGATGGCTCTGCTGATGATTGGTTTGGTTAAGGATTATGGTTTGCAATTTTTGTTTGCAGCTACTTTTTTAACGGGAATCTTACAAGTTTTGTTTGGGGTGTTGAAGCTGGGACGCTATATGAGGTACGTTCCCAGAGCGGTGATGGTTGGCTATATTAATGCTTTGGCAATATTAATTTTCAAGGCTCAGTTACCTGAATTAATCAATGTTCCGGTAACGGTATACGTTTTGACTGCGTTATCTTTGGCGATTATTTACATTTTGCCTCGCTTTACCAAAGTAGTTCCTTCACCCTTGGTGGCTTTGGTGGTGATGACTGTAGCGGCAATTAGTTTAAAACTTAACGTTCCCACGGTGGGAGATAAGGGAGAGCTACCAACTGCTTTACCTAGTTTTGCTTTACCGCAAGTACCGTTTAATCTGGAAACATTCAATATAATTCTGCCTTATTCTATAACCTTGGCGATCGTTGGTTTATTGGCTTCGTTTTTGACGGCTTCACTGGTAGACGAATTTACCGATACTCCCAGCGATAAAAACCAAGAAGCGAAAGGGCAAGGGATTGCAAATATGATAACCGGCTTCTTCGGAGGTATGGCTGGCTGCGGAATGATCGGACAATCGGTAATTAACGTGCAGTCTGGAGGAAGGGGGAGATTATCAACTCTTGCTGCTGGAATTTTCCTCTTAATTGCAATTTTGGGTTTGCAAGTTTGGGTAAAGCAGATGCCGATGGCGGCGTTAGTAGCCGTGATGATTATGGTGTCAATTGGGACATTCCGCTGGTCTTCGTTTAAGAATATCCGCCGCATCCCCCGCACGGATACCGCCGTGATGTTGACTACGATGTTAGTAATTATTTTTACGAGTAACTTTGCCCTTGGTGTGGTTGTGGGCATTGTCATGAGTACTGTATTCTTCTCTCGTAAGATTGCTCAGTTGGTATTTGTGGATAAAATGCTCAGTAAAGATGGCTCTCACTGCATTTATAAAGTAGCCGGACAAATATTCTTTTTATCAAGAGATGAGTTTTTAGAGTATTTTGATTTTACGGAGTTAGTCGAAAATGTCACCATCGATTTAACTCATGCTCACCTTTGGGATCAAGGGGCAGTAGAGGTACTTGATAAAGCGATACTTAAATTTCGCCGTAATGGAGCAGAAGTTGAATTAATTGGACTCAATGAAGCTAGTGCTACTTTAATGGATAAATTGACAGATTATCAAAAATCCGAAGCGCCTTCATAAGCACCAGGATTATTAAAATTCCGTTACTACTCCCTACTTCCTGTTCCCTGTTCCCTATGCCACCAAAAAATACTTTTACTTACAGGGGCTGGAATTACCGTGAAAAACATTTTACTTTGTACCGATGGCTCAACTTTTGCCGAAAATATTTATAAATATGGGGCTTGGTTTGCTATTCAATTCAATTCTCACATCAAGGTTTTGTCTGTTACCGATATTCGCAGCCAACAAGTTGCGAGTACTGGCAATTTAAGCGGTAGTATCGGGCTTGGTGCTTCCGAAAATTTGCTGAATGAATTGGTAAATTTAGAACATGAAAGAGCCAAGCTTAACAATCAACGGGCAAGGTTAATTTTAGGCAATGCAGCCCAAATTTTGAAAACTGAGGGTGTAGAAGACTTTAATTTAATTCATAAAACAGGTTTTTTAGTAGATTGTTTGCATGAATTTGAACTCAATTCCGATCTGATTGTTTTAGGTAAGCGGGGAGAAGCGGCGGATTTTGCACGGGGACATTTAGGGGCAAATGTGGATCGAATTGTTCGCAGCAGTAGCAAACCCTGCTTAGTTACTCCTGCTGAATTTAAACCGATTCAACGGATTTTATTAGCTTATGACGGTAGTTCGACTGGAAAAAAAATCCTGAAATTTTTAGCCAATTCTCCAGAACTAAAAAATTTAGAAATACATCTGCTGACGGTAGCTAAAGATAACTCCGATAAAACTGCGATCGCCAAACTTAATGAAGCCGAACAATCGTTAAAAAGAGCTTCATATCAGCCGATTTGTAACTTGTTAGAAGGTGAAACAGAGAAAATAATTGCTGAATACATTACCCAGCAAAATATCGGTCTTTTATTGATGGGAGCTTACGGACATAGCCGCATTCGTAACTTAGTAATTGGTAGTACCACCGCTCAATTACTTAGAAGTAGCGATATTCCCATATTGCTGTTTCGTTAATTTAAGAAAGTTACAGTAAGTAAGTTGGCACAAATAAACCGAACTATGTAACAAAATGTAAATTGGGTTAAAAGCCTTACCCCTACTGCCTATTACCTACTCCCTACTCCCTTGTCCGGCATTACAATTTTCAACGCCAACCTACTTAATTATAACGGTCGGAACATTTTTTAATTCTCCGTTTTCTCTTGAAGGGGCTATCGATCGCAATGAAAACAATTCTGCTTTTCAGGATGGTTTATATGTTGCTAAAATAATTTATAGATAGCTGAAAAATGATTGTAAAAAGCAAGGTTTGTTTGTGTATTGCTATTTCATTAATAAAATTCACGCAAATTTAGCTTGATTTTTCAGTGGAGTAATCATTAAAGGTCGGATTTGTTTCTCCCCTTTCTTCAATTATTTTGATGTCAATTGCATTGTTTTGTAAAATATCTTTATGCTTATAACGTTCTGGATTTTTTAAGATTTGTACTTCTCTTTCTATTTTGCGTCTTCCTTCTTCAAAGAATCTTTCCGCGCTCGAAGGTGAATACAAACCATTTAAGACAGATCGATCGATTGATGGTACATTACTTTGTGCAAAAGCTCTATCTGTTGCACCAATAATAAAAAATGCGAGCCATAAACAGGTGCAAAAAAAAGAACCAAAGTGTAGAGTATTGATTTTCATCTTGCTCCCATCTAGAAAGAAATTATTAATAATCTTTATTATAAAAGCTATCCGTCTTCTTCCCCTTTGTAAATATTTGTTAACTAATTATAAGTTTGAGAAAGGGTAAAGTCCCCCAGTATTAGCTTACTGATGGTGCGGTACAATGCATACATATTTAAATTAAACTAGCCGTCCCTTATGATTTCATCAGAAGCAAATACTACATCCACCGATAAGAATTTAGAAGCAATGCGGCATTTTTCCGAGCAATACGCCAAGCGTACCGGAACTTACTTTTGTTCGGAACCTTCGGTGACTGCCGTTGTGATCGAAGGACTTGCCAAGCATAAAGATGATTTAGGTGCCCCTTTATGTCCTTGTCGTCACTACGAAGACAAAGAAGCCGAAGTCAGCGCAACTTTTTGGAATTGTCCCTGCGTACCGATGCGCGAACGTAAGGAGTGTCACTGTATGCTGTTTTTAACTCCAGACAATGAATTTGCTGGCGAGCAGCAGGAAATTTCCTTAGAAACCATTAAAGAAGTAAGAGATAGCATGGGTTAAAAAGCGGCGGTTAAGCTGACGGTGGTTTTAACCACTGCCGCTTGCCTCCCATGTCTAAAATGCTGGGTTTCCCGCGTGCGGCGTGTTTATTATGAGTGAAACAATTCCCGAAGAATTTTGGCAAGGTGTAGAACTGTTTAATACAGGACAATTCTATGCCTGTCACGATACATTAGAGGCTTTGTGGATGGAATCTACAGAGCCAGACAAAAGTTTTTATCAAGGAATTTTACAAATTTCAGTAGCACTATATCACTTAGGTAACGCTAACGTGCGGGGGGCGATAATTTTGCTTGGTGAAGGTAGCAATCGTCTCGCACGTTACCCTGCTGTTTACAGTCAAATTGACGTAGATGAATTATTAGAGCAAAGCATAGCTTTATTAAAAGCACTACAACAAAATCAACTCCAACAAATCGATTCCTCCTCCTTTGAAGCAGATACTTTACCCCTGCCAAGAGTTGTGCGAGTTGAGGAGTGAGATGGGGAGAGGGGGAGACAAGGGGAAAAGGAGATGGGGGGATGGGGGAGAGGGGGTGACAAGGGGACAAGGGGACAAGGGGACAAGGGGACAAGGGGACAAGGGGACAAGGGGACAAGGGGACAAGGGGACAAGGGGACAAGGGGACAAAGAGAAATTAATTAGTTTTCCTAACTCGTTACTCACTACTCCTAACTCGCTACTCACTACTCACTACTCACTACTCACTACTCCTAATTCCTAACTCCTAACTCTTAATCCCTCACTCCTAACTCTTAACTCCTAACTCCTCCCTACTCCCTACTCCCTACTCCCTACTCCCTACTCCCTACTCCCTACTCCCTACTCCCTACTCCCTACTCCCTCCTCACTCCTAACTGGTAAGCGAAACTTTGAGAGTTGCCTTCTCGTCTTTGATTATGAAGATTATTTGCGCTCAAATAGTCTTTCAAGGTATATACAACGACTTGATATAGTACCTGAGATAATTAAAGTACAAGCTAAAATTGTTACTCCTACCCTGTTATGATATCTTCCTACCGATTGCCTAAACTTCAAATGCGTGGCTTGGGTTTGGCTTTAATGCTACCTATTGCGCTGTGTGGTGCGGTAGTTTTTCCTACTCAGCTACAACAAGTTGCTACAGCCCAAACTTCATCGGATAATCGCGCTCTGACTATCAATGCAGAGCAACAAGAATATAATTCTAATACTGAGGTATTTACTGCACGCGGCAACGTACAAGTTGTATATCCTGCCCGTCAGATGAAAGCAACAGCAGCGATCGCGCAATATTTAAATCGGGAACGTCGAATCAATCTAAGTGGTAATGTGAATATTTTGCAAGCGGGTACTAATAGTATTCGCGGAGAGAATGCTAGCTATTTAATCGATCAAGGACGATTTGTAGTTACACCTAAAAACGGCTCTCAAGTAGTTTCTACATATGTTGTAGATAATACTAATACAAATGCTCGCAACCAAGCATCGGCTGCAAATGGACCTCTTACTATCCGTGCGGACTTGCAAGAATACAATTCCAATACTGAGATCGCTACCGGACGTGGTAACGTACAGCTTTTATATCCCGATCGTCAGGTTAAAGCAACAGCAGCCCAAACACAATATTTTGCTAAGGAACGGCGGATTATCTTGAGTGGTGGCGTGTATATTTTACAAGAGGGTAAAAATAGCATTCGGGGAGAGACAGTCACCTATTTAATTGATGAAGGACGATTTGTCGCCGCGCCCAAACAAGGTGGACAAGTAGAATCTATATATATTTTGGATGATGCCAATATTAACAATCAACCATTAAAAGCGCCGTCAACGCCAAATTTAAGACGTTCTAATTAGAAAAGTGAAAATTGTTTTAGAGAACATTCACAAATCCTACGGCAAACGAACTATTGTTAATCGCGTTAACCTATCAGTTGCTCAAGGTGAAATTGTCGGTTTACTCGGACCAAATGGTGCTGGTAAAACGACGACTTTTTATATTGCGACTGGTTTAGAAAAGCCCGATCGAGGAACGGTTTGGCTGGATAACCGCGATGTCACTAATATTCCCATGCATGGAAGGGCACGTCTAGGCGTTGGTTATTTAGCCCAAGAAGCAAGTGTTTTTCGTCAATTAAGCGTGCGGGAAAATATTTTATTGGTACTCGAACAAACTAAAGTACCCCGCCGCGAATGGGATAGGCGCGTCGATCGCCTGTTACGCGAATTCAGTTTAGAAAAAGTTGCGTCGAGCAAAGGAATTCAACTTTCCGGAGGAGAAAGACGTAGAACCGAATTAGCTAGAGCTTTAGCATCAGGAAGAGAAGGACCATCATTTTTATTTTTAGATGAACCCTTTGCAGGAGTCGATCCCATCGCCGTTGCCGAAATTCAAGATATTGTTGCAGGGCTTCGCGATCGCAACATGGGAATCTTGATTACAGATCATAACGTCCGCGAAACTCTTGACATTACCGACCGGGGTTATATCATGCGTGAAGGACAAATACTAGCCTCCGGTTCCTCCGACGAACTTTACAGCAACCCCCTTGTGAAGCAATATTATTTGGGTGATAATTTTCAAGTCTAGTATTTTGATAATCGGGCATTGCGAATTGGGCATTGGGCGTTGGGAATAAGGCAATGGGGATGGGGAATTTTTTGCAGTACGGAAAACAATAAGGGAGCAAGATGCTCCCACTACAAATGATTTTATATTCCTAATTCCTAACTCTTAACTCCTAACTTTCTACTTTCTACTTTCTACTTTCTACTTTCTACTCCCTACTCTTTACTGAAATGCCAATTTCAATCATGGATCGCTATCTTACTAAAGAAATGGTACCGCCATTTTTATTTGGTGTTGCTGCTTTTTCTTCGCTAGGAGTATCGATTGGTGCGGTTTTTGAGTTAGTACGCAAAGTTGTTGAATCTGGATTACCTGTAGGAATTGCTGCTAAAGTTTTTATATTAAATTTCCCAGAATTCATTGTTTTGGCTTTCCCCATGTCTACGCTTTTGGCTACTTTGATGACTTACAGTCGTCTTTCTAGTCAAAGCGAATTAACTGCGTTGCGTAGCTGTGGCGTTAGCGTTTATCGGATGGTGGCTACAGCAATATGTTTAAGTCTTCTAGTAACTGGATTAACATTTTTATTTAACGAGCAGATTGCACCAGCAGCAAAGTACCAAGCAACTTTGACTATGCGAAAAGCTCTTAAAACCGAACAACCTTCTTTTCAAAGAGAAAATTTAATTTATCCGGAATATAAAAAAGTTAAACGAGAAGATGGTAGTAAAGAAAAGGTTTTAGCACGGCTATTTTACGCCGATAAATTTGATGGTAAGAGAATGAAAGGTCTAACAATTATAGACCGTTCTCAAGACGATTTTAGTCAAATTCTTCAGGCAGAATCCGGAGAATGGAACGTAAAAGATAATGTTTGGGATTTCTATAACGGGACTATTTATTTAATTGCTCCCGATCGCTCTTATCGCAACATTGTCCGCTTTGAACGCCAACAGTTAAAGTTACCGCGCACTGCATTAGATTTAGCAAAAGAAAGCCGCGATTACGGCGAAATGAATATCTTGCAAGCTTTACAACAATTAGAAGTAGAAAAGCTGCGCGGTGACGACCAAAAAATTCGTAAACTTGAGGTTAGAATCCAGCAAAAATTTGCCTTACCATTTGTTTGTCTGGTTTTTGGTTTAGTTGGTGCAACAATGGGCAGTATACCGGGAAGAACTGGTTCTGCTAAAAGTTTTGGGATTAGCGTAATTATTATTTTTGGTTATTATTTACTCAGCTTTATTACTGGCGGATTAGCACAAGCGGGCGTTTTTTCTCCTTTTCTTGGAGGTTGGTTTCCCAACTTTTTAGGCTTAGGAGTCGGTTTAATTCTATTAGGAAGGGTTGCAAAACGGTAGGAATTAAGAGTTAGTGGGGGAGTAGAAAGTAGAAAGTAGAAAGTAGAAAGTAGAAAGTAGGGAGTTGGGAGTTGGGAGTTGGGAGTTAAGAGTTGGGAGTAGAAAGTAGGGAGTTGGGAGTTAGGAGTAGTGAGTAGTGAGTTAGGAGTAGTGAGTAGTGAGTTAGGAGTAGTGAGTAGTGAGTTAGGAAAACTAATTAATTTCTCTTTGTCCCCTTCCCTTATCCCCTTGTCACCCCCTCTACCCCCTCTACCCCCTCTACCCCCTCTCCCCCCTCTACCCCCTCTCCCCCCTCTCTTCAATTAATTCAGTCTAAAAAGAAATACATAAGTCAAATATTTAACAATAATCTACATAGGAATTATGACGCAGGCACTCTTGAAACGTTACGATTAAGGAATAATCTAAAATTTAGTTGCTCATGTCACGTCGTCATAGTTCACCTCGCTTACGCTTCCTCAAAGCTAGATTATCGATTTTAGCCCGCCCTAGTTTTTTAGTTGCGGTAGTTTTTTTATCAGCTGTAGGATTTGTAATTAAAGAGTACTGGACTAATCCAGACTTTTTGAAATCTTTCCAGAATACTCAAACATCTCCAGCGACATCATCAAATCAAGCCTTGTCAGAAGAAGATAGAGCTATTGCTGCTGATATAGATAATTTATCAGTACTTGATTACGACAAGCGAACAGCTCAGATACCTGTTACTCCAAATATTAAAGATAGTAATAAAATCAAAAAGGAAAACGAAGATCAATTAAAAAAAATATTAGATTTAGCTAAGGAAAATGAGAAAGCTAACGAAATTAAACCGAATACCGATCCACAAACAACTAATATTCCATCAGCAGCTCCGGAAAATCCGTTTCTCAAACAAGCTAAAGATTTATTACAATTTAATTTCGATCCCACTCAGAAAGATGCGAGCGTAAATAATTTATCTCCATTTTCTGCGACACAAACACCTCAAAGCTCATTTAATTTGGGTATAAATAATACGCAAACTCAGAATGCTAAACCTGAAAGTGCTTTACAAACAGCCATAAATCAATCTAGTAAAAATAGCCCAACTCCGGAAAAATCAGCAGCAAATACTTCAACCGATCGAAATTTTGGGCAATTACCTCAAACTCAGAATAGTCCAGTTAATCAAGATTTGCGTCAAAACCAGAGTAATCCCCTTGTTGATACTACTATTTTTAATCAACCTTTAAATACTCAGCCACAAAATCCCTACAATAATCAATTACCTACAAATAATTACACTCAACCGGAATTAAACAACCAATTTGAAAATCCCTACAGTAATAACAATAATCAATTTCCCGCGAATAATTACACTCAACCGGGATTAAACAATCAAACTCAAAATCCCTACGGTAATTTTAACAATAATCAAGTACCTGAAAATAATTACCTTCAACCGAATTCGTACAATAACTTCAACAATCAACAACAAAATCCTTACGGCAGCTTTAATTCAAACCAGCTACCAAATAATTACAATCAACCGAATTTAAATAATCAAGTACAAAATTCTTACAACAATAATAACGCTCAAATAAGTAATAATGGATACAGTCCGCAAACACAAACAAGAATTAACAATATATATAATAAACTTACTAATAGAAATAATCCGAGTATAGTTACTCCGAATACTTACACCGCACCAAATAATATTAATACAGGTTTACAACCCAACGTACAGCAGTTTAATTCACCGTATTCTCAGCAAAATCCCGCACAGTATCCGAATAATGGGTATGGTTATTAAATAATTTTGCGATCGCCATCTACCAATATTGCGGAATAAGTTTGTAAAGATTTTGTTCAATACTGGGATTATTGGCAACTAATGCCCTTCCACAAAGAAAATAAAAAATATTACCATTGGTGCGATAATATTGATTTTGCATCAATCTCAGCATTTATCCCATGTCCCAAATCATCTGGATAGCCAGACACGCCAATCGTCTTGACTTTGTAAACCCTGACTGGTTTTTAACAGCGGAAAGACGTTACGATCCACCGCTATCAGATGATGGTATGGTACAGGCACAGCAATTAGCAAACCGTCTTAAAGACGAAAAAATCGATCGTATTTTTGCTTCGCCATTTTTACGTACCGTACAAACAGCAAGTGCGATCGCCGAAGTTCTCGATTTACCGATCAAGTTAGAAACGGGATTAAGCGAATGGTTAAATCCTGAGTGGATGACTGAAGAACCACAAAGACATTCAATTGAAGAATTATTAGAAATATATCCTTATATTGACGTTAGCTACACGCCACAAATAGCAGTCAAATACCCCGAAACTCGCCAACAAATGCGCTTACGCTCCGCACAAACTGCTAGATGTTTGGCAACAGAATATTCTCCAGAAAATATTTTATTAGTCGCGCATGGTGCATCAGTACTAGGTGCGGCGATGGGATTTGTGGGAGATTTAGCCATAGGAAAAGTCAAAGCTTCCTTATGTAGCTTAGTAAAAATCGTCCGTCAAGAACCAGATTGGTTATTGGAGCTTACGGGAGATACTTCTCATTTGACAGAAGTTGAAGAAGTGGTGAGGTTTAATTAGAAGTTGGGCATTGGGCATTGGGCATTGGGGATAACTTTTGAAACGGTTCTCAATCTTCTTGTTTGCAAGTAAACAATTAATTTTTGATTGTAGTGCGGTCTTGGCAGCGTGTCCGCCAGGACATGCATCTTGCTCGCTTGAGATAATATATCTTGCTCGTTTAGGATGATATATCTTGCTCGCTTGAGATAATATATCTTGCTTGCTGGTTACGAGATCAAAAATTAATTTTTAATTGTAGTGCGGTCTTGGCAGCGTGTCCGCCAGGACATGCATCTTGCTCGCTGATAATATACCTTGCTGATAATATACCTTGCTCGCTTAGGATAATATACAGCAACTAACAATCAACAACTAACAACGAACTATGACATTATTATTAGCGGGAGATATCGGCGGTACAAAAACTATTCTGCGCTTGGTGGAAGCGTCGGAGAAGCCTGTTTTGCGTACTCTGCATGAAGAGCGCTATTCTAGTAAAGATTTTCCGGATTTAGTACCGATAGTAAAGCAGTTTTTGGCAGCAGCAAATACAAAGGATATACCTCAAAAGGCTTGTTTTGCGATCGCTGGTCCTGTGGTCAATAATACTGCCAAGTTGACCAATTTAGCTTGGCTTCTCGATAGTTCGCGCTTGGAAGAACAATTGGGTATTGCTCACGTTACTTTAATCAACGATTTTGCTGCCGTTGGTTTTGGTATTTTGGGTTTGAAAAAGGAAGATATACTAACCCTGCAACAAGGAAAACCTAACCCCGAAGCGCCTATTGGTATTATTGGTGCGGGTACTGGTTTGGGACAAGGATTTTTAATTAAAACTGGAGATGTCTATCAGGTGTTTCCCTCAGAAGGGGGACATTCTGACTTTGCTCCCCGTAAAGAATTAGAATTTCAACTGTTGAAGTATCTGCTGGATAAACATGATATCCAAAGGGTATCGGTAGAAAGAGTAGTTTCCGGTATGGGAATCGTATCAATTTACGAATTTTTGCGCGATCGAAAAATTGCTGCCGAATCGCCAGAAATTGCTCAAGTGGTAATGACTTGGGAAAGAGAAGCAGGGAAAGAAAAAAGCGTCGATCCAGGTGCAGCAATCGGTACGGCTGCTGTAGAAAAGCGCGATCGCCTTTGCGAACAAACCATGCAGTTATTCGTGGAAGTATACGGAGCCGAAGCGGGGAATTTGGCGTTAAAACTATTACCCTATGGTGGTTTGTATATCGCAGGTGGAATCGGATCAAAAATACTACCTTTGATGCAAGAGGGTAGTTTTATGCTTAATTTCAGTAGCAAAGGTAGAATGCGAAGCATTTTGGAAGACATACCCGTAAATATAATCCTTAACTCGCAAGTTGGTTTAATAGGTGCTGCTATTAGTGCTTCTAGGTTATAACGGGAGCGAACAAGACAAGTAATATCAGCATCTTCTTAAGCAACAACTATGACAAACAAAGCTTTTTTACCCCTAATCGCCGCCGGTTTGGTATTCAGTAGCTTTGCAGCAATGCAAGTTCAAACACAGCAAACAGCTTCAGCACAAGCAGCTAAGTCGCAATGGAAAGTATTTAATTCCCCTGACGGTAGCTTTAAAGTATTAATGCCGGGAATGCCCGAATCTATGAGTGAAACCAAAAAAACATTCATGGGAGAAGTTAACTTAAACATATTTCTTGCCAAACCTCCCAAACAGCAAGTAGCTTACGTAGTCGCCTACAACGACTTTCCCCATAGTTACGGCACCTTAGCAGATCCCCAAGTAGTGCTGAATAATGCGCGGGATATGGCATTGAAAACTACGCAATCTAAATTAGTCTCTCAGGAAGACATTCGCGGTTACAACAATCATCCCGGAAAAGAAATCGAGTACGTTAATTCTGCGGGAAAAATCACCAGAAATCGAATGTTTTTCGCTGAAGGGCGTTTATATCAAGCAATGGTAATCACTACTAAAGAACAAGAAAAATACCTGACTAAAAGTATTAGAGGGTATTTGAATTCTTTTCAAGTGGTTTATCGGAAATAAACAAACAAGAGTTAGGAGTTAGGAGTTAGGAGTTAAGAGTTAGGAGTTAAGAGTTAGGAGTTAAGAGTTAATAATTATCTACCCCCTCTTCCCCCTCTCCCCCCTCTACCCCCTCTCCCATCTCACTCTTTAACTACTTTCAAAGTACGCAAACTGGTATCCGCACAATTACTGATGAATCCGCCCATTTTTTGAATGTTTTGCAAATATTCCACAACTGCGGAAGTTATCGTTTCTCCGGGCATTAATACGGGGATTCCTGGGGGATATGGGCAAACAATTTCGGCACAAGTACGATTGATTGTTTCCTCGATGGGTAAGGTTTCTGTAGCAGCGAAGAATGCTTGACGCGGCGATACCTGGTTCCCAGGCTCTGCCTCTTGATTATGATAAATCGATAAAATTCTACTTTCTAACCCTTTCTCAACTGCGAGGAAGGGTTTACTATATTTCGCTAAGGTAGTGAAAGCTTTTACTAATTGCTCTATATCCGCTGCGGTATTACCCAAGCTAATAATGAACGTAAGATGTTGCAATGAAGCGAATTCTGGGGTTACGTTGAGTTTTTCGTCTAAAATTTCTTCTGCTTCAAATCCGGTTATTCCTAATTCGGAAACGTTTACGGTTAAGCGAGTTTTGTCTAAGAGAGAGGGGGAAGAGGGGGAAGAGGGGGAGAGGGGGAGATGGTAAGCCACTGCGTTGGGCGGGTTCCCCGACTTGTAGCAAGTGGCGCAACCCGGAGGGGGAGAGAGGGAGAAATTTAAAACGGATAATCCGGGTATTTGACTGATTTGTTTTCTGGCTTCATTTGCGAGTTGTAAGGTATGGGTAAGCAATTCTTCGCCGTGGAGTGCTATTTGTTGCCGCGCTGCATCTAGGGAAGCTAGTAGTATATAGCTGGGGCTGGTAGATTGCGTGAGTTGTAAGGCTTTATTGACGCGGTTGATATTTATCCTCTCACCTTGTACGTGCAGCATCGATGCTTGAGTCATGGCACCGAGGGTTTTATGGGTGGATTGTACGGTTAAATCGGCACCTGCATTTAAAGCTGAGATGGGCAATTCGGGATGGAAGGCGAAGTGTGCGCCGTGGGCTTCGTCTACAAGTAAAGGAATATTGTATTCGTGGGTGAGTTTGGCGATCGCTTTAATATCTCCACATACGCCGTAATATGTCGGATAAACCATCATCACTGCTTTGGCATCGGGATGTTTTTGTAATGTTTTTTCTAAGCTTTGAGGGGTAATGCTGTGAGCAATATCTAAAGTTGCATCGTATTCGGGATTAATAAAAATTGGTATTGCACCGGAAAGAATTAAACCTGAAATTACTGAAGAATGAACGTTGCGGGGGAGAATGATTTTATCGCGATCGCCACAAGTTGCCAGAATAGCCGCTTCTATTGCGCAGGTGGAACCGTTGACAAGAAACCAAGTTTGTGATGCACCAAATGCTTCGGCGGCGAGTTGTTGCGCTTGCTGAATAACGCCATCGGGTGCGAAAAGACAATCTAATTGGGTTAATTCGGTTAAATCGGCAGTAAATACAGCTTTGCCAAATGCCGAAGCGAGTTTCGGCGAAATTCCTTTTCCTAGTTTATGCCCTGGAGTGTAGAAAGGTGCGTGGGGACGTTTGGCGTTGGATATTAAAGCATCGAGTAAAGGTGTTTGATTTTGATTCATGTTAAATCAGTGAACAATTATCAATTATCAATTATCAATCTCCAATACCTAATACCTACTAGCTTTTCTCTTCTTCTTGAAAATTTACTATTAATGAAAAACCGAGTGTATTTAATAGCGCTACTAATTGATAAATTTCCGCACCACTGCTCAAAACCAACATTTGGTTAAGTCTTTCCCAATTAAGTTTTGCTGCTTCGGAAAGATTATTCATCCTTAATCGTGCGTCAATCACATCCCAACCGTGCTGATAATAACAATTGAGGTTCAGGGTTTTCTACTTCTAATATTGCTTCAATATAAGCAGCAGCTTCTTCACTATCCTTGAGAGATTATACTAAATAATTTTGGTAACTATCACCGATCGCCATTTTCACTTTCTTCATAGTCTACCCAATACTCCTTTGCTCTAAGAATATTTTTCAATAGTATAAATACGATCCTTGTTATTTACACTGAGTTTTGAAGATTTTATGAAGATGAATAATACAGAGAATATACTGATATATTTATGTATAAGCTTTTAATTTCAAGTAAGTTTTATGCGAATAACTAATATTTTGATGCTAGGTTCTTTAATAGCAATTGCTTTGCCTAGTGTTTCTGCGCGAGCAATAGAAGTGGATGGTTCATTTGACTGGAACGCCACCGGGATAGAATTTTTAGATAATGGTGAAAAAAATCCATTATTTGAAGGTAAAACATTTTCTGGTTCGGCAACATTTAACTTTGAAAAAGATCCTTTTAAGACGGGTGATTTGAACTTTACGATTGAGGAATTTAATAATCAGGTGATTCCTCCAACTGTGGAAGAATTTGATATTACAGGTGCAAATTTTTCAGAAAACGGGGAACTAACAAGTTTAGTATTTAGTAAACCGAACGATATAGATATATTTAACGGAAGAGTTGATTTTAGCAATCCTACGGATAGTAGCAAATCGTTTTTCTTCAACGACGGAGAACTAGAAGCTTTGAAGCCAAGTAACCTTCAGGTTACTTTCAAAAGCAAAACTATCCCCGAACCTTCTACCATTTTTGGCTTAACGACAGTTTTAGTTGGAACAATATTCACAAGAAAAAAACTGATTAACTCTTAAATCTCGTCCTCCTAACTTTCTCCTCAAATCGGCATAGTCTATTAGGAGGATGTTTAGGGGGATAATTATTATTTAAGTTGAAAAGGTAGAATAATTGAATTGAAATTAAAAATGACTACTCCTAGATTAATTGCCATTCCCGGACCAACACCGACACCAGCACCCGCACCACCTCCGATGCCGGAACCGATTCCTAATCCCGTACCCGAACCCGTACCTTCTCCGATTCCTCAACCAGTTCCTAATCCGGAGCCGCAACCAATTCCTAACCCTGTTTGAAACAATTTGCTGTTGGATTTAAGATAACCTGTGAATTACACCAAAATCTAAAATCCAAATTCTAAAATGCTAAGAGCCGGGATTGTCGGACTTCCTAATGTAGGAAAATCAACTTTATTTAATGCTGTGGTGGCTAATGCTAAGGCTGAAGCTGCTAATTTTCCTTTTTGCACCATTGAGCCGAATGTGGGCATTGTTTCGGTACCTGACGATCGCTTGCAAGTTTTGGCGAAGATTTCTTCTGCAAAACAAATTGTCCCAGCGCGGGTGGAATTTGTCGATATCGCCGGTTTGGTAAAGGGTGCAAGTAAAGGGGAGGGATTGGGAAACCAGTTTTTGTCCAACATTCGGGAAACCGATGCGATCGTTCACGTGGTACGTTGTTTTGAAGATGACGACGTAATTCACGTTTCCGGCTCGGTTGGACCAGCACGAGATATTGAAGTAATTAATTTGGAGCTTGTATTAGCGGATTTATCACAAGTCGAGCGTCGCATGGATCGGACTCGCAAGCAAGCGCGATCGAATAAAGATGCTCAGTATGAAATGTCGGTGTTGGAAAAGGTTGCAGCAGAGTTAAACGAAGGTAAATCGGTTCGTCAGATGGATTTAAATGAAGAAGAAGCCGAGTTAATAAAACCTTTGACATTGTTGAGTGCGAAACCGATTATTTATGCTGCAAATGTTTCCGAAGATGATTTGGCAACGGGGAATAAGTATGTGGAAGAAGTGCGAGAAATTGCAGCGCAAGAAGATGCTGAGGTAGTGATAGTTTCCGCACAGGTAGAAGCGGAATTAGTGGAATTATCCGACGAAGAAAGAGCAGATTTTCTCGAAGCTTTGGGTGTAAAAGAAGGTGGTTTAAAATCTTTGATTCGCGCTACTTACGATTTATTAGGTTTGCGGACATATTTTACATCGGGAGAAAAAGAAACTCGCGCTTGGACAATTAAAGCTGGAATGTTAGCACCGCAAGCAGCAGGAGTAATTCACAGCGATTTTGAAAAAGGATTTATTCGTGCAGAAACCGTTAGTTATGATGATTTAGTTGCTTCTGGTTCCCTTGGCTCTGCAAAAGAAAAAGGCTTAGTTCGCGCTGAAGGGAAAGCTTATATTGTTAAAGAAGGCGATGTAATGTTATTCCTAACTAATTAATATTAGAAGGAATAAATTCCTTACTACGAACAAAAATTTTATTTTGTAGGGTGTGTTGTCGCGGAGCGCAACGCACCAATAATTTATGATAAATAATAATACGGTGCGTTAGGCGCGAAACGAATATATTGCGTGACTAATTTAATTCTTTGTCGCACCATAACACACCCTACGAAATCAAGATTTTAATTTGCTTGAATCATTTCGTGAATATCATCTAATGGTGATTCTGGTTTAATAGGTTTTTCTGGAAAGAATTCTAAATTAACTCTATCATCTTGATTATTCGTTGGTGATATACGTATTTTTACATTTAGCTTTCCTTTTTGCCAACCATTACCATTGACTTGAAGAAGTTGACAACTAACAACCTGAAGCTCTAAATTCAAATCGGATTGTACATATTCAAAAGGTGATTCATCATCATCTTCTGTAAGAAATTCTTGTATATCATCGATGGAAGTTCCAAGCTCTTCTCTTACGTGTGTAATTGTCATTTCTTTAAATTTATTTACTTTCATGATATTTTCTTCAATAAGCATTACATCATCACTGTTTAAGTTAATAGAAATATTTTGATCGCTCATAGTAAAATCCTTTCATTGCTAATTCTAGTTTATTCAGCAAACATATAATCATCTACTAGTGTAAATACGGAGTGCTTTTGTTCGTAGTAAGCGATTTATCGCTTCCTTACTCCTACCTCTGTATATTTTCTTCCTCAGCGCTCTCTGCGTCTCTGCGGTTATTATCTCCATAATCTAAGGAGCATAAAAAGTTTAGAATAAAGAATAAATTCCTTACTACAAACAAAACAATGTCTGAAATCCCAATTACCTAAATCTATATGAAAACCTACGATATTATTATTGTCGGTGCTGGTATTACAGGTGCTGCACTTAGCTATGAGTTAATTACAAAAGGCTTTTCTGTACTGCTATTAGAACAAGATACTACGCCGCAAAATGCTACTCGCTATAGTTATGGTGGTTTGGCTTTTTGGAGCGGTACGAATTCTTTAAATTGTCAATTGTGTAATGAGTCAAAAGAACTTTATCAAACATTATCTGAATTAAATGCCGATATTCAATTTCGTGAATTGGATTTACTATTAACTATTCCTCAAGATATTAATCCAGAAGAAATTGCTGCATCTTACCAAGAGTTTGCCACACCTCCGCAATTACTCAGCATCGATCGCGCTTGTGAATTGGAACCTTTATTAAATAGAGAAGCAATATCTGGCGCTTTAACTGTAAAACACGGACATATTCATCCAGAAAAAACAGCACAAGCTTATATAAAAGCTTTTTTGCTGGCTGGGGGAAAGATGCAAATTAGCCAAGTTTTAGAAATACAGCAGCAAGGTTTATTGGTTAAAACAAATACCGATACATTTAATTGTAAAAATATTGTGGTTTGTGCGGGTGGATTTAGCCGAAAGTTGCTGCAAAAATCCGGTATCCCCATCCAACTGTATTTTACCCATGCAGAAATGATAGAAACTCCACCTGTAGATTTTAGATTAAATACATTAATCATGCCTGCCAATCTTCAACGCTCTCAATTAGAAGCTGAATCGACTAAAAATGATACATTATGGAATGAGAATAATCAACTTGGTTGGATTTTAGATGTAGGTGCAGTTCAATTTAAAGATAATAGTTTACGCTTGGGGCAAATTAGCTATATAAATACAAATCCTGATGCCGATTTAGATTCTGCAAAAAGTGAAGCCGCATTACGAGAAAATATTGGTAAGGTATTACCCGAGTTAGAAAATGTAGAGGGAACTTGGCATCATTGTTTAGTCACTTTTAGCAAAGATAATTTACCTTTGATAGGTGCTGTTACTCAAAGTAATAATATTCAGGTTTTTTCGGGTTTCAACAATCCTTTAGTAACTATTCCGCCTTTAGCGCGACGTTTTGCGAATTGGTTAGCTGGTAATGAAGACGATCTTATTTCCGGGTTTTCTCCGCAAAGATTCATTAGTTTGTAGTAAGGATTTTAATCCTTGGATAAAAGAGGGCTGAAGCCCTTACTACGAACCTTTTAACCGATTATATTCCTAGTATTTCTCGTGACTTTTGTAAAACAGCTTTTGGACGAAAAGGTTTAGTCATGTATAAATCTGCGCCAACGTTTAAACCTTTTTCTTTATCTTCTTCTTGCCCTTTGGCTGTCAACATAATGATATAAATATCAGGAATTTTTAATTCTTGTTTTACAACCCGACATACATCTAAACCACTCATTTTTGGCATCATCATATCTAGAAAAACTAAGTCGGGTTTCTCACTTTCTATTGTTTCTAAGGCTTCTTTTCCATTTTTGGCAATTAGTAATTCAACACCTTCATCTTCGAGTTTTTCTAAGACTTGTTCCATTAATATACGAATGTTTGCTTCGTCGTCTGCAATTAAAATTTTCTTTTCTAAGTCCATGATTTTCTTGTATTTTCAGCTATTTGATAATAATTTGTAAGTAGGTTAATACATTTTACAAAACCTCACCCCCTTCCCCTCTCCTTAATAAGGAGAGGGGTGCCGAAGGCGGGGTGAGGTTAATTTTTTTCACTATCACCCAATAATATAAAAAAGAAGTTTTCTAATCTTTTTTCAAAGCGCAATGTCTTAACTAAATCGTGTTGTTGAGACAAAACAGAATCGACAATAATCATATCGGGTTTGACAGATAAAGCTTTTTCGATGCATTCTTCTCCATTAGATGCTTCTACAACGTTATAACCTTGTGTTTTGAGTATTTCAGATAAAGTTAATAAAGTCGAAGCAGTTGTATCTACGACTAAAACTTTTTTAGCCGATGTTCCCTGAGATAGCAACAAGCCAATTTCTTTGATTAACTTATTACTTTCAATAGGTTTGGTCATATATCTATCAATACCTAATTTATATCCTCTTTCTTTATCTTCAAAAATAGATAACATGATAATGGGAATATCCATTGTAATCGGATCGTTTTTAATGATGGCAGCGGTATCAAACCCGTTAATTTGAGGCATCATTACATCTAATATAATTAAGTCTGGTTTTTCAGTTTTTATTTGATTTATCGCATCTAAACCATCTTTTGCTTCTTTTACTGCATAATCTTGATTTTGCAAAGATTGTCTGAGTAATTCGCGGATATTAGCATCGTCGTCAACTACTAAAATAGTTTTTTGAGCATCGGAAGTAGTAATATTACTATTATTATTAGAATGTTCCTGTAACTGTTTGACAAGACTATCTAAATTGACAATGCGATCGAATTCGTTCGTTGCACTAACTGTTTGAATTGGTATAGAAAATGAAAAAGTACTACCTTTAGTTAATTCGCTTTCTACCCAAATATCACCACCGTGATGTTCAATAATTTGTTTGCAAATTGGTAAGCCTAATCCGGTACCTTGAGGTTTATCAGTAAATATTTCTCCAACCTGCTTGAACTTATCAAATACTTTTGGACAATCTTCTTGAGATATACCGCTACCTGTATCACTAACGCTAACAATCATATTATTATTGCTCGTTTTAGCACTACAGGTAATAGAACCTTCATCAGTAAATTTAACAGCATTTGAGATCAGATTAATTAAAACCTGAATAAGACGATCTTCGTCACCGATAATTTGCGGTAATTCCGGTTCTATATTTTTAATTAATTCTAAATCTTTAGCTGTAGATAAAGCAGATGTAGCAGCTAAAGAGCGATCGATGACTTTTTCAATATTAATTTGCTCTTGCTTCCAATCAAGTTTTCCTGCCTCCATTTTGGCAATATCTAATACGTCATTAATTAAGTTAGTAAGACGCTCTGCTTCGGAGATAATAATATTAATATTATCTTTTACCCTTCTAATTGTTTTCTTCGTTTTGCGATTTTCGTCAGGAAGTAAAGGAAAAACATCTTCTTCGAGTTTCTCTTGAATAATAGATGCAAATCCTAATACAGAAGTTAAAGGAGTTCTTAATTCGTGAGAAACGGTTGAAATAAAGTCAGTTTTCATGCGATCGACTTCTTTTTCCTGAGTGATATCGCGCACGAGAATCACCGAACCCAAACTTTTACAATACGAACCTATACAATTAGCTTCTAAAATCGCGGTAACGGATGCTTTGAAAAATTGGTTATCGTTTATTAACTCTGTTGTAAAAATTGCTGTCGGATTTTGCTGAGTTTTATTTACAAATTCTACCACTTCAGGAATAAATTCCTGGCAATAAAGTCCTTTAATATCTATATCTTCATCTCCTAAACCGAACATCTTAGTAATAGCAGGATTGTAGTTAATTATTTTTCCACTGGAATCGCTTACTAACAACCCATCTGCAAGGTTATCAATAATTGCTTTCAAATGTGCTGTGTTGGCTGTTTGTTCTTCTAATAGTTGCTTAACTCGGTTAACTAGATGGTTAAAAGAAAATGCTAAACTACCAACTTCATCTTCTGTGGTAACGGGAACTTGTAAATTAAAATTTTCTGTCTCAGTTACTTTTTTTGCAACATTGTTTAGCTCAAGAATCGGATGTGATATAGTTCTACTAATTTGTCTAGCTAATAAAACTGCAATAATTATAGAAATAAATATACTGCTATATATTATCCAGTTACGGAATAGTATTGCGTTTCTTACGTCTCGTTTTGCTTGTTTTACCTTTTTATAAAAACCTTTTATAATTTCTCCTAAATCGTCGGAAATACCATCAAATTTAATTGCTAAGTCACTATTGGTAAATTCTAGAAGTTTAGTTTGAGCCGCTTCAATTTCTTCGGGTGAATCTAAATTAAGTACTGTTACCTCCCGTACTAATTGATTTAATGATTGTAAATATGTTTTTGGTACTCCTTCGTATGTTTTGATAAAAATCTCTATCTTTAATATTTCTTCTTCAGAATGGTGTTCTTCTTCTTTGGCGATCGATGTAATTTCTAACCAACCTTTTTGAATAGCTTCTGAATGTTTAATAATATGATTGTATTCTTCTTCAAAATCTATTGGCTGGTTGCTTAACGGGATTAGCTGTTGTTGATGGGTTCGTACTTGTAAAATTCCTGTTTGTAGTTGATAGAGAGCAGTAATTTCAGTTAAAGCGTGTTCTTGTGCTTCCAAAGCTTCTTGTTCCCAATAGTTTCCAATTGTTACTCCTATGATTGTTCCTAAAAAACTTATTCCTAAAGCAACAGCATATCCAAGGGCTATTTTTTGATTAACTCTAAGGTTACTTAAATATTTATAGTTAGTTAATAGATTTAAACTCATTTGTTTGGTAGATATAAAACGCGCAGAACTAATAAACTTGTATAAAATAGTTTTCCCATTATTTTTCTATAACTAACAGAAGAATATAAAAAGTTATATTTAATTCTCCGGATAAATTCACGGATTAACTTGATGGGTTTCTACTGGTATCTGAATCTGAAACTCCGTTCCTTTATCTACTTCCGATACACACTTAAGAATTCCACCATGTTTTTCGACTACAATTTGATAGCTAATTGCCATACCTAAACCCGTACCTTTACCAACTTCTTTTGTGGTAAAAAATGGGTCATATAGTTTTTTCTGAATTTCTTCATTTATTCCCGATCCGTTATCTATAATAGAAATATTTACCCAATCATTATTAATTGTTTGAGTGCGAATTAAAATTGTATCTCCATTGTCTTGCAAAGCATCGATCGCATTACTAAGGATATTCATAAATACTTGATTTAATTGTCCTGCATAACAGTTTATTAAAGGTAAATTTCCATATTCTTTAACGATCTTAATAGATCTCTTTTTTCCATTTCCATGCAGACGATGACCTAAAATCATCAAAGTTCCATCAATACCTTCATGAATATTGACAGCTTTGATTTCCGCTTTATCAAGGTGAGAAAATATTCCTAAAGAACGAACAATATCCTTAATCCGGTTAACTCCTACTTTCATTGAATTGAGTAAATTTATAAAATCATCTTTAAGAAACTCAAGATTGATATCTTCTATTTTTTCCTCAACTTCTGGTATCGGTTGCGGATAGTTTTCTTGATACAAATTTATCAATTCAATTAAGTCTTGAGCATAATTGAAACCGTAGCCGATATTACCTTTAATAAAATTGACAGGATTATTAATTTCATGAGCAATCCCGGCTACCATTTGCCCCAAGCTGGACATTTTTTCGCTATGTATTAATTGAGCTTGAGTTTGCTGCAATTTATCTAAAGTTTGCTGTAGCTGTTTAGCCTGCTCCCGATCGCATTTCGCCGCATTCACACTTTGTTCGTATAGCAACGCTTTCTCAATCGCGATCGCTGCTTGAGTGGCAAATATATTTAATACTTTAAATTCTTCGGTGGTATAGTTAGTTTGTGTTTGGCTACCAACAGCAATGGCTGCAATTATTTTCTCTTTATTCTTCAAAGGAACGCAAATTAAGGAACGAATTGGTACGTTATCGAAGCATTTTAAACTATGGCAAATATTATTGATTATTTCTCCTTTACCTCTGTTAATTATCTCACCAAGGATTCCTTCACCTAAAATAATCGGAAATTGAAAGCAGTTAACATCACCAAATTTGGAAAGCGGATGAAGTTGATTTGTTGACGATTCAAATAGTAAGAATACTCCCAGATTGCAATCAATTATTGTGCTAATTCTTTCTAAAACTAATTGAGCAATTTGATTTATATCTAGACTATTAGTAATTTGCGTTGATAACTCATCAAATAAATCTATTTCTTCATATCTTTCTAATAATTCCTTTGCCAAGGATTTTTTTTCAAATTCTTGCTTAACTAAAAAACAAAGTAATTGAGAAACTGATGAAGCTTTGGAATCACCAACTACCCAACCAAGAATATTACCAAATAATTCAACCGCATATCTTTCGGTTAATTGCTCTGTAGGAGTACCAAACAGTATTTTTCCATTGGTACTAATAATATAGAAAGTTTCTACAGGTGCAAAAATATCTTTTATAAGGTATATAATATCTTTTTGAGTTAAAAATTTATGAAAATTAATCGAACTCATTAGCTAACCGCCTCAAAACTGGAATAGGAATAATTACTCGTTTGCTTTACCCCCAACTCTGTTATCATCTTCAATACGATCGAAATCTAACTTCAGAAATTACAAGCAGAATTTTTTTAGGCAAGCAAACACTGTATAAAGAAGACTAATATTTAGGTTTCCCAAAATCTTCACAAAATCACCATAATTAAAAAAAAACGCCTTTTTCAACTAAAAAGGCGTGAATCATACTTTATTTGCCCGGATTTGCCTTTAACAATTTTTAATAGTTGGTATTAACTAGATATTCATCTAATAAATTTCCAGTAGGGCGGAAGGTTTCAAACGCCATTCTACGACAGCGGTGTCCCCTTTTACGGACATTATCAAAGAAATCTTCTTTTCTAACTGCAAATAAAAACTTTCTCTCTATTTGATTAACTGGAGTACCATCCAACCATTCACCTTTATTCAAAGCCATGCCAATATCTTTATCTGAGAGATGTTGTTTACTCTGATAAATCTCAGCAACATCTTTAATCAACAATTCCAAATTAGCCGTTAAAATCGAGCAAATTTTATCAAATTCCTGCAAATGTTCTTCCGGTAAATCCTTTCGTATTGCTGACAAATCATCACCCTGCATCAAAACGGACCATATTGCTAAAGGTGTCACTTGCGATGTTAGACGATGAAGACGACAATATTCTGCACCCTTAACCTTCAAACGGTGCCCGTTAGCAAACCGAATTACCCATCCTTCGCTATATCTATCAAGAGTTTGCGATGCTTGAAGCAACTTATCAATTGATTCAAATTTTTCTACTTCAGTAACTTTTATTTTAAGTTTCT
Source organism: Rivularia sp. (in: cyanobacteria) (assembly GCA_965234645.1). Classification (GTDB taxonomy): domain Bacteria; phylum Cyanobacteriota; class Cyanobacteriia; order Cyanobacteriales; family Nostocaceae; genus Rivularia. The sequence continues at coordinate 4,760,903 of OZ248344.1, read as the reverse complement.
CTCCCAAATCTTCAATTCTCAAACGAGTATATTCGCATCCATTTGCATTATAAGCACTTAATAAAACCATTCCTTGAAAATCGTAAGGTACAACCACGCGATTCCCTAAATAAATAATTTCAAAAAGGTAAGTATTGCCAATTTCTAATATACTCGTATCTAAGTTTTTATCTAACCATTCTTGTGCCCAAATAGCCGCTTCGGAATCAAACGAACCTCGCGTTATAACTCTCCATCTTTCGCCATCAAAAAATACAATACCTAAAGAACCATCATACTTTTGATAAACTAAAATATCTCCAGATACTTCGTCAGCACCCCAAATTTTTGCTTCACCAAAATTAAAAAACTTCGGGAAAGGTGTAGCAATTACACTTTGCTTTTTTACATCAACAACTAATCCCCTCGCAATTAATGTAAAAATATTCCAATTAGCGTTGTATTGTGCATGAGTAGTGTAATTGAAAATTTCCAAATCACCATCAACAACACGGACAATATTTCTTACTTTTACATTTGCTAAAAGCCCTTGATAAAGTTCGTCAAAAATAATTCTCCTCGCTGGATGTACCCCCCAAGTTGTTGCAATTTGCTCTTTAGTAATTTCAGCCATAAGTTTATTTTAGTTTATGTAGTATAATTGTAGTATTATATCGAAGATACTGTAAATAATGTAGAGACGTAGCACTGCTACGTCTGCCTGCTACGTCTGCCTGCTACGTCTTCCAGTCTTTTATTTTGTATAGAGAATTCAGTAGTCGATCGCATTAAATTTGATGGGTTTTACCGTTCACCGTAGGTGCGGCTCAACGTTGGGAGACGTAGCACAGAATAGTCTCTACAAACCGTTGGAATTAATAAAATGCACTATTAGGACAATTTTGTCAGAAATTTTGTATCGATCGAGAGTGAAAACCGCTATATTAATTAACCGAACTATTAATTTTTTCCGCATCAAGAATATCTGCGGCTTCTTGTAAAAGTTGTTGCTGTTCTTTTTGAATTTCTTCTAATCTTGCGGAAATATCTTTTAATCTTTGCTGCTTGTTATAAGTAATTAATTGATAAGCAGTATTATTATGTAACTGCAATTCTGAAGCATTATCTACCGTTTTTGCATCTATGACTTTATTAGTTGCAGAATTACTAAACTTAGCTAGCGATCGCCAACTATATTGAATCAAACCCTGAAGTAATTTTAAAGGTATTTGCAGTATCGATAAACTCGCCGATTCAATTAAACGACCGATCGCTTTGATTAAACTCCATAAAATAGCTAAACCGAATACAATCAGTACTAAACTAATAATAGGATGATTCGCCGCCCAATTGAATGATTTGATAATTCCTAAAAACGCCGGATGTTGTTCAAACCAATCTGCTACCGAAGAATTAACAACAGTTTGAACTGATACTTCTGGTAAATTTTCTTCTATGGTATTACTAAATCGATCGATAGCATTTTGCGTATTTTGAGTCGCCGTTTGCTTCCAATCATCGCTTACTTGCTGCGCTTTATCGGTAACATACTCAAGGCTTTCCCCTACAGCTTCTTTAGTTTGTTGTAAGCGTTGAATTAAATTTTCTGAAACGTTAATATCAAAACTATTTTTTATATTCATAAAAGAATTGTAAAACAAGTTTGAAAAGAGGCGGAGCCTCATGTAATTTCATTACAAGGTAGAACCTTGTAACGAGACTAATATCATTAATTAATTTTAACTTTTAACTTCTGCTGTATCGACTTGAGAACTGTTTGCCCAAAGTTTAGGTAACAATAATCCGGAATTAGCTTTATATTCTTCAAACTCTGGATAGCGAGATAAAGATTTGTCTTTTTTAAACATATTAGGAACAAAAACTCCTGCTGCAAATAATCCGAGAATTACAAATGGTAGCCAATGTTGAACTAACAAAGCAAAACCAAAATAAATACAAATTTATCCTAAATAATTGGTATTGCGACAGCGAGCAAAAAAGCCTTCTGTTATCAATCCAGATTTGTATTTGAGAGTATAGTATTTTTGAGCATCGCTGCTGTAGTGCAGAAATATTCCTAATATGTTGATAGAAATTGCCGCAGCGATCGATGGTGAAGAAGGAATTGAACCGCTACTGATTAAAATAAATGGTGCTACCCAATATAAATTGATGAAGAAAAAACTTGATATTCCAACCCAAACAGGAATTTCTTGCTCCCATTGTTTATCGGGGTAAATTCTATCTTTCAACAGCCATAATATGCCGTAAGTACCGTGAAGCGCTAAATAAACCCAAGCACCAATAGTAAAATTTTCATAGATTACCATCAGCGCTAGAACAAATATAAATGTTAAGGCTTTGTGTAAGTTAATCGGGTGTTTTTTTTTCATAATTTGTTTGGTAGAGATTTGATTTTCAGCTATAACTTAACTCAGGTGCCTTGTTTCCCACAACCTTTGGAACACCAGCAACTAATTCTAACTGCTGTAAATTCAAAGTCAACCAGGGCTTATCTAATAAAGATACAAAAGGACTTTCTTGAGGGATTTCTAATTTACCCTGCATCAAACTGATTTGTGATTTAAACTGATTTTCAAAGAATAGTAATTCAGTTCCCAAACCACCAAAGCTACCAGCACTTAATTGTTGTTGCCACCAAGTAGATAAATTAAATAAACCTTTTTGATAGCGCAAACTGCATAATTCGCGGTTATTTTGACTAACCCTTACACTCCCGTTATCCCAAGTAAAATCTGCCATTTCTTTGGGTAATCCCCAAATTTCCCTACCTCCAGCCACCGAATCTGGATTATCAACGTAAATGTGAGAAATCCAACCACCAAATTTTCCTTGATAGCCTACAAATCCTGGAACTACTATCAATTCGTTATACTTTAATAATGAACCGCTTTCATAAGCAGATATATAGATACTTCCCAGAGTTTTTCCCGGTAAAAGCGAAACTATATCTAATTCTGAAGGAATAAACTTAGAGGCTTGCTCGATATCAACTAACTGCAAGGTTTGAACTGCATAACCTTTAAGCGTCCAAGGTGCGGGAGGATAAGTCATCTTGATTTTAGATTTTGTGATATTTTTATTTTAGATTATCCTCATTCTATTTGACGTTTGTTTGGAGCGTAATTTTAGCTGAATATTAAAGAGTTTTTTGCCCAAGCTTCAGCATACTAACTCGTGAAGAACTAATCGTAAGTCGTACCATCAATACGTGTAAAAAATACAGATTTACCATCATTACCTGGTTTGGCAATTAGATCGTTATCGGGATAAATTACAGTATCATTCGCAGCGCGATCGCCAACTTCCAAATAAACTGCATCTCGATCGCAACGGTTAACCAAATGATGTCCGTTAGCTTCATTCGCAGGAAAACCAGCAGCCATTCCCGGTGTTAAAACTTCTTCTCCCGCATCGGTAACTATAGTTAATTCGCCTTCTAAAATATAAATAAATTCATCTTGATGTGAATGTCAATGTCTTAAAGCAGAAGCACTTCCAGGAGATAATTTGACGAGATTTACACCAAAGTTTGTTAATCCAGCAAAATTTCCCAACCGTTGACGAAATCTTCCTGCAACTATCGATTTAAATTCATCTGGGTAGTTTGTACTTTGTTGAATTGGTACTTCTTCAGGATTAATTATCATCAGTTATCAATTATCAGTTGTAAACTCCTAACTCCTAACTCCTAACTCCTAACTCCTCTCTCCTTTTCCCGATTCAAATAATAGTGCCATAAAATCCTAGCAGCGATCGCTCTCCAAGGTCGCCAGTTTTCGGCTATAATTTCAAGCTGATCTGGTGTGGGACGTGTTGATAATTTTTTCAGTTTTTGATATGCCAGAATTACTCCCAAATCACCTTTGGGAAAGGCATCTGGGCGTTGCAAGCACATCAATAAGTATATATCAACCGTCCAATCACCGATACCTTTGATGCGCTTGAGTTGGTTTCTGATGGTTGTGTCGTCTGCAACAGCTAATTGTTGTAAATCTAATTCTTTGGTAATTGCGTTCGCTAATTCTCTTATATAACTAATTTTTTGACGGCTGATTCCACAGGCTTTTAATTGAGCATCGTCAAATTCAAGTAAATTTTCCGGTGTCAGCGGTACGACGGTTTCTAATAAACGCTTCATCGTCGCACTTGCAGAGCCTACAGAAACCTGTTGTCCCAAAATTGTCCGCACCAATCCCGAAAAACCCGGATTTTCTTCCCATCTCGGCGGATTTCCCCACTTTTTCAGTATCTCCGCAAAATCTTCGTCTCTGGTAGCAAGTTCTTTTAAACCTAACGTAAAAGTTTCTTCAGTAAGCGATCGATCTAAATTCATCTCTTCTCTCTCTTTTCTTCTCTCTGCGTACTCAGCGTCTCTGCGGTTAAATAAACAAATTATTAAGTAAATACCGAAATAAATAGTAATTTTTATCTTCAGCGAATACCATGAAAATCAAACCTACTTTAAAGATAAACTTCATGAAAAAAATAATTAAAACCCTCGCAACAACCTTAACCATTACCTTAGCCTTTAGCAGCACGGCACAAGCCAGGATAATTACCAGCATCAGTCCTCCAGGGGGCGCTGGTCAAGGGGATGTATTTTGTTCGCAGGTGCAAACCCCCGTGGATACTGCTTTTGCCAACAGTAGTGGAAATCAAATTAACAACTTTCCCGGTTTATCCTGTACTCCCAAAACCTTCCAGGAAATTGCCCCCATCGACACCAAATTATTCCTTGAAGTTTCTGGTGGAACTACAGAGTATTTACTGAGTGAAACAGTTGTTAATAGTACCGAGTCAATTTGGGACGGTTTTAATATGGCAATTGGTTTTTCATCCGAGAATCCTTTTGGTGGAGATAGCTTTGCATCCCCGGCACAAATTCTATTACTCAGTGGCACTGCAATTCCTATTTTTAATAACACTCAAACTACTTCGTCGGAATTCTCCCAAGTTAATCCCGATGGTTCTTTTAATCTTAACTGGTCTGGAGGTACCGTAGCGCCTGGTGAAACGGTTGATTTTACGTTTTCTATTGCTGTTCCCGACGATGAATTTGAAGGAAACAACTATGATTCCTTTACAATTCGTCAACTTCCAATTGCTTCTGGAGTGAATCAAAGTCAATCCGTTCCCGAACCGAGTTTGGTATTTGGTTTTTTAGGTTTGATGGGTTTTGGTTTAGTTAACAAACGCAAATTGTAACGTTTATTTCGATTGATGTAAAAATTGCTTATTTTCCTACTGGATCAGTTCTAAAATGCAACAACTATAACTTTAGGGAATACTTTTTTTACCTAAATATCATATGAAACGTCGAGAAATTATCAAAAAAGCAGCTATCACAACCGCAACTGCTACGACTATTGTTTCCTGTAGTGGTGGTGGTAATACAACTGCGGTAGGCAAGAGTTTACCTAATGTCCGTTGGAGAATGGCAACTAGCTGGCCGCAGTCTTTAATAGTTTACAGCGGTCCGGAAACAATCGCCAAGCGCGTCAAGGAGATGACTAACGGACGCTTTATCATTACTCCTTCTGCTGCTGGAGAATTAACAGGTGCAACGGAAGTTCTCGACGCAGTACAAACTGGTTCGGTACAGTGCGGACATACAGCGAGCTATTTTTATATCGGTAAAAACCCCGCTTTGGCTTTTGCAACCTCGGTACCTTTTGGTTTAACCGCACAGCAACAAAACGCTTGGCTATACTACGGTGAAGGACAAAAGGCAATACAGGAAATTTATGATAATTTTAATATTATTTATTTTCCGGCTGGAAATAGCGGTACCCAAATGGGGGGATGGTTTAAGCGGGAGATTAAATCCCTTGCTGACTTGAAAGGATTAAAAATGCGGATTCCCGGATTGGGTGGGAAAGTGATGTCGCGTTTGGGGGTTAACGTGCAGGTATTGCCGGGAGGAGAAATCTATTTAGCCTTGGAAAGGGGTGCGATCGACGCAGCGGAATGGATCGGACCTTATGATGATGAGAAACTGGGTTTAAATAAAGCCGCGCCATTTTATTATTATCCCGGTTGGTGGGAACCCGGTGCAAGTTTGGATGTTTTAGTTAACCGTAATGCTTGGGAAAAATTACCGGAAGAGTACAAGCAAATCTTTAAAACTGCGGCTTATGAAGCAAATATGGATATGCTGGCAAGGTATGAAGCTTTGAATGGGGAAGCATTAACTAAATTAACCAGCAGCGGTACTAAATTAGTTGCTTACAGTAACGATATATTGACAGCAGCACAAAAAGCCACCGTTGAAGAATTAGAAAACAGCGCTAGTAAGGATGCAACCTTTAAAAAAGTTTACGAACAATGGAAAGGTTTTCGAGAGAAACTTTATAACTGGAATCGCGTTAATGAATTGACTTTTGCTGATTTTGTTACGAAAAAATAGATAATTGGGAATTGGGAATAAATCATAATGTAGAGACGTTGCAGTGCAACGTCTTTTTACTGCAACGTCTTTTTACTGTATCGGATTATCAAAATTAATCTTTCATTTAATAAAATCTAAAAGTCCAAATTTCTGACGAATATCTAAAAGCGAACGATTGAGTAATGATTCAAATTCCAGAAAGGGAACTCTATTTTGACGATCGCGACTTTTAAACCAGATTAAAATCAATTCTGGAATCAGTCTCGGTAAAACTAAAAATATTGATAAATACAGCCAAACCACACCATGATGTTTAATTAAATCATCGTACATCACATCCACGGCGGGATTCTTTCGCATTTTAAGATATTCTTTAAAAGTACATTCGCTCGTCCACCAAGATAGCGGTAACAGTTTCAATTCGTCATACATATCGATATCGCAGCCATATATAACGTGTGCAACATCATGAGCTAACAGAATTTTACCGAAATCATCTGGTTGTGTATTTGGATTGGTTAAATCGGCATTAACTTTATAATATTCCTCCAAGCCTTCTTGAAGTGTTTGAACGCTGTTTTTATCAGTGTAATCGGGACGTTTTTTCATTTTTAAATATTTACTAAACGACATCGTATCGTAAATTGTAATAATTATGAACGAAGACAACAAACCACGGGGAAGACCTAGAAGTTTTCAAGCAGATCGAGCTATATTGAAAGTAACCCTAGAATTGCTTGCAGAAGTAGGATACGAGCGGCTGAGTATTGAGGCGATCGCTAAAAATGCGAAGGTTAGTAAAGCCACGATTTACCGACGCTACAAGGGAAAAGAAGAGTTAGTTGCTTCCGCAATTGAAAGCGTTAGAGAAGAAGTTGTAATTCCAGACACGGGGAATTTTTGGGATGATATTGATGCTTTGATTGAAAATGCTGCCCGTATCACTTTTAATCCTTTGGGAAGACAAGCTGTAGCGACGATTATTAGCAGCGCATCGAGTAACTCTGAATTTGCTCGGATTTATTCTACAAAATATTTACAGCCAAGAAGGGAAGCTTTTGCTGTAATAATTGAAAAAGCAAAAATTAGAAATGAAGTTCGAGTTGATTTAGATGCTAATTTTGTATTTGATGTGATGAGTGGAATGATGCTTTATGGGTTAATATTTCCACCGACATCTGAATCTTGGGAAACATATGTTCGTCGTGCGGTGGAAGTGGTTATCGGGTAATAATTTATTTTTTTCTTTTATTTTCTATAAATAAGATTATTATTGTGCCGATCGCATAAGCTAGTATATCCTTCCAATCAAATGTATTTCCGATAATTACAGTAGCAATCTTATTTTTTTGCAATCCTAATAGATTTACTAAATTAAAATATTGAAGAATTTCGATAGTACAGGCAAATGCAAATACTGATAAAGCCGCGATCGATGAATTAATATTCCAAAACGTTTTAACAAAACAGTAAATTAGAATAACTACTAAGACATCGCCGATAAAAGGACGTATAAAGCTGTCATCGATAAAAACAGCAATAAATACCTCGATAAAAAATAGTATTAGGGTTAAGTACAAATATTTGTTGTTGAATTTAGACATTACAATTAGTTACCAGTATTTGATTAACAGTAACCCGATCGACCGGATTTGTTATAAGCTGATGTAGCGCTGACAACTTGAAATAAAGGGAATCTACCAATGCCTAAAGTAACCGCTCAGGGAAAAACTTTTGAATGTGAATCTGGCAGCAATTTGCGTCAAGTCTTGCTAGAGCATGGGATTGATGTTTATAACGGTAACTCAAAAACTATTAATTGTAGGGGACTTGGAACTTGCGGTACTTGTGCTGTTGCAGTAGTTGGAGAAGTGTCAGAACCAAAATGGAATGAAAAGACAAGATTGGGGCTTCCTCCTCATTCTGGGAATAGCGATCGCCGTTTATCTTGTCAAACTCAAGTTTTAGGAGATGTTCGAGTTACTAAGTACGATGGCTTCTGGGGACAAGGTTCTGAGGTTGTATGGAGTTAAGGAGTTAAGAGTTAGGAGTTAGGAGTTAGGAGTTAGGAGTAGGGGGAGATAATTTCTAATAACTAATAACTATAGTTGTATGAAAATTAGAATCCAATGAAACTCAACGTTCGTGATGGTTTCTATTTAAGCAGTATTCGTACAAATGATAAAGCTGCTTATTTAGAACATCTCAATGACAAAAGTATCACAGATACAATTCCACTTCTGCCGTACCCGTATACAGAATCTATGGCTGATTGGTGGATACAGCGGCGCATAGATTTTTTGAATCGCAACCAAAAGGAAATATCTTTCGCACTTCGCAACTCTAAAGGTTATTTAATTGGTTCAGTTGGTGTGGATGACATGAATATAGGGGAAACACATCGAGCCGAAGTTGGATATTGGTTAGCATCAGCTTATAGAGGAAAGGGTTTAGTAAGCGATGCGCTGGGTGTTTTTATTGAGTATGCATTTAATTATCTTGAAGTAACTCGACTTACCGCTCATACTCTTGATTTCAATACCGCTTCAGCGAGGGTTTTAAAAAAGAATAGATTTAAGTTAGAAGGATGTTTGAGACAACATACCAAAACTCGAAACGGTTTATTTGATACTCTTGTTTGGGGATTATTAAAAAGCGATTAACGAACAACTCATCGTAAAATTAACTTGAAGTATCGATCGCAGCATTCTTATGTCCGTTTATTCCATTACCATCGGACGAGGATACTGAATATAGTAGTCCTCAACCGCTTTCTTAGGGAGAGGGGGGAGAGGGGGAAGAGGGGAGAGAGGGGGTAGAAAATTATTAAACTGGTGAAAACTAATTAATATGCCACGCATTTAATTTGTATTTTTCTAGCGAGCAAGATGTTTTTTTCTAACGAGCAAGATGTTTTTCTAGCGAGCAAGATGCATGTCTTTCAGACACGCTGCGCTAACGCACTAGGGAAATTAATTGAAATTACTATAATAATTAAAAGGTAGATAATTGTTAAATAACTCAAAACTAACGATTAACAACTAACCACTAACCACTAACAACTACTATGATTGCTACCGTTCATCCCTATAATATTACTTGGGAATTACTCCCTGAAGACTTCATTTTAGATGATGAACTAGTAGATAATCTTAATCAACCGCCTATTGCTGCGGTGCTTACAGAAAGTTTAGAATTGGCGGGAAGATTGCCGTCTGATGCCCTCGTTACAACGAATTACGGCATCTGCACCACGGTTAACGGCAAAATTGTTGTAAAAGCTCCCGATTGGGCTTATGTACCGCAAATCAGCGTGTCTAGAGAGGAAGTTAAGCGGAGCTATACCCCTTATTTACAGGGTGAGATTCCAGTCGTGGTAATGGAATTTCTTTCGGATACACAAGGAACAGAATATTCTAGTAAACGCACCTATCCTCCCGGAAAATGGTTTTATTACGAGCAAATTCTGCAAGTACCCAACTATATTATTTTTGAGCCAGAAAGCGGTGCTTTGGAAGTACATCGTTTAGATGAATCGGGATATGATTTGCGATCGCCTTCGGAAAATAACCGTTATTGGTTGAATGAGATGCAGTTATTTATTGGGGTTTGGCAGGGAAGCCGAGAAAACCGCGAGGGTTACTGGTTGCGGTGGTGGGATGAAGCAGGTAATTTGTTGCTTTGGGGAACTGAGTTAGTTGTGCAAGAAAGAGAAGCGAAAGAAACTGCACAACAACAAGCCAATCAAGAGCGGGAAGCGAAAGAAGCTGCTTTGAAGCGATTGTCCGAATTAGAACAACGTTTGCGGGATGCTGGAATTGAACCTTAGTTGACTCAAAAATAAAAATACAGCATATTGCAGGTTTATAAGGTACAGCAATAGCAAAAATTCAAGCGGCGGATGTAGTTCAATTTTAGACATTAAATCGGCTTTGTTTGCATCGTATCCAGCGCTGACAAGAAGTAAATCTGGATGAAAGCGATCAAAAAACGGAAGAACTTTGGTTTTAAATAGTTGAATTTAAAAGGGTAACATGAACGTCAACTTATCTATTCATCACTAACCTTCTTCCGATTCGACTTAACCTGACTTCGCCTTCTTTTAGAATCAACACGCCTTCTTTGCGAACTTTTTGTAGGTTTGGTAGCTCTACGTTTCTTCTTAATTACAACCGCACTTTTAATAACTTGTTTTAACCTGGCGATCGCATCTTCTTTATTTTTCAACTGGCTTCTATATTCTTGCGCTTTAATTACGATAATTCCATCTTGAGTAATCCGATTATCGTTTAACTTCAAAAGCCGCTCTTTATAATAATCCGGTAGCGACGAAGCGTTAATATCAAACCGTAAATGAATCGCACTCGCCACCTTATTCACATTTTGTCCGCCAGCACCCTGAGAGCGAATTGCACTAATTTCGATTTCGCTAAAAACGCACTAAAAATTTTGCCCAGTCTGATTTATCAGACTTCGTTGTGGGTTCCTGGGAATTTATTCCAAGGCGTTTATCGTAACTAGTGCAAAATGTAAGTTTTGATGCACTTATGCTATTAACCACTTAATTTACAATATCTGCCAAAATTTGCGTTAAAAATGAGATGATTCAACTGCATTTACTTTCTCGGTTGAATTATTACAAGACATAAAAATATTGGTTCGACTGCATGAATATTATTGCGGCATTATGTTTGGGTATTGGTTTGAGCGCTGCTTGTGGGTTTCGAGTGTTTATTCCACCTTTAGCGCTTAGTATTGCTGCCCACGGAGGAATGCTCCAGTTATCTTCTGATTGGCAATGGTTGGCGACTCAAAACGCAATTACTACTCTGAGTATTGCAGCAACTATTGAAGTACTTGCTTACTTTATTCCTTGGGTGAGTAATTTTCTTGATTCTATCGAAATAGGTCTTGCTCCGATAGTAGGAATGTTTATTACTGCATCAACTTTATCAATGGCTGGAGATTTCGATCCAACTTTTTTATGGATTTTGACGGTTATTGCTGGGGGAGCTACTGCCGAAACCGTGGAATTAGGAACATCTATTACAAGGTTAGGTGCATCTGTGACAACGGCTGGTATGGGAGGACCAATTGTTGGGTTTGTCGAAGCGATTTCTTCTATAGTTATTTCGATTTTGGCGATCGCTTTACCTATTTTATCAACGCTGCTGGTTATTTTTCTACTAATTTACGGGGTTCGTCGTATTTTTAAGTTTATTGCAAAGCGGAAGCGAAGACGGAAGATGAAAAATATTGTGGATTAGAAATTCAAACGTTAAGGAGTTATGTTCATAATTGGTAAAGAAACTCAACTAATGATATTTGATTGTAAACTTGAGCATTTTCATCAATAGCTTCACGTAAATCGTATTGTGTCTGTAAATTAAGCCAAAATTGAGCGCTGTTACCGAAATAACGGCATAAACGCAAAGCTGTATCCGCTGTAATGCTGCGTTTACCAGATAGAATTTCACCGATTCTTGTTTGAGTTACACCTATATCTTTACTCAAGCGGTAAGGAGTAATGTTCATTGGTTCGAGAAATTCTAGCTGTAATATTTCACCGGGATGGATGTTCATAAGGATAATATAAAAGTATTTTCTAGGTCACTATTTAAAGAACTAATGAAAGCTATTAAAACGATGGGAACCATTGACGAAGATGGACAACTTACTTTAGATAATCCCATAACTACAGATAAAAATAGTCGAGTTGAAGTAATTGTATTGATTTGGGAAGCGGCTGAAATTGATGAAAATGATACATCTAAAGAAGTAATTAAAGAAGATTTTCGTCAAGCTTGGCATGAAGCTCAAAGCGGACAAACTATTCCTGCTTCTCAGATTTGGGATGGGATTGAGGATGTCTGAGCAGGAAGTTATTCAAGTTGAAGCTGCACTAACGTTCAAGCGGAATTTACGTACTTTGGCTAAAAGATATCGCAGCATTCGCAACGATGTGCAACCCGTAATCGAACAACTTGAAGGAGGGGAATTACCTGGAAACCGGATTTCTGGAATTGGTTATGAAGTTTTTAAGCTGCGAGTCAAAAATAGCGATATTCAAAAAGGTAAAAGTGGTGGCTATCGTCTCATTTACTATGTAAAAACAGCGACGGGTATAATTTTGCTTACTATTTATACCAAATCCGAACAAGCTGATATTGCAGCAGATGACATTAGGAATATTATTGCTGAGTGTGAAGAACGTGGAGGTGAAAATGAAGAAAAGTAAATCGATAATCTTATATAGTCAAAAATCCCCAAATAATAGCTTATTTGAGAAAATCTATTTTTATTTATCTATCATCTATTATAGATAATAATATATTCGATGATGACTATTTTACAGCATTGCTAGGATTATTAGGATGGTTTTCAATAGCCCTTCTAATTCCCCATAGTCTCGAAGGGTATACTAATTTATCTAACAAAAATGCAGGTGTTTTCGGGTTATAAGCAATACCTCTTATTACTTCTACATCGTCATCATCTGCTAATTTTTCTAAAATTTTTATTGATGTATAAGGACTACGAACAGCAACCTCACGTATTAAGGAAACCTCATTTTCAGCAAATTTTTCTAATATATATGTGGGAGTGTTTGGGTTATAAGAAATGGTTATAAGAAAATCTATGCCATCCGGTATGTCTAAATTTTTAAGAGCTGTTAATGCAAATTTTTCAAGAAGGTGAGAAGGTGTATTAATGTTTCTAGCAATAGCTTTATGCAAACTGTATGGTGAGATTATTGGTTTTGAGAATGCAAGATGCTCTAAAAGATATACAGAAATACTTGGATTTTCCACAACGCTATATATAACAAATTCATCTTTTGCCAAGTGGACTAAAGTGTTTATAGGAGTCTTAGGATTGATGGCTACTTCACGACGAACGGAGAAATTGCTATCTAATGCTAATTTCTCTAATAAATGAGTATTAGCTTTTGGATGCTTCGCAACATAAGAACGAATATAATAATCTTCATCCTCTACTAATTTTTCTAATATATAAGCAGGTGTATTAGGGTTACGGGCAACTACTGTACGAACTGACTTGTAATTATCTTCTACTAATTGTTCTGATATATAAGCAGGTGTATTAGGGTTACAAGCAACTCCTGCACGAACTGACTTATGATTATCCTCTACTAATTTTTCTAATAAATTAACTGATGTTTTAGGATGTCTAGCAATACAATAACGAATTAGATAGCTTTTACTATTTAGTAATTGTTCAAGCCAAGTTACAGGAATCAATATTTTTCTATCTTCTGTACTTTCTATATAATATTGTTCTAAATCATAATTGAGCAAACTAATTAAAGTTTTATTAGGTATTTGATTTAGCAAATTCGGATTCTCAAATAAAAGTAAAGACCAAGCACCATTGTTAAGCAATTCTCCTGGATATTTTTCTGCCAATTTTAACAATATATCAATTGGAGTGTTAGAATTAGCAGTTATGTTTTTGCGGATGGTACTATCCTTGCGTTTCGATGCCATTTGCCGTAAGATTTCCGCTGGAGTCATCGGGTTCCTAGCTACTATTTGTGCTAAATCTATACTCTGCTGCGACAGCTCTTGCAACAACTTCCCAGGAGTCGCAGGATTACTAGCTACTATCTCTGCCAGATATGTATTTGAAGCAGCAATTTCTCTTAAACGTTCTTCAGAAGTGTTATGATTTTTCGCTTCTTCTTCAAACCTTTCATATTGATTGGCAAATGTAATAAGTATTTTTACAGGAGCATTAGGATTACTGAGAACATTGTTAGAAGTTTTGATATCATAGAGCCTACCACGATGCCTTCTGTAGAATAATTGTTGCAATAGCTCTGAAGGAGCCGCTGGATTATTGGCAACTAAACGTGCTAAGTTTACATTTAAATAAGCAAGTTCTTTAAGGCGTTTTTCTGAAGTATTTTCATTTTGAGCTTCTTGTGCAAAGGAGTCAAAATCAGGATGTTGAATATCCATTTAAATTAAAAAAAAATTATTGTTACACCATTATATTCAGTATTTTATTAGATACCAATAAGACATTAATATCCTTATGTAAAAAAGTGGTAAAATAATCTAATTAGCTATAAAAAATAAACTATTTATGTTCGGTTTTTACACATATACTTTTTCAGAGTTATAGATATAGTTTTAGTAGCTTATTATTTCACTTTTATTAAAAAATATGACTCAAACATTATCAGCAGTTGTTGAATTTCTTCGTCAGGTCTGTATACAAAAGCCCTTGCAATTAGAGGTGAGAAGCATAACTGAACCCAAGCTTATTCTGAATATTGCTAAAAAACATAATTATATTTTTGATTTACAAGAATTAGCACAAGTTATTTATCCGCTTAAAGAAAAATATGATAATAATGTAACTCGACTCAAAAAAACTAAAACTATCGACGGTTTTATGAATTATCCACCAATTATTACAGAGGAGAAAGAGGTATTAGCCTTGCTGTATTTTCATAATGATTTTTTTCAAAACTTAGAATCATATAAATAAAAATAGAATAAAGTCCGTAGGTTGGGTTGAACGAAGAGAAACCCAACATAACCCTCTCCTAAAAAAACAAAATGTCGATGTTGGGTTAAAGGTGTATTTCAATTTTTAGCTAATCATTATGAATTTTTTTACCTTTAACCCAACCTACAATATTTCAAGTAAGTTGCGGACGAAATACCGTCTTCGTAATTCATCTTCTACGGATAGAATCTTTTATTTCTTCCCACGTCATAATATTATCGGAATTCGCGTCACTTTCAGCAATTCATTCAATTATGAAGTTCTTGTTTTTCTTCTTCCGTAAGTTCGGAATGTGCTTGTTATGCTGCAATACTATCTCAGATTGCTTGAACCAGACGAATTCTATCTTCAACTTTTAAAGTGACTATTTCCTTTAAGGTAGCTATGATATCCACAGAGCAAGCAACTTAGTACTTTTCTATAATAGGACTATCTTAATTAGATTTACCCAGTGGAACCAACATCCGAGCAAGTATTCTCGTTTTATGTAATGTGCATCCAAGTTAGTAACCTCTTAAAAACAATTGAATTAACTAGATTTGATACCAGAACAAAACGCATTGTGGTTTTAGTTGGAGAAACAATACAAATAGAAATTCTAGATACTGGAGAACGAATTATCAGATGAGTGAACCAAACTATAAAGAACTAAGTGAAGCAGACTTGCGGGAATATGTTAAAACACATCCCCAAGATGAGGAAGCTTTTCAACATTACCTGTCAATAATTAGAAAAAAACCCGGTGTTGTAGTAGGGAGGGATGATAACGAACAATTAACCGAAGAATTGAGAAAAAGAAATTAAGTCCTATTCTACTTCAAAACCTTTTGCTTAGTAAGGTTTTGGGGTGCTTCTCACCCTTTGAGGATGTCAACAAAACTACTACTCATCCTCAACCTGTCTCCGGTTGCAATGACAAATCTCCGTAGCGTAAGTCCGTAGGTTGTGTTGTTAGCGTAAACGTTGCGAAGCAATACGGTGAGAAACCCAACATCATTATGACAAGTAAAACTAATAATTCAATTTTCAAGTAATTTTATCTAAAATTAAGTATTTCGGATAGAATCTCTAACAAGAAGCCATGTCATTACATTATCGGAATTCGCGTCACTTTCGGCAATTCGACGATCGAGTTCTTGTTTTTGTTCGTCTGTGAGTTCGGGATATGCTTGTTCCTTGTGTGAGTTAGAGATTGCTTGTACAAGACGAATTCTATCTTCAACTTTTAAAGCGGCTATTTCGTTTAAGGTAGCTGTAATATCCATAAAATAAGCAGTTTAATACTTTTTCAATATAGTTGATATTAGATTTAAAAGGGTAACATAAACCTCAACCCAACTACTACTCATCACTAACCTTCTTCCGATTATTTTTAACCTGACTCCGCTTTCTTTTAGAATCAACGCGCCTTTTTTGCGAACTTTTTGTAGGTTTGGTTGCTCTACGTTTCTTCTTAATTACAACCGCACTTTTAATAAGTTGTTTTAACCTGGCGATCGCATCTTCTCTATTTTTCAACTGGCTTCTATATTCTTGGGCTTTAATTACAATTATTCCATCTTGAGTAATCCGATTATCATTTAATTTCAAAAGTCGTTCTTTATAATAATCCGGTAGCGAGGAAGCATTAATATCAAAACGTAAATGAATAGCCGTCGCAACCTTATTCACATTTTGTCCGCCAGCACCTTGAGAACGAATTGCACTAATTTCGATTTCGCGATCGGGAATAATTATGTTTCTAGAAATTTGTAGCATGGATTCTCAAAATACGGCGGTTTAAATAAGTATAAAGACTGGAGCAACTAAAATAAATCATTAACTTATACATTATCTCCTCAGTCCATTTTAATGGACTTATGTTATTCGATTGGGGTTTGCAACCCCAAGCGGGTAATGATTCACACTCATTTTTCCTAAAATTCAAAACACAAAAAATGAGGTGCTAAAGCACTTACTACGAACCTAATATCATATTCAAAATAAAATTCAAAACACAAAATATGAGCGAAGACAGCACTTACTACGAACCTAATTTTACATCCAATGCCCAATGCCCTATACCCCATACTCAAACTGGCTTCATTAATGAAGGCAAATAACTCACAATCCCCGGAAATAAAATAATCAATCCCAATACAAATAACTGAATCAAAATAAACGGAATCACACCCTTATAAATATCTGTCGTACTCACTTCTTTTGGTGCGACACTGCGTAAATAAAATAAGGCGAAACCAAAGGGAGGTGTTAAAAAGGAGGTTTGTAAATTTGCTCCTAAAACAACGCCATACCAAACTAAATCAATTCCCAATTTTTGCGCTGCTGGTACAAATAACGGTACGACAATAAAGGCAATCTCGAAGAAGTCGATAAAGAAGCCTAACAGCAACACTACTGTCATACTTACTATTAAAAATCCTACTTCTCCACCGGGTATATTACTTAGAATATCCGTCATCAATTCGTTGCCGTTAAGTCCAATAAACACCAAACTAAAGGCGGTTGAACCAAATAATATAAATATCACCATGCTGGTAATTCGCATGGTAGCGTCACAAACTTGACTCAAGGTTGTTAAAGTAAATTTGCCGTATGCAGCAGCAAGTATTATCGTTGCTATACAGCCTACCGCTCCCGCTTCGGTGGGTGTTGCAATACCAAAAAAGATGCTTCCCAACACTAATAATATTAATATCAAAGGCGGTAACATCACCTGAAATACCTTTGCGATTAAATTCAATACGCCAATATTTCTAACTTCAGGGGGTAATGGTGGAGCAATTTCGGGTTTCAAAAACGCCACTATCAAGACGTATAAAGCAAAAGCACCCGCCATCATCAAACCGGGAATTATCGAACCGATAAATAAATCTCCCACGGGTATTTCTAATTGATCCGCAAGTACTATCAACACCACAGAAGGAGGAATTATCTGTCCCAAAGTTCCCGATGCGGCGATGACTCCGGTTGCTAACTTTTTATCGTAACCGTAGCGCAACATAATTGGTAAAGATATCAAACCCATTGCAACTACCGTCGCCGCTACAACTCCCGTAGTCGCTGCCAATAAAGCGCCAACTATCACCACCGCTAAAGCCAAACCACCCCGCAAACGTCCGAATAGAATCCCCATCGTTTCCAAAAGTCGTTCGGCGATACCCGTTTTTTCCAGCATCGATCCGATAAAGATAAAGTAGGGAATAGCTAACAGGGTATAGTTCGACATGATTTTAAAAATCCGCAACGGCATCAAGCCGAACAATTGCAGATCGAAAACCCCCAATGCAGTTCCTATTAAAGCAAATACGATCGCAACTCCACCCAGGGAAAACGCCACCGGATACCCCAGCGATAGTAACACCAAAGTACCGACAAACATTAATGGTCCGAGCCAATCAATAATCACGGCTTTCCTCCTGGGGCTGAATATAACCTTTTAAAATAGCGAAGTTTTTGATAATTTGAGAAATTCCCTGCAATATCAACAAGGCAAAAGAGATAATTATCGTAGTTTTGATCGGATATCTGGGTAAACCATCTGGATCTGAAGAACCTTCTAAAATTGACCAGGAATTAACGATGGTTTCCCATGAATAGAATATGACTAAAATACAAAATGGAATTAAGAAGAATATTGTACCTACAATTTCTACAAGTGCCCTGCGACGGGGATTCCATTTACTGTAGAATACGTCAACCCGCACGTGTTCGTCATGCTTGAGAGCGTAAGCCGCAGCGAAGAAAAATATTATGCTAAAAATATACCATTGAGCTTCAATATAAGCATTGGAACTCAATGAGTTGCCAGTTAAACGTCCTAGATATCTGCCGATAACGTTCCATCCGCCGATAACCACCATAACTAATACTAGCCAACTGGTAATTTTACCGATGATTTCGTTCAAGGCATCAATGATTCTCGATACTTTTAATAATTTCTCCAAAATCCCACTACCTTTATCAACCTTCGTAAAAGTAGTTTACATCTCTAAGGGGAAGATTTATGTTAACTAGTTCGCATTGGTATATTAAAACGAGAAAGGAAGTTAACTTTAAAACGCAGAGGAACGCGGAGGTAAGCGCAAAGTTACGCTGAGGTCAAAGTCTAGCTGTTAGCCGTTTAGTATTTTCAAGCATATTACCTTTACGATATTGCTCAATCTCTTGACCATTTACATCCTGAAATAAGAACCTCTTTTTTCGCAGGTTATCAAACTATTGCTAATTTACCTATCTTATACTTACAAATAACAGAAGGATTTTCGATTATGGCATCAAATGAACCTGAATGGCTTTCAAATACCGTTCAATATGTTGCTCAAAATCACATTCCTAAATATCTGGAAAATGAATCTTTCTTACTTAATATTTATTAAATTATTTTATAAATCAATTTGCTTTTTTAAATTTGGAGCAAAAAACAATATACGTCCAAACAGATTATACACAAAAAAAAATTTACATAAAAAGTGACTTAGATAACATCTCTGAAACAACGTAATTTCGTGGTTTTAATGACACCATTCTCATTACGATCTGCTATTTTTTTAAGTTAAATGTACTTCTGTTAATTGTTATTGCCAAATACTGAACTTTTTTGATGTTCATATGTAGATTCATGGCTTTCTCTCGGTAATCAGAGTATTTAAAATCACTTTAAAAAGATTGAATCCGTATTTTAACTGAGAAAAAACTGATATTGAACGAACTTGTGTTGGTCAAAATTGTAGTGAATTATTTTGTTTTAAAATAGAGATTAATTTTTTTAGATACACTAATAATTAAAGCATCGGATTTTACGTTGAAAACAAAAAAACCGTATTTATATTGAGAAAAACCCGATATTATATCAATAGTACTTGTAAAAATTGCTGCAAATAAGGTTATTTGAAAACGACAATTGGAATTTTTGAATTAACTTAGAAGATTTCACTCTCTTACCCAAAATTAATCCTGCTCATATCTTGCTGAATACAAGAAGCGATCGGCAAGATAGTTTAGGGGATAAAACGGAGGTTTATTTTATTAAGGAGAGATTGAGGATTTTAAGGAAGTAATTGGTAATTGGTAAGAAAAAGCAAACAATTCGAGTCTACTTCAGTAGACTTTGGCTTGGGTTCCTTGGAATTAATTCCAAGGCGGTTTTGATGGCTTATCCAAAATCCAAAGTTACTTTACCGATCGCTTGTCCGGATTCAGCACGATCGTGTGCTGCTGCGACTTCAGAGAAATCAAATAATTTTGAGTCTAATAAAGGACGAATTTGACCTCGATCTACTAGTTGAGCTAATTGAGTTAAAATTTTGCCGTGTTGATTTCTACCAATATTGTGCAGCATGGGAATTAACATAAATACCAAGTGCAGCGATAAACCTTTGGCATGGAGGAGAGTTAAATCTTGAGTTGAAAGAGACACGATAGAAACAACAATTCCATTTAAAGCCGCTGCTTGGAAGGCATTTTGTAAATTGTCATTACCTACTGTATCAAAAACAATATCAAATCCTTTTCCATCGGTATGTTCGTTGACAAAACTTTCTACAGATTGTTGACGATAATTAATCACTTCATCAGCACCCAATTGACGAGCTATTTGAGCTTTTTCTGAATTGGAAACCGTTGCATAAACCTTTGCACCACAAGATTTTGCCAATTGTACGGCTATATGTCCAACACCACCCGTACCTCCGTAGATTAAAACAGTTTGTCCGCTACGAATTTTAGCCCTTTCAATTAATCCAGACCAAGCTGTAATTGAGACTAAAGGTAAAGCAGCAGCTTCTCGCATACTAAGGGATTTGGGTTTTCTTGCAATTAATGCAGTATCAGCCAACATATATTCTGCGATCGCACCTCCCATACCTTTTACACCACCGGCACAACCATAAACCTCATCACCGGGTTGAAAGTTATTTACACCTTCACCTACTTTTTCAATGACTCCCGCAACATCCCCATGTAAAACCGCAGGAAAATTAGGAGCGATGTCCGCACCACTACGAATTTTATAATCAACTGGGTTAACGCTAGTTGCTAACACTCGAATTAACACATGATTGGGAATAACGGATGGTACTGGTAAATTTACAATCTTAAATTCTGTTGTTTTTCCAAATTGTTCAATTACTTGAGCTTTCATAGTATGTTCCGATTTGTGATTGCTATTTAACTAGTTAACGCTGAAATTTTTGATCGTGGAAGTATTTACTTGAAAGTGATATACTTACCATTTGGTTAGAATTGAGTTTTAATAAAACTTGGAAAAATTTAAAGCATCAGAAAATAGTTATACAGCACAAGCTGCTCTCGGACGTATTGCTCAGATAGACATCTTTGATGAAAGCTGTGAAGGACATCAAGCACTTGAGAAAATTGCCAATAAATGGACGATTTTGATTATTTATGCATTAACGCAAGGTACGAAACGTTATGGTGAATTAAAGCAGCAAATTAAAGGTGTATCTCCCAAAATGCTAATCCAAAATTTGCGTAATTTAGAACGATGTGGATTAGTTGAGCGTAAAGTTTATCCGGTTGTACCACCTAAAGTTGATTATTTATTGACTCCTTTAGGTGAATCATTAGTTGAACCTTTGGCTATTTTTGGTGAATGGAGTTACAGACATATCGACGAAGTGAAAGCTGCTTGCAACAGCTACGATAATAAACCCGATTCAACGGAATTTCAGTTAAAGTAAATCAGCTTTTTACAACTTCACTTAACCGCTTCAAAATCTGCAACACTTCACCCAATTCGTGACGATGGGAAAACAAAGAAAAAGTCCGGGATGTGTCGTACCTATTTAAGTAAACCGTTAATGCGATCGCAATCGTAAAGCTGTTTGATGCGTGCAACTCCGCCTTTTTCCGTTTGGTTGAGTTGAGGTAAGTTGTCTAACCATTCCGTGAAAAAGCGATCGTATAGAGCTTGATATAGATTACAGCGAGTTTGAAGGTCATTTAAAGTTTTGATTTTATCGGTAACTGCTGCACTAATAGTCATCTCAAGAAAGCTGTTTTTTTTAGTTTAGCAGTGGGGATGGGATTTTAATTTGTATATTGCGATCGCGCTATCTTTTCTAATCAGATAATTATTTTTTTGGTATTGTGCTGTATGCTTATAGCATGAAAAGGACTAAAGTCGGCACGTAGAACCTAGATATTTAATTCAACCAGCGATTCATCGGGAATAAAATCCTCAGCATCAAAATAATATTTTCCTTCTGCTTGGATGATTCTTTCAAACAATTGCGGAATCCCTTTTGCGATAACTTTGGTTTCTTCCGGTTGTAATATCCAAGTTTTATTTTCAAATATTTTGTTTGTATCTTCAACTAAAACAGTACCGACAACAATCCACAATTCTTTCCAAGTTTGATAGTCTCGATCGCTCCAATGACCAATTTTTCTTCTGACGCTTCCAAAAGCAATACAGCGATTATCTTTAAGTTTTATAAAACTGGTGAAGGATGTATGATTTTCTGCAATTTTACAACCTGTATAATCTTTAAAAGGTTTTATATTCCAAGGATGTTCTGTATCAGCAAATAAAGTACCACCATCAAATTTTTCTAAAAGTTGAATTAACTCAGCGGGTACTTCAATAAAAAGATTTTCCTGAATTAGCCAATCTATAGGTAAATTAAGTTGATGTTCCTTTTCTAATCGATCTAATATTCTTTCAAAATTATCTTGCTTTCTAATTCCCCAACCAATTTCGGGATGAAGACAACCATTTTGTTGATTTTGAGCAACTCCGATAAAACCCGCTATTAATTTTAATTGTGATTCTCCTTGAGGAGTATTTAACGAAAATGAAGCTTGAGAAATTCCATTAGGAAACATTCGGGGTGGAATTCCGTTATCAATCGTCAAATTTTCGCGAGGTGTTTCTAAAATCGGGTTTTTCATCGTGGGAGAATTTGTAATATCATCTTTTAAATAAGGAAACAAATCCGCTAACCACCCAGTAATGACTTCTCCCCCATATATTCCTTGGGGTTT
The DNA here is from genome assembly GCA_965234645.1 of Rivularia sp. (in: cyanobacteria). Lineage (GTDB taxonomy): Bacteria > Cyanobacteriota > Cyanobacteriia > Cyanobacteriales > Nostocaceae > Rivularia. Next base: position 4,737,967 of record OZ248344.1, on the reverse strand, counting down.
ACAGATGTGCTGCCAAAACTCCAAATTCGGTTTACCAGCAACGGTTTCAATAATACCGTTACAAATTGGTAGTAATCTTTTTGTCCACCAATCCAAATCGTATTTACTTATTGCTTCAACGCGATCGCGAATTTTCCACCAATCGGCAACGCTTCCTTGTACAGTTATCCAAGGGATACCGCAAACCGCATATAACGCATAATCAAAATACTGTTTCAAAGCATCCATCATTACAACTTGGCTGGCTGTACGAATAATTGGAGTAGTTGTACTAAAATCGCATATCATTAATTGAGCAAGATCGGATTTAACGTTTTCGCTAATCTTCTTTGACCATAATTCCACAGCTTGCTGCCAATCTCGATTATTTGTAAGGTTTTCCAGAACAACTTTTAATTCTGTTTTACTCGAACCATCGACGAATTGATAACGTAACCGTTGTGCATTATTATTGATATGTTGAGCAAAACCCTGTGCGATCGCCATCCAGATAGCATCGGGAGTCAGCAATAAAGGACGATGCTCGCTAAACGCTTGATGAACGGCATTTACAAGGGAATGTAAATGAAGCGTAGTTTCAACAGGATTTTTGTTAAACTGCTCGACAACTTGAAAATCTTCACCGTGACTAAAAGCAATTAAACTCGAATCCAATCTTTCTTCTAACTGTTTGAAACAACTTTGTAACGGTAAAAGGTTTTTAAAAACCTCCACATCATCAACTTTAAAACATATTTCATTTTTGTTGTGATGCAATATTGAAGCGATTTTATTCATAGAATTAATCTTAATCTTAAAGTAATTAATTATAACTTTTACTATCTTTTCCCTCTATAAAAAAATATTTCTCTTTATCTCTTACCTCTGCGCTCTCAGCGTCTCTGCGGTTTTTTATAAATAATCATCGTGAAAAAAAGTAATTGTAGTAATCAAAAACTCGACTTGATTAGAACTATTTCAATAAATTTAAAATCAATTAACTAATAGATTAATTTTTTTACACGCTAAAAGTATATCAAAACCTTGGTGCGTTAGACTAAAGTCACAACACACCCTACAAATTCAGAAAATTATCTGAAAAAATAAATTAACGCAGCCAAAATAACTGTAAAAATATGCTTGTAAATTACACTATTGTTCCCTGCTCAATGGATTACTTATTAGTAGCTATAGCTGAAAAAGGAATATGTAGCGTCAAATTGGGAGATACAAAAGAAGAATTAGAAAGCATTTTATATAAACAATTTCATCAAGCGCAATTAATCTTTGATAGCAAAATTCATCAAAATTGGATAAAAGCAATTCTCAACTTCATCGATGGAAAACAACCGCATCTCGATTTACCTTTAGATGTAAAGGGAACAGCTTTTCAAAAACAAGTTTGGCAAGCACTGCAAAAAATTCCCTACGGTAAAACTTCTACTTATAAAGATATTGCAAATCAAATTAACAAAGCGTCTTCAGTTCGTGCAGTTGGTAACGCTTGCGGTGCTAATCCTACAGCTTTGATTGTACCTTGTCACCGCGTAGTTAGAAATGATGGTAGTCTTGGTGGTTATCGTTGGGGAATCGATCGCAAACGCAAGTTGTTAAAACAAGAGTTGCATTAATCCTTAACCTCAGCGATACTCTGCGCTTACCTCCGCGATACTCTGCGTTTAAACTTAAATTACTTTACTATTCTGTGTGTGCGAATCATAATACGGGAGACGTTGCACTGTGCACGCCGTCTCTACATTGGTTATTCATGTGAATTAAATTAATCGTATTCCATCTCCTGCTCCAACCTTACCAATAATCTCAGCTTCTTCATAACCTAACTCCTTCAACCTCTTCACACAACCATCAGCTTTTTCACTAGAAACCGCAGCTAATAAACCACCCGAAGTTTGCGGATCGAATAATAAGGGATAATTACTATCACATTCAAATTCTCGTGAATTAGTAATATAGCTCGAAGCTTGCAAATTTTGCGGATAAAGCGAACTAAAAATTCCCTTTTCTACAGTTTCCCTCGCACCATCCAAAATCGGAATTTTAGATAACTGTAATTCCACCCCAATTAAAGAAGCCTTTACCATTTCCGATAAATGCCCAATTAAACCAAAGCCGGTAATATCAGTACAAGCAGTTGCACCATATTCCAGAAAACATTTAGTAGCAGCTTGATTCGATCGCAACATTGATTTTACAGCATTATCGATCCAACTTGCTTTAACTTGACGGCGCATTTCACCAGCAAATAAGGTTCCCGTACCCAAAGCCTTAGTTAAAATTAAAACGTCATCAGCTAACATTCCGCTTTTACGTAAAAGTTGATTTTCAGTGGCTAAACCGTTACACGACAAGCCAAACGCTAACTTATCTCCTTCAATAGTATGTCCCCCAATTAAAGATACTCGTGCTTGATTTAACTGTTTAACCGCACCCGATAATAATTGAAATAAAGTTTCCTCAACCGTGGAAGGTGTACCATAAGGAATAGTAGCCAAAGCCAAAGCACTAGTTGGAGTTGCACCCATCGCGAAAATATCGCTCAAACAATGATTGACAGCGATTTGTGCAAAAATGTAGGGGTCATTAATTAAACTAGTAAAATAATCAATCGATTGTACCATCACCTTTCCCGTGGGTACCTTCACCACAGCAGCATCATCTGGTAAATCCAAACCAATAATAATATCTTCCCCTTCTGTAACAGGTTGTGATTCTTGAATACGATTTAAAACCTTTGATAAAACATTACCACCAACTTTAGAACCACATCCAGAGCAATACATCGAATGTAGAGACGTAGCACTGCTACGTCTGTACGGGAGTGAGGAGTTAGGAGTTAATAATTTTCTCCCCATCTCCCTATCCCCCCATCCCCTATTCCCCATTTCCGGTAAATCCCGAAAACGCTCCATAAACTTCCTGTCAATAGAATCCTTCCAATGCCACAATAGTTTACTGGGTGGTAAAGTCAAAGATCCGCGAGTTGCGATCGCCATTCCATTTCCAGTACCGATTAAATTCAAATAATCTTTTTGCGGCACATACTTTTTGAGAGTTTTTCCTAATAAGCTGCGGCGTAAATTTTCAAATAACGGTTTTCCCTGACGCACCGCAAATACTCCCGCTTTTGCACGAGGATGATTTACGATCGTCGCAATATCCCCAGCAGCAAACACTTGCGGATGCGATAGCGACTGCAAATTATCGTTGACTAAAATAAACCCCCGCTCATCCGTTGTGATTCCCGTTGATTGGAGCCATTTTGGTGCAGATGCTTGCGTTACCCAAAATATGCGATCGCAATCTATCTTCAACCCAGATTCGCATATAACATTAAATGCTTGTATATCTTCTTCCCGTGCAACTTTGCATACTGTCTCACCCAAATGCAACTTAACGCCACGCTGAATTAAAATCCTTCGCAACCAATTCCCCGCCAAAACATGATGATGGGGCATTAATCGATCGTCTCGTGCAAATAAATGAAAACATAAGTTGGCATCATATTGCTGCAAATTCCCCTGCATTGACAGCGCCAACTCGACACCCCCAGCACCACCACCAACAATTCCGATATTTATAGCTTTTTGGGGATTTTCTTCAATTTTTTCAACTAACTCATACCAACTTTGCAGCAACTTCCCTACAGGTTTCGCTGGAATTGCGTATTTTGTCGCACCCGGTACAGAAATAGTTGCAGGAGTAGAGCCTATATCAATCGATAATAAATCAAAACTGACATCAGGACGATTTGCACAAATAACTCGATTATTTTCCAAATCAATACCAGTTACATAATCTATATATAGTTGTGCGATCGCAAAATTCGCCAACCTCCACAAATCGATATGGCATTCCTCATGAGTATAAAATCCGGCAACGTGTCCGGGTAACATCCCCGAATAAGGAGTATCGCTAGAATCAGTAATTAAAGTTATCCTCACGCCCGGTAAAGCATTCATACCAAGCATTTTTAGTGCGATTGCATGAGAATGTCCGCCACCAACTAACACGAGGTTTTTTATAAAGGGCTGTATATTTTGCTGCATATTATCAAGTTTAGTTGTTAGGAGGGAGTAGGGAGTAGAAAGTAGGGAGTTATGAGTTGGGAGTTATGAGTTGGGAGTTGGGAGTTATGAGTTGGGAGTTGGGAGTTATGAGTTGGGAGTAGGGAGTTAATAGTAGTGCGTTAGCGCAGCGTGTCCGCCAGGACATGCATCTTGCTCGCTATTTAACTACCCCCATCTCTCTATCTCCTCATCTCCCCCATCTCCCCCATCTCCCCATCTCCCCATCTCCCCCATCTCCCCCATCTCCCCATCACCCCATCACCCCATCACCCCATCACCCCCTCTCCCCTCTCTTTGCCAAATTTAAATTGCGAAGAATAAACGGAATGCATAAGACAATACATCAATATAAACATAAGAACGTTTATTCTAGTAAATGAAAACTAACTATATATATTATGTAGTTTGAAAAACACGATAAAAAGCTAAACTTGCTACGAAAACTTTGAGATTATATACTTACTTAATATTAATAATGAAAGCCTCCGATAATAAAATTATTAAAAACCGCTTAGAATTAGTTATAGAAAAAATAAGTCAACCTCAGATAGAAAACAGGTTAATTGCGATCGGCGATCTAAAACAAATAGGTAATCAATATCCCTTCTTGTACGATAATATTATTCAAATTTTGATAGTTTTTATAAAAAATAATAGATCGTTAAAAATATTAAGCGATTCCGAACTTAATCCCATAAGCGAAATTAATATTGATATTCAAGCTGCTTTAAAAATCATAACTAATCCGGATATAGATGAATACTTGCGTAGAGATAAGATTGACTTAAGCTATACCGATATTAGAGGCGCAAATCTTCATGGCGCTTGCTTAAAAAAAATTAATTTACAACAGTCAATTCTTTACCGAGCAAGCCTAATTGACGCGAATTTAGAAAATGCTAATCTAAATGGTGCAGTATTGAGTGCAACAAATTTTTGTGGTGCTAATCTTAGTCGGGCTAACTTATCTGGTGCTATATTAAGTGCAGCAAATCTAAATGGTACAAATCTTACCTATGCCGATTTGCGTGGTGCTAACTTGTTTTTAGCGAAATTGCAGGGGGCAAACCTCAACGGTGCTAACTTGGATGGAGCGAATTTGAGAGAAGCTGATTTTGACGGTAATAAGGCTACTCAGTAAGCTCAAAATTAAAATCATAATATTCAATTTTGCGATAAAAAGACGATATTTGGGCATCATCGTCTAAAGGTTATCTACGTAATTTTACCGTGCCAGAGAATATCACTTGGGCTTATATTAGAGACAATCTGTAAGCTGTCTAACAACGGCAAGGATTTCAACAGCAACTTTGGACAGATATTGCATTTTTCGGACAAATGGTATACTCTTTAATCCCAATCATTTCGGTAAGAATTCTGTGTTGTGAGGAATACTAATTCTATGTCTGCTAAAAACACAGACGCTCTAACGAATTGGTTAATAGGAATAACGATATTTTTTTCTGTTTCACCAATTCTTATTTTCACAGCGATTTCAAAAATAGAAGGATTGTCAAATGAAGAAAGAATTGAATACAAAAGTCAAGGCTTAATGACTTCTGGCGGATTGTTTCTCGGATTGGCAATAATTATCAATGCTTATTATGGAGCCAAGCGTGCTGATTTATTAGAAAAAACCCTGTTAAGTGCTTGTAAAGATAATCAGATAAATCAAAAAAATATAGAATTAGATCGGCAAAAGCTGTTAGCCGAGCGCTTTATGACTGCAATTAGCCAGCTTGGGCACGATAGTGTTGCGACTCGCACCGGGGCTGTTTATTGCTTGGAAAGAGTTGCTCAAGACTCTACCCAAGAGTATTGGACAATTATGGAAATTCTTACAGCTTTTGTAAGAGAAAATGGCATTACCCCAGAATCTGAGGCAAGCACCCAACAGGCAATCAAAGTTCCTACAGACATTCAAGCAGCGATCGCCGTTATTGGTAGACGCGATACAAGTCAAGATCCTGAAGGTAAAAAGATTGATTTAAGGAATGCCCAACTTCGGGGAGTAGACTTTAGCAATGCCAGCTTGCAACGAGCGGATTTAAGCAACTCCGATTTGCGTGGAGCTTGTTTACAAGGTACCGACCTTTACCGTGCTAACCTTGATGGTGCTAAACTTTCACAGTGCAATCTTTATCAAGTCAACTTGCAAGAAGCAAACCTCCGAGGTGCTAATTTAGCAGGTGCAATTGCGAACAAAGGTTTATTCTATGGCGCGAATCTCCGAGATGCTGATATGCGTGGAGCTTCATTACGTGGAGCTAACTTAGTTGGCGCTAACCTTTACAAAGCTAATTTGATGGGGGCTAACCTCAAAGCAGCTAATTTAACCGGAGCAAAACTGTATCTTGCCAACCTGCAATACTGTAAGCTTGATAAAGCCAAAATGTACGAGACTGGTTTAATTGGAGCTAACTTACAGCAAGCCAACCTAAATGGAGCCAACTTGCGACAAGCTAACCTTAATGCAGCCAAACTTCAACAAGCAGAAGTATTTTTTGCTAACTTCTCTGGAGCTTCTTTAAGAGAAACCGATCTTTCAGGAGCAAACCTGATGGGAAGCGATTTTCAGTCATGCATTCTCTATGAAACCAATCTTAGCGGTGCTAATTTAACCGCTGCAAACCTTTCTTTGAGTGACGCTCATGACGTAAACCTTGAAGGAACAATCCTCAAAGGAGCCAAAAATATGCAGCCGCAGTTGCAAAAAATGGCTATGGGTAAATATTGAACGTCAGTTTTTCTACCACTCGCATCCATCTACCATTTTCTCAAATACAATTTGACGTTTAATTGTTTTTAATTACCAGTTAATTACCAGGGTGCTTGCCACCATTTATTTGTGCTTACCAATTAATAATTTAAATTTTCAGACTTTTTAGCTTTCTCTTCATCAAGTTAATTTTTATGATGGGCATTCGGCGACAAGTAGAGGGGGAAGAAGGGGAAGAGGGGGAAGAGGGGGGTAGAGGGGGTAGATTAAATAATTCTAATTCTTAACTCCTAACTCATAATCTAAAATCCAAAATTTAAAATCCAAAACTTAAAAAGTCATATCATGCTCGTAATCCCAGCATTTATCATCGTGCCAGGTTCTATTAGTATGCTTGCATTCAGATTCATCCTGAATCCAAGGAATTGATGTTGGAAATATTGAAACTGGTTGAAAAAATAAAGATGCTACAAAGCTTATAGTGCAAGAACCACACACTATAAATAAAGTCATAATTACAGTACCAAATATAATTCTACTAGGAGTCCAAAAATAAATATTTGTTTCGGGATCTTGGATTCTACAGCGCATATTAATTCCTAATTTTAAAATCGATTAAATAATGATGTTAAATTGCGCGATCGCAACCCCATCAAGGGGAATTGTGCGATCGCCACAATATTTTTGAAGCAACTTATGTAAACGTTTTTTTTAAATTCGTCGATCGTTTGCCAATACTGGCATAATATTTTTGATAATTTAAAGGTCTTATCCGTAGTTTTTACTAAACAAAAATACTTGCTATTCTTTTTTTAAAGATTAACCTTTAGACTCTGCACGATCCAGGTATAAATATGTTATACAAAAAGTTTTCTATATTTACTGCCGTATAAATACCGTTTTTAAAGTAAAGTAATTTTGCGAAACTGTATATATTAGGATATCTATGCATGATTGACCTTTATACCTTTACCACACCCAACGGGCGCAAAGCTTCCATAATGTTGGAAGAAGTCGAACTTGCTTATAACGTCCATACAATTGACATTACTAAAAACGACCAATTTACACCAGAATACGTAGCGATTAATCCTAATAGTAAAATTCCTGCAATTGTAGACAAAGATACGGATACCACCGTATTTGAATCAGGTGCAATATTAATGTACCTAGCCGATAAAACTGGTAAATTTCTACCTGAAGAGCAAAAACCTCGCTATCAAGTAATAGAATGGCTAATGTTGCAAATGGGTAGCATTGGTCCCATGTTTGGACAACTCAACCACTTTACAAAATATGCTCCCGAAAAAATTCCCTACGCCATTGAACGTTACCAAAAAGAAACCCTCCGACTCTACGGCGTATTAGATAAACAACTTGCAGACAAAGAATACATTTGCGGCGAATATTCCATAGCCGACATCGCCACCTATCCTTGGGTAACAATTTACGAATTTCAAGGAATGACACTCGATAACCATCCCAACTTGAAACGATGGCACGACACCGTGTCAAATCGCCCAGCAGTGCAACGAGGGATGAAGGTGCCGTAGGGGGGATGGGGAGACAAGGAGGAGTTAGGAGTTAGGAGTTAGGAGTTAGAAGTTAGGAGTTAGGAGTTAGCAGTTAGCAGTTAGGAGTTAGCAGTTAGCAGTTAGCAGTTAGGAGTTAGCAGTTAGCAGTTAGCAGTTAGCAGTTAGCAGTTAGCAGTTAGCAGTTAGCAGTTAGCAGTTAGCAGTTAGCAGTTAGCAGTTAGCAGTTAGCAGTTAGCAGTTAGCAGTTAGGAGTTAGCAGTTAGGAGTTAGGAGTTAGGAGTTAGGAGTTAGGAGTTAGGAGTTAGGAGTTAGGAGTTAGGAGTTAGGAGTTATAAATTTAAAACCTAAAACTCTTACTCCCCTCTCGCTCCTGGCGATTACCTATAAAATTTCTACCCCCTCTACCCCCTCTACCCCCTCACTCAACTAGCCGATCGTAAAGCCGGGAAGGAAGTAATCCCCCATGCCCTAACTATTCAAAATATTTTTCGACGCAACGCACGAAAATTTCCACGCCCATTGCTAATGCTGTTTCGTCGAAGTTAAAGCGGGGATGATGGTGGGGATGGGCTAAGTCTTTTTGCGGATTTGCCGAACCTACGAAGAAGTAACAACCGGGAACTTCTTGCAAAAAGTATGACATATCTTCGCCGCCCATTGTTTGGCATTCTGGTACTATTCCCAAGGGCGTTTCTACGACTTCTTCTGCTACGCTTCGTACTAATTGCGCCATCTCGGTATCGTTAATTGTTGGTGGGTAAAGTCCCCAATATTCTAAGTCGTAATTTGCACCTTGACTTTCACATATACCCGCAATTATTTTTTCAACGCGCTGCTGGATAAAGCCTTTAAATTCTGGATTAAAGTACCTGACAGTACCGCTCATTCTTGCAGTATCGGCGATTACATTACCCTTTGTTCCGGCGTGAAGTTCACCTACCGTTACTACAGCCGAATCAATTGGGTTAACGTTGCGAGAAACAATAGTTTGTAAAGCATTGACAACTTGAGCTGCAACTACCACCGAATCAACAGTTTGATGGGGCATTGCACCATGTCCGCCTTTACCTAAAATAGTACAGTGAAAGGATTCTACCGCCGCCATCAACGCACCAGCACGAACGCCTACCGTACCTAAAGGTAAATTGTTCCATAGGTGTAGACCAATAATTGCATTTACATCTGGGTTCTTTAATACCCCAGCTTCAATCATTGGTTTAGCACCCCCAGGTCCTTCTTCGGCAGGTTGAAAGATAATTTTGACGGTACCAGAGAAACGATCGCTATGCTGCTGTAAATAATAAGCCGTACCAAGCGCGATCGCAGTATGTCCATCATGTCCGCAAGCGTGCATCACTCCGTGATGTTGGGAACGATAAGACACTTCATTAAGTTCTTGGATTGGTAAAGCATCCATATCCGCACGAATTGCCAATACCCGATTATCCCCGGATTTACTACCTTTGATAGTTGCGACAATACCCGTTTTGGCAATTCCCGTTTGATGTTCAATTCCCCATTCTTGCAACTTCTGAGAAATAAACTTGCTGGTAATTTCTTCCTTGAAAGCCAACTCAGGCTTTTGATGAATCAGCCTGCGCCATTCAATGATTTGCGGATGTAACGAACGAATATCAAGTCTAACGCCAGATAAATCGGCAGATGCATTATTTGGAAATGTCGAAACCATGATAAGAAAGGTTAAAGGTTAAAGGTATTGAGTTAGGGGTTAAGAGTTAGGAGTTAGGAATTAGGAGTTATGAGTTATGAGTTAGGAGTTAGGAGTTAAGCTGTTACGCATTTAATTTGTATAACGCCCTTCGAGCAAGATGCATGTCCTTACGGACACGCTCCGCTAACGCACTACAATAATATTTTCGCGTTTTCACGTTATACAATTTAGCTGCACATCAGCTTATGAGTTAGGAATTAGGAGTTAGGAATTAGGAGTTAGGAATTAGGAGTTAAGAATTAGGAGTTAAGAATTAGGAGTTAAGAATCAGGAGTTAAGAGTAGTGCGAGCATCTTGCTCGCTATTTAATTACTTAAATACCTCCATCTCCCCCTCTCCCCATCTCCCCCTCTCCCCATCTCCCCATCCCCCCATCCCCCCATCTCCCCCTCTCCCCATCTCCCCATCCCCCCATCTCCCCATCTCCCCCTCTCCCCATCCCCCCATCTCCCCATCCCCCCATCTCCCCATCTCCCCATCTCCCCCCTCATCCCCAATCCCCATTTACAACAATTTTTCTAATTTTAAATCGGATGCTATTTGCGCGAGCTTATCTAAATCTAAAGGGTTTTCTAAATATGGTAAGCATCCTAAGACAGGAATATTTGTGAGGGATTCGATTAAATCTACTGGTGCCCAATCGGCGATTTGTTCGGGTGCGATCGGCTGCTGACAATTTAAGATGATTCCTAGAAGCTGGACTTTTGATTGTCTTGCTAAAGCTACATTCGCCACGGCTTGGGAAATTGCACCTAATTTTACGGGTACAACTAATACTGTTGGTAAACGCCATTCACCAGCTAAATCGGCGACTGTAAATTCATCCGTTACTGGGGAACCCAAACCCCCTAAAGCTTCTACTAACAGAAAATCGCGGTTTTGTTGCAGCTTGGTAAAAGTTTGCCACACAATACCTAAATCTATTTGTCGATTTTCCTTGGCTGCTGCTAAGGGAGGTGCCAGAGGTGCTTGAAAATATAAAGGTGTAATCTCAGTTTCAGATTGTGAAAGCGAAAATAACTGTTGATAAATTTCGCGATCGCCAATTCCCGACTGGATCGGTTTCATGATTCCTAAACTTTGTTGGGGGCGATATTTTTGTAAGTAAGCAGCTAAAGCTGTGGTAAAAACTGTTTTACCCGCTTCGGTATCGCTTCCGGTAATAAATAATGTATGAGGCAATTTTAGATTTTAGATTTTGGATTATTAAAAACGATTTTGGATAAGCGCGATCGCTTTTTAATAATCTTACGTCGTTGTCGTGAAGACGCAAACAAGAATTACGGAATCAAGGCAAATAAATGCTTAATTACCACCATTAGACTCAGATTCGGGCGTTGGTTGCACTTCTGGGTTATTTTTGTTTTCTTCAGAAGGATTTGGATTTGGTCTTTTTATGGAAGGAATTTTTATGCGAGGAATTTTGGGAGTGGGGATGTTAGTTGGGATGCTAGTTGGGATGTTATTTGGAATCTTTATATTAGGTATATTTGGTAGCTTTGGTCTTTGCTCTGCTTCGGGTGATTGTGTATTTTCTTCGGGTGATTGTGTCGGTTCGACTTCTGGTGTGGGTTCAACGGATGGTGTTGGTGTAGCCGTAACTGGATCTTTCAAGGTCACTTTTAAGGTATATTCGCCGTTCGGAGTGTCTGGAAGATTATTCAACTCAATAGTATATCTACCAGTAAAAGGTAAATCCCCTTGATAAGAACTTACCCGCCGCGCTGCTCCATCAACAAGTTCTTTATTCGGACCTAATACTGTTAGCGAAACACCGTTTTCTTCAACCAAAACTGCTGTCAGTGTTTGTCCTTCTTCACCTCTAAAAGTATATTGAACCGTTTGATTTTGTTTTAAACTACCCGTAACGTTAGCTGTATTGGAAAGTCCAAAATTCAGCCGCTTGCTAAAAACTTCTGGTTCATCTGTATTAGGTGTCGGTGTTGGGGTAACAATTGTTTGGGGGGGAGGTGATGGAGAATTCGATGAATTACTAATTGCTTTTACCAAAGCCCAAGAACCCAATCCCCCTAATGTGACTACAGCCGCACCAACTAATATTACTGCCAATGGACTATCTCCAATTGGATCTGACTGTTGTGGTGGAATGACTGGGGCTGGTTGGCGACGTGGTGGCGGCTGTACCGGCTGTACCGGCTGTGGCGGCTGTACCGGATCGGGTTTGCGAGCGCCGACAGCAACTGTTTGCATTCTCGATACATCGGGTTTGGCTGCGGTAGGTTGATTTATCGAATCTAATGCCTCTAAAACCTCTACTGCACGTTGATAACGACCACCCGGTTTGTGACTCAACATTCGATTCAAAATTTCAGCAAATCGCGGATTAACCGTTACCCAGCGCTGCCAATTCCAAGTTAACAAGTTGTCATCAAATAATTCTGCTACTTCTTTGCCAGTAAGTAAAACTATTCCAGTCACTGCTAAAGCATATAAGTCACTACTGGGATAAGCTTGACCTGTTTGAATTTGTTCGCTGGGACAATAACCAGGCTTTCCTACATAGGTTGGAGGCGTGGCATTTTGCGAACGCAACCGAGTCGCTAATTCTTTAACTACACCAAAATCAATTAAAACCGGCAACTTATCGCTTTCACGCATGATAATATTGTCCGGGGAAATATCGCGGTGAATAATTCCTTTTCCGTGAATATAATCCAGCACTGGCAATAAAGAGCGCATCAAACGTAACACTTCACCTTCCGTGAAAGCACCACCCATCGCTTTACGCTCTTGAAGTATATCGTAGTAAGTTTTTCCCTCTACGTAATCTTGTACCAAAAATAATCGTTGGTCTTGTTCAAATCTTTCTCTAAACTGGGGGACTTGCGGATGCTTGATTTGATACAGAATAGCTGCTTCTCGTCCAAAAAGTTCCTGGGCTTTTTCCCAAGCAGAAGTTCCTGTCGTATTCGGAATTAACTCTTTAATCGCGCAAAGTTCGTTAAAGCGCCTTTGATCTTCCGCTAAATAGGTTCTACCAAATCCCCCTTGACCTAAAATTTTAATGATTTTGTAACGGTTTTGTAATTCGGTACTGGCGGTAATTGGTGGCTGCATAATCGATTATTTTTATGTAACAGTTTAAATAGAGGATTTTACTTACAGTCTATAATTCAAGGCGATAATGGCGATCGCGTAACGCAACTGCAAGATTTATTTATTTTCACATTTTGTACGATCTACGAATGAGTCCAAAGGTAGACAGGTTACTTTGACAAGAAAATCGATCGTACCGCACGGCTAAGGTAAAAATAATTACTTATTTTTAGGAATTTAAATGAGTACCGTATTTGAGCTTTTTTATCTGTCAATTTGACTCAAGCAAAGCTACCATAAGTTCCCCTAGTAGTCTGTTTCATAAAAATTGACGGGTGAGGGCAGGCAGGGGGAGCCGAGGAAGCAGGGGAAGCAGGGGGAGAAACTTTTTGTCACGATACATCCGTCAATATTCATGATTTGGACTACTAGCATATTCCGCACCTTGAAGAGAAGCCACGAATATGTAAACGACCTTCTAAAACATAGATGATAAGAGATTTTGACACAAATGCGGTTTTTTAGCGATCGCACAACTAAAAAATTATTTTTACTGACTTTGGCACAAAACGCGATCGCTTAAACCCAGCAAAGCCAAATTTTCCCTTAAACGCAAGATAATAATTTATTAACAACAGCATTAATATTATAAAATATTTAATTACTGTCGATTTTATACATTATAAGTACTTATACTCATTAATACAAATATATTCATACATTAATTACTAATTAAGTCAATTAAATAAGGATTAAAAATAAATATGTCATTTTCAGCTATAAAAGTTGCAACTCAGACGAATTTGAACCCTATTAAAATATAGTGTTACAGCTGAGTTAACTAATAAGTGCTTTTTTCTTGCAAGAGTGTAGAACCTGTAAAAATAGGAGATTTAAGCTCGATTAATATTCCTCGATGATTTTTCTTCCTGGAACAAAAAAAGTAAAATAGGTCTGGTAAGGTAAATTAATATCAGTTAAGCTTCTAATGGTTTATCTGTCTTCGAGGATTCTAAAATTAATACAAATGCATAGTTTTATGGAGGAATGTTTCAGCATATAAATCAATGCTTTGGAACAAATGACATTTAATTATGGGCAATTATTTAAGTTCGATAAGTCAAATCCTAATGATAATATTGCTATGAATGCACAACGAGGGTCTGCTGTGCTAAGTACTGCCACTTTAAAAGTGAAACCATCTCTAACCGGGCTGACAGAAAATCATCGTCTGCGACTGTTCTCTGGTTCTGCTAATTTAGAATTATCCCAAGAAGTTGCCCGTTATTTGGGTTTGGACTTGGGACCGATGATTCGTAAAAGATTTGCAGATGGGGAACTTTACGTTCAAATACAGGAATCGATTCGGGGCTGTGATGTTTATTTAATCCAGCCTTCTTGTCATCCCGTTAACGACAATTTGATGGAATTGCTAATTATGATTGATGCTTGTCGTCGAGCATCTGCGCGACAGGTGACAGCAGTAATTCCTTATTATGGCTACGCCCGCGCCGACAGAAAAACGGCAGGAAGAGAGTCAATTACAGCCAAACTAGTTGCAAACCTGATTACCCAAGCAGGTGCAAACCGAATTTTGGCAATGGATTTGCATTCTTATCAAATACAGGGTTATTTTGATATACCCTTAGACCATGTTTACGGCTTGCCAGTAATTTTAGAACATTTAGCTAGTAAAGATTTATCAGATATTGTTGTTGTTTCCCCGGATGTGGGTGGCGTAGCAAGGGCTAGGGCATTTGCTAAAAAGCTCAATGATGCGCCTTTAGCGATTATCGATAAACGTCGTCAAGCACACAATGTCGCTGAAGTCTTGAACGTCATTGGTGACGTTAAAGGTAAAACAGCTGTAATGGTAGACGATATGATTGATACCGCCGGAACTATCACTCAAGGGGCAAGTTTACTGCGCGATCAAGGGGCGCGTCAGGTATATGCTTGTGCAACTCATGCTGTCTTCTCTCCACCTGCGATTGAAAGACTTTCTAGCGGTTTGTTTGAAGAGGTGATTGTTACTAATACAATTCCTTTGGATGAGAGTCAAATCTTTCCTCAGTTAGTAAAACTTTCAGTTGCCGATCTTTTAGGAGAAACTATCTGGCGCATTCACGAAGATAATTCTGTAAGCAGTATGTTCCGCTAAATAATTTATCTTAATTAAATATCAAGGATGAAGTTAAGAATTTTTAATCTTCATCCTTTATTTTTTGTTCATTTACTTAAGATTTCTCTAGTTTTAAGTTATTACGCATTTAATTTGTATAAGACTAGCGAGCGAGACGCATATCCTTACGGACACCTGCGGCGAAGGCAGCAGTACAATATTTTCACGTTTATGTTTATACTTACTCAGTTACTGAAGATTGTTTTTGATCTTCGTATCTCTCTTACCCCAAGGCTTCACAAAGGAGATTGCAATAATAAATAAAAGAGAAGAAGTTTGAGCGATCGCACCAATCAAAACCGCTTTTCGATCAAATACGTATAAAGGATTTTGCAATGCTTGCAACCTTGATTCTGCGGAAATTGCGGTCATCGCATTCGTCCACGGTCCCAGCCATATGGTACCAGTTACAATCAGCGTTACAGTTCCAATCCATTTGGCTATAACCCAGTAATGCTTGAAAAATCCCCAAATCGTCAGCCAGCAAAGTAAAGCACCGCTAAGCAAAGATAGAGTCGCACTCGGAATAATCACAACATCATCTAATAGCTTCAACACCGAGTTAATCGCGTAAAGTTCGTCACCGTTGGGAGTATTGCGATTCATCAGCGAAATAATAATCATGCACAAAGCCGTACCAAACCACATCGCCGCAAATACAACGTGAAGGGCGATTAACCACTGCTTCTGCTTAACGTTTAGCTTTTTCATTTGGAATAAAATAAACTTAATAGTTAGCCACTTAACAATTAGGCACCTAACTAAATTTTAAAACTATGTTTGTCAAAATACAAGTTCGTAGTAAGAATTTTAATTCTTATTTTTAAACATCTCGCATCGCAGAAGTTCCAGCGCTCAATTTACCAAGTAACTTAACAAACGTCTTTTTTTCAGTAGCACTAAGATTGGACATCATATTAGTAGTGCGACAAAAATGGTCTGGGAGCATTTCTGTAATTAGCTTACGTCCCTTGTCAGTCAGAACAATAGTTAGCCTTCGTCTATCTTCGGGATAAGGTTGGCGTTTAATTAAATCTTCTCGTTCCAATCCATCAAGCAAACCCGTGATAGTAGCACGAGTTACATTTGCGCGATCGGCAAATTCGGATGGTGTTAATCCCTTATCTGAAGCGACAAACAACTGGATTAGCAGCGTGAATTTACCCATCGAGAGATTATAGCGGGCAAAATGAGCATCAATTGCTTGGTGAACTTCAGCAGTAGTGTCTAGGAAAGTGAGACAAGCTTCTATAGAAAGAATATCTAATTCTGGGTATTGTTGCGCTAGTTGTGCGAGTGCTTGTGCTTTAGGTAAACCACGGGATGTAACCATGAATGGAAAGTGTAGTACAATAAATTACATTATCTAGGTTGGTCAGTACGAGTCAAAAATGATGTTGATATTCAAAGCTATTTAATTTTTTAACATATCTCGAAATATTAGCGCCGACTTATTTATTATCTTTAAAACCAAGTTGTTATTAGATTATTTTTATATAAAGACATAATATGTACGACAAATTAAGAGAAGAAGACGCAGCTAGTCCACATACATCTAGCGATCGCTTAGAAAAATTAGCACTAATGAATGGAAATTTAGCTGCGATCGTTGCTAAAAATCCTGCTACTCCACCAGAATTATTAGCTAAATTATGTTGGTTATCTACTCCATTCATTAGAAGAAGTATAGCTTTAAACCCTAATATATCTATTGATATTATCTGGCAGTTAAGACATGAATTTCCACAGGAAATATTATCCAATCCTATTTTTAATCAATTACTTGCGTCAAACCCAGATTTAGTAAAAGAAACTCCAGATGAAACATTCATAAACCTCTTAAAATCCGAACATATACCCGATTTATTGCTAGATTATGCATCAAAGCAAATAGATAGACGAATTGTGTTATCTATTTTAATGAATCCGAAAACCTCTCTAAAACATTTAGTAAATTTATTTGAAGAATTTTCTTCTCTATATTATGAAAGTAATAGCTCATCAAATGAAGATCGAGATAATTGGGATATTTTATTTAATATTGATAATCATGTAAGTTGGGAGCAAGAACTAAAACTAGGGTGGCAAGATGAAATTTTGAGCTATATTTTTAAAGCTCATTATGTTGACCCAAATTGTAAGCAATATTTGACAAAACTATTAAAAGCGGAAATTGATGATTTATCTCAATATGTAGTCAATGATTCTTTTCCTGATTCAACTTATAAAAATATTTGTCGTCAAATTCTAGAAAAAACTTCACCTGTATTACAGCAACAACAGAAAATTTCCGATACTGAAGAAAAGCTATCCTTAGCTAAAACAACTAAAAATATTAAAACATTCACTCAACTACTAAAAGAGTCAGATAAGGATTTTGAAATAAAAAAAGCAATGCTAACAAATCCCTGTCTTCCTCAAAAAATTTTAGTTGAGATTTTAGATAGGTTAATGAAACGAACGGACTGCAATCGTCTTATTAAGTATGATTCGTTCCGACAAGCTCTCAAACAAGCTAAAATTCCCAGTCAAATTTTAGAACAAATGGCAGAACAAAAAGATGAGGAATGGCACTTGTTTGTTGCAGAGCATCCTAATACACCGAATCATATTCTTGAAAAATTTGCTCAATCTTCTAATAAAAAACTTATTTGTAATGTTGCTAAAAACCCTAATACGTCTAAAAATATTTTCTCTGAAATAGCTGATATTGATGACTGGGATATACAATATGCTATAAAGAAAAATCCCAGTACTCCTGTATCGTTATTAAAAAAGTTAGCTAGTCACGATAAATTTTCTGTAAATGAACACATAGCTCATAGTCCGACTCCTTCCGGTAAAGAGATTGCTATTTTAGCTCAAGACTCTAGTAACGATTTTCGTTTATCATATCAAGACAACACACCTACAGAAATATTAAAAAAAATCGCTCTACGTGCAGACCATTCTCGTACACTTATGCATATTGTTCAACATCCAAATAGTGATGTTGAAATTTTAAAAATTTTAGCTGAAGATATTGATCGTGATGTTCGCTATAAGGTTGCTAAAAATCCCAAAACATCATTACATATTTTAGAAAAGTTAGCTGAAGATATTGATCGTGATGTTCGCTATGGAATATTAACAAATCCCAACTTTACTAGAGAGGCTTTTTTAAGATTATTTCGTCAAATATTTGGTATAGAAAATTATTCTTTAGGTGGTTTGTTGCTTTTATTAGCTCCTAATGTTTCACCTGTTTTCCTTGCAGAAAATGCTGATTCTCTATTATGCATAGAACGCTATGTAATTGCCATACATCCTCAAACATCTCTCGATACTTTACAAATTCTTGCTAAAGATACTAATCGATATGTCCGTGCAGCTGCTTTGGAGCGCAAACATATTTAGTCAACTGGAAAATTTGAATTAAATTTTATCTGTTCCCGACAGGGGTAAACTTTTTTTACTCAAATCTTTTTTAATGCGTTTCTTTCCTAAATTACCGTTTGAACAGTAGGCACCAATTTCGTGACCTGAGTTTTCTATTGTAAACTCCAATATGGCTGCCTTCGAGGAGAATTGTTCGGTCATTTCATACATATATTCCGAACCAAACATTTCTTTCTCTCCATACCATTCGCTTCCGATCGCATATCTTAGTTTATAAGAACCTAGCGGTACAAATATCTCAATCATTTCACCATCTCGAACAAAAGCTGACGTAATTATCTCGTCAGATTGCCAGTCAACTAATTCAATGAAACGATGATTGTCCTGATTTTGTATATCTCCTAATATATTGTTTTTACCACAAGTTGCTGGTAAAGGAGACTTTTCGCTTTTTAAAGGTGCCCTTAAAAAAAATCGGAGTAGTCCAAAGTTTTCGTTAGGTTTAAAATTGTATTTTTTCAAAATACCTGTATTTGGCAAAGTAACTGGTATTAATTTAGGTTTGCGGCTTGAATTATCTATGTTTTCTTCGGAAATATTGGAATGACTTTTTGTATTGCTGTCTTCGGAGTAGCCTTGAAAAATAAAATTACTAATCCCAATTGTTACTGGAATCAACAATAATGATAATGCTATTTTAAGCCCCGGATGTTCTTTTTTAACATAACCTCGCTTGCGAACTTCCTCTCTAAAAAATTCTTCAACATTCTTAGACATAAAATATCCCCATCAAAGGTTAATGATTAGGGACTTCCAATTTATAAAATACTTAGTTTTTGTGTCCCTTTTAGTTATGTAACTAATATGACTAATACTTGCGAGCGATTCAATGATGTTTTATGCATATCTTATGTAGTTTTCTGAATTAATTAGTTTTCATAGAATAATCTAGCTGTTTGATAAAAGATATTTTTAGTAGTCAGAATCGCTTAAATTAGCGAGTTGATGCTCAGTAAAAACCAAAGTATAGCAGGACAACCCATAACAGAAAAGGTGCGTTGCGCGTAGCAAGCAACACACCCGACAAAAATGATTACAAAATTTTATTTATCTGCTTGATGTCGAAGAATGATTTTTTGCAAATAACTCATATCTTCTAATGATTGAGGTGCTGGGTAAATCGGACTATCTGGATTACTAAATTTATCCAAGTAAAATTCAAAAGCTTCTTTATCATTACGGTTTTCTAACATATATTGACGTAAATCTTCCCTACTCATTGAGTCAAAATCTGGAGTACTCATTGTACAAATCTCCAATCACCATTTTCTAAAATTAATAATTCTATTTCTTCACCAGCTAGAAAATAAACTCTCTTTGTCCTTTCATCTATCCGAATAAGACTAATTGTTTGATACATGGTAGTTATGGAAGCACTAAGAACAAAACAAGTCTTTAGCTGTTCCGCTGTTGGCAATCCTACTATATTCATGGTAAGTACACCCCGAAAATTTAGCCACTATTTTTATTATCCGATACTGCTTCTAAGTCGCAAAGCTCAGCATTATCAAAATCTTAATCTTTACTAAAAAAGGTGCGTTGCGCTTCGCGACAACACACCCTACAAAATATTTAATTCTTAACTCCTAACAATCCGTAAAGACGTAGCAGTGCTACGTCTCTACAACTTTTAAAACCTTTTAATTATCGCTTCGGCAAATTCGGAGCATTTCAAAGGTTCCACTTTTGGTTCCATTAATCTTGCTAAATCGTAGGTAACTTCACCCGATGCGATCGCCTCTCCCAAACCTTTCTTAATCAAGTCTGCTGCTTCTTGCCAGCCCATAAATTCCAACATCATTACGCCGGATAATATCACCGAACCGGGGTTAATTCGATCTAATCCGGCGTGTTTGGGTGCCGTACCGTGAGTTGCTTCAAATATTGCCGCATCATCGCCAATGTTGGCACCTGGTCCCATTCCTAAACCGCCAACGATCGCGGCTGCTGCATCTGATAAATAATCACCGTTGAGGTTCATTGTTGCCAAAATTGAATACTCGTCGGGACGGGTTTGGATTTGTTGGAAAATACTATCGGCAATGCGATCGTTTACCATGATTTTCTCTTTCCATTTGCCGTTACCGTGAGAATCCCAAATTGAGTTAAGAACTGTTTCCACTTCCTTGACAATTTCCTTTTTCTTCTCTGGTGTCAGGGAATCGTACCCAGGATCGACCATACGAGCGTTTTCTTCGGGGGAAATATCAGATTTATTCTCTTTGTTGCTCAAAATCCAAGATTCCCGCTCGGTAACGCATTCGTCGCGAAATTCCGCAGTTGCTAGTTCGTAACCCCAATCCCGGAAAGCTCCCTCGGTGTACTTCATAATGTTGCCTTTATGCACCAAAGTCACCTGCTGCTTTTCCTTGGGCAATTGTAAAGCTTGTTTGATGGCGCGACGTACCAAACGCTGAGAACCCGTTTTACTGATGGGTTTAATCCCAATTCCAGAATCTAGAGGAATTTGCTTTTTACCATGTTCGGGAGTAGCGGGAATCAATTCTTCATTCAGCAGCTTGATGAGTTTTTTGCCAATTTCATCTCCTTCCTTCCACTCAATCCCCAGATAAATATCCTCAGTATTTTCTCGATAAACTATCACATCGAGCTTTTCCGGATTTTTGTGAGGGGAAGGTGTACCGGGGTAGTAGCGACAGGGACGCACGCAGGCGTAAAGTTGAAAAATTTGTCGTAACGCTACATTTAAAGAACGAATTCCACCACCGACGGGAGTTGTCAAAGGTCCTTTGATCGCAACTCCATACTCTTTAATTGCCGTCAGCGTATCTTCGGGTAAATACTGATAGGTACCGTATAAATCGCAAGCTTCATCACCAGCGTAAACTTTGAACCAGTTAATTTTCTTTTTCCCGCCATACGCCTTTTCCACGGCAGCATCCAGAACTTTTTGCGTAGCGGGCCAAATATCAATACCCGTACCATCGCCGCGAATAAAAGGAATAATCGGATTATCGGGAACTTGCGGCTCTCCCTTTACAAAACTAATTTTTTCTCCACTTGTAGGGGCTTCAATTTTTTCGTACATAGCACACTCCTAATGGTTAAGCAGCAAGATTATCAGCTTAGTCAATTTCTACCTTAAGAGAAAATTTAAAGTTTTATTAACTAGCAAATTTTGTTTTATCTTGCTTTTATTAAACTAGGAGATGCAGTTTTTAAATTCGGTCTTGTTAGACGCTTTATAAATATTGAAAGGCGCTTTATTCCTTGAATATACAGCAAAATCCGGAATTGGAGCATGGCAAATTGTCAAATAGCTCAAGAAAAAGTGAGCGGCGGAAAAAGTTGTGAGCATAAGTCATCAGTTCGTGAGAAAATGTTCCACTAGACGGGCGAGACGCACGTAAGCTATAGCTGCACAATATTTGTTAAGGAGGTGCGATCGCTCTTCCTAAAATTTGCTATAAGTTGAAAAACCGTCTTTGCTTTACAAAAATAGCCCTAAAGTTTGTTCATTAATTGAATTGATCGCGACTAAAAGCATGACAGACCCAAAGATTCAAGACAGCACTAGTAACAGCGATTTCGACTCCCTACTGAAACAGTTAATCGCAGGGTCTGAAAAAAACCAGCAGGAATTAGTCGAAAAACTAGCTAATTCCGGCACGGAAGGATTAAAGGTGTTGATGGAGTTTTTATCGAAGCGTCGGGATATTCCAGCAAATTTAGTAGACGGTAAAGTTTATCAAGTTCTTTATCAATCGGATTTTCCTGAAGCTAAAGAATTTTTACAAATTAATTTTCCTCAAGGAATTGTACCGCTCAAATCCGATTGCAATATTGATTACACTGAATTACAGAGACTATTGGCAAATCGAGAGTTTCAAGAAGCCGATCGCTTGACGCTACAAAAGATGTGCGAACTTTCAGGGGAGGAAGCAGTAAAAAGAAAATGGCTGTATTTTACCGAAGTAGAAAAATTTCCGATCGCCGATTTACAAACAATTAACAATTTGTGGTTAATTCATTCTCAAGGCAAATTTGGCTTTTCCGTACAGCGGGAAATTTGGTTGGGTTTAAGGAAAAATTGGGAAAACCTTTGGGTCAAAATTGGTTGGAAAAATGGCAATAATTGGACTCGCTATCCCAATGAATTTACCTGGAATTTAGACGCACCCAGAGGTCATTTACCTTTATCAAATCAATTGCGTGGAGTAAGGGCAATTTCTTCTTTGTTGTCTCATCCGGCTTGGGAAAAGTAAAGGTTAAAGGTTAAAGGTAATAAGTTAGGAATGAGGAGTTAGGAGTTAAGAGTTATAAGTTAGGAATTAAGAGTAGTGCGTTAGCGCAGCGTGTCCGCCAGGACATGCATCTTGCTCGCTAGTGTCAAAATTTAGGATTTACAAATCAATTGTTTATAGAGAAAAATATAAATGACAAATATAAGTAAACAAAAATTCTATGTAATTATTGAGCGGGATGAAGATGGATATTATATCGGAGAAGTTCCGCAACTCAAAGCTTGTTATTCGATTCGGAGAAACAATTGATGAGTTGATGGAAAACATTAAAGAAGTTATAGAACTTTGTTTAGAATAAAAATAGAATTAATCTAATAACTTTCTCAATTCCCAACCCGAAATTCAAAATCCAAAATAAAACAAACCAAACGCATCCGTTGTTAAAATATAAAATCTAAAATTGACATGGCAAACGTTACTCTAGAAAGCATCAAGCGTAAATTTAACAACGTCACCGCCATAGATGACATTACTTTCACTATTCCCGATGGTGAGTTTTGGGTTTTGGTGGGACCTTCTGGATGTGGTAAGTCTACTATTTTGCGAACTATTGCGGGTTTGGAATCCGCTACATCTGGCAAACTTTTTATTGGTGATAAGTTAGTTAATAATGTGCCTGCGAGACAGCGAGATGTGGCGATGGTGTTCCAAAATTATGCGCTATATCCTCACATGAGCGTGGCGGAAAATATTGCGTTTGGGTTGAAAATGCGGAAATTTGACTCGAAATTGATTCAAGAAAGAGTCGAAACCGTAGCGCGATCGCTTTCTTTAGAACATCTCCTCGATCGCAAGCCAAAACAACTCTCTGGGGGACAGCAACAACGGGTAGCTTTAGGAAGGGCGATCGCACGTCAGCCCCAAGTATTTTTACTAGATGAACCTTTGTCTAATTTGGACGCGCAATTACGAGATGATACGCGGGCTGAGTTAAAGCAGTTACATCATAATATTGGTATTACTACGGTATATGTCACCCACGATCAAGTGGAAGCAATGACGTTGGCGGATAAGATTGTAGTTCTCAGTGGCGGACGCATTCAGCAAATTGGCGAACCACAAAGTATTTACGCTCATCCCGCGAATCGAATGGTGGCTACTTTCTTGGGAAATCCACCGATGAATATTATACCGGCAAAGTATACCGCTGCGGGTTTCGATGTCAACGGACAGCTTTTTCCTATTCCCAGCGAGTTGAAAGAAAGATTGCGTTTACCACAAGGGCAAAGCTTTGATTTAGGTATTCGTCCAGAAGATATACAAATCGATCGCGAATCTCAAGAAACGGTTTTGCAAGTAGAAGTCAAATTAGTCGAACCTTTGGGAAGAGAAACATTGATTCGCGTCGCCGTACTGGGTACCGAGATAATATTAAACGTGCAAACCAGTGGAAATATCCGCTTTAATGTCGGCGATAAATTGAATTTAAAATTAGATTTGCAAAAATTATTTTTATTTGATTCCGCTACCGGAGATAAATTGTATCCGTAAATTTGGGCATTGGGCATTGGGCATGGGGCATTGTAAATTTAACCTTTGACCTTTAACCTTATTTGACCTAAATATTTGTATTTTACAGACTTGTATTTAATAAGTCCTAAATTTAGGCTTTTCGTATTCAGCTATTAGAAAAAATCTTAAACCCACGCAGGTGGGTTTTGCTTGTGTAGCAGCGGTTTCAACCGCCAGATGATACATATCTAATCATCAATTTATAATACAAAACCCTTATATTAATTCCCATGCAGCCCAAACCAAATAAATTACTCAAATTTATTCGTTTAATCGGCGGTATTCTAGTAATTACTACTAGTTTATTAGCTTTAAATTTTTATCCTAAAAACGAAAAAAACAGCGATCGCACTTTTATCAAAAAGACACCATCACCTCTAAATTTAGAGCAGTTTTGTCAAAAGTATCAAACTGTAGGTAGAATACAGCCTTGGAATCAAGATTTATCTGAAGAAAAAGTATTGGTAAAAACTCAAGCCGATGCTAATGTTCCTCTTTCTTTGGATGCCGTACCAATGCCCTTAATTAACGGTGAAGCTAGAAAAGCAAAAGTGGCTGTGATAATGTATCACGATATTCTGCCGAAAAAGGAAGTATTTTTTGATGTGACTCCGGAAGAATTAGAAGCTGATTTTGAATTAATCAAATCTAAAGGCGTAACTCCAATAAGTTTAGACGAATCGATCGTTCATTTACGTACCGGAAGCCCATTACCACAAAAGCCGATTTTGCTTACCTTTGATGATGGTTATGGCGGACATTATGAGTATGTTTATCCACTACTTAAAAAATACAATTATCCGGCGGTTTTCTCGGTTTATACTAAAAATATGGGTATTAATACAGGTCGCTCCCACGTAACATGGGAGCAACTTAAAATTATGGCTGCTGACTCTTTAGTAACTATAGCCGGTCATAGTAAAACCCATCCACCAGATTTAACTAAATTATCTAATGAACAGCTTCTTCCGGAAATAGTAGAATCCAAAGAATTACTAGAGAAAAATTTGGGTAAAGCAATCCGCTACTTTACTTATCCGACTGGTAAAAACGATCTGCGGGTGAGAAAATTGGTTCGGGAAGCTGGATATGTTGCAGCTTTAGCAATGAGCGATCGCGATGAAATGTTTGCTGGATCGGAGAATTTGTTGGCTATTGGACGTTTTGGTCAGTCTCGTTTGGAAGAATTGGTTAATGAAGCTTCGGGAGGAAAACCGATTTCTTGTTCGGAACAAATACAGCCAAATTTACAGCCAATCCCGAAAAGCTGATACTTCATCTACACCGATTTCAAATGATGTCGATTTAAAAGAAGGTGAATTTACACGAATTCTGGCGCTGGAAGCAAGAGGTTCGAGTTTCATCCCCAATTCGATAATATTGCTGACAATATGCCAGTAAGTTACTATATCTGGGCAGTGAATTACTAATGTCAAACATTCAGAGTCAATGGTGAGATACCAAAAACAGTTTGATAGCAATGCTTGTGTAATTCGATCGCAGGCTTCATAGAAACATCTCCCGGTGGTTCTTTCTAGTTCTAGAAGCAACATTTTGTCGCGTTTTGTTACCTCTGTCGGTGGTAAATCATCTGCATGAAGGAAGGATTTATTCATAATACAAGCCCTTTATATCTAATCTGAGTTAGGTTAATTGGGCAATAATAGACTTCTTGGTTTTTACGAATCAAAACAACTGAAAAAGGCTCGATCGTTGATGAGGGGAGGATTGTTTTTTCCCTTAATAAATAAGGAATAATTTTCCTTCACCATTACCCTGTAAAGCTGCAATTTTCAACACCATCGCTGCATCACCAGGCTATTTACGCTTCAACAAATAGTTCTATTTTGAAACCCATTGCAAATCCAACCACATACGCGGATCGGATTGCTTTATCTTCGACATTGGATCTCGTAGCAAACGCGAGGCGTTGCGAAATACAACTTGAACTAATCCCATATTTTCTGCAACATCTGTGAGTATCTTTTTATGAGTTTGTACGTAACACATGATTTCTTCGGGACAATAAATCCCTATATGTCGTATGCTTTTAGGAGGTCGTCCCCAGTAACTTGTGATTACTTTCACGTAACAGCCATCAAGTACTTCTCCTACTTTTGGATAATACTCATTGATGACTCGAATAAATTCATTAGCAAGAGCCTCTTCGCTAATCATTTGCCAACAGTTTTCTGTAGATTATAAGACAATATTAATATAACATGACATGACTTATTAAAAATACGACTATTGAATAATTTTTATTTTTATAAAAGTTTATTGATAGCATTTTTATCCGATTTATGCTCGCTTTAAAGATTGATAAATACGTATTTATTACTGATATCTTGCAGCAATCTCAACAAGCGAAAAGAAACCCGGTTTATTGCTGAATAAACAACGAGATATTCATGTTTTTACGAAAAGAAACTGGGAATAGAGACACTGGTGCAAAATGACAAATATAAGCAAAAAAAAGGTTTCCTTATAAGAAGAAAACCCCATCAAACGTGCAAAACTAAATGATGAAAAATTACAAATGAAATTACCGAGCATTACGTTCGCAAACCAACACTTCAGCGAGTAATTCGGGTAAATCGCCGAGATCGGTATATCCTTCACAACCGCGAATTGGCGAGATGAATGTATAGTTAGGGTCGCATTCTGCGGTATCGTAAACTTGAAAGTACCAGCGATCGGGAAAACCAGCTAAAGCTAGTTCAATGATATACCAATGACCAATGAGGCGACAATTAATTACTGTGAACCAGTCTCGATGCTCGTCTGGAATGTTCCACTCAGCAATAATAAATTCTAAAGCAATTTGTTCTGCCTCATTCGCCGTCAATAGCATTGTTACTCCTTCTTCGGAACTTCCGGGTAAAATCCTAATTGTTTAGATAATTCCTTGGCAATGTGGATCAAAAATTTGGCACCGTCTTCATTTCCATTATGTGCAAATGATGTTGCGACTTGCATCATTAATTTGATGAATTCTGCATCTAATAACTCAGTATTAGCTTCTATAAGTTCGGGTTCTTTACCATTTGGACATTTTAATAGTTCCTCGATCAAACCATAATACTGATTTTGACGTTCTTCTGAAGACATAATGTTTTTTCTCTAGATTTACTACTTTTCAAGATGCTGCCATAACTTTTCCAACATTTCTACTTGTTGTTGAAAAATATTAGCTCGATAAATTAAATACCTGTCGTATAAATAAATTCCAGTGACTATACAAAACGGTATAATTAAAAAAAGCCATCTCCATAGTCGAGTTTGAGAGTTATCTGATGAATTTGATTTTGTTTGATTGAAATTTGGATATAAATTAGAACAATCGCTGTTTGTAAGAGAATTAATTTGTGTGTCAACAGAATATTCGCTTTCCATACTTTGATTGTATGAAGGTATATTTTGCTGCATTTCTACAAACTCTATATGTTTCTTCCATACCAAACCGAATACTGTTAAGCTGGGAGAAAGAACTGTTAGAGCAATCAAACAAACAGCGAATACATTGACAAGCTTTAAGTTGATCATGGCTTTTGCTAATTACGTCACCTGAAGCCAATGAAAAAGTATCTATATAGCTATATTTGTATACTTTTGTAAATTTAAAAGTCTAACTAATATCTAATACTTAAATAAAGTTTATTTACGCCAAGTCTTCTTATAGAGGGTTTAAGAAGCCCCCCCGAATAAACGGGGGGGTAGAGGGGAATCTCTGCGTAAATCCTATAGCTGTTATATCAGTCAGCCTCGAAGTGAGGACTCAAAGCTCCGACGCTTAAATTTATTAAGTTAATTAAGGTTGTACTCAAGTACTTATAATTCAATAATAATAAGGGTTTAATATTTTTTTTGGGGTATGGGTTCTGGTATTTTCGGGTAGAGGTGTTAGTACTCATGAAGTGGGGGACTATAATTTTTGTACTCGCTTTTCATCGATTAGTTAGATATTGAAAAAACCGTAATTGCTTTGTTGTTAAGGGTTTTGAGTCATCAACTATAAGTTTTATACTCTATATGTATTCGTTTTAGCAGAATTTAAAATGATATCTTATTAACGAAAAATTAATTTAATCCTATAGATGCCTTGTACTTTGCATGAAAATCTTCTAAGCTCAAAGAAAGCCGGTTTATTGCCGTGAAAACATGATTTGGTTGTGCGATCGCTAAAAAACCGGGAATTGAGTAAAGGTATAAAAGATCGAGTTTCTTAGATTGAAGAATATTTAAACTTTTGATTTTTGCTGTAAATCACATAAAATACTAAAATATATATGAACGGCTTTTTAAAGCACGATTGCCAAGCGATCGCTGAAAAATAGGAATGTATTTTTAATAACTAAGACTTTTGATGAAATTGTTTAAGTAGTTAAAGCACGAACCTAGAGATGTAATAATTATAAAAAGGTCTAAAGTAAATAATTTTGTTTATATAAGATAGATACTTTATCATCAGTAGAAAAAAGGGTTGTATTTATGCGAATTGCTAGTAATGTTACAGAACTTATCGGTAGAACACCATTAGTTGAACTCAACAAAATCCCTCAAGAAGCAGGATGCGTTGCCAGAATAGTGGTGAAGTTAGAGGGAATGAACCCAGCAGCTTCAGTAAAAGACCGTATTGCTGCGAATATGGTAAAGAAGGCAGAAGAACAAGGGTTAATCAAACCTGGAAAAAGCATTTTAGTAGAACCGACATCCGGTAACACCGGGATTGGATTGGCGATGGTGGCGGCGGCACTTGGCTACCGTTTGATTTTGACGATGCCCGAAAGCATGAGTTTAGAAAGAAGGGCGATGCTCAAAGCTTACGGTGCGAGTCTAGAATTAACGCCAGCCCAAGGAGGGATGCGAGGGGCAATTAATAAAGCCGAAGAAATCGTCGCTAGTACCGAAAATGCCTTTATGTTGCAGCAATTTCAAAATCCAGCAAATCCCCAAATTCACCGCGAAACCACCGCTGAAGAGATTTGGGAAGACACCGATGGAGAAGTTGATTTTCTGATTGCTGGTGTTGGTACCGGAGGAACTATTACTGGGGTTGCTGAAGCAATCAAGGAACGCAAGCCAAGTTTTCAAGTAATTGCGGTAGAACCTAAAAACAGTTCCGTCTTGGGTGGTGGCTTAGCGGGACCTCATAAAATTCAAGGTATAGGTGCTGGATTTATCCCAGACGTTCTGCGTAAAGATTTGATTGATGAGATAATTCCCGTTACCGATGAAGAATCGATGGCAATGGGAAGACGTTTGGCGAAAGAAGAAGGAATACTATCCGGTATTTCCTCCGGTGCTGCTTTGTGTGCGGCAATTGAGATAGGCAAGCGCCCCGAAAATAAAGGACGTTTAATTGTAATGATTCAGCCTTCCTTTGGGGAAAGATATTTGAGTACCCCAATGTTTCAAGACTTAGGTAGGGAAGTTGCTACTGTTGGGTAATGGGTAATTGAATAACTTGTAGGTTGGGTTAGACAGGAAAATAAATTAATTGATGACGATAATTTAAATTCATCGTGTCGTAACCCAACATCTTTGTTATTAGTTCATTATGCGAGCATAATCCACGAATCATGATGTTGGGTTACGGCATAATCAAAATTTCTGCATTTATGCCTAATATTAATTTTATGCCTAACCCAACCTACAACTAACTAAAAAAATCTCCCTTGGTTAGAAGGGAGAATTAAGTGCATTACTAGTTTATAGGTTAGGTTAGACAGGAAAATAAATTAATTGATGACGATAATTTAAATTCATCGTGTTGTAACCCAACATCTTTGTTATTAATTCATTATGCGAGCATAATCCACGAATCATGATGTTGGGTTACGGCATAATCAAAATTTCTGCATTTATGCCTAATATTAATTTTATGCCTAACCCAACCTACAACTAACTAAAAAAATCCCCCTTTGTAAAAGGGAGAATTAAGTGCATTACTAGTAGTTCATTTCATTCTTTTTGAGGATTATCAAAGTTAGTAGTAAGTGGCTCAAGCCCCAAACCTATTAAAATTAATGTGAAAAAAGCTTTTTTAAGAAATCATTTCGGTGTTGGAAGACTTGCGCTTACGCTTCAGGGAAGAAGCAACAACTGTAGCTCCAGCAACTAAGCCTAAGATAGAACTAGATTCGGGTACTTTTCGTGTAACTGGTTTCTTACCTTCTCTGTAGTAGACGCTGATGTGGGACACATCCTTTTTATATGGTGAGTTCCAGATTCCATTATCTACCCCATCCTTTAGTTTGTAGCCTACAAGGTTTGTACCATTTCCAGACTTGAACACCAACATGATGTCATCCCAATTGTTTTGAATTACATTTGATAGATTCCATTTTCCAGACTGTCCCTCAGCGTTGCCATTGTAACCCCTATCATTACCAATTTTGCCGCCAAACATCCAATCGGTGTAATTAAAGAAACCGTCTCCTTGATTTACAGTTAGGGGTTTATTGGGACTTACTGAATCTTGGTTAAATAAATTACTTATCGTACAATCGGTTGCACCTGTGACATTATTAGTAGAGCAAGAGCGAAAAGGATTTTCAGAAGCGGTACTTCCTGCATCGCTTGAGGGTTGTTCGGTAACAGCAACTTTTTTGTTATTCCCTTTTACGTCGTTTTTAGCATAAGCGGGATTTGCAGTAACCGTGACTAAAGTGACTAATAATGCACCAATACTCAATTGAGAAAACAATTTATTAATACTCATTCCTTTATTTCCTTCTTTTAATTTTCGATATTTATTTAGTGCTGTATCAGTTTTAAGAGATTAAAAGAATAAATAGGTTAGCAACAAGTAAATACTCTCTTAAAGTTAGAGGTATTTTGTTTAAAGCTGAGGTAAAGCTGCTCGGTTTAAATACTAGTCTTTAAGTACATACGGATAAATTTACTTAAATGTTTTAGTTTGATTGATTAGATAAATAAGATTGTTTTGCACGATCTTACTTAGTTGTGTTTCATGACGAACGAAATAAAACTCTTCCAGGCAGAATTTCCTCGTTGATTTTGGCGTAAACTCGCAGACAAGCAGAAACTTCTCCGGGTGTACCACCGATGTCTACTTGCAAGTCGTCTTTTGAGAAGGGGTAAACATCGGCATAGGTTCCCCACAACGGGCGAATCTGCACGCTTATTCCCGCTTGACGGGCTTGTTGTGCTGCTGTTTCTAAAGTGCTACGTGCTTCTTGTTGCAGTTTTCCCCACCAGGAAAAGCGATCGACGCATGGTAAATAAGTTAATGAATGTATGGCTTCATCTAAGTCAAGTCTGGCACGCAAGTTTATTGATGGATCGGTATTAAACGTTACTTTAACTCGATTGTAACGTTCTATAAGTGTGGCAATGTACTTAGGCTTATCTACCGAATTAAGCGATCGCACCCCGAATCGATCGACACTTCTTAAAGCATGGTGTAAATGCGGTTCTATTTCGATAAATTTGAGATAAGTAGAAACAATTGCTGCAAGTATATCTTGGCGATCGCCTGTTTGATGCAGTCGCCGATCGCAATTAATTGTATTTGAAAAGCACAATCCCGAAACTTGAATATTACCTTTTAAACCGGAGTAAATATGTTCGGAAGTAGGAAACGGCAGCTGTCGTAGAGAAAGTTTATTTTCAGTTGCACCTAATGTAATTACTTGGTTGAGGATTTGCGATCGCAATTTATCGGCAAGTTTTTGAGGTACCCGTAACAGCAATCGCTGCATTTCGTTCCACAATTGAGCATCATCGCTACCGTGAAACTGATATTCGCCAATGTATTGCGATAGCTCTTTGTGAGAAAGTAAAGTTTGTGCGATCGGTTTGAGTTTAAGCTGGGTAGGATGCGGTAATTGCTGTTGTGCAACTGGTTCTAAAACATCTTCCCAAGAAGGAACTTCTTCAGTATTATTACTTTGAATATTAGATTCTAAAATTACATCTAATTCTTGCAAAAGTTCTCGACAAGCATCGCTTCCGGAGTCGTCATATTCTGTTTTCAAAGCTTCTTGTAACTCGGTTCGCAACCCTAAAAGTTGTAACCGCAGTAACCAAGCTAACTTTGAATTTTCAGTATTTAATAACTTGTTTAGGTTGGGCATGGGGAATTGTGAATAGGGCATTGGGCATTGGGCATTGGGCATTGAGAATGGGTTTAAGTTTTTCTCATGCATCTTTCCCGTCTACTAATAACCGACGACTAATTTTTTTATTTTTACAAGTATGAGACGTGGGTTACAGAAATAATTTTTTTGAAAATTTAGTTACACTAATACTCCATTTAGGGAGATTACGGATAAAAAAAAGCTTACTAGACGCAGAGTACACGAAGGAAAGAAGCAAAGAGAAATAGTAATTTTAGAGCGAAAAGAATCAAAATAAATATTAACCCAATCCCCCATGCCCTATGCCCAATTCCCTAATCCTTAAACCGAAACTTCACCATCACGGGTAAATGATCTGAAGCTTGTTTTACTTCATCAACTATTCGCCATTCTGTTACTTCTATATTTTTGGGAGTATAGAAAACATAATCTAATTTAACTTTAGGTTTATCTGATGGAAAGGTAGCAATTTGAGGATTATTCAACGCTTCTGTTGGTAAAGCCGATTTAATTGAAGCAGTTTTTAACAAAATATCTACAGTTGGTTGCGGGTTTTCGGGTATGGGAGGAACCGTACTATTAAAGTCACCAATTAACAATACCGGATATCGATCGACATATTCAGAAACAAGTTTTTGTAGATATTCAGTTTGTTTGCGACGGGTGGGTGCGTCGAAGGCTTCTAAATGAACGTTAATTAAAATAACCGAACGATTTTTAACTTTAATTTCGCTTATTTGTGCAACTCTATCTAAATAAAGAGCGTTGTAGAAAAAAGGTTTGCTGGCAACTTTATCTAATACTATGCGTTTATTATTAGTAATAGGATAGCGACTTAATACGGCTTGTGCCGATAAAATTCTGCCAAAATGAGCGGAAAATGGAAAGTAGGGAAACGGTACGTAAGTTTTATCCCAATTAATTGCGATCGCACCTTGGTTAAATGAAAGTGCTTGGGCTAATTCGGAAACTTGATTGACTTTAAAGGAACGTTTGGAACCTAAATCAATTTCTTGAAAACCGATAAAATCAGCATTTAATGGCTTGAGCGCATCAACAACAGTTTTAAGGTTGTCATCAAACAGCTTTTTCTCCCTACTGACGGCTTGATTGTTAGTTAAGCCAGAAAGATAACCGATATTGTAAGTAATCAGCGTAAATTCATCTTTATTCGCTGGTGCTGTAGCTGGATAATCTATAATTTCTGCATACTTATTACGGGGATAACCATTTGAACTTGCCCAGAAATAAAAGATAACTATCGCGAATATTGCCAGCCCTAAAGTAATTCCGCCGATTTTGAGTAAAGTAGGGAGAAGATTTTTCATGTATCAGCGATCGGTGAAGCATTAGTAATTAATAATTATACTTGTAGCGATCGCAAGGTGACAAGTTAACTCAAAGATAGTTACAGCAAAGGACTTTAAATAAAATCCGGGAACCTAATATTAAAAAGTTTTTAATAACAAGTCAATATGTATTTTGTCCCTTTTGATATAACGGTAATTTATCAGAATAATATCTATTAAAAACTCCGAAGCTATTATCCATAAATTACCGTAAATATAAGAACAAAAATTACTATGTAACTGACATCTTGCACCAGTTTCCGCAAACCAGGTTTCTTTCTAATTTCATAACGAGATATTCACACTTTTACGACAAGAAACCGGGTTTATTTAAGGTAAATATAAGAACAAAATTACTATGTAACCTACATTCCGCAATTCTTGTTAGCGGGAACTGCTTGTTTCATTTTTTGGGGGAAGGGAAGGTTAAGATTTTCCATAAATTTAATAAAATCATCGCGGGTTTTTCCAGCAAAGCGGGGATTTAAGCGTTTTTCTTCCGCAATTGTGGAAACCGTACATCCTTTGTAGTCGTGGGCGGGATAAACTAAGGTTTCGTCAGGTAGGGTAAACAATCTTTTGGTTACGCAGTCGTATAAAGTTCCTGCATCACCTTCTTGGAAATCAGTTCTTCCGCAACCGCGAATAAATAAAGCATCGCCAGTTAATAGGTGAGTATTGTTTACCAAATATGCCATATGGCTGTTAGTATGTCCGGGAGTGGCAATCCCTTCTATAGTTACTGAGCCAATTTGTAATACTTGCCCGTGCTGTATAAAACTGTCAGCGCATTTGGCTTGGGCTTTTTTCGGTAAAACACTCAAACAACCTGTAGCTTGACGGAGTTTTCCCGCAGCGGTAATGTGGTCCGCATGAATATGAGTATCCAAACAATAACGTAGGTTTAATCCAAGTTCATTTAATAAATTTGTATCTCGTTCAAATTGTTCTAATACCGAGTCTACAATTACTGCTTGTTTGGTATTATTATCGGCGATTAAATAAGTATAAGTGCTTGATTCGGAGTCAAAAAGTTGACGAAATAACATAAAATTTAAAATTCCCTGAAGCTAATTAGCAGCTAATATTAATCTTGAAAACAATAGCATTGAAGCCGATATCAATGAAGTTATCATCAACACAAAACCTAAGATATTCTATGTTTAAGTCAGTAATTTTATAATAATAAGTCCAGATTAAATTAAGCTGAGTTTTAAATTAGAAAATGGTTAGTTAATAATCAAAAAAAATCAAAATAATTTTCAGCGTTTTATATTACTTTGTGTATCATTCAGTGCGTGTATAAATATTGTTGCTTTTAGCAGTACAATTGCGGAAAGCAAGCAAATTTCTGCAACCGAATTAGCTCAGATAGTAGGTTGGGTTAGACAGGAAAACTAAATTGAATTCTTAACGACAATCTATATTAATCCTGTCGTAACCCAACATCGGTATTTAGAATCAATTCAGATATTTTGCGATCTTGATAGCGCAATGTTGGGTTACGACGCTCCGATCGATTTCTAGTTTAAAACTATATTAAAAATGCGTCTAACCCAACCTACAAAGCTAATTTTCTTCTACCCAATTTTCTAAGATTAAACCAGGTATTCGTGAAAACTCTTTAACATTATTTGTCACCAGAGTTACTCCTAGACTCATTGCTTGTGATGCAATCAACATATCCATTGCACCAATTACAGTACCTTTCCTTTCTAATTCAGTACGAATTTGACCGTATAGCTGAGTTGATTTTTCATCAAAAGGTACAATCTCTAAAGGAATTAAAAATTAAGTAAGCGCTAATTTATTTTTTTGCTGACGCTGACTTTTGTAGACACCGTATTCTAGTTCTGCAACTGTAATAGATGATATTCCGATATCAGAAATATTAAATGTTTGAAACTTCTGTAATACTTGAGGTGGTTTATTCTTAATTATGTAGATGCACGTATTGGTATCAAGCAACAATTTCATTCTAGAGTATCCCTAATGTCTAACTGTGGCTGTTCCCTAGTTTCCATAAAGTCTTCAGAAAATAGTTCTAAACTATCAAAAAGTGTTTGCCAAGGATTTTCTTTAGAGATTAAAACAATAGCATTACCAATTTTTTTTATATAAACTTCATTTCCATCAAATTTGAATTCTTCCGGTAAAACTACTGTTTGATTGTCATCATTTGTTATTAATTTAGCAGTTTTCATTTTTATTCTTTTAAAGTGACTTAAAGTGACTCTATAGGTCTTGTTTTTATTTTAGCTGATTTTGCTTTATGACAATTGAAAAGGTCAAAGCTTTTTAACTTCTAACTTATAATTCTTCCACCGCTCCTAATGCTTTTAGTGAGGATATTTGTTCTGGGGTTAATCCTGTAGCGTTGGTGATGTTCATGTTTGCGTAGGGTTTGTTGCTGAGGGTTTTGATGCATTCACCCGTTTCGATGTTCCAGATTTTAATGGTTTCGTCGTAGCTACCACTAACTAGTAATTTATCATCTGGAGTAAAAGCAACTGATACAACTCTATTTGTATGACCTTTTAATGTTTTGATGCATTTACCTGTGCAAAAATCCCATAGTTTTATAGTTCGATCGATACTACCAGTAGCAAGTAATGAACCGTCACAACTAAATTTTACTGATTCTATTCCACAATGATTATCCTGCAATGTTTTCAAGCATTTACCACTGTAAATATCCCATATTTTTACTACGCCATCTTTACTACCGCTTGCTATGGTTATACCATTCGGAGATATAGCAAGTGATAAGATTCTAGAACCATGTCTTTCTAAGGTTTTCAGACATTTACCTGAATTTACATCCCATAGTTTTATAGTGCGATCGCTACTACCACTAATTATAATTTTGCCATCACGACTAAATGCAACTGAGTTTACCCAATAACTGTGTCCTTGAAAAGTTTGTAAACATTTCCCACTCTTTGTGTCCCATAATTTGACATTGTTGTCCAAGCAAGTACTAGCAATAGCTAAACTATCAGGACTATTGTTTGGTCATCACTGCAACTTGCAAGAATATTACCATCGAAGCTAAAAGATATTTCGCGTGTTTTGTTAGTATGTCCTCGTAAAATTTTTAAGCATTCTCCAGTTTTTGAATCCCACAACTTTACGCTTCCAAAGTGACTGCAACTAGCAATAATTTTACCATTCGGACTAAAAGCAACCGAACTTACCCAATCATTATGTCCTCTAAAGCTGAGAATTTGCTTTCCATCAACAACTTGCCATAAACGAATTTCACCATCCGCACCACCAGTTACAAGTAATTTATCATCTGGGCTGAATGCTAGAGATAAAATTAAACTAAAAGGTTTAATAAAAGTAGATTCAACTAAATTTGTTTTTTGGAAGTTAACACAACACAAGCTAGCATTTGTAAAATCACCACCCTTAACCACCGCACCCGACAAATCCTTATCTTCCAACGCTTCATTATATAAGGGTGTCGAGCATGATCTTAAAATAAGAAGGGATTTTATTTAAGTAGTCAGACAGAATTAATTACATAATGTTATTGCTTCGCTCGCAATGACGGTAAATATTTTTGTCCACCTACTTATACTAGCGATTAGTTCAGATATTGTGTAATTTAATTGTAATAATCTCAGTTTATTTACTGAAAATCTCTCTTTAACCTTCTTTACTCCGCGTACTCAGCGTCTAGTAAGGTTATTAAATTAAAAAGGGCTAAAGCCCTTACTACGAACTTATTATCCTACCTTTGGTAATTCATTCCAGTCGGTGGTATATTTTGGCGATTTATAATCAGCTTTCATCTGCCATTTTTTGCGTATTCCCGAAGATGCAAGCTGTATAGTTTCACGCCCGTAACGATGATTAATTGTATCCATTACCTGCATTAATTCTTGCGATCGCGCTTTATCTTCTTTACTCTTTTCAAATAAAGATAATTGCTTTTCACCAACTGGAGTTAAACCTAATAAAATCACTCCGGCTTTCTTCAATTTATATCCGGGTTCAAATAGATTCTCGGCAACTTTCCTAGCGTAGTTTACTAATTCGCGGCTATCGTTGGTAGAAGAAAAAAAGTTAACTGTTGTACCCCAACTGCGGTAAGGTTGTGTTTTATCGTAGCTTCCCGTGCGGAAAAATACCATCATACTAACAGCTTCTAACTTACTTTGACGCAGCTTTTCCCCGGCGCGATAAGCGTAATTTGAAAGCGCTTCTTGTAATTCTGCTAATGTTTCAACTGCTTTACCAAAACTGCGAGTTACTGCGGTTGATTTCTTAGAATCTGCCATTTCTTCTAAAGGAATGCAGCAAGCCCCATTTAATTCTAAAACTGTCCGTAAACCTACTATACCGCGTTCTTTCCGAATCCATTTTTGTTCGGCAAGCTTTAATTGATAAGCGTTTTGAATATCATGTTTTTCTAACAGCTTTGTAAAAGAACTTCCAACTCCCCAAACATCTCCTACTTCGGTTCTTTGTAATGCTAAATCGAGATAGGGAGAATCAACTAAATCTAAAACACCTTTGGCTTTTGCTGATTTTTTAGCAATTCGATTAGCGACTTTTGCTAAAGTTTTAGTAGTTCCTATTCCGATGGATATGGGAATCCCCGTATACTGTTGAACTTTCTGCTTAATTATGCGACTGTATGCGGTTAAATCTCGATCTGTAAAGCCGCTAAAATCCAGAAATGCTTCATCAATAGAATAAATTTCTAACGATGGTGTATATTCAGCCAAACACTGCATTACTCTTTGCGACATATCACCGTACAAAGTGTAATTTGAAGAGAGGATTGCTAGATTGAATTTTTCGCGAAATTCCCGCAATTTAAAAGCAGGTTCGCCCATTTTTATACCCAATGTTTTGGCTTCATTGGAACGAGCTACAACACAACCGTCATTATTAGATAAAACTACAACCGGACGATTTTCTAATTTAGGATTAAAAACCCGTTCGCAAGAGCAGTAAAAGTTATTGCAATCAGCTAAAGCGAAGATTTTACGCATTACTGATACAATTCATGAATTACTTTTGTTACCACACCCCAAATATTAAAATCAATATCTGCCGTAATTTTGATATTATTTTCTTTTGATTTGGTTTCGATATATATATCTTGTTTAGTTTTAATAATTCTTTTCACCGTTAATTCGCCATTCAATACAGCGATAATAATAGAATTATTCTGTGGTTCGATGCTGCGATCGACGATTAATAAATCATTATCAAAAATACCAGCATCAATCATCGCATCTCCGCTCATCCTCATAAAAAATGTGGCTGCTGGATGCTCGATCAAATAGGTGTTTAAATCAAGTTTGCCATCTAAATAATCTTGCGCGGGGCTTGGAAATCCACCAGACATTATCAAGATAATAAGTAAAGGTGAAGTCAATGAATTGACAGGAAATAAGTCCAACCAAAGTATGACTATTTGTTATTGAATATATTTATAGCAAAGAAAAACTAGCTAAAAATGATACTAGAATACAATTTGCAATATTTTTTTTGCTTTTATAGTATTACTTGTAAAGTACTTTACATTTCAACAATAAATTTTTGCAAAACTTGTAGGTTAGACAGAAAAAGCAAATTGCATCCGTGACGACAATTTATACAAAACTAAAATGTTTAGTTCGTAGTAAGGACTTTAGTCCTAATCTTAAGCGGACAAATTGCTCAATAAAGCGATAAATGGCTTACTACAAACTAAATCTTAAATAAGGTATTTATCCGTGCTAGTTATGAATATACTTGTCTAGCTCGAAAAACTCAATCAATTTTTCCAGACTTGTATCATCTGCTGTAGGTGTCAAAGCTTCAATTTTTTGAATTGTTTGCTCGTTGAGATATTTAAAAACCTTTTCTTTTAATACAGAAACAACTTCTACAGGTAAACCCTCAAGTTCTCTATTTAATCTTACATAGCGTCCTTTGGCAAAGCCGATCTGAAATTTAGCTCTTTTTAACAAGCGCACTCTGAGTTTTTCATTTATTTCTTTCTTAACTAAAAATTCTTTAACCAACGGTATAACATCGGGATTTTCTTCCAAAAGTATCAAACTTCCTTCTTGAAAAAAAGCTGGGATTCCATCTATTCCCAATCCACCGATATCGGCTAATGCAATAATACGCGCACTTAAAATTATTTGTTGTTCTGAATTATATAAATCTGGTTGATAAATGGAATTATCGTTAGTGTCAAAAAGGCAAATTGTAGCTGAAATTGTTTTTCTGATGATTTCTAAATCTGCTTGGGTAAATAAGCTCGGAAGTTCGGGATTTTGAGCAAAAAATCGTTGATTTAACTGTTTAATATAATCAATTAACTTATTAATTGTAGCTGTTTCACTGACTCCACTTTCTCGCTGTCTTGCAGTTTGAGGTGAAGTTAAAGGTAAAAATTCTTGAACCATATCATGAGTTGCAGCACAAACATCAATTAAATATTTTGCTCGTTTGCTATCTAATAAAGCAGATTCCTGACAAATTTTATCCCAAAAAGGCTCAATAGCATTAAAAATTATTTCTGCTCTACGTTTAACAGCTTGTGCATGAGCATTATTGTGAAAGTAAAGCTGCTTGTTTTCTGCTTCTGTTTTCACCTCTGCCAAAGCAAATTCTTGAATCATCAAAACAGCTTCTTCAAAGTTGTTTGGTATTGGCTTTGAGCTTTTGCTATTATAATTTTTAAAAAGTCTGCTGTCTATATTCTGATTCATTGTAATATTTTTTACCAAATATATTTTTTTAAATACTTTTAGAATAATAAAGTAATTTCGCGGATATTGCCTACACTGAAAATACTTATTATTATGTAAAGATTTGTGTAAATAAAGTGCGCGATCGCTAAATTAATTAAATAAAAGGTGTTTTGATTTTTCCTTTTAATTTAAAGTTAGAGTTCAAATATGGAATTAAGCCGTTTGCAAATCCAGTTTAAAACTGTTTGTTCCGATCCAATTTTTTCTGCTAAAATTGCCATACTTTCAGT
Organism: Rivularia sp. (in: cyanobacteria); assembly: GCA_965234645.1. Classification (GTDB taxonomy): domain Bacteria; phylum Cyanobacteriota; class Cyanobacteriia; order Cyanobacteriales; family Nostocaceae; genus Rivularia. Next base: position 4,697,009 of record OZ248344.1, on the reverse strand, counting down.
CATATTGGCTGCATTTAGATAATTCTACAGAATTTTGGTCTGCTAGTTAAAGATAGTTTGATAACAGTTTTTATAGATTAGGACTTACGCAAAGCTCCCCAATTTATCGAAGGTTGAGGGAATTTAAAACTTTAAGATGCTTAATCTTAATTATTGCAATTAAATTGAATAAAACTACTGTTACTCGCCAGGATAAACTGCTAAAGTCAATCAGAGCTAATTAGATGTTGCTAAAAATAACTTTATGTTTACGTGTATTGACTTTTGTTCTAAAAAATGATTCTCATAAAAAGATATTGGCAAAACGAGAATAATTCAGGAATAATACCTAGAAGCGAAAATAGCCTGTAAAATATATAGCAACAATAAGGCGATCTCGGAGAAAAAACCAGAAATTATTACAAACTCAAAGACGTGTTCAAGATTAGGAGAGTAGCAATTATGGTTGCAGATAAATCAAAGAATCGAGCTACAGACGAGGTAAATAGAGGATTTTTTTCAAAATTAACGAGAGTAGGGAATCGAATTCCTTTGCGTGCCGTATTGATTGTTCCATTTGTATTGCAGATTTTTGGAACAGTAGCTTTAGTCGGATATCTATCATTTAAAAATTCGCAAGAAGCAGTAGGTGAAGTTGTTTCTGAATTGCGAAGTGAAATTAGCGATCGCATCGAGCAGCATTTGAGCGATTACCTCGAAAAACCGCATTTAATTAATGAAAATAATCTTTTAGCTGCACGGATGGGTTTATTAAATTTCAAAGATCGAGATGCACTTGCACGTCGATTTTAGCAACAGAAACAAGTATTTGATGTTAATGCTATTTATTTTGGTAATCACAAAGGCGGATATGCAGGTGCAGAACCAGGTAACACAATTACAATAACTAAAGATTTTTTACCAGGTCAATTTTTATATTATAATACCGACGGTCTAGGTTTAAAAGCAGGTATTCCAAAGATAGGTCAAAAAGATTTCGACTCTCGTACTAGACCTTGGTATCAAATTTCAGCTAATAAAATAAGTCCCAAATGGAGTGATATATATACATACGAGGATGGTAGTGATATTGCGATCGCAGCTACCGCACCTGTATATCAAAACAATCAGTTCCAAGGGGTTTTAGCAGCGGATTTATCCTTAAAACAAATTCACTTTTGCTTACTTTCAAAGTTGGTAAATCCGGCAGAACTTTTGTGATTGAGCGTAATGGTTTTATAGTTGGTTCCTCAACTAATGAAAAACATATTTTCAAGAAGGAAAAAAATTCAAGCGTTTAAATGCTAGTCAAAGTACTGAGCCATTGATTAAACAATCAACCCAGTTTTTACAAAATAAATTTGGTAATCTCAATAATATTAAACGAACTCAGCAGTTAGAATTCGAGATAGAAGGAAAACGTCAGTTTTTACAGGTAACAACATTCAACGATAGGTATGGATTGGATTGGTTGATTGTTGTTGTCATCCCCGAAGCGCCAGAATGCAGGGTGATGCTTTTTCCGATAACGTTAATTTAACAGCGCGTTTGGAAAGTTTGACTAAATTTTACGGCGTATCTTTAGTAATTAGCGAACAAGCTTTACAGCATCTAAGCAACCCCGAAAAATACAAATGCGCTTTTTAGATAGAGTCATAGTTAAAGGAAGAAGCGAGGCGATCGCCATTTATGAAATATTAGATGGTGAGTTACCAGAAATTCGCGACTTAAAATTACAAACGCTTGCAGACTTTGAAAACGGGTTAGAAAATTATCGCTGTGGAAATTGCCTTCAAGCCAAAGTTTATTTTGAGAAAGTTTTAGCTGTTAATTCTGAAGATAAAGCAGCAGCACTATATTTAGAAAGAGTAGAAGAATTGCAGCAAAAGGGAATTCCTGAAGATTGGTGTGGTGTTTGGGCAATGACGAAGAAGTAGAGATGAGGGAGAGGGGGGAGATGGGGGAGACAAGGAGACAAGGAGAAATTAAAATTCTTAACTCCTAATTCTTAACTCCTAACTCGCTACTTGCTACTCACTACTCACTACTCCTAACTCCTAACTTCTCACTCCTAACTCTTAATTCCTTTCCTTTGTCCACAAAGCCAATCCGCCACCTTTCCCTCTTGCAGCGATGTAGTTATCTTCTATTAAAAAGTAGGTAAAAAATGCTTGCTGTTTTAAAGTTTGGTTGTAAAAATTGGCTTCTCTATCTTTCCCGCCGCGAATGTAACCTTGATATAAGTTTAATCCCGATAAAGATAGCTGCATTCTGGTAAAATCAAATGCAAGGATATTTTTTTTAGAATAAAACTGTACCGGACCTGTTAAAACTATTTTTAATAAACCGAATTGTACGGAATTTTCAACGTTTCCTTTGTCTTGCGATTCCGATTGACTGTAAGCAAGTTGAATTTTCACCAGTTTTGTTAAAAATTTACCCGCTCCTAAAACAACTCCCGCACGCTTGCGAGTCTTTTTAGTTCCGGTAATAAACCCCAATCGCCAATTACCTAATAGCTGCGAATAACTGTAATTAACTTTGGTTTGTTTAGCCGCTTTTTCTACTTCTATTAAGGCTTTGACTACAGCTTCAGATGCAGGTGGTTTTGTACTTTTGGTTTGTAAGTAATCAGCAGCTTGTGCGATCGCGTTTTGCATTTTTTTAATAAAATATCTAAAATATCTGTTTTCATAATTAAAAAGACGTTGCATTGCAACGTCTCTACATTAATCTTTAACTGAATTAACCTTTGTTGATTTCTTTTGCCATTTTCATGAAATCGTCCATATCAGATTTCTTCGGACGACGACGGTTACTACTAGCAGCAGGTTCTGGGGTGGTTTTCACCGTTGCGACGGGTATTTTGGCTTTAGTTGTTGTAGATTCTTCTATGGCTTTTTTAGTGTCGGCATCTACGTAATACCCTGACTCTGAATTAGAAATTCCGAATGTCTTACCTACAAAACCAAAGGTATTTCCCAGAAAGCCAAAGATTGAACGAAATGCAACGGAGAAGACAGCTGCAACGCGAATGAAGGTGTTTTGAATTGTTTGCTGGAGACTTGACATGATATTGGCGACCTATTTCAAATTATTGATAGTTGATTTAAAAAACTGTTAACTTAAAGAAGATATTTCTAAATTAATACTTTTAACTGCTAGCAAGTACATTTTGATACTAAACTTTACGTTTGCTTTTCATACAGCTATAAATTACGCAAACGTAACGATAAAGATATTATTCCAAATCTCGAAGCCACGCAATTTCACATAAATTGGGAACTTGCATAAGTTCTGTTATTAATTCAATTTTAAAACATCTTCTATCTTTTGATTGACAATTTTATATCTAAAGTATGTTTTTAGTATATTTTTTAAATTCCAGTAAAATTTTTAATCTTGTTTGTGGTAGTTCTAGTAATGTCTAAGCTTGATTAAGGTAACGTCATATCCTAGTTTTCCTAGCTCGAAATAGTTGACATTTTGTGAAAATTAATTCAACAAAAAGACTTTGTTTATGTACGTTTTAATTACGGCTACAACAAACTCAAGGTATTAGTTATGAATCAAAAAAAACATCAAGGAAAGGTAGCAGTAGTTACGGGTGCATCTTCGGGAATGGGACAGGAATTTGCTCGACGTTTGGCAAATGAAGGAGCAGATTTAGTTTTAACTTCAAGACATCGGGCTACCGAAACAGAAAAAATGGTTAAAGATGCAGGGGGTAAGGCACTAACCCAAACTTGTGATGTAAGTTCCCCAGAAGATGTTCAAGCTTTAGCAGAAGCCGTCAAGTCTGAGTTTGGACGCTGCGATATTTTAATTAACAATGCCGGGATTTATCCTTTTCAATCTTTTGCAGAGATGAACTTTGATGACTGGCGCAAAATACTTTCAGTCGATTTAGATGCCTTGTTTTTAACCTGCAAAGCTTTTGTACCCATGATGAAGCAAGAGAAATGGGGACGAATTATCAATATTTCTTCTAATGTTTGCTGGACGGTTGCGCCTAAAGTGACTCACTACACGGCTGCCAAAATGGGGGTAATTGGTTTTACCCGCGCTTTAGCGACTGAAGTGGCAGATGCAGGAATTACTGTCAATGCCGTTGCTCCGGGTTTAGTTAGCACTGGTACGACAGAAAGCGGCGAACAAGCAGAAATGTTCGACATGGTAAAGCAGATGCAGGCAATTCATCGCACAGAACAACCGGAAGATGTCGCTGCTGTAGTTTCTTTTCTAGCGTCAGAAGATTCTCGTTTTATGACAGGGCAAACCCTAGCGGTAGATGGCGGAATAACGCGACTGTAATAAAAACGTTTTGATTTCAAATAAGGGATAATCCAAAATCTAAAATCCTGTTAGCGAATGACTGAACCTGTTGAAACAACGTTTACTCATCACACCGCCGAAGTTAATCATGTGCGACTGCATTATGTTATGGGTGGCAAGGGTGAGGCTATTGTTCTGCTGCACGGTTGGCCTACAACCTGGTATGAATGGCGGCAGATTATGCCCGCACTTGCCGAGAATTATACCGTCGTTGCACCTGACACTCGCGGACTGGGCGATTCGAGTAAACCAGTTACGGGATACGATAAACGAACTTTAGCGGCTGATATCTATAATTTGGTGCAGAAACTGGGTTTTGCACAAATCAACCTTGTCGGACACGATTTAGGCGGACAAATCGCTTATGCTTACGCGGCGGAATATCCGGAGAACGTCCGCCGGTTGGCGATTCTAGAAGTACCGCTTCCAGGTTTAACTGGTTGGGATAAGCTTCAACCTTGGCACTTTTCGTTTCATGGGGTTCGCGATCTGCCTGAAGCGCTGGTTGCTGGCAAGGAACGCCTGTATCTTACCCGTTTCTATAATGACCCTGAATATGTTTATAACCCTGCATCGTTTACCGAAGCCGAGATTAATGAATATGTTCGTACTTATGCTGCTCCCGGTACAATGCGGGCTGGGTTTGAGTATTACCGCGCCTTTGGTAAAGATGCAAAGCAAAATAAAGAGTATGCCAAGACGAAGCTGAAGATGCCAGTTTTAGCGATCGGTGGAGCTAATTCTCTCGGTGATTTCCTTTATCAACAGTTACAAGAAGTAGCCGAGAATGTTGAAGGGAAAATTATCGAAAATTGTGGACATTGGCTACCAACAGAGCGTCCAGATAAACTCACTCAAATTCTGCTCACTTTTTTGGCACAGACAAATAGTTAATTGAAATTATCCCAATTTCCGAAAAACTAAGGAGCAAACAATGCAATTCTACTCTCCCAATTCCCAAAAACTATTTGATGACGTTATTTTTCTACCGCAGGAGGGCGCACAGGCAGGACCTACAGGTCGTCCGCCTAATTCTTACGCCATCTTGTTTGACGACCATTCAATCCTTTTTGATGCTGCTTACTCGTGGAATCTGAGCGGTATTCGCGCACTTATAGATGACGGTAAACCTCCCCGCGCACTTGTCCTTTCGCACCGCAATGTAGCGGGTGGAGGGGACTTATTTGATACCTTAGAGTCTGAGTATAATTTGCCAATTTTCTTGCACCCAGACGATGCCAAACATGAGGAAGCTAGTAACAGAGGGATAGACTATAAAAACCCACTCAATAGCGAGTTGCTGCAACAGGACAAGCTGGAAGTTATTTATATTCCCGGTCACACCGATGGCTCAATTATGCTGTATTGGTCGCATCATGGCGGCGTTCTGTTTGCGGGTGATAGCGCTGTTGCTCCCGGACCAAAGCAGGAGCAAGAACCACCGCGACTGCTTCGTCCCAAAATTACGGATGAGAAGAGCGATCGCAACTTTAAGGAGCGTTGGCAAGCACTTGCTGAACGTCAATTAAGTTCTGTCCTGCCACTTCACGGCACAGCTTATATTGAGCGCGAAGATATTAAGGAAATTATTGCACCAATTTGGACGCAAGAGCCAATGAATCCCAACAAATCTGCTTAAAACTCGTTCTAATAGTCCTTTTCAAAAATAATTAAAAGGAGATATCAATGCCTACCATTGCGATCGATAACGAAGTTGCTACCGTAATAGTTATTTTCAACGTTGAACCAGAAAAACAGCAACAATTAATAGATACTATTGCTGAATTTGTTAATACAGTAAAGTATCTACCCGGTTTTGTTTCCGCGAATATACATAAAAGTTTAGACGGTGTGAAAGTTGCTAACTACGCACAATGGAAAACCAAGCAAGACTTTGAAAACTTTCTTAATAATTCTGAAGCTCAAGAAAAGGGAGCGAAATTAAGAGAATTTAATCCACCCGATAGCCACGTTTATGAAGTAGTTATTTCTGATTCAAAAGAAGGTATCCCGCAAATAGAAAAAAAATATATTTATCACTTTGCTGAATTTCGGATGCAGCCAGAAAATCAACCCCGGATGGTGGAATTAGCGCAGGAAAATGTTGGTAAAGCAATGAAATTACCAGGATTAGTTTCAGCTAACTTTCATCGCAGTCTCGACGGAACTCGCGTAATTAATTACGGACAGTGGAGCGATAAGGAAGCTATCGAAAAATTGAAAACACAGCCGGGATTTAGTAGCGAAACTGCTTATTGGGAAGGAGTTGCTGAAAACGAACATCATCTTTACGAACTTGTTTTTTCTGTAACAAGTAATTAATCCCAGGTTCGTAGTAAGGGCTTTAGCCCTCGGATTTAGGACTAAAGTCCTTACTACAAACGTAAAAAAATTAATGTAATTAAGTACTAGTAATTTTTATCAGTTTAAAGGAAGTATTACACATGGTAAGAGAATTAATAGATAGAGAAAATCATTCACAAGCTTTCCCTAAACTGAGTGAAGATAAAGTCGCAGAATTAGTAGAATTTGCTGAGTGCCAAAGCTTTAACGATGGAGAAACTTTAGTTAAAGCAGGGGAAAAAGAATTTGATTTTTATATTGTCAAATCGGGAGAAGTTGAAATTATCGATCGCTCCAGTGGAGAAGAAAAAACCTTAGTTACTTTAAATGCTGGAGAATTTGTTGGCGATTTAGCGAACCTCAAAGGTAGTCCCGCAACTGGTAACGTGGTTGCTAAAAATGGTTGCGAAGTTTATGCAATTTCACCGGATAAATTAAGAAAAATTTTAAACGAAAAATCTGGTTTGAGCGATTTAATTTTGCAAACTTTTATTGCTCGCGCTCAAGCCCTCAAAGACTCGGATTATGTCGGATTACGGGTTGTCGGACCTGCTAACTGTCGCGATACTTTCCGCATTCGCGATTTTTTAAGTAAAAACCACGTAGAGTTTAACTGGATCGATCTAGAACAAGAAGCCGAAGTTTCAGAAATACTCGAACATTTTGATGTCGGACACGAAGAAACCCCCGTGATAGTATACGGCGGTGAATGGATAGTCAAAAATCCTTCCAATCGGAAAATGGCTGAATGTCTCGGCATGAAAAAGCCAATCGAGAATAAGGTATACGATTTAGCAGTAATTGGTGCGGGACCTGCGGGTTTAGCAGCAGCAGTTTACGGCTCCTCGGAAGGATTAGACACGATAATTTTAGAAAAAGAAGGTTTAGGAGGACAAGCCGGTTGTAGTTCCAAAATTGAAAATTATACCGGATTTCCTACGGGTTTATCGGGTAATGAATTGGCTTGTAGAGCGCAAATTCAAGCGCAAAAATTCGGGAGTCAATTTTCAGTACCTTCTGAAGTCGTCAGTTTAGAGAAAAAGGATGAACATTACATTCTTAAACTTGATGATGGAGAGCAAGTAAATACTCAGTCGGTATTAATAGCAACCGGGGTTTCTTATCGCAAGCTTCCCGTTGATGGAATTGAAAACTATGAAGGAACTGGGGTTTACTACAGCGCAACTAAAGTAGAAGCGCAAATGTGCCAAGACTCTACAGTAATTATTGTAGGTGGGGGTAACTCTGCGGGACAAGCAGCGGTATTTTTATCTCAATTTGCCGAGAAAGTCTTGATATTAATTCGCGGTGACGATTTAGCGAAAAAAATGTCTCAATATCTGTTGCAAAGAGTAGAGCAAATAGATAATGTAGAAGTTTTAACTAATACAGAAGTTACTGAGGTAAAAGGCGATGGAATGTTGAGTAACGTAGAAATTACTAATAATGAAACTCAGGAAAAACAGGAAATAGATGCTTGTGCTATTTTCGTTTTTATTGGTGCCAAACCTCATACAAATTGGCTTCCAAAGGAAATAGAAACTGATGAGAAAGGTTTTATTAAGACGGGATTAGAAGTAAAAGATTCTCCATCATGGGCGGGAGAGCGTCAGCCGTTTTTCTTAGAAACTAGTTGCGAAGGAATATTTGCTGCTGGGGATGTTCGTTGCGAGTCAATAAAACGGGTTGCTTCTGCTGTCGGTGAAGGTTCGATGGCGGTTAAGTTTGTTCATAAAGTGCTGAAGGAGTGAATTGAGAACAAGGAAATTACTTTCTTCACGGCAGAAGATTATTGATAAAAAAAACCGCAGAGACACAGAGAGCGCAGCGTTAGCGGAGCGTGTCCGTTAGGACATAAAGTGTGATCTTGGGGGTTTCCCCCATGAACAACTTTTCAAGACAGAGGAAAGAGATAAAGCGAAAAGTGCGGTCTTGGGGGTTTCCCCCATGAGCAACTTTTTAAGAAGAGAGATAGGTAATTATAGAGCGCGTTGGGAGTAATCATTTATCGGCTTTAGCACCAAATTAATTTAAACTATTAGTTAAACAATTTTGATTATGACAACTAAAATTTCTCCAGAATCAGTTCGTAAATTTGTAGCTGAATATTTTGAAGCAACACGAAGCAACAATGCTCAACAATGGGCATCTCGCTTTGCCTCAAATGCCATTGTTGAAGACCCAGTTGGGACAACACCTATTAACAATTCCAAAGATATATTAGAACTAGGAAAAGCATTTATGTCAGGGTTTGAAACTGTTGGATTACATGAGGAATTTGTCCATGTTATTGGTAATGAAGCAGCCGCTCGCTGGACGGGGAAAGGATTAAATAAAGAAGGTAAACAAGTCCGCTTTGAAGGTATTAATATTTTCAATTTTAATAGCGACGGCGAGATTGTTAATCTGAAAGGCTATTGGAGTCCCGATGAAATAATTGAAGAAACTATATCGACCTAAACTTAATACAAGTTTTTCTATAATCTATAGGATAAAAAAAATTAACCATGACTGAAAAACCCACTATTCTCGTTTTAGGTGCTACGGGTAAAGTCGGTGGTGAAGTAGTTAAGCAACTCGTAGCTGCTGGAGATAGCCGAGTAATTGCTGCAACGCGATCGCCACAAAAAGTTAAAGGTTTCAAAGACAAAGGTATTGAAAGCGTTATTCTCGATTTAGAAGATTCCCAAACCCTTGTACCTGCTTTAAAACAAGTAGATAGAGCATTACTTTTAACTGGCTATACGGCAGATATGTTAAGGCAAAGCAAACGGTTTCTTGATGCTGCCAAACAAACAAATGTTAAGCACATAGTTCATATTGGTGCATCTACCGCACCTACTAATGAAGTTGCTCATTGGGATTGGCATCAATTTATCGAAGCGTATATCGAAAAGTTAGATTTTAGCTATACTCATCTGCGCCCAGAAGCCTTTATGCAAAATCTTTTTGGTTGGGCTAATAACGGGGTAATAACTAACTATATTGGTAACGCTCGTTGGAGTTGGGTTGACTGTAACGATCTAGCTTTAGTTGTCGCGCAAACTTTACGGCATCCAGAAAAGTACAATAATCAAATTATTCCCCTTGGTTACGATGCCAAAACAATGGATGAAATAGCCCAGATTATAACAGAAATAGTCGGAAAACCATTTCATACAGAAACTCATTCACCAGAGGAATTTTTAGAAAATGGACTTCAATCGGGAGTAGATGCAATTTATCAAAATGCTTATACAAATTGTGTCTACAATCAGCTTAAATTAAATCTTGCCGATGCCATTCCCGAAGCTGACGCTACTTTTGATAACTTCGAGGCAATTACGGGACGTAAACCGAATACTTGGAAAGATTTTGTTAAAGAACATCGTAATGTTTTTGTTAATTAGTTTAATCGAATTATAATTTTGAGGAAATAATGAAATTAGAACTAGATGGAAAACGAGCCTTAATAACTGGCAGTAATGTAGGAATTGGAAAGGCGATCGCCAAAATTCTAGCTAGCGAAGGTGTAGCAGTTGTGATACATGGTCTTGAAGAAGATAAAGTTACCCGTGTCACCCAAGAGATTGAAAAAGACTGCGGTAAAGCATTTGGAATTGTCGGGGATCTTAGTACTGATGAAGGAGCAGCATCGGTTGCGAACCAAGCTAAAGAATCCCTTGGCAGTGTTGATATTTTAATTAATAACACTGGGGCTTATGAAAATCGCGGCTGGATGGATGCGACTTCAAAAGACTGGAAAGCAGGCGCTACTTGGGAGGAATTGCATAAAGTTATGGAATTAGCTACAGCGGTATCCGCATTAAAACCAATGAATAAAGGTGGTGCTTTGTTGAATGAGTTACGGAAAGGGGAGTTAAACGGTAGTGCTTAAGTGTGAAATAATTAGCTAAACATTTGAATTAAACTCTCATCAAAAAATAATGAAAGCAGCAAGACTTTATAGCACCGAACAACCTTTAAAAGTTGAATCAATATCAGAACCTCAATTGCATTCTGGTAGCGTCATTATTAAAGTTCTCAGCACTCACGTTCCACCATTCACTCACAAAGTAATTTCTGGCAAACTTGGCTATGCTTTACCCGAATTTCCTTTCACTCCCGGTACAAGTGCCATAGGAATTATCGAAAAAGTTGCTGATGATGTGTTTGATTTAGAAATCGGACAAAAAGTTTTCTGCGATCCTTATATTTATTCCACAACTATGGGAGCTTCACCAGATGCCATTTTACTTGGTTGGACTGGATTAGCAGAAAAATCTAATAGGATTCAAGCCTTATGGAAAGATGGAACTTTTGCCGAAAAGGTAATTTTTCCTGCCGAATGCTTGACACCATTAGGAGAAGCGGAATCTTTTCCTTCAGAACGTTTAGCTTGTCTTAGTTACTTAACTATTGCTGCTGGTGGTTTAACTCGCGCACCTTTAAATCGCACTCAAACCTTAGTTGTGAATGGCGCGACGGGAGGACTGGGTTCTGCGGCGGTTTTGGTCGGATTAGCGATGGGTGCTGCTAAAGTTGTTGCAGTAGCAAGAAATAAAGAGCAACTAAAAACACTCGAACAGCTTGACAAGCGAGTTATTAGCATAGCTACACAAGGAAATATAGAATTAGACTCCGAAGCAATCAGAAATGCTACCAATGGTGGTGCTGATGTCGCGATCGATCTACTAGGTAGCGTGTCCAAACCAGAACCTACACTTACTTGTCTTAATGCTTTGCGTCGTGGGGGTACGGCGGTTTTTGTCGGCGGAGTAACCGTAGATATTCCCCTCCCCTATTCAAAGATTATGTTGGAACAATTGACTATAAAAGGTTCGTTTATGTATCCCAGACACATACCTAACGAACTTATAAAAATGATTATTGCGGGAAGTCTTAATCTGGATGCAATAAACGTCAAGACATTCAGCTTAGACGAAATAGAACTAGCAATTAACGAAGCATCTTCCTCTAAGGGGCTTGAATATTGTGTAGTTGTTCCTAATTTGAGAAATTAAATAAAAGTTTGATCCCTATAAAAAAATTAGGTAAACAAAACCAAGTCTGTAATTTTGTAAATAGTACGGATGGTAAATCATAAATATACCTTGCCGTCAATAAGCACGTTACGAATTTAAACATTTTCCAAGGGAGTTTCAAATGTCAACTTATCTAGTAACCGGAGCAAATCGCGGTATCGGCTTAGAATATTGTCGTCAACTTAAAGAGCGTGGCGATAATGTGATTGCTGTATGTCGATCGCTATCAGATGAATTAAAAGATTTAGACGTACAAGTTGAAACAGATGTTGATATTACTTCTGATACTTCAGTTGCTCAATTAGTTAAAAAACTTGACGGTAAAACGCTTGATGTTTTAATCAACAACGCCGGTATTATAGAACGAGTCAGCCTCGATAATTTAGACTTTGACAGCATTCGCAAGCAATTTGAAGTTAATGCAGTTGGACCATTAAGATTAACTCAGGCTTTATTAAATAACTTAAAATCGGGTTCCAAAGTTATTCTGATGACTAGCCGCATGGGTTCGATTGATGACAATACGAGTGGTGGTTCCTACGGTTATCGGATGTCGAAAGTTGCTTTATCAATGGCTGGTAAATCGTTATCCCATGACTTGAAATCCAAAGGTATTGCGATCGCGATTCTGCATCCAGGATTAGTTAAAACCCGCATGACTGGCTTTACTGATTCCGGCATTACTACTGAAGAGTCAGTTAAAGGATTATTGGCTCGTATTGATGAGTTGAATATGGAAAATACCGGAACCTTTTGGCATTCCAACGGCGAAGTATTGCCTTGGTGATCCAATTTTAACAACGGATGCGTTTGACAACGGATGCGTTTTGTTTGTTTTGGATTTTAGATTACTCTTGTTACCTATCTCTCTTTACTTCTTCCCTCCGCGCTCTCCGCGCCTCTGTCTTGAAAAGTTGTTCATGGGGGAAACCCCCAAGACCACACTTTTCGCTGCGGTTATTTTTTCAGCAATAATTGACGCATTTTAGCAAGAATGTACAAGACAAACCACCCCTAACAGTTTAAACATAGTAGTGAAATAAACAACAATAAAACAATGAAATTAAAAGAAAAAGTTGCAATAGTTACAGGTGGTAGCGGCGGAATCGGTGAAGCGATTTGCGAACGTTTGGCTCAAGAAGGCGCGAAAGTTGTTGTTAACTACCGCTCTCATCCCGAAGAAGCCAAGCAATCTAAAGAAAAAGTTGAAAAAGCTGGTAGTGAAGGTCACATTGTTAAAGCCGATTTAAGTAAAGTTGACGAGATTAATAATTTAGTTCAAGAAAGCATTAATCATTTTGGTAAAGTCGATATTCTTGTTAACAATGCAGGTTTAGAAAAACGCGCCGATTTTTGGGATGTCACTGAAGAGGATTACGATTTGGTATTAAATGTCAACTTAAAAGCGGTATTTTTTGCAACTCAAGCAGTAGTCAAACACTTTCGCGAAACTAATAACAAAGGCAGAATTATTAATATTAGTTCCGTTCACGAAGAACTGCCTTTTCCTCACTTTACTTCCTATTGCGCTAGTAAAGGTGGTGTGAAAATGATTATGCGGAATTTAGCGGTTGAGTTGGGACCGTTAGGAATTACAATTAATAACGTTGCACCTGGAGCTATTAATACTCCCATCAATCAAGCTTTACTCGACAATCCCGAACAGCTAAAAAAAGTTACTCAAAATATTCCTTTAGGCCGTTTGGGAGAACCAGAAGATGTTTCGGGAATAGTTGCATTTCTTGCTTCCGATGAAGCTAAATATATTACTGGCTCGACTTTTTATGTTGATGGCGGGTTGTTGTGGAATTACAGCGAGCAGTAAACTTGTAATCTAGTTGGGTAATTACAAAAACTAACAATGAAAATCTCAATTTTGGGTGCGGGAAATGTTGGCGGTACTTTAGGTAAAAGCTGGGCAAATAAAGGTCACGAAGTCTTTTTTGGAGTTCGCAATCCCGATGATGAAAAGATTCAGAGCTTAATCGAAGACATTGGTAATAATGCTCGTGCGGGAACTAACGAAGAGGCGATCGCCAACAGCAATATTATTGTTCTCGCGCTTCCGTGGCAGGTAGTACCCAAGGTATTAAAGACAGCAGATTTTACTAACAAAATCATCATTGATGCGACTAACCCTTTAACTCCCGATTTTTCTGGATTAGAAATAGGTTTCGATACCTCTGGTGCAGAAAAAGTAGCTGAATGGGCAACAGGTGCGAAGGTATTTAAAAGCTTCAATCAAACGGGTTGGGAAAATATGCAAAATCCCGTTTACAACGGAAAAGCAAGCGTGATGCTAGTTTGTGGTGATGACGATGAAGCTAAAAAAACAGTTTTACAATTAGTTTCTGATATTGGTTTTGAACCAGTTGATGCAGGAAAACTTGAAGCTGCTCGACTAATCGAACCCTTCGGTATGACTTGGATTCATTTGGCAATGAAACAAGGATTGGGTAGAGATTGGGCATTGCAAATTGTGCGCCGTTAGTACAAATATAAATAATCGAGGTGAAAAAATGGAACGCGCTTTTAATTTAGAAATACCTCAAAATTTATCAGAAATATGTCATCCCGAAAAGATGGCGCTTTTGGTTTACGATATGCAAAATGGCATCATGAGCCAATTACCAAAGGAAAAAACCGAAAGAATTACAAATAACATTTTAAAAGTACTTGAAGCAGCTCGCAAAGGTGGATTTAGAGTATTTTTCTGCCGTCATTTATCGCTACCAAAAGAAGCTGCGGGAGTTTTTCAACTGCGACAAGCAATGACTTGGCAGGGAACCGATAAAGTAGAGGAAGTGAATCCTTGGTTTTTACGCGATTCTGAGGCTTTTCAACTGATTCCCGAACTATCTCCTCTTGCTTCAGAGGTAGTCTTTGACAAAATTACCATGTCTGCTTTTGAAGGGACTTTTTTAGATATTGCTTTAAAAGATTGCGGGATTAATTCCTTTGCAATTATGGGTATAGCTACGGAAATTGGTATCGAGCCAACGATTCGTCATGGAGCGGATAGAGGTTACATTCCCGTTATCGTTACAGATGCTTGTGGAGCGGGAAACGATGAAGCGGGAAAGCGTTCTTTGGAAAGTATTAAATTTACTGCTGATGCTGTAATGACTGATGTTGATACTATTTGTAGTCTTTTAAATCGGGCATAACTGTTAGAAAAAGTTACTGTTGCAAAACTCATAACAACAATAAAAATCATGAAAATTGGTATTATTGGTTCGGGCAATATTGGCGGAACTTTGGGAAAGCATTGGGCAAAGGTTGGACATGAAGTCATGTTTAGTTCTAGACATCCCGAAGAACTCAAACAGATGGCAGAAGAAGTAAAAGCAAAAGTTGGCACAACAGAAGAAACTGCCGCTTTCGCTGATGTAATTCTGCTGGCAATTCCTTATGGAAAAGTACCCGATGTCGCGCAACAAATAGGACAATTAAATAACAAAATTCTCATCGATGCAGGTAATCCTTATCCCCAAAGAGATGGAGATACGGCTCAAAAAGTTATCGATGACGAGTCACAAACGGCAACAGGTTATGTAGCTAGTTTATTTCCAGGAGCAAAAACCGTTAAAGCTTTCAATTCTATTTACTTTAAAGTATTGGAAGAACAAGCATTTCAATCGGGAGAAAACCGTATTGCCGTTCAAATCGCTGGGGATGATGCTCAAGCGAAACAAACATTGAAAAAACTAATTGAGGAAATTGGATTTGCTCCTCAAGATATAGGCAATTTGAGCGAAAGTACTATTTTTGAACCTAATGCTCCCCTTTACAACAAAAATCTCAAAATAGGTGAAGCTGAAAAATTATTGAGTGAAATTAAGTAAAGAATTAACACTTTCATAGAAATTAACTAATAAACGAAAAAGTAAAACAATGGAAAACAACACTCGTATTTATCGGTTTCATCAGTACGGAAATCCTGAAGTATTAAAGTTAGAATCAGTTCCAATACCGGAACCAGGACCTGGAGAAGTTCGAGTTCGCGTATCTGCAATGAGTTTGAATAGAGCAGATTTGTTATGGATGCAAAATAATTATGTGGAAACACCCAACTTACCTTCAAAATTAGGTTACGAAGTTTGTGGAACAGTAGAAGCAGTTGGCTCAGATGTCACCGAATTTAAGATTGGCGATCGCGTCAGTTCTCTACCTGCTTTTTCCATTAGTGACTATGCTAACTTCGGCGAAACTGCTATTTTACCTATACGCGGTTTAATGAAAACACCAGATAATTTTTCCTTTGCTCAAGGTACAAGTTTTGCTTTCGCTTACTTTACGGGCTATTTTGCCTTACTGGAATTAGGACGTTTACAAGCTTATCAAACAGTTTTGATTACAGCAGCTACAAGTACCACGGGTTTGGCAGCAATCTCAATGGCTAAAAAAATTGGTGCGAAAATTGTTGCTACAACTCGTACCAGTAAAAAGCGCGATATTCTATTAGACGCAGGTGCGGATTATGTTATTGCGACCGAAGAAGAAGATTTAGTTAGTAGAGTTATGGACATCACTAACGGACATGGTGCTGATGTCATTTACGATGCAGTAGCAGGAAATCTCAGCGAAAAACTAGCTTCTTCAGTAGCTATTCGCGGTCATTGGATTGTTTATGGTCTTCTCGACCAAGAAAATATAGCAGCATTTCCTTGGATGACTGCTTTTATCCGTAGTTTTCATTTTCACGTTTATCAAGTATTTGAATTTACTGGTCATCGCAATCTCGGTTTATTAGGAAATGAAGAAGCGTTCGCTCGTGCTAAACAATTTATTGCAGCAGGATTAGCGGATGGCTCTTTCCCCGTTACAATCGACCGAGAATTTGAAGGATTAGAAAGTTTACCTGATGCCATGAATTTTATGGCATCTAATAAAGCTAAGGGGAAAATCGTGGTCAAAGCATCGTAATTATTTAGCAACTGAAAAAACTAATTGAAGAAATTGGATTTGCACTTCAAGATATCGCAAATCTAAGCGAAAGCACTATTTTTGAACCCAATGCTCCTCTTTACAACAAAAATCTCAAAATTGGTGAAGCTGAGAAATTATTGAGTGAAATTTAGGACTTACGTAAGCAGAAATTGTCATTGCGACCGGAACGAAGTGTAGGGAAGCAAACGAGCGCGTCTGGGGAGATTACGTCGCTTCGCTCGTAATCACGCAATTTCGTCACTTATGCGTAAGTCCTGAAATTAAATAAGCGGCGTTTAAACAACCATAAAAGGTCATTATGAAAGTAGTCATTATTGGTGCTAGCGGTACAATTGGTCAGGCTGTTGTAGATGAACTCTCACCCAGACACGAAATTGTCAAAGTTGGTCGAAAAAGTGGTGATGTTAATGTCGATATTACCTCGGCTGAATCGATCGCCAAAATGTATGAAGCAATTGGTTCTTTTGATGCTTTAATTTCAACTACTGGAAGCGTTAAATTTGGTGACTTAAACCAGATGAGCGAAGCAGATTATTATGTTGGTATTAAAGACAAATTGATGGGGCAAGTTAATCTAGTTTTAATTGGCAAAAATTACATCAATGACGCAGGTTCTTTTACCTTAACTAGTGGTGTACTCAGTCACGATCCAATTAAATATGGTTCTTCTATTAGTATGGTGAACGCCGCAGTTGATGGTTTTGTAATTGGTGCTGCGATCGAGTTACCTAAAGGAATTAGAATCAATTCAGTGAGTCCTGGTGTCGTGTTGGAATCGATGGACAGCTACGGTGATTATTTTAGAGGACACGAACCAGTTCCAGTTGCAAGAGTTGCTTTAGCTTTCAGTAAAAGCGTTGAAGGTTTACTCAGCGGTAAAGTGTTTCAAGTACTTTAATAAAAATTATGAGTAATTTAACCAACAAAGTCGCAATTATTACGGGTTCATCGAAAGGAATTGGAAAAGCGATCGCCACAAAATTAGCTTCAGATGGTGCAGCAGTAGTCATCAATTATTCCCACAGTGCAGACAAAGCCAACGAGACAGTAGAAGAAATCAAACAGCAGCAAGGAAA
Organism: Rivularia sp. (in: cyanobacteria); assembly: GCA_965234645.1. Classification (GTDB taxonomy): domain Bacteria; phylum Cyanobacteriota; class Cyanobacteriia; order Cyanobacteriales; family Nostocaceae; genus Rivularia. The sequence continues at coordinate 4,679,302 of OZ248344.1, read as the reverse complement.
CGCGATCGCAATCCAAGCTGATGTTAGTAAAGTCGCTGAAATAGAAAGTTTATTTGAGCAAACGGTTGATAAGTTAGGACAAGTCGATATTTTAGTTAACTGTGCTGGCATTGTCATTTACAAACCTTTAGTGGAAATAACAGAAGCAGACTTTGACAAAATTGTTGCTGTCAACATCAAAGGTACTTATTTTGCCTGTCAGCAAGCGGTTAAACGGATGAATGAAGGGGGACGAATAATTAATATTTCCAGTACCACCACGGCTATGATGCTGCCGACTTACAGCGCATATGTTGCCACCAAGGGAGCGGTAGAACAAGTTACGCGAGTGTTAGCCAAAGAAGTAGGAAGCCGTGGTATCACAGTTAACGCTGTCTCTCCGGGACCTACAGATACTCCTTTGTTTCGCGAAGGTAAAACCGAAGAGCAAATCAAAAAATTTGGCGATATGGCAGCTTTAGGAAGAATCGGAGAAACGGAAGATATCGCCGATGTGGTTGCTTTTTTAGCTAGCGATAATGCACGCTGGATTACAGGACAAAATATTCGCGCTAACGGTGGTTTGGCATAAGCGATCGTTTTCAGATAAGTAAGTAGACACAAATAAATTTTGTATTAACTGAAATCTTGCACCATTCTAGGGCACGCCGAAAAAAACCCGGTTTCTTGCTCGTCGCACAACGAAAATATCGTGTTTTCATAAAAAGAAACCGGGAATAGAGCCACTGGTGCAAGATGTGAATATTAACCAACCGGGAGTAACCAAAAATCAAAATGAAAACAATAATTTCTATTTTCTTCGTTTTATTCGTGTCTTTAACAGCCACAATATATCCGACTTTAGATGCCGCTGCCTTAACCTCTCAAAATATATCAGTTTTTCATCCCAACTATAGTAAAACTGTATCAGTAGGAAGAGAAATATTTACCTATAGAACTTTTAATACCTATAAACCTTTTAATAGCAATACTTCTCAAGTTATCTCTAAAACTGAAATAACTCAGCCATCTGAATATCAAGGGTTGCTGTTAAGAAAACACGTTCTTCAGACTCCAGAAGAAATATACATTATTAAAGGAGACTTTGAGTTTGCTTTCTCCGAGCCAGAGCAAAATACCAAAGTAACCCAAGGTGAGATTGTTTCCATTCCTTCCGGCGTTCCTTTTGGCTTTAAACATATTGGCACGGGAGAAGGAAAAGTTTTAGTAGTAAGTCGAAGTGATGCTTTACCCAAGATGTTATCGGAAGTAGGTACTCTCTTAAAAGACGAATCAAAGATTACTTCTAAGACTAGTGAATTGGACATTAATAAAATTGTCTCGGCTGCTAAAAAAAATGGGATTGAGTTTTTGAATTAATCATGGCATCAGACAAATTAATTGCAGTCAACTTTAGTCAGGAAGCAGCAACCTCGCAAGTAATTTCCAATTCAAACCGACTGTCTTCTCATCAAGCTGGTTGGGATGGAATGTACCTGGAATATCACGATTCTCCATCCCATGAAACTCCAGAGCATTATCCAATCCAGCACGTTATCGCAATTCAAACCAAGGGAGTTGTAGAAGCAGAGCGCAAATTAGGCGATCGCTTTGAGCAAGAAGAAATTCGTGTCGGAGATGTTTGTGTTGTACCTGCCTATACCCGTCATTGGATTCACTCTAAAGGAGAGCAAGGTTTGATTATTGTCAGCCTTGAACCATCTTTTTTATCACGGACAATTCCCGAATATATTAATTCCGATGACATCGAACTTTTACCACATTTTGCTCAACCCGATCCATTAGTTCACCAAATTGGATTATCGCTTAAAACTGCTTTACAAACTAATTCACCAGGCGATCGCTTTTATGCAGAATCATTGGGTGTTGCTTTAGTTGCTCATTTAATGCAGTTCTATACAAGTAAAAAAAACCCGGTTTCAGATAAAGATATACCACCAGAAGACGCGAAAATAAAACAAGCAAAAGATTACATTCAGGCTCATTTAAATGAAAAGTTATCCCTAGAAGCGATCGCAGCAACAATTGGTATGAGCCAGTATCACTTTTGCCGCGTATTTAAAGAGACTACGGGGTTAACACCTTGGCAGTACGTAATCAAAAAACGAATCGAATTAGCGAAAAGATTGCTGAAGACACCGCAGTTATCAATTGTAGAAATTAGTTATCAATTAGGATATTCGACTCCAGCCCAGTTTACTAACTTTTTTCGCAAGCACACGGGTATCAGCCCATCGATATACAGACAAAAACTTTAGTAATAGCGAGTAGCGAGTAGGGAGCTAATAGCAAAAGGTTCAGTTTATTTTCCCGAAGATCATAGCGTTATTTGGAGCGATATTGTTGCTAATCCTTTGTTTAGCTGCGACCCCAAGAAAAAGGCAAAGATTGAGAAATTGTTCGATTAAAGCTTTCAGTTACTCACTTATCATTGCTTCTGTCGCTCTTCAAGTAACAAATGCTCGTATTCCTCAGCCGATTTCAGCTTTTGCAAAAGCTTTTCTTTGTGAGCGCGAACCTTTTCAAGCTGGTCTGCCACAAAATCAGTTTCTAGAAATTCCTTAACAATTCTTGCCTGCTCCTCTTCGGGTGGGAGTAGCCCTGCGATAGCTCCTGATTCAAGTTCATCGATTTCTTTCCACCTTGCCAGTTGCTCAGGTGTTGGCTGATAAGTCTTTGGTCTTCCTATCTGCGATGATTGTTCTGACATAATTCAAACCTTATTTAATCAATCAAAAGCTGCGGAATTTCTTTTTTGGTCAAGGTCAAGGAGTAACATTGATGCGCTATTCGGATTAAGTATCATCTCCCCAGAACCATTTGTTTCCTCAAATCCAATTTTTTGGTAAAATCTCTTCGCACCTGGGATTGTCATTAACTTAAATATGTTGCTCAATTTGCTTTTCTGGCTTTCTTTAATTATACCTTCCACTAGTGATGTAGCTGCACCTTTTCTTCTTTGTAATTGTTGATATTCTATGGTATTCCAAGGACTATTCGTAAGGCTTTCTATTTCCAAACAATCTGTATAAGTGTCTTCAAATAAAATAGATGTTTCTTGAATTATACAAACAGAAGCTAATAAACCTTGGTCGTCAATTACACCTCTAAAACTATCTTCTCTATTTAGTAAACTATCTACAATCTGTCTGGTTTTTAAGATACCTCTATAGAAATCAGTTCCTCTGGCGTTTTCTTCTCTTCCTTCATAATAAGTATTAACGTATTCTTTGGCTTTTCTAGCCCAAAGAACCAAGCCCTGTCGTACTTCCCTTGTTGCCCCAACAATATATCTGAACTCGTTCATTCAATTTTTTTTCAAGTAATAAATTTATTTCATCCTGCCAGTGCATTGAATGGTAAAACCTCCCCTCACTTCTTTGCAAGCATTTTGATTAGCTTACCATCCACCTTTTGCTGGCTTTAGCTTTACTCATATAAATTTAGGAATTCCTCAACAACTTGTATTGGGTGGTTATAACATTCTTCGGCACTAAATCTTACAGTTGGAATACCATTACGCAGCAACACCCCATCTCTCATGTAATGCTTGGTAGCTTGTTCAGATTCGACTAGTAATTGATGCTAGGTGACTAATATTACTTAAAAATATATGCTGCTTGTGTATGCTGATATCCATGTAGTAAATATTACTTGTTATGGCTATCACAATATATTCGCAGCAGTTTCAAAGAGAAATAGATGTTGAGCAACTTTTATCTCTAAGAGGTCATTCTGACACATCAAAATTAGCAACAATAATAAAAAAACTAACAAAAAATGAAAAAAGTGAAATTTACCACGATGTTCTCTGTCCTATATGCCGATGCAAAGGAGGGAAATTAGTTGCACCGACACTATCGAAGCAAGCATATTTTAAATTTGATTCACATGAATACTTTTGTGATTACAAGAATTCTAGAAAAGGTAAAGGTCAAAAAGGTAAGCAAGTCAATTTTGGTGATAGCAGAAGTGAACAAACTAAACTTATCAGGGAGTTAGTTGCCAGAGGCATAGAGCAAAAAATATTTACTCAATTGGATATTGAGGATATGAGAAGATATTTTTATGATAAAAAATTAAAAGCCAATACATGATGGATGTCTCTAAAAAAACTTTAGTTTGGATACATTGTTTAAGGTCATTGCATAACATAAGTTTGCCGTATGTAGGACACATGAAATTTAATCCTGCTCATGCACAACTACCTAGCTTTAATTGGGATTTAGCTGCTAAAACCTTTTTTATAAAAGAAAATACTGATTTAATTAAAATATCCACAGAGGGCGATTGGACACTTACAACCACACTTTATAACAAAATCCAAAGATTAATCGATAACACACAAAATACTCTTGTATTTGACGTAAAACAATTACACCTCCCTTACCAAAAAACTATTGCTTTTTCACAATTCATTAGACATAATTTAAGAAATATGGAACATATAAGTAAGACTAGTTTAGATATGCTTTTAGCATTTTCGGCTTTGCTTTTATATGTCTCTGGTTGGGATATTGAATTAGCTATAGAAAAGATGATAAAACTTGTAAAATCACCAAAAATTGTCGATAAAAACTCCGGTAATATTATAGGTTTTAATCCTTTCTATGATTTTGAAGCTTGGATAGTTATTTCAAAAATAAGAGAAGTTATGAGTGCTAGCAAGAATGGTTTTGACTACAAACTTCAAATAGATTCCATTAAAAGACAATTAAAAGACGAATATCAACGATGGGAATCAAGAACACTTAATCCAAAAACTCAGACTGAATAGATTTAATTGACTTTCAGTTTTTATATTTTTCGCGAAACTTTGCAATACATCTTTTTTTACTATTCCCTATGTTCCTGGAGAATTTTAATTAACAACTTACACCGATTGCCACCTTTCTCTACCTAAAGTTAGATATCTCACCTTAACCGCAAGATTTGAAAACAATCAGCAAGATTTGTTATTGAGAGTTTAGAGTAACACCTTTAAGCTTATTTTTATTAGATTTCTTTTGAATTATTGAATTAGAGATTCCCAAATTTAGCTTTACGCTGTAAAAGAAAAATCAATGAAAGTACTTGTAACAGGTGCAACCGGATATGCCGGATTTTATGCAGCCATTGCCCTTCATGAAGCTGGACATCATGTATACGGATTGACACGGGATGACAGTAAACCCCGCGCTCAAGAATTGCAAAAACATGAAGTAGAGTTGGCGATTGGTGATGTCAGCAAACCCGAAAGTTATCGTCAGTTTATCAAAGATAACGATGCAATAATTCATGCCATGATGGATTTTGAAAATCCTCAAGATACTGACTTAACGCTGTTCGATACGCTACGGCAAGTCGCAGAAAATTCAAATAAAAATCGCTGCTTCGTATATACAACAGGCTGCTCTATTTACGGCAAACGTCTGGAGCGTGTCATGGATGAAACTACACCAGCGAATCCCGAACACAAACTTGCTTTTCGGATGGAATTAGAGCAAAAGCTGTTTGCAATGCCGATTCCTAACACTCACAAAGTCGTATTGCGTCCCGGCTTTATGTACGGATTAGATGGAAAGTCCAGTATTACCGGGATGTGGTTTCAAATGGGCGAGCAAGGGAAAGCTATTTACCGTGGTGACAAAGATAAAGGATGGAGTTGGGTTCACGTTCGAGATTTAGCAGAAGCTTACGTGCGGGTAGTTGAAAGCAGCAAGGCGATCGACGGTGAAGTGTTTTGTATTGCTGACGAGCAGCGTCCTAAATGTGTTGATGTGATGCGAGCTTGTCTCAAAGCAACGGGTTACAACGGCGAAATAGAATTTGCTGAACCCCAAGAGGATGATGTAACCAGCGTATGGTTTGACCAAAACGAGTTTATTACTTCGCAAAAAGCGCGTCGTCTTTTAGGATGGGTTCCGCGTCACATCGGGGTTATAGATGAAATTGAAACTTACTATAGCGCTTGGAAAGCATCTCAATAATTTTAATATTTAGTAGAAAAAAAATGAGTTTAAGCGAACAACAGGCAATAGAGCAAGAGTTACTAGAACTAGACAAGGCATTTCTCGATGCGATTCTAAACCATGATGTCGCATTAGTTGAACGTACCTTACCTTCGGACTTTTTATCTGTGTTTCCAAATGGTCGTTTAGCAAATAAAACAGCAGAACTGGACAATGTTAGAACTGTCGAACTTGAGTCCTATTCTACCGATGAGGTTCAAGTCCATTGGTATGCAGATAATGTGGCGATTGTCAATTTTCGTCTTTCGCTAAAGATGAAGAATCAAGATATCAAGCAAGTGCGCGATTCCCATGTATATTTAAAGCGCGATAAACGCTGGCAAATGATTATGGGACAAACAACTCCAATACTTAGTTAGTAAGAGTTAATAAGCGATATTTGACCTTACGGAGAACATTATGATAAAAGCATTGTCTATAGTACTGCGACTTATTTTAGGCTCCATATTTCTTGTTTACGGGTTAGATGGATTCCTCCACTTCATGCCATCAAAAACTGTGGGAGAGCAAGCAGGCACTTTTATTACGGCGCTGATTAACTCAAATTATTTGTGGACATTACTCAAAGCAAGCGAAACCATTGGTGGATTTATGCTATTGACAAACTTGTATGTGCCACTGGCTTTAGTTTTGCTTGCGCCGATTATCATCAATATCTTCTGCTTTCATCTATTTATGAATCCTGCCGGATGGGTAATTGGAATTTATCCAGTGGGAGTGACAATCGTCGTTGCAGAATTAGCCCTAGCCTGGTTTTATCGGCAGTATTTTGTAGGGTTGTTCGTTCGTAACGCAACTGCCCAAATTACCCAAATTGAAAGCCTTTTTACGATTGAATCACCCGATTAAAGCAATTTTTAGTTTGTTAAGTGAAAGGAAAATTTACATGGAAGACCCAATTCGAGTTATAGCAAGAATCATTGCTCGACCTGGAAAAGAAGATGAGGTAAAGTCAGTTTTAAGCGGTGTAGTTAAGCCAACTCATCAAGAATCTGGCTGTCTTCATTACGAATTAATACAAAACCATAACAAATCAGGCGAGTTTGTGCTGTTGGAAGAATGGCAATCACAAGCTGCTCTTGATACTCACAGTAATACACCTCATCTCAAAGCTGCTGAAGCAAAAATGGAAAGTTTAATCGAAACTCTCCCTGACGTGCGATTTTACCGGACTATCGCGTAGAAATAATAATTATTTAGGAGATTACAAATGACAAACGCGGCACAAACCGAACAATCAATACAAACTGCTAAATTGTTGCAAAACCGAGTGGCGATTGTTACTGGCTCAAGTCGAGGTATTGGTGCAGCCATTGCTAAACTTTTTGCCGAACATGGTGCAGCCGTCGGTATTAACTATCACAGCAGTAAAGACGCTGCTCAAAAAGTTGTAGATGAGATTGTGTCTGGTGGTGGTAAGGCAATTGCCGTACAAGCCGATGTACAAGATCGAACGCAAGTTGAATCGATGGTTAAACAAGTTCAAGAAGCGTTTGGTGATGTTGATACTTTGGTTTTGAATGCAAATGCTTCATTTAAAATTGCTCCGTTTATGGATCAATCTTGGGAAGAGTTTGAAGCAAAGTTGATAGGAGAACTCAAGTCAGCATTCTATCCCTGCAAAGCAGTCGTCCCTTCAATGATCGAACACAAGCGCGGCTGCATCATTGCTATTAGTTCAATTGCCTCTCGCCATGCAGAACCGGGTTTTTCTGCTCATACAACCGCAAAATCAGGAATTGACGGTTTTGTAAAAAGTCTTGCCACAGAATTAGGTCCGCAGGGCATTCGCGTCAATGCGATCGCACCTGGTGTCACCCTCACGGATGCCCTCTCCTCACAACCGCAGGAATGGATTGATAGCGTAGCGGAGCAAACACCGTTACGGCGAAACGCACAACCTGAAGATATTGCAGGTGGTGTTCTGCTATTAGCATCCGAGCCAGCGCGATTTATCACTGGCACTTACTTAATGGTAAATGGTGGCAGCCAAATGCTGTAACTTCCGTACTCTTCAAGATGAAATAAGATGTATCGCAATAAACCCAGTCATGAAAAATCTAGATATATTTACGCCCATTCAACTCGGTTCTCTCACTTTACCGAATCGAATTATCATGGCACCTTTAACTCGAATGCGGGCAGGAGTCGGGAATGCTCCCACTCAAATGAATGCAACTTATTACACCCAAAGAGCCGGAGCCGGACTAATTATTACGGAAGCAACTCAAATATCGCCGCAAGGTCGCGGATACGCTCGCAGTCCAGGAATTCATTCTCCCGAACAAATTGCCGGGTGGCAAGTAATTACAGATGCAGTTCATGCAGCAGGGGGAAAAATCTTTGTGCAACTTTGGCACGCCGGACGCACTTCTCATCCCGCACTCCAGGAAAACAAAGCGCTGCCAGTTGCTCCGAGTGCGATCGCAGCAGAAGGACACGCTTACACCCCCGATGGTCGTCCGGAAATGGTCGCACCACGAGCGCTTGAAACCGCAGAAATTCCGGGGATAGTAGAGCAGTTTCGTCAAGGGGCAGAAAATGCATTGGCAGCAGGATTTGATGGTGTGGAAATTCACGGAGCAAACGGCTACTTGATTGATGAATTTTTACAAGACGGTTCCAATAAACGTAGCGACAATTACGGTGGTTCAGTTGAAAATCGCGCTCGATTTCTGCTTGAAGTTGTAGAAGCGGTGACAAGTATATGGGGTAATAAGCTTGGGGTAAGACTTTCTCCCAGCGGCACAAATTACAGCATGGAGGACTCAGATCGCACTGCAACATTTAAGTATGTCGTCGATGCCTTGAATACATTTGAGCTTGCCTATTTTCACCTCATGGAACCGAATCAATGGGGTACTGACACCGGATTAGATGCAGCATTCTTCCGTCCCATTTTCAAAGGTTTGCTGATGGTAAATGGAGACTATAACCGTGAGAAAGCCAATCAAATTTTGAAAAGTGGCATGGCGGATTTGATATCTTTTGGCAGATTGTTTATTGCCAATCCCGATTTACCCCAACGCTTTGCTGTAAATGCGTCACTGAATGAGCCGGATAGCTCAACGTTTTATGATGGTGATGAGCGCGGTTACACTGATTATCCGTTTCTTAACCGCGAACCCTTTTTGGCAGAAGGTTACCGATAAAAACCGCAGCGAAAAGTGTGGTCTTGGGGGTTTCCCCCATGAACAACTTTTCAAGACAGAGACGCAGAGTACGCAGAGGAAAGAATTAGAGAGAGGTAGGTCATTTTATAACTCGAACAAAATAATTGGGGAATATTAATGAACGAGCAATTACAATTATTAACAGACCATTTGAGTGTTATTGAATTGGTAAATCGATTTGGATTAGCGATTGATTTGCGAGATTGGGAAAAATTGCGAAGCTTGTTTATGAATCCCACCGAATTTGATTACTCTTCAATCGGAGTCGAATCCGGGCAGTTGTCACCTGAAGAAATTGCAAATACTGCTCGTCACGATTTATCGGGATTTCAAGCGACTCAACACCAAATTACTAATCATCAAGTCAGCGTTGATGGCGATTCGGCAACTTGCCAAGCCCACGTGCGAGCCATGCATTTTTTACCAAATGAGCAAGGTGATTCTGTATTTGAAATGGGCGGTTACTATACAGTTCAACTGATGCGTAGTGAATCTGAATGGAAAATTAAACATTGGAAATTTAGAATTTTGTGGTCTTATGGAAATGAGGATTTATTTAAACTTGCTCAAGCCAAACTTTAGTTTGTGAAAGATGACTATCAGAATCGCTACCCTTGAAGATGTCAAAGATATTGCCACAATTCATGTTAACGCTTGGCAAGCAGCTTACAAGGGTTTGATTCCCCAAAGTTACTTAGATAATTTATCGATTGCAAAACGCGATCGAGCTTGGCAGAATATTTTAACTAATTCTAAAACTCATACAATAGTACAAGAAATCAACGGCTTGATAGTAGGTTTTGCTAATTTTGGAAATACCCGCGATCGAGATAAGGATTTTGATGTAACCGGGGAAATTACATCGATATACCTCAACCCCGAACATTGGAGAAAAGGCTTAGGAACACAACTTTTTGAATTTATTTTAGAAGACATGAAAAATAGAGAATTTACTCAAATTACGCTTTGGGTTGTCGATCGCAATCAAAGTGCTTGTAGCTTCTATGAAAAAATGGGACTAAAACCAGATGGAGCAACTAAAATTGATATTCGAGAAGGCTTTGAACTCAGAGAACTTCGTTATTCAATAAACTTAATATGAATATTCTTTTCCGCCTACCTTTGCGTTTCAAATCTTTACTTCACCCCTTCCAACTTAAAAGGCATTTGCCAAATTTTAATTATATTCTCTGCACTACCACTACTAGCAATTATCTTTCTATCCGGACTAATTGCAATAGAATACACATAACCGGGGTCTTTCTTAAAAGTATGAATAACATCTCCCGTCTGCGGATTCCATAGTTTAACAGTATTGTCGTTACTACCACTGACAATTATTGTATTATTAAAATTATTACTCTTATCTTTAAGTATAAAAGCAACAGAATTTACTTTATCAAAATGCCCTTTCAAGGTACGAATTTCTTGCCCCGTATCTACATTCCACAGTTTAATTGTCTTATCTTTACTAGCAGAAGCAATAGTTTTACCATCGGGACTAAAAGCAATAGAAATTATTAAGTCAGAATGTCCCTTCAAAGTACGAATCACCTTACCCGTAAATAAATCCCACACTTTTATCGTCTTGTCCCAACTACCACTCGCAAGCATTTTACCATCTGGACTAAAAGCGACAGAAGCAACTGTTTGCAAATGTCCTTTCAAAGTGCGAATTTCTTTTCCTGTTGACGGATTCCACAGTTTAATCGTTTTATCCCAACTACCACTCGCAAGCATTTTACCATCTGGGCTAAAAGCGACAGAAGTAACTCCCGCAGAATGACTTTTTAAAGTGCGAATTTCTTTACCAGCTAAGGGATTCCATAGTTTGATAGTATTGTCTGCACTACCTGAAGCAAGCATTTTATTATCTGGACTAATAGCGATCGCCCATATCCATCCAGAATGTCCAGTCAAAGTAAAAATTTCTTGTTTGCGGTTCAAATTCCACGCTTTAATCGTTTTATCATCGCTACCACTAAACAGCTTTTGTCCATCTGCTGCAAAGACAACCGAATTAACATCACTTGAATGTCCTTTTAAAGTAATCGGATCGGATTTTTCCGAAGTTATATTTACAGGCTGATTCTGGTTCGATTCTGTATTTGCAATACGTCTCGTCTGCAAATACCATACACCTATCAAAGCAAGCATTACAATAGCACCACTTATTAAGAGATGTTGCTTCTGCTTCTTAGTTAATGGTGTAAACGATTTGGAGGGTGTTGCAACGAATCCAATCTGAGTTACAGGTACTTGTGATGGTAATAATAATTCATTTCTTAGATCGTTAATAACTTCATCCGCAGATTGATAGCGCTTTTGCACATCTATCTTCAATAATTTTTCTAAAATTTCACTTAATTTTAACCGTGGTGTTAACTTAAGCTGATTTGATTTTTTTAAATGCTTTCGCCAAAATCCTACCCAAGCATAGCCATGTTCCATCCATAATTGAGACGGAGATGTCCCAGTCAGCAGATGAAAACAAGTAGCTCCCAAACTAAATAAATCGCTTGCTGGAAAAGTTTGTCCATACTGCATTTGTTCTTTAGCAGTGTAGCCATGAGAACCAATCGCCGTCCCGATTTTAGTATGTATTGTTGTAGTTAGTTGCTTTGAAGCTCCGAAATCAATTAATACTAATCGTCCATTATCTTGACGACGAATAATATTTTGTGGCTTAATATCTCTATGAATTACCCCGTGCTGGTGAATAAAAGTAAGAACCGGGAGTAAATCCAGCAAAAATTCGATAATTTGACTCTCACTGTACTTTCCCCGCTGCTGCAATTCTTGAAGTAAATTTGGTCCCTCAATAAGCTGTTGTACTAAAAACAGATAATTTTCTTGCTCAAAATAGGCTAAAAGCGTGGGAATCTGTTGATGTTGTCCTAATTTTTGCAGCCTTTGAGCTTCTTGTTTAAATAGCTCAATAGCTTTATTAAAACCGGAACTTTCTTTAATTTTTGGCGCAAATTGTTTGACTACACATCGTTCATTTAATTTATCTATATCCTCAGCTAAATATGTAATGCTAAATCCACCTTGGCTACTAAGTCGTTCAATCACGCGATAGTGATTTCTTAACAGTGGTATTAGCTGGCTGTGGCAGCTTTCACAGCAATCATTACCATCAGGATTTAACGGATTTTCACAATCGGGATTGAGGCAGCAAATCATATTAAAAAATATTTGCTTTTTAATTGCTAATTATTTATTACAAACAGTTGCGATATATTTGATTTACTTAAATTTCTAGAATATATACGCTTTTAACGTATCTTTTTTTTTACTTGCTTACTTAATTTATGTTTTCCGAGAAGTAAAATAATCTACACAATATTTAATAACTCAAAAATACAAATAAATATTACATATAAAGATTTTTTTTAAGCATTTAGCTATTTTTATCTACATTTTTATATTTATGAATGTAGTCTAAATTACTTATTCATAATCTCAAACCAAAAATTTTACTTCAGCTATCATCTAATTAAATCAATGTTAAATCAGAGGATGTGGGGTTTTTGACCATAGATAAATGTGGCATATGATTCTCAAATTACAAGATATGACCTACGTATAATCAAATATATCTAACTATCTATATTTAAGCATTAAAAAGAAAATTTAAATTAGTTTAACTTGAAGTCATACTTATAATAATAAATACCATTACCTCATGAGTCGCACGATTATGGTAAAGAAAAGTAACAGAAAATATCAAAATAAATTTGAGTTAAATTTTTTAATTTCTATTAGCAGCAGTCTGTTAATAACAGGTTATCACCTGCCTACCAATGCAGTTTTAAATTCTACATCAATTACTCAATATAGAATAGCTAAAACGCCAGACGAAAGAATCCCAGAAGCAGTTCAAGATGGGATTGAACAGATTCCAGCCCCAACCCCAACACCAACCCCAACCCCAACACCGACACCAACCCCAACACCAACACCAACATCAACCCCAACACCGACACCAACCCCAACACCAACACCAACACCAACCCCAACACCAACATCAACCCCAACACCGACACCAACCCCAACACCGACACCAACTCAAACACCGACACCAACCCCAACCCCAACTCAAACCCCAACACCGACTCCAACTCAAACACCGACACCAATTCAAACACCGACACCAACTAATACACAACCGACTCGTACTCCTAGCCGTCAACCTTCTCAACCACCGACGCAACCAACTAATACACAACCGACTCGTACTCCTAGCCGTCAACCTTCTCAACCACCGACGCAACCAACTAATACACAACCGACTCGTACTCCTAGCCGTCAACCTTCTCAAACACCGACACCAACTAATACACAACCGACTCGTACTCCTAGCCGTCAACCTTCTCCACCACCGACGCAACCAACTAATACACAACCGACTCGTACTCCTAGCCGTCAACCTTCTCAACCACCGACGCAACCAACTAATACACAACCGACTCGTACTCCTAGCCGTCAACCTTCTCAAACACCGACACCAACTAATACACAACCGACTCGTACTCCTAGCCGTCAACCTTCTCAACCACCAAGACAACAACGGATAGAACCGCAACCAGTTCGTATCCCATCCCCTCGTCGTTCGACTCCACTACCAACGCAACAACGGATAGAACCGCAACCAGTTCCCATCCCATCCCCTCGTCGTTCGACTCCACCACCTCAGCAAAGCCCGATAAAATCGCCTATTTCTGCATCCTCAAAGCCTAATTTTAAGAAAATCAATTTTGTAGAGATAGCATTAGGTGTTCTTGCACCAAGTGACTATAAATATCAAGGGAAATATTATGATTTTTATCAGTTTGAAGGTAGAGAAAATCAATTGATTCAACTTAGAACGATCGGAAGTGACGATAAACGAGATTCCAGCAACTTGAGTTTAAATCCGGTTGTAATGCTGCTTGATTCGGACAATAATGTGATTTCAGTCAGAAGTAATCAAAATACGAGTGATGGTGTGAATGATGCATTCATGTTTGTGCGATTACCATCAAAAGGTACTTACACAATTGCAGTCACCAGTAAAAATCCGGGAGATATAGGTCGTTATAGTTTGGCGATGAGAAATGATAGAGCCAGCTATACTTTAGATGAATTAGGACTGCTAACCCAGCAAAAACCCATTTTGAAAAATGGAACTGCTTACAATGTTTCTCAGTTTCAAGGTAGTAAAGGTCAACTGATCAGTATCCGCGCAGATAGCAACTACGAACAGTTTTCGCCCTATATAGTTTTGTTAAATTCTAAAGGTGAAATAGTAGCTTCAGATAATGCCAAAGATGGTAAATACAGCGCTTTGATCGATCGAGTTGAGTTACCTGAAAATGGTACTTATTATGTAGTAGTGACTTCTACTATTTCTAAGAAAACGGGAACTTACCGATTAAGTATTTTCTAAAATCATTCTATTAAGTTCGTAGTAAGGAATGCGCCTCCTCGGATTGAGGGCTTAAGCCCTTACTACAAACCTAAAAATTAATTTATATGCGGTACTTTGCGCTTAAATAAAAGAGGTAATTCCTGAAGATGCCTTCCATCATCTTATGATAGAACCCAAAATTATTGTAGATTCCCAACACCACAACGCTGAATGTCCCCTTTGGCATCCCCAGCAACAGTGTCTTTACTGGACGGATATTCCGAGAGGAAAACTATTCCGCTACTATCCACAGACAGATATTCATTCTGAAATTTACTCTGGAGAACCCGTTGGTGGTTTAACTCTTCAAGCTGATGGTTCTTTACTACTATTCAAAACCAAAGGAACCGTCGAACGTTGGAAAGAAGGTAAAATCACTACTTTGATCGACGAAATTCCCGCAGAAAAACATACTCGTTTTAATGATGCGATCGCAGATCCAATGGGACGAGTTTTTTCCGGTACAATGGCAACTCCAGATGATAAAGGCAGACTCTACCGCATAGATACCGATGGTTCGATTCATGTAATATTAGAAAACCTTTTAGTTCCCAACGGTATGGGTTTTTCCCCAGATTTAAAGTATTTTTATTTTACCGATTCGGACGCTCGTACTATCTATCGTTTCAATTACGACCGAGAAACTGGCAATATTACCAATGGAAAAAGTCATATTATTACCCTTCCAGGTGGAGGAGTTCCCGACGGAATGACCGTTGATAGTGAAGGTTATATTTGGTCGGCTCGTTGGGATGGAAGGCACCTGTATCGTTATACACCCGGAGGTGATGAGGTTCTTAGCATTCCTTTTCCGGCTTTAAAAATAACCTGTATGACTTTTGGAGGTTCTGACTACAGCGAACTTTACGTTACTACCGCAGGAGGAAACGAACGTTCTAGAGAAGGTGATGGAGCCGGAGCAATTTTTCATCTTCAACCTGGCGTTAAGGGAGTGCCGGAATTTACATCGAATATTGCTGTTAATTAAGTATGGGAAGGGCATAATACTGCCATATCTGAGTTAAAGGCGTGTATTTAATTCTTGTGGGATGGGCTTCTAGCTCATCCCTAGTACAGATTAAGAATAAGTGATGCAGAATATTTTACGTATACCAGAGTCATACCGTAGGTATATCTGAGAACCTAACCTCAGAGCGAAAAATTTTTCAGATGATTACTGATATTCTCTTTTCTATAGTTACTATTTGCTCAGTTTATACAAAAATCATGGGCTTTAAAAGTAAACATCAATCAAATAGGTACATCTTCTTGATATAGGTGCATAGTAGTGCTTTAGCGCTTTCCATCATTTAGGAATTTCCAAAAATGAATCATTTGAGAAATAAAACTTCCTCTGCTAACAGTTTTGTGAGCTTGAGAAGTTTTTCCCATACAACTGCTTTATGAACTATAAGAATATTTTTTCTCGCATGACTCGCGTGAGTCTATTACTATTGCTCGGTGTTGCTATAGTCACTTTCTCTTCTCGAATCATGGCATCGCCCATGCCACAACTGACGGCTCAGAACAATGTAAACAATGTATTTGAGGTTCAGACTACAGACCCCATGCAAGTACAGCCAGAGGGTTCTAAGCCTGAATGGGCACCTACTATTGACCCACAGATGTTAGCTGTAGTAGAGCAACTGTTGTCTTTTGAAGCTCCATCATATACAGAACTTACCGCAGATCAAGCCCGAGAGGCTCCCACCCCTGCCGATGCAGTAATGGCGATTTTACGCAAGACGGGCACCCCTCCAATGCCAGCAACGGTAGATATTGCCCACCAGGTAATCCCCGGTCCTGCACCACAGGGTGTTCTAGTACGGACTTATACTCCACTTGAAGGAGAAGGACCTTTCCCGGTGATTGTCTATTACCACGGTGGCGGTTGGGTGATTGCTAACCTCGACACTTATGAGCCATCCGCACGGGCGTTAGCTGAAAAAACAGGGGCGATAGTTGTTTCGGTTGCCTACCGACAGGCACCAGAAAATAAGTTTCCTGCGGCGCATGAAGACTCTTTCGCTGCATACAAGTGGGCGCTAGAGAACGCTGGCAGTATTAATGGAGATCCCAAACGTGTAGCAGTTGCTGGGGAGAGTGCGGGCGGTAATCTTGCGGTAGCCGTTGCATTATTGGCGCGAGAGAGCGGCGTTAAACTTCCCGTACATATCCTGTCGGTTTACCCCGTTGCTGACGGTGACACCCAATCTCCGTCATACCAGGAATATGCTAACGCCGTACCCTTGAACCGCCCCTTGATGAAGTGGTTTTTTGATAAGTATCTTAGTAGTCCTGCCGATGCAAAAAGTCCCTTGATATCTCTAGTAGATGCTAATCTAAAAGGTTTACCACCCACTACAATTATCAATGCCGAAATCGACCCTCTACGCTCGGAAGGAGAGACACTTGCAGAGCGTATGCGTGCGGCAGGCGTTCAAGTCGAGCAAGAAACCTTTGAGGGTGTTACCCACGAGTTCTTCGGAATGGCATTAATATTAGAACAAGCTGTACGGGCACAAGACTTGGCAGTTAGACGACTGCGACGGACTTTTAATAGTAACTACTAGTGGTCTGTCCCATTATTTGTGAGGGGTTTGGGTAGTGCGAGCGTCTCGCTCGCTAGAAGCCACCAGCGAGCGAGACGCTGTCCTAAGAGGACACGCTACGCGAACGCACTACGAATATATTACCCAGCATAATTAATGTGGTCGAATACTAGTACTTCACGACATTAATTTTGACGGATTGTAGAGACGTAGCACTGCTACGTCTCCCGACATTTACGAGAAAACAAACCCATCAAAAATTGTGCAATCGAATACTAGTACTCCACCACATTAATTTTGACGGATTCGTAATTAGGAATGCGCGTCCTCAAGCCCGTTAATACGAGGGAAGACAGCCCTTACTACGAACCTTAAATAACCCATCAGAATTAATGTGGTGGAATATTACAACTGTGCGTTAAAGCATTAGATGGTGTCGGTTTGGGTTCCATCAAAATTAATACTATATATTTGTAACCTCTACAATTTTATTACTTGCTGCAACCAAACTATCTGCAATTACTTCCGGTTGTGGGTAAACACTAAGGTAATCAATTTCATTTTGGGTAACGAAAGCGGTTCTCAAATCGGCACGTGCAGCACCAGCAATATCCCAAGCATGGGCAGCAACCATCCAAACATCGCTTGAAGCATCTTTAACTAAAGCATAAACGTCTTTATGCGGCTTTGTTTTAGAAACAGCATCACAAGAAAAAATGCTCTCAAAGTAGTCGATACTATTACTACGTTGGAGCAGTTTACGTGTAGAATCTTCGCTACCATTAGTTAAGGCAACTATTGAACAATTTGCTTTTTTTAAAATTTGAAACGACTCAATAGCATCCGATCGCAACTCTAATTCGGCAAAAGATTCTACCACCTGCGACACCTGCATAGAGTCTGCTTTGACACCCAGCATTTTTAAAGTTCGAGGTAATTCTGAAGCAAGCACTTCTTTAAGTGGTGTATAACCACCCGCATGAGAAAAAGCAAAGGCATCGCGCAGCGTTTGTGCTAACCAAAGTTTAGCAGAATAATCGGGTGCCCCCAGTTCGATCAATTTTTGAGTGGGTTTAGACAAGCTAAAACAAGTACCGATGATATCGAAAGCTACTGTCACTTTTGTTTTCATCGTTAACTTTTGTTGCAACGCCGCAACAATATTTACTTCCTCAACAGCATAATGCCCGATCGAAAAATTAGAAAATGCTTCAATGCTTATATTTCCCCGTTGTAAAATCTTTCTGTAGGCTGATTTGCTTTCTCTATAGTTACGATCGCGCTAGCCTTATATTGAAAACACAGCTTACCGAATAAAAAAAATGGCAGCAGAAGGGCATAGTTTAATTTTGGATTTTACCAAAGTTTTGGGGGCATCGGCGCTGGGTGGATATATCGCTAACAAGCTGCGTCAACCTGTTTTACTCGGTTATCTCGCTAGCGGGTTTATTGTTGGTCCTTTTGGCTTTAAGTTGTTAAACGATGCAGGTTTAATTAACTCTTTGGCTGAGTTTGGGGTTGCTTTTCTCCTCTTCGCTTTGGGTGTAGAATTTTCCTTAACCGAACTCAAGCGAGTTAAGGATATTGCTATCAAAGGTAGTTTGCTGCAAATCGGATTAACTACTACTTTAGTTACGCTAATTACTGTTGTTTTTGGTTGGGCTTCTGGATTCCCTCAAGGAATATTTTTAGGTGCTGTATTTTCGCTTTCTTCTACAGCAGTAGTATTAAAAACACTTACCGAAAAAGGAGAAACTTATACACTCCACGGTCAAATTATGTTGGCGATTTTAATCGTTCAAGATTTGGCTTTGGGTGTAATGTTAGCAATTTTGCCTGCATTAAAACAACCTGAAAACCTTCTGCCAGCATTATTTGGAGCCTTAGCAAAAGTTATCGCATTCGCCGCGATCGCATTTATTTTAAGTCGTTGGGTTATACCGCGTTTGATTCGCAATGTTGCGGCAACTCAAAGTGATGAATTATTCTTGTTAACGATTATAGCTTTGTGTTTGGGAGTTGCTTTAGTTACAGCAGCACTCGGTCTTTCTATTGAGATGGGTGCTTTTGTCGCAGGGTTAATGATTTCAGAAATTGATTATGCAGATCATGCTTTAGCGAAAATTTTACCGTTACGGGATACTTTTGCCAGTCTATTTTTCGCATCTATCGGAATGCTGATCGATCCCAATATTTTAATTAACAACTTCGCGTTAATTTTAGGATTAGTAACTTTAGTAATGATCGGTAAAGCCGCAATTATATTTCCTATCGTCCTAAAATTTGGTTACTCTGTAAAAACCGCAGTGATTACCGCTCTTGGCATCAATCAAATTGGTGAATTTTCCTTTGTATTAGCGGTAACTGGCTTAGATTTAGAGCTAATTTCTCAAGATACTTACCTATTACTTCTAGGTACTACCGCAATCACTTTAATTCTCACTCCCATTTTATTAGAAAGAGCGCCCAAACTAGCCAATCAACTGACAAAAACAGCATTTTTTACAAAATATCTGCAACGATTTGAAGCACCAAAAAGCCTATCAATTCCAGAAACTATAAATTCTCACGTAGTTGTAGCGGGTTACGGTAGAGTAGGACAAGTTGTGGTTAAAATATTGCAAAGCCAAGGTTATCCGGTTATCGTCATGGATAACAGCGAACCAGCCATTCAAAGACTCAGACACAAAAAAATACCTTATTTATATGGCGATGCAGATTCCGAATTAGTACTCGAAAAAGCACATTTAGAAAAAGCCAAAGCCCTATTAATTGCCCTACCAGATCCAGCAAGCACAAGATTGCTACTTGAACGCGCTTTGTCAATAGCTCCAGAGTTAGATATTATAGTGCGATCGCACTCCGATAAAGAAATAGATGTTCTAACAAGAATGGGTGCAAAGGAAGTAGTACAGCCAGAATTTGAAGCAGCCTTAGAATTAGGAACTAATTTACTCAAAACTTTAGGTGAAGAAGAAAATCAAATTCGCAGCGTTATCAGCGATATTCGCATTGATAAGTATATCAGTATTCGACCGGATAAGTAATGAAGGGACGGGGAGATGGGCATTGGAGTTAGGAGTTAGGAGTTATAAGTTAGGAGTTATGAGTTAAAAAGATATTTACACGATAATTTATCAAACAGGACTATAATACATAACTACTAAAAAACGATAAAATAACAGCAAATCTTCCAAACAGGCGGTTTTTATGGCAACCCAAATCGGTGGAATAAAATCTTCAACTGAACTGGTAATAACTTGGGAAGCTTTACCCGAAGATTTTCAGCTTGAGGATGAACCAGTGGAAAATACTGGACAACCGCTAATAGCTGGTGCATTGCGCGAAAGTTTAGAAATATCTGGGTTTATTCAACCCCAAATGTTAATTGCTTCAAATTTCGGACTTTGTGCGACAATTAACGGGCAATTTATTGCTAAAGCACCAGATTGGCTTTATATTCCATCTGTAAAATTAATTGAAGAGAACCGTAGAAGTTATACACCATTATTGAATGGTGATATTCCTGCGGTAGTGATGGAATTTTTATCGGAAACCCAAGGAGAAGAATATTCCGTTAAACGAAGTTATCCACCAGGTAAATGGTTTTTTTACGAACAAATTTTAAAAGTACCTGTTTATATTATTTTTGACCCAAACGGCGGTTTATTAGAATTTTATCAGCTTGAAAACGGACGATATGAATTACAACAGCCAAACCCCGATGGTCGTCATTTTATACCTGCGATCGACTTGTTTTTGGGAACTTGGCAAGGTACAAAAGAAGCTAGAACGGGATATTGGTTGCGCTGGTGGGATGAGGCGGATAATATGCTACCTTGGGCGGTAGAGTTAATTGAACAAGAACGTCAGCGAGCCGAACAAGAACGTCAGCGAGCCGAACAAGAACGTCAACGCGCCGAACAAGAACGTCAGCAAAAAGAAAAGTTAATTGCTTATTTATTATCTCAAGGAATTGACCCAAATGAGATAAGCTGAAAATTGAGTCAAATGTAACTGACATCTGGTACTTCTATTAGAAACCCGGCTTCTTATTCATCACACAACGAAAAATCATGTTTTCAGGTCAAGAAACCGGGTTTATTTGGGTCGATCTAGAATGCCCGAAGATGTGAATATCATTACACCTAAGCCAGAGCTATATAAAATTCAAAATTAATCTAAGAAAACACACCATCCGATCAAAACACCTGATAACTAAAATTGCAATCTTGGAATTAAACGAAGAGAATTAATATCCAATGATGGCAACGCCGTTTAATTTGGTAGATGACAAGCAATCAACGTGGATTAATATTCCATAAACTAACTCGCTACTTTGACTAACTCTCTGGAAGCCAGCCACATACTGGCAACATCGTATTTTACTAATACAGTTTCATGGTTGACATTGCAAGAAGTTTTTAGTGTTTGTGTTTTGCTATTATTTTTTACAAGTTTAGCTTGATAGCTATAAACCGAACCGTCGGGTATCTCGAAAGTTAATTCTGCAAATACATTACTTTTATCTGCGTTTTGCTCGACAATTCTACCTGCCGCCTTGTAATTAAACCAATCCCATCCGTACCGTAAAATTAGTTCTCTTTCTACAATTTGAATCGACTTTGGTAAAATTCCCCAGCCTCGATAAATATCTTTGAAACGCTTGATATCACCAGTATGAGTCAATATTGATTTAAATGACTCTTGGTCAAGATTGCCATAATACCTTCCCTGTGGCAAATCTATCATTGTCGGCGCAAATCGATGTCCGCCGAAGTGGCTGGATTTCCAAATTCGCACGTTATCTAAACCCAAATTTGAAATTACATTTTTTGCCTGGAAATAAAACGGATTTCCGTATCTCGCACAGCATTTATCGTGACTACCGTGAGTACAAATTAATATATCTCTAATGGTAGTTGCATCTATTTGGTATTTGAGATTTTTTTTCCACAGCCATTTTTTAATAGTTGCTGCTGCTTGCTCTATATTCTCTAGCTTAAATTCTCGCTTAAAGTAACCCTTACCTCCTCCTTCTTCTTGGTGATAAATCAAAAGCGTTGTAGAGTCTACTTTATGCGATAAATCGTTCGCAATTAACTGAAATTTAATCGGTAGTTTAGCTCGTTTTGCCTCTTGTACTAATAATCGTAAATTATCCGGAACCCATCTGGAATTAAAAGCATCCGGATTCCAAGGTGGGGGACATTCTATCAAAACATAAGTCTGATTATTGGTTGCAGTACCAACAATGTCTTCTCCTACTTTTCGTGAATTATCGGAACAAAAATTTTTCTTCATCTAACTTACATGGGTAGTGTATTTTTGCAAAAAGGATATTACACATATAGATAGCTTGATTTACTATCAACTCCCCGGATCGATCGTGCTTAGTAAAAAGATTTCTCAATCATAATTCCGTTGCAATGCTTCAGACTGCTAAGGGAGATACTTGTGTAGCAATTAACTTGATTTATTAACCCAAGGGTGATAAACCTTTTATAACATTTTCTTTATTAAATTTCAGTTGCGGTAAAAAAATGTTACCAATGGCTTAATTAATTATGAAAAAGAGAACCTTTACCCCTATAGGTAGTTATTTTATCCCTGGTTTTATGTATTGTTTCTACGCTTCTCCTTTGAATATTAGGGTTTTTACTTAGATTTTTACTAATTTTATCGGAATTATACATTTGATATTTTATCTGGTTTATACACATTACTTTTTATAAAAAACTTATATATACGCTTCATACTTAAACTTACAAGTACATATAGGGAAGCATCAGAATAAAAATTGAAAGTATATATAACTTGTTTATTAAAATATGAGTTAAAAAGGTTACTTAACAGTTACTAATTTTACACATTTTTCATAATCCAAATGTTTTTAAAGGTTTTACTCTACTATATCTAGTTTTTTCGATATGTTGAAAATAATTCTCAATAAACCAGAAAAAAAAGATGAGATGCGATCGCCAACAAAGTAGAATTTCTACTCAGTCATGGCAGCTTTTTTGATAAGAGCGTAAAATTAACGGTTTTACAGAAAAGCTTTAGTAGAAAAGTGTGAAAAGTTTTAAACTAATCTAATCTCAAATTTCTCCCTATTTGGGAGCCACACTTTACATCCGAATGTAACCGATGTCTGTTCAAAATGCAAGTACTTGAGAATTATTATAGTTTGTATTTGGATACGATCGAGTTAATTTATAATATAAATACAGAACGATTTACGAAAATACACTTAAACAAAATTTTATCCTACCAGGATTAAATAGTCTTAAAAGCCGATCGGATAGGATTTAAGCACTTCTTTAAGTTTTATTAAGTAGAGATTAAAATTAAAACTAGCTGACGCTTAATTTTTACATACGTTAGTAATACATCCATAGATAATATTTATCTTATGGATAATCATTATGGTAGGCATGATACTATTGCCAAAATTTTCTAGTAAGTAGCATTATTACTGATATGTTGCACCACAACAGGAAACCCAGTTGCTTTGGGCTGAATAGTGCAGGAGACGAATCAAAAATTCACTGATAAGTATTTAACAGGGAGTAGGGAAAGGTTATATAACTTCCCGTGTAAATATATAAATAATGTGGGCTTGACTACTTGACGATTAAATTTCGGCTTTTTCGTTCAACTGGGAATTAAGAAACGTCCATAATTGCAAATCTGCAAAATCAGAAATTGCCATGATTGCGCCAAGTTTGTGCAAAGTTTCCGGTGTTTGAGTAGAAGCCATGCCTACAGTGCGGATACCTGCGCTAACAGCGGAGCGCATTCCCGAAGGAGAGTCTTCGATCGCGATCGCTTGCTCTGCGCTGATTCCCAATCTTTCCAAAGCGACTTTGTAAGGTGTCGGATCTGGTTTTGCGGCTGCTTCTTCTTCTCCTAAAATTATGATGTCGAAAGCATCTTTTAATTGCAAAGCTTCTAACATAAAATATGCGTTCAACTTCGGAGCATTAGTAACTAAAGCACGCTTGATAGAATGCTTTTCGCACCACGCAAATAACGAAGCAAATCCGTTTATAGTTTCTAATAACGGCGCTTGTTGACGAAATCTTGCTTCTTTCTCTTCAGCAAACTTTAGACTTTCTTCTGCCGAAAGATGCGGTAATACATCTTGAATAATATCTGGATTGTGTCTGCCAGCAAAATCAGATTTAAATATTTCTTCGTTGATTTCTACATTATATTCAAGCAAAAAATCTTTCCAAACTTGATAATGTATTGGGTCTGTGTTAACAATTGTTCCATCAAAATCAAATAAAATTGCAGACAGCATGATTTATTCTCGTTAAATGTAAATAAATATAAACTTTAATAAAATAGCTTACATTATTTTGTGCATTTCCGTAATAATTGCTGCATTCAAGCGTACAAAAAACTATAATTAATTATTATAAAATCTGACAACCTATGGTAATTAGCGCGTGTAAGGGTAGAGTAAAAAATCTACCCCTACTCGTTTACTTAACTCAAATAATTTCTTTGTTATCAAATGTCAAACGCCGCAAAAGATTTTCGAGTTGATAGCTTAGTAATTCAGATTTACGATTCGGAAGCTGAACTTGCTTTATCGGCAGCAACCATCGTTCAAAAAGATTTACAGCAAATTCTTAAGCACAAACAAACCGCCGCAATATTGTTGGCAACGGGTAATTCTCAAATTAAATTTCTTGATGCTTTAACCAGTTTAAACAATATTGATTGGTCGCGAGTGATATGTTTTCATCTGGATGAATATTTAGGTATATCAGATAATCATCCTTCAAGCTTCCGATATTATCTACGAGAACGTGTTGAAAAACGTATTTCACCCCAAAAATTTCACTATATAGAAGGTGATACATTACAGCCTTTGCAAGAGTGCGATCGCTATTCCCAATTACTCACAGCACAACCGATTGATTTGTGTTTGTTAGGAATCGGAGAAAACGGACATTTAGCCTTCAACGAGCCAACTGTCGCAGATTTTAACGATTCTTACACGGTAAAACTGGTGAAATTAGATTCAGTCAACCATCAGCAACAAGTAAAAGAAGGGCATTTTCCCAACTTAGAAAGCGTACCAAAATATGCTTTTACCCTTACCATACCCATGATTTGTGCCGCGAAAAAAATAATTTGTCTCGCACCAGGAAAACGTAAAGCCAAAGTAGTCAAACAATTATTAGAAGGTAAAATTACCAACGAATTTCCAGCCTCCATTCTCCGCAACCAACCCCAAGCAAATTTATTATTAGATGCAGATGCTGCAAGCTTGATTGACAGTTAGGAGTTAGGAGTTAGGAGTTAGGAGTTAGGAGTTAGGAGTTAAGAATTAGAAGAGTTATTTAATCTACCCCCTCTACCCCCTCTACCCCCTCTACCCCCTCTATTTGCCCAATGCCCCATGCCCTATTGATAATTGATAATTAATATCCGCTTAAAATTCCTCTGCGTTTCGCTTCTTTTTCTGCAACTCGGAACAGAAATAAACCGATCGCAAAGTATACAATACCGTTAATAAAAGCGATAACCAATGTAATTAAATTTATATCTTCACCTCGCGCCATTAAATCCCGTAATAAACCAGCACCGGGAGTCATGGGGATTAAAAAAGCTAAAAATTTAGGTGTTCCCGTCCAAGTTTCTGTAGGAATAGTTAGTAAAAATAATAGTGGAAATAAAAGTAAAGGAAGTAATTGCTGTACGCGCTTCAAAAGTAAAGCTATAGAACCTATGATAAAAGCAAAGCCATATGCTCCTAATAAAACACAAATAAAAGGTAAAACTAATATTGGTGGAAAAGATAAACGGCTACCTGTAAACAAGGTGATAATAATAAGAATAATCAGAATTTTTATTATCTCTAAACTTAAATCAGCTAAACCTCGCATTAAAAATACCTTTACCGCACTGTAACGCGAGAGAAATAATTGTTCTAAAGTCCCAGTTTGTGATTCATATTGTAACTTTCCAGAGATGTTTGCCATCACAAAGTTTACCAAAACCCAAAGCAGGTAGCCGACAATAATTGAATCAAGTCTATCTCCTAATTGAATAGAACCTGCAATGTAACCAGCCCCTAAAAACAGCCCATAAAATATGACACTAGTAATTATAATTTGTGCGATCGATTCAATTGGATAACGGCGGAGTTGTATCCAGCTGTTACGAAGCTCGGCGAAAAATAATTCTAACATTTATCAATTATTAATTATGATTTTTTTTACTCGTTCCCAGTCTCCGGATGGGAATGATATTGTGAAGGCTCTGCCTGCATCATATTACTAGAGGCAGAGCCTCTATACTGTCATTACAAGCGAGGGTTCCTTGTAACGAGAAATCCCTACTCCCTACTCCCCTCTTTCACCAACTTCAAAAATATTTGCGTTAAATCGGCTTCTGCTTTTTCAACAACTTTTAATTCTAAAGGTTTAATTAGATCGAATACTTGATAAATCAATTCTGGTTGACTTACATAAATAATTCTTCTTTGTTCAACTTCTACACCAATTTTGTCTAACTTTGCAATTCTAACTTCATCCAATACAGATTCCATTTCAATTTTATAAGCTTTACCAGAAAACTTACGAATCAATTCATCGGTTGGTAACTCCGTAATAATTTCACCCCTTTGAATAATCGCAATGCGATCGGCAAGTTGTTCGGCAATATCGAGTTGATGAGTTGTTAACAGAATCGCGCAACCAGATGCAGCAATTTCTCGAATTAATATTTTTACATCTTCCGTTGCTTCCACATCAAGCCCTAAAGTGGGTTCATCTAATAATAAAACTTGCGGTTTATGAACTAATGCCACAGCAAAAGCTAATTTCTGCTGCATTCCTCGCGAAAGTTGCTGTACTGCGGTACGGCGTTTTTGCTGCAAACCAAATTTTTCTAAAAGGGCGATTCCCGATTTACGTGCTTGAGAGTGAGTAAGTCCTTTTAATACTCCAAAATATTCCAAATTCTCTTGAGGAGTCAATCGCCAATAAACGTTACGATTTCCTTCTAAAACAGCACCAAGTTTTTCTAATGCATTAGGATTTTGGTGAGGATTTATTCCAGATATTTTTGTCCAACCTGCATCCGGTTTAATTAATCCCGCCATCATTTTAATACTTGTGGTTTTACCCGCACCGTTAGGACCTAAAAAAGCTACTACTTCCCCATATCCAATATTTAAAGAAACGTTTTTTACTGCTGCTACTATTTGATTTTTAAAACGGTAAGTTTTTTTCAGATTACAGGCTTCGAGAGCAATCATATTACTAATTTATTGATAAAAAAATCATAGCCCCCCTTCATAAGAGGATGTTTTCCAAGTATCGTTAAGGATTATCCACCTCCCCCATTAAAAAATTGGGGTAAAGCCCTCCTTCATAAGGGGGGTTGGGGGGATCTAATTGTGTGGAATACGTCTTTTTATTACTCCTGGGTAATTTTTATAAATAAAAGGGCTTAAGCCACTTACTACGAACCTGATTTAATCGCGGACAACTTTTATATCAATACTTGTTTGGGAACTACTTACTTCCATTACTGTATCAGTTTCTTCTGTTTCCATTCTGGCAGCTTTTTCGGGACATGGCTTGTTTGCATGATGATTCATCGTCGCAATTTGATTGTTTTCGTCTATACAAACTTCTAAACGTCCATAACGTAGCACTGTTGACATCCAAACCAGTTCTTTCATGAACCTTTCAAACCGACGAATATAACTTTCTTCTAGTAATTTCCCCGAATCGTCAAATAAATTATTTACATCACCAAAATTTAAATCATAAAAAGTTGTTACTAAGCCCAACTCGCGCATCACTGGAAGTAAACTTTGAATTGCTCTCGCACCACCGAAAGATCCAGCAGATACACCGCAAATACCCACAGCTTTGTGAATGTATTCTTTTAAATTGGTATCAAGAACGTGTTTTAGTATACCCGGAAAACTATGATTATACTCTGGAACTACAAGAATAAATCCATCAGCACTATGGCAAGTTGCTGAAAATTGTGCATCTTTAATTGATTCTCCAGCATCATCAATGGGAAATTTTAGTTGACGAATATCAATTAACTCAGTTTCAACTCCATTCCATTTTTCAACTTGTTCGCTTACAAACTTTGCTACCATTTCGCTCATTCTACCTTGGCGAGTGGTACCAAGGATAACCGGGATAAAAATATTACTCATGTTTACCTGTTTTTATTCGCGAACATAAAAAAAATATACTTAAATCAATTAAATAGAAATATTTTTTGATTTATTTTCATGTTTGAATAACCGTTTTACTGCCATCATAAACATGACTACTTGCTTGATTATTTTTCTAGTCAGGATAAAAATTTAAGTATTTACCGGCATTAAGATGGATGCAAGTCAATTTTTTTAACTTTCAACTCGCTTTTATAGCCAATGTGTTTTATATTTTGATTTTTAAGATTGACAATATAATTTGATAAACTTACTACCCGTAAATTCTAAGAAGGTTAATACAGATATGAGTTCTTATCTAGCAGCTGCGATCCAAATGACAAGCGTGCCCGATTTACAAAAGAATTTGGCACAGGCTGAGGAATTGATTGATGTAGCCGTGCGTAGAGGTGCCCAACTCGTGGGTTTACCGGAAAATTTTTCGTTCATGGGAGAAGAAAAAGACAAGCTTGCACAAGCCGAAGCTATTGGTAAAGAAACTCAAATATTTCTCAAAAAAATGGCGCTGCGTTACCAAGTAAATCTGATTGGTGGTGGTTTCCCCGTTCCTTCGGGTGAAATTGATAAAGTTTACAATACCGCTTCGCTGATAGATTCCAACGGTGAGGAATTGTTGTGCTATCACAAAGTACACTTATTCGATGTGAATGTCCCCGACGGCAATACTTATCGAGAATCCAGCACCGTAATGGCAGGTTCAGAACTACCTCCAGTCTACTCCTCGAAAACACTGGGAAATATCGGACTTTCAGTTTGCTATGACGTTCGCTTCCCCGAAGTTTATAGACATCTATCAAAAGAGGGTGCCGACGTAATGTTTGTCCCCGCAGCTTTTACCGCCTTTACTGGTAAAGATCACTGGCAAGTATTATTACAAGCCCGTGCGATTGAAAACACTTGCTATATTATTGCCCCAGCCCAGACAGGCGTACATTATAACCGTCGCCAAACCCACGGGCACGCCATGATTATCGATCCCTGGGGAATAATTTTAGCCGATGCTGGCGAGCAACCGGGAGTGGCGATCGCCGAAATTAATCCTACCAGAATCGAGCAAGTTCGCCGTCAAATGCCGAGTTTGCTACATCGAGTATTTTAATAGTTATTTCACAAAAAAAGCACTTTTAAAGAATTCATCAAAATTAAAAAACCTGGTATCTCAGAGATATCGGGTTTTTGTTTTTTTAATTACATTAATTCAAATATTATTTCCCTATTCCCTACTCCCTACTCCCTAATAAATTGTATCAACACAATATTGAAAGTCACGTTTGTTTGTTCTTAACTTGAGAATTTTACTGTATTAACGCCACAGCTTTAAATCGGGGCGATCGCGGAAACAAGTCCGAATTCTTCTCAGAAAAAGAAGTATGAGGTTAATACCTAAAAATTTCATCCTCGGTGACAAATTTATAATTTTCTGTCTCGAAAATAAATCTTACAACGTCATTACCAAACTATTGCTGGTAACGATCTATGTATTTAGTTTTCTACAATTATTTGCGATCGCACAAACCTCCGATCGATCTGCTAATAATAGCAATAACTCTTGTATACAAAATGCCGGTTTGAACCAGCAAATATCTAGTTTGCTCAAAACCACCATTAATGTATCTAACTTAGTAAGCAACTCCGATCGGGGTGTCAAAGTTGCGATGCAGACATTTGCTTCACCTTTATCAAGTTATCTGATTGGTAGTGACTTCGATAATTCCGCATTAGATATATTTACTACCATCCCATCACCCTTACAGGCGGTGGTTCCCATTGGTAAAGCAGTTGCATTCTCTTTACAACCGGGATTCAACTTCAGCAATCCAATTAAACGTGTTGATACTATTGGTGACATTCCTTTAACTCTAATTTCTGGCGGTAAACCCATAACCATTCATGCTGATAGTCGCTATCAGTTAGAAGAAGTTGTGGCTAAAAGTGGAATAAATGCAGTAGCGGCAGTTGACGGGGGTTTCTTCTCTTTGAAATTCCTCAACTCCAACGTGATGATTGGTCTAGTTTACAGTTATTCAACAAACAAATTCATTCCTGGAAACAACGGGGAAAATAAAAAATTAGCAGGTCGTCCATTAGTACTAATTAGCCCTTACGCAGTAAAATACATCCCCTTTGAACCCGAAAAACATAATACTTTGCAGGGTATACAAGCAGAAATGCTGGGTGTTACCGATGCATTTGTGGGTGCGGCTTGGCTGGTTGAAAACGGCAAACCCAAACCTGCAAATTACTTTAATTTTCTTCAAGGAGCCGACGGAGTGCGCTTCCGAGCTTTTTGGGGAATGAATAAATCGGCAGTTCCCGTTATAGGTATTTCAAACAAAAAACTTGATTCCGCAAACTTAGCAAAAGTCTTGAGTGAAGCTGGAATACAAGATGCTGTAATGCTCGATTCGGGTGCGAGTACGTCGTTAGTTTACAAAGGAAAATCAATGGTTGGTTATACGCCCCGCCCGGTACCTCATGCGATCGCGCTGATTGACAGCGAATGTGGGTTGTAAGAGCCGTTTTTTAGTTTTGGTAATTATTGTAATTATTCTCAGGCAGGCTTAATAGTCTGTCTTTATTCATGCTGATTTTTCTGCGAAGAATTAGTTAATAAAAGGTTATTAAATCATTTTGATAAAGTTAAAAATGTAATGCAACAAAATATACGTTCATGTTTTTATTGAACTAGTTACAAAGTACTTACTAAAACTAATCAGAATAAACTTTGGTAGTTATTTGCAGATACAACTACTGAAAAATATCACAATAAAATATCATTAAAACTAAGTAATAAATCGGACACATTTAAGTAGTTATAACTAAAAAGCAGCTTGCAAAGAATTGTATCAATATTGCAATTACTACTTGTTTGTAAACTGTTTTTTTGAGACAAAGAGTATGCTTTAAGTAATTTCAACTATTTGTTGCTGATGAAAACACCGCTCTTGAAAGTTTTAGTAATTTTAAGTACTTGTGTTACTTTTAATTTCTTAAACACTTCTAGGATTAGCAGGGCTGAATATAAGCCAAACTTACTAGCACAAATACCCGGTCATCCCTGTGCTTTTGCAACTGTTGAGCCTGTAAAAACTACCAAAAAAATTGAATTAAAGCAGTTTGGTATAAAAGTAGAAATCCCGTCTAACTTTCGCACAATGCTTGACAAAAATGGCAAAGTGGAAATCGTAGATCCTGGAACATTTAAGATGTTGCAATGTTTTGCGCGAGGAGGAAAAGGAGGTGGAAGGGGCTATGGTAGCGATAGTTTTATGATTATTGCTAATTCGCAAAACATAACTCCGAAACAGGCTGCACAACGCGAATTAAATAAACTTACTGATGGGATTCCTTCAATTAGTACTCAAAACTGGAAGAATATCGAAGTTACCATACTTGAAATTAAAGACGTAGGTGTTGACCGTGGGCTGGGTTATTACAAGCTTCCAAATATTAACGGAGTTGTTCAAATTGACCCCGGAGGTTTTGGCTATGGAGCCTCCCGCGAAAATGTTATTTCTCTTCTGAAATCAATGCGTTTAATCGACTCTTCGCAAGCTTCTAATTAGTGATATTAAGCGATTTTTTATTAAGTAGAGTTGGCTTACTTTTTTCGATAACTAAACAAAGTATTTATAAATCAAGAGGGGATAGCTTCAAATGCAAAATAATTTATCTACTCAGGGAACCATAGAATCATTACCTATTTATCTACAAGATGACGAAGTGGTGGGGATAGTAACTGGAGGTAAACCTGGAGGATTACTTTTAAATGATGAAGTAGAACAACGTCGCGAACAGCGCTATATTGGCATAGATACTGTTAAAGAAGCTAACGGAGTAGGGGGACAAACTTGGGTA
This sequence comes from Rivularia sp. (in: cyanobacteria), assembly GCA_965234645.1. GTDB lineage: Bacteria > Cyanobacteriota > Cyanobacteriia > Cyanobacteriales > Nostocaceae > Rivularia. The sequence continues at coordinate 4,647,032 of OZ248344.1, read as the reverse complement.
ATTATCCACGGTTGGAACAGTAGTCCGGGTGATAAAGAACAACCTAATAACATTACTGGATTAATAGAAGCTGTTAAACAAAAAGCTGGTAAAAATGACCGAGTTTTAGCTATAGATTGGCGTGAAGCTGCTGAGAATGGTAATTTAACTGGTATTGCGGATAGCCTTGATTTTGTTACAGGAGGAAATGGTATAGCAGCTACTTGGATTGCACCAGTAGCTGAATTTGTTGTCAAAGCTTTGGAAGAAAATTACGGTATTAATAGTCAGAATGCGGCAGCAAGCTTAAATTTAATCGGTCATAGTTTAGGTTCGCTTGCTAGTGCTGAAATTGGCAGAATCTATAAAACTGGAAAAAACCGTAAGGGTAATAACATTACACAAGGTAATAATCAAGGAGTAAGAACAATTACTGCACTTGACCCAGCCGCGCAAATCAATATTTTGCCAGACGAATTTGGAGGCGGTTACGACGTTGATAATGAATTACAAGGTAGACAAAATCCAGAAAATTTTTCTGATACAGCTAAATTTTCTAGAGCGTTTATAGGTAAAAAAAGTTTAGCTGGTAATCCAAAGTTTGCTGAAGCTGCCCACGAAGCTATTGAAATGGATTTCGGTACTTTTCTTGTAGACTTTGGTGAGGAACATACTCGTGTTGTACAAAGCTTTACTAACTTGTTGTCTGAATCTGGAAAGATTGGCGAACTTTTGAACTTAAATGCTTATAGTTCAATAGATAAATTACCAATTGAGGATTTTGGTAATCAAGCAGTTATAAGAAGATTAGTTAAACGAACTTACCAAGGAACTCTTAATGTAGATAATAACAATCAACCTACCTTATTCGTAGGCTTATCAAGCCCGGAAAAAAATGAAGCTACGAATTTGGACAGAATTATTATTGGCGGAACCGAAGATAACAATATTGATGCTGGAGATAAATCATTAAGCATTAAAGAGGGCGTGAGTAATGACTTGATGTTAGGAGGTAAAGGTAATGACTTCATTTACGGAAAATTAGGTAGCGATATTATTACTGGAGCAGAAGGTGATGATATCTTAATCGGTGGTATAGGTAAAGATATTCTCTACGGTGGTACTGATAGAGATTTACTTACGGGTAATCAGGGTGCAGACACTTTTGTCTTTAAAAATGGTGATGGTGATTCTAATTTTAATAACACCAACCGTATTCTTGATTTTCAAATTGGTGCAGATAAAATTGGTCTTATCGGTTTAGAATTTGAAGACCTTATATTTGAAGGTGACTCTGTTGATTCAACTATTCGGATTGGAACCGATGGAGAATTTATCGCTTTGCTAAAAGGTGTAGGACAAACTGAAATTCAAAATCAAGATTTGTTTGTACCTATTGACGAAAGTATTTTTCAGGTAAATTAAAAGCTTCATCAGTCCTCTTTTAGAGGACTTTCGCTATTAGCTTGGGGTTTGCAACCTCAAGCGATTTGGCAAGTTAGTGCAAAAACTATAATCATGATGGTGCGTTTGCCCATCACAACATACCCTACAACCAACTAACAACTAACCACCCACACAACAAAAAACCGGGGAACAATACTTACCCGGTTCGGTCATTTTTTTCAGAATCCTCAGTAACTTAGGGACACGCTTATATGGTGTCCCTATTCACTTATTGATTTTTATTAAAACTATACTTTCGCAGTAGATTTGGTTTTAGCAGAAAGTTCGCCACTAGCATACTTCGCAGCAAACTCATCTAAAGGAATTTGCTTGATCTTGCTAGCATGACCAGCAGTACCAAAGGCTTCATAGCGATCCAAGCAAACCTGCTTCATGTACTTGATGGAAGGCTTGAGGAAGTGACGAGGGTCAAAGTTAGCTGGATCTTTCGCAGCAGCTTCGCGGAAAGCAGCGGTGATTGCCAAACGGTTGTCGGTGTCGATGTTCACCTTACGTACACCACTTTTGATACCCTTTTGGATTTCTTCAACAGGTACACCGTAGGTTTCAGGAATCTTACCACCGTACTTATTGATCATATCCAACCACTCTTGAGGAACGGAAGAAGAACCGTGCATTACAAGGTGGGTGTTGGGTAGACGGTTGTGGATTTCTTCAATTCGGCTGATTGCCAAAACTTCACCAGTCGGCTTACGAGTAAACTTGTAAGCACCGTGGCTGGTTCCGATCGCAACTGCTAGGGCATCAACTTGAGTTCTTTCTACAAATTCAACAGCCTCATCTGGATCTGTTAAAAGTTGTTCTTTGCTGAGTTTTCCTTCAGCACCGTGTCCATCTTCAGCTTCACCCATTCCAGTTTCCAAAGAACCCAAGCAACCGAGTTCTCCTTCCACCGAAGCACCAACTGAGTGAGCTACTTTCACAACTTCAGCGGTAACATTAACGTTGTACTCAAAGCTAGCTGGAGTTTTCGCATCAGCTTCAAGGGAACCATCCATCATCACGCTGGTAAAACCGTTGCGAATTGCCGAGTAGCAAGTAGCAGGGCTGTTACCGTGATCCTGGTGCATAGCAATAGGAATATTTGGATGGGTTTCCACTGCTGCCAAAATCAAGTGACGTAAAAAGTTTTCTCCGGCATACTTACGCGCACCGCGAGAAGCCTGTAAAATCACGGGGCTATCAGCTTCAACAGCAGCTTCCATGATTGCCAGGATTTGCTCCATGTTGTTGACATTATAAGCTGGGATGCCGTAACCGTTCTCAGCAGCATGATCCAGCAACAGACGCATTGGTACGAGCGCCATATATATTCCTCCTAATTGGGTTATTAGCTAATCCGTTTAAGACAAGCGTAATCTTTACGTTAATCTTAATATTATTTTCAACTTATAGGAAATTATAACTATTTATGCGTACCTATGTTTAAAAAGTTTCTATATATATAAGGTCAAAGGTCGAAGGTCAAAGGTCAAAGGTTAATTCATAACTCCTATCTCCTTGTCCCCCATCTCCTTGTCTCCCCATCTCCTTATCCCCCCATCTCCCCATCCCCCAATAATTAAATCAAGGAATAAAGAAAAGTTATTCTTCTTAAATGGGTAGCCTGGGATTCGAACCCAGAACAAATCGGTTAAAAGCCGAGTACTCTACCATTGAGTTAGCCACCCATCGCGTTTTTGCGCGACTGACTTATGAATAATAGCATAGAACCCTCTTATTTTGTAAAGGGGTTTTAGGAAAAAGTTGCTGTGAGACGAATCATTGCTGATTTAGTAGCTCCAGGTTCTATTACAGTTAAGTGTTCTTTGGTGTTCATTGCATTACGTGGTCCGCTCCAAGGTTCTAAGCAATAAAAGTCTTTACCTTTCACCGTCCAAAACACCAAGGTTGAGAAATTATCGTCGTATTCCAAGGTCATTTTTAAATTACGAGCTTTATCTATGACGCTGGCAGATTTTCCACTTAGCTTGTTAAATGCAACGTCAATTTCATCGCGACTAAAATCAAAGTTACCGTTAAATGATTGAACTTGCTGGCTATCTTTCTCTTTAAACTCATGAGATGGAATGTCAAACTCTAACTGACTTTTATCGTGAGTTAAGAAGTAAGGATGAAAACCCACTGAAAAAGGCATCGGTTCGGAAGATTTGTTTGTAAATTCTTGGAGTATTGTTAGTGTATTGCCATGCAGTTGATAGGTGAAATTCACCTCAAATTCAAAAGGATAACTAGATGCAGTTTCTTCGCTGCTGTTAAGAGCAAGTTTGAGAGAAGCATTATCTACACTATCTTTTTTGCTTACAGACCAAGGTAAATTACGAGCAAAGCCATGTTGTTTGAGCTTAAAATCTTTACCGTTTAAAGTGTAAGTATCTTCAGGTAAATTTCCACAAATTGGAAACAGAATCGGATTTCCACCTCTAATGCTCATTTCCGGGTTTTTGAATCGTTCTTCATCCAGATAAAAAACGTCTTTACCGTCAATGCGCCACTTTGAAGCGATACCGCCACGTTTTGGTAACACCTCTAACTCAGACTTGGCTTTTTCGTCAGTCAAGATGTAAGTTTCGTACTGTCTTTGTTCGACGTTAATAGAAAACATAATTCAAACGAGTTAGTTGTTAGTTGTTAGTGGTTAGGAGTGAGGAGTGAGGAGTTAGAAGTTAAGAGTTAAGAGTTAGGAGTTAGAAGTTATTTATTTCCCCTTGTCCCCTTGTCCCCTTGTCTCCCCATCCCCTCTTCCCCCTCTTCCCCATCACCCCATTACCCTATCACCCTACCTTCAGCCTTTAACCTCTAACCTTTAACCCGATTACTCGTCTTCAGCGAAAATAAACCGATATAACTCGCTCGGATCTGGTTCGGGACTGCTTTCGGCGAATTCTACGGCTTCGTCAACGGTTGCTTGAATTTTGCGCTCTATATCTTTGAGTTCTTCTTGAGAAGCTAAATTTTGCTCGACTAAATAAGCTGCTAATTTCTTAATTGGATCGCGAGAAAACCAAAATTCTTTTTCTTCTTTACTACGCATTTCGTCTGGATCTGCTAAGGAGTGACCCCGGAAACGGTAGGTAAGTGCTTCAATTAATGTTGGACCTTCTCCTGCACGAGCGCGTAATACTGCTTCTTGAGCAGCGGAACGAACTGCGAGTACGTCCATGCCATCAACTTCTACTCCAGCAATACCGAATGCGCTAGCTTTCTTGTAAATTTCTGGTACAGAAGTTGCGCGTTCGTGAGACATTCCAATTGCCCACTTATTATTCTCTACCACAAAAATAATTGGCAGTTTCCATAATGCTGCCATATTTAATGTTTCATAAAATTGACCGTTATTACAGGCTCCATCGCCGAAAAAGGCAGCTGTAACTTGGTCTGCGGTTTCATCTCCCATGACTTCGCGACGGTACTTAGTTTGAAAAGCAGCCCCTGCCGCAACCGGAATACCTTCAGCAACAAATGCATAACCACCTAACAAACCATGTTCTTTGGAAAACATATGCATTGAACCACCGCGTCCTTTGCTGCAACCAGTCGCTTTACCAAATAACTCCGCCATTACTTCCCTTGCAGGAACTCCGGCACTCAAAGCATGAACGTGGTCGCGGTAAGTGCTGCAAACAAAGTCTTCACCCGGTCGCATTGCTTTAATTACGCCGCTAGCTACTGCTTCTTGACCGTTGTAGAGGTGAACAAAACCAAACATTTTGCCCCTATAGTACATTTCGGCGCACTTGTCTTCAAACAGTCGCCCTAAAACCATGTCTTCGTATACTCGCAGACCTTCTTCCTTGGTTATTTGTGCGGTAGTCGCATTGAAATCGGGTAAAGTGCGTTCTTGAATCATTATTTTTTGTAAAAACTCCGTGGTAACACTTAAACAGATAATTTTAGGAAATTGGCTCTAGATTTCTATAGACGCAGCCTTAAGCTGTTAGTTTAGAAAATTATAAGTAATTAAACTGCTAGCAGTTTACAGATTACCGTTTCAGGATATCAATATTCTGCATTTTCATTGACAAATTAAAAAAAAGCCAGCAAATATCCCGAATATCTCTGTAGATGTTTGTACTTAAAGCACAATTGTGATAATATCTTTTTCTCGTTTGGGAAAAAAAATTATCAAGTGATGCTTTTATTTCTTAATTATCGGCAAAAACCTTTATCAAATGAAGCTATTGTCCTTTTCGTACACAAGTATTGTTGTGCTGCAACGTTTATTTATAGTGTGTATTTAACAATGTAGTTGCAATCTTGGTAATATCTAAGTTATCGGGGCGTTAAAAATAGCTGTTAAACTAAGCACATTTAACTATTTAGTCCGGTTCAATGGCGCTTTAATTTACACTTCTTAACGAGCGCTTGAGTCTATCTTAAGGGAGGTATAAGTAAAGTTGTTGCGATACACACTTGTAGTGTGATGTCTACGGGTTATTATTATTGCACGGTTTTACAAGCCCAAGAATTTATTAAGAAAAGTTTATTAATGAAAGCTGAGCGGGGAAGTAGGCTGTGCAAATTCCGCTAGATTATTACCGAATTTTAGGAATACCGATGGCGGCAAGTGATGAGCAGTTAGCGACTGCATACAGCGATCGCATTGTCGGATTGCCGCGACGTGAATATTCAATGCAGGCAATTGCATCTCGAAAAAAACTTATAGAAGAAGCATACGTGGTTTTATCAGATCCGAAAGAACGCAAGGAATACGACCGGGTTTATCTAACACACGCTTATACTCCTGAAGCAGGGCGCGATAGTAGTGTGGTGGTTGGAGAACGGGTATCAGGCACTCAAACAGAAATTAAATCTACCACTTTAGGTATTGACATTTCTGCCTCTGAATTGATCGGCGCTTTAATGCTTTTGCAAGAGTTAGGAGAATACGAACAGGTTTTAAAATTAGGTCGTCCATACCTAGTTAATCAAAATGGGAAAGCGATCGCTAATTTAGGCGAGCCAACAAGCCAAGCACAACTGGACCCAGAACAAACCGCTCAACGTCCGGATGTGGTTCTCACCGTCGCCCTTGCCTGCTTAGAACTAGGTCGCGAACAATGGCAGCAAGCTCACTACGAAAATGCGGCTGTCTCCTTAGAAACTGGTTTAGAACTGCTATCCAAGGAAGGATTATTTCAAAGCGTTCAAGCCGAAATTGAAGCGGATCTCAATAGACTGCGACCTTATCGCATTTTAGAATTGCTGGCGTTGCCAATAGAAAAAACTGCCGAACGACAACAAGGTTTGGGGTTATTAGAGGAAGCACTCGATCGACGCGGTGGTATTAATGGCACTGGCTTTGACCAATCTGGTTTAAATGTAGATGATTTTCTACGTTTTATTCAGCAACTGCGCCACTATTTAACAGTAGCCGAACAACACAAGCTGTTTGAGGAAGAAAGCAAGCGTCCCTCTGCTGTGGCCACATACTTGGCTGTATATGCTTTGATAGCACGGGGATTTACTCAACGTCAACCTGCTTTAATCCGTCAAGCAAAACAAATGTTGATTCAGTTGGGTAAACGCCAAGACGTACACTTAGAACAATCTTTGTGTGCCTTACTTTTAGGACAAACCCAAGAAGCAACTCGTGCTTTGGAATTAAGTCAGGAGTACGAAGCTTTAGCTTTTATTCGAGAAAATTCGATTGATTCTCCCGATTTGCTTCCCGGACTGTGTTTGTACGCAGAAACTTGGTTGCAAAATGAAGTATTCCCTCATTTTCGGGATTTGAAAGAACGGCAAGCTTCTTTGAAAGAATACTTTGCCGATGGTGAAGTGCAGGCTTATTTGGAAGCTTTACCAAAAGATACTCAAGTAAATCAAGCAAATCGCCAGTCTGCTCCTCAAAATACTCAAAATAATCATAATTCTAACGTCGTTTACCGACAGTTTAATAACCCCAGGCAAACACCACCGGGGTATCAACAAACAAATAATAATCCCCCTAGCAGACCGACTCCCGTAACACCCATTAACGAAACACCAGTATCTGTGGGACCGCTTCCCACGGCAGAACGCTTCCTACGTAACAGCCACCCTGAAAATGGTTCTGAAAAAGCGAACGCCACGGGTAAACCGGATCGACCAAACAGTCGCAGAAGACGCAAGCAAAGCGATATTCCTAATTCTGGACGTGCTGTTGAACCTACAACTCGTCCCAAAGTAGCTAGAAGACGACACGCACCAAGCAGTTCAGCAAAAAGAACCCGTCTTATTTGGTTAATTGTTGGGTCTTTATCGGGTTTGTTAGTTTTATGGTTATTAGTGGGTGCTGCTGTAGGACTGTTACAAAATATATTTTCTCCAGCATCAATGCAAGGGGAACAGTTGAATATACAGATAAATCAACCACCAATAGAAATACCATCACCAAATAGTCAACCCATAGTAGATAACGGTACCTTAACTAAAGAAACCGCAGAAGAAATAGTTAATAATTGGCTATCTATTAAAGGAAGTGCTTTGGGGAAAAATCATAATATTGAAAGCTTAGACAATATTTTAACAGGTACGGCTCTTGCTAATTGGCGAATAGTTGCTCAAAAAGATAAAGCAAACAACATCTATCGAACCTTTGAGCATACCGTTAAGATTGAATCCGTCGATACAGTTCCCAATAACGATAATCAAGCTGCTATTGAAGCAACTGTAACTGAAGAAGCTAACTTCTTTGAAAACGGTCAATTAAATCAACAAAGGTCTTATAACGACACAATACGAGTTAGATATATGCTGGTTAAAATTGGTGGAAAATGGCGCATCAAAGAAATGTCAGTTGTGAATACAAATTAGTTGATTTATAAAGGTGAACGGCGTATTTTTTTCATGGAAAACACTTAAATAGCGCGGAATAAAGGTAGCCCCGAACAATCATCGTCGGAGTGGAACTATGCCTTCGGCACGCGCTCGCCGCACGCAATACCTATGGTACGCTGCGGTTTACGCTAACGACACGGGCAAATTTCTAAAGCCTTTCTCACTGGCTATCTTAGTAATTATTTGATGCAGTCGTTTCTTTACATCTCCGACTAGTACAGGCTTTCTGCGTTTAGGTATCCAAACCAAATCAACAGTTGTACTGCCTACCGAATGATTGTTATGGCGATATTTTCTGTCAGCGTCTCAGATTTAGCTGATAGTGTTTCCCTAGTCAACCAACTCGCACCAGAACATTTAGAATTATGCATCGACGAACCAAAAATCCTGGCACAGAAAATCACCTGTGCGGGTAGTATGTTTTTAGGACGATTTACCTCTGAAGCAATTGGTGATTATGTTGGTGGACCAAACCATGTTTTACCCACTGCTCGTTCTGCTCGCTTTGTTTCTGGTTTAAGCGTGTATGATTTTCTCAAGCGGACAACCTATCTCGAATGCGATGAGCAAGCACTACAGAATATCGGCTCATCTGCGATTACTTTAGCCCAAGCCGAGGGTTTGCTAGCTCATGCAGGTAGTGTAGCGATACGATTGGGAATATGATGGACATATCGTCCTTACTACTTAATCTCTACATAGGGGTATGAGTCTTCGCACCCGCTTTAGTAATTTTCGCTGGAGAAAACCCGATCCACAAAAGCTAGAGGAAATGCAACTTGGGCTATTAGAAGAATCAACTCTAGATATTAAGTATCTTGTGTTGATTGTAGGCTCCTGTGCCATTGCCACCTTCGGTCTAATTTCTAATAGTGTGGCTGTAATTATCGGTGCGATGATTGTTGCTCCCCTAATGTTACCGATTCGGGGTTTGGCGTTTGCGGCATTAGCTGGCAACGTTGTTTTTTTTCGTAAATCTGTAACGGCATTAGTAACGGGAACGCTTGTAGCAGTTGTTTTAGCTTGGTTAATCGGTTTTTTGCTTAGAGTTCCAGAATTTGGCAGCGAAGTTTTATCTCGATCTGAACCAACTTTACTAGATTTGGGAATTGCGATCGCTGCTGGGGGAATCAGTGGCTTTGCTAAAATAGAGCCGAAAATTTCTTCTAGTTTAGCTGGTACGGCAATTGCTGTCGCACTCATGCCACCAATTTGTGTAATTGGTTTGGGTTTATCTCAAGCGGATTGGTCGCTTAGTTTAGGTGCAACCCTGCTGTACTTAACTAATTTACTGGGAATTACCCTTTCGTGTATGGTCGTCTTTGTGATTACAGGTTGTACCTCACTCAGTCGTGGTGGTAAAGCTCTCAGGTGGACAGTAATTTTTACAAGTCTACTTCTGATTCCCTTGGGCGTTGGCTTTGTACGATTAGTACGGCAAGCCGAATTAGAAGCTCTTGTAAAAGAAGTACTGGTAAACCGTACTGAAACCTTCAAGCGCGTGGAATTGATTAGAAGCGATGTCAACTGGATAACTAAACCTCCCGAAGCCCGCTTGGATATTTTTCTTACAGGAAGATTAACGCCAAACCAAGTAAGGCTTTTAGAAAATTTTGTCGCCAAAGAAACAGGTCAACTACCTTAATTTTTCAAGTCGGTCAAATTGAAGAAATCAGGGCAGATAATGATGAACAATCTCCGAAGAAGACTGAGTAATTCCTTTATAATTCGCTTTTTACTACTATTTGTCTTTGGTTGGGCAGTTTTGCATCTGAATCAATTTGTCTCAAGAGTAAAGAAGGTTAATTCTGGCGGACAGAACAAACGTATCGGTACAATACTCATACCAATACCAACATTAATATAAAGATTATTGCCCGGTTTGCCGTAACCTTTTGCCCAACCATCAGCGAAAACTTTATCATCTTGAGTAAATTTTAACCACGACCATTGAGGTGAATTGGGTAGGCGCACTTGTCCCCCATGAGTATGTCCTGCTAGTGCCAGTGGTGCTGAGTTAGCAGGGAACTGCTCAAATGTATCTGGATTGTGCATCAGGGCAATTCTAGGGCTGCTATCTGGTACATCCTTTAAAGCTTGCTGCACGTTATCTCGATTTGCCCAACGCGAATTTATCCCAACTAAGTACAAAGGCTCGTTATTACCGGCTAGCTGCATTTTAACGGCTTCATTGTCCAATACTTCAATCCCTGCTGACTCTAAGGCTGTCTCTACACGATTTGCCAACTCAACATTGGGTGATGCCTTCTTGCTACTCATCCCGTAGTCATGATTTCCTAACACTGCATAAGTAGGAATACCAGCTTCAACGATGGGACGGACTAAATTGACGGCTGTCTCAATTTTTGGTTCGGGATTGGGGGTGGCGTGATAGATAAAGTCGCCAGCGATTAAGACAGCAGCAGGTTTGGCTTCAATTAACCGATTGACGTTATTACGAACAGTGTCGGGATTTCCACCCCACATTCCAACCTGAAAATCGGCAATTACACCAATTTTCTTTCCCTGCCAAGTCTTTGGCAGATTAGGAATTTTAGCAGTTTCATCTTCTATCTTGAAAATATGTGGCTCGATGAAGCTCCAAATTGCAAGTAAAGCAATTACTCCTCCCAATCCCATAAAAGTATATTTTAATTTCTGAGAAATATTGCTCATAATTTGAAAAACTGATTTGTCTTGAATTCAAGTTTCAATCATCTACTTTAAGATATTTTCTTCCATGTCGTTCGGGTTAACAAACTAATCAACTTATCGGAATGCAATTAATTAGTGATATGGTGCTTTAGGCTAAAGCCATAACACAACGGCAATAAAGCGGGAGGAACATCCACACCGCTTTTTGCCTCCCCTACTAGCAAACTACGCAAAGTTTATATTTATTAATAATTAAGGTTAGTGAGACTCTGATTATTTAAGCAATAAAATTGATTAGATATAATGGCGATCGCCTTCTTATGATGCATTTAAATTGATAGTTAATTGCCAGCCACCCCGTTGTAAATCAATAATCAAGTATTGCTTCTACTTCAAATTGCTCGCCGTTCGCTGCAACCATTTGGACAGAAAAAAATAACTCCCCATTGTTACCAAACTGCCCTGCAATCATATCTTGCCACAGGCTCCAGTGGAGTTAAGCCGAAAAATAGTAATGTCCGCATCTGCTCGGGGATACTGGTTGCGAACTTGCTGTAACAAACTTTCTAATTTCCGATCGAAAAGGTAGTTTTCACTGTCCGCATCAATGGCAATCAACTAATTGTAATGATTTTCGATTAATTGGCGACGAATGCGTTCAAAAATTACTCGGCAACGGTTGCCAATTTCCGAGCGTTGATGCTTGCGATACTGCCGATCGCGCTTGGGATACTTGCGAACGTGATTGAGCGACATTTGCAGCGGATGCAGCTTTTTGCTTGCGTGCTTCGGCTTGTCGAACATCTGCTATAAGTTTGCGATCGTCAACCTTTGCGAGCAGTTCTCTTTTGACTCTATCTCCTTCTCGCAACCTTTGTCCTTCTAGCCTTTAACATTTTGGGATGCGCTAAATCAAACTGAGTGCTTGCTCCAAGCAACCACCGCAAATAGCGGAAAAACCCTTGTTGTGGCTTTGGTGGATCTGTACTGCGTCAATCCTTCTTAAGATAGGTTCGTAGTAGGAAATGCGCGTTCACAGAGCTAAAGCTCTTACTACGAACCTTTGTTAATTCAACGTGCGCTCGTAAATTACACTACCTTGAGCATCGTAGACAATCAGAGGTACGTCGGCATTGTCGCTAATAGCTTCTAAGGCTTGCTGTAAAGTTTGTAGGTGATTGTTGACACCTGCAATAATATCTGTATCTCTTTGAGCGCTGGCTTCAACCAAATTATCTTGCAAGTTTTGCTCGTAATCGGGAGTTATCCGCACGGTGATTCCTTGACTAGCCATGATATAAGTACAAACGCGAATCTCACCGGAACAGGTTTTATCTAAATCGGAACGGGTTTTTTGTATTCGGATGGCGACTTGTAATTTTTCTTGCGCTTGTTGGAGAGAAGTCGATACAGGTGCAACTAATTGTTGAGCTTGAACATTATACAGGCTGTTACTAGCAACGCGTTGGGCGGAGTTTAAAGCGGTTTGCCACTGTGCTACTGCTGAGTACCATTGGTTTTGTCGTTCGTAACGCTCGGCAAGGTTAACGGCGTTGACGGCTTGTTTATAAGTCTTGGCTGCCGTCAATTCTTTGGTGATGCGGTTTTTCGCTTCTAATAATCGGGGCTTATACTCGAATATCAGTTTTTGTGCATCGGAATGTGCCGAACTTTTGAAAGGAATGGGAGTTAATGCATTCACGACTACTTGCCAAGTCGATTTAACTTTCTGCCAGTCTTCCAAAGTTTTAGCAGTTGCCTCTCGCTTTTCGGCAACGATCGCTACGGCTTTGGCTGAAGTGATTTTTTTCGCCCATTTATCTTCTTTCGCCAACTGAGTATTGATTGCTAGTAAGTTACTGCGATAGCTGGCAAGTTTTTTTTGCGCTAATTGATAAAGTTCGTCGTCGGGATTAATTGCTTCTAACGGTGCGATCGCTTGTCGCCATAACCTTCTTCTATCTTGTAGTTGTTCTAAATTTTGGGGAGCCGCAAGACTTTTTTCCGTTGCGATCGTTGCTGCTTGATAAGCTGTAAATACCTGTTGAATTTTTGCTGATTTCTCAGTCAAACTAAGCGAAAGTCGTTGTGATTCTTGAGAATAAGGAGATAAATTAGGGACTTGTCCCAGATTTGCGTTTGCTGAATCAATTTGACGCTGCAATCGAGCTAAATCTTGTTTGGAGTTGATTTCTTTAGTTAGTTCTTCATAAGAGTTATTTAAGTTTTGTGCGGTTTTTAGTTGATTGCACTTGGTTATCAAACAAGGGCGAGTTGCAACATAAGCACCGCCCAAAGTTGCTGAAATTATTACCCCAACTACCGCAAGCAAAATCAGTTTGATATTGAAACCCGAATTTGATTCTGAATGCTGGGGTGAAGCAGGTACGGCAAGCGAGCTTAATGACTCATCCTCGTCATCGATTGGTGAATAAGTCAAAGCTAAAGAATCGGGATTTTTACCACCGTACTGCTCCAGAGTAAAGGAACGTTTGGCGTAAGGAAGCTTGACTCCATCTACTCGTAAGAAAACGTCTGCTTTTTCTTGTTTGTACTCGCGAGAATTATTTTGCAGTGCTTCTTCAAAAACTGTAAAAATATTTTCGGTATCGACTGCCACACCTTGGGGGTGCTGAGTTAAAATCATTAGCTGATGATTTTTTACAGCACACTTGACTGTGAAGAATTCTCCAGATGGAACGTCTGCACGTAGATGTTCCTGCAAATTGTTTGCTAACAGTTGTAAATTATCCTGCTGAGTCGCTACTGTCATAAAGCCCCGTTCCGTTCCGTTTAGTTTCTGAAATTATTTGTACAAGTGGGTAAGACCAACTTTTTATTAACTAGTCGCGATATCAAATCCGAACGTTCATTTTTTAACACAATAAATCAGTTTTTACAAAAAGCTTAAAAATTAACCAAACTTAGATTTGGAAATCATCTGGTGTGTTAGCTCTATTGATTTTAGTTGTAGGGTAAATACTTAATTATCTGTCTTAAGAAGAAAAATTGCCTACATAAAATAATTTGATAGATATGATAATTTTTTTCGTGAAAGTGGGAATAATAAGAATATTTGCTTTTTTAATTTTGCGAGAAATTGTTTCAAAAGTTAATAAATAGCTCTAAAGATAGATAGATTTGATTGCCGACAATTTCTTACATTGTTTTTATCGACAAATACCCAAAAGCTTAGTATGTAAGATGTGTAGCTATTTATCAATTAAATTGCGTGTAATTGAAAATGTAAGCATTTTTACTGATATGATGCGTTACTTACTATAAAGTAACAAGGTGTGAGAGCAGTTTTTAAATTTACCCAAACTACGCTATTAGATAAAATTAGTAACGGAAAAATAACTGGTTTTTAACAGCTTGTTTTTAACGGCTTGAAATAAAAGACTGATTATTGGGCTGTAGTGTTTATGCATAAAAGCAGCACCTACTAAACCCTCCACAAGTTGCAACAAAAGGTGTGTGTCAATGGAATTATTAGAATATCAAGTAAAAGAATGGTTTGGGAACATAGGTATTCCTGTATTACCTTCTCAAACAATTGACCATCCTACCGATATTAAGCGTTTAAAAATCAACTTCCCAATAGTTTTAAAATCTCAAATTTACGGAGGGGCACGTGCTGCTTCTGGTGGAGTCAGATTTGTAGAAACCACAATCGATGCGATCGCCGCCGCGCAAAACATATTTAATCAAGCGATTGGTGGCGAATTACCGGAAGTTTTATTGGCGGAAGCGAAATACAACATCGAACGAGAGTTATATTTGGCGATCGTTTTAGATACTGCTGTATGTCGTCCCATATTGTTGGGTTGTAATGAAGCGGATATCGAATGGGAAGAAGCGGGGGAGAAAATGCAGCACGTTGTGGTAGAGGAGCAATTTTCTCCTTATTATGCTCGCAGACTGGCTTTAAAAATGGGTTTGCAGGGTGCTTTGATGCAGTCAATAAGCAACGTTATCGAAAAGATGTACCGATTGTTTGTAGAGAAAGACTTGGATTTGGTGGAAATTAACCCCTTGGGCGTAAATTCTTCGGGACAAGTCATGGCTTTGAATGGTAACGTCAGCATTAATGAAAGAGCTATCCGTCGTCATCAAGACATTACCTTAATGGCTCGAAAATTGATTAGCCGCAACCTTTCGGAAAAGAAAAATGGCAGCTTTGGCAATTGGTATGGGGCTGAAAGCGGTAAAATAGGCATTTTAGGAAACGGCGCAGGTTCGGTTATGGCAACTTCAGATTTAGTTGTAAATAGTGGTGGTAAACCTGGAATATGTCTAAATTTACGACACGCATTTCTAACCGATACTGCACCAACAACTTTTAATACCCGTTTGGAAAAAGCGTTGCAAATTTTAGCTGCTGATAAAAGTATTCAAGTAATACTGATTAACTTTTTAGGTGGTATTCCTCAAGTCGCGGAAGTCGTGGAAGCAATTGCAAATTTTCTTCAAGAGCAACCACAACAATTTAATTCCCCAGGATTTGTTTCAAATGGTACTAAAAATCGTAAAGGAGGCTTTTCTCTTCCTAAATTAGTTGTTCGTTTAGCTGGTGCCGATCTGGATACAGCCAAAAAGTACTTATTAGATTTTACCAAGGAACGTGAAAGTCCTATATTACTAGTAGAAAGTTTAGATGAGGCGGTCGCGACTGCTGTTAAGCTCACAAAAACTAATGCTAAAAAGTAACAATAAAACTACTAAAATAAGAGTATTCTATTTTTAGAAGACGCGCGGTATATATCAAATCTCGCGATCGTATATGCCTACCGTCATTGGTACTTAAGCTTGTTTGGGGTGTAAGGTTTTTGTAATAATAGGTAAATATTTATTTATAAATGTAGCAACGTGTCATAATAGCTTTTTTCAAGCTTTATAACTTTAATGGCGACTATTATATATAAACAGCTAATTAACGTCTAATGGTTAATAATTTTATAGTCAAATAATTAGGCATAGAGGTGTAATATATCAGTTTATAGCAACCAAAATCTAAGTTTTGATTTAATTCAATATTCTTATGCAGCTTTACTTGAATATAGAAAAATCATCGCTTGATAAACTTCTCTTAACCTAAAACCTTCTTTGTTTGAAATGTCATATTCGTGGAGTACAGCAAGTAAGATGAAACTATGCATATTGGAAAGTGAGTGAGAAATGCGGGCTAAATTATCCTTCAATTATTATGCTTTTTTATGAATTTAACGCCAGAGAGTAAAGTAATCATCCAAGGCTTCAGCGAGTTTATCTCAGCAACTCATATATCTCAAATGAAGGCATACGGTACAAATCTTGTCGCAGGGGTTAATCCTGGATGCAGTGGAAGTAAACTGTACGATCTGCCGGTGTTTGATTTGGTAGAAGAAGCGATCGATAAATATGGGACAATCGACACCACAATTATCTGCGTCCATCCTTACCAAGTTTTAGATGCAGCATTAGAAGCAATGGGTTCTGGTATCGGTCAAATTATTATTATCTCTCCTGGAGTACCTCCATTAGACATGGTAAATTTATTTCGCCGTGCCGAAGCAGAAGAAACCATAATTGTCGGACCAAATAGCCCTGGGATTATTGTGCCAGGAAAGATTTTGTTAGGCACTCACCCCAGCGAATTTTATACTCCCGGAGAAGTGGGAATAGTTAGTCGCAGCACTACCTTAACTTATGAAATTGCTTGGGAATTAACAGAAGCCGGTTTAGGACAGTCAATTAGTGTAAGCATTGGTAGCGACGGGGTTGTCGGATCTTCATTTATCCAGTGGCTGCAAATTTTGGATGAAGACGACAACACTCAAGTCATAGTTTTAGTAGGGCAACCCGGCGGGGGGCGTGAAGAAGCCGCAGCAAATTATATATCGGAAATGATTGATAAACCAGTCATTGCTTACATCGCCGGAGTACACGCACCACCAGCAATACATTGGCGACAAACAGGAACATTAGCAGCAGTTATCGGACGCGATCCAGATTTTGGCACTGCAAAAAGTAAATTAGAAGCCTTTGAAAAAGCAAACATACCCATAGCGCAACGCCCTTCTGACATTGCGAAATTAGTCAGGAAGGCGCTGAAGTAACGATATAAGTTCGTAGTAAGTTCGTAGTAAGGGCTTCAGCCCTTTCATGCAAGATAACGAATCATCAGATCGGAGAGTTAAAACTCTTACTACGAACCTTTTTATATCAAAAATAGGAGCGAAAATTAAATCTTCACTCCTAAATAGGTAAGTTATCTAGATTTTAATTCTGAGCGTTAAACCTTAAACTTTTGATTGAGAAAACAACGCTTTAGTTGCTGATTCTCCTGCCGATTTAACTTGCTTGATTAAATACCAGTTTAATAACCCTAAAATGGCTATTTGGCAAAGAAAAGCAATCAAGATATTGGGAAGTGTAGAATTATCAGCAGCGAACCAGAAACCAACTGTAAATAACCACAAAATATTTGATTGCTGAACGTTGAGAATTCCTAAAATTATTACTGGTAAAATTATTACCGCGCTTGTTGTCCCCATTGCCCATAAAGCTCGCTTGGAGTTTTTCAACATCAACATGATTTGAGCGATTGTAGCGTAAATCATTATCAAACTGACAAACAGCAACAAAGTACTCAAAAACTTTGTCACGTTAAAGCTACTATCTAAGCTATCAATATTTGCCTTTAAATATAGTACAAAAAAGGCACTTACTGCAATTGATAGATCGATCGCGATCGCTAAAATAGCCGGACTTTTTTCGCCACTTACTAATTCTGACAGTAAAGATTTTTTGGAATAATCAGTACTATTTGCATCTTTATGGAAGCGAAATCTTGCCCAGTCTTGTATCGTTTGACGATGGGGTAACATAAGAGCGAATAATGGCACAATCAGAAACATATTCCATGCATAGAAAACAACCATAGTTGAAGAAAACTGCTGCCAACTGCTAGAATATTCAGAATTTGGATAATGTTCGGATATAAAAAATCCGATAAGTGCTATTTCAAAACAGGCGACAATCAAGTAACTTTGCTGTTTGCTAAAAATCGTTGCATTCGGATTGCGAAAACAACGTTTTAATCCCTGCCAAGCCCAATAAGTCCATAATGCATAATTCGATAAATGTAGTGCGATTACACCAATTAAACTCTTCCCTACAGCGAAATTAAAAAACTGTAATCTTTGTAGTCCTGAAGCTTCAGAATTAAAAAAATTAGGGAAAAAATAATCAGTTATATTTGTAGGGCTAAATAATGTAGCAAAAGCAGCGAAGTTTTGATAGGAACTATGACGGAATACTTGTATTGACATCCATAATAATAGAAAAACTAAACCACTACCCAACCAAGGTTTGAAACCACTGAATACGGAACCACCGAATATACCAAATAACAAAGCAAAGCTATAAAAGAAAATACAGCTAGCTACAAGTATTAAGTCAAACAATAAAATGTAGCTAAAGGCAATGTTTGCCAGCTTTCCAGTCACAATATGAAAAGGAATCGCGGCAATAACTGCAAGATAAAGTAAAGCTGGTACACCTAGAAGTTTTCCAGTAAATATACTTGTTTCCGATTGCGGACTAAGGCGAATAAAATTCAGCGTACCCTTACGTTCTTCCTGGGACAAATCATTAATTATTAAGTAAGTTCCTGCTACTAACAGCGTGAAAATAAAAATAATGCAGAGTGATTGAAACATAGATTCATAGCGGTCTTGCCACCACAATTGCATATTAATTTGATCTGTAGGGCAATATTGTATTAAGTCTGGATATGATTTTGGTAATTTATTTAAGCAATATTTATTAAGAATTTGATTATCATGAGGAAAATCGCTCATTTGAGATAAAAATATTATCAATTGAGTAGCTAGAGATGTCACTAAAGCTATAACAACGGGGAAGGGTTTTAGACGACCTTTTAATTCTCTAAGAAGTTGCGGATTGGAGTCGCCGAGTTTATCAATCAAATTAAGCATCATTTAAATAATCTCCAAAAAAGGTAGCTAAATAGTTAGGATTTGTAGAGACGTAGTATTGCTACGTCTTTTTTTTGGTGTTCATAATTGCTTTAACTCGTTTGTTTATGTCCAAGTTTAAGGAAAATACTTTCCAAGTCTTCTTGGGTACAGTGAAATTCGGTTAAAGGAATTCCAGCAGTGACAAGAGAACGCAATAAATCGGCTGAGTCTTCTTGACTCCCCGAAAAATTGATTTTGACGCTATTTTGATTTCCTATTTGATTTCCTAATACTTCCCAATGTTCCACTAAAGGATTATTTTTCAATTCGCTGTGGAGCGCTTCTTGTTTTCCCAAGGTGGAAATAACTATCTGCTGGGTAGCGCAACTTTTGTAAAGTTCTTGCAGCGAAGTACTTTCGACTAAAAAGCCGAGTTCCATAATTCCTACGGAGGTACATAACTCGGCTAAATCGCTCAAAACATGGGAAGAAATCAAGATTGTCATCCCCGCTTCTTGCAATACTTTAATGATTTCTCGAAACTGCATCCGAGCGATGGGATCGAGTCCGGAAACTGGTTCATCAAGCAGCAGGATAATCGGTTCGTGAATTATCGTTCGAGCCAAACACAAACGCTGTTTCATCCCCCGCGATAAGCTAGAAATTAAACTATTGCGCTTATTTTCTAATTGAATTAACTGCAAAACCTCGTGCAACCTTTTAGTGCGTTTGGGTTCTCGTAAAAGATATAACCGGGCAAAATAATCCAGGTAATCCCAAACCGTTAATTCTTGGTATAAGGGATAATCATCGGGTAAATAGCCCAAACGACGCTTCAGGGTTGGGTTTGTCTTATCCCGACGCAGGCGATCGCCATTCAGATAAATTTCCCCCGAAGTTGGTTCTTCTGCTGCTGCTAACATCCGAATTAGCGATGTTTTCCCCGCACCATTAGGTCCTATAAGTCCGTAAACTTCTCCTTCACCGATTTCTAAATCAACGTTATTAACGGCTATATGTTTATCAAACTGTTTATATAGTCCGCTGGTACGAATGGCTAATTCTTTTACCATTATTTTCAGCTTAGGCTGGTGTTTTCACTAATGCCTTCCTCTACAGCTTTTACCTTTTGGATTTCGAGTATCCAGAATTCTTTTAACAAAACTTGATTTTTTAAAGTTGCCTGTAGTGCAAATAAATTCTTTCTCACAGTAAAGAGACAACAACCAGGCTGTTGACTTTGTACCTTTTTAGGTAATGTTATTTCATACATATTCTCGTTATTCTCGTTCCCCGGCTCTGCCTGGGAATGCCGATGCAGGAGGCTCTGCCTCCGATATATAAAGAAGGCAGAGCCTTCACAGATGTATTCCCAGCCAGAGACTGGGAACAAAAGAAGGGACATAACACCCTACCTCTAGGTACACTTGCCCGGTATGATATAAAATCTGCCCTAAACATAAAAATCTAAAAAAATCATTTAAAACCACTATGACCCAGAACTACCGCATTACCCTACTTCCTGGCGATGGCATTGGACCCGAAATCATGGCTGTAGCGGTAGATGTCCTTAAAGTCGTAGGAAAGAAGTTTGATATCCAGTTTGAATTTCAAGAAGCCTTAATTGGCGGTGCTGCGATCGATGCGACAAACGAACCTTTACCGGAAGCTACATTAAAAACCTGTAGAGATAGCGATGCTGTTTTATTAGCTGCGATCGGCGGTTACAAATGGGATGAATTACCATCAAATAAGCGTCCCGAAGCCGGTTTATTAGGATTGCGGGCTGGTTTAGAATTATTTGCAAATTTACGTCCGGCGAAAATTATACCCCAGTTAATTGACGCTTCAACTTTGAAAAAAGAAGTTGTCGAAGGCGTTGATATTATGGTAGTGCGCGAACTCACTGGTGGAATCTATTTTGGTAAACCCAAAGGAGTTTTTGAGACGGAAACCGGCGAAAAGCGGGGAATAAATACAATGGCGTATACTGAAGCGGAAATTGAACGCATTGGTAAAGTCGCTTTTGAAACAGCCCGCAAACGTGGAGGTAAACTCTGCTCTGTAGATAAAGCCAACGTTTTGGAAGTGTCTCAACTGTGGCGCAGCAAAATTACTAAACTTGCACAAGAATACCCGGATGTGGAACTATCTCACCTTTATGTAGATAATGCTGCCATGCAGCTATTACGCGCTCCCAAGCAGTTTGATACTATCGTTACCGGAAACTTATTCGGCGATATTCTTTCCGATGCCGCAGCCATGCTTACCGGCAGTATTGGTATGTTACCATCTGCTAGTCTAGGAGCAAATGCACCTGGAGTATTTGAACCAGTCCACGGTTCAGCCCCCGATATCGCAGGAGAAGATAAAGCCAATCCCTTAGCACAGATTTTGAGTGCAGCAATGATGCTACGCTACGGTTTAAACCAAAGTGACGCAGCAGACTACATAGAAAGATCGGTGTTTCAAGTTTTACAGAACGATTTCCGCACTGGAGATATAATGTCCGCAGGAATGAATCAAGTGGGTTGTCAAGCTATGGGCGAAGCGCTGATTCAAATCTTAGAAAAATAATTAGACAAATAATTACTTTTTTAATTTCTGTGGGAATAATTTAGTCTTCTTAAATCGGATTTTAGATACACTTAATTGCAAACCTAGTCACAAAACAGAAGTAATACGTGTACGGATTACGACAAGGACAGGAAAATTTTACGAACCCCGTGACGCAATCTCCTTTGATTGACTCTTCTCTCATCAGGTCTGCGGGTCAAATATATTACACATACTGCGAAGTGCATCCAGAAATTGTTGGACAAGCTTCAGGAGTAGCGATTAATCGTAGCAATCATCGAGGAAAGGTAATTTTTACACAGCAACCAGTTCTTTTACCCCAAGAGTGTTTCGTTCCATTGAATCAAATAGAATCTCATATGTATTAGGAGTTAGGAATTAGGAGTTAGGAGTTAGGAGTTAGGAGTTAGGAATTAGGAGTTAGGAATTAGGAGTTAGGAATTAGGAGTTAAGAGTTAAGAGTAATAGTTATTTGTCTCCTTGTCCCTATCCCTCTCCCCCCTCTCCCCCCTCTACTTTGTTTTAAGTCAGTACAATCCGGGTAATTACTAATTACTAATTACTAATTAAGAATTACTTTGGACGAATGATTTTGGAATAACTTGATGGATGAGTGGATTATCGTACCGGCGAGTTTAATCGTTTTCGCCTTGGGTGCATCTATTGGCAGCTTTATCAATGTTGTAGTTTATCGGCTACCTGCGGGTTTGTCGATTCTTTATCCTCCTTCGCGGTGTCCCCAATGCTTGAACCGGCTAAAAGCTTACGATAATGTTCCGGTGTTGGGTTGGCTGTGGTTAAAGGGGCGATGTCGTTACTGCAAAAATAAAATTTCTCCTCGTTACCCGATTGTCGAAGCAGCAACGGGGTTAACATTTGTACTAGTTTTTATAATATTTAAATTTTCATCACTGACGATAGGTTATTGGTTATTTTGCAGTTGGTTATTAGCGCTATCCATAATTGATATAGACACAATGACATTGCCCGGAGAACTAACAAAATCGGGTTTAGTGCTGGGTATTTTGTTTCAAATGATATTAGGATTTACCTCAGAATCTTGGTTGGGATTGGTAAATCAAACGATCTTAGCGATCGCGGCAGCAGTATTAGGGTTATGGATGTTTGATGCAATTGCGCGTATTGGTACGATCGTTTTTCGTAAAGATGCAATGGGCGCGGGAGATGCGAAACTAGCAGCAATGATGGGAGCTTGGCTTGGTTGGAAGCATTTACTTTTAGCCAGCTTTATTGCTTGTATTGCCGGAGTTGCTGTAGAAGGTATCGCCACTTTGGTACAAAAAAACTTAAAAAGAAATCAACCTTTTCCTTTTGGTCCATATTTAGCATTAGGCTCGGCGATCGCGCTCTTTTGCGGCGAAGTTATTTTATCAAGTTATTTGCGATTCTTTTTTCAAACTAGTATTGCACCACATTAAATATGATGGGTTCGTAGTAAGCGCTTCAGCGCTCCGAATTTAGGGAACCGATGCCCTTACTACGAACCTGTCAAAATCAATGAAATGCAAGTTGATAAGCGAGAGAGGGGGAGACAAGGGGACAAGGGGAGAGGGAGAATAGGAACTTTGTTAATTAGCAACGTGTCTTTTGGACGTATCATCAAGTTGCATGAAGTATTGCATTGTCCGTTATGGACTGCATTGGTGGTGAAGGAGTTTTATAAATATATAGTCTAAGACTTGAATTAGTTTACATATTTTCGTTAAGCTGACAAGCGAAATGCTTTAATATTGTCTCCATTGCTTAGAAAAATTAAGGGATAAATATAAATGTCTTTTGTAATTTGTTATAAATATTTACAATTTACAAAAAAGACAAAAGATAAAATTCCTGTATTTTTGACTAAATTTGACATACAATTCACTTGCATAAGATACAAATGGCAAACAACGACGAAACACGCGGTTTTAAATCTTTATTTGATTGGTTTGCGAATCGACGTAAAACAGGTTCTATTAGTATTGAACGCCAAGAACGTGAAATCGCTGATGGATTATGGCACAAATGCACTAAATGTGGTGTATTGACTTATGCCAAAGACTTGAAAGCGAATTTGATGGTTTGCATAGAATGCGGACATCACAATCGAGTTAATAGCGATGAACGTATCCGTCAGCTTATTGATGGTAATACGTGGACGGCAATGGACGAACATTTGCTTCCCACAGATCCTTTACAGTTTCGCGATCGCAAATCCTACAGTGACAGATTGCGGGATATGCAGGAAAAAACTGGTTTAACAGATGCTGTTAAAACGGGTTTGGGAGAAATCAATGGTTTACCCGTTGGTTTGGGCGTAATGGACTTTCGCTTCATTGGCGCTAGCATGGGTTCTGTTGTAGGGGAAAAGCTGACGCGGTTGATCGAACAAGCTACACAGCGCCGCTATCCTGTTGTAATTATCTGCACTTCCGGTGGAGCAAGAATGCAGGAAGGATTGCTCTCGTTAATGCAGATGGCGAAAGTATCGGCAGCTTTAGAACATCATCGCCAACAAAAACTTTTATATATTCCCGTTTTGACTAACCCTACAACTGGTGGGGTAACTGCAAGTTTTGCCATGTTGGGCGATATCATTTTGGCAGAGCCAAAAGCAACTATTGGTTTTGCAGGTAGACGAGTGATCGAACAAACCCTGCGAGAAAAATTACCAGAAGATTTTCAAAGTGCGGAAGATTTGCTCAAACACGGTTTTGTAGATGAAATCATACCCCGCACTCAATTAAAGAAAACTTTGACACAGCTAATTACTTTACACCAGCCACCCGCAATGACAGCTAATAATTTACTTGTCTGGGAGACAACGAGATTTAGCCACAGTGTTGTTAACGAACAGTAGTCAATTATCAAGGAACAATTATCAAACAAAAAATTAATAGAGACGTAAAATTTTACGTCTCTACATTTGTGTTGATTGATGATTGATAATTCTTAACTGATAACTGTTGATTTTCGTAAGCCCTGAAACATCTTGGTTAAAGATTGTCTTCGGGCTTCTTGTACGAACAGAAGTGGAACTAAGGCTATTAATCGGAAGCCTACAGACATCATAAATAAACCCGGTAAGCCTCCGATAAAACTATTTTCCGCTAAAAAACCGCCGATTGTTGTTCCGATCGCACCGCTACCACCAGCGACAGCAGCAGCAGTTGCAAAATAAACTGATTGCATTCTTACTGGTGCGATACCTATTTGGATGTTGTTGCTACATAATTCGATTGCTGCGTTTGTACCTCCAATCAAGATATGCAGTAAAGGCAACCACAACCAAATACTCAGGGAGTTTACGCCAATTCCCACCCACAAAAGTGGAACTATTGCAACCAAAATTCCTACCAAAAATAAGATGGTACGATTCCCCGCTTTGTCTGCCAATTTACCCCATAAAATCAGCGTTAACATCCCAGCACCGGCTTGAAAGCTACCGTAAACAGTCACCCAACTGACATCTAAGTTTAAGGTGTCGAGCATATAAAGATTAAAAAAAGGCGTGCTGAGGTTGAAGGCAAACATCCACAAGCCAAAGTAAGCCAAAAATATTAAAAAGTTGGAGTCTTTCCAAACGCTTGGAGACTGACTAAAAGTTTGATTTATTTGATTTGTTTGATTTGAAATCTCTAAAGCTTTGTTTTCACTAAAATTTTTTACTTCCACACAGTTTTGATACTGTGGATTAATATCTGCTTTCAAAAACTGACAGGCAAGACTTGCTGCACCAGCAACCAACCCTAGCAGCAAAACCAGTCCGTAACCTTGTACGTGTCCGCCGGGATAAAAACTTACAGCCAAACCAGCTAAGGGTACGCAAAGCAGTTGGGTAAAACTAGAAGCGCTATTTCTAACACCGAAATACCTTCCCCGCAACTGTCGAGGAACCAGCATTGCCATCCAACTCAGCCAAGATGCACTTCCTAAAGCTCTTAATACGTGACTGGCTAAAATAATCAGCAGCGTTAAAACAACCAGCCGACGATCGTTCAAATTTCCCCAACCCCAACTTGCTGCACCAATGGCGATCGCTAAAATTAGCCATAGAAATCTAGCAGCACCGTGAGTCCAAAGACAATACCTGTGGCGGCTTTCGGTTCGTTCGGAAAGATAAGCACCTAAAGGCTGTAACAGATTTACGATCATGGGAATAGAAGCAAGCATCCCAATCTGTACCGGAGTTGCACCTAATTCAATTAGAAAATTACTCAGCAGAATTCCACTAGTAGTAATATCAAATACTGACGCAAACACCCCATCAGCAGTAGAAGCTTTCAAACTTTTACGAATGGCATCTTTAGAAATTCTCTTCGGTTGAGATTCAAGATTATCTTCGCTTTGAAAGAGTACTGACGGTAAAACAGCACTCTGAGTATTTTCCGGAACTTCAACAAATTCTGCCTTCACCTGAACAGATTGCATTAGCCACCCTTGAGGATAGTTGTTTTTAAATGACTTGTGTTTTAGCTGTTATTTGAACGTTTTTGTCAGTAATGACAACCTTTTGCTAATTTTACATTACATATATTAATAAAGATATATATAAATACAAATTAAAATAGCGTTGTTAATGATTTGTTAAATATTATAAAGGTGTTCATCAACAAAAATCCTCACAAAGTAATGGTTTTAGTTGATGTGTTTTCTCTCCAAAGTAATAAATCTTAAATAAATCTCAAGTATGTTTACAAAGAATTGTAAAGCTGGTATTTTAAACGGCTTGTCGAATGTGCGAGGATCGCATAAGAATCAAATTAGCTTTGATGATGAAAAGAAAACTATTTAGGTTTTTAGGAATTTTAGTAGCATTCGCGTTGCTGATAGTTGGTTTAGATAATCTATTTTTATCAAGTGCTTCTAAGCCATCAGATATAGTTACCGTAAAATTCAGCGGTTGGGCTGCTAGTGCGGTTGAACAAAAGTTATTAAAGCAGTTATTGTCAGATTTTGAAGTAGAACATCCAGGTATAAAAGTTAAATATGAGGTGATAAACGACCAATATATGGATGTAATTAAAACTCGTTTAATTGGGGAAGCAGCACCGGATGTATTTTATTTAGATGCTTTAGAAGCTCCTTTTTTGATGAGTCAGAATGTTCTCGAACCTTTAAATAGCTATATAAAACCTGAATTTGATTTAGGTGACTTTGAAGAAACCTTATTAAACAGCTTTAAATACGAAAACCAGATTTACGGTTTCCCCAAAGATTACTCAACTCTGGCTCTATTTTATAACAAACAAGCCTTTAATAAAAAAGGTTTAACCGATCCTCCTGCGACTTGGAAAGAATTACGTACATACTCGCAAAAATTAACAGAAGATAGTAATAAAGATGGCAGGATAGATAAGTATGGTTTTGGGGAAATTTTAGAATTAGCCAGACAGGCTTATAAAATAAAGGCTTTTGACGGACAAATTGTTAGCCAAGATGGTTATGCAGCTTTTGCTTCCCCCGAAGCTTTGAAAGGATTGCAATTAGCAGTAAATCAATATCAAAAAGAACGAACTTCCGCACAAAAAACAGATGTAGGGACAAATTCCGGTAGCGAAATGTTCGCTCAAGGTAAAGTCGCAATGGTAATTGAAGGTAACTGGGCAATTCCTTATTTAAAAGAGACTGTTCCTAACTTAGAATTTGGTACGGCAGAAGTGCCGACAATAAATGACAACAAAGGCACAATGGTATTTACGGTTGCCTACGTCATGAATAAAAAAGCAAAACATAAAGCCGAAGCTTGGGAATTAATTTCTTATCTAACAGGCAAACAAGGTATGGAAAAATGGACTCAAAGTGGTTTAGCTTTACCAACCAGAAAATCGGTAGCCGAGATGAGCGATCGCCATAGCGTGCAAACGGCATTTTTAGCGGGAGTTGATTATGCTACCCCTTGGCAAATTGGAAAATATCCCGCAGCGATCGTCAATAACTTTGAAAATCAATTTACCAGCGCCATTTTAGGACAGCAACCTTTAGAAAAAGCGATGAAAAAGGCGCAGATAGAAGCAAATAAGCAAATTAAAGCAATGGAATATTAATCTTCTTAATGCTTCCTTAACTGACATCTTGCATCATTCTCGTTAAGCCCAAAGAAACCCGGTTTCTTGCTCGTCGCACAACGCAAGAATCATGTTTTCACCAAAAGAAACCGGGTTTCTGACACTGGTGCAAGATGTGAATTAAATCATACTAACTAGATATACGTTACAAGTATAAATTTTTCAAACCCTATATAGTTAGATATTCGATGTTCTAAAATTTACACTATTAATTGTAGAAACCCTTTCTTAAGAATGAATGGAATTGCGTCATAAAGCGAATATATTGGCTTATACCAATTAAAAATGATGTTTCTCAGATAGAAGTTCAAATATGAAAAGTAGATTTAGTCTGCATATGTCCGATGCAGCTAAAAAGTTTTGTCTTGTTTTATTTATTATGTTATCTGGTGCGGGATGCAGCATACAGCAAACTCAAGGAGTAAGTTTAGATAAAGCAGATATTAAAACCGTTGGCTGGGTAGAGAATGGCAAGATTCTCGGCATCGATAAGGATATCAAATTAAAGCTTGATACGGGAGCTAAAACAACTTCAATTAATGCCGAAATTTTAGAAAAGCCAGATGAAAAATCTGAATCTGGCGGCACGATTAAATTTAGATACACGAATACAGAAGGAATAAAAAAAGTTTTTGAACGCCCTGTAGAAAGATGGGTTCGGATTAAGGATGGTGAAGGCGGCTATTTCCGTCGCCCAGTAGTAAGAATGAAATTTTGTATTGCAGGTAGGTGGATTGAAGAAGAAGCTAACCTTGCCGATAGAGACGGTTTCAACTATTCAGTTTTAGTTGGACGCAATATGTTAGAAAAAGGCAAACTAGCTGTAAACTCTGCTGAAAGTTTTACCGCGAAGCCAAATTGTGCAGAGGAGGAACAAAGTGAATCGTAATTTTCATGCTATATTATTAGCCTTATTTTTAGCAGCTATTAGTTTAGCGATTTTTGTTAATAAGTTGACTACTACAGATATTCCATTATTACCAAATCAAGCTTCTAAAAATTGGTATGTCGAAACTAAATTATCGGTAAATTCTGAAGGAAGATTATTAGATTCAGAAAATGCATTACCAAGCGAAATTGAACTACAGCTTCCTCAAAGCTCTCCCGGTTACAAGATTATCAGTGAAGATTTTATTAATGATGGATATACTCGTCAGGTAAAGACGGTGAAATCATCAAATCGGGTAGCTGTATTCTCTAATCAAAATGCAAAAGGAAGCGAAGTAATATTTTATCGAGCAATTGTTGATAAGACAGATGCAGCGAAAAGCGATCCAAATGGTAACGGAGTTTCGCTTTCTGGAGAAAAGATTATTGAAAAGCAGCTTAGTAACTTTGGTAAAGATAACGCTGCAATCAAAGATAATTTAAAAGAAAATTTTCCCACTGCGGAAGTTGAATCTATTTTAAAAGAAGCAAGGCAGCGATCGGGTGACAATACTTTAGATTTCGCCAAACAGGTTTATCAAATAGCACTTAATCCCGATGAAATTCGAGTTCGGGCTATTAGCAGAACTTTAGGGATTAAAAACTCAACTTCAGAATTAGCTGCATTTTTGTTGAAACAAGCCAAGATTCCAGCGCGGGTTGCTAACGGTATTTTGTTCAACAATGAAGAAGTGTATTCAACAGATTTTATTCAATGGTTAGAGGTAGAAACCGATCGAGGTTGGCTGGCTTACGACACTATCGATCGCAATTTTGGAACGCAAGACAGATATCTAACTTGGTGGTACGGTACCGATAGTGCTTTGAATGCTAAAGGTTCGGGAGATGTCAATTTAGAAGTAGTGGTTAAACCAAATTCCGACAAAGGAATCAATCAAGCACTTTGGGAAAAACAAAAAGCTGCAAATCCATTGCTTGAATATTCCTTATTAAATTTACCTTTGGCAACACAGCGAGTATTTAGGGTATTAGTGTTAGTTCCGATTGGTGCATTAATTATTTCCGTTTTACATCAAATGGTGGGATTGCAAACTTTTGGAACATTTACACCAATATTAATTGCCCTTGCATTTCGAGAAACTGGACTTATAGTTGGCATACCTTTATTTATTTTAGTTGTAATTATTGGGCTGGCAATTCGTGCCTATCTAGATAAATTACAACTGTTAATTGTACCAAGGCTCGCCGCAATTTTGACCGCAACAGTTTTAACAATTGGGGTATTAGCAATAATCTTACAAAGATTCGGTATAAATTTAGGATTATCAATTTCCTTATTCCCGATTGTCATCCTCGCAATGCTAATCGAACGAGCAGCTTTAAGTTGGGAAGAATCAGGAGCAAAAGAAACAATAATTTCCGGACTTGGTACCGTCTTTGTGGCAGTTATCGGTTACTTATGCGTAATTAATCCTTACGTCCAACATTTAGCATTTACCTTCCCAGAACTATTGTTGTTGGTATTAGGAATCAACATCTTAGTAGGGCGTTATAACGGCTACAAGCTGACAGAATATTTCCGATTTAAATCAATGGAAAGACAGTTGAGTCAATCTTAGAACAGGGAGAGGGGGGGGAAGAGTTAATAGTTAGGAGTTAAGAGTTATGAATTATAAATTTGTTTATCAAAACTTTTAAACTTTAACTTATTTCCCATGCCCTATGCCCCATGCCCAATTTAATTAATCTAAAATCCAAAATAGTAAGATGTTTCCATTTTCATTAATGCGTGAAGGTGTTCTCGGAATCAATGCTCGTAATGTTGATTATCTTTTTCCTAGCAATCCGCGTAAACTTTATAAGTTGGCTGACAACAAGTTAGAAACAAAGAGAATTGCAAAAGAACTTGGCGTACCGATTCCAGAAACCTACGGCGTGATTTCGTTTCAAAATGAAGTCGGCAAGCTGTCAGAAATTATCGATGGACATAATTCCTTTATAGTTAAACCCGCTAAAGGTAGCGGTGGAGACGGAATTGAGGCGATTGTTGAAGTTACCGATGAGGGTTTTAAAAAACCTAGCGGTAAAGTTCTTTCCAAATCAGATTTGCAATATCATATTCATAAAATTCTCGGTGGAATGTTTTCCCTGGGAGGATTAAGTGATAAAACAATTATTGAATATGCGGTGCAGTTTGACCCAGTTTTTGATGAAATTGCCTATCAAGGTGTCCCCGATGTGCGAGTAATTGTTTATCGAGGTGTTCCGGTAATGGGGATGTTGCGTTTACCAACTAAAGCTTCTGACGGTAAAGCTAATTTACATAGAGGCGGTTTAGGCTTAGGTATCGATCTGAGTAATGGAAAAACACTGACAGCAATTCAAAACAATCGCTACATCGAAAAGCATCCCGATACTGATGCAACATTGCGCGATCGCCAAATTCCTCATTGGGATACTATCCTGGATATGGCGGCAAAATTATGTGAAAAAACTGAGTTCGGCTATCTCGGTATTGATGTAGTTTTGGATGAAGAAAAAGGTCCGTTGTTACTAGAAATCAATGCTCGCCCCGGACTTTCAATTCAAATCGCCAATCAAGAAGGACTGATTCCGCGATTGGAAATAATTGACTCAAGTGTAAAGAAACTTTCGGGTATTGAAGAGAAGATTGCTTTTGCAAGAGATAAGTTTGCGGTAAATAACTAGATAAAAATTATTTCAAATAGCAGACTACGAATTTATACGGACGATATATAAATTAATTATGTGGGTAAGATAGCATATAGTATTATCTCTAGTTTCCGATGTTATCCGATATTGATTTGATTCGAGAGTTTGTTAAGCTTTCTATTCAGAAAAAGGAAGTTTTACTATCAAACTCGACATTACAGGGTGAAACAGTTTATAAAATCAATCAACTGACAGCAAAAAAAGAAGGGGTAATTGCTACTACTAAATTAGAACGTACATTAAATCCATTTTTAATTAAACACGATTCTAGTTACTGGCAATCGATCGCTCAGGTATTAGCTGAATACAACTTTCTTGTCATGGGAGATATAGATAATCGTGGCTTTTATCAATATGAATACTGTCAAATTCCCCAAGGTTATCAAATGCATTGTGATAAAGCGGCTATTTTATGGCGAACTTGGTGGAAATATCGTCAGCGTATTCAGCGTAAAGTTATTCAATTAGAACTTCTCATCCGCATCAGAAATACATGGTATCCTATTAGAGGTTTGTCAGTTAGCAATGGACTTACCTATATAGAAACATTAGGAAGTGAGATTGCACTTGGTTTAGAAGATACGGTGATTTGGTTGAGTAAAGCAAGGGATAATAAGAAAGAGGCTAATTCTTAATAGGAAAGTTTTTGAGTCACTTTTGGGAATATTAATGCTGGACAAAGCTATTGAAGGATAAACATATGGGTAGCATAAATATCCAAATTAAACCAGCAGTTGAAACCGCAGCTACACAAACGAAGCCCACTGTAAAGTGAGCTTTTTTAGTTAAAAAAACTTCTCCACCACTAATAATTTTAGTAAAATTATATTTTAATTTTAAATCAGGTAGAAGCGATGGTAAAACTGCAAGATGTAGCTGACTATTTTATTTGGTTAGCAAACGATAGTGGTTCTTTTATAAGTAATCTGAAGCTACAAAAGTTGGTTTATTACGCTCAAGCCTGGTATTTAGCAATTAATGGTCAGCCGTTATTTGATGAAGACTTTGAAGCCTGGGTACACGGACCGATTATTCCTGACTTGTATCAAAAGTATAGAGAATTTAACCGACTACCTATCGTCAAATAAATAAACTATCAACAGCTTGCTCAAAAATTAGGTGAGACTATAGATTTCTTACAAGATGTAGCCGACGAGTATTTTTCCTGCGACGCTTACAAACTTGAACGGATGACGCATATTGAAGATCCTTGGATTAGAGCTAGACAAGGATTACCAAATGATGCACCTTCTAACGTAATAATTGATAAGCAATGGATGAAGGAGTATTACGGGTCCCGTGTCAAAGAAGAAGCCTAGAAAAACACAAATTCCTCGCAACAAAAGCAATAAAATTCAAAGAATATCTTTACCTCCTTTACAAGGGGTTAGTTTTTCATTTAAATATTTTGAACCAGCACATGACGACTTTAATGTTAAGAAGCAAGGCGGGAAATATTTTAATACTTTATTGTCAAGATTAAAAGACTTATGTAGTTTGACCTCTTTCGATCTTAAATTAAACCGTAGTTCGACTTTGCGCTGCCATCCGATTGATTAGAAAGATACCACTCAGGAGGGATTTGGAATAATTGGTGAAGAACAGCTTGTTGACCAAGCTTATCAATTTTCATTATCCGCTAACCAGTATGGGCGAGTGCATGGATTTTTTATCGAGGAAGTATTTTATGTTGTTTGGCTCGATCCAGACCACAAACTATATCCATAAAAACGTTAAATCGAAGAAAACAACTTTCCAACTTCGATCAAATCAACATTCCCACCACTAATAATCACGCCAATTCTCGCACCTGGAACCTTCACCACACCTTCCAATAATGCTGCTGCTGCTAAAACTCCCGTAGGTTCGACTACTATTTTCAATCTTTCCCAAATAAAGAACATGGTGCGAATTATCGCTTCTTCCGATACCGTCACCCTTCGGGTATCTCCCTTCGGGAGACGCTCCGCGAACGGCAGTCGCTCATGGGGGAAACCCCCTCTTACCGCGCTGCCTCACCATATCGTCAACATATTCCAACACTAAAGGAAAAGTTATCTTACCCAAACTTGCTGTTCTCGCACCATCAGCAATTGTATCTGGGTTATTGACAAATTGCAGAGTTTTTGATTTAAACGAGCGGGTAGCATCATCGGCGCGTGCGGGTTCCACTCCGATAACGCGACAATTTGGTAACAGTGTTTTAGTGGCGATCGCGCAACCAGAAATCAGCCCTCCACCACCACAGCAAACCAATAGTAAATCTAATTCACCAACTTCTTGAATTAGTTCTAAAGCAGTTGTTCCCTGCCCCGCAATTATGTGAGAAAGATCGAAAGGAGGAATAATAGTTAAACCTTTTTCCGAGGCTAATTTTTGCGCTAATTCTTCTCTAGAAATTTGTTTTGGGTTATACAAAATAACTTCTGCACCATAAACGCGAGTCGCCGTTTGTTTGACTGCGGGGGCATTTTCTGGCATCACAATTGTGGTGGGAATATCGAGTAATTTTCCGGCTAGTGCGATTCCTTGAGCGTGATTTCCCGATGAAAAAGTCACCACTCCTTGATGTTTTTGTTGCTTCGATAGTTGTACAAGTGCATTATATGCGCCGCGAAATTTAAAAGAACCCGTGCGCTGAAAGTTTTGGCACTTGAAAAACACGTTACTATTTGTAATTTGATTTACTTTTGTAGAAGTTAAAACCGGCGTGCGGTGAGCAATCCCATCAAGACGTTTGGCTGCTGCTTCGATATCACTGATATTAATCGTCATTATCGGAATTTATACAAAGTTTGTAGTAAGGGCTTTAGCCTCTTGTTCGGATGACTAAAGTCTTAACTACAAACTTAAAATAAAAGCACCGATTAATCTTTACTTACCTTTTCGCGTTCCACAGCTTCAATTAAAGAACGCACCTGCATGGCTCCTTCGGAAGGCTCAAACTTCAAAGGAAACTTACCTTTAGCCATCATTTTTAAACCGAGAGGCGCAATACTTAATAAACCTTTAATATCTTTAAAGTAATTACCCACAACCTGTAAACCAAATTGTCTCTCATCAATCCAACCACCTTCTTTTACCAACTCGATCAATACTTTACGATGGCGAATCGAACGACTATCTCCTGCTTGTTTCGTTTCCAAAAGAGACTGCTTAATTTTACTAATTTGGTCTAAAGGTGCTACATCCATCGGACAAACACTATTGCAGTAATAGCAACGAGTACAGCCCCAAACTCCTTTAGTACCTTCGTTGTATTGTTCCAAACGACTTTGAGTTTCACCATCGCGCTTATCTTCTACCATTCGATAAGCTTTAGCAAGCGCGTGGGGACCGACAAAATCTGGATTTACCTCTAATGCATTGCACTCGGAGTAACAAGCACCACACATAATACAATTGCCAGTTTCCTCCAGCTGCTGCCTTTCTTCTGGTGTTTGTAAAAACTCTCGTTCGGGTACTTTTCTTGCAGCAGTGCTGACATAAGGAGAAACAGTTTCTAAGCTGTTCCAAAAACCGCTCATATCAACAATCAAATCTTTTAGTACAGGCATATTACCCAATGGCGCGATCGTGATTTCAGGAATAGAATTCTCGCGATTTTGCGAGGATAGTTGTTGTGCAAATCGAGCAATTTCGCTGCCAACATTTTCTTTACAAGCCAAAGCGGAACGCCCATTAATTCGCATACCACAACTACCACAAATTGTATTGCGGCAATTTTTGCGAAATGCTAAAGTCCCATCTTGCTCCCATTTAATCCGATTAAGACAATCAAGGATTGTATTACCCTCTTGTACATCCAAAAGATAAGTTTGTACCGTAGGAGATATTTTTTGAGTTTGTCGAATTACTTTAAAATTAACTTGCATTTTACCCCGTGTCCCGACTTTAAGTTTCCACCCTTGCTTGTTCGAGGAAATAATTTTTAATATAGTAGTTTACCAATTAGTAGTAGCTATCCTCTTACTGCCCTAATTTTAAACTGATTTAAGTGACTAAATCATAAAAGATAATTTTGATTACGGTCTAAACGATAAATATAAAAATTCCGTTGCAGAACAAAGATAAAGCTTAAAAACTATTGCCCAACTGCCTTTAGCTTAGTTAACCATAGAAAAAAAAGCGATCGGGCAGAGCATTAATATAAGTTTACTCTGTGCCTAACGAATGACGCTCCGTTTTGCTCTTGGGCAGTTAAAACAAGGTCTTACCAACAAATCTTCGATCGCATTTTTGAACATTTATCAAAATATACCAATCCGTTATAACTGCTTTATTATTCAACAACCACACCAATAATCTCTGTCTATAAGGGGAGAAATCTTCATTCTTCTTATACTGTAATCAATAATAGAGCTTATTATAGAAGACTTGAACCAATTGATTAACATATCCGATATTTTAATTGCTTGTCATAATTGTACGCAAGAGTCGCGTTACCGCAAATGAATATTCGGTGAAAGTGGGATATGTAACAATCAAACTGAAAACGGCTTCTTAAAGTTAGATGAATTTTTATAAAATTTAGAAGTCAACACCTACCCCCTTGAGTTGTGAACATTAGATAAAAGCATAACAGCAAAAATAATTAAAACTTAAACAATAATTTTGCTATTATTAGTCCATGTTAGTATTTAATATAAAATTATGAGGAAACAAAATCATCATAAATTGCCGTACAAGTGCGGTAACTATGGCTTTGTTTCTTCGTAATCTAGGGGCATAAAAATTTTTGTCTCTACTGGCAGTATAAGAGGGTGTATGCTTGTAATCTCTTAGTCAATACAATGTTGTCTGAAGCCATAGAGTAATGAATATGGAAAATTTTATAACTCTTATGGACAAAAAGACTTTGACTGAAAGTAAAATGTTTGCTAACGGATTGAGTCTGCGACTTATTTATAGTAGGCTCGTACAGTTTGTAAAAGCAAATTACAGTTAATTAGCTTTGTTTAAAGCGCCATTGAGAACTATTTTTCATTTGCGAATAGTAAACATAGGCTATCTTCTGTAGAAAATCACCCGAACTAATTCCCGTTACTAACAAAATTTACGAGTAAAATGTTGTGGAATACCACCTTCATTAGCTCTCGGAATTAGACAAGCAGAAATTGAGGCTCGGTTAAAGTCTAAAAAAAGCTTGATGTACTAATGTCAAAAGATCGCCTTTAGATCCGGCATAAAACCGCATTATTTATCGCGAAAGCACAGTTTAAGGAAAATTTGAGTGTAATGAGTGAAACAGCAACAGCGCCATTGACAGGGAAAACACTGCTTGCAAAAGTGAAGGAATTATCGACTTTACCAAGGCGAGAAAGAGCAAAGCAGTGCGGTTATTACACTACTACTAAGAATGGTCAGGTAAGAGTTAACCTAACAGATTTTTACGATGCTTTGTTATCGGCTAGGGGAATTCCCTTGAGTCCGGAAACACCAAAAGATGGTCGTGGACGCGAACCGACTTACAGAGTTAGCGTTCATCAAAACGGTCAAATTGTTATTGGTGCTACATATACCAAAGCAATGGGTTTAAAATCGGGTGATGAGTTTGAAATTAAGTTGGGATACAAACATATTCACTTAATTCAAGTCGATAGTGATACTCGTCAAACCGACGAAGATATAGAAGACGAAGATTTAGAAGACGAAGAAGAGTAAATTTTTCTGATGTTAGGGATAAGTTTGAAGATAATATTTTAGAGCTTATCCCTACACTCATAGTAAAATAGTTGTTTTGGCAAATTTTTCAATTAATTTTGAACAAATAAAATATGCCCATACGATTATATTACTCTGGAAAAAATTAGCTATACGATCGAGTCAAAATAAATAAAGCAACTTGATTGCGAGTTGTAAAGGTGGAAACAGAGAAGTATTTATGTAATTAATGCTTCTCTTTTCTATAACTGCATATTTTGGGTTAGTTTTTTTTCTGTGAATAAAGAATATTATTTTCGTTTATTTTGAAAGCTTTATTTGAACCGTTGACTAACTTAATGGGACAGTGGAAGGATGCGCCTCCTTTAATGGTGGTAGTGGCTTTTTTTATAGTTTGGATAGTATGTTGGCTACCGATCGCATTAATTTTGACAAAAGTGCTGCACTATGAAGCAAAGCAAGCCTTGCAACCAGAGCAAAAAATTACGCTAGTAGTTTCTCTTTATCTATTAGCTCCTTCCATCCTACTGGTAACTAATTGGCTTAC
The DNA here is from genome assembly GCA_965234645.1 of Rivularia sp. (in: cyanobacteria). Lineage (GTDB taxonomy): Bacteria > Cyanobacteriota > Cyanobacteriia > Cyanobacteriales > Nostocaceae > Rivularia. The sequence continues at coordinate 4,609,668 of OZ248344.1, read as the reverse complement.
CCATAAATCTTTTTCAAGTTACGGTTGGATCGTCGATTTCTCAATTTTAAATTCACTCCTTTTGGGTTTTGGCTTAGGAGTGGTAAGTTTAGCTTTTATATTTAGTTGTCAGCTTTATTTGGGCTTATGTAAGTTAAAAATATCGAATTTAAAATCGGTACCATCCACATTATTTTTTGTCATGGCGATCGCCTTATTAGTGGGTGGCGTTGAGGAACTAGTGTTTCGAGGCTTTCTTTTCACTCAACTCGAACATACTTATTCAGTTTGGGCAGCAGCAATAATTTCCAGCTTGATTTTTGCATTGTTACATCTGGTTTGGGAACAACGCGAAACAACTCCCCAACTACCAGGATTATGGTTAATGGGAATGGTTTTGGTATTAGCAAGATTTGCCGATAACGGTAGCCTGGGTTTAGCTTGGGGACTGCACGCAGGTTGGGTATGGTCAATAGCAACTATTGATACCCTTGGATTAATTGATTACACCGAAAAAACATCGGAGTGGATAACGGGTAAAAATAACAAACCGTTAGCAGGCGTTGCGGGAATATTCTGTATGGGATTAACCGCAGTAGCTTTATATGCGATCGGTTTTAATTTTGCTTAGAGTAGGTATGTTCTCTTTTGTTTTTAGTAAGGGCTTTAGCCCTCTTCATCAAGAACTAAAGTCTTTACTACGAGCCGAATCAGGACTAAAGTCCTTACTACGAGCCGAATCAGGACTAAAGTCCTTACTACGAGCCGAATCAGGATTAAAGTCTTTACTACGAGCCGAATCGGGACTAAAGTCCTTACTACAAGTTTAATTATCCGAAAGGAACCAAACGCTTGAGAGCGCGACCTACAACGTCACCATAACGTAATTGTCCGCATAGAATTTGACCCATAATTTGGCTACCAGTAGGACGTTTTACACCTGCTTTGTAGCCAACACCTGGGAAGCGATAAAATGCACCTGCTAACTTTTGCGCCCAAGCCATATCAGCGCCCCATTCTTCGGCGATGACTTCAGTGTATTGTTCCAGCGCGTTGATATCGCCACCAAGGGCTTTATTAACAGCTTCAGCAGCTTTCATACCGCTAAAAATAGAAGGGCGAATCCCTTCTGCTGTCATGGGGTCAACTACACAAGCTGCTTCTCCAGCTAAAACTGCATTTTGCGTATGGAGTGTTTTATTTCCATTCCATACACAGATGGGATGGCTGTATTCTTTGCCAGCATTAACATCCACGCCAAGCATGGAACTACAATCCTGAAAAATTTTCGTGAAATTACCAGGTTCTCCACCCAGGAAGGTTGTAGCACCGATAGACACACCATCAGCTTTGGGGAAGCTCCAGATGTAGCCGTTTTTAATCGTGCCAAATTCAAACAGAATTTTAGATTTATCTTGTCCTGGTGCAGCAGGTGCTTCCAAAGCAGCAGCTAAACGACGTTTGGGTTCTTTAAAACCAAGCCATTTTGCCATTGGTCCGGCTGCGCCATCAGCTGCAATTAGGTAGCGTGCGGAAAATGTACCATTTGCTGTGTTAACTTCCCAACGATCGCTTTTAAACTGAATTGATTTTACTTCAGTACCATCTTTGAGTTCCGCACCTTTTTTCTGAGCTTGCTGAACTAGAAAATGGTCAAAAACATCTCGCTGTACCATCCATACTGGTTCGATGGTTTGTATTTTGGTTTCTACTGGATCTCCCTTTTTCCAAGTAAACTTGATGGTGTCTACCTTCATGGAAATTGCGGGACTAAAATCGAAGTCAAACCATTCGGCGATCGCAGGTGATACTCCACCGCCACAAGGTTTATACCTTGGTAAAGATTCCCTTTCTAAAACAAGTACCGAACGTCCAAGTTTAGCTAAATGATATGCAGCTGTTCCACCAGCAGGACCTGCGCCGACGATGATGCAATCGTACATGGTTAAGCTTTTGCTCCTTGATAGAGAGTGTATGTGGAAGGTCTTATCATAAATTGCGATCGATTTGATGACCTAAATCATCCGCCATTTTAATCGCACTTACCTGTATTTATCTAAATATTTATTCTTAACTCTCTATATTCATCAGTAAATATAACTATATAATTATTCAAATTTAATCAAATTTAATTTTTAACCGATTTTTAGATAAATAATTGAATTTTGGCTTTTCTATACTGATATAAAGAAGCATAATTTAAATCTGCTTATATGTATTTTAATTTACAGTTTGAGTTATATGACTTCTATAACCCGCTAATAAATTACAATTATTTCTTTGATGAATTAAAAATTTTTCGTTAAGTATGTCCGATATTTTATTAAGTTTGAGTAAATCTGTTTGACACGGATCGGTACTATGTTTTCTAGAAAATAACTCAGTATTACGGAGCTTGACAGTAAAAACATTAATGTAGAGGCTCAAAAAATAATCAAAATAAAAAGCACAGAGCTAGAAGTTAATTAATCACTTAACATCCATAACTTCCAACTCTGCGCTCTACCAATTCACGACTTAAACAGTTGTGATTTCTTTTTCTTTGTCTGCGAATAAATCGTCTATTTTAGTGGTGTACTTATTTGTCAATTTTTGCACTTCGTCTTGCAAATCTCGCGATTCATCTTCAGAAATTTCCGCGTTTTTTTCCTGTTTACGAATCGAATCTAAGGCATCTCGGCGAATATTGCGGATCGCAACGCGCCCTTCCTCGGCATACTTAGAAGCGAGCTTGACAAATTCTTTACGACGTTCTTCAGTTAAAGGCGGAATATTCAGCCTGATAACAGAACCGTCGTTATTAGGAGTTAAACCCACATCGGACAACGAAATGGCTTTTTCGATTGAACCCAAGCTAGTTTGGTCGTAGGGTTGGATTGTCATGGTGGTAGCATCTGGCGTACTGATGTTCGCCAAAGACTTCAAACCTGTAGGCACGCCATAATATTCAACCATTATTTTATCTAACAGACTCGCATTAGCGCGACCAGTGCGAATCGTATTGAAAGAACGTTGAGTAGACTCAACGCTCTTTTGCATTGTACTTTCAGCTTCAGCTAATTTCACAAGAACCTCCCACAACGGTGCCAATAGATTCTCCCATGACTGCGCGGTGGATATTACCTCGCACGTTCAAGTCAAAGACAAGAATTGGGATATCGTTTTCTTTACATAAGGCTATCGCAGTACTATCCATTACTCGCAAATCCTTATTTAAAACGTGTGCGTATGTTAGCGATTTGTAACGTTTAGCTTCGGGATTTTCATTTGGATCGGAATCGTAAACTCCGTCTACTTTCGTAGCTTTAAAAATCACTTCCGCATCGATTTCAGCTGCTCTTAAGGCAGCAGTAGTATCCGTAGTAAAAAAGGGATTACCCGAACCCGCACCAAAAATCACCACCAGTCCTAATTCTAGATGACGGATGGCTTTACGACGTATATAGGGTTCGGCTACTTCTTGCATTGCGATCGCAGTTTGTAGGCGCGTAGAAACGCCTATTCGTTCGAGGGATTCTTGCAGCGTCATAGCGTTCATGACTGTAGCAATCATCCCAATGTAGTCAGCAGTAGCTCTATCCATACCTGCCGAGGCTGCTTTCATGCCGCGAAATATATTTCCGCCTCCTACTACTATGGCAAGCTGAACGCCAGTGGCTACAACCTCTTTTACTTCTGAAGCTATAGAATTAACCACTTCGGGATCGATCCCGTAGCCCATACTGCCCATCAAGGCTTCACCGCTCAGTTTAAGTAAAACCCGTTGGTAACCTGTTCCCATGAAGTTAAGCTTTATCCAAAATTTGTATGCCTCCAATTTAAGATATCAGTCTCCTACACTATCTGTCTCTAATTTCGCCATACCAAACTACTACCTAGAGCTTCTGTCTCGGTGACGCGGATTTTTTCTCCTTTTAATAAAGAGGCGACTGCATTCTTTAGATAAGCTTTTTCTGCTGAAGCAGGCGAATGAGCGTTGCCATCAATTTGACCTTTGTAGCGTACAATACCATCTTTATCTATTAAAAATGCCATTGGTGTTTTGGTGGCACCAAAGCTACGAGTCACGTCTTGTGTTGAATCCCATAAGTAGGGAAAATTTAATTGGTGATGTTTTGCAAAAGCTTTCATATTTTCAAGGCTTTCGTTAGCGTCGTTTTGGGCAATGTTGCCATTAACTCCAATCAGCGTGAAGCCACTACCAAATTCTGTTTGTAATTTTTTTAATTTATCTATATACAACTCTACATAAGGGCAGCGGTTGCACATAGCAATTACGCCAACTGCACTCCATTTATCTAAATAACGTCTTAGATGGTGTACTTGGCTATCAATTCCTGGCAGTTCAAAATCAGGTGCGTATTTTCCTATGGGGGTATCCATTGTTTCTAGTACACTCATATTCTCGGTTGCTGGAAAGAACTGGAAACAGCAAAACACATTTTTTGTGTGGGCGTACCGCGTCCCATTTCAAGCCACCCTCTGTATAGATGCTTAACTGATATCCGATATTTAATAATTTTATAGTTTGCAGTCAATTGTCGTAAATTGTAAAACTACTGAATCCACAGAGAATATTGTCTTGCATACGGATTTAATAATTTCGGTCGTTTTTAGATTTTTTTGAGATCGATCGCGATCGGGCAAAATTTTTATTCCAAGCATTTTAAAACCGCGATTATTTACATAACCAGTATGTCCGAGCAGTTTTGGAACTGTTTTTCTCTATTTTCTACATCAATTTTTTACTTCATAAGTTGTCGTAATAGAATATTTATTTCAAGTTTATCCCAATCGCTTATCTTGAATTTGCTTAAATTTACCTACGAAATAATACTGAAGATAATTTTATAAAAAGCTATTTTACATATTTGTGCCCGCACTATTGTTAACTTTTGTGTATTAATAGCATATTTACAGATTTTAGATGATATAGACGGATTATAAGCTTAGACACCGTTGCTCGAAAATACTAGCTTTCTAAGAATCAGAATAATGAGTAAAATTATTGTATCTACGAGCAAAAAATAGTAATAAGACTTGTTTTTAGAAACAAAATTTGGAATTCCTGGGACAATTCTCTTTTTGCGTTTATTTATATATATATAATTGAAATTCTATGAGTACAACTACAACCACCCCAGTATTTAGCTCAACAAAAACCTGGATGTGGCAGGGTTTTCCCATTTGCTATCAAACTCAAGGTACTGGCTCTGCCGTTGTTTTGATACATGGCTTTGGTGCTTCCTGGGGACATTGGCGAAAAAATATCCCCGTGCTGGCAGAAAATTGTCGGGTTTATGCGATCGACTTAATTGGGTTTGGGGCTTCAGCTAAACCCAAACCGGGTGAAGAAATTGCTTACACATTTGAAACTTGGGGACAGCAGATTGCTGATTTTTGCCGGGAAGTGGTAGGTGAATCTGCTTTTTTAGTAGGAAATTCTATTGGCTGTATAGTAGCGATGCAAGCGGCAGTAGATAATCCAGAGATTGCCTTGGGTGTGGCGTTGCTCAACTGTTCTCTAAGACTTTTGCACGAACGCAAGCAAGCGGAGTTACCGTATTATCGACGTATGGGAGCGCCTTTACTACAACGTATACTATCTATCAAATCAGTTGGTGAATTCTTTTTCAATCGAATTGCCAAACCCAAAACCGTGCGTTCGATTTTGCTGCAAGCTTATCCGTTGGGTGAAGCTGTAACAGATGAATTAGTAGATATTTTAATGGCACCGGCGAGCGATCCAGGTGCGGCGGCTGTATTCTTAGCGTTTACAGCTTATTCGAGCGGACCGCTAGCAGAAGACTTGTTACCCGTGCTACCGTGTCCGGCTATAATTTTATGGGGAACCGCCGACCCTTGGGAACCTGTAGAATTAGGTAGAAAGCTGGCTGAATATCCGCAAGTAACTAAATTTATACCTTTGGAAGGAATAGGACATTGCCCTCAAGATGAAGCCCCAGAATTGGTAAATCCTATTTTACAAGATTGGATTTTGGAGCTTTCTTCACGATTGGATTAAGTACATAATATAGCGTTTTGTAGTTGCGCTGTCTTCGCCCAAGCACAACTACAAACATACTATAAGTAATTAGACAAACTTCATAGGATTAAAAACACCAAAATTACCTTTCTAATATTTTAGAGAGGTAATTATTCGGCATTTTAATTAAGTGAAAAAATAACTGTAATGACCTGGAAGGTTTGGTTTTACTAGAGAATTAACAATAATCAACGCCGCTCTACTCACAATATTATTATGTAGTAGTAACTAGAACCATTATTATCGCAGAGATAAAAGTTCTATCAGGGGTTAATTCGCACTCTTGAACTACAGTAATGGAATATCATCATCAGATTCAGGAGCAGACAGTTTTTCTAACCAATCTTCACCCACCTGAATGGTAATATCGGAATCAAGGCTACCAGTACTTTCTACCCGCACTTCCCCAAATCCTAAAACGCTGCGGACTGATTCGGCACTGTTTTCGTCTCCTTGTTGAGCAACAACACGAGTTGATTTTAAAGGTTGACTCCAACTTTTGGCAACGAAAATGTTCGTATAACCGGCTTTTCGCAAGTTTCTAATTAAGCGTCGGAAATTAGCGTTATCGTCGCCAGTATAATTTTGAATCGCAACTCGTAAAGATGCTGGTTCAATAGGTTGTATTTCATCCTCAGTTTCTATGCCAAAGTGCTGAGCCATCATAGAGCTTATACGCCTTGGATTTGGTATCCAGTAGCTGGCATTGTACTCTTGAGGAGTACTAAAGCGTCCGGGTAACATTAACATTTGCATATTAGAGCGATTGGTTCGCACTCCAAAACCTACTAGCGCTAATAATTCTTCAACTGTCAAATTAGTATCAATATGTTCTTTAACTACGTTAAGAATTTTAGGTAATTGTGCTAATGTCGCTGGGTTGAGTGCCTGATCCATTAACGCTCGCATCACCACTTGCTGGCGTTGAATCCGACCGATATCTCCTCTACCATCATTACGAAAACGTAAAAGCTGTAACGCTTTTTCGCCATCCAGATGCTGTTTACCCGCTTTCAAATTAATGTATAAATGCTGGGAATCATCTTGATACTTCAAGTCTTCGGGAACGTTTACCGTTACTCCTCCCAAAGCATCGATCAGCTTACCTACTCCTAAAACGTTAATCCGCATATAGCGGTCAATTGCGACTCCTCCTAAAAGGTTACTTACCGTTTTAGCGCTTAAAGCCGGACCGCCATTGACGTTGGAAGCATTAATTTTTTTTATACCATACCCTTCGATTCTGGTACGAGTATCTCTAGGAACAGAAAGCATGGTCAACTTTTTATTCTGAGGATCGAACTTTATCAACAGCATGACATCAGCAAGACCATCAAAAGAATTAACTTGAGGTAGGTATCCTAAATCACTGACTTCAGATGGAGCATTTTGTGTATCGGGGGGGAGTACGCTCATTCCCATGATTAAAACATTTACGGGACGAGTTAATTCCGAAAAGCGCAGTCCACCTCCAGTAATACTGCCGCTCTTAAACTCAGCCGCTTCATCCGCGCTCAGGTTGGCTTGCATCAAAGGCGCACTGCTTAAAGAAACTGCCAAAAGCGCTCCTGCGGTAGCCGATATCATTGCAATACCACTCATACCTACCCAGAACCACAACCACCTTCCGGATTTGGGGTTATTCCCTTTTTCGTCATTTGAATTAGGAGGGGACGCAGAATGACTATTTTGCGCCGAAGTTCTTTGAATGGTCACTGACTTCCTCACACTTATTGATAAAAATTGAAATTTATGCTTTGCATTCGTGCCGACGAATCAACCCATAATAGCTAATTCTTAATTATCAGTGGTAACTACACAACTTCCGTGTCAACCACAACACTTATAGCAGTATTTCTTCTACTTTTTTAGTCAATCCGGAGATGTTTAATAGAAGTATGGCAATTTGATACTAAATTTGACTGTAAAAGTATTGTTAATCGCAGTGCAAAAAAATACTCTTCCCCATCGGATTAAGTTTGCCTGACTACAAGTATTTTTACCTTAATTAAGATAAATATTTACTTACTACTTTTTCAGCAAACTGGCTAAATCCCGGTAAACGTTGAGACTTGCCTTTGAATGTACGAATAATTAACCAAGCACTTACTACAAAATAGCCACTTGTGACAAAGCTGTTGAGAATTTGCAAGCGTAGTGCGAAAAATTCTGAAGTTGAAGCTCCAGTTCCCAACAATATGTATCCTAAGATCCAAGTTAGTGCTAATGTAATTGACAAACGAGAAGTTCTTAATTGTTCCCGGCTTCCTTCACGGCGATAAAGCGTCCATAAGGATGGGAAAAACCCAATTACCGGAATTAAATATATAAGCATTCCCATAAGAGAAATATCTTGTTTTTTTATTTTGGTTGAATTTTGTTTAGATTCAAAATGCTTCATTAGTCTGAGTAAAATCCTGAACTAGGGGGATGAGCTATTGGTCTATAGTCGGAGATAATAAGTTTATAATCGAAAATTTTATTCGTTGACCAATGGCAATTGGCTTATTTTTATGCATACACTTAAGCTCCTTAACTGGTGGCAAAGATTATCACCAATAGCGCGAATCGGCGCGATCGCCGTTTTTGCCCCGCTTTTAGTGCTTAATGGTTGGGCGTTTTCAGTAATTTTTGATTACTTTCACTCGCTGATAGTCATTTTAGCCGGAGCTTCGGTGTTAGCGTTTCTGCTCAACTATCCCGTAAGCTGGATGGAGCGTCAAGGTCTAAACCGCGAACCTATTGCAATTTTAGTATTTTTACTGAGTCTATCTATCTTATTCGCATTGGGTGTGACGCTTGTTCCTTTAGCGTTTACTCAAGCTCAACAGTTAGTAGCTCGTTTACCGGAATTGATTGATTCGGGACGCAATCAGTTAATGATGTTGAACGAGAAAGCCGATAGTTTCGGTTTACCAATCAATCTGGATGCTTTACTAATACAGATTAATGACCGTGTTAAAGGACAATTGCAAGCTATAGCCGGACAAGTATTGAATTTAGCGGTAGTCACGGTAACAAGTTTGCTCGATATTGTCTTGACTATGGTTCTAACATTTTATCTGTTGCAGCATGGAGGGGATCTTTGGCAGAGTTTGATCGGTTGGCTTCCTACCAAATTTCGCGAACCTTTTTCGGAAACAGTACGCCTTAGCTTTCAAAATTTCTTTATCACTCAACTGATTTTATCGGTTTGTATGGCATCAGCGTTGATTCCGACGTTTTTATGGCTAAAAGTACCTTTTGGTTTGCTGTTTGGCTTGACTATCGGGATTATGGCGCTAATTCCCTTTGGCGGCTCTGTAGGTATTGCCCTTACTACATCCTTGGTAGCACTGCAAGATTTCTGGATTGGTATCAGGGCATTAATGGCTGCGGTAATCGTACAGCAAATACTCGAAAATATAATTGCTCCGAGAATTTTGGGTAGTTTTACAGGTTTAAATCCCGTCTGGGTTTTAATTTCGGTGTTGACGGGGGCTAGAGTAGGTGGACTTTTAGGTGTAATTGTAGCGGTACCTAGCGCTGTTGTCATTAAAACAGCTTTAAGTGCTGTACGTCCTTCTATTTCTAGTAGCGATAAAAACGAGCGAGATGATTCCGAACAAAGTGGAGATTCTTACCGCAAAAAAGTAGAAGACAGCAATTCCGAACTTACTGTCCCTTCTGTAGATGTAGCTGCACCCAAAACATCTCCTCCTGCTGCTTGATTAAAGTATGAATCTATCTTCATTCTTCAGGAAACTGGTTCTACTATCGAACCCATAAATAAAATACTTTGGGTTTGATTATCTCGAATCGCGCAGAAAAAGGGACGGTTAACAATCATCTGAAATGGTTGTTGGGAAGGTATTTTTGCTGACGTTACTTGTATTCCAACTGAAGTTGTTGCAGCAGCCTCGGTTCCTTCTTCATTTACTTCAACAAAAGTTTTATGTTTAACTTCGCTAATTTTAAGGTTATTTCCCATTTCTGAGAAATTGGCGTTATCGCTGAATGCTTCTTCCATTCCTAAAGCTGAAAGCGAATTATTGAGTGTAGCTTCATAATCCATTTTGAAGCGTGGTAAATGCACAAAACCGTCTCGACGCGCAAACTGTGATATCCATTTTTCCCAGTTAGCTGCATTCAAGTTTTCGTGAAAAGATTTCAAATTAGAGTTTTCTTTGGGTAAAAATACATAAAAGCTAACTCTACCGTTTTCACCATAAGGTAAACTTACGGCTTGAAATTGTTCGGTTTCGTAATATTTGTACTCACCCGATTGTGACATCATTGGATGTTGCTTTTCCTCACCCGACGCAAGATAAAAAGGTAATTGAGCGGTTTGTTCTGGCTCAAATTCTGTTGTCCAACTACCTTTAAAATAAATTGCGTTCAGTAGAAAAAGTACTCGATCGCGGTCTATTTTTTCGACTATTTTTTCGATTTTACCTTGTGTATTTTCTTTAACCCAATTATTAATTATGCTAGGTGCGCCTGTATCTGTAAAATCTAAATTTGTCACCTTTGCTTGATAAAAATCTTGGTTATTTTGAATAAAATCTGGTTTCAAGCTAGCATTTTTGTCTGCCCAGAGCGAGTTAGCAATATTTAATGTTACTTGAGAATCGGGGTTTTCTAAACTTGCTTTTAATTTAGCGTAAGAAGAATTAATTTGTTGAATATTCATTCCCTGCAATTCTAATGCTTTAGCCATTGCCGATCGAGTGTCACCACTAGCCCCGTTGTAAGTCATAGCTAAAGCCAGAGCTATACTCGAAGGTGAAAAAAAGATATTTTTGTTATTATCTTGAATTAATAATTTTGAAAATAAATTGAAGCCAAATTTAGTGTTGGCAGATACTAATTTTGGATCGATGGATGCAGCTTTGTCTGAAACTGGTAACTCCGATTGCAGTACTTGTGATTCAGCTAGGGCGCTGTTATTACCATTACTCAATTGAGAGCAACCTATTACACCCATAAGCATAACCCCCGCAGCCGCTAGAACATAACGTCTTCCCAAACTAACTGCGTAACGTCTTTGTAAAAACTTTTGCCGAGCATTGTTTAATTTTTGTTTCATCTCACCACCATATAGCAATCATGCTTTACTTCAACTATGACATTTAGTATTAGGGAATAGTTGGATGGTTACAGTTTCGGCAACAGAATATTGCTGCCAATTATTATTTATTTAATTGAAAATAAAATCTTAAGATTTTGGTTATATTTTGGTTATTTAGGTTACAAATATAATAAACATATCATATACTATCCTAAAGATAGAGGCAATTGAAAGCACGTAAATAATTAAAATATTTTAATTAAACCAACTTTATCTGACCTGACAATGCAATGAGCGATCGAAATCATAGCTCTAGTAACAATATTTCCTTTCAAGAAGTTTTAAGACTTGTTGAAAATTTAGTGCTGACTAAAACGGGCAAGCATCTTTCTAATATAGAATTATTAGTTTTACGAGGTTCTTGGAAAGGTTACAAATATAACCAAATTGCGGCTGAAGGTGGTTATACCGATGAATATCTAAAAAATGATGTCGGACCAAAACTCTGGAAACGTTTGTCGATCGCTTTAGCAAAGAAAATTAATAAAAATAATTTTAAAGCAATTCTCGAACAATACCTTTATCAACAAGAAAAAGGTGAATTAATCGCTAAGCAGTTATCAAGTGAATATTGCTTAATTAATAACCTGAATCCACACGCACCACAACCTATATATCATAATCTTCCCTCACGAGATTATACAAGATTGGTAGGTCGTGAAGCAGAAGCAAAAAGAATACTGGAATTAATTTCTCCGGAATGGGCAACGCCTTGTCTAAGTATTGAAGGAATTGGAGGTGCTGGAAAAACAACTTTAGCTTTGGATATTGCTTACCGTTGTTTAAAAGCTAGTAACGATATTTATCTGGGAAGGACATTATCCGAAACTATTCCCACTTTTGAATTAATAGTATTTACTTCTGCAAAATCTCAATTATTTACGCCTAAAGGTATTTTACCTCGCTTAAGACGAGAAAGAACTTTAATCGATATTTTTACAAGTATTATACGTACAATTAGCTTTTATAATTCTCCTCCCGCAAATTTTGCAGATACTTACGAGCAAATTTATAAATGCTTAGCAAATATGCGGACTTTATTAATTATAGATAATTTAGATACTTTAGAAGATCGAATGCAAGTACTAAGTTTTTTATACGAACTTCCTCCCACCGTCAAAGCAATAATTACTAGTAGAGAAAAAACTCCATTCACTTCAGTTCATCTGTCATCTTTGACTAAAACGGAAGCTTTAATATTGATTCAACAAAAAGCAGCGGAAAAACAAGTAGACTTGAATTTAAAACAATACGTTCAACTATCTCAAACTACAGGAAAAATTCCAGCTGCAATCATCTATGCTATTAGTCAGTTAGCCGCTGGTTATAGCCTCGATCGTATAACAAGTGGATTAATGCCTATTCAAGGAGATTTTTGCCGATTTTACTTCGAGAGTTCCGTACAGCCATTAAAAGGGCAAGCAGCCCATCAATTGTTAATGGCTTTGTCGCTTTTTGCTAAACCCTCATTACCGGAAGCGATACGCGCTGTTGCTGGAGTAGATAATGCTTTAAGTACGGCAGATGGTTTCGTTAAATTACAACAACTTTCCTTGATCGATTATCAAGGAGGGCGTTATTCAATGCTACCTTTAACTCGCGAATACGCGCTTTGGGAAATGTCTTGCAATCCTGAATTTGAAGTTAATGCTCGTAATAATTGGGTAAACTGGTATCTTAACTTTGCTCAACAGCACGGGCGTAAAGATTGGCGAGAATGGCAAGATTATCAACAGCTAGAACAAGAATGGGATAACTTAACAGAGGCGATCGAATGGTGTATTTCAAATAACCGTTACCGCGATGTCTGCACGTTTTGGCAAAATGTGAAATGCTATACATATTCACTTGCCTATCGCCAAAATCGTTTAAGTTATTGGGATGCACCGCTGTTATGGTTAGAATGGCTGAGTGAATCCGCATTTTCCCGTCACGAGTTAGCAAACGCTGCCGAAATAATTAGCGATCGCGCTTGGAAGTTGACTTTGATGGGAGAACAGCATTTAGCTCTAGCGAAGGATTTGTTTCGCCAAGCTTGGGAATTGCATCAGTATCTAACGTTAGATATGCAGGTAGATTTAGCGATTCATATTGGTGTATGGCATATTCAAAAGCAGCAATTCGCACAAGCAACATATTGGCTGAATCAAGCTCGTGACTTATTAGATTCAGATAATTCTCAAATAGATTCCTATATTACGACTCGCTTATCCCTACAGCTTCTTTATTATCAAGGCGAGATTTATTATAAAACCGAGAATTATCGAGAAAGTAAAATTTTATTTAAACAAATATTTCAACAAGCTCAATTAATTGGTTGGCAGCGTGCTAGTTTTCTTGCAAAAGACTTTTTAGCAGATATTGCAATTAAGCAGGGGAAATTAAATCAAGCGCAAAATTATTTGACAGAACTTTTACAAGTAGCAGAAGATAAGCAAGATAAATGTAGTAGAGCATATACAAAGCGTTCTTTAGCTCGTTTGGAAACAAAATTAGGTAACTTTAATATAGCCAAACGTTGGATAAATGAAGCTATGACAGATTTTGAAACTTTAGGTATGAAGACAGAACTATCGGAGAGTCAAGCATTACTGCAAGTTATTCAGTCTTGATTATGTGAAATTAAATAAGATAATATAAAATAAAAATTAGCGCAATTATTGTATTACTAACAGTTAACTTTGAATGAATTGCATTTATTTTTTGGTGGCTAAAGTAAATTTACCACGAGTTCTTTAGCCTATTAATTTGATTTATAAAATTTTATTAAATTTAAAATTATATTATAATAACTACCTTTTACTTAACTTTTCCCTGCTGACAAAAACGAAATATTGCTTAAGAATATGAACGTGTTATCTACTTTTTGCCTATAAAGCAGTTAGCTTTATTCAAGGTATACACAGTTGGAACACACTGATAGAGGTTTTTGGCGTTAGGGTGGCATCTTTTCTCACACTTATAAAAAAAATGAAGTTTTCACAGGAGTAAAAATGTGTTGTGAATATTTACTTTTGATTAAGATATCGCTGCGATATATGCCCTCATATTAGCAGCACCAAAAAACTTTCTTAAAGATAACTACCAAAAAATGAGCAATAATAGGCTTCGTAGGTTATTTGTAATAGATCCCGCGATTAAAGATTTTCATTTATTAGCAAAGCTTGGATCGGAAGGTATAATGCCCCAAGCAGAGGTTCTTGTATTAGAACCCGATAAGAAAGAAATCGAGCAAATTACTCGTGTCGTGCGAAAACACGTTGATTTTTCGGATATTCATATCATTTCGCAAGGTTCACCGGGTTGTTTATATTTAGGAAATAGTAGATTATCCGTTTATAACTTCAACTACTATGCTTCTCAATTGAAAAATTGGACAGTTAACAATATTTTCTTATACGGTTGTAATATAGGTGCTGAGGAAATTGGCAAAAAATTTATCTTACGTTTATACAAAGCAACTGGCGCAAACATTTCTACTTTGGTTAGCACACAAAGAATGCATACAAAAGTAGGAATTGGTATTTGGACTAAAAGTCAATATACGTTAATCAAACCACAGTTCGCAGCACAAACAGCATAGTGGTTCACCACATAAGTTATGTCGGTGTAATAGTACGGAGCCACATTTAGTTATGCAGGGTAGCGCACTACGCAAACCTTTCATAAGTTATATGGTGTTTTTTTGCAATTCTTCTTAACTTTAAATGCGTATTTTGATAATGATTCATGTAAAGCAAGTTGGCATTTTAACCCACTATTATCATTGAGCCAATTGTGCTAATTGAGTAGACATTCAATTTCGATCGCACTAAAAACATCACCGATATCTACACGCGGTCGAATAAGTTGTGTTATCTTACCAATAGGTTGACAGTCAGCCGCCATGCTTGGTTTAGAGATTTCCATAGTTGTGCCAAAGTGTTCTTGGAAAAGTACTTTGGTTTGTTCAAAAGCTGTTTGTAAATTATCTCTATCTATTTTCCCTCGCTTGCCAAAATAAGGAAAATGATGAATAAATCGACCAAATAGTATTTCGCAGTCTTGGGCGTATTTCATGGTATCAAGAATATGATAATGCCATACTCGGTCAATTTCTTGATTTGGAACGATTTGACTGTTAGGGTAAAGGTAAATTAACAGTAAAAACATTAAATAGTGAGAAATAGCTTGCTTGGTTTGTTGAATATTCCATTTCTCTTCATTAGAATCTATTAATCTATAGGCGATCGATCCTAAGTCGAGCTGTGTTAATTTTCTGATGAACCTTTGAACATCAGTAGGTAAAGTAGATTTAGCGAATAACATTTCTTCGGCTCCGAATAAAAAATTTAATGAAAGAGGAGCAAATTTGATTCCACAAACCAAACTCCATTGAGATTAATTCTCTATCCGGTTTTTTTTTGATACAAAGTGTTTTTTAATACGTTCTTCATTTTAATGTAAAGTTTTTGTGAAGAAGTTGGAAGCAGTTGTAAAAAGTTAAAAAGCCTTGAAAGTATACTCTTGTTTAATTTTTAACTAAGTAAGAACTTGTTTTCTGAAGAATTACTGGTTTTTAATTTCAAATTATCTATTTTTTTTGAAATGTAGCTTCACAGATGAAAACAAACATAAAGAAAAAGGGTATTTCGCATACCCCTTAATTCAAAATATAATTAAAACTAACAGGACTTACGCAAAAGTAACGAAATTGCGTCATTATTCGCTGTGCGACGTAATCTCCCCAGACGTTGGGATTGCTTCCCTACACTATGTCCTTCGGACACGCTTCGCTAACGTTCCGGTCGCAATGACAATTTCTGCTTGCGTAAGTCCTAACTAAATCAAGTATTATTTAATTATTTAGAAGCAGTCCACCAAGCCAAAGCATAAGGTTGAGTTGGTTCGTTGATGCTATTTTTAAAATTGACGCTGATTTTATAGTTACCATCTTCGGGTACCTGACAAAAAATATGTTCCACGCTATCAACCCGGCTAACAGAAGCGCAAGTGCTGCGATTATTCTTATCTTTAGCGTCTGCTTTTACTAAATACAAATCGAGATTATTCAAACCGCGATCGCGAAAATTTTCCCCTTTATCATATTTACCATTTTTGTTAGTATCGTCGAGTTCTACTAACCTATCCCAAGCTAAAGTAATAGCCACAAAACTTCCCTTTTGTAAAGGTTTTGTTAAAGCGTAATCGGCAGATGTTCCGGCGAAAATTGCTCGATAGTCCCAACCAATGGCCGGTACTGCTCTTTCCAGAGTCCATTGTCCGGCGCTAAACTGTTGGTAAGCACGAAAAGCATTTAAATGTCCGGTTCCCATTTGAGTATGTAAGGGAATTGCTGCGTCTTTATAAGCATCAGAATCCAACCAATCTTTATTTTGTTTATCAATTAAAGTGCGAGTCATTCCTAACTTCAAGCCATTCCCATCATCTTGAATCTTGTCCGTTGAATTGAGTAAAACAGCTTTCATGACTTCATGACGGCGAGAATCAATACTCCAAGCAAATTTTTGTTGAGCGGGTAATTTTTGCGCTTTTCTTAACATCCGATCGCCAAACTCTTGCAGCAAAGCGATCGTACCCGTAACGTGAGGCGCGGCAAAACTCGTTCCCGTCACCTTTTTAGTTTGTCCATCGGGATTGAGCAACTCAATGCGATTTCCAGGTGCAACAATGCTAATAGTACGACGCGGACCTAAATTAAGTTCCTTCCCAGATAAACGTGCAGTCATTGACTGATTAATAGCCACCAAGTTTGAGACATCAAGTTTTCTAAAAATCTCTCCTCGGCGAGAGGAAAAAGCAATATTCATTCCATTAAAATTATCTGTAGGAATGGGAATACCGCCCTTACCTTGATTACCTGCGATCGCATACAAAACATTATGAACGCGACTTGACCAATCAACGCATAATGTCAGCAAAGCTTTACCATCCAAAACGGGATCTGGTCTAGGATCGCGGCTTAAAGGTTCGCCAAAGCTAAAATTAATAGCGCGAACATCATTACCGTTTTGTAAAGCAATATGTTGCGCCGATAAACATTCCTCTGGTTGCCCCATACCCTTGGTAGAGCCGACGGCAGAAGAATACAAACGCGCTTCCGGAGCAACGCCCCGAAACCCCTTATCATTACTAACCATCACGCCAGCCACATTATAGGCATGAGGATCGACACCTTTATTAGATAAGGCAGGTTGATTGCGCTGGAAAACACCCGCCAAAGATATAGAACGATTTTTGGAAACAGATTTATCCACGCCAAATTGACCCGGACGACCAATTTCCACTTGACCAAGAGCAATTTTTCTACCAGATAAATTATATGGTGGTTTATGTAGCCTCAAAGCATCAATACCTTCACTACCAACAGAACTAGTCAAAGCCAATACCGGAACGCTCAAACAAGAAGCACTTAATCCCCAAATCACCCAGGTTAGATTTTTCATAAAGTAGTTTTTAGTAGTTAGTAGTTAGGAGTAAATCAGGTCAAAGGTTAAAGGTCAAAGGTTAAAGGTTAAAATTCCCCTTGTCCCCTTGTCCCCTTGTCCCCCTCTCCCCCTCTCCCCATCCCCCCATCCCCATGCCCCAATATTTTATTTTCATTATTTCATGAGAAAAATCTCAATATTTTGTTACAATGCATACAGAAGAGGACGCTTTAAGACCTATTAGCCATGCCCAATAAACAATCTAAGAAACCCGTTGTTATCGCTCCATCTATCCTATCAGCGGATTTTAGCCGTCTCGGTGAAGAAGTTCGCGCTGTAGACGAAGCCGGAGCCGATTGGATTCACGTTGATGTAATGGATGGTCGTTTTGTACCTAATATAACGATTGGTCCTCTGATAGTGGAGGCGCTTCGTCCGGTTACTCAAAAGCCTCTGGATGTCCACTTGATGATTGTGGAACCCGAAAAGTATGTAGAGGATTTTGCTAAAGCAGGTGCAGACCATATTTACGTTCATTGCGAGCATAATGCTTCTCCTCACTTACATCGCACTTTAGGACAAATTAAAGAGCTTGGTAAAAAGGCTGGAGTTGTACTAAACCCCGGTACTTCTTTAGACATGATTGATTACTGCCTGGATTTGTGCGATTTAGTGCTGATCATGAGCGTTAACCCCGGTTTCGGCGGTCAAAGCTTTATCCCTGGAGTTGTACCCAAAATCCGCAAGCTGCGTCAAATGTGTGACGATCGCGGACTCGATCCTTGGATTGAGGTTGACGGCGGACTTAAGGTAAATAATACTTGGCAGGTTTTGGAAGCTGGTGCAAATGCAATTGTTGCAGGTTCGGCAGTCTTCAAAGCTAAGAATTACAAAGAAGCGATCGAGGGTATTCGCAACAGCCAGCGCCCCGCACAAGATTTACCAAAGGCTTCTTAACATAAGTTAATAAGTTAATCAAATATTCCCATCACCTGATAGCCCCCTCCTCTTTATTGAGCGGAGGGAATTTTTTTTTAACCACCCCATAATAATGTAGAGACTTCGCAACTGCGAAGTCTCTACGAATATCTGGATTACAAATAAAATCTAATCTAAGAAACCCATCAAAGAGAAACTATCATCGACTTCATTTGATGCTACCGGACGATTGCCCATAACAGAATACAATTGTGAAACCACCAAATCGCTTTTAGCAATAGGACGAACCCCAGATAAGTTCATTGTCTCGCTAAATTCCACTTTGTTCGCCCCAATAGGACGAATTCCCATGATATTTACGGTATGAACAACTTCTAAATCGCTACTGCTGATGGGACGTTCACCGGAAACCATCATTGTGTGTGCAATATCTAAGTCGCTACTGGTAATAGGACGTTGCCCAGAAACAGCAAGGGTTCCGGTTATTTGAGGTGGAGCAGAATCAACATTCGCGGCGGTGTCTTTATTATCTGTACTCACGCTTTTTCCTTTGATATTTTCAAGTTTTGTACTGGCTTCCGCTCCAGTTTTGGCTCGTGTTTGCCGAGTACTGGCTCTTCTACCATTACTGCTGACGGTCATAATTTTATGCCTCTAATAGATAAATTTGACTATGATATAGGTAAATTAAAAATTTACTTTTATTCATTAAGTGTAACTTTAAAAAACCTTCTATAGGTATAAGTATCTTTAAATATGAGACAGAAGTCAAAATCATTAAGTATTGTGAAGATAAATGTATATAAATTCTACTTTTTAGATTGCGATTTTAAGCTCCGCTATGCAGCACTATTCGCTACCATTAAATAGGTTAAACGTGTCACAAGCTGTATGAAAAATTTTCTGGTAAAAGCCCCTTTTGAACCCACAGGCGACCAGCCCAAAGCTATTGAGCAGCTTGTGGAAAGTATTGAAGCGGGAAATCGCTATCAAACGCTTTTGGGTGCAACTGGTACGGGTAAAACTTTTACAATTGCCAGAACAATTGAAAAGATAGGTAAACCGACTCTTGTTTTGGCGCATAATAAAACCCTTGCCGCACAGCTTTGTAATGAGTTGCGGGAGTTTTTCCCAGAGAATGCGGTGGAATACTTTGTTAGTTATTACGATTATTATCAGCCAGAAGCTTATATTCCCGTTTCCGATACTTACATCGAAAAAACGGCTCAAATTAATGACGAAATCGATATGTTGCGACATTCGGCAACCAGGTCTTTATTTGAACGTAAAGATGTCATAGTTGTGGCTTCTATCAGCTGCATTTATGGTTTGGGAATGCCTTCTGAGTACTTAAATGCAGCAATTCCGTTTCAAGTCGGCATGGAAGTTAACCAGCGGGATATACTTAGAGACTTAGTATCGGTTCAGTATAAACGAAACGATCTAGAAATGGGTCGGGGACGGTTTCGGGTTCGCGGTGATGTTTTAGAAGTCGGTCCTGCATACGAAGATAGAATTATTCGCATTGAATTTTTTGGTGATGAAATAGACGCTATTCGTTACATCGATCCGGTTACAGGTGAAATCCTCCAAAGTTTGGCAGCAGTGAATATTTACCCGGCACGTCACTTTGTTACACCTAAAGAAAGATTAGAAGTTGCTTGTGCGGATATTGAAGCAGAATTAAAAGCACGTAAATCTGAACTAGAAGAAGCTGGTAAATTATTAGAAGCCCAACGTATAGATCAACGCTGTCGCTACGATTTGGAAATGTTGCGCGAAGTTGGTTATTGTAACGGCGTGGAGAACTATTCGCCTCATTTAGCGGGGAGAAAACCGGGAGAACCTCCGGAATGTTTGATTGATTATTTTCCCAAAGATTGGCTGTTGGTAATTGATGAATCTCACGTTACCATTCCTCAAATTCGCGGGATGTATAACGGCGATCGAGCCAGAAAAATGGTTTTAATCGAACATGGTTTTCGTCTTCCTAGCGCTGCCGATAATCGTCCTTTAAAAGCAGAAGAATTTTGGGAAAAAGTCAATCAGTGTATCTTTGTTTCTGCAACTCCTGGCACTTGGGAATTAGAAATTTCTGGAGATAATGTTGCCGAGCAAATTATTAGACCAACTGGAGTAATCGATCCAGAAGTGATTGTACGTCCGACTGAAGGTCAAATTGATGATTTATTAGGCGAAATCAAAGACCGAGTAGACCTTGACGAGCGGGTGTTAATTACGACATTAACCAAGCGCATGGCTGAGGATTTAACGGAGTATTTAGAAGATAACGGCATTCGGGTTAGATATCTGCATTCTGAAATTAATTCGATTCAAAGAATTGAAATTATCCAAGATTTGCGCGATGGTGTGTTTGATGTATTAGTGGGCGTGAACTTGTTGCGAGAAGGTTTGGATTTACCGGAAGTTTCCTTGGTGGCGATTTTAGATGCTGATAAAGAAGGATTCTTGCGTGCCGAGCGTTCTTTGATTCAAACTATTGGTAGAGCTGCACGTCATGTAAAAGGACAAGCTATTTTATACGGCGATAAATTGACCGATAGCATGATTAAAGCGATCGATGAAACCGAACGTCGTCGCGGTATTCAAACGGCATACAACAAAATGCATAATATTACCCCGCACTCGATTGTGAAGAAAAAATCTAGCAATGCGATTTTATCTTTCTTAGAAGTATCGCGGCGGTTGAACGCACAAGATTTGCAAGTGGTAGACGAACACGTTAATGAAATACCCTTAGAAAATATTCCGCAATTAGTTAATAAATTAGAAACGCAGATGAAAGAAGCTGCGAAAAATCTCCAATTTGAAGAAGCGGCGAAGTTTAGAGATCGGATTAAGCAATTAAGAGATAAGTTGGTGGGAAGAAGTTAAAAGTTAGAAGTTAGGAATTAGGAGTTAGGAGTTAGGAGTTAAGAGTTAGGAGTTAGGAGTTATTCTGTAAATATTAATTTGTAAAAGCTATGAATTCAATTGCGCTAAATATTCCTAAACTAGATGCTGAAGGGTTTAAACAATTGTGTTTAGCAAATGAAAATTTGCAGCTTGAACGTGCATCTACTGGGGAAGTTATTATAATGCCTTTGAGATACCCTTTTACAAGTAGTCAAAACTCAGCAAACTGAGTTAGGAATTGGGTTTGATTCTTCTACGGGTTTTACTTTACCTAATGGTGCCGTGTATTCTCCCGATGCTTCTTGGGTAAGCAATCAAAAATGGGATGGATTGACGCAACAGCAGCGAGAAGAAGAGTTTTCACCACTCGCACCCGATTTTGTTGTCGAGTTACGTTCGAGTAGTGACTCTCTCAAAAAGCTGCAAAAGAAAATGGCAGAATATATTGAGAATGGGGTTCGTTTGGGTTGGTTAATCGATCCGAAAAATAAGATAGTAGAAGTTTATCGGCAAGGGAAAGAAGTAGAAATTTTAGAATCTCCTGCAACTGTATCGGGTGAAGATGTTTTACCGGGATTTGACTTGAATTTGAATAAGATTTGGTAATTAAAATAATTATGGTTCTTTAGTTTTTACAAAAATAAAATCCTTATATCACTTTAGGTTAAAGGTTAAAGGTCAAAGGTCAAAGGTGATAATTCATAATTCTTAACTTATAACTCCTAACTCCTAACTTCTAATTTTCTGCCACTCTTCCCGACTAATCCCGTAAATCACAGCTTCTTTACCTAAAACTTCTGTTTCTCCTTCTAACTTTTCTCCTAATTTCTCAGCTACTTTCCTCGATGCTGTATTCTCTGGATGAATCAAACTAATTACGTGAGATTGCTGCAATTTTGTAAAAGCAAAATCCATCGAAGCGAATCCCGCTTCCGTTGCAAAACCACGTCCCCAAAAAGCCCGTCGCAAACACCAACCAACTTCTAAACCAATCCAATCTTCTGGCTTCCAACAGCCGATTCTACCGATCGCTTCACCGCTTTGCTGTTCTTCAACTGCCCACAAACCATAGCCTCGCAAGTACCAATGACCTATTATTGCTGCCATACTGCGCCAAGATTCAGCACGAGATAACACTTTACCCTTACCGATGTAGCGCATAACTTCTTCATCGGCGCACATTTCGGCATAAGCGTCTAAATCTGATTCGCAAAATCCGCGTAAAATTAAACGTTCGGTTTTAAGAATGGGAATCATCATCAAAAATTGTTCCGTCTAAGTTAGCGCCTCTTAAATCTGTATGAGATAATTTTGCTCCTCTTAAATCGGCTTCGCTGAGGTTAACGTTATTTAAACAAGCATAATTTAAATTTGCACCTCTAAGATTTGCACGGGATAGGTTTGCATTCTGCAAGTTTGCTCTTAATAAGATTGATTCACTCAAGTTACAATCGCTTAAGTTTGCTTGAGTAAAATCTGCTGAAGTTAAATTAGCTTGACTCAAGTTTGTTTGGCTCAAATTAGCGTAATTTAATTTAGCGTAGCTGAAGTTAACGTCAATTAAATCAAGCGAACAAAGTTCCGCACATCTTAAATTAGCGTTATGAAAATACCGATCGCCAATTGCATAACGTTGTAAAAGCTTATCGGTTGTTAATCTATCTAAAATCGCTTGAGATGCGCCTGGGAAACACCATTTTGCTTGGATTAGATTTGCCGCCGTATTAATAGCAACTTCATCAATTTTCTCTACTACAACACCATTACAATCATCGCGTTCGCCACCTAACATAAAGGCAATATCGGAAGCTGCATCAGGTGAGTCAAACAATAAAATATTTGGAGTTTGTTCGATTTCTAAACCGATTAATCTATATAGTAGACTTCTCATTAGGAATTACCGGATAATTTTGATTTTAAGCAAATCGTAATTGAAATAATTTGAATATTTTTTTCAGTTTGTCTGATATAAAGATAAGCGTTCAACAAAACCTACTTATAATGTTCCAACTGATAGACGTATTCTGGGCTTACACTCTAATTGCTATTTTAATTCTTGTCGGGCGTTTTATCAGACAGCGTATCGGCATATTGAAATCTTTGTTTATTCCGAGTTCGGTTGTAGCGGGTGCGATCGCTTTATTATTGGGTTCGAGTGCTTTAGGAGCGGTAATTAAAGCTACCGTTGGTGCAGATTCTCCTTTGATTAACGGAGTTTTTCCCGAAGCCATTTTAACGGTGTGGTCAAAATCCCCTGGAGTATTTATAAACATTGTCTTTGCAACTTTATTTCTCGGACAGTTAATTCCCGGTTGGGGGACTATTTGGCGACAAGCTTCACCGCAAGCGGCTTTTGGGCAAGTATTGGGATGGGGACAATACGTTATCGGTTTGATACTGGGAATTACAGTATTAACCCCTATTTTTAAATTGCCTCCGATTGCAGCTTCGTTAATTGAAGTCGCTTTTGAAGGGGGACACGGTACTTCGGCGGGGATGGCGGATACTTTCAACGAGTTGGGTTTTCCTGAAGCCGCAGATTTATCGTTGACTTTAGCAACGGTAGGATTGGTTTCGGGGATTATCATCGGTACGTGGTTGATAGATTGGGGAAGACGCACCGGAAGAATTCAAATGCAACGCCAAGATGAGATCAGCTTGGGTAACGAAGATAGCATTCATACCCATACAGAAGAACATCCATCGATCGCAGTTGCTAGAGATAGATTATTTAAGGATTTACTAATCGATCCGATATCGCTTAACTTTGGTTTTGTGGGATTAGCTGTTGCGATCGGTTGGTTAATTTTACAAGCTTTAGGGTTTCTAGAATCAATTACCTGGGGAAGCGGAGACGGATTAAAGTTAATTGCTTTTGTACCGTTGTTTCCAATGGCACTGATTGGCGGGATTTTGGTACAGTTGCTGTTAGTGCGGACAAATCGCAGCTATATGGTGAGTCGTCCTTTGATGGAACGTATCGGTGGATTGGCTTTGGATGTAACGATTGTCACGGCTTTGGCTAGTATTTCTCTAACAGCTTTGGGTGCAAATTTACTTCCTTTATTAATATTGGCGATCGCAGGTATTCTGTGGAATGTTTGCGTGTATGTATTTTTAGCACCGCGCTTGATTCCTTTTTTCCCCAATGAAAGAGGTTTGGGAGATTTAGGACAATCGATGGGAGTTACCGCTACTGGTATTTTACTATTACGGATGGTAGATCCAGATAATCGTACAGGGGCTTTTGAATGTTTTGCTTATAAACAGTTATTATTTGAACCGATTTTAGGAGGTGGTTTATTTACTGCTGCCGCACCTACTTTGATTGTCAAATATGGTTCGATTCCGATGTTGTTATTTACATCTGGAATTTTAGCTTTTTGGTTGATATTTGGGTTGTGGAATTGTCAGCAGTTGAGGAAGAGTAAGGGGTGAAAAACCAGAATCGAATTCTTTTCTATCCGCTCGGAGTTCAAACAAGAAAGCTAATAGCATAAGTCTATTAAAATTCACATTTTGCACCATTCTTAACAAGTCCTCAAACCGCCTTGAAATCAATTTCAAGGAACCCATAACCAAGTGCGTTAAAACGCACTATAAGCCTTCCCCAGTCTGATTTATCAGACTTTGTATTTAAGCCTGAGAATTTATTCTAAGGCGCTTATCGCAATTGGTGCAAGATGTGAGTTAAAGTAGACTAAAAAAATAACTACTCTCTTCTCGCTTTATAATTACTTATTTCTCATTATCTCTTTCCTCCGCGCTCTCTGCGCTCTCTGCGGTTTTTTTAATCAGTAATTTTTTATTAGGAGAAAAAGTAATACAGTAAATCATATTGATTGTCACAAGATTATGTTTACTAACGATGCTCCTACTTCTTACAGCAAATTCAATTTATCAAAGGTTAAAGATATATTTAATTTAACGACTTATGAAAAAGTTGATTTATTTATTGATTCACCAGTTTTAGAACCGAGTTCATTTCTCAAAGAAACATTAGCTTATAATCTTCCTTTGGCTTTAGCTAGCAATAGTGGAAAAGCCCGCTCGGAAATGATTATCTCACCAATTTTAATTGAGCTTAGAAAGCAATTAGAGGATAAGATAAATATTTTCTCTGGGATTGAATTTAATGTTGAATCAGAAAAGGGTTTAATTGGAGTGTGCGATTTTATTATTAGCGATTCTCCAGAGCAATTATTTGTTAGCGCCCCAGTTATTACTCTTGTGGAAGCAAAAAAAGAAAATATTAATGCTGGTTTAGGACAATGTGTCGCGGAAACGATCGCAGCACAAATTTTCAACGATCGCTCTAACAATCAAATTTCGGCGATTTATGGTACCGTAACTACCGGAACTAACTGGAGATTTTTAAAGTTAGAAGGAAGTATTATTAACATTGATTTATCTGAATATTATTTAAGAGATGTAGATAAAATTTTAGGTATTTTAGCAATGGGTATTAGTTCTAAGAAATAAATTATTTATAGAGTCAGGGAACCGGGAACAGGGAACACAAAAAATTAAATATCTATTTGACAAAATGCCCAATACGAATTAAAACTATCTTGCATTACATAATATTGATAACTGTTTGCTGTGAATGACAAACCATACTCAACGAAATAAACTCAATTTAATAGATAAATCTCTGGCTTTTATTGAAACAGTAGGGAATAAACTACCAGATCCGATTACGCTATTTTTTATACTATCTGTTCTAGTTGTTTTGATTAGCGCGATCGCATCTTTCCTAAACGTAGCGGTAGTCAATCCCAGCGACGAGAAAACGATTGCTGCGGTATCTCTACTTACCCCCGAAGGTATACGCAAAATATTTACCGAAGCAGTTAATAATTTTACTGGATTTAAACCCCTCGGTACCGTACTTGTGGCGATGTTGGGTGTGGGTGTCGCTGAATCTACGGGTTTGCTTTCAGCGTTATTAAGGCGAATAGTATTAATTGCACCGGGAAGGTTTATTTGTCCGGTTGTGGTGTTTGCGGGTGTGATGGGTAATATCGCCGCAGATGCTGGTTATGTGGTGCTTGTACCGTTGGGTGCGGTGATTTTTTTGGCTTTTCGCCGCCATCCCCTCGCAGGCATTGCGGCGGCTTTTGCAGGGGTTTCTGGCGGATTTAGCGCTAATTTGATCGTAAATCCTCTCGATCCTTTACTTGCAGGATTATCTCAAAGTGCGGCGCAGTTAATTCAACCAAACTATCAGGTAAATGCGACTTCTAATTACTATTTCATGGTAGTTTCAACTTTTTTAATTACCTTAATTGGCTGGTTTGTTACTGAAAGAATTATCGAACCCCGTTTGGGAATTTATAATCAAGATGAAGATATACCGATGCAAACGCTGACACTATCGGAAAGAAAAGGTTTGCGTTGGGCGGGGTTTTCTTTCTTATTATTAGCTGCATTTATCGCAGCTTTGGTTTTGCCACCCCAAGGTATTTTACGCAATCCAGAAACGTTTACAATTATCCCTTCACCTTTTATTGACAGCATAGTTATAATCATTGCCTTAGCATTTTTGATTCCGGGAATTGTTTACGGTAAAGTGTCTGGAAGTATTGCCAATGATAAAGATGTTGCTAATGCTTTAGGTAGTTCGATGGCAGCAATGGGTTATTACATTGCTTTGGCTTTTATTGCAGCACAATTTATTGCTTATTTTAGCTGGAGTAACTTAGGTTTAATTTTGGCGGTGAATGGTGCCAATTTTCTCAGAGCAACGGGATTTACTGGCGTACCGCTGATGTTAATGTTTATCGTCGTGAGTATGCTAATTAATTTATTCGTCGGTTCCGCTTCGGCTAAATGGGCGATAATGGCACCGATATTTATCCCAATGTTTATGTTAGTTGGATATTCGCCGGAGTTGACACAAGCGGCTTATCGAATCGGCGATTCTTCTACTAATATAATTACGCCATTGATGCCTTATTTTCCTGTAGTGGTGGCATTTGGTCAAAAGTACGATCCAAGTTTAAAAATAGGAACTTTGATTTCTTTGATGTTGCCTTATTCGGTGGCTTTTTTAATAGGTTGGGGGATTTTGTTTGTAATTTGGTTTGTGTTGGGGTTGCCTTTGGGACCGGGGGCTGTTTCAATTATCAATTAATTATCAAAATCTCCCTCACTCTGGCTATGGTGGGGCTACAAGTACAAAGCCCACCTGCGTGGGCTACGTGGGCTAAATTTTGGGTTTTTAAGGGTTTATTGATAGTTTTTTGCTGTTTCTAGCCATTTTTTACCCATTTCAATGGGAATACCCAAGGGCTGACAGACAATTTCAATTAACTCAATTCCTCCAGCCGTCAGTATTTTTTGAACGCGATAATTTCTCCTTATTTCTTCCCTGAATTTATTTACAAATACTTGCTTTTCATAATCAGAATTGGTTGGGTAATTTGCTTGTAATGGTGCGAGTAATGCTTGAATTTCCTTGGCTGATTCTTTAATATTTTTCTGCTCTTCGCTGGAAATTTGCGTTTTTTGACTAGCTATTTCATCGGCTTTAACTGTATCTGGGATATTGGTTTTTTGAGTGGCTATTTCATCGGCTTTAACTGTGTCTGGGGTATTGGTTTTCTGAGTAGCTATTTCATCAGTTTTAGCTGTGTCTGGGGTATTGGTTTTTTGAGTGGCTATTTCATCAGTTTTAGCTGTGTCTGGAGTATTGGTTTTTTGAGTGGCTATTTCATCAGTTTTAGCTGTGTCTGGAGTATTGGTTTTTTGAGTGGCTATTTCATCAGTTTTAGCTGTGTCTGGGGTATCATTTTTTGGAAGGGCTATTTCATTTGGTTTAAATTTACTTGCCCCATTACCTAGCCTTATGCGACTGAAATCGAATTTGGGAGCTTCTGACATAATAAAAATTAGATAGTTAGATAGTAACAATTAATGCTATCACACCAAGTTTTTATTCTGACAACCGTTCAAACACTGGTTCAGAATTGCTCTCACTCTAGAAGAGTGGGGAACTACAGAAACAAAGCCCACCTCCGTGGGCTAAATTTTGGGTTTTTAAAGGGTTATTGATTGCGTTTTGCTGTTTCTAACCATTTTTTAATCTGCGCTAAAGCCTTCTAGAAAAGCAATGAAAGCTTTAGCTTGAACACTGTCATTGACATAATGCTTTATTGTTTCTGATGCTGCGGCTTTGCTGCCATTAAACCAACGTTTTAAGCTAATTAGCTGTTGTAGTATTTCTTGCCATTTTAATGGTTGAGTGCGTTCAATTTCTCTAAATTCGACTTCTATGATATCTGTTGCTTGTTGTTCGTTAGCGGCTGGATTTTGACGCTGTATTTTCTCTAAAATTGGTTTTAATTCTGCTAAGGCTTGTTTTGTTTCTTTTTCCTGTGGATAGTTGTTTTGAGTACCGATTTGGTCGCGTTGTATTGTGGTATCTCCAGTATTAACGTTACCGATTTCTTTATGAAAGTTAAATTGATTTTGGTATTTGGAAGTTTCTGACATAGTTTTATTTACTTTATTCAGCTTATTGATTGTTCTGAGTACCGATTTGATTACCTTGGATTCTAGTATCTCCACTATTAACAATACCTACAGGAGCATAGAAGTTATTAATGTTTGGTAAGGTGGAATTATTGGATTTATCTTCTTCTACTGGTTGGGAATGGAAGATTTCATGATTATAAAATTTACAGCGTTCTTGAATCCCAATAATAGCTCTAAGTGCTTGTTGTCCTGCCTGAGTGGAAATCAAATCAATAAAATAAGGTAAATACTTTTCTATGTCATATTCTTTTATTTTAGCTAATGTCTCACTTACACTATCACGTACTAAAAAATTTGGATCTTGCAAGGATTTTACCAAAGCCGGAATTGTTGTTTCGTTAATAAATTTGCCTAAAGCTTGTGCTGCACTTATACGAACAAGATAATCTGAATCTTTTAAGACCTCAATTAGAGCGGGAATAGCTTCTTTACTACCTATAGAACTTAGTGTACTAGCTGCTATCGAACGAACAGAAGAATGTATATCTCTTAAAGCTTCTATTAATGTATGTGTTACTGCTTTTATTTCTTTTCTAAATTCAGGAAACTTGTTGTAAAAACGTGCTATTCCATTAATTGCGTTATACCTTACATGAGGAGACGGGTCTTTTAATGCATTAATTATTCCTGAAATTGCTTGCTTGCAATCCAAACCTATTAACTCAACAATAGCGTTTCCTCGTAGTGTCGGGTTAGAATGTTCTAAATTTTTGAGGGATTTAATAATTTTTTCTTGTTTTTCTGATTCCTGAATTTTATGATTATTTTGATAATTCTTGCATTCATTATGAACAGATTTGTTATGTAATTTGAATAGAGCATATTTTGCTCTCAAACTAAAATCTAAATCTACATCTTCTTGAGCTTTGGACAGTGCAGGAATAGCTGTTTCATCGCCAATCTCCCCTAACATATCGGCTACATTGTTACGAATGGAAGAGTCCGGATTTTGCAGAGCCTTAATTAGTACAGCAACTACTACCTTATCGTTCATTTCCTTTAAAGCAAGTTTTGCCATCTCCTTGACATTCCAATCTGGATCTTGTGTGGCTTTAAGTAATCCAGGAATTACTGTTTCACAATCTAGTTTTTCTAAGGAAAAAATTGCTTTCTGACGAACATCAGGCTCAGAATCTTCTAGCATTTCAATCAGTTTAGGAATAGCTATATCATTGCCGATTTCCCCTAACGCTGAAATAGCAGCTTCACGTACACCAGAGTCTGGATGTTCTAAAATCTTAAACAGTACATCAATAGCTGGCTCACCAACCTGACGTAACACCCAAACTGCTGCTCTACGAACATCTGAGTCTGGATCTTGTAAAAATTTTTGTAAATAAGCTATTGCTGCTTGCGATCGCGTCTTCCCAAAAAGCTGAACCTTGAGCCAATCAGGAACTTCTTGCCCATTTTTTAACTTTTGCTCACTTACTAAACCAACCGTTTTCTCCTGAAACTCTTTTCTTACCTCTCCCGCTAACCGCGCACCCAACATCAAATCAACATCTAACCCTAACTTCGTAACCCGCAAAGCTTGCGCTTCATCTTCAACTAAACCCAATATTAACGCTAAAGGTTCAGTCCATTTAAGTAAATTTAAATAATCGCGCTGCAACTTCTCATCGCTCAAATTCGGTAACAACCGCAGTAAATGTTCCGCTGCATAATATTCTTGAAATTGTTGATGGTGAAATTGAATTACAACTTGTTCGGATTCCGATACTCTGCTCTCTAGTAAACAATGTTTCAACAACCCGTCTAACCAATCTTTGGCTTTTTGTGCGGGAAACTCTACCTCACCTTTGAGAAAATTCTTTAAAATTGCTTCCGTTTGACTGCGAGAAATTGACAATCGAAAATCTGTAGGATTCCCTTGAGGATTTTCCGGTTGCATCATCTCAAATGCGAGATATTGCAATAATTCCCCTTTCCAACGTCGCAACCCTTCCGGAATGGGAACAGTTTCCTTATCTTCTTTAATGTGATTAACTTCGCTGTCAAACTTACGAAATAATTCTCCTTTATTTTCTGGTATTTCTCCACCTAATTTAAATACGTCGCAGAGCATCTTCAATATCAAAGGAGTTTCTCCTAACTCCCGCAGTCGATTGTGTAACTGCTGCAACATTTGCTCGCTCTGTTGGGGAAGATACGCTATAACAAATTCCCGCATCTGGGTTTCTGTTAGCGGTTGCATTTCCAGTTGCTTATCAATCCCTAAATTTCCCCCCACAGCTAAATCCCGCGTGGTAAAAATC
Organism: Rivularia sp. (in: cyanobacteria); assembly: GCA_965234645.1. Lineage (GTDB taxonomy): Bacteria > Cyanobacteriota > Cyanobacteriia > Cyanobacteriales > Nostocaceae > Rivularia. The sequence goes on along the minus strand of OZ248344.1, from coordinate 4,578,453 downwards.
ATCGGTGTTTCGGAGTAATATTGACGAAATTGTGCAACATTATCCCGTGCTTTATCAGATGGTAATTCGTTCAAACCATCCATCAACAGCAATAATTGCTCGTCATATAACAAGTCTTCAATTTCGTCTTTATCAATGCGGTGTTTGTTCTTTCGCAAAAACTTGTAAATTAAGTTTTCTACCGAAGTATCCCAGTTGCGAAGTTCTACCAAAACCGGAATTATTCGCTTCTCCCCTTGGATTATTGCTTCTGCATCTTCCCACAATAACTGTTGTAAAGATGTAGATTTACCCGATCCAGGTTTCCCTATTAATAATACGTGTTTGTCAGCATATTTACGAATACCTTCCAACACGGGCAAAAGCTCTATTTCTTCCTGTTGCTTTTCTCGTTTTTTCTTTGCCTGCACTTCTTGCACCATCAAACCAAAGTCAAAATATTCTGCATCTGTCAACGTGTAAAAATTCCACCAGCATTTATACTTGTCGCTGATGGATTGCAGATAGGTTTGAAACTCCGGATGGTTAACTGTTGCCACGCACGGGTATGATATTTAACGGTATAAGTTAGATGTTACCGTAAACAATAAATAGATGAACGATAAAAAATTCAACGCAACCGAATACGTAGAACAAACAGCATTATTACTCGGTTTTAATTTACCCGATGAATACCGCGATGGAGTTGTCGCAAACTTTGAGAGAATTCAAGTTATAGCGAAGCTTGTCAATGAGTTTCCTTTACCTGAAGATATTGAAGCAGCACCAGTATTTGAACCATAATATTGAACCAAATCATGAATTTAGACTCAGCCGATGCCGGATCGATCGCAACCGCAGTAAACCAAGGGCAAATCAAAGCGGTGGATGTTGTCAAAGCTGCTTTAGATAGAATTGCAGCCAGGGATAATCAACTTAATTGTTTTACGACGGTAACTGCGGAAACTGCTTTAAAAGATGCAGCCAAAATTGATGCAGAAATAGCCCTTGGTAATAATCCCGGTTTGTTGGCTGGTGTACCTTTCGCTGTCAAAAATCTTTACGATATCGCCGATCTAACTACGCTTGCTGGCTCAAAAATTAATGCTGAAAATCCCCCAGCTACTCAAGATGCAACGGCTGTAACTAAGCTGAAAAATGCCGGTGCAATTCTTGTCGGTGCTTTGAATATGGATGAATACGCTTATGGTTTTGTAACCGAGAATTCCCATTACGGTGCTACTCACAATCCCCACGACTTGAACCGTGTAGCTGGTGGTTCATCTGGAGGTTCGGCTGCTTCGGTGGCTGCTGGTTTGGTTCCCTTAACTTTGGGTTCAGATACTAACGGTTCGATTCGGGTACCTGCGGCTTTATGCGGTGTTTTCGGTTTGAAACCAACTTATGGCAGGTTATCCAGGGCTGGTGTAGTGCTATTTTCCAGCAGTTTTGACCATGTTGGACCATTTGCACGTTCGGTGAGAGATATTGCAACCGCTTTCGATGTTTTGCAAGGGAAAGATGCAAGAGATAATGTTTGTACGAAACGTCCAGTTGTAGAGACGTTATACATAACGTCTCAGCAAAATATTGATGGATTAAAGATGGCGATCGCCGACAACTATTTCACCCAAAAAGCTGCACCGTCCACTTTAGCAGCCGTACAGAAAATTGCCGATGCGTTGAATGTTTCTGAATACGTTTCCATCCCAGAAGCCGATCGCGCTCGTGCTGCTGCATACATAATTACTGCATCTGAAGGTGCAAATTTACATTTAGATAAATTAAAATCGCGTCCCCAAGATTTTGATTTTGCGACAAGGGATAGATTCATTGCAGGTGCGTTTATTCCTAGTAGTTGGTATATTCAAGCCCAAAGATTTAGAAATTGGTATAAGGAAAAAGTTCGAGAAATATTTGAAAATGTAGATGTAATTATTGCTCCAACTACACCAATTTCAGCACCAGAAATTGGACAAGAAACGATGATTTTAGACGGCGAAGAAATATTAGTTCGTCCGCATTTAGGATTATTTACTCAACCGCTATCATTTATTGGTTTACCTGTTTTATCGGTTCCAATTCAACGTAAAAATGCTTTACCTTCGGGAGTGCAATTAATCGCCGCTCCTTATAATGAAACGGCGATTTTAAGAGTTGCTGCGGTGTTGGAAAAAGCGGGTGTTATATCGGCAGAAATTGTTTGAGATTGATTCAAGTTATATATGGATAATAAACCTTACTAGACGCAGAGAGCGCCGAGTAAGGGAAAAGAGGAGAATTAATTTTTTGATATTTACCCGTGTTCTCACTTAAAATCGCATACTCTCGACACTCTTAATTTACAATGTTAATCTTGAAAAGATTTATTGCCTTATAAATAATTTACAGGGTAACAAGAATGATGGAATGGGCATTCAATAAATTTGCTAAAAAATTGGAGCGATCGGCGAAACATATTTCAAAGGATGCTGTTAAATATAGCAGCAAAAATATAAATAATTTATTCGATAATAAAATAAATCCATTAGCCGACAAGCTAGACTATATAGCTAAAAAACGTATAGAACAATCAGTAAAAAGTACGGAAAGGCTAGAATCTAAAATTAAACTAGATATCGTTCGTCTATTAAATAATGCTGATGAAAAAGTGAGTCGTAATATTAATAAAATCAATCAAATCCGTGAAGAAACACTGAAAGATATCGGTAAAACTATTGAAGACACTGATTTTTATGTGGAAAATCGCATTAATCAGCTTTCATTTGTCGTGATGGAGGCTTTAAACTCGACTCAAGATATTACTCAAAATGCGTTATCAGAAATTAATCTTTTAGAAGAAAATTTATTTCAAGACGCTAACCAGATAGTCGATAAGATAGACGAAATTATAGATGGAAAATTAGAAGCAATTCGCAACGAGTTGAAAAAGTATTTAGCTCATGCTTTACCAAATCCGTTGGACAAATGCAGACAGTTATTAAAGATCGGATTTAAACCTGGTGCAATGCTTTCTGATATTGAGCTTTACGAATTAAGTGAATGTTATGAACTAAGCAAACTAAATGAAAATACTCCTATTGATGAAGTATTAAAGATTTACGGACAACTTCAACAAAATTCAGCAATGATGGCTGCTTTAGTAAAAAAATCTCCAGAGTTAAGAAGAAGAGCCATTGAAGACTGGATAAAATATGGTTTACTCTGTGAATTCTGGCGCGATACTGTGAGGAATTACGATAATACGGAAATTCCAGTTTCAGAAGTTCAGCAACCTTATAAACTCTTAGCAGGTAATTAACAATGAATTATAAAACACCATTAGGTTACTACGAAAAAGCAATTGAAGAGTTAAAACGCACTCAAGTAGATTTGCAGATAGAATTAGAAAATATAAAAACACTTCAAGCTGACAACGCCAGCTTAAAAGCAGAACTTAAATCTACACAGAAAGAACTTCAAAATACAAAACAACGCTTGGAAGAATTGGAAAATAATACCGAACAAAAAATACAAGATGTTCAAAATGGAATTGCAGATGGTTCAATTGTTGCAAAAAAAGCAATAATGTTACGTGCTAGAGATGATGAACACTGGATGCAGTTTAAATATCTCAAGAATGAAAAATATGATACATTCTTAGTTCGCAACGGTGATGGTACTTGGTATCACTCTGTTAGAGTTGGAGCTGCTGATAAGTTAAGAGATTAATATTGAAAATAACTTTTGCTACCAAATTTATCTTGATTCGTATTTCAACAATAAAAAAGCTATTAACCAAAACATCAGTTAATAGCTATAAATACTAAAAATAAAATACAATTTTACTTACAAACCATGTTGTTGATGTACCCAAATCCAAAATTGAAATCCACCGGAAACCATAATATCAGTCCAGTCATCAAATAAGTCTTGATGCACGCCAGGTTTGAGATGCAAATGTTGTTCGAGTATTACTATAGCTAGAGTTTCTTCAGCAGTAATTCTGATATCAAGAAAGGCTTTGGGAAAACGCTTCTCTTTATTCCAGTCATTACATAAAGACATTACACGTTCCCATTCTTCTTTGGAAATGCGCTTATTAGAAATAAGTCTAACTGAATAAACGTCCTCTTGAGGACCTTCAGCACAAAAGACTAGAATGACTTCACATCCTATTTCTTCTTGGTAGGGAAGCTGCACCACAAAATCGCCGTCATCGTCAGTCGTAAATCGCAATCCTCTGTTACTTAGATAGCTTTCTATTACGCTACGGTCGAAGTTTTTAACTGTAGCCATATTAGAGTTAATTAATTGTGGTTATACTTTATTATATAATTTAAAATATACTTGTGAAGTAGAGAAAATACGTGGTTTCACTTAAGTTTTGGGTTTAGAACAAAAATACTGTATTTCTTAAAACTTTTGAATTTGAAAAGCTACAGAATACTGTTTTCTTAATTCATATTTTCCTCTATAGATAATTACTTATTCAATCTTTATCTATAAAGTAATCCAAATAAAAATTTGTCTAAAGTGTTGTCTAAAAAACAATATTATTAAGCTCCAATTTGATTGATAATATTATTTATAAATCTTGAAAAGTTGTTGGATAAATCACCTTACCATTATATTTAGGGTGATAATTAGCTAAAGTTTTTACCATAAAAGCATCTTCAGGTACGGGGAATGGAGATTCTATCCGAAAATCAATTGAAGGTTCAAACCCAAAACGAGAATAAAACTGAGGATGCCCTAATACAATAATTAAAGTTTCTCCTAATACATTTGCTTTAATCAAACCAGCATTTACCAAGGCGCTACCGATTCCTTGCTTTTGAAAATCTGGATGAACTGAAGCGGGAGCTAAACCTAGAACCTGAAATGTTTCTTCGCCGACTAAATTAATATAGCTAAACATTATATGAGCGACTACAGAATTATTTATTTCTGCTACTAATGTCAGTTCCGATATATAGTATTGAGAATTACGAATTCTTTCAACAAGCAATGCTTCTTCATCTCGACCAAAAGCTAATTTATTAACAAGTGCGATCGCGTTTGTATCAGATGGTGTTTCAGGATTCATCCACTTTCTACACCCATGAATCAAAAGGTTATACCGATTACCCTGCATTAGCTACTTGAAATGTAAGGAGTAGGGAGTAGGGAACAGTAGATTTAAAACCTCTAACCTTTAACCTTCGACCTTTAACCTATAAAGTAAAAAGTAGTCCACTTTACTTTTAGGTAAAAATCATCAATGATATTTTCAGGAACAAAACCGGATAACTTGGGTGTAAACGACGGTAAATTAGCAGCTTGTCCCAACTCCCCAAACTGCGTTTCTTCTCAAAGTCCAAGTTCAGATGAGACTCACTTTATTCAACCGTTGAAGTACAGTTCCACACCAGAAAAAGCTTTAACCGATCTCAAAGCTGCGATCGCATCGGAAGATAGAACCAAGATAATTAACGAATCGTCGGATTATTTGTATGCAGAATTCAAGAGCGCTTTAATGGGGTTTGTGGATGACGTGGAATTTTATCTCGATAGTAGCACCAATACTATCCACGTGCGATCGGCTTCTCGGTTGGGACAAAGCGATTTAGGTGTTAACCGCAAACGGGTAGAAACAATTAGAGCTAAGTTTAATCAGATGCAAGGTAGTTGAAAATATCTGTTTAAAACCAACATTTTTGTAAAGACGCGATATATCGCGTCTCTACATTATTCAGATAAACCGATAAATCTTCCGTGCCATAAATTACCGTTTTCAGTTAGCCCCAAACATCTAACTGTAATTTTGACGCTTCCGGGTTTCTCTGTATGACGACGGATGATTTTACCCATATCTTTGAGGGAAAATCCAGTCCCCACAGAACCACGCGGTATTAATTTACCTTCAATTTCTTGAGCGACGATCGCAGCACTAAATGGTCTTCCGGTACCTTTTACTAAAGTTAAATCCGTAATTACTAAGTCTAATTCCAAACAATATTTTGTCCGTAACATTGCTTGACTATGGTTATCTTTTCCAGCGATATAAATACAGTTTTTGAGCAACCAAATTTCCCCTTCTCTTGCTTCCGATGCTTGCTTTGATGCTAATTCTGCTTTTTCTTCTTTACTTCTAGCAGTAGGTATTATTTCAAAAAAATCAGTTCTTAAATGCTTACCAATTTCTTCTCCAACGGTAATTCTTTCTGCTTCCGTTGCGATCGTTAAATCTTTTTGAGAAAACCACAAAGCTTTGAAAATCGCGTATATCGGTGTGGGTGGAGTTGTTGTTCCAAGATTAGTATTAATAGTAGCAGCTTGGGCGGCGGTACGATGTTCGCTTCCCGTCACCGAAGGGTAGTACAATTCGCCATCTAAAACAAATGTCCCCAACTCGATCGCAGCTTGCACTAAAGCTTGGTTTATTTCTTCGCAAGGTTGACGTTTCATTTTTTGCGATCGCGATTGATAGTAAACTTTATCCGGTGTTGCAATTACAATTAACCTGCTACCATCGCGTTTCGGCTGTCCCCAGTACTCGGCTGAATTAATATAGTAAGAGCGTTCCATCGGAGCATCAACAGCCTGCATAGTTTGAACGCATCCCGGTTGCAAATGCGATGGTAATTCAGATATATTATCTAGCTTCATGTTTTTAGTAGTATTTTAGTACTAATTTAACATTATCTATGGGGCGCGATCGAAATTTATTTTTAATGACCAATGGTAACTATTGTTGTCACGATCAATATTCTGATCTCATTGATACTGCTTTACTGCACTTGGCAAGTGTACCAATTAAGACGGCGATTAGTTAGACTGACCAAGTTTTTCACAAACTGCGATCGCAATTCTTACGCACTGTTGCATCGAAGACCAGAAGCGATTTATCTTGGTATGCAGAATTTAAATAATCTTCGTCAGAGCAATCAAAGTTTACAAGTAAAATTACGACAATTAAAGCAAATTTTGGCACTAATAGTTTTCGGTAGACAAATACTCTGGAATCGTCCAGGATTTAATTTAACGTCTAAATATTTAAAAAGAAAACTTTAGAAGGTTAAAGGTTAAAGGTCAAAGGTTTATTTGAAATAATTTCTAACTCCGGTGGTCCTAACTCCTAACTTTCTCCTTGTCTCCTTGTCCCCTTGTCCCCCTCTTCCCCCTCTTCCCCCTCTCCCCTTCAATAAATATTGCAACCTTTACGATTAATATATTGTCATCAACAAAGAAAATAGTAAAAATCTAGGTGAGTATTGCAAGCCGCTCAAACCCACTTAAAATAGGTGTAAGGAGAGTTGATAAAATGTCTAATAACAGTAGTGGAAATTTTATTGGTGGTTTGGTGCTAGGAGCTACTATTGGTGCCTTCACCGGGTTGCTTATGGCTCCGCGCACGGGACGCGAAACACGTAAATTGTTGAAAAAGTCGGCTTCTGCTTTACCAGATTTAGCAGAGGATTTATCAACAAGCGCTCAAATTCAAGCAGATCGTCTTTCTGAGAATGCAATCCGATCTTGGGATGAGACTTTGGAGCGACTGCGAGAAGCCGTTTTGGCGGGGATAGATGCTTCCGCACGGGAACATCAAGCATTAAATCGGGAAAAAACAAAAACTCAAGATAACTCCAATTCTCTACCCCAGCATATAAATAATTAGTTTTTAGATTTTAGATTCTGGTTTCAACGTCAGATTTCAAATATGGAACCGTCTAAATCATCATTCGCCGTTGATTCGGACGTATTAAAATTCCCATCGGTGCGGTTAATTATTTTATCGTAAATCCGTCGCTGGAAAGTTTGGTGTAACTGAAATGTTCCCTAAAACTTTCTGCAAAATGCTGTTAGCGATTAACAATTTTAATGTGAGTGAACCTCTGTTTTGGCTGGGATTATCTATTTTATTAGTCGCTGTAAGTTTAACTGCTTTGTTGGTAGCTGCTATTCCGGCTCTACTGGAGGTAGCTTCTGCTGCTCGCAGTGCTGAAAAGTTATTTGATACTCTTTCGCGAGAGTTGCCGCCTACTTTAGAAGCTATCCGCTTAACTGGCTTGGAAATCACGGATTTAACTGATGATGTGAGCGAAGGTGTCAAAAGTGCTTCTGGAGTAGCTCAACAAGTGGATCAAAGTTTTAATAGTGCCAAAAAACAAGCCCAAAATGTGCAGTCTGGTACGCGCAGTATTTTTGTTGGTGTCAAAGCCGCATGGACAACTTTGACTAGTTCTAAACCTTCCAGACGCACCATTGAACGTCAAGCATCTCGAAGACAATGAACAGTTAGCAGTTAAGAGTTAGGAGTGAGGAATTAAGAGTTAGGAGTTGATTTTCTACCCCCTCTTCCCCCTCTCCCTATCTCCCCCTCTCCCCCTCTCCCATTTTTGCAATTGCAATGAAATTAGTACATCAAAAATGGGAACCATATTTATAAGAGTTTAAATTTTTATTAAATATAAAGATGGGTAAATTACCAGACTATTTGTTAGGGGCGACACAGGAAGGTTTATTACACCGTATTGCTAATCGGATTCGCCAGTCTTTAGAATTAAAAGAAATTTTAAATACGATGGTGGCAGAAGTCCGGGATTACTTGGAGACCGATCGTGTAAAAGTTTATCAGTTCAATTCTGACAGCAGTGGGGTGGTAATTGCTGAATCAATTAATAATTATCGGCTACCTTCTTTACTAGGACTGCATTTTCCCGCTGATGATATTCCTCCCTACGCTCGCGAGTTGTTTTTGCGGGCGCGTCAGCGTTCGGTAGTAGATGTGACTAGTTCTAAAATAGGTATTAGTCCCTTAGACCATCCAGAAACTGGAGAAAGTCAACCAGATGATATTCGCTATCGTCCTTTAGACCCTTGTCATGCAGAATATTTAACTGCGATGGGTGTCAAGTCTTCAGTAGTAGTACCGATTGTATTGGAAGAAATTTCTACCGGGAAAAAACAGCCACCGTCCCCGAATTCATCCGCTCTTTGGGGATTGCTAGCTTGTCACCATAGCGAGTCGCGCAACGTCACCGAAGAGGAATTACAGTTTATTCAAGCTGTTGTAGATCAAGTTGGAGTTGCAATCGCGCAGTCAATTTTACTCAACCAAGTGCGATCGCAAGCCAAACAGGAAGCGAATATCAACCGCGTTACCGAGCTACTTTATACAAGCCCTACAGTTAGATCGCAAGAAGCCCTTGAAGAAGCAGTTGCAACTTTTAATGGTTCTGGTGGTAGGCTTTATTTGCTCGCGGATGAAAATCAATCAAGGGAATTATATAGCTGTGGAGAACAACCAAATTTCTTAAATGCAGAAAAAAATCGAGTTGTTGAAGAAAATTATCTTTGGAAGAATTTCCTGCACTCGGTAATTGAATCTGGTTCTGATAGTACTGGTTATAAACCTTGGTCGGTACAGTGGATGCGTTCGGTATACAATCTAGGCGATTGCAAAGACGAAGTTGATAAATATCCCCATCTGTGGGCAATTGATGACATTTACCGCGAACCTTTATTTCGTACATTAGCACCGTTTTTTGAAACTACTTCAGTTCGTGGAATTTTAATTATTCCTCTACATTATGGGACTCATATTGTTGGTTGCTTAACTATTTTTCGTTCGGAAGTAGATACGGAGATTTTGTGGGGGGGATGGCACAATCCCGATACTCGTCAACTAATGGCTCGGCAGTCTTTTGAGGTGTGGAAGCAGGAGAAAAAGGGACAAGCTCAAGCCTGGACGGAAGCAGAAATTAAGTATGCTCAAGCACTCAGCGAACGGTTTTCTACAGCGATTAAGCAGTATAGATTATATCAGCAAGTACAGGCTTTAAACGCCAATTTGGAACAGCAGGTAGAAGAGCGCACCGAACAACTTCAGCAAAAAACCCAACAGTTACAGCTTTCAAATCTGGAGTTAGAAAACTTTATTTCCAGACAAAAAGCACTTGCAAGTATTGTGGCTAAAATACGCGAGTCTCTTGATATTGAAGGAATTTTCCGAATTACTACAAAAGAACTGACTCAAGTTTTAGATGCCGATCGCGTTTCGGTTTATCGGTTTAATTCCGATTGGGGTGGTGAATTTGTGGCTGATTTTGAATGTGTTACTCCCCGATGGCTCGATGTTGGTAATTTAGGTGTAAATACAGTTTGGAACGATACTTATCTGCAAGAAACTCAAGGTGGTAGATATCGTGAAGGTGAAGTTTTTATAGTTGATGATGTTTATCAAGTTGGTTTTTCTCAGTGTCATCTTGATATATACGAGCAGTTTCACATCAAAGCTTTTATCATCGTACCGATTTTTGTCGAGCAAAATCTTTGGGGACTTTTGGGAGTATATCAGCATCAAGCATATCGTGATTGGGAAACTTCTGAAGTTGAGTTTATTAGTCAAATTGCAGCACAGTTAGGAGTTGCCATGCAGCACGCTTCTTTACTCGCTCATAACCGTGAAAAAACAGAGCAACTATCTAAAACCCTGATTAATTTGCAAGAAACTCAAACTCAGCTGATCCAAACAGAAAAAATGTCTAGTTTGGGACAATTGGTAGCAGGAATTGCCCACGAAATCAATAACCCAGTTAATTTTATTCATGCTAATTTAGCTCACCTTGAGGAATACACAAATAATATTTTGCAAGTAATAAGCAGTTATCAAGAATATTGCTCGGAACCTCCTGCTGAAATTCAAAAATTGCTGGAGGAAGCTGACGTTGAATATATTGCGGAAGATTTACCAAAGCTTTGTTCTTCTTTATCTATCGGAACTAAACGCATTCAGTCAATTGTTTTATCATTACGCAGCTTTTCGCGTTTAGATGAAGCAGAAATGAAACCCGTGAATATTCACGATGGTATTGAAGGTACGCTATTAATTTTGCAGCATCGACTTAAAACTGATGCTTCTAAAGTTGCAATTAATATTGTCAAAGAATATGGCGAATTACCTTTAGTTGAATGCTATGCTGGGCAACTCAATCAAGTGTTTATGAATTTGCTAGCAAATGCTATTGATGAAGTTCAATCAATAAAACCTTCTTCTGAGGAAGATAAAGTTAAAACAATTAATATTACAACTGAGTGTATAGATGAAAGAGTGAAAATTTCTATTAAAGATGATGGAAATGGAATTCCACCAGAAATTTTAGATAAACTGTTTGACCCCTTTTTTACTACTAAACCAGTTGGCAAAGGTACGGGGTTGGGATTGTCAATTAGCTATAAGATTATTGAAAAACATGGCGGTAAATTGTATTGCAATTCTAAACCTGGTGAAGGTGCTGAATTTGCGATCGAATTACCGATAAAATCTGCGCTGTGTACTTGAATAGGAGTAGGCAGTAGGCAGTAGGCAGTAGGGTTCGTAGTAAGCGCTTCAGCGCCTCCGGATTTGGGGAACTTAAGCCCTTACTACGAACCCATAAAGATTAATGCAATAGTGTACTAGTAGTCTGTCCCATTAACTTTAAAGGGTTTGTAGTTGGGAATGCGCGTCCTTAAGCCCATTGATATGAGGGAACCGATGCCCTTACTACGAACTCATCAAGATTAATGAAATAGACTATTAGTTTAATAATTGGTTTTACGATCGCAAAAGTGATGGGGCGATGAGTCAAGTGGTTTTTCCCATTAAATACGATTTGTTTTTATCCTAATCCGCCTGAGAATTACATTCCCCGTCTAATAGAAAAAGTCGTCTAAAGACGACTGTTTTATAGTCCTATTTATAGGACTTTAGCTATTAGACTGGGACTTATAGTCCCAGGCGGGTGTGATAGAAAACTCATCAAGACGGTTGGGGACAAACCACTAGTTATGTACATCTTGCACCAGATGCAATTAACCTTCACCACAAAGATAGCTGACTGGGGGAAACGTTAGACTTACCAGTACTATGGTATTAATTCAACTTTCGATAAATTTCAACGCTACCCCATTCATACAGTAGCGTTTGCCAGTAGGTTTGGGACCATCGTTAAATACATGACCTAAATGTCCGCCGCAGCGATGACAATGAACTTCAACACGGCTGATAAAAAATGACTTATCTATCGATGTATCGATTGCTCCACTTATGGGAGCATAAAAAGAAGGCCAACCCGTACCGCTGTTAAATTTAGTTTGAGACTTAAAAACTGGTAAGTCGCACCCAGCGCATAGGTAAGTACCTTTCGCATATTGTTTATCAAGCGAACTGGTATGAGCGCCTTCAGTTCCATGTTTACGCAACACGTAAAACTGTGAAGGTGTTAAAATTTTGCGCCACTGTTCTTCTGTTTTGGTAATTTCAAACTTATTGGAGGCAGTTGCTGCAACTTTTGACTTACCTGCTATACCTGTTAAATATGGTGATAACCATGCTAAACCCAGCATTGCTGTTCCAGTTTTTAAAAAATATCGTTTTTTCATAATTTAATTGTCGTCTAAGTTAGCCTTCACTACAAGCATAACGATTACTAGTGATAATTATTCGGAAATCACTTAAGGATATGTCAAGATAAAATTTAGCTGATATTAAGTAAGTAAAATATGTAATGTCTGACTTTCAAGATTTTATCAAGTTTCTTTATGAAGAATATCGCCATCTTAATTCAGGCTCTTTGGCTAGCTATATTCCCGAACTAACTAAAGCCGATCCAAACTGGTTTGCAATCTCCGTTGTGACTAAAGAAGGGGAAATTTTTGAAATCGGAGATAGCCAAGAAAATTTTACTATTCAATCTATATCTAAAGTTTTTGTTTACGGCATGGCTTTAGAAGATTGCGATCGCCAAACATTGTTGGAAAAAATTGGTGTAGAACCCACTGGAGATCCGTTTAATTCGGTAATTCGCTTGGATGAAAACTCTAAACGTCCGGATAACCCGATGGTTAATGCTGGTGCGATCGCTACTGCTGGTTTAATCAAAGGTTCAAATGCTACTGAAAAGCTGAATCGGATGCTAGATATGTTCCGTCGCTATATCGGTCACAATGTATTTATCGATGCTCCTGTATTTATGTCCGAACGAGCTACCGGACATCGCAATCGAGCTTTAGCCAATTTACTGCTTAATTTTGACATCATTGAAAACAATATTGAAGAAATTCTTGACCTTTATTTTCAACAGTGTTCTTTGGTTGTTAACTGCCACGATCTCGCAGTCATGGCTGCAACTTTAGCAAATCGCGGTATTAATCCAATAACACGAGAACAAGCAATAAAACCTTGCTATATCAGGGATATTTTAAGCGTAATGTATACCTGTGGTATGTACAACTATGCTGGTGAATGGGCTTATCGAGTCGGAATTCCGGCAAAAAGCGGAGTTTCGGGGGGAATAATTGGTGTAATTCCCGATCGCGCTGGTATTGCTGTCTTTTCCCCTTTAATTGATTCTAGGGGTAATAGCGTTAGAGCAATTAAAGTTTTTGAAGCTTTATCGGATCGATTCAATCTTCATTTATTCGATTCTCCATTACCAAAATGTTCTTTTCTAGATATTTCTAAAAATCCAGGAGAATTAATATCTAAGCCTTTGTAATTTTAAGCTTTTAAGATGTAAGTTAAGGATAATTGCTACAACGTTTTCCAAATTTTAATAGTTTTATCAAAGCTACTACTAAGAAGAGTTGTACCATCAGGACTAAACGCTACAGACCAAACTCTTTGGGAATGTCCTCTAAGCGTACTAATTCTTTGTCCGGTATTTGTATGCCATAACTTGATAGTTTTATCCCAACTACCGCTGGCAACGGTTTTACCATCCGGGCTAAATGCAACTGACCAAATTTTATCCGAATGTCCGCTTAAAATACGTAGGTTATCTCCAGTACGAGCATTCCATAACTTGATAGTTTTATCCCAACTACCGCTGGCAAGGGTTTTACCATCTGGGCTGAATGCTAAAGAACTAACCGCATCTAAATGACCTCTTAAAGTTTTAATTTTGCTTCCTGTGGCTAAATCCCACAAATTAATCGTGCCTTCAAAATGATTTCCCGTTGCGAAGGTTTTACCATCTGGACTCACTGCAACGACATTTGCTACGTCACAATCTCCTCGGATGCTGCGGATTTTGGTTCCCGTACCTGCATTCCACAAACTAACAGTTTGATCCCAACTACTACTAACAATAAAGTTTCCATCCGGGCTAAAAGCGATTGATTGAATAGAGGCTGAATGTCCCCTCATTACCCGGATTTGCTCGCCAGTTGCAATATCCCACAACCGTATAACTCGATCGCCACCAGCAGAAGCCAGTGTTTTCCCATCTGGACTAAAAGCCACAGCGTTAACTGAGTCAGAATGTCCTTTGAGAGTGCGGATTAACTGTCTCGTTTCTAAATCCCATAATTTAATAGTTTTATCGCCGCTGACAGAAGCAATAATACGTTGACTCCCCTCTATTTGATGGGGACTAATGGCGATCGCCCAAACCGAATCGGAATGTCCGCTTAATGTAAATCCTAAAGACGTATTTCTCCAAGGAGTTGATGTCTGGTTCGTGCGAGAAGATATACTACTTACCGCAGGAGAAGTTTGCCAACCCCAAATTTTAACAAAAGCTAAAACCATTACTGCCGAACTAGTTAAAACTTTAAATGTATAATTAATCATTTTTACAGACGCAATAATTCCCTCGGGAGTCTAATTATCAACTCAGTACAAACCAAAAGTAAAAATACTTATTTTTTCTTTGATAGAAATATAGTCATCTATCAATTCAATAATATCTCGGATAAATTTCCAAGTTTAAGACATATTCTTTACAACTATTTTATATTGACTTGATTTTTTATAATTATTTTCTTGACAACTAAAAAGTAGATATTTGCCAAATTTTTATAGTTCTATCGGAGGCGCAACTAACTAAAATATTTCCATCTTTGTTGAAAGCCAGAGATTCGACTTTAGCAGAATGTCCCCTCAAGGTAGTTAAAAGTTCCCCGGTGTGTAAATTCCATAATTTTATTGTTGTATCGCTACTACCGGAAGCAAGAATATTTTTTTGCGGACTAGCAGCAATAGATGTTACCAGTTGAGAATGTCCTCTAAAAGTACGAATTTTTACCCCTGTAGTTGGATTCCACAGATCTATAGCGTTATTGTAACTACCAATAACTGATTCTGTACTTGTTCCTCCGGCTTTTTTCGTAAAAGCAACAGAATTAACTGGACTCGAATTATTTGATAGAGTGTGTAAAAGTTTTTGATTCACCGTATCCCAAATTTTGATAGTACCGTCAAAGCTACCGCTCGCAAGCATCTTACCTTCCAAATCAAAGGCAAGCGAACTAATGTTGTGACTATCAAAGTTAGCTATTTCTTTACCCGTACCCAGATTCCATAGCTTAATGCTGTTGTCATTGCCTCCCGAAGCAAGTATCTTACCATCAGGACTAAAAGCTAAAGCATGAATTCCCGAATTATGCCCGAATAGCGTGCGAATTTCTTGCCCTGTAGCTAGATTCCATATTTTGATTGTTTTATCGTCGCTACCGCTAGCAAACTTTGTTCCATCCGGATCGATCGCAACGACATTAACTTTTGAATTATGGTCGTTAAAAACAGATATTTCTTGCTTTGTAACCAAACTCCACATTTTTACGCCAAAAATACTGTTTGTGATTATCGTCTTGCTATCTGGAGCGATCGCCAGGGATGAAACTGAATCGTAATTTAAGTAGAGGGTTTGGGAAGCAGCTGATTTTGCTTGATTCTTTAACGGTTGATTTGAAATACTCTCGGTTTTAGCAGCTGGTTGAGTAATTCTATTAGCGTTGCTAATTTGTGCTTCGCGATTTTTCCAATACCAAAATTCTCCAGCAAAAAACACGGTTATTGCTGCACCCGCGAGCAATAAATTTTTTAACTTACTATATCTATGGATTGAAAATATTTCGGTTGCTGGTACAATTTGTTCGGAACTTTCTATCAAAGGTGGTGAAAAGATAGGATATTTTTGATCTTCTTGCAAATCTGCAATTACTTCCGCAGCTGATTGGTAGCGTAGTTCAGTCTCTTTTTTTAACAATTTATCCAGAATATTGGCAAATTCATCGCTAATTGGATAATTCAAATATGTTTCCCAATTACTTAACCAGCCATAACCATGTTCCGTCCATAATTTAAAAGGCGAAATACCAGTAATTAAATGAAAGCAGGTAGCCCCGACGCTAAATAAATCGCTCGCAGGAGAAGCTAGCCCATCTCTAATTTGTTCTATTGGTGAATAGCCGTGAGAACCTATAGAAGTTCCTATTTTCAATTTAAGTTTTGGCTTCAATTGTTTAGAAGAACCAAAATCTATTAATACTAAATCGGACATCAACTCTTTAGGAGAATTGCGACGGATAATATTTTGTGGTTTAATATCTCGGTGAACTACTCCACGCTCGTGAATAAATTGGAGAACTGGTAGTAAATTTAACAGTAATTCTCTGATTTCTTTTTCGCTATAACAACGCAGCCAAATATCTCCTTCGCGTCGCATTTCTAACTCTTCGAGCAAATTTTGTCCGTCAATAAATTGCTGTACCAAATATAAATAATTGTCTTGTTCAAAATAAGCTAAAAGTTTGGGTATCTGAGGATGCTCTCCCAATTCTTGTAGTCTTTGCGCTTCTTTCTCAAACAATTCTATCGCTTTCTTTAGCGCCCAGTTTCCTTCATTTCTAGGAGCTAATTGCTTGATAACACATGGTTCGTTGAGTTTATCAGCATCTTGAGCTAAATAAGTTTTACCAAATCCACCTTCGTATGAAAGCACCCGGATAACTCGAAAGCGATTTCGTAATAATAGGAGTATTGGGCACCTACAGTTAACACAAATCTTATTTAAATCATCATTGAGGGGATTTGGGCAATCAGGATTTAGGCAGTAGATAGTCATTTTGTTAGGGCGACTGCGTGAAAGACTATGCTAACAAAAGCCCCTAATTTTTCTTCAGTAAGGAAAAATTATTTTATCATTATACAGAATCTGCATTAAAAAATGTTTAAATAAGCGAAATTAAACTATATTTCTCGCTATCTAAAACTTTTACGGAAATTTCTGTATTAATAACAACTTTTTCCTCAATTAATTTTTTCGATGAAATATCAATAATTTACTTAAATTATTTAGAGATATTTGCTACATTGAATTTGATTTATGCTCGCGACGGATAAGCCTGATAATTTTGTCGTGACTTTCTTGCTTTTAATTTAGCTTTCCATTCGCGAATAGCAATAGCAGTTCGCGTTGAAGGAGGTACGTAACTATGGTAATTTTCTTCAAAACTATGAATATCAGGTTTATTTTTAACTCCTAAAGGTTGGGTAGTTAAGCAGTTGGTTAAGTGAGGTAAATGGGATTCAATACCAAGAGCAAACATTACCTCATCAGCAGACCTAAAACGTTCTTTTACACTAATTTTGAGCATTTTATTCAAAATTCGGGTCAAGTGTTCGCTAACTGTTAACTGTTTTTGCCAGCAGATTTCACCCGTGTTCGTATCGTAATCAAATTCTAAAGGTGCTTTTCCACTTAGTAAGTAAAGACAAGTTATACCTACTGCATAAATATCGCTGCCGTGAACTGGACGTAAAGACAACTGTTCTGGAGGAGCAAATCCCATAGTTCCAACGAAATTGGTAGTAGCAGTTTTATCCGAGTTAACTAAAGCCAACTCTTCTTTAACTGCACCAAAATCAATTAATACCAAACGTCCATCATCATCGCACCGAAGTAAATTATGCGGTTTTATATCGCGGTGAATTACATGATTTTTATGAATATACTTTAATACCGGAAGTATCTCGCGTAAAAACTTTTTGACAGCATCTTCACTCAAAGGACCGCTGCGTCTAACTTCCCTAGTTAAAGTACAACCACGAACATATTCTTGAACCAGAAAAAATTCTTCTGCCATTTCAAAGTAATCTAAAAGCATCGGAATTTGAGAATGATTTCCCAATTGACCTAAAGTTTTAGCTTCTTTTTCAAAACGTTCCTTAGCCCTTTCCCAACTTTTAGGACTACTAACTTTAGGACAAAGCTGTTTAATCACGCACAAAGGATGACCGGGTAAAGTCACATTTCGAGCTAAAAAAGTAACTCCAAAACCGCCCCTACCCAAAATACGTAAAATTGCGTAGCGATCGCGAAATAAAGTTTTAGAACCACATAACTGTCCTAATTTAGTATTCGTCAAAAGGTCTGAATGAAATTTCGATATTTTTTGAGAAAAGCGATTCATTATAGTCAACTGTATTATTTACATTGCGACTCCGCGATTTTTTCAATGTAACTACGATCGGTATTTGTCGCCAGTAAAATTACCGTATCTTTGCACAAACCTAATTTTTCCCTAACTTTTCCTTGAACACTCCGGATGGAAATTGGGGGGATCGGGGGATGGGGAGAGGGGGAGATGGGGGAAAAGGGGGAGATGGGGGGACAAGGGGACAAGGAGAGAATTAAAACTCCTCACTCCTCACTCCTAACTATTCCCAATTCCCCATGCCCAATGCCCAATGCCCAATTCCCTACTCCCTACTCCCTACTCACTGTTCGATGGCTATCAAACCATTTTCTGGTAAGCGATCGCGAAACTGCCCTTTCTCAGACAGTACTAAAACAAGTCTTATGGGAGATTCTGGCGGTTGCTGTAAGTCTGCCCACGGTACAGCTACTTCTAAGGAAGTGTTGAAAGCTAATTGTGCGTGGGTTTGGCGAGGATGCCATTGGGAATGTTCGCCAGCTTGCTGAAATTGAATTGTGTGGTTTAACAAATCAATTTCTAAATGATGATGAAATAAATAATTAACTGGTGGCACATCTGGCGCATTATCTATGGGTAAGTGATTGTTATGCATGATTTTGTTTGGATAAAACCACAGCAGGTTTAATTGGGATGGTAAATCTTTTCCTGGCTTTACTCCGGTTTTAAAATCTATGCGTAAGTAGAAATTCGACTGGTCTAATCCATACCACAATCTTTGAATGGCGCTGCTGCTGTGCATTGTGCCTCGCGCACCACCTATTTCTAAACGTCCGGCTTTTTCCCAACCTTGTTCGTCACCGCTACCGTTTATTTCTGGGTGAATGAATCCGGAAGTTCGATGATCTGTTCTTGCTTCGTGGATTTCTAAAGGTTGATTTAAATAGGTGGGTATGGGTTCGTTTAATGCTCGGTAAATTCCCCGGAGATGCAAGCGAAATAGCTGGTCAAAAATCGCATCTTGATTTGATGAGTGTCCTTCGCCGAACCACCAAAACCAGTCGGAACCTTCTGCGGCGTATAAAGCTTCCCAAGCTGCGGGGTTGTTTTCTTCTGTTGCTTCTGGATGATTCGCTAATGTAAGTCTTGCGTGAGTTAAGTAGTCCCAAGCTCTATTTTTTACCGGATCGCCGATCCAAGTGGTAAAACTACCGTCTACCCAGGAACCGCTGTGCAGTTGTTCTCCCTCGATCGTGGCTGTGGCGGGAAACTGTTGCAAGAATTCTGATACCGTGACTAATTTTAACTGCGATTCGTTGCTAAATTTTTCATACAAAGCTTCTAAGAAAGGTTTTCCATCTTGTTCGTAAAATTCCCAACAGTTTTCACCATCCAAAGCGATAGTAACTAACCAAGGCTGTTCGTCACTACTTTGCTGCATTTGAGCGATTTTCTGCAAACGCCCGATCAAATCTTGCGCTGCGTCTTGAGGCGGCATTCTGCTGTAGGTAAAACCAATCAAATCGGATAATGCATGGTCGCGGAAAACAATTGATACATCACCCGCCGCAGTTTGTAAGCGATAGGGGCGGTAAAGTAACTCCGGTTGCTGAATATTCCCTGCTTCATCGCGGTGGAAAAACTGTTGTAAACTCCATCCCAGCACCGCTTCATCCGAGCATATCCACTGAAAACCCTGTTTTACAATATACGGTAAAATCTCCGGACTTACCGATTGTTCCGAGGGCCATAATCCACGCGGTTCTCGTTTAAATCTATCTTTATATAGCTCCCAACCCTTACGTAAATGACGGGGAATATCTTCAGCCCATGCAAAACGTCGCGGCAAAGCCATATTTGGCACCGCCACCCTACCCGCATCAGTATCCGCAAGTAAAGGTAAAATCGGGTGAGTATAAGGTGTCGTCATTACCTCCAACTGCCCGGTGTCCTGCATCTGGCGGTGTTGCGGTATAATACGAGCCAAAATTTCTCGCTGTTTCGAGTAGATACGCTGGCGATCGCTCAAACTAAAATTGCGTCCCTGCTTTAACCAAACCGCAATATCGCGATCGTCCCAAAATAGTGGGTCAATCCACGCCAAATTATGCCAAGCTAATAAATCGCTATAGTTTTGCAAATCCCAATTCGCCAAACACCAAGCTTCTCCCTTGTCCTGACGAACTTGGTAAAGTTCCCTGTAACGGGGATGGGGTTGAATTAAAGTATCGTAATTAGCGTCAAAAAAATGTTCGAGAATAAATTCTAACTGTCCGCTCGTTAGTTGTTCTGTAGGGGTTAAACTAACTTCTAAATAAGGGTCAAAAGCAGTACCGGCAATATAATCTTCAAGCTGTAATATTAGTGATGGAACCAGATTTACAGTTTGATGCAGTTTCGGATACCGTTCCAACATCAACACTAAATCCAAATAATCCTTAGTACCGTGCAACCGCACCCAAGGTAAGCGATATCTTCCATTACCCAATGAAGATGAACCACCTTCAGGAGACTTATACAGCGGTTGATGTTGATGCCAGATAAAAGCGACGTGCAGAGGATGAGACATAAGTGAGTGAGGAGTTAAAAGCTAGGAATTGTACAGACGTAGCATTGCTACGTCTGTACAGAAATTAGGATAAAAATCCTAATTCCCAACTTTAACTTTTACACCACTTGTTCCACTTCTGCAATTTCGGGAATCATTTCTCTCAGACGACGTTCAATACCCATTCTCAAAGTCATAGCAGAACTAGGGCAAGAACCACAGGCACCTTGTAAACGTAATTTAACAACAGGACCATCAAGTTCCACAAGTTCCACATTGCCACCATCAGACATTAAGTATGGGCGCAACTCATCAAGAACTGTTTCCACATTTTCGTTTGTTAATTCCATAATCCTTGACCTCTGTTAAGTGAGAAATTTCGTTTTCAAAGTTTGTAATTCCATACTAGACCAATTGTGGTGAAGTGATAGGGAGATGGGGGGATGGGTAAAAATGGTTCAGCGTTGATATTTACAAGATGTCTTCCCGTAGAGATTTGCAATAATAACCAAAACATCATCGGCGAAACAATAAATATTTCCGAAAGTGGGGCTTTAATTGCATTAAATTCCGAGCCGAATTTACCCCCGGAGATAGAAATCGAGTTAACAGGGGACTTTGGCGCAAAAGTATCTTTAACTGCCAGAATTATCCGGCTACTTGCCGTCTCCAACAAGCGAACCCACCTAGCAATTAAATTAGTTTTTCTTCCCCTGCTTCCCCTGCTTCCTCTGCTTCCTCTGCTTCCTCTGCTTCCTCTGCTTCCTCTGCTTCCTCTGCCCCCATCCCCCATCCCCTCATTCTTCGTCACTTTCTGCGGTAGAAACGAGAACGGGTTGCTGGTAAAGGGGTACTGTAAAGGTGACTGTAGAACCAAGCCCTTCTCCTAAGCTGTAAAAATGTACTTCGCCACCCATTGCTTCTACTAACTTTTGAGATATGGTTAATCCCAAGCCGGTACCGCCGTATTGACGGGTACGGGAACCATCGACTTGAGAAAATAATTGAAATAATTTGTCTTGCTGATCTAAAGAAACGCCGATTCCTGTGTCTACTACCCGCACTTTTACCATACCGGGAAATTCTTGTTCTTTAAATGTTACTTTTTTGCGAACTACATCTGCGGTGACGGTTATATGTCCTTCATGGGTAAATTTTATGGCATTACCTACTAGATTTATCATTACTTGTTTGAGGCGGAGGTAATCGCTATAAACCAGTATTTCATCATTTGTTTCAGGTAGCTGCATCCCAAAGCTAAGATTTTTTTGTTCCGCTTGCAGTCGCATTCCGTTTCCTACATCGCTAAATAACTCATCCAGCTTTACCGGGCTAAGTTCTAACTCCATTTTGCCCGCTTCTATTTTGGCAAAGTCGAGGATGTCATTGATAACATCTAGTAGGTGTAGGGATGATTTATGAGCTTCTCCGAGGAAAAGAGATTGTTCTTCTTCATCATCTGCCATTCCATCTATAATCAGCTTTAAAAACCCAATCATGCCATTTAACGGCGTGCGAATTTCGTGAGAAACGTTGGCAAGAAATTCACTTTTGAGACGGCTTGCTTCTTCTGCTTGCTGACGCGCTAATTCTAATTCTTTATATAAAGTAGCGTGGGCGATCGCCGTACCAATTTGGTTTGCTGCTTCTATGGTTAATTCAAGTTCTTTGGCTGATAAGTACGGGCATTCCGCGTCTAAACTCAAAGCGATTAAGCTATTGGGTTGTTCTTGGTGAGAAGTTGCAACTATTAAAAGTTTATCGGCTTGAAATACGGAACTTTCTGTTTGCTCTACTATAACTGGCTTGAGAGTATTCAAAGCTTGAGTAAACCCAACTTCGGAATCTATATCTATTTCCGTTCCCAACATTGAATTAACATTAGGTTGGTGCGATTCAGCAATTACACGTACTTTTGACCGCCCCTGATAAGGAAATATAATACAGCGACTAGGTTGTAACGTTGTGCCTAAACTATCAACTGTTTGCTGCCAAATAATATTTAAATCTAAGGTTCGCCGAATATTTCTAGTAATGTTGTCGATCAGTTTCTGGTACTGCTGCGAACGTATATTATCTTCTAAGCTTGTGGATTTAGGTGTCAGCTTTTTTTGACTTTTGCTCGCAGCAATCTGTAACAATCTTCCCATCACCAACACTGACGTTGCAGCATCTCCTAAAACTGGCATTATTGGAGTTATCAGCAACTCTAATTCCACACTCCCTTGAGAATAATCAAACCAACACTGGCACTTTTCTGGAACCAAAGTTGTTAATACTCGCTCCAACCGTTCCAAATAGCAAGTTTTATCAACCGGAATAAAGCTTTCCGGGTTCGCGGTACCGTCAATAATATGTTCTGGTGTTAATCCCAAACGTTCGCTTTGCTGCCAACAAAACTTCAGGTAACGTCCCGTTCCATCCTGAACGTACACCAACTCCGCTCCCAGACAAGCTAAGGCATTGGTGTTATTTGAAACATATTCTTTCTGGTCGGACATTAAATGCGGTTGTTCGGAATTCGCAGCAATACTCATGACTAGAGTTAAATAGAAAAAGTGTGACCCAAAGAAGTTGTGCTAATAGCTGCTTAAAGTTTGGCATAAATTTTTACAGCTTTAGCAGACTTGCTTGGGATTTTTATTGTATTACTCGAATCAGTCGTTCCACTCACCCCTCGGCGGAACTTTAATCCGATGGGGGGTGCGCGTTAGTTCATCGTCTCTAGGAACATCTCCTCGCAGCCACTGACGCAGCGCCACTTCAATCACTTTAGAAGGATCGTTACTCAAGTGATTAATTTTTTCTAGCAACTCAGAATCCAAACGGATAGCAACTTCTACCTTATCGGATAAAATTTTTTCCGCATCGGTAGGTCTTTCTTTCATATTCATAGCTAATATTCTCTGCGCGTTATTTTTTCCCAGCCTGTAAAAAGCAGCTTTATTTACAGTTGAATAAGAATATTTGATTACTCAACCCGATATTGCTTGCTGCCATAGCGTCGTCCATGTTCATTTTACGCTCCCACGATAACAATACCAGTACCGAATCTTTAATTAGATTGGGGGATGGGGAGAGGGGGGAGAGGGGGTAGAGGGGGGAGAGGGGGTAGAGGGGGGAGAGGGGGTGGTTAAATAGCGAGCAAGATGCTCGCACTACTCCTAACTCCTAACTCCTAACTCCTAACTCCTAACTCCTAACTCCTAACTCCTAACTCCTAACTCCTAACTCCTAACTCCTAACTCCTAACTCCTAACTCCTAACTCCTAACTCCTAACTCCTAACTCCTAACTCCTAACTCCCTACTCCCTACTCCCCAATGCCCACAACATTGGGCAGCGTATTTGTTCGATACGCATTACAATACGTTAAGTAAAAGGCTTTTTTTTCATAAAGATTGCAAAATACAGCTTTATAAAGTATATGACTGACGTTCCCGCTTCTCGCATTCGTAATTTTTGCATTATCGCTCACATTGACCACGGTAAATCAACTTTGGCTGACCGGCTTCTGCAAGCCACTGGTACGGTGGAAAATCGGCAGATGAAAGAGCAGTTTCTCGATAATATGGATTTGGAACGGGAGCGCGGCATTACTATTAAGCTGCAAGCTGCCCGGATGAATTATAAGGCTAAAGATGGTCAGGAATATGTACTGAATCTTATTGATACTCCCGGTCACGTTGATTTCTCTTATGAGGTGTCCCGCAGTTTGGTAGCTTGCGAAGGAGCGTTATTAGTAGTAGATGCTTCTCAAGGTGTGGAAGCTCAAACTTTAGCTAATGTTTATTTGGCGATCGAGAATAATTTAGAAATTATCCCGGTTTTGAATAAGATTGATTTACCGGGTGCCGAACCCGAACGGGTAATTGGCGAAATTGAAGAAATTATTGGTTTGGATTGCAGCAGTGCGATTCTTGCTTCTGCAAAGGAGGGAATTGGTATTCCGGAAATTTTGGAAGCGATTGTTGAACGAGTACCCCAGCCCCAGAATACCATTGATGAGCCTTTGCGAGCGTTAATTTTTGATAGTTATTATGATAGCTACCGGGGAGTTGTTGTTTACTTCCGGGTGATGGATGGAACGCTCAAAACTGGCGATAAAGTCTATCTGATGGCTTCACAGAAGGAATATGAAATTGATGAATTAGGTGTTCTTTGTCCCACTCAAAAGCCGGTGGATCAACTCCATGCTGGGGAAGTTGGCTATTTTGCGGCGGCGATTAAAGCTGTGGAAGATGCGCGGGTTGGAGATACGATGACTTTAAGTAAAGATAAAGCAGCGGAACCTTTGCCCGGTTATGCAGAAGCTAAGCCAATGGTATTTTGCGGGATGTTCCCCATTGATTCCGACCAGTTTAAGGATTTACGGGAAGCTTTAGATAAACTTAAGCTTAACGATGCAGCTTTACAATTTGAACCGGAAACTTCCAGCGCGATGGGTTTTGGTTTCCGTTGCGGGTTTTTGGGTTTGCTGCACATGGAAATTGTTCAGGAACGTTTGGAACGCGAGTACAATCTCGATTTAATTATTACCGCTCCTTCGGTTGTTTACCGGGTAACTACTAATAAGGGCGAAGAAATTTATATTGATAACCCCGCTACTCTGCCTTCTCCCAACGAACGAGAAAAGATTGAGGAACCTTACGTTAAGGTAGAAATGATTACCCCAGAAACCTACGTGGGGACTTTGATGGAGTTGTCACAAGGTCGGCGCGGTGTATTTAAAGACATGAAATATCTGGCTCAAGGGCGGACGACATTAACCTACGAGTTACCTTTAGCAGAAGTTGTCACCGACTTTTTTGACCAGATGAAATCGCGATCGCGCGGTTATGCGAGTATGGAATATCAGTTGATTGGCTACCGCGAAAATCATCTGGTGAAATTGGACTTGATGATTAACGGCGATCCAGTTGATTCCTTAGCGATGATCGTCCACCGAGATAAAGCTTATAACGTTGGGCGAGGGATGGCTGAAAAATTGAAGGAATTAATTCCCCGCCATCAATTCAAAGTGCCAATTCAAGCTGCGATCGGTAGTAAGATAATTGCCTCAGAACATATTCCAGCATTGCGGAAGGATGTATTAGCCAAATGTTACGGCGGTGATATTAGTCGTAAGAAGAAACTTTTGCAGAAGCAAGCCAAAGGTAAAAAGCGGATGAAATCTGTAGGTACCGTTGATGTTCCCCAAGAAGCATTTATGGCAGTGTTGAAATTGGATCAAAATGCGTAATCTTATCTATTAACCCTCGTTTACCCACGAAATATTTTGTAGAGACGCGATATATCGCGTCTCTACATTTGCCGGAATAACAGAAAATTGCCAACAGGTAAATATTGATATAGGGAAATCGCCCGTACTCGAAAATAGTGCGGGCGATTTTGTTAAGAAGTTAGGATTATCTTTATAATACCGAAAAATCTGGCTTTAGTTAAATATTGGTGGAAATTTAGTAATGCGATGGAAATGTAGCACTGCGGAATCTACATTGAAGTTTTGGGTTAACAAAATAATTAAGTCGGATCGATCGCTTAATGAGATAGGTAACGTTACCGATCCATCATATTCCTCCATTATTGTAAATTTTGCAGCCCTAAGTTGGATCTTGGGTTTTGCAGCGAAGATATAGCGATTCTACAAAAAAATCAATTTATTAATAATCTATAGTTATAAATACTCTTGTAAAAAGAATAATCAAATTTATTAAGATATGATGACTTTACTTGCAGTTTCATAACTAAATATCTAATGCAGCCATGTATTATTTAAGATAGATATTTGGTAATAATATTTATTTTTATTTACATCTAATAAGTAATAAAAATGATTCGTTAGTAAAATAGTTAGAGTTTTAAATTTAATCGCACCATAAATAAGTTAGATAATTTTACGGTTTACCATCTTTGCTTAAATAGTTACATAAATTGAGTTTAATCTGATTATTGCTTAAAATAAACATTAATTTAACAGTGATTTGCAATGATACTCATGGTATAAGATGCCTTTTAACTCCAATCTTTATATAAGTATCATTTTTATATAAAAATATTTTTAAAATGATTTATTTTATACCTTTTAGCTGTATTTGATGTTACATGAACTTTGCATTTGTGACCATTTAACTACATTTATAAAATATCGCTTTGGACATAGCCTTTGATGACGGCATATCTATCTTTAGTACGTTTAAGCAATTATTTGTAACCGTATAATTAAAGTATATAAATAGTTAATTCAACGCCGGGATTAAAGCTTTATGATTCAGGAGATAATTGATATGGCTACTAATGGGCAGACTCAGGATAAACAGAGTGACAACAATCAGATGGACAAACATCAAGCTGATAGTGATTCAGATTCAAACGCAAATAATCAATCTCAATCCGCTGGTGATTCTTCCCAGAAAAAAGGGATGAACTCCGTATTAGGTAGGGCACTTATAGGTGGACTTGTTGGTGCTACAGTCACGACATTAGCTGGTGCTTTGGCTAGTAAAAGAACATCTGAGGGTGTAAAACATTCTTTAAAAGGTATAAAAGGCGCTGCAAAGACTGTAGGTGAAGGGCTTAGTCAGTCAGGTAAAGGGTTAGGAGACGGAGCTAAGAGTGTCGCAGAGGGTATTGGTTATGTTGCGATCGGCGGTACTGTGGATGCCGCTAAAGGTATTACTCAAAGCGTTCAGAAAACTGCAAAAGGTGCATTGCAAGCAGCACAAAATACAACGAGTAATGTTAATCAAGCGGTTCAAGGTGCAACCGAAAAGGTTAAGGATACTGCGAGCAATATCGCTGATGGTGTTGAGCAAGCCGCAACAAATACATTAGATAAAGTTGAAGATACGGCGAGCAATGTTGCTGATGGTGTTGAGCAAGTCGCAACAAATACAAGCGAAGGCAATAATAAAGGCTCATCATCCTGAGAGAAAGAGTATGCCGTTAATTTAACCGAATCGGAACCTAATAATCAAACAAACCCGTTTTTGTGAGAAATTATTTGATTAGGAGCAATATACTCACACCCCGAAGATTGAAATAAGCGAGCGAGGGAAGGAATAGTAGTAAAAATGTAATGATTTAATTAACCTTTGCTCCGGGTTAATTAAATCAGTACTTGCTTATAGCTACCATTTTTGGCATAAAGGACTTGCATCATGGTAAATGGAAACCAACACAATTCAGAACAAGCGAATAATTATCAAGCAGGTAGCGATAAAAGTGGTTTATCTAAAATAGCAATTGGAGCAGTTATTGGTGCAGCATTAGGTGCGATCGCCGGGGCTTTGACTAATAAAGGTACGGCTCAAAGGGTTAACCAAACTGTGAAAACTGTAGGGGAAACTGTAAAAAGGGGAAGTACTAATGTTCGCGAAACTGTAGAAAATGTTAGCGATTCAGTCAGGACAATCGCTGAAGGTGTTAACGATACTGTAAAAGATGTAGGGGATAGCGTTAGGAATACAGCATTAGGCATTAACAACTCTGTAACTAGTGCTGTGGATGCGGTGGCGACTACAGCAGTGGGAGTTAACGACACCGTGACAAATACAGTAGATGTCGTTAATGGTACGGTTCAAGGTATTAATGACAATGTTCAAGATCGAGTAAATACAGTTACAAGTGCAGAGTCAGATATCCAGCCGGATGAAAATCAAGGTTCTGATATAGCTAAGACAGTTATTAATCAAAAGACTTATATGTTAGTTCCAATGGAAGATATGCCAGAAGAAAATCAGGAGTAAACTCAAGGGTGGGTGATTACCCATCCTGCCGTAAGAAAGTATTACTATGAGCGAAAATAAGCAGCCTTGCGATACATGCGAGCAAAATACCGATCGACCGATCGCAATATTAACAGATTCCGGTATCGGTGGTGGTTTAGCTGGAGCCGCAATTGGTGGTTTACTCGGACATCGCGTTGGAGGAGTTTTTGGTGCTGTGGTGGGTGCAACTGCTGGCGGTTTGGTTGGTAACGGTACGGCAGTACGTGTTAACCGCGTTGTAGAAAGTATCGAAAATTCAGCAAATAGTGTATCTGATACTGTTAACCACAATGTTAATAGTCTAGGTACAGCATTAAAAGATACGATTGAAGAAGTTAAGCCTTTCGTAGGTACGGTAAACACTGTAGCTCAAGGAGTTAATTATAGTATTAACAATGTTAACAGTGTAGTAGATACACTTAGAGATACAGTTGCTGAGGTGAAGCCTTCTGTAGTCGGTACGGCAAGCACTCTAGCCCAAGGAATTAGCTATAGCGTTAATAGTATTAATAGTGTAGTAAATACGCTAAAAGATACAGTTGATGAGGTAAAGCCTTCTGTAGTTAATGCAGTAGATACAGTAGTTAATACAGTAAAAGATACTATTGAGCAGATAAAACCACCTGCAAACAGCGATGAGGAAATTATAGAAGATCCAGATTCCGTTGTGCCAGCTTTGACAACCCCAGCGCATCCCGAATTTGAAAATATTCAAACAGTTAATACAGTAAAAGATACTATTGAAGAAATAAAGCCTGCAAACAGCGATCGCGATATCGAAGATGCAGATATTTGGGTAAACTTGTGGGAAGACAATAGCGAGCTAGATGAATCTGTGGTTGTGCCAGCTTTGACAAATCAAGCGCATCCTGTAAATACTATTGAAGAAAAGCCATCTGTATGCGATCGCGATATCGAAGATGCAGATATTTGGGTAAACTTGTGGGAAGACAACAGCGAGCTAGATGAATCTGTAGTTATACCACTGACAACCCCAGCGCATCCAGTAAATATTCAATCAACCACACAAGAAACTGCTGAAGATGAATCTGTGGTTATACCAGCTTTAACAACCCAAGCGCATCCGGCAAATATTCAATCAACCCCAGAAGAAGTTGAAACCAATCCGCGATCGCAAAGAATTGAATTTATTAAGGGAATCTCACCAATCATCGGAGCAGTTATAGGAGCAGTTGCTTTCGTTTCTCTGGGTTCAATATCCGGATTTAGCCCAATCCAAAATTCAAGATTAACATCAACGCGATCGCGTACAGCAATACCAGCATCCGAGCCAAGTGCATCAACACCAGCTGATGGTTGGATTTTTATCGGTAATATTAACAAAAACTCACCAGCATCTGGAAAACCTTTAGTTAAAGATTTGCAGTCTACAGATTCATCTGTTGTTCCATCGGTAGGGGCGTTAGTCACTGTCACTTTTGAACCAGGCGTGACTCTAAGGGATAATGTACCACAAAAACCTAATTTCTCTTATAAAGAACAAAAAGCTTTAGATGTTGTTAAGCCGACAGAAAAGCTAAAGATTGTGCAAGTAGAATTTATTCCATCTCCACAAGCCACTAAATTCACATCCGTTTGGGCAAAAGTCGATAGATGTGGTCAAGATTGTAATTAAGAATTGATAGAAGTTGCCCGCACTCGCTTATATGTGGGGCTTATAGGCTGCGGGTGATTTTGTTAAGAACTTCAGATCGTGAATAGTTCAGTTATTAAAATCATAAAATTGATTGGATACGATGGCGATCGCCTCTACACAATCGTAAATATATAGCTTTAAGATTTACGCAAAGCCCCACTTCAACAAGGCGGCTTGGGGGTATCGAAGGTTTGGAACAATATATTATCCGTTGTCTCTGTGTAAACCCTAAGCTTGTTTTTTGCTTCAGCTTAAATACCTAAAAAATATTTTGGCCTATTAATATTACGTCTTACATCTATTACGTAGTTTCTTAAAAAGCATCATCTATTCCTATCAAAAATATTCTTATTTAATTAAGTAAATACTCGGTTATCAATGCAATCAAAAAAACAATAAATTATATCTATCAGCGCACTGATATCGGGAAAATATCAACCGCGATGAAGACATTTTGCTTGATTCATTTGACAAACAATATTTAAGAGAAGGGAATCGTATCATGAAATTCTGCCAAAAACTATCTATTTCTTTATTTGCTGCAACCGCGAGTGTATTAAGTCTATCTTCTGGAGCATTCGCTGGTGAAGGTGGTGCTGCTGGTGCTGCTGCGTTCACAATTGACAATACAGGCACCGATCCTGCGGTTACTGGAGTCGCTGTAGCTGCTTCTGTAGGTAAAAACGATGCATCAGCTGCTGCTTTTAATATGATTGACGCTACTGGCAATCCTTTTAATTCAGCCTTTGCTTTGGGTTCTGCTGCTAACATCACTATGGAGAATATAGGAGCGAGTGATGGAACACAAAGTATGACTGGTGCGGTTGATAGTGCGCTTGGAGATGCACAAGGTAACGAATTAACTGGTTCTGCGACTATTCAGTTGGGTACTGGAAATGGTGACGTTATCGCTACAATTCCCGATAGGGGAACAACCACAACTACAACTCCATAGTAGATTGTTAAAAAAATAGCGTTTGCTTTCTTAGCAATTTTCTGACTAGTTAAAATTAAAATGTTATCGGGGACGCAGCTTTTAGTTGCGTCTCTGTTTGTTTGTCTGACAACTTAGATTTCCTGGTTCCTAGTCTCTAGCTGGGAACCCATGCGCGGAAGGCTCTGCCTCTAGTTATTATAGGCTATGATATAAACACAAGTACTGTCAGCATAGGTTTCAAGCTTAATAAGAGGCAGAGCCTCTTGAAATGCATTACAAGGCAGAGAGAGCCTCGTAACGAGGTTGAGTTTTATTCGTTATCTCCGCAATCTATCTATAAGATTCTTCCTATTTCGCCGTAGAATATGCTTATTATCTACTTTATTAAACGGGTTTCCTGGCGCTCCTAATCTAAATAATACTTTAAATATATTGTCAGTAAAACGGAGTTTAATTCCTTCGCTATCTTTACCTAAGTCATAATCATTATTTGTCCAAGAAAGAGATACGGTTGGACTATTGTATTTTCCACCTAACCTTAATTTAGCGGTTGCTCCATAGCGAGAACGGCTAGAAGCTTCATTTATAGGAGTATAGTAAGCTGTTAAACGAAAGTTTTTACTAAAATTAATTGCTAAATCTGCTAATAAAGTTTTCTCAACAGAATTGGGTAATATGTCATCAAAATAGTTTACTACACCCAAAGAAACATTACCAAAATTCGCTCTTGCTCCTACTGTTACTAAACTTGCAGGTGCTTCACTTTCAATTTTACCAATACGATTTTCTCTATCTAAAGCGTAATTGAAACTGCTTGATAAAACCAAGTTAGTTCTTCTACTAGAACCAATTTTTTGAGAAAGACTACCGTATAGTTGAGAGTAATAGTCTCTATCCGGATTAATATAACCAATAGCTCCAGTGGAAACATTTAAATTACCAAAGTTTCGCGTATAATCGCTACCTACATAAGCTTTAATTGTTTTACCTGTAATCACACCCGTGTAATATTTCAAGCTATCTAAAGAACCCAAAATATTTCCCGTTAAACTAATATGGGGATAGTATTTAATATCTTCTACAAATCGATTCCCCGTAACTAAATTAACGTCTTGAACAAAATTAGTTAAATAAATTTGAGCGTAAAAATCTTTTAGATCGTTTGTAGAAAAGGTTTCACCATTAGCAATAGAAACTAAGCTGACATTTGAATCAACTCCACCTTCCCCACCACCATCGGATAATATTCTTTGTTTTCCTGTTGGTTGATATCGAGTTATTTTTTCAATTTTGCGATCGATAACTGGAGAAATACCAACCCAGACGCTATTAAACTTGGCTCTAGGAATTTGACTGATACGTTTAATATCGGGTTTGAGGCTATCAGCAGAACCGATTCCAGCATGATAGAAGGTGTAACTGCTCGTGGGGATTCTGACGTTATTCGCTGCTAAAAAGAGATTTTTATTGATATTTGTATTAACTTTTTGAGTTCCTCCTTCAAGACGAGGATTGACATCGGGTAAAACAAAATTTCCTAGCTGTACGGCAGAATTTAGCAATAAATTATCGCTATCTGTTACCAACCCAAAACCGCGAATTGTCCGACCAATAACGGCTTTGTTATGATTGGCTTTGACAATTTGTCTAACTTTAGAATACAAACCTATTTGAGTATTTTGAATATTCTCTTTTCTTTGATAAAAAACCTGATTTCCTTGGGTATTACCGGGAAATGCTCCTGCATTGGGAAAATACAAATCTAGTCCAACTTGCTGTCCGTTAGCTCCTGTTTGGAAACCTGGAAGTTGCATAACAGCCAGAGATTCAGGAGTTACCACTTCGTTCATATTAGCCGTTTGGACAATACGAGTTGGTACAAAGAAATCGGGGTCGATACTGTTTCTATCGGTAATTAAACCGGGGGTATAAGAGCATTGTTTCTCATCAACATTTTCTCCAGTTAAACAAGAAGCAGTAAAGCTCATTTGCATCTGCATCCCAAGCATTGTATGCGGTTCGTTTCTTGTTAACTCGACTTTTCTGGTTTCTCTTACTGTTTGTAACTGTAAATAACTACCCTTTTGGTCTACTGTATAAATATTGTCTTTAGTCAAACTTTCTGTTACTTGTCCGTTAAGTTTAACAATACCACCATTAGAAATACTTGTATTATTATCATCTCCGAAAGTTGTTCCCGTGTAGAATTCCCATTCGGTTAAATGGCTGATGGGTACACCATTCAAAGGAAAAGTCGTTGTAAAAGGATGAATTTTTTCTGGAGAAGCGATTTCTGGAGGGCTAATATAATCTGAGTTTAGATCGGATACTTTTAATGGTTTACTTTCTATAAGAGAAGGTTTTTCTGATGGCTTTATTTCTGGTTGCTCGGATAATTTCGAGTCTCGATCGTTCAATCTGGCTGTATTTAAATCATTAATTGCATTTACAATCAACTCTCCTTTGCGAACATTGTTTTGAGAAACATTCAAAAGCGGTTGGGCTGAATCTTGTTCAACTGTCGTTTGACTATCAGTATCTGATACGTAATGCTCAAATTTTTCTTTTAACTGTTCTCTAAAAAGATTTTTTCTGATTAATATATTCTTTTTTTCATCGCTTTTAAATCCACTATAAGATTCATCTTTTTCTTTTAATAAATGATTTATTCCGTTTGCAGATGCTATTTGATTACTTAAGGCTAACCATATTGTAAAAGATGAAACGGAAATGCAAAATTTAATTTTTGAGGTCATTGTATAAGTTGATTACTTATAAGGTTAGCTTCTGTTTAAGTAAATTTATTATTAGTACTTTTTTAATAACTTTAAAAATTAAAGTAGTTAAGATACTGATTAATCTATATAGATATAAATAGGAAAATATATATTAGTAACTTCAAAATAATATAATCAATTATTTCTACGTATAGCATCAGCATAATTGCGTATTTAATACATCTGGAGCGTAGATAGTATGTAGATATTTGTAAGTTTAATTACTGAAATATACTAAGATTTTACGGTCAATAAAAAAGGTTCCTAGTCTCTTGACTGGGAACCTCGATTAAACGGTTTTAATTACAGTTAGATTATTTAAGCGAAATAAAAGCCTTTAATGGAACCGTCAATTTTACCTTCAGCAAAATCTGCTCCTCGGATTAACCCAATCAATTCATCATTACGACTCAATCCGCTAACACCATCGTCGTCAATATAGATACCAGTACTTCCACCAATTGCACCAAAATAGTAATCTCCTGCACCGGAAAGTTGAATAAAATCTTCCTTTTGGTCAAAGTCTTCAATTATGGCATAGTCGGATTTACCTGCGTTCTTATTATTGCCATCCTTATAAAAACTACGGTTTGCGTCTCCTAAAATAAAGATGTCTTCACCAGCATTTCCTATAAGTCTATCGATTTCACCGACACCGAAACTAATAGCATTTACACCTGTTATTTCATCGTTACCGTTACCACCGCTAATATAATCGTTGCCGTTACCACCAATTAAAGTATCGTTCAAGTCACCACCGTAAAGTCTGTCATTTCCTTCTCCTCCATCAAGGAAATCTTCACCGTCTCCACCATTAAGGTAGTCATTTCCTGCACCACCAGATAAAGTATCGTCAGCATCACCACCGTAAAGTCTATCGTTACCTTCTCCCCCATCGAGTGAATCTTTATCAATTCCGCCGTTTAAATAGTCGTTTCCGGTTCCACCAATTAAAGTATCTTTACCTAGACCACCATAAATTCGGTCATTATCAGCACCTCCATCAAGTACATCGTTGCCTTGTTCACCTTTGAGGTAATCGTTCCCAGCACCGCTATTTATTTTGTCGTCGGCTGCGGTTCCGAAGAATCTATCTTTACCATTGGTTAGTTCAGTAAAAGTAGGAGTAGGATTATTTTCTTCAACGTCATTGTCGGTGATATTTACAGTAATTCGATCGGCTTTAATACTGTTGTAATTAGTATCGCTACTGCTTACCAAGTGAGTTATTGTATCGTTATGTTCGTTTTCTACTTTATTGTCATCAACTGCGGTTACGGTGACAGTTTGGGCTGTATCCCAGTTACCAGTGGTGAAGGTGAGGGTATTAGTATTGGTAGTAATTTCGTTACCAGTTGAAATGGTTACGGTAACGTCAGCAGTGGGTTGGCTGTCGAGTACTACAGTGTAGGTATCGGTTGCACCACCTTCCATGACGTTGGTGGTATTGTCGGATTGGGTAACTGTTACACCAGGGGTAGCAGAATTAGTAGTAGGTACTTCGACTTTAATGTTGTCTATACCATATTCATCGCGACTACCACTACCACTGACATCATTTCCAGCAAATTTAAGATAGAAATCACTATTATTTGCAATATTAACACCAGTAATAGTGGTAGATTTAGGCGTTGTAACAAAAACTGGTGTTGTGTCTGCTGCTTGAGTAGTTGTAAAGTTTAAAGCTGCAACCTCAGTATAAGTGGTTCCGTCTGTTGAATAGGAAAAGTTTAATGAATTTGCACGACCTCCATTGTTTAAAGAAACAATGTCGTAGGAAACATTTAATTCATTAACAGCCGAACCAGTAGTGTTAGTACCTTTTATAATGATTTCACCAGGTGTAAAATCACTATCTACTGGTTGTATACCAAGAAAAATATCACCACTACCCTTGTCAAAAGCGTAAATACCACCCGATGATACACCTCCAGAAGATTTGCCTCTGTTATAATCTCCCGATGTTCTGGCTTCACCAAAAGCCAGATTACCATCTGAAAACCCGGTAATTGAATATGTATCTGAGTCTAATTGTCCGGTAGTGGGAGAAGGAGAAAAACCGCCACTAAAGCTATTGAAATTTTCTGAGAAGATTATTGTACGATCGCTAGAGGAAGATGTATCTGTTGAAGCAGCTTTAAATTCAACCGCACCAATATCAACCGTACCATCAACAATGCGATCGAATCCTTCACCTCGTTGCTCAAAGGGAATTGTTTCGGTTTTATTACTGTCTTTATCTAAATCCGCTTTATCCTCAGCAATCTTACTATTATTACCTGCATTAATTGCCGGACTTCCTTCTAAAAGTGCGTGAGTCTGGGTTGCTCCACCATTGTCTTTTAAAGCGTCTAATAATGGGTTGATGGGATTAGCTTTTGTACCAACTTTGTCGCCGTTAGTCCCATTAGTAAAGCCGCTTACACCTTCACCGTTACCGATAAGGTTGTTACCACCGCTAGTAAAACTACCATTAAAACCAAATGCTGATACAACAGCAATATCTTTATCGCTAACATTCGCAGCAACAATACTATTAGTAACCGTTACAGTGCTGGTTGTGGAGATACCTGCACCCGTTCCTGCTGCGGTATTCTTTGTGATGGTACTGCCGTTGACAATAACATTACCTGTGGAATTGGCGATCGCACCTCCACCTCCTTGGGTAGCTGTATTACCGCTAAGAGTGCTGTTAATTAACTCAAGATTTTTATCGTTACGAATTGCGCCACCATTTTTAGCAGTATTGCCGCTAAAGGTACTATTAATAATAGTCGCAGAAGTACCAGTGTTGATTAATCCACCACCACCACTGGTTGGACTTGTTCCAATAGAAGTATTATTGGCTACGGTGCTGTCAATAATAGTAATCGTACCGTTGTTGCGAATACCTCCACCATCGTCATCAGCTTGGTTATTGCGAACTACAACATTTTTTAAAGTTAAAGTACCGTTGTTGAAAACACCACCACCGTCATCATTGGAATTACCATCTTGAATCGTAAAACCGTCAAGAGTTGCGGTAGAACCACTGTTTAATTTAACTACTGTGTAGCTGTTATCGCTATTATCATTTTCTGTACCAATATCACCACCAAGGATAGTAACGTTTTTTTTGATATCTCTTTCTTTTAAAGTAGTTTCCCCTCCCGCAAAACCACCGTAAATAGTAACTCCATTCTTGAGTTCAAAAGCTTTATCTCGGCTTGCTCCCGGTTTGTAAGTACCCGCAGCTACCCAAATTTCATCACCTGTTGTGGCACTAACTAATGCCGATCGCAAATCTGTAAATGCATTATCCCATGAACTACCGTCGCTGCTTCCTGAAGCATTGAGGTTAACGTAAATAGCCATTTTTATTAATTATTATTGATAATCTGTGATTATCTCGATTTTCTCCGGTGTTTTCGTCTTTTATCTTCTGTATGAATACGGGAATATATATTAAATTTTGACTTTGTGGCAATAA
The DNA here is from genome assembly GCA_965234645.1 of Rivularia sp. (in: cyanobacteria). Taxonomy (GTDB): domain Bacteria; phylum Cyanobacteriota; class Cyanobacteriia; order Cyanobacteriales; family Nostocaceae; genus Rivularia. The sequence continues at coordinate 4,541,153 of OZ248344.1, read as the reverse complement.
AAAAAGCCCCCCTTTTTAAGGGGGTTGGGGGGATCTAAACGCTTGGAATAAGTGGTTACGCAAAATTATTTATGTCATTGCGAACGTTCATCGAAGATGTTCCCGAAGGGTAGTGAAGCGTGTCCGATAGGACATATGCTTCGTTTCGCTGAGCCGCACGCTCCGCGTGAACGCTGCACTCGCAATGACAATATACAATTAATTTTGCACGAGTACTTATAACAGGTTTAAATTAATTTATGATTGCGGTTTAAGTCCAATTAAAATTAGGCTGCATTTCCAACAAAGCTAAATCCCGAACTCATATCTGAGAGACTAACTCCTTTGATTACCCCAATCAATTCATCATTGCGAGTTAATCCATCAACACCATCGTCATTCATGTAGATACTAGTACTCCCACGAACCACATCAAGAATATAGTTTTCTACACTACCGTAAAGTTGAATGGTATCTTCCCCTAGCTTAAAGTCTTCAATTAAAGCGTAGTCAGATTTACCGTTCTTTGTCTTAATCCCATCGTCATAAAAAGCACCGCTAGCGTTACCCAAAACAAAGGTATCGCTACCCGCACCACCTCTGAGTCGATCGATTTCACCGACACCGAAACTAGTAACATCAACACCAGTAATCATATCGTTACCGTTACCGCCGAAAATCAGATCGTTACCGCTACCACCAGTTAAGGTATCGTTACCGTCACCACCGTAAAGTCTATCTCTGTCGGCTCCACCATCAAGGGAATCATCGCCGCTTTCACCGTTAAGGTAGTCGTTTCCAGCACCACCACTTAAGGTATCATTTCCAGTACCACCGTAAAGTCTGTCTTTTCCTTCTCCTCCGATAAGTACGTCGTTGTCGCTTCCAGCGTTGAGGTAGTCGTTTCCGGTACCACCATCTAAAGTATCGTTACCGTCACCACCGTAAACGCGATCGTTGTCGGCTCCTCCATCAAGTATGTCGTCACCAGCTTTACCGTTGATGTAGTCTTTATCTTCTAAACCGTTGATTTTGTCTTTACCTGCGGTACCCTGGAGCTTGTCTTTACCTGGAGTCGCTGCGATAACCTTGGCTTCTTCTAAGTCGTTGATATTAATAGTTAATTCTTTTTCAAACTCTAATCCACCATTATCACTAGTTTTAACTTTGATGCTGTAGCTGGATTTGGTTTCAAAGTCGGGGGAATCTTTGATTCGCAGTTGGTTCTTGAAAATGCTAAAAGCGCTGTTATCACCAAAGTTCTCTACCAATGCGTAAGTGAAGGTGTCGTTTGCATCGGGGTCGGTAGTGTTTAAATCACCGACGACGCTACCCGCTGCGACATTTTCGTCGATGCTGTTTTTGCTGATGTTGAAGTCAGTAGGGGCTTCATTTACGTCGTTGATATTAATAGTTAATTCTTTTTCAAATGATTCGTTACCGGAGTCGGTAGTTTTAACTTTGATGCTGTAGCTGGATTTGGTTTCAGAGTTGGGGGAATCTTTGATTTGCAGTTGGTCTTTGACAATGTTAAAAGCGCTGTTATCACCAAAGTTCTCTACCAATGCGTAACTAAAGGTATCGCCAGTGTCTGGATCGATAGTGGTGAAATCACCGATAATGCTACCCGCTGCGACATTTTCATTGATGCTGTTTTTGCTGATGTTGAGGTCGGTAGGAGCAGAATTAGTAGGGGTTGGACTTAACAGCACCGACACGTTGTTAGAACTAATGTTCGCGGTAGCGAGGTCGGATATTCCATCTTTATTAAAGTCCCCTACCGTTACTGAAAACGGACCACTACCAACAGCGAAGTTCTGGGCTGAACCAAAGCCGCCAGTAACATTTCCTAACAGCACCGACACGTTGTTAGAATTAATGTTCGCCGTAGCGAGGTCGGATATTCCATCTTTATTAAAGTCCCCTACCGTTACTGAACGCGGACTACTACCAACAGCGAAGTTCTGGGCTGTACCAAAGCCGCCACTACCATTTCCTAACAGCACCGACACGTTGTTAGAATCAGCGTTCGCCGTAGCGAGGTCGGATATTCCATCTTTATTAAAGTCCCCTACCGTTACTGAACGCGGACTACTACCAACAGCGAAGTTCTGGGCTGTACCAAAGCCGCCAGTACCATTTCCTAACAGCACCGACACGTTGTTAGAACCAATGTTCGCGGTAGCGAGGTCGGATATTCCATCTTTATTAAAGTCCCCTACCGTTACTGAAAACGGACCACTACCAACAGCGAAGTTCTGGGCTGAACCAAAGCCGCCAGTAACATTTCCTAACAGCACCGACACGTTGTTAGAATTAATGTTCGCCGTAGCGAGGTCGGATATTCCATCTTTATTAAAGTCCCCTACCGTTACTGAAATCGGACTACTACCAACAGCGAAGTTCTGGGCTGTACCAAAGCCGCCAGTAACATTTCCTAACAGCACCGACACGTTGTTAGAATTAATGTTCGCCGTAGCGAGGTCGGATATTCCATCTTTATTAAAGTCCCCTACCGTTACTGAAATCGGACTACTACCAACAGCGAAGTTCTGGGCTGTACCAAAGCCGCCAGTAACATTTCCTAACAGCACCGACACGTTGTTAGAATTAATGTTCGCCGTAGCGAGGTCGGATATTCCATCTTTATTAAAGTCCCCTACCGTTACTGAAATCGGACTACTACCAACAGCGAAGTTCTGGGCTGTACCAAAGCCGCCACTACCATTTCCTAACAGCACCGACACGTTGCTAGAATTAAAGTTCGCCGTAGCGAGGTCGGATATTCCATCTTTATTAAAGTCCCCTACCGTTACTGAACGCGGACTACTACCAACAGCGAAGTTCTGGGCTGTACCAAAGCCGCCACTACCATTTCCTAACAGCACCGACACGTTGCTAGAATTAAAGTTCGCCGTAGCGAGGTCGGATATTCCATCTTTATTAAAGTCCCCTACCGTTACTGAACGCGGACTACTACCAACAGCGAAGTTCTTAGCGGGGTCAAAATTAACTGTCATAATTTAATTCTCTATTAGTTAAAAAAAGTGAAATCTAGAAAACCAAAACGATAAATTAAGCATTTTAGACGTTTAGATCCCCCTTAAAAAGTGGAGTTTTTATAAGTCTTAAAAAGCAAAGTACTGACAAAAATTACTGGTCAAATATGCGTTCAAACCCGGAAACCGTTTCTATATTTGATTTCTGGCGTTGCTGAATCCGGGTATGAATTTAGATTTTGAAACGTAGCGTGCTACGTCTCTACAGAGGTTTCGGTTATCGAACAAATCAGCAGCGCCTAATTTTTTTGCCTCCATTATTTTCTGCCAGTTTTTTGTCATCTATCTTCGGTGTGAATACTGAAACATCTAAATTTTTATTTTGTAGGGATGTTGGTGGAATTGCGTTGTTTTGTGAGATATAGCTTGTAGGTTGGGTTAGACATGAAAGCCAATTTGAAGTCGTAAGGAGAAATTGCATTAATCGTGTCGTAACCGAATAAAGCGATTGTATAAGTAGTCAAGCCTGCATTATTTATGTATTTACTGCTCGGTTATATAACCGCTCTCTACTTCCTGCCTAAACGAAATGTTGAATTAATGAAGGCACAAGTACTTATAAGCAATATTACCCAAGATGATAATGTTGGGTTACGCCGCAAATCTAAATTACTAGCCAAAAAATACACCTATTTGTGCGGCTAACCCAACCTACGAATTATGCACGAACTAAATTTTACGTACCGCTCAACGTTAAGCTTGTAGGTTGGGTTAGACATGAAAACAAATTTGAAGTCGTAAAGAGAAATTGCATTAATCGTGTCGTAACCCAACATTATGATTGGATATGAGTAATATTATCCAAGATGATAATGTTGGGTTACGCCGCAAATCTAGATTACTACTTTCTTCCCGGCTCTACGATTACCGATTAATAAAAACCGCAGAGACGCAGAGAGCGCTGAGGAAATAGGGAATAGGAGTAGCTAGTTAGTAGGTTGGGTTAGACACGAAAACAAATTTGAAAATGCAAACAGAATTTAAATAATCGGTCATAACCTAACATCACAATTGGATATAAGCAATATTATCTAAGATGATAATGTTGGGTTACGCCGCAAATCTAAATTACTAGTCAAAAAATACACCTATTTGTGCGGCTAACCCAACCTACGAATTATGCACGAACTAAATTTTACGTACCGCACGTGATAAATACATCTTTTGTCACAATCGGAATTTGCGATCGCCTCATAACGCAACGGCAATAAAGCGGGAGGAAAATCCACACCGCTTTTTGCCTCCTTTACAATTTAAAATTGAAATTTAAATCTTGCGGAGGAAGCAAGAATACAACAGTTGAGCTATAATGTATTTTCTACTTTTTATGTAAATATTCCAGATAACAAACTGTCCTAAAATACCAAGATTTTTACGACCAAAAAGTATTAAGTGTTATTCCTATAGGAAAAAAAGAAAAACGTAAACGGTTAACCTTGTATAAAATTTTCAAAGGCGTATCATAATACCGAAAGCTTTACTTATTATTAAGTAGGAATTTTGGTCGAATCATATCGCGATCTACCTTTATTAAATCATTTATGACACCGCCAACTAATACTCCATCAGATTTACATAAGTCGCAAAAGCAACCTAAAAAGCGTGTTTGGCTGCGTAATGCAGCGAAGATTTTTGGTGTTTCTCTTTTAGGATTGGGTGTTGTTGGCTATTTAGGGCTTGATTATTGGATTCGTCGCAAGTTACCACCTTTATTAGATGCACAACTAACTGACTATATCAATCGCCCTGTAAAAGTTGGTTCGGTAAAAAGTTGGTCTTTGGCTGGTATAAGATTAGAAAAGTCTTGGATTCCAGCTACTCAAAATGACCCAAATTATGTTAAGGCTAAAGCTGTAGATATCGGAATTAATCCCATTCCGCTACTATTTACTCGAACCCTTCCTATGAGGATAACTTTAATTGAACCGGATCTTTACATTGAGCAAGATAAGCAGGGAGAATGGTTAAGGCTTAATCTAGATACGAGTGATGAGGAACTTCCTTTTGATATTAACGCTAAAATTCAGCTACAAAAAGCGAAAGTTGCGGTACTTCCTCAAGCTTTGAATGAGCCTTTTGCTGTCGAGCCAATTAACGGTTTTCTGAATTATAATCCCGATCGAGCTTGGCAATTACAGTATGGTGTTAATGCGCCGGTTGTTAAGGGAAAGGTAGATATTGATGGTATTACTCAGTTAAATACTTGGAAAACTAAGGCAACTGCAAATATTGCTCGCCTTTCTTTACCGGATTTGAGTCGTTATGTCAAGGATAATATTCCGGTAACGATTCCTAGCGGTGAGCTAAACGCCGATTTGGAAATTGATTTACCAAGTTTATCTGAGTTACCTTTTATAAAAGGTACTGCTAATTTACAGCGTTTGCAGGTAAAATCTCCACAGTTGAAAGTACCTGTCAATGCTACTGCTAATTTACGTTTCGATGGGCAAAAGGTAAGTTTTGAGGAAACTGCTGCGAGTTATGGTAGTTTAATTGCTGCGGTTTCTGGGGTTGCCGATTTAGATAAAGGTTTTGATTTAAAGGTTAATACCAATTCTTTCGGTATTGCAAACCTGTTAAAAACAACTTCTCTAAAATCTCCGGTAAATATAGATGGTAATTTACAAGCTGAGTTGTTAGTTAGGGGTGATGCAAAAAATCCGATTTTACTAGGTAATGTTTTTAGTAAAAAAGGGGTAATTGTTGATAAGACTGCTTTTAGTCAAGTAAACACTGTTTTTGGCGGTAATTATCAGCAGCTTGTTTTACAAGAATTTCGCGCTACTCCGGCAACTGGTGGTGATATTCTCGCTAAAGGTGAAATTTCATTCCCCAAGTCGCTACCGGAAGTTAAGGATTTTAGTAAATCAAAAATAGCTTTAGATTTTGACGCTCGAATTGCCAATCCGGGAGCAATTGTAGCTAATTACGGCGTTACCAATGACATGGTAAGATTTGGAAGACTATTGGCATCCGGTGAAGTTAAAGGAACGATCGCAAATCCGAATGGTGTTTTAGAGTGGGAGTTACCCAAGGCTGATGCCGATATAGTTGGACGAGTTTCTGGTGGTGGTAAGGTTAGATTGGTTGGCGATCGCGTTACTGCAAATAATATAATTCGTACTGTGGAAGGTAAACTTAATGTTGATGCGATCGCAAATTTAGCTACAAATAATTGGAATGCTGCTGTTAATGCCAATACTTTAGCTTTAAATCCGTTTTTAGCCAACGTGGAGAATGTCGGGGAAAGGATTAAAGAGACTAGAATATTTTTACAGCGTGGTAACGTACAGTTAGCCGGAAGTTTAAATGATTTCGACTTTGCCAAGATTCGAGGTGATGTCGATTTAAATTTAAATGTTAATCAAGGTAATGTTGCCGTCAATGGGAATGTAAATCAAGGTATTTTGACGGCGAATGCTGATGCTAGGGGAATTGGTTTAAATAAAATTTTGCCGGAGTTACCTTTGGCTGTTACCGTTGCAAATACTAAAGTTAATGTTTCCGGTGCTGTAAAAGAGTTATTAGAATTTGAATCGATTGATAGTTTAGATAGTTTCCGCGCTTCTGTTAACGGAAATTTGATTTTACCGGAAGTTAAGGGAAATGGTAGGGTTAATTTCAACGGTAATGGGAATTTTGCAACGAATAATTGGAATTTGGTAGCGAATGCAAATTCTTTTCCCGTCACATCTTTATTATCAACAGAGCAGATAAAGCAATATAGATTAAATCAATTAAATCAACCAGTTACTTTACGAAGAGGTAATGTCAGATTAGCTGGAAATTTAGATATTATCAATGATTTCGACTTGTCTAAGGTAAATGGTACTGCCGATCTAAATTTAGCGGTTAATAATGGTAGCGTGAGAGTTGACGGTAATTTGAATCGAGGTATATTACAAGCTAACGTCAACGCGAATAGTGTTCCCGCAAATCCGTTTTTACCGGAATTACCAATACCCGTTACCGTTGCGAATACCAAAGTTAATCTTTCTGGTAGAGTACAACAGCTACTGGAATTTGAATCTATAGAAAACCTAGAAAAATTAAATAGTTTCCGAGCTACTGCGAATGGAAGATTAATAGTACCTGGCAGTGGAGGTAATATCAATTTTAATGCCAACGGTAATTTAGCAACGAATAATTTACAGGCTTTTGCAACTGCGAATGGTGTTTCGTTAAATCAACTTATCCCAGATACACCTTTACCCGTGACGGTAAATAATAGTCAGGTAAACGTAACTGGTAAGATAAATCAACTGCTCGCAAACAACTTTAATAACGTCATAGCTGATGTTAAAGCAAATTTGGGAGTCGCGAAAGGTACCGTAAATGCGATCGCCAATCTTAACAATGGTAAAATCGCGAGTAATATCAACGCGAATAACGTCAACACTCCTTTATTGTGTCGCAGCTTTGATATATCTTGTCCGGATCTTTCCCAACTATCCGCTAAATTAAATTTAAGCGGAGAAGTAAAACCTCTATTAGCAGGAAATCCGATTTTAATTCAAGCTAACCAAGCTTATGTTACCACCCTGCAACAAGAATTAAACGCCAAAGGACAAATTGTTATTGTACCTGGTGACGATGGAATATCTTCTTGGAATGTCGCCACAGATTTAAACGTTGATGTAAATTCCAACTTATCAAAACTTCCTTTACAATCTATAGCGCGACAGTTGGATGAAGAAGGCATACCAAAAGTTAAAGGTAGAGCAGATTTTTCCGGTAGACTTATCGGCAGAAACTTAATTTCAGCACCTTTTGCTCCCGGTAACGTCAGATTAGCAGGAAATTTAAACTTAAGAAATCTCGCTTTAGATAAAATTGCTTTTCAACCTTTATTACAAGGTCCCGTTGACGTAAACTTAGGAAATAGCATCGAGATAGATTTACGCGGTAAAAGCGATCGCATCGCCGCTAATTTACAACCTTGTAATCGAGAAGATTGTTTATCACCTTATCTTCCCACCTTCTTCGACTTACAGCAAGGAATCAATACCCAAAATCCGATTCTTCTTAGCGGTGTAAGAAAAGGTGATGTTTTAGATATCAACTTGAAAAACGCTTCCCTATCATTATTAAATCTTATTCCCGTCGTAGAAGAAACCATCGGTACTACTGTAGATGGTAAAGCAACTGGAAACCTTGACGTTAACCTCTTCAATTTAGCAACTGCTGGAAATATTAACGTCGAGAATCCTGCCATCGGTGCTGTCAAAGCCAAAGAATTCGCTGCTGATTTCTCTTATGATGGTGATGTTGCTCGTATCGATGCTGCAACTTTGCAAATCGGTAAAACTGAATATGCCTTGCAAGGTAACTATAATTTAAAATCTCAAGATATTAACGGTAGATTGGTAGCGAATGCTGGAAGAGTGCAAGATATCTTCGCTGCTGTAAACGTATTTAACTTAGAAGATTTGCAAGGTGGAGTTAATAGTATATTAAATCCAGTATACGGTGATGCTGCTGACATACCAACTCAACCCGTAGGAAAACCCGAAGCTCCCATCCTCGCACAATTACGCTTATTTGCAGAAGTTGTTAAACGAATTCAACAACAAGCTGTTTTAGCTCAAGAAGATAATACCATTCAATTTGATATCCAAGGAAAATATGATGCCGAAGTCGCCGTTGCTGGAAAGCTGACAAATCCCCAAGTTAATTTTCTCGTACAAGGTAACGATTGGGAATGGCGACCTCAATCCGAATATGTGACATATAATCCCGGTGAAGGTGTTGTAGTCAAACAAAATCAAGCTATAGATATTAATCAAGTAGTAGCTAGAGGAAGTTACGAAAATGGCATAATTCAATTACAGCCAACACAAGTAAATGTGGAAGGTGGTTTAATTGCTCTTAATGGAAAATTAGAATTAGATAGATTGCAGTCATCGGGAGTTGTGCAAATTCAAAATCTTCCCGTAGATTTAGCCAAAAGGTTTGTAGATTTACCCGTTGATGTCGGTGGTAAATTTAATTTACAAGCAAATTTGGGAGGAAATGCATTCAAACCCGATATTCCCCAAGGTGCATTTTCCTTAGTTAACGGTACCATCAACCAACAACCGTTAGGAGAATTAGCCGGGAATTTCAACTATGTTGATTCCATCGGTAGACTTATCACCACTCCCAATTCAATTGTTAAAGTTGACGCAACGGTTGCTTATCCCCTCCAGCCAAATCGAACTAATACCGTTGCCGTACAAGCGAAAATCGATAACCAAGCTTTACAACTTTTAGGTGCTTTCACGCAAAATCAAGTCGAATGGGTAAATGGAAATGGAGAAATTGCGATCGCGATTAACGGTGAATTAGATCCCAATGCCGATACAATTCGAGGAGCCTTGAATGAATTGGTGGCTCAAACTGCAATTAACATTCAAAATGCCACAATTAGAACTAAGCAGTTAGAAAACGATATTAAATTAACTGCTGCTGGTAACGCTAATTTACAACAAGAGATTATTCAAGTAGAGGGAATATCCGGTAGTTTAGCTGAAAGTCCATTTAATATTGTAGGTAATTTACCTATATTTCAACCCCAAAGCAATCAACCGTTAAAGGTAATTTTGGGTAGTAGAAATATAGAGTCAGAAGATATACTTTTTGAAAATATAGAACCTCAAAAAATTAAATTAAAAGGTTTATATAACGGAGAAATCGCTTCTTATATAGAGGTTTCCCGTACAGCATTAAATCCTGTAATTAGCGGAGATATTCTTTTACAAAAAGGGAAAGTTGATATCCCGAAACGAGAGGAAGAAGCGGAAAATACCGAAGAATTACAAGCGAAATTGAAAAACGCAGCTAACGGAGAAGTTGCACGATCGAAACAATTAAACCAACCCCAACAACCAAATTTACCCATCAACCCCACATTTGACAATTTCAAAGTAACTTTAGGCAAAGGATTTAAGTTTACTCGAAATGTACCGCGAGTTAATTTTCGTATGGCGGGAGACTTTACAATTAACGGCGGTTTAAATAATCTACGAGGAGATGGAGAAATTGAACTCAAACGAGGTAGTGTAGCCCTACTTGATAATTCATTCTTTATTACACGCGATCGCAAACAAGTAGTGACGTTTTTACCAAATCGCAGTTTACTAGATCCCCTACTTGATGTAGAATTACAAACTACAGTAGTTGATGCTGCCAACTTTGACCGCTTGCAAGCAGTAAACTCCGAAATTCGAGATGATGTAGTTGCAGCAGAAAATCCCGAACAAATCGATGTCAGAATCAATGTTAAAGGTGAAGCACAGGAATTACTTGCATCTTTAGGTAATAATGCATCTGATGGGGATGCTTGCACAAGATATCAAAGAAATATCCGATCGACTCAATTAGGAACATTGACAACCGATTCTGAAAATCAATTAAATAAAGTTTCCAGCTGCATCAACGCCAATAGTAAAGTAGCGATACAAACAAGAGATATACTTGATAACCCCGCAGTTGCATTAACAAGTACTCCCAGTCGCAGCAACAGCGAAATTTTATCATTGTTAGGAAACCGCACTTTCGCATCATTGCAAAAACTCGAACAACAACTTACCAGTGGAAACGAAACTGAATTACTGCAATCTTTAGTGCTAGATTATTTGGTTGCACCTTTAGAAACCGAAATTACCCAAGAATTCTTATGGCAAGCACAAAAACCCGTAAATTCTTTGGGTAAATCAATTGGGTTAACAAGGTTGCAAGTATTTCCTTCCTTAACAGGATTGAAAGATATTAACCAAAATTCTTCAGCAAGATTTGTTTACGATTACGAAGCGGGTGAATTTCGGGTGATGTATGAAGCGCGGTTTTAAATAAAAGTTAGGAGGGAGTAGGGAGTTAGGAGTAGGAAGTAGCAAGTAGGGAGTAGCAAGTAGGGAGGAGGGAGTAGAAAGTAGAAAGTAGAAAGTAGAAAGTAGGGAGTAGAAAGTAGGAGTAAGGCTTTTAGCCCAATTTACATTTTGTTACTTAGTTCGGTTTATTTGTGCCAACTTACTTATTTAATTAATAAACATCATCATGGGAACCTAAAGTTAACAAAAGTATTTCTTATTCTCCCGACTCTGGATTTTTGACCGAATATGCGATTATCGTAGTCTATCGAGCCTGACTAAATACCGTCTAAATCACCTTTTAATTTATGAGTACGCAAACTGGGATCGAAAGCATCATCACTGAGCTTTTGTAATACTTGTTCAATTTGAGAGCGTAATTGGGGATTTTTCTTTATTAGACGTTTGAATTTACGAACAAATTTAGCATTCCAAACTAAATTTTTCACCCATCCAACTCCGACATCAAATCGGCTACAGAACCGCGTTTTACCTTACCTTGTTCATAATCCGATTTAGCTTGTGCAACTTCCTTTATTATTTCATTGCGTCGCTGTTGGCTCAAGCGTTTACTTACGATATCAACGAGTATTTCTTGTTCTTCTGGTTGAAGCGCTTCAACAACTTCTAATGCTTGCTGGAAAGTTGAAATTTTCTCTGTCATGACTTTAATGTAATTGCAATAACCTTCATTATAGTTACTAGCAAAAGTACTTTGCTGATAAAATCAAAGTAGCTTATCTGTAGAAAGCCGTGACTAAAAAAAAGCCTTTAATTATTGATGCTGCTAGCGACGAATCAATTGCAAAAATTAGTCCGAGCGTGCCAATTTCTCATCAAAAATCATCTTGGAATGGAATCAAAGTTAATTATTACCAACATCCTACTGCTTTTGAAACCCCGGAGCATAGTTTTTCACAGCACTTCATCACAATTCACCTGAATCGCGCTCCAGTTGTAAAAGAGCAAGTAATAAATAGTCGTCTGCGGTGCGATCGCTTTAAAGATGGAGATATATGTTTAACACCTGCGAATGTGCCGGTATCAGTCAGTTTACAGGATTCAAGCGAGTTGATATGCCTGTATCTCGATCCTAAAATCATAAGTTAAATTACGTTCAAACAATCTACAGGATTAACATCACATCAATATTTGCTCAAATGCCGCACCGATCGCGCAAAACGGTTGCTCAAGACTTCAGATTTATCCATTGCAACCATTGCCGCTCAAGTCGGTTTTACAGATCAAAGCCACCTTGCCCGCCATTTCAAACGCTTTATAGGGGTTTCCCCCAGCCAGTTTCGCGTTTAGAGCAAGAACGTACTGATAAAAAGCAAGATCGTACAAGCCAATAAGACTTTATTCATAATACGATTTCTAAGTGTTTAGAAATCAAAATGCTGCATTTTCTGAAAAACGAAATTAGGAGGAGATTAGTGTCTAATACAAACAATGACGCACAACGCCTGAAAGAAAAAGAAAACAAAGCACTTTTTCGGCGAGCTTTCAATGAGTTCTTTATTCAGCGCGACTTCGCATCAGTCGATCGCAATTATTCACCTCACTATATCCAATACAAACATATGCCGTATAACTTTCATTCAGACATAAATTAGCCACTTACGACTATACTTGAAACCCTGAGCAGAGATTTACCTGCTACTAACCTTCAAATACTCAACCTTTTAACGTAACTTTATGAGCGCTGAAAATCCCAACTCACTGCCGATCAAAATTACCCTCTTGCTAGCCAGCACGCTGACGGTGATGTCAGGAGCCACCATCGCACCTTCTCTACCCGCGATGCAAACGCACTTTTCAGACGTTGCCAACTCGGAGTTTTGGGTAAGGCTCATACTAACAGTACCTGCTTTATTTATTGTTATAGGTTCGCCGATCGCTGGGCAACTTGTCGATAAAATTGGACGCAAGCCCCTGCTGTTGGGTTCGGCAATTCTGTATGGCTTTGCTGGCAGTTCGGGTTTTTTGCTGAATTCGGTTTTTACTATTCTCGTTGGAAGAGCGTTTCTAGGATTGGCAGTAGCGGGGGTGATGGTTAGTGCTACGACGCTGATTGCAGACTATTACCGAGGGGACACACGAGCAAATTTTATGGGCTTGCAAGCTGCATTTATGGGCTTTGGCGGCGTTGTGTTTCTATCAGTGGGCGGATTCATTGCCGATCTTAACTGGAGATTTCCTTTTTTAATCTACCTATTTTCGTGGCTATTGATACCCGGTATTTTGTTTGCCCTATACGAGCCATTGCGTGTTAATGCTAACGTCGCAGATACAACCGTACCTACAGCAAAGCTTCCCGTAAAACTGCTGATGCTGATATATAGTTCAGTATGCAGCAAATTGTATTTTACCTGATTCCAGTACATTTGCCCTTTTATCTTCAGCAGCTTTCAAACGCGGGGGCTACTCAGGCTGGGTTAGCGATCGCCTTTTCTACCCTTTTCAGTGCCTTTGCTTCGATGAACTATGGTAGGTTTAAAAAGCGCTTTAGTTTCATTAAAATTTTGGCGATCGCCTTTGGTTTAATCGGGCTTGGCTACGTTGGTATTGGGTTCGCGAGCAGCTACTGGCTGATACTATTAGTGCTAATTCCGACTGGAATCGGGTTAGGTTTAATGATGCCAAATCTAAATGTCTGGACAGCAAATGAAGTTCCAGACGCTTTACGTGGAAGGGCTTTAGGAGGTTTAACCACGTTTATGTTTTTAGGGCAGTTCCTTTCTCCCATCCTTTCTCAACCAGTTAAACAAAACTTTGGCATGAGTGCAACTTACGGATTGGTAGGAGTTTCTTTAGTAGTACTTGCTGCACTTGTGTGGATATATAAAAAACAAATTTGTCATGCAGTGGATAGCAGTGTTGGAAGTGCGATCGCGCCAAAGAATTTATAGGAGTTAGGAATTAGGAGTGAAGAGTTAGGAGTGAAGAGTTAGGAGTTAGGAGTGAGGAGTTGAAATTTCTACCCCCTCTACCCCATCTCCCCATCCCCCTCTCTATCCTCCTATTTCAAAGACAATCAGACTGCTTGCTTCTTACGTTTTAGGGTAGATACACCAATAGTACCTACAGCTAATAAACCTAACATAGAAGCGGGTTCGGGAACCGATTGCGAGATGGATGTCGAGGATAATCTTAGAGATACACCCTGGATATTATCGTCGTAAAACTTGTCATTGATAAAGAAGTTCACCGTAGTGTCGGATGCGAGAGTGAAAGACGTATTTACAGCATTTAGCATTGCTTGCGAGACAGTTGCATAATTCTTACCGCTGGTATATAGATTGCTAACACCGTCGAAAGATATACCGTAGCGATTCTTCCAGCCTCTGCGACAGTTTTCTCCATTACTATTGCATTTTTCAACTTTTCCTTCCCAAGCATTCCAACCACTATAAACACCACCATCATTTATTCCGATGTAATCAACCGAATAAGTTCCTGCTGACAACATCAAGGAAATTGGATTGCTAGTAGTATTCTGTTTTGAATCTATATCGATTATCTCACTGAAACTAGCCGCTTGTGCAACGGGTTGCATTGCACCAAAACCTATAGCAATACCAGCGCCAAGCATCGCTAACTTGTTAAATACTTTCATCGATTTATTCCTTGCAATGTAAAATGTATAAAAAATGTCCTTACTTTTCAGTGATAATTGAAATTTATGAGAAGTGCAAGGAATAATTTGATACTTCGTAAAAGCTTTAACTCAGGGTTTTTTCTGTACTGAGAGAAATTATTAAAACTGTTGAAAATCAATTTAGTGTATTATAAAAAAATAATTCAAGGATTTAACCCAGTAATTATGCGTATTAAATAACATAATTTCATTAAAATTGTCAAACAATAGTTATATACTCGTAGAAATATTCGATCGATACATTGGTAACTTGTGTATACAAAAAATATCATGAATTTTATTAAGTAAAAACACGGTTAAAAAAGTAAAAAGCCTTGGATAAACAGATTATCCAAAGCTCACAGACAGCATTAAGTGGTAATTATTTTTTTGATTTAAGTAACTATCTAACGTTCACTATTTAATTAATAGCGATCGCGCAGTTACTTTGATGTATAATTGCATTTGGAAATAGTATGAGCAACCAGTATCGGACGTTCGCCATCTAAGACCGCTCTGATGGAGGGTTGCGCCTCCCCTCGATGGCGACGAAGCAGAGGAAACGATAAAAACTCTACAAACGTCCAACGTGATTAAATTATTTAACACTGTCCGAATACCTGCCGATCGTTCTTCTTCGGTATTCGATAATGGGTCACTGCGGCATAACCCCCATCCAGCGCTGTTGCTCTTTTCCTTACATTTATAGAATATCAATAATTAATCTAGAATTTCTCGTTCTAAGGTTCAGTTGTAGGTAATACTTCGGATAGAATCACTTAAGTAGTACAATTATTCCTAATAGCCGTTATGCAATTTTGATGAAATAGCGATCGCAATTTTCAAAATAGCTGCAAATCTAAGCCTACTCCACAATGCAGACAATTCGACCTTATAAACCTTCGGATATAGAACAAGTTGTAAAGCTGTGGTGGAATACTTGGCATCAAACATTTACTCAAATTAAACATCCACACTCATATCCATCGTGGAAAGCGCGTTTTCAAGATGTGATGGTAAGGGCGAATATTTGGGTTGCTGTTGAAAGCTCTATTGCAGGATTTATGGTGGTGATGGAGGAAGAAAAAGAATTAAATCAGCTTTTCGTAGATTCAAATTACCAAAATAGAGGTATTGGTAAAGCTCTGTTAAATAAAGCGAAAGTGATTTCTCCCCAAGGATTGACGCTGACAACATTACAAAGTAATACAAAAGCTTGCTTGTTTTACGAAAAGCATGATTTTAAACCGGGTAAACTGTCAATAAGCAAAATCAACGGACAGCCAAATATAGAATATCGATGGATTCCCAATTAAAAGTATTCGGCGCTTTATTACCGCTACTACACCGCTCATTTTCCACCTACGCGGGTTGATTTTATTAGTCCACGCAGGTGGTGAGTCAAGGAAAGGGGTGTCGGTTTGGGTCCCCCAAACTAGCGAACCCGGAGGGACTTTGCTTTGTGTAGTAGCGAATTATATTCGCCCTTTAAACAGCGATCGGGAGATTATCAAAAATTAATTGAGAACAATCTGCTTTCCTCAAATATCGTCCGGAATATTAGATGAATCTTTATATTGTATTTACGAATACTTTATTTTAGTAAAATAAATTATATTGTATCCTAAGTATTGTCACTTAATAAGCCAGTCACAATCTTTAGTTAATTTGATTCAAAAATCCGTTGCTACGTAATATTTTAGTAAATTATTTTACTAGCGTGCCTAAGTAACATAGCCTTTTTCAGCTTGAATCAATAGCATGAGATTCTAAATTGTGCAAATTAGCGCAATTAAATCCGGCAAATCATCACAAAATAGCATGAATAAATACTTCGGATTACTCAAGAAACTTTTAGTAGTTACAACACCAATTTTAGCTAGTTCCGTAGTATCTATTTCACCTAGTAGAGCTGCTACCTTTGCTTATTCTCAGGGAGAAGTATTATTTTCAGAATTCAGTCAAAGCCCATCAAACGTTGCAGTTGATATAGATACTTTAAGCATCACAGAAGGGAGCATGGTACAAGCAATAGCTCAAGCAGAAGCAATTTTTTTAATTGAGCCAGCAGTAGCATTCAATTCATCTTTAAGTAAAACTTTAGGTGAAAGTCAAGATTATTTAGGAATTGCAGAAAGTGAAGCTTCAGTTATCGGTAATTTCGATATAGACGCAAATACAAATTTTTCTTTCGACTTTATCAGCAATTTAGAGCTTGCTACATCAATAGACAATCCTCCAAAAGAGAGTGCAAGAGCTAGTGGGGATATATCTTTTGCACTTGTAGACGCGCAAAACAATGATGTTTTAGAATTCTTCGATCTTGTAGGAAATATCGCTACCGAAGGAGATGATGATTTTGTTGCTTTACAAAAAAGCGATAATGTGTTTTTAAGTGAAACATTTGGCGCACCTGGTTTTGGCGGCTTACAAGAATTTCTGGCGGTATCTATTGAAGGTTCCTTGGAAAGATATTTTGCTGATGAAACAACTGTAGCCTTGGTAGAAGTAAAGCGAAATAGAGCAGAAGTGAAAGTACCTGAACCTTCAAGTACTTTAGCTTTATTGTTAGCTAGTGGAATTGTTGGTATAGTGTCAAGACGACGTGCAAAAACGTAAAGTACAACTATAAATGGGTGTATCTACTCTGTTGCTTGACTAGGCGAGCAAATCGTCATAACTTAAAGTTAAACTTCCATTCGCAAAATTGAATTGTTCAAATTTGGTAGTAGTCATCATAATGCCATCGCGCTCAAAACTAACCTGATTGTTATTACTAGCGCCTAAACTAATATTAAAGTCTTCTATGGTGTAAGAGTCAAAGCTGAGAATATCAAAATCATTTCCACCATTTACTGTAGCGTCACCGAAGCCTGCAACAAAGTCTCTTCCCTCACCCATGTTTATATTCACGCCACCACCAAAGCTGGAGGCTTCTACGCGATCGCGTCCCCTACCCATGTCAATCGTACCGCCGAAAATACCATAAGAATCGAGTCCGGTAGCATAAGCTTCTATGTTATCGGCTCCTTTACCTGTCTCAATTATGCCGGTCGTGTTTTCAATAGCGATCGCCTTATCAGTAGCGTAAGCAATCGCTGTAATAGTATCGCGCCCTTTACCTGTTTGAATACTACCTCTAGTATTATCAATGGCGATCGCTTTGTCTCGAGCTGTAGCAACAGCTTCGGCAACAGCTTCGGCTAAAGCTAGGTTATGGTGAGTGCCACTACTGTAACTATCGGTGAAAGTTTTTGCATAAGTCGCAGAATCAGAAAAGGCAATAGCACTAATATTATCTGCACCCGATTCAGTATCAATTCTGCCTCCAACATTCTTAATACCTGTGGCAGTAATAGTTGCATTAACCAAACTTTGAGCGATTGCTCCCGCGAAAGCTGTGATTTCATCAACAGGAGCTTCAGGTATATATTCGACAATGGCTGTGGCATCTGCTGTAGCTGTGGCAATTGCTGCAACAGAACCAATAACTTCACCATAAATATTGTCATTACCCGTACCAGTAGTCAACTCGCCAGAATTATTAATGCCATTGGCAATAACGTTGATATCAATGTTGGCAAAAGTTTTGGCGATCGCACTAGTATCTAAGTCTTCGGTGTAAGTAATAACTTGAGATAATGTTTGGGCAACGACAGCAATTTCTGCTATTGCAGTGCCGTTTACTAAATCGTGTCCTTCGTTTGTACTAATACTTTGATGATTATCAATTCCATTGACATCAATATTAGCTTCTATACTAAGATTCTCAGATGCAATATCATTTAAGTTTTCGGCTGCAACATCTATCAAAACTCCGAAAACCAAATCATTATCTACATAGTCATTACCGATGATTTCATCGGCATCTTCCAATGTCTTAATATCTGAATCTACAGGATTAAAAATTCCACTATCAGAATTGACTCGATCGGGTTTCTCAGTGAATTTGAATTCACTTAAGTTACAAGGCGGCATGAAATCTTCCTTTTAATTTTGATTCAGTATTTTTTTTGCTAAGAATGCACCCACCATCTTATTTTTATATATGTCTCAAGAAATCGCCGAAAGTTGCAAATAACTTTCGGCGATTTTTACAATAACCTTTTAGAAGAAATATTTATTAAGAGATCAAATCGTTTTTATCCACATGAAGATACTTGATAAATTTTCTTCTATAAACAGGTTATAGCAATTAGACGAAAATTATACAGAGTAAGCAGATTTCGATCCAGATGCAGCATTACTTCCGTTTACGTCAGCAAAACTATAGGTAAGAGTTTCGGACAAAGTGTTTGCACCTGCACCTTCTGCTATAGCTTCAGCATCAGCCGCATTGTCCTTTATGTTTGCCTCAGAAAAAAAGTATTTATCGACATAAATTTCGACATACTCATTGATGTCTATATATTTAAAGAAGTCAAAGCCACGACCACCTTTACCACCTTTATCATGTCCACCTACAATCTCTGTTCCTTCAACTGTTTCGATGTGGTTTAAGTCAAAAATATTCATGAGATTCTCCTGGGAATTTATTTGTGTTTTTCTGGGAATTTGTGTAAGCTTTCTTTTCTGCTGCTTACATTTACAACTATATATTTATCATTATTAAAAGTCAACCTTTTTAACATAAAAAAATGTAAATACAAAACTGTTATTAGTCTATTGAGCTATTTAAAGACTTTGTTTATTTATCAAATAAAGTTAATGTTACAAACGGCAAAATATCGGACAAAATATACTTTTTACACCCGGTATAAACAAGAAAAAATTGTATTTTAATCAACAAATATCATAAACAAACCCTATTGTTTAATTATTTATTTGCAATTATTGTTAGAGCCTCAATAACGAAAAAATAATTATTACCGAATGCTTATACCTCCTTACGCCTGTTTCAATAAATCTGGTGATGATTGATTTTCAACGTTGCCATCGAATGAAGTTATAATCTGCATTTGATAGATTTGTTGTTTTAACCAACCATTGAATAAATCTGTAATTATCTGCTCCCGTAACTGCTCGTTTAATTGAGGTTGAATAATTTCTTCAACCCAAATCAGATAAATACCTTTAGGAGTCACGATCGGCTTAATAATTTCCGGCGGAGTAGCAACAAATACACTACTCGCAATTTCTGGACGAAAATTTTTGCGCTGTCGAATTCCTTGATATCCACCAGCACGACGCAATTGTGGATTTGAGATATACTCGCGAGCAATTTCTGCGAAGCTAATTTCATTTTCTTGCAAGGCGTAAAACAGTTCTAAAGCCAAGTCATAATCATCGAAAACGACTTCATAGGTGACGGCTTTCACAAAATCGAGTTGATTTTGATAAAAGAAGGATTCGACGCGATCGCTAAATAGATGATGTGCCAGCTTTTTAGAAAGAACGGTTTTATAGACTAATTCTTCAAACTCATCAATAGAAAGATGATGAGCTTTCAACCAAGCGAAAGTGTCTGCCGCTTTGACAAGTTTTTTAGCGAATCTCAACCTGTCTCCTTCCTGCTGTAACTCTTCCTCCTCAACGGTAATACCTTCTTTTGAGGCAATATCGGCGATAATTTTTCGAGTCGCGATTCCTTCGATAACACTAGGAATTTGACAAGACATTTTCAGGTAATGAATAACCTCTATAGGTGATATAGATAAAACGTTTGACATAGTTAGTTATTGGTAATTGGTAATTGGGCATTAAGAATAGTTAGGAGTTAATTTTTACTGTTCACTGCTTACTGTTCACTGCTCACTGTTTAAAGTTCCAATCCTCCTTTTTGCATTTTCTTAAATGGATCTAAAAGAAGATCGATCGCACGACGCTGACGAACAATTACTTCAGCCTGTGCTGTCTGCCCTGGGGTTAAGGGAATACGTCGAGATCCATTTTCGATATACGGCTTATCAAGCGCGATTCTTAATTCATAAGTTTCAGCACCACCTTGGTTTGTTGATTCAACTTTCGAGTCTGGAGAAATCCAGCTAACTTTCCCCGGTACAATTCCATATTCTTGGAAAGGATAAGCATCAAACTTGACTTTTACCGGCATTCCCGTTTTCAAGAAACCAGTTTCTTTGACTGGCATCGTAGCTTTGAGAATGAAACCGCTATCTTTGGGTGCGATTCTGGCGATTCTTTGTCCGGGTTGTAACACTTCTCCGGGCTTAGTTACGGGTAACTCAAAAACTATGCCATCAATTGGCGATCGCACTGTTCGCTGTTTGATCTGAATGTTTAGAGAGGTTATCTCACTTCGAGTTTGAGCGATTTCCGATTTGTTTAAGTTTATCTGTCTTTGCAAGTCTTTAATTTGCTCGCTTGTCTTTAACAGAGCGAGTTTTCCAGCATTTACCGTACTTTGATAACTGCTATTTTGTTCGGCTAGTTGCAGTTTGGCTTGTTCAATGTCAGATTTCAACTGATTCGTTGTTGCCTGATAGCGATTTGTTTCTTCAACTAAACCTAATTGAGCTTGCTTAATGTCCGACTCAGTTTTCTGGTAAATTCGTTTGCTTTCTTGTTGTTCTTTTTTGAGTCCATCAATTTGGGCAGCAGACACTGCACCATCTGCTAAAAGTTTGCTATAGCGCCCGACTTGGTTTTTGTCTATATCTAAACGAGCCTGCGCCGATTGGCGTTCGTTAAGAGTTGTTTCAATCTGCTGCTTGGCTTGATTGACTAATGCTTGTTTCTCTAACTTTTGTAAATTATAAGTACTTTGTTTAGCATTTAGATTCTGAATCGCTTGATTAACCTGGGCTTTTTTTTCTTCAGCTTGAGACAGGTTTTGTTGCTCTTGAGTGTTAGCTGTCAACTCTATTTGTTTTTTAAGCAGTTCTAATTGCGATACCTGATTTTCTAACCCCGCCAACTTTTCTTTTGTCCTTTCTAACTCAGACTTAACTGTATCGTTATCTAGTTCTAAAAGAATTTGTCCGGCTCTTACTTTGTCTCCTTCCTTTACCTTCACAGCAGTTACACTACCGCCAGTTATGCTGTCTAATTTGCGAATCGATCCTAACGGTTCTATTCTTCCTCTAGCGCTACCAGTTTCATCAACAGTAGATACCATCGACCAAGGTATTGCAACAGCAAGAAAGCCAACAAAAACATAGATTAAAGAACGGCTCCAAACTTTTGGTAAAGCATCGAGTAATTTCTCCGTACCGTAATGCAGTTTTTCGGAATCATCTACAACCTCTGCCTCGGATTGTTGCTCCGTAAATTCCTCATAGGGAGGCGGAGTATAAATTTGATATTCATCCTTTCTAGCCAGAGATGATAAATTGTGATGTACGTGCGGCATAATCAGTTACCAATTATCAATTATCAGTTAAGAGTTAGGAATTTTAGATTTTAGATTTTAGATTTTGGATTATAAATTCTCCCCATCTCCCCATCTCCCCCTCTCCCCATCCCCTTCCCACATCTATCCCACATTTGCTAATTGCTGCTGGTTCAAATAGTAATAATGACCTTTTTGAGCGATTAATTCGTCGTGAGTACCGCTTTCTATCAATATGCCTTTATCCAAAACTAAAATTAAATCGGCATTGCGTACTGTAGAGAGACGGTGAGCGATGATTAAACTAGTGCGTCCTTTGAGAATTGTTTTTAAATTGTTTTGAATTATACGTTCGGTTTCAGCATCCAAACTACTGGTTGCTTCGTCGAAAATTAATAATTGAGGATTACCCAACAAAGCACGGGCAATTACTAAGCGTTGGCGCTGTCCTCCAGATAACATTCCGCCAGCTTCACCGATTTCATTTTCGTAACCCATCGGTAATTGCTGGATAAATTCATCGGCTCCAGCCAAACGCGCCGCTTCGACGATTTCTTCTAAAGCAGCTTCTGGATGAGCAACACTGATGTTTTCGCGGATAGTGCCGCCAAATAAGAAAGTATTTTGATCTACTACACCAGTTTGGCGACGCAGAGATTTTAAGGAAACTTTAGATACATCTTGACCATCAATCAAAACCTTGCCATCCGTCGGAGGGTATAAACCCAACATCAGTTTTGACAGGGTAGTTTTTCCCGAACCGCTCCGCCCTACTACTGCGATCGTTTGCTCTGGTAGAATTTCAAAGCTGAGATTTTCTAAAACGTTAATTTCGCTTTCTGGATGATAGCGGAATGTGACATTATCAAAGCGAATATGTCCGCCAAGTTTAGATATATGTCTGCGGGGGGATGCGAGTAAATTTTCTTCCGGTTCGGCTTCTAAGACATCGTTAATGCGTTCGGTAGAAATTATAATTTCCTGGAATTGATTCCATACTCCCGAAAGTCGCTTGAAAGGACTGATAACATTGCCTTTCAACATATTGAAGGCAATTAATTGTCCGATGGTGAGTTGGTTATCAATTACCAAATACGCGCCAAACCACAACAATGCCGTACTGCTGATGGTATCGATGCTGCCGCTAATAATCTGCAAGCGAGTACCGATTATCTGCGCTCTAAAGCTTTTTTTAATGACATTATTTAACAATTCCTCCCATTTCCAACGTACTGTATGTTCGATCGCCATCGAGCGCACCGAACGAATACCCGTCAGCGATTGAATTAAATAGCTATTTTGTTCGGCACTAGCGTTAAAAATCTCTCTCGACATTTTGCGGAGAATGCTGGTACTTGCAAATGCCAAGATAAAAAATGGCGGCACTATCAAAAGTACTAACAGTGTTAGCTGCCAGTTGTACCAAAACATCACGGCTAAATAAACAACTATCGTAATTAAATCGAGAACTATTGAAAGTGTTTCGCCAGTCAGAAAACTCTGAATCTTGCTATTTTCTTGAATTCGGGAAGTTATATCGCCGACGTAACGCGACTCAAAGTAAGACAGAGGCAAGCTAAAAGTATGTTTGAGAAACCCTACGAGCATAGCAACGCTAATCCGGTTGGCGGTGTGATATAGCAAATACGATCGCACCGCACTAACCGCGATACTGAAGAAACCGAAGATTAATAACCCCAAACCGATGGCATTTAGAGTAGATATACTACCTTGGACAATTACTTTGTCTAATAATATCTGCGTAAATAGCGGCGTTATCAAACCAAATACTTGCAGCAATATCGAAGCCATGAATACTTCAAAGAGTACCTTGGAGTGGGGTTTAATTAATTCATAAAATCTCCAAACGCTTCCTGTCTCTTCTTTCGTTTCTTTTAGACCGAGTGTCGGTTGCAACAGCAATGCATAACCAGTCCACTTTTCTTTAAACTCGGCATGAGGAATTTTACGCTGTCCGATCGCAGGATCGCAAACTATGACGTGCTTTTTATCGATCTCATAGACAACGATGTAATGTTTGCCTTCCCAATGAACGATTGCTGGTAAAGACTGTTCCCTCAACTTATCAAAGCTAGCTTTTACGGGTTTGCTGGCAAAGCCGATACTTTCTGCTGCTGCTGCCAGACTCCGCAAAGATGCACCACTGCGGCTGACATTAGCGATATCCCGTACCCGATTCACAGCCAACCTTTTACCCCAATGTCTGGCAATCATTACCAAACAAGCACAGCCGCAATCGGAAGCGCTTTGTTGAGCATAAAAAGGATATTGCTTGCTCAGACGTTCCCAAATATGCTTAGCCTTGGTTTTAGGGCTGGGGAAGTAAGGTTTTGTTTTTTGCTTTTGAACTGAGGGGGAAGGGAATGGAATAATTTTGCGATCGCTCGAATGCCGCTCGGTTTGAGGGAATATCTTATTAGTCTTGTTTTTAAAGCGAATTTCACGGGGAGAGATTTGCTCTGATGGGTTAATCCACCTTACTAACTCATTCCACTCTTCAAGAGCTAATTGCAACTTAAAACTCTTGAGACTATAGGCAATAGTTGGTTGAGTTACTTCCCATTTCCCATCAATATCTGTATAGATATTCCCTGGAGTCATCAGATTTGCGTCATTTTTTAGTTCCCCTTGTCGCAACAGCAGTAATTGATTATCCTTAAATACCTCAAGAGTGCTTTCCCCAGGCACAATACGATACCGCTCAAATAAACATAGAGCTTTGAATATTTCCTCATTAGAGCTACTGCGCGAGATTTGAGAATTCTGACGACACAACAGCAAGACATCCCAAAATTCCGCACGTCTGTAAAGGCGATCGCGAATTTGAGGATGCTTTTCCATTAAGCTATATAACGCTTCACCGTTTATAAAACAAAGTTTTAAGGAAGTTGAAGCCCTTGCAGCCAAGTTAATAAAATTCTCTTCGCCGAATAAACTCTGCTCGCCAAAGGATGCACCGCTTTCAACAGTTGCGATTAAATTATCCGCACCATCCAAAAGTCTAGCTTTACCCGCAAGCACAATATAAATACCAGGTTTGGCTTCAGGCGATCGCCTAAATAGTTTTGCGGCTTTTGGTTCGATTATTTTTACATCCTTCAAGCAGCCTTGTATATCCTGCTCCGTAAGGCTTGCATCCAAAGTCGCGATGATTTCGAGGCACAGCTTTTGGGATAATACATTTTGCATTATTCCTATACCTCTATTGCTTTAATTGTGAGTCTGTAAGAATTTAAATGACTGATGGAGATACTAAGCGATTTATTTGGTTGCAGATCCCAATTGCTGCTAAACGAAGCCAACATTTTCTTTAGTCGCCGAATATACTCACTCCTTAGCATTTTGAATCTACCAGTTAAAGGTTGATACCATTCATAAAATAGAGTAATACGCGCTAAAGCATTCCAATACAGCAAATTGTGCTTAAAAAACTCTAATTTTAGACTGATTTGAGCATTGAACTTATTCAAACCCGCCAGCAACATCATTTCAAATTGCCAAAAACGTCTTAACAACGAAGCGGCTGGTAAGATATTTATCCGCTTTTTTACCCTAAAAATACTTAGTAGTAAGCATTGCGCGGAATTATATCCCGCAAAAAGTTGTACGAAACCAAATTGATGTGACATAATTTTTATAGATTGCCGTTAACGATCGCGCATTGCTGTAGGTTAAAGCCCCGCCAAGGTTCTACAGCTTTGATTAATTAGCCTTACTAGCTAGTTTGTCTGCAACGTGCAACTAACCGAAAGGAGCTTTTCCCCTAGCCGTGCAAAAGTCTAGGGGAATTATCCTTGGGTTGTTACTATGGAGTATCATAAACTTTTTTCCTCAAATAAATCTCCTTGTTATAAGTAATAAATTGGCAGATGAAATAATTTTGCGTAATGCATGGAAATTGCTGGATTTCTGCTTCGGCTGACTATCTTTATTGTTAAACTTTATCCTCAGAACTTTTTCTTTTATAATTTAACCAAAAAAAAAGCTTGTAATTATTAAAAGCTGTTAAGTTAGCTTTTTACAAGAAGGCTCTTAACTCTTACTTTCCCAGCTTTTCTTCATATTAAATTTAGCAATCTTAACCATTTCAACCTCCCCTACATAAATATTATGGGTACTATTTTTTTCGTTTATGCACTATTTGATAATTTGCTCAAATTCTTTTCTATACCAATCTGTAAACTCCTGAAGATATCTATTTTTCACAGACTAAGTTAATTTTCAGGGTTACGAATAAAACTTAACTTTGGTTAAGGAATATTTATCAAATAGCCAAAAAGCCATTAAGAAGAAGTAGTATTTGCTCGATGGTTGTTAGTTACGATCGTAATCAGCTATAGATTGCCACCAAGCTATTTCAGGCATTTACAGCCATTGTTTCTGACTCTTGAAAAAGACAGCAGGTTTGCAAATAACTGTGAAATTACATTCATATTTTTACTCTACTTCTACCGAACTAAAAATACGGTTAGCCAGAACAAAAATGCTAAAGATGTAAGCGATTTACCTGTTGCTGAATGTTATACATTTTATACCGCAAAGCATTTTATTTAATTCTATGACGATAAAGTTTATAAATATTTACGATTTTAAATCATAAATATGCGCCATCCATAGATTAAGGAAAATGAGTCTTTACTAAAGCCTGTCAATAGGGATTATATGTTTCATGACCTACTATCATTAGCGAACTGCGTAAAAAACAGTTTTTTCAGTTAATAGTAGTTTTTCGCACCTTTTATGAAACCAAAATACTTTTAATAAATTATTAAACCCTATGTCAAGAGTTTATCATTAAACAAAGCAGTCATCACAAAAAAAACACAGCATCTTCACAAAAACTTTAAAATACAGCAATTTTTTACCGAAAACTAAGTGGCAGGCTTCGCTAACTCATTATTTGAATTATAAAAACAATAGACAATAAATTAGACAAATATCTATAACTAATTTTTAGAATTAATAGACTAGAATAATGTTTATTATACTCTGGTCAAATAAAATAATAGGATTAATTTTTAGAATATTGACAACTATCAAAAGTAAAGATATAGGGAATTAATAGCAATTCATATTTTTTGTAATTTACATCTGCCATAAGCAGTAAATTAGCGAAAATTATCAAAACACTGCTATAAAGTTAAATGTGTATATATCTATATAAAAATCCGAAAGGTAAGTTTTATCTTATCGATTAATATCTATACTTATCATCACAAAATACCCCAGAGATATATTCGATCGCTTATGAGATTTTTGAGGCTGCATCATATCTTTTCCCCATCAAAATGCAGATGTATAAAATGTAACGCATATATACATAAAATAAAACTGTAGTCGAAATTTCAAAGTGTATTTATGCAACCTTTAGCTAATTCTAGTTTTTCTAAATTAGTATTATTGATTAAGCGGTTGTATTTTTAGCGAACTCATTTTTATGTTTTAGCTTTCATTCATGCCAAATATAGATTTTAGTTCTGTTTACTACTCGAACCGTCTAATCGGGTGAAATAACTTTTTGTAATTGAACAATTTTTGTTTACGGAACTACTCCTTCTTTTAACAGTTGGCGATACCGTTGAACTTCTGCTTTATCCTGCTCTAAGAGAGTTTTAATCAGTTCATAAGCGGTTTGATTCGCACTAATTATATTTTTTGCTTGTTCGAGTTGCGCCTGTTTTTCATATTGCTGCAACTTGTAGTTACTCTGTTTGGCATCCAAGATTTCCTGCGCTCGATCCACTTGAGTCATTTTTTGCAATTGCTGAGATCGGTTTTGTTGTTCTTGAACGCTAAGTGTCAACTTCAATTGATTTTTTTAGTAATCCCAACTGCGATCGCTGATTTACTAATCCCGCTAAGCTGTCGCCAGCCTGTTTGATTTCTGTTTTTAATACATGAGAGTCTTTTTTTCACGATAAAGTCATCGTGGGTTCCGCTTTGTATTAATATTCCTTTATCTAAAACTAGGATTAAATCGGCATTGCGTACTGTAGAAAGACGATGGGCAATAATCAGGCTAGTAGGTTCTTTCAAAATAGTCTTAAGATTATTCAGAATAATCCTTTCCGATTCAGCATCTAGACTGCTAGTAGCTTCATCAAAAATCAATAACCTGGGATTACCTACTAAAGCACGAGCGATCGCTAAACGCTGACGTTGCCCTCCCGATAGCATTCCACCACCTTTACCGATTTGAGTTTCTTATCCCATCGGTAATTGTACAATAAATTCATCCGCTCTAGCCAAACAGGCTGCTTCAATAATTTCATCTAAAGAAGCTTCAGGGTGAGCAAGACTGATATTTTATCGCACCGTGCCGCCAAATAAGAAATTATCTCGATCCATAATACCAATTTGCTTGCGTAACGATTTTAGTGCAATACCACTTACGTCGCGATTATCAACTAGTTTATTATCATGAGGATTAGACTTTACTAAGTCTCGTATTGGCTGGATTTTAGAAGTTATGCGAAGGCAAAAATTAACTTTGAAGATAATGCCGAATAAATACAGTTCTTAATTAACTTTTGTTAAAAATATATATTAATAGAAAGTAACAAGACTTAAATAACTGCTCGCCGATCGCAATAGGTTACACTTACTTCAGGTTGTACTAAGCTCAAAATTGTAGTACATATAATCCACTTCAGTATCTAACCATTGTTGAAACATATTATGAAGAATTTCTTCGTATCGCTTGGGTGTTAGTTCTGCGGGTATATAATCTTCAACTATAAACAAATGATATCCATATTCGGTTTTTATCGGACCAACCAATTGTTTTAGTGGCGCATTAAATACAAGATTTGCAATTTCTGGTAGGATAGCCCATCGGTAAACTGTTCCTTCGTATCCACATTTATATCTACGTTTCTCATCAATATCATGAAGGCGAGCTGCCTGATAAAAGCTGATTTCACATTCTTCAATCTGATAGTACAATTCTTGAGCTAATTTTTCATACTTTACAACAAATTGATATAGCACAACTTGCTCAAACTCTAAGCGATTTTGGAGAAAAAAATGTTGTGCTTCCTTTGCAAATAATGAAACGGCTAACTTTTTTCTCAGCAAACGGCTGCGAATTCCCATTTCCCAATCTAAGGGAGCTAGCATTTGTTGCTCGAGCCATCTAACTGTATCGCTAGCTTTTTCCAAACGCTTTTCTCTTCGTTGACGGTTTGCTTCAATCTCAATTTCTTCTGTTGTAACGTTTATGCCTTTTTCTTGAGCCGCTTTTTCAATTAGCCTTTGATATAAAATATGGATACATATTTCTTTTAATTTGATTTCGCTTTTAAGATAGTTAACAATTTCTTCCGGTTCCATAACTAGTTTTAAAGGGTTATTCATAAGTAATTTTTATAATAATAAATGACGACATATAGTTTTGAGTTTTATAATAACTATAAAATTTTATATAGATGCTTTAAGTAATAACCTCATATAATTTAGCAATATAGAAGACTTGTGTTCAAAATTAAGTAAAATTACTTTGACACATAAATTTTGTTATTAGTGCCAATATTTGAATTTTACTAAATGCTCGAACTCAAAGTAAACATACTGCCTTATAATCGCGGCTCATCCTGTATCAGATGCTTCATTTTATCAAGTTTTTCTGAATAAATTAATTAATAGCTGTTATAAAAATAGCTTCTCTCAAGTTTGTATCTCAAATTAAAAGAATATTAATTGTAGAAAATACTGAAATATATATAGAAATCCGGTTTAATTGTTAAAGAAAATTAGGTATTGGCAGGAGATGTAAAAAAACGTATAGATATTTCTCTTGCTTGATAACCTTTATCTTAACGTGCAGCGCTGTCGCGAATATACCCGGCATAGCGCCTAAGTCGATAATACCGAAAAAAAACTGGAAGCTAGTTATTTTTAGCTTCCAGTAATTGAGAGTATAAATTATCAGTATATTTCAGGAGAAATAATCCACCAAAAGTAGGATTGCTATAATCACCGTTCACCCTCATAACTAAAGCTCACGTGCGATTTCTCACTTAAATTAAGGATATAGACATAAATCTTTTGATTGATAAAAATGTTTCAATTGTTACGTATTCATTTTCCGCCAAGCTAATAAGTTTTAAAACTTTTTCGCTTTAGTTTAAGGAAGTTTTGTAATAGCTTTCATGCTTTGCCGGGGGAGGTAAAAGCATAATTAAATTAGATTGGGGAAATTCGCCGCTCTAAATTCGCTTCAGCTTCCTTGGAAAAAGAACCACCATAGTAACTGTAAACCATAGATATCAGCCAATAAGTTATCTGCCCCGATATTTGATTGCCTGCTCAATCAAATTAATTTGTTTTAATTTAAAAATTCATCATTGTTTTCACCTCATTTAGACTTATTTTTAACCACTTTTATTGTTGCTATTTATAATTTAGTGTATAAAAAAGGATATTATTTGCCAAAATGGCATATTTATTTCAAAGTAATTATGAATCAATATCTACGAAAAACTAGTTATTTACAAAAAATATATATATCAAAATAACTTTTAAGTATATCTCCTTGGATGGTAGTAATAAATTGATTGTGTAAGTACTTAGACAAAATTAATTGTACATTTGTCATTGCGAGTGAAACGAAGCATTCACCGGAGCTGCGGCTCATCGCAAGTGTTGGGATTGCTATCTCCCTGGGGGAGACGCTGCGCTAACGCCCCTCCTGAGCAATGACACAAATAATGAAGGCATACCCACTTATAGCGATCGCAAATATTCCAGCACGTTAACGAAAGCGGGAAATATATTCGTAGTGTTCGCATCTTGCTCGCTGGTTGTAGCAAGATCGCAAGACGCATATCCTACCGGACACACTCCGTTAACGCACTACTTCCAACCCTTAAAATTAATGTAGCGGACTATTAGTAGTCCTTTTCAAAAGTTTTGACGGGTAAAAAGGTTCGTAGTAAGCGCTGTCTTCGCTCCGGATTTAGGGAACCTAAGCCCTTACTACAAACCTATCAAAACTAATAAAATGAACTACTAGTACGGAGCCACATTAATTTTGATGGGTAATAAAGGTTCGTAGTAAGGGCTGTCTTCCTCATATCAATGGGCTTAAGGACGCGCATTCCCAACTACAAACCCTTTAAAATTAATGGGACAGACTACTAGTACAGACGGGCGTAAGTCAGTACCCATATAACAACCGGACTTATAGACACAATTTGACACTTGAGGCTCCGGTATATAAGTCGGGTTTTTATAAAATTTGTAAGTGTATTACAGATACGTATTCTAAAAACCCGACTTGACTTCCTCACATTAAAATTAGGGGTACGCTATTTAAGCCGTGTGGTACTAGCCTCTACGAGTTATTTAGAAATCAAAACACAGTCCTATATGTTTATTGCGTAAGTCCTAACTACAATTAATATCTTGATATTTATTGTTTGAATTTGAAAAGAAGAGTGCTATAATATAGAACCCTACAAAAAAAATAATTCAAGTTCTAAAGATTTTATGAAGTAAAACCGATCGCTTCTATTCGTATCTAATAGATAATAGTAAAACCTGTCATAGGATAATCATGACAGGCTATAGATAACGCTTAGGAATGCTGAAAAAATATTCTCAGCGTGCGGATTGAGTTTTTAATTAAACTCACAAAAGTTAAAGGAAAAGTCTCGCTTTTCTTCGGGCTTGAAATCGGACTTCATCGATCGATACTCGCGAACTTGAGTTTCAAGCCATCTGTCAAGATTCGCGCCGCCACGAACTTCTGTTTTCTGTTTGCCAACTACTTCCAGATAAGCTAAGTCTTTAATTTTATTTAAACAACTTGGCGACATATTGCTATCTTTTCTTTTGTTAGGAGTTTGCTTGGCTATTTTGATATTTTCATTATGTTGCGGTTTTGATTTTTTCGGAGAATGTTCTTTAATCAATCTGTTGTAAGTGCGGTAGGGGATGTAATGTAGAGGATTGTAACCAGCAAAACGAAGCATCAAAACACAAGCCCAAGAATACTTCCCCGCTAGAATTGCCTCAACTACTCGATCGAATTGTTCGGTATGTATTGTCTTATCTAAATTGCCACTAATGCCTATTGCGTCTTGATTCATGGTGTTGGTTGTCTTGAATTAACTAAAAGCCTCTAAACGGTTATTTGCGAAGAAAGATAATTATGCGTCAGTTTCATTGTTGTTAAAGGAGCATCCGAACAAAAATTTGGTGACTTATAATGAATGCATCAACTGTATTAATTGCCATTAATAAGACAGTTTGCTTGTTATTAGTCATGTAATTAATTGCTTTTTGCCCTCCAATAGCAATTTGACTTGATAAGCCCGAGCTAATTTTTGCTTGATTCGCGTATCGTAGATAGAAACTACTTTCCTACACATGAACTCACAATCGCGATCGCCAATTCGTACAAGTTTGATTTGAACCTTATCTTCATTATTGAAAATATTTACTTGCCGGGATGGCAAATTGGTTAGTGAAACAGCAGGTTATTGTAGAAAGCTTTTTTATCCCTGGTTTTGACTTGTTTTTGTAAAACAACTTCAGGCAATATCAATTTACAAGCTTCTACAACCCATAACCATATTTTCTTCAAGAGTTGAGTGATTTGTTCAATTTTTTTTACTCTTCTCCCTGTTGCGAAAATCATCATCAAAATGATGCAAGCCTTTAAGACTAAATAAGAAATTGCCTTTAACCGACACTTTGCACTATTCTCGATCGGACTCAGGAAACCCGGTTTATTTTCGTAAAAACATGATTTTATCGTTGTACGATCGCTTTGAAATCGGGAATAGGATAGAGGTGCAACTAAATTCAATGGTTTGCTGAATAAAAAAGGCAATAATACACGTAAAAAACCCGTGTTCCCAACTGCTGCCTTTAATTTGAGTAAGGTACTACTACCTAATTTTGTATTTAGCGTATTTAGAAAAGCCTCTATTAGTGAGGCGAAACTCACCCTCCAGATTGTTTTCTGGGGAGCTAAATGTTCGTCGGGATGCAAACTATGCTGGTTCATCCCTAAAATGCCTGACGGGCATAAAATTTTGACTGCATTTAACCTGATGATCCTTTCCATTAATTGAACCTTTGACCAAAAACCCGACTTTCCGATGATAAGTAAGGGATGGTTGCGACTACCAAAATATACAAATTACAGTGACTGTAAGTTGGCAAGTTTACTACCATGCTTAATAAATTCACCTAGGGTCATTTCATATGACTGGTAATAAAAAATCTACGAAAACGAACTTGGTAGAAGCAATTTCGCCTTTTAAAATTTCCTAAACTCCTAATTAGATTAACTTTACCCTGATAATATTTTGTATAAATAGAAACTATTTTTCTTTAGGAGTATTTATGTGAAATTTCTTATTTTTAGTATAGCAAACAAAAATTCTTCATCTTTAATCGTTGATAACAACATTAGTACTTATACTATTTTTTAACTCAAATGTCATCTGTCATCTTAATCTGTTTCATTCACTAAATCTACTTAATATAATTATACGAATACTTAAGTATTGTGCAACTTTAATTTTTGTCCCTTATCTATTAGTTGATGAGGGGTTTGACCCCCTATTTTGTTGTCGTGTTTACGGTGTAATTGTTCATAGCTTTCAAATTATTTTACATTCACGATTATATACAGATAATTAAAAATCAGCGAATATACACAGCATGGTAAATGCAAAAATATAATTATTTCATTGAATTATCGATCGCGGAACGCATGAGTTAATCATATGAAGTATTGTTAAGGGATAATCCTTGTATAACAAGAGTTTCCGCCGATGACGATAATGAAGAAATTGTTTAAAATTCTGATGAAGTTTATTATAATTACTCGCAATTTAGCTCAGCAAACAGTTGCGCCTAATACCGTTTTTTGGTATTATCTACAAACTTAATTATGAAGTTTTCATATACCATCATAAAAAGCAGTTAGTTAAAGTGCGATCGTAGTATAAAGTTGCTTTTTTTATTAGGTTTTATTTGCGTAGTTTTCCAAATAAATAAAAGTTTTTTACATAAAATATGAATATTTTTATTTGCGAAAGATTTGCATTTATTTGAGGGTTTTAATTATTTATATTAGTGAGATTACATATTTAATTGCTGTTGTACTAAGCTGGGATAAACTCTACTTTTTCTCATTAAAGCTTCATGAGTACCTTGGTCAGTTAAAACACCTCGGTCAAAAACTAGAATGGCATCAGCATTTTGAATGCTACTAAGACTCGGAGTAATGATAAAAGTAGTACGAATAGATGCAGTATTAAGAGAAGCACGATTAAAGCAAGTTAAATTTTGCTGAAACCGATCGTCGCTAGCTTCATCCAAAATTAAAATACGGGGATTTTTAACCAAAGCCCTAGCAATAGCTATTTTCCGCTCCTGTACCTTCGTAAGCTTTATTCCTCCTTCTCCTATAATGGTGCTGTAGCCAAAAGGTAATGCCTGGATGAAAGCGTGCGCTCCCGCCAATTTGGCGGCAGTTTCAACCCCACAGTTAAATTCTGGATCGTACAAAGTGATATTTTCTAAAATAGTTCCAGAAAACAGGAAAAATTCTTGCGGTACTACACCTAATTGAGTCCGTAAAGAATAAGGAGACACCTGAGTGGTATCATATCCATCAATCAGAATGCGTCCGCTATTCGGATGGTACAAACCAGCAAGCAGCTTAACTAAAGTGCTTTTACCAGAACCGCTTTTTCCTACAATAGCGATCGTTTGTCCTGGTTTAACGTGAAAGGAAATATTTTGCAGAATATTCTCAGAAGGCGAATCTTGATAGCTAAAACTCACATTCTCAAAATCTATCTCACCGCGAATGCATGGTAGTTCAGTTAAGGGTTTTTGCGATTCTACAGATGAAGTAGTTAAAACATCGTCGATTTTTTCAACAGAAATCAGAACTTCAAGAAATTCATCCCACAGCTTTACCAATGCCAACATTGGGTTTATAGTATTGCTGGCAAGCATATTAAAAGCGACAAACTCACCTATGGAGATTTGAGAATTTATCGCCATCTGGGTGCCGTACCACAACACGACGGTATTACCCAGGTGATCGATCGAACTACTTGCCAACCGCAAACTATTAGTTAACTTTTGACCTTTTTGGCGCGTCTCGATCGCTTGCTCAAAAAGTTCTTCCCAACGCCACTGTAACCGACTTTCAGCAGCGTTCGTTTTGATTGTGGCAACACCAGTTATGATTTCAACCATTGCTTTGTTTTGAGCGGCAGAGTCAAAAGAATATTTTCGGCTCAATGTTTTCAAGCCCAGACTTGCACCCGCACTCAAACCCATCATTAGTAAAATGAAACCCAGCACCACCAAAGTGAGTTGCCAACTGTAATAAGCCATCAACCCAAAGTAAATAACCGTCATCAACCCATCCAAAATGGTACTTATAGCTTGACGACTAAAAAAGCGGTGAATTTTGGGGTTTTCTTGAATTTGGCAGAGAATGTCTCCCACTCTGCGAGATGCAAA
This sequence comes from Rivularia sp. (in: cyanobacteria), assembly GCA_965234645.1. Lineage (GTDB taxonomy): Bacteria > Cyanobacteriota > Cyanobacteriia > Cyanobacteriales > Nostocaceae > Rivularia. The sequence goes on along the minus strand of OZ248344.1, from coordinate 4,505,819 downwards.
AAAAGATAATGGTAATTTCAGGGTATGACTGATGAAATCGCCGATTAAAGTGATATCCATGCGGTTGGATAAATAGTCTAGAAGATGCTGACGCAACGCGGTTAAAGCAATACGCCCAAACCCGAATACAAGAAAACCAACAGCGAAAATATTTATAGAATCAAAATTTTTGACAGTTATAATCGCATCTATTACAGTTTGGGCAACTACGGCTGGAACTATTCCCAAAAGCGATAATAGTAGAGAAATAACCCCAATTTTGCCTAATAACAGCCGACGATCGGCGAAAAAATCATAAAAGCGACTAAAAGAAATAGTTTTGCTTTCCTTCGTATAGAAAAGCCCTGTTGGAGATAAAAGTAAAGCATATCCGGTAAAATTCTCTGCAAATTCCGAACGAGAAAGCGATTGTTTACCTATAGCTGGATCTGAAATAAATACACGTTTATCGTTGATTCGCCAAACAACTATATAGTGATTGCCCTGATAATGAGCTATCCAAGGTAACGATTGAGACTCTAATTCACTTAAGGCACCTCGTACTGCTAAAGCTTGGAATCCTAAGCTTCGAGCAGCATCGGCTAAATCGTTAAACTCCGCACCTATAGAGTCAATGTGTGCGATAGAACGCAGGGTGTTCAAACTAAAACGCTTACCCCAATATCGACTAATCATCGCTAAACTTGCCGCACCGCAATCTGATGAATTTTGCTGTTGAATAAAAGGGTAAATCCGAAACCACCGTCGAGGTAGATGTTGATTCTCAAATTGTGCATACTCGGTGCGATTATCTGACTCTAAGACTTCCTGCTGTTCCGACTCAATATAATCTTGCTCCTCTTCATTCACATCTTGCGCCCTTACTTCTTTCCCACTTCTCAACTCCGGTACAATCTCCACGACTAAATCAAAATCTTCTTTCGGTAGATAAAATAGCGACAAATCGGTTAGAGATATCAAATCTGGTTGAATCGGATTCGGATATCCCCAACTCTCTCCCACTTTCGGTGGGTGTCCCAAGCTGCTAATTTCGCCACTGACAAGCCAAAAACGCCCCTCCATTGGAGACGCTATCAAAGGTGAACCTGCTTTCACTTGTATGCTAAGAAAATAAGTAAGAATATTTTTCAGAGTGGAAGTATTTTGCGATCGCAATTCTGTACCTGTCTTAAAGAAAATCAACTTTTGACGCGATTTACTAATTTCTGAGAAATAATCGGACAAAGCAGGATAACGCTGCAACCAAATATCAAGATGCTGTAAAGAAATTTGTGCTAATATTCCACTACTAGATGCAACCGCTCGATATTCTTGATATCCCTCGCAGAATGCATCATCCCCTGCAAAAATTTGATTGGGATGAAGCAATTGAATCGACACTTCCTTTTTCAAGAATGCATCAAACGCTAGCAAGCGGACTTTACCTTGACAAATCAAGTAGACAACACCACCGCTAACCGCTGAATGCTGGGTGCAATTGTACTGAGTAAGTTCATCACCTAATTCAAACTCACTCACCATCCAAGCTTGGTTAAACTCAGATGGAAAGTTAGTATCACCAATAACCTGCTTCCAAAGCTGGTAAATAGCTGAACGAGCAGTCAGGGACGGTATATTACTTGTATCATCGTCCGCTTCCTGAACTCCCAAAATTGGGTACGAGTCCATTGTTTAATCTCTAAGTAATGGTAATTTTATTAACTCTAGTTAAAACTTGTAGCGGTAGTTTAAAAGAAGCCCAAAACGGTTTAAATTAATGGTTTTATGAAATTACAAACCACTTAATTAGCTCTTTGCACCCGTATTAATAATTACTAGCTATTGCTTCATTTTTGTTTTATCAATTTTAAGTAGCTTTTCGTACAACGATTGAAAATAAAACATTTTATTAGCCAAACCCAATTTTATACTCTATCACGAGCATTAATTACTATCAAATGCATTGTTCTTTAATTTGTGCCCCTACCGCCCATAAACATCTTATACTTTATCGAAGTTTTACTTCCACATTAATTGTGTTCGTTGTTTTAAGTAAAGTAATTATGTATTTTTAGGTACAAACTCTTATTAGTAAATAATTTACAATCAGATACTTTTAGCATCAAAACTCTTCATCAAAACACCTTAATTATTACTTTTTTGAGAAAAATCTTGATTAAAATCGGATTTTTCACGATCCAATTTGTTCGTTGCGAACATATAAGCTGAGTTATTAGCTGTGATTATCACTAAAGCTAATATCATTTGCTTTTTAAAAATCAAGAATTTATTTTTTTAGAGTCAGAAAAAGGATCGAGGTTGAAGGTTAGGAGTTAGGAGTTAGGAGTTAGGAGTTAGGAGTTAAGAGTTAAGAGTTAGTAATTAGTAGTTTCAATTTCTCCCCCTCTACCCCCTCTACCCCCTCTACCCCCTCTCCCCCATCCCCTTGTCCCAAATACTTAATCGAGCATCAAATAAATTCCCCAAATAGCCATAGCTCGAAGGTAAACGCAGGCGCGGAATGTTCCGACGGCGGTAATTGCTTCGGGGGTACGGAACTGCAACCCATTGTCATAAATTTGATTTACTACAGCTTCTGTTAATTTAAATGCTTCTGACTTCATTCCCATCTGCACTAAAAAAGCGGCAATTCCAAAGTTGATTCCCGTCCAAACTTCTAAGGGATGAGTCGCTGTAGGATTTTCAGGAGAACCATCGGGACGCAAACCGTTGGCAGCACCAAGTTTACCGTCGTTGAATTTGAGAAAACAAGCATCGTAAACGGTATTTAAAGCTGAAAGAGTACATTCGTTAGGTACAATATCGGGTAGCTGCAACAAGCGAGCGTAAAATTGCCCGCATAATTGATCCGCCATCACAACATCGGAACCGCTTTCACTATCAAGACGATAAAATTTACCATTCCAAAGCTTTTCTTGATAAACGGGACGAGATTTTTCTAACCAAGCTTCGTAAATGGATTTTTGCGCCGCTAAGTTATCGATTTGTACTTCCCTACTTAATAAAACTTCACCGATGGCGATCGCTGCTTCTAATGCTGCCAACCATAACCCACCACAGTAAGCACTTACACCCTGCAACCGCCAATCATCAAAAGTTTGGTCGGGGGCACCGGAATTTTCTGGAATGCCATCCCCATCTTTATCAAAAGCTTTGAGATAATTTAAAGTTTCAACAATCGCATTCCAACAATCTGTAAGAAAATTAAGGTCGTTACTACCTGTAAAAATAAAATCTCGATATACCTGCAACACAAAATCACAACCCAAATCTTTCCACTGGTTGCAGTCTTGATAGCTGGTGTAATTTGTTTTTTCCCAAACGTGTTCGTTGGGTGCGCCTAAATCGTGAGGCGTTGCACCGGCGGCTTTACGAATAGCCAAAGGACTTTCTGAGTTTATAGTGTAGTAGTAGCCGATGACACGAGTATTTTCATCGCGATCGGGAATTGCTCTGGCAAAAGCGCGAATTACAGCTTTCTCCAATTCCGGAAACAGCATTAGTAAGCCAAAGGAACCATAAAGCCGCACATCCAAACTTTCGTACCAACGGTAGTCCAAACACTCAAGTACTGCAAATTGACCTACCGGATCGCGAGTTGAAGCCGCACTCCACAAAGTACCGCCAGCAGTCAGATCGTAAAGTTCGTTAAACAAAGCCATTTTGAACCAATCGGGCAAATCCGAGCGTTCAATAATTGGTTGTTGCCAAGCTTGAATTTGAGAAAGCCAATTTTGATATTCGGACAGAGCAGTAGTGGCAATATTCCAAGCATTCTTTCCGTTGCCGCCAAAAAAGTCAGTATATCTGCGGCTATATGTAATTCCAGATGCAAATTCTGTTACAGGAAAATCCCATGCTACAACAAAAGGTATTTCTAAAGTTTCTCCCGGTTCAAGAGTGAAACGCACGGCGATCGCAGCGGCTATCTGTTCGTTTTGACTTGCCGGATTTTCATTACTGATATTATTCAAAGAACCATTTTTAGCAAAGCTCTGCCAGACATCTTCCCCAGTACCGCTTGGATTCCATCGATTGTGATGAAATATTTCAACTTTTTGATTTTTCGCAGTCGCAATACACCAAGTGCCTTCTCCCTCAACTGGTTCGGCAATACCAAGTTTATTTAATACACAACCAATGTATTCGGAATTTTCAATTAATCGATTAAAATTATCTTTACTTTTATTTAAGTTGGGTTGATAATCATAAACCGGACTACCATCATCTCGCATTTCCACTTCAGGAGACTTCACAGTATTAGTAAACCACCCCACCATGTTCTGCCAAGTCAGCATGATACTTAGAGTAATTGGCACATCTGTAGGATTCCGAGCATTCCAAACAAACATCGCCACCGGATAGCTAGATTCTCGGTAATTATCAGCCCAAATTGGTGAGAATTGCTCGCAAGTTAACTGTGCTTGAAATACATTTTCATATACAAACCAACTGCGGGGATACAAAGCATGGTAAGTTCCGGTATCAGCTGCGGATTTAGCTTGAGGATAAAAATTCCACGCAGTCATACCATCACTATTTGCTTCGGTAGATAATGCATAAGCAACATTTTGATTATTGCTACTTTCAAAAACGCTAAACTGACAGCCGGGGATATTTCCGAAAGTATGTTCCCCACCATCAATATGCCACAGGTTAAACTCTCCCCGTGAAGAACGACCGATACAGCCAGCACCAAAGCCACCGAGAGGCATTCCCTGCCAAGGACCATCATCAATATTACTAGCTTTACGAACGGTATAAGGCTGTTCCCAACCCAAACCAATCGCACGACTCCAAGCACAAGTAGGAATTGCTTTATAGGACGAATTTTTCATAATGTAATTTTTGCAGCATTCAGTCACGACAATGAAGTATCCCGTGATGTGCAATTTTTCTCAAGCCCCAGTTCATACTAATGGGGATGGGGAGATGGGGAGAGGGGGTAGAGGGGGTAGAGGGGGAAGAGGGGGGTAGAAATAAAAATTCTTAACTCTTAACTCTTAACTCTTAACTCCTAACTCCGGCGATCTTAATTCTCAATCCAAAATGGAAAAAAGTGCGTTCTAACCTTGAAATGCGTTAAAATTAAATACCATATACACAAACCGAACCAATCCATGCCATATATCTGGTGATTCGACTCCTTGAATATAGTCCGGATGATAAACGGTATATATTCTTGGCAATGGAAAACTATAAATTAAAAATAGTTTGGTAATTTAGATGTAGAGGCTTAACATTATATTGTGTCTGTACTAATAGTAGTTAGTAAACTTGAAAATAAGCAAAAATTATACTTAGTCCATACAACGTTTTAAGAAGGGAGGGGAATAGAAGTGGATATACACGGGCAGCCCCCACCACTGGCACTCAGTTAAAGTAAGAGATATTCTAGGGAAGTACTTATAAATTGCGTCCCGCAAGAATTTATAAAATCTCGACTTTACCAAAGTCAGTCCACGTCTAGGTAGGACAAAGACTATTAATTGCCGTCTTCAATTATTTCTTATCCCACCATCAACTGTGGGAGTATTAAAAAAATACAGGTTAAGCTAGAGGAGAGAGTGATCGCATACTTTGCCTACCCTAGGCTGGGCAAGGGGCAATACTCCCATTCCTCAAATCCCCGAATTGTCTCTAGGAAAGCATTGTCCTTACTCCATGCTGCGAATTATTAATCAGCAGGCAGACGTTATAGCAGAATTGCAACGTATCTGCGATCGCACTAATGACGAACAGGTGCTTCACAAAGAAGCGACGGTGCGAGAAGTACTACAAGCGGTGAAGCGCCAAGGTGATAAAGCAGTATTACATTACACTGCCGAATTTGACGATCAAATCCTTAAGCCTGAAGATTTACGAGTAACTGAATCGGAATTCGATGCAGCTTACAAAAATATATCGAAGGATTTGTTAGAAGCAATAAAGCTGGCTTGCTCGAACATAGAAGCATTTCATCGACAGCGAGTTCCTAAAAGCTGGGTAAACTTCGGTGACGATGAAGTTGTGTTAGGCAAGAGATATACTCCTGTAGATACTGCGGGATTATACGTACCAGGTGGTCGGGCTTCATACCCAAGTACCGTATTGATGAACGCCATTCCAGCCAGAGTGGCAGGAGTCCCGCGTCGGGTTATGGTGACACCACCAGGAAGTGAAAAAGGAATAAGTCCAGCAGTATTAGTGGCAGCACGAGAAGCCGGAATCGAAGAAATTTATCGTGTAGGAGGGGCGCAAGCGATCGCCGCTTTAGCCTACGGAACTCAAACCATTCCCAAAGTTAACGTTATTACAGGTCCTGGAAACATTTACGTTACCTTGGCGAAAAAGTTAGTTTACGGAACCGTTGGTATTGATTCATTAGCAGGTCCTAGCGAAGTGCTAATTATTGCCGATGAAACCGCAAATCCCATACATCTGGCTGCGGACTTATTAGCGCAGGCAGAACACGATCCAATGGCGGCAGCAATATTGCTAACTACCGACGCTGGTTTAGCGAAGGATGTACAAGTCGCATTAGAAAGACAATTAGTAAACCACCCAAGGCGGTTAAATACAGAAAAAGCTATAGCTCATTACGGCTTAGTAGTAATAGTAGAGTCTTTGGAAGTTGCCGCCCAATTCTCTAACGAGTTTGCCCCGGAACATTTAGAATTAGAGGTATCGGACCCTTGGAAATTATTACCTTTGATTCGTCATGCTGGGGCAATATTTTTAGGTCATTCTACACCAGAAGCCGTAGGAGACTACTTAGCCGGTCCAAATCATACATTACCTACTTCAGGTGCAGCTAGATATGCATCAGCATTAGGAGTAGAAACTTTCTTAAAACACTCTAGTATTATTCAGTACTCGCCAACTGCATTAGATAAAGTCGCCGGTGCGATAGATATATTAGCTACCGCAGAAGGCTTACCATCCCATGCTGATTCGGTAAGGCGAAGAGTGCAAAAAAAAGAATAAATTTGCAAGGGAGTCAAGAATTAGGAGTTAGGAGTTAGAAACTGCATACTCCTTATTCCCTCCTGCTCTCTTTCAAATTTTTAGTTATTTACGTGAATTTTGATAAGTTGTTATGCATTTAATTTGTATAATACAAGATCGCAAGATGCTGTCCTAAGAGGACACGCTACGTGTTCACCTTACTGTGCGGCTAACGCACTACAATATTTTCGCGTTTATGTCCTACCCTTCGGGAACACCTTGCGGTGAACGGACACGCTTTGCTAACACGTTATACAATTTAGCTACACATCAGCTTAAAAAGTCTACAGTCGATAAATGCTCGTTTATAGTTTTCAAAAATAATATTCCTCCCCAGTTACTAGTTTGATACTTACCTATTTAGATAACAAGCAAATGGGAAGTAAAAATTAGCTATTAAATTAGCTATTAAATTAAATAAAATTTTTATGAAATTCGCTTGCTTGGGTATAGTGAATCAACTATATTCACTTTTCGCTATTATTAATCGTTATTATTCATTTTTTCGTTGACTTCCCTATCTTGCAAAGCTGTCTCAAAGTTCATCCTTTGCTCTGCATTACGTAAAAAATAACCGCTAATCATTGCTGACGCTAAAAGTTTACCCAAACTTTCGCGGTTGGTAGTAATATTGACATTAAAGTGTTCTGAAGGCAAATTTCCTAAAAGTCCGATAATATTACGTTCTATCATCCCAAGTACTTCAGGAGAAGATGGTTTGGATAATTGGGTAATTGTCTCAGGACTCAAAGAACTAACATATTGCCATAATGAATTAGAAGTTTGAGATTCGCCATTGAAAAAATCCGAAACTCGATTGGATGAATTACTCACGTTTACCCTCCTTATATTTTTAACCATCAGAGTATAATCAATAGCAATTCACGGTATATACTGTGTGGTGCTTTAAACCTACAATACTTAACTGATTATTTTTCTGCGTACATCTAATGTAACAAATATATGATTAATTGTAAGTTGGTGTAACCGTACCGCGATCGTGGTATTTTCTCACCTTAATAAAGACGAAAAAATTGGGAGGAAATTAGTACCTCCCTTTTATGAAGTTAGGATAAATTGTTAGCTAGCCAAATATTCATCCATATCGCCTTTAGACTTGCGGAGTTTGTTTAAAGCTTCTCGCTCAATTTGCCTTACTCGTTCGCGACTAATATTAAGCTGTTCGCCTATTTTCACAAGCGTCATCGCTTTTCCATCATTTAAACCAAAGCGTAAGGTAATAACTTGTCGCTGTTGGGGAGTAAGTTCGGCTATTAAGCAATCTAATTCGTTAGATAATGAAGATTGCATGACAAAATCTTCTGGAGAAGCGTTTGGATCTTCTAACATTTCTCCAAGTTCGGTATCGTAATTATCTCCCAAACGTAAATCCAAGGATAAAGGAACACGCGCCCTTTCCAGATACTCGCGTACCTGCTTGGGAGTCAATTCCAATTCTTCTGCCAATTCAGCAACTGTTGCAGCACGTCCTAGTTTTTGAGATAGTTGACGCTGTGCTTTCTTAATTTTATTTAGCTTCTCGGTAATGTGAATCGGTAGACGAATAGTACGACCTTTTTCAGCGATCGCCCTAGTAATCGCTTGACGAATCCACCAATAAGCATAAGTAGAAAATCTATAACCTTTACTGGGGTCGAACTTTTCTACACCCCGTTGCATTCCGATACTACCTTCCTGAATCAGGTCAAGTAAATCGACATTCCGTTTAATATATTTTTTCGCAACCGAGACTACAAGCCGCAAATTGGCTTCTACCATTTTGCGTTTAGCAATTTCACCTTGCTCTATTGTATCTTCTAATTCTTCAGGTTTTAACTCCGCTCGCGTTGCCCATTCATCTAACGTCGGTTGACGTTTCAATTCGGTAACAAGAGAATCCTTCACCGATTGTAAGGCTGTTGCACGATGTACCTGCTTGCCGAAAAGAATCTCTTCCTCGTGAGTTAAAAGTGGTACGCGACCAATTTCACGCAGATAAGTCCGCACGAGGTCTTTAGGTGTCTGGGCGGTCTTCATAGCGCTAGGCATAGATGGTAGTAAATACGAATTTTGGCAGTAAGTTTACAATTAGATAAATGCATAGACCGGGTATACCTCAAAAAATTAGAGAACCCAGATTCTACAGAGTGCAATTCCAACACCCTAGAAACTTGGCATAAGAAGAATTTTAAATTGATTATTAATTGCTAATATTTGCAGGTTTTTACCCTACTTCACAAGTGCCTACAGTTAGATAAAAGGTAACTTATTAAACATTTCTTCCATTTTTTATATTGTAAATAATTGTAACCTTTATGAAAACTTTTTAGCCAGTATTAAATCCTTTCTTCATTGTCGCCTGAATTACTGGCAAATGAACTTAAAATTTTCTTAAAGAATGTCTAAAGCTCTTTAATTTAAGAACTTTTTTTGTTAATTTTGATTACAAAATTGAATATGTAAATGATAACGATTAATTTTTTATTACCCGAAGATCGCAAAGTTGTATAAAAAGGTCTGCATGTTAAAGGTTAAAGGTCAAAAGTTAGGAGTTAGGAGTTAGGAGTTAGGAGTTAGTAGTTTAAATTTCTCCTTGTCCCCTTGTCCCCCCCTGAGCCGCACGCTCCGCGTGAACGGGTTCACCACTCCCCTCAACGGTCGTGTTCCTCCGCACGGGGGTGGATTCACCATCTCCCCCTCTTCCCCCTCTCCCCCCTCTCCCCCATCCCTTCTTACTTGACTAAACTGTAATCTTGAATGAGTTTCACATCCAAATCAGTTTTTTGTAAGGAACGAATGGCGGCGAGGGTTGCTTTTGCCCCTGCAAGTGTAGTTAGCATGGGTATTTTGTAAGATAAAGCCGTGCGTCGAATTAGCCTACCATCGCTTTGGGCTTCTTGCCCGGAAGGGGTGTTGATAATCAATTGAATTTGACGATTTTTGATCGCATCAAGAACGTGGGGACGACCTTCATGAAGTTTGAGTACTCGATCTACACTTAATCCATTTTCTTTAAGTACTCGCTGGGTACCGCTGGTTGCCATTACCGAAAATCCTAATTCGATAAATTCTTTAATTACCGGAACCGCAGCAGCTTTATCGCGATCGTTCATTGATACAAATACCGTACCGCTCAAGGGTAAATGTTCTCCCGCACCCATTTCTGCTTTTGCATAGGCTCTACCGAAGTCGCTATCTATACCCATTACTTCCCCGGTGGATCGCATTTCCGGTCCTAAGATGGTATCGGTACCTGGGAATTTATTAAATGGTAATACTGCTTCTTTAACGGCAATATGGGAAGGTATAACTTCTTCGGTAAAGCCAAGCTCTTCTAAAGTTTTACCTGACATAATTAAAGATGCTATTTTTGCAAGCGGTACGCCTGTTGCTTTGGAAACAAAGGGTACTGTACGAGAAGCGCGGGGATTTGCTTCTAAAATGTAAACTTGAGGAGAATAGGTTTGAGCGCCTGCAACAGCAAATTGGACGTTCATTAATCCTACAACTTTTAAAGCTTGTGCCAGCTTGATAGTAGAACTACGAATTTGTTCGAGAATCGCTTGCGGTAGAGAAATTGCAGGTAGCGTACAAGCTGAGTCTCCTGAATGAATTCCCGCTTGCTCAATGTGTTCCATGATGCCACCAATCACGACTTTACCCGTGCTGTCGGCGATCGCATCTACATCTACTTCCGTAGCGTTTTCCAAAAACTTATCTACTAATATCGGATGTTCTGGTTCTACCTGTACCGCAAAAGTCATGTAGCGTTCGAGTTCTGCATCCGAGTAGACGATTTCCATTGCCCTTCCACCTAATACGTAGCTAGGACGCACTACTACCGGATAACCGATACGTTTGGCGACTATTATTGCATCTTCGTAAGTTCTAGCAATACCGTTAAGGGGCTGAGTTATATCTAATTCCTGAAGAATTTTTTCAAATTTTTCTCTATCTTCAGCAGCATCGATGGAATCGGGAGAAGTTCCCCAAATTTTAGTGGGTGAATCTGGGGATGCTGCTTCTCGATTTCGTAAATATTCTTGCAAAGGTAAGGCTAACTTTAAAGGCGTTTGTCCCCCAAACTGAATGATTATCCCTACCGGATTCTCCGCTTCAATAATATTAAGAACATCTTCCTTAGTTAAAGGTTCAAAATAAAGCCGATCGCTGGTGTCATAATCGGTGGAAACCGTTTCCGGATTCGAGTTGACCATGATTGTCTCATAGCCTGCATCTTTGAGAGCGTAAGCAGCGTGACAGCAGCAATAGTCAAATTCTATTCCTTGTCCGATGCGGTTGGGACCTCCACCCAAAATCATCACCTTGGGTTTATCGCTCTTGATTATTTCGTCTTCTTCCTCATAAGTAGAGTAATGGTAAGGAGTGAATGCTTCAAATTCCGCCGCACAGGTATCTACAGTTTTATAAACGGGGATAACTTCTAGTTGTTTGCGTTTTTCTCGAACTGCATCTTCGGTGGTTTTCGTTGCAAAGGCAATTTGCTTGTCGCTAAAACCATACCGTTTTACTCCATACAATTGCTCTTTTGTCAACTGTTTTAGGGGAGTTCGCTTGATAAATTTTTCCACCTCTAGCAACTGCTGCATCTTATCTAAGAACCAGTGGTCAATTCCAGTCAGTTCGTAGATTTCCTCGATGCTGATTTTATGTTGCATCGCGTGACGCACGGCGAAAATACGCTCTGGATTTGGCGTTCGCAATTGGGCGCGGATTTGTTCGCCAGAAGGTAATTTTTCGTGGCGATCGCAACCCCAACCAGCGCGTCCAGTTTCTAGGGAACGCAAAGCTTTTTGGAAGGATTCGTTAAAAGTACGACCGATCGCCATTGCTTCCCCTACCGACTTCATTTGAGTTGTCAGCACCGAGGAAGAACCGGGAAATTTTTCAAAAGCAAAGCGGGGAATTTTGGTAACTACATAATCGATGGTTGGTTCAAAAGATGCAGGTGTTTCCTTGGTAATATCATTTTTAATTTCGTCTAAGGTATAACCTACAGATAACTTTGCCGCCATTTTAGCGATCGGAAAACCCGTAGCTTTACTAGCTAAAGCCGAACTGCGAGAAACGCGGGGGTTCATTTCAATTACAACTACTTCCCCAGTAAGCGGATTGACAGCAAATTGAATATTAGAGCCGCCAGTTTCAACACCAATTTCGCGGATAATTTTAATCGCTATATCCCGCAAGCGTTGGTATTCTTTGTCAGTAAGAGTTTGTGCGGGAGCAACGGTAATAGAATCTCCCGTATGAATACCCATCGGGTCAATATTTTCAATCGAGCAGATAATCACCACATTATCCGCCAAATCCCGCATTACTTCTAATTCGTATTCCTTCCAACCCAACAAAGATTGGTCAATCAGAATTTGCGATACGGGGGAAGCATCAATACCCGCTTGCGCCATTTGTTCAAATTCTTCTTGATTGTAGGCAATACCGCCACCCGTACCGCCCATAGTAAAACCAGGACGAATAATCAACGGATAGCTGCCAATATCTTTAGCTATGACTTTAGCTTCTTCCAAAGTTGAAGCCGTACCGCTAGGACAGATTGCCACATCAATTCGTGTCATTGCATCGCTAAACAGTCGTCTGTCTTCAGCTTTTTCAATAGCTTCTAGCTTAGCCCCAATCAACTCAACGCCATACTTATCCAAAACACCATTTTTCGCTAAAGCTACAGCTATGTTAAGAGCAGTTTGTCCTCCCATAGTTGGTAATAAAGCATCGGGACGTTCCTTTTCAATAACTTTTTCTACCATTTCTGGCGTTAGCGGCTCAATATAAGTACGGTCAGCCGTTTCTGGATCGGTCATAATTGTAGCTGGGTTAGAATTTACCAGTACAACTTCGTAACCTTCTTCCTGTAAAGATTTACAAGCTTGGGTACCGGAATAATCAAACTCACAGGCTTGTCCAATAACGATCGGACCAGAACCTAATAATAAAATTTTTTGAAGGTCTTGACGGCGGGGCATAGTTGTTGCCTTTAAATACAAGAATATGAATCCCGATCATTTTAAGTTCTTTACTGACCACTTATGCTGTTTATTATCAAGTTTTGTTGATTCCATGACCAAATTTTTTAAGTATATACCGTTAAAGCCGGGTAAATGAGGGGTCTGACTCCGCACCTCGTAAAGGCTTATCCTCATGTAAGATTTGAAACAAAACCACAAGTAAGCAGTTACTAAATAATCTGGTTTAGTTAGAAATATTTATTTGTATTATCAAGTATTGTATAGGCTCTTTTAACGCAACATAAAAATTTTGGTTTTGATTAGATTAACCATCCGTGAAATATTCGCTTTTATAAGTTGATAAATAATCTCAATTGCTTGGAATTACTTAAAAAAATTAACATTAATTTAAATCAATTAAGTATAAACAAACGATAATTCTTCTCAAAAAGTATTTATAAGAAAATATTAGGGTAATCATCATAAATTAATTAGATATCTAATTAAAAATGGCAGAGAAATAACGATGTACTCTCTGCCATAAATTAAAATTTTGAGTTATATGCGAAATTTTCTTCAGTAAGAACGCAGATAAACTTGTTCTAATTCTAAATAAAAATCTTAGTTCTGAGCAGCAGACTGAACAAATCCTAAAGTTAAGCTATCCTTAGCCAGGAAGTGAGATAAGTGATAAGCACGCTCCTCAGTTTTGAGAAGCATTTGCTCGTACAAAAGTCTTGTAGCTCTATCGCCCAAACTCTCAGCCTGAGTAGCTTGGCGACGAATTAAGCCAATCATAGCTTGTTCGGCTTTTAAGTCGTTTTCTATCATTTGACGACAAGAATAGATCCCATCAGATTCTTGTTCAAAGCAGCATAATTCCGCTAATTTGCTGAAAGAAGCAACGGGTACACCGCCAAGTCCATTCAAACGCTCTCCAATTTCATGGATATGACCTTGTACTTCTTGATAGGAATCGTTAAAAAAGTCATGCAGAGAATAAAATTCCGAACCTTCTACAACGAAATGATGCTTTTGGTACTGTATATATAACGCTTGAAAACTCGCCAATGTAACGTTAAAACCTTCACAAACTGGTTCTGTAACGCTCTTGTCAAGTAAGACTGGATTGTCATAAACCTGACCAAAATTTTGTAATAAAGTTTGTGTGTCAGCCATTGTTTTCCTCGCTTATTATCGTCGATTAGCAGCCTGATTTGCTAACTGCTTAGCTTTTATATATTAGCACTATAAAAACCAAATTACGTCTGTAAAATATGAGAGATTTTTGAGCTTTGTATTTAATATTTGTTCACTTTTTACTAATTATAAATTTATATTTATGACCTTATTGACATCTTTTTTCTCAATTACGCGACCATTTTATCCTTCATCACCAATTTATCTGCCTGCATCTAACATCCAAGAGCTAACAAAATTAAGTAATTAAGCGTCTTTCTGGGCGCATCCTCATTAATAAACCGTGTAACTAAATTTAATAGAAATACTTATAAATAAAATTTGCGAAAAACTTACTCTAAGATAGCTGGTATTTTTGTTCGATCCAGCCAAATTGGCAGATTTCGTAGTGGGAGGGCAGAGATGGGGAGACAAGGGGAGACAAGGGGACAAGGGGACAAGGGGACAAGGGGACAAGGAGACAAGGAGAAATTTAAACTACTAACTCACTACTCAATACTCACTACTCACTACTCCCTACTTAATACTCAATACTCCCTACTCTTAACTCCTAACTCAATACTCCTAACTGAATTATGAGGAGTTTTTATTTTTTTTCAAAAGTTACTGAGAAAAGTTTGCATTTAACATATAATTGTCAAGGAAGCTGAATGGCAAAGTTAAAGCAGTATTGTAACTGCGAGTTTATTGCACTTTGAGGGTATTAATCTTGAAATCGTTTGATTCGCACTCACAGACAAAACACGTTGTTGAGGTGAGTTGGGCAGATCGTTGGCAAGTCTATCAACGGTTGGAGGAATTACATATTCCTTGTTGGTGTGGTACTAATCAACCTTTAACTGTTGAAATTGCTAACACCGCCGCTGCGATCCAATTGTGGAGCGTTACGCGGCAATTAAATGCCTCCCGTCAAGACCTAATCTGTACTCTTAAGGAGTGCTTGAATTATCGTCCGAAGCACATCTAATTCTAATGGTGCTTAGTTGTGCTTAGTTCTAATTAGAGGGTCATCTGGGTGTAAATCCTTGCACCGTTGCAGAAGAGCATAAGTTGTTGTACTAAATTGGTTTAGGAATAATGGGAAAATCTCAACGTAAAGAAACGTCAGAATTTTGTCTTGAAGGACGATTTTTAGATTTTGTAATCAAAGATGGCTATAAACTCAAAGGTTTGCTGTTAGGGACTTCAGAAGGCGATCGCTACATTAAATTAGCGAATCATTTAAGAGATGCTTTTGATTTACGTCTACCTCCCGGTACTTGGTTGCAGGTTGTGGGTGAAAAAAAATATGACACAAAAACTGGTGAAGTTAAATTAAGAGCCGAGCGAGTTATGGCTGCTCGTGCCCAAGTGGAAACAAAAGAAGAAATACAAACTATACCTACTGAGACGAAAGAGAAATCGGCAGTGGGGGCTAAAAAAAATACTATATTGGTGTGTCAAAAATCTAGCTGTATGAAGCGCGGTGGTAAAAAGCTATGTCAAGCAATAGCAGCTTCTGTTAGCGAACGTGGTTTAGAAGACCAAGTTACAATCAAAGGTACAGGGTGCATGAAGAAATGTAAAGCTGGTCCTAACTTGATAATGCCAGACAAGACTCGTTACAGCAAAATTCAAGCAGAACAAGTATCTACATTGATGGAGAAGCATTTTGGTCCTAAAGAGCAAGTAGAAATGCCGATTTCCGAAATAGTTAACGTGAATAAAAAGTGAACTACCTTACATTTAATGCGAGAATTTACTAAAAGGCTTGCAGTTAATGTTTCTGCTATCTCCATAATATTTTCGGTATTTTCAACTATAAAAGCCCGGTTTGTAAAGCAAGCTGGGTTTTTGTGGTTTTGATATGTTTATTTGTAGCAGCGCTGAAAAAAGAGATAATATTTTTTTTGCTATGAATTTCTAACTATGACATCACGCTCCCCCAGTTTGATATCTCCCAATCTCCCTATACAGACAGGGGCATCAAGTTCGCCTTTAAAATTAGGAATTATGGCGAGTGGTAATGGTAGTAATTTTGAAGCAATTGTCCGAGCGATTCAAAACGGACAATTAAACGCTCAAATTAAAGTTTTAATTTACAACAATCCGGATGCTTATGCCGCAGTACGTGCAGACAACTGGAAAATCAAAAGCGTACTCATCGATCATCGCGACTACAAGCACCGAGAAGAGCTAGATAGACAAATTGTACAAGCTTTGCTCCAGCATGGCGTTGAATGGGTAATTATGGCTGGCTGGATGCGATTGGTGACTCAAATATTAATCGATGCATTTCCCCAAAAAATTATTAATATCCATCCCAGCTTGCTACCGAGCTTCAAGGGAGTACGTGCGGTAGAACAAGCTTTAGCTACTGGAGTCAAAATAACGGGCTGCACGGTACATCTAGTGTCCTTGGAAATGGATAGCGGTACAATTTTGATGCAAGCTGCCGTACCAGTGCTACCTGATGATAACCCCGATACGCTCCACGCCAGAATTCAAGTTGAAGAACATCGGATAATAACCGCAGCAATTGCTTTAGCAGCAGAGGGATGAGGGGGATGGGGGAGAGGGGGAAGAGGGGGTAGAGGGGGTAGAAATAAAAGCTTCTAACTCATAACTCTTAACTCCTCACTCCTTACTCAATGCCCGATGCCCAATTCCCAAATTCCAATTACGAATTTATCCTATTTCTCCTATAGGGGGTACAATAAATGCCGATTGTCTTCCCAAAGAAAGTTCTATGATTTCTAGTAACGACTTTCGTACTGGTGTCTCGATTGTATTAGATGGTTCGGTATGGCGAGTGGTGGAATTCCTCCATGTTAAGCCGGGTAAAGGTTCTGCTTTTGTACGCACAAAACTTAAAAGCGTTACTACTGGTAATACAGTAGAAAAAACGTTCCGGGCTGGGGAAACGGTACCTCAAGCCACTTTAGAAAAAAGTACTATGCAGCATACCTATAAAGAAGGTGAGAATTTCGTCTTTATGGATATGGAAACTTATGAAGAAAACCGTTTAAGTTCCGAACAAATTGGTAGTGGCGTTAAATATCTTTCTGAAGGTATGGAGGTGAGTGTTGTTCGTTGGAATGACCAAGTGCTAGAGGTAGAATTACCTAACTCTGTGGTGCTGGAAATTGTAGAAACAGACCCCGGTGTCAAAGGTGATACTGCCACAGGTGGTACTAAACCTGCAAAGCTGGAAAGTGGTGCCTCTGTTATGGTTCCTTTGTTTATTTCTCAAGGCGAGCGTATCCGTATTGATACCCGTGACGATAAATATTTAGGTAGGGAATAACTGCGACTTAATTTTTCTAAAAGGAAAGCGCTAATTGTCATCTTACTACGGGGGGATATTTATCCCTACCGTTTTCAGACCTAATATATCGATTGTTTATCTATAAACTGATTCTATGAGGATATTTTAACTGTGTCATTAGATTTTAACGAAATCCGTCAGCTTTTAGCGACTATTGCACAAACTGATATTAATGAAGTAAATCTTAAAAGCGAAAATTTTGAACTAACGGTACGTAAGGGTGTTAGTTCTACTCACCAAATGCCGTCAGAAGTAGTTGCAGCGCCATCCGCACCTATTAACATTCCTAGCTCCGATGCCTCAACACCAGAAAATGTTAATCGGGGTGCGATCGAGAGTGCAAATGCAGGAGGACAAGCTATTTCTACAGCAAAAGATTCTAAACTCGTAGAAGTTTATTCGCCAATGGTAGGAACCTTTTACCGCGCTCCTGCACCGGGAGAAGCGGCGTTTGTAGAGGTTGGCGATCGCATTCGTAAAAGCGATACGGTATGTATCATTGAAGCCATGAAACTAATGAACGAAATTGAGGCAGAATTATCGGGTCAAGTAATGGAAATTTTAGTGGAAAATGGTGCTTCTGTAGAATATGGTCAAGCTTTAATGCGAATTAACCCCGATTAAGTATTAATCTATATAACGAATGTGTCATTGTAAAAAAAGTTAGTCCCATTCGTGGCGGGTCAATTCTGATGAAACAAATGTTGCCTGTACCTTTAGAAGTGGTGCAACAAGTAGCTGAATATTTCAGTCTGTTAAGTGAACCGATGCGTCTCCGGTTGTTGCATCTACTTCGAGATGAAGAAAAGTGCGTGCAAGAATTGGTAGAGGCAACCCATACTTCACAGGCTAATGTATCAAAACACCTTAAGGTAATGTGGCAAGCGGGAATTCTCAGTCGCCGCAGTGAGGGTACTTGTGCCTACTACCGAGTTGAAGATCATATGATTTTTGAACTGTGCAACCAAGTTTGCGAACGTCTCGCTGCTAGGTTGGAACAACAAGCCCGGAGTTTTCGGGTTTTAAACGGGAGGTAATTAAATATTAAAGTTAAGATTTTGGATTAACCCCACGGTTCGATCCGCGAGGTTAATCTAAAATACTTTTACTGCTCGATCAAAGCTCGAAGTTTTTCATGTAATTTTCGCGAGTTAATGGCTGTTGCAGTTCTAAGCCTTCACCACCGAGGACTTCAACTGGTTCGCCGTTCAATTCGAGGTAGACTTTAGCATTGGGATTCAAAGCTGTAGCCGTATATACTACTTGTCCTACACGCCCAATCATCGAAGCACTACCGCCACCAAATTGAAAATCTTCGGACAAATTAACTCGAACTTCGTCTCCTTCGGCTTTTACACCTAATAGTTTAGTTCCTTGAGGTATTGTAGAAGAGTCGGCTGCTTCTGTTGGTCCTGATAATAAACGTTCAAAAGTTGCGGTTAGAAACTCCGAAGGCTTATTAATATCTGCTTGGACTTGAATGCTTTGAGGCACTAAGTTAAAACTGGTACCGTTTTCTTGAAGCCAATAGACTGTAGCAGTTTTTTCGTTAGCAACTGGCGGCGTTTCGACTGGATTTGGTGGTAGAGAAGGAATTACCTGTGAGTTATCTAGATTGGGGGTATCCTTGGGATTATTCATCGCGAAATAACCCGTAACACCAGCAACTGCGACAGCCGCAGTCGCGATCGCTGCTGCTACACCGGAAGATATACGATTATTTTTTCGTTGTTCTGTCATCTGACACCTTTTATTATTAGCTGAGTGGTACCCGTACCTGTGTGAGGGGCTTGGTAGACGACGCTGGTGGGGAAAGGGGATTTTCCTTTGTGTGTATAACGGTTTTATTTGTACAAAAGCCGCAATTTGTAATTTAGACGGTCTTATAATTAATTTTAGAATTCGTATCAGAAGTCCGTCACGTACCTTTGTAACGTAAATCCAGTCTTTGATAGCAGGTTTTTTACTATTCCTTAAACGAATTGTGACGCAACTTGTTCCTCATTTACAGTTACCAGGGTTTCAATTAACTCAATTTGTCTACCTTTATTAACAAAGGTTTTTCCTCGTTTTCCGAACGTAATTTAACTTGAAATTAGCAACGATTGTCATCTAAAATTTAAAATTGCGAATTTTCTTACTTAACCTAGTAAGGATGAATTATAAATCATAAAATTGTCATCAAACATATCAATGATGTAGAGACGTTGCAGTGCAACGTCTCCCCGTATTTTAATTTGTATTGATTCGGTGAAATGATATTATACCGATCGCAATTTACAAGTCCATCTTCTGCTTCAAAATAGATACAACTTCATCAATGGCAATTTCGTAAGAGTCGCTACTTTTACGCTCTACAACTTCAACTTTACCGTTTGTTATTGCCCTTCCCGTCACAATCCGATAAGGAATACCAATCAAATCGGCATCTTTAAATTTAGCACCAGCACGTTCGGTTCTATCGTCGAGAAGGGTTTCAATACCTGCTTGATTTAATTCCGCGTAAAGTTTTTCCGCTACTTCTACCTGAAGATCGTCTTTTATGTTCGGAATCGTCACAATTGCATGATAAGGAGCAATTGCTAGAGGCCAAATAATTCCATCTTTGTCGTAGGATTGCTCTACAGCAGCTTGAGCCATGCGCGAAACTCCTATACCATAACAACCCATCTCTAAAGGTTTATCTTTACCCTCTTCGGTAGTATAAGTTGCTCCCATTGCCTGGGAATATTTGCTGCCCAATTGAAAGATATGTCCGACTTCGATACCGCGAGCCGATTTAAGGGTTTGATCGGGATCGTGTTGAGCGCGATCGCCAACGATTGCAGTACGTATATCTACTACTAATTCCGGTAACTCAAATTGTTCTCCCCAGTTAGCACCGACTACGTGATAACCCGATTCGTTGGCACCCGTGACAAAGTTCTTTAAATCGACTGCGGTTTTATCTACGAAGCGGACAAATTTGGGATGAATCTCCTTAGAAGTTTTAATATATTCATCGCTAATATCCGGCGCAATATAACCCAAAGGTAAAGATTTAGCCGCCCATTTTTCTTGTGCTTCCGGGCTGGGTACCTCTAAACCAATAATCGTATTTGCATCATAAGTAGAAGCTAATTTAGTTAATTCGTTATATAACTTAACTTCATTCACATCTCGATCGCCGCGAATATTTACCAAAACTAATACAATCGTACCGTTATCGTAAACAACTTGATAAAGAACATTTTTGACAATTTGGGTAGGAGAACAGTTGAGCATTTTGCAAAGCTTGTCAATTGTCTCGGTTTTAGGAGTTTCTCGTTTTTCGTAAGTTGTAAAGTTAGAAGTTTCTGCATCGGGGGGTAAAGAAACCGCCTTTTCTACGTTAGCAGCATATTTTCCGTCGTCGGTGTAGAGGACTTCATCTTCCCCAGCTTCCGCTAAAACCATGAATTCCGTGGAACCAGAACCACCAATTGCGCCGGAATCTGCTTCTACAGGACGAAATTCCAGCCCACAACGGCGCAGCATATTGCTGTAGGCTTGGTACATATCTTGGTAAGTTTGTTTCAGGCTTTCTTCCGAACTGTGGAAAGAATAGCCGTCTTTCATAATAAATTCTCTACCACGCATTAAACCGAAGCGGGGACGAATTTCATCGCGGAATTTAGTTTGAATTTGATACAAGTGCTGCGGTAACTGACGGTAAGAGCGAATTGTATCTCTGGCAATTGTGGTAATTACTTCCTCATGAGTGGGACCGAGTGCTAAATTTTGCTCGCGGCGATCGGTAAGGGAAAACATGATACCCTCAGCTTTCGTATAAGTATCCCAGCGTCCCGATTCCTTCCATAAATCGGCAGGTTGCAGTTGAGGTAAAAGACATTCTTGTGCCCCCGTAGCGTTCATTTCCTCGCGAACAATCTGAGAAACCTTTTGCAAAACCCGCCACATCAACGGCAGATAAGCGTATACACCGCTACCGATGCGACGAATGTAACCAGCGCGGACTAATAATTTATGACTGGGAATTTCAGCATCAGATGGATCGTCCCTAAGCGTAACAAATAGCATTTTTGACAGTCGCATCGTGTCTCCTGTTTGCGGATTTGATAATTTTTATTTCATATACTGAGCGAATATACTCAGGAAGTGACTTTCTTGTAAACCCAAGTGCGATCGCGGTTTCAAATACAAATTGTAGAATTTGCACCGAGCAAAACTATTTTACAGAGCTTCTTCCGCCTAAATATTTTGCGATCGCACGAGCAGAATGCTTATCTTACAAGAGTTTTAGATAACAAATATTTTTTTTGTTTTTTAACTAGATCGCCGTGTCACCTCTTAATAGCTGTGACAAACTTAGACAACAAGATAAATAATTAACTGCAAATTCAAGGAGAAAATAATTTTGTCTCTCGATATTAATCAAGCACAGGCACCTCTCGAATTTATTCCTCCAGCGTTAAACCCATATGTATTACGAATTACCCAGCTATTATTACCAGCATGGATACATTCGCAAACCATCCTTAGTCAAATTGAAGCAGAAAACGTCAAAACTTTAGTAAATTTAATCAACGAATTTCAGCAAAAAAAGATTCGTTTCTCGATCGCATTCCGCCATCCTCAAGTAGAAGATCCGTTTTCATTAGGTTATTTGTTATCTCATATCGTACCGAAAGTAGCTCGACAACAAGGAATTAAATTAAATTATCCAGTTCATGCCCATTTTATTTACGATAGAGGTATTCCTCTTTGGGCTGGTTCCCATATTGGCTGGTTTTTATCGCGCATGGGTGGAACCTCAATACAGCGGGGCAAGGCAGATTGGGCGGGGTTAAGATCGGCTCGTAATTTGTTTGCAGAAGCAGATTTTCCTATTGCTGCTGCACCCGAAGGAGGTACAAATGGACTTTCCGAAATAATTAGTCCAATGGAGCCGGGAATAGCACAGCTAGGCTTTTGGTGTGCGGAAGATTTACAAAAAGCCGGACGCAGCGAACGGGTTTTAATTTTACCAGTTGGGATAAAATATAGTTATACGAATCCGCCGTGGGAGTCGATAGAAAAATTATTAAGCGAATTAGAAGAAGCCAGCGGTTTATCTGTAGATAAAAGCGGTTTTGATACAGGTTTACCACAAGAAATGCTTTATCCCAGGTTAATTAATTTGGCAACACATTTGTTGTCTGTCATGGAAGAGTTCTACAAGCGTTTTTATCATTATTCACCAGAATTAAAGATACCAGAAGTTGAAACCAGCGACGGAAATGAAGCGATCGCCGCACGTTTGCGATCGTTATTAGATAGTGCTTTAAAAGTTTCCGAAGATTATTTTGATTTACAGCCAAAAGGGAACTTTAGCGATCGCTGTCGTCGGGTAGAACAAGCAGGTTGGAACTATATTTTTAGAGAAGATTTTAAGGATATCAAAGCATTAAGTACCATCGAAAAGTGTTTAGCCGATCGAGTTGCAGAAGAAGCCAATTTACGAATTTGGCATATGCGTTTGGTAGAAAGTTTTGTCGCGGTAACTGGTAAATATGTTCGGGAAAAACCGACAGCAGAAAGGTTTGCTGAAACAACTTTGCTTTTATGGGATATGGTAGCTCGAATAAAAGGTAGCAATCCGTTTAAGCGTCCGAAATTGGGTAAGCAAAAAGCAAAAATTACTATCGGTGAACCGCTATCGATTTCTGATAAATTTGATTATTATAAAGCGAATCGTAAAAATGCCAGAATTGCGGTTGCTGATTTTACTAGCGATCTGCAAAAAGCGATGGAGGATTTGATATGAGAAAGGGTTTGGAGGTTTTTAAACGCAAAGGGGCGCGGAGTTTAACGCCTCGGTACGCCGAGTAAAGAATTTACTCAGGAAATACTTTTGATAAATCTAATATTATTTCTGCGAAACAAGGTAGGTTAATAGATTCGTTGGCAAGATAAATAACTTTGCGACGATAGCCAAATTTACCGATGTTATCTTGGTAAGGTTCGTTATAAGTTTCTAAGCAGTTTTCTATTGAATTAAATATCCAATAATCAGAAATACCCGCTTGAGCATAAAGCGGTAATTTTACTTCTCGGTCATATTTTAAAGAAGAATCAGCTATTTCAATTAAAAGCAATACATCTTGAGGAGCGGGATGAGAATTTAGATAATCATCATCTTCATTTTTAAGAATTGCTATATCGGGTTCGGGTTCGCTATCTGGAGGTATGATAATAGGATCTTGGCTTTGTAAAGTAGCAAGATTAGCAATCAATTTTGATAATTCTCTTATCAATCTCCTGCAAAAAGTTGAATGAAGTGTTCCTTTCGCTGCTATAGGAATGATTTCTCCCTTAATTAGCTCAAGATCATCTTCATGAAAAAATCCGAGTTCTGCTAAACGGTTGTATTCATCTATAGTAAATCGTTTAGCTGTGGTTATGGTCATAGCTTTTAGGGGTGGGGTTATATTTCAATTTTAGACAGAATTTTTTAACATCTGATGAAATAATAATTTTGAACCGATCGCATTGTATAGTATATTTGTTCTTGTAGAGTTTGAATTTGAATATGCCGTACTTCAAACTTCCGGGTAAAAGAAAGTACGAATATGAACCGGCTATCAGACAATTAAAATTTAGCCGCGAAAATCTCGATTTAGATTCAGGTTTAGTGTTTGATATTTTGCGCGAAATTGGCGTAAAAACTGTTTATTGTCGTTACAACGGTGGAGGTGATGAGGGATTTGCTGATTTTGTTGGGGTAAAACTTGAAGATAGAATTGTAGAATTTGAAGAACTTAAATCGCTACAGTTGTCTTCTTGGCTTTCTCGTTTTCTTCCTCCGCTTTTTCACCAGTAAATATGCAGCAGGGGTAAAATAAAGCGCCAGTAGCGGAGAACCACCAATACCACTCGCGATCGCAACAATCACGACTTAATTGGCGACGGGGTAAAACCTTTGATTAATTTTAACAAGACTATTTATTGTGTATAGATGAATTGAATAAACTTGTAATTGACCCCACTTTAATACTGCAAGTCAACTATTTAAACTTCATCCTCTTCTTCTAATTTAAAAGCACTAATATAATCTCGTACTACTCGCTCAAAAAATAGTGGAGCAGGTAATTTTGTCCATTCATTAAAATGTCCGTATCCATAGCGGAGAGATTCGACAAAACCAGCAATATTATCTGGTTTATCTTGTTCTTGACGTAATGTAACTACAATTTCTAAAGGATTAGGTGTAGCCCATTGACCTATATAAGGTTCTTGTTTGTCAATAAATTTGATTTTTAGCCCTGCTTCATTTACAACCTTTTCGTAAGTTTTTTCGCCATGTTCATCTATTTGCTCAGTAGTCAAAAACTTATCTTGCTCTACTTTTCCATAGCAACTGACACCTCTTTGGTTTTGATGTAAAGTATTCTTGCCAATAGAAAGATAAGGAAAACAACCAGTTTTATTTTCTAAATTAAGCTTGTATAAACCAGTTGGACTAGATGGAACTGGTATTTTTATTTGCTCATTTTCGTTTGCTTTCAATTTTTCTTTGCTTCTAGTATCTTCGCGGAATGTCTTCGCTAAAAATTTCACTTTGTCTTCTATAATTCCTGGTGCTAAATCTTGCCTAATACGAACAATTCGCGCTCCTTTCCAATTATCTTGCATATTATAGTTACTATTGATATCTATATTTGAAAGGTTCATTTTGCGGTCGCTTAACCAATCCCAAAGCTGTACACAATTTGAAGAATCAATCATTACAACAGGATTTTTACCATCATTCACTGAATTAGAAATAATTTCATTTACAAACTCTTGAAAGCGTTGTTTTCGCTCTTCGATATTTTTTCCTAGAGAAATAGGAGAAATAGCTGATGTATCAAAAAGAGCTTCAGTAAATGGTTGCCAATCAGTAATAATAGGTTTTTTAGTTTTGGGATCTTCATAGCAAAAACACATTTTACTGAGTCCAGTTTCAACATTATTTATTATCGCTATTGGCAGAAAAGTTTTTCCAATTCCACCTCGCATACGACCAGCATTTTTACGGTCTATAGTGATAGTAATAATTTCTTTAGGTCTGTCTTCGGGTTCAATATCGCTAAACCATTTATCGACTTTTTCTTTTACATTATCTATCCGACCAGAATGTGCCCAAAGTAATTCTTTAATTGATGTTTGAGCGCGAAGAATGAATTCAGATATCTTAATATCACCAGATTTTACCCAAATTTTTGGAGGAAGAAGAAACTGTACGCAGCTACGACCAATTGATGCTAATGCTTGACGAGTTGCTGGTTTATTTACTAAGTCATCATGAACTGATTTTTTGCTATCGTCAGGATTAGGATAAAAGTCGCTTGCTAATATTAAACTGAATTTCGGACGCTTTCTTTTTGCTATTTCTTTAGCTATAGGAGTCCAAGCTTCTACTCGTTTTTGAAATCTTTGTTTATTTTTTAAATTGCTTCCAGTTAATGCTGCTTTTGCTCCATGAGTCTTTTCTGGTAGTCTCTGTAGCCGTATTTCTAATGTATCTCCCCACAGCATATTAATTACTGCTTTTAAGAGTTGAACAGTCCCACTAGCTTGATGTTCATAAAAAATAATTAACAATGGTTTTTGACTTTGTTTTTTATTTGGATATAACCGCTGTATTGCTTGTTTATTTGCTTCAATTAATTTATTTAATTCTTTTATTTGGTCTTTTCTATCTTTTGCTTTATCACTGAACCGTAAATTTTTAATTTCTTTTTCACTCAATTCAAAATCAAAATGCTCTTTTAATAAGTTATTAATTTCTCCATCTTTCAAATCATCACAATATTTTGGTGTAAAGTCAGAAACATCTTCATTTTCTAACAATTCTAAAATAGCACTGAAGGAAGTAGGAGTATTAATTGTTCGGGAAGCACTAATATCTTTAGGATGAGATTTTCCTCTACCAAATTTAACTTCAGAATAATCATCAAAGGGGACTATCCCTTTAGTTTCAAAAATTTCAGCTATCGCTCTAACAGCTTCTAGCTTATCTTTTTCTGGAACACCTACATCAATATCGTGTTTTTTCTGTTGAAGACCATTACGATAAGTTAAGAAGACTTTACAATCATCAGTTGAAGCTTCTCCTCTAAGAATTTGGTCAGCATTAGAGATATTTAACGGTAAATTTAATTCACGCTGTAGAACCGAAAAAGCATCATCTGGTTGCCATTCATATTCACTAGTGTCCTTATTTTTACGACGATTGAGTTTAAAATTGAAAAGGCGATCGCGATGATTTTTAGAGTAAACGAAACCATTGATAGAATTGCAGTCAAAAGCTTTTTCTTTAAGGCTACTCAACCAACGTCTTTTAGAAACATCTATTGTGATCAATGGTTGAGATAATGAAGGGAGAGTAACAAGTTCTAACTTAATATATAAACTAAATAATCCTTTATTATCTATAGAAATTTGATTAGTGATTAATTCAACAGGATTTCCTTGTTCGCTGGAAATAATTCGCTTAATCTCTCCTAATTCTTGAAAAATTTGATGTCCTGCAATTAATCTAGTTAAATAGTTAGCTAATGCAGGAAATGAATAATTATATGGTTTCGCTGTACCACTATCTTCGTATTGTGACCAAGGAAGTATTTGAGATTGAAATTGTTGAATAGATAAAAGTTTATTTTTTTCTTGTAATTCTCTTAGTGCTTCTATTAATTTTTCTGAAACACTCTCTTTTGTAGCAAAACGAGCAAAATTATATTCTAGCCAATCGTTGAGAATTGGTTTTAAATCTTTGGTAATTTGTTCTTTATTACCACCTTCAATATAGGCAAAATTTTTTTGTTTTTGCTGATTTATTGCATATCTACTCAAACCCATGTCGGGTTGTATTGTACACACATTAGATAATTTAAATTCTAAATAACTTCTTAAAGAAGCGTAGGGTAGATTTTTAATATTTTTTAATTCCTTATTAATTAAATTAAACTGAGCTAATGCATTTGTAGTCCAGCAAATTATAAAGCCATTAACTTCAACAGGTGGTAAATTATCGGGAATAGTAAAAACTAAAGGAACTTTTCCTAATGGTTTAGTCTGTATCTCAGCGTAAAGAATTTTATTATCTTGATTGGTGTTCATTTCAGAATTATTTAGGTTATTTTTAGCCATGATGAGATTCCTACAATAAGATTGTCAATCGGTTGTGTTTGTATAGATGATTTTTACAATTATTTTCTACATATCGTATAAAGAGTCATAATCCTCAAAACCATCATCTTCATAAACCGAGTCTTCTGACTTAAATAAATTTTTCGGGTAATTGACTTTATAAATTCGCTTTAAAGGTTCGAGAAATGCACTGTAAAGTTCTTGGTAGATTTCTCGAATTAAAGAATCGGAATGTGTCATACATTCTTCTAAAATGACCCGCATTTGAACTAGCATACTATCACGAGGAGAGTCGATTTTACCTTTTGCTGACTGGGGTGCCCAAGCTGCATCAACAAAGTAAACCGCAACGGGACAACCATTTCGCATTCCACGCCCAATTGTTTGTAAAATGGCTACCATATGATTAGCTGTAAACGGTTTAAATAGCTCTTCACCTAATCGACTAGCCATTAATGGTTCTTGTAGCAATCGTCTAGCTTCGCGGTAAATACTCGACCTTGCACTATCCCAAGCTTGATAAATATCTTTTAATCCTTCTTCTGGGGAAAATATACGGTTATCAAATTCCTGAGTTGCACGACCGGCTAAACTATATAAAAGTTGGGTGTCGTCAGTGGTAGGGTGGGGACGAGTTAAGAAATAAATCGAACCAATCGCAGCATCTCTTTCTCGCACACCTTTGGTAAAAACGATATTAACTCCACGACCAATAGCCAGCATGGGAAAGATAATAAGATCGCAGTTATCATCATCCCCTAAAGCTTCGCATTGAGAAGTAGTAACATAATTTGAAGGTTTTTCTCCTTCTTTGAGATAGCGTACAACACCTTTAGTGCGTCTACCAATTTCTGGATAATGATGGTCAAGAAATTCTTTAATTTCTCTTACTTGTGCATAGCCATTAACGACAAAAGCTGCTTTGCGATGAATACCATCTCTTTCGTCAAAATTTCTAATCGATTTCCCAACTTCAGAATTGTCGCCATTTTTTACTAATTCTTCGACCATTTTTAAAAGATTGCGGTTTCTTAATTCTCCCGCACCGCTATAGCGTAATGGTTCATCATTTCTTTGTTTGTCGTAAAAACATTGAAAATAGTATTTGCTGGAAGTTGCATTATTTTGGTTTTTCTTTGGTTTTAGAAGATAGTTGGGATAAACATTAACATGATAAGCAGGACTTGCTTCTAAATAAGAAGTAGCAGAAGTCATTAAAACTGCTGGTGCATTTTCTCGGCTATCGGCTTCTAACAAGCGGTTAAAGCGGTGCATCAACATCCGAGGGGTACCGACAAAAGTAATGTATGAGATTTCAACATTACTAGAATTATTACGATTTGTTCCGGCATTTTTTAAGGTATATTTAATCCCAGAAAGTAAACCGATAAGGTTTTCGGGAGTAAAACGGCGTAATTGCGCTGAAAGAGGAGGGTTTAATATTGGTTCTTTAATTAGTCCCTCTGCAACCATTGTTCTAGTTTCGGAGACAGTGCGTTGATAACCTAAAATGACGAAGGTAATAGCTATTAATAGAGGAATTACTTCACTAGTCAGATGTGGTGGTTCCCGATTGGGAAAACAAATATCAAGAAATAGTATTACTATCTTTTTAACAATTTCATCTCGCTTTTGGACTAAATTTTCTGCTAAATAGCGCCGTAGGAGTTTTATCAGTTCATTCCAATCATCTGTTAGTTTATTTTTATTAATACTTAAGGTGCGAGAGCATAAATCCTTATTGAATATTTTTAAAGCTGCTTCTGTACCAGTCCGGTCGTAAAACGCTGTGTAAGCAGCCGTTGTCCAAAAGTCAGTTAATGCATGATTTTTAGTAAAACCTTTTCTTATTTCTGTTGTATTATCTTCGTCTCTTTGTGAATAAGATTTCTTGGCTTCAAAACCTTCAAGTATTTCACTAATTATTCGCGATACTGTTAACAAACTACCTTCAAACCGTTTTTGAATTCGAGGATGAGTATTCTGTAATAAGCTCACAAGAGTTGTATTATGATTACCAAATTCAGCCATGTTACGACTATAAAGTTCGATGGTGCGATCTGCTAATCGATAGTTTTCTTTTCTTGCTAAGGGATTATGTACTTGTTCTAAGATAGTTCGGTGAATAGAATCATCTGCACCAGAAAGGTTTAATTTTGCGACTCCATAAGCATCCAGATTAGACTGAACCATGTCGGCTTCATCAAAGATAACTAAGTCAAAATTTCTGGCAATTAATTCAAAGTAGCGAATGTCCTCATCGATTGCTTGATAAGGTACAGTCGTATCCATAGATATAATGTGTCCTACCCAGACATCCGCATCAATCAAGTCTCGCGGAGCTTTATTCCGTCCGCACATCGTCCACAAGGGACATAAATATTCTTTCGTTTTTCCCTTAGATGAATTCTGCAAAATACTGTTACAAGGAGCATAACCAAAGCCCCATAAGGAAGTTTCCGCAGTAGAGAAAGCAGGAAGCAAGCAGTTAGAAGCAAATATATCTGCACCATCAAGGGTGTAAGCAAAACCTCCCTGTCCTCCAGAAGCAGCAATGGTTTCTGCAATACGGTCAGCATGAGTACGTCGCGTGGTAGGGTTTTGACCAACTAGCATTCCAACTTTAATACCATGAAATCTTAAATCCGCCATGTACTGTCTAGAAACTTCAATGGAAGGAAAAACCAGCATAACTTTATAGCCATTTCTTCCTAACCAAACCGTACTTAGCATTAACAATGTGGTTTTACCTACACCAGGTAAACTAACTAATTGTTTTCTTCCTGATAATTCAATAGTTGTTGCTTGTTTTTCTAAACCTCGATTTTCTTCAGGTATTCGCACCTCGAAATGTTTCAACCGTTCAGTCCAATTGCCAGGTCGTCTTTCGGGATGTTCTTTATCCCTTTTATCCATTTCTTCAGCTATCTGACGTAGTTCCTCAAGAGAAATAGAAATATTACCCCGTGGTTGTCGATTAATATCGTGAGTTTTACGACTGGTCAATGGTGTGATAATCGGAGAAATCGGTAAACGAGTTGATGTAGCTCTGTCTCCCAATGCGATCGCCATTTGCTCTTGAGGGTTAGCGAATTTTCTACCGTGGAATTTATAATCCATCGGTGCAGCTAAAATTTCTCGCGCTTTAGTAATATTAGGATCTTCTAAAAAATCGGTTCTGTGAAACTGTAATGTTTGACCATCAATCTCATAAATTCCTTTGGTTTTTTTCTGATAGTAATGGTCGTTATAAAGTGCTACTGCATATTCCAAAGAACTTTTAGTTACGTAAACCAAAGACATCTGACGTAAATTAAAAATTGCTTGTCGCGCTGGTTTTAGTGTTGGTGCATTGAAAACACTCGCCATTCCCGACATAATTACAGGAGCATATTCTAAAGATTTAACTCCGATAAATTCCTCCATAAGAACACACAACCAACAAATGCGGTCGTGTCCCAACCAGAAATTAGGTTTAATTCGCATAATTACCCTCTTGTATATTTTCTATAACCGAAGACACAGACATTATTTTTAAGCTTTTGGCATCACTTTTTGTATTCAGTAGTGAATTAACAGTAGATATATATCCCGGACAGTCTTCAATAAGCTCATCAGTAATAGCAAGAATTCTTTGACCATAATTAATTAATCCCCCAATACTACGATTGAGTTTTAACGCTAGCAATACAGGACTACGATAAGATTTAGCATCTATTCCGATAGCGGAGTCGTTAATTGCAACGTCACATTGGTCTGATTCTGGATATAGTTGAGCATCCAAACCATAGGTTGTTGCTTTGTCGAAAATTGCCAACTCATCAATTGCAGGAGCAGTCCAATAAGCTAATATTTGCGGTTTGGCTATTAACAACCGTCCATTTTTTGGATTTAACCGTTCCCCTACTTGTGGCGGGTATTTACTATTACACTGGCGAATCGGACAATAATAGCCATCGGGATAACTTTGTCGATTTGCATGAGGTCGCATCAAAGTCTTGCAATGAACGCAGCGCAAAGCACAACCATTTATCAACCATGCTTCTGGAACTGAGTCGAAAAATTCCCTTACCGTTTCTTGTAAAGGAGTAAGATTTTTATCTATTAAATAATCTAAAAGTTCTCTTTCTCCAATTAGCGATCGCCTTCCTATAATTTCCCGTAATGCAGTATAAGCTTGATGCTGCTTTCTTTGTCCCAGACGTTCTGTAGTTTCTTTGAGTCTGGAATACAAACGATGTTCTATGACATTATCTTCACCAAAACTGCCAGAGATATTACCAACTTCAGCACAATCTGGTGTTGGTACCCTCAAATCAAAATCTATTAACTTGACATCACCGAACTTAAATTCCGACTTGCGAAAAATCTCCAAATCCCATTTATCATTATCAAGACTATACCGAGAATGTTCCAATACATTATGAATGCAAGCAGCGCGATCGCATTTTCCTTCTTCTAAGTACAAACGACCAAGCTTACACATAGCCGAGTGTAATTCTGACGGTAACTTTTCATCCTGTCTTACAATCTCTCTACCCGTAAGAACCCTATCGTATTGACGTAATATTCCCTGAGCAAGCAAGATTACAGCATCTTCAGCCAAATTCTGATTATTTTTGCTTTCTTGATTTAATGACAGACTGTTGCTTAAATGACTTTCACCATCCCTTTCTGCAAGAATTTGCTGCTCCAATTCCTTGTCATTCCAAGAAGATAAAACTTCTGCAATCGCTACTAATGTCCAACCCTTATTTAACAAAAGTAAAGTCGCTAATCCTTCCAATATCTGACGAAAAGCGAATTTTTCCCCTTTGGGCTGCGATAAAATTTTTCGCGATCGCCATGAACGGATAGTTCTAACGGTAGGTGTTTCAACAGATAAGCCCAATTGCTCAATCTTATGCTTCAGTTGCTCCGCAAGAGTTTCCGCTTTACCTTGCCAATCTCGGATGTTATCAAAAATCATTTTTTACATCATTCAATGTAAACACTGTATGATGTTAAGGCTAAAAATGCAAGTTTGACACGACGATCGTCCGCGATTCTCAAAATATTTAATAAAACCTACGCTCTTATTGCGACTGAAACGTATTGTAGGGAAGCAATTCCAACTACTGTGAAAATTATTTTGCTACAACTCATAGATTGAATTTATGAAACAATTTTAGGAGCCAATTCCCATTTTCTCGAATATTCTCTAATAACTTGCAAACCTACTTTTGAAATAAATTGAGTAGCGGCTTTTGTTGCTATCTTGGCTACATCTCTACGATGCTGAAATTCACTTTATTCACTGTGGTATTTTTTTGCCATATAGACCATAGATTCAGTGATGTAGTGTTTGTTAATTAAATGAAAATTGCAGCCTAATAGTGTGGCGAGTTGCTTTTACTACAACTTCTCTTACTGCTTTGATGTCACCGTTCCGCGCTGCTTCGTTTTCGTTAAAAGCTGACAAAATAATAATCGCACCGTTGATAGCAATACTAATTAAACCCATTGTCCCGACAATTGCCATGAATCCCATTACCGAACCAAAACCCCATAGAGCAAATAAAGCAATACCATAATATAAATTTTTAGATTTATGAACTTAATTTGCAGTCCATTTTAATGGACTTATGCTATTAGACTGGGACTTGCAGTCCCAGGCGGGTTAAAATTAATTGAAATGAGTAGTAAAATTTTTTCATTTGTGTTTTCGATATCGTAAGATACAAGCTATGACTAAATCAATAAAAAACCTGAGTATAATGCTTCTCAAAATTATGTTCAAAAACAGCATTAACAATCGCATTAACTATTTTCTCACCACCAGCAGAAGAAGGTTCAATTGGATTTGCATAATCTGCGGCTTCGTTGCAGGTTAATCTTAAATCAATTAATGGAATACCATTTTGAAAAGCTTGTCGAATAATTACATCGTTGAAAATTGTTAAGGCAGCAACCGCAATTCTTTGATAAGTTGATTCTGGATAATTCGGATTATAAATAGTGCATATACTTGTAGGAATACCAAGGCTTAAAATCTTTTGTATTAATTTCTGATATTTTTGTTCAAAGTCCTCTCTTAAGTTAGCCAGCTTAATAAATACTTCAGCAGAAGAAGCTACTTTCTCATTTAAAATACCGATACAACCCAGCGCATTATTTCCTCCGACACTCAGAACTAAATGAGTAGTATCTTTTGGTAATTTTTCCAGTTGAGCGTAAACATCATCAACTTTATTCCCATCGATCGCATTTAAGCTAGCATTCCAATTTTCAGGAAGCTTCATCTGTAACTGCGCGATCGCCGAAGGATTTTTCCCAACGTAAGCAGCATTATCGAAAATCGAATCACCGAGTAAGACTATGTGGGGCATTTTTTGATTAGGTAATGGGTAATGGAGAGAGGGGGAAGAAGCAAAAGAGGAAGCAAGATTTTTCTAGGGAGCGAGACGCTCCCACTACATTCTTAAATCCCAAATCCTAACTCCTAACTTTTTACCATGCCCAATGCCCAATGCCCTATTACCAATTCGCAATTCGTAATTACCGATTACCAAATCTTCCTTGAAATGGAAAGAGTAAGATACAATTGTTAAGGGATGTTTACAGAATTAGCATTTTTTTCCGAATTCTGTTAATACAGCCTTTACACAATAGTTAATATATATAAACCCGCAGTTAACCCGGACGCACTTATGACGCTCCCAATCCGAAACGTCGCTATTATCGCTCACGTAGACCACGGCAAAACAACCCTCGTTGATTCCCTACTCAAACAATCTGGCATTTTCCGTGAAGGGGAAGACGTTCCGGATTGCGTTATGGATTCAAACGATTTGGAAAGAGAAAGAGGTATCACGATTCTTTCCAAAAATACTGCCGTTCGCTACAAAGAAACTTTAATTAATATTGTTGATACCCCCGGACACGCTGACTTTGGTGGCGAAGTTGAACGGGTATTAGGTATGGTGGACGGTTGCGTCCTGATCGTGGATGCAAATGAAGGTCCCATGCCGCAAACGCGCTTTGTGTTGAAGAAAGCTTTGGAAAAAGGATTGCGTCCGATTGTTGTAGTCAACAAAATCGACCGTCCGCGAGCAGATCCCCATGTCGCAGTGGATAAGGTATTGGATTTGTTCTTGGAATTAGGAGCAGATGACGATCAGTGTGATTTCCCTTATTTGTTCGCTTCTGGTTTAGCGGGTTTCGCTAAAAAAGAACTCGAAGATGAATCTACTGATATGAAGCCTTTGTTTGAGGGCATTTTACGTCACGTTCCACCTCCAGTAGGCGACCCAGAAAAGCCTTTACAATTACAAGTTACAACCCTAGATTATTCTGATTATCTGGGACGAATTGTCATAGGTAGAATCCATAACGGTACCATCAACGCCGGACAGCAAGCCGCTTTGGTCAAGGAAGATGGCAAAATTGTCAAATCCAAAATTAGTAAGTTACTTGGTTTTGAAGGCTTAGCGCGGGTGGAATTAGAACAATCATCTGCGGGTAATCTTGTTGCAGTTGCTGGTTTTGCCGATGCCAATATTGGAGAAACCATCACCTGTCCCAACGAACCCCAAGCCTTACCACTTATTAAAGTGGACGAACCGACTTTACAAATGACCTTCTCCGTGAATGATTCGCCATTCTGCGGTCAGGAAGGAGATTTTGTTACTTCTCGACAAATAAGGGATCGTTTGATGCGCGAGTTGCAAACTAACGTAGCTTTGCGCGTTGAAGAAACCGATTCACCCGATAGATTTGGCGTTTGCGGACGTGGTGAACTTCACTTGGGTATTTTAATTGAAACCATGCGCCGCGAAGGTTATGAGTTTCAGGTATCCCAGCCACAGGTAATTTACCGCGAAGTCAACGGACAACCTTGCGAACCTTACGAACTATTGGCTTTAGACGTTTCCGAAGAAGCCGTTGGTGGCTGTATCGAACGACTCGGACAGCGTAAAGGTGAAATGCAAGATATGCAAGTTGGTGGTAACGGGCGATCGCAATTAGAGTTCATCATTCCTGCCCGTGGTTTGATTGGTTTCCGTGGTGAATTCATGCGTATCACTCGCGGTGATGGCATCATGAACCACAGTTTCCTGGATTACCGTCCAATTCTTGGCGATATTTCCGCTCGTCGTAACGGTGTATTAATATCTTTTGATGAAGGTGTTGCGACATTCTACGCTTTGAAAAATGCGGAAGATAGAGGTTCTTACTTCATTACTCCCGGTACCAAAGTTTATAAAGGCATGATTATTGGAGAAAATAATCGTCCTCAAGACTTAGAATTGAATGTTTGTAAAACCAAGCAGCTGACAAACCACCGTGCTGCTAGTGGTGATGAATTAGTTCAATTACAAGCACCAGTAGATATGAGTTTGGAAAGAGCTTTGGAATATATTGGTCCGGACGAATTGGTAGAAGTTACACCCGAATCAATTCGCTTGCGGAAGATGTCGAAAAAGTTTGCGAAGCGGTAATTTAATTACAAGTTAAGAGTTAGGAATGAGGAGTTAAGAGTTTATATTACGACTACTCTTCATAACTTGAAATAAATTTGTTGTGGAACGGGCATCCTGCCCGTTTTTTAATGTGATTACAAGAGTTTTTAACTTCTATAGCGTTAAGCAAGATTTTCTGCAATCTGACTGCTATACTTAAGCGTGATTCCTTTAGCGATTAATAACGGTACAGCTATTAGCAATAGCCGTTGGGCGGCATTTGGATGACCGCTATGCTATAAGTATTATGGTTTCGTCGCGTCGAGGCTATTCGCGCCGATCTAAAGTTTGGGCAATAATTGAAATTGCGCGACGTGATGTGAGACAATGATTATTTGTGTTATTATTTGCTGGCTTAAATTGTTTGTTTAATTATGGCTAAAAGTAAAGGTGTCCGTATAATAGTGACACTTGAATGTACTGAGTGTCGTAGCAACGCTAACAAGCGTTCCCCTGGAGTTTCTCGTTATACGAGTACTAAGAATCGTCGAAATACAACTAATCGTTTAGAACTCAAAAAGTTCTGCACGCATTGCAACACGCATACCGTTCACAAGGAAATTAAGTAAAAATGGCTTATTATCGTCGTCGTCTGTCTCCCATTAAACCTGGAGAACCTATAGATTATAAAGACGTTGATTTGTTGCGTAAATTTGTTACCGAACGCGGTAAAATACTTCCACGTCGGATTACTGGTTTAACTTCTCAGCAACAGCGAGATTTAACTGCATCAATCAAACGCGCTAGAATTTTGGCTTTATTACCTTTTGTCAATGCCGAAGCCTAAATCAAGGTTTTTTGAGGACACTGCGTTGCTCTTACAGAGTTGAAGCAAGTGTCCCGATTTTTGTGTTAAAGATAGTTTGATTTTGGGATTTTATATTTTTATACTTAATAATCCAAAATCTGAAAAATGAAAATTTGAATCAATTACAAGGCTTGTGGAAAAGGGGACGCTGGTAGAATTTAGGAATCAAGGCGAAATCCGTTTGGGTGTGGTAGAGCGTCCAGATGGCAAAAACCGTTGGATAATGGTAGATGAACGAGGAGGCTCCACCAGTCTCGCACCGAGACAAGTTACCTATAAAGTCGGACAAAGCTACAAGCCATCAGATATACCGGATTTTCTGCAACAGGTAAATTCGTATTTAGATCCTTCGAGTTTAGAAGTAGCTTGGGAATTGCTAGTGGAGGATGGCACCTCTGTTAGTCCCGAAGAAATGGCGAATTTACTGTTTTCAGAAACAGAACCACCTCAAGTTTATGCAGCTCATTGCTTGTTATCGGAAGATAAAATTTATTTCAAGCAAAAAGGCGAAGTTTACGAACCGCGAACCGCTACAGCTGTTGCAGAACGAAAGCACCAGTTAGAAGTAGAAGCCCTCAAAGCAAAGGGACAGCAAGAATTTTTAACACGGGTACAGCAGGCGCTTGATGGTGAAGCTGTAGAATGGCAAAAGCACGATCGCCACAGGTTGGAAGCATTAGAAAAATATGCAGCGTTACTTGCAGATGTAACGCGGGGTGGAGTGAAATACGATTCCTTGGCTCAGGCTTATCCTCCACCCGCACAAGTTTTAGAAACGATGACGATGCTCGAACGCACTGCAACACCTCAAGGAGCGTTTGCGTTACTCGTCGATTTGGGTTGGTGGAGTCCAAATGAAAACTTGTTTCTACGTCGTTCCTCAATTCCGGTTCAATTTCCTACTAAGGTACTAGATGTGGCGCATCAACGCTTGAACTCTCCTCCCCCAGATCCCGACCAAAATCGTTTGGATTTAACTCATCTAAAAGTTTATACGGTTGATGATGAAACGACTACCGAAATTGATGATGGTTTAAGTTGGGAAATGCTTCCCGATAATCGCGAAAGGGTATGGGTGCATATTGCAGATCCAACGCGATGGCTTGTACCTGAAGACGAATTGGACTTGGATGCAAGAAAGCGCGGTAGTACAGTTTATTTGCCTACGGGAATGATTCCTATGTTCCCAGAAATATTGGCAACCGGACCAATGAGTTTGGTACAGGGAGAAATCTGTTGCGCCTTGAGTTTCGGAATTATCTTAGATGAAACTGGTGGAGTAAAAGACTATAGCATTCATGCAAGTTTAATCAAGCCGACTTATCGCCTTACTTATGAAGATGTAAACGATATTTTGGAATCGGGAGTACGAGAAGAACCCGAAATCGCAGCCCTTGGTAAATGGGCGCTGAAGCGTAAGTCTTGGCGTTACGAGCAAGGAGCCATCAGCATCAATATGCCCGAAGCTACGATCAAGGTTAAAGACGATGAAGTTAACATCGATTTGTTAGATGATTCTCCTTCGCGAAAACTAGTAGCCGAAATGATGATTCTTGCTGGTGAAGTCGCGGCTCGTTACGGTAAAACTCATAACATACCTTTACCTTTTCGCGGTCAACCGCAACCCGAATTACCACCAGAAGAAGAATTGCTGCTATTACCCGCCGGTTTTGTCCGTGCTTGTGCCATGCGTCGCTGTATGCCAAGGAGCGAAATGAGTATTAATCCTTTGCGTCATGCGGGTTTGGGATTAGAGACTTATACACAAGCAACTTCTCCGATTCGTCGTTACAGTGACTTACTTACCCACTTTCAAATCAAAGCTCATCTCAGAGGCGACGTTCTACCCTTCTCCGCAGAACAACTGAAAGAAGTGATGATGAATGTTACCAGTATTACTCAGGAAGTCGTAATGGTAGAACGGCAAACTAATAGATATTGGGCATTAGAATACCTGCGCCGTCATTTGGATAAAGCTTGGGATACAACTGTTTTAATGTGGTTGAGGGAAGACAGTAACTTAGCACTAATTTTGATAGAAGATTTAGGTTTGCAGTTACCTATGTTCTTTAAACGTGCCGTAAATTTAGGTGAAGAAATTTTAGTTAAAGTCATTCATGCAGATCCACAAAAAGATATAATTCAGTTTCAAGAGATAGTTTATCAAGAAGCTTAATTAGTTATTGGGCATTGGGCATGGGGCATGGGGCATAGGGCATAGGTAATTCATAATAAAAGATATTTATGTAGGGTGTGTGACGGCTACGATAAATTATTGTTAATAACAAAAATGTTGAATATTGTCGTCACGCACCGTAATCAATTCATCGGTAGTAAAATAATTGATAATTGTTAATTGTTTATTGTCTTATAAAATGTAGGGTGTGTGACGGCTACGATAAATCATGATTACCAAATTCTACTTATAAAGTAGCTATCAAATATATAGAATAGATAAAGGGACACCATTACCAGTAGGTCTTGCTGCGATCGCAGATGGTAAAGATGTTGGTGGAACTCACTTGCTTACTCATCATACTATCTACCCTACCCTTGAGATGCCATTTTCAGAGTTTGTAGAAAAATTCATGAATTGTGGGTGGATTTACACAGGGAAAAAAGAAGTAATATAATTAATACTAACTATGACTGAAACAAAATACTACCAAGATGATATAGACATTTGGTATCAATTAATTGACCAAGAAAAAACATATTTAGAAACTAGAAAAAATTTCTTAAATAGCCCCTCTAGAGTAGAGCTAATTAGAAAAGCCTTGCAAAATCCTTCTGAAAGAGCTACAGCATTGAAAGTTATTAACTATCTAATAGAAGAAGAACGTCAAAACTTATTTTCTGAACTAATTAATTTAGTTAGTGTTGGTCATTCAGATATTAAACTAGTTCGTGATGCGATTCTTTCATTTGAGAAAAAATGGCTTTTAGATAATATTGAAACTCAAGCAGAATCTGTATTAGAAAATGGGGCAGATGAAGAGTATAGGAGATTATTAGAGCTTTATATTCAACTTGATGATGGACTGACACAACGGCTTATTGCAAAAGCGTTACAACATTCAGATATTGATATCCAAGAAGTAGGTGAAGATTTTAAAAACTATCTTAAAATTAATGGAGAATAAAATATATATATACCTCAAAATATATATACCTCAAAGCAAAAAAAACTACTTGCTATAAACGAATAACATCCCCAAGTTTTGTAGTATCAGTTAGACAAATCGAATGTGCAATTAATGGTTTAGGTTCCAGAAAAGGTAATGCAGATTTAGAAGCGGTTATACAAAAAGTTACAAATTCAGAAAATTATCAAATTGATATTAATACTTCGTTAATTAGTAAAGCTTCAGATTTGGTGACTCAAATCACTAACAACCAACAACTAATAACTAACTACTAATAAATGAAAACTATTTTTCACATCACTCCACGTCAAGATTGGGAACAAGCGAAAGCAAAAGGAATTTACCGCGCTGACTCCTTAGAAACAGAAGGTTTTATCCATTGTTCCACAGCAGCACAAGTTGTAAAAGTCGCAAATTTCTTTTTTAAAAACCAAACCGATTTACTGCTGCTTTTTATCGATTCCGATCGCGTTAAATCAGAAATCCGTTACGATCTTGTTGCGGAAGAGACATTCCCTCACATCTATGGTGCTTTGAATAATGATGCGGTATTCAAGGCGATCGCGTTTGATAAGAGTGAAAATGGGTCATTTGAACTACCAGCAGTTCAGTTGGAATAATTAGATTGATTCAATATACCCAACATATGTAAAATTCTCTCCCTACTGTTCATATTTCCCACAATCCGTTTAGTTGGTTTGGGTAAAACTTTAACTAAAGTAGGAGTTGCACTAACATGATGAATTTCTGCTTGTTCGGGATGAGTTAATACATCAATCACTTTCAGAGTGTAAGGGCTTCCCAGATATTTTTCTAGCAATTCATGCAGGCTTTGAAGGATATTTTCGGTATTGTGAGTATGCCCTGCAACGAACAAACGAAGAATATAAGGTTGTGTTTGAGGTTGCATTTTTGTTGCAGTAAATAGCGGTTGAGAATCAATAGATGGCTGTTCGGATGCATCCAAACGTACAATTAAATCGTGATTTTCCCATAACTGCTCAAAGGTCGATCGATAAGTTGCTAATACTATGCTATCGGATAAACCATCGTGCAAAGGAGTTTTTTGCCAAACTAAATCTCCCGTATTAAAAATAGCATTTAATAAAGCTTGGTAACGTATGACTGCTGGATAAGCTTCTGCAAAAGTTCTTACTTCCCCAGAGCGTGGATCTCGCCAGTGATCGATAGTTGCTGTATATGCTGGTACCAAAAAATGAGGCGGTTCTGGTAAATCTAAAATTTGTTGTAAAGCACTGCATAAATTTGAATGCCATCGACCTTTTTTGCTGGAGTCGATGCAGTAAATCAAATCTCCCCCTGGTGTAAATAACGCGATACCTTTGAATAACTTCGGTAAAACTGATTTATTGGGATTCAATAGCTTATACGATTGAAAGAGTTAGGAGTTAGGAGTTAGGAGTTGGGAGTTAAGGGTTGAGAGTTAGGAGTTGAGAGTTAGGAGTTAGGAGTTAGGAGTTAACGGTTAGTAAGCTGATGTGCAGCTAAATTGTATAATGCAAAAACGTGAAAATATTGTAGTGCGGTCTTGGCAGCGTGTCCGTAAGGACATCCATCTTGCTCGCTAGAATTATACAAATTAAATGCGTAACAACTTACCACCGGAGTTATAAATTAACCTTTAACCTTTAACCTTTAACCTTTAACCTATTCCCTATTCCCTATTTCCCATTCCCTACAATTACACCCTACCTCGAAGCATCTGCGCCATCTCGTTAGGAGTTGGTGACATTTCTAATGCAGTTTCTTCTGTAATCTGACCTTCTTGGTAAAGGTTGAATAGAGACTGATTCATGGTAATCATGCCGTCAAAACTGGCTTGCTTCATCAGTTCAGTCATTTCATCGTATTTCGAGTCTTTAATCCAGTCCTTAACGGCTTCGGTGTTAATTAGAATATCGTGGAAAGCTGCACGTTTACCATCTGTCGTGCGACACAAACCTTGAGAAATAACTGCTACTAAAGATTCAGAGATTGCGACTCGCATTGGATCTTGTTCTTCACCGGGGAAAAGGTTAAGAATACGTTCGATGGTTTTTACAGCACTGTTGGTGTGTAGAGTTCCCATTACCAAGTGACCTGTTTGAGCGGCTTTGAGGGCGGTATTAACCGTTTCTCTATCCCGCATTTCCCCTACCAGAATTAAATCTGGATCTTCCCGCAAAGCTGCTTTCAAAGCGTTGTCAAATTTGCGGGTATGCATTCCGACTTCCCGCTGTTTAACCAGGGATTTTTGACTTCGATGAACGAATTCAACCGGATCTTCGATGGTAATAATATGTTTCGCCATCTCACGATTGATATAGTCAATCATCGCCGCCATTGTAGTCGATTTACCCGAACCAGTCGGACCTGTAACTAGAATTAAACCTTTGTGATAGTGACAGATATCTCTAAAAATCGCAGGTAACTTTAACTGCTCCATTGTCAGTATCTTCATTGGAATCAATCGCAGTACCATCCCGTAACCTTTGAGAGAATCAAAAATATTGATTCGCACTCTCGCAAAATCGAACTGGGTTGCTCCATCAAAATCTAAGGTTTCTTGAAAACGCTTAATTTCCTCTTCTGTTAGCGTTTCGCGCAACCAACTCATGAAAGTTTCTCTATCCGTTAATGGATAATTGGTTGTCTCTATTTCTCCTCGGTTGCGGAAGCGGGGTATTTCACCGACTCCCAAGTGAATATCAGAAAATCCTTTTTCGTGAGCTTCCTTAATTAATTGCTCAAAAGTTGGCTGCAAGCTGTTTTTCCCAGGTGTACTCTGAGCCGGTGGTGGTGTTCCCGGACGATGAGCAGCAGGATTCATCGTACCACGGCTACCGTTTGGCATTTCTATAGTTTGCTGCGTAGATTGGCGCTGAGTGCTGAGTGTAGACGCTGGTGGCGGTGGCGGCATGGGAGGCGCACTTCGTTGTGCGGCAGAATTGGAAGGCGGACGCTGTTGTGATTGTGTCATATATCCTCGACGATACTAAAATCAGTTTTGTTTTAATTAGGGATTTGAATTAGCCAAAAGTCTTTTTAAGAAAGGGTTTCATACTTTTACGCGGGAAAAGGCGATCGCCATCACGCTCGGTATCTGTAAAAATAAAAATAGAATTGATGCCGTCTTCGATCGAAATATTCTGCCGAAATAAACATTTGCAGCAGTTTTTACAATGTCCGGAATCAGTTCTTGAATAAACCACTTACTTGTATTAGTTTTTCATTTGACTAATTTACTGCGATCGGCGATATAAACTTTTTTCCCTGATATTACAACATTTAACACGCTTTTCACCTCTAGCTAGTACAGTGTAAAAACGTATATTTAATATATAAATTAATACTTAGTATATTTTAAATAAAAAATCTTTTTAAACTGTAGTGAAAAAATTGCGGAAAATTACGGATAAATTATTTGCAAATTCTGCACCGTCTTTCTAGAAATCAATCTTTAGAAAAAATTGTCAAACAGTTTATTAAAATAGTGAAACGCGCAAAGCACGGATTTTTATGTTTCCGAAA
This sequence comes from Rivularia sp. (in: cyanobacteria), assembly GCA_965234645.1. GTDB lineage: Bacteria > Cyanobacteriota > Cyanobacteriia > Cyanobacteriales > Nostocaceae > Rivularia. Next base: position 4,462,203 of record OZ248344.1, on the reverse strand, counting down.
AGCTTACTAATAATTGATAACTGACCGATAATATGTCTCAGTATCCCCATTTAGAAAACGCCCTCAAACATCACTTCGGTTATGACAAGTTTCGTTTCCCGCAGCGGGAAATCATTGTTGAGGCATTAGAAAATCGCGATTTATTGGTTATTATGCCGACGGGTGGGGGTAAATCGCTGTGTTTCCAACTGCCTGCATTAATGAAATCAGGATTAACAATAGTAGTATCGCCGCTGATTGCGTTGATGCAAGATCAGGTAGATGGATTGCGAAAAAACGGAATTCCGGCAACTTTTCTTAATAGCAGTGTCAGCCCTCATAAAGCGAGAATGCGCGAACAGGCAATTATGAGCGGTAAAGTTAAGTTACTTTATGTTGCACCAGAACGTTTACTCAGCGAAAGATTTTTACCTTTACTCGATTTAGTGCATCAACAAATTGGTATTTCTGCTTTTGCGATCGATGAAGCGCATTGTGTTTCTGAGTGGGGACACGATTTTCGTCCGGAATATCGTCAAATGATATCGCTGCGCCAGCGTTACCCCAATGTACCAATCTGGGGACTTACCGCTACCGCTACAGAAAGAGTCCGCGCCGATATTATTAAACAATTAGGATTAAATCAACCTAGCGTTCATATAGCTTCTTTTAATCGTCAAAATCTTTATTACGAAGTTCGTCCCAAAAAAAAGAATACTTATGCCGAACTTTTGCAACTGATTCGGGAAACGGAAGGCTCGGCAATTATCTACTGTTTGACGCGCAAAAAGGTTGAGGAATTAGCTTTTAAATTACAGCACGATAATATTTCTGCCTTACCTTATCATGCCGGTTTGAGCGATACCGAACGTACTGAAAATCAAACCAAGTTTATTCGAGATGATGCCAGGATAATGGTAGCAACTATTGCTTTTGGCATGGGGATTAACAAGCCCGACGTGCGTCTTGTAGTCCATTTTGATATTTCACGGAATTTAGAAAGTTATTATCAAGAGTCGGGTAGAGCGGGTAGAGATAGCGAATCGTCGAAGTGCTTGTTGTTTTTGAGTTACAGCGATGTCAAAACTATTGAATGGCTGATAGAACAAAAAACTGACGAGCAAGAGCAAATGATTGCCAAGCAGCAACTGCGTCAGATGATCGATTATGCAGAAGGTACAGATTGCCGTCGCACGATTCAATTAAGTTATTTTGGAGAAAGATTTCCTGGCAATTGCGGTAATTGCGACAACTGTTGCAATCCCAAACCAGTGGAAGATTGGACGATTGAAGCAATGAAATTTTTGTCTTGCGTCGCACGTTGCAAGCAAAGGTTTGGCATGAAACACATTATAGATGTGTTGCGGGGAAGCAAAACTCAGAAAATCCTCAGCAAAGGACACGATAAGCTTTCTACCTACGGTATTGGTAAAGATAGAACCCTTGATGAATGGCGAATGTTAGGACGTTCTTTACTGCATCAAGGTTTACTCGAACAAACTACTGATGGTTATGCAGTATTAAAACTCAATTCCTTGAGTATGGAAGTGATGAAAAAACAGCTTCCGGTTTCTATCGTTGTTACTCCCCAGGAAAAAGTCACTGGGAAAGAGCGAAGCGAGAAAGCAGAACAAGCAGATGTACTATTTCAAAAATTGCGCGAGCTTCGCAAACAGCTTGCGGATGCTCAATCTGTTCCACCTTACGTGATTTTCGGTGATTCAACTTTAAGATTGATGACGCAGATGCAACCGAAAACCAAAGATGAATTCAGCAAGCTTGCAGGAGTTGGTACTCATAAACTTACCCAATATGGCGATAAATTTATTGCGGTAATTAAAGCTTATTTACAAGATAATAGTTCGGATTCATCAATATCTACTTCTTCAGATGAGGATATTTCATACACTGAATTACAAACTTTTGAATTGCACAAACAAGGATTAAGCATCAAAGAAATAGCCAAACAGCGCAACCTTCGTTCGACTACAATTACTCGCCATCTTTCCGATTTAATTGAGAAAAATCAACCTGTAGATTTAAATTTAATCGTTCCTGTTGATAAGCAGAAAAAAATCCTTCAAGTGATTGATGCATTAGGAGATACTGCTTTAACGCCAATTAAAGAGTATTTAGGTGATAGTTACAGCTTTGATGAAATTCGTTTGGTAAAGAACAAGTGGAAGAAGGAAATTAATAAGTCTGGGAAGAAATAATTGGGCATTGGGAATTGGGAATTGGGCATGGGGCTACCTCCCACGCTCCGCGTGAATGGGCATTGGTAATAATTAAATATGAAGTAGAACTTACGCAGCCAGAAATTTTCATTGCGATTAAAACGAAGTGTAGGGAAGCAATTCCAGCAATTACGTTATACCAATTCTGTATGAGCCTGCGCTAATTCACCCTCACCTTTATACAGAAACGGTATTACTTTTGCGTAAGTTCTAATGAAGATTGAATTCGCATCAACGCTTATTCCTCAAAGGAACGTAAGTGCTATTTATGCTGAGCAAGAATACTTATTTGTCATACAACCATGACATCATCAGCATTGTGGATGCCTTTGTAAAGCAATTTGAGCCCCATATATCAAGATATCATGACATTAAGATCCCCGAATAGCCGATAAATTCGTAATAAGGAGAAAAAAGTCTTGTTTACCCCCTTGATCCCAACCAAGGAAATGAAGTTAATATAAATAGCAAGTAAATCTTCGCTCTTAATTAATGCTTATATCTGACATAAGAAAAACTTTTATAACGAAGTAAAAGTTGTGAGAGCAGAAGATTTGAAAGAAAAAGGTTAAAAATCGGAATCTTCTATCTACAGAAGTATTTAACCTTGAACCCTATATTTATCTGGTAATTTTCCAGATTGAAGCGAGATAGATTCTTGCATCTAAAATAAGATATCAATTAACAAGTTGATATAAAAAGATTTGGGGTAGATGTAATTAGACCGACCTCTCCTTAATCAAAATAAATTTCTTATTTAAACTTTAGGAGGTCTTTACTCATGGCAAAAGAACGCCCACCATTAGAAGAAATGACATTAAGGCAACTGCGTAAAGTTGCCAGCGAATACAGCGTATCTCGCTATAGCCGAATGCGTAAATCTCAGTTACTCGCAGCAGTTCAAGAAGCACAGGGTAAGAAATTATCCAGACAGGAATCTCGTTCATTGGAGGCACAAGAGACAGTGGAAGCAGCAAAATTCGAGTTAGGACAAGAAGACAGAACTGGTGGTACTCTTGCTTCGGTTGATGAGGGACTTGCCGATTTACCGTCTGGTTACGGTGAAAGTCGTGTTGTATTAATGCCTCGCGATCCACAGTGGGCTTATGCTTATTGGGATATTTCCAACGAGCATAAAGAAGATTTACGCAAGCAAGGCGGACAACAACTTGCGCTGAGAATTTATGATGTTACCGACATTAACTTAGATAACCAAAGCGCTCACAATCTTCAAGAGTATCCCTGTGATGAACTTGCTAGAGAATGGTACCTGCCGATTCCAGTTAGCGATCGCGACTATATAATCGACATCGGTTATCGTTGTGCTGATGGTCGTTGGTTGACTTTGGCTCGCAGTGCTAGAGTACACGTTCCTCCCGTATATCCTTGTGACTGGATTGAAGATGTCTTCATCACCGTTGACTTTGAAGAAGATTTACGCGGTCAGACTAAGTACGAATTAGTACCACCTACGAAGAAAGCACCTGCAACCGCCCAGAATGGTTACGCCAACGGTAATGCTAATGCCAACGGTAACGCGATTTACGACCAAATATTTGGCATGGCTGAATCCGCAGAAGCAATGCGTGTCGCCGGTTCCATGTTTGGTTCGCAGCAGCACGTTCCCGGTTCAATGGCTCCAGAACAGGCTATTAGTTCCTACATTTTCCCATCTGGTGTAGGTATGTGGTCGCTTCCTACAGCATCGGGTGTAAATATGTCTGGTGTTGGCATGGGTGCATCCGTAGCTCCGGTACGTCCCCGCAAATTCTGGTTAATTGCTGACGCTGAGTTGATTGTTTACGGTGCAACCGAACCAGATGCTACCGTGACAATTGGCGATCGCGAAATCAAACTCAATCCCGATGGAACATTCCGCTTCCAAATGTCCTTCCAAGATGGTTTGATTGATTATCCAATTAAAGCAGTTGCAGTTGACGGCGAGCAAACCCGCTCGATTCAGATGAAGTTCAATCGCGAAACTCCATCACGCAATACCAATACTAAAGATGAAGCTGTTTTAGAATGGTTTTCTTAGTCCGAGATTCTCAAAAATAGAATTTTGAATTAACTCGAATCGATGTTAATTATCTCCCTGCATTATTTATGTAGGGAGTTTTTTTTATGTAATAAAATATTGCAGCTTGGATGAAATATACATATTTATCCTGGATAGGGATTATTGTTCGCGTTATTGTTAGTGTTACCTTAAAAGCCGCCGATCTATTATTCTGCTTCAATTTTGGTAGAATTCAAAATCGTTAAAGTAAGTAAATTAAATATGATTGGTTAACTGTATAGATATGTTCAACAAGAATTTTATCAGCTTAATGTTAATAGCTGCCGGTGTCTTTTTCTTCCGTTCTTATAACCAAAGTAATAATAATTCGCCAGAATTAACTCAAAAGCCATCAATAGTTACACAAGAAGATATCTCATCAGATATAACAGAAAAGAATATACCCGAATTAGTAAAAAAACCTTCAAGTAATTGTCCCGGCGAAGACAGAAATTTCAGTATCGAATTTTTGAAAACAAATAATTTAGGAGAGAAATCTAATAAAGGAATTAATCATGTAATTATTTTTAATCCGAAATCAAAAGAGTTAGATTTTAAAGTAAATGTCGGTTTAGCTCACAAGATTTACGCAAAAAACGATAGCGGTATACGTAAAGAATACGTTCCCAAACTATTTGGTGAAATCATTAGCGATGACAACTCTTTATTGAATGGGAAAAAACCGATCGCGGCAATTAATGCGGATTATATCGATATTGATGATAAACCGCAGGGCTTAAATATTTCACGGGGAATCGAATATTCCGGAGATTTTGAAAATAGACGTTCTTCTTTCGGTGTATCTGGAGGAAAACCCGCTCAACGTCAGGCAACTATTGGAAAGGGTAGAAGAAATAGCGATATTCTTAATTACAACATAGTCGGAGGTAACGGTAGATTTTATCGTAACGGCGAATTCAAAGATATTTGTGAAGCTTTGGGGGAATTTGCCTGTAAAAGAGCTATAAATCGTTCGATGGCTGCTATTACCGATAAAGGTTATGTAATTTTATTAGTAAATGATTCTAGAGCAAATTCCGATATTGAAATAACCGAAGTTAATCGAGAGCTTTTACCGGATAAATTTGATGATGTCTTAGAAGGTATTGCTCGGAATAACTGTTTGGGCAACATCCAAGAAGGAATATTGTTTGATGGAGGTGAATCTCCCGGATTATTCTACGATGGTAAAACCTATGTGGAAAATTTTGGCGCGATTGGCTCGGTATTTTTGATTTATAAAAAATAGGTTAAAGGTTAAAGGTTAAAGGTAATAACTTCTCATTCATCTCCCGCTCCTAACTCCTAACTCTTAATTCCTAACTCATAACTATCAAAGCATAAGTCTTTGGGAAGATAAAGCATGATACCCCTAAGCGGTAGGCTGGAGTAATAACTCAAACGCCTTAATATGAAACATAACGAAATTGCCGATACGCTCGCGGATTTATTTGGTACATCTGCGGTAAATGTCCTTGCACCTGGTTCTTGGCAAGTTGAAACTCCGAAATTTAGACTATTAATACTGCTTAGTGAAGACCAAAGTTGGTTGCGAATTATGTTACCGATTATGCCAGCACAGCAAGCACAATCGTTTTTACAACAGTTTCTTGAAGCTAATTTTGATGATACTCAACAAGTACGCTACGCATTGCATCAAGATGTGTTGTGGGGAATATTTCAGCACAGTTGCGCCAGCTTGGTTGTAGAAGATTTCCGTGATGCGATCGCCAGATTAATTGCTCTCTATGAAGTGGGTGTGAATGATGCTTTTAATCGCTTAACTGAAACCAAGATTAAGGAAATTGTGCAAGCTTCCAAACAGCAAGGGAAATCAATAGAGGCGACTATGCAAAATCTTGAGCGTTTTTATGCTGAAGGTTTAATGGGTGAAATGGATCAAAGTCCTGAATCGCGAGAACGAGTTTTAACCGCTTGGCGAGGGCAATTAGAAAGGCTGTGGAATGAACAGTGAGCAATGAACAGTGAGCAGTGAAAAATTAAGTAATTGATAACTGATAATTAGTAATTGATAATTGATTTATGGATGCTTTAGAAATTTTAAAAGAGGATTACAAACATTTTCCTGCTAATCAAACTTATAGCATTTACGCGGAAGACGTTTATTTCAAAGATCCTATGAATGAGTTTAATGGGGTTAGACGCTATAAGTTGATGATTAAGTTTATTGAAACTTTCTTCATTAAACCGCAGATGGATGTACATGATATCCACAAAGAAGGAGATATGATTAAAACCCAGTGGACTCTTAATTGGAATACACCTCTACCTTGGAAACCGCACATTTCTGTCCCTGGATGGAGTGAATTACAAGTCAATTCTGATGGCTTGATAATTTCTCACGTGGATTATTGGAAATGTTCGCGATTGGATGTACTTAAACAGCATTTCTTCCCCTTAAAGAAGTCATAATGTATGTATGTATGTAAATTAATGTAAAAGCTTCTCAGGAAAAAAGATTATTCATGCGCGTAATTTTAATGACAGGTAAAGGCGGCGTGGGGAAAACTTCGGTTGCTGCTGCTACTGGACTGCGTTGTGCTGAGTTAGGTTATCGCACGCTGGTTTTAAGTACAGATCCAGCCCATTCTCTAGCTGATAGTTTTGACATGGAACTCGGACACGAAGCGCAACAAGTTCGTCCAAATTTGTGGGGTGCGGAATTAGATGCGCTGTTGGAACTTGAGGGAAACTGGGGTGCTGTTAAACGCTATATTACTCAAGTTTTGCAGGCTAGGGGATTGGAGGGAATACAAGCTGAAGAATTGGCAATTTTACCGGGGATGGATGAAATTTTCGGCTTGGTAAGAATGAAACGTCATTATGATGATGGGGAATATGATGTTTTAATTATTGACTCTGCACCTACGGGTACGGCTTTGCGGTTGTTGAGTTTACCCGAAGTTGGCGGTTGGTATATGCGGCGTTTTTATAAGCCGTTTCAAAATATTTCGGTAGCGTTGCGTCCCTTGGTGGAGCCGATTTTTAGACCGATCGCTGGTTTTTCGCTACCGGATAGAGAGGTAATGGATGCACCTTTCGAGTTTTATCAGCAAATCGAAGCGCTAGAAAAAGTATTAACCGATAATACTCAAACTTCGGTGCGTCTGGTTGCAAACCCTGAGAAGATGGTAATTAAAGAATCTCTCCGCGCTCATGCTTATTTAAGTTTGTACAATGTCGCCACAGATTTAGTTATAGCAAATCGGATTATTCCTCAAGAAGTGCAAGATCCATTTTTCCAAAGATGGAAAGAAAATCAAGAACAATATCGTCAAGAACTTCATGAGAATTTCCATCCTTTACCCGTTAAAGAAGTTCCGCTTTATTCAGAAGAAATGTGTGGTTTAGAAGCTTTAGAAAGACTCAAAGAAACGCTTTACAAAGACGAAGATCCTACTCAAGTTTATTACAAAGAAAATACAATTAGAGTTGTTCAAGATCAAAATCAATACAGCTTAGAATTATATTTACCCGGCATTCCTAAAGACAAAGTAAATCTAAGTAAAAGCGGCGACGAATTAAATATTACCATCGGCAACCATCGCCGCAATTTGGTGTTACCGCAAGCTTTAGCAGCACTCCAGCCATCAGGAGCTAAGATGGAAGATGATTATTTAAAAATTCGTTTTTCCGAAGTTGTAAAGGCGTAAATAGAGGTTAAAGGTTAAAGGTCAAAGGTCAAAGGTTAAAGGTCAAAGGTGGGGATTGGGCATTGGGAATAGTTAGGAGTTAGTAGTTAGGAATTAGTAGTTAATTTTTCTACCCCCTCTATCCCCTCTACCCCCTCTACCCCATCTGCCAATCTCCCTAACTTCTCAACTGCACTGGCATTGCTAAATAAGTCATCTTAATTCCTCCGATGGGAGAAAAGATAACGGGGGCTAAGTTGTTGTTTAACTGCATTTGAATTTCTGCTGAAGGTAATGCTTTTAAACCTTCCATCAAATATTTAATGTTAAAAGCAATATCAATATCTTCTCCTAATATTTGTGCTGGCATTGATTCCATTCCGCTACCAATTTCTTGAGTTTCTACTGATAAGGTAATTTCTTGAGATTCGCTATCAATGCTAACTTTGGCAATATTGTTTTTTTGATCGGCTAATACGGCGATTCTTTCTAATGCGCCGATCAATTGTTTTCTATCTAAGGTTAATTCTCGTTCAAAGCTATTGGGTATAAGTTGACGGTAAGCTGGATATTGCCCTTCTAAAGTTCTGCTAGTTAAACGCTGATTTTGCCACTGAAAAACGACTTGCCCTTGGTCAAAATACATTGCTACAGGTTCGTCTTCTTTTGAACTATGAGCCAGCATTCTTTCTAATTCTCGTAATGCTTTGCTTGGTAGCGTTACCTGTAGAGAATCTGGTTGCTCGTCATCATCATTTAAATTTTCATTGGTAGTTTCTACTACTGCTAAACGATGCCCGTCAGTAGCTGCAAATTCCAAACTATCTTTTTTAACCGTTAAATGTACTCCCGTAAGCACTTGTTTGCTTTCATCTGCACTTGTCGCAAACAAACAACCCCCCAAGCCTTCGATTAATGCACTAACAGGAAGATGAACTGCTCGATCGTTTTCAGTTACGGGTAGTTCGGGAAATTCCTCCGCACCCATTGCGCGTACCTGATAGCGTCCGCTTTTTGGCTTGAGGGTAACGGTTAAACCTTCTCCCACGGATTGATTTTCTTTATCTGGCGATCCGTCATCAAGGGTAATCTCTCCTTCTGGCAAACGAGAAACTATATCATTAAGTAGCTTGGCTGGAAGAGTAATTGTTCCTCCTTCTAAAACCTCGGCACTGAATGTAGTACGAATTCCCAAACTTAAATCGAAAGCTGTTAAACTTACTTGACTGTTCGCAGCATCTGCTTGCAATAAAACGTTGGCAAGTATGGGATGAGTAGGGCGTGAAGGTACAGCACGAGAAGTTAGTGAGAGGTGAGTGTTTAAATCGCTTTGGTTACAAACTAGTTTCATTTCGGAGTTCTCGTCTGGGTGCTGCATTTAAGTGGATTTATATAATTAAGCATAAGATATGCTCCCCGACACTTACCCTACAAGAATATTCTTTTTTGACAATTATTAAGATATTTTTCGGTTCTGCGTTCCCTTTTGACCGAAATTATGATGTTTAATTCCAATCGAAAGAATACTTCTGTTATAGAAAAAAGAAATTATTCCCATCGAACCTCAGATATTTTGAATTTAAGAGGCTAATCATTTTAATCACAATATATTGATGGAGACTATTTATTAAAAATGGCAGTGTTAAGTCCCAAATCGTACATTTATAGCAAAGCAAAAATTGGTGCTAATTCGATAGCTATATTTTTTGAGGCTGTGGAAAACTCACCATAGTCTTTCTCAAAGATAGTTGTGCAGACAACAAATTGTGGAAAACCCTGTGGAAAAACTAACTTTTTTTCCACAGGTCACTTACATTTAGCTTAGTTTTCCACAGTTTGTTTGGAAGTTTTCCACAATAGATTACGATTTTTCCGCAAATATATCTTGGCTTAATTAATTTTTATACTCCGCTTAACTTATATAGCTCACTTAAAATAATTAGGGCTATTATTGATTTTAAATTTCTAGCTATTGATATTGATGCGATCGCCAAGTTGACGTAGAGTTTGCACCAAATTATCGTCGGTTTTTTTGAGTTGGGTAATTTTTTCACAACTGTACATAACCGTTGTATGATCCTTACCACCAAATTCTTCACCGATTCTAGGCAAGCTTAAATCCGTATATTGCCGCATTAAATACATTCCAATTTGACGCGCCCAGCTAATTTCTCTTCGCCGCGAATTACTTTTGAGGTCTTCGATAGAAAGATTGAAGGTATCGGCGACTATACTTAAAATTGCTACTGGAGTTGCATCTACCTTCTCGATTTGCTGTCCTAAAACCGAATTGATATTTTCCACAGTCATGGGTAAACCCCAAATGGAAACATACGCGGTGGCTCGAATTAATGCCCCTTCCAATTCTCGAATATTATTTGTGTAGTTGGAAGCAATGTATTCGATGACATCTCTGGGTAAGCGTAGATTTTCGTACTCGGCTTTTTTTTGTAAAATAGCCATTCTGGTTTCTAAATCTGGTGCTTGGATATCGGCGATTAATCCCATAGAAAAGCGGGAAGATAATCTTTCTTGGAGGCGGGGTATTTGATTGGGAGGACGATCTGATGCGATCGCTACTTGTTTTCCTGCTTCATATAAGGTATTAAAGGTATGAAAAAACTCCTCTTGAGTAGATTCTTTGCCTTCAATAAACTGGATATCGTCTACTAAAAGTACGTCAGCGGCTCTATAGTGTTCTTGAAGGCTTTGTCTGCTGTCATTACGAATGGCGCTAATTACGTCATTGGTAAACTGCTCGGTAGAAACGTAAAATATTTTTGAGTTAGGGAAAATTTCTAAACGATAATTACCGATCGCCTGCATCAGATGGGTTTTTCCCAATCCGACACCACCATATAAAAATAATGGATTAAATTCTTTACCGGGAGATTCTGCAACTGCTAAAGACGCAGCATGAGCCAAACGATTGTTTGCACCAACTACAAAACGAGAAAATACATATTTTGAATTTAATATTGATGTTTTTTGTCCGTTTTTGCCGATATTTTGCGGAATATCTCTAGATAATGGTAATTCAGTCGTTGCTTCAGATTCGTTGATTTCAGAAACTGAATCGCCGCTCGTAACCGTAAAATAAATATCTACCTGATGACCAAGAATATCCTCTACTACCGACGCAATAGTTTTTATGTAATACTTTTGTAACCAATTGCGAGCAAAAGGATTAGGTGTACGAATTACCAAAGAGTTATTTTCTAATTTTTCGGCGATCGCGGTTTTAATCCAAGTTTCAAAGGTGGGGCGCGATAGTTCTAACTGCAAGCGCTCCAGTACTTGACACCATAAATTTTCTATCTTGTCAGACATTTCAACCACCGATTGTTAGGTCATCGTTACAAAAAAAGAAAATATATATAAAATAAGTAGCCTTGCCGAAAACATGGCATTGGGGCAATCTACACCGAAATAATGGCTTTAATCTGTAATTATTCTTATATTCATCCCATCATACGGAGAAAAAAAATCACATGCCTGAAAAACAATATGAATCACAATTGAGTAAAATTTATACCGAAAATTATATAAAAAGTCTTTGGGCAAAAAACTTTATCTTAACTTTTATTGTGGCGATCGGTACAGCTTTAATTAGCGGTTGCTCTAACCTCGGTAATATTGTAAGTAGCAAAACCCCAGAGCAAACGGTGCAGGCAAGAGATAAAACATCGAATGCTCCTAAAATTGCCCCGCCTCCCATCTTTAAAGACTCAAGGGACCCCAACTTCGTGGTTTCTGTAGTACAGGAAGTTGGTCCGGCAGTTGTACGGATTGATACTTCTAAAACGGTAACTTCCCGCGTTCCCGATGAATTTAACGACCCGTATTTTCAGAGATTTTTTGGGAATGGAGCACCAACACAGCCCAGAGAAAGACAGCAAAGAGGTAACGGTTCTGGATTTATAATCAACTCTAACGGTGAAATTTTAACTAATGCTCACGTCATAGATGGTGCCGATCGAGTAACCGTTGAATTGAAAGACGGTCGCAAATTTAACGGACAAGTATTAGGTGAAGATCCGGTAACAGATGTTGCCATAGTTAAAATTGATGCAGATAATCTACCGACTGCTAGCTTGGGAGACTCCGACGCAGTACAGCCAGGAGAAGCGGTAATTGCCATTGGTAATCCTTTAGGTTTAAACTACACGGTAACTTCCGGAATAATCAGCGCTACGGGTCGTTCTAGCAGCGATATTGGTGCTGCTGATAAACGAGTTGATTATATTCAAACAGATGCTGCAATTAACCCCGGCAACTCTGGCGGACCTTTATTAAGTGCGTCGGGGGAGGTAATAGGGATGAATACCGCTATTATTCGAGGCGCTCAAGGTTTAGGATTTGCTATTCCTGTAAATACAATTAAAAGAATTTCTCAAGAATTAATTGCTAAAGGAAGAGTAGATCATCCGTATTTAGGAATTCAGATGGTGACGCTGACAAAGGATGTCAAAGAAAAACTGAACAGCGAATTAGGAAATCCCAGTATTTCCGCAGATAAAGGCGTTTTATTAATCCGAATTATGCGCGGATCTCCAGCATCTCAAGGTGGATTAAAAGCAGGAGATGTTATTACTAACATTAATCAGCAGCGCGTCAATAATAATGAAGATGTACAAAAATTAGTAGAAAATAGTAAAATCGGTCAGCCTTTAGATATAGAAGTAGAACGCAACGGTAGAAAAATAAAATTAGCAGTTAGACCTGCACCGTTACCAGCAGCTAGAGGGAATTAGGATAAGGGGAGATGGGGAGAGGGGGAGATAGGGGGACAAGGGGATGGGGAGTTAGGAGTTAGGAGTTATGAGTTATGAGTTATTAAATTTTAACCTTTGACCTTTAACCTTTAACCTTTAACCTTTCTTTACCCAATTTATTTATGTCTGAAAAACTTGCGATCGTTCAATTAGGTAATCCGATTCTGCGGCGAAAAGCGCTGTTTGTTGAAGATATTCGTTGCGAAACAATTCAAAAGCTGATTGATGATTTGCTGATAACAGTTGCGGATGCTAACGGTGTTGGTATTGCAGCGCCACAAGTTGCTGTGGGTTATCGTGTTTTTATTGTTGCTTCTCGTCCGAATCTTAGATATCCTCATGCTCCTTTGATGGAACCTACAGCAATGATTAATCCTCGAATTGTTGCTTATTCGGAAGAAATCGTCAAAGATTGGGAAGGTTGTTTGAGTATTCCGGGAATTAGAGGATTAGTTCCCAGATATAAGACAATTGAAGTCGAATATACCGATCGCTACGGTAAGTTGCAAAATCAAGAATTAACGGATTTTGTTGCTCGTATTTTCCAACATGAATACGACCATTTTGAAGGGTTGGTATTTTTAGATCGAGTTGAAAGCAGTTTCGATCTTGTTACCGAGCAAGAATATCAAAATTTGACCGTTAACGAACTTTGATTAATTGTAGATAGCCGCATATAAACCCGACTTCTCCCATGAAAAGCCGGGTTTATCGAGTATCGCAACAATCCGTGTAGTTAGCACGATTAACTATTCTTCAGGATTTTGATATCTCTTGTAGACTTCCATTGCAGCTAAATAACATTCATCAGCTTTTTGCAAGTTTTCATTTTTATCCCCACGAATCCGCCCTTTATAAGCATTACCCAAATTATATTGAGTCATTGCCCATTGTTGGGGAACCAGATCCAGTTGATACACCTCTAAGGCTGCATTGTACGATAATATAGCGATTTCCATATTCTCAGACTTGTCGCCAGCAATGCGATCGCAATATACGTTACCCAAGTTATATTGAATCGTCGCCCATTGATACGGAAATACCGAACGTTGATACAAATCAAGTGCGGCGAAATAGTATTGAATTGCTATTTCCAGATTTTCTGCTTTATCCCCATTTTCCTTTGCTTTATAAGCCGTACCCAAATTATTTTGAGTCATAGCCCAATCTTCGGGGAAAGTATCGCGCTGGTAGATTTCTAATGCACGCTCGTAACACTTAATACCTTCATCCAAATTATCTGCTTCGTCTCCAGTCATGCGTTCAAGAAGGGCGTTACCAAGATTATTCTGGGTTCCAGCCCATTCTTCAGGGTACTTATCCCTCGCAAAGTAATCTAACGCTATCTGATAACCAATAATTGCAATTTCTAAGTTCTCGGCTTTATTACCTAATGATAACTGCTGAATTAATACACTAAAATTTACAATATCTACTAGAATGCTATACGCTATTGACGGTTGTACTTTTTCTATAGTCTCCTTTACCCAGTCTTTCAGAACTTGAGCAAAATACGTATTTAGTTTATCTAAATTCGCAGCCAATAACGGATAAACAACCTTTGCATTACCGTTAGTATTAGAAATAGTCCGTAAGACTTCAGCTAGAAAATCCAGATAATTTTGAGCAGGTTTAGCGGCAGGTAACGAACTTTTGATCCCTTTAGCCAAAGGTTTAGCAATACTTTGCAAAAATTCAGAAGCTTTTTGTTCGCCAATTTCTGCCATTATTCCTGCCACTTGCGCTAAAGTCAAAACGAATTGCGTATCAATTAAATCTTGATTTTTACGCAATACTTCAGCTTCGGCTCCACTAGGGCAACTCATTAACGTTTCAACCAATTCCAAATAAGCAGACGGGCGATCGTCTTCGGAATTGAACGTCTTTGTAGCTTGTGCTAACATACCCTTGAGTTCTTGAGCCAAATTATTTAAAAATTCAGCCGTTCCAGTTGAACCTTGTTCTTCAGCTTTGATGGCAATTTGTTCCATGACCATAATTAAATCTTCATCAACCAATTGTGTATTGGCTTTTAAGATTACAAATTCCTCTCCACTAGCACAATTCAACAATTCCTTTATTAGAGCAATATACTCTCGCAGACGGCGTTCATCCATGAGGGTGTATCTCCGTAAATTTATGCTAATTTTTACACTTCACCCCCAGTAACGTAATCGATATAAATACCTTACTTAAGTGCCTTGATACATTTGTTGCTACTTTAAGTAGATGACACGATCGTTAGGGCATTGGGCATTGGGCATTGAGGTAGAGAGGGAGATAGGGGGACAATCTAAAATCTAAAATCCAAAATCTAAAATCTAAAATTAAACAACTCCTAACTCCTAACTCCTAACTATTCCCCATGCCCCATGCCCCATTCCCCATTACCTATTACCAATTCTTAATTCCAAACTGCCGCTTCACTTCTACAATAAAGATAGAATTTGTTGAGATTTGTATATTAAAGAGTTAATGTCAATGGCTCCTGCCGTTTTAGTTGAAAATTTAAAAAAGTCCTACGGCACTACCGAAGCCGTTAAGAATATTTCCTTTAAAGTTGAACGAGGGGAAATATTTGGTTTACTCGGTCCGAATGGCGCTGGTAAAACTACTACTCTGCGTGCTTTGTGTACTTTAACAACGCCAGATGCGGGCAAAATCGAAGTATCTGGGATTTCGGCAATAGATAATCCCAAAGATGTGAGAAAACGTCTTGGCTATGTGGCTCAAGAGGTTGCTTTAGATAAGGTGCTAACTGGAAGAGAATTATTGCAACTGCAAGCAGCGCTTTATCATATACCTTCAAAGGTGACAAAACAGCGTATTGATACAGTTTTAGATTTACTCGGTTTACAAGAATACGCGAATAAAAAGACGGGAACTTATTCTGGTGGTTTACGCAAACGCTTGGATTTAGCTGCTGGATTGCTGCACGCCCCCGATGTATTAGTATTAGATGAACCAACTGCGGGACTTGATATCGAAAGCCGTTTTGTAGTCTGGGAATTTCTGCGTAAATTGCGAGAAGCAGGAACAACAGTATTAATTACCAGCCATTATTTAGAAGAAATCGATGCTTTAGGCGATCGAGTCGCGATCGTCGATCGCGGTGAGGTAATTGCGACAGGAACACCATCACAATTAAAAGATAAAGTAGGGGGAGATAGAGTTACTCTTCGCATTCGCGAGTTTACTTCAGATGATGAAGCTCAAACAGCTAAAGATTTACTCGCTTCTCTACCTTTTGTAAAAGAAGCAATCATTAACGGCGCTCAAGGTAACTCATTAAATTTAGTCGTTAGCCAGCAAAATGATGCTTTGATTACTATACAGCAAGCTTTAAATAATGCCGGTTTACCCACTTTCGGTATTGCTCAATCTCGTCCTAGTTTAGATGATGTTTACCTAGCAGCAACAGGACGTACTTTAATGGATGCCGAATTTGCCGCTGTAGGTACTCGCGATATGAAAGCGGAAAAGAAACAAAGTATGAAATAGAAATATTGGGAATTGGGCATTGGGCATGGGAGAGGGGGATGGGGAGATGGGGAGATGGGGAGATGGGGAGAAATTAATTCCTAATTCCTAACTCCTCACTCTTAACTCCTAACTTTCAATACCTTTAACCTTTAACCTTTAACCTTAATTACTCCTTACTCCCAATTCCTAACTCCTCACTCCTAACTCCTAACTCTTAACTTTTAATCCAAAATCCGTTGTTAAAATCCAAAATCTAAAATCCAAAATCCAAAATCACCATGAGCGGTACAATTTCACCTCCGAAATCGGATATTAACTTGCAGCAGGTAGCATCGCCACAATTATATAGTGATGCTAATCAAAGTGCTTTTGGCGAGTTAGTTCAAGAAACCTTGGCGTTGACTCGTCGTCTATTTATTCAGTTAAAGCGTCGCCCTTCAACCTTGGTTGCTGGTATTATTCAACCTGTAATGTGGTTGGTGTTATTTGGCGCACTTTTCCAAAATGCACCCAAAGGAATTTTCGGAAATACAACAAATTACGGTCAATTTTTAGCTGCTGGCATCATAGTTTTTACAGCTTTCAGTGGAGCGCTAAATGCTGGTTTACCTGTAATGTTCGATAGAGAATTTGGCTTTTTGAATCGATTATTAGTTGCTCCTTTAACATCGCGCTTTTCGATTGTTTTTGCTTCAGCAATTTTTATTATTAGTCAAAGTTTGCTGCAAGCAGCAGTGATTGTAGCGGCTGCGGCGTTTTTAGGTGCGGGTATTCCCAATGCCGTAGGTTTGGGTGCGATCGCTTTAATCGTGTTTTTAGTAGCTTTGGGTGTAACGGCTCTTTCGTTAGGTTTAGCCTTTGCTTTACCGGGACATATTGAGTTAATAGCGGTGATTTTTGTGACTAACCTACCGTTATTATTCGCCAGTACGGCTTTAGCTCCCTTATCGTTTATGCCTCAATGGTTGCAGGTTGTAGCAGCACTCAATCCTCTCAGCTATGCGATCGAGTCAATCCGCTATTTATACCAACATGACACTTGGGGATTAAATAGTGTAGTAATGCACGCTTTCTGGGGTGATGTAACTTTTGGCGGTGCAATACTAGTATTGTTAGGCTTTGCGGTTGTAGCATTATTAAGCATTCAACCCCGCCTACGTCGTACTCTTGCGTAAGATAGAAACATTAATTAGAGTCATTAAGGGGAAAATAGCAATGAAAATATCGTCACAGCTTAATAAACTAGTTGCTGCAACCGTTACCGGGCTTGGGATTGCTTGTCTAATGGCACCATCAGCCTTTGCTCAAACTAGCCCAAATTCGGTACCATCTAGTTACCAAACTGATACCTTGAATACAAAGCAAGGTGATTCAGGCTCTTTTAACGGTACTCAAAATGGCAATTTTGACCCAATGTCTTTGATTCATCAGGCAAATTTTGGTAATTTAGATTGGCAAAATTTTTCTTCTCAGAATAATCAGCAAATAAATTCTGAAGTAGGCTCTTTTCGTGAGAGACAGCAAAAACTACTTCAACAACGTCTTCCTCAGCGATCGACAAATCAAGACTTTGCATTCCCAGTTTATACACCAGCGCAAACACCTTCTGGGAATTAAAATTAGGCGTTGCTGAATTCAGGTAGGAATTATAGATGTAGAGACGCGATATATCGCGTCTAATATTTCATTATTGTAGAGACGCGATACTATGAACGTCTCTACATTTTTTATTGCTACAAACCCAAAGATTTCAATACATCTTCAGCATGAGTACTGGTGTTAACACTAGAATCAACATTGGTGATTTTGCCTTCACCATCGATGACGTAGGTAACGCGCTTTGCATAACCGCCACCATCAACATCATAAGCTTTGATTAACTCTTTGTTGCTATCGGCAAGTAAAGGAAAATTCAAATTATATTTTTGGGTGAAAGCTTGGTGAGAAACTTCATCATCTGCACTCACACCTAAAATCACGATATCCTTGCTTTGATATTGTGACTGAGCATCGCGGAAGCTACAAGCTTGTTTGGTACAGCCAGAAGTATCGTCTTTGGGGTAGAAATATAAAACTACTGTCTTACCTTTAAAATCTGACAAAGAAACGGTGTTACCGTTAGTATCTTTGGTTGTGAAATTAGGTGCTTGGGTTCCAGTTGATAGAGGCATAAGTTTAGTTTGATTTATTTGTATTGCATTGAGTATTTTATCCTAAATATTCGTTATACTTGCTTTATTTAAAAATTATTGATGAATGTCAACCATTGGTAATGTGATTCTCAAAGAAGTCCCGTATTTATCGCAAACGGCAAAATATAAGAAAAATCTATGCTGATGATAAAACCTACGCTCTCTTTACCAGGAAGGTAAGCCCTATCTATTTAAATAAATATATATCAAAACTTTACTTAAATTATACGGTGATGTGATTTAAATAAACTATTTTTGCTTTTTGAGCGATTTTTTAAAGTTGTCTCTATTTGATTTTTTAGGATTACTAACTTGTCTAAGATTTTCTAGCCGTCTCAATCTTGCTTTTTGGATTCTATTCGTCAACAGCACGTTAATGATGAAAGCATATCCTTGGGATAAATATTTACTTCTGCTGTTAATTATCTTCTGGTATCTCAAATCAATGGGGATGTTAAATAGATTTACTGACAACGCAAAAATTACTTAAAATTGGATTCATTTTTACAATCGTCTAATTAATATTAAATTTATTTCACGACTCAGTAAATAATCTTATAGCTTCAATCTGTAGGATTATCTATTTAATATACTACGATGTATTGGATTCAACATAATTTATATCATAAGTTATTCACAACCATCTATTCTGAAAAATTAAATCAAATCAAATCAAATTTACTTTTTTATCGCATTTTACGTAAAGACGCTGATGCATACAATCTATATAGTTAGTTATAAAGAAACTAAAATAATATACTATACTAGTATTCTTCAATAGTACGTAATTATTGAAAATTTTGTTTAGATATTTATAAAAGTAGATTTATGTCAAAGCGTTAACTTGGTGAATTTAAATGAAAATAAATAAAATTTTTTAGGCATGAAGTCAAAAAAAACATACCCGTTTAATATATTTTTTTTAATATCTATAGCTGTTGTTTACTTCATATTATTTATCGCTTTAAATAAACTTCAATATCTTCCAGTTGCAGACGAAGGACACTACTGGGAAACAAGTTTACGATTTAGCTATAGTTTAATTCCTAATTTAGAATTACTTCGAGATTACGGCGAACTCAATACGCCGCTACCATTTATGATCTTTGGAGGATTAGAATATCTGTTTAAAGGAGGAATATTTGCTGGAAGGTTTTTAAGTTTGATTATTTCTTTTTTGATGACTTATCTTATTGGTTTACCAAAAGGTAGATTGACAAAAAAATCAATTTTAAGTGTGTGTGGTTTATTACTGTTCCCTTACTATTTAATATTAAGCGGTCGTTTATATACTGATATTATTGCTACATTTTTTGTTTTGCTAGGATTTTGGTTCTATACCCGTTCTCAACATATACTCAGTAGTTTTGCTTTTATCTTAGCAATTGCATCGCGTCAATTTATGTTAGCTTTCCCTTTAGCTATTACTGTAGTTGAACTGATTAATTATGTAGTAACTAAATTCAGAATTTATCGATTAACAAAAGTTAATAATTTACAGTTAGAAGAAAATGATTTAACTAAGACTCGAATTAATCCTATTCGTTGGCTAATGCCATTAATTGCCTCATTAACAATAGTCGGATGGCTATTATTTTTTCAAGGAATAGCTCCTGAAGCTGGAATGGCAGCGCGTACAGTACCAAAAGTGCAACAAAACTTATTGTCAATAGATTTGAGCGGCAGTTGGTTTTTTCTTAGCTGTGTAGGTTTCTACTTTGTCATTCCGGAGTTAGTTTTATTTCGTCGGAAAATTTTGTGGCGTAAAATCTTAACCCGTAAAAACTTATTTATAGCCGTAGCTTTACTGTTAATTATTCTGATTTTTCCGCTTTCAGAAGCTCACGGAATATTTTTCAGATTGTTGCGATCGTTACCGAATGAATTGTTTAGGCTAACTCTACTTTATTTTTTAGCTCTGCTTGCTTGCTTGAGATTTTCTCGGATTAATCTTGCTTTCTGGATTTTATTAATCCACTGTGGCTTGATGATGAAGGCATACCCCTGGGATAAATATGTGCTTCCATTATTGGTAATATTTTGGTTTTTAAAGTCAAGAAATATTTTAGATAGAAGAAGCTTGAGAAAATTGCAGTTATAAATCGTAGAAGACTTATTGAAATGGCGATCGCTATTAATTTGATTTAAACTGGGCTTATAGTACTTATAATACAAAATCTTTCCTCAGTTTAAGAACGTATTTCTACGCAATAATATCAAGCTCATCCGTAACCATTAGCTATAAAATACATACATGATTTATACATTCAATTTATGAAAAGTACCAAATACAAACAGTTTTGATTAAAGTTCGTTTATCGAGAAAATGTAACATAGATTACATAATAACAATGGTTGAAATGGATGCATAGAAGATAGTTGTAGATTCTTATGGTTCTTAATGTATTTATCTATGTCTATATCTCTTATGTTTATCAAAACTTTATATTTGTAAAGTTAATAAGAATTTTTATTGAATGTGTTTTGAATTGCGCCCGATTGTTTTTTAATAAGTGATCTAGGTTATAAAAATTTCATCTAGAAAAACCGTATTTTTCTTGATGTTCAAAAGCTAACTTAAAAGTTGGATTTATATGGAGCAACGAGTAATTCATAAATTTATTTTTAAACGTAAACTAATTAGATATAAGTTGAATTTGCTGTAGAGTTATAAGGAATCAATTAACAATGCATACTCCTGATGAAGTGAGTATTTCAATAATCATCCCGGTACACAATGGAGGAGATAGTTTTCGTCGATGCTTGTCTAGTCTGAGAGAATCAACGATCGCTCCAGACGAAGTAATCGTTGTCTCCGATGCAGATACGGATGGTTCTTGGCTGGTAGCGCAGGAATTCGGCGCAAAAGTAATCAGAATGCCCGTTAATGGAGGTCCGGCGAAAGCGCGTAATTTAGGTGCAAGTGTTGCCACTAGTGATATTCTCTATTTCGTAGATGCTGATGTGGTTATTTCTACTGATGCGATCGCTCAAGTCAAGAAAGCTTTTAAGAATGAATCCAATTTAGCTGCTTTAATTGGTTCTTACGATGACTCTCCGGGAGCCAGTAACTTTTTATCGCAGTATAAAAATTTATTCCACCATTACAACCATCAGATAGCGAGCGAAGAAGCCTTCACGTTTTGGGGTGCTTGTGGAGCAATCCGTCGGGAAATATTTATCTCTTTAGGTGGTTTTGATGAGAGTTATCGACGACCTAGTATAGAAGATATCGAATTGGGCTATCGGATTCGACGATCTGGTTATAAAATCAAGCTCTTGAAAGATTTGCACGTAAAGCATTTGAAATATTGGGGCGTTGTTTCTTTGTTAAGAGCAGAAATTTTCTATCGTGCTTTGCCTTGGACGGATTTGATTCTGCGCCAACGTCAATTAGATAATGATTTGAATTTAGGGGTATCTAGTCGCTTAAGCGTAATTTTAGTCTATGGAATCTTGGTGAATCTGGCTTTAAGTTTTTGGTGGACTGGATTTTTAGCTGTGGCTGCGGTACTGAGTCTAATAATGCTGTGGTTAAATTTCGCTGTTTACCGTTTCTTTTATGCCAAACGCGGTTTAAGTTTTACGTTGCGCGTCATTCCTTGGCATTGGTTTTATTACATTTATGGCGGTTTAGCCTTTGCAGTCGGTACGAGCAACTATTTATGGCATGAGTGGTTCTTACCAAAATTAGATATGTCCACTGCTTGAGATTTATCGTACACAAAACAATACACCCATATTTTAAATTATGAAAAACGATCGAGTTATCGTAATCGGAGCCGGACCAGCAGGGCTTACCGCAGCCTATCATTTAGTTAAGCATGGCATTAAGCCTATAGTCTTGGAACAATCAGATAAAGTAGGTGGAATTTCTAGAACCGAAAAGTATAAAGGGTATCACTTCGATATCGGCGGTCATCGTTTTTTTACTAAAGTTCAAGAAGTGCAAGACCTTTGGTATGAGGTTCTTGAAGATGATTTCATCAAGACTCCGCGTATGTCGCGGATCTATTATCAAGGCAAATTTTTCCAGTATCCTTTGAGTGCTTTTGATACTCTTCAGAAGTTGGGAATTTTTGAAAGTTTTATGATTATGTGGTCGTACCTGCAAGCAAAGCGTCAACCGCTTCCCGTGGAAGATAATTTAGAACAGTGGGTAACAAATCGATTCGGGGAAAGACTTTATAAAACATTTTTCAAAACTTATACCGAGAAAGTGTGGGGTATTCCCTGCAATCAGATTCAAGCTGAATGGGCAGCCCAGCGCATCAAAGGTCTGTCAGTAAAAACTGCGGTATTAAATGCATTGATTGGTAAAAATGACACCAAAACTTTAATAAAAGAATTTGACTATCCGAGATTAGGACCGGGGATGATGTGGGAACGCTTTGCCGAGAAGATAGAAGCAGCTGGTGGTGAAGTGCATATGAATACAAAAGTACTGGGTTTCGAGCGCGAAAACCAGCGCATAACTAAAGTTATTGCCGAGCGCGATAATAATCTAATTCAATTTGAGGCGGATAATTTCATCTCTAGTATGCCTCTGAATAAGTTGGTTCAGAAAATGGATCCAGCACTACCGACGGAAGTAGTAGAAGCTGCAAATGGTCTGAAATATCGCGATTTTCTGATTGTGTCGTTGATTGTAGATGCAGCAGACTTATTCCCAGATAACTGGATTTATATTCACTCTCCAGACGTGAAAGTAGGGCGGATTCAGAACTTCAAGAATTGGAGCGCCGAAATGGTTCCCGACTCTAGTAAGACTTGCTTGGGTATGGAATATTTCAGTAATATTGGCGACTCTCTATGGTCAAAGTCAGACGCAGAATTAATTGAGTTAGCAAAACAAGAATTAGCAACTTTAGGATTAGCTAATGGTGCGGCTGTAGAAGACGGAGTTGTAATTCGCCAACCCAAAGCCTATCCAGTCTACGATCGCGATTATCGCCAGCATTTAGATGTGATACAAAATTACGTGCAAAGTTTTGAAAATCTGCAAACTACTGGTCGTAATGGAATGCATCGTTATAATAACCAAGACCACTCGATGCTTACAGCTTTGTTAGCAGCGAAAAATCTGTTAGGAGAGAAACACGATTTGTGGAACGTGAACGTCGAGCGTTCTTATCATGAAAACTTCACAAAAGAAGAATGGCAAAAAATGTCTTCATCTGAAGATGATAACGATGTAACTGCTCTCGCTTCTAAATAGTAAATAACAGTGGCTTGGTGTGAATAAACGTAATTAATGCGGCGTTGTAGTTAATTAAGCTTTATTTACATCAACTTGATTAAAACATCTTTATTTTGCAGAATATTGCACAAAAAGCAAAATTGTTCGACCTTTAGTTTTATAAATTCAAATATATGAGCGAACCTCAAGTAACAATTATTGTTTCACCTCGCGAACGCTTTAGCTACACTTGCGAGTCGTTAGAAAGTATTTACGAAAATACTCAGATTCCATTTAAATTAGTATATGTAGACGCTAATTCTCCGAAGAAAATACGCGAATATTTGCAAAATCAAGCCCAGGAAAAAGGTTTTAAGCTGATTCGCACCGATTATTACTTAACTCCCAACCGCGCTAGAAACATTGGTTTGGCTGGAGTTGATACTAAATATGTCGTCTTTGTAGATAACGATATTATTCCTGCTTCCGGATGGCTGAAAGCTTTGATAGACTGTTCCGAAGAGACGGAAGCCACGGTGGTTGGACCGTTGATGTTTCAATATTTGCCATTACATGAAGAAATCCACTTTGCAGGTGGAGAATCGCGGGTAGTCGTTGATGCCAAAGGTAGACGGCGATTGCGTGAGAAAATGTACAAACAAGGCAAAAAGATTACAGATCCGCGAGTAAAATTACAGCGTACAGAAACCGAACTATGCGAGTTCCACTGTATGTTAGTTCGCATGGATACCTTCAAACAGTTGGGCGGTAGGTTCGACGAACAGATGTTGAATTCAAAAGAACATCTGGACTTTTGTATGAACGTTATCAAAAATGGAGGTAGCGTTTATTTTGAACCTGCAAGTCTCGTTACCTACGTTCCCACATCACCTTTAAAATTTAGCGACATACACTACTATATGTTGCGTTGGAGCGATGCTTGGGAAAT
The DNA here is from genome assembly GCA_965234645.1 of Rivularia sp. (in: cyanobacteria). Taxonomy (GTDB): domain Bacteria; phylum Cyanobacteriota; class Cyanobacteriia; order Cyanobacteriales; family Nostocaceae; genus Rivularia. The sequence goes on along the minus strand of OZ248344.1, from coordinate 4,437,697 downwards.
GCAAAGCTTGTCAACGTTGCGTCAAAAATGGAATCTAGCTGAAGACGGATATTTTAAGCATAAATATAAAGCTTTGGGTTGGAGACGTAGAGAGACAATTCTCAAGCCGATAATTCGCTTTTTAACTTTCGGTATCCAGAATCAGTTTGTGGAAAAAGTTCTGATGTACGGCTTACTTGCACCTGTAGAAAAGTTACTAAACCAATATATGACGGGTGTTTATGCGAAAAAACATCTTCAGCCTCAAACAACTGCGAATATAACTCCACAACAAACATTATCCGAAGTCTAAAGGGATATGCGCGATCGTGAAGATTCTTCTGCTCAACGATGTAGGTACCGCTACTGGCGGTGCCGAGACTCAAATGCTTTCTCTACGCGATAACTTACGCTCGTTATCTCATGATGTGCGTTTGTTTTCAAGTAAAGCTAAACCAGTAGCTGATAGCCCTTTGCTTTCTGAATATAGTTGCTTTGGTACAAATTCACTGTTTCAAGTGGTTTCGCAAACTGCGAATGTTTCAGCTTATGTTAATTTGCGCCGCGCCTTGGATGAGTTTCAACCGGATGTAGTTCACGTGCGGATGTTTATGTGGCAACTTTCACCGTTGATTCTGCCACTGCTTGAAGATGTTCCGTCTTTGTACCAAACAGCAGTATATAAAGCAATCTGTCCTGTAGGAACTAAATTACTACCCGATGGCAGTCCTTGTAAATACAAAGCGGGGAAAGCTTGCTTGCGTCATGGTTGTCTGACACCGCAATCTTGGGCAGTGTTTATGGTGCAGCGACAGCTTTGGTTGCGTTGGCGACACGCTTTCAATGCAGTGGTAGCGCTGAGTCATGGCATGAAAGCCAATTTAGAAGCAGAAGGAATTACACCAGTAAAAGTAGTTCACAACGGCGTACCGGGGCGAGAATTGCGTCCACCTATATGCGATCCACCTACGGTTGTTTTTGCAGGGCGGTTGGTTTCGGAAAAGGGAGTTGACGTTTTAATAGAGGCATTCGCACGGGTAAAGCTACAATTACCAGAAGCTCAATTAATTATTGCAGGTCAAGGAGTTGAGGCACAGAATTTAAAAAGTTTAGCTGAAAAATTAGAAGTAGATAACAGCGTTAAATGGTTGGGACACATACCCCGTCCAGAATTAGAGCAACACTTCGATGCGGCTTGGGTACAGGTAGTACCTTCACTATGGGCGGAACCTTTTGGCAACGTTACCACCGAAGCGATGATGCGAGGTACGGCGGTAATTGCCAGTGCTACGGGCGCACAACCAGAAATAGTTCGCAATGATGAAACAGGTTTTTTAGTGCCACCGGGAGATGTTTCAGCCCTTGCTGATGCTTTATTTAAGCTACTTAGTAACCGCAAATTAGCAGAAGAAATGGGACAAGCAGGGCGAAAAAGAGCAATTGAAGAGTTTAGCGAAGAAAGGCGCACGCAAGGTTTTTTAGATATCTATCAAGAGATTTGTTCTTAGCTTTAAAGAAAAAATAAAACATAAAAAATAAAAATAAATGACAATTTTACAAGCAGGTGTGCCGAAAAGCGGCAACTATTGGCTATATACTATTCTTAAAAATATCGCGACAAAAGCAGGTTTAGAACATAAAAGCTTTGTGCAAACTCATCCGATTCATAAAGTTGCTCAAACTTGGGATTTAAGCTTTGCCGGACAGTCTGACATGGATTTTCTCAATATTAGGGAAAAGTATTGTGAATTCCGCATTAGTGCTGTCTTTGAAGAACAAATTGCAGATATTGAAGATTACATTCATAAATCCAGTCTTGTTTGGACTCATTCTCCGATAAATCCCTACGCTTTGGAAGTTCTACCCAAATTTAATAAACTTATTTATATCATTCGCGATCCGCGAGATGTCGCGATTTCTTATTCTAAATATTGCTTTACCGCTCATAAATTAAAAAATCATCCCCCTCACTACGAAACAAATCCAGAATGTTATTTACAAAATCGTCTCGATGCGATGCTCAGAAACTGGGTTAAGCACGTTGGCGGCTATTTGAAATACAAAGATAAACTAAATATTTATCCAGTATTTTACGAACGATTTCTACATTCTTTTGATTCAGAATTAATCGGCTTAGTAAAATATTTGGATATTGAATTAGACCAAAAAACTTTAAATCAAATCAAGTTAGATGTTAGCTTTGACAGCATGAAAAAACAAAGCCCCAAACATTTACGCAAAGGAAAATCCGCTCAATGGCGACAAGTATTCACATCTGCTCAAAAAGCTAAAGCCGTAGCAATCGCTGGTGAAATGATGGCGTTACTAAATTACCCGTTATCGTCAGCTGAAGAAAGCTTACCTTGCGTACCTTTAAATCTTAGTCAAGGTAAACTTAAAACTGCCATTGCCCCAACAGATATAAACTTTAGCGATCGCCTCAAACAAATATATAACTTTATAGCCAGTGAAAGAACATTGAATGCTAAAGCTAACTTGCTCAGAGATTCGTCTGCTAAAAAGGTAAAGCGAATAGTAAAAGCATAAAATATCCGCATCGGAGGGATTTTAATCTTGAAATTTAATCGTCATTTAAACACCGATACCCTCCGTTCCGATCTCAAACGGCGATCGCTTTTATCTGGTTTAATTAGCTTTGCGGCTCAACCGATAAAACTTGGTGTAGGGATTGGTTCCACAGCAATACTGGCTAGAATTTTAACACCAGCCGACTTTGGTTTGGTGGCAATGGTAATGCCTTTGCTCTCCTTTGCCGACAGTTTGAGTAATTTTGGTTTAGAAACAGCTACCGTACAAAGGGAAGAACTCGATAACGAACAACTGAGCGCGAATTTCTGGCTGTCGCTGAAAGTTAACGCCGTGGTTATAGGGTTAATGCTGATCGTGGCTCCGATTATGGCTCGGTTTTATGGGCAAAACGAGTTAATCGGAATTGCCTTAGCAATGACGTTCGGTTTTAGTTTGGTTTGTTTAACATTCGTGCATAATTCGCTGTTAAAGCGACAGATGCGTTTTGGCGTACTGACAATAATTGAAGTTGTTTCGCTGGTTGTGGCGGCTGCTTGTGCGATCGGTGCGGCATCACGGGGTTGGGGCTATTGGGCGTTGGTATTGCAAGTCGTCGTCATGCAGTTGATACAAAGCATCGCCTATTTAATTATCTGTCCTTGGCGACCTGAAAAATATATTAAAAGCGAGAAAAACGATGCCAATTTACAGGCAATGTTTTCTTATGGAGCGCACCTAACGGGTTTTAGATTTTTGATGCGTATCGGTATGCAATTAGACCGCATATTGGTAGGCTACTTAAGTGGAGCTAAAGCCCTCGGACTTTATCAAATAGCTTATAAGTGGGCTTATTTTTCGTTTGAACAGGCTTACTTTCCCCTATTTGACGTAGCGGTGTCCAGCTTCAGCCGCACGCTACACGACACAAATCTATACCGCAGCTACTGCCGTAAAGGATTAATGCTACTGTTTGCATTATGTATGCCAGCGCTAGCATTTTCGTTTGTTGAAGCCCGAAACGTGCTGCTATTGCTACTAGGAAATCAATGGTTGGAAGCGGTTCCATTATTTAGAGTGCTGAGTATATCGGTATTTGTTGGTAGTATGTACCGAGTTACCAAATGGCTTTATGTATCGGCAGGACAAACTCAGCAGCAGTTTCGCTGGGCACTGATCCATACACCGATTGTAATTATTGCCGTGGCGATCGGTTCGCAATGGGGCGCTATTGGTGTTGCATCAGGTTACACTATTGCAATTTGTTTGCTGACTTATCCATCAGTAGCTTTTTGTTTGAAAACATCACCATTGACTGGAAAAGATTTTTTAGCCGCAGTAAGTTGTCCGGCTTTTTCCTCAATTATTGCAGCAATTTTCCTATATTTGTGCAAACAAACATTGCCTAATCTTGATAACTTAATCATTAGTTTATCGATTAACTTTACTATTTATTGTCTTACCTATATTTTATTATGGTTAGTGCTTCCTGGAGGCAGAAAAGCTATAGCAGAAATCTTACAAAACCTCAAACAACTGCGTAAAAAATCTGATTAATTTTGGAAAAAAAACATGAGCAACCCGGATAAATCAAAATTTATTTCAATTATTATTCCAACCTATAATCGTCCCCAGCAATTGGCAACTTGTTTGGAATCCTTAACATCGTTAGACTATCCCCGCGATAGCTTTGAAGTAATAGTAGTAGACGACGGCAGCAAAACGGAACTCGAACCTGTAGTAACTCCGTTTAGCAGCAAACTTGATATTAGCTTACTTAGGCAAACGAATAATGGAGCAGCCAGCGCCCGCAACACCGGCGCAAAGCAAGCCAAAGGTGCGTTTCTTGCCTTCACAGATGATGACTGTATGCCTGCTGCTGATTGGCTTAAAAGCCTTGCCGCTCGTTTTGATAGTGCGCCAGATTGCTTAATTGGAGGGCGAACAATTAACATACTCTCAGACAATCTTTTTTCGACTGCTTCCCAAGAACTAATTGATTATGTTTATAAGTATTACAACGCCAATCCCCACAAGGCTCGCTTTTTTGCTTCCAACAATATAGCTTTGCCTACAGAGACATTTCTTGCTATCGGTGGATTTGATGTCACCTATCCGCGCATGGCATCTGAAGATCGCGAACTTTGCGATCGCTGGTTACAACTCGGCTATCCGATGCTTTACGCTCCAGAAGTTCAAATTAATCACGCTCATCATTTAACTTTAAAATCGTTCTGGCAACAGCACTTTTTTTATGGGCGCGGCGCTTTCTGCTTTCATACAATACGCGCTCAACGTGCTGCCAAACCAATCGAAGTTGAGCCTTTATCATTTTACATTAATTTATTTACTTATCCCATGTCGAGTTCCAAGCGCCCTACAGGACTATTAATTTCAGCATTACTATTTGTGTCACAATTAGCAGCTACATTTGGCTTTTTCTCAGAAAGATTGGCTCAAAAAAATATAACTGTTGCTAACTAAATGTATAAAGCCTGTTATTATACCAGATTAAAGTAGATTGCTATCTTTACACAAACAAAGAACCGATCGAACCAGCAGTTAATTAAATATATTGCCATATTTTTGAAATAAAAATTAGGGATAAATAAGCGATGGCTACGACTCAGAAAAGCTTTGATAAAAATACCACCTTTTTATCAAAATATATTAGTTATCCTAATTGCCTGATATTAATATTCTTCCTTTTAAGCTTTGTTGGCATTCTTAACCATGAAATGTGGCGAGATGAAACTCAAGCATGGTTACTTGCCAGAGATTCTTCATCATTAATTGATTTATATCAAAATTTAAAATACGAAGGACATCCAGGGCTGTGGCATTTGTGTTTATTTTTAATTACTAAAGTGACTCACAATCCTTTTGCAATGCAGTTTTTTCATATCCTGATTTCTACTGCTATTGTCTACTTATTTGTTAAATTATCGCCTTTTAATATTGTACAAAAAACCCTTTTTACTTTTGGGTATTTTCCTTTATTTGAATATAATCTAATTAGCCGCAATTATAATTTAGCATTCTTACTAGTTTTTCTGTTCTGCTATCTATTCACTCGTAAAAACAGAAATTACATAACATTATTTTTAACTTTAGCTCTTCTAGCAAATACAAACATATACGGTTTAATTATCTGTATATGCTTAGGCGCTACTTTAATTCTCGATACAATAACCAAACATAGAATAAGTCAATACAAATTAAATCGTAAACAGATAAAATATCTAACTATAGGCATAGTAATTTTATTTTTGGGTATAGGTTTATCAATTTTTCAATTACTTCCATTAGCTATACAAGATACTGCTAAGGACATACAACAAAATGTAGGAGAACCAACTGTTGTATCTGTATCCAAATTTGATTTTATATTAATTATGTTGAAGCGTTTAACATTTACTGTGAAAACAATCTGGTACAGCTACATTCCAATACCGAATTTTTTTAAATATCACTTTTGGAGTACAACTATCACATCTAGTTCTATTTTTTTGTCATTTTTCGCTTTTTGTATATCGTTATTTTTACTATTCTTTTCAGTCTTTATATTTGTTGAGAAACCAATAGTTTTATTTTTATACTTATCCGGGACTTTCACAATATTTCTGTTTACGTGGTTGAAATGGCAGGGAGCTTTAAGGCATCATGGTAATTTGTTTATCCTTTTCCTAGCTTGTGTATGGATTAATAAATATTTTCATAAATCCTATAATATTCCTAAACGTTTTCAAAAACTTGCTAATTTTTGTCAAAAAAATCAACAAAAAACGATTGCGATTATTTTACTAATTCAGATGTTATCGGGATTGTATGCTTATAGTATGGATTTAATTTATCCATTTTCTCAAAGTCAAGCAGCAGCACAGTTTATTCAAAAACAAGGTTTGAGTGAAGACTTTATTCTTGGTGCAGAAGATAGGATAATATCACCAATTTCTGCTTATATAGATAAAAAAATCTTTTATATACAATATAATGAGTTAGGCAGTTTCTTTAATCATCCTCAAAAACAAATTTTAACAAGTTCAGAACTAGTAAATAAAATAAATTCTGCTGTCAAAGATAATACTACAAAAAACGTTTTAATATTAAGCTATCCATTAAAGCTAAAAAGTAGTAACTTAAATTTTACTAAACTTGAAGAATTTCAAAACAGTATTGTTGGTGAAGAAAGATATTATATATATCTTGTAGAAAGAAATAACTAACTTAAACCTTTAAAATTGAGTTTTTGTTCTAATTCCGATTTGCGATTATATAACAAAACTCTAGCTGTACAAAGCTACACAGCTAATTATACTTCCGATATATATCCTATTATTACCCAAAATACTATAAATTGGGGATTTTTATTTAAATTAAAACAATATTTCTATTAATATAGATAAAAACAATATCAATATATCTGAAATGCCTGCTGTTAATTCACAAACCGCGAAAAGTTTTACCTATTCCGATTCCACGCAAAAACGAGCTTCGATCGCGCTAAGATGTTCTCCTTTTAATTTAAATTTATTTGAACAGATGCTCTGGGAACGTGTAGCAATGAGTGAAATTGCTGGTAGCAATGGTGTGAAAAATAACTATACCAAACGTTCTTTATCTGAATTGGCAGCAGATAACGCTTTGGTGTGGTTGATTGAAGTCGGCTTGCTGCGGCGCGAAGTTGATGGACAAGGAATTACAGATAGTTTCCGGCTAACTCCTTTAGGTCGTCAACTTGTAAAAAGCTTTGAGAACAATGTTTGGGCTGCTCCAACATTTGGCGATCGCCTAAAAAATGCATTAACACGTATATTTAGATTACCCTTTTAAATTAATTAGGTGAACAAAAGTTAGGAGTGAGGTAAAGAGGGGAACAATAAATAGGTAAGCTTCTACTCCCTTTATGAAGTGCTTATAAACGGGAACATAAACCGCTCGTTAACTACGGATTAGACGATTGAGGCTGGGTGCTATTAATTACCCGGTCGGCGATCGGCGTTTACCCCAAATCCATCCTTTTACTCAATAAGTCCGATAAAGAAAAAATAATACTTAATTATGAAAGCAATTATGGTAGTGGGAACAACATCCCACGCAGGGAAATCACTTTTATGCGCCGCAATTTGTCGTATTTTATCACGACGCGGTTGGCGAGTGGCTCCCTTTAAAGGTCAGAATATGGCTAATAATGCTTATGTCACATCTAATGGCGGAGAAATTGGTTATGCACAAGCGGTACAAGCTTGGGCTGCTGGAGTAGTTCCTTTGATAGAAATGAACCCAGTTTTACTCAAACCCCAAGGAGATATGACTTCTCAAGTGATTATCAAGGGTAAAGCTGTAGGGAAGGTAAGCGCCACAGATTACTACGAGCAATATTTTGACATCGGATGGCGAGCTATTGAAGAATCCCTACATAATTTGGGAACGGAATTTGATTTATTAGTTTGTGAAGGTGCTGGTAGCCCTGCCGAGATTAATCTCAAACACCGCGATTTAACTAATATGCGAGTTGCCAAGCATTTGAATGCGATGACTTTATTAGTCGTTGATATCGAGCGTGGTGGAGCTTTTGCTCACGTTGTTGGCACTTTAGAACTATTGGAACCAGACGAACGCGCTTTAATTAAAGGGATTGTAATCAATAAGTTCCGGGGACAGCGATCGATTTTGGAACCGGGAATTAAGTGGTTAGAAGAACGTACTGGTATTCCAGTTGTAGGAGTTATCCCTTACTTAGAACAAGTATTTCCTGCTGAAGACTCACTCGATTTACTCGAAAGAAAACCCCGCAAATTTAATGGGGAACTAAATATTTCTGTGATTAAGTTACCAAGAATTGCTAATTTTACCGATTTCGATCCCCTCGAATCAGAACCGAGCGTTGGGGTAAAATACTTGAGTCCGAAGCATGATTTGGGACATCCAGATGCAGTAATTATCCCAGGTACAAAAACTACAATACCTGACTTATTGCTACTGCAAAGAACAGGAATGGCTGAGCAAATTCAAAATTATGCAGCAGCAGGCGGTACGGTATTAGGAATCTGTGGCGGTTTCCAAATTTTAGGTCAGATGATAGCCGATCCAGAAGGGATAGAAGGGCAAGCTGGTAGATTCGGAGGTTTGGGATTGTTACCTGTTAAAAGCGTAATTACTGGACAAAAAATTGCCCGACAACGGCAAGTTACCTCTAATTTTCCTCAATCTGGCTTACCAGTTCATGGCTTTGAAATCCACCAAGGACGTTCGCGCATTGAGACTCAAGGTCCTTCTGCTCAAGGTTTCGAGGCTTTATTTGACGATGTGAATTTAGGTTTAGTTGATAAATGTCAGTCGGTTTGGGGTACTTATCTTCACGGTATGTTTGATAACGGACCTTGGCGACGGGCTTGGTTAAATCGCTTACGTCAACAACGTGGTTTAAAATCTCTACCTACTGGTGTTCCAAACTACCGCGAACAAAGAGAAAAACTGTTAGATTCTTTAGCTGTAAATGTAGAACGCTATTTAGACTTAAGCGTTTTATTGTCGTAGTTAGTGGTTAGTTGTTAGCTGTTAGTTGTGAAATTACTAAGTATATGATGGTAGTACACAACTACCTTATTCTCCCCCGTCACCGCATTTATTAATTAACTACTAATAGCTCCTAACTCCTAACTCCTAACTCTTAACTCCTAACTAATAAAAACATGAGCGTTCAAGTTAACTTTCTACCAGATAATATTACAGTTGATGCCGAAGTTGGAGAATCTTTACTAGATGTCGCCGATCGAGCAGGTGTATTGATTCCTACAGGTTGTTTAATGGGGTCTTGTCACGCTTGCACGGTTGAGGTAAAAGGGGGAGATGTTATCCGCGCTTGCATCAGTTCCGTACCAGCAGGACGAGAAGAATTAACGATTAGTATATTCAGCGATCCTACCTGGTGATCGCCGTTTAACTATTTTTGGGAATTAACATACGTGTGAGCGTATTCCTTAAACCTTTCCAAATTTTGTTGCAGGGTTGATTCTACAACTCGTCCTAAAAATAAGTTATCCATCAGTTTGCCAATAATACCGGGTATTGCATAACCAACGGTAAGTTTAACAACGCTACTATTTTGACGGTCGTAAAATCTTACCGCTCCTCTATTCGGTAAACCATCAACTGATTCCCATTGGATTATCTGATGGGGAACCAATTTTACAATTCGCGATCGCCAACTAAATTCAAATCCACCAGTGTCTAATTTCCACAAGGATAATTCTGGATTGTCTTCGAGAACTTTAACCGAATCAATCCATTTCATCCAGCGAGGCATCTGCTCTAAATCAGACCACATACCCCATACTACGTCCATAGGAGCGTCTACCTCTACTTGTACGGTATGCTCCAACCAGTTAGCCATATAGTTTTTTAAAAAGCTATTTTTTTACAGTTTCCAAAACAACCTTTGCAGCACGCCTTCCCGAAATTGTTGCACCTTCCATACTATCGATATAATCTTGCTGAGTGTAACTACCCGCAAGGAAGAAATTTTCAAGCGGAGTTTTCTGGTGCGGACGATAAACATCCATTCCGGGTGCTTCCCGGTACAAAGATTGAGCAAGCTTAACGACACTATACCAGGTCATGTTTAATTCTCGCGAGGAAGGAAATAGCTCATGCACCTGGCTCAGGACGTGTTTGGCTATTTCTTCGTTATTTTTCTTAATAAAAGGGTCCCCTGGCGTGAGTACCAGTTGCATTAAAGAGCCACTACCTTCGCGATAATAATCAGCAGGACTAGTTAAAGCCAAATCGGCAAAGCAAGAAAAGTCCGCATCGGGAGTATAAAGTAAATTATCTATACCCGCAGCTTGCTGTAATTGCTTGCGTTTCTGAGCATCTTGCATTTCTGTTACCCAGCCATCAAAGCGTAACTGCACTGTGGCAACTGGTACGGCATCCAACTTATAAATGTTGTCAAACTCCGACCATTTACGCCAATCCGGAGGTAGCAAGCGAGTAATTCCAGGTACGTCACAAGCTGCAATGTAAGCATCGGCAGTTATGTGTTCTTGTGTATCCCCATTTGCAACTACCAATCCATCTACCTGCGTTTTACCTTCAATTTCGCTAAACTTAATTTCTCGTACTTGGCGACGAGTATAAATTTTGGTTCCTCTAGCTTGCAAATAATTCAAGATTGGCTGGTGCAGGTACTCTTGGGGAGAACCTTCGAGCATCCGCAGTTGTGAAGCTTCTGTCCTGGCTGCAAATAACTGGAATATTGTTAACATACAGCGGGCGGACATATTTTCACAATCGATAAAGCCCAAAGCGTAAGCGATGGGGTTCCACATTTTTTCTATGCTTCCATTGTTCCCTCCGTGACTGCGGAACCATTCTGCGAAGCTAATTTTATCTAACTCGCGGATGTTTCTCATTGCACCATCGAAGTCAACCAAACCGCGTACAACAGGACTTGTCGCCAGTGCAAGAGAATTTTGCACCTTGTCCTGTAACGACAACTGAGAAGTCGTGAAAAAAGCTTTTAATCCATTGAAGGGGGCACCAGTTAGGAAGCGAAAATCTAAAGCACCAGTACGCCCCCCTCGATTTATAAAATTATGGGTATGTTCTTTTGGACGTAAGTTTTCAAACGCACCGACCTTTTTCATCAAATCAAACAGTTGATAGTAGCACCCAAAAAAGACGTGCAATCCCATTTCCAGGTGATTACCATCGCTATCAACCCAACTACCGACTTTCCCACCAATAAATGGACGAGACTCGAAAATCTGGATTTCACAACCGGCATCGGCTAAATCCACAGCACATGATAAACCAGCTAGTCCCGCACCTACGATTGCAACTCGCATTCCGTTTTTTTTTGATTCAGTATCTTTAAAGATTGTAACTGAGTTGGTGTCGGAATTTGCCGTATCTAATCAAATCTAGCGGCAAAACATCAATTTTTCGCCCTGCGTTTTGATAAATTTTTAGCGTTTATACCCTCTTAAAAGTTTTCTGGTTTTATCTATAACATTACCCCGCAACATCTTTGTTTTCTTCGGAGACGGATAATCCTCGAATTAATTCTCGAATTACATCTGTCGCAGGTCTACCAGTTCGCTGGCAATATTTTTCCAGTTTGTCTGCTTCTTGTGCTGCAAGATTTACTGTTATACGTTTTACAGCCCATTTCTTATTGGTCATTTTGTGATGTTATCTGCTGTATATTGACATCATTTGATCGATCAAAAATTAATAATGAGAGCGATAATCCTATCAGAGTTGCCAAAAGTAAACAAGGATTCGTATTAATACAAAAAGTAAAGTTTATCCTTGTATTATCGATCGAAGCAACGATATATCGATATCATCATTTATTTGCGGGAGTTTGGTGACGGTCATTGAAGGTACATTGGTTGCTTACGAGGGCAAAACTTCTATATATAATCCGTTAGAAGTAAATTTTATAAATTTAGTTGATAGACTTGCTGTTAAGCAAATAACGGTTTACAAGTTTTTCTCCCTTGATAAGCATTTAAATCTCCGTCAAAATTACTTTCGCCGAATACTTCGGGAGAAAACATATGCCAAAGTACTTGAAAATATGGCATTAAAGTATTAGCTTGTTCTGTATTGAGGCGATCGCTAATTTCCTGTCCTAATAGATGGAGCATTTGGCGAATGATTTCCCAATGTACTTTTAAAGTTGGATAAAGCATTACGCATAAAGGAAATAATTCCTGTTGGATAGCAGCAATATTTCCAGTATTCGCACATACCCATAAATAAACTTGAAACATTTCCACATCGCGGATACTGGAAATAATCACTTTTTTGTTATTCAAGCAACCGGAATAAGAACGATAACCCGGATATAGCTGAATCACTTTTTGAGTAATACGAGTAGCAATCATTTGGCTATTTGGTAATAAATGCCGTACAGCCATCAAAGCTACAGAATCGGCATCAAGATTAGCAGCTGCGGTATAAGCGCGTTGCAGTGGCATATATAAATGGTCATCGATCGCTTTAAAATAAGCACTAAGTAAGCTTTGTTCTAAAGGTGAGAGTAACTGTAACAGCATTTGACTGGTGTAGTGATGCATACTTACAAAGCCAATTACTCTAGGATCTTTTTGCGTGTATTTCTGTCGTAAGGCTCCAAGGGAAGCACTAATAGCTTTTACTAACTGATTTGGAGCGGTATATGATGAGGGAGCTTTAGAAAAAGATCGCAATTCCTTTGATAACTGCTGCGACGGTGGTTGCTCGATGTAAACATCTAAAGCTTTTTCATAGATTTTGAAAGAATCTCCTGTAATTTCCCACGGATCGATCGCAGATGGTTTTATCCGATGTCGTTTCACCTCCTTGAATAGCAAATTTTCTGTTTTGTTCCAAGCTTGCAGACTAACATTTCGCATTGCGCCTCTAAGCTTTTGCGCTGTTTTTTCTCGTCCGACTTGGGATAATAGTTCATTTAAATTTTGAGTGTCGATCGGTTCATCGTCGGGGAAATCATCAAGGTTATGCAAATATTTTTTTGCCCATTGCATTCCTAAAGATTCAATAGTGCCATTAAAATTTGGCTTTTTATATGAGTTGAAATTATTCTCTAGGTGTTCGTACATATAAATAAAAGTTTCTAAACATATTTTCTATAAAACGGTCATTTTACTGATTTCTCGATTGTATATCTATTTGTTTTAAATAGATTTTCACTTTACTTAATCTTTATTGAATTTCAAATAAAAAGTTTGTTTTTTATCTTTATAAAGTAATTACATTAATCGTGTAAAGTCTTTATTTAAAATAAACAAATCAAACAAATAGCTTTCTCTCAAAAAAACCGCTCTTATCCAATATTAACTAACTGTATTTTTTTATATATGTTTAATTTAAATAAATCTATGATTATACTGAAAAAGATTCGACTATATTTTTATGCATCTTTTAGTTATTCCATCTGTTAATGCAATCTCTTTTCGCTGAATATTTATGTATTAAAAATAGTTAAAAACAATTAAAATTGCTTTGCTTTTAATTGAATTTGCAAGCAAAATTTCAACAAAATATTAATTTATAACGGTTATTAGTTGAGTGCAAACAGCTATAATATCGTTTCACCTTAAGCTGATACATTTAGTAAGCATTATAAGCAATGTTAGAGAGTAAACTTCTGGAAGTCATGCCTTGCACGTAGATAATCAACCGAGAATATCTGCGAACCATCAATTGTAAAATAATATTTTGAAGTAAATAATCCTGGTTTGTTTATTTAATTTTAGTAAGAATACTATAATATTTGAACTTATACGTACTTTTTTTGATTCCTTAAAATCTGTTTCAAGGTGGTTATAGATAGTAATTGCAATTGGTGCAATATATCGCTTTAAATTCATTAAATATATAAATAAAATTTAGAAGTGTTTAGAAATCTTTATTAATATCTATTTAAAGTTGTGGTTTTTAATTATTTATATAATGTTATATAAAAATAACCGAGCAACAAAAAAGACTGTTACTCTTATTACTTACGCTCAACCGTAGACAAATATTCCTTATAACTGAGGCATTAATTGAAGAGTGCCGACACCTAACTCCTTGGGTGATACATAACGCGCTTCAAATAAAGCCATCATATCTCTCAACTGCGGATTACCACGAGAAGCCCCCGTCAATCCCTTAGCAATAATCAGACCGCAATATCCCTTAGTATGTTTACAGCGCTGATTCCATTTTTGTCTCGCTTCAACATGATCTGGATCGTCATCTTCAAATTCACCGAAAAGGAACAATTCTTGATTTTGGGTTTGCAACAAACCTAAGTCGTAATGAGTACCATCAAAAGGATCGGCACCGGGATTAAAACAAATTGCTTTGAGTCCGCCGTATTTTTCTATACATTCAATTATTGTTTTTGCCTTGGGACGGGAGGTTTGAACTAAAATTACTGGTAAGCCTTCACCTGCTTGTGCTATTTCACCAACTTTGTGATATTTAGAAGTATCTTCTAAGTATTCCAACATATCCCACGAAAGAACGCCCAAGCTAAGGAAAGAGTCGTCGGGTATTAAATCATCTCTTAACGACTTTAAAGCAGGTGTCAGCATCACTTCCTCATCATCATCTTCGGAGAAACTTGACATTTGCTCTAATTCCGAAGCCAATTCCGTTTGAGTGGCGACGGTAACTGATAATGATTTAGTTGTTGATTCTGAGGAGGACGGTAAAGGTATACGATAACGATGGCTACATGAAGGAAACAAGCCATTACTTAAGTTGCCACGTTGGTCGCGAATAAAGCGATATAAAGCAGAATAAGCAACTAATGCAACTTTAGCTTCTTCTTCATATAAAATAGATCGCACTCCTTCTAAAGGATGAATATTACCAAAAGTTGGATTGATTTCCGATAAGGGGAAATCTGCTAAATCGGTAAATATATCTTCCGCTTCATCAGTAACCGAAGCGCGTTCAAAGGTAAGAAATAAACAATCTTGTTTGAGAAATGCTTCTTCTAAATATTCTTGTGAAGAGTCTTCTTTTAAAACAGTGGCACGAAAAAATTTCAGAGATTCTTCCGAACGATAAAGTAAAACTCCATACTCCATACCTAACATCCCCATTACTGAAGCATATAGAGTCCCAATGTCCCACTTATTAATTTCTATCGATAAAATCTGCTGTTCTTCTAAAAATTCCCAAGGCGCTAATTTCCAAATAGCAAAAGCTTTATCTTGTAATAACTTTGCATATTCTGGAGGTAAATCCGGAATTTGATTCTCAATGACTTCTGAAAAACCACGAAATAGTTCATTAATTAACGGTAATTCGGGTACGCGATCGATAACAATATCTATATCTTGCAGCACACCCCGTAAATAAAACTGAATTTCGCGATCTTGAACTACAATTTTCTGAGGACGCGCTGGCAAGGCTGGACTGTGGGGACTTTCTATTGCTCGCATCAAAGTACGAACAACCGCTTCCGGACCTGCTTGGGGATTTACAACGTCCATTCCTCGGACAATTCCTTCTTGAGCATCAACCCAAAGAATGCATTCGTTTTGTTCTGATGAATCTTCCCCGGTGGCTTGTGATGATACAAATGGACGGCGATCGCCTTCCCATACAGAAGGAATTTGGGGTAATTTCTTCAAACGACGGATGGTAGAGCGACTAAAACTTGTCATAAAGTAGATTTATTTCTTTTAGCATTCTGTGCAAAATTTTATTTTTAGGAAAAGGACGACTTTTTTCCTGTATTAAAAAGCGGCGTGCCTTGCCGAAACACCGAACTTCGATTTGAGGTTTTTTTATAAGTATGCCGAGTTTTTCAATTTTAGAATAAAAACTCATAGGAATGCTCTAATAAGGATATGTTCCAAGTCATAAATTGGGGTAAGAGTAGAATTTAATCAATTGAGCGTTGTTTAAAACACTTTTAAATCAAAATTAAACTGCAAACAGCTTCATCAATATCGCTAAAATGAATATAAGGGAAACAAATAGCGATGTGAATCAACATGGAACTATTGTTTTCGGGTTCCTGCTTAGATTCACAGTCAGATTTGAGTAATGCCCTCGAACACATTATTTTATTGGAGTTGAAAATGACACAAGCAATTGAATCTCAACGAGGAATTCTACTAAGCGAAGCCGCACTGCGACAAGTTAAGTTATTGCAGGAGAAACAAGGAAATGACCTTTGCTTGCGGGTGGGAGTACGTCAAGGTGGTTGTTCTGGAATGTCTTACATGATGGATTTTGAAGACTCCAGTAAAATTGGCGACCATGATGAAACCTTTGATTACGATGGCTTTAAAATTGTTTGCGATCGTAAAAGTTTATTATATCTCTATGGCTTGATGCTTGATTATAGCGATTCCTTGATTGGTGGAGGTTTCCAGTTTACTAATCCCAACGCTAACACTACTTGTGGTTGTGGTAAATCATTTGGTGTTTAACATAAATAGAAGTTATGACGTTTTTTCGTAAATACTCCCAACAGGCTTTAAGATTACTGATGTAATTTCTTCTCCCCTACTCTCTCCATTCGGCGATCGTAATGGGTGGAGGAGTAATTATTTAATCATAAGAACTTTCATCTCACACTCAATCGGCAAGGAAAGTGTGGGATGCAAGTGCTGGCTGTGTTTATAGTAAAATGCGCTAGGTAGGTGTAATTAAAATTAAATGCAGCCTACATTAAGAAACAGAATATTTTTTGTAAACCGAAAGTTCCTAAGACGTAGGGCTTAAAAGCTCAGTCAATGTCTTCTTCTGAAGAGTCACACAGATGCCTACAATGACTTGTCACCGTGTAGGTACGTCATTAACAAAGGACTTTTGCTTATCGGGAGTTAGGATAGTTTTACTATGACTCAAACAGTTGAAACCCTGTTTGATACAGGTTTAGAAGGTTATAAAGCTGGAACCAACCCAAGCGAGTTGATTCCCATTTTTAAAGAAGTTTGCGATCGCGCACCTCAAAACTGTGCTGCGTGGACTTGTTTATCGTGGCTCTATATGCTCGATAGTAAACCAAAGCTGGCTTTAAAAGCTGCCCAAAAGGCTGTAAAGTTAAATCCTCAAGATCCCCAAGCAAGGGTTAATCTAGCTACAGCTATGTTGGAAACAGGTCAAAAAGGTTTACGGGATCACGTTGAGGTTGCTTCCCAGTTGATAATGGTTAACGAGGAATGGCACGACGAAATCAAAAATAGTATTGAAGATGGTTTAACCAGAAAACCAGATTGGAAAAGTTTAGCGAAAATTAAAAGCTGGCTATTTGATTAATCGATGTAAAAGATTTGCTTTTATCTGTGGTATATCATCCACAGATTTTTCCCAATTCCTCCCCCATTCAATATATGAAAGATAAATTGAAAAATTTGCTTAATACAGTTTTAGTCGCTGATGTTTTTCTTGTTTTAATCGGCTTTGGCTGGTTCGTTGTCGCAGTAATTGGTCGTAGTGCCCAAATTCCTCTCGGTTTGGATTTATGGTACAAGTTATGGGAACCTTTGTTTACTCCCGCAATTGGTATCTTAATGGCTGGTGCGCTCCTCAGCGGTATTATCAGTTGGATTTCTCGTAAGTTAGAAGTCCGTGAATAAATTATTCAAGAATTTCTGCTAAAGCTGGCTTTAAGTTCGGATACTCGTATGTAAAACCGCTTGACAAAGTGCGTTCGGGTAAAACTTTCTGACCTTCTAGCACTACCACCGCGCCATCACCTAACATCGCTTCGATCGCAAAACCTGGAACTGGTAGCCAAGAGGGACGATTCATCACTTCGCCCATAGTTGAAGATAATTCTGCCATGCGAACGGGATGAGGAGCGGTGGCATTATATACACCGGACATTTCGGATGTATTTAAAGCTTGTAAAATTAAACTCACAACATCATCTACGTGAATCCACGAAAACCACTGTTCGCCACTACCAATTGGACCACCTGCAAATAGCTTGAATGGGGTAATCATTTTACCAAGCGCACCACCCATTCCCAAAACAATACCAAATCGCAAAATTACTAATCGCACGCCGCTATCTGTAACTTTCTGAGCTTCTGCTTCCCAAGTTTGACAAACTTGAGCCAGAAAATCGCTACCAGCAGAGCTATTTTCATCAAAGGTGGTGGTTTCGCTGGTACCGTAATAACCAACGGCAGAGGCATTTACTAATACTTTTGGTTTTGTCGTGTTAAGAGCGATCGCTTCAACAATTTTTTGCGTAGTTAGCTTACGGCTATTTAAAATTTCCTGTTTGCGTTCGGTTGTCCAACGCCCTTCACTAATAGGTGTACCTGCAAGATTAACTACACCTTCACAATTAGCTATTTCATTTTGCCAAGATCCCGAAACTGTCGGGGTATAAGCAGCGATTTCCACATTGGGATAAGCACTTGTCGGGAAAAGCTTCCGAGCGCGTTCGGTATTACGAGTTAACACCAGTACTTTCATACCTTGCTTTTGCAGACGTTCTACCAAACGACTGCCAACAAATCCCGTTGCTCCAGTAATTGCGACTTTCATTTTTTTTTCCTGCACCAAACCATTATTTTACAGTTTTTAAGAACCTCTAAGCTAAATATTTCCGGAAAATCATCAATATGACAAAAATAAAAAATTTTGTTGTTATAAATCCTACTTCCTTTACTCCGACTAGAATATCGGTAATACAATCGGGAAAATCACTGCTTTATTCGTTAATCAATATCTAATTACTTGGCTTTTATCAAGTTAGGTATTATAGGATGGACGGAGTGTTATAAGGCGTGGGGCTATTATGGCTCGCTATACAACTTCATATATTGTTTCTCTTCCCATAGATCATCTGCAACCGCTACTTTTAGAACTTCTGCAAGAATGTAATTTAGATGTACAGTACTATACATCTGATTATATTTTGGCTAGGGAAATTCCTGGTAGCGTTCCTTTCTCGAAATTTGTCACCATAGAGGTACTTATTGATAAAAGTACAGCTACGGAAACAGAAACCAAGATGGATTTAGTGTTTAAAAACGAGGAATTACCACTCCAACTTGATAATCATTGCCGACAAGTGTTTCAACTTATTAAGCAAGTTATCGAAGATTGCCGTCACTGGCATTTAACTGAAACGCTTGCTGGATAGTTGCCGTTCATTATGGTTAAGGCGTTTATTGCGGCTGGATAAAAAAGCTAATTCACCGCAACAAATTGCGATCGCGACCGAAATCCAAGAGGTATAAAATGGTTTTTTAAAATTGCGGTGTCAGCCTTCAATAATTCCAAATTTAGGACATTGCTACGATTGCAACCCGATCGCAGCAATGTCCTAAAAATACTAGTATTGAGTCGGGGAATAATTTTTAATCCTCAGTATCATCTTCAGTCATACTGGGATTTATTAACGTGATGTCATATTCACTAGCATCCGTTTGCCCAGTTTGAGTTGAATCCCTTTGAAGTAGATAATAAATCGCACGTACCTGCGGACCAAATACGACCTCATCTTCATTTTTTAGGTCGTGAGCCGGTATTTTACTGCGTCCGTTAATCATCAAACCATTAGAACTAGGTTTGCCTTTAACATCTCCATCTACAATCCGGTAATAGAATCGCTTGTCATTTTTACCACTTCTTGGTAATTGTACTAATGTCGCATGACGACGGGAGACAAACTGCGACACTAAATGAATATCGCAGTCGCGATCTCTACCGATAGAATAAAGGGATTTGTCTAAAGTAAATTCTTTACGTCCCTGGTCGTCTTCTATAATCAAAATATGAGCTTCATTTTCATTCGATTGTACTGCCATAGACTTATCGTTGCTACAATCGGTTGAACTGTGAGCGATCGTCATTGGTTTGGTATCGTTTATTGCCATTCTCAAACCTAAACTCAGTGGTCAAAAGCTGCAATCTATCTTCAATCTTGACTTAGATTGCAAGAGTTTTACTCTCTTTAGATTGACGCAGCTTGAGGTTGCGTTTCAAAAATATGTGAGAAACGTAACACCATACTACCGACCTAGTTTAACCTGAGATGAGCAAAACGAATATTTTTGCTAGAGAATAATACCTCTAAAGGAGGATTTTAGGAATTACTAGCAAACCTTCTTAACAGAAGGGAATTAGTCACTACGCTAACGGAACTAAAAGCCATTAAAGCAGCAGCGCCTGCGGGATTCAGAATGAAACCGAGGCTCGGTAATAATACACCAGCAGCCAAAGGAATTCCTACTATATTGTATGCGAATGCCCAGAATAAATTTTGACGGATTTTGTTGAAGGTAGCGCGACTCAGAGTTAGAGCTTCTACAACGTCTGTTAATTTATCTCGCATCAGAACAATTTCAGCAGCTTCCATTGCTACATCGGTTCCCGAATGCAGAGAAATACCGACATCTGCTTGAGATAAAGCTGGTGCATCGTTGATCCCATCACCTACCATTGCTACAAGAGATTTGGGATGAGAATTTTGCAGCGATTCGATGACTGCTGCTTTTTTCGCGGGAGGGATACCAGAATAGACATCATTGGTATCTAATCCTAATTGTTCGGCTGTAGCTAAAGCGGCTTCTTGAGTATCGCCGCTGAGTAACATAACTCGTAATCCTTTTGAACGAAGTTGTTCTACTGTTGAAAATGCATCTTCTCTGAGGGTATCTTGAACGGCAATTAATCCTGCAATTTCATCCCCAGTAGCGACACCAACTACTGTTTTTCCAGCTTTTGCTAAGGTTTGGATTTGTTTTTGAATGGTTTCATCGATGTCAATACCGTTCAATTTTAGCCATTCACAGCTACCTAACAAAACCCTGGTATCTTTTACTATGGCAGATACGCCAAATCCCGGTTCGGTATGAAAATCGATCGCTGCGGGTATAGATAATTTTTGTTCTTTTGCTGATTTGAGAATTGCTTTAGCTAAGGGATGTTGGCTACCGCTTTCTACAGAGGAAGCTAGCTCGATCAAGGAATTCGCCGTACTTTTATCTGATATGGGAATGCAATCTGTGACGGTGGGATTACCAGTAGTTAAGGTACCAGTTTTATCAAAAACTATTGTATGTAATTGGTGTACCTTTTCTAAAACATCGCCGCCTTTGATTAACAAACCTCGTTCCGCGCCGATACCAGTTCCGACTAAAATTGCTGTGGGTGTAGCAAGTCCCAAAGCACAGGGACAAGCAACCACCATTACGGCGATCGCTAATTTTAAACTAATTAATATTGGGGAGTAATGGATTGAGGTTTGCGAATGCAGGTAGCTCGAATGTGGCGAATGTGCCGGTGTAAGCACTGCTGAGGCAGCGATATCGTGCCAGATATGAGTGCCGATAAAGTACCAAAATACAAATGTTAGTAAAGCGGTAGTTAACACGCCGTAGGTAAAGTAACCGGCGACAGTATCGGCTAATCTCTGAACTGGTGCTTTACGAACTTGTGCTGTTTCTACTAAACCGACGATTTGCGCTAAGGTTGTGTCGTCTCCGGTGCGAGTTGCTTGAATAACGATCGTTCCCGACTGGTTAATAGTTCCCGCACTTACGCCCGATCCTACTTGTTTGGGAACTGGTGCCGATTCTCCGGTAAGCATGGACTCATCAAGGGCTGTTTTCCCTTCCACTACTTCACCATCAACGGGAATCTTGTCTCCTGGAAGTACTTGTAACCATTCACCAATACGCACTTGTTCGGCAGGGATTTCTATAATTTCCCTAGTTTGCTCGGCGTTATTGCGATCGGATTTGGCTATTAATCGGGCAATACTAGGTCTTAATGATAGTAATTCTTGGAATGCAGCAGCAGCGCGATTTCTAGCTCGTTTCTCTAAGGTACGTCCTAACAGGATAAAACCTAATATCATCACGGGTTCGTCGAAGAAACATTCCCAACCCAACCCAGGAAATATTAACGCGACTACGCTAGCAACATATGCACTTAAAGTTCCTAGAGCCACTAAAGTGTTCATGTTGGGTGCGTTTCGCCGCAAACCCAACCAGCCTTCTACCAAAATGGGGCGACCTGGTATTAATATTGCTACTGTTGCCAATCCAAAGTGAAACCAGATATTGTGCAACACCGGAATCCGAGAGCCGCTAATATTGCTCAAGTGTCCGATCCCCGAAAGCAGCAGCAGCAATACAGAAACGATCAACTGCCTTCTCGCTTCTTGCATTTCTTGACGCTTTTTTTCTTCAGCTTCTTTTAAAGCTTGGGCGCTATCTGTTTCTCCGGGTGGTTTGCGGGGCTTACTCGGAAATCCTGCCGCTGTCAATTTTTCGGCTAATGCATCAGCTATCGTCGGTTCTTCCGAGTCTACCACCGCTACCCCAGTAGCTAAATTCACACAGGCATTGTAGACTCCTGGAAATTGAGTTAATTGCTTTTCTACCGTACTTACGCAGCCAGCACATTGCATACCCTCGACATCAAAGGTAATTTTGTTTTTGGTTGCCGGTGTACTGTCGGCTTTGTTTTTTTTCGGTGCCAGTTGCATGGAAAATGTTGGGATTCGCTATAAAAATAAGAATGCCGTCTTTTGGGACATAACATTATGCTTGCCCCTACTTCGAGGGTAAGCGAAATCCGGACTTATGACCGAGTGTCTCAAGTATGAACTTTTGTAACACTTTGTAAAAACTAAATATTTAGCCGATCGTTCAACTAAATTCCTTATCGCGATGCCAACGCAGATAAGTGAAGTAGATAACAGCACCCAATTGGAATGGAATTAAAGCAGCTTGGCTTTTTAAAAAGGGATTTATTGACAAACTAGACATTGCCAAGAAATAACCCATGCCCAAGCAGGTAAGCATTATTAATGTGATTTTACGTTTGAACATCAGCCCACACAGGATAGAAATTATTTTGTTGTTCTATGAATATGTATTGAATAGATAATCTTGAAAATTCCTAAATTCTAACTAGAGAATTTGGATATCGATATGTATTTGCTCTACTTATTCATTTGTCATATAAACTTGTTGGATGGATAAAAATCCTAGCTGTATGCCTCGATCTATATATAGTTCATAGCCATTCAGCAGCTAGGACTAAATGTATAAGTTAGCTTGCAATTCAAAGAAAAATACAACTAAAGCTAATATTGCAATTACGACAAATACGCACCCAAAATATTTATAAAAAATAAAAGCCTTATAATAATTTTTATATTTTTCTAGAACCAGCCTTGCTTATTCATGAAATAGGTACCAACGAAATCTTCGTGGGATTTATTTAAGTAAATCATTCCTTCAATCAAACCTACAAGCTGCATAATTAAAAAAGACAAACCGTAGGTGAAGTAACCGCCTATTACAGAAATAATTATGGTAATTAAGCCTTCTGGAGCGTACCCCAAAACAAACTTATGAATACCTAATCCTCCGAAAATGATCCCGCAGTAACCAGCTAGTAATTGCTTAGTAGCGTGAGAGGGGGTGAGTTTTGCCATATTGCTGCTCCTTAAGAATAAAAATATAAAATTGATGCCTTATTTTTTGTTAGCAGAATTATGCAGTAATGTATTACCGCTAACTAGTAAAATTACTGTCTCGAATTCAAGAATCCTTTACAGCAAGCAAGCCTGAACTATGTTCTAGCTTTGCCTAGATTCGTATTGCTACTTCTATTCTTCTGTATATATTTTTTTCTGCAATTTTTGTATCGCTGTATTCTGCCTCATGACAGATACCCACTAAAAGACAATTATTTGCAATAACTGCCATTTATCAGCGATGCCATATTCAGTTTTACAAGTCCTTCTTCAGAAATTCCGGACTTTTTCAGTGCGCTACAACCATTTAGTTACGCTCTTATACTGCTTTTATAAGCAATCGGGAGCGCAACTCAATTTATTGTGCTTTCTCACTCTAAAATATTATCGATCGTAGAATATACCCTTATTCATTTTCAATTTTAAAAGAATTGAAAATAGCGAGCATCTCCACAAAGGCTGAAAGTAGTTAATAAAAACTATACGTTTACTTAAATAGCCAGTTATATATCTAACATAATTTCTAAGATTAACATTGTGTTGAGCATTTATGCTTTCAACCGTAGATTTGTCTACACCCACTATAATGATAACTAATTGAAAAATTGTTACACATAATTAATGCAGATATTTTTTATTCTGACAACGGTATGTCTAAGTGTCAATTGGTACTACTACCTAAGATGAATAGGCTTAGTAGAGTACCACTATTCCAAAGACTGTGGAGGAGCATGGGAGCAAGAAGATTTTGCGATCGCGAATAAACCACGCCAAGCACGATCCCCAATGCTGTAAGCGGTAAAATTTCCGAGAAGCTGAGGTGAGCGACGGCAAACAATAAACTAGAAATAAGTATCGATCCCCAGACTGGTAAGTAGCGAGTTAGGGAAGGAAGCAAGAATCCGCGAAACAAAAATTCTTCAAATAATGGTGCAGCAATGGCGGCTGTAGAGAAAAATATCAATAATGCCAGGTTATCTCGACTTTCTAAAACTATTTGTAGTAAGGGATTACTACCGCCTTGACCTTGCCACAGTTGTTGATTAACGATGGAAACTAATATAACTATAGGTATTGCCGCACAATAGCCGCCGATTCCCCATAGCAACCAGCCATCGCGCAAACGAAAGCGAAACCAATTTTCGGGTAGGGGGAAAAATTGTTTGATAGAAAAGTACAATACTAACAGCGAACCTGACGCTACGAGTATGTAGCTAATTAAAACGTATAGTGCTTGGATTCGCAGATTAGGGGCTGGACGAGGTATGGGAAGAAGTTGTAAAGCTAATGGTACGAGTAATTGTCCCATCAAGAAAAAGCCGACAACAAAAACCTGTAAAATTATTTCAGCATCCCAAGGAGTTGTCCAACCTGCTTCAGCATTTCGAGCTATTAACGCTGCTTTTCTTTTGATTACCCACTGCCCAAACAGAAAAAGAAGCAATGCTAATCCGATGAAGCCTCCCAATGCAGGAAGGGTGGCGATCGCAGTTAATTTTATTAGGGCTTTTTCTGCTGCTTGTCGCTCTACAATCTTAAGATTATTTAAAGATTTTGTATCCTGCTGAATTTGGTATGTTCTTTCTAAAGCACTATAGCGAAACCAACCTTTAAGATTATCGTTAATTAATAATGGAGCATCTTCTAAAACGCGGGGAGATTCATCCCATAAGGCAATTAATACCCGACTCGTTTCGCCAAACTGGGGATTAATACTAGAATTTTTTTGTAATTGCTGCCAAGTTGCGATCGCGCGATCGGTGTTACCTTGACGTGCTTGGAGAATTCCAATCTGTAAATCTAACTCAGCAAGTGATTTTTGCAGTTGATTGGAAGTTTGCTGTAATTGTTTTTGCTGTACCGACTTACTTAAATTAGTTACAGGAGTAGCGGATGATTCAGGTTTTGGTGTAGCAAGGATATCAGTTGATTTGTCACGTAACTGCGCTAATTGACTTTGAGCTTTTTCTAAATTAGTAACAGATGATGTACGTGCTTCTTGATATTGCTCGAGTGCGCCATCAAGGGGTTTTGCGCCAAGTATTGCTTTCTTTGCGCTCTGTAAATTTTCGTCATCTCCTTTAGAGGGTTGCCATTCAGTGGCGAGCAAGACAATATTAGTTTGGTACAACTCCAACTTGCTTTGGAATTGAGGTTCCTTCAAACTCCCGATTAAAGAGGAACCAGAAAATAAAATTGCTACTATCGTCAGTAAAAATAAAATTATCCGCTTAAGTGTCATCTATCCATCTCAATTAACAAGCTTCCTCTGCGAATTATCGCAATAAAACGCCACAACGAACATCTTTCCTAAGAAATGCATAGGATGATTTAATTTTTGGATGGGGATGAGGGGATGGGGGGATGGGGAGATGGGGGGATGGGGAGACAAGGGGATGGGGGGAAATAAATTATTAATTAACTTAGAGATAAAAACATGGCATTTTGCTCAGAAGCTGCATCTTGGTAGTAATTTAGAAGTTGTTTGTAAATATCGTAGAGAATATCAAAAGCTATATCAAAGTCATCTTTTAAATTTTTCAATTTTAACCGTTGGTGAAATTGGTTATAAGAAAAATTTGATAAAGCTTGAGCAACTTGTTTCACTTCATCGGCTGTTAGATATTGCGGAAGCTCATAATTTGTTTTATAGTCTATTATTTTACCTCCAAAAATCACATTTATTGCAGGTAGATTATCTTTTTCATTGTTGCCGATTAAAAAAGGTAAAAGTATTGATTCATCATAACCAGTCAGTATAAAATGAAGGATACGCCATCTTTTCTCAAGATTAAATTCTATATATTTTTTTCCTTCTGCAAGTATTAGAGGAATATCTGATTCAAGCTTTTTAAAATCTTCTGTTTTTTTTAGTCTTAATTTTTCTAAAGTTTCTGGTACATAGTTGGTAGCCTCATTAAACCATTCGTAATCTCCCGAATCATTTAAATCAAGATTAAATTGTTGCCAATAAGAAGAGTCAGGTAAATACTGAGCGTTTTCAAATAATTCAATAAAATCAGGATATTTTTGAAATTTTTCTAATAAATAAGGAGATACTTGCTTAAAATATGCTTCTATTCCCATTATAAATTACCCTATTTCTTTTACCCAACTCCGAAATGACTTTAACAAAGCAATTTCTCCCATAGTTTTACTTTGCTCGATAAATCTACTAATATCATTCACCGATACTAAAGGAAAAGCAATACTAAATTCACATTCAACATATTCGTCTTCAAGCAATTGATAAAATTTCAAATTTATACCGTCATATCTCCACAATTCATTGACACCTAAAGCAGAATAAATATCTAACTTATCAACCGAACTGCTGGTAATATCAATTTCAATTGCTAAATCGGGTGCTGGTGAATTGCTTAAATCGAGTGTTTCTCTTCCCCTAACCGCTAATTCATTTTGAATATAGTAACAGTTATCTGGTTCTATTCCTTTTCTGACAATTTTTCTTTTTAAAGTTGTGGAACCAGCGCTTTTAATTTCTATATTCAGTTCTTCAGCTAATACTATAATAAAATGGTCAAAATTTATCTTCGTATTTTCGTGTTCAAAAAGCGGAGTCATAATTTCTAAAGTAGTACCGTCATAGGCAAATCGAGAACCTCTATCTTCACCAGTTTCTCTAAGTAAAGTCTCTAAGGTTTCCCAACTAATGTTGTGCAGTACTGTTCGCTGTTCTGCGTTTGTATAAGTTACAATCATTTTTCAGAAAGAATATGACACAAAATTCCGAATATTTTACTTATATTATTAATATAATATTCGTTGAGATCGATCTCTACTATGTTATCAATAAGTTTTAAAAACTTCCAATTAATTCCAGTGGTAACGGTTCCATAAATAATCGGAATGTTATTTCCCTCTTTCTCATTAAATATTTTAGCGGCAAGCATTTCTGCAACACATTGACCTAAGCCTGCATTAATATTTTCTTTTTTTGCTTCTACAATAGTCATAACAGGAGCATTTAAAATCAGTAATTCTGGTGAAAGACTAAGAATAAAGTCGCAATTTCCATTTAAACCTTGACTAGAATCAACTGTAAAATCAATACCTGAAAATAAACTTACTTGATTTTTTAAATACTTTCTCACCGCAATTAAAATTGGCGAAAGAATCATTTCGGATCGAGATTTTTCTGTATTACTGGCTAATGCTAATGGAAGATTTTCGCTTAAAGTTTCTGCAAGTAACGATGGTGTTTCTATTTCAGTATTGAAGTGAAGAGATTAATCGTCTCAGAAATCGTCAAGTTAAAGGCTTTTCTAGCTTTAAATAAAGTAAAGTCGCTGTATGACACGAGATTTGCTCCTGCAATACATTCTATAATTTTTAAGCCGTGACTAATGACTTATCTTCTTCCCAAGAAAGTAAAGTATCTAGTAGTCTGCCACATTAAATATCATGGGTAAAAAGGTTCGTAGTAAGCGCTTTAGCGCCTCCGGATTTGGGGCTAAAGCCCTTACTACGAACCTGTCAAAATTAATGCAATCGACTACTACTAGTCCATTAATTCTCGGATAGCTGTTTCGATTTGATTCCAACTTGGCTTGTTTATTAACTCGTCTTGGTTAAAGTTATCAATCCATTGTTCTACTGATAAGTTTGATACAAACATCTTTACTTCCTTATACATCAAAAAGACTTACCTAAAATGCAATTACATACATTTTCAGATAAGTCTTATCTAATATAAAAGCTATTCCCAAGTAATTGTTAAAAGCAGGAGTTCTCTATCATCAATCTAACCCATCATACTGCTAAAGAAATCCAAAGTCTCTTGCAAAGCTTTGATAAAAATATCGATTTCTTCACGGGTATTGTAAAAAGACAAACTTGCTCTTGCAGTACCGGGAGCATCCAAAATCCGGTGTAATGGTTGCGTGCAATGATGTCCGGAACGAATTGCTACACCTTCATTATCTAATAAAGTGGATAAGTCGTTGGGATGAACTTCTCCTGCGGTAAATGAAGCCAGTGCAGCCCTTCCATAACCTTTGGCATCGGGTTTAGGACCGTAAATTCTTAGTTCTGGTATTTTACCTAATTGCTCAAATAAGTAACCAGTTAATTCTGATTCGTAAGCATAAATTTTATCCATGCCTATATTACTTAGATAATCCACCGCCGCACCTAAAGCGATCGCTTCCCCAATTGCGGGGGTACCTGCTTCAAATTTATGCGGTAATTCTGCGTAGGTGGAACGGTCTAAATATACGTCAGCAATCATTTCTCCACCACCCATAAATGGCGGCATTGCGGAGAGGTTTTCTAATTTACCATACAAGAAACCAATGCCCGTGGGAGCGCACATTTTATGTCCGGAAGCTACCAACCAATCGCAGTCAATTTGCTGCACGTCAACTGACATATGAGGTACGCTTTGGCAGGCATCAATTAATACTTTTGCTTGTTTTTCATGAGCTAATTTACAGATTTCTGATACCGGATTTATACAGCCCAAAGTATTAGAAACATGAACTATTGACACTAATTTAGTTTTATCGTCAAGCAGCTTTTTAAATTGTTCTAAATCAAAAGTTTCTTCCGGTGTCAATTCAACATATTTCAATACCGCACCAGTTTTTTGAGCGACTAATTGCCACGGTATAATGTTGCTGTGGTGTTCCATCACCGAAAGAATTATTTCATCTCCCGGTTTTAAATTGTTCATTCCCCAACTATAAGCAACTAAGTTTATTGCTTCAGTAGCGCCACGGGTAAAAACGATTTCTTCACGAGATTTAGCATTAATGAATTGAGCAACTTTATCTCGTGCTGCTTCGTATGCGTCGGTAGCTTTGGCGCTGAGGTGATGTGCGCCGCGATGTACGTTAGCATTGTATCCTTCGTAATAGTTACGAATACTATCAAGTACGAATACAGGTTTTTGAGATGTAGCGGCGTTGTCTAAATAAACTAAAGGTTTACCATTAACTTCTTGGTGTAATATCGGGAAGTCTTGGCGAACTTTATCGGCAAGGGTTTTTTCCTGGGTGAAAGTCATAAATTAATTCGTAATTCGTAATTCGCAATTCGTAATTTGTAAACCGCTTATTATTAACTCCTAACTCCTAACTCCTAACTCCTAACTTTACTTAAATCGATTTACTGTTTGAGTTAAATTTTGACGCAGGGAAGGAATGGGTATTTTATTAATTATTTCCGCTGCGAAGGCGTTAATTAATAAGTGACGGGCGTTATTTTCATCGATTCCCCGACTTTGTAAGTAGAAAATTTCATCATCTTCTAACTGACTCACCGTAGCACCGTGAGCGCATTTGACGTTATCGGCAGTGATTTCTAGCTGCGGTTTGGTATCTATTCTCGCTTGGGGAGATAGCATCAAGTTACGATTTAACTGCGATGCGTCTGTTAACTGCGCGGGTTTGGGAACAAAGATTTTACCGTTGAATACCCCATGCGCTTTATCCGCTACGATGTTTTTCTGTAATTGCTTGCTGCTACTGTGAGGATGATTCAGAGCAAGGGCACTATGAGTATCCGATAATTGATTGCCGGAAACGATCGCCAAACCATTAAGCGTTGTTTCGGTTTGCTCGCCAGTTTGTAAAATTTCTAAATTGTGTCGCGACAGTTTTCCGCCAAAGGCGATCGCGTTGCAGGTGTAGCGACTGTTACGCGCTTGGGTAACTGCTGTTTTCCCAATATGAAAAGCCTCTATACTATCGCGTTCAACTCTAGTATGATTAACGCTTGCGTTCTCATCAACCCAGATTTCTGTAACGGCGTTATTTAAATAAATTTCTTTGTCTTTCCCTACATTTCCATTAATAAATTCTTCTACAAACGTCACTTCACAACCACTTTTGGCTACTACCAAACAACGCGGTTGAGAAATAGTTTTATCCCCAGCAGTAATAAATACTAAATGTATCGGTGTTTCTACTACCACGTTGCGAGACAGCCAAATCACCGCCACGTCAGACATTCCGGCTGTATTCAGAGCCGTAAATACTTCTGTAGCTCCCTCAGCTTGTGCTAAATATTCCTTGACGAGTTCGCCGTCTAAATTAGGTAAACCAGATAAATTGCTAACCACAACTCCATCTGGTAAATCAGCGATCGCCGATAATTCTGATGCAAATACGCCGTTGACAAAAACCAAGCGAGTCTCGCTAATTGCTGTAAAACAAGGGGAATCTGGAGATACAGTTTTCGTCTCTACATTAAAATCGAGTTGACGTAATTCCGATAAATCCGTAAACCGCCATTCTTCATCTTTCTTAGTTGGTAATGTCGAATGACGCACCCAATTCGCAGCTTCATCTTTTAACTGTTGCAGCCATGCTTTACTTTTAACGACGCTAACTTTATCTACCAATCCACTTAAATAAGCATCTTTATTTAACAGTGCATCTGATAAACTCGTCTCTGTATTGGGAATCGAACCCGGAGTTACTTCTGTATTCATTACACACCCACCTCAACGCCAGCTTCTTCTAAAATCCAGTCGTAACCGCGAGCTTCTAACTCTAACGCTAACTCTTTACCACCAGATTTAATAATTTGTCCTTTTGCCATCACGTGGACGTAATCCGGCACAATATAGTTAAGCAATCGTTGATAATGGGTAATCATGATTGTGGCGTTTTCCGGGCTGGTTAACTGATTTACGCCATTTGCCACGATTTTCAAAGCGTCGATATCCAAACCAGAATCGGTTTCATCCAAAATTGCCAAATCTGGTTCTAAAAGCGCCATCTGCAAAATTTCATTGCGCTTTTTCTCACCACCGGAAAACCCTTCATTTAAACTGCGATTGAGAAAAGCGGAGTCCATTTTTACGACTTCCAGCTTTTCCTCTACCACATCATCAAAATCAAAAGCGTCAATTTCTTCTAAACCCTGCGCTTTGCGTCGAGAATTGTAAGCGACTCGTAAAAAATCTAAATTGCTGACACCGGGTATTTCTAAAGGATACTGAAACGCCAAGAATACACCATTTCTAGCTCTTTCTTCCGGTTCCATTTCCAAGAGATTTTGTTCGCGAAAAACCACTTCACCACCAGTTACTTCATAACTAGGATGTCCCGCTAAAACCTTAGAAAACGTACTTTTACCAGAACCATTTGGTCCCATAATCGCATGAATTTCACCAGCACGCACCTCCAGATTTATACCCTTGAGAATCTGGTTTCCATCAATATTAGCCGTCAAATCTTTGACTGACAGCACAACTTTGCTATTTTCGTTAATCATATGCTCGATTTTAGATTTTAAATTTCAACAACGGATGGTTTGTTTTGGATTTTGGATTTAAAAGTTAGGAGTGAGGAGTTAGGAGTTAGGAGTTAGGAGTTAGGAGTTAAGATTTATTTGTCCCCTTGTCTCCTTGTCTCCCCATCTCCCTCTTCGGGTTCGCCACTTCGCTCAACGGAGGGAACCTCCGCACGCGAGTGGACTCACCATCTCCCCATCTCCCTTTTAACCAACACTTCCTTCCAACTTCAAACTCAACAATTTATCAGCTTCCACGGCAAACTCCATAGGTAGCTGATTAAACACATCCTTACAAAAGCCGCTAATCATCATTGCGATCGCATCTTCTGTGGAAATGCCGCGCTGAGAAAAGTAAAATAGTTGATCTTCCCCAATCTTGGAAGTAGAAGCTTCATGTTCTATTTTTCCAGTATTATTCTGTACTTGAATATAAGGAAAAGTGTTGGCGTGGGCGTTATCTCCAATCAACATCGAGTCGCATTGAGAATAATTTCTTGCTCCATCAGCTTTGGGATTGACTTTCACCAAACCCCGATAGCTGTTGCTGGATTTACCCGCCGAAATTCCTTTAGAAATAATTGTGGAACGAGTATTTTTACCAACGTGAACCATTTTGCTTCCGGTGTCGGCTTGCTGCATATTGTTAGTCAGCGCTACGGAATAAAATTCACCGACGGAATTATCCCCTACTAATACGCAACTAGGATACTTCCAGGTAATCGCGGAACCCGTTTCTACCTGTGTCCAAGAAATTTTAGAATTCTTACCCTTACACAAACCGCGCTTAGTTACAAAGTTGTAAATACCGCCTTTACCATTTGCATCTCCGGCGTACCAGTTTTGTACGGTAGAGTATTTAATTTCGGCATTATCCAGCGTCACAAGTTCCACCACCGCCGCGTGAAGCTGGTTGCTGTCGTACATTGGAGCGGTACAGCCTTCGAGATAAGAAACGTAACTATCTTCTTCGGCAACAATTAAAGTCCGCTCAAACTGTCCGGTATCCCCATTATTAATCCGGAAATAAGTAGACAATTCCATCGGGCATTTTACGCCTTTAGGAATAAATACAAAAGAACCATCGCTGAAAACGGCAGCATTCAAAGCCGCGAAGTAGTTATCGGCAATAGGAACGACGCTTCCGAGATATTTCTGGATTAATTCCGGATGTTCCTGCAAAGCTTCGGAAATCGAACAGAAAATAACACCGTCTTCCGCCAGCTTTTCTTTAAAAGTAGTTGCTACAGATACGCTATCGAAAATCGCATCAACAGCAACATTCGCCAAACGCTTTTGTTCCGATAAAGGAATACCCAACTTTTCAAAGGTTTCTAATAAAGTTGGATCTACTTCATCTAAACTTTTCTTCTTCGCGCTTTGCTTGGGTGCTGAATAATAAATAATATTTTGATAGTCGATCGCCGGATAACCCACACTAGCCCAATCGGGTTCCGTCATCTTCAGCCACTGACGGTAAGCTTTGAGGCGAAACTCCAACATAAATTCCGGCTCATTTTTCTTCGCACTGATTGCCCGAACTACATCTTCACTTAAACCGCGAGGTATACTATCTGTCTCAATGTCGGTAATGAAGCCATATTTGTAAGGCTGGTTGACTAAAGTTTTTACGTTGGCACTCATTGCTAATATTCTCTTGCGTTCTCTTCTTAGTACTCTCTTTAAAGATGGGAGACGGGCTGTTAAACCGACATTCCCATATTGCGTGACTGTAAACGCGACTGTTACAATAATTATGTAGACTTAAACAACAACACAGTTGTTTTAATCTATCTTCATTTTACGCTAGATTAACAACATTGATGTTGTGAAAGTGAAATTTTCTTTAATATTCTTAGGACGACGATGGAAATTAGCCAGCAGTCCTCAACCAAACAAGATATCTTGAATTATCTGCTCAAAGACTATAAGGCTACAGCTTTGCAGCTTTCTACGGCTTTGAACGTAAGTCCTCAAGCGATTCGCCGCCATTTAAAAGATTTGGAGGGTGAAGAGTTAATAATTTATTCCTCCGAACAAATGGGGATGGGAAGACCTCAACACGTTTATCAATTGAGCGATAAAGGCAAAGAGCGCCTGCGCCGAGAAGTTGGGGACAGTTACGGGAAATTTGCCGTTTCCTTACTAGATACTTTAGCAGAAACGGTAGGACCAGACCAAGTAAGTTCGATTTTACAAAAACAATGGGAGCGTAAAGCCGAAGAATACCGGCGAATTTTGGGTAAAGGTTCCCTCGATCGAAGAGTAGCGACTTTGGTGGAATTGAGAAAATCTGAAGGTTTCATGGCTGAATACCATCCTGTAGAAACGCAAGATTCACAAGCAGAAGAGAAATTTATTTTTTTAGAGCATAATTGTGCAATTTCCAACGTTGTTGAGTCATTCCCCAGCGTTTGCGGGCATGAATTGGAAATGTTTGTTGCCGTTTTACCCGACTGTACCGTAGAGCGTACCCATTGGATTATCGATGGGGAACACCGCTGTGGTTATTTAGTACAAGCAAAGAATCACTGAGTAGTGAGTAGTTAATAATTATCTACCCAATGCCCAATTCCCAATCCCCATTATTAATCTAAATTATGGAACCACAACCAACTACACAGTTTTTAACTTTGGAAGAGTCAGGGAAAGTTGATGGTGCTTTACTTTCTTCTCCAGAAAAGTTTTTAGCACGATTAACAATTTCTT
Organism: Rivularia sp. (in: cyanobacteria); assembly: GCA_965234645.1. Taxonomy (GTDB): domain Bacteria; phylum Cyanobacteriota; class Cyanobacteriia; order Cyanobacteriales; family Nostocaceae; genus Rivularia. Next base: position 4,403,238 of record OZ248344.1, on the reverse strand, counting down.
CATTAAGGGTATTACAGCAGATAGCGAAAGAAAATAATGTTGCTGTAGAAGAATTAACCACAAAGCAAATTATTGATTGGTTTGAGAAAGATGGAAAAATTAGACGAGAAAAAGGAGTCGAAGCCGCATTTTTGAAGTGGTGATTTATCGATCTATTATCTCAAAGTTGTATCAAGGCAAAATTTAATTCTTTTAAAGTTTTGAATGTTAAATCTATAGGTGCCGATTCAAGGATGTTATTGATAAATTTTGCATCTTTGGCTAAACCCCATTTTTTTTGAAAATGTTTTACGCTTTTACGTTTCCAAACGTAATTCCAACGCAAGTAATAGTAGGGAACATCTGATAGGCTTAATTCTTTTACCCGAATATAATTAACAATACTTTTGGGTTCTAAGTAAATGCTTCCCCCGACTGCAAATACTGATAAAGAAAAGTCTATTTCTTCAATAAAAGATAAATTTTCATCTAAATTACCTATCTGCTGGAGAATAGATGTACGCGCTAAAACACAATTGAAATCTATTATTTGTGTTGGCTGCCGCGTTAACAATGATTTAACGCGATCGTAATCATTTTTGTGAAATAACCGTCGTTCAAATAAATCTAAACTACCGTCTTTGTATTCAAACTCTAAGCTACCTCCAGCATAGTGAATGTGCTGTTCCGATTCTTGCAAGCAAACTGGACTAACTACCGAAGCATTGGTTTCTCGAGCGCACTGCATGAGATCGTTCAACCAATTCGGAGTTACTAAAACATCATTGTTGATAAAAACAACATATTCAGTATCTACGTGCTTTAAAGCAATGTTACGTGCTTGATTGGGAGATACATATTTTTCTGTAGATATTAAGCGAAATCCCTTTTCTTTAGATTCCATTTCTAAATATTGCTTAATTCTTCTAGGTGAATTTCCCTCTACATAAATTAGTTTAAAAGGAATATTTGTATGCTGATAAATACTTTCAAGTGATTCTTGAGTGTAGCTGAAGCGTTGGTGAGGCACTACTATAACTGTAAGCGGATATGACATAAAATTCTCGATCGACGAATATCAAATAATTTATTTATTTACTCAACGATATCCTTTATTTGTGGAAAAAGTATAAATTTAAGATGCTTACTTAGTAAAAAAACGTAATTTTAAGTTGAATTTATTTTAATGAATAAGTAATGATTAAGTAAAGATACTAGGACTTACGCAAAAAAACCCAAGCTCACGAAACCGGGTTTCTGACATCGGTACAAACAAAAAAGCACCCGTTACCGAGTACTTTTCTATTTATTAAAAAACAAGTTTTATATACAGGTTTTTAAGCGTTATTATGACGAACGCGGGGAGTACGTGCGCCGACTGCTGCTCCAATCATTGATGCGATTAAACCGAGCAAAGAACCGAATACAAACCACCATAAACCTTTGGAAGTTGCATCCGCAATTTGAGCAGCTTGCTGTGCGGTAATGTTAGGTACATTTTGCGGAATATTAGCACCTTGTATTTGTACCTGATTGAGTACTTCTCCAGCATTGTAAGCTGCAACGCCGAAAGCTCCAGATACACCACTTGCGAGCAACCAAGAACTAACAGCCAAAGTTGTAGCCCAAAGAATGGCACCGTTTAACAAAGCAGTACTGCGATTCATCGGACCGCACGCACGTGTTGTAATCCAACCCGCAACAAACAAAGAAAGTAGTAAAGCAATTGTTGACCAAATACCTACGTTACCTGCAATGTTGGGTGCAATGCTTCCAGGTGTATTCGAGTCGGAAACAAAGGTAGCTCCGATCGCACCAAACAAAGCGCTCAAAATTAGTTGAGTAGACAAACCAACTAACAAACCGGAAATAATCGGACCCCAACGCACGCGATCGTGGTAATCTACTACTCTACTTGCTACAGCAGGTTCCGTAATTACTTCGTCACCAACTCTATTTACATATGACATTATTTAATTTCTCCTTACTTTTTTCACTAAAAACTTTTTTTAGCAATACTACTGTTGATAATTACTAATTAAATGATAAATTTGAATATTTCATATCTATCCAACGGAATAGTTAGTAACTCTATCCTCAGCTATAATTTATTAATTTTCTTTACCAATTAAAGTTAACTTTTATTAAAAGTTTATTTTGATATAGTTATGATATTTTTTTGATAAAGATACGATCGCAAAATCAGTAATGTTTACTCGACCATATTGCTTCACCTCTGTCTATAAAACACTTTAGGCTAAAATGTTTGCTACAAACTAGCATTTTAAAAATGTTATTAGCTGTTTAGCAAATGCTTTAAATGTAGTAGATAACAACATACTGGAGACATGATAATTAAGTCAAGATAGTTAATAACAATCGCGTCTCCAGGATGCTGGGAATTGATTAAGCTTTTTGGAAATAATTATTCATAGTAATGCAGCTTGTGTTGATATTATTCACGGGTTCTTACAGCAGTACCAACAGCAGTAATTAGTAGCAAAACACCAGATTGGTCAACATTAATTGTGCCGGTATCAATTTCAATCCCGACAACAGCATTTGCTCCCAAACGCTGTGCCCGTTTTTCTAATTCCGCAAGTGCTTTTTGCTGCCCTTCTTCAAATAAGCGTTCGTAACTAGCCGTGCGCCCACCGATAATATCTCTTAAACCAGCGAAAAAATCTCTGATAAAATTGCTGCCATAAACAACTTCTGCCGTCACAACGCCCAAATATGACTCAACAATGGCTCCCTGAATCACATCGGTAGTAGTTATAATCATGGGTTCACCTCAAAAAGACCTTTCTAATTTCTAATATCGATTGTTAATGATTTTGCAATAAAATAAATCCTCCTCCCGCGTTTTCCGTTTTCATATTTTTAGATAAATAGTAGTCTGTCGCGCAGCATCAAGAAGATGTGTTTTAATAGTTTTCTAAAAAATCAAACTAAAAAATCAAAGCGTTATTTCCAATGATGCATATTAGCGTAGCTCTACTAAATAATAGTCAATCGCTTTGACAATTGTATTTATACTGATTTTTTGTCAACTACAATACTTTAAAACTAAGGAAGAATATGTAAAGATATATTTTTCCTAAGTAACTAGCTATGGAAGCGTTAAATCATCTTAGACAGACATTTATTGTTCGGAATAGTAAAAAAACATCTCGTAACCGAATAATTACCTAAAAAAACGCTTTTATATCGAGTTAACGATAAATTAATCGTAAAGTTTAAAAAAAAAGTAAGCCGTGAGAGTTTTCAAAGTAGAATATTTTTGTTTTAATGGACAAGCATAATTTTAAGTTGTGATGAAGTTGCGAAAACTTTCGGGTATTTAACTGTGTATAATCGAACATATTCTCTCATCAGTGTTCTCTCGATCGCAAGCATTGCTGTTGCAATGCCAATTCAAGCTCGGGCTCAAGTAAAAGTAGCGCAGGCTAAAAGCACTCAGGAGGTTAAAAATCTGCTGGATGAAGGAAGCAAACTGGTAAAATCTGGTGACTTTAATGGCGCAATCAAAGTTTATCAAGAAGCTTCGAGCTTAGAACCCAAAAACGGCAGTATTTATTCTGGTATCGGTTATTTGTATGCTCAACAAGGTAATTATCCTGCTGCATTAGCTGCTTACCGTCGTGCTGTAGCCCTCAATCCCGATAATGGTGATTATCAATATGCTTTAGGCTACGTTAGCGGCAGTATGGGCGATAATAAAACTGCTAAGGAAGCTTATCGTAAATCAATCCAGGTTGACCGTGAAAATGTTAATTCTTATATCGGATTAGCTTTAATCTTGTTGCGTTTGGGAGAATACGAGAACGCTAAGTGGGCATACGAAAAGGTTGTAGAATTAGATCCTAAGAATCCTCAAGCTTACGAGTTACGAGGTAGAATTTTGATGAAAAAAGGTCAGTCGAAAGAAGCCGCAGGAGCTTTAAAGAAGGCACTGAATTTATACGAAAGCCAGAAAAAATGGGATAGTGTTGCTCGAATCGATGCAATGTTGCGAAAGATCGAAAGCTAAATTTCTGAGGATTCCTCTGTTAGTTACACATGAATTGTTGATGCTTGAAGTTAATGGCAGCATCTGCACTTTTAAACTTGCCTTCGATAATTTCTGGCATTACTATCTACCTTCATCCTATTATTTCGGTTTCCCTCGTGTCGTTTATCAGTATAAAATTGAAGTGAGTGGGGCTTTCGTCCACTTGCTTCATTCTCCAGCATTCACCATCTGCGTGGGCTGAATTAAGTTTTATAACCCCCCAACCCTTCTTTATAAGGGGGGCTTGTGTAAGTCCTAATTTAATAAAACTGCTTGCTTCCGCTTTAAATCAAAAGCCTACCCAAAGACTGAATAATTCAATTTTTGGCAAAAATTAACTATTTCTCAAGTCCAGCTTAAATTTTTATTAACTTTGATTACAATAAAAGTCACTGCATTAAATTTTAGTGCAGCTAAATCAAGTTTGTATTACACCAATGCTGAGGTTGAGATGCTGTTAATGCTAAAAACGTTTGGTCGTTGGAGTAAGCTTAAGTTAGGCGAAATATGGAACAGTAATAGCGGTGATTGGCACTGGTTAGCAGAAAAGCCAATGCCGATCGCGGGTATTAACCGCAAGTTGTGGAGGGGTGCCGTACCTTCATTAAGTTTCTACATTCTGCTCTCTATGTCAGCGGTAATCTCTACTTTGGGATTGTTAGCAAATAGTGCGGCGACAATTATCGGTGCGATGATTATTGCTCCTTTGATGGGACCGATAATTGCGATTGCTTACACTGTTGTATCGGGAAATCAGCGTTTATTAAAGCGTTCGGGTTTTACGCTATTTAAAGGTGTATTGCTGACAATTGCAATCTCGATCGTGATTACTAAATTAGTTGGGATCAGAACTTTCGGCTCGGAAATTATGGGACGTACTAGTCCTACACTGTTGGATTTAGGAGTAGCATTAGCAGCAGGTGGGGCTGGTGGTTTTGCGTTAACTCGCCGCAGCATTGCCAATGCTTTACCGGGGGTGGCAATCTCTGTAGCTTTAGTTCCACCTTTGAGCGTGGTGGGAATTGGTATAGGAATGGGTTCTAATTCGATCGCAGCTGGTTCCGGACTTTTGTTTCTCGCCAACTTAGCTGGTATTATCTTTAGTGGTTCCCTGGTATTTTTAGCTCACAATTACGGTTCTTTTCAAAAGGCTCGTCATGGTTTGGTAATATCGATTGCAGCTTTGGGTATGCTTGCTTTACCTTTGGGTTTATCTTTAGATACATTTTTAGTCAAAGAACAAACGCGCCGTCAGATTGAGTATTTAGTTTATCGTCAAACTAGTACTTTTTCACGTTCCGATATTAAAGCAATTCGAGTACAACAAAAGGGAGAAAAGCTGATAGTTGATATGGAAATTGCGGTTGCTTTTAATTCCCTTTCACAACAACAAGTGCAGTTGGTTCAACAAATTTTACAAGATAAGTTAAAAAAACCACTGATTTTAAATATTAAGGTGATTCCTACTCAAGAATATACAGCTAGTTGAAATATGCAACGAATCGCGATCGCACCTTCTCAATTTCAAAACGAAGAGATAATACTCACTTCACAACAACAGCATTATCTATATCGGGTGTTGCGGTTGCAAAAGGGCGATAAATTCATTGCGATGGATGGCATGGGTAAATGGTGGTTATCCCAGCTAAGTAATACCAACGCACAAATATTACACGAGTTAATTATACAAACCGAGCTACCGATCGATGTAACCTTGATGGTGGCTTTACCCAAAGGCAACGGCTTTGATGAGATTGTCCGTTGTTGTACTGAATTGGGTGTTAACTGTATTGCTCCAGTGATTAGCGATCGCACTTTATTAAAACCCAGTTCCCAAAAGCTCGAACGTTGGAAGAAAATCGCCACAGAAGCCGCAGAGCAATCGGAAAGAACCAAGGTACCCCAAATTTTAGAACCAGTTGATTTTAATAAAAGCATTTTATCATTTACAAAACAAGAAAAATATATCTGTGTTGCTCGCGGTGACTCCCCTCATTTGCTTGAATGTTTACGTTTATCACCCGAAATAACTGATAGTAGCGAGAAGATAAATGTAATTATTGCCACAGGTGCAGAAGGCGGATGGACTCAAAAAGAAGTTGAAACCGCGCTAAAAAACGGCTTCAAACCAGTTTCATTAGGTCGTCGCATCCTCCGCGCAGTTACAGCACCCATTGTCGCAATGTCCATAATTTCCGCAGTAAGTGAAGTATAAATGAAATGTAATGGTAATGGGGAATAGGTAATAGAGAAAAAAAAATTCCTAACTCCTCACTCATAACTCATAACTTTTTGAATAAACCCAAAATACGATGATTGAACAAGTTGCATCTGCATTTGAAAAAAAAGACTATCGCACTGCGGCAAATTTATTAAAACAACTATTAAAAGATTATCCCGATAATCCTTCGGTACAGCTTTATCTAGGAAAATTACATGAAGTATCGGGGAAGCATGAGTTAGCCGAAAAAGTTTATCGTCAGCTACTGCGCGATAATCATAATCACAAAATAATTACTCAAGCACGTCTCGGTTTGCAGCGGTTGTCCGATATTGAAGAAAAACAGCGAAAAGATGCGATCGCAAAAGCCAAATCAAACCCCGAAAACCAAGAAGCTGCCATATTAATTTTAGAACCGATCGCTAACGATTTAAAAAAAGAAGCAGCACAAAAATTAGCAACTATTGTCGGGGTAGACGCTTATACCGCCAGATTATCATTACCCAGTCGCGGTTGGCGGCTATATCGCAGCGGCGCTTTAGGAGAATTAAAATTTTATGGCGAACAGTTATATAATGCCGGTATTCCCTGTTTTTGGACAACCCTCGCCGCGATCGACAAAATTGAAGTTTTTCAAGTTCATTATTTCAAAGATTTTGCAACTAAAGTCACCGCTATATGCGAAAATCAAGATAAGCAACTTGGTACTCTCGTATTTGAATGGTCGGAAGTAACCGCGCAAGTTCAAGGATTATTACCAATTTTTGAAGAAGTTGTAGACTTAAACGCACGAGGTAAATTACAGCGCAAAACCCAAACTCAAGATTACTTCCACTTTTGCGATTTACATTTACCCGGTAGAAACTGTATTTTACGCCTTTACGACAACGGTTATAAGTTTCACAAGGGTGTCGCAACATCTCCTCAAACCAGTGAAAACACTATTAGAATTAACTGGAATAATTTATTAGCTTTTCTCAAAACTAAATTACCACAAGTCAAAACTTGCTCTGATTTTACCCCCTTCGCCGAAACAATGCTCGACCAAACCGATGTCTTAAATCATCTTAAACCCCACATCCAACTATTTCGCAGAGAAAAAAGTAGTTGGGATACCGCTTTTCAGTTATATAGCAGTTTGATTTTTATTCGTGAGTCGGGAGTAGAAAAATAATATTGTAGTGTGTGTTATTGCGCTATAAATAAATTAACTGCTAAAGCAAATGCGTGTTTCGCGGCTAACGCACCATTCTTTATCTTTGTTTTTTCAACGCAAAGTAACGCAAAGGTAAGCGCAAAGGAATAAAGAGAGAGATTATTAAACCCTTTAAAAACAACTTGCGATCGCTATTTTGATTAAATCATCTTTATTTCGATGAACCCGTATAACCGAAATCTAGTTTATCGAATTTAGAATCCCATAGTAACGGTAAAATACAGCTTTGATTTTATTTTCCCTACCCTTATATATAAAGCCGTTGAAAACAACTTTGAATTACCAACTAGATTAAATAAGATATATTTCGATGAACCCGTATAACCGAAATCTAGTTTATCGAATTTAGAATCCCATAGTAACGGTAAAATACAGCTTTGATTTTATTTTCCCTACCCTTATATATAAAGCCTTTAAAAACAACTTTGAATTACCAACTATATTCGATAATCTATATTTCGATATTCCCGGACAATCGAAATCTAGTATATCGAATTTTTACTGCGATATTATCTGTTAAATACAGCTTTAATTTCACCTTCCCTACCTTTATATATAAACCCTTTAAAAACAACTTTGAATTACCAACTATATTTGATAATCTGTATTTCGATATTCCCGGACAATCGAAATCTATTATATCGAATTTGGAATCCCATAGTAACGATGAAATACAGCTTTGATTTTATCTTCCCTACCCTTATATATAAAGCCTTTAAAAACAACTTGCGATCGCTATTTTAATTAAATCATCTGTATTTCGATGAACCCGTATAACCGAAATCTAGTTTATCAAATTTTTACTGCGATATTATCTGTTAAATACAGCTTTGATTTTATTTCCCACCCTTATATATAAAGCCGTTGAAAACAACTTGCGATCGCTATTTTGATTAAATCATCTGTATTTCGATGAACCCGTATAACCGAAATCTAGTTTATCGAATTTAGAATCCAATAGTAACGGTAAAATACAGCTTTGATTTTATTTCCCTACCCTTATATATATAAAGCCGTTGAAACTGACTTCTTGCACTCCATGTAATAACCGCCTTGGAATAAATTCCCAGGCTTAAAAACAAAGTCTGATAAATCAGACTGAGTGAGAGTTTCAGTACGTTTTAACGTACTTTGTATATTAGCCTTGAAATTTATTTCAAGGTGGATTTGAGGGCTTAATAAGAATCGTGCAAGATGTAAGTTAAAAACAACTTGCGATCGCTATTTTAATTAAATCATCTGTATTTCGCTATTTCCGTACAATCGAAATCTATATTATTTAATTTATAATTTGATAGTATCAGCAACTATCAACTAACAACTAATGGATGTAATTATAATCGGTAGCGGAATTGGGGGTTTAAGCTGTGGGGGATTGTTAGCGAGATATGGTTTTAATGTGACGGTTTGCGAGAGTCATTCTATTCCCGGTGGTGCGGCGCATTCTTTTACTTATGACGGCTATAAATTTGATTCTGGACCATCACTTTATTCTGGTTTATCTTACACCCCTTCAAATAATCCTTTACGACAGGTGTTAGATGCAGTTGGCGAAGATTGCGAATGGGCTAATTATGAGACTTGGGGTTGCTTTGTGCCTGAAGGAGATTTTAACACTTCCGTGGGTGCGGAACAATTTTGTGAAGTACTTTTAAAATATCGTGGGGAAAAGGCTGTTAAAGAATGGCGGGAGTTGCAGCGAGTTATGGCACCATATGCGGATGCTGCGATCGCGATTCCTTCTGCTGCTTTACGTTTCGATTTGGGTGCTGTGAAAACTGTGGGTAAGTTTGCACCCAGTTTAATCAAACATTTTTTCAACGTTTCTAAGTTAACCGGACCTTTTAGTTCGATTATGGATGGTGTAGTAACAGATCCATTTATCCGTAACTGGTTAAATATGCTGTGTTTTCTGCTTTCGGGATTACCCGCAGATGGTACGAGTGCTGCTGAAGTCGCGTTTATGTTCGCTGACTGGTATCGTCCGGGTGTAAAGTTGGATTATCCGGTGGGTGGTAGCGGCGCTTTGGTTGATGCTTTGGTGCGGGGGCTGGAAAAACATGGTGGAAAGCTGCTTTTAAGAAGTCATGTTGAAGAAATTATTGTTGAAAATAAACGTGCTGTCGGGGTGAGGTTGCGAGGTGGTAAGGAAATAAGAGCAAATACGGTAATTTCCAATGCTTCTGTATGGGATACTTTGAAATTAATTCCTTCGGAATCGGTACCGCAACAATTTATTGATAAACGAAAAGCAACTCCCCAATGTGAAAGTTTTATGCATCTGTATTTAGGAATTGATGCTGCTAATATTCGTTCGGATTTGCAGTGTCATTATATCTTTGTCAAAGATTGGAAGTTGGGAATTACGGCTCCGCAAAATTTAGTCTTGATATCAATTCCTTCAGTTTTGGATTCTTCTTTGGCACCAGCGGGAAAGCATTCGATTCACGTTTATACTCCCGGCAGCGAGCCTTACGATTTATGGCAGGGAATGGATCGGAATAGCGAAGAGTATAGAAAGCAAAAAGAAAATCGTGCCGAAATCATGTGGGAGGCTTTGGAAAAAGTGATTCCAGATATTCGTTCTCGTTGTGAAGTCACTTTAATTGGTACTCCCTTAACTCACGAACGTTATTTACGTCGCGATCGCGGTTCTTACGGTCCGGCAATTCGTGCGGGTTCCGGTTTATTTCCCGGTCCCAAGACTCCGATTATAGGTTTGATGTGTTGCGGCGATTCGACATTCCCCGGCATTGGTTTACCAGCAGTCGCAGCTTCGGGAATAATCGCTGCAAATACTCTTGCACCTGTAAGCAAGCATTTGGAATTAATTAACGAAATTATTTGAATAGATGGGGAAGAGGGGGTAGAAAACTATTAATCTACTACTGTTTAAAAGCCTAGTATTAATTATATTTTTATACTGGATTTAAGCATTTTCAGTGTATTTATAGATAAAATGCTGGGGTTTTATTTATAGTTAAAGTTGTAATTCATACTTATAAAGGGTTCGTAGTAAGGACTTTAGTCCCTCCGGATTCTCTGACATGAGGCGAAGACGGCGCAACTACGAACCTTAATTCTAAGTGGTTTGTTTTTTGTGGAACTTTGGCAGACGTAAAATAATAGTCTCTACAATCCGTCGGAATTTCTCTACTAACTCACTAATAGCTAAATACAATTTTTCTTTCAGATAAAATAATTATTGTCAATATCAGTATTTATTTAAGCTATTTTGAGTATTTATAGTCACAGCAAAATTAATATTGCTTCATCTGAACATTGAGGCGATCGCGAAAAAATTCTCTTGTTGTAGTACGTTCATCAAGTAAATATCAAGTTAATTGCTGCACTCTTTAAGTTAAAATAATCAAATTTGGGTGAAAAAATTAAAATTAGTTTTACTGCTCCCCTAAGCATACAAACCCCATATTACATCAAAACGGCTTGTAATCTCGTGGGCTAATTGAGAATTCTATCAATAAAATTTTTTATGTAAACAACAGTAAAGAGATTGTAACGGAATATGAATACAAAAGTTTAATCAATGGTTGGTGAATAGATGATTGCTATTTATGATTTATCCAAAAAATGTAGAGACGTGATATGTCACGTCTCCATTAATTTAGAAACCACAAATTACTGATTAAAAATAATCTGGCTGCCAATTTTCGCGGTGGATAGCGTAGTAAACCACGTCTATTTTGTAGAAGCGAGCATCTTTTTCGTACTTTAAGCCAGCTTTCTCCATAACTCGCACAGATGCGATATGTTTGGGAGATGCGATCGCCACAATTTTGTGGAGTTTGGTAAACTCGAAACCGTAGTTAATAGCGGATTTTGTGGCTTCGGTAGCAATACCTTGATTCCAGTAATTTTGGTCGAGACGATAGAGTACTTCGATGTCGGGGCTATTGGGTAAACAATTGAGTCCGCAATGACCGATTAATTTTCTACTAGCTTTATCAACCACAGCCCAGACACCAAAGCCGTATTTTTCCCAATGTTCGATAAAGTATTTCAAAATTTCCTCAGTAACTTGCTTTTCTTTACCTTTGGGTATTGGTCCTCTGGGTGAATACTTCATAACTTCTGGATTGCTCAAAATTACAGTTAATCTATCCAAATCATCCAGCGTGTAAGGTCTGAGTCGCAGTCGCGCAGTTTCAATTTCTGCCATGATCGGTTTCAAATTATCCTTCGATCCAGTTATTAGTTTCACGTAAATTAAATCTTGTCCGGTTTTTTGGGAAGAGGGATGTGAGGGATGGGGGGGAGAGGGGGAGACAAGGAAGGGGACAAGGGGGAGAATAGTTATGACCACCGGAATTAGGACCACCGGAGTTATGAATTTAGAGCTACTTAACCTTTAACCTTTAACCTTTGACCTTTGACCTTTAACCTGTTCCCAATTCCCTTAACTCCAATAAGTTAAAGGTTGATGTCGATCGCGATATCCGATAAACATGGACATGGAAACTCTTGGTCCACCGTGGCAGGCACGTACTGCATGAATTCTTGCGGAGTCAAATAAAATCAGTTCTCCTAGTTGCGGTTTAATTACAGAATCAGCTGGTGGTAAAATTCGACGGTGATATTCTTTGTGACGATCTGATTGTCTGATGATGGGTTTAAGGTTCCAGATTTCTAATTCACCGGCAAATTTGGGAGTGCGTAAATAAATATTGGCGCTTAACTGAGTTACCAACTTAGAAAAAGGATAGGTAGGATAAATCGGAGCGTCTAATATATCCCGTGGAAGAATATTTTGATGGGGTGGAAGTTCAAAATCGTCTGCAAATACTCTAGCAATTCCTGCTAACATAGTGCGATGGTAAACGTTTTCGATGCAGGCACCAGCTAACCACATTTCTCCTAAATCTAACCTTAATTTGTCGATGGGTGATAGATTTGGAGAACAAGTGTAAGTGACTTGCTCAATTAATTTTTCGCTAATTATCAAAGCTTGTTCTTGGGGGTAGTAGCTCCTAATTCGTAAAGCAAGCAATTTACCATCTAATAAATCTAGTAAATCTGTAATTATCAGTTTTTGTTTCGTTTTTACCAAGGGTTTTTGATGCTCTTGAGTTGATTGCATACAATTCTTCCTTTGTAATTTCAGCTTGTTTGACACGGAAATCAATAGATATCTCCGCTGTGTGAGTAAAAAGAGTTTGGAAATAGCTTTATCAGATGACGCGATTTTTGGTAGTGCAGGTGTTTTCGCGGTTTGAGCTAAAAATTGAAAAATCCCGATAACATGAAGCGAAATTTAGATTTTATGGGCAGGGTATTCTGGGAAATCCAAAATATTAGTTGCGATCGCCCATCCGATTTAAACCAAAGTATGTGAAAATATCGTATTTTGCTCCATTTTGTAACTATATATACAAATTTTAAAAAATATTTTTCTCAATTGGTGTATCTGAAAATACTTGAAATTCAAAATATAATGGATATGAAGAGTATAAAAATCGCTTATTGTTCCCGCGATTAATGAAGTTTTAGTAAAGGATAGTAGCCATAAAACCTGTGATGACAACGGTTTCAAGTAACTATAAATTTAAATTTTTGGTAAATTTGCTTTTATGTATTTCCAACACGGATTAAATCGGCTTAGTAAAATAACCATGAATTTAACAGTAGCTGCAAAACAAGGTTTAAGAGTCAATTGCAGATATAGTCAAGGGTGACGATGAAACCCATCTGATGGTAAGTGCAAACATCAATAAAAAAATAGTGATATTTTGCGATCGATAATTAATATAATGCAGTTATTATGAGCATCTCCAAACCTGTAAAAAAATCTTATCAGCAAAACCGTCTGCCTAAAAACGATTGGCGGTTATTTTTGCGTTTGGTTCCCTATGCCCGTCGTTATAAAAAACTTTTGGGAATTTCAATGTTACTGCTGATACCCGTAGCAGTAGCAAATGCCATACAGCCCTTAATAATCGGACAAGTTATTTCTCTAATTCGTAGAGAAGAGAGTACCTACGCTTTTCTACTAAATAATCCGGTACAAGGATTATATATTCTGCAAGTGGTTTTGCTGATTGCAGTATTGATTCGGCTTGTGCTTAACGGTTATCAAGGATTTTTAGTCCAAAAAGTAGGGCAACAAATTACTGCCGATATTCGTAAAGATTTATTTGAGCACGTTACTTCCTTAGCGGTGCGCTTTTTCGATAAAACCCCAGTAGGGAAATTAATTACTAGATTGACATCAGACGTAGAAATATTAGGAGACGTATTTTCTACCGGCGCAATCGGTATATTATCGGATATATTTTCCACTCTGGTAATTATCGGCTTCATGTTTTACACTCAGTGGCAACTAGCTTTGTTGCTGCTGCTAATGCTTTTCCCGGTATCGGCATTAATTACTTACTTCCAGCACCAGTTTCGTAAAGCAAATTATAAAGCAAGAGAAGAACTTTCTATACTTAATTCTCAATTACAGGAAAATATTACAGGAATTAATGTAGTACAGTTATTTCGCCGCGAAAAATTTAACGCTCAATTATTTGAGAAAACCAACAAACGTTACGTTAAACAAGTTGATACAACCATCTTCCACGATTCCGCAGTTTCAGCAACTCTAGAATGGATTGCTTTGGTAGCGATCGCCGGTGTATTGTGGATTGGTGGCTGGTTAATTTTGCGAGAACAGTTAACGGTAGGGTTGTTAGCAAGTTTTGTACTGTACGCTCAACGATTATTCGATCCCTTGCGGCAATTTGCAGAAAAGTTTACGATTATTCAAGCAGGTTTTACCGCCATAGAAAGAGTTAGCGATATTTTAGATGAACCGATCGAAATACGCGATAAAGTTAATCCTAGATACTCGCTCTCTAATAACTTTGAATTTGGATATATCGACAAAATTGTAGAAGAGTTAGAAACCGCCGATGAGAATAAAATCGATCGATCCAAACTAGGAGAAATCCGTTTTGAGCAAGTTTGGTTTGCTTATAAAGATGATGACTACGTAATCAAAAATTTAGACTTTACCATCAATCCCGGAGAAAAAATCGCTTTAGTTGGTCCCACTGGTGCGGGAAAAAGTACTATTATTCGTTTATTATGTCGTCTTTACGAACCCAGCAAAGGACGTATATTAGTAGATGGTATCGACATTCGAGAAATACCTCAAGCCGAATTAAGGCGATATATGGCGGTAATTTTACAAGAAGGCTTTTTATTCGCTGGTGATGTCAAAAGCAACATCACATTAGGCGATAACTATACCTTTGAAGAAATCCAACAAGCAGCGCGATCGACAAATGTTGAAGATTTTATCGAAAAATTACCTCAAGGTTATGATACCCAACTTCGAGAAAGAGGAACAAACATTTCCAGCGGAGAAAAACAGCTTTTAGCCTTTGCACGCGCTGCTATACGTAACCCCCAAATTCTCGTTTTAGACGAAGCAACCGCTAACTTAGATGTAGCCACAGAAGCCAAAATTCAACAAGCTTTAAATCAGCTTTTAGCTCAACGTACAGCAATTATTATCGCCCACCGTTTATCAACCATTCGCAACGTCAACCGGATTTTCGTACTCAAACGCGGTGAATTAATCGAACAAGGCAGTCATGAAGAATTATTACAGCAACAAGGATTATACGCTACATTACACAATTTACAAATGTTGAATCAATAAACAATTATCAATTATCAACGTTTCTAGAAATTTCTAATTGTAATAAATCGGAAGCATTTAATTTTAAAGAGAGAAACGTTATCTTTAATAACAGCAAAAAACCCGACTTCTTGAAGAAGCCGGATTTAATTAAAAGTTTTACCGCAGCTTACAAGCTATATTACGCAAATAGCGGATGCACTATTTATTGGAATTATTAGTAGGAGGCTTAACCTTACTAGCCATGTCTAAAAATGAACTCATATTAGCACCAGGACGACGGCGCATATTATTATTTTTAGGCATCAGATATTTAGGCGCAAAAAGAGTTTCTTTGTCATCTTCCGGCTTATCTGTGGTTACAGCTTTCTTTGCAGCTTTCTTTGCAGCCTTTTTCTTCTCTACAGGTACAGCGATCGCTTCTACACCTTTCGCTGTTTGTATCATTTCTACATCAACTTCTTTGACTTCATCGGATTCAACATCTTTTACTTGATTGCCTTCCTCTTTTACTTTAACTGTATTTGCTGACTTAGCCTTAGTCTTTTCTTCAGGTTTAACTGCTGTATTTGCTGACTTAGCCTTAGTCTTTTCTTCAGTTTTAACTGCTGTTTTTGCTTTATTCTCTGCTGGTTTTTTACCATTATCTGCTGGTTTTTTACCGTTATTTGAAGCTTCAACTGCCTTAGAATCAGCCTTTGGCATTGGCTCATCAGGCTCTTCTTTTAATTGCAAAAAGAAGCCACCGTCTTTTTTCTTTCCACCAAGAAGTCCAGAAATAAATTTCATAATTGCCTCAGATTAATGATTTGATAAAACTAAACGTGCTTATTTCTTTTGTCTTTTATACCCGAATTTTGACCCAATTAATTAATAAATACGTATTTTTGTAAATAATTGTCAAAAATACTTGTTTATCTTATTCCATCTACTTTCTAAAGATTTTAGAACAGATAATGGTCGAAGTATCAATTAACTTTACTAACTACAAGCGCTCTATGACTTATATTCCAAGCGATCGCAGCATTAGAATACTTCATCTCAATTATTAGATTTTCTTGTAACCTAGAGCAAGATTGTGAAAGATGATTTAACAAAAGTTTACAGGTTAAAGGTATTGAGTTAGGAGTTAGGAGTTAGGAATTGAAAATTGTTTCTCCCCATCTCCCCATCTCCCCATCTCCCCATCTCCCCATCCCTCCATCTCCCCATCCCCCAATGCCCAGATAAGTTACATTTTATAAATTAAAGTAAATATGTGTTAAATGAATCAGGTAAATCAGCAGCGCAATCCCGTATTGTTGGTACATGGGATTTGGGATACGGGTAAAGTATTTCGGAGAATGATTCCTTTCCTTAACGAAGGTGGTTGGAAGGTTTACGATTTGGATTTGGTTCCCAATCATGGTGTCAAGGGTTTAGATGATTTAGCGCAACAGGTAGCGAATAAAGTTGAAGCTACCTTTGGATCGGAACAACCTTTTGATTTGCTTGGTTTTAGTATGGGGGGAATTGTGAGTCGTTATTACGTGCAGCGACTGGGTGGAATCAATCGCGTGCAAAGATTTATTAGCCTTAGCGCACCAAATCACGGTACTACGATCGCTTACTTTAATCAAGGGCTGGGTTGCGTGCAAATGCGTCCTTCCAGTGCTTTGCTCAAAGATTTAAATAGCGATGTAGCCATGTTGTCGCAAATTAATTTTACTTCAATTTGGACACCTTTCGATACAATGATTGTCCCGGCGGATAGTTCTAAAATGCCAGTAGGAGAAAACATTGTGGTGCCAGTTTTGAATCATGCTTGGATGCTAACCGACAGCAAAAGTTTGAATGCGATCGCTACTGCGTTGTCAGCACCAATTAAGTGCGATCGCCAATCTGTGTAAATTCAGCATTACCAAAAATTGCTTCTGAATAACGGTAAAATTTGTACTCCATCAAGTTGTAAAATGGGTCTTCTAGAAAAAAAGTGCGATGTTCTAAGGGGGAATCTACAAAGCGGTTTTTTGCTGATTCTCTAAAAGGTAAATTCCGTTGTTGCGCTTTCGTTAATAAATTTTCCCAATCAGCTTCGTCGGTAAAAACCAAACCGAAATGTCTTGGATAAATACCGCGTTGGGGTGTCAGTAGTTCTTTTGTAACGTGCGCGACTAACTGATGTCCGTAAAGATTGAGAATTAAAGCATTACGGTTTTCTCTACCGGGGGTGCATCCCAAACTATCAACGTAATACGCTTTTGTTTGAGCAATATCGGTAACTGGGAATGCCATGTGGAAGATAACTTTTGATATGGGCATGGGGCATGGGGATTGGGAATAGGTAATAGGTAATTGATCGAGCGGGCAAGATGCCCGCACTACGAAAAAAAGATTGTGTATCCCTATATAAAAATGGTATAACAACCACTTACTAACTATTTATTAATAACCGTATTATTTTGATGTGGACTTACGCAAAGCCCCCCTTTTTAAGGGGGGTTGGGGGGATCTCAATGATTAGAATGATTATTTTCTCGTTGCGGTTGCGTAAGTCCTATTGATAATTGATAATTGATAACTGATAATTGATTATGTTTGGAAACCATTTAATTGTCGGTGTTTCTGGTACTGCCTTAACGGATGAAGATAAAAGAATACTTAGTAAATTAAAACCTGTGGGGGTTTGTTTTTTTGCAAAGAATTTTCATCAAGGCAAATCTTATGAGGTGTGGTTGCAAAGTTATCGAAAATTAAATCAAGAAATACGAGAATATACCGAACGCGAATCGATGTTTATCTCCATCGATCATGAAGGAGGAAGAGTGATTCGTCCACCTTTACCAATTACGCGATTTCCCTATAGTTATATGTGTCGCAAACGATCGCGATCGGTAGCTTCAGCTATGGCAGTAGAACTAAAATCGTTAGGTATCAACGTTTCTTGGGCACCTGTCGCGGATGTGTTTTCTAACCCGAATAATCCGGTAATTGGACCCCGCGCTTTCGATACAAACCCAGAAACAGCCGCTGAATCTGCCCGCGAATTCTTCCTCGGACTCAAAGAATCGGGAATTATCGCTTGTGCTAAACATTTCCCCGGACACGGAGACACAAACACCGATTCTCACTTAGCGTTGCCGATACTCGATTTAACTAAAGAAGAATTGCAGCAGCGAGAATTGATACCTTTTAAAACATTAATTGACGAGAAAATACCTTTAATTATGACGGCGCATATTCTCTTTCCTGAAATTGGAGGAGATATCGCAACTTTTTCTAAAGCAATTTTGAATGGAATACTTAGAAAAGAACTTGGTTTTGAAGGAGTTGTAGTATCGGATGATTTAGATATGAAAGCCGTTGCGGATATGTATAGTAAAAGCGGTACCGTAGCACATACATTGAATGCAGGTTGCGATTTATTTTTAATGTGCGGTAATCTGCCTTCATCATCAACCCAACGAATTGAATTTATTGCCGAGGATTTTGTCAAGTCGTTAGAAAATGGTAGTCTTGATGAATCGGTGGTAGAAGCAGCAAATGGAAGAATTGAGAAGCTGTTGAGGGAAACACCGCAATATTCGGTGGAAATGTTGGATAAGAAGATATTATTGCAACACGCGGAATTGGCGATCGCTTGTAGTTTTGAAGAGTGAGAAAATATATTTAATAATAAAATATACCTGGCGATTGAAATCGCGGCTACACAGGCAAAACCCACCTTCGTGGGTTTAAGAAAAGAGTGATTTTTAAGGTTTGTAGTTGCGCTTTAGCGCTAAATCCGGATTTAATACTAAAGCGCAACTACGAGCCTTTTTATTTAATTTCTGAATTGTTTTCTAAACACCTTCACCTTCTTCTAAATCATCTACAGTTAATGGTGCTTGAGTACTATGACGCACGTACAAAACATAAACCGTTGTGTTTCTAACGGTAAATAAAACCCGATAGATATTTTTGGATTTTCCGTAAAGTAATTGTCGAACTTCTTCGGTAAAAATTTCCGATTCGATCGCAAGAGAACATCGTAGAGGTTTTTCTTGAAGCGTTGCGATCGCATTCATTAATCCTCGAAACCATCGATCGGCAAATTCGGAATTACGCTCTCGGTACCAACGATATGATTTTTCTATTTGGGTTTCGGCAATAGGTGTAATTTCAACCTGAAATGTCATATTTTTGCTGCATTTCTTCGATAAAATCATTCATAGGGCGAGTTTTCCCAGCGTTAACTTCCTCTAATCCTTGCTCTATACCTGCTATAGTCTCTAATTGTTCGATAATTTGGCGTAGTTTGATAGCATCAATTTTACCAGGTTCAAGGAAAGTAACGATAACTTGGGTGCTGTCAGCTAAATTTTGCGGTAACTCGGTGAGTTGAATTTGCCCATTCTGATAAATGCCTTCGACTGTTTTTAGCATAACTTTTAATGGGGTTGGTGTTTTTTCAATTTTAAGTCAAGGTTGAAAGTAAAAGACTTCAATCTAAAATTCGATCATCTTGTTCTCAACAATTGTACAAAGGTATCGCTAACGGTATGGTCTTTAGTATCGGCTGCGTAATCGATCAACTTTTCCCGTAAATCTTGAGCTTCATTCAATGGTAGTAAAGTTGCCAGAAGAAAATAAACTCCGCGAAAACGCGAATCTCCGATGCGATCGATTAATCTAGATTCCGCTTCGTCACCATCGCCGAGAAAGGTTTGGACTAAAAAGTAATCCATGATTTTATCATGACGGAAGTACCATTCTTTCTGGGCTTCACCGTCCGATTCTTGCCACTGACGGCTAACAACCATTTTATATTTATCGTCTTCCATACAGACTAATTCGTTGTAAAATTCATCATCTGGTAAATCGCTTTTATCGTTAACGCGCATTTGATAAACCGCTTCGGAAAACTGTTTGAGGGGAAAATCCCGTTTCCAAAATTGTTCGTATTCTTCTGCCATTAAGTTATATTGCTGTTGTTGCAGGTGAAATACATCCGGATATTCTGCTTGGGAAAGCATCAAAGCAACTAACGTTAAATCCATTGGGTTGGAAAGAATACCTTTGACTGCGGTTAATTCTTCCGTTGTTTGTGGAGTATTGAAGCTGCGATCGAGGTAATTAGTGCAGGCTTTTTCATAATCTGTACCTTGAATTTTGGCATTATGGGGGAGGTGTGGTTGACGGGAAAGTAGAAATTGTTGAATTTGGGCTTGTTGTAGCGGCTGTAAATAAAAAGTTTTTGCTGTAGCTGGGGGTTCCCATTCCAAAGGTTGGGTAGTCACGATGATATTACCCTTGAAATAGCTTTCCATAAACGATTTAATTTGAGCGCGGGTATCGGCGGAAACTTCATTGAGTCCGTCAATACAGATATCGATCGCGCCGCTGTAAATCAGGTTTTTGAGAAATTGAGCATCTTGTGTTTGTCCGTGTAGCTTGATTTGAATCGCTTCAATTACACCTTTATCGCACTTGCGAGCGGGTAAATATACGACAATTCGCTTCGAGGTTTTCGCAAGGTAGCGGAGAAACATTGATTTACCCAAACCGGAATCCCCTTGCAGTACGATTTCACCTTGAATATTGGGAATTGCTTGGGAAATTGGTTTAATTTTTGGTGGAGACGCGATGTTTTGCGCTTCTATAACACCAGATTCAGGAAAATACGCTTGTTCGTCAAAGTTATTTAAACCAGCATCTGCGAGTAGGGAAGGTTGGAAAGGTTCAAATAATTTGCGACGCAGGAAAGGAACCCAAGCCAAGAGAAAGCCGACGTAACCCATACCAAAAATGCGTCTTACCCAAGGATTCCAGAAAAAGATGGCTTGGATTTGCGGAGATTTGGGATAAGCGAAGATCAGTAGTAGCCAGAAAGCAGCGTGAATTAAGATGATATTTCTGAAGTTGAAAAACCATCTCCAACCTTTGAGGTTAACGATCGCCGACTGTAGAGTATCGGCTTCGCTATAACCTGCTTGTTGGAGGTTGCGGTGATGTTGTTCGAGTAGAATGATGTCGTGGGGTTGCCAAGATGCTTTTTTTGCGACTAAAGCAATTTTGTTTGCTAAATCATTTCGCGATCGCGTTAAATCTTGAGTGGGTTCCCATGTTTTGGCAAAGGTTTGTAGGGTTTTAACGGCTTCGTCGTGGGTTAGTTTATCTGGGATTTTTTTAGGAAAACCCGTCCATTTAAGCAGGGTTTTTACATCGTCGGTGTCACCACCGAGAATGTAGGTTAAGAAACGCCAATTTTCAAAATTTGATTCACCTACGTAATAAACATTATCAAGGATAATAACAATTTCTTCTAACTCCAGTTGTTGTATATTCCCCAACGCTTGTGCTGCATCATCACGAACAGATGAGTCAACTGATTTATCTTTGATCAAGTCGAGGATGTTTTTAACGTAGGGTTTAGCTGCATCTCCCGTATTCCCCAAAGCCTTTGCTACAATTCTACGAACAGATGAGTCAACTGATTTATCTTTGATCAAGTCGAGGATGTCTTTAACGTAGGGTTTGGCAGCATCTCCCATATTTAATGCGGATGCTGGACTAACACGAACAAATGAGTCAACGGATTCATCTTTAATCAAGTTGAGGATATCTTTGACGTAGGGTTTAGCTGCATCCCCCATGTTCCCTAATGCTTCTGCTGCACTACCACGGACAGATGAGTCAACGGATTTATCTTTGAGAATGTCGGCAATATTTTTGACGTAAGGTTTGGCAGCATCCCCCATATTCCCCAAAGCATATGCTGCACTCGCACGAACAAATGAGTCAACAGATTTATCTTTGAGGATATCGGCGATATCTTTGACGTAAGGTTTGGCAGCATCTCCCATATTCCCCAAAGCATATGCTGCATTAACACGAACAGATGAGTCAACAGATTTATCTTTGAGAATATCGGCAATGTCTTTGATGTAGGGTTTTGCAGTATCTCTCATATTTACTAATACGGATGCTACATTAACACAAACACCTGAGTCAATCGACTTATCTTTAAGAATATCGGCGATATCTTTGACATAGGGTTTGGCTGCATCTCCCATATTCCCCAATGCTTGTACTGCACTACTACGAACATTTGAGTCAGCTGACTTATCTTTGAGGATATCGGCAATATATTTGATGTAGGGTTTGGCTGCATCCCCCATCTTTCCCAAAGCATATGCTGCACTACCACGAACACCTGAGTCAATCGACTTATCTTTAAGAATATCGGCGATATCTTTGACATAGGGTTTGGCTGCATCTCCCATATTCCCCAATGCTTGTACTGCACTACTACGAACATTTGAGTCAGCTGACTTATCTTTGAGAATATCAGCAATATCTTTGACGTAAGGTTTTGCAGCATCTCCCATATTCCCTAATGCCTCTGCTGCACTACCACGAACAAATGAGTCAACGGATTTATCTTTGAGAATATCAGCGATATCTTTGACGTAGGGTTTAGCTGCATCTCCCATATTCCCCAAAGCCTCTACTGCACTCGCACGAACATCTGAGTCAACTGATTTATCTTTAAGAAGTTTGGCTACTTTTTCAGTAACATCCTCTGGCTTCTTGAGTAAAGGCTTTAAATCTTTAACTTCATATTCAGCTAATTTATTTAAAGCATCTCCCTTCACCTTCTCATAATCATCATCCAAAGCAGCCACAATACCATTAATCTGCCAGAGGTGTGGTTTTGGTTTTGGTACTTCTTTATAGAAAACTTGAGCATTTACCCAAGGGAAGGAGAGGAAAAAGGCGATCGCAAACGTCAAAGGGAAAAGTATAAAAGGTTTCTTAATTAAGCGGCGATATTTGTGCATGGTTGGGGAAGAAGACGCAGTGATTTAATCCCCTGATGGGGCGTGTAGTTTTTTGTTCGACCGTAACCGTAATTTTAACTACAACACCACACTACTACAATATTTTCAGTAATATTCAGGATGGTTTTTACTTGTTTTGTTTAGGAAGAATATTTCTCTCTACTTCTTCTCTCTGCGCTCTCCGCGTCTCTGCGGCTTTTTAATCAGTAATTTTCTCTAATAAACTTCTTGTTCTACTAATTCTATAAATGCAAGTCCGATTTTAAGTTTGCCAATACTAACTTTAATAGATATCTCGCAAAGGGTAGCAATACTGATAAATCGCTGATTGCTTATATCCTCAATTGCGTTTCTAGCTGTATTGCTTAAATTGGTATTTCCACCGATGAACCATAAGAATGTATGAGTATCAAGAAGCAATTTCATGGAGCATATTCCTGAAAATCTTCTAGTGGCTCATCAAAATCATCTGACATTTCAATTAAACCCTTTGCGCTACCAAATTTAGGATATGGTTTTTCTGCTTTAACAGGGATAAGTTGAAAATATGTTCCATCATTGCGGAATATAATCACTTCTTTTCCGTTTGCAGCTTCCTCAATTAATTCTGCAAGGTGGTTTAGATCGCTTGTTGTAGATTAACTTTGTGCATTGCTGTTTTTTATACGTTTATGTTAACATTTTACTCGTTTTAGCGGAAGATTGTTGAGGGAAAACCGCAGAGTCGCAGAGAGCGCAGAGGGAAGAGGTAATTAGAATAATTCGTTTTCTTCATAAGTTAATGGTGCGTAACGGCGTTTTCCTGCTTTACAGTTTCTATCGATAAATATTCAAGCCGTTATACACCCTACAAATTATTGGGAAAAAACCTTACTAGACACAAAGAGCGCACAGGAAAGAGGTAATGAGAAATAATTAGTTTTCTCGGTAAGTTAATGGTGCGTAACGGCGTTTTCCTGCTTTACAGTTTTTATCGATAAATATTCAAGCCGTTACACACCCTACAAAATTCAATTCTTAACTCTTAACTCCTAACTCCTAACTTTCTTAAACGTTCATTTGCTGCTTTTGATAAAGGGAATAATACAATCCTTTCTGTTGCAATAATTCATCATGGGTGCCTCTTTCAGCAATAATTCCTTTTTCCATGACTAATATCATGTCGGCGCGTTTCAATGGTGCGAAACGATGGGCGATTAAAAATACCGTTTTATCTTCGGTGGTATTTTGTAAGTTTTGCAGTACCTGCTGTTCGGTTTCGCTATCAAGGGCGCTGGTTGCTTCGTCCAAAATTAAGATTGGTGCTTGTAAAAGGAATAATCTAGCTAAAGCAACGCGCTGTCTTTGTCCCCCAGATAAAGCTGTACCTCTTTCGCCGACGTTGTTTTCGTAGCCTTGAGGTAGTTCGCTGATGAAGTCGTGAGCAACTGCCATTCTTGCGGCTTGTACTACTTGTTCGGCGGTGATTTCGGGGTTTCCTAATGTTATATTTTCTAAGATGCTGCCGTTAAACAAAAAGTCTTCTTGCAAAACTACACCTATTTGCTGCCGTAAGGAAGCTAAATCGACGCTTTTAAGCTCGAAACCATCAATTAAAATGCGTCCCGATTCGATTTGATAAAGCCTTTGCAGCAGTTTGGAAAGCGTACTTTTACCGGAACCGCTGCGTCCTACTATACCAACAAATTGACCGGGTTCTACGTGAAAGGAAATCCCTTTGAGAACTGGTTCGGTATTTGCTTTGTAGCGGAAAAATACTTGATCGAATGTAACTTCACCTTCGAGGGCTGGCAGTACTAATCCGGTTCCTGGCTCTGCTTCTGGGGAAACGTTGAGAATGTCGCCGATTCTATCTACCGATAACAGTACTTGCTGTAAATTTTGCCACAATTGAACTAATCTTAATAGAGGTCCGGTAACTCTTCCGGAAAGCATTTGAAAAGCTACCAATTGCCCTACCGTAAAGCCGCCATCAATAACTAATTTAGCTCCAAACCAAAGTATCAACAGGCTGGATAATTTGGTCAGAAAGTCGCCAATGTTACTACTAATATTGGAAGTTGTGGAAGCTTTAAAGCCAGTACGAATAAAGCGAGCAAATAAACCTTCCCATCTATCCCTGGTTGCAGGTTCGGCGGCGTGTGCTTTTACCGAATGAATTCCGGTAATTGTTTCTACGAGGAATGATTGACTGTCAGCGCTGCGGTTAAAGGTTTCGTTAAGCCATCTGCGAAGAATTGGTGTTGCTGTCAGGGTTAATATGGCAAACAAAGGTAGTACTGCCAAGGCTACGAAGGTAAGAGTACTGCTGTAGTAAAACATTAGTACCAGGTAAACTACAGCAAAAATACTGTCGAGAACTACAGTTAATGCCGTACCCGTGAGAAACTGACGGATTTGTTCTAATTCTTGTACCCGTGCCACCGTATCCCCTACCCGTCGCGACTCAAAATAAGATAAAGGTAAGCGCATTAAGTGACGAAATAGCTGCGCCGATAAACTTAAATCCAAGCGTCGCGCCGTATGGGTGAAAATAAATAAACGCAGAATCCCCAGCACCGACTCGAATATCGCCACCGACAAAAGCGCGATCGCCATGACATCAAGAGTGGCTAAACTCTCTTGCACCATGACTTTATCGATCACGACTTGGGTAATTAACGGTGTAGTTAATCCCAGCAATTGTAAAGTAAAAGATGCTAGCAGTACTTCTGAAAGTAAACCTTTGTACTGCCAAACCGCCGGTAAAAACCAACTTAAATTAAACTTTTCTTGCTTCTGTGTTTGTTCTACTTGCCATAAATAGCCATCCCAAAACTTTCCTAATTCTTCGCGGGATACGGTTTCGCAAGTAAAATCGGGGTTTTGCGGGTTAGCAACAATCAAGTTATTGCCTTTACGTGCATAAGCTACAACCCAATTAGCCTGCTCGGAGTTACCCCATAATAATAAAGCTGGAAAAGAAAGTTTCTGTAAATCATCCCAACTTACCTGCAACCTCCGCAGCACCAAACCCAGCTTCTCAGCAGCTTCGACAACTTGTTTGGCACGTTGCGATCGCACCTGACGCTGCATCCACTCCAACTTCACCGAAATTTCCAAATACTGCGCCACCATCGTCAAGCAAGCAGCAGCACTGTTGGCGCTAGAGACGAAAGGATAACCCGATGTTATGGGAAGAGGGGGGGAGTGGGAAGAGGGGGAAGAGGGGGAAGAAATTTTTACTATTTTATCTCCTTGTCCCCTAGTCTCCTTGTCCCCTAGTCCCCTAGTCCCCTTGTCCCCTTGTCCCCTTGTCTCCTTATCTCCCTGTCCCTCCGTCTCTTCCCCATTCCAAAACTCTTCAATCTGCGGGGTTGAAAATTCTGCCCATAAATCTGTACTGGTACGCAGCACTAAAACTTCTTTACTAGCTGCTACAGCTTTACATTCTGTGGGATAATTATTTAAGTTACCAAACCATTGTCCTGCTTCTAAGGTTGCTATTGGTTTACCAATGCCTTCTTCACGCAGTCGGACTTTACCAGAAACGATGAGAAATTGATAACCAACTGCTTCAAGGTACCAAATTTTCTCTCCTAAACGGAAATCAAGGATATCCGATTGGTTTTGCAGTCGGGTTTGCTCTTCGTCAGTGAGCCAACATAGAGGTGGTTGGTTCCAAGCTGGGGAAGCTAACACTGTTGCTTGATATTGATTATTTGAAACCTTTATTTTACTTGTAGTTTGACTGTCAGCTTTTGAATCTTCTCTGCTAGCCATTTCTCGAACAGTTCATTTTGTAGTGCTTGCTTAAGTTGAGTATCTTCTAATGATGCTGGTAGAAGTTGTTCTACACGAAACAATCCATAACGTTCCTCTAATTGAATTGGTCCTAAAATATCGCCAGGATTAGCTATATCTACAGCAGCTCGCAATTTATCCGGCATTGTTCCCCGACTGACTGGTCCCATCATGCCGTTAACAATTTTGTCATCGGAAAGCGAATATTCCCTAGCAAGCTGCTCAAAACTAGTTCCTTCTTCAATTTGGGTATGCAACTCCTCAGCTAACTCTCGATTATCAACAATAATCCGAGAAAGTACCACCCTATCTAAAAAAATCTTTCTTTCAATAAAATATTCTGCTAATTTTGGCTCTGCTACCAAACTTTTAAGTTTTTCTAATTTAAACCCAAAAGCAACTGTAGAGTGAAATGTAGCGTAATCGGTACCGCTATTATTTAACCAATCCTGAAACTTTTTGGGGTCGCTAAGTTCATTTTTGATCCGAAAATCAATAATTGCTTGTTCGGTTAAAGCCGGAGAAAGCTCGATTTCGACTCTAGCTTTAATTTCTTGCTCAATTACATCCTGACGCAGAATATCCCTAATAAACTGACCTAATTTTCCACTAATTTGTAAATATTGTACTGCCTGTTGTATTGAGATCGATCGCTCATCAACAGTCAAAAACGATGAAGATTCCATAAAGTGCTTACTTAGAAATTACCTTAAAAAATATACAGCGATCGCATCAAAATTAACTGCATTCAACTGACACTTAATAAGGATAACGCTACTTTAATGCCAAGTTGAATTGCAGTAATACCGCAACAAATCGCGAACTACGTTGCGTATAAATACTTACAAAACACCGATCGAGCAACTTGTGTTTAGTCCAAGATTATATTCTAAATACTTGCCTGTATCCAAGCAAATAGCATCGCAGCAGCAGCTCCTATCAAGGTGTTGAGAACATTAACTAATTCATTAGTTAACCACTGCCATCGGGATTGCAGAGTCGCTCCAATCACGCTTTCTAAATTAGTGGCAATAAATGCCGCCAACACGCACCATATAATACCCCACGGATCGATTAAACCAACACCCCAGCCCAGAATTGCCAGCACCACCGAAGCGAAGATTCCAGCTAAAGTTCCTTCAAGGCTGACAGCACCTTCAGTTCCTCTGGGCACTGGCTGCAAAGTCGTAATTAGAAAAGTCCGCTTACCGTAGGCTTTACCAACTTCGCTCGCACAGGTATCGGAAAGCTTGGTGCAAAAACTCGCCACATAGCCTAAAAGCAACAACGAACTTAAAAAAACATCGCTTCCTTGCCAATTAATAATTCCTATTCCCAAAGCGCACAAAGCCGCAGTAAAAGCCGAACCCCAAACGTTTTCCGGACCCCTAGCACCGGAACGTTTTTCGGCAATTCCTTCAGCTTCTTTTTCTGCCATGCCGATGCGCGTCACAGCCGAACCAACTATAAAATAAACACAAACTACCGCATATCCCCTTAAACCAAGAGTTCCCCAAATCAAAACACCCAGCAACCAAGCATTAAGTATGCCCGCAGGTGTAAGTAGTTTTTTAGGCGCTAGCCAAACTAGAGCTAAAAGTAAGGCGTTTAATCCTACTGCTACCAGCCAGGGGTTAGAAAAATCGTATAAAGACATTAGTTATTTTTCACCAATGTTGTGTCACATCATAAGTATTGCAACTAACCGTCCATACGCCAAGATAGACTGCGATCGTTCTCCAATAGATACCAGCAGAGAACAAAAAAACTTGGTCGTTTGAATGTAATAAGCAAAACTATTAATATGTCAAGGATAAAATTTACATCTCAGCAAAAAATATTTTTGGTAATTGACGGGTTAAGTAGTCAAGCCTCCATTATTTATATATTTACAGAAAAAATTATATAACCTTGGACTACTCCTACCTAAACGAAATGTTTAATTAATAGAGACACAAGTACTTATTTATTTCCGAACCCAAGAAAGTGTAATTATCGCTTCTAAACAAGTTTTCAAAAACATATTTTTCTATTTTAGAAGATTATTAGCTCCATTTATTTCAAAAAAATTCACTTTAAATCGTACAGCAAATAACTGCATCTGTGAAAAAAATCGATTGGTTATATTGATTGTTTTAGCGATCGGTTTTCTTCCGAGGTAGCATAAAAATGTGACCTAAGTAGTTTTTCATGATTATTTATAAGATTACTACTTTCTGTTTTTGTTAGCCTAGCGTGGGCTTCAAAGACGAGCGTACATTTTCGATCCCTGTTCCCTAGCCCCCAACACTTATATGCTTTTACCCTCGCGATCGCCTTTCAGAAATTCATATATATTTACAGAGCAAGTTATATAAGTCCCTACTCCCTACTTCTTAACTTTACAAAGCTAAATATTTTATCAATTTCCTTCATGTATATTTAATATTTCATTAATACCTAAATATAAATCATAGATAGTTCTAAATCCCAAGAAACACTTAACAATAAAATTACACTATAATTTTTCTTATCAGAAGGAAAATTAGATTATTTTCTACCGATAAACAATTTTTTAAATGCAATATCTTTATGAAGAGTAAGTAAAATTCTTATGATGTTAATGTTAAAGTAAACACAGAGTCTCTTTTTTTACATTAAAAAGGGGTTACTTATAGATATTGAACAAATAAATACCGTTTATTGAAATTTCAAACATATGTCAGAAAGCGATCCAGGACTATTTATAGATTCAGCAAAACATTTAAGTATTAATACTAGTACTCAGATAATTAGTGATACAGTTAGCAGTTTTGAAGCGAATGATTTATACAGCTTCAATATTAAGGGGCGTAGCAGTTTTAACGTAAGTCTCGACGGTTTAAGCGCCGATGCAGACGTACAGCTAATTCAAGATAAAAATGCGAATGGGAAATACGATGAAGGCGAGAGAATTGCGTATTCTAATAATGGGGGCACCCATAGCGAATCCATCAGCGTTGATTTAGCGAAAGGTACTTATTATATTGAAGTTTACCCTTACGGCAACATAGAAACCGACTATCGTTTAAGTTTTGGGGTAGTACCGTTTGATAGTGCGGGAAATACTCTTAATAATGCTCGCGAAGTTGCCGTAAATTCTCAGACAAAAAGTATTCGCGATTGGGTAGGTAAATCAGATTCTGACGACTATTACAAATTTAAACTTGGTAATACCAGTGACTTAAACGTAGTAGTTGATGGTTTGAGTGCTGATGCTGATTTACGGTTGCTCTCAGGTAAGGGAAATATTCTTGCTAGCTCCGTTAATGTCGGTACCTTAAATGAAGCGATCGCACAAACTTTAGAAGCTGGAACTTACTACCTAAAGGTTAATTCCTACAACAACAGCGAGACTTATTACAACCTGAAGTTATCCGCATCTCCATCAACACAAACAAAACCTAATGCGGGCGATTCGCAGCCAATTCCTACATCTGTTATTAGTAACCCAGCAGAAGGTGCGATCGCATCTCCGGTTCCTACTTCTGCTCTTATTCCTCAAGCTACTAATAGTACGCGCACCCAAGCCGGAACTTTGAGGGCTGATACTTTTACCTTCCAACCCGGTTACAGTCGGACTATTTTTTCGGGTAACGGTAACGTTGACTATGGTAGTGGAGGGCGGGATTTACTCGATCTATCCGAATTCGATTTTAGTTCAGCTACCTTAAACTATGCTGATAGTCCTAACGGTGGTATAGCTTACAACCTGGGGAATGGTAATCGAATGTTTGATGCTATAACCCTTAGCAATGGCAGCGAAATTTTGTTTGAAGGAATTGAAGCGATAAAATTTACCGATAAAACCATCAACTTATCAGTAACTCCCAACGATCCTCTATTTAACCAGCAGTGGAATCTACACGCAATGGGCGTTCATAATGCATGGCGCTTCACTACAGGTTCGGATAATGTAGCGATCGGTATCCAAGATACGGGCTTGGGAACCGATAGTAGTGGAAATATTCATCCAGATTTACGTACAACTGATTTTATTGGTGAAAACTATCTTGATGAGTGGGGTAATTTTTCCCACGGAACTTTAGTAGAAGGAACTATTGCTGCTAAAAGTAATAATAAAATAGGGGGGGCTGGTATCAACTGGAATTCTGATTTGATGCACGTCGATGTTGTAGGTGAAGATGCTCTCGACTACAACTTAGCTACGGCAACACAAGCAATGATAGAAAAAGCCAACGCTCAAGGTAAACGTCTGGTAGTTAATCTCAGCTTGGCTGGCGGTTACTCAGCAGAATTTGAGCAATTAGTTGCAGATAACCAGGATAAAGCTTTATTTGTAATTGCTTCTGGGAATGGTAATGCTAGTAGTCTTAGCAGCCCCGCAGATTTAGCGAAAAAGTATGGAAATGTAGTGGCTGTGGGTTCTTCTTGGGGAACTAAAGATTATTATGGTAATCCCCAAACACCGGGCAACCGAATTTTCTATGAGGATTGGTGGGGTTCTAATTTCGGTAGCGGTTTAACTGTGACTGCTCCATCTGAGTTTGTTACAACCAGCGCAAATCGTAATGATTCAGGTGGGTTTGATTTTAGTTACAACAACAATTTCAATGGAACTTCGGCTTCCACAGCAAACGTTTCCGGGGTTGCTTCATTGATATGGAGCGTTAATTCCAATCTAAGTGCGTCGCAGATAAAGGCAATTATTTCCGAAACGGCTTATGATTTGGGCGCGGCAGGCTATGACACAGTTTACGGTAACGGATTTATTAACGCCGATGCAGGCGTGCGAAGGGCTTTAGCGATTGCACGAGATTTTGCTTAATTCAGTTGAGTCATCCAAAAAATTAGCTACAAAACAGATCGTTTCGATCGTTGCACTACCGCAACACTTATTTTAAGGCGTTGCTGAATCCGGGTATGAATTTAGATGTAGAGACGCGTTCACGAAGTGTGCCGAAGGCATTATATCGCGTCTCTACAAGCGTTTTGGTTATCTAATAAGTTCGTTTCATGCATTAAATCAACAACGCCCATTAATAGTTAATATTTGGTATTGGTATTTGAAATTCAGTATATTTTCAATTGCCAAATACCATTTTTTTTTGTAATTATCTCTTCAAATTTGGTAAATAGAATTCAACGAGGAGTAATGTAAAGCGAAGCTCAAGAAAAGCTTGGTATTATGATATTTTTCTTTATGTCTTCTTTATGTAAACCTATGATGTGATTACTCTGCCTATTTATGCGCGATGTGAATCAACAAATACGGTAAAAAATCTGATTATTTCCGGATTGGGTTGATTTTTCCTTGAATATAAGAAAAATTTTTTTCTAACATTTATTGCTTGATTAATTATTTAAAAGCTAAGGTAACAAGGTATTTTATTTGTCTTTACTTACCTAAGTAATATAATCTGACTACTAAACAATAGTAATTCAAAATAAAGCGTTTATTAAAAGATAAAGTATTATTTGTTACTAAAATAATATTCCAATAATAAACTTATATCTCTCAAAAGGCTTGTATATAAAGGGTTTAAGGTCTATATCTAATCTGGCAAAAAGATATTGAGCTACTTTGAGACAACTTTATAAAAAATCGCATGAATACTGAATTTATTGAAATTTACTCTATCCATTGTAACTTTTATACTAAAAATTTATTTAATTTAGTTTTGATTAATACGTAATTTTTCCCTAGCTGTTTTGGGAATGTAAATAGCACTATAGAAGTTCCTAATTTAAAAATAAGGAATTTACAAACCAATATAAAATCCTTACCTTGCTTTCTGTGCAAAGTGCTAATTACGAAGTTTATATAAAAAAAGCAGCTATATATTATGTCAATGGATAATGCTGATAACCTTTTCGGTTCGTCAACTTCTTTAGATATTACCCAAACATGGCAAACTATCGAAAATACGTTGAGTTTGAATAATACTGACGATTATTACACTTTCACTATTAGCAGTCGCAGTAATTTTAGTCTTGCTTTAAATGATTTATCAGCTAACGCGGATGTTCTATTACTTGATGATAGCGGTTTAGAAATAGCAGCTTCATCTGCCGACGGTATCAAAAATGAAAATATTAATAAGACTTTAGGTATAGGTACATACTATATTCAGGTACATCAAGTGGATGATGCTATTACCTCTTACAACCTTAAAGTTAAAAACAACTATATACCCGAAGCATTTCAATTTAATACAGAGGCTATTGTTGGTGGTATTAAGCTTACGGATACCGAAATTTCTGATGGTGATGGTGTAGATGACTTAGAAAACGTTGATTTTTGGCTGAAAAAACAGGGCGGTTACTGGAAAAAATTTGGTAGGGTATCGGAATTTAGCAACAATACTGATGGCTCAATTAGTTTTGACTACGAAATCAGCAACCTTGAAGAAGGTAAATACTATATATGGGGTAGAGCTACCGATAAATTTGGTGCTACAAGCAATGGTTGGGGACAAGCTATTGATGTACAAAAGATTGTTAATTCCGAGCTTGAGAATGTAGCACCTACAAAGCTAGACTTCACAATTAAGGCTAAGAATGGAGGAATTGAGCTAAGTAATGCAAAAGTATTTGATGCAAATGGTGTAGATGACTTAGCAAGAGTTGATTTTCAGCTTAAAGCAGAGGATGGCGAATGGATTGATATTGAAGATGCTCTCGATTTTACTGACGATGGAGATGGTTCATTCGGTTTTGAATACAGCATTAATAACTTAGTTCAAGGCAATTATGAACTTAAAGCGACGGCTTACGATAAAGCTGGTGCTGCGAGTGAAACTTTAAAAAGTTATTTCCAAGTTAAGAACATTAAACCTTCCGATTTACGGTTTGAAGTCGAAGTGATTGAAGGTGGCGTTCGTCTTAAAGATACCAGAGTAGTCGATGCTAATGGTTTAAACGACCTCAGCAGAGTAGATTTTTGGTTAAAAAAAGAGGGTGAAAGTTGGAAAAATATTGAAGATGCGGTTGAATTTAGCAGCAATGAAGATGGTTCGATCGGCTTTGATTACAGCATTGATTCCCTTGAAAAAGGTAATTATATTTTATGGGCTAGAAGCCGCGATAAAGCAGATAGTTACAGTAATATCTGGCAAGAGTCTTTTAGCATCGGTAATGCAGCCCCCAGTCAACTTGACTTTAATTTCAAGCAAATAAGTGGAGGAATCGAACTCACAAATACGAGAATATTTGATGCAGATGGTATAAACGATCTGGAAAAAGTTGATTTTCAGATTAAAAAAGAGGGTGGCGAATGGATTGATATTGAAGACGCTCTCAACTTTAGTAAAAACCAGGATGACTCCATTGGTTTTAATTACAGCATCAACGGTTTAGAACAAGGAAATTATCAACTCAAAGCAATAGCTTCCGATAAAGCCGGTGAAAACAGCGAACCTTTAACAACTTACTTCCAAGTTAATAATGCTGCACCAACAAATTTCCTATTTGAAATTGAAACTATTGATGATGGTGTGCGTGTTGTAGATGGCAAAGTATTTGATGCTAACGGTATAGACGATTTAACCAGAGTTGATTTTTGGTTGCAGAAAGTCGATAGAAGTTGGCAAGATATCGCTGATGCTGTGGAATTCCGCAGAAATCAAGATGGTACGTTCAGCTTTGATTACAGCCTTAATGGAATAGCAGCGGGTGACTACGTATTATGGGCTAGAAGCCGCGATAAAGCAGATAGTTACAGTGATATCTGGCAAAAATCTTTCCAAATTGTGGATAGATCGCAACCCCAGCAAGATTGGTTTGATAAGAACCTTAAAGATGCAAGCATACTTAACTTAAGCAGATCGCTATTTTCAGACAACAATTTAGATCGTAACGATGCGATCGCGATTCTCCGCGACGCAAAAGATAACGGTGCTGTTGATGCAACTGAAATTACAGACTTACGTACTTTGGTTGACAATGCTGCCGACTTAGGAATGCCAAATTACGTAAGAGTGTTATTAAGCAAGGTTGTTTACGGTGACACTGCGAATAAATCGGATAACTTACAAGCTTCAAGCAGCGATGTTCAATTAGATAAGTTAATAAATAAGTGGTTTTTAGGAAGCGATCGCCCCGAAACTTCTTACACCTATAAATCTGTGCAAGGTTCTCTATTCCAAAATGGAATCAGTCATGAAGATATCCGACAAGGCTATATCAATAACTGCTTCTTCTTAGCTGGTTTAGCTGCAACTGTCGTACAGTCACCAGAGATTATCCAAAATATGTTCGTCGATAACGGAGATGGTACTTTTACCGTCCGCTTCTACAATAAAGGAGTTGCCGATTATGTAACTGTAGACAGATATTTACCAACTAATAATATAGGTAATTTCCTGTATGCAAACGCAGGCGATAATCATGGAAATGCTAACAATGAATTATGGGTAGCACTCGCAGAAAAAGCTTACGCTCAACTTAATGAATCTGGATGGATTAATCAAGATAATACCAATTCATACAGCGGTATTGGTAATGCTGGATATTTGAGTGATGCATTCGCACACATTACTGGTGAAAAAGCTGCTTTAGGTCGAATACTCAACTTTGACAGGGTAATTGATACTTTTAAATCTGGTAAAGTTGTAGGATTTGGTTCAAAATCTAGTGGAATAAAATCAAACATTGTTGCTTCTCACGCTTACGCTTTAGTAGATTACAATGATGCAACTCAGAAATTCACTTTATTAAATCCTTGGAGTACAAACAATAATGCTTTAAAATCTCGAACTTTAGAATTAAGTTGGGATGAAATCAGTAACAATTTTAGTTATTGGGATTCTACTATTTCTACTTAATCAATAGGGAGTAGGGAGTAAGAAACAGGATACCCATTCTGCAAAGCCGATCGAAAGTTTTGTGGAAGGGGTATCTGATTTTTTATCCGTAATTTGAATTGTTATATAAATATTACCAGTAATTATCTGTTAACAGGCACAAATGGATAAAACCAAAAAGCTTAAACTATACTTTTTTATAATTAATTGCAGCTTACATTAAATACTCTCTCATTAACAACTGTTGATTTATCTCAACAAACACTTACGAATAAAAAGTTATTGTAAAATAATTGGCATTTTACAATTTGATTTCATAGTAATTATATTTAATCAGAATATTTTCGCAGCTAAAAGCCTGAATTATGTTTCAGACTTTTTATTATTAGTGCTGTCATAAAAATAAAAAATTATCTATTTGAGGTATAAGTTTATGCAAGCAAATTTTAGCGATCGCAATTTTTCAGAAAGGCAGAATATCACTTCTATCGCCTGGATAGATGAGTTAAATTACGATCTCAAAAATAATCTCAGTCTTTTAAATCGTAGTAGTTACTCTCTTACAGATGATTCAACTGTTAATACCGCCCAAGAATCTGTAATACCTGATTTGAGTAACTCCAATGTCACCGTTATAGATAGCAAAATCCAATTAACTCCCCAAAATAGTGCAAATAACGATACACATTTTTATGCTTCAGATAGTGAAAAATATAGTTCTAGGAATGGCTATGGTTTAGCAAATGCAGCAGAAGCGGTAGCGAAAGTTATTGGGGAAGACACCTTTGAGGATGTTCCCGATAAAGGAGGGAAGGAATGGGGGGCTGATGCTGTAAATGCACCAGAAGCATGGGCAAAAGGTTATACGGGTGAAGGCGTGGTAGTCGCGGTGTTGGATACTGGTGTTGACTACAATCATGAGGATTTGAAAAACAATATTTGGACAAATAGCGGCGAGATTGCGAATAACGGTAAAGATGATGATGGCAATGGTTATATAGATGATTTCTATGGCTGGAACTTTAATGGTAATAATAACAACACCATAGACGTAGACGGACACGGTACCCATGTTTCCGGTACGATCGCCGGAGAAAATAATGGTTTTGGGGTGACTGGTATTGCTTACGATGCTCAAATAATGCCGGTGAAAGTTTTAGATGATTCTGGCTCTGGCTCTAACACTGCGGTTGCTGATGGTATTTACTATGCTGTAGATAATGGAGCGAATGTCATTAACCTTTCATTAGGCGGTTCTGTTCCTAGCCCAGACGTAGAAGAAGCAGTAAAATACGCCAGCGATCGAGGAATTACCGTGGTGATGGCAGCGGGAAATAGTGGCGGCGAGATGCCTCTTTATCCAGCTAGGTATGCAGATCGATATGGAATCGCTGTGGGAGCTATAGATGAGGATAAAAATCTGGCTAATTTTTCTAACCGTGCGGGTTCCGATCCTTTGACATACGTTACCGCTCCAGGAGTCGATATTTACTCTACACTTCCAGGTAATAAGTATGAATCTTATAGCGGTACATCTATGGCAACTCCTCACATTGCAGGGGTGGTAGCTCTAATGTTAAGCGCCAATCCTGACTTTGATAGTAAGCTGATACGACAGACTCTTGAGGAGACATCGAGCAATAATACGCAAGATACGCCTTTAATACCAGATTTTGGTGATTATTTTCCCGGTTTAAGTTTAAGTAAAGGTTTTGAGTCGAATTATGCTCGTGAATATACGTCACCAATGAGTACAAGCTTTGATTTCAATACTATTGACAAGTCTGCAAATGTATTTTTGGAGCCGCAATTTATTAGCGATCGGCATACTGTAGGAGTTCGGGATAAGCGTATATTCAGTAGCGATTTTGAAAGTATGCTTGAACGTAATTTAGCATGATAAAGATTTAGTCAAAGGAATAGGAAATAAGGAACAGAGATTGGATTTATTTGATAAGCTACAGTTGATTGCAAGCATTAATACTTAGTTTTGGATGTGTTTAATACTTTAGTTTTATTTTGAGCTATATGCTATAGCAGTCCTAAATGATTCGTGAAATTTTAAGTAGTGCTGCCTTCGTAGCGTGTTCGCCAGGACATACATCTCGCTGGCACTAGCGAGCAAGATGCTCGCACTACTTTATAGATATAAATAAGCATAATTTTTTTACAACTAATTTAGGATTGCTATATAGAGAAGCGTACCGAATTAGCAACAATACAAAGGAATAAATTAAACTCATACCAACAGGGTATTGAGTTAAACAAGCATTTGCTATAAGAATCGGCTACGCTAAATAATTACTACTAAAAAACTTTTCCATAAAACGCCGCACATGAATCTACGCTTAGTTGAGGTTTATCTACCAGAAGAAAAAGGTGACAAATTTGAGAAGTTAGTCGCCGAATATTCTTATGCAGGAATTTGGCAAAAAAAATTAGAAAATAATCAACTGGAGTTTAAAATACTTCTTTCTTCTGGAGAGGTAGAACCGTTAGTTGATTGTTTAGTTAACCAGTTTACTGAGGTAGAAGACTTTCGTTTGTTGTTGCTACCAGTAGAAGCTTCTTTACCTCGACTTGAATCGTCTGAGAATTCAACTGGTTTACCAGAGGCACCAAGTCGGATTAACCGCGAAGAAATTTACACTAATGTAGCGTCAAGCGTACATTTCTCGTGGACGCAGATTTCCTTATTATTGCTATCTTCTAGTATTGCTGGTGTCGGTTTGGTACGGGGTAGTGAAGTGGTAATAATTGGTGCAATGGTAATCGCACCATTGCTAAAACCAAATATGGCATTAGCGGTAGCCATTACCTTGGGAGATTCATCTTTAGCCTTAAAAACTGTAAAAGTTGGAATCATCGGAATTTTGGTACCGATCGCTTTTTCGATTTTAATCGGTTTGCTGATTCCCATCAGTCCAGATTTACCAGAAATAGCTATCCGAACCAAACTAACTTTACCTGATATTGTTGTTGCTCTTGCTTCGGGTGCTGCTGCGGCTATTTCCTTGACTGCTGGTGAAATTAGTTCGATCGTCGGAGTAATGGTGTCAGTTGCTTTACTACCACCTTTAGTAACCTGGGGAATGTTGATGGGTTCCGGTGAATGGGAACCCGCATTAGGTGCAATGCTGCTAGTTACAGCCAATATTGCCAGCTTAAACTTAGCGGCGATCGCGACTCTTTTACTTCAAGATGTACGCCCTACAGGTTGGTGGGACAATATAAAAGCCAAAAAGCTGACGAGAATTGCTTCTGGTACGTGGATAGTGCTTCTGGCAGGGCTAATAGGTGCAATTTTTGTAATTAAATATAGAGGTGCTTAGGAGTTAGGAGTTAGGAGTTAGGAGTTAGGAGTTAGAAGTTAGAAGTTAGGAGTTAGGACCACCGGAGTTAGGAGTTAGAAGTTAGGAATTAAGAGCCATATAATTTGGAATTCTCCCTACAACTTTGGATTTTAGATAATTAAGACCACCGGAGTTTGAAGTTAATAAAACAACCAATAACTAACAACTGCTCACTGCTCACTGCTCACTGTTAACTAACAACTATCTAACAGAAAATGCTTCGTCAAACCGTCGCGTAACTGGCTCAACTAAGAATGTCAAAACTGACTTTTTACGAGTCACAATTTCGGCATTCGCAACCATTCCGGGTGTAAATCCTACTTTTTCACCACGCACCATTACGGTGTTTTTATCTAACTTGATTGTGGTAGGGAATACTAATCCTAATTTCTCATCTACTACTGCATTAGGGCTAACGCGCACTACCTCGCCGCTAATAGCACCAAATTCCTGGAAAGGAAAAGTTGCTAATTTAACTTTTGCTTTCATTCCCTTACTAATAAAACCAATATCGCGGTTGATGACTTTAACTTCTAATAATAATTCTTCTCCTTTAGGTACGATTGAGAGCAACTGTTCTCCTGCTTGTACGGGACCTTTTGTTGCTTTTACATCGTAAACTATGCCCCCTACGGGAGCTTTAATAGTTTCTAATTGCTGCTGTTTTTTAGCTTGATTTAATTGACCTGTAATATCTGTCAATTCTTCTTTACGCTTGTTTATTTGAGTCAAAATTTCACTTTGACGCTCCGAAGCTAGGCGCTGGGCTTGACTGCTGGCTGCTTCAAATGCTGCTTGTGCTTGGCTAATTTCTTGTTGCTGCGCGGCTATATCTTTCTCTAAAGATGTAACTTTGTCTTGAGATTCAGTTATTTTATTTTGAGCGTTGATTATTTGATCCGCAGCCTTAGTTATTTCAGCATTAGCGCGATTGACTCTATCTTGTGCATCTAAATAATCGAGTCGCGGCACTGCACCTTGATTAGTTAAGCCGCGTAAACTTTTCTCCCTTTTTTTCGCTAAAGCCACACTACTGTTAACTTGATCGCGAAGTTTCTGAGCATTTTTCTCATTTGTCCTAGCATTATTTAAACTAGTTCTGGCATTAGCAAGGTTTTCTTGCAAACGAGTTAAACGTACTTTTGCTTGTTCTACACTCGCTTTTTGACGATTCCCTTCCGCTTCCGCAGCAGCTTGACGTGCTTGATAATCTTGTAAACGAGACGCTAAAAGTTCATCTTGCAATTTACTACCTGCTTTTTTACCCCCAATACGTTCGGCATCTAAGCGGCGCAAATCTTCTCGAATTAAATTAGCACTTTTCGCCAAACGAGCAACATCCGCTTGCTGCAAATCTGGATCGCGTTGAATTAATACTTCACCTTTATTAACTGTATCGCCTTCCTTGACATTCACCGCCACAATTGAGCCATTACCCAAAGATGTTACAGGTCTTACCTGTGTCGAAGCAATGATTTTTCCCGGCGCAGTTGCCACTTCATCTATTTTCGAGAAATGCGCCCAAGTAATTGAACCAAACACGATCGCGGTAATAGTTCCGGCTAACAACCTAGTATAAAGCGGCGGTAAGTCTTGTACGGCTTTACCCAACTCATAAGATAATTGTTCATCAGGCTTAGCAAACTCTTGTTTTGTCCTACGTGCTTGAGATGCATTAGCAGCTAAAGAATACTTCATAATAGATAATTTTAGATTTTAATAAAAAATAAGTAAGAGGTAAGAGGGGGTAGAGGGGGGAGATGGGGGAGAGGGGGAGATGGGGAGATGGGGTGACAAGGGGACAAAGAGAAATTAGTTCCTAACTCACTACTCACTACTCTTAACTCCTAACTCCTAACTCCTAACTCCTAACTCCTAACTCCTAACTCTTAACAACTAACTTCCTAAATAACGTCTTAAATAACTTTCTAGCGTTTCCAATTCAAAGCCAAAAATTTCTTCTAAGGTTTTAACTTCTTCAGTTGTACAGAAAAATTCATTAGCTAGCAAAGTACGGAAAGTACCTAATTCTTTTTGTGCTTTGGGATTTACTAAACCTAATGCACTTCGCAACCCATCGACTAAAAATAGTGGGGGATTAACTATTACTGGTTCTTTATTAAAAATATGACCGAAGATATGCGGTATATCTTTTCTAGATAAAATCTCCGGACCTCCAACAGATAAAGTTTGATTGCGAGCGCTTGCCTTTTGGACAGAATCAACTACCATTTTTGCTAAATCATCTGTACTCACTATCGAAGTGCGGTTTTTGGGGTCGCCGACTAGTAAATAAACCCCCGTTTCACGAAATCTTTCAGCTAAAGTCAACAAGTTAGATGCTAATCCAGCGGGTCGTAAAATTGTGTAGTTTAAACCACTATTCTTTAGATATTGTTCTACAGCAAATTTTGCTTTAAAAGTAGGAGCATCTTCGTATCCTCGATCTGCACCCAATACGGAAATAAATACAAAATGTTGAACACCATTAGCTTTTGCTTGGTCAATCAACTCTATATTGGCTCTGTAATCCAAGGATAGCGCATCACCATCAGAGCCGTGAGCGCTAATAATATA
Source organism: Rivularia sp. (in: cyanobacteria) (assembly GCA_965234645.1). GTDB lineage: Bacteria > Cyanobacteriota > Cyanobacteriia > Cyanobacteriales > Nostocaceae > Rivularia. The sequence continues at coordinate 4,361,825 of OZ248344.1, read as the reverse complement.
ATCAACGCCTTGGCAAGCTTTGCGAATGTCCTTTTCTTCTCGTAAGTCGCCAATAAAAATACCAGCACCACGGCGTTCCAACTCCCCGTACCGCGAAGTAAGACGGACAAACGCCTTAACCAACATCTCTCGTTCCCGTAGAAGTCGCACCACTCTACTACCAATATCGCCAGTCGCACCTGTGACTAAAAACATATTAATCAATTATCAATTATCAATTATCGATTAATAATTGGGGATTGGGGATTGGGGATTGGGAATTGGGCATGGGGGATTGGGCATTGGGCATGGGGAATTGGGGATTGGGAATTGGGAATTGGGGATTAGGAATTGGGAATTTGGAAACTACTAGCGAGCAAGATGCATGTCCTGGCGGACACGCTGCGCTAACGCACTACAAATAGAAAAATAACTCTTAACTCCTCACTCCTAACTTATTCTCCCCATCCCCCCATCCCCCCATCTCCCCATCCCCATCCCCATCCCCTCATCCTTAAAACTCGACAATTACCGGGGTATGATCGCTGGGTTGAGTTAATTTTCTGGGTTCGATGTCGATGGTGCAGCTTTTTGCACGTTCGTATAAGTTGGGTGTGAGATAATGATGATCGATGCGCCAGCCACGGTTGCGACGAAATCCAGCAGCTCGATAGTCCCACCAACTGTAATGTCCGCTTTCTTGCGTGAATTTACGAAATGCATCGGCGAATCCTAAGCTTAAGATATATCGTAGAGCTTGCCGTTCTGCAACGGAAGACATAATATGATTTTCTGGTTTGGTATTTTCATGAATATCTTTATCTTCTAAAGCAATATTGAAGTCTCCGCACATACATATATCGGGTGTGGATTGCTGCTGCTTTTGCAAATAATCTCTTAGTATTTTCAACCACTGCAATTTATATTCATATTTTTCACTACCTATTGAAGAACCGTTAGGAACATAAAGATTGATGATTCTAACACCGTCAATTACACCGGAAATTACACGTTTTTGTTCGTCCCATTTTGCATCTACATCTGACAAAATCGATGTAAAACCAACTGAAACATCTTCCAAAGGTTGACGGCTGACTATGGCAACACCGTTGTATGATTTTTGCCCGGAAGTATAAAGGTAATAGCCTAATTCTTTAAAAGGTTCTTGAGGAAAAAGTTCATCTACAACCTTAGTTTCTTGCAAGCAAAGTACATCAACACCGCTTTCTTTTAACCAATTAATAGCGTGTTCTAAACGAGTTCTAATTGAATTGACATTCCAAGTAGCGATTTTCATAACAAATTGAGTAGGGAGTAGGGAGTAGGGAATAGTTAGGAGTTAAGAGTGAGGAGCTATGAATTCAAAACTATTTAACAATATCTCATGCCCAATGCCCAATTCCCAATGCCCAATTCCCAATTATTTTAGATAAATCAATAAGTTCAATCCGGGAATGGTGCGTGAAAGCGTCCACAATACTAATGTGATGTAAAGTATACCCAAGCTCCATTGATACCACGCCAAAGTACTGATAATTCCGGGGAGGTGTTCGTCTCGCAAGCGAACGTCATTAAAGCCTAATTTTAAAAGGTTGTTCAAACTAAAGTCATAATAATTTAACCAGTTCCAGCGACGATTCCACAATAAAGGTAAATAACGTTCGCGAAATAATTCATACCTTGGTATTACGGGTAAACGCCCAATTAATAACCGCAACTGTCTTAAAGTACCGTCTTCTGTAAAGTATGATGTCTCCATTAAATCGTGGTAGCGTCCTTGTTGGTAAAGTCGAAATAATAGAAAACAGGGTATTGGTACGATAATAACCGTCATGCACGCTAAAGTTAACAACGGTTGTGGGGTATTGCGAAAGATGGCGATTAAACCGCATAGCGTGCCGATCGCAAAACTTCCTAACATCCAGGTGGTTTCGTAAGCTGTAGGAACGATTTGACTCGGCTGCAAACGGCGGAATCGATCGACTAACCAAAATAGTACGCTAAAAAACGCGATCGCAATTATTCCTACGCCAAATACTAAGTAAACATTGGTACCGTATCCCGATAGCAATAGTAGTAAACTTAACACCAACCATTTCCATGTTTGCAGCAACCATTTAGCTGGGGTAAGAGTTTCACCAACTACGAAGTGCGAAGCAAGTTGTGTAAATGTTTCTTCGTCAATATCGGCTAATGTCAGCAATTCACTTTTAACTTGAAAAGGTTCGGTTTGACGACGTTTGATAATTGCTTCTGCTTGAGTTGTGGAAAAACCCAAATTTATTAACCGTTTTCGATCGGCATCATTGATATTTGGATCGAGCAAACGGCGAGTTAAATTTTTTAAATGTAGGCGCTGTTTGCTATACTCCAATTCGTTAGCGTCGGCGATTTGCTGCAACTGGCGAAAATTTTGGATTAAATTACGCAATACGTTTTGATTTCCCGATAATCGAGGCACCCGCAACATCGCGCCAATTTCACCGGGATTACCCAAAATTTTGGCTTTATCGGAATTAAAAATTAAACTTGGTACGTTGAGATAAGCAGCTTTAGCAAAAACAGCATCGCTAAAGTCAGCTTGAGTGAGAATACTGGCACCGCGCATATTTACGGGTAAATTAAACTGTGCCTCTCGGAAAATTACAGATTGCAAAAAACTAGTTTCCTTGAAAAATAGAAACTCTTGAAAATTAGCTTTCGTAAACTGAATTTGTTCGACAAAACGCGCTTGAGAAAAATTTGTCGTACCTTCCCAACGCGCGCGGCTGAAATTAGCTATATCCTGAAAAGTAGCATTTGAAAAACTGGCGGAATCTTCAAAAGTTGTATTTTTAAACTCGGCATTTTTATTAAATTGAGCTTCCTTAAAATTAGCTTCATCAAAGAAAACGCTTCCCCCAAAATCAACTTGACGGCGAAAATCAGCATTAGCAAAACTCACTCGACGGCTAAATCTTGATTGCGTTAAATTTGCAGCATCATTAAAAAATGCCTCTTCTGCTTCCACAGGTTGCAGAAAAAACGTATTGTTAAATTCTAGTTTTCCCTTAAAACGAGTTTGCTTAAAAATTAACGAACCGCGAAACACCGAAATTTGTGCCGAAGTCGTCGAATCTTTTCCTAATAGCGATCGACAATCTTTAGAATTGGGAACAGAATAAGCCAGCGACTGCAAACAAACCTCGCGCAAAAGTTCGAGTTGATTTTGTTCGGTTTCAGTAAAAATTGGCGCGATCGCTTGAGCATACAAAGGCGTTCTTAAACCCAAATCGCTACCAATAAAATCGCCTTCAATTATTGAATCGCTTAAATCTAATCCTACAGGTTTTACGCCAGTTTTCTGCAATTCATTTTGGAGTAATTTATAAAAATTATCGTGAAATTCTTTATTTTCGGGTTGTAAATCAATCTCCATCTCCCGTAAATCAACCGTCAGACTACCTTGATTTACGATAGGAGAATCTATTCTTTCTTGTAATAATTCCAAAGTTAAAATAGTCCGTTGCGGTTGAGCTTCCGCCGCCCAAACGGGTTGGATAGATAAAAATAAAAATAGCGTGTAAATTAATAATTTGGGAATAGGGCATAGGGCATTGGGCATAGGGAAGAATAGTAAGATTGATTACGGCATTAATATACATTGTTTTCTTCCCCCTCTTCCCCTTCTTTCCCCTCTTCCCCCTCTTCCCCCTCTTCCCCCTCCCTATCCTCACCCATAATTTAATAAAACAAACTACTGCCTTCCCAAATCAAAAGCTGTCTGGAAGCTGCAACAAAACAATTGAGATGCTTGGGTGGATAAAGAAAATTATCGTAAGCTAAAGCCATTTGTCTGGCTGCTTCATCGTAATCAACTCTACCAATTCCCGTACCCAAACCGGGGCAAGCTACAGTATTAATTTTATGCTCAGAAGATTGGTTATGACGACGCACGGCTAAAAGCATAGCCCACATCGCGACATAAGGAACATCTGTCCCCGCGATCGACATGGGAACTCGCATTGTAGGTGTATGTGCAAGAAACGGATGTTTGGGATTACCCGTTTCCACAATTATTGATGTTCCTACAGGTTGCTCCCCTAAATAATCTGTAAGAATGCGCTGCTGCACCTTTTCCATCAACGAATTACCGAAAAACTTGATAATGGCAGCATCCATACCACCATCCATCATCCCAAACGAATTCGCTGGGCTAACTAAACAATCGAAAGTTGGCAACCATTCAAAGTAGTTGTTAACGATTTCGATGTTAGGAAAATAATTGAAATGTCGTTGAAAAGCTGCTGTTAATAATGAATCGGGTGCTACTAAAATTAGTTTCAAGTTTTATTTCTCCGCTTGCGACTTATTATAAAGTAAATTGGGAGTTGTTGGTCGATATTGTTCCTTCTAAACCTAACCCACCCAGGGTTGCAAACCCAGGGTTAATAGCATAAGTCTTATAAATAAGACTGGGATTTTTGTTATTTGATTAATTGTTTATTCAATTTGTAGGGTGCGTTAAGCATTTAAGTTAACTTGAATAAAAGGTTATAAGCTATATTATTGCCGTAACGCACTATTAAATGTAAATGATAAAATAAGAACGGGTAAGTTAACTATTAAAAATAATTCATTTTAATTATAGGTATAAAAATGAAAAATGAACGCGAAAGAAAAGAAATAATTGATGCTATCAATATAATGTTAAATCAAGCATACGATAGTACCTTAGACGAAGTTTTTGACTTACTTAATAAAATTGAAACTGAAGAAGATAAAAATGATTTGAAAGCCTACGACGAAGGTAAAGAAGATATCAGAAAAAATGGTACTGTATCTTGGGAAGAAATTAAGCAAGAGATGTAAGAAATAAAAAAGGATGCAGCGTGAGTTACGAAATTCAAATTTCCAAGAGTGCATCTAAACAAATTAAAAAGTTACCTTCTGAAATTAAAGGTAGAGAAAACGGTTATCGTATTCGAGTAGGCGATTATCGTATTTTATATGATAATTTTGATGACGTTCTGTTAGTAAGTGTTGTAGAAGTTGGACATTGTAACAATATTTATAAAGATAAAAGTTAATAACTATCTACCTGTTCGCAACCTTGCTCAATCGCTTCACGTATTAATTGGATGTCATCAGCGGGAATAGAACCTGCAAAACGTAGTAATTGTTGCCCTGAAGTACCTTTAACTTCAGTATTTACAAGCATTCGAGCAAATTCAAGCACCTGCGATTGTAAGTGTTGCGGCATGGTTCTCAGTTGTTCAATAACTTCGTCAATGATGGAAGTATTCATTTTGTCCTCCTTTAAATTCACTACCAATTATTATAAAAATTTTCTAGAAGATTGCCGTTTCCCGAAAATGTAAGTACCATAATTAGTACTTAGGTAAAAAATTAAACCCCAAAATTTTAAAATATTAATTTTGAACTATGTTTGGCATTTTTGTGAATCTACTATCAACACTAGTTTGTGGTATCGCTTTGGGTTACTGGTTAGCTCCTTTTTGGTTTAAGTATATAGAATTAATCGGGATTGCAGTATTAATTTTCTTATTAGCTCTGAGTGCAAAAGAACTTCGAGAGCCTCAAGAGAATCAAGAGCATCAGGAAGGAAGTTGGTTAAGTCAATTGAGAAAAAATTTGTTTTTTATTGGTATGGGATTAACAATCTTTTCCACATTTGCAGGAAGTCCTGATGGGTATCATATCTTTATTAGATGGCTTATGGTTATCTGCTTGTGGACAACGTTAAGTAGGTTTGCGCTCAAATTATCAAGTTTTTTAAATAAATTTCAACTTGGGTTTTTGCTCTATGCTGTTGCTAGTGTGAGTATAGGATTAGGTTATTTAGGCAGCATATACTTTAATTTTGAAATCCAATTTTGAGAATTAAAATTTATGAATCAATTCGTTCCAAATTCCTAATTACTTTATTAAACCAGGATGGTGCGTTACGCCATTAACTAAAATATCTGTTTCCCCGCAACCATTTCGTCGCCGTAACACACCCTACAAAATACTACGAACTAATTAACAACCACAACCTTCCCAATCATCGAATCGGCGTTAACATCAATTCCATCATATAAAATACGATATTTTAATAAGGTCCGAGAAATCTCTCACCGTTGAAATGAATCATATGTTCGGGTTGATCTGCTACCCAAACTTCTGTTTCCCAAGCAATTTCAGCAAGATACCGAGTCATTTCTTTACGACTTGGGAAAGCGGTGACAAAAACTAATCCTTTATTGCTTGATTCAAAAAGTTGCTTTAATTCATTATGACGTTTTAAGTTAACTGGACCGTGACTTGTTACAGCTTCTATTAATACAAGCCAATCTTGCTGCTCATAATAAACTACAACATCTGGCATTTTACCGTGAGGATTTAAATCAATCCCTAATTCTCGGAATTTCTGAGTTTCGTTAACAATAAACTTTTTCCCAGCATCACCTACGTAGAGAACCGAACCTCCAGGTGTAAATCTAGGACAGAAGCTTTCCAAAATGTCTTTTATTAGAATATTTTGTCCACCCGATGATAACTCAATCGTTTGACCGTCAGGTAAGCTTATAGGAATCATCGCTAAGTTGCGATTTCTATCCTGTAATAAGTTTGTAATTGAAACAGCATAATTTTGACGAATTACTTCCCACTCTTGGGAGCCATAAGATTTAAGAAGTGAAACTACTTGTTGATGAAGTTGATAACACCATTTTGGGCTGTTGATTGGTCGATCTGGTTTATCTGGATTTTCAATAACAATTCCCATTTGCACAAACTGGTGCATTGTCTGTCGTCGAACTGTTTCACGTGTATTAGGTGCGTATTGTTTACCATAATATTCACGAAACCAATCCATCATCTCTGTAATTCTACGTCTAGGTGCTGTCGCTTGATTCCAAGGTGTTTGAGGACGAATATCTGCCAACGCAAGCAAGCAAAGTGCTGAACGTTCATTTTGTTGCTTTTTTGGAGCAGAAACATCTTTGAGAATTGCAAGCGCTTCTGAGATTCGTTTACCAGCCTCTACTGCATTTATTGCTTCGCTCATAATCGACAAAGTGTTGTGTACAACATCATCAAGTTGCTTCCAATCAAATTGGCGATCGCCAACTTGTATTCCTAATTTGATTAAATCATCTTTGCCGGGGTACTTTATTCTACGCAAATCTGTTGCATTAACTTGAGTATGTCCGCTAAACTGCCGGAAATATTTATCAAAGAAAGTTGAATTGAGAAATGCTGCTAAACCTTGTGCAAGGTCGGGATTCATTCCTTTACCTTTGGCATGGTAGTAATTAAGATGATTCTCTATACCTAATAATGGTGCATCAAAAGGAGAACACACAGCAGCAACAACACGACGCTTTTCTTCCTTAGCAGAAAAACGCTTTGTCAAAACGTAGCAACCTTTGGGAACTAACCATTTTTCTGTGTGATTATTTCGTTTAATTGCAATCGCTTTTCGAGGATTATTAGGTGGGAATAAAACTTTTCCTGCCTTCATCACTTCTGGATAAAGTAACGGTACGCTTTGCTCATCTAAGCAATTTTTTAAAGCTGATTTGAGTCGAAAATCGACAACCGGACCAGTTGAAACCTCTAAACCTATTTCATCTAAAGTAGATGAAAATTTTTGCATTTGTATTCTCAGAGAATCTTCAAGAGAGTTTGTAACGATATGAATAAAACTCTCAGAATCATTTTTTTCAACTACTTCATGATAAGGAACATACCTTAATTCTATAAACTCATCTAAATTGATTCCTCCACTACTACTAATTTCTACATAGTTAGGTTTATCTTTTATTTTTATAGCATGAAAAATAATATTTTCTTGCAAAACCTTATCTTCTATAAAAGCTGCGGAACGACTCTCAAAAAGATGAATTTTGTTTAGCCCCATGCTTGACAAAAAAGCTTTACGAAAAGGACGAAAATATACACCATTACAAAAGCTTCTAGGTGTAATTGTAACTAACTCTCCATCTTCGACAAGCTGCATACAAGCCAGCCAAACAAATGCGCTGTATAGATTTACAGTATCAATCCCATATCTTAAAATTATTTTCTTTTCAACAGAACGACTATTGATTTTTTTGTATGGTGGATTCAAAATCGCATGGGTATAACTGTTAAAAGAAGTAGTAAAAAGCGGCAAATTTTGATTGGAACAACTATTTATAAAGCTTGACTCGTATATTTTATATTCTGCTCTAATTCCTTTGTTTTCTAAAGATTCACAACATTCTATAAGACATTGCCTTAAAGGTAATATAAAATTTGGTTCAATTTCATAAGCTGTTATATGACAACTGTTAACTTCATGAGGATTCGCCAAAAGTCTTTCAACAAAAGCAGCAGTCAATGTTCCAACTCCGGCTCCAGGATCTAAAAGACTGACATCGCCAGACATATTACTAAATTGCTTTGCCATAAAACGAGCAATTGGTGCAGGAGTTAAAAATTGTCCCAATTGACTCCGCTGCTCTAAATTCAATTTTGAAGATATATGAATTTTAGTAACGTCAGTAAAATCTGTAAGAAACGTTGTCATAAAGTTAATTTAGTGTCAGATATGAATGTATACCATAAATTTATCTTGTAGTAACTACCCATTTCCAATTCCCGATTACTTCGCTAAATCAACATGGTGCGTTACGGCATTAACTAATATATCTATTTCCCCGCAACTATCTTATCGTCGTAACACACCCTACAAAATACTACGAACTAATTAACAATCACAACCTTCCCAATCATCGAACCCGCTTCCAACAATTCATGAGCTTTCGCAACTTCTTCCAACCCAAAAGTTCGATTCACGCAAACTTTCAATTTCCCTTCATCCATCCATTTGGCACATTCTGCTAATATCTCCCCATGATGCTGCTGCGCTTCTACCATTCCCTGCAACATCGGCGTTAACATCAATTCCAAACCGATTCTTAAATTCCTTTGTCTGGCTACTTTCCATTTAGTTGCGTCGCTTGGTTGCAGAATCGTGACGATATCGCCGTAAATCCGTATCGCTGCAAATGTTTTTTCAAATGTCTCCCCACCAACGGTATCGAATGCTAAATCTACACCACCGTTTGTCCAATCTAAAGCGGCTTTGACAAAATCATTCTCTTTATAATTAATCGCATAATCAGCCCCCAGATTCTTGACAAAATCCGCTTTTTCTTGATTACTTATCGTAGTGCAAACATCGGCACCCTTGAGCTTAGCAAGTTGAATTGCAACGTGTCCAACACCACCAGCACCAGCATGAATTAATACTTTTTCACCGGGTTCCAAACGTCCGCGTTCGTATAAGGCTTCCCAGGCTGTAATCAATACCAAAGGAGCCGCAGCAGCCTCCACGAAAGAGACAGATTTAGGTTTCGCAGCCACGAAGCGCTCGTCTACAGTTGTGAACTCTGCGTAATTACCTTGATGTCCGCCAATTCCACCATTACAAAAATAAACTTCATCGCCAACACGAAAACGCTTTACCGCAGTTCCCACCGCTTCCACCACACCCGCACCATCGCATCCTAAAATTGCAGGCATTTTATCGGGATAGAAAGTACCGCGATCGCGAAGTTTTGTATCGATGGGGTTAACTCCAGCAGCTTTTAAACGTACCAAAAGTTCTGTATTTTGAGGAGGAAGCGGGTTTGGGATTTCCCGTAATTGCAAAACTTCTGGTTTTCCGGGTGCTGTCATTAACACTGCTTTCATGTTTCTTCGCCTCGATGCACGCTTCACACAATTACTTTAGCGCAAAGCAGGATCGAATTTATTTTCTGCGGATTTTTGCTAAAAAAATTAAACCAATATAAAGTTAAAAAACTAACTTTTGAATCTTACTTCCCGAAGGTTGATGTGTTTTCTATTTCAAAAGATATATATCCACTGATATACGCAAGCACCTTACAGCTATTATTATGTCCCCATTAACTTAATGACAACTAACTTTTAAACTACTAATAAAGAAAAGATAACTTTTAGTTGTCACTATTGAATTAACTTGAGCTAAGTAAAAATTCCTAAGTTATGGGGTATGTTAATTAAAGGTTGGTATTTTAGGTGAATGAACTGTATTTACCTTCATTAGGTAATTTAGCACCTTGAGCGAAAATAAAAAGTATCAAATGTTACTTTTTCTTATTAGCATTTTAGTATTGCTTTGTAATTTTTCCTCTTTCATAAGCAAGCAGATCGGCGAATCGAGATATTAGTAGCTGAGGGCTTGCTTAGATTTTGGAGTGAGTATTTAGACTTAGCTCATGTCACTAAAACTTAAAAAAATCCCAGGGAAAAATTAATCATGGATGAAATGAACGACATGAACATGAATGATACTAGTGTCATTGATGATACTAGTAACATGGAAGATACTAGTGAGATAGAAGATACTAGCCTCATTGATGATACTAGCGACGTGGCTGATACCAATGTCATAGATGATACTAGTAACATGGAAGATACTAGTGAGATAGAAGATACTAGTAGTGACGTGGAAGATACTAGCGACGTGGATGATACTAGTGAGATAGAAGATACTAGTAGTGACGTGGATGATACTAGCGACATGAATGATACTAGTGACGTGGAAGATACTAGTAACATGGAAGATACTAGTGACATGAATGATACTAGTGACGTGGAAGATACTAGTGACATGAATGATACTAGTGACATGAGTGACATGAATGATTCTACTGGTGCGACTGCACCTTCTGATGAGGTAGCTGACGTTGAAGGAGTCGGACTAGCAGTTGAAGAGGATACGGATGTAAACAACGAAACCTTCAGAAACTTTGACTCTGATGGTATTGCAGTTGTTGAAGATGGTGTTACTGTTGGGCTTGACGGAGTTGAAGCTACAAGCAATGGAGATGATGGCTTTGAGATTCGCGGTGGTGTCAGCGAAGTTTCAGTAACTGCGAACCAATCATCTTTCAACCTCAACGGTGACGATGGTATAGATGTTTTTGGTGAAAACAATACTGTTGATTTAAATCGAGTAGAAGCAGCCTTCAATGAAGCAGGTGGCTTGGGTGTTGATGGTTTAAACAACACCTTTAACATCGACACCAGCGAATTTGAAGGAAACCTTGATGGCTTAGTGATTCCTCGCACGGGTGTAGGCAACAGTTTCAACATCGAAGACTCCGCATTCTTTGACAACAAAGATGACGGTATCGATATCTTTGGTAATGAAAACACCTTCACTCTAAATAGAGCCTCTTCAACTGGTAATAAAGAGGATGGTGTAGAGATTGATGGTAGCAATAACACAGTTACCGGCACCAACGGTAACTTTTCTGATAATGGTGGAGACGGTTTCGGGGATGATATTACTGCTTTCGGTAATGAAATCACTTTGACTGCAACCACATTTCGGGATAACGGGGATGATGGTTTCGATATCGAAGGTTCTGAAAACGTTATTACTTTGAATAACGTATCCTCTGATGGCAACGCTGAAGAGGGTTTCGAGATTGATGGACGTAACAACACAGTTACCATTCAAGATAGAAGCGTTTTTGGTGGAAACAAAGAAGATGGCTTTGATATTGACTTCAGAGGTACGGGTAACACTATCGAAGTAATCGAGAGTGCATTCCGTAACAACGGTGATGATGGATTTGATGTTTTTGGTCAAAACAACACTGTCACCTGGGACGATGTAGAAACTTTCGACAACGCAGAGCAAGGCTTTGAAGTTGATGGTGATGCTAACACTATTACTATCAAAGATAGTTTCTTAATAGATAATGGTTCTAGTGGTTTCTCCTTCGACTACACCGGAGAAGAGAACAATCTGACTATCAACGACTCGGAAATCTTCCGCAATGCTGAAGACGGTATTGAAATTCTTGGTAACGGAAACAGTGTAGGGTTATTTGGTACAGATATTTTCGATAACGGTGAATGGGGAATAGAAGTTGCTGGTGACGAGAATCGCATCGAAATCGGCGCAGGTACCACCTTCGAGGGTAACGAAAAGGGAGCAATCTTCATCGGTGGTAGTAACAATACTTTCGATATACTTAGCGGTACGGGCTTGACTGCTGATGATATTGTTGATGAAGGCAGCAACAATACTGTTAACTTTGCTTAATTGTTGCCGATTGTTTTAATAAAAGAATATGGAGGAAGCTAAATTGTTTAAATCAAAAATGCTTTCTCCATTTTTTGCTGCATACAGGATAGTTTGGGCGAAGTATGTGCAAAATGTAATTAATATAATAAATTTGAAGTAATATAGCAGTTCTGATATTACGCTTTAATAAAAATGAACAACCGTAATTCTTACACTATAAAATCTGGAGATACCTTAAGCGCGATCGCACAACTTCATTTAGGTACCGCTAACCGTTGGCAAGAGATAACTAAAGATACGGGAGAATGCTTTACTGAAAATGAAGCGCGACGTTTACAAATCGGACAAGTTGTTTATTTACCGTTAGAAAATACTACTAATACTAATATTCAAGCTGATTGTAATCATAAAAAAATTAGTAATAACGGTTTAAAATTCATTGCCGAGCATGAAGGAATGATTCTAAATCTTTATAACGATCCAGCCAATCATGCCACAATTGGTGTAGGACATTTAGTACACCACGGTCCAATTAACGGCAGCGAACCGGAAGAATTTAAGTGTGGAATTACAAAAGAACGAGCAATGGAAATTTTACGCTCTGATGTAATCCAAGCCGAAAATACCGTTAACAAACTAGTAAAAGTATCGCTGAATCAAAATCAATTTGATGCCCTTGTAAGTTTTGTATTTAACATTGGAGAAACACAATTTACATCATCTACATTATTAGCTAAATTAAATAACAAAGATTATAATTGCGTACTAAGCGAATTAAATCGTTGGGTTCATGGTGACGGTAAAAAATTACCAGGTTTAATTAATCGTCGTCGGGATGAAGGGAATTTATTTCAAAGTAGAGCTTAATATCCAACCAATTATCAATTATCAATTATCATTTTAATGTCTAACTTTCACCAAAATAACCCGCTACTTGGAACTTGGAAACTAATTTCCATAACGGCTATATTTCCCGACGGAAATGTTGATAAAGAAGCATTTGGAGCTAATCCCATTGGCTATATAACCTATACCATTGAAGGTAAAATGATGGTGATTTTCTCAAAAAGCGATCGCACATTACTAAGCGGTAATTCAGCTTCACCTCTTACTGCTGCTATACATCAGGTACCAATTGAAGAGCGATCGCAAGCATTTTCTACTTTCAATTCATACGCTGGAAGTTATACCCTTGATGGTAATACTGTTATTCATCATGTGGAAATCGCATCAATTCCCAATCGTGTAGGTAAGAGTTTAACTAGAAATTTTAAATTAGATGAAAATCGAGTTACTTTAACAACCCCACCAAGTAAAAGCGATGATGCACCAAAATTTGAATTGACTTGGGAACGGGTAAAATAACTAAAGGTTAAAGGTTAAAGGTTAAAGGTTATTTGTTTACTCCCTTCCTGCTCTAAAATTACTCTGTGAGAAAACCTCCGGCTCACATTCTTTTCGAGTAAGGTTATTTAATCGGTAATCTTCTGTTTTGAAGCGAGTAATATAATAAAAAAAACCGCGAAATACAAAGTTTCACGGCTTTTAAGTGTAATGTGAGGAGCTTAACTTTAACATTATTATAACCAGCAAGTTGCTGCACAAACCCTTGGGTATCGATTTCTGTAACAAGATTTAGAATTAGACAATTATCTAGTTTGAGTATTTATACTTGTTCCGCAAGATTAGGAATGATTTAAAGGATGAGTTAAAAACACTCCGCGCTCCTCTGCGTTTGAAAAAAATATAAAAAAAGAAAACCGTGGGATATTTCAGGGAGGTCCACGGTTTTAAATATGGTGTAAGGAGATTTGCTTATTTAATCTTAATTCTATAATTAGCAAGCTGTAAGAGTTTGCTGGTAACAGTTTTGGTAACGGGATAATTTTGCTAAAGATTTATGCAATTGTTACCAAATGCTATCCTACAATAAAGCACCACCACAACTCGATCCGCTACCAGCAGTGCAACCATAACAATAGTTAGCAGTTTGCACTTCACCAATCAAGTTTAAATTACCCGCTTCGAGCAACTTCGCCACCGTAATATTTTCTCCATTACGAGTTTTGGCTGGTAAATTCATCATCTGGTTGAAGTCGCAATCATAAACGTTGCCGAGATAATCAATTGAGAGTTCATCGCGACACATCAAATTTTCCACGGTAACGGCGTTGAAATTCGATTCCAGAAAGTGTAAGTAAGGCTTGTATAGTTTTGTTCTTTCTAAATGAAACTTAGTTCTACCAACAGGTAAATTAGTAATTGCGAATAAGTTATTAAATACAATACCGAAATTATCCTGTAAAAACTTTTTGTAATCCTGTTCTAACTTAACTTGATTGGGAGTTAGAGCAAAATTTTCGTTTGTAGGTAATTGGGGGTTATAAACTAAATCCAAAATTAAATCTGATTCCTTGCCATAACCCAATTGATTTAACCATTGCAGCGCTTTCACCGAAGCATCAAAAACACCATCACCGCGCATTTTGTCAACATTATCGGCAAGGTAACAAGGTAAAGAAGCAACAACTCTAACTTTGTGTTGAGCAAAATATTCCGGAATATCGCCAAATCCATCTTCAAAATAAATAGTTAAATTCGAGCGAACAATTACCTGTTTATCATTCTTTCTTGCAGCTTCTACAAGTGGTTTAAAACCATAATTCAATTCTGGTGCGCCACCAGTTAAATCTACAATTTTAACTTCAGGAAATCTATTAATTACTTCAATTAACTGCTCGCAAATTTCTTGAGAAAGTTCTTCAGTTCTTTTTGGTCCCGCATCCACATGACAGTGACTGCAAGCAAGATTACAACGCTTACCTAAATTGATTTGTAAAACGTTGATTTGATTTTTTGTTAAGCTCGAATCAAGTTTACGTTTGAAAGGTGTGACTGTAGTTTGAATCATTTCTTAATAAGTTAGGAGTTAGGAGTGAAGAGTTAGGAGTGAAGAGTTAGGAGTTAGGAATTAGTAATTATCAATTTATTTCTCGAAGCTATTTATCATTGAATTCTGAAGGTTTATTATTCCTAATCCAAAAACAAATGCATCCGCCGTTATAATCCTATAATTCCTCACTCCTCACTCTTAACTCTTAACTAATTTTAACAACAACCGCCGCCGTCGTAGTACCAAGTTGAATCGGTGACAATCACTTTTTCCGGTAAGGCAGCAACTAAGTTTTTTGCGGTTTTATCGCATACAGCCGCCGGAATTCCTCGCTGCAAAATATGACCGTTGTTATCATCAAAAAATGGCTCTGTTCCGGCATATATTGCTGTTTTGCCGGTGAAAATACAAGCGCCATCTTCTGGGATTGGTACTTTAAATGCTACTGAATCAAGACTTTCTAACAGTAAATTTTCTTCTAAGTTATAAGTAGTAGCTTCCAACAGACGATAAGGACGACGAGCGCGTATTTCAACTTGTCCAAAACCAACATTTATAATGCGTTGAATATACTCTTGATAAGTCAAGGCACCAGATAAACACATGGCTCGCAAACGCTCATCTTTTTTCAAATGTTCGGGTATTGAACTAGTTGCAATTGGATCGCTCATTTGTAAACGTCCGCCCGGTTTTAATACGCGATATGCTTCTTTTAAAGCACGAGTTAAATCTTCGGGTTCAAAGATATTAAAAAGACAGTTTTGAGCAACAATATCAACCGAACTATCGGGAACTGGTATATTAAAAGCATCGCCTTCGCGAATTTCTACGAAGCTAGTATCAAACCAAGGATTATCTTTAGCTGCAACTTCTAAATTCTCCTTCGCAGCTTCACGCATATCTGCAACTGGATCTACTGCAATTACCGCACCAGCACGACGGGAGAAGTAAGCGAATTGCAAAGCTTCTAAACCGCCACCAACGCCTACATATAATACAGTTGGATCGTTATTGAGTTCGTTAGCGTGAACCGTGGTACCGCAACCGTAATTCATTTCCTGCATCTTCAAAGGAATATGCAACCCCGGTAACTGCATTGGCGTACTTTGCACGCAACAAAGTCCAACTTCGGGGGTTTGCGCTACTTCGCTGTAAAATTGGGCTGCCGTTTCTAGGTAGGTCATTCGATTTTGGATTTTGGATTGTTCTTAAAAGAAGCTAAATAAATAGTAATATTAATAACTCTAATTTGTACAAAAGTTAGATGAAAATCGAGTTAGTTAAAAAAAAGCGGTAGCAGGTAAAATACCCGCCCCACTGTTGATTCTACAAGGCTGACAAAAATCTAGGAGCAGATTCTTTATATATTTATTTAAATATGTTTTTGCCTTTGCTAGATGAGTTTTTGCTGAGAGGAAGCTTAGATAACATTAATTTTGATTCGTCATTCTTCAGAGGTAAAATGCATTACGCTTGCAGGTTGTAAATAAACTCATCGCAAAACATAACCAACACCCCGTACCGTTTGAATCAACCGCTTTTCGTGATTCGCTTCCAACTTCAACCGCAGGTAACGCACGTAAACTTCGATAATGTTGGAATCCCCCATGAAATCGTAACCCCAAACTTCTTCGAGAATGCGATCGCGTGTTATAACTTGTCGGGGATGTCCCAGTAAATATTCGAGTAAATCAAATTCTTTTGCTGTCAATTCAATTAATCTTGAATCTCGGTAAACTTCCCTAGTGCTGCGGTTTAATTTTAAATCCTCAAACTGTAAAATATCTGCGTCACTTTCTTCGGATGTTCTGCGAATGCGTGCCCGTACTCTCGCCAATAGCTCTTCAACACTGAATGGTTTGACTACATAATCATCCGCACCTGCATCCAAACCAGCAACGCGATCGCTAACTTCGTCTTTTGCGGTTAACAAAATAATCGGTACTTTATCCCCGGTGCTTCGCAAACGTCTGCAAATTTCTAAACCAGTCATACCGGGCAGCATCCAGTCTAAAAGGATCAAATCGGGCTGCGATTCCCGCGCCATCGTTAATCCGCTTAATCCATCATTAGCAACGCTGACTTGATAACCTTCAAAACCTAACTCTAATTCTACAAATTTAGCTAGTTTTACTTCATCTTCTACCAGTAAAATGTGCGCTGTCATCATTAATTTTTTTAATATTTAAAATTATTTTCTGGTTTTATTTTATGTATATATGATGACTTTTTTCAATAATTGATGTTACAACAGGTTCGTTTTTATTTTGAGAAAAGTGTTGTATATTATTTGTATTTATTGCATAAAAATTTGATGCCAAGCATTTTACTACCAATTTTTACAGAAAACGTATAATATTTTCATAAAAAAACTATGCTATTACAATCTCAGCAGAAACAGCGAACTTTAGAAGTTTTATCATCTCTTAGTTACCGCGATGGAGAGCTAAAAAAGTTTTTGCAAGAAATTGCGATCGCTGTTAGTAAGTTAATTACTATTGATTGGTCTGTAGTTACCTTTTGTCAAGGGGATTTCGACAAAATTCTTGCTAGCAGTATAGAGCTAGATAATTATGAAACTACTTATTCATTACACGGTGTTGTTACCGGAACAGTAGTAGAAACAGGAAAAAGCCTTACGGTTGATGATACCAAGACTTGTACAGAATATGGTGCAGTACCTTCCGGATATCGTTCTTATTTAGGTGTTCCATTACGCACTTCTCAAGGACAAGTTATCGGTACAATTTGCTCGTTTCACCAGCAACCCCGTAAATATAATAGTGAAGAAGTTGCAATTGTCGAATTATTTGCCGAACGTGCAGCAACTGCGATCGATAATTATCAACTTTATCAGCAACAATGTCAATTTAATGAAATATTAGAAGCTGAAGTTGCCAAAAGAACGGAAGAATTAAAAGCCGCGCAAGCCTCACTTGTAGAAAAAGAACGTTTGGCAGCGATCGGGGAATTTGCATCGAGTATTATTCATGAAATTCGTAACCCTTTTACTACGATGAAAATGGGTTTGAATTATTTTAAAAAAGTCGATAAATCTGAAGCTTCTCAAATGCGGGTATCTTTAGCATTAGACGAAGCAGATAGGTTAGAAAGATTGTTAAAAGAAATTTTACTATATGCAAAACCTCAAAAATTAGATTTGCAACCAATAAATTTAAATCAATTGATAGGAGAAATGTTGCGATCGCTGGGAATGATGCCTTTCTCAACCCAACGTCAGATAGAATATTATCCCCCATCAACTCAGTTAAAAGTAATGGGAGATAAAGATAAACTCAAACAAATTATAATTAATCTTGTCCGTAATGCTTGTGAAGCTGTAAGCGTAGGGGAAACCGTCAAAATTCAGCTTGAAGTGGAGAATAATTCTAAAGAAGAAAATCTTGTATCGATTAACATTTGCAACGGTGGCGAACCCATCCCTCCAGAGATTTTGCCGAAATTAACTCAACCTTTTTACTCGACAAAATCCTCTGGAACTGGATTAGGGCTGGCAATAGTTAAACGCATAGTAGAATCTCATAATGGTGAATTGTTAATAAAATCTTCTATAGAAGAACGAACAATAATAAGCGTAAAATTACCAACTTGCTCTTAGCAATAAGCAGTAATATCTTCACCACATTCATCAGCAAGATAGCACAAAGCTTTAAAGCGTAAAGTAACAACTTGCTCGTAAAGAGGATTCAATTTACACATTGGAGGAATGTGAAATAACTTGCGACCAAAAAATACTATATCGCGTTCAAAAGGACATTGTGCGGGAATAGATTTGCAGAGAAAATGAGCCAATTTAGGACTGCGAACTTCTTGAGAATCCAGCCATTGACGAATTGGGAGAAGAAAGTTGTTTTGGGATTTGAATTGAGTAAAGCTTGTCATGATTTTTTACCTGATTTTTTTAATGTTAGAGAATTAACTTTAAATCTTGTTCTATATATTAATAGGTTCAGATTTAATAACTTATGCATTTCTTTGAGGAACACCTTTAACTACATACAGCTATTTGAGGGTTCCGGATAATCTGAAGAACGAAAACTACTTAATTCATACAGCTCCCCTATGAATGAATAAATAGTTATTTATATAATCGTTAATTTATCTATCAAATTTATATGAGTTGTAACGCCGTTTCAATCAAGGATGATACATATCGATAATGTAGAACTTCACCTTTGGTACAAAATTCAAACAAATATATATCGCTTAATTTTCACTTTGGGATTTGTAAGTGCTAGTAAGAACCACCTGCTTCTTGAATAAGATAAGATAGCAGCGTAAACACATGACTGTTTACACATAACCCAACGATAACCAGCAACCAGAAGCGATACTTAAGATGCCCAAGTGGAAACTTGTAACAGAATTTACCTTTGATAGCGCCCATTACATCAAAGATTATAATGGTCCTTGCGGTAGGATGCACGGGCATACTTATACAGTGCGAATAGAAGCAATTAGCAGCAAATTACACTCCTCAGAATATTGTCCTCATCCGGTGATGGTTGCTGATTTTAGAAGCTTACGCTGGGCTAAAAAAGATGTCACCAAAGGAGGATTAGATCATTGCGTTTTAAACGAAGTTATGCCTCCAGAATATGAAACCACGGCGGAAATGATTGCTAAATATATATACGATGAGACGAAGAAGAAATTGCCAGAAGGCGTAAAAATCAAAGTTGCGGTATCGGAAACGGCTAATTCTTGGGCTGAGTATGAGGATGATTGAATTTAGCGTTATCTAGATAGAAGCCGATAAAAGTAATATGAAAGGTAAAACCATTAGAATTTTTTTGGTTGAAGGAACACCAAATAGTATATTAACAGCAGAAATTATCAACTGGACGGGTAAAGTAATTGTTGCACCGCGATCCCAACTTCCCGAACTTGCTACACGTACTGAAGCCAAGCGTACAGGTGTTTATATTTTGGCTGGTGACGATCCACAAAATCTTATAAAAGAACGTATATATATCGGCGAAAGCGACAATGTTTTTAAAAGATTAACGGAACATAACAAAGACGATAACAAGGATTTTTGGATTCGGACAGCATTAATTATTAGTAAAGACGAAAATTTAACAAAGTCACATATCCGTTATCTTGAAAGTAGATTGATTCAGTTAGCGCAGCAAAGTAAAAGAGGGACTCTTGATAATAGTACAAATCCAGAAACTCCCCGTTTGCCTGAATCAGATACTGCTGATATGGAATTTTTCTTATCACAAATTCAGATGCTATTACCAGTATTAGGATTTTCCTTTGTTCTTCCTGTACCAAAACCAATTTACGTAAGCGAATTGATAGATGAAAATAATAATATTAAGCCTCAAATTTCACCCATCTTTTACATGAAAGCATCTGGAGCAGAAGCAAAAGCTCAGGAAATAGATGGCGAATTTATTGTATTAAAAGGCTCAAATGCGCGAAAAGAAAATGCAGAATCTTTACATCAAAGAAATCGCGACTTACGCCAACAACTGATTGAGGAATGTAAATTAACTAATAATCAAGACCAGATATATTTAATTTTTCAAGAAGATGTTTCTTTTAAAAGTCCTAGTGCAGCCGCTGCTACTATTGCTGGAGCCAGTTACAACGGACGTACAGCATGGAAAGTTATAGATACTAATAAAACTTATAAAGAATGGCAGGAAACAGAGATTGAGGAAGCCCAGGAGCATACAGGTATTTCAAAAAATCAATTTAATCAAGATGAAGATGTTTCTGCTCAGTATTATAGTGAAAATAATATATAAGATACCTAATGCTACCCTTTCATCTCATCTCCCCTGAAACCGCGAAAAACAACAATTTAACCGAAATTTATCAAAGCGATCGCGGCATTCTTTATCAAGGAGACTGCCTAAATTTTTTATCTTCAATTCCCGATGAAAGCATAGATATTGTATTCGCCGATCCACCTTTCAATCTTGGTAAAAATTATGGTAAAGGTGTAAGCGATAATCTTAAAGATAACGAATATCTTACATGGTCAAAAAACTGGCTGAATGAAAGCGATCGCGTATTAAAACCAGGAGGAACTTTATTTGTTTTTAACTTACCTAAATGGTGTATTGAATATGGTGCATATCTCAACCAAAAAGGAATGCTTTTCCGTCACTGGATTGCTTGTAGAATGCCGAAAGCTTTTCCCAGGGGTAAGCGAATGTCTCCGGCTCATTATGGTTTACTCTACTATACAAAAGGAGAACCAGCAGTTTTTAATAAAGTTTACACACCAATACAAACTTGCCGACATTGTGACGGTGAAATTCGGGATTATGGCGGACATCGTAAGAAGTTGAATCCCCAAGGTATTAATTTAATGGACGTTTGGGATGCTCCCGAAGAAGTGTGGGAAGATGCTTCTGCTGTTGATAATACAGAACAAATGTGGACTCAACTTGAGGAAGTATGGAGCGATATTCCTCCAGTACGTCACCGCAAACACAAGAAAAGAGGAGCCAATGAATTAGCTCCAATTATGTTAGAACGTATTATTGCAATGGCATCAAATCCAGGACAAATTGTAATCGACC
Source organism: Rivularia sp. (in: cyanobacteria) (assembly GCA_965234645.1). Lineage (GTDB taxonomy): Bacteria > Cyanobacteriota > Cyanobacteriia > Cyanobacteriales > Nostocaceae > Rivularia. Next base: position 4,340,293 of record OZ248344.1, on the reverse strand, counting down.
CTTTCGGCGGTTCTGGTACTACGTTTTATGCCGCTCAAAAGCTGCAAAGATATTGGTTAGGTACGGAAATTGGTGATACTTTGGCAGCAGTTACGCGGTTGAATGATTTAGCTGATGGTAAGTTTGAAGAATGGGAATCTGCAAGAGGAAAGAAGAAGATGAAAATTCAAAAAGATTCTCGACAATTAGATTTATTTTCTTAAAAATACAACTATATTTTTAAATCAAAGCACGACAATGTGTAATCTTGTTGGCTGAAACTGCGTACCTTGAAAAAGGCGATCGCCCTAATCTTCTAATTGATGTCGCAATTCCAGATTCGTTAAAGGTGCCAGATAATTGAAGATTTCTTGAGAATCACATTGAGCAGCCATTCTCAAAGCGAAATTTCCACCGTCTCTAATTTCATTAACATCAGCACCTGTTTCAATTAAAAATTTGACGACATCAAGATTTTCACTGCTAACAGCACACATTAATGGTGTCCAGTATTCAGGGTCTTTTAAAGGAATATTGACTATTGCACCTACATCAATTAGTAATTTTACCATTTCTAAATTTCCTTTAGAGGCTGCGATTGCTAAAGGTGTTTCATTGTCGTAAAATACCCTATCTTCATCGTTCACCTCTGCACCTAATTCTAATAATAAACTAACTATTTCTAGATTATTTTCTTCGACAGCTTCACTTAAAAGTCTTGTTCCGCTTGCTTCTTTAATACGACTTTTATCGCGAAGAATTAGTTGATGTAGTTTTTCTAAATCGCCTGCTTTAATGGCTTTTATTAATTTATCCATATTTCACAGTTATAATTCCTAAAAAGGTGGATATAATTTATAAAAAGCTGGAGTTAGAGTTTCCTAAAGCTAATTTTCAGAATGAGCCTGGGAACCAGATTAAAACAACAAAAATATAGAAAAAAATATAAATCTTAGTCCATTTTAATGGACTTTCGCTATTAGACTGGGACTTGCAGTCCCAGGCGCTTCAGATAACAATTTATTCCCCTTGCTATTAAAACCAAACTTATATCTATCTATTATTAACCAAATCCAAAGATCCTTGTAAATCTTTAACTCGCTGTTGGGTAACATCATTCAAACAACTAAGTTCGAGAACTGGTTCCAAGGTTCCTCCCTCAGCAAAACTAGATCCAAAAGCACAACTTTTATCTCTAAATTGAATCCAAGCAACTTGAGCATTAACTAATTTTTTCTGCTGACTTGTACCTAACTTAGGCTTCAACTGTCGATAAACTTGATTCAGTTTATTATCTGCTGTTTCATAACTTCTAGCAGCACAAACTCTCATTTCTAAAGTTGTTTGAGCATTGTTACAGTTAACATTTTGAGCAACTTGATAAGAATTACCACGGGCTAAATTTGGTGCAGCGACAATACCCAAGATTGGTAGAGAAATAAAAGCAAATTTTTGTAAGCTAGAACGTAAATTCATCGGTAAATATCCTTATTTGTATCTTATATTTATGACCTCAATATTAACCTCCTCGATTCCGGATTGCGATCGCTGATATGCGTCTTTCTCATCCGACACATCTAACTGACCAAAACCTCTAATTGAAATTATTGGCTGAGATTACCGCGTTGGTTTAGACACGATCGCTCAAAATTTATTTATTGAGATTTAAGTAGTTTACCTATTTAATTTTATACTTAATTTTGATAATTATGCGTGTTTACTTGTAAAAGAATATGTCGTATTGCATTAATAATTATTAACTTTGATGAGCATATAAGCTGAAATAATAGTTAAGCTGAAAATTGTTGATTTTCTAAAACTGACTAAAATTATTTGATTGCCGATCGAATTTCACTGTAGGAAAACCGTACCAATAAGGCAAACCTTAGTATTCATTATTTATCTTGATAAGGTTAAGCTTTATAAAAGTAGCTTTTTATTGCGCTGCTAATAATAAACTCTGAGTATCTGTTAACTTTTTATTGCGCTGTTTGAGAAATCCCTAATGCTAGAGCGAATCTTTGATTACCTTCAATATAATTTCAGCATTGAAGCATCTATAGTCTTACTTATTCTAATTTTCCTAGAAGCCGTGCTATCGGCAGATAATGCCATTGCCCTCGCTGCGATCGCCCAAGGACTTGACAACGAAAAACTCGAACGTCAAGCGCTTAATATCGGTTTAATCGTTGCATACGTGTTGCGAATAACTTTGCTTCTGACTGCCACTTGGGTACAAAAATATTGGCAATTCGAGTTAATCGGCGCAGCTTATCTACTCTGGCTGGTATTTCAACACTTCACCTCCGAAGAAGACGAAGATACCAATCGCCAACCCCGCTATAAATCGCTGTTGCAAGTAATACCCGTAATTGCTTTTACAGATTTAGCCTTTTCCTTAGATAGCGTAACTACTGCGATCGCGGTTTCTGATACTAAATGGTTAGTAATTACAGGAACCACAATCGGCATCATTACCTTAAGATTCATGGCGGGTTTATTTATCCGTTGGTTGGATGAATTTGTTTACCTCGAAGATGCAGGTTATATAACCGTCGCATTTGTCGGCGTGCGCTTATTGTTAAGAGTAGTCAACGAAGCATTAGTTCCACCTCAGTGGATAATAATTACCGCGATCGCTATCATCCTAGCCTGGGGATTTTCCAAGCGTACAGTTCCAATTGTAGAAGAAACGGAAAAAACAGAAGTTACAAATTAAAGAATTGGGAATTGGGAATTGGGAATTAGGAGTTAGGAATTAGGAGTTAAGAGTTAGGAGTTAAGAATTAGGAGTTAGAAACTAATTATTCTTCCCCCCATCCCCTTGTCTCCCCCTCTCCCCATCTCCCCCCTCTTCCCCCTCTCCCCCTCTTCCCCCTCTCCCCCTCTCCCCAAATCAACTCTTCACTGTTAAATTAGCCAGAAAATTTCTCATTTAACCAAGGCATAATTTGTGGCTGCCAACTTACTAATTCATCATTGCTAAACCATAGGGAAATTTCTCGTTGTGCGGTTTCTATAGCATCGGAACCGTGGATGATATTTCTACCAATGTCAACTCCGAAATCACCACGGATGGTTCCGGGTTCTGCTGTTAGGGGGTTAGTTGCGCCAATCATTTTTCTAGCAGCAGCAACAACGCCATCACCTTCCCAAACCATAGCCACAACAGGACCTGAGGTAATAAATTCGACTAAGCTAGCGAAAAATGGTCTTTCTTTGTGAACGTCGTAATGGGATTCAGCCAATTCCCGACTGACTTTCATGAATTTTAAACCAACCAAAGTAAAGCCCTTGGTTTCATAGCGGCGAATTACTTCACCAACCAATCCGCGCTGTACTCCATCAGGCTTGATTGCTAAAAATGTACGTTCCATTACGATCTCCTATAAATTAATGAATCTATCACTTGTTATTTGTCCGTCGCGATTCGCTTTTTGTCAATAACTAATTTCATGGCATTGAGAATTGAACCGCTCTTAATAGTTAGGAATTAGTAAAAATTATTTATGCCCCATGTCCCATGCCCTATCCCCTCATAAAAAAAATATATACCCTGCGTATATTCCCCCTGCAACAGGAATGCGCTAGATTATAAACTCGTGGTTGAAGTACGAAGGTGACTAATAAATGGGTGTTGAGTCAGGTGCTACCTCAGCTGAAACAGGGAAATTCTCATTGAATGGCAAAAAAGGTAAAGTAGGTAAAAATCAAAAAGCTCAGAAACTTCTGCCACCGAGTAAAATTCCAGATTCCCACCGAAGTCATTGGACGATCGAAGAAAGTGAAGCGCTATACCGGATTGAAGGCTGGGGACAACCTTATTTTTCTATAAACGCAGCAGGTCATGTTACGGTTTCTCCAAAGGGCGAACGCGGTGGTTCTTTGGATTTGTATGAATTGGTTAAAGCGCTTAAACTGCGTAATTTGGGTTTACCTTTACTGATTCGTTTTTCGGATATTTTAGAAGATAGAATTGAGCGCCTGAACGCTTGTTTCGCCAAAGCTATAGCTCGCTACAATTACGCTGGTATGTATCAAGGGGTATTTCCTGTCAAATGCAACCAGCAGCGTCATTTGATTGAAGATTTAGTCCGGTTTGGCAAACCCCATCAATTTGGCTTGGAAGCAGGTTCTAAACCAGAATTAATGATTGCTTTGGCTATGCTGGATACGCCGGGAGCTTTGTTAATTTGTAACGGTTATAAAGACAGTGAATATATTGAGACGGCAATGTTAGCTCAAAGACTGGGGCAAACTCCAATTTTGGTTTTAGAACAAATTGAAGAAGTTGATTTAGTCATTGAGGTTAGTCGTCAATTAGAAATTAAACCAATCTTGGGAATCCGCGCCAAACTTAGCACTCAAGGGATGGGACGCTGGGGAACTTCTAGTGGCGATCGCGCTAAATTCGGTTTGAATATTCCTGAAATTATTCGCGCTGTTGACAAGTTACGGGATGCGGATATGTTAGATTGTTTACAGCTTTTGCACTTCCATGTCGGCTCGCAAATTTCAGCAATTAATGTAATTAAAGATGCTATCCAGGAAGCTAGCCGTATCTACGTAGAGTTGGTTTGCTTGGGAGCAAATATGAAATATCTTGATGTTGGTGGCGGCTTAGGCGTTGATTACGACGGTTCTCAAACCAACTTCTACGCTTCTAAAAACTACAATATGCAAAACTATGCTAACGATATTGTGGCAGAGTTAAAAGATGCCTGCAAAGAAGAAGATATTCCCGTACCAACACTTATAAGCGAAAGCGGACGAGCCGTTGCTTCCCATCAATCGGTATTGATTTTTGACGTACTTAGTACCAGCGAAGTACCTAACGAACCACCAGAACCAGTTCAGGAAGGTGAATCTCATATTATTTCTTATTTGTGGGAAACCTACCAATCTATCAACGAAGAGAATTATCAAGAATTTTATCACGACGCGGTTCAGTTTAAAGAAGAAGCCATCAGTCGTTTCAATTTAGGAATTTTATCTTTAAGGGAACGAGCCAAAGCAGAACAATTATATTGGGCTTGTTGTTATAAAATTCTTAACATCACCAAACAGCAAGAATACGTACCTGACGACATGGAAGACTTAGAATTAATTATGTCTTCGATTTATTACGTGAATCTTTCGGTGTTTCAATCAGCACCCGACTGCTGGGCGATCGACCAGTTATTTCCAATTATGCCCATACACCGCTTAGATGAAGAACCGACGCGGCGCGGTATTTTAGCCGATCTTACCTGCGACAGTGATGGTAAAATTGATCGGTTTATCGACCTACGAGACGTTAAATCCGTTTTAGAACTTCATTCTTTCAATCGGGGAGAACCTTACTATTTAGGTATGTTCCTCAATGGAGCCTACCAAGAAATCATGGGTAACTTACATAACCTCTTCGGCGACACTAATACAGTTCACATTCAACTTACACCCAAAGGCTATCAAATCAAACACGTCGTCAAAGGCGATACCATGAGTGAAGTAGTAGGTTACGTGCAGTACAGTGCTGAAGACATGGTAGAAAGAATCCGTCAGCGTTGCGAACAAGCTTTAGAACAAAACCATATCACCATCGCTCAATCCCAGCGATTGTTACAAACTTACGAACAAAGTTTGAGTCGGTATACTTATTTAAGTTCGTGAATTGTTAGTTGATAGTTGATAGTTGATAGTTGTGTAATTCAAAGTTTGTAGTAAGGGTTTTAACCCTCCGATTGAGGACTAAAGTCCTTACTACAAACTAAAAAATAAAGCAAGAAAATCTACACTGCATTTTGCCTCCCCTACAAATAATTACCAATTACAACCCATTCCCAATTAAAATAAACGGTGCCCAATAATAAGGATGTTGCAGCTTACTATCAGATTGCTTTATATCATCACCATCCCCTTCAACCAAAAGCCCACCACGTTTTCCACCAACAGCAGAATAATCGTTAGTAATCAAAGCTATTTGTGCTTGTCTTAATGCTTCGGCTTTAGTAATTTTTCCCTGTTTCAAAGCATTATAAAAACCATTCATTAATACTTGCGTTCCATCGTCCGATACTTTCCACAACGAAGCAATTGTCGCTCTAACTCCACGACTTTGAAATTGATATCCTAAACCTAATATTTCTTCTCCGTTACCGAATTTACCACCGATTCCGGTTTGGCAGGCACTTAATACTACTAAATCAACATTATTTAAAGTCCAGTTACCAATTTCTTTTAAATTAGCTATATCTCCATCACCGAATAAAATAAACGATTTAGAAGCATCTCCTGGTACAAAAGCAGCATGAGTCGCGAGGTGAACGATATTATATTCGTTCATTTTTACGGTAGTATCTTCTTTATTAAATTCTTTATCAATTAACTTAGTCGTTTTTGGAAGTAATTTTGTGAGATTTTCTACTTCTTTACCCGCATAGGGCAATCCTTGGAAGCGATAATTGTCTCCTATAACTTGAATATTATAGTTACCTTCGACAAATGCACCTGCTAAAACTCGTGGTTGTGGTTGAGGTTTCGCGGTAAAATCGGTGAGGGATTTGGCGGTGATATTATTAATATTTAAACGTTGGACTAACCATTGTTCTCCGTCATGGAGTGCGGATAAAGGTATGTAGCGGAGTTGTCCGTCTGGTGCATAAATAATAGTTTTAGCTTGAGATTGTTTTAAGTCGTTTTCTAAAGGTTTAATTAGCCAGCGATAAAGTTTTTTCGCTGGTGTTTTGGCATCACTACCGGGATTTTGTAAAGCTTGACGGAATTCTGTAATTACCTGATTGAGTTCGCTACGTTTTACATTGACGGTGCGACGAAGCGGAGGGGAATCTGGAGTGGTAATTATTAATTCCAAACGATCTTCTAATATTAAAGGATATAGCATCACCGCATCCAAACGGCGTAAATCATCCCGCAATCCATCCAAATCTGATAAATCAACTGCCATTTTTTGCGCTTGACGACTGAGTTGATCTAACTGTGCAACCACGTCTTTGCTTTGACCAAATTCGTTAAACTGTTTATTGAGTTCTGCTTGTAGTTTGACGAGTTCAGCGATTCGTTGTTTTTGTGCTTGTGTGCGGGTGTTTTCTGGTATTTTATATAGTTTAGTGAGTTCTTGTCCCAGCGCGATCGCACTTGTTTGTAGTTGATTGTATTTCTTGAGAATTTCCTCTTCCGGTTTGAGAATAACTAGTTTTTCATCGCTTCCCCGTACTTGAGTTAAATAATCGTTTAATTCTTGGATTTTTAATAAATCTAATACTTGTTGCGCTTCGAGTATTCTGTCTTGTTCGATTAGTAAGTCAGCAAGATTGCGATAAGTGGAAGCAACGGTTTTAGTGTAGGATTCTTGTTGTTCTTTGGGAAGCGTTTTTAGTTGTTTGCGGATTTGTTCGTAGGTGCTGACGGATTGTTTGTAGAAGACTATTGCTAGTTTGGGTTGTTTTTGTGCTTTTAGGAGTAAGCCAATATTATTGAGAGTTTTAGCTTCAACAGCTTTATTGCTAACTTGTTTGCTAATAGCTAAAGATTGTTGATAGTAATTTAATGCTTTGGTATATTCTCCCAAATTGCTATAAACTTTTCCAATATTGTTGAGAGTAGTACCTTCACCTGCTTTATCGCCAATTTGTTTTCTAATAGCTAAAGATTGTTGGTAGTAATTCAAGGCTTTAGGGTATTCTTCCAAATACAAGTAAACATTCCCAATATTTAGGAAAATATAGCCTTCACCTAATTTATTGCGAACTTGTTTATAAATAGCTAAAGCTTGTTGGTAGTAATCTAATGCTTTGGGATATTCTTCCAAATTGAGGTAAACTGAGCCAATATTGTTGAGAGTAGTAGCAACACCTGCTTTATTGTCAATTTCTTTGTCAATAGCTAAAGTTTGTTGGTAGTAATCCAATGCTTTAGGGTATTCTCCCAAATTGAGGTAAACTGAGCCAATATTGTTGAGATTAGTACTAATATTAGCTTTATCGTCAATTTGTTTATGAATAGTTAAAGATTGTTGATAATAATCCAATGCTTTGGGGTATTCTCCCAAACTGCTGTAAACTTCTCCAAAATTGTTGAGAGTACTAGCAACACCGGCTTTATTGTGAATTTGTTTATAAATAGCTAAAGATTGTTGGTGGTAATCCAATGCTTTAGGGTATTCTCCCAAACTGCGGTAAACTGAGCCAATATTATTGAGAGTAGTAGCAACACCGGCTTTATTGTCAACTTGTTTATGAATAGCTAAAGATTGTTGGTAATAATCCAATGCTTTGGGATATTCTCCTAATTCGTCGTAAACTAAGCCAATATTGTTGAGAGTAGTACCAACACCTGCTTTATCTCTAAGTTGTTTATGAATAGCTAAAGCTTGTTGGAAATAATCTAATGCTTTAGGATATTTTCCCAAATTGACGTAAACTGAGCCAATATTGTTGAGAGTAATGCCTTCCCCTGCTTTATCGATAAGTTGTTTATCAATAGCTAAAGATTGTTGGTAGTAATCTAATGCTTTGGGGTATTCTCCCAAACTACGGTAAATTTCTCCAATATTGTTGAGAATAATACCTTCGCCTTGAAGCTCTGCAATTTCTCTAAAAATAACCAAAGCCTGCTCAAAATTCTTTAACGCTTCTTGATATTCACTGCTATTTAATTGCTGCGTACCTAATTTATACAAGCGCAATGCTTCATCTCTACGCTGTTTCTTCCCTTCTACCTGCGCTATCTTCACTTCTTGATTAACGACGGATTTGGCAACGGATGATTTGGCAACGGATGGGTTGGCAACGGATGAGTTATTCGTCACTACAGCTTCCACGGGTGAGGAAACTAAAAACACGGTTGCAACGGCGAGTAAATTAAGACTGTAGCGCATGATTCAATTCTCTAGTAGATTTTACTAACAATTTTTTATATATCTGAGTAAGTAAAGGGTATGCAATTTTTTTTGTAGTACCCCAGATAATTTATCAGTATTTTTATGGTTTGAATGCGAAGTTTTATGTAAAAAATGTTTGTTATTGTTGGGAAATAGTAATATCAATTCCGAACACGGAAATAATTAAAAAAAACCGCAGAGACGCGGAGTACGCAGAGGAAGAGGTGAAGAGAGGATGTTTAAATAATTCCGGTAGCTTTGGGTAGCGATATAAAATCGTTGAAGGTGCTGAGACTAACGAGGTCGATTTTCTCGTCCGTGGTAGACGCGCAAAACGATCGCGTCATCTTCAAGAATGACGTAGTGAATCATATAACCGTATTTCCCAAAAGGAACTAACAGTTTGCGTAAACCTGCGATTTCATCTACTATCGCACCTCGACGGGGGTTCTCCTGCAAACTTTCAGCGGAAGAAACAATTGTTTGTATTGCTCGTGCTGCTGCTTCCGGATTATTTACTTTTATAAAATCATAATGGCGATTTAAGTCATCAGAAGCGTTTTGAGTCCAAACTATCTGGGACATTAGTATTCTTCGTTGCTTCCCAAATTATCAGCCCATTCGCGTACAACACTATGTGGAATCCCAGAACCTTTACGACGGTATTCTTCGAGGACTAATTTAGTTTGCTCGATCGTTTCGGCTTCGGTAAGAGGTTGAAAATTTAGTGCTGAGTCTACCTCACCGTATTCAAAGGATTCTCGATCGGCTTGAGTGGGTTGATTTATAAGTAATTGCTCAAAATCTTCTAAATTCTCAGATGAACTCATTAACCATGTTAAAAGGATAGTTTTGACTTCTTCTGGTGGCAATGGTTCAATATGCTCTAATATTTGCTGCTTAATATTGCTTGCTGTCATAATTTTTAAATTTTTTAGTAGCTTTATGTATATAAATCAATAGTAAAACATCATTTAGAGAAAGTGATTTAGCGCAGCCTCATACAGAAATGGATAACTATTCAAGATTGGTCATTATTGTCACAGTAACTCGTTGGTGCGTGACGCTCTTATGTCTTATTACTACGTTCAAATTATTTCGTAGCGTCACACACCCTACAAATAATACCAATTCCAATGCCCAATCCCCCATTATCAATTACCAAAAATAAAACCCGGCTTCCCCAAAAACAAGAAACCGGGTTTTATTCGATTTTATAATTGTAATTCCCGCTCAATTACCTTTAGTTTCTAATAATTCAGCGATCGCTTGACGCTCTGCGGGGTTATGAGAAGGTGGTGTTTGACGAGCATCGGTAATCAACCAATCTAAAGAAGCTGCTTGAACGTCAATTGATGCTCCAGTTTTATCTACGCAGTAACGACCAAAGACTAGTTTATCAACTAACCATACTCCCGGTCCAAGTCGGGAATATTCAAAGATGACGCTGTTTTCTACGGTAGCACCGCTACATACGCAGCAGGAAGGACCAATGTAAACTGGACCAACAATTTTAGCTCCATCTTCTATTTTGGTCATCGCACCAATGTAAACCGGACCAGTAATATCTACTTTGTCCCAATTTACGGAAACATTTAAACCAGTGTAAATTCCTTCTCGTACTTGATTGCCGGGGATTTGTACGTTTTTAATTTGCCCTGAAAGTACGCCGCGAATTGCTCGCCAATAATCGGGTACTTTACCGATATCTACCCATTCAAAATCCATCGCTTTGGCGTAGAATGGCGCATTCATTTCTACAAGCTTGGGGAATAAGTCGCCACCGATGTCATACTCGACACCACTTGGAATGTGTTCAAATATCTCTGGTTCAAAAATATAAATACCCGTGCTGATATTTGTACTTTTAGCTTCTTCTACAGTAGGCTTTTCTTGGAATTCCTCGATCCGACCATCATCATCTGTAACAACAATACCGTAGCTAGAAACTTCTTCTTTCGGTACGTTTTTAGTGATAATGGTGGCAATAGAACCCTTTTCTCTATGCCATTTCACGGCTGCTGTTAAATCCAGGTCAATTAAAGCATCACCGCATAATACAATAAAAGTATCGTCGAAAAATGTATTAAAATCCTGAATTTTTCTCATTCCACCAGCAGAACCGATGGCTTTTCCAACTAATTTACCGTTATCGTCAATACTACCTTCAAAAGAATAACCAATTTCGACACCAAACCTTTGACCGTCGCGAAAATAGCTTTCGATTTCCTCAGCTAAATGGCTAACATTGACCATAATTTGATCGAAGCCATGCTGACGCAAAAGCTCAAGTAAAAATTCCATCACTGGCTTTTGCAGGATGGGAATCATCGGTTTAGGAGTTGTGTAGGTAATTGGACGAACGCGAGTACCCTTACCCGCAGCCAGAATCATTGCTTTCATAAAGATTTATTCCTCAACCACAAGCCAGTTTACGTTGATTAAGCGATACTTCATCATCTGTTTAATTTTGTATGAAGTCATCCCTAAAAGCACGGATAATGCATTAAGGCATGATTTATATGACTCCCTATTGGCAGATTAAATGATATAGAATTGCCAATATTTAAATTTACTCACATTTCGCTTTTGAGGGAGACGGAATTTAAGCAGAAAGCATCTTTGTTTTCCGCGCTCAAGAAAAGATAGTTCTTATAAAATTAACTTGCTGCTTGAGACATGGTGTTATTAGTGGATTCTGCAAGCAAGCGGATTTTTACTTCCTGATAAAATTCCTCTTGATACAACTCTACCTTTGATTGAGCCGAAAGCAGTAGCAGCGCCCAGAATACACTCACTGTATGAGCATTTTCACCCTCGCAATGGTTTTTGGCTAAATCGGATACAGACTTAGTTTGCGACCACCATTCTACTAACTGTTCTAAATTCATCCAGCTTTGCCCCAAATGCAGTTCCGCCGCTTTGGTTTGCAAAACTTGTTCCAACTCCCCAGCTACTTCCGTAAGATTTTCTTGATGTGCTAATTCTAATGCTGCCTTTAGAGTTCTAACACTAGGTTCGCGTTTTTTCGCCAGAGGTTTACTGGTTCTTTCCACCAGTTGCAGCTGATTCGCCATTACCTGCAACTGATCGATTAACTCTTGCAAACTAACGCGACGCGCCGGTGGAGGCATAGCAGAACGTCGTCGCCGCAACTGTTTCTCCAAAGGCAGTCTAGCCACACGCTCGTTCAACCCATCTTCACCATCAAGCAGTTCATCTTCTGCATAAGCATCTATTTCATCTTCTGCCGATTGCAGTTCCATCAAAGTATTGGCTTTAAATAAAACCAACATGGAAGCCGATAAAAATGCTTGTCCCGATTGAGATAAATCCGTCTCATACCCCTTCCTCCTTTTCTCAGGTGCCATGAGTTCTATATAACGATCTATCACCTCAACTACCTGCACATCCCAAGGGTCAATTTCTCCTCGTTCGGCTTGATAAATAAGTTGGGTAATTGTTTCTAAAAGCTGAGTGGCATCCATCGACAAATACTAAAAATTTTGCGAAAGGGCAGAATTAAAAATTCGGAATTGGGCATTGGGGATTGGGCATTGGGAATAGTTAGGAGTAGTAAGTAGTGAGTAGTGAGTTAAGAGTTAATTTCCCCTTGTCCCCTTGTCCCCTCTTCCCCATCCCCCCATCTCCCATCAAGCATTTTGCGCTTCTTGCGATGAATTATTAGAGAAAGGTAGTAATGGTTTCAAGGAATTAATTTCCGCTTGGTACTCTTGAATCTTGCATTCTAATTCTTCAATACGGGCATTTTTTTGACGAACCTTTGGACTTGACCATAATAATCTTTCTAAGTGAGTCCAAACGCTAAATAACCAAGCCAAAACTCCACCCAATCCTAATGCTATAAGCAACTCAACTGAAATTGGTGCTTGTACTTCCATGCCTGGAATTAAATGAATCGTTCCTAATTCCGTATTTTCAATACTGAATAAAGCGAAAGCTAAACAAAAAATAAAAATTATCGCAAAATTTACTTGTCTCATTAGATATCCACTTAAGTAATCATTTGTGCCTATTTTTGCTCGGTCTTTGCGATCGTTACCCGCCACGAATGCAAATTATTAACTGTGTAACTTTGATAAAAAAGCATTTTTAGCAATGCAGTTGTTACACATCTACAACTAATAGAGTATAAGAATAAAATTCACCATGCCATTTGCTCTACTTGGGGAAACCTCAAGACCGCAATGGCTCAAGAAAGTATATCACGATATTTTTATACCTTCCCGTACTAAAAAATAAGATTTTAATTACGATCGCTATACTGAATTTAGGTTAAAAAAGCTACATTAAAATCAATTACATAATTTTTAATTAAACTGTCTTTAACTTTTCTTAATTAGCATTGTTCGATCGCATATACTTCCTATTTGGTCAAACACATCCCTCTTTAGACTACTTATAATCAATTCCGATAACCAGTATTAAATACTACTAATTTTCAGTTAAGGTACTTCCAAATTAAAAAATATCCAGTTTACAGGTAACTGGTAGCTGATAACTGTTAACTATTCACCGTTCACTGTTATAGAATTTTCTTTTTTGAGTGCGTCAAAGGTGCCTTTGATAGTACCAGCGATGGGAATCGCGACTAAAGTTCCTAATAATCCTGCAATCTCGAAGCCCATTAAAATAACAACAAAAATCCAGATGGGATTTAGTCCGGTGAAGTTTCCTAATAATTTGGGTGCTAACAGATTATCTTTAACTTGCTGCATCAAAATTGATAAGAATGCTACTTGAGTTGCTAACCACCAATCTTGTAGTAGCAGCAGTATGGTGACAAAACCAATGCCTAAAGTCGCTCCAAGAAAGGGGATAAGTTGGGATATGCCGATGACTACAGCGAATAAAAAAGCAAACGGGATTCTAATAACTAAAAAAATTGGTGTCAGACTCGCCACCATAAACAATGCTAGTAAAAATTGGCTGAGAAAAAAGTTGTGGAAATTCAGCAGTAATGATTTATTTAAAGGAACTCGGATTTTTTCAGGTAAGAGATTTAGCAACCCATACCAGACGCGATCGCCATACAAAAGCATATAAAAGGCTAGCACTACTATTAAGACAGTATTGACTAACGTTGATACAAGGGTTCCCGCAAATCCCACAGCACCAAGTGGTAATTCCTTGAGCAAGTTTTCAATACTGGCGTTAGTTTGATTGGCTAATATCTTTAGGTTGATTAGCGGTAAGCGTCGGCTTTTAGCTACAGTTTCCAATTGTTCTAGTTGGCTTTGAAAGCTGTTTAACCAATCGGGAATTTTATCGGTAAGCTGGATAGTTTGATTTATAACAAGCGGTACGAGAGTAATACCGATAATAATCACAAGGGTTAAAGTCAGCAGCAAGACTAGAGCTACCGCCCATTCACGCGAAATACGAGCGCGTTCTAAAAATTTAACCGGATAGTTGAGCAAAAAAGCGAGGATTGCTGCAATACTTAAAATGGTGAGTGGATGCCGAAAGTAATGAAAAAGTAAAGTCAGCAGCCCAACGTTAAGGGCTATAATCGGGGCGCTCAAACCATATACTAATAAGTTTTTTAGGGAAGCCCAACGGCGCATCCGCATAAATTTTTTTATTTCTATTATTTATATAATTTCTCAATCAAACAATTGTAATGGATAAAACTATAGCTGACCTTCGTCAAGATTACACTTTACAGGGCTTAAGCGAAACCGAGGTTAATTCTAATCCTTTTACACAATTTAAGGAATGGTTTGACCAAGCGTTGAGTTCCGATATTTTAGAACCAAATGCTATGACGGTGGCGACTACTACTACAGATGGTAAACCATCAGCAAGAATGGTGCTGTTGAAAGATTTTGACGATCGCGGTTTTGTCTTTTATACCAACTACAACAGTCAAAAAGCACAAGAATTAGCAGAAAATCCCCAGGCTGCTTTAGTATTTTGGTGGGCTGATCTGCAACGTCAAATAAGGATTAGCGGGCACGTAGAAAAAGTTGCCGATACTGAGTCAGATAAGTATTTCTACAGTCGTCCTTTTAGCAGTCGTTTGGGTGCTTGGGCATCAAATCAAAGTGAAGTAATCGAAAATCGAGAAGTGCTTGAAAAACACTTAGAAGAATTAAAAGAAAAATATCAAGATCGAGAAGTACCCCGCCCTTCTCATTGGGGTGGAATTCGAGTTATACCAACAGAAATTGAATTTTGGCAAGGGCGATCGAGCCGTCTTCACGACCGTTTGGTTTATACAAGAAATTATGATGATAGTTGGAAGATTGAACGGTTGTCGCCTTAGAGGTTGTTTGTGGAGTTTGATTTTATAATTTATCCGGCGGTTGAAACCGCATCTACACAGGCAAAACCCACCTGCGTGGGTTAGTTAATCAAATATACTCTTGTGGGATGGGCATATCTATTAATCCTTTATTTTTATACGAACAACAATAAATATATCAAAGCTTTAAATTAAAGAGATTTGTAGAAATAGAAACGATTGATATACTCATGTATAAAAGGTTTTGATTTTTAAAATAATAAAAACATAGACGATAAATCATAACCCGCGCAGGCGGGTTTTGCCTGTGTAGCCGTGAATTATATTCGCCAGGTAATTAATTCCCCACCTAAAATTAATTCCCCACCCAACAAATCAACCCACAAAACAAAGGACACGACAAACGCCGCGCCCTTAAAAATATCTGAGATCATAATTCTTACTTACTTTCTTCCTCGTCATCCCAAGGAGGAATTTCACCTGTTGCTCTGGGTGAGAGATCGAATTTTTCTAACTCAGAAGGTATTTCTGCCGTGATTGTTGGAGGTTTAGATTTATCATCCTGCTGGGAATCATCATCATCATCATCCCACGGTGGTATTCCTCCCACAATTTTCGGATGGGTAGAAATTTCGGTTGTAATTACCGTTATACCGGGTTTGTTTTCTGAAGTAATTTCATCGCAGCTTTGGTTTTCTACTTTAAGATCGGGTTCAGAAGCTTTACTTTCTTCTTCTTGAGGTTTGTTACTTAAAGTTTTAATTTTGATTGGGAATTTTTTGGCTTTTTTCTTCGACATTGCAATTCGTTCCTATATTTAATTAAATTAAGAATTAGATCGAGAATTAAATTAAAAATTAAATCCAGTTCACTTCTTTAAGGATTTCTCCTGAATACTTTGCAAATCTTTCCCCCGTGATTTCAGGTAATTCAGCAACCTCATTTAATTTCTTCATCAGTACAAATTGCAAATCAGTAAACCTTTCACGAATAGCTTGGAAATCTGGATCTCTACTAGCCCATTCCCACAAATTGCGATCGCGATCTCGCAGCAAAGCGTAAACTAAGTAGCGGCGAGCTTTTTGCTTTGTTTGTTCGTCGTAGTTATTTTGCGCGGTAAAGATTGCATACCAGGAAGCCAAGTTATATAAAAATCGAGAACTTAGATCGGATTCTGCATTCCATTGTTTCTCTAATAGCTGTATTTCTGTTTGGGCTTCTTTGACTTCAGTTTCGTCTTTTGTTAGTAATTGCGCCATTGCTTTACCAACTTTAATTCTTCGTCTTACAGTCTCATCTTCACATCTGGCGAGTGCTTTTTCGTATTGTAAAATCGCTTGTCGCTGAAGATTAACTCTTCTATTTTCCTGAAACTCTCTTCCTTGAGTGCTGTAAGTATCGCCTAAATTTTCGTAAGGTTGATACCAGTTAGGGTCAAATTCTATCGCTGCTTCCAAATCTTCAATCGCTAATTGGTAAAAAAAGCTGCCATGAGTTGGAGCGCTGGCATAATTAATTACACCGAAAAAATTATGTATTTGTGATTGATAGCGTTTACACCAATTGCCTAAATAATACCAAGGTACGTGAGCTAACATTTCCCTTCTCGAAAGTTCCAGCGCTAACCATCGAGTCGCAGGTTTCAATAACAACCGAAAGCGATCTTTTAGTTCCGGATATGTTTCAACCATCGGTAACTCAACTTCTTCATCGGTTATTGTTTGAGCCGTTTTAGCTACTGTTTTAATTACCGTATCAGTTACTGTTTCCGTAGCTGTTTCTTCCCAAATAGTATAAAGCTTAGAAGCAACACGACCTTCAATATCGGTAATTTCAAA
This sequence comes from Rivularia sp. (in: cyanobacteria), assembly GCA_965234645.1. Lineage (GTDB taxonomy): Bacteria > Cyanobacteriota > Cyanobacteriia > Cyanobacteriales > Nostocaceae > Rivularia. The sequence goes on along the minus strand of OZ248344.1, from coordinate 4,323,327 downwards.
GGTTATTCCCAGTCTGCGATAATCTTCACCTTGGCTTTGTAAAATGCTAGTAACTTTCGTACCATAAGGTGGAAATACAATTTTGAGCAGACTTACAAAAGGATCTATTTGATCCGGCGTAAATTCATTTAACGAAGCTACCAAGCTAGAAAGTCTTTCATCCGGAGTTGCTTGCGGTAGCGGTAACTTATCAGGAAGACGATAATTCCGCAGCCCACTACTATTAATATGTTGTTTAAGACGCTGGTGAACCCCCTTCATATCGCGCACCAGTCTTTCACGTCCCAACTGACTCAAACCTGGTAAAACAAACTCCATTCCTTCCGCACCAGAAGCATTAGTAAAATTATCAATAACTAACTGAGATGTGCGAAGAGTAATCAGTAAGATAATTCTGTGGATAACAATAAGACTAAGTAAAATTATCAGCACTTTTGCCAGAAAGAAAACTATCCTGTTGAAGCTTTTATCAACCATATCCAGGTTTTCCAACACCTCCTCAACGGGAGTCTCTGGCTTTTGTTTTTCTGATTCCAATGGTGCAGCAAGAATTATTGGTGTCTGAGTTCGCGTTGAATCAGATGTTGGTACTTGAGAACATCCCGAACCCAAGTTAATCGCTACAAAGGTGAATACTAATACAAGCCTTTTTTTCACAGCCGCTCAATCTAATGGTTTTGATAGCAGATACTACCCGCGTATCATAAATTACGTATTCTTAACACTTATTTTTCTAATTGGCAACAATTTTCAGCGATCGGTTAGTAGTGATTGGTGGTCTTTTTCAAAAGTTTTGACTGGTTCGTTTTTTCGGTATACTTTGGGAGACGTAGCAGTGCTACGTCTCTACAACCCATCAACATTAATGTGGTGGGAATATTAAAAAAACTGGTCACTGATTACTGGTGACTGGAAATTGAATTCGCGGATCTGGCATAAAGCTGTATCTTAGGTAAATTCCGAGTATAGTAAACAGCACAATTAGTAAAGTACCAATACCAATTGGACTGGGAAGCCAGAAAACAGCTTCAATATGATTTAGCTGTCCGGGTTTGATTTTCCATGAAAGTTGCTTATTGTTATCAAGCGGTTCGATCGCATCTTCGGTTTCTTGAATGCTGGATGCACCCCACGGAGTGTTCAAACTGAATTCTAAATCGATAATTGAGCCAGCGTTAGTTAAAACGTTACCTTTACTGGAAATTAAAGCCAAAGAACGTAAGTCTAAATCATAAATTAACCGATTACGTACTAACAGTAAAAAATTGTTCTGCTTTAAACGCAAGTTCGATTCTATTTTTGGTAGTTCTGTTTCTGAATTTGCTTTTGTAGAGCCGGATTTTGGCTGATTTTTGGAATTAAAAAATGTGTTGTATTTTCTTTGTAATTCCCGACCATTACTGAAGGGAATTGTCACAATTACTTCTTCTGGGGAAATTCGTTTTGCTTTTCCTTCTAATTCTTTAGCCCGTCTTTCGATGCTGTCTAACCATTCGTAAACGGAATCGCCGCTAAAACTTGTAAGTTTTTCTCCTAATTTAATATGCTGTACGAATTTTCCGTTATTAGCGCTGTTTAAATTTACTCCTAAGTCATAGTCTACGCAACCAGAAAGCAACAGCGATGCTAGTAACAAAAGGCATACAAGCCGTATTCGTTTAAAAAAGCTTTTGGCTAATCGCTTTGTTATCGGTTTCGTATAATGATGGCTAAATCGTGACATAATTGTAAAATTAGATAGACTTTCAGATTTTGTAATTGTTAGTGGCACTATGGCTCCGTTTCGTTTAAAAACTTAACCAAATTAAGCTACCTAAAGTCATAGCAATTATTATTAACGCCAGCCAGATAAAGCGATTATCTTGAGTATTTACCTGACTTAGGTCAATAATTTCCATTTCTTCTTCTGATGGCGCTACACGTTTTTTAGGAGTCGCAGCCAAACGAATTTTACTTTCATTATCAGATATAGTTCCTAAATCGGGTATTTCAGTCATCCATTCTTTGGGACGTTCCAATTTAGGTGCTTTGAGAATATATTGCAATCGCTTGGCTTCTGTGCTGGTATCGGGATAAGGATGGTTTTTGAGTTGTTCGCAAAGGGCGATCGCTTCAGTATTGCGCCCAGCGGCTTCGTAAGCTGTTGCTAACCAAATTTGCACCTCACCCCCAAGGCTCGTATTACGCGCCAACAAAGCACAAGCTTTTTCCAATTCCTCAACTGCTTGGCTGTATTTCCCATTTTCAAAAGCAGCTTTTCCATTACGGTAACGCTGCGCGGCTGTTTCTATTTCAGAACTCACTTTTCAAATATAAATAACCACTAATTTTCATTTTGCCGTTTAAAGCCACATTTTGAGAATATTTTGTGAAGGTAGGTATTTTCTTGGAGAAAAACTTTAAAATTTTAAATAGTTAGATTCACCTAACCCTCAATGGCTAGTTAGGACAAGTATTATGTTTAAGAACGCTTCTTCGCAACATTTTTTGAGTTTTGGTGCTGCTGTTTTAGTAGGTGCAATAACCGCGCCAGCCTCTGCTCAATCGGTAATAATTATCAATGGCAATACTCCTTATTACGGAGGAAATCAAAATCCAACTGTAGGAAACTTTATTTATGGTAGTCCCATTCCTACACCAGTACCCGTAAATCCCGCAACGGGACATACACCTACACCTCGTTATTTTTCCCAGCCTTATCCAAGCAGAAAATATAACTCTATTTTAGTAAATCCGGTTTTAGTTAATCCCACAATTTACAAAGATTCCCGAAACCGTAGATATTATCGGAATTCGCGACAACGATATTATCGTCAACCAGCTTCGCGGATTATTATTAATTCTCCCTGGTCTTGGTAAAGTTGAAAGAGTTAGTAGGTTGGGTTAGGCAGACAATCAATATCGCGTATAAATACAGAGGATTAAATTCTGCCCTAACCCAACATTATATTGACTAACAGTTAGTAGGTTGGGTTAGGCAGACAATCAATATCGCGTATAAATGCAGAGGATTAAATTCTGCCGTAACCCAACATTATATTTAGCGGATAACTTTGCATATTCAAATACTGACAAAAATATTTATTAAGTAAGTTGGTACAAATAAACCGAACTATGTAACAAAATTTAAGTTGGGCTAAAAGCCTTACTCCTACTCGCTTGTCCGGCATTACAATTTTCAACGCCAACCTACTTATCTCCTTAAAATACTGATGTTGGGTTACGACACGATTAATATAAATTTTCGTTAAAAGTTCAAATTCCTAAACGTGTCTAACCCAACCTACTGTCTGACAAAAAATATTTATTATCTCCTTAAAATATTGATGTTGGGTTACGACACGATTAATATAATTTTTTTCAACTGCAAATTCCTAAACGTGTCTAACCCAACCTACAAAACCTAGCAATACTTTACCCAAACTGAGAACCAAGAATCATTGTGCCGATACCACCATCGGTAAATATTTCTAGTAAAAGAGCGTGGGGAATGCGACCATCAATAATATGCGCGGCTCGTACTCCCTGAGCAAGGGAACGCACGCAACAGGTGACTTTGGGTATCATACCTCCGGCAACTATACCCTTTGAAATCAATTCGCGAGCTTCTTTAATGTCTACTTTTGGAATTAAGGTAGAAGAATCTTGATAATTTTCTAAAATACCTCGCGTATCGGTAAGCAAAATTAACTTTTCTGCACCTAATGCAGCAGCTAATTCACCAGCTACGGTATCGGCATTAATATTATAAGCTTGTCCCGTATCGTCGGCAGCGACACTAGATACTACAGGAATATAGCCATTTTCTACCAAAGTTCCTAAAATTTCGGTATTTACAGAGCTAACTTCTCCCACAAAGCCCATATCGTCTTGACCTTGGTGACGAGCTTTAATTAAGTTACCATCCTTACCGCATAAACCCACCGCTTTTCCACCAGCTTGATTTATTTTGGCAACTATTTCTTTATTAACTCTACCGACCAACACCATTTCTACCACATCCATCGTCGGAGCATCGGTAACTCGCAAACCATCTTTAAACTGCGGTTGAATCCCGATTTTACCAAGCCAAGTATTAATTTCCGGTCCGCCACCATGTACTAAAATTGGTCGCAAGCCTACACAGGATAAAAAAACAACATCGCGGATAACTTTATCTTTAAGATTGCTATCCTTCATTGCTGCACCACCGTATTTTACTACCACGGTTCTACCAGCAAATTGTTGTATATAAGGTAGTGCTTCACTTAAAACTTTTACCCTACTAGCTGCATCCTGGTGAATATATTCAGTATCGTTAACCATCATAAGCAACGTTTTATTGTTAAATCCGCATCATGATAGTTTAGAAGAGTTTGGTGTTGCGATACAATAGCTGTTGATTTTCAGTAAAGATTTGTAGGTTGGATTAGATACGAAAACTGGCGTTGGATGGCGATCGCAATTAATTATTATTTGTCAAAAACCATACCTCTTGCTGCGCCGTGAAGCCAACCAACTCCCAACTCCCTACTCCCTACTCCCTACTCCCTACTCCCTACTCCCTACTCCCTACTCCCCACTCCCCACTCCCAACTCCCTACTCCCTACTCCCTACTCCTTACTACAGGATTTTTTAAAACGCTGGGAATCTGTGCAATTACTCGATTAGCAAGTTCTTCGGGGGTTTCCCCTTCTTGAAGAGTTATTCTTAAATCAGCTAAAGCATAAAGTGATTCTCTTTCTTGCAAAATATTACGTATTTTTAATAATGGATCGCTATCTTGTAATAATGGTCTTGTAGTATCTTCTTTTAAACGGTTATATAACAACTCCGGCGTTGCATCCAACCAGACAATCAACCCGTGATGCAGGTAACTCCAGTTCTCACGCTTTAAAATAATACCTCCCCCAGTTGCGACAGTTAACTTTGTATAAGCGCTAACTTGGGAGAGAACTTCACTTTCTAATCGGCGAAATTCAGTTTCTCCCTCAGTAGCAAATATTTGATTGATACTTCGCTTGGCAGATGCAGTAATAACTTCATCGGTATCTACAAACCCATATCCAAGTTCGCTGGCTAGCAAGCGCCCTACTGTAGTTTTACCAGCGCCCATCATGCCAATTAAATAGAGATTAATTCCTTGTAATAAGTTGTTCACGAGAGCAAAGAAAGAAGATTTTACCTAATTTAGACTACTTTAAATCTCGCCATTTAAGCGACTTACTTTCAGATGGTTTTTCAGTTGCTCCTCAAAAATTGTATGAGCAAATAACAACGAACTTGCTTCATCTTGGCTGAATTTTAAATTTTCTTCAATCAGCTTTTCAATCAGATACTCCCTTAAAACCGGGGTTTGGGAAAAACTAGATGCTTGTCTTTCGATCAAACAGCGCCTTTGTAATAACTCTACGGCTTCAAGTATTAATCGCTGCGATACCCTTAACATCAATTTTTTTTGCAATTTCTGTAAATCAAAATCACTATCGAGAGCTAGCAAGTACATAATCTGCTTTTCTAAAACAGATAAACGGTTAAATTGCTCATCTAAACAAGAGCGAATATCTCCAAAGACTACGGTTTCCTGTTGAAGAAATTCGTCTATCTTCCCAGCAAACAACTCATGAATCGCGGTAGCAACTAATTTGATAAATAAAGGATTTCCCGCATATCGCTGCATTATTTGTTTCGATTCTTCTTCTTTGACGGCAGCGAATCCTTTTGATTTAAGTATTTCTTGACTCTGTAGCTCATTTAACCCGGTTAATTTCAAGGAGCGAGTGGGTAAAGTTTCTCCTTCAAGAGCAGCAATTTCTTGTGGTTTCTCTCGACTAGTTAACAGCAAACAACTTTGATGTTGAGACTCTCCCAATCGTTGAATAAACTCCCCAAAGCCTTCATAACCGGGTAGATATTGAATTTGCGGTAAATCTATACTTGAATTACCAATTATATTGCCGTTACTTGCTAGTACCCCTGAATAATTTTCCGTATTGTAGCTTGATTCACTGTATAAAACTGAATCAAGATGGTCAAAGATAATTAAACAACGAGTCGATCGCAAACAATTTACTAGTTGAGAAATGCTGCTAGAAACGCTTTTTGTATTAGTAAGGGTTTGTGGGGATAAAATTTCTAAAATTTGATTAAAAATTAGCTTGGGAGATGGAGCAAACCGTAAGGAACGCCAGATAATATAGTCAAAGTCATCTTTAACAAGTTCTGCTAACTTTACCGAAAAAGCAGTTTTACCAATTCCACCCATGCCTAAAAGCACTACCAAACGTACTTGCTCTTGCAAAAGCCAGTTTTGAACTTGAGTTAGTTCGCTTGTTCTTCCATAAAATATGGTTGCATCTATAGCTTCTCCCCAATCTTGCATGGGAGTAGATTTCATGTTAGGTAATTCGGTTGTTTTTTTTCTAGTAGAGGTTACTGATTGAATTTGCAGCCAAGCTTTTTTATACCCAGCTTTTTCTAGCAATTGAGTTACGCGACTCCAATTTTTTACCTTAACAGAGTCCGAGGCTAGTTTACTTAACATTTCTTCTATATACTTATATAGTCCATTAGAAAGATAAACTCTAACTGTACTGCTACTACGGGTTTTATAAACTTTACTTGCTATTTCCGCCGGACTAAAACCGCATAGCAAACCTCGGAGAAACTTTTTTTCTACGGGTGTTAAAGCTTTTCCTTTTGCAGATGCTAAATCAATGTATAACTTTTCTAAGTCCCAATTGTTTTTCGCTTCAATAAATTCCTCTTCTAACTTTCGATGACTACTTGTATTCATTATTTTTACTGATTTATTTAAACTGGAATACGGCTTATTTTAACTTTTGTTCTAGGTATTTTTCTTTAAAGCCAGAATAAATAAAAATGAATTTATAACGAATTTAATAACAGTCGTTAGGTGACTTTTTGGTATTAACTTCGGTATGTTTGAACTTAACGGAAACTTAATAAAAGTTTTTTGAAACTTTATGCAATTAATGTAAGTCAACAAAACAAGGTCTAGGAAGGCAGGTTAAACAGTAGTAGTTTTTACTCGAAGGTAATAGTTGCTCTTTTGTCAAGCATTCTGGCTTAGTTTTTAGATAATCTTGCTAGATGCCTCGAAAAGTTAAGTTAATTTCACAGCTAGTAAATTTTAATGGTGTTTGAAATGAGTTCGATTTTTTATTATCTCAAGAAAACGGTTTTATCGATCCCCATATCCGTAAAATTTTTAACCGCTGCATATTTTATCTAAAAAAGCTCTAATAAATAAATATAGTAGGGCGGAGGCTTTAACATGACTAGAATTCGTGATGTAGTTCAACAAGCTTTAGCAACTGGTTATTTGAGTGTAGAAGCAGAAAATCAACTACGTCGATTGTTGACAACTCAGTATGAATCGGAAGATTTTAACGCTTTCGTGGTTCTCCAAGAAGCAGCCATGAATGGTAGAGTCAAACAAGAATCCCGCGAACGCTGTGAGATTAAGTAGAATACTCGCAAATTTTGACAGACTTATTTATTATCGCGGTGAAGGTTTATCATCACCATCAAAATCCTCGTCGTAAAACCCCCAATCGTCATCATCATTCTCTTTAATATCTGAGTTATTCGAGGTATTTGGAGTTGTTGATGGATTGTTTGGCGGTACAATCACGCGATAATCGGCATCATATACTGATTCTGTTTTTCCTACACCAGAATTTTTTAGATCGGTTTTATCGTAGGAATAAGAAGAATCAGCGGATTTACGATCGTTTTCTGGTTCCCGAAAATCTTCGTAGTCTCTGTCATCTTGAATTTTTGTATATTGACGAGAATCAGCCGCAGTATATTCTCTTTGTTGCACCCTTTCTTCAAATTCCCAATCATCACTAGCGTTTTTATCTAAATCCCAATCATCATCTTGAGTATTTTCATATTCCGAAGGTATTTGTACCTTATTTGCTGGTGGTGTTGTTGTTTTTCTTTGTGTAAATACGTTTTCTTGTGGAGTTCTTTTGTTAACACGGGGTGAATCGGAAGGCGGATATGATGTACGCTTCGGCTTAACATAACGGCTTGATAGTTGAAGTAAGCCGCTAATTAATAAAGAAGTGAAAACACCAGCAGCAGTAGCAAACAGCATCCATATAGCTAAACTAAGTGGTTTACTCCGCAAGCCCAAGAAAACTAACGGTATAGCAGGAGACCAATTTTGCGCTAATAATAGCGTAAGTCCTCCTAATACTGCTACTAAGAGAATCAAGCGAAATACAGTCATAGGAATTAAAATAAGTATGAAAAATTAGTATCACTTTAAATTAAAACTTGAAACATAAAAGCTTTGATTTATCGTTTCCCACGAGGCAGAATCCCAATTAACTTTATATTTCCTACTCTATAACCAATTTAATTATCTATTCACGACCGGACCAGCGTTTAATAGGGACACAATCAATATCAAATTGATCTAAACTACGAGCGACAACAAAATCAACTAAATCCTCCACCGTTTGGGGATTGTGATACCAAGCAGGAATTGCGGGAACTATTCTGGCTCCAGCCTCTGCTAAACTAACTAAATTACGCAGGTGAATCAAGCTAAAAGGTGTTTCGCGGGGTACGACAATCAGCTTTCGCCCTTCTTTAAGTTGAACGTCGGCAGCCCTTTCTAATAAATCGGAACTCAAGCCGTTAGCTAACTTGGCTACAGTACTCATACTGCACGGCATAATAATCATTCCCAAAGTACGAAACGAACCGCTAGCAATGTTTGCTCCGACATCACCCCAAGGATGACAGCGCAGTAACCCGGCTACTTCCACTCCAGCTTGCTGCCGCCAAAATTGCTCTTGCGCCTTTGGCTCTGATGGCATGGGAGTACTTTGCTCGGATTGCCAAACCATAAAGCTGGATCTAGATGCTACTAATTCGATCGCATATTCTGCTTCTAATAAAAACTTGAGGGCGCGAACGGCGTAAATCAAACCTGATGCCCCTGAGACACCTAATATTAATGGCTTAGCGTTATTGGACACTTGTTTGTATAAGTTGTAAATAAGGGAGTAGGGAGTAAGGAGTAGGTAATTCTCAATTCCTAACTCCTATGCTCCTAACTCTTAAAAAGCGATTTAAAGACTACAAATTATTCCTCTTCATAGTCTTCTAAATCTTCTGATTCGTAATGATGCGGTACATAGTAGCTGCTAGAATCCGAGTCGCGATCGTTAGATGAACCATCGCTACCTACAGTTACTAAATCAATTTGCTGGCGGTAATAATCTACACTCTTAACCTGCACGGATACACGATCGCCCAGTCGATAAGATGCGCGATTTTTACGACCAAATAAAGCTTGCTGTCGAGCGCGATACTCGTACCAATCATCTTTGAGAGAACTAACGTGTACCAGCCCTTCTACACGCAAAGGTATGTTGCTAATATCTTCGGTTTCTGGTGTTGGGACCTCAATTTCTACGAAAAAGCCGTATGATTGAACACCAGTAATTACACCACTGAAGACTTCGCCAATCCGCTGCTTCATTAAAGCGGCTCTTTTAAGCCCTTCTAAATCGGCTTCAGCTTCTTGGACTTCCTTTTCGCGATCGTTGATTTGGGTAATTACCCTTGTCAAATCGGTTTGTAGTTCTTGCTGTAACTCCGGAGGTAAGACGTTCCAGTTAATTTCACCGTGAGAATTACTCGAGCGTAAATTTACCCGTTCTTTCACCCTAGTATTGCGGCGATCGCGTCCGTTTTCGATTAAGGCATAATATACCCTTTGCATCAATAAATCGGGATAGCGTCGCAAGGGAGAGGTGCAATGAACGTAACCATCTGGCAAGGCTAAACCAAAATGTCCTCCTTGATTAGTGGTGTAAGTAGGAGGTTTAAGAGTGTCTTGCAACAAATAAGTCAGAACTTGTTCGGAAGCAGATTCTGCAAACACTTTAGTTAAATGTTGATAATCTAAAGGTTGAATCTCAATATCATCCGGTAACGCTAGTTCAACACCTAAATTAATTGCTAATTTGAGCATTTCCTGAACGTCGTCTGGATCGGGTGCGCCTTGAACCCGCCAGATGGCAGGAATAGCCAAAGCATTCAAATGAATTGCCATTAATTGATTTGTTAACAGTACTAATTCCGTTAACAAAGAACTAACTGGCGAATCGGTTTGGGTAACGCACCCGCTTGCGCCTTCGTCGTAGAAGGGGTTTTGTAGAACGGGCAGATTTAACTGCAAACTACCTCTAGCTAAACGTTGCTCTTTGAGAACTATTGCTAAAGCTTGCAACTGTTGCAGCATTTCTACTACGTCAGGAGATTCTTTTGTTTCACCCGCAAGGACTCCCAAAGCTTGTTTTTGGTTTAAATCTGTATCAACATTAACTACGCTGGGTTGAATTTCCCAGTCCAAAACAACCCCGGTTTCCCCATCTAAAGTAATCAGAAAAGAAATCGCCAAACGATCGCTCCCGGTAACTAAGGAACTTCTCGCCGCCACAGCATCCGGTAGCATTGGCAATACGAGATTTCCTAAATAAACGCTTCTTCCCCGCTTCAAAGCTTCGCGATCCAAGGCTTCATCTGGCAATACGTAATGGGAAACATCGGCGATATGGAAACCTAGCAACCAATTTCCTTCTTCAGTTTCCTCCAAGGAGATCGCATTTTCTCTAACTTTTGACGAATCCGGGTTAGCCCCGATGCAAATAGTAAACTTGGATGTTAAGTCAAGTCTATTTTTACGGTCAGCTTTGAGTATCCTTTTAGGCAATTTAGCGGCTGCATCTTCGACATTATCCGAGAAAGTACGGGAAAGATCGTGTTTGCAGGTAACTAAATCGATATCAGCAGCAGCTTCCGCATCGCTACCGAGGATTTGTACTACTTTACCCAAAGGTGGATATTGAGCCAGCGGATATCGCAGTACTTGTACGTGAGCCAGATGATCGATTGCATTATCTAAAGTGACATCATTCTCTCGTAATTTGAGTTCAAAAAGCAGTCGATCGTCTAAAGGTACGGCGCGGAAACCTCCCTCAATCTGCTTAATTCGCGCTAACAAAGTATGATTAGAACGTTCTAAAACCAGCTTGACTTCACCTTCTGGAGAACGCCTGCGACTACCTTCTTTAAGAACTCTTACTAAAACGCGATCGCCATTCCAAGCATTGCTTAAATGGCTTTCCCGGATATAAATATCTTCAGCAGCTTCTATATCTTGAATCGCAAAGCAAAAGCCTTTAGAAGAACACCGGAGTTTAGCTTCGATTAAGGAATCTTCCGAGATACGACGGTACTTACCCCGTTCTTTTGCCAAAATTCCGATTTTTTCTAAAACATCTAAGGCAATTTCCAGTTTTTGTATACTGTCATCATCTTCACAACCAAGTTTTTTTTCCAGAAGTTTACGAGCTACCAATTTATCATCAGTAAAATTGGCAAGGAGTGTAGCGATTGAAAATTCCATGCACTGAACCGACATAGAGGTCAAAACATCGTTTTTTTTTAATTGGTTCAACAAATTGCGTATATCCTTACCACATGCAAAGAAGTCCTGTCAGAAACGAATTACCCGCCCCTGTGGAAGGAATTACACAATTATCGAGAGAGTTTGTTGGCAAAAAGATCCAACATTATTACCAATCCGAAGCACGCCTGAAATAATTATTACTCCGCCTAAATCAGTTACGAGCAGCGAAGTTATTAATCGGCTACCTTTGAACCCATTGACTTACTAATTTTCCGTTTATCGGTCTGCGGTAAACTAGTTCACATTCAATTGTTCAAACGAACGGGTATAACCCCCCAAACTCTAACAATATACTCGGAAAAACTGCTGACGAACCGAACTGCCCCTTATGTAGAATCGGTAACAATTAGGTCAGCAGCAAAACCGCGCAGTCAGGTGGAACCATTACTTCATTATTGTAGATAAGGAGCGCATTTCCAGAAAATATTTCTGGATAGCAATTTGGGTATTTAGTATAGCATCGATAGCAATACTACTAATAATTACTTATTATTCAGCCCAAAAATAACTTTACATATCTATCCTTTTTCTACAATCGGAACACTTAAGCAACTTCGGTCTTAAGGCTTTTATTTTAACAGGGGCAGTAATACAATCCGATTTTTTCAGAAAAATTCTCTTTACTATTAGAAAGAAATACAAACCACTATAGAAAGTCCTAAAGAACAAGCTACACTAACAGGAGTTGCGGATAGATCGCATTTTATTTATGGCAAGCCTTTGTTATAAATGCTTCCATACTTAGATGCCGAATCTAGTAAAAAACAAATGCCCGCAGATGCCATAGCGATCTGAGAACTACAGCCGTCTGCTAGTTTACTACACAGATCCAACTCCGGATATCGATAAACATCCAAAAAAAACGCCCCGACGATAGCCTTGGTGTGTTAAGTTAGGCAGGCGGTGCAGCCCCGAACTATTTTTCTGTAACGAAAAATAATATCAAACAGGCTCGATCGGCACCATCGGTAAACACCATAACACATTAAAAGCTGGTAACAAGGTTTTTGATACTTCATTGGCGATCGATAGAAGAAAAATTGCCCTAAACCAAAATCTTTGATAGTTAATTTAAGTAACATTCAAGTAACAAATAACAAATATTTTTGGTTTTCTGGTTGTGGTTTATATAAATTAAATTTGTAACAGCAACCATCTATCCACCATTAGCAGACTTAAATTGGTAAGAGTATTATGTTGGCTCAATTCCAGAGCTTGTATCCTACAGGTAGCCTAATCTCAGAATTAGTACAAATCTATCACGGTAAATATATTGTCCGCTCCAGCGTACAAATAGAAGGCGTAACCCGCGCTACCGGAATGTCGGCAGCTGAAACTATTGAAGAAGCAGAAGATAGATCCAGAAATCGGGCATTAATGGTTTTAGGAATGCAGGGCGAATCGAACGTAGAAGCAGCAACAAAAGTAGAGCAAAAACAAGTAGAGCAAATTGCAACTTCACAACCGAACTTACAGGTATTGTCAAATCGTTCTTTAACAACCGCAGTTACTACACTCAACGAACATACGAATACCACCGCTAATCCGACTGAAGTAACGCAAACTCCCGTATCAAATACCCCAGCAGTATCTTCTCAAGTAACGCAAACTCCTGTATCAAACACCCCAGCAGTATCTTCTCAAGTAACGCAAACGGAAGAATCGCCTACCCCAGAAGTTTTTTCTGAAGATGACAACGATTTTTACAGTCAATTCGATACACCATTACCGATTCCTACATATGACGAGCCAGAGTTTGAGGCACCGATAGAAGATAATCAACCCGACGACGACGACGAGAATCAAACCGAACCAACTGCAAGTAACGTTACTCCAATTAACAAAAGTACAGCTGAAACAACCACTAAGAAAACAACAAAAAGGAAGAAAAAGACCGAACCCGTCGATTTATCAGACGTGATTGCTAAAACTGATGTTGAACTAGAGCGTCTCGGTTGGACTCCACAGCAAGGAAGAGAATATTTGATTAACACTTACGGTAAAAGAGGACGTACTTTACTTACCGAAGAAGAATTACTCGATTTTCTCAATTATCTAGAATCTATACCTACGCAAATGAACCTTTCCGAAACAGATCCACTCGCGGGGTTTTAGATCGGGCATGGGGCATGGGACATTGAAAATTGTTTTCTCATTTTTGATTTTTCTCCATCTCCAATGCCCAATGCCCAATGCCCAATGCCCAATGCCCAATGCCCAATGCCCAATGCCCAATGCCCAATGCCCAATCCCCCATGCCCAATGCCCAAAAAAATACCCCAAGAATAAATCTAGGGGTAAAATAATTACTTTTAAATTGCTTTCTTACTTTAATAAGCGTCCTGCAATTCATAAAAGTCAGGGGAAACGTAATCTTTACGTAAGGGATAGCCCACCCAATCTTCTGGCATTAAAATTCGCTTCAAATTGGGATGCCCTTCGTAAGTAATACCGAACATATCGTAAGACTCGCGCTCTTGCCAGTCTGCTGTTTTCCAAATCCAATACACAGAGGGTACTGTAGGATTTTCGCGAGGCAAGAATACTTTTACACGTACTTCTTCGGGTCTGTCGGCGTTATCACTGAGTTTCCCCAAATGATACATACTAACTAATTGCTCTCCCGGACCTAAATCTATGCCGCATTGACACTGGAGATAGTTAAATCCGTAGGCATATAAAGCAGTACAAATAGGCAGAAGAAAATCCGACTCTACCTTAATTATTTCTACTCCGCTGTGGTCTGCTGCTAAAGACTCGTGAGCAAAGTCGTTTTCACTTAACCATTTGGAAACATTACCCGCTTCTACGGGGGACTGTTCCTCTACCTTTTCTGGTTTTGATTCTTCAGCCACGTTCTACCTCCTCTTGCTTTTTAGCAGTCAGTAAAGCTGGCGGTATTGGCATACCAATGCTTTCCGCTAGTTCTTTCGGTGGAGCTTCGCGGGTTTGGGAGCGTAAATATTGTCCTGTGAGGATTTCTTCCACAGGCTTCATGCTGTGAGTAGTGCTGTAATAGCGGTGAGTTTGCTTAATTAAACCTCGCTCTTGCATCGAATCATCAGCAATCTTTTTCCGCAACTTAATAATCGCGTCAATAATCGCTTCCGGACGTGGAGGACAACCGGGTAAATAAACGTCTACGGGAATCAGTTTATCAACTCCCCGAACTGCTGTAGGAGAATCGACGCTGAACATACCGCCGGTAATCGTGCAAGCACCCATAGCAATAACATACTTGGGGTCTGGCATTTGTTCGTAAAGACGCACCAACTGGGGTGCCATTTTCATCGTGATAGTACCGGCTGTGATAATTAAATCGGCTTGACGGGGACTAGAACGAGGGATTAAGCCAAAACGGTCAAAATCAAATCGAGAACCAATTAAAGCCGCAAATTCAATAAAACAGCAAGCAGTACCGAATAACAACGGCCACAAGCTAGAAAGCCGCGCCCAGTTGTAGAGGTCATCAACGGTAGTTAAAATGACATTTTCCGATAATTCTTGAGTAACGCTAGGGCGCTCTACCGGATTAACAATACGTTCTTTTGTATTATCTAAGACCATTCCAAAGCTCCTTTACGCCATGCGTACACTAGGGCAACTACGAGAATTCCTATAAAAACAAGCGCTTCAATAAACGCGAGCAAACCCAGACGATGGAAGGCAACAGCCCAAGGATATAAGAATACGGTTTCAACATCAAAGACCACGAACACCAGCGCAAACATATAGTAGCGAATGTTGAACTGAATCCAGGCTCCACCAATGGGTTCCATGCCGGATTCGTAGGTGGTGCGTCGTTCGGGATTGCGACTGCTCGGTCGCAAAAGTTTGGAAGCAGATAAAGCCAGTGCAGGTACCAAGCTGCACACTATTAAGAAGCCTAGAAGGTATTCGTAACCGTAGAGGACAAACACAATAAATACAAATCCGTTATTAACGTAGAAACTTTTTGACTTCTCTCCTGACTAAAGTCGAGGAGATTCTAATAAAGTTGTTCCGTAAAGGGACGGCACTCGCTCCACTTGGGGAGACCCCAAGACCGCAGTACCTCATAAATCCTCTTCGCTACACTTTTATTTTTATTAGCTGTCACCCAGAGATTTATCCGAGTGGGACGAGTCAAAACGCCCCTAAATGCTTTGATATGCTGATGATTTCATCACATACATTGCACTTACTTTAGCTTCGCTGCTCCGAAGTGGTATTACTTAAATTAAAGCAATAAAACGTATTTATGCTGCCTACTTGTCTGTGCCTTGGTCTTAGTAGTGATACGAATCCTACTAGTTTCCTACTGACGGGAGTTTCACCCCTACTAGCATATCGAAGCCTCAACGCAGAAAACCATAAACACCTTACCCTAGCCCTTTTCCTATCCAGATGACTTGTATTCGGAATAGGACACTTAACCCTCTAGCTGTGAGACATCCTCGTTACCAAAGATGCCCATAAAGGGCGGGTACTACCTTGGCTCCACGGCAGAAGTCTTTCAAGACTTACTCCATTGGTGCGACTTCGGTTCGCACAATACATTCTTACATTATATCGATTTGACGGTTCTAGAACCTGTGAAACAAACCCAGATTCTATTTGATTACTTTTTGCTTTTCAAAGAAATATCTGATAATTATGTCATAATTTTTAACGTATATTTAAGCTTTGCCTGGTGTGCCATCATGAGCGAACAACTTGTTGAAAACACCGATTTAGACTGTTATGAGTGTCGTGCCTGCGGTTACGTCTACGAACCGGAAAAGGGGGATGACAGCCATAACATACCTTCGGGTACTGCTTTTGCCCAATTACCCTTAACTTGGCGCTGTCCCGTTTGTACGGCTACAACGAAAGCTTTTGAAAACGTTGGTCCTATCGGTACTGCTTCCGGCTTTTCGGAAAATCTCGGTTATGGATTAGGTGTTAATAAACTGACACCGGGTCAAAAAAATATCTTGATTTTTGGAGCCTTGGCTCTTGGTTTCTTGTTTTTTATAAGTCTATATGGCTTAAAATAAGGAGCCATGTTTGTAACGGTGGGCACATTACCCACCTAGAGCCACAATTCGCTTTCAATACACAAATTAAGAAAACTAATCCAATTAATCAAAAGTTCACGCTCTAGAAATTTAACCAAATATGAAAATAGGAAGACAAATATTATCCTTACTGGCGATCGCCCTGATTTGTTTCGGTTGCAGTAGCGTTCCTTCGATGAGTTACAACCCTTGGGAAGTGATTTCTTTACCGACTGATGCCAAGCTATTCGATATTGCTTTTAGCGATGACCCCAAGCATGGTTTTATCGTTGGTAGTAAAGCTACCCTTTTAGAAACTAAAGATGGTGGTGAAACCTGGAATCCTATAGCTTTGCAGCTAGGTGAAGAAAATTACCGTTTTAATGCAATTGATTTTGCCGGAAATGAAGGGTGGATAGCTGCGGAACCTTCGGTGTTATTGCACACCAAAGATGAAGGTAAAACTTGGACGAGCCTTCCCTTAAGCGAAAAATTACCCGGTAATCCCGTAAATATCGTGGCTTTGGGTAAGGATAGCGCCGAAATGGCTACTGACGTGGGAGCAATATATAAAACCACTGACGGCGGCAAAAACTGGAAAGCCCAAGTTGCAGAATCTGTAGGCGTTGTACGCAATATTGAACGTTCCGAAGATGGTAAATATATTGCGGTTTCTGGTAAAGGAAACTTTTATTCCACTTGGGAACCCGGACAAAATGCTTGGGTTCAGCACAACCGTAATAGTTCTCGCAAAGTAGAAAACATGGGTTTTGCCCAAGATGGACAGATGTGGATGCTAGCGCGAGGCGGACAGGTACAATTTAGCGAACCTAACAAGTTGGAAGAATGGCAAGATGCTCAGTACCCTGAAGTATCTACTAGTTGGGGATTGCTCGATTTAGCCTACCGTACTCCATCCGAACTTTGGGTTAGTGGCGGTAGCGCCAACTTACTCCACAGCACCGACGGAGGAGAAACCTGGGAAAAAGATCGCGATGTAGAAGATACCGCAACAAATCTTTACAAAATCGTCTTCTTATCTGCTGATAAAGGATTTATCATCGGAGATCGCGGTTTTTTACTGAAATATCAGCCTGATATTGCATCGTCTACAGACTCCTCTGAAGCTTAAAATAAATTTGGGCACAAATTTAGCCTAAATGAGGCGTAAACTTGTATCCTCAATTATGAGAAAATGTTGCAACTTGTAACTCTTCCTTAACTTTGTAGGATAATAAACACATTAGTCAAGATTTGATAGGTAATTAACCAAATGAGTGGAACTACCGGAGAACGTCCGTTTTCAGACATTATTACTAGCGTTCGCTACTGGGTGATTCACAGCATCACCATTCCAGCATTATTTATTGCAGGTTGGTTGTTTGTCAGTACCGGATTAGCATACGATGCATTTGGTACTCCTCGCCCAGATACCTATTACACCCCAGAAAGGCAGGAAGTGCCACTTGTAAACAATCGTTTTGAAGCCAAAAATCAAGTTGACGAATTTATTGGAAAGTAATTTTGAATTATGACAAGCTCAGATAACATCAACCAACCAGTACAATATCCAATTTTTACCGTTAGATGGCTGGCGGTTCATACTTTAGCAGTGCCAACCGTGTTCTTTTTGGGCGCGATCGCGGCGATGCAATTTATTCAACGTTAGGAGTTTTTGATGGAAAGAAATACTAATAGCAATAATCAGCCGGTAGAGTTAAACAGGACATCCCTTTTTCTAGGACTACTATTAGTTTTTGTTCTAGGGATTCTGTTTTCCAGTTACTTCTTTAACTAAGTTTAGCGATCTGGGATTAATTAATAAATTAATCATTTTCAATTGACCGAAACCCAATGTTGTGATTATGGAGGCAAGTTAATATCATGTCTGGAGGCGGAAGAATTCCCCTGTGGGTTGTTGCTACAGTCGCAGGATTAGGTGTAATTACTGTCGTAGGTATTTTCTTTTATGGTGCCTACGCTGGACTAGGTTCTTCGATTTAAGAAAAATTTGAACCTTTTAGATAAAGTCCGATTTTTCTAATATTTGATTAGAAATTTGTATTTAAAAACCGCCCGTCTTTTGGAGATGGGCGGTTTTTATAATTAGCGACGCAAATTCGATCGAATAAAAAGCGGCAGGATGCCCGTACCACAAGAGTTTCTTCAAGTGGGATGGTATCCTGCCTGCTTATCTACTTAAATCTAAATTTAACCGATGTCATCGCGTTCGATGTACAAAAAGAAAAATGCCATTGTTACGGCTGGAAAAATAAGACCAGTCAAAGGCACGAGGATGGATGGCAGAAAAGAAGCAGCCATAATGAAAACTCCTATTAAATCGGATTACAATTCAAAACGAGCTTACTGCAAATTGCACCGTCATAAGCCAAAATTGTACATATTTTTAACACAAATACTTTTGGGAAAGCTTTACATCCCTAAAATTGCATCAAATTGAATATTGGGTAAATCCGGAGGTATGACAGTACGTTGGATAGTAAATTTATGACTTTCCTGTTGGGTTACTGTATTTATCGCGATCGCTTCCAAGCGAATCTCTATGCATCCGAAAGGAATATTTAGTTTAGTTATTACTTCCAATTCATTATTATTGTTAGGCGTTAAATTAGTTAGTAAGTGGGGACCATCAAGCAAAATCCTTGTCTGACAATCTTCCAACCATAATTTTATGGCAAGATGAGAATTTCCTTCTGGTAGACGCACTCGCAGGTTAAGAGATTTACCCGCTACGAGTTCTCCTCGCGGTATGTACAGTTGAGGAGTTGGCAACTGTTCTATCTTTTGGGTACTTATAGTCAGCGCTGTACTCGATGAAGTTTCTATCGGTTTTTCTATAGGTTGATTTGATTGGGAATTTTCCGCTCCTAATATATCATCTGCAAAAATATCTGTATCATCTACTACAATTTCTTGAGCTAGTTGAGTTGATGGTGTTGTAATTTGATTGATATCCCATCCAGAAGAAGTGGAAATGGATAAATAAGGAGATGGTGTTGCTTGTATATTTACTGAGGAAGAAACATTTGTAGATACTTGCTCTTTGTCTGGATTCAACAATTGCTTATCATCAGTTTCAGCTTTTATTTTATGAGCTGGTTGAGACATTTCTTGATGAGTCGCTTCAATCTCGTAGTCTTCGTACTCTACATCAATAGGTTCGGGTAAAGAATATCCTTGAGAAAGCATCCACTGCCTAATTAAAGGAGATGTATTAGATGTTCCTGGATTTTTTTCCACAATAAATTCAGAGCTACGGGGGGTAACTGGTTCTTTAAGCTCTTCATAAGTATCGTCCCAATGTTCAACGACTAATTCAGCTTCAGAGGTATTGTCAGCAGTCGAAGAAGGGGCTAGATTTTGATTATCGGCAACGTTAGTGTATGTTGCCTCAACTTCATAATCGGATTCAGCTTGTATGTCAGAACTTGGTAAAGATTTTAACTTTCGTAAGTAGGGAAAACTTGTACCCCCACAACCAGAAACTATGTACCCGTTATTAATATATTCATCAATTTTCTCTTGATAACCAGGGACATTTGGTAATTTAAGCGAATGGCTTGTTACCTTTCTACGAAGCTTTCGAGGTTCTATACGCGGTGGTAAAGATTTTTTATTTGATGGTATTCCGGTTACGGATTTTTCTGGTTTTACAGTTTTTACTAAATTGAAAAGCTCTAAATCTAGAGAGACAGCAGGTTTTAGGATTTCGGGCGTATTTTCTAATGATAATTCTTTATCGGAATTAGCTTTTCTATCTAATTCATATTTAGAATTAGCAACCGTAATAGCCAGTAGTTCTTTAATATCTGCTGTAATTATAAAAGATTGGCTGGCTAATAATTCTACAATACCGTTACTTTGTGCCCCGTAGAGTTTAACCTCTCCCAGAATTAACTTAGAAGCACAGTTTTGGGGAATATCAATTGAAGAGGCGATCGCAAATGGTAGTGATTTATTAGGGTTGGGTTGGCAAACTGATTGTAATAACTCAGAATTCTGGGGCGATCGCAATTCTATTCGTACTTCGGCTTGAGAAATTTCTTTAACGTTTGTTGTTTCTTTAAGTTCAACTAATCCATTAAGAATGATGCTTTCTCCCCAACTTGCGACATGGTTAACTCGATCTAGAGTTAGCTGTAATGGTAGTGGTGGCGTAGTTGAGGTATCTTCAATCGTTTCATCGGCAAGTAAAGGTTCGCGAGACGGTAAAGCTAACTCTATTAAGTTCTGTAAAATCTGTTCTGCTGTTTCTCCTTTAACTCTTACGGGGCTAGCAGTTTGCTCGATTATTGCTAAATTTTCTTTTTTCGTTAGTTTTTCGCTAACGGTTCGATTGTTTGTATCTAATGATTTTTCTTGAGGTTTTGAGGTAGTTTCTTCACTAACGTTTTGATTTTGTTTAGCTGATGATTTTTGTGGTGTTTTTGGAGAAGCACTAACAGCTTTATTTTGAGACGATTTAGGCTTTTGTGCTGGTTTTACAACCGATGTTGTTTTAGCTGAATCTTGTCGTTTTTCAGTAGATTGAGGAGCAGTCTTAGTAACAGCTTTTTGCTTATCCGAAGCAGCTTTAAGCGACTCTCGTAGTTTTTGAGCAGGTTTTTCGCTAACAATTTTTTCGCTAACAACTCCATCGAGATCGGCTTTGGGCGGGGAACTGGAAGGAGTTGAAATCGGTTTACTAATATTAGTACTGCGACTTTTGCTAGAAATAGTTTCTACAGAAATTGAAGATATTAATCCAGCGTCATTTGTTGTCAATTCCTGAAGGGGTGAAGGCGAATAACGGCTAGATTGAATTTTAATTTTTGACTTAGTTTGCTTGCGTTGTATCCCTTCGCCATTAACTTTATGCTGCTTGTCTAAATTCTGAGCAGATTTTTTTGGCAAAGCTGCTTTCCCCTCAACACGAGAGGGTATAACCTGCAAATTAACAGTATATTGCCAAGATGCACCAAGAAGGTCTGACATCAAATCGCCAGAACATTGTAATTCCCAAATTCCCGACTTGAGATAGGTAAAGGGAATTATAGCCGTTAAGCCTTCTGAATTTGTGCGCCGTCTTCGTTTTTGAATTCTTCTCGTAGGTGGAACCTCATTCGGGGAAGAGTGAGTTACCCGTACCTCCACATCAGTATTAGTACGCTTAGAACGAGCAACTACTCGATACCGACCTTCTATAATTTCTATCCCTGGCTTGGACAAAGGATGCCAAGTACGTTCGCCTTCTTTCTGTATCAGAAATTGCCACTGTTCCATTGTGAGTGATGCCTAAGACCGATCGCAGCCGTAGTATTATTTGCATTACCTTGCTTGCAAGTTTACCGTACTAAACCTGTAGTCGATCGCATAATTTGTTGTTTTGATTAAAACATAATATTATGCTAGCTCTAAGTGTAATTAGATTAACATTATAATTACCGTTCACGGCAAGCAGTGCGGTTCGGGTACGGTAGAACGTGTTTTTTCATTCAAATTCTATTAGGAAGCTTTTTAGCAGTTTACTACAACTACCTATAAACTGCTTTGTTGCGATCGGGCTGCCGTGTGATATTTCATGAGATGCTGTGAATACGGTTAAATTCAACTTGAAGATGCGTGTGATCTTTTCACCCCTGTAGCCTTAGTAATCTTTCTTGTATCGCAAAGCTATCCGGATGTAGCTGATGTTGGCACCGATTAATAGATATTTGTAATATCGTGGCTAATTTCAAATATTTTATTCGCTGTAAAGATCGAGATTTTATTTTTAATCGCCATCAGTGCTGATTTTTTTGAAACAAGCTTAAACCCCTCTTCTAAAAAAGAAGAGTTAGATTAAATCGCTAAATTCTTTACTAAACTTATTTATAGCTGCTCGAATTCCCCATATTTTGAACAGTTGTAACTCCACTCGTTCCCGTATTGACTGATGTTGAGTCGTTCGTCTATCCTCAAGTAAAGAAGGAATTTTTCATCTGGAAATGTTTGCCATTAAAAGAGAGTTAAAATTAAATAATAAGGAACGCTCTTTAATGCGTGGCATTGCTGGCTTTAAGCGATTTGTCTACAATTATGGACTCTCATTAATCACGGCTTCTTGGAATTTTGATGGAATTCAAGTCGGGGATTCATTACGTATAGATGCCATTAAAAAAGTATTTACTCAAGTCACAATGAAGTTGCCCGAATATAGGTGGATGAAGAAATACCCATCTACAGTATACCAATCAGCTTTTTTAGCCTTGAAAAATGCTTTTAGTAGATGGAGAAAAGGTCTAGGAGAATTCCCCAAAAAAAAATCCAAAAAGAAAGGTGACTCATTTACAGTTTATAAAACATCGGGTGTTTATCCACATATTGGAAAACCAGCTTTACCTTTTAGCAATAGAGTTGTAATAAATGCATCCAATAAAATTAAACTTCCTGGGTTGAAGACATTTAGACTTAAGGAGCATATTAAATTTAGAAGTAGTTCTCAAACATTTACTGTTTCTCGTACTGCCCATAGATGGTTTGTATCTTTTGTCATAGATGCCCAAAAAATACCCCCACTTTTTCATCCAGTTGAAAAAGTAGGGGTGGATTTGGGTGTAAAATGCCTAGAAGACAGTTTCTGACGGAACAAGTTATGTCATGCCAGCTACTACAACTCGTGCGAAAACCAAGCTCAGTAAGCTGCAATGGCGCAATCGTAACAAGATTTTAGGAAACTTTAAGCTGGGGATTAAAGCATCTTCTAATGCCAGAAAATACTACATGAAATTGGCTCGAAATTATGCTCAACTCAGCAATATTCGTCTCTCCACGATTCATCAGATGACAACTGATTTAAGTCGTCGGGTTTATTGCATTCGTATTGAGGATTTAAACGTCCGTGGCATGATTGCCAACCATAAACTTGCCAATGCACTTAGTAATAATTGCTTTTATGAAGTACGCCGTCAATTGGTCTACAAGAGCGTACATTACGGCAGCAAAGTTGAAATAGTTGATAGGTGGTTCCCTTCCTCCAAAATGTGTTCTAAGTGTGGGCATATTCAGCCAATGAAACTATCGGAACGGGTGTGAAGGTTGTCAGAAATGTAATCATACATTAGACCGGGATGAAAATGCCTCAATCAATCTGGAAAATGCACCAAATAAATTAGTAAGGTCGGCTCGACCTTAACTTACGCCTGTGGACAAGTAGGAGCCGACTCCCTTGGCTGAAGCAGGAAGAAAACACCTGACCTCATTAACTCATTTTAATGAAGTTTGGATAAGTTTTTCGGAGCAGAGGTTAAAAATTTGATATTGCTAATCGAGAAAAGCTACATATTATCAAACGCCATAGCGATGTTGATAATAACCCAGAATTTGTCTTACCCATTGTTTGGTTTGCGAATTAGAGTTTGGTGCATAATCAATCCATAAACCACCGACTTGGCTTAAGTTGTAATCAAACTCTTGAGAATTTTGGGGAATCAATCCCACTTCTATTCCTGCAACAGAACCTAAATGAGCGGCAATCTCGCGGTAGACTGCCAGAGGTAAACCTTTCAATACAATCTTTTCCCTTGTCTTCATATTTTAAGAAGCCCCGAATGCAGATTTTGGTAAAGATGGTAATGTCGAAACGGGATTGTCCGTAGAAGCCGTAGCTGGTTGAGTTGCTCCCATAGGAGATTCTCCTACCATTCTGGCTACTTCAATACCATATTGTTCCAGAATAACAATTGGTTCGGAACCTTCATTCATTTCAATTCTTTTAACGAGCAGTCCGCTTGCTAATCTTTGTCCCGCTTGAACATACCTACTAGTAGGCTCGGTAGGCACTTTGATGATAGCTTGGGGTTTATTTCCAACTTGAACTACTCCCGAAACTAAAACGGCTTGAGCTAACTTGGGTTCCGGTGGTGGTGGCAATACAGATGCGAGGTCTGGTTGCGGTATTACCCCTGGCATTATTTTAGGCACAACTGGCACAACTGGCACAACTGGGGTCGTCGCGGTACTACCACTGTTAGAATTAGCTTTGTTCGGCGTTTTCGATGTTGCTCTTGAAGTAGAAGTAGACTTGCTCGAATTAGAATTTCTACTTCCAGTAATATTTCTTCCCCGGTTTCCTCCAGTAGTCGCAGAAATAACAGCACTTCGTCTAGGTCGTTGTCTTGATGCAGTTGTTCTGTTTCCAGTAATATTTCTTCCTCCGT
Organism: Rivularia sp. (in: cyanobacteria); assembly: GCA_965234645.1. Lineage (GTDB taxonomy): Bacteria > Cyanobacteriota > Cyanobacteriia > Cyanobacteriales > Nostocaceae > Rivularia. Next base: position 4,298,610 of record OZ248344.1, on the reverse strand, counting down.
TTCCTCCAGTAGTCCCAGAAATAACAGCACTTCGTCTAGGTCGTTGTCTTGATGCAGTTGTTCTGTTAGATGTCGGTAAAGGAGGCAACCTGGGAACGGCTCTATTTTGGCTATTACCGACGCTATTACGGAAGCTATTATTTCCGTTATTACTTGCAGAAATTTCTGCTTTTTTAGTACTGAATTTTACAGGAGGGATAATGCCCTCAAACGGATCGGCACGTCCTTTCGAGACTATTCCTACTCGTTCTGTGGGATTTGTTGGTTGAATTAAAGTCGAAGGTGCCCGAGCAATAGTAGGACTTTGCTTAGCTGGCACCACCGGGTCTTTAAAGGGTTCGGTCGTCTTGCCTTGGTTATTTTCTGCGGTTTCGGTGGGGATTGGAGCCACAGTAGTTGGTTCCTCTTCACCAGAACATCCGGCGATCGCCAAAGCTAAAACAGATGCAATAGATGCAATTGTAATTTTTAAATGTCTACCCATTAGCCATTCTCAAGAGAAGACAGGAAAAGTTCTCGTTCGGTGAAATCAATTTGACTAAAAGTTGTATCAAAAGTGAAATCTCATACAGTTATAACCTAATTTTTTTTTAGTCAAGAGTTGTTTGATACGATACTCATATTTTTTATAGAAAAATTTTAAACGGTATGGGGTTTTTAATCCTCTGCTGCAACCATTAGGTGCTTGAGGGAATCAAGCCCTTTTTTGACTCTACGAGAAACTGTTACTACGCTAATACCAAGCCGTTGAGCTACTTGTTTTTGCGTTAGATCGTGCAAAAACACAAATTCCAAGACTTCACGGGTACGATTCTCTAACTGAAGTAATGCTTGTTGTAACCGTAATTGGTCTTCTTGTGCTAGTTGAAAGCTACGGTAATTATGATCCGGAACCAGTTCTGCTAAACTAGCCGAACCTTCGTCTCCGTCGTATACAGGCACGTCTAAGCTTAAAGGAGCGCGGTTTACCCAAGCTAGTTTAATTTCTTGCCATTCCTCAAGAGAAATAGACAATGCTGCGGCTACTTCAGAGTCGGTAGGTTGACGATTATATTTTTCCCGTAACGACCGAGAAACTCCGATGCTGTGCTGTTGTAGCGCTAACCAACGCCTGGGAATTCTCACAGTCACACCTTTATCTCGCAGGTAATGCTGAATCTCACCGCGAATATAAGGAATTGCAAAGGTACTAAAGGCATGACCTTTGGAAATATCAAATCTTTCGATAGCCCGAATTAGCCCCAAACAGCCTACTTGAAGTAAGTCATCGTAACTTTCGTGGCATTGATTTATCCAGTAGTAAGCCTCTTTTCTCACAAGTCCAAAATTAAGTTTTACCAGTTGATTGCGAACCGAAGCTGACTGAGATTGCTGATATTCTCGCAATAACTGCCAAATTTCGTGCTTCAATTCTTTCGTAAGTAAGGTAGTAGGCATAGCACCTTGATGATTAATAAAACAAGTAGTTAATCTAGAACGTCTATTCTTTCTAGTGATGCACTTATCCAAGTATTTATACGTAAAATGCAGACAATATATTCCTCCGTTGTCAAGTATCAATAACGGACGACGATCGGATTACGATTGGGACGGCTGATTGGTTGACGCGGCAATTAGGGCGGCATATCTATGAATTAATGCAACCTGACACGATAGCTAATTTTTGAAGGCGTATCAGAGAAGGTTTCACTCTGAATAACCGAAAAGTTCTCATGATGCAAACAGTGCAGTTTGGTGCAAAAAATTCAATCTGCGGGGCGTGAGTATTCAGGTATGAAAAAAGCGGTTTTTTTTTACTTTGTTTATGTTGTAGCTAAAAGTGCTACTTATAAAAAAATATACAAAAACACCATGAATATGTAACCGGATTATTACGTAATTTAGTTTCTCGAACTAAAAGTTCAATTGTCGGTAAATGGCTATTCTATTAAGTAGTTTATTAAATATACTTTTTCAGAGAAAATACTTACTATAAAAAGTTTTCTTAAACAAATAAAATAATTAGATATAAAATTTAGACAAAACTCTGGTGGAAAAATAAAATTAAAAACAAGATTAAAATAATAACGTTTCGTCTAGGGAGGGAATTGAGAGTAGGGAAGGCTTGTATAACCGAGTAGTAATTATATAAATAATGTGGGCTTGACTACTTATTAGATTTTTTTTGAGAAAATTTTGTTTATCAATCTATAAAAAAAAGGGCTTTTAGCCCTTTAACTTAATTAAATTAATTAGTGTTTGCAGTACGATCTATCGCATCAAGTGAGTTTAACTGATACAGCAGATGTTGCAAAAAACTATGATACTGGTTCAACACGAGCATAAAATAAGCCGCGAACTTTCACTTCTAAAGGTTCGCCAGCACCTAAGTCAGTATCTGAAGGCTGATCGCTAATAAAAGTACCAGCAATTTCACCACTTTCGCTATCAACTTTGGCAACATTCAAAGAAATATGACCCGATAGAGTTTCAACACTCTTAACATTGGCGCGTCTTAGTTCTTCACTATCTGCTTGGGAAGGTAGCGCAATTGCATTATCATAACCACTCGCAACACCACGACCTTTAGGATCTAAGAAAGTTGCACCACGATAAGAAGGAACTTTAAAATCTCCTTCAAAATCGGTTGAGGTATTAATGCTAGTTAAACTGGGTTGTGTTTGAGCCAGCAAATTTTTCACGGTAAATAAGAAAGGAACCTGCTCGCCACCAGGAAGCTGTACGGTGATAGCTTGGAAATCCAAACCGTCTTTTTCCTTGAAAGTCAGGCTACCATCTTGGTTAACTATCAAATCACCTTGAATTTGGTCCAAAGATGAAGTTTTACGAGTCAACATTTTCGCACCAACAAATTCAGCTTCTTGTCTCTTGTTAAGGGGTTCTTCTTTAACAAAGAAACTCGTTGGCTCCATGCAAAGGTCTTTGATTGCATAAGATCCGCTTGCATCAACCGCTATAGAACCACGGCTTGTCTCTGAGAGTAAAGGACATTTATTCGCTAAGCCAGTACCTACAATCTGTTCGTAGGTAAGTAAATCTCTACTATTACCACTAGCCATATCTGAACCTTGGCTACAAGCTGTTAATAAGCCCAACATTACAGCCATTAATCCAGCTATTAAAGCGCGATACCTCATGATTAACCTCAATGTCAAAAATTAATATTTTCAGTTGTTAAACGAAAAAACGATCGCGTAATTAAACGTTCTCAATTTTCAAGCCTAGAGTTTTGACTCTAACTTATATGCATTGCCATTTAATAGTTTCTCAAAATATTGGCTTACAATATCCACTATATTTTAAGATAAGCAAGCGTTGAAAGCTTAAATGAAAAATTCTTTTTGACGCTTACTTTTATTAGTGAAAATTTGCATGAAAAACTACTAGCGATCGCGCTACGGCGATTACTTTTAAGACAATACAAAACGAACTAACTTTTATATAGCATCCCAACCACCATCTTGTCTTTGTTGCTTTAATCCATGCACCAGGAAATACTAAGGGCAGTTTATTATCTGGCGCGTTAGCTAGTGCAGAAGATCGGCCAACCCAAACTAGTACAGATGCTTGAGGCTTTGGTATATAAGTCGGGTTTTTATAAAATTTGCAAGTGTATTACAGATACGTATTCTAAAAACCCGACGAATGACCATTAAAATTAGGGGTGCGCTATTTAAGCCGTGTGGTGCTAAATGTTTTTATAGTTATGTATTACAACTCATTTTTTATAGTTCTCCCTTAAAAGCGATCGGCATGAAATTTTGTATTAAGTTAAGTCACATACAAGATTATATCCTTATTGAAGTCTTATATTACCTTAGTTTTCAGCTTCAAAATAAATAGCTTTTAAATATAGGGGTAAAATAATCTGCAACGCGATCGCGCCTCAATTCTTCATCTGTATCTAACTATCGTGTATATTTTCTTAACATTCCGGAGATGCCCGGTAAGCAGGGAACTGTATTGATTAAGTTTTCAGGTAGTACTTGACAAAAGAACAGTTATACAATCAAAAATATTTTAATTTTTACTAAATGATACGAACAAAATGTTTCAAAATATTAAGAAAATTGCAAGTAGAATGTAACTTTACTTTAAACAACAGCTTTGCTGTAGGGGTTCTATAATCGTTCGCAAGCACTCACTTGCTGGGTATTTTTAAGATACCGATTTTTTTCACGATTTAACGCTCCCATTGCTATAGTTATGCAAAGTTATGCTTTGTCTTCGGTCAATATAATTAAACGAATAATACTATTTATGAGCAACGGTAAAAGTCTTGATTCGGATAAGTTGTCTTACAAATTGCAAGAAATTGCAGATTCAACGCATGAATATTCTGCCCTTTGTCAAGGAGATATTGTAGCGGTTTTAGCATTGCTTAGACAGTTAGAACAATTGCACCGAGAAATCCGAGACGGTATATTTCAAAAAACTTTACCTGATAATCGTCAAGCACTATATTCGCTGTTAAAAGATATAGAAGCCGAAGGAGGATGGCCATATATCCAACGTATGAAGCTTCTAGATTTGATGGTGAATTTGGAACCCTCGGAGTAAAGAAGATGCCGCTCCCGAACTGAATTCAAACTTGAAACGTAGGGGACGAAGTTTTGATTAATACTGCTAACTAATTCCCTGACAAAGTTTGCGATCGCCAGACTCGACATTGCGGTTGTACTGGAGGTAATCGCCTACCCAGTGACAACCGCGTACTAGCAAGTTATTTAGGTCTAAGTTCCATAAAACTATTGTGTTATCATCGCCCGCAGATGCTAAGGTTTGACCATCCGGGCTAAAGCTAACGTCTAAAACTGGGGCTTGATGTTCGCTGAGGGATTTGATTAATTTACCTTCACTGCTCCAAAGTTTGACAGTGCTATCCCAACTAGCAGCAGCAAGAACTTCTCCGTTGGGACTGAACGTAACAGCACTAACGCTATCGCCATAGCCTTTTAATAGAGTTTTTAGCAAAGTACCATCCCAACGCCATAACCTGACGGTATTATCCCAACTAGCAGAAGCCAGCAAGTTATTGCTAGGACTAAAGCTGACACCCAATACCCAGCCAGAATGAGGTAAAAATGTTTTTAATAACATACCATCTCGCTGCCACAATTTTACAGTTTGGTCGTCAGAGCCAGAAGCTAAAACTTGAGAATCGGTACTAAAGCGAACGCTATTTACGCTTCCTTGATGTCCTTTTAGAGTTTTGAGCAGTTTACCTTGAGGATTCCACAGCTTTACCGTCTTATCCTTACTGGCAGATGCAAGCAACTCTCCGTCAGGACTAAAACTAATACTCGTTACGCTGTCGCTATGTCCGTGAAGAGTTTTGAGTAATTTACCGTCTCGCCGCCAAAGTTTTATGGTTTTGTCGTAGCTTGCTGAAGCTAAGATTTCGCCGTTTGGGTGAAAACTAACGCTGCTGACTCTATCGGAATGTCCCAACAAAGTCTTGTAAAGATGAGTTTGGGTAGCACCGTTAGGTTGGCGCTGCCACAGCTTTACCGTGTTATCGCGACTGCTAGAAGCTAAAATGTTCCCATCGGGACTCCAAGCAACACTTAAAACCCGGTCTGAATGTCCTTCCAAGACGGGTAGTTTAGGAGGATTTAAACTCCAAAGTTTGACGCTTTTATCGTAACTTGCCGATGCTAATAATTTATTATCGGGGCTGAATGAAACACTAGCTACAGCATCGCTATGACCTTTAAAAGTTTTAATTAACTTACCACTACTAACATCTACGAGGTTAATAACGTTGTCATCTCCGCACGAAGCCAGCTTTTCGCCTGTAGAATCAAAATTTAGACTCCAAATCGTACCGTTATGCTGCTCTAAATTCCGATAAGGACGGTATGTGAAACTGTTTTCACCGTCTTGCTGTTCGCGTCGCCAAAGTTTAACAATACCGCTTCTACCAGCATTCGCTAATGTTTTGCCGTCTGGACTAAAATTAACAACAGTTACCCCTTGGCGATCGCCTTGTAAAGTAGTTAATAAACTGCCATTTAGTTTCCATATTTTTACGGTACCGTCATCGCTGGCTGAAGCAATAAACCGTCCGTCGGGGCTGAAAGTCACCCAATTGATCCAAGCTTGGTGTCCCCGGAGAATTTTTAATAATTTACCGTTACTGCTCCAGATTTTAACAGTTCGATCTTTACTGCCAGTAGCTAACAATTTACCATCAGGACTAAAACTAACCTTGTCTACCCAATCTCCATGAACGAGAGTTTTAACGGGTTGCCAATCAAATTCTCCCGTTGCGGGATTTTTGCGCCAAATTTTTACAGTTTTATCTCGACTTGCAGAAGCAAGCAGACTACCATCGGGACTAAAAGTCAAACTAGTAATGCTCTCGCCGTGACCTTGCAAAGTTTGTAATAAACTACCATCAGTACGCCATATTTTCACGCTGCGATCGCGACTTCCCGATGCTAATAATTTACCGTCAGGGCTGAAACTGACATCCCAAACAATATCGCCATGTCCTTCCAAACGGTTGACTTCAGTTACTCCATAAACCGCTTGCTGTAACGCGGTAACAACTCGCATCTGCGTATCCGGTTGAATTCCATGTCCGCGTTTAAGCTTTCTCCAAGCACGCAAACTTTCAACTAAAGCATCAAATTCTTTGTTGGAGGCAAATAAAGCTTCGGAAGCGGCAGTCAAAGCACTAATTTTCAGGTTATTTTCGCTACGTTCGGCGCGTAAACTTTGACTGATTGCAGCTTTCTTTTGCAGGTCGGCTTGCCACCACAACCCGCCGATGGTAGAGGACATAACCGCTAACGCAAAGCCTGCTATACGGGCTTCTCGCAAGCGACGCTGAAGTATAGAATTTAACTTTTCTTGCGATAGTTTTTGCGCGACTTCTGCGATCGTTTTTTCAAAACGGACTTTTTCTAGTTCGGCAATGATTCCATAGTCGTTACGAATGCGAATGGGTTTGACTAAATAATCGTGAACCAACTGATAACGTTCGCCAGACTCTTGGAGTACTCGCAACACCAAACCGCTGCCGACAAGAATTTCTAAAATTAATTCTACGGTAGTGAGATTGTAAGAATGCATGAAGCCGGATCTATCCGATTCAATCGTCTCGCTCTCTACATGACTTTCTCGGCGAGACTCCTTGCTAAATTTAGAAGTTAATTCTTTATGTCGCTTAAAGACTCTCGTGAAACTAAAATCTAGATTTTGATTCACTTTCATTAAAACATTGTCTGGTTGAGTTTCCCGTTCCTCATATGTGTCTTCTTCTCTAAAAACAACGGTAACTAATTCAGCCTTAGTTTTAAGAGGTCGCGTACCTTTTTCATCTGTTAATTCAAACAGTAATTTCCAGCTTAATTGTTCGTTTTCTTGACCGCAATCGTAAATAACTTTTTCTAACCAGTGCTGGACTAATTTCTCCGAACCACCACTGTGCTGATATTCTCTAAGTGTGGTAATATTTTGTGCTTCTAATTGAGCGCCGACAATTTGCAGTTCTATAGGATGAACTTGTCGAGTTTCCCCAGCTAAATCCTCTACCAATTTATTAATTAATTCATCGCTTAATTGGTAATGAGAACGTTCTGTAAGACTATGAATAATACTATCCGCATCAATAGGAGTAAAATTACCTAAGTAATAACGGATGTTTTTATCGAGAATATTTTTATTAATTACTCCTAAATCGTCAGATTCTCCACTATGGATCTGGCTTATCCGCTCAAATTCTAAAAGATAATGCAGATAATCTTCGCGTAAAGAAAGAACAACTTTAACAAACGGAATATTCAAACATTTATTGAAAAAGCTGTAAAATTCTATTCTTTGTTTTGTATCTTGTTTGACAAAGAAAAACTCTTCTAACTGGTCAAAAATTAAAATTACCGTGTAATTATGATCCGCTAACAACCGTAGTTTTTCGACTATAATCTCAACTGTAATTTCTATTGCTAAAGATATGGAAGTACGAGCGATCGCCTGATTTAAACTGCGTCCTAAAGCTGTTATCCAATCGGTATAAACAGACAAAACAATTGGTAAAGCAATACGTCCGCCGATCGTATTTTGTTTTAATGCTGGAACTAAACCGGCTTTGATAATTGAGCTTTTACCGACTCCCGATGGTCCGTGAACCACTGTCAGTTTACAGTCAGCGCGAGTCATTTTTTCTAAGAGGCAATGGACATCTTGCTGTCTTCCGGAAGCTGCGATTTCTTGAGCAACCTGATCGGGGATTGATGAAATTTGTTGCGGCTGTAAGATTGGATTGATTCTATAACGCTGCGGTTGCAGTTGACTCGCACCGATAAAAGCGCGAAAGCCGTATTGATGCTCAATCTGAATTTTTTCCCGTTTAAGTTTAAAAGCTTCTAAGTAATCGTGGCGTTCGCAAAAATAAAGCGAGCGTAATTCTTCAACAATTTCTAGGTACAATGAAGGTTCGTATTGGGCTTCGCAAACTACTTTTGCCCATTCCAAAGTATTAACGGCTTCGTCCCATTCACCCAAATTTCGTAAACTGCGTCCAAGTAATAGAAGATACCAACTTTCTTGTTGGCGAGAGACTTCTGGCACTTCTTCGGCAATGGAAAGGGCTATATTTGCTAATTCATGGGCTTGCAGCCAATCAGACTTGGAAGCAGCTACAACACACAGAAATCCATAATCTTGGGCAACCAGTATTTTGTTACCAGATGATTGATGTAACTGCAAAGAATGGGAAGCGAGTTGTGACAAATCATCCCACTGTTGCAAACGTTGCAGCATTTCACAGGCGGGAAAAATGAATTTGGCACTTAAGTCTTTTTGCCCTGTTGTTTCAAAGATATCTAAGCATTGCCTAAACCAATTTAAAGCATTTTGCCAGAAGCTGATATTGGCAGCAGGTTGTAAATCTGCCAAGCGTCGGTAACATAGCCCCAGGTGGAACATGACTACTGCTTGGCGAGTTAGGGAGAGGATGGGGAAAGGGGAAGAGGGGGGAGAGGGGGAAGAGGGGGAAGAGGGGGAAGAGGGGGAAGAGAGGGGAGAGTTGGTTTTGATTTCTTGTTCCCATAGTTCTAAACTGCGCTGGTAATGTGATAGCGCTTCGTCGATGTTGTCGTTGACGTAGTTATCGCGTCCAAGTACAAATTCTAGACTTGCTTCTAGTATTGGTTCTAGTTTGATGTGGTAAAGACGAAATAAATCGTTACGCGCTGATTCAATTTCTCGACGCTGCTGGGATTTTGGATCTAAAAGTAAAGCCGCATTTGATAAAAACTTTTGCGCTCCTGCATCTATAACTTTGTCAAATAAAGATTGTGTTTTCTGCTGGATAAGACGAACTAAATCCGGAGCAGCCATTTCAAATTTAATTGTGGTTGCTGCCCAGCTTTTAAAATCGGGGGCAAATCGCGACAACGATGTTCCGACTTCATCTTTGAGCCACAATACTATCGGAAAAGCAAAGGTATCGGCATAGATATCTCGTGCTTGGTTTATACCGCTAAGTAAATCTTCTAAGTTGGTAACTGACTCCAGCCCAAATACCATTACGGCAGTTGGGAAAGAATCTGTCTTTACAGCAGGTATATCTAAAAATAATTCTGAGACTAAGGTGCTGTGTAAAGCTGCGGTTGAGGGAGATAAATATACCTCTCGCAAATTTACGTCTTTGGTTTGCGAGCGAATATTGTCCAATACCTGTTTGCACAATTCCGTGTAATTGCACCGCACTAGAATCAGAGAAAATTGACCGTTGGAAAGCGCAATTGCCCGAATCAGTCTTTGCAGGGAATGCTGATTAGAAATGGCGATGTCCGTAAGAGTTGTATTACTCATAGCTACTTACTTCTTTTTTCGACGTTGTGTCAATTCGATTTTGGATTTTGTTTTTAAACAATAAATAATTTATTCCGAGGGCTGCACGAAGAAGATCGACCTGGAACGAAGGTAAATCAGTAAACGAGCAGGATAGCTTTTATGGAAAGAAATCGGGTTTATTTGTGCTTGCACAGAATGGTGCTGTACGCGATCGTTAATGCTTTTTCGGTCAGCTAGAAAAAGTTGCTGGAATATTGTATTCAGATTGCTCCCAAGCCAGAACTTTTTCAGTTTCTGCTAATGCCGGACTAATACCAAACCAACGCCCTTTGACATCTCGGTATTCAAATACAAACATACTCCGCAGCAATCTTTGATATTCAGACTCGCCTCTAACAGTCTGCTGATTGACAACTTCATAAAGTAATTGCCATTCTTCATCGTCAATAGCTAAAAGTAAATCATCACGATAATCTTTGATTACTGCTTCCAAACAAGAACGCTCGAAGGGGGGATCTTGTCGCTGTAAACAACTGTAAAGTAAACCCAATAAATTACGAATATGACCGCCACTTACCCGACACAAACGGTCTAAAGTTTCGGAACTATCGAATATTTCGTGAATCAATTTTAACCTGAGATCAAAAGAAGCTTCGGGAAATGCCCTTGCTAAAACCAACTGACGCAACAGAGCCATTCCCGCTTCGCTGTCACCACCATCTCTTTGGCGCACTAATACCATCGGCAATACTTTGGGCGCAATACCACCCCCCAAGCGATTTTTCAGCGTTTCGTACTCGCCTCCAAAAATTAATGCCAAAGGAATCGTATAAACCACGTGACACATCAGGCGACGTAACTGTTCGCCTCTGTCAATAAACAAGTATTCAGGTTGCGATCGCCCTGATGGCATCGGGCGCATATCAACTCGATCTAAGTTGTCAATAATTACAACTATTCCTTTTTGTCCCCTCTGCTGTAGCTGTTTGGTAGCTTTATCTAATACCTCTTCGTTAATCGCCTGCAAAATACTGTTGGTACGCGGTTCTAGATATTGCCTGAGTTGAGAACGCAATTGGGGACTATCTTTGGCTTTGGCGCTAATTTTGGCAATACCTAAAGAAAACTCCGCTTCTGCGGAAATGTCTATGGGAGTTTGTAAAAAATCCCCAATTTCTTTGAATAAATTGGCAAAGTAACCGGGTTTTAGCTTAATGTTAATGGCTTCCAAACTTGCGCTGACTTGACGGGCTACACTCAGCAAAATATCGCTGACATCTATATCCGCCATGTCCAAATCTTGGCTGGACTCAAAATAAACTACGTGGAATCCCGATTGTTCTAATTCTGCTTTGAGGCGCTGTAGCTCAGTTGATTTACCGCAGCCAATATGACCTGTAAATAGTTGGCAAGTTGGTTCATCCGGAGAAATACGGACAATTGTTCGTTGCAATTCTTCTACTATCTTGCAACCCCGGACTTTAGAAAAATCTATGTAGTATTTTCGATCGGAATCATCGCCTATAACCAGCGTTCTGCTGGGATTACAGGCTTTAAAAAACCTTAACAAATTTAGTGTAGTTTTCATGTAGATGCACTTTATATAAATTTCCATTACCAACCCCAAAAGCATCAAAATGCTTAGTTTCCTCGCTTTCCAAATCACTGCGAGGTCTGGTTGATAAGTTTTTCCCCTGATGTTTTAAGCGCGTATTTTTACTGTTATACCGCCATCGGTAAACTTTTGACAAAACACGTGGTTTCAACTATAACTCTTTTGTAACAAATAGCTTCAGACAATTTTAGTATCAAAAGCTACTTTATACAGAATTTTAACTCGCACTTAAGTATTAAATGTAGCCAATCATGCATAACCTGATTTTTTTTATTTGTCAAGTTGCTTTGAATCTATCTACTATTTTTTGCCGACAAAGAATAATTTAGTGTTAGTCTTCGATGCAGTAATGCTTGAGCGTGTATAATAGGGGATTTAATTATCCAGAATTAGTTGAGTGCGGTGTCGCTCAGTTCTTTGCGTGCAAATCTCTGCTCCAAAGTAGGAGAGTCTTTGAACCCGGAGGAAAAATTTTAGTAATGTATATCACAAAGAATCCAATCCGCGATATTATAACTGCTGATATTAACGTTAAAAAGTAAAATACCTGCAATTTTTAATTGACTTTCTGGGATTTTGTAGCGCTTTGACTTGAAAATAAATGTCACTCTAAAGTAAAAAGGCTACATTAGAGCAAAAATACGAGCCTAAATTGATGTAGCGACGGGTTACAATTTCTCGGCAGGGGCAGCCTTTAAAAAAGTTAATTTGTGGTGTATCGGGCATCTAGTGCTTTGTCCCATAAAAAATGCCGGGTGAGGGTAAGCAGGGGGAGCGGAGGAAGCAGGGGAGCAGGGGAAGAAAAAGCTTTTTGTTTTCAAACTACACCCATAAAAACGGCTGGGGACAGACTACTAGGAATATCTAACATCATCTTGCCGACTTTAAAACTCTGGCTTCAACTAATTTATTCATCTTTATACAATAACTTGAACCAAAATGCATTTCTGAGGTTTAAATGCCCGATATTTTATCAGTTTCCTCTACAGATTTGGAACAGCGCCGCGAAAAATTACGCCGCTATAGAAAGATAAAAATTATTAGTACAATTTGGCGTAGCCTCGCTGTTACGGGGCTTGCTGGTGGTTTACTGTGGTTTTTAATTCAACCAATATGGGTGTTGAAAAGCAAGTTTGACATCACTGTTTCCGGAAATCAGTTAATGACAGATGAAGCAATACAGTCAAAAATGCAATTATCATATCCTAAATCATTGTGGCGAGTTGAGCCGAGCCGCTTAAGTGCATCTTTAGAGCAGCAACCAGGTATAACCCAAGCAACTGTAACCCGTCGCTTGTTTCCACCAGGGTTAACAGTCAAAGTATCCGAAATATTGCCTGTAGCGATTACGATCGCCCCGATCGCATCAGATCCTAATTCTACAAATCAAACAGTAACCGGATTAGTCGATATAAATGGTGTTTGGGTTTCTTTGGAAAACTACAAATCAATTCCCCAGGATAAGTTACCTAGTCTTAAACTGATAGGTGAGGTGCCACAGTGTAGTCCTAAATGGAAACAGTTTTATCAAGCAGTAAGCCAAAGTTCGGTAAAAGTGATTGAAATTGATTGTCAAAACCCTAATAATATAATTTTAAAAACAGAATTGGGTTTTGTACATATTGGCAGCCCAACTTCTAAATTAACGGAAAAAATTAAATTATTAGCAAAAATCCGCCGCTTACCAGCACAAGTAAATATGAGTCAAATCGAATTTATAAATTTAACAGACCCGGAAACTATTTTAGTACAAATGAACCATAAAACATTGCGAATCAACTCTCAAAATCCTTAGAAAACATTGAGTTGACGAGAATGTATAAAACACTCCTGGTTTATTAATTAGTTTCATGCTGATAAATATATATTAATGATTGTTGTTTTTCAGGTAATGTATACCACAATTAAGATTCTTCCTTCGTTTTGAATTTCCAAAAATAATCAAAAACCTACCGTTAGGGAGTATAAACCTCCCCGCATATTGTAGGAAGCTTAAGTCCAACGGTACAAGATGTAAGACTTCGAAGCACGGTTGACGTTTCGGGGGAAGGGAAAGCACAATCCGTCTATCATTCGATCGCTAGGAGTAACTGTATTATTCTAAAACGCCCTCCCGCTGGCATATGCAGAAGTTATACGAGTAGTAACTGGAGTTAGAAGTTAAAAATTTATTTTACATAAAGATAATTTCTGTCCTTATAACTCGCAATATCTATTGACGAACGGATTTTAACATCATCATTCAAGACTTGTATCAGTGTTTTAGTTGTTTATTTGTTTTCAATGTTTCTAAAAATAACCAGTATTTATGGCGACACTCAAACAAAAACAAACACTATTAGTTGTAAAATTGATGACCAATATCCATTAAATACAAGAAGGAGGACTAAGTAGGCATAAATGAAGGTATAACAACTAAAAATTGACAAAAATTGCTAAGCCGGTTGAACTTATACAGTTCTTTCTTTAAGTAAATATTAAGTATACAACTCTTGAATCAGTTGTCTGTCGTGGAATTTTAACGACTGCCAATTAATGTAATTTTCACGCTGTCATTCCTGCATTGGTTTGGAAAGCATGAGATACGAAAACAACATTGCCCCTCGTAAATAATAGAAGCAGTGTTTATCTAGAGTTAACGCGAGCGGGTAAATAACACCCCCAAAAGTCGTTTATCTGAATGTATGTAAATCCAATGACACTTGATAATAACCAAGGGCTTACCTATAAAAACTCGCAGTCTTCTGGACAGCAAGGAATCTCGCTAGCAGGAATTAGTACCAATAACCCTTTTGGTCATTCTGGGCTTAGTTTGGGTCAAAATGGCGATAATAACCATTCTCCCCAAGAAAATCCTGTTGGGGATATCATTCCCGGTAGAGTCGCCAATATAAAAGTAATTGGTGTTGGTGGCGGTGGCGGAAATGCCGTCAACCGCATGATTGCTTCCGATTTGAGTGGAGTAGAATTTTGGTCAATTAACACCGATGCTCAAGCTTTAACGATGGCTGCGGCTCCTTGTCGCTTGCAAATCGGACAAAAGCTGACGCGGGGCTTGGGTGCGGGTGGTAATCCTGCGATCGGTCAAAAAGCTGCTGAGGAATCGCGAGATGAAATTGCCACGGCTTTAGAAGGAGCCGATTTAGTATTTATCACCGCTGGTATGGGAGGCGGTACTGGTACGGGTGCAGCGTCGGTAGTGGCTGAAGTTGCCAAAGAAATGGGAGCCTTGACGGTTGGTGTAGTTACCCGTCCGTTCGTGTTTGAAGGTCGCCGTCGCACTAGCCAAGCAGAACAAGGTGTTGAAGCTTTGAAGAGTCGGGTAGATACCTTAATTATCATTCCCAACAACAAACTTTTAGAAGTGATCCCAGAGCAAACACCCGTACAAGAAGCCTTCCGTTATGCCGATGATGTATTGCGTCAAGGTGTACAAGGTATCTCAGATATCATCACTATTCCCGGTTTGGTAAATGTTGACTTTGCCGACGTGCGAGCCGTGATGGCAGATGCTGGTTCTGCTTTGATGGGAATCGGTATTGGTTCTGGCAAATCGCGTTCTCGCGAAGCGGCGATCGCGGCAATTTCTTCGCCGTTGTTGGAATGTTCTATCGAAGGTGCGAGGGGTGTTGTTTTTAACATCACTGGTGGTAGCGACCTGACTTTACATGAAGTCAACGCTGCTGCGGAAGCAATTTATGAAGTGGTAGATCCCAATGCCAATATTATTTTCGGGGCGGTGATTGATGACAGACTCGAAGGAGAAGTCAGAATTACCGTGATTGCTACCGGGTTTACAGGTGAAATCCAAGAAAGGCAACAGCAAACTGCTACCCCAAATAATCGAGTAGCTCCACCCCCAACAGCACAGCAACGGCGAGCAGCGCCACAGCCATCATCGACAAATACTAATTCTCCAACACCAACCGAACCCAAACAAAAACCGGGATTGGAGATTCCTCCGTTTCTCCAAAAACGCCGTAATCCAAATAACTAAGTAACGAATTGCTCGATCTAATCAATTGTGGCTTGTTCGCTATTATTAGGCATCGGAAAACGGGGGCGCAGAGTCTTTATGAAATTCAGAAGCGGACCAAAGTTAAACAAACACGATTCCTTTAATTCCGAAAAAATTTCCGATCGCAGTAGTAATCGCTACAGTAAAGTTAGCGATATATTCTGTAATGCCTAAATTTTTTGTGGAGTTACCCGAACAACTAGTGTTTTTGATGGCTGATTCTACGCCTATTAATTGACTTTTTCCAAAGCTTATTTGTAATAGGATGTAATACCTACTTCCCATTTAAATATGGCTTTAATTATTACGTCATGTTTTGAGTTGCTCTTCTACCCATTGAATAACCTTTTGACCTAAGTTTGTATCGCTAAACCGATCGATTTCGCGGATACCTGTAGGGCTTGTAACGTTGACTTCAGTAAGATAGCCGCCAATGACATCAATACCTACAAAGATTAAGCCGTCTTCTTGTAGAGTTTTAGCTAGTTGAGTACAAATTGAGCGTTCTCTAGAAGTAATTTCAGTTTGAGCAACCGTACCCCCGGCTGCCATATTATTGCGAAATTCTCCAGGTGCGGAAAGACGGTTGAGCGCCCCCACTGGTTCGCCATCAAGCAAAATAATCCGTTTGTCACCGAGTTTTGCTTCCGGTAAAAAAGTTTGTAGCATAATTGGTACTCGCCCCTGTAGAGTACTTAGTTCTACTATGGAATTAAAATTGCGATCGCTCTTGTCTAGAAATAAAATTCCTTCCCCTGCTTTGTTTCCGAGTGGTTTAAGAATCGCAGCACTTTTGTCTTCCACAAACTTCCGAATCAGGTGTTTATCAGCGGTGACAATGGTTTCTGGAATGGCTTGGGTAAATTGGAGAGCATACATTTTTTCGTTTGCATCTCGAATACCTTTGGGGCTGTTAACAACCAAAGTTTTGCTTGGGTTGATATAGTCCAGAATATAAGTAGCGTAAAGATAAGAAACATTTACTGGTGGATCTGTCCGCATGAACACGGCATCCATCTCATTCAAACAAACATTAGTTTTGTCGCTTAACTTGTACCAGGGATTTGCAGCTTTGTAGCCAGTTTCGAGCAACTCAACGGGGATGATTTCAACTTGTTGGAGATGCGCCCAAGCTGTACTATCTACAACACTCAACTCCCAGGCTTGAGTTATCCATACTTCATGCCCCAAAATACAAGCTGCTTCCATCATGGCAACGCTAGTGTCATGACAGGGATCTAAATTCTGGATGGGATCAATAATAAAAGCCAGTTTCACGCGATTGCCTCGATTTACCCTTCAAATTATTCAATGATTCATCTCAAATTATCCCCCTTTATGTAATACCGTTTCACATTATTTAAGGGAGTTGGGAGTAGGGAGTTGGGAGTAGGAAGTAGGGAGTAGGGAGTAGGAAGTAGAAAGTAGGGAGTAGGGAGTAGGGAGTAGGAAGTAGAAAGTAGGGAGTAAGTAAGAGGTATTTTCATGATTGACTGTCTTCAAAATCTAAAATTAGAAAACCCACCCTGATACACGGGTGGGAATGAATGTCAAGCAATCTCTAACTATTAGCCATTTCTTTCTTGGTTCAAGCTAATAGTTCGTCCAATTTGCCTTGAGACTCTAGAGCATAAATATCATCGCAACCACCAATATGAGTATTATTGATGAAAATTTGCGGTACGGAACGCCGTCCATCTCCTCTATGAGCCATTTTTTCCCGTGCTTCTTCATCTCCATCAACGCTGTATTCTGTAAAGTCAACCCCCTTCTTCTTCAATAGACTTTTAGCACGTATACAAAACGGGCAACTACTCCATGTGTAAATTTCTACGTTGGCAGCCATAACTTCCTCATGTTGACTTAGCAATTCTCAATTTTAGAACGTTATATCTGGCTAGGAATGGTTGACAAGTAGTTCAAGATACTTTTGATACAAATACAATTTAAATTAATTTTATTAATTTGTCTTATAAAATACATTATATTATTTTTTTGACAGTGATAAATAAGACTTAAGATGTTCTTAATTTATGGAGTAAGTGCGAATGAGTCTACTATCAGGAGCAACAGTAGACTCATCTGAAAGCACTATGTAACAGTGATTGTGTTGGCTTCAATCCAGGTGCGTAACGATTTCATAATATTTCAGTTTAAATACGGTATACATCAGTATTGATACTGATATATTTATGATTTGATAAAAAAAGACTCAGTGTTTTACGCAGAAGATGGGGAGAGGGGGGAGAGGGGGAGACAAGGGGACAAGGGGACAAGGGGACAAAGAGAAATTTATAACTTATAACTCATAACTCATAATTCCTAACTCGCTACTCACTACTCGCTACTCCTAACTCCGGTGATCCTAACTGTTTCCTATTCCCCTTTATAAAATTACTCCTGAAGAAAAATTCTCCAGGAGTGATAAGTTGACTTTAATTAGATTTCACGAAATGAAAACTCAAGTGCTTATGCAGAAGCGATAGCGTATTGAATTAATTGCCCCAACCGCTCTCTTAAGGTTTCTAAACCAAGGCGCTGATCTGCGGAAATAAATACCGCCATTGGATATTCTTCCCTAGCCAAAGCTAAGGTTTCGCTGTTAGCTTGGTCAATTTTGTTGAAAACTACTAGCGCCGGACCCGGTGTTATGGGCATTTGCGCTAAAATATCCCTGACCGAACGAATATGACTCAGCCAAGCAGGATGAGATAAATCGACCAAATGCACTAAGCCATCAGCTTCTGTCACTTCTTCCAAAGTGGCGCGGAAGGCATCCATTAACGCTCCGGGTAATTCGTGTATAAACCCAACTGTATCTGTAACGAGAATTTCTTGAGTTTCTTCGGTTACAGCATGGGGAACTACCAAGCGGCGCGTTGTCGGGTCAAGGGTTGCAAACAACTGGTCTGCCGTGTAAACCTCGGCGTTGGTTAAAGCGTTAAGTAAAGTAGATTTACCGGCATTGGTGTAACCTACTATTGCGATTGTAGGTACTTCTTGATGTTGTCGCCGCTGTCTTAACCGTTCTCGATGCGCTTGTAATTGGTTTACTTCTTTTTGCAAGCGACTAATGCGACGGGAAATAGCACGACGTTCGGTTTCTAGCTTGGTTTCACCAGGACCTCTCGTACCTATACCACCCCCAAGTCGGGACATTGCCTGACCTCTACCAGTTAGTCGCGGTAACATATACTCTAACTGCGCCAATTCTACTTGCAGCTTACCAGCACCCGAACGAGCGCGTTGAGCAAAGATATCTAAAATAACTTCAGTGCGATCGACAACCCGAACCCCTATTTGAAGTTCGAGATTTCGGACTTGCGCTGGCGATAAATCGCGGTCAAAAACGACAAGATTTGCTCCCAAAGTTTGAACGCTTAAAGCAATTTCCTGCACCTTACCTTCACCTACCACTGTTTGGGGATGAATTCGCGATCGCTTTTGTCGCATAGTAAGCAAAACCTCTCCCCCAGCGGTATCAACCAACCGCCCCAACTCTAATAAAGTATCGTGAAATTCTTGAGTTGTCGTTTTTTGGGTTACAAGCCCAACAATCACAACCCGATCGCGATCGCCCGATACTTCCTTACCAGTAAATTCCCGTTGGAATTCTTCTTCAAGCCCTTCAACCAGATCCAGAAAGTCTTTTTTGCTCAATACATCCAGACTCATCGGTGGCGAAATACTCCAGCTAGGAGCAGAATAATCGCTGGTATCTAATTCAACAGTAGGGCTAGTAATTAAGGCGCGAGCATCGAGGGGTGCTAAGTGTGCCAAATAAGCTTCCTTAACATACCCAGTAGCACCACCGCCCCGACGTTTAAATCCAGTTCCTGTAATATTAAGTACAATTAAAGCATCTAATCTTTGCAGTGCCATAGCAGTCAAAGCCGCTTCCGATGGCTGTTCTGGCTTTAACTGAGTAGCAATACAACGAATACCGCTAAGTCGTTCCGCACCGTAACGCGGAAGTTCCGTCGGCGGAATTTGGGTCTGACGCGGAGTGCCTACCCCAACCCGAATCACTTGTCCGCGACGGTTGAGATAGGCACACACTGGCTGATTAATTTCAGTACTAATTGCCGCGAGTCGTTCAGCCAATTCCGGAGTTGTTAAACTATCACCCGGCAGGCGCTGGTGATACAGCCGCTGCAATTGCTTTAGCTGACTGTGTTTCAGACCCTGGAGTTTACCGCATATAGTTTCTATAGGCATCTATGACCAGTAAACTGGTTCCCCATATACATCTATGTCTATTTTACAACAGCGTTTTTAACCTAAACTCTTTCTTTTAGTAGATGCCATGTCAGGTTAAAGGTTAAAGGTTAAAGGTTAAAGGTTAAAGGTGAGGAGTTAGGAGTTAGGAGTTAAGAGTGAGGAGTTAAGAGTGAGGAGTTATAAATTAATTTTCTACCCCATCTCCCCCCTCTCCCCCCATCTCCCCATCCCCTCTTCCCCCTCTCCCCTTGTCCCCCCATCTCCCCATCTCCCCATCCCCTTGGGCTATACTTGCCAAAGTTAAAAATATTTCTCCCGATAATAAAAATATCTGTGTTCTCTAGAAATGAAGATTCTGCTTGTAAATGATGATGAGCAATTCACAAAAGAGCTTAAAGCGAGCTTAACCGAACATCGATACGTTGTGGATGCTGCGGTAGATGGACAAGAAGGTTGGGATTTTGTTGAAGCACAGGAATACGATCTGATTGTGCTGGATGTGATGTTGCCAAAGCTGGATGGGATTACTTTTTGCAGTCGTTTGCGTGCGAAAGGTTTGCAGGTTCTGGTGATGTTTTTGACTGCAAGAAATACTAGTGAAGATAAAATTAAAGGCTTGGATGCTGGTGCTGATGACTATGTAGTTGAGCCAGTACCTTTATCGGAATTAATAGCTAGAATCCGAGCTTTGCTACGGCGTAAGTCTACAACAGCATCAACCATATTAGAGTGGGGAAACCTTTGTTTGGAACCTAGAACCAAAGAGGTAAAACACGCTGGTGTTCCTTTAAATCTGACGAAGAAAGAATATTCTCTGTTAGAGCTATTCATGGGAGATGCACAGAAAATACACAGCCAGAACAGTATTTTAAATCAGCTATGGTCTTTTGAAGATGAGCCGCCGACGAGAGATACGATCAGAACTTTAGTAAAAAGATTGCGACAGAAATTAAAGGCTGCCGAAGCTCCCGATTTGATTGAAACGGTTTTTGGATTGGGGTATCGTTTGAATCCCCTGTTTGAAAAAGCATCGGCAACAGCTAGTAATTCTATGTTGAGTAAGAAGCTTGTATCTGCTCTAACTCAAACGAACAGCAATAATTCTCATACTGCAAATACTTCAAATCAAGCAGTGCTTCCAAGTAAGCATTCAATTGAATCCGAAGAATCGCCAACTCGGTTGTTGATTGTAGATGAAGATAAAGAATTTATCGATCCCTTAGTAGAAGTTGCAACCGTACAAGGATTGCAAACGGCGATCGCACCGAATTCAAAACTTGCTTCATTTGCGCTCTCTAGGGTTCGCCCAGATATTGTGTTGCTAAATATATCTGTTGATAAGAGAGAAGATGAATTTGCTTTTCTGGACAAAATGTCAAAACAAACACCTCCGATTCCGGTACTGGTATTTACTCGTCAAGAATTATCAACGGATAGAGTTGCACTGGCTCGTCGCAAAAGTCAAGGTTTTTTTCACAAACCCATTTCCCCAAACCGCGTACTCGAAGCTATTAACCAAACCTTAAAACCTGCGAAAACCGAAGCTAAGGTAATGTTAGTTGATGACGATCGCATGAGTTTACGTTTGGTGCGAACGTTGTTAGAACCTTGGGGAATACAGGTAACAACCTTAAGCGATTCGCTGCAATTTTGGGATGAGCTTGAATCTGTAAAGCCAGATTTACTCATATTAGATGTGCAAATGCCAAATATTGACGGTATTGAACTATGTCAGTTGTTGAGAAATGATTCTCGGTGGGCTTGGCTACCAATCGTGTTTCTTACCGGAGTGCGAAATACTGAGACTATTCAACAAGTGTTTTCAGCAGGGGCTGATGATTTTATTAACAAACCAGTTATTGCTCCGGAATTAATTACCCGTATTTTCAACCGTTTGGAACGTACTAATTTACTACGACAAGCAGAAATTAATTCTCTGACTGGCTTACCGAATCGCCAGCGCTCCACCGAAGATTTACAAAGACTGTTACATTTAGCAAATCAGTATCAACAGAGCTTTTGTTTAGCAGTACTAAAAATAGATGATTTACAAAAAATCAACCGTAATTACGGACATCCATTTGGCGATAAAATGTTGCGTCGTTTAGCTTCTTTGTTACGAAAAGAATTACGAAGTGAAGATATTGTGTCTTCTTGGAATGGCGGAGAATTTTTAGTGGGGATGTACGGTATCAGTCGTGGTTATGGAGTTGAATGGTTGGCAGAAGTATTGGAAATATTGCGATCGATTGAATTTAAAGTCGATCGAGAAGTCGTTAGCATTACTTTCAGCGCCGGAGTTACCCAATATCCAGAAGATGGAAACGATATACAAACACTTTATCAGACCGCCGCTTCCACAATGGAACGAGCAAAAGAATATGGTGGGAATTGCATTTTACCTTCAGATTGTCAGCCGCTTCAATCTCGTCAATCGCCCCTTCACAAAGATGTAATTTTACTACATCAAGATTCAGCTTTTGCAAATTCTATTATGGAAGCGTTATTAACTAGAAGTTATCACGTTCATTGGTTAAAAGATGGGAAAACGGCTTTAGAAGTTTTGGGAGGAAAAAGCCTTTCCTTACGTGGTGAAATTATTTTACTTGAAGAAAATTTACCGGGTTTAAACGGGTTAAAAGTACTTAAACATTTCAAACGAGATAAAGTTATCCAAAACTCTAAAGTTGTCTGGTTATCTACGACTACAAGTGAAGTAGAAAAAGCTTTATGTCTGGGATGTTTCGACTATATTAATGTTCCTTGCAATATTCCAGCTTTTATGTATCGTCTGCGGCATCTTTTAGAAGGATGATACAATTTTAGATTTTGGATAGAGATAAGTAGGTTGGCGTTGAAAATTGTAATGCCCGACAAGGGAGTAGAAAGTAGAAAGTAGAAAGTAGAAAGTAGAAAGTAGAAAGTAGAAAGTAGAAAGTAGAAAGTAGAAAGTAGAAAGTAGAAAGTAGAAAGTAGAAAGTAGAAAGTAGAAAGTAGAAAGTAGAAAGTAGAAAGTAGGGAGTAGGGAGTAGGGAGTAGAAAGTAGGGAGTAGGTAGTAGGGAGTAGAAAGTAGGAGTAAGACTTTTAACCCAATTTACATTTTGTTATATAGTTCGGTTTATTTGTGCCAACTTACTTAGATGCAATTTGTAGAGATTTCGCAATTGCGAAGTCTTTTTTATTGTTTCGGAAAATTACCAAATTCATACTGCAAGCTGCGGTTGCGATCGGTTATTAGGTAGCATTTGCTGTTGTAAATCGGGCGTTTGCTTCTCTAAATGTAAATGTTTCTCGATCGTATCTAAAACTTTTTCAACGACTATTGGTTTACTCATAAAGTCGGTAGAGCCAGCTACTTTAGAGCGGAATCTATCAAAAAGACCATCGCTACCAGTTAATATAATTACCGGAATATCGGCAAGTTGAGCAACCCGTCTAATTTGGGCGCAAACTTCGTATCCGTTGACAACTGGCATCATTAAATCTAAGAAAATTAAATCTGGTTTATTCTCGATTAAAATTGGTAACGCTTGAATAGCATCTTGAATTTGAACAAATTTCATATTCTTTGCAGTGACAATACTTCCTAATATTTGGCATACTTGAAGGCTGTCATCAATGCAAGCGATCACTGGTTTTCTTGATTCTTTCTTCGGTAAAAGTTTGATATTATTTTTAACTTCTGTTGCTGATAAAGGTAAATCGGGTATTTCTGAGAGTTGAATAAAGCCTCTAAGAATAAAAGGTAATAAATCGGAGGATATTTTAAGTGTATTAAATTTCAGTTCGATCGCTAAATCATGTAAAGTATATTTGCCGTTAATAAAGTTGACAAAGTTTTTGTAGATATTAGGAGTTACAAGCTGTTGAACTTGTTTTGGTTGCAATAATTCTGGTGATAAATGAGGAGTAAAACTTGCTAAACCAGCGGATGACCACCCATGCCATTCTTCTTCCATACGCTTGAGGAAAAAGTCTGTATTCATGAAGGTGAGCGATACATCTAAGACAGCTTTAGGATTGCGAGTACAAGATACATCTTCAAAATTTACTTGCTGTGCAATATCAAATAACACTTCTGATATCGTATTTTTCGCAACAGCTTCAGCCTGAGTTCTATCTATTTTTTCTTTTTTATATAAACGGGTTAATAATTGATAATCCCACAGTTTATTTGCTAATTCTATCGGCTGTATCTGTATCTCATCAATTTTAATTTGCGGACAATATTGAGTGAGTTTTCTGCGCCAGCGTCGAAACGGATGAATTCCCCCGGTTGCCCAAATAATTCGCCCAAACCGAAAGTACAAACTCCATTTATATTTAGATGATTTTATATCTAACTTGCCACTGTATTGAGCTTTTGTACAAGCTTTGAATTCTTCAATCAAGTCTTTGTATGCGATCAATTCTGTATACACCATGATAACTTTGTTCTTTTATTAGGGTAGATGGTAGATGGCAGACGGTAGAATAAAAAAAATTTAAATGTAAGTTTTTTGCAAGTTAAATTATCAAAGAAGAATAATAAATATTTGCAGAGAATGTTAGTTCTTTATATTCATAATATTAACGAAAAAATGTGACAATGCCGTGACATAGCTTGCATTGTCAAATTGAAATAAAAGGCGGTTAAAAAAAATATTGCTCTTCCCTGATAGAAACTTCATAAAATTGGGAATAATAAATTTGTAAGACAGCTAGGTTCAGTTACCTGAAGCTTCCTATACTCGAAGTTACAGCCCGCAACAAAGTTTTACAAAAAACTTTAAATATCGGTACATCTACTAATAAGGAATATACCCAATGACTCAAATACTTAGAGAAGAAGTAAGAGAAAGGCTCGGTAATATTGACCAAATCCGGGATATTATTTTGGGAGGACAGATAAGAGAATATGAAACCAGATTTGGCAAATTAGAATCAGATATTTCACTTTTACAGCTAGAAATGCGCTCCCATGTCGAGCAACTTAGAGTTAGCTTTACAGCAGAATTAAAAGCAGGATTTGAAAACTTAGAGAAAAAGCTGAAATTATTCAACCTTAACCACGAAGAAGAAGCTGCCGATGCACGCCAGCAGGTAGATAGATTGAATAGAAAATTCTCAAGTTGCGTACAATCACTAGATGAAGAATTAGAGACTCAAACCAAATCAATACGAGAAGAAGTTTCTCAAACAAAAGTCCAGCTAGAAGAAGAAGTTTTGGCTTTGCGGGATTTAGTTTTAGAAGAAATTGAGCGGCATTTTTCTAACTTGAGACAAACCAAAGTTTCTAAAGACGATATGGCTGAGACATTATTTGCTTTAGGAATGCGTCTCAAAGAAAAAGAATTCATTCCCGTGTTGCGTCAAGCAGCGGATGAAGACAGCGAGAATAATCCTGTTAAATTGCTCAGAAATAAAGAGAAACTCTCAGAATTCTTATCTCATTCCAACGGATCATCTGAAGTGAATTCCTGATAAGAAGATGGGGGGACAGGGGGATGGGGGGACAAGGAGACAAGGGGAAAATATTAACTCCCAACTCCTAACTCCTAACTCCTAACTCCTAACTCCTAACTCCCAACTCCTTACTCCTAACTCCTAACTCCCAACTCCTAACTGTTAACTGTTAACTGCTAACTGCTAACTGACTCAATGTCTGAATCTGCTGAGTTAAATCGGGAAAAAGCCGCACAGCTTGATAATTTTCTGAATCTGCTTGTTGATTTATCGATTATCGAACAACCCGATAATAACGATCGCGATACACAAAAGCAATCTCAAAATCCCTTGAATTCATCATGGGTGCCTGATTGCTATAATATGCCAGGTGTTGAATTCGATAACGATCGGGAATTGACAACAGAAGCTAAATTTCCTCAAGTCGAGAATCAATCTTCTACTACTATTTATTTGGAAGCTAAATTAGATTTTCCTCAAACTCCACTATTACTAAGCTACCAGGAGCCAGTGGGGGAAATTGCGGTAGAAACTTCACCGCTACAGCAATCACAAAACTCAGAAGAAAAAATTGCTGCTTTTCAAAAGTTACAGGATATTTTAGTTGGAGATGAATTAGCGGAAATTCAACAGTATTTAAAGAAGATAAACCATCAACTTTACGATTCTGATGAATTGTTGAAGCTACTTTTACCGCAAATTACCGCACTTTTAAAGCGCAAAATTTCTGAATCAAAAGAAGAATTTGTAGAAGCGATCGCACCAATTATAGATAGTGCTATCCATAGCAGAGTTGAGCAAGATAAACACAGTATGGGTGAGGCTTTAGCGGCTGCGGTTCCTGTGGCAATTAGCGAGCAAATAAACGTAGATTCAGAGGTGTTTGCAGAAGCGATCGCGCCAGCTATGGGAGAAGCAATTAAAAAACAAATTGAACTCGAAAAAGATAAAATTGTGGATGCACTATACCCGGTAATTGGTAATACAATTGCCAAGTACATGGGAGAAACTATTCAAGCAATCAACGAACAAATTGAAAATACTCTGAGTGTTGAAGGAATAAAACGCAAGATTCAAGCTAAATTACAGGGAGTTTCTGAAGCGGAGTTAATTGTTAAAGACTCGATAACTTTTACACCTCAAGCTATCTTTTTAATTCACAAAGCATCGGGTTTAGTTATTTGCGATATTCAACCTCATGATTCGGAGCGGCTTGAGTCAGATATGATCGCGGGAATGTTGACGGCAATTCGCAGCTTTGCCAATGATTGTATGATTCAGTCGGGGAATTCCGAACTCGATGAGATTGATTACGGTAATTTTCGGATAATTTTAGAAGTTGCAGGATACTGTTATCTCGCAATTATTGTTAAGGGAAAGCCGCCTAAAGAATTTATCTTGAAGATGCGGCAAATTCTCAGCCAAATAATCAAAATTTGCGGTAAATCAATTGAACAATTTGATGGAGATTTGGAAATAGTTCCAACTGAAATAAATACGCTTTTGGAAAATTTAATAGATTTTAAGCATCATAAAGAAGACAAAAATCAATCTTCTCCGCTCTTAATATTAAGCTTAGGAATTGTAGGTATAATTTTTATTCCTTGGGGTATTTGGCAATATCGCAGTAATCAAATTCATGCGATTGAAAATAAAGCAGCGTTGGCTTTGGCTTCTGCGCCGGAGTTATCAGTTTATCGTCTTGATGTCAAAGCAGATGGGGATAAACTCAAGCTAACGGGAAGAGTTCCCAATCAATATTTGAAAACCAAAGCAAAACAAATTGCGGCTGCAACAGTTACTAATTTGAAAATTGATAATCAAATTATTTCAGTTGAAGTACCAGCATCACCAGTATTAGCTTCTTCTGAAGTTAAACGAATCACCGCAGTTTTAAATCAGATAAATGGTACGGCGATTTCTACAAATTACAGTGATGGTAAAGTTACTGTTGTTGGTAGTGTCAGCAGAATTGCCAACGCTAAAATTATTACTCAAGCCTTCGAGAAAATTCCCGGTGTTAATAAGGTATCTAGTACGGTAGAGGTAAAACCTATTTCTATTGACGTTAGATTTTACTTTCAATCCAACTCGTCAACTTTAATAAATAAAGATTTAGAAAACAAGTTTAACCAGGTAAAAATATTTCTAGAGCAGCATCCAATGTACAATTTGAAACTTATTGGCTATAGTTATTCTGCTAACAGTACCTCGGCGACTAATGAATTAGCAATTCAAAGAGCAAAAACCGTGCAGCAAGAATTGATTAAGCAAGGTATTTCTCCATCTCGCTTACAAATTGTTGGTAAAACGGATTTACCTCCAGGAATCGATCCTACTCAACCTTCATCGTTAAGGCGCTGTGTTATTTTAGAAGCGATACTTAAAGATATAAATTAATAATTTAGATTTGAGATATTGGATTATATTTATATTTTTAATTTAATTTTTGATCGTGAATAAAATCAAATAGATTTTCCCAATGCCCGATTCTAATACATCTACCCATATAATTATTAATTATGTCCACAATTTCTAAAAAAATCTGTCTTATCGGTGATTTCGGCGTGGGTAAAACTAGCTTAATTCGCAGATTTGTTGATAAACAGTTTAGTGACAAATATTTGTCTACCGTTGGCGTGAAAATTTCTCGAAAAGCTGTAGAATTAACTGATTTAGAGCAGCAAAAACAACTGACGCTACAGTTATTAATTTGGGATATAGAAGGGAGTACTAAATTTAAAGGAATTTCTGCAAGTTACTTTCAAGGAGCAAAAGGAGCAATTCTAGTTGGTGACGTGACGCGCCCAGAATCTCTAGAAAGTATTTCCGAACATCTCCAAGCTTTCTTAAAAGCTAATCCTAAAGGTAAAGCTGCGATCGCTTTGAATAAATCAGATTTAATTGATGCAGAATATTTAGAAAAATATCGGCAAATTTATAGCTTCAACGATAATAGTGGTTTTGTTTCAACATATGCAACTTCAGCAAAAACGGGAACAAACGTTGATAACATTTTTCAATCTTTATCACATTCAATGATTTAATAACATGAACTCTTTATTTACAAACATATTATCTTTACGCCGGATTGAATATGTAATTATCAACGAACATTGGAAGATTATAGAATTATCTCCAAAAGTAAACCTTCTGGCTGAAAACTCAAATGAGGTAGTGATAGGAAAAGATATTCGGATTGGGTTTCCCGAATTAATTGGAATAGAAGTTATTGCTAGCGATATTAGAGCGGGAAAACAAGAAAAGTTTGAACTTAGAGGAGTAATTCGCTCTCAAAAAGTTTTACATCCAATTTACATTGATATTTGTATTGCTAATAATCTCAAAAACGATCGAACCAGTCATGAGCTATTGATAGTTGTTGAAGATGTAACCGAAGGGATGGTTTTAGAACAATCTTTAGTTCAAGGTGCAAACGAAGCTAATCTTTTACTGCGTACTCTGAGTGCTTCCAAACAATATATCGACCAAATTGTTACTTCAATGGCTGATGCTTTATTAGTAACAACGCTATCAGGAAAAATCAAAACCATAAATCGGACAGCACAAATTTTATTGGAATATGATGAAGCAGAAATTTCTGGAGCATCTATTTCTACAGTCTTGCGAGAAGTTGATAATTGGAAAGAAGAAATAGAACAAAGAGGAAACGTTCAAACACCTTTATTTGGTCCTGTAACTCCTTTAGTTAAAGAAGTAGAAACTGTTTGTCAAACAAAAAGTGGAAAAACAATTCCGGTTGCTTTTTCTTGTTCAAAAGTTCAGACAGAAATCGATCATTTTCAAGGTTATGTTTATATATTGCGAGACATGACAGCCCGCAAACAGGCTGAGCTGGCAAAACAAGAGTTTTTAGCGATGATTAGTCATGAAATACGGACTCCAGTTGCGGCAGTAATTGGCATGGCTGATGTACTGTTAAATACTGAATTGTCGAATCAACAAGAAGAATTTGTTGAAACTATTTGTAATAGCGGTAAAGCTCTACTCGAAATTGTTAACGATATTCTTGATTTCTCCAAAATTGAATCTGGAAAATTAGAATTTGAAGAAGAACCTTTTCATTTAAATAGCTGTATTGAAGAATCTTTTTCCTTATTAGCACCGAAAGCTATGGAAAAAGAATTAGAACTTACTTTCCATGCAAATCCCGAACTTCCTAAAGTTATTGTCGGGGATATAAGCCGACTGCGACAGATTTTAATTAATTTACTAAATAACGCTATTAAATTTACCGAAACTGGAAGTGTGGAACTTTCAGTAACAAGTCGGCAACGTCAAATTATTGGAAATGAAAAAAATAATTACGAAATTCAGTTTGCAGTCAAAGATACCGGAGTTGGAATACCAAGCAACCGCATTAATCGTTTATTTAAAGCCTTTAGTCAAGTAAATTCTTCAATTACTCGAAAATATGGCGGTACGGGTTTAGGGCTAGCAATTTGTAAACAATTGAGCGAATTAATGGGCGGTAAAATTTGGGTAGAAAGCGAGGAAGATCGCGGTAGTATATTCTACTTTACAATTACCACTCGCGCGATCGCAACGCAACTAAGTGGAGAATGGGAAAGCGAAACAAATGTATCCAAGCCAGAAGTTGCAGCGATCGATAGTGCGATCGCCGAAAAACATCCTTTGAAAATACTTTTAGTAGAAGACTACGCAACCAATCAAAAAATGATAACTTTAATGTTGGAGCGAATGGGTTATCAAGCAAATATTGCCAACAATGGATTAGAAGCACTTACAGCATTACGTCATCAGCCTTACGATGTGGTATTGATGGATATGCAAATGCCTCAAATGGATGGGATGACAGCAACGCACTATATTTGTCAGGAATGGGAACCCTCAGTACGCCCCCGAATTATCGCATTAACTGCAAGTGCGATGTTAAAGGATAAAGAGAATTATTTGGCATCTGGTATTGATGATTTTCTTCCTAAACCTTTTCGCATTGAAGAATTGATGCAGGTACTTACGAAGTGTGAGTTGAATAAAGAAGAAGTTAGTAAATTAAACGAAATTGTTGCAGAATCTCACAATCAAAATGATTATATAATTGACAATACGGCATTGCAAGAACTTTATCGTATAGCTGATTTCAATTGTGGAGTAAATGCCAGAGATTTTTTACTAGAAACTATTGATGATTATTTAGAAGAAACTCCCAGGTTTTTAGAAGATATTCAAGTTGCTTTAGATCGAGATAATTTAAAAACTGCTCGGCGATTGGTACATACACTTTCTTCAAGTAGTGCAACATTAGGTGCAATTAATTTAGCTGGTTTATGTGCGGAGTTGGAGATGATATTAACAAACGAAATGCAACAAAACATAAAAGAACAAATTGATAAAATTGAAGCTGAATATGAGAACGTAAAAATTGCTTTGGTACAACAGCGAGAGAAGTATTAAAAATTTTGGTTGTCTAATCTTGCCCCTCAGACTGGAAGTCTGGGGAACCATCCAAACAAAGCCTACCTGCGGGGGCTAAGTTAAGCGTTGTAAGTACCTAAGTAAAATTAATTGTATATTGTCATTGCGTTACCCTAACGGGTCAGCAAGCTGAACACGCAGTGTTCCCTATACGGGAAAGGAACGAAGCAATCGCAGGGACTTGAAGTTTTCAGAATGTAAAATTAATTTTGCACGACTACTTATATAAGTGCTTGAAAGCGATCGTTGTTACGAATTGCATCAAAGTCACTATCAGTTTTTGCCATTTCTCGATATTCTTCAGGATTTAGATTGATGGCTATTTGTAGATTTTCTATTGCTTGTTCGATGTTGTTTTGTAAAGCGTAACAACAAGCTTTGTTATACCAACTACTATGATTATCGGGTTTAATTTCAATCGCTTTATCATAAGATGCAGTGGCTTGCTCTAATCTTCCCAAATCATCCAGGGCATAACCCCGGTTGTACCAAGCTTGGTGATAATCGGGTTTAATTTCAACAGTAAAAATTCCATTGATAAGCTAAAAAATTAGCCCACGCAGGTGGGCTTTGTAATTGTAGCCCCACCCTTCGAGGGTGAGGGCTACTCAGCCAATCCAAACTCCTCCCTCCACTTCTTCACCCCCGCTTCTAACTCCCCCGATAACCACTCATCAAACTGCGGATAAACGGGTAATCTCGTTACCAAATCCCAACCTGCTGGCTCTAACATTTCTCGCAATTCGTTTTCTTGAATATGCGGATAATCTGGATTAACTTCATCTTTGGGACTAATTCCGCCCAAATCTCTCGCACCTGCTTCTATACAAGCAAGCAACCATTGTTCATCTTTTACTAAGTTTGGTGGAATTTGAATGGTAATATCTGCGGGTAAAATAGCCCTGGCTTTTGCTATTACTTGCGGTAGTTGATGCGGATTAAAAGGTGGAAAATCAAAACTTTGCTGAGTTCCCGGACTGTGTGGTTGTAAAATAACTTCTTGAATATGTTGATAACTTTGATGCAATTGAGCGATCGCTTCTAATGTATCCCAACAATCTGGTTCTGTTTCTCCAATTCCTAATAATAATCCGGTTGTAAAAGGTATATTCAATTCACCCGCCCACTGTAATTGTTGTAACCGCAATTCTGGTAATTTACTTGGTGCGTGTTTATGAACGGTTTGCAATAAAGCTGGTGTTAACTGTTCCAACATTAACCCCATTGAAACGTTAACTTCTTTAAGCTTTTGCATTTCCTCAAAGCTTAAGATTCCCGCGTTTGTATGAGGAAAAAAACCCATTGACAATGCTAATTTACATAAATCGTAAATTAAATTAAACCATTCTTCTCGTCGTGGTGAATTGGGATGAACTTCTCCACTTAGTATCAATATTTCACAAACATTTTGCTTTTGAAGTCTTTTGAAAATATCTTCTGCTGCTGATAAAGATATCCAGGGGCTGTTTCCAGGATCTGTACGGAAGTTGCAGTAAGTACACCTGTTAAAACATTCGTAGGTGGGAACGATCGTGTAAGCAGGGCTATAGGTTACTTTACGGGATGTAGGCATGGGGGGGGGACAAGGGGACAAGGGGATGGGGGGACAAGGAGATGGGGGAAATTAAAATTCTTAACTCCTAACTCCGGTGGTCCTAACTCCGGTGGTCCTCACTCTTAACTATTCACTATATAAAAAAGGTACCTGGTTGGGTACTTTGCATTAAAAGTAATTTTTTTAAAATAGATACATAACTAACTTTCTATTTTAGATTTTATATGGAATTATGCCTCTTTTGGGTCGGAAAAATCTAAAACCTAAATTCTAAAATAAATTTGAGCGTAAGAGGATGTTTAAAAGTCTTCTTGTCGCTAGCGAAACATTCTAAAACTCCCTAAATTCCCCTTTTTAAAGCGGACTTTGATTCCGATTCCCCCCAAATTAGCGAGGGGTTAGGGGGGATCGATAATTGCCTAAAATCACAGTTAAGCGCTTTTCAAACAACCTCTAAGCGAATTTTAGGAACGCTGCTATTAAAAGGCATAACTCCGCAGTTTTTATTTGTTTACAGGATAAATTAAATTATGGAAAATGGAAATCTCGGCTTTATTTTAAAGTTGGCTCAAACGATAAATCCTCAGATATATCCAGATCGAGAATTGAATATTAATTTGGAAGAATTACGTCAACTTCCTGAAGGTACATTAGGCTCAGAAGTAGCCCTATTTTTGGATAAAAATGGCTTTGAACCGCTAAACTCTGGAGACTGGATACAGCGAACTCATGATGTTTGGCACGTTGTTACCGGACTTTCTCCTTCTAAAAACGATGAATTTATATTGCAAGCTTTTACTCGTTCTCAAGTTTTTCGCCCATCTAGCGCCATACTTGTATTAGCTGGTTTACTAATACACAGATGTAATTTACAAGAAATTATTTATGCGATCAAAAATGGCAAAATGGCTAACAAATTAGTTGATTGGGATATTGAATCCGACTGGGCTACTCCTTTAGATGAAGTCAGAAAAAAATTAGCTGTTATACCGTTAAAAAAAAGTTAGGACTTATGAATGATGAGTTATGAGTTATTATCTGATACATTGTAAGCATTGATTAAAAAACATATTTGCACGTAGATGTAGAAGACGAAAATTATTGATGTAACTCATAATTCATCATTGGTAATTCTAAGCGATCGCTGTTCATTGTTCATTGATAACTGCCTCCTGTTGCTTGGCGTAAATATTCTTTAGATGTTTTTTGACTGTATTGATAGTAATATAAAGTTCCTCAGCAATTTCTTGGT
The DNA here is from genome assembly GCA_965234645.1 of Rivularia sp. (in: cyanobacteria). Classification (GTDB taxonomy): domain Bacteria; phylum Cyanobacteriota; class Cyanobacteriia; order Cyanobacteriales; family Nostocaceae; genus Rivularia. Next base: position 4,265,236 of record OZ248344.1, on the reverse strand, counting down.
AAGAATAATTAGCTCGACGCAACACCCAAACTTGGGATTCCCGTTCGGTTAAACCGTATTTTTTAGCTTCTGAAATTGCCATGATTTGATTAGTTTGTTGGCGATCTTCTAAGGTAACTAATAGGTAATCATCATTGCTTTCATTTGCCTGCAACCATCTAACGCGAACCCGTATTGTAACTCTTGTGTATGTCTCAATTTCTGACTCAATAGATATGTTTTGATTTGGAAATAGTTGGCGGCTTTCGATTAAAGATTGACAAACGCGCCGAATTTCGTCGGGAACTCTATCTTCATTAATCCCTTCGTTTAATTGTTGACAAATATTACGTGCGCGATCGTTAGCATGAACTAATTCTCCTTGTCTCGTCAGGATGAAAATCCCGTCAACAAAGCTTTCAATTACAGCTTGCATCAAATGAAGTTTGGATGCGGGCTGTATTTTTTCAGATTTTGTTTTATTATAAAATATACTTCTTGGGGTAGATGCAATTTTTTGATACTGCTCTACAAGTGAAAGACTCATGATTTATCTCCTTAAAAATAGTCAAAAATAAACTTCAATCAAGCTAATAGCAGCATTGTTATGTTTGGGGTTCTGCATTCGCAATGATTGAGCCGCAACCCTAGAAAAAACATTGAACTCAGTGAAGGTACAGTGATATTTAGGGAATTTACCTGAAGTGGGGTGAAGTTTTTCTTAAGCTAAGTAATACAGCACCGTTAACGGATTGATAATGGCTGTATTGCATCAGCACAGAATAATTCACACAGGAGTTCTGCCGTGAAGGATTTGGTTTGTATCGATCGATGGTTTTGTGTCGAACATCAGCGCAGGTATGTTTCTCTTTTGAAAGGAAAAGTAGGTTTGACGCGCCGTCGATCTGAATGTTTTGTGAAGTTATGGGCGTATTTACTGTTAAAGCAGCGGCAACAGTTGGGAATTTCTAAAGAACCTTTAACAGAACTTGATTTACCTGAAGGTTTTGTTGCTTGTACTCACCGAGAAGCCAACGAACTGTTTTACGCCGAAGAAGATAGGGGAAGCGAACGTGCTGCGGGGATGATGATTGATAAGTTAGTGGCTTTGGGACTTATTGAAAAGGAATTCGATGGCAATAATATATGTATTCGTATTTGCTCTTCATTGCCAGATATTAATCAATCTAACCAAGTTGCACAACCAATAGAATTTGTCACCGATAGCTTTAACCCCCGCACTGATGCTATACCCGTTGCGACTTTTTTAGCCCGTAACTACGATTGGATGAACAAAAAAAATACGGCAGCACCTCAGAGAATAGCTAGAAAATTGCGTAATTGCGCCAAACAGTATTCAAAAGGAATGCGGGTTTTGCGCCGCTGCGATACTCAAGATCCTGTTGGTGTTTGCATTCTTTATCCTGTAGCTTCCGAATCTGAGGAAAACTTTTTTCTACCTCCGAGTAAAAGTTTGCATCTAAGTACCCTAAGCCAAACCGATCCCTTTAATATGCCAAAACCGGGAGATGAGGATTGCACTTCTGTTTTTATCCGCAGCTTTCAAATAGATCCAACCTATCAGCAGCACGATACTCTATGTCAATTATTAAAGGATGCCCAACAAACTTTAATTAAAATGCAAGCGGATTTTCCCAGTCTTTGCGATTTATATAGCTTGACGATCCATCCATCTGCTCAAAATCTAGGATTAGCATTGGGTTTTCAGAAAACTAGCCAAGATCCACAAATATCTATTTATTGGATGTACATGGCGTTGGACAACTATCTCGCACTCAATATTGAACAAGCTACATCAAATCTTAAGCTTGATTGATGCAGCCACTCTCTAATATATGAATTTAATTTATGAAAAAAATTTTTTTTTTGCGGATTAGCTGTATTTATTGTAGTGCAGGCTTTTCAGGCAATGCTTGTACCGATTTTTGCAGCATTCAATACAATTATTTTCTGAAAAGCCTTTACAAACCGAAATATTTAGTTTAGTATAAGTACATAGGTTGAAAAGCCTACTTAATAAATCATTCATTTGATAGCAATTATCTGAACCATGACAACCACATTACAAAGACGCGAGAGCGCATCTGCTTGGGAGCAGTTTTGTGGGTGGATCACCAGCACAAACAACCGTTTATACATCGGTTGGTTTGGAATGTTGATGATTCCTACCCTCTTAGCTGCTACCACCTGTTTCATCATCGCTTTTGTTGCAGCTCCGCCTGTTGACATCGATGGTATCCGCGAGCCTGTTGCAGGTTCGTTGATCTACGGAAACAACATCATTTCCGGTGCTGTTGTACCTTCTTCTAACGCTATTGGTTTGCACTTCTACCCAATCTGGGAAGCTGCTTCCTTAGATGAGTGGTTGTACAACGGTGGTCCTTACCAGTTGGTAGTATTCCACTTCTTAATTGGAGTATTTTGCTACTTAGGTCGTGAGTGGGAATTATCCTACCGCTTAGGTATGCGTCCTTGGATCTGTGTTGCTTTCTCCGCTCCTGTAGCAGCAGCAACCGCAGTATTCTTGATCTACCCAATTGGACAAGGTTCTTTCTCCGACGGTATGCCTTTAGGTATTTCTGGTACCTTCAACTTCATGTTCGTGTTCCAAGCCGAACACAACATCTTGATGCACCCCTTCCACCAGTTAGGTGTTGCAGCAGTATTTGGCGGAAGCTTATTCAGTGCTATGCACGGTTCTTTGGTAACATCGAGCTTGGTACGTGAGACAACCGAAACCGAATCTCAGAACTACGGTTACAAGTTCGGTCAAGAAGAAGAAACCTACAACATCGTAGCTGCACACGGTTACTTTGGTCGTTTGATTTTCCAATATGCTTCTTTCAATAACAGCCGTAGCTTGCACTTCTTCTTAGCTGCATGGCCTGTAGTTGGAATCTGGTTTACCGCTTTGGGAATCAGCACAATGGCATTCAACTTGAACGGTTTCAACTTCAACCAGTCTGTAATTGATTCAAGTGGAAGAGTAATCAACACTTGGGCTGATGTATTGAACCGCGCTAACTTGGGTATGGAAGTAATGCACGAGCGCAACGCTCACAACTTCCCACTTGATTTAGCTGCACTTGAATCTGCACCTGTTGCAGTCAGCGCTCCCGCAATCAACGGTTAAAAATTAAATAATTAGTAGTTAGAATTTGAATAAGTTTTAGCTTGCATAAAGCGCCTTCCCATAATGGGAGGGCGCTTTTTTGCTTGGGGATTTTGTAGTAATTGGACGGGGAAGGATGCCTATCCTACAAGAGTTTTCAAGGTTTTAGCGATTAAAGTGATCTGATAGTACAGTTACAACATAAAATTCATAAGAGAAAACGAACCATTATCTATTATTTGTGTTTTTAAGGATGTTACTTATGAGTGAATTAGCAACTCAAATACCTACAAGCACCGTGATATCAATGTTAAATGCAATCAACGATGGAAAATACTCTGAGTTTAAGAAGCTAGAGTTAGAATTGGTGGAAAATTACGGTCTTGAAACGTGGGAAGATGTTTTTAACTTTCGGGTAATGCCAGCGTTGAGTAAAATTTCTAAGCAATGGCTGTTAATTCAAAAGTGCAGTAAAGGTTACACAGTTAGGGGAGTGGTATCAGGTAGTTATTTAAAGTAAAATCTTTTAAGCTAGTGTTAAAAGAAATAATAAAACTTATTCTTCATATTCCTGAAACTTTTCAATAACCAACTGAATTTCCTCTGCTGCGACATCAGTTTGGTCAAGCTTGGAATAAATTAATAATAAAATGACCCTTGTTGGTGAGTCTAATTGGTAGATGAGACGATAACCACCACTTTTACCTTTTTGTATATCACTATTGCGGACTCGTACTTTAAAAACAGTATAACCAGTTCCAGGTATTCGATCGCCTAAACAATCTCCAGTTTGTAATTCTTCAATAATTGGTTGAATATCAGACTTAATATGACGATATTTTTTGAATAAAGTACGTAGCCGCTGCTTAAATTCATCTGTAAAATTAACTTCAACTAAAGGTGGTTCATTCTGCATCAATGTCATGCCACAGTTCTGAAACAGGTTTAGTTTTTCCTTCAGAAGCTTGTTGCAGCGAGATTTGAAGTCTTTCTAAAACTAATTCTTTTGGTTCATCATCTCGATCGATATCTGCTTCTGGAAATAACACAATTACTTTGACACGGCTTGATGTATTAACCGTTAGTGGTTCATCTAAAAGTAATTGACCGTTTTGATCGACAGTTCCCATTATTTCTTGTGCTTTCATATTTTATTATTGTAATACCTATCTTTCTTAATTCTAATTGTAAAGCTGGCGCTTTGTTACCGCGTCTACACAAACGAAGTCCGCCTGCGCGGACTAAATATACAAACTTAATTATCTAAAAAATCTGCATAAATACCAAAAACATATCCCTAGCAATAGTCAAGTTAAAAATATATTCTTGTTATATGCGTCTTTGAAAACATAACAAGACATCACGTATACATAGTTTGGAAATCTCTGCAACATCATCATGGGTAACACTTTCGGTCATTTATTTCGCGTTACTACTTTCGGCGAATCCCACGGTGGTGGTGTGGGAGTGATAATTGATGGTTGTCCGCCGCAACTGGAAATTTCTGCCGAGGAAATTCAAGTAGAATTAGATAGACGGCGACCTGGACAAAGTAAAATTACTACACCTCGTAAAGAAGCCGATCGCTGTGAAATTCTTTCAGGGGTGTTTCAGGGACAAACTTTAGGTACGCCAATATCAATTCTGGTCAAAAATAAAGATACTCGTCCCCAAGATTACAGCGAGATGGTGCAAATGTACCGCCCTTCCCACGCTGACGCTACTTATGATGCTAAATACGGCATTCGTAACTATCAAGGTGGTGGTAGATCCTCGGCACGAGAGACAATTGGCAGAGTCGCAGCAGGTGCGATCGCTAAAAAAATTCTCCATCAAGTCGCTGGTGTGGAAATCATCGGTTATGTCAAGCGCATCAAGGATTTGGAAGGCGAAGTTGACGCAGAAAAAGTTACTATAGAACAAGTTGAAAGCAATATCGTCCGTTGTCCCGATGCTGAATGTGCGGAGCGGATGATTGAATTAATCGAGCAAGTTGGTAGAGATGGTAATTCCATTGGTGGGGTAGTGGAATGCGTAGCTCGGAAAGTCCCCAAAGGATTGGGAGAACCAGTTTTCGATAAATTGGAAGCCGATATCGCTAAAGGTGTAATGTCGCTTCCCGCTAGTAAAGGCTTTGAAATTGGTTCTGGTTTCGCAGGTACTTTGCTTACCGGAATCGAACACAACGATGAATTTTATACCGACGATGAAGGCAATATTCGTACCGTGACAAATCGCTCTGGTGGTATTCAAGGCGGGATTTCCAACGGCGAAAATATTATAATTCGCGTAGCATTTAAGCCCACGGCAACGATTAGGAAAGAACAAAATACAGTTACTAAAACGGGTGAATCGGGAGTTTTAGCAGCAAAAGGAAGACATGACCCCTGCGTATTACCACGGGCAGTTCCAATGGTAGAAGCGATGGTTGCTTTAGTTCTGTGCGACCATTTATTGAGGTTTCAAGGACAGTGTAAAGTTTTGTAAATAATGTAGAGACGTTGTACTGCAACGTCTCCCTATATTTTGATTTGTAAAACGAGAATTCTGTGAAATAGTATAAGCAGCAAGGCGTTTAAGTGCAAAATATTTGATAATTAGTTAAAAGTTAAATGAACAGGTTTTAGTGAATGGGTGCTAATGGAGAAACTAAACGAGAAGCTGTGTTTCAGCCAGAATTTTTAGAAGATTTAGAGTACTGAGTTGACAAAGACAGAAAAACAGCACTTCGTATACTCAAAATGGTCAAGGAAATTTTGCGATCGCCATTTAAGGGCATTGGTAAGCCTGAGCCTTTAAAATATGAGTATTCTGGGTGTTGGTCGCGTCGTATAAATAAAGAACATCGGATTGTATATTTGGTTAGTGAAAGTCGAATTGATTTTTTGCAAGCTCGATATCATTATGAATGAAATTCTTTGAATCAAAACAGATTTATATTTTTTGGGCTATATTTTATGTCAATAAAAATATCGTTAGAAGAAGCTACCACTAATTTAGATAAACTTTGTCGCCAAACTATTGAAAATCAAGAAGTGGTTGTTATTAACAGAACAGATGGGAAAAATGTGGTTTTGATTTCCGAAACCGAACTTGAAAGTCTGTTAGAAACTTTGTATCTACTTCGTTCTCCAAAAAATTCTGCTCGTTTATTAACTGCTTTACAACGCGCAAAATCTGGAACGATTGAACCTGAAGAAGTTAGTGCTTTATACGAAAAATTTAATCTAAGTGAAGATGATACAGATAGTAATATGAGGACGGCAAGTTAATTAAAACTATTAATATTATCTTGGGAATCATGGAATGGATAACTTACCCAAATTGAAAAACCTCAGTCCCCTAATTCCTGCTGGTAAAGATGTCGAAAAAGCCATCGAATTCTACGAGAAGTTGGGTTTTAGAACAACTCATACAGAAGGTAAACCGTTAAAAATGGCGATTGTTGAGCGAGATGAGATACAAATTTTTCTAGTGCAAAATGACGACAAACATGTTGCTGATGGGACATCTCTTCGTATTCGGGTTGAGGGTTTAGAACAGCTTTATCAAGAGTTTTTAGTTAAGGGGGAAGATATAATTCATCCGAATGGGGAATTAGAAACCAAACCTTGGGGTTGTAAAGAATTTGTAATTTTGGATAAAGCAGGTGTTTGTATTACGTTTTATGATTTTGTAGGGTGATGGAATAATTACGATTTACAACTTATCCCCTCAATCCGCTTCACCTATCAGCGTAAAAGCTGCCCAATCTTTCGGTGCAGGATGCTGCTTCATAGTAGTCAACATCGCTTGTCGCAATGCAGTAGCTTTATCAGGGTTTTTACTAAGATTTTGATAAAACTCAGTCATTAACGATGCAGTTGGCGCATCCGGTACAGACCACAAAGACACCAATACACTCGGAACCCCCGCACTAATAAACGAACGCGATAAACCAACTACACCATCACCTGTAATCTTTCCTCTGCCAGTATCGCAGGCACTTAATACCACCAAATCGGCATTTAATTTTAAATCAAAAATTTCCCCAGCAGTGAGTAAACCATCATCTCGATCGGATGGAGTTAAAGCGATACCGCTGTTTAAACCTTGAACATCATTAAATATCCCGTGAGTCGCTAAATGAATAATTCGCGCTTGCGGTAATCGTTTTACTACTTCACTTTCCGTGGCTTGACTACCGATGAGCGGCTTAGTATTTAGTAGAGATGCGATCGCTTTTGCTTCGATTTCCGCACCGGGTAAAGGTGTTAACTGCTGCGGTGGTTCGCCAATTTTTGGCGGTATTTTCGGCATTTGAGGATTACCAACAATCAAATTTTGTGTCCCTGTATTGTTGCGCTGTTGTCGGGTTAAATCCAAAACCTGAATCGACGGGGAAGTGAGAATCGTATGCTTTTCAATCAGGTATTTACCGTTTTCATCTCGTAAAGCTGGGAAGGGAACTAGGAATAAAGAATCTTGCGGGATAAAAATAACCCTAGCGCTATCCTTTTTCGGTAAAACATCGGCGATGGGTTTAATTAATAGTTCGTGTAACCGCTTTAAATTATTTTGCGCTTTACCTGCATCGGGGTTGTAAGATACATCAATACCGCGACCTCTAGCACCAATTGAATCGCGACTGGTAATTACAAGTTCGTCTAGATCGGTATTTTCTTTCTGCCACAGGGGTTTTAGGTCAGCTTTGCGAAACGTGACTTCACCCGTGGGTTTAACTACCCAGATATATAGTTCTGATTCTTTAAATTGTTGTTTTCCTGCAATTTTGAAATCATCGCCAATTATTGAATATTGCACCAAAGTTGCATTTTGAGCCTGAGCAATTTGTTTAATCTGCTCAATTGTTGGTGCAGATGGCTTCTCTTGGAGGTTTAAACGAGATGCAAGTAATTCAACAAACGCTCTAGCCCTTCCTCTTTCGGCAATTTCTAAAGCTGTATCGGTTTTGTTTTGAGCGATGAGGACTTCTTGTAAAGTACGGTAAGTGCGAGATTGTTGCTCGAAAATTGATACTTTGTTAGCATCATTTAATTCACCACGGAGAGATTCTAAAACCTGAATTCCCTCAAATAAGGTTTTTTCTGCTGCGGATAGTTTACCAGATTTGTAAAAAGTAGCCCCTAGATTGTTTAAAGCCCAACTTTCAGATGAGCGGTCTTTGATTTCACGGGCGATGGTTAAATATTGCTCTGAGTAATCAATTGCTTTGGTGTAGTCTCCTAGAGATAAGTAAGCAACACCAAGATTACCCAGCGCCTTCCCCTCGCTATTGCGGTCTTTGATTTCACGAGCGATCGCTAAATGTTGCTCTGAGTAATTAATTGCTTTGGTGTAGTTTCCTAGAGATAAGTAAGCAATACCGAGATTACCCAGCGCCGCACCCTCACTATTGCGATCTTTGATTTCACGGGCGATCGCTAACCATTGCTCTGAGTAATCAATTGCTTTGGTGTAGTCTCCTAGAGATAAGTAAGCAACACCGAGATTACCCAGCGCCTTCCCCTCGCTATTGCGGTCTTTGATTTCACGAGCGATCGCTAAAAGTTGCTCTGAGTAATCAATTGCTTTGGCGTAGTCTCTTAGAGATAAGTAAGCAAGACCGAGATTACCCAGTGCCGCACCCTCACCTTGACGGTCTTTGATTTCACGGGCGATCGCTAAAAGTTGCTCTGAGTAATCAATTGCTTTGGTGTAGTCTCCTAGAGAATAGTAAGCACCACCAATATTACCCAGCGCCGCACCCTCACCTTGACGGCTTTTGATTTCACGGGCGATCGCTAAAAGTTGCTCTGAGTAATCAATTGCTTTGGCGTAGTCTCCCAAATTTCGGTAAGCAACACCGAGATTACCCAGCGCCGCACCCTCACCTTGACGGCTTTTGATTTCACGGGCGATCGCTAAATATTGCTCTGAGTAATTAATTGCTTTGGTGTAGTCTCCTAGATTTCGGTAAACAATACTCAGATTACCTAGCGCCTTCCCCTCACCTTGACGGCTTTTGATTTCACGGGCGATCGCTAAAAGTTGCTCTGAGTAATCAATTGCTTTTGTGTAATTTCCTAAGTTTCTATAAGCAATACCCAGATTACCCAGCGCCCTACCCTCACTATTGCGGTCTTTGATTTCACGGGCGATCGCTAACCATTGCTCTGAGTAATTAATTGCTTTGGCGTACTCTCCTAAAGAAGAGTAAGCAACACCGAGATTACCCAACGCCTTCCCCTCGCTATTGCGGTCTTTGATTTCACGGGCGATGGTTAAATATTGCTCTGAGTAATTAATTGCTTTGGCGTACTCTCCTAAAGAAGAGTAAGCAACACCGAGATTACCCAGCGCCGCACCCTCATCTTTACGGTCTTTGATTTCACGGGCAATCGCCAAATGTTGCTCTGAGTAATCAATTGCTTTGGTGTAGTCTCCCAGTTCAAGGTAAGCAACACCGAGATTACCCAGCGCCGCACCTTCACTTTTACGGTCTTTAATTTCACGGGCGATGGTTAAATATTGCTCTGAGTAATTAATTGCTTTGGCGTACTCTCCTAAAGAAGAGTAAGCAACACCGAGACTACCCAACGCCTTCCCCTCGCTATTGCGGTCTTTGATTTCACGGGCGATCGCTAAAGTTTGCTCAGAGTAATCAATTGCTTTGGCGTAGTCTCCTAGATATAAGTAAGCACCACCCAGATTACCCAGCGCCCAACCCTCACCTTGACGATCTTTGATTTCTCGGTAAATAATCAGCGCTTGTTGCCATGATTGTATTGCAGTTTCATATTGGCTAGTATTAACTTGTTTAATACCTTGTAGCAACAGCCTATCTGCTTCGGCTTTTCGTCGATCAACCGTTTGCGCTAATACCTGTGAGGCTGTGAATTCTACAGGTAAGTTGGGCACAGCACCGGAAAGGGTAGCTACGAGGGTAAGTAAGGTAATTAAGCGAAGTTTTTGCAGATACATAGCAGTTAATCATACATAATTGCTTTCACTAAATATATATCTCTCAGTTTCTGGCAGTTATGCAAGTTCGTAATTGGTAATTATGTCACTTTAATCCGGATGGTGCGTTACAGCTTCTTCTCACTTGCTCGAACTATCACATTTTTCGTTGCCGTAACACACCCTACAAAATATTTATTTTATAAACTAATTTAAACCCACGAAGGTGGGTTTCGCTTGTGTAGACGCGGTTTCAACCGCCGGATAACAAAATCCAAAATCCAAAATCCAAAATCCAAAATCGATACACCCAATACATTTATCCACTACCATAAAGAAATGTAAAGCACATTACCTTCAAAACAACCAATGCTAATCATCGGATTGCTGGCTGCGACTTTAACTACTGTCGCTTTTTTACCGCAAATGATCAAAGTATGGCAAACAAAGTCAGCTAAAGATGTTTCTTACACCATGTTGATTACATTTATCATTGGTGTTTTTTTATGGTTCATATACGGAATTCTGCGCCAGGATATCGCGATTATTCTTGCTAACGGCATCACTTTAATTTTTAACCTGACAATTCTATGGCTTAAAATTAAATATGAAAAAACACCCGTTAACGAACACCTGTGACATCTGATTTATTTGCTAAGGAACGCCTTTTATTCACTCCAGCTACTCCCGATACCGATGCTATTCCCGTTATTTTTGCTTTTCCCAACGAATACACCGTAGGAATCACTAGCTTGGGTTATCAGGTGGTGTGGGCTACTTTGGCTATGCGTGCGGATTTACTGGTAAGTCGCTTGTTTACCGATATTAGCGAAACTCTGCCCCGAAACCCGAAAATCTTGGGTTTTTCGATGTCGTGGGAGTTGGATTATGTGAATATTTTAAATTTATTGGAATCTTTGGATATTCCAATTAAGTCAGGCCGCCAAGATAATCATCCCATAGTTTTTGGTGGCGGTCCGGTTTTAACGGCTAATCCGGAACCTTATGCTGATTTTTTCGATGTGGTTTTGTTGGGAGATGGCGAAAATCTGTTAAATGATTTTATTAATGCTTACAAAGAAGTTAGAAACGCAGATAGAAAAACAAAGTTAAAAGCACTTGCACAAGTACCGGGAATTTACGTTCCTAGTTTGTATGAAGTGGAATATTTTAGTTTAGATGGTGCGATAAAATCTATCAAACCAATTTCATCGGATATTCCCGCAGAAGTACACAAGCAAACTTATCGCGGCAACACTTTATCAGCTTCTACGGTAGTAACTGAAAAAGCGGCTTGGGAAAACATTTTCATGGTGGAAGTTGTCAGAAGCTGTCCGGAAATGTGCCGTTTTTGTTTGGCAAGTTATCTTACATTACCTTTTAGAACTGCGAGTTTAAATGATTCGTTAATTCCCGCGATCGAAAGAGGATTACAAGTAACAAATCGTTTGGGATTGTTAGGCGCTTCGGTAACTCAGCATCCGGAATTTGAGACTTTATTGGATTATATTAATCAGCCAAAATACGAAGATGTCCGTTTAAGTATTGCTTCGGTAAGAACTAATACGGTAACGGAAGAATTAGCTAAAACTTTGGCTCAAAGAGGAACTAAATCCTTGACAATTGCCGTAGAAAGTGGTTCTGAAAAAGTACGAAAAATAATTAATAAAAAGCTTGAGCAGGAAGATATTATCAAAGCCGCAGAAAATGCGAAAAAAGGCGGATTGAAAGGTTTAAAGCTTTATGGAATGGTGGGAATTCCGGGAGAAAGCGCAGAGGATTTAGATGCAACTGTAACGATGATGCAGAATCTAAAAAAAGCCGCTCCCGGATTGCGTTTGACATTGGGATGCAGTACTTTTGTACCCAAAGCCCATACACCTTTTCAATGGTTTGGAGTGAATAAAGAAGCAGAAAAAAGATTGAAACTTTTGCAGAAAAAATTAAAGCCGCAGGGAATAGATTTTCGTCCGGAAAGCTACAATTGGTCGATAATTCAAACGCTGCTATCGAGGGGAGATAGAAGATTATCTCGACTTTTGCAACTTACTCGTAACTTCGGTGATTCTTTAGGTAGTTACAAACGTGCTTTCAAAGAATTAAAAGGGCAAATTCCGACCTTAGACTTTTACGTTTATCAAAACTGGTCAACCGAGCAAATATTACCTTGGAATCACTTGCAAGGACCGCTACCACAGTCTACACTGCAAAAGCATCTTAATGAAGCAGTTAACAGTGAACAGTTAACAGTGAGGAGTTAGGAGTTAAGAGTTAGGGAATTGGATCGCAGGGCATGGTAAATAGTTAAGAGTTAGAAGTTATGAGTTTTAACCTTTAACCTTTAACCTTTAACCTTTGACCTTTGACCTTATTACTTTAATTATGCAAAACACTGCTGAATATTACTGCGCTTATTGCGGCGAACCAAATTTGACCTTTATTGATATCAGTCAGGGTTTTCAACAATCTTATGTAGAAGATTGCCAAGTATGCTGTCGTCCTAACATTTTATATATACGAATTGATGAAGAAACGCTTGATATCGAAATTGATACAGATTATGACGAATAAATAACCGATCGCACAATAATGCAATGGTACGTACAGAATCCAAAACTTTAACTTTAGAAGAATTTCTGGCATTACCAGAAATGAAGCCTGCAAGCGAATACATTGATGGGCAAATTATACAAAAACCTATGCCACAAGGTAAACACAGTAAATTACAGGGTGAATTGGTAACTACTGTTAATTCCATAACCAAACCAAAACGAACTGCACTAGCTTTTCCCGAATTAAGATGCACCTTTGGCGATCGCTCAACTATACCTGATGTCGCAGTTTTTACTTGGGAACGCATACCTTTAGATAAAAATGGCGATATCGCCAATGTATTTCAAGCTGCTCCCGATTGGACTATTGAAATTCTTTCTCCAGATCAAAGCCAAACTAAAGTAACAGGAAATATTTTACACTGCCTAAAACACGGAACTAAACTAGGTTGGTTAATAGATCCTGACGAACGTTCTATATTAGTATTTCCACCAGGGCAGCAACCGGAACTGTTACAAGGAATTGATGATATATTACCAGTTCCCGATTTTATAAAATTACGGTTAACGGTTGGCGATATTTTTAATTGGTTGAGACTTAGTTAAACCATTCATCTATCAAAAAAATACTATAGGAATACTCCACAAATTTTTGTTGGCGTAGCCTGCGCTTGCCCTTAAAACACGAGAATGTTTTCCGTACCCTATTAAAAATTCCCTTTGTCAACGAAGAATTTAATAAATCAAACCGGATTTCTATAATATTACTAAGTATATAAATTCACATCTTGCACCAGTTGTAATTAGCCTATCATTTCCGCCTTGGAATAAATTCCCAGGCTCAAACACAAAGTCTGATAAATCAGACTGGGCAAGGCTTTTAGTGCGTTTTAACGTTTTTTGTTATTGGTTCCTTAAAATTGATTTCTCTGCGAGAAAGCCTCCGGCTTACAAGGCGGGTTTGGGGCTTAACGACAATGGTGCAAGATATCAGTAAATTATATTCTGAGTCCATTTTAATAAAATGGCACTTCGAGTAATTGTAGTTCTAGTCAATCAGAATTAAGTCAAAACATCTGTATTCTTAACTGTACTATCTTCTTCTCGCTGAGCTTCAGCACTATCACAATAATTGTATTAAACTTATTCCTTCAGTAAAGAATATATGAAAAAACGTGCAAGATAGTTGTATTAAATTATTGTACATACGATAATACTTATAGTTTTTCATCAGCAATAACACCGAATCACGCCAAACGCAACGATGTTATGGCAAAGATTTTATTGCTTAATTTTTTATTATGAATTAAATATGATTTTTTTTAAAAGTGAATTAGCTCACCGAAAAGCTTTGCAATTAGCTGTGGTGGGTAGCATTTTGTTGTTTAATATCAAATCATCAGTAGCCAACAAACCAGTAGATAAAAAGACTGATACCGAGCGATCGAGTCAAACGTCTATTCAACTTGCTCAAAATAAAGTCTGTCCGGCAGCAAATTTATTACCTATACGTTCATTTAATACAGCAAAATATTACGTTTATATTTGTAGGGGAGATAATAAAAACATGATGGGATATTACGTCCGTATTCCGAAAAATTTAGATAGTAAAATAACAGTACCGATCGCAAAAAAAGATAGCGAAACTTATATTGCTATTAATGGTGAAGTCGGGTACATAATAACCCCATATGAAATGGTCATAACTAAACGCGATCGAATTATCCTCAGAGAAAAAGTGATAACTGCCGTGCAAGCAAATGGTCAATCTATAGCAAAAGGTTGCCCTGAAGGAAACAATACTTTTGCTCGAGCAGAAACCAAAAGCTTTTTTATTTATATTTGTGGTAGCGAGAATCCCAGCAGCTATGTAAGCGTTACTAGAAATAGTAATACAACGATCAATCTTCCACTACAGAAATCGAATCAAAACGTTGTAAAAGCCAATCGATACGTAGCCACAAACGGTAATATACGTTTTGTTCTTACTGACAAAGTATTAAGAGTTTCTCGCGATGGTCAAAATATAGTTAAAGAAAAAGTGCTGCAATGGGATTATCAATGAACAATTATCAATTATCAATTATCAAATGTTTTTAGAGATGGGGAGATGGGGTAGAGGGGGGAGATGGGGTAGAGGGGAAGATGGGGGTACAAGGAGAAATTTAAACTCCTAACTCCTAACTCCTAACTCCTAACTGATAACTGATTTAATCCAATCTAAAATCGCTTGGTTTACTCGTTCTGGACATTCGTCATGGGGGCAATGTCCGACGTTTTCTAAGGCAAGTAATTGTAAGTTTTCGTTATGGCGAGCAAATTCAGAAGCAAGCTTGAAGGGAATAATTTTATCTTTCTCTCCCCAAATCAAAAGCACGGGAATTGTTAACTTTGATAACAGTTCTTTAACATTTGGACTGTAATCTGGATTGTTTTGAGCTTTGACAAGAGCGGTTAAGGCACGAGCCGAACCTCTGTCTTGGGTTGGTGTTGCTAGTATCTCTATCAGTTCGTCGGTGATGGTTTCGGGATTTGCGTAAGCGAAGGTTGCGCCGCGACGCAGTATATTAGGTCGGCGTATCAAGTAAAATACTGGTTTGATTAATAGGGGATTGGCAACAAAATTTTTGATTGTTGTGACTAAAGGATATAAAAATGCCGGAATAGCTTCTTTTTCTATATTTGGGTCAGGTAAACTCATCATTACCAAACCTTTGACCATTTCAGGATATTTTGCAGCTGCGGCTAAGGAAATCAACGAACCGATGGAATTACCTATTAATATTACTGGTTTACGAATAAAAGCTTTCCAAAAGTCGTACATTTGCTCTACCCATAAATCCACGCTGTAATTAGCTGCTGCTTTCTCTGAAGCACCGAAACCCAACATATCCAAAGCGTAAACCGTATGGATCTCGCCTAATATTTCCAAATTATGTCGCCAATGTCCGATGCTGGCACCAAACCCGTGGAGCAACATTAAAGGAAAAGATTTTACAGAATTATTTTTGTTTTGATTTTTGGGTCGAATATATGTATACCGAGTTTGCCAACCGCGCCAAACCCAATCGCGTTGATTTCCGACTTTTTGCTGCCAATGTACGCTGCTAGTCATCAATAATTCTCTACAACAGCAATAAAATTTATTATAGAAGTTTTCAATTCTGCCATGCTCTACTTTTTCTATTTATCCGAATTAATGAACTGCTTCCCCAGTAAAACGTCCTATATATTTTAAATTTTACAAAAATTATCTATTCCCATACCGAAAAATCAGTAATTCAGACTTTTTTATATTTAGCTAGTTAATTAAATTATGCTTTAAGATATATGTATTTTAAATTTCATGGTGTTATCATGTAAATATACGTAATGCATATAGCGTTAATGTTTTGACACAGAAAAATTAAAATAATTAATGTTTGTTGCGATCGTGTAGCTAAGATTGACCGATCGAGTCTAAACCCCCTTTAAAGTGAGTAGAATAACAGTAGGTACCAACATTTTTATTTTCATGGATTAGCTATCCTAGAAATAGACGTATTGTTCGTTCAAAGTCCCACTCGTTTTTTGAGTCTGAGATATCTCATTCCATACCAAAAACCAAATTCTTAACAATAACTTCCCCCAAAATCATATATGCCTGTGATAGAGAAAAGAAGAAGTCGCGACCTGCCTCAAATCAACGAAAGAATTCGCTTCCCGAAAATTCGGGTAATTGATACTGATGGTGCCCAATTGGGAATCATGACTCCCCAAGATGCACTCACTAGAGCGGATGAGAAAGATTTAGATTTAGTGCTGGTTAGCGATAAAGCCGATCCGCCGGTTTGTCGGATTATGGATTATGGGAAATTCAAATTTGAGCAAGAGAAGAAAGCGCGAGAAGCTCGCAAAAAGCAGCACACGGCTGATGTGAAAGAAGTAAAGATGCGCTACAAGATAGAAGAACATGATTACAACGTGCGCGTCAACCAAGCTAAGCGTTTTCTCAAAGACGGTGATAAAGTGAAAGCCACGGTTATGTTCCGGGGTAGAGAAATTCAACACACCGATCTAGCAGAAATTTTGCTGAAGCGGATGGCGACAGATTTAGAAGCTGAAGCCGAGGTGCAGCAATATCCGAAGAAAGAAGGAAGAAACATGATGATGCTGCTTTCTCCTAAGAAATAATTGTAATAATAGTTGAAATCGTAAAGAAGCAATACCAATGGTTATTATCTACTGGTATTGCTTCTTTTTGGCGTTTTATATAGCGGTGTCTTGCCGGGGCAGTGAATATAAGCGTCAATTTCCAAATTTTTGTCAGTCAACCAGATTCTTAAAGCAGAATTGACTTCTCTCCTGACTAAAGTCTAGGAGATTCTAATAAGGATGTTCCGTGAAGGGACGGCACTTGCTCCACTTGGGGAAACCCCAAGACCGCACGCAGTGCCTCATAAATCCTCTTCACTACACTTTTATCTTTATTAGCTGTCACCCAGAATTCATTCGGGTGGGACGAGTCAAAACGCCCCTAGATGCTTTGATAAGAGTAATGATTTCATCACATACGTTGCACTTACTTGCCGCACGCTTTCAGAGTGGTTTTACTTAAATTAAAGCAATAAAGCGCTATTTATGCTGCCTACTTGTCTGTGCCTTAGTCTTTGTAGAACGATGCTACTAGTTTCTTACTGACAGGAGTTTCACCCCTACTAGCATAAAGTCAAAGCGCCAAACCTTGTTCCTACTCGTATCTTTAACATTATCTCATAAATTAAAAATTCTCGATAGTTAAAACTATCTTTACTCGTTTTCATGAGGACACTTCTGTGCGCGGGTTCCCCGCGTTGAAGAAAGTGTCCGTCCCTCGTTTAAAAACGGAGGGCTTTCAACTCGTTACTCTTGTAATTTTAAATTAATCGAAAAAAAACGATAGTCTTGGGTGCTGAGTGGGAAAACTAATACTCAGTTGCTCGGGACTTTCTTTATTTATGCAGAATTACTTTTTTAGTCGCCAGTGATTTATAAAATTTGTGGAAGCCCGATGGAGCAACTGAAGTTAATTAAAAGTTCATGTTTAGTAGGGGTAATCATACCAGATTAAACGGCATGGAATTAAAGAATCAATGTTAGCTGACTTTAAAATTTTAGAACCAGTACTGAAGTGGGTCAATCTCCGAAAGGAAGAAGGTTCTCGAACATTACTGATGTTTGCTTTTTACGCGACAACCTCAGTCGGATTGCGATGGGTAGAAGATAGCAGCATTGCTTTATTTATAGATAAATACGGCGCTAACACTCTACCATTGCTTTATGTTGCCAGTGCAGTAGTTGGGATTGGGTTAGTTTTTCTTTACTCTTGGCTGCAAAAGATTTTTTCTCAGCGGTGGGTAATTATAGCTGCGGTACCCTGCATGGTGATACCTTTAATTTTACTGCCTATAGGTTTGCAAATTACGTTACCTACAAATTGGCAAGTTTCGCGCTTGGCATTATTTAGCGTGTTTTTACTGCGATTATGGGTTGATGCGCTTTACGTTATCAATCAACTTAACACTTCTATTGCAGCAAACCAATTATTTAATATTCAGGAGATTAAGCGCACTTATCCTTTGGTAAGTAGTGGTATTTTAGTCGCCGATGTAATCGCTGGTTTTAGTCTACCCACTTTAGTACGATTTCTAAAGTTAGATAAAGTAATTTTAATTGGGGCTTTAGTTATTGTTTTAGGTACGACAATTCTGTTGCATTTGAGTAAAAAATATCCCTATGCTTTTACCGATTCGCAACAAAAAACCAAGAAATCGCAAATCCCGCGCGCTCGTAACCTTTCTGTTCCTTTAAGACGTTATGCTTGGCGATTATTTGCCTTCGGGCTTTTGATACAAGCAATAGGATTATTAATAGATTTTCAGTACTTATCTCAGATAGAATCGACTTTCCAAGGTAAAGATATTACCAGTTTTTTAGGCGTATTTGGCGGAATTTTAGGGCTGTTTGAACTCGCAACACAGTGGTTTGTTTCCAGCCGTGCAATCAAACGTTTGGGAGTGTTTTTTACTGCTGCAATTTTACCTGCTGGTGTAGGTGCTTTATTAGCAGTACTGGCTATACTGTCTTCTTTCTCAATGACTTCAGCCTTATTTGGCTTTAAAATACCTGGTTTATTAATGCTATGGGGTTTAACGCTGATTAAGTTTTTCGATGAACTTGTGCGTTATACCTTCGTAGCTAATGCTGCCACCTTACTGTTTCAACCAATACCCGAAAGCCTTAGAAGTCGCATACAAACATTATCGGGAGGGTTTGCAGAAGCTGCTGCTGCTGGTTTTACAGGATTTATGATTTTGCTAACTCAGTGGCTTATAACTCATTTTATACCCGTCCATTGGCAAAACTTAGTTTCGATCGTACAAACAGCAATTGTCGCCATTATCTGCGTAGGAGTAATTTGGGTATTGCGATCGCAGTATGTCGATCTGTTAGTGATGAGTGCAGACGGGGGGCACTTAAGCATGACAAATGTTGATATACCTTTTTTCAAACGTGCTGTAATTAAGGCTTTACGAGAAAAAGGAAACGAGGCTGATAAACATTCTTGTATAGAGCTTTTATTACAAATCGATCCCCAAGGGGCTGCTTCCGTTTTAGCACCAGAATTACCAATGCTTACTCCTACTTTGCAACATCGAAGTTTGTCAGTAATGCTATCCTACGATGTGAATCCCGCTTATTTACCTCAAGTACGTAGTTTATTAGAAAACCCTCAAACTATTGCTAATCCAAATATATTTGCTTTAGCATTACGTTACGTTTACATCGCAGAAACTTCTCCAAATTTAAATCAATTGGAAGAATATCTAAATCCAGAACAAAATTCCGCGATCAGAGGTACTGCCGCCAGCTTATTATTAACTCAAGGATCGACAAAGCAAAAAGTAGCAGCAACCAAAACTTTAGAGTGGATGCTGACTAGTAAAGAAGAACAAATACGAGTTGATGGCGTTAAATCTCTTGCAGAAGCATCTTATTTACAATCCCTGCGGATTCATATTCCCTCATTATTAAAAGATGAATCATTAAGGGTACGCAGTGCAGTTTTAGAAATGATTGCTGCAAACCATTTAGAAGAATATTATTCAGAATTAATAGTAGGGCTTGATTCTAAACCTACCCGTTTAGTAGCAATGAACGGTTTAGTAAAACTAGGAAATGAAATTTTATTCATGCTCTCAGATGCAGCAAACGATATTGACAAACAGGAAATAAGGAGAATATATGCTGTACGAACAATAGGTCAAATTGATACTTTAGAAGCGATCGATACTTTATGGCATCATTTAGAAATATCTAAAGGTACAATCAAATCTCATATACTTCGGACTTTATTTAAAAGAGATCGGTTACAAGGAAGATTATCTTTAGTAGATAAGTTTTATGAAAGCAGAATACAAGGATTAATTGAAGAAGAATTAAAATTATTAGCTCAGATATACGCTGCTTCTGTAGACTTTAAAGCTCAAGGTGAAATATACGCTGCTTATATAGAGTTTAAAACAGGAGAAACTCTACAAAATTTTCACTCGAAAAAAAAGGTTGTAGCTTTGTGTAAGCTAGTTCAAAAATCTTTTGGAGAGCTAGAAATTGATATTAAAGAACGTTTACTGTTGCTTTTAAAATTAGTTTATCCCTTTGACAAAATTAACGCTGCTGCATCTAACCTTAATTCTGAATCAGGAGTAACTGTAGCAAGAGGTTTAGAGATATTAGAGCATACTATCGATTCACCTTATAAAAATATATTACTTAATATTTTTGATAGAAGACCACCCGCCGAAAAATTGCAAAAACTTGTAGAAGCGGGTTTATCGACATACGAACAAATGGCAGTAAACGAACGAACCCGAAAATTATTAGAATTAGAAAGTTCACTTTCAGATTGGTGTTGGGCTTGCTGCATTCATTTTGCTCAAGTTGCGCGTATTAAACTTAAGCGAGTACAGATAGAAGCAAGTTTGCGTCATCCTTGTGGTTTCGTAAGAGAAGCAGCCGTTGCATATTTGAGTATTGCATCTCCTCGCTTATTTATACAAGTTATACCTCAGTTAAGAAAAGATTCACATCCTCTTGTAATTGCTCAACTAAAAGAATTTCTTGATAAGTATAAAGTTGATAGATAGTGGTTGGTTGATGCTTAATAGTTGATAAGCTTTAATTAATTAAAAATTATTATTTCAGAATCGCCTGGGAATGCAATTCCCCGCTCTTAAGCACAAGTCCATTAAAATGGACTGGAATTCATTCCCTTTTATTAATATAATTAATTGTCTAAAAAGAAATAAACTAGCAATACAAATAAAAAGAATAAATTACATAATTCCTAACTCCTAACTCTTAACTCCTAACTATTATTTATGTTAACCAGCGTTGACCGTTTATTATTTGTACGCCAAGTTCCGATATTTAAAGAATTACGGGATGATTTTATTGTTCGATTGGCTTCTGCAATGAACGAACTTTGGTTCCCACCAAATTGCAACATTTTTCGGCAGGGAGAAGAAGGACAATCACTGTATATTGTTGTTTCAGGAAAAGTCAAAATACATTTAAATAATCGCACACTTGAAGTTAAGTCGCAAGGAAAATACTTTGGTGAAATGGCGGTGTTTGATACTCAACCGCGTTCGGCTTCTGCTACTACAATAGATGCTTGTGAATGTTTGGAATTAACTCAAGAACAACTTGATGATGCTATTGAAGAAACTCCCGAAATTGCCGTGAATATCATTCGCGAACTATCGCGTTTAATTCGCAAGTTAAATAACGATAACAATGTAAATACGATGTAGGTTCGTAGTATGGACTTTAGTCCTTTCTTGTAGCGTAATAAGAGGATGTTTTGAAAGTCTAATTCAATACTTCACCTGGCGGTTGAAACTACACAGACAAAACCCGCCTGCGCGGGTTATAAATTATTTAGTCCACGTAGGTGGACTTCGCCTGTGTAGTAGCGGTTTTAACCGCCGGATACTTTTAAAACATCCTCTAAGAAGGGCTAAAGCCCTTACTACAAACTTCCAAGAATCTTTGCGGAATTTCCTTACTATTTCCCCAGTGCATATGAATATAAGAAGCGTGAAGATTTGACGGTGAAACCCAGCCTTCTTTACCCGTGAATTCGTCGCAATCAAATCTATAAGTTTGAAATAAAGGTTTATTAGAATCGGATGTTAAACGGGAACGATGAAATTCATGTCCATAAATTGTTTTTCCTGCATCTACTAATAAACTATTTTGTAAAGCGATCGCGCGACGATAGCCTAAAGTTAAACGCTTATCCATCACCGCTGTTGTTGGTAAAATTCCTACCATTTCCCAGGATTTACCCCTCATATCCACAATTTGCTCTGCACAATACATCAACCCACCACATTCGGCGATTGTGGGCATTCCCGATAAAATAGCGGCTTTGACACAATTGCGTGCTAGGGTATTTTCTGCTAATTTTTGCGCGAAAACTTCTGGAAAACCACCCCCGAAATACATTCCCCCGATATTTTCGGGTAATTTAGTATCTTCTAAAGGACTCCAAAAAATTAATTCTGCACCAAAAGTTTGTAATAAATCGAGATTGTCTTGGTAGTAGAAATTGAAAGCTTTGTCGTATGCGACGGCGATTTTTATTGAAGAAGAGGTAGAGGGGGTAGAGGGGGGAGAAATTTCTAATGTGTCTCCTTGTCTCCTTGTCTCCCCATCCCCTTGTCCCCTTGTCTCCTTGTCTCCTTGTCTCCCCATCCCCTTGTCTCTTAATAAAAGCGGTAATAATTTTTCCCAGTCGAAGCAATTTTCGCCGAGATTTACTAGTTTATCGATTAATTGATTTAATTCGGGAAGCTCTGCTGTTGGTACTAAACCTAAATGGCGATCGCTAATTGTAATATTATCTTGTCGCTTCAGTACACCAAAAATGGGAATTTGTAAAGGTTCTAGGGAATTTTTGAGGAGAGATAAATGGCGATCGCTACCGACGCGGTTTAATATTACTCCGGCAATTTGAATTTCTTTGTCAAAGCTACAGTAACCATGAACGATTGCAGCAACTGAACCAGATAACCGACTGCAATCAACAACTAATAATACGGGTAAATTTAATAGCTTCGCGATATGAGCCGTACTGGCAAAATTAACTCCTGCTTTTTCTTGATTTTTTGCAACACCATCAAATAAACCCATAACTCCTTCAATTAAAGTATATTCACTTAATTTAGAGTATTTATCGAAACACTCTTTTACATAATTTTCAGAAGTTAAAACTGGGTCTAAATTACGACAAGCAAGTCCGGTAACGTGCTTGTGAAACATTGGATCGATGTAATCAGGTCCGACTTTAAAAGACTGTACCTGCAAACCACGCCGGGATAAACACGATAATAGGGTAAGCGTAACCGTAGTCTTGCCCACCCCGCTGCGTTCTCCTGCAATAATCAAAGCCATGAAGTATCACTTAGGAGTTAGGAATTATAAGTTATGAATTATGAATTTTACAGGTATGTGTGTTTGTTATTCATTAATATTTGTTTTTAAAGTTATTTCAAATAAAAAATAAATGGGTTGTAGAGACGTAGCACTGCTACGTCTCCCGACGTTTGCGTAAAAACAAACCCGTTAAATTTAATGCAATCGACCACTACGACAATTACTTGAAACGACTATAACTATTGACACCATTTCACGAAATTCTCGTTACAAATCAAAATACAGAGAGACGTTGCAGTGCAACGTCTCTACATAATTAATATGTATCACCGTGAAGGTGAGATAGTATAACTCCTAACTCAATAAGGTTACTGAGCTTGTCGAAGTACTCCTAACTCTTTTTAGCTAATTTAATCAATTGTGTTGTAAGTCCTAAACTTTCTTCAAAAAGCGCTTCTTTACCCCAACGCTGTACTTGTTGAGAAAGCAAAGCTTCGGCTTTTTGTTCGGAAAGTGAAGTTATTTGTTGAAATACGCCTGCTGCTTGGGCACCACCGTGGGTTTCCATTCGCATACAGCCGCCGGTTTCGGAACAAATTAAGGTACCGCAGTTTGCGTCGGGATTGGTAGAACTTAAACGTATAGCAATTAAATCGCCGGGAATATCGCCGACATCGGCTACTGGAACTCCTGCTATTTCGGCATTTATTTCGCGTTGATCCGAAGCCATGAACTTAAAGCGTCTAATATTGTAGTCGCCGAGTTCTTGTTCGCAGGAAACCGCACGCCAATTCAAACGACTTGCTAACCAACCTAAAAATAGTAATGCTTGGGTGGGATTGCCTTTTTCATAGTCGATATTTACTTTATCAACTTCTGTTAAAGCCTTACGTCGCGCTGGTGCGTCGTAAGCTTCAGCTGTTAATTCTTGCCATCCTCCTACACGTCGCCAGTTTAAATCTGCTAGCGGTACGCCATTTTCTATCAATGCTTGCAGGCTGAGTAAGTCGTTTTCTGGTTCGTTAAAGTTGCAAGAATCAACAATAACGTTATCGCATACGGTTGAAAGTCTCTTGAATAAAGCATTATTTGGGTCCGGTGTTGCCTTCCACCAAATAAACTTGGGTAAACCACCAATTAATAATTCTGGAATCATACCACCAATACGTTCCAAAGCTGTGGCAGTTCCGGTTAGAGTAATGTATTCACAACAAACCAGCGAAGATGATGATTGTTTTTGAATCGGACAGTAAGCTGATACTTGTGCCTTAACGCCTTCATCTTCACCAACTGTGGGTATCAAACTAATAATGCGGCAGGGGTTACGCAGAGCGATTTCGTCAGCAATTCTAGCGCTGGCTGCATCTGGGCTGAACTCGGCAGCACTAACACCATTATTATCTTGGCTTTCACCACCGCCATAAAGTTTTGCAAGTTCTTCCCGCAGTCGCGTTAAAACTTGCGGACTCGTTTTACCAGTTCGTTCCAAACCAAGAGATTTCTGGGCATCTCGCAGCGCCGATACAGTTTGCGGTCCAAGGATACCATCAATCGGACCGTTGTAAAAACCTAAAGCAGCCAACAAATACTGAGTTTGTTCTGGCTCGTAAACCACCAAAGTAAATGTAGTAGCTCGCGTAGCCGCAGGAAGCGCTCCATCTTCCCCGCCAATACCGTAACTTTGCCAAATTTTATTTAGTTCGGCTTCAATTTCGTTGAGCGAAATATCTTTAGGAGTCTGGAGTGAAAAAATAGTGGGTGCTTGCGTTGTCATAACAATTAAAAGATTCTTAGTTTTTAGTTGTAAGTAATTTAAAGTTAGGAGTTAGGAGTGAGGAGTTAGGAATGAGGAGTTAGGGGGTTAGGAGTTAGGAATTTGTGGTTGCTAATGGATATTAATCAATGAATAATAACGGTTCTTCAACTATTCATATCCAACAACTAAATATTCAAAACTTAAAACTTAAAACTCATAACTCCTAATTCTTAATTCCTAACTAAAAACTCTTAACTCCTAACTCTCTATAGTCTGCGCCAACGGCGACCGTCTCTGTTAATCAATTGTTCTGCTGCTACGGGTTCCCAGGTACCTGCTTCGTATCGGGGAACTGTTGCTGGGTCTGCTGGTGCATCCCACGCGCTTAATATTGGTGTCACTACCTGCCAAGCAGCTTCTACTTCGTCTCCTCTGGTAAACAAAGTTTGGTCGCCCATCATACAGTCAAGAAATAGGCGATCGTATGCATCGGATTTCGCTTGCAGACCAAATGAACCGTAAGTAAAGTCCATGTCAACGGCACGAGTGCGGAAATCTCCTCCGGGCACTTTCACGTCAAAACGCAGGGAAATTCCTTCATTTGGCTGAATCCGCATTGTCAAAACATTGGCACTTCTCTGTTGCGCGGCGGATGTAAACATCTGTGAAGGAACTTCGCGGAAGTGGATGGAAATCTCGCTGACTTTTTTGGGCATCCGCTTGCCAGTACGCAGGTAAAAGGGAACTCCTTTCCAACGCCAGTTATCAACTACAAATTTTGTCGCCACAAAAGTAGGCGTTGTGGAATTTGGGTCTACTCCTGGTTCTTCATGATACCCAGGTACGTGTTCGCCTTTCATCCAGCCAGCGCTGTATTGACCGCGTACTGCGGAATATGCCAAATCTTGTACGTCAGCAAGTCGAGTAGCACGTAATATTTTTACTTTTTCGGTACGGATACTGTCGGCATCCATCGCGTTGGGAGCTTCCATCGCAGTCAAACAGTAAAGCTGCATCAAATGGTTTTGCAACATATCCCGCAATGCGCCGGAGCTTTCATAATACCCAGCCCGGTCTTCAACTCCTACTGTTTCTGCTACTGTTATCTGTACGTGGTCTACAAATTGACGGTTCCACAATGGTTCAAATATTGCGTTTGCGAAGCGAAAAACCAATAAATTTTGAACCGTTTCTTTACCTAAATAGTGGTCAATTCGATAAACTTGCTCTTCTTTACAATATTTCTGTACAACTTGATTGAGATTTTTGGCAGATGCTAAATCTCGACCAAAAGGTTTTTCAATAACTAAACGATGTTTATCGGGATCTTCGAGCATTCCCTCAGAACCCAACTGTTTGATAGCTTCGGGGAAAAACTTGGGAGCAACGGAAAGGTAGAATAATCGATTACCTCTGGTATTGCGTTTCTCATCTAATTCACCCAGAAGCTTATTCAGTTTTTTATAGCTTTCGGGATCGTCGATATTACCAGGACAATAAAAAAGACCATTAGCAAAATCTTTCCACAATTCTTCCGGACCGACACCATCGTGGGCTTCTTCCATACCCTTACGCATTTGTTCGCGGAAGTATTCGTCACTCCAATCCCGTCGCGCTACACCAACAATAGTAGTTTCTGGTGGAATCCGTCTTTCTTGTCGCAATTTGTACAGCGCTGGTACTAGTTTGCGCCAAGTTAAATCACCGGAAGCACCAAAAATAACAATTATTTGGGGTTCAGCCATTCCTTGCTGTTGCAAGCCAACCCGCAGTGGATTTTCTAGCAAACTAACCATAATTTAGATTTTGAATTTTAGATTTACATTTGGGAATAGGGAATAGGGAGTAGGGAGTAGGGAGTAGGGAGTAGAGGGGGTAGAGGGAGCAGATATTTTTAATTCCTAATTCCTAATTCCTAACTCCTAACTCCTCACCTTTAACCTTTAACCTTCAACCTTTAACCTTCAACCTTTAACCTGTTCCCTATTACCCATTAATTATTAAACAGGTGATAAGTGCTTAACTTTGTCTTCTAAGGAACTTATTAAGGATTGGAAGGGTTTGATGAACTTATCAATTCCTTCGGTAAGTAGTTCGTCCATGACTTCATCAAGGTTGATGTTAATGTCTGGATCTTTGAGATTTTCGATCAGTTTGTATGCTTGTTCTACGTCGGTTTCGACTCTTGCATCTACGTCGCAATGATCGGCACAGGCTTCGATGGTGACTGGTGGTAGGGTGTTAACGGTATCCTTACCAATTAACTCATCAACGTACATGACATCGCTATAGCTGGGATCTTTGGTGCTGGTGCTTGCCCATAACAAACGCTGTACGTTAGCTCTTTTTGCAGCCAAAGTTTGCCAGCGCTCATCAGCAATAATCTTGAGGTACTCCTGATAAGCAATTTTTGCGTTAGCGATCGCCACTTTTCCTTTGACGGATTTAAGTTTGGCTTCTAAGTTGATGTCGTCAACGCCTTGAGCTAATTTTTCGTCTATTTTTCCATCAATTTTGGCATCAATACGGCTGAGAAAGAAACTAGCTACGGAGGAAATCTTACTAATGTCTTTACCTTCAGCTACCCGTTTTTCCAAACCGCGAATGTAAGCCCAAGCAGTGTTTACATAACTATCCACAGAAAACAACAAAGTAATATTGACATTCATCCCTTCAGATATTACTTGCTCTACTGCTGGTAAGCCCGCTTCTGTTCCAGGAATCTTAATCATTAAGTTTTCCCGTCCAACTTCTTTGAAGTAGCGTCTGGCTTCTTCGATTGTTTTTTGGGTGTCGTTGGCGATAGTTGGCGTTACTTCAATGCTTACATAACCATCCAATCCATCTGTTGCTTCGTATACCGGCTTCAATATATCGCAAGCGTTACGAATATCTTCAAAAGCTAAAGATTCGTAAATTTCCAAGGTTGATAATCCCAAGTTTATCCCGGCTTCTATATCTTTGTCGTAAATGGCGTTTCCAACGATCGCTTTTTCAAAAATGCTTGGATTCGAGGTAATTCCCTTGATACCTTGATTTTCCACCATATTTTTGAGTTCACCCGACTGGATAATATCGCGACTTAAATTATCCATCCAAATACTTTGACCGTATCTGTTAATTTCTAATAATTGATTTGTGGTGATGCCCATATGGCTATACTTCGCTCCGAAATTTTTTTTTGTGTCTTTTTCTATTAATGCTCGTAGGATTGTCGATTGATTCTCACTAAAGGAATAATTATCAGTTAACAATTATCAATTATCAATTATCAGTGTCTGAGGGACGCTAACATTAGTTTTAATCGCTCTCTCGTTCATAAGTCGTGTAAATTATTCACTACTTACTTAGTTACTGCTCATTGTTCATTGATAATTGTTAACTGATAATTGTTCATTACTTAATGACCATTTTGAATAAAAGACTCTACCTTAGCTACATCCTCTTTACTACCAATAATTAAAGGCGTGCGCTGGTGCAGCTTTTCGGCAACTACATCCATAATCCTCGTCTCACCAGTAGTTGCACGCCCACCTGCTTGTTCTATCACGTAAGCTAAAGGAGCAGATTCGTAGAGCAAGCGTAATTTTCCTTCCGGTTTTTGTACCGTACCCGGGTAGAGAAACACGCCACCTTGAACCAAAATTCGGTGAATGTCGCTCACCATTGCTCCACTGTAGCGAGCCGTATAGCCTTCCGTTCGGTGAACGTAACGAATGTATTCTCTAACTGATTCGGACCACTGCCAAAAATTACCTTCGTTAACGCTATAAACTGAACCGCGATCGGGAATCTTAATGTTTTCTTCCGAAAGTATAAATTCACCCAAGCTAGGGTCAAGAGTAAAGGAATGAACTCCTTTTCCCATAGTGTAGACCAGCATGGTACTCGGACCGTAAAGGATATATCCGGCTCCAATTTGTTTAGTACCGGGAGCAAATAAATCCTTGGCTTGTCCGTCTTTATCTTCTCCTTCCTGCTGCCGAATCGCGAAAATCGAACCCAAACTTAAGTTTGTGTCTGTATTCGATGAACCATCAATTGGGTCGTACAGCAAAGTATATCTACCTATGGGGCAGTTTTCCGGAATATAGTACGGTTCATCCATTTCTTCGGAAGCCAAGCGACATACTAAACCACTTTGCTTAAAAACCGAGATAAACACATCATTCGCGTAAACATCCATCTTTTTGACGGATTCTCCCTGGACGTTAACTTCTCCGGTAAACCCCAGAACGCCTTCCATTAAACCAGCGCGGCTGAGACGACGAGCAACCAATTTACCCGCCAGGGCAATGCGATTCATCAGCGCACTTAAATCTTGTGCTTGCGCCGAAAAGCCTTGGAATTGCTGCAAGACGTGACGCGATAAAGTCGTACAATCTCTATCTAAACTTTTATCCGGGTTGTATTGAACCCCTTTGTCTTGATGTTCTGCCGCTTTTGTCATGATAATTTTCTCACTAAGTGGGCAATTCATTTAGCAACAAGCCGTATCCTTACAACTTGCGATCGCTGCCTCTATCTTAGAAAGGTATTTTAGGAACGCAAATCCGATTTTAGATAATTTAAATAAACCTTAGTATCTTGAATGGCTTTAACAACCATTTTCCTGGGTATTGATATGCAGAAAATGCCAACTGCTACTAGATGTTGCAGCAATAATAAATACTTTATTAATTTATATTTAATTTATATGCAATTCATGTTTATATTTGATTTATCTTTGTAAGTCCATAAAATCCTAAAAATGATTGCTAGATTAACTTTAAGCAACCCGATCGACTTTTGTCTCAAGTTCAATTTTTCGTAAAAACTGTTACAGTTTACAGGTTTAATATATATCTCCGAAAACATTTTTTTAAACTTGTAGGTTTTGAAGTAAGTTTTTAACTGTTTAATATATTTATATATTTATAATATAGGAAAACCCGACTTTTACTGATATCGTACATAGTCGGTATCTTGTCGGGGTTGTTTCTATGAAGTTTTTCCACGATTTAAAAATTATTCGGCGTAAGCGATCGCTGTTTATATAATGCTCGATCGACAAACAACACGCCGCTTCTAAACTCACTCAGATTTATCAAATAATACAGCAAGCAACTGATTTACACTTTAAAATTATTTTAGAGCGGCACTCGATATAATTCCCGTTACAGGATTTTATCTGATGGGGAAATGACTAATTTTACCTATTAGAATGGTACAGCTAGGTGGATTATTTTTCCTAACGTACCATTAATGCAAGGTTCATTCCTGCATCAAATAAAAAATTATAAGGATTTTTCCGCTTTAATATTAGATTAAGATAATTTATTGTTCTTGGAAATCTGGCTTTTTCACAAAGTTACCACGCGGACGATTATCTTCTTTTGGTTTGGCTTTGTTAACCCGGATTTGACGACCCATCCATTCTGCTCCATCTAGCTCAGAAATGGCATTGTCTTCCTGGGCTTCATCACTGAGGTCAACAAAGGCGAAACCACGCATTCTACCTGATTCGCGATCGGTCGGTAACATAACTCTCGTTACCTCACCGTAATCGGTAAATACTGCTCTCAAGTCTGCTTCTGTAGCGCGATAGGAAAGATTTCCAACGTAAATAGTCATGTGCTTAACGTTTCAAGGGACTAATAGCGAATCGCTCAGTCCAAATAAAAGTCAGACAATTAGCTTTGAATAATTAGAGAAAAGTCTGATTTTATCAACGGTAAATTATCTAGTTAATTACAACTTTAATAGCAGAATTAACTAAAAATAAACCATACTTTGGACCGAACTTACGAATACGTTTTTATAGTACCCGATCGCTCCAATTTTCAAGGTGTGATATATTACAAAGTTTTAGAATTTGAAATCAGTGTAACTTATATATACGGACGATAAAAGAGTAAAATTTTATTCTTTTTATATGCTGTAGTAAAAATAATTATTAGTAATACTAAAAGAAAAAAAACTAGATTCAGTAATGGGTAATTTGCAGTAAAGGCAATATCAGCGGCGTTTTCAATGTAGTAGGGAGCAAGATGCGAACACTACCTATACAAGGATTAACTATCTCTACCGATCTTAGAATTTATACTTAAAAATAATTACAATATCATTATTTAGATAATTATCAACTGTATGATTTTGCTTGATATTAGTACGGACTACGATCGCAAAAAAATAAAAAGTCTGCCGATGTTCAGCAGACCTTGTTTAATTTAACTTTCTATTAACCAAACCTTTCTGGGCAAGTATTTGTATCAATCAATAGAAATGCTTTGAGGTCCATTATTCTTGCCATTGTGCATTCCATTGGTAGAAGTAGGAAAAGGAGTTGTGCCTTGTTGTGCTAACCAGCTTTTTACAGGATCGTCAGCAAGGCTAAGTCTTAGTACACCGGAGA
This sequence comes from Rivularia sp. (in: cyanobacteria), assembly GCA_965234645.1. Taxonomy (GTDB): domain Bacteria; phylum Cyanobacteriota; class Cyanobacteriia; order Cyanobacteriales; family Nostocaceae; genus Rivularia. Next base: position 4,234,019 of record OZ248344.1, on the reverse strand, counting down.
CAAATCCGCCCATAAATGAAGCTGGATGCTGGGTAAATTCTTTAAATAACGGGAATAGTTCTTCAATGAACATTTTTTAATCTCCAAAGGGTTAAAAAGGATGAAGTATCAAGGCACTCACGATCGAGAAAAATAACGCACGCGATCGCAGTTGATACTTGGTAATTCATAATTAATACTTCATCCTTCAATATTACACGGGTTTTTCTTCCGGCATCATGCACTTATCGGAATCGCACCCAGATGGACCAGCTTCCATTAATTCACCAAAATCATAACGCTTCAATGCACTATGAAAATCATCGGTATTGCGGCGATTTTCCACTTGTTGCATCAACTGTTCGTATTGCTGTTTGTCGATCGGTTCAAATGGTAAGCGGGGAAAAGTTTGATGGTCGTCAAATCTTGCTAAAAGTGCCGCGCTGATGTAGCCTTCATCGTTTTGAATTGCTTGATATATCCGATTTCCCAACTGTTCTACTTCGTTTTCTCGGACTTCAATAGTGGCTGAAGTATTGTGAGTCACGTAGAATTGCTGCACCTGCATATAGAAATCCATTTGTGCTAAAGCATTGAATTTATCGATCGCAATTTCATCGGCACCCGGTACATCTGCCCAAGGTACGGCAACGGGAATTTCTACCAACCATTCCGTACAGCGAGAGTCGAACGGATCGTTTAACAAGTTGCCGTTTTCGTCTTTATCAGTTTGAGAAGGAACCACCGCATAACCGTAATCAATACAAGCTAAAGCTACCGGGTCATTTTTACGGAAAGTTATCCGACGAATAAACCTTTGGGCTTTGGGTGGGTGCCATCCTGGTGAAGCTCCCGTGAGTAAGGATTTAGTACCGCTGGGTTGTACCGTAGTACAGCGATTCGGACGCTTGATATTATGGCGATCGCAATATTCCCAAACTACCCGATGTACGATATCTTTCCACGTACTCAGATATTCTTGCTCGCGGCGCTTAAAGGCTAAACCTTGCTTTGTCGCAGGTCTTCCTTCCGTCCACCAGTGCAGCCAATCCACCCCAAAAGCACGAACGAAGAAATCAAATAAGCCAGTAAAAGATACACCGACAATCGGGTCTAATTCGCGGCTGTATTGATAGCGCGGTTCCAAGAATTTATGATTTAACAGCGCAGCTACAGATAAAGCTCCAGCAGTGAAAGCTTGTTCTTGTTCTTGATAATTTTCGGGATCGATTTGATTTAAGTGAATTTCGCTGAGGTTACAGTGAAAATTAGAACCAATGATTTCCCCACAGTTGTGAGTTATACAGCCATTGGCAATAAAAGAATGAGTTAACGGAACATGAAGGTCGTAAACAGGTTCTTCTCCATATTCTTCTATGCTTTTAAGTTTGGAACTATAGCGACTGCTGATAACAGCTTCGCTATAATTTTTCGATACTTTATAAGTTGCAATTTGTTCTAACCGTTCTTGCTTCTCTGGAGTTAATGGGAAACCAATAATTTTCCGAAATTGTCTAGCTCCGTCTCCTGAATAAATTATCAACCTCCAAGAACCTCGATTTTTACTCACTTTTTTTGTTCCATCTTTTAAAGTGTATGGAACACCTGGTTCTCCTGGTTTTTGTTTGACTATTAAACTGCTCTTAATTTCCAAATTGAGCAGTATTAGTTGAATTTGTGCGAGCAACTGTCTGGAACAGTTACGAAGCTCAATATTTCTTCCCTTGACATTTACACATCCATCTGCACTAAACAATCCTTGTAAGAAGCCAATAATTACTTCTTTGGATTCTGATGAAAAACTATCCGGTAAACAGTTTTTTGACTCTATACTTAATTTTTCAAAGAAGGAGTGCATTAAAGGTGAACCACTATGAAATGTATAGACACCTTTAACAAAACTTGGTTGATGATTATAGCCAGTTAATGATTCTACTGCGGACTGGAGAACGGGAAAAACAGTTTGATATTCATGCCGATTCATATAGAATACAGCATCCTTACCTCTATAACCTTGATAAATTGAACCATCACCGTATAACCAGCCAAGCATTTGCGCTTGCTCAACTGTGATAGTACTTTTGCCAAAAAATCCTTCCCCTTTCTGAATATAAATATTATGTTCAGAAGTCAAGTTTTTTGTTGCTACCCATCCTTTATTAGTAAAGTGTTGATGGTCAGCAGTACATCTCATTTGTTGTCCATCAGCGAGGCTAACGGTGTATGTCGTTTGTACACCCGTAGAAAATGCTATTGCATCAGTTAATTTCACTCCCTCTAATCCAACAGAACGTAAATCAACTAAAGCTTTAAATGGCTTACCAACCAAATCTTTAATTGGGACTAATCCCTTATGTGTAGAAACTAGAGTGTCACCTGAATGACACGGATTAAGACCATAACGTCCTAACCGATGTTCTAATTCCTTCTCATCTAAATTAGGATATCTTTCCTGCAACCACTGTTTTGCTTCTCCTCGGTTGTAAGCTTCTAAGAATTCGGTTTTCAATTTCTTTGTTGTCAGCAAGTCAATGTTTGCTCTAGCTACAGCTTCACCAGCCCATTGAATCGCACCTTCACCGCTGTAATATTGCTTGCGAACTGCATTAACACATTCTTCTAAAGTGGGTTTTTGATGAAATACTCTGGTATGGTTCGACATTCTTAGCGCATCCCGTTCGGGATCTATCCGCCAATTTCCATCTTCACCCTGCTGCCATAGATTTGCTTTTGCGTCTGCAAATGCAGTGTCTGTATCAATTCCTTGCCTAATCCCAGCACTTCTTCGGATATTACCAGCAACAATTGTGACAGCCGCTTCATCAATCAACAAACAGCATTCCACCGAAGTCAACTTTCTGCCAACAGCTTTATTAAGAATCGCAGCACAGCGCTGATAAAGTTCCGGCAACTTCACCGGATTCGCCATACCACCAAAACCTTGCAGCGGTTCGCCAGCTTTACGAACATCACTGATATCAACAGTTACTTCAACTTCTTTACTAAAACGTTCGTCAGTAGATAATTCTAAAAGACTGAGATAGGACTCTACCCAACCTTGTCGGCTATCTCCTACATAAATAGTGACATTATTACCTTCAATCTTAGTTTCAGTAAATTCACGACGCTCGTTAGCTATAGTTTTACCAATATCACCTTCTACCGTCACCTTCAAACGATTGCGAATAACTGGTAATTGATTAATATATTTGGGTTCTAAAATTGCTCCCGTACCGCAGCCCATCATCGCCAAATCCATCATCAAACCGAAGGCTTTCCAGTCAATGACGTTAGTAGAAGTACAGTTATAAGCACCCGAAAAATTCTTCGGTTGAGTCAGCCAATTTGTACCACCCACCCACAACCATCTGCCACTGGGTAAAGCCTTCAAATTGCGCTGCATCCCCTCCAAAAGTACAGCTTCATCTTGAGTTAGCTTACCCAACTCAACCAAACCTTTTAGAGTGCGATCGCAAACCTGACTCCAGGATTCTCTCGTCCCTTCCGACTGCTGACGACGGCTATAAGTCCTAAAAAATACGGGATTTGCAGCAGGGGCTGTCTCAGGAAAGTCTGCACCTTGGTGTTTCCGTTCAAGCTCTCGAACCATATTTATATCGTGTCTTTTTTCTTTCAGATTAAGACTATACGCCAAGTAGCATTACAATAAAAGACTGCACAATTTTAGAAATTACGCTACAAGAATCAGTGAACAGTGAGCAGTGAACAGCGAGCAGTTAAGAGCTATGAGCGATTATTGGTTCTATTTGATTAATTAAGGTATATATTTATGGGATTTATGGGATTTTAATTTTTTAGTTGTTATCGTCAATCGCAATAATTAAGCATCCGTTGTTAAAATCCAAAATCTAAAATCCAAAATTGTAAGATGTCTATTGCTCCTTGGCGATCGCTCCTGGCTAATGCTCTCAAAAAGAATCGCGCTCATCCGCATTCGCGCTATTTTCAACTTGCAACTGTCCGCAGTGATGGAACACCTGCTAATCGTACAGTGGTGTTTCGCGGCTTTTTAGAAGATTCCAATAAATTAAAAATTATTACCGATACTCGCAGCGAAAAAATTACAGAAATTAACGATCAACAAGCGGGAGAGATTTGCTGGTACTTTACCAACAGCCGCGAACAATTCCGCATTGCTGGAGACATCACAATTATTGATGTAAATCATCAGGATTCCGAATTGCTAAGAGCTAGAGAATCAACATGGCAAGAGCTTTCAGACAATGCGCGTATCCAATTTGGCTGGGCGCATCCGGGAGAACCCACCAACCCCGAAGCATTTTCGCCACCACAGCCAGATGAAAATAAGCCCTTGGATAACTTTTGTTTGTTATTGTTTGAACCCGTAAAAGTAGATTATTTGCGATTGAGGGGATCGCAAAATCGGACTTTGTATGTAAGGGATGAAACAGGGGTTTGGGATATAACAGAAGTTAATCCGTGATGATAGATCATAATTGCCCTCACCCTCGAAGAGTGGGGAACCATCGGAACAAAGCCCACCTACATGGGCTATTTTGTTATTTACCAGTCAACTTGTAGAGACGTAGCACTGCTACGTCTCCATATTTAGCGGATGGGACGCAATATTTGAGTAGAGGACAATTTTAGTAGAGGAGAGATTAATTTGTTGCTACCTAGTTAAATTCTATGCGAGCATCTTGCTCGCACTACAAATAGTTGAAAAATTTATTCATCTTCTTCAGACAGTGGTGCATTAATATCAAACTCAACATCAGCAACCAAGGATTTAACTCGGTTGAGTAAATCAGAACTGATTGGTTTGATATTTTGAGGATTCTTGCTCATATCTTGGACTAGGAAATCTAGAAACTTTTCAACCGTTGAATTTTCTTCTTGATTTTGAAAGTAAGACATTATGATTTAAACAAAATAGGGTTTAAAGTTGAATTGAACTTACATATTGCACTACTTTAAAAACCGCCTTGGAATCAATTCTCAGGCTAATAGCCAAAGTCTACTTAAGTAGACTGAAATATTTATCCAATCGTCAAAACAACTTTCGCGATTAGACTCTTAATTGCATTTCCCGGCGATTGTAAAGCCTAATTTAGAATGATGCAAGATGTAAAATTGAGCTACCCATGCCAAGCTTTAGAAAATTCCTGATAGCTCATCTTTTCCGCACAATTCCACATAAATTGATACACTTCATCGTAACGATATGAACAATTTTTCTAAAACTTTTTGTTCAGATATGCTTTTAAAGCTGTAATAATTTTTGGAAAGCAAGCATATTTATTGATTGAATTAACATTTTGCATTATGTACCAAAATAAATCTTGATCAAATTCATTATCTTGATCGGGCTTAAAGTCATCAAATAAATAGTTTTTATCCTTTTCGATTGCATTTAATAAGCTTTTAAATTCTAGACTAATTGATTCATTAATTAAAAGTCTTGCTGTTTTATCTTCTTTCGCTATTTTATCCAAGTACATTTCAGGCAATAAACGCTCGTATTGAAATAATATGCTTAGTTTTTTTAAGCAATCTAATTCAATCAGAGTATTTATTGCCTTTTGATAATGATTTTCAAATTGTAATAAAATAGCCGCAGCATTTTCAGATTGATAAACCTGCATAAATTCTACAAGAATCGAAATCGCTAGTTCATTATCTGGCTCTAATCGCAAAATAGCTTCAGCCAAATCAACATCAAATATTTTGCCTTTTTGCGACTGTAAAATTTTTACGAAAGCAGCTATACTTTCTTGGTAGATTACTAAATCTATATTTGGATCGAGAAGCATCTTGCTAATAGCATAAATTGCTAAGGATGAAGCTCTTAGACAAGTTATTTCTAATGAAGAACCATCATTTATATTTGAACTTTTTTCTATAAAGGAAATTAAGCTCAGAATGACTTCTTTGTCTCCTGGATATAGTTGTACTAAAGAGATGATTATTCGACGATGTAAATATAGCTCGTTGTCACTACAAATTTCAAAAGAATCCAAGTCATCTAAAAAACCATTTTCAGAAGTATCTAAAAGTTGGATTAAAGTTTCCTTAACCCCAACTTGATTACAATCAAATTTTCCCAAACTTGCAGCAATTTCAGCACGAAGACAATTATCCTCGCAAGCCTTCAATCTTTCTGATAAAACTTCGATCGCTGCTTGATTTCGGGAGTCTACTTCTTGCAGAAATTCCACAGCTTTAATCAAAAGATACAATTCCTGAGTACTTTCAAGAAGATAAACCAAAGCATCCTTTGCTACTTCATTATCCATATCTATCAACAACAAAGCTTTCGCAGCACTAAGACAAATTCTGTCACCTCGATTTACCTGCAAAAACTTCTCTAAAGCCAAAATTGCTGTTTGATTCCTACAGCCAATTTTTCCCAAAGTTTTAATAGCTTGACAACAAAGATTTTTATCCTCTGTTGTTTCCATCAATTTAATAACGGTGGTTATTGCTGCTCGATCGCCATTACCAATTTTTCCAATACTCCGACAAATACTGCAAAGTCTATGATTATCCGTTGTAACTTCCAGCAGCAAAATTAAAGCAGCGATCGCCATCTCATTCCCTGCATCCAATTCTCCCAACTTCGTCGCAGCAGATTGCAAGGTTATCCGACTCGTAGTATTACGCAGCAACAATTCAAAAGCTTTGATAACCCGCTTCTTATCCGTGACTTCCAAAGTATTTCTTGCAGCTTCTACCAACGGTTGAGGAAAAAGCTGCCAACCAAAATATAGATAGCTCCAATCAAGCAACTGTTTAACAATTGCATCGCCATTACTACATTCAGGAAAATAATTTAAAGCTTCTGCGGCTAATAAATAAGCACGATATCGATAAAAACCACCGCAATTGTCATCAAAATTAACAAGCACCCGAATCAAGTCTTCTTTCTGCTGTTTAGGAATATCATCTCGACTAAACCAATACAGAATTTCAGCTTTATAATCGGGCGCAAAAATGCGGTAATTAACTTGTTCGAGATTACTTAGTTCAAGATTATCAAAACTGCAATCAAAGAAATTATTCCAATCATTCATTTCCCCCTACCCATCTTCATGTGGGATGTAAAGGACATATTTGTAAAATATCACATTTGGAAGAGAGAGGGGGGAGAGGGGGGAGAGGGGGAGATGGGGAAGGAATAAATAATTCTTAGCTCTTAAAAAATAGTAGTGCGTTAACGCAGTGTGTCCATCAGGACATGCATCTTGCTCGCTCGTTCGTAGTAGCGAGCAAGATGCTCGCACTACTTATATTCTTACGAAGCATTAAAGATTTTTATAACTGCTAACTCCTAACTCTTAACTCCTAACTCCTAACTCCTAACTATCAAATCCCAGAGCCATCTAAAAATTCATCGATCGCTTTATCTCGCAAACGACATTGGGTATGATGTTCTCTCAAATGTGCTTCACTTAAAACGCGATCGACAATATGATTTTCCTTGAAAGCTACATTTGCAACAGTCTCTGAAACGCTTTGCTGTTTTTCTTGCAAATTGTCAATTTGTTGCTCTAACTGCTCGATTCTATCTACTAAAGCTCGTATTGCTTGGGCTTCTGCATCTGGCAAACGTCCGTGTTCTAATGGGTCAACTTTTACACCGGAACGATAGACAATTCTACCGGGAACGCCTACTACAGTGCAATCTGACGGTACATCTCGCAATACAACCGAACCCGCACCGATACGCACGTTGTCACCGATTTGCAGGTTTCCCAGCACTTTCGCACCCGCACCAACAACTACGCATTCTCCTAAAGTTGGGTGACGTTTACCAGTTTCTTTACCAGTACCACCCAAAGTCACACCTTGGTAAATCAGTACACGATCTCCGATAATTGCCGTTTCACCAATAACTACGCCCATTCCGTGATCGATAAATACACCCTTACCAATGGTGGCTCCTGGGTGAATTTCAACTCCAGTAAAAAAGCGTGCTAAATGGGAAGTTAGGCGAGGAAGAAAAGGAATTCCTACGTTATACATCCAGCGAGCTATTCTATGCATTAGCAACGCTTGCAAACCGGGGTAGCAGAATAATACTTCTAACCAGTTACGAGCCGCCGGATCGCGTTCAAATATAATACGAAAGTCAGAAATAAATGTTGATAACACGAGTTCGCACCCTCGGAAAGCATTTACAATAGCAAAATTTCATCTTACCGTTCTATGGGGACAAGGGGGAGAGGGGGAGGGGGAGATGGGGAGATGGGGAGATGGGGAGATGGGGAGACAAGGGGACAAGGGGAAAAATAAAATCTTTATTCATTCCTAATTCCTAATTCCTAACTCCTAATTCCTAATTCCTAATTCCTAACTCTTAACTCCTAACTCTTAATTCCTAACTCCTAACTATTTCCAATTCTCAATGCCCAAGAAGATTATACTTCATTTGTCCGGAAATTTGGAACTATTCATTCAAAGAAAGTTTGTAATTGCGTCTTACGCCTGCTTTAAAACTACCTACCCAGACTTTATAGGTGCCTGCTTTCCAGTCGTTGTCATTGATGCTAGCGTCTTTACTTTTACCAGTATCATCGCCACAGCGGACTGTTTTATTATCTGGTCCAACTATTAACAAAGTAGTATCATAGCCATCACTATCAACTTTTATATTTAATTTGGGAAAATCTTTTTCTAAAACTAAAATATGGTCTGGTTTCGTATCTGCAAAACCAATGCACAAATTTCTTTGGCGATCGCGTTTACTGACGGAGGATAAAGAATAAGAACCACCCGTGTAACCCGTGACTATTTTTTTTACAGCTTCGGAATTTGGCGATAAACTAATTTTTCCAAAAAAAGAGGTATTTGCTGTTACTGAATTAGGAGTAATAGCAGTCAATATGCTTACAATAAAGCCTAAAGTTAATAGGAGTTGGGAGCGATACAATTTCATACATACACTTCCCGAAATATTTAAATGAGTTATTTTATATACACGCTAACCAAAGCAAATTTCGGAAATCCAAAGTTTGTGACACCTTGGTATCTGTACACTATTAGACCAAATTGTAAATAATAATTCAAAGGTCTAAAGGATGAATTTATATTTTGGGACTTCCAACTTTTGATATAAAGCTGAAATCTACAGCTTAGAGGATGCGCGGGAAAGCTACTAATATAACTCGAAACTTTTCAGAACCCCCTAAATTTCCCTTTTTTAAGGGGGACTTTAACCCCCCTTTTCTAAGGGGGGAAGGGGGGATAATCCAAGAATTGCGTAAAAAAAAATACTTTTAAAACATCCTCTTAGGATTAGTTTAATGTTAATAATAATACAAAAGCTTAAAGCTAGATTAAAATTATCTCAAAAATTATAAATTTCGTAGATAGTTAGGAATTAGGAATTGGGCTACCTCCCACCTCCGGTGAATGGGCATTGGGAATTGGATATGGGGAAAAATTCACATCTTCTACCAGTGTCAGAAACCCGGTTTATTTTCGTAGAAACATGAATATCTCGTTTTTCATTCAACAAGAAACCGGGTTTCTTTGGGCTTGTTGAGAATGTTACAAAAAGTCAGCAAAAATAAACTCTTAACTCCTAACTCTTAACTCCTAACTCCTAACTCCGGTGGTCCTAACTTTATTTAATTTCTACTCATTGAATAAAAATATTACGCCAGCTTTAAGTAGATCGCTATTGCTGTCATAACTGCTAATGGTAAACGATCGCAGTTGATCCAAAAAAGGTTTGCCAATAATTTCTACAAGCTTGATTATAGGTAATTGTCTTTCGATAAAATCTTGGCTTTTTTCCCAATCTATATATACATAACCTTGATTGGGTTGGGGAATGGCTGCAATACTATTGTTAAAATTACGATTATCGTTGAAGAAGTTTTCTTTATTGTTAATAGCCTCATCCATTGTTTCGATAGAAGAGGTAAAAATTTCGTAATTATCTTTACTTGTGTGCGCTCCTAATACTTTTGCTTGAATGCTAAAATCGGATGCTTTGCTACCTGTTGTTGTTAATTGCGTCCAAGTAGATATTTTTTGTTCGTTTAAAGTAATTGGACTGACTGTAAGTCCGTTTCGAGAGGCAATTTCATCCAAATGCGAAATATTTGATGGTGTTGTCGAAGATTTCTCGGCGACAAAAACCCATTCAGATGTTTTATCTTCGGTGTTGGGTAGCAATGCGATCGCGTATTCTCCTTTTACCCAACTAAAAATATCTTGTTTGAAGTTTATATCCCAACGTTTTTGCAGATTCGCTAAAGGTTTTGTAATTTGAGAAGCTATGTCTTCTCCCGATTCACCAGATATTGCTGTTGTTGTTTGTTGCCAAAGTAAAGCTAAATTGCTGTTATCTAAATTGCTCAAATCTTTTCCCGAAATTACCAAACTGGAATCGGCGGGAATATACGAAAGTGCTTTTACTTTTTCGGATAATTGTTCTGGTACTGGTATCGGGTAACTTGAGAATAAATTAGTTTCTGCGAGCAAACCTGGGGATTTGGGACTTAGAGAAATCAGTTGAGTATCATAATGTAGCGGTGACGATAAATTTAAACCTTGCCATTTTGCAACAGCAGGAAGATTGAGAAACGTTACAGCTTGAGTTTTGCTATCTAATTGCTCGATCGCTTGCTGATATTTCTCCAGGCTAGTTAAATTTAAGCCCGGTGCTTGAATGTTATTTACTGCTTCTCGTAAGATTTTGGCATCGTTGGCAAACAATACAAAGTTATCGCCTACAACCGTTGCAGCCAAAGGTTTTTTAATTTCTTCCGTTTGCGGAATATCGGAAATTAGTTTCACACCATTGTATTGTTCCACAACCAAGGAAGTTCCAGCTAAAACCCGCTTAGAAAACAGAAGCTCGATAAACTCGCGACTGGCGATCGCATCTGTTGTACCAAGTACCATCAGATAACCGGGTTGCTTGCCGTTTACAGCATCGCGATCGATATCGTCAGTGGCTACGGCTAAAGTAATTTGATTACCCAACCAAGGTTGAACATCTTTTTTATAATCAAGTCCGGTATTTTCCAATAAACTTGTTTTCAGCTTGGATAGCTTCACTCCACCATCCAAAGCCTCGAAGCGATTCGGATCTACCAGCATTGATACCATAACTGGTGCTTGTTTGGAAACGAATACAGCAGCATCAGTTTGTTTACCCGTGTCGCTGACTAAATTCAGAGGATTTCGATTATAGTACCCACCCCCACAACCAGCCATACCAGTTAACAGCAGCACCATAATACTTGCTGCTACGAAACGAAATAATAATTTTTTACCGATAAATCTTTTCACACAAACCCCGTTGCGGCGTTTTTGACTTCAATAAACATTAAACCGTGTTGCGGAAAAAATAGAAGCAGTTTCGATCTAAATAAGCAAAATTAACGAATGGATTAAGATGCATGGGCAACATTCCTTGACTAAAAAATCCGCTAAATTGTGAGAAGGGTGATTTATACCGTATTTATGTCAAAGTGTCAAGCTGTAGCCAATTTATCTTGATTATTCCCAAAGCCTTTGAGTAGTGCTGATGCTAAGTAGGGAATTTTCTGTCAACATAATAAATATATAGATTTTTTTTAGAAATGCCTGATGACGGAGAACAATCTTGATGAATCAAATCACTGTAGAAGAACTTGGAAAACGTTTGTCTGAAGACAAATTTTCTATTCAACTTGTAGACGTGCGGGAGCCACAGGAAGTTAAAACTGCAAGCATTGAGGGTTTTGTAAATCTACCTTTGAGTCAATTTTCTGAGTGGGCAAACGATATTCAAACTCGTTTAGACGCTGATACGGAAACTTTAGTTCTGTGTCATCACGGTGTTCGTTCCGCTCAAATGTGTCAATGGCTAACATCTCAAGGTTTTACAAACGTAAAAAACATTACAGGAGGCATTGATGCATATTCAATGTTAGTTGACCATTCAGTTCCTCAGTATTAAAGGTCAAAGGTCAAAGGTCAAAGGTTAAAAGTTAAAGGTCAAAGGTCAAAGGTCAAAGGTTAAAGGTTAAAGGTCAAAGGTTAATACTTAATATGGGAATATTATTTAGTAACTAACGAATGATTCGTAGCTATACATACCCCATTTCAAAAATAAAACTGAGAAAATACTGAATCATTGACTTTGCCAATGTATTTAAATAACAGAACCATTGGTAATAAATAGTACTCTTACTCAGGACAAAGCTACCTGTAAGTGTAAAGGTATTGCAATACACAACTTTGGATTCTTCGAGTCTGCTTAATCATTATTAAATATCGAATAGTAGCATTTAAAAAATTTCGTTTTTTTTAAAACCCGATCGAAACCGTGTTTCAAAAGCCATTTCCTATGCAAGTTCAGTTAACGAATCGACAACAACATATACTTTGGGCGACGGTACGTCACTATATAGCCACAGCAGAACCTGTGGGTTCTAAAGCCTTGGGGAAAGAGTTCGACTTAGGTGTAAGTTCAGCAACGATTCGCAACGTTATGGGAGTCTTGGAAAAATCTGGACTACTTTATCAACCCCATACCTCAGCAGGAAGAATACCATCAGATTCCGGCTATCGAATTTATGTAGATCGGTTAATCACCCACAATGAAAGTTTGGAAAGAGAGGTAGAAGCAGCATTACAAGGAAGCTTAAAGTGGGAAGATTGGAGTTTGGAAGCACTATTGCAAGGAGCGACACAAATCTTAGCAACCTTGAGTGGTTGTGTAAGTTTAATCACAATGCCGCAACAGAATTCATCAGTATTGCGACATTTGCAGTTAGTGCAAATTGAGACAGGACAGATCATGTTGATTGTGGTAACTGATGGTTATGAAACTCATTCAACATTGATGGACTTACCCTCTCCCTCGGAAGGAAACAAACCTGAGACAGAAGTAGTAGACAGGGAATTGCAGATTGTTTCTAACTTTTTGAATAGTCAATTGCGCGGTAAAAGTTTAATGGAATTAGCCGCACTTGACTGGAGTCAATTAGATCGAGAATTTCAGCGCTATGGTGAATATTTGAAAACATCTCTTGCAGAATTGAATCGTCGCACCTTTTCCCCAACAACTACACAAATTATGGTGCGTGGCGTGTCAGAAGTTTTGCGGCAGCCAGAATTTTCGCAAATACAGCAAGTACAAACCATAATTCACTTACTTGAAGAAGAACAAGAACAATTATGGCGGTTGATATTTGACGAAACAGAATTAGAACAACCAGAGAAGCCACAAGTAACAGTCCGCATTGGTTCGGAAAACACCCTAGAACCCATCCGTAGTTGCACCTTAATTTCATCCATGTATCATCGAGGTTCAATACCAGTAGGAAGTGTAGGAGTTTTAGGTCCCACAAGGCTTAATTACGAAAATGCGATCGCGCTTGTTTCCGCCGCCGCCGAATATCTCTCCGACGCAATGAGTAGTTAAAGGTCAAAGGTCAAAGGTCAAAGGTTAAAGGTTAAAGGTAATTAGTTATGATAAATAAATTCATAACTCATAACTCATAACTCCTAACTTCTTCCCCTTGTCCCCCCATCTCCCCATCTCCCCCCTCTCCCCCCTCTCCCCATCCTCCCCATCCTCCCATCAGTTAGCTATTATCAACTTGATGCTATAGATACCGTTGATAATGAGAAAAATTATATTTTGGTCGCTTTGGGTTGGATTTTGTGTATATGCTTTTGTTTTTGCTCCTCCAAATCAACCGGATACTTTTGAGTTAATTAAAAATCTTTCAACTGGACAATGGGCAGGAATCAACCCTTTGATAGTTACACTATTTAACTTGATGGGTGTATTTCCTTTAGTCTACGGTTGCTTAGTGTTTATTGATGGCAAAGGACAAAAAATACCGGCTTGGTTATTTGCAACTTTTTCTTTCGGTGTAGGTGCTTTTGCTTTATTACCTTATTTAGCTTTGCGGGAACCAAACCCCAATTTTGTTGGTAAAAAGAATGCTTTTCTTAAATTACTAGACTCTCGCATAACTGGTATTGCATTGAGTATCGGAGCAATAGTTTTAGTATCCTACGGTTTAAATGGAGGAAACTGGGGTGATTTTGTACGACAATGGCAAACCGATCGCTTTATTCATGTTATGAGTTTAGATTTTTGTTTGCTTTGCCTGCTTTTTCCCGCACTTTTAGGTGATGATATGGCAAAGCGAGGAATGAAAAATCCTATTTTATTTTGGTTGGTAACGCTGATACCTTTATTTGGTCCTTTGGCTTATTTATCAGTGCGGAAACCTTTAGCAGATAATATTTAAGAAGAAATAATTACTAACCAAACAGCGGTAAGTTAAATTTTTATCGCAATTAATAATTGTTTTTCTACGATGATGTTGGGTTACGACACGATTAATAAATATTCTCGTTACCTTCTTAAATTTAGTTTTCGTGTCTAACCCAACCTACTAGCTTTACAATCCAAAATCTAAAATTGGTTTAGTCAATTAACCTACAGAAACTTGACTTGTATCAACATTAGTCGCACCATTCACTCCTTGCGCCACAGAAACCATTTTGTTTAAAATGTCTTGGCTGGGAACACTACCTTTTAAAACGACTGTAGAACTAGTTTGAGCAACCCAAAGTCCTTCAATATCATCTAATTCATTGTCTTCATCGAAAGCCAGAGCTACTCGCTTTGCTAAACCACTTTGATCGTATTCACCATTTAATCCCATACGTTCCGGAGCAATCGATTGAGTAGCACTTGAAGTTTGAGCTTGCTGTGTAGGTTGCGCTGATTGTTCTGGTTGAGGTGTAGGATTTACCTTTGCGTTGTTAGGTTTCACCATTCCAAAAAGTCTTTTTAACCAACCCATATTATTTCTCCTTCATTCTCAAATTTACTTCATCACCTGTGAATATATCGGTTAGGTAAATAAGTTACATCTGTCATGAAAGGGAGATACAGTGCTTAGTATTAAGACTTTAGATGTAAGTAGACTAATTATTCTATTTCTTAAGATTAGTAAAACTGGCATTTTTTTTAATTTCTTACTATTATTCCTACTATTCAAATAATCCAGGACTTACGATATTGTTACAAATGGTTGATGGTGCGTGATGCTACAAGTCTTATAACTACGTTCAAATTAATTCAATGCGTCACACACCCTACAAGAAATTTATGCCAGTTACATAAGTCCTAAATCTATAAAATTTCCCCTTGTCCCCTTGTCTCCTTGTCCCCTTGTCCCCTTGTCCCCATCCCCCCATCCCCCCATCTCCCCATCTCCCCATCAATCCAAAGCTACAGCATCGTGAAAGCGATTATAGTCAACACTACGCTTACCATCCCGCGTTTTAGATAAGATATCAGCAAACCGATGATTCCAGAGAATTTCTGTAGGAATATATGAGTGATGAGCGTGGATATTTTCAGAAACGGTTTGGTCAATTCCAGTTAAAGTTATTAATATTTCCATCTCTTTTTCCAGCATTTCCTCTAAAGTTACGCCGTAAAGAGGGCTGCTTTCATTAACTGGATGCATAACCGTCCAAGTTAAAGCGAAAAGTGATGAGCGATCGCGAAATAATGGTAACTGATAAAACCTACGCATCGCGTGTCCTTCTTGAGTAATTTCGTTAATTACTAAATTGACATTAACAATCGCTTCCAAAATCCAGCTTTGACGTTCGTTAGCAACTCGAAACATCAAGGTTGGTACGCCATTATGAGGAGTAACTACTGCTATATGACTAAACATAACTCGCGCTTTAGGAAGAGAAAAGCGAGCAAATACTAATCCACTTCCCATTGATACTCCCAAAAGTCCCAGTAAAGCTTCGATCGCAACTAAAATATTGGCAAAAAGCGTTTTCGGATACATTGCACCATAACCGATAGTAGCCATAGTTTGAACGCTAAAAAAAAATGCGTCAGAGAAACTTCCGGAGCGCATTTTTTCTACACCATCACCTGCTGCTAGATAGAGAAAAGCAAATAAAACATTAGTAATTACATAACCCGCACCTACCACCGCAAATAACTTTATCCAAGAAAGAGTTAGTAATGCATGATATAAATCGCCCCAATCAAACTTAGATACCCCTTTACGAGCTACATTGAACTTTCCATCAGGGTTAACTAACCGACGTGCTGATTTTTTTTTTCGGTGAGTTTCATTCATTGATTGATAAAAAATAAATAAAAATTATGCTCCCCTACATTATCTAATGCAAAGGAACATAAAAATATAGAACTAGAGTTTGCTAATATTTTTACTGCAACGGCTAACAGTATTTATCAAATAAGTAATGCCATCAATAGGAATTTTTGCCGTCTTCTAAATTGAATTAAGTCGTCAACTTATTCTGATTCTGATTTATTGATTGACTTTTTATAAGTATACTTATTTCAAAATATAAAGAAAGTAATATTTTTACTAGTTAAGTCGGATATAAATTTCTTAAAATTCTCTCAAGAAAAGGTTAAGAAAAAGTATTACTATTCTTAATTATATCGCCACCATTTGAATTATATATAGAAAAAATGTAGAGACGTAGCACCGCTACGTCTCTCATCCTACTCTCAACTTGTGGTTTTTCAAATTTATAATTCTTTCTCTAAATTATTAAATACCTACTTTTGAGTAACTGGAATTTTCTTTTTATTCTGAGGAGAAGCACCTGTAATACTACGTAAATACAAACCTCCAACAGATAATAAAAACGATACGTAGGCAATTGCTTGAAGTAAATACAAACGATCCCTGTAGCCAAATAATACTTTAAGAATAACTCCAGGAAACTTTTTATCGGGCAATATATTTGATGTATTCCACACCATCGGACCTAAAATACAAGAGTGAAATTTTGCAGAATTTTGAGGATAAAAACACAGATTCTTCCAAAAACTATCGGTAAGAGCTAATGTCGCAAAAGCATAGTCAAATTTGCGTAGCGCTCCTACTACTAATCCAGCGACAATTAACACTAGAAAAATACCCATCACCTGAAAGAACAGACGGATATTTATTTTTACGCCCCATTTAAATATCAGCGCACCAATTAATGTTGCAGTTAATAATCCAGCAATTGCACCAATCGTGGAAGCTGCACCATCTTCAAAGTTGGAAGCAATGAATAAAACAGTTTCAAAACCTTCGCGTACAACAGCAATTAAAACTAAAGTAAAAACCCCCCAGCCAGAGTTAGAATTGCTTCTTATCGCGTTTTGTACCGCTCCCTCAACTTCAGCTTTCATAAATCTGGCTTGTTTTGTCATCCAAATCAGCATCCAACTAAGCATTACTATTGCTATAACGCTGAATGTTCCTTCCATTAAAGGTTTAACTAAATTGGCATATCGAGGATTAACTAGCTTCGCAGCTTGAATTATCGAAGCAAAAAAGGTTCCAATCGCCACACTCAGCGCAATTCCAGCGCCGACACCAGCATACACCCAAGGATTAAGTCGGGATTGTTTAGCTTTCCCAAGCATTGCCAATACTATTCCAACGACGAGAGCCGCTTCAACTCCCTCTCGGAGAGTTATTAAAAAGGTAGGTAGTGCTGCGCTAAAGTCCATTTTTTCAATTATCAGTTAGGAGTTAGGAATTGTAGAGACGTAGCATGCTACGTCTGTACGGGAGTTAGGAGTTAGGAGTTTTATTTCTGCCCTACTCCCTACTCCCTACTCCCCTTTAGTTAACTAAAATCGCGTAACATTTTTTTCAATTCAAGATTGTGCATCTCTTCTTGTCCAATCATATTACGAGCAAATTCTTCTAAATAAATGCTGGCATTTTCAACTGTATGTAAAAACTGTTTATACAGTTCCAAAGCCTTTTGTTCGTGTGACAAGCTTTCTTCTAAGATATCTTTAACTTTGTGCTTGTAGGTTTCTTCCATCGGAGCAATTTTTAGGCTGGGATGCCCACCATCTATTCCTGTAACAATTTCTCCTACTTGTTGAGCATGAAGTAATGATTCGCTAGCTTGCGCTTTGAAAAAATCTACGATTGGAATGCGATAGGGACCTGTCACCATCAAGGAATAATGCGTGTAGCGCACTACTCCTGCTAGTTCAAATTCCATGATGGCATTTAACAGGTCAATTGTCTTTTTGTTGTCGAGTTCTTGCATCAGACTATATGTGAAGAGTTTTATTCGTAGCGATTTATTGAGTTAATTGTTAGGACAAAAACAGTGAAAATTAAAAGTTAAAAGTATTAATTGTAACTTCTGTTTTTATTTCTAACTTTTACTCAACTTTAACTGATTTTAAACTCTTCTCGACTTTGTACTTGCTCAATGCGATCTGTTTCAACTATTCTCTTTGTATAATGGCGCTTCAAGTTTTTATAACTTTTTGAGCATTTTCTTCGATCGCATCTACTAATTTAGCTACTTCTTCCGGTGTTTTTGTGGGTGCAGATGGAGGAATGACGCCGGGCCAAGCTTTTGCTAATTCGCTCATGCTGCTTGTAATGGCTTTGTCTTCTTCTGGATGCGCTGTCTTCATTGGCTCGGAAATTCCTGCATACAAATCTTGAGCGTAAAGCACAAACCCACGAGAATCTTGATATTCAATATCTTCGACGATTTTACCATTGGCGATCGCCGCTGAATATTCTTCGTTTGCTGTATCTAGTACGCGATCGATTACAGCCAGCACAAATTCGGGTTTGTTACGTTCGTTTTCAGGTACGGCTGCGATCGCTCCATCCACAGCTTCCATTGATGATGCAAAACTTGTGCTGACTCTGGCATCTTTGGGTTTGCTTTTGACTAAATCTTGCAAACCATCCAAAGTACTTTTAAATTCTTTGACGTTGCGTTCTTTTAGTTGACTTTCCACATCGGAGTAAATTTCCTCAACCGGATGTCCGATATGAGGTTCGGCTTGTTTCGGTTCATTCTTATCCAACAATTCTTTCGCAACCAAAAGGTGTCCTTTCATTAATGACATTTTGGTCATATATCCGACATCTTTTGCTTCGCCACTAATCTGGGTTTGAGCCACGGGAGCAGTTGTAGGAACATTTTCCGCTGTTGGAGTATTATCACCGAGGCAAGAACTTAAGGTAACTACTGCAAAAGCCGCAGCAGCCAGACATATATAGCGAAGTGGTTTCATTTAAGGCTCCTAAAGGTATTTCAAAGGTAATAAGTAAAGTATTTTCACTCGATGTCAATTGCGCTTGTTTGACACAGTGTCGTTTTTTAACATTTGGTTATTATGCATTTAATGCCAGTTCTTATCAACTAGTTATGATAATTAATTGAAAAAAGTTAATAAATTATCAATATTTTTATCGGGTGTTTCTCTCGATGACTTCAAAATTACCCATGCAGCCATGCTCTGCGGTTATGTCTTGATGAGGGTGGAACATATATTTACCGGGATATTTGTATGCAAATTCCAAAATATGCCGTTCCGCAGTTCCCATAGTAATCACATCGGTTTCGTAACTGGGTTTTAAAGTCATTCCGGTGGGATAAACTTTAAAGAAATTGGCATGGATGTGAAAAGTCACCGCTTCGTCAAACTCAATCATATTCAGGACATACAGCCTCACTAACTGATTTTGATAGATTCGGATGGGATGGTCTAAATAATATTCGGGTATGCCGTTGAAAGCATAAAATTCGTTCTTACGATCGCCATTGGTGTCATATCCAGACATAATTAACACCATTTCATCTGCCAGGGGACGAAGTTGAGGCGGATCTATAATAAACATCCCGTACAAACCTTTAGCAATATGACGGGTAACTGGTTCTATATGGCAGTGGTAAAGGTGAACTCCATAAGGTTCTGCGGTAAATTCGTAAGCCGTCTCCTTGCCATTCGTTACCGGGCGAACTCCATCTGATGCAGCCGGATGGGTGCCGTGAAAATGCATTGAATGCGAATGTCCCCCTCTATTCACGAAAATAATCCGAATGCGATCGCCAACTTTAGCCCTCAATGTCGGTCCGGGTACTCGTCCGTTATAAGTCCAAACATTGAAAGAAACGGCGCTATTTAAATCTATCGTCTCATTTGTGGCAGTTATCCGAAATTCTCGGACTTTACGACCGTTTTCTTCTTTAATTGTGCCGTAGTCAAAATCTCTCAATACCTTCATGGGGTTCGGTTTATCCGAAGGTATATCGGTATCGATTGGCGGTATTTTGATTCGCGATTTGCTTTGAGAATTAACTGAAAGCCAAAGTAATCCTGCACTCGATGCACCAGCCCCTACCAATCCCAGCTTCAGAAATTGACGACGACTCCAAATTTTATCTTTGTTCGGAACAAAGCGATTGGACATGGTATTGCTATTAGCAAAGCTAGTTAGTTGATAACTATTTTCAACTATTCTTCGAGACTGAGTATAGATTAATTAGGAGGTATTGTCAATTAGTTGCGAATACTTCTTGAAGATTTAGTTTTATTTGTATTCTGAAAGCATTTGTAGAGAGTCTTTTTGTTTTTAGGAATAAAAAATATAAATAGAAAGCAGCTATAAATTTAATCTTTATCTAAATGGTGTAAATAAAAATCATAAATATAAAAATACATCATAAATTACTTGTATTGATAATGTATGCGATCTTACATATTTAGCACTTTTTTTGTTTTGGTAAATTCGGCTATAGAACATATTTTCCAACGGTCAAAAATATAAATACTTATCAGATAATTTCACAAAATAAAATTAATTTACATTTTGCAAACAAAGTATATTTTCAGATATTAAATTGATATAAAAACATACGCTATAACGATAGAAAATGCCCCAGTAGGGGATTGCACTGGACATAAAAATTATGTTTTATATTAATAATCTACGTATGTTTTTTACGTGTTTTTAGTAGTAAATAAAACTTCTCTTCACTATGCATATTCCTGATGGGTTTGTTTCCGTACCTGTAGCTGCGGCTACTACCATAGCGAGTGTGGCTGGACTGGGTGTAGCTTTAGTTCGTTCAAAAGATGCTTTTGGTGTTCGTCGCGCTCCGGTTTTGGGTTTAACTACCGCTTTTATTTTTGCCGCACAAATGATTAACTTCCCCGTAGCGGGTGGAACAAGCGGTCATTTATTGGGAGGTGCTTTAGCGGCAATAGTATTAGGTAGCCCTTGGGCGGGTGCCTTGTGTATTGCTACTGTATTAATTATTCAGGCGGTGCTGTTTGCCGATGGTGGAATTACTGCTTTGGGGGCGAATATTTTTAACATGGGATTCGTCGGAGTTTGGGTTGGTTGGAGTTTAACCCAGACTTTGCATCGACTGTCTGGAGGTTCAAAAGGTCGTTTGCCGATAGCTGCGGGGATTGCGGCGGCTGTGAGCGTAGTGGTTGCATCAATTTGTGCTGCCTTAGAGTTAGCAATTTCCGGTACCGCAAATTTAGCCGTAGTTTTACCGGCAATGGCAGGAGTACATATTTTGATTGGTGTCGGAGAAGGTTTAATTACCGGAGGAGTACTGACTTATTTAATCAAAGCAAGACCGGATTTATTGCCGGGAAATGAGCAAGAGCAGATTCGCGGTTGGGTTGTTCCTGTAGTAAGTATTTTTTTGATTGCTGGATTGCTGTCATTGTTTGCTTCAGCTTGGCCGGATGGTTTGGAAAAAGTCGCTGAAGATTCGGGGTTTATCAACTTAGCAGACAAGGTAAGAATTTCGGTACCAACACCTTTTGCAGACTATACATTTAATCAAAACGAGGGTATCGGTACGAGTATCGCTGGAATTATTGGAAGTATAGTTTGCTTCGGCGTTGCATGGGGTATTGCACAAGTAGTTAAACCAAAGAATGCTTAAACTTCCTCTGACTTTACGATTGCAGCTGTCTTTAATAATTGTCATTGGAGCAGCTTTTCTGAAATTAAATGCTTGGTATTGGCTGGGTGCTTATGGAATTATTGCGCTTTGTTGGGCTGTATCATTGCGCGTACCAGTCCGCAAACTAACAGGTTTATTAGGTTTAGAACTGATGTTTTTATCATTTCTAGCCTTGCCTTTAGGTTGGGAAAGAGCAAGTTTTTTATTAGTTCGTTCTTTGGTCTGTTTGTTAATAATGAATAGCTTTTTGTTGACTTTACCACCTCATAGTTTCGGTATTGCTCTTAAAGGCTTACCTCTTCCAGGGGCTTTCAAAGAAACTTTACTTTTAGCCGGACAATACTTAGAAATTTTGCTTGGAGAGGTAACTCAAATGCAGCGTAGTGCAAAACTTCGCGGTTTGAACGGTACAACTGGATGGGTTCGTTACGCCAACGCTTCTATGATTGGGGCTTTGTATCTCCGCAGTCTCGATCGCGCCGAACGAGTTTACGCTGCAATGATCGCTCGCGGTTACAACGGAATGCTACCCATTGATTCGCCACTGAGAATGAAAGAGCGTTTTGCTTTGATAGCGATGAGTATTTTAGCTTTAACTTTGACTGTCGCTTCTTACCTGTTACCTCTTAAATAGTTAATTTCTTGCTCAAAAATTGATTTGTCCCAGACGTTGCATTTGCCGTCAGTCGCGGACGTAGCAACGTCTTTCAATATGTCAAAAAATACCCCATTCCCCATTCTCACCCATATCCAAACACTAACAATTAACCATGCAAAAACCAGCAGTTGTAGTTCAAAATATTGCTTATGCTTATTCTAATCAAGAGCCAGTATTGCATGATATCTCTTTTAGATTAAATGCAGGAGAAAGAGTTGCATTAATGGGTTCAACTGGTTCTGGAAAAAGCACTTTGCTAGAAAATTTGATTGGTTTAAAACAATCATCAAAAGGCAAAATTATCATTAACGATATTCCATTAGAACCAAAAACCTTACCAGAAGTGCGGCGCTATATTGGGTTTGCTTTTCAAGATCCTAACGACCAATTATTTATGCCCACAATATTAGAAGATGTTACTTTTGGTCCTCTTAATTACGGTGTACCAGCAGCAGAAGCAAAAGATACAGCCCGACAGTTATTAATCAATTTTGGCTTAGAAGCTTACGCCAAACGTTCCGCACACGAACTTTCTGGGGGACAAAGAAGACTTGCAGCTTTAGCAGCAATTTTAGCTTTAAACCCTGATATATTGATTTTGGATGAACCTACTAATGGGCTTGACCCCTCATGGCGGCGTAATTTAGCCCAAGTACTGTTAAATTTAGAAGTAAAGGTAATATTAGTTGCTTCCCACGACCTACATTGGTTAGGTAAAGTTACCGAACGCGCTTTGGTTCTTTCAGGAGGTAGAATACACGTAGATAGCGATATTCACCCACTTTTAGAAGATAGCGAGACTTTAGAAAATTTGGGTTTACCAGTAGGTTGGTGATAATCTTTAACAGGTGAATAGGTAAAAAACCATTGGAGAAAAGCTTGGATGAATAGATTTGACAATATTGAAATCGACCTTAAGACTGTGGATCTAAGTTCTCTTGATACAGATGAGGATTTTCGTAAAGAAGCGCAGCGATTACTACCACAAGCATTAGTGCAAGTAGGAGAAGCAATGGCTGAGAAAACCTGGGAAGAATTACAAAAAGATATGCAAAAATCCGGAATGAAAGCTGGTGCTTCTCAAAGCGCTAAACGTAAATTTGTGCAAGAAACAAAAAGAACTTATCAGCGGAATGCTAGTAGTAGAGATAAGCGAGAACTTGAAGATTATATTGTAGAAAAACTTCATCAATATAAATAATTAAATGTTTAAAAATATTTAACTTTTAATTCAGTTAATAGAACTATGGAGGCATCATTTTGAGATGCCCTTTCGCCACAATAGTTTCATTTAAAATTTGCTAGGGTCGTCATCGAGTGCTAGCAAGAAATTAATCAAGTCTTGTTGCTCGCTGTAATTAAATCCAGCCTCTCTATCTACATAGAATTCATGACCCGTACCATCGAGGTTACTCCGTTCTGGACTTAAAGCCGGATTAGCTTTGTTGGCTGCCACAACTTGTTCGCGAAGACCCCGATCTAATAAAGCACGCAAGCTACTAGCAGCATCAGCAGGTAAACCTTGACTGAGAGTGCCAGTTAACCCCAGACCACCGGCTTCAACAACCGTAAATCTGCCATTTTTAGCAACTTCCAGACTTTCTTTCCGCACTGCTACGCCACCATCATGTAAATAGGGTGCGCTTAGATAAAGACCACGTAAGGAAGTAGTTTTGTAACCTCCATCCGGTAATATACCAAGCGGCAAAGTTGTGGGAGTATCGGAGATACCCTCTGTTGGCACGTCCAGCAATTCTGCACCATCAGGTATGGGAACGGGAGTATCAAAACTGTATAATTTGGGTTCTACTAATAAGTCATTGAGTGCCAACCGAGACTTAGCACGAGCTGAATTAGTACCAATTTCATCGATCGGATGAATTTGGTTATCTGTAAAGAAGGGTGGGATATGGCAAGTTGCACAATTTGCTTTCTGAAACACTCTTGCTCCCCGCTGCACCGAACCCGTTTTCAAGGCTCGCAAATTTTGTTTTGTGTGGTTGGGAGGTGGTACTAAGCTATTTTGAAAAGCAGACATTGCGTTGTTAGCTTTGAAGAAATTGCCACTAGCAATATCATCTGAGTTTTCACTATTGGGGGTGAAAATTAAACCGTTATATGTAACCAAACTAGGACGCAGGTTGGGATAGTCACCTGCACCAGGAGCAGGAATTTGGTCTTCTAATTCTGCGAATGGAATACCGAGTTCTTGCTGTTTCTGCCGTAACCACTCTGAGGGTTTTACAGGCTGCGAAGGTAAACGTAACCTTGGATCTACGGCATTTTGCACAAATGTACCAATATACACTTCAGGATCGATCCCCAGTGTTTCTTCACCAATTTGGGCTGCTGCTAACAGATTTATTTCTGAAGAATGAACAGCATTATTGGCTACACTGAGTCCAGCAAATGGACCTACAGCAGACTGTCCGTCAGCGAAGTAAGGATGGTTATTGAATGTGAAAATACTAGGAATTTGGGTAGTGTTATTGATTCCATCTGGTGAACTCTCGAAATGACCAGATGGTACATTTAATACAGCATCATCAAAGGCTGTTTCAAAAAGAACAGGGTCAGGTAATTCTACTAATTGACCTTGGCTATCAATAATAGTCTTACCATTACCTTGGTATTTTGGATCTAGGGGGTTAAAGTTTAACCTTGCAAACGCCGCAGATGTATTTGGTGACAATGCAATTAACAGAGGAATGTTAAGTTCACCATTTGGGACTCCCAGCAATCGTTCGCCTTCATTGGAAAGGACGGCATGACACGCCGCACAGGTAATACCTATTGTCCCGGTTTGACTATCAGGTACAAATCCCAAGGGAAAATTTTCTCCCCTTTCCACTTTCAAACCTGTATTTACCGCAGTTCCAGCAGGAAAAGTCCGACTACCTAATGTTGTATCCTTTTGAAGAGTAATTTGTAAGTTGTTGGTTGGCTCGCCACCTAAGCTTGCGATCGCTGTTTGCAATTCTGGCAAAATTCTGGCAAAACCTTGTCCAAAACCCAATACTGCTTGCAAACCAAAGTCATCACCAATCTTGCGATTGAGGAATATCTCTTCCCCTTTGTCTATTAATTCCTGAGTAATTTCAACAGCACCTATTTTTTCATAGGAAATGGGATCTTGAGGATCTAGTCCCTCTTGTCTCACTAGTTTGGCTGCTATTCTAGGAGTAAGCAGTTTACCAAAATAGTCATAATACCCTACTGGTTGAGTTGGAGCAGGTTGTAAAAGTGATAACCGATTTCTAGGGTACCTAGCGAAAGCTGGCTGATTTCCCATCAAATTATTTGATAGGAGAATACCAGCAAAAGCTGTGATAAAGATAAAAATTAACAAGAATATCCTGACTTTCTTTGCATATAATCCCCTAAATACATTCGTTTTTAGCTTAACTTCGTATGGTTCCATATCACCAAAGTTTAGGATGTTTTACTTATCTTGTCGCAACGAAACAGTGATTATACTGAAAGTTTATAAAACTTTATTTTATGGGTATCTAAATGCTTTGATACTTTAAGTAAGTTTTCGTGAAAACGGTAAAGCATTGAAATATTGATATACCGAATTACCGGAACACTTAACAAAATTGCTGAATCATCGGATACTATGATTTCGGTACTGCTCAAAGTAGACTATTAATGTTTAATTGGAATAAATATAACGTAATTGCTTGCGTAAACTTGAGTGTGGCTTTGCTAATTACTGGTTGTAACGAAAGCAAGGTAGCTCAGTGTCAGCGACTTATTAAAGCGGTTAATCAAGGAACTTCTCTGATTGAAAAAAACAAAGGCTCCCAAGTAACATTAAGCTTGGGACTAGCCAAGGATTTGGAAGATGTTACCAAAAAAATAAAACGTCAAAACTTCAAAGATCCAAAACTCGAAGATTTCAAAAACCAATCTGTCAAACATTTTGAAACTTTCAGTAAAAATATAAAATCCGCAGCCGTTGCCCTTGGTTCAGCTAAAACAGCCAAAGTCTCCTCAGATGGTAGAGAACAAGTCCGAAAAGCTAAAAAAGATATCGAAACGCATCTCAAGCTAGTTTCAGATACTGCTAAAGAATCTGATACTTTAGCAAAGGAAATGAATCAGTATTGCGCTCAAACGGAAGAATAAAAAATTGGGAATTGGGCATGGGGGATTGGGCATTGTGAATAACCCATCTCTCTTTATTCGGACTTACGCAACTGCCAGTTACTCATAACTCCTAAGAAGATGTTTTCTAAGTATCGTTTTTACGCAATTCTCGGATTATCCCCCCTTCCCCCCTTAGCCAAGGGGGGTTAAAGTCCCCCTTTTTTAAGGGGGATTTAGGGGGATCTGAAATGTGGTTTTATTTATGACTTGCAAAACATCCTCTAACTCCTAACTCCGGTGGTCTTAACTCTTCTTCCGGGTGCAAGATTTAAGTCGATCGACAAAACCTGTGTTGCCTATCACTAATGCTAATTAGTTTTTGGAATACAATAAATGAAAGATGAATTACATATTATAGCTAGTAGCAACGATCGCTTTATCATCAGAGGATAAAGCAGATTAGGTTTTGTTCGACTAAGTTTTTCTCAGAATTACATCAGGATGTGCAAATTGTCATTAATAATTGGTAGTCGGTAATTTTTGAGAACTGACTACCAATTAAAGTATCTAAAACTATCACCCGTGTCTTATAAGGAAACAGTAATGAAAACAGAACTAATTGATTTAATAGCCAGAGTTATCCAAGTTTTACAAATAAATATACGTTGGATGACTTGGAATCTTTTTCTAGCTTTTATACCTTTAGTTTTGAGTATTTGGCTGTTTCGTCGTACAAAACGCAGTCGTTCCTGGGTTTGGTGGCTGGGATTTGCGGTTTTCTACGCTTTTCTGCCAAATGCACCTTATTTGCTAACTGATGTAATTCATTTAATAGACGATATCCGTACAATTCAGTCGGTGTGGATAATTACCTTGGTACTAATTCCCGTTTATCTGGTAGTGATTTTAGCTGGATTTGAAGCTTACGTTATCTCTTTAATTAACATGGGCTATTACCTGCACCGAATTGGTAAAAGCCAATGGATTTTGGGTATGGAATTAATTACTCACGCTTTATCTGCGGTTGGTGTTTACTGGGGAAGATTCTTACGTTTTAACAGTTGGGATTTTATCACTCAACCGGATGCCGTAATTACCCAAGGGATAGAAGAAATTTTGGGCAAGCAGCCATTAGTAATTATAGGTATTAGCTTTGTTGTACTGACTGCACTGCACTGGTTGATGAAACGTATAACTTTGGGTTTTGTCAGGCAAAGATACAACGGTATAGCAAACAACTCCTCCTCAACCTCTTTTACACCAAAAACCTTCGATGAATAAACTTTTTTCACACTTTAGATAGATATATTACCTTCCCCAGGAAGAGTCAAAATTAACATTATTGCAGTGAAATAGGTTTATATTGAACGGTTGCGCTTCAACTGTTTTGGTATAGCAAAAATTTATTCAGATCGTTGCTTGTGATATTCGCGGTCTGAATTTGAATTTTTTCACGTTGATAAGAGGAAGTTTGAATGAAATTGATTTCCAGAGAGGAAATAAAAACTTTAGTAGAACAGCCAACAGATAATAGTATTTCTATTTATATGCCCGTAGTTGCAGCGGGTGCTGAAGTTAGACAAAACCCAATTCGATTTAAGAATTTAATTAAAGAAGCTCATAGACGTTTAATTGAAGCGGGTGTCGATCAAACCCAAGTAACGCAGTTATTAGAAAAAGCTGACGAACTCGATCGACAAGATTTTTGGCAAGAAATCGGAGAGCAAGGATTAGCTATTTTTATCTCTAAGAATATATTCAATTATTATATTGTGCCTTTAGAGTTTGAAGAATTAGTAGTAGTTTCAGATAGCTTTCACGTTAAACCACTGCTACAAATTTTCAATCAAAACGGACGTTTTTACGTTTTAGGTTTAAGTCAGAACAAAGTAAGAATGTTGGTAGGTACTCGTTTCCGCTGTCAAGAAATTGATTTAACAGCCCTGGAAAATGTACCCACTAGTTTAGATGAAGCGCTGCAATATGATGACTCAGAAGAGCAGTTACAAATGCACAGCACCGGGAGAGGCGGTTCGCAAAATGCCCAAACAGGGATTTTTCACGGGCAAGGTGTGGGTACCGATGATGCCGAACATAAAACCAATATTATGCGATTTTTCAAAGCTTTAGCAAAAGGCTTGGAAAAGAATATTTTGCATCATGACGAACAAGTGCCTTTAGTATTGGCAGGGGTAGATTTTTTAATTCCCATGTACAAAGAGGCAAGTAGTTATCAGTATGTAATGGAAGATGCTGTTACGGGCAATCCAGAAATTCTCAGTCCCCAAGAATTGCATTCACAAGCTTTACCTATCGTCGAAACTTATTGGAATAATTCGCAGAAAAAAGTTATAGATTTATACAATGAGTTATTAGGAAATAATTCCGGCAATGCATCTAATAATCTTGAAGAAATCGTGGCAGCGGCATATTATCAAAAAATAGATACGCTATTAGTTGCAAAAGATAAACATAAATGGGGCTTGTTTGATAAAGGTTCGCAAAAAATATATATGCATCAACAAGAAGAAACCGGCGATCGAGATTTATTGGATTTAGCCGCAGCCCATACATTAATTAATGGTGGTTCGGTATACGTAGTTGAACCCGATAAAGTACCTTCTAATAAGCCTGTTGTAGCGATTTTTAGATACTAGTAGTTTGATTAATTCTGATTAGTTGGGTTTTTCCCAAAATACTGTGGAGACGTTATATATAACGTCTCTACATCACGTCGGGGAATAAACAAACTTCTTTAATCCGTAAAGACATAGATTCTATATCAATTTTCTAATTACAACTATTTATCCAAACCTGATGTAATTAGTAATTGATAACTGTTTACCGCAATTGATGACGCGCTGCTTCTAAAAGTAAACCTTGTTCGGCGCGGTAAATTGCCTGATATGTCCGCTGTAATGCTTCGGGTTCGACGGATATAGAAGTAATTCCCCATTCCACCAGTTTTTTGATGATTTCCGGATACAATGCTGGTGCTTGTCCGCATATAGAACAAGGAATACCTGCTTCTTTTGCCATTTCAATCAGTCGGGATATGGCACCCATTACCACCGGATGTCGTTCGTCAAAGCTTTTTGCTAATACTGCTCGATCCCTATCTACTCCTAATAATAGTTGGGTTAGGTCGTTAGTACCGATAGAAATTCCCTGCACTCCTGCTTTTACATATTCTGGCAGCAAAAATAGTACGCTTGGTACTTCTGCCATAATCCATAGTTCAAAATCTTTGATGTCGGTTAATCCTGCTTGCTCAACTTTTTGACGACAAAAAGCAAATTCTTCGACGGTGCGAACGAAGGGTAATATTAAACGAATGTTATGATAGCCTGCTTGCTGTACGTTTTTAAGTGCTGTAAGTTCCATCTCAAACACTTCCGAATTCAACAGGTAGCTAAAAGTACCGCGTTCACCTAATGCTGTTTGCGGTTCGGCGGCTTCTACTCCATCATGCTTAAGGCTTGGTAGTTCGTGGGTTCGCCAATCTAAGGAACGATAATAAACTGGTCTGGGAGAAAAAGCTCTGACAAATTCAAGTATTCTTTTTGTCCATAGATCCAGTAGTTGGTCGTGTCGTCCGTTTCTAATCCATGTATGCGGATTTTCCCGATTTAGTATGGTTAATACCATCAATTCCGATCGCAATAATCCCACACCATCCACTGGCATCGAAAGTGCTTTATCGATCGCCGCAGGCTGACTCAAGTTCACCAGCAGTTGGGTGGTAGTCATGGGTAAATTTACGGATGCATGAGCAGCGGTAGAAGAAACCCATGTTGCATTCGTTGACGCTGTAGAGTAATTAGAATCCATAGCATCCGGCTCGCCTTGATAATTTTCTTCTACTATTACATCATTAATATGCTCTTCACCTGTATTAGAAGCAAGACGATGTACTTCTCCATTATCACCATCAATTAATAGGCGATCGCCATTTTGAAAAAGTTTTGTAGCGTTATCAATACCAACTACTGCTGGAATCCCCAATTCTCTAGCAATAATTGCAGCATGACTAGTTAAACTTCCTTGTTCTGTAATAATACCGCCTACTTGTTGCAGCACTGGCAACCAATCAGGAGTCACTACAGATGCTACTAAAATTGTTCCTGGTGGTAGTTGTTCTATTATCTGTTGATTCTTAATTACAATCGCATTTGCCGATACTTTTCCAGTTGCTGCACCGATTCCTTTAATAGATGAATTATTGGAGAAAGTATGATTCGTTTTAACTGTTGTCAGGTATAGCTTAATTGAATCTGTTTCTTGGATAAAAGCCCAATTTACCAAGCAGTCTTTACCTTGAGAAAGCTGATGCCCTAACTTTGTTATTTGTTGCAAATACTGTGACGATAATACGTGTTGCTGCTGTTGTGCTGACTCTAAAAGATATTTTTGCAAACAAGTTTTCTTTAAGGTAAGTACTGATGTTTGCCCGTGTTGCCCAGAAGCTCGATCGATCGCTGCATCACAACCATAAGCCAAAATTTTATTACCCAAATGCTGTTCTAATAGTGCGCCAGTTTTTGGTTCTATATAATAAACATCTGGCTGTATTTCACCCCAATCAATTGCTACTCCCAATCCCCAAGTTGCTTGAATTTCCCATCTAGAGGAATTAACGTTCAATAAACCGCTCGCAACTACATTGTTAACTGGTTGCACCAAAACTGCTAAATTTATCTCACGTAAGTCAATTCCTATTTTCTGCCAATAAAGTAAACTTCTTGCACTAAATAATTGACTCCAAATTCGTTTTAAAGAAGTGGCTATTTGTTTCTCTTCGTTATAGCAAAATACGGATTCATACAGCCCGGAAATATTTTCCGGTTTATGCTTGAATGATGGCACTGCAATACTTGGACGAAAAATCAAGTATGGACTTTCCCATGCAATCAGAGCTTGGTAGATTTTATCTTGCAACCGATCGGGTAAACTTGAACTCATAATTTCTTGGCGCAAGCGTAAAGCTACTTGCTGTAACACTTGCCAATCATCAACATCCAGATGCAAGGCAGAATCAGCTAATTCTGCAACTAGCGTTTGAGAAACACTTTCGTTTTCGAGATATTCATCCAAAATTTCTGCTGCGATCGCAAATCCAGGCATTACTGGATATCCGTGTTGCATCATCATGCCCAAGTTAAACGCTTTATCGCCAACAAGAGTACGGTGTGATGGTTTTATCTCATTTAGCCAGTAGAGTTTATCCACTCAAATAATTTTTATTCCTAAGACGGGCTACTTTTACCGTTTGAAAAGCTAGTTTTGGATTGGTAGTAGTGGTGGTTTTGTGGTTTTGTCCTCCTAGTAATTGCTAATACTAGATAATTCGATATTATTACTATTAACTTCGATCGAACTCAAACAAGATTTTTATTGAATAATTTAAGATTCGCAAATTAAACCCATACAGAAATTTTTAAAAATCAAAATTAGATAAATTATTTTTGATTCCGCATCTATCTGTAGAAGTATTGTACAGCTAGGTTATATTTTAAATTCTTGTATCAATAATAAACTAGTCGATAAATATTTAACTTAGAACTAGAAAACCGATGTGCTGCTAATTTTCCAGATGTATTTTTTATCTAAATATAAGCTTATGGGTTTAACAATTATATCACAGCAGATGAAGAGCGATCGGTCTTCTCATCTTAACCTTTACCAATTGTTTCTATACAAAATCTTGATGAGCCAGTTAATTTTATTCAAGTGCTTACACAATTTTTTTGTCACTAAGTATATAACTATCGATCGCAAATCGCATTATAAGTAATTAAGCCTGCATGATTTCTATATTTACTGTTTAGTTATATAGCTGTTTCCTACTCTTTACTTTCTATTGCTTACCTAAACAAAATGTTTATTGCATAAGTACTTATAAAATTAAAATACAGCAGCTTCAGTTGATAAATGTCCTCCATTAACAGTGAGAATTTGCGAGGAATTTAACCATTGAGAATCGAAAGAACCCAAATGAGTAGTAGTAATTAAGGTTTGAAATCTATCTTGAATCGCATCAAGTAATTGATTTTGACGAGAGGGATCTAATTCAGCCAAAACATCATCTAGTAACAGTAGCGGTGGTTCCCCAACAACTTCTTCAATTAGCTGTAATTCTGCTAACTTCAGCGCTAAAACCAAAGTTCGTTGCTGACCTTGCGAACCATACTGACGTGCGGGAGTATAATTAATTGTTAATTCTATTTCGTCTCGATGGGGACCTACGAGAGTAGTACCTTGATGAATTTCAGCAACAGTTCGCTGTTTAATTTTCTCTAAAAAAGCTTGCTGAACTTGTTCGGGATGATTTTCTGATAAAGGTACATTCGGCGCATAGTCTATAGTAAGATGCTCGGTAGAACCGCTGATATTAGAGTGCCATAATTTTGCGATCGGAGCGAGTCGCTGTATAGCACGTTCCCGTCGTCGAATTACCCTAGTCCCGGTAGTAACTAACTGAGTATCCCATAGAGCTAATTGGGATTGTAAAGATTTTTCGTGTAAATTATCTAAGTTGCTTTTCAAAAAAGCATTACGCTGTCGTAACACCTTTTGATACTGCTGCAAAATATGAGCGTATACAGGTTCAAGTTGAATTAATAAAGTATCCAGCCATCTGCGGCGATTTTCAGGACCACCCCGCACTAAATCTAAGTCCAGAGATGAAAACTCTACCGCGTTTAAAACGCCAAGAAAATCCATCTGACGGCGGAGATTTTCACTATTAAGATTAACAGTGCGGCGACCATTACGACGTAAAGTTAAAATAAGTTGGCTCACTCCAGCTTCTCGTTTTAAGCTAGCACCAACCTGGGCTAAAGATTCCTCATCCCTGACTAAATCCTTATCGCGGGAACTGCGATGACTTTTTAATGTTGCAAGTAACTCCACAGCTTCAAGCAAATTAGATTTTCCCTGAGCATTATTACCGACCAAAATCGTCTTTGGAGCATTAAACTCGACGAAAATATCTTTATAATTGCGAAAATTTCGGAGACTCAGGGTTTTAAGGAACATAAAAAAAGTCAGGAATTAGGAGTTAGGAGTTAGGAGTTAGGAGTTAGGAGTTAGGAGTTAGGAGTTAGGAGTTAGGAGTTAGGAGTTAGGAGTTAGGAGTTAGGAGTTAGGAGTTAGGAGTTAGGAGTTAGGAGTTAGGAGTTAGGAGTTAGGAGTTATACAATTTTAGATTTTAGATTTTGGATTGTGAAAAACCTAGTTAATAATTTTTTAAGCCTTCTAAGCTGATGTGCAGCTAAATTGTATAATGATAATGTGAAACCGTGAAAATTTTGTACTGCTGCCTTCATAGCGTGTCCGCCAGGACATACATCTTGCACGAAGGGCGTTATACAAATTAAATGCCTAACAACTTATCAGACGAACTATTTTTTCAATTAGGTATTAGCAGATAATAGTTAGCAGCTTTTACCTTTAATCTTATTCATAACTAATAACTCTTCACTCCTAACTCTTAACTCCTAACTATTCTTAAACGTTTTTCTTCCCAATTGCTTTAAAGAAGAGTTTTTCTAATTCAACCCAAACAAACATTAAAGCACTAAAGCCCAGACAAATTCCTAATTCAGGCAAACTAATAATCTGCGTACCGAAGAAAGCTCTTAGAGGTGGAACGTATACTAACATTAATTGCAAAATGCTAGTTAAAACAACAGCCGCGAGTAAGTAGGGATTTGAGAAGGGATTTATTTGTATAGTTAATTGGTTGTTGGAACGAATTGCGATCGCGTGTCCCATTTGAGCAATACATAAGGTAGTAAATACCATTGTTTTCCAACGTTCGGGATCGAGTCCGTTTGCACTTCCGGCTCCTCCATGAGTATGGTAGTAAGCCCAATTCATCAAAACGATCGTAATAATTGCAAATATTATGCCGATGCGAATCATATACCATCCTAAACCCCTAGCAAAAATACTTTCTTTGGGGCTAAAAGGTGGACGCTTCATAACATCGGGTTCGGGAGGTTCTACTGCTAATGCTAAAGCTGGTAAACCGTCAGTGACTAAATTCATCCACAAAATTTGTAGCGGTGTTAAGGGGACACCTCCCATCGGTAATAAAATTGGTGCGGCGGCGATGGTTATAACTTCACCGATGTTACTACCGAGAATATATTTGATAAAGCGGCGAATATTTGTATAAACTACTCTACCTTCTTTAGTGGCAGCAACGATGGTGGCGAAGTTGTCATCTAATAACACCATATCGCTGGCTTCTTTACTGACATCAGTACCAGTAATTCCCATCGCAATCCCGATATCGGCTTGTTTGAGGGCTGGTGCATCGTTAACACCGTCGCCAGTCATAGCAACAAATTTATCGCGACGCTGCAAAGCTTGGACGATGCGTAATTTATGTTCTGGGGAAACTCTAGCGTAGATGCTGACATTATCAACATTTTGCTCTAATTCAGCATCGCTCATTCGCTGCAATTCTTGACCTATCAACACTTTATCGTCCGAGTTGGCAATACCCAAATCCGTGGCGATCGCCTTTGCGGTGAGTTGATGATCTCCGGTAATCATCACCGGACGAATTCCCGCTTCTCGACATTCTTTTACAGATGCTCTTACTTCCGGACGTGGCGCGTCGAGCATTCCTACCAATCCCAACCATACCAGTTGTTGTTCGTATTTTTCTTCCGAATTTTCTGGTGGTTTTTCCGCTAAAGGTTTGTAAGCGAAACCTAGAACCCGCAAACCTTCACCAGCCATGCGCTCGTTTGCTGCTAAAACTCGATCTCGTTGTTCTTGACTCAGTTCAACCGCACTATTCCCCGCATAAACGCGATCGCACCTTTCCAAAATTAATTCTGGCGAACCTTTGGTAAACATCAAATAATTTTCATTATTATTCAACAGATTGCTAATTGCCGGGTCAACATCTGGAATAATTGAAACACCATTATTTACCTGTTCCACCTGACAAATTACGCTCATCCGCTTGCGTTCGGAAGAAAAAGGAAATTCACCAACGCGGGGTAATTTACTATTCCACTGGTCTTGTTCGATTCCCGCTTTTCCTGCTAACGTTACCAAAGCGCCTTCTGTAGGATCGCCGAGAATTATCCAATCACCTTTTTCCTGTTGTAAAACTGCATCATTACAAACAGCACAGGGAACCAATAGAGGTGGAATTTCAGAATAATCTTCTACATCAATACGAGTACCATCAACCTCAAAATCGCCTTGAGGAACGTAACCATTCCCCGTCACTCGTAATAAATGTCTGTTGGTATAAACCGACTGCACCACCATTTTATTCTGAGTCAAAGTACCAGTTTTATCAGAACAAATAGTTGTGACAGAACCCAAAGTTTCCACCGCCGGTAACTTACGAATCAAAGCATTGTGACGTACCATTCGCTGAGTTCCCAAAGCCAAAGTCACCGTAATTACAGCCGGTAAACCTTCCGGAACCACCGCCACTGCCATACTCAACGAAACTTCCACTAACTCCTGTAAATTGCCGCCACGCAGCAAACCGATAATAATTACCAGCGCCACTAAAGCCAAGGAACCCCCAACCAAAACGTTGCCAAGTTGAGTCATGCGCTGCTGTAACGGAGTATCTTCTGTCTCCACCGCTTGCAACATTTCCGCAATTTTACCCAACTCCGTTTTCATCCCGGTATGAGTTACCAGAACCTTGCCACGTCCCTGAACAACCTCAGTACCTTGGAAAACCAAATTAATTCTGTCACCCAAACTTGTTTCTTCAGGTAGCTTCATTTCTACCCGTTTATTAACAGCTTCAGCTTCTCCCGTTAGAGCCGATTCCCGTATTTGTAAATTGGATTGTTCAATTAAACGTCCGTCAGCTGCCACCTGTACCCCGGCTTCCAGCAGCATTATGTCTCCCGGTACCAAATTCTTTCCTTCCACATCGAGTAACCTACCGTTGCGAATCACCCGCACGTTAGGAGAAGAAAGTTTTTTCAATGCAGCCAAAGCTTTTTCAGCGCGGCTTTCTTGGAGATAGCCCAGAATACCGTTAAGAATGACGATCGCCAAAATTGCGATCGTATCTTTAAAAGGAACTTCACCCGATTTCAAATTACCCGATTGTAAAGCAAGTAAATCCAAAACCCCCGAAACAATAGCCACAGCAATCAGCATCAATAACATAATGTTCTTGAACTGATCCAACAGAATTTCCCAATTACCTCGTCCGCTGGATTCTTCTAATTCGTTCGTACCATATTTTTGCAGTCGAGAATCTACTTCTTGGGATGTTAAGCCAGTGTCTGCATTACCTCTAAGCAGTTCTATTGCTTCATCGACTTCTAAGCTATGCCAAACGGCTTCACGATCGGGCAGAGAATGGGCAGACATCTTGTAAGTTAAAGGAAGTGGTTACAAGAAACAATCATAGCTAAAGCGTTGATGAGATAACCATTCAATTTGACCGTTACCAGTTGGTAGGTTGGGTTAGACACGAAAATTAATTTAATTTGTAACGAGATACTACATTCATCCTGTCGTAACCCAACATTGCAAATAATACTCTACCAGATTAATTTTGATAAATAATTTATTCCTAGCGTTCGCGTCTGGCTCCCTAGTAGTCCTTTTCAAAAGTTTTGATAGGTAAAAAGGTTCGTAGTAAGTGCTTTAGCGCCTCCGGATTTAGGGAACCAATGCCGTTACTACAAACCTGTAAAAATTAATAAAATCGACCACTAGTAGTGCGTTTCATTAGTTTTGACGGGTAAAAAGGTTCGTAGTAAGCGTTGTACTCGCCTTATATTACCGAATCCGGAGGGGCTGAAGCCCTTACTACAAACCTGTCAAAATTAATGAAATCGACCACTAGTAGCAATTAGCGAGCGAGACGTTCTCTTCCCCGTTCCCTTTCATAAAGTAAACCGCGAACGTTGATAATTGAATCCACAGACTGAAGAATTAAAACTTATTATCGTGCCAAATGTTAAGTAGATGACAATCCAAAATCTAAAATCTAAAATCCAAAATTGAATTATGGCACCTCAAACAGAAGACTTCACTATTGGAGTAGAAGAAGAATATCAAATTATTGACCCCGAAACGCGCTCCCTTACTTCGCGGGTGCAGCAAATTTTGCCTTTTGCGAAGAAAACAATCGGTGAAAAGGTGCATCCTGAAGTCCAGCTTTCACAAATTGAAATAGATACTCCTGTTTGTCAAACTCTTACTGATGTGCGTAGGGAATTGGTACGGTTGCGGAAGGGAGTAATTGATGCTGCTGCCAAAGATGGAAATCAAATCGCCTCTTCTGGTACACATCCGTTTTCATCTTGGAAGGAACAAGATGTGACTCCCAAAGAACGTTATCAAAATTTGATAGAAGAATATCAACAGTTAGGAAAAGAACAAGTTATTTTTGGCTGTCACGTTCATGTGGGAATTAGCGATCGCGATTTAGCCATTCAGGTAATGAATCGAGCGCGAGTTTGGCTGGCTCCGATGTTGGCGCTGACTGCTTCTTCTCCTTTTTGGATGGGTACCGATACGGGATACGCTAGCTATCGTACAGAAATTTTTGGTAGATGGCCCATATCTGGACCGCCGTTAATTTTTGAGTCAGAAGCTGAGTATAAGAAAGTTGTAGAATCTTTAGTTAACAGTAAAAGTGTAGAAGAAGAAACCAAAATTTACTGGGATGCGCGGCTTTGTGTCAAGTATCCCACGGTGGAGTTTCGCATGGCTGATGTGTGTATGACGGTGGATGAAGCAGTGATGTTAGCTGGATTAACCCGTGCTTTAGCTCATACTTGTCATCAAAAAGCAAAAAACGATGAATCCTACCCAAAAGCCCGTCACGAACTGATCCGCGCCGCTCACTGGCGGGCTGCACGCTACGGTTTAGATGCCGATTTGTTAGATGTAGAGGAACAAAACGCCATACCAGCACAGGAATTAATTGAAAAATTCCTAACTTTTGTGCGTCCATCGTTGGAAGAATACGGCGATTGGGATGAAGTGTCCGCGATCGTTGGAGAAATAATCAAGCAGGGAACGGCTGCATCATGTCAGCGCGAAATTTACAACCGTGCGGGAAAATTTGAAGATGTAGTTGATTATATAGTTAAGCAAACACAGAAAGGAATTGGTAATTGATTGGTAATTGATTGGTAATTGATTGGTAATTGGGCATTGGGCATAGGGCATTGGGCATGGAAAATAACTCCTAACTCCTAACTCCTAACTCCTAACTCCTAACTCCTAACTCCTAACTCCTAACTTCTAACTCCTAACTCCTAACTCCTACCTCATCTCCCCCTTGTCAAGGAGTGAATATCACAATTAATGTAGTGCTTGCAAAACTTTGGAACGAATAGGCTTTAATATGACCACTGTAATTCCTTCTTCGACAGTTAGCCAGATGCAAATAGGGCAAAGGACTATTCGACCGTTTGCTGTTGCCGCTTTATACGGCATGGCATTTATTAAAGATACATTGATTGCTATCGATCCAAGACTTGGGCATCTGCTGCAAATCGATCCAACTAACGACAATACAAAAATTATTAATTCCCATCAAACGCGGGAATTTTTGGATGTCACGGGTTTGGCAATGTGGGAAGATACTTTGTGGGTAACCAGAGGCAATAGCGTTTATTTTTGTAAGCTAAATTCGTTAGCGCTAGAGCATTTTGCAACTTTACCTTATCCCGCCAACGGTATTACTGTTTCGGATTCCACCGTTTACGTCAGTTGCGAAAAACTCGGTAAAATTATTATTTTTAACCGCAATACGCGCGCGGAAATTGCTAGATTTTATGCTCCTGGTGTGGGAATAGAAAACTTAGCACTCACCGAAGAAAACCTTCTAGTTTGCGATACCGTAGAACAATCAGTTTACTTCCTCGATCGCGCAACGGGGGAAATTCAATTTAGCGTACTAACTCCTTTTGATTCTCCTACGGGTATAGCAGTACATACCGATTCTTCAACCAATAAACAAAGCATTTATATTGCTTACTCATCCGAAGAACCTTACATTCGAGACAACCCCAACGCCGAACCAAGCTACGAACTAACCTATCGCGATCGCGCTTTTATTCATCCCCTGCATTACCATTACGATCGAGAAAAACGCATTGCGCTTTCTAACGGTTATTTAGTGGAAATGTCCTATGTAGAACAAATTGACCCTTTAGAAGAAGTATATTTAGAAAATTTAGAATGGCGCATTGCTTTACCTTCGGAAACCGAACGTCAAAAAGTAAAGCACGTTGAAGCAATTGGTTTACCTTTTACTGAAGAAATAATCGATGGACAGAGGGTAGCCGTATTTAAATTTGATACCCTCGCTCCCGGAGAACGTCACCTCTTAGGTTGGAAAGCCATTTTAGAAGTGCGTTCTATAAAATATCGTCTGACTCCGCGAGACGTAGAAAACGCTTCTTTATTACCAAAAGAATTTATAAGTCGTTACTTAATAGATGATGACGACTTAGCAATGCATACTATTATTGTCCGCGAAGCAGCCATTGAAGCAGTAGGCAGCGAAACCAACATATTGCGAAAAATGTATAATATTCGCAACTACGTTTATGACCAACTGTCTTACGGCATTAAACCCCACATCGATACGCCGGATATCGTTTTAGAACGCGGCATTGGTTCATGTGGAGAATACGTAGGAGTATTACTAGGGCTGTGTCGTTTAAACGGTATTGCTTGCCGTACAGTAGGACGCTATAAATGCCCTCCCTACGGGGAAAAACAAGGCGTTCCCCTAGAGCCAGATTACAATCACGTCTGGCTAGAATTTTACATTCCCGGCTTCGGTTGGCTGCCAATGGAATCTAATCCCGACGACGTTGGACGTGATGGACCTCATCCCACTCGTTTTTTCATGGGCTTAAGCTGGTTTCATATCGAAATTGGTAAAGGTATTTCCTTTGAAACGCTCTATTCTGAAGGTAAACGCATCGAAAAAGAAAATGTTTCTATTGGTGAATTAGCAATAAATCACATTCGGTTCATCATCCTCGAAGAATTACCGCCATTTTCAGCTTAAATTACAGAATTTTAAGGGGATCTGGGGATCTGGAGAATACAGTTCCTAACTCCCTATCCCCTTATCCCCCATCTCTTTATTCGCTTAATTACACAAATCAAATTAGTTGGTAATTTAAAAAAGATAGTTGGGATTTTTTTTTAATTGTATAAAAATATTTTTAAAACCCTTGATAGTTCAGTATTATTGCTCACGTTTATTTAGCTATTTAAGGGAAATAATGCGAAAAGAGAATATTTTTTCATAAGTGTTTAATTAGAGTTTTCGGGTGTAGTCTAGAAACTTAACATCAATGGTAAGTCTTTGATGCTATGTAAAAATAAAAAAAGTGGTAATTATAATTTATATATATACAATTACCTTGAATATTCTTAAATAATCAGCAAAAATTAGCTTTAAATCTGAAAGCGCTTGCTGATATTGCTGAATGTATAAAAAACGGTAATAAAAACGTGATTTCTGTAAACCCTAATCTCTACAAATATGATTCTCCCCAACAACAGATATATAAACATCTGTTTGATTTGGTGCAGTTAGAATCTGCTAACAAGACAATCGATCGCTTTCGAGCTTTATTTATCGATGGTACAAATTATCCTCAGAAAGAAATCTTATCGGCATTAGACGAAATTACAGCATCAAAAAAAGCTGAAAAAGAATTTCATTTATTTCTAAACTGCTGCTGTCATATTTTAATTAATCGTTGGTATATGCAACCTCAAATGCATCATGCCATATATCAATTAATTACTATCTTTAATAAACCTCCTTCAAAAAGAAGAATAATTACTTCGCGCAATAAATCAATTAGACGCTTGCACGAATTATTAAAAGGTTTTATTAAGAGCGAACAATATTTAACATTACAGCGTCTCGCTCAAGTTATAAATCGAACCACCCATTCTGAATCGAAAAATGGCGATCGTTTAATTACTTTAATTCC
The DNA here is from genome assembly GCA_965234645.1 of Rivularia sp. (in: cyanobacteria). Taxonomy (GTDB): domain Bacteria; phylum Cyanobacteriota; class Cyanobacteriia; order Cyanobacteriales; family Nostocaceae; genus Rivularia. The sequence continues at coordinate 4,192,529 of OZ248344.1, read as the reverse complement.
CCGCTATTCTTATTTACACCAACATTGCTTACTTAATGAAGACGCGACTATTGAACACCAGTGGATTGTCAAGCAAATTCAGGGGCAGGTACAAAAGAAATTTGAAATTGATTTATCTCAATATGTCACCTATCAAGTAAGACTTGCTCAAGTAGCCGCCAACAATAGCTCTTTATCAGGAACAAATCGAATTATACACCCCGTAAAAAATCCGACATTATTAAGCGATAATCGGGTAGATGCGGCTTTGAAAAGCTTCATGGGAAAAGTTGAAGGTGAAAATAGCTATAAAGATTTAGCAAACAATTTTTTACATTACAGCAGTCAAGCGACTTGTTTCCGTGCTTTTAAAGATGATTTATACGAATATCTCATATCTGGAATTGATTGGGAATATGGAAAACATCAATTTCACCAGCGATTGTATATTCAACTGCAAAACACTTTACCGGAAGCAGATTTTCAGAAAGTTAACGATTTTTTGATATTGAAAACTTGCACTCAACTACTTAACTTTTTGATAGTTGAAAGTTTATCATCGCCGCAGCACTTTACCTTTATTGATTTAATTACCCATCAAAGCTCAATTCGTATAATTGGACTATTATTAAAAATTGTTTTAATTTGTCGTAAAGTAAAGCCTTATTTAACTAAGCGCTTTGCAATTTTGTTCAATCATTATGAATCAGAACACTATCGCAATATTAATTGGTTTGTAGAAACACTAGAAGAATTGAATATTGCCTTAAGCATTCATTTCGGCGACATTGACTTATCTTATTTTAAATAATTTAATTCCATATAATATTTTGTGGTTAATAATTAATTATTAACCTTTTTCCGTATAATCTAGCAGGTATTTATTAATGAACTTCACGTAAAATAAGATAATAAATAATCCAAAAACATAAATCAAATGGGTAGACTGTTAATCAAAATTATCGGGTTAATTCTACTATTAACAGGCATTTACTATTTCGGTCAAAATATTATATTTACAGGTACTTATTATCGATACTTTTATCAAAGCTTGCCAGCAGTTGGTTCTGTTTTAGCAGTTGTAGGTGGTGTTTTATCATTAGTGTTTTTTCCCAGACAAACTGGTAATTTCGGCTGGATTTTACTCACAATTGGCATAGTGTTGGTTTTCCTAAGTGGAGGAGTTCTTTTACAACCAACTAGTTTATGGAATTTCTTCGTTAGTTTTGGATCGATCGCAGTCGGATATAAACTGCTAAACGAAGGAAGAATAAATTTTTAAATATATTTAATTTATCAAATATTACCAAACCCAGTTTTTTCAAAAAAGCGGGTTTCTAATTTTTATAGTTAATCCATTAATTCCTACTGCCCATTCACCGTAGGTGGGAGGTAGCCCAATGCCCAATGCCCAATTTACTCATCTTCCGCAACCGAAAAATCACAAATAGATTGAAACGGACAAAAACGACAGTGATAACCGGGATTGGGAGGAAATATTTTACTAAAGCTTTTGTTATTCTGACGATATTTTTGCAAATCTTTTTGATGCTTTTCGGCAATATAACCGAGATGGAATTCAATCAATCTTAATTCGCTATTACTAACAGTAATCACATGAGATTTTTTACCCATTTCTAAATTATAAAATGAAGCGATCGCTTGATATTTGGGGTAAAGATATCGTGCCGCAAGCAAATAAACTAGTGCCTGTCGGCGGTCAAAAGGAGATTTCCCCGTTTTAAAATCTATAATATGTAAAGTACTATCGGATTCGTTTAAAACACAGTCCATTGCTGCATACAAACGAAAACGATAATGTTCGTGTTCTATAAAAATTGGTTTTGGAAAACCTTCATCACCACGAGTTAATAACATGATGCGTTTGTTTAAAAGTAAAGGCGCATCTTGATATTTTTGTAATATTTGTCTCACTCGCTGCTGAATTTCGTCAGCTAAGTTTCCTAATTTTAAAAGCCCTGCAACTTTTTCTACTCCGTCATCAGACTTGAGTAGGTTTCGATTGTGATGAAACTCATAAACACCCTTTTGTGCCAACAAGCCGATACGCTGTGATGGAGTGACTTTTGTCTTTAGTAAAGCTTTGACTTTCGCTTCATTTTGACGTGCTTTAATAAATCCCCTTTTCATTTGACAGTGCCAGTGTTGTTGCCCTGAAGCGGGGGCAATCAAGGACCAAAGATGATAGCTGGCGAAAAGTCTTACAGGGCTTGACATTGCTATACAGTCGAGATAAAAAGCAAGGGGGTAGTATTAGCTACAAACAAACAATGGATGTTTCCGTGTGGTTTTGCTATTAAATACTGAATATTCCAAACTGAACGAGATTGATTTTTCTTACACCTCGATCGATTTAAGTAAAATTCGCAGCATCCACTTAAAGGTAAAGCACGGTAAATTATATTCTAATTGAAACTATGAGTCGGAATGCAAAAAATTTTTTGTATCTTAAAATACTAAATATTTAATCTAATTAGTTATTATGCTGTTAAGATAATCATTTGTAAATTTAATATTTTACAACAGTTTGCATCCTTAATTCTTAATTTTGCTGTAATATATAGAAAAATTAACGCACCCTTGTCCTAAGTCGGTTTTTAGGATCTAGATAATATTTTTATTAGAAATATGAAGACAATTGTAAACCTGCTTATATCAATAATTGTAGCTTTGTGGATAATGGCGATCGCTATTATCTCAGTGCAAAACGCCACGCCAATATCGTTAAGATTTCTTACGTTTGAAACAATTCAAATTCCAGTCGGGTTAATGCTAGCTTTTTGTGTTGCAGTAGGGATGGTTGTTACGAGTCTGCTGCAACCTTTACGGGGTATATCTAAACGACGAAGCACTTCTGGGCGATATGAAGATGATGCCGAATTTTTCGTAGATGAAGATTTTTAAAGTTTTACAAATTTTTAATTATATAAGTTACTCAAGCTCCTCTTTTTTAGGGGGTTGGGGGATCTAAACGTTTGGGATACTTAATTTCTTGTTCCGGTTGCCTAACTCAATACTCCTAACTCATAACTCATAACTCAATACTCAATACTCCTAACTTGCATCATTTTGCTTCCATCCAATTATCACCCGCACTTGCTTCTACTAATAAAGGAACACTCAACTTGAGTGCATTTTCCATCACCGACTTAATTTTGATTTGTAACTCTTCCCATTCTTGAGGAGGAAGTTCAAAAATTAATTCATCGTGAACTTGTAGCAACAATCTTGCTTGATAATCCTGCAAAACTTGCTGCATTTCGATCGTGGCAATTTTGATAATATCGGCACTAGAACCTTGAATTGGTGCATTAGCAGCAGCACGCAATAAACCCGCATCGTAAGCACCTATATTCTTCAATTTACTTAAGTCAATTTCTTCTGGGGGAACATTTTTGAGGTTTTGTAAATTTCTACTGGTAAAATCAACATAACGTCTACGTCCTAAAACTGTTTCTACATAACCTTGAGAAATTGCTTGTTTTTTCAAACCTTCCAAGAATTCAAAAACTTTTGGGTAGCGAGAGTAAAACCTTTTAATAAATTCATTCGCAAGATTTTTATCTATACCAGTTGAACGAGAAAATCTTAACGAACCCATTCCGTAAATTACACCAAAATTAATAGTTTTCGCTATCCGTCTTTCATCTGATGTAATATCATCTTTTTCATATACCAACCGCGCCGTAACGGTATGAATATCTTGATTATTGTTATAAGCTTCAACTAAAACGGGTTCTTGACTCAAATGAGCCAAAATTCTTAATTCAATTTGCGAGTAATCAGCCGCTGCTATTAACCAACCTGTTTCCGGGATAAACGCTTTACGAATTTGACGGCTAAAAGCTGTACGAATCGGAATATTTTGTAAGTTTGGATTGGAAGAAGATAACCTTCCAGTTGATGTTGCCGTTTGATTAAAATCTGTATGTACGCGCTTCGTATCTTCCCTTACTAAAGCTGGAAGTGCATCTACATAAGTAGACTTTAATTTAGATAAAGTCCGATGTTCAAGAATAGCCTCAATAATGCCGGTTTCATCGTCTTCTTGCAGCTTTTCTAAAGTTGCTGCATCTGTAGAATATCCAGTTTTAATTTTACGAGAATATTTTTTATTTAAACCCAAATTATCAAATAATATTTGACTCAACTGTTTGGGAGAACCTAGATTAAATTTTTCTCCAGCTATTTCCTGTACTTGCTCTTCTAACTTAGCTAAATCAATTTCTAACTGCTGCGAAAGTTCTTTTAAATAATCCGTATCAATGCGGATTCCTTGATATTCCATATCCGCCAAAACTGCTTCTAGAGGCTGTTCCACTTCTAATAAAAGCTTTGATAAAATAGGAATTTGCTCTAATTCTTGCCGCAGTTTTGCGACTAATTGAAATGTGGTATAAGCATCCATCCCACAGTAATCTGCTACTTCAGCAATGCTAACATCGGCAATAGTTTGACCTTTAGGAACCAATTCAAGATAAGTTTTAGCCATCAAACCCAAGTATTTTTGGGAAAGTTCGCTTAAACTATGGCTACTGTCGGGATTAAGAACGTAACTTGCTAACATGGAGTCAAATATTACTCCTGCGATTTTAATTCCCTGACATCGTAAAACTAAGCGGTCAAATTTAGTATTTTGAAAAGCTTTCGGATAATCTGCACTTTCTAAAATTGGACGTAGGGTATCCAAAGCAATATCTTTATCGAGATTACTGCCATTTTTATGTCCCAAAGGAATATAGGCAACTTCGTCAGCTTCACCCCAACAACAACCAATTCCGACTAACTCAGCATCTCGCGGTTCTAAATCGGTTGTTTCGGTATCCCAAGCAACGGGCGTTTCCGTTGTAAATTTTTGGAGTATTTTAACTAATTCTTTCAGCTTTGCTTCCGTATCGATGATGCGCGGTTTAATTGGAGAAGTCTTTTGCTTTTGGGATTCTTCTGTTTGTTTAGCAGTCCAAAACCACAAATCATCATCTTCAATTTCTACAGCTTCGGTTTGTGCTGTTTCTTCAACATTACCGCCAAAGTTTTGCTGAAGTTGATGAATTTTTTTTAAAAAAGAACTAAATTCTAACTTTTCTAAAATCGGTTCGAGTTCGCTATTTTCAAAACCTTTTAATTTACACTCTTCTAAATCAACTTCTAAGGGAACATCTTCAACTATCTTCGCTAAAAACTTCGATTTTTCTGCGTCTTGCTTACCTGCTTCAAGTTTCTTGTAAGTCGCGCCTTTTATTTCCTCTAAAGACTGATAAATTTTTTCCAGGGAACCGTAAGTATCAAGCAGTTGTACCGCTGTTTTTTCTCCAATTCCCTTCACGCCGGGAATATTATCTGATTTATCGCCGCAAAGCGCTTTAAAATCAACAACTTGAGTTGGTAAAACTCCTAACTTTTCTTTAACTTCTTGCGAATGAAATTCTTTAGGCCCCGTACTTGAACGCTGTAGAGCTTCCTTATTCAAATACAAAACGCTAATTTGCTTGTTTTCGTCAACTAACTGAAATAAATCTCGATCCCCTGTGAGGATTTTAACTTGATATCCTGCCTGAGATGCTTTTTGCGCCAAAGTCCCTAAAACATCATCTGCTTCAAAACCCGCAGCAGTCAATATTGGTAAATTTAATCCCGTAAGTAACTCGTGGAGATTTTCCAAATCGGGAATAAAATCTTCCGGCGTTCCCGGACGATCGGCTTTATAGGTATCATCAGCTTGATGGCGGAAAGTTGGTAAACCCAAATCAAAAGCAACCGCGATCGCTTCGGGTTGAAGTTTATCCATCACTTCCAGCAAAGACTTAATAAAGCCAAAACACACGCTGGTAGGTATACCAGTTTTGGTGCGGAGTCCCCCATCTCGTCCTTTGGCGAAAGCGAAGTAAGAACGAAATGCAAGGGAATGTCCGTCAACTAAGACGAATATGGGATTTTTAGGAGAAGTTATATCGGAAGTCATTCAATTTTAGATTTTTGGATTGAAGCTATGCGATCGGAGCGTGTATTAAGGACATTTACTTATTTTAATCAGTTGCTTCGGTTTTGGAACATTTGTTTTAGTCGAGACGTTAAATTTTGCGATCGCCAAAGTTGATCTTAGTGCTTAAGCAAGCAGAGTTAGCTTGTAGAATTGCCTGCTTGTGTATGAGTTGTAATCATTTTAGCTTTTGATAAATCTGGTTTTTTGATTGTCAGTCCGCGCATAAGTTCGGCGTTGCGATCAATAAAGTGTCTTTCAATTCATATTCTTTTTTGCACTCATGAGTTAACATTGCTGCTTAAATACGATCGGGTTGATTTTTTTTAACTTCATAAATAACTGAAAAATAGACCATTTTTGCATCCCTAAACTTTAAACTTTAATCCGGATGTTTGCGGATGTGTTTTAAAGAGCTGATATAGCAGAATTAAAAAAGAAGCGCAATACAAACAAATTGCTTGTAAAAGTAAGATTTAAAGATAAGAGGATGCAATGAAATTTAATCAATTGATTACTTCTATTGGTTTAACAGTAAGTATAGTTTTATTTGTTTCTAATTCTGCTCAAACTGTAATTTTTACAACTAACGTCAGCCAAAAGTCTGATACCACAAAAGATATTTTATTAGAATCGATTGAACAAAAGGGTAAGACAATCGATCGATTTTCCTTTGTTCAATAAGCTGTAATTAACAGAAATACGGAAAGAACCAAAGATAAAAATAGCGGCGCTGCAAGTACAGATAAAGGCGATAATGCTAGCGCTCCTCCAACTACCAACGAAGACCCAGATTTCAAATTGCCAAATTCTTGGGCAACAGCAACTTAAACAATATTGTTGATACCCAAGATAGCGGTTCATTTAATATCAATCTCTTCTTCGATAGTGTACTTCGAGCAGATGATTCAGGATTAGATAGCTTATTTTTCTGGGAAAGAGGAATGAATAGCGACTTATCCGTTTAAGCCATAGATGAAACCAGGGCAAATTATTGGTAATGCTATCAAGTTATTACAAAAAGACCAAGCAAAAGCTGGTTTTAAGATAAATACTGAGGAAATTGTTGGCGATCGAGAAGTTGGTTCTTGGGGAGTCAGCTTAACCGATTTAGGAGTTAATAATTTAAGTGGTATTCAAGTCTGGGCAGACGCTTCTTTTAAAGGTCCTGATTTTAAAGTAGTTGCAAGAAAAACTTCAGTACCCGAACCCGGAACTATAATTGGTTTAGGTTCTGTCGCAGCACTAGCTTTTATTCGCCGTCGTAAGTCTAACAAGACATATCCACACTAAACCTATTACTATACAAAGGTTTATTCTTTTAGGTAACAATTTTCACAATAGTTGGGTAAATTGTGAGTTCTAATTCTTTCTCGAAAGTCTTGGTATTTTTCGGAGTTCCAGATTTTTGCAAAATCCTCTTCAAAAACATTACCCATTTTGACGGTATCTGAATCTGCTAGTATACAGCAAGGAACAACATCACCATCGGAAGAAATATAAGTACTTTTCCAAGCCCAAGGACATTTTTTTTGTTTTGAATAAAAATCACCACGATTGATATCAAAATCTATTTGATTTTCCCTAGCTATCTCCTTAGCTTCTGCTAAAGTACTAGTTAATTGTTTAGAATTTAAGTTAGCTTTGATGGAGTTGTTGTATTCTTTCATTTCCTTTTTACCCCAGTCACTTAGAAAAGGTTGCAAAGTAATACAATCTACTCCCAAATCGCTAGCTAACTTTACTATTTGTGATACTTCATGAATATTTTTATTAGTAACTACAGCGTAAACCGAGAGCATCGGTTGTTTTTTACCACTACGAATACGATTCAAATTTTGAATGTTTTTCCGAATTTCCTCAAATTTACCTCCAATTCGGATACTTTCAAAAGTTTCTGCTGTTGCTCCATCAATACTGAAAGTAATACTAGTATTATTTAATTGGGCAAGCTGCTCGGCTATTTTTTGATTACAAAGGCTTCCATTTGAAATGAAATTCATTGATAAACCGTGTTTTTCTCCTAATTTAAGCATGGAAATCAACTGCTTATTAAGTAGAGGTTCACCCATTCCCTGAAGTTTAACTTTTTCAAGATATGGAAATTGATCTAAAATGCGGCTAAAAGAATTTTTATCTAAATGAATTCTTTCCTTAGACCAGTAAGTAACTTGACAATGTTGGCACTTAAAATTGCAATTGTTATTTGGTTCTACATCAATATATAAGGGATAAAAAGGTATTTTTTTCCACTTAAAAATATATGACAACTTTAATCCAATATAATTCAAAAGTCGCAAAGGATTTTTGATTCTCTGTATCCAAACATTTGATTTACCCCGTGTAATAAATGTCATTGAATATCACCCCATTTAAAAATAATTTTTCTGAAAACCATTACCGTCATTTTTCAGTTGAAGTAGTATTCCATCAAGAGCTATGGTTGTTTTTCTATTAAACTCGCGGTCTTCAGTCTCAATTAAAATTCGTTTTTATATTTTCTCTAAAAATAATTTACCACTAAATGGGAGCTGGCGCACCGATGGCAGCACTGGCTTATCGCAATTTATGATGATTATGATTTTAATACTTGGTGATTTTACTTCTTGGAAGTCCCTTATTTGCACTGCACCTGTTAACCTCTAACTGGGAGTACTTAAATTAACCGGAATCTAAAAACATGGATACATCTGCCCAAGAAATTAAACTACTAGTCTTAGATATTGACGGCACGATCGCAGGGGAATCAAATCAAATCAGCGATCGCGTCATAGAAGCTGTTAATGCAGCCCAAGCAAAAGGAATTCAAGTTGCGATCGCTACTGGTAGAATGTATTGTTCGGCTTTGCGCTACCACAAACAAATCGGCTCAACTCTACCGTTGATAGCCTATCAGGGGGCTTGGATTCAAGATCCGGTTTCCCAAAAACTTCATCAACATTTATCCGTTCCCAAGCAAGTTGCATTAAAGCTGTTGGATTATTTTGAACAACCCCAACTACGTCAACTTTTATCCATCCACTTCTATATAAATGACCAACTTTACGTCCGAGAATTAACCAAAGAATCGCAAATCTACGGACAACGTTCTGGTATTACACCAATTCCTGTAGGGGACTTACGCTCTTGTTTAAGCAATGAACCGACAAAAATTCTCGCTTTATGTGAAGACACGGAAGTTATCGATAATTTACTTGGTGATTTACGCCTTCAATATACTCCAGCAGAACTATATCTGACTAAATCAGTTGCTACCTTTTTTGAAGCGACTAATCCTTTAGTAAACAAAGGAGCTGCGGTACGCTACATAGCTGAGGAATTATTAGGATTGCAAAAAACTAACGTGATGACTGTTGGCGACAACTTTAACGATGTTGAAATGCTCGAATATGCTGGTATTGGTGTAGCAATGGGTAACGCACCAACCCAAGTTCAATCTATCGCTCGCTGGGTAGCTCCAAATGTAGAGCAAGATGGAGTCGCCGCAGCAATTGAAAAATTTTTATTAAATACCGGGCGTTAAGTTAACTCCTAGCACTTGCAATTCGGGGCATCCTTGCCCGTCCAACTTTATTCTAAAAACTGGCTTTAAAAACTTTAAGAAGCGAACAAATATTACGAAATCAGAAAGGGCACCGACGACTGGCCGTGTTTCGTCTCGGTGCCCTTAATGGTTCGCTCCTCACACACTTGATAATATATCCGAGGCTATAGAATTAGTCAATAGGTGTTACAAAAGTTTTTATATTTTTCATTGAATGGGTCGGATTTAACTCATAATTCTGAGCAAGCGGGTATACCCAATTTTTCTTCTAGCAGAAACTTTAATACCGATTGAGTTGTCATAATCAATCCGACTCTAGCCATAATAACTTCTGGTGGAGTCGTTAAGGTGCCGCAAATGCGACAAGCAGACCAAAAACTTTCAAACGCTTTTACTAAACTAAGCGCTGCTCCTTCCCATTTGAGCGGACGAGTAATGGCTGGCTCTAACTCATCTACAACTTTTACTAAATTGCTAATTAAACGGCGTTCGGCTTGATGATTCAAGCAAAGTTGTCCGCTAGCGTTAAGCCAAGGTATGGATTCAGAAGCAATTTTATTGGTGTTAAGTAATTTCTCTTGTTGCGCCAGTCGTAACAACGAGCAGCAACGTGCGTGAATATATTGAATAGAAAATACAGCATCGGCTTTTAAAGCTAAAGAATTTACTTCAATCCTCTCCCCGCTTCGACGATCGATAAAATGTTGTAACCAACTAGCTAAAACTAAGTCACTCACTTCTATATAAATCAAACCAGTAGGTAACGCGAAAATCTGCAAATCTGTGCCGCAATTTACTGAAAAATGAGAAGCTATTGAGGTCGCTATCGAAAAAGGATGTGAATTATGAGATTTTGAGAGGTGTAACGCAATCCCAGATATATAAGAAATTTTAATATCGTTTTTGCCTTTTGATAGAGGAATCTCTTTTTTTTCTATATATTTATTTTGACTTGAGTGAGCATAAATACTTATTGCTTTAGTCAAACAACCGTATATTAGCTGGTTTATTGCTGTGTATTTGCATACTAGTAGCTTTTGATGCACAGAATATACTGATGACAACACTGTAAACCCAGAAACATTGATTTTCTGTCATCTGTCTTAAGAGGTATCTTTATATTCGGTCAAAGAATATTAGAATTGCATAAAATTTAGTGAATTCTGGGTAAACTTTACTACAAACATTGTACAGTAAGAAGTATAACAAAAGAGTAGAAGCTCAACTTTCTACCTTTTGAATAGCTGGCATTTAGGTTTTAAGCCTAAGAAAGCCTTTCACAAAGACACTCCTTGCACCTTTTTATGTCGTCTTTGTCTTCAGCCGAACGCTCTTTGTTACCTATGCAATCTCAATCCTCTTTTTCTGAGGCATCACGTCCATTCTTAACTTGGCAACGAATTCTTGATTGGGCACAAGAACACTATCGCTGCCGCACCTTTAGCAAAGATGAGCGAATTCCAGCTAGACCTGGATTGCTGTATTTGGTGCAAAGGGGTGCGATCCGCATGGTAGGGACCGCCCAAGTGAGTGCTACTGCTTCTCAACTAACGTCTCGCCGAATTAACAGAACTCCAGAAGAAGCATTTTTGGGTTTTGTTGGTGCGGGACAGCCATTTGAAATTGTTGCTCAATCACCTTTTACGTTGCAGTCATATGCCCATGTGGACCAGACAGCAGTGTTGTGGATGTACTGGCACGATCTAGATAATTGGCCTCATTTTCGTCGTGAAGTTATGGATGCCTTTAGGTATCAACATCAGCGTAAACTGCTGTGGTTGAGTGCCTTGGGACAACGGCGCACTATTGACCGACTTTTAGGATTCCTCACTTTATTAATTGAGGAATATGGAGAACCGGCAATGAGCGAAAATGACCCCGAAGTAATTCATGGCTATTGTCTGCCCTTTCCCCTCACTCATGCACAAATTGGCAGTGCAATTGGTTCGACTCGCGTAACCGTAACTCGCCTAATGGGCAAATTACGTCAGCGCGGTCTAATCCTTACTCAAGGGGATAATTTAATCTGCTTGCCAGCAGAATCAATTAGTAAAGCCAGCTGACGTGCAGGAGCAGCGTTTGTCAGCGGATTCTTACAAAACCAGCTTTTGTAATTAATTCCTGTCCCTGCTGAGTGCGTAAAAAGTTGGCATAAGCAACACCTGCTTGTTGTTCGGTTTGCCCATTTTGTTTGACCACCACAAACAGATTGCGCGTAATCGGGTAATTGCCAGATTGGAAAGCCTCAATGTTCAATTTGTTCCGTAACTTAGGACATTCAGAAGGGAGGACGAATGGTTCTTGGTAAGGAGCGACATATTTCCCTTGCGTTCGCCCCAACGGCAAAGGTTTGATTGAACATTGAGGAACTACTTCCGGGGCGGAAGCATAATAAATGCCGCCAGGACTTGATTGTACTTTTCGTAGAGCTTGGGTGGTGGTGGAAACAAACTCCACCGTTGATGCCATAGGTTGACCACCCAAGACATCTTGAACGAATAGTTCTGCCGTACCGCCATCACTTATGCGGCGAGAATAAGCGAGGATTGGTATGTTGGCACCGCCCAACTGATTCCAATTGGTTATCTTGCCAGTATAAATTGACCGTAACTGGTCGATGGTTAGTCCTGGAACATTTATATTAGGGTTGACAGCTATTGCTAGCCCATCGATCGCTACGGGAATTTGTTCGAGAGTAAACCCGCGTTGCTTTGCACGGGTTAATTCTGCGTCTTGTATTGGTCTGGAAGATTGAGCAAAAGCTAAGTGACCATCAATTAGCATTTGAATACCAGGACCCGAACCAACGGTATCGCTGAATGGTTGTACGTAACGCAGGCGAAAATCTTTTCGTACTGTTTGAATTTCTTTGTCAATTGATTTTCTTATGGGTGCCCAAGAGGTGCTTCCTCCATAGTTGAATAATCCTGCGGGCACGTTTTTTACAGAAGAAAAATTTGTACCGCTTTCTGGTACGGAATTCGGAGGTGTTGCGGATGTATTCGATGTACTCGAACTGGAGTTACTAAGTTTAGGTTTAAAAAAATTGTTTTTATTAAGTAACCACCATCCACCAGCTATAAGTCCGATAGTAATTAATAAAGATAAAACCAGAATTGGCGTTTCGTTTTTCTGTGACATAAAAATAATCGCTTTTAAATATTATTTTTTGATAATTTTTCTTATTTTTACTCTTTTAATAAAGAATAGCTAATAGCAAATTTTGAACGGCTTTCGACTATTAGCTCTTATATATTAGATATTAATTAATTCTGACAAATCCTGCCTGAGAAATTAAATTTTGACCTTCGTCTGTAAGTAGCAACTTAGCATAAGCAACACCTGCTAATTCGTCAATTTGACCGTTTTTCTTGACAACTACAAACAAGCGTCTAGTCATAGGATATTTATCGCTTTTAAAAGCATCTATATTTAGTTGATTGCGCTTTTGCGGACAATCACTTGGCTGGATAAATGGCTGTTTATAAGGCGTAACTAATTCCGACGGTGTTCGCCCTATTGGTAAAGGTTTAACAATACACTGCCCAACCACTTCAGGTGCAGAAGCATAATAAATACCACCGGGATTTTGAGCTACTTTTCTCAAACCCTCAGTTGTAGTATCAATTTTTTGAACATTTTTACCGAAATCTTCTTTTTTTAAAACATTATCAACAAAAAATTCAACAGTACCTCCTTCACTAATTTTGGAATAAGGTAAGATCGCCAGATTTTGTCCACCAACTTGTTGCCAATTCGTTATTTTGCCAGTGTAAATATCTTTGATTTGAGCTAGGGTAAGCCCTAGAATATTTAAGTTATTGTTAACAGCGATCGCAATACCATCGATCGCAACTGGAATTTCTTCAAGTTTAAAACCTCGCTGTTGTGCCTGTTGATATTCTTTATCTTTCACAGGTCGTGAAGATTGGGAAAAAGCCAACTGATTGTTCAACAGCATATTGATGCCAGTACCAGAACCTGGGGCACCTGTAATTGGATTGGTATAGCGGAGTTGAAATTTAGGTAAAGCAGTTTCGATCGCACCATCAGCTTCTTTGCGAATAGGTGCCCATGTACTACTACCCCCATAGCTAAACAATCCAGAAGGAATGTTTTGCACGGAAGTAAAAGTTTCACCAGCAGATTGCAGATTTGGTTGAGATTGATTACTGTTGATAGAACCCAGTTTAATATCGTAGCTTCTAGCCAACCACCAATAAACTCCACCCACTAAACCGAGTGTAATTAGTAGAGCTAGAACTAAAACCGCCGTCTCGTTTTTTTGTGACATAAATGTAGCGATCTTTCAATTGAGGAATTTTAACTCCAGATGATTTTTATGGAGCTAAATATTAAAATGCGTCTTTTTATAAATGCCCCTAAGAATCAACTGCGATCGATAATTACCAGAAGTTATATGGCTGTAAATTGAGTATGCTTGCGATTATCGCCCTCTGTATCAAAACCTCAATAACTAGAGAATTATTCAGCTTTTTTTGACTTTAATAAAGTTTCTTTTTAAGCAATTGTACTACATGGTAACAAATACTCTTGTTACAATTACAATGTCTTAATTAACAGCAATATATCGCGATCGATTATCGCCATTCAAGTGCGTATGCAACTAATTATTATATCTATCAATTATTTATTAACCATTTATTAATCAAAGCTTAATGCCAAGATAAATAGTTGATTTTAAATAAATTGAAACTTAATTATTCTTAAAATTTATTTAAAGAAGCAAAGATAATATTTTATAGATCAGACGAAACAGTGATGTAAAAGCAACAGTAATTAAACCTGCGGCTATTGATAAAATAATGACTTGTTGAATACCAAGTCCACCTTGTAACAACGGAATAAAAAATATAATTGATAATGTTATGGCGGGAATAATTATTAAATCCCACTTTTCAATCCATCGCTTGGTTTGAGCAAAAATCAATACTCCTAAAATTACAGCACAAGCAACAAAAGTAAGAGGAGGTGATTTAAGTAGACTCAACAATGCTATGGAAATTAAAGCGCCTTCAAATCCACTAAAAGCAGAGCCAGCTAATAATTCCAGTGGAGAAAAACTGGGTAGTTGCGTACTAAGAGTTGATGGTGAAGGAAGCGGTGAAGGTGGTGGTTGTGATATTATTTGTGGCTGGTTGTAATTGAGTGAAGTATCGGGTATCGGTTGCCCGGAATCATCAAGAGCCTCTAAAACTTCTTCTGCCGACCCAAAACGCTGATTTGGCGCACTGCGGAGCATTTTATCTAAAATTTCCGCAAGGTGAGAACTAACACTTACTTTGTCTTGCCATTGCAACTGATTGGTATAGGCATCAAATAGTTGAGTTACGTCCTTGTGTCCTGTTAACAATAAAATAACAGTTACAGCTAAAGCGTATAAGTCCGTAGAAGCAAATACCTTACCTCCAGACATTTGTTCTGGTGGTGCAAATCCTAAAGAATATATTCCGGTAGAAGAATTACCACCCCCAGTAGGGCTGTTTGTTACTTGTTTGACAGCGCCAAAATCTAGTAAAAAAAGTCTACCGTTACGATGGCGCATTATATTAGAAGGTTTGATATCTCGGTGGATAATGCCTTTATCGTGAACGAATTGCAGTACCGGGAGAATTGAACGCAGCAGGAACAACACTTCTGATTCAGAGAATTCGCCTTTACGAACTAATTCCTCTTCTAAGTTTTCTCCATCAATATATTCCTGTACCAGATAAAAAAATTGGTCTTCTGCTGATTGCAAGCCAGGAACTATAACCGGGAAAAAAGCAAATAAGTCCGGAATTTGGTCGTGTTGCGAGCCAATCTCCTCTAAAACTACTGCTTCCCTTTCAAATAAATCTTGCGCTAGCTGTAGTTGAGTTGGACTCAAATCGACCGCTGGCAGAAACTGTTTTACCACGCATTGACGCATTAGAGGGGTATGGCGATCGCGCGATAAAAATGCTGCTCCGAAACCTCCTCTTCCAAGCAGCTTTATTGGTAAATAACGTCCGGCTAAAATTAAAGGCATCCCACAAGCGGTACAGTACTTTTGCTGTGCGGTTCTCAGGGTTGCGTTATTATCTAAATCTACGAAATTATTCTGGGGACGCGGACATTGAGGACGAGTACAGTAAATTTCCATTGTTTGTCATAAGTCAAGAGCAATTTGTCTGCAACGAACGGTGAAGTCCGGCTTTAAGTAATCCCACAGAAATATTTACACATGATTTTCTCGACTTTACAAGGGTTAATAGTCGAGCAGGCGTGTAATTATTTTTGTCCGACCAATAAAGGCGCAAACTGTTCTCCGTTGTTACATAACAAAAAACTTTTGACGTAACTTTAGCTGTCCTTAAAGTTGGATGCCTGTACTTCTAAAGCATTTACTGGAATTGCGTGTGATGATTTCAACATATCTATATGCCACCCAGGTGCGGCAAACTGAGGCAGAATTTCTCGACTGAAGGCTTCTGCGGCTTTGGACTTGTAGCGATTGGGATTAAAAATCAACCACAGCGTCCGCTTGACGACTACGCTATCAATCGGAGTAAAGTGAAGTATTCCCATTTGTAACTCTTTGGCGATCGCGCTAGTTGAAACAAAAGCAGCACCCAAAGAAGACTGTACGGCATTTTTAATTGCTTCGATGGAATTAAGTTCCATTTCAATTCTTAAACGGCGGGTATCGATGTCATGGCGTGATAGCACTTGGTCTATGACTTTGCGGATAGTCGATTGCGAATCCAAAGCAATAAATTGCAGTTTGTATAAGTCTTCTTTTTGGATGGTTTCGAGTTTGGTAAATGGATGAGATGCGGGTAAGATTAATGCCAACTCATCTTCTGCGTAAGGAATTTTTTCTAATGAATCCGTTAATTCTGCGGGAATTTCACCGCCGATAATTGCCAAATCGACTTGTCCGTTGACTACACTCCAGGCGGTGCGGCGAGTGGAATGAACGTGTAACTGTACCGCCACATCTGGATATTTCTGTCGGAACATCCCAATCATCCGAGGCAAAAGGTAAGTCCCCGTAGTTTGAGAAGCACCGACAATTAAAGTACCGCCTTGAAGATTTTGCAAATCCTCAATAGCGCGACAAGTTTCTTGACATAGACTGAGGATTTTTTCCCCATAGCTCAAAAGCAAGTGCCCCGCTTCAGTTAACTGTGCCCGACGACCTCCACGGTCAAATAAAGGCACATCTAGCTGTCTTTCTAAATTTTGCACTTGCAAACTCACCGCAGGTTGAGAGACATAGAGGCTGTCAGCAGCACGCTTGAAACTCCCTTCTGCGGCAATCGCTTTGAGTATTCGTAACTGATCTAAAGTAAAAGGAAGGTCAGACATAAGGTTCAACCCACAAAATTGAAAGGAGCAGTTTTGGCAACATTCGGGCTTTGATCGTTTTTTTTACTAGGCATAGAATAAAACACAATGCGTATTAAACTTGGAGACATTACCCGAAAAGACAGTAGCACAACATATTGACCAAAATCCTCCTATTGTAACTTTGTGGTATTGGTTGTACTGAATTTAATTTTCTGTATTCTGACTTTATCTATGTATACTATTGTGCCTATGCCAAGTTGGTTTACCTCCACTCATTTTGTCATGTTGGGACTATTGTTGGCTTTTGCGATCGCTCACAGTGGAGGAGCAGCCTTGCGTGAAAAAGCAGAAAAACTCATCGGAGCAAGGCTTTACCGAATTTTATTTGCACTCAATAGCTTGATCTTAGCTGTAATATTAATTATTTACTTTTTTAACCATCGCTATGATGGCTTGCAGCTTTGGCAGGTACAAAATGTGCCCGGAATACAGACACTGGTCTGGGTATTATCGGCAATTTCTTTTGTATTTTTATATCCTTCTACATTTAATCTACTGGAAGTTGCTGCTATCTCCAAGCCAGAAGTTCATATGCACGAAACTGGAATTATTCGCATTACCCGTCATCCCCAAATGGTAGGACAAATAATTTGGTGCGTCGCTCATACTTTGTGGATAGGCACTACTTTTACATTATTAACCTCCGTAGGTTTAGTAATCCACCATTTATTTGCTGTATGGCATGGCGATCGCCGTTTGCATTCGCGTTATGGCGAAGCTTTTGAAAAAATGAAGCAACGTACCAGCGTTATTCCTTTTGCCGCAATTTTCGATGGTCGTCAATCTATCAAAGGTAAGGAATTTTTACGTCCTGCTTATCTTGGAGTGGCGATATTTGTGCTTCTAATTTGGTGGTCGCACCCCTTTTTGATGGCGATTACTAGTAGGGTTTATTGGTAGACCTCATTGCTCAAATACTTACACGGTTAAGCATTCAGGTGCAATGCAGGGTTGATTTTTTAAGACTTATTAGTTGCGACCAATTCAATGTAGGATAAATTGAAACAACTAGGAAATGCGGGGTGCTTTTTCGGCAAAGTGGAGATTAAATAGTAATAGTTGCCGTATGCTCGATCGGCTAGGGGATCGAATTAACGCTCTCTTTTGATGGCGGCAGGTTATATTAAATGACCGCAGCTTCGATCGAAAGTCGAAAATTGTCGAAAATTAAAGTTTAAGCCAACCTTTTGTCAGAATTACATAACAAAAATGCTATGTAAGCAAATTATTAAGGCAAGCGAGTCTCGAAATACATCAAATGGCACACCTGGAGGTTTAAAAAAAGTAGACGTTGCGTAAAGATAGATGATATTCATGAAGGGTACATCTTTGGAAAAAGCCTACAAATATCTACTGGCAGGAAACGTCTTCTGCGTGGGTATAGCGAATGATATGAAAACCTTTAATTTCGAGAGGCATCATGGTGTTGTCGGTTAGTGAACGGACATTTACAAAAGAAGTTTTAGAATCTCAAGTTCCGGTTTTGGTCAATTTTGAAGCTCCTTGGTGTGGCTTGTGCCGCATCATAAAACCTTTATTATTGCAATTTAAATCTCAATGTGGCGAAGAAATTAAGTTAGTTGGAGTGAATGCCGATGATAATTTTAAATTGTCTACCACCTATCGGTTAAAGACACTTCCAACTTTGCTGTTAATTGAAAATGCAATTGTGCTTGTTCGTTTAGAAGGTTTTCGTGGCAGAGAAGATTTATTTGCGGCTTTGTCCCAGATGAAAGAAAACTACACGAATTCACCCCAAACTTACGATAGTAGAAAAACAGCAGATTTAGGTTGCCGCCCTATTAGGCTTGGTGCATGAATCTGAAAACTAACAAATTTTGGTTCTTCCGTACAAGTTCATGCGTCATTAGCTAGTGATAAAAGAGGTTCGGGGGCAGTAGGAAAAAGGATGATATTAGTTTGAGCAAAATAATCCAAGATATGCCAGGGTTCTAAAGATTTTTGCCTAAACTTCAGCGTAAGTTCGTGCTGAAGAACCGAAATTTTTGTTTTCCACAAGTAAATTAAACGGCTTGTCAGTCATTTTGTTTTTTCTGACAAAATTATCTAGTATAGGATTACTCCGCAGATTTTTGTATACCTTAAGGGCATACGAAGCCGCACCTGACGGTGAGTTAACAGAAATCAAAACGAATTCCTATAGTTACCATCAAAGAATTGTAATAATCTCCTTAAAAAAGGCAAAAATTTTCTGAAGTATTGCGGCATTAATCGCTATACTTTCGTAGGTTATGGTGCAGAAAGAAGAAAATTTTAAGTTTTGTACTTTTTGTACAAGTAAATTGCAATACCTTGCTTCGGGGGAAATTATTGGCGAAAATTAGCAATAAAAATCAAACTATTTTTAATTACCTCACCCAAATACTATCGGGTGGGGTATTTTATCTTAAATTCTGTGTGTCACAATTATTAACAGTTCCGACCAGGACAATTGCAGCGCGGATGGATAATTGACTTGGACGGAGGCTTTCCTCTGTCGCAAGAAACATTTTGTAGTTCGTAGCAATGTTCTAATAAAAGTGAAAAATTCTAAAAGTAGGCATCAGTGATGGAAGTAATCTATCAATATGCTTGGCTGATTCCAGTTTTACCGCTTTTAGGAGCGATGCTGGTCGGCTTAGGCTTAATTTCGTTTAATCAGGTGACTAATCGCCTACGACAGCTAAACGCCGTATTAATTATCTCTTTAATGGCAGCAGCGATGGGGCTGTCGTTTAGTTTGTTGTGGAGTCAAATTCAAGGACACCCAACCTATACGCGCACCTTAGAATGGGCAGCAGCAGGTAGCTTTCATTTGAATATGGGCTATACAGTAGACCATCTGACAGCGGTAATGCTGGCGATCGTGACCAGTGTAGCTGTGTTGGTGATGGTGTACACCGATGGCTACATGGCTCATGACCCAGGCTACGTCAGGTTTTACGCCTATTTGAGTTTATTTGGCTCTTCAATGCTAGGTTTGGTAGTTAGTCCAAACCTGGTACAAATTTATATATTTTGGGAATTAGTGGGAATGTGTTCCTACTTGCTGGTTGGCTTCTGGTACGATCGCAAGTCAGCAGCAGATGCAGCCCAAAAAGCGTTTGTGACCAACCGCGTTGGTGACTTCGGTTTGTTGTTGGGCATCTTAGGACTTTTTTGGGCAACGGGAAGCTTTGAGTTCGAGATCATGGGCGATCGCTTAGCAGAATTGGTGCAAACTGGTTCTCTTAGCAACGTCTTAGCAATTCTGTTCGCGATTCTAGTTTTCTTAGGTCCGGTAGCGAAGTCAGCCCAGTTTCCGCTGCACGTTTGGTTGCCGGATGCAATGGAAGGTCCTACTCCCATTTCTGCCTTGATTCACGCGGCGACAATGGTAGCAGCGGGCGTTTTCCTGATTGCCCGGATGTACCCGGTATTTGAACACGTTCCGGTGGCATTGAACGTAATTGCTTATGTTGGAGCATTTACGGCGTTTATGGGGGCAACAATTGCTTTAACCCAAAACGACATTAAGAAAGGTTTGGCTTACTCAACCATTTCCCAACTTGGTTATATGGTGATGGCGATGGGAGTAGGCGCTTATACTGCCGGTTTCTTCCATTTAATGACCCACGCTTACTTTAAAGCGATGCTGTTCCTCGGTTCCGGTTCGGTAATTCACGGAATGGAAGGAGTTGTCGGTCACGATCCAATTGTGGCGCAGGATATGCGAGCAATGGGCGGATTGCGGAAGTATATGCCATTTACGGCAACTACCTTTTTGATTGGTTGTTTGGCAATTTCGGGTATTCCACCCTTCGCCGGTTTTTGGTCAAAAGATGAAATTCTTGGTTCTGCCTTTGCCGTTAACCCATTTTTATGGTTTGTCGGTTGGCTAACTGCCGGAATTACCGCTTTCTATATGTTTAGAATGTATTTCATGACATTTGAAGGCAAATTCAAGGGCAAAGATGAGAATATTTTGCAGCAGTTGAAAAAATCGGCTGCGACAATTTTCATGGAGTCAGAAGCTACTCCTAATTTTGGTCCTGGGGCAATGAAGCAGGGAGAATTGGAATCTACTACCCATGACGACCATTCCCACGATAGTCACGGACACAGCGATACACCCCATGAATCTCCGTGGACGATGACCTTACCGTTGGTGATTTTGGCAATTCCTTCGATGCTGATTGGTTTGGTAGGAACTCCTTATGCAAACTATTTTGAGGAGTTTATCTATCCACCCAGCGAAACATTAGCTGAAGTGATGGAAAAAACTGCGGAATTCGATGCCACCGAGTTTTATACTATGGCGGGGCTATCGGTAGCGATCGCCGTTGTAGGAATTATCTTGGCTGTGTTGATGTATCGAGCCAAAAAAATCGATCCAGCAGCTATTGCAGCTAAATACCCAGCACTTTACAAGCTATCTCTCAACAAGTGGTACTTTGACGATATTTACCATAGCGTCTTTGTTCTCGGCTTGCGTCGGTTAGCCAGACAAGTATTGGAAGTTGACTTCCGCGTTGTCGATGGTGCTGTTAACCTTACAGGACTTGCCGCTCTTGTCAGCGGTGAAGGTCTAAAGTACCTCGAAAACGGACGCGCACAATTCTATGCTCTGATTATCTTCGGGGCTGTTTTGGGCTTGGTAATTGTCTTTGGTGTTACCTGATGTAGAAATGTCATGTGTTACGTTTCTACTTGTGAATTAGATTGATGAAAATGAAGGCAGAGAAACTAGTTTACCTGCCTTCATCTTTTTTGAGTTTTTGTTAAATCAAGCAAAACATTAACGCCAAATCAAAAAAAACCTGCTAATTAATAGCTAGTAGTTGATAGCCATATTTATAATTCCTTCCTAACTAATTCGATGAATACAGCTAATTTTCCTTGGCTAACAACGATTATTTTGTTGCCCGTCGCAGCATCGCTGTTAGTTCCTATCATTCCGGATAAAGAAGGTAAAACGGTGCGCTGGTTTGCCCTGATAGTAGGGTTGATTGATTTTGCACTGATTGTTACCGCTTTTTACACTCAGTACGACTTCTCAAATCCCGATTTGCAATTAGTAGAGAGTTATGCTTGGGTTCCCCAATTGGGTTTAAATTGGTCGGTAGGGGCAGATGGTTTATCAATGCCCTTAATTATTTTGACCGGATTCATTACCACCCTGGCGGTTTTAGCAGCTTGGCCCGTAACTTTTAAACCCAAGCTATTCTACTTTTTGATACTGGCAATGTACGGTGGACAAATTGCCGTATTTGCAGTTCAAGATATGCTGTTATTTTTCCTAGTGTGGGAACTCGAATTAATTCCGGTTTACCTTTTACTGGCAATTTGGGGAGGTAAAAAGCGGCACTATGCAGCCACCAAGTTTATTTTGTATACGGCTGGTGCTTCGCTATTTATCTTGCTTGCATCACTAACAATGGCATTTTACGGCGATAACGTTACCTTTGATATGGCAACGTTAGCCGCCAAAGATTTTCCCTTCAAGATGGAACTTCTGCTGTATGCAGCGTTCTTCATAGCTTACGCTGTCAAATTACCTATCATTCCTTTGCATACCTGGCTACCAGATGCCCACGGCGAAGCTACAGCCCCCGTGCATATGTTGCTAGCGGGAATTTTGTTAAAAATGGGCGGTTATGCGTTGATTCGGATGAATGCCCAAATGCTTCCCGATGCCCACGCTTATTTTGCGCCAGCATTAATTATTTTGGGGGTTGTGAATATTATTTACGCCGCCTTGACATCCTTTGCTCAACGTAACCTGAAGCGGAAAATCGCTTACTCTTCAATTTCTCACATGGGGTTTGTGCTGATTGGTATTGCTTGCTTCACCGATTTAGGTTTGAGTGGAGCGGTATTGCAAATGGTGTCTCACGGATTAATTGGAGCAAGTTTGTTCTTCTTAGTTGGTGCAACCTACGATCGAACCCACACCCTAATGCTCGATGAAATGGGCGGTGTTGGTCAAAAAATGAGTAAAATCTTTGCCATGTTCACCACCTGCTCAATGGCTTCTTTGGCATTGCCAGGAATGAGCGGTTTTGTGGCAGAGTTGATGATATTCGTCGGTTTTGCCACCAGCGATGCTTATAGCAACACCTTTAAAATTATTGTGGTGTTCTTAATGGCAGTTGGTATAATATTGACTCCGATTTATTTACTGTCAATGTTGCGGGAGATTTTCTACGGTGAAGAAAACAAAGAGTTGACTTCCCATCAAAATCTTATAGATGCCGAACCCCGCGAAATATTCATTGTTGCTTGTTTGTTGATTCCAATAATCGGAATTGGTTTGTATCCGAAGATTTTGACTCAGATTTACGACGCAACAACAATTCAATTAACAGCAAGATTGCGCGGTTCCGTACCGAGTTTGGCTCAACGGGAAGTGCCTGCGGTGTCCATGAGTGCGCCGGATATTGGCAGTTAGTTTAATAGTAATTTTGACTTGATGAAAGGGATGGGTTTTGAAACCTGTCCTTTTTTTTTGTGGGGTTGTGGGGATAATTGTCCGCAATAACGCTCGCATAACGCCCGCAGGTTGGAAACCTGGGGCTACACAAGCAAAGCCCGCCTGCGCGGGCTAATGTAATACATATTTCTTGTAGGGTGTGTGACGCTTTGATAATTTTTGTTGGTGGTTATAAGACTTGTAGCGTCACGCACCAACTGATTAAAAAAAAACCGCAGAGGCGCAGCGAAAAGTGTGGTCTTGGGGGTCTCCCCCATGAACAACTTTTCAAGAGAGAGAACGCAGAGAAAAGAAAGGAAGAGAAAGTAATTTTACATAGCAAAATTTTAATGTAGTTAATAATTAGACATACTATTTGGCGTTAACACTTCAGTAGACTAGATTTCTTTATTCAACTTTTAAATTTCTGGTTTTGAAAAAGGTTAGTTATTTAGTTTATTCGGGAACTCTACATATAAGGTTAATCTACCGTCGTAGAAAAACTCTAGATAACCGTTTATAAAACTAACTTTGATCGGGAGCAATTTATGATTCCACTAATATTGGGTGCTGCGGCTTTGGCTACTAGCGTTTTGGGCGTTGGAGCAGGTCTTTCAGGTTTATCTGATATGGATGAGGCAAAGGAGATTGGTGAAAATGCTCAAAGAGATTATGAGGATGCACTTTACTACTTGAATGCACAGAGGGAAAAAACTCATCAGCTAGCACAAGACTATGGTGAATTCCAAGTGGATATAGAAATACATACAATTGGGCGCTTTGTTGACTTCATTGAAAAAAATATTGGTAAAGTTAACCAAAGTCAACAGAAGTTTTTAGAAGGGGTTGACGGAATTTCAGTTAAGCAAATCAACGAATATAAAACAGCAACAATCGAAGCTGAACAATTTTTTAAAGGAGGTGTTGAAGCTATTCAAGGAGGATTAAAAGTATATAGTAGTGCAACAGGTCTTGCTTCTTTATTAGGAGTCGCAAGTACCGGAACTCCTATCTCAGGTTTAAGCGGTGCTGCTGCGACAAATGCGACGCTTGCATGGTTCGGTGGTGGTTCTCTTGCTAGTGGTGGTGGCGGTATGGCATTTGGTTCTGTTGTGTTAGGTGGAATTACTGTTGGTCCGGCTTTAATGATTGGTGGTTTCTTATTTGCAGGAGAGCAAGAAAAAGCTTTAACGAAAGCGCGAGAATATGAAGCGGAAGTTAACAAAGCGACTGCTGAAATTGACGCAATTGGGGATTTTCTAGCACAAGTCATACGGCGGATTTATGAGTTAAGAGATGTACTTGTATCTCTAAATAACCAAGCAATTTATGGACTTAATCAACTTGAATCTCTAGCTCATTTCGATCCAAATCGCGATGCAGCTAAATTTCAACAGGTAGCGCTACTGGTAAAGGCAATTTCAGAAATAATGAAAACTCCCATTTTAGATGGTGAAGGATGGCTAAATCCTGCTACTGGAGCGATTACTGCTAGGTACCGTAGCTTAGGATATTAAAGATGTCACTTAAGAAAATTAAAAACTTTGGGCTACAAAATTTAAACCCCACTGAATCTCTTCAACAAATGGTTTCAGCTTACACGGAATACCTCACCATTGCAGAACAAGAAAAGACTAAACGCCGCGATATCGAAGCTTGGGAAAAACAAGCGATTACTAGAATTAATGCTCAAGGCGATTTAGTAATAACATACCTCGATCGCTCTTTTGATGAACGAGCCGAAAATTTTCGCGCTTTATTTGGTGTAGTTGATGATGCTCTTTTATCAGGTGATAATCAACAACTTGCTCTTGCTTTAAATTCGATTACAGAAATAGCTAAATCTAGTCCTTTTAAAGACTTGGCTAATTTAAATAACGTTCGCGCTGCGCTCAACGATCCAAACCACGTATGGGAATTTTGATTTTATAAATATAATTTATAAATATCATTGGTGCGTGACGCTATAAGCCTTTTAATTAGGTAAGTGGCTGTGCAAAATTATTTGTGTCATTGCGAGCAACAGCGAAGCAATCGCAACACTTTGAGATTGCTTCGTTTCACTCGCAATGACAAATCCACAATTAACTTTGCCTAAGTACTTATTAAGTTCGTCGAAGCGTCACACACCCTACGTCCTTCTTATTTGCTATAAAATATTCTTCCTATGAGCAAAAAACTCTCACTTCAACGTTTTGACACCCGAATAAGCAAGAATTTTCGCATCAGCAGTTAGTAAGAAAGAATCATAAAATTTAGCTGTAGCAACAATTATCTGGTCAAAAGGGTCACTGTGAAATCCAGCTAACTGGGTTGAATCAATAACTATTGGTAAAGTCAAATCCAATAATCTGACACCAGGATAAGTCAAAGCAATTTCCATCCATTCAGCAATTGTTAAAGGTAAAGTTAATCTACCTTTTTCTACTAATTTTGCAACTTCCCAGCAAGAAACGATACTAACACCAATACCGTTGGTTTCATTTTCTTGTAGCCATTGTTGGTATTTTACCGTCAGACGTGTTGTATCGTTCTGAACCCACCACACCCAAATATGCGTATCAATTACAATCATTGCAAAAATTCCCAATCTTCTAAGGCAACGGGTTCTGTTGGGTTATCGTAATTATAAGGCTGTGTATTATGTAGTGGATAAAGCTTTTTTTCTGTTTGCTGTTGAGTATTAAAATTTGAGCCAGTATCATTTTCTAATTCACGTTTGGCATGATTAATTTTAATAAAACGAATAAAATCCAATGCTTCAGTTAATAATTCTGAAGGTAAAGATTCTATTTCTTGAATTAGTAATTCTTTGTTAATCATGTTAAATAACCTTACTTCTTTAAATTTAATAGGTATGATATCTAAAACTACAAGCCGTACCAACTTATAAACTTTTATCTTGAATTGAGCGCTGTTTCACTACGTTTTACCTCTTCTACATTATTAGCAATAATAAAACAGCCATGAACCAAGCAAGTCAATATTTTATGTCCTTGTAATAATTAACTAAAATATCTATAGCGCATCAATTGTGGTAAACCTCCCATGCTAAACTACAACCCGTTACACTGCTTACCTTCTTCTGAAGAATTACCCGATGACGAAACTCCCGTAGATAATGAATTACAATATTTAATTCCTGGTTTACTCAAAGCGATACTAGCTTTGATTTGGGCTGAACGTTGGGATTGGTTTTTTGGGGTGGATATGGGTATTTATTACGATCCAAAGAAACCGGCTATTGTCCCCGACGGCTTTTTGAGTTTGGGTGTTGAGCGTTTTATTGATGAAATTCTACGCTTGAGTTACGTACTTTGGGAAGAAAACAAGCTTCCAACTATGGTTTTAGAAGTTGTTTCCCAAACTTATCGAGGGGAATACAGCACTAAGAAAGAATTTTACGCTGAACTAGAAATCTTATATTACGTTGTATACAATCCCCATCGTCGCCGCAAAGCACCTTTGGAAGTGTATAAGTTGGTGAATGGCGAATATGCTTTACAATCCGGAAATCCCGTTTGGCTACCAGAAATTGGTTTGGGAATTGGACATGAAAGAGGAACTTATCAAGGTATTATTCGGGAATGGTTGTATTGGTATAACGAGTCAGGAAAAAGGTTTTTTACTCCTGAAGAACGCATTAACGAAGCCGAAGAACGTATTACTGAAGTAGAACAACGCCGTCAAGAAGCGGAAAATAGAGCGCAAATGCTGGCGGAAAGGTTGAAAGCCTTGGGTGTAGATCCAGATAGTTTGGGTTAAAAGTAAAACTACACTAAATTGTAAAATACACTGATTAAGCCGTAACATTGTGTACTAGTAAATTTATAGAGTAAAATTTTTGCTTTATAGTCTAAGAGTTTGTTGTTGGCAATTTCTATGAATTTACTAAAGAATAAGTTTCAAGTCGGCATTGTACTTCTAAGCATTATCGGAAATTTAGCATTTTTACCCAGCGCTGAGGGTAGTGCAAGTAGTAATCTTGAAGTCACAGTTAAGGGACTTAAAAATCAAAAGGGACAAGTTTGTTTTAGTCTTTTTTCTAGCAGTCGCGGTTTTCCTAGCAACGATAAACGTGCTGTAAAAGCACAATGCGTCAAGGTTGGAGATAGCAACGTAAAATTGAATATTCCTTCTCTAAAAGCCGGTACTTATGCGATCGCAATGTTTCACGATAGCAATGGCGATGGCAAACTTAATACTAACGCTTTCGGTATTCCTAAAGAAGGTTTCGGATTTTCTCGAAATCCTCGAATTCTTACTGGTCCCCCTAAGTTTGGCGATTCGGCAGTTTTTGTAGTTGGTTCGAGTACTGATATTCAAATTGATATGAACTACTTTTTTGGTGGTTAATACGGCTTTTTTTGTTGTGGATATGAGAGCAGGCTGTTTTGTTAATTAAACAGTATTGTTCGCAGCTTTGTATTTTACACGAACTGTGGGAGGAGACGTAGCAGTGCTACGTCTCTACATTTATGGTTTATTTTTTTTAAAGAATACATTAGTACTATAATTATTTTAGATGAACTGGAGAGCTTACCCATTAAATGCGCTTTGAATGATGATTTAGCTGTTGTTGGGGGAAGTATATGTATAGAGCCGTTGATGGCGGATTGTAAAAATCATTAATTAGTAAAAGCATTTACAAAAATATGGATATTAAATTAGGCTTTGGACCAATTCCGAGATTGCAGTATATCTTTGTAAGTAGAGAAAATGATTACTGCTGGTATACGCTTGCGGAAGAAAATAAACAGATTCCCATTTACGATAAAGCTTTGACTGGGATAATAACTGGAATCGAAGTTAATAAAAAAGTTGAAACTTCGTTTGGAGAAACTGAAAAAACCGATTTACATATTCTCGCAGATAAACCTTATGTTGTGCGATCGGGTAGCGATTCTTACTTTTCCAAAAGTTTGTTACTATCTTTAGATAATCTGAGTTCTGAAGAATTACAGCATCCATTGACGATCGCGGTTGAACCTGGAGATAAAAAAGTTGTCTTTTGTAAAGTTTACAATCCAGCAACTTATAGATCCATAGGTGTTAGTTGGGATGGATATAAAGAAATTAACTGGCAAGTTTTAGGAGAAAGTTTAGCTTTAAAAATTAATCGGAAAACACAACAAGATGCTGAATTAACAACCGCTGAATTGCGCGAAAATTTGATTGCTCAATCCGATAAATATTTAAGACAATTAAATTGGAATACCGAACAGGGAAGAGAGTATTTGCAGCAAAGATATCATAAACGCTCCCGTCAACAATTAACTGATGCAGAGCTTTTGGATTTCATTGAATATTTGAAGTTGCAACCGCAGAGGATTTAATTAGTAGAAAAGAAATAAACTTTTGTAGTACTAATGTAGATTATGGAGACTTTGCAGTTGCAAAGTCTCTACATTTTTAAGGTACCCGACAGAATTTTCGATCATTATCGTCTTTGGGATTCTGCCAAGAGTAAGCGAAATGGCTGACTCCTTTAAGAGATGACTTGTATTGACTCAAATCTTGCATCTGTTTTTCTAAGGATGGACGATCGCTCATGGATTTGCCCCAAGCACCAGCTAAGGCTGGAATTACCTGGGTTCCCGGTTTAGCGGTGTTTAATACTCGCCCTACTTGAGAAACAATACACCGGGTATTACCGCATTTTCCGTAAGCCATTGGATGCCATTCTAAGGAGTTAGGAAATCTATCCCAAGGCTGCAAGCGCGAATCGTAACCACTTCCTACTGTTTTATTTCCACCGGGGAAGAATACTACTCCTGCGGGAATTCCTTGCTGCTGTGCTGGGTAAGCTGCCAGTGCTAAAAAATCGATAATACCCTGCATGGCATGAGCAACGGAAAGTTGCCATAATTCTGATTGCAGTTGAGGTTGTCTTTCTGCGGGGGAAACGATCGCTTTTTGCTGTATGGGTGGGGTGCGCCCTTGCCATAAGGGTTCTCCTTCTTGAGGATACTGTGCGTCAAGTTGAGCTATATCTGATGATGTAACGTATCCTTTGCTCAAGAATAGCCGAATCATTTGCAATCCTTTGTTATTCAGCGCTCGTTGAAATAAAGCTTGTTGAGTCGATTTGCTGTACAACCATAAATCTGTAACTCTGCTGGCGATCGAATCTTTACCTGCTTGACGAGGATAGCGCACGTAGTCAAATAGTACTCCATCCGGACGACGGCGCATTACCTCCGTCACCATTTGATAAAAGTCGCGCTTTGCCTGTATATTATAGGGATCGACAAATACTTGAGAACCGTTATCTACTACATATAAGCTAGTTTGACCTTTGCCATTCCGGGCGATCGCCTCTTCTTTATCTTTACGTTTGGCATAGGTATAGCCGAAATTAGTGGTAAACATCCAGGAATAGGTTTTTAATCCGCGTTCGCGCCCTTTTTGAATAGATTGCGCCAATAAATCGGTATTTTCTTGACCTTTAGTACGAATTACAGAGGGCCATGTTGTAGAATTCGAGTTTACTGGTAACAGTACTCGCCCATCATAAAAGGTTTCTACATAAACTTGGTTGTAGCCTTTGTTAACAATATTATCCATAATCTTGTCAAGTGCCCCCGTTCTAACGTCGCAAGGATACAGGCGCAACCAGATGGCTTGAACTTGGGGCCACGTGCGTCTGCGACAGTCTTGTACTGCAAGTGAGTGCTGTCTCACTATTTGCTGGTAACGGTTTGCTGCCTCGCGATCGCCTTTTTGTGCTGATACGCGCAAATTTTCTTTTTGTTCGACGGCATCAGATGATATATGGCAATACTTGGTTACTTGTGCGTTTGCTGGTTGATTGAGGTAAGGAACAAGCAGGCTAGTACCAAAAATTACTGCGAACAGATGTCGTAAAATTAACTTTGGATTTGTAATATTCAAGGCAAACTTAGACATACTCACTTATAAAATGAAAAATTGTTACCATCCCAATACGCTTCTATTAGGTAACGTGTATTTTATTACATAATTTAGCAATAAGAGCTTTGAAGGCTATATTTTAAAGACTTCTAATCTCTTATTTCTGTTGCCGTATATCATTATTCGATTTTTGGCGAAATGTCAACGGCGACAACTTTAAGCAATTATATGTTTGTTTTATTGCTTGTAAAGTATACCGTAGCATCCACAGTTAGATATAATACTTTCTTTTTTTGGCAATTAGATCGGCTTGATTATTTTTTAGCCGATTAATATTTACTTTTAGACGGAACAGTATTAAAACTGATAATTTATAAAAGATTTTGTCAAGGATAGAATTTTTTGGATATCGCGTCTGCGATTATTTATCTAACTTAGGCACAATTTGATTTTGAGCCTTTTTATCGCAAATAAAGATTAATTGATAATAAATCAGAAATAATAAAAAATTAACAAATTGTTACGGTTAGTAGTTGTTTTTTAGACTTTTAACTACTAACCGCGAACTAATAAATGGATAGAGCAACTAAGCACCACGCCTGAGCGCTGCTTCTACTTGCTTGAATTCTTTTTCCAAACGATTTTTCAGCTTTTCAGGTACGGGACGATTTGGATAGGAACTATAGTGTCCTGCTAGGGAGTTAAGAGCAGTTCGCATAGTCGTAAAAGAACCTAAAGCAGCTACAGAGTCATTGCGCTGATAGCGAGCTGCAAACTCATTAATCTTTTTACGCGCT
Source organism: Rivularia sp. (in: cyanobacteria) (assembly GCA_965234645.1). Lineage (GTDB taxonomy): Bacteria > Cyanobacteriota > Cyanobacteriia > Cyanobacteriales > Nostocaceae > Rivularia. Next base: position 4,161,489 of record OZ248344.1, on the reverse strand, counting down.
TCCGCTTGAACTGCTGCTTTATCTGCTGCATCATCAGGTGAATCCAAAGCGGATCTCAACACTCTAACTATATTTAGAGTGTCTTGCTGATAATCCCCAGTTAGTTGGTCCCGACTACCGGAACATCCAGTCAAACCAATGACTACAACTAAAACTAGGGCAAGTAAATGTGACCAATAGCGCTTCATATCGTTTTGTGAATAAATACTCAAATCAACGTCTATCGTATCCTGTATTTGTATCGCCGGGATCGTTTCTTGAAGAAGCGTTAAGTATGGGGAATTGGTAATTGGTAATTGGGCATTGGGCATTGGGCATTGGGAATAGTTAGGAGTGAGGAGTAGTGAGTTAGGAGTTAGGAGTTAGGAGTTAGGAGTTAGGAGTTAGGAGTTAGGAATTGCGTTCAGGCGGAGCCTGCGGCTCATTGCTCATTGCGAATTGCGAATTGGTAATTGTCCCTCTCTCCATCCCCTTCAAACCTTCTCATAAAGCGTATTCCTTTGCTGATATGGTCTTCCTAGATTCGTGATGGTAGCTTGGAGAGTTTCTACTTCCATGCAGGTACCGCCCACAGCACCTGCCATTGTAGTAATATGCTCCTCCATCAACGTACCGCCAATATCGTTGCAACCACAGGTTAAAGCTTTGGCTGCTCCTTCAATTCCCAGTTTTACCCAACTAGGTTGATGGTTCGGTATCCAATTTCCTAAATAAATTCGGGCTACAGCAGTAATCAAAAGTGATGAATCTAACTCTGGTTGGTCGCGTCCGACACGACGGCGTAAGGGTTTTGGGGCTTCTTGACCGACAAATGGTAATAAAATAAACTCGGTTATGCGAGCGGAATAAGCTTTGTTAACGGCAGTTTTTTGCAGCGATCGCAATTTTTCAAAATGTCCGATTTGCTGTTCTGGGGTTTCGATATGTCCCGACAACATGGTGCTGGTGGTGGGTAATCCTAATTGATGGGCGGTACCGACTATTTCTAACCAAGTTGCAGCGTTGGTTTTTTCGGGACAAAGAATACGCCTGACTTCATCATCTAAGACTTCTGCTGCTGTTCCCGGCATGGAACCCACGCCAGCTGATTGTAAAGCGGCTATGACTTGTGCATAACTTATTCCGTCAAGTTTGGCGATGAATTGCACTTCCTGGGGAGAAAAAGCATGAAGATGGAGTTGGGGAAATTCTTGTTTGATAGTTTCTACCAACTTCAGATAGTAAGTTAAAGATTTACCATCTATTTTTGCTTCGGGGTTTAATCCGCCTTGCATACAGATTTCCGTGGCACCCCGCTTGAGAGCATCCGTAGTTTTTTCTAAAATTTGCCCCCAATCCAACCAAAAAGCATCCGTATCGCCATCATCTCTTCGGAATGCACAAAAACTACAGTGTTGCTCGCATATGTTAGTAAAATTAATATTTCGGTTGATTATATAGGTAACAGTATCCCCCGCTTGTTCTCGTCGTAGTTTATCGGCTGCTGTATAAATAGCGGCGATCGCACTCGGCTCGGTTTGTTTTAATAATGTAATTCCTTCTTCGTTCGTTAAATCATCACCTCGGCAGGCACGCTCAAGAATTGCATCAACTGGATTTTTCGTAAGATTTTTCATAGAAGTTTATCTAAAAAGACTATTCTTCAAAAACTAAGGCACATCTTCTATTTTTACAATAAAAATATGCTCAAAGCCCCTCGGCTTTAGTCAGGGGATGAAAGCCACCAATGCAGGATTTATCCTGCCTGCCCCAGTCTTGACAATTTCTCTAACGTATCAGATAAGCTTGTAGCTCCTAACAGTTTTTGCTGTTGCTTAAGCCATTTTTTAACTGTGGGTGTAACAGTTAAATTTAACTTTTCTTTCTTCTCTCCATAACTTGTATTTCTCATATTGACTTGCTTATGCTATACGCCTACAATGCGTATTAGCATAACAAAGGAGGTGATTGCAAGTTGTACGGATGTCAACAGAATTTAATTAATCCAAACGCTGAATTAAAAGCAGTGCTTGAGTTTATTTGTTCAGAGTCTCACAAGTTGACTAATTGCGGTATCTACTATGCACGTCAACTATTTTTCAAAACTGGCAGATTGATTGGCAAGTATGACCTTGATAAAGAATATAAAACTAACAAACACTACCAAGTTTTGTATTCTCAGGCAGCACAACAGATACTAAGGTCGGTTTCTGAATCATTTAAGTCTTTCAAAGAACTAAATAAAAAGTACAGCTCCGGTCAACTACACTTCAAACCAAGACTGCCAAACTATCGTTCATGTGCAGGATATGCTTTGGTAACGTATCCAAAACAAGCTTTAAAGTTAGTTGGTGAGAGTATCAAGATTCCTCTTGGAACAACAGTAAAAAGATGGTTTAAAATTGATAGTTTCACAATTTCGATGCCAACGAACTTACAGTTTGAAGATATTAAGGAGTTGCGGATACTCCCAAGAAACAAGTGCTTTTATGCTGAATTTGTCTATGAAAAACAGGCAACACCGAGGTACTACGTTAACCATAAAAAAGCTCTGGCAATTGACCCTGGTATCAACAATTGGTTAAGTTGCGTAACGAATGTTGGGGCTAGCTTCATAATTGATGGTCGCAAAGTTAAAAGCCTTACTCAGTGGTATAACAAGCGCGTTTCCACTCTAAAGGAAGGTAAGCCACAAGGCTATTGGGATGAGCAATTAGCTCAAATAACAGAAAAACGTAATCGCCAAATGAGAGACGCAGTTAACAAAGCTGCTAGATTAGTTGTTGACAATTGCATCAAACATCAAATTGGTACGGTAGTTTTTGGATGGAATCAAGGACAGCGACAAGAAGCAAAACTTGGCAAGACAACTCAATCTTTTGTGCAGATTCCTACAGCCAAACTTAAGGAACGAGTTAAGCAACTTTGCGAATACTACGGTATTCAATTTATTGAAACAGAGGAATCATATACTAGCAAAGCTAGTTTTCTAGATGGTGATTTTCTACCTACTTTCGGCGCAAAACCCGAAGGGTGGAAACCATCAGGAAAACGGGTTAAACGTGGGATGTACCGCACTGGTAAAGGTTTGTTTGTTAATGCTGATTTGAATGGTGCTGCGAATGTGCTTCGCAAAGTAGAGACACAGTTAGATTTAAATCTAGCCAAGGTCTGTAGGCAAGTTTTGACCCTTGCTACCAGATTTCGCATCTGGGAAACTAAAACTAAAAGTGTTCGCGTAGCGTGCGCTTTGCGCTTAAAGGGACGGATGACCGTCTCCCTCTGAGCAACAGTTTAGAATCCCCGCGCTTTTAAGCTGGGGAGAGGTCAAAGGTCATTCTAATTTGTTATACAAATGACAAACTAAATTAATTGAAATAACGATCGGGGAAAGCACTTAGGAATTTTTGACCTTTGACTTTTGACCTTTGACCTTTGACCTTTAACCTTTTAAAAGTACCTATTCTCAAAAAGCTAATTTCGAGCATAATTACTAGAAGCAGTTTGCCGTCAATATTCTTTTCTTCATGAGTATCATTCAACCGAAGAAGCTTTTATCAGTGCCAAGCGGTTCTTTACGGATTCCTAGATTGCCAGCGATCGATGTTGGTAATCAAAGCATTTTGTTTTCGTTGGTTATTCCCACTTACCTTGAAGCCGGTAATATTAATAAAATCATCAGGACATTAAGTAGCTTGCTCGATGAAAGCATACCCGGAGACTACGAATTAATTGTCGTTGATGATAATAGCCCGGATGGTACTTGGGAAGTTGCCTTGTCTACGATCTCAGAATTTCCGCAGTTGCGAGTCATGCGGCGCGAAAACGAACGGGGACTTTCTTCGGCAGTAATTCGTGGATGGCAAAAGGCTAGAGGGCGAATATTAGGTGTAATTGATGGAGATTTGCAGCATCCTCCCCACATACTGTTGCAACTGATAAGTGCGATTGAAAAAGGAACAGATTTAGCGGTTGCTAGTCGTCATGTAGAAGGTGGCGGGGTAAGTAGCTGGAGTTTTATTCGGCGTTTGTTATCCCGTGGCGCTCAGATGCTGGGGTTGGTAATTTTACCACGAGTTACGGGTAGAGTATCCGATCCGATGAGCGGTTATTTTATGGTGCGTCGTAGCTGCGTAGAAGATATAACTTTTAATCCGATAGGCTATAAAATTCTGTTAGAAGTTTTAGGAAGAGGAAGAATAAACCAAATCGCTGAAGTGGGTTATGTATTTTGCGAACGTCAAGATGGAGAAAGCAAAGTGAGTTGGAAGCATTATGTTGACTATATTCGTCACTTACTTAGGTTGCGTTTTTCCTCGGATGTAGAATTGAGCCAGCGTTGGGGTTTTCCCATCGGCAAATTCATTCGCTTCGGTTTGGTGGGTTTAAGTGGAGTATTTGTAGATATGACAATACTTTATTTACTCAGCGATCCGAATACTTTAGCTTTACCTTTAACTCGCAGTAAAATTATTGCGGGAGAAATTGCTATTTGTAATAATTTCTTATGGAATGACGCTTGGACTTTTGCCGAAGTAGCTATGCAGCAGAAAGGATGGCGACAGCGGTTGAAGCGATTCTTGAAATTTAATATTATTTGTTTGGCAGGATTGGTAATTAATGTGTTGGTGTTGAATTTAGTATTTAATTTTGTAATTTCCAATCGTTACATCGCTAATTTAATTGCCATTGCTGTGGCTACCGTATGGAATTTTTGGGTAAATCTTAAACTAAGTTGGCGGGTAACGCAGGTAAAGTAAATACAGCCGATTACCTAGATGAGTCAGGTACAGGAGATATCGTTATAAGGGAGTAGGGAGTAGGGAGTAGGGGATTGTACAAAGCTGCAACTTGCCTTCCTACTGTAAGTAGGGAATTGGGAATAGGTAATAGGGAATTGAGAGTAGAAAATACAACAATGATTTCTTTAAAAAAAAAAGAATTTTCATTCAGGTAATGCTTTTACTGATATGGATATCAGTTGGTACCGTTTTACGCTTCACTAATTTGACTAGTAAACCTCTTTGGATTGATGAATTTGCGACAATAGTTTTTAGCTTGGGCAATAGTTTTCAAACAGTACCGTTAAATCAAGTTATAAGTATTGATGTTTTATTGCAGCCCCTACAAATTAGTCCAAATTCTGATGTCAAAGATGTAGTGCAAAGAATACTCACCGAAGATATTCATCCGCCACTTTATTTTGTCTTATCCCATTGGTGGATATCTTTATGGTCAAAACAAGATTTAATATTTGCAGCACGTAGTATTAGTGCGATATTTGGTATTGCTTCGATTCCATCAGTTTATGGGTTAGCATGGCTGAGTTTTCGTTCTTCTTTAATAGCTCAGCTAGCTGCTGCATTTATGGCGGTGTCTCCCTACGGCATTTTTTTATCTCAAGAAGCCCGTCATTACACTTTAGGAACTCTATGGGTAATTGCTTCGCTGTGTTGTTTGGTTGTTGCAGTGCGCCGCATTCAACAGCAACAGCCTTTACCAATTGTTATTGCCGTCTTTTGGTTTGTTATTAACGCATTAGGAATCTCAACTCATTACTTTTTCAGTCTTATTCTTTGTGGTGAAGCCATAGTTTTGATCAAATATTGGCTTAACCCCAAATCTAAAATTACAAACTTAAAATTGTGGTGGACTATTTATGCCGCAGTTATCGGTACAATCGGTACTGGTTTATTTTGGTTAAATTTATTTTTATATAATCGTAATACCGGAAAATTAACCCAGTGGATAAAAAATAGCGATCGCAGTTTTTTAGATTTCTTCAACCCAATATTTCAAGCAATAGCAGGTTGGATTACAATGATTTCTTTGCTACCAGTTGAATCATCGCAGCTTGCAGTGGTAATTGCTTCTGGATTTGCAATGTTATTTTTCTTTATCTGGGCAATACCAATTTTATTTCGTAATTTTAAAATTCAGTATTCATCACCTCAAAATCATCTGATGACTCAGACATTTACCGGAGTTTTGTTGTCGGTAATTGCTTTATTTTTTATTATTACTTATTTCTTTGGCATTGATATTACTAGAGGCGCTCGCTACAACTTTGTTTATTTTCCTGTTGTAATACTACTGGTGGGAGTCATACTTGCTGCTTGCTGGCATCAAAATACCTTTAATAGTCCAGCCTTTCCTCAATTCAAAACTAATGGTAAAGCTGCTGTAACTCTGATGTGGGTGATGGGATTATTAAGTGGAATTACAGTTATATCTAATCTTGGTTATCAAAAATACTATCAACCAGATTTACTAATTCCCATTATCGAAAATATATCTAAAAGCAAACCTGTTTTAATTACTACAACTCATCGCAGCTTGTCGCAGACTGGAGAAATCATGGGTATAGCCGAACAAATAAAAGTTAGCAATTCCCCCATCGATGCTCGATTTTTACTTATCCCTGAAGATCGAGAATCCGACAGTGCGACAAAAAAATTAATTGAAGAAATAAAAATATTACCACGTCCTTTCGACTTGTGGTTAACAAACTTCCATACATTTGAAAACACTTCCTTAACCGCCTTACCATCCTGTACTGCCGATACTCAAGCTTTACCGGCAGTCGATGGATATGACTACAAGATTTTTCATTGTAATTAGGAGGGAGTAGGGAGTATGGAGTAGGGAGTAGGGAGTAGGGAGTAGGGAGTATGGAGTAGGGAGTAGGGAGTAGGGAGTAGGGAGTAGGGAGTAGGGAGTAGGGAGTAGGGAGTATGGAGTAGGGAGTATGGAGTAGGGAGTAGGGAGTAGGGAGTAGGGAGTAGGGAGTAGGGAGTAGGGAGTAGGGAAATAGGAGACAATCCAAAATTTTTAACTCCTAACTCTTAACTCCTAACTCCTAACTCCTAACTTCTAACTCCTAACTCCTAACTCCTAATTCAGAAAAACCTGCCATCGTGCGTAAATTTGAACGGCGAATTAATTCGACAAAATTTAAAGTAGAACGTTTTTCAATTTTGGCAGTAGTTTCGATCGCTTTTAACAGATGCTCTGCTGCTTCGGCTTGTGAACAACCGCGTCGCTCTACCAAACGAATAGCCGCCATATCCGCAGTAATTTCCGATTCTTGAGAATGGTTATTGCGCCAAATACGAAGAATGGCGATCGCGCTTAATCCACCAGCCGCAACAACGCCTACCGCATCACCTTGAGCCGATTCGATCGAGCCACCGAAAAGTCCAGCTAGCACGACACCTTGATATATATCAGGCTTAAACCACCGTACTTCACTCAACCAGCTAACGGTACGTAACAGCAGTAAGTCTCGTTGTTGTTTGCTAAGATTACGCCACAAATCAAAGTTAATATGTATTGGTCTTTCTCGATGCCAAGGTAAGGGAAACGATGCATCAATTACCTTTGACTGTTCTGGCTTACTAAGAATTTTTGCCGTATTTCTAGCGGAAGCAGGCATTAATTCTAATAAACGACGAATTTCTACCTTTGGCTCCATAATTTAAACTTGGGAATTGGGCATGGGGCATGGGGGATTGGGCATTGGGAATAGGAGTCAAATCAGTATTGTGTATTTACAGGTATTAGGTACTCAGATGAAAGTATTTATATTATTTAGAGAGTCTTGTTAAAATCTTATGTACCTGCACAAGGAGTAACGAATATAAAAGTTAGGTACTAATAACCTATTTATAGTCATTGAAAATTTATATTGCAATCTCAAACCATTACAAATCGATCGAAAGTATGTAATTCCTTACTTACTAATTTTTCTTGGCTTATCTGAAAATACTTAGCAGAAAATAGTAAAGTAAAGCTATGGGCTGAACCATGCCCAATGCCCAATGCCCGATTCCCAATCTGCACTAACTATTAATTTTTATGGATGCTTTTGCTCCTGTACCTCCTCAATGGACAAATGAAGCGACTCATGCTTTAGAATTTTGCTGTCCTAAATGTGGTTCAACTAGTCGTGAAGCCGAAAAAGTTTGGATAAATAGACGCTCTCCTGTTGTGACAGAAATGTATCGCCGCAAATGGCAGGAATTTTACTACTGTAACTGCTCTCATGTATGGTGGGCTTGGAGTAACGATCGACCACCGGCTGATAATTCCGAGAGAATGCCGGATTAGTCCCAATATGAAATTAATAAATAATTATATTAAAAAACCTGCTCCAGGCAGGCTTTGATAAATATACCTCTATCTTTATCGGACGAAATTCTTTATGTAGAGACGTAATATATTACGTCTCTCAATTACGTCTGTTGATACTGACACAAATTTAAAACTTGAAGGTTGTACGTAGTGTACCAACGTAAACAGTGTCGTTATCGTTGTTGTGTTCGGGGTTGAAGATTACCAACAAGCCAGGAGTAACGGCGATTCTGTCGTTAAGCTTCATCTTGTAAAGACCTTCTAAGTGGTAAGAAGTATCTTCGTCTCTAGTAACACCATTACCACCAGTCAATTTGGGTGGCTGACCAAAGATTAAACCCAAGGTATTACCCTTAGCGCCAAAGTCTTTCATACCCAAGTTAGCAGCCCAATACTGGACATCTGCGCTTCCATTGCCGTTAACTTCATCAGCATCAGCAAAACCATACCAACCGCTCAAAATCATCTTTTTGCTGAGATTGAGGCTAGCTTCTACGCCATAGTGGTTGGTGTTAGTAGCAACGTTACCGAAAGGTCTTCTGGCATTGCTACCACCCGTGCTTCCGGTAATATTAACGGAACCATCAGGCTGTTCGCTGCGGACGTAGGTCAAACCAAGATTCAATGATTTGGTAGGTTTGAATTCAACCTGACCCAAATAGGTTTGGCTACCATCAAACAGACCGTTGGTAGGAGAGTTTGCAGTTTCTGTGAAATAAGCAGCACTTACTCCAAAAGGAGACTTTTTACCACCTAAAATAACGGTAGCACCAGTATTACCATTAGCTACACGGTAGATGGGGTTGAAACGTCCGTAACGGGAGATAGCGCCACCACCACTGCTCTCGAATACGGGGTTGAATACGTTAACGTTATCGTTACTCTCACCGGCGTTAGCGTCAAGCTTGACTATAACTCCCTTCGCAGGCTTGAAGGTGTAGTTTAGTTCGTCAAGTTCAAAGTTGTTACCGTTGTCACCATCAAAGCCCAAACGAGCCATGTTGGTACCTGTTGCACCACTTAAATTAGGAGTGTTGCGAGCCTGCAAACGAACTCTTAATTTGTCTGTACCAGTGAAGCTGCTATCCAAGCTCAAACGAACTCGGTTGGTGAGGATTACGTTGTCATCTACGTCATCTCCGCTACCATCAGCTTTTTCATTGCCAAATGCAGCAGAAGTTGCAATTACAGCTTCACCATTCAACTTGGTAGTTGTAGAGAACTGGTTAGCTTCCAATTCAGCAGCGCGGGACTCCAAACCATCTACACGACCGCGTAGAGTAGCCAATTCAGCACCGTACTCTTCTTGCAAGCGCTTCAAGGTTTGCAAATCACCCGAACCAACTTGCTCGGTTGCGATCGCAATTAATTCGTTAACGCGATCCAAACAAGCGTTCAAACCAGCCGCGAATTCGTAACGAGTTAAAGCGCGGTTTCCACGGAAAGTTCCGTTAGGATAACCAGCAATACAGCCGTAGCGCTCAACTAAAGATTGCAATGCTTGAAATGCCCAATCGGTGGGCTGTACGTCGGAAAACTGAGAAACGGATGTTACCTGACCGATGTTGCTATCTTCAGATAGTTCGGCAACAGAAGTGTTTTTTTCGGTTACTTCACCAGCGAATGCGCCGTTAGCAGCGAAAAACGTTGCAGCAATAACTACTGGACTTAGTTTGAAAACGTTCCACAAAAGCTTTGTCATTTTTTCTCTCACTCACACCTACCGTTTTAACCACCGTCAAATTATTCGTTTTATCGTTTCCGAATATTTACTGGTAGCTGTTGTAGTAGATTAAAGGGCAATACTGGTAGTTAAAACAAGTAAACCAATACACCTTTTCCAGATTTATTCTTTTTTTATCTATTTATGATACGAAAATAGTAGTTTTTAGATATATTAGCGTTCGCGAGCTATTTAAAGTTTTATAGCAGACTTATTTGCTTTTTTTTGTATCTTTTATCACAATAAATATTAAATTTTTAGATCGGTTGGGTTAAGCATTCGGTAACTTAACATTTATTCTTATTAAAAACAAACATACTCAAAAACCCGATATCTTCAAGATACCGGGTTCGTTTTTCTGAGTGCGATCGCTCTCTCTAGAAACTAAAAGTAGTACGCAAGGTACCGACATAAATAGTATCGTTATTATCGTTGTGTTCTGGATTGAAGATAACTAATAATCCCGGTGTTACCGAAACATTATCGTTTAATTGCAGCCTGTAAAGAGCTTCCAAATGATATGAAGTATCTATATCTTCGCGATCGTTGACATCGTTACTGGTAACTTTTGGTGGTTGACCGAAGATAATACCTAAAAGACTATTTTTTGTCCCAAAGTCCCTTATACCCAAATTTGCAGCCCAGTAGAATATATCTGCATCTGCACCATCATTTGGTCCGTTCAAAGCTGTAGCAGTAATATAACCAGCCCAACCGCCAACGCTTAATTTAGAACTGGGTCGGAAGTTCGCTTGTACGCTGTAGTTATTAGCTGTAGTCGCTACATTACCGAATGGGTCGTCAACAAATCTGCTACCCGTACTTCTAAATAAATTTACTGATTCGATCCACCTGTATTACGATAAGTACGGGCGTAGCTTACACCAATGTTAAAAGATTTAGAAGGCTCGAAGTCTACCTGACCGAAAACACTATTAGCACCATTGAAAACTCCGTTTGGATCGTTTGGATCGCTCGGTTCGCGTCCTAAATAAGCACCAGTGAATTTAATTTTTCCTTGAGGATTAGCAGTTACGGTTAAACCAGCACCACCTGCACCTTGACGATAAATGGGGCTAAAACGTCCGTAGCGGGATATTGAACCCGTTCCGCTGTCCTCAAAATTGGGGTTGAAGGTGTTAACGTTACGAAATAATTCAGCGTTAGTAGCGTCAACTTTTACCCGCAATGCTTTGCCCAAGTTGAAAGCATAACTGAGTTTATCCAGACCAACATTGTTATTACCTTCACCAAAAACATTATCAAATGAAAGACGAGTCATGTCGGTACCCGTGATACCGCTATTATCAAATTGACGATTGTATCTAGTGATATTGCCAGCATTCAAACGAATCTGCAACTCGTCTGTACCAGTAAAGCTGCTGTTTAAATTTAGGCGGATGCGATCGGAGAAAGTGGTATTACTTTCAAGGTCGCCATTGTTATTTGGGTTTGTATCATTATCTTCTCTTTGGTCGCCAAAAGCATTAGAAAAGTTAAATATCGCTCGACCTTGGAGTTTGGTAGTAGTAGAAAATTGATTGGCTTCTAATTGAGCGGTACTTGCTTCGAGTGCATCAACCCTACCGCGCAAAGTTGCCAATTCTGGACCAAATTCTGACTGTAATCTTTGTAAAGCGATTAAATCTTCTCTGGATACTATATTTGTCGATGCTGTGGCGATCGGCTCGTTTATTCTGTTCAAGCAAGCATTTAATCCAGCGGCAAATTCATAACGTGTCATGGCGCGATTACCGCCATAAGTCCCATTGGGATAACCAGCAATACAACCATAGCGCTCCACTAAAGATTGCAATGCTCGAAACGCCCAATCTGTCGGCTGTACGTCAGAAAACTGCGATACTGACGTTACCTGACTCATAGGTGCTTCTTCTGATAATTCGGCAACATTTGTAAGCTGCTCTTCTGCTGCTAATACAGGATTTGCAGCAACAAATGAAGCTACTGTCAGCACCGGACTAATTTGGAGAAGATTCTTAAACAGTTTTTTCATCTGATTTGATAATTGTTGCTTGCAATACCGATATCGAAACATTAAATCATAAGTGAGAGCTGCAATTTACGTGTTTTACTTATGAATTTGTTGAATATTGTATCAGCATGACATTGCACGGTAATTCTACTCAAGGCATAGAGAAGAAAAAGCCTCTATTACCGTAGGCTTATTTTATTACTTGGCTGTTTGAAGACTACAGACGCTTTGACTTAGAGAAATTTTTTTAATTTCCAAGTAACTTGTTCCCAGGTTCCACCTGGGAATACAGTTTAGGAGGCTCTGCCTCCGCTGCGTATATCTAACGAGCCAGAGACTCTTGAAATGTGTTCCCAGCTGGATGGGAACTAGTTAATCCTAAAAAAAAAGCCTGCTTTTGCAGGCTCCATCTAACTTATAAGCATTTTATTAAATTGCTAAAACCATCTTAGAATTTGAAAGTAGTACGCAGCGTACCGACATAAATGGTGTCGTTACCGTCATTGTGTTCTGGATTGAAGATAACTAATATGCCCGGAGTGATGGCAATATTATCATTGATGGGTAATTTGTAAAGTCCCTCTAGGTGATAAGAAGTATCATCGTCTTCTCCAAGACTACCATTATTATCAGTCACTTTAGGTGGCTGACCAAAGATCACACCAAGGGTACTACCTTTAGCACCGATGTCTCTGAAAGCCAACGCGGCTGCCCAATAGAACATTTCTGCATCAGAACCTTGATCTATTCCGGCTTTGGCATTTGCTTCTGTATAACCAGCCCAACCTGAAAGAGCTATCTTAGAAGTGGGGCTTATTAATGCTTGTACGCCGTAGTTATTGCTGGTAGTTGCAATATCACCAAAGGGTTGATTCGCAAGAACGCTACCTGTAGAACTAAATAAGTTAACGCCACCTTCATTATTTTGGTATCTACGAGCGTAAGTCAAACCAACACCAAAGGCTTTACTTGGTTTGAAAGAAACTTGACCGACGGCTGTAAAATTACCCTCAAAAACTCCCGTACCCGATCCTGGGTTGCTGTTAGTGTCAGCTAAGTAAGCTACAGATGCGCTGATAGGGGATTTGGGAGCGAAGGTTAAAGTTAAACCAGCACCACCACCTTGACGGTATATAGGGCTAAAACGTCCGTACCGAGAAATAGCACCACTACCACTGCTTTCAAAAGCGGGGTTAAAGACATCTATATTATCGTTCAATTCGGCATCAACGGCATCAACTTTTACTCGTAGAGCATCGCTGAGTGGAAATTCGTACCATAATTCGTTAATTGTAAAGTCGTTACCATCTTCACCGTCAAAGCCCAGACGGGTCATATTAGTACCAGTTACGCTTGTACCATATCTTGTAACATTTCGAGCTTGCAGGCGGACTCTTAATTTGTCCTTTCCGGTAAAACTAGAATCAAAATTTAAACGTACCCGATCGGTAAAGGTAGTGTTGTCTGCATCACTTTCTAAGTCTGTACCACCAATAGCCTCGCCAAAAGCATCAGCGAAAGCAAATATTACTTCACCATTTAATTTAGTAGTGGTCGAAAATTGATTTGATTCTATTTCAGCAGTACGAGCTTCTAATGCATCTACCCTACCGCGCAAGGTAGCTAATTCTGCACTAAATTCCTCTTGCAAACGTCGTAAAGTTGCTAAATCTTCTCTACTAATAATATCTGCTGTCGCGGTTGCAATTAATTCGTTAACTCTATCCAAACAAGCATTCAAACCTGCGGCGAATTCATAACGAGTTAAAGCCCGATTCCCGCGATACGTGCCGTTAGGATAACCTGCAATACAACCGTAACGCTCTACCAATGATTGCAGTGCTTGAAATGCCCAATCTGTTGGCTGTACATCGGAAAACTGGGATACTGATGTCACCTGAGCCATCGAGTTACTTTCTTCAGATAACTCAGCAACAGGTGTTACTTCTTGGTTAACTTCCTCTGCTATTGCACTATTAGCAGCAAAAAATGTAGCTGCTGCAATCGCTGGACTTAGTTTCAGAGTATTCCAAATAGATTTTCTCATCTTCTCGCTCACACCGATACAATTATTCTTGTTAATAAAATCATAAGTTCACCCTTAAATTCAAATCTACTTATTAGATTTAAATCTAATGTTAAGATTCATTTAAGGGATTTTACTTATGAACAAACAAGCTAATTCTATCAGAAAACTGTTAAGTGGTTAACAGTGTTAACCACTTAACATTGTGATTATTTTCTACCGTCTTGATTAGGTAAACGTAGAATGATCCGACGTTTGTGACGTACTATATTCTGTTCGTCTTCAAACTGTTGCAATAAACGAGTTACAGTAACACGTGTTGTATTTAATACTTCTGCCATCTCTTGATGGGTAACGTTGAGGTCGATCAGTCTACCTTGTTCTACTTCACGACCAAACTTTTCACCCAACCATACCAAAAATTGCCACAAACGTAGCGAAATTGGCTTACGATGTACTATACTTAATAACTCTTCTGACTGTTGAATGTGAGAAACCAAGGCTTCAACGTCTTGATGCCACATTTGAGGTGGTAGAACACTTACTTCAACGCTGGTCAGACATTCGATTTGGTAAGGCTTAACGCAAGAAAGTGGATAGCCAACCAAATCTCCCGGACCCCAGTAGCCTAGAGTGATAAATGCCCCATCTTCACTCCAGGTTAATGTCCGAACTGCTCCCCGCTCAATCCGCCATAGTACGTCGTTACGTGGCGGAATGACTTCACGACGGGTAAATAGTCTTTGTGGCAGCGAAGTGCCAGTACTATTATTAGTATTTTGATTTTGCGAAAAACTATTGTTTGCAGGGCGATTTGTCGAATACATTATGGAAAGTTCCTAGTCGTGGTTTGTTGTTTGTGTTTGCTTGATTTAAAAGCGGTCAAAGGTATCGAGTAGATTTGCCATCACCCTGTAAAACATGGTCAAATCTAATTACGATCTAACTCATTAATTTAGCGATTTTTATTTTGCTCTATCTTCTGTTAGATAGATTTTTTTTGGCTCAGCCAAAAGGTAGATGAACTGTCTTAAGAAACTCTGCTAATTTATAGATAACTATGTGATGAAGATTTGATTCATCCACTTGTATGTCCCCTGAGAAAAATACTGCTGCTGTCTCGATAGGTCTTATCGGAAAGCTACAAGTAGTTAGCAGTGATAATATAAGAAAACTAAAGTATAATTAGCCACTTTGGATTAGGCATAACAGTTCCCATTATTACGTAAATTCGCTACTTTGTGTTTATGAGAACGTTAAATTACCTTTATTTTTAATTGCGAAATTCTCTCAAAAAAAACAAATCTGCGGTATCCTGAATAACATTAGAAGCTATTCTAAAACAGCTGAGAATAATTTGCAACTAGGTAACTGAAGTTTTGGTGATATAAATCACCGCAGGTTTAGGAGGAGCATCGCTCGTTTTCGAGGGCCAGTTAGAACCAATGGGGACTTTACGAGTTTGCGTAAATTCTTCTCCCGTGGTGCTATAAACTAGATAATCTCGACTTTCCGAGGCGTTTTTAAAGCGAGTACCGTTGGCTTCTCCAGGATGCTGAATGGAAAGAAACATGGTTTGCTCGTCGGGTGTAAAACAAGGTCCAGTTGTTTCGCACTCCATCGGTCCGATACCAAATAACATGGCTTCACCTGCATTTTCGCCGGAAGTGGGAATATACCAAATAGTATTATTACCAAATAATCCGGATATATTTGCAGTTTTTCCTGCGTCATCAGTACGATTTTTGACGGCGTTATTTAGTTTGGATGTTGAAACATCCGTTACCATCCATACATTTCCACCTTTATCTAGCAGCAGGTTGTCGGGGTTTGCAAAACCCATTCCACCGCTTGAAGGTTCGCCACCAGTAGCAAGCATTTCCCATTTAAAAGATTTGGCTGCTGGGTTATTGCGGTCTTCTATAAGACGCATTACCCATCCATACTCATAGCCTACTTCACCGTTGGGACCTTTGAAAATTCTGCTATCGGGACCGCCGTCATCACCAGGAGAACCAGAGGTAAAGCTAATATACAAATCTCCATTCGGTGCAATTTCGGTATCCTCCGGACGAGCCGTACAAGTTGCACCTGCGGCATTAGCGGCGTAATGCGCGTCAATCAATATTGCACCCTGCTTTTCTTCGGCGTTACCTACATATAAATCGCCGATTTTTTGGAATTGCTGCTTATATTTAGCAATTTCTTCATCTTTTGATGCTGCTAAATAATTGCCTTGAATCGGTGTTGGAACTTCAAACAGCGTTCGCTTTTCCCCTGGCGATCGCGAGCCTAATGGTAGATGAATTAGTTTTCCGGCGATATTGCTCGGAAGCTGTGGATTTATCGGAGTATCTGCATTTAAAGGTATCCAGCTACCCGTACCGTTAGAATCGAATTTGGCTGCGTAAAGCATTCCCGTAGAAAGAAGCTGAGAATTTGCTTTGTCTTTGGGGTTGGAAACTTTATCCCGACTAACGAATTTATAAACGTGTCCGCCTCTTCGATCGCACCCTGAATAAAATGCTAGAGGTTTTCCTGCTTCGACACGAACGCCTACTGCTTCATGGTGGTAGCGTCCCAACCAAGTATGTTTTGTGCCGTAATCATTGGGGTTAGCCGGATCTACTTCTACTATCCAACCGTATTTATTCCCAGCGAGTCCAAAAACGTTACCCTGACCATACAAGTCTCCATTACCTAATAAAAAAGGAACTTTTTCTGGCTCGAAAGACGTTCCATCAGCATACACTGGTTCGGGTACCTGAGCCTGAAAGTTTTCTTCAGCACTTAATACCGTTCCCCAAGGTGTGGTTCCACCGGCGCAATTCGCAAAAGAACCAATTATGCGATCGCCAAGTTTGTCGGTGTAGCCGAGTCCTTGCTGTTTGCGAAATATCGCTACACTAGGACCTGTTGCTTTAAGGTAACGTCCATCTTGTAAACCGGAAATCCCAGTAATACGTCTATCTACATTACTGTTAGTACGTTCCCATTTTCCATCCGCATTTTTGCGAATTGAGATAATGCCTAATCCCTGATCTAATAATGCTTCGGAACTAATTTCCCGTATTTTAGCTTTCAACGGGTCATCTTCTTTTAAAGCATAAGCATTTACCTCACCTTTCCCTTGAGAATCGGAGTTTATCTGGGTTATCACCTCATCAAAAGGTAATGATTTCCCTAACACCTGTTCGTAAGTTTGCATCCAAGGGATAGCGCTAATGTATTCAAAGTTAATTGAGAGATATCCTTCGTTTTCCCCAGTTGGTACAAACGATAAGTAATCATTGTTGTAACCAAATCGGGAATCGCCGACTTTATCGCCCCAAGCAGCAATAACTTGGTACTCAAAACCATTTGGTAATACCAAATCATCAACTACTTCATAGTTGCGGTAAGCTTCTTGCTGTTGTTCTGGGGTAAACCCAGCATTTTGTAATGGAATGGGACTTTTTACGGGATTAAATACGGATAACGCCTTGTTTTGTGGCGTATTCGGCTGCACTGTTGGTTTTGTATCGCACCCTGACAGCGAACTTAGTGCTACCGCACCCGCACTTCCTCCCATTAACAGCAAAAAATCACGACGTTTGATACTCATCTGTTTTTTATTACACCAGCATTTTTGGTTAGATAGAAAACAATTTTATATTGCCTTTGTTACTTTAAGGGTGAAAGTTTAAGAATAGGTAAGCATTTTGTAAAAAGTAAATTAGTTTACAAAGCTTTATTAGTGCCTTTTTTTCTTTCTCACTCGCAAGATTTCCAGTAAATTCACCCTGTATATTGCTGAGAAAGTTGTGTCTATTTAAACAGATGATTCTTCAAAGTGTCAAATATTTTTCATCTTTTATTTGTTTTCTTTAGAGACAAATAATCTAGGTATAATAAGCTTTTCAGGAAATATAATCTAATTGTCGTTTGTGATTCTTTTGTTGTTTTAGAAGTAGTATTTATTCTTATATTAAAAGCATATTTATGTAGTATATATCACTTCATTATTTATATTAATAAGTCAAGATGTAATTTATAATGTTTAATTTTTGACTATTCCCTTTGCGTGTTTTTGAGTTTCAATTCAACAGCATCGATTATTCTTCGAGTGCTGTATTCAAGTTAAAGGCTCGCTACGATTTTGATTATGGACAAGAAAATAGTCATACTAAATCCATCTAAATGCTTATATTTGAAAGTGGTTATGGAAATAGTACTCATAAGTTATAAGAATTCAACGGAGTGGGAACGTCTCGCACTTTAGGCATAATAAGATCGCTTTGGGGTTAGGGACAATTAGCGAGCAAGATGCTCGCACTACGAATGTGTTAACGCGCTTTCATTAATTTGGTGGACTACAAAGTATTCGATTGCATAATTTTTTATGGGTTCGTTTTTTCGTAAATGTCGGGAGACTATTCTGTGCTACGTCTTTACAAACCGTTGGAATTAATAAAATGGACTATTAGTACAGAGCCACAAGTTATGAGAGGTAATATATTCGTAGTGCGAGCGTCTCGCTCGCTCGTTACAACCAGCCAGCTAAAAGCAACCAGCCAGCTAAAAGCAACCAGCCAGCTAAAAGCAACCAGCCAGCTAAAAGCAACCAGCCAGCTAAAAGCAACCAGCCAGCTAAAAGCAACCAGCCAGCTAAAAGCAACCAGCCAGCTAAAAGCAACCAGCGAGCAAGATGCTCGCACTACGAATGTGTTATCCATCATATTTAATGTGGTGGAATACTAATATTTCATTGCAATTAATTTTTATGGATTTGTTTATCATTGCAACCCGCTCCGGGACGCGATACTATGAGCCTCTCTACAAGCTTCCCGAAAAAGGAAAAATAACTTTACGCTAGCAAATCCAAACATCAAAAAATCTCTTCCTCCCCATCCCCGTTTGCAAAAAGGGATTTCTAGGAAAAAGAGATTTTTAAATATGATTCCTCCCTATATCCAAGATTTGGGAGAAAAATTATTTATAACAGCAATTGATAATTGGAATTTTTCAGTCTACTTTTGACGATAAAGCAATCTTGAAATTATAAAGAAAAAATTAAGAACGCTGCCCTGTAACAATATATGCCACTCTCTTACCAATGTTAGTTGCGTGATCTGCCATCCGTTCTAAACAACGAATTGCTAACGCTAACAGTACAATCGGTTCTACTGAGCCTTGGACATCTCGCTGATTTGTTAAAATATCGTAAACTCTTTCATAAGCTTCATCTACAGCATCATCGAGTGATTTTATGCTATTTGCACCAATTTCATCCAAATCAGCTAACGCTCCCAAGCTAGTTGCTAACATCGCTTGAGCGTGGCGAGACATTACCGCCACTTCTGGTATGCAGGAATGAGGCTCGTAGGGAAAGAGTTTTACAGCTATTTCGCTTAAATCTTCAGCATAATCGCCAATGCGTTCTAAATCGCGCACTAGCTGCATAAAAGCACTTAAACAACGCAAATCTTGCTCTGTCGGAGAATGCACCGTCATAATCGCCGTGCATTCCGATTCGATTTCTTTATAATATCGGTCTATTTTCTGTTCCAATAAAGGCAGTTGCTCCACAACTGATAAATCAGGTGCAAACAATGCTTGGTGCGAGAGGCGAAAAGATTGTTCTACCAAAGCACCCATACGCAAAATATCCCTTTCTAACCGCCTGATGTCGCGTGCTAGTTGAGGTCTTGCAAAATTAGGACGAGTTAGGATAGCTTTCACGCTTGCAGTTTCAAACATGAAGTGATTTTCTTAAATATAATCTTGAGTTACCGATTTTGCCATCACCCCAGGGAGGTGAATTTGTAGCCAAGCACCACCTGTTTGTGGATGATTCATAGCTTTGATAGTTCCCCCGTGAGCGGTTAAAATTTCATGAACAATAGCCAATCCTAAGCCGCTTCCATCCAAAGTTGAATCTCCCTCTCCTTTTATAGAGCGAGAACGTGCTTTATCTCCTCGGTAAAATCTCTGAAATATGTAGGGTAAATCTTCTCGAGCAAAACCTACGCCGCAATCTATAATATTGATTTCGAGTAATGGGCTATCAGGATCGCTTCTATTTTTATTATTATCTAAGGGTAGATTAACATTGGCTTCCACCCGGATGACTCCGTAAGGAGGACTGTATTTAATACTGTTGTGAAGTAAATTGAAAAAAACTTGATGAAGTCGGGATTTATCGGCATTAATCCATGCATTATCAATGCCAGTGAGGGCAAGTTGAACTTTTTGGCGCTGCGCGATTAGTTCCAAACTTTCCCAAACCGAGTTTATTAAATCTTTTATTTCCAAAGGCTGACAATTTAACTGAGTCGCGGGGTTTGTTTCAAGTCGAGTTAAGTCAAGCCAACTTTGTACTAGCTCAATCAGTCGGTCAACTTCCTTGAGAAGGCGGATAATCCAACGATTAAAAGGTGGATCTATACGGTCTTGTAAAGTTTCCACAACCAAACGAATCGAAGTCAATGGCGTTCTGAGTTCGTGGGCTAAGTCTGAAAAAGCGCGATCGCGGGCTTGGCTCATTTCCAATAGCTGCTGACGATTCTCCAGAAATACTCCTACTTGACCCTGGGGTAAAGGCAAGCCGGTAGCTCGCAAAACCACAGATTTCTGTTCTAACATCGCTTCAGCATTCTCACAAGAGGGGTGAAACACCCACTCCCTCTCTTGAGAAGAATGGCGATCGCGAGTTTTTTCGATTAAACGGTCGAGTTCGTAAGAACGCACTACCTCTAGTAACAAGCGTACTTGTCCGGGTTGCCATTTCTCCAAGGACAAGATTTGACGGGCGCTTTTGTTGCACCAAAGTAATTGATTTTCTTCGTCAACTTGTAAATACCCTAGAGGTGCGAGTTCCAACACATTTTGTAATGAAAGCAGTTCTTGCTCTAAGCATTGCTGCTGTTGTTTTAGTCTGGCAAACTTATACCGCCATCCAACAAGGAAAGATTTCCTCTTAGAATAGTCTAAACGTCCGAAGTAGCGGTGGAACTGTATCGAATACCAGATCCACAAACAGATGCTTAACCCTAAACCGATAAAAATTCCCAGTAACAGCATCACAAATCGTTAGTTGTTTTGGGATAAAGGATAATGATAACGAACAATTATCCAAAGCGATACCCGAAACCCCGAACTGTAACAATATATTCCGGGCGGGAAGGCTCTTGCTCTAACTTTTCTCGTAACCAGCGGATGTGAACGTCCACAGTTTTGCTATCTCCAACAAAGTCTGGTCCCCAAACTTGGTCGAGCAACTGCTCTCGCGACCATACGCGGCGAGTGTAACTCATAAATAGTTCCAGTAAACGGAATTCTTTAGGCGATAAGTTTACTTCCTCGTCACGGACTAATACGCGGCATTCTTGAGGATATAAAGTAATTTCTTTATAATTCAAAACTAGTGGTTCAGTAGTTGTACTGAGGCGCTGACGGCGCAATAAAGCTCGACAACGTGCGACCAACTCCCTCATACTAAAGGGTTTAGTCAGGTAGTCATCCGCTCCCACCTCTAATCCTAAAACGCGATCGGTTTCGCTACCTTTGGCACTCAGCATTAAAATTGGTACTGGGTTTCCTTGATGGCGCACTAAGCGACAAATATCTAACCCATTAATTTGAGGCAACATCAAATCTAAAATAACTAAATCGAAATTAACCTCATTGTTTGCTTCAACGCTTTGGAGTTGTTCTATGGCTAAACGTCCGTTAATTGCGGTTTCTACCTCATAGCCTTCTTCTTCCAATGCCAAAACCAGCATTTCCCTGATTAATTCTTCATCCTCTACTATCAGAACACGATTTTTTTGTCCGATGTCAGCCGCGCGAGCATACTTCGTGGATTCGTTTGTATACATTGACTTACAAAAATACGAGGATTTTCCTTGTGACTGTTTAGTGGTACGTTTTGAGTAAATTTACGTCGTTCGGAGCGCAGTTATTTCTTCTTTAAAAAAAATGTAACATATGTAACAGCGGCAACTTTATTATAAAACACTACCGTAAAAAGCAGTTAAAAACTAGCGACTGCTTAACTTTTTTTTGTAGTTTTACGACATATTCGGATTAGTTCTTGACAAAAGTAATTTTACTCAACTACTATAAATATAGTACACTTGTACTCAAAAGTCCAGATTTCAAAATACTTTCGGACAAGACAATCTCCAGCCGTTGTACTTAGAGGAGCCTTCTTGAGGTAAGTGGCGGAACTATTTCGGTATTTCCACCGCGCTAAGGATTATGTCTAAAAGGCTACACTGATAAACAGCAAGGAGTATGTCTTTGTGATGTCTGTTAGAAGGAAATCATTAAACATACTTAAAAGGAGTCGAAGGGTGAATACAGTTGCAGCAAAGGATAGCAAGCAACGATTGATGCAAGCATTCGAGCAAATTCTTGCAGAAAAGCAAAAGTTAGATTCAAAAATTGCTACTAAGCAGGAGGAAGCCGAAAAGGAAAAAGACAAGGAAATTTTGGCGGCAGCTTCGGCATATACCGTTGATGGGATTGTCAAAGGTTTAGCCGATTTACAGTTAGAGTTTGGTACCATCGTTAACGAGCTTTCCGAAAAGCTGGCTAATCAAAACTGCAAGTTAGACGAGTTAAACCGGGCAATAGAGGTTGAAACTCGCTATTTGCAGGAATTACAGAAAATAAGGGTTGTTGCAGATACTCTGGATGTTTTAACTCAAGAGCATCAAGAGAATTTAATAAAAATAGAAGCAGATATTACTAAGAAAAGAGAAGCATTAGAAAAAGAGAAGCAGCAAATACTCAAAGAGTGGGAAAAAGAACAAGCTAAATTTGCTTTATCTGAAGAAGCATACAACGAATTATTAGCTAAGAATCGCGAAAAAGAAGCAGAAGAGTATCAATATAAGTTAGAAGATTCGCGAAAAATTAACCAAGATAGCTACCAAGAAACAAAGCGTCAATTGGAAAGGGAACTACAACAAGCTACTCGCGAGAAAGAAAAAGACTGGGTAGAAAGAGAAAGAATTAATCAACAGCGTCAACGTTTATTAGAAGAATATCAACAAAAAGTAGCAACTTTTCCGGCTGAGTTAGATACAGCAGTTAAAAAATATAGAGAAGACGCAATTAAAGATACTTCTGGTAAAGCCAAAGTTGAAGCCGATTTATTCGAGAAAGAATGGGAAGGTAGCAAGCAAAGCTACGATTTAAAAATTCAATCTTTAGAGCAGACTATTGAAAGACAAAACGCGCAGATTGAAAGTATTTCCAATCAATTACAAGCAACCTTGAAGCAAGCACAAGATTTAGCGATGAAAGCTTTTGGAAGTTCTGCTAAATAGTAAATTGGGCATAGGGCATTGGGCATCGGGTATTAGGAAGCGGAGATTTAGAAGCAGATATAATTTACCATTAATAAATTAAGAAGCTTCTACGTTTTTTACGTTCACCGCAACAAAGATTCAAACTACACATTTTTTTTGGAGTATTATTATGTCTGCAAATAAAATTAATCAAAGAAATACCAAAAACGAAATTCTAGAAGCTTACGATGAGTTGACGAAAGAAAGATTAGAACTGAAATCGCAAGTAGATAAACTTGTTAAAGCTAGCAATTCTGTGAAAGCAGATAATTTTAAAACAGTTGACAAAACACCTGTAACTCAATATTCTAAAGTGCAGCAAAAAATGAATTTTACTATTGAAAGTTTAGCAAGAATTCAGTTAGGCTTCGGTAGCGCTGCAAATGAACTATCAGAACAACTGACTACAAAAGCATCAAGATTAGCAGAAATTAAACAAATTGTAGAAGAACAATTAGAGCAACTACAGCAACTGCACGATTTAGAAATTGCTGACGATACTTTAGATAATTTGATTCAAAGCTACGAAGAAAATAACTCGGCTTATCAAGAAGAATTTGAACAAGTTTCCCAAACATTAAATCAAGAAATACAAGAATTAAAAGAAGCTTGGCAAAAAGAACAAGAGGAATATCAGCGTAACATTAAAGAAAGAAATGAAAATTTAAATAAAAATCGTCAGCGGGATACTTCGACATATAAGTACGATCTAGAACGGCAACGTAATATAGAAGTAGACGAATACGAACAGCAGCAGAAAGAATTGTATAGAGATTTAGATGAATTTCAGCAAGAAACTGAAAAACAGTGGAACGAAAGAGAAAAAACAATTTCGGAACAAGAAAAAATATTTGAGGAATTAAAAGTTAGAGTAGAAGCTTTTCCTCAGCAAAAAGAAGCAGCTATTAGAAAAGCGATAGAAGAAGGTAAAGGAATAGCTCATTATCAAGCTAAAATCAAAGCCAATTTACTTGGTAAAGAAGTAGAAGGACAAAAAGCTTACTACGAACAAAGAATACAGTCTTTAGAACAGACAATTACCAATCAAGAAACAAGAGTTCAAAGCCTTTCTAAACAGCTTGATTCAGCGTTGAAGCAAGTACAGGATTTAGCTGTTAAAGCTATTGAGGGTTCTGCAAACGTTAATTCATATCAAGCTATAAAAGAAATTGCTTTGGAACAAGCTAAAAGTCCGATGAAAAATAAATAAATTAGGAATAGGGAATAGGGCATTGGGCTACCTCCCACCTACGGTGAATGGGCATTGGTAATTGGTGATTGGGAGAAGAGAAACCCGGTATCTTGGAGATACCGGGTTTCTGATTTATTCGTAATTAAACGGGAAGAGACGTAAATTAACAGAAGGAGACGTAATTTAACAGCAAGAAGAGACGTAATATATTACGTCTCTACATTAGTATTAATATGTTTATATAATTAATTAGGCTTGATTGTTGTTATTAGTTGTTTTTGCTTGTTTCCAATCACTTACATACTGTGCAAAACCGATTTCTCTTCTTTTTGGTGGTCTACCGTAATCGGAGGGAACTTTTTTTCTTTTTCTTGCCCAAGTCATAATTTTTATCCTTTTGGTTTGTGTGGTTTTCGTTGTCTCTATATTTGACTACATTGGCTTTGATTTGATTCCAGAAAGCGTAATTATTTTTTTTAATTTAATTACATCTAGAGACGAAAACAGAGACGCATTTACAGCCTCTCTGAATAGGAAACCCAATATCTTAAAATTCTAAATATTTATATTCAAGGTTTTTAAAAACCGATGCCGGGATATATATTTATTTATAATTTAATGCGAGCTTTGATTAAAACGCGCTGTGTAGAAGTAATTCCCTACGACTTTGAATACAGTAGCAATAATTATGAATCCGGAAAATTAATGAATTATTTTTTTTATTTGTATATTCCGAACCTCTTTAGATGCGGAGATAACTTTTAAGTATTGCTTTGCTTTCTTTGTAGGGAAGGGGTTGGGAGGTTAGGTTTTCGAGAGTTGGAGTTCAAGTACAATATTTTTTAAACATCCTATAAATATTAAGAAACCCGCTTTTTATAAAAAACGGGTTGCTGAAAATTACTAAATAAAAAACTATATAGTTATTAAGCGAAAGTTGAAAAACCATGAGGTGGTATATCTTGAATACGCCCATCACCTACTGCTCGTACTGCTTCACGAAGAGAAATATCCTCAGTATACAAAGCACGTCCAACGATCGCACCAGTTACACCTTGGGGTTCCAAAGCTAACAAACTTAATAAATCTGTCACCGAACTAACTCCACCAGAAGCAATAATGGGAATATCAATAACAGCAGCCAGTTCCCGTAAAGCGTCTAAATTAGGTCCGCCCAGAGTACCATCGCGGTGAATATCAGTGTAAATTATCTCTGCTGCTCCCAATTCTTGCATTTGTACCGCGAGTTGCGTCGCTAAAACGGATGAAGTTTCCAACCATCCGCGAGTTGCAACTTTACCGTTACGAGCATCAATACCAACGATGATTTTTTGAGGAAATTCTTCAGCAAGTTGTTGGACTAATTGAGGTTGTTCAACAGCAACCGTTCCCAAAATTGCCCACTCCACACCAATATTAAATAGTTGTTGTACGCTTTCACGACTACGCAATCCGCCACCAACTTCTACAGGTACCGAAACTGCATTTACAATAGTTTCAATTGCGGACAAATTGACAACTTCACCGGCTTTTGCGCCATCTAAATCGACAACGTGTAACCTCGTCGCACCTTGTTCAACCCATTTTTTGGCAATATCAACAGGATTTTCGCTGAATACTTCGGAGCGATCGTAATCTCCTTGATAAAGTCGCACGCAACGACCTTTTAATAAATCTATCGCTGGAATTACTTGCATTTTTAAAGTTAGGAGTTAGGAGTTAGGAGTTAGGAGTTAGGAGTTAAGAGTTAGGAGTTAGGAGTTAGGAGTTAGGAGTTTTAATTAAAAGCATAACCTTTAACCTTTAACCTTTAACCTTTAACCTATCAATTATTGCTTGACGAAAGCCTATTACAACTAAAATATTTGACAGTGTTAAAAATACTTCTGCGCTTCCGTGTAACCAATCGACGTTTGCTAGGGATTTACCGTAATGTACTTGGGAGTAAATACCTGCTGGAATGGTGACGGCAACAAAAAGAAGGAGTGCGTAAAATCCATACAAAGCTAATTTTGGGGTTTCGGGGGTACGAGTGATAAACCACAAGAAACCTAAGTAGGGAAATAATGATAAGGCGAATAGGGTTTCTTTGGAAATCATTTTCAATAGTTAGGAGTAGGGAGTGAGCAGTGAGCAGTGAGCAGTGAGCAGTGAACAGTTAGGAGTTAAGAGTTATTACACCTTTGACCTTTGACATGCAGACCTCTTCCCCATGCCCAATTTCATAATTATTCTGATTTTACAGCTTTTGCGGACGCGGGATTATCTGTATCGCTATTTTTTGTGGAACGATATATCCACCAAGCTGCTGCGAATAGGGTAAAGTTACCAATTACTGTCATGCTGGCTTGCAGTGTTACGAGCCATTCGAGAGATTCGGAATTCTCGAAAAAGTGCCAGGTACAAGCACACATGGCGCTGACTAATGCTGGTAACATACCGAAAGACAAAGCCCCCCAAGCAGGATTACCTATGACTTCGCCGTATTTCCAGATTAACCATATCGCGGCGATCCATTCTATAACGCTGGAAACGTGAATTATCCAAGTGGGAATTGAAAGTGCGTGCATAAATAAAGTTAGGAGTTAAGAGTGAGGAGTTAGGAGTTATTTATAAGGCATACGGTTATTATCAAAGCTGGCGGTTGAAACCACTTCTACACAAACAAAGTCCGCTTGCACGGGCTGTATGTATGAAGTTTTTTAGTAAATAATATTCTGCTATTTTACTCTTGTATTGGTTTTTATAACTCGTAACTCCTGATTCTTAAAACCTTATATTTATGAAAGTTGTCGCGGAAGTATCTTGTTGTGTGTCGCAATTGGTGCAAAATACAGTCAGGTGGAGATAGATATGACGTCGTGATTTCGCATTGTTAAAGACGTAGCACTGCTACGTCTCTACAAAATTGCGTTGAATACAAAATGTAAATAAATATAATTCATAGCTCTATTCAACAACGCCAATATTTATTTTTTAATCCAAAATCTAAAACAAATACATCCGTTGTTAAAATCTAAAATCCAAAATAATTATGCGTGCTTTATTATCTGGGTATTATGGTCAAGGAAATGGTGGTGATGAGGCTTTGTTGGCGACGCTTTTACAAATGCTTCCGTCGTCGGTGACTCCTGTGGTTCTTTCTGGCAATCCGGAGGAAACTCAACGGCGTTACAATGTGGAAGCTTGCGAGCGTAAGGCTTTTAACAAGGTAATGCAGGCTTTAAGTTCTTGCGATGCTTTTGTTTGGGGTGGTGGTAGTTTAATTCAAGATGCGACTAGCGCTATTAGCCCATTTTACTATACTGGTTTGATGGCGATCGCACAAAAAAGAGGGATGAAAACTGTTGCTTGGGCGCAAGGTATCGGTCCTTTGAAACGTAATGCTACTAAGTGGTTAGCGCGTCAGAATTTCGCTGGCTGTACTAAAATAAGCGTTCGCGATGGGGTTTCTGCTGCTTTACTAAATGAATGGGAAATTCCCCACATTCTCGCACCAGATCCAGTTTGGGCGCTGGAATCTCAATCTATACCCGGTATTTGGGATACTCCCGCACCGAGAGTTGCGGTAACTTTACGCGCTCATCCCGAACTTACACCAGCGCGACTGGGTAATTTAACCAAGGCTTTAGTGGATTTTCAGAAAGCTACGCAATCTTTTATTTTACTAATACCGTTTCAAAAAAGCAAAGATTTGAGTATAGCTCAAGCAATTCAACCAGCCCTCGAAGATGTTAGTAAAATTATCACTGTAGAAGAACCTACTATATTAAAAGGTATTTATCGCGGTGTGGAAATGGCGATCGGAATGCGCTTGCACAGCTTGATCATGGCGGCAAGTGAAGGGTGTCGTTGTTTTGCGTTGAGTTACGATCCTAAAATTAATCGGTTGATGGAAGAATTAGAAATGCCGGGATGGGATATCGGTGAATTACCCGATGATGCCAATGCGATCGGTAAGGCTTGGATTGAGCATTTTGCTAATGGGGAAGCACTTTCGGACGATAGAATTAAGTTTTTTACGGATAGGGCTTTGATACATCGGGACGTTTTGCAGCAAGCATTAACATAAATTACCCACCAGTCACCGTGTAGAGACGTAGCAGTGCTACGTCTCCGGATTTAGCGAAATGACGCGAAATTTCTGTATATGGCATTTTTCCGAATTACTAGTTTAAATAAAAACATACGGAGACGTTGCACTGCAACGTCTCTACATATTTGTAGGAATAACGCGAAATTGTTGTTTATGAAAAAATTGATTTTCAACGCAAAGGTACGCGGAGGTTTGCGCGGAGGTTCGCTGAGGCAATATTCTATCTATGTGTTAAGAATGAGCAGCGGTATTTTTATTGACTGTGATATTTTTGTTCGTGGTGCGTTGATATGTCTGAATTAAATCAAAATAAATCTTTTAATTACAGTAGTTTTTCTGAATTTTGTTTTCATAAGGATGAGTTGCCACCGGAGACGAGACATACTGTTGAGGTGTTGTTAGATGTTGCTTGTGATGATTATGAAGAAGCTGAAAAGGTGCTTCTTAATGAGACAGTATTAGATTTGGAGTGTTGCGAAATTAGTGATTTGAGTCCATTAGCAACTCTTAAAAATTTAACTCATTTATGGCTTTTAGGTAACAATATTTTCGATTTAAATCCTTTACAAAGCCTTACTAATCTGACGGATTTAGAGCTTAGCGCAAATCAAATTAGCGATATTACTCCGCTTAAAGCATTAACTAATTTAACTGAACTAAATCTTTCTGAAAATCAGATTAGCGATATTACTTCGCTAAATAAACTAACTCAATTAACAAATTTAAATTTAGCAGATAATAAAATTATAGATATCAAAGCGTTAAGTAAGATATTTTCTCTTGAACAGCTTGATTTGTGTACTAATCAAATTAGCGATATCAGTCCATTAAAATCATTAATAAATTTACAGCAATTATCTTTAGACGAGAATTAAATTAGCAATTTAGCTCCACTAAAAAAACTTCAAAAAATAGTTTCATTAAATTTAGACTTTAACAAAATCAGTGATTTAAGTCCCCTTCAGCATTTAGAAAATCTTAATATGCTATCAGTAGCTTATAATCAAATTACAGATTTGAATCCTTTAGAAGCTTTGCAACTCTTATTTGATTTTGATGTTAGTTATAATAAAATAAGTAATTGGAATTTATTTCAAGCAGTCAATAATATAAAAAAAATTAAAATATTTGGTAATCCGATTTCTGGATTAGCTTTGCCAACACATTTAATTGAGAAATATCAAAATCTTTTATCTATACCTTTAAATCGTCAAAAAGCCATAGAAGCAGTTAATTTAACTTACAATAGTATTGGGCTAAAAACACCTAAAGTCATTTTTAGAAGTAATTATGAATCTTGGTATACAGAGATTGTTAATTTACTGAAATCAAATAATATACCAAATCAGAGTAGAAAGTCTTTTATTTTACAAAAAAATAGAGAAACAATCAGAATCACAAAGCTAATATTTCATCATCAATTAGATTTCTTTCACCAGCTAAATAATAAGATCCAAAATGAATCAATAGAAGAACTTGCTGCAAACAAATTAAATAACTCAAGATTGATTAGAGAAATAACTTCACTACTATATTCTACGGTGCGAAGTTTGGGCTTCAATGTGCTAGATAATTCGAGCTTGAAAAAAATGTTAGAAGCGTGGAATAGCTTTAATAATATTATTACCCCCGAACAAATAATCCACCAAATCTACCTCATCGAAGTCTACCAATCGCTACTAAAAATAACCCTCGACGATAAAACGCAACAATGGTACGACTGCTTAAACCAACTCCTCGAACATTGCGGATGGTTTATTCCCTTTGAAGACGTTTGTATTGTATGCGTTAAGCGAAGCTCTACCGAAGGTAATCGCCCTTCAAAATTTTCCTTAGATTCTGAAACTCGTCTCCACGCTGAAGGGGAAGCTGCAATTCAGTTCGCTGACGGATACGGTTTATATTACTATCGCGGGGTTGCTTTACCTGAAAAATACGGTAAAGTGCATCCCGATCGATGGCAAGCAAGATGGTTGTTAGAAGAAAAAAATACTGAATTGCGTCGGATTTTAATTCAAGCTATTGGTTACAACCGCATTTGTGAGGAATTACAAGCGATTCAATTAGATTCTTGGCACGAATATGACTTAATAAAAATTGATGCGGATGCTGATGTGGAACCGATAGTTTTACTGAAGATGATTTGTCCCAGCACCGGATATACTCATGTTTTACGGGTTCCTCCTAATATGGAATCCGCAAGAGAAGCGATAACTTGGGTTAATTGGGATATAGATCCTTTATATTTCGCTGTGGAAAGTTAGAGGTAAAGTTTACAGATTTTTGACCTCTCTTCTTTTATTAGAGAGGCTTTGAAAAAACTTATTTTCTTATCCCCCTTCCCTCGCAGGGAAGGGGTTAGGGGTTAGGTTTCCGAAATTGATTATTCCCAAAATGCACTTTAGCTCAAATTTCTCATGATTAAGCCAAAAATCAAACGCAAAATGCCAAAGTGCATCCAATGTCGCTTTTACCAAGGCAATATGATTGTCTGCAAAATGTATCCTAATGGCCCAGAAGATAAATCGTGTCCTCACTATGCACCAGATCCAGATGTTTATTTAGATGAAGGGAAACGGGGAAGAGGAAATAGAAGAAAAAGACAGTATTAACAAGTTTAATAAATAAAAGTTGATTATTTACACTTTATGAAACTACAAAAACCCGGTTTGTTTGGAAAAACCGGGTTTTTTATATGTTTGATTTTTTTATAAGTACTTCACCACATTCATTTTGATGGATTCGTAGTAGCGCTTCAGCGCATCCGGATTTCAGACGCGCTGAAGCGCTACTACAAACTAAACTTCCTTTATTAATGTGTTGGAATACGAGTAGTTACACACTATTAACAATCAATTGGTGCGTGACGGCAATTTCAAATTATTTGGTTATCCTTGATGATTTATCACAGCCGTCACACACCCTACAATTAATTACGCAGCAACAGCAGCAGCCTCTTCTTCATAAGGCATAAAGGTTTTCTTGGTTGCGTTACAGATGGGACAATGCCAATCTTCGGGAATGTCCTCGAATGCTGTTCCCGGTGCGATTCCGGAATCTGGATCGCCGATCGCGGGGTCGTATATCATCGAACATTGACGGCAAATCCATTTTTGTGTAGCTGGATCGCCACTCGCTTTCTTTTCTGCGGCTGTTTTACCGTTTAGCGCTTCTAAGGCTTCCGTATATTGATTTGCATGATGGTGTTCGACGCTAGTTAGCAAACCAAAAGTATGCGTAGCTTTACGGAACATATCGGCGTGTTCGCGAGATTCTTCTTCTTGGGTTTTAAATTCCTCTTCTGCTTTACCATCTCTATCCGCACGCGCTTGCTCGGTAAATCCAGGATACATCGTTTCGTATTCGTAGGTTTCACCTTCCACTGCTAATTCCAAACAGCGAGATGCGATCGCCTTTTTTTGTTCTTCAGTTAAATCAGCATCATCCACCATCAACTCTGGATGCATTAACCGAAAGTGAGCGAAAGCGTGTTCTGTTTCTTGATTCGCTGTATCTTTAAAAAGCTTGGAAAGTTCCTTCATTCCCAGCTTCTTAGTGACTTCGGCGAAGAACAAATATTTCCGATTCGCCATCGATTCCCCACCAAAAGCCGCTTCCAAGTTCTTAGCGGTGTTGGAATTTGATAAATCCATACTGTGCAACCTCTCTTTAATAGTACGCAGACGGGATTACTGTTTTAGCATTCCCTGTTAAGCGTAGTCGTTATGAATTTGATTGTAGCTTATATAAAGTCGTAATGACTATGGTTATATAAATAATTTGCAGGTAGTGCGAGCATCTTGCTCGCTAGAGAGAACGAACGAGCCAACGAGCCAACGAGCCAACGAGCCAACGAGCGAGCAAGATGCTCGCACTACAAAATTCCGATTTGGGATGCCTTGTTTCTATTGTTCACTGCTCACTGCTCACTGATAACTGATTAACTGGAATCTGTATTTCCGCTGTTGTAGTTGAGTTGAAAACTAATTTATAACCGTTGTGATATCGGAAGACTGGGAATAGCCCATATGAAAAATGAAAAACGCAGCGATTTTTCCCAAGCAATTATCAAAAAAGGCTATGAAATTCAGCGACAGTTGGCGAAGAAAGCGGGAAGACGGACTTTATTAGCGCGGGATGTAAATTCTGGGGAATTGGTTGTTATCAAGCTGCTGGCTTTTAGTAATGATTTTTCGTGGGAAGATTTAAAGTTATTTGAACGGGAAGCCCAGACTCTACAAACTTTACAACATCCGGCAATTCCTCGCTATGTTGATTACTTTGAATTAAATACGAATGGTGGTAAAACTTATGCTTTAGTTCAAAGCTATATCGAAGGTGAATCTTTGGAAGAGCATCTGCAAGCAAAGGGAAAATTTACCGAAACAGAAATTAAAAATATTGCTCAATCGCTGTTATAAATACTGATATATTTACATCGCCGTCAACCGCCTTTAATTCATCGCGATATCAAACCCAGCAATATTATTTTGGCGGAACATGCTTATTTAGTAGATTTTGGTTCGGTACAAACTTTAGCAAATAAAGGCGGTAAAACCGTTGCTGTGGTGGGAACTTACGGTTATATGCCTCCAGAACAATTTGGTGGTGCTGCGACTGGGGCATCCGATTTGTATAGTTTGGGAGCAACGTTGATAACTTTGGCTACAGGTATTCAACCAGCGGATTTACCTCAAGAAGATATGCGGATTGCATTTGAGGAAGTTGCGAATTTGACACCGAGTTTTGCTGAGTGGTTGGGATGGACGATCGAGCCGAGTTTGGATAGACGTGCTTCGAGTGCAGAAATTGCTTTAAAAGCATTGGAAACCGGGAAAATTGTTAAGGCTGAATCCGAAGCGGTAATTCAGTATAAGCCAGTCGGTACCTTGAAATTGTTTAAGGATGTTATAGGGCGGAGCCTTTTTCTCGGAGGTGGAGTGCTGACTGGTGCTTTTGCTATTTATACTGCTGCGGTAACACCTGTGCTTGGTGCGCTGGCTGGACTATTTCTTGGTGCGATCGCCGGTATACATCTAGGTTTAGTTAATGGATTGTTAGTTGGAATTATTACTCGCTTATTTTTCTATCCTTTAAAAAATCCTTCTTTGCATCGCCCTATAACTACTTTAGTTAGTATGTTAATTCCCATAGCTTTTGGTGTAATTATCTTTGAAGAAGTTCAGCAAACGCTTTTTTTGATATCTACTACTTGTGTTATAGCTGGATTAAGTATGAGTGTAGCTACTAAATACTTTGCTCGCTGGTATGAAATGCAATCTAAGATAAAAGAATAAATTAAAATTAAATTTTGAATAAGTCAAATGACTATTTAATATGATAAATCAAATATTAAATGAACGCTATCAAATTCAGCAGGAATTAGGTAGACAAACTGGAAGAAGAACTTTTTTAGCTGAAGATTTACAAATACAGCAACAAGTTGTCGTAAAACTACTATTGTTAGGACAAGATTTTGATTGGCAGGATTTAAAATTATTTAAGCGAGAAGCAGAAACTTTAAAAGCTTTAAATTATTCTAATATTCCTCGCTATTTGGATTATTTTGAATTAGATTATTCTGACGATAAAAGCTTTGGTTTAGTACAAACTTATGTAGATGGAAAAACTTTAGAAGAATATTTACAAGCAGGAAGAACTTTTAGCGAAGCAGAAGTTAAACAACTAGCTATATCATTGCTAGAAATCCTGACTTATTTACATCAACATGAACCACCTATAATTCATCGGGATATCAAACCTAGTAATATTATCTTGACAGAAATTCCTTATTTAGTAGATTTTGGTTCGGTACAAGCTATTGCGGCAACAAATGCTGGAACAATTACTGTAGTTGGAACTTATGGCTATATGCCACCGGAACAATTTGGTGGAAGATGTATTGCTGCTTCCGATTTATACAGTTTGGGTGCGACGTTGATTTATTTAATTACAGGTTTACATCCAACAGAATTACCTCAAAAAGATTTACAAATTCAATTTCGTCAAGCAGCTAATTGTAGTGAAGAGTTTGCTGATTGGTTGGAATGGATGACGGAACCAAGTTTGAACCAGAGATTTAAATCTACACAAGAAGCAATTGAAGCTTTAGAAAACCCCGTACCTAGAAAAAAAGCAAATTCTTTATTAAA
This sequence comes from Rivularia sp. (in: cyanobacteria), assembly GCA_965234645.1. Classification (GTDB taxonomy): domain Bacteria; phylum Cyanobacteriota; class Cyanobacteriia; order Cyanobacteriales; family Nostocaceae; genus Rivularia. The sequence continues at coordinate 4,126,857 of OZ248344.1, read as the reverse complement.
GCAACCACCTGATAGTGAAATTCAATTGCATAAAACTGCTGACAACTTAGAAATTGTTATTCCACCTCAAGGATTTAGAATTCCTCAAATAGCTTTGATTTCTCTTACAACATCCCTCGCGGGTGGATTTTTTACATCAAAACTAGATACTCATTTTCAAATAACTTTTTTGATTCATTTAATACAAGGCTGTGCCGCCATCTCTATTTTACTTATCATTCTCTGGACATTATTTAAACATACCCGGTTACAGATAAGTAAAAAGAGGATTTTATTTACCTACGAACTGTTCGGAATTAAATGGCTGTTTTTGCAAAAACAACTAATATTCAAATTAAAATTTATAGATACTTATTCAACCGAATATGAGGCTAAACCTACTTTTTTATATATAAAAGCTGATTCAGAAGAATTTTGCTTTAATAAATATGCTAATTTTACTGCGGAGGAATTGGAATGGTTCGCACAAGAAATCAGCGATTATTTAGATGTGCCGATTTCTAGAGTTTAATTTCGTTTGTAGTAAGGACTTTAGTCCTCTTCCGCTCTGGAAATAAGGACTAAAGTCCCTACTACGAACCTAAGTTTTTTGATTATCCGACTTAAATCTTCCTTCCAAAAAATCGCGCTTTTGTAAATGCTTGGTATCCCTTCCGCTAACCCTTTTACGCCACATTTTAAAGCTGGATTCTTTCATATAGCGGCGCATGACGGCGATAACTTCTTGTTCGTTCAAACCAAATTGAGTTTCAATTGCTTCAAATGGGGTTCTATCTTCCCACGCCATTTCAATTACGCGATCGATAGTTTCAGGACTTAATTCTGGTAATTTACTCATAATAAAAGGTCAAAGGTTAAAGGTCAAAGGTTAAAGGTTATTTAATAAGTTATAATCGATCGTTTCTAACTCATAACTCTTAACTCCTAACTCATAACTCTTAACTCATAACTCTTTTCCATGCCCAATTCTCAATTACATACTGACAATGCCGGACCACTGAACTTTTCCTTGTTTGGCACGACGGTGGGAAAAGAAGTTTTCTGGGTTTTGGTAGGTACAGTAAGGTGCTAAGGAAATTTGTTCGGGGCTGATTCCGAGTTGTTCTAGTTGTAAGGCGCTTACTTGACGCACGTCGATGCGGACTTTTCCGGGTTCTGAGTCGGGAAGTAAGGGTGAATTATCTAATTCTTGCAAGCCGTTTATAATAGCTTTTTCGTCTTGGTGAGGTATTAGAGTTAACCCCAACTCTACTGCAACATTTTCGGATACTTGGTAAACTTCCCCTGCGATCGCTGGTCCCATTGCAATTCTTAAGTTTTGCAGTTTGCTTCCTTGAGATTGCATCCGAGAGATGGCTTGAGGAACTATTTTTTTTGCGGTACCGCGCCATCCTGCATGAACTGCCGCTACTTGTCCCGTGTTGATATCGCCAATTAATACAGGGGTACAATCCGCACTCGCAGTCCACACGGCTTGCAAAGGCTGTTCGCCGATCAAACCGTCTGCTTTGGCAAAAGTTTTTTCACCGATTTGTTCTATTTCATCTCCACCTACACTTAGTTTGTATTCGATTTCTTGTGGGGTGAGAACCTTATTGCCATGTACTTGTTTGAGACGATAATATGAAGCTTCTTGGTGAAGTATCTTGGTCATATCTTCAAGACTATGACACCAGAACTGTTGGGTAAAGAAGCCGTGGGGAAACTGTTCGAGCAGACTACAACTCAAATAAGGCAAATCCTGCCAACTGTGCCAGTGCCAAGTATGCATACTAGTTTACCTTTTTAGTTTTTCTATTAATAAAAATCAATTTCGTCAATTCATGCTAGCTTGAATAAGCAATTTTCGGTTAGCAGCTGTGGTATTAAATAAGCAAAAGCTGGAAGCCGCTCTTTCGATAGAAGGTAAAAATGCTAACTTACCTTTTCGCTTGCATATTTTTGAAAGTGTCGCTTCAACAAACAAAACTTTGTGGGAATTACTTGTTCGAGAACCTGGTTCGGGATGTGTAGTAATTGCAGCCGAACAAACTGCCGGACGAGGACAATGGGGTCGTCAGTGGCTATCTGGGCGGGATGGATTATATCTTTCTTTAGCTATTGCTCCCAAATTAGATATAAATTCAGGCTATCAATTAACTTTAGCAACAGCATGGGGGATTGCCGAACAACTGAGAAAGTATGGTGTTGATGTTGAAATCAAGTGGCTTAACGATCTAGTGTTAGAAGGTCGTAAGTTAGGCGGAATTCTGACCGAAACCAAAGTCCGCGCCGGAAAAATTACTCAAGCAGTAATTGGGGTTGGCATTAACTGGAAAAACCCGGTTCCCCCTACTGGGATTAATTTATACGGATGGAGCGATCGAGGAAATGCCACCAAAATTTCTTGTTTGGAAAAATTAGCTGCTGTGGTTTTGTTGGGAATAGATTCCGGTATACAGTGTTTGGAGGAAGAAGGAGTCAATATATTATTGTCTCGCTATATCAAATTGCTTTCCAATATGGGCGATCGAGTGTATATTAACGATGATTTTTCTGGAACCGTAGTCGGCGTTACTGCGACAGGAAATCTTCATCTTCGTAGGTCAGATCCGGATACTCTATCTGTAACACCCGCATCTATTTACCTCCAGCCCGGTACAATCAGTTTAGGGTACCGTAAATTTTCGGAATAAATTGCCATTTCTTGTCCAAAATTTTAAACTGAGACAAGATTTTTGGTTCAATTATCTACCACCGTCATAATTACACCATCTTATTAATTATTAGAACACAATGACGCAGCGCAAAAATGCCCATAACCATTCGCAATCAGCATGGCAGCGCTCGCTACCAGCGCAAAGCCTCTGTTGGCTTGGCAGCTTCAGCTTACTGAGCAGTGGCTTTGTAGTTGCCCAAACAACTTCTGGAATAGACAATATTGTTCCTACTGCGAAATCCTCACAGGCAAGCAATAGTAAAAAGGTTACGCAAAATAAACCTATTGTTATTGGTGTCACTCCTAAGCCGGAGTCACCTAAACCCAAAGTTGATTTTTCTGAACGTCGAGCCAAACTTAAACAAAGATTATCGGTTAAAAAATCTTCGCCTTCAAGTGCTAAAAAGCCTGCACCAAAGGTAATTACGACTAATAAGAAAGGTGCGAGTAGCTTAACAACTAAATTAAAGCGTTCTCGTACCAATTCTGTAGTCATCAAGCTCAAAAAGCAAGCTCCGACTACCAGCCCAAGAGTAGTAATTAAAAAGAAACCTACTCTAACTAAACCTACTGTCTCAAAAGTTGGTGTTTCTTCACCCAAGAAGACTCAGACAATTCTTCCTAAAATTAATACCGTTAGGACTCAAAAGGATTACAACAACGCTTTAATTGACCCCACAAATTACGGTAAAAAGTATCAAGCGCCTAATTCTGTAGTAATTACAGGGCGCAAGAGTGGCTGTCAATCTGTAGTTAGCGGACAAGGAATTTCCGGTAATTGCGCTGTTTCTCAAAGTGGTCAAGTTAGTTCTAAAAAAACTCCCGCCAAGAAAACAACACCTAACTGGTTAAAAGCAAGCCAAAACGCCACCATAGCGTCTGGTACACCTTCAAGAAGTGTTGTTCCGAAGATTAAAAAAACAACAAAAACAGCACCATCTCCTACTAAAGTTAGTTCGAGCGAAGTCACTAAAACTGTATTACCTACAAAATCAGTTAATACTTATCGCCCTAGCAAAACCATACAGCAGGTTGCTTCTGTTACGCCGAATATAGTCAAGAAAGTTGTTAAATCTGTCGCTCCAGTTGCTTCTAAGAATAGCTCTATAAACCAAGTTGCTTCTCGTAGCTCCAAAGCGTACAGTTCCAATCGCTTTATTCCACAGCCAAGCAGTTTTACTCCCCAGACTACAGTTAGTCAAGAACCAATTGCGCCTAGTGGTGGAATGCTAGCAGCGCCAATGATGGCTAACAACACAGCACCTCGTCCTAGTGCTGTAGCTTATAATATCCCCCTTGCATCGGCACTACCAAAAGTTGCTTACAGTGGTGGCGCTTATAGTTCCAACTATAATCCCGGCGGATTAGCATTTCCTCTTTCCGTACCGTCTGCAATCAGTTCTGTATTCGGTTGGAGACAACACCCACTAACTGGTAATCGCCGTTTTCATTCGGGTATAGATTTAGCTGCGGCGAGTGGAACCCCGGTTTTGGCAACTTCTTCAGGACAAGTGGAAATTGCTGATTGGGTAGGCGGTTATGGTTTAACCGTTGTATTAAATCACAATAGCGCTCAACAATCACTCTACGGGCATATGTCCGAATTGTTTGTTCGTCCCGGTCAGTGGGTAGAGCAAGGAAGCGTTATCGGTCGCGTAGGCAGCACTGGTAATTCTACCGGACCTCACCTGCACTTTGAAACACGTCAGCTAACTCCCGACGGTTGGGTAGCAACAAATCCCAGCGCACAATTACAGTACGCGCTCAACCAGTTTCTTCAATCCTTACAAACAGCACAAGTTGTTGAAGATCCTGGTAGTTAAGGAATGAGATGGGGGGACAAGGAGACAAGGGGACAAGGAGACAAGGAGATGGGGTAGAGGGGGTAGATGGGGTAGATGGGGTAGAGGGGGTAGTTAAACAGCGAGCAAGATGCTCGCACTACTCCCTACTCCTAACTCCTAACTCCTAACTCCTAACTCCTAACTCCCTTTTTACAGATACCCATGTTCGGTTAAGAATGTGGGTGTAATTTCATTTTGGGTAGAACCGGATGAAACTGGATTGTTTTGCTTACCAAAAGAAATAAGTTTATCTACGTATTTACCGAGAATATCACCTTCTAAATTTACTAAACTACCTGGAATTAAATCGCGAAGATTTGTTTCGGCATAAGTTACGGGAATCACAGCTACTTTAAACTGGGAAATCTCTGGGTTGTAATCAGCTACAGTGAGGCTGATACCATTGATAGCAATACTGCCTTTGGGTACTATATAGCGGTCAATGGTATGGGATGCGGTAAACGTCATTTCCCAAGAAGTCGCTGTTTGTTCTGCACTAATTAAATTACCTATACCGTCAACGTGTCCCATGACAAAATGACCGCCTATTTTACTGCCAACTCTCAAAGAAGTTTCTAAATTGACGTAGCGCCCTTTAGTTACTACTTCTCCTAAAGTTGTGCGGCGCAAGGTTTCTGGGGAAGCTGTAGCAATAAAACCGTCTTTTAAGACATCTTCTACTGTCAAGCAAACCCCATCAACTGCTACGCTATCACCGTAAGCTAAGTCTTGCACGATCGCCGACCGGGAAGAGTCCTGGCAAGTAATTTGCCAAGAATCTCCTCCTAGAGGTTTCATCGTTCCTAATGCTTGAATTATTCCTGTAAACACGGCTTTTTTGTACGACTATCTCTATATATTGCTTATTATCAACTTAAATTAATTAGTAATTTTGCCATAATTTATCAATGTACGGTATAATTTTGAACTTTTAAATGTATAGAGCAATAACACATTTACATTAAAGGCAGGGCATAAGGCGGGTAAATGGATTATTGTAGAACCAATAAGGTTAGACTAACGAAATGGTATTCACAACCATTTGGGAGTTTAATAGAAGCAATTATAAACAATATAGACTTATGTTTGAGGTTTTTCCAACTTGCTCAGGCAAGAGTATTATTTGTTACCAAATTTATCGAAGCGCTCAAAGGAATGTAGAGGCATAGCCGATGATTGAAATGAAAGTTGCTGGCATCGCGTTGGATGCAATTACTCGCAGTCCGATAGTACTTTTAAAAGATGCAACAGACCGACGCGCTTTGCCAATTTACATTGGTCAAGAACAAGCGAGAGCAATTATGGCAGCACAGGAGAATCAAAAAGCTCCCAGACCGTTAACCCACGACTTAATTGTGAATATTTTTGAGGGGTGGGACATGGTTTTAGAGAAAGTGATTATCCACTCCCTGCAAAAAGACACCTTCTATGCATCTTTAATTCTAAAGCAAGGTGACACTCTTCATGAAGTTGATGCTCGTCCTAGCGATGCGATCGCCGTTGCGTTGCGTACAAATGCACCAATCTGGGTAATGGAAGAAGTGGTTGCGGATGCTTCAATTCCGGTAGATAGAGATGCGGATGAAGCCGAACGAGAAGCCTTCCGAGAATTCGTTTCTAATCTCCGCCCAGAAGATTTAATCAAGCGTTTTGGCGATAGTGCTAGTAATAGCTGAAAGAGTTATGAGTTATGAGTTACGAGTTATGAGTTAAATAATCAGTTAAGCTTACTCAAGCATTTGTATGTAAGTTTTAAGTTAGGAGCTAAAATACTTATTCCACTTACAGTCTTTCCAACTCTTAACTCCTCACTCCTAACTTCTAACTTGATATAAAGATGCAATACCGACGCTTCGGGAAAACAAATCTACATTTATCAGTGTTTTCCTTGGGAACAATGCGCTATCTGGCAACAATAGCAAATGCAAGCCAAACTATTACTCAAGCAGTAGCACAAGGGATTAATCACATAGAAACTGCTAGTGGTTATGGTAAAAGTGAGGAGTATTTAGGTGAAGTGCTGTATTCTGGGTTGTCTGTACCCCGCGATCGGCTACATATCACTAGTAAAATCCCACCCACAGTTGATGCTGATACGATGCGTCGGTGCATCGACAAATCTTTGGAAAAATTGCAGCTAGATTATCTTGATTGTTTGGCTATTCATGGCTTAAATACATGGGAGCATCTTGAGTGGGTGCGGGCTGAAAATGGCTGTATGCAGGCGGTACGAGAAGCGGTAGAGAATGGTAGAGTCCGCCACATCGGTTTTTCCACCCACGCACCATTAGAAATAATTTTAGCGGCAATAAATACAGATTTATTTGAATTTGTCAATCTGCATTATTACTATTTTTTTCAGCGCAACCACAAAGCGGTTGAGTTAGCAGCAGAAAAAGATATGGGCGTTTTTATCATTTCCCCCGCCGATAAAGGAGGAAGATTATATACGCCATCTGATAAATTAAAAGAATTATCTTATCCGTTTTCTCCCCTAGAACTAAATTATCGTTTTTTACTCAGCGATCGCCGCGTTACAACATTGAGTCTAGGTGCAGCAACCCCCGATGAATTGATTCAACCGTTAAAAGTTGCCGATAATGATGGGGAACTAAGTTTAGAAGAAATTACGGTTTTTCAAAGATTAGAAAATTACAAAAATACAGTTTTAGATACTGAAAAATGCAGTCAGTGTTACGAATGCTTACCTTGTCCCGAAAACATTAATATTCCCGAAGTATTGCGACTGCGGAATTTAGCAGTGGCATACGATATGACAGATTACGGCAAGTATCGCTACGGTATGTTTGAAAATGCCGGACATTGGTTTCCTGGAATGAAAGGTAGTCGGTGTACTGAATGCGGGGAATGTTTACCCAAGTGTCCGGAAAAGTTAGATATTCCAACTTTGTTGAAAGATACTCATCGAAGGTTGAAAGGGAAAGAAGGTAGGAGATTGTGGGAGTGAGGTAGATAGAAAACTGGGAATATTAATTAAAGATAAGAAGCTGTAAATAAAAATCTACCATGAATAATTTTATTCAGAAAATTAAGCTGTTTTATTCTCAAAATTATACCGAAGTGTATGATGAAGGTGAATTACTTGATGTTAAATCGCTTTACCCTTCTCAAACTAGGGATTTTGAAGTTAGTGGATTAGAAGAATGTAGTGAAGAAGAAGCGTTTCTTGAAGAATGCGGATATAGTTTAAAAACTCACTTTAATCTAGAAGATGTTCATACATTTCTACTCGAATTGCAGCTAGAAAAAAGAAAACCAACATATCCCCAAAATTTTGCTAAATCTTATCGTTTCTATAAACAAAATGTTGATGAAGAAGATTTTGGTTCTGTATATAATTTCGTAGTCACTATTGAAAGACAAAGAATCTTCACGACTCGCGTAACTACAGATGGCGATCGTGGATGGCTAGAAATTTATGATGCTGGAGGTAATAACCTTGGTGCAGCACGTACTAGTTGTAATAAAATTGCTTGGCGATCGTTAGATTGGATTAGAGATAATTTTCCAGCTTTTCCACCAGAAATAGATTGGAAATTGAGAAAGCGTAATTAATAATTTTGTAATTTACATCTGTTTATTCAAGCAACTCCATATCCCGTATACGGACGCTTATAAGGTGGCTGCAAACCCAGCACAATATCTCCTTTCTCAACTCCCATCTCTTCAAGCTCTTGTGCTAAATCAACATCAGTCATATTCTGCTGAATCCAGATTTTTCCATCTTTAATATCAAAATGCATCATGCTATGATAAACCTGCTTTAAACCATTCCAACCTACATACATTAATTGATAATGGTCGTGTATTGTATCGAAAATCAGTTCTTTTTCTACATCTTCATTTTTCGGTTTTGAGCTACCGTGTTTAGTTAAAATAGTTTGAATTGATTGCCGAAAATGCTCTAGGTTTGTCATATTAAAATTACCTCCGTAGCTGGTTTATATGCAATATGTTTAATTAAAGCTATGAATCATTAGTTTAGCTTTCACATCCGCTAGGGGTTGCAAACCCCTAGCTAATAGCAGAAGTCCTATAAATAGGACTATAAGATAGATTTATTTAGTCCATTTTAATGGACTTTCGCTAATTGGTTCCTGGGATTTGCAATCTCAGGTGGGTTGGAATGCTAGATGATACAATTGTTTGCGCTTGAAAATTATCGGTTTGGTAATCATACCCACTTTGGGTTGCAAACCCAAAGCTAATAGCGAAAGTCCTATAAATAGGACTATAAGATCAATTTTTTTAGTCCATTTTAATAGACTTGAGCAATCCCAGGTGGGTATAATTACCAATTACAAATCAAGCTTTATTTGAATATTTAGGAGCATCATTCTCATATTTATCTTTTTCCAAAGATGCGATCGCCGTACCTTGTGAGTGATGCTGTTTTTGATTATTTACATAAGCTACAGCTTCATTTAATTGTTTGCTGCCTAAAGAAAAAATACCATATCCGCCTTGCCAGCTAAACTTTTCAACATCTGGTGGTGATTCAAGATTGAATTGGTGTGCGCTGCTGCCTTTGATTCTTTTAACGAAATCAGAAATAGCAAGGTTTAGTGGGATTGATCCGACAAGATGAATATGATTTTCTGTTCCACCAATGGCGTGAATTATACAACCAAGGGAATCTGCTTTACCGACTATATATTTATAAAAACTGGTTTCTCTTTGAGAGGTAATTAAATTTTGTCTTCCTTTTGTTGCCCAAACTAAATGATAATAAATTCGCCAAAATGCCATAACGTTATTTTATTCGCTGTATGAATATTTTGGTTATAGCTACATATAGTTGGGATTGTAAATAATAAGTTGAGTTTTTATATTTAATTTGGGGTTGTGAATTATCGCTTGGGTATTTACACCACTTGGGGTTGCAAACCCCAAGCTAATAGCGAAAGTCCTATTCATAGGACTAAAATTTTTATGTTATTTATTAGTCTTTTTGAATTAAACGAGGTGAAAAACAAACTACGCAAATAACTTCCCCAGTCATCTTTAGATGACTTCTGCTATTAGCCTGGGGTTTGCAACCCCAGGTGATTATGGCATAAAACGATTATCTTCATGCCATTCGGTTTGCAACCCCAGGTGATTATGGCATAAAACGATTATCTTTATGCCATTCGGTTTGCAACCCCAGGTGATTATGGCATAAAACGATTATCTTTATGCCATTCGGTTTGCAACCCCAGGCTATTAGGAAGTAAAACGATTATCTTCATGCCATTCGGTTTGCAACCCCAGGCTATTAGGAAGTAAAACGATTATCCCTCTTCATGGAAGATTCCCTTAAGCGCTAAAGTATTTAGCTACAGGATGATAAGTAATAATCGCCGTTGTACTTTGTTCGGGATAAATCTGCTCGCTTTCGTCCATAAACAAGTTAATTCTGTCAGTTTTCAACAAATCCAATTGCTTGTACTGATCTTGAATGTTCGGACAAGCGGGGTATCCAAAACTATACCGCGAGCCGCGATATCTTTGGGCTAACATATCCCGAATGTTATCCGGATCTTCGGCTGCAAAGCCCAATTCGCAGCGGATTCGGGCGTGCGTCCACTCTGCTAAGGCTTCTGCAATTTGTACGGCTATTCCGTGAAAATACAAATAGTCTGTGTATTCGTTATTCGAGAATAGCTTTTGAGCAAATTCAGTAGCAATTTCACCTACCGTCACTGCTTGCATGGGGAAAACATCAATTATTCCCGTTTCTTTGGGTGCAAAGAAGTCTGCTATACACAGACGACGCATTGATTTTTGACGGGGAAATTCAAATTCTGTAACTTTTTGGGAATGGTTTTCGGAGTCGTAGATATGCAGTGTATTTCCTTCGGATTGACAAGGAAAATAACCGTAAATTACTTGTGGATGCAACAAGTTTTCTTCTATTACCCGTTTTTTCCAAGTTTCTAGAATTGGATACACTTTCTCTGCTAAGAAAGCCTGATATTCTTCTTTTGTCTGGTCTTTTGGTTTTCTAAATTGCCATTGTCCGGCAATTAATGCTTGTAAATCCAAGTACCAAAATAGTTCTTCAAGAGGAATATCTTCTCCTTGCAGTAATTTGCTTCCCCAGAATGGTGGGGTAGGACGTTCGATGTCTATTTCAACAGCTTCGGAACGTTTGGTATCGATGATTGGTTCTTCGGGTTTTTCTTCTACAGCTTTTTCTTCTGCTGCTTTATGTCCGTTTCCGTTTTGAGATTCTGCTTCTGCAAATTCACCTGAGAAACCTTTGAAATCATCCCAATTATTACCAGTTTTGGCTGGCATTAATTTGTCCATGAAATTTAAGTCGGAAAAGGCATCTTTACCGTAGATAACTTTACCTTGATAGGTGTTTTGACAATCATCATAGACGAATTTGGGAGTCAAAGCCGCACCACCTAAAATTACGGGGACGGTAATTCCTTTTTCGTTAAATGTTGCTAAGTTATCTTTCATGAATGCCGTCGATTTCACCAACAACCCACTCATGGCAATACAGTCGGGTTTATGTTCTTCGTAGGCTTTGATGATGTTTTCTACTGGTTGTTTAATGCCCAGATTTATCACCCGATAACCGTTGTTAGATAAGATAATATCTACCAAGTTTTTGCCAATGTCGTGAACATCACCTTTTACAGTAGCGATAACAAAGGTTCCTTTGGCGTTGTCTACTCCTTCAGATTTTTCCATGTGCGGTTCTAAAAACGCAACTGCCGCTTTCATGGTTTCTGCTGACTGCAATACGAAAGGTAGCTGCATTTGTCCGGAGCCGAACAATTCTCCTACAACTTTCATGCCATCTAATAAGTAGATGTTGACAATATCCAACGGCGGATATTTCTGCATTGCTTCTTTTAAAGCATCTTCTAAACCAATTCTTTCACCGTCGATAACGTGCTGTTTTAACCGTTCTTCAATTGGTAAACTAACGTCAACGCCTTTATCGCGCTTGGCACTAACCCCTTCAAACATCGTCGTTAGTTCGCCCAAAGGATCGTAAACGCAGATATCGCCGTCAAATCCCCGGTTGTCGTAAATTAAATCGCTGCAAATTTTTTGGTGTTCTTGTTCAATTTTAGAAAGCGGTAAAATCTTGCTGGCGCTGACGATCGCCGCATCCATTCCCGCTTGCATTGCTTCGTGCAAAAACATCGAGTTTAAAACTATCCGCGCTGCGGGATTTAAACCGAAGGAAACGTTGGAAACACCTAATACAACGTGACATCCCGGTAATTCTTGACGAATCCGACTGATGGATTCGATAGTCGCTTTACCGTTGGCTCTGTCTTCCTCAATTCCGGTAGAAATCGGTAGCGCTAGAGTATCGAAGAATATTTCATGGGCGGGGATACCGTATTCTAAAGCTTGACGGTAAGCACGTTGAGCAATTTCAAATTTCTTATCAGCCGTTCGTGCCATCCCATCTTCGTCAATGGTACCAATTACCACACCAGCACCGTAAGTTTTCGCCAATTCCAACACTTTGAAAAAGCGCTCTTCGCCGTCTTCGTAGTTGGTGGAATTTAATAAACACTTACCGCCAGCAACTTTTAACCCTGCCTCCATTTTTTCCCATTCGGTAGAGTCAAGTACCAAGGGCAAGGTAATATTATTTACTAATCTAGAAACCAACTCGTGCATATCACGCACGCCGTCGCGTCCTACATAGTCAACGTTAACATCAAGAACGTGTGCGCCTTCTTTAACTTGCGATCGCCCTAACGAAACCAATCCATCCCAGTCTTCATCATTCAACATGGTACGGCACTTCTTGGAACCGCTAGCGTTGAGACGTTCGCCGATAATCAAGAACGAATTATCTTGATCGTAGGGTTGAATACCGTAAATCGAAGCCGCAGCAGGTTCAGTTTGCGGTTCCCTGACTTTTGGTGTCAAGTCTTTAGCAATTTCTGCTAAAGCTTGAATATGTGCTGGACGTGTCCCACAGCAACCCCCGATCGCTTGGACACCTAAGTCTTCGATGAAATGCATCAAGTGCATCTTTAATTCCATCGGCGTTAGCTTATAATGCGCTTGTCCGCCGACGTTTTCCGGTAAACCCGCATTCGGTACGCAGGAAATAATAAATGGTGAATGCTCCGACAAATATTTAATGTGCGGCTTCATCAAATCGGGACCGGTAGCGCAATTTAACCCCAAAATATCAATTTTGTAGGGTTCCAAAATTGTCACTACGGCAGCGATTTCCGTACCCACGAGCATCGTACCCATAGATTCCATTGTCACGGAAACCATTAACGCTCGTCTTTCTCCTTTCTTCGCAAAAACTTCTTCAATGGCATTCAGCGCGGCTTTAATTTGCAACACATCCTGACAAGTTTCGACGATAAATAAATCGACTCCACCATCCCACAATGCTTCTGCTTGCTCTACATAAGCATTTTTCAAAGTATCGAAGTCAATATGTCCCAAAGTTGGTAATTTTGTACCAGGTCCCATCGAACCACCTACAAAGCGGGGTTTTTCGGGTGTAGAAAATTCCGCCGCAACTTTTTTGGCTAATTCCGCAGCAGTTTTATTTAGGTAATAAGTTTGGTCTGCTAAATCATATTCGGCAAGTACAATTGACGTACCCCCAAAAGTATCCGTTTCAATTACATCCGCACCAGCAGCCAAGAAATCACGGTGAACCGTCGCTACAGCTTCCGGTTTGGTGTGTACGAGATATTCGTTACAACCTTCGTATTCTGCACCACCAAAATCTTCAGCGGTAAGTTCCTGTACCTGTAAATTAGTTCCCATCGCACCGTCAAAAACGATAACAGGGCGTTTGGGACTGTTCAAATGTTCCAAAAATTGATGAGCCATAAAATTCCTGAAAAATTTAGGTTAGCCTTAATTTATTATTTTCTCGGATTTCTAGACTTTAAGACCAATTAGATTACATATAGATTACATTTATGATCGTACAAGATTGCGTTGAGCAAGATGAAGGCTTTATCCGTTCAACTACCGAGCAAATTAGAGGTAATTTGCTCGAAGCTTTAAAAACAGTGGCTTTAGCAGGAAGACGCATTGTCTTGCAACAAGCTGGGGAAGAGATTGCAGCAATAATACCGATCCAAGAATTTCATCGTCTCGAATCTTTTGAACACGAACTCGTACCTCCGATTTGGGAACCTCACGAGGAAGAATATTACGAACACGATGGAGGTATACATTGTATCTTTATTGATGAGATGGAAGCGGAATTTGAGGAAATTATTACGGAGGTGACGGTATACAATGAACTGTTTGGTTTGTTACCGCCGCAGCATTTATCGGGGCAAGAATTTGATGTTTTTGCACCTGTAGCCATTGTGATGAATATTAAGAAGTTTTGGGTATCGGAGTATTTAGTTAACGAGAAGGATCGGTTAAAGATGTGTCATTAACAATTATCAATTATCAAAGAGACAAGGACACAATGACACAATAAAAAGCTTTGTGTGATAGTTTTTATCGGGTTAGAGATACTGAGAATTAATTTAACTTGCTCAAATTTGTTTGGGTAATTTCATCTGCCGGGAATAAGGTTTCAATGCGTAACTCTTGTAACATAATGTCCTGGGGTGTACCGAGAGTCGCGATCGCCGTAAAAAAGTTGAGATTTAATCCGTCTTTAAAAAAGTTGACGGTTAATAATGGCATTTGCCAGGTGTGTGAATTAGAAAGTTTCCACAACTGTGGAACATCTGGATATGTCATGAATTCTTGATAAAGTTGCCTGGGTTGTTGGCTTTTATCGTTTGCGATCGCTTCTCGATAGACTCTTTTAATTAAATGACTAGCGGTTTCTTCCCAGTTGGTAACAAACGGTTTTAAACCTTGGGGATGAAACATCAATCGCATCAAGTTAATTTTCCCGTCAACATAAAAACGGTTGTATAAATCATCGGAATTAATTAACCAGTTCATCAAGCGTTGCGAAACTGGATTACTTTGAATTAAATTCCAATATCTATCCATTATCAACATAGGCGATCGCGTTTGGGAAAGCAAAATAAAATCCAAGGCTTTGCGGATGGGTTCAAATTCCGGTGAAGATAAATCGCGCTCAGAATAAATCGGTGCAAACCCCGCAGCACTGAGCATGACATTTTGTTCTTTTAAAGGAATATCTAACACGGTAGCAAGCTGCAATATCATCTCCTGACTGGGATTTGCTCTACCGGATTCAAGAAAACTAATGTGTCTTTGAGATACATCGCTGGCTAAAGCTAAATCGAGTTGGCTGAAATTTCGTTGTTTTCTATGGTGTTTCAGCAGATTTCCGAAGGTTCTTTCTTGTGTAGATTGCATTTTTACTCACATCTTTATTACCTCAGAGGTAATTGTAACTTTGGAATACAGCAATCATAATCAAAACAACAACGATGATTGAATTTGAATCTGAGAATAAAAGTCATGTCCAATACAACTTATCAAAATCAAGTTTCTGCCGAAAGTAAATTATTTTCAGCGAAATCAGTTTATCTACTGCTGGTAATTATTGGAAGTATTGCACCTTGGAGTTTAATTATAAAATTCTTTATTAATAATGGCTTTTCTATTATTTCATTAATTCAGAAGGAATTTGATAATTACGCTGCTGCTGCGTTTGGAACAGATTTGCTGATTTGCATATTAGCCTTCTTGTGCTTTTCGTTTTTGGAATTGAAGCGACTGGGTGTATCTCGTAGTAGATTGTTAATTTACGTTGCTGCAACTTTTGGGATTGGTTTAAGTTGTAGTTTACCGTTGTTTTTATATTTCCGCGAAGGGGTTTTAGAGGAAAAGTAGTAAACAAATCGTAAGGGAGACAAATTTGGGTGTAGATTATCCTTCCTAAATATTACCGTTATGTTATGGGGGAGCGTAACGCACAAAGAATTCCGAAAAATAATTTATTCAAGGTAGTGCGAGCATCTTGCTCGCTAGTAGTTATTTTCATTAATTTTGACAGGTTTGTAGTAAGGGCATCGGTTCCCCCTCCGGATTCCGTAATATGAGGCGCTGAAGCGCTTACTACGAACCTTATTTTTTTAATTTGGAAGTCTCTTAATTTTTGTGCGTTACAGAATTTCTAATTAGCAAGCATAGACATTATTATCTAAAACCTATTTTGAAAAAATTTAATTTGTAATGAAAAATCTACTTTTTTATTTAGGCTTTGCAACACTTCTTACCCACGAACTTGATGCGATCGCGCAATCAGAATGGAAACTTTTATTTATACTACGAAGCCTACCAGAAGAAACCGCTTCGTTAGCTTTCGTTGTTATTCATATACCATTGATTGCAGCGCTGTTATGGTTAACAAATAATGAATTTAAAGTTATCAAAAATTGGTCGCGGATTGCACTTGCTGCATTTCTTGTAATTCATAGCGGACTTCATAAGTTCTTGGAAAATAATCCAAACTATACTTTTAATTCGTCTCTTTCTTTGGGACTTATTTATGGTGGTGGCTTGCTTGGATTACTTTATTTGATTTGGCTTTTTGTTTCTTGGCGAAGTGTTTCTCCTTCATCTTGTTGAAGCGGATTAGTATAATAACTTTTGTACTCGCTTTGAAATTATTTAATAGATAAGAAAAAAACTTTGCGTACCTCCGCGTTTACTTCGCGTTCCTCTGCGTTAAAAAATATTATTATAATCAACCACAATTAATCAATGGTGCGTTACGGCATTTTCATCTTTGTAATTTTAAGCATTACATATTTGTGCCGTAACACACCCTACAATCTACAATTTCTACTTCCCAAAACTATAAATCTTCTGAGTTTCTAATTTATTGCTAAGCGCAGAAGGTAACTTACTTAATTCAAAAGCTTGTCGATCTAATTTTACCTGTAGCTTACTCAAAGGATCTACTCCAGGAGAAATCAGAAATTCTAGCTTTTGAACGTAAGGCAATTCAACAACTTTATCGAGAATATTAATTACAGCCTGCACGTAAGGATGGTCTTTTTCTTGATACCAATCTTCAGAAGCAACGTTTGCTTGGTCTAAACCCAAGTGTACTGTTAAAGATGGTTCGGTAAATAAAGCCAATCCTAAAGGACGGGTTTCTTCTTGTAATAATAAATGATGGGTTTTTGCTAAATGCCGTATTTTTTCTAAACGCTCGTAACGTTGTGCGATCGCTAAAGGTTCATCTTGCCAGTGCAGCGCTAGTGTTACTAAATAAGTCTGCAACAGCATATGACCGAGCTTTTTAGCTTTCGTTGCTAGGTAATGAGTGTTGTAATCGTTGGCTTCGATTAATAAAGGTAATCTATCAACTACTTCCAAGCCATAACCTTTTAATCCAGCAATTTTACGGGGATTGTTGGTAATTAAACGTATGTTATGCACGTTTAAATCCATCAACATTTGCGCTCCCATACCGTAGTCGCGTAAATCAGCAGGAAACCCCAAGCGTTCGTTTGCTTCTACAGTATCCAGCCCCATGTCTTGCAAAGAATAGGCTTTCAATTTATTAACTAAACCAATGCCGCGTCCTTCCTGACGCAGGTATACAACAACACCTTCACCTGCATTTTCAATCATTTTCAAGGCTGCTTGTAACTGCATTCGACAATCGCAGCGCAAGGAACCCAAAGCATCTCCCGTCAAACATTCGGAATGCACCCGCACCATTACAGCTTTATTGCCAAATTTCTCCGGGTCGCCTTTGACAATGGCAACGTGTTCTGTATCATCAAGAGTGTGACGGTAAGCGTAAATTTTGAAATTGCCAAACTGCGTTGGTAAATCGGCAACAGTTTCGCGTTTAATTATCCGGTCATAACGGAGACGATAACTAATTAAATCCGCGATACTGATAATTTTCAGTTTATGATGTTTTGCATACTCGAATAATTCTGGTAGCCTTGCCATCGAACCGTTAGGATTCTGAATTTCGCAAATTACCCCAGCAGGATACAAACCGGCTAATCGAGATAAATCGACAGCAGCTTCCGTATGTCCGGCTCGTTTGAGTACTCCTCCCTTCCTAGCGCGAATCGGGAAAATATGACCGGGGCGGCGTAAATCTTCCGGCTTGGTATGGGGATTTAGAGCTACCTGAATCGTGCGAGCGCGATCTTCGGCGGAAATTCCTGTAGTAACCCCTAGTTCTGGTCCTGCATCAATGCTGACAGTGAAAGCAGTTTGATTGGTATCGGTGATGTTTTTCACCATCAAAGGTAAATCTAATTCATCGAGGCGATCGCCAGTCATTGCCAAACAAATCAAACCTCGCGCTTCTACCGCCATCAGGTTGATTGTGTCTGGTGTGGCAAACTGAGCTGCACAAATCAAATCGCCTTCGTTTTCTCGATTTTCATCATCTACCACCACCACAGAGCGACCAGCTTTCAAGTCAGCCAATGCGGTATCAATCGAATCAAATTTAAATACTTGGGTTGAATCGGTAGTAACTGGGGTGGATTCCTCACCTTGCGGAGAGTGCGTTTCGATATTATGCTGCGACACAGAGAATTTCTCGAAGAGCGAACGTTAATTTTTTTTAATAAATCTTATCTTATATTGTAGCTCTTTTGTGAAAGACCGAAGCATAGTAGCAATGATTCGATAACATAGCAGAAGTGTCTGCAACGCTCACAATGTTATTAATACTTAATTACAGAACATTTTAAGCCTTGGTGGCTCCCCAAGCTTAGGGGCTAAGGGTGGAGTTATTGCATAAAAAAATCATTGGATAGGAAATTTAAAACATGGGCAATTTTAGGCGCGTACCCGTGGGAATTATTGGCGCGTCAGGCTATGGCGGAGTTCAGTTAGTGCGACTGCTACTAAATCATCCAGAACTGGAACTGGTTTATTTAGGTGGTGAAAGTAGTGCTGGAAAATCTTTTAGCGATATTTATCCCCACTTAGCCCACGTCGTTAATCTTAAAGTTGAAGCATTAGAACCCGAAGCAATTGCACGCCGCTGCGAAGTCGTTTTTTTATCGCTACCAAACGGACTAGCCTGTGAAATTGCACCAAAACTGCTCGAATATGGATGTAAAGTCCTGGATTTGTCCGCAGATTATCGATTTAGCAACTTGAAAACTTATAGTAATTGGTATGGCAAACAGCGTAATGACATTGAAACCGCCGCCACAGCCATTTACGGATTACCAGAACTTTATCGCGATCGCATTTCCGACGCTCAACTTGTAGGCTGCCCCGGCTCCTACCCTACAGCCAGTTTGCTAGCAGTTTCACCCCTCCTCAAACAAGGATTAATCGTACCAGAAACCGCCATTATCGACGGCAAAGGCGGTACCTCCACCAAAGGAAGACAAGCCCAAACCCATCTACTGCTATCCGAAGCAGACAACACCGTGGGGGCGTATCAAGTTGCCCATCACCGTCATACTCCAGAAATGGAAGAGATTTGCAGCGATTTAGCAGGGCATGAAGTTACCGTACAATTTACGCCACACCTCATACCAATGGTGCGCGGAATTTTATCAACAGTATATGCAACACTGCGCGACCCCGGATTAGTACGAGAGGATTTAATCACCATATATAAAGCCTTTTATCGTAACTCCCCTTGGATAAAAATTTGCGAACCAGGAATTTATCCCCAAACCAAGTGGACTCACGGCAGTAACTTATGTTATTTGGGTATAGAAGTTGACTCCAGAACCCGCCGCGTGATTGTGATGTCAGCGATCGATAATTTGGTCAAAGGACAGGCAGGGCAAGCAATTCAGTGTTTGAACATCATGATGGGCTGGGATGAAACACTAGGATTGCCAAGTTTGGGTTTTTATCCGTAGTTGGGGGAAAGAGTTAGAAGTGAGGAGTGAGGAGTGAGGAGTTAAGAATTAGTTCGTAGTTGGTAGGTTGGGTTAGACACGAAAATAAATTGAATTTACAACGCGAATTTATATTCTTGTGTCGTAACCCAACATCTATAAGACTTACGTAACTAGCACATTTTTCTTGTAGGGTGTGTGACGCATTCAGTTAATTTGAACGTAGCAATAAGGTTTGTAGCGTCACGCATCATCAACCATTTGTGACAATATTGTGAGTCCCGATCTATCTCGATTGTAAACAAAATATTGAGTAGTATTTAATAGTTAGCAAAATTCATAAATTATAATTTTATATTTCCAATTTCTCGTATAATTCCATCAATTGGGAGTTAAAAACGATGATAATATCCAATCAAAAAATGGGAATTGTTACCACAAAAATAACCGTAACGAATTTAGTCGATGAAATATTAGCAGAAAGAGGTTTTATTCCTAGCGAGCAAGTTCGCTCAATTACTTTAGATAATGTTTTAGTAGATACTGGTGCAACTCGTCTTTGTTTACCAGGAAATATTATTACTAAATTAGGTTTACCGCTTGAAAGTGAAATTGATGTTAAAACAGCGAATGGTATTTGTAAAACACGTCTTTTTAAGCGAGTTAGTATAACAGTAGAAGCAAGAAAAGGAGAATTTACCTGTACGGAATTACCGGGAGGAGAAGATGCGCTTTTGGGTGTAATTCCGATGGAAGAATTAGGATTGCAACCGGATATTATTAATCAGCGATTGATTTTGCTTCCTCAGACGGGTAAAGATACTTATCATACTATTTTGTGATTTTTGATAGATGAAATAGTTATGACTGCTGAGGAATTGTTGGAAAGGTATGAGAAGGGAGAGAGAGATTTTAGCGGAATTAGACTTAGAGGTGCTTTTCTAAATAATGCTGAACTGACAGGAATTAATTTGAGCGGGGCTGATTTGAATGGTGTTGATTTATGTGAATCCAGATTAAATAAAGCTAACTTGAGCAATAGTAAATTGTGTGGAGCTATTTTATGGGGTGTAGATTTAACTGAAGCTAACTTGAGTAAAGCCAATTTGCGAGGAGCCAACCTTAAAGATTCTGGTATTTTTGATGCCAATTTCACCGAAGCTATTTTAGATGGAGCGGCACTTGGTGGAGAAGAAGCTGCTGTCATACAAGGAACTAATTTTGACAAGGCTTCTTTTCGAGGCGCTACGTTTATATTAATAGTTTTGACTGAAAGTAGTTTTAAAAATACAGTTTTTAATGGAGCTAGTTTCTATGATTCCGACTTTTCTAATAGTGACCTGACTGGAGCTAGTTTCAAAGGTTGCGACTTGACTTTTCCTAAATATATTCCACCAGATGCTGGATATATTATTCTGCCAGATGGTCAAATGCTTGGTGAAAAAAAAGAAGTTAGTTCGTAGCTCGTAGGTTGGGTTAGACACGAAAAAAAATTAAATTTATAACCCGAATTTGAACTATCGTGTCGTAACCCAACATCAAGATTATGGATAAAAGATTTTAATCTAAATCTTAATTTCTAATACCAAAATCCCCAATTAATAATTCCCTAATTTAATGTTGGGTTACGGCGAAAAAGATAAATCTCTCGTTGCAAATTATAATTTGTCGTTCGCCATGAAGCCAACCTACAAAATACTAACAAATAGTAATAGTTACTTAGTTGAAATAATTAGTCCATTTCAATGGACTTTCGCTCTTAGCTGGGGGTTTGCAACCTCCAGCGGATGTGAGCGCAGTTGAATAATTCAGAATAATTCAAATTAATGTTGGGTTACGGCGAAAAAGATAGATATTTCGTTGAAAATTATAATTTGTCGTTCGCCTAACCCAACCTACCAAGAAAATAGAAATAAGAGAGCGATAAATCGCTTACTACGAACTAAGAAACCCGGTTCTTTCAACAAAAAACCGGGCTTGTAAAACTTTTAATTCCTAACTCTTAACTCCTAACTCCTAACTTTCTACTTTGGTCCCATTCCTACGGTGCCTGCATAAACGGCAGCGTCTCCTAATTCATCTTCAATTCTTAACAAGCGATTATATTTAGCTACTCTTTCGCTACGACACAAGGAACCTGTTTTAATTTGTCCGGCTCTGGTGGCTACTGCTAAGTCGGCTATTGTGGTATCTTCGGTTTCGCCGGAGCGATGGCTGATTACGGAGCGGAAGCCGTTACGAGTTGCCAAATCAATGGTTTGCAAGGTTTCGGTTAAGGAACCAATTTGATTGAGTTTGATCAAAATTGAGTTAGCGGATTTTTGCTCTATGCCTTTTTGCAAGCGTTCGGCATTGGTAACAAATAAGTCATCACCAACTAACTGGACTTTAGAACCCAATTTTTCTGTAAGTAACTGCCAACTCTGCCAGTCTTCTTCGTGTAAACCATCTTCAATTGAGATGATGGGATATTCATTTACAAGTTGTGCCATGTAATCAATGAATTCTGCGGGAGAATGCGGTTTACCGTCGTAAACGTATTGTCCATCTTTGTAAAATTCGCTGGCTGCGACATCTAAAGCTAAAGCAACTTGTTCTCCTGGCTTGTAACCAGCTTTTTCAATTGCAGCAACTAATAATTTTAAAGCTACTTCGTTAGATTCCAAATTCGGAGCAAAACCGCCTTCGTCACCAACTCCAGTTAATACTCCTTTCTCATCCAAAACTTGACTCAAGGTAGCGAATACTTCCGCACCCCAACGCAATGCTTCGCGGAAAGAAGGTGCGCCGATGGGGACAATCATGAATTCTTGAAAATCGACGTTATTTGCTGCGTGTGCGCCGCCGTTAATCACGTTCATCAACGGTACGGGCAATAAATTCGCTAAAGGACCGCCCAAATAACGATATAGGGGAAGCCCCAAAGTTTCAGCGCTTGCCTTTGCAGCAGCCAAGGAGATGCCTAAAATCGCATTAGCACCCAAATTGGACTTATTCTGAGAACCATCGAGGGCAATCATGGTTTTGTCGAGCTGTTCTTGGTTCAAAGCATCCATGTCTAACAGCTTAGGTGCTAAAGTTTCATTAACATTCTGCACCGCTTTGAGAACACCTTTACCGCCATAACGGCTTTTATCGCCATCGCGCAACTCGTGGGCTTCAAAAGTACCTGTAGAAGCGCCGCTGGGAACCTGCGCCAATCCCATCACACCATTTACCAAATGTACCTCAGCTTCAATAGTCGGTCTACCACGCGAATCAAGAATTTCGCGGGCAACGATCGCTTCAATCGCAGTATCCATCATCTGTTTGCTTTCCTTTGTATGAATGCGTTATAACTACTTTCTGTGTAAATAGGAGTCGTACTCCCACCGTTAGAATAGAGGTTTACGCGACTAT
This sequence comes from Rivularia sp. (in: cyanobacteria), assembly GCA_965234645.1. Taxonomy (GTDB): domain Bacteria; phylum Cyanobacteriota; class Cyanobacteriia; order Cyanobacteriales; family Nostocaceae; genus Rivularia. The sequence continues at coordinate 4,104,157 of OZ248344.1, read as the reverse complement.
AGAATAGATGTTTACGCGACTATATAAGCGGAGATTTAAAAAGATTTCCAGTGGTTGGAGAAATATATTGAAAATAGTTAGCGGTTAGAAGTGAGGAGTGAGGAGTTAGAAGTAAGAAATTTTTAATGCAGTGGGAGTACCGTGTGTTTTCTTATCTTTTAATATCGTCAAATTGAATTTATACCGATCGTCTCGCGATCGAGCCAGAAACAAAAGAATTATCCAAAAGTCAAGAATTATACTTGATTATGTAAGTGTGATGGAGTTGAGCGTGAAGCAGTCTCTCAAGCAAATAATTCGTTCTCCAAAGTTGTTAGCAGGATGTTTGGTTAGCTATGGAATTTTTAGTCAGCTTTGTCTTCCCTCAGAAGCAGTTTCAGAAGGTCAAAGGTTAGAGGTTAAAGGTCAAAGGTTAGAGGTTAAAGGTCAAAGGTTAAAGGTCAAAGGTCAAAGGTTAGAGGCTACAAGTTCTTCCCCCTCTTCCCCCTCTACCCCCTCTCCCCCTCTCCCCCTCTCCCCATCCCCCCATCCCCCCATCTCCCCATCCCCCTCTCAAATCCTGGCTCAACAAACTTCGGTAGATCAACTCTCAGATGTCAAGCCAACGGATTGGGCTTATCAGGCTTTAAAGTCTTTGATAGAAAAATATGGCGTAATGACGGGTTTACCGGATGGAACTTTTAAAGGCGATCGCGCTGTTACTCGTTATGAATTCGCTGCTGGTTTAGCTGCTACTTTGGATAAGGTGGAAGGTTATATTGCTACTTCGATCGATGACAGGTATCTTCAACAAGATCGGATTACTTTACGACGGTTGCAAGAAGAATTCGGTCAAGCTTTGCAGGATTTACGAACGCGCTTAAATGATATAGAATCTCGTTCTTCTGAGTTACAGGCAAATCAATTTTCTACTACTACTAAGTTAAAAGGACAGCAGATTGTCGCGGTAACGGATGGTAGAAGAGCGAATTTAAGTGCGGTTGCTCGAACTCGATTGACTTTTGAAACTAGTTTTAGTCAAAAAGATTTGCTGGTGACTCAGTTGGAATCTGGCAACAACGGTGGTGATGCTGTTGGTTTAGCGCAAAAGCAAGATTTTAATCTACTGGGAAGCAATGGTGTTTTTGCCAATGCTGGCGGACTTGATTTCACCGATGTCGAAGATGATGTTAGACTCAGGCGCTTGTACTATACTTTACGTCCTTCGTCGGATTTGGCGGTAACGGTGGGAACGAAAATGTCACCGCGAGATTTTATCGACGGTAATCGCTATGCAAATAATGAAGCTGCTGATTTTAGTTCGGGAATTTTTCTGAATAATCCTTTGATCGTCCAAAATCGAATCGATCGCAATGGTGGTGCTGGTGCTGCTGTTGCCTGGAAACCTAAAAATAGTAAACTAGCTTTTCGTTCGCTTTATATTGCCGGGGATGCCGATCGAAGCTCAGATGATAACGGCTTATTCGGCGACCCGCATCAAGCCAGTGCTGAGTTAGAATATACTTTTAGCGACAAATTAACTTTAAGACTGCAATATACAAACGCCGAAATTGATGACACTAATATCAATGCTTACGGAGTAAATGCCCAATACACCCTCAACCGCAATACAGGAATTTTTGGTCGTTTGGGCATCGGTAATTATCAAGGATTTAATGCGGCTATAGATCGAGACTTAGATTTAAACCCCGTTAGTTGGACGCTTGGTGTTGGTTTGCGTAACATTGGCATTCCCGGTACTATTGCAGGTGTCGCAATCGGTCAACCTTTTGTTAGCGATGGCTTGGGTAATGCAACTCAAACTAACTTCGAGACGTTTTATAATCTGCGATTAAGCGACAATCTCAGCGTTACTCCCGCAATTTCTTTAGTAGTTAATCCCGATAACGACAGCAATCAAGGTACTATTTGGCAAACTTCGTTTAGATCGGTGTTTTCGTTTTAAATTAATAATGGGGAGTCAAAGGTCAAAGGTCAAAGGTCAAAGGTCAAAGTTAGGAGTTATGAGTTATTAAATTGTATATACTCTGTTAAAAGACAAAAATATTTGTATAAAAAACAATTAATTTTGATGACACAGAAAATTATAAAATACTCGATCGTGCTTCATCCATAATTAATAATTCCGGTGGTATTAACTCCTGACTTTTTAATCTTCACCTTTAACCTTTAACATGCAGACCTTATTCCTTAAATTGCAACCGCAGATACAGGCTAATAGTGTTTAATAATGCTTGGATATTTATTTAAGTCAAACTTTTAATTTACAATTTCCCCAATTTGAAAATCTACAATCCGAAATCTAAAATCTAAAATTCTTAATATGCAGCCTACAGATCCAGATAAATTTACTGATAAAGCCTGGGAAGCAATTGTAAAATCTCAGGATATTGTCCGTGCTTACCAACAACAGCAGTTAGATGTGGAACATTTGATGCTGGCTCTTTTGGAACAAGATAATGGGCTGGCTCATAAGGTTCTAAGTCGTGCTGGGGTGGAAATTGAGCGTTTGCAGCAACAGCTTGAAGATTTCACCCGCCGTCAGCCGAAGGTAGGCAGAAGCGACCAATTATACTTGGGTAAAGGTCTTGACCGAATGCTTGACGGTGCCCAAGATGCCTCCGTAAGGATGAATGATGCTTATATTAGTGTGGAGCATCTTCTGCTGGCTTTTGCTGAAGAGGAACGTATTGGTAGAAAAATATTTAGAAGTTTAAATGCTAGTACTGATGATTTAGAAACTGCGATTAAAAATGTCCGGGGTAGTCAAAAGGTAACTGACCAAAATCCCGAATCTCGTTATGAAGCTTTAGACAAGTTTGGTAGAGATTTAACCGAACAAGCAAAAGCTGGTAAACTTGACCCCGTAATTGGACGAGATGAAGAAATTCGTCGCGTAATTCAGGTGTTGTCTCGTCGAAGTAAGAATAATCCCGTCTTGATTGGCGAACCTGGAGTTGGAAAAACTGCGATCGCTGAAGCGTTGGCTCAAAGAATTATTAATGGTGATGTTCCCGAATCGTTGAAAAACCGGCAAATCTTCGGTTTGGATATGGGTAGTTTGATTGCTGGAGCAAAGTATCGCGGTGAGTTTGAAGATAGATTAAAAGCTGTTCTCCGCGAAGTTACTGAGTCTGCCGGTCAAATAGTTTTGTTTATTGATGAGTTGCATACGGTAGTCGGTGCCGGATCGGGACAGCAAGGTTCGATGGATGCTGGTAATTTACTCAAGCCGATGTTAGCGCGGGGTGAATTGCGCTGTATTGGTGCGACAACCTTGGATGAATATCGGAAATATATTGAAAAAGATCCGGCTTTAGAACGGCGTTTTCAACAGGTTTTGGTTACTCAACCCACCGTAGAAAATACAATTTCGATTTTGCGGGGACTCAAGGAACGTTATGAAGTCCACCACAACGTTAAAATTTCCGATTCGGCGTTGGTAGCAGCCGCTACACTATCAGCGCGTTATATTGCCGACCGTTTTTTACCGGATAAAGCCATCGATCTGGTAGATGAAGCCGCAGCGCAGTTGAAAATGGAAATTACTTCCAAACCTGCGGAATTAGAAAATATCGAGCGTCGTTTGATGCAGCTTGAAATGGAAAAGCTGTCTTTAGCTGGAGAAGAAAAAGCGACGTTACAGACGCAGCAGCGGTTGGAGCGAATCGAGCAAGAAATTGATGATTTGACGGAAAAGCAGGAAGATTTTAACGCTCAATGGCAGGGTGAAAAGCAGGTATTACAAGATATCAGCGCTTTGAAGCAAGAAGAAGAAAAATTACGAGTTCAAATTGAACAAGCAGAGCGTGCTTACGATCTTAATACCGCAGCACAATTAAAATATGGGAAATTAGAAAGAGTACAGCGCGATCGCGAAATTAAGGAAGCGAAGTTATTAGAAGTTCAAAGTAAAGGCTCTAGTTTATTAAGAGAGCAAGTTACGGAAGACGACATTGCCGAAATTGTGGCGAAATGGACGGGAATTCCGATTAATAGTTTGTTGGAGTCGGAAAGACAAAAATTATTGCAGTTAGAAGAACATCTTCACAAGCGAGTTATCGGACAAGATGAAGCAGTATCGGCAGTATCGGCTGCAATTCGTCGCGCTCGTGCGGGAATGAAAGATCCTCAACGCCCCATTGGTTCGTTTTTATTCATGGGACCTACGGGGGTTGGTAAAACAGAATTGGCGCGGGCTTTAGCTAAATTCATGTTTGATTCCGAAGACGCTATGGTGCGTTTGGATATGTCGGAATACATGGAAAAGCATTCTGTATCCCGCTTAGTAGGAGCGCCTCCGGGTTACGTTGGTTTTGAAGAAGGTGGACAACTTTCCGAAGCCGTGCGCCGTCGCCCTTATTCTGTGATACTGCTCGATGAAGTTGAAAAAGCTCATCCAGATGTATTTAATATTTTGTTGCAAGTCTTAGATGACGGTAGAATTACTGATTCCCAAGGAAGACTCGTAGATTTTCGTAACAGCGTCATTGTGATGACAAGTAATATTGGTAGCGAGCATATATTAGATATATCCGGCGATGATTCGCAGTACGAAAAAATGCGGAATCGAGTTATGGATGCCTTGCGAAAACACTTCCGTCCCGAATTCGTCCAACGTATCGACGATTTAATTATTTTCCATGCTTTGGGTAGAAAACAAATGGGAGATATTGCTCGCATTCAGTTAAAACGAGTGGAAAATCTATTAGCAGATCAAAAAATTTCCGTCGAAATTACTCCCGCAGCTTGCGATCGGTTAATAGAAATTGGTTACGATCCAACCTACGGCGCTCGCCCCATCAAACGGGCAATTCAGCGAGAAATCGAAAACCCTCTTGCCACCAAGATTTTAGAAAACACCTTTATTCCCGGTGACACCATCGTCATTGATAGAGGTAAAACCGGGTTAACATTCAAGAAAAAAGCCGTCGTCAAAGTATCGCCAGCTGTTAATACCGTGCAACTGGTGGAATCGGCAGAAGGGTGAGTGCGGTTTAATCCCATCTCGGAAGCCCTCACCCTCGAAGGGTGGGGAACTACAATTACGAAGCCCACCTGCGTGGGCTAATATTGTATTTATTTATGTTGAAACTAGAATATTTGAATTAAGTCACTAGCGAGCGAGACGCTCTCACTACGAATGTATTACTCCGCATAATTAATGTGGCTCCGTAGTAGTACTCCACCACATTTATTCTGACTGGTTGTAGAGAGCTCCGCACTGCTACGTCTCCCGACGTTTAGGGAAAAACTAACCCATCAAATTTAATGCAATCGAATAGTAGTACTTCATGTCATTAATTTTGACAGGTTTGTAGTAAGGGCTTCAGCCCCTCCGGATTCAGGGAACCGATGCCCTTCCATGCGAGGATTTTAATCGTCAGATGCGAGAGTTAAAACTCTTACTACGAAGCTTTTACCCAGCAAAACTTTTGAAAAGGAATAGTAGTGGTCTTTTTCATTAATTTTGATAGGTTTGTAGTAAAGGCATTGGTTCCCTAAATCCGGAGCGCTGAAGCACTTACTACGAACCTTTTTACCCATCATAATTAAGGATATAAATTTTCCAGCCCACGCAGGTGGTGAGTCTAGTTGGGGGTGTCGGTTTCCGTCCCCCAAACTAGCGAACCCGGAGGGGCTTTGTTTTTGTGGTTCCCCACCCTTCAAGGGTAAGGGTTCAAAGATTTAAATTCCACCAATATCATCAAACCTGTGAGTTTTTATCTCTAACTGGGAATAATAATCTCGGTAAGCTTTAAAAACCAGTTTTGAAAATGACTATAGCCGTAAACTTAACCGTTGCTATCCCCACTTACAACGGAGAAAATCGTTTACCCCAGGTATTGGATAAATTAAAAGAGCAGGTAAATACCAAACATATAAATTGGGAAATTATTATTGTTGATAATAACAGTACGGATGGTACTGCACAACTTGTTAAACAATATCAAGAAAATTGGCTAAAAGACGTACCTTTAAAATACTGCTTTGAACCAGAACAAGGTATATCTTTTGCCAGAGAAAAGGCTATGAATGAGGCAAAAGGGGAATTAGTAGGATTTATTGATGATGATAATCCACCGTTTGCAAATTGGGTAAGTTCGGCTTATAAATTTGCCCAAGAACATCCGAAAGCTGGTGCTTTTAGTAGTAAAATTCACGGTATTTTTGAAACCGATCCGCCAGAAGAACTTAAAGATATTACTTTTTATCTGGCTTTAGTCGATCGCGGTTCGGAAGCTTTATTATATGAACCTCGTAAAAAAGGACTTCCCCCTGGTGCGGGATTGGTGGTACGTCGCGATGTGTGGAAAAAATACGTTCCAACGAAGTTATTGTTAATAGGTAGAACCAAAAAAGGTTGGATGCCTACTGGTCAAGATGCGGAAGCATTATTGTATATTCATAGAGCAGGATGGCAAATTTGGTATAACCCAGAAATGGAGATTGAGCATATAATTCCATCGTCGCGATTAGAAGAAAAGTATCTGATTGGTTTAATGCGAATCATCGGTTTAGGACGCTTTCATTTACGAATGTTGATGTTTGATTGGTGGCAAAGACCTTTTGTTTTTTTTGCTTATCTAATTAACGATTTTAGAAAAACGGTGATGCATTTTATTCGTTACAGAAAGAAGTTAAATCGAGATATTATTGCTACCTGTGAAATGCAGCGATTGGTAGCAACTTTAATCAGTCCTTTTTATTTATGGCGAATGCAAATTGTTAACTTTATGAAATTATACTGAGGCTGTTTTTATAAATACAAGATTAGCATATCAATTATTATCTTCTTTTTAATTGATATGTTAAACAATCTTATATCTGTAATTATACCAGCATATAATGCAGAAAAAACAATTAAAGAAACAATTGAATCTGTTTTAAATCAAACTTTTACCAATTTTGAATTAATTATTATAAATTCTAGCTCTACGGATGAAACTCTTGGGATTATTTCTCAAATAAAAGATCGAAGAATCAAGGTTTTTTCTTATCCCAAAGCAAATGTAGCAGTTAATCGCAATCGTGGAATAAAGCATTCTACTGGGAATTATATTACTTTTTTAGATGCAGATGATTTATGGACAAATGATAAATTAGCAGCACAATATAAAGCTTTAGAATCAAAACCTGAAGCTGGAGTTGCTTATAGTTGGACAAATTGTATAGATGAAAATGGCAAGTTTCTCCGCAAAACTTCTCACGTTAATTGGAACGGAGACATTTATTCTAAATTCTTATTAGATGACTTTATCGGTAACGGTTCTAACGTCATGGTTCGTAAAGAATTTTTGATTGAGGTTGGTGGTTTTGATGAATCATTAAGCAACGCTCAAGATACCGATATGTGGTTAAAGTTATCGGCTATAACTGATTTTATTTGCATACCGAAACCACAAGTTTTATATCGAATTCAACAACATTCCATGTCATCTAATGTATTAGGACTAGAAAAATCAAATTTAGAAATTATTCATCGTGCTTTTGCTCGTGAAAAAGCAAAAGAATATCAACATCTAAAGCCTAAAGCGATCGGAAACCTTTATAAATATCTTTGTTATAAAGTTCTGAAAGCACCACCAGGAACACAGCAAAGTAAAGTTGCTGTAAGATTTTTGTTTACTGCAATCAAAACAGATATAAGTCTTTTATCCAAACCGATAATATTCAAAGCAATTTTAAAATTAATTGCAATGGTGATTCTACCTTCCAACTGGGCAAATATGTTGTTCAAAAAGCTGCCTCGTTTATCAAATACTAGTACTTTTTTAGGATACGAGAAAACAACTTGATATAAATCAGTTAAGTAGGGTGTGTTATGGCGCGACAAGTAAATTGGATGGTAACAAATATATATATTTCGCGCCTAACGCACCGTTTTTTATTTCAATTTTGTCGTTTACGCTAACGCGAACGCACACCCTACACTACCTGATACCCATCCTAGAATAATTAGATTATTTCTTATTTAATAGCCGCGCTTTAACGATCGCATTTTTTTGTATAAAAATAAAAAAGGAATTTAGTAAAATGTCTATTTCCGTAATAATCCCGGTATTCAACGGAGAAAAAACTATTAGAGAAACAATAAATTCAATATTAAATCAAACCTTTCAAGATATAGAAGTAATTATAATTAACGATGGTTCTACAGATGCAACTTTAGAAATTATCGAAAGCATATCCGATTCCCGCATCAAAATATTTTCCTATCCAAACGCCGGTTTATCAGCAAGTCGCAATCGAGGAATTTCTCTAGCTAAAAAAGAATATATTTCCTTTATTGATGCCGATGATTTATGGACACCTGATAAACTCGAATCGCAATGGCAAGCTTTACAATCAAATCCGCAAGCTGCTGTAGCCTATAGCTGGACTGATTATATTGACGAATCAAGTAAATTTCTCAAGTCAGGTAGAAGGGTAAAAGTTAACGGTGATGCCTTTAGTAAACTTTTAGTAGCGAACTTTTTAGAAAATGGCTCTAACCCTTTGATTGAAAAGACAGCTTTAGATAAAGTTGGTGGTTTTGATGAATCGCTTTTCGCAGCAGAAGATAAAGATATGTGGTTGCGTCTTGCGGCTAATTACGATTTTGTCTGTGTTGAAAAACCGCAAATTTTATATCGAACATCAACTAACTCAATGTCTACCAATCTTAAAAGACAAGAAGCTGCATCTTTACAAGTAATTAAACGTGGTTTTAGCTATCCCAAAGCCGAGAAATTACAGCATTTGAAAAAGCAAAGTATTTCACTTCTTTATCAATATCTGACTTTTAAAGCCATTGAAGCACCACCAGAAAAACGTCAAACCTTAACTGCTGCCTATTTTTTGTGGAATTGGATTAAAAATAATCCTGCGATGGTGAAAAATAAACGAACAATGATAATTGCTGTTTTGAAAATTTTCTTTCCGCGACTGTTTCAACAATGTAGAGACGTAGCACTGCTACGTCTCCATCAGCGTTTCGGCAACACAACAAATTAATTCATACATTAGCGAAAATTTGTTTACTTTCGTTACAATCAAAGGCGATCGCATTTGACTCAATCTTGATATCAATCAAAGGCGATCGCATACGGAATTGTGGTTATAAACAAAATACGGGGAGACGTAGCAGTGCGGAGCTCTCTACATTTATGCGGTAGGGAAATCCGAATCACCTTTATAGGGCAAACAATCCAGTAATTTTAGTGCAGTTTATCTACTGAGGCATTAAAATCCAAATTGATAATCACCCTGCTTTGCTTTCCGGTAAAGTGGGGTGTTGGGGTTTTATTACCCTAATAATCATTAAAATATTTGTATTTGCTGCGATTAAATTATGTTAGAACAAGGTACTATCAGTATCCATACTGAGAATATTTTCCCGATTATCAAGAAATCTCTTTACTCAGATCATCAAATCTTTTTACGGGAATTGGTATCAAATGCCGTTGATGCGATCCAAAAGCTGCAAATGGTGGCTCGCTCTGGGGAGTTTTCAGGAGAAATCGGTGAATCGGAAATTGTACTTGCTGTAGATAAGGATAAGAAAACTCTTTCTATTACCGATAATGGCATCGGTATGACGGCAGAAGAAATTAAGAAGTATATCAACCAGGTTGCTTTCTCTAGTGCTGAAGAATTTGTTCAGAAGTATCAAGGTGAAGCCGATCGCCCAATTATCGGTCATTTTGGACTCGGTTTTTATTCTTCCTTCATGGTGGCTAAACAGGTTGAAATCGATACTTTATCTTACAAGGAAGGCGCAGAGCCAGTTCACTGGAATTGTGATGGTTCCCCAAATTTCACCTTAGAAGAATCATCCCGCACTACTCGCGGTACTACTATTACTCTTCACCTCATGGAAGAGGAAGAAGAATTTGTTGAAGAAGCACGAATCAAGAATCTTGTCAAGACCTACTGCGATTTTATGCCCGTACCCATCAAGCTTGATGGTGAGGTATTAAACCGACAAAAAGCACCGTGGCGCGAATCTGCCAGTAACTTGACTAAAGAAGATTACCTGGAGTTCTACCGCTACCTGTATCCTTTTGAAGAAGAACCACTACTTTGGGTACATTTGAATACCGATTATCCCTTCATTGTTAACGGTATTCTTTATTTTCCCAAGTTAAAGCCCGATGTTGACGTAAGCAGAGGACAAATCAAACTATTCTGCAATCAAGTATTTGTTAGCGACAACTGCGAAGAAATTATTCCTCAATTCTTGTTGCCGATGCGGGGTGTAATCGATAGTACCGACATTCCGCTCAACGTATCTCGGAGTGCATTGCAAGGCGATCGCACTGTAAAAAGAATCGGCGATTACGTTGCCAAGAAAGTCGGCGATCGGCTCAAACAACTGTACCGCGACGACCGCGAGCAGTACATTTATGCTTGGAAGGATTTAGCCACTTTTGTTAAGTTCGGGGTAATGAACGATGAGAAGTTCCAAAAGCAAGTAGAAGATATCGTAGTTTTTCGTACTACTAAACAAACGGAAAACACGCAACCAGCGGCAGAAACAGCAGACACTCCCGCAGTGGAAGTACAATCTCAAGAAGGCGACGTTTGGCAAGATGTCACCCCAGGTGGAGAAGCAGCACAAAATCCCGATGCTGCAACTAAAAAATTGCCCTACGTAACCCTCAAAGAGTATTTAGAACGCAACAAACAAAACCACGAAAACCGCGTCTTTTACTGTACCGATGAAGCATCACAAGCAGCTTACGTAGAATTACATAAGAATCAAGGCTTGGAAGTTTTATATTTAGACTCCTTTATCGACACCCACTTTATCAACTTCCTCGAACGCGAATACAACGAAGTCAAATTCACCCGCGTAGACTCCGACTTAGATAACACACTGTTAGACAAAGATAAATCCGAGGAAATAGTAGATCCAACAACCAACAAAACCAAAGCCGACACGATCAAAGAAATATTTGAGAAAGCCCTCAACAAACCCAAACTCAACATTCGTACAGAATCCTTAAAATCCGACAACCCCCAAGGAACACCACCAGCAATGGTGCTTTTACCAGAAATACTGCGTCGCTTGCGAGAAATGAACGCCATGATGCAGCAGCAAAACGTAGAATTTCCCGAAGAACACGTATTATTAGTTAATACCAGCCATCCACTGATCCAGAACCTAGCAAATCTCAACCAAGGTACTATCATCCAAGATGGCGGACAATCGCCCAACGGAGAACTAGTAAACTCAATTTGCCAACACGTTTACGACTTAGCCTTAATGTCCCAAAAAGGCTTCGACGCAGACGGAATGAAATCCTTCGTACAACGTTCCAACGAAGTACTTACCAAGCTCACACAACAAGCGGCGAAGTAAATCAGTTAGGAGTTAGGAGTTAGGAGTTAGGAGTTAGGCATAGGGAATAGTTAGGAGTTAGGAGTTAGGAGTTAGGAGTTAGGAGTTATGAGTTAGCAATAAGTAGTGCGAGCATCTTGCTCGCTATTTAACTACCCCCTCTACCCCATCTCCCCCCTCTCCCCCCTCTCCTCCCCTCCCCCATCTCTCATATAAAATAGAAAATTACGTTAAAAAATAGGAGATTCTTCAATATGTCTCGTGTATGTCAACTGACTGGTAAGAAAGCTAATAACGCTTTTGCGGTTTCTCACTCTCACCGTCGTACCAAGAAACTTCAACAGGCTAACCTGCAAAGCAAGCGGGTTTGGTGGGCTGAAGGTAATCGCTGGGTGAGACTAAAGCTTTCTACTAAAGCAATCAAAACTTTGGAAAAGAAGGGTTTGGATGCAATGGCTAAGGAAGCTGGAATTAATCTCAATCGGATGTAAGTTGGGCTTATTCACGAAAAGCCCCCCTTTTTTAAGGGGGGTTGGGGGGATCGGGATGTCTGGAATACTAGTTTTTTCCTTTTGGTTTTGTAAGTTTAAATTGGAATTGCAGGTAATTAAACAAATATTGCCTTTACAATTCATCAAGATTTTAAGCCCACATATGTAATGTATGTGGGCTTTGTTTTTCGAGGTTTAGCCGCAACTAATACATTTATTTTTGTATCTTGTAAGGTGTGTGACGGCTAGTGGTCCTTTTCATTAGTTTTGACTGGTAAAGAGGTTCGTAGTAAGTGCTTTAGCGCTCCGGATTTGGGGCTGAAGCCCTTACTACAAACTTACGATCGCGACTGACGATATTGTCACAAATGGTTGATGGTGCGTGACGCTACAAACCTTATTGCTACGTTCAAATTAACGATGGGGCATTACACACCCTACAAGAAAAATGTAGCAGTTGCGTAAGTCCTAATCATAAAATCCGCAATATTTTTTAAGACGGCTGATAACTTTACCGTTGCAAGTGGGTACTATAACTTTAGTCCGATAATCGCAACTTCATAAAGTTGTCTTGAGCTAACACTAAATTAAGTAAAAAATCCGCAAAAATCCCATGAAGCTATGGCTTTATTTTTCTCCGTCGGCTATAAATTAGATAATTCAGATAATTTTATTTTTGACCGGAAAAACATAAAAAATTTACCAAATTTAAATAGCACTTTTGTTTGATTTGTGAAACTTTATGATACCAAATGCTGCCAACTAAAACTTGTTTAGGTTGGCTATGTTCATATTTCATTTCTCTTTGATAAAAACTTTGCAGTAGCAATTTAGTTGCTGTATTCGGGATTGAAACATCCGCGTGCCTGAGAAACATCTATAGGCATTATTTTCAAAAACTTTAAAATATTTAATTTCAAAAATCGCATCAAAACTCTTGATAGGAAAGTAGCTATGTCGAAAAATCGTAAGTTAGTCAGGGCAGTTCAATACTTTTACCAGCAGTTTAAGCGTAAATCTCCATCTACTGTAAAGGAACAAAGTTTATGGCTTTTACGAAGTTTCATAGTTACTAAGAAGCGACCGGAATGGGTTAATGCTGGTTTTGTTTTACCAACGGTGGCGATGGTTTCGTTGGTAGTTGTGTTGCTGACTGTAGCAATTTTATTTCGCTCGTTTGACCGTTCTAAGAATGCGAGTAATGTCAGAGTTAACCAGGCGGTTTTGAATGCTGCAACTCCTGCGATCGATAGAGCAAGAGCTAAAATTGATAAATTATTTAATGACCCTAGATTACCTCGTTCTACTCCCAACGATTTTTCGCTTGACCAAGTAATAAGTCAGAATATTAATGAATTTACCTTTGGTGATGAGTCGCAGTTAACGCTGTTTTCTGATATTGATAACAGTGGTAATCTTAACACAAGTCCAGCAAGTTTGACGGATCAAGAACATATAAAAACTGCCTGGAAGTATCCAGTTGATACGGATAATAACGGTATATTTGATAGCTACACATTATATAGTATTAACTTTAGAAATCCTCCTCAAACTAATGGCAACCCTACCAGAGTAAGGAAACCTCTGGAAGCTAGAACGCCTCCGATGAATGAAACAAATGGCAGTAATGTATGCGATCGCGGTAATAATACCAGCGCCCAATTAGTCGGTTCTCAAGGTTGGTATCAAAGAGGTAGCGTTCTTAGAAGAAGTCTTTTTGTTTATACTACTACTGTTCCAATTACTGATACTAATGGTCTTAATACAACAGATACAACGAAGAAGATATACGAAACCTTTAAAGGCAATAAAGGCTTTGCAGCTTTAGAGTATCAGCAAGACAGAGAACGTCGTCCATTAACTAACAATGCCGTACTATATAACGACGATTTAGAAATATCTCCTGGTGGTGGAATTAACTTAAACGGAAGAATTCAGACAAATTCCAACTTGTTCGCTGCAAGACGATTTGACGCAATCCGATTTTATTTAGTCAGCAGTCCTGATTCTTGTTACTTCAGCGAAAGAAACAGCAAAATTGTAGTTGGAGGTAATGTTGCTAATGCTCGTATTTCTGATGCTAGCGATCAAAGAGATGTAACCGTAGATTTATTTCAACAGATAAATGCTGGTCAGAACCCATCAACACAGAATATTAGCAGTACAAACAAGACTATTAACTCAGCCGGAGGTACGCAAATTGCCTACAACAGTGGAGCTTATGAAAGACGACTTGTCCTTTTAGTTGATGCTGCTGCTGCTCTTCCTAACGCTTCTCTTCCCACAGAAGTAAAAGATGAACTTCAAAAACGAGTAGCTCAAGGTAAAAATTCAAATGTAGAGAAAAGAGCATTATTAAGGAGCTACTTTAGAAAACGTACTCGGCGCATTCCTTATGCTGAAGTAACTCTTGCAAATACAAATACTGATAGTGCAGTTTTTGGTAGTTACACCACAGCTAATGTACTGCAAGGTAGCGGTGACTCAATGCGACCACCAGATGAGTGGGTTTTCCCATTTGCTAGTAATGGTATAACTCATACTGGATATGCCAACTTACAATTGAAAACCAATGGTAACAATATTTATTTATCAGCACAACCAACTGATTACCCCGAACCCAAGGGCGAAGAACAATATCTTGGAGACAGAGTTGTAGTAGGTAATAACTTGCCACAAACGTGGTGGGATGCAACTAAAAACAAATTTGTTACTCAGGAAGAAGCTGGTCGAGAAATTAATGGTAAACGATGGAATGGAAGTACCATTACGCGCAAGCGTTATCCTCAAGTCAGCGAACTAGATGACCTTGGACAAACAGATCGCGATCGGTTCTGGGAAGAAAACGCAGCAATATATCCCAAAGATGCTTTGGATGTGGTTGGTGGGTTGCGTGTAGTAACGGGTGCAGGTATTTACTTACCTAAAGGTTATAGCGCAACTGCATCAGCGGCTACATATAACCTTGCTTTAGCCGCTACAGATAAAGTTTGGTCAGACCAGATGGCAGTACCAGAAAATCCCACTCCGGTAAGCGCTAATCCTGCAAGCGCTAATCTTACAGATCCTGAGAATGAACTTCCCTACATGGGGACGGCTTACCTGCGAATGCGAGCCACGGCGGTTTATCATTTTCAACGTAACGCCTACGATCCAAATACACCAAGCACCAATCCGCAAACACCTATCGCTTGTGTTAGTTCGTTCTACGATCCGACAAACGCGGCTACAGCTAGAAATAGAGATACACTTCCTGATTTCTCGAATACAGCCGACCCTTTAAATCGAGTTATTGGCGGTGGTGGTGCTTCCAATAACGGTATAGTTTATGCTCCTCCCAGCAGAAATGCGTCCAGTTATCAAGCAGTTCTTAATTATCAAGCTTCTTTAAAATATCCTGACGGGCGTTTTATTAACAAGCCACTTAGAAATGCTTTAGCTAAAGGTAGCGGAAATCTTACCTTATCTGAAAAATCTGCTCTTGATTCGGCAATTTGTGCCTTGCAAATTCTGGATACTTCCATAGCACCAAGTAACACTATCATTCCTCATGGTGCAATCAAAGAAAGAACCTTTTTGGATGCAAGACAAGTTAAAGCAGTTGACAGACCTGCACAAGCTTCTGCGACAACCTATGACTTAGATGTAGAACTGCGTCAGCCTTTAGAAATTCGGGCGACAGTCTTAGACATGGCAATGCTAAAAAATACATCAGTAGGCACTACTACGCATAGCACTACTGAATACTTGCTACCTAATAGTGGAATTATTTACGCAACTCGTGATGATGCATTACCAGACCTAAGCGCAGACCCAGACCCCAACGATAACGACGACAGAGTAGAAGCCAGTGGCAATGACTTTGTACTAGACCCGACTCGTCGTCCTAATGGAATTATGTTGATTAACGGTCAACAATTGAACCGTACCACCGCAAATCTAAACAGACCCGAAGAGAAAGGTTTGATTTTAGTAAGTAACTTGCCAGTTTATATTAAAGGTGACTTCAACCAGCATCAACGTGAGGAATTTACTAACACATTAAATGCGACTTGGAGTAACTTTTATAGCCGTACTCAAGCTACTTTGGATCCAAATTTTGCTTGTCGTACCAATCAGTTTACTGGTTGCACTACTGGTGAAACATGGCGACCTGCTACAGTTATTGCTGATGCAATTACCGTTTTGTCTCCAGGTTTCCAAGAAGGTTTCCGCAATCAAGGCGATTACAACCTTAGAGATAATTGGGGTTACGCGCCTCAAGGTTATGACATTAATGGAAACGGTACGATTGAGACAACGACAATATCATTAGATGAAAGGACTCTTCTAATTGACTTGAATGGTGACGGTAATATGACTCAGGTCAATACTATGAACGAACAAGCTTTAGGAGTCGATCTAAATGGTAATGGTAATAAAACTGATACCGCAGTCCCAATTACAGAAAAAAATATACCAAGTATACTCACTTCAAGGTGGAATGGTTTTTGGGATAATAACTTCGTTACTAGCTTCCCTTGGCAGGAAAGAAGCACTGGATTTCCTAGTGATTTTAGTGGAAATGATATAAACAGTTCTTACTTCAATAACTTTGCTACCCCAATTCAGCGACGGGCTTCATTTCCAGAATATGTAATGGAAATCTGTCGTAAAACAACAGTTGCTGCTTGTAGACCAAATGATTGGAGTGTTGGTTATGCAGCTACAATTGCAACTGCACCGACACCTAGTGTCATTAATTGGAACTTTAAAGCTATAGATGCTGTAGATGTGACGAATTTTCCTTTAATACAGCGAATACAACCAAATAATACCAACTTTACTGCTAGTCAACTTGGTGCTGGTACTACCGCAAGACCTGCGTTAAATGTGAATGACCGACACTATCCTCGTCGAATCGCATTCCTTCGCAGGGCTGATGGTAATTTAATTCTAGATACTGCTGGGCAACCAATTCCTTTGGGCATTAGGCGTACTGCCGCTACAGATGATAACCCCGCACCCGGTTCAACTAGCGACAACAGTGGGCAGGTAAATTATTATCCTTCGAGCGCTACAAATATACCTGCAACTGGAGGTATTTCATATCGAGCATACGCAGTAAATAATGACCGACCCAGACTTCATTCTAGAGCTTTATGGTTCAAGACCAGGAACGTTACCAACCCTGCCAATCCTACTGACCCTGTTAATAGTAATTATGGTTGGAACTTTCCCCTGTGGGTTGAGAATATTGCAGGTTTGCAGCCAAGCCCCAACCAACCACTATTAACACCAGTACTGCAAATTCAGTTCCCCTTTAGAAACACTGAAGCAACCAGAGATGCAAGCTTATTAACCATTGCAGAACGAGATATACAAAATCAAGCTAATAATTGGCTACAAGCTGCAACAAATCCTGCATCTGCTACTAACACAACACAAACTAATTTAGTATTTGCTCAAGGTGATACTCCAGCACGTCCGAACGAATCAAATGGAGGTTTAGAAAACTTTGTCCGCTATTTAGAGATATGGGCAGGTGCAACACATCAAGCCAGTGGTTCATTTATTCAATACAAACGAAGCTCTTATGCAACAGCCCCTTGGTATCCAATTGTTGCTAACTTTACCCCTGCAACTGGAACTGCAACTACAACTGCGGCTCCAGGCTTCTCTACGACTGGAACAGCTTTGGGATATCCTCAAATGTATCGGACTAGTGTAAACAGCCAAGGTTCTTTAGGTAGAACGCCTTTCTACATTCAACCAGGCACTCGTTCTTGGGGTTTTGATGTTGCTTTGCTAACTCAGTTACCTGACTTGTTCTCACAACGTTTCACCGCACCACCTACAGGAAGTCCAAACGAGTTTTATAGGGAAGTTAGTCGCGATGATAATTGGGTATCAACATTACTATGTGCTGCGACCGAATCTACAGCAACTCCTACTAACTATGGAACAGCACCTTCAACAAAGTATGGAGCTAATAAAAAATATGCAATTCCGCAAGATCAACGTCCACCTGGACCATCTGGATGCCAATAGTTTTTCTCAGTTCGAGTTTAGTTAACCAGCCAAAATAATTTCATTTTTCAGATGAAAATTTACCGCAGATACAAGCAAAAAAACTTATCCAATCGGTCAGGGTTCACCATTATTGAGTCGCTTGTCGCGATAATTGTAGCCGGGATTTTAATGACTGCGATCGCGCCTACCATTGTCTTATCCGTAGCGACTCGCGTACAGGCAAGACGAGTGGAATTAGCAGTAGATGCTTCTAAAAGCTATATAGATGGTGTAAGAACTAACACAATCGATGTTTCAAACTTGCCCAGCAATAGCGAAGTAAAAAGCTATAATGCTCCTCAACAAGGTACTTTGACCTGTACTACCGCTAACGATTACTGTACTTCACCTCAGACTAACTTGTACTGCATAGACGGTGACGCTGATGGTAACTGTAGCAGTACTAATTCCAGGGACATGATTGTTCAGGCATTTCGGTACAACAAAAACTCAACTGACCCCGAAGATGGTTATAGCTTAGGGGTGCGTGTTTACCGAGCCGATGCTTTTAAAAGCGGCATTATTTTAAAAGCTTTAAAAGATAAAGATAGTAACAATAATAATTATAAAAAACAATCAACATTTACTGGGGGAACAGGCTTAAAATCCATTCAAACTCCTTTGATAGAAGCCACAACCGAAATCTCTAGTGGTGCTACAACCTTCGGTGATTTTTGCGAACGTCTAAAGCCCTCAACGACTTCATCTGTTCCCGATCCTAATCCTCAATCTAAATGCTAAACATCAAACTGTAAATTAATAAAAAATTATTTATTATGAGTTTATTCAAATGGCTTTTAAATAAGCGGCTAAAAACTTCTACTATTAAACGAAAATCAGGCGGCTTTACCTTAATTGAATTATTAGTAGCCATGATTCTAGCAACTTTGGTAATTACACCTTTACTCGGATTCATGGTTAACATCATGCAAACCGATCGTAGAGAACAAGCTAAGACAAATACCGAACAAGAACTTAAAGCAGCACTTGATTTTATTGCGCGAGATTTAGAGCAAGCAGTTTACATATACGATGCCGATGGAATAAATACAATCAGAACTCAATTACCTCAAAATGCCCAACCAACAAAATATTTTCCGGTTCTAGTTTTTTGGAAAAGGCAATATATAAAAAATGGTATTGGTATCGGTACTACTAACTGTGCAGCCGAACCAAATCTATGTGACGATACCTTTAGTTATTCTTTAGTTGCTTATTATTTGATTAAAGACAATAGTAACTCTACATGGTCTAGGGCTGCTAGAATCGGTAGATTTCAAATTAGCGACGGTTTTGGAGATAGCGATCGAGCTAAAACCGCAACTAGAGATGCTGGTTTTCGATTATTTGACCTTACAGGTACAGGTGATTTAAAAACCAAGATGAATGGATGGGTAAGTGGTACATATACTACAAGTAGTCCAGACATTTCAACCCTAGTTGATTACATTGACCAAACACAGATAAATGCTACTACTAATCCTATTCCTTCAAGTTGTCCTACAGGAATGCAACAAATACCAGACTTCGCTGGAAGTGGAAATGCTACTGCTACTGGAGATGTTAAAACAGCTAGCTTTTACGTATGCGTCGATTCAGTAAATACAGCAGCAGAAGTTTATCTACGCGGTAATGCACTTGCTCGATTTGAAAACACTCCTCCAAGCTACAGCCAACAAACGAAGAATTCTTTTCCCCAAGCAAGTGTAAGGGTTGAAGGACGCGGTTTCGTATTTACAAAATAAGTTTTACAAAATAAATTTTGTTTACTTTAAATTATCAAATTAAGGGTGCCATATTTAATTTAGTGGTATTTAAAATGTTATATAAATTACCTATAAGAATCTCATCAGCAAAATCAAAACAATCTTCTGGTTTTACTTTGATCGAAGTTTTAGTAACGATAATTATTGTTGGCATACTTTCAGCAATAGCAGCGCCAAGTTGGCTTGGTTTCGTAGCCAAACAGCGACTAAATAAAGCTAACGACAGCGTTTTAGCTGCACTACAAGAAGCGCAGCGAGAAGCTAAAAAGACAAAACTTTCTTACAGTGTTAGCTTCAGAACTGATGCTAACATACCTCAAATATCAGTTAATGCTGGTACAACACCTTCAAATTGGCGCAGTTTAGGAGCAGATATACAAGTAAAGCCAGAAAAGCTTTTATTTGGTACAAATCTCGATGGTATTAACAAGGTAAAGAGTACTACAACTTATGGTACTAATTTTAGTACGAGCAATCCACAAACTATTACCTTTAATTATTTAGGTACTATGGAAAGAAAGACAGATGGAAGCTCTTCTGATACAGATTTAAAAGTTGTATTAGCGATACCTAATGCTAGAACTCCTACACAACCTAGCGATGTAAAACGCTGCGTCATTGTAAGAACCCTCATCGGAGGAATACAAACCGCAAAAAACAACGATTGCAATTAATAAATATAACTAAATTTACTCGTTAAATTCTAGACTAAGGAGATGTTGTAGTACAACGTCTCTACATTATTAATATATATTGCTATTTAGGTGAACGGTATAACACATAAAAAACATCAAAAATCAATAATAATACTGAAGCAATAACTGCACCTGAACGCAGAAAATTAATATATCGGGTGTAGTTTTTTATTTCTACTTTTATCTGGATTGTAAATAAATACAATTCACTTTCATCTACCTTAAAAACATAAAAGTAACATAATTTGAATAAGCGCTATGACAGAGTATATTAACTTTACCGTAGCTATCCCCACATATAACGGTGCAAGTCGATTATCCGAAATTTTAGAAAGATTAAGAAATCAACTGCATACCGAAAATATTTCTTGGGAAATTATTGTTGTCGATAACAACAGCAGCGATCGCACGGCAGATATTGTAAAAAGCTATCAAAAAGACTGGCAGCATCCTTTTCCTTTAAGATACTGCTTTGAATTAAAACAAGGTTTAGCATACGCCCGCGAGAGAGCAGTAGCCGAAGCGAAAGGTGAATTTATCGGTTTCCTCGATGATGATAACTATCCCGTATCAAACTGGATTGCCAAAGCTTACGAATTCGCTCAAAAATATCCCCAAGCCGGTGCGATCGCCAGTCAAATCCATCCTAACTGGGAAACTGAACCACCCGAAAACTTTCAGCGCATTGCCCCATTTCTGGCAATTGTAGAAAGAGGTAATACACCGTTACTCTACAAACCAAAAAGCAAACTATTACCTCCTGGAGCAGGATTAGTTATTCGCAAGCAAGCTTGGTTAGAAACCATACCTAAAAAATTAGTTTTAACCGGCAGAATTAACGGTAATATGCTCGCCGGCGAAGACATCGAAATGCTGTCTTACATTCAACAATCAAACTGGGAAATTTGGTACAACCCAGAAATGGAAATTTACCATCAAATTCCCCATTGGCGCTTGCAAAAAGAATATTTATTCCCCTTCTTCAGAGGAATTGGATTAAGCCGTTACGTTACCAGAACTGTTGATATAAAACCGTATTTCAAGCCAGCAGCGATATTTGCTTACATGGCAAACGACTTGCGAAAAATTTTCTTTCATATATTTAAACACGGTAAAAAAGTCAAAACAGACTTAGTTGCAGCCTGTGAAATGCAGCTTTTTGTAAATAGCTTAATTAGTCCTTTTTATCTGTGGAGAAATGGCTATTTTAAGAAGAAAATTCAAGGATAGAATATTAGGTTCGTAGTAAGGACTTTAGTCCTTAGAGGATGTTTGAAAAGCCACAAATAAGATCGGAAGACTTTCGATAACCCCCTAAATCCCCCGCTAATTTGGGGGACTTTAACCCCCCTTAAAAAGGGGGGAAGGGGGGATCGAAGCAGTAATAAGGTTACAACAGATACTTCTCAATTCTCTTATGTAAGCTAAGACATTGCTTAAGAAAGCGATAAATCGCTTACTACGAACAATCATAAAAAACCTGCGGAGGCAGGTTTCGCTTGTGTAGCCGCGACTTAAGTCGCCAGGTATTTTTATCTCAGTTATCAGGTTATCCGTATCTACCAGTGTGGTGCATTTATCAAATAATCAAATGTTTAATAAACACTGGAATAATAATCCTAGCAGTGGCTTTACTCTGCTCGAAATGTTGGTAGTTATTGCAGCAGTTGGTATATTAGCTGCTTTTTCTGCCCCTTCTTGGGTAGCTTTTGTCAATACTCGTCGCCTCAATAGTGCTTCTGACAAAGTTCACCTAGCTTTACTTCGCGCAAAAAGCCAAGCCCAAAAAACCAAAACCACATGGCAATTTAGTCTTCGGGAACAAGAAGATATTGTACAGTGGGCGGTTCATCCTGAAACGGCAAACCCAAATAATGCTAACTGGAATAGTTTGGACTCAAATGTAGTTTTAGACGAAGAAACTACCTTGCTTTTACGAACATCAACTAACGTCAGACATATTCAGTTTGATTACAGAGGTACTGTCAAAAAACCACCCCTGGGAAGAATCACTTTATCAAGCAAACACGGGGGTAAAGCTAAACGGTGCGTATATATTTCCACAATTTTAGGAGCAATACGAACCGCAAAAGAACGCGATGAACCTAAAAACGGTGATTATTGCTATTAATATATCCAGATTTTTTTGCTTGTATCCGGTTTTTTTTGATGAATACTTAAACATAAAATTTCTCCCCCTCTTCCCCCTCTCCCCCCTCTTCCCCCTCTTCCCCCTCTCCCCCCTCACAATCATAAAACCGGGGAGTAAGTATTTTAGGTTGCCCACATTGTTGATAATCGTGCGTTACGCTGTCGCTAACACAACCTACAAAAAAAGAAAAAATATATTTCCGTGTCTTTCTCACCCGAATTAGCCGAACAACATCTAATTATTTTCACCCGCTACCCTCAACCGGGTAAAACTAAAACGCGATTGATACCTGCTTTGGGAGTCGAAGGTGCTGCGAATCTCCAGCGCCAAATGACGGAATATACTTTATCTAATGTCAAAAAATTGTGCAAATCGACTGCAATATCTTTTGAAGTTCGATTTGCAGACGGCAATTTACAACTAATGCAAGGGTGGTTGGGAACAGAATTAAATTACCAACTTCAAGGAGAAGGAGATTTAGGAAAGCGGATGGAAAACTCTTTTTTGAATGCCTTTAATAAAGGTGCCCAAAAAGTCGTTATCATCGGCATTGATTGCCCCGGTGTCAATGTTGAAGTTTTAGCAGAAGCCTTTGAAAAAATCCCAGATTGCGATTTATTACTCGGTCCTGCTGTTGATGGCGGTTACTATCTAATTGGGTTAAAGCGTGCCATCGGAGAATTATTTACTAACATAGATTGGGGAACCGCCAAGGTATTACAACAAACTGTGGATATTGCCCAGCAACTTAATTTATCGGTTGGTTACTTGCGAACACTAGCTGATGTTGACCGACCGGAGGATTTACCAATTTGGCGAAACAGTTAGCAGTGAGCGGTTACGTGTAATACGCGGATTTGCCGAAGACAGGTAAAACAGGCTTTGCTACTGTGGTGTAATATCGAACATAGGTGTTAGAATTTCCACCTGTATTAAACCTACTTTATTTATCAACAGTAGCTAGTGTATTGGCGACAATATTCAAGTAACTTTATGTAGGACACTCACTTTAATTGAATGCGAGACTAAACTATGGTTAATCGTTTGGCTACTGTAAATACTTCCCGTACCTTGAAAGTGGTAGGGATAATCTTAATTTTGTCTTTTTTAGTTGATGTTTTAATCCTTTCAATGCCCTTCCAACCAACTAATAGTGGATGGCAGATTCGGCTAGCAACGGCGTTTGTTGACCGAGGAATTGTGCCGATGGTGGGTTTGGGTATGCTATTCGCGGGACATTGGGTTGATAGTTTTGATGATTCGAGTCCTTCGGGTATTGACTTGAGATTTCCGGCACTAATTTTGTCATGTATCTTAGGTTTGATTTTCTTGCTAATTTTTCCGATGCACATCAATAACGTTGGCAAAGCTAGCGCCCGCGAAGTTGAACAAATTACCGCAACCGCAGCTCAAGCAGAAAACCAGGTGCAAAGTCAGCTATCGCAGGTACAAGCAAGATTAAGTACTGACCAAGCAAAAGCTCAAATAGAAAAACAAAGAGAACAAGTCAAGAATCAGTTTTCCGAACTGCTCAAAGATGATACAAGATACAAGCAAGCCTTAGAAAATCCCGATATTCCGCAACAGCAGAAAGATTTACTCAAGAGATTTAAAGCCGATCCTAAAGCACTCGATAAGTTCATCGAAGAGCAAAGCGATCCAACGCAACTAGCAAAACAGCGCTTAACTCAAATTGCTCAAGACAGAGAGGCTGCTGAAAAACGAGCTAAAGATACCGCTTGGAAGTCAGGATTGCGAGTTGGTATAAGCAGCTTACTGCTTTCCATCGGCTACATCATTATCGGTTGGACTGGGTTAAGAAGCTCGGGCGCAACTTCTGGTGGTGGGAAGCGCAAAGCAACCGCACGTTGAGGAGAGATGGGGAAGAAAGTTAGGAGTTAAGAGTTATGAGTTAAGAGTTATAGGTTATAAATTATGAATTTAAAGTTCATAGTCCTGTAACCTTAAACCTGCAACTTTTAATCACTCTTAACTCCCCTATTCTTATCCCATGAAAAGTTTTAATCTTAAAACTCAAAATCTAACAATGAAATCCCGAATTCCACAACTCCTAACTTCTCACTCCTAACTCCTAACTATTTATCTTTAACCTAACTTTTAATACATGATTACTATTTATATATTGACTTATAACGAAGAGTTGGATATTGCTGCTTGCATTGAGTCGGCGATGGTGTCGGATGACATTATTGTGGTGGATTCGATCAGTGGCGATCGCACTGTGGAAATCGCGAATAAGTATCCGGTTCGAGTTGTGGAACACGCTTTTGAAAGTCACGGCAAGCAACGTACCTGGATGTTAGAAAATATATCCCCGAAGTATGACTGGGTATATATTCTCGAAGCGGATGAGCGGATGACACCGGAATTGTTTGCTGAGTGTGTGGAAGCAACAAAAAGCCCCGACTATATCGGTTATTACGCAGCCGAGCGAGTAATGTTTATGAACACTTGGATTCGTCACAGTACTCAATATCCTCGTTACCAGTTACGGCTTTTTCGTCATGGAAAGGTATGGTTTACAGATTACGGTCATACCGAAAGAGAAGTCTGTGAAGGGGATACCAGCCTTTTAAAAGAAACTTATCCCCATTACACTTCTGGTAAAGGCTTGAGCAGGTGGATTGAAAAGCATAACCGTTATTCCACCGATGAAGCCAGAGAAACCTTGCATCAATTAGAAAAAGGCAACGTCAACTGGCGCGACTTAATCTTCGGTAAAACAGAAATAGAACGCCGTCGCGCCCTCAAAGATTTATCATTACGGCTACCGGGTAGACCATTAGTACGGTTCTTTTATATGTACTTTCTCCTTGGTGGCTGTTTAGACGGACGAGCCGGATTTGCTTGGTGTACTCTACAAGCCTTTTACGAATACTTGATCGTTCTCAAAACCTGGGAAATGAAGCATATCCCCACACCCAGCGTTGAAGCAGTTACCAGTGGGTAGGGGATGGGGAGATGGGGAGATGGGGGGAGTCGGACAGCGAGCGAGACACATGTCCTGGCGGACACACTCCGTTAACGCACTAACTCTGGTGGAGAAAAATTCTTAACTCATAACTCATAACTCATAACTCCTAACTATTCTCAATGCCCAATGCCCAATGCCCTGTTCCCATGCCCCACGCCCAAATTAAAATGTTACATTTAATATAAATTAATATATTCAACCAACTTTTTTGGAATAGTCTTCAGTTTTGGTGGGGGAGTTTGTAGGGAGATACAAGGCTTTATAGACGTTGGATGAAGTATTTTGTGAGTTGCGGTAATATTAGTAAGATTCTTAAGTTGCTGTAACAATCGTTTACAAGACTTAAAGAAATTAAAGGTATAGGACTATTTGGCTGCTTATTCTGGTTTTTTTATATGTCTTATGCACTTCTGCTACAAAAATATTGGTTTAGCTTAACGGGGTGCGTTTTTCAAAACTGCGAAGTTGTTTCTGATGCAGTTTAAATAATGGGTATTACACCTGCTGGATTGAAAATTTTGATGGTGTGTTGTCAAAAAAAGCTGTTTTGCCTTTCATTATGATTTCTATAACTAAAGGTAATAGCAATAAATTTATGGTGTAAAGACGCAATATAATTATCGAGTTGATGATTAATTGCCGATATTCTTGTATTTATCATCCAGGGAAAATCAAAACAGCAGAAACTTGGTGCAGCTTGAAAAAGCAAATATTCAGAGCAATTAAAACAAGCTGGTATGAATATTAATGACAGAAATTCCACTAGCCGTATGGAGAATAAGGGCTTGGGTTACGAACGCTGGAAGCAAGACCTAAAAAATGACCTGATTGCTGGTTTGCTAGTCATAATTCCTTTAGCAACCACTATTTGGTTAACAGTTACTATTGCTACTTGGGTAATTGATTTTCTGACTCAGATACCCAAGCAGCTAAATCCTTTTGAGGGGTTACACCCTTTATTAATTAATTTATTGAACTTTGTAGTGGGGTTTACCGTACCGCTACTGATTATTCTTTTGATTGGATTAATGGCTCGCAATATTGCGGGTAAATGGTTGCTTGATTTTGGAGAGCGCTTATTACAGGCAATTCCTTTAGCGGGACAGATTTATAAAACCCTCAAGCAGCTTTTAGAAACGCTATTAAAAGATACCAACAATAAATTTCGTCGCGTAATTCTGGTAGAGTACCCAAGACCGGGAATGTGGGCGATCGGTTTTGTAACTGGTGCTGTCAGCAGTGAGATTCAAGCCCAAATGCCGAACCCGATGTTAAGCGTTTTTATTCCCACAACTCCCAATCCGACTACGGGATGGTATGCCGTGGTTCCCGAAAATGATGTGGTGAATCTATCAATGTCGATAGAAGAAGCGTTCAAAATATTAATATCTGGCGGAATTGTTTCTCAAGCAGCGCCTCTACCTGCTTTAGAAATTCCTAAAGAACGTAAAATAGACGCATCGCGAGAAAAAAAGCGCCAAATAATACCTGTTGAGGAAGGTTAAATATTCATAAGTGCTTCGCGATCGACCAACGGCATGGTATTTTGTGGAGCAGCCCCAATAAAAAGGAGTAATTATTACGAATTAGGTTGACTTGTAAGAGTGCGGCTCCCAGACAAATTATATTAATACTGCTATGCAAGACCGTAAACCCCAACAAATAGCCCGCGAACTGGCACTATTAAGCCTTTCTCAGTTGCCTGTAAATCCCAAAAAGTTAACAGAAGACCAACTTCCCAAACTTGTGCTTGCAGCAGTACGTACTCTCAGAGGGGAAGTGCAAGATAGTTTAGAGAATGCTAAAGGCGAACTACAGCGCAGTAACGATCGCCTTTTAAGCAGCCAAACTCGCGCGGCTGACTTAAATATTGCTAGAACAATGGTCAAAGAGGCAATTGAACATACTGAAGTCGCCATGAATCAGTTGGCTGCTACGATCGATTTTCCAGAATTGATTCAATTAGCCAATCAAGATAAAGAAGTCCGGCAATATTCTATACAACTGGTTAAAACTATCACGGCAGAACATAAAGTAATAGATGAAAAAATATCTGCCGCTTTAGTCGATTGGCAAGTGACGCGCCTAGCCATAATTGACCGAGATATTCTTCGCATCGCTGTAGGAGAAATGGAATTTTTGGATATTCCTTCTAAGATCGCAATCAACGAAGCCGTGGAATTAGCCAAACGTTACAGTGGAGACGATGGGCATCGATTTATCAATGGTGTTTTACGTAAAGTCACCGAACAACAGCAGGTAACTGGTTAAAGAAAGGTTAAAAGTTAAAGGTTAAAGGTTACAGGTTAAAGGTTAAAGGTTAAAGGTTAAAGGTTAAAGGTTAAAGGTTAAAGGTTAAAGGTTAAAGGTTAAAGGTTAAAGGTCAAAGGTTAAAGGTTAAAGGTCAAAGGTCAAAGGTCAAAGGTCAAAGGTCAAAGGTTAAAGGTTAAGTAGCTCTAAATTCATAACTCTTAACTCCTAACTTCTAACTCCTAACTCCTAACTCCTAACTCCTAACTCCTAACTCCTAACTCCCCCTTGTCCCCCCATCTCCCCATCTCCTTGTCCTCTCCCCCTCTCCTTAATAATTAATAATTAATAAATCAAAGTTATTTTATAACCGACGTTATTAGCTGCAATGGTTTTTAATTGGTTCCGCCGTCAAAACAAGAATTCCGATCCTTCTTCCGAACAGAATCGGGAGCAAGAGAAAGTTGATGATGTTGTAAGTACAGAATCAACCCAAGAAACGTTAACTCAGGAATCTCCACCCGCTGAGGCGACAGATTTATTAGCTTTTGCGAAAGCCGCTTACAAAAATATTCAGGATAAGCAACAAACAACTGAATCAGTTGAAGAGGTTTCAGAATCTTCTCAAGAAATAACTCAAACGGTTTCCACTGAAGTCACCGAATCTCCTCAAGAAGCAACTGAAACGGTTGCCGCCGAAGTCACCGAATCTCAAGAAGTAACTCAAACGGTTTCTGCTGAAGTCACCGAATCTCAAGAAGTAACTCAAACGGTTGCCGCCGAACAAGTTACCGAATCTCAAGAAGCTAATGAAATTTCCGAATCTGAAGTTGTAGAAGCAACGGAAACAGAGGTAACAACGCAGGATGTAATATCTGAGCCAACAGCGCCTGCTAATTTATCTTTCTTGGAAAGAGCAAGGGCAGAACGAGAAGCTAAGCAGGAAAGACTTATTGCTAATGCAATAGAAGTACCGGAAACTCCGGTGGTAGTACGGTCAACGGCAGTAGCGGGTGACACTAGTGAAGCTCTTGAGGTAATACCCGACTTAGCATTTGATGAAGGATTTTTATGGTCAACGGAAGTCCTCGCAGCGCAAGGTAGACGTGCGGAAGATGTTTCGATTGAAGAAATTACTTGGCTAAAAAAGTTACGCCAAGGTTTAGATAAAACTCGTCGTAGTTTAGTTAATCAGCTTAAAGCAATTGTCGGTAAAGGACCGCTAAATGCGAATGCGGTAGAAGAAATCGAAGCTTTGTTACTGCAAGCTGATGTTGGTGTGGAAGCTACAGATTACATTATTAATGCTTTGCAGGAAAAATTGCGTCAAGAAGCTTTACCACCTGAAGAAGGTATCGCTTACCTGAAAAAAATTCTGCGGGATATGTTGGATAAACCGCTACAAGGATCTTATTCAATTTCATTTACTCCAGAAAAAGAAAGTTTCAATATTTGGTTGATTACTGGGGTAAATGGGGCTGGTAAAACTACTACCATCGGTAAAATAGCTCATCTGGCAAATAAATCCGGATATAAATGCTTGATTGGCGCAGCAGATACTTTCCGCGCCGCAGCCGTACAGCAGGTAAAGGTTTGGGGTGAACGAAGCGGCGTTGAAGTAATTGCAAATCCTGGGAAAAATACCGATCCAGCAGCAGTTGTGTTTGATGCGATCGCCGCCGCAGAATCGCGAGAAACCGAGTTATTACTAGTGGATACCGCAGGTAGATTGCAAAATAAAAAGAACTTAATGGAAGAATTAAGTAAAATCCGGCGAATTATTGCTAAAAAAGCTCCTGATGCCAAGGTAGAATCACTGTTGGTTCTAGACGCTACCTTGGGTCAAAATGGATTGCGACAAGCGGAAGTTTTTTCTGAAGCTGCGGAACTTAGTGGCGTAGTTTTAACTAAGCTTGATGGAACTGCTAAAGGAGGGGTTGCTCTGGCAGTAGTACAACAGCTAGGTTTACCTATTCGCTTTATCGGCGCTGGTGAAGGTATCGAAGATTTACGTCCTTTTTCTAGCTACGAGTTTGTGGAAGCGCTGCTCAGTGCTTAAGCAGATCGACATTACAGAAATGTTAATCGGCTATACAGAGCAATAATACGAAAGTAGGGACTTACGCAGTCGAAAAAATCCGCAGGGCGTAAGTCTCCATTTGTTAAGCATATTTTTTATATGTCCTAGCATTTTCGGATTGAATGCACTTTTACAATTGGGAATTTCCAAATAATATGTTATCTTCCGCTCATAAGTGACGGAAAATATCTAACAGGGCAAATATATAAATAAATTTTGTCCTCTTACAGCCATGCTTGTTAGCTATAGCCACGAACATATAAAATTCTGTAAATACAATAAAAAAAACGTGATGATTCAGAAAAATATCTCGACTAAGTTTTAAATTAAAGGTCTTAGGGTATACTTTCCCTAGATTTGATACGCAAATTTTCTATAATTTGTCATACTCTTAATAACATCATAATTGATTGATTCTCTAAATAAGAAGATCGGCGTGAGTCTCTCACCCATAGAGGCTCTTACCCCGTATGGTGTTTAGCCAGAGTAGTCAGAAACAAACTGTAAAAGCGGTTAAAAGTTGACAAGTATATTTTTTATGTCTGAAGGTATATGATTTGATAGTAAAGTTATGAAAAGATTAAAAACTTGTGATGAGATAGGAATATTTCTAACGTCCGTAAAATTGGTGTTTGACTCCAAACTCTTGCTCATAAAAAATCTATAGAAATTAGCAAAACAAATCACACAACAAAATAGTTATAAAATTTACTCTAATTGTCTTTCTACTCTTGCTAAACTTGTAAACCTTATCTCAATATGGTTTAGCAATCTTGAACCCTTGTTTGATTTAAAAATCATCTGAATTCAGTCAATTATAAAGAGCAAAATAATAAAATCGCCTGTGTCTCAACTGCCTTCCCAACCAGCTAATAGTAATAGCAGTGCCCCAACAGATGTCACTCCAGTGGTGGCGCTCAAAGAACTTGTGGCACGGCTGCATCGGGAGCAGAACAAAATCCAAGACTTACTTTCGTCTTTAGGATTTGCTCTGAGAAGTTTCAATAACTTAAACCAGTTTTTGGAACTAATACCGCTGATGGCAACTAGGGTAACAGATGCCGATGGTAGCGCCTTGTTTCTCTACAAACCCAACGGTCAAATTCGGTTAGAACAGCTACACTGGCAAGATAGCCGCCAGCGTAAAAATATACGTAAGGCGTTAGAAGCAGCTAGCAGTCAAATTTCTCTGCCAACAAATGCAACACCGCTAGCAACCACTACTGGTATGTTAGATGCTCAGATGCATCGTTGCTTGGGACCGGATATGCAAGCTTTTGGCACTACAATTCTGGTTAAAAATAAGGAACGTGGATGGCTGTACGTTTTAAGTCGAGACTGCGAATATACTTGGACTGAAACTAGACAAAAGCTAGTACGTTTGGTAGCCGACCAAACCGCAGTCGCGATTGAAAATGATGAGTTAGGTGTAGAATTACGTAAGAAAGAACGGCTAGATCAAGAATTAGAAATTGGTGCAGAAATCCAGCGGCGACTTTTGCCCCGTCAATGCCCTAATATTCCAGGTGTCGCTTTAGCCGCTCGCTGTAAACCAGCAAATCAGGTAGGTGGAGACTATTACGATTTTATTCCTACAAACCATAACTTATTAATTAAAGGCGAAGGCGACGATGCGATCGCCAATCGCTGGGCGATGGTAATTGGGGATGTGATGGGTAAAGGCGTACCTGCTGGTTTAATCATGACAATGATGCGAGGAATGTTACGGGGTGAAGTGTTACACCTTAATTCCCCTGCCCGAATTCTGCAAAACTTAAATAGAGTTATGTATGCAGATTTGGACAATAATAACCGTTTTATCACCTTATTTTACTCGGAATACGACCCGCAAAAGCGGCTTTTATCCTACAGTAATGCCGCACACAATCCTCCTTTATGGTGGCACGCTGCAACAAAAAGCGTTAGTCGATTGGACACCAATGGTGGAATGCTTATTGGTTTAGATGCTGACAGTCAGTATGAGAATGGTCATGCATACTTAGAGCCAGGGGATACAATTATTTATTACACCGATGGATTAACTGATGCAGCTTCTCCTTCCGGCGAACGTTTTGATGAAGAAAACTTAATTATTGCTTTTAGCAACGCTTGCAAGTATTCCAACGAACCGCAAGAGATTCTTGATTGTCTATTTAATCAAATTCAGCAATTCATTGGTGCAGATAGACAAAATAACGATGATATGACGTTAGTTGTTTTGCAAGCACGATGAATTGCTACATAGTTGTTAGTTGGTAGGTTGGGTTAGACACGAAAATTAATTTGATTTGTAATTAGAAAATAAGTTAATCAATTGGAGTCAGCCCACATTGCCACTAATATTTGATCGCATAATTTTTGATGGATTCGTTTTCTCGTAAATGTCGGGAGACGTAGCACTGCTACGTCTCTACAACCCGTCAAAATTAATGAAATGGACTTTACTAACAATTAAAACACTACTGTTTTACCCGGAAGTTGTGCGTCTTTCTTTGTATAAGCAACACCGTCAACTTTCATACCTTGTTTGTCAATCAAAGTAAGTATACCGCCTTTACCTTCTAAAGAAATACTGTTAACTAAAGGCACTTGCAATACTTCCCCTGGGTTGATTGCTCCATCTAAATGATGCTTGCGTTTGTCGCGATCGGTAAGTGCCCATCCACTTAAATCCACTTTGTCTGCTGAAGTATTAATTAAGGTCACTGTTTCAGTATTACGGTTGCTACCGTAAGGATTGATTAAAGCAGCTAAAATGCGAATTTCCGCAGTACTTGTAGCAAGTAGCGAGTCTAATCTGTCACCCTTTCTATCGTCAGTGTGGAAAGATTGCGATTGGAAAGTCAAGAAAACACCAACCCATTGTTCGCGGTTTGGATAGTGAATTAACAATCCGCCATCTTGCCAAACTCCGTTATCTTTTTGGAATTTGCCTACACTACCTTGATTCATGTGGATGTCATGAATACCATTACCGGGAAGAAAATCAAAATACTTGTCTTTGGTATCGCTTTCTGGTCCCCACTTTTCCCCAAAAGCATAGATAACAGCTTCTTCACTACTTTGCGATCGCCCTACATACAATTCGATTAATTCATTTAAATCGTTGTCGGGACCTGGAACATCGTGAGGTAAAGGTTTCATTTGAGTTGTATCAAACAAATTACCTCGAACGTAGTCTAAAGCAAGTCCACCGGGTTTTCGATCTAAATGATTAAACCCGTAATCTAATTTAACCAAATCTTGAGTAATTGGATGGTCAAAATTATCGTCTACAAAATAAAGTAATTCCGAAGGACTCAGCTTTGATTTTACATTAATAGCGATGCGATGCTTTTCTGAGGAAGTATTGATAAGTACTTGGTAATGAGGATTATTACCGGAACCTAGTTTTCTATCAATAGCTTTACCTTTGAGAACACCGTAATTTTTTAAAGGCATAGATGTCTCCTGATGACCTGATTTGAGCTTTTATCCCCAAAACCTTCATTTGGTAATTGGGCAGTTGAGATGCGGAAATCACAGTTATAGCACCATTATTTTGATACTTCCACTTTTGAGAAGATTTGTTTGCGATCGCCTTCCCAGCTTCAATCAAACAGCTAACTCCAACAGACTTGGATAACCGTAAGAATTTGTAGCTTGTAAAGGAAAACTGTCATAACTGCTAAATACCAAATTAGCCGTTGCTTGAAGATTTTCTTTTAGCTTACTGTCTTCCCCAAAAGCTTCTAAAGCAATACTCCACCAAGTATTACCATTAATTACTATATTGGTAAGTTCTAAACTACAGCCGTTATCGATCTCTATATCTGTTGAAACAGCTTTTGGCGATCTAGAGACGACAGTATAAAGTTGCGAGTAACGAACTTTTTCGACTTTTATCCATACGGGATTATCGCTAATTTGTTGAAGAGAAAAGCTTTCTTCACTAGAATCCAAACATCGCCACTTTTTCCATTTTTCAATATTACCTTCTACTACAGAACCGAATTGCTTTTTATTTGAGTCGGGATAACGCCATTTGATTTCTAACACCCCTTGACGCAATTTGATCCCTAAATAATCGCATTGTGGTGTGTAAAGATACACATCTTCTCGTTTTTCTGGTAATTTTGTCTGTGACACAAGACAATTGTGCTTAAACCAATATTCAATATTTTCGGGAATATTACCCGAATAAAACCAGCGAACTTCATAAGTTGTCAGCATACGTGGGACAATGAAACGAGAAATTACCCTTACCGAGAGCATTATTTCCAGCCTAGAGGAACCAGAACAAATGTGGAAACGAATTTCAGTTACTTTATTTTTAGTGTTTAGTTTGTGCCTGACAAATATTGGTGCAGCAGCAGCCGCCGCACTTAATAGCTACGTTGACTCAACCGATGGCTATCAATTTTTATATCCTACTGGCTGGGTGGAAGTACAAATAGGCAACGGTCCCGATGTTGTTTTTCACGATATTATCGAAACAACTGAGAACGTTTCCGTAGTCATCAGTCCGGTTCCATCAGGTAAAACTTTAACAGAATTAGGTACCCCAACAGAAGTAGGATATAAGTTGGGAAAAAATGCTCTCGCTCCTGAAGGTTCTAATCGTACAGCAGAATTAGTCAACGCCGAAAAAAAAGAAGGCTCAGATGGTAAAACCTATTATTTATTAGAGTTTTTGGTAAAATTTCCCAACAGACGCGATCGCCACAACCTCGCTAGCGTCGCCGTCAGTCGTGGTAAGCTATTCACCTTCAATGCTTCAGTACCCCAAAGACGTTGGAATCGCATGAAACGAATGATTCAAGATTCTGTAGGTTCTTTCCGCGTCGATTAATCAGTTACTAGTTAGGAGTGAGTAGTGAGTAGTGAGTAGGGAGTTAAGAACTAATTTCTCCTTGTCTCCTTGTCCCCTTGTCCCCTTGTCTCCCCATCCCCCCCTTTCCCCATCTACCCCCTCTCCCCATCCCCCATCCCTCTCTCTAAAAATATGGGCACTCCAACCTTTGTTTTAGCTTCTGCTTCAACGGCGCGTCGCCGTTTGCTGCAAAATGTGGGAATTCAACCTTTTGTTTGTCCGAGCGATTTTGATGAGTCGCAGATTCAACTTGAAAATCCAGCGGAATTGGTGGAAACTTTGGCTTTACGAAAGGCTGAAACTGTCGCACCGCATTTTCAATCGGCTTTAGTTATGGGTTGCGATTCGGTTTTAGCTATTAATGGCGAAATTCATGGTAAACCCGCTAATCCTGAAGTTGCTCGTCAGCGCTGGTTGATGATGCGAGGTAATTACGGCGAACTTTTTACTGGTCATGTTTTTGTTGATAATACGCAAAATCGTAATTTAGTCAAGCACCAGGTTACGAAAGTTTATTTTGCGACCGTTAGCGAACAAGAAATAAATGCTTATGTTGCTACCGAGGAACCCCTTAAATGTGCTGGTGCTTTTGCATTGGAAGGCAAAGGTTCTGCGTTTGTAAAGAAAATCGAAGGTTGTTACAGTAATGTAGTTGGTTTGAGTTTACCGTTGTTGCGGTTAATGTTATTAGAAATGGGGTATTCTATTACTGATTTTTGGAATTGAGAAGAGATTTTAGCTGGTTAATTGTTACCAGGGAGCGAGACGCTCCCACTACGGATGGTCGAAATTAATGAAAAATATTATTAGCACGTGGTGACAACAATTTTGCCTACTTGTTGGTTAGATTCCATATAGCGATGGGCATCTGCTACTTGTTCAAGTGGGAATGTCTTGGCAATTACGGGTTTAAGCGAACCATCTTTAAGCTTGCTGATGATAAATGCTTTGGCTCGCTCAACAGCTTCGGGCTGCACTGGCAAATCCAAAATTGGTAGCCCAGTGAAATCAAAGACTTTGTAAGGATAAACTCGTGCCCCTTTGATTAACAGGGGAAATAGTGGAAACGTGACGGGGGACAAATCTAGCGCTCCATAAAGAACAATTGCTCCAGTTGGGGAAATTATTTGGGCAAATGCATCCAGCATTCCTCCTGCAATTGGGTCATAGATAACTTCAACACCTTTGCCATTAGTAATATCGCGCACGGATTCGACTAAATCTTCTTCTTGAGTAGCAATTACGCGATCGGCACCTAAATCAATTAGCTGTTGTTTTTTTGCTGATGTGCGCGTGGTAGCAATTACGGTAGCTCCCACAGCTTTTGCTAGACCGATCGCTGCTACACCCGTGCTACTGCTAGCGGCGGTAATTAGAATGCGATCGCCTGCTTTGAGTTGTCCATGTTCAAACAGCGCAAAGTAGCCTGTCATGTACTGTACGCCTGTAGTTGCAGCTTCTTCTGGAGAAAGGCGATCGGGATATTGCAGTACTGCATGAGCGGGGACAATTGCCCATTCACCATATACTCCATAATCTCCTTGATTAAAAGCAGGGTAAGTTGAAACGCGATCGCCTATAGCAATATTTGTTATTCCTTCACCTACTGCATCGATAATTCCTGCTGCATCATAACCAATCCGAGATGGTAACGAAGGAGGGTGAATGTATTGGTTTTCGCGAAAATAAACTTCGGCTCGATTTAAAGCAAAAGCTTCTACTTTAATACGAACTTCACCAAAACCGGGTTCTTGTTCGGTAATGTCTTCGAGTTGTAGAACGCTGGCATCACCAGGTTTGTGAAAACGAACGATTTTAGCCATGATATTAACTCCTGAATGTATCGTAATGTAGTTTATCCATCGAATTTACTGTCTTAGAGCGCAAACTTGCTAGGTTCTTCCCCGCGAATGATGGGTTCTGGTACAAAGTTTTGCGGATAATGCATTCCTCGTTCGCGAATCAAATACATGGTTAAATCCATCGTGTGGTCTGCAACCCAAAAGCGCGTCACTTTTCCATCAGTAATCCAGAGAATGAAGTATTCAATTGATGTACCGGAACGACCAGTAGGTTCGAGGTGGAAAAATTGTTTGTCATGCTTCCAATTCAAATTGACAGCAATGGTGGCACGATTTACACCATAAATTTCATCTACGAGGTCGAGTCGGGGTTGAAATCCAGAGTGGAATTGGGCTGCCCATCCTTTGAGAGCTTCTAAACCAGTCATAGGCATGGTACCAACGCTGCTACGTACTTCTACATCAGTCGCAACAACTTCATCCCAAAGGTCTAAATTACGTTCGTTAAAGCCTTTATAGATTTGGCGACCGATGCGCTCGGATTCAGAAATAGCGTCGAAAACTCCTTGAGGATTCACACTCAAATTCTCCTTTAATCATCTTTTTTATTTCTAAATACAGAATAATTTCAAACTAAATTAAGATAAATAGTTTATAAGTTGATTCATTATTTACTTTTTTTCACTAATAGCTGATGAAGAGTTTAAGCAATATCACAACATTTATCCGAGTTGCCCAAAGTAGAAGCTTTGCCGAAGCTGCTAACCAATTAGGTCTTTCTCCTTCTGCAATTAGTAAAGCAGTAGCTAAATTAGAAGAAGAGTTAGGAGTGAAATTACTGCATCGAACAACTCGCAGTGTTGGTTTAACTCCTGAAGGGGAAAGATTTTACGAAGTTGCTCAAAGACTTTTAGAGGAAATGGATGCTGTTAGCGAAGAATTAAAAGAAGCTAGCCGCGAACCACGGGGAAAGTTGAAAATTAGTATGCCTGCTGCTTACGGTCGAATGTGGGGTGCAAAAATCATTACTCAATTTCTTCAACATTATCCCCAAATATCAGTGGAACTTTCCCTTGATGACAAAGATGTAGACTTAGCTGCTGAGGGTGTTGATGTCGTAATCCGTGTGGGAGCTTTAGCTGATAGTGCCAATTTAATGGCGAGAAGATTATTCCTTGACTCGTTAATTACCTGTGCTAATCCCGAATATTTAAATCACTATGGACGACCAAAACATCCCTCGGAGTTAGAACAACACAACTGCTTAAACTTCCGCAATCGAAAAACTGGTCGTTTAATGCCTTGGTATTTCACCATTAATGGACAAGTTGAGCGTAGAATTTTTGAAGGGACATTAACTATTGATGATGGGGAAGCAGTAGGACAAACTGCGATATTGGGAATAGGGATTAGTCAGATGCCCGGATTTATGGCAATTAATGCTCTGCAACAAGGGATTTTAGAAGAGATTTTAGTTGACTACAGACCGCAGGAAGTACCTTTTACCGCACTTTATCTAGATAGACGCTTAGTTTCACCACGCATTCAAACTTTTATTGATTTCATGGTTGAACGAGGAGGTGTTTGGGACAGATATAATAACGAATAACAAACATACATTTTGATATTTGATTAATTTTCTTTAATTCCCTCAAACCTTTATCTTGTAAGTATTTCATAGAATAAAAAAATCTTAATTTTTTCCGGGGGCTATGCGTAAGTCTTAAAAAAAGATAATTTGGAAATTTAGGATTTATCATTTTTAATCATTAATGCTCCCTATTATTTCTACAATCCCTTTGCGTCAAATGGCTTCGGGTGATATTTTATCGCTGCAAGTTTACAAATTTATCGGCGCAAGTGCTGGCAAAAAAGTTTACATTCAATCAAACCTTCATGGTGCAGAAATTGTGGGGAATGCTGTTATTCACCAGTTGATTGAGTTTTTCTGGACGTTAGATAATACAGATTTAATTGGAGAAATTTGGCTGCTTCCGGTTTGTAATCCGATGGGAACTAATCAACGTTCTCATAGTTTTTCTTCTGGTAGATATTGTGCTTATGAAGCGAAAGATTGGAACCGTATTTTTTGGGATTATGAGAAAGATATTTCTAAAAATGGTAACAACGGTGAAAATCAATTATTAGCATTCGCAAAATCTCAGCTTGATTTGGATTCAGAAGAGATTAGAAGGAATTTTTTAGATTCAATCAAACGACAATTTGTCAAGCTTTCAGATAAAATTAATTCTGATAGTGGGGCACCATATACCGAAAAGTTTCGCTACAAATTACAATCTTTAAGTTTAGATGCAGATTACTCGATCGATATTCATAGTTCGACAAATCAAGGCTTAAACTATCTTTATTACTTCCGCGATCGCGAAGAAAGCGCTAAATATTTTCTGCTCGATTTTGGTATTTTACTTGATGAATATGACGGAGATGCTTTTGATGAAGCTTTTATTAAACCTTGGTTAGCGCTTGAAGAGTGTTTTGTGCAGCTAGGTAAAACGGTAAAATTTGATGTAGAAGCTTGGACGCTCGAACTTGGAAGAGGAATGGAAATGATTCCCGATTCAGTTACAAAAGGTGTTCGAGGTATAAAAAACTATTTAAAACAGAAGGGTGTATTATCAAAGGATTTTAAATTGGATGATGTTCCAAAACAAAATCATGAGATGAATTTTAAAACTAAAAGTAAAGTTACAAAATACTACGCACCAGTTGGTGGAATGATTAATTCAAGAATTACACTTGGAGCGGAAGTAAAAGCAGGAGAACAAGTTTATCAAATTCTTAGTTTTAATAAACAAGGTAAATTACCTACAACTGTA
Source organism: Rivularia sp. (in: cyanobacteria) (assembly GCA_965234645.1). GTDB lineage: Bacteria > Cyanobacteriota > Cyanobacteriia > Cyanobacteriales > Nostocaceae > Rivularia. Next base: position 4,064,860 of record OZ248344.1, on the reverse strand, counting down.
GATGTTTTCGCGACTCTTGATGGATTCGTGTACGATGTCTCTGTTAATCAATCGGTAAATGAAGGTGAATTTGTATTAGGAATTATTTAATCTAAAAATGGGTAATAGGGGATTGGGCATTGTTAAGAATATAAGTTTACCTATAAATTTACTATGATACTCTTATTTCTACCCATTTACTTAGCTTAACTGATCGATCGCAGCGATTGCGGTTAAACCCCATCGGTTTTTCTTTTTGTCAAACTTCTTTACAACGGCAAGGCAAACTAACTCACCATCATTTAGTTTGCTGGCTAAATCGTGTGGGATATAAATGTCATCCACGAAGCCAAATCCGCCTTGTTTCAAATGAACCCGACCAGTTTTACAAAACATACTATCGAAGACTTTACCTGATTCGCGCTTTTCAACGACAACGACAGTCGGACGCTCTGTGCTTTCATCAACACTCACCGTCACAGGCTCGCCAAATGTAAGACTTAAGCCTGTTAGTAATCCTCGTTCAGGGCTGATAAGCTCTTTAGATTCGGCGTTAGATAACAGTCCAAATTTGACCATTTTCTTCTCATTTTTGGTTAAAAAAGTGCCAAGATAATTTGCATTATATTTTGGACAGCTCGCCCAAATTATTCTCTCTGCATTGCCAGCTATACGTAATAATTTTTCCTGTGGATTAGGCACAGTTTCGTTATGAGAATACCAAGAGGTATTTAACAGATTACGAAGTGATTGAGGAATTTTCCATTCATTGTTATTACGAATAGTAAAAGCTTGTTCAGCAGACCATTTAGCAAGTTGTTTCTCATCTTGAGAAGCAGCTAATCTACTCAGATCCTCAAACAGACTAACACCGAAATTCAGATCCTTACAGGTTAAGTAAGCTTTTGAACAAAGCGCCAACGCAAGAGCAGGATCGGAATTTTCTATAACTTTAGCTAATGCGTGCCATGCCCAAAAATCACTGCGCTTTTGTTTAACAAAGTGAATAAGAAGACTTTGAGCTTCATCTGGCTTTCCTAAATTTTTAAGTAATAAAGCTTTACGATAAATAAGCCATTCAGGCTTTTGAACTATTGCTCTCTCAAGCGCGTAATCTATCAACGTAACAGCAAAGTTTTGTAATTCCCGAACATCAGAATAATCTTCAATTGTTAACTCACTGGAAATTTTTCCAACTTCTCTCACTACCTTTTCAACTAATGACTCAAAGACTTGACCGTTATTGCTAGTAGAAGTTTCTAAATCTTCTTGTCTGAAGGAATCAGTACCAGCCCACACCATGAATTTAGGCAAGAACTTCAAATCTCCGGAAAATCTTAAAGTTTGTGAAAGCAAGAGGCTAAAAAGCAGATCGGGTCGAGAAAGATTAAGTTTATAATACTCAACTAATATCTGTCTAAGTTTACTAGCATAATTATATTTCTCAGCAGATTGACTTTGATTTGCTTCCTCAACAAATTTCTTTAGTTTTTCGTATAGAACCCAACCAAAACTATTCCTAATATAGCTATCATCTGGGTACTCACTTAATAGTTCCTTCCCTCGTGTGTAAGCTTCATCCAACTTTCTTGATTTCCGCAAATTCGTGATTTCTTGATGTAGTGACACTGTTACACTCCCAAGGCTAAACGGATTTTCTCTGCTACAGCCAAACTTGTGTATGCAGCAGGAATAATTTTCTTAATAAAGCCGGGAGCATCGTAAAAAATCTGTAGTTTTATAAAATCTGTTTTACTATTCAAATAATATATCTCCTGAAAGTTATGATGCTCAATACTATGAATTGATATTTTGTGTAAATCAAGTTTCTGCTTTATTGAATTGAATATCTCATTCTGTAAAGCGGTTTCCAAGCGAACACCTGACGTAATAAAGTCACGAACTTGACTAGCAAATTCACTTGGTTCAGATGTAACTGTTTCAATTCGTGTTACTTGATATTTTCCGTTGTAATGAATGCGAAGTGAACATGATGCACCATTGCTCTCATGCTTAAAATCATAGACTTCTTGATATTTATGATGTTTACATAAATGTATGACAATTCCTGTGGGTTTAATGGTATTTCTAATATGTAAATAAAGGTTCTTTAAAGCCTTGTCAGAAATAAATAAGTTTGGAATATCCGTATTACCAGCTTCATTGTCAGGATCGAACGCAATCAAATCGCGAGGTCGTATAGAATCAAGCTTTCCTTGGCTAGCATCCCAAATAGTTTTATAAAAAGGTGTAATTAAAGGAATATTAGACAAGATGATCTTGTCTTGAACTACTGTAAACAAGGTGTATATCCAACGAAAGTAAGCTTCATTTGTTTGTCCCTGCCCAGTATCCATATTTGCAACCACAGTTTTAAACCGCTGTCCCTGGGCACGGTGAAGGGTTAGTGCATATCCGAATCTCAATCGGGCTGCATTAAAATGGGGATTATTCCGGAGAAATCTAGCTAATTCAAAGCTATAAAGCGTATTAGCTTTTTCTGTATCAGTCAAATAACGATTCCTATTTTTCCAAAGCCTGTCAAATTTTGCCTTTGTAGAAACGTAGAGTGCCACAAGAGTATCCTTATCAACTTCAGGTTTCTCTGCATATAAATAGTTCTTTAAACAAAGAAATTCAACTTCCTTGGAGTCATGCATCAATCGAGCTTGAACTTTCAAGAAGTGAACTGCAACTGGTCGATCGCGTCCTTTAAGCGGTTGTATTAGCGGCTCAACATTATCGTTAACTGCAATAACTTCAGCAAATGAGTCATTAGGAACATAAATAGGACGCTCTAATTCATCTTTATTTTCAATAGAGAAGCTATTGTGAATATGTACAATATCACCTGGAGATATATTATCTGCTCGCTCAAAAACTTTCTTCCTTAACCAATTGTTTATTTTATTCGTTTCTGCATGAGAAAAGGCGACAAACTTTGTAAGTTTTGCATCTTGAGTAAATAAATTTTTAAGTATCTGATGCTTGGATATTTGTTCAGATGGAGCCTCGATAACTTGAAAAGTGTCGGTATAAATATGAATTTGATTAAACGAATTTTCTTTAATAGACTGTGCTAATTTTAAGCAATTGACAACAAATAAATCATTCTTTCTTTGAGGGAGAATGCAATCAAGGGAAACTTCGTTAGCTTTAAAATTAGTAATAACTTCTAACCGTTGATTACATAGTCCGGACTCATCAGCTTTACCGCGAGTGAGTTGAAATGGATCGCCAATAAATATAATCTGTCGTTCAGAATCTTCAAGATTAGAAAAACTAAAAAAGTCTGTAAGAAGTTGACCACTGCCATAACGTGAGTCATCTGTTTCAAATATAGAGTCCGAGATCAAATGTGAATCGCCAATAATATAAAGCTGATTTTCAGCATCCTTGTTTTCTGCTAAGTCATAAATTAATTTTTTTTTATCAAGCTTTGGATTTGCTGAATAAATGTGACTATAAATGCTATTAGCTTCAACTTCATAGCGTGATGCTATACGGCGATTGGGAGCAAGAATCGTATAATTGCGTCCGTTTTTTAAAGCTTTGGAAGCAATACCAATAAGCAACTGTTCTACGCCAGTCCCAATCATGCCAGTAATAAGCATTATTCTCTTTGATGATTCTAGAAATATCTCAACTTGAGAGATTGTGCGATGTAGAGATGATGGTAATTCTATTTCGTCTGTATCGAATCCTTTTACAGAGGTTGTTGCAGCCTTAATACCTGAGCCTACTGGAATATATTCAGGAATAGATAGTGAAGACGCAAGGTGTACTAAGTCTTGATTAGAAAAGCTAATTTCACGACTGGTAATTTGTGATAGTCGCTCTACTGCGCTTTCAAAATCAACTATGTGAAACCACCTTTCAATATTGGGAGGTAATTGTCTCTCATCAAATTTAATCGGTTTATGAAAAAGCGCTAGCCCAGATATATGTCCCAGATTTGGCTGATTACCCAAAGGGAAACTGATTTTTTCTAGTACTCCAATTAGCGCAAACTTGTTATTCCTAATTTGAATAAATGGATTTACCTTATTTCCTCCCTTGATTTCAGTTTCATCTGCAAACCATTTCCCATTCTCCGAAAAGTTTATTAGTCCTCCGTAATCTTTAAAATCGATGACAGTGATGCTGTGTTTTTTTAAGACTGCTGCATCAATTTCATATCCTTGGCATTGGAAATTACCCAGCAGAAGAACAATCTCTTCTGAGCTACCCCAAACCTCTTCTAATTTCTTTAATAGCGCATCAAAGATACGATTCTCATGCGTCGTTGCGTAAGGTTGTGTTCGATATGCTTGGATAACCATTAATCGGAGTAATGAATGCTATATCTTAAGTTGTCGCCCAAATTACTTGAAATGGCAAGTGCTTCAGTGCTAACTTTGGTATCATCTGTAAGAAATTTCAACAACTTGCCTCTTACAAAACGCTTGGGCTTAGCAGTGGAAGATTACAAAAGTCAATTGTACTTCATGCTATTTTATTTCTCTTCAAAGGAGTTTTAAACATTTTTCAACAATTATCTGGCGTACATCATTCGTGAAATTGCTTTACGTTATATAAAGCTTTAATATTGAGTAAAGCTTTAAACTTGCTTTTTAAAGATGTTTATTTAATTCAAAATTAAATTACTATCGGTAATATAAAGGGTAATGACAATCGAGTAACAATGTTACCCAGAAGCATTGCAGAAAAAGTTAAAATTCATTTACAAGGTGTCAAAGTTATTCACAACTAAGTTTTAGAAAAAGGTTATGGTTTAATTGATCTACCTATCTATTAAAAAATGGCTACGATATCCGACTCTTCAGAAATTCCTCGGGGACAAAGATGTCAAAATAACGATAATTTATACCTACGTACTCAACTGTAGAAATAAAGCTGTTCGCAGTCCCTTCAATTAAAAAAATCCCATTCCCTAAAATAATCTAAACTCAAAGTGTCCGCTAACTGCAAACACTAAATGTCTCGCTGGTTTAATATCGCAGGTCCATGCCAAGAAGATATCCACTATATGCTATCTCCAACAACACGATTGCCGGATTTGGAGGAGCTAATCCAACAGCGTAGTTATTTTGTCGTTCACGCACCTCGTCAAACAGGTAAAACTACAGCAATGCTAGCGCTAGCGCAACAGCTAACCGAAAGTGGAAGTTATGCAGCAGTGATGGTATCGGTGGAGGTGGGAAGCGCCTTTAATAATGACCCAGGTGCGGCAGAATTGGCAATTTTGGGAACTTGCCGCGATACAACTGAGGATTATTTACCTTCAGAACTACAGCCTCCAGATTGGGTTTATAATGCTCCCGGACAGCGAATTAAGGAAAATTTAAGAGCTTGGTCGCGAGCAATCGAGCGTCCTTTAGTACTATTTATCGATGAAATCGACTCTTTACAAGATGACACGTTGATTTCGGTGTTGCGACAATTACGAGATGGTTATCGTAGTCGTCCGAAAAACTTTCCTTCATCTGTAGGGTTGATTGGTTTACGAGATGTGCGCGATTATAAGGTGGCATCAGGAGGGAGTGAGAGATTAAATACAGCTAGTCCTTTTAATATCAAAGTCAGTTCTATTACTCTAAGAAATTTCAATGCTGAGGAAGTAGCAGAATTATACCACCAACATACAGAAGATACAGGACAAATTTTTACACCCGAAGCAACCGCAACAGCCTTTGATTTAACGATCGGACAACCTTGGTTAGTAAATGCATTAGCTAAGGAAGTTGTAGAAAAAATGGTTAAAAATAGAAGTATTCCTATTATTAAAGAGCATATTTTACAAGCCAAGGAAATACTAATTGCTCGTCGAGATACCCATCTTGATAGTTTAGCCGAACGCTTACGCGAACCAAGGATAAAAGCGATTATCGAACCAATGTTGGCAGGTTTAGAACTGGGGGATATACCAAACGACGATATTCAATTCGTGATTGATTTGGGTTTGTGTAAAATGCATCCCCAAGGTGGACTAACTATTGCCAATCCAATTTATCGTGAGGTTTTGCCCAGAGTCTTAATGGTGACACCAATGGCTTCTCTACCAATGATTGCACCGAGTTGGTTAACTCCCGAAGGCGAATTAAATAAAGATGCTTTGCTTGAAGCTTTTATCAAATTTTGGCGACAGCACGGAGAACCATTGTTAGGTAGCACTGGATACCATGAAATCGCACCCCATTTAGTATTAATGGCTTTCTTGCATCGCGTTGTTAATGGTGGCGGAACTTTAGAACGCGAATATGCAATCGGTAGTGACAGAATGGATTTATGTTTGAGATATGGAAGCGTTACGTTAGGAATAGAATTAAAAGTATGGCGTGAAAAAAAACGTGACCCGCAACAAGAAGGAATCGAGCAATTAGAATCATATTTAGCGCGTTTAGGATTGAATGAAGGCTGGTTACTTGTATTTGACCGGCGTAAAAATGCATTACCAATTGAAGAACGTTTGTCAACGCAGATTGTTACTACAGAAAATCAAAGTTCTATTACTGTTATTCGGGCGTGAATAAAGTTAAAATATCGACCAGTTGAGCTAAGATTAAAACCAAGAGGATTAATTATTTAAACTATTGCCTTTATAAGTTTACAAGCAATTAATTCTGTTAATTCTTTTTATATCACTAACCGAGCGGCTGCAATTGACAACATTTATACGTAATAATTCTGTCAAATAGAGCTTATTTTTCATTCTCAGTAAATGCGATCGAATAAATAAAATCATTGATAATTTTTTAAGTGAATAGTATTCAAAATAACAACTTTTCTCTTCCAGGAGAAGTCCTGATTCCCCAGGCACCTCCGGGCTTTAAGTCTGGTTTTATCGGTATTATAGGTCGTCCGAATGTCGGTAAATCTACTTTAATGAATCAATTGGTAGGTCAAAAAATTGCGATTACATCACCAATAGCGCAAACTACGCGGAATCGATTGCGCGGTATTTTAACTACACCGGAAGCACAATTGATTTTTGTTGATACGCCCGGAATTCACAAACCCCACCATCAATTAGGGGAAGTTTTGGTGAGGAATGCTAAAATCGCGATCGAATCCGTGGACGTGCTGCTATTTGTAGTTGACGGTAGTACGGATTGCGGTGGTGGAGATAAATATATTGCTTCATTACTTGAACGTACCGCTACGCCGATAATTTTAGGTATCAACAAAATTGATAATCAGCCTGAAGATTCTCAGTTGATAGACGAGAGTTATCTTCAGATGGCGCAGCCTGGGGAATGGCAAACGGTAAAATTTTCTGCTAAAACCAGCGATGGGCTGCCCGAAGTACAAAAATTATTAATAGAACATTTAGAATCTGGTCCTTATTATTATCCACCCGACTTAGTTACCGACCAACCGGAACGCTTTATTATGGGTGAACTAATTCGAGAACAGATTTTACTACTAACTCGCGAAGAAGTTCCCCATTCAGTAGCCATCAGCATTGATTTAGTAGAAGAAACACCGAAACTTACCCGCGTACTTGCCACAATCAACGTCGAACGCGATTCCCAAAAAGGTATCCTAATTGGGAAAGGTGGGGCAATGCTCAAATCTATTGGCAGCGCAGCCAGAGAACAAATCCAAAAGTTAATTGCAGGTAAAGTTTACTTAGAATTATTTGTCAAAGTACAAGCAAAATGGCGACATTCCCGCATCCGCTTGGCGGAATTGGGATACAGAGTAGAAGAGTGATGGGGATTGGGAAAGAGTTAGGAGTAGGAAGTAGGGAGTAGGAAGTAGGGAGTAGGAAGTAGGAAGTAGGGAGTAGGAAGTAGGGAGTAGGAAGTAGGGAGTAGGAAGTAGGGAGTAGGAAGTAGGGAGTAGGAAGTAGGGAGTAGGAAGTAGGGAGTAGGAAGTAGGGAGTAGGAAGTAGGGAGTAGGAAGTTAGGAGTTAGGAATTAAGAGTAGTGCTGTCTTCGCAGCGTGTCCGTAAGGATATGCATCTTGCTCGCTATTTAATTACCTCCATCTCCCCATCTCCCCATCCCCTTGTCCCCTTGTCCCCCCATCTCCCCATCCCCTTAATGCACCACTGTCGGTGTTTCTTCCACCACGGGGCTGCGTAAGTCTTCTACTAAGGCTTGAATTTCTGGTGGTGGTGGTGGTGTTATACGGGAAACTATTAATGTAACTATTAAGTTAATAATCATACCTAATGTTCCGATTCCTTCAGCGGAAACACCGAAGAACCATGTCGGCATTCCGGCAAATTTTACGCCGATTATGTAAGCGGTGGTGAAGATTAAGCCAGTTAACATTCCGGCGATCGCACCTTCTCTATTTGTGCGTTTGTCGAATATTCCCAAGAATATCGCGGGGAAGAAGCTGGCTGCGGCTAATCCAAAGGCGAATGCTACTACTTGCGCTACAAATCCCGGTGGGTTTACGCCAAAGTATCCGGCGACTACTACCGCAAAACCTACCATGATTCTACCGACGAATACCCGCCTACTTTCCGATGCGTGGGGGTTAACCATTCGGAAGTAAACGTCGTGGGCGATGGAGCTTGAAATTACCAGCAGTAATCCCGATGCTGTAGATAAAGCTGCTGCTAATCCTCCTGCGGCGACTAAAGCGATTACCCAAGGTGCAAGTTTGGCGACTTCTGGAGTGGAAAGTACGATGATATCTCGATCGATTGTGATTTCGTTGGTTGCTTCATCTGGAGTTAACTGCAACTTTCCATCGCCGTTTTTATCATCAAAAACTAATAATTTGGTGCTTTCCCATTTGTTTACCCAGTCTAGCTGCTGTACTTGGGCAATGGTTTTACCCTGCAATGAATCAATTAAGTTGTAGCGAGCAAACATCGAAAGGGCGGGGGCGGTGGTATAAAGTATGGCAATTAGTAATAATGCCCAACCCGCAGAATAACGGGCGGCGCGGACGTTAGGAACCGTGTAAAACCTCACGATTACATGAGGTAAACCAGCGGTACCCACCATCAAGGCAATGGTAATAAATAGCACGTCCAACATTGATTTGTTGGCGAATGGCTTGGTATATTCCTCAAAACCCAAATCAACCTGAACTGCATTCAACTTATCGGCAATATCGCTGAAGGTGAATGCAAATTGCGGAATCGGATTTCCTGTCAGATAATATGCGATCGCGATCGCGGGGATAAGATAGGCAACGATTAATATACAATACTGGGCTACTTGCGTCCAGGTAATGCCTTTCATACCTCCCAACACCGCGAAAAAGCCGACAATCACCATACCAATGATCACACCAGTATTGACATCGACTTGCAAAAAACGGCTGAAAACGATACCCACACCCCGCATTTGTCCGGCGACGTAAGTTAGCGAAATAAAAATAGCGGCTACTACAGCAACCAATCGAGCCAATTGAGAATAATAGCGATCGCCAACAAAGTCGGGTACGGTATACTTACCAAATTTTCTTAAGTAGGGGGCTAGAAGTAACGCCAGCAGTACGTAACCGCCAGTCCACCCGATCAAGTAAATTGAACCGTCGTAACCTAAGAAAGAAATTAACCCCGCCATCGAAATAAACGAAGCTGCCGACATCCAGTCAGCGGCAGTAGCAGCACCGTTAGCGAGTGCGGGTACACCTTGTCCGGCGACGAAAAAGCCTTTACTATCCTTAACGCGAGACTGCCAACCGATATAAGTGTAAATTAAGAACGAAGCGCCAACAAATAAAATTGTCCAAATTTCTACCGACATTTTTCCCTACCTTTTAATATTATGTTTGCGGTCTAATTTATCCATCTGCACCGCGTAAATAAAAATCAGCGCTACAAATATCACGATTGAACCCTGCTGCGCCATCCAAAAGCCGAAGGGTAAGCCAAAAAAACGGATTGTATTTAGAGGTTCAACCAGCAGAATACTGAATACCAGGGAGACTATTGCCCAAACTATTAAAAGGTTGCGAATTAAAGCTACATTTTTCCGCCAGTAAGCGCGGTGGTTTTCGTTATTCATTATTTTTCATTATTAATGCATGAGAAATAATAACAGCAAAGTGGGTTTATATAAAAAGTGCGTGGCGATACCAACAGTATTTTTAACTATTGTTAAAGGTTTCGCAAAGCTTTCTACTATTCTCTTAATGGTTCCAATTACAAAGAGCTTATGCACCCGCATTGCACAAATCAGTATATAAAGCGGAAAACCTCACCGTTTCCCCTCTTTTTACTTTTTACTAAGGAGAGGGGTGCTTTCATGCGGGGTGAGGTTTATTTATATTTATTACCAAGATTTAATAACTCAAAATTAACGGCAATAAGCTTTATTCGCGATCGCCCGACACCGGATATCCAGACGAACAAAAAATTATGGATAACTGATAACTGCAAAAAATCAACTATCAATTACCCATTATCAATTACCCATTACCTACCACTAGATTAACAAATAGAATAAATGAATTTAATGAGATAATTTAGAATATTTTCTCAAATTTCACGTAATTTTCATCTATACATCCATATTTATCCATAATCGATCCTAACTTCAACTTCATACTTTGTTATTTTAACCATTAAACTGTAGCTAATCTAACTTGGTTAAAAAATAATAATGTTTTTACCCATTATTAATTTAATTAGGTTATTCTGGAATGACCTTAAATCAAGCAGTCTCAAGGAATGCATAACGAGGATCGCTCTATCGAAAGATGTAAGCCACGTTGATTCGATGGTTTTTATATCTAAAGTCAGATGTAAACTTGCTCGCAAACGGAAGATAATGACAAAACAGATAAAAAAGTTTGTCTTGCAAAAAAGATGCAAAAAATATATATGACTCTATTTCTATAAGCTTTTATTAGTCAAATAGGTGAATCTTAGTGACGATTAGATAGCACCATCTCAACAAAAATATTAAAAACAAGAGGTTTAAGAATCAAAATGCTAACAATACAAAAAGTTTGTTGTCCCAATTGCGGTACAAAATGTGAAAGACATCATATTTGTGAAAGCCAAATATGTCGCACGAGCTGTGCAAGTTGCGATTATTTAATGATTAACTGTACCCGCACCGGGAAAGTCATTGAAGCTTATGCTCCCGGAATTTACGCCACACGTAAATAGGAAATGGGCATGGGGCATTGTAGGGAGTTAGGAGTTAGGAGTTAGGAGTTAGGAGTTAGGAGTTAAGAGTTAGGAGTTAAGAGTTAGGAGTTAGGAGTTAAGAGTTATTTCTAAATTGTCTGCCCCCTCTACCCCCTCTTCCCCCTCTTCCCCCTCTCTCCTTGTCCCCCCTCTACCCCATCTCCCCATCTCCCCATCCCCCCATCTCATTTCTTACTCGATCGCAACTGTCCGCAGGCTGCGTCTGCTTCTAAACCACGGGAGTAACGGACGCTGTGAGCGATATGGTGCTTTTCCAAGGCTTGTACAAAAGCTTGAATGCGATCGTAACTTGGACGTTGGTAATCTACTTCTGCGATCGGATTGTAGGGTATTAAATTTACATGACTCTGAAATCCGCGTAGTTGCCGCGATAGTTGATGCGCGTGTTCTGGAAGATCGTTTACACCAGCAAGAAGTACATATTCAAAAGATACACGCCGTCCGGTCATTTCTACATAGTCGCGACATTCAGCAAGTAACTCATCAATCTGATATTTACGAGCGCTGGGAATAAGTTCTTCTCGCAACTGTTGATTTGGTGCGTGGAGACTAACTGCAAGTGTTATTTGTAAGCGATGTTTTGCCAGGTGACGAATGCGTCCGGGAATACCTACAGTAGAGAGAGTTAAGTTACGCTGTCCGATTCCCACATCTTTATTAAGGCATTGAATAGCGCTCAAAGTATTATCTACATTTAATAACGGTTCGCCCATACCCATAAACACGATATGACTAACTCGCTGTCCGAAGTCTTCTTGAACGGTTAAAACTTGGTCAACAATTTCGCTACGAGTCAGATTTCGCTTGAAACCACCTTTACCTGTAGCGCAGAAATCGCAAGCCATCGGACAACCAACTTGAGTAGAAACGCAAACCGTCAAACGTTCTAAATCTTCGGAATTATCTGCTTGTCTATTCTTTTTTCCCCATTTTTTAAAAGTTGGCATCCCAACGGTTTCTATAATTTCTCCATCTGCCAATTCCAAAAGATATTTTACCGTACCATCGGGAGCAGTAGAGCGATCGCGTAAAGTAGAACGCCCTACAGGAATTTCTGCAACAGATTCACGCCATTGTTTAGAAAACACAGTAATATCAGTCAAAGAACGAACGCCCTTTTGATATATCCACTGATGCAATTGTTTTCCTCTGTAAGCTGGTTGTTCCTGCTCTTGTACCCAAGCAGTTAATTCTTCCAAAGATGCTCCTAATAAAGGAGGAATAGAGATTTTTGCGTACTGAGGAACGGGAGGTTTAGCAGAAGAAACTACAGAATTAACAGACATGGTGGAACCGCAATTATTAAGAAGACATGAATCTTTATGGTAGAGTATAGTTCGTTTTTATTGTCGGGGAAATATAGATACTGGTTCGTAGTCAGAACTTCAGTTCAATCTTTAAGCGATAACATTATTACTACAAACTGGGAAGAGACGTAGCAGTGCTACGTCTCTACATTAGGATGTGAATTAACCAAATGTACTGCCGTTCCAACCCCACATCGCACCTTTCGCATCCGCAAATTCGATATAAATGCGATTTGTAGGCACACCAAGGGCTTGATTGATTTCTTGGCAAAAGTCCTGACTCATGGACTTTGTTTGTTCGGGCTTCATTGTACCGACACTTTTGATTTCTATGTAACAAACCGGGTCAGTACTACCACCGAAAGTCATGGGAACTTCCGCTTCAAAAGCCGTCATTACGTAAGATTCCGGTTTCCCAGTATGCTTCGCTAATTTAGACGACAAAGTTTTTAACATTTCCTCCACTTCAGCTTTTTCGGGAGTAGATATAGAACTTTGGACTTTGATTAAAGGCATGATTATCAATAAACAGTGAACAGTGAACAGTGAACAGTTACCAGTTACCAGTTATCAATAACTTCCTAACTCATAACTCATCACTCCTAACTCCTAACTCCTAACAGACTCCGCAGTGCTACGTCTCTACAACATTTACCCGCCGTAATTCCAGCTTGTTGTTTCGAGTAGTAGTTGTTTGCCTTCGCGGTGAATTCCAGCAGCTATGACTTCGCCGACGTAAACGGTATGATCGCCTTTATCTACATTACCGACAACTTTACATTCGATATATCCTAAAGAATCAGTGATAATTGGACATCCGGTTTCTTCGCCAAGCTGAAATTCGACATCTTCAAATTTATTCCCAACGCGGCGCATGGGTTTGAAGAATTTTTCTGCTAAATCTTTTTGTCCATCTTCCAAGAAGCTGATCGCGAATACCCCACTTTTTTCAATCATCTGATGGGATATAGAATCACCTTTGACGCAATTTACAACCAAAGGTGGCTTAAACGAAGCCTGCATCAACCAGCTAGCAGTAAAACCATTAACTTCTTCACCATCCTTAACCCCACAGATATATAAACCGTGAGGAATCTTCCGCAACATCGTTTTTTTAGCTTGTTCGTCTAACATGAGTTTATTTACCTATTTTTTCTCTACTTTTCAGTTTATCGAAGAGTGGGCAGCAGGGAGTAGGGAGTAGGGGATTGGGGATTGGGAATAGGGCATTGGGCATAGTTGAGAGTTAGGAGTTAGGAATTAGGAGTTAGGAGTTACGAGTTAAGAGTTTTTATTCTCTCCTTGTCCCCTTGTCCCCTCTTCCCCCCGTCCCCCCATCTCCCCATCCCCCCATCTCTTCCTTACTTCGGACGGAACAAATGCGAATGCTCTGGGTGATACAATCGCGATCGCGCTGAAGATCCACCAAGGGCGGGGCTGATTATATAAAGTGTGGTGCGAATTAGTTTTTCTTTGTGGGTGCATTCTGCTATTTGGTTGAGACTAACTACGAAAATTTTTTCATCGTGCCAGCCGACGCGAAAGCAGATTGCGACAGGGGTTTCGGGGGGATAATGTTCTAATAATTTTGCTTGGGAATCTTCAACGTGGCGGGCGCTCAAATACAGGCAAAGACTGGCTTGATGTGCTGCTAATGAGGCTAACTCTTCTTTTGGCGGTACTTGCGTGCGTCCGCTGATGCGGGTAAGTATAATAGTTTGCACTAAACCCGGTACCGTAAGTTCTACATTTAATTTAGCGGCAGCAGCTTGAAAGGCGCTGATACCGGGAATTACCTCAAATGGAACCTCGGATAAAGCAAGTAGCTGCATTTGTTCGTGGATGGCGCTGTAAAGACTTGGATCTCCCGAATGCAAACGCACAACTGATTTGCGATCGCGCACAATATCCACCATCATCGGCACAATTTCTTCCAAGGTTTTAGAAGCCGTGCGAATAATTTGAGCATCTTCCCGACAAAATTCTAATATTTCTGGGGGGACTAAAGAATCGGCAAATAAAATTACATCGGCTCTTTCAAGTAGCTTTTGCGCTCTAATCGTTAATAAATCCGGGTCGCCGGGACCTGCACCTACAATATAAACTGCCGGTTTTAGCTTAAGAGCAGAATTTTCTTCACACAAAATACTAGTATTTTCACGCATAAAAACAACAGTCAACGCTTCCTCTTAAAAAACTTTTTAGGAAATATCACGGTATCTTTCCGGATTCAACCCCTATATATAGAAATATTGATTGGTAGATGCACCCTGGTTAAGCCCTAGAGAAAACTCTGGGGCATTTTTTATTTTAGATTTTAGATTTTGAATTAAATAGTTAGGAGTTAGGAGTGAGGAGTTGGGGGTAGTGAGTAATAAGTAGCGAGTAGCGAGTAGAAAGTAGGAAGTTAATGATTCTTCTCCTTGTCCCCTTGTCCCCCCATCTCCCCATCACCCCATCTCCTCTACCCCATCCCCCTACCTCATCCTCTCTTCACTTCGGGTAGAAACAACATCTGGTAAGGGGCGTTTTCTAAAGTAAAGCCACCATAAACCAGTTAATCCTATGGCTATTTCTACTAAACTTACTATTTGAGCGATTCTCAACGGACCTAACATTAAGCTATCTAAACGCAGCCCTTCAATCCAAAAGCGTCCTAAGCTGTAACACACTAGATAAACCAAGAATATCGTACCTGTTTTTAAGGAAAGTTTTCCCTGCAAGGCTCGAAAGAATAATGTCATCAGTAAGGCGAATACCATAACATTCCACAAGGATTCATAAAGGAATGTTGGATGGAAGAAACTTTCATCTATGAATTGCGGTGGACGCGGGTAAACTTTTGAGCCATCAATAAGCGTAATTTCACGGGGAATATAAAGTTTCCAAGGTAAATTCGTCGGTTTTCCGAAGGCTTCTGAGTTGAAGAAATTTCCCCAGCGTCCAATTGCCTGCCCTAAAATCAGCGAAGGAGCAACTAAGTCTGCTAATTGCCAAAATGAAACTTTTTTGACTTTAGCAAAGATTAAAGCAGCTATCAGCCCGCCGATAATTGCTCCGTGAATAGCAATACCACCCTTCCAAATAGCGAAAATATCCCACGGGCGTTGAGCGTATTCTCGCCATTGAAATAAAACGTAATATAACCGTGCCGCTGGAATTGCGCCAATTACCAGCCAAATAGATAAATCGCTTAATAAATCGGGATTGACGTTACGACGCTTAGCCAAATATTGAGAAAGGGTAACGCCAATCAATACAGCCGAGGCAATCAACAAGCCATACCAGCGGATAGTTATCGGACCTAATTTTACTAAAATTGGACCCGGAGAAGTGAACACAAACGCCAAAGGCAAGTAGGAAATATCTAGTGCCATACGAAATACCTACAATAATGCTGCACTCATACTGTGACATACTCCCATACTTCTGCAAGCAGGATGAGGAGATGGGGGAGATGGGGAGATGGGGGGAGAGGGGGTAGAGGGGGGAGATGGGGAGACAAGGAGACAAGGAGAAATTAGTTCTTAACTCGCTACTTGCTACTCACTACTCACTACTCACTACTCACTACTCCTAACCCCTCACTCCTAACTCCTAATTCCTAACTCCTAACTCCTAACTGGTAAATGCTAATTGTTAGCTAGTTACTATTTGTTGAGAATTGTAGTCTGGTATTATGAGAATTTAAAATCTTAGCGGTATAAAAATAGTACAATATTGACGCAATATTTCTGGGATTTTGTCAGCAGGTTAATCGTAAAATTAAGTCCGCTGATACCAAGGGTGCAATGTAGAAGTTAAATTAGACACACAACCTTTGGCTGATTGTTATGCAAAAGCGTTTAACACAAAAACAAGTTTCTCAAATTGTTGCAGAAGTTGAGCGTTTGTCTCAACGACAACAATCTGAAATTGAGGTGGAAGAGCTAGAGCAGATTTTACAGGAGTTGAATTTACCTGATGATTTGCTGGATGAAGCTGTAATGCAGGTTTATCGCAAGCAAGCTTTGGATAAGCAGAAAAAACGCAATCGTTGGATAATTGGGGGCGTGGTGGCGGTGGCGTTAAGTGCAGTTGCAGCTACGTTTTTTGTGCAACAACAGCAGCAACAAGAACTTGCACGTATTAATGTTTATGATAGCCGAGTTGGTTTCAGGCGTAATGATTCTGTAAGTGTAGAAGAAATTGACCGTCAAAAGACTCCGGAAATATTTTATAATGTTACTCTTCAAGATGCTCCGGTAGGAAAACAGATAGAATTAGGCTGTAACTGGGTCGATCCTAGCCGTCAAATTGCCTATCAAAATAGTTGGAAAACTAAAACGATCGCAAAAGAAGTTTGGAATACTCATTGTAAGTACAAATTTAACGAGAATGTTCCTACTGGTAATTGGCTTGTACAAATGACTTTGGATGATGAAGTTATTACTAGTAACAAGTTTGTTGTTAAATAAAATTGGCGATTGGGCATAGGCGATCGATCAAATATTTTTAGTTTGTAGTAAGTGGCTTTAGCCCTCTAAAATATTAATCGTTGATAATTGGTAAATGATAATTAGTTAATTGATAATTGAAAGACATTTTAGGTTATTGGGGTTGCGGTAATTTATCTGAATCGGAAATTTTGAGTAAGGTGTTTAGTCAAGCATCTGTTAATAAAGAGTTGCAGCAAATAAGCTATCAAAATAACGATTGTGTTGGCACTATATTCAGATATAATTTTACAAATAATACTTCTATAAACGGCGAAGGTATTGTTAATCAAAAAGATTTTTGTCAGGTTTCGGTTTCTGCTGCTGGAATTCCAGAGTTACCAGATGCGAGAATTAAGTTTGAAAATAAACGTTTAATTTTAAGTCGAGATTGTTTTGGGCGCGTACCTTTATATTGGTTTCGCCAACAACAAATAATTTGGTTTGCAACACGAATGCAGTTGTTATTACCTGTTTTAAATTCGCCACAAGTTAGTGTTTCAGGTTTTTACGGCTACAATTGTTTTTCTTACGTACCTACTCCTTTAACTCCTGTGGAAAATGTTTCTACTGTATCCGCAGGATGTGAAATTGTTTAGGAAATCGATCGAGATAGTAAGATCCAAAATCAAAGAAGTAGTGACGTAATCCAAAATCGATACGAGTGGCAAGAAGCTGAAGATTTAATTCGAGATGAAAATACGGCAATATCCCAACTACAAGATTTACTGAGAAATTCTATCCAAAGTCAATTAAGTAATTTACCTTCAGAGGAAGTAGGAGTATTTCTTTCAGGTGGATTAGATTCTTCAATCGTCGCGGCTTTGTTAGTAGAAGCTGGGGTAAAAGTGAAAGCCTACGCTTTGGATTTTGGCGAATATGGTATTTCCGAATTACGTTTTGCTGAAGCTGTCGCCACACATTTACAGATTTCTTTAGTAAAAGTTGATGCAACACCAAAGCGTATTAAGTCGGCAATTACGGCTACCGTCAAAGCTTTAGATTTACCTTTTGGCGATGGCGTAACGGTACCCATATATTTACTGTGCGAAGCTGCATCAAAAGAAACTTCAGTAATTTTCAACGGTGAAGGAGGAGATCAATTATTTGCTGGATGGACTAATAAACCCTTAATAGCTGCTGGTATTTATAATTCCGAGGATTTCGATCGGCAGTATTTAAAGACTTTCCATCGGCTTTACGGTTATGAAGCGCAATGTTTTCAACCAGAATTAATTAGTCAAATAAAAAATATTAAGCTAGAAACTTGGATTGCAGAAGCATTAAAACCCCAATTTACCAACAATATTTTAGCGAGATTGCGGCGTGCTAGCTTGATGCTCAAAGGCGCACAAAATATTCATCCAAGGGCTACGAATTTAGGAAAAGCGTTTGATTTGAGAGTGCGTTAAGCGAAGCTCACCGAAGGTATCGCCATTTTGCAATTTAGCATTAGCCGAATGGAGTTTTGCACTTTCGGGAGAACTTTGTTTGCAGGGTAATACTGAAAAATACATTCTCAAACGTGCCGTTGAATCATGGCTACCATCGGAAATTGTTTGGCGAGAAAAACGCGGTATGGGAGTACCTTTAAATAGTTGGTGTTTGGGTGAGTTATGGAGTGAAGTTAGTAAAAGATTAAATACAGGTGTTTTAAAATTTGAAGGGCGTTATCAAGAAGATATTATTCGGAAAGTTTTAGCGGGTGAAATCGGCGGGCAAATTCGTCAGCGTCGCATCGGTGAAGTTTTATGGTTGTTGTTGATATGGGAAATATGGAGAGTTGAAGTATTAGGAGAGAAAGCACAAGGGAGATGTTTTGATTATCGGTTGTTGGGGTTAAGGGTTTTGCAGAAGTTTGGCAAATAATGGGGGATTGGGTAAGTAATTCTTGTAGGGTGTGTTGCGGCACGAAATTTTTTGATAAATAAAGAAAAGTCTATGCTCTACATAACGCTTCTCCAAGGGGTATAACTTTAATAAATCATCTCCGCACCAGCCCTAATTGGTTTTTAAATAGCAATATTACAATTTACGATTTAGGATTATTACCGCGTCAGTTTATCGAAAAATCCAAAGCACTTATACAAGCCTCGGAAGAATCTGCGACAGATGCCAGAAATCTATCAATTGATGTCAAACGAGATTTAACCGCAGCAGAAATAGAGTGGTTAGAGTCAGGTAAATTTATCGAATTAGAATCTTTTACGCCAAAAAAATTATTAAGAGTTGTCACGCAAGGTATTGCTAAAAGTCGTCAACCAGATAGTCTTCAACCAGATAGTGGTGGCAGTACTTTTATTGGCGGCTATGACGATTATGATAACGACAACGATAGGAATATTACTATTTTCGCTGTTGATACTTTCGGGTGAATCAGTTAACAGTTACCAATTATCAATTACCAATTATCAATTACCCTTCGGGTTCGCAGTCGCTCATTGGGGAGACCCCCAAGACCGCGCTGTCTCCCCCTCTACTTCTTCTGCACCTGCAACCAAATCTCCAAACTCACCAACAACCACAATTTCACCCCATAACGTTGCCAAGCATCGCCGCGATAATTCAACCATTCGCGAATCAAATCTTGATTTAAATAAGGTGCAATTTCTGCATTTTTATTTAACAACAAATTTTTTGCTCGTCGCTGCCAAATCTTGTTAAACCAATACTGTACGGGTACCATCATCCCACTTTTAGGACGTTGGATTATTTCTCTTGGTAATATATCCGCAACCGCTTGTTTTAATACCGCTTTTTCTTGCGCCCCTGCTAGTTTATACTGCGGTGGTATCTGCATCGCCATCTCTACTATTCTTCTATCGAATAATGGCGATACCTTCGGTGAGCTTCGCTTAACGCCCTTCTAAATTATTCGCAACTGTCAAGTTATTAACTTTTGTTAAAATGTGGTCTGCTCCTTTAAATTTGATGTTGATTGTCATTAACCGATTTAAATAGTTTTCGTCTCGATGTAAATAATCGGCGAATACAAAATCTTTTTCTTTTACCTTTGTCAAAACGTCTGGTTTGAGAAGTTGAGGTAAATAAGAAGAACATTTTTTAAAGGAATTTACATAATTTGCTACTAAATCATCCTCGGTGTTATTCATCCCGCTGTAAAGCCGGTTTAACAACATTGGCTGATTTTTAGGACCGCCGAAACAGGGATCGCCGCCTTCTCCATTCAAGATTACACCTGCATCTTCCCGCGCTATCTTTCCTAATAAATAGTTAGGAACCGTCAACGGATCGCCGATTGGATCGTCTAAATAAGACATTGTGAGAGGTAGCTTATCCCACATATCATTAGGTGTAATTTCTAGAATATGATGCTGAGTTTTGCACTGTTGCGCCACTAAGCCCGAAAACTCCAATTCATTCGGACAATTCTCACCAAAATGAATCGAGTAAGTATGTACGGGATAGTTATGATTCGCAGCTAGTGCAGTTATACAGCTTGAATCCAAGCCCCCAGATAGATAAACACCCACGGGTTCATCCACGGGTAAATATTCCCGCACAACTTCATCTAAAAGCTGTCTTAACTGCTTTCCATACCAAATTAAACTTTCTTCTTTATTCTGAATATTTTCTCGTGCTTCCCAAAACAGTTTTTTGTTGATGCAATTAATTTTTTCTCTAGATGATTCCATTTGCAAAACCATCCCCACAGATAATTCACGCACGTTTTCCCACAGCGTTTGCTCTCCAGGTACGAAAGCACAGCAAAGATAATCTCGTAATGCGATTAAATTTAATTGTTGGGAATCCCAAGGTAAAAGTGTCGCTAAACGAGGCGCAATAACGCAAATTTTCCCGGAATTAGTGTAATAAAGAGTACGGCAACCAACGCCATCTCGGACTAAATATAGCTGCTTTTCTTTGTTATCCCAAACACATAGCGAAAACATTCCCTCTAACAAGTTGAGACATGATTCGCCTTTAATTTCCCAAAGATGCGTTACTATTTCCTTATCAGTATATTTTTTATTTAAATGTAATAATTGCAGCAAATGAGAGCGGTTGCTTAACCAGATATCTCCAACTACAATAAAACGTTGATTGGAACTTTTTACAGCTTGGGTTTTGACTACAAAAAAATCTTTATCGCAGTAAGTAACATCATAATTGCTGGCATCTATCTGTCCCAAAACTACATACCAATCCGGTACAACGTTGATATCGGGGATTTGTCTTTTATTCCATAAAGTGGTTAATTTCATAAAGATTTAAAACTATTGATTAAGAATTGAAAATCAAAATACCGATGAGAAGCCCTTGATAAATAGATAAGTTTAATCCAAAATCCAAACCAAACAAAACGCATCCGTTGTTAAAATCCAAAATCGTTTGACATTGGCTATAGATAGAAATAGTATATTTTGATGCGAATTCAGTGATAATAGATAAATCAATTACAATTTTAATTTTATTAATTCTATTAATTTTCTTAAATTTTACAATTTGATTGGTAATTTTAAACACATTATCCTCCGGATAAAAATACTTCAATATAATTACTGAACCTTGAAATAACTAAGTGTGATGATTGCGATTTATCCAGGAAGTTTTGACCCCGTTACTAAGGGGCATCTTGATATTATTGAACGTGGAAGTCGGCTATTTTCACAAGTGATTGTTGCCGTATTGCGTAATCCCAACAAAACTCCGTTGTTCAGCGTGCAAAAACGTTTAGAACAAATACGTCAATCTACCACACATTTAGATAATGTAGAAATAGATGCCTTTGAAGGTTTGACAGTCGAATACGCCCAAATGCACAAAGCAAAAGTTTTGTTAAGGGGTTTAAGGGCAATTTCAGACTTTGAAGTTGAACTACAAATGGCACACACCAATAAAACTCTTTCCACCGAAATAGAAACTGTTTTTTTTGCAACGTCGAATGAGTATAGTTTTTTAAGTAGTAGTGTGGTAAAAGAGATTGCAAGGTTTGGTGGTTCTATTAATCATCTCGTTCCCCCTCACGTTGCTTTGGACACATACAAATGCTTCACCCACAACCAAACGGTATCGAACCCAATCAAAACGGACAAAACGGAAGTCATCCCCCCTCTCAACCGTTTCCCCAACAGTCGGGAAGCGTAGATATTCAGCAGGAACTCAACCGTTTAGAAGAGATAATTCTGACCAGTTTTCGCATCCCTTTGACGCGAAAGACTTTGGTAGATGAAGAAAAGTTACTCGAACAACTTGATTTTATCCGCTTATCTCTACCCGATGCTTTTCAAGAAGCGATCGTAACCATTCAGCAAAAAGAAGAAATTCTTTTAGAAGCCGAAGCTTACGGACAGCAAATGGTAGAAGCAGCACAAGCGAAGAGAGCGCAAGTGTTGAACGAAAGCGATATCATCCGGCAAGCCGAGCAACAAAGCGAACAATTGCGCCGACAAGTGCAGCAAGAATGCGAGCTCCGGATGCAAGAAACTGTTGATGAAATCGAGCGCAAACGCCGTGCTTGTCAGCAAGAAATTGAAGAAATGCGTCGTCAAGCGATGGAAGAAGCCGAGCAAATCGCGCAAGGTGCAGATCAATATGCCGATAATGTTTTAGAACATATGGAGCATGAACTTAACGAATCATTGCGGATTATTCGTAACGGTAGACAGCAGCTTTATCCTGAATCGCAGCCACCGGGGCGCGGTAATCCCGTCAAAATTATCAAAAAGAAGTAGAGGTGTTTTTATCAAAATATAATATTCACAAATGTTTTATGTAGCGCAAGTTAATATTGGGACGAATATCAGCAAAAATATTGCTTCTTTCCTGGGTGTACTTCAGATAATCTTCGGCTTATTTTATTTGATATTCGCAATAATTCAATTAATACGAAGGAATAAAATTAGTAGCTCGACTACAATATTTTATAGTATTCAATTAATTATTATACCGACTTTTTTACTATTGTCGGGTTTAATTTTAATATTCCAAGGCTGGCGATTAGACCCTATTCTACAGCTTCAGCAGTTTATATTGTTTCTTTTAATTGTTTTCTTAATAATTAAAGAAATGGTAATTAATACAGTTGGGAAAAATAGATAGTTTTAAATTAGTTATCTATAAAATTTGAGCCTGGGGTTGCACAAATAAATAGATTTATCTTTTATAAAAATTCTACGTGTCCGATCGTTTCTTCGGGTGTAAGCACCTCATAAATCAATCTTAAAGAATCAATAATTTCCCCAATTGAACGAGTGCCTTTTTTGCAAAAAGCAATACCGGGATGATTGTTGTCGGCATTAGCTATTATCAGAAAATCAGTATCTTAAGTAAAAATTACCCTTTATGTTTTCCGAACAAATTCGACTTGAGCTTCATCTGATTTTCCTTGCAACCCTACTTCATTTGTTATAGTTACATCAATTCCGTAACGTCGTAAACCAAGTGCAACTGCCGGATCTACATTTTCATCTAAGTGTAAGCGGATTCGCTCATTCACTTCTCCTAGACCTCAATTTTTCTTGAAGTTTTGATGGATAATTCCGCTTTAATTCTTCAATATACTCCAATTCTTGCGTCATTAAACTGTCAATTTCTTCTCTATTGTCAAAGTAGTAAGCCATAGCCGCATACACTGAACCTAAAGACAGATTATATTTTCCAGCTATTTCTATTAATGAATATCCCATTTTCAAGTGCATCACTGCTATGTCTTCTACAGCGATCCTTGTACCAGAAATACGAGGCTTACCATTACGTATTGAAGGAGAAATTTCTATATGTTCGGTACTAACTGTCTGCATAACTATCAATCCTTTTAAAAGGATTCCTTTGAACTTTCAATGTCCCCGTGTGAGAAAATCTTTTGGTAATTAACACGGTTTCAATCCCGGTGGAGGGATTATAGGCGGTTTAAACTGCTCTAACTAAAACGCATGACATATGTAGTTTTAAAGGTACAGATGCGTGAACATAGAGCAAATATAGCATTTCAAGCCCATAAACGGTCGATTTACTCAAAATGAATCTACTCAAAAGCATAATTGTCAAAGCTTTGAAAGTTTAGGCAATCTCCGTTTAACAAACAAAACTAAAAATTTATAAGAAAATACTTACAAATCAAGCTTTCTAGCCCACCTCCGCGAGCTTTGTAAATGTAGCGATACCCTTCGAGGGTATCGCTAACCTTCTTAAAATACTCGTGATATTTTTTTTAAAGCGTATAAGTAAAATCTTCCACTAACATACCGGGAACCGTACTACCCCCAAGCTGACGATTTTCATAAGTTCCAACTTCGGGTATGAATTCTTGTTTATCAGTAAAATCTATTAACTTCTCTCCCCAGAAACTGTATAAACTATCATCAAACCGTAAATCTTCTATCGGTGCGACAATTTCGCCATTAGCAACCCAGAAGCAAGCGTATCGTGTCATTCCCGTGATTCTGCCAGAAGGGCGATCGCTCCAATTCAGGTAGTGCAAATTCGATACATAAAGTCCAGTATCTAAAGTTGATAAAATATTCTCAGATGCTAAATTTCCCATACTAACTTCTGGCGATCGCAAAGTTTCGGAACTATTAGCACCATTTGTATTTTTGCCGTATTCTTTAGCGGTACGAGAGTTAACTAAGGTATTTAAGAAAACACCTTTTTCGATTAAATTTAACTTTAAAGGAGCAATTTCTCCCCAATCGTTGAAACGAGGAACTAAACCAGTTTCAAAATTTTCTCGCAAATTGAATTTTGGAGAAAGCATTTTTTCTCGACTCGCTAGCATTGCTAAAGCGCTGTTTCCTTGTTGGATATCGGCTTCGCTTAAACCTCCCCAAGAAAGCATTGTTAACAATTCCGCAACCGCAGCAGGTGCGAAATAAGTTTTGTAATGTCCTGGCGGCAATTCTTTGGAAGGATGAGAAAGTAATTTTAATTGCTGTTTGGCTTGAGAAATTTTATCTATATAAACTTGATTATTCCAACTATTTCCCGCAAAAAACCCTTTAACAGCTTGTCCGGATTCGGTAAATATTGAATAGTCTAACGTAAAAGTATCGGTACTAAACCAATGTTTTTTACCACCCGAATCAGCATAACCTTGACTTACAACACCTCCTGCATAAAATCCCGTAAAATCTAATTCTGTAACTGCTTCTAAGACAGTTTTAGCAACTTCCTCATCAGCCAACAAATTACCCGAATAGACTTCACGAGTAGCTTCATCTCCCGAAGGTAAAACTTGATATGGGTCTATAGGTAATAATAGTAATTCTTCCCGTAACTCCTGCAAATAACCATAGGTTCGCTGCCAATCAACTTCCCAATTGCCTAAAATCGGAAAAACGCGATAAATACTACGTTGATTTGAAATTAAAGTCAATTCAATCCAACCATCTACCACAACACCAGTTTGTCGCACCTTCGCACGATTAAACCGAGTAAATTGACTGCGTTCCCTATTTAGTTTAAAAGTAAATTCTTCATCTGGTTTCTTCTTATCTAAAAGACACTCAAACAATCGATTAAAGCTAACTTCTAAAGCAGATATATCTTCTTTTTTCATAGATGTAATACAGTCAAATGGATTTTAGATTTTAAATTTTAGATTTTGGATTGAGCATTGTGAAGAGTTAGGAGTTAGGAGTTAGGAGTTAGGAATTAGGAGTTAGGAGTTAGGAGTTAGGAATTAGGAGTTAGGAATTAGGAGTTAGGAATTAAGAATTAATAATTAATAATTCTCTACCCCTTCTAGCCCCTCTCCCCCTCTCCCTATCACCCCCTCTCCTTGTCCCCTTGTCCCCTTGTCCCCATCACCCCATCACCCCATCCCCCCATCCCCCCTAACTCCCTCCTCCGAAAACTTCGACATTTGTAAACAAACAAACTGGGGAAGCGTGTCCTACAGAAATTGCTTGATTTGGCTCTCCTTTACCGCAGTAAGCAGTACCGTACATTTTCCAAGTGGATTCGTTTCCTACTTTGATTAAACTTTGCCAAAATTCTGGGGTAGTAGCTCGATAGTTGGGGTTGCGGAGGGTTTTTGTGAGCTTACCATTTTCAATCAATTTACCGTATTCGCAACCAAATTGAAATTTATATCGACGGTCATCTATTGACCAAGAACGGTTAGATTCCATGTAAACGCCATGTTCTATACTGCCGATGATTTCTTCAAAGCTGGCTGAACCTGGTTCTAAATTCAAGTTTGCCATGCGATCGATTGGCGGTCTATTCCAAGAACAAGCGCGGGCGCAAGCAACCCCGTCAATACCGCTTCTAGCTTGACTTTCCAGACTTCCCAACCCTCGCTGTAATACACCTTCTTTAATTACGTATTCTCTTGTTGCCACAGCACCTGTATCATCAAAGCCATAGCTAGCAAATTCACCTTTGACAGTAGGATCGAAAGTAATATTCATTACAGGAGAACCGTACCCCAAACTGCCAAAATCATCCGTCTTTACAAAACTACCACCGGCATAGTTCCGCTCATCGCCTAAAATCCGGTCAATTTCTAAAGGATGTCCGACACTTTCGTGAATTTGTAACATCATTTGATCTGATGCTAATACCAAATTAGTGCGCGTATTTGGGCATTCTTCCGCCGTCAACAGTTCCACGGCTTGCTCGCCAATTTGTCGCACGCGGAACCATAAATCCTTTTCCTTAAAGTCCAAAACTCCTTGATAGCAATGCGCCGACCAACCATTATTAGTTCGCTGCTGGACAATCGATCCATCTTGTGCGGTAGCTCCGAAATGAGTGCTAAATAACAAGAATTTTTGATAAATTTCCGAGCCGTTACTGCTAACAAACCAAGTATTCTTTTCAGTAATCGTAACGCTAGCAGTAGTCTGAACAATTTTGTCATCAACTTTTAACGTTTTGCAGATACGCATCAGCAAATCATTAACTTCACTTAGACTCAAACTATCCTGAGTATAAACCGATGGCGAAATATATTCACCTATAACTTTCGGGCGTTCGCGCATCTTTTGAAATGGATGTATCCACCATTCACTAGCAGCAAGTGCCATATTATACGCAATCTCCGCAGTTGCTTGCAAAGAATCAAGTTCCAGAGAATTAGTAGCCCCATAGCCCAGACAGCCATTAACCAAGACTTCTACCATTGCTCCCATAGTGGAAGACTTGCCATTGCTTTGAGGTAAACCGTCCCGCACAAAACGAGTTGACGAAGTTTCTTCAACCGCTCTGATACCAATCCAGTCAGCAGAAACATCTATATTATTGATTGCTTTTTTTAATTCGGACCACATACTGCAAAAATTAGTTGTGAGAAAGGGGAGATTATATTATTTACTACAAAACGTCAACTTTTACAGCTAGAATTTGTTAAGTTTTTCTTTTTTTACAAAAATTGGAGAGGGGGTTCGGGGGAGATGGGGTTCGGGGGAGATGGGGTTCGGGGGGGACAAGGGGACAAGGGGAATTTTAACCTTTGACCTTTGACCTTTAACCTTTAACCTTTAACCTTTAACCTTTAACCTTTAACCTTTAACCTTTAACCTTTAACCTTTAACCTTTAACCTTTAACCTTAATTACTGCTCATTGGTAACTGATTGCCAAACTTCTTTTGGGCTGATAATTTTGGTTGAAGATACAAATTTTCTAAAAGTACTGTAATACCTGCTACCCAAGGGGGGACAATCACAGCCCCGATAATTCCTAAAACTTGGGTTCCGCCCAATACAGCTAAAAGTTGATAAAACGGGTGAACTCTTACAGTGTTACCGACTAATAAAGGATCTAATACATAAGATTCAACATTTTGAATAATTACGAATAATAACAATACCCATAAAAAAGTTAATCCTCCTTGGGGGATGGCAACAATCAAAGCCGGAATCGCTCCCAAGACTGGACCAACGAACGGTATAAAATTAGTAAACGCCGCGATCGTACCCAAGGCTAAGGCAAATTCCGAAAGTCCTAGAACTCGTAAAGCAAGGGTAATCGCAACACCTAAAATCAGCGAAACCAAAACCCTTCCTTGAACGTATCCACCCATCCGTCGAGAAATTGGTAAAACTTGTGCTTTGAGACGTTCATCCCACGGTTCTGGAAACAAGCTTACCAAACCCTCAATCAAACTTTTGCTTCCAGCAGCCATATAGCCAGAAATTACTACAGCCAAAATTAAATTTACCGCAGCGCCGAGAATACCAAAAGTTACCCCAAAAGAACGTAAAACTAAATTTTGACTCGAACGAAACAACCCATTAGTAAGCGCTTGAATATCGAAGAATTGTTCTATTATTTCTAGCTGAGTAATTCCGACTCGCTTTGCTAAATCTTCGACAGTTACAGTCAAATTTTCCAAATAAACCGGAAATCTGCTCGCTAATCGCTGGATTTGTTCGGAAACAGAAGGACCAATCAGCAATCCGATCGCAATTAATCCCCCAATCAAACCCAGATAAAACAAAATAACACCCAACCATCGCGGAAAACGCCATCTTTCCAGCGCATCAACAAAAGGCGTAATAGTCGCCGCCAATACCGTGGCAATCATCAAAGTTAACAATAAACTCCGTAATTGCCACAGTAAAATAACCAGAAAAAATCCAGCAATAATTAGTAGAACATCGTACAAAGTGAAAGATTTACGCTTTTCAGACATGGTGGGGAGATGGGGGATGGGGAGATGGGGGGATGAGGGGACAAGGGGAAAAAGTTAGGAGTTAG
Organism: Rivularia sp. (in: cyanobacteria); assembly: GCA_965234645.1. Classification (GTDB taxonomy): domain Bacteria; phylum Cyanobacteriota; class Cyanobacteriia; order Cyanobacteriales; family Nostocaceae; genus Rivularia. Next base: position 4,036,300 of record OZ248344.1, on the reverse strand, counting down.
GAGTTATGAGTTATGAGTTAGGAATTTATTTTTTTACAACCTTTAATCTTTGACTTTAATCTTTAGTTACTCTTAGTTCTTGCCCGATAAAAGATTTCTAAGCTGATGTGCAGCTAAATTGTATAATGCCGCGTAAAAATATTGTAGTGCTGCCTTCGTAGCGTGTCCGCCAGGACATGCATCTTGCGATCTTGTCTTATACAAATCAAATGCGTAACAACTTAATCCAAAATCTGAGATCCAAAACTCTATAACCCCTAACTCCTAACTCTTAACTCCTCACTCATAACTTTCTAACTTCTGTGCCATTTCGTGCCTTCTTTACTATCAATTAAAGCAATACCTTGAGATTGTAATTCGTCGCGGATGCGATCGGATTCGGCGAAGTTTTTAGTTTTCCTGGCTTCTTTTCTTTGTTGAATCAGCGCTTCAATTTGTTCGTCGCTTAAACCGTCATCCGTTGCTGTCGCCGTTTCCGATTCTATTTGAGCTTCCAATCCAAGTACATCAGCTAATGTAACTAATGTTTGCCACATTTTTTGTAATTCTTCGGGTGCGGTTTTGGTTTTACCTTGATGTACCAAGTTATTTCCTTCTTTCCCAAGTTCTTTGGCTAGTTCAAACAATACGCTCAAACCACTAGAAAAATTAAAGTCATTATCTACAGCTTCTCGAAAACGCAAAACATAAGAATTTTCTTCCCCTTGTCCCCTTGTCCCCTTGTCCCCTTGTCCCCTTGTTTCCTTGCCCCAATTTAATCGATCGCCATATTTGTCACCAAAAACCAATCCTTCTTTAAGAGTATTCCAACCGTTTGTAGCTGCTTTGATGGCTTCATCTGTAAAATCTATAGGCTTGCGGTATTGTGCTGTAAGTACAAATAACCTTACTGCCATTGGTTCAACACCGCGATCGAGTAGTTGGCGAATGGTAATAAAGTTGCCCAAGGATTTAGACATTTTCTCTCCTTCAACCTTCACCATGCCGTTGTGCAGCCAAAAATTAGCTAAAGGTTTACCCGTGACGGCTTCCGATTGAGCAATTTCGTTTTCATGGTGGGGAAATATTAAATCGGCACCACCTGCATGAATATCGATGGTTTCTCCAAGACGCTCTCTAACCATTGCCGAGCATTCAATATGCCATCCCGGACGACCTTTTCCCCAAGGTGAATCCCAAGCTGGTTCTTCGGGCTTTGCTGCTTTCCACAAAGCAAAATCAAACTGATATCTTTTCTTTTGATATTCTGCATCCTCTACATTTACCCTTTCGCTGGCTCCAGCTTGCATATCCTCTAATTTACGTCCGGAAAGCTTGCCGTATCCATCAAATTTCTGTACGGCATAATAAACATCCCCGCTCGACGGATAAGCATATTCTTTATTCTCTAACTCGTGAATTAACCGCTTAATGCCATCCATCGTTTGAGTAGCGCGGGGATATTCGTCGGCTTCTTTGACGTTCAAACGCGCCATATCGTCAAAATACGCTTCAATATATTTTTCGGCTACAGCTTCCATCGATGAGTTTTCTTGTCGCGATCGCTTCAAAATTTTATCGTCAACATCGGTAAAATTCTGCACGTAACGCACTTGATAACCGCTAAATTGTAAATAGCGCCGTACAACATCCCAAACAATACAGGCTCTAGCATGACCCAAATGGCAGTAATCATAAACCGTCACTCCGCAGTAATACATCTTAACTTTCTGCGGTTCTACAGTAGTAAAGGCTTCTTGGCGACGGGTGAGACTGTTGTAAACTGTTAGGGTCATGACTAATTAATTCTTAAATATAAAATACGCAATAATTAGGTTAAAGCAGTTAGGGTGACATTAACGCATCCCCATTCTAGAGTTTCACGTTACAACCTGCGTTACATTATTATTTTTAATTCTTTTCGATTTCATTAACTCTTCTCACCATGCAATCATCAGTTTCAGAATCTCAAGCAATGGAAGCACCAAAAAACGGATTACCAGTCACAATTATTACTGGATTCCTCGGTAGCGGTAAGACAACTTTACTCAATCATATCTTGACCAATCAGCAGGGTTTGAAAACTGCTGTTTTGGTAAATGAATTTGGCGAAATTGGTATTGATAACGAGTTGGTAGTCGCCACCGACGAGAATATGGTGGAGTTAAACAACGGTTGTATCTGCTGTACCATCAATAGCGATTTGGTGGATGCGGTTTACAAAGTGATGGAACGCCAGGAAAATATTGATTATCTGGTTGTAGAAACAACGGGTTTAGCAGATCCCTTACCCGTGGCATTGACCTTTTTAGGAACCGAATTACGAGATTTAACTCGCTTGGATTCCATTGTGACTTTAGTAGACGCAGCTAATTACAGCTTAGATTTATTCAACTCCGATGCTGCTTTTAGTCAAATCGCCTACGGTGATGTCATTGTTCTCAACAAAGCCGATTTAGTTGATGAAGCCGATTTAGATACCTTAGAAGTAAAAATTCGGGACATCAAAGAAGGAGCAAGAATTCTTCGTACCACAAAATCCCAAGTACCTTTACCTTTAATTCTTAGCGTCGGTTTGTTCGAGACAGACAAGTATTTTGACTCTGCGGAAGAACATAACCACGACCATCACGAACACGAACATCACGATCGCGAACATCACGAACACGACCATCACGACCATTCAGAATGCACTCACGAAGACCACGATCATCACGACCACCACGACCACCACGACCACGACCATCATTCTCACCACTTAGAAAATGATGGGTTCACATCAGTATCATTCCAGACAGATAAGCCTTTATCTATCCGCAAATTCCAGTATTTTCTAGATAACCAATTACCTGACAATATTTTCCGTGGTAAAGGAATACTGTGGTTTGATGAAAGTCCCAAAAGACACATTTTCCACCTTTGCGGTAAACGCTTTACCCTTGATGATGATGAGTGGAAAGGCGAAAAGCAAAAGAAAAATCAGTTAGTGCTAATTGGTCAAAATTTGGACGAAGAAGGTTTATTAAAGCAGATACAAAATTGCGTATGTATTCCTTCTGCTAGCAAAGGTAAAGGATTTGGGAAATAATCGAGGATAAATAAAAGTTCGTAGTAAAGACTTTAGTCCTCCAAAGTTCGTAGTCAGGACTTTAGTCCTCCAAAGTTCGTAGTCAGGACTTTAGTCCTCCAAAGTTTGTAGTAAGGACTTTAGTCCTCCAAAGTTCGTAGTAAGGACTTTAGTCCTCCAAAGTTCGTAGTAAAGACTTTAGTCCTCCAAAGTTCGTAGTAAAGACTTTAGTCCTCCAAAGTTCGTAGTCAGGACTTTAGTCCTCGAAAGTTTGTAGTAAGGACTTTAGTCCTCGAAAGAAAGGGCTGAAGCCCTTACTACGAACCTTTGTTGATAATTAAGGATTCATGCGTGTAATTATTCAGCGAGTAAAATCATCTCAAGTTGCCGTTGATGGTGAAATTATCGGCAGTATTGGCATGGGACTTAATTTACTTGTAGCGATCGCCGATCGTGATACCGAAGCAGAATTAGAATGGATGGCGCGTAAATGCTTGGATTTACGGTTGTTTCCCTCAACTGAAAATAAACCTTGGCAAAAATCTATATTAGAAATCGGTGGTGAGTTATTAGTTGTGAGCCAATTTACTCTTTACGGAGATTGTCGTAAAGGTCGCCGTCCCTCGTTTGACGGTTCTGCGTCTCCGAAAATTGCCGAAAATCTATATAATTGCTTTTTAGAAAAGTTGCGTGCCAGCGGTTTGAGAGTAGAAACGGGTAAATTTGGTGCAATGATGCAAGTCTCGATTGAAAACGATGGACCCGTGACTTTGATACTCGAACGTGAGGCAGACTAAGAATTTACACGTAAATATTCACATCGAATCAGGACGGGTAAAGCAGATTCGGTGGTGATTAATAATAATTAAAACTCTTTAAATTCTTGGCTTGCAAAGGATTACGAGGATTATTTAAATTTAATATTACACCTTGGTTCTAAATGATGAGAGAATAATAGTTTAATCACTTGAAGATTTTAAATTACAAGCATCATGGCAAAAATACAGTTCTCCAGAGGTGTCAACGAAGAAGTCGTTCCGGAAGTGCGTTTAACACGTTCCCGTAGTGGAGATAGCGGTACAGCAACGTTTATTTTTGCAAATCCGAAAGCTCTAGCCGAAGGAAGCACGGATGAAATTACTGGAATGTACATGGTTGACGAAGAAGGAGAAATCGTCACCCGCGAAGTTAAAGGTAAATTTGTCAACGGTAAGCCTTCTGGTTTAGAAGCAATTTATTTAATGAAATCTGCTGACGAATGGGAGCGTTTTATGCGATTTATGGATCGCTATGCTAAAGAGAACGAACTGGGATTAGACAAGGCTGATAGTTAGGACCACCGGAGTTAGGACCACCGGAGTTAGGAGTTAGGAGTTAAGAATTTCTCCTTGTCCCCTTGTCTCCCCCTCTCCCCATCCCCCCATGCCCAATGCTCCATGCCCAATTCTCAATTCCCAAAACCATATAAATTAAAAAACAATCCTCACACATAGTAAGGATTGTTTTAATCAAAGTTTATTTAGTTGTCTTTTACTTTTAAAAAAACTTACATTTGAGCGATCGCTAAAGCAACAGTTGCTAATATTCCAGCGATAACGTAGAACACGGCAACTACTTGTAGTTCAGACCAACCAGTAAGCTCTAAATGATGATGTAAAGGTGCCATTTTGAACAAGCGTTTTCCTTTACCATCCGATCCTTTTGTTGCTTTATAGTAACTTACCTGTGCCATCACTGAAAGCGTTTCTACAAAGAAGATACCGCTAATTATAAACAGCGCTACTAAAGTATTAGACAACAGTCCAACTGCTGCTAAACCTCCTCCTAACGCTAGGGAACCTGTATCTCCCATGAAAACGCGAGCGGGGTTGCGGTTGTGGGCTAAAAATCCAACACAAGCACCGCTAAAAGATGCACAGAAAACCATTAATCCGGTTGAAGCTGGTGCAACAACTACAGCTAATGCTAATAGTGCGATCGCCGCAGTACCAGCAGCTAATCCATCAACACCGTCAGTTAAGTTTGTGGCATTACTTTCTGCCACCATTACAAAACAAGATAAAGGTAAAAATAACAACCACCCTAAAGGCAAAGAAAACCCCAAGGGAAAAGAAATACTCGTAATAGTATCCGGTTGACTAATAAATAGCCACCCGCAAAAAGCCACCGCGAAACCAACTTGTAAAGCCAGCTTCATTTTAGGTGAAATACCTTTATTCGACTTACGGCGAAGAATTTGCCAATCGTCAATCCAGCCAACAAACCCGTAACTTAATGTCAAAGCCGACACAGCAAGAGTTTCTGTAGCGAAATTAGATAATACCACCGCAACTACTAAGGCTACGGGAACAAAGAATATGCCTCCCATTGTCGGGGTACCGGCTTTCTTTAAATGGGCTTGGGGTCCATCCTCGCGAATGACTTGCCCAGCCTTAAGCGCTTGCAGCCAGGGAACAGCCCAAAAGCCTAATCCGGCAGCAATCAAAGCCGATAATAATAATGGTAGGGTTAAAGAAGTTCCTTGCCAGGGAGAGCGAGATGCTGCTCCATCTAAAACTGCTGCTGTTGCACCTAGTCCTATAACTAACAAAGAAACCAAACGGATACCATTGAGGTTCAAACCTTGGTTTGGAGATAATTTTGCGTCCACGGAAATTTCCCTTCACTCCACACTATTAAAAACTCACACACAGCACCAATTCGTGCTTATTTACACCCTTAACGAGCTATTCCGCATCGAAACTAGCATCGTCATCATCATCGTCATCTTCTTCGTCTTCATAATCCGTAATACCTTCTTCAATACCCATTAAGGAATTGATATCCGGTTTCTCTTCCGCTTGTTTTTCTACTGGATCGCGAGATATTAAACGTCCATTTTCTTGCAACCAGTCTAATAAGGAAGATTCTTGTTTTAATGGAATTACAGACGCTCTCCGGCTACGGGGAACTTCATATAAAGGAGAATTCAACATACAGTCGATGATACCCGATCTTGTTAACGTAACTTGACATTAAGAGTCTATCACTTGATACCGAATATTTTAGTTATTCATTCAACTCTTTTGTTGATAAATCCGACAAAAAACTTCTTCTTTAAGATAGCTCCATAGTAATAGCCACATATTTCTTAGATATTGTAGGGTGCAATACATATGCACTCCTTTAATCTGGTTTTAATTATCAATCAATTTGAGGTTATGGTACGGATGAGAAAAACTGCTTTATTAGAAGTAATCGCGGGTAAAAATCTTGGTATTAGTGCCTCTGATACAGATAAACAAGCTATTTTATCGGCGATCGCCAATCTAGAAGACTTTAACCCTACACCGCGCCCGCTTGAAGCCACCGATTTATTAGATGGTGATTGGCGGTTACTATACACCACCAGTTCCGAACTATTAAATCTTAACCGCATACCACTAGCAAATCTAAGTCAAATTTACCAGTGTATTCGCGTAAAAACAAAGAGCGTTTATAACATTGCCCAAATAAATGGCTTACCGTTTCTTGAAGGCATAGTCAGCGTCGCTGCAAAATTTGAACCAGTTTCCCCGCTTCGAGTTCAAGTTAAATTTGAACGCGCAATTATCGGTTTGCAACGTTTAATCGATTACAAATACCCAGGAAGTTTCATCGAAGAAATTGAATCTGGCAAGAAATTTATTGCAATTGATTTTCCGATAAAAAGTAACGAACAACAGGGATGGTTAGACATTACTTATTTAGATAACGACTTGCGTATTGGTAGAGGAAACCAGGGAAGTGTCTTTGTATTGACTAAATCATCAAATATTTCTTCATAACCGATCGCGAACAAAAAGGTACTTCATTAAAGGTACTTTGTCAAGAGGGTGAGACACCGCATTTAGGGAGTAGGGAGTTAGGAGTAGGGAGTAGGGAGTAGGGAGTAGGGAGTTAGGAGTTAGGAGTAGGGAGTTAGGAGTAGGGAGTTCTTCAAGATTAATAACCAATTCCCAATTCCCCAATCCCCAATGCCCAATCCCCAATGCCCAATCAAGATAAATAACTTAACAAACCCTATATGGTACTCCTTCAAGTTGTAAAGTGAAATCAATCAGCTTTGCAAAAAAGGCAATAAATAATCAAGAGGTAAAAACTTATGGTTCAACGTGGTTCTAAAGTTCGCATTCTTCGCCGCGAATCTTATTGGTATCAAGATGAAGGAACCGTGGCTACTGTTGATAAAAGCGGCATTATATATCCAGTAATTGTCCGCTTTGATAAGGTTAACTACGCTGGTATCAACACCAATAACTTTGCAGAAGATGAGGTAGTTGAAATCGAAGCACCTAAAGCTAAGGGTAAAAAATCTACGCCTACAGCTTCCGGTGGTAAACAAACTCCTGTAGATCCAAAACAACGCGCAACCGGACAAGGTACCAAACCTACTGGTAAAACAGGCGCTCAAGCAGAGTCCGCAGAAGCTAACGTTCAGAAAGAAGGTTCTCCAGATCAAGGAACCGAATCACGTTAAGTTGTGCCAGAATTACCAGAAGTTGAAACAGTCCGACGGGGTTTAAATCAATTAACCCTCAAGCAAAAAATTACGGGGGGAGATGTGTTGCTTCATCGCACTATCGCCTACCCGTTTTCTGCTGAAGATTTTTTGAACGGCATTAAGGAAAGAGAAATAGTAGCTTGGCACCGTCGCGGTAAGTATCTGATCGCAGAACTTACTTTGTTAGAGGAGGATGAAGTGACAAGGAGACAAGGGGACAAGGGGACAAGGAGACAAGGGGACAAGGGGACAAGGGGACAAGGAGACAAGGAAGAAAATTCTCTCCACTCTTCCGCTTCTCTCCCCCCATCTCCCCGTTCCCCCATCTCCCCGTCCCCCCATCTCCCCCTCTCCCCCTCCTCCTCCCTGGGCGTTCATTTAAGAATGACTGGTCAACTATTGTGGTTGCATCGAGATGAGCCTTTGCACAAGCACGCACGGGTGAGATTATTCTTTGGTGAGGAATGGGAATTGCGCTTCGTGGATCAGCGTACCTTTGGTCAAATGTGGTGGGTTCCTCCCAAGGTAGAAACACAAAGTATTATTACTGGTTTAGCAAAACTTGCAGCAGATCCTTTTTCAACAGAGTTTACTGTAAAGTATCTTGCAGATAAACTTAAAAATCGCCGCCGCCCTATCAAGACTGCGCTACTGGATCAATCTGTGGTGGCGGGGTTGGGTAATATTTATGCTGATGAAGCTTTGTTTATGAGTGGAATACTACCAGAAACGCTATGTCTAAATTTGCAAATAGAACAGATAGAGCGTCTCCACCAGAACATTATAAAAGTCTTGGAAACCAGCATTGAAGCTGGAGGTACCACCTTCAGTAATTTCCTCAATGTAAAAGGCGTAAATGGAAACTACGCTCATGTGGCTTGGGTTTATAACCGCACCGGAGAACCTTGTCGAATTTGCAGCCATCCAATTGAGCGGATTAAATTAGCCGGAAGATCCAGTCATTTTTGTCCGCAGTGTCAGAAGTAGAGGATGGGGAGCAGGGGAGATGGGGGAGGGGGAGACAAGGGGACAAGGGGACAAGGGGACAAGGAGATAAAAATAATTTTAACCTTTAACCTTTAACCTTTAACCTTTGACCTTTGACCTTAATTACTCCAATTCCCAATTCCTTATTCGAGCTACAATTCTGAGTAAAAATAATCGGATTTATTAGAGAGGAAAATTTATGGCTGTCAAAAAAGGAGCGATGGTTCGTGCTATCCGCGAACAACTGGAAAATAGCTTGGAGGCACAAGCAAGCGATCCTCGTCTTCCTTCCTATCTATTTGAAACCCAAGGCGAAATTTTAGACGTTAAAGGCGATTATGCTTTGGTAAAATTTGGGAAAGTTCCTACGCCAAATATTTGGTTGCGTATGGATCAGCTCGAAGAGTCGAAATAACTTCAGTCAACTGAGCAGCTTTGAGGTGGAATATAGTACAAAGCGTTGGTAAGAATTAAGAAACTCGGTTTTTTGGAAAAACCGGGTTTTTTTAAATCCTACAATTCTTACATTTTATATTCACATTGCTATATTTTGCTAGCTACAGAAGCTTGTAGGTATACCCTCTGAGGGTTTCAATATTTAAAAAAAGGCGACACTTAATTATGAAGTTTCGCCTTTTTTTGTAGATAAAAATACTGTTTTCAAAAAAATCAAGATAAAGTTTCTTAGAAAATACCCTGATGTTTTTTATCATACCCTGAAAACACTTAGTACTAGATTACTCTAGATAGAGAAGTAACATTATTAACCCTCAATGGCACTCAGAAAAAGTCGTTTGCAGAGTAAGAAAACTCAGTCTAAAAGTTCTGCTTCCAAAGCTAAAGCTCAAAGTACTACTGTGAAAGCAAAAGTAAAAAATAGCATGAAAAAAACCCAGCCTGAAATAGCTGTAGAAACCAAAGTTTCAAGTAATACTCCAGAAATTGAAGTGAAGAATACAAATAAAAAAGTAGTTAGCAAGACAAATGCTAGCGCCACCATAGGAAAAGTGAAAGCTACAAAAAAGAAAATATCTAGCAGAACCAAAGCTGCTAACACCAAGACAGAAAATAAGAATTCCATCAAGAAAGCGGAAAAACCTGCTGCTACTAACAATGTAGAAAAGGTGAATTCCACCAAGATTGCTAGTAAGAAAAAACCTGCTAGTACTACTAAGACGGTTAGTAAAATCAAACCTGCTAGCACTACTAAGAAGGTAAAAGTACAAACTGAAACTTCCGCTAATAAAGAAGCTAGCAAAGTTAAAGCCATTACCAAGAAAGCTACTAGTAAAACCAAAGTTACAGCGAAGAAAACTCAAGATGAAACTCGTTTGCTTCTTGCTTTGTGGGATTTGGGAGGAACCAAGGCTGAAGTTAAGACTACAGAAGTCACTGGTAGCGTACAACGGAAAAACGAGAAAGCAGGGGATTATACTTCTATTCTCAAAAAGTTAGAGAAAGCTGGCGCTATTAACAGCACTCGCAAAAGTAAAATTGATAGCGTGAAGCTAACTGATAAAGGTTTGCAGATGCTCTCAGAAAAACTTAAAACCCTTGATTTTCAATTCTATGGAAAGCAAGTTGGAAGTATAGTTGCAAGTAAATTTGTTGGTGGGTTGCTCAAATGGATACGAGAAATGGATGGTGCAACAATTTCTGCCACAGTAGAAACCAAAGAATCCGAAATTGCATCCTAATTTCAGATAATATTAATGTCGTCAGGGTGTGACTTATCAACTGTGGTACGAATAGGTAAGAAATTAGTTGAAAACGAACGCTGTACGTTTCGAGAAAGGCGACGAATATAGGTAATGTAAGTGTGACAACAAAGCATACTGTTGAAATAATTATGGCTAGAGTAATTAACAGTTTGCTTTTTGAAAGATATAACCACTCGGCGAGTTTTTGGCTAGCGATCGCTGCGGGAATTAGTGGTTTATGCCATTGGTATTGAGTGCATCCAAATAAAGCTCTATTTAGGGTGATTCGGTTATTATCTACCATGCTCCGCATAAACAATTAGTAAGCCTATTGCAGAGTTTATTGCTTGGTAGAAATTCTGCAATTTTGGCGTATAAATTATCAAACTGATTTTGATTTTGGCTAATTTTTTGCGGCTCGATTTTGCGTGGGTTTACAACTAAAGACAGTTACTAGAAATTGATTTTGAAACGATGATGACAATGTTTGCAAAAAATGTTATTAAAAGCAACCTGTTAAATATACTTAAACATCACAAATTTTCAATCAATTTCCTTGATATATTTCAGTATTTTTCCAAAAGCTAAACCAGTTTCATCAAAACTATACTGGTGCTGATAAGTAAAAATATTGATATGGCACCACAAAATACTGCTGTGAAAAGCTTGGAAACACAGACTAGAACTCGCTTGCTTCTGGCTCTGTGGGATTTGGGAGGAATCAAGCAGGAAGTTAAAAAAGGCGAACTGACAAGAAGAATTGTATCCAAAGGTAAGAAAGTTGCGGATTATCAAGGCATTTTTGAAGAATTAGAACAAGAGCAAGCTATTTCTAAATCTAAAAAAGGCTATTCTCTGGAATTACCCAAAGGTTTAGAGGTACTAGATAAAAATTTGAAAAGTGATGATTTTGCATTTGAAGGAACAATCGTAGGAACTTGGGCTGCGAATGCTTTGCTCAAGTGGATTCACGAAATGAATTGTGGATTGGCTAATATATCAAATAACGATCGCGCTACAAGTGAAGAAAATATAGTTACCGAAGCCGATTCAAAAAGCAATATTGCGTCTTACGAAGAATTTAAAAAATTAGCTTTGCAAGTTTACGAACAACTTAATAGAGACTACAACTTAGATAACTTAGTACCAATTTATCGAATTAGGAGAAAAATTGGCGATCGCCTTTCTCGCAAGCAGTTTAGTGAGTGGCTGTTAGAGATGCAAGCTGAGGATATTTTTCAACTTGAAGGTGGAAGTGTAGAAGACAGCGCTCCGGACAAAATCGAAGATTCCATCACTACAGAATTAGATGGATTGCGCTGCTATGCTTCCAAATTGCAAAGTTAAAGTTAAATATTTCTCTTCACTCATTTCTTTAGTTATTAAATATAAAAAAGATGATTGCTAATATATCTCCGATTGACGAACTAATTAAAAATAAAAATCCCTTTGCAGGACATATCGTAGTCCGCTCATCACAAATATGGGGAAAAAGTTTTCCCGACGTACCATCAATAAATGCTCATGCTTCTAATGCCGTATTTGATGCAATTGATAAAGTTAGTAAAGGAGAGCGCGAAACTGTAGGTATTACGATTACCGCTGAAAGAGGAGTAGGTAAAAGTCATATTATCAGTCGAGTTCGGCATCGCTTGCAGACAGAAGATAATGCCTTTTTTATCTACATGGGTAAGTATGATAATCTAAACCAGATTAAATACGAATTTCTGCAAACAGTCGCTTCTAGCTTGAGAGCGCATGGTAGCCAAAACGTTATGCAGTGGCAAGAGATTGCAACGGCTTTAATTAACGAAGTTAGAGGATGGAACTATACACCGCAACAGTATATTAATGGTATTTATCCAAAATGGTTGAATAAGCACTCAACTACATTTATTGATAAACTCACTGAAATTGTTCTTCAAAAGAAACCTGAAATTACGAATCCTTATTTAGTAAAAGCTATTTTATGGACGCTATCTTCTGTCCATAGTAACTATGCAAATTATTGGCTATGTGGCTTAGAACTAACTCAGCAACAAGCTGAAGTAATGGGATTACCCAATACTGAAAAAGAAGACAAGGAAGCCGAAGGATTAAAGACAGTTCGGCAGATTTTAGATATTGTCAGCGATTATAAAGTCCCGGTAATTTGCTTTGATGAATTAGATAATACAGAAGTTAATGAATGTGGCTTTGTCTTAGCGCAAGTAGTTGCAAGCTTGGTAAAAGACTTATACAACAGTTTGAAACGGGGTGTTTTCCTCTTAGCAATGTATTCCCCTACTTGGAAGGAGCAAATTAGGATTTTACCACAAGCTGAAGCTGTAATGGATAGATTAGTTAGCGAGCAGTCTGATAGACAACCGTTGAAACTAAATAATCTTAATTCTGATGATATTGTAGCGATTGTCAGTCAGTGGCTGCAAGTATTTTATGAGGAAAATAAAGTTACTCCACCACATCCAGTTTATCCATTTAGTGAAAATAAGCTGAGAGAATTTGGTAAGAGTAAACCAACAGTAAGGTCAATTTTAAAATGGTGTGCAGAAAGCTTTGGAAACTCACCAATTATATCGAATCCAGTTGAAGAATATTATCAAAATGAATTAACGAATATTGAAGCTTCTATTGATGAATTAATGGAAGATGAAGATGCAATTTCCAAAGCACTTAGATTCGCATTCTCAAGTTTAGTGGGTGAAAAATTAGAAGAAGTAAGAATTGAAGCAATCCAAGATATTCAAGCAAAAAGTGTAGACAAAGGATATATTGATTTCAAAATTGTTGGTAACGATAGCAAAGTTAAAATAGGTGTTGATGTCGTTCAGAAATCCGGTGGAACCTATATAGGAGCAGCATTAAAAAGACTAATTGACTATAAAGAATTTGATATTACTCGCGGTTGTTTAGTTCGCTCAAAAAACATTAGTTCTACAGCAGTCAAAGCAAATAAATATTTAAAACAACTTTTGCTTCACCAAAGTGGAGAATGGGTAATGCTGCAAAGCCAAGATATTAAACCTCTTTTGGCTATTTGGTTTGTATATAGCTGCGAAAGTTACGAACTAACTAAAGAACAAATCTTTGATTTTATCAAGCAAGAACAAATAGCAATCAATAATCCCTTAGTTAGAGAAATACTCAGCGAACCATCAGGAGAACAACCAAGCGATTTAACTGATGATGATTTACCAATAAGTATTCCTCAAAGCGTTGATAGCAGCGCTGATGATATCGATCTCAATCCATCTCTAGCCAATTACATATGAATTCGCTGCTTCCAACTTCAACAGCATTGTGTCTACCTGCTCCTGATATTGCAGCTTTAATTCAAGGACGAATTATTGCTGCTATCCCCAGGATGTTTATTCGTCCCGGACAGAAATTTGCGCTTTTCCCGGTAGATTCTTCAGCTATTCCACTTTCAATAGACAAATTTTATTGTTCCAATTTTGTATCTGTTGCTCAAAGCATTAGTCAAAATTCAGAATCTAAAGAAGTTTTCACTCAACCCCAACAATTAAAATTAATCCCAGAAGACGAACAGTTACAACTTCCTTTATCTACAGAAGAAAAAGTTTCAATTCAAGCTTATGCTCAATGCGAATTAAGCCAAATTATTGATGATAAGCAATCTTTAGAAAAATTATCTCGGTTGACGATATGGACGCAAGAAGGATTAGAGAAAATATTGCATCAACAGCAACATATTTTTTTAAGTTATCTACGTGTTTATAAATTATCTCAACCTTATGAAATATCGCTAAAAATAGAACCACATAAACTAGGAAAATTTATCGGCTTACCCAATTGTTTGACAACTTCCGATACAAATCCAGTCTTAACCAATAACGTCTTCATCACTCGCAAACGACAATTAGAAAAACTTGAAACACCACCGCATCCAGAATTAGAAAAGTTATTAGATTTTTTATCACCTTTAGTTATTAATAATCTAGCAGCGAAACAATTACAAGAAGATATTCATCTATTTCTAGGTTGGAGTAATCAAAAACGAGCAAAAAATCTTGATTCAGACTTAACTTGGATAAATCAAATTTCAGAATTAGGCGATCGCACTCAAGAAGAAGAAAAAAAAAGCCATTATCAAGCTGGTACGGATTTTGAAAATATTACGCGCAAAGCCCTAGAATTTATAGGGTTTAAAGTTGATGAAAGCTATAAAGGAGGGGCAGGTGGTTTAGATTTATATTGCTCCGAGCCTTATCCCGTAGTTATAGAATGCAAGTCTGGAAAAAGTATTCCTAATCGCACGGTTGAAGAATTATTAAAACTAGGTGGAACTCATTTAGGAGCAGACAAAGTACTTGATTCACCTAAATTAATTATTGCTCCTAATTATGCAAAACCAACTCAGCATACATTGAAAGCTGCCAAAGAATGGAAAGTAAGTATTATTAAAGCTATGTCATTACAAAAACTATGTGAATTAGAAGTACAATATCCAGGCTCAATCAACCTTATAGAACTTAAAAAATATCTTGAATCTGGAGTTATTGACCATAAAATTCAAGAATATATAAATGAGGTAAAAAAATATATTGAACTGCGATCGCACTTAATCAAGTTAGTGAAAAATTATTTGTATAGTTCTAAGATGGAATCTACTGGAGTAGAGGCTTTACATGGTGCTTATTTTGGTTCTCAACCACCTCAATCTTTACAAATAAAGGAAATGCACGAAATCTTAATCGAACTCTCTTCTCCCCTAACAGGCTACCTCGGAAGAATCAAAGGTGCTGATTGGAAAAGCGATAAATTCTATTTTCTCCGCGATTTACCGAGTTAATTAATAAACAAACTGCTAAATATACTTAAATATCAAAAAAATTTAATAAATTCTATAGAAATATTTCAGTAATTTTCCAAAAGCTAAATTAGGTTCATCAAAACTATACTGATGCTGATGCTGGGGAAAGGTAAGTATTAAGTATAAGTACAGTAAACTATTTTGATTCAAACTCAGCTTGAATTAAGAAAATTTCTGAACCGATTTTGAGAGCCTTCATTTTAGCTGGTGGGCTTAACTGTTGATGCTATGTTAATTACACTAAATAATCAAATGAACGTAATTACCCCAGAAACTCTAGAAAAACTTGTTGAATTACAATCTAATTATCAAGGTTGCGTAGATTTATTAGAATTAAAGCAATGTTTGCAACAAGAACCCTTTGGTTTAGCAGACGATAAAGTTAATAGTTATATCAGTAAAATAGAGGACGATCTAAAATTGCGATCGCACTTGGTTCAGTTAGTAAAATATTATCTGCAAGATTCAAAGCTGGATTCTACAGGTGTAGAGGCTTTACATGGTGTTTATTTTTGTTCTCAACCGCCGCAACCATTACAAATAAAAGAAATGCACGAAATTTTAATCGAACTTTCTTCATCTTCCACGGGTTATTTAGGAAGAATTAAAGGTGCTGATTGGAAAAGCGATAAATTCTACTTTCTTCGCAATTTACCGAGTTAGTTAATAATTATCCTAAAGTTAATATTCTTTCTTGATAATTAACTACTAACGGTAAAATTTTTAACCATTCAGAACCTAACAAAACTTCTGTAATTTCATCGCCTGCAAATACGGGAATTTCATACTGTTGTTTATCTAATAAAACCTTACCTAAATATCTTGCAAACATTGTTTCCCCTTTGGCTGTTAGCAATGGTTCATCACCAATATAAGTCCATTCAAGAGCATCTAAATCTTGTTTATTAATTGCTAAAAAGCCTGTAAAGCCTGTATCTAACATGACATCTACAGGTAAAGTAAATCCATCGGCAGCAATCAGTTCCATTTCAAAAAATAGCTGCCCTTTTTCACCAAAAATCCCCTGAATCATATTGTGCCTGTAGTTCCATTTTCATTCAGGCAAAAAACACAATGTGCAACATTCGGGTACTTTGACAGCGCTTTTCGATGAGTAACTTCTATGTCTTCATCTATGAGATAATCACCACTATTAGGTTCTATAGCTATATACCAACCATAATACTTATCAATAAATTCAGGACGTACTCGCTCAAAAATTGCTCGACAACGACGGTGGAATGCTTCTCTTTCGTTTTTACGTCGAGCTAGTTCTTCTGGTGGTATAGTTAGTTCTGGAAATATTCTACCTCGGCGGGGGGTACGTTTTGATTGTGATTCAGTCATAGCGATGTTGGGTTAGGTTGCTTGGATTAATTTTTAGTTAAAAACTATTAATATTAATGGGTTTAACTCAATCTAATCGCTATATTTTACAGTTAATGCTGCCCAAGAGAATCCAGCAGCGCTACTAGCTAAAACTACTAAGTTTCCAGGTTTTATTTTATTTGATTCTAAAGTTTTTCCCAAACAAAAAATAGTATCTACGGCACCTAAATGACCATTTTCAGGTAAAGAAATGAATGTCTGCTCATTGCTTAATCCTAAAGATTCAAGAATCCGTTGTAATAAACTTTTCTTGACTTGATTGGTAAATAAAAAATCTACATTCTCAATTGAATAACCGCTTTTATCCAGCGACTTGTGAATAACTTTTTGATAGTTTTCCAAATAAACTTCTGATAATATATTGTCTAATTCCTTCGGATTAGCAACTTTTAAGTAATTTAATTCTCGATCGATTTCTGTTTTATCTATGGGAAACTTTGTTCCAGCTAAAGGTACTTTAAGATAATCGCACATTTTCCCGTTAGTCATCGCGTGATAAGAAAGAATTTGGTTGCTTGGTTCTCCTTTTTTCAAAATTGCTGCTGCCGAACCATCTGCAAAGATAAATGTTGATAAACAATCTAAATCGGTATAGTTAAGCAGCACGGATAGTTTATCGCTACAAATAATTAGAGCATAAATTAACTCATCATCTGCCAATAACATATTCCGACATAGATGTATGCCCAAGTTACCACTATTACAAAAATTTTTGACTTCAAAAGCAAAAGCGTTTTCTGCGCCAATTTCATCTTGAATTTTGGCAGCAGGCGACCAAAATCTATAATCATAATCCCCCGCACCACAATAAGCAATCAAATCAATTTCTTTGGCTGTAATTCCTGCCTTATCGATCGCTTTTATTGCTGCTTTAATCCCCATATCGCTGGGATGCTCATCTCTTGCAGCAATTGGTTTTTTATTTATGCCAATTTTTTCGGTAAAAACCATCTCAGGTAAATTGCTGAGTTTTGCCATTTCCTCAGAAGTTAACACTCCTGAAGGCAGATAGTAACCAACAGATGCGATACCTACAGTTTCTGTCATATAAGTTGAAATTTACTTTCAAGTTTACTTTTTATTTAGATTACTTGCCAAAGTTAACTTATTAACTAATTCATCTTTGAGTTCCTGAAAATAATTTGCAGCATCTTCCAAACCGGATGCTTTAGCGTAACGAATCAAAGGTTCTATTAACCAAGATTCTGTAGGAGTCATTTGAGGTTGCAAAGTTCCATTACGCAAATTCATATCTACCCATTGCAGACTCGAAGGAATATGATTTGCGTGTTCCAAAGCGCTTTTCATCGCTCGATCGCAAATTACTTCTACATCTTCTTGTAAACCGTAAACTTTGACCATTTGTCCTACTCGAAATACGCGATCGACTAATTCACGAATCCGAGATTGATAAGCAGAATCGAGAATTTCTCCAACTGTTAAAAGTTGAAAATGCCCTTCAGAATCAATTGCCAATAACTGTCCGAGTAAATTAACTATAAGATTCACCAGCGCTTTGTCAAATTCCAAGCGAGTCGCCGAACTATTTGCAGCCTCTTCAAATAAAGCTCCTCTTTCTGTCAAAATAGTAGCGCAACGCGATCTTGTGGCAGAATTTCCACCAGCAATCTGAGTTCGTCCTTTAGGTCCCGGACGATAAATTGTTTTAGCTCCACTTCCGATCCGCAATCCGGTTTGAATGGTGACACCGCGCAGCAATCGGCAGACAATCTGGGGTATTATATCGGGCCATAAGTCAGGTAAACGGGCAAACAGCGTTGCTTCTTCGATTTTTTCAATAAATATTTGTCGAAATCGTTGAAAATAAATGCCGTTTGAAGCAAGGATAAACAACGGTAAAGATTCATTTGGTGAAGATATCTGCCCTTGCTCGTACACAAGAACTAGCAATTCTACAATGGTTGTAATCGTATCCAAAAGTTGGTCGGGATTGGGACAGATAAGCACTACTTCTGGTAAAAAACCAGACTGAGCGCT
This sequence comes from Rivularia sp. (in: cyanobacteria), assembly GCA_965234645.1. Taxonomy (GTDB): domain Bacteria; phylum Cyanobacteriota; class Cyanobacteriia; order Cyanobacteriales; family Nostocaceae; genus Rivularia. The sequence continues at coordinate 4,017,824 of OZ248344.1, read as the reverse complement.
CTTAATTAAATCCGGTTTGAGAATCTCTTCTGTAGATAAAGACTTGATTCCTTCTGGCGTGTCAATATTTATTTTGCCATCCTTGCGTAAAGCTTTGGCACTCTTAGAACCTCGTCTTTCTAATAAGTAGACATCATCTAATTGCTTTAACTTTCCGCTTAAATGATAAAAAAACCCAACTCCGAGCGCTCCAGCTGGCAAAATGCCAATATTGCCTTTATTTAAGCAAGCCACAAGTAATTTCTCCTTACAATTCTGTGAGGATTTGACAAGCCTTTTTCAAATCGGAAACTTTCAATATTAGACGCATTTTGTCATCAGGGCGAACGGTGCTACCGTAAGTATATTCAATATTAATTTGGGCGCTGCCTAAAGCCTGAGTTAGTCGAGCTAATTGTCCCGGACTATCAGTGAGTTCAATCGCTAAAACATCTGCTTCAATTACGTACAATCCTTCTTTTACCAAAAGACTTTTACAAATAGCGGGTTCGCTACTTACCAAACGAATCACGCCTTGTTCAATACTGTCAATAAGACAAATTGCCACAATATTGATATCTTGTTGAGAAATAATGCTGCTAACAGTAGCTAAGCGACCTGGGTAATTTTCTAGTGCAACTGTCAATTGACGTTGAGTTGTAAAATTCATAAAAAATTGCGTTCTTTCCGTTTTTTTAAGTCATTCAAAACGTTAAAAATTGGTTTTTGATTCTGGAAAGATAGTTGGAAAAGCCATTGTTAATAACATAATCATGTTCGCTAACCAAAACAACCAAACTAACCATAACAAACTTAGCCAAGGTTGAGAGTAAGTTACTAAGTGAATCCCCCACCACAATTGCCAAATCCGAAACCCTGTATAAACTGTTCCAATAATTACAACAACACTTTTACATAACCAACGGCTAAAACCTATTTCGCTAGCGAGTTGAACGAAAACAACCAATAAATAGTAGCTGAAAAATTGACGGAGAATTGGCCGATCCCAAAATACAATTAACATAATCAGAGGAAGAATCACCCCAATTAACAAAGCAACATAAACCCAAACTTTTATGAACTGTAGTTGTGCTTCACTATAAGCCATCATTGACCTGAGCGATAATCTTCCTTTCTTAACTAACCAACCAAACTCAACGCTTAATAGCGTCGCGAAAACAAGAAATAAAAAAATAGTTTGCCAGTTGTTTGGATTCATATATAGCAATCCTAAATGATTTGTAATAAATTTATTTAATACTTAGTTAGTAGGTTGGGTTAGTCCGTAGGTTGGGTTAGACACGAAAACCAAGTTAAATTTGAAACAAAAATCTATTTATCCTGTCGTAACCCAACATCCGTATCTTGGGTAAATTAAGATATTGCAGTGAAGCCAACCTACTAGCTAACCTTTAAAAGATATTTGCTTCGCTGCTTCTAACTCATTCCAAGCGGCTTCTGCTGCTTCTAAATCGTAGGGAAAAGGTTTTCCACGGGTAACGTAATCGAGCTTTTGCGGTTCTCTATGACGCAGTACGGCGTTCACGATTACGCAGGGTTCTGAACTGGTATTTATTGCTCCGTGCAAAACTCCTGGTGGAATTGTCACCACTGCTGGGTATTTTTCGCTTAATGGAATGTACTGATATTGCTTATTAATGAAAGTGACTAAAACTAATAGACCTTTGACTACTAGTAATTGGTCGGTTTGTGATTTATGTACAAATAAATCTTCTGCTGTATTAGCTGGAATCTGTACCAACACTGTTTCGTCGCTGGCTTGAGGAGTAAAGAACTTAGTCATCCCTCCTTTGATTGACTCCAAATAGCGGATTTCAATACCCCTAATTTTACTCATATAAAAATTGTGCTAAAAAAGCATCCTAAATATTGAATAGTTAGTTCAATTTAAGATGCTCTTAAATAAAAAAAATGTTGCAAATGCAACAAAATTTACCAAAACATGGTATCGAAGTATAAATTATTTGCCAATAGAGAATTTTAAACTGCTCGGTTGTCCAAAATTACCATTTATTACTACACCGCGTCCGTTGGCATGAAGATGACGCAATATAATGTAAATTGACTCTATCTGCTCAGATGCACCAGCTTTTTGGGCTATTTCCTCTATAGAAAGCGGATTTTCTGCTGCTTGTAGAACCGATACTACTTGCTGTTGCAATTCCAAAATTGTTGCTGCTGCTTTTTTGCCTGCTTCTACACCGGGTTGATCGTAAGCGTTAACATTCACTAAGTTGGCGTAGAAACCTACAGCACGTTCGTATAAAGCAATTAACGCGCCTACGGTTCGGGGATTAACTTGGGGAATGGTAACTGTAATTGAATCGCGTTCGTTTTCGTAAAGTGCTTTTCTAGTACCTTGAAGAAAACCGGAAAGGTAATCACCTGATGTAATTCCCGGTTCAATTTCTAAAGAGGAACCTTTTCTATCTTCTAAAACTTCGATAAAGGTAAGGAAGAAGTTCGCTACCCCATCGCGCAACTGTTGAACGTATGCGTGTTGGTCGGTTGAGCCTTTATTCCCGTAAACTGCGATACCTTGGTGGACGGTGTTACCATCTAAATCTTTTTCCTTACCCAAGGATTCCATTACCAGCTGTTGCAGATAGCGGCTGAATAAAAGCAGGCTGTCTTTATAAGGAAGAACAACCATATCTTTCTCACCGCGTCCGTTGCCAGCGTAGTACCATGACATTGCTAACAGTGCGGCTGGATTATTTTTGAGATCCCAGACGCGAGTTGCGTCATCCATCTCTTTGGCACCATCTAGCATTTGACGAATATCAATGCCTTGTAATGCTGCTGGAACAAGCCCTACAGCCGACATTTCCGAAGTACGACCCCCGACCCAATCGTACATGGGGAAATGTGCCAGCCAGCCTTCCGATTCGCCAATCTTACTCAGCTTACTACCGGGCATGGTAATCGCGATCGCATACTGTGCAAAGTCCAAGTTTTGCCCAGCATAAGCTTTCTTGACTTCCATCATGCCGTTACGCGGTTCGGGTGTTCCTCCAGATTTGGAAATCACCAATACCAAAGTACTCGAAAGACGGTTCCTCACAGCCGTTAATACGCGATCGATTCCTGCTGGATCGCTGTTATCAATAAAGTGAATCGCCACAGGAGGATAATCTGTAGCTAAAGCTTGAGCTACAAATTGAGGTCCGAGTGCGGAGCCACCAATCCCAATTGAGATTATATCGGTGAAGCGAGGAGCTTTGGGAGGATGAATCGCACCCGTGTGGATTTTCTCGGCAAATACTTCTATTTTCTCAATATTGTTAACAATTTCTTGCGTTACTTCCGGCGTAGGAGCCAAATCAGGATTTCGCAGCCAATAATGTCCAACCATCCGCTGTTCATCCGGATTTGCGATCGCGCCTTTTTCCAATTCCGCCATATCCGCGAAAGCCTTATCAAATGAAGGCTGTAACGACTTAACGAAGTCATCATCAAAGCCCATCCGGCTAACGTCTAGGTAAAAACCTAGTCCTTCATGGAAATATAGCCATTTCTGGTATCGTTGCCAAAGTGCCGTAGCATCCATAAGGGAAATCTCAAGTCACGTTATTTTCACAAACAAGTTTAAGCTAAGGTTCGAGAAATACCTTGTCAACTTATACAGTTTTAACTGTTGACATAACTGCTCTCCTTAAACATCTGGCATAGGTATGACTCGCAGAAATTTCACAATTTCGCCTTTAACTTCAATCCCAACCAAATAATTATCCAAGGTAAAGCGATGAAATATGCCCTCTATATCAATTTGACGCAATTGGGGTAAAGAATGCAAGTTTTCTGAAAATCCAAACTCGAAAAAGACAAAATTTAATACCCGCTTTTTAGCAGCCAAATCTAAATTCTCTAAATCTTTTAAAAATGACCGTGCGTATCTAATTTCTAACTTCACCCGCTTATTTTGATAAAAAAATTATGGGCATGGGGCATTGGGAATAGTTAAGAGTTAGGAGTTAGGAGTTAGGAGTTAGGAGTTAGGAGTTAGGAGTTAGGAGTTAGGAGTTAGGAGTTAGGAGTTAGGAGTTAGGAGTTAGGAGTTAGGAGTTAGGAGTTAGGAGTTAGGAGTTAGGAGTTAGGAGTTAGGAGTTAGGAGTTAGGAGTTAGGAGTTAGGAGTTAGGAGTTAGGAGTTAGGAGTTAGGAGTTAGGAGTTAAGAGTTAAGAGTTAGGAGTTAGGAGTTAGGAGTTAGGAGTTAAGAGTTAGGAGTTAGGAGTTAAGAGTTAAGAGTTAAAAATTCTACCCCCTCCCCCCTCCCCCCCTCTCCCCATCTCCCCCTCTCCCCATCTCCCCCTCTCCCCATCCCTTCAAAGTGAGTCCAAATACCGCAGTGCTTCATCATGAGTCAAGAAATCCCACGGTTTCTGGGAAACCTTAACTTCTTGTATAGCTTTTTGCATCTGAAAATCACAACGTAAAGTGTAGACTGTATCCCAGGTTTTTTCTAGTTCATCTTCGTTCAATTGCTCGATTAATTGATGAATTTTGTTTCGCAGATTTTCCATAATATTTGTCTTAGCATGAGATTTTGTTAAGAAATATTAAATATTAAAATTAAACATCAAAAAACACCGAAATTTTCATTGCTTTTCTTACTAATGAGGTAATAGTTAACAGTTATACCGTCCTCATACATAGATACGGGTAATATGTTGATGAATTTATTAGTCGGAATTTTACCCGGAAATTAATGGCAACGGCTATAAACCTTATGAATTAACACCCGTCGGATATCGGCTTTGATGTTACTAGGACTTACGTACTGTCTTAAATAGGCTGTTGTAGGTGTGAGGCTGACTCAATCGTACTTTTGTCAATGTGTAAGTCTCGATCGCATAACTTGTATGAAACATATTCCTTCAGGTAGTATTCCTGAATAAAGAATTACTGTAGTCAAAAAAATAAATGGAGATTTTAATTAAATGCGGAAGCCATTTTTAAAGCATAGTTGGCTATTAACTTTAATATTATGTTTGATTCCGACAGCGGTTTTTGCTGCGGATGAAGCCGCTGGGGAACCTTTGCTCAATTCCCTTGATGCTGCTTTTGGTCGATTCGTGAAGGGAATATTTGATGTTCTATTTTTCAGTATCGGTGGTTTTCCCCTAATCGTTTTATGGCTGATTTTTGGAGCGGTTTTCTTTACCATCCGTTTGAGGTTCGTCAATTTCCGATTGTTCGGACACGCAATTGATATCGTTCGCGGAAAACACGACGATCCGAATGCACCAGGGGAAGTTTCTCACTTTCAGGCTTTAGCTACTGCTTTATCGGCAACTGTGGGACTTGGTAACATTGCTGGGGTGGCGATCGCGATTAGCGTTGGTGGTCCGGGTGCAACTTTATGGATGACTTTGGGTGGCTTGCTGGGTATGTCTAGTAAGATGGTTGAATGTACTTTAGGTCAGAAATATCGCATCATCAAGCCCGATGGTAGAGTTGCGGGTGGACCGATGTATTATCTTTCTAGAGGATTCGCAGAAATAGGTTTAAAACCATTAGGTAATGTTTTAGCAATTCTATTTTCTATTTGCTGCATCTTCGCTGCATTTGGTGCGGCAAACATGATTCAAGTCAATCAATCCTATAGTGCGGTTAAGGCAGTCTTTCCGATATATCCTTGGGTTTACGGTTTAGTTTTAGCTATTTTGGTAGGTTTGGTAATTATTGGCGGTATCCACCGTATCGGTCAAGTTGCAGGAACTATAGTACCAGTCATGTGCGTGCTTTATGTTGCTGCTGCATTGTGGATTTTGTTAGTTAACTTTACTGAGATTCCCGGTGCTTTTGCAACTATTTTTCAACAAGCTTTTAGTCCTCAAGCGGTAGAAGGAGGAGTTATTGGTGTAATTGTTCAGGGTTTTAGACGTTCCACCTTTTCCAACGAAGCCGGAGTTGGTTCGGCTGCGATCGCTCACTCCGCAGCAAGAACAGATCGACCGATAAAAGAAGGTTTAGTGGCGCTTTTGGAGCCATTTATCGATACGGTAGTTATCTGTAATATGACTGCTTTGGTAATCGAAATTACCGGCGTTTATAACAATCCTGAATATGAAGCAATCAGAAAAGCTGGTGAAGGTGCGGCTCTAACTTCCGTTGCTTTCGGTTCGGTAATATCTTGGTTCCCGATATTACTAGCCATCTCCGTATTTTTATTCGCTTTCTCGACAATGATTTCCTGGAGCTACTACGCAGAGAAAGCGTGGGAATATCTCTTCAGCGAACGTAGTTTGATTGTATACAGAGTATTATTTGTCGGTGCTACATTTATTGGTGCGATCGCCAAGCCTCAATCGGTACTCGATTTCGGTGATGCTACGTTTTTTGCAATGGCTTTATTTAATTTATTTGGAATGTATTTCCTTACTAATAAAGTGGTACAAGATTTGAACGATTACGAACTGTATCTCAAACAACCAAAATTATAAAACAGCGCACTTAAAGAAGAAACGGCGATTGGAAATCGCGGCTACACAAACGAAGTCCACCTGCGTGGACTCTTTGAAACCCGCCTTACTGCGGGTTTAGTTTGTTGGTTCCCCAGACTTATAGTCTGAGGGCGATCTGCTCCTAACGCCTCTCAACATCAACAAAACTTAATTCCTCAATTTGAGCATCTTTATCCGATATTGCTTTTCTCATCTCTAATAATTGCTTCTCTAACTTCTTTTTTTTACTTGCAGATTTGCTAGCTCCGATCGCTACGACGCTTGCTAAACCCAGCGTTATATTTAATCCTGCTCCCATGCCAGGAGACAAAAAATCTCTAACTTCACCATCAACAAACTTTTGATTATCTACCCGAATTTCTATTCGATCGGAACCATATTCAGCTAAAAGCATAGCGAAGCCAGCAAAAATCATACCTGAAATTGCAATGGTTGGTAACACCACTTTTTTAAACATTATCTTTACCTTCGTGTATCTTAATTTTCCAACAAAGCGATTCGATTTTGGATTATCGAATTTTAGATTAAAAAAATATGCAGAGGGAGCTTCGGTTATGGAGATAACCCCTATATTTCCAAATCAAAATTAATAATCCTCAGATCGATCGCAACTTTATCTTTGCTATTCAACTCCCTGCAAAAACTCCCGATCGACGATCGCATCGCTAGCCGATTAATAACAACTTAATAATTTAATGAATATATTTTGATGTAAATTTGATAAAATCCTTACTTATATTCATATTGGTTTTATGAAATTATCTTTCCTTAACCATAGAAATACCTAAGCTTCACGGGCACTTGATATTACTACCGCAAGAATATTTATCTAAATATTGTATAAAATTTACAAAATTTACTATAGTTTACTCGCTCGGAAGAAAGTTCGATAAAAATCTAATTATTATCAAACGATTAATTAAGACACCTATTCCCCATTTCCTATAGTCATTGAGACAATGGGAGTCAGTAGTTTATGTACTTTATCCCTTGTCTCCTAACTATTTTTTCAATTTCAAATCTTTACACCTTGCAATTCGGTGCATTTGTAAGATTTAACATCGCCAATACACCCCATTTTCCTCCTGCATCAAGCGACTATCTACTAATTCGTTTCGTAGAGCCTCACAGTCTGGATAGTAACGTTTAAGAACCTCATCCACTTTATCCTGCGGATATTCTGCTCCTAGTTCAAACTTGTCGATTACCCATTTGAGAATCGTTAAGCGCTTTTTACTGTTACCGGGAATTTCTCTAAGATATTTCACGGATGTACAATCTTGAAAATCCCCTTCAATGTAACTATTTAATACTTTAAATTTCCAGGTTTCAAGATTTACACCGTCAGCTAAAGCAGCTACTTTTTCCGGTAACAACACTTCCTTACTCATAGTTTGCAAAACATCTTTATCTAATTGATAAAAATGAGTATTGCCTTCGGGTCGCATTCTTACCAATTCAAGCTGCTTGAGTTTCGTTAAATGATGCGAGATTGTCGGTTCTTTTAGTTCTAATAACACCGCCAGTTCTTCTACACTGCACTCCTGAGTCGCTAGAATACCAATGATTTTTAGTCTACTTTCATCTGCTAACGCTTTAAAAAAACGCAACAGATTTTGCAATTTCTCATTTTTCATTTTGTGCTTTTTTTTGTTAGACACCCATCTAATTAGAGCCAAATAAAATCAAATTACTGCTTTTTTTATGCAGCAAAAACAAGGTTTAAAGCTTGCTCATAATACAAGTTATTTTGAAATGTGTGTGTAAAAAAAAATTATATTCTTTTGCTTTTTTTTTTACATTTGGCTGAATTTGACGATAATAAGCACTGTATGAACAAGCATTAATAGAACGCTGATTATGGTCAAGTAGGTTACTTCAATGAAGGCAAGTACGAGATTTACTTCGATCGAGTAAGCATAATCTCTATAATAATCATCAAATTAGAAGTTTACCTTGATTGAAGCTTATTTTTTAAAATGCCGACGATGAATTCTTTTAGTACGTTTCGATCGGCAGGTCTAACAAGTACCTCATTTATTAGAAACTAAGAATATCGCGATTAAAAATTTAAAACTTGACTATTAGTTGCAATAGCTAATAATTATCAGCTTCGATCGTAGGATCGACTTTTGATTGCAACGTTGAAATAGATACAACCTTCTTAACAATTGTGACATTCCTACTCTCGTTTGCGATATCCCCCCACAAGGGTATTAAAGTCATTCTATCTATGTCTTTAGAAGGATATTGACAAGAATTTGAACCTACGCAAATTGAACGATAAATCGAGTATAAATTGCGTTTCAATGCTTACAAGTATCCTTATTTAAAGGATTATGCATCGGAGACATATTTCTTAACAATCCTAGAAACCTAACAAGCAAGCATAACTTCGGGTTTGACGTGTTAAATTTTGTTGACAATTTTGCTTTCTTACGACAATGCCGCGATCGCCGAAATTATTTGCAACAACTTTACAATAAATGAAAGCAGGCGCTCTCGGTGCGATCGCGGCAGAAGAGGGATATAGCAATTTTCACTTGAATAGAATACAAAATGCACCTCACCTCCATCCCCTCTCCTGATTCTAGGAGAGGGGTATCAAAGTGTATTGCACTCAACCGAAAACCGCTATATTAATCGTGAAGATAGATGAAGCAGATTATGGTACGGGTAGTACTGGTGGTACTGTTTCTTCGGGAGTAAATGCAGGAGTTGTGATATTAGTTGTGTCGAAAATATCCTCTAAAGCATTTTCTAAAGTATCTCTCATGACAATTTCGTTATCGTAAGCAACGATCACCCTAACTAAAGTCGGTAAACTGTTTTCTTCAGCTTCCAGATATATGGGTTCGACATAAAGAAGCGATTGCTCGATAGGTATGACTAATAAATTTCCTTGAACTACTCTAGAACCTTCGCGATTCCATAAGGTAATTTGTTCGGAAATCTCCGGCTTTTGGTTAATTAAAGCTTCTATCTGCTGTATTCCGTAAACCAATTCCTGCTTGGGGAATTCGTAAAGAACTAATTTACCGTATTGTGAACCATCCGAACGAGCAGCCAGCCAAGCAATTAAGTTTCTTCGTTGAGTAGGAGTAAAAGGAAGTATTAAAATAAATTCTTCATTTTGAGCGGTAGGCAGTTTTGTAATTAAGTAGTAAGGTTGTACCTGTTGCTGTTCGGTACCGTAAATTTCTGTAGGAATCTGCCACAAATCTTCTCGATTGTAGAACACTTGGGGGTCGGTCATGTGATAAGCCAGCAAGCGTTCCGACTGAATGCTGAAATAGTCTAATGGGTAGCGGATATGACTGCGAAGAGTTACGGGTAATTCCGATAGAGGACTGAACATCGAGGGGAAAATTGCCTCTAAAGTATTAATAATTGGGTCTGAAGGGTCGGCTACGTAAAACTTGACATCACCGTTATAAGCATCGACAACAATTTTTACGGAGTTGCGGATGTAATTATATTTATTTTTACCTGGGTCGGAATACGGATAGCGATCGCTGGTTGTATAAGCATCAATTATCCAATACAAATATGTTGGTTCATTATCTATAGTTGTTCCTTTCCCATCGGCTGCAACTAAGTAAGGATCGCTATCAAAACGTAAAAAAGGAGCGATTGTTTTTATTCTTTCTTTTATATTGCGGCGGAAAATTAGTTTAGTTTCTGGGGTAAAATTGCGCGTTAGCAGCATCTGCCAATCTTTGAGATACTCGGCAAACATTAATCTTCGCCAAGATGTGCCAATAGGAATTCCACCACCTCCGTCGTAAACGTTAAATTCGTTCTCGTTGCCGCTGGGATAGTCAAACTCTTGAGTTCGGGTTCCCGTCATCACATAAGTATTGGCAAGTTCCCCAAAATAAATTCGCGGATTTGCAACGGGAATACTGGCACTAATTTCTGCATTCGATATTGATAGAGAAGCTTGATTACCCGAATTTTCAACGCCAATATCTTTAATGTAGTAATAAGGTAATCCACCGGGTGCAACTTGATTCACCGGACTCAAGGTAAACCCGTAGCCATGAGTATAAACTAAATGTTTGTTTACCCAAGTTTTTGCTGCATCGGGAACGTCATTGTAGTCAAGTTCTCTGGCGGCGATAATAGTTTGCTGTTTGAAAGAAGCTTGGGAGCCAAGACTGCGTTTGAGAGTATAGCGGTCAATATCTGCATCTGGAAACTTATAATAAGGTCGAATTTGCTGTAGCTGACGGTTGCTTTGTAAAAGCGGGCGCGTATCCCACAAACGAATGTTTCCTATAGTTAGGTCATTTTCTCGCAAGTCAGATCCTGTCAGATTATTTTGAGGATTAAAAGTACTCGCATCAATACTGTCTAAATTAAATGCTTCGCGGGTAAGTTTGATTGTACGTTCGATATAGGGCTTTTCGCGGGTAATTTCGTTGGGCAGTACAACTAACTTTTGTACTACTGTAGGCAGAAAACTAACGGCAACAGTTGCTACTACAAAAAATAATGCCGATACGTAAACCAATTGACGTGGAAAAGGGGCACGTTTTATAGTTCCTTTTCTTCTTTTAGATAAAGCTAATGTTCGCACTACCAAATAAGCTGCAATACCGATCGCTAAAATAGTCAAGCCGGTATAAATAGGCAGCAAAACTTTGACATCTGTATAGCTCGCACCGTAGTTTACTCCCAACTTGGAATACAAAAGTTGATACCGTAACAGCCAATAACGTAAAGCTATAGCTAACATACTCAAGCAACCCAAGGCATTGAGATGAAGCCGTTGCTGTACGGTAAAACCGGGAAATCTACCTTCACTCAAGCTGTTAGCGGAGCGTAAATAAATCAATGCTACCGCAGCTATACCAAATGCAAATAGTCCCAACAACCAAAATTGTAGTAGTTCCCAAATTGGTAACGAAAAGACGTAAAAGCTAATATCTCGATTAAATAAAGGTTCCTTGATGTTATAGCTAGTGGCGCTAAAGTATTCTAAAACATTTATCCAGCGTGCCGATATCAAGAAAGCTAAAAGCAAGCTCACAAATACTGAAAGCGCTATCAGCCAAAATTCGTAACGAATAAAAATAGCAGCAGTCAAAGCCAGGAGTACGGCTAATTGCAAAATCGTAATTACAAACTGCCGTAACTGCAATACATTTAAGATAAACTGCAACCAAAATGGAAATTGCAGTAATTCACCAGGTAATTTAACTTGGGGATACCAAACATTTAAAGTTTTTTGACTATAAAAAATTACTATCGCCGCCACTAAAACGGTTAAACCTAAAACTGTCGGTAAAAGCCAACGTAATTTAAAGCCATACAGGTAGGCAGGAGTTTCAGGTGTTTTTAGAAAAACAGGAGAAGGGAAAAAAGTTTTTTTCTCTGTTTTACTTATTTTTTTCCCGTATCCTTCTTTCGGGTGTTGAAACTTTCTCGCTATAATCAAATTGCCCAATAAAAAACACACGCTTGTAAAAAAGGCGATCGCCCACAATCCCAACTGCGTTACCAAGCGCAATATAAACTCCGACAAATACCCAACTTTCTCAAACCAAAGAACTTCTGCGCCTAAGTGAGAGACTAAATCAAAAATTAGCCAAAAACCCAACAGCACGAAAATTATTCGATATCTTTTTTGATAAATTCGACTAACTATTTGCATTTCTAAAGGTTAATTTGCTATTAATCACTAAAAATTTTATTTGTAGCTCTTTTCACTTGAGATTTTTCACTTCTAACAGTTAAAAATAGATAATCTAAGTTCATTTTAACCGACAATTAAACTCTATATTCTGGAGATTTTACACCATTTTGATGAGTTTAATTACTGAAGTTAAGCTTCGGAAACGTTGCGATCGAAAATTTGTGTGGTTAGTAATTCGATGAGGAGTGACAAAATACGTTTTAAAATGGCTGCTTTGTTTTTAGTATTAGGTTTAGCTGCGAGCATTACCGCTTGTGGTGGTTCCGAGAAGACAGACAATGAAGATTCTACACCTAAAACTGAAGAAATAGACACAGAAGCAGTTGAAGGCGAAGAAATTCCTGAGAGTGAAGAAAAACCCAATTAAGAATAGTTTTTCTTCCATGCATGGGACGATCGCTCAAATTGCGTTCGCTTATACATTATTCCCGCCACAGCTAAAATATTCTGGCAGGAGAAACGATTCGCATCCCATCATCCAGTTTTTCTTACGCGGATTATTTCTATTCTGACTTTTTATTAATAGCTGGCAAACCAAATATATAAAAATTAATAACTATATATAGCGAGCAAGATGCTCGCACTACCAGATAGATATTTTTCAAAAATTGGGATGCTCCCCCTCAATATATCCTTTGATAATGAATAGTGATTCGATATGATATATAGCTAAAACGCAAGATATAGATAAACAAACCGCTACATAATAATTTTTCTCATTAAAAGCTAGCAGATTAAAAATGGAATAATTTATATCCGATCTATTTTCAATAAGCTTTTAGCGATCGCCAAAATAAACGCGATCCCATTATACTGGCGAAACACCGTTGAATAAAAAAACAGCCTTAGAAATAGTATCATATAAGGTTTTGAGCCGATATGAATTATGAAAAAATTCTAATTAGACCAACATATGATGTAGTTTAAACTTATTGTTGCGATCGTCAATACAAGCTACAATAATTTGCAATTAGCTTCCGACTAAAGAAGCGTCATTTCTCGACCGATCGATTCATCTTGAATAACCGTCGAGATTTGTAGGTGCAACCCAGAAAGCAACTTAAAAAATTGATTCAGTGAGGAGTGTAAAAATGCGTTCAAAAACAATTGCTTTATTTCTTGCATTAGGTATGGCAGCTAGCGTTACCGCTTGTGCTAGCAATGAACCTGCTGAAGTAGAAGGCGGCGAAGGTACCGAAGTAGCCCCTGGACTTGAACAAACCACCCCAGTAGAAACACCTGAAACTGAAGGTGGAGAAGGTGGAGAAGGCTAAGTCTCTATAACATCTACTTTTTTTATAGATTGACTTACAAAGGGCAAGATAAAGGTGAGAAAACCGCCTCTATCTTGCCCAATTTTGATGGGAGATAGGGAGTTGGGAGTTAGGAGTTAGGAGTTAGGAGTTAGGAGTTAGGAGTTAGGAGTTTTGAATTTAATTAAAAGCATAACCTTTGACCTTTGACCTTTAACCTTTAACCTTTTATGATTTTTACTATAGAAAATGTTCTGACTGCTGAAGAATTAGATTTAATTACTGCCAAGCTTAAAGATGCGGAATTTATTGACGGTAAGCTAACGGCGGGATGGTTTGCAAAAACCGTTAAAAATAATACTCAATTATCTGGGAATGCTGAGACTGGTAACGAGTTGAGAACTATTGCAGTCAAAGCACTCACACGTAACAGGCTATTTCAAGCAGCAGTCAAACCCAAAATCATCCGTCCGATAATGTTCAATTGTTACGAAACGGGTATGTATTACGGTTCTCATACCGATAACGCAATAATGGGTGGTGAAAAGCCAATACGCTCCGATGTGTCATTTACCTTATTTCTGAATTCTCCCTCAAGTTACAAAGGAGGGGAATTAGTTATAGATACAAGTTTGGGCGAACAAACTTTCAAATTAGAAGCAGGTTGTGCGATCGTATATCCTTCAACAACCCTGCATCGAGTAGAAACAGTAGTCGAAGGTAAACGTCTGGCAGCAGTTAGTTGGGTACAAAGCTTCGTACGCGAACCATCAGAACGCGAAATATTATTTGACTTAGATACAGCAAAACAAGTTATCTTTCAAAAACACGGTAAAACACCAGAATTTGATTTAATTAGCAAAACCCACGCTAACTTGCTGCGGAAATGGGCGGAAGTTTAGAAGGGATGGGGCAAGGGGACAAGGGGACAAGGAGATGGGGTTCGGGGGAGATGAGGTTCGGGGGTAAAAGTTAGGAGTTAAGATTTATGAATATTAAGCTCGTAACTGTTAACCTTTGACCTTTGACCTTTAACCTTTGACCTTTAACCTTAATTATTCCCAATGCCCAATCTAACTGAATTGTTCTTCTGCATCTAAGTTAAATAACTGTTGTAGAGTTTGCATGCAGTGTCGTCTGGCTTCGACATCTTGCTGCGCTCTCAACTGTACCATTGGGTCGTGTAATATTTTATTGACGATTCCCCGCGTTAGGGCTTCGATAACTTCTTGATGCTTTTCGCCAAATTCCGAACCCAATCTTGATAAAGCTTTTTCTAGTTCTTGCTCGCGGATGGTTTCAATTTTATTTCGTAAGGAACTAATTGTAGTCACTGTTTCGAGACTGCGCCACCACATATCGAAAGCTTCTACTTCTTGTTCTAAAATCCCTTCTGCTTCCAGCGCCATTTGACGACGACTTTCTTGGTTTTGCGCTACTACTGCTTTCAAATCGTCTACATTAAACGCCTCTACATTATCTAGTTCGTTCACGTCTGAATGAACGTTGCGCGGTACGGAAATATCAAACAACATCAAAGGGCGAGTGGGTTCTAAAATTAATTCTAATTTGCTGCGATCTAATATTGGCTCTGTTGCCGAAGTACTTGTAAATACTAAATCGCTCTCGATAATTACTGACATCATTTCTGTCAGAGGTTGAGTCTGGATGCTACAACCATTGAACTGACTTGCTAATTCTTCCGCTCTTCCTACAGAACGATTTAAAATACAAATTTCTACCGCGCCTTTAGATATTAGATGCTGTACTAACAACCGCGACATTTTCCCCGCGCCGACGATCGCAACTCTGACTGCCGCTAAATTTTGGACTTTCATCTGCGCTAATTCCACGGCAGCGGAACTGATAGAAACCGCGCCAGTTCCAATACTAGTTTCGCTACGCACGCGCTTCCCGGCGGTAATTGCTTGTTTAAATAATTTATTTAAAACTGTTTTAATACCTTTGTATTGCTGACCAATTTTATGAGTAGTCTTTACCTGAGCCAGAATTTGTCCTTCTCCAAGTACCAAGCTATCTAATCCACTACCCACTCGCATCAAATGCATTACCGCATCTTGATGAAGCAACATAAACAGGTGAGGTCTTAAAGAGATTACAGGTAATTTACTGTGTTCGGAGAGAAACTGAGTTACTTCTCGGATACCTTGCTCGCTTTCTTGAGTAACGATATAAATTTCCAAGCGGTTGCAAGTGCTAAGAATTGTCACCTCTTCAATACTGGGATAGCTTAACAGGTGAGCGATCGCGCCTTCAGTCTGTGGTTCGGGAATACTAAGTTTTTCTCGAACTTCTACTGGGGCTGTTTTGTGGCTTAACCCTACTACTGCTATATGCATTACTTTAAATGGTTATTACTAATTATTTATTGATAATTGATATTCATGAAATAGGAATTGAGCATGGCTTGAGTTATGAGTTATGAGTTATGAGTTAAGTAGTAGTGCAAAAATATTTACACATTCTAAAAACTTCAAATCCTTGTCATTGCGAGGAACGAAGCAATCGCAGTATGTAATTAATTTTGCGTAACCACTTATGTAAATTAAAAATGCCTCTTATCTAATAAAGGTTTCAAGAAAACTCTCAAATCAATTTAAGATAATTTGAATGCTTAATTCACATTCAAATGGACGGTGGTTTTAACTCCTAACTCCTAACTCTTAACTCCTAACTCTTAGACGTAGCAGTGCTACGTCTCTACATTTGTTACTCCTAACTTTTTAGGTAAGACTTATGCTTTCTGGCTTATCGAACATATGGATGGTATCGACAAACCGGGCAGTTTTGGACTGGCTGGAAATTACTAAGCTTTGAGTTCTAGCTCCTTTGTGGAAGAAACGAACTCCTTCCATTAAGGTTCCGGGAGTAATACCGCAGGCTGCAAAAAGTACGTTCTCACCATTAGCTAGTTCTTCGGCAGTATAAACTTTATCTGGGTCGTTAATACCCATCTCTTTAAGTCTTTTAAGGTTGCCTTCTTTGCTTTCGCCAATCAAACCTGTTTTAACTACTTCTGGATCGTAGATCAATTGTCCTTGGAAGTGCCCACCCAAGCAACGCATTGCAGCAGCAGAAATTACACCTTCGGGTGCCGCACCGATACCCATTAGTGCATGAATGTTGGTTCCGGTAAAACCGCAGGAAATAGCGGCAGAAACGTCACCATCGCTAATTAAGCGTACTCTAGCACCAGCTTGACGAATTTCCGTAATTAATTCTTTGTGACGGGGACGATCCATCACTACTACAACCAATTCCTCAACGCTACGATTTAAGCACTCAGCTAAAATTTTCAGGTTTTCGGTGGCAGATTTATCAATATCTACTTTGCCCTTTGCTTGTGGTGGTGCTGCTAGCTTTCTCATATAAAAGTCAGGTGCAGCAAATAAACCGCCTTTTTCGGAAATTGCCAATACAGCCATCGAACCATTTTGACCGTATGCTACCAGGTTAGTACCTTCGCAAGGGTCAACCGCGATGTCAATTTCAACTAATTCGTCGGGGTTACAGTAAGTCTTGGCATCTTCACGAGTACAAATTCCCACTTCTTCACCGATGTAAAGCATGGGAGCATCATCGCGTTCGCCTTCTCCAATCACAATGCGTCCGCGCATATAGATTTTGTTCATTCTTTCCCGCATAGCTTCCACAGCTACTTGGTCGGCGGTATTCTTCTCGCCTTTACCCATCCAGCGAGCGCTAGCGATCGCCGCTTGCTCAACTACTTCAATAATCTCTAACCCAAGAGTGTTTTCCACGAATTCCCTCTCAATTGCTTATTAAATGCGGTATTGACGAATTGCGATATCAGTTATTAAGTCTACCAAAGGGGGGATACCAGTGGAAATCCGTCTTGCCTTTGGTTTGTGTTAAGTTTTGCATCTAAGGGGATTTTTCAGGTGTGAGAAAGTTTGTTGTAGGGAATAAATTTACTTAATCGCAATACATCTACTTTTAGATAGATTTTTTACAGCTAATATTTCTAAATAATCAAATTTGCTGAATTTAATTCTCAGAGAAGTTAATATTCAATTTCGTTTTAAATAACAACTTGCAGCAATTTTTTCTCTTAGAAATTACCATTTTGTTAACGCATTGAAATAACTTGTAACTTATTTTAAGACGTTCATATCCGCGCTAAATAAGTACTTAAGCAAAATTAATTATATATTGTCATTGCGAGGAACGAAGCAATCCCAATAACTTGAACCTTTCTGAATGTAAAATTAATTTTGCACAACTAATTATTCAAATCTCTAACTCGAACTGCTAACTTAAAAGAAAGTTAGATAAAATCCCTCAAATAATCAGATGTTTGATTTTCTCAACCCGCTTTTAGGTCGTCATCCCGAACAAATCAAAGCAAACGTGGAAATTTATACTTGGCAGACTTGCCCTTATTGCATCCGTGCGAAAATGCTTTTGTGGTGGAAAGGGGTTAAATTCACCGAATATAAAATTGATGGAGACGCAACAGCTAGAAATGCAATGGCGGAACGTGCGAACGGACGGCGTTCAGTACCGCAAATTTTCATAAATAGTCAACACGTTGGCGGTTGCGACGATTTGTATCAATTAGATACTCAAGGTCAACTTGATTCCCTTTTAAATCAACCAGCAACAGCTTAAAAAATTCGGCTTTTTGCAAAAATTCGATCGTTATTAAAAACCCGATTTCTAGGATAAATCGGGTTATTTTTGGAATAAAGTTATATTAATTTGTTGTAAAACCTAAAACCCTTGTAGATAAAGATATATCGCGTCTCTACACCATTTATTTGTATAACAACTAACCACTAACCACTAACTTGTTAAGAATATGTTAAGTAGCCATTCCGAATATCTTATACATAGAAAATGGATGGAACAGGCACTAAAGCTGTCTGAATCGGCGGGGGAAGCGGGTGAGGTTCCTGTGGGCGCTGTTATTATTGATTCATGCCAAAATGCGATCGCAGAAGCTGAAAATAGAAAACAACGCGACAATGACCCCACTGCCCATGCGGAAATTCTCGCTATACGGGAAGCAACGCGCTCTTTACAAAATTGGCGGCTACATGAATGTAGTCTCTACGTTACTCTGGAACCTTGCCCGATGTGTGCTGGTGCCATTGTGCAAGCCCGTGTTGGTCTACTAATCTATGGAGTAGATGACCCGAAAACTGGGGCTATTCGGACTGTTGCTAATATTCCTGATAGTGCGGCTTCCAATCACCGTTTGGGTGTAATTGGTGGCATCTTAGAATCTGACTGTCGGCAACAGTTACAAGATTGGTTTGCTAATCGGCGACATATCATAACTTAAAGGACAGAGGTAAAACTGTCCAGTGAGTGCTACAAAAGTCGGGGCAGAAAATCTACGGTGTTACTAATCAAGAATTCTTTACATTTTGATTCACTCAATATTCAGCAGTCACCGGGATGATGGAATTAAATTCAATATTTGATACTGGCAGACAAAAAACACCTAATAGTCAAGCAAATACTAAGTTGGCTGATACTAATTCGCGAATTTCTCCTTGGTTAAGTTCTTTAACTTACCTAGTGGCAGGAAATGTAGTTTTACCTTTGTACTTTAGTCAAATCACAATTACGGGACAGGAAAATTTGCCGTCTAGCGGACCTGTAATTTTAGCCCCTACCCACAAGGCGCGTTGGGATTCGTTGCTTTTGCCTTATGCAACTGGACGTTGCGTTACTGGGCGAGATTTGCGTTTTATGGTCACAAGTACTGAATGTCGAGGCTTTCAAGGCTGGTTTGTTCGACGTTTGGGAGGATTCCCTGTAGATTCAAAACGTCCTTCGATTAAAACTCTCCGTCATACTGTTGAATTGCTGCAAAGTGGTGAAATGTTAGTTATTTATCCAGAAGGCGGCATTTTTCGCGATCGCGATGTTCACCAACTAAAGCCTGGAATTGCGCGTTTGGCTTTGAGCGCGGAATCATCTCACCCCGGTTTGGGAGTGAAAATTGTACCTATTTGTTTCAATTACAGTCATCCTTATCCAAGTTGGGGTACGGATGTTTCCATCAGCATTGCTTCACCAATCAAAGTATCTGACTACGATCGAGGCTGTGTAAAGCAAGATGCTAAAACGCTTACAGATGATTTATCTCATGCGCTTCAACAACTAAACTATCAATATGATGATTTTGCTGATAGTGGTTTTGCCCAAATAGAAAGTTAGTTGTTAGTTGATAATCGATCTAAATTCCTAAAGCAAGTTCCCAATTCTTTAATTTGCCTACATCTTGTGGAGCCGTATCAATAATCCATAATTGCCAGCGCCCTTTGGCTGACTGATTGAGTAAATTTTTCAAACCTGGATGGGTTTGCACGCAATAGGTGGTTTGTAATTCGTTACGACGACCTAAAGTACGACTTTGCAATAACACCCGTTGATTGTTGGGGGCAATTAAGTAAATTTCAATATCGCTCAGAAATTCATGTTGGATGTTGACGCTAACTTGAATATCGCGAACAAAGTTGGATTCAGATATAATAATTTCGCTTTTTATCCCTTCTTTATAATTGTCGGGAATAGATAATATTGCATTATTACGTCCTCTTATATTGCTGGTTGCAACTGCGGCATTAACTTGAAGCTTTTGCGTTGCTATAAGCGCTCTATACGCATTTACTTTACCGAAACCAAACCATTTTGAATGACCGTTATCATCGTAAGTTCCATAACGCAAACCTAATTGTGCGTCGGGTTCTAAATCAACTATTTTATCGGCGGTTTCTTCAAGTATGCGTTTTACTTGCCGGACATTTATGTCAGGGTTCGCTGACAAAACCAGCGCTGCAACTCCAGCAACTACGGGAGTGGCGCTAGAAGTGCCGCCAAAACGATCGGTAAAATCGCCGATCGCATAACCTGCGGCTCCTAATCGATCGGTTGTGAATATTGCCCTTCCTGGAAGTGAAGCTGCGATCGCGGGTTGAGTATAGATAAAACCCATTTGTTCAAACCACATTCCTGGTTGAGCGTTATTGCTGGGGGCGCAGACAGAAATATTAGTACCCCAATTACTGTAGGCGGCTTTTTTGTTCAAACTAGTGGATGCAGCAACAGTCATGACATCGGGATGCACCGCAAAACCACTGAGCCATCGCGTCTTACCCGTAACAATATTTTTAACCCAACCCTGTTCGTGTACGGTACCGTTAATCGGACGGTTAGCGTTTCCGGCAGCAAATAGAATCACACAACCCTTACCGTTACGTCCTTTGGTGGCAGCGCGAGTAATCGCAGCACGTTGACGCAAGGAAAGAGGGAAATACACCGCCGAAGCTCCCCAACTGCAAGAAATTACACTAGCTCCTTTTTCAATCGCCCAATCAAAAATAGCTTCAATAGATTCATCATCTAAAAATCCACTGGTACGAATAGGCATAAACGCACAACCGGGAGCAATTCCGGCAATTCCCGTACCGTTTTCTTCCGCGATCGCGATTCCCGCACAAGCAGTACCGTGACTGGGTTGTTTTTGTGTAGGTATTGGTAAAAAATCTTTATCTTTTAAATCTAAGGGAGCGACTATTTTTCCACTACCCATAAAATCGGGATGATTGAGATCGAAAGAATCATCAACCACCGCTACGATAACCGAACGAACTCCCCGCGTGATGTCCCAAGCTTTTTCGATTGAAACATGAGATCCATTTGCCAATTGATTCCCACCATTGTGATCTAGATACCATTGTTGAAAATAAAGAGGGTCGCGAGGTTTGTAGTGGGGTTCTTGATGGATAATAATATTAGGTTCGCTAGCTAAAACCTCAGATAATCCTTGTAACCTATTAGCAATTTTTATCGGATTTTGTGTAGCTTGTTCGCCAACAAAAAATACAAAAGTATTAGGAAGACCATCAACAGCTTTATAAAGAACCAAACCAAACTTGAGTGCGATCGTATTAATTCTGGCAGAATCGACCCAAGCAGCAAATTCAATCGTAATTTGGTCGCCTAAATAAACAGATGTCGCCGGATTACCTTTAATTTGGTAAACATGACTGGCAAAAGCAACATTTGTAGAACTCCGCGCTTGAGACATCGCCATCTCCAACTTACTGGGCGCAACCTTAAACAATTCCAAACGAGAAGTAGGAATAGTACCGCGCCAACTACCTAAAAAATTCTGAGCTAATTCTTTAGTAGTAATATTAGCGTCGCTGCGAACGGTAAAACGGTCTGAAACCTTTTCTAATGCTAATTCTTCACCACCACGTTGTATAATCATTCCTAAACTGCTATTTGGTATTCCAGACGAAGAATTGAGGGGTGAATTTGCGCTCGTATTCATAACAGCTATGTTTCGTGACGTAATATTTGTGGGAACTCAATTGAGAAGATTTTCAGTCTAAATCAGAGATACGAGTGTATGTGGCTTTGCTTTGTTTCATAGCAAAACAGAGTTAAGATACCCGAAGTTTATGTCCCTGTTCTGTTTAATTGTCCCAAGTATTTATCCCCATGAAATTTGCCGCAACCGTTCCCCATATTTGTCTTACAATGCTCACGGTAATAGCAAGTTTTAGCTTGCTATCGCCCGCTGATGCTCAGGTTAAACTACCTAGCGGCAGCACGCAAGTACAGCCGATAGATCCAAACGATCCAAATAATCTTCAGCCAACCGGAGAAACAACAAGTGTTTTGAGCGAGGAAGGTGGAAAGCGTTTGATGTCAGAAGCTGGTAATGCAGTTTCTTCTCAAAACTACACCTTAGCTGCGGATAAACTTAAGGAAGCACGTTTAGTTTTCAATCAGCTATCAAATTTCTACCAGCAATTAAATTCTAGTTTTGCCGGAATTGACAACCGCATAGCCGATTCGCAGCGCAAAAAAGCTTTATCTACCGCTCAAATGCGGGATGAAGCCACTTACCAGCTAGCATTGGTACATAGAGCGCAAAACAAGCCAGAATTAGCCGTACCTTTATTGGTACAAATTATCAAAAGTCAAAATCCTACCAGAGACTTAGGTAAAAAAGCTTATCAACAATTATTTGAATTAGGCTTTGTTGATTCTCTTCCTAAAGGTGGCGGTAGCGCTTCCTCTAGCAAATAATTTTTTAATACCAACCATAAAATCCTTGAATACACCACCGCTAAACTTTTGGCGGTGGCTTTTGATTTTCTAATGGTAGGATAAAATTATCTGTAATTCTTCAAGCAAAATAAATTCATTGGTAACTGATAAGCGATCGCTGCTGTCTAAAATTTGTACATAATATATAAAGTGTAGGCAATCAATTAATTTTAGGGATTTTAGATGATAAGTCCGCAGCAAGTAGAGGAAATGATCGTAGCAGAAATGCCAGACGCTCAAGTTGAAGTACAAGATTTAACTGGCGGTGGCGACCATTATCAAGTAAGTGTAGTTTCATCCCAGTTTGCTGGCAAGGGATTAGTAAAGCAACATCAGTTAGTGTACGGTGCGTTGAAACAAGCTATGTCTACCGAAGCTATTCACGCCTTAGCACTGAAAACATACACTCCCGAAGCTTGGCAAGCAACAGTCGCTTCATAATTTAAGCTATAAGTATAAGTTATGAGTTATAGATGCCCAATTGAGGTAATGACTCTTAGCTTCTAAGTTGAAATGTTAGTCTTCGCAACCAAAACACGATAAAAAAAGGTAAACATCATGACACCCGAAGTTAAAGAAAGAATTGATAATTTAGTACAGCAAAACAAAATCATGGTTTTCATGAAGGGAACCAAACTAATGCCAATGTGCGGCTTCTCTAACAATGTTGTCCAAATTATTAACACCTTGGCAGTTCCCTACGAGACTTTAGACATCCTCGAAGATGCAGAAATACGTCAAGGCATCAAAGAATATTCCAACTGGCCCACAATTCCCCAAGTGTACGTGAATGGTGAATTCGTTGGTGGAAGTGATATTTTGATTGAACTTTACCAAAAAGGTGAATTACAGCAAATGGTTGAAGTCGCAATGGCTTCGTAATTAAGTTGAATTTTATCTATTAGCTGTCGAAAATCTTCTTCTATCTAGTTCCCAGGCTCAGTTCCTGGGAATTAGTTTTTAGAGGCTCTGCCTGCGATTATTGCAATTGGTGCAAGATGTGAATTCTAATTGGTTCTTAGTAGTAGTACTTTGTCCTATTAATTCTGATGGGTAATAAAGGTTCGTAGTAAGAGTTTTAATCCAATCTGAGGATTTGTGACCTTGAAGGGCTGAAGCCCTGACTACGAACCCTTTAAAATTAATGGGACAGACTACTAGTTGCTTTGCCTCTCCTTAACTTTGTGGAGTGGAGCCTTTCACAAGCGAGAGTTCCTTGTCAGGAGAATAATTAAAAAAACCTAAAAAAACCCTCACCGATTTGGCATAACCAATAAAACAAGTGAGGGGAAAATTTACTTGAATTGCTACAAAACATCTACAAAAAATTACACCATTGCTACAGTTGATATTTGCAAATAGTATGCTATAATCATCTGCGTTGAGCAGTGATTGCTATTAACTGACTGTGCGAGTAAGTTAATAGTAATCTGGTTCTGGTTGTGGTTGAACAACTGCAAAATTAGATGCATCGAATAAGAAGCGACCAGCTTCCTCTTCTAAGCGATGAATCAAGTAGGGTTCAAGTTCGTTACCGTTTCGTAGTGCGGCTAAATAGCCGTCAAGGTACATCCGCATATCATCTGTACGATAACCGCGATTCCAGAGTTCGACGAAGGCATCGGTTAGTTTTTGATAGTAGCGGATAGTTCGTGTGTCTTGAAGCATAGGAGAAGTAAAAAGTGTCAGAAGGTTGGAATGAGAATTGTAAATGATTCAAGCCTAAATGTGAAGTATTACTTCGGCATTACTGTAAGTACTACAAGTTAATAAAATTTGCTTGCGAAAAATTTGTTATTGCTACAGCCTCTACATAGATCCTATTACTTTATACGCTAAATGTGATGAGTAAATAAGCGATTGTTATATTTTTTCGTCATTATTTATTAATTCTATAAATGGACGCTGAGATTAAATCAAAAGGATATGTGCCTTGTTTACATCTAGACAGTGGCTGGGGATCGTGGTAAACAAGTAGCTTGTTGGTTTTAGTTTTGAATGGAATTTACACTAATTACAAAACAAAGCTAACAATAAATGTGTTTAACAATTATAACAAAAAATAGAAAAATGTTACCAACTATATTGTAGGTGGGGTAATAGGGAAATAAACCGTTTAACTAAAAAAACGAATAAATGTCAAGCAAATGCGAATTGAAGTAACAACGGTTACAAAACCAAAGCTATAGGCTTTGTTACCTTGAATGTCATGCTCGAATGAGGGGTTTTGCCACCGTGGGTTCGGTTTGTATAGAAATTATTGAGGGGAATCCCCATTTAAGGTCGCTGCTAGGTTGGCACTTACAACAACTTGACTATAGAGTATTTCAGGCAGCTAGCATTTATCAAGCAAGGGAAGCCTTCTTGACTCATCAACCAACATTAGTTGTTCTTGATGCTGACTTACCTGATGGCGATGGAATCGAATTTTGCCGTTGGTTACATCGCCAGCAACAGCCTTTGCTTTTAATGCTCTCTGCGCGAAATAGTGAAGCTGATATAGTTACGGGTTTGAAGGCAGGTGCTGACGATTATTTAAGTAAACCTTTTGGGATGCAAGAGTTCTTAGCGCGGGTGGAATCGCTTGTTCGTCGCAAGCGTACTCCTATAGCGCCAGCTTATCTAGATTACGGTGCTTTACAAATCGACTTAATACAGCGCCGCGTCCGATTTAAAGGTGAATTTATTGATTTAACACCCCAAGAATTTAGTTTGCTTTACGTTTTAGCCCAAGCTGCTGGAATACCTCTTTCTCGCTCGGAACTACTGCGTCGCGCTTGGCCCGATGCAATAGATAATCCGCGCACGATTGATACACACGTATTATCACTGCGGAAAAAAGTTGAATTAGATCCACGCCAACCAAGTCTAATTCAAACCATTCGCAACGTAGGATACCGATTTAATGTCGAAATCCTAAATACAAATGTTTCTCAAAATGCTCCCTCAGCAGCAAAAATAGCCAAGCATCAACCTAAAAATCAATTCACACAACATTCTACGATTGCTTCGGGGCGATGAGGGGATGGGGAGATGGGGGACAAGAAGGAGACAAGGAGACAAGGAGACAAGGGGACAAGGGGACAAGGAGACAAGGAGAAATTAGTTCTTAACTCACTACTCACTACTCCTAACTCCTAACTCCTAACTTTTAATTATTCCCAATGCCCATTTAACTAAAATTCAAAATCATCGTCGGTTTCTGCTTGTTTCAAGTTTTCTTGCAAATTATTCCAGTTGATTTGAGAAGCTGGTTGATCTGCACTTAAACGCCCTTGTTGCAAGTAGAAAAGCCGGGTGCAAAACATTTGGGCTATATCTAACTGGTGGTTTACCATCAAAATTGTAGTTTGATGTTTTTGGTATAGCCGATCTAAAACTTCTATAACGCGGTTCGCTTTACCTAAATCTAAGCTGGAGGTTGGTTCGTCTAATAATAAAATTTTTGGCTGGATAATTAAACCCCTCGCCAGGTTTACTAGTTTTCGCTCTCCGGTAGAAAGCTGCGTTTCTGTTTTTCCTAACCAGTCGTCTGGAATATGTAGCTCTTCTGTCCAATAGCTTAAGCGTTGCTGAATTTGAGGCTTAGGTAGATTTCGCAATATTAGCGGATAAACTAAAGCCTCTCTTACACTCATACCTAATAGCTTTGGCTCTTGTGCTACTAGTATTACAGACTGACGTAATTCTCTGGGGGCAATTTGCCGATATTCCCGATTTTCAAGATAAATTTTACCATTTGTAGGTTCGCATAATCGATTTAAAAGGCGTAATAAGTAAGATTTACCCGCGCCAGTTGGTCCTACTATGGCAATGCGATCGCCTTCATAAACCTCGAAGGAAATATCTTGCAATATAGAGTATTCGGGTAATTTCTGCTTGGTTTGAGCGGTCAGTTTTTCTGTATAGCTGACTTGCTCTAATCGTAGTTGGTAGTGGTGCTTCGTCTCCAAATTCAAACCTGTTAATTAATATGCAGTTGAGTTACTGTTTAAAATACTATCTTTAACCAAAATGTAACTCGCTATTTTAATCGTGAACGATTCAACTATATTTTGTCTGCCCCAGATGATGGATATCTGGGAAGAAACTCTTAATTGGAAACCATCTCCTCAACAACAAGCACAGTTTCAATGTCTTTATGAGTTAATTCTCGAAGGAAACCGTCAGCTAAATTTAACCCGGATTACAAACCCTGAAGAATTTTGGGAAAAACATTTATGGGATTCTTTGCGGGGAATTAAATTTTTGATTTCAGCGAAGAAAGAGGGGGTAGAGGGGGTAGAGGGGGTAGATAATAAAAAAATTAGAATTATTGACTTAGGTACGGGTGCGGGTTTTCCCGGTCTGCCAGTGGCTTTTATAGTAAGTAATTGTACGGTAAACCTGGTTGATTCTACTAAGAAGAAAATTAATTTTATAGATAATATTGTACCCAAACTTGATTTAAATAACGTTAAAGCAACTACTTGCAGGGCGGAAGAAATTGGTAGAGATAGCAAGCATAGAGAAACTTACGATATAGCGTTGATTCGTGCTGTAGCTTCAGCTTCGGCTTGTGCCGAGTATGCTTTACCATTGTTAAAACCAGGGGGATTAGCCGTAATTTATCGGGGTAGCTGGACTCAAGAAGAAGCTATCAACATGGAAAACGCCGTCGGGCAGTTGGGTGGAGTCATAGAATCAATCGAACAATTTAATACACCCTTGAGTAAAGGCGATCGCCATTGTTTGTATTTGCGAAAAGTAAAAAATACACCCGCAAAGTTTCCGCGTGCGGTTGGCGTACCGTCTCGGCATCCGCTTTGAGGAGAGGGGAGATGGGGAGACAAGGAGACAAGGAGACAAGGAGACAAGGAGACAAGGAGAAAAAATAAATTATTAACTCTTAACTCCTAACTCCTCACTCCTAACTATGCCCAATGCCCATTCACCGTAGGTGGGAGGTAGCCCAATGCCCAATTAATAATTGATAATTGATTATCGCGTATATTAATTTACAAGTTTTTTGCGAATATTCTTGAGATAATTAAAGAAAAAGATTATAAACGTTTTACAAACTAAGCAAAGCTAGGAAAAAATCTTAAAAAGCCATGAGTGAAGCAAGCGAAGTCAAGACAACTGATACAACTAATAAAGGTTCGGCATCTTCTAAAGTCAAGAAAATTCTGATTGGTGTTGTAATCGCTACAATTGCGGGTGCAGCTTTATACGGTGCAGGTTGGTTTCAAGCACGTTCTCAATTTTCCTCTGATGATGAACAAATTAAGCAAGAGTTACAACAAGCAAAGGAACAGTTAACTACACAGAGAAACCGCGCTTATTTGATGGAAGCTCGCGGCGATTTGTATGATACTACAGTTAATTTAGACCTACGTAATTTTGGTATAGCGAATACTCGCTTACAGGAAGCAGCCGCAGCTTTAGGCAAGGTTGAGGATGGAAACGGTAATTTGAATATTAATAAAATACAAGAATTACAAAAGGCTGTTGCTAAAAATAACATCAATAATGCGGTTAATTTAGAACAACAGCGCAATACTGTTTTAAGCTATATTAACCTTTTGAATAAATTGATTCCTGCGGAAGAAAACTTAACTATTCCCGCACCATCCGAATCACCTCAACAGTAATACGGTTTGATGAAGACAGGTGATATATAAATTGTAAATTGTGTAGAGACGTTGCAGTGCAACGTCTTTGTTTGTTTTGATTTGTATCAAGAATTTGGAAAATTGGTATTAGATTTGGAAGATTGGAATAATGACGACGTTGAAACCCAAGAAGAAGCAGATTGAAAAGCAATCATTAGAATACTATTTGAGCCTTCAATATCCTGTAACAGTTTATCCAGATGCAGATGGTGGATATGTTGCTGAAATTAAAGACTTACCAGGATGTCTCACTCAGGGTGAAACCCTTGAAGAGACAATGACAAATATTAATGAAGCGCGAGAATTATGGCTGGAAACCGTCTATGAAAATGGAGACAAAATACCTTTACCCAGTACGGATGATAATTACAGTGGTAAATTACTTTTACGGATGCCAAAAACTTTACATCGCCATTTAGCTGATGCTGCGGATAAAGAAGGTGTAAGCTTGAATCAATACATTGTTTTCTTATTAAGTAGTATTTGAAAGAACAAATTTACTGCAACTTATTTTATTACCGACGAAGCAAACCGATGGAAACCCGCAGTTAATGAAACTTGCGATCGCGTTATACTTCAATAAATCTCAAATCTTGCACCAGTTTCAGAAACCTGGTTTCTTTGTGATTTCACAACGAGGTATTCGCGCTTTTACGACAAGAAACCGGGTTTCTTTGCGCTTCTTCAGAATGGTGCAATATGTTAGATAAAAATAGTACTAATACTCCCATGTCGATCGGATTATTTATAAAATTTCTCCCCCCTCTTCCCCCTCACTCAATTAACTAATCATAAAGCCGGGAAGGCAGTAATTCACAGTCTGACTCGTCGTCTAATTTCATACCCACCAAGTAACGTCATTGCTACTATCAAAGGTAGTAAATAGTAAACCGCTCGAAATGCTAGAAGCGAACCCAAAGCCGCAGCGGAATTAACTGATGTTGGTAGCAGCAATAAAGTAACTGTTTCAAAGACTCCTAAACCACCGGGAACATGGCTAATAATGCTCACAATCATCGCTAATAAGTAAATACCAAAAAAGCCTGGATAAGATAGAGAAGTATTAGTTGGAAGTAAAATATAAAGTACTCCAGCAGCAAATGCCCAGTCAAGAAAAGAAACTATTATTTGTGCTAAAGATGAAGTTAAAGTTGGGATGGCAAAACTTTGTCCTTTTATAATTAATGGCTGTTTTCGGATCGCGCAAAGTATCAGGTATGTAATTACAATTAGTAAGAAAATAAACCCGATAGGATGAACTGAAACGAAAGGTAATTTTAATAAGCTGGGTAAAGTTAAAGGTTCTATCAAAAAAGTTATTCCACCAACAGCAAATAATCCTAGCCAAAAACACAGATTTTCAAAGGCAATAATTAAAGCAATTATTCGTGCTGGAACTCCCCAGTGAGAATAGAAACGATAGCGAATTGCACCACCAGATAAAGTTGCAAAACCAACTATATTACTGATAGCATGACTGAGAAAGCCTGTAAACAGAATTTTACCAGTACTTAAGGGGTATTTAGAGTAGCGAAAAGCGATAATATCGTAAGTTGCAAAGGCAAGATAGCCGAAAGCAGTGAAAGCAATTGCCAAGCTCAATCTGTACCACGAAATTGCTTTTAAACTCCGTATTACTTCTGTTATTTGGTAATGCCGTATTTCTTTATTCAACGCCCACAAGCATACGATTAAAATTCCCAAACCGAAAAAAGGAAGTAGGCGGTTAATTAGTTTTTCATTCATCTTATATATAGTAATTACTTACAAATTTCAGCCAATATTAATTATTATCCAATCGTTGCTGTAACAATTCTTCCAACTTCGCCAAATGCTGCTGAAGGTTCTTTGAGCATCTGCATAACTTCCACTATTTGCTGTTCGCGCAATTGATTAAGTTTATCGTGTACTAACTCAATTTCTAATTCTGCTTTTTTATTAACTTCATAGTCATATTTTGCATCTTGACGGTCAATTGTAGCCTGACGATTTTGGCTCATCATAATGATCGGAGCCGCATAAGCTGCTTGAAAAGATAACATCAAGTTGAGTAAAATAAACGGATATGGGTCCCAATGTTGAGAAAAAGCAGCGATATTCAGAACAACCCAAAAGAATAAAATAACACTTTGAATAATAATGAAGCGCCAAGAACCCATTGTTTCAGCAACCGCATCTGCAATGCGATCGCCTAATTTTACGTTGGGATTTGGCGGGTGTTGGGCTGGTTTGCGTTCCCTGAGTCGTACTAATAGTTTAAATTCTTTCGGGCTAACGCGAGCGCGTAAATGTCTATTACTTTTCATAACGGTTTTTACTTATTTATGACGTTGTTAAATAGATGACTATAGTAAGCTTAGTAAATTTGATTTATATATTAAAAAATTTTACGTATATTAAATAATTATGAAATATATTTTGGCGATCGAGCAAAGCTCTAAGTTTGGCTTTAACCGTGCTGAGTATTAACTATGGTGCGATCGCTCAACTAACACCTAAACTTCCTCAAACCCCGAAAACTCGATCGTTTAGAACATCAAGAAATTTGCCGCACTCAGCAGTCATTTGCATCGGGTATGTTTATTTAGATGGTTAAAAGAAGCTTGAATAATTTATAGGATCTAAGCTACTTCACCAAGAAATTAAGCAAGATAGTTAAAACAAAGTTACCGCAACTTATTTTATTTGGGACAATTCAAACCGATGGAAACCCGCAGTGAATGAAACTTGCGATCGCGTTAAACCATTAAACCAAAATATTGATAATCTTGATTGGTGATGCAGTATGAACAACTCAATTAGTTTCGCACTAAATCTTCCTGGTTATTCAGCAAAGCTGCTCAAACTAGAGGATGCTAAAATCCTTCAAACTCTTTACGAGCAATGCACGGAATTTGCTTTGTTAACCGATGGTAAACCTCCTTCACCCACAGCAGCACGTGAGGAATTCGATGCTTTACCGGATGGAAAAACGACGGAAGATAAATATATTTTTGGATTGTTTAATTCGCAGGATGAATTGATAGGAATGGTTGAATCCCTGCGATATTACCCAGACAATCAAACCTGGTGGGTGGGGTTAATGATGTTGAATCCCCAATACCGAGGTAAAAAAATAGGTTCGCAGTTTTATCAAGGATTTGAAAATTGGGTATCAGCGCAAGAAATTAAGCGAGTATCGTTGTCTGTAGTTGAAGCCAATGAATCGGGGTTAAAATTTTGGAAAAGCTTAGGATTTGAGGTTATTAATAAGAGACAACCCCGAAAATTTGGGAATAAAATGCACGCAGTTTATGTAATGAGTCGCGCAATTGGTACGTTTCATTAGTTTTAGTTTCTTAAAGCCCCAAATCTTCATCCAAACCGAGCATAATATTTAAATTCTGCACAGCAGCACCGGAAGCACCTTTCCCTAAATTATCCAATCTGGCTACTAATAAAGCTTCTTTTGTCTCATCATTCGCAAATACAAATACTTGCACTAAGTTGGTATCATTAGCTGCTTGAGCATCAAGAAACTTACCCTTGCGTAAGGAACCGTCATCATTTAAAGGCGCGACGGAAACGTATTTTTCGTTTTGATAATATTCTTTGAGGGTTTTATGAATTAATTCACCACTAAGTTTATTTTTAAATTGATTTTGCAGCGCGTGTAAAGGTAGGGGAATCTGCACCAACATTCCTTTTTCAAAATTACCTACAGCAGGAACAAACAACGGTGAAGATTGTAACCCCGAATGCTCGTGCATTTCTTTGACGTGTTTGTGTCCGAAAGTCAAACCATAGATACCGTAAGCATAACTGTTTGCTTGTTCCTCCGAAGCGCTTTGATATTCCTCCATCAGTTTTCTTCCTCCTCCCGAATACCCGGAAATCGCGTTGATAGTTACGGGAAAGTCTTTAGGGATAATACCAGCTGCCACTAATGGACGCACGCAGGTTAAAAATCCTGTAGGGTAGCATCCAGGGTTACTGACTCGTTTCGCGTTTCTAATTTCTTCCCGACGTTTTTGTTCTAATTCGGGAAAGCCGTACACCCAGCCATCTGCAACGCGATGGGCGGAACTTGCATCCAGTATTTTTACGTTGGGGTTGGTGACAAAACTTACGGCTTCGCGGGCTGCATCATCGGGTAAACAAAGAATGGCAACGTCGGCGGAGTTGATGAAGTGCGATCGCGCTTGAGCATCTTTACGTTTTTCTGGAGGTATGCTGACAATTTCAATATCATCGCGCCGAGCTAAACGCGAATGAATTTGTAAACCTGTGGTACCTTCTGCGCCATCAATAAAAACTGTGGGTTTACCCATAATTACATACCTTTCCTGCAAAATTCGGAGATGCTTTTATATTTTCTCATTAATCTTGTGTAATTTCCACCGTTGGTTATTCGTACAATTGGTTAAATTAATAATTAATTGAATGTGTATATTGTTTCATCTATTTAATTTATTTCAGATATAAATGCCCATAAACATAGATTTTATATGCGATTAATATAGCTAGTCGATAAAGCGTTTGATTAAGATTAAATTGTTAATATTGCGATCGCTATAACCTATAGTTAAAATTTTTATTTATGAATACTTTTTTTACACGTACTATTTTGAGATAATTATGATTATGTACATTCTTTGTTCAGTATTCAACAAGATATTATCTATTTCAATTGGATCGAACTACTAAAACATTTATCTATAAAATACAAGTACTCAAGGGCTACTTTACCGATCGAGAATTTCAAAAATACAACTATTGTCATTCCGAAAAATGATTTAGTTTTTCAAATAATTTTAATTCTTGAAATGCCTCCATATTAAAAGCTTGAAAATATTGAAAGAATGTTTGATTATGTGAAATAACGAAAAAGAATAGATATCTAATATTCGATTTGTTTATATTCAGAAAATTGCGGTAATTCATGACTTACTATGTGAATGGTTACGTCAAAACCCCAGGTAGAACTCCAAAGGAAATACAAAAATGGCTCATGAAAATAACACTCCAGTTCTAGATAACAATACTTCTAGTTCCGACTCTTCTGTAGGTATTAATCAAGATGGAACTGAGATTAGAGAATCCGAGGCAACTGTATCAGTTGATGATGGTATGGGTAAAACTGAAACTACTTCTGTATCTCTTTCTGACTCAGATACATCGGGTGTTGAGGCAACCGATGCAACCGATACTATGAATGGTTCTGGTGTTGAGGCAACCGATGCAACCGATACTATGAATGGTTCTGGTGTTGAGGCAACCGATGCAACCGATACTATGAATGGTTCTGGTGTTGAGGCAACCGATGCAACCGACACTATAAATGGTTCGGATGTTGAGGCAACCGATCAAACCGACACTATAAATGGTTCGGATGTTGAAGCAACTGGAACCGATACTATGAATGGTTCGGATGTTGAGATAACCGATCAAACCGACACTATGAATGGTTCGGATGTTGAGGCAACCGATCAAACCGACATTATGAATGGTTCGGGTGTTGATGCAACCGATGCAACCGACACTATGAATGGTTCGGGTGTTGAGGCAAATGGTACAATACCCGATTTAACTAATATATCTGCTCCCCCAGAAGATATATCTAAGGTAAGACAAGCTGAGTCAGAGTCTTCCTTACAGCAATCTTTAATCATAGGGAGCTTTATTAACAACGGTAGTTTTGAGGGTAGTTCCTTTGAACCAGAGCCGGGTAACGATAAAGGCACTTTCCAGAATTGGCGAACCATTGGCGATACCAGCATTGAGACAAGAGAAATTGGCATTGCCCCTACCGATGGAGAATCGCAAGCTTTAATTACCAATGGTTTTAGTGATTCAGGTGGTTCGGTTGAAGAATCAGATTTGTCAGAATTTTTGGACTTAACATCTGGTTCTCTCGATGCTCTACTTGAAGGGGATGCAACAGAAGGATCGGGAATCAAACAAACATTTACCGCACTAGCTGGCGATATTTTAGAGTTTGACTATACCTTTCTTACCAATGAAGCTACGCCATCCGCAACTTACAACGATTCAGCTTTCTTCGCTCTTGGTAATTCTGTTGACAACCCTTTTGAAGATCCCATTACCAACCCTGTTGGCAACCCTGTTAGGAACTTTGCTTTAGAGTTAGATGATACATTTGACCCGACTTTTTCCGATAAATCTGTAAAGGGATATTCAGAAGCTACAGACACTCAAACTATTAGAATCGCAATTTCTGAAGCTGGAACATATGAGTTAGGCTTCGGAATTGTAGATTTAACTGATCCTGTTGTCGATTCTGGTATATTGATTGACGATGTAAAGCTGATTCCAATCGGTGTTGATCCTTTCGGATCGCAAAGTACTGATGGCTCTGCCCAAACTGAAAATGCTACTGTTACTCCGTCCGTAAATTTCACTTTTGGAAATAATGGTTTTGAACCTGCGATCGCTTCTCCAGAGTCCTCTCAATAATTAAATCCGCAAACATTTGTTTGTAGCGTCCATGTAGAGTAATAATCTCAAACCCGGTTTCGGCACTCCTAACCCTCGAAACCGGGTTTTTTAAGGCGATCGCTGAATTATTGGAGTAATATATTCTGCGTTGTTAAAAATATTTGTGTAACAATTAATGGAATAATAGGTTTATTTGTAACATTAATTTAATAGACCAATTTTTCCTGTCATAATTCAAAATGAAATCCGCGAATCGCTGGCTGTTTCCTGTTATTGGTTTAGTTGTACTTATAGTTTTCGGCTACGGAGGCTATCAAGTTGGGCGCTATTTTTTGAGCGGACGTACAGCAAGTAATTTGGCAAATACGGAAGCTAAAAAAGACGATAAAGTTAAAATGAGTTTGGGTAATTTTCAGGAACTTGAAGGTACGCCTTATTTGATGGCACCTGTTAGTTCTCAAGAAAATAATCGTGAAAATTATTACGATAAAAAAGCTTTGCGTATCCGTAACTATTTATTTGTCAACACTAACGATAAATCTGCACGGCGATTGGTTTCTAATAATAACTTTTTGTTTTTAAATGCTCAACAAGTAGTTTTGCAAAGGCGTGAAGATAAAATTGTTAGCGGAATGTGGTATGAAGTGGTTAAAGCTGATAGCAATAAGGATCGACGTTTAGACGATCGAGATAAGAAAACGATCGCCATTTCTGATGTTTCGGGAAGCGATTATACGGAAATAATTGATGAAGTCGATCGGGTATTAGGTTCGTATCAGAAGAATTCAACGACTTTGTTCGTATTTTACGAATTTGAAGCTAGAGAGTATGTGGCTGAAATTAGTATTCCTAGACGTGTATTAGTTGAAAAACAAGTATTACCTTCAATTAGGTGAATCATTAATTCGGACGGGTTGTAGAGACGTAGCACTGCTACGTCTTCCTAAAGTTACGGGAAAAAGTTCAATTACGTCAAATTACTGCACCATTTCGTTCGTTGGGTGAAAGTAATCGTAAATTTCTTGTGCGAGACGCGGACCAATTCCGGAGACTTCGGCGATTTGGGCGGGTGTTGCTAACCGAATGTAATCGATCGAACGAAAATGAGCTAATAGCTGTTGTTGGCGATTGTGTCCCAAACCGGGAATTTCATCCAAACGCGATCGCCGTAATTTTGCGGTGCGTTGTTGGCGATGGAAGGTAACGGCGAAACGGTGGGCTTCGTCACGCAAGCGTCGCAGTAGTTGGACTCCGGGTTGTTCGGATTCTGTTTTCAGTGGTATGGATTCTCCGGGTACAAATATTTCTTCCCGTCGTTTGGCAAGACTAACAACTCGCACGTCTTCTAATAAGTTCATTTCTTGTAAAACTGCGACGACGGAAGATAGTTGTCCTTTTCCACCGTCTATCATTACTAAGTCGGGAAAATCGGGATTACCTATTCTTTGCAGTTGCGGATCTTCTATATATTTACGAAAACGTCTGCCGATAACTTCTGCTAAGGAAGCGAAGTCGTCTGAATGACCGATTTTAATCTCAGGATTTCTAATTTTATAGTGGCGATAGTGCTGCTTTGCTGGTAAACCTTCGATAAATACCACTTGCGAAGCTACCGCATTTGAACCCTGAATGTGAGAAATATCGTAACCTTCGATGCGATGCGGTAAATCGGGTAAATCGACTATGGCTGCTAAATCTTGCAATGCTTGTTCGTTGCGATCGCCAAGTTTTTGCATTCTTTGCAGTTCATAGCTGGCGTTTCGCTCTACCATTTCAATCAATTCTGCTTTAAGTTGACGCTGGGGATTAAAAATGGTGACTTTTTTCCCTTTACGCTGCGTCAAGATTTCCGCCAAAATTTCTGCATCTGGTAAATCGTGCTGCACCAAAATTTCTGTAGGGATTTCTACTGAGTCGGCGGTTTGATAGTGTTCTTCTAATACTCGTTGTAAAATAGCTCCAGCTTCGGCTTGTGCGTCAGCTAAAAATGCTAATCTTCCAACTAATTGTCCGGCACGAATCTGAAATAATTGAATGCAGGCGTATTTGTCATCTGCGGAAGCAGCTATGGCATCTCTAGAAATCGTATCATCTGGTAAAGATACTTTTTGGTCGGCATTTAAGGTTTTTAACCCGGCGATTTGATCTCTTATCCGCGCCGCAGTTTCAAAGTTTAAATCTTCAGAGGCTTGCTGCATCTGTTGGTTAAGGGTATCAATCAATTCACTAGTCCGACCTTGGAAAACCATCGCTACTTTTTGCACGATTTTACGGTAATCTTCGGGTGTAACTAACTGCTGACAAACACCCGGACATCTTCCCAAATCGTAGTTTAAACAAGGTCTGTCTTTAAATAAAGGTTGCGGTCGCTGCCGTAGGGGGAATATTCGTTTACACAAATGCAATATTCCCCGTAATAAGCGAGAATCGGTATAGGGTCCGTAATATTTGTCTTTTTCTTTACCAAGTCTGCGTTTGCGCGTGATAAAAATTCGCGGATATTCCTCAGACCAAGTTATACAAACGTAGGGATACTTTTTATCATCTTTGAGCAGCACGTTAAAATACGGTTGATGCTGCTTAATCAAGTTTGCTTCTAACGCTAAAGCTTCCGTCTCAGTATCGGTGACAATAAATTCAATATCCGTCACCTGCCGTACCATCGTAGCAATGCGTTCGGTAAGTTTTTGCGACTCCCGGAAATAAGAACGAACCCGCGATCGCAATTTTCGCGATTTACCGATGTATACAATGCGATCGGTTGCATCCCGCATCAAATAAACCCCCGGCTCCGGGGGAATCTCTTTGAGACGGTTTTCCAAACGTTCTGGATTTTTTAGCAGCGATATTTCAGCAGATTTTGTCACAAATCTAAGAAGAAAAATTTAATAAATCGACCCACCTTTACTATTTTAAGTAAAATCACCCTTGTTGTGCGTTGATTTATTTTTTTATAGCAATTAGATTCACTTGATTGTTGCTTTAAAAGCCATTAATCGCCTTTGCGATCGTGTCTTCTTAATTAATTATAAAATCTTTAAGAACTAAATTCGATTTTTTTGAACCTAAGATCAACTTGAATAACTACACCCGATTTCAAGCGATACTATAACTCTTTTGACCCCAAGCTTCGTAGTTTCTCAATATTTTAGCGCCTTATCATAATCAATTTGTTATAATCGCTAAACTTAAATAAGCAGGATTCCGGATTATTCCAAAAACCTTGAATATTAAGGGAATCAACGGATATATAGACTGTGGATAAATGATTATCATTGGTATAAATAAGACTAAATACTCGTGACAAATTCATGTATAGTTTGAGATTATTTTTTAATGTTCCTGCGTCATTTCCGATTAACTTAGAAAAACATATTTGAGGAGAACAAACATGAATTCGCAAGACTTTGAATCACAGTATCGTGAAGCAATGAATGAAACACTTAACGAACTGCAATCAGCAATTCTACTGTTAGCGCAAGCTCAACGAAAAATCTCTATTATTGGCTCTACCGTACAAAATCTGAGTCAAAGCGTAGAAGAATATCTAATTAGCCAAAAGTCCGAATAAAAATTACCTAAAAAGTAAGAAAAAGTATACTTCATATTTGGCGACAAAATAATTCTTTTTCAATAGCTTGGGTAAGCTCGGTGAGAATTACAGGTTTAACAAAATAGCGACGAGCGCCTAAACTTATCGCTCGATCGCAATCCGATTTAAAAGCTAATCCCGAAACTACGATTACAGGAATTTTATTATTTTGCATTTGCTGCATTCTTTCTAAGAGCGAGAAACCGTCAATATCTGGTAATTTTAAATCTAGTACAATTAAATCTGGTTGAAAAGTCTCTATTGTAGAAAAAAACTTTGAACCGTCGGGTAAGCCTTTAACTTCGTATCCACAAAAACTTAAACAATCGCTTAGTAGCATCCGATTAGTATCGTTATCTTCAACTAGTAAAACTTTTTTCACCTGATGTGACTTGAATTGCTGTTTTACACTTATTAGCTGCACTGTCATTTTCACCTATTATCTTAAGTCGTAAGTCAATTATTCGTAGTCAGACTTATCAAAG
The DNA here is from genome assembly GCA_965234645.1 of Rivularia sp. (in: cyanobacteria). Classification (GTDB taxonomy): domain Bacteria; phylum Cyanobacteriota; class Cyanobacteriia; order Cyanobacteriales; family Nostocaceae; genus Rivularia. The sequence continues at coordinate 3,979,115 of OZ248344.1, read as the reverse complement.
ATACAAATTTGAAAAAAGTAAATTAGTCGAGAATATCCATCAATAAAATTTAGTGCTACTATCATTAATGCTTATAAATATTATCTTAAAATAGAAATTTAAAGCAAAGTTAAACTAATCTTTAACCTTACCTTAATTTTTAACTATAAAATCAACCTTTTTTTACAAAAACTCAGTAAGGCTTTGAAAATTAAGGTATAGTCATTGCAATTAATTTCCGTAGTGCTGTTTTGGTAACTTGTCCCTGAGAATATGCATCTTGCTCGGATTAGCGATCGCCTGTATAATTCCAAGCCATCTCTAAGCAAATATATTTTAAACCAACAACTTGTACCATTTTTAATAAGTCAGAAGAAACCCAGAATATTGTTCGCGCATATTCCCGATTTACCATCTAAGGGCAAGATATGACTTAAACACAGTATATATATATACACTTATTGGTTAAAGCTTTCATAGATTGTATATTTTGATAATAATGGCTAACTTATGCTATTGATTTCGGGATATTTTTTGCTACCTTACGCTTTGCAGCGAGCAAGCCGAATGCAATTAATCCTAACAGCGCTGAAGGTTCTGGAACCTTTTTTTTCTGAGATTCCGATCGCCGAACATTAGTATAAGTATTTAAAGCTGATTGATATTTGCTTTCTGATGGAGTAAATTCAGCATCATATATTATATATTCAATTCCCTCGGACGAAGTTATCACTTTAACGGCTTCAGCAGCTTCAATTGATTTTATAATGCGTTTAGCTTTTTTTAACAATGAATTATTTAATGTGTTTGTATCATTGTTTTTGTTAAATTCACTGTCCAAATCAAAATTGGGCAAGGATATGCAAGAATTCGCTTCATTGCATTTCTGTGTCTTTACCAAAATATCTTTACGATCGGATGATGCTTGATTTTGTGGATTTTGGATTAAATCATCATTACTGTCAACATTTGCAATCGAACTTGCTTGTGCGGGGGCTGTAACGCTCGCGCTAATTATCGTACCAAGTAATGTGTAATTACTAATTTTTTTTATAGTTATTGTCATGGACGCAATTGTTCTTTAAAAACTAAAAAAACATTTTTTGAGTGCAATTAAATTACTGTATATACCCAAAATGTCAAAAAAAATGATGCACAAAATAAGTAATGCCAGGTTAATTTTAACCCGGTACTACTGTAAATGCCGATACAAATTAGTTAATTTTGTATCAATCTTAAATAAAGATTTAATGAACCGACCGTAAAAACTGGGATATCTTATCTACAGCAGTTTCTAATATAGGTGGTTCGCGAACCAAAGCAAAGCGCACGTAGCCTTCTCCCGATTTACCAAAACCAGCACCAGGGGAAACTGCAACTCCCGTATTTTCAACTAACTGCGTGCAAAATCGAATAGAATCTTTACTCCAAGGTTCCGGTAACTTTGCCCAAACATACATTGTGGCTTTAGGCACGGGTACTTCCCATCCGATACGGTGTAAAGCATCAACAAAAGCATCGCGGCGTTTTCGGAAGCTATCTACATTTGTCTTCACGCCCGATTGCGATCCACTTAAAGCGGCGATCGCACCATTCAAAATTCCCCGATACTGATTAAAGTCAACTACTGCTTTGACTCGACGTAACGCTGCAATCAACTCGCGATTACCAATCGCAAAGCCGACGCGAAAACCACCCATATTGTAGGATTTAGACAAACTAAAAAACTCAATTGAGATACTTTTTTCTAAATCGGCTTGCAAAATTGAAGGAGCTTCGTCTTCTTCAAAAACCAAATCTACATAGGGGAAATCGTGAACCAAAACAATATCGTGCTGCCGACAAAAAGAAACAGCTTTTTCAAAGAAAGATAGAGGTGCGGTAGCAGCAGTAGGATTGTGGGGATAACTCAATACCATCATTCGTGACTGTGCTAATACCGGCGAGGGAATTTCCTCAAACACGGGTAAAAAATCGTTTTCTGACCGTAAAGGCATAGGATAAATTTGACCCGAAGCTAAGTAAACTCCCCCGGCGTGAGAAGGATAGCCTGGGTCAAGTAATAAAGCAAAATCTCCTGGATTTAAAATCGCTAAAGGTAAATGTGCCGTCCCCTCTTGAGAACCAATCAGCGGTAGCACTTCAGTTTCCGAGTCTACCGAAATACCAAATCGAAGTGAATACCATTCGGCTGCTGCTCTCCTAAACCCTTGAGTTCCATGAAACAATAAGTAACCATGAGTACTCGTATCCGACAAAGAATTAGCGATCGCTTCGATCGCATGACTCGATGCCGGTAAATCGGAAGATCCCAAAGACAAGTCAATTAACTGGCGATCGTTAGCCAAAGCTTTAGCCTTAGCAATATCCATATCTGCAAACACATTAGATTGCAGGGGTTGTAAACGAGAGGCAAATTGCATTTTTAAGGTTAGTTATTAGTTGTTAATGGTTAGTTGTTAGTTGTTAGTTTTTAACAGAAATTACACAACAGCAAGGGTCTTCTTAGCGTGTCCCGTAAGAAATATAATATTTGGTATTCCGAAATTTAGATCCCTCTTACATCTTGCACCAGTTGCAACACCGCCTTCACAACCGCCTTGGAATAAATTCCCAGGCTTAAAAACAAAGTCTACTTAAGTAGACTGGGCAAGGCTTTTAGTGCGTTTTAACGTACTTTGTAATCGGTTCCTTGAAATTCATTTCGAGGCGGGTTTGAGGCAAGTTGAGAATGGTGCAAGAAGTCAGATCCCTTCAACTCTCTTAAAAAAGAGGGCTATTTGTAAATCCTAGTTAATCTACTAAACTATCATTTACTAAGCACTATCTACCAACCACTATCTACTAACCACTTAAATGGTTATCTAATAAGTTCATCAATTTATCTTTATTAACAACTCCCTCACTAGAGGCTAATACTTTATCTCCTTGAACAAGTCGCAAAGCAGGTACGCCTTCCACCTGATATTGCTTAACTGAAACTGGGTTAGGATCGACTTCCATTTTGACAACCTTAAGCTTATCGCTATACTTCTGGGCAGCAGCGCTAACCGCTGGGGACATTAACTTACAAGGTCCGCACCAAGAAGCCCAAAAGTAAACTAATACTGGCTTTTCGGCTTGCAATACTTCCTTATCAAAATCTGCATCATTGATATTGTTTACACCCTCGCTCATTTTAATCTCCACTTAATAGCATCTTTTTATCGTTACACAAATTAAATGTATCCCAATTTGTTGTCTTGAAACTAGTAGCTGTGGGAAGAGGATGGGGAGATGGGGAGATGGGGAAGAGGGGGGAGATGGGGAGATGGGGAGTTAGGAGTTAGGAGTTAGGAGTTAGGACCACCGGAGTTAAGAATTTAAAGATTTTAACTATATTACCTTTAACCTTTGACCTTTAACCTTTAACCTTTAACCTTTAACCTGTTCCCATGCCTATTAAATCGAAAAATCCCACAACCAATACGATCGTGGGATAATTTTAAACAAACGTTCTTAAGTATAATCAATTACATATTGTCTAATTCTTTGCGTAGTGACTCTAATTCAGAATCCACGGGTTCGCTTTTTTTCTGCTGCGCTTGGCTGGAGTCGGTTTGCTGAGGTAGCTGAGGTTGGCTTGCTGTTCCGCTTCCAGGTAGAGTCATTTGTGCTTTTAAAGCAGCTAATTCATCATCTACGCCGCTACCTGCTTCTAGCTGTGCAAATTGACTTTCTAAGTCGGCTCCTGCTAATTCACCTGCCGATTGGGCGCGTGCTTCTTGAATCATGACTTTTTCTTCCATGCGCTCGAATGCAGCCATTGCACTGCTGCTATTCATACCGCTAACCATTCCTTCAAGCTGCTCTTGGGCTTTGGCTGCGGTAATCCTGGCTTTGAGCATTTCTTTCTTGGTTTTCGCTTCAGAAATTTTGCTCTCTAACTGGATTAAGCTACGCTTGAGATTATCAACTTGAACGGTTTGCTGGTCTAAACTTGTCTTAAGAGTGTTTGCAGACTCATCAAAAGATTTTTTACGTTCTAAGGCTTGACGAGCTAAATTTTCATCGCCTTTTTGCAGCGCTAACATCGCATTACGCTGCCATTTATTGGTTTCATTATTTGCATCGTTATATTGCTTCTCAGTACGTTTTTGAGCAGCAATAGCTTGAGCAACACCTTGACGCAAGCGAACTAAGTCTTCTTGCATCTCGATAATGGCTTGTTCGAGTATTTTTTCTGGATCTTCGGCTTTGCTCACCAAGTCGTTGAGGTTAGCGCCTACTACTCGTTTTACGCGGTCAAATAATCCCATAATTTTTTCCTCTTGAGATTTACGCTCTTGTGATAAAAAGTTAGGTTTTTTACTACTTCTATATTTACCTATTTCAATCTAAACTTAATCTTCTCAATTAGTCCTCATAACCCCCAATTCTTAGAAGAAATGTTACAGTTTCGGGCTATAGAATTGGATCGGACTATTCGGGAAGCTGTTGGTTTTTTTGGGTACTACCCGGAAGTTGTGCTTTCATTGCCGAAAGTTCGGCATCTACATCATCACCTTCTGCCAAGCTCGCAAATTGATTTTCTAATTCGTCTGTACCAGATACGGCGATCGCTTCTTGTTTCGCTTCTAATTCTAAAAGTTTTTCTTCCATTTTCTCAAAAGCCGAAAGCGAGCTGGTATTGCCAGTTTCACCAAGCATTTCTTGAAGTCGTACAGAAGCTTCAGCAGAACGAGCGCGAGCAATGTACATATCTTTCTTGGTTTTAGCCTCAGAGATTTTGAACTCTAAAGACTGCATATCTGTTTTAAGTTTAGCTACTAAAGTTTTTTGTTGCCCAATTTGTTCTAAAAGCGCAGTTGCAGTTTGTTGGTAGGCTTTACGTTTGGTAAGGGCTTCTCGCGCTAAAGCCTCATTACCTTGTTGCAAAGCCATTTGAGCGCGACGATACCATTCGGAAGCTGTAGATTCAGCCTGAGCCGCTTGTCGTTCGGTGCGTTTTTGAGTGGCGATCGCTTGTGCTACTCCTTGTCGCATCCGCACTAAATTTTCCTGCATCTCATAAACGGTTTGTTCCAGAATTTTCTCTGGATCTTCTCGTGCAGCCGTCCAACTATTCACATTTGAACGAAATAAGCGCCCGATACGCTCCATCAGCCCCATAAGTTAAGCCTCCATTTTTTCAGTTAGCAGTTAGCAGTTAGCAGTTAGCAGTTGCCAGCGAAGAATCTGCTGTAATTAGGGCGTATGGTATCTTCGATGCGCCCATCAACCAATCTCTTCCACGTTTTAAGTGAGGGATTTAAACCTCTTTGAACGCGCTAATAACAGCGAGCGTGTTAACTGCTAACTGTTTAATTGTCTGGTTCTTCTACTCTCGCTGTAATTCCATTTTCTTTGAGAAGTTCTAAATGTTTTTTAACTCTCTCTTTGGATTTGAAAGCACCTAAATAAACATATTTACCTTCGGGTGATAAATATGCATCTGGAATTACTTTTTTTACCTCGGTTAAGGTGTCACCTGTATTATCTACGATGACATTATAAAATCCACCATTCGATGGTTCTAATTCGTCCAGATTTTGAGGAGTAGATGCTGCTTGAGTGGGAACAGGGGTAGCATCCGTAGCTGAAGCTGTTGGCGGTACTTCTACTGCGGTTGCAGGTACTGCTGGGGCTGGATTTGTAGCCTGAGTAGGTGGTTTTGCTGCTATTGTCGGCTTGGTTTTGGGTGTTGCCCCTGCGACATCATCAATATTTTTGATCGCGGGAAGCGCATCAGTTGCAAGATTGGGATTTTTAGTTATGGGCGTTAATTTTTGTTCATCTGACTTTACATCACTTACATTCTCAGTATTTTTACTTGTGGCAATTTCGCGATCGCGCTTAAATAATCCGCCGAAAGTCAATGAAGGTAGGTTATCCAAGTTAAAGATTATATAGCCAAAAGTAATGCTTGAGACTAAAAGCAACAGCATTGAGCCAATACTTAAAGGCGATAGCAGACTGTCATTGTTATTTTTTGGCTTCTTAGTTTGGGGTTGTTCTTCTTGTAAGCTTCGTAGTAAAGCTTCAGAAGATTCTAAATAGTCGTCTGGCTGCTTAGTAGTGTCATTGTCATTTTTAGGCGCGGATATATTTTCTTGTGTATCTTGGGTATTTCCATTAATATCCGCTTTCACAATGCTGCTTTGATTTGATGGCGGCGGATTTTGAGCTTTACTTCTCACCTTCGTCGTTTCAGGAAATGGTACTGCTTGCTCCCCTGGAGAAGAAATCGCGATCGTGGGTTGAGAATTCGTCTCTTGGTTGAAAGCCACTCCTGGGGCAGTAGGTATGGGAGGAGGCGGGGGCGGTGTTTTAATTGTATCTTGCGTATTTATATTTGCTTGCTGTTGTCTTATATAAGCCGCAGCTTGTTCGCCGGTTATTTGCTGCGAATGACTCGCAACAGTTATATCGTTTTGAGCTTGCAGTTTGCCAGCTATCAAACTACCAAGATTCTTTTGAATTGGTGTTCTATGTGAAATTCGCGTTCGACGATATCGCGCCAATTCTTCATCAAGCTGTACTTCTAAACTTGCTAGCGCCGAGCTTATTGCCGGTTTTAGATTTGATGGTTTAGATGTTTTATTACCAGAATAATATAGGGGGTTTTCGCTCATTGCCCATTTGCCTCCGTACCAACTGCCAGATTATCCACCGTGTAAAACAGATACCCTTGTGCTAATCCTAGCGAAAATTATCATAGAAATATGATTTCACCAAGGTGTAATTTCTCTACTCACCTTTATTAAAGATGTCTTTTGAATCAATTCCAGAGATTTTAGACCAACTGCAAATTGAAGCTTTATACCAACAACAGCCTTTACAACGCCTACTTGATTGTTGGCAAGAAGTTGTAGGAAAAGTCATTGCCACTCATACCCAGCCAATATCGATTGAACGGGACGTTTTGTGGGTAGCAACCTCTGGCGCTGCTTGGGCACAAAACCTAACTTTTGAGCGCCAAACTCTGCTGAAAAAGTTAAATAAAATATTACCAACTCCTTTAGTAGATATACGCTTTTCTACCGCTCGTTGGCAGCGTACCAAAAAAAAACCATTTCGGCAACAAAATATTTCCTCTTCGGAGCATCCGAGTTACTTAGGTAACTTGAATCAATATGCCGATCTTCACTCATTCCCTAAAAACCCTGATGCCGCTTTTGCTAATTGGGCTAAAACAGTAAAAACGCGACTTTCAGATTTACCCCTTTGTCCTAGCTGTCAATCTCCCACTCCGGGGGGAGAGTTGGAACGTTGGGGGGTTTGTTCTATTTGTGCTGCTAGGTCTTTTTGAGTTGGGCATTGGGAATAGGGCATGGGGCATTGGAAATGTCAGAAACCCGGTTTCTTATCGTGAGACGACGATCTCGTTGGAAAATACTATTGAAACCGGGTTTCTTTGGGCAACTTGCTCATGGTGCAAAATATCAGGCATGGGGCATTGGAAATAAAGCATTTTTTATTGATAGTTATTCATTGATAATTGTTGCCTCATACTCAATTCATTAGTCTAGCGGACTACTCCTTGAAGCTAAATATATCTATGCTCCTATGTCTAAAGCAGGCTAATTAATCGCGATCCCTAATTGGTTTACGCATAAAATTTAGGATGGTTTTCAATAATTTGTTTCTTTTTCGTTACATTTAAATTTAAAAATATAACAGAAACATAAAGAGATTATAAAGTTAATTTTTCCATTGGGATCGTGAAAACTCAACTAGAACAACGGCTTGATGGCTTTATTCAGTATTTGTATCTAGGAGCAAAATAGAAGATGTAGATCGGTCAATATAAGGCATTAAAAATGAAAAGCATCCAAATCTTCACTTCAGCTTGCCGAAATTGTCGTCACTTCTCCCCAGAAGGTCGGCGCGGAGGTGCTTGTCAGCGATTAGGAGCGCCGGTACGTGGAAGTTGGAAAGCCTGTTCTTTAGCAGCCCCTCCCTTTGCTCCCTCATGGGAAACCTTGGAAGATGCTTGGAGTTTACCCGATGCTACTCCGATATTAGCCGAAAGTTCTGACTTAATAATTAATAGTGCAGAGTCTAATGTTGAACGAATATCTACTCCCGTTAAAGCCGAAGCTTTACTAACTTAAATTGTTAAGTAAGGAGCAATTGCCAAGTGATTGTCCAAACTCGAACGGTTAAATTTAAAGACAAAAAAATGTAGAGTAACTTTAATGTGAAGAAAATTTAACCGTTCTATATCAGTGATGAATCAATCTAATCTATATAAATCTAGTGAGTGAATTAAATTTCACATTCTATAAAGTATATTTATAAAATTTACGTTGTTAGCGTTTTCATCACCATTGCACCTAACTAAAATTGCACCCGTGCTTTTTCAGGTGCAATTTTTATGTTTATCTCTTAAAGCAAACTGTGTAACCCAAACGGCTACTTGCAACTCCTAACTCCGGTGGTCCTTCAAGGTAGCCAAGGATATTGACGGAAATCTGGCTTGCGCTTTTCTAAAAATGCCTGCTTCCCTTCAGCACCTTCTTCTGTCATGTAATAAAGTAAAGTGGCGTTTCCAGCAAGTTCTTGTAAACCAGCTTGTCCATCACAGTCAGCATTAAACGCAGCTTTTAAACAGCGAATTGCGATCGGGCTTTTTTCTAAAATTTCTTGCGCCCATTGAATTCCTTCAGCTTCTAATTCTTCTATAGGTACAACCGTATTTACTAACCCCATTTCTAAAGCTTGTTGGGCACTGTATTGACGACACAAAAACCAGATTTCTCGAGCTTTTTTTTGTCCGACGATGCGTGCTAAATAACTCGCACCAAAACCACCGTCGAAACTACCTACTTTTGGTCCCGTTTGTCCGAATACTGCATTATCAGCGGCAATCGTCAAATCGCAAATTAAATGTAAAACGTGTCCGCCGCCGATCGCATAACCTGCAACCAAAGCAATTATCACCTTGGGCATGGAACGAATCAAACGCTGTAAATCTAATACATTTAAACGGGGAACCCCATCATCATCTATATACCCTGCTTTGCCGCGCACGCTTTGATCGCCACCCGAACAGAACGCATATTTACCATCAGTATGGGGACCGGCACCAGTAAATAAAACTACGCCAATACTAGAATCTTCGCGGGCATCGCAAAAAGCTTGATAAAGTTCAAAAACAGTTTTAGGGCGGAAAGCATTGCGTTTGTGGGGACGGTTGATGGTTATTTTCGCAATGCCATCGGCTTTATGGTAAAAAATATCTTCGTAGGTTTTGGCAGTTTGCCAGTTGATTTGCATTCTCTGCTAATGGGTAATTGGTAACGGGTAATGAATTAACCCTAGCTTGAGAATTTTATCGTAGTGTGGGGACTTAAGGCTAATTTTTAAATTGCTGCGATGCAAAAATGGTTATAGGATTTACGCACTCGTGAGGAAAAATTAAGCATTGCGATGAGCCACACCTTCGGTGAATACTTAAGGGTGCATCCCGGTTTTTATTCATTAATGAGAGAATATGTCATTGCGAGCGGAGCGAAGCATAAGTCCGAAGCGGACACGCTCCGCGAACGCATGGACTCATTTTTATTTAGAAATTTTGCCGCTAAATCACTTACGATGTGTCATTGCGAGCGTAACGGAGTGAAGCGAAGCAATCACAGGATCTTGCGATTACTTCACTCCGCTATCGCTGCGTTCGTAATGACAACTGTTCAACCGCACATGGTATAACACCATCATCTGTAAAACATCAAAATATTGGTTCGCAGTTGTGCTTTAGTTTTTTTTTTAATCAACTAAATTGGTTAAATGATTATCGAAGCGTTCATCGGCTTTCTTAATAAGCTTTGCCTCCCCTACAAGTTCTCTTTTCGCCATTTCGCTGACTCTTTACGATCGGTGCGTATTTCTAAAACCCGAATTCCTGTAATCGGTAATGGATTCAATTTATTACGCAACTCTTCCCAAGAAGTAATTAATTCGTGTTTCACGCCGTAAGTTTGACAAAGTTGAGCAAAGTCTATATCTTGTGGGGTTGCAAATAACTCTTCAAAAGGCGGATCGAATTCTGAGATGGGCAGCATTTCAAAGATTCCACCGCCGTTATTATTAATTAGTACTATTGTTAAATGTCCGATAAATTTGTTTCTAATTAAAAAGCTGTTGGTATCGTGCAGTAACGCCAAGTCTCCTGTTAGCATGACGCTGCTTTGTTGACGATGGGCGATTCCTAAAGCAGTTGATAGAGTTCCATCAATACCGTTTGCACCACGGTTGAAAAATGGTTTAATGCCTAAATTATTCGGTTTCCAGAAAAATTCTACATCCCGCACCGCCATACTATTCGCGATAAATAAAGGCGTTTGCGGTGGTAAAACTTGAGAAAGTAACCAAGCGGCTTTACCTTCAAATAACTCCGTTTTTTCTGCCAAAATTTTGTCAATCTTTTCTCTCACCTGCATTTCCGCACTTAACCACATTTGAAGATAAGAATTTATTCTTCGATTGTCCCCTTGTCCCCTTGTCTCCTTGTCTCCCCATCTCCCCATCTCCCCATCCCCTTGTCCCCTTGTCTCCCCATCTCCCCATCCAATATCTTCCACATTCACCCGTAAATGAACCACCCTTCCATGCAAAGCATCAAGATTTTGATTTGAGGGTTCAATTATCCAGCGTAGAGGATTGTTATTGCTTAACCATTTGCGTAATACTTTGCTGGTGGGCATTTCGCCGATTTGAATTACTACTTCTGGGGTTAATTCTGTGGCAAAATCTGGATTTCTTAAAATTGAATCGTAAGTAGAAATAATGTTCTTGTTGAGTGAAGCATGATTTCTAACTGGCGATAATCCCTCTGCCAAAACTGGAAATTTTAGATTCTGGGCGAGTTGCGCGATCGCACTACAATATTTTTGCGATCGTTGTGGCTGAGCAACTCCAGCAATGATAATTCCCCTTTTGGTTTTGAGCCATTCTTGAGGAATCGATATTTGGGGAGTTATCGAATGTTGATATTTATCCGTAACTGCTGCAAAAAATTCTTCTGAGTTAAAGCTTGATTTTAATGATTCTAAAAATGCTGCATTTACATCCGAATCATCTTTAATTGGTGCTAGGGGGTCGCGAAACGGCATATTTAAATGTACTGCCCCAGAAACTGGATAAAGCGTTTGTTCGTAAGCGTATATCGTCGTTTGGCGCAAATAAGCTAACATTTCCATCGTTGGATAGGGTATTGCTAGCTCTGCTTGCCAGTTAGGATAATTGCCAAATAATTTCAATTGATCTATAGTTTGCCCGGAATGACAATTACGTAATTCCTGCGGTCTATCGGCAGTTAATAATAGTAGAGGTATGCGACCATAATTAGCTTCCACAACTGCGGAATAAAAATTTGCTCCTGCGGTACCCGAAGTGCAGACAACAGCAACAGGTAATCCCGTAGCTTTGGCTCTACCCAAAGCAAAGAAAGCGGCAGAGCGTTCATCAAGAATCGGAATCACTTCTATATCGGGACATTGAGCAAAAGCAACCGATATAGGAGTCGAACGAGAACCCGGACAAATCGCAGCACAATTTAAACCCAGTCGTTGCAGCGTTTCAGTAAAGATAGAAGCCCAAAGTTCGTTAATATTCCTAAATCCAATCGGCATGGGAAAGTAAGGTTAAAGGTTAAAGGTTAAAGGTCAAAGGTAATATAGTTAAATTCTTAATTCTTAACTCCTAACTCCTAACTCCTAACTTCCCCCCATCCCCCCATCTCCTTGTCCCCTTGTCCCCCAATCCCCATCCCCTTATCCCTTCGATCTTATGGACTGCATCTACTTAACGGGAATTCGCGCTTACGGTTACACTGGCTATCTACCAGAAGAACAGGTATTAGGACAATGGTTTGAGGTGGATGTGAAGTTATGGCTGGATTTAAGTACACCCGCTCAAAGTGATGCGATTGAAGATACTATCGATTACCGCAGCGTTATTAGTTTAGTGCAAAATTTGGTGAAAAACTCGAAGTTTGCTTTAATTGAACGTCTCGCTGGTACTGTTGCAGATTCTATTTTGCATTGTGACGATTTAGTAAAGCAAGTGGAAGTTAATTTGAGTAAACCTGCTGCACCAATTCCAGATTTTGGTGGCAAAATTACTATTAATCTAATTAGAACTAAGTCTAAAATTTAATATTTATTAACGCATTCAAGATCGTTACGACTAACTTACGAAGATGCAGTTGATGTGATTTTGGCTGTAACAGCAGCAGGTTGAATGTAATGGTTTTATCGATTCCGCAAACAAACTTTACTTTCGCCTCATACCTGAATCAGCTGAAAAAGTCATCTACTAATTTAATTATTTATTTTATTAATGTATGCCTTTTTGCATATTTTCAGATGGAGCTAATTTTGTCTATTATTGCAAGAGACGAAAAATTTTATCTCATGTGAATTAACAATATTCAAAACTATATTTATTTATAGTTTAGATATTGGTATACACTTTTTTTGTGGAACTTTATATGAATTAAAAAAAATCTAAAAAAAAATTATTGTAGCTCATTTTAAAGGAATTAATTGGTATACCAAAAGACAATATGCTGTTTTTCTCTCTAAAGGAAGATGATTATAAAGTTTATGTCTTGTGACTCGAATGTACGATCCAAATCTATTTAATATCAGTACATCATGCTGTTATTTGATAGCTGCTTAGCAGTTAGTTAGATTGAATTGTCAGCTATCAAAAGCTTTCACGGATGTTTGCTGCTTTTAAGCAAGCCTTGATTGCCCATTGTGTATCATTATCTTAATAGTGATAGTTAATCATTTTTTTAAGTAAAAACCGCAACTATTCGTATTTTTAATAAAAACAATAATAGTTAATCATTTTTTTATAAACCTTTTATACAAACTATTTTGGAAAAAATTAATATCTGGGTATAATAATTTGATGGTCGTAAAATATAACTCAAATACAGTAATAACAGTAGCTAAGAACAATGACCATAAATGCAATAGATACGATTGTGAAGTAGGAACAATGTGACTTTCGAGATTTATTATTATGGAATTATTAAGATTTTAATTAGGTTAACACTTCTAATAAGACCTGAATCTTAACCAGAAAGTAGAGTTTCGCATGAACAGCCCAAGAATCTTAGTTAACAAGCATGAAGAAGAGTAGACTTTTAATTTATTCTCATAGTTTACGTTCATTTATGGTAAACCATTCGAGGAATGACTAATTCAATTAAAGAGGCGATCGTAAGAGTTGTAAAAAACATTCAAAACATACTATTGATTGATATTTGCTTGACAGCAGACAGACGTAAATAGCAGATATTAGTCAGAATCATTATTCAATTTGGTATTAGATTCTACAGATAATTCGGAAAAGACGAAAATCATTAATACATCGTTGCCTACCTTTTCAACCCATTTATCAAAAGAGACTTACATATGGCTATCGAAATGGCTATCTACAAGCAAGAAATACGCAAAGGATTGCAACAGCAAAAGCAACAATTGGGTGCGATAATTAACAGCATGGGATGTGGAGTGATTATTACAGATGCAAATACCCGTATCCAAACTATTAATCCAGTAGCAGAAGCACTAACTGGTTGGCGAAGGTGTGAAGCGATTGGTAAAGACTTATTAGAAGTTTTCCAACTAAAAGACACAGATACGGAAGAAGAAATTGATAATTTAGCCGCACAAGCGATAAAAACGGGTAAGGTTTTGAATTTACCAGAAAACTGTAAATTAGTTGCAAAAGATGGAAGTGAAATATCAATTGGAGATACTGTTGCACCCGTGCGCGGTGAAGACGGAAAAATATTGGGTGCAGTGTTAGTCTTTCAAGATATTAGTCAACGTAAGAAGATAGAAGCGGAATTGATACGCAATGCTTTTTATGATTCAATAACCGGATTGCCCAATCGAGTTTTATTTATTGATAGACTTACCCAGGCTTTTGAACATAGCAAACGAAGAAAGAATTATCGTTTTAGCGTTTTGTTCCTAGATTTAGATGGTTTCAAGGGAATCAACGATAAATTTGGACATGGAATGGGCGATAAATTGTTGGTAGATATAAGCAAACTTTTGAAATCTAGTTTGCGTGGTAACGATACTGTAGCTAGATTTGGCGGCGATGAATTTGCCATTCTTTTAGAAGATGTTAAAGAAGTTACCGATGCTACTAACGTTGCCCTACGCATTCAAGAGAAATTAGAAACGCCGTTTGATATTAAAGAGCGCAAGATATTAATCACAGCTAGTATCGGCATCGCTTTAAGCTGTAGGAGTCATGAAGAACCAGCAAATCTCTTAGATGATGCAGACAGAGCAATGTACCAAGCTAAAGAACAAGGAAAAGCTCGGTATATAGTATTTAACAGAAAACCGCGATCGGTTTAAAGGTTAAAGGTTAAAGGTTGGAGGTGATTAATTAAAAAATCTTTTAGCCTTATGCCTATTTTTACTTTTATTTATTTATTTTATTTATGTAGTTGGCGATCGTTATTTATTACTGATAGCTGTAATAAATAAATTTAATCTAAGCTATATACGGGAAATTACTTGTATTTATTGCCCGCTACTTTTTATAATAAATCTTTTCACAGTGGCTAATTTAAAGAAAAATAGCCACTGTGAACTGCGTTTATGGCATCCATCCTCTTGTAGGACACTATAGCTGTTTTCACGCTTGATGCAATACAGATGGACCTCACCCCCCTTCCCCTCTCCTTATTAAGGCTACCGTCCACATAGGTTTCATGGATTTGAACCCCGTTAAATCGTCATTGCGAGCGGAGCGAAGCAATCACCGGAGGTGCGGTTCATCGCAACAATTGTCACATCAATGCGATTGCTTCGTCGTTCCTCCATTCCCTAAGAGGGAACACTCCGTGTTCAGCAAGCTGACCCGTCAGGGTAACGCAATGACAGGACTTTGAGGTATTTAGCCCATAGTTCAAAACTTCCTTCTAGGTAGGATTTTAAGAATTCTGTGTACACGGTAGCCTTATTAAAAAGAGGGGTGTCCAAAGGACGGGGTGAGGTTTCGAGTGTATTGAACTCAACTGAAAACTGCTATATCTCACACCAACGCGCTGCTTTTTATATTTAGAATGTGCATAAGCATCAACTGGATGCAACTAGTTAAAAATAGATGAATTCAGTCTTTTAAGATGCAAGCCGTTAAGCATTATCTTGTTTTTAATCGCACGCAGAGCGTCGAATGCTCAAAAGAGCGGCTATAATAGCCATACTCAAAATTGAAAATAAATACAAAGAAATATTAAGCAAAGCCAGACATAGCAAAATAATCGATCGCATAAAATGTGATGTCGTTAGCAGTGTTATTTGACTAACAATTAATGTTGAATTTACAAGTGATAAACAAATTCAGAAATATATTGCACAAACTTAAATTTCGAGCAGTTGCGATATTTCTTACTGTTGTGTTTGGGATTGCGATCTTTTCAATAAAACCAGCCCAAACGCAGCAGCCAGTAGTGTTAAATTTGCTGATGACAGCACCCGATGCCGAACCTTGGAAGCAGGGAATAATTAAAGATTTTGAAGCGACAAATCCCGGTATTCGGATAAATATTGTTGAAGGTCCGAATGCGACAAATTTACTAGAAGATTTGTATACTTCTGCCTTTATTTTAGGCGATTCTCCTTATGACTTAGTAAATATGGATGTCATTTGGACACCTAAATTTGCTGCTGCTGGTTGGTTGTTGGATTTGACAGATAAAATATCTCAACAGGAATTAACAGCATTTTCAGCAAAAGATGTAGAAGGGCGGCGTTACAAAGGTAAACTATACGCAATCCCCATGCGGAGCGATGTGGGAATGCTTTATTACCGAGAAGATTTACTCAAAGAAGCCGGATTTAATCCTCCAGAAAGCTTCGACGATTTAATCAAAATATCCCAAACTTTACAAGATAAAACAAAAGTTCCCTGGGGTTATGTTTGGCAGGGTAAGCAATACGAAGGATTGGCAGCGATGTTTGTGGAAATCCTCGAAGGTTTTGGCGGTTATTGGGTTAATCCTGAAACTTTAGAAGTGGGATTAGATAAACCACAAACAGTAGAAGCAATTAAATTTCTCAAAAATACGATTCAACCAACCGAAATTTCTCCTCCTGGAGTGACTACATATCAAGAAGAAGAAACCAGGAGGATTTTTCAAAATGGAAATTCAGTTTTCTTAAGAAATTGGCCCTACGTTTGGCCTCTTGCAAACAAAGAAACTTCACCCGTTGACGGTAAAATTGCCATCAAACCGATGGTGCATAACAAGAATGGAAGTAGTGGCGCTTGTTTGGGAGGTTGGGCTTTAGGAATATCTAAATCTAGCAAACATCCCCAAGAAGCTTGGAAAGCAATTAAATATTTTACTTCAGAAGAAGCACAGCGAAAATTTGTTTTAGAAGCCGGATTTGTACCAAGTCGGCGATCGCTATTTCTCGATCCGCAAATTGTTGCTAAATATCCGCATTATCCCCAATTATTAAAAGTCGTAGATAAAGCAGTTTTGCGTCCACCCATCGCCCAATACGCTCAAACATCCGATATTTTACAACGCTATCTTTCCGCAGCATTAACAAATCGAATGACTCCCCAAGCAGCGATGAAAAATGCAGCCTCCGAGACTCGGCAAGTTTTGAGGAGATAGGGGGATGGGGAGACAAGGGGAGATGGGGAGATGGGGAGATGGGGAGACAAGGGGACAAGGTGATAAGGTGAAATATCAATTCCTAACTCTTAACTCCTCACTCCTAACTCCTAACTCCTAACTCCTCACTCCTAACTTATTCCTAGCAACTAACAACTAACGACTAACGACTAACTATTAAGTATGGAAACAATTCGGAGTAGAGAACAGAAAACAGCGTGGATTTTATTAATACCGGCAATACTTTTGCTGTTGTTGGTTTTTGGCTATCCTATTGCTCGTGCGTTTTGGTTAAGTTTGTTTACAGAAAATTTGGGAACGCAATTACAACCTGTTTTTTCGGGTTTTGATAATTACGGAAGAATGGTGGGTGATGGTCGTTTTTGGCAAAGTTTTCTGGTAACAACTATATTTACTAGCGCTTCGGTAATTTCTGAATTGCTGTTGGGTTTAATAATAGCTTTAGTATTGAATCAGCAATTTTTTGGACGTGGTTTGGTACGAACTACCGCAATTTTACCTTGGGCTTTACCTACTGCTTTAATTGGTTTAGCTTGGGCTTGGATTTTTAACGATCAATTTGGGGTAGCGAACGATATTTTACGACGATTGGGTATTATTGAAACTGGTATTAATTGGTTGGGAGAACCGACTTTAGCAATGCTTGCAGTTATCGTTGCTGATGTGTGGAAAACTACGCCTTTTATCAGTATTTTGCTGTTAGCTGGTTTGCAGTCAATACCCGCCGATCTATATGAAGCACACTCTATTGATGGAGCGTCACCTTGGCAGAGTTTTCGGCAAATAACCCTGCCACTTTTGATACCACAAATTTTGATAGCCGTATTATTTCGCTTTGCCCAAGCATTCGGAATCTTCGATTTAATTGCAGTAATGACGGGTGGTGGTCCTGGAGGTGCGACGGAAGTTGTATCGCTTTATATTTACTCTACCATCATGCGCTATTTAGATTTTGGTTACGGTGCGGCGTTGGTTGTAGTAACTTTTATGTTGTTAATTTTCGCTGTGGTTATTGCAAATTTACTGCTTCGTATATCTCGCACGAGTACTAGTTAAGAGTTAGGAGTTAGGAGTTAGGAGTTAGGAGTTAGGAGTTAAGAGTGAGGAGTTAAGAGTTAGGAGTTAGGAGTGAGGAAGGAGTTAGTGCGTTAGCGCAGCGTGTCCGTAAGGACATGCATCTTGCTCGCTAGGGAAATCTTAACCTTTGACCTTTAACCTTTAACCTTTAACCTTTAACCTTTAACCTTTGACCTTTAACCTTTAACCTTTAACCTGAAAATATTGATATGAAAACAAATTATTTCAAAACGATACTGCTGTGGATGGCAATTCTTTTTGTAATTGTATTCAGTTTAGCACCGGCTTTATGGCAATTATTAACTTCATTTAAGGTGAATGAAGATATTTCACAAATTCGCACTATTTATTTTCCGACTCGCATTACTTTGAGTCATTACACTGAATTATTTACTCGTCGTCCGTTCTGGCGGTACATATTAAATAGTGCTTTTGTTTCGATTCTTTCTACAGCTTTTGCTTTAGGAATAGGTGCGCCTGCTGCTTATGCTTTGGCGCGTTTGCGTCCGAAAGGTCAAAATATTATTCTTGCTGGTATTTTGGTTGTCACTTTATTCCCAGGGATTTTATTATTCTTAGGGTTGTTGGAAATTGTTCAGTTTCTGCGTTTAGGTAACAATTACCTAGCGTTGATAATTCCTTACACTGCAATAAATTTACCGCTGACTATTTTGGTTTTACGCAGCTTTTTCGAGCAGTTACCTAAAGATTTGGAAGATTCTGCGAGAGTTGACGGTTACAATACCTGGCAAATGCTAACTCAAATAATTTTACCGATGACTCTTCCAGCTTTGGTGACAACGGGAATTCTCACCTTTATTTTTGCATGGAATGAATTTATTTTCGCCTTAACATTTATTACCCGCGAAGATATGAAAACAATTCCCGTTGCAGCAGCCCAATTAAGCGGTGCATCAACTTTTGAAATTCCTTACGGTCCGATCGCTGCTGCCACAGTTTTAGGAACATTACCTTTAGTTTTACTGGTATTGTTCTTCCAACGCAAAATTGTCCAAGGGCTTACCGCCGGAGCAGTTAAGGGGTGAGTTAAAAGTTAGGAGTTAAGAGTTATGAGTTGTAATGTTTTGTTTTAAACTTAATTAGTCGCTTTTCTATAAAGAAAATACAACATTTTATTTAGTTAATTCTTAACTGCTCATCCCTAACCCCTAACTTCTCACTTATAAACCTAACTCCCCTACAGACGTAGCAATCTAAGTCTCTACAATTCCTAACTCCTCACTCTTAACTCCTAACTTAATTAAAAATATGGCTAAATTAGAACTCAAAAACTTAAACAAAACCTTTTCTGCGAAAGTTATTCCTGTTAAGGATATTAGTTTATCTGTTGAGAATAGCGAATTCCTGACATTACTTGGTCCTAGCGGTTGCGGTAAGTCTACAACTCTGAGGATGATTGCAGGTTTGGAAGAGGTGACGCGAGGAAAAGTATTCTTGGGAACCGAGGATATCACTTACAAACGCGCTGGCGATCGCAATATGGCGATGGTGTTTCAAAGTTATGCATTATACCCGCACATGACGGTACGCGAAAATCTAGCTTCGGGATTAAAGTTAAAAAAAGTACCTAGTGGAGAGATTCAAACAAGAGTTACGGAAGTGGCAGGACTTTTAGGTTTGGAAGACTTGTTTGGGCGCAAACCCGGACAGCTTTCTGGGGGACAAAGACAGCGGGTAGCTGTAGGTAGAGCTTTGGTACGTAAGGCTGAAGCGTATTTATTAGATGAGCCTTTGAGCAACCTTGATGCATTATTGCGTGAAAGAGTCCGCGCCGATATCAAGCAGATATTTGCAGCCCAAAAAGCGCCAGTAGTTTATGTTACTCACGATCAAACTGAAGCGATGACGCTTTCTTCTCAAGTTGCGGTACTAAATAACGGTTACGTACAGCAACTTGCACCGCCAGCAGATATTTACAACCATCCCGCTAATTTATTTGTGGCTGGTTTTGTGGGTAGCCCTCAGATGAATTTGCTTACTCTACTTTGTAAAGGTAACAGCGCTGCGATCGGCGATTTTACCGTTAATATACCTAAATTTTCCACTTCACCCCCACAAATTGTTTTAGGTATTCGTCCCGAACACGTTCGCGTTGCACTACCGGAAGATACGCAAACCGTAAAAGGGCAAGTATATTTAGTAGAAAATCTGGGTATGTACAAATTAGTTAGCGTGCGTATTCCCAGTTCTCAAACAGAACCGCTGACTATACGTGCTTTGCTACCTCCCGACCAAAATTGGGATAACGAAGAAATTACCCTCGCTCTACCGTCTGAGAACATTCACTGGTTTGACGTTGAATCGGGGGATGCGTTAGGTAAGGTTAAAGGTTAAAGGTTAAAGGTTAAAGGTTAAAGGTTAAAGGTGTAAGATTGGAATAACTTCTAACTCCTAACTCCTAACTCCTAACTCCTAACTCCTAACTCCTAACTCCTAACTCCTAACTCCTAACTAATAACTCCTAATTCCTAACTACTTAAAAACCTTTCGACTCCAGCTTTGACTTCGGGTAGATTCATATAAACATCTGCGGCTTCAAGTAAGTTATTAATATTTTCTTCGCTTGCGTCATCTAAATCATCGCTTAAAGGTTTACCAGTCAAATACTTATCAAGATTAAATTGCAAACGTAAAAGGCGATCGTTAACTATTTGCTTGCTAATATACTCGTAAATATCGGAAGAAGCATCAAATAATACGCTTACAATTGGACGCGCCCATTGTATTAAACCCCAACTTTGTGCTTCTTGAAAAGGAATGATTCGGGTTCTATCTCCAGTGCCGATGGAAAGCACTGCGATTTCTTTACTGGAATAACCAAAGCGTAATGCTTCTGCAACACCGCAACTCGAAGGATTATTTGCAGCAACTCCACCGTCGATTGCAGAATATATAGTTTTAATTGAATAAGTTGAACTTTTATCGGGAATTCTATCCCAAGCAGGGCTTACAGTTGCTTTTCTAATTGCACCAATATAATTTTTAATAATCCGAGTTTGTCCGCTACCTCTACCGTCAGTAATTCTAATTTCGGCATTTTCATATACGGCATCAACGGTAGATTCGTTATTGCTAAAAAAAATCGTATTTATACTTGCATCTTTGACATTGCCAATAACTCTTTTATCTAATTTATGTGCTGGAAAATAAGTAGGTGCTGATGCTGAAGAAACACATACTTCCCATAATGGAACGTTACCATATGCTTTATCTGGTCGCCAGCTTTTAAAAATAATTGGATTGCGTTCGATCGTGTCATAAGATACTACTAATAGCCGTGGCGAAGTACCAATATCAAACAGTCTTGTTTCCCCTAAAGCACCTCGTAAAACTTGTATTAAACCTCGATCGGAATACTTAGGAGCAGATATACCGTATTTTAATATTAAAGGAATTCGCTTTAAAGAAAAAAGACTTTGATAGGGAAAGATAATTGAGCTTTTATTTTGGAAAAATTCAACAATTTCTTCACTGCTGCGTCCCGTTGCGATCGCTGCTGCTACAATAGAGCCTGTAGAAGTTCCGACGATTAAGTCAAAGTACTCATTTAACGGTTGATTAATTTGCTTTTCAATTTTCGCTAACATTTTCGCCGCAACAATTCCCCTAACCCCTCCACCATCCAGACTTAATATCCGAAAAGGCATTTTAGTAATTCTCCCTGTATGATAATTTGTATCTTGCGGCTAATTTAGATACATATATTTGCCGATTTATATTATTAATAATATTGTTAATCGCTGCAATAATAGAATATACAAAATACGAAAGTAATTATTATAAATCTTGAATCGTATTTTTCATTGGTTAATTTTAGATATTTTGATTTAGCAATTTACTTCTATTAAATAGGTAATATCTTAAATTTAAACTGTAGTGTGGACATCTTACTCATATCAATTAGCATTGTAATTTTTCGATAAAATCACTTGTTTATTAAAAAATAATTAGCTAATCTTACAGCTAGTTTAGATAAAAATACTTACACCAGGAGTAATTAATAGTGACGAAGCTTAAAGCATTATCAATAGCATCTGCTAGTGCAGCATTGATTGTTTCGGGTACGGTACAAACAGCTAAAGCAGCCAACTTCAACCCCGCACCTATTTATCAAGATTTCGGAAGTTACAGTACAACTATCTCTGGAAATAACGATTTAGCTGATATATATTTTCCCAAACCTAAAAATTTAACAACTAGTAAAAATTCCTTTCCCGTTGCTTTGTTATTGCAAGGCGCTAATGTCGATAAATCAAGTTATTCTGAATATGCCAGCATTGTCGCTCGCTATGGTTTTGTAGTAGTTGTGCCGAATCATCCCAAGTCTTTACCGCAATTCGGATTTAATGGGCTTTTACCGGAAACTTCCCAAATAAATGATGTTCTCGCGCAGATAAAGATAGAAAATTCTAATTCTGCTTCACCTGTAAATAGCATTGTGAATACAGAGAAACTCGGTTTATTAGGTCATTCCGCAGGGGGTGCTGTAGGATTAAGTGCGATCGCAAACCTTTGTGTGCAGCCAGTTTTATGCGAAGGCTCGTTTGAGCAACCTGACGAATTAGTTGCAGGAATCTTTTTTGGTGCAAACCTTCGCAACCAAGCCACAGACGAATTTATCCCCATTAACAATTCTGGAATTCCTACCGCATTGATACAGGGAACCCGCGATGGTATAGCCCTTCCTTTCCGAGCCGAGAAAACCTACGACAACATTCAAAATCCACCCAAAGCTTTAATTAGCATTTCAGGTGCAAATCACTACGGTATTACTAATACTAATAACCCTGATGGTCCGATACCAGATTCTAATACACCAACAATACCTCAAGATGTGGCGGTAGAAACTGTTGCACGTTGGAGTGGGTTATTTTTACGCGCTAGCGTACTTGATGATAAGGAAGCTTTTAATTATGTATATTCTACTGGTGATGCACTTGATAAAAATGTAACAGTTACCAGCCAAGTAAAATCAGTTTCCGAAGCATCTCCTATATGGGGTTTAGCATTATTTGGTGTGGGAATTGTGGTGTGGAAACGAAAAATGTAGAGACGTTGCACTGCAACGTCTCCATAAATGTGAAAGATAACAAATAACTTATCGTTAAAAAAATTATTGTATATCTAAAAAATAGGTGGGAACGCTACATGAAAAAAGACGTAGCAGTGCTACGTCTCTACATTATTATTTTGTTATCCCGTTAATTATTTCCCTTGAATATTCATATCCATTGTTAACTTAGAAGTCATGGGAGTTTCTTCTAAAGTATTAACGTTTTTACCAATATATACACTATCGGCAAGCAAGGTTAATTGAGAGCTTACTGGCATAACTTTATCAAGCTGTATCGTAGCTTTTCCTTTGGCGTTACCTTTAAATGTTTGTAGAGTCAAAATACCGTCTAAAGGCAATCCGGGATAGTCAATTACTTGAGGTGATTTTTCTTGTTGCTGTAAATTAACATTCAAATTAGCGACATTATCTTTGACATTTACTAATTCATAAGTAGTAGTTTGTTTGAGACTAATACCGTTAATGTCTGCTTCAGAATTAACTCGCCATTTAGCACCCGTTCCTACAGCTACTTCAGGAACTGGTGAAGATAATTGCTGTAAGGAATTAGATAATTGTTCGACGAGAAACTTGATATTTACATCTACTGTTTTTGGAATTACGTAATTAAGTTTTTTAGTTCTTCCTTGATTATCTATGACAGCAGAACCCTTAAAGTTTTCTAATTGTCCTATTTGCTTACTGATAACTCTAATTAGTTCTGGGCGGGTTTGAGCATCACCTTTAATATTTACATTAGAATAAGCAATATCATAATAAATATCTCCATTTGGTTCTACTTTGGTAACAGTAGAATCTAAAGTAATAATATAAGCTGGTAACTTTGCCCTTGGCATTTTAAATTCACCAATAGACATTAAAGTGTCTTTACTCAAAGTGACATTTATAGTTTGTTTGGCACCAACTTTTGGTGTAAAACGTAATTTCTCTTTATTACCAGTCCCCGTACTAATAACTTCTAATTGAGGAACTTTTGCACTCTGAGTTTTAGCAACTTGCTTTTGTGTTTGAATAACTACAGAAGCAGGTTGAGCGTTAACACTTTTTATTTGCTCTAATCCCCATCCGGCAAATACTAGAAAAATCGAACTAGCTAAAAATAGTTTTTTCATGAGTTAAATAGATGATAACAACTTAAAGTATTAAGTATACAGGTGATTGAATAGATCGGAATTAACTATTGTAATTTGATTTACGGCAGAAGATCGGAGAACTGAAAAGATGATAAACTGAAAAATTCAGAACAGTTAAATCTCGTTTAATTGACAATACAATAGATTTTAAAGTTCCCAACAGGAGATGAGAGGATGGGGGGACAAGGGGACAAGGGGACAAGGGGATGGGGAGATGGGGAGATAATATTTATTTATTATTAACTCCTAACTCCTAACTCTTAACTCCTAATTCCAATCCAAAATCTAAAATCCAAAATAAACGCATCCGTTGTTAAAATCCAAAATCCTTATGAGTATTATCGTCTTCGGTAGCATTAATATAGACTTGGTAGCAACAGCACCTCGTTTACCGATCGCTGGCGAAACGTTGTTAGGATACGATTTTTTCAAAGCGCCCGGTGGTAAAGGTGCTAATCAAGCAGTAGCACTGAAAAAATTAGGCATTTCTACGGAAATTGTCGGACGTGTTGGTAAACAAAGCTTTAGTGAAGAACTTATCCAATACCTGCAAACGGCTGGTGTAAATACAGATAACGTATTTGTTGACGAAACAGTAAGTTCTGGTGTTGCAATTATTACTGTAGATGATGCCGGGGAAAATCAAATTGTCGTCATTCCCGGTGCCAACGGGCGCGTCGGTGCAGAAGATGTTGAAAGACTGTCGCGTTTATTACCCCGAAAGCAAGCTCTGTTATTACAATTAGAAATTCCCATATCAGCCGCGATCGCAGCAGCAAATGAAGCACAAAAAGCAGGAGTAAAAGTCATTCTCGACCCCGCACCAGCACAAAAAGAGTTACCAAAAGAACTTTACCCGTTAGTAGATATTCTGACACCAAATGAAATCGAAGCAGCACAATTAGTAGGTTTTCCAGTAAATGACGAAGACTCAGCAAAGAAAGCAGCCGAAGTTTTGTTACACAAAGGCGTGAAATGCGCGATCGTCAAACTTGGCGCAAAAGGCGTTTATTGTGCCACTGAAACAGAAAGCTTTTTTACACCAGCATTTTCAGTAAAAACTGTTGACACCACAGCCGCCGGAGACGCTTTCAATGGTGGTTTAGCAGCAGCACTTTCCGAAAGACTTTCCTTACATGAAGCCGTAGTTTGGGGTAGTGCAGCAGGTGCATTAGCAGCAACCAAATCCGGCGCACAACCTTCGCTACCAGATCGAGATACATTTGATAAATTCTTGCAAGAGAGAGGGTAAGGAGTTAGGAGTTAGGAGTTAGGAGTGAGGAGTTAAGAGTTAAGAGTTAAGAGTTAATAATAAATAAATATTACCTCCCCATCTCCTTGTCTCCTTGTCTCCTTGTCTCCTTGTCTCCTTGTCTCCTCTCCCCCATCTCCCCATCTCCCTCATATAATATTTAATAAAAACTATGAATAAATGTGATTTAATTCTACGTCGGGGTAGATTAGTTTCATTTAATACGGAAAGCGAACCTGTTGATATTGGCATTAAAGATGGTCAAATTACTGCTATTTCTCCTAATTTGACCGAATCTGCTCGTCAGGAACTCGATTTATCAGAAAAGTTAGTTTCACCCCCTTTTGTTGAATCGCACATTCATTTAGATTCGGTTTTAACTGCGGGTGAACCCCGTTGGAATGAGAGTGGGACTTTGTTTGAGGGAATTCAAATTTGGGGCGATCGCAAACGTGAAATCACCATCGAAGATGTGAAAAATCGCGCTTTAACAATGTTGAAGCAACAAGCGGCTCAAGGTATATTATTTGTCAGAACTCACGCAGATGTCAGCGAGCCGCAGCTAATTGCACTACAGGCTTTATTAGAATTGCGCGATGAAGTTAAGGATTGGATGACGGTGCAGGTAGTTGCATTTCCCCAAGACGGGATTTACTCGGATTCGCAAAACGAGATTTTGTTGGAAAAAGCCCTGGAAATGAATGCGGATGCGGTGGGAGGAATTCCCCATTATGAATTGATGCGGGAAGATGGTGTGCGATCGGTAAAACGAGTATTTGAATTAGCACAAAAATACGATCGCTTAATTGATATTCATTGTGACGAAATTGATGACGAGCAGTCGCGGTTTTTAGAAGTTGTTGCGGCTGAGGCTATTCATACAAAAATCGGTAGTCGCGTTACGGCAAGTCATACCACTGCTTTTGGTTCTTATAATAATGCCTATGCTTATAAATTAATGGGTTTTCTGCAACGCGCTCAAATTAATTTTATTGCCAACCCTTTGATTAATATTACCTTGCAGGGACGTGCTGATACTTACCCGAAGCGCCGAGGAGTCACCCGCGTTAAGGAACTATGGCAAAATGGCTTAAACGTCAGTTTTGGTCATGATTGCGTTCAAGATCCCTGGTACAGCTTGGGCACGGGAAGTATGTTAGATGTGGCTCATATGGGAGTGCATATTTGTCACATGACGGGGCGTGAAGAAGTTGATGCTTGTTATCAAATGGTTACAAGTAATGCAGCTAAAACATTAAATTTAGAAGATAAATACGGTATAGAAATTGGGAAACCTGCATCTTTGATTGTGTTAGATGAACACGATGCTTACGACGCTATTCGTATTCGCAATAAACCCCGCTACGTTATATCTCAAGGAAAAATTATCGCTTCCACTAAACCAGCAGCAACTAATTTTTCAATAACTGGGAACGGTAATCAAGGCTCGTAGTGAGGGCTTTAACCCTTTGATAAGAGGACTAAAGTCCTTACTACAAACCTATAAGAATTAATCACACAGACATTGGTTTTTATTTATGATAACCATAATTTTTTTAATGGCAGTATATTTATCTTAAGTTATGATGATGGCTGGAAAATATTTAATCTAAGTATTTTCTTTGAGATTTACAGACTTTGAGCAGATTTTAGGGGCAAAAAAAAGATGATGAAATTATTTAAATTGGCAGCATTAGCCGTCTTATTGATTCCAGCAGGTATCTTAGCTACTTCTTGCGCTGAGAATGCATCTTCAGCTAACAATGCCGATACACAAGCTTCAAATAATTGTATTACTGAAAAAGATGTCATTAATGCTCAAGATACCTGGGCTAATGCGATCGTTGCTATTGGTAAGGAATACAAGAATAAAGGAGACTATAAAGCCGTAGCAGCAAATACTGTTGATACATTATATGGTTATGACGAAGGTAAGGTATTATTTAAACCAACAAAAGCTTCAGAAGGACAGTTTCGTTTAACAGAAGAAGATGCTATATCCTACTTCGTTAAAGGTAAAATTGCTGAAGATAAAGGGTTTGCGCTTCAACCTTGGAGTAAAGTCAGGTTTGAAAACGCAGGAGTCAGCGTTGGTTGTAGCGATGCCGTAACTATGGGAAATTACTATTTTACTGATGCTAATACTGGAAAAGAAACCAAAGTAGAATATACTTTCGGCTACCGCAGAAACAACGATGGAAAGCTGCTTATAGATTTGCACCATTCCTCTTTACCATTTAATCCTACCTAATAATAGGTTCGTAGTAAGGACTTTAGTTTCTCTTCTTGGACAACTAAAGTTTTTACTACAAGGTTAAGTAAGTCAGCACAAATAAACCCAACTATTTTACAGAATGTAAAAAAGAAACATGAGCCGAAACAACTTTCCAACCTTGTGGAAAACGCTGCCACATTTGGCTTTGTCTACCCCGACGCTCTGCATTATTTATTAATCGGCGAAATTCTAAAGTAACTGCCGCACTATTTTCACCAAAAGTTACCACTTTCAAGTTTAATATTTCTCGCTCTAATTTAAAACCCGGACGAGAATTGCGAAAAGCCCGGATATCTTCCGCACCATACAGATTTTCATTTAATCCAAACCGAACCACATCCGCACAATCCCAGAAAAAATTATCCAGCACGACGGTATCATTACTACATAAAGCCGTTTCATACCTCATATATAATTCCGTCAACTCAGCAACTATAGCTGGTTCATTAATGGTATTACTCATATTTTTGTTTTTGTGAATTATTTCTAGTTCAAAATCCCCCTAAATATGATACAACTCAAGACATTGTGTTTATAACCCACGCAGGTGGGTTTCGCTTGTGTAGCAGCGGTTTCAACCGCCAGGTATTTATGTCAAAACAACTCGTATTAATGGATCATGATGGCGGTGTGGATGATTATTTAGCAACCATGCTATTGATGACAATGGATAACGTTCAACCGCTTGGTGTAGTTGTGACTGCGGCTGATTGTTACGCACAACCTGCGGTTAACGCCACACGTAAAATTCTCGATTTAATGGGATTTTCCGATATTCCGGTTGCAGAAAGTAAAGTGCGCGGTATCAATCCATTTCCCAATCTTTACCGCCGCGATTCCTATGTAGTAGATCATTTTCCCATACTCAATCAACGCGAAACTATAACTACACCTTTGATTGCAGAACCTGGTGAAGATTTTACAGTAAAAACACTGCAACAAGCTGACGAACCCGTAACAATAATGGCAACCGGACCTTTAACAAATATTGCCACGGCATTGCAAAAAGCACCCGATATCGAAGCGAATATCAAACAAATTGTCTGGATGGGAGGAGCGTTAAACGTACCCGGTAACGTCGAGAAAAACTGGGAACCGGGACAAGATGGTTCGGCAGAGTGGAATGCTTACTGGGACCCGGTTTCGGTAGCAAAAGTATGGGATACTCAAATTGATATAATTATGTGTCCTTTAGATATTACCAATAACGTCCCGGTTACATCGGAAATTGTGCAAAAAATGGGCAAACAAAGAAACTATCCCATATCAGATTTAGCCGGACAATGTTATGCCTTAGTAATTCCTCAAGATTATTATTTTTGGGATGTATTAGCAACAGCTTATTTAGCTCGTCCAGAATTTTTTAAATTAAAAGAAATAGATACAGAAATTATTACCGATGGTAAAAGTCAAGGCAAAACAAAAATAGTTTCTGGAGGACGAAAAATTTCTGTAATGGAAGAAGTAGAGAAAGAAGCTTTTTATAACTATATTTTGCAACAGTGGCGGAGGTAAAGGAGTTAGGAATTAAAACCACCGGAGTTAAAAATTATATATTAGATTTTAATAGTAGATGCATTTGTTTTAGATTGTTATCTATTCCCCTGTCTCGTCATCGCCCTAACTTTTCTTTTATATTCGCAATACATTCTATATGATTGAATCATTAGGTTGAAACAAGATTTTCGCTGAAAATAATAATATCTTGCGTTCCGGCATTAGCATTAAGTCCAAGGGTAAAGTTAGAAGATGAACCACCATCAAAAAGTAATGTAACGCCATCGATACCACCACCTATTGCAGCATCATATAAACCCCGAACATCGTTTTCGCTAAGTCTGCTTCCACTTACTAAATCGTTAAATTCATCGGAAACTATACTCTTATCTGATGCGCCACCACCGAGGAAAAAGCTATCCTTATTATTGTCATAACGGTTAAACTCAAAGATACCGATTTGGGATTTTCTATTCTTAATATCAATAAATCCTCCAGCAATACCAGTAATAGTATCTTTTACCAGTTCACCAGTAAATTTTATGCGATCGGTAGTAGAAGCATTACCGTTTATAGCAAGAGTAAAACTATCAAGCGAAATACTTTCTAATTTAACGCCACCGACACCATCGTCAATAACTTCACTCAATAAAGGCTTAATCTGACTTGATTTGATCTCTTTACCTACCAAATTCGCAAACTCGTCACCAACAAACCTTATGCGATCGCTTTTACCACCACCAACGAACATTTTATCCATATCATCAGTGTTGAAAAGAGCGCTTTGAGACTTTGCGTCCTTAATATTGATGATTCTATCTTTAAACTCAGACATAGTTGATTACCTTGTAATATTTCAGACAACAGAAAATTTATTTTAACAAACTTATAGCTTATTGTTTATTTTTCTGTCAAATAAATAACAAAAAGTCTTAATTATATTGTATATTATGTCACATATCGGGTTTTAAGTAGAACTTAGGCGAAGCCCCCCAATTTATCGGGGGGTTGGGGGGATCTAATCTAGTATGGAGCCACATAAACTATGAAGGGTAATAAAGGTTCGTAGTAAGGACTTTAGTCCTCATGTCAATGGGCTTGAAGACGCGCATTCCCAACTACGAACCTCGCTTTTCCGGAGGGGCTTAAGCCCTTACTACGAACCTGTCAAATTTAATGCAATCAACTACTAGGATGCTTAACAACTCGTTGCAGTTGCGTAAGTTTTATTAAAGTTAATTTCTATCTCAAATGCCCAATTTACTTAATCAAATTCAAACCTAAAAATAAAGCTGACACCGTACCTGCAACAGAAATTTCACCTTTAACTATTTTTTCTAAAACCGCATCTACAGGAATTAAAATAACTTCGATTTCTTCAGTAATATCTAACTTGATTTTTCCCGTTTTCTTCACATTTTCAGCTATAAATAAATGTAATTGATTCGTATCTTTACTCGGTTTATCATAAATCATTCCTATCTTCTTAACTTTTGAAGCAATATAACCAGTTTCCTCTTCCAGTTCCCTGACAGCTGCAAATTCACCGCTTTCTTGTTCCGGATTAAAACCACCTGCGGGAAGTTCGATAAAGAAATCACCGATCGCGTGTCTGTACTGCCTGACAAAAACAACTTCTCTATTACTAGTAATTGGTAAAATTATCGCCACATCTGGTCTAAGATGAACAAAATAATCATCAATTACTTTTCCGTTGGGTAGTTCTATTTCATCTTGCCTAACTTTACACCAAGGATGATTTAATACCATATTTGATTGTAAAATCTTCCACTTTTTTAAATTAGACATAAGATTAAGGTTAAAGGTTAAAGGTATGATTTATTAAACGATTTATGAGCAATTTTCACCAAAAGTAAATATTAATAGAGTCTTTTATTCTCTGCGAAACTTTGCGCTAAAACTCCGCGTACCTTTGCGTTCAAAAAAAATATTATTTACGATTAAAACCCGTTCATAATAAAGTAAATAAATAGGGTATTTTCATTAATTCTCAATCATGCAAATACAGTTAGAAACATTTACCGTAAATAAACGCTTTCCTTTAACAATTAGTCGCGGTACCACTGCTAAAACAACGAATGTATGGGTAAAGGTATCCTCAGATGATATTGAAGGTTGGGGAGAAGCATCACCTTTTAATGTAGGTAATTATCCGCAATCTACCGATATTATTCAAGAATCTATATTACAAATTGCCCCCAGTTTACTAAAATTACATCCCTCGCAACGTCAGCAAGTAGAACAATTGTTAATAAAAGCACAAATTCCTTCCGCTGCCAAGGCGGCTTTAGACATCGCCCTGCACGATTGGATGGGTAAATGTGCGGGGTTGCCTCTGTGGCAAATGTGGGGACTCGATCGAAGTGCGATCGCGCCGGTTTCGGTGACTATTGGGATTAATTCTCCCCAAGGGGCAAGAGCTAGGGTAAGGGATTGGCTGCAATTCATGGATGTCAAAATGTTAAAAGTCAAGTTGGGCAGCCCTGATGGTATTGAAGCAGATAAAAAAATGCTCTCGGCAGTAAGGGAAGAAGCGCCAGCACCTGATTTATATGTGGATGCTAATGGCGGTTGGAGTTTAAAAGATGCCCAGCATATGTCTTTTATACTTGCCGATATGGGTGTAAAGTATCTAGAGCAGCCTTTACCACGGGGACAAGAACAAAGTTTAGTAAAATTAAAAAAGTCATCTCCTATACCTATTTTTGTTGATGAAAGCTGCTTTACTAGTGTTGATATTCCCTATCTAGCGGAATGCGCCGACGGTGTTAATATCAAGTTGATGAAATCTGGGGGGTTAACCGAAGCGATGCGGATGATACACGTAGCCCGTGCTTGTAACTTACAGGTAATGTTTGGCTGCTATTCCGACAGCGCGATCGCCAATACCGCTTTGGCACAGCTGGCACCATTAGCCGATTATTTAGATTTAGATAGTCACCTGAATTTAATTGACGATCCCTTTACGGGTGCAACAATTGAAGAAGGTAAAATTTTACCAAATAACTTACCAGGATTGGGAGTACAACTGAGTGCGTCTGCCGCTTAATCAAAAAATTGCCATTCTATTACATGAGGGAATTCGCGGAACTCATGGTAAAACAGGGTTATCTTTATTACGCTACAGCGATGCGCCGATAGTTGTTGCGATCGATCGCGATTGTCCGGGACAGTCTTTACCGGAGTTGACGGGTATAAAACGCGACGTGCCCATTGTTGCTTCTGTAAAAGATGCGATCGCCTTTAAACCACAGGTTTTAGTAATTGGTATTGCTCCTAAAGGCGGTAGTTTACCGGATGATTATTGGCGTGAAATCAAAGATGCCTTGGTGGCGGGAATGTCAATTATGAATGGTTTGCATACTCCCTTGAGTAATAGTCCAGAATTAAAGACTTTATTAAAGCCGGGGCAATTAATTTGGGATGTGCGTAAAGAGCCATCAAATATCGGTGTTTGTACCTTGGCAGCGAGAAATCTTCACTGTAAGCGGGTGTTGACTGTGGGAACCGATATGGGGGTTGGAAAAATGTCCGCAAGTTTAGAGTTAAATCGTTCGTCGCGGTTGCGGGGTATGCGTACTAAGTTCCTTGCCACGGGACAAACGGGTTTAATGTTGGAAGGTGATGGTGTAGCTTTGGATGCCGTGCGAGTCGATTTCGCTGCGGGTGCGGTGGAACAGCTAGTGATGCGTTACGGCAAAAACTACGATATTTTACACGTTGAAGGGCAGGGTTCTTTACTCCATCCCAGTTCCACGGCGACGTTACCTTTGATACGCGGTTCTCAACCTACTCAGTTGATTTTGGTACATCGTCTCGGACAAAAAGAGGTAATTGAAGGAGTACCAATTCCGCCTTTAGCTGAAGTAGTTAAATTATATGAAATCGTTGCGTGCGGTGCGGGTGCTTTTGCGTCGGTACCTGTAGCTGGCATTGCTTTGAATACTCGTAATTTTGATGAAGCGGCGGCGAAGCAAGCAATTTCCCAGGTAGAAGCGGAAACTGGTTTACCCTGTACGGATGTAATTAGATTCGGTGGGGATAAGTTATTGGATGCGGTGATGAAAAGTTAAATTGCTATTACTCAAACGCAAGCTTCGCAATCTATCTTCTGGCAGATTTTACAGCGCAAAAGATGAAAACGCTATATCATCAAAGCTAAATATTTTAGGATATAATTTTTATCTATATTAATTAGATTAACTTAAAATAAGAGAACAAAGGCATTTGCAATTCTTCTACTATTTTCAAACACATTCAACTTAACTAAGGTAATTAAGTTATATAAAATTATCCCTCCTGAATACGGTGCTTTTAAATTCCTCTGTGTAACTAGTATTTCTCTAACTATAAGTAATTTAAATGAAAAAATGCCCAAAATGCCAACTTTATAAACCGGAAATATAATTTTTTATACATAATCAATGCTGCAAAACTTCTAAGAAAATAAGCAAGAAATGTATTAAGATGCAAGTAACTGGTTATACGATTGATATTTGAGGGTTATTATTCAGTGCAGGGAGAAGCCCTTTCCCCTTTTAAGATAAAACACGATAGAATAAATTCAAAAATTCAATATAGGATTACAGTTTAGAAATTGAAGAGTTCCTTAACGACAGTCTCCTCTTACGAGTAAGTTTATAATTGTTCGGCAAGAGTTACGATATTAGTCATTATGCGAACTGAAATTAAAAATGTCTTTTGTCAATATTAAGGGCATTGTCAATTGCTAACAGGTTAAGCTGATGCTCACAGACACGATTCTCCGTAATCGCTACAAAATTCTTAAAGAACTGGGACGCGGTGGATTTAGTGTCACCTATCTTGCGGTAGATATGGATTTACCGGGAAATCCTAAATGTGTAGTCAAACAACTCAAAACTCGGCATTCCAATAACACAATTTTGCAGATTGCGAAAAAGTTGTTCGATCGCGAAGCACAAGTACTCTACCGTTTGGGTAAGGGACACAAACAAATTCCTGAAATGTTCGCGCATTTTGAAGAAAATGATGAATTTTATTTGGTTCAAGAATTTGTTGATGGACACGATTTAACAAAAGAAATCAAGCCGCGTCATCGATTAAGCGAAGAAAAGGTAATAAAGCTTTTACAGGAAATACTAGAAGTATTAAGTTTTGTCCACGAGAATAATGTAATTCACCGCGATATCAAATTGCGGAATATTATGCGCCGTCGTGAAGACGGTAAAATTGTGCTGATTGATTTTGGTGCAGTTAAAGAAATCAAGGGTTTGGCGAAAAACCAACAAGGCGATGTCAATTCAACTTTGATCATCGGTACTCCCGGTTATATGCCAGACGAACAAGCTAATGGTAAACCAAGATTATGTAGCGATGTTTATGCGGTAGGGATGCTTGGTATTCAAGCCTTAACTGGAAAATCTCCTCGTGAATTGCCATTCGATCCCAATACTGGCGAATTGATTTGGCGAGATTCGGCGAATGTCAGCGACTTATTAGCCGAAGTTTTAACGGGTATGGTGCGCCATCATTTTAGTCAGCGCTATCAAACAGCAGCAGCCGCATTAATTGCTCTCAAATCACCGATATTCATACTACCAAACACTTCCGTAGTTCACGATGCGCCACCCGTCACTTTACCATCAACTATTCGCAAAACCCGCCCTCCCCTAGTTCAATCTTTAGGATTGGTTGGTTTAATGGGTATTGGCTTTGGTTTGGGAGTTTTCGGATTGAACTTTTTACAATCTAGATCGACGAATGGCAGTCAACCCGTGACTACAGAGGCAACTACTACACAAAAAATAAATCCCTCTACAACGCCTAAAGCTAATATCAAATCAGATCCACAAGTATTTTCACCTTCTATGCCTAAAAAAGAAGGTACTAAAACTCAACCTATTTTTTTTCCTTTTCCATTTTTTAACGATAGGTATCCGAATAATAAAAATAATAAAGTTCAACCTACTCCGAAACCTTCTCAATCAGAAGCTGATAGTAATAAAGTTCCATCTGTACCAGTAGAAGCTAAACCTAAACCTTCAAAGCAAGATATTAAACCCACTCCTAAAACTCCTATAGTTAAGGATAAAGAAAAAGTAGATACGACTCCCACATCTTTACCTCCAACATCCGAATCACCATCACCAGATAAAGAAAAAGTAGATACGACTCCTACACCTTTACCTCCAACACCCCCACTAAAAGAAAAAGAAGATACGACTCCCACACCTTTACCTCCAACATCCGGAGTTAAAGATGAAGAAAACGACGAAGACAACCCAAATCCCGAAACTTCTTTACCAGAATCAGGAGATAAGCAACAAAAACCCCAACCCCAAACTCCTTCTTCACCTAACACACCTGCGATCGAAGATGAGTTTTTATCACCCAAGCCAACTCCTTCACCCGTACAAACGAAGGATAGCAGCGTCGTAGTTCCCACAACACCTGCACAAACCCCAGTAGAAAACAGCAGCTATTATTTAACCGTACCTACTTCCCCTTCTCTAAACCTCGAAGCTGAAATTCAACCAAATTTTTCACCACAACCAACTCCAACACCAGAAGCCCAAATTCAACCAACTGCTGTACCACAACCAACTCCAACACCCGAAGCCCAAATTCAGCCAACTCCTCAAGCTTCCGCGTCTCCAACACCTGAAACTGAAATTGAAATAACTCCCCAAGCTCCGGCAACTCCCACACCTGAAACTGAAATTGAAATAACTCCCCAAGCTCCGGCAATTCCCACACCCGAAGCCCAAATTGAATTGACTCCCCAAGCTTCCGTGCCTGCATCTGACGAGGTGCAAGTAACACCAACTCCTTCACCTACCGAAACACCTGGCTTATCTTTGAAACGTTTTGCTATGTAAAGTAGGAAATAATATTTATAAATCAAAGATTTGAATGAGTTAATCGTCATAAAACCATTCAAATTATTGATTTTAAAGGTATAAATGGGCGTACCTTTTCCACCATATAGATATTATCATGAATTACAGTATTTTTGCTTAAAAAATATTTTTAAATTAAATTACTGATAAAGCACGCTTAAAATCACCAAGATAACTTTGCGTGAAATTGCTATCATTCTTAGACTAGATATAGAAATTTCCTCGCATAAAAAGCTTGCTATGAAACGTCAATGGAAGTCATTGATACTCGCCGCCCAGTGGGTGTTATTCTCACTAGGCACTTCTGTTTTTATTATCCTGACTCAATCTCCTGCAATCACGGCAGCGGAAAAACCTGCTGTAATAATCGAAACTCCCCAAAAAGAGACTCCGGATACTGATAAGAAACCGGAATCAGAAAAACCAGAATCAGAAAAACCAGAATCAGAAAAAGCACAAGAAGATAAGCCAACTCCCGAAGAAATAGCCCGTCAGAAAAAACTGATCGAAGCAGACAAGCTTTACCAAGCGGGAAAGATAGCCGCAGCGCAAAAAATATATCGCCAAGCCAAAGAGCCTTTTGCAAATGCATCCGATATCCAACCACCGAAAGAAGCAATAGTAAACCCCGCACAATTATCTCCCGCAGGTAAAGTTTATTGGAGGGAAGGGCAAGCGGGAATCATCAGCGATTTACAAACTAAAACTTTAGTACCGTTAAAACTTTTAGTAGAAAACTATCCAGAATTTATTCCCGGCAATATAAAATACGCTCAAGCACTGAAAAAATACGGTGAATCAGAAAAAGCTTTAGAAATATTAGAAAGAGCAACATCGCTTTATCCCAACCAAGCAGAATTGGTAAAAGCAAGAGTAGATGCTCTTTCAGACGAGAAAAAATGGATGCAAGCTTCTTTGGCAGCGCGTCAATTTGCCTTGCTCAACCCCGAAAATCCCCAAGCGTCCGAATTTACCCAAATTGCAGACGAGAAACTAAACAAATACACCTCTTATATCCGTAGAGAAACTAGAGGAAACGCGATCGCCAACATCATCACGGGTGTTGTGGGTTATGCTGCCACAGGAAGTCTGCTCGGTCCCTTTTCCGCCCTCGACTCTACCATGATGCTGTTAAAAGGTGAAAAAGGCGTAGGTCGTTCGGTAGCCAAACAAGCCAAAAAAGGGATGGAATTAATCGAAGACAAAGAAGTAAACGCATATATTAACGATATCGGACAAAAACTCGCTAAAATCGCCGGACGTAGTGAATTTGAATACGAATTCTTCGTCATACCCGAAGAAAGCCTCAACGCCTTCGCCTTACCCGGCGGAAAAGTTTTTCTTAACGCAGGTGCGATCGCTAAAACAAATTCGGAAGCAGAAATAGCCGGATTAATTGGACACGAATTATCTCACGCAGTACTTTCCCACGGATTTCAACTAGTAACTCAAGCCAACTTAATATCCAACGTCACTCAGTATGTTCCTCTAGGCGGAACCGTCGGTAGAATACTCACCTTCGACTACAGCCGCGACATGGAGCGTCAAGCAGATCGACTGGGGACAAGATTAATCGTAGCCAGTGGTTACGCTGCTGACGGCTTGCGTAACTTAATGGTGACAATGAAAAAAGAACAGAAAAACGCTCCTCCAGTATGGTTATCAACCCACCCCGGAGGCGGTGAAAGAGTGCGTTACTTAGAAACCTTGATTACCACCAACGGTTACAATCGTTACGCTTACGAAGGAGTAGCACCGCATCAAAAAATTAAAGATAAAGTCAAGCAAATAATGAAAGAAAGAGAAGAGAAAGATAAAAAAGACGACGAAGATAAAAAAGAAGAAGGGGAGAAAAAGCCTCAAGAAGATAGCTAATGTTCGTAGTAAGGGCTTTAGCCCCCTCATCCAAGGACTAAAGTCCTTACTACAAACTTAAGATAGTATGCCAGTTACATAAGTGCTACACGATCGAGAAACTCGCGAATCATTTACCAAAAATCTTCGTCACTACAACAAAGAAACTCCCAATAACTTTCACTGGAGGATGATTCATGTCATCTGGATCTTTAAAGCTTGTATTTCTAAGCGGTTTGGCATTATCCGTACTATTCGGTAATAGCCCTGCAATGGCACAATACGACTCCTCAGACGATGCCGTTGTAGTACCCACAACCGGAAGCGGTACTACCACAACCCCAACTGGTACTTCAACCACAACCAGAACCCGCACATCAACCCCGACGGGTACATCAACCACAACCGGAACAAGTAGCTCCTCACAAACCGTTGATACCGCAACTCGGTTTAGCTGCCAAATGGATAACGGTAGCTATAGCGTGATGTATTCTCCTCAAAGTCAACCAAACCAATACTTTGCATGGGCTACTCCTCAAGCTTTGGGTGGTGGTTGGGATGCCCAAAGACGTTGCGCTACCATCGCTCAGCGCTTAGAAACCTATCGTCCACAAGGTTTACTAGAACTTCGCACCTCAAGCTTAAATGGATATGACGTTTTGTGCGTAACTACCGAAGCTAACCCCGCTTGTCAATTAGTACTAACAGTTCCTCCCGGTAGAGACGCTTACCAAGTACGCAACGACGTTTTCCAAAACTTGGTTTCAGCAGACAGCGGACAGTCAACCATCGGCGTTAACACTTACAGGGGTGGTGGGTTAGAAGACGCAGTTAACTTAGGTAGAACCTTACTTGGTAATGGTAAGAAGGTAGTATCTAGAGATGCCATTCAGCTAAAACCATTCTTAGATAAGAAAGATGGTGGCAGCGGCAACCTACTGCGAAACGTTAAGAAAACTACTCCTCAGTCTAAACCAACTCAATCCGGTAACAGATTGAATCCTGATTTATTCCGTTAATTCAATTTTAGATTTTAGATTTCAGATTTTAACAACGGATGCTTTTGTTTTGGATTTTGGATTAAATGAAAATGTAAAATTCAATTTCTTTACTAAAGCGGGCAAAGATGCCCGCTTTATTTATAAATAAAAATGCATATAATTAGAATTATTAAGGAGATTTTAAAGCATGAGTGAAACTGCGGAAAAACTTAAACTCGAACTTTCTCAGCTTTCTACAAAAGAGCGTGCTGAAATTGCCTATTTTTTAATTCATTCTTTAGATGAGAATATAGATGATAATCTAGAAGTTGCTTGGGATAAAGAATTAACCCAGCGATTAGAGGATATTAATCGCAAAACAGCTATCGGAGAACCGTCATCTCAAGTTTTTTCTGAGTTACGAGAAAAATATTCGTGAAGTTTATTGTTATCCATACCGAAGCTCGTAAAGAGCTTGATGCTGCAATAGCTTACTATGAAGCTCAACAATTAGGCTTGGGGCTGGATTTACTATCTGAAGTAGAAAAGGTTGTTCTTAAAATTCAGCAAAACCCTAATTTAGGGACTCCATACAGAATTGAAGGAATACGCCGTTATATTATCCACCGTTTTCCCTATCTGATTTTTTATACTGAACTTGAAGAAGTAATTTGGGTTATTGCGATCGCGCACAGTAAGCGCAAACCGAATTACTAGAAATAAAGAAATATTGAATCATAACAAATAGACATCTTTTAGGCTCTTGGCTTTTGATTAATCGCGATCGCGTTCAGCGTTGCTGCAAGCAGATCGAACTCGTATTTTCGTGGCGCTAAAAAACGTCAATTTTGTAAGCTAGAGTAGAGTTACAACGAGTTAGAAAAATTATCATGTCTTCGCTTCCCGTAAATGATGCTCAAAATAATTTACAAAACCTCATTGACCAAGTAGCAGCACAGGGTAAACCTATTATTATTGAAGGCGATCGCGGTAATGCAATTCTGGTAGCGGAAAAAGACTGGTCTGCGATTCAGGAAACTCTTTACTTATTATCTATCCCCCAAATGCGAGAATCTATTAAAGAAGGGTTGGCTACTCCTATTGAAGATTGCGATCGGGATTTGGATTGGTGAGTTGGCAGTTAGTTTACACAAAACAAGCGCAAAAAGATGCGAAAAAGTTAGCTCCTAAGATTATTATTTAAATACCAATAAAATAATTATAGTTAGTGCGATATAAAGAAGCAATCTGAAGTGCCTGATTTTCATATTGATTGGGTAAGTTATAATAATAGACTTTACTATGTACAAATTGCCTTATAAGTTAACTTTGAAAGATGATTTATTTTGTAAAATTCTAAAAGATAAATCTTTCCCAAAAATATATTCCCAAGTATAAAATGTTTAGCAGACCTCAACCCATAGAACCCCAACCCGGACAAGAATCAGTATGGGATTATCCCCGCCCTGCTGTTTTACAAGATACCGATAAACATATTCAAATTATTTTTAACGGTGAAACCATTGCAGACACCAAGACAGCAAAGCGCGTTTTAGAAACCAGTCATCCTCCCAATTACTATATTCCACCCGAAGACATCAAAATGGAATATTTAATCCCAACACCGCAATCTAGTTTTTGTGAATGGAAAGGGCGTGCTAGTTATTACACCCTAAAAGTTGGCGATAAAGAAGCGCAGAATGTCGGCTGGTATTACACTAACCCTACAGAAGCTTTTGAATCGATGAAAGATTATGTAGCTTTTTACGCTCACGTAATGGATGCTTGCTACGTGGATGGCGAAAAAGTCGAACCGCAACCGGGAAACTTTTACGGTGGTTGGGTAACTAAAGATATCGTTGGACCATTTAAAGGGATTCCCGGTAGTTGGGGATGGTGAGGAAAGTTAGGAGTTAGAAGTTGGGAGTTAGGAGTTAGGAATTAGAAGTTAAAGAGTATTCGGCGGTTGAAACCGCAGCTACAAAGGCGAAGTCCACCTGCGTGGACTAATTAATTTACAACCCGCGCAGGCGGTGAATCCACCCCCGTGCGCGGGTTCCCCGCGTTGAGGGGAGTGGTGAACCCGGAGGGGTTTTGCTTGTGTAGACGCGGTAACAAAGCGCCGCTTTATCAATTATCAATAACTATTTATAGATTTTGAATTCTTAACTCCTAACTCCTAACTCCTAACTCCTAACTCCCTATCCCAATTTCCTATTTATCAAAAATCAAATAAGTCCCTTCTAAGCCTTCTAAAATTGTGCGGGTGTTGGCTACCATCATCTTTTGATAAGTGTCTGCTTCGCTTCCGGGTACACCAAGATTTTCAGCAAAAAGCTGTCTTTCGGATATATTTATCTGTGCTTTTTCTGCTACAGATTTGATTAATTGAGGACTAATTGTAGGCTGGGCAAAAATTGTGGGTACTTGAGTTTTTTCTAATGTTTTAGCTAATATTTTAACTTTTGTATCTGATGTTTGTTCTGTAGGGCTGATAAATCTCAAGGTTGCTGGCAAATTCAAGCCATAAGCACGAACGTAATAAGCCATTGCATTATTAGTTGTGACTAAGGTACGCTTCCTTTCAGGAATGCTGTCAATTCTGGTTTTTATCCAACTATCTAACTGTAAGAGTTGATTTTTGATTTTTTTAGTATTACTCTGATAAATTTCGGCATTTTCCGGTATTGTTTTGGCTAAATTAATACCGATCGCATCTACCATTTTGATAGCGTTTTTAGCGTTGTGCCATACGTAAGGATCGGCAACTTTCCGACCGTTTCTAGTTACCATTAATGGTGTAGGTACGGCAATTTTCGCTACGGGAATTTTAGGTGCAGAATTTTTACTTGCAAGAATAAATTTTTCTAATCCGGGTTCTAAATTGTAACCGTTAAAAATAATTAATTTTGCTTGATTTATGGCTTGCTGGTCTGCTGGTGTTGGCTGATAAAGTTTAGGATTAATTGATGGTGAAGTTAAACAGTTAAGATTAATCGTTTCCTTAGCAATTTGTTTTGTTAAGTCGCATAAAACACTTGTAGTTGCCACTACTTGCGGTAAATCTTTTTGAACTGTAGTGGTATTTACAGTTGTTGTGTACGAGGAAGTGTTACTTGAATTATTGGAGTTGTTACAGCCATAAAATGATACGGTAAAAACAATAAAGATAATACGTAATGCTTTGCTCAAAAGTAGTCTTTCTAACATGAATTTATAATTAGTATTCGTTTTATTTTGCTGCATACCACTTGTTTATCTGATTCGGAATGATTATCATTGTCACTGAAACAAATATTTCTTCAGCATTAAGATATCGCAATGTCTATGAATACAGCTAATGCATCTTCTAATCAAGAACTTGTCATAGCTTTGATGGGTAAAGGTGGAACTGGTAAGACTTTTACTTCGCTCGGTTTAATCCAAAGTTTGAGAAAGTTGGATAAAGCTACAATCGTAGCGGATGCAGATTCTAATAGATCGCTTTCGCGCTATCTTACTGCTCATTATTTGGGATACGGGGAAGAAGAATTAAAGCAACTTCTATCGATCGCTCAAGCGGAGCCGGATTTTTACAAGTTTCAGGAACTGAATTCCGAGCAAACCTACCGCGAATTTTACGGTACTCCATTCGATCGAGTTAAGAAGTTTTCGGTTGAACCACCGGACTCTTTTACCCAAAAGTACGCAAAATCCCTTGATGAAAAACTGGCGCTGATATCGGTAGGAACCAGTGCGATGAGGATGGAAGAACTTTATTCTACTCGTTGTTCTCACGCAACGTTAAACCCCTTAAAAGCTTGGTTGGCTTTATGTACTAACGGGATTATAGTTCTCGACTGCGGTGGTGGTGAGGATTCCGGTAGATTTGGTTTGCCCATTGGTGCGAATGTGGTGGTTGTGGTTGTAGAAGCGACTCCCGATGCGATCGCAATTTCTGAAGATATCCGCGCTATTGATGAAGAATTGGGAATTCCCGTAGTTTACGTTTTGAATAAATGTCTCAATCAGTTTCCAGAAGTCGAAGCTTTTGAATCGGAACATCAAGATAGGATTGTGGGTAAAATTCCATTTATCCCTGCGATTTACGGTAAAAATCCCTTAGAAGTATTTAGCGAAATTGAAGGAATATTTACGCCAATAGTTGAGAAGATTCTCGCTCAGAAATTGAGTTCTCCCCAACAAAGATGGGAAAGAGTATTGAGATGGCAAGAACGCTTGCAGCAGCAACGAGAAACGAACAAAAGTCAAGCCTTTAGTTTTATTTCTTGATAGTTTGAATTGTTATTTTGTATTTTATATCTAGGAAAATCTGTAAAAACCAGAAACCCTTGTAGAGACGCGATATATCGCGTCTCTACATTATTGACGGGGAAAAAATACAGACATTATTATAAATTCCCAAACTTCGGACTCCACCAACCTTTTGCAGTATTAAAATAAACCGCTTCTTTATGCTTGCTATCTTGCCGTGACTTGGAATCACTACACCTCAACATAGTTTTCTTTTGTCCGTCTTTCGTATAACCGTATTCTTCCAAAGGTTTCTTACATACAGGGCAGGGATACTTGGTAACTTTTCCTGGAGGTTTTTGAGCGGGTTTAGTTTTTTCTGATGCAGAATTTGGCGAATTTGGCGAATTTGGCGATCGCCACTTTTTCTCGTAATCGCTCCAAAATAAAACCACGTTTTCGCAACCGCTGACGCATTTGAGAAAATATTTCTTTTTAACTTTGCTGCTCTTAATTTTTGCTAGATGATTGTTGCATTCGGGACAGCGAGTTCTGGATTTATCATATTTCCCTTCTGCTACGGTTTTATTCTTCCCATTCGACGCAGGTACGGGTACAGTTTTCGCTTTTACTAAAGCTGGTGCAAAGTAATCTTGATTCCAATTTGTGAGATATTTCTGCCAAGGTTCTTTTCCCGAAGCAATGCTATCGAGCGCATCCTCCATTTGGGCAGTAAATTCTGTTTTCAATAAATCTGGTAAAGCTTTCTGTAAAAAGTCATCTACCTCTAGTCCTAAAGTTGTCGGCTGTAAAATCGCTTTTGTTAA
This sequence comes from Rivularia sp. (in: cyanobacteria), assembly GCA_965234645.1. Lineage (GTDB taxonomy): Bacteria > Cyanobacteriota > Cyanobacteriia > Cyanobacteriales > Nostocaceae > Rivularia. Next base: position 3,935,300 of record OZ248344.1, on the reverse strand, counting down.
TTCTACATAACCGCGTTTTTTCAAAGTTGCGATCGTCGGAGAATAAGTACTCGGACGACCAATTCCTTTACGCTCCATCAACTGAACTAACTTCGGTTCGCTGTATCTTGGTGGTGGTTGAGTTTGTTTCTTATCGTGTCCGGCATTTTCTAAAGTTAGTATTTGCCCTTGCTGCAAGTTGGGTAAAAGCGTATCTTTACTTAAATTTGCCCAGTATTTAGCATAGCCGAGAAACTCTACTATTTGTCCTCTAGCTTGCCAAAGTATCTCGCCGGATTTAATGATTACCAGAGTTTTACGAAGTTGAGCGGGACGACATTGGGAAGCAACCGCTCTTTTCCATATCAATACATACAAATTAAACTCGTCTGGTAAAAGTTCAACTCGCAACTCCACCGAAGGACGAAATACGTTAGTAGGACGAATCGCTTCGTGAGCTTCCTGAGCGGTTTTGTTACTGCGATATGTTGCCGTTTTATTAGGTAAATTCTGCGGATCGTTTTGCTCCAACCACTTACGCACGTCAGCACAGAACTCCGGACTCAACATGACCGAATCCGTCCGCATATAAGTAATTAAACCAGCTTCATACAGCTTTTGCGCTACCTGCATGGTTTTTTCCGGTGCAAACTTCAACCTCGAACCAGCAGCTTGTTGCAGCGTAGAAGTAATAAAAGGTGGAGGTGGTTGACGACTGCTAATTTTTCCTTCGTATTGCACAATTTGATGGGGATGATTTCGCGCTTCCGTTACTAAACGTTCGGCTTCAGCTTCCGAAAGTACGCGAGTGGATTCGCTGGTTTCTGATTTCTTAATTACTGTGTCATCATTAAGACGATCGTCTTGCTCTGCTGTATCGGGAGTAGAATTGATCGTTCCCTTATAAAAAGCGCGGAACCCTTCAACATAATCTACCCAAACGCTCCAATAATCTGACGGTACAAAAGCGAGAATTTCTCTCTCGCGCTGACAAATTAAATGTAGAGTCGCGCTCTGAACCCTTCCGACACTTTTTGCACCATTATTCAAAGCCCAAACTAACGGACTTCCCTTATAACCAACTAATTTATCCAAACAATCTCGGCACAATCCAGCACCAACCAAATTAGCATCAAGCTTTCTGGGTTTGGCTACAGCAGCCCGTACAGCAGCTTCCGTAATCTCCGTATAAACAACCCGTTTCGGCTCCCTTAACCCCAAAGCTTCCTTGAGATGCCAAGCGATCGTTTCGCCTTCTCGATCGGGGTCTGTAGCTAAAATTACTTCGTTTACCTGGTTAACCGCAGCTTTTAACTTACTAATAGTCTCCTTCGCTTGCTGACTGCGCGGAATGTAGCGGCACCGCACCTTATTGCCATCCATAGTAAAGCCCAAAGAATCCTCACCTTCATTGCTGAGTTCTCGAATATGACCGCAACTAGCGCGAACGATCCATTCACTTCCCAGAATTTTACTCAACTTTTTAACTTTACCAGGAGATTCAACTATTAATAAGCGTTTAGGCATAACACCAATACTTTGAGATGCAAAAAAAGACTTATAAGTTTTAATATGACAGTTATAGTACAGTTGTTTTGAATATTGTTATTTCTATTAAAAAAATTAACAACTAAGAAGGGAGTAGGGAAATCGAGTAATGAGGCATTTTTCGCCATATCGAAAATAACAAGGGAGCTGTTCGGCGATCGCTACAAATATTTTTACAACTAATTCCTAATTCCTAACTCCTCACTCCTAACTCTTTCAATCCAAAATCAAAAACTCCTTTCTACTTCCTACTCCCTACTCCCTATTCCCCTCAAAAGAAAATCAGATTCTATAGTATTAATGTATTCGCATTTATTAAAAAAAAATTAAGTTTATTAGAATCAGATAGTATTTTAATACGAAATGTTAAGCAAACTAGATTAAAGCCTTCTATCTAAAGTATTAATTATTTAGTTCGTGTTAGCTCGTATGCCTTTCGATAGATGATAAAAACAAGCTAACTATATAATTCACAAATAAATAACAATACAAAATTACAAAATATTAACTGTAAAGTTTATTAAACAAATGCTCATTTTCATAGCCAACTTATATATACTTGGTTTCTATGCAAGTTAAATATGTTGATCCCCTGGGGATTTAATAAATAATCGCGCTGATTTCAAACTATATATTGTACTCTTGGAGGAAAAATAATGGCTTTATCACAATCGACTGATATGGGAAAAACCTACTCAATATTAATGATAAAAAGCTTTTTAATCTGGACATTTACACTGGCAGTATGCTTGTTGGTTGTCGGTTTTCCTTTAGTGGTTTTAATGGCTACGGTTGGATGTTTGCTGTCTCTTGTTCTGCAATCTGTAATGCCTGCGAGCGCAGTTTTGGTTGTAGCAGGTAGCTTGATTATGTTTAACGTTATGGCAGTAGTAGTAGCTGCTGGGGTGTTAACACTTCGAGGCGTTCATCCTACAGAAGTTAAATGGTTAAGCTGGTTGCATGGAGAAGAGGAGCAATTAAAGGCAAGTGTTTATGCTGCTTGTCCTTTGACTTGTGAAGTAGAAACTCTTTAATTTGCGATCTTAGTTTATAGCCATCAAAGCTAAATTCGACAATTAATGCAACTGCCCGGTTAAACCGGGTTTTTTCATTTTTACGGGGAGTAGGGAGTAGGGAAGAGTTAGGAGTTAGGAGTGAGGAGTGAGGAGTTAGGAGTGAGGAGTGAGGAGTTAGGAAAGCGGAGGGAGCGGAGGAAGCGGAGGAAGCGGAGGGAGAAAATAAATAATTAGTTTTCTTGTAAAAAAAATAATTGCTTCCCCTGCCCCCTCTCCCCCCTCTCCCCCCTCTCCCCCATCCCCAATTCCCATCAGATTAAAATGTATGGTTTTGTGACAATATGCTATTGACGAATCACCTTATGGTAATGACTATTGACTATTAACTAGTGACTTATGACTAATTATGAAGCGAGTTTGTATTATCTTAGGTACTCGTCCCGAAGCGATTAAGCTGGCTCCGGTGATTCAAACCTTTCAAGCTTGTGAAGGCTTGGAGACTCAGGTGATTTTAACCGGACAGCATCGCGAGATGGTTGAACAGGTGATGGGATTGTTCAATTTAAAAGCCGATCGCGATTTGGAGATTATGCAGCCAAAACAATCTCTGAGCGATATTACCTGTCGTAGCTTGCGTGGGTTGCAAGAGTTATTTAAGGAAAGCGAACCCAGTTTAATTTTAGTACAGGGAGATACAACAACAGCTTTTGCAGCAGCTTTAGCAGCTTTTTATAAAAAAATTCCTATCGGTCATGTAGAAGCTGGGTTAAGAACTGATAATATATTTAATCCTTATCCAGAAGAAGCCAACCGACGCTTAATTTCTCAAATTGCACAGCTACATTTTGCACCTACACCTTTGGCTACAGAGAATTTGCAGCGCTCTGGGGTGTTAGGGGAAGTCCACATGACGGGAAACACCGTAATTGATGCGCTGCTAAATGTAGCGAAAAGCGAACCTCCCTGTAACGTACCGGGTTTGGAATGGGATAATCATCGAGTTATTTTAGCTACAGTTCACCGCAGAGAGAATTGGGGAGAACCGTTGCAAAGCATTGCTCAAAGCTTCTTACAAGTATTAGATAAATTTCCCGATACTGCTTTATTGCTACCATTACACCGCAATCCTACGGTAAGAGAACCATTGCAGGCAATGTTAGGGAATCATCCCCGAATCTTCTTGACAGAACCCCTAGACTACGCTCAACTAGTCGGGGCAATAATGCGATCGCACTTATTACTTACAGACTCAGGAGGGTTGCAAGAAGAAGCCCCCAGTTTAGGAAAACCAGTATTAGTGCTTAGAGAAACAACAGAAAGACCAGAAGCAGTAAACGCAGGTACGGCAAAGCTTGTAGGAACCGATACCCAGACAATTGTAGCTAGTGCAGTACAACTATTAAGCAATCCGGCAGCTTACGAAACAATGGCAAACGCAATCAATCCCTTCGGAGATGGGCGTGCTTCCGAGAGGATTTTAGAAATTGTCCGAGCTTTTTTAGGGGAAGCTGAGTAAGAGGGGGTAGAGGGGGTAGAGGGGGGAGAGAGGGTAGAGGAGGCAGAGGAGGCAGAGGGGGCAGGGGAAGCAATTATTTTTTTACAAGAAAACTAATTATTTATTTTCTCCCTCCGCTTCCTCCGCTTCCTCCGCTCCCTCCGCTTTCTTAATTCCTAACTCCTCACTCCTGACTCCTCACTGCTCACTGTCTTCTTCCAACGGCAATTCAATTACAAATTCCGCACCATTTCCGGGAGAGGAAAGGCAGTATAAGTTGCCATCATGAGTTTCTGTAACTATTTGATGGCTAATTGATAGCCCTAAACCCGTTCCTTTTCCTTCCGGTTTGGTGGTGAAGAATGCATTGAATAGTTTACTTCTGACTTCTTGTGTCATTCCTGGACCGTTATCTGCAATACGAATGGTAACTTTATCTTCGTCTGCTGAAGTACGGATGGTAATAACGTTCTTGTTTTTCTCAATCTCTGCGTAAGTTTTGCCTTCGTTGGATTCGTCTAAAGCATCAATGGCGTTTGCGAATAAGTTCATAAATGCTTGGTTGAGTTGACCGGAATAACACTGGACTGGCGGTAATTTTTCATCCTTTTTGACAATTTCAACTGTGGGGCGTTGTGAATTCGCTTTCAAGCGATGTTGTAAAATCATCAAAGTTGTTTCGATGCCTTCGTGAACGTTAACCGGCTTTTTCTCAGCGCTATCAGTACGGGAGAAATTCCGCAAAGACTGCATGATATCGCGAATCCGCTCGGTTCCTAATTCCATAGAAGTTATCATTTTGGGTAAATCTTCTAGGAGATAATCTAAGTCGATTTCTTCTTGGAAAGTTTCAATTTCTTCTGGTGGGGAGGGTACATTAGCCTGGTAAAGATTTAACAGTTGCAGTAAATCTTCGATATACTGATTGGCAATAGATAAGTTACCCGCAATAAAACCAACGGGATTATTAACTTCGTGAGCAACACCTGTTACTAATTGTCCCAAAGAAGAGATTTTTTCTGTTTGTACTAATTGAGCTTGGGTTTGCTGGAGCGTTTGCAAAGATTCCCGTAACTGGTGTGACTTTTCTTGTTCTCCAGCGTAAAGACGAGCATTTTCGATCGCGATCGCAGCTTGTGAGGTAAGTAGTTTAAGAATTTCCAAGCGCGAGTTTGTAAATGCACCAGTGACTTGATTGTTTTCCAAGTAAATAATTCCGGTGAATTTACCTTGGTAGAAAATGGGAGCGCATAAAACCGATTTAGGTTGTTCGCGGAGTATGTAAGAATCTTCTTTATAAATTGCTTCTTGGGTTGCTTGTTTTTCTGACTCAGGAATGAATGAGTAAGCTGCTTGCTGTACGCGGTCATGTAAAAATCTATAACCAACTCTAGCAATATTAGATTTTAAATTTATTTTATAAAATTGTTGATAATTTGTATCATTATCATAGCTTTCTATATTTTCATCAAATACTAAAGGAATCTTGTAAGCTTCGCTCAAAGGTAAAATTAGCCCTGCTTGCAATGCTGCATCTAATCCCTTAGCAGTAGTGACAAGAGATTTTTGATTAACAATTGATAGCACATCAAGTGTAAATTTATCTCCAATACAAGCGGCTAGTTGTAACACTTGCTGTGTAGATTCCGGTAGCTTTTCAATCCGATTAGCCACCAACTCTACTACACTTTTATCAGTAATTCCGATAGCTTGGATTTCTTCAATATCCCACTTCCACATTCCTTGATTTTTCTCTTTATTCGTTACGGAAGAAAAGGGAGTAAAATCGAATTTTAAAAGATTTTCCTGGTAAAGTGTTTGTAGTAATTGAGTGATGAAAAAGGGATTGCTACCAGTTTTATTACAAATTAATTCAGCTAATACTATTTCTTCATAAAGATGCGCTTAATTCAGCCCACGCAGGTGGGCTTTGTAAGTGTAGCTCCAGCCTTCCAGGCTGAGAGCGATTCAGCGCAGTCTCATACAGAATTGGTATAACGTATTAATTTTGTCTGTATTATCATTTAAAGTTTCAGCAATCAATTGAGTTACATCTGCAATCTCAAGTGGTTCTAAAACAATGTTATGAACGATCGCGTTATGTTTCTCTATTTCTTCTAAAGTTTGAATTAAAGGATGAGTTGGGCTAACTTCATGATCTCGATAAGCCCCAATCAACAGCAAATATTTTGTTTCGGATTCAGCAGTCAATATTTGCATTAATTTCAATGTTGCAGAATCCGCCCATTGTAAGTCATCGAGAAAAATTACTAAGGGATGTTCTTTTTGAGCAAAAACGTTGATGAACTCGGTAAAAACGCGATTAAAACGGTTTTGTGCTTCTGTTCCACCCAGTTCTGGTACTTCTGATTGTTTACCGACGATCGGTTCCACTTCCGGAATTACATCAATAATTACTTGCCCGTTGACACCAACAGCAGTTAATATTTTGCTGCGCCATTGTTTAAGCTGAGCATTACTTTCTGTAAGTAGCTGTTGCATCAAGCTACTTAAAGCCTGAATTAATGAACCGTAAGGAATATTGCGCTTGAATTGGTCAAATTTACCGCTAATAAAGTAACCGCGCTTCTGGGTGATGGGTTTATTAACTTCATAAACTACGGATGATTTACCAATTCCCGAATAGCCAGAAACTAGCATCAGTTCGCGGCTTCCTTTGCTGACTCTCTCGAAAGCATCTAGAAGTTGATTGACTTGAATCTCTCTACCGTAAAGCTTTTGAGGAATAAGTAACTGACTTAATACATCCAATCTTCCCGGTTGGAACTCGATAATTGTTCCTGTCATTTCCAACTGTTCGCGACATAGCTCTAAATCGGCTAGAAGTCCTTTAGCTGTTTGATAGCGATCTTCAGCATTTTTCGCCATCAGCTTTTCTACTACATTGGCGATCGCGTTAGGAACTTCTGGATTTAATTCTTGAATTGTAACGGGTTGCTTAGCAATATGAGAGTGAATTAACTCTAAAGGATCGCTATTTTGAAAAGGTAATCGCCCGGTAAGCATTTCATAGAAAGTTACACCCACAGAATAAAAATCGGTGCGATAGTCAAGCACGCGATTCATTCTCCCAGTTTGTTCGGGGGACATATATGTCAAGTTCGTAGTAAGTGCTGTCTTCGCTCCGGATTTGGGTTTAAAGTCGGCACGTAGAACCCGTCGGAATTAATGAAAAGGAGTACTAGTAGTCTGTCCTATTAATTCTGGCTGGTTCGTAGTAAGCGCTTCGGTTCCCTAAATCCGGAGCGAAGACAGCGCTTACTACGAACCTTTATTACCCTTCAAAACTAATGGGACACAATACTAGAAGGGTGGGGAACTACAATTACAAAGCCCACCTGCATAGGCTAAAAACCCCAATTTCATAGCCCGCGCAGGCGGGCTTCGTTACGATAGCCGCACCCATAAGCGGGTGACGGCGACTACTTCACAGCCACATCTTTTTCTTTCTTTTCTTCCTCTTCAGGTAAACCCAACATCGAACGATACAAATTTACATACTTTTTAGCTGAAAGATTCCAACTAAAGTTCTGACTCATGCCACGTTGCTGCAATTCCTGCCATTGCGGTTTGAAGCGGAAGCCTTCCCAAGCTCGCACCATACAGGTATATTGATCCAATGCTTCGTAGCGATCGAAACAATAACCCGTACCTGCTTTGTTCGTGGGGTCGTGATGCGATACTGTATCTACCAATCCCCCTGTACGGCGCACGATAGGCACGCAACCGTAGCGCATTGCGAGCATTTGACTGATACCGCAGGGTTCAAAACGACTGGGCATTAAGAATGCATCGCTACCAGCGTAAATGCGACGAGCTAAAGCATCGTTATAAAGTATATAGCTTGCCATGCGTCCGGGAAAACGAGATGCCATTTGCCACAGTTGGGTTTCGTAATTGCGATCGCCCGTTCCCAAAACTATAAACTGAGCATCTGTATAAGATAAAAATTTATCGAGAACCTGCAACATTAGATCGATACCTTTCTGTTCCACCAAACGGGATACCATCCCAATTAAAAAGGTATTTTTATTAACTTCTAATCCCAATTCTTCCTGTAAAGCGATTTTATTCGGCTTGCGTTTCCCTAAACTATCACTACTGAATTTCTCTTCAATATATTTGTCTGTTTCGGGGTTGTAAACTTCGGTATCTATACCATTGACAATACCCGATAATTTACCGCTAATAAATGACAGCAATCCCTCTAAAGTTTCACCATAATCAGCCGTCTTGATTTGCTCGGCATAAGTTGGAGAAACAGTAGTTACGCGATCGGCAAACTGTACCGCAGCCGCCATCGTGTTGTGTCCCTGCATATACCACGGACACCAGGTAATTTTCTCTAAATACCAGCGCCAAGGACCTTGATAAGCTAAGTTGTGAATCGTAAATACGGTACTGATATCGGGCGTTTGACTCAGCCACACCGGAAGCATTCCCGTGTGCCAATCGTGACAGTGAACTATCTCAGGTTTCCAGTAGTTCCAGCAAAACTCGGCAGCACCATTAGCAAAGAAAGTGAAGCGCCAATCTTCATCATCACCACCATAAACTTTGCGCGGGTCAAAAGCCGGATGTCCAAATAAATACAAAGGAACATCAGTAGTAGGAAGCACCGATTCGTAAACCGCAAAATCATTGAACATGGCTGATCCCTTCCAAACTGGTTCGTCAGGAATTTCCATCTTGTCCGGCAGAAAACCGTAGTAAGGCATGAAAATCCGTACATCATGCCCCATTTTCCGCAATATCTTCGGTAATGCACCCACAACATCACCCATTCCGCCAACTTTCGCCACCGGAGCCGCTTCCGCTGCCACAAATAGAATCCGCATTTCAGTTATTCAGTTATCGGTTGTCAGTTATAAGTTATCAGCAATCAGTGACCAGTTAACAGTTATCAGTGACTAGTGAGCAGTTATCAGTGAGCAGTATTCATGTTGTAGGTGTGGTTTATCAGTTAAGAGTAAAAATATTAGAGTAGGGTGTGTTGTGGCTGAGCGCAACGCACCATCAAATTAGTATTAAAACGGTGCGTTAGGCGCGAAACCAATATATTTAGTCACAATCTGGAATTATCGATCGCGCCATAACACACCCTACTAATACAACTGCTCACTGCTAACTGATTACCCGCGCCCAACAGTAGCGAAAATCTCCTCTAAGATTTCCTGCGCTCCTTGTTCGCGCAAACGCTGCGCTAATAGGGTTCCCAATTTCTCCGGCTCGGATCTCGAACCAGATACGGTGTCTTGAACGCGCTTTGTACCATCGATGCTGGCGACTATTCCCGTTAAAGTAAGTTCATCACCGTTAATTTCGGTATTTACCCCGATAGGTACTTGACAACCACCTTCTAATTCCCGTAGAAAAGCTCTCTCTGCAAGACAGCGATCGCGAGTTTGGGGATGTTCGAGTTCTTTGAGCAAGGATATCAATTCTTTGTTGTCGGAAAGGCATTCGATGCCCAATGCACCTTGTCCGACTGCGTGAAGGGAAATATGTGAGGGAATAACTTGATGAATGCGCTCTGGCATTCCCAAACGTTCCAATCCTGCTGCTGCCAAGATTAAAGCGTCGTATTCTCCGGAGTCAAGTTTGGCTAATCGCGTGTTTAAATTACCGCGTACATCTTTAAACTCGAAGTGAGGGAAATGATGCCGCAATTGCGCCAAGCGTCGTAAAGAAGATGTACCGATAACCGCCCCTTCAGGTAAGGTATCGATTTGTTTATCTTTGTGCTTTTCATGCACAACCAAAGCATCTGCCGGGTTTTCTCGTTCGGTAATCGTTGCTAAACCCAATCCGGATGGTAAACGAGTAGGTAAATCCTTCAGAGAATGAACTGCAAAGTCAATCTCCCGATTCATCATTCCCGTTTCCAATTCTTTGGTGAAAAGTGCTTTGTCACCAATCTTCGCTAATGCCACATCCAATATTTTGTCACCCTTGGTGGACATGGTGTGAACTTCAAACTTGATATTAGGAAACTTGAGCGAAAGTTGTTCCTGTACCCAGTTCGTTTGGATGAGAGCGAGCTGGCTTTTACGAGAACCGATGCGAATAGTTGTGATAGAACTCGAAACAACTGATGTCATAAACCAATTTGTAAAATCAGGAGATATATTCCTTATATAGACTACCGCAGTCAGGGACTTGAAAACTTAATTTGTACAATTTAGGTCAAGTAAATTTAGGCGTTTTTTTACATTACTTAACGAACTTTTATTAAATATTTCGCAGTAAAATGTAGGCAAGCTACAAATTGCATCTCAAAAGCAAATTACTGAGTTAATTTCTGGTAAAATAGGGGGAAAAATAAATTGCGAATTATAAAGAATAATTAATTTTTTGCGGCTGATATTTTACTTTTTTATTCACAGCGATTAAATCAAAATTTACATCCATTTTTAAAAATTAACTGGCGGATTTCAACCAGGGTAATAAGATGCGGTTCCTCGTTCCCAGCTTCCCGATTAGGAATGCATTTCCGCCTTGCTCTGCTTTAAGCCACCTAACTTCTGTCATGGGTTGCCAGTAAGAAGGCTCCGAACCAGTCAACTGATGACACGGGAGGTGAGAATCGCCGACGGACTTAAATAAAAAAAAATAAACCCCACCCTAGAAAGAAGAAATCATCCTTATAAAAGGATATTAGTAATTTGGTACAACAACTATTACACAAAAATGTCAGTTGAGAATTTAGGAGTTAATCACATTGAAATTCGTATCCGAGCCTACAATTACCGATAAAATCCGTAAGATGAAGCAGCGGGTGAAGTGGGGAGACTCCGCAATTGTGGAAAGAAATATTGACCAAACAAGTTTGGTTATAGATGATGATAAAGCCTCGGATGTAGAATTTTCGTTTCTAGTAGTAGGCGATAGCGGTACTGGTTCGCACCGAGGACATAGCCCGATGAGAAAGGTAGCCGAACTAATGCTACCTCATTATCAAGATTGTCGGTTTATGCTGCATACCGGCGATGTTGTTTATCAAGTGGGTTCAAGCGAATACTATCCGAAAAACTTCATCAAACCCTATCGAGAACTTATTGTCGGCGGTGAAGACTACAAAAAAATTGCCTACGATCGAATGGTTTTCAAGATGCCTATATTGCCCGTACTTGGAAACCACGATTATTATGACTTACCGATTATATATGGTTTGATATCCGCAACAACCTTACCATTTCGTCGCTTAATTCCTTCAAAATTAGATATTGAAGTTGGCAGACACGGTTCTTACAAAGGTGATGCATTTGCACGAGCATTTTTAGATTATTTAGCTCAATTTAAGTTCCCCGGTGAATTAGCCTATCATTTAGACGAATACTACACCGCCAAAACAGATACGGGAAGATGTCTCCGCTACGTACCGGGGCAATTTACCCGTCTTCCCAATCGTTACTATACTTTCCGCTACGGTGGAATAGATTTTTTTGCTTTAGATTCTAATACTATTAACGATCCGCTTCCTTTACCAGATACAAAAGAAGGATATGCTTATCGCTTATCGTTACAAAAAAGACGCACGGAGTTAGAGCAAGAACAAGAACAAATACGGGAAACTTCCGAAAAACTGAATCCAGATCAGCCCAGAGGTGCCGAACAAATCGATGACTTACAGTCCAAGCTGTCGCAAATCGAGGAAATGATTGTCGATATTGATAAGCAATTAAATACTCCTAGAATTACAGTTGTCGATATCGAACAACTCGAATGGCTCAAACAGCGTTTAATCGAATCTTGGAATACCTCCGAAGTGCGGGGACGAGTAGTTTATTTTCATCATCCTCCCTACGTAACTGAAGCAACCAAATGGGAACAAGCCCAGACGATCGCAGTTCGCAGCCGCATCCGAAACGTACTCAACGAAGTTGCTCAAGAGGTAACATTAACTCAAAATCGTCCCATAGTAGATTTAGTTTTAAACGGACACGCCCACTGCATGGAACATATAGAAACATTAGATACAGGTAATGCCGACTCCAACATCGACTGGATTGTCTGCGGAGGTAGCGGACATAGCTTGCGCCGACAGCGCCCTGAAGGAGCCGATTTATCAGAATTCTCAACAAACGGCGAAAAATCTTCTAAATTAATAGCGCGATCGCACCTTTTTGTAGGTCGTAACGGTTCGGGTTCCCACAAAAGAAGACCTTATTCAGGACTTCGGATTGATGTAAAAGAAGGTTCTCCTCCTAAGTTCGTAGTTCAACCCTTAGTTACAGAACGCTATCAAAATAAATGGCATCAACCAGAAATGGAATCATTTACAATTTAAACCGAATTGAATTATTTGTAAGAATATAGAAACCCGGTATCTTTGAGATACCGGGTTTGTAAAAATTAATATTAATTATTGCTGAAATAATTTATTTTTTAAAAGACTTTTCAAACAGATCCGGCGTTCCCTGCTCCCTATTCCCTAATAAAAACCAGAAGTCAAAAATCAAAAAGGTGATAATATTCTTGATTTTTGACTCTTGATTCTTTTAAGGCTATTAAATCACACCCGGACCTTTACCGCGTGTATCGGCTTCCATTGTCAAATCACCATCTTTATCTTCATTCACTTCTTCAAGTTCTTCAGCCCGTTGTGCAGCTTCTTCTTCTGCTTGTGCTTTAGCATCACCGGGTTCTTCGTAGTACATTTCCGGCTCAACTGCATAGTTATTTACTAAGCCTTCTTTATCTACTGTATAACCTTCAGAAGTATCTAAACTTGGGTCTTGTTCTTTATCAGGGGTATCTTTGTAATTGTTTTTCTCTCTTTCTCTACGAGCCGCAGTTTCAGCAGGAACTATACCTCGATCGTATTTTTCCTCTTGAACGCGGTCAGATGAATCTACAGCTTTATTCTTATCAGCCATTACTACTGCTCCTTGTAAAATAGTTTATTAATTGACTTCTAAAACTAGATTAGGTTAATAGATGTCAAACAGCATACTATCGTTAGAAGTGGCTTAGCTTAAATACGTATTAATTTTTCTCTCTCATTAGATATAAATATAAGTAAAAATTACTTAACTTTGGTATAAGTTTATCATGGCAGCTATTTCGCTCCTTGGTTTTTAGGGGCGGCGCTTTCTTTTCAAAAGAGAAGCCCCCGCTCCGCTAGCCAGAATGGTGGCTAGAATAGTACTGGGTTCGGGAACCGAAGTCTTAGAAGAACTCTGGATAATCTTGGCGGTAGAATCTGTATAAGAGTACCCCCCTGCGAGTCCCACTTCACCAATAAAGTTAATTTCGGAGCCAGACGTTCTTTCTAAGGTATATCTAGGAGCATCAAAAGCGATTCCAAAGTCAATTATTAAATTCCAATTCGACAAAGAAGAAAGCTCGAAATTGACGTTTGGGGTTGATTCATTTGGGAAAGGAGCATCTGGCAAAGTAGGGTCTGGTGAAATAGGGTCTGGATTCAAATTGAGGTTTAGCTCGTTGACGTTCACCTCCCAATCGCGTAAAGTCCCGTCCTCTTCATAAACCACAAAACCTGAATATTCACTTTTTTCAGGCAAAGTGTTCTCCAATAGAGGGCTAGAATCTACCAAGGTAAAATCGCCCGTAAATTCTTGTTTAGTTAGAATGGCTCCCAGTGCGGGAGAAGCATGAAAGACACTTCCTAACAAGAAACTAATGAGAGTAAAATTTACTAAGCGTTGTCGAATTTGACTCATAGAAGGTGGCTGCCATTTTTAATTAGGTATATATTATCACACAAGCCAGCAATTATATTGTAGATAGGCGCTGACGGGGTGACTTGCAAAAAATCACGCTAATTAAAAACCCAGCTTCTTAAAGAAACTGGGCTTACAGAATTATTGTAATGATTAAGAGATTTCTACAAAAAACAGCAAGAAACTTAGTTCAAAGATTCCGCACTATTTTTACCCAAAACTTGTTTCTTAAACGAATCAATTTCTGCGGCTAATTCTTTTCTGGTTGGTGCTTTGAGTAGATAGCGGAAAACAAACCAACTAGAATATCCAATTCCAATTAACTCAAAAACAGGCGATATCAAAGGAATATCGTTTACCGCAGCTAGCATTGCTAAAACTACTCTTAAGGCAACAAACGATGCCAAGAATACAGCAAGTCCGATAATTGGTGTCTTGTATGCCTTGTAAAACTTGTTTAAGTCTTCAGGAATCTCTGCTAAGAATTGAGAGATTTTTGCACCAACCATTTCCAATTGATTGGGATCTTCAGCAGGTGGTAGTTTAGCTAAAGTTTGGGGGTTAGTACCGTCTAACGCTGGCATCTCGTTTTGTAAAGCGGTATTAACGTTTTGTGGCTCTTTGTATTCTGTTTCCATTTTTTTCTCCTTACGTTGATAAATGATTAGAACGTTTCTAGAAATTCTTTAACAGCTTAAGATACTTAATGCTGTGGTATCAGCTTGTTATTACCGATGACCATATCTACTTTACCCTTTAAGAAAAAACACTTATTTATTAATTTATTGTTACTTTGAAAGCAGTCAGACAAAAGTACTTGTTATCGGGTATAGAACATGGAGCATCAGGCTACGCTTGCACCGCGATCGCAGTGAATGAGCATTAGATACGGAAAAACAATATATTTACATTTTTTGACATATTGCTTTATTGCTGCCTACTTACTTTATTTCTACATTTATTAAAGAATTATTCATCAATCCCTTGGAACATTCTTCATCTCTATCAAGAGATATAGTGAACAGTTACCAGTTAAGAGTTAGGAGTGAGGAATTAGGAGTTGATTTTCTACCCCCTCTTCCCCCTCTACCACCTCTCCCCCCTCTACTTCATCTCCCATCCCTCCGTCACGGCATAACCGTACCATTGAGATTTGCACCATCTAACAATGCACCGTTGAGGTTAGCTTGTTGGAGGTTTGCATCACCCAGATTTGCACCTCTTAAGTCAGCGTTTCTTAAATTAGCATTTCTAAAATTAGCACTGCTTAGATTGGCTCCACTAAGGTTAGCGCCGCTTAAATCGACACCACTTAAATCGGCATTTTTTAAATTAGCACCGCCTAAATTAACTTTACTGAGATTCATTCCCCGCAGATTCTTTCCTTGCCAATTCACTCCACCAAGATTTTTAGCAGGTTTATTTTTAAAGTTCGGTGTTGGTTTAATTTCTGTTGTGGTTGTATTTGATTGAGCAGAATTTTCTACTGATGGCGGAGCAATTGTTTCAACTGGCGCTTGTGAATCTGGCTGCAAGATTGAGGTATCTGATGTTGGTGACGAAAGCGGTTTCTCAACGTTTTTCAATGTTACATAAATACCCACACCAGCTAAAAGAGTCGCTCCGGTGAGTATCGCAGCAAGAGTTAAAAGCAAACCTCGGCGCTGTTTTTGCGGATGCATTGGTAATGAAGTTAGGAGTTAGGAGTTAGGAGTTAGGAGTTAGGAGTTAGGAGTTAGGAGTTAGGAGTTAGGAGTTAGGAGTTGGGAGTTAGGAGTTAAGAATAATTTAACCTTTAACCTTTAACCTTTAACCTTTATTAACCTTTATCGTGACAAGAGTCACCTCATTTTAAGACTTGAATCACTTAATGTTTATTCGGTTTTCCCTTATTTTCTAAAAAAGATGAGTTATAACTAAGGCAAAAATACGGATACGTTTATAGTTTGCTCAGGGGGATATTATGTGTGAGAGGCTTTTGGTAGCGATTGGTTTAACATTTACCCTTCATTTGTGTTCGCAAATAGGTTTATTTTCTATAAGTCAAACTACGCCAGGAAGTATACAAAACGAAACTTTGTGGGTTATGGCGCAAAAATACAAAAAATGAATATCAGCCTAACCGGGATTAGCTGATAACTCAAATAGTTAAGATTTTTAAGTTTAATGTACAATACCAGCGATATGTATTGATAAGTAGAGTTTATACCGAGAAAATCGTCAGTGATGGTATTAGTTTTTCTGGGTTAAGCTGGGTAGTCAGGAAAATATACTACTATCCAGCCATTAGAAATGAAAAATCAAGTTATAGCTACAATCCTACTTATTTCAAGTTTCAGCTTTACCACCGCAGCCCAAGCAGCAAATTCCGCACACGTTAGACAGTTGTTAGCAACGAAGCAATGTCCAAACTGCGATTTGAGTAATGCGGGTTTGGTAATGTCCGATTTATCTGGAGCGGATTTACGCGGTGCTAATTTGAGCGGTGCCAATCTCAGTCGTGCTAACTTGAGCGGAGCCGATTTACGCGATGCTAACTTGAGCGGTGCTGGGTTATTTGGCGCTAATTTAAGCGGTGCCAAACTCAGCCGTGTAAATTTAGTAGGTACCGATTTAAGAAATACTTATCTTGTAAATGCCCAGCTAACAGATGTCGATGTAGAAACCGCTAATTTAGAAGGAGCAACTGGAGTAACATCACAAATTGCCAATCCACAGCAATTCTATGCTTGGGGTGTAGCTTCGGCAGAAAAAGGAAATTTACAGCAAGCAACAGAATACTTCGATCGCGCGATCGCAGTCAAACCCGATTATGCAGGAGCTTACTTGGCTCGCGGTATTGCTCGCTATCATATGTTAGACAGCAAAGGTGCTTTTCAAGATGCTCAAGTTGCAGAGAAACTGTTTACATCCCAGAAAAACACCACTGGTTTACAAACAGCACAGGTATTTATTGCAGAAATACAAGCACCTGTAGAAGGAAAAGTACGTCCAGCTAAACCCACTTTAATGGACTTTGTAGGCAGTATTGGTTCCGTCTTGCTTCAGTTTTTACCGTTTTAGATCCAAGGGATGGGTAGATGGGGAGACAATTTTTAGGCAAAATGGGGGAACTAATTATGAAGAATATTCGGTCAAAATCATTTTTGGTAGCGGCATCATTATTGTTGGTAGCGGCTGTTGGTTTAGCAATTCGTATCGATTTTGCTACAAATACGGCTGTTGCAAACTCTAAGCTTCAGAATCCTGTTCGATCGCCCGATCGAACTTCAAAATTAGCAGAGAAAATTGAGGGGTTTCAAGTTTTACGAACTCCAGGTCAAATAGTTGCTCCGCGTAGTCTTGAAGAAATGGTTGACAAAGCCGATTTGATTGTAATTGGTAAGCCTTCTCAAAGTATTGCCCAAAGTACTGCAATTGTTAAAAGGGATCGCGAAGGATATCTCAGTTCGGCTATCTCTCAAACGGAATTTAAGGTTTCAAGAGTATTAAAAGGAACCCTTGATTCAAAAAAAATACTAGTTGGTCAACAGGCAGCTATTGTAAAAGAGGAAGGGGATATTGAACCCAAGATGCGCGTGCTACACGAGTATCAACCTTTAGTGAAAAATGCTAAATATATTCTTTTTCTCAGAAAAGGATTAGATGGAAGTCCATCGTATTTTCCCTCTGGAGTTTATTTCGGCAAGATAAATATAGATGGGAGCGATAGAGGTGAAAAAAAAGCTAATTATGGTCAAGAAGTTAAAGCAATCCAAGCAGCCGCTCTAAAGCGTTACCAAGCAGAAGTGAATCAACCAGACTAATCAACTTTGAAATTTTTAAGAGGAGGCTTTACTGATTAAAGTAGAATTTTATTAACTCCTAATTACTGAAACTAACTCCTAACTAATTAATGATTTCTAACGAGTTGTGGAAAGATAATGACGATTTAGCAAAAAGTTGTTTGCAGCATCCTTTTGTCCGGGGAATTGCCGATGGTAGCTTAGAGAGGCGAAAATTCGCTTATTATGTGGGACAAGATGCTTTTTTCTTGCAATCTTTTGCTCGCGCTTATAGTATTGCTGCTGCTAAATCATCGGATTTTTCTGTATTCACTACGTTTCATAATTTAGCTGGTGGAGTATTGGAAGAATTGCAGCTACACCAAAGTTATGCTCGCGAGTGGAATGTGGATTTACAGATACAGCAACCGGGTAATGCAACTCGTCGCTACACAGATTTTTTATTAGCAACTGCTTGGGGTGGCGATATCGGTTTAATTGCTGCTGCGATGTCTCCCTGTATGAGTTTATATGCTTTTTTGGGTACGGAATTGGCGCGAGATGGGATTCCAAATCATCAGTACGCAGACTGGATTCGTACTTACAGCGGTGCGGATTTTCAACCTTTAACGGAACAACTTGCAAATCTTCTCGATCGTCATGGGAATCATACTGCAACAGTAGCTGCTGCTTATAGATATGCAATGTCATGCGAATTAGACTTTTTTCAAGCAGCGTGGGAAGGGTGAAGGAGTTAAGAGTTAAGAGTGAGGAGTTAGGAATTTAAAATCTGTCATATTCAGCGTCGTCTGGATTATCCCAAATTTTTTGAAAAACTGGTTCGGAAAGCTTTGTTGCAACTAGGGTTAGATTGCATTCGTCACTTTGTTGGGATAAAGAATCAATAAATTGTTCAACTACTACTACCTGCTCTGGAACTAGCTGACGAATTTTATCGATTAATCTTTGTTGTGAGTTATCAGTTTGCATTGATTACACCACTTTTGTTTATTTATAATAGAGTGAATAACCTACTTTCACGACGAAGGTTTTAGATGATTTGGAAATATTAATATTTATTGTTAAAAATCTTTTGTATGGATTGCATCGTAACCAGTAGATTCTATAAATCGAGCGAGCCGAACTGGTAATTGAGCATCAACACTAAATTTAATGAAGCAATTTTATGTATGCTTTTAACTTGGCTAAGACGAACGGCAAATTGCAGAGCAGCACGAATATCTTCCCGCTCTAAATCGTCATAATCTGCCAAGATTTCATCCATTGTCATACCAGAGCTAAGTAATTCAAGAATAAATTCTACAGGATAACGAAGTCCCCTAACACAAGGTTTACCGTGGCAAATGTCTGGATTATAGGTAATGCGTTGTAGAAGGTCGTTATTCATAAATATTGGCTTTGGTAAAGCATACATTTACTTATTTTATATAGTTTAGCTGCGAAGATCGCACTTTCCGGAGCGGAGGTTTTAGAAGTTAGTATGTATCAGAACTAAAATGAATATAAATTAAGTGCGTTCATGTTACAAAATGTAAATCCTGCAAAGTACTAAATTATTGCTTTTCTACTCCGTTTAATTAAGCTTGAGACAAACTAATAAGTTTTTACGCTTATCTATTACCAGTTAATAGTTTCTGGTATTTTGAGATAATCTACTGATATTCAACGCTTGCGATGATAGATGCTGGCGCAGAGGGGAATCAAAATGTCAGATAATTTGAGAAGCCGGGTTGTAACGCAAGGGGTGCAGCGATCGCCAAATCGAGCGATGTTGCGTGCTGTTGGTTTTGGAGATAAGGATTTTACTAAGCCGATTGTGGGTATTGCTAATAGTTTTAGTACTATTACTCCCTGCAATATGGGCATAAATACATTAGCGCAAAGGGCTGAGAAAGGCGTTCGCGATGCCGAAGCGATGCCGCAAATGTTCGGTACAATTACCATTAGCGACGGGATTTCGATGGGAACTGAGGGAATGAAGTATTCCCTGGTGTCGCGAGAAGTAATTGCCGATTCGATTGAGACTGCTTGCACTGGACAAAGTATGGATGGGGTGCTTGCGATCGGTGGTTGTGATAAAAATATGCCGGGAGCGATGATTGCGATCGCCAGAATGAATATACCCGCAATTTTTGTTTACGGTGGTACGATTAAACCCGGACATCACGATGGTCAAGATTTAACTGTTGTCAGTGTTTTTGAAGCGGTGGGTGAATACAGTTCTGGTAATCTTAAAGAAGAAGAACTTTTAGCAGTTGAGCGGAATGCTTGTCCCGGTGCGGGTTCCTGCGGTGGAATGTATACTGCTAACACCATGTCTTCTGCTTTTGAAGCTTTGGGTATGAGCTTGCCTTACTCCTCGACAATGGCAGCAGAAGATGCGGAAAAAGCCGATAGCACCGAGAAATCGGCGACTGTCTTGGTAGAAGCAATACGCCACAAACTTCTACCCCACCAAATTATTACTCGTAAATCCATAGAAAACGCTATTTCCGTAGTCATGGCGATTGGTGGCTCCACAAATGCAGTGCTGCACTTTTTAGCGATCGCCCATGCTGCGGGTGTGGAATTAACTATTGATGATTTTGAAATTATCCGCGCTCGCGTTCCAGTACTGTGCGATTTAAAACCCAGCGGTAAATATGTAGCAGTAGATTTACATAAAGCAGGCGGCATTCCTCAAGTGATGAAAATGCTGCTCGCTCATAACTTACTCCACGGCGACTGTATGACTATCAGCGGCAAAATCATCGCCGAAGTCTTAGCAGATATTCCAGAAGAACCACGCAGCGACCAAGATGTGATTCGTCCGTGGAATAATCCCATGTATAAACAGGGACACTTAGCCATACTCAAAGGTAACTTGGCTACCGAGGGAGCGGTTGCAAAAATTAGCGGCGTGAAAACACCCAAAATAACTGGTCCGGCAAGGGTATTTGAATCCGAAGAATCCTGCTTAGATGCGATACTTTCGGGTAAAATCGTCGCCGGAGACGTGATTGTAATTCGTTACGAAGGACCCAAAGGAGGTCCGGGAATGCGGGAAATGTTAGCTCCTACCGCTGCCATAATTGGAGCGCGTTTGGGTGATACTGTCGGTTTAATTACCGATGGGCGTTTTTCCGGGGGAAGTTACGGAACCGTAGTCGGACACGTTGCTCCAGAAGCCGCAGTAGGTGGAACTATAGCTTTAGTGAAAGAGGGAGATAGTATAACAATTGATGCCAGTGCGCGGTTATTGCAGCTAGAAGTACCCGAAGAAGAAATAGCTAAACGTCGCGCTAAATGGAAACCACCCCAACCCCGTTATACAAAAGGTGTTTTGGCTAAATACGCTAAGTTGGTTTCTTCGAGTAGTTTGGGTGCGGTGACGGATTAAAAAAAGTTAGGAGTTAGGAGTGAGGAGTTAGGAGTTAGGAATTTTTTTCCCTCTCTCCTTGTCCCCTTGTCTCCTTGTCTCCCCATCTCCCGATCGCAGTTAAGATGAATTTACACCAAAATTCACGGGCACTTCCATGAATGCAGTCGTGCTAAATCTAGAGCCAATTATTCGTTTGAGCGACGAGCAGTTTTATCAACTTTGCGTGGTAAATCGAGATTTAAGCTTGGAACTAAATGCTACGGGAGAACTAATTATTGTGCCACCAGTGGGAGGGGAAAGCGGAAATCAAGAAGCTGATTTGATTACCGATCTGAATATTTGGAATCGTCAAACCAAGCTCGGAAAAGTTTTTAGTTCTTCTACTATATTTAAGTTACAAAATGGTGCAAAACGTTCTCCCGATGCAGCTTGGGTAAAGTTGGAAAGTTGGGAAGCTTTAAGTTTAGAACAACGTAAAAAATTTCCACCGCTCACACCCGATTTTGTAATTGAACTTCGTTCCGAAAGCGATCGTTTAAAACCTCTCCAAGATAAAATGCAGGAGTATTTAGAAAACGGTGTGCGTTTGGGTTGGTTAATTAATCCTCAAGATAAGCAAGTGGAAATTTATCGCCAAAATCAACCAGTAGAAGTAGGGATAATGCCGATAACGCTTTCTGGGGAAGATGTTTTACCTGGGTTTGAGTTGCGATTGTAAATAATTATATTTTGGATTTAGGAATGTGGATTAAATAAAATGCATTCATCGTAAAGCACCATTCCAAGCTAAATCTAAATTGCAATTTATTCAATTTGCATTCCTTAACGCAGAGGAACACAAAGGTAAGCGCGGAGGAAGGCTGAGGAAAGAAATAGAGAAATACTGTGTAAATCTCAATTATTGGCGGTTAGTTGCATGAAAGGTTAAAGATTTAACGATTCCTAAAGCACAGAGTTATGTCTAATTTAATACTCTATCCGGCGGTTGAAACCGCGACTACACAGACAAAACCCGCCTGCGCGGGTTCTAAATTTATTAGTCCACGCAGGTGGACAATGAGCGGTGTAGCAGCGGTTTCAACCGCCGGATATTCCACTTTATTTTTATTAAAATCCCGATAGAATTCTCATCCAGCCCGATCATCCGCTGGGATTCCCAGCATCGAGGGGAATATTATGAATACGAACGAAAAACTAATCTGGTTACAAGAGCGCACGGCTTTGGGAATACTCGATCGCGAACCAATAAATGCGATCGCAAACCTTATTGAAGAAAAAGTTATTGCAGAAAACGAATGCTTATTTGAAGAAGAAACAACTCCCGAAGCACTTTATATATTGTTAGAAGGGAAACTCGAAAGTAATAGTAAGGATAAAAATAATCTTACTCTCAATTGCGGTTTGCTTCCTGGTGCGGTTATTAATCTGCAAGAGTTGGTGTTGGATGAGTTAACTAAATGCTCGATTACAACTTTGAGTGAATGCCGTTTCTGGGTAGTACCTGCGACAAAGTTTAAAGAATTAATTGCACAATATCCTCAAATTCAAACAGCAATTTCTCGTGGATTAGCTCAAGAAGTTGCACAGCTGACATCGGCACTTACTAACGAACAAGATCGTTCTCTTGCTTTACGCCCGTATTTAGTTACCAAGGCACAACGGGGAGTTGTGGGGACAAGTCGTTATGCTGTGAAGTTGCGAGAACAAATTCGCGCAGCTGCTGACACTCGCGATTCTATATTAATATTTGGCGAACCTGGTTTAGAAAAAGATAATATCGCGGCTTTAATTCATTTTGGTTCTGATTTTCGCCGCCAGCCGATTATTAAGGTAGATTGCGCTATTTTACAGACTAGCGGTGCAGATTTATTCGGACGTGTGGGGGGTAAACCGGGGTTAATTGCATGGTTGGAAGAAGGTACTCTAATTTTAAATAATATCCAGGAAACGCCGCCGGAGTTATTACCAAAGTTAGCTGAGTTTATCGAAACTGGTATTTATAAACCTACGACTCGCGAAGGACAACCCGAACCCGAACCTTATAATAGTCAAGCCCGCATTCTGATTATTTCAGAACAAACTCAGCCATTAATCCAAAAAGCTGTCGATCGAACCATCAAAGCTCCACCCGTGCGAGTGCGGAAGGGTGATATCAAAGCTCAAGTTGAATATTATATTAGTCTTTACGCTCGCCAAGAAGGGATTCGCAAACCGAAAGTAGCGCCGGAAGCCTTACGTAGATTGCAGTCTTACGATTTTCCCGGTAATTTGAAAGAATTGCAAAGCTTGGTGGAACGAGCTATAGTCCAAGCTGATGAAGCCAGGGAGTTAACAGAAGAGATTTTTTGGTCGGCAGATACGAAGAAAAAACGGTTTCGCTTCAATTTATTAAACGGTTATCCACAGTTAAGAAATTTCCTTCGCAGTTCTTGGTATCCCGATCGCATAAATTATGGTTTTACTTTAGCAGCTTTTGCCGTTCTGATTGCGATTTTATTTCTCGGTCCGCAAACGCGAGATAAAAATTTCGGCTTAAATCTATTTTGGGCTTGGTGGTGGCCCTTTTTTCTGTTTCTCTTCCCGTTTTTAGGTCGGATTTGGTGCGCGTTTTGTCCGTTTATGATTTACGGTGAAGTTACGCAGAAATTATCGTTGTGGCTGTTTCCTCGACAACTTAAAACTTGGCCCCGGCAGGAAGCTGAAAAATGGGGTGGATGGTTTTTATTCGCTATGTTTGCTCTCATATTTATGTGGGAAGAACTCTGGGATTTAGAAAATACTGCTTATTTGAGCGCTTGTTTGCTGTTATTAATCACCGCTGGGGCAATGATTTGCTCTGCCATATTTGAAAGGCGGTTTTGGTGTCGGTATTTATGTCCTATCGGTGGCATGAATGGTTTATTTGCTAAGTTGTCAATGACGGAATTAAGAGCGCAGCAAGGTATTTGTTCTGCAACTTGTACCACTTATCAATGTTACAAAGGTGGTCCGCAAAAAGGCGAGGGAATGGAAACAAATGGCTGTCCTTTATATTCTCATCCCGCACAGTTGGAAGATAACCGAGACTGCGTGCTGTGCATGACTTGTCTTAAAGCTTGTCCCCATCGCTCCGTCGAGTTTAATTTACGTCCTCCCGGTATCGAACTTTGGACTACTCACGTACCGCATAGTTATGAAGTAGCGCTGTTATTTTTACTTTTAGGAGGAGTGTATCTTCATCGCTTACCTGAAATCCAAAAAATGATGCAATTACAAGTAGATTTAACTAATTTTTGGCAGCATTCAGGATTATCAATACTTGCTTTAATTATCCCCGTTACAATTCCCTTCGCTGCTTATGGTTTAATGCAATTATTTTATCGTTTAAATTGCTATTTAAAAAAGACAAAATATCAAATCCGAAATGTAATTAAACCCAAACCTTTTGTAGAACTTGCTTATGGTTATTTACCGTTAATCTTAGGTGGTAGTTTAGCCCATTACTTACGTTTAGCTTTGAACGAAGCAGGACGTATATTACCAGTGTCTTTCGCTACATTTGGTTTGAATGGTGCATCTTTACCAATATTAGTAGCTCACCCCGCAGTCATCGCTTTTTTGCAGGGTACTACTTTGATTTTTTCAACTTTATTAACGGTATTGTTAACGCAGAAAATCGCTCGTCAACCTTTACGCTGTCTGTTTTGGCAACATTTAGCGGCGATCGCGTTAGCAGCAACCATGTGGATGATAATTGTATATCCTTGAGTCGTAATTTATCTTCCTACTAGTTGCTAAGCGGGAAGACACAGTTTAAATAGCTAACTTAATACATCATCATCTATTAACATTAAAATATTCTTATGACCGTGAGGGGTTACACCCAACATTACAACCCTCCTTGGAAGTCTTTTCACCTCTGAAGTTGCAGCAGGAGAGATGTTCGCCTTCATGGTTATTTGTTATAATCATTTTATATCTTTAACATAACTTAATATTTGCTACGTAAATTTCACGTGATTTTATTTATACTAAGGAAAATAAATCATAAAATTGCACCTACCAGTGAACGTTCTAAGACTTATAAAAATTGTTAATAGCTTCTCGAACGTCTTTGAATGAAAGGGTAGCTAATCTGAAGTTTTTTTAAGATTAACTATTTACTTCATACAAATAAAAAGGAACTAATAGAAAAGTTGCTAAGTCCTTGGAATGTATTAAGTATATACTTTGATTTCTCGCCAAGTGTTCTATTAAATCAAAGTTTTGATATCGGCTAGTATTGTTTAGTGAAGTGACTTATTTGTCATTAATTTTGTCATTGGTATTAAAAATTTGAAAGTCATAAAATGAACTTTCAATATCCAATTGTTTAAGAATAATTTAACGTTACGATCGTCAGTATATTTGGCGGAAATATAAATGAATTAGGTATGAGTATTACTCTAATATGGGTTAAATATTTTACAACCTAATTTTTCTTTAAACGCCTTACTTTGATTGCCAACTCAAGACATATCCTGAAAAGCTTAAGGGAAGGTTGAAAACATTTTATATTCCCACAAACGAAGACTTCAAGGTATGTCTAAATTTGGGCTTGTATTAAAGGCATAATATGAAAAAACACTTAAACGAACTTGCTATTTGTGGCGGTTTACCTACCTTTCAAGAAAAGTTACACGTAAATCGTCCCAATGTTGGTTCTAGAGAAATTTTATTACAACGTATTAACGATATTTTGGATAGAAGATGGTTCTCAAATAACGGACCATTAGTACAAGAATTTGAGCAAGAGATAGCATCATTCGTAGGAGTAAAACACTGCATTGCTACCTGTAATGCGACTATCGGCTTGCAAATTGCCATTAAAGCTTGCGAACTCAAAGGTGAAGTCATCGTTCCTTCATTTACTTTTATTGCTACCGCTCATGCTTTGCAATGGCAAGGAATTGAGCCGATTTTTTGCGATGTTGACGAACTTACTCATAACATAGATCCGCAAAAAATAGAGCCATTAATAACAGATAAAACTACTGGAATAATGGGAGTACATCTATGGGGAAGAGGATGTAATGTAGAAGCACTTGAAGAAATTGCTCGCCGCTACAACTTAAAGCTTTTATTTGATGCTGCACACGCTTTTGGATGCTCTTATAAAGGGCAAGCGATCGGTAATTTTGGCAACGCAGAAGTATTTAGTTTTCATGCAACTAAATTTTGTAACAGTTTTGAAGGAGGTGCAATTGTTACAAACGATTCGGAATTAGCAAACAAAATTCGCAAAATGAAGAATTATGGATTTAGCGATTACGATTGTGTTGATGAGCTAGGTATTAACGGCAAGATGAGCGAAGTATCTGCCGCTATGGGGTTGACGTCACTAGAAAGTATAGATGATTTTATTAGTATTAATCGTAAAAATTACAAATATTACCAACAAGAATTATCCAATATTCCAGGTGTAAATTTAATAACTTACGACGAGTTTGAAAGATGTAATTATCAATACATCATTGTAGAAATTGACGAGTTAGTAACTGGAATTACCCGCGACAAAGTTTACAAAATTTTGTGGGCAGAAAACATACTCGCAAGACGCTACTTTTATCCAGGTTGTCATAACATGGAACCCTATCGCTCTCGTATTGCGGATATGGGTTTGATGTTAACAAATACCAGACATTTAGCAGCGCGAGTGCTAGCACTACCTACGGGTACCGCAATAGGAAGAAGAGAAATTAGTAAAATTTGTCAGATTTTAAGGCTTGCAACTTCAGGGGGAAATTTAATTAATGAAAAGCTCTACCAAAATGTCTGTGCCTGTTGATTCACAATTAACAAACGATCGGTTAAAAGTTAGTGTATCTCTTGTCACTTTTAATCATGAAAAATTTATTGCCCAAGCGATAGAAAGTGTACTGATGCAAGAAGTGGATTTTAGTTATGAAATTATCATAGGTGAAGATTTTTCTAGCGATAAGACGCGGCAGATTGTTATTGACTACCAAAAACAGTATCCAGATAAAATTCGCTTGATATTACCCGAAGAAAACTTGGGCTGCTACGGGCAAAAGATTTTTGTACAAACACTTCAAGCAAGCCTGGGTGAGTATATTGCTTTATTAGATGGCGATGATTATTGGACTTCTCCTTACAAGCTACAGCAACAGGTAGATTATTTAGATAACCATCTTGAATGTGCAATCTGTTTTCATGATGTGACAACAATTTTTGAGGATAATGCTGGGCTACCTCGGAGATATAACGATTATCAGCCAAGTCAATTTTCTCAACTAGAAAACATTTTAAAAAGTAACTTTATACCAACCTGCTCAACTTTGTACAGAAGAGGTTTATTTAGTGAATTTCCAGACTGGTACTACGATACCGTTTGTGGAGATTGGGTACTTCATGTTTTGAATGCAAGACATGGCAAAATCGGCTACATCAACAAGTCGATGGGAGTTTATCGGGTGCATCAAAACGGTTTATTTAGCGGCATGAAAAAGATACAGCAGCTAAAAGAGGCTATTAAGTTTTACGAGCTTCTAAATGAGTATTTGGAATTTGAATACAACCACATAATTAAATCGGAACAAATTTACCGTTATCTAACTTGTTTATCGATTTATCAACAAGAAGGAACTTTAGCTCGACAAAAACAATACATTCACAAGTTAATTCAAACTTTACTTGGTAATCCAGCGATCGGCTGTATAGCAATTTTCAAGTTTATTAAGAGAAGCATTATTAATAAACTTAATAAATATAAGTGGCGGATAAAAAAGCGTCAGCAAAAACTGCTTGCTCATGAATATTCAAGTAATTGATTATCAGAACCCCTTATGGCTGCAAACATTACGTAAACTGAGGTACGATGTTTACCATTTGCCTGAATATGCACGTTTGGAAGCCAAAAGAACGGCATCGGTAAGCCAAGTTTTTATCATTATTGATGGTGAAAAAATATTTTTCTTACCCTTTTTAATCCGTTCGTGCAATGACATACTAGCACGATCGCAATTTTCAGATGCGACATCACTATATGGTTATTCTGGTGTTTTACTAAGTGAAGCAGCTGCAAATACACCTGGTTTTATAGATTTTGCGATCGAGGAATTAAATTACTATCTAAAAATTAAGGGTATATGTTCGGCATTCTTTCAACTGCATCCTATTTTAAGTAAAAAATTCAGTCAAATATCGCCAGAAACGGTGAATAAAATTGGTGAAACAATTTCCATTAATTTAAAACTTTCAGAATCACAGATTTGGGCAAATACTAGAAAAGGGCATCAAAGCACAATCAATAAGTGTAAGCGACTTGGATTTACTGCCAGGATGGTAAATTTAGTTGAATACGTCGAAAACTTTCAAGCGATTTACGAGGAAACCATGAATCGCGTAGCAGCAAAACAATCTTATTATTTTAGCCAAGAGTATTTTTTTAATTTACAAAACTTAGACGGCAATATTCACTTGTGCTTAGTAGAATTAGAATCAGAAATTGCCGCAGCCTGTATATTTTTTGAATGCGGTGGAATAGTTCAAGCCCACTTAGGTGGAACTAAAAACAAATTTTTACAGCAATCTCCATTCAATTATTTATTAGATTACGTTCGATACTGGGCAAAGCAGCGCGGTAACGAATTAATGCATATAGGAAGCGGTGTAGGAGGAGCAAAAGACAGTTTGTATCACTTCAAAGCAGGATTTTCCAAACAAAGACACGATTGGTTTGCACTGCGATTGATTCCAGATGTTGAAAAATATAATTACCTAACTCATCTGCGAGCAGAATTTTTGAATACTAGAGTTGAGAAATTGTTAGAGTCAAGCTTCTTCCCCGCTTATCGCTCTTATTAGGGAGTAGGGAGTAGGGAGTAGGGAGTAGGGAGTAGGGGGTAGAGGGGGGAGAGGGGGGAGATGGGGAAGAGGTGGGAGAGGGGGAGAAATAATATTCATAACTCCTAATTCCTAATTCCTAACTCCTAACTCCTAACTCCTAACCTTTAACCTTTAACCTTTAACCTTTAACCTTTAACCTTTAACCTTTAACCTTTTTTTAATATCGTTCGTTCGGCTACAGTTCTTATGGGTGTAGGCGATCAAGAATGTAGATAAACGCTATGAAGACGGCAGCTTTTCGTACTAATAATGCTGCTTTTATATGAAACCTAGAATAATTGTTTGTAGTTTAGGACGCACCGGATATAAAATATTTCGTTTGCTCAGACAGCAGGGAGCGTTAGTTGTTGGGATTCACCATCAAGCGATTCCTGGCGAAAGGGCTGGAGATGTGATTGTTGGCGATTTACACGCGGCTAGTACCCTCAAAGCAGCAGGAATCCAGCAAGCTAATACTTTAGTTATAGCTGGAGGAGATGATGCATTAAATTTGTGGATTGTGATGCAAGCGCGGGTGCTTAATCCCCGGATTCGGATCATTAACCGCTTTTTTAACACTAGTTTGGGCGAACGTTTGGATTATACTTTGCCAGATCATTTAAGTATGAGTGTTGCGGGTTTGGCTGCACCAGTGTTTAGTTTTGCTGCGTTGGGAAACAAAGCGATCGGACAGATTAAATTATTTAAACAAACTTGGCCCATACACGAAGAGTATATTCATCAATATCATCCCTGGAACGGTCGCAAAATCAATGAATTATGGGAAGATCGATCGCGGATGCTGATCTATTATTTACCCGTGGAGGGCGATTTAGATTTAGTATCGGCAGTTACCTCCGGACACGAACTGCAAAAAGGCGATCGCCTAATCGTAGGTACGCAACCCCAAGTCCGTACAAGTCGCAAATCGCTGATCGCAAAGCTGCTCAAAGTAGTCACGAATTTACGGCAATTTAGGCATCACGCTCAATCGGTATTGGTAGGAGCAATGTTGCTGATGATAATTATCTCGATCGCAACGCTTACTTATGTATCCACAGAACTGAATATGTCAGTTATCGATGCCCTGTATTTTTCTGTAGGTATGATTACGGGGGCAGGTGGTAACGAAAAAGTCGTTGAGCAAGCTCCTGACAGCATTAAAATATTCACCGTGATCATGATGTTAGTTGGAGCGGCAATATTTGGTATTTGGTATGCTTTGCTCAACGATTTTGTACTGGGAACCCGTTTCAAACAGTTTTGGGATGCAGCCAGAATACCAAGGCGCAATCACTACATTGTCTGTGGATTGGGCGGTATTGGCATAAAAATTGTCCAACAACTTCATAACAGCGGACAAGAAGTTGTAGTCGTTGAACCAAACACCAACGGTAAATTTGTTAATACCGCTCGCAGTTTAGGTATTCCCACAATTCATGCTGATGCCAGTTTCCCAGAGACTCTCAAGTCTTGTAATGTTGCAACTGCCGCTTCTTTAATTGCCGTTACCGGCAACGATGCCACTAACATCGAAATTGCGCTTAAAGCCAAGGGATTATCACCTACGATTCCGGTGGTAGTAAATTATGCAGACCCTGACTTTGCCCGAATGGCGCAGGAAGTATTTGATTTTGAAGCAGTATTAAGTCCCGCAGAGCTTGCTGCACCTGCCTTTGCCGCCGCAGCCTTGGGCGGTAGAATTCTCGGTAACGGCATCACCGCAGATAGTTTATGGGTAGCCTTTGCAACAATAATTACACCCTCACATCCATTTTGCGGTCAAAAAGTCAAAGAAGCAGCGATGTCTGCCGATTTTGTACCTTTGTACGTAGAAACCAATTCTTCAACTATTCACGGTTGGGAATTACTCGAAAACTGTTTGAGTGGTGGGGATATGCTGTACTTAACAATGCCCGCAACTCGCCTGTATCAATTGTGGCGCTATACTCCCAAGATTGATGCTGTTAGTTATTGACCAAACAATTATCAGTTATCAATTATCAATTATCAGCACAACTAAGAATAAAAGCTTTGTTTATTGTTAATTGTTCATTCCACTACACAGATAAAATATTAGGCACATTAAGGCGATCGTCGATCGCGCAGATGGTGCATAGACTTATTAATGTATAACCCGTTTTTATTCTGTAGCAGCGACTTATAGTTACCAATTAATGTATTAAATTTAACTTGATAAACAGAAAGTAGATAATTTTTATAGTTGTAGGTTGGGTTGCGCTTTGCTTAACCCAACCTACGAAGCTGCAACAAATAATTAGCTAACTCGCAAAAACCTTCACCTTCTGGATTCTGGGTTACATAAACGGGTTTATGCTCTAATTTATCGACATATTCCAGCACGTTAGCAACACCTACAGATACACCAAAATAATTATTGTCGAACAAACTTTCATCATTCGGGCTATCGCCAACTGTAACAACTTCATCCGCAGTATATTTGGGAAAATATTCTCGTAGCACTTGCGATAAGCCTACAGCTTTATCCTGTGTTAAAGGTTTGATATGGCACTGAACATTGCTGTAAGTGAATCCCCAACCCAACTCCTGGCATTGATGTGAAAGGGTTTGCAATGAAGCGTTACTTAAACCAGCCACATCAAAAGTCCAATCGGTGATGCGAAAACGATTATCGGATGATTCTTGAATTTGCGGAAAATCAAGCTGTAATTGCTCAAAAACAGCCGCTAAATCTTTTCTATGTTTATTTAAATCTGATATCGGTGTAATAGCAACCGCTCGATCGCTTCTATAAGGATAGAACAAACCACCATTTTCAGCGATCGCACCTACTACCGGCAAATAATACGCCAAACCGCTAACCCAGCCAGCAGAACGCCCGGTAACAATTATGACTTTAATATTCGCTGCGGCTAAATCTTGCAAAGCTTGCAGCAATGCATTAGTAAACTTACCATTTGTGGTTAAAGTACCATCCATATCCGTAGCCACAAGCCGAATTTTGCTAAAGCAGTTGTTATGGGGAGGTTGAGGAAGCGATAAGGACATTTAGAAGCAGGGGGTAGAGAATAGGGAACGGAAAATCAGGAAATAAGTAAAGTCTAGTAGTCGGATTGGATTAAAATTGATGGGCACAAAGGTTCGTAGTAAGAGTTTTAACTCTCTTATCTGAGGATTTGTTACTTTGCATGGAAGGGCTAAAGCCCTTACTACGAACTTTTATTATTCTCTCTTTCGCTGATTATCTCCTTCGCTAATTATCTCGCTCGCTGATTGTCTCCTATTGAATGAAAAATTAAAAATCTTTTTTCTACTCCCTATTCCCTACTCCCCGATCCTCATACAAATAATTCATATGTACTACAAAAAAACTAACTTTTAGGTTTATTAAATTAAAAAAAATAAATTTTGCAAAGAAAATATAATAATATCGCAAAACGGAGTTGCAAATTTGGGCATCCTAACAATCAGGAGTCCAATTTATCGCAGAGTCAATTATGCCAACTTCGATATTTGTTGCTCAATCTCCCGCAGCAAAAACTACAAAGACATCTCTTGAGGTATCCGCAGCTACCGATACTC
Organism: Rivularia sp. (in: cyanobacteria); assembly: GCA_965234645.1. Classification (GTDB taxonomy): domain Bacteria; phylum Cyanobacteriota; class Cyanobacteriia; order Cyanobacteriales; family Nostocaceae; genus Rivularia. The sequence goes on along the minus strand of OZ248344.1, from coordinate 3,902,979 downwards.
AATTACCTCCACTACCGATAATGGTATCTGGAGGACTTACCGTGATGGTAATTGGCTTGATAATCTACGGTAAAATCCAAATGAGTCAGCTAGAAAAGAAACTTCGGTTTGAAAAATTCCGCACGCGAGAGTTAGAGAAAAAGCTGAAGCTATCTCTCCAAACGATGCGGAAAATGGAAACCAACCCTGATTTGATTAACTCACGGGAATTCAATCTCGATTATTTGCGAATGCGGATGGCAGAAGAAGTATTCCACTTCGCCATAGTGAATCAAACCAAAATAAAAATCAAAGATAAAATTACTCAAGCACTCCGTCCAAACCATGCCCAACAAGGAGTTGTAGGAATTGCTAGTAGCGGCGGAAGACAAGTAGATGAAACTTTTGATGTTGAATATGAAACCGGGCTTGCAACAAATAACGGTAAGCGAGTATTATTTCGCATTCAAATTAGATTAATGAAATTGCCTACACAAGCAACTTCAGCCACTATTAGCCAATTAATTGACTGCGTTGAAACTTACCTAAGTCCCGCAGAAGACCATGATAATTGGCAACCGACAATACAAGGTAGAATTGCCTTTATGCATTGGGATCAAAAAGCCAAACCCACACCTTTATTAGTATTAGAACAATCCAACGAAGGTGTTAATGTAACTTTCCGTACCAGCCGCCAAGCCAATAGCGGCATGAAATGAATTAGACACCAAAAAACAACAAGACTGGTTCTCGAAAATAAACCGTAAACAGTTATCAGTTAGCATTTAACAATTTCTATAGGTAAGGTTTGTCAGTTGTCTACCATTTGACATATAAAATACTGTCATTTACGATTTTAGATTAACTATTAGCATCAATTTAGAGGCACAAATTTAGAACATTATTATTTTTCAATCCAAAATCTCAAATCCCGTACACTTGCTACAACGGTAGTGTTCCTCCGCAAGGCAGTGTACTTAAAATCTAAAATTCAGTTAGTTATTGAATGTTAACTGTTCGCTAGCTAAAATACCATCTTCCATATTTACAATCCGGTCTGCAATATCTAAAATACGACTATCATGAGTCACTAACAAAATAGAAGTTCCTTGTTCTTTAGCAAGGTGCTGCATTATTTCTACAACATCTCTTCCAGACTGTTTATCCAAAGCCGCTGTAGGTTCATCTGCTAATACTAATGGTGGATCGTTAACCAAAGCACGAGCAATAGCTACTCTTTGTTTTTGACCACCAGAAAGGTTGTCAGGAAAGTAATCTACTCGGTTTGCCAAACCCACTGCTTTCAAAATATTTTGGGATTTAGCAATAGCTTCTCTTTGAGAAATTGATTGAGTCAATTCTGCTGCGATTTGTACGTTTTGTCTAGCGGTTAAAAACTCTAGCAAATTATGAGCTTGAAAAATATAACCAATATTACGTCGGATACTCACCAATTTTTTCGGACTAGCCCGATAAAGTTCTTCTCCCAAAAACTTAAGACTTCCTTCTTGTACCGAACGTAAGCCACCGATAAGACTAAGTAAAGTTGTTTTACCCGATCCAGAAGGACCCGTCATTATCACAATTTCACCCGGATAAATATCCAGATTAATATCATACAAAATCTGTTTCTTCAGCGTACTCTTACCATAATAGTGATTAAGATATTGAATCGAGATTACAGGTTCTTTTCTCATCATAAATGTATTGGTTGTTAGGAGTTAGGAGTTAGGAGTTAGGAGTTAACTGGTAAGTGGTTAAAAAATGTCTGCTGGGTCGGCTGAACGTAATTTCTTGACGGCAATTGTTCCTGAAATAAAGCACATAAAAATAGTTAAAAATAGTACCATAATTGCTCGGCTACTGCTCATAAAAACTGGTAGAAGAGTAGCGGTTCTTGCCTGTTTGTATAGAAATAAAGCACAAGCTAATCCAGGTAAATATCCTAAAACTGCTAAAATAAGAGCTTCTTGAAGTATTACGACTAAAAAGTAATTATGCGAATAGCCAATTGCTTTGAGAGTAGCATATTCAACTAAATGGTCTGAAACTTCGGTATAAAGTATTTGATAAACAATTACGGTTCCGACAATAAAACCCATAATTGTTCCTAAAGTGAAAATAAAGCCAATAGCCGTACTACTTGCCCAAAAGTTTCTTTCAAAATCAATATATTCTTGTTTCGTAAAAACTTTAACATCTTCATTTAAATAGCTTCTTAACTGTTGAGCAACAAGATTTGGATCTGCACCAGGTTTTAATTTGATTAAACCAATATCAATCAATCCGGACTGACGATTTCTAAAAATTCTCAGAAAATTAATATCACTAGTAATTAAATTACCATCTGCTCCAAACGAAGCACCTAGAGTAAATAATCCTCCTACCTTAACTGACTTATTTCTCACTTCTGCCGTAACAGTATTACCTTGTTCAAATTCAGTTGCAATTGGACCGTATTCCTGTCGGGAAGAACGGTCATATAAAACTACATTTGGTAACTGTATTTTCTTTAAATTTTCTTGAAGACCGGGAAGATTCAATACATTATTTTGAGGATTAATTCCTATAACCAAAAGATTTCGAGGAATACCTGTTTGTGGATTTTTCCAACTCGTATAGTCTACATAAATCGGATTTACTGACTCTACAGACTGCAAATCTAAAGCTTGGTAAAGACGGTTTTGAGAAAATCTTTTCATCGACAGTAAAGCACTTGTCTGACGATTAATTAAAACGATTTCCCCTTGTAAACTATTGTGAAAACGAACGTTACTATAATACAGAGAATCGCGAAAACCAAGCTGCATAAACATTAAAATATCAGCAAAAGCAATTCCTGCTAATGCAACCGCTAAACGGGAAGCTTCGCGCTTAAGTTGTAACCATGCTAGAGGTAATTTACCCATATTTATAAACAGTTGGCAGTGAGCAGTTAGGAGTTAGGAGTTAGGAGTTAGGAGTTGGGAGTTAGGAGTTAGGAGTTAGGAGTTGGGAGTTAGGAGTTAGGAGTTGGGAGTTAGGAGTTAGGAGTTAGGAGTTAGGAGTTAGGAATTAGGAGTTAGGAGTTAGGAGTTAGGAGTTAGGAGTTAGGAGTTAGGAATTAGGAATTAGGAGTTAGGAGTTATGAGTTAGGAATTGGAAGTTATTTCTAAATTATCTACCCCCTCTACCCCATCTCCCCCCTCTACCCCCTCTAAGAAAATCCCCTTGTCCCCCCATCCCCCCATCCTTTTTCAATTCTGAATCGTAGCAATCACCTTGGCGTTGGTTAACCCTGCCACTCTCTGTGCGTCTTGTTCGGATAGAGCAATCTTGACTTCTACGACTCTGGCATCTACATCTGCCGCAGGATCGGTATTTAAGACATCTTTCGTGCCTATTTTTCTACCAATTTCAGACACGGTTCCTTGTAATTTGCCGCTAAATGCTCCATTGTCACTAACTATGGAAGCCAACTGTCCGAGACGCACTCTACCAATACTCGCTTCGGGAACTTCAGCTACAACAATCATTTCATCGGTACGTCCAATTTCAGCAATACCTTCAGCGCTCATGGTTTCTCCGGCTTGGGTATGTATTTCTAAAACTTCTCCTGCTATGGGTGAGATGATATAACTCAATTTCATATCCGCTTCGGCTTTTTTCAGCTGTGCGATCGCATTACTTACTTGGGCTTGTGCGATTTGAGTGTTGCTAGGACGAATTTCTTCAAGTCTATTTAGATTCGCTTTTTGTTCGTCTATCTGTCTTTGTAAAGTTGCTATGGCTTTGTCTTGATTGGCTTTTGCTTCTATAAGCTGTTGTCGCAAAATGTCAATGGTTTTTCCTCTATCGGCTTGAGCTTGAGCAAGTTGCTGACGCAGGCTGGCAATTACTTGTCTGCGGCTAGCTTGACTTTCTATTAATTGCTGAGTAGCAGTTTGTGCGCCCAATCTTCTGCGATCGCGTTCTTGCTGAGAAATCGCACCTTGTCTGTACAATTGCTCGTAACGCCCTGCATCAACTTGAGCATTCCTAGCTTCTGCTTGAACCCTTGCCACCGTCGCTCTGAGAGATTCTTGCTGCCCTTCTAGTTCCGCAGCTAAACGATTTATTGTTGCTTGTTGAGAAATAGTTTCTCCACGTAACTGTGCTTGCAAACGAGCAATTGTTGCACTACTAGCCTTTTGTTCGCCATTTAACTCTGCTTCAAGGCGAGCAACTACCGCCCTTTGAGCCTGAATTTCTCGCGGTGAACCGACTCTGACACCAGCCAAATTCGCACGGTTTTGTTGAATATTGGCTTTTGCTTGTTCTACCGCAGCTTGACTACCCGCAAAGCCATCTAAAATGGCAATCACTTGACCTTTTCTAACTTTTTGTCCTTCCTTCACCAACATTTGATCTACCCGCGATGTACCTTGTATCCCCGTTGGTGCAGAAAGTTTAATTACTTCTCCTTTAGGTTGCAAACGTCCGACTGCATTCACGCTAGTTACTGCCGGTACTACTGGTACTGGTGTATTGGCTCTTTGAAATTGTTCTATTCTTGCTTTAGTTAGTACCCCAGCAGTAATTGCTAACGGTATTGCTATTGCGATACCCCACCACAATCTTGATTTGCCAAGTGGCTGCTCCCTCGGCACTGGTTTTTCACTAACCCTTGACATCGTATTTTACTCCATGCTTTTAATTATGCTGAGTGGAAATAATTAATAATTTCATTTAAAGGCGCGATCGTGGCTCAAAATAATAAATGGTTTGCTAAAAATAAGTTTAAAAAAAAGGCTTTACAAACAAAATTTTTTTTGATGAATTTGCATTTGCTGTATAGTTGCTGTTTATTTAAAGCTTAGTAATCGTCAGAATTGATAATTTGGATGACGATTAAATTATCCTAGCTAGCTTATAGCTAAAATTGCCAAGTAATTCAATATTATCTTGATATCTTTCCCAGTTTGTTTATGTTTTTAATGACCATTTTTGTTTTAGCGATCGAGATTCCGTAATACTATCTATATCATTGTTTATCTCAGGTATTTTTAACAAGCAGGATTACTAAAAATCTTTCGGAATCAAGTTAATCCAACGTTAATAAGCAGCTTATTTAAAAAATAGGTAATTTTAATCGGCAAGAATGAATTAGTTTGTGCTTACAAAAACGTTAAGATACCTTCAACCTATAAAGAACTGATACGATAAATAATTATTTAGAAATAGTTAGATTTCCCTAAAAGAACAATTTAAAATTAGAAATCTAAATAATAGTGGACATTTTATCCGTTATACCTTGCACACCTAATTTATTAAACTTCTATAACTATATTTAATTTAATTTAAATAAATTCTACATTGACAAGCTATTTTAAAACGTAACAGAATCTACAGATAGTTAAAGTTAAATTATCAAAAATTCTGGTATTAAAAAACCCGGCTTCTTCAAAAAAACCGGGTTTGTGGAATTTTCATAAATGATTTAGGAAGGAATATCAAATAAAACAGTTGTCATATAATGTTCAGCCCACTCCGAACCAAAAGCTTTTTCTAAAACGCGACGAGTTTTATCATTTTGCTGTTGTTTAGTACAGTAATTTAATTGCCCTTCAAGCAGTTTACTTGCTGCTTCAGATGAAACTGGTTTTGCAGCAACAGCATTTTGACAATGGATTTCTAAAAAATTCTCAACCCGTGAAAGAAACATTTGTTCTTCTTCAGGAGAGCCAGGGCGTACAAAAATGCAAAACTCAGAAAAAATGTCTCCCCATTCAGGTAATTCGCGAGGTTGGGAGAAATTGAGTTTGGGTAACGCACCAAGTTGGGTATTATAGCTAGATGGTAAAATGCCCTTCGTACCATTCATATTAAGCGGAGACAAATCGGCGATCGCAGCACTAATTTGACCTCTACCTCCCACCAAATCGCAACCAAACATCGGTAGATCGTATTCGGAGCGAGGAAACATAACGCAATGCAAAATATCCAGCATTGAACCAACTTTCGCCAGTTCCATATGTAGCTTGCGGAACTGCGGAGTTTGGTAACAGCTATTTTCAATAGTAAGTTTTTCACCTTCCAACTTACCTTCCACATATCCTAATTCCGCAGGCAAATGATAAGGAGATAAGTCTAAATGCCGATGCCAAACTGTTTCGATGCGATCGGCTAACTGATTAATAAGGGGATGTTGTTGCTCGCGCAATGAAGATTTAGAAGCGGACGACATATTTAAACCAACAAATGTTATCTAATAGTCAGTCTACCGTTATGAGTTAATAATGAATAATTAACATTGAAGATAAGTTGCTTATAAATAGTGAAATCTTGTTAATTTTATCCACCAGCCCTCAATACTTGTTCAGCAGTCAATTTCAAGCCTGAAAAGGTTGGAGAGGAAACGATTTGATTGCCTCGAAGTTGTTCAATTTCATATTCTCCATTCACTAACGTACAAATAGAAAGAGTAGGTTGCTTAGGCTTGCCAATGTATCGAGTACCACCATTACCTGCGTAGTCTGCAATCCAATATTCGGGGATACCCAAAGCTGCATAATCTTCGACCTTGCGGGCATAATCGTTTTGCCAGTTGCTACTAACAACTTCCGCGACAAATTTAATCGAACTGCCTAGCGTTAAGATCGACTGGTTAGACCAAAGCAGTTCTTTAGTCAGTTCATCTCGATTAACAACTGCAATATCGGGTCGGAATGCTGTCATCCCAAGGTTTGAAGGACGTAATAGCCCCCGTTGAAGCACAAACCAAGGCAAGCCTGCTCCGTCGATCTGAACGCAGACCTTTGTGGTGATGAAGGCTGCAACTTCTTCGTGGGGACCTGTGGGTTCCAACTCGAACACCTCTCCATCAATCAGTTCATAGCGGTTATCGCCACCGTAACGAACAAGAAATTCATCAAAGTTGAGTGACTTCTGTTGTATTGGTTGGTCGGTTGTAATGTTCATAAATCAACTTAGCCCAATCAATGTTTTTAGTCTACCAAATCAAAACTGGATTCGCTGATTGGGGAAGAGTAACAATAAAACAGCGAAATGCAGAGCTAACTCTTAAACCTCTTCCGTAACAATACCTTCAGCGACTTTTAGACCTTTAGAATACACTCCAAATCTCGATATTTTGATCTTGATTGTAGCTTGCAAGCCATTTACCATCCGGACTCAAAGCGATTCTCTCAACCTTTGCGGAGCTTTTACTTGATTTACAAAGTTCTTGATTATTTGTAACGTCCCACACAACAATCTTCATCTCACAATTGCAGTATGCCAACAATTTTCCATCAATACTCATTGTCGCTGGCAAATCTCCATCTAAAGAACATATAGCCTCGCCAGTATATACGTCCCACACCCGAATCTGTTCTAAAAACGAACCACAAGCAAGTAACTGCCCTGTGTGGCTTATTGAAAGACACTCAGCAAGCCCAATACTTGAACTGCTAAATGTACGAATCAGTTCACCTGTGCTTATATCCCACAAGTGATGAAAGCCTCTATTTAAGGTTTGACTTAATAAAACCTTACTATCTGGACTGATTATGACAGACGAATTAGACGAAGACTGTTCCGAACTAAATTTTTGTGCTGGAAGCCTTGTAGCAGCATATTCATCTGTGCTGATGGGTTCTGCTAGCAAGTTATAAACTGCGATTTCTCCCGGTTGCGCCCCACAGGCAACAATTGGCTCATACAAACTCGCAGCAAGTGGGGTAACATTACTTTTATGTTCCAGTAAACGGCTAGGTGCGGCATCAAGAATCAGATCGAATTCATCCGTTCCAAGATTTAATCTGAGAATCACATCCGCGTTGTAAACAATTCCTAAAAGCCATTTTTCATAAGCACTAACGCTGACACGATCGTGTATAAAATCAACTGTTTTTACTAAATTGCCTGTTGTTAAATCCCAAAACTTCACAGTTTCGTACTGTTCTTCGCTAGAAGCTAAGCTGTGGGCATTACTAATTAAATTTTGACTGTCTGCGCCGATCGCAAAATAATTAGGTTTTAACTCGCTCTTGCCAGAAATAGTGTGGGTGAGCTTCATGTACTAATAACCTATGCTACTCAACCAATCATAGTAAAGTAGATAAACATCTTTCAAAAAGCATCAAAGTCAGCAAGCGATTTCTTAACACATTTGCGAACTTCTTGCCAATCACGCTTTGATAACTGACCAATCAAAACTGGATTCGCCGACTGGGGAAGAGTAACAATAAAACAACGAAATGCAGAGCTAATTCTTAAACCTGCTGTTTCCCAATCTTAAAGCACGTAGTCAGTTACTCCAAGTCCAGTTGTTTGGCTAGTTATAAGACCAACAATTATATCTGGACGGTTTGTGTGATAGGTAGCTGACGATAAAATAAGAGCCGGACGGCGTTTAATACCAGTAACACCCGGAAAATCCACTGTTACTACATCACCAGCATCAAACATTACTCAACTATTTCCTCATCTTCAGGAAATAATGTGGCTGCGTATTGCAATGAGAAATTATTAACATCAACTATATCTCGATCTGTCCAACAATCGCTTCGATCGACAACAGATGAATCTTGCTCAACTAATTCATTAAGAATAAGAGTCGCTAACCGTAACCGTTCTGTTGGTGGGAGGGTACGAACGACTTGAATATAGACTTCTTGTGCAGAAGTTGGCATAATGCAAAATCATCTTAATCTTTATCTACTAAGTGTAACACTTCCGTAACAACACCTTCAGCAATTTTGTACGAACCAACAACTACATAAAACCTTATTCCAGGCTGAATGCGCTGTTTGTGAACTGTTAGACGTAATTCTAGATTGAGAACCCGATCCGAAGCTTTTACTTCGCCTTCACATAAAGTTCCTTCGGGCATAATCGTTTCTTTCTCCATCCAATAAGGCATAATGTATCATCCAAGCACGATTCTTATCTCCTTCGTACATTAAATCATGCTTCATTTCTTGCCGAAGTAAACAACGAAAGCCAGTTTTAGGCTGAGGAATCGCTTTTAGTTGTGCAGCAAAATCTGGTTGTTGATAAACCCATTCTTCAACCATAGCCAAATTAATTGATGCAGATAAAATTACTGTCCTCTTCCTGGTTTACAATCAGCAAAACCCAATGCTTCTGTATCAAGAAAACTAGCGATCGCCATTTCAATTACTGCTTCGATTGGATAATCAATCTCGGTAGCACGAGCAATAAGAGCTTCTCGGATTCGCTTGGGTAGAAGTTCTAAGATAATAGCGGCATCCGCACTCGTAAGTTGCTCTTGAAGTTTAGCTTGCATAGATTCTACTCAGGAATTATTGGGACACAAAAATGTAAAAATACGATGATTTATGCTCGCGTACTCAACCGTAGTGGTAAAGCTGTTAGCAGCCCAATGGAATCATAATTTATGTACGTGATTAGCCTGCAACCATTGCTCCGGCTTGTCATAATAGAAGAATCCATTATTCGATAATATATGCAAGTCAAAGATTTAACGGTTGAAGAACTTAAGCTTTTAATCCAAGAAACCGTGGCGGAAACGCTTCATACTTTGTTAACCGATCCCGACGAGGGGAAGGAATTAAAACCAGAAGTAAAGCAACAACTACTCGACTCTCTCAAGAGAACCCAGGCTGGAGAGCGGGGAGTTTCGGCTGAGGAAGTGGCAAGAAAACTCGGACTGGCTTGGTGATGGGCTACAACGTTGAATTTACACAAATAATCGCGTGTCATTGTAGTTATTTAGAAGTGCGATCGGGCTATGGTGCCCAAAGTCCTATAATTGCTTCTCCTTGTTTTTCTTTTTCTGCTAATTCCAAATTCAACTCCAATAATTTTTCTAAAATATCGTCACTATCTTTAAAATCGTAAGCTTGCATGACGAGTCGATCCAATTCAGCATGAAGTTTATATAATTTACTGCTAGGTTCGTGAAAGAAGGCATTGTATAGTGCTGTGATTCCCCATTGTTTTGCTTCCATTTGTTCGCTGCGATATTGATGAAGTTCTTTGGCTTTGTCGCGGATTTTTTCGACTAGTTTTTTATCGGGTGTTTGGGGGAAAGGGAAGGTTTCAAAGCAAGTATTGTGAGTGTAGGCAATATCAGCTTTTAAAGTTGATTTTTGAGCGTGCATCCAAGTACGATGTATGTTAGATGTGAGAATACCAAACACATAAAAATCGTCTGAAGCAACAACAACAGATTTATCACCAGGAAGCCATTCTAAAGGTGCAGGAATAAAAATAGCCCATTTAGAAACTCTAGGAACAGTGAAGTAATAGGATAGAGGTGCGATCGCATTTCTCATTGATTCATTAGTTCGCTTAAACCTCCACCATTTTTCTCGCATAATAGCTTCACGATTTTTCTCTCTTTCTGGTTTTACATTAAGCTTGATATGCTCAAATGGCAATTTATAGCTACTAACTTCTTCAATCGACATATTACTAAAATCAATAATCCACCTTTCCGGTTTTCCTTGTGGATTTTTAGCTAGATTTGCACCCATTGAAAATAGTTTTAATACTTCTTTATTTCTAATATCAGCTTTTACCCAGCTTTTGACTTGTTCTTCAGTAATAATAAATCCAGAGCCAACAGGAATAACACCTTGAAAACACTTGTTTAAATTTGCCTTTAATCGAACCGCTTGTGAAACATCAATACTCGCTTGCAAAGAAGAATTAATAACAGTAACAGTATTATTATCTAAATAATATTTCTCTGGTTTTTCCTTGCACCAATTCACCAAACTAACGTGTACCTTAGCTTCACCTGACCAAACTTGTGTAGAAATAGCCTCATGAATGTATCCACCATTTTGAGTCACATAATCTAACGCTGCAACTCGACTTTTCCCTTGACTAATTGAATTTGTCGCAACCAAACCAACTCTACCCTTCTCATCAATCTTGTCATGTGCCAACCGAAACCAATAGGCACAAAAATCAACTGAATCCTTGACATCAGGAAAGCGTTTAAAAACACGATCGATATACTCATCACCTAGATTCAGTCGCATATGCTTACCACCCAAAAAAGGAGGATTGCCAATAATCGCATCAGCCTTAACCCAATCACTAAAAAGCGCATCCTGACAGACAATATTGTTATCCAAAGTATCCAAAGGTAAAGCAGGTTCCGTCAAATTCAAATTATCGATCGCAATTTTTCTTCCTATCATCAAAGTCACTCTTGCCAATTCCACCGCAAACGGATTTGTATCCATTCCATAAAATTGCTGTGGTGTGACAAAACTCATTTGAATTTGGTCTTTTGTACTTCTGCGTCGCTGGGCGATTTTATCTAACAATAATTGCTCGATGCGCTTCAATTCCTGATAGGCAATATACAGAAAATTACCACTACCACAAGCAGGATCTAAAACTCGATAGCTTTGCAATTCCATTTGCAAACTCGATAATTCTCCAATTGTTCCCGCATCTGCAATTCTTTCTTCCCAATACCTACTAATCGTCGGACGGACAATTTTCATAATATCCGCTTCCGAAGTATAGTGAATTCCTTTAGCGTGACGCTCTTTTTTATCGACCGTTCCTTCAAATAAATTTCCAAAAATAGCCGGACGAATCTTACTCCAATCTTCCTTCGCTGCAACTTCCAAAAACTTCAATTCTTCCGGTGTTAATTCAATCGGATGAATTACTGAAAATAAACCACCATTAAAAAAATCCACACCTCGATATCGTCCCGCAGGTGTAATTCCCGTTTGATTCATTTCCCGAAACAACCCACCCAAAATATCGTAAGAATTTCCCCCACTCAAACAATCTTGAACGCACGAAATGAATATATCTCGCGGTAAAAGTTGCCTATCTTCGGCAAACATTGCTAACACACACTGCAAGATAAATCTTTGTGCAGTTAACTTGAGTGTTCCCCGCTTTTCCAATTCCAAAAGTAACTCACCCATGCGTCGTGCTGCACGTTCGGTGATTTCAACTTGGTTATTATTAAAAACGGGTTTGCGGTTTCCGAATTCCATAAACCCAAAAGCACCAGCGCGATCGGGCAATTTTTGCAACTCAACGATATCTACAGGAGTATCAAGTTGGGTATCAAAATCGTAAATCCAAAACTCATCAAAATTGCATAAAATTACATACTTCGGACGATTGGGAACCAACCGCGTCCAATAATCGAACGCTTGCGAATAGTGCTTGCTCAAATCTTCCCCTCGCTTCTTCATCTCAATCAAAACGCGAGGTTTCCACACCAAATCCGCAAATCCAGTTTTACCCTTTTTACTACCTTTTTTAATTGCTTCTTCGTAACTAGCACCCGCTTCCAATGCGCCCTCATGTCCAAACGCACGAAAAAATCTGTCTAGAAATGTTTGTGCTTCTTTACGCTCCTCACCTTTGATGTGCTGCTGACAAAAAGTGACAAATGTTCTAAGACTATCATGAGTTGCAACCATTGGAGATGCTATTGTTTACGTAATTTCCACATATTATATGTTATACGAGTAAATCATTATAGCTCCTCCTAAACCGCTGCTTCAGATTCTTCAACTTTAGCCTTCAGCTTCTGTGGATCTACTGATTCCAATTCCCCATGATTGAGAGTCCAGCAACTATCGGCGATCGGTAATAAATCTCCTGCATCGTGAGTAACTACCAACAAAGTCCAATGTTCTTTTAATTTTGCTAATAAATTGACCAGTTGACGACGCATCGACCAATCTAAACCTGCTGTAGGCTCGTCTAATAATAATAAATTTGGCTGACGAATTAGCTGTACTGCTAAAGCCAAACGTCTTTGCTGTCCACCACTTAAAGCGTAAGGTGGGGTTGAAAAAGATAAATGTTCTAATCCGACTTCGCTTAATGCGGTTCTAACTCGCTCTACCCCTAACTCTGGGTGTCCTAAACGTAATTCTTCTAAAATCGTCCCCCCGCAAAAATGACGCTCTGGGAATTGAAACACCAAACCAGCTAACTGCTGTATATCCTCGGCTAACAGTTCCCGCTCTCGCCAAAACAGCGAGCCAGATGTAGGTTCTGCTAAACCAGATAAAATTTCCAGCAGCGTACTTTTCCCAGAACCACTTGGTCCGATAATTAGACCTAATTGTTGGGGTGGTAAATCTAAATTAATTGATTTGAGAATCGAATTCTGGCTAGCAGTTGGATGATAAACTAAATTTCTGAGATGAAGCATTGGTTACGACTACTGAAAATCAGCCATTTATAAATTAACTACACGGGCGAGCTACAGACCTTCGTTCCGAAAAAATCACCTGTGCCATAACTTAAAAGATATTATTTACCGATACACCATTAAATAAGCGTCTTCACTTATTGTGGCAGACAAACAACCCTAATATTAATCATAAAAAAACCTGGGAACCCTCTTAAATTTACCCAGTCAAACTATTTATAAAATTTTTGCGTAAATCTACACGAGGTATGGGTAAGTTATTTACGTAATTATAAGTAAGATATTGAACCCATTCAACAGTAATAATTCTGAGCTTTAAAATGACTGAAAAATTTTCTGTTTTACCAGCAACTACCTCCAAAAAAATTGTACATTTTGCTAAAGCTGCTTTTACAACTTTAATAGCATTAAATGTATTGGCAAATCCAACTTTGGCAGCAGATCCCTTTCCTCGCAGCCAACCGCGCAATATTGGCGACAACACCGAAGCTGCATTTAAAGCAGTATTCGAGCAAGGTAACTATCAAGCAGGACAAAAGTACCTACAAAAGGCAATATCAAATGAGCCAAATGAACCTCTAGCTTATGCTATGCAGGCATCGATCGCTTATACCCAGGATGATTTAAGTACATTAGAATCTTACAGCGCAAAAACTTTAGATACAGCAAAAAAGTTAATTCCATCAGATCCATTGCGTGGTAATTTATACGCTGCCGTCGGTCACTTTTTAGAAGGAGCAGTAATTTTGACTCGTGAAGGTACCATGAGCGGTGCCCCAAAAGCACTAAGTCGCCTCGGAGAAGTTTACAAGCATTTAGACAAAGCCGAAGCCATTTCTCCGAATGACCCAGAACTCAACTTAATCAAGGGTTACATGGATTTAATGTTGGCTGTAAATCTGCCCTTCGCCAATCCTCAACAAGCAATTCAGAGATTTGAACAAAATGCCGGACCTCAATATTTAGTAGATAGGGGTATAGCCATAGCCTACCGAGACTTAAAAGATTATCCCCAAGCCTTAACATACGCAAATCGCGCTCTAAAATTAGCACCCGATAATCCAGAATTATATTATCTCAAAGCCCAAATCCTCCGCGAACAAGCCAAAAAACAGAAAAACCCGCAAACGATGCAACAAGCACTTACTAATTTTGACCAAGCATTAGCGAAAAAATCCCAACTACCCGCTAAATTAGTCAAACAAATAGAAGGCGAACGTCAAAAAACAGTACAAAGTTTAGCTAAATAGGGCATGGGGCATTGGGCATGGGGCATGGGAACAGGTTAAAGGTCAAAGGTTAAAGGTTAAAGGTCAAAGGTAATATAGTTAAAAGCCTAAAATTCTGGTGTTCCTAACTTTTAACTCCTAACTTCCCCCCATCTCCCCATCTCCCCATCCCCCCATCTCCCCATCTCCCCATCCCTTTTCCCTCTAGTTCTTCTAAAATGACTTTGGGTAGAACTAATGTGGATCTTGAAATTGAATGAAGATAGAATTCCGCGAGATTAATCCTTTTGATGTCTGGATTTGGCTGAAGTTTAGCACGGTTCCTTCCGAGCGTGAAAAGCAGTTTGTAGAAGAACTTTTTAATTCCTGGTTTTATTTAGGTAAATTAGGTGCTTTCAATGCCGAAAATCTCCAAGTACAGGAAACCGGACTTGATATTAGCTATTTACATTACGACCAAGATGGTTATCAAAATAGCTTGGTAGCCCTAATGCATAATATGGGCGAATTTGAGTACAACGGTGATTGGGGAAGGTGTTGGTTTGACTTAGGAACTTCGGATGCGATCGCACTCGATCTTCTCATCAACGCTTTGACTCAATTAGGTCAAGAATACGTCACCATTGATGAAGTGTATATTGGTGGCGAAAACACGGATTGGCCCATCGAAGATAGCGATAGTCGTCCTTCATATATTTACGATAATTAGGAAAAATAAATGTATAAAGAAGGTAAAATCCGCGTTCTTGCCCTGGGATTAATTCGCGATCGCAACAATCGCACTTTTGTTTCCGAAGGTTACGATCCAGTCAAAGAAGATAAATTCTATCGTGCAATGGGCGGCGGGGTTGAATTTGGCGAAACTAGCCTTGAAGCCCTTCAACGCGAATTTCAAGAAGAAATCCAAGCAGAAATAACCAACATTCGCTACCTAGCCTGTTTAGAAAACATATTTACCTTCCAAGGAAAATCAGGACACGAAATCATTCAACTTTACGAATGCGACTTTGTACACCCCAAATTTTACCAG
This sequence comes from Rivularia sp. (in: cyanobacteria), assembly GCA_965234645.1. Lineage (GTDB taxonomy): Bacteria > Cyanobacteriota > Cyanobacteriia > Cyanobacteriales > Nostocaceae > Rivularia. The sequence continues at coordinate 3,887,582 of OZ248344.1, read as the reverse complement.
CAGCAACAAATCCCATTCAACGAAGGAGAACGGAAAAAAACAGCGCTTTGGATAGATATTAAATCCTTAAAATCTGGCAACGTTAGGTTAGTCCCCGAAGGGTTTGTAGATTTTCTCGGATAGTGGAAATGGGGAGAGGGGGAGAGGGGGAGATGGGGAGAGGGGGAGATGGGGAGATGGGGGGGACAAGGGGACAAGGTGACAAGGGGAAGTTAGGAGTTAGGATCACCGGAATTAGGAGTTAGAAATTAGAAGTTAGGAATTAGGAGTTAGGAATTTAAAGCTTTTAATTATATTACTTTTGCCTTTAACCTTTGCCTTTAACCTTTGCCTTTAACCTTTAACCTTTAACCTTTGCCTTTAACCTTTAACCTTTAACCTTTAACCTTTGACCTTTAACCTTTGACCTTTAACCTTTAACCTTTGACCTTTGACCTTTAACCTTTGACCTTTAACCTTTGACCTTTAACCTTTGACCTTTAACCTTTGACCTTTAACCTTTGACCTTTAACCTTTGACCTTTAACCTTTGACCTTTAACCTTTAACCTTTAACCTGTTCCCATTGCCGTGGCAGTTAAAATTGTCCAACCATCAACCAAAAACATCAACACTGTAAAAAATAGCAAAATTAGATACATCCACGGTTGCGCTAAAGGGTAAACATCCGTAGTGTCAATGCCTGTTTTTTCTTGTACATTTCTTACCAGACGGGCAAATCCTGCTACACGCATCGGTAGCAAATAAGCTTTCTCGTCCTTGCTGACAAAATAGTAAACTATACCACCTTGTCCCGTAGTCCGTGGCTTTAACTGTTGTACATTTGCCCAAGGTAAACACCAGCCCTGACGGAAAAAACTTGGTACCCAAGCAGCATAAGCCACCTGAATCCCCTCTTCATTTAAAATTACCCGTTCGGTTAAAACCGCGTATAAAATAACAAAACCAATAGCAATACCTACCCAAAGTAACGCAGATGGTACGGGCGCATTTGTTACATCCGCCAGGAAAGGCAACGGTAACGTTAGCGCTACATATAAACTCAAAAGCGTAATCCTAATTAAAGGAGATAGCCGAAAAATAGAAGAAGTTTCCATAATCAATTATCAATGAACAACTATCAGTTAAAAGTTGGGCATACCCTAACTAGCGCAAAAACATTTTTCCTGCTCTATTCCCTACTCCCTGCTCTTTATATTAATTAAATAACTGATAAGTCATAACTGATAATTGATTTACGGTAAATACTTTTGCACTACACTCCAACCACTCAGCGAAACCCATACAAATACAAGAAATAGAGCAATATTCGTACTAACGTGAATGCGTCTAGCCCAAACCCAACCAGTACGAATTGAAATCGCACTTCCAGCAGATACCAAAACTAATGCTACCGTAATTAACCCGGCAACTAAGTGTTGCGAATGTCCCAAAGAACCATATTCGCCTAAAGTACCGACAATACCAATTGCGAGCAGCAGTATCACTAAACCAACCATAGTGATACCCATTACATAGTGGAGTATGCGTAGTCCGCCATAACCTCCCGGCAACAGCGAGATAAAGTTAGAATTTTCAGATGTTCTAGTACGAAACATCCAAATACCCGTTACCGCCAACATTAAATAAGCAAGTAACGATAACCCCATTGACCACGCCGCGATTTTCCACAACCAAATAAATGAAGGTAAATCCATATCTAGGATTGTAGATTGCTTTGAGACATATGGGGAGATGGGGAGATGGGGAGAGGGGGAGATGGGGAGATGGGGAGAGGGGGAGATGGGGGGACAAGGGGACAAGGAGAAATTTAAACTACTAACTCCCTACTCCCTACTCCTAACTCCTAACTCATAATTCCTAACTCCTAACTCCTAACTCCTAACTCCTAACTCCTAACTACTCCTTACTCCCTACTCCCTACTCCTAACTACTCCTTACTCCCTACTCCCTACTCCCTACTCCTAACTCCTAACTCCTAACTCCTAACTCCTAACTCCTAACTCATAATTCCTAACTACTCCCTACTCCCTACTCCCTACTCCTAACTCCTAACTCCTAACTCCTAACTCCTAACTCATAATTCCTAACTACTCCCTACTCCCTACTCCCTACTCCCTACTCCCTACTCCTAACTCCTAACTCCTAACTCCTAACTGGTAACTGCTCATTAAAAAAGGGTTGCAATTTAAGAATGCAACCCAAAAATAGAGAAAAAAATTTTGAATCAATAAATGTTTTCGCCAACGATTGTAAATGGTTTTGTTGTATACTCCGGTTTTTTTTAATTAAATTGAGGACACAAGAGAATTTTTATCGATGGAATCACGATTCTGATTCTTTGAATTTACTTCTAAACCAGAACTATTTGCTTCGTTAATTGCAAGGCGATCGCACGGAATTGTATCCGATAAAATTGCACTTGCCATCATCCCCGTATGAATCTCTAATTGAGCCGATTCTGGTGCTTCAAAAACCAGTCTTTGTCCGGGAAAAACTACCCGTTCAAAGTACCAATTAGAAATATTGGAGATGCGAACCACCTGTATTTTACTTGTGGCATTAACGTAGCAGCAGAGAGATTTTCCTGATTGCTCGGGAGGTAGGGGATCTAATATTTGAGCCATAACTGAGCACGGAGCTTGTCGCCACAATTGTATCTTACATTAACAAAATTAGCACTCGACGATCCCCACCTGCTGTAACTCTCAATACCAACTGGGTATTTGTATGCTCTTTAAATCTTAAGATATGTTCCACATATGAAATTTTTGTAAAAATTTACTCGTTTACTGCAATTATGCATTAAGCACTAATCTAATAAATATTTTTATAGAATTTATAGAATTACGTAATGCACTTTGATGAGTTTTAGACTTGAAATATATCGAATATTTACTTTACTGTCAGATTCATCCACGATCTGTTAATTGTCTTTAACATAAAAGCGTCACAAATTAATAATTGATAATTAAACTAATAGTGAAAATAAGATTAAAGGTTACAGGTCTGCATGTGTAATAACTCCTTCCCCCTCTCCCCCCTCTTCCCCATCTGCCCATCTACCCATCGCCCCAACTCCCATATCATTAGTAGATTTAATAGGTTTAATAAAGGAAGTGGATGTTATCGTAAAGGTATATGAAGTTGATTTTCATAAAACTTTTCTATGAACATAATTGTTTAATCTCGTTGTAGGAGTTTTTACTTATCAACAAGCGCTTTGGGCGACAATCTCGTTTATTCATAACTGAGTAAAAACTCAAGTACGATTATCATAAAGGACGAAAATTAATTTAAATACCTAGTTTTAAAGCGGATATTAGCTCTTTTTTTCTTTGAAAACAGCAATATATAAGTTGAAACAGCCACTATGGAAAACAAAATTCTCTACGTTCGCCTTCCTTGTAACCCCATTTTTCCCCTTGGGGTAGTTTACCTTGCAGATCACGTTCATAAGCTATTCGAGAATGTCGAACAGCGGATTCTTGATTTGGGAACGGTACCACCTTTAGACTACAAGCCTGCTCTGGATGCTTGTATTGATGAATTTAAACCAACGTTGTTAATTTATTCTTGGCGTGATATTCATATTTTTGCTCCAGTTGGTGGAAGAGGTGGGAATCCTTTACAATATTCTTTTGAAATTTTCTATGCCAAAAATCCCTTTGTCAAGCTACATGGGGCTTTAGGTGGCGTACAAATGCTCAAAGGCTTTTATACAGAACTTTGGCGTAATTCAGCATTGATTAAACGTGGATTAAAACGCGCTCGTAGATACAATAAAGATGTCCGCGTCATCGTTGGTGGTGGTGCGGTTAGCGTTTATTACGAACAGTTGAGCAACAGCTTACCTAAAGGTTCTATTATTTCTGTTGGTGAAGGGGAAACTTTACTAGAAAAACTGTTAAGCGGCAGAGATTTTCGGGATGAACGGTGTTATGTGGTGGGAGAAACTCAACCGCGCGATCGCCTAATTCACGAACAACCGTCACCAGTTGAGAAAAGTGCCTGTAATTACGACTATATCGAAAGTATTTGGTCTGAGTTTAACTATTATCTTCAAGAACAAGACTTTTATATTGGCGTACAAACTAAGCGCGGTTGTCCTCATAATTGCTGCTACTGCGTTTACACGGTTGTGGAAGGCAAGCAAGTACGGATTAATCCGGCTGATGAAGTAGTTGCGGAAATGCGACAACTTTACGATCGCGGGATTCGTAAATTCTGGTTTACCGATGCTCAGTTTATTCCAGCACGAAAATTTATGGATGATGCTGTGGAGTTACTGGAAAAAATCGTTGATTCTGGAATGACGGATATTAATTGGGCAGCGTATATCCGCGCCGATAACCTGACTCCGAAGCTGTGCGATTTGATGGTAAAAACCGGAATGAATTATTTTGAAATCGGTATTACCAGCGGTTCTCAAGAACTGGTGCGAAAAATGCGGATGGGCTATAATCTGCGAACCGTTTTAGAAAACTGCCGCGATTTAAAAGCAGCCGGGTTTAATGATTTAGTTTCCGTTAACTATTCTTTTAATGTAATAGACGAACGTCCGGAAACTATTCGTCAAACCATCGCTTACCATCGCGAATTAGAACGAATTTTCGGAGTAGATAAAGTTGAACCGGCGATTTTCTTTATTGGATTGCAGCCGCACACCCATTTAGAAGAATACGCTTTTAAAGAAGGTATTCTCAATAAAGGTTACAATCCGATGCTTTTAGCTCCGTGGAATGCGAGAAAATTACTATGGAATCCCGAACCTCTAGGTTCCTTTTTTGGTGAAGTCTGCTTGCAAGCTACGCGACAAAACCCGAATGATTTCGGACGCGAAGTCATGAATATTTTAGAAGAAAAACTTGGTTGTGCCCAATTAGAAGAAGCACTTTCTGCACCAATTAAAACAAAACCAAAACAGTTAGCAAGTGTATCATAGAAAACAAGTAGGGTGGCATAGTTCACCCTACTATAAAGAAAGTAACGGGAGCAGAGGAAACGCACCAAGCAGAAAAAGAAAAAATATGCCTTTTGATTTATGTATATTTTCGGGGGTTTTAAATAATACTTATTAATTACGATAATAAAATGACTCTATAGCTATAGGGTGTTAGAATTGCTCGCAATCCATTCGAGATTACTTTAATAGAATAAATAAAATAAAATGTTAGAAGGCTCAATACTCCAAAGGCTACAATCAGCCCATCAAGATAGCAAAAGACCGATCGGATACGGCGTTTACTATAAGAATACCTTGGTCGCTCTGTGCCATGCTTTAGAAGACCATATATTACAGGACGATGGTAAACCTTTAGTTATCACCGCTTTTCAGAAAGGTAAGTGGTATATAAAAGAAGCCGAACGATATGCAGATATTGCCTCTTGTTCGCGGCACATTGCGATTATGGCGGCTCCCGATAGTGGATGGCTCGAACATCCTACTAGCAAATTACCTAATGTAGACTTGGTAGCTATCAAGCCAGAAGATCCGGTTGCCGAAGAATGGCATTTAATTATTTTATCGCCTAATTACACGGCAATGGTAATTTGTCAAGAGTTATCAGAAGCTGATTATGGTTTATTAGGACATCCAGCATCCGATTTAGAGCGGAAGTTCTACGGATTGTGGACATTTGAGCCAGATTTGGTCAGGGAAACTGCTTTACTTGCGATCGCTCATGTCGAAAATTACAATCCGGAACTAGCGAAAAAACTGCACGAATATCAAGGACAAATTAAGCCAGCAGTTGTCACATCAAATGATTTAGCAACCGTTGTTTCCACGGTAGTAGATTATTTGCAGACTGAACAGATAAATATTTCCCTTCCCGCAGGTAATCGCCATAAAATTTTAGATAGAAACTTAGTTTCTAATGAAATTCAGGCATTTTTACGGATGGCACAAATTCTTGATGCTACCGATATTACTAACCCAATGGCAGCGGCAGAGGTTGTAGCATTATCAGAAACAATAGGGCAGCTTTTAGATTTGCCTGCGTGGCAAATGAAAAGATTGCGGCTTGCAAGTTTTTTACATCGCATACATCCCCTGCAAACCGCCCAAAGTGTTTTTACCCCTGGAGCAAACAGCTACCAAGAAGACGCTCCTAGTTGTCCTTTGACTTGTCCTTTAGTACCGGGGACTCAGGTTTTACGCACGATGCCAAGATTGCGAGCTGTAGCGCAAATTATTACTCATCAATCAGAATGGTGGGATGGTAGTGGGGAACCAGCAGGCTTAGCAGGAGATGAAATTCCTTTAGAGTCAAGAATCTTGGCTTTGATAGCAGATTTTCAAAGTAGAGTAAACGAGAAGGTTTCTTCTGGATTAGTTAAAGAAGAAACACTTACTCAAGCTTTAGAAGAATGCACTCAACAACAATCGACTCGTTTTGACCCTAAACTAGTAGAAACTTTAAGTTTATTAGTCATGGGTTTGCATCAAGGGCTAGAACTACCTGTAATTACCCCTAAGCTGAGCGCCGGAATGTGGTTGCTTGAAAGTCAAGAAGAAGAGATTAACAAATCGGGTGGAATAAGAAGTTATCGTAAATAATTTAACATCGATCGCCATTTTGGATGGATAATAATTTCATACACAGACGTAGAGAGTATTAAATATTGTATCTCTTTGCGTCTAGTGAATTTAAATCAAAATTTAATTTGAAATTTAATTTGAAATTTAATTTGAAATTTAATTTGAAATTTAATTTGAAATTTATTAATTTTTGTTGATAGTAAAAAGATATATAAATATATATATGAATATTGAAGGCATTAAATCGGGTGAATTGAAGCAGCTAGCTGGAGTTGATTTAGAAGACGAAGATTTATCTCAAAGTGATTTGAGTCGAGCAAACCTTGCCGGAGCAACCCTGGTAGGTACAAATTTTGCTAATTCAAAATTTGAAGGCGCTCATTTAGAAGGAGCGAATTTAATGGGCGCAAACCTCCAAGAAACTGACTTGCGAGCAAACTTGATGGGAGCTAATTTAATGCAAGCAAACTTAAGCGGTGCTGATGTACGAGGTAGCAATTTACGCGGCGCTAACTTGATGGGCGCTAAACTTAACGAAGTTAGTTTTGCAGGTGCTTTTTTAAGCGGTACTAATTTAATCAACGTTGATTTGCAAGGCGTTGATTTACGTGGTGCCGATTTACGTGGTGCGAATCTTACGGGTGCGAACCTTAAAGGTGCAGACTTAAGCCGTGCAGATTTACAGGGCGCGTTATTAAGCGAAGCTAACTTAGAAGAAGCCGACTTACGCTCTTCTAATCTTTCCGGAGCGAATTTTACAGCCGCAAATTTATTATGTGCGGAATTAGAAGGTGCAAATTTAAGCGGTGTAAATTTCGATAAAGCTTGTTTGGTAGGAACTGTAGCCGAAAAAGTTTCTAAGTAAATTAAAAATTCAATACAGCAATAAATATGTGTAACTCAACAGACAGTTGGGTTACGCACACCATAATTCAATCTTCGAGCATTTATTAACTATTCTACCGATCGCTGATACTGATAAAGGAACATTTAAGCAACCTTATACGTTATCAAACCAGGGTGAATAATTTTATTTGAAAACAGAAAAATTTATTAACCTTTATTTAACTGGCGAATAGAAGTATTAAAATCTATAAAAATTTGACACAATTTTATGGTTGTATCATACTCGATTTCAGTAGCTTGCAACCGATTAGCAGCAATTTCTGCTTTAGTTGTAACTCTTCCGTGGTTAATATCGGTACCGCCAGCTTTTTCTAAGGATAACGGTTCATTATCCGAACGTCTAATAAGTAATAAAAATAGTAATTTTACTTTTATAATTCAGCCAAAATTTACATCTGTAAACGAATTTTCTGAAGGCTTGGCTTCAGTATATATTGGCTATCGTAAGGGATATATTAACGGTACTGGTAAAGTCGTTATCCCGCCAGTCTTTGACGCTGCTGGAGAATTCTCCGAAGGGTTAGCATGGGTAAATATGGGTGGTAAATGGGGATATATTAATAAAAAAGGTCTGTTAGCGATTAAGCCCAAATTTGATATAGCTCGGGAATTTTCTCAGGGAGTAGCACTTGTAAAGTTAGGAGATAAATGGGGTTATATTAACAAAGCTGGTGAATTTGCGATCGAGCCTCAATTTGATAATGCCATGTCTTTTGCAATCGATAAGCAAAGCAAAGTTGCCAATAAACTAGCGCTAGCACCAGTGAAAGTGGACGATAAATGGGGCTATATCGATAAAAGCGGAAATTTTGTAATTAAACCCCAATTTAACGATGCTGCTTCTTTTGATGAAGATATGGCACCAGTTAAAGTTAATGGCAAATGGGGTTACATAAACAATAAAGGAAAATTGGCGATCGCACCTCAATTTGAACAAGCGTGGAAATTTTCCGAAGGTTTGGCATTAGCAAGCGATGATAGCAAATGGGGATATATAAATAGCAAGGGTAAATTCCAGATCGAGCCATCTTTTTTAGAAGCCAGTAATTTTTCCAACGGACTTGCCTCAGTGTGGATAGATGGTAAATATGGTTATATAAACAATAAAGGTAAACTTGTTATCAAACCACAATTTGACGACGTTGGTACATTTTCTCAAGGTTTTGCAAAGGTAAATATTGGTCAAAAATGGGGCTATATTAATAAAAATGGTCAAATGGTAATCTCGCCACAATTCGATCGTGTAGGCGATTTATTGTCATACCAAAGAAGTACAGCTTATCCAAAAGTAGGACACGCATGGGTAAAAGTTGGCAATAAATGGGGTTATATCAGCTTACCTTTGAATGATTAATTTTTAGATTATTATTGTTCCCTATTCCCTATTTTTAACTGTTTTTGGCGCATCCACAAAGCTAACAATATTAAACTCAATAAACCCATTACCCCAGCTAAGGGATTATTATTTACGCCAGTAACCCATTGGGGAACTGTGCCAGAATATTTTATTAGTTTTCCTACTTCAAGAATGTAATTACCCCAGACTAAACCCCCATGAATTCCTATGGGTAAGCCCAAGCGCCCCCGACAACTGCGTTTAGCCCAGACGCACGTTAAACCTAAAAGTACTAATCCCAAAAATTGTGGCGAATTTTTAATAATTTCTGGCAGTGGTTTAATAAAATGCAGTACGGCAAAAATAATCGCGACTGCCCAAACTACCACTTTAGAATTGTAATCTCGCTGCAATTCATCGTATATGAACCCCCGAAAAAATAATTCTTCGGCGAAAGCCACACCCAAACCACAAATTAACCCTTCCAAAACTAATTGCAGCATCGAAAAAGTTGGTTGCTGCCAAACTAACCAACCCAATATTCCCTGTAAACCGAATAAAGTTAAAATACTAATTAATCCAATTGCCACACCACGCAGCAACTCGACTCCATTTTTCCGCGAAAACTCTAAACCATAATGGCGGAATGCTTGAGGTTGCTGATGAATGTATTTACTCCACCAAGGCAGCAAAATTAAAAACTCAACTGCTAAAATACCCATCGTTAAAATAGTCCGGGTATTTTCATCCTTAACTGTAATATAAACCGCCGCGATAAAAGGCAACCACGGCAGCAGCAAACATAAAATAAAGCAGCCCAACCTTATAGGGGCAGGGCGCTGAGCTAAAGTAAATAATTTGATTTTCATACCAAGTTACTTGTATCGGTTTGGACACCAACAAATATACTAATATTATTAGTTTCCTTACCATGCTTTTAAGACGGACGGTAACTTGATACAAACAGTTTCTTTTTTGCTTAACGTTACTCTTCCGGTTCTATTGTGCTGCTTAACCCATGATTTTTTAGAGTCTCGCTATAAAACTCGGCGTGTTCTTGAGCGCAAGTAATAACTAAAGCCAATCCATTAGTATGGGCTTCCATCATGATGCTTACAGCCTGGGGTTGGCTGAGGCTCGGTACTGTGGTGATTAGTGTCTGCACCACATACTCCATAGCGTTGTTGTCATCATTATGGAGCAAAACACGATACCGAGGCGCGTGTTTACGGATTGTTGAACGCTTCTCTATGGTTTCGACTGACACGGTTATTATGCTCTTTTTTCGTTTGTTTACTACAACAGACCTGTTTCTCAACTTTACTTAACAGTTATTTAAATATTGTATAGCATCCAATTGCCATACTGTGATATCTCAAAACTTTTCTGCGGTCGATTAATTATTGCATTGGTGGATAACCATTACCAGAGTATTAGCTTACTTTTTAGATGATATTTTAGCTCTATAAGTAACTATTTCCTCCCCATAAGCTCCAGTTAGCTTTTGGATTAAAATAGATATTACGTAATTTTTGTCGCCTTATTCCCGCGTAAGTATGGACGAAGCAAATTTTCAAGCCGGACAAATAGTCTTTCTAGAATATGGCGAGTGCAAGCTATATGCAGAAGTGATTCAAGTAGTGCGATCGCGTCAATTATGCTGGGTGCGTCCTTTATTACTCGTAGCATCCGATCCACCCCAAGTAACTGATTTGCGTTCTACTTCTGATTTACTCTGGTCAATAAATTTGTTTCAACCAGCTTTGGATACACAAGTAATCGGGCTATACCAAATGATTTTAGCAAAAGAACCGAAACCTGAATTATCTGGGAAAGCTAAACAACAACTTCACCTGTTTATTCAGCAACTTTGGGAAAATAGTCAAAATTAGCTGCTCCCTATTCCCTACCTAAACTCACACTAGGGTATTATCGAATCTTATATTTTACGCTCAGATTTCTTAAAAACAAAGCATGGAGTGCGATATTCATGTGAAGCGCATCACACCCAACGCGATATCAAAAAATAAAATTATTATTATCTCAGAAAAAAAATTAGCGATGGCAAACTATAAAGATACCTGCGCCGTTAATACTACTCAGGTTTCATAAAATGAATTAGTCTTTCAATTTAAATATTCAAGATTTTTAGAGGCAAGTTCTAGTGAATTGACTAAAACCGTTAAAGACTAGGAACCAGCTTGATTCTACCGGCATCCATTTCAGCCATTAAAAGTTCTAATGCTTCATAATCAACGTCAGAAATATAACCCATCTGAGTTAGCTCGGAATTAATTTCATTTTCTATTTCAGGAGTTAATTTCTTGATAACCAAAGCCCTTTCCACCAATTGACGAATCGCGTACTTAGTTCTCATAGCAAGCAACCATTATGTATTTAATACCAATTATCTCAGATGTATTTAAGTATAAAACGTGATCCAAACACTACTTAACAAGTGATCTGGATCACAGATATAGCAAATAAGTGGCTTTTTCTCTTCAGAAGATACAAGCCAATGATTAAGGAAAAAATAAGGATACTTTATGTTTAGTTAGCGTAAGCCCAAAACTAAATAAGAATGCTTGATAGCTAAAAATTTATAGATATCTTTTTCCATAACCCAGCACGTGGTCATACTGGTTATATAGATTATTTTTGAACTTTAATTATAAAAAAGTATATTTAGTTACAGTTTTATAGGGTATTGTAACAATCTTTAAACAGAAGTACTCCTGTAGTAAAGATTCGGCAAAGAGAGCTAATACGAATGGTCGATGCGATAAAAAAAAGATTATGGTCGAATACATCTATCTGCCAAGAAATAATATTTGAATAGGATGTAATTATGCAAGCAATACTTGATAATCCTAAAATTACTATTATTCGTCCTCTAGGATCTTTAAATGCTGTAAATGCTGTGAAACTTGAACAAGAATTAAGTGCCGCACTCAACAGAGAAAATAATACAATCGTATTAATAGACTTAGAACAAGTTGATTCTATCCATAGTGCGGGTTTGATGGCATTAGTAGCTGGAGTCAAAGAAGCTCTTCAATTAGAACAACGCCTTTGTCTGTGTTCGGTTTCTCCCGCTCACAGAATTATCTTTGAACTTACCCAATTAGATAAAGTATTTGAAATATTTGAAAACAAAAGATTTTTAAAAGCTAGTATCTAAGTAGTGTATTTTCAGCAACTGGTTCCTGTTTTGGCTGGGCGTGAAGACAAGTAAGGAGCGTTTTAAAAATTTAAATAACAAACGAGCTACACTATTACGAATCAATGCTAATGTTGGAGGTGAGTAGCTGTAATTACTAGAAGTAGCTAGAAAATAGCATAGTGGCTGTTGCAGTAGATAAATTAATCACGTCGGATATTTCAAAACCATCCCGTTACCTGGGTAACGAGCTTTTAGCAAAACGTAAACCTTGGGATACGGCGACGATACGCTGGGTATTAACTTATCCAGAAGTATATGAAGTTGGTGCTTCCAATTTAGGGCATATCATTCTTTACAATATATTGAATGTTCAGCCTCGTCAGTTGTGCGATCGCGCTTATCTACCGGGTGCGGATTTAATCGCAAAATTAAGAGAGACTCAAACACCTTTGTTTGCGGTAGAGTCAAAGCGAAGTTTGGTTGATTTCGATATTCTGGGTTTTAGCCTCAGTTACGAGTTAGGGGCTACCAACATTTTGGAAATGTTGGATTTGGCTGGCATCCCTAAAACATGGGAAGAAAGATTGGTAGGAGATTATCCCCTAATATTTGCGGGGGGACAAACTGCTACATCCAACCCGGAACCTTATGCTGATTTCTTCGATTTCATCGCTCTTGGAGATGGTGAAGAACTATTGCCAGAAATTGGTTTGGTTTTAGAAGAAGGTAAAAAAGGGAAATTAAGCCGTCAAGAGGTACTGCTGGATTTGGCACAAGTACCCGGTGTATACGTACCGCAGTTTTATGACATGGCTGCTGACGGTTCGGTTCATCCCAACCGTGCGGATGTGCCGTCTCGGATTATACGACGGGTTGCTAGTCCCATACCGACTTATTCTATCGGATTGGTTCCTTATGCGGAAACCGTACACGATCGCTTGACGATTGAGATCCGACGCGGCTGTACCAGAGGCTGTAGGTTCTGTCAACCAGGTATGTTAACTCGTCCGGCGCGAGATGTAGAAGCCGATAAGGTTGTAGAAACAATAAGTTCGGGGATGCGTCAAACTGGTTACAATGAATTTTCATTGTTGTCCCTTTCCTGTTCCGATTATTTAGCTTTGAGTTCGGTAGGGATGGAAATAAAAAATCGTCTCAGAAACGAAAACATTTCCCTTTCTCTACCCAGCCAGCGAGTAGATAGATTTGATGAAAATATCGCGAATATCTTGGGTGGAAGGCGGCAGAGTGGATTGACTTTTGCTCCAGAAGCTGGTACTCAGAGGATGCGAGATATTGTCAATAAGGGTTTGACCAATGAAGAATTACTTAGGGGGGTAAAAACAGCTTGGGAACAAGGATGGGACAAAGTAAAGCTATATTTTATGATTGGCTTGCCCGGTGAAACTGATGTTGATGTATTAGGCATCGCTCAAACGGTAAGCTGGCTAAAGCGGGAATGTTGGGCAAAAGGCAAAAAACCTTTGAACTTTAACTTAACAATTTCCAACTTTACACCCAAACCTCATACACCATTTCAGTGGCACTCAGTTTCTACCGCTGAGTTTAAACGCAAGCAAGAATTATTGCGGCAAGAATTTCGTCGGATACGTGGAGTCAAAGTTAATTTTACTGACGTGCGGATTTCGGCGATGGAAGATTTCGTCGGCAGGGCAGACAGAACTCTCGCCCCAGTGCTACGTCGTGCTTGGGAATTAGGTGCAGGAATGGATTCCTGGTTCGATAATTTAGATAAAGCTTTTGCAGCTTGGGAGCAGGCAATTGCCGAAGCTGGGTTAGAGTGGAAGTATCGCCGGGTGCTTTGTGGCGAGTGGAATGTGATGGAAGGTAGCAATGTTGCAGAGCGCCTCGACGATCCACTGCCTTGGGACCATATAGATACCGGAATTGATAGAAAGTGGCTCAAAGAAGATTTGCAACGCGCAATGGAAGCCGCCACCGTTCCCGATTGTTCCTTTGACGGTTGCTCGCATTGTGGCGTTTGCGGTACCGATTTTGGTCATAATGTGATAGTTCCCCCACCACCTATTCCAGAATTTACTGGTGATTTTGTTCCCAATACTACCAAGGCTCTACGATTGCGAGTATGGTTTGGGAAACAAGATGATATGGCATTAGTCGGTCATTTAGATTTGATGAGAGTTTTTGACCGAGCCGTGCGGCGAGCGGGATTACCAGTATCATTTAGCGGCGGGTATAATCCACAACCCAGGATATCAATAGCAAATGCTTTAACCTTGGGAGCTACTAGCAGCAATGAAATTGTAGATTTTGAACTAACGCGCATAATTGATGTTGATACTTTCAGAAATGATTTGAGTAAAGCTTTACCCGCAGGCATACCCATATATGATGTGGTACAGGTAGATGCAAAAGCCCAAAGTGCATCTCAATTACTCGAAACTGCTGAGTATTTGATTACTGTAAGCTGTAATAGCGAAGCAACTTCATCTCAATGGCTCTCTTGGGTTAATGCGATCGCAGCTAAAGAAGAAATTTGGGTACAGCACAAAACCAAAAAAGGTAAAATCAAAAATGTAAATCTGCGCGAACGTTTGTTTGAGTTAGAGTTTATTGAGATTCCGGTCGAACTGACTTCGAGTAATGCTGCTAACTTAAGGTATGTGGGAGCTTGTCGCAATGATGGTACGATGTTGCGTGCCGAACAAATTCCATTTATGCTTGGACTTGTAACGAAAACAGAATTTGAACTGCTGCACATACATCGGAGCAAGCTAATTTTGACGGTTTAATAATTTGAGGGCAATTATAGTTGTAAAATAGCCCTCGAATTAAACATCAATTTGGAATTGATTTTTTACGACCTTGCGTTAGAATTAGATGAAGAGAAATTTTCTGGCGCTGCAAAGGAACTAGCTGATTCACTACCCGCTCTGTACGTGGCGAAGACCGCTTTCTATATTAGAGTCTTGACGCTGGGATATTTTCCTGGATAAAGCATCGGTAGATCGAAGAACGTTATCTCGGTCATTGTTTATGGCTATGAATGTGAATCAGTAATTTTTGTACCAGCTTAGTCCAATCTCTTCTCCCGAATTTTATGATTTATAAGGCAACTGCCTCTACCCAACGTCTTTATTGGTGAGGGGGAAGGCATCAAAAATTCACCACGAACGGGCAATTTAATCAAAAAAATATGCAACCGTTGTGGAATCCGAAAGGCGTATAAACGCAATCGCAATTGTTTATAGCTCGTGTTTATTTGAGCTTTGTAAGTGCAATTTTATTACAGCAGCGTCTTGCAGGGGTAAGGTAGGGTAGATTGAATCATAACCCCTCCCCGAATATTTGAGCTGCCAATTTTTGAGGAAATTGAATGCCGAAACAAATTATCATCGCCGAACAGCATCAAATTGCTGCGGTGTTTTCTGAAGATCAGATACAGGAACTTGTCGTAGCTACTGGTCATCACCAAATTGGTGATATTTACTTAGGAGTAGTAGAAAATGTATTGCCTGGAATAGATGCAGCCTTTGTAAATATTGGCGATCCGGAACGGAATGGTTTTATTCATGTAACCGACCTCGGACCATTAAGGTTAAGACGTTCCTCAGCGGCAATCACGGAATTATTAGCACCACAGCAAAAGGTATTGGTGCAAGTAATGAAAGAGCCGACGGGTACGAAAGGACCAAGGCTCACGGGTAACATTACCTTACCCGGACGCTACGTAGTATTAATGCCTTATGGGCGAGGTGTAAATTTATCCCGCAGGATAAGGAACGAAAACGAACGCAACCGTTTGCGAGCCTTAGCAATATTGATAAAACCGGCGGGAATGGGTTTATTAATCCGTACCGAAGCGGAAGGTAAACCGGAAGAAGCAATTATCGAAGATTTAGAATTTTTGCAAAAGCAATGGGAGTCAATTGGCGAACAAGCCCAAACTAGCCGTGCCCCAGCTTTGCTCAACCGAGACGATGACTTTATTCAGCGCGTTTTGCGGGATATGTACGGTGCCGATGTCAATCGGATTGTAGTAGACTCCAGTACCGGCTTAAAGCGAGTAAAGCAATATTTACAGAATTGGAGCGGTGGACAGGTACCCCAAGGTTTATTAATTGACCACCACCGCGATCGCACTGCGATTTTAGAATATTTCCGGATTAATGCCGCCGTTAAGGAAGCTCTCAAACCAAGAGTAGATTTACCTTCTGGCGGTTATATTATTATCCAGCCCACGGAAGCATTAACGGTAATAGATGTCAACTCCGGTTCGTTTACCCGTTCGGCAACAGCGAGAGAAACCGTACTGTGGACAAACTGCGAAGCCGCAACCGAAATAGCCCGTCAACTGCGTTTGCGTAATATTGCGGGAGTAATTGTTGTTGATTTCATTGATATGGAATCGCGGCGGGACCAGTTACAGGTTCTCGAACACTTTAACAAGTCTTTGAAAGCAGACAAAGCTCGCCCCCAAATAGCTCAATTAACCGAATTAGGTTTAGTAGAACTTACTCGTAAGCGTCAAGGTCAAAATATTTACGAGCTGTTTGGAGAAACTTGTCCTACCTGTGGTGGTTTGGGACATATCGTACATTTACCGGGGGAAAACGAATCGCGAGTTACACCACAACCAGCAGAAATACCGGAGCGTGTAATACCTTTACCCCAAAGAGAACCGCGTTTGTCTGCTCCTCGTTTAAGCTCCCCAGCCGAAACAGCAGATGAATTCGCAGAGTCAGGGGACGAAGGAGAGGCAGAATTTGCAAACCTAAACCTGTTAAATCATCCCAGCTATCAAGAATTGGGCGGCGATCCTAATAAACGTCGTCGCCGCCGCCGTTTGGGGATTAATGGAGGGAATGGCAAAGATGAACCACGGATTAATGGGAATCCGTTGACCTTAGTTAATGATGAATTGGATACCGATTCTGAAGCAGAACCGGAGCTGACAAGAAAGTCCGATACCCCATCAAGCTTGACTAAAGGATGGAGCGACAGACCAGAACGTAGTAGAACTAGAGTCGAATCAGTTAAAGGAGTGCTGGAACCACCAGAAATTGTTTCAGTGGAAATGACTCATGAGGAACAGGATGTTTACGCTTTAATGGGTGTTACACCTTTGAAGAAGTTGGAGAAAGATTTCAAAAACGAAAAATCTGTAATTATTAATGTGGTTCCACCCGGTGAAGATGAAGCAAGCGTTGAGGAATCATACTCGCTAACTCCGACTCCAAAAAAGCTGAAAATAGACAATGAAGTTATAGTTGAAGAGGAAATAGAAGAACAAGAAATAGAAGAAGAACAAGAAATAGAAGAAGAACAAGAACAAGAAATACAAGAAGAAAAAGAGAAAATAGAACAAGTAAAAATTGTTGAATCAAATAAAACAATAGATGAAAGCGAAACAGAAACCCAAACAGCAGACAGACGTCGCCGTCGCCGTCGCTCTTCGGTAGAAACACCTTCTAACTAAGATTAAATCATCTGTTTTATGGTAGAAATTGGGCAAGCTATCACCGAAATCGACAAGCCGGCACTCCCTTTTGAGCAGAATTGGCTGGAATTTTCCACGCATAGCAATACTGACATCTTGATTGCAGGCGTAGATGAAGTAGGGAGAGGTGCTTTGTTTGGTCCTGTGGTAGCAGCAGCAGTTATTCTACCAGATATTAATAGTTTGCCCCGACTCCTCACAACTCAGATTAAAGATAGTAAAAAGCTATCAGAACGTCGAAGAACTCAGTTATCGGATCTAATTTTTGATATTGCAATAGACTGGAAAATCGGTTTTGCAACTACGGCTGAAATAGACTCTTTTAATATCTTGCAAGCATCACTTTTAGCAATGAAGCGGGCTGTTCTGAAATTAAAGGTACAGCCTGCACTTTGTTTAATTGATGGAAATCAACCGATAAAAAACTTATCACTACCCCAACAAACAATAGTTAAAGGAGATTCTCTTTCGCTGACGATCGCTTCTGCTAGCATCATTGCTAAAGTTTGGCGCGATCGACTAATAATTCGGTTTGCAAGTAAGTACCCAATGTACGATTTAGAACGAAATAAGGGTTATGGTAGTCAAAAACATTTATTAGCACTGCAAAATTACGGCACCTCGCGTTTGCATCGTAAATCTTTTCGTCCCTGTCAAATTGGAGAAAAGTGAAATTATAGGATTTCACGCTCTTCCTCCGCTTCTCCTGGTTTACTAAATGTGCCAAAATCAAACAGTATTAAGCTTTTTTATTCGGGTTTGAAAACGTTAAAATCATTACTATCTGAGTCAAGGTAGCTATATGAAGTTTGTAATTCAACCCAACGTTGATAATCAACTAGCAGTTGACGTAACAACCTTTGCTTTATTGTTAGCAATACACTTTTGAGCAAGCCGTTACCAGTAGTTTCTAATATTGATTTAGGAGTGAAAGAGAAAGGTGGCGGCAATTCGATCGTTACTTCTAAATTAGCTATACCTTTAAGGTGAGTATTTCCATCTTTTTCATAACTCGATAAATTACCTTTTAAATCAAGTTGAAAACGGCGATCGATGTATTCTATACCACGAATTTCGCTGTTTACTGATTCTAAATGAATGGTTCCATTTGCTTCTGCCCATACTCTCATGTCTACAATTGGTTGAATACTCAATGACATAAAAGTTAAAGGGCGCATTTTTAAACGAAAAATTTCCGTGCTTAACTGTTCAATCCGGCTAGAATCGACTAACGCATTAACAAGACGTTGGGGTTGCCGTAAGTAATGCCTAATTGGAATAGGCTGATATGGAACGGGAATTTCTACAGATTGACAGGCTTTAAATTTAGTAGCCATAGTTAAGCGACAAGAATGTGTCGATAGTTAGATTTTTTTTTAAGTATAGATTTTTATTTTGTAGAAAACTTATACTCTTTTAGATTATAAGAATTATTGTTACTTTATAGTATCTATATTAGGTAAGAAAGTTGGTATTCTGTAAGTATCTTAAGTCTTAAAAAGATAATAGTTCTAAATAATCATTTTCTAGTATCAAGGCACATGAGTTATATAGTGTCAAAACTAAAGGTATATAAATATGATATCGATTGCACATTTGGGACCTTCGGGTACTTATACAGAACAAGCAGCCTTATATTATCTTAATTGGCTAACTAAAGCTACTAATACAGAAGCTTACTTATGTGCTTATTCGAGCATTTTTCAAACACTTTGTTCTGTAGCTAAAGGTGAAGCCGATTTGGCGGTAGTACCTGTAGAAAATTCTATTCAAGGAGGAGTTACCGTTACCTTAGATACACTTTGGCAATTGGAAAATTTGCAAATTCAGTTAGCTTTAGTTATGCCTATTACTCACGCATTAATTTCCTGTTGCCAAGACTTAGATAATATTGATACCGTATACTCTCATCCGCAAGCATTGGCTCAATGTCAAAAATGGTTAGAAACTTTTCTTCCTCAAGCACAATTAATTTCAACTAACTCCACAACAGAAGCACTGCAACAATTAAAAAATGTTAAAGCTGCGGCAGCTATTTCACCACATAGAGCCGCGCAACTATATAATTTACCCGTACTTGCAAATGGTATTAGCGATTACCCGGAAAATTGTACCCGGTTTTGGGTAATTAGTCAGCCTGGTAACAGCCCAAATCATCAAACATTAGCGGCGACTGCCTTTTATACTTCATTAGCATTTAGCGCATCTGCTAATTTACCGGGTGCATTAGTTAAACCATTACAAATTTTTGCGGAGCAAAATATTAACCTCAGCAGGATTGAATCGCGTCCAACAAAACGTTCTTTAGGAGAATATTTGTTTTTTATCGATTTAGAAGCAGATGTTTCTTCTACAAAAATGCAATCTGCTTTAGCTAAATTATCCGATCGCACGGAAATTCTCAAAATTTTTGGTAGTTACAATATTTTACCAACAGAATCACTATCTTAAAGATAGCAATGATGAACCGCACGCGATCGCCGCACAAGCAAGCGGGAATAGGAATAGTGGTGCAAGATGTAAATAAAAATTACAAAGTTGATACCTCAAACTTAATTTAAACAAGACTTTTAAGTTTCAACGCAGTCTATTTAATTAGTAGTTAATAAGCGATCGCGAATAATTAATCATTAATTAAAACTTTTAATTTAATGTATCTTTAAGAACAGTACGAGCGGCTAAATGATTGCGAGTTGATGTTAAAATTTCTGCTTCTCGTTCTAAACGGGCAGCAGTATTTTGCATTTCTAACAATGACTGTTGCTCTGGGGCAACACGATACAGGTTGCTTGCGACCCAATAAGATAATTCTTTAGGTAATGCTGGTAAATCCTGTGGTAGTTCAATGTTTTGCTCGGTTAATTTAGCACTCAGCCGCACAACGTCACGTAACAATTGTTCTACCTCAGAAGCTTCTTTGCGTAAATCTAAGGACGGTTCTTCGTCATCAATCCATTCAACTAACCCAACAAAATAAGGCTTTTCGCGAACGTACTCTAATACACGAAACCTTTGCTGCCCTAAAGTTAGCATTTTCATTCGGTCATCTTTTAAGCGTTGATGATGAATAATTTCCGCACAGCAGCCAACATTAGCAACCGTACCCTTTGCTGGGTCAACCATCAATACCCCGAACCTGCGATCGCTATCTAAAATCGTGTTCATCATGATTCGGTAGCGAAATTCAAAAATATGTAGGGGTAACGGTCTGGTAGGAAATAGAACTACATCCGGTAAAGGGAACAGAGGTAATTCGCGAACTGCAATTCTAGAGGAGGATGTCATATTCACCGTTATTTATACTGGTATTAATAATAAAAGTATTTCTTTATGGAAAAACCTATATTTTCTTTATATTTTATCTCAAAGTCGTTTTCAGGCGAATAAAAACCCCTTAGAAATTTTTTCTAAGAGGGTTTAATCTCTATTAGGGACTTCCAAATTAAAAAATATCCGGCGTTAGGATTCAAATTGGGTAGTGCGAACATCAAATCGCTATATTCAAGCCATCTCTCCAGTTTGCACTACCTTTTGTTGGATAAATTATCTTTTGGAACCTTAGCACTGAAGTATATTTTTTTATTTGTTATTTTTCGTTGACTATTAATCGAAAAACTACCAATTAAAGCTTAACTTCAATATCTACACCAGATGGTAAATCAAGTTTCATCAAAGCATCAATGGTTTTAGAGGAAGGCTGATAGATGTCGATAATGCGTCGATGGGTACGGGTTTCAAAGTGTTCCCGTGAATCTTTATCTACATGAGGCGAACGTAGTACGCAGTAAATACGACGTTTTGTCGGTAAAGGTATCGGACCGATCGCTGTTGCATTAGTGCGGTTAGCAGTATCAACTATTTTTTCACAAGATGTATCAAGTAAGCGACGGTCAAAAGCTTTTAAACGAATTCTAATTTTCTGCTGCTGTAAAGTAGCCATTTGTTCAGTTTTCCTGGTTCTGATTGTTTGTACGAGGGAGGTATGGAATTAGAAGTTAAGTCAAGACCAAAAAATAATTAAAAATTAAAAAATAGTTTGATAATTTTGACTATTTCTCTTTCCAACCAAAGACAGTGAAAAAGCAGAGAGGCATTATACCATCTCTGCTCGTAGTAATGGTGAATTACTTTACTACTTAACGATTTTAGAAACTACGCCAGCACCGATGGTACGACCACCTTCACGAATTGCAAAGCGCATTCCTTGTTCGATCGCAATTGGGCTGATCAATTCTACATTCATCTTGATGCGATCCCCAGGCATTACCATTTCAGCTTCGCTACCATCATCGGCGGTGAAGGATTTGATTGAGCCAGTTACATCGGTAGTACGCACGTAGAATTGAGGACGATAACCGGAAAAGAATGGGGTTTTGCGACCACCTTCTTTTTCTGTTAAAACGTATACTTCACCTTCAAATTCGGTATGAGGAGTAATGCTACCGGGCTTTGCAATTACCATGCCACGCTCGATATCCTCTTTTTGCATACCGCGTAGTAGTACTCCGGCGTTATCTCCAGCCATACCTTCGTCGAGACTCTTCTTAAACATCTCGATCCCAGTTACGGTGGTGGCGCGAGTATTTCTGATCCCAACCAGTTCAACTTGGTCGCCAACTTTAACTTTTCCGCGCTCGATTCTACCAGTTGCAACAGTACCACGACCCGTGATAGAGAATACATCTTCCACCGCCATCAAGAACGGCTTATCTACAGCACGTTCGGGAGTAGGAATGTAAGCATCTACTTGTTCCATCAATTCGTAGATTTTATCTATCCACTCGTCTTCCCCTTTCTTCATGGTGGGGTTTGCAATCATTTTTTCCAACGCTTTCAAACCAGAACCTATAACTACAGGAATGTCATCGCCGGGGAAATCGTAGTCGCTAAGAAGTTCGCGGACTTCCAATTCCACCAACTCCAGTAATTCATCATCATCCACCATGTCTTGCTTATTCAAGAAAACAACTAGACTAGGTACGCCAACCTGCTTAGCTAAGAGGATGTGTTCGCGAGTTTGAGGCATTGGACCGTCAGCAGCAGACACTACGAGAATAGCACCGTCCATTTGGGCTGCACCAGTGATCATGTTTTTCACATAGTCAGCGTGTCCGGGACAGTCTACGTGAGCGTAATGACGAGCTTCAGTTTCGTATTCAACGTGGGAAGTATTAATGGTAATACCCCGCGCCTTTTCTTCAGGTGCGTTGTCAATATCATCGTACTTCTTCGCCGCAGACTGACCCAAGGCGGATAAAGTCATGGTTATGGCTGCTGTCAACGTGGTTTTACCGTGGTCAACGTGGCCAATAGTACCGATATTAACGTGTGGTTTATTTCTTTCAAATTTTGCGCGTGCCATGTATGCTCGTTTCCTTTTCTAACTATGCGTTCCCTTTGTTTTTAGCGATAATCGCCTCAGCCACGTTGCGAGGCACTTCTTCGTAGTTACGAAACTCCATCGAGAAAATACCCCGACCTTGGGTTTTTGACCGAATGTCAGTTGCGTAACCAAACATTTCTGCCAATGGAACTTTAGAAGTTACTTTGGCTAAACCTTGTTCGGACCCCATGCCTTCAATTTGACCGCGACGAGAGTTGAGGTCGCCCATGACATCCCCAAGGAATTCTTCGGGTACTTCTACCTCAACTGTCATCATCGGTTCTAACAGCACTGGTGAAGCTTTCATTACCGCTTCTTTAATCGCCATTGAACCGGCAATTTTGAAAGCCATTTCCGAAGAGTCTACATCGTGATAAGACCCATCAACCAATGTTGCTTTAACATCAATTAATGGATACCCAGCTATAATACCGGATTGAATGGTTTCTTTCATTCCCTGCTCAACTGGTCCAATATACTCTTTTGGTATCGAACCACCGACAACTTTGGAAATGAATTCAAAACCGCTTCCTTGCTCTGCGGGTTCCAAGTTTACAACTACGTGACCGTATTGACCTTTACCACCGCTCTGACGGATGAATTTACCTTCAATTCCGCTAACTTGTTTGCGGATGGTTTCCCGATAAGCAACCTGCGGCGCACCCACGTTAGCTTCTACCTTAAATTCTCGCAGCATTCTATCTACCAGAATTTCTAAGTGCAGTTCCCCCATCCCCGCAATCACTGTTTGATTGGTTTCAGGGTTAACGCTAACTCGGAAGGTTGGGTCTTCTTCCGAAAGTGACTGCAATGCTTTACTTAACTTCTCCATATCTTGCTTGGTTTTGGGTTCAACCGCCACCGATATAACTGGTTCGGGAATGTAAAGCGATTCCAAAATTATTGGAGAACCTTCATCACAAAGTGTGTCGCCTGTCAAGGTATCCTTTAAACCCACGGTAGCCCCTAAGTCTCCCGCAGACAATTGTTCGACATCTTGTCGGTCATCTGCCTTCATTAACACCAAACGAGAAATTCGTTCTCTTTTATCTTTGGTGGAGTTGTACACGTAGCTGCCTTTCTTCAGTACGCCAGAGTAAACCCGAACAAATGTCAAACGACCGTAGGGGTCAGCCATCACTTTGAAAGCAAGAGCCGCTAAAGGTGCTTCATCGTCAGCATTTCTTTCAACAGTTTCACCACTCGGTAAAGTACCTTGAATTGGAGGTACTTCCAATGGAGATGGCAGATAATCTACCACTGCATCGAGCAATAACTGTACGCCTTTGTTTTTGAATGCCGAACCGCAAAGCATCGGCACCATAGTTCCGGCGATCGTACCTTTGCGTAAGGCAAGACGAACTTCCTCTACACTCAGATCCTCTCCCTCGAAGTACTTAGTCATTAACTTATCCGAGGTTTCCGCTACTGCTTCAATTAACTTAGTACGATATTCCAAAGCTAATTCCTGCATTTCTTCAGGTATATCTTGCTCTTCAATATCTGTACCTTCGTCGTTGTTGTAAACAAAGGCACGCATTTTTACTAAGTCAATAATGCCGCTAAACTCGTTTTCACTACCGATGGGCAATTGAACGGGAATGGCATTAGCTCGTAGGCGATCGCGTACTTGTTCGTAAACCTGATAAAAGTTTGCGCCCGTGCGATCCATCTTATTTATAAAGATGATTCTAGGTACTTTATAACGGTCTGCTTGCCGCCAAACTGTCTCGGTCTGAGGCTGCACGCCGCCTACAGAACATAAAACCGTAATTACACCATCCAATACCCGCATAGAACGTTCAACTTCAATAGTGAAGTCCACGTGACCGGGGGTATCGATAATGTTAATTTGATGGTCTTTCCAACTGGTACTAATTGCGGCAGCAGTAATCGTAATTCCTCGCTCCCGCTCTTGTGCCATCCAGTCAGTAACAGCCGTTCCCTCGTGAACTTCACCTATTTTATGGATGATGCCGGAGTAAAACAGTATTCTTTCTGTTGTTGTAGTTTTTCCCGCATCAATATGCGCCGCAATACCCATATTGCGAACTTTTTCTAGCGGGTTGGTACGTGCCACTACTACCTCCTATAGTTTTTGCCGTGTATATTACACAAGTAAAGAAGTTTCAATACTTATGAACCCAAAACCGTTCAAATTAATAGTAATAAAGATGATATAGCACCTTAACCATTCGGTAATATATCCGTCTTTAACTTAATAACGATAATGTGCAAAGGCTTTATTGGCTTCTGCCATCCGATGTGTTTCTTCTCGTTTGCGGATTGCGCTACCCGTTTCGTTAGACGCATCCATTAGTTCGTTTGCCAGCCTGCTTGCCATTGTTCGACCGGGACGCTGACGGGAGTACTGTACCAACCAACGCAGTGCGAGGGTTGTGCCTCTTTCCGAACGAACTTCCATTGGTACTTGGTAAGTCGCACCGCCAACTCGCCGAGCTTTTACTTCCACTAATGGAGTTAGGTTGCGTATTGCTCTTTCAAATACTTCTGTAGGGTCTGCACCAGTCCTTTCTTCAATGATTTTCATTGCGTCATAAACTATCCGCGCCGCAAGAGATTTCTTGCCATGACGCATGATTCGCCTGATTGTCATACTGATCAAGCGACTGTTGTAAACCGAATCAGGCGGGACTGCACGCCTTTGAATAACACCACGACGAGACATACTTAACCTTTAATTGAATATAGCAATCTTAGTGAGAAATGAAGAGCGATTCTTCCGGGCATTATATAGTATGTAAACAGAATTTTACTTTACCTAACCCCGATCGCAAATGAATGTACGCACGTGCGCTTGCGGTCATAAATGATTAAGAGTTAGGAAGCTATACTCACTGTATTATTTTAAGCAAGCTCCATCTAAGAATCTATACTACCCGAACTAACTGCTCAAAAAACTCAAATTACTGTGGACTTCCTCAACTTTATCAGTATACTGAGAACGCTCCGAATAGTTGAAAAAAACCGCTCCAACTATATCTAAAAAGCGTCATCATTTATACATTGATTTTTATTTGAAAATCCAAAACGCTTCGCCCGCAAGAATCTTTATAAAGTGTAATTGTTTTATTCGCTTATCTTATCGCCCGTCTAGTTGTGGAAGACCAAAAGAAGAGCAAACAAACAACTACAGTTCAACTATAAAGAAAACCAATAAACACATCCGACCGTTTTGGGACGTTATAGATTAGAACTTGAATTATATACTTCGCCTGTTCGCAATTGAATCTAAAATACAATGCGACAAACCACAGCCACGATTACGATTCCTTCGGACGTTTCGTTCCGTACTTTGAACGGCTTTGCTTGCGGTCTTTGACACCGGCTGTATCTAAAGTTCCACGGATAATGTGATATCTTACGCCCGGTAAGTCCTTAACCCTACCGCCACGAATCATCACCACGGAGTGTTCTTGCAAGTTATGACCGATTCCTGGAATGTAAGCCGTGACCTCAAATCCAGAAGTCAATCTTACCCTTGCCACTTTTCTCAGAGCAGAATTAGGTTTCTTAGGTGTTGTTGTGTACACCCTAGTACAAACGCCCCGTCTTTGAGGGCATTGTTTCAAAGCCGGGGACTTAGTTTTCTGACGCGCTTTAGAGCGTTCGTTACGAATTAATTGCTGTATTGTTGGCATGAGTTACAGCACGTGAAGCTGCTGATTGTCTAAGTTTTAACAAATCCTGATTATATCTCTTTTTGTCAAAGATTATGTCAAATTTTGATCTAATTTTTATTATTTTTTAATATTTTATATTTGAAGCATTGGGGATTGGGGGAGATGGGGGACAAGGAGATGGGGGGACAAGGGGACAAGGGGACAAGGGGACAAGGGCAAATTCTAACTTTTAACTCCTCACTGGTAACTGTTAACTGAAAAAGAATTACCGCAACCGCAAACGGTTTTCGCTTGGGGGTTGTAAAACCGAAAGCCGCCACCCATCAGGTCTTCGGAGTATTCTATGGTTAAACCATGAATATGCTCTACGGTTCGTTCGTCTATGACTACTTGAATGGAATGACAGGTGAAAACGCGATCGCCATCTGATAATGTTTGTTCTTCGTTGAAAGACATATCGTAAAACCAACCGGAACAGCCACCGGGTTTGACGGCTAAGCGAAATAAAAGATTTGGCTGTTTTTGCTTTGATTTTAATCGCTGTATCTCGTCTGCTGCTGCTTGAGAAAGTTTAATCATGGATTTCTCAGTCTGGGGATTTTGGATTTTAGATTATGCTGCTTACGAAAAAAGTCCTATAGACGTGCGGAGCCGGAGCGCGGTAGCTTAATTAGATTATTTCAGCAATAAAAATTATTTTACAGAAATCGCGAACACTTGATTAAAGATCGATAGGTCATTACTCACGAGAGGCGACGTATTCACGCCAAGGCGTGCGGTTCATCTCACCAAATGCTGGGATTGCTTCCCTACACTTCGTTTCGGTCGCAATGACAATTTTTAGTTGTGTAAGTCCCGATCGAGCTTTTTTCAAAAAGTATCGCACGGAAACTCTCAAACCGTAAAAGGTAGGAAGTTTCCGTGCGAGGTTTAAACGACGAACACAATATATTTTTTAATGAAAATTATCGCTTTGTTACGAAATGTAGACTTTTGGCAAGCTATCCCTAATTTTTCTTTTCAGCACGAGCATAGTCGTCTTGGTAACGGATAATATCATCTTCTCCTAAGTATTCCCCGTTTTGAACTTCAATCAATACCAAGGGAATTACGCCAGGATTTTCTAAACGGTGCGCGGTGCATTGTGGTACATAGGTGGACTGATTATTGCTCAACACAATTTCTTGTTCGCCGCAGGTAACTTTAGCAGTACCAGAGACGACAATCCAGTGTTCGCTACGGTGATGGTGCATTTGTAAGCTAAGGCGATGTCCCGGCTTAACTTCAATACGTTTGATTTTATAACCGCGTGCTTCTTCCAAAACCGTAAAAGAACCCCAAGGGCGTAATTCAGTGGCAGCAACGCCCTTAGGAGTGACTGCTGGGGGCAGGGTAAGTGCGTTTGCTTCTGTTGCTTCTTGGAATTTAGCCATAGTTACCTCATTTGAAGACATAAAAAAATCCGCTAGTACTCTTAACTATTGTTGGAAAAAAGTAGCGTAATATTGCAACCGTAATTGTCGGCAATTGAGTCCACCTTAGCCAAACATACCAAAGACGATTGTTACGGTGTAATCAACAGGTGGTAATAATAGTATGTTTACACCAAGTCTTCATCAATCATGAAGCCAGCTTTTCACAAGCTTTAAAAACTTTTCAATTATTAGTTATTTATACAAGGGCGAACACTGAAAAATACTGGGCAATTAAAATACTACTTACAACTAAGTAATAGGGATGGGCATGGGGCATTGAAAGTTAGGAGTTAGGAGTTAGGAGTTAGGAGTTAGGAGTTAGGGGTTAGGGGTTAGGAGTTAGGAGTTAGGAGTTAGGAGTTAGGAGTTAGAAGTTAGGAGTTAGGAGTTAGGAGTTAGCAGTTACCAGTTAATATTTCTTTGCCCTTGTCCCCTTGTCCCCCTATCCCCCCATCTCCCCATCTCCCTATCCCCCTCTTCCCCATCCCCCCATCTCACGGACGCGGTAAGAAAATACCAATTCCGTTATGAACGCTGGCTGCGGTATTAGGGGAACGGTCTAGTAATTGTCCTCCCAGGTAAAGGCTTGTAGAACTACCTCCGTCTAGGTTGAGAGCGTTGACGCAGCCTAGTTGCTGCATTAATTGAGCGTGTTCTGTTAAGCTCGGTCCTTTTCCTCCGGCGCGATCGTGTACGGCAGCAAATATCAGCTTTCCGTTTGAGGTGGTGCAAATGGCGCTACGGATGGCTTGTTGTTCGGCGAAGGCTTTACTGAAGTTTTCGGCTTGAGCATCGAGAACAATTTGATTGTCTTTTAGCAGTAGGGGTCCGGCTCCTAAAATATGAGGATAACGGTTAAATTCTGGGGAAACTGCCGAACTGACAATACTTAAAGAAGTTCCGATTGGGATTAATTGTGCGTTATTTACAGCAGCAGCACGAAAAGCTAATAGATAGCCATTCTTGGGTATGGGAGCAAAGCCAACTCCAGCTTTTGCTCCTGTATATTGTTGGGTAACTCGGTTATTTTGAACGATCGCAATAATTTCGTTGTCGGTTAGGGGTGTATATTTTTCTCCCCAAAGATGCGTGTATCTAGCTATTCCTTGTTGTACGTATCCACTGTTGAGGTGAGAAATTGGTAGGTTTTGATTGTTGGGAATAATTAAATTTTCTTGTAAAGAAAGGCGATCCATGTAGAATTTTCCGGCATCGTTCCAAGCAACTGCGCCTCGATTAAGAATTGGACCGGAAAACCATTCACCATCCCGACGAATTGCACCCAAGGGTAAAAGGTTTTTACGATTGAAGAAACCACCATTGATTGCGGCGGCTGCTAGATATTTTTGCGCTGTTTTAATTAGAGGAGCCGTACCTTCTTGTCGATCTTGGTTGGTAGCGACTGGTCTAATTTTAGCTTTGGAAGTACGGGGATTAATTTCTAGCCATACTACTGGAAAGCGTTCGTTACCCAACGATACGAACTTCTGCCGCCACTGCAATCCCGGTGCCCAATCGATTTTTCGTTCTACTAAGGCATCCGGACGAATATCGACAACTAAACGATAGGGTTTGGGTAAAGTGCTGACGCGAGGAGTTAAGCCAAAGGGAACTACTAGTTTAATAACGGTTTGATTGTTAACTACTTCTACTTGTTTTATAAGTGGTTCGGTAGTCTCTAAGGTAGATATTGGTAGCAGTATTTCTTCGTCGAAATTATTATCTAATTTTGCCGGCTGCGGTATTGGGGGTGCGGGAGTATAGCGCTGTACTAAGTTACTGTCTGCTACTCCATCAATGGTAATTATCCACTCTCTTGCAGGGGGTTCTGGTTTGGGAGCGGGAATATCAGTTTTGATGACAATACTTTGAGAATCAGGTGGAATTTGAGGTGTTAATGGTTTTGGTTTATCTTCAGGTTTGGGTTTTGGCTTTTTAATCAAAGAACCCGCAGTCAGGTTCCAAGGAGTTGGACGATCTAAATCTATAACTACCCGCTGTTGGGATAAGGCTTTATCTCGATCTATAGTTTTTACTTTTGCTGCTGGTGTAGAAATTACTAAGGTATTACCCTTAGCTTCGACTTGCCATTTTGCTTGTCGAGCAAATTTTGTAATGTCTAAATAACGATATCCCGGCTCCAAAAAACCATTTAAAATTTGCGGATTGGACTCGAATGAAAACCACTGCACTGGTTGCACTTGGGGACTGTTAGTACTTAATAAATCTACACCTATTAACTGTCGAAGTGCCCCGTCACTTAGATAAATTGCATTGCCTTTAGCTTTACCTTTTTGTTGCAGCCAAGTTCCGGGTACCGTGCGACCATTAAGAGATATTCGATCGCCGGAGTCAAATAATCCTCTTGAAGTCGATACAAATGGTTGATTTGGCAATGACTTTTGACTATCAATATCAGGAGAATTAGCTCTAGTAATGGAAGTTGCAGTCAAATTTAGAATTATTGCAAGGGTTGGTAACGCCATAACCTTGACAAAAAAGCTATCATTTTTATTACCCATAGCACTGCGGATTTTTTCTTGACCTAAAGTTAGCTTTTTGACCATAATGTTGGTTAAGTAATTACTCAAAAAAAACTTTTGAATCTGATATCGAAAGAATTATCAAATCTTTCAGAACTGTAACGTGATAGTGTAGAATGAACCTTCTGTCTCTAGTCAAACGATCGCACTAGTAATTTACGCAAACAAATTGTAAATAATGCGTCAATAAACAGTTTCTTTCGGCAAACAGTTATAAGAGTTTTTTTTGCTTGTATAAGATAGATTGAAATGCTTTATCTTTTTTCTTCGATGTTAGTTTTGCTTGGTATAGCAGGGATTGACAAGATTTGTAAGGGGCGTAGCACGATAAAATTTACCCCGGAAGATAGACGATCGGGAATTGCAAATGGACAATTTGTGTAATACGCTGCTAAAAGCACCCAATTAGCGGAATTTTGTTATTTAAAGTAGTGAACGATTAAATAGAAGTTTTGTTTCAGGTCGGGGATAAATAGTTACACGCTGTAAAAAAACTTGCATTTTAGACAAGCGGATTGAGAAAATATATAGCCTCAAGATATGAATAGAGAAATAGCGATACACATATAACTCGTTCAATTCAGCATAAACGCATAAAAAAAATAACGGGATAAGTTTAACATGGGTGTACAAAAAATCAACCCAGGAGTTAAAATCTTTGTCCCGGCATTTTGTTAACTCAGTTTTCTCTATTTGTTAGTGAATGAATTTTTATCAAGAAAATTAATGTTATCGGGTGACATTCTATGAATAACGAGCAGATGAATCAAGATAAAGAGATATCATTTTCAGATACTTTTTTAGGGCAGAAGTGGCTGGTTGAAGAAAGAGACGCTTGTGGAGTAGGTTTCATTGCCCATCGTCAAAATTGGGAAAGTCATGAAATCTTGGCAAAAGGTTTGATTGCTTTAACTTGTTTGGAACACCGGGGTGGTTGTAGCGCGGATAAAGATTCTGGGGATGGTGCGGGAATATTAAGCGCGATACCTTGGGAATTGTTGCAGTCCGATTTGAAAGAAAGAGGTATCGAAGCAGCGGCTGGTGATATTGCCGTAGGAATGCTGTTTTTACCTCGTGACGAACAAGCCGCTGATACTGCAAGGGGAATTGTAGAAACGATCGCGGCAACTGAGAACTTAACGGTGTTGGGATGGCGCATAGTTCCCGTCGATTCGAGCGTTTTGGGAGTGCAAGCGAAACAGAATCAACCGCAAATCGAGCAGATTTTTCTAAAAGCGGAAGGTGTTAGTGGGGATGAGTTAGAAAGAAAGCTTTATATTACGCGCCGTCGGATTGAAAAAGCTATTCGCGATTCATACGACTGGATGGAAGAATTTTACGTTTGTTCGCTCTCGGGTCGGACGATTGTATACAAAGGTATGGTGCGATCGGCGGTTTTAGGGGATTTTTATCACGATTTAAAAAATCCCGCTTATAAAAGTAGTTTTGTTGTCTACCATCGTCGTTTTAGTACGAATACAATGCCCAAATGGCCTCTGGCGCAACCGATGCGGCTTTTAGGTCACAATGGAGAAATCAATACTCTTTTGGGTAATATCAACTGGATGAAAGCCAGACAGGCTTCTTTGAGCCATCCAGTTTGGAAAGGGCGGTTGGAGGAATTAAAGCCGTTTGTCCGTATCGGAAACAGCGATTCTGCAACTTTAGATAACGTCTTTGAGTTACAGGTGCGTTCCGGTCGCAGTCCTCTGGAATCCTCGATGATCATGGTTCCGGAGGCTTATAACCATCAGCCAGCTTTAAGTAATTACCCAGAGATTTTAGATTTTTATGAATACTACAGCGGGTTGCAAGAAGCTTGGGATGGTCCGGCGCTGTTAGTATTTAGTGATGGTAATACGGTTGGTGCGACTTTAGACCGCAACGGTTTAAGACCGGCGCGTTACTGCATTACTTCGGATGACTACATTGTCGTTGCAAGTGAAGCTGGTGTAGTTGAGTTTGCAGAAGAAAATATTATCGAAAAAGGTCGCTTGGGTCCGGGAGAATCGATCGCCGTAGATTTAGAAAACCACGAGATTCTCAAGAATTGGGAAATCAAGAGTAAGGTTGCCACTCGTCATCCTTACGGGCAATGGTTGCGACAGCATCGACAAGAATTATCAATTAACGATGGTAATGGTGTTAATGGGAACGGTGTTAATGGTAATGGTGCAAATGGGAACGGACATTCAACAAACTATCAATCAACAACTAAACCCATAGATAGAGAAGCTTTGCTGCGGCATCAAATAGCTTTTGGTTACACCACAGAAGATGTGGAAATGACGATCGTGCCAATGGCGATCGATGCTAAAGAACCGACTTTTTGCATGGGTGATGATATCCCTCTGGCGGTACTTTCGGAAAAACCACATTTGTTGTATGACTATTTCAAGCAGCGGTTTGCTCAGGTAACAAATCCTCCGATCGACCCTTTACGAGAGAAGTTGGTGATGTCGTTGAAGGTGGAATTGGGCGAACGCGGTAATTTACTCGATCCCAAACCCGAATATGCTCGCCGGTTTAAGTTGGAATCGCCAGTATTAACTGAGGCTCAATTAAATAAAATAAAAGAATCGGATTTCAATACGGTTGAATTATCTACCGTGTTTGCGATCGCCAGCGGAGAGTCCGGTTTAAAAGCGGCTGTAGAATCTTTGCAGTTAGCTGCTGAGGAAGCGGTGCGTAACGGTGCGAAGATTTTGATATTGAGCGATAAAATTTCGGGGGATTGCCATGCTTCTGAATATGGAGCAATAAACGCAGAAAATACCTACATTCCTCCTTTATTGGCAGTGGGTGCGGTACACCATCATTTAATCAACGAAGGATTGCGAATGAATGCTTCTTTGGTGGTTAATACCGCTCAATGTTGGAGTACTCATCATTTTGCTTGTTCGATCGGTTTTGGTGCAGCCGCAGTTTGTCCTTACATGGCTTTAGACACTTTGCGTAGCTGGTGGTCCGATCCCAAAACGCAGCAGTTTATGCAGCGCGGTAAAATTGCATCCGTGAGTTTGGAGCAATCGATCGCAAATTACGTTAAAGCTGTAGAAAACGGCTTGCTGAAAATCCTTTCCAAAATGGGAATTTCGCTGCTGACAAGTTATCAAGGAGCGCAAATTTTTGAAGCTATTGGTATAGGTCGAGATTTATTGGATTTGGGATTTTACGGTACTACTTCCCGCATTGGTGGAATTAATGTCAGCGAATTGGCGACTGAAGTATTATCGATCCACTGCAAAGCTTTCCCCCTAACCGCCAAGAAGTTAGAAAATTTGGGTTTTGTTCAGTACCGTCGCGGTGGCGAATACCATATGAACAGTCCGGAAATGGCGAAAGCACTACACCAGGCTGTTGATAGTCAAAATTACGACCACTACGAAGTTTATCAAAAACATTTGCAAGGCAGACCGATAACTGCTTTACGCGATTTGCTCGACTTCCAAAGCGATGCAGAGCCGATTTCGATTGAAGAAGTAGAGCCAGTAAGCGAAATCGTTAAACGTTTCTGTACTGGGGGAATGTCATTAGGGGCATTGTCAAGAGAAGCACACGAAACATTGGCGATCGCCATGAATCGGTTGGGCGGTAAGTCTAATTCCGGGGAAGGTGGCGAAGATCCGGTGCGTTTCAAAACTTTAAATGATGTTGACGATCGGGGTAATTCGGCAACTTTACCTCATTTAAACGGTTTGCATAACGGCGATACGGCAGCGAGTGCCATCAAACAAGTTGCATCGGGACGCTTTGGGGTAACTCCAGAGTATTTGATGAACGCCAAACAAATTGAAATTAAGATGGCTCAAGGTGCCAAACCTGGAGAAGGCGGACAGTTACCGGGTAAGAAAGTTAGCGAATACATAGCCAGCTTAAGAAAGTCCAAGCCTGGAGTTACTTTAATTTCCCCACCACCCCACCACGATATTTATTCCATTGAAGACTTGGCGCAGCTAATCTTCGATTTGCACCAAATTAACCCCAAAGCCCAAGTTTCGGTGAAACTGGTATCGGAAATCGGCATCGGCACCATTGCTGCGGGTGTAGCCAAAGCCAACGCCGATATTATCCAAATTTCCGGTCACGATGGCGGTACAGGAGCATCTCCTCTGAGTTCTATTAAACACGCGGGAACACCGTGGGAACTCGGATTAACCGAAGTGCATCGCGTGTTGATGGAAAATAGCCTGCGCGATCGCGTAATTTTGCGCGTAGATGGCGGATTAAAGAGCGGTTGGGACATTTTGATGGGAGCAATGATGGGAGCTGAAGAATTTGGTTTCGGCTCCATTGCCATGATTGCTGAAGGTTGCATTATGGCGCGGATATGTCATACAAATAACTGTCCGGTTGGCGTGGCTTCTCAGAAAGAAGAATTGCGGAAGCGGTTCCCCGGCACTCCGGAAAAAGTTGTTAACTTCTTCTATTTTATTGCCGAAGAAGTACGCAGTTTGCTAGCAAGATTTGGCTATCGTTCTTTATCGGAAATAATTGGACGTGCTGACTCGATAAAAATGCGCGAAGGAGTTGAGTTGACTAAAACGCGATCGCTAAATCTTGACTGCTTGTTTAAATTACCCGATACAAAGGAAAATCGCAGTTGGTTGCAGCATGAAGAAGTCCACAGCAACGGTGCGGTATTGGATGAGGATCTATTGGCGGATGCCCAAATACAAAATGCCATTAACGAGCATTCTGTAATAAATAAAACAGTATTTGCGGTTAATACCGATAGAACCATAGGCGCACGCATTGCCGGTGCGATCGCATCCAAATATGGAGATAATGGTTTCAAAGGACAAATCAACCTTACCTTTACGGGGAGCGTCGGACAAAGTTTCGGTGCTTTTCTGCTCGAAGGAATGAAACTGACGCTGTTAGGAGAAGCCAACGATTACGTCGGTAAGGGAATGAATGGTGGAGAAATTATAATTAAGCCACCCAAAAACGCAACTTATAACCCAGCAGACAATGTGATAATCGGCAATACCTGTCTTTACGGTGCGACTGGTGGAAAGTTGTTTGCGTCAGGGAAAGCTGGCGAACGTTTTGCGGTGCGTAACTCCTCATGTTCGGCGGTAATTGAAGGAGCCGGGGATCATTGCTGCGAATATATGACTGGCGGTGCGATCGTAGTTTTGGGTAAAGTTGGACGTAACGTTGCTGCGGGGATGACAGGGGGATTGGGATATTTCCTAGATGAAGAAGGTGATTTTCCTAAATTGGTTAACCCGGAAATCGTCAGCGTACAGCGAGTAGTAACTCTGGCTGGAGAAAAGCAACTCAAAGATTTGATTGCAGCCCATTTCGAGCGTACCGAATCGGCGAAAGCGAAAATGATTCTAGATAATTGGCAAGAGTTTCTACCTAAATTCTGGCAATTAGTACCGCCTTCGGAAGCTGATTCTGCCTACTGCGATTCTCGAAAAAAGCAGTTGAGTTCAGTTTAGTTGCTAGTTGTTAGTACGCTGATGGCTAATAAATCAAAACCTCAATTATAGTTCGTAAAAGGGCGGGTTACTTTCACAGTAGCCCGCCTTTATAGTAACTTGATTCAACTAAGTAAATAAACTTAAAATTTACGTTTATTTAATCTATTGTATAGAGTAAGTTTACTGAATTTTGTTAAAGGTTTTATATCAACTATAACGTAATTTAACGTATTTAATTTTAAAGTAAATAGTGTCAAACAATACACGTAAAAACAAATAAAAAAACTTCATGAATCAAAAAAATCTTTTTGGAATGGCAGCAGCGATCGCACTATCGATACTCTGCCCTACAACGGCAATGGCAGCTTCAATGTATAAAGCCGATTTAAATACCCTTAATGCTGATTTCGGTTCGACAGCTTCCGGAAGTGCGACATTAACCCTGGATGAAATTAGCGACACCATGCGATCGCTGCGAGTCCAAATCAAGGCAACTGGTCTTGAGGATGTAAGTAAGATTGGTGGGGTTCACGTTGCCCATATTCACGGACAGTTTGCCGGAAATGCTAGCAAACCATTGCTCGAACAGGGTAATGGCTCATTCTTTGAGGGTGAGGGCGGTGTAGCGGTTAACTCCATCGTGCCGAATCTAGCTGAGGATGATTTAGACGGCGACGGCTTTCTCAACTTCCTTGAAGGTAGACCTAAATACGGACCCGTAGTACTCAATCTCACGTCAACTCAGACTCCAGCCGCACCGAGTGGTACTCCACCGCTGACTAATTTTCTTAATCTTGTTGGGTCAGGTGATATTAATCCAGCTGCGGTATTTCCGAACGGTACCGAGTTTAATCTTGATACTACTTATACCTTCGACCTGACCAATGCAGATGAGCGCCGTCAGTTCAACAACCTTACAGATTTGGACAAGCGCGAGATTGTACTGCACGGTTTGAGCGTTCCCAAAGAACTCTCTGACGCTATCGACGCAGCCGCAATGGGTGCTGCACCCGCTGGTATTGATTTAGGCAACGGTAAGGCATTCCGAATCACAGCCCCCGTAGCCGCAGGTAAAATTGTTGCTCAAGCAAAGATTCCCGAACCAATGCCAATGTCAATACTTAGCTTGTCTGTGCTGGCAATTACCCTAAGAACTACCCGCCGTCGCTTTGCACAAACGAAGTAACAATAATACCGTGTTTCTTTTTAGCTATGAACATTAGGAATATGGGAATTCCAGCTAAAAATGTTTAATTAATAAACATTAATAAGGGTACGGCGAATATTGCCGTACCCTTTCATTTATTAGCCATTGACGCTGAATTCTATTTGTAATAATCAATTAATAGGGATTCTTTGAGATAACAACTATTTTTTATTTTGCGCTGTTACTGTCTTTTTAGACTTCTCTTCATGCTCTAACAACTCTGGAATAGTTACAAAACGATAACCTTGTTTTTTCAATTTGCTTATCATTGTTGGTAAAGCAGCAACAGTATTTTTACGAGGACCACCACCATCATGCAACAGTACAATACCACCAGGGGTTGACTGTTTGACCACTCTATTCACCAACGTAGGAGCCGAAGGGCGGGCATAATCCATAGAATCAGCAGACCATATGACCACGGTATAATTTTTACTTTTTGCATAGGCAGCTAAGCCATTGTGCAAAATTCCACCGGGGGGACGAAACAAAGTAGTTTTGGTACCCGTAGTTTTATAAATCAGGTCTGTAGTGCGATCTATTTCTAATGCTGCCGCTTGTTTGTTAAAGAAATGATACCAATGGTGCCAGGTATGATTGCCGATAGTATGACCTTCAGTTACTATTCGCTTTCCTAAATCCGGATGGCTTTGGAGTACTTTTCCAACAACAAAAAACGTCGCTTTAATTTTATTTTTTTTCAATATTTCCAGTATTTGAGCAGTATATCCGGGCCAAGGTCCATCATCAAAGGTAAGGGCTATTAACTTATCATCTTTAGCTAATTTTGCTTGCTTGATTGTTTTCCCTTGAAAGCTTTTTGGCACTGTATGGAAGACACCTTTAGATACCGCTTCTTGCTGCCAGGTGGCAAGCATTGCGCCTTTAAAATCTTTAATACGAGAAAACGAACCAGATTCTGCTGTGACATTTTCACCTTTAGCAAGCTGCTTACTACTTGCATTCGTCAAATCTCGGTTGATAGGCACCATCAACCCAAGCGCGAAACTACCACACAAAGCAGTAAGGGCTATTAATATTCCTTGAGGCAAAGCTAACGACTTCTTATTTTCCACCAGACACGGCTCCTTCAAGATCGTACCGCCATTCACGGATATGACGGTAAGTTATAACACAGTTTCTCTATTTCCTTGTTACCCGATTAATTTCTAGTAATCCTGAAAAATTAAACAGAGGTTAACAGAAGTTAGCCTTTAAAGGCGGATCGATTAAACTTTACTTAACTTTAAATTTTAGACTTCGTTAATTTAAATTTACTACAGCTAGCAATAAGCAAATACACCACTAATTTGGTATATTTTTTACTGTAACCCAGGTTTATTTTACCTTTTAGAAATAATTTGTCTATTTAAAAAAAAGTTAAACTTTTAATAAGACGCTGTACAAACAAATTTGGTTTCACCTAGTTAGAAGATAATTCTGCCTCTAATCTAAATGCTCGCGAAGCAATTTAAATAGAGAAATTTTATTATTTGCATAAACAGGTAAAATACATATGTACTAATATATTTGCTACTTCAAACTGATAATTGCCTACTTAGATTTACAATTAGTAATTAATGTAAATAAGTCAAAGTTGTAACACACTAATAATGACAAATACATATTTCAATGCAGACAGTAGAAACACTGAAATTATTAATATCTGTAGATTC
This sequence comes from Rivularia sp. (in: cyanobacteria), assembly GCA_965234645.1. Taxonomy (GTDB): domain Bacteria; phylum Cyanobacteriota; class Cyanobacteriia; order Cyanobacteriales; family Nostocaceae; genus Rivularia. The sequence goes on along the minus strand of OZ248344.1, from coordinate 3,848,790 downwards.
TTCTGTAGATTCGCACTTTAGTATCAACTTATTTAAACATTTTAGGGGCAGTATTCTTGTAATACAACATACATATAGAATTTTCTTTATTAGGATAATTTGATATTTATCAATTCTAGAGTTACTGCTAGATATATAACTTCTAATAATAGCCAAATAATAGCCTTATTAATTTTATGTAATAAAACTATTCAGTGTATTAATAAAATCGTTGTAGAAATATAAGGCTGCTTCCGAAATCATCCGAGCTAATCCGCGCGGACAGCAACTTGATAGATAGATGTCCATCAAAAAGTATATAACAAAACATCACTTTAAATCGGCGTTCTAACTTTATTTATCAACAATTTTTTTCAAGCTACCCATTGATTGTGAGCAAATTGTACTGCTAAACTTGCTAACAAAATGGCGAAAAATCCGGTAATGGCATACCCCCAAGCACGATAACGGTTAAGACATAACCCCAAAGCAAAAGATAAGGAAACAATACCATAAACGTAGCGCTCTACAGAAGCTGTAAGTCCGGTATTAAGTATTAAAGCATAGGAAAAAAAACCATAAACAACAGCAACTAAAGGGATTTTAGTTCGCGAATACCATAATAAATAAAGTCCACCGAAGATAATAACTATTTTAATTAAAGGTATTTTTGCAAATGGATTAGAATCATTTAGCCATAATGGTTCACCTACACCTAACCATAATAATAACCAGAAAAAATATAGTACACCGCGTAAATTTGTCTCTGCTAATTTTTGACGAAAGCGCCATAGTAAAAAACCGCTAACAACAATTAATCCAAATAATAGCGGAGAGCCGAATACAATTTGCATTAACATATTCCACCAGCCTTTAGCAGCGAATCCCGTCGAGTCTCGCCAACCTTTTTGTACGTGTACAAATGCGATCGCATCGCCAAATTTGATTAAACAGTACAAACTATAAAGAAAAGTACCACTACCAACAGCGAAACCAGCAAGATAAGCTTTTACATCCCTACGTTGTTTCCAAGCAACAAATAAAAAAGCAGGGATCAACATTACTCCAGTAATTCGAGTTGCTGTAGACAAAATTCCCCAAATCGCTGCCAAGATATGCTGTTTTTTATCAAAAGCACGTAAAGCTGCCGTACTGAATAATAAAAATAATCCTTCAGTATAAATTACGCTTCCGTAAAGAGAATAAGGGCACCACGCCAAAACAGCAGTACTCCAACGGGCTGCATTAGTGCCATGACTTTCTTTTACCCAAGAATACAGCACAATTAAAGCACCTAAAAATGCGGCATTATTTAATAAAGTGGCAGCCACTTGAAAAGGCAAGCCGAAGAACATAATTAGACGAGTTAATAAAGGTAAAAGCGGAAAAAAAGCTACAGAATATTGTTTGCCATCGTTAATAAATTCGTAACCAACAACTAGAATTCGGTGATACCATACACTATCCCATGCATAGAAAACATCCCAGCCATAAATGGGAGTTTGAGCATTTCCCGCAATGGGAAGTGAAGGTGCAATTAACAACATTGCCAAAATTATTACTATTCGGCTGAAAAACCACATTGTTGTAGCAAAAACGAATTCATTATTTATATTTAAAAAAAATTTAGATTGAGTCATGGAAATAATCCCGATCGCTGGTTTTATAGGATGTTTTAAAAGTCTTCTTGTCGGTAGCAAAACGTTCTAGATCCACCATTATCCCCCGCTGAGTTGGGGGACTTTAATTCCGATTCCCCCCAAATTAGCGGGGGGTTAGGGGGGATCGATAAGTGCAAGATACAGCTAACTACTTTTCAAACAACCTCTTAGAATGCTGCGTCATATTAGATTAAATAAATTTTTACTTTTGCCAAACTACTAATATGACTCCACAAACAATAAAACTTAAACCCACAAGACGAGTTAAAGGAATAGATTCTTTAAAAATAAAGTAGCCTAGTAATACCGAAAAAACGTAAACTAAAGAAGCCGAAGGTCCTGCAACGCTTAAATTAACTCTGGTTAGTAAAAGAATATAAATAACAGCACCGATACCATAACAAGCTAAACCCATTAATAATTCCGGGGTTGTAATAATTCCTAAAACTTGTTTAATTGCATTTGCTGCATCAACTCTACCCAATTTTACAGCACCTAATTTTAAAAATAATTGTCCCATTACGCTTGCAGAAACTGACAGAAGTAGCAAACAAAATTCTTGCCAAGACATATGTATTTTGGATTTTATATTTCGGATTGCTTTATTGGTAATTTTAAATTCTTAACTCCTAACTGACGGGCAGACGTAATATGCTACGTCTCTACAACTTTTAACTTTTAACCTTTTTCCTATTCTCAACACCTCTCATTTCTTTTACAGTATAAATTGGACGACCTTTAACTTCTTCGTAAATACGACCTATATATTCGCCTAAAATACCAATACAAAATAACTGCACGGAACCCAAGAAAAACAGCGCAATTGTAATCAAAGTGTAGCCAATTAAAGGAGAAGCAAGGTCAAATAAACGCCAATATAAAACTAAAATTATCATTAATAAAGCCATTAGTGCCGAAAGCATTCCTAAATAAGTAGCAAGTTTTAAAGGAACTCTTGAAAAAGAAATGATGCCATTAATAGCTAATGCCCAAGATTTAGCAAAGGAATACTTAACTTTTCCAGCAAAACGCGGATCTCTTGCAAATGCGATCGCAGTTTGTCGAAAACCTACCCAAGCACGCAAACCGCGTATGTAACGATTGCGTTCGGGCATAGCGTTAAGAATATCAACTACTTCCCGATCCATTAAACAGAAATCACCAGTATCTGGAGGTATATTTACATCAGCTAAACGCTTCAAAATACGATAAAAAGCGTAAGCTGTAAACCTTTTTAAAAAACTTTCTTTTTTACGAGATATACGTTGTGCATAAACGACTTGATAACCTTGTCGCCATTTTTCAAGCATTGGTAAAATTAGTTCTGGCGGATCTTGTAAATCGGCATCCATCACAACTACAGCTTTACCGCAAACGTAGTTTAAACCAGCAGTTACAGCTATTTGATGACCAAAATTACGAGCTAAACTAATGTAGTGAAAATTGCGATCGCGATCGTAAATTTCGCGAATTAAATTTAAAGAATTATCCCGACTACCATCGTCAACAAAAATTAATTCTGCTTCACCGTCTAGCTGTTTAATAACTGTTTGTAAGCGTTGATAAAGTTCGGAAATATTTTCTTCTTCATTATAAATTGGGATAATTATAGAAACTATTGGTTGAGTCATTTTGAGTCAGTTAGCAATGACCAATTATCAATTATCAATTATCAATTATCAATTACCAGATAAAAGAATTATCTTCTCACCTCTTCCCTACTCCCTACTCCCTACTCCCTACTTCCTATTCTCTTACATTAACTATTGGGTTTTCTTGCTAAAATTAAAACAGATACGCCAAAAGGTAGAGGAAATTTATTGATAAAGTATCGTTCGCCAGCAAATAACCATTTTAAAATTTGATTAACTGGTTTTGATGGTACTACTAAATCGCTGCTGAGTTGATTATTGTTCTGTTTTGGTAACAGTTTTGCTAAAACTCGGACTATTGCCACTACGGGGAATAAAAAAGTATTAAAATAACTACCGTAATTTAATTCATAGCCTGCTTTTTTTACTACCTGTTTTAAACCTTTTAATCGATAGCGGCGTTTGTGATGGTTAATGTCATCATGTTCGCTCCATAAAAATCTATACGCCGGAACTGTAATTAGTAAATAACCTCCAGGTTTAAGTTTATAATACAAGGCTTTGATTGCAGATAAATCATCATCAAGATGTTCGATGACATCTAGTATCAAAATTAAGTCATACTGCAAAGTAAAAGGAATATTATCTGGTAAACTACCTCTTTTTACCTGAGTTACTTGCCGTTGATTGGCAAGTTGACAAGCAATTTCTTCTAATTCCATCGCCGAAACTTGTCCGTGACGAGATAACATTTGTAAGTTACCACCAGTGCCGCAACCCGCTTCTAAGATTTGAGCATTTTTTGGTAAATTTAATCTCTGAATTACTTGTTCTATAATTTGACGACGGGCTACAAACCACCAATGTTTATCTTCTACAGATGCATATTGGAGGTAAAAATCTTTTTCCATTAGCGCGAATTGCTTTATTTAACTTGTGTATATGATTTTTTAGAGGATGCGCGGGATCGTAAATAATACCAGAATTTTTAGATCCCCCTAAATCCCCCTTTGCAAGGAGGACTTTAACCCCCCTTAAAAGATACTTTTAGACCCACGATATTAGTAAAATTAAACAGGTTTCTTAACAAATAAATAAACCTCATCCCGTTCTTTTACTAATTCAAATAATTGATTATTTTTGAGTTGATTGACTAAATTAGCTGCAAATTCTGGATTTCTACTTCCATCGGGATGACGCACGTTTAATAAAATATATTTGAACTGAGTTAAATCTGGAACTCCGTCGCTTAAATCATCTACAAACTGAATTTTTTGGCGATGAGTTAAATGAGGGACAATGCTATGAGTAGTTAAGACAGCTTCTTTAGTTTCAACTAAAGCGATCGCTTCTCGCGTTGCTTGCCAAGTATCGATGCTTCTGAGATAGCGCGACCAAAAAAAGCCATATTTCCCTAATGCTAAAAAAGCCACTAACGCCCACAAAAAAATTATTTTTGGATTCCGCAGCCACGATTTATTTGCAGCGAGGCTGGAAATTACCGCCAAAATTAAAAATGGCAATATCGGTAAAGAATATTGGTGAATTAAATCTCGTTGCGTCGATTTTTCGGAAATAATGTTTACTATTAATACGGGAATAACACTTATTAAAGGTGCGAGATGCTTTGGTGTCAGTCCCCAAATTACAGGTGCGATTACTAATGCTAAATATCCGAAAGTATCTGGAGAAAAAACTTTACCTAATATCAACCCCGGCTTCAAAAATAAATTCGTAACAATATCTAAAACCGAATCTCCCAGATAACTATAACGAGCAACAGCCGCCGCTTCATCGTTACTAAAAGTCGGAATAATAACTTGAGTTGCAATTAAAAACCACGCACAACCAGCAATCAAAGCAAATACACCACATACGCGCCGTTTTTCAAAAACTAACAGCCAAAAACCCATCGCTGCCACCGTCAAAGATAAAACAGCTTTGCAACCCAAAATAAAAATAGTCCCCGCACAAAACCAAATAAGTTTATCCAATCGAGCCGCTAAAATTACACCCAAAAATACTGGCATAGCCATCACTTCTGGGTGAAATTCAAACAAATTAACGTTAAAAATTAGCGGATACAGTAAATAAACTGCCGACATTGTTACAGCTTGATTTTCTTTGAGTCCAGCTTGTTTGGCAAGATAATAAGTAGGTACAGCACCCAAAGCCAAAGAAACAGCCTGCACCGCCAACAGCCAGTAAGCACTAGGGTAAATCTTGTAAAGTAAAGCCAGAGGATAAACCGCCCAAGCTACATGATTACCCATGTGATGAAAACCCAGAGTCGAGGAAATCGGCGCTTCTCCTTGACTCATTAGGTAAACAACTTGATCGTAAATTCCTAAATCAAAAGCCCCCGACTGAAACAGTGCATGTCGTAAAGCGCTGCAAACAAATAGCAATATCGCAGCACTTACAGTCATCCAACCAACAGTATTTTTATTAATAATTTTTGTTTTCACCGGAATTTATCTATGTATTGGGGATTGGGGAGACGGGAGAGGGGGGAGAGGGGGGAGAGGGGGGAGAGGGGGTAGAAAATTCTTAACTCCTAATTCCTAATTCCTAACTCCTAATTCCTAACTCCTAACTCCTAAAGGTTACTGAGCTTGTCGAAGTACTCCTAACTCCCAACCCTCAATCTAAAATCCGAAATCTAAAATCTAAAATTCTTTAACTCCTAACTCCTAACTCCTTATCCCCCCATCCCCCCATCCCCTTACCCTACCCACAAATCCTGGGCGAATCTGATAGAAAAAGTTGTGAGTAAAATGGCGAAGAAACCCATAGTTAAATATCCCCAACGCGGATGACGTGATAGGAATACGCCGAGGGCAATGCTAACCGATACGATACCGTAAACGATCCGACTCAGCGACCAAGTACCTCCGGAAGCTAAAACTAGTGCCAAACCACATAAGCCATAAGTTGCGGTAACTGGACTTAATTCGTTACGTAATTTCCAAATTAAATAACCGCTACCGACAACTGATACGGTGTTAATTAAAGGATCGCCAGCTACTAACCACCAAATTAAAATCAAAGCTGCAAAACCATAGTCAACCTTGGCTTTACCTATCTTTTTGCGGAAGCGCCACAATAAGTAAGCAAGCCCGACAATTAAAGCAAATAATAACGGCTGCACGGGATCTTTTATTCCTCCGTGTTTCCAATTTTCATTGCCGATGGTTATTTGCATTAACATTTTCCACCAATTTTGCCAGTCAAATCCCAAGGATTCACGCCATCCTTTCTGGGCTTCAATAAAGGCTAATGGATCGCCAAATTTAAGGGCACAATACAGACTAAACGCAAGTACTCCCGTTGCAGTAGCTAAAGCGGCAATATAGGCGATCGCTGGTTTGCGCCCTTTCCACGATGCAATTATCAAAGCTGGAATCAGTGCTAAACCTGTAGGGCGCGTTGCTGTTGCGAGCGTACCCCAAAAAGCAGTCAAGCCATATCGATTTTTGTCAAAAGCCTGCATTGCCGCAGCACTGAGAAATAAATATAAACCTTCGGTATAAATAACTCCCGCAAACATCGACGGCGGACACCAAGCTAATACAGCAGCAGCCCATCGCGCTTCTTTATTTCCTAAATAGGACTTAACCCAAAAATATACGCAGTAAATCGCCCCTAAAAGTGCCAAATTATTTACTAATAACCCGGCAAGTTTAAAAGGCAAACCCAAATTCATTAAAAACTTGACAATTAAGGGAAACAACGGGAAAAATGCCACATTATGCATTTTGCCGTCATTAATATATTCATATCCCGTAGTAGCTATATCTTGGTAATGTATGCTATCCCAAGCATAAAATACTTCTAAGTCAAACGTCGCTGCAATTCCTCCAGATGGTGCTTGTAATAAAGGCGCAATCCCTAACATGACAATCCAAATCAACAAGCGACTGCCCAACCACATTGCAGCAGGAAATAATAATTGGTTTATCTGGAAAACTTTGTTATTCTTATCTTTCTTGAGTAAATCAACTTTCGTCATAAAGAAAGAGTATTCAATAGAACTAGTTTTTTGGCTACCGATTGTATACGTCTGAGGGTAATTTTGACAAGTATACTGTCTTTTTTTAGATAAATTGATTCAACAAATTCGCTTAAATAACTATACAATTTTTCAGATGATATGGAATATAGGGGTATTTTTATATACAAGTATATGATTAATTGGCAAACCGCCAGTAGTTACGAACTTTCTTATGCTAAAATTCGCGATCGACAGGGATCGATTTGCAAGGGGCAACAGAAAAGCGAGAACATAGAATCTTGCGTTAGTACTTCATCGTTGATATTAAACATCGACTTAGACTGATAAATTTTGAAAGTAAAAAACGCAAAAAAATAGCTTGCAAGTTTAATAAATCAGCTAAATTAATCTATTATGACAAAATTGATTATTCAAATTCCCTGTTATAACGAAGAAGCAACATTAGGAGCTACAATCGCAGAATTACCACGGCAAATAGAGGGTGTTGACTGTATCGAATTGTTGGTGATTGATGACGGTAGCAGAGACAAAACTGTAGAAGTTGCCAAAGCTTGCGGTGTAGATATTATCGTCAGATTACCGCACAATCAAGGACTTGCAAAAGCTTTTATGGCAGGTTTGGAAGCCTCGTTAAAAGCAGGAGCCGACATCATTGTTAATACCGATGCAGATAATCAATATTGTGCCTCGGATATCCCATTATTAATAGAACCAATTATTTTAGGACAAGCAGATATTGTAGTTGGTGCCAGACCAATTTGGAAGACAAAACACTTTTCTTTGATAAAAAAATTACTACAAAAACTTGGTAGTTGGGTAGTTCGTCGCGCTAGCAATACTAATATTCCCGATGCTCCCAGCGGTTTTCGTGCATTTAACCGTGAAGCCGCACTAAGGTTGAATGTATTTAATAGTTATACGTATACTTTAGAAACAATTATTCAAGCCGGTCAAAAAGGGATGAAAATTGTTTCCGTACCGATCAAAACTAACTTTGTTTCGCGCCCTTCACGTTTAGTCAAAAACAACGCTTCCTATGTAGTGCGATCGCTGTTTACAATTCTTCGCATATTCATGCTTTACAGACCGCTGCGTTTTTTCTTACTTTTAGGCAGCGTACCCTTTAGTTTAGGCGTGATCTTAGGAATACGCTGGCTAATATTTTTATTCATAGGAACCGAACGAACCCGCATCCCAAGTTTAATTCTGACAGCCATTTTAATATTAATTGGTTTTCAATTATGGATGTTTGGATTAGTAGCAGATTTAATGGCAGCAAACCGTCAATTACTCGAAGACACACAATTAAGAATGCGCCGCAAAGAAATGGACAAAGAAGAAAAAACAAAGGTTAAAGGTTAAAGGTTAAAAGTCAAAGGTTAAAGGTCAAAAGTCAAAGGTTAAAGGTGTAATAACTTTTAACTCCTAACTCTTAACTCCTAACTCCTAACTCTTAACTCTTAACTCCCCATCTCCCCTTGTCTCCCCTTCTCCCCTTCTCCCCATCTCCCCATCACCCAATGCCCAATAAAGACTTATTCGCGATCGAAGCGTTAGCCCAAATTCCTAAGATTCTTACTTTATTAGATCGCAATCCTCACAGCCCTACTTATGGTTGTTTTGACCGCAATTTCTGGCACTATAAAATTATTGATTTTCCCAGCGGGATGGCGCAGGAATTTGTTTTTCCTTTGGCTTTAATTTACGATACTGATGTGCCGGATAATCCATATTATCGTCAGCCTGCAATTAAAAATTGGGTAGAAGCGGGGATTTTGTACGCGGCTCGTAGCGCTCATAAAGATGGTTCTTGCGATGATTATTTTCCTTTTGAACGAGCTTCGGGGGCTGCTGCTTTTTCGCTATTGGCTTGTATTGAAAGTTATATTTTATTAGATTTAGAAAATCAAGCTGTTTTAAACTTTTTTACTAAGCGTGCCGATTGGTTGGCAGATCATCATGAAAGCGGACAGTTAACCAATCATCAAGCATTAATTGTTTTGTGTTTGGAGAAATTGTCACAATTATTAAAAACTTCTAGATGGGATAAAGCTAAAGTACAGCGGTTGGAGCGTGTTTTATCTTGGCAAAATGATGAAGGTTGGTTTATCGAATACGAAGGTTGTGACCCTGGATATCATACTTTAACTATTTCTTGTTTGGCACAAATTTATCAGTTTAATCATGATATACGCATCAAAGAAGCATTAATTAAAGCTGTCAAATTAGCTGCTGAATTCGTCCATCCCGATGGTTCTTATGGCGGTGAATATACTAGTCGCAATACTTATAACTTTTTCCCCTACGGCTTTGAATTAGTTGGGCGCTGGATGCCGGAAGCATTAGAAATTAATCAGCGGTTTTTACAAGGTTTAGTAAATGAATTATCTCCGTGTTATGCTGACGACCATATTATCGGACATCATACCTGGAACTATTTATTAACTTGGCGCGATTTTGTAGACGAACGACCATTATTAAACACACTTAGTAATAATCAAAAGAATCGTATTTGGTTAAAAAATGCCAGAATATTGATCGATCGCCGCGAAAATACACAACTATATTTAGCATTAAATAAAGGTGGAGTTTTCAAGCTATTTCGGAATAATAAATTAGTCGCTGCGGACACCCAAATTTCTTTACAGGTGCGACACAAAGGTAAAATCAAAAATGCAGTAGGACATTTAGTTGCACCCTACGAATTAAACATCAGCGATGACGAAATTACTGTAAGCGGCAACCTTGGTTGGGCAAAACAAAAACAAATGACACCGCTAAATTTACTCATCCTGCGAATTGTAATGTTAACCGTAGGAAGATTTTTTACTAACTTGATTCGCAAGATTTTACAAAGTATTTTAATTACTGGTAAAAACGATGCACCTTTTCGTTTTATTCGCCGATTGCGCTGGCGAAACGGAAAATGGTACGTTACCGATGAATTGCACTCCCAAACTTGGGATAACGTCATTGCTGCGGGTATTGGCTGCGATCAAACTTCAATTTATGTTGTCATGAGTCGGACATTTCAAAGAAGTCAATTACAACCTTGGCTGGATTTAACTCCGGAAGTCAAAAAACTCGCTTCTTCTCAAGTATTAAAAATCGAGCGCGAATTATGAAGAAACTTATTTCTATCGCTGTCAGTCTGACAATTTTGATAATAATTTACTGGAAAATAGATTTTCCCAGATTGATAGAAGTATTTCAAAATAGCGATACACTTTGGATGGTAATTAGTCTGGCTATGGTTGTACCTTTAACAATGCTAACAGCATGGCGATTGCAACAACTTACGCCGAGTCGTACCCGTTTAGGATTTGGTGAAGCGAATCGTTTGATATTAGCAGCTAGCGTATTAAATATGGTTTTACCCTCAAAAATGGGGGATATAGCAAAAGCTTATTTTCTTAAAGAAAAAGGACATTTAGAAGGTTCGCTATCATTATCTTTAGTAGTATTTGAAAAAGCCTGCGATATGCTTTCATTGCTGCTATGGTGTGCCTTCGGATTGACACTTTATCCTCAAAAAGACTGGTTATTTTGGATAATGACAGCGAGCGTTATCTGTGGTTTAATTATTGGATTATTATTAATTGCCTCTCGTCCATTTGCTAATTTATTATTTCAGCTTACGGGTAGGTTCGCACCTCAAAAAATGCGCTTAAAAATAGCAAAGCTGCGCGATTCTTGGAGCGAAATGCATAAGTTTTTTTGGAAAGACAAACGCCATCTATTAAAAATCACTCTCACTTCAATTATTATTTGGTTTGGACATCTTTTACAAATATGGTTTTTCATTTTTGCCCTGAAAGCTTGGGTACCTTTTTTGGCGCATTTAGCGTTAGCTCCTTTATCTATACTCGCGGGTTTGCTACCTTTAACTTTTGCCGGAGTTGGTACGCGAGATGCTGCTTTAATTGCCTTTTACGAACCATATTTAAACGCTCCCACTGCTGCGGCTTTGGGTTTACTTTGCACTTCCCGATATTTGCTCCCAGCTATTGGGGGAATCCCGTTTTTAGGTAGATATTTAGCAACTATAAAAAAGATACGTGCTGAAAAATAATTGAAAATATCTATTTAGCTCTATTAAAGTGATCGAATAATTATGCAGCATTTTTTTAACAACGTAGATCGAGACAGTAAATCAAATCAAACATATTTAAAATTATTTTCTCCTGAAAAATTATCCTGGGCTATTATTAGCTTCGGCATTGTAGTTAGACTTATACAATATCTTTACAATCGATCTTTATGGGCAGATGAAGCCGTATTAGCATTAAATATAGTCAATCGCTCCTATTTAGAATTACTACAGCCTTTAGATTACGATCAAGGTGCGCCTTTTGGGTTTTTGATAGTAGAAAAACTGGCAATTCAACTTTTTGGCAATAATGAGTATGCTTTAAGACTATTTCCTTTATTATCAGGAATCATTTCTTTATTTCTATTTTATCGATTAGCAAAAATATTTCTTAGCGGATATGCAGTTCCTATAGCTTTAGCTTTTTTGGCTAGCCTGAGTCAGTTAATTTATTACGCAACTGAATTAAAACAGTACTCAAGCGATGTGGCTGTTGCATTATTTGCCTGTTTAGTAGTAATGGAGATTTTTAGAAAAAAATTAACCATTAATAGAATAATATTGTTCTCTTTATTAGGAGCATTAACAATCTGGTTTTCTCATCCGGCTATTTTTGTTTTAGCTGGTTTTGGAGCTAGTTATTTGTTAATTAGTGCCTTTAAAAAGAGAAAAAGCAGCATATTTAAAATTTTACTTATATACTCATCTTGGTTAATTAGTTTTGGGCTATTTTACTTTGTTTCGGTGCAGAGTTTAAATCAAAATGACACATTAATGACATCTTGGAAAAACGCTTTTCCTACTTCTGCTTTTGATATTATTTGGCTATTTGATGCCTTTGGTAAATTTTTCTACGAGCCATTAGGTTTCAGGGGGATAATGGATGGAGTTGCAATTTTTGCTTTTGTAATTGGTTGTATATCATTCTTTAATCGGCGAAAAGCCAAACTGTTAATTTTACTATCTCCATTAATAGTGACTTTTTTCGCAGCTTATTTACAAAAATATCCTTTTAAAGGTCGTTTGGTTTTATTTCTAACTCCTTTTTTCATTTTGTTTATTGCTGAAGGAGTAAATTACCTTATCCGAAAAACTCGTTCAAAACTGACGTTTATAGCCGGAATAGTACTTTTAATCTCTTTACTCTTTCAACCAGTAACTAAAGCTAGTAATCTTTTAATAAATCCAAACTGGAATGAAGAAATCAAGCCAGTAATTAGCTATGTAAAATCGCAGCAGCAACCTTCAGATATTTTATATATTTTTCAGCGAGGACACTATCAATTTTTATATTATGCAGAAAAATATGGTTATCAAAAAGGAGATTATGTAATTGGAGTAGATGATTTAGATGAATTTGATGGTAAAGATTTATCGGATAAAGAACGCGAAAGATATGAAAATGATTTAAATAAACTTCGCGGCAATAAAAGAGTATGGGTACTTTTTTCTCACGCTCATAATAGTAGCGAAAATGAAATGATGAAGACTTATTTAGATAAAATTGGTAAACAAATTGATTACTTTCAAAGTCCAGGTGCATTCGTTTATTTATATGATTTGTCGTAGTTTTCTATTTTCTATTTCCTACTTCCTACCTCAACGCAATTTTTAATTAATTTTGCACAACTAATTGTATTTCAAAAAAAGGCTGCTTAATGACGAATATAATCTTACCAAAAACATTAACTAAATCGCTCCAAAAATTCAATATAGTTAAACTTATTGCAGTCATCATCGCGATCGGAATATTTTTTCGGTTTTATAACTTAGACCACAAAACTTACTGGTACGATGAAACGATGACTTCTGTACGTATTTCTGGATACGTTAGCCCGGGATTAGTTAAAGAAGTTTACAACGGTGAGGTTATTAGTGTCGAAAACTTTTTGCAAAATTACCAATATCCCAACGATAAAAGAAATCTCAACGACAGCATTAACGCTTTAGCCCAGAATCCAGAGCATTCGCCTCTTTATTATTTAATGGCGCGGTTTTGGCTGCAAGCTAGTGGTAATTCAATATTTAATATTAGATTGTTATCTGCTTTTATCAGCTTGCTGGCATTTCCTGCTATTTATTGGTTATGCCAGGAATTATTTAATTTTAAATTAATTTCTTGGGCAGCAGTTAGTTTAATAGCTATTTCGCCTTTTCATGTTTTATATGCTCAAGAAGCACGAGAATATAGTTTATGGACTGTTAGTATTTTAGTTTCTTGTGCAGCATTACTTCGAGCAATTAGAAAGAAAACAATATTCTCTTGGATTATTTACGGTACTACTGTATCGTTTGGACTTTATACTCATCCTTTTTCTGCATTTGTATTCGCCGGACATGGTATATATATTTTAGTTAATGAAAGTTTTAAATTAAAGAAAACGTTTAAAAATTATATATTTGCCAGCTTTTTCGGTATATTACTTTTTGTTCCTTGGCTGTTAGTTATTATCGCCAATTTTACCAACCTTCTAGGTAATACAGACCACCTTAATAGAATTGCTAAAGGATTTTTACCCATATTATGGGGGCTAAATCTGAGTCGGATTTTCATAGATGTGAACCAAGGCATTAGTCTGTTTAATCCGCTTACTTATCTAAGTTTATTTTTAGCCTGGTATGCACTGTATTTTTTATGCAAAACTGCGCCAAAAGCTGGATTATTTATTATTACTTTAATCGGAGTTTTAGGGATAGCTTTAATAGTCCCGGATATTATAATATCAGGTCGCCGTTCTACTTTTGCTCGCTATGCGATACCTTGTTATTTAGGAATTCAAATTGCAGTTGCATATTTATTAACTACTAAATTAAAAAAAGCATATGATGATATAGATATAAAAAAAATAAAAAAATGGCGTAACATTGTTGCTGTTTTGATTGTGGGCGGTATATTATCCTGTGCGATTAGTTCTCAAGTTCCCATGTGGTGGAATAAAGGTCCTTTTAAAACTCGTCATAATCCCGAAGTAGTTCGTATAATAAATCAGTCAGAAAACCCTCTTGTTATTAGCGACATTAAACATAATGAATTACTTGGCTTAACTCATATATTGCATAAAAAAGTTCATCTTCAGTTAATATCTTCGCCAGATATTCCCCAGATACCAGCATCTTTTCAAGAAGTGTTTATTTATCGTCCTTCTGATGAATTATTAGCGAAATATAAAACTCAATATGGTATCGATCAAATCCAGCCTTTTTTATGGAAAGTGAAAAAAAATAACTTGTAACTATGTTAATAAAAACCTTAAATAAAAATTTGCTGCCTGAAAATACAAAAATATTTCAAAAACAAGTATTTTTTTGGTTTAGTTTAAGTCTGATATTTGCTGCTGGTTATGCAATCTTGGCATTACAACAAGCTTTTTCTAGCGAGTACGTAGTCCAGGATGATGCACGACAACACGTATTCTGGATGTTAAGGTTTATAGATCCAAATCTGTTTCCTGACAATTTAATTGCCGATTATTTTCAATCGGTAGCTCCTGCGGGATACTCCAATTTTTATCGAGGGTTTGCAGCTTTAGGAATTAGCCCATTACTGTTAAATAAATTGCTGCCATTAGGATTGGGATTAATTGCCAGCGGCTATTTTTTTGCCTTTTCTATGCAAATTTTACCGTTGCCGATTACCGCATTTATGGCAACTTTAATGTTTAATCAAAATATCTGGAGAAAAGATGATTTAATTTCTGCTACACCGAGAGCATTTATATATCCTTTATTTTTAGCTTTTTTATATTATTTGTGTCGTAAATCTTTATTTGCTTGTTTAATAACAATTGTACTTTTAGGGATTTTCTATCCTCAATATATATTCATTTGCGCGGGTATTTTAGTTATCCGAGTGTGGGATTGGCGTGGTGAAAGATTTTTTTCGCAACAGAAGCACCATTATATTTTCTGTGCGGCTGGCTTAGGAGTAGCTTTTTTAGTGTTGCTACCCTATGCTTTAAAAACATCTGAATACGCACCGATAATTAGCGTTGCTCAAGCAAAGCAATTACCTGAATTCTTCCCAAATGGAAGAAGCTTTTTTTTCACAGATAATCTGTTTGACTATCTTTGGAGCGGGCGTAGCGGAATACTTCCAAAAAATTTATTTATTCCCGCAACCTATTTTTTCGGTTTATTATTACCTTTTTTAATGCGGTTTCCTTCCAAATTATCCCTCTTGCGAAAGGTGACAGAAGAGATAATGATATTGCCTCAAATGTTATTAGCAGCGATCGGAATGTTTATAGCTGCTCATCTTTTACTATTTAGACTCCACCTTCCCAGCCGTTATACGGAACATAACTTGCGAATTGTCTTGAGTATATCAGCAGCTATTACTTTAACAGCTATTTTAAAAGCGATTCTTTCTATTAACTACAGACAAAATAAATTTTATAATAATTTTAGACAAATTTTTGCTTTATTATTTACAGCCTGCATCTCGTTAACACTACTATTTTACTATCCATTATTTATCAAAACTTTTCCTAAAACTGGTTATCAAACGGGTAACGTACCAGCTTTATATAAATTTTTTCAGCAACAACCAAAAAATACCCTTATTGCTTCAATAACTGAAGAAGTAAATTATTTACCTACATTTTCACAACGTTCGATTTTGATCGGTAGAGAATATGCAATTCCCTATCACTTCGGTTATTACAGTCAATTCCGTCAGCGAGTTTTAGATTTAACTCAGGCTCAATATAGTGAAAATTTAGCAGACGTAAAAGCTTTTATTCAAAAATATAAAATAGATTTCTGGTTGTTAGAATCTGGAGCCTTTACACCCGAATACATCGAAAGTAATTCTTTACTCAGGCAATATTATCAAAGCGATCTTAACCAAGATAAATTAGTCAAAATCACCAAAGATATATTCCAAAGCTTAAAGCAAGGAAATGTACCAGCTTTATCAAAAATTGTACCCAATTGTAGCGCTGCGAAAATTCAAAATTTTGTAATTCTAGACGCGAAATGTATTTTAAACAGTTAAGAATTATTAAAATTTAAATCTTCAAGCTATTAAGTTAAGTAAACAAATTAACGACTATTTATACAATTTGGTTAAGACGGGGAACAGGCATATGTTTCTTTAATTTGTACTGAGGTTTACATATATTTTCGATGAGAAAAATGTAAAATTAGTAACAATTTATATTTTTCCCTTTCTACCTATTTGCAAAAATAAATATATGTTGACTAACTCATTAGCTTCACGGTGGGGTAATTCACTCACAAACAGGAATCAACCCTCGAAAAATCAAGTCATATTTTGGTTTAGTTTAAGCATGACTTTTTCAGTTGTGTACGCAATATTGGCATTGCAGCAAGCTTTTGCTAGCGAGTACGTAGTACAGGATGATGCCAGACAACACGTATTTTGGATGCTGCGGTATATAGATCCAAACTTGTTTCCTAATGATTTAATTGCAGATTATTTTCAGTCTGTTGCACCTGCGGGATACTCCAGTCTTTATCGAGCGATCGCCTTTTTTAATATCAATCCACTATTTTTTAATAAACTCCTTCCATTAGTTTTAGGATTATTTTCTACTGCCTACTGCTTTGGTTTTAGTTTACAAATTATACCGTTGCCATTTACCGGATTTTTAGCATCATTAATGCTCAACCAAAATCTCTGGATGAAAGATGATTTGGTTTCTGCTACGCCGAGAGCTTTTACATACCCATTTTTACTAGCATTTTTATATTATTTATCGCGTAAATCTTTGCTGCCAACCTTGGCTGCGATCGTACTTTTAGGACTTTTTTATCCCCAAGCCGTGTTTATTTGTGTTGGTATTTTAATTCTGCGGCTTTTGGATTGGAATAGTGGACGTTTTCGCTTTTCTCAACAAAAACAAGATTATTTATTTTGTGCTGTAGGAGTAGGAGTAGCATTTTTAGTCATGTTACCTTACGCTCTCAAATCATCAGAATTTGCACCAGTTATAACAGTAGCTCAAGCAAAGCAATTACCAGAATTTTGGTCGGGAGGAAGAACTACTTTTTTTACTAAAAATACCATAAACTATTTTTTAGGTGGACGTAGTGGAATATTTGCACCGGAAGTATTTTCACCTTTCACGCTTTTTACCGCATTTTTATTACCTTTATTAATATTATTTCCGACAAAATTTCCCTTGCTAAAAAAGATTCAAAGGGAGATTGCGATCTTACCTCAAATGTTAGTTGTATCGGTAGGAATGTTTGTTCTAGCGCATATCTTACTATTTAAGCTTCATCTTCCCAGCCGTTATACCGGACATACTTTCCGAATTATTTTAGCGATATCGGCAGCTATTGTTTTAACAGTTCTTCTGGAAGCTACTCTCTCTAACTTCAACCGAAGCGCAAACATTTATAGTTATTTTCGCAAAATTTCGGCGCTATTTTTTGCCGGTTTTATTGCTTTTTCACTGCTTTTTTATTATCCCTATTTTATCAAAAATTTTCCCAAAACATCCTATGAAAAAGGTGAAACACCAGATTTATACGAATTCTTCCGAAAACAACCAAAAGATATTACGATCGCTTCGATCGCAGATGAAACCAATAATTTACCCGCATTTTCACAGCGTTCAATTTTCATAGGTAGAGAATATGCAATTCCCTATCATTTAGGTTATTACAGTAAATTTAGACAGCGAGTTATAGACTTAACTCAGGCTCAATATAGCGAAAATTTAGAGAATGTAAAATCCTTTATTCAAAAAAATGGCATAGATTTTTGGCTGTTACAATATGGAACCTTTACACCTGAATATATTCAAACAAACTCTTTACTCAAACAATATTACACGAGCAATATTAACCAAGATAAATTAGTCAAAATAACCAAAGAGATATCCCAAAGTTTACAGCAAGGAAAAGTATCGGCTTTATCCAAAGCAATATCGAATTGCACCGCCGCAGAAATTCAAGACTTTATAGTTTTGGATGCAAAATGTATTTTAAATAATTAGCTCAATTGGGCATTGAGAAGTTAGGAGTTAAGGGTTAAGAGTTAGGAGTTAGGAGTTAGGAGTTAAGAGTTAAGAAGAATTAACAATTTATCACCTTGTCCCCTTGTCCCCCCCTCTCCCCATCCCCCCATCTCCCCCTCTCCCCATCTCCCCCGATCCCTATTCTTCACGCCCCAGACAATTTATAGTTAAAGTTATCTGTTACTGATTAATAAAAATTGTGAAACCTATTACTCTTATTGGTTCTACTGGTTCTATTGGTACTCAAACTTTAGATATTGTTGCTCAATGTCCCGAACAGTTTCGTATTGTCGGATTAGCCGCAGGGCGCAACGTAGAACTATTAGCAGCCCAGATTCGGCAGTTTCAACCAAGCATAGCGGCAATCTGCGATGAAGATAAATTACCGCAACTTAAAGAGGCAATCAAAGACTTAGAAATCCAACCAACTTTATTAGCGGGGGAAGATGGTGTTATAGAAGTTGCTCGTTATGCAGAAGCTGAAACTGTAGTTACGGGTATTGTCGGTTGTGCTGGTTTATTGCCTACGATCGCCGCGATCGAAGCTGGTAAAGATATTGCTTTGGCAAATAAGGAAACTCTAATTGCTGGCGCACCAGTAGTTTTACCTTTAATTGAAAAACATGGAGTGAAATTATTACCCGCAGATTCCGAGCATTCTGCAATCTTTCAATGTCTGCAAGGCATTCCAGAAGCCGGTTTACGCAAGATTATCCTTACAGCTTCCGGTGGCTCTTTCCGCGATTGGGATGTAGAAAAATTAGCAGATGTGACGGTTGCCGATGCCCTCAAACATCCTAATTGGTCGATGGGGCGTAAAATTACAGTAGATTCGGCAACTTTAATGAATAAAGGTTTGGAAGTAATCGAAGCGCACTTTCTATTTGGATTAGATTACGACGACATTGAAATAGTTATTCATCCCCAAAGTATCATTCATTCGCTGATTGAGTTGCAAGATACCTCAGTTTTAGCTCAGTTAGGTTGGGCTGATATGCGTCTACCTTTGCTGTATGCTTTATCTTATCCAGAGCGTATCTTCACCGATTGGGAGCGTTTAGATTTAGTCAAAGCTGGTTCCTTAACCTTCCGCGAACCCAATCATCAAAAGTATCCCTGTATGAAACTAGCTTATGCTGTCGGAAAAGCTGGTGGTTCAATGCCAGCAGTTTTAAACGCCGCCAACGAACAAGCCGTAGCCTTGTTTTTAGAAGAAAAAATTCACTTTTTAGATATTCCCCGCTGCATCGAAAAAGTTTGCGAGATCCATTCCAACGACAACCGTTCAAATCCTAATTTAGACGACATTTTAGCAGCCGATAAATGGGCGAGACAAGAAGTAATCAGCGCTGCACAAAGTTTAGAAAATGCCCCAACGGTAGTTTCCATGCGGTAAGCAGATGGGGAGAGGGGGGAGAGGGGACAAGGGGACAAGGGGACAAGGGGACAAGGAGACAAGGAGATGGGGTAGAGGGGGTAGAGGGGGAGAGGGGGTAGATGGGGTAGAGGGGGAGATGGAGGTAGTTAAATAGCGAGCAAGATGCTCGCACTACTCTTAACTCCTAATTCCTAACTCCTAAGCTGATGTGCAGCTAAATTGTATAACTTGAAAACGCGACAATATTGTAGTGCGTTAGCGCAGCGTGTCCGCCAGGACATGCATCTTGCGATCTTGTATTATACAAATTAAATGCGTAACAACTTAACTCCTAACTCCTAACTCCTAACTCCTAATTCCTAACTCCTAACTCCTAACTCCTAACTCCTTAATTACTTATTCGATGCAGAAAGTCTTGCAAAAACCTCTTTCACTCCCGGAGGTAGCTGACGCATTATTTTACCTTTTTCGCGATCCATTGCCACTAAAGTAACTTTGGCGCTGACGTATAAATCTTGTGCATCGGTTGATTGAATCGCATAATCCCAGTTGATGCGAACCCCCGTCACTTCTTCCATACGAGTTTTTACTACAGCTGCCATACCCAACTGAAGCGATCGATGGTAGCGTATCGACATTTCTACTACGGGTAACTCGCAGCCTAAAGCCACTAATTCGGTGTATTCAATCCCAATCGATCGCAAGCATTCTATTCTCGCTTCTTCCATCCAAGTAATATAGGTGCCATGCCAGACAACGCCAGCATAATCGGTGTGGTGAGGATGAACCCTTACCGGATATTCAAACCAATTTTCAGATGCATGTAAATATGGATTGTCGATCGCACCAGTCGGCGGTAGTTGCGGTGAATAAGATTTTTCTTCGGACATCTTAAAGTTTCTTTGCAGATGCTTGGTTGATTAATTTGAAGCAATACTGCCGCTATTATAGGGCTTGTAACAATTTGAGGTGTTAAGATTAGTTTTCCTAAAAAACTAGATATCTTTTGGCTAGAGCAAGATTACTGCAAATTGTCAGATGCTACCAAAAACAGCATTCGGAAAGTCCGCGATCGATAAAAAAGAAAAAATCAAAATATTCTCTTGGAAATATTTGAATAAAATAGTATTTTATAATACAATATATTTGTGTAAATCCAATTACGCAACCGAACTACCACTAATTACTATTTACTTGTAATGACCAGTTTTATCTGTAATTATTCGTATAAAAATTCAGCGATAAAGTGCAGTCAGGAGTTAAGGTATGCGGTTCTTAAGCACTTCTCATACTCAATTATTATCTTCTCTGAAGGAAAAATACATCTTCACAATCTCCTCAAAATTAGGAAACTGTTTTTTAGATAAGAAAAGATAAATTATACATTATCCTCTCAAGCGATAAATAGTTATTAATTATACTTCTATTTTTAGGAGAGCATTAGTTTAAATGCCCAATATTCCCGATAATCGTTGGTAGCCTCATTTACATTTACCCTCATTAAAACTTAATCGCTTTATCATAAGGAATGAATTTATTAGTTTCAAACCACTATTCGCTATTTTCCACATCATATCGTCGAGCTATCAATGCTCTAATACAGATAACTATAGATATAGCAAGGAGTTCAGCCAAAAATGAAAGGTTGTGCGGATTGCCCCATGCCTTACACAGACGACGGAGAAATAACTGGTTAGTAGTTCTCAATCACGACTATAAACCGAAATCACTCTCGTTTCTTTGGTCTGAGCAAGTCACTGTTATCTTACCTCGATGGAGGCTACCTTATCCGAGCAACCCTTAACAGCGTTTTACAAGAGTTTTACCGCTATTACAAGCTTCAACAGGTGGAAGCTTAATGATATTGGCAAGTTCCTGTAGCTGATTTACCGCTTCCGCGCCTTCCAACTTCATTAACTCGCGATCGTCACGCATCTCAGTCCAAGTAATGCCGTAATCGGACACTAAAAACCGAATCAGGTGATTTTCTCCCAAGCTAACCATAAACGAAGCACTGTTCATTTGGTCGCCGCAAGTATAGCAAGACGCAGGGTATCCACGTCTCTCCAATACTATCGCCAAGGCTTGTAAGTTCATTACTAAGTCTTGAACGAATTGCCGGTGTTGCTGCGCTAATCTTAGAAACACTTTTATCCTCCAAACACCACAATCATTTTAGTCTCTTTTATATTTTTTTTAGATTTTCTCAACAAAGGGTATTGTAAACTAATCATTACAATTATCCGCAAGTGAAAAATTCTGAAAAATTACTACCCTGAAAATGGTAGTTCATGTAAGCAACTCGTGCCGTATCATAATATTCACTTTAGGATTAAAAATTCCCGACACGATTGGTTAAATTGTACTTCGTATTTATATCATCGAGGTCAGGGTAGTTACTGACAATATAAATCCGCTATCACATTAACTCATATTTAGTAGAAGTCAACTGCCAAAAATTCACAAATAGTATCCTTATTGGCTATTAACTGTTAAAAAAGCTAGCTCTGATTGCTTTATTGGCATTTTACTCCGTTACATTCCTGGCAAGGCTACAGTAAATCTATGTATTTTTAACTTTAATAGAGTATTTACCGTTGTAGCAAAGGAAAATCGGTTAAATTACTCACTTCTTCTCACATGGCTAAATAAAGTTGCCTCCAAAACAAATTTTAAAATTGACAAAATAATAACTTGATGCAGCTGGTATGCAGGTACATTCAATTATCGATTGGGTCAAAACTAAAGCTTGAGCATAGCTAAATAATTACAACTCCTGCTGCCAATTCGCCAGAATTATATTTAAATCTTTATAAAAATGTATTTGTTGCTACTTTTTCTCTAATTAACAATCAAATTAAAAGTAGCTTTTAGAAGATTTATAAAGAAATAATGCCGTGAAATAATAAATTATATACCAGCATACACGTTCAAAGAATTAGATACTTACGATTTGTTCCCTAATCGAAAGACAGCAACTTAAAACAAAATCTCAAATCCAGTCATTAGAAAAAAAAATAGCTGCGATTAAAAATCCTTATCGATCTAACTAAAATATAAAATCGTATCGCAAGTAGCTACGATACGATTTTTAATGTTCTTCTATGCTAATTCTTTGTCTTTCATCCAACAAAACTAGCCACTACAAAGGTTTAGACTACTTGCCACAAACCGAAAGCAGGACCGATAAAACGAATCGTTACCCAAATGGCAACCATTAAAAAGATACCTATCCAGGCACCGCGAGTTGTCCAATTGACAAACTGTTCTGATTGTTTTTTAGTAATCGGAACCCAAGGTAAAATACGAGGAGAATCACCGTAATTCTCTCCTAATGAAGATTTACGCCGCTTTGCTTCGCCCATAATTGAGATTGAAAATACATCGTGGAAAAATACCTATTCCCTCTCGATCATAGCGCTTATACAGTCATGTTGAAACAAACATTTTAATAAAACTTAAGCACTAATAAAATCGCTGCGATACAAAGGATTTCACTATGGTGCTTCTGCTAATTTTACATTTATTTATATTTGTTTATACTTATTTAAATATATTTAGAATTATTTATAGTAGGATATCATAAATAATAATTAAAAGTTTACAGTCTTTACAGGTAAAACTACAGCAATCCGGCAAAAAAAGCAATTAAAGCGTGCTTTACGATTTATGGTGCATTATTGCAAAAAAAGATGGTTGCGATCGACTTAATGCTAGTTATTAGTACTTGAATGCAGTTTTGCGTGAATCAACTTTTAGCCTTTGTTTTAGCTTTTGAATTTATACTATTTTTTTTTAGATAAGCGATTATTAGTCTTCAATTTTTAACCAAAAGGTAAACCAAGCTTAACTTTTCACCGAATTTAGTATTAACGGGACTTAACATTAAGTAAAAAACGAAACCTTAATCAAAACTGAATATTAAACAACATTTTTGCTTGAAGCGCTAATCTGATACTAATAAAAATATTTACAACAGGTATTGGAACTATGCTGATTCTATACTATTCATTAAGAATAGTTTTGCATGGTTTTAAAGCCAGTCAGCTAACCTCCGCACCTACATCATACGCGCAAACAAAAGATGAAATATAAGGGCTTTCCTATTTCTTTACGCAATAATTTCCGTCTTAACTTAAAATCACCTTTCTCGATCGCTGCTTTGCTTATAGTTACTGGTAGCTCGACAATGCTACTAAGTGCAGAAGTTGATGCGAATGCAACAGAACGAAGTAACGCTCAAATAATATCTCAAAATCCCGTTGCCACCAGCATAATTCATGTAAATCCACAAACAGGTACAGACGCTGATGGTGCTGGCACTACAGAAGCTGCACCATACAAAACCATTACTTTCGCTCTCAATCAAGCACAACCCGGTACAATTATTCAACTTGCACCGGGTACCTACAGTGAAGAAACAGGAGAAAAATTTCCACTTCAAATCAAACCGGGAGTAACTCTTAGAGGAGATGAAGCTGGTAAAGGGCAAGCAACATTAATTACTGGCAGCGGTACATATACTAGTCGTACTTTTGCCCGTCAAAACATTACTATTCTTGCTGAAAAAGACTCCGTTGTTACTGGCGTTACCGTCACAAACCCAGCTTCTCGCGGTACTGGTGTATGGGTAGAATCAACTAATCCGACAATTATCAATAATACTTTCACCAACAGCATACGAGAAGGCGTTTTTGTTACGGGTACGGGTAATCCTAAAATCGCTGGTAATATCTTTATTCAAAATAAAGGTAATGGGATTTCCGTGGCAAAATCTGCTAGCGGGGAGATTCGCGGTAACTTATTTCAAGATACTGGTTTTGGTTTGGCGATCGGTGGAGAATCTACACCTTTAATAGCTGAAAACCAAATCTTGCAAAATAGAGATGGACTTTTTATCTCTAATTCGGCTAAGCCGATATTGCGTAAAAACGTCATTCAAAACAGTACACGTGATGGTATTGTAGTCATTTCTAACGCTAATCCCAACCTGGGAACTGCCGAAGAACCTGGTGGTAACTTAATTCGTAATAACGAGCGTTATGACGTTAACAACGCCACTCGTGACATACAGCTGCTGGCGATCGGTAACGACATCGACGAAAGCAAAATTGAAGGGCAGGTTGAATTTGTCGCCGCTGCCGTCAATCCACCTCCTGGAGGTGCAACAGCTTTTGTTGATGTTGCGCCAAATTACTGGGCGAAAAGCTATATAGAAGCTTTAGCTTCCAAAGGCATAATTGCTGGTTTCCCCGATGGTAGTTTTAAACCCAACGAACCAGTTACCCGCGCTCAATTTGCCGCTATTATCAATAAAGCTTTTGCCCCACAAGCTCAACAGCAAGCGACTAATTTTAGCGATGTTAGCAGCAATTTTTGGGCTTATAGTGCCATTCAGTCAGCTACCAAAAGTCCTTTCCTTGCCGGTTATCCTAATAATACTTTTAGACCGCAACTGGAAATTCCTAGAGTGCAAGTTTTAGTTTCCTTGGCTAACGGTTTGGGCTTAACTACAAACAATCCAAATGTACTTTCCGTTTACAGCGATGCTTCTCAAATCCCCAATTGGGCTTCGTCGCCAGTTGCAGCAGCAACCGCAACACAGCTTGTAGTTAACTACCCAACTGCAACACAATTAAATCCCAGTCGCGAAGCAACCAGAGCAGAAGTGGCGGCGTTTGTTTATCAAGCCTTAGTCAACGCCGGAAAAGCTCAAGCAATTCCTTCACCTTATGTAGTAACAGTTCAGCAATAGAATCTTGTACCGCATTCGAGCTTATTGCTTTTCATCTAATTAAAAATTAACAGCGCCAAGACTAATTTTTATAGTCTGGCGCTTCATTTTTTATTAGTTTTATCTTTCAAGTTGCACATTTGAAAACCCTTACTAATTATGATTTGAGGTTTTAATCAAAATGTGTTAATTTAATTTTTCGCAAACCGATTTAATACCTTTAACCTTTAACCTTTAACCTTTAACCTTTATCAAATATTAATTGTTTTCCCGACTGTCTTCCCAACGCCAGAGAAAAACCATTAAAGCGACTACTCCTAATTGAAGCGCCAAAGATGGTAAACCCACCTCAAGGGAGGTTTTATGGGCTAACAGCTGTAAAACAAAAATAAATGCCCCGATTAAGCCAGAAGCAGTAAAACTTAGATAAATAAACTTTCGGAATCCTCGATAAGGAGCAGCTGCTTCTGCTTTCAGACGAGCATATAACTCCGGGTTTACTTGGCGTTTATTAGTGCTATTTTTGGAATTTGGTTGTACCATGAAGTTCTTAATGATATAATACAAAACTGTTTATGCCGACGTGGCTCAGTGGTAGAGCAATTGATTCGTAATCAATAGGTCGCGGGTTCAAATCCCGCCGTCGGCTTTGTTTTTAAATGTTTTTCAAGTTCGTTGAATATTATTAGTTTACCTGTTTGAGGACGATCCGATTGCGTCCCTCTTGTTTGGCTTGGTAAAGAGCTTTATCCGCTGCCAAAATTAAATCGGTTGGCGAAGATTCAAAATTGGGAATAGTAGTTGCTACCCCCAAACTCAGAGTTACATAATTACTAACGCCAGATTCCGAATGCTCCACTTGTAATTCCCTCACTCCCGATTGCATTAAAGCTGCAACGTGAACTGCCCCTGGGGCATGGGTGTAGGGCATAATTACAGCAAATTCTTCGCCGCCGTAACGCGCTACCAAATCTTGAGTTTTTTGTGCTGCGCTATTTAAAACAGCAGCTACTTTTTGCAAGCAAAAGTCTCCTGCTGGATGACCGTATTTATCGTTAAAACGTTTAAAAAAGTCGATATCGCATAAAATCAGCGACAGTGGCTTATCCGAACCAGCTAAATTCATCCATTGATTATTTAGATACTCGTCAAACCGACGACGATTAGCTAACCCAGTCAAACCATCCATATTTGCCAGTTGCTGCAAAGCTTGGTTAGCAGATTCTAACTGTTTATATAGTTGTGCTTGTTGCAATAGCCGTCGTACACGTTGGCGTAATACTGCCCAATGAATCGGCTTGGTAACGTAATCGCTAGCCCCCGAACCGAAAGCACGATCTACGGACTTTGGGTCATCTAAGCCAGTAATCATCAGTATTGGAGTACGTTCCCATAGTTTTGAGATTACGGTAGTGCTTGCATAAGATTCAGTATCAAAGTTTGCTAAGGCTGTTGTCAAATTATTTCTAGCAATCTGCATTAATTCATGACAACAGGTAAAACCATCCATCACCGGCATTAATGCATCTAGTAAAACCAAATCCGGTTTTAAAGCAATATATGCATCTAAACATTCTTTACCGTTAGCAACATTTTCTACGCGATATCCTTCATTGTCCATATATTCACATAGAAGAGTCCGTATGGCTTTATCGTCATCAGCCACCAAAATCAACGGAGGTTTACTAGGAATAGGAGTTGGGCTTTTGCCTGACATGAGTTGCGTTTCACAAAATATTAAAGTGGTAAAGCTAAAAGTAAATCCTCGATCGATAAAAGATAATTGGATAACTATAGTTAGCTTACTTCCAGACTTTTCACAGCATTTTTTGTAGTTAGTTACTGCACGGACTGCCGTTCATACCATCTCAAAAAGCCTTTTTCATCCATGATTATCGTGATTAGTTAAAACTAAATGACAATAGGATGAACGAAAATTGCAATTTTCAAAACTTATCTTCAAAAGGAAAGCAGTGTTAAGTGGTTTTTATTTTATTGGTAATTTAATTACAAAATGGCAATCTTAAAAGGATTTTAAGGCGGAAAAGAAGTGTTGAAGGCGGTTGCATCAATGTTTTGCCGTGGTACAGTTTTTGGAAAAGGTAAAGCTGTACTTTGATTGCCAATCGTCTGCTGAAGTTTAGCAGTCTGTTTGGCTGCTATAATTAAAGGTTGTGGTAAATGACTTAAGTTCATATCTATCTAATGTGTTTATGACCCTGTTAACAATACAAGCATTTGTTCCAGTAACTTCGTGGAAATCAAATCTTACTATTTATAGTTCCCAGATATTCACTTGCAATTACAATTTTGTGCAAAAATTAAATTCTATAACTTAATTCAAGATAAAATAAAAGATTTTTTATGTAAAAATGCTTAATTAATTCAGGCATTAAAGTCATTTAAAATACTTGTGATATCGACAATGACTACAATATACTTGGAAAAGAAAGTTTACCAAGTCAGCGTTAATAGAAGGCTTTTAAGCAGATAAAATAGCAAGCAGGAATGTTACAACACACAATCATAATACTACGATTCTGGAATATTTCTTTTGTTGTATAAATTTAAACCAAATGCCAGATTCATTAATGTATCAAGAAGATAATTATGTCGTCTTGGAAACTAACCAACCGGAAAAGTTTCTCACTTCCTCAGAGTTGTTAGAAAAGCTTAAAGAGACTTTGCAACAACTCAAGGAAGAATTACCACACGATGTAAAAAAAATTGATACCCTTCAAGCTCAAGCAGAATACTTACTTGACACCAGTTGCGAATTGGATATTGGTCCGGGACAATACTTACAGTGGTATGCGGTGCGTCTTGAAAAGTAACTTCGGTTTTATGGGCTAATAGTTAACTTTTTTCTGTCGTAGTGGTAATTAACGTCAATTCAATTTTGTCTTCCCCTGTCTGCGCGATTTTGACATCTACCCCAGGACCGAAAAAACCATGCATTTTCTCCTGCTTTTGCTCCCAAACATCTAACGGTATTTGCGGGGAATCAAAATCTAAGATTAAGGCATAATTGCCATCAATCTCAGTTTCCCGCAATGCTGTCACATCGGGTAATTCTTCTTCTAGTTGCGCTACACCCAGATGAGTCAAAGCTTTATCTAAGTGAGCATCTATTCCATAACGATATCGAGTAATATCTTCACGGACTTGATTTTGAGTCTGGGTTGCTTTTTCTTTCCGTAGCGATAAAACAGATTCTGGTGTAGGAGGTATAAACGGTACGGGTTTAAGCTCGTTTGCTTTCAGTGCAAGCCCTCCCAATAGTATGGGAATCCCGTAAAAAAAACCAATCAAATTAAGCGTAGCATTGTGGGCAGCATAAGCTACAAAGCCTATTATGGTCAAAACTCCACCGATAGTTAAACCCACCGTTCCCAAAGAAATTTTACGTAGCATATACGATCGTATTTTAAATTTAACTGTAACGATTGTTTCATTATCGCCGACAATAGGTAATAATTGGATAAAACAAAACAGGGAAAACTGTTTCTTTTGGGTTAAGTTAAAAGTATTATTAGTTAAAAACTGCTACTAACGATGGATATACAGACTATAAAAGAAAGAATTGCTGTAGTTGAAAGCAAACGCGAACATTTACTAAGTTTGCTCGAACAACCGAATTTAGGAACTCTGAGAATTGATGTCAATCAAGCTTTAGAAGAAATGGATGAATTGCTTGATGAATACAAACGTACCTTTCCTTAAATAAAAGGCAATAAATTCACAACTAACAAGACGTTTCTACAGTTAGAATCGTCTTGCTTGAAAGCATTAAATAATAAAAAATAAAAAAATAGAATCTTGGGCACTAGCTACAACGAAGCGAAACGCAACACAGTGTCCTTAGAATATCAAAATGATCGTGCGTCAGTATGAAACCTTAAAAGGTAATACTGACGCTTTTGATACATATCCCATAGGTTAATTTAGTTTAAATTAAGAGTTTGTTCCAGTTTGTCCCAACCGTTTAATCAAGCTAACTAGTTCATTAGTAGGTGCATCTTTCTTGCAAAAAGCATCTACTCTACTCATTGCTTTAGTTTCTTGAAAATAGTTCTCTTCCACAGAAGAATAAGCAATGATTTGAGTATGGGGAGATATATCTTTAATCTTGCACGAAGCGCTCCAGCCATCCATTACTGGCATTTGCAAATCTAGCACAATCACGTCGGGAGAGCAGTTTTCCACCATTTCCACGGCTTCTTTACCGTTGCTAGCCAAACCTACAACTTGAATATTTTCGTGAGAAGAAAAAGCAATTTGAAGGGCTAAACGAGTAAGTTCGTGGTCGTCAACTACTAAAACCCTTAAGGTTGAAGGCTCACAAGACAACATTAACATTTAATAAATACAAAATAATTTACACTCACCTTTATAGTTTATGGGATAAGGTCGGGCAAGTAACTCTATCCTATGGGTGAATAACTTCTATGCATTAATGACAAATATTTAGTATTTCGGTTAAAAAGCATTAAATTTACCAGAAATATCAGCTTAAGGCAAGTCAACAAGATACAAAGAATTCTTTTTGGAACTGATTAAATTCGAGATATTGGTACTTTTCTCTGAAGCAATTTGCATCAACATTTTTTGCGAACCGGCTTCTGGAGAGTCTTCGCTCGGCTTTCTCTGGATGTAACTACCATCTGAGTGTAGTTCCCAAGCTTGACGGTTGTCGGCGAGCATAATCCCTAAAATTTCTTGTATGTCTTTAGCAATATCTAAATCTTGTATCGGGGCTATAACTTCTACCCTTCGGTCTAAATTTCGGGGCATCCAGTCAGCACTACCAATAAAAATCTGTTCATCACCATTATTGTAAAAGTAAAAAATGCGGGAATGTTCTAAAAAGCGACCCACAATACTAATTACGCGAATATTTTCGCTTACGTCTTTAAGTCCCGGACGCAAACAGCAGATTCCCCGCACGATCAAGTCAATTTGTACTCCCGTATGGGAAGCTTCATACAAAGCAGCAATGATTTGAGGATCTACCAATGAGTTCATTTTCGCTACAATCCTTCCGGACGAACCATTTTGAACGTTTTCGATTTCCTGATGAATCAGCATTAGAAAACGTTCCCGGATATTAACTGGTGCTACTAATAATTTTCGATAAGCTTTTTGCCGAGAATAACCAGTCAAGAAATTAAATACATCAGTGACATCAGCCCCCAATTCTTCCCGACAACTGAATAAGCCGACATCAGTATAAATTCTTGCTGTCTTCGGATTATAATTACCAGTGCCAATATGTACGTAACGACGGATGCGCTCTTGTTCCTGACGTACAACCATAACAATTTTGCTGTGAGTTTTTAGACCTACAAGTCCGTAAACTACATGAACGCCCATACTTTCTAAACGTCTAGCCCAGTAAATATTGTTCTCTTCATCAAAACGTGCCTTGAGTTCCACAAGTACGGACACTTGCTTGCCATTTTCAGCAGCATTTATCAAAGCATTTACAATTGGCGAATCCCCAGAAGTCCGATAAAGGGTCATTTTGATTGCCAATACGTCCGGATCGTGGGCAGAATTAGTAATAAAACGTACTACCGAAGCAGTAAAGGATTCATAAGGATGATGTACAAACAAGTCCCCTTCGCGAATTATGGTGAAAAAATCTTTTCCCTCTTCTATGGGCTGCATATTCGGATTAAAAGTTGATTCCTTTATCCGTTGCAGGCTAGAAGGTACTACAGGCTTCCAAGGTGGGTCTTTTAATTCTGGGGCTGGTAGTGACAAAAAGTACATTAAGTCCTTTAATCCTAAAAGACCGTTTATCTCATAGACATCATTTTCTGACAAATCCAAAACTTCTAACAGCTTGTTTCTGACTGCATCTGGTGTCTGAGATTGCAACTCTATTCTTACCGGATTACCTCCAGCGCGTCGTTTTCGCAATTCCTGTTCGATCGCTAATAACAAATCGTCTGCTTCATCTTCTTCCAAAGACAAATCGGCATCGCGAGTAATCCGGAATGTGTAATATTCCTGGATATTCATTCCTGGGAACAAAGACTCCAAATTGTGAGCGATCGCCTGCTCGATAGGTACGCCAGTCCAAATGGAAGGTTTGCCATTTTTTTCAATTCCCAACTCTGGGGGTAAAGGCAAAAAGCGCGGTAGCACTTTAGGAACTTTGATTCTGGCAAAGAGTTCTTCTTCAGTTTCGGGGTTTTTGACCACAACCGCCAAATTCAAGCTGAGATTAGAAATGTAGGGAAAGGGATGACTTGGATCTACAGCAAGGGGCGTAATAACCGGAAAAACTTGTTCCTTAAAATAATTATCTAAATATTTGCGCTGTTTCTCAGTTAAATCTATGTAATCGAGAATATGAATACCATGAGATTTTAATTCTGGTTGCAGTTTCTTTTCAAAATGTTGGTGCTGTTGAACTACTACCGGACGCAACATAAAGCTAATTTCTTCTAATTGTTGTTGCGGGGTACGACTATCAAAACTTTTGCTGCTAACTTTAGCTTCTACCTGTTGCCTTAACCCTGCAACTCGCACCATAAAGAATTCATCAAGATTATTACAGAAAATCGCCAAAAATTTCAGACGTTCCAGTAAAGGTGTTCGGGCATCCATTGCTTCATGCAACACCCGATTATTGAATTCTAACCAGCTTAACTCTCGGTTGAGATAATATTTTGGATCTGATAAATTCTTGAGATTGGCAGTTTTCTTCGATTTCGCCATGATGACCTTTCAGGTGGGCAGGTGCGACAGATACAACAGTAACTAGGCTATAAATATATTAGATTAAATGTAGCCTTCGCTTCTACCGGAAGAACAGTTATCAATTATCAATTACCAGTTACCAGTTACCAGTTAGCAATAAATCATACAGCTATATTGATAAGACAGTTTTAGAGTTTTTAATAAAAAAGATTTAAATATTACAAGGTAATAAGTAGAAATTGAAATAGACTATTGAGTGCCGATTCAAAGTAAAAAGATTTTATTCAAGAGATTTCACCTAGTTCAACGCGGCTAACTGGTAACTGGTCACTGGTCACTGCTTCTTATCTTTCTTCTTTGCTGCTGCGGAGACTGGTAACTGTAAATTTTGGTTATAAACGAACTTATTGTTGATTTCTACCTGTCGTTTAGGAAGAGTATCGTTGGAATTTAATGCATCTTGGGGAGAAACTTGCAACGTATATTTACCAACAGGAACTCCATCAAGACGATACAGACCAAATTGGTCGGTGGTACCAGATAATACTCGCGTGCCGGTGTTAGTTACTAGTTCAATACGTACTTGTGTCAAAGGTTGACCGGATGCATCAGTTACTTTTCCTGCAACTCCGTATTCAGCCCTAACGGGGAAATCGACGCGAGTTACACCAGAAGAAGCAACCTCTGCAACTAAACTAGTTTTAGAAATTGCCAGTTCGATTGGTAATTCTTCGGGTTCGAGTTCAACGACATAAACGCCTTCTCGTAAGTTACCTACAAAGAAATTACCGTCAGAATCGGTTTTAGCCCAACCAACACTCTTATTACGAGTATCGTAAACGCGGACAATAGAACCGCTTAAATCGAAGCCTTTGCTTCCTCCTTTCACCGCCAGTTTACCGGAAACTGCACCGCGTTCTTTACTAATACCGCTGTAGCTTGCCGGAGTCATTTTACCGCCAGCAACAGACATATCGGATGTTAAAGATAAACTGAGGCGACTATCGTTCAATCCACCCGAACTAATTCCTCTAGAAGGTATCGCATCATAATTAAGTCTGGCAAATAGACCGGGTATTAGTTGCATACTCGCACCCACACTAGGTCCGACTTCTCCATCGCTGTATGCTAAGCCTACATTCCAACTTAGTTTTTCAAGGCTATTAGAATTATGACCGACACCTACTGAATAACGACCGGGGTCATTTCTGCCAAATTCAGTACCGAAAGATAATTGATAATTACGGTTAAGGTCATATCTTAAATCTGATATGTACGCATCACCATAAGTGTTAAAAGATAATCTTGTGGAACGATTTGGTGTAAAGAAAGCATTAAATAAATAGTCCCCAAAAATATCAGGTCTACCACTTAGAGATAGGTTAGAAAAGGGACGTGCATAAAAAGTAGGCAGAATATAATCGTTTGAATCGCTATCATCTTTACGACTGCGGGCAACAAATCCAAGATTTAATTTATTGTCGAAGCGATATCGAAATTCTAAACTATGATTATACCGTTCTCCATTTGATTCTTTGCCTGTTCTATACTTTTGTGGCAGTGACTGAGAATTAGCATTTATTTCTAATTTATCTAAGTCAACATCCAAATTTGCAGAGTAACCAAATTTATCATAAGAATTTCCGACACTTGCAGATAAAATAACTGGATTTGCTAAACGCCAAACCAATCCTGCTTGTCCTTGGAAAGAATTAGGAATTGCTTGCAAAGAACCTTCAAAGGTTAAATCATTGGAGAGTCCCTGACGTAGTTGATAAAAACCAACCAGACTACCTTCATCCGTAGAATTAAAATCGCTGAATAAACTATCTTGAACTAAGTTTCCACTAAAACCCAATCCACCTAACTGTACGTTACCTCCTGCTGGTAATAGTAAATCGGAGGCATTAATTCTAACAGTACGAATATCGATGGGAGCGCGTAAATTATTGCGTTCAAAAACTAAAACTTCAATTTCATTGCTTTGTCCAACAGGTAATCTGACATCAAGAAATTCGTATATCCCATTAAACCCTACCTGTTGCTCTGCAACAGTTACCCCACCAACTCTTAATCGAACAACGCTGGTTGGTGGAACTCTACCGCTAAATGTTTGTACGGATTGAGAGCGTCTGGGTAAAATTTCGTTCGCGCTGTAAGTTGAATCAAAATAGTCTGCTGGTAAATTACTATAACCAAATTGTAAACCTGTAAGGTCAAGTCCATTTACAAGAGGATGTAAACCAACTCTTTGACGACCTAATTGATAGCGAAATTCACCGCTACGTTTATAAAAGAAATATTCAGTTAAATTTGGCTGGTTGCGAAAATTGTTGTTCATTTGCACGCGCCAACTACCACCCGCAAGTCTTCCACCCAAAAGTGAATAACTTTGCAAGCTTGTACTTCTAGGAGTGGTATCAAGATTGAATTCTTGTCGTATCCTGGACAGTCCGCTATTAGGTGCAAAAAATTCCGGTTGTAGCTGGGCGTTAGTTAGAGGTTGTCTGCTACCTCCACGCCAAGGTAAGTCAGCAAGTAAAGTTAAATCGGCTGTGTTTAGCTCTAAACTTATATCCAGCTTTTGTTGGAGTATTTCTTTGCTAACGTAAGTTAAACCGTTAATTTGCTTTAATACATTTGGCGAAAATTTAATTATTCCTAAAGGTGTTTTCGCTTCTATCCCACTATTAGTTTTATTAACAGAAAATCCACTAATGTCCCCGAATGTTTCTAAAGGAATTAGAAGAGTATTATTTTCCTCAATAATATCTATAGTACCAACTTCCCGACCGTTAATTACAACGCCAACGAGAAAAGGTTCGCCCGGAATTTGTGCGAGTCGGATAGAGTTTTCACCGCGCAGCTTATTTATTAAAGAATCACGTAGAGAATCTTTCTTTTGATTGTTAAGTGCTGTTGCTATCTTTTGATTATTCGGCTTTTGATTGTTATTAATATTTTTTTTGTCTATTTGGGGTTCAGAAAGAGCTATTTCACCAGGCTTTTGAAAGTCGGTGTTAACAGAATCGTTAATAGTTTTATTTAAAGAAGCAGATATAGAAGCGCTAATTAATTGCTGAACAACCGCCAGAATTTTTGCTGTATTTACATTTGTATTACTAGCGACTTGTTGATTGTTAGCATTACTAGTATTTTCTTCTAAATTTTGATTATTGCTGGCTTCTCCAGATTTAGAAACATTAGAAGCTGTTTCAGAATTTTGTGTCTGTGGCTCGACGGCATCGCCAATAGTATTGTTAATTGAGGCGTATAAAGAAACGTTAATTAATTGCTGTACCGTCGCCAGAATTTTTTCTATAGCATTCTTCTCAATAGACTTGCTTTCACTCTGAGATGGTTCGTTTGTAGAGGCTTTTTCGAGAGGCACTGGAATTTGACTTTCAACTGCTGCTTGCTTATTAACAGTGGTTTCGCTAACAGGTAAATTTTGTTTTACCGATCCAGAAGCTGGTGCAATTGCAAAACCTTTATCTGGCTTGTTTTGCGGATTTTTTTTAGTAATTTCAGACTGTTTATCAGAAGTACAAGGCTTTGTTGAAACAGAATTAGCCAGTATTTTCCCTAGTAAATTATTTACAAGGTCAGATTTTTGCGACTTAACTTGTAGCGATTCACAACCATTATTTTGGGTTGCAGATTGCGGAGTCAATATACTGACTACAGGTGGGGGTGTCGGTGGTAAAGCTAGGTAGAGCATACTTGGCACAAAGTTATTGATATTTAGCCTGATACAGGCTGTGAGCAATGAATTGTAGTATTAGTTATATGAAAAACCAGATAGATGCAGCTAATAAATTATTAAAAAAGTAGTAAATTAATTCAGGGGGGTTGAGAAATCAACTCACCCTGAAAATAGAATAAGTTTCTTTCGAGAATGACTATTTATTTAAAGAAGTCGCAGGCGATTTTGCCGGTTTGGAAGTATTCGCTGTGGCTTTAACAGTGAAAGGAATACCTTTGTCAATTGGAGTTCCACTTAACTCGGCATTAATATCTAAAACGTAGTTACCGGGAGGTAATTTTCCAGTTTTTTCAGTTAGATTTTGTAATAACTTACGACTTGTACTTGGTAAAACTGGTGGTACATTTATATTTCCAACTCGAACAACATTTGCAGGTAGTTTTTTGTTGGAATTTCCTACATCTTTGATAAAATCCGTTGCTTTTGCTCCTGGATATTGGGCAGCATTCCAGATAGCATATTGCCCTCTCATTCGTACATGAGCGTTACCTTGATTGGAAACATCAAATACTGCATTAATTCCATCAGGTTTAGTATCAACACTCACAGAATTAACGCTGCCGACTCGCTTTATTTCACCTGCATAAGCATAGACAACAACACCAATAGCTGCTTTAGTCCCAATTTTATTTGAATCAGTATCAGAAGCTATCTCTTCAAAATAGATTACAGCACGATGTTCGCCAGAAGCAGGTTTTACTTTAGGACGAATGGCAAAGCGGAGGGTTTGAGTTCCGCGTGCTGGTACTGTAAATTTAGAAGGAGTAAAAATAATCCATTGGTCTAAAGATTTCTCGGTGGATGGTATATCTTGCAAATTATTTTCTGCATCCATCGTCCAGTTTTTGACATAAGTCCTAATTTGTACTGGTTTGTCAGCAAAATTAGTGACTTTAATGGTGTTAGAGCGTCCTTTTTTAGAATTAATATCTAGCTCCATACGAGGAGGGCTAATACTTATTTCTAATGCTTTTACGCTTGGTATTTCCCAAGCCAACAACCCAATTAAACTTAACGCGATCGCTTTTGCTGTTTTTTTTAACATTACGAATTTTCACTTCCTCACACAACAAATATAAAGTTTCAAAAAAATCAAGATGTAAGTTTTACTTACACTGCACACCATTCACTGGTATGCAAACGTTAATAAATCCTTGATAATTACCTGGTACTAACTTTGATAATTCTTTAAATACAAAGCTAATTCCTCCTTTAATAACAGTAGTGTTATTATCAAGGCATTTTTCTTGCTGAATACCAAAAACTCTTAATTCGACTTGATTCGTTTTAAAAGGATTATCTGCTTCGGTACTAGATATTAATGTGTATTTAACGTCACTATCATTGATTGGCAAATCTGAATTCTTAACCCTCATTTGCCAATAGCTTGGCTCATCGATAGGATTACTACTAAATTTATATGGTGAATTAGTTGGTAATTCTTGTTGTCTATTATTACCAATTTGTTGTACTTGAGTATCAAGAACGTCTTTTGCTGTTAATCTTTGAGTATCTGCAACATTAGTTAGCTGATATTCTTTTGCTTGACACCCATTTGGATTTGATTGTGCAAACACTTTTGGCTGTGGTGTCAATGAAAGCGCTACAAGTATGCTGAAGTAGCATTTAACAAAATTTCGGCAGTTCATTTTTTATAAAAAATATTTTTTGCTGACACACTAGATAAATGAATATGAACTATTAGCCTTTATTCACTGGACATAACTATTTTTTATGTCATAAGTTATGATTATTTAAAAACAGATATACTGTTTTATTTGAAAATAATATTCATCGAAACAAGTTCCATAACTAATGACATAAATTAAATTGAATTTATGCACTTATCTATAATATTTATGTGCATAAATTATTCTTCGCTAAGAAGATGCTGGAAGCAGGCATTTGCCTGCACCAGAACTATTAATACAAAATCTTCTTACGGATTTGTAACTCGGATGGTAATTTCACCTCCGGTGTATTTTGTACCCGAAGCAGCATTAGGGTTTGTGAACTTAAAATCAAGTGTTGCTGGAGCCTCTTTATAGCTGGCACCAGCTGAGTTTCGAGCGTCTACGAGCGTTCCTGGTGTAACCGTCATCGTGACTGTCTCTGGTGCCCCACCACCAAATCCACCTCCACCTGTTCCAGATGTCAAAGTAGCTTTACTTGCACTAACCTCAACATTTGTACCAGCATTAGCGCCCCAAACTTGATACAAACGCGGAATCACTTTTTTAACGGTGTCTGTTGCTTGACCTGAAGGAAAATCTGTTGACAAAGGATCGATACCTGATTTCTCATTGTAACTTCCCGATTGTTGTACAGAAGTTCCTCGCTGTAAATCTTGTTGGCTAACTACAAATTTTAGATTTTGATAGGTGCGTAGGAAGATTGCTGGAGTTACTTCTACTTCTACTGGTAAGACAGCAGATTGGGCATTAACGGGTGCTGCTGCAATCATAGCGCTACCTAAAGCTGCTGCACTAGCTGCAAAAATGCCTAGAATTTTCTTCATCTAAAAATATCCTCTGTGGTTTTAGTAAGGTAAATGTTGTTTGTTTGATAAACTCTCTTGTTCTGACTTATCCAAATTGGTTTGCTAAAGGGATGGAAGATAAAACCTGGAGAATGAAGTTATAGGAAATATAAAAATACGCACACCTGGATTTATTTTTGGAGCCAATATTCCGGTACAGTATTTTCAATAAAAGGCTTTTTAAACCATAACTTTAACTTCATACTTTAATTAAGCGGTTTGATAGATATTCCCTGGTAAGCCGGAGAGTAAGAAAAAA
This sequence comes from Rivularia sp. (in: cyanobacteria), assembly GCA_965234645.1. Taxonomy (GTDB): domain Bacteria; phylum Cyanobacteriota; class Cyanobacteriia; order Cyanobacteriales; family Nostocaceae; genus Rivularia. Next base: position 3,810,077 of record OZ248344.1, on the reverse strand, counting down.
ACGAAATTTGGTTATGAAGACAATCAAATTAATTTCAATATTTCACTTTTAATACACATCACCTCCTTTCAAATTTAATCCAAATCTGTCATCACCCAGCCTCGTTTATGTAAGTAAATAACAGTTGAAACGACAATTCATAAACGAGATGTAAGGAAATACTTTTACTCGCAGTTCTTTGTAATTAAACTACATATGAATTTGTTCTTATCGCTTAACTGATGCTGTCGCTTCTTTTATAGAAAGGGAACTTACAAGAGTTTAGAACGTTTATTTTACTAACCGAGCCTGACAAAAGCTAATTGTATTAGTAATGGCGTTTTTGTTAATATATTGCTAAATATATAAAATATTTAGAATACGCTATTCCCTGAATAGGAAAATAAAAAAAAATGCCATAACAGGTTACAATTACTTCTCTATAAACGCACTTTACTAAACTCCCATATATTTTTCTAACTTCGTTATCAATCAGCAAATTTAGTGAAATTGTTCTTAATAGAACCTTCAATTATTTTGTTGATTGCTTTGTAACAAGTTCACATCAAGAATGTAACCTCTACTCCGGAAAGACACCTTCAGTATTAATATTGAATTTCAGGATAAAATGGTAAAAAAAACATCAGTATTGTTACTGAAGGACAAAGAGTTGGGAGTTGCGAGTTAGGAGTTATGAGTTAAGAGTTAGGAGTTAGGAGTTATGAATTATTTAACCTTTAACCTTTAACCTGATAGATTATGTTTCAAGCTACTCGTCGCCGTCTTGCTATTTGGTATACTGCCGTGACGGCTGTGTTGCTGCTGCTGTTTGCGAGTGGAGTGTATTTGTATGTACGCAGCACTTTGATCGAGCGGATTGACGATACTTTGAATCACGTGGTGGAAGTTGTAGAGCGATCGCTGGTTATCGAAGCTGTAAACTCGAATCAAGTTCAATTTCGCGTTAATTTAGAAGCGAGTTTCCGTGATAATGCTGATAGCCGTGACGACGATCGCATTGATTTAGAATGGTTTAGCCCTACTGGTAAATTACTTTGGTCAACTTTATCTGAACCATTAGATATTCCTATTCACCTCAATCGTATGGGTGAAACTGTACGAGTGGAAAGAGGGGATGGGGGGACAAGGGGACAAGGAGATAAACAGATGGGGGCTTCTTCTCCGTTGCTGCTGCGACAAGTTACTCAAAGAATACAAATTGGACGACAAGTTTTAGGATATCTGCGGGTGAGTCATCCTTGGTTTGAGGTAACAAAACCTACTCGTCAGTTAATTATTGATTTGGCTTTGGGTATTGGTTTGATGTTAGTTTCTGTTGCAGCTAGCGGGTGGTTTCTAGCTGGGTTAGCAATGCAACCCGTAAGAGAGTCATATCAACATCTTAAGCAGTTTACCGCCGATGCTTCTCACGAACTTAGAAGTCCGATCGCTTTAATTCAAACTAACGTACAGGTTGCTTTGAATGAGTTGGAAGTAACGCAACCACAAGACGTTAATATAGAGCATTATCAACAACAGTTAAAGGTAGTAGAACGATTAACGCAACGTCTTGGTAAGTTAGTCAACGATTTGTTATTTTTAGCACGTCAAGATAGCAGAATCAGCGCTTACGAGTTTTCAAGTTGTCCTATTGATGCTTTGTTAATAGAGGTAGTTGAAGAACAACGATTACTTGCTGCGGAAAAAAATATTAGTCTTTCGTTGAATTTGATTGATTCTATGGAAACCGAAACCAATCCCGAATTACTTGATGATTGGTTTACTTTGATGGGTTACTGGGAACAATTGGTACGCTTATTTACTAACTTGATTGGTAATGCTTTACGCTACACCCAAGAAAACGGCAGAGTAGAAGTTGAGTTGGCACGTCTAGAAATTTTAAATCGCTCGGTGCTGCAAATTAAAGTAAACGATAACGGTATTGGTATTCCATCTGAAGCTTTACCGCGCTTATTCGATCGTTTTTATCGAGTAGATCCAGCACGCAGCCACGCATCGGGAAATACTTTTACCAAAAACACTGCTGGTTCGGGTTTGGGACTAGCTATCTGTCAGGCAATTATCGAAAATCATCATGGACTCGTACAAATAGAAAGCACTTTGGGCAAAGGTACAACAGTTACTGTCACTTTGCCAATTATTCTTGAGTCTTAATTATTTACAGTAAAAATGTTTCGACTGACAGATACAAATTGCTTCTAGTGACAGATGCAAATGAGTAACTGTACCTACTAATGTGGTTGATAAAGCTTGAAGAATAGAACTAATCATCCATCGAGGTACTTGCAGTTTGATATCAAAAAGTAATAGTTAAATAGTAGATGGGATAAATTTATCCTAACTTTTTTTTAATGCGGATTATTAACATTTACTTATTTGATAACTTTTTTGTAGCAGCCCTACAAGTTGCCCTCTTTACTTTTGATGAAAATAACTTCAGCTAAATATACATAAAAATAAAGCTTTCAGGAGAATAAAATGCCTATTAGTTTAAGAGAAGATGTTGCCTTTATTATACTCAAAAAAATTAAAGATAGCGGTTCGGAAATGCACAAAATTGGCTTCACCGAAACTGACTTTACTGGTCGAGGATTGACAGAAAGTGACTTTATGGGTCATTTAGATTACTTGAATCAAAAGCAGTATATCCAAGCAAAGTTTTCAGGTAATGCATACGCGAACCAAGAAGATGTTCCTGATGTAGTAAACTCAGATGAAGTTGGTGCCAGAGTTGCGAATACTTTCGGTGCTGAAGATGGTCCCCTTCCTCACTTAATTGAATTTGAAGAGGCAAAGTTAACTCCTAAAGGAGAAAAGTTACTTGAAAAAATGGAGGCTAATCCTCCTGAAGCTTTAGATAAAGGTCCCGCGACTCGAATAGCTACAAAAGATATGCCTTTCTTAGAAAAGGTAATGCTTAAGGGTAGTCTAAATGATATTTTCGATGCCAGAGATATTAGCGAAGTGGTATTCCGTACCATGCGCGATATGATGACTACCGAAGCATCGGAACGGGTTTCTCAAGAATTGCACGAGCCAGCGGAACCCACTAAGGATAAGGCTTTGCAAAATGAAATTGCCGATTTATGGAAAGACACTAATCCGATTGTGGCTTTCTTAAGTAAAGTTCGTCCACCTTTAAAAATTAAATCCGATACTTTCTTATTCCGCATTCGTCAAGAAGGTAGTTTACAAAAGGATGTAGACGAAAGAATGGTAGTTAAAGCCGTTTTTTCAGCAACTAAAGACGAATTGTCTCAAGAACGAATTAACGAAATTAAAGAGTTTTTACCCGATGAAATTCTTAAATTGTGGCAAGAAGCTTAATATTAAAAGTTAGGAGTTAGGAGTTAAGAGTTAGGAGTTGATATTAATTCCTGACTCTTTATTTTTTGGTTTAAAATACAGCGTTTAACTTAGCTTTCCTTGCATGAGATGTAGCAATATCTAAAAATTAACCTTCAAAAGTATTAATCACGATCGCGTCTGTGGTTAGATGCAATAATTATTAAAAATCGCTATTGTTCAAGAAATTATATAAATAATCAAATTTAACTATCGAAGTAAATTTGATTCGGAGGTCAAAATGAATAAAAAATCGAAAAAAATTAGTAACTTATTTAAACTAGTAGGCTCTTTTTGCGGAGGATTAATTATTAGCTTACCAATCATTCATGACGCTGCATTCGCACAACAGCAACCGAAATCTCAAGCAAATCCTTGTCCGAGCATTTTCTACGAACAACCTCACGATAGTAGAGTTTTGGTTCCACAGGGTTGCCCGTTAAATACCGTATCTCAAAGACTAGCTATTGAGGGACGTACTCCAATTCGCTCGTATCCAGGTTCTACAACGTATCAAACAAATTTAGGTATGGGTGGTGAAGCACCAGTGGGAACTAAACCCGAACTTAATCCTTGTCCAAGAATTTATTACGAATACCCGAACAATATTCAGGTTGCAGTTCCCCAAGGTTGTCCGCCAAATGCCCATATGCGGAATTAAAAGAGTTAGGAATTAGTACCACCGGAGTTAGGAGTTAGGAGTTAGGAGTAGCAAGTAGAGAGTAGGGAGTTAGGAGTTAAAAACTCGAAACCTAAAACTATTTATCTAATGCCCAATGCCCAATGCCCAATGCCCCATGCCCCATACCCAATCCCCAAAAACCTATTTTTTCATCATTTGAGTAACGCGATCGCGCAACATCAGTTCTTTTCTGCTGTCTTCGAGGGTTTTTGCTAAAGTAATTGCTCTTTCGTAAAAGTTACGGGCTGTGGAGTAATTACCAAGTTTCTCGTATAGTTGAGCGTAGGATTCAAAGGAATTTAATTCTTCGCGCAGGTTTCGCAAGTTTTTTGCAATTGCTAACCGCTTTTCTAACAATTCAAAAGCACTATTGTACCTTCCTACCGAACCATAAGCAGTTACTAATCCATCAATTGCTCGTAATTGATTCTGGTTATCTCGTGTTGTTTGGGCAAGTTTTAATGCTGCTCCATAAGTACTCACTACGTCTTGATAAGTACCGACGACTTCGTAAGCTTCACCGAGATTATTTAAGGTATTTGCTTCACCGATGGGATCGCCTGTTTTTTGCCGATAATTAAGAGCATTTTGATAAAGTTTAACCGCTTTTTTGTAATCTCCTATCCTTGCTGATGCTAATCCCAAATTACTCAAAGATATTCCGTAACCTTCAGTGCTGTTAAGGTTTTGAGAAATTATTAATGCTTGTTCAAAAGTTTGCAAAGCTGTTTTAAATTCGCCTTTTTGTAGCAGTAGAGTACCGATATTATTTAGCGCAAAAATCTGACTTTGAAAATCTTTGGTGTCGCGGGCGATCGCCAATCTTCTCCGGATAGCGTCTTCGGCTTTTTTATACTGCTTTAGCTGCACGTAACCTTTACCTAAAAATTCGTAGGTTAAACCAAGTGCATCCAAATCACCGATTGAATGATAAATTTCTTGTGCCTGCAATAAAGACTCAACTGCTTTGTCGGGGTTTCCCTGGATATGTTGTGTTTCACCCAGACGCAGCAAAGTATCTGCTTCATCTCTCGATTGCAATAAGACTTTTTTATCTATCGCCGGATAATGTAGTTGTTCGGTAATGTCAGCGGCGGTAGCAACTATAGGACTTAACAATAAAGAAAATAGTAAAAAACTCAAAGCATTATGCAGTTTTAAAGCTGATTGCTTCTGTAGAGTATGGGATAGTGATGGTTGAATTTTGACGAATGCTAGTAGATTCCACTGTTTCATATAAATTTCCCGTGAAAAATTAGTTTTAAGTAAAAGGATTTACAAAAAAAGGAAATCATTACCAGCATGAATTCGTAAATATCCGCGTTTTCACGCAGGTACGGGTTGAAGGAAATTTTCACCTAAATATATGGTACGGATGTCTGCTGGTAATTTTTCTTCTAGCATACGATAACCTTGTTGGAGAAAATTTGCTACTTCGTTTGGAGAAATACCTTCTCCCTCTGCTTGTAGATAAGCAGCAATCCTCGTTTCACTCCAATGGAAAGTTTGAGCCATTAAGACCATCAATCTTAACATCGGTGGTAATTGATCCAATGCTTGTTCTACATAGCACCACAGGGGCGGAGAAGTAGTCTTCAGGGAATAATGAATGCTTTCAGTAGGTGGTACTTGTGTTTCGTTGATACAGTAAGCAGTCATATTAATCAGCCAGTTTTGTAAAGTCATAGCTGGCGCATCGGCTTCTCCACTTTCTAAATTTACTGCCCCTACTTGGTAGTAAATATGTCGCCAAGTCATGGCAAATAAATAATCTGCTTGTACTGGCGATCGCGCTGAATGCATAATTAAGGTGTAGACGATTGGACTGTATCGGCAAAAAATTGCCGTAAAGTACCTTCCAGCCTCTGGATGCTGTGCGAACAAAGTTATGAGTTCTCGATCGCTCTTATTGAAGAGTGACTTAACTAAGGGGTGGTTGGATTCTGGGAAATGAGGAATTTGCACAGTCTTTTTGGGTCTATATTGCTAGAATTATCTTAGAAATGTAATATTTTTCGTTAACCGCATAATATCTTGGTGTTGATGTGTTTAGCACTAACAGCTTGATTAGAAGTTTAAATAGACTAAAAGCACGTGATGCTTAGACTATGTAATTTAAGTCTTAATTGAGCCTTGTTAGCAACAGCTTTCTTATATATTTATTGATTTGTTCATGGTTATATCAGTTGACGCAATCCCGTATTTGTTTACTCCGACTACTTTAGGCTCTTTTCTGCCCTTGGATAGCTTGTTTTCTACACAGGGGATTATGGTAATGCTACTAGCAGCTTATGCTGGTGCAATGTGGATGTTCCTTTCCAGCGCCCCAAAGGTACATACTATTATGGTTTCGGATCTAGAAATTGCTAGAGATTTGTACGAAGGGCTGTTAGATTTACCAGCAGCGGAAGTACCTTTGCACTATTATTACAACTACGAACAAACAATCGGCGCAACGGGAATCGATCCCATGTACTTAGGCAGCAGCCCAAGTTATGCTACCAAGATGCCTAATGCTACTGAAGGACTTTGGTATCAACTTAAGAAAAATACTCAGCTACACGTAATTACTGGAGCTAGTTTAGGTAACAAAAGCCAGCAGCGTCACGTATGTTTCGATCGTGAATGTTTGGAGATGGTTTTACTAAGAGTTGAAACACGCGGTTTAAAATTTAAAATTCGCAATCGCAAGCCGCTAAATTTTTTGATCAAAGATTACGAAGGGCGCGTTGTTGAAATGGCAGAAGTTGCGAATTGAATAAAGTTAGGACCACCGGAGTTAGGAGTTAGGAGTTGTGAATTCAAAATACAATGCTTTTTACTTTGAACTCTTAACTTAAGTCCTTTCGGCATATATTATCAAACTTTACTGTTTAAATAAATTTATCATTTAGGATAAAAAGTTTGATGCTGCGGACTGCTTTTGTTTAAAAGATAGATATTTCAATTTACACAAACCCGGTTTTTTGAAAAAACCGGGTTTATAATTTCTCATGAATAATTTAAACCAGCAATAAAAAGGTGTTAACTTCAGAGAAAACTATTACTGACTAATTTCAAAAATTCTTTCCAACCTCTTTACTAATTGCTCGGCTAAATCTAATAGATCCACAGCATCATTTTCCTCATAAAAATTGCGATCGCTATTTCTGCAACTTGCGCTTTCTACTAAAACTGTTTTGATTGCAAATACTCGATTTTCTTGTCCGGATTTGAGACAATCTTCTAGCTGACTCGCAATTTCTTGGATCTCTCTACCCTGTAACTGCTTTCTGACGCTGACAGCTACCCAATCATCACTTTCTAAAAAATTAGTTACGGATTCAACAAAATTAATTTGCGTCGCTTCATCTTCATCCCACTTTTCTAACCAATCTCCATCTACATCTTCAGCATACAAATAAGCTGCTTCGAGTCCATACCTAACTATGTCATTTTGTAATTTTTGAGCCGCTTCTACCGATTCTATAAACTTGTCTAATCTCTTGTGAGTGTCAATTGACATTTCTTTTACCATTCTGACTCAAAATTATTAAGAGATATTGCTTTACTTGAACTAAAAGTTAAATGTTAAATAAATACCTGTTTCCAAATTATTGCTGTTGTATAACGTTACATTAACTATTCTGTCTACAAAATCAGTTACACCCGGATTGTAACTTAATAGCAATCCTTTATCTATCTTCCAAAAACGTAATGTAGATTCCCAATTGTGAGATTTTTCTTGATAAAATTCTTCACTTAAGCTAGTAAGTTGAACGCAAAGAGGTTTATCATACCCACTACTTACGATTATATCGGTTGCCATTGAGAGGTCGGCGATGTATCTTTTTACAACAGTACCTCCACGACGCTGAATATTATTTACTACGGATGCAATTAAATCGGCATCTTCCCCGGAAAATTCACCCGACTTTAATTTTTGTCTCCAAATATAAAATTTAGAGTCATTTTCACTAAGCCATTTAGGAAATAAGTAACCGTACCAAAATTTTAAACTTGGTTTAAGCGCATTAAAAGCTGCTTGCTGTTCTTCATAGGTAGGTAAAGATTTAACTCTCAGCCAAGCTTCAGAATCTCTAATTACTTGTTCTAAAAATAGTATGACAAATTTTTTAGCAGTTAACGAACCAGGTTTTAAGTCTTTTACCCAACGATTTATTTCATCTAATCTTCTGGCCAAATTTGGGTCTACTATAGATGCTTCCCTTATCAGATATTTTAACCTATTTTTGATATCTTTCGCTTGCAAAAAATGATATCCCTCGCATCCGAAACTTGAATTTTAGCTTTTTAATTTCATTAACTATATATAAAGTAAAAACGGTGCGTTAGGCAATACCAAACGCACCTGTAATTTATGATTCCGCAGTATTTTCGGATTCTGGTTTTTCTGGCTTAAGTAGTGGAAAGGCGATAACATCCCGAATACTTGCCGAATCAGTCAATAACATGACTAATCGATCGATACCAATACCCAATCCACCTGTAGGAGGCATACCGTATTCTAAGGCGGTGAGGAAGTCTTCATCGACACCTTGGGCTTCCAAGTCTCCCGCAGCTTTCCTGGCTGCTTGTTCTTCCAAACGTTGACGCTGGTCGATCGGATCGGTAAGCTCGGAGAAACTATTCGCAGTTTCTCTTCCTACCATATATAATTCAAATCGTTCCACCAAACCGGGTTTAGAACGATGGGGTTTTGCTAAAGGCGAAATTTCAACGGGGAAATCAGTTACAAATGTAGGTTGAATGAGATTTTCTTCCACTTTTTGCTCAAAGGCTTCATTAAGAAGTTTACCCAAAGAAGGGCAATCATCTATACCTTCAATGCCAGCAGTTTTACAGGCAGCTTTGGCTTCGTCTAAATTTTGGCAAGAATTAAAATCTACACCCGAATATTCTTTTACCAACTCATGCATTGTGACTCGTCGCCAAGCAGGAGTCAGATCGACTTCAGTTCCTTGGTAATTAATTTTTAGCGTACCGATAACTTCTCGAGCGACGGTAGTAATAATACCTTCCGTCAAATCCATCATATCGTTGTAATCGGCGTAAGCTTGGTAAAGTTCAATAGTAGTAAATTCCGGATTGTGACGGGTTGAAATGCCCTCATTGCGGAAAATTCGTCCTAATTCAAAAACTTTTTCAAATCCACCGACAATTAACCGCTTCAAATGAAGTTCGGTAGCAATGCGTAAATACAGCTGCATTTCCAGCGTATTGTGGTAAGTAATAAACGGACGTGCATCCGCACCCCCAGCTTCACTTTGCATTACCGGAGTTTCAATTTCAATAAATCCCCGCTCGTCTAAATAGCGGCGAATTCCGGCAGTAATCAAAGCTCGACGGCGAAAAGTTTGTCGTACCTCCGGGTTAACCATCAGATCGACATAACGCTGACGATAACGTTTGGTGATATCAGTTAACCCATGCCATTTGTCGGGTAAAGGCAATAGGGATTTAGTCAGAATACTATATTGTTTAACGTAAACCGATAACTCGCCCTTTTCAGTCCGTTTTATAGTTCCTTTCGCTCCTAGAATATCGCCCATATCCGTAAGCTGTTTGAGATTTTTGAAAGCGTCGGCATCTATATCCGCCATACTTTCAGAAATGCGCTTCTTCTCCAAATAAAGCTGAATAGTGCCAGTTTCATCCTGCAAAGTAAAAAACGCCAGCTTACCCATGACACGACGTGCCATAATTCTTCCGGCGATCGCCACTTCAAAATCAACTTCTTCACCGTTAGCGATATCGGCAAATTTCTCTTGTAATTCACCCGCGTGATGAGTTACTTCCCAGCTATAAGCATAGGGATTCATCCCCTGCTGTCTTAGCTGCTCTACTTTTTCTAGCCTTGTGGCACGGATATCTTCTTCCGACATGGTTTACGAACTTTCTGAGGGCAAGGTTTTATTATAGTTCTCTGCAAAATTGTACATTGATAATAGTCGGGAAAGTTTTTTCATTTGGACTATAAATTATGAACTGGCAAGATTACATTCATTCCGATTCTCAAGTAAGCTTAGGAAAACCCACCATAAAAGGAACTAGGATATCAGTTGAGTTTTTGCTGGGATTGTTTGCTGTAGGTTGGACGGAAGAACAAATACTAAAGAACTATCCAACGCTTACTCCAGAAGCATTGCGAGCTGTATTTGCTTTTACCGCTGAGTGCATGCGCGAAGAATCTTTATATACTCTCCCCTTATTCTCTGAGGCTGGTTGATGCGGTTTCTAGCAAATGAAAATTTTCCCAAAGCAAGTGTTATAAAATTACGCTCGGCTAATTATGATGTAGCATATGGCAGCGAAGATGCTCCGGGAGCAAAGGATTCTGAAGTACTTGCACGCGCAGTTAATGAAGAACGAATTATTTTAACATTTGACCGAGATTATGGTGAATTAACTTACCGTCTGAGAATGCCTTCACCAGTTGGTATTGTTTATTTCCGTTATTTTCCTGCAACACCGGAGGAGCCAGCAGAGGATTTAATTCGTTTGTTAAATAGTGAAAAAATATCTTTAGAAGGATTTTTTACTGTTTACGAACGCAATCACATACGTCAACGTTCGTTACCTCAAGTTTAGATAAATTTATGCTTCTATAAAGTAAGTAAGTACCTAGCGATTATAAATAGTACTTACACAAGCTTTCGTTTTGCGAAGGGCTGTTTCTGTGACTACATGATAGTCCTATCTCGGCTTGCGGAGAGAGGATTACATATGAGCTTCCTAATTCTATTCAATATTGTATTTTTTATATCTTTAAACTCAGAAAAAATTAAGTAATAATTCTATAACTTCAGCTTAAAAACTATGCAAGCTAAGTTACAAATATAGATTATTTCTATGGAAAACAAAAAGCAATTGATCAGATGCGTTGAGTTTGTTTCAGAAGAACTTGATGCCGATCTTTTTCTATATAGTGCTGAAATTACAGATTTAAATGCCGATAAATTAATTAACGAAATTAAACAAACGTCACCCAAAAGAGATAATGTAGTCTTAATTATGACTACTTATGGTGGCGATCCGGATGCAGCTTTTAGAATCGCTCGTTACATCAAGAGAAAATATAAAAAGTTTAGTTTATTTGTATTTGGCTATTGTAAAAGTGCCGGGACTTTATTGGCATTGGGAGCGGATGAAATTGTTATTTCCGACTTTGGTGAATTAGGTCCTCTTGATGTTCAAGTTACCAAAGATGACGATTTTAGAAGCGAATCTGTATTAGATATTCAACAGGCACTAACTGTAATTGGTTCTCAAGCTTTTGAAATGTTTGAGAGTTATTTGTTAAATTTGATTTCTGGGACTCAAGCGCTGATTACTACCAAGACGGCAGCAGATATTGCTAGTTCGATGGCGGTTAATTTATTGTCTCCGATTCCCAGTCAAATTGACCCATTAAGATTGGGTGAAATGAATAGATTGATGAATATTGCATTAGCTTACGGGCAAAGATTAAAGCCGGAAGGTATTGAAGTTATCAAAAATCTGATTTATAACTATCCTTCTCATAGTTTTGTGATTGACTATGAAGAAGCCAAAAAATTATTTGATTGCGTTAGAGAACCTGACGATTTAGAGTCAGAATTAGAAGAAATGATATTTCCTTTGGTGCGTAAACCTTCTTCTACAGAAATAATCTTGAATTTAGAAAAATTAAGTGAAGAAAATGAAGAAAATTCAAACAGAAATAACCCAGATAGGCAAAGAAATGCGGAAGAATCAGTTTTTACAGACGATGGAAAGGATGAAGCGGTTGAAGGAAATATCTTACCCTTTGATAAAAGGCAGTGAAACCACAAATAATTCTGTTGCTTCCACAAAAACTATATTTAAGATTTTGCAAAAGTAGGTTGGTTAAATTTTTTAGCTAGAGAAATCGGCTTTTCATAATAATCGCGATTAATTAGGACTTACGCAAACGCAACGCCGAAATTAGCCGAAATTAGGCTCAGACGTTAATATCCCCCCAACCCCCCTTAAAAAGGGGGGCTTTTTTAATTAACCCACGCAGGTGGGTTTTGCCTGTGTAGCCAAGCCACTGCGTTGGGCGGGTTCCCCGACTTGTAGCAAGTGGCGCGTGATTTCAATCGCCAGGTATTTCAATCGCCAGGTATTTATTTACATTCGATTAATCGCGTTTAATTTGATTAATTTCTTGCTGTAACTCTTCTATTTCTCGCCGCAATTTCTCAACTTCCTGGTTTTGATTAGCTTCAGGTTTAACTTCAACTGCGCTCTTATCAGCTTCTTTAGGATAATTTCCTTGTTTAATTTCCCTATATTCTGACGATACAGCCCATTGCCTTAAAAAATGTACTCGTTCAACTGCAAAGGGATGACTGAGCATTACTCCTTGAGCGCCGTTATACATTAAAAATTTATACACTTGATTGAGTCCATCTTCGTCAAGTGCTTGATAATTTTCTGACTGGCGAATAAATTCTTGTAAACTACATTCATGGGCGTATTTATTGCTACCGCCAGAAATTTTCATCATCGAAGACATAACTGTATTTAAGTCATCTGTAACCAATAATGCGGCGCGATCGGCTGTTAACTCGGCTTTACGTCGCCATTCAAAAAAAGCATAAATCAAACCGCTGCTAACTATGTTACCAATACCGAAAGTCAATTCCCCGACAATAGAGGCAGCATTCATTGCCCACATCGCCATTTGAATTAAAATAGTATGACCACACTTAATGTGCCCTAACTCGTGGGCTAGCACTGACCTAATTTCGGCTTCGTTGAGCAAATCCAAAATTCCCGTATTGATCACAATGTAAGGATGCTCCTGTCCCAAAGCATAACTATTTGCAACCGGATTTTGCTCGACAAACAGTTTGGGTTCTGGATAAATATCCAAATCTCGCACGCATTCCCGAAATATTTGATAAATAGTTGAATATTGTCGAGGTCCAACTTCAATGGTGTTACCCATAAGATAAACTAATTGCGGACGTTCGTAAATAAATTCTACAAATTTACGGGCAATGAAATCAAAGCCTGGTAAACCTCTTAGCGTTTCTTCGGCTTGCTTATCTAGAGGATGTCTAAAAGCTTCGCTAGAAATTCCTTTATAAGTTGGCATAATTACAGGGTAATAAGTTATTGGTTCTTCTATAGGGTTGTAGGTTAAACGTAATACGGTAATCGTTCTACCTGCACTAAAAAACTGTTTAATCGTCTGTAGTGTAACAATTAAATATTGAACACTGCCCCTTTTAAACTGACAGCATAATATAAAAGAGGATAAGAACCGTTTAAAAGTTTATTTTGAAGAATTAACTAAATCACTATGTATGGGATTGAGAGCGCGTGATTGAAGCAGAGGTTCATTTATCACTACATAACTTCCTGCGATCGCAGGCAGGTTTTCCTTCTTGGCCGCACCATTTGACGATGGCACGGTTAGTAGCACGCGCCTTGAGGGTGGGACGTAGCGCCTTGATTCAAGTGGGGGCTGGTTGTGGTTATCAAGGGCAGTATCGTACTAGTTTTGTGGCATCGGCTTTAATGTGGCATGAAGCTGTGATTATTGTTGCAACTCTTGCCGTACAGCAACGTTTGTTGCAAGTAGAAATTCCTCGCCTACAAAAGTGGTTAAAAGTCAATAAACCCATAGTAGTAGGCGATACTTTCCCTGCTGGTGATTTCAAGGGAATTGCGATCGTCTCTCCGGGAGCTTGGTTAAAAGCACAGTTGAGTTCTAAAAATGAATTTCCTCCAAATATTCCCACGATTATTGATGGTGTAGACGATTTAGAAGATTGGATACGAGAACAGCTTACCGTCAGTATTGAACCCCATGATTGGGAACAGTTAATGTTGGCTTGTCCTTCGTTTGCCTCTACAATTCGCACTCATCGGGTGCAGCTAACACGGGAAATCTTTCAGCATCCGGAAAATCCCTACGAATGTTACTTAATATCGGAATCAGAAGAAGAGATTTTATGCCGTCTTTATTCGGGCTTGGATTTAAATAGCCTTCCTGATGCTTGGAAAAACTTTTGGCAATTATTTAAAAATAGGCACGAAATCTCACTAAACAAATCTTCACCTTCTCCTCCCTTACTTTGGGCTACCCCTCGCCGCCGTCAAGGTTTATTTTCTTTACATTGTGCCCCAATTGAGCTAGAAAAAATTCTCGCGCCGATTTGGCAGCGACAACCTGTGGTATTAATTGGCTCTGCTTTAGAACCGGAAACTGAAGCTACATTATTTCGCCAGCGTTTAGGATTGGGCGATTTGACTTGCTTGAAGTTCTCTTCGGAAAATCAAACTCAAGCTATTCAACTTTACATACCGAATAAATTACCTCTACCTAATACCCCAGAATTTAAACCAGTCTTTATCGATCAAGTTCGTCAGATGGTATGTTTGAGCGCAACATCACCGGGTTTAACGGCTATTTTGGTGGGAGATGTTCCGTTAAAGGCTCAGCTAGGGGCAATTTTGGCTTCAGAATTTGGTTCGCGGGTACAGGTAGATAAAACTTGCTTGGATGAAAATGGTATTTTAGTGTGCGGTTGGGAATTTTGGCGCGAACATCAAACAGTTTTGCCATCTGTGCAAATGTTAATTATTGCTACTTTACCCCTACCATCTTTAGAAAACCCTTTGGTAGCTGGTAGAGTTGCTCATTACAAGCGTTCTCATCTAGATTGGTTCCGCTTATATTTATTGCCTACAGCTTTAAATGAATTACAGCGGGCTGTAGCACCAGCAAGAGATTCTAGCAGCGTAGTGGCTTTGCTTGATAGTCGAGTAACCAACCGTAGCTATGGCGCTCAAGTTCTTGCAGCCCTTAGCCCCCTTTCACGAATTAATTATTTAGATCCAGGTTTATTTTCCACGCCCAAGGAAGAATCTTGAGACAATTACCAGTTATTAGTTATCAGTTCCTAGCTAAAGACATAAAAATCGCCCTCTTGATAAGGGCTTGAACCAATTCTTTATGATTTATTCTCTACTTTTTATTGATAATTGATTAATAAGCTAAGTTTTCTAAGGTTTCCCTTAAATACAGCTGTACTTGCGATTCTTCGTTCATTTGTTCGATTTGCTCGCCAGATTGTACTCGCTCCATCTGCCAGCGTTGAAAACCAGAACTAATGAAAATCGCTTGCTTCAAATTGTCCCGGATGTCGGCATCACCTTTCAAGTTGCCATTGCTTTTAACTGTGAAACTACTCATGATTATTTAATCCTCAATTTAACTTTTTTTAATTGGTGCAAAATTTTTCTTATTTAATTTCTTTTAATTGCTACCGCTCCCGTCCGTACTCTACTCTGCTTTTTTTACTGTCTGTTAGAGAAAAAATACGAGGTCTTGCGATCGAATATTGATAAACCTTTTTACCTATAGTACGAGGAAACGGGGTAAAAATTAAAGTGTGGTTTTATTAAACACTTTTCTCAAGGTAGTGGTTAAGTTACGGATATTTCTGTTACCGTTGTTACTGATTTAAATAATTATTTGCAGAAATTATTCGGTTTTAAGCGACTTCCAAATTAAAAAATATCTTATTATCTCCAATACAAAAATATGTAGAGACTTTTAGCGCTTCGCCGTCATCTCTACATATTTCAACTTTGATAATTTTAATTTTGTACTGAGGAACCAGGATTTTTTATTAGCTAAGGCAACTAAAGGATCGAATCCCATTCGTTGCCTAGCTCGATTATGACATCGTTGTCTACTCACTATCTTGCCATTGCAAGAGTGCGACGTTTAGTCACCATTTGATAACCTTCAATAATGTCGCCTTCTTCCCAATTACTGAATTTATCAACGCCGATACCACATTCATAACCAGAGTTGACTTCACGTGTATCTTCTTTCATCCGCTTGAGTGAATCAAGGGCACCTTCAAATATCACATTATTGCCGCGACGAACTCGGACTTTACAGTTACGAAGCAATTTACCGGACTGAACGTAGCAACCAGCAACAGCACCGCGTCCCACTGGGAAGACTGCACGTACTTCTGCTTGACCTAAAGGTTCTTCTACTAATTCTGGCTCCAGTAAACCTTCCAATGCGTCTTGGATGTCTTCTAAGAGTTTGTAGATGATGTTGTATTCTCGAACATCTACACCAGCTTCGTCTGCTGCTTGTCTTGCACCGCTGGCAAATGTGGTATTGAAACCGATAATTACGGCACCACTGGCTGCTGCAAGGTCAATATCTGTTTGGGTAATTTCTCCTGGAGCAGATAACAACATCCGAATGTGGATTTCGTTTTGCGGAATTTGTTTGAGCGAACCCAAAATAGCTTCCACAGAACCTTGCACGTCTGCTTTCAAGATTAAGTTGAGTTCTTTTAACTCGCCTTCTTGTGCTTGTGCTGAAATCGAAGTCAAAGTTACGCGCCCTCCCTGCATTAAGCGGGATTGGCGGATTACCTCGGCTCGTTCGTTGGCAAGTGAGCGTGCATCTTTCTCGTTCTTGAAGACTTGGAATTCGTCTCCTGCAAACGGTACGTCATTTAAGCCCAATACCTCTACAGCAAAGGAAGGACTCGCAATGTCTACTCGCTGGTTGCGATCGTCAACCATTGCCCGGACTTTTCCGAAGACGGAACCGGCTACCAGGATATCTCCTACACGTAGGGTTCCATTCTGAATTAACAAGGTTGCAACTGCACCTTTTGCTTTATCCAAATGAGCTTCGATCACGGTTCCTTTTGCGGAACGCTCTGGGTTGGCTTGAAGGTCTTCAACTTCCGAAACTAGCACAATCATCTCTAAAAGCGTATCTAGGTTTTCTCCTTTGATAGCGCTGACGGGAACCATAATTGTGTCGCCACCCCATTCTTCTGATGTCAAACCATATTGAGTTAGCTCTTGTTTGACTCTATCTGGCTGGGCGGCTTCTTTGTCAATTTTGTTGATTGCGACAATGATCGGTACTTCCGCAGCTTGAGCATGCTTAATTGCCTCAATTGTCTGGGGACGAACGCCGTCATCTGCTGCCACTACCAATATGGCAATGTCAGTAACACGCGCTCCCCTTGCCCGCATCGCCGTGAATGCTTCGTGACCGGGAGTATCTAAGAAGACGATCTGCTGCGGTTTACCTTCGTGTTCTATCTCTACGTGGTAAGCACCAATGTGCTGGGTAATACCTCCAGCTTCACCAGAAGCCACTTTCGTTTTTCTTATCGAGTCGAGTAACGTTGTTTTACCGTGGTCTACGTGACCCATAATCGTTACTACAGGCGGACGACGATGGAGATGATCCATATCTTCCAAGTCCAGCATCTCCGTAACTTTACGGGCTTCTGCTTCCGGTTCTGGAGTATCAACTAGTACTTCTAACTCTTCAGCTACCATGATAACTGTTGAGGTATCAAGACTTTGGGTAATACTGACCGCAATACCCTTCATAAACAAGATTTTGACAATTTCCGTGTCGGGCATTGCCAAAGCATCTGCTAGTTCTTGCACGGTCATTGGACCGCTAACAGTTATTATTTCAGGACGCTGGAGCTTCGGTTCTGCTTCTGCATTTCCACCACCACCGCCGCCGCGCCGACGATTTTGGTCGCGAGAACCGGACTTTCTGACTTTGCTAGGTGCAGCAGGAGTTGGTGCCGTTGTTGGCTTAGAGCTTTTTGGTTTGGGAGGACGAACAATAGCGTTGCTAATTGCCGTTTCCATACTGGAGGCTGATTCATCGTCATCAAGCAGGTCTGCCTCAAAATCGTCTTCAGCCATTGGCTTCAGACGCTTGTTCTTAGCAACCTTACCAGCTTTGGCTGCTTCTTTTGCTTCGTCGATCGCTTCTTCTTGCTTAGAGCGTTTCTTCTGACCTCTAGGCAGACGAGGAGGTATTGGACGCTTGAGTTCAGCTACTTCTTCAACAACATCATCATCATCTTTGTCATCATCACTTGAATCGCTAATATCCACTTTTGCCGCCGGTCGGGAAGGCGGTCTAAGTGGAGCCGATATGCTCGGAGGCGCTGATGAATCTTGCCGTACCTGCTTTCTAGGACGTGCCACATCATCCGAGCTACCACCGGGTGCTGCTTTTTTCGGCTTTTGCGGTTTTTCTGTTCTCGATACTGGTGCAGTCGTAGGACGCGCCGTTTTTGATACTGGTACGCTTGAGGGTTCTACAACTTTATCCGCTACTTTATCCGCAGGCGGCTTATTCTTTTGACGTTTTGGTTGATCGCGATCGCGTTTGAGAACTGGTTTTTCTACGACGCTATCGGAACCGGAATCTGGCTTTGCTGCCGCAGGTCTGGTAGGCGGGGCAGTCAGTTCGGGTTTATTCAAGTCTTCCGGCTTAGATTTGGGTGAAACTAGTCTTTCTGGTTTGCTCAAAGCAGTTTTATCTGATTCTGAGGGGGAGGTGGATGTTAAATTTTCCGTTTTTGCAACGGATACAGAGTTATTTTGAGAGCGCAAGGGCTGGTTTGGGGAGACGGGTGCAGTTGGTGCCACTGGTTCTATAGACGAGACTGAATTCATTTGATGGTTGGGAGAGGCAGCATTTGATGCACTCTCGTGGTTTTCTAAATTATTATTGGGTGACTTCAAAGAATCAAGATTATTAGAATTCTTCGGTGGCTTTGGTTTACTACGGATTTCCAATATTTGTGGTTTACTAGGTGCTTTATTATGGTCGCGAGAACCCTTATTATTTGTACCATGCTCTTTCGACAACCCTAAAGTAGTCGTCAGTTTTTCTGCTTGGGAACGAATACGTTCTGCATCCGATTCGGAAATCGTGCTGCTATGACTTTTGACCGCGATATTGAGCTGGTCGCAAATTGCTAATAGCTCTTTGTTTTCCAAATTCAATTCCTTTGATAATTCGTAAATTCTGACTTTGCCGTTGTTCATCCACTCTTCCCCTATAATTTACAGTTTTAACGGATGGTTGCCAGCTTTTGTGACATCTCCATCCTTGGTTTACTGTGTAACGGTAGCCATTTTCAATTTGAAAAGGTTCCGACCATTAGGAAAGAGAGATGTGACCGTTGGAAAGCTGGCATCTCCACACCTGCATGCTGATTGATTAACGCCGCGACTACGCCCGAACGTTACCAAGTGCCGATATTTATTTTTTTGTATGGACGGTGTTTTTGTTGGGTTTAACACATGAAAGCCTACAATGACTAAGTTTTGCAAGTGCCCCTATCATATAACAGAGCCATGTGTCAATACTCATTTATAATTTTGGGACTAACTTCTTTACTAAAAGATAATTCGATCGATATTACTATCGGACATAGCCGGTGTAAGATTCTCAGCAGGAAAATACCCCCACTACTAAATTACTTTGTGAAAAAGTTTATTGCTCTTTATCACTTTGAGATAAGCGCTCCCACAATGATTTGTACAGTGTTTCTGGCACTGATGCACGCAACGCTCGTCCTAGCTTATTTTTTTTATGAGCAACACTAAGGCAACTCGGATTAGGACAAATATAGGCTGAACGCCCCATGCCCTCATTTAATTGTACCTTTCCTGAAGGAAACACGCGGACAATCCGCCAAAACTCATGTTTTAAATCAAATTTTCGACAACTAATACAACGCCTCCAATTCGGTTTCATTTTAACTAACTATTTAGCTTCAACTATCGCCTGCCTTATTGGTATTAATAAATCCTTTGATTCCTAGACTCAAATTCCTCCTCGGTTTCATCGAATAAACTTTTCGGTGCTTTTGAATTAACTTGTTGATTTTGCGAATCTAAGTTGTCAGACTGTAATTTCTGTACATCAAGTTCTTCGAGTTCTTCAAGTTCTTCAAGTTCTTCAAGTTCTTCTAATTCATCTAATCGATCGAGTTCTGCTGCGTGTTGTGCCCTTGCGGCTGCAAATTTTGTATCTTCTGCTTCAAAATCGTACTTCTCTTTGTCTTTGATGTCTATTTTCCAGCCTGTAAGTCTAGCAGCTAAACGAACATTTTGTCCTTCTTTACCGATCGCTAAACTCAATTGATCTTCGGCTACAAGTACGTGAGTTTGTCTTGTTTCTGGGTCCATAAGCCGGACATCATCGACTCGCGCCGGACTCAAGGCGTTGGCAATATAAGTTGCTGGATCTGGGGACCAACGAATTACGTCAATTTTTTCGCCGCGTAATTCATTCACTACTACTTGAATTCTCGAACCACGCGCCCCAATACAAGCACCAACCGGGTCTACATCCCTATCTAAAGTATCTACAGCTATTTTTGTTCTCGGTCCGACATAAGTTGATGGGGGATTAGCTTCGCGGGCAACGGCAACAATTCTTACAACTTCGTCCTCAATTTCGGGGACTTCATTGGCAAAAAGATATACTACCAAACCGGCATCACCCCTGGAAACAAGTAATTGCGGTCCTCGTTGTTGACCTCGCGAGACTTTTTTGAGATACACTCGGAAAGTCGCACCGATACGATAATTATCGTTGGGTAGCTGTTCGCGTTTGGGTAATTCCGCTTCTACTTCTGGCTGACCAAAACCACTGTTTACAGCCATAATTACCGATTGTCTTTCAAACCGCAGCACTCTTGCTTGCAGAACGGTTGCTTCCAAATCTTGAAACTCTTCTTGAATTAATTGTCGCTGTTGGTCGCGCAGTTTTTGCGATAAAACTTGCTTGGTTTGCATCGCCGCCATGCGACCAAATTCTTTTTTATCGGGGGTTACGTCTACAACTACTTCTTGTCCTACCAATTGCGCCGCATCATCGCCAAATTCTTCGACTTCTTTGATAACGTCCTTGAGGGCAATTTGATGGTCGGAATTTGTTACTTCTTCAACTATAGTTTTTGTAGAAACAACGCGAAATCCTTCATCTTCAATATCTAGTTCTACTTCAAAATTTTCAAAGTAATCTTCATCAAACTGTTTGCGGTCTAAATTTTGAGCGCGGCGATAGCGTTCGTAACCTTTAAGCAGTGCTTCTCTAATTGCCGATTGCACTGCAAGTCTGGGTAAATTTCGTTCCCTACTGATACTTTCAATTAATTCTTTTAATCCAAGTAATTTAAGCATTGACATAAGCTATCTCCTTAAAAAAAATCGCAACTGATAACACCGGAATTAGAGACAATAAATAATCGGTGTGTCCCGAAAAGTTGCTCTTAGAGTTTCCCCCAAGACCGCACTTTTCGCTTTTAACAAAACGGTCGTCTTGCTTATTGAAAGAACGGTGATAACTCGTTCTTTTAGCAAAAAAAACCGCTCTCGTTCACCGGGGTCAAAAAGCAGTCCTGGTTAGATAATGTTTACCTACTTAATCCCGTTCTTCGTCTAACTGCACGCTGGTAATATTTGAGCGGGGGATTTCGATTACACGACCCTTTTTGTTTAAGTAAACGCTTTTTTCATCTCGGCGAACCAGTTTACCATTCCATTCAGAGTGTCCTTGATGGGGTGAAGAAGTGCAAACTTTAATTGGGAACCCTTTAAAAGATGTGAATTCTCGGTCAGTTTGCAATTGCTGGGAAATACCAGGACTAGACACTTCTAATACATAGGCATCCGGAATAATTGACGCTGCATCCAAACTGGCTTCAAAATTACGGCTCATACGCTCGCAATCATTCAAACTAGTATCTTGTTTGGGATTACGGATGTCTACTCGCAATACAGGTGGGCTTTGATTAGTATGAAAAACCACTTTCACGACCTCTAGTTCAAGGTCTTTTGCTACTGGTGTTGCTAAGTCAATGATTTGGGGAACTAAAGGATGAGTCATGTGGCAATTCCAACAAAAAAAGTGGGCATCTACCCACTCCCTGCGATAAGGATATCTTCCAAGAAGTTTTGCAACGAACTGTAATATAGCTCGTCCGTGACACACCCACACCTCCCTACGGTTAGATAATGGGCTTCTCAGCGACTCATCTATGATGACATTAACTGAGCTTTAAAGCCGTGTGCCCCACGGACTTATAATCTGAGTTTAACGCATTTTTCCAAAATGCTTGCAGCAAAAAATGTACATTATAATTTCTGTTTTAATGAATCTGCTTAAAAATAGAGGGAATGGGGAATGAAGAATGGGGAGAGCAAAACTTAGGTTAATGGCTTTCTAATCGGAATTGTATCTGCTAACAAGGGAACAGATGTTCGATCGTAAGAAGAAGTTTGTTCGAGAATTTGTTCCACCTCCTCAGTTGAAAGGCGCTCAACGTAATTGAGTTTAACTTCTTCTAAGAAGTCGATTAATAAGCTTTGTATTTCTGAGAGTACTTGTTTTTTTTGGATTTCGTCCGTCATTGCTTTTGAAAAGCGTTTTACCAGTTGGCTTGAGAGTTCGGCGGAAACTGGATCTGCTGTTGCGGACACTAAAGCATGGTAAAGATTTGTCGCAATTTGAATTGCCAGCTGTTCGCTTAACTGGCTTTGCATTTGTCCAAGTCCTGGCAGGTTGCGGAAATTGCGATAGATCGGAGACTGGTTAAATGCGCTATCTATATTGTGTTGTAAAAGAGCAATTATTTCCGGTTGGATTTTTGGTAACACTTGATAAATAACTGTTTGGACGAAAATTCCTGCCAAAGCTTCTATTTCATTAACGTTATTGATGTCTATATAAGGACGTAATGTTTGACTTTGTTGCAGCCAGCGAGTTAAATTTCCTTGTTTTATTGAACTTTGAGTTTGATTTATAACTCGTACTACTACAATTTGCGTTATTTCTTCGGCAAAATTAGCTACAATCCCTTGTTGAGCTTCATATCGTATACTTTGTAAATTTAATAACTCTGCTTTTTCTAAACGAAATAATACAGGTATTATTCGCAACCAACGCCAAAAAGGTAGGATTAAAAATAGATCGTACCAGTGCCACAAAATAGCATTTAACCAACTAAATCCTCGATGACGGCGTTTTATATAGTAACTACGCGCTAACAATTCAACTGTAAATAAAATTACAAAGGGTAAGTCAATTATCCAAAAATTATCTATAAATTCTCCATTTTCGCCAATTTGTCTATAGTAGTTAGTAGCAATTAATGGTTTAATTTGTTTGTCAAAAAAGTTTAGCTCTTTATCTACACCTTGTTTTAATAAATAATCGGTACTCCAGAAAGTAGAAAAAGCACGTTTTGAGGATTCATTTGAGAGGCGATCGCGCATCCGATTTTTTATTTTTTCCAAGGTACCGCTTTTGGAAACTGCTGCAAATGGATTATTTTCGATCGTTTCTAGGCTCAAACTGCGTAATTCTTCTATTTTGCTTGCAGATGGTGGCGATTGTAATCCCGTTTCCCTGATTTGCTGCTCTAATTCTTCTACAGTTCTTAAATAATTTTCAGTTTCTCGATGAGGTTCAATTCCTTTTACAGGGTCGTATATTTTTTGGATTTGAGGCAAGTTACGTAAGTAAAAATCACGCCACCCAATGTAACTTAAGTTAAATAATACCAATCCCAAGTTTACTGTAGCGATAAGTGCCATCAATCTTTCAAACCAAAGATTTTTATTTTTCATTTTTTATCAGTAGTATTACATATTTGGATAAATATATAGCGTATGTATTTACTCAGCAGCAAAAGTTTATATAATGTTTTTTACAACTGTCTTTTGTATCACTTTAAACATTGATTTAATTCAAAATTATTTACTATTTATACAAGCTTTTTAAGATACATCTATAGGAAGATGACAAAAATATTTATAGTTTAATTATTTAAAATAATTACAAATAATTTAGATTAATCAAGAAAACATTAATAATAAGAAAAATTTTTGAGAAAAATAGCTTAAATAAACTTAAAATGCAGCTGTAAGGCTTAAATATGCTGCCGAATTTAATGACTCGGAGTTTTAATCATGTGGTGTGAGTTTAGTAATAAAAGTATTAGTGTAGCAACTGCCTGCTTGATTGCAGGTGGTGTAGCAGTTTCGAGTACGGTAATAGCCGCTCGTCAGCGCAATTATACTCCACGAGAATTTCGTTCTGTCTTGTACGGATTGGGATACAACGTGAGAGTATCAAACGAGCCGATGACGGATGCCCAAACAAGAAAAGCAATCCGCGAATTTCAACAGGGGTACAAGATAGGGGTTGACGGTATAGCAGGACCAAATACTCAAAATCTTGCCGCAGAAATTGTTAGAAGTCTCAAGAACAATTTGAATTTGGTAGCTAATCCAAATCCGAAGCTACCTCTCAATCAATTTTACGAACCAAGAACTCAAGACGTAGTTAAGGAATATCAGGAAAAGTTACAGGTAGAACAAACTGGAATCGCTGACTTAGCTTTGCGACAAAGACTTAATCAACAAGCAAAACAAGATCCAGAAACAACACCGGAGGTAACACCGTCACCAACCGCGACACCAGAAGTAACTCCAACTCCTGTTATACCTACACCTACACCTACACCTGAAGAAACACCAGAAGTAACGCCAATACCGGAGGCGACACCCCTACCGACACCATCACCAACAGCGACACCAGAAGTAACCCCAACTCCGGTACTACCAGAAGCAACACCGATTCCCACTCCTACGGAATCACCCGAAGATGAAGATGAAGCAACACCGATTCCCACTCCTACGGAATCACCCGAAGATGAAGATGAAGCAACACCGATTCCCACTCCTACGGAATCACCATAGAAGGTTAAAGGTTAAAGGTTAAAGGTTAAAGGTTAAAGGTTAAAGGTTAAAGGTCAAAGGTCAAAGGTCAAAGGTTAAAATTCTCCTTGTCTCCTTGTCTCCTTGTCTCCTTGTCTCCTTGTCTCCTTGTCTCCTTGTCCCCTTGTCCCCTTGTCCCCTTGTCCCCTTGTCCCCTTGTCCCCCCATCTCCCTATCCCCACATCTCCCATATCTTTAACCGTTGGGTTCCTCCATCGGTCTACCTTTGGGAACCGGAAGAAGAGGACGGCGGTCATCATAAGGCATTGGGATGTACTGCACTGAGGGTCTTCCTCCTTGCGGTTGCGGGTACAGCTCCATCAGGTCGTAGACGATTCGGGGCAGTCCGGCAGTGACGGGCAGCCCCATTTCCGTTGCTTCTTCAACGGTTATTGGGTAATCGTGAGTAACTTGTCCGGTTGTTAAAGCTTCAACAATTGTTTCAATATTTTCTGGTTTAACTTTTTGTTTGGGGATGGAATCTTTAAGTAAAGTTCTGACAAAACGCTGTACTTGGTTGATGGCTTTGCGCGATAAATCAGCCATAATCAAGGTTTGATCGTCAACTTCACCAATAGGTTTATCTTCAACAACTTTGATGATACTTGCAGCAGGGTAATTGCCAAGTTGGGGATCTACAGGTCCTAAAACCGCATTTTCATCCATAACGATTTCATCGGCTGCAAGGGCAAGCATTGTACCGCCACTCATGGCATAGTGAGGTACAAAAACAGTTACTTTAGCTTGATGGCGAATTAAAGCCCTAGCAATTTGTTCGGTAGCTAAAACCAAACCACCCGGAGTGTGCAAAATTAAATCGATCGGAACATTTGACGGAGTTAAGCGAATTGCTCGGAGAATTTTTTCAGAATCCTCGATGGTAATGTAGCGCGAAATGGGTACACCCAAGAAACTGATAGATTCTTGACGATGAATCAGCAGAATTACCCGACTTTTACGTTGTTGCTGAAACCCATCGAGACTGTGGAAGCGACGATACTCCATTTTACGCTTCTGCCAAATCGGTTGCAATGAAGAAAGCAGTAGAAAAATTCCGAATATATCGAAAATACCAAAATTCATCAGATAAATTGTTGAAATTTAAAACTTTACGTCACTCATTCTCACAATTTTTGGCACATCGGATGTCTATCTGGAGATAGTTATCGGCGAATAGTTATTAGTTAAGATTTCTACCTTTTCCCCTCTTCTCCATTTTGCCTGTAGGCTGAGAAGTTGAAGAACAAACAATAATTCAAAATTAGACAATCCAGTTTTTGTGGCTCTACGTAAAACAAGCTGATTGCAATGTAGTTCTAACTACTTTCAAATTAAAAAGTGGTTGCATCTATCGGTGTCAACTGAAATTAATAATTTATAACTAATCAAAGCAACCTTTACAATGACTCATAGCTTTGACAAACCCACATCTGGACTAGATCCTGGTCTTCAAACAGCTAATATTACTAGTCAGAGATATTTGCGATTAGTGACTAAAAATATTGCCAGTTGGATATTTGCATTGATATCCGAACCAATTGCGATCGCGCTAACGGCTTGGATATTAAGAAACGAAACTCCCCTACGTTAACCATAAGTCGTTGGATTTATTTGATTGTGGCGTTAGTGTTACTCTAGCGTAAAGATATTGTTCGATTATAGGAATTGGGAATTGGAATACGCCCGCACGCAATACCTACGGTACGCTCCGCTAGCCGCGTGAATGGGCATTAGAATTGGATTAATATTTAATAACTCCGGCGATCCTAACTCTTAACTCCATAGAACTGGATGCAACACCGAAGCCTACCTTAAACTAGAGTATAAGAGTGTATCGGTTGACTCTTCTACCAAATCATGGTAAAAATATCCTTTTTTGTTTTTGGAGTAGATTAAAATGGGTGGGTTCGTTACTGTTTTACTAATAGTAGGTTATGTAGGTGGTGCTTGGAAGTTTTGGACTGGGTTTAGAAGAACTAATTTCAGCAACAGCTTCACAAATCGCCTTACTTTATCATTGTTATGGCCAGCTTGCTTTGTTGGGAGTAAATCCTATCGGAAAAATTTTACAAAAGCGCTAAAAGGTTAAGGGTTATAAGAATCGATAACGTTTCCATGAAATACATGGGTAAACAAACAAGTTTGTCAGAGAAGTAAAATCTCTGGCTTTTTTTATAGAAATCAAAATAAATTGTAGCGATAGGGGGCTTTCCGGCTCGCACTACGAAAGCTGTTTTTCATTTGTTAAACCAACGAGGTTTGGGGCGATCGCTACAAAAGCTGTTTTTAGAAGGTTAAGCCAGCGAGGTTTGGGGCGATCGCGACGAAAGCTGTTTTCATTTGTTAAACCAGCGAGGTTTGGGGCGATCGCGACGAAAGCTGTTTTCATTTGTTAAACCAGCGAGCAAGATGCTCGCACTACGAAAAATGATAAATTAATATTTTTAAAAATCATTTAAAATAATTACGAAAAAGATTATAAATCATAAATAATCCAATGCCCAATGCCCAATGCCCAATTCCCAATTCCCAATTCCCAATGCCCAATCCCCAATGCCCAATCCCTAATCTCTATCTCTTCCGTCTCTTAGCAAGCTGACGTAGTTGCAAGTTTAATAAATAACCAAAACCAGCTTTTTCTAAACGATGCACAAATTCATCATAATTATTTCCTAATGCTTTGGCAGTAGCTTCAAGATTCCAGTTATATTCAGCTAATTGGCTAAGTAAATAAACTCTTTTTGTTTGTGCCTTAGATAGACGAAATGTTTTTAAATACTCTAATTCTCCATTTTCTCGGATGATAGCTTCTCCAATATGATTTTCTTCTTTAAGTTGGATATCGGTAATAAACCGTTGTAATGTAAAGGGACCGGCATTGTAAACTATTTTAGATTGCAATGAACGACCTAAGATTCCTTCAGCCATAAAACCTTGAAAAGATGCCCAATCCATTCGCATTTTTTCTATAGCTAATCTTAAAGTTGTTAAACTATTAATTTCCGATTCATTTATAGATACATCCATAGGATAAGTTGTATCGTAAAGCAAACCGTATTCATAAATTAATTCGCCATAGAAATCTTCTAACAAACTCGCGTGTAATAATCGATAATCCTCCGGAGTCGGAACCACAAAAGCTGATGCTAATGCTTCCGCAACAAATACTAAAACTCCAACTTGGTTGGGATAAATTTCAAATACCCGCAAAGCATCTTCTAATCGAGAAATATAACGCCCTTCAACAGCCGTTTCGTAGCGACAACCCAATCCATGTGAAAGAGCATACTTAGAATATTCACTCCAAGCAATATCGGGACCAGAAAAAAACATCGAGAGAAAACCTTCCATCGCTAAATGTAGCGGTAAAAATCTTAATTGATGATTCGATTCCCGCTTTCTCATCCGATGTATTAAACGCACGCTACTATAATCGCGATCGAGCCGTTTACCATCATTTGGTTGATTTTTTTGTCTATTTATTTGTCCTCCCAAAGCAGCCACCGGGCTACCATCATCAGTCCAAGACATCACCAACCCGTGGGGAACGTAAGCATAATAGTTGATATTTTTTTCTAAAGAAACAACAGTTAAATCTTCATCATAAGTACGATTCATTAAACGCAAATCGCTGCGTATATTACGCCTTAATAACGGCACAATTCGCACCGCACCGCGCACTTGAGAAGGCGCAATTTCTAATCCTTTTAAAGAGATGTTGGTTAGTAAATTTTTCTTTTGTGCCATTGTGAATCAGTTATCAATTATTGTTCGTTTATTCTTGTTGTTTTGAGAATTTCTCGTTCCCAGGCTCAGCCTTTCTCGTTCCCAGGCTCAGCCTGGGAATGTATTTCAAGAGGCTCTGCCTCGTAGTAAACTGGAGGCAGAGCCTCACGCAGTTTGTTCCCAGCCGGAGACTGGGAACTAGTTATAGAGCTAAAGCTTTTACTACGAGCTTCTAAATAATCTTCTAATTCCGACAAACAAGCCGAACCATTTGCAAATTGAGCAAAACCTAACATTGTTGGTAAATCTTCAGCATCTCGCAATCCCACGGTGGGAATATTGGCACATAAAGGACGTAATGAAAAGTCTTCGGCACTGAAAACGGGATTGCAGTGAACTATTGATGTACGCCCGTCGGGATCTAAACGTTTGCGAAAAATATGTAATACCTGCGCCGCACCACATGGCGGGTCGTTTTCGCAACCATCGGAAACAATTACTACTAAGTCTGCACCCCATTCCAATGCATCTAATAAAGGTGTTGCTAAGTCAGATTGTCCGCGCGAACGTACTTGCAATGCATCTTTTAGAGGTAGCGTCCAAAAATCTCGATATTCTTGAGATGCGGCTTTCAACAAGTAGTGAGTAGCTAAAGCGACACCCAAAGGACGACGACGCTTCTGTGAAGAACCGTAACTTGAATAGCTGCAATCTAAAACTGCTGCAACTTTCCCTAATTTTAAAGGTGCTTTGGTTAATGTTTTTTGAGCCGATTTTTCTAAAGCTAGACTGAGAATATCCCGTTTCTGTTTTCGAGTTTCCACGGGTAAGGAAAGAATATATAATGCTAATTTAGTTAAAGCCAAACGACCTAAATCTAAATCTATTTTGATTTTTGCGCTTTCAGCCGCAGCTTGAAAACGTAATTTCTCGTTCAAAGTCATCTTTTCTTGGATGCGCGATAAAAAAACTTCGCGCTTAATTTTATGCTTGGCTGCTAAACCCTCGGCAACAGTAAAAGGTAGTTCGTAGACAGCTTCGGCGCTAAAATGTGCTTGACGGAAGTTTTCAAATAACTTCGTTTCATAGACTTTTTGCTTCCAGTTGCAAAACAGAAAATTACTCAATTCTCCTTGAAGTTTCAAGTGTGCGTGAGTAACTATGGCTCGCACCTTAGAACGATACTTCACCGCATCAAAATCCATATTGCGGCGAAAATTCACATAATCGCGAGCGATCGCACGACTGCGACGGTTATTAATTTTTCGCTGTCTGAGTTGTTGTAATATTCCCCAAGCACGCTGCGGTGGCAATTGTTGCAATGCACGAGCAATTAACGCGCCTTCTTCTTGCCGATGTTGTGAAGATGTATTCTTCCCCGTCGCTAACAGGTTTAAAATGATTTGTGCTTGATTAAAATGATTAATTCCTGCTGCTAAAGTGCGAGCGTACAGCAAACGGTAATTACCTAAAATATACTGGTGAAGAAAGTCAATTGACACCTTCTGTCCGTAAGCATCATCATAAAATTCTCGCTGTCCCGTACAGGATAAACAAGCATTAATAAACATTACCAAATCTTCCCGTGCAACAACTTCTGCACGGTTATTTAAAGTCGCATTCATGGGCAGTAGGGGAAATGGTGAGAGTGGGGAGAGGGGGAAGAGTGGGGAGAGGGGGAAGAGTGGGGAGAGGGGGGTAGATAGCGAGCGAGACGCTCGCACTACAAGGATGCGGAGAAATGTTAATTTACAACTGCTAACTCCTAACTCTTAACTTCTAACTTCCAAAAAATCCAAAATCCAAAATCTAAAATCGAAATGGGATGCTGTTCGGGGAAAGGCAGCACGACTGACTATGACCAGTTCTAAGTAGGATTCGGAAGTCGTACCATAGTCCCGCGAACAGCAAGACTGATAATAATTCGTAATTATTATTTCTTAATTTTTAATCCTTAATTTCTAAATTAAGCGTGACAGAATTTAAAATAGAACATTTCATGTAATAAATATTCAGTAGATTCCGCAAATTCAGTCACGAAAACACCTGTTTCGCTTTCTACTTCTGATGTCAACCAAGTACCTTTTAAAACAACTTCAACCGAATCAGCATCACAACCACAGAATTCCACTATATTCTCAGCATTCAGTTTTTCTAAATCAGTTAAATATGATGAATCTGCCGGGATTAAAAGAGAAGCTGTGCAAGATTCAATATAAATACTGGTAGCACTACGGATACTTAGAAGTACTCTGGTATTTATCCAATCTTCTAAAGATTGTTTTAAGCAATCGAACCCGATCTTATTGTCGGTATAAGTCAGTTTTAACATGGTTACTTTTCTACATCATCGGTGAAAATATTAAGAAAACAGAAAGTAGCTAGATATTGATTTGTTTATCTGTTATACACACTATATTCGAGGCTAATTCCCTTAAGCTAATAAAAATTAAAATATTCCCAAAGCCAGTAGCGTCAAGGTTAAACGATTAGGGGAAACTATTTAAGTTAGGGGAATCCCTTAACTTTTGAAAAAAATTCACCCCTTAATGATGTATTATTAAGATTCTAGAAAAGTAAATTACAAAATAGTTAAGTTCCAATTCACAGTATGGTTAAAAGTATAAATATATAACCTTAGAAGGATAGATTGATTTTTTTATTTTCAGGACAATAAGTTCATGCTTGCTCTGACTCAACGGCTAGATTGTAGGTGTATCTCTTTTACAGCAGCACAAAGTTTTAGAAAACAGGATATTTATGTAAAAAGCATCAACTGCTTAACATGGTGATATTTCGGATTCTTTTTTCACGGTTATCGAGTTAGACTCGGATAGATTATTTATACCTGAGTGAAATAAACCAATTTGTTGGTCGTAGATTTTTTGCTACTTTATATCCTTATATGAACATAGGTCAAAGTTCGCCGATTTTGATTTTCTGTATATAGGAAAGTAGTTGAATCAGCCCTTATAAAAAATGAGTTCCCATCCACAACTATTGTTTGAAAATCACCTATAAACGCTTCAGGTTGCATCTTGGAAGCGTATTTTACCCTCAATTAGACACAATTAGGAGAAACAATGCTTCACAGTAATAATGGCGAAACTCTTTCTATCTACGAATGGTTATCTAGAGCAGGATTTCAGAATTCCGATGTATTTAAAATGGAACCGGAATTAATTCGGCATCTTCACAAACAGTGGTTTGTATACCGCGAATTAGTACAAACTTTTATGTCCGAAACTGGCTGTTCAGATCCCGGTGAGTTTGAAATCAACCATCCATATCGCACCCCTCAAGTACCTCAAGCAAGTTCTTGTTATCCTGTAGAATTAGGACGTGTTACAGCACTATATTACTAAAGGTTAAAGTATATATATTTACAATCGTAACGCACCATTTTCTCTACAGTGCGTTACGCAGTTTTTTAATAGAAAACAACCTGCAAGAAAAAGATAATTAATAGACCTCTCCGGAAATAAGAAAGACCCCTCTCCAAACCTCTCCCCGATGCGGAGAGAGGCTTTATTATCCCCATTCCCTCATAGGGAAGGGGGGTAGGGGGTTAGGTCTTTATGTAAAGAAGGAAACAATATAAATGTTTTCCGAAGATAACATGGGGGGATAGGGGAGATGGGGAGATAGGGAGAAAATTATTAACTCATAACTTCTAACTGTTAACCTTTAACCTCAATTTGCTGGTGGTAACTTAACTGTTTTATCTTGTTCAATAATTTTACGGCGCGATTTCTTTCTAAAGCCGTATTTTGCTGTATTAATAATCCAATGCTGAAAGTTATCAATATAGATGAACAACACTGGTACTACTACTAGAGTTAATAAAGTAGAAGTTGTAAAGCCACCGATAACTGCAACACCCATTGATTGACGGACTTCTGCACCAGCACCAAGCCCTAATGCTAGGGGAAAAGTACCGGCGATCGTGGAAAGAGAAGTCATCAATATCGGACGCAAACGCGATATCCCAGCGTCTAAAACTGCTTGACGTTGTTTTTTCCCTTGTTCTAAGCCGATAATCGCGTAGTCTACTAACAGAATTGAATTTTTGGTGACAATTCCTACCAACAACACGATACCAATTAAAGCATATAATCCCAAGGCTTTTTGAGTAAGCATCAATCCTAAGAGAGTGCCACCCAAGCATAAAGGTAGCGCTACCATAATAGCGATCGGATGAAGAAAATTATTGTATAGCAACACCAAGATGGCGTAAATCATCATGACTGCTAAACCCAATGCAGTACCGAAGCGTCCGAAAATTTCCTCCATAATTTCCGCATCTCCAGCCGAACGTCTACTTACTTCCGGTGGTAAATTTTTCATTGTACTTAGATCGTTCACAGCTTTCAATCCGTCACCCAAAGAGATACCTTTTAAATTAGCTTCCACCGAAACTTGACGCATTCGATCGAAACGGTTGATAGTTGCCGCACCGCTACCAAAACGGATATCTGCAACCGCGAGTAATGGAACTAAACCACCATTTTGACTGGGAACTTGGAGATTTCTAATATTTGTGATGTCTTCTCGCGCTTTAGGATCGATTTGGACTCGAATCGGAATTTGGCGATCGCTAAGATTATATTTTGCTAAGTTAGCGTCGCTATCACCAATGGTTGCGAGTGTTGCAGTACGAGCAATTGACTGTACGGTTACACCCAAATCTGCGGCTCGCTGCGGATCTGGTACTACCAAAATTTCCGGTTTTACTAAACTAGCGGTAGAAGATGCCTCTATCAATCCCGGTATAGTTCGCATCTGCTTTTCTAAATCATCAGCAGCTTTTTTCAATGCTTGAGGATTTTCACTTTGCAAAACTATAGTTAAATCCTTTCTACCACCTACAGCACCAGTACTTTGAAAACTAATTTTCGCTCCCGGAATTTGTCCAAACTGCGGACGTATTTGTTCTTCAAACTCGCTTTGAGAAATTCGTTCTTCTTTGGATTTTAATTTAACGGTAAGACTTGCCGAACCAACATTTTCTGTAGATAAAACACTTTCAACGTAAGGATTTTGTTTAATTAAATTTGTTGCTTGCGTTACTACCCGTTTGGTGTCTGCCAAAGTCGAACCGGGGGCTAATTCCACCGATACCTCAGAAATCCCCACATCCGCACCATCAACCAAACCCTTGGGAATCATCGGTACAAGCATCAAGCTACCAATAAAGAAAGCCAAAGCCAGCAGCAAAGTTGTCATCCGATGACGTAAAGCCCATCTGAGTGTAGAAGCATAAGGTTGGAAACGACGAGATTTTTGATTAAAAGAGTTAGGAGTTAGGAGTGAGGAGTTAGGAGTTGATGATTCTTTTTCCCCATTTTTTTGTCCCCCCATCTCCTTTGACTTTAACAAATAAGCTCCCATCATCGGCGTTACCATCCGCGCTACTGCTGTGGAAAATACGGTGGCGGCGGTAACTGTCATGGCGAAGGGTTGGAAAAATTGACCGGGAATTCCGCCCATGAATGCTACTGGTAAAAATACGGCAACGATGGTGGCAGAAGTTGCAATTACCGCTAAACCCATTTCTTCTGATGATTCAAAAGCTGCTTGTTTGGGTGTTTTACCCATCGCCAAATGCCGCTCCATGTTTTCGATTTCGACGACGGCATCATCGACTAAGTTACCTACCGCTAAACCCAAACCCAACAGTGTCATATTGTTGAGAGTGTAGCCCAAAGCAAATATTACGCCGAAAGTAGGAATAATTGATAAAGGTAAAGTTATTGCTGTAATTAAAGTTGCTCGCCAGTCGCGTAAAAACAGTAGAATTACGACCACAGCTAATACAGATGCCATTAATAGCTCGTCCATCGTACTTTCGTAAGAATCGCGAACAAAAGTAGCTCTGGTAAAAATCAATTCCATTTTTACATCTTCAGGAAGAGTTTTTTCCAGCTTTGCAACTTCTTTTTTGACTCCTTCTTCCACCGTCACCATGACGCTACCAGTACTACGCAATACCTGTAAAGCAACTACTGGTTTATTATTCAAGCGTGCGGATTGACGAACTTCACCAAAACTATCTTCTACATTTCCTAAAGTAGATAAGGCAACCGAACCACCACTCGGAAGAATAATTTGATAATTTTTCAAAACATCTACACTTTGAGCGCTACCCAAAGTACGAATACTTTGTTCGCTGCCGCCAATTTCCGCACGACCACCCGGTAAGTTAATATTAAAAGCTCGTAATTGGTCGTTTACTTGAGTCGCAGTGATACCCAAAGACTGCAAACGATCTGGGTCGAGATTAACGCGAATTTCTCGGTCAACCCCACCTATACGGCGGATTTCAGCGACACCTTTTGCTGATAGCAAAGCGCGATTGATAGTTTCGTCAACCAGATTGCTCAACTCCTCCACCGAACGTTTATCCGAAGTGACCACATAAGTCATAATTGCACTACCGGAAAACTCCAGACGCTGCACAATTGGATCGTTGATATCTTGGGGAAGACTCTGACGAATTTGCGCGATCGCATTGCGAACATCATTAGTAGCGCGATCGCTATCGGTTCCTAAATCAAAGTTGATGGTAGTAATACTTACGCCATCGGTAACAACCGAACGCAATTCATCGATGTTGCCCAAACCAGCAACCGCGTCTTCAATTTTCTTCGTTACCTGAGATTCAAGTTCCGTAGGACCAGCACCAGGTTGACTTACCCGTACTTGAACCGCAGGAATATCAATATTAGGGCTGGTATCAATTCCCAAATTATTAAAGCAGAACCAACCAACTATAGTCAAAATTAAAAATAAAACTATCGTGGGAATTGGTTTTTTTATCGACCAAGCAGAAACGTTAAAATTCATTGAATTAAGTAGTTAGCAGTTATAGAATTTTGGATTTTAGATTTTAGATTTTGGATTCAAAACTTTTAGAAAGTACGAATATTAGGGATTTGGAAAAAATAACTTATCTAATAACGGTAGTGCGAGCATCTTGCTCGCTTGAGATACAGCACTAAGCCAGATAAATGAGATACAGCAGCCAGATAAATAAGATACAGCACTAAGCCAGATAAATGAGATACAAAACTATATACTAAAACTCTTGTAGGGTGGGCATCCCGGAGCGTCCGAACGTACTTAATCTTTATTCTTATATGCTGTATATAGTGAGCAAGATGCTCGCACTACTCAATCTGAATTCTAAATTAGATATTTTTTCATTTAAAAGTCTCTTAAGTAATAAAGATGGAATTTCTCCCCATCCCCTCATCCCCCCATCTCCCCATCTCCCCATCCCCTTGTCCCCTTGTCCCCATCTCCCCCTCCGGGTTGCGCCACTTGCTACAAGTCGGGGAACCCGCGAGGGCGCAGTGGCTTACCATCTCCCCATCCCCTTGTCCCCATCTCCTCATGATTTCGCCACCCGAACTTTATCTCCATCTTTGAGATACCCCGCACCTTCAACTACAATATTTTTTCCGGGTTGCAAACCACTTTTAATTTCAACTTTTCCACCTTTGAGAATTTCTCCGGTTTCTACTTTTTGACTGTTGACAATATTGTTTTGGGCTAAAACAAATACAATCGCGCTGCCGTCGGGTTGGGGAAGTACTGCTTTTTGCGGTACTGCTACGCCCATGTTTGTATCGGTAACAATTGCAGCGCGGGCAAACATTCCCGGTCTAAGTAAGTTTGTAGCAGGCAAGTCAATTTTTACCGTTGCTTCGCGGCTTTGCTGGTTAACTACGGGTTCTATTTCTCTAACTTTTCCTTGTAATTTAATCCGATTATCTACTTCACTTGTAATCTGGGCTGGTGCGCCGATTTTGATTTGCGATAGTTGAACTGTGGGAACTTTTGCCTGTAATTCTAAATTTCCGCTACGAATAATTGAAAATAGCTTTTGGCTGCCACCAACTACCGTTCCTACTTGGGTTTGCGGTGGTACACCCGTGATGTCTCCGACTCTGGCAAGTTTTTCTGCAACTTTTCCGGAAACTGGTGCGCGGACTATTGTTTGTCCTAACTGGGTTTTTAACTGCTGCACTCTGGCTGTAGCGCTTTTGACTCCTGCTTTAGCGCTGTTGACTCTGGCGATCGCGCTACTCACTCCTGCTTGAGCGCTGCTGATGTTTGCTTCTTGGCTGCTAACTCCTGCGATCGCGCTACGAATATTTGCTTCGGCAATCCGTACTGCTTCTTGTGCAGTTTCAAAATTCGTTTGTGCAGTTTCAAATAATTGCTTGCTAATTGCCCCTTGGTTAGAAAGTTTTTGATTGCGCTGGTAATTTCTTTCGGCTTCTCTTAATTTTGCTTTTGCTTGGGCTAAATCAGCTTGTCTTTGTTGAACTGTTGCTTGGCTTGATATTACAGTGGCTCTACTTGATTCTAAAGCTGCTTGTTTGGAAGCTAAATCCGCAACTCTTGAAGCAACTTCGGCTTGTTGGGATTCGACTTCTGCTTTGGCTTGACGAATTTGATCCTGTAATAGCGAGTCATCTAAAACTGCCATTACCTGCCCTTCCTTAACCGAATCCCCTTGCTTGACGGAAATTTGCTTAATTTGCAAACCATTAGATTGAGGTAAAACCGGAATCAATTCACTAGCTGCAACAGTACCAGTAACGCCCAGATTGCGAGCAACTCTCGTGAATTCTACCAGAGCTAGAGTAACAGTCATTGCTGGAGCGACTGGCTGAGTAGATTGATTTGCTACATTTGGTTCATTTTTGGGACGATTGCTTAATAAACGCATTCCTCCAAAGGTTATTCCAACTCCCAAAGCCATACCCAATAGCATAATTGTCCACCAAGGGCGCTGTTTTTCGGTTTCGGTATACTCTTTGAAAGTCGCTTCTTCGATCGCGGCTTCTTCTTTTGCTGGAATCTCTGAAAAATTTTGGTCCCCTACTGTCATTACTGCGTCTCCTACCCACCCGCGATAACACGGCTTTGCTTAAGAAAAGTTTAAAATTATTACTGTATATTAACTATTACCCATTTTTTGGTCTAATGGCTGTATTAGCAGACTGATTTACCCATGACAAAAGTCATATATTTGCTAGTTATAAGCATTCCTTGAGGATTCATACGGATTATTTTTTCAGTTAAAATCCTTGCCTGAGTAGGTTTTCGATCGGTAAGGACGGATAACCGAACACCTGAGATCACAGCTGAGTAGGTATTGAGATCGCAGCCACAAATCATTTTGTTGTGAAAAAATAATAAGTAATTGATATAGTCTGTTTGCCCAATGACAAAGTTCCTGATGCAGCCGGTGTGTATATTTAGCGTAACTTGGGTAAGCTTTATTTATATAGTGAAAAGTTAGGGAGTTTCGGCTGATAAAAAAGTAAAAAAATGTATATTAATACGGATTAAATTCTTTTTGACTATGGGTATTTTCAATAATTTTTATAAGACCCAAAATCGGATTTTTAATTATGTATAAATAATTGGGATGTTGTGTAAATAAAAATTTACACCGCTCGATATGCTTAATGTCGAGCAGTAATAAAGCCTGATTGAAAGTTTCGTTAACCGATCGGGTTTCGATTGCTTTGCCTAGAAGTCGAAGATAAATTAAGTAGATAAGCATTAGATGTAGAAAACATCATTATCTAATCAACTGGAAAAAATCACATAAAATAAATTATTAACAGGGTAAAAAAGATGTTTAGCGCAACTGAAGTTTTGATAGATGCTTTTGTAGATAGGGTTAGAGAAGGATACCGTCGTAGCTACGGCAGCTTGAAAACTGATTATCAAGACATTATCGCTTGGGTAGGAAGCATGGCTTTAGAAAATATTGCTAACAGCGATGCCCTATATCATAACGTCGAACATTCAATCTTAGTTACATTAGTAGGACAAGAAGTTTTACGCGGCAAACATATACGAGAAGGTGGTGTTTCCAGCGAAGATTGGTTGCATTTTATTATCTCTTTGCTGTGTCATGATATTGGTTATGTAAAAGGAGTTTGTCGTCAAGACAAAGAAGAAGAAAGCCTGTATGCGGCAGGTAAAGATGAAGCAATGATTTCTTTACCTCTAGGTGCTTCAGATGCTAGTCTTACACCATATCATGTCGATCGAGCAAAACTATTTATTGACGAGCGTTTTGGCGGTCATAAATTAATCGATGCTGAAGTCATAAAATGCAATATAGAATTAACTCGTTTCCCGGTACCCGCAGCAGAAGATCATCAAGAAACTAATAGTTGTGCAGGTTTAGTACGTGCTGCCGATTTAATTGGTCAATTAAGCGATCCGCGTTATTTAAAGAAAATAACTTCTTTATTCTACGAGTTTGAAGAAACTGGAATGAATAAGATTTTAGGTTACAAAAATCCTGCGGATTTACGTAATAATTATCCAAAGTTTTATTGGAATGGTGTTTATCCATATATCAAGGATGGACTGCGTTACTTATCTTTAACCCAACAGGGAAAACAGATAATTGCTAATTTGTACTCGAACGTATTTGTTGTAGAACACGAAAGACCGCAAGAAGAACAAATATATTTAGAAAATCTAGAAATTAGAGAAGTAGAGATGAAAGAATTACCCGATAGAAGACAGGAAAGAGTAAAAGCAAGAACAAGAGTTAGTTAAATCAGTTACCAGTTAGGAACCCCTGTGTCAGAGGCTCTGCTTCCATCCAACTTGGAGGCAGAGCCTCTTGAAATGCATTACAAGGTAGAACCTTGTAACGAGAGTGAGAGCTTTATTCCAATCTAGAAACTCGGTTTTTTATTATTGCAAATTCTGATAGATTTTTCTTCAAATATATTAGTAGGATAACTAAAGCAAGCGAATATAGTTCCTAAATTCATGTCTCTCACCCTCAACTCCGAATATAAAAGCTTTGGTGGAAAAGTTGGCTTTTATTCCCATCTCTCAACTAGCTGTAATGGTGAAATGCGCTTGTGCGTTTACCAACCAGCCCAAGCTGAATCCCAAAGCTTACCAATTCTTTATTTTCTCTCCGGTTTAACTTGTACCGAAGAAAACTTTATGGTCAAAGCTGGAGCGCAAAAATATGCCGCAGAACATGGTTTAATTTTAGTTGTACCAGATACAAGCCCGCGCAACACCGGAATTGAAGGTGAAGATGACGATTACGATTTTGGTACGGGTGCGGGTTTTTACGTTGACGCAACCGAAAAACCTTGGTCATCCCACTACCAAATGTATAGTTATGTCGTCAAAGAATTACCTGAATTAATCGCCGCTAATTTTCGGGTACAGCAAGATAAACAAAGTATATTTGGTCATTCAATGGGGGGACATGGTGCTTTAATTTGTGCCATGCGAAACCCCGAAAAATATAGATCGGTTTCAGCTTTTGCACCGATCGCTGCACCTATTCAATGTGCATGGGGAGAAAAGTGTTTTAACATTTACTTAGGTGAAAATAAAGAAAGCTGGCACGAATATGATGCAACCCAATTAGTTAAGCAATTTGGTTTTCATAGTGAAATTTTAATCGATCAAGGTAGCGACGATAAATTTCTTCAACAGCAGCAATTGCTTCCAAATGTGTTTGAAAAAGCTTGCCTTGAAGTAAATCAACCCTTAAATCTACGTTACCAAAAAGGCTACGACCACAGTTATTATTTTATTTCCACATTTATAGAAGACCATATCCGTCATCATGCAAAAGCTTTGAATCAATGAATAAAAGGTCAAAGGTTAAAGGTTAAAGGTTAAAGGTCAAAGGTTAAAGGTTAAAGGTTAAAGGTCAAAGGTTAAACTCCTAATTCCTAACTCCTAATTTATAACTCCTAATTCCTAACTCCTAATTCCTAATTCCTAACTCCTAACTACTAACTAATTATGGTTTGGCAAGCTGATTTTTATCGTCGTCCGCAATCGGATACATCGGAACAGGTATTGTGGGATTTATCGATTTGCGATTCAACTCTGGATTTTAAATATGAAGCGAGTTGTCCCCAGTCACAAGCGAATTCTGCTTGGGTAGCTTCACAAATTCAGCAAGCAGCATCGGATAATTTACCAGATGTTATTCAAGTTTTTCGTCCCCAGTCTTTGAGTTTGATTGAACAAGCGGGGAATAGTTTGGGTATTAAAGTTGAAGCAACTCGTCGCACTGCTGCTTTAAAAAAATGGTTGTCACAAAAGCAGCAATTTACAGCTTTGGATAAGCCACCCCCGATACCTTTATCTGAAAATCTTTGGGGAGATAAATGGAGTTTTGCTACTTTGCAAGCTGGTAATATTGCTGATTTTTCAGAACGTCCAATTCCTATTTTAGAAATACCCGATTTGTTATTGCCGATAAATTTGGGCTTGGCTTCAACGGTGCAGGTTC
The DNA here is from genome assembly GCA_965234645.1 of Rivularia sp. (in: cyanobacteria). Taxonomy (GTDB): domain Bacteria; phylum Cyanobacteriota; class Cyanobacteriia; order Cyanobacteriales; family Nostocaceae; genus Rivularia. Next base: position 3,769,383 of record OZ248344.1, on the reverse strand, counting down.
CAGGTGTGGTAATTTATGGCGGGCGTAAATCGATGCGTTTGGCAAGGTGGTTGCAAGAAAATCGTCCTGTAGCTTTGAATTATATTGCTGGTGCGCCGGATGGCTTGGTGTTGGAAGCGGGTTTGATAGATAGATGGATTGTGGCAACCTTTGAAGATGAAGAAGTTTCAGCTGCTGCAAAGCTTTACCAACAGCGCAAGCAGGATTGCGGATTGCATTTTTTGTTGGTACAGCCAGATGATTCTGGAATGACTTATACCGGCTTTTGGTTGTTGCAAGAAGTTTGAAAGTTGATTTATTCGCGAATAAAAAATGTCAACTATTTATAGATAGATTTAGTGCGATCGCGAAATGTTCACCTCTTGGGGAAGTTTTGGAAGTAGTTGCTAGGGTAAGCTACGGAAGAAACTGCCAGTTATAAATTTCTATCAGAAAATAGACCGAATTCTGGCAATATTAACTTTAATCTAAAATCTAATAGATGAATTTAAAAAATTTGAGGGAGCAATTTAATTTACCTCTCCAGTTTTGGATTGTCACCCTAGTTGCCTTTATCAATTCGGTTAGCTTCACGATAATTATTCCGCTACTTTATCCCTACGCGAAGCAGTTTGGACTAAATGATTTTCAAGCAAGTTTGTTAACTACGGCTTATGCTTTACCTCAATTTATCGGTACGCCTATTTTAGGAAGACTTTCCGATCGCTTGGGAAGAAAACCTTTGTTAGTAGTCAGTTTGCTGGGAACGGTTTTATCTGGTATTGTTGCTGCGGTAACTCCCGTAGCTTGGCTGTTATACGTTGCGCGTGCGATCGATGGTTTTACTGGTGGAAATACTTCTATTGCCAGTGCTGTAGTTAGCGATATTACAAATGTAGAGCAGCGGGCTAAAGCTTTCGGTATTTTTGGTGCTGTTTTCCGTTTGGGTTTTGTCGCAGGACCTGCATTAAGCTATGTAGCGCAGCAATTACCTACGGTTTGGGGCGTTTCTTCCTTGGGAATGAGTTTTCTTGTCGGTGCGGCTATGGCTTTATTGGCAACCGTTATGACTATTTTTTTTCTACCGGAAACTTTGCCTCCTTCCGACAAGCAGCGGTTTCATTTAAGTTTGAATGATTTTGGTTTTATCAGAATTTTTCAGTCTGCAACTCGTCCGAAATTAGGAAAACTTTTTGTTCTAACTTTTTTAAGTGGTTCCAGTTTTACGATTTTTACCTTTGCCTTTCAACCATTTGTGCTGGAAGTGCTAAATCAAGATGCCAAAACATTAGCAATTACATTTGCTGTTGTGGGCATGGTAGGATTTATCTCTCAAGTATTTGCACTCGATCCACTCAGGAAAAAATTTAATTTAATTGATATTTTATCTTTATCATTATTGGCACGTGGAATCACCTTTTTATTAATTCCAACTTTCCCCTATCTAACTGCATTTTTTATCATTATTGCAATTTTTGGCTTCGTTAATTCCTTCCCGATGCCTTTAATAGATTCGATTTTGTCCTTGAATAGCACCCAACGGGAACAAGGGGAAATTTTAGGAATTAATGCATCTTATCTAAGTATTTCTAACGCCATCGGACCGCCAGTTTCAGGTTTGTTAGTAAGTTTTGGTTACAAAATTCCCTTCTGGATTACAGGCGTACTGACTATACTCACAGCCTGCTTTGCTTTCACCCTCAAATCCGACTTTAAATGTGAAAGGAATAGGTAATAAGTAATAGGTAATAGGGGGAAGAGAGGGAAGAATAAATAATTCCTCACTCCTAACTCCTAACTCCTAACTCTTAACTCCTCACTCCTCACTTATTTCCTAACCTGCTTCAACATATCAATCAATGTATGATGAGCATCTTCGGCATTTTCTAAAGTATGGTCAAATTTGATTCTGACAGGTACTTCTTCTCCCTTTACCTGGGCTTGTAAATTCATCCCTTCAGCATCAATAGAAAGCATTTTTGCTGCTGTCGTATCGGTTAAATCGCCATAAGCCTTGGCATAAAGCGCTACCGCTTCCGCATGATCTTCATTCATGTGCTTACAGATGCGATCGCTAATTTGAGTAGAAAATTCCTCTGACATGACATACTCCTGAAAATTAAGTTTATCTTCTTTGAATTTTAAAGCTTAATGAGCTGATGCAGCACTTCTGGTTTTTTTACAAACCGGGCTTCTAGTTAGCTTAGATTCCTACTAGATATAATTAAATAGATTTGATTTAGTTATCGTATTCGTACTCAAGAACAAAAGTATTTTTAAAGACATGAATATTCAACTTGAGTAACTATACGGATACGGCTGTTTAGCAAAAAGTTCGGCTCTTGACCATAAACAAGGCAAGCTTTGTAACATTTCCGTCTTTATTAGTGGAATTGATTTTATTAAACTTATATCGGGAAAATTATTAACATTTTCTTACTGATTAGTAGTAGTTTCTACTGAATCAGAAATATAAAACAAATATATTAAAGTCCACACCCATGAGTGCAACTAGCCACCGTCGTATAGTTATTGGGGATGTGCATGGTCACTATCAAGGCTTGATGCAATTGTTAGAGGCGATCGCTCCAATAAAAGAAGACAAAATTTATTTTCTCGGCGATTTAATAGACAGAGGTCCCCAAAGTTCGGAAGTAGTTAATTTTGTTAAAGAAAATTCCTACTCTTGCTTGTTGGGAAATCACGAGCATATGTTAATCAAAGTTCTTACAGATAAAAATCCCTCTACTCCCAGCGTGCAAGGATGGCTTTACAGTGGCGGAAAAGCAACGCTAGCAAGCTATGAAGATGGTAGAATACCCCCAGAACATCTTGAATGGTTCCAGAGTTTACCTTTATATCTAGATTTAGGAGACATTTTTTTGGTTCACGCAGGTATCGATCCTTCAAAAACCATACAAGAACAAAGTGCCGAAGAATTTTGCTGGATTAGAGACAAGTTTCACAGTATTCCTCAACCTTATTTTTCAGATAAAGTGATTATCGTTGGTCATACCATCACCTTTACCTTTCCTGGAATTCCACCAGGTAAAATCGCCAGAGGTGCGGGTTGGCTTGATTTAGATACAGGCGCTTATCATCCCCATAGTGGTTGGTTGACAGCATTCGATGTCACAAATCGTCAAGTATATCAAGCCAACGTGTTTAAAAATAATGTCCGCACCTTACCCTTAGAAGAAGCATCGGCGAAAGTAAATGCGACTTCACTTAAAGTTAATCGCAATAGCAGCAGATTATGGGCTTGAGAGGTTAAAGGTTAAAGGTTAAAGGTTAAAGGTTCAAAACTCCTAACTCATAACTCCTAACTCCTCACTCTTAACCATCATAATAAAGGTCGGATATTTCCCCGGTATGCAGTTGTGCTTAAGCCGTCATTACCTTTACTACGTTCGGCGTTAACCCAACTCTGAAGATATTGTACGCGATTACTGGGCGAAGGGTGGGTACTTAAAAACGTAGGAACTCCACTCCTGCTTTTGTTTTCCAACTTCCTCATAAAAGAAACCATTGCTTGAGGAGCATAACCAGAATCTGTCAGCAATTTTAATCCAAGCTCGTCTGCCTCTTTTTCGGCTCCACGGCTGTTAGGACGACGATAAGCTAGTTCTACACCAAGCTGAACTAACTTGTTTTGTTCAACACCTGCTGCTGTAGCTAAACCATTAGCGATCGCGCTTTTCTTCATCTGTTCGACTACATGATCGGCTTCAATATGACCCATTTCATGGGCAATTACACTTGCTAATTCTGCTTCATTGTCAGCAGCTTTAATTAGACCAGTATTAATATAAACATATCCACCAGTAGTAGCAAAAGCATTTATGCTGTTATCTTTGACTACCTGAAATGTGTAGGGGATGTTCTTTCGAGTATTCTGGGCTTCTAAGCGCTTACCAATTCTTTGTATGTAGTTATTTATCTGAGAGTTGCTGTAAAGTTTTACATCGCTACTGAGCAATTGCTGATTTATTTGTTTACCAAGCTGAATCTCTTGCTTGTCTGATATATTGGAAAGTTGAATTATTTGGGCACCTTGAAACAGTATGTCCCATATAGAAAATCCCTGAGCCGCTAATGGTGTAGTAAAGCACACGCTAATGGCTACTACTACAGAAATTAACGGATAAAAGAATCGTTTTCGTAAAGAACGGAAATTTAAATAAAAGTTTGTCTTTTCCATCATCAAATTCAAGGAGGATTTTAGAAGAACGTAAGTTGTAAGACGACTAATAGCTTTAGAAGTTGCACATCTGAGTTGTTATCAAGTAATCTCACAATCGGTTATGCACCTCGCTTGACTAAATAGTAGCTTTGCTGTTAAACATGGCAACTAATTACGGATTATTTCATCAAAGCTATGAAAAGCAGTATTAGCAATAAACCGTCCTATAACTAGATGAAGGAAATATAGTGCTATTTTATGCTTCATCTCACATATGATTAACTTCTACTTCAGTACTTTCGTTTTCTGTGTTATCAATCCTCTATTCTTCTATAAATAGGAAAAATTGGTTATGGCTGTATTAGATTCCAAAGGTCGCTTATTTGGTAAATTCAATATTCTAGATATCGGTGCTTTACTAGTAATTTTGCTAGTAATCGGAGGTATCTTTTTCTTCCCCGGCACTACTGGTTCTGTTGCTCAAGTAGGTACCACTACGAAACCCATCGAAGTTGATTTGGTTGTTCGCGGATTAAAAGTACGCGATATAGATAGATTATCCGAAAAAGGATTTAGAGAAAAAGGTGAAACAAAAATCATTATCCGCAATCAACCCTACGGTACAATTCCGATTAAATCGATTCAAGTACTACCTGAAGAAATTATCGTTACACAACCCGATGGTACCGTTAAATTAGTCCCAGATCCTAGAGAAAATGTCTTTAGTAGAGATATGCTTTTGACTTTAGCAGGTAAAGCAACAATTACTGATGACGGACCTGTTTTAGGTAACAGTAAGATAAAAATTGGGATGCCCTTGGAATTAGAAGGGTTTAATTACAACTTCAGAGGCAGCGTGATTGATATCAGAACTGGAGACGATATTAAATAAAGGTTAAAGGTTAAAGGTTAAAGGTTAAAGGTTAATATTAGATACTTCACTTTTAATCTTTCCTTTACTTATTGAAAAAGTTTAATTAAGGTTTTAGTTTGAGTTTGTAATAGTCCCCCGTTTGTAGCGAGGGGATTATTTTTTTTAGGTCTTTATGGTGGATATTCGTTATTCACTAATTTCAGGCTTGTAATTGGGCTTGTAATTGCTGCACTCTTTCTACCGTTAACCCGGTAATTTTTACAACCATTTCTACTGATAAACCCTCACGCAATGAATTAAGCGCTACTTCTTCTAATGCTTGTTGGGCACCTTTTTGTTCCCAGCTTGTAGTGATTTCCATATATTCCTCACTTTGGTCTAATCCCATTGTACTTATTGCCGCTTGAAAGGTTCGTTCTTCTGCTTCATTTAAATTTAAATAAGTATCAACAAAGCCAGATATTAATTGCATCCGTGCGGGGTCTAATCTTAAAGTAGTTAACAGCCGCAAACACTCCGCTTTAACTTGCGGACGTTCTTCAGGTGAAATATTCATCTTTGCCCTTCGGGTTCACCAGTTGCTACAACGGGGGGAACCCCCGCAACGCACTGGATTCACCATAAGTGCAGCAGCAACAGGGTTTTGTTGGGTTAAATAATCTCGCCAGCTAATTCTATTTAGTTGAATTGCTGCAAATTCAAATTTTAGTACTTCTAAATTAGGAAAGGTGACGCTATGTATTTTTGGTTCTGGTCTTAGTGGTTCGTCAAAGGAGAAGATAACAACAGGATAAATTGGTAAATTGTATTTTTCATAAAGTCTTGCAAAATACTTGAACATCCTTTTGGCAAAATATTCTTGAGTATAAGCTTGAGCTTCAACATGAATTAAAAAGAATGTTTCTTGTTCTTTATATTTAATTTCACCAATAAATCTATAAGTTTCTTGTCACCAGCAGTAACATCAGTAAAAACTTCTTCTGGTAAAAATTGAATCGAATTTTGATCGATGTCAGAAGCTATCTCAGGAAGAAATAGTTCGATAAATTCGATGAAAAATGTAGAAATTAATTCTTTAAATAAGCGGTCTTGGTCGATAGCCATTGCACCTAAAAGAGTAGTTTTAATTATCGTATCATTGGATGAAAGCACTATCAAATTTTATTGTCAGTCTAAAATTATAAAAATTATATCAATATGAACCCATCTAAATTTAATCGCATCAAAAAGCAAATATGGCAACCAAACTTAATAGTGCTACCTATCCCCGAACGGCAATCTTCTATCAAACATTGTGTAGAGATAGGAGTCTCTTTTGATAACAATTATTGGTTTTCCCGTAACTTAAACCTCGATCGCACCTTGTTTCCAGAACTAACAGCATCGGATGAGTTACAACCACTTTTAGCTATAAATAAACCAAATACTCACGTTCAAACTAACTGGTTTGCTAAAAGATATTCAAATTTTACTCGTTTTTTTGGCGCGGAAGATGATGATTTAGTTCTAGCTAGAGACGCTATAGGCATTTCTATAACCGCGAAAATATTTTGGGAAAAGAATATACTCAAATTCGATTTTTATCTTTATGAATTACATTCTAATTCCAAACCTTATTGTTCAATTCAGAATCTTACCGCCGGAAAATATCGGCTTCGATTTAATTATTTACCTGTGGCAAAAATATTTAATCTTAATCGAAAATCCCGTCCGATAAAAACTACTTATCAAAACTTTTATTTAGTTAAACCCGTTGAAACAAATCCTAATGCAGTAGAAATAGACGGAATTCAGTTTGAAATTGTAGCGCCAGAATCTGCGATCGTCCCAGAGAAGGAACTTGATATAGAAACTGCGGTTGCTGTCGGCATGAAAATTACTAATAACACTCAAACAGCTTTCCGCTTTGACTTTTATAGCACTTTAATTCCTCAAATGATTAAAGCAGATGGTCAAGTAATACGTAAAGGATTTGGCTCGCATCAACTTCGATCGGGTACAGAATCCGATTATCCTTTAGCCATGCCGGGGGAATTCATAACTTTCTTTCCTAATCCAAAACTTTTTTGGTTTAAAAAACAACAATTAACTCTAAAAATGGATATTGGATGTGGAGGTTTTTATTATTTTCACGATCTGCAACCGGGTGAATATCTGATTCGCTTTGTATACAGTAAAAATAATCATTTTCTAAAAATGCGCGATCGCAAATCGAACTACATAAAACCATTGCAATGGCTCGAACGAACTATTGTTGCGACACCATATGTAAAGCTCTATTTATCTCGTTAAAAGATACAATTGTGTTAAAACATTTAGCATGAATTTTATCAAAACTATTACCTGCTGCCTGCTTCTTCTTCCTCTAGGTTGCGATCGCACTCCTGCTAAAAACGAATCAAGGCTGCAATTACAAACCAAACCTTATCAAAAACCTTTACAAAAAGTATCAACATCAAACAAATGGACACCGCAAATGGAAGCGGAATTTAAACAACGAGCAAAACAAGTAATTACAAAGCTCGCGGGTAAAAATTATGGAACTACAGCTTTTGAAAGCGAAAAACGTTCTTATCCCAAAGCAATGATTGATTTTCTTGCGGGAAACCGCGAAAGTTCTATTGCTTTTCTTGAATCTGAAGATGCAGACGCTAAAAGTCATCGCCACACTTTAGGAATTGACTTCTATTCCAGCTTTACTCTTAAAGGACAAGTTCGTAAATATTTCTACTTTGGTAAATATCTCTCGCCAGCATATCGGCAGCGAATGAAGCAAGCGATGCAACTTCTCACAGCAGAAGATCCGTTAAAGCGTCGTTTTCCCAACCGTCGGCAATTTTGGGCGAAGTCAACCGATAATTGCGATAGTTGGGTGGATTGTCGCAACACCGATAATTTAAAAGCAATGCGGAATAGTGCGGTATATTTGTTCGCCGAAGAAACGGGAAACGAAGCAACGCGACTGCCAAGATAGAAATTAGAAATAACGTTACTTTCATTCGCTACGAAAAAACATGGTTGGCTTTAACACCGATAAATTTGAATATTGAGGGAATTAACGCTGCAAAAACTGACAAAATTAGTAAAAACTATGCCCAAGACCAAATTTTAACTGCAACTGGTACGGGAAATAGTTACAGTGGATTCGCTTTAGAAACGGGTGAAAAACAAACTCACGGTAATTTTCAGCAGTTTAAAAAGTCGATACTTGCTAATTCTCGTTTAGATATAAATCAAATTAACAATGGTGTAGTTGAATATCAAGGTGTTATGGGAAAAGTGAAATTACAACACCAATCTTTATTACCCAAGGTTTGGCGAAATGGTAATTTACACGATTGGAAAAATCACTTCGCCATTTACCAAAACGCCGCAGGAGAAAAAACGCCTATCTATCAAGGTTGGAAAACAGGCGAAATTCAAATAGAAGCAGGCGGTTATAGATTTACCAGCAAGCTTAAATAAAGGTATAAATTTACCAGGCAAAAAATATAAATTTGGATTTGTATTTCTCTGCTATTTCTCTAACTTTAGATGGTAGCAATAAGTTTAATTACTTTGATTTTTGTTGATAAAAAGTACATTGTTTTTTATTACACAATGTCATCCAATTTATATTCGATTAAATTAATTGTTTTTTTGAGTACAAAAGCTAATTATTATAGCGAAATTTAACTGCATCCTAACCAAAAAATGTTGATGTTTGATAATTTGATATGTTAACTTATAAGTGTGAACTAGTCATCAAAAGGTAGCATTTACGACGAAAGAACAAAGTATTAATAGAGATACATGAAATTGATAAAGCACAAAGTATATCTTACTAGTTATTAATCCTTACACCCTTAAATAGCACAGAATAATCATAGGGTTTGGTTACTGAAAAGTCAACACAATTATTGTTCCTTATTTCCTCAAAATAATTATTCTGTTTTCAAGGTCAAGGTAATAGAAACCTCAAGACTTTGACTAAGTATTAAGCCTAAGACCGCTGCGAGATAATCGAATGCAAGCTAATTGACGCTTATACCTAACTACGAGATTTTCTCAATGCTGCCATTTGAATTTGTAGTAATTGGTAAACCAGTTTCTCACCAAGCAAAAGAACGCAAGCGCGTGAATGCTTGGAAAGAAAAAGTTCGTGAAACTGCCGAATCTTATTGGAAACAAAATACTCCTTTAGGAGATTATGTCCAAGTTATTATTACGCATTATTATGATGCAGATCCTAGTGGCGATGAATCATCCGTTCCAGATAACGATAATATAGTAAAGCCGATCAGGGATGCTTTAAACGGTTTGATTTATGTTGATGACTATCAGATTACTGATTTCATCAGCCGTCGTCGCAATCTAAATGGTTCTTTCAGAATTAAAGGTATTTCTCCAGCTTTGGCGGAAGGATTTTCCAAAGGTGAAGAATTTTTGCACATTAAAGTTGAAGCTGCACCAGATCCCGGAGATTTATCTTAATAGAAGTAATCTACGATCGCATCTACTCCACTCTATGAGTGTATATAACTATGAATTAACTACTATAATGCGCTTATTAAATTCTAGAATAAGCGCTTCTTTTAGTATTTTCGAGCTAAAAAAACTACTGTTAAGCTTTGGTTAATTAATGATAGTTATTATCAATATTGCAACGCATTTAACAGTACCATTCTTAGATGTTTGCTCTATAATAAGTGAAGTGATTGATACTTCAACTTCACCGGAGCAACTCTCAGTAATTAGATATGAGCTATCAGGACAATCAAAATCCCTTGGAATATCGGCGACTTCTAAAGCTTGCTAGAGAATACCGCCAGCAAGGTTATTCAGTTACTATCAATCCGTCTCCCGAAAAACTACCTACGGTACTTGCAGATTGTTCGCTTGACTTGATAGCCGTAAATGAGAAAAAGGTTGTTGCTGCGAAAGTTAGAACGCGACAAAACCTCAATTCAAACGGTTCTGAAGATTTATGTCGCATTAGTAAATCAGTACAGCAGCTTCCTGGCTGGGAGTTTGAACTTGTAGTTACAAACTCGCGTAAAAAAGCTGGCTAGTATTAAAAAGTAGCTACCCATGTTGAAAGTAGAAATAAACAATCGTGGTTTTCTACTTTTAGTTATTTTTGCCAAGCTTGATTGGTAGCCCTTAGCGAAATTCAAAATTTCTGTATATAAGTAATTTTGAATAATAGTTTTATTTGTGCTTCTACTTATTTTTAATTTTTTTAGGTTATTTATCGGGAGCTTCCCATGTGTATAACTTTATAAGTCATCAGTCATGATTAATGTGGTTGATGACTTATTACTATTTTTTTAGCTAATGTAGGGAGTAGGGAGTAGGGAGTAGGAAGTAGAAAAAATGGCATTGCTGAATTAAGCAATGAATTATATTTGTTTACATTTTGTAGTAAACCAGAAATCTGTGTAGAGACGTAGCACTGCTACGTCTCATATAATGTGATATTCCCAATTCATATTTCGATTCAGCAACGCCGAAAAAAAGTGTTTTTCCATTTGTCACAAGTTATATTTAATAATTTGGTTATTATTGGTACTGTGTTTTTTCTCTGTTCCCCGTTCCTGGTTCCCTATTAGCTGTATATCTATAAAAATTAGTCAAATATCAAGCAAAGCTATAAACTTTTTGATTAAGCCAACTGTAACTCCCGGTAATTCTAACTGAGGTGTTAACCCGACGTTTTCCAATTGTTGAAAAACTTTAATTGCTTGGGGATTCATTTGCGCGAGACGCTGACCAATTTGTGGTCCGGTAAATTGCGATTTTTGTCCCCAAATAATTGCTGTAGGTATTGTTAATTGTTGAATAAATTGCGATAAATCAAAGCACAAGTCGCCACGTACAAAAGCCAGTGCCGCATATTCAGCATTTGGTTGTTTTGCAGACTCTAAGTAAGCTTCCACAATTTCTTCGTAGACTCGATTAGAATTAGCAAATTGTCGTTGCTCTAAAAAGCTACGAATACCACCGCTAGTTGCAACCCCAGTTGTATAAATTAATTTATCGAGAACTGGCGTACTAACTAACTGTGCGAAAAAGCTACGAGAATAGTTTTCACCAAAATCGGAAAGTCCTGCTGGAGTCGTAACAATCAAAGATTTGAATAATTCCGGATGATTTATAGCGACTCGAATTGTAAATGCTGCTGTTAAAGAAGAAGCAATTACCTTTACCGCACCATCGCAGGTTTGCTGCAAAAACTCGGCGATCGTAGTTAAGTAATCTTCAACTTGGTAGTTTCGCGCTGGATGTTCCGATTCACCCCAACCGATTAAATCCGGCGCAATAATACGATACTCTACTGCAAAGGCTGGATAAACTTTTGACCATTCATACGCAGAAGAACCACCACCAAATCCGTGTAAGAATACTAAGGTTTCTTTATTTGTAGTGGCAGTCTTATCCTGCCAAGGAGAGCCTGTATTAGTATAGTAAACCATCCTACCTAATGAGGTATTTACCGAGCAGCGCTCAAATCCCAATGGCTGAAACATAAATATTTGTGTTAATTGTGTAGCGATCTTTATGGGATGGGCTAAAGTTACCTGCGATTAAATCTGTATTCACGCAAAATAAAGCTTGCCACCACTTTTATTATCAGCTAAATCTTCACACAATAACTTCTTACTTTGGAGAGATTGAAGCAGATGTAAATTTACTGCGTTTGTTGTAAAGATTTGGTGTTTATTTTTTCACCGCATTAAATGTTTAAGCTTGAAAAGACTGTATTTACAAGGCTTTAACAGGTATCTAATATAACTTTAGACATAGATTTGCTATCGAAATTTTATGATAGTCTATCAGAAACATCACCGATAGGAATGAACGTCAACAAAGCTCAGAATATTGTTTAGCGATCGCTCGAAGGAGTGTAATTGTTCTGAATGCTGCTTGTTGAAGATATAGCTTATACGCTCTTAAATCCAATGCAGTTGGGACGCAACATTTTCTATGTAATTAGTAATTGTAATTTTTATCTTAGTAATTGTGAACCAGGCTAATTTTAGATCGGGTGTAACAACGCTTGAGGAGCCTTACTTTAAGCAAGACAACCTTAATAGTTATTCTCAAAGTTTTACATCAACTTATTCGAGATTTCAATGTCCCCAAAATGATACAATCAATTTCCTCGAAACTGAGTGTATTTTTTTACAATTGGACAAATTAAAATGCTTTGAAGTGGTAGAACGTCAATACGAAAGTAGAGGCGTAATTTTTAACAATTGTATTGCCATAGAACCTTCAAATCCGGCATTTCCACCTCGTTCTGGTGTAGTAGTATTGATGAGTTCCCCTAAAAGCGGATTATTAGAAGCTACTTTTGTACGCCCCGTCAATTTAGTTAGTGCCTTTGTTACCAGTTCCCAGCGATTAGTGCTGTCTGCTTACGATCGCGATCGCAAGCTGTTAAATCAAGCGGTACTACCATCTGGTAATCTTGCTAACTCTGACTCAGCACTAGCCCCAAATACTTTATTATCTGTATCCGCACAAAATATTCATTCTATTAGCTTCCACGCTTTTGATGGTCAATTTACCATTAACGACGTAAGTTTTTCTTATTAGTATTGCCAACAGCAAATTTTACTTTTATAATTGCCTACGATTCTGAATAAGTGCCTTTAAGTATTATAAAATATAGACTTTCTGGTAAAAATATTATAGATTCTTAATTTTGATAGAAAATCCTGAATTCAGCAAATCTTAAATAGTGGTAGGTAGGTAACGTGTCAAAATCGGCTTCGTCTTATTGGCAGCGATTCATCAAAAATATCCCATTCGGGGAGCTTCCGCAGTTAAAGACAACAGCCAAAAGACGAATATTGCAGTATAAAAGCCCAGCAAATGTTCTTTGGTTCCTAACAATCGTTGTTGCCATGCTTTTGTGGAACCCGAAGTTATTATTTTCTTGCAGCGCGGGCGTTTTGGTAATGCTATTAGTCTATTCGATGCCGCAGTGGAACTGGTCGCAATTTTGGTGTCAAATACGTAATTTCCTCCAAACTACTAACGGGCGTTTAGTATTATCGGTAACTAGTGGTGTAATTGCTTGTCTGGGTACTTATACCGCAGCAACCATTTGGTTTAATACCCCCAATGTTTGGATTAGTGCGGGTGCAATTGTCCAAGGATTAGCAACCGTACTAATTTTAATTTTATTAGCTCAGTTGCTAATTAGTTTATATGGAAATCAAGAAGATAAATTAGAACAGTTTTTAGAGAATTTAACAGATACAGATCCGCTTAAACGTTTAATTAGCGTGCGTCAGTTAACAAACTTAGCCACTCAACAACTAGAGCTAGACACAAAGCAATATATTATTGAATGCCTGCAACTTTTGCTGACAACAGAATCAGAAGCAGCAATTCGAGATGCAGCTTTTAATAGTTTGCAAGCATTAGAACCAGCGCTTCAACTTGAATCGCAAAATATGAAGACAACTTTAATACCCTTTTCCATCAAACCCAAAAACCGCGTTTCTTGTTGACGATATTAGGGAATGGGGGATGGGGAAGATAGGGTAGAGGGGGTAGAGGGGGTAGATAATTCTTAACTCCTCACTCCTAACTCCTAACTCCTAACTCCTAACTCTTTGACCTTTAACCTTTAACCTTTGACCTTTAACCTTTAACCTGATAAACTTTTCCATCGCGTACTTGTACTACTCTTTGGTTGCAGCGTCGTACCAAATGTTCGTCGTGAGTTGTAACAATTACTGTCGCCCCAAAGCTATTTAATTTACGCAATATTTGGATTATTTGCCAAGAATTATCTGGGTCTAGATTTCCGGTTGGTTCATCTGCTAAAAGTAAGGGTGGGGTTGCCACAATTGCTCGCGCCATACTTACTCGTTGTTGCTCTCCTCCAGAAAGACAATCGGGAAAAGAGTTAGCTTTACTCAGTAAACCTACTAACTTTAAAGTAGGTTCTAATCGTCTTTGAATTTCTTTGCGCGTGTAACCTTGAGCTTGCAGTACTACAGAGATATTTTCCTTTACCGTTCGTTGGGGAATTAACTTGTAGTCTTGAAAAACAATACCAATACGTCGCCGCAATAAAGACAAGTTGTCACCACGTAACGCCGACACATTGCGATCGTCAACAATTACTTCTCCCTGTGTGGCTAATTCTTCGCCATAGAGTAGTTTTAGTAAAGTCGATTTACCAGAACCACTAGGTCCGGTAATAAATAAAAATTCCCCTTTTTTAATGCTTAAGCTGGCATTTTCCAAAGCATTAGCTCCGTTAGCATACGTTTTTGTCACGGAACGCAGTTGCACCATAAATTCACTGCTACTTTCTTTATCTTTATCTTCTTTCGGAAAATCAGCAGATTTATCAATTGTGTTGTTGGGTGTAATTACTGCCATTGCTCTTTATGAAAATTAAATACAAAGTTGAATACAAAATAAGTATTCCCAGAGCAAGCCTGGGAATATCAAAATATTTATTTAAAATTTTGGAGAGTAGGCAGTTACCAGTAATTAAGGTTAAAGGTTAAAGGTTAAAGGTTAAAGGTTAAAGGTTAAAGGTCAAAGGTTAAAATTCTCCTTGTCCCCTTGTCTCTCTACCTCCCCCCTCTTCCCCCTCTCCCCCCTCTTCCCCGTCTTCCCCCTCTCCCTTAGTCTCGCTTTTCTTTATCAAAACTCAAGCGCCTTTTGTTTTGACACCATAAATGAAGGCTTTGAAGGCAAATTGCGGTAAAGCCAACATCCGCCGCCATCGCCAAGGTTCTTGATAAAGACGATATAGCCATTCTAAATTGTTATCACCTAACCAAGCAGGAGCGCGGGTTTTGGCTCCCGACCAAATGTCAAAACTGCCACCTACGCCAATCCAAGTAGCTTGCGGACACAAATGACGGTTTTTTTCGATCCAAAATTCTTGACGCGGTACTCCCAAACCGACATAAATAACTTGCGGTTGCATTTGAGAGAGAGTAGAGCGTAATTGTTCTTCTTCTTCTGGAGAATGATAGCCAGAATGAGTTCCTACTATATTCAAACCGGGAATTTTTGCCTGCCAAGATTTTGCTGCTGCTGCTGCGGTTCCGGGTTTTCCTCCATAGAAAAATACCGTTGAATCAGAAGAATTTTGTCCAATTTCGCGCAATAGTGCTTCTGCTAACTCAATTCCTGGAATTCGACGTACATCTTGTTTTAAAAGTAATCGTAAATATAAAACTATTCCAGCACCGTCCGGAATTACCAAATCGGCAGCTTTAATTATCCTCGCGAGAGTTTCATTTCGTTCCGCTTGCATGGTCATTTCTGCATTCAGCGTAACTACGTGAGTTCCCATTCTCTGTTGCAACCGTTCTAACAAGTAGCCTGGATAGTTGGTAGCTACATGAATCGGTAGTCCTAAAACCGAAAAATTTTTAGGCGGTTTAATCATGCTTTAATCTAAATTCGCCTCGCGCCATACTCATCGAAGCTAGTCTATCAAATTTGTTGGTTAATTGTTTGTGTTTCAATTTCAGTTACAGCTTCACTAATTGCTGAAATCATACTAAATTAGTATTTCGATCGAGATGAAGCGAATTAATTATTTTAACTATAATTTGTAGCCCAGCTTACTCAATATTATTAATTAAAAGCTTAAACATAATTACAAACACTTAAATACAAAAAATAAGAATAGGTTTTGCAACCTTGTATTCTAAGTAGCATTTTAAAGCGAATCCCTAAACAAACAATTGCAAACAAACTGACAGTATCTTCCAAAACGCCAGTATACTTTTAACAAAGGAGGTGAAAACAAGTAATAGAAATGTAGTTGAGTTTAACCGCCAGCGTACAGCTTTTGAGACAGGAATACTATTAATAGGGTAAAATTAACAACTCAGGGGCATTATCGTTAATTAACTCTAAGCCAAAGATTCTATATTTAAACGCTCTTCTTGTATTAGATGCTGTTAAATAAGGCGTAATAAACTCAAATTGTATATTAATAGTGTTTGCAATAACGGTAATGAATACTAAAACTAATAATATATCAACCACCGCTGGTGAGATTTATGCAATTAAGGTACAGATGTGAAGGAAACTGTATATGAATAGACTTTTTAGTAAACTCCATTTTACAGTTAATAGTTTAACGGGCAGAAAGTTATCATGACTAAAATTCGCGTTGCTTTAATTGAAGATCACGATCTTACCCGTATGGGTATTCGGACAGCATTACAGCGAAATGTTGATTTTGAAATAGTAGGAGAAGCTGCGAATGCTAACGACGGACTGAAAATGTTAAAAACGCTGCATCCAGATGTAGCAATCGTAGATATTGGTTTACCTGATAAAGATGGAATTGAATTAACTAGAGAAGCCAAATCCGCAGCACCGGGATTGTTAACTAAAATCCTGATTCTGACTTTACGCGACAGTAAAGAAGCGGTGCTTGCCGCTTTCGCAGCTGGTGCGGATTCTTACTGCATGAAAGATAAATACGATAGTTTACTTGAAGCGGTGCGTCATACTCACAATGGTAACGCTTGGATTGACCCGGCGATCGCCCGCATTGTTTTGCAGCAAGCGCAAGAAAATCCACCGCATTCGCAAGCGACCTCAGAGACTAATCAATTCGTTGAAAAATCTGAGTTTAATAATCCTAATAGCAATCAATTTCTAATTGACCCTTATACTCTTACCGAAAGAGAATTAGAAGTATTGCAGCTAATTGTAGAAGGTTGTAGTAACGCTAATATCGCCGAAAGACTTTACATTACGGTAGGAACTGTAAAAACTCACGTCCGTAATATTTTGAACAAGTTATGCGCCGACGATCGCACTCAAGCAGCTGTCCGCGCTTTACGTTCTGGATTAGTGGGATAGCCTTTTTTGTCAACTTATCTAAGTATTCTCAACGAGGTTAGATACAGATAAAAATATTACATTTATTCAATTTTATGTTAGGACTGTGAAGGGATGTTAATAACTACCTTTTTGTTCCAAATTGAATTGAAAGGCAAGATTAAATTTATACAGTCTTGTCTGAAAAAATATATGTAAGTAAAAGTCTATTATGACTGAGATTGAGGCAGGCAAACTCAAATTAATGGTGGTAGATGACGAGCTAGATAACCTCGATTTACTTTACCGCACTTTTCGGCGAGATTTTAAAGTATTTAAAGCTAGTGATGCTCGTACTGCTTTGGAAATTTTAGACAAAGAAGGTGAAATGGCTGTAATCATCTCCGATCAAAGAATGCCAGAGATGAACGGTACCGAATTTTTCGGTCTAACGGTGGAGCGTTATCCGGATACAATTCGGATTTTGCTTACAGGGTTTACCGATGTCGAGGATTTAGTTGATGCGATTAACTCTGGTCAGGTATTCAGGTACATTACCAAACCTTGGAAACCAGATCAACTCCGTTCCCTAGTCGAGCAAGCTACCCAAACTTATCACTTAGTAAAAAAAAGGACTTTTAGCTTACGCCGTTCTCTGCGGCGAGAATCTTTAGTTAATGCAGTCACAACAGCGATTCGGGAATCTTTGGATTACCGTAGTATGCTGCAAAAAATTGTGGCAACAATTGGGCAAACTTTTGAAGCGGCTTGTTGCATACTTAGACCAATTGAAGGAGAAAATTTAGCACTGGACGAGTTTTTCTACAGCGATAATAGTGGACATGAGAATTGCTGTTTTAACTTTACTTCCTTAATGGAAAAAGTTCTCGTCAGCCGTAATTGCGAAGTAACAGAATTTACTAACGATGATGGCGAAAGCTATCAGCAATTAGCCGTACCGCTGATTTATCAGCAATACCTACAGGCAGTACTCGTTCTTCATCAGCAGTATGGCGATCGCAATTGGCAGCATGAAGACATTGAATTAATAGAGGGCGTTGCAGAACAAGCTGCCTTAGCTCTTTCTCAGGCAAAACTTTATCAGAGCCTCCAGCAAAAGCAAGAACAGATTCATGCTGAATTGGAAGTTGCTCGTCAAATTCAGCACAATTTGCTGCGTCAAAGTTTACCTGAAATGGAAGGAGTAAAGGTACAAGCTTGTTGCTACCCAGCACGGGAAGTTGGGGGAGATTTTTTTGAAGTTTTCGTTCATCCCAAGGGTGATTTATGGTTGGCTGTAGGTGATGTTTCTGGTAAAGGGGTTCCTGCTGCACTGTTTATGGCTAGTGCTATATCAGTTTTACGTCGGGAATTATCTCAAGAAACCCCTGCAATGCCGAATATAGTCATGAGAAATTTGAATCAAGCTTTAGGTGAGGATCTTGTAAGCAACAATTACTTTATTACTATGGTATTGGCTCGATATTCTCCCACTACCAAGCAATTAGTTTATGCTAACGCCGGTCATATTTATCCTATAGTATGTTCGCACAACGATTCGCGATCGGACGAACCCAATTTTCTTAAAGTACGTGGAGTTCCTTTAGGCATATTACCCGAATGGAAAGCAGAATCGGGAGAATGGCAACTTGCTTTAGAGGATACTTTACTGCTTGCGAGTGATGGAATTACTGAAGCTCAAGTTTCAATCAAGACGATGCTTGGTAAAGAATTATCAGATGGTGTTGAATCGCTGACACGTTCTATGCTTAATCAAGAGGGACTTTGGCAATTATTAATTGAGCAAGAAAAACCACTCAGCCTCAATAAATTGTTGAATCGCATCCACCTTGATACTGAGGTTCAAGAAGATGACCAAACTATACTTTCACTAGAGGTTTTATAAACAATGAAAAGCGAGCTTCACGTACCAAGTAACTTGAAGTATTTAAATGTTGTGGAAAACTGGCTGCTTGGATGCTTACAAACCGAATTAGGAGAATCGGTTGATTGGAAGCGGCAATCAAATCGTTTGCGCTTAGTTTTAGTTGAAGCTTACTCAAATGCAGTGCGTCACGCCCATAAGGAACAACCATCTGTCCCCATTTTGATTCGCTTGGAACTAAAAAAAAGGGATTTAGCCTTGGAAGTTTGGGACAAAGGTGAAGGTTATGATATGTCTACTTATTTTCCTCCCAGACCTGTAGAAAAACAAGAAGGAGGTTATGGGTGGTTGATTATGAACCGTTTGATGGACAAAGTAGAGTACGAATTACAAGTTGATGGTGGTAATTGTCTTAAGTTAGAAGCCAATTTGCCAGAAACAGTAGAAATTGAAGAAAAAGTTCAAAATTAACTTTAACTATAATTCGATCTCACTTATATACGTTTACAAACCATTTTAGGAAAATGTCTTAGATAGCGATCTTGTTGCTCACAGCGAGCTAAAACCAACCAGCGAGCATTATCAGACAACCAGCGAGCGAGACGCTCGCACTACGCAAACTCCGCAAAACTCATGTGGTTGACCACTATCCGCCACATAAGTTTTGATGGGTAAAAAGGTTCGTAGTAAGCGCTTTAGCGCTCCGGATTTGGGCTTAAGCCCTTACTACAAACCTATCAAAATTAATGGGACAGACTACTACTACTTCACCACATTTAATCTGATGGGTAACACATTCGTAGTGCGAGCTTCTAGCTCGCTCGTTACGTAAAGCGAACTAAAAGCAACCAGCGAGACGCTCGCTGGGGGTAAATATTTTTGTTCGCTTACTTATGTACCCGTGCAAGATGAGAAAAATTAATTAACTTTAATCTAAGCGTTTAAGTTAACAATACTTAATTAAGATGATAACTTTTACTAAGTTTATTTGATTAATATCTGGGAATCATCAAATAATGGAAGAGTGGCTGCACGTTTAACTAGTTACCTCAACTCCGCGAATGCAATGCTGGGATTAACTAAATTAAGCGTGAGATGCTTGTAAGTATGCGCTACGGTAACTTATCTGGAAAAGTTCTCGTGCTTTACCGAGTGTCCTTAGTTCAAAGTTATTTGAATACCCAAATATTGTAATTAGTAACGATGTTTATGAAAGCTTCGTTTTGTTTGTCACCGCGCTACCGTTTAGATGATGAGTTACCTTGGCTAGAGGGAATAGATCCCAGTCGTCATTATTGGATTAAGGTAAATAGTGACAGTAATCTGAGTGTCGCAATTCCCGGATTATTGATTTCCTCTATAGATGAAATGAAGCAGGCAATGAAACAATTTCGCTCGCTTCAGCCTGGAGGACAAATGACTTTAAAAAGGGTTGCCAGTACTTGTAAAATTTACTGTATCAGCAGCAACTGTTATGCGATCGAAACAGAAATACAGGATGCAGCAGTTTGGCATTTATTTGACGAAGAAACTTTAGATAGTTTATTAATGACTGCCCATCCTGACTGGCAATGCTCTTCTTCCGATGTCGAGTTAGGGCGAAAATTATTAGTACGTTCCTTGCAACAAGCTACAGCAAATAAAACTTGAGTATGTTACTTATCACTCGTCTTTGTTTAATATCCGAGTTTGATATCCAATTTTAAAATTTTATCGGCGTAAGGAAAGTAACTCTTGCGGAGAAGCTAACAGTTTAATTTTCACATCCAAAATTTCAAGGTTTTGATTTAGAACAAACATCCAAGATACGTTTATACTAAACCAAGGAGTTTCGACTTCACCCGCAACTTGAATCTGGGTTTGGTTATCTTCTAGGCTTTCCTTCGCACCTTCACGAGGATGAGCCTTAATATCAATTGCTTCCTTGTTTAAATAAGTCAAAATAGCATCTCTTCCGACAATCCCTGATTCAAAGGGAGGATGCATTACACCGCTTGGAGCAAATAAGTCAGCGGTTTTTTCATAATTTCCCGCATTTAAGCTTGCAAAATATTGCTGTATAGTTGGTTCGCTGATTCCTTGAATTGCGATCGATTCTTGCGATTGGACTGCACTCATAAAAAAATCTCGTATTAATTGCTGATAGTAGTTATTTGAATACAAAAGCTAACCTCTTTGAAAGCTGCTTTAGAAATAATCTACTTTGAGTCAACTACTTCTTTAGGTAGAAGATTAAAAATTTATTTGATTTTAGATTAAGATTAGATTAAAAAAAATTATGGGCTAAAAGTTAGTTTTCCTTGTCGGTATCAAAAAAAGACGGCAAAATAAATTAATGTAAGGTGGGATTAACGCCCACCCCACAATCAAGCGGTTGTATTGGTTAAAAAATATAGGCTAACTCTCAGCTTTTTAATCAGCTAAAGAATCAACACCCATATCGGTAAAAACTTTGCGAAGAATGGTAATTTGTTGCCCAAAATCCAGTTCCTTAATGGCTTCCAATACTTGTGCGCCATCGCGAGACAATTGATAATTGGATGGCATTGGTACAACAAAACCTTTAACCATCAATTCTGATAACTCATACCAGAAAGCTAATTTTGTATTAGCACTGAGAATACCGTAAGCGCGAGAAATTTGAGTGTTATTTTTTGTAGCCAAATCGCGCATTGCCTGTAATTGTTCGCAGTGAGACATTTGCTTGATTCGATCGAGCAAACCTTCCGCTAATTGCAACCGTGCTGCACCTGTAGCAGCAGGAGTGATAGAGCGTCCCATTTCGGTATATGCAAACCAAAGCACTGCTAAGCGATCGTCTGCTCCTAGAGTTTGGAACACATTTACAGTGGAATTTACCGCATCAATCAACTGAGACTCGTAGTTGAAATTGGAAAAACCGTTCTTTATTGAATTTGGAGAAAAACTCATAATCGCACCATTCTTTGTAAACTTCGTAGCGAAATATTCACATTAGGAAGGATTTACTTGTATGTTGCTTTACCTTCCACTTGCTATTGTGCATACAAACTTTACAAATAGCAAATAAAATTTACAAATAGGTGAATTAGCAACAATTAGCAAATATAAAACAGGGGATCGTAATGGCGGTATATGATAGGGGTGCGGTTTTCAGGCAAATCTTAAAATAAGATAAATGAATCAATCATCCTCCTTAAGTAGCATACAAATTAAGGAAAAAGCGCTAGAGTTGGGATTTCATAAAGTGGGTATAGCTGCTGTAAATGTTACACAAACCAGCGTGCAGAGATTACAAGCCTGGTTAGCCCTGGGGTATCATGCCGATATGGAATGGATGCGAAACCCCAAGCGCCAAAATATAAAATTAGTCATGCCAGAAGTGCGATCGCTAATTTGTGTCGCCTTAAATTACTATACAGAGCATCAACGCCCCGAAGAAAAAGAATATGCAAAAATTTCTCGGTATGCGTGGGGAAGAGATTATCACAAAGTTGTCCAAAAAAAATTGAAAGCGCTCTCAATTTGGTTGGAGTCATTTGGTGAAGAAATTAAAACCAGACATTATATAGATACAGGACCAATTCAAGATAAAGTTTGGGCACAACAAGCGGGGATCGGTTGGATTGCTAAAAATGGTAACGTAATTACTAGGGAATATGGTTCCTGGGTGTTTTTGGCAGAAATTCTCACAAATTTAGAATTAACCCCGGATACTCCCCATACCCAACATTGTGGAAGTTGCACTCGATGTATCGAAAGTTGTCCCACCGACGCAATTAGACAGCCATTTGTAGTAGATGCCAATCGCTGCATTGCTTACCATACAATTGAAAACCGCGATGATGAATTACCAGAACACATTGCATCTAAATTAGACGGGTGGGTGGCAGGTTGTGATATTTGTCAAGACGTTTGCCCTTGGAATCAACGTTTTGCAAATACTACCGACATAGAAGAATTTCAGCCTTACTCTGGGAATATTGCTCCCAAGCTGATAGAATTAGCCAGAATCACAGATGAAAAGTGGGACAAGCAATTTCCCGCATCGGCATTACGGCGAATCAAGCCAAAAATGTTACGAAGAAATGCCCGTGCTAATCTTGAAGCATCACGTCAACCGAAAGAATGATCCAGAAAGTAATTATTTTTGATTTTGATGGCACGATCGCGGATACGTTAGATGCCTTAGTAAGTATTGCCAATAGTTTAGCTGTAGAGTTTAGTTACGCACAAATTGCTCCAGAAGAACTTCTGATACTCAAAAATTTAACTTCTAGAGAAATTTTTAAGTATTCTGGGGTTCCTTTATTCAAAATACCTTTTCTGCTTAAGAAGGTTAAGAGAGAGTTAAGCAATAAAATTCCCGAATTAAAACCGATCCCAGGAATTAAAGAAGCTTTAATAGAACTCAAAGACAATGGAAATAGATTAGGTATTATAACTTCTAATTCTAAAGGTAACGTCGAAGAGTTTCTCAAAGTCAATAATTTAGATAACCTGTTCGAGTTTATTCATCCCGGAGTCACAATTTTTGGGAAAAATAGAGTAATTAATAATGTCTTGAGGCAAAAACAGATCAAAACTGAAGAAGTTCTATATGTAGGGGATGAAACCAGAGATATTGAAGCCTCAAGAAAAGCTCATGTTAAAGTTTGTAGCGTGACTTGGGGTTTTAATTCAGAAGAAGCATTAACTAAGGAAAATCCAGATTACTTAATTCATCATCCCAGAGAGTTGGTGGAAGTGGTGAAGAATATTTGTTAAGAATTAGGCATTGGGAGAAAAACCACCGGAGTTATTCCCGTAGCAGTACAAGATTACCGAAAAAAACCTGACTCGAAAAGTGTAGTCTTGGGAGCATCCCAAATTTTTAATTTTGTAGTGCGAGCATCTTGCTCGCTAGTATTAAGCTGATGTGCAGCTAAATTGTATAATGCGAAAATTTGAAAATATTGTAGTGCGAGCATCTTGCTCGCTAGTATTATACAAATTAAATGCGTAACAAGTTATACAAACTAAATGCGTAACAACTTACCGAATATTTTTCAAAAATTGGGATGCTCCGGCGATCTTTTTGGTTTCCAATGTAGGAAAAACTTTGGCTAGACACTCGATCGTAGCAAAATCCCACAACAAAACATGAAAAAAACTCTTTACTACTTCCTACTCCCTACTCCCTATTTTCAAGCTAGACTTAACATCGATGTTTTCAAATTATGAAAGCGCGGAGTTGTTTTTTATATTAGTTTTAGATAGTGTTGCTACTTCATAAATACGATAATTATCATCGATCGTGTTGATATTTTTATTTATAAATTGTTGTTTCTTTTATTCAAACATTCAGCTATTGCATTAAGTAAGATTTTTCTTAAGTTGGTTAGCTTAGGAATAATCCAGAATTGATTGCGATCGATCCATTGATATGTTAATTTTTCACTTCTTAGTTTTGGATTGTGCCAAATATCTGACGGTGGTGTACCAAAATATTTGTGGTAAGTTTCTAACGTTTGCGTATAATAAAAACGATATTTTAAACCTTCCGATTTACCTCCTAAACTAGGAGAATGATGAAGCGGCTTCTTAAGAACTTTGTCACAAAATTCATCCCAATAAGAATGAGTATAAAGCAAATGTAAATGCCATACGCGATCGATTGCGGTAGGAGGAGAGACAATATGATCGGCAACCATAGCTAAGAAAACGAATTTTTTATATTCTTGGATTACCCGATAGGTATATATTCCCGTCCACTGATATTCCCAAGATAGTTTAGCTGAAAAAGGGAAAATAGCTGACGGTGGATCTAATTTAAAGTCACAAATCCGCTTGTACAAATCTGCTTCTATTGGTGTCATTATTGCTCTATTCATTAACATTTAATTAACACCCTCCACTAGCACACTGTGGTTCTGGTGGTAATTTCGGAGTTGGATAAATTATTTGTAATTCTAGACCTAGAAAATCACTTAATTCTTGTCCCAACCACCACAACTCTGCTTGAGTTAGTAGTTTTGATTTTGGATTCCCAACGGTATATTCAAGTTGACCTGCATGAATAGATAATTGAGGATTTATTGTTACCGTGCCCCTTTTGATTACTGTTCCAGTTTCATCTAAATACCTATTAAAAGTGTATCCAGGATTATATGCCAAAAGGTCTATGTATTTAGTTGGTGAGGATTGTTTGAACCATTTAATTTTTGCTAATTCTCGATCGCGGGAAATACCCGTTTTTATTGAGTTATTCAAATCAATCGCTACAATGCGATAATAAGGCTTTGCTAAAAATTTTAAGTAGATATGGCTAAATAAGATTTGGAAAATCATAAATCCAAAAAATACGTAGAACCCATTAGGGATATTGATACTAATTATTATCACAAATACGTTTAAAATACAGCCTATTCCAAATTTAGAACCGGCATCATTCAAGTCCAAGTCTTGATATATTATTTCTAATTTTTCGCGATCGCGGTACAACTTAATTTTGCTATTAGCAGGTTTAAGATGAAGACAATCTCCATAGCTACCATCTTTTGATTTGAGAGCAGTTAGTGCTGAGGGAGCCGAATCAAAACGTTTACCAAGATAAGGATGACTGAGCTTTTCTAACCATTTGGTAAACTTGCTACTAATATTGCTGCTATTAAACTTAACCCGTCCATCAACTTGAGTCAATTCGGCTGGGTGAACTCCTGTAATCAGATAAATTAGGGTCATACCTAAGCTATATAGATCGGAAGCCATAGTCGTTTGTCCGCCAAATTGTTCTAGGGGAATATAACCATAACTACCAACAATAGTAATCGTACCCTCATTCTTACTTGCTACAGTTTGTACCGAGCCAAAATCTACTAAATAAACATCACCAATACTATTACCAGAACGATTGGTAAGTAGAATATTACTCGGCTTAATATCTCGATGAATTATTGGCGGAATTTGCTCGTGAAGATAAATTAAAATGTTTAAAAGTTTTTCTGCTAGTTCAACTAACTCTGCTTCAGTAAATTTTCGTTGTTGTTGAATTGTAGCTTCTAAAGATGGAG
Source organism: Rivularia sp. (in: cyanobacteria) (assembly GCA_965234645.1). Lineage (GTDB taxonomy): Bacteria > Cyanobacteriota > Cyanobacteriia > Cyanobacteriales > Nostocaceae > Rivularia. Next base: position 3,743,623 of record OZ248344.1, on the reverse strand, counting down.
CATCAATATAAGTTTGAACCAAGGCAAAGCCATGAATATTATCCTCATCTACTTCAAAATAATCTAGATATTTAGGAATAGCAGGATGGTTAAGATTTCTTAAGGTGTTGGCTTCTCGTTCAAATAATTTAAGATCGTTCCACTGGAAATCTCGGTCGAATTGCAAAATCTTGATGATGACTAAATCTTGAGAATAAATATCTTGTGCTAAAAATGTTTGCCTAGAAGCTTTCTGACTGAGTTCGCGACTGATTTGGTAGCGAGCTTGTAATACTTGATTGTTCATAATATATGAAAAAGCAATGACAAGTATATATCGAGCCTAAAATTAATAAATACGAGTTGCTATCGAAATTCTGCATAATTGCTAGACTTTTAGTTACAAATATATGTAAAAATACAACTTTTGTAATATATTTTGTCTGCTTCACCTAAAAGGTTATCCCCACACCCGTCATATTTCTTTGTTAAACGGACTGCGCCACTTCTGTATTAATGCTTACTCCAACTGCTACCGTTTTTTTCGCAAAAGCCAATGTTTATCGTAGTTTTTAACTTGTAACGGTAGTGTAAATCCCGGTCGGAAGTGATGTAATCTTTACAATCGTGTACGTTCCAACGCTTACAGAACTTACGCAGCGACAACAGAAAATATAGTGTTCCAGACATCATTGAGATCCCCCCAACCCCCCTTATTGAAGGGGGGCTTTAGTTCTAGCTTATTAGATGTTTTGGTTCGCTGTGTCTTTAAATAAGTCAAGTTGGTTTGGTTTCACAACTACACCTCTAAACACATATTTTTATTTAAACAATGATAGTTGAACTATTTCCAGTTGCTTTTTATTATCAAGATTAGATAGCGAAATCCCCAACAGCCGAATACCTTTATCTTCCACCTCAATCGTTTTAAATAATGAGGAAGCTTCAGTAATAATCGCATCTAAACTATTAATACTATTTCCCAAAGTACGAGAGCGCGTGATTTGTTGATAATCAGAAAACTTTACTTTCAAAGTCAAAGTCCTACCCGCAGCTTGATGTTTCTCAATTCGTTTATGAAGCGTCCGAGCAATTTGTTCGAGTTCTTGTAATATTGCTGTTTTATCGCTCAAATCCTGGGCAAATGAATTTTCTGCCCCGATTGACTTACGGATACGATTCGCCTCAACCGCTCGGTTATCTTTTGCTCTAGCAATGTTGTAGTAATAATTACCAGATTTCCCAAACTGCCGGACTAAAAATTCAAGTTTGCGCTCTTTCAAATCAGCCCCAGTTTTAATATTTAGATCGTGCATTTTAGCGGCAGTCACTTTACCAATGCCGTGGAACTTTTCAATGGGTAATGCTTCTACAAATGTTTCAGCATCTTCTGGTAAAATTACCGTCATGCCATTTGGCTTATTCATACCCGATGCCATCTTTGCTAAGAACTTATTGATAGAAACCCCAGCCGACGCGGTAAGGTTGGTTTGTTGGAATATCTCGGCTCGGATATGTCGGGCAACTGTCGAAGCGTAGGGTAATCGCTGCTTATTTTCGGTAACGTCGAGGTAGGCTTCATCCAAGGCAACTGGTTCAAATGTATCAGTGTAGCGTCTAAAAATATCGTGAATTTGAACCGATATTGCTCGGTAAATATCAAATCTTGGTTTTGCAAATATAACATTCGGACATTTTGCAACGGCTAATTTTGATGGCATGGCTGAATGTATGCCAAATTTTCTTGCTTCATAACTAGCAGCTGCCACCACTCCGCGTCGATCGGGAGAACCACCAACTACCAAGGGTTTGCCTCGATATTCCGGGTTATCCCGTTGCTCTACCGAAGCGTAAAAAGCATCCATATCGATGTGAACGATTTTTCTAAAATTTTGATTCCGATAACTAAACACAATCCTTCTTTAAAGTTGTTTTGGATTCTAGTGTTGTACTTCATTTACCCGGCATTGTGCTGTAGCATTTAAGAATTATTTAAGAATAAAAAAGCTTTGACCTTTAACCTTTAACCTTTAACCTTTGACCTTTAACCTTTAACCTTTAACCTTTAACCTTTAACCTTTGACCTTTGACCTTTAACCCGATCAAGATACTGCAACAGTATTCAAATCATCCGCAGTTAAATTTGAGTGGATAACTTCGCCGTCGCGAAACCAAACGATACGTCGTGTTTGACGTGCAACTTCTGATTCGTGAGTTACCATCACTACGGTAATTCCCGTACTATTAAGCTGGGTAAAAATATCTAATACTTCTTGAGTTGTGTGCGAGTCAAGTGCGCCAGTAGGTTCATCGGCTAAGATTACAACTGGACGATTGACAATAGCACGGGCGATCGCCACACGTTGCTGTTGTCCACCCGATAGCTGATTGGGTTTATTATTCAAGCGGTTTTCTAAACCAACTCTTTTCAACGCTTCAATTCCTCTATCTCGTCTTTCGGAATTAGATACGCCAGCGTAAAGCATCGGTAGCATGACATTTTCTAATGCTGTAAGTTGCTGTAATAAGTGAAATTGCTGAAAAACAAAACCTAATTTTTTATTGCGAGTATGTGCCAATTGGGTATCATCCATTTGCGCCACATCCACATTATCTAAATAATATTTTCCCGACGTAGGACGATCTAAACAACCGATAATATTCATAGCCGTAGACTTACCAGAACCACTAGGTCCCATAATCGAACAATATTCGCCTTCTTCTACAGTCAAATTTACATCCGACAGTGCTTTTACCTCAGTTGCCCCGCTACCGTAAATTTTAAAAATATCTTCTAAGCGAATTATGTTAGCCATAAGTTAGGAGTTAGGAGTTAGGAGTTAGGAATTAGGAGTTAGGAGTTAGGAGTTAGGAATTAGGAGTTAGGAGTTAGGAGTTAGGAGTTAGGAGTTAGGAGTTAGGAGTTAGGAGTTAGGAGTTAGGAGTTGTAATATTTGAAGTTTTAGATTTTAACAACAGATGTATTTATTTCGGATTTTAAATTAAAGAAATTAATAGTTAAAAATTAAAGGTTCAAATTTCTCTCAATGTCCAATACCCCATTATTAACTTTTAACTCTTAACTCCTAACTCTTAAGTAAGTCGGTACAAATAAACCCAACTATGTTACAGAATGTAAATTGGCTTGAAAATATTGTTCCTACTGCCTACTCCCTAATCCCTACTCCCTCTTCATAATTACAATTTTCAAAGCCAACCTACTTAACTCTTAACTCTTAACTCTTAACTCCTAACTTATTTAAGCGCTTCTTAAAGCTACAATTGGGTCGAGTTTGGCGGCGCGACGTGCGGGAATTATGCCGAAAAATAAACCGATCGCGCCAGAAACGCCAACGGCGGAAATAATTGCCACACTTGAAATTCCGGCTTCTAACGGACTAAAAGCTGCTACTAAGAAAATGCCGCCAACTCCAACCGCAGTACCAATTAAACCGCCAGCCGCTGAAACAATTACTGCTTCGATCGTGAACTGTAATAAGATATCTTGCTGAGTCGCACCAATTGCTTTTCTTAATCCGATTTCTTGAGTGCGTTCGGTAACGGAAACAAGCATAATATTCATGATGCCGATGCCGCCGACAAACAAGGAAATACTTGCGATCGCAGCTAGCATAATTGTTAACGCGCCGGTTATTTGCCCGACTGTAGCTTGGGCATCTTTCTGGGAACGAACGGTAAAATCATCTTCACCAATTGTTTTGTGTCGCAAACGCAATAAATTCCTAATTTGAAATTCTGCGGCATCTACACTATCACCATTAATTGCAGAAATTACAAGATAATCTAGGGCAATTCCGTAGGGAGAATTTTTTCCTACAAGTCGGTTTGCTGAAGTTGTGATAGGTATTAATGCTGCTTCATCGTAATTAGCACCACCCAATCCCGAACCTTTACCAACTAAAGTTCCAATAATTTGAAAGCTGGTATTTTTAATTCGTATTTGCTTTCCTAAAGGATTGGTACTAGCGAAAAGTTTTTCTGCTAAATCGGCACCTAGTACAACTACTTGATTGCTGCGTTTAATATCTATTTCATTAAAAAACCGTCCTTTGGCAACTTCAAAATCCCGCACAAATGGAAAACCCGGAGTAGTGCCAATGATATTGACATCGGTATTTCTATTACCATAAGTCACCACATACCTTCGATTTAACTCCGGTGCAACTCCCGCTACTGTTGGAACTTGAGTTGCAACAGCTTGAGCATCTGCCAATACCAAGGTTCTAGGAATATCAAAACTAATCCGCTGAGTTTCTTGATTTCCTGGAATTACAAATAGTACATTTGGTCCGAGAGATTCCAACTGTTTGTTAACAAACTTTTGTCCCCCTTCACCAATACCAATCATGGCAATTACCGAAGCATTACCAATAACAATGCCTAACATGGTAAGGGCACTACGTAATTTATTTGATAGCAGGGTTGTACCCGCCATTTGCACGCTTTCTAGAAAGTTCATGTATTAGGTGTTAGTTGTTAGTTGTTAGGAGTTAGGAGTTAGGAGTTAGGAGTTATGAGTTAGGAGTTATGAGTTAGGAGTTATGAGTTAGGAGTTAGGAGTTAGGAGTTAGGAGTTATGAGTTAGGAGTTATGAGTTAGGAGTTAGGAGTTAGGAGTTAGGAGTTATGAGTTAGGAGTTATGAGTTAAAAATTATCTACCCCCTCTACCCCCTCTACCCCCTCTACCCCCTCTACCCCCTCTTCCCCCTCTCCCCCTCTCCCATGCTCATTACTCACTACTTTTTTCTAACTTTTTCTGGATTTTGTAATCATTTGGAGGGCTGGTAAAAATGCGATCGCCTTTTTGCAATCCGGATAATATTTGAGTTTCGTTTCCTACTTGGGAGCCAATTGTGACTTCGCTAAATTTTGCTTTATTGTTTTTATCGGGTACTAATACGCCTGTTTGACCTTTTTCTGTGACGATCGCAACTGTTGGTACCCATAAGGCGTTGACATCATCGCCTAAAAAGGTCAAGTTTACGTTTAAGCCGGAACGCAGTTTGTCTAGACCTGTATTAATTGCAACTCGTACTTGAAACAATGTTACCCCTTGTTCGTTGACGGCTTCAGGAGCAATTAAACGTACTTCTCCTTTAAAAACTTGGTCGGGATAAGCGTCGGCAACGATGTCTACTTGCTGTCCAACTTTGATTTTGCTAATGTCGGCTTCGGGGACGTTTGCTAATATTTCTAATCCTCGTGCAAGGGCAACTATGGAACTAGATGTCGCTGAGGCGCTGGTAGAAGCGGAAGTTGTAGGCGTAACAAATGCTCCGATATTGGCAAATTTTTGCGTGATAATACCTGGAAATGGAGCGCGAATAATTGTGTTATCTAGATTTACTTGCTCTGTTTTTAACTGTGCTTGGGCTGCACTAACTGCTGCTGCTGCACTCTCAATTTCTTGTGGGCGGGAACCACTTTCTAACAACTGCAATTGAGCGCGTGCTTCTGCTACTGCTGCTTCGAGTCGAGCGATTTCTTCAGGGCGACTGCCGCTTTTTAATAAAGCTAATCTTTTTTGCGCTTCGAGTAAGTTGGCTTGAGCGGTACTATTTTCGCTCACAAATTGGTCTAATTTGTCTTTTTCAATTGCTCCTTGAGCGTACAAGCTGCGGTAACGTCTGACTCGTTCGTTGCTTAAATCTACTCTTGCTCTAGCAGCGTCTACTTGTGCCTGAGCCTGAGCAATTTCTTGGGGACGATTTCCCGAACGAGCCGCAGCTAATTGAGCTTGTGCTTGTGCTAAACGCGCCTTGGCTTGGCTAATTTCTTGGGGACGGGAACCAGCTTTAGCTTGATCTAATTTTGCTTTCTGTTGCGCTAAGTTCGCACGAGCTTGTAATATTCTTGCCTGAATATCTGCACTATCCATTCTGGCGAGAATTTGCCCAAGCGTTACTTTGTCGCCTTGTTCTACATACAATTGGGTAACTGTACCGGGGCTTTTAGGACTAATGTTCACGTTTTGAACTGGCACAATTTTTCCGCTAGCATTCAGGAGTAAAGTGACATTTTTTTCTTCAGCAGGAACAGTAATTTCTGTTATGTCTTGTTTGTTTGTTGCTCGATTAACAAAAATATAGGTAGTCGTTGCACCAGCAACTATAACCCCTGCTGCAAATAAAGCAAATAACCAGCGAGGTAATCGTTTCACTTTACCGATTACGGGAATTTCTATGGGTGTAGCCATAAGGCAGCGATAAATATTGTCAGGAGTTTGGGTAAAGTAGAGTGGGATATGCCGTATCCGGAACTGATAGTTTGAAGCAAAGTCTTACCGTTAAGATGTTTGGTTTGCCAAGTGTAAACCAATATTTAACTATTTACCTTCGCGCGAGGCATTTCATATCAAATGAAAAAGATACTTTCTCGATGACGGCTTGTATTTGTTTAACTTCTTTTATAGTAACCTTTTGGGTTTAAATATGACTTCACCATTAGGGGTGACTTTAGTCATGACTAATCACTCCCCTCAGTGCAATGTAACTTAAATGTATTCTGACGCAACAAATGTACGATACGAAAAAACAAATGACTGAAAAATTTAGCTGTCATCAACAGCCCAGATGGTTTAAGCTATCTGAAAGATTCTTTAATAATATGTGGCAAAGAGGCGGTAGTGTGCCTAAACGAGTTGGATTAATTTCTTTTCTATTTCTGTGTAGCTTTTTAAGCGTATCTCCCAAGGTAAATGCCCAAGCATTAGTACCTCACACCGTGCAACTTGATGCAGCAAAGTTAGAACAACAAGGGTTAGTTCTAGCGCAGGAAGCCGCACAACTTGCACAATTTCGTCAGTTTGATTTGGCAATGCCACGGGCACGTCTGGCTACTCAACTTGCTCCCAACAGTGACAAAGTATGGTTTCTTTTAGGGGGATTATATTTACAATCTAAAGAGCTTGATAAAGCCATTACTTCTTTACAAAAAGCACAGAGACTTAATGCTAAAAATGCCGAGACTTATTTTGCTTTAGGTTCTGCTTATTTTCAACAGCAAAAATACCAATCGGCAATTGAGCAATACAATGCCGGTTTAAAGATAAATCCTAAAGACCCAGAAGGGTTATTTGATTTAGGCAATGCTTACTATATGCTGGGTAAATTACCTCAAGCTATTATCGAGTACAAAAGGTCTGTTGTTTACAAGGAAGATTTTTGGCCTGCTGTTAACAACATTGGATTAATTATGTACGAACAAGGCGATATCAAAAATGCTATAAATCAATGGCAGCAAGCTATTTCTAAAGCCAACAATGCTAAACAACCAGCCGCAGAACCTCAACTGGCACTAGCTGTTGCTTTATACACTAGAGGCAGCAAAGACGATCGCCAAAGAGGTTTGGCAATGGGAGAAGCCGCCCTCAAGCTCGACCAACGTTATGCTAATTTAGATTTTCTCAAGGAAAATCTTTGGGGTAATCGTTTACTCTCTGATACCAAAAAATTTCTAGAATTACCTAGCATTCAAGCTGCCTTAAATGAACAACCCCTTGGAGAACCTGCCGGACAATAGTTTCAAATTCAGTAAGATTAATAGCGGGATTGGTACTTTTTTTACCTTTACTCAGTTTGCTCGCTATTAATGTGAAGCCGATCGCTATTGCTTAAAAGTGCATCTAATAGTACATATATATTGTGAAGGTTAGCAGTAGCCCAGCTATTTTGATGGGCGACTGACACCTTCGGGTATTGTTTTTTTTAAGAAGCGTTGTTGTCTTTGGGAAGTAGGGCGATGATTTGTTCAACAAACTGTTGGTGATCTACCACAGGTTTAGAAATATAACCATCAGCGCCACTTTGTTTGAGAAAGCTTTCGCGATCGCCTTCCATTGCGTGGGCTGTGACCAAAATAATAGGTAATGTTGCTGTTTGGGGGTCAGATTTCAGCATTTGTGTAATCTTGATACCATCAACAGATTTACCTTCGTAAACGCTTCTAGAGAGAGAAACATCCATCAAAATAATGTCTGCTTCTTTGGCTTGGGCAATTTTCATTACTTCGTCTACATTTTCAGTGTGTTTAACATCTAAACCTCCGCGTTTGGTTAAAATTTTGGAAAAAACGCGGGCATTAACAAGATCGTCTTCGACAATCAAAACAGTTTTCATAGGAATAAATCACGCTTTTATGTGTGGGGGATAGACGATTGAAGATAGCACACGGTTCTGCGTGTCTAAATTCAAAAAATTAATTTGTATCCTTGTCAACAATGTCAACAAGGATAATACTACCGTTGTAAGGAAGACATTAATATCAAGATTTTGTGATGCACGGCATTTCATTCGTTACAAGTAAGGTTACTGCTTTTATTGGTTACGACAATATTTGTGTAGTTAAAGTTCAGGGAAAAAACTCATGGCAAAACAGTTAAACCTTCTCTCGACGGGACAGGTAATCACTACAGCCTTGCATACGGAAATGCAAAGGTCTTATCTTGAATATGCCATGAGTGTAATCGTGGGGCGGGCGTTACCCGATGTACGCGATGGCTTAAAGCCGGTTCATCGGCGTATTTTGTACGCCATGCACGAACTCGGTTTAACTCCGGATAGACCTTATAGAAAATGCGCTCGTGTCGTTGGAGACGTGCTAGGTAAATATCACCCCCACGGCGACCAATCGGTTTATGATGCTCTAGTGCGTTTAGTACAGTCATTTTCTTGCCGTTATCCTTTGTTGGGAGGACACGGAAACTTTGGTAGTGTAGATAACGATCCTCCGGCGGCAATGCGCTACACGGAGACTCGTCTGGCACCTATTAGCCATGAGGGAATGCTCGCCGAAATTGGCGAAGAAACCGTAGAATTTATCGGCAACTTTGATAATTCTCAGCAGGAACCAACAGTTTTACCCGCGCAGCTACCGTTTTTGTTGCTTAATGGTTGTGCCGGGATTGCTGTGGGAATGGCTACGAATATTCCACCGCATAATTTAGGCGAAGTAGTTGATGGGTTGATTGCTTTAATTGACAACCCCGATTTAACTGACGAAAAGTTATTTAAAATTATCCCCGGACCTGATTTTCCCACTGGCGGAGAAATTGTTGGAAAAGATGGTATTCGCGAAGCATACACCACGGGTAAAGGTGGTATTTTATTGCGCGGAGTTGCGAACATCGAGGAAGTTCCTACCGGACGTGGTAACAAACAACGCACCGCAATTGTGATTACAGAATTACCTTATCAAGTAAATAAGGCGGGTTGGATTGAAAAAGTTGCCGATTCAGTCAATCAAGGGCGGTTAACTGGAATTGCTGACATCCGCGATGAAAGCGATCGCGATGGAATGCGTGTAGTTATTGAGTTAAAGCGCGATGCTACTCCAGCGGAAGTTTTGTACTATTTGTATCACCAAACTGCGCTGCAAACTACTTTTGGGGCAATTCTTTTAGGGATAATTGACGGACAACCGCGCCAGTTAAGTTTGCGTGAATTACTGCAAGAGTTTTTGGATTTCCGCGAACAAACTCTCAACCGTCGCTACTCTTATGAATTAGGTAAAGCAGAAAGTAGGCTGCATCTAGTATCGGGTTTACTTACCGCACTTTCCCAAGTAGATGAAGTTATCGAGATTTTGCGACAGGCTCCCGATGGTTCTACTGCTAAAGTTAGCCTTGTAAGTAGACTGGAATTAAGTGAAGTACAGGCAGATGAAATTTTAGCTATGCCTTTACGTCGCCTTACTGGTATGGAGCGACAAAAGTTAGAGCAAGAGTCCGAGGAACTTGAAACCAGAATTAATACGTTACGTAACTTACTCGACGATCGCAAAGAATTACTTAAAAGTCTTAAAAAAGATTTGCGGAGTTTAAAACGCTCTTATAACGATAAGCGACGCAGTAAATTTGTAGAAAAGCCAGATAATAAAGCATTTGCCCGACAGAAGAATAAAGGCAGTCAAAAAGATAAAAATTCTAAATCCAAAGTTGAGAGTATAGAATTACAGGTACCTGTTGAAGATGTAGTATTAGAATTTTCACAACGCGGCTACGTGCGACGCACTAGTTCATCTGCAAAAAACGGTGGAAAGACAAACGGAATTCCAGATTACGATTTCATTATTCAATCTTCGGAGACTGATACGCTCAAAGACTTACTAGTTGTGACTAACGGTGGTAAAGTTTACCCGTTACAGGTAAAAGATATTCCTCCTACAACTGGGCGATCGGCGCGGGGAACACCGTTGATTACTTTATTAACTTCGACAGCTCAAAGCCAAAACGAATCTATTGTCAGTCGTTTTGTAATTCCAGAAAATGCAACTAATACAGATGTAGTTCTTTTAACCAAACAAGGACGTATAAAACGTTTATCGGCAGAAGAATTGATTAACATAACTCGTCGTGGAGTTACTGTTATAAAACTCAAGGATAATGACGAATTGTTATTAACTCAGTTTGTTAATAAGGGCGAACATTTAATTTTAGCTAGTTCCGGTGGCAGACTACTACATTTTGAGGTGAATGATGCCCAACTTCCCTGCATGGGGCGTACTGCTGTTGGTTTACAGGCATTGCGCGTAGGTAGACAACATCAGATTGTTGGCTGTACAAGCTTTAGTAAAAATCATAATTTGTTGTTGGTTACTCAATCCGGATATGCCAAACAACTCAATGCAAGTAAGTTGAAATTAGCCAATCGCGGCGATTTGGGCGCTCAAGCATTTAAGTTCGATCCTCCAACCGATAACCTTGCGGGTATAGCATTAGTTAAACCGGAAACTGAAATAGCGCTTGTCACGAGCAATCAACGAGTAGTACGTTTGGATGGAGAAAGCGTACCTTTATTAAATAAAAACGATAAGGGCGAACAGGTTGTAGAACTCAGCCGCGATGAAAAAATTGTTACGGTTCACGAAATTGCCCGCGAACAATAATTGGGTTCGTAGTAAGGAATGCGCCTTCTCTAAAGAAAGGGTTAAAACCCTTACTACAAACTTTTTTACTTTTCATAAAGAATATGGTTGATATTCATATCGTAAAGCTCTATTAATGTCAACATATTGTTATATTTATTTTGTAAACAATTGTATCTATTGAAATAAATATTCTATAATATTACAAAAGGTAAAGAATAATTAGAAATTCAGCTTGGAGTAGTAACTATGATAGATTCAACTAAAACACCTATTGCAACACTTGAAGAACGTAATGCTTGGCGCTGGGGCTTTACTCCTCAAGCAGAAATTTGGAACGGTCGTTTAGCAATGATTGGTTTTTTGGCTGCTGCTTTGATTGAACTTTTTTCTGGTGAAGGTTTTTTACACTTCTGGGGTATCCTTTAACATTCTCACCGGGCTTTAAACCGACTGGAGTTTGATAAGTTTTTAATCATAGGATATTGAAAATTTAATTTTATTTTATAAATAAAGACCTGAGAGTACTAATTGTCTCCCAGGTCTTTTTATAGTCGCTTGTTATTAACTAATAATCACAAACGACTGAATAAAAATAATTTACTAGCGAATATATTCTTTAAGAACGCTGTTACGATTGGGGTGGCGCAACTTACGAAGCGCTTTTGCTTCAATCTGACGAATACGTTCGCGAGTTACGTTAAAAATTTGTCCAATCTCTTCAAGAGTTTTCATGCGACCATCGTCTAAACCATAGCGCAGTCTGAGAACATCGCGTTCGCGAGGGCTGAGACTATCTAAGACTTTTTCGAGGTCTTCGCGTAATAAACTCTTAGAAACTTGGTCTTCTGGTGTTTCGCCATCCGACTCAATAAAGTCACCCAAACGGGAATCTTCTTCTTTACCGATGGGAGTTTCTAAAGAAATTGGTAGCTGAGCGGATTTTGCAATAAATCTCAGCTTTTCAATAGTCATTTCCATACGAGTAGCTATTTCTTCCTCGGTGGGTTTGCGTCCCATTTCTTGAGAAAGTAGCTTGGTAGTTTTCTTAATGCGAGAGATGGTTTCGTAAAGGTGAACTGGTAGACGAATCGTCCGAGATTGATCGGCGATCGCACGAGTTATAGCCTGACGAATCCACCATGTAGCGTAGGTAGAAAACTTATAGCCTTTTTCATGATCGAACTTTTCCGCAGCGCGAATCAAACCAAGACTACCTTCCTGAATCAAATCTTGGAAAGATAAGCCGCGATTCATGTATTTCTTAGCAATCGAAACTACAAGGCGCAGGTTGGATTGAACCATTTTGTCTTTCGCCCTACGTCCGACGTGAAGGCGATAGCGGAATTTTTGCAAAGGTAATTGCACCGCTTCTGCCCATTCGCTCTCTTGGGGTTGGCGTTCCAACTGCTGCACGAGTCTGTCGCCTACTCTTTCCAATTCAAGCAAATCGGCAATTTTACGTGCCAATTCAATTTCTTCGTCTGCTCGTAGAAGGCGAATTCTACCAATTTCCTGTAAATACAGGCGAATCGAATCTTCTGTGTAGTGTTTTTTCTTTGCTTGAGTCCGACGACGACCTTTAGCAGCTTTTGCTGCCTTCGCTACGCCACCAGATGCAGATTCTGTAAATTCTTCGTCTTCGCCTTCATTCGTAACTAAATCTTCTTCTTCGTCTTCATCTTCTTCGATTAAGAGTTCTAACTCGATCTCGGGCGGATTTATCACTCCTAGATTCGGTTGATAAATATTTTCGAGTACGTTGTTAGCCTGGTTCATGCCGCGTTCCTCATGCTCCTTGCAGAATCAATTATTCTAGGTGGTGTTTTCCGTGCTTAGTGCTGTTAGCTATACAGCTAGAAAGACGTTTCTATTAATCAAAGGGCGATCGCCCGCTTTTCAACTTCCGTTTTTAAGTTTCTCTTATTAGTCACAGTTTCCTGTTTGAACTAATACCCCCGGTAACAAAATTTAGACAACAAGCTGCTTATTCCCAAGGCGGGAAAAAACCGCGTTGCATAAATTAAGTAATACGAAGAAGGTGAGTCACTTATAACGTTGTGAAAAGTTAACACCATGATTAATATCGTTACTTAAAACTTTCGACTTGATTTGGGAAAAATTAAACTTTCCGGTTATCAACTTACTCATTACATATAAAGTAATACGACTTGGGTAAGATTTTCCAGAAAGACTGTTCCGATTGTAGCCTGTTTCACAGAAATTGCACTATCATCATGCCGTATCCATAAAGTTATAGACTTGTTAATGGTCTGTTTTAGCAAAAACACCTTGAAGACTGTAGGTATATTGTGTAATTTTTTTCTAAATTTACAGAAATTACACGGTCTTTTTAATGTAAAAGAACTTGGATACACCTGAGTTTTATTTAATTAGAGGTGTTATTTGCAACATAATTAACCGCTCAATTACCAGTACTTTATAATTCTGAATGAATTTAAGTGATAATTTATCGCGACTGCTGCGTCCTTGGAGTACTTTGTTAAAAAACATCCTCTCCTAAAAGCTTGAAATACGCAGAGTCCAAACACTTTTTATCCTCAGATAAAAACATGCTTTGATAGGACAAAATCGTAAGTAACAAGACTTATACCTTGGATTGGGTTTTTTTGGCTAGAAAATACAAACAAATTGCAACATTACTCTTTCAAGCTTTGCAACCCGGTTGATTAAATCCATTAGCTTATAACTACACCTTAGCGCACCATTCAAATTTCAGCCTTAAGATTATTGACAAAATTTCATTGATTGATACATCGATATTCTAATCAATTTCATTCGAGTTTGACGTTTAAGATTATCGACTTAACACTTATTTAACACCCTTATTGCATAGAACAATTGCAAAAGTTGTCACAAGCAGCCATCTCAGTAAAAGACAGTATACTTTACAATTCGGTTTTTTTAATTCCCTGAGAAATAATTTTACTTCTGTAGGAATTTGAACTCAGTAATATATACTCAAAACCTGCCTTAAGTAAGATAGTTTTAAAAAACTATAAAGGCATTATGCTCGAAATTCTGTTCATCTTTCACCTTACGTCTTCCGGAAGATTGACAAATTTACGTTTTTACCTATTTAATATAAGGTTTGAAGAAATTATGTTGTGCGATTATAGCCATTAAGTTAAGGAAACTACATATAGTAGTTTTTCTTAAATAGAAGTATAAATTATAATTTATATACTGGAACAGTAAAGCAGTAAAATATTTTTTTAAAGCCTAACTACAAACGGTTGGATTTATTTTTATAGACAACAAAAAGCGATCGGTAATTTAAAGCTGGTAAAAGCTACAAAACGATCGCTAATAACAATAAATAATTTGGAACTTGAAATAAAGTAGATATTAAATATCCAAATCTATCAGGTCAAGTTTAGAACTGTGAGTCTCGATAAATTCGCGACGAGGTGCAACGCGATCGCCCATCAAAATTGTGAAAATTCGGTCGGCTTCTGCCGCATCTTCAATTTCCACTCTTTTTAAGGTGCGGGATTCAGGATTCATGGTAGTATCCCAAAGTTGAGTTGCCATCATTTCACCCAAACCCTTAAATCTTTGGATGGTATAGTTAGCGTTTTGGGGAAACTCATTGGTAACTAGGTTTTGTAATTCGCGATCGCTATAGCAATAGTAATGATTGCGTCCCCGTTCTACTTTGTATAAAGGCGGACAAGCGATGTAAATAAAACCTTCTTGAACTAAAGCTTTCTGATATCTATAGAAGAAAGTCAATAATAAAGTCCGGATGTGCGCTCCATCAACGTCAGCATCAGTCATGATAATGATGCGGTGATATCGAAGCTGTGTTGAATCGAATTCTTCACCTTTAACACCCAAGCCTAATGCGGTGATTAGAGATTGAATTTCGTTATTTTTGTAGATTTTGCTGTCGTCGGTTTTCTCAATGTTGAGAATTTTACCGCGCAAAGGAAGAATCGCTTGGAAGCGTCTGTCGCGCCCTTGTTTGGCACTTCCCCCCGCAGAATCCCCTTCCACAAGATAGATTTCTGATTCAGCTGGATCGCGAGAAGAACAATCTGCTAACTTACCGGGTAATGGTGAAGATTCCAACACCGATTTGCGGCGTACCAATTCCCGCGCATGACGGGCAGCTTCTGCGGCTTTAAATGCCTGAATTGCTTTCTCTAAAATGGTATCTACAACGTTAGGGTTAAATTCTAGATACTCGTTGAGAGCTTCTCCCACAAAAGAATCAACGATTCCCCGAACTTCGGTATTACCCAATTTTGTCTTAGTTTGTCCTTCAAATTCCGGTTCTGGTACTTTAACCGAAATTACTGCCGTTAAACCTTCGCGCACGTGTTCGCCGCTGAGGTTCGATTCGTTCTCTTTAATCTTGTTACGTTTGCGAGCGACGCTATTTAAAGTACGAGTCAGAACTGTTTTTAAACCTTCAAGGTGCGTACCACCATCAACGGTACGGATATTATTGGCAAAGCCCAGCAAACTATCTGAATAAGCATCAACGCACCACTGCAACGCCACTTCTACCTGTACGTTATTGCGTTCGCCTTGGACATAAATTATTTCTTCATGCAGCGCCTGTTTATCGGCATTCATATAAGCTACATATTCTTTAATTCCGCCTTTATACTCATAAACTTCAACATGCGGAGTATCGCTTTTAAGCAATTCCAAACGGTTATCTGTAAATGAAATTCTTACACCCGCATTCAGATAGCCCAACTCTCGCAAACGGCTGGATATAGTACTGTAGTCAAACTCGGTAACGGTAGTAAAAATTTGTGCATCTGGCTTGAAGTTAATGCGAGTTCCAGTGCGGTTTTCTTTACTCGGAGTAGACGTTAATTCATTTACCGCAGCACCCCGTTCGTAACGTTGGGTATGAACTCGATCGTTTCGCCAAATAGTAACTTCCAGCCATTCTGAAAGGGCGTTTACTACAGAAACACCTACACCGTGCAATCCTCCAGAAACCTTGTAACCACCGCTACCAAATTTACCTCCAGCGTGCAATACAGTTAACACGGTTTCCAACGCCGATTTTCCGGTTTTGGAATGTACATCGGTAGGAATACCGCGACCGTCATCTGTTACAGTACAAGAACCATCGGCGTTGAGTTCCACCTCTATATGGGTGCAGTAACCCGCCAAAGCTTCATCAACAGAATTATCTACCACCTCGTAAACTAAGTGATGCAGTCCTCTCGGACCAGTAGTACCGATGTACATTCCCGGTCGTTTACGAACTGGTTCTAGACCTTCGAGAACTTGAATCTGCTCGGCATTGTAACTGCTCGTCATGAAAATCTCCTGATTCTTGGGGCTGAGGTCGCCTAAAAAAGCACAAAACTCAAAAACACTCCCAGATTCTAACACAAAAGCCTTGCTGGCGACTCTAGTGCTATTAGAAGTGAAATTTATTCATAGGGTTAAACCCAGGCAAAATAATCGTATTGATAAGAAATTTTACTCTTATGAGTTAAGGATAAGTAGCTTCTATAACTGTAAATAAAGGCTTTAACACCGGAGGAGAGCGGTTAAGAGAAAAATAGTAGACAAAGGATTATAAATTAAAACTTGAAAGTTAAAAATTATTTCTTTTTGCTTTTAACCCATAGATTTTAGATTTTACATTCTAGTTTCCTGGCGATCGAAACACTCGATCGCCTTAAATTTAAAATCGATTTGACTCCTTATACAACTAAACCGATGAAAAAGTTAATTGTAATTTGCGGTGCAACAGCAACAGGTAAATCCGGGTTAGCCTTAGCTTTAGCGACTCGCTGTGGCTCCATAATTATCAGTGCTGACTCTCGCCAAGTTTATCGAGAATTCAATATCGGCACCGCTAAACCAACAATTGCCGAACAAAATTTAGTACCGCATTATTTAATTGATATATGCAATCCAACCGATACGATGACGGTTGCCGACTATCAACAACAAGCACAAAGGATTTTAGATCAAAGGTTAGAGAAAGGTCAAAGGTCAGAGGTTAAAGGTCAAAGGTTAGAAGTTATTCCCCTTGTCCCCTTGTCTCCCCATCTCCCCATCCCCTCATCTTCCTATCTCCCCACCTTCTTAGTCGGTGGAACTGGACTGTATATTAAATCAATCGTGCGCGGAATGAAAATTCCCAGAGTAGCACCCCAAACGGGATTGCGATCGCAACTTCTTAGCATTGACCAAACCCAACTCTACGCTATGTTACAACAAGTTGACTCTGTTGCAGCACAAAAAATTCATCCCCATGATTCGGTACGGACTTTAAGGGCGTTAGAGGTATTTTATATTACTGGTATTCCGATTTCGGATTTACAGGGAGAAAATCCACCAGATTATCCAATTCTGCAAATTGGGTTAGATTGCGATGTTGCTCACCTGACAAATCGCATTGCACGTAGAACGGAAAGTATGGTAAAAGATGGTTTTGTTGAGGAAGTAGAATATCTTTGTCAAAAGTATGGCAAGGATTTACCTTTGCTCAACACTTTGGGATATCAAGAAATAAAAAAATATTTAGCTGGAGACATTTCTTTAGATGAAGCAAAGGAATTAACGGTTTTACATACACGTCAATTCGCTAAACGTCAGCGCACCTGGTTTAGAAAAGATTCTCAAATTGAATGGTTTGATACTGAATCTCCGGATTTGTTAGAACAGGTTTGGTTGCGAATTCAAGAATTTATCAATAATGACAAAGTGAATGATTTCATTCCAGTAAAATTCTAATTAACATAAGTTGTATATTACTTGAATCTAAATTATTAGTAATAACACATTTAGAAATGCTGGCGTATTAGAAAATGCATAAACGCTTCTTTATTAGTCTTTTTAGAATTAAAAATCGTCGGATGAACTATAATCTTAATAGCCTATTACTGCTAATTTCTACAAGCTTGAATGTTTTATTTTTATTGTTTGTTGTTTTTATAATTTTCCAAAAGGGTGGAATTCATTATATTAAAAGCAAAATTGCAGCTATTGGGAAAAAAAATATTCAGAATGATTTAAATATAAATTCTTATTACAAACATAAAAAGAGTCAGTTTGAAATTCTGACTAAATCAAGTGATTCTATTATGTTTTTAGGAGATAGTTTAACCGATGAAGGAGAATGGGTAGAATTATTAGCAAATCCTAATATTATCAACCGGGGAATTTCTGGCGATACTACGGATCGAATATTGAATCGTATGGACGCAATTATTCAGACAAAGCCGAAGCAAATTTTCTTAATGGTTGGGATTAATGATTTTGTTAATGAAAAGCAATCAATCGAAGAAGTATTGAGCAAATATAAAATTATTTTAGAAGAGTTTAAAAATCAAATTCCTCAGACAGAAGTATTTATTCAAAGTGTTTTGCCGGTAAATAATAACTTTACTTATTTTCTACAAGACGATCTGAATTTAATTAAATTCAACTTGAAATTACAAGAACTAGCAACAGAATTTAATTATCAATATATAGATGTATTTTCTAATTTAGCAGATTCAGATAATCAATTAGATGTTAGATATACCACAGATGGATTACATTTGAATGGCAAAGCTTATTTGATTTGGAAACAAGCTATTAAGAAGTATGTTGCAGTGAATTAATGTTTTTATAAATCATCTGGATTAACACCCATTTCTCGCAATTTTTCAGCTAAAAGTTCTGCACGAGAAAGCGCTTGTTGTTTTTGCTGTTTTTCAGCTTCGGCTTGTTGTTGTGCAGTTTGGGCGTTTTGTTCGGCAGTTTGAGCGCGTTGTTCGGCAGTTTGAGCGCGTTGTTCGGCAGTTTGAGCGCGTTCATCTCCTGTTGGTAAAATCGTACCATCTTGGTAGCACCAACGCAGCCAAGTATCTTGTCTCGCTTCAAATTCTCCTTCCCACAAAGTTAAACCCAATCCGACTTGCTCTAACCATGTTTCGTTCGTTTCTTGATAGCGTCTTCCCACAAGTTGGTATATGTGAATCTGTTTTTCTCCTAATTGCTGAGCCGGGTCATATACTATGTAATAACTTGCTCGCATCTGTTCGTAAGTTTTCAACTTTTCTCCTAATTCATCACCGATTTTATTCGAGACAATTTCAATTACGACTTCTGGGGATTTACCAAATTCCCAAACCATATAACAGCGATTTTGTTTCTCCCACCAATTTTCTGGTACTTGAACATCAAAGCTGAGGAAGACATCGGGAACTATAGGAGGCTGTTTGTATATATGGTAAATACCGACATTTGCTGCTGCTAAGAAAATTTGATTTTGTAAAGAACTGTAAAGAGAACTGACTAAAAGTCGCTGTTGTTTTTCGGAAGCAAAGTTATCCACAGGAGTATCGTCTTCGGTAACTAATTTGTTAGCGTCTGGGATATAGAAGTTATCGTCAGAGACTAAAATTTGTTCAACCATAAAATTATCCACCGATTTCGCGTCTTTTTTCTAGTTTAAATTAATTTTTGGTCAGCAAGTTGATATATTGTTTCGTTAAGTTCGTGACAAAAAGCAAGTGCAGGATCTAAATCATTTGTCGGTTGATGATATTGAAGTAAAGTTTTTTGTATTTGAGATTGATAATTGGGATATTTTTCAGCAAATTTATTCGCCATTTCTTCCATACTTCTTGTATAGTATGGTTGATTAACCATGATAATACCCAGACTTAAACGTAATGCCTTTTTAGCTATCCATCGTACATGGTCTTTTATATATTCTGGATGATTTTGGTCTTCTTCGTCTGGTTCGGGAAGATAATTTATTATTTCTTCAAGTAAATCGCGGTATTTATGATTTAAAAGTTGAGCTAGTTCTAACCCTGGTGAAAATGATTTAAATGAAGCTGTAATATCTTGACCGCAAATCAAGACACTATCAGTTTTGAGAATAAATTTGAATTTATCTATACCTGGATCTTCAAACTCTTTCTCTTCAATTAAATCGATATCAAGGCGCTCAAGAGTAGAATATTTGGGTTCAATTTCGGCTTTAACTTTCTTTAACCATGCTTTATCTTCATCTGTAATTTTACGTTTTATAACAATTTCTGTATCCATATCGGAAATATTAGGTTTATCATCTCCGCGTCCGATACTTCCTAATAGGTAATAAGCAATTAAATCTGTGGTAAAGCGATTCTGAACTCTAGTTTTTAATTCATACAATAATTCTCGATATTCTGGTTTAACTTTTGACCATGATGATGTATTTTGAATTAGTTCCATGTTTAAAAAATACTCTAAACAATATTATCCGCTAGGGGTTGCAAACCCCTAGCTAATAGCATAAGTCCATTAAAATGGGCTGAAAAACTATCGGTATATTAATTAATATTTCCAGTTTATATTCTTCTATCTTTATTACCAATTACTCTTAAAAAATTAACTTACTTTCGTCGCAGCATCAACCCCATCACTAATTAATTTTCCATCCTCCATATAAATGATTCTGTCACCAATATCTAGAATACGGTTATCGTGAGTTACGAGTAAAATTGTACAACCTTGCTCTTTTGCTAATTTGTACATTATTTCCACCACATCCCGTCCCGATTTCTTATCAAGTGCAGCGGTTGGTTCGTCGGCTAAAACTATTTTAGGATGACTTGCTAAAGCACGAGCGATCGCCACTCTTTGTTTTTGTCCCCCCGATAGTTTTTCTGGATAATAATCGACTCGATTTCCTAAACCAACTTGTTCTAAAATTGCGATCGCTTTGGCATCGATGTCTTGTTCTAAAAATTTATCATGCAGTTCTAAAGACATTTTTACGTTTTGTTTGGCTGTTAAGAAGCTCAATAAATTATGGGCTTGAAAAATATAACCGATGTTTTGACGAATTTTAGTTAATTGTTGTTTGCTTGCTCCACGTATTTCTTGTTCTAAAATCTTTAAACTACCTTCTTGTGCAGAACGTAAACCTCCCATTAAAGTTAGTAAAGTAGTTTTTCCGGAGCCAGATGGACCAGTTAAAATTACAATTTCGCCAGCGTGAATATTTAAGTTGATATCAAATAATACTTGTTTGCGAAGATTTTTATTACCGAAATAGTGATTGAGGTTTTTTACAGAGATAACTGGTTGTTGTGACATGGTTTGACAAAAGAGTAGTAAGTAGTAAGTAGCAAGTAATAAGTAGGGAAGAAGGTAGAGTGAGTCAATAAAATTTAGATACAAATATTAATTTAACTAGTCCATTTTAATGGACTTATGCTATTAGCCTGGGAATTGCATTCCCAGGTGGGTGTTTTCTAAATACAATATTGCTTATAAAAGTTGCAATCTAGCCACAATAACGGGTGGAATTTCACTAAATCGTCTCCAATTGATACCATTATTTTGAGCAGCAAGTTCGGGTGGAAAAGCAGGTTCTTCTAAACCATCTAGAACAAAACCAGCCTTGAAAGCTGTATTCAATAAAATATGTAAAGGACGATGAAAATAAATATGTGGTTGCGGTTGATTTGCTAGCGCTAATCCGCCCACTTTACTAGGTTTTAGATAAGCTTTAACTTTGATGAAATATTCCGTATAAATTGTTTCTTCATTCTCTATTAACTCCGCTGATAAATTAGTATGCATACTATTAAAACAGGGATGCATGACAGCAAAGATAAAACAACCACCAGGACGAATTAATTTTGTCAACGCTCGGAATAAAGGCTCAATTTCTGCCATATCCATTAGAGCCATTGCGGAAACTACTGCATCAAAAGAGTTTTCACCAAGTTTTAATAATGCCGTTTCATTGGTAGCGTCTAAAACCTGATATTCAATTAATTCTTGATTATAATTAGTTCTTTTACGAGCATTATTAATCATTTCTGATGCAAAGTCTATTCCAAGCACCTTTGCACCTAAACTAGCTAATCTACGAGTAGTTAAACCGTTACCGCAACCAACATCTAATATTCGTTGTCCCGGTTTTAATTGCAATAACTTTTCTATTGCTGGACGAACCAAAATTTGGTGAAAGTCGTTACCTTCATCACCCATTTTTTCATCCCAGAGTTGAGCATTAGCATTCCAAGCTTCACGGGTTTGATTATTAATTGAATTTATATCGTTTGTCATCCTAATCGCTCCTAAATTAATTTATCTCTTCAGATTTACTATCATTATTTAAAGATTTTTTAACCAATGTTTCCGCAAGAATATAAAAAATTATTACCGATGTCCAGGATATATCCCATAATGATGGTTTGAGAAATGCAACAACAATCGTTATTAAAGCGACGGTTGGCTCGATTAAGGATGTTATTCTGATATATTTAATAGTTGTACTCTCTAAATTATTATCTATCAAACGATGTTTATATGTTGCATAAGTCCAATTCAAAAACGAGAAAAAACCTATCAAAAATACATTAATGCTATAGGAAATTTGAATTACTGCATTTTGAGGAAAATACATGATTAAAACGTTAGAATAAGGAACTAGAAACAAGCACATCAGATACGCTAAATAAAGCCAAAGGTGTATTTCATTCGTTCTCTGGTAATAACTAAACTGTTTTACATGGTCTATCCAGTAAAAAGCCAATATTGCAAATGTTATTAAATAGTTTCCTAATGGTTCTAGTTGCGATATTAAAAATTGATTGATTTCACTATTATTTATTGATGTAGCAAATTCGGGAAAGTCAAATCTGAAAATAGTCAGCGCCATTGCTAAGGCAAAAATACTGTCGGATAATCTACCGAGATGGTAAATCATTTTCGTTGAATTAGAATTATTCTCTGTTTTCATTGCATTTACTCCTTGATTTACAGTACTAATTACTAAAGTTAAAAAACATCTGCGGGGTCGGCACTTTGGAGTTTTCGCATTGCGACTAAACCCGAAAAACTGCACATGACAATAGTTAAAGTTAGTACAAAAAATGCTCGATCGATTTTCATTGCGATGGGTAATAAAGTCGCAGCGAAAGTAATTTGATATAATCCCATTGAAAGCAACATACCGGGTACAAATCCTAGTACTGACATTATTAAAGCTTCCTGCATCAGCATCACCATTAAATAGCGATCGCTATATCCCATCGCTTTGAGTGTGGCGTATTCTGGCAAATGTTCTGATACGTCGGAGTAGAGTATTTGATACACAATTACGATGCCAACGATAAAGCCAACTACTACACCAATACCGAATATGAATCCTATACCTTGGTTTCCCCAATAATCTTTTTCTGTTTGAGCAAATTCTTGTGGAGTGAGTACTCTGACATCTTTAGGTAAGTTAGCCTTAAGTTGTGACTGTAATTTTTCTACGTCTGCATCTGGATTCAGATTAATTAAACCGACTTCGATTTGATTTGCTTGACGGTTGGGAAATAGTTTTAAATAGGTAGAATCGCTAGTCAGAATATTTCCATCTGCTGCAAAGGAAGCACCCATTGTAAATAAACTAACCGCTTTAATATTTTGTTCGTTTACTAAAGTTTCGACGGTTCCTTTTTGTTCGATTAAATCCGGAATCGGACCATATTCTGGACGAGATGCGCGGTCAAATATGACTTTATTTAATTGCTTTAATTCTTCGATATTTTGGTTGACTTCGGGGAAATCAAACGGTGGATTTATTGGGTCAATTCCCCATACTAAAATTGCTCGATTTACGCGAGTTTCGGGATTGCGCCATTGGGCAGTATTAATATACAAAGGACGCACCGATTCTACACCTTCATATGCCAAAGTTTGCTGCAATCTCTCTCTAGGAAAACTTTTAACTGAAAACAAGCTTTGAAACTGAGGATTAATTAAAACTAAATCAGCTTGCAATGTTTGATGGGGTTTAGTAGCGCTATCAAATAATGCATCTGATAACCCTAACTGTACAAACATCAACATATCAGCAAAAGCAATTCCTGATAAAGCAATTGCAAGCCGCGTTTTCTCTTTTTTTAATTGCAGCCACGCTAATGGAGTACGACGAAATAATTTACGTAACATGATTCAGAGTTAGGAGTTATGAGTTGGTAGTTGAAAGTTTTGAATTTTTTGGTAATCTTTTCATTGTTCTTAACAACTAATTAATTTGACTTTCATACATTTTGTGCCACATAACTATTGCTTTATCGGCACGAACATAATTATTGACTTTTAAACCACTTTCTTGCGGTTGACTGGAAATAAGAATTTTATAATCATCTGACTGGACTAAATTGAATTCAACCCAAACAGCTAATTTAGAAATTAAACGACTTATCCAAGGGCTAGCAAATGGGGTATAGTAACGCACATATGCCCAGGTATTATCCTTATCAATCGGTGTCGCATTCACAAATAGTTTGATTCCACCGAAACCAAAATCAAATAATGCTAAGTTCGGAAAGTAAAGCCAGTGATTAAAGTTAACAATATTCTGTTTTTTATTAGTTGGTTGCGATTTCAACTATATCAGACGTTCGTTATAAATTAAACTAATAAAAATCATAGTTCAATCTCCGTCTGTACTTGTAAATTAGTTAAACTTTTTACACGCTTGCTATCTTCTGCGTTAAGAAGAATTTTCACATCAACCACTCGTCTATCTAAATTTTCTCCCGGCTGGTTGCTGAAGACGTTTTGTCTGTTAATTTGTAAACCGATTTGAGCAACTTCTCCCTGTAATTTACCTGAAAAAGCTTGTCCGGTAATCAACGCTTTTTGTCCCAACTTAACTTTCTCGATATCGGTTTGATATACTTCTGCAACTACCATCATTTGTTGAGTTTGTGCCATTTCAACAATACCTTTATCAGCTATTTTTTCTCCTTCTCGCACATGAATTTTAATAATTTGTCCGGCTATTGGTGCGCGGATATAAGCTTGTTCTAAGTTGGTTTGAGCTTGTTTTAAAGCAGAAGAAGCGCTATCTACTTCGGTTTGCGCTGCTTGAATATCTACCGGACGAATTTCAGAAATTTGATTTAAAGTTGCTTGTGCTTCTTTAATTTGTTCGCTTCCAGATGACTGAATGCGGTTGAGATTTGCTCTTGCTTCGGAAAGTTGTTGCTGTCGAGATGATTGAATGCGATTGAGGTTTGCTTGTGCTTCGTTAAGTTGCTCTTTTGCAGTTTTTAAACTTAAGCGTTTGCTATCTCGTAAAGAATTAGAAACTGCACCACTATTAAACAATTTTTCATAGCGTTGATATTCAACGTTGGCATTATCAACTTCTGCTTGTAATCTGGCAATAGTCGCTTTTTGTGCGGCTATTTCCGTACTTTTTTCAGCTTGTAAACGGGAAATAGTTGCGAATTGTGCTGCTATTTGATTTGTTTTTTCCGATTTCAAACGTGCAACTGTTGCTTCTTGCGCTTTGATTTGTCCGGTTTTCGCACCTGCTTTTACCTGTGCTAATTTCGCGATTCCCATCCGTACCTGTTCTTTTGCTTGCAACACCGCATCTTGCAATCGTTTTTGGGAATCTAAAATGGCGATCGCATCTCCCGCTTTTACTTTGTCACCTTCTTCAACTAATAGTTTGGCAACTCTGTCGCCATCTAATGTTAAAGGTGCGGATAAATTAATTACTTCTCCTTGAGGTTCCAATCTTCCCAAAGCGGTGACTTTTTTAACTGCTGGTGGTGCTTCAATTACAGGTGTTTTTGATCTACTAATAAAGCCAGTTTGAGAGATTCCATAAAAGGCGATCGCACTTGTCACCATAGTAACAACTGCTACGATACCGATAATTTTATTAGAAGGTTTTGAAAGTATTTGCATAATTTTATCTAATTCTCATTACCAATTACCAAATACCTATTACCAATTAGCTAAATAGCCACTCACCATTTGCACTAATAATTCTCCTTGTTGTTCATAAGAAACCATCTCACCTTCAAACATTCGCACGCAAATCAACCCATTGAGGAAATTTACGACAAAATCAGCAACTGCTTTGTCTTCTATTTCTAAGTACTTTAATAATTCTTTTCTAAACTCTTGTGCTACTCGCTTCAAAATTTCGTTATTTAATACTTCGCTTTTTCCTTGCTGTTGATAAAAGTCACTCCAAACTAAGAATTGACTAATAAAATATTCTTCATTTTTTTCAGTAAAGTTGACTAAAGCTCTGATTCTTTCAGGTACAGTTTTTATATCTCCTGCCTCAGCTAAAAAATTTGTAACCTCCTGTTGATACTGTTCTTCTACCAACTGTAAAAATAAAGCTTCTTTATTGGGAAAATAATGATAAAGCGTTCCCGTTGAAACACCTAATTCTTTGGCAATTTCGCGCATGGTAACGGAAGCGTAACCTTTCTGAGCAAATAAATCGAAGCTCTTCCATAGCAATTCTTTTCTATACTTTTCGTGGTCTACAATTTTCGGCATTCAATCACTTATATTTTATATATCGAACGTTAGTTATATATTAAGCTGCGAGTATGATTTATGGCAATAGTTATTTTTTGCAGGTTGGATGTGGGATACGGAGACTAAATTACGGTATCTGGATTAATCCCCATTTCTCGGAGTTTTTCGGCTAATTGTGCGGCTCGTTGTTCGGCACTCGAAGCTCGTTGTTCGGCAGTTTGTGCGCGATTTTCGGCAGTTTGAGCGCGTTCGTCTCCTGTCGGTAAAACGCTGCCATCTTGGTAACACCAACGTAACCAAGAATTTTGTCTTGCTTCAAATTCTCCTTCCCATAAAGTTAAACCTAGTCCGACTTGCTCTAACCAAGTTTCTGAAGTTTGGTAATAGCGCATTCCTCGTAATTCGTAGATATGCAGGGTTTCTTCACTAAGTTGGTTGGTTGGGTCGTATACGATATAGTAGCTTGCTCGCATATGTTCGTATATTCTTAGTTTTTCTCCCAATTCGTCACCAACTTTGTTAGAAACAATCTCAATTGCCACTTCAGGAGGTTTACCAAATCGCCAAACCATGTAGCAACGGTTGTGTTTTTCCCACCAGTTTTGTGGAACTTGAACGTTTAAGCTCAAAAAAACATCGGGTACTATAGCTGGCTTTAAATCCGTGTAGTAAACACCTACATTAGATTCTGCGAGAAAAATTTGGTTTTGTAAAGAACTGTAAAGAGAACCGACTAAAAGCCGTTGTTGTTTAGCAGATGCAAAATTATCCACAGGTGTATCATCTTCAGTAATTAACTTATTGGCATCTGGGATATAGAAGCCATCATCAGTGTCAATTAAAGTTTGCTTGACCATAATAGATTATCTACTAATTCGGGTTTATATATCTACTTTAAACGATTTCCATATCAATAATGTAGAGACGTTGCATTGCAACGTCTCCGTATAATTTATATATGAAAAGCCTCTGTGGAAAAATTTTTTACCTTGATAGAGTCAATAATTTTTTAGAATATTGAGCCAGTTTAATTGTATTTACTCTCAAATTCTTCCGAACAATTTTACAATCAGTATTCGATCTTTTTTGCGCTCCTAATAAAGAAGTTTTATAATCCAAGTCTCCCCTGAGAAAGTCATAAAGTTTGAACTGGTTTTCGATAGCTTTTTTGACACTATATGCCATCATCACTCTACCTGGTGATAATTTGGAGTATTCGGGATTGAAACCAGTCACTTGTCCATAAATAACGCTTTTATCTTTCTCAACATATATGCCAGTAGCAGCCACTGGGGTTTTTTTGTCCCACAATATATCTATCCACAAAGAGTTATTTTTTGCACAGCGACGAAAAACATTACGATAGGTATTTAAAACTAACTCAGACTGTTGTCCCCATTTAATTTGCCAAAGGTTTAATAAAACTGTTATTTGGTTTTCAAGATTATCAAGTTGAATACTGCTGAATGTAAAATCACTATTTTTCTCTATTTTATTCAACGAATTGCGTAAATTCTTGCGAGGTTTCCTGCTAATGAAACTTTGTAAGTATTCCTCCCATTCGTCAGGTAAGGAAATGTAGGGACAAGTCGTACCTGGCTCAATTGTTACTTCAAAATCACTTTCAGAAAAGTGTTTTACAAAAATATCTAATCTGGGATCTTGTATATCTTTGAAGTGAAAAATGTCCCACTGTAATTCGCGATCGATATATAAAGCAAAATTCTTAATTGCATCCCGTTCATACTCTGGCTCGCAAATAAATCCGGTATAATCTGCCACAGGATGAGCGCAAGTTTGTAATGCTCTATAGACATTAAGATTAGCCCATTGAAAAGAACGCATTGCTAATGGAAAGAAAGCAATATAAGGTAAATTTGGCTTAGGTCTAATAGCTAATATATACCATTCGTTAGGAACAAATTCTAGCCATCCTCGCAACCAAGACCATGATAAGAATATTTGAGTATGAGGATCGGCAGTATAGACATTATTCCAATTCTTTTCTAATTCATCAAACTGTTGAATATTATCAATTATTTCTACTTGCATTTGAGTTATCTAAGGTATTTAAAATTGAGAGCAGTAAAATATATAGCCTAAGATATGGTTCTCAGAAACTATATAAAAAGGATGCAAAGAATCGTCAGCATTAAATATGCAGCATTTATTTTACAAATAAATGACGAAATCTTTAACTCAGAACATTATTGCGTTTTTCAATAATATATTCTTTGAGTCCCGAATTAACTTACTTTAGATAAGATTTAAATTAGTATCCTAATTTTATTCAAAATTTCAATAATATAAGCTGTAAAAGTGATATATGAGTTAACCTCAAAAATATTCTGTTTATTTATTACCAAAAAAGAATATTAAGCTAAGATTTTACTTTCAATACATATATTTTACATATTAAGATAAATAGTATGGCGAAAAAGAAAAATTTAAAGCTTGAATTTCTGTTGATTTTTATTTTGTATTTAAATAAAAATAATCTGATAGATAGAATATTTATTTTTTGGAAATTCAATGTAAATCTAAATTTTCTGAGTAAAAGCGATCGCCAATTAACTGATTTGTGAGGCTACGCATAAAAAATCGGATATTACGTATTTATACTCATTTATCTTTGAATTAAATTCAATAAAAGTACTATTGCTTTTTCTCAGTGAAATCAACTTTCAAAAACTAGGGACTTGCATAACGTTACGGAAAACAAAACACCTGTAACAATAGTAGTAAGACCGATAAATACAACTACTGCACCTCACACCCAACGATAAACCATGCTTACTCAAGAAAAATCCCAAAAAGTTAACTGGAAACCCATTATTAAAGAATTTGAAGCAGTTTTAGGTAAAAAAGGCGTTATAGTGCGTCGTGAGGAACTGATTACTTATGAATGCGATGGTTTAGCTAGCTATCGTCAACGCCCGGATGTGGCTGTTTTACCCAAAACCACAGAACAAGTTGCACAAGTAGTGAAGATATGCAATAAATATTCGGTTCCTTTTCTTGCCAGGGGTTCGGGTACTGGTTTATCTGGCGGTGCTTTGCCCACTGTCGGATGCGTACTGATAGTAACTTCTTTGATGCGGCAAATACTCAACGTCGATTTAGATAATCAGCGGGTTGTAGTTCAGCCTGGAGTCATTAACAATTGGGTGACGCAAACGGTTAGCGGTGCCGGTTTTTACTACGCTCCCGACCCTTCAAGTCAAATTATTTGCTCTATCGGCGGTAACGTTGCGGAAAATTCCGGTGGGGTGCATTGTTTGAAGTACGGTGTCACCACTAACCACGTTTTAGGCTTAAAAGTTGTCACGGCTAACGGTGATATTGTCGATCTAGGCGGACAAATCCAAGAAATGCCCGGTTACGATTTGACGGGAATATTTGTTGGTTCGGAAGGTACATTGGGAATTGCCACAGAAATAACTTTGCGAATTCTCAAAAGTGCAGAATCAATTTGCGTTTTGTTGGCAGATTTTACCAGCGTGGAAGCAGCAGGTGCAGCAGTTTCCGATATCATCAGCGCCGGAATTATTCCTGGTGGTATGGAAATGATGGATAACATGAGCATCAATGCAGTGGAAGATGTAACTGCAACGAATTGTTATCCCCGCGATGCTGTAGCGATTTTGTTAGTTGAAATCGATGGTTTAGATGTGGAGGTGAAAGCTAATAAAAAGCGGGTTATCGATATTTGTAAAAACAATGGTGCGCGTAATGTAACTTCTGCGAACGACCCCGAAACACGTTTAAAATTATGGAAAGGCAGAAAAGCAGCGTTTGCGGCAGCGGGACATTTAAGCCCAGATTATTACGTGCAGGATGGGGTAATTCCTCGGACTCAGCTTCCTTATGTATTACAAGAAATTGAGAATTTGAGTGAAAAATACGGCTATAAAATTGCCAACGTGTTTCATGCTGGTGATGGTAATTTGCATCCGCTAATTTTGTTTGATAATTCGATACCCGGTGAATTAGAAAAAGTAGAAGAAGTAGGTGGAGAAATTCTCAAGCTATGCGTAAAAGTTGGCGGTAGCATTTCCGGCGAACACGGTATTGGTGCGGATAAAAAATGTTATATGCCGGATATGTTTTCAGATGCCGATTTAGAAACAATGCAGTGGGTTAAGCAAGTTTTCAACAGTAAAGGGTTGGCGAATCCTGAAAAGATTTTCCCTACTCCTCGCACCTGTGGTGAAGCTGCAAGGGCTATGAGTGAGAAGAAGTTTGAGAATGTAGAGAAGTTTTAATTTGGGGAGTAGGGGAGATGGGGAGATGGGGAGATGGGTAGAGGGGGTAGAGGGGGTAGATAATTCTTATTATTAACTCCTAACTCCTAACTCCTAACTCCTCACTCCTAACTATTCCCTACTCCCTACTCCCTATTTATTCAACTAACTTCAACTAACTCAATATCAAAAGTTAATTGTTCTCCAGCTAAGGGATGATTTGCATCGAGGGTAACTTTGGAATCCGAGACATCTGTAACGATAACTGGAATGACTTGACCGTTATTTTGAGATATCTGTAATTGCTGACCGACTTCAACTGATAAATCTGTAGGTATTTGCTCTTTCTCAACTGTGATTACTAGTTCTTCGCGTTGAGGACCATAAGCTTGCTCTGGGGGAATTTTTGTAGTTTTGGACTCTCCGGGAGCCATACCAACGATCGCTTCTTCAAATCCAGGAATCACGTTTCCCGAACCAAGGGAGAACTCTAAAGGTTCGCGTTCGGCAGAGGAATCAAAAACTGTACCGTCATCCAATTTGCCCGTATAGTGAACTTTTACATTGTCACCACTTTTTGCTTGTGTCATGTCTTTTCTCCTTAAACACTCTATATACTGTACTGTGCAAATCGCCTTTATCTGTTCGATTCTATTCTTTCGGCAAAATAAAATAACTTACTAATGGCTTCTTTTTGACTAAAACCTATTGGTAGCAAAGCCTTTTACTTAAAATTTTCTAGTAGCAACGTAAGATTTTTTAACCGTCTAACAAATAAATGCACTTTTCCAACAGTAGTACTAGTAAGCGTGGTTATCTAAATATTTTCGATTTTGTTAAGATTTGTTCTGAATTCATTCTGGCTAATGTAGAGACGTAAAACTTTACGTCTCCCGACGATTGCGGGAAAAACGAACCATTCCTGCATTAATGCAATTGATTACAGAGTATATTTTTTATTAAGTGTTGCTTAATCAGAATATGAAGTTGCGATCTCACATTGTTGGAGACGTAGCACTGCGGAGTTCTCTACACAGTTTTTGGTTATTCACGCGCATCAAATCCATACTTCAAATCAGCAATGCTTGCTATTCAATTTGCGAAAATATGTAACCCCAAGTATTTTGAAAGTTCTTCGCAAACTTTAATTCCGCGAACGCTGTTACCGCGAGAATCTAGAGGAGGGGAAAAGACTGCGATTCCCATTTGATTGGGAACTACACCGATAATTCCGCCACCGACTCCACTTTTGGCTGGAAATCCAACTTTGTATACCCATTCCCCGGCAAAATCGTACATTCCACAAGTATACATAACGCTGAGAAGGTCTTTAACAAAGTTAGAATTAATTGCTCGTTCTTTGGTAACGGGATTTACGCCATTATTAGCCAAAGTTGCTCCCATCAATGCTAAATCGCGACAGTTAATAATTACGCTGCACTGCTGGAGGTATAAACTCAGAGTTTGACTGATATCCCCGGAAATCATGCCAAAATTACGCAGTAAATATGATATTGCCCAATTGCGATCGCCACTATTTTGTTCGGATACGAGTATGGGTGTGTCTACAAAAACTCTACGTCCGATATAGCGACGATACATTTCTAATATTCGCTTGAGTTTATGACCAGGACCCGCTCCTTCGATTAAACTGGTGGTGGCGATCGCTCCGGTATTAACCATACTGTTATAAGGTCGTTTGGATTTAGATTCCACTTTGATGATGGAGTTGTAAGCGTCTCCGGTTGGTTCGACATCAACTTTGGTTAAAACGTAATCTCTTCCTTTGTCTTCAAGTGCTAATCCGTAAGCAAAAACTTTTGATATTGACTGAATTAAAAATGATTCTTCCCAATCTCCCACGCAGTAAACTTGACCATCTACCGTAGCGATGCAGATAGCAAACCAATCGGGATTAATTTCTACTAAACCAGGTTCGCTAATATAAACTTTTCCATCTGTTAGAGGAAGATATTTGCTATGCAATTCCCGTAAAAATGCAATCAATGATTTAGAAGGTAAATTATATTGAGTTGTTACCTTTAGCTGAGTGGCATTTTGCGGACTTGATGAATTAGCAAAGTGAACTTTTTGCTGTGTTTTTTTAGAAATAATTTGGTTGTCCGTAGTGAAAATATGCAGCCCAAACTTTTCTGAGAGTGCTTCAAAAACTTTCACCCCTCTCCAACTTTTTTTTCGCTCATCCAGAGGAGGAGAAAATACAGCTATCCCCATTTGATTGGGAACAACTCCGATAATTGCACCCGATAAACCACTTTTGGCTGGTAAACCAATTTTGTAAGCCCACTGACCTGAAAATTCGTACAGACCGCAGGTATACATAATACTAAGTATATTCTTGACATACTTTTTATCTATAGCTCGCTCTCCCGTCATCGGGTTTAAGCCAAAATTCGCTAAGGTAGCAGCCATCACGGCTAAATCGTGACAGTTAATAGTTAAAGAACACTGTTGAAAATACAGATTTATTATCTCATCAATATTGCCTTCAATTAAACCAAAATTGAGCATAATGTAGGCGATCGCCCTATTAAGATGGTCGTTAGTTTTCTTAGAATTAAATACTGAACGATCGATAGATACATCTCTACCGATATAGCGCCGAAACATCTCCAGTACACGATTGTAACGTTTGCGTGCATCCGAACCTTTGATTAAACTCGTAGTGACAATCGCACCCGCATTTACCATCGGGTTGTAACGTCGTTGCGATATTTCCTCCGGTTCCATTATCGAGTTGAAAGGTTCCCCAGTCGGTTCAACACCAATACGTTCGATTATGCGATCGCTTCCCCAATCTTCTAAAGCCAATCCATACACAAAAGGCTTAGAAATCGACTGAATGCTAAACTCCTGTGTAGTATGACCGATATCAAAAACTGTACCATCCACACCAACCGCACAGATTCCGAACCAATCCGGGTTAGCTTTAGCCAACTCCGGTATATTCTGTGCAACCGTTCCCTCATTCAGAGGCTGATAAAAGCAATATAAATCTTCAAGAAAACTCGTCAGCGCTGGAGTAATTCCTCTGTCAGGAGCATTTAACCGTTGAAAATCCTTGATATCGGTCATATCGCGTTTATAAAAGTTGCACAATACCCCAGTTTCAACTATTTCGGCTATTGTTCGCAGTAGTCAAGCTGACAACTTTGCAAAATATACTTATTAATTGGGCATTGGGCATTGGGCATTGGGAATTGATAACTCTTAACTCCTAACTCCCTACTCTTAACTTCCTACTCTTAACTCCCTACTCCCTACTCCCTACCAATTATTATTCATGCGAATAATTTTGTTAATCCATAACATATCCTAATGCTTAATAAGTTCTAAGAGAGCCTCAAGCATTATAAGTTAAAGGTTAACGCTTCTGTTTTGATATTCAAGGTCTTTATATAAGCTGACCCCGCTTGAAACTTCAAGGTCGTTAAAGTAAGTGACCTAGTAAATATTTATTTATGTAACTCATTGTTTAGATTCTCATCAAATCGTAAATATGTTGTAATAATTAAGATTTTCTTTAGATTTAAGATTTAAGATTTTCTTTAGATTGTTTAATCAACTTGCGTGATGGATGACATTCCAGCATCTGACTGGACTTCTCTCTCAAAAATCAAGTGTTGGTTAGGCAGAAGAAATGAGTGTTTAATTTAGATTTGGAATAATAAAGCCATGTTGGGACTCAAAGAACGAGCAGTTACAATGCGTTATGTTTGGTCGGTGATTGAAGAAACTGAAGCCAAAACTCTTCTAAATTTAAATGATGCAGACCTGCTAAACCAGTTAGTCAAACAGTTAGAACACAAGAAGCTACTTACTAGCGAACAAATTAACGGCATAAGTACATATATTAGTTCAAGAGTACCATTAATTCGTGATTTAGCTCACTCACGTATGGTATGTAATTTGTGATTTTAATAGCGAATTACATTTTCAATGATGCTAAAAGCGGCATAAGATATTGTGTCAAAGTGAAAGCGTCTACTCCTAATTCCGTGCGCTCTTGGGCTGCTAGTATACCTGCCCTACCGTGCCACCATGCAGCAGTTGCAACCATTTTTTCTAAATTTAACTTTCGCGAAACAGCTTGCGCCATTAATCCCCCAAGTAATCCAGTTAACACATCACCACTACCCCCACGGGCTAAAGCTGGGGTACTTTGAGGATTAATCCAAACGCAACCTTGAGGATTTGCGATCGCAGTTCTTGAACCTTTTAGCAATACTATTGCACCAGATTGTTCGGCGGCTTCTCGTACTGCCAAAATTCTATTTTTATTAGCATCGGGAATATCGGGGAATAACCGCTTGAATTCGCCGGGATGGGGAGTAAGTATAGTTGATGCTATTCGTTTTTGTAGTGTTTGCAGGGTTCCCATGCTCGCGAGAATATTTAAACCATCGGCATCTAAAAGTAAAGGGTTAGAAGTATCTAATATTTCCTGTAAAATAAGGCTGGCATCTAAAGTAATACCCGGACCGCAAGCTATAGCATCGAAGGTGTTTAGATCGGTATTATCTGGTAATTGTAATTTTGCGATCGCGCCACTCTGAGTTTCCGGACAGGCGATAATTAACGCTTCAGGTAAATGTGACACCATTGTGGCTGCCAAAGATTCGGGTACGGCGATCGAAAGCATTCCTACACCAGAAGCACGCGCTCCCAACCCAGTTAAAATTGCACCACCCGAATAGCGACGAGAACCGCAAACAAGCAGTAAATGACCTTCTTTATATTTGTGAGTGACTTGGGGGCGAGGTAAAGGAAGATTTATAAGTGCAGTTGCTGTAGTGATGCGTTTGACTTTAGGAAATTCTCCTAATACAGCTTGCACATCTGCATATTGAATATCAAAATCGATTAAGGAGGGTTTACCGATATATTCTAAAGCTTGGTCTTGCAGTAAACCTAATTTCCACAAACCCAGACAAAAAGTGTAGGTAGCGCGAACCCCAACTCCGAGAACTTCTCCAGTATCTGTATGTAAACCCGAAGGTACATCAATACTAAAAATTGGTTTATGCCATTGATTTAGTTGATTGATAGCACTTGAAACGGGTTCAGTAATATCTCTTTCCAAGCCAAAACCGAACAAACCATCAATAAAACAATCGCAATCTTGCAGCTTTTCAATCGATTCATAGCAAGGTATATCTAAACTGCGGACATATTGTAAATGTTGCGAAGTTAATTCCTTCAGCTTAGAAATAGGACAATAAACGCTAACCTTATATCCGCGAAAATATAGTTCGCGAGCCACAACTAAAGCATCACCACCATTATGACCCGGACCTGCCAGGATTCCCACGCTGGGAAGGGATGGGGAGATAGGAAGAGAGGGGAGAGAGGGGGAAGAGGGGGAAGAGGGGGGAGAGGGGGGAGAATAAATATTCTGCTTGTCTCCTTGTCCGAAATCAAAACAAATCTCTTCAACTCGACGGGTAATAAGTCCCGCTACTTTTTCCATCAAAGCGGCTACAGGCATACCTGATGCAAAGATACGCGCTTCAATATCGCGCATTTGGGCTGCGGTAACTGCGACTTGGGAAATTAATTCTCGGTTATTAAACATAGGAAAAGTTTAAAGGTCAAAGGTCAAAGGTTAAAGGTGAGGAGTTACCAGTTAACAGTTATCAATTAAAATTCTACCTTGTCACCTTGTCCCCTTGTCTCCCTATCTCCCCCTCTCCCCTTGTCCCCTTGTCACCTTGTCCCCTTGTCCCCTTGTCCCCTTGTCTCCCCCTCTTCCCCCTCTTCCCCCTCTCTATTTACCGTAATAAACTCTAGCGTTATCTAATCCCAGGGAACGTATATAGTAGTTCCATTGTTCTGCTTGTAAGCGTCCTTGAAAAGGTCCAACTGCTACGTGAGGACCTCTAGGGGCGTTTCTCACGGCTACTCCTACGGTATTTCCTCCCGCACTTTGCTTAATTTGATTTTCAATTTGAAATAGTTTGTCGGGTTCGTCTGGAATGGCTACATAGTAATATTTGGTTCTCTCTCTTCTACTATTATTTCTGGCATAAGAATTCGAGCTACCCCCATTAGAATTGGAAATATTATTGTCAGGGTAAGAATTAGCGATTTCTCTTCCGGTAGTCTGGCTGTAGATACGGGAACCGATATTATAAGCAAGTAATTGTCTAATTCTTTCTTGAGCGTTGTCTAAACGTCTGAAAACTCCTGCTTGGATGACAGAACGTCCAAGAAAGTCACCCGCAAAAGCCGTAGGTTCAACAAGGCGTACTTTCTGGAGTAATGAGGAGTTAGTGTTATCTACAATCACTAAATAGCTTTCGGAATTTTGATTATATTGAGAATCAAAATCGTATCCATTGTT
This sequence comes from Rivularia sp. (in: cyanobacteria), assembly GCA_965234645.1. Lineage (GTDB taxonomy): Bacteria > Cyanobacteriota > Cyanobacteriia > Cyanobacteriales > Nostocaceae > Rivularia. The sequence goes on along the minus strand of OZ248344.1, from coordinate 3,706,858 downwards.
CTGAGCGTACTGCACTTGCGCTACTGTTTGAGTTACAGGAGTTTTTGCTTGTGTTGGTGTCATTGAGACAAGGGTTAAACAGCTTCCTAGTAAAGAATAGGCGATTAAAGAAGGTCGAATCAAATTATGAATTACATTAAACATGACATAGTACTCATTCAATTTTGGATTTCAGATTTTAGATTATTTCTATGAATGACCTCATGGATCGGGATTATAATATTTGAGATTTTAATTTATCTCCCTACAATTAAAAATGCGCGTCAGGTAAACTTTTGTAGATAGTAGATAACTAGTAGTCAACCACATAATTTATGAGGGGTAATATATTCGTAGTGCGAGCAAGATGCTCGCTAGCGTCATTCGCTACGCAAGATGCTCGCACTACGCAAACCCCGCAAAACTTATGTGGTGAAGTATTAGTAAAGCAATTTTTTTTAATTACTATATATTTACTGCTCAGTTATATAACGCTTCCCTACTCCCTACTTTCTACTTTCTACTCCATACTCCTTACTCCCTACTCCCTACTTTCTACTTTCTACTTTCTACTTAACCGAAGTACTCAATTGAGAGAATTAATTAATCAAGCAAACAATTGTGGCAATTAGATAGTGTTAACTTAGAATTAACAGCATAAGCTATTTTACGGATATGGAAAAAGTCGTTGTAGGTCTTTCTGGTGGCGTTGACAGTTCTGCTGTAGCCGCCATATTAAACGATCGGGGCTATGAAGTTATTGGTCTTACCCTTTGGTTGATGAAGGGTAAAGGTCAATGTTGCTCTGAAGGTATGGTTGATGCGGCTCATATCTGCGAACAGCTGGGCGTTCCCCATCATGTTGTTGATATCCGCGATGTTTTTCAAAGCAATATTGTTGATTATCTGGTAACTGGTTATAGTGCGGGTGTTACGCCCCTACCTTGTTCGCAGTGCAATAAAACTGTCAAGTTCGGTCCCATGCTTGAATATGCGCGGGAAAAGTTGGATTCTCAAAAAATAGCTACAGGACATTACGCTCGCATCAATTACAACGAAACCAGCGGACGTTACGAACTTCTGCGAGCATTCGATCGCAACAAAGACCAGACATATTTTTTATACGATCTGTCGCAAGATTTACTTAGCGGTTCAATGTTTCCACTAGGAGAAGTAGAAAAATCAGAAACCCGTCGTATTGCCGCCCAATACAATTTACAAACAGCCGATAAACCAGAAAGTCAAGATTTATGTTTGGTAGAAAGCAACGGTTCGATGCGTGCTTTTTTAGACAAATATCTGGCTCCGAAAAAAGGCGATATTGTAGACGCACAAGGTAAAGTGTTGGGAGAACATGATGGCGTACATCACTACACCATCGGACAGCGTAAAGGATTGGGGATTGCAGCCGCACAACCTTTGTATGTAATTGGTTTAGATGCAGTAGCTAACCGGGTAATAGTTGGCGATCGCACTACGGCAACCAACCCAGAATGTAATGTAGCGCGGGTAAATTGGGTTTCTATAGCAGAACCATCGAGTCCGATTCGTGCTTCCGTACAAGTTCGCTATCGTTCGCAACCAGTACCCGTAACGGTAATTCCCTTAGAAAACTCCCGCGTCAGAATCGTATTTGACGAACCCCAATTCAGCATTACCCCAGGGCAAGCAGCCGTATGGTACGACGGTGAAAAAGTCCTCGGTGGTGGAATAATTGAACGGTTTTAAGAGTTAGGAGTTAGGAGTTAGGAGTTACAAACTCAAGATTAAAAATTGTTCATTGATAATCGATCGTTGTTCATTGAAAAAAAAGACCCGATTTCGGGGAGAAATCGAGTTCATTTGAGAGTATCTTCTAGGGAAATTGCTAAAACTTTTTTAAAAAGTTAGTTTGAACGATAAATTGCTCTTTTTTGCTCTTTTGCTATTTGCATTATTTCCTCTACTTGAGTTTGCTGTTCTTGGGAAAGATTTAAGTTAGCTACAGCAGAACGCATTTTTTGTCCGTCTTCCACAGCACTTTGGAATTGTGCTTGTTGTTGTGGATTCAAGACGGTTTCGAGTTGAGAACGAGTATTGTCTTTTACTTGTTCCATTTGGGTGCGTTGTGCTTGAGTTAAGTTTTTCTTGTCTCCACAAGCGTTTGCAGCTAAAGGAAGTGCAAGAGTAAGTACGGTAGATGCAGCCAATATTGGCATTAGTTTGGACTTCATTCAGAATGCCTCAAATCTTTCAAGTTCGATTATTTTTAGTATGAATTAAGAATATGACATCAAGATGACAAGACAGGTTAAAGGTTAAAGGTTAAAGGTCAAAGGTCAAAGGTTAAATAATAGCTAACAACTAACAATTAACAACTAATAACTAATAAATAAAAAACCTCTGCTAAGTAACGATTAGCAAAGGCTGATTCTGCAAGGAAACGGTTTAAATTATTAGAACGAAAAATGTATCGTTGATAGGCTTCTTGAATAGTTTAGGAAAGAGCAGTCATAGTCATTATTCACCTTTAACCTTTAACCTGATTATTATCGATCGCGCTCTAAGTCGTAAATTGCTTTCTCTAAAGTCCAGTTGATTGATTTTTCTGGATGGCTTTTTTTAATGCCAGCGACTAATCGATTTGCTGTATTGCGATCGCCACCAACAAGTAAGAGTAATTGCTTTCTCAATCGCGGATTCGCTTGTTCTATTGAGATATTGCTTTGCTGATGACCTGATTTCGGGGATGAAGTTGGATTTTGTCGGTTTAAGCTCCAAACTACGCCAGCGGTACCAGCACCAATTGCTGCTAATCCTAGTATTGTGGCATTTTCAGCGATTTGATTACCAACATTATCGGAAGCAACATCAGCGGTAAATACAACGGGTTGATATTTACTATTGTTTTGTACGGGTAATGTTTCTTGACGATTTGATATTGATTCTACTTGTCCGAATGCGGGTGCAGCCTTTAATGATAAGGTGAGCAAACTGCTAACGATGCCGGTACTAACAATAGCGATAGCATCAAAGCGTTTCATAGATAATTTTTTACCTCTTGAATATGGTTAATGAAATTTTGGATGTAGAGACGCGATATATCGCGTCTCTACAAGCGTTTTGGTTATCTAATAAATTCGTTTCATACATTAAATCAGCAACGCCAATTATTTAATCCAAAATCCGGAATCTAAAATTGAAATTAGCCTTGAGAAACTGGGAATTGTCCGGGTTGAACGCGGATATTTACATTTCTTCCGCCGCGATTAACTGCTACTTGAACGTTGCCGCCAACTGTAGTTTTTTCTACTGCTAATTGAACGTCATCTGCGGTTTTTACCGATTGACCATCGATTTGTTGAATTACATCTCCGGGGCGCAAACCTGCTCTGGCTGCGGGAGAATTACGAGCAACATCTACAATTACGATACCGTCGTTTGCAGATAAACTTAAACCAAGTTCGCGACTTAAATCTTGTTTCAAATCTGAAGTTAATGTTGCCATGCGAACTCCCAAATAAGGATGCGCGACTTGTTTCCCAGCAACCAATTGACTGGCTATCTGCTGCGCTTTATTGATGGGAATTGCAAATCCTAAACCTTGAGCGCGTCCGATAATCGCGGTATTTATACCAATTACTTCACCGCGTTGGTTTAATAAGGGACCACCAGAATTACCGGGGTTAATCGCTGCATCAGTTTGGATAAAACGAACTCGCTTGTCAGCAGCACCAATTACTCCACTAGAACGCCCCGTACCGCTGATGATTCCAGCAGTTACAGTATTATCTAATCCCAAAGGATTACCGATGGCGATCGCCCATTCACCGGGTTTGAGATTTTCTGAATTACCTACCTCTACTTTCGGTAAGTTATTAGCAGAAACTTTCACTACTGCAACGTCGGTTAAATCATCTAAACCTACAACTTCACCCATTAAGTTGCGTCCATCACCTAAAGTAACTCGAACTTTAGAAGCACCTTTGACTACATGAGCGTTAGTAAGAATAGTACCGTTGGAATCAATGATAAATCCAGAACCCACCCCACGCGCTTCACTTGAACGTCTTCCCCTGACGGCATCACGAGTAGAATCGATTCGCACAACCGCAGGACCAGTTTTTTCCACTGCTGTAGCAATAAAGTTATTAGGAACAGCTTGGCTGGTATTTGCCGGTATCTGAGCTATTTTTTGTTGTTGTAAAGCTTCAGTTGGTAATAATTGAGTAACGGGTAAGCTAAAAGCAGCGCCAGCAAAGAATACGGATAAATAAGCTAGAGATTTTGGGAATGATACCTTGTTACTCATAGTAGTTAGTTGTTAGAAGTTTAATTAAGAATTTTTGTTGTTAATCTCAGTTTGACTCTTAAATATGACAGGAATATGTCAACTCGATTTTAGATTTTAGATTTTAAATTTAATAACTTTTCCCTGTTCCCCATTCCCCGTTGCTTTGAACGAAAGTCAGGGTTTAGGTAATCCAGTTACTAGAAAGATATTCCTAGTAACCGGAAACAAGTGTGTGTGTGTGGTTTTGGAGAAAAAGTTAGATATCCGTGGTTGGTTATTGCTTTTGGGTGCTAACTCTTTACCCGATAGCTTTAATATGACAGGCAAATATGACAAGAATATGTCAGCTTGAAATTCAAGCTTAAATTTCACAGGCACTCAGGAACCAAAGCCTTCAGGTTACAAAGAACAAAGCCCATCTGCACGGGCTAAAAAGCAACTTTATCTGCCCCCTTCCGTTTGTCCAATGCCCTATGCCCTGCGGTTTTTTATTAAACTTTCCTCAACGGTAAACAAACTTGAAAAGTCGTACCTTCACCCACCGTACTTTCTACAGTAATTTCGCCACCGTGAGCCTTGACTATTTGTTGCGCGATCGCCAATCCCAAACCAAAGCCACCAGATGAACGAGTACGCGAGCTATCTACTCGATAAAATCTCTCGAAAATATTGGGTAAATCTTCAGATGGAATACCAATTCCGCTATCAATTACTTGTATAGATATTCGTCGCAGTTGACTAAATAGTTTTAACTTTACCGTACCGCCTTGAGGAGTATATTTACAGGCATTATCTAACAGGTTTTTCAATGCTTGCTGCAATAAATCGGAATCGGCTAATAATGTTACTCGTTGAGATGGTAATTCAGCGACAATACTTAATTCTTTCTCTTCCCCAATTAATTGATATTCATCTGATAACTGCTTGAGTAAACCAACAATTTCAACAGTTTGTAAATCTTTCGGACTCAAGCGTCCTTCATGTCGTGCTAGAAACAATAGATTACCGATAAGAGCGCTCATCGATTTAGAAATATCGACAATATTTTCCAAACGTTGCCGGGGTAATTCACTATTATCCTCCGGTGCCAATAAACCAACTTGAGCATTGCTTAAAATAGCCGCAACTGGCGCACGTAATTCGTGAGAAGCATCAGCAGTAAATCGCTGTAACTGTTCGTAGGAGCGTTTTGTCGGCTTCATCGCCACTCCCCCCAAAAACCAGCCAACGATTCCTACTATGCTTAAAGTAGTCGGTACTCCCACAGATAAATAAAATCGCAATTCTGCTAAATTTTTTTGAGTCTGTTGTAAGGATTTTGCAACAACAATATAGCCGATTTGTTTATTACCGTTTTTAATTGGCGAAGTTATTTGACGCAACCAAAATTGTTGAAAATTAGCTGAATACCGATTAAATTTAACGGTTTGAAAGCCTTGTGTAACCAAATTCGGTGCGGCACAAATATCATCGTTAATTGGTAAAGGTCTTTTTAAATTATCATACCAGCAAGCATATTCAAGTCCTTTCGGAACCATTTCTAAAGAAGATTCCAGCGGCACACCTCCAAACTCCACTCGATATTGTCCTTTAGAAGCAGGATATTCAAACTCAAAAACATAACTTTGAGTTTTATCTTTTAAATCTTGATCAAAAACGCGCAGCCGTTCTTTAACTATAAAATAATAAACGACAAAAGCGAAAGTAACCAAAATCCCACCCATTGCCAGGGTGAATAAATAAGCTAAACGGCGACGACTACGAGTTAGCATCAGTTATCAATTATCAATTATCAATTATCAGTAACCAGTAACCAGTTAAGAGTTATGAGTGAGGAGTTAGGAATTAAGAGTTAAAATTCTACCTTGTCCCCTTGTCCCCTTGTCTCCTTGTCTCCTTGTCTCCCCATCTCCCCATCCCCCCCTCTCCCCATTCCTTCAATTCGGTGCATTCAGCCGATAACCCATGCCATAGATTGTTTCCAAACAATCCTTTGCACCTACTGATTCTAAACGCTGTCTTAATCTTCGTACTAAAGTAGTTACGGCGTTGCTTTCTGGTTGGGTTCCCCATTCCCAAAGGGTGTCTTCAATTTGTTCGCGCGATTTTACTTGATTGGGATGGCGCATTAAATATTCCATTAGTTGAAACTCGCGAGTTGATAGCTTGGCTTTTGCTTCTCCTCGCATCAAAGTCAAAGTATTCAGATGTAATTCTAAATCTTCCAGTTTGAGAATATCACCCACCCATTGTGGCGATCGCCTTCCTAATGCTCGCACTCTTGCTAAAAGTTCGATTACGTCAACGGGCTTTACTAAGTAGTCATCGGCACCAGCATCTAAGCCAGTAACTTTATCATCAGTAGTATCTTTTGCAGTCAGCATTAATACGGGAGCCGTTTTTCCTTTTTGTCGATACTGGCGACATAATGCTATACCGCTGACTTTAGGTAACATCCAATCTAAAATCAACAGATCGTATTCTTTTTGGGTAATCAGCCACTGTGCCGTATCACCATCTTCAACCGCATCAACAATATGTCCTACTGCCGATAGCGCCGCGTGCAATGGCTCCAACTGTCTCGCATCGTCTTCTACAAGTAGAATTACCATAATTACAGTTAACAGTTAACAGTTATAAGATACATTTAAAGTCTTCTAGCAAACAGTAAAGCTATATAAACTGGTAATTGGTAATCGGTAATTAGTAATTGAAAGATAATTTTTAACTTCTAACTCCTAACTCTTAACTCTTAACTCTTAACTCTTAACTGTCATGACTTCAAAAAACCTTTCTCCTCAATGGCTAAAATTCCTTAAATCTTTAGGAATAGAATTCTGGCTACCTTTACCACTTTTAGGAATAGGTTTTTGGTTTGGCGGCGGATTGTTAACCGAGCGAACTTTAACAGGTTCATCAAATAAGGTAGTTGAATTACAAACTACGCAACCAGATTACGGCAGGAAAATAGCATTTATTAAAGTAGAAATTTATCCAAAAAAAGGCATTTCCTTAGTAACCGTAACCAAACTAAATAAAGTATATAGACAATCGGAAATTATCTTCGCAACTACACACATACCCTCTGTAGAAGCAGCGATCGCCAACGAACTCGGATTACCTCCCGAACAAATAAAAAATAAAATGCGCTACCGCTTGGAAAAATAATCAATGAACAATTATCAGTGAGCAGTTATTAATCTTGAATTTTAAATTCTACCCCCTCTACCCCCTCTACCCCCTCTACCCCCTCTACCCCCTCTTCCCCCTCTTCCCCCTCTTCCCCAGATTTCCTAAAAAGCGCGTACATATACCCATTTCTTGGTAAGTTAGACATAGCATGAAAAAGTTGCAGTTAAGGTAAGTAAGGAGATACGTTGAGTAATCATCTTGATGCTATTGCCGCACACGGCGGAAAGTTGATAAATCGCATCGCTTCACCCGAACAAAAACAAGAATTTTTGTCAAAAGCTGATAGTTTACCCAGAGTCGAACTTGATGAACGGGCTGTTTCGGATTTGGAAATGATTGCGATCGGGGGTTTTAGTCCGCTGACTGGTTTTATGAATCAGTCAGATTATAAGCGTGTAGTCTCAGAAATGCGCTTGACTAATGGGGTTGTTTGGTCGATTCCAATTACGCTTTCGGTTACGGAGGAAGTCGCGAATTCTTTTAAAGAAGGCGATTTAATCCGCTTGGATAATCAAAACGGTGAATTTATTGGGGTATTAGAATTCTCCGAAAAATATCATTACGATAAAAAACAAGAAGCAATTAATGTTTATCGTACCGACGAAGATAAACATCCCGGCGTACAGGTTGTTTACAATCAAGGTTCCGTAAATATAGCGGGTGATGTGTGGTTATTAGAACGCAAAGAGAATCCGCAATTTCCGAAATATCAGATCGATCCAGCCGAATCTAGAAAAATGTTTCGGGAGAAAGGTTGGAAAACTATTGTTGGTTTCCAAACTCGCAACCCCATCCACCGCGCTCATGAATATATTCAAAAATGCGCTTTAGAAACTGTTGATGGTTTGTTTTTGCATCCTTTGGTGGGAGCAACAAAATCTGATGACATTCCTGCCGATGTGCGGATGCGTTGTTACGAAATATTATTAGAAAATTATTATCCTGACGATAGGGTAATCTTAGCTATAAATCCGGCAGCAATGCGTTATGCCGGTCCTCGCGAGGCAATTTTCCATGCTTTGGTTCGCAAAAACTATGGCTGTACTCACTTTATTGTCGGACGGGATCATGCTGGCGTGGGTGACTATTACGGTACTTACGACGCGCAGCACATCTTTGATGAATTTGAGCCGGGAGAATTGGGAATTATCCCGATGAAGTTTGAACACGCTTTTTACTGCACTCGCACCAAGCAAATGGCGACTGCAAAAACTAGTCCTAGTAAGAAAGAAGAACGCATTCACCTTTCTGGAACCAAAGTACGGGAAATGTTGCGTCGGGGAGAATCTCCTCCAGCAGAGTTTTCTCGTCCAGAGGTAGCAGCAGAGTTAGTACGTGCAATGCGAGTTCCAATTGAGGCTTAGTTGGGGCTTAATGCATCTTTTGCTTTAAAAACCGTATAAGCTATAGCTTTACATAATCCAATTCAGCCCTTTAATCTGATAGCTGAGGAGTTGAGGGTTGAGGGGTAGACTTATGAAGCGGCGAATATTTTTACAAAGAACTGGCTCTATTTTGGCGATATTGGGAATTACCGAATCGCAGTGGTGGATGAAGGGTAGCCGCCTCCAGCAGGCTTTGGCAGATCCGACTCCACGCAAGTTGGCGTTATTGGTAGGCATCAATCAGTATCCGCAAATCCCCAAACTTAAGGGTTGTTTGACGGATGTGGAACTGCAAAGGGAACTTTTGATCGATCGCTTTGGCTTCCAACCGTCAGATATTTTGTCTTTGACAAACAAGCAAGCCACCAGACAAGGTATTGAAAATGCATTTCTAGAGCATCTTGTCAAGCAGGCAAAACCTGGTGATGTGGTTCTCTTCCACTTCAGCGGTTATGGTAGCCGGATTAAAACGAAAAATTTACTTGGCGGGATGGAAAATGCTTTGATTCCCGCCGATGGTATCCAATTTATCGAAAGTTCTGAGAAAATTGCCAATTATTTATTAGAAGACACTCTAATGCTGATGATGCAGTCATTAGCAACCGAACGTAATACGGCAATATTAGATACTAGTTATTACAAACCTAGCATCTGGCAGCCAACGGGAATGAGAATTCGTTCTTGGAAAGCGCCTTTGGAAGGACAGTTTTTAGCTGAAGAAATCGAGTTTCAAAAGCAACTTAATAAGAAAATTGCTGCCGATAAATTGAGCGTGTTGCTTGCGTCTAGCTCCAGCTCGCAAGATTTGGCGAAGGAAATCATGTTTTCTGACTTTAGTGCTGGGTTGTTTACCTACGCTTTAACTCAGTATCTTTGGGAAACGACTCCTGCAAGAACAATTCAAATAAGTTTATCTCGCGTCGGAAGTTCGATGCTGTCTTTGGGTAGCAAACAAGAACCAGTTTTACTTGCAAAGGACAATCAAACTAAAGCCTTTGCTGCTGCCAATTTTCTCTCAAAGAATATTTTGGGAGCTTCTGGTGCTGTAACGGATGTAGAAGATGACGGTAAAACCGTTCATTTATGGTTGGGAGGAATACCGCCGCAATTGCTGGAATATTACGGAATAAATTCACAATTTAGCTTTTATTCCGCAACATCTCCTTCAACTGCACCATTAGTCTTGCGTAGTCGCAACGGTTTGAAAGCAAAAGCCACCATAAAGCAGCTAAGCGATCGAATAACTCCCGAAGTCGGACAGCTTGTCAGGGAAACAGTGCGAGTTTTACCCAAAGATATTAAGTTAAAAATTGCCCTTGATGACGTTAGTTTAGAAAGAATCGAGCGAGTTGACGCGACAAGTGCTTTTGCTTCGATCGAGCGCGTTTCCAGCGTCATAGCGGGAGAACAATCAGCCGATTATTTATTTGCGAAACTACCGGAAAAACAAGTTTCCGAAACGGAAGTAAATAATTCAATGGCGATGTCGTCTTCAAGTCGCTATGGCTTATTTACTTTGGGAGGTGAGTTAATTCCCGATACTTTAGGAGAAGAGGGAGAAGCCTTAAAAGTCGCAGTTTTTCGGTTAGCGCCTAAACTCAAAACCCTTTTAGCTGGTAAATTATGGAAGCTGACTCAAAACGAAGGCTCTTCGGGTTTGAGTGTTAAAGCAACTTTAGAAATACTCAACAATAAGAAAAAGCCGCGTACTTTGATGCAGCGTCAAACAAAGCGATCGCTAGGCATGGAAACATCCAGCAATAAAATACCCGATGGCTCTTCCCCAGGAATTCCTACAGTTTCAAGTGGTAGTAAAATGCGCTACCGAGTAGAAAACACTGGAGACAGACCGCTGTATTTAATATTACTGGGATTAAATAATAGCAAGAATCCAATTGCTCTTTACCCTTGGTACAAAAATGAAGACTCCGAAGAAAATTCCAGCAAACCTGAACTTCAACAAGTAGTTATTAATCCCGGAGAAAGGCTAATAGTACCGAAAACTGCTGGTTTTGAGTGGGTGATTTCAGGACCTGATTTTTGGTGTGAAACCCAAATAATTATCAGTACATCACCATTCACCCGAACCTTAAAAGCGTTAGAAGAAGGTAAACATTCCACAGGAGATACACAACGTATTTCACCGTTGTTAAATCCTTTAGAAGTAGCTTCTTCGCTTTTACAAGACTTGAATCAAGCCAGCGTTCAAAAAGACGAAACACAAACACCTACTGACTGGGTGTGGAATGTTAATTATTGGGCAAGCTTTAACTTCGTATTTCAGGTAGTCTGATTGCGTATTACTTCAACAAAGATGTATTAAATTAAACTTACAGACCCAATAAATATAGATATACTACATAAATAGCGATCGTCTAAACGGTCGCTATTATTGTGTTTATATTTACCTGATTCTTAAACTACTATGAAAATCAAAAATCAGGTTACGCTTGTTGTGTCAATTATTTTAATATCTATTGGAACTGCAACTGCTCAAACTCAATCTAGGCCGTCAAACCTCAATTTACAAATAGAAAAATTAGAAGAATTAGAAAAGCTTCAGCAAGAGCAACAGACAAAAGATTTTATAAAAAAAGAAGTAGAAGAAGTCGATCGCACTGTTGGTGAAAGATTTGAACGCACTACAAGTTTATTAGATGCTAATTTAAGCGTACTAAACTTTTGGTTGATAGTATCGCCAGTTTTGGTAACTGTTGCCTTTGTATTTTTCCGCCAAATAGTATTAAAAGAGTGGGTATCTCATACCAAGAAAGAATTAGAGGAGTTAGGAATTGGGCATGGGGCATTGGGGATTGAAAACAAAAAGGGAGCTATTCGGCGAATACTACAGTTATTCTTAGATAACTCCTAACTCCTCACTCCTCACTCATAACTTTTCTCCCCATCACCAATTACCGACTACAAATATTTGTGCAACAATAATTTTAATTTTTCTTTGGTTTTCGCTGGTGCTTTATCTAAAGGTGTCAAAATTGCATACTTTAACGCTGAATGTGCTTCGCTCTGGGGTGGATTTTTATTGACACGTTTCACCGTTTCTTGAATTACCTTTTGAGCGTTGATGGCATTTTTTTGTAAATTAGCAATTACCATTTCTACAGTTACACTATCATGGTCGGGATGCCAGCAATCGTAATCCGTTGCTAAAGCCAAAGTTGTATATGCAATTTCCGCTTCTCGTGCTAACTTAGCTTCGGTTAAATTAGTCATGCCGATAACCGTTGCATCCCAACTGCGGTATAGATGCGATTCCGCTTTGGTAGAAAAAGCTGGTCCCTCCATACACACATAAGTACCGCCACGGTGTAAAGTGACATCGGGAAGATTGAGAGAAGCGATCGCATCCGCTAAAATATCAGCTAAATTATTGCAAATTGGATCGCCAAAAGTAATGTGAGCAACAATTCCTTCACCGAAAAAGGTGGAAATCCGATGTTGGGTGCGATCGATAAATTGATTTGGTACCACCATATCCAGCGGTTTAACTTCTTCCTTCAACGAACCTACCGCAGAAGCTGAGATAATATATTCCACACCCAACTGTTTCATGGCGTAGATATTAGCGCGAAATGGTAATTCCGAAGGTAAAAGCGTATGATTGCGGTTGTGCCTGGGTAAAAAAGCAACTTGCGTACCTTCTAAAGTTCCTACAATCAAAGCATCGGAAGGTTTACCAAAAGGAGTATCTACTTCAATTTCTTCAATATTTGTCAGCGCATCCATCTTGTATAAACCACTGCCACCGATCACGCCGATTTGAGCCTGTGCCATGATGATTTCCCGTAAATCTAAGTCATATCGTGGTTATTGTAATAGTAAATGGGGATGGGGAATAGGGTATAGGTAATTGTTAATTGGTAATTGATAATTGATAATTGGTTATTGGTAATTGATAATTGGTAGCAAACCTTTGACCTTTGACCTTTGACCTTTAACCTTTGACCTTTTATTCTTATTCTTCTAAATTTTCAAATATTACATCTTCGTAAAGTAGTTCAATGGGGAATTTGAAATCAATGCTTGTTAAATCAATTTCATCAGTTTGATTATAGGTATGAAGTTCCCACAAACCGTTATCATTGAGTCGGAAACATTCCACCATCATTTGTTCTGCGCTGATTAAAATATATTCTTTTAAAGTTGATATTTGTCGATAGTTTTGAAATTTTTTACCCCTATCTATTCCTTCGGTACTGGGAGAAAGAACTTCGACAATTAAGCAAGGATGATAAATAACTTTTGTCGCACGTTTATCCCTTTCATCGCAACTTACCATGACATCGGGATAGTGAAAGGGGCCATTTTCTGATATACCGAGTTTTGCATCAGCCATCTGTACTTTACAACCTTTTCCTCTGACATGATTTTTCAGAGCAGAAGCTAAATTTAAAGCAACGTCATTATGGGGAAGAGTTCTCCCCCTCATCGGAACAACTTCACCGTAAATGTATTCGTATTTAAGCGGTTGTTGTTCTTCCCAATCTAAATATTCCTGGGGTGTCATGTATTGATAATTAGGAATTGCGTCCATGATTCTTTCCTTATCTAGTTATATTGTGATGTTAAAGTTAAAATTTTAAACTTATTATCAACTAATTTGATTCTGAATTTTCAAATTCTACATCTTTATAAATCTAATTCAATATCAAAAGCGAACTACTTGTATTTTAAACAGAATAAAAATGAACAAACAAAAAAACGCCCCCCGATCGCTCGGAAGGCGTTTTTTATTTATTGTAGAGACGTAATACATTACGTCTCATATTATTTAATTTTTAACCATTGATTGCGGGAGCGCTGACTGCAACAGGTGCGGAGTCAAGAGCAGCTAAATCAAGAGGGAAGTTGTGAGCGTTACGCTCGTGCATTACTTCCATACCCAAGTTAGCGCGGTTCAATACATCAGCCCAAGTGTTGATTACTCTTCCACTTGAATCAATTACAGACTGGTTGAAGTTGAAACCGTTCAAGTTGAACGCCATTGTGCTGATTCCCAAAGCGGTAAACCAGATACCAACTACAGGCCATGCTGCTAAGAAGAAGTGCAAGCTACGGCTGTTATTGAAAGAAGCGTATTGGAAAATCAAACGACCAAAGTAACCGTGTGCAGCTACGATGTTGTAAGTTTCTTCTTCTTGACCGAACTTATAACCGTAGTTCTGAGATTCGGTTTCGGTTGTCTCACGTACCAAGCTCGAAGTTACCAAAGAACCGTGCATTGCACTGAACAAGCTTCCGCCAAATACTGCTGCAACACCTAACTGGTGGAAGGGGTGCATCAAGATGTTGTGTTCTGCTTGGAACACGAACATGAAGTTGAAGGTACCAGAAATACCTAAAGGCATACCGTCAGAGAAAGAACCTTGTCCAATAGGGTAGATCAAGAATACTGCGGTTGCTGCTGCTACAGGAGCGGAGAAAGCAACACAGATCCAAGGGCGCATACCCAAGCGGTAGGATAATTCCCACTCACGACCTAAGTAGCAAAATACTCCAATTAAGAAGTGGAATACCACCAACTGGTAAGGACCGCCGTTGTACAACCACTCATCTAAGGAAGCAGCTTCCCAGATTGGGTAGAAGTGCAAACCAATAGCGTTAGAAGAAGGTACAACAGCACCGGAGATGATGTTGTTTCCGTAGATCAACGAACCTGCAACAGGCTCGCGGATACCATCGATGTCAACAGGCGGAGCTGCAACAAAAGCGATGATGAAACAGGTGGTAGCAGCTAAGAGGGTAGGAATCATCAACATTCCGAACCAACCGATGTATAAACGGTTGTTGGTGCTGGTTATCCATCCGCAGAACTGTTCCCACGCAGAAGCGCTCTCGCGTCTTTGTAATGTGGTTGTCATGGTTCAGATAATTGCGTTTTTGTTATGTATGTGTAAGCAAATGCGCTTACCTATATTTATACATTAACCTAAATTTTACGTTTTGTAAAGCTTTTTTAAGAAAGTTTATTTTATACAACTGATATGTTAAACCTATGAATCGATGTAGGTGCAGTGGATTAAAGTACTCGATTGCCAATAGTGGTTAAGGTGCTAGTGATTTAAGTTGAAAGGTTCACTCTATATATATATATAAAGAAGGCTGGGAGGAAGCGATCGCTGCGATCGCGATTGTTTTGGGTGTTGGTAGAGTAAGAATTAGCTAGAAACAAAACCTCACCCTTTGCTGTTAAAAGCTAAGATTTTGCTCGGATAATAGAACTAGTTTCGATGAACGCTCTATAATAATTCTTCTCATTATTTCTATGAATAAAAATAATTCAATTGAACATCCCACTCCCCCATTTGATAATACAAACGAAGATACACCGGAAATGGGTGGAGGTTTATCTGTAATTGGCTATTGGGCTGAACATACGCTGTCACCGGAAGGAGCTAAACTTTGGAAAACTTTACTGCATAAAAGCGCTTGTTTATCTTGCTCTTGGGGAACTGGTGGACAAAAAGGTGGTTTTACTAACGAGTCAGGGGAAAAGTTACAGCGCTGTATGAAGAGTGTTGAGTCGATCTCAGCCGAAATTAAACCTGCAATTCCCAAACAGTTTTTTGAACAGCGCAATATTGAACAATTACAGCAACTCACCTCATTAGAAGCTGACAGACTTGGTAGATGGAGTTTCCCTGTAATATTACGTGATGGCTCGTCGCATTACGAACGTATAAGCTGGGATGACATTTATCAAATTGCCGAGACAGCTTTTGCTAAAACCCCCGAAAGAGTAGCTTCTTACAGTTCTGGACGTTCTTCCAACGAAGCAGCTTTTTTATTACAGTTGATGATGCGAACTCTTGACTCTAATAATTTAGCTGATTGTTCGGATTTATGTCACGCACCTTCAACTTTTGGCTTGAAACAAAGTCTTGGTACTGGTACTTCTGTTGTTAGTTTAGAAAGTTTGAAGCAATCTGATTGTGTGGTTTTAGCGGGTTCAAATGCTGCTTACAACCATCCCCGGTTGATGAATGAATTGATTAAATTGCGCGATCGCGGTGGCAAAATAATTATCATTAATCCGATGATGGAAGTCGGTTTAGTAAAGTTTGCTTCCCCTGCTTTTCCCGTATCGTTGTTTACAGGTTCCGATATCGCTTCAGTTTACTTACAGCCAATTCCCGGTAGCGATGTAGCATTATTCACGGGTATTCAAAAAGCGCTGTTAGAAAGTGGCAAGATTCAACATCAGTTTTTAGAAGCATATACAGAAAATTGGCAAGGGGTAATTACTCATATTGAGAACACATCCTGGGAAACAATTACTACAACTTGCGGTGTCTCTCAAACAGAAATTGAAACCGCTGCAAAAATAATTAGTAATTCTCAAAAAGTTGTATTTGCTTGGGCTATGGGTATCACTCAACAAAAAAACGGTGTTGATAATGTTTATAGTATCGTCAATACCGCTTTAATGACTGGTAACATCGGAAGAGTTGGAACCGGAGTCATGCCTGTAAGAGGACATTCCAACGTTCAAGGTTTTGGTTCGATGGGTGTCACGGTAAGACTTAAAAAAGAAATTCAACAAGCATTAGAAAAATTATTAGGGCGTTCTTTGAGTAAAGTCAAAGGATACGATACCCACGCTTTAATCGAAGCTGCTGACGCTGGAAAGGTAGACACATTAATTTGCGTCGGTGGTAATTTATACGCAGCTAATCCCGATTTGAATAAAGTAAAAAGAGCGTTAAATAAAATTGAAACGATTATTTATCTAGCAACAAAACCAAACCTCGGACATTTCCACGGATTAGCGAATCAAAATACAATTATTATTCCCGTATTTAACCGCTTTGAAAATCCCCATAAAACCACTGTAGAGTCTGGTAACAACTTTGTGCGTCTTAACGACGAAGGAGAAACCCACCTTAAAAAAGGCGATTTGATTGCAGAAGTAGACTTTTTAACCGAATTAGCCCATCGCATACATGGCGACTATCCCGTCAACTGGCGTAAATTGCAAGATACTAAATACGTCCGACAATTAATAGCTCAAACTATTCCCGGATATGAAAAAATAGGGGAAATTGATGAAACAGAAAAAGAATTTACTATAAATGGGCGGATTTTTGACACTCCGCAATTTCCTACACCTTCCGGTAAAGCCAAAATGTTTGTTACACCATTACCAGAATTAAAGCTTCCGGAAGTACAAGACTTTGACGTTGCCGACAGTACGCAAGGAATAGTTGTTGCATTAATGACCGGACGTAGTTACGCTCAACATAATACGGTGGTTTATCAAACTGAAGATAAATATCGGGGAATACCGCATCGAAACTGTATTTTGATGAATAAAAATGATGCTGATAAAGCCGGATTTAAACAACATCAGCGGGTAACTGTGCGGGGGAATGTGGGTAAATTAGATAACGTGGAAATTATTTATGGAGCAGTGCGTGAAGGTGCGGGAGTGATGTTTTATCCGGAAGTGAACGTTATTTTTAAAGCGGAAGTTGAAGAGCGTAGCGGTACTCCGGCTTTTAAGAGAGTTCCGGTGTTGGTTTATAGATAATGATAAAAAACCGCAGAGACGCAGAGGACACAGAGGGAAGAGGTAAAGAGATATGATTAGTTTTGGAGGACAAGAAAGTAATTTATAGGAATAAAAAAACTCTGCGTCCCTTTGCGTTTACCTTAGCACTCCTTTGCATTCAAATATATTATTCCGATTCAAATAGATTTGATATGTCGGATAAATTACTAGCAGACGGCTACGATAATTTTTTACAGCAAGTGAAACAACGCATTCGTACTGCACAAGTAAAAGCAGCGTTATCGGTTAACCGCGAACTGATATTACTATACTGGCAAATTGGATGTGAAATTTTAACCCAGCAAAAACAAAAAGGATGGGGATCAAAGGTAGTTAATAAGCTTGCTAGGGATTTAAAAAATGCTTTTCCAGAGTTGAAAGGTTTTTCCGAACGCAATCTTAAGTATATGAAGACTTTTGCAGAAACTTATCCCGATGAGCAAATAGTGCAACAGCTTGTTGCACAAATTCCTTGGGGACATAATCTGCGTATTTTAGATAGCGTTAAAGAAACTTCAGTTCGACTTTGGTACATACAAAAAACAATCGAAAATGGCTGGAGTCGTAATATTTTAGTTCATCAAATAGAAAGCGATTTATATAACCGTCAGGGGAAAGCAATTACTAACTTTGAGCAAACATTACCAAAACCGCAATCAGAATTAGCACAACAATTAATCAAAGATCCTTATAACTTTGATTTTCTCACTTTAGGAGAGAAAGCGCTAGAAAAGGATTTAGAAAAAGCATTAACAGAGCAAATTCGTAGTTTTTTATTAGAATTAGGAGTTGGTTTCGCTTTTTTAGGAAGTCAATATCATATAGAAGTTGGTGAGCAAGATTTTTATATTGATTTACTGTTTTATCATGTCAAATTGCGCTGTTATGTCGTTATTGATTTAAAAATTGAAGAGTTTAAACCAGAATTTTCAGGAAAGATGAGTTTTTATGTTTCAGCAGTAGATGATTTATTGCGTCATCCCGATGATAAACCAACTATTGGAATGATTTTATGTAAAACGAAAATCGGACAATTGTTGAATATGGTTTGCGAGATATGAATAAACCGATTGGGGTTTCTACTTATAAGTTGAGAGATGCTTTACCGGAGAAGTTAAAAGAGAATTTACCGACTGTTGAGCAGTTGGAAGCGGAGTTGGATAATTTGGATTTGGATGTTGATTAGTTTTTGGGAATTATTTAAGCTTTACATTTTTTCTCGATTACCATACATTTCAGACAAGCTGCATAATTTCCGCGTACTGTCATTGTTTGTGGATGACTTACACCCAATTGTTGTTCCGCAATATTTAAAGCTTGTTTGTAAAGGGTTTCTGCTTCTTGGCAGCGTTCCTGTGAATTGTAAAGTGCTGCCAGGTTATTCAAACTAGTTATAACATCGGGATGTGATTCCCCCAAGAGTTTTTTCCTCATTTGCAAAGCTTGCATTAAAAGCGGTTCTGCTTCTTGGTACCGTCTTTGTAAACGGTAAATTCCTGCGAGATTATTCAAACTATTTGCAATATCTGGGTGTGATTCCCCTAGCAATTTTTTTCTCATGTTCAAAGCTTGTAGAGACAGAATTTCTGCTTCTTGGTAACGTTTTTGTGAATTATAAAGTACTGCTAGATTATTCAAACTTTGTGCGACATCAGGATGTTCTTCTCCCAGCATTTTTTTCCTGATTTGCAAAGCTTGCAGATAAAGAGGCTCTGCTTGTTGGTAACGTCCCTGTGAATCGTAAAGCGCTGCAAGATTATTCAAACTTTGTGCGACATCAGGATGTAACTCACCTAGCAATTTTTTCCACATTTGCAAAGCTTGATTGTAAAGAGTTTTTGCTTGTTCGTAACGTCCTTGCAAATGGTAAAGTGCTGCTAGATTATTTAAATTTTGTGCGACATCAGGATGTTCTTCCCCTAATAGTTTTTTTCTTATTCGTAAAGCTTTTAGGTAAAGAGTTTCTGCTTCTGAATAACTTCCTTGTGAACGATAAAGTGTTGCAAGATTATTTAAACCAGTTGCAAAATCATGATGTTGTTCTCCCAAAAGTGTTTTCCAGATTTCCAAAGCTTGAAGGAAAAGAGGTTCTGCTTCTGAATAACGTCCTTGTGAATTATAAAGATTTGCAAGATTATTTAAACCAACTGCAAAATCTTGATGTTGTTCTCCCAAAAGTGTTTTCCAAATTTTTAAAGCTTGTAGATAAAGAGGTTCTGCTTGTTTGAAACTCCCTAGAGAATAGTAAAGTTCTGCCAGATTATTCAAACCAGTTGCAAAATCGTGATGCTCTTCCCCTAGACGTTCTCTACTAATTGTCAAACTCTGCTCATACCAAGGTAATGCTTTCTCATAAGCTGCTTGTCCTTTATAAAATTTCCCCAAACCAACGAAGGGGACTATTAAATCTTCATCAGCTAAATAATCTTTTTGATTAGTTGCAGTTTCTATAAGATGAGGAATTGCTGGAGTCAATTCGATAATTTCTGACTGAGTAGGAGTATCAGGAATTTTTCGTCCAATTGGAGCTATTACGTAGCAAAAGCCACGCTTCATATCCTCAAC
This sequence comes from Rivularia sp. (in: cyanobacteria), assembly GCA_965234645.1. GTDB lineage: Bacteria > Cyanobacteriota > Cyanobacteriia > Cyanobacteriales > Nostocaceae > Rivularia. The sequence goes on along the minus strand of OZ248344.1, from coordinate 3,686,895 downwards.
GTAAGGTAATTCTTCCCGCTTACCTATCAAAAACTCTCGAATTAACTGATGCAGTTGATAAGTATTTTTGCCTTTATCCTCAAGTAAACTTAGATTGACCAGAAAATCATCTCTAATATCTTCTAAATCTTCCTTATCTTCTTCCGGTAAACACTGCTCAACTAACTCCCAAGGAATCGGCGCTAAAGCAAAAATACTCAACAAACAAGCTAATTCCCGCGCTTCCGGATTCAATTCTCGCCAACTTAATTCAAAAGCTGCTGCAACTCCCAATTGTGCTGTCATGTCCCCTGATGCTTCTCTCAAAGAACGATGTTCTAAAGCCAATCTTCGCCGCATTTCTACCAAGGATAAATTTGGTTTGCGCTGTAAATACCTTGCTACCAATTCCAAACCTAAAGGTAAATATCCCAAATCGGCACAAAGTTTTTTCGCTTCTTCCTCTTCGCTATAAATTCTTGATTCCCCAACAAAAGAAATCAGCAATTCTAGCGAGGTATTACACCTAGTACAGCAATACGTTTATCAAAATTCTTTGGAAATAGTTCGCAGTTTTGGTTAAACCTTCAACAAAATTGGGAACTATATCATGTTATGAAGGAAGAAGAAGAGGAAATAAAAACTATTTTCCAATTTAAAAGTGCAGGATAATTTGCAAATTTAATTCACCCAAAAATAACTTCTAAATCCAAAATAAACCCTTCCAGCACATCTTCCCCAGATAAATTTGTAGGAGATTGCAAAACTTCTACTTCTTTACCAGCACGATAAATTTCAACTTGTTTATCTTTGGGATTAATCAACCAACCCAACCTCAAACCATTTTTAATATACTCTTGCATCTTTTTTCTAGTATCTTTCACATCATCGCTTTCAGATACTAATTCCACTGCAAAATCGGGACACAAAGGTAAATATTTCTTTCTTTGTTGTGGTGTTAAAGCATCCCATCTTTCGATTTTTATCCAAGAAGCATCGGGTGAACGAGTCGCACCATTAGGAAGTTTGAAACCAGTGGAAGAATCAAAAGCTTTTCCGAAACGATATTTACGATTCCAAAACCAGATTTGACCGATTAAATCAAAATTACGATTTCCCGTTTCTCCTCCCGTAGGTGACATAATAATTAATTCCCCTTGAGCAGTTAATTCCAAACGCAATTCTTTATTAAAAGCGACAATTTGCTCAAATTCGTCATCTGTAAACTTGAGACTTGGAGGTATTTGTAAAGTTAAAGCTGTCATAATTAATATTAAAATTATCCAAAAATCATCTGTAAATCCAAAGTAAAATCAGTCAGAACTTCTTCCCCAGATAAATTTGTAGGAGATTGCAAAACTTCTACTTCCTTACCAGCACGATAAATTTCAACTTGTTTATCTTTGGGATTAATTAACCAACCTAACCTTAAACCATTCTCTATATATTCCTGCATCTTTTTTCTAGTATCTTCCACATCATCGCTTTCAGATACTAATTCCACCGCAAAATCGGGACACAAAGGTAAATACTTCTTTCTTTGTTGTGGTGTTAAAGCATTCCATCTTTCTAATAGAATCCAAGAAGCATCAGGGGAACGAGTAGCACCATTAGGGAGTTTAAAACCTGTAGAAGAATCAAAAGCTTTTCCTAAATTATTTTTACGATTCCAAATACCTAAATCTATATAAATTTCAAAATTACGATTTCCCGTTTCTCCCCCCGTAGGTGACATAATAATTAATTCCCCTTGAGCAGTCAATTCCAAACGTAATTCTTGATTAAAAGCAACTATTTGCTCAAATTCATCATCTGTAAACTTGAGACTTGGAGGTATTTGTAAAGTTAAAGCTGTCATAGTAATTTATCCAATAATATTTCGATCGCATCTTCGTAAATTTCAGCCATCGTTAGAGTTAAGTCAATAGAATCTAAACGTAATTCTTCATCTTTACCCAAAGTTTGAATTGACTAATTCTCTCAATATTTCTTAATACTGATTTTTGAGGATATTATTTTCTCTATTGTCTTATATTTAATCAAGTGCGATCGCAAAGCGCTGCCGCAAGCAGATCGCGCAATTGTCTAAATATACGCACCTTCAATTTTACTTATTTTCTCTTAGTCAATTAATTTGCCGTTTATCATCAAAAAATCGGGATGACTGGATTCGAACCAGCGGCCCCTTCGTCCCGAACGAAGTGCGCTACCAAGCTGCGCTACATCCCGGCTGTATCTCGGTTATTATATCACAGAAACTTAATCGGGAGATAGGGAGATGGGGAGATGGGGAGATAGGGAGACAAGGGGACAACAGAGAAGAATAAGTAATTATCAACAACTGACTCTTAACTCCTAACTCCTAACTCCTCACTCCTAACTGAATTTGCGTTACCATAAATCCTGTATATCAACAAGTGGTAGGATTGTGGCTGTAAAACCAGACTGGTTGCGGGTTAAAGCTCCTCAATGGGAACGTGTCGGTGCTGTTAAGGAAACTTTACGGGATTTATCCCTGAATACTGTTTGTGAGGAAGCATCTTGTCCTAATATTGGCGAATGTTTCCTTTCAGGTACCGCGACGTTTTTAATTATGGGACCAGCCTGTACTCGTGCTTGTCCTTACTGCGATATTGATTTTGAGAAAAAACCCCAAGCTTTAGATCCAACGGAACCCTTACGTCTTGCGGAAGCTGTACGTCGGATGAAGCTCAATCATGTGGTGATTACTTCTGTAAACCGCGACGATCTAGCCGATGAAGGTGCTTCGCAGTTTGTTCGCTGTATTGAAGAAGTTCGTACTATTTCCCCCAATACGACTATTGAAGTTTTAATTCCCGATTTGTGCGGTAATTGGGAAGCTTTGGCAATTATTCTTAAAGCACAACCGGAAGTGCTTAATCACAATACGGAAACGGTTCCCCGGTTGTATCGACGCACCCGCCCCCAAGGTGACTATCAACGAACTTTGGAATTATTGAAGGTTTCGCGTCAAATTGCACCTTGGATTTACACTAAGTCAGGTATTATGGTAGGTCTTGGGGAAACGGATGAAGAAATTCGGCAAGTTATGCAGGATTTACGCGCTGTTGATTGCGATATTTTAACTATTGGACAATATTTACAACCTACTCAAAAGCATTTAAAAGTTGGTGATTTTATTCATCCCGAACAGTTTGCAGCATGGAAAAAATACGGTGAAGAAATCGGTTTTTTACAAGTTGTTTCTTCTCCTTTAACAAGAAGTTCTTATCATGCAGAACAGGTAAGGGAATTGATGAAACGATATCCACGGGAGAAAACTAAGGATTGATTGTTCTGTTTAGAAGAAGATTAATGATTTAAAAAACCTTACTAGACGCAGAGTACGCAGAGGAAAGAAATAAAGAGGTATTCAAAAAAGCCCTGCTTTAATAAGGAGGGTTGCGGGGATTTTAACGTTTAGAAAAAAAACCAGTTAACTAAAAGCTCCCATATTCACTGGGGGTTGCAAACCCCCAGCTAATAGCAAAAGTCCTATAAATAGGACTGATATACATCAATTGTAGAAACACGATTTCTTACTTGTTACATAACGAAATAATATTTTCACGACTATAAAAATCAAAAACTCTGCGTAACTCCGCGTTTACCTTTGCGCTCCTCTGCGTTCAAAATATTCATTCTTCTTCTCCCCCTCTACCTCCTCTCCCTAAACCACTAATACAATTCATATTTCATCAACTGACAGGGCAAAGTGCCGTTATATACCGCAATTCGCTGCGACGACTTCAAACCAATATATTTAGCCAATTCCTTATTACCGCTCAATATAAATGCAGTCCAACCTTTAAAACGCTGCTTCATCACATCGCCTAAAAGCTTGTAAAATGCTCCTAAATCGCTATCTCTTCCCAAACGTTCTCCATAAGGTGGATTGCAAAACAAAACCCCACTGTCTGCGGGTGCTGCAACATCGGCAAGTTCCATTTGCGAAAAATAAATATGATTTTCAACACCGCTATTTGTTGCATTTATGTTTGCTTGCTCGATGACATCTTCGTTATTATCGCTTCCCCAAATCGATGCAGGCAGCGTATCTAATTGACTGGCTTGTGCTTCTGCAATCAACTTTTCTAAAAGCGATAAATCAAAATCTCTCCAGGTTTCAAAACCAAAAGATTCCCGGAATAAACCAGGTGCAATATTCAGCGACTTCAAACAAGCTTCTATCGGTAAAGTACCAGAGCCACAAAGCGGATCGTAGAACATTTGTTCTGGCTGCCAACCCGAAAGTTGAATCAAAGCAGCCGCTAGAGATTCCTTGAGGGGTGCCGCTCCAACAGCTGGACGATAACCCCGGCGATGTAAACTAGTACCGGAACTATCAAGACTAACGGTACAAACATCATTACGGATATGTACGTTAACCCGTAAATCTGGATTGTAAAGCTCAACATTAGAGCGTTCCCCAAAAACTTCCTGCTGTCGATCGACGATCGCGTTTTTGACCTGAAGCGCTGTAAAGTGAGTGTGGTTAAGTTCGTCGTTTTTACCCGTAGCATTTACCGCTAAAGTATCTTCTGGCGTGAGATAATCTTGCCAGTCAATAGTTTGAATACCGTTATAAAGGTCTTTTGGAGTTTTGCAAGGAAAGGAATGCACCTTAAATAAAATGCGGAAAGGTAGCCTAGCCCAGAGATTCACGCGATAAAGCAGAGTGCGATCGCCACTAAATTCAACACCGCAAAATCCAGGCTCCACCGAACTTGCGCCCAATTGTTCTAATTCCTTAGCAGCTAATTCTTCCAATCCACGAGCAACCGTTGCAAAATACTGATTCATGTATTGAAGTAATTATTTAAAAGTTAATAGAGAAACATTTAACATATAATTTAATTAAACAATTAATTACACAATAAATTAACCGATTTCTTCAATTAGCGAAAATATCAAAGCTGAGACTATAGTAATAAATACGAAAATTTCGATAATTTTAAGTAATGAAAGAGATGATAGCCATTGCTTAATTATCCTAACGTCAAAATTAGAACGCCAATTAGAAAGATGTTTGCGCCACAAAGCAGGACTATCCTTACTACGAAATCGCCAATTAATCATTGATAAAATTAACGGTACACCTCCAACCTTAATACTCATCAACAAATGAAGTGCGATACAAGTTACTAAAACAAGCCAAGAAACAAGATGAGCATAGTACCAGCGATGATTCAACTCCCCTTGAGGTAGCCATTTTTCATCCATCATCCTGCCGGAAGAAACAGCAAAAGTAACTGCCAAAATACTCAAAGTATTAACTAAACGATGCAGAGTATACCACCAGATTGGTTGTCCAAACTTAGTTAGTTTATCAACAGAATCCGACTGAATTAATCTTTGTTTTCCTTTATGAAAAGCATAGATAGCAAATAAAGGAAATATTATTAACGTCCATACCCCAAATGTGCCATGAATACCTTCAATTTCTGTAAATTTAGGTAATGATATTGTCCCCCAACGTCCATCAAAAACATCGTAAGTCCAAAAAGCAGTAATAATAGCTCCGATTGTAAATAGTCCAGTTAAACCGTGAAGAATACGTAGTAATAATGGTTGATAAGGTTGAGAAAATTTCGGCGACATAAAATATGCTCATCAAGAATAATTTATTTTATCAAGTAGCTGCACCAGTTCTTTGTTGAGTATTTCATATCCTTGGTTATTCAAATGTAGTTCATCCGAGCCATACTTATTCAACATCATTCCTTGACTATCGGCAAGAATAGAAAAAGCATCAAATATGATAACTTTATCTTCCGCTAATGTAGCTATATAATCATTCACTTCATTAACTGATTTTGCGATATCATCCGACCAAAAAGGCTTGCGCTGAATTGGTGCTTCTCCCACCGGGAAAATAGTAGTCAAGATTACTACCGCACCTAAATTCTTAGATTCGTCTACAATTTGCTTAATATTCGCTCGACAATTAGCAACAATTGAAGCCCTGCGTTCTGGAAACAAAGCAATAGCTTTTAAATCGTTAACCCCAACCTGGATAATTACTATATTGGGTTTTAAAGAATTAACGTGATATTTAAACCGCTGCACTGTCTGCACCGAAGTTTGGGCATGAATTCCACGATTGATAAATTCATATCCACTAATATTAGGAGATATCCAACCATCTGCTCTGGAATCACCGAAAAAAACTACACGAATTTTACCTTTATCAATAGCTTTCTTGAGGTTTACGGGATAGTGACTCAAACCAAAAGGGTCTAAACGAGTTTCATTAACTTGGAGGTAATATTTTTTAGCTTGATTGTAGAGAAGAATATTTAAAATAATTGAACCTCCAAGCATCAGTAATAGGAGAGATTTCAATAGAAGAAAAAGTTTATTTGATGTCATGTATATAGGAGTTGGCTGCAATCGTGTAATCTGCCTTAACGTCTTTTAATAAATAAAATAAAGGGTTTTCATACACATTCGTCAAGCAGGATTCGCATATGTAATAAGCATTTCCTTGGCTAATTCCAATGCTTCAACTGCTTGCTCCCGACTGACACTAGGGAAATGGTCAATAAACTCATCCAAGGAGTCACCCGCTTCCAGATAATCGAGCAAGGTTTTAATCGGTACGCGAGTACCAATAAATACAGGCGTTCCCCCTAATATTTCAGGGTGGCTATGCACAACACGCTGTTTTGAATACATAAATTTTAAGCGATCGCCGTTATGAGTGATTTCTCAATCCTAGCTTGGGATAAGCTTACGCGGTTTAGTTATTTTTAAGTCATTTTGGGGACAGGGGAACTTATGGCGATCGCGCTTGAAAGCTAACACATTGGAAGCGAAGAATATCAAGGTTTGTGGTAATACTGACAATAGATAAAATAGATAAAGACCTAGAAAGGTAAATCAGGTTGTAGATATTGCTCTTCAGTTTTGTTACCCTTCTTTTGATTTTTTATAGACAATACATAATTTAAATTATTGTTTGTGATTAAATCAATATAGTAATTTTTATCTTCAACAACACGGTCTATTTCATCGTTGTGGCATAAAGAAACAAATAAAGCAGCTGCTCTTGCTTGACAGTTGAATGATTTTTTAGGATTAAATGCGATATCAGAAAAACCTTTAAAATCAAATAATTTATTAGCTAAACTTGGATTTTGTGAAAGTGCAGTTAAATATAGCCAATCATAAAATGCTGTGACCGGATTAATAAGAAAATTTTCTCCAAAAAATTCATAACCCACGAAATCACCAGAAGTACGTAACCTCTCATCAGTTTTAGCTTCTTTGCTAGAAACATAATATAAATCCGAAAACGGACCGCCATTTGCAAAAACCTTGCTACCTTGATACGCACATTCAACTGAAAGACTTTGTTCATCCTTAATCATCTTTAGATTAAAAGCACTCAGAGAAATTCCCACCTCCTGATTTGATTTAGAAGATATTTCTAAGATAGGAGCTATTTTAGCTTCAGTGGCTGCCTGATGCAGAGAGGCTATTGATTTCTGGGCTTGTACTTTTGCAAAACCAGGATACCACTCAAATTCAAGTAGACTCTCTTTTACAAAAGGAAAGCCTTTTAAATTGGGGGTAAAAATAGGTCTTTTAGCCATAATTAATTTTACGATTAGAAGAATAATTTTGGTTTACCACATTTCCCAATCTTGTCTGGGAGAGAAGTAGTAGCGATATTCGCCCTAAAACTTCTGTAAATAATTCCCTGGATTTTGCTTTGCCCAGTAGTTCCCAACATTTAAATTATAAAAGTGAACTGCATCAATATATTGAGTATCAATCTGATTAAATACAAGCACTTCAGCTTGAGGATGAGTTGTAAAATTATTTGGTATTTCTAAAACTTCACGTTTAATATGACCGTAATTTGAGAACATATTTTTTAAAGCTTCAGGTTGTTTTCTCGCCTGATTTCTTTTTTCTATGATATTTTCTTTAGCATTATTTGAAGCTGCATTCTCTTGGTAAAATTTACAATCTAGCTCCCATAAAATAGAGGGTTTAAGAAGTAAAACCACCCAATCCGAGCGGTTATTGAAACTATATTTGTAAAACATTTTGTAATTGGGAAAGCTGATGCTCAAACAGATTGCTTCTCGCTGTCCATCTAGACGGTGAATGTCATTATATTTAGGTGGCTCCACCCATGACATACTTTCGAGTTGCGCTCGTCCTAATAAACCATACTGCAAAATACTGTTTAAATTAGCGATATGGGTAAAATGTACCAATGCTTCAATTCCATACATCTGACATATTTTCTGTATCTCGGATGCACAAGATTGTAATCTGGCTTGACGCTTTTGCTCGGCTGCAATACGCTCTGCTTCTTTAACTGCTTGAATCTGCGCTTGACGTTCAGCTTGCTGTTTTCTTCGCTGCTCTGCTTCTAAAAGTTCTTTTTCTTGAAGGTATTCTAAATATTTCAGACGTTCAGCTTCCTTTTTTCTTCGTCGTTCAGCTTCTAAACGTTCCTTTTCGCGAATAGCTTCTAAGCGTTTTAACCGTTCGGCTTCTCTTTTCTTTCGTTCTTCTTCCTCAGATTCTCTTCTTTGGCGTTGTAATTTCTCCCGTTCTTGAATTAAATCATCTCTACGAATTTGCCCAACTAATAAGATCGTTATTTGATTGAGCCAATCAGGAGTAGAAGCGTCTATATCGTGCCATAATCCTTGAATCTTTGCTGTCAGACTATTTAATTCTTCACCTGGTATATCTTCTGCACTTGACCACAGCTTACTTACTTGTTCACCTTTGTCAGTCTTCTCAACTTCATACCAAAAACTGACACTATCATATGAACCACTGTCTAGCTTTTGAGCTAGCTCATAGTATTTGCACCTAATTGTCTTAATATGAAAGAAAATTTCTCGTGTTGATTGTTTGCTGTGCAGGGTACGCCTAACAAAACCAAATCCCCTTTCCACATTGTATTTTTGGACACTACCGAAATCTATTGTCACTGCTTTAACCTCATAGTAGGTTAGACCCCTTAGAAGACTATGCTTATATCGGTAGGGTACCCACGAGGGAAAAAATCATAGCAGGGAAATGAAAGTAAAGTGACAATCTTTTATTAGAAACAAACTTGACTCTCTATAATGATTAAAACTAAAAGAAAATTATGTGTACGTATTTTTACGTATATTTAAAAAGGTGGTAGTAATATTCGCCATCTCTCACATCAAAAATAATTTTTCCAAAATTTCCCACAAATCATTCTTACTTATTCGCTTCTAACTCAGTATTCTTATTGCTGACTTCTACTTATCCTCGCAGCTTCCAATTTTTGACGAATTGCCGCTTGAACTTTATCATCAAAATCAGCATCACCTGCACTTGCAATAATTCTCAGCGGACGTTGATTGATTCTATCTAAATATGCTTGAAAAGCAGTTTCATCTCCACGATGTTTAAGAAAATACTGTTTTAATTCAGCATCGGACATTGCATTATAGTTAACTCGGCTCATCAGCAAAATCCCCGTTCGGTCAAATTTGAAATTCAAGTTCTTGATCATACCCAGCCAATATATATACGTTGCCAGTTCGATTATCAACACACATAAGATGTATGGGCTGAAGCATGATGTAAGTTAATTGGTAGCCAATACGATACAAACTTTCTAATTGAGCAGCAGTAGGCATTCGGGTTACTTGTTCCCCTACAGATTATTTTAACAAGTGTCTTGGAAAGAATTTTTATAGAATATTCTTCTCAAGAAGTAAAATTACCATGATTCGTTCGCGTTCGAGCAGTCCACAACCCCTTCAATTAGAGATAATATTTTCAAAGCATTAATTATCCACCAATGTTTTCTATTTAGCCCACGCAGGTGGTGAGTCTAGTTGGGGGTGTCGGTTTCCGTCCCCCAAACTAGCGAACCCGGAGGGGCTTTGTAATTGTAGCCCCAGCCTAGAAGGCTGAGGGCTTATGTTCTGAGGCCTTATGTTCCGCTCCTAATGATAAATAATGCTATATTTCCCACCGTCGCATACGTAATTTTTATGACTAATCAAAAATCAGTTGCTATTCTCGGTGCGGGTGCTTGGGGAAAAGCTCTTGCGAATCTTGCCCAAACTAATGCTCATAATGTACGAATATATTCGCGTCGCGGTTCGCAAACTTTGGCGCAGACGGTGGAAGATGCGGATATTATTCTTAGTGCTGTTTCCATGAAGGGGGTTAGAGATGTTGTTTCTCAATTACAATCTTTATCTATTTCTCCTCAAACTATTTTTGTCACCGCTACTAAAGGTTTAGACCCCGAAACTACCTGCACACCTTCGCAAATTTGGCAAGACACTTTTCCAAATAATCCAGTAGTGGTTTTGTGCGGTCCTAATTTATCCAAGGAAATTACCCAAGAATTACCAGCAGCGACTGTAGTTGCGAGCAATATTGAAAGTGCAGCGGAATCAGTTCAGTTAATATTTAATTCAACTCGGTTTCGCGTTTATACAAATTCCGACCCTTTGGGAGTGGAATTAGGTGGAACTTTAAAAAATGTGATGGCGATCGCAGCTGGTGTCTGTGACGGTTTGCAGTTGGGAACTAATGCCAAAGCCGCGCTACTAACTCGCGGGCTGACTGAAATGGTTCGTATCGGCGTACATTGGGGTGCGAAACTGGAAACTTTTTACGGTTTATCCGGTTTGGGTGATATTTTGGCAACCTGCAACAGTCCTTTAAGTCGCAATTACCAAGTCGGATATCAATTAGGACAAGGTAAAACCCTTGCAGAAATTCTTTCTCAACTTCAGGAAACTGCTGAAGGAGTAAATACAGCCTCGGTTTTGGTACAGCGAGCCAAACAACAAAATATTTCGATGCCAATAACTCAAGAAGTTTACCGTCTGCTTAAAGCCGAAGTCACACCGCGACAAGCACTTTTAGATTTAATGACGCGAGATATCAAGCCGGAATATAACAATTAATTAGGAATTGGGCATAGGGCATTGGGATAAACCTTATTACTTTGACCTTTGACTTCTAACCTAAAATACCAAGATTCCCTGACGATTAAAAAAAATTTCGTCAGGAAATAACTTTCATAGCTATGTAGATATGACTATGACTATGATTTATAACTTGTTTCTTTGTCTATCTTTATACCATGTTGCATTCACTACTGTCAAGATTTTAAAGTTATAAATTTGACTGGCTTTGCCGGTTAATTGCAGTCTGGTTAAGGATTTGAATTACTGTTGGTTCAAATTAATTGCTGGGCTGATACGCTTAAAGACAGTTAGTATCAAATGAAATCAGTATGGTTTTGATTCAAAAAAAAACCAAATTAATTTCTAAATAATGTTAGTTCCCCCTTAATCGCGGGAACAATAGCAACAGTTGATTAGCTTTGACTGCTAATAATTGTTACCTGGAGCCATTGAGAAATTCTTATGCCAGCAACATCTTTTTATGCCGATGCCGATGCCGCTTACGAAACTCAAAAATCCCCTCAAGATTTTGAACCGGAAATAGCCGTTGATGATACACCAGTGCCAAAGGATGAGGACTTGGAACAACTGGAGATGGCTACGAACGATACAGAAAGGGCAAGTGCTAGCACGAAAACCCGCAGTACGGATTTGGTTCGTTTATATCTCCAGGAAATTGGTAGAGTTCGGTTATTAGGACGAGATGAAGAGGTTTCAGAAGCTCAAAAAGTCCAGCGTTATTTGAAGTTACGGATACTGTTGTCCGAAGCTGCAACCCAAGGAGATGAATTACTTGTTCATTATTTGAAAATAGTTGAAGCTCAAGAACGTTTGACATCCGAGTTGGGACATCGCCCCTCGATGAAAAGATGGGCTAATACTGCTGGTATTGAGGAGTCCGAGCTAAAAGGTGCTTTATCCCAAGGTAAGCGCCGTTGGGCTGAAACTGCACAATTGACGGTAAAGGAATTAGAGCAAGTTCAAACCCAAGGATTGCAAGCTAAGGAACACATGATTAAGGCGAATCTTCGTCTTGTAGTTTCTGTTGCTAAAAAATATCAAAATCGTGGCTTGGAATTATTGGATTTAGTCCAAGAAGGTACTTTAGGTTTGGAAAGAGCGGTAGAAAAGTTCGATCCAACTAAAGGTTATCGCTTTAGTACCTACGCTTACTGGTGGATTCGTCAAGGTATTACCAGAGCGATCGCCACTTCTAGCCGTACTATCCGCCTACCAGTCCACATCACCGAAAAGTTAAACAAAATCAAGAAAGCTCAACGTAAAATTGCTCAAGAAAAAGGTCGCACTCCGACTTTGGAAGACTTGGCTGTTGAGTTGGAAATGACTCCCGCTCAAGTACGAGAAGTTTTATTAAGAGTTCCTCGTTCTGTTTCTCTTGAAACCAAAGTAGGTAAAGATAAAGATACCGAATTAGGTGAATTACTTGAAACCGATGGTGTAACACCTGAAGAAATGTTGATGCGAGAATCTCTTCAAAGAGACTTGCAAAATCTTTTAGCCGATTTAACTACCCGCGAACGCGATGTTATTTTAATGCGTTTTGGTTTGGCTGATGGTCATCCTTACTCCCTCGCAGAAATTGGACGCGCTCTGGATTTATCCCGCGAACGTGTTAGACAAATCGAATCTAAGGCTTTACAAAAGTTACGTCAACCAAAACGACGTAATTTGATTCGCGATTACTTAGAATCCCTCAGCTAGAAGTTTGATTTTTCAAAGTGAATCAGCGCGGTTTTGGGAAGTCACCCGCAATACATCCTTTCATGTTGGGATAAGGCGTGGTTTCCCCGTTGCCAAAACAAATATCTGTGTTTTCCGCGCCAGACACTTCTCTTCACAAGCGATTGATATATAAAGCCAGCGGTATTAGTTCCCATACCCGGCGTTACAATAATTGACTATTTTGGATGCAGCGATTTAGATAAAAAATCGTTAATCCTTCGTTCAAATAATTTCTTCGATTCTGTATAAGTTAATAAAAAGCTTGCCCACCGTCTTTCTCTTGAGTCCGCGTTAAGAGAAATTAAGCTCAATCCCAACCCACGATTTTTTGTTTGATATACAGTCCGATTCTGCCCTTCTACAATCAATAATTATTATCAACAATCTAGAATTATTGCAAACAGGTGGATTTATTTGCTATATTCGCAATTGATAGGGTTTGTTGAGAAAAATTAGTATGACAATTTACACTACTGCTTCACTCAAGGCAGAACTCAACGAACGAGGTTGGCGTTTAACACCTCAGAGAGAAGTTATTCTACACATTTTTCAGGAGCTTCCTCAAGGAGAGCATCTGAGTGCAGAGGATCTTTATCAAAGGCTACAAGTCGATAATGAAGGGATAAGTCTTTCAACGATTTATCGGACTTTGAAGTTGATGGCACGCATGGGTATTTTGCGGGAATTGGAACTGGGCGAAGGTCATAAACACTATGAGCTTAACCAGCCTTATCCCCACCATCACCATCACCTAATTTGCGTGAGGTGCAACACGACTACCGAGTTCAAGAATGACTCAATCTTAAAAATTGGGTTAAAAACTGCTCAAAAAGATGGTTATCATCTTTTAGACTGCCAATTGACTATTCACGGAGTATGTCCCAAGTGCCAGCGGGCATTAATGCCTTTATGACACTTGGTCTATTTTTACGTTTGAGTAGTTTTATTAAATGTATTTTCTAGCAATTTACCAGCAATTTTTAAGTTGCTCGCAAGCGAGAGATAATTGCTCGCAGTACATAGACGCTAGTCAAGCCGCACGAAACGGATGTTAAAACCGTCCGTTTCTCACATCCTTTAAACTAACGTCGTAAAATTCTTGAGCCTGTTTAATGGCTTGTTGAGTATCTTTACTCATGACTCCGTTCAGGGGACCTTTATAGAAACCCCGTCCTTGCAAGCGTCTTTGGATCTCCAAGACATTAAATTCAGCTTTTTGTGCTTCGTTTACGTCTCTATACAGTTTGCCGCGAGTAGTAGGTCCGGCGATGCCGCTAGCAGCTAAATAATTAGCATCTTGGAATCGCTTCACCGCATCACTAGTATAGGGACCGAAATAACCATTTGGTTGTCCCTTTAGATATCCGGCTTTGATTAACTGTGCTTGTAATATTCTTACAGGTTCGCCACGATCGCCCAAACCGAGAAATTCTTTGTTTCGTCTCGTAGCAGCTATAGTCATGCTCTTGGGAGCTTCTTCATCGCCAAAGCCAACCCCCATTGGCGGTAATTTGGTTAGCGTTTGCGCTCCTACAATACCGTCAACGTCTAAACCATAAGCTCTTTGGAAGCGCTTGACGGCATCTTCGGTAATTGGTCCGTAAATACCAGTAGAATTACCGTAATAAAATCCTGCTACTCGCAACCTTTCTTGTAAAGCTTGGACGGCTTCACCTTCATCACCTTTACCCAGCAAATTGGGATTACGGCGCTTCGACGTATTGGCAGCAACCTTTATTGAGGGTTTTGGCTGATTTTCAGAAGCTCTAGCGGCTGGTTTTTTCGTAGCTACTGCATTAGTATTTACCGTTACAGCCGCACGCCAGCCCTCTAATTGTTGTAGCGTAGAAGGTCCAGCTACACCATCAACGCCGATACTAGCAGCTTTTTGAAAGCGCTTAACAGCATCTTCTGTTTTAATGTCATATACTTGAGTGATAGGAGATTGATAAAAACCAGCTCTCTTCAAATCTTCTTGCAAGTTTTTGACAGACGGACCTCTATCTCCTTTTTGCAAAGCTAAAGCGCTACTGGCAATGCTAAGAATAGAGATAGTTAAGACTAGAGGTAGCATATACCTCCAAGCCTTACTCGAAAAACGTTTCAAGTCTGGAGTTTGTGAAGTTTTCAACCAGGAATTAAGGTAAAGCAATTCACTGGCTGAGGGATCTTCATAGACGACCGCTAAGTGTAAATACGCAAGATTTTCCATATTTTTCTCTTATACCACCGATTTTTGTTCTATTGCTGCTTCTGCTTGGTGAACCAGGTTTCGCAAATTATCTAATGTTGATATATTTACATCCTGCCATAAACCGCGCTGGTATGCTTCTAATAATCTTTCAGCAATATCACGTAAAGCATGGGGATTGTTGTTCTCAATGAATTCGCAGACTTTTGTGTCGAAAAGATAAGCTTCGGCAATTCCCTGGTACATATGATCTTCTACGCAGTTCGCGGTAGCATCATAAGCAAATAAATAATCTACCGTCGCTGCAATTTCAAATGCACCTTTATAAGCGTGACGCATCACTCCTTCAATCCACTTAGGATTAACAACTCGCGAACGATACACCCTGGCTATTTCTTTTTGAAGCTTGCGGACTCGCGGATTACTGGGAATAGAATTATCGCCAAAATATGTTTCGGGATTTTTCCCCGTTAACGATCGCACTGCTGCTGTTAAACCACCTTGAAACTGGTAGTAATCATCGGAATCTAGCAGATCGTGTTCCCGATTGTCTTGATTGTGCAGCACTATTTGCATTTTAACTAGACGTTGCTCGAAGGCGGATGGTGCAGCTTTGCACAAACCCTTACCCGTGTAAGCATAGCAGCTCCAATTCATGTACGCACGCGCCAAATCTTCATCCGAATTCCAATCTTGAGATTCAATCAACCCTTGCAAACCAGCACCATAAGCTCCTCCTTTACTACCAAAAATACGATACCGCGATCGCGCTTCTGCTGCCTCTAAACTTAATCCTTCTTTAAGCCATTCTTCTGTTTCAGATGTTACGCAGAAAGCTAAGGGATTGTACTCCTCTGATTCATCTAACGCCGCTACTGCTGCTACACAAGTGTCAAACAGTTCGATTAAGTTAGGGAAAGCATCTCGAAAGAAACCAGATATTCTCAGCGTCACATCTACGCGGGGACGCTGTAAAACTGATATCGGTAAAATTTCAAAATCTACCACTCTGCGCGTTGCTCCATCCCACACGGGCTGTACTCCTAGTAAAGCCAAGGCTTGAGCAATATCATCGCCTCCCGTTCGCATTGTAGAAGTTCCCCACACGGATAAGGCTAATGTTTTGGGATACTCTCCATGTTCTTGCGTATAGGTTTCCACAAGAGTCTCCGCTGCTTTTCTACCAACATCCCAAGCCGATTCTGTAGGTATGGCACGAATATCAACCGAGTAAAAGTTATTACCCGTGGGCAGAACCTCCGGACGACCGCGTGTTGGTGCCCCACTAGGAGCGCTTCTAACGTATCTGCCGTCAAGTCCTCGTAATAAATTTTTAATTTCTAAATCGGTTTGTATTAAAGAAGGAAGAAGTTTTGCACGAATCCATTCTAGAACTAATTGAGTTTGAGAATCGGGGACTTGTATTTGAGGAGGTAGAAAGGAATTATTATTCAGAGAATCTTCAATGGAACTCGTATAAGGAAAGAGTTGGTATTCCAAAGATTTAGATCCCCCCAACCCCCCTTGAAGAAGGGGAGCTTCTTGTTCGATTAACTCTTCGACGACACAAGCAGCATATTCTTCCACAACTTCGATCGCATCACCGACATTGCGACAAGGCACGTTGCTTTGATTTTCAAAAGTTTGAATTGGATTATCTATTAAAGGATCGATTTCCCAGCCTAAATCTTCAGCAATTGCGCGAGTTAATCCCGAATGATGGCGATTTGGATGACGTGCGATCGCCACGATTAAATCCCTCAATTGTCGTCCGTTCGGACATTTTCCAAATACGTGTAAACCATCGCGAATTTGAGCTTCTTTCAACTCACATAGGTATCCATCTAAATAATCTAAAATTATATCAACTTGTTTTTGATTTACTAATTGTTCGTTATTAACTTCTAAGTCTAAATGTAAATTTTCTTGAATAATTAATTCGCCGATCCGTTCGTTGATAATTGGTAAACGTTTGGGGTCTAAATGTTGCGCTTCGTAATATTCATCTACTAAATTTTCCAGTTTTTGTAAGGGACCATAAAGTTCTGCACGGGTTAAAGGAGGGGTGAGGTGGTCTACAATTACAGCTTGGGTGCGGCGTTTAGCTTGAGAACCTTCCCCAGGGTCGTTGACAATGAAAGGATAAAGGTGTGGAAGCGTTCCAAAAGCAACTTCTGGATAGCAATTTTCCGACAAAGCGATACTTTTACCCGGTAGCCATTCCAAATTTCCATGTTTCCCGACATGAACCACAGCATCAGCATCAAAGCATTTTCTTATCCAGTGATAGAAAGCTAAATAAGCGTGAGTTGGTTCTAAATCCGGCGCGTGATAATTCAAGCTGGAGTCGATATCGTAGCCCCGTGCTGGCTGAATTCCGATGAAGACGTTACCGAGTTGGATACCAGGGATGGGGAATAGGGCATAGGGCATTGGGCATTGGGAATTGGATTTCTCCCCATCTCCCCATCTTCCTATCTCCTTGTCCTCTTGTCTCCTTGTCTCCTTGTCCTCTTCAAGATTTCCCCATCTTTGACAAATACCCTCTTGAACAACTTCTGGTAGGGAAGCAAAATATTCAAGATATTCTTCTAAATCAAGACTTTGGCGTATTTCTCTTAAATCTCTGGCTTCTGGGTCATTTGTAACTCCTGCGGTGAGTAGTTCTATTAATTCGTTGCCGTTTTCGGGTAAATTTTCTAGTTGATAACCGGCATTTTGCAGGGCTTGCAAAATTTCGATGCAGCTTTGGGGTGTATCCAATCCAACTCCATTTGCTAAACGTCCGTCGCGAGTGGGATAGTTTGCCAGAATTAAAGCTACGCGACGTTTGTCTGGAGATTTATAGCGCAGTTTGACCCAATTTGCTGCTAAATCCGCGACAAATTCAATTCGCGAAGCGACTGGTTTATAAATTACTACATCAGTTTGTAAAGCCGAATTTTTATTTACTACCGTTTTAAAAGAGACAGCACGACTGATTATGCGTCCATCAACTTCCGGTAGCGCCACATTCATGGCTATATCGCGTGGTGAAAGTCCTTGTGATGAAGATTCCCATTGTTCGAGCGAACTGCTGCTGAGGATGACTTGCAGCACGGGAACATCCAATTTTTCCCATAATTCTACAGATGGTCTTTCTGTTTCCAATCGCGCTAAAGAAAAACTGGTAGTGTTGAGTATGAAGGAAATATTTGCTCCATCTTGATTTTGTAAAAATTCAGTTAATTGAAGTTGAACATCGATTTCCCGCAACGAAGAAATAAAAACTGGAACCGGATTTATATTTCTCTTGGTTAAAGCTTCACACAAAGCATCAATAACTAAAGTATTTCCCGCTAAATAATGAGCGCGGTAGAAAAGTATGGCGACTTTTGGGGAATGGGAATTGGGGATTGGGGATTGGGCATTGTTACTCTCTTCCCTATCTAAGATTACCGATCTAATTTCTTCTTTCCCTGCTCCCTTGATTCGGTATTCTTCTTGTGGGATTGGGGTAACTATTTCATGCCCAATGCCCAATGCCCTATGCCCCATGCCCAAATAATCATATAAACCAAACTTCGGCACTTCCTGGGGAGGTAAAGGATTAAATGATGTGTTCAAGCATTTATCGGCAATAAACTTAAAAGCGTTAACAAAATTGTCAACTCCACCTTGGCTGAAATAACGAGATATTTGGTTGACGCTAGCCAGAGGTAAAGTGGAATGAGATATTAAATTGAGGTCCAACTCATCATCTCCTGGGATGACAATTAAGTTGGTGCCATTGCGTTGCACTATTTCTTCCACCACTTCTAAACCGTAAGACCAGTAAGAAATTCCTCCTAATAAGCGTAAGATGATAACTTGGGCAGATTCCAAAACTTGCTCTGCATAACTATCAATACTTATTTGATGCTGTAAATTTAATAAGTTAGCAACTCTAATTTCATCGAATGTGGGCGGTAATTGGGAAACTGCTGTTGCTATAGTTTGAATATCTGTATCGGCTGAAGTTAAAAATACAAACTTTGCGGTAGTTTGTTCTAGAAATATTAAGTCTTCTGAATGTAAGTTAAATTCTGTCTTACTGGCTGCTGTTCGATGCATAATCCTGTATTGCCGTCTTACACTATTGGTTAGAACACAATTCAAATTTTGTGTGGCGCAAACAATCTTTTCACTTGTACTTTTTGAAAATGCTTAGTTCTCCCGATTTAAGCTTTTGTCAAATCTTAACTAGTAATGCATTTGAACAACTAGGAGAATTATTGCAGCAAATGATTCCTTCTGTGGAAAATGCAGCAATAATCTTGACAGAAGCTATTTTGGTACGCATTCCGACTCCAGGAGACTGGCAGATACAGCAGTTTACGGTAGTGGTTTCCTCTGGATTTAGCGGTTTATTAGTCGGTTTACCACAAAGGAGCGCCACTGACACAAATGATAACGATTTTTCCGTGAATGCGAAGCTGACGTTTGAACCCAGAGAAATCATTGAGTTTCTCAAAACATTAAGAGATTTGTTTGAAAATGATTCCTATACTTATCAAAAACTCGAACAATATTCTCAAATTCCCGCTCTTAATGATGCCACACTGCAAAGTCAATTTACAGTGCTGTTGTTAAAGAACTTAAACGGACAGTCGAATCAAGTTGATGCATCATCTACAAATCAAATTTCTTGCGAACACGTTGAAAACGCTCTAGAAAAACAGATTGCTCAAGAAAAACTGTTAAATCAAGTTATAACTCAAACTCGTAAAAGTTTGGATTTATCAGTAATAATTGCAACTGCGATCGCTCAAGTAAGAGAGTTTCTGGAATTAGATAGATTAGTAGTTTACAAATTTAACGAACCAAACCAAAGCGATCGCGCCTATTCTTTGCATCAAAATTTACCAAAACCATACCCTGATACTGGTTGTGTTGTTCATGAAGTTTTGGCTAATGATACCATCTTTTCGGTATTAAATTACTCTGAAGAAAGATGTTTGAAGCCGTCAACTAAATGTTGGGATAAGTTTCGTCAAGGTTTCACTTTAGCTGTAAGTGATGTCGAAAAAACTTATGCTCTCCAAAAGTGTTTATTAAAATATTTAAAGAAAATTAGAGTTAGAGCAAAGTTTGCTGCACCTATTGTATTTGAAGATAAACTTTGGGGTTTATTAATTGCTCATCAATGCGATAGTACCCGCGATTGGACAGAAAGCGAAAAAAACTTACTTACTTCAGTTGCCGAACAATTAGCGATCGCCATTCACCAATCTGAGTTAATGCAATCTCTAAAGTCGGATAAATTGACTTTAGAACAACGAGTCGATCGCAAAACAATTGAACTGCACGATGCTTTAGTAGCCGCAGAAGCCGCAAATCGTCTCAGAGATGAGTTTCTCGCTACTATCAGTCATGAATTACTAACTCCGTTAACCTATGTAATCGGAATGTCTGCTACACTACTACGTTGGTCTTTTGGTGAATTAACTGAGCGACAGCGAAATTATCTGCAAACTATTCATGATAGCGGCGAACGTTTGTTAGAAATGATTAATGACATCTTAGAATTATCACAGGTAGAGGCAGGTAAAGCAGTTTTAAATATTACTGAGTTTTCTTTAACCGATACAGTAAACAACACTATAAATAATGGTTTGGCTCAAAAAGCAATACAAGAACAAATAAAGCTTAAACTCGATCTGCAAATTAATCCCCAAAAAAACAAATTTACTGCTGATGTTAGGCGAGTAAATCATATTTTATCCAATTTATTGAGTAACGCGATTAAATTTACACCCGCAGGTGGTAGCGTTATTTTAAGAGTTTGGATAGAAGATGAAAATGCCGTATTCCAAGTAGAAGATACAGGTATTGGCATCCCTGAAGAACAGTTATCTTTACTATTTGAAAAATTCCATCAACTTGATACGCCATATCGCAGAAGTTACGAAGGTACCGGCTTAGGTTTAGCTTTAACCAAACAACTTGTGCAAATGCATCGAGGCAGAATTGACGTAGAATCTAAAGTTGGTACGGGTTCAATTTTCACCGTATGGATACCCAATCAGTTGATTCTCAGGTCAAAGGTTAAAGGTTAAAGGTTAAAGGTGGATAATTCCTCACTCTTAACTCCTAACTCCTAACTCCTAACTCCTCACTCCTAACTTTCACATTAGGAATATGTCTTCATGTAGATTATCAATTGTTCATTATTGATTGATAATTGATAATTGTTCATTGATAACTTTTATGGCAAACCTTGTTGAAACTGCTACCAAGGCCGGATTTAAAACTTTAATTAAAGCCGTGCAAGCAGCAGAATTAACGGATTTTCTGAGTGCTTCTGAAGTATATACCGTGTTTGCACCTACTGATGAAGCTTTTGCTAAGTTACCCGAAGGTACAATAGAATCCTTGTTGCAAGATACCCATAAATTGAAACAGATTTTGAGTTATCATATTGCATTTGGTGATGTTCGTTCCGAAGATTTAGCGCAGATTGATGAAGTACCAACTGTTGAAGGTTCGGTTTTCGCGGTTGAATCACAGTCTGGAAAAGTAAAGTTAAATGACGCGAATGTTGTTCAAAAAGATATTTTGGCAGACAATGGCGTAATTCATGCGATCGATTCGGTTTTAATGCCCGCCATTATTGCAGGACATTGATATTTATTTACCAATCGCCCTTATTTAACTAAAAATCACATCAAAGAAGTAGAAACCCGGTTTCTTTATAAAAAATCTCAAATTAAAACTTGATTAGTCATAGAAACCGGGTTTCTTTACGTTTCTTAATCAACTCAAAATTAATAGCTTTACCAACTATCTAAAATATGCCAACATCTGATTTTTCAGATTGATAATTGACAACTGTTCATTGTTCATTGACCTAAAATACATCCCGTGCGTGGAGGAATATTTAATAATATTTGCGAATCTCCTTGATGATTCAATTCCACTTTGTCGCTAGCATATAAAACCTTATCGGGTTGCGATCGCAAGTCATTCATATCTACATTGGCTGTCGCAGAAGAAGTACCAACGTTAACCGCTACAATCAATTCTTCTTTGTCTAAAGTACGTGCAAATACATATACTTCTCCCTCGGCAAACAATACTTTGTAATCGCCAGTACGCAAACAGGGATAAGCGTGACGCAAAGCAATCAAATCGCGATGAGTTTTGAAAATTTCCCGATCCCAATTTGCTTCTAAAGGAAAACCGCGTCGCGAATCTGGATCGAGCTTACCCACTAAGCCGACTTCATCACCGTAGTATATACTGGGCGCACCGGGAAAGGTAAGTAATAGTAAAGTTGCTAACTCAACGCTTTTTTTATCTCCATCCGCAATACTAAGCAAGCGTGCGGTATCGTGGGAGGCAAGTAAGTTTAATTGAGTTAGTTGAATTTCCCAAGGATAAAGCTTTAATACTTCTTGAATTTTTTCAGCGTACCCAGCAGCAGATAAAGCTGGATAAGGTTCATAGGAACGATCTTCTACTTGTTCGAGGATAACGCGATCGCCAGCGGTAAAAGCAATGGTTGGTGCGGTAAATAAATAATTCATTACGCCGTCAAATTGACTACCATCGAGCCATTCACGGGCATCAGTCCAAACTTCACCAACGATATAGGCTTCGGGATTAATTGCTTTAACTCTTTCCCGAAATTCTTGCCAAAAACCAGGGGTTCTAATTTCAAAAGGAACATCTAACCGCCAACCATCAATACCGAATTTTATCCAGTATTCGGCGATTTCCATAATATATTCCCTTACTTCGGGATTATCGTGATTAAATACCGGCAAAGCTCGATTTCCATCCCAACCCTCGTAGTTTGCAGGTAAATCGCCAGTATAAGGTGCAAGGGGCCAGCCATGTATTTTAAACCAATCTAACCAAGGTGAATGCGGACCATTTTCCAAAATATCGTTAAAAAAGAAAAAGCCGCGACTGCTGTGATTGAATACGCCATCTAAAACCAGCTTAATATCTCGTGCGTGAGCAGCTTCTAATAAATCTTTAAAAGCAGGATTTCCACCCAGTAAAGGATCTACCTGATAATAATCATGGGTATGATAGCGATGGTTGCTAGCTGATTGAAAAATAGGAGTAAAGTAGATAGCATTAATACCTAAATCCTGCAAATAATCTAACTGTTCCATTACACCCCATAAATCTCCACCTTTATAACCTTGGAGTGTAGGCATTTCATGCCAATCTTCCCAACTCGCATTATTTAACAACCGTTTGCGAAGCTGTTTGCTAATCGCGAATCTATCTGGAAAAATTTGATAGAAAACAGCGTGCTTAACCCAGTCTGGTGTTTGAACTTGCATTTTTTTGCCCGTATATCTTCAGATGTCATATTTACAGATAACGGGTTCAAAGCAACTCACACCGTAGAAAGAGGTTTTAATTAAAATTAATTCGTTTTTTCCCAAAACCTTGTAGAGACGTAGCACAGAATAGTCTCCCGACATTTACGAGAAAACCAACCCTTCAAAAATTATGCAATTGACTACTAGTACTCTTTTTCATTAGTTTTGACAGGTTTGTAGTAAGGGCTTCAGCCCCAATCCGGAGGCGAAGACGGCGCTTACTACGAACCTTTTTACCCATCAAAACTAATGCAATTGACTACTAAAGCGATCGCACATTAAATTATTGAAGCATCAGACATTATTTGATCCGATTCAGCTACCATTATTTGGCTTTTATTAGGTTGAGTAGTAGATTGTAGAGATTTTAATTGCTGTAGTGCATAACTTTTATCTTGCGGTGATAAATCATCATTGTTTTCGATAGTCTTTTGAATTTGGGCAAAAAGTGCTTTCATTCGAGGTGAAGCAGCTTCTCGCGAATCCTCTATTTCATTCACAACGTTAGCAACATCACCGCTAGTTTTAGCAAAAACCCCTTCTTGATAATTATCATCACCAATCGAAATTCCCACAGCATCCCCTTGAGGATTAATTGTAATTCCATTATCTTCAGACATAATCTCTCCTATTTGTTGATAAATTTGTACGGATAAATTAGGCTTTTGCAGAGCAGTTTTTAATATTGCTTCTAAACTACGAATACGAGCGTTTTTTTCATTTAGCTGAATTACTAAAATAATTAATAAAGCTATAAAAAAAAGGCAATAGGAAACACGGAACAAACAATAGGTAAATTCCCTAAATATTATGGTTATTGCTATACATATTAAAGGTAATTGATAAAGTAAAGGTTAAGACTTAAGAAACCGGGTTTCTATTAGTTGAAGTCTCTACAGAAACCCGGTTTATAAAACGTAACTGATTACTCCTAACTCCCAACTCCTTACTCCCTACTCCCTACTCCTTACTCCCTACTCCCTACTCCCTCTGACTCAATTTGAAACCTTCAATAAAGGATTCATAGACTGATTAAATTCACCATCTTTAAAACTTGCTTCCCAATTAGTAGGTAAACGTTGGGGATTTGGGTCTTCTGGAGTCGGTACCCGTAAAAATATATAATCACAATTGATGGGATATAGCAGAGTTTGTGGGGTTATATTCCAATCTTCTATATATGCTCCCGTTAGATTAGCGCTTCTTAAATCGGCTTTGTCTAATTGCGATCGCACTAGTTTAGCTCTAGAAATATCGGCGTTTCGCAAATTGGTTTCACTGAGGTTTGCTCCAATAAAACTAGCATCTTTGAGGTTTGCTCCTTCTAAATTAATTCCTCGCAAGTTCCAACCATCAAATATTTTGTTTTGTAAATCTTTCTCGATAACTATCTCGCGCATTTGAGCATTTTCTAAATAAGTTGTACTTACTGCTGCTAAATGCACTTTTTTAATTTCAAACCAGTTGGTACGTTTAACTTTGGCTTTATTGAAATTAGCGCCCTTGAGTTTGGCTTGGGTAAAATCGGTATCAGTCAAGTCAGCATTGCGAAAACTGGTACCATATCTGGTTATTAAAGAAATCGCCATCCTGCGGACAAAATTCTGCTTTCTATCTTCAGATATGGCACGACAACCGATATAAGCAGACAAAATTACTAAGATTAATGACACGGTACCAGCGACTATCCCCGCTACCGGATTTACCATCATCGCATATACCGATACAATACCAGCTATTATTCCCGCAACTGTGACGGTGACGATGACTGCGGAAATTCCAGCTATAGCTCCGGCGATCGCGGCTGTAATTGTCACAAATACTGCTCCTACCGCAGTAACGATAACGGCTACCGTTCCCGTTGCTACCACCGCGACTATTGGCGCTATTTCATTTGCTTCTGATGGCAGCGCTAATCCACTCCAGACAACGGCTACAAACCCCGCCCACGCTACTGCGGTAACTACTGCTAAAGCTATGGCGATCGCTAAAAATACGCAAGCTGCCAATAATCCTTTACGGATGCTTAACAGAAAAAATACTGACAAAATTATTAAACTTGCTACACCCACATAAACATTATCGCGGGCACTATCAACTAAAATAAATCCTACTAGAGAACCGCCAACAGCCGACATTAAACCACTGAGCGCCGATAGCAGTAGCGAAAAGAAAACTATAATAATTGCCCAACGGCGTTGCAAACCCGCTTTTGTGTTGCTGAAGTTTGCACCTCTAAGAATAGCGTTAGTGAAGTCAGCGCCGCGAATGTCAGAATGGGAAAAATCTGCACCTGTTAAGTCTTGTGCTTTAAATGATTTTCCCCTAAGTTTTGCACGACGGTATTCTTGAGCCATTTTTAATCAATTACACGTCAAGTTGGGACATATTTTTTTACTAGATTATATGTGAGAAACTATTTAATAAACTAATTGAGAAACACTTACCTAACTGATTCGCTTAGAATCCTACCACAGATAAATTTTCTTAACTTATTGGAATATCATCTTCAAACCCGCAATATTAACTAGAGACGTTATACGTACAAGTATTTACAATAAATTATTCAAATTTTCTACTTCCTTCAAAATCAAAGCGTGTTGAAATTCCTGACTAAGTTAGATTACCTACTCAAAGAAACTTTTTTAGGTTTGCATCGGGGTGGGTGGATGAATTGGGCTGCTGTAAGTACTGTTGCGGTGCTACTATTTTTATTCGGTATTAGTTTGCAAACTTCTTGGCAAGTTGAAAAACTGCTCTATCAATTTGGCTCTCAATTAGAGGTATCGGTATATCTCGAACCTTCTGCACGTGCGGAAATGATTGAAACCTTAATCGTGAAAATGCCAGAAGTCGCCACAATCAAAACTATTACCAAAGAAGAAGCTTGGGCGCAATTAGTCCAAGAAATGGGAATCTCCGATATTGAAGGTGCTAATCAGCAACTAGATGGAAATCCTTTAGTAGATGAAATCAAGGTAAAGGCAATAAATTCTCAAGTAGTACCAGATTTAGCGACTCAACTAGCGAAAATACCTGACGTTGATACGGTACAGTATGTCGATGAAGCAGTTAGACGCATCGCCCAGTTACATCGAAGTTTAAATTGGGTGACGCTGGCAATTACCGTAATTTTGACATTAACAGCAGTTGCCGTCACCAGCATCACGATTCGTTTGGTACTTATGGCACGACGGCGAGAAATAGAAATTATGCAGTTAGTAGGTGCAACTTCTACTTGGATTTATCTACCGTTTATTTTGCAAGGAATCACTTTTGGAATTGTAGGTGGTGCAATTGCTTGGAGTTTTATTAGCCTTATTCAACAGTTTTTGAACAAGATGCTAGCCAATCAACCCGAATTTATTCAATTTCTTACCAACGGTTTGCAGCTTACTTCCTTACAAATCTTATTACTACCAGTTATTCTCTTAAGCTTCGGTGCAACGGTAGGATTGATAGGAAGTTTGTTTGCATTAAGACGAGCTTGAAAGAGTTAGGAGTTAGGAGTGAGGAGTTAGGAGTGAGGAGTTAGGAGTTAGGAGTGAGGAGTTAGGAGTTAGGAGTTATTTCTAAATTGTTTCCCCCATCTCCTTGTCTCCCCATCTCCCTATCTCCCCATCTCCCCACCTACCCCCTCTACCCCCTCTCCCAATGCCCATTGCCCAATTCCCAATTCCTAAATTATTATGAGTTCACAATGGAATGCTTTATTAAAAAATCTTGGTGAGTGGGAAGGCTCTTTTACCCGTTTATCTCCCCAAGGTGAATTATTAGAAGATATCAAGAGCGTTGTTTCTTTGGCAGGATTGAATGACAATCAAACGATTCGCCAAACTATCCGCTTGAAGGAAGATGAAAAAGTTTTGGAATACAGTTCCCTCGGAAAGGGAATAATGTTTTTTGAAAATGGTGCGTTTTCTCAAGGCTCTATTCAGTTAGCGCCGTTTTCTCAGTTTGGTGCTGAGTTTGGTTTAATTCACGAGAATCATCGTTTACGTTTGGTACAGCTTTTTGATAAAAACTTGAAGTTAGATCAATTTACTTTAATTCGAGAACATCTTGCTCAAACTCAACCCTCGCAACGCCCTGTCTTAACGGTTGATGCTTTGTTGGGTGAATGGGTTGGTGAGGCTGTAACTATCTATCCAGATTTACAAAAACCCGATAGTTATCCTATTAAGATGAATTTACAACTCGACCATTCAGGTAAATTAATTCAAAGTTTAAGTTTTGCTAATCGTACTATTAGTTCTACTGCTACCGTTAAAGATTCTCAACTCTTCTTTGAACAAACCCAGGTACAGGTTTTGCTGCTTCCCGATGGCGCTTCTGTTACTTCTCCTCTCCAAGCACAGTTGCGTCAACCTTTGTTTTTAGAAGTCGGTTGGTTAATTAACTCGAATCTTCGTCAAAGAATGTTTCGCAGCTATAACGATAAGGGGGAATGGACTAGTTTGACTTTAGTTACGGAAACAAAAAAATAAATAACAAAATAATTTTAAAAATCAATTTACAGTTTTCTGGGTTTTATTTGTTTGAAAAAAATATTTTTTTTAAGGTGGTTCAAAAAGTGCGCGGTTTTTGGTACTATTAGATAATGGAAGTGGTTTAAAAATTTTTAAAAGAGGAAATATTTCCATTATGTAAATTATTTTATTATCGTACCATTTAACGGTGCAATATAGTTAAATTTATTTTTTTTGAAGTTACTTTTATTAATAAAACGATAATAATTTTAGAGAGACGCAATACTATGAACGTCTCTACATGAAAGAACAGTTTGATTGCAAAGCTTTTTCTAATAGAATTTGATATTCTTCATCATCAATAGAGTAAGCCCCAAACCTTTCTAAATGAGGATTCATCATCTGAGCATCGAAAAAGACAAATTGCCTGGATCGCAATCTTTCCACTAATTTAACCATCGCCACCTTTGAGCCTTCGGGGATGCGAAAAAACATCGATTCGCCAATAAAAGCGCCACGAATAACGATTCCTAAAATTCCTCCTGCAAGTTCGTCACCTTGCCAAGTTTCAAAACTATGCGCCCAACCGCTTTGATTGAGAGAATAGTAAATATCTTTTAATTCAGAAGAAATCCAGGTAGAGTCTCTGTCTGCACATCCCTCAACAACTGCTTTGAAATCGCGATCGATTGCAGTTGAAAACCGCTCTTGATTAATAACTCGCCTTAAAGACTTGGGGAAACGGAATTTGTCATCTAAAGGTATTAAAGTGCGATCGCGACTGCCATACCATCCCAAGTGATTATTTTCATCAGCCATGAGAAAATAGCCTTGGGCGTATCCTTGAATGATAGCGGCAACATCATATTGCATAAATCAGTTATCAGTTATCAGTTATCATTGCCTATTTTTACTGCCTGTCTTACGATCGATACAATTAAAATAAATAAATAGATAGATAAAATGACTCAATCAATACCACCGATAACTTTACCACCTGCGGAAAATCCCCAACAAGAGGGAGAATGGTTACTTTCTCGGTTGCGTTCCTTTTTAGATGAAGAATTTATTCCAGAAACTATTAATCAGACTATAGCCGAACGTGCGGCGCAAATTTTTGTCCGACAGCGCATGGAAGGGGAAAATGATTTAGGAGAATTGGTATTAGCTATTGTCACGGAAATGCAAGCCTTTGACTTTTCTAAAAGCTTCTATGGAGAGTTTGCCATTGCTAACGCAGTCAGCGACTTACTTTTAGAAAGCTTAGGAATTGATAAATGTTGCGGACAGTAAATATTAAGTTGGGAGTTAAGAGTTAGGAGTGAGAAGTTATGAATGGGAAGTTAGGAGTTATGAGTTAATCTGGATCAAATTTAAGGTGAAAACCTCTTAACTTTAGTTGTAAAAATTCCTTGGATATCACCTTTTGCAACAATCACAAAAATAATGCTTGATATATCCTTGGTTTTTGTAACTCACATCAAACATGAGTTATTAATTAGCTCCCAACTCTTAATTTAATTAGATTATTAATTAATCAACTCCTAACTCCTAACTCCTAACTCCTAACTCCTCACTCATAACTCCTAACTTCTAACTTAATTACCTTACCAACTAGACTTAACAACTCCAGGTAATAGCCCTTTGTGCGCCCAGTCACGTAAAACGTTGCGACATAGCCCAAAGTCACGGTAAACAGCGCGGGGACGACCTGTTACCCAGCAGCGGTTGCGACGGCGATTTGGAGCGCTGTTGCGGGGTAGCTGCTGAATTTTGCGGTGAACTTCCAGCTTTTCTAAGGGATCTTGTGTTTGTCTAAACTCTTCTAACAAATCTTGACGCTTATCCCAATACTTATCTACCATCTTGGCGCGTTTTTTATCGCGCTCTATCATCGATCTTTTAGCCATAATCCTAATTATTTTTAAACAGCATTTCTCATTCTAGCGAATCACACTACTTATGGCATCAATATTTGCATTTTGAGGAGAAAGAGAGGGCGCGGTAGGACATAGATCGGCTAACTCGCATTGTTCGCAAGCAGGATTACGGGCACGACAAACAGCACGACCGTGATAAATCAGCCGAATTGACCAATTTTCCCAATCTGCTTGCGGTAATAATTTCATTAAATCCCTTTCAATACGAGTTGCATCTTCATGCTTTGTTAAACCCAATCGTTGACTCAGACGGTTGACATGAGTATCAACCGTTACCCCAGCATTAATGCCAAAAGCATGAGCCATCACGACATTTGCAGTTTTTCGCGCTACCCCAGGAAGCTGCAATAGTTCTTCCATTGTTTGAGGAACTTTACCGCCAAACTCTGTAACTATCATTTGAGTTGCGGCTTTAATGTTCTTAGCTTTATTCCGGTAAAAACCTGTAGAATGCACCAAAGTTTCAAGTTCTTCAATGGTTGCACTCGCCAAACGAGCCGCATCAGGAAATTGCCCGAATAATAATGGTGTTACTTTATTAACTCGTTCGTCAGTACATTGAGCGGAAAGAATCGTCGCCACAAGTAACTGTACTGGCGTTGAATAAGTTAAAGAACAAGTTGCATCTGGATACAAACGCTTGAGGCGCACTAAAATTGAATGCGCCCGCTGCTTTTTACTAGAAGATTTTTTGCCTTTTGTACTCACCGGAATAATTTCTGCACCCAATCCAACTGGGAAGTTTCTTTAAATATGAGCAAAATTCCTATTCCTAAAAGTAGCACTAAACCTGTTTGCATTACACCTTCTTGAATGCGATTAGGTAAGGGCTTACCGCGCACGCCTTCAATTAACAAAAAAGCAAGTTGTCCGCCATCTAAAGCTGGTAAAGGCAAAATGTTAATGAAAGCTAAATTGATGCTAATTAATGCTGCAAAAAAGAACAAACTGCCCGTATCGTTTTGAGCGATACTCGCACCAATTTTGACAATTTTAACAGGGCCTGCAACTTGACCTGCCGTTTCACCAAAGTTTGTAATTAATTGTCCAAAACCTTGAAATGTCTGGACAATAATATTTTGAAACTGAGTCGCGCCAACGCCAAAGGCTTCTAAAATATTTTCGGTAGGACGACGTTCGACTTTACCGTTAACAGATAAACCAACACCGATACTTCCGCCCCCAGATTTGGCTTCAGGAACTACTGTCAAATCAAGAATTTGGTCGCCTCTCTTAATTTTTAACTCAATTGGTTCCCCAGGATGAGTTTTGATAATATTGCTTAATTTCCGCGTATTTTCCACCGAGGTATCAAATGGAGTACCATCTGCGGCAAGAATAACATCTCCAGCCTTGATTCCGGCGGATGTCGCCACCTGACTAACTTTTGGAGCAAGTTCTGGAATCAAAACACCCGGTTGAGTTGCGGTTGGTATTCCTACAAAACCAACTTGGGACACCAACAGAAAATAAGCAAAAATTAAATTGGCAATTACCCCAGCACTAATTACAATCGCCCGATCTAAAACCGGACGGTTACGCAGTAAATTCGGATCGTCAGGCTCAATTTTACTATCCGGGTCATCATCGGGAAAACCGACAAAACCACCCAATGGAAATGCACGCACAGCATACTCAGTTTCAGATCCTTGATACTTCAAAAGTACCGGACCAAAACCCAGCGAAAAGCGGTTAACATGAATACCTTGAGACCTTGCTGCAATGAAATGTCCTAGTTCGTGTACAAAGATTAGTACAGCCAACACTGCGATCGCCGCTAAAACTGACATAGAAAATTGGTGAATTTAATTAAACTATACATTTCTTTATTTTAGATTGAGCATTGGGAATTGAGCATTGGGAACTGGGCATTGGTAATTGGGCATAGGGCATTGTGAATAGTAATTAGATTGTCCCCTTGTCCCCTTGTCCCCTTGTCCCCTTGTCCCCTTGTCCCCTTGTCCCCTTGTCCCCTTGTCCCCTTGTCTCTCTTTCTCCCCATATCTAATTACCTAGACTTCCAAAATCTCCTTACCATCTAAATAAGGTTGCAGCACCATAGGTACGTGTAAAGTACCATCGGGTTGTTGATAATTCTCTAAAATCGCTGCCATTGTCCGCCCTACTGCTAATCCAGAACCGTTGAGGGTATGCACGAACTGAGTTCCTTTTTTACCAGTTTCTTTAAAGCGAATGTTACCCCTCCTCGCTTGAAAATCTCCACAGTTAGAACAACTAGAAATTTCGCGATACTTACCACTTGAGGGAAGCCAAACTTCTATATCATAAGTTTTTGTTGCCGAAAATCCTAAATCTCCGGTACATAACTCGACGATTCGGTAAGGCAACTGTAAAGCTTGTAAAATTGCTTCAGCGTCCCCCAGTAATTTTTCTAATTCGTCAAAAGAGGTTTCGGGATTAACTAATTTGACCAATTCAACTTTATTAAATTGATGCAGGCGAATTAACCCCCGCATATCGCGTCCGTAGCTTCCTGCTTCGCGGCGAAAACAAGGAGTATAAGCACAGTGATATATCGGTAATTCTTCCGCACTGAGAATTTCACCACGGTAAAGATTAGTCAACGGAACTTCTGCTGTAGGAGAAAGCCATAAATCATCTTCGGCGCATTTAAAACCGTCTTCAGCAAATTTAGGTAATTGTCCGGTAGCAGTCATTGATTCACTATTAACTAAAAATGGCGGCACAACTTCCACATAACCAGCTTTTACCTGAGTATTGAGCATAAACCCAATTAAAGCTCTTTCCAATGCCGCACCAGCCCCAATCAAGGCAACAAAACGACTCTGAGCGACTTTTACAGCTCGTTCAAAGTTGAGAATACCTAACTTTTCACCGATTTCCCAATGGGGAATAATATTTGAGTTTTGAGGTAAATACTCATCACCCCAACGCCGCACTTCTACATTATCTTCCTCACTTTTACCAATGGGTGTAGACTCGCTCGGTAAATTGGGAAGTGCAAGTACTCGTTGTTCGATTTCGGCTTTGATCTCTTTTTCAATCGGTTCAAATTCGCTTAATTTCGCTTTGAGAGAATTTCCTTCCTCTCGTAATTCTTTAATTTCTACATCAGTAGGACTGATGCCTGACTTAATTTTCTGTCCTACCAACTTCCCAATTTCGTTGCTACGGGCTTGAAGTTGACTTCGGGTAGTCTCTAATTCGCGTTGTCGTTGATTTAAGTCAACAATCGGCTGAATATCGGATTTATCGCCACGAATTTTCAGCTTTTCTAAAATTAATTGCGGATTTTCTCTAATTTGCTTGATATCTAGCACAGATTCTCAGTTTAAGATTTAATATATTTGAGCCAAGACACAAAGTTATTTTGACACTCCCAACGCATAAATGCGGGGGATTCTTGGTTCACAGAAAAAACTTACCACTGCTGCTTTTGAGCAACCTTAGATAGAGGTTTCGTCTCCCCAAGCTTTAGATCCCGTATGCCCTACGGTACTTAGTCCGCTTTGTAAAATATTTCGGGCTGCATTTTCATCCCTATCTAAAATACAGCCACATTTGCACAAATGAGTTCTGGTACTCAAAGACTTGGCTACTTTTGCTCCGCAATTAGAGCAATTAATAGAAGTGTATTGAGGTGGTACGGCAATTGTTATCTTACCGAACTTGAAACCAAAATATTCTAACCAGGTTCTAAACTGATACCAACCAGCATCAGTTATTGATTTTGCTAGATTGTGATTTTTTACCATATTGGCAATTCTTAAATCTTCATAGGCTACTACATCGTTAGATGTGATTACGCATCGTGCCAGTTTCACGGCATGATCTTTACGCTGCCTACTTATCTTAAGATGCGCTATCGCATATTTTTTTCTAGCCTTGTGATAGTTATTTGACTGTGGCTTCTTATTCTTTCTATACTTTCTAGATTTGTTTCGATTCAATCGATTGAGTGCTTTTTCACCCCTTCGATAAAACCGAGGGTTTTCAATTTGCAAACCTTTATCGTCGGTATAGAAGTGATTTAAACCAACGTCTAAACCAATCTCCTTGAAAGATGGTTCGACGCTCTCTCGATTGTCAACATCAACTAAAAACTGACAATAATAACCATCAGCACGCCTAACTATTCGTACTCGCTTGAATTGTTTGATATCGTACCAATTCAAATCTCTGGTACCTTTTAGCTTGACTCGACCAATATTATTCTTATCAGTAAAGGTTATTTGTTTCCTGTTTTGTGAAAGCTTCCAACCTGTAGTTTTATACTCTACCGAACGAGAATGTTTTTTAAACTTAGGAAAACCCTTTTTTCCTTTAACTTTGCTTTTGCAGTTTGCATAAAAACGAGATATGGCAGCCCAAGCTCGGTCTGCACTACTTTGTCTTGCCATTGAATTTAATTTATCGGCAAAAGGAAATTCAGAGGCTAATACTTTAGTGTATGCCGATAACTGATATTTTCCTACTTCCTTATTATCCATCCAATAGCGCAGTGCTTTGTTGCGTATGAATTGTGCCGTTCTTATGGCTTCGTCCATCGCATCATATTGAACTTGTTTTGCTTCTACCTTCATTTCTATAACTAACATAAATTTATGCTACCATGCGAGCATAAACCAATCAAGTGCTTGCCGTGCCTTATATCCCCATGCCTGAAGTCAGGGGCTTTACAGCACGAATCGGTAATGTTGCCTTGACTTGAGATCAAAAAAATTTAAATCGGCGCTACATAAAAATTAACCCCAGCATTGAAAAGAGGGTTGCTCCCGCTTTAAAAGAAAGCCTTTACCAATATCTTGCGATTGTATTGATTGTTTTTCAAAAAGCTTTATCAAAAAAAGACATCAGAAAATTCCGGATCGAGACACAAAGGTAAAGTAACAGTGAGCAAGAATCCTTCCTCCAAACTTCAAAATCCTCTTTTTAGCTTCCAAATCGTATCGCCTTCACACTCACCGGGTGATACGATTTAACAACCAAATTGATGCTACAAGCCCTACAAAGTGGGCTGTAATTGTATTGGTATTTGCTTGAACTACAAACATATCTTGACCGCTAATGATTCGATTGGGGTCAAATAACTGGGTAGTCACAGCTTGAGGCGATACTGCCCTGACTACTAAAGAGCCTACAATCGCTTGCGCTCCTAATAGCGTCAACAGCATTCCTACTAAATTGACTATCAAAGCTAACTGTAAAGTTTTAACCGTCTCGATTTTGCGAGGACGGTTACTTGAGTTGGGAGATTGCAGTTGTCTGCCAATATTTTTGCAACGAAATGCTAAATAAATGCTTATTCCTAAAGCAACCAGTCCGCAGATGGCTAAAAATACACCAAAGCCAGTTTCAGGGCTGCTAGAAGCAGTTCCTGGTCGGCGACCAAAGGTTACGAATACTAATAGCAGTAATGTGGAGACAACACCCAGCACCAGCTGCAATACAAAGCTAATCCAACCTGTAACGCGAAAATTTTGCCCGATAGAACGGACTTTGGAAGAAGACGGATTGTCAAGCTGTTCTGACATATCTATAAAAAAAATTGATAGGCGCTCTTTTACCAAATTATTGCATTGACTGCAATAAAAAAATGTCAGGCAATACAAGGCAATAATTTTACTTTAAGTAGCGGAGATTCTTGACGTTACTTTCTGGTGCGTACAAGCCCGCTGGCTGTTGCTTAGAAACACCCTGTTTCACTTGCTAAATATAAGTCAAATTACTTACAGGATAATCTTCGTAAAAAAAGTATTTGTTAAGTTTTGCAAAAAAGCTACAATTTACCTTTAAAATTGCTAAGGTGCCATTTTATGCTTAAGCAGTTCTTTACGGCTTAGCATCACTTGACACACTGATAGTGATTCTTATCGCTGTTAACCAACTCCTCACAACACTACTTTTCGAGTTTATGTAGGGGTGCGGTCTGCTGCACCCTAATTTTGGTATGCCAGTACCGCGAGTAACAATCGTGGATTTTAATGTAGTGTTTACGATGCAGGCAAATCAGCCTAAGTAACGTTATATACTTACAATTGCTGGGGTAACACTATATACTCTCTATAGAAATTACAGGCTCAACATTAAGGCATTTCTTTAGCCATTCACTTACTATGAAACTTGAGGATATATATCAATTCTTTGAGAATCCTCCGCCAACCTACCTCTGTCAGGAACTAGCTGTTTGTTATATCTTGTCTGTTTTGCAACAAGGGGAATCTTACGGCACTGAGTTGATCCAAAAACTGGAGTCCGAATATCCAACTTATCGGCTTTCGGATACCGTGCTTTATAGCGCAATTAAGTTTCTTGAAGACCAGAAAGCAATTACTGGATACTGGAAGAAGCTTGAAGGACGCGGTCGTCCCCGCAGGATGTACCAAGTTTCCCCTGAATGGCAAACTCAAGCTCAAGATTTAGCTCGTCTTTGGCACGAATACATTAAGCGGAGAACATTGGTGTAAATAGGGCAATTTAGCCAATAATAATGGTAATTGTTGTTTCTAATTGCACTTATTATTTTGTTATGGATACTGCTATTCTGCCATCCACGTTGTTGCTAACTTTATTAATGTCGGTCGGATTAATTTTCTTTATTAGGGCTTCTACTAAAGACCGTACAGAAAAAGCACAATTGGTATCCCAACTTCCGGAAGCTTCTTTAATGCCTCAATTAAAGGAGTATTTTCGGGCGCGATCTTATCGAGTGGCAGCGGTAGACGCGCAAAACAATCAAGTAACTATGACTGGCTTTGTTAAACCCAGCTGGTTTTTAGCCATATTTTTGACTGTTCTTGCTGCTGTTGGTTTTATGAGCCTATCTTTAGTTCTTTCTTTGCTTTTTTCTAGTCAAAGTATGCTTTTTTACGGAATAGTCTTGCTATCCCCCTTAAGCGGTATTTTTTATTGGAAAACAGCGGGGAGAGTCGAAAATGTATCGCTGACGGTTGAAGATACCGACAGCGAACAAGATACTAAAATTACTGTAATTGCCCATAGAGATGAAATTATCTCTTTAGAAGAGGCATTACAGTTAAAAAGAGCGTAAATTCTGACTCGACTCGCATCTAAGTATTTCTTTCAAGGCATAAGTTTTTATTGCCTTGAGTGAAATAAAGATTCCTATATGAGTCTAAACATCCTCAGAATTTTAACCTGCGTTTCTTTCATTCGTTGACTTTTACCGTAGCTAAAGCCTGCTTGGATTTAAACCACTTGTTATATAAGAGTTTTATTCCGCCCAGATTAGTTGATTTTAGCTGCTTTATTTTTGAATTTTACGATCGCTGCTAACCGTAATCCGCTCCAAACCTTAATTGGGAATCGCTGTTAGAGCAATTGCGGACAAGATGGAAAATAGTTAGTTTTTAAATGACTTTAGTCCAGGAACTAACCAAAAACCTGTATTTTAAGACAAATGTCAGATTTAGAAAGGGTAATCCTGCAAGCTTACTACTATAGTGTTTGAATTTCTCCAAGTACAGCAACTAGCGCGGCTAAACTCGGTAAATTCACGCTACTTGTAGCTCTGCTGAATTTCTTTACATCCCGATCAACCCTTACGAAAGCATATCGCTATCCTAATTAAATCGAATAGGAATGCTCTTAAATAGTTGACTCGACTGTCTCTAAAAAATAATTAATCCTCATGCTAACGAATAAACCATACAAATAAGCTTGTATGGAGCTAACCTTCTTACAAAAGCTGCTTTATCGAACCGATTTTGCTGGCAAATAATCTCAAAACTTTAAAAAAACATAAACATTTCAAAAAAACGCATCATTTTGCCAGTTAATAGATGATTGTCCAAAGCCACACTCAATGCTTAAGACAAATAATCCGCAATGCCCGTTTATCGAGCAGCTGCTACGGCTAATGCTTCCGGAATTGAAGAAGGTTCCATTGTTCTTAAACTCGGAAACAGAAAATGATTTTCTTCTACGTACTGAGCGCCAAACAGACCTTTTTCAGCCCAAAAATAACGGTCTGTAGTATGCTCGTTACGTTTTACTAGCAATAAAGCAGGTGGAAGTATACCTTCAGCTTGAATGTACTTTCTAGCTGCTGTCACAGGTTTATCTTCACCACTTTCGATGCTATATTGAGGCACGTGTTCTAGAATACGTCGTCCTTCCTGACGGCGACGGCTTTTACGCTTCCTTCTCCTTGCCAAAATATTTTCCTCCTCTTGTTAGCTCCAGATTGTAGTTATAGCTACAAAATCCGAGCCAATTATAAAAGTTTTAATCAAAAAAATCAATGGGTTTTAACTATTTGAAACTAGAAAAAAATTATTTCATTGTAAATAAATAGAAAGTATTGAGTAATATAATGCAATTAATCAATTATTACGACTCAAAATTAGTTAAGCTTTGTAAAAAGGTGATATTTATCCTTGGTTATTTTAGAATTTTAGTTTTTGTACAATCGCGAGCCAGAAGAATCCGTTTATGATCGTTTCTGCCAGTTCAGAGTTTGTTGCTCTGTGCCGAGAACAATTGGCACTACTAGCTACAGGGTTAGGAGCATCTTTGAGCGTTGTATATTTAACGCAAGAATTGGCAGAGGTACCACAGACGGGGGAAGCCAACTTAATTCCTGTGGCATTTTATCCAGATACAGCGGTAGTAGGACTTGAGCATCAGTTAGCTTTACCGTCTGTCAATCGCTATTTATTAACGTCATCAATTAGTTCGCATAATGATTATGTAGCAAATCAAGCTCAAGAAAACAATCAAGAATACTTGATGGATGGCGACCAAATTGTTTTACCATTAATTCACGACTCGGTGATGATGGGGTTATTAGTAACTGGTAGAGAAGATCGTAGTTGGAAGGAAAGCGAACGCACTCAAATCGAGCGTATAGCTCAAAGTTTGGCGATCGCTTGCATTATGGATAGGCGACGTGCTTGGTTGGCAAGCCAGCTGCATCAACATCAAATCATGCAAGAAAAGCAGTTGGATTTGATGGATAATTTATTACATCAATTTCGCAATCCGCTAACGGCTTTACGAACGTTTGGCAAACTGCTAACAAAGCGATTGCGATCGAAAGATGCAAATCGAGAAGCTGCTTTATCTATTGTTAGGGAAAGCGATAGACTTAAAGAATTATTACAAAAGTTTGACGAAGCAATTGATTTGACTCCAGAAGATTTACTTCCACCAAAATTATCCGCAAAAAATCAAGTAGAAGTAGAAGCGACTGTAGAAGAATATAAACCTTTGTTATTATTAAATGGCGCAGAACAACTTGTTGATTTTAATTTAAATGAGGTATTGCAGCCGTTATTAATATCAGCCAAAGCAATAGCACAAGAGCGTTCTCTACAATTAGTAGTTAAAGTCGATCGTAATTTACCCTTGGTACGAGGTAATACCAGAGCATTACGAGAAGTATTAAGTAATATTATTGATAATGCTTTGAAATATACGAAAGCTGGCGGTAAAATTTTAGTTGAAACGATCGAAGATAAAGTTAATTATTTGGCAATTGCCATTAGCGATAACGGACCGGGAATTCCCCAACAAGATTTAGAACATCTTGGAGAAAGAGGTTATCGAGGCGTACAGGCTGAAACTAAAATTCCCGGTTCCGGATTGGGATTAGCTATAGCCAAACAGTTAGTAGAACAAATGCAGGGCGAAATAGAAGTTTTCAGCCCTGCGACTCGTTTTGCTATTTATACACCGGATACTCAAGGAACTACGTTTATTGTTCGCTTACCAAAAGTAAACTGAAGGTTAAAGGTTAAAGGTCAAAGGTTAAAGGTTAAAAATAAGGTAGGAGTTAGGAGTTAGGAATTAAGAATTAATAGTTTAATTTTCTCCTTGTCCCCTTGTCCCCTTGTCCCCCCATCTCCTTATTCTCTTTATCGTAATGAAACGTCGAAGCTTCTACCGATGGTCATTTCTAAATCGGTATTTGGATCGATAACAATCAAGTCAACGCTCTTCTTATTAAAGAAGATACCAGTTATCGCACCGATCGCCGCACCACCTAAAACTTCCTCGGTTGCTACAGCGCGATCGCCAGTGACGGCAGCGACAGCAGCAGCAGCACCAGCACCTAATGCGGTGTTCTTGATGATACCTTGCGTACTAGTACCTTTTTTAACGGTTTCAGTTTTGGTAATTACTCCAGAAGTTGCATTAATTTGGTATTCTTTTCCAGTAGGCAAAATCAGTTTTTGAGCAACGAACTGAGAACCACCATCCGCAGGTTGAAGTTTACCCTCAACGCTAGAACCTGCGGGAATTACTAGAGTTCCAGTATCGGTAATTACGTTTTGCGAGATAGTTAAAGTCAAAGGTGCTGTTTCATCCTTGGTGACAAGAATTTTCTGAGCTTTGTCGTATCTGACGGGAAGCACAGTTCCTTCGGGGATAGTAATATTCGCCATTGCTGGTGGAGTAGTATTACCGATCGCCACGATGTAAGGCGAGCTGATAGCGTTGGCTTGATTGGTGCTAACTAAAGCTTGGTAAATATAAGCCGCTACATCTGCACGGGTTGCAATTCCTTTGGGATTGAGGAATTTAGTATTGGGATAGTTAACTACCAATTGCTTCTCTGTCGCTGCGGCGATAGGGCTGCGAGCATAATCAGAGATGTTATAGGCATCGTTGTAATATCCCAGCGTGGCTTGAGGATTATTAGCAACATAGTCTAAACCGTTGGAAAGAGAAACCAACACCTGCTCGCGAGGAATATTCTGAGTAGGGCGGAAAACTCCACCGGGATATCCAGATAAGAAACCAGTGGTGTAAGCCTCTTGAATCGCGCTGTAAGCCCAATAGTTAGATGAAACATCAACAAAGTTAATTGCCTGTCTTTCTTGACGTTTGTTGAAAGCTTTGCGAACCATCGCAGCATATTGAGAGCGCGTTACTGGTGCATCAGGGCGGAAGCTACCATCGGGGAATCCGGCGATAACTCCTCGCTGTGCTAATTCTTGAATAAAAGGTGCTGCCCAATAGTTAGATGAAACATCATAAAAACCATTAGTTTGAGCGAAGGATGGTGCGGGTGCTACTAATGGCGCTACAGCACCTGCTGTAATACCCAAAGCCATGAATGCAGCACATTTTGATTTCCAACGATTTAGGTTAGACATTGAATCTTTCTCCCCAACAATTCCGTTTAATTATGTTAATTATTTTGACAATCTCTCGGTCTAAAAGTTCCGAGTTTTTTTAATCTTTAGAGTTTAATCTAGACAGATAAAACTAAGTTTATATTACTAATAGACTTCGCTTTATAAAGACTATTAGCATTTAATTTACTCAGACGCGCAGTTGATAGAATAGTTGCCTTAAATTCCATTTATCTTACGTGTTTACTATATATACACGTTTGAAATTGTGCTAACTAGATTAAGTAGCTTTAATGAGTTAATCTCCTATGTATTAAAGCTTATATCTATCAGCAACATCTCAAGCCATGTATCGCTTTATCCAGTTTAACCATGCTGCCACCCAAACGTCTATAACAAACAGACTTACAGCTAGATTACTTTTTAATTGATAAGATGTCAGCTTGAACAGCCCTGCGAGAATTACGACAATATGTTCGTTTATAGTCTTTATACTTCTTTTTATACAGCTGGTCGATTTGAATATCGGGACTACTTGAAAAGAATTTACTGCACCCGAAGTTAGAGTTAGGAGTTAGGAGTTATAAGTTTTAGATTATCTCCTTGTCTCCTGCGGCTCATCTCCAAAAAAAATCAAACCACCGTACACTTAAGCGTTTCAAGTGACGATGGCGTTAAATAAAAGTTAGACGAAAATTATGCCGCTAAATTAATCTTAGAAGCGGGATAATAATAAATTAGAACGCAAAGTGACATCTAGGTCATTTGCAGGGTTGATAACTACAACTTCTGCTGACTTGCGATTTAATAAGATACTTGCTAAAGCACCCGCAGCAGCACCAGCGATCGGTTCTAAAGTTTCAATTTTACGGTTTCCTGTTAACAGTGAAAGTACGGTTGCAGCAGCCGTACCGTAAGCAGCATCTGTCAAAATTTTACCCGTACTAGAACCTCTTTTAATTGTTTCTTTTGTGGTAACTACCGCAGAAGTTGCATCGATACTCTGCTTTCTACCATCGGGAAAAACTAACTCTCGTGCGACAAATCGAGAACCTTTTTCACCTCTGAAAGTTGCTGGTTCTAATTGTCCCACAAGTTCGCTGCCCCGAGGAATTAATATGTTTCTGTTGCTATCAATAATATTGGTTGCAACTGTTAAAGTTAAATCCGAAGTTTCATCGGGTGTAACAACAACTTTCTCTTTGTCAAAAGCAACGGGAAGTCTCACCCCTGAAGGTATGGAAATCCCTCTCGATCTTTGTCCGAAAATAGCTTGTGCGGTAGCGGGGGTTGATACTAATATAGGAGCAGCCGCAGCAGTTGTAATGCTTAGTGCTAAAAATGCAGCTGTTCCAGATTTCCAACGATGAAAGCCTGTCATAAGAGAATTCCTTTAGTCTTGAGACTGTATGTTATGACGCGAAGATAATAATATTGTTTCTAAATTGTTTCTCGAAAATTATTAAGTTGGGCATAGGGCATAGGGCATAGGGCATTGGGAATTGCCAAATCATTCTTAAGATTATTTTGAATCTTTCTATAGATATAATTTAGAGTATTAAATGTGAGTGATGACGCTAATTTTTTTACATTGTTCCTATATTTTTATGTAGCATTTTTTAGTTTTTTTGTTTCTATTAAGAAACCCGGCTTTTTTTAAACCGGGTTTGTCAATTGTAGAAATTTTTATAAATAATGCATCAAACCGTCAGTACAATTCGCAATTCGCGGCGGAGCCGCAGGCTCCGCCTGAACGCAATTAATGCCCACGGATGAATCGAGGGGCTTGAACCAAAGCTTAGTTTCTAATTTATCCACCCATAAATAAATTCAGAGAGCAGTGCGTTGGCGGGGTTCCCCCGCTTAAAGCAACTGCCCCTCGCTTGTACCATAAAGGAATAATTGGTCAAAAAACAAAACTGTTGTCAGCGTTAGCCGATAGGTTTTCGACTGTTATCCCTTGCATGACAATCAAAGTAAATGGAGTGAAACCGCTACGATCGCCATTTACATCGATTTGGACAAGAGCATCGCCTTGGCTGTTGGAACCAAAGCTGACGTAACCATCGCCAATTGCATCGGAACCTTTGTAATTTAGCCTTGACAGTAGTTGTGTCAGAACAATTTTGTCGCTACCAACTTCAAAATCGGTGATGATATCTGCCCGATCGCGTGTGGAAGTATAAATAAATTGGTCATCACCACCGCCTCCGGTGAGCATATCGAAACCCCTGTTACCTGTAATAACATCGCGCCCTGATGTACCAAGGATGGAGCGAGGATTAACTGTTACCGAAACTGTTGCGTTATCTGTTGCGTTTCCATCGCTGAGGGTATATTCAAAACTCGCCGCACCGTTGAAATCAGCATCGGGGGTAAATACTACATTATTATTAATGTTTTAATGTTGACAACGCTACCGTTAATCGCATTACCAACGCTGGCAATTGAAAGAGTATTATCTTCAGCATCGCGATCGTTATCTAATAGTTGTGCAACCGTAATAGTTACTGCTTGGTTTTCCTCTGCGGTTACTGTATCGTTTCCTGCAACAGGTGCATCGTTAACTGGATTAACCGCAATATCGAAAGTTTGTGCAATACTGCCACCAGCACCATCTGTTACCTCAAATTTAAAGCTGTCGAAAATGGTTTCGCTACCGTTGTGGTTGTAGGTAAGAAGGTTGCTATTAATATCAGCTTGGGTGAAGGTGTTGTTAAGAGCTAAATTATTCCCGTTGAGCAACAAATTACCGCTGTCTGGGGTGTCGGTAACTTTATAAGTAATTTCAGATGGGGTATTATCTGCATCTGTCACCTGTAGCTGAGTTGAGGTAATATTATCCGTTGCATCTTCATCTACAGTTAAGCCGTTGTTGCTAGCTAGTACGGGATTTTCGTTAATAATTATTTCATCAACTCCGTTGATAGTAACCGTAACTGTGGCAGTATCTGTTAAACCATTGCCGTCGCTAACAGTATAGGTAAAGCGATCGGTTGTACTTTCACCTGCATTCAAAAACTCAAATTGTCCGTTGGGGTTGTAAACAATTTTGTCACCGTCGATAGTAACGCTACCTGTTGGGGAACCAGCAATTCCTGTAATGTTTAGAGTATTGCCTTCAGAATCGGTGTCGTTTGCGAGTACGTTTACAGTAACGCTGTTATCTTCTAAAGTTGCTGCATTATCATCATTGGCAACAGGTGCATCGTTAACTGGATTAACTGCAATATTGAAAGTTTGTAAACCAATGCTGCCACCCGCACCATCTGTTACCTCAAATTTAAAGCTATCGGAAGTGGTTTCGCTACCGTTGTGGTTGTAGGTGAGACGGTTGCTATTAATATCAGCTTGAGTAAAAGTGT
This sequence comes from Rivularia sp. (in: cyanobacteria), assembly GCA_965234645.1. Classification (GTDB taxonomy): domain Bacteria; phylum Cyanobacteriota; class Cyanobacteriia; order Cyanobacteriales; family Nostocaceae; genus Rivularia. The sequence goes on along the minus strand of OZ248344.1, from coordinate 3,642,803 downwards.
TGTTAAGAGCTAAATTATTTCCGTTGAGCAACAAATTACCGCTGTCTGGGGTGTCGGTAACTTTATAAGTAATTTCTGATGAAGTATTATCTGCATCCGTTACCTGTAATTGAGTTGAGGTAATATTACTCGTTGCATCTTCGTCTACAGTTAAACCATTGTTGTTAGCTAGTACGGGGTTTTGGTTAAATGTTTCTGTGGCGAGTATAGTTGCAGCTTGTACACCCAGCAGTAAAGCTAATTGTTCGCCGTTATCATCACTGATAATCCAGCTATCGTTGGCATTGTTACCAGTGCCTTGCATAACACTCAGTTGCTCAAAACTTAAACCTCCAGAAAGTTGCAACGAGTCTTCATTAACTGAAAAATCGGTAATAGTATCGGTTCCTTGCCCAGTGGTTAAAACAAATGTATCTCTACCTGTTCCCCCGGTAAGAGTGTCTTCTCCCTGATTACCAACAATCAAGTCATCGCCAGCGCCACCTTCAATAATATTGTTAGCCGCATTACCTCTAAGTTCATCGTTATAGGCTGTACCTACAAGGTTGTTGATATTAATTAGAGTATCTTGGCTGCTTTTAATCCAGTCATACCAAGTGTTTGCAATTTTTTCGTAACCTTCTAAAGAAGGATGAACTCCATCAAAAATATCATCTACGGTTAATGCTTTATTCACATCAACAAAAGTTAACTTTTTGCCTGCCGCTAATTTACCCTCAACAATGCCAGGTATTTGAGCGTTGTAAATCTTAGCATTATCGCTTTGAGTTTGTCTTAGAGATGGATCTAACGGCGGAATTGAAGCTACCAAAACATGAGCATTTGGGGATTGGTTGGTAATTTTATCCAGTAAACTACTCAAGCGATCGTCAGCCGTCGAGGGATTGGTATCGCTTTTTGTATCGTTAGTACCAATCATCAGCAGCAGCATATCTGGCTGCCGTGCGTTTAACCAACCCGTAATATTGTCAGAGATAAACTGAATACGTTTACCACCATACCCTTCATGTTCGTTATCCTCAAAAGCACCAGTTTTTTGCGAGCCGACAAATTCTACAGCTTCACCAAAACCATCAGCAATCAAAAATTGATTTAAGAAATTTCGATAGCCACCACTATCGTTGTTTTTAGGCTTATCCGCAATTTCAGTATTTGTGAAACCATAGGTAATCGAATCGCCAACAGGTAAAATCTTAAATGGGTTTTGAATTGATGGCGTAAATTCACGAGTTACAATTCCCGTACTCAAATCAGCAATAATACCGTCAGTTGCTTGAATGTAATTAACGGCATTAAATTGAGTGTCACCAGTGAAGATTTGATTTGCAATACCACCAATGAAAGAATTATCTTTAGAAATATTACTCATAGTTACTCTTTAAGTATAAAATTACAATTAATTTATAGACTTTAATTAGATGCTAATAGTAGAGAATTGCTTTGAAACAGTCCTCTTAATCATGATTAGATACTAATCATATTAAGTATTTTTTTTAAAGTAATAAATACACGTAAAAGCACTAATTAATGAAATCTTTAAATATTTGTCAAAAATATTTGCATCAATACCAATAAGCCAAAAGCTTGTTTTTTTTATATTTAAAAAAAGATTTTTTATAAGTTATAAATTGAAGTGTAATTTGCTATTAATAAGTAAAAAAGTACGTTATTGAAAGTTGATAAATTTCAAGCAAAAATACTTGCAGCAACAAATGCTTGAGGTGTTTATAAAAAAGATTGCCCTTTTTGCGCGACAATAGAATTTAGCTCAAATTCATCTTTGGCATGACGCTAATCTCTCGTATGGAGGCGGTACAATCGCCTATAATCCCTGTCGTTGGAGAATTAATCAAAAACTCTCCTGGAACTATATCTTTAGGACAAGGTGTTGTCTCTTATTCTCCACCACAGTCAGCTATTGAATTTTTACCGCAATTCTTTGCCGAATCTTCAAATAATTTATACCAAGCTGTTGGGGGAATTCCCTCATTAATAAATACTTTAAAAGAAAAATTATTAAGCTTTAACAACATAAAGATCGACAAAAATAACTGCATTATCGTTACCGCAGGAAGCAATATGGCTTTTATGAATGCCATTCTTGCAATTACTTCCCTTGGCGACGAAATTATCTTAAATACGCCATACTACTTTAATCACGAAATGGCGATCGCCATGACTGGGTGTCATCCAGTTTTGGTGGAAACCGATGAAAATTATCAGCTACAACCCGATGCAATTCTTCAAGCAATTACCCCTAAAACGCGAGCAATAGTCACAATTTCACCCAACAATCCTACCGGAGCGGTGTATTCGCGAGAGTTATTACAGCAAGTTAATCATATTTGTCGGCAGCGAGGGATTTACCATATCAGCGATGAAGCCTACGAATATTTTACTTACGACAACGTAAAACACGTTTCACCCGGTTCATTTCCTGACAGCAACGATTATACAATATCCTTATTTAGCCTTTCCAAAGCCTACGGTTTTGCAAGCTGGCGGATTGGATATATGGTAATTCCGCAACATCTACTTGCAGCAGTAAAAAAAGTTCAAGATACAAACTTAATTTGTCCACCTGTAATATCTCAATATGCAGCTAATGGTGCATTGCAAACAAAACCAGAATATTTAAAAGATAATATCAGCGCGATCGCCGAAGTACGAAAAATAGTAGTTGAATCTCTGAAGCGTCTTGAAGATGTGTGTGCGATCGCTCCTGCAAATGGCGCTTTTTACTTTTTCTTAAAAGTACGCACTCAAATGGATGCTTTTGAATTAGTCAAACAACTGATCGATGAATATCAGGTAGCAGTACTTCCGGGAACTACCTTTGGGATGAATCAAGGTTGTTATTTACGTGTTGCTTACGGTGCGTTGCAAAAAGCAACCGCCAAAGAAGGAATTGAACGATTAGTAAATGGGTTACGGAATATAGTAATTTAATTAAAAGTTAATCCACGCTAGATAATTGTTTAATAATATGAATACTCTTGACCAAGTGCTAGAAAGCGCGTTGCAATTGCCCTACGAGCAGCAGGAAATGCTGATTAAAATACTGCAAAATCGCTATCATGAGAGCCGTCGAGCAGAAATAGCTGAAGATGCCCAAAAAAACTTGGCTGATTTCCATGCTGGTAACTATCGACCTCAATCAGCCGAAAGTGTCATTGCAGAATTACGCCAGTCTTTAAACTTAGGCTAAACCTGTAGAGGCAAATATAGTGTCAGTAATTGTTGATGCAATCAAACGAATAGCAGTCATCGCAAAACAGAGAAATGTTGTAAATCTACCTGGGGACTTTGTGTCTAGTCATCCTCCATATCCTACTTACAAAAGTGTGATGTCCGCAGAGCTAAGCCCGGAGAATTCCAAATTAATTGATGAATTTTTTGATGGTTATCAACCACGCTTAACTTTGAAACAAATTGAAGAAATTGTTGAGCCATATCTTTTCAAATTACCTCAAGAAATTTACGATTTATATCAGATTGGCAATGGTTGTTTGCCGATTGGTATTTCAGAGGAAGAGGATTGGAATTCCATTTATAATTACTTCAATTTCTTTAGCTTGGAAAATAAACTTTGGACTCTAGAGAATGCCATTAGTGCTTATTGCGATCTTCTGATTGACCGAAATCCTCGATTGTTACCTATCTGCGCTTATGAAGATGAATCAGTATTATGTGTGATGGGAAGTAGCGAACCGCAGGAGACATCACCACTGGTCTGGACTTATTATGATAGCGGTTTAGATGATGACCCTTGTAACATGGAGATAGTTTGGTCGAATCTGTCAAATATGATGCTTGCTTATGCTGAACTTTATGAAGCTTTATATCAAGGAAGCCTGACAGAAACGACAAAAGAAATAATTTATCAGAAATACAGTAGCGGTAGTGATTGGGGATTTTATAAATTTCCGTGCTGATGTCTGGTTACTATTTCACTGCATACTGAGCGATTTGGCTTTTATAGTAATTTTTATTGCCTAATGCCCCATCCCCAATTATCAATTACCAATTACCAATCTAATTTTTCAAACTCTGGTTGTCCATAAATCATATTTTCATCGATCGCGGAAAGGACTTTATTGTTAGTTTTTTCAGAATTTAAACTGCGACAAACTAATTGCGCTACATCTGCACGATGAATTGTACCAGCAATCTTGGGGTCTTCAGTTAATATTCCGTTTCCGGTAGCTGGTTCGGATTTTAATCCACCGGGACGAATTACTGTATAAGTTAATCCGCTGTTTATTAAGTATTGTTCGGCTTTTTCTTTTTCGATTAAAACGGGTTTGAGTGTTTCTAAGGCTTGGGGAGGTATAGCTGAGGCACTGTTTCCACTACCTATAGAAGAAACTAAAATAAACTTTTTTGCACCTGCTTTGACTGCGGCATCAATGAGATTTTTATTGCCTAAATAATCAGCCCTTTCACTGTCTTTGGGTACGCCTCCAATAGTGCTGATAACTGTATCGATCGCTTCTTCTCCCAAAATTGCGTTTTCAAGATCGTTTACATTCAAGGCATCTCCTATAACGACTTTGATACCCATTGCTGACAATTCTTGACGCTTCTCTTCGCTTCTAAAAAACGCCTTGATTTTTAAATCTTGTGCGGTTAAACAATTGGCAATTTCTCTACCAACACCGCTACTTGCTCCAGCCAGAAAAATATAACTAGCGATCATAGAAATTTTCTTAAGTAGATGCTATATAACATTTCAACTATATCTTTTTTTCGGTTTATCTAAACTATCTTTAGTTGAAAATTTATAGTAGTTGCGAATTATTTTGGAAAATTCGACGAACCCGGTTTCTTTAATAATCGGGGTTTCTAAGCAGTTTTGCAAATTTAAACAAACTTAAAATCTATTCCTTAAAGATAAAAAAAATATGACTCCCGAAAGAGCAAACCTAAGTATAAATCGGGATAAATTTGTATCTAGTTCGATATATGTGATTATCAGCGTTTTAAAAGCAAGACAGAGGGAAAATAGATGAATAACGAACAAAAACAAGGTTTACCAGAAGATCCAGCTTTAGCGGAACCAGGAAAAGGTGCCCCAGGAAATAATCATAGTGCGGTACAGACAGCGCAAACAACCGATGTAAATCCACCTGATGCAATAATTCCATCTAACGCCCCTACGGAAGAGAGTAAGCATGAAGTTGAAGCTCTAAAGGAGCAAGAAGAAGGTACAATGCATACTACCGATGGTTACGTAATCGATGAAGCGGGTAAACTCGATAACTTCCCGGTTGAGCCAAAAATGTATGTGGAAGATAAATAGTCTTGAAAATCAAAGCCATATTTTTATACGGCTTTTTTAAATCCAATGTAATATCTTTTGTAGAGACGTGAAATTATGCCTTCGACAGATGAAGGCGATCGCGTCTCTATATTTTTGGCATTTATTTTTTTATTTTTTTTCTAAAAATTTATTAATAAAACTTATGGATTTACAAGAAACAGAGGAAAAAACCCAAAAAACTGGGAGAGTAGCCGCTACATCGGTAATTTGGGGAGTTAGCGCCGGAATGTTAGCGATTTGTATCCCGCTGGTAATTGTGACAAAAACTGGTGCAATTTTACCTTTGGCTGCGATCGTAGGGGCAGCAGTTGCCACTTTTGCCGTATGGCGTGGAGAAAACAAGAATGCTCAAGTAAAACAATTAGAAGAAAGAATCGCCTTTTTGGAAATCGCAACTACAGAAGATTCAGATAAAAGCTAGAAATAATCCAAAAAAACTACACAAACTCTAAAGTTTCGCTATAATTTATTTTCACTATAAAAAAACCATCTTAAATCTGATTTATAAAAAAAGTACTTTGCTTAGGCTGCGTATAAGATGCATTATTATGCTACCGTAACTTTTAGACTACTGATTTAATTAGATTACCTGTATTACAGAAAAACTAAATTATTTTTACTTATGGTTTTTTTTCTGAATGTTAATATTGACTTGATTAACGAGCAATAATTGCCTTGGTTTAAATTAATTTAACTATTCAAGATTGCGTCCAAGGTATGGATTTAAACTCTATCAGCTTACTCAAAGCTCAACAAGCCGATTTTCTTGAGCGAATCAAAAAACCAAAGACTTATGATATCACTTTGCTCGAAACTAATTTAAAAGGTTGTCATAGAGAATTTATGGCATTTTGGGGTGAAACTTTGGAGTTACTCCTTGAAAATGCTCGTTTACAATCAGAAATTCTGGCTCTGAATCCGCCAGCAGTACCATCTGAATATCCCGAAAATTCGGATTGGGTTATACCTTTTGAAACTTACTTTCAACATCAAGCTGAAGACTATTTGCTACGAGAATTAATTGCCCAAGAGGTAATGAAAGGCTGTCTTGGTAAATTAGTGAAAAAGATACCCCAAGATGCTTTAGAAAATATAGATTTAGATGATGAAGGAAATCTACGAGGTGAAAGTAAATTTTCTTTTTTACTTGCAGGCAATCCCGAAGTTAAAATTCGAGTTTGCATTGCCGATTCAGAAAGTTTTAATAGTATAAAAAAAGATAAAGTACGTTGGACAATTACTCAAGAAGATATAAATAATTACCAAATTATATTTTGTTTGTGCTTATTTTTCCCCGGTTCCGGACAAAGAGGATATGAAAAAGAAGCTTTAATTAGCGGCTTTTTACCAACTAATCAAATTGAATTTAACGGTTTGCATACTCATGTAAAGCCAAGTAAATTACTGTATGCGGGAGGATTAGCTTGGTATTTAAATCTACTTAAAAATAGACAAAGCCTGTTGAAGGAAGTTGATGATATTCAAAATAAAATAACTCCATCTCTTTCGCCAAGTCATCCCTTACAAAACATAATTGGTGAATGGGAATGTTCGCATACTTTAGTCGGACATATTAATGGGATTAACTGTATTGCTTTAAAACCGAAAAACAAAAGTGATTCGCAATCTTTAATAGCTAGTGGAAGCCGAGGAGAAATAAAGCTTTGGGATTTAAACAAGGGTGACTTAATTACGACTTTATCAGAATACCCTTGGGTTCGTACCGAGATTGTCAATGAAGTCAATTATTTAGACTTTAGTCCCGATGGACAAACTTTAGCAAGTGGTGGGGCTGATTCTACTATTAAAATATGGCATTTAGGCGCGAAAGACTTGATTGATATCATGCATAAACATAACGGCATGGTGCGCTGCGTTGCCTTTACGCCGGATGGTAGGATGTTAGCTACAGGTGGTGACGATCGCAAAATTCAGTTTTGGGATATGATTGAGCGTCAAGTTTCCATGACACTTTCTTTGGATGATACTGCGGCTCATTCCCTAATTTTTAGTAAAGATGGAAAAACTTTAGTAACGGGAAGTTATCGCAAAATAAAAGTGTGGCGCATTTCCAATAAAGAAATATCTTGTATTGATACAAAATTAGAATATTCTTTTACAGGTCATTCTCACATAGTTGGTTCCTTAGCGCTTAGTAAAGATGGGAAAATTCTTGTGAGTGCGAGTCGGGATAAAACAATTAAAATTTGGCATTTAAAAACAGGAGAATTGCTTCGTACTCTCGAAGGGCATGAAGATGGAGTATATGCAGTAGCGCTGAGTAAAGATGAGCAAATTATTGCTAGTGGAAGTGCCGATAAAACGATTAAATTATGGCATTTAGAAACCGGAGAATTATTAACTACTTTTATAGGTCATACTAACACCGTAACTGCGGTGGCTTTTGCCGATAAAAGTACTTTGGTGAGTGGAAGTTTGGATAAAACTGTTAAAATTTGGCAGAGAAGTTAAGGTTTGTAGTCAGGGCTTTAGCCCTTATTATCGAGAACTAAAGTTCTTACTACAAACTAATTAAAAATTTTCACGACTTCCCTAACTCCATTTTCCGAACGAATTTTTTCTCCTAAAACAGCAGCGTTTTTTTGTATAGATCGATTTTCAACTGCATTTTTGATTGCTCGAGCAAGAGAATCTACTGTCAAATTTTTTCGAGCGATCGTTGGTGGACTTACACCTAATTTAGCAGCTTGATATGCCCAAAATTGTTGGTCGCCAAAAAATGGAATAATAACGGAAGGTACCCCAGCCCGAAAAGTTGCAGCAGAAGTTCCAGCACCACCATGATGAACTATACAAGCCATTTGTGGAAATAACCAACTATGGGGAATATTATCTATTTGAAAAACTGTATCGGGTAAATCCGATTTTTTAATTCCACCCCAACCGGATAGAAAAATTCCTCTTTGTTGAGTTTTTGCTAATGCTGCTAAAGCAATTTCGGCGATATTTTGCGCTTCTTCACCAGCCATGCTACCGAAACCAATATAAACCGGAGCAGAACCAGCTTTCAGAAATTCTACTAAATCAGTTGGGGGAATAAAATTATCAGGTGTGTCTAAAAACCAATATCCGGTAAGATGAACTCGGTTTGACCAATCTTTTGGTTTGGAAGTAATAGAAGGGCTACAGCCAATCAAATAATTGACTTTCGCATCTTCCATTTTTGTAAAAGCATTTTGCCAAATATTTGTCGGTGGTAAATTAAGAATATTATCGCGAAATTGATTAACTGGTTTGCGAAAAAATTGCCAAAATAATTGATTGGTTAACGTATAACTAAATCGATTGTAAATACTTCCTAATTTTTCTAAATGTGGTGGTGTTATCGGATTAGGAAAATTTGTAGTTGGATAACTCGGTGTAAGATATGCATAGTAAAAAGGGATATTTAACTTTTGTGCAATATCAAATCCCCAAAAAGGAAACCCCCCACCAATAATTGCATCAGTTCCCTGACAAGCTTGCCATGAATCGAGCAAAACAGTTTCCATTATCGGTTCGAGTAAATCACCCATACGACGCACGAAATCAATCGGGTTTTTGGTTCGTAACATCGCTTGTCCCTCAGCGCTTTCTATACCTTCTTTCGGATTACCACTCATTAAAGCAAACTCTAAACCACGACTACGAATTTCTGACTCAAAAGTAGCTTGACTGGCAACTTTTACTTTAAATCCAGCTTGATGTAAACCCATTCCCAAAGCAATAAAAGGTTGAACATCACCACGGGAACCGAGAGTAAGTATAGTAATATGCATAATTTAAGGATTTACGCGATCGCGAGCATATAATTATCTTGATAGTAGTGCCATTACCATCTGAACAATGTTATTAATAACCTTTTCCAGCCTTCAAAAGTTAAAGAAATCGATTGTAAACTATTTATATCCTTGAGGAAACAATTATGAAACCAGACAAGTTAACTCGCACCGCTCGTAGAGGAAGAATATTTCCTGAAATCCAGTGGACGGAGGAACAAAAAGCACAAAAAGAAGCCGAACGCGAAGCTTTTTACCAGCGCTGCAAACCAATCTTTGATAAAGTTAAATCGGAATTAATTGAAACTCATTACAACTGGTATGTTGCTGTTGAACCAGATAGTGGTGACTATTTTGTCGATAAAGATTTGGAAGTAGCTTCCCATCAATGTCGTGACAAGCATCCTGGTAAAATACATCATAGTTTCCGAATTAATGAAACTGGGGCTTGCGGAACTATCTAATCTTGCAATTAAACGGCATTAAATCAAATTCAACACATCGCTTTAATAATCTCCACAGTTTTTACGCTAACAGTACATACTCGCTGCAATAAATCAATTACTTGTTCTTTATAATCTGCAAAGCGATAAGTATTGAATTTTGCGGCAATAGTAGCGTCTTTAGGTTTCTTTTCTTTATATTGATCCAAAATCCATTCTAAAGCCGAACGATTACCGAGACGATATTCCCAAGCTTCTTTCGGTACACCTTCGAGGGTGGTGACTTCATCTAAAATGATTGTTCCCTTAGTTTTATCGGCTTTCAGTTTTACCTTGGGTGACAACTCATTTTCCAAAGGTATATCAATTCGTTTTAGTGGGTAAGGTGCGACAATTTCATAATTGATATGTAAATCCATCAACAACATACCCCAGTTAACCCATTGGTAAAAATCATCGTAGAAAGGTAAACGGGGAAATTCTCGTTTTAAATTGAGTTCATATTTTTGACGATATTCGGGATTGTGTAAGACAGCGTAAGTGTAGTGAAAGATATCTTCTTTAGTAATTGCGGAGTCTTTGTAATGGTTTTGAAATTGTTCTAATCCCCAATCGGTAATGTTGTCGATGCGGTTTCCTTCGTCGTAGCGGTAGAGGGGGAGACATTGAGAACCACCATTGGTTAAAACATCAGGTATATATTTAATAGCGATACAAAAATCGGCTGCATCAACTCCTGATTTGATCCAAATTGCTTTATTATCAGCATCATGAATTGGAAAAATTTGAGGTAGCTGATAAGTCATTCCATTAAAATGCTTATCAAAATAAAGATATTTTTGAGTAAATGGTCTATATATACTTTTAACTATCGAACTTTCATCAAATGTTTTGCTAATGTTTCGCTCAAGATATTTTTTTAATTCTCTATCCCACTTAATATCAAAACCTAATTCTTCCGATGTTCTGCGTTTTCGTTCGTAAACATCTACAAAGAATTTTATCCGATTCTCTAAATCTTCCTTTGAGAAATTATAAACCCATTCATCCCGCTGAGTAGAAACACCTCTAGAAAACAATTTGAAAATAGCTTCCTGTGCTTTACCAGCTTTCACCTTTTTATCAATGACAGGAATTAAACTGTCAAAGTTATTATCTGATAAATTAATCCAATTATTTTTATTATCTGGATGAATGTGTTCAAAGGAAATTTTCTCCAAAGATGATTTAGCCAAGAAATCCAGTTTCGTTTCTCCTGAATCTTGCTCCAGCTTTTTATAGAAAATTCGACAAGGAACTTTAGATTTTTCTTGCTTTTTCACCATAAAGCTAATAGCTGTACCAAGCTGAATTCCGAAAACACTACCGGATTTATCTCCTGTTCTGATATTTCCACCTAAATCAATAATATAAATATCACTAAACTCTTCACTAACAACTTTTCTAAAACCATCAAAAGTTCTAGCGTCGATAAAAGATGAATTAGTAATTAATGCTAAAATACCGTTTTGGCTAAGTCTATCAGATGCCCATCGCATAAATCTGACATACATATCGTAAAGCACAATTTGGTTTTGTGCTGTTCCTTGTTTTACGTAAGTTTGCTTAATACGTTTATCTACTTCTGGATAAGCACGATTAGCATTATCATCATTAAAATTTTCTTGCTTCGCATTATATGGTGGATTGCCAATAATTACCGAAATAGTACTTTCATTTTGTCGCTTGATTCTTTCTGTATTCTCTACACTCATAGCAAACAAATCTAATTGCTTGCCTTCAAAAGATGTATGCTCAAGAGTATCAACAAAACAGATATTATCAAACTCCTCATAAACACCCATTTTCTGCTTATAAGTATATTCAATATTTAGATTTGCGGTGTAATAAGGTAATATTGCGACTTCATTACAGTGAATTTCATGCTTATACTTATATTCCAGACTATCTTTTGGTAAATATTCGATTAATTCAGTAACAAACGTTCCCGTACCTGTCGCTGGATCTAAAATTTCGACATTTTTGTCAGCTAAAAACTTACCAAAATGCTTGTGTGTTAAATAATCAACACTTTCAACCATGAAGCGGACAATTTCATTCGGAGTATAGACGATTCCTAGCCTATCAGCGGCTTTGGGATTATAAGCTTGATAAAAATTTTCGTACAGCGCTTTTAAAAACTTCTGCTTTTCGTGATGATTGTAAATGTTCGCAGCAGTTCTTCTAATTACCCCATAATAACGTTCAATTGTACCCAGAGTATTTCTTTTAACGTTACCTTTAAAGAAAGTTTCTATAATATTTTGCAATTCACGAGCAATGTTGTTTTCTCTGTGAAATTGAGATTCATTATATATATTGATAAAAATATCTTCGGTTAAAATATGCTGAATCATCATTTCCCGAATATCTGATAAATTGATTTCAGGATTAATTGATTCTTTACAGATTCCCAAAAATTTATCTACCGCTGTTTTAAAGTTTAAATTAGCTATAGCTTGACTATCAATCAAATCTCGCAAAGCATTTAAAATAGTTGGTAAATCTTCTTTAAACGTTTTAATAGCTTCGCGGAAATCTTTTACTTCCGGAGGAAGATAATTTATAAAACAAGTAATAATTTCATCCAATGCTTCCGCATCTTTAATTGGAACACGCATCGATTCATTACCAGCTTGAATTAAAACTGCTGTTTGAGAATCTTCAAACAAAATGTTGCTATCCGGGTAGCCTTTTCTCAGTTTTTTTTCAATTTCTTGGTCTAAATTATCGTATTGATCTTTGCTTTCCCAATAACCCCAATCCAAACGCAAAGCATCTTTAACAGTACCATCGGGATAAACAATTCCATGAGGAGTTTTATAATCTAACTCCGGAATTAATAAAAATTCCCGTGGTTTGCAATATTCATTTAATAGATTCTGAAAAGCAACACGAATAGAAGTTTCTTTACGAGAACCACCATAAATTATAATCTTTTCTACTTCTGCGTGATATCGCTTAATCAGAAGTACGGACATACTCTATAGGTTTTATATAAATTTGTTACTTTAAAGTTTAGCCATCACCTCCTTATTTGACTCCAGAAAAAGCACTGTAACTTATTCAAAATAATCTTATTTATTTAGATAAAATTACTGATTTACTTGCGAGTTTATGAATTTAAAATAAAGAACATCAAATGAGTTAAAAGCATAAGATTTACCCGTCGCATCGCAATTATTCAACAAATGAGTCAATTTACACTGCATTCCTCTACGCTTTCCTTTGCGTGACTCTGCATTAAAATATATTATTTACTTTTTTCCCGCTCTTATGATTACGGAGAAAAAACCGCAGAGGAAAGAAGTAAAGAGAGATAGGTCATTTTAGAGCGGGATAAGAGTAGTTAGATATGAATAAATTTGAGTAAATTTACGAATTCCACTTTACCCATCTGTACTTAAACGATAAACTCACTATAAGCAGCTTGAGAATATTCCGAACTAAAAAAACTGCAAAGTCAGCAAAATAAACAAACTGCCGTTCAACTGCCACATTTTCGGTAATTTGATTGGGTTTTTATTTTTTTATTCTCGACAGTAAAAACTAGCATTAGATATTTTAAATCTTATATTTTTCCTGCTTTTTATCTAGTAATAAGACTGCCTTCAACTGCAATACAAACTAATAATTCTAAAGTTGTATTTTTAACAGAGATTTAAGTATTGCAAAGAAAAACTTATTTTTTTTAATTAATAATATAAAATACAGATCGGTTTTAAGGTAACATAATTTATTGTATAAATGAGCTAAAAAATATTGTCTACCCTAGCAATAATTACCGTATAACCAAACTTTTATGAAAAATCAGTTTATATTTATATTGAAAGTCTTGCTTCTTTCCGCAGTTATTTCAATTTTTATTAAATATGTAGCTCCGAGTTTATCGATTCCGGAAACAGCAACAAACGCTTTGATTATTGTATTATTACCTAATGTAATTATGGCATCTGTTTTAATATGGCAACTATCCAAAAAACCAAAACTTAACTAGAATTACTTAGGTGGAAGTAGCTAAATATCAGCTAATCTAGCAGCATTATCGGTAAATAATAGTTGCCTTGAACTGGGAGTTAAAGCGTGAATTTGGGTCAATGGATTGGTTTAATAGCCTTAACGATTTCTCTGTATATTCTTTGGCAAATCAAAGAAGTCATTTTACTTATATTTGCCGCAGTTGTTTTAGCTACTACTTTAAATAGATTGGCTCGACGACTGCAACGCTTGGGGATAACACGCGGCTTTGCGAAACTTCTTTCAATAGCTATCTTTTTAGTCGGAGTAATTGGTTTTTTCTGGCTAATCGTGCCACCTTTTATACAACAGTTTCAAGAATTAAGTTACCAGATTCCTAAATCTATAGTACGTCTGAATGCTTGGCTTTTGGAATTGAAAGCAAGGCTTCCCGTTCAAGTTATTCCATCTATACCCGATATAAATAGTTTAATACAACAAGCCCAACCATTTGTCAATCGCGGTTTGGAAAGTACTTTTGCTCTGGTTTCTGGTTCTTTGGAAGTAATACTAAAGATTTTGCTAGTACTGGTTTTAACAGGGATGTTTATCGCAGATCCTTTATCTTACCGTAAATTGTTTGTTAGGCTTTTTCCCTCATTTTATCGAAGAAGAGTAGAAGGAATTTTAGATCAATGTGAAGTGTCTTTAGAAGGTTGGATAACGGGTGCTTCGATCGCGATGTTTTTAGTCGGACTTTTGAGCGTACTTGGGTTAAGTGTTTTACAGGTAAGATCGGCTTTAGCTTTAGGAGTTTTAGCCGGATTTTTGAACTTGATTCCTAATTTAGGTCCTACCTTGAGCGTTTTCCCTGCAATGGCGATCGCGCTTTTGGATTCTCCTTGGAAACCACTCGCTGTTTTAGTGCTGTATTTTTTCATTCAGCAAGCTGAAAGTAATTTCATTACGCCTATGGTTATGGCGCATCAACTTTCTCTTCTACCAGCAGTAACGTTAATCTCTCAGCTATTTTTCGTCACCTTTTTTGGCTTTCTAGGATTATTTTTAGCATTACCTTTAACCGTAGTAGCAAAAATTTGGATGCAAGAAATAATAGTTAAAGATGTTTTAGATCGATGGAATATTAAACCCAAAAATCAAGCTGAATGCGTTATTGTCGCAGATAACGTAGAAATCAATACATCAGAAGAAACTGTGACTATTCAGAACGAACAGCACATCGTAGATAAAAATATTGATGATGAAAGTATTAAAAAAGATTAATGTTTCAAATATTAAAAAAAACTCAAAAAATAACGGTCATTTAATAAACCCTTTAATCTCGCTAATTATTTAAAGTAATTTTTTTTAATAATAAGTTAATCGTCAGAAAAATTTACTAATAGTCCAATAGGGATTTATAATAGATTACTGTCTGGGATAATCTAGATTTTATATAGCAGTGTTAACAGCCTTTATTTCTGGTTTATTGTTAATAACAGTCTCCGAAATTGGCGACAAAACCTTTTTTATTGCCATGATTTTGGCAATGCAGCATTCTCGACGATTGGTATTTACGGGTGCGATCGCAGCTTTAGCAGCCATGACAATGCTATCCGTAGGAGCAGGACAAGTAGCGTCTATATTCCCAGAAATTTATATTCATTATGCGGAAATAGCCTTATTTATCATCTTTGGTTTTAAATTACTCTACGATGCCACTCAAATGCCCAGTGAAGCTTGTGATGTCGTAGTAGTAGGAGAAGCGAAAGAAGTTGTTGAAAAAGCAGAAAAGCAAATAAAAGACCAAAAAGATATTTGGGCAATTTTACTAGAAGTCTTTGTATTAATTTTTGTCGCCGAATGGGGAGACAGAACTCAAATTGCCACTATTGCTTTAGCGGCTGAGAACAACCCAATAGGGGTAAGCATTGGAGCAATCTTAGGACACGCCATTTGCGCCGTAATAGCCGTTACTTCAGGGCGAATGCTAGCCGGACAAATCACCGAACGTCAACTCACCTTCTCTGGTGGATGTCTGTTCGTAATATTTGGCATATTTGCTGCAATTCAAGGAGTTTAAAGAATTGGGAATTGGGCATTGGGCATTGGGCATTGGGAATTAGGAATAGTTAGGAGTTAGGAGTTAGGAGTTAGGAGTTAAGAGTTTTCTACCCCCTCTCCCCCCATCCCCCCATCTCCCCATCCCCTATTCAGGCTCAGAAGAAGGTGAAGCTGAAACTTCGGGAGTAGGAGTAGCGGTAGTTGCTTGTCGGTTGATTTCGTCTTTGTATTGTGCGGGTGCTAAAGATGCTGCTTTGTCAAATAAAGGCTGTGCTTCTTCGGTTTTACCTTGATCTTTCAAAACCATCGCTTTTGCTAAAACGGGGCGAAAATCTTTTGAGTCATTTTTAATTACTTTGTCGTAAGTCGATAAGGCTTGAGCGTATCGTTTCTCTTTGGCGTAAACGTTACCTAATAAAACTTGAACGGCAGTAGTATCAACGCTTCCCGATTCAATTTTATTTGCCTTTTCGGCTTTATCTAAACTTTCTTGTAGTAAACCAATCGCAGCTTCAGGGCGTTTCTGTTCTAATAGAAGCGCTACCATACCCTGTAGAGCTGGTAAATCTCCCGGTTTTGTTTCTAAAACAGTGCGGTAAGCTGTTGCGGCTCCTTCTTTGTCACCTATTTGCTGCTTTGCCTGGGCTAATAGTACGGCGTATCTTGTTTCTTCCGGGTTAAGCTTTGATAACTTTTCTAGAGGTGTAATTACCCCTTTTATGTCGCCTTGTCCTAATCTAAGTAACTGTAGACGATTTTCTAATAAACCGATTAGTGCGGTTTGATTTTCTGGTTCTCGTTGTAAAACTTGTTCGTAACCCCGTACAGCATCTTCTAGCTTTGACTTTTGATTTGAAGCAGAATTTCCCGTGCTACTTGCAGTATTACCCGATTGGGACTCATTGAAAGCCGCTATGATAGGAACCATTGACCCACCTACAAGGGCAATTACAGCTACTATCAGCACGATTTTTACGAACCATTTATTACGACCTTTAGACACCTTCACCGTCCTTTAATTTGAAAAGAAATAATCGTTTACAGAAATTGACAAACAAAAAATTATCAAAACTTTACGGAATACCGTGTGTTGCTTGTGAACTTTATAACAAATACTCACGCTTTATTGCCGTATCTCAAATGACGACTTTAGGAGGAATAGTCTGAAATTGTAGCTATGGTATGCTTTTGTTCCTAGTGTAAAGACGCTAAATTACACCTAATGGTGTGTATATGCGAAACCTCGTAACACTAATATCTCATAGAGTTTACCTGTTTTCGGCTGTTTTGAAAGGAATATACCATTCAAGATAGGCGAAAATGCTCTTGAGAGCAGCCTTTGTAAAGTCCCATATGGGATGTGTCTCCGCCGCAAGGAGTTTTTATGAATTCCGACCTGATGCCGTCTTCTGAATCGTCCGAAACCTCCGATTTGTCTGCTTCTATGGAAGCGCAAAATAACAGTGTAGAAACTTCTAACACTGATAGTAAAGATAATAGTCAAACAGTTGAGGAATCTAACTCAACTAACGAAACCGTAAGGCAACAACCAATTCCTCCGCCTTCGGAACCAATGCAATACCGAGCAATCGGCTTGGTTCGCGGTCGTTACGTTGCTACCAGCGAACAATTTACTCAAGGTGCGTTGGTAACACCAGATAATGTAGAACTCGATGCCGTCCTCTTAGGTCGGATTATGAGTTTAGTTAAAAATCATCTGGATTTAGAAAAAGACCACTTGTGGGTAGTTTATCCGCGTACTCGACAAGAAAACGACAATCTTCATCTTCAAATCGTTGGAGTTTGGGAACCAGAAAAGTTGGCTGTAAACCGGCAAACGAAAGAGGAATCCCAAGAATCAACGACTACTGAGACTGAAGAGACATCGCCCGAAGCTGAGGAAGAGCGAGCAAATGAACTCACACCTTCATCAGAAATTCCAGATGGTGGTTTTTCCGTTCGTGGTGAAGTAGTTTACCAATCTTTTGACGCTGGTAACTTGGTGGTAAAAATCAAGCAAGCACCTCGCAAAAATGACGACAAACCCAAATATTTCAAATTGAAACTTACGGGTAAGTTAGAAACCAAAGCTGTTGGCAAGTTCTGGGACTTCCAAGTCCAGAGAGAAGCAGACCTCTTGATGATAGAGAAAGCTGAATTCATCGCCGACTTACCCAAGAAACGCCGACCTCCCTTTAAAAAAGGAGGAGCTGGAGGAAGACCATCTTATCGAGCTGGACCCGGAGGTGGTAGATCGTCCGGTAGTAAACCGTACAACAAACGAAGTAACGGTGATACTCCACGTCCGGTTAAGAAACCAGGTCAATCAGCAGATGCACCAAAATCGGCGAATAATCGACCTACTCCCAAGCCCGTAAAGCGTCAGAAGCCACCCGAAGGGTAAGGGATGGGGGGATGGGGAGATTGGGGGAGAGGTAGGGAGAATTAAAAACTCCTAACTCCTAACTCCTAACTCCTAACTCACAATTCCCACTATCTAAAACTCCTTCCAACGGTCTTGGGGGAGAAAAGACCTGTCCATTGAAATTGGAGCAACTGGTTCGGTAAGCGTAAATTTACCTACTTGAATCCATTGCTTTAATTCAATGGCTACTTGGCGAGATAAAAATATACTCGCTAAGGGAGCTACTCTTACTGTTTTTCCGTCAATGGTGATGCGTCCGGATTTGAGTTGGGTATAGCTAACCAAACCAAAGGTAGGACGCACCCGTCGGGGAATAGAAAAGTCTACTATCGGCGCGACTATATCTTTATCTTCTATGGCGCAATGTTTTACTACTTCTTCGTTTAATACTGGTAGCGGTACGCCGACTCCTAACATGATCGAAGGACCGTAATTTTTGAAAAAACAACCTCTTACCCAACGCGCATCCATTTGTTTGGCATCGCCAATTAAAGCTAAAGTTGCAGCAGGACCAACCGGCGTATCGTTAGGTAATCGCTTTTGCATTGGATTATGTTGCGTGCCCTCCCAAGTAACATAACCAATTCCACCACCTAAAAAGATTCGCGTTCCTATACCTACAAGCTTTAAATATGGGTCATTGAATAAAGGTGAAATAGCGCCTGGGTTAGAGTAAACCGCATTTCCCAAACGCGGTTGCAAAGGACCTAAATAAGTATAAAGCGGACGTTCTCCACCGTTTACGCCCACTATAAAATTTTGATATAAATTACGCGGATTAAATAAATAAAACTGATTAATCGTATCGCGAGTAATGGTAGTTTCAAAAGTCGCTCTGGGGTAACAATCAGTAACTTGTCCCTGCGCTCTTACCTGGACTGGTTTGCCTGCAATTAAATCTTCTATAACATTACCGCCACCGCGCAATATTTTTGAAGCAGCTTCCCCACTACGTACTTCTTCACCTTCAAGAGGTTCGGCAGTGCTGCTAGCACCCAAATATAAATCGACTGCGCCAAAACCGGAATATGCCGGTACGCCATCTAACCAGCAACGACGAATTTTTATCGGTGGGTCAGTATGTCCGAGGTTAATAATGGCACCACTTGATTCCATTTGTTCAAAAGTGCCAGTGGTAATCACATCAACCTGTTTGGTAGCTTTTGCAACGCCGACCTCTGCGACTTTTGCTTTCAATTCTTCAACCGTTAAAACTATCGCCTTTTTACGGTTGATTTTGTCATTTATCTCAGCAATAGTTCGCATATTATATGTAACAAATAAGTTAATAGATAGTTTTACAGCAGTAGCAACATAAATTGAAAACTGTATTCTCTAACTATATTTTTTATTTTGCGATCGCGGGATATAAAGTTATTTTAGATATTAAAAAGACAAAAAAGTTATAAGAACAACATTTTAGTAGAACTTACGATCGCCATCTTTGTTACTGTAGGTGTCAGCAAGGGGCAATTGAAATATAAAATTGCTTAGACATTATTTATTTAATTTTGTATTATCGGGCACCGCTGATCCAGTAATCTTTGTATGAATACTTTTAACTCTCATAGGAATATAGAATTTTTAATCTCTAGATTGAAACAGCTAGAAGCCGAAAACAGCATCTGGAAAGAAAACACTTTGATGCTACAACGTTCCCTTGATGAGTTAAAGCGAGATTTTGCTCATAGGGAGGAATTGCAGCAAGTACAAACTATGCAGGAGACGATTTTAGAATTATCCGCACAAGTGGCAGAATTTCAGCAATGTTTGAGTCAATTTTCAATTGGGGATAACGGCTTTATATACCCTGGTAATAATCAAATCATCAATCGAGAAGAAGACTTAGATGATGAGGAAATGGTAAGTCATTTACTTGACTTAATGGAAGAAGATACTCAAGAAATTGAAGAAAAGCGAGAAATCATATCTGAGTCTGACAAAGAATTTAAAATACAAAGAATAATTTTTTTGGTGGATAGAATTTATGCAGTAGAAGAAATGGTTAATCGATATTGAGGAGTTTTTGCCGTGCGATCGCTCTTCATTGATATATTAATTTCCAAGGGTTTGTAAAAAATAAAGCCATGCGAGTTAGTTTAGATATCCCCTCCGATTTAGCCAGACGCTTGAATTTGTTAGAAGATAAGCTTTTGCAAATTTTAGAACTAGGATTGCGCGAGTTAAATACTATTACTGGTACAGGTTTTACAGGTACCGCAGAAGTTTTAGAATTTTTCGCTCAACTTCCTACACCCGAAGAATTATAGCTTTACGTCCCTCAAAAGAATTTGAGCAGCAGATTTCTGAATTGCTAGAAAAAAATCGCACTCAAGGGCTTACACCGCAAGAAGAACAAATCTGGGAACAGTATCAATATTTAGAGCATTTGGTGAGAATTGCTAAAATATCAGGCATTTATCAAACACAAAGCGAGTTGACACCATGCTATGAGTAAAAGTTATATGCCAACTTAGCTAAGTTAATAAGTGATTTTTCCGCCAATTTGTGAAAAAAGTGAAGTGCGATCGCAATTTTGGGCAACTTAAATATGGGGTTGCACAAATAATATTGCTGTCATCCCTGTATCATAGGGCACTCTACAGGAGGCGTATTTTAATGACTATTTCAAATTCAAATAATAATTTAGCTTCATTGGTTTCTAGGATAGAGCAACTTGAAGCTCAACAAGAGATTTGGAAAAAGAATACTATTTGGTTAAAACGCTGTTTTGATGAATTAAAGCAGGAATTCAATAAATTAACGGAATTATCTGACGTAAAAAGTACGCAGGAGAAGGTTTTACAACTATCCGCGCAGGTAGCTGAGTTACAACAGCACTTTGAGCGATCGCCAGATGTTGCCGATAGTTTTGATTCGGTTGGGAAAAGCGAGCCAGTAGTTGAAGAAAATCTTGGCAGAAGTTCTTTGCGAAGGAAACAAAGCCAGCTTACGCAGAAGAAATTAGGCGTATCTTTATACGTACAAGGTATTAGTGGTGAGGAATTTTGGCAGAGGTATGAAAATGGCGAGCGCAATTTTGTAGGGATTAACTTAACCGGAGCAGATTTAACTAAAAAATCACCAAATGGTGTGAATTTAAGTAGGGCTAATTTAATTCAAGTGAAGCTAAATGGAACTGACTGGAGTAATGAAAAACTTCGCGGTGCAAATTTGACGCAAGCTGATTTGAACAATACAAACCTATCTAATGCCAATTTGCAAGAAGCGATTTTAGATGATGCATTTTTATGTCAAGCACAATTAGAATCGGCAGATTTGTATAAAGCATCTTTAAAAGGAACAAATCTTATTAAAGCCAGTTTGACGGGTGCTAATCTAAGTGGAGCTAATCTAAGTGGAGCTAATCTAAGTGGAGCTTATTTAATACAAGCAAACTTGTGTGGAGCATATTTAGAAAATACAGATTTAAGTAATACATATCTCTCCTCAGCCGATTTACGTGGAGCCGATTTAAGTAATGCAAATCTGGAAAATGCTTGTTTAGAAGATGCCAAGTTAGCAGGAGCAATCCTTGATGGTGCAAAGCTTACAGGCGCTATGATGCCAGATCGCACAATTCACGAATAAAAGATATTTTCTTGTTCCCAGGCTCCAGCCTGGGAACGCAATTCCAGAGGCTCTGCCTCAAGAAATATGAAGGGAGGCAGAGCCTCCAACCCTGCATTCCTTGCCGGAGACAAGGAACGAGATTATTATCATTAACGTGAAATATTAGTCCGCGCAGGCGGACTTCGCTTGTGTAGACGCGGTTTCAACCGCCGGGGTTATTATTCAAAATCCCTTATCGCTCAATACTTCCTCTCTTTCGGCTCAAACATGGTAATCGACACTGGACGATATTGAATATCAATTCCGGCTGGGGAATAATACGCCATCGTGTGCTTCAAATATTTCTCATCGTCTCTTTGGGTATAGTCTTCCCGACAATGTGCGCCTCTACTTTCTTGTCTATTAAGAGCCGATGCCATTATCATTTGTCCGACTACCATTAAGCTTCGTAATTCCAAAGCTTCGATAAGTTCTGTATTCCAACAACTGCCTTTGTCGTCTAAGTAAATTTGCGAGTAATTATTCTGGATTTGCTGTATTTTTTCTAATCCTTGTGTCATCAATTCTTCGTTACGAAATACGCCGCAGTAATCTGTCATGGCATCTTGAAATTCTTGCCGCACTCGATCGATGCGGTATTCTCCTGGCTGTTCTAATAAGCTTTGAATTTGCTGCTTGGCTTCGTTTATATAATGCTGCTCGTCGATAGAAGGTAATTTACGATTTTCTACGTATCTGGCTATGCTTGCTCCGGTTCTGCGTCCGTAAACAACACATTCCAATAGCGAGTTACTACCGAGACGATTTGCTCCGTGTACGGATACGCAAGCGCTTTCTCCGGCGGCAAAAAAGCCTTCGACCAAATTATCTCCACTGCTGCGAACTTGTCCGTCGGTGTTTACTGGGATACCACCCATCGAATAGTGAATTGTTGGACGTATGGGCATTGGTTCGTTTACCGCGTCAACTCCTACCAAACGGTGTGCTTCTTCCCAACAAAAGGGAACGCGGCTCATGATTTTTTCTTTGCCCATGTGACGTAAATCCAGATAAACACAAGGTCCCCCTGGACTGCCATCGCGATGAGCGCCTCTTCCAGCGCGGACTTCGCGGGTAATTGCTCTCGATGTAATATCTCTTGGTGCTAACTCCATGCGAGAAGGAGCGTAATTTTTCATAAAGCGATCGCCTTCGCAATTGATCAAATATGCTCCTTCACCACGCACGGCTTCGGAAATCAATACGCCCACCGGGTACAAGCCTGTTGGGTGAAATTGCACGAATTCCATATCTTCTAATGGCAAACCGGCAAGAGCTGTTATAGCTAAACCATCACCTGTAGAAGCATAATCATTAGATGTCGTATTGAAAGCTCTACCGTAACCACCTGTAGCGAACATTACGGCTTTAGCTCGCACTACTTCCATATGTCCGTCAAGAATGCGGAACATTAAAACGCCTTTCGCTTGATTTTCTTCCAATATCAAGCGCATTACATACCATTCATCATAAATATGTACGCCATAACGCCGCAGATTATTAACCAATTCATGCAAAATTGCATGACCAGTTTTATCGGCAGCGTAGCAGGTACGATTGTGAGTATGTCCGCCAAACGCCCGTTGAGCAATTCTACCGTCGTCCAAACGAGAGAACAAAACGCCCATGTGTTCCAAATCGATCACCACATCTGGCGCTTCTTTGGTAAGAATTTCGACTGCATCCTGATCCGCTAAATAATCGGAACCTTTAACCGTATCAAAAGCGTGCGCTTCCCAAGTATCAGCAGAATCAACATTTTTAAGAGTAGCCGCGATACCACCTTGCGCCGCCACCGAATGAGAACGAATCGGATGAGTTTTAGCAATGACAGCAATACTCAAACTAGGATTAGTCCGCGCAATTTCCACCGCAGCGCGACTTCCAGCCAATCCCCCACCAACTATGATTACATCGTGTTCTAACATAATTCCCCCCGACTTTAAGAAACCTATTTTTACATAGTTACTTATATTTGGGGAGATGGGGGGATGGGGAGATGGGGGGATGGGGAGATGGGGGAAGAGGGGGAAGATGGGGAGACAAAGGGAAATTTAAACTCCGGTGGTCCTAACTCCTAACTCATAACTCATAACTCCTAACTCCTAACCCCTATTCCCCCATGCCCAATTAACCTGCTACAGGTTGTTGTTGGGAAACGTTACCTGGAATCGGTTCCATAGTTGTTCCTGGTTCGATAGCAGATAGTTCAATATGATTTATCAATGTGGTTACGAATGCGAATAGTAAGAAAGGTAGGGATAAGAGTACTACGAGTCCGACTGTAGCTAAGGCATACACTGGTCTTCTAGCACCCATTAACGCTAAGGCTGATGCCAAACTGAGGGTAATAGTTATCAGCCAAACCATTATTTGACCGTAGACATCGCCGAAGGTGAGAGTGCAGACAAAGCGATATTTTTGTAAGTTAATCATTTAATTGCCTCAATTCCATATATGCTTCTAGGTTAAAACCATGTTTGGGTTTTAGACGATTTCTAAATATTTTTGAAATAATTGTAATATCGCTTCACAAAGAGTTGGTTTGTGTCTATAAATTTACAAAAATAAATCTATCTTAAGATGGGAATTGGTAATTGGGTATAGGGCATTGAGAATAAAATAAAATACTTTTTTTTATATTTGTTTGTATATCTGTTAACTTTTTTATTGTTTTCTTGTTTAAAACAGGTTAATTATTGCTCAATTTTATCCATAGCTGACTCGGCTGACTTTGCTTCCTCTTTCTTCAACGGTAAAGTAACAATAAAAGTCGTACCGATTCCAAGTTCACTATCAACCGCGATCGTACCACCGTACAAATCTACCGACTGCTTAACAATCGCTAAACCCAAACCAGTACCGGGAATTTTACCAACATTAGAAGCACGACGGAATGATTCAAATAAGTGAATTTGGTCTTGTAAGGGAATACCAATACCTTTGTCTTTGATTTTCAATATAATCTCTGTATCTTGAAAAATTAAATCAAAATCTACTGAAGTATCTAATGGTGAATATTTGATGGCATTAGTAAGTAAATTTGTCAGAATGTGACGCAATAAATTTTCATCCAAATAAGCTTTTGTACGTTCACCTTGAATAGTAAAATTAATTTTGTGGTTAGTAACGGCACCTATTTGTATTTCTGCAACAAGTTGGTGACACAACTCTTGTAAATCTAAAAGTTGTAAATTTAATTTTTGTTCTATCAACTCTCCTTTAGTTAATATCAAAACATCATCTAAAGTATTAGTCATCTTTTTTGCAGATGCTTTGATGCGCGTAAATAATTCTTGTTTCTTTTCTGAAGTTAACTTATCGCTTCCACGATAAAGCATTTGCGCGTAAGCTAAAATTATATGCAGCGGATTGCGAAATTCATGGGATGCAACTGAGATAAAACGGCTTTTCAGTTCGTTGAGGTTTTTTAAGTTTTCGTTAGCAGTTTTCAATTTTAAAGATAATTGTCGTCTTTGTAATAAGGCTTCTATCCGCGCCTGTAATTCAACTTTTTCGATGGGGTTAGTAATCAACTCATCAATAGTTTTCCATAGATGTCGAGTTACCATTTTCACATCCGTGCGGGATGTTATTAAAAGAAACGGAAGAAAAACAGGTTCTTCTGCTTTTTTGGTTGCTTCTACCCAATCGCTATATTTATCTAAAGCTAAAGGACCAAGAATACATAAATCGAAAGAATTATGTAATTCTAATAAATCAGCATCGGCAGATGGGGACAATACTTCGTAACCAGCTTCTTGTAACGATCGCGATAGCAAATATCGATTCTGCTTATGTTCGAGGAGTAGTAAAATTTTTTTCATTTTTAATCCTCTAACAAGCTTTTAATTAAAGTAAATAACTGTTTAATCACAAGTGGTTTGATTAGTATACTACTTGCACCAGCAACAACACTTTGATGCTGAATTGCAGCACTTTGACGAGGTGAAATAATTAAAAAGGGTATTTGATGATTTTGCATTTGTTGGCACGATTCCCAAATGCTGTTATCAAAACCAGTAATATCTATTAAACCCAAACTAATTTGAGCTTGACTCATAGCATCATTAAACTCCTCTAAACCACTTGCACTAATAGTTTTATATCCTTCCCGACTCAAAAATTGATTAAGTAATTCTAAATTACGAACATTGCTATTCACTATCAAAATTAAAGGTTTGACATTCATTTGTTGCGATCGTTTTGATCTACCCACTCTGGCGTACCGCTAAGAATTTTTCGCAGATTGGTTAGTGGTTTACCTACTTTGATACCGTAACGAGTTATTTCTATTTCTCGCAATGTTTTTTCAAAATCGGATAATCTCTTTTTCAATACGCCAATAGCTTTTTGCATTTCTCCATAAATTTCTAAATAGCGTAAGAAAATAATGTTATCTGCAATATAGCTAATACCTAATTCAGTAGCACGGAAATCACCCGTAATATTCTCCGTTTCATTAACTAAGACGATCGTAACTCCCATATTTTGCAAATACTTACATAAAGCGTGCAAATGACTGGCTAAATCGGCACCGCGCATAGCAAGTCGGTAGCCAGCAATGCTATCAATCATTACAATACGAGCTTTATTTTCTTCGACTTCGTGACGTACTTTATTGGCAAACTCGTCGTGGGTGAGGTGCAAAGGTTCTACTCTAACAACCGACAAATTACCATTGGCAATCATCGCCTGAATCGGAATATTTACTGCTTGAGAGCGAGCCACTAAAGTTTCCTCGCCTTCCTCAAAAGTATAAACTACAGAACGTTCCCCTCTTCCCGCAGCTTCTTTCATAAACTGAAGCCCTAAAGTAGTTTTACCTACACCCGTCGGACCAGTAAAAATAGTTACCGTTCCCCTTTCGATTCCACCATGTAGTAATTCATCTAATTCCGGTATTCCCGAAGAAATTGTTTCAAGAGAAAATTCGCGCTTAAAAATTTGTGGCTGTAATTGCGGAGCAACTTGCATTCCCTTAGAAGTTAAACGCAGCGAATGTAAGCCAGCGAGAAAATCAGAACCGCGAAACTTCGTAACGCTAATGTTTCTCCCTTCTGAGGAGTTCTGAAGATGAATTACTCCATCGCTAATAAACTGTAAATCATCATCGGGAGCTTCTGGGCTACTCTCGGAAGTAAATACTACTGTTGCGCCAGTTTGCAATAAAAAGCGCATAAATGACAATACTTGTTTGCGGAACTGGAAATCATCAGTACATAGATAGCGAAACTGTGTCATCGAATCAATCAAGACTCGTGTCGGCTTAAGTGATTCTACAGTCTCGATAATTCTTTGAGTAGTCGGTTCCCGTTCAACTTCGGCTGGAGAAAAAATGTCATAAGTTTGGACTTCCGTGAAAAAGTCCGCACCGGGGCTTAAATCCAAAAAATTGATTGCTTGAGTATCGAAACCAAGACTTGCACCATTAGTTTTAATTTGTTCTGCTGGTTCCCCTAAAGTGATATAAAGGCTTACTTCATCGTTTGCTATACCCGCATTCAAAAAATGCAACCCTAACATCGTTTTACCGCAACCCGGACCACCCCGCGCCAAATAAGCTCGCTTCGGGATTAAACCCCCAGTAAGAACTTCATCAAAACCTATAATTCCGGTAGATAGACGAGCTAAATTCATTGAAAAAGTTTTTGTCACGTAAAATTAATATCCGTCAAACCGAAATTATTATACTAAGTCATTCTTAAAGGTTAAAGGTTAAAGGTCAAAGGTTAAAGAATTTTAGATTAAGAGTTATGAGTTAGGAGTTAGGACTACCGGAGTTATGAATTCTACCCCATCTCCCCCCTCTTCCCCATCTCTCCATCTCCCCATCCGCCTAATTGCTAAGATAAAGTAAAGCGGAATCATTTCACCTATAGATATTTGTGAGTTATAAGACTATGCCCTCTGCGATCGCCGTTGAGAAGAAAAAATTAAAAAATCCGCCCTTGAAACTTCATTACTTGGGCGATAAAGTTTTGCGACAACCTGCTAAGCGTATATCAAAAGTGGATGACGAAATTCGTCAATTAGCCAGGGAAATGTTGCAAACCATGTACAGCAGCGACGGTATCGGTTTGGCTGCCCCTCAAGTGGGAGTTCATAAACAACTTATCGTTATGGATATTGAACCAGATAATCCAGCTAACCCTCCGTTAATTTTGATTAATCCGGTTATTAAAAAAGCCTTCGGTAACATCTGCGTAGAACAAGAAGGATGTCTAAGTATTCCAGGTGTTTACCTGGATGTCAAACGTCCCGAAATGGTAGAAGTTAGTTATAAAGATGAAAATGGTCGTCCTCAAACCTTGAAAGCTGGGGATTTGCTCGGACGTTGTATCCAACACGAGATGGATCATCTTAACGGCGTAGTATTTGTAGACCGAGTAGAAAACGCTTTAGCATTGACACAAGAGCTATCAAAGAATGGTTTTTCCCATCAAGCTGTAAAATCAATAGTATAGAAGGGGAAAAATTATGAACACAATGACACCGATTAGCGGTTTGTTTTTACTTGGTTCTTGCGTTGCTGCGATCGCGGCAGTAGGTTCGATATTTGAGCTTTCTTCAGGGCAACCAGATTTAGGAATGCAAAACACCGCGATTATCCTGGGGATTAGCATTCCACTAACAGCTTTGTTTTTTTTAGCCGCAGTCCGAGATGCACGAGCTAACATGAAATAAGCATCAGGTACAAATAGGAAAAAGGCAAAAGAGCGAAGATCGACTTTATTCTTTTACCTTTTACCTATTTATTTTTTTTTAATCGGGCATTCGCAATAGGATAAAGGATAAAAGTTAAAGGTTAAAGGTTAAAATTCCCCATCCCCCCATCCCCCCATCCCCCCATCCCCCCATCCCCCCATCCCCCCATCTCCCCATCTCCTCAATATCCCGAAATCCTCTCCCCATAACCGATTTCTACATCATCGAAGTAAATAATTCGAGAATCTACAATAGACTTGTGCGGACTGTATTTCCAATCTGGCTTATATATACCAATCTTTAAATAAACGCCACTTTCATCGTTATAAGTATTCGCGCCAATGCGATCGACAATTTTTTCTTCATCTTGCCAAACTTCTACTATTCCATCTTGTGAATGAGTCCATTTGATATGAAAAGTCCAATTAACCCATTTACCTTTCAATTCATCTAAATTTCCTTCCCACAGCACAGATTTGCCTTCGGGAGTATTATTTACAGTTACTTCCTCAGAATCCCATTGATTCTGTAACTTAATTTTATCGCCTTGAATTACTATATATAAAGGTGGACTTCGCCAAGTTTCACCTTTATCAAAATCAGGATAAGCGTGCCATTGAGTGATAATTTCAAAGGAATTGGGGTCAGTTTCCCAATCATCTGGGATAAACATTCTTAAGCGATACCAATTATCACCATTAGCTTCTTCTAAACGCCCTGCGAATTCAGAACGCTTGCTATTATGAACCTCTTTGTCATTCCGTCGCAACTCGAATTTAACGGATTTTTTACCTTTATAAGACTCTGCGGTTGAATATTCGTAAGAATGTTTGCAGCAAGTTTCTAAAACATTCCAAATATCCCCTTTTTTAAATTTATCTCCCTCGAAATCATAGAGAAAAGTACTTGCTTTAGAAGATTGAATTCCAAAGAATACAATTAAAAGAAAACAAATGCGACTAGCCGAGATTTTCATAGTAAAAACTTGAACGGTTCATAATATGTCACTAAGTCGCTTCTCACAATTAACGAGCCACAGAGGCGACGCAATTATATGAAGCGAACGTAGAAATTTTTAACCCTGACACAAAACAAACAACCTGTAGGGAATCAGGCTGTGAACTTTTAAAAATATCTATAACACTATAGCGTATTTCTATTATGTATCAAGTGAATAAATCTAATTATTACTAATACATAAAAACCTTTTTTTGCTTTGATGAATGTATTTTTTTATATGCTAAAGTGGTAATGCTTTTTTAGGGTATTTTTCTACCAAGGCTAATTATTTAACAATTAAAATGAAACTATTGTGCAAAATTTTGTACGCGATCGCATCCGTGTAGCTTATAAAATTCACCAAATTCCCTAGCCCCCACAAGTTATTCCAAAAATAAAAACGGATTCCTTCCTTATATTTTTATAAAATAATTAAAGACGCGATCGTTAAAAAAGCCTGCTAATCTATAATTATGATGTCCATATCAAATTCAACACAAAATCAACTACTGCGAATTTCTCAGGGACAACTTAACTTATTAGAACGTTGTCCCCGTCAGTTTCAACATACTTATTTAGAACAACTGCGCCCTCCGACAAATCCCGAATATGAAGAAAAACAGTTACTGGGAAGTCGCTTTCACTTGTTAATGCAGCAGCGAGAAATTGGTTTAGAAATTGCTAGCTTTTTGCAAAACGATAGTCGATTGCAAAGTTGGATGAAGGCATATGAGCGATCGGCACCGGACATTTTAACGGATGCTACTGAGAATGAAACCTTTCGCGAAAGCGAACATTACCGCACGTTTCAAGTTGAAAACTATCTACTTACCGTTATTTACGATCTATTGATTGCGGATAAAGAAAAAGCACAGATTCTGGACTGGAAAACTTATCCTAAGCCACAAAATAAACGTAAGCTGCAATACGACTGGCAGATACGTCTTTATATGTACGTACTAGCAGAAACCAGCGACTATCCACCAGAAAATATTTCGATGACTTATTGGTTTGTGCAATCTGAAAGCAAACTCAACAGCATAAAATTCAGCTATAGTTCCCTACAGCATCAGCAAACCGAAAATAAACTCAATCAACTTTTAAAAAAACTCACGGTGGGGCTGCAAGCTTATCAACAAGGAGAACAATTTCCCCAAGTATCCGAAGGTAGCAAAACGTGCAATTATTGTCAGTATGCTGCTCGCTGTCAAAGAGTTGCTGTTAAATCTGGGGAAAAATCATCGTCTCAAAATTTACCTGGAGTCGATAATATCTTGATGAACTTAGATAATATTCAAGAAGTACCTCTAAATGGTTGATAACTTCTTAATAATTTTATGTCCTCAGATAATAATGCAGTATTTGTCCGTGAATTGAAAATTGATGACATTGCCCCAGTTTTCCATTTAGGCGAACAATTATTTACCAGCGATTTATATCCTTATTTATATAGAACCTGGGATGAATGGGAGGTGATTGGACTTTACAATACAGATGCAGAATATTGTCTGGTTGCTGAAGTCGATGAAGAACTTGGAGGATTTATCTTAGGAACAATAATCACTAAAGCATCTTGGACATATGGTTACATTCTTTGGTTAGGAGTAAATCCTAAATTTCAACGTCGTCGCGTAGCAGATAAGCTAGTTGATAACCTTATCGCTCGCATGATTGAAGATGGCGCGAGATTTATGCTTGCAGATACAGATCCAGCCAACGTTCCAGCCGTTAAGTTTTTTAACCGTAAAGGTTTTGGCAATACACGCCAACATATTTTCTTATCGATGAATCTGAGCAAGCACGAACATTATGGCAGATTAATCGACTACGAACATCAAAAAGCAGAAAGGGCTGGTTATAAACGTTCCATCCCTATCCGCACGCGCAAAATAGAACCAATTGGTGGCGAAGTTGTGATTAAACCTGTCGAAAAAGAATTTAATGAAGAAAAATTGAATTTTGAATCTTAGATATTCCTCAAAGTTTTTTCCAAGACAGATTTTTGATTAATATAAGTTGTTTGGGTAAATCTAAAAAGTTGCGCCATTTTGAACAAGCTAAAACAATCCGGGTTTCTATAATAAATAATATAATTTCCTTGTGAGTGTCATGTTTTAGAAACCCGTCTTGTCGAGGTGCAATTCTTCAATCCAAAATCCCAAATCTAAAATCTAAAATCCTATGTCCGAACAAAAGTGGATTCTAAAAACAACAGAAGAACCGCCGAAATCATTCTTAGAACTAGTAAAACAATATATATCAACCTCGGAAGGAAATTTTGCAGCGCAATTATTATGGCAACGAGGAATTAGAGACAAAACTCAATTAGAAAATCATATTAATCCCCAAGCTTATCAACCGGCAAATCCTTTTGAATTTGGACAAGAAATGCAGCTTGCGGTAGAAAGGTTGCTGATTGCGCGAAATAACAACGAAAAAGTTGCAATTTGGGGAGATTTCGATGCTGACGGTATTACCTCTACAGCAGTTTTGTGGGATGGTTTAGGACAGTTTTTTGCCAAATATACGCAGCTAAGTTACTACATCCCCAATCGTTTAACAGAATCCCACGGATTAAATATTCCAGGCATTGATAAGCTCAAACAGCAAGGATGCCAGCTAATCGTGACTTGCGACACGGGCAGCACTAATATAGATGAAATTATCTATGCAAACAACTTAGGTATAGACATTATTGTTACCGATCATCACACCTTATTGCCAGAACGCCCGCCCGTAGCAGCGATTATCAACCCCCGCAACTTACCCGACTCCCATCAACTATTTCATCTTTCGGGAGTGGCAGTAGCTTACAAATTAGTAGAAGCTCTTTACCTCAGCTTGCCACAAACGGCGCAACAGCCCTTAAAAGATTTACTAGACTTAGTAGCAGTAGGATTAATCGCCGATTTAGTCCAGTTGAGCGGAGATTGTCGCTACTTAGCACAATTAGGAATTGGGCAACTGCAACAAGACTTTAAAAAACCACCAGCACAAAGAAGAAGACCTGGTGTAGGAAGACTGCTAGAATTGTGCCAGAAAAATGGCGATCGCCCTACAGATATTTCCTTTGGCTTGGGACCTCGGATCAACGCTGTCAGCCGCATTCAAGGAGATGCGAGCTTTTGCGTAGAATTACTTACAAGTAGCGACCATAAGCGCGTTTGCGAACTAGCAGAAATAACCGAACTCGCCAACAGCCGTCGTAAATCCCTGCAAAAAGACGTAGCGCGTCACGTCACCCAAAAGCTTTCCCAAATAGACTTATCAACCACCAGCGTCATAGTTTTAGCAGACCCACAGTGGGCAGTTGGCGTTCTCGGACTAGTTGCCGGACAGGTAGCGCAAGACACCGGAAGACCGACGGTTTTGTTGAGTACCGAAGTCGTAGAGGGGGTAGAAGGGGTAGAGGGGGAAGATAGGGTAGAGGGGGTAGACAAAAAAGATACTTCATCCCGTCCCCCCATCTCCCCATCCCCCCATCCCCCCATCCCCCCATCTCCCCCTCCTTTAGCAAGGGGTTCGGCACGTTCGGTGAACTCGGTTGATTTATATCAATTAGTTAAACACCAAGCACATTTACTGCATCGCTTTGGGGGACATCCTTTTGCAGCAGGTTTGAGTATCCCGGTAGAAAATATTCCTTTATTTACAGAAGCAATAAATCAACAATTGCGACAAATAACTGGAGGTGCAACACTAACACCAACAGTCGAAGCAGACTTAATCGTAACCGTAGCAGACTTAGGTAAAGAATTATTTTTAGAATTAAAATTACTTGAACCCTGCGGAATGGGTAATCCGGTACCAAAATTATCGATCGAAAACTGTTGGTTTGAAAATACTTGGCATCGCAATCAGCAAGATTCGCGAGGTAAGAAAATACAGTACATAAAAACAGAATTTGATATCCGCGACGACTCTACCAAAAATCGCTTTCCAGGCATCTGGTGGGGACATTATAAAGATGAATTACCACTCCATAAATGCGACTGTATAGTTGAATTAGACTACAATACTTTCAAAAAACGTTACGAAATTCGATTAATAGCAGTACGTGCTGCCGAAAATGCCATAAATCCAAGTTCTCAGAATTATTCATCAATTCTAGATTGGCGCAATCTTTCCCCTAACTATCCATCATCATCCGACTCACCCCTTATGATTAAAGAATGTCCAACTCGTTGGGATGATTTGCGAGTCTGGATGAGACGTTCCTTTAACAAACAGCAACCCGTAGCATTAGCATGGTCAAAACCTAACTCTCAAGCACCGGAAGAAACCTGGTTAAAGCTTGTAGGGATCGCCAAATATCTGTGCCGTACAAATCAAGCAGCAACCCGCATACAAATATTAGAAAAACTATCTATAAGTACCCAAACATTGCATTTAGGTTTTCAGGCTTTAAAAGCTTTAGGATTTACCATCAAATCGCAAGATAATTATTTAATATTTAGCCAGAAAGATAACACAAATCCCACTCCTAAATTAGAAGCCGCGATCGAGAAATTTACAGCAGCAGTGCGCGAAGAAGAATTTCAAAAAACTTATTTTAACAAAGTCCCGCTGTCAATTATCAATTATCAGTTATCAGTGATCGGGAACCAGTAACCAGTTAATAATTTAATTCCTAACTCCTAACTCCGGTGGTCCTAACTCCTAACTCCGGTGGTCCTAACTCCTAACTCCGGTGGTCCTAACTTTTAAATTCCCTTGACGTTCGCATTTAAAATCGCGACTTTTCCATTCTTGTAAATTAACTTGATTAAGTTGTATGAGGTTGGAACATTGTGGTTTGATGACTTGACTAAAACCTGCCCAAAATATGCTGCGAGTCACATCTAAACCAGTTTTCCACCAATATTCGCGATTTCCTGGAATGCCTTTTTCTTGAAGTATGTCAGGTTCTACCCACATTCCATGAGCGCCTAAAAGTATTTGTGCTATCCATTTAGCTCGTGGTAAATGTGTCGTAGAGGTAATTAGTTTCACCTTATGCACGCCCCATTTCTGCAAAATTGGAATACTATAGTAAAAGTTGTCAAAAGTAGAGTTGGCACATTTCTCCAACCAAACTTTTTGCATAGGTGCAGATTGTCGTTGAAAAATTAACCAAATACAAGGATCTTTTGAACCGCTAGAAATTAAAATCGGAATTTGCGGGTATTTTTGTGCTAACTCGGCGACATACATTTCTCGTTTGATACTTCCACCCAAAACGAAAAAGGCATCTATAGGCTTGGAAGATGCAAAAAATACAGTTATAGTAGTAAAAAATAACCAGATAGCAACTAATAGGCTAACACCAATTGCAAATTTTTGTAAAAAACGCCACCGTTTTTTATATTGACTTCTAACTTGACGAAATCGCTGATTTTTTACTTTACGATTCATGATAAACCTGAATAAAATGGTTAATTGTAGTTTGAGTAAAAGCTAGAATTAATGTAACTAATATACCTAAGTAATAGCCTCAATTAAGTAAAGTAAAAATCAGTGCTAGTATGACACCGATGAAAGTGGCATAAGAATGAATTAAGCTTGGGTCGGAAATTGTCTAAGTTAAGAAGCTATTCTCAGAGCTAACAAGCGTGTTTTGAGAAAAACTTGGATAATAAGCTTCAATATAGTCAGATTTCTATCGAGCATAACTTATCAGTTTCTAAATTATCTGATTGCTAAACACTCAATTACACCATCATTCGTGCAAATTTAAATGAAACAATTAGCGAAACGTTACTCGCCGCTGCGATCGGCTTTTATTGGTGGAGCAATAGCCACTACAGCAGCAGTGTCTGTATTTGTTCCAGTTTGGTGTCGTTCCGTTCGTGCTGCTCTACAGGATAGCCCGAAAGCGATTGTTGACCAAGTATGGCAATTGGTGAATCGCGAGTATGTAGACGGATCGTTTAATAACCAAAATTGGCAAACCGCTAGAAAGACGTTATTAAGCAAAAATTATACTTCCCGCGAACAAGCTTATACTACAATTCGTCAAACTTTGAAAAGATTGGGCGATCCATACACTCGTTTTATGGACCCCAAAGAATACCAGAGTCTTACTTCTCAGACTTCTGGAGAAGTTTCCGGAATTGGTATTCGCATGGAGAAAAATCCACAAACCCAGCTTTTAACAATAGTAGAAGCTTTAGAAAATTCTCCAGCCTTGAGCGCGGGTATTAAAGCGGGCGATGTCATTTTAGCTATTGACGGAAAACCCACCAAAAACATGGAAATAGAGGATGCCTCCAATTTAATTCGAGGTAAGGTGGGTACTTCCATCGATTTACGTATGGGAAGAGCTGCTCAAAAAGAGTTTGATGTCAAGCTGACGCGAGCGACTATTGAAGTGCCAACCGTGCGTTATACCTTGAGAAAAGAAGGTAATCGGCAGATTGGCTATATCAATTTGCGGGAATTCAGCGCTCACGCAGCAGAACAAATGCAGCGTGCTATCCGTAATTTGAACGCTAGTAACGTTGACGGCTTCGTGCTAGACTTGCGAGGAAATCCGGGTGGTTTGTTAAACGCAAGCATTGAAATTGCTCGGATGTGGCTTGATGAAGGTTCAATTGTTCGCACCGAAGATCGCAAAGGTGGAAGCGAATTAACAAAAGCCAACAGCACGGCTTTGACAAAACGCCCCTTGGTAGTGTTAGTAGACAATAATTCAGCTAGTGCGAGTGAAATTCTTACAGGCGCACTTAAAGATAACAAGCGAGCAACCGTAGTTGGCTCGAAAACCTTTGGGAAAGCATTAGTACAATCAGTCCACGAACTAGCAGATGGTTCCGGTATCGCTATTACTATTGCTCATTACTATACTCCTAAAGGGACCGATATCAATAAAAAGGGGATTACACCCGATATCGAAATGGATTTGACTGCATCTGAGCAACGTGAACTTGCTTCCGATCCAAGATTGATCGGAACAAATAAAGATCCTCATTATGCGCGGGCACTGTCGATTTTATCAAATAAAAACTTTGCATCTCAAGAGCAAAATCACTTTTCTCGCAAACCTTTGCAGATGCGCTAGTGTTAAACGTTTATTAGTTATGATTTATCAGTTTTAAGCAGCGTTGATGGTGGGTTAACCCACTATCAACGTTTTCTTTTTAAATTCTAAAAAAAAGATTGTAGAATTTACTTCTTTCCTCCGCTAAGAGGATGCGCGGCAAAGCTATTAATATAACTCGAAACTTTTTAGATCCTCTATTATCCCCTGCCGTCTTTAGGGGAACTTTACCGGGGGGATAATCTGAGAATTCCTTTAAATACAATATTCAAACATCCTCTAAGAGCGTCTCAATCCGGTTTTTTCTCTCAGTAATCTTCTGGCGTTACGGGAGCGATCGCTGTTGAACTAAAATTTTAAGTTCTCGCTATCCCGATTTATTAAAATTAACAACGAAAATGTTTTTGAATTGGGAATACTAAAAATTAAAGGGTTAGTAATTGTTTACGCTCAAACCAATAATTCCTAGTCAATAATCTCGAATTTATGAATAACGAGTCATTTAAGACAACCGCGACTAATACCTTTAAACCCCAGGTATCGGTGGTGATTCCTATTTATAACGGTACGGCAGATTTACCTGAATTAATTAATTGTCTATTGGCTCAAACCTATCCAAAAGAAAGGATAGAGTATTTGCTGGTAGACAATAATAGTAGCGATCGTACTGCTGAATTATTAAAAGTTGCTTCAGAAAATTGCTCAATTAAAATTCGCGCTTTGAGCGAAAACGAAATTCAAAGTTCTTACGCCGCACGTAACACCGGAATTCGTGAAGCGAAAAGCGAAATCATTGCTTTTACCGATGCTGATTGCCGTCCCCAACCACAGTGGTTAGAAGCATTAGTTCAACCTTTTGTTAGCCGAAATGTCGTAATTGTCGCCGGTGAAATTACGGCGTTGCCTGGTAATAGTTTATTAGAAAAATACGCAGACAAGCAAGAAACTCTATCGCAAAAACATACATTAGCGAATAAATTTTGTGCTTACGGACAAACCGCAAATTTAGCAATTCGTCGGTTGGCATTAGAAAAAGCCGGGTTATTCCGTCCTTATTTAACAACCGGGGGCGATGCTGATATATGTTGGCGGATTTTGCAACTTGAGATTGGAAGTTTAGAATTTGCGCCTTCAGCGATCGTTCAGCATCGTCATAGAACCACATTAAAAGAACTAAAGAGTCAATGGCAACGTTATGGGCGTTCCAATAGCTATCTCCACGAACTACACGGCGTAGAATTGATGCGCGAGATAAAACTTAATGAATGCTATTATGACCTCTTGCGTTGGTTGCTTAAGGAAGTGCCCAAAACTAGTTTGAAAACAATATTGGGTAAAGCAAGCCTTTTAGATTTAGTAAGCACACCAATCGGCTTGTTAACCGCTAGGGCGCGTTACTTAGGACAACTGCAAGCACAATTACCTTCTCAAGCTAAGAACATTGAATGGCTTTGAGAGTTAGGAGTTAGGAGTTAGGAGTTATGAGTTATGAGCTAGGAGTTATGAGTTAGGAGTTATGAGTTAATATCTCCCCATCTCCCCATCTCCCCATCTCCCCATCCCCGCATCTCCCCCTCTCCCCTGCTTTTTTCAAACTGTTGCCAAATTTCGCTAAATTGGAAAATGTACAATGTAGGATAATTGAGATGACAGCACAACTGTTACTGGTTGATGATGAACCCGGATTGCGCGAAGCGGTAAAAGATTATTTGGAAGCGAGTAATTTTAACGTTCAAGTTTCCAGTAACGCTCGTGATGCTTGGGAGTGGATGCAGCAAAATACACCAGATTTGGTAATTTCCGATATTATGATGCCTCAAGTGGATGGTTATCAATTTCTCAAGCAACTCCGAGATGATACTCGTTTTAAAACATTACCAGTAATATTTTTGACTGCAAAAGGTATGACTGGCGATCGCATTCAAGGTTATCAAGCTGGTGTGGATGCGTATTTACCCAAACCTTTCGATCCAGATGAGTTAGTCGCAATTGTGGAGAACTTGATTGCTCGTCGCGCCGCCAAAACAAGCGCGAGTGTGGAGGAAGGAGAAACCCCAGACTTAGCTGAATTAGCCTCTCAGATTGCTCAAATTAAGGCGCTACTGACTCAAAAAACTGCTATCACTCAATCAAGCGCACCTTTCAATATTGACTTAACTCCCAGAGAACAAAGCGTTTTAAATCTGGTTGCTGAAGGATTAATGAATAAAGAAATTGCTCGACGCTTAGAAACAAGTGTTCGCAACGTGGAAAAGTACGTTAGCCGTTTGTTTAGCAAAACCGGGACAAATAGCCGTACTGAGTTGGTGCGCTTTGCTTTGGAACACGGTTTAGCTAATTAAACAAACCAATTGTATGTTTTTGATTAAAATTTTTTATAGCTCTGAATTTATCGTAAAGTAAATCTAATATTAAGGGCTTTAAAAAATAAATTAAACTTTTAGATTTTCCATAACCTTTTTTCTATAAAGCTTTAGGAAACTTGTTTGAAAAGATGGGTTTCTCTATCCGCTCACTATTAAAGGTAAATCAGTGAACCTAATTTTAAGGGAAGTTGCTTGAATAAACCTGAAAGATATTTAAGTAATATTACGCCTTTACAGGTATTAAATTATAGGTAATCATTAAGTAGTCAAACGGCAGTTAAAGTGTCTGAAGCTAAAAGCAAAAATGAGTTATAGCGGTGATTTCTATCAAATTTATTTAATAAAAATAATCGTTATTACCTATATTTATTTATACTTATGGCTTAAAAATCAAAATCATCTTCTTTTCTTAATGATTTCAAACTATGCATGGGAGGAAGGCAAATCTTCCTGACTCATCCCACGCATTGCTTCTATCTCAACTCTAAGCACACAAAATTTCAGGAACTATAACGAATGGCTTTCGCATCTTGAGCCACGAATAAACTAGCAAAAATTATCAAATGCTTTTTGAGGTAACGGATGCATAGAGGCTTGTTTGCGTTTGTATGCCTTCTTGAAGGAGGGTACGAATACTACCACGAGTTTCTTTAATAGTAACAAATCTCTTCTTCCCTGGTTTCTCTTTATTCGTAGACCGTAACCCTGCCTTGAAGCAAGGCTAAAATGCTGATTAGTAGGCACCCAATTACTATCAATGTCGTACATAATTCTTGAAGGTTACTGTAGACGCAACCCCGTCAAAAACCTGCGTAGATGCCGGGTAGACGCACTTTTTGTAGCGTTTTGAGAATTATTCGGCAAACCCAGCTTTGGGAACAATAAGCTTGAGTAATACCAGTTAACTTGTTGTGGAAAAAAATTAAGTTCCAGATTTAAACTTAAAAATTTACCTTCGTCTATGTAGAAAAACTACACAACCTGCCGCTACTTGATACGACGCTCGTTACCTATTGATTTATTTCGGTAGAGTTACGCAACCGCATTAGCTGTCGTCGCATTTGCGGCGAGGCTTTTAACTCTGTTGTGTGGTGAACCTTCACAACCTGCTGCAACATCTCTAGAAAGTCGTCAGAACCTTCGGTTAACGCATCTAGCAGCACCTGCAACAGTTGCTCGCGATCGCCCAGTAAACTCTTTTCCTCAATCAGTCGAAATTTGAGATTGATTTCGCACTCATAAACACCTACTTCGACATTGTTTATTTGGCGTGGTAATGCTTTCGAGTTCATAGTTGTTACGATTCCTTTACTCGGTGGTCATGGGGGTGATTTTGTTTTATCTCAAGCAAAAGTTCTTCATATTTTGTTTGAAATCGAAAGTAGTGTTTGACTTTGCAAGAAGAAAAATCATCCATTTTTATTTGTATTGCATTTCACTTGGGGCATCGATCGTTCGTAGGTAGACTAACTGATTCTATAATTTTATATTCATGCACCAGTAACAGTTCTAGCAAACCCTAAACTATTATTCAGTTTTTAAACTTCTATACAATGAAGTTTCTGTAAGAACTTGCTAGAGCTTTTTAAAGGTTTTTACATCAAAGTTTTCTCCACGTCAATAACAGTTTTACTTTTAACTAAAAAAAGAGTAATACTACGTAAGTAAAAACGCTGAAATCATTTTATTAGACTATAGCCTACGGTTGTGGTTTAGCAATTCCGTAAAATTACTAGATGTAGGTTTTATTCATTAAAAAAACACAATTAGGTATTGTGACCACAATTTTTAAGGGTAAATTTAGTTTACGAGCATCAATTAATACCACTACTAAATTGTTTCTTCTGAATAAGACAAATAAGAATTATTGTAGACGGCGATTCAAGCTTACCAGAGTGACCCTTATGGTAAATTTGTGGTTCCCCAATCTATAAAAACATCAAAATGCTGTTTTATTTGCTATTGATGCAAAAATCTATTTGGATGCGCGGGTTTATAGTTTGGAATTTGTACTGCTTTGTTGTTGAGGTTTCAAGCAGGAATTTAGAGTTTACAATAATTGGAGTGTTATTTAACGAAATTGACAAAAGCCTCCTATGGATAACCAGATGCTGCTCAAATCCACAACTCGCCATATCCGTATTTTTGCGGCAGAAGTTGAGGATGGCGAATTGGTTCCTAGCAATCAGGTCTTGACTTTAGATATTGACCCAGATAATGAATTCACCTGGAGTGAAGACACCTTACAGCTTGTATATCGTAAATTTGATGAATTAGTCGAAGCGGCGAGCGGCACAGATTTAACAGACTATAACCTGCGTCGTATTGGCTCAGATTTAGAACATTTTGTGCGATCGCTTCTACAGATGGGTTCAATTAGCTACAACATTTCCGCACGAGTCAATAACTATAGTATGGGACTTCCTCGAGTCGCAGTGGATGAAAGTAATTAGAATTGGTCTTTATATATTTCATTAAAAATTTATAAAGATACTAGGGTCGTAATTTAAGGTGAGTAATTGACGCATATTCGACTTAACCCAACTTACTTACCTGAAACTTCTAAATCTTCATGCAAACTTTACATTGTTGACGGTATTTGCGGCTTAATTAACAATTAAGCCGCATTTAGTCCAAAATTTGATCTTCGTGTATCTACGATTGCGTAAGTCTTAGATATCTCAGATTATTCCTATAATCGATAATTATTGCCGACTACCTTCTTATAAAAAGGCAGTCGGCAGAAATTTATAGTCTAATTTATTTCAACAACTTTAAAAAATCGAGTTTCTGAACTAATAATTTCACTTGGAGAATTTAAGTATTCTGAAGAAACGCGGCTTATATGCTTAATGCAAGATATAAATTTATTAATATAGCTGTGTTGATTACTGAGTATAAGCTTAAACATATAGTTATACATAGCGGAAAAAGCGGTTAATTAGATAGTAGTAAGACCATTTTTTGGCATTAAGCAAATGTTCGGCTCTCCGGCAGTAAACTAATTGGAAGGAATATATGCAAAAAAAACAGTTTGATTACTGAGCTATACGGTAATATAGATAACTTAAAAAAGCTAAATAATGATTTGTAAAATAGAAATATATGTAGAAAAAAGATAAAAAATTAAGAAATTATATTAAATAAAGTGTATGGCTTGACTCTTTCTGTGAGTCTGCTTGCCTGCAAAATAGTATGAGCATCACGCTAAAGGTGGTAATTTTTTATATACTTTTTTAAAAGACGTATCGTGGCTAATTAATTGCCTAGCTTTCTAAAATTGCTATACTACCTACTCTCGTGTCTGTTTTAGCCCGAGTCAAAATGGAATATATCGTTTTATGTGAACGCGAACGGCTCCTGAGCCGTTGTGTATGAATAAAGAAAAATGAACATGAATCGCCTTTTCGGTGGGAAACTATGGAAAATGATGCGGCAACGCTCTACTGTCCAAACGAACTTTGTCAAGCTGCTAACCCCCTTACCCACAAGTTTTGCCAGAAATGCAAAACATCCCTACCCAAACGTTATCTTTGGGCTGTGGCGGAAAATTCGATTGTGGGTAATTCTGGGGAATTGTTACAAGAGCGTTATTTAATTATTGAAGATAATGTTTTATTAGATACTAAACCCGGTCTTCTGCCACAAATTCCCGAACAACAAAAGTTAGATGATATAAAATCCTATCTCAGATTAATTCCCTATCGCTTACACGTTCCTCAAGTTTACGGACTACTATCTTTAAATACCCAGAACAGCCCCAAAGAAATATTACTGTTAGAAAAACCCCCGCTTATTCTCCATGAATCGCCGATAAAAATAGATTTGTGTGGCGAATTGACAAATGCTTGGAAGAGCGCAACTTCTAGAAGACAACTCAATTGGCTATGGCAAATAGCTCAGTTATGGCAACCTTTGGCTAGCGTTGGTGTTGCTTCTAGCTTGCTGAACAAAAATTTAATTAGGGCGGAAGGTTCGATAGTACGCTTATTAGAATTAAATTCCGATCGAGAAACTACACCAACCTTGTCTGATGCGGGAGAGTTTTGGCAACAAGAGCTACTCCCAAGCGCACAACCGGCGATTCGCAATTTTATGGGCGAGGTTTGTCGTTTGTTGATGTCGGTGGAAATACGTTCGAGCGAACAGTTAATTGCTGTTTTAGATCGGGGATTAACATCTTTAAGCGAGCATAATTTGCCTACCATCAAAGTGTTCGCGCTAACAGATACAGGACCTTCGCGTCAACGTAATGAAGATTCTTGTTATCCCCAAAGCGGTACTACGATCGCCAAACCACCATCAAAGTCAGCTTTAACTATTGTTTGCGACGGTATTGGCGGACATGAAGGA
Organism: Rivularia sp. (in: cyanobacteria); assembly: GCA_965234645.1. Classification (GTDB taxonomy): domain Bacteria; phylum Cyanobacteriota; class Cyanobacteriia; order Cyanobacteriales; family Nostocaceae; genus Rivularia. Next base: position 3,599,717 of record OZ248344.1, on the reverse strand, counting down.
GGTAATGTAGCTTCTAAGAATGCCATTGAAACGATTCAACAGCAGGTAGGGCAATTAGCTTCTTTACCATCCGATCGTATTAATCCAGTTGCACTGCTTGTGGATTTGGAACATGCTGCTGCGGCTGCTAACGATAAAATTAGCCAACTTAACGATAGCGAAAATCGTCAGGGACGGCAGCGCATGGGGACTACTCTGGTGATGGCGTTGCCAATTGCCCATTCCATGTATGTTACTCACGTGGGTGACAGTCGTGCTTACTTGATTACGCGCAATAACTGTCATCAGATAACTCTTGACGATGATGTAGCTTCGCGGGAAGTACGACTCGGCTATGCAGTATATCGAGATGCCGTACAGCAAGCTGCTTCTGGTTCCTTGGTTCAAGCATTAGGGATGAATGCTAGTAGCGCTTTACACCCGACAGCACAGCGGTTCATCCTCGATGAAGACTGCGTATTTTTACTATGTTCCGATGGTCTAAGTGATTTTGACCGTGTAGAACAACACTGGGAAACAGAAATCCTGCCGTTATTAAATAACAAAGGCGATGTAGTTAGCGTTACTAAGCAATTGTTAGAGATTGCTAACAATCAAAATGGTCATGATAATGTGACTATTGCCTCGATGCATTGTCAAACTAAATATTCCGAGCCGAAGTCACCATTGTCCGTAAGTCTTGCCGATGTTTCTTCAATTGCGATCGCCGATTCTCCACCCTTAGCTCCACCGGAGCAAATTCGCAATCAAAAAACTCAAGTCATTCCCGAACAAGTTACTCGTAAAGGCTTAAATTTACCTTTGATGTTAGGAATAGTAGCTTTACTAACTTTCGTAGGTGGTGGTTTGGGATTTTTCTGGAGGCAAAGCAATAACAACCTCAATCCAGAAGAAGTACCCAGAACAGCAAAAACACCGCAAAATAGCCCCGAACCTTCTGTTGAGACTAATTCCCAAAGACTTGCCAACATAGATCGAGGTTGGTTGATTAATATCAAAACCAAAATTAATCTCAGTAAAAGTACAACACCACCTGCCGATGAACAGATATCGAAACAGCCGCTACCAATTTATGCACCACCCGGTAGTTTGTTACAGGTTGTGAAAAAACAGCAGACTTCACCACAAGACTATTGGCTACAAACAAAGGTATGCTCGGTCGGAGAAGAAGTCCGAACGACAAATGCGTCTGCTCCAACTTCAACTGCTATCGGCAGCAAAACCTTACTCAAACCGGGCGAACAGGTATGGCTTAAACTTTCGGAACTGACACCATCTAATGCTACATTTGGTAAACCAAGTACTTTATTAAATGAGTGTTCCCCATCAGATAGTTTGCCTCCAGCGATTGAAGATTCTTCTACACCGCCTGTAGAAGATTCCCCGTCCCCCATTCAGCAGTTAATTCAACCAAAACCTGGTAATATCCCCGGTAGGACAACATTACCCCAAACGGGTAACAGCACTGATTCCAAAACTCGATAAACTATAAGAAACTGAAATAATACAGGTAATCGCCTGAAAAGTTAATTTTTAGGCAAACATTTAGCCTGAAAAAAATTACCTTTAAGTTTAAAGAATCCATGCCATCCCTTAACCTGGCGATCGCCCGTCTCGTTCACACAGGCACTGATAATTTCGCCATTTGGGTAGTAAATGCTCCCTATCCCAGTGGTTATGTTCTACATGATTCTCTATGGTCGCAAGAGCTAAATCAAGCTTGGCTGGAATGGCAACAAATGTTTGCCGGACATTCCCGCTTGGATATATCGCCTGAAAATAAATCGCAAACAGCAAATCCACCCCGATTAAATTTATCATCTGCTTCGGGTGAAAAAACCAGTTACAGCAGCCGTTTAATGCAATATATGGGCGTTAATCTATGGCGTTGGGTATTTGAGGGAGAAATTCTCGGCAGTTTGGAACGCAGTCGCGGTATAGCGATGGGGCAGCATACACGTTTGCGCTTTCGATTGGAAATCCGCGATCCAGATTTAATTGCCATTCCTTGGGAAATAATGCAGCGCGAACCCGGACAACCCGCAATGTCGCTTTCTCAACATTTATTGTTTAGCCGTACTACTTCAAGCGTTGAACCCCTATCTTCAACGCGCACCGATCAAGCTTTAAATATCTTGTTAGTTTTAGCAGAAGATGAAAACTTAAAACTCGAAGAAGAAGCAGCTATTCTTCAACAAACTCTTTCGGGTGGTAGTTCGGTGGGTAGTAGTGCCGGATACGCGCCTTGTATGGTAAAGGTACTGGTAAAACCAACATCTGTGCAACTGATTTGTGAGTTAGAAACCAAAGCTTATAACGTCTTTTTTTATGCAGGTCATGGCTTGCCAGGTCCCGACGGAGGGTTTCTATTTTTACAAAATGATATGACCCTTAACGGAATGGAACTAGCACAAGCTTTAACCCGCAGTGACGTAAAGCTGGCAGTTTTCAACGCTTGTTGGGGGGCACAACCTTTCTCCGATAAAAACCGAGCGATCGCTCACAGTAGTTTGGCAGAAGTGCTGATCCGTCAAGGTGTGCCTGCCGTACTGGGAATGCGCGATGAAATTACCGATGCGGAAAGTCACAGCTTTATTCAAACTTTTGCCTTAGCTCTACGCAGTCGCAAACCCATTGATGAAGCTGTTGCCGAAGGAAGAAAAAGATTATTAACTATTTATCATTTCAATCAACCTGCTTGGACATTACCAGTTCTTTACTTACACCCCCATTTCGACGGTGAATTAGTCAAAAGTTTTGAGGAAGGCGCTACAGAAATACCAACAACTTTTATTCCCGGAAGTGCAAATGTTTGCTTACGTTCCTTACAAGCAGGTGGTAAAACTTGGTTGCTCAAACCTGGAGTTACCCGCATTGGTCGCACCAAAGAAAATGATATTGTAATCAGAGAACCTTCAGTTTCAAAACGTCACGCTGAAATCTTATGTCGCAATAGCTTAGCTGGCAGTACTCAAGTGCAAACTTACTATTTAGAAGATTTATCTACCTATGGCACCACTTGGATTTTACGTTCCGGTGGTTGGGAGCAAATCTACCGACGGGAAATACCTTTAGAATCGGGAATGCATTTAAAGTTTGGCAGTACTAAAAGTCAAACTTGGGAATTTCGGATCGAAAATTAGGTAACTATCAAATTGGTACTTATTATATGTTTTGGTATTAACATAGACGCTACGCCAGCAATTGAAGTAAAAGACTAATGACGGTAGATAAAATAAAATTTCAGTTTGCGGAAATTAGAGACTGAGCGCTGTAGCTGTCAATACCCCAAATTCATTGCGAAAGGAGACAACACATGGCTGACAAAATGAAAGGTTCAACAAACTTTAATAATTCATCTCAAATCGAGTTAGATTTACTTGCAACTTTATTAGAACCAGAAGATAATGCTTATCCTTGGAATCCCTGCGACGAGGAAACGCAAGCTTATTTTAGTCAGCTAGAAGAGCAATTCCCGATGCAGGAATTATTAGATGAGGAACTAAACACTCGCAGCGAAGGCTTTCATAATCAATTAGATGCACTTTGGTCTAAAGTCGAAACCGAAGCACACTACAATTGTAAGACAAATCCTTCAGTAGCTGTTAAGCTCTCATATAGTTTACAAAAAGAGTTTCAGAATAGTATCCCCAAAAATTGGATAAACTCGATTGCTCAAAAAGCAGCAGAGATTTTTAATGCTAAAGAGTCAATGACAGAACAATTGATTGAATGCGTACAAGCGGTATTACCAAGTATAGACGCAGACGACATCATGGTTTTAGCGCGTCCGTTAGCTTATGCGACTAGAAGTGGAGAACCGAAAAAAGTCGAATCAGCACTTACTGACTTCAATCAAGACGACGATCGTGAATGGGCAGCTTTATCAGAAATTGAGCAAGCAAAAATAGGTTTAGCCGTTGCTTATCATGCACTAAACCAGTTAGATACTCAAACAGAGTAAATATTTATTCGCCACTTTCTACTCTAATTGCAATGGGAATGCAATTAACTTGTTTTTTATGGCTGGTACTATACTATTTTGCGGAATTTTCTTTCTTGGGGTAGATTTACCCATCATGTTTTAAGGATAAAATAGTTAGCGCTCCAGCCTCATCTATCAAAAGATATATTAATAATTACTTATTTCCAAAAAAGCGGGTGGCGAAATTTTGTTCGCGATTAGGTGAAAGCGCCCTTGCTTTGAGAATTGCAGCCATTAAAAAAGCGTAAGACAATACCCCTACAACAACTAGAAGTAAACCATTGATAGCCCCAGTTGCATTCCATAAAGCATGAAGCGCTGAAGCACTGAGGTAGCCAACTAAGAGAATTTTTCCTCCTAATTTTGGTTTAAGCACGGCTAAACCAATAAAATACCCAAGATATCCGCTGTAAGCCATATGTCCGGCGACAGAACCTAAAATTCGCGGAATTAGCAATTGTAGTCCGACTAATTGCCCTGTTTCAGTTCCTGCTTGAATAGCAGCGCTTTGACTAACTTCCGGCACGTACTGCCCTAAGGTTTCCAACAATGTAAAACCAACGGCAGAAGCAGCGCCGAGTAAGATTCCATCTAATGGTTCCCAAACGCCAATACGCTCTCGCCAAGGTGAAGGTAATTTTAACCCGACAAAATATAGACCTAAAACTGGTAATGCTTTAAGTAGTTCTTCCATCAAGCCAGCGCCAAAAAACATCCGCACCAGCCATTCCGTAAAAGTGATTGATTCTTGTCCTGAAGGTAATCTACCCGGTAGAATTTCCCGAAATACAAAAATAAACAAGTCTAATATAGGACTAACTAAAATTAAAGCTGTAGATAAACTGACACTTAATAAAACCCACCAAGGTTTGTGCTTACCGCATAACTGATAAATAAAATAGTATGCAGCCAAGGCGATATAAACAGCTACTATAATTTGGTTCGCTTCCGGTTTTCCCACCGTAGCAAACATTAGTACTACAAATATAACTGTTAAAATTCCCGGTATTAAGTAGGCTTTGCTAGTTAAATCTTTACCTGTAGAAACTATGGGAAATAATTGAGTAAAGCTAACTGAGTCTGGTTTGGAATAGTTTTGGGAATTTGTCGTCCCAGCAACGGATGAGTTATTAGCAGAAATTGTCGTTTTTTGTTCAACGATTTCGCTACTAAAAATTAATTGAGGTCCATCGTACCCCAAAGTAATGCGATCGCCAGGAAAAACTTGCTGACATTCCTGTAAGCGTTTTCCATTCAAATAAGTACCGTTAGCACTGTTTAAATCGCAAAGTATCCAACTGATTTCACCATCGGGGGATAAACTTAAAGGACGAACTACTGCATGACGACGGGATACCATGCGGTACTTTAATGCATCTAATACAACTTGACAGTGAGGATCGCGTCCAATTACCGCCTCTGAAGTTGGAATTAGCGAGAAGCGTTGACGAATCCCTGCTTCTAATTCCTTACCAGACACAAGCCGCAGAAATGCATTCTGTCTTGCGTTTTTGCCTGTCATCGAGTCAGTATTATTTCTCAACTATATAAGGTCGGTTTTTTGTTGGCAGTAAGACTTAACCACGCAACTGTATTTTATATTTTTCTTTTGCTTAATACACTATAGTTCACCCTTTGTTCGGAAATTAAAATTTATAATTAAAAGTTTTGCTTAGTTCCGCAACAAGTGCTAGTAGTATCACCCATTATCTTAGTCTACGCTACCTTGTAGTACTTTGGCTTTGTTGAATTATAAATTTTACGCATCGTAATAGTTATCAAAAAAGCCTGTTTGATGTAGTTTGGTTTAACTGTATATTTACAGTCTTGACTAAAAGGTTCGTTTTGTATTTAAAAAATCAACAATTGTTAATACGAGATTAGTTTTTACTTTGATAATTGTTAAAATCTATATTTACCATTAAAAAATCAGCTATATTTGATAAGTTTTATAAATTATTCGGTACATTTGTCAGTATTAAAAAGGTACAACGTCCATCAATTAAGAGCGGCAAACGCTGTACACTTGATGCATCCACATCTACGTATCTACCGCCAGCACTACGTACATTGCTTTTAAAGGTTAAATAAATTTTTTTTTTATTAGAAATTAAGCATCCTTTGCTATTTAAAACAATCTTGTCGATATTTTGATAAAAAAATATTTACTATATCTATATAGAGTCAATAGCTTGCTGCAATTCTCGAAGTTTCTTTAATACCCCACCAGAGGAAAATAATTCTTTTGCAAAAGCTAAACCTTCTAACATATCAGCACAAATCCCACAACGCCATAAATAAAATCCGCCATTCCATAATGCTGTTTGCATGAGTTCTGATTGTTTAGCTTGCAATACTAATTTCATCTCTGAGATTAATTCTTCAGTATTACTTAGAGGTACGTTTGTAGTAGTAAAGCCATATTCGCGAGGAACTAAAAGTAATCTATCTATGGGATTATTACCATTTCCTAAACCAATAATTGCAGTGCGATCGCGTGGTAAATCGCAACTACCTTCTAAACCTTTTACTGTTGTAAACTTCATTATTCCCATACTCGCCAATGTTGCTCGAAACCTTTCTTCTGTGGGCGGATGAACAAACCCAGTAAAGATATGAGCATCGCCAGCATAAGGACACCAAATTAATTCCATTGTGGCAAAAGGCGGACGCTTGCCGATTTGATCGCGGTATTCCCAAATACTTTGTATTAAGGGAAAATGCAGAGGTGTATAAACAAAACCGATTCCCGTTTGTTCTAATATTTGTTGAGTTAATGGTAATTCTAACTTTGTCCAGTCAACACCCAAGCCTTGCCAAATATCTACCAATGGAAGTCCGTATTTCGTGGGAAGGCGATCGCCACCGTGCATGATGACATTTTGCCCTGCTGTTGCCAACAATAAAGCCGTTATCGGACTAATTGGGGCTGTGCGAGTTCTGCCATCATAAGGTATACCGAATATAACTGGTTGCTCGCCCTCGATTGCTTTTAATTGCGGTCCAAGTTCGTTGTAAGCGTCCAACATTCCTGCTAACTCTTCGCTGGTAGGACGTTTGATCCGGTGTGCAATCAAAAAAGCACCAATTTGCACTGGTGTAGCTTCACCCAAAAGCATCATTTTGGTGGCTAAGAAAGCTTCAGTGCGAGTTAAATCTTCTTTTGTATGTTCGCCACTACCTATTTTTTTAAGTAAATCTCTAAATGAATTGCTCATATTTTTTTTAATTAACACCCTTTGGAGAAATGGGGGATGGGGTAGAGGGGGAGATGGGGAGATGGGGAGATGGGGAATAGGGAGACAAGGGGACAAGGGGACAAGGGGACAAGGGGACAAGAGAGCAGGGGAGGCTCTTGAGGCGGAGGAGGCTCTTGAAGAAAAACTAATTTAATTGCTTCCTCGGCTCCCTCGGCTCCCTCGGCTTCCTCCGCTTTCTTCAACTCCTAACTCCTAACTCCTAACTCCTAACTCAATACCTTTAACTTTTGACTTTTGACTTTTGACTTTTTATCTGTTGTGGGATATTTTCTTTGACTAAATGCCAGAAGTACTGTATGGGAGGAATTTGCAAGCGATCTTGAGTTGTTACCATTACTACTTGACGAGTTAAAGATGTACTGTGGACGGAAGAACCATTGTTATTTATAACAAAAGGACGAACCGCAAGACTGGGGTCGATACGTGCTTCAATTAATGCAGAAGCTGGTAATAATGCAATCAATTCTCCTTGACGTACTATTCCCCGGAAGGCATCTAAGGTATTTACTTCTAAGGCTGCTTTTAATAATGCGTCAGTTCGATCGAATTGATTTTGTACTAAACGCTGCATTCCATAACCCTCTTTGAAAATTACTTGGGGATAGCGAATTAACTCCAACCAAGGAATGCATTCATATTCGGCTAATGGATGATTGGCTGATATTAAAACTTCTATGGGTTCTTCATAAAGTGTTTCGACAACCATTTCTTTACTCATGGTAAGAAAACGATTGTTCATTACAATTGCTAAATCAACTAGTCCATCTTTAAGAACTTTCAGCGCCCTATCGCTACCTAATGATGTTACCCGTAATTGCACTTCGGGGTATTTATGACAAAATAATTGCAGCAAAGGTGGAAAATAATAAGCACATACCGATGGAATACAGGCGATACAAAGTTCGGGTTGTTTGCCTGCGATTAAATCCGTTATTTCTTGCTTCGCGGTTTGCCACTCCGAACAAATTTTACGGGCACGAGGCAATAAAGTTTCACCCGCCAACGTCAATTTTGACTGACTGATTCTGTGAAACAATTCAAACCCCAAATCTGCTTCCAGTGACTGAATTTGACGACTGATTGTAGATTGGGTAACACTACATTTTTGCGCTGCTTTTTGAAAGCTGCCACTCTCGGCGATCGCCAAGAAGGCTTGCAACTGTTCTAGCCGCATTTTTAGGTAGCTGCCTGTGATATTTATGGCTATTTAACTTAACGTACTTTCATCTGCTTTTTGGTAGACTTTGCTACATATATTTTTTCGTAGTCAAATTTTAATTTAATTAGATATGTTTGTCATTTTACTTAATACCAGTATCTCACGGTATTCGAGTCAATATTTATTCGTTTTTTTTCTTGAAATTTTTCTAATAATTTTTGCGAATAAAAGTATAGATAAATAAAATGATTTGCGATAAATCTAGTTAAAGAATTATTTAATCAAAACCGCATCACCCTCAATCTTGACTGCATAGGTTTTTAAAGGTGCTGTAGCTGGTGCAGCTTGGACTTTCCCATCAACGCCGAATTCAGAACCATGACAGGGACAGACAAATTTATTGGTATCGCTTTTCCATTCAACCGTACAACCTGCATGGGTACAGGTAGGGTTAACCGCAACTAATTCATTGGGAAGCGAAGTTTTAACTACTAATACTTCTCCAACAGACGTATTTTTTGCAAGCAACTCACTATTCGTATTTAATTCAGAAGAAGTGCCAATTTTTTGCCATTTTTGATCTGGGGTATTTTGCGTTGTTTCTTTTGAGGAACAAGCTGCAATAGCGACGGGTAGACAAGTTGCTATCCAGCCAACACCAACCCAATTTAAGAAGTTACGACGGTTCATGTTTGTAAATTTTTTTGTTTGACGTAAGGAACAACTTGTGTAATCGCAAGCAGTCTTTAAAGTTATTTAATTAATGTACCAATGATTGTTTATAGTTATAAATGTGGAATTCTTATTTACTCCTTACTTTTACTTGACTGTATTTATTCTCACACGTTGAATCACATTTATTTATAACAATATTTGTTACGAGGAATGAACTATGAGAAGTTTATTTAGACAAATTCGCAAGTATGTTAAAAACGAGAATTTCTTACATGGAATTGAAAACATTGAAGAAATAGTTGCAAAGGTGCTATCAATGACGATGATAGCAATAATATTTATTGCGATTATAGATTTAATATTTTATACCATCAATAAATTATTAATTTGGGATATAAACGAAACGAGCTTTAATAACAATTTATTTAAAACGTTTGGACTGTTTTTAAATATTTTAATTGCTTTAGAAATCTTAGAAAACATTACTGCTTATTTGAGAAAACACGTTATTCATGTTGAATTAGTAATTGCTACCTCCTTAATTGCTGTAGCTAGGAAAATTATTATTTTAGATTTGAGTAAAACGGACGGTTTACAGATTATCGGTTTGGGTTTGGCAGTTTTCGCTTTATCAATCAGCTATTGGATTATTCGGTGCAGCCACCGTAGAACTTAATTAGTTGAATTCAACGCACAACCGACAGATATAGTCATACCTTCATGGGCTAAAAACGCTTGTTCAAAGTCCGATTTAAGTTCTGCTTGAACAGTATCTAAAAAATCATCGCGATCGTTTGGATGATGGTTAGAAAATACAAGTTGTTTAACTTTGGTTTTACGAGCTAAATTTACAGCAATTTCCCAATAAGAATAAATTGGTGTTTGTGAGTCGCGGGAATTTGAGGAAATATAATTAGGATTGGCAATCAGCAAGTCTACTCCTTGAGTTAACTCGATCAAGTCTTTTTCTAAATCATCTATTTCGGATTGTAAATCAGTGATGTAAGCAACGCTATATTCTTTCCATGTAATCCTATAGCCAATGGACTTCTGAATATTATTGATTAATGCCATTTGTACCGTTATATCATCTATGGCTACCACTTTATGGGGAGTCAAATTATAAAATTGCAGTTGTGACTGCATGACTTGTAAGGGGTAAGGAAAATGCGGTAATAGCATATGATCGCAAAGTGATTGCTTAATTGATGCGCCATTAGAAGCAGCTGTACCGTAAATATGCAAGCAGTTTTGAGGTGCAAATGCAGGAGCAAAGAAGGGAAAACCCTGAATGCGGTTTGTTTGAGCGTTGGTAAAAAATAAGTGGGCTACTAATTGTTGCTGTTGTTGCAACCAGCTTTTTCCCAACATTCGCAATCCAGTACCGCCATCAAAAATCAAATTCTTTCCCCCAACCTGCATTTCTACACAAGCTGTATTACCTCCATAAAGATTAGTTTCTTCACCTGGAGTCGGAATTAAACCCCGCACGCCCCAAAATTTTACTAAAAATTCGGCTTGGTTAGAGAGATAATTTTCTGGCAATTTGTTTGAGTATTCAGGATCGGGCAACGGTTCGATGTTTGACATTTTTGCTACATAATTGTCTTGCCGAGCAGATCGTCGTAGTGCCGCACTTCTAACAATTTGTTTTTGTCGTCTACGATGACAACTGTCGGAGAGAAACTTTCGATCTCTTCCGAAGTAAACTGCCCGTAAGACATTATAATCAAGCGATCCCCTTTAATGCCCAAACGCGCCGCAGCCCCATTTAGCTCAATGGCTCCCGAATTTGCTATTCCCGGTATTGCATAAGTTACAAAGCGCTCGCCATTGGTGACATTCACCACTTGTACCTGCTCGTAAGGTAAAATCCCAGATTTCTCCAAAAGCATTTGGTCTATGGTAATACTACCCACATAATTGGGGTTAACTTCTGTGAGAGTACAGTTGTGAATTTTTGCTAAAAGAAGCGTGCGGTGCATTGGGCAATTGAATTTTAGGAGAGAGGATTTAAAGTTAAACTTTTTGTCGCTGCTTGAATTGAACTAGTATCTAAGTATTATTTAGAGCCTGCTTTGATGCATTGCTCTACTAGAGGCGCTACCTTATCAACATCTTGCCAACCAAGAATCTCGGTGACTTTTTTCTCTAAGTTTTTGTAACTGCGGAAAAACTCGGCAATTTCATCAAGTTTATGGGGAGCTAAGTCTTTAAGAGATTTAACGTTAACATAACGCGGATCTTTATCGGGAACGCAAAGAATTTTTTCATCGCGATCGCCACCGTCAATCATTTCCAACATCCCGATGGGTCGCGCTGCAATTACACAACCGGGGAAGGTTGGCTCGTCCATTATTACCATACCATCAAGAGGGTCGCCATCATCAGCCAAAGTATTGGGTATAAAACCATAGTCATAGGGATATTGAACTGATGAATAAAGTACCCTATCTAAGGCAAAAGCTTGTAAATCCTTGTCAAATTCGTATTTATTTTTACTTCCGCCGGTAATTTCAATCAAAACGTTTATTAAACCGGGTTTTGGCTGGGCTGGGATAAGGGATAAGTCCACAGATTTACTCCTAAAGTCATTAATTATCGGTGAGAGTTTGGAGGCTCCCCGTGTAGAATTTTAGGTCAATATGGACTCATCCCAAAGTATTTGTCACCCCTAACGGTTAAGTTTATGAAATTTAATTGTGAAAATAAACGGAGTCAGCTAAGTTAGCAGGAAAAGAAAAAAGTCTTATAATCGCCTTGAAATCAAAAAAGGCGAAGTCGCGATCGCTCCTTAGTACTGCTGCACTATTTTTAATCAAAAACAAATAAAGATGCCAATATCAACATGGCACCTTTAGTATCTATCTTAAAACCGGCTCATTCGAGATGGGTGTTTGAAAAACAGCTTTGAGCTTATTTGAGCAAAGACTCTATTACGAGTTTCACCCAAATTAAAGTATTTGAACGGTGATGCTTGACTTAACTGATTCAAACAATACCTTTCACTCAGAATAGAACATAGTTGAATTTAGCGAATATTCGCAAAAATCTTTTTCTCATACTCAATTATAAGTAGAGGGGCAACATCACTTAAGACGGTGATTTGCTTCTATTAATTGCTGCAAACCGAGTTAATTTTTCTTCAACAAACCCGAAGCATCCTTATTCATTTTATAAAGGGATGAAATTTCACTGTTTATTAATTGTGTATCATTGTCAGTTCTTTGCAAGTTATAGGTTAATGGTTGCCGGTTACTCTGAACGCTGCTTGAAGAGTAATGACCAATTACAAACATCGGTAACGTCAGAGTTAACATAGCAATCGCTGTTCCTACAACATCTGCCAAACGTTGGGAAGGAAATTCCTCAGAATTGGCAGGCTGACTATTTGAATCCATATAAATTATTTAGCTCTTTACTTCACTAATTACTACAACACTCAAAACCTGAGAGTCTTGCTATTATTTTAGCTTTTTTTCTCACCGAAAACTCTCTACTGTTTAAGAATTTAGATCGGTTTTGGAAGTTATTTTATATATTTCTTTATACTTGAAACTGTTGATACCAAGTGATACAGAAATATATCGTTTAAATTCTTGTAACTAATCTCGCGTTTTACTTGCGTATTCGCCGTTATTATTACAGGTTACATTAATTAAATATCATGCAAAAAAAAATACATATTCTCTATCTGTTAATATTAACGTTAAATCTTTTTGGGGTCAATATCCTCTTCCTTTCGGATGAAAAAGCGAGTACTGGCAAGGTTTTTATGCTTTTTTTAAAGATAAATATTTTCTGCTTATTACTTAAAAGTTATTGAGTATACTTTAGATCCTTTTCTGAAACATCAGTAGTTTCACTCAAGCAGTAATTATTGATAATACGCTTCGAGTAAAATAGGTTAACAATAATTCTATACCGCGTAAATACAGAACAACTAGATTGTTTTTAAGTGCCTGTAAGTGACTATTACTCGATAATAATCTTCACATTTAAATCAATAAAAATAATTATAAATTAAGTTGATATTACTCTTTTAGGTATCTATAACAACAGCCTATAAATATCCGGATAATTTTGGGAAAATTATCGATAAGTTATGCACGATCGAATCTTCTTTTAAAAGAAAAGTTAGACCATTGACTGTTTGATATTCAAACCATAAAAATTCCAAATAACATCATAATTTATAACAATAATCCGGATGAAAAAAACCGCCACTAAAATAGGGGCGGTCTGGTTAAGCAATCGGAGGGTATTTACAGCTTACTCTGCCAGTACATAAAATTGCTGTAGCCAAGTTTGCACTTGCAATACAAAATTTGTCGCTTTAAACAAGTAATTTAATTTCGGCTATAAGCGCTCATTTTTTCTTTGATAAATCTAATATAAAGATGCCTAAAAGTGGATTTAATTACGCGGGGCATTGCAAAATCAATCGGCATGAATTTCGAGGGTAGTTGCCAATCATCTATTTGTAGCAAGTCAGGATCTAACTGAACAAAATCGATCGCATTTAGTTCCGGACAAATTCCCAATCGCATTGATGCAGCAACTGTGGGTACTTGTTCGGGAGGAACATTTAATATTTCTACTATGGCTCTATCTAAAGCAAATACATCTGTTGATGAACCCAAAATGCCTAAAGGACGGGGTTCGCCGCCACTCGGGCCGTTGCCTTCATGACCGATAATTCCATCTATAATGGTTAAGTTAGGGTTAATTGCCTTGGCAGTCTCCACCAACATTTCTCCAAAGCGGTTGGCATCTTTTCCTGCTTCCATGTGCCACCAAGCTTTCATTTTTCCCGGCACGCAACCAAACAAGTTTTTCACTCCCAAAGTCAATACCAATTGACAATGAGATTTTACTTTAGGTAGGTTTATTACCACATCGGCTTCCATCGTCTCTTTAGATAGCAGCAGATGGTTAAACTTATCGTTGACGATTTCGTAGCGCTTACCATGAAACTCGATTAGGGGAAGATTGAGTTCTTCTAAAATCCATTTATATCCATTAGCTAACGCTACTCCCTTCGCGCTACCAAAAGCAGGGCTGTCTCCCAAAAACGGCTTACCACCAGCCTCCATTACCATAGTCGCCACTACGTAAACCATTTCCGGGCGCGTGGTACATTCAGAAGTAGGGCGCGAACCCGTCAGCAAATTAGGTTTGAGTAAAACGCGATCGCCACTTTTAACAAATGCTCTGATTCCACCCAAGGGTTCTAATAAAGTTTCCAAAGATTCCCTTAATACTTCCATTTCATAAGAAGTAGCCCTAATTAAACTGACAGATGGTGTTTGAGTCTGCATTGATATAATTTTGTTTTTCTGTGGTTCGATCACAGCTTAGCTTAATCGTATTTTGACCTTGCTAGCTCGGTAAAAACTAGGGACAGTTTCCGATCTGGACTTCGATCTAGTAGGGAGTAGGGAGTAGGAGTTAGGAGTTAGGAGTTAGGAGTTATTGGTAACTGTTCACTGCTCACTGACGATCGCGCTCATTTGTTCAAGATTTAGTACGAGGCTTAATTCTTCTTCATTCATTAGTCCTTTTTCTAGTACAATCTGTCTTAACGATTTGCCAGTCTCTATTGATTCTTTAGCTATTGCTGCGGCATTGAGGTAGCCGATGTGAGGGTTTAATGCCGTTACTAATGCCAAGCTCGCTTCGGCATAACTTAAACAACGTTCTGGTAAAGCAGTAATTCCTTTGATGCAGCGAGAAGTCAGCGATCGAACGGTTAGCCCAAGGATTTCAATGCTGTGAATTAAGTCATAGGCAATCAACGGCATCATCACATTCAGTTCTAATTGTCCTGCTTGTGCCGCGTAATTAATAGCTGTGTCATAACCCATCACCTGAAAACACACCATTGATGTCATCTCAGCCATCACGGGATTATATTTTCCAGGCATAATCGAGGAACCCGGTTGCACTGGTGGTAATTGAATTTCTTTGAAACCAGTGTTTGGTCCCGAATCCATCAGGCGCAAATCATGGGATATTTTGATTAAATCTTGAGCCAGATTTCGCAAAGCGCCGGATACATTAACAAACGGTGCCATACTTTGCATTGCAGCCATGAGATGGGTTGCTTCCTTTAAAGGAGAATTAACTAGTCCTGATATAATTTTTATCACGGCTACGCGATATTGGGGATGGGTGTTTAACCCCGTACCCGCTGCACTTCCTCCCAAACCCAGCACCATTAAATCTACTGAAGCGGTATTAATTCTATTTCGATGATCTTTGAGAATCTGCGCCCAAGCAGCAAAAGTATCGCCTAAACGTACTGGTACCGCGTCTTGTAAATGAGTCCGACCGGACTTTACAATATCTTTAAATTCTGTAGCTTTTTCTTCTAAAGCAGCGATCGCATTATCTAAAGCAGGATACAACGTTTTGGAAAGAGCCAAAATTCCACCGATTCTAATTGCCGTAGGAATCACATCATTGGTAGACTGCCCGTAGTTAACATGGTCGTTAGGGCTGACTCGCTTATAGTTACCTTTCTCGTCTCCTAAAATTTCCAAAGCGCGATTTGCTAGCACTTCATTGACATTCATATGGTGGGAAGTACCAGCACCCGCTTGATAAACATCCACTACAAACTGATCGCGAAACTTACCCGCTAATACCTCATCGGCAGCTTGTACAATAGCTTGACTGATATCTTGAGGTATACAACCCAATTCGCCATTTACCATTGCTGTAGCCTTTTTAATGATGATGCAGGCATCCACGTAAGTAGATAAAGGTTTAATGCCGCTGATAGCGAAGTTTTCCGTAGCTCGCAGCGTTTGAATCCCGTAATAAGCGCTACTCGGAATTTGGCGATCGCCCATTGAATCGCTTTCGATACGAAATTGTGAATCGGTCATGGTGTTCAGTTAACAGTCATCAGTTAACTGTTACCAGTTAGCGGGAATAGTAGACATTTTTTATTATTAATTCTTAATTAGTTTCGATATTATTGCCTGTAGTCTATATATAACCTTTAACCTTTGACCTAATAATGACTCTTCCAAACTGGATAACTTTCTCTCGTCTTCTAGGCATACCTTTTATTATTTACGGTTTGCAAAATCCGACATCCCAAGCAAGATGGATCTGTTTTGCAATTTTTGTTGTTGCTGCGGCTACAGACTGGTTAGATGGTTATTTAGCGAGAAAACTCAACCAAGTCAGCGATTTAGGGAAATTTCTCGATCCTTTAGTAGATAAATTGCTGGTGCTTGCTCCATTGCTATCTTTGATTGAGTTGGGACAAATTCCAGCGTGGGGAGTATTTTTAATATTGGGAAGGGAATTAGCGATCGCGGGGTGGAGAGTTAGTCAACCGAAGATCAGCGGTGCGAATATTTGGGGAAAACTAAAAACCGTCAGTCAAATAATTGCGATCGCGCTTTTGATTGCTCCTTTATCTCCACAATGGGAATTACCTTCTTTAATTGCTTTTTGGGTATCTGTAGCTTTAACTTTGATTAGTGGTGCAATTTATCTTTTACCGCAGAAGACTGTGGAAGATAGTCAAGTTGTTGCGAAGTGATTATTAGGGGAGTAGCGAGTAAGGAGTAAGGAGTAAGGAGTAAGGAGTAAGGAGTAGGGAGTAGGGAGTAAGGAGTAAGGAGTAAGGAGTAGGGAGTAGGGAACGGCAAGTTTAAATAAACTGGGTTTATGCATCCGAAAAAAGCAACTCGTAGCGATTGGAAAATACAGCCAATGCCAGAGTTTAAAACTCAGTTACAGGTTGAGGAAATTTTTACCATACAGTCACAGTTAATATTTATTACATTCAAAAATTTCTCAGTCCTCTTAAGAGGACTTTTGCTATTAGACAGAGAATTGCATTCTCTGGCGGATTGGTGATTTTAAACTGATATTATAATCATCATTGTGCGTTATGACATTTTAATTTTATCAATTCAAACAAAATATTTTGATGTCGTAAAACAGTCTATCGCTTGTTTTCTCACAATCCTGATGTTGGGTTACGACACGATTAATATAAATTTTCGTTACCAATTA
Organism: Rivularia sp. (in: cyanobacteria); assembly: GCA_965234645.1. Classification (GTDB taxonomy): domain Bacteria; phylum Cyanobacteriota; class Cyanobacteriia; order Cyanobacteriales; family Nostocaceae; genus Rivularia. Next base: position 3,582,598 of record OZ248344.1, on the reverse strand, counting down.
AATTGATTTTCGTGTCTAACCCAACCTACTCCCTACTCCTTACTTGCTACTCCCTACTCCCTTTATTTTAAAAATTAAACTTCCAATTTAACCTGAGTCACACCTTGACGCATTTTACGCTGTCTCTGTATCCAAGATATACGAACTGCTTTGCTTGCTAAACGAGCTAATCTAAACACAATTTTTCGTAAAAATAGATTTTGGGGTAAAATTTCATGTTGTCTACCTTCTTCTTTTTGCAGCTGTTGAATGCGGATGATTTCTGGTTCTCTTTCTTGTTGAATTTTTGAGAATATCTCATCAATTTGTTTATTGTCGGCTTCTGCAAGTAAGGCGGGTACAAGATGATTTACAGCTACAATTACATCGCGTAATGCAACATTAATTCCTTGAGCGCGAATGGGAGACATGGGGTGAGCAGCATCACCTAAAAGTAAAACTCCTGGAGTATGCCAAGATGGACAAAGACCTACTACAACTGATAGTTTAATCGGCTTTTCTATGGAATCTGCATAATTTATAAAATGTTCTGCTAACCATGAAGGCGATATTGATGCAAACATTTGTGCCCATTCCGCTTTTGTTTTTTCAGTAATATTTGTTTTTAAATTATCAGATTGATTAGCAGATAAAGTCCAACCGAGATGTAATTTCCCCGGTTCCGCTCCATGAAATACTGCAAATGCATTTTCACCGTCTCCAATGGCAGAAAATACATTATCTGTAACAAATTTAGGATTTGCAGCTAATTTGAACCACAGGAGATCCATACTTTTTGGCTGTCGTTCTAACTTTAATCCGGCGCGTTGTCTAATAATAGAATTACGACCATCTGCACCAATTACTACGTCGGCTGTAATTTCTCGTTCATCAACTAACTTAATACCCGCAACACGATTATCAATAGATAATAAATCTTTAACAGCAACACCTTGGATAAATTCAAAACGATCGTATTTCTGAGCTTCTAAAATTAACTTTTCTAGTAAAGGTGGTTGAGAAACCAAAGTACATGGTTGAGTATCGGCTTCTATGGGTTCATCTACCCGAAATAAAGATTTTTTATTTAAAATAAATTCCCATGCATCAAGTTGTCGATGGGGAATTTGTTCGAGTATTTCTGATAATCCCATTTCATCAAGAGCATTTAAACCACTTGGCATTAAAGCTTCCCCACGAAATACTCGATGGAAGTCGGAAGCAGCCTCAACTAATGTGACTCCAATACCTCTTTGTACAAGCATTAAAGCAAGAGTTACGCCAGTCGGACCTGCTCCTGCGATCGCAACTTTTTTCATTTTTGATTAAGAAAGGGAATTGGGAATTAGGACTAAAGTCCTTACTACGAACCTTTATATTTATATCTCTTTTATATTAAAAATTTGCAGTCCTCTTAAGAGGACTTTTGCTATGAGACAGGGACTTTCAGTCCCTGGCTGACGGCTGACTGACTAACCCAACCTACAAGCTAACCCACTGCTTTTAATATTTCCTCGTCAGTTGAAAAATCAATTTCTTTTTTATCTCGTTCGGATGTCAAATAATCGTTTTTAAATGAATCTTTTAATCCAGATGTTAAATCGTAATCTGGATGCCAATCTAGTTCTGTCATGGCTTTGTTAACGGATGCGAAGAAGTGCTGCATTCTCATTGGGAAGGCTTTACGCTTGCCAAAATCAAACTTTTTGGGGTCGTAATGCACTATTTGAATGTCGTCGGGTGATTTACCAACAGCTACAGCACAAGCACGGGCTAAACCGTCAAAGGTAATGTAACGATTTCCCGAAATGTTGTAAATCTGTTCGATCGCTGTAGAATTGCCTATAACTTGAGCCATTGCCTTCGCTAAATCTTTAACGTGACCTAACTGAGTTATATGCAGTCCGTTACCGGGAATGGGAATCGGACGGTTTCGAGTAATTCTGTCAAAAAACCAGGCTTCTAAATCGTTGTAATTTTGCGGTCCGTAAATGTAGGTGGGACGAATTGAGGTAAAGGGAAAGCCATTTTCTGCAAGGAAACTTTCGGTATGATGTTTACCTTTGTGACGACTTTTTGGATCTACTGCGTCTCCTTCTATATGAGGTAAACTGTCAGATTTGAGATAAACTCCAGCAGAACTCATGTAAACAAAATGCTGCAAGCGGTTTTGAAAAATTTCTGCTAATGGTTGAGTATCGGTAAGTTCGCGTCCGTTGTTGTCAAAAATGACATCAAAATTTTCGTTGCTTAACTTTTCTTTTAACTGGTTTGCGTCAGTGCGATCGCCTGTAATCTGCGTTACCTTCTCCACTGGTAACGGACGATTGCCACGATTGAACAGTACTACTTCGTGTTTTTGCTCAACCAGTATTTGAGTCAGATAGACACCGATAAATCTAGTGCCCCCCATGATTAAAATTCGCATAAAACCCCTGCTATATCTGCTACTTATTCGCAAAAAATCTCAGAATGAATCAAAAATGTCAGTTGAAATCTACATACTCCTCTAACTTAATTCTCTCTTTCTGAGATTATCAGAAATCGCGAACGCTTTTAATACTTCTCGATTCTCAATAGCTTGAAGTAATATTCGCAGAAACTTATATTGTGGAAATTACGTCACCAGAAGGGTTGTTAAATTTCCGTTTAATCCAAAAAACAGCAAAACTTTACTTTTTACAGCCATAAATTGCCTCATTTGACCGCACGGCAGATACAATTGTTGGCGATTGCAAAAAGCGCACTCAATTATGATGCTTCGATCTACACCTTGCTTATCGCACCATCAAAGATATTTAAAAACACAAAAATCTTAAAATGTTGAAAGAAAACAAGGAATACAATATGTGGAAATTTAAGACAGGGAGGTTTAAGCTATCTTGATTGAATACACGTATGTATGCGCTTCGGGAGCGGTAGATGTGTTGCTGTGGCAAATCTGGAGACGGTGATAATCTGGATATTTTGTACAAATGTTCTTTATCTGTGAATGCTTGCTGTGGCTTTAAAATATGCTTTAGTGCATGAGTGGCTTACACCCGACGCAACAGGTGGTTCGGAACTCGTGGTACGAGATATTTTGGATCGTGTTGATGCTGATTTGTATGCTCTGATTGATTTTGAATCTAGCAATCCTGAAAGTTATTTATATAAACGTCAAATTGGCACGACATTCTTACAGTATTTACCCTTAGCAAAAAGCGGTGTTCAAAAATACTTACCATTACTGCCATTGGCTATTGAACAACTGGATTTACGCGAATATGATGTGATTCTTTCTTCATCGCACGCGGTTGCGAAAGGGGTTTTAACGACTCCCGACCAACTGCATATTTGTTACTGCCACAGTCCCATGCGTTACGCTTGGGATTTAACTTTTGATTATCTCCGAGAAAGCAAACTGGGAACAGGTATGGCTGGATGGGCAACGCGCTATTTACTGCATCGTTTGCGGCAGTGGGATGTTTTGAGCGCTAATCGAGTTGACTACTTCATTGCCAATTCTGCCCATACCGCACGTAGAATCTGGCGATGTTACAGAAGAGACGCGGCTGTTATATATCCACCAGTAAATACCGATAGTTTTCCTTTTTTGTCCCAGAAAGAAGATTTTTACCTAACGGTTTCCCGGTTGGTGAGCTATAAACAAGTAACTTTAATTGTCAAAGCTTTTAATCAACTTAAAAAACCTTTGATAATAATTGGTACCGGAACTGATATGGATAAAATCCTTAAAATAGCCAATCCTAACATAAAAATACTAGGATGGCAGCCCGACGATATGGTAAAAAAATATATGGCTAATGCCCGAGGTTTTGTCTATGCTGCTTGTGAAGATTTTGGTATTGCCTTAGTTGAAGCACAAGCTTGCGGTACTCCGGCGATCGCTTATGGTGCTGGTGGCGCTCTGGAAACGGTACGAGATATTCGCGAACACAAAGACACGGGAACGGGTATATTTTTCCAAGAGCAAACAGAAGCATCTTTGATCGAAGCGGTGGAAACTTTTGAAGCAAACAGAGAAAAATTTAATCCTGAATATGCTAAGAAACACGCGGCTCAATTTTCTAAACAAATGTTTGCTTCTCGGTATCTCGACTTTGTACATAAGTGCGAAGAAAAAAGCAACAAAAGGAAAGTGTATACTTGATTCTTCCGTCTAGGTATTGAGAGGATAAACTAAATTTGCTTCCCAAGTACTTTTACAAGCTCCATAAGCTTTAAGATTGGGACTATGTGTGGTGTGGATTGAAAGGAGTATGATGACGGCACAGACCTCACTCCTCTCCGGTAAGATTGCGCGTACTTTCTTTAAACGCAGTCCCCAAAAAAAGAAGCCAAAATTGAAACCCCTTGGTTTTTATTTTGAAGCTTTAAACGGAGAGAAAGCTAAGCGATTGTTCGATATAATATTTTCCCTGTTAGTACTAATTCTGTTTTCTCCTGTTTATTTAATTTTGGCTTTGCTGGTTGCTTTAAGCTCGCATGGACCTATTTTTTATGTCCAGGAACGAGTTGGGAAAAACTACAAACGGTTTAATTGTATTAAATTTCGCACAATGGTGACTAATGCCGATGAAATTTTGATACAGATGATGGAAACATCGCCGCAGTTTCAACAAGAATGGAAGAGCAATTTTAAACTGAAAAAAGACCCTAGAATTACTACAATCGGTAAGTTTTTAAGAATTACCAGTTTGGATGAATTCCCTCAGTTTTGGAATGTTCTTAAAGGTGATATGAGTGTTGTTGGACCTCGACCTTTAGTAGCAGAGGAATTACCAAAATATGGATGTCATATTAATGAGATTTTAACTATCAGACCTGGAATTACTGGGTTGTGGCAAGTCTCTGGGCGCAATGACATTCCTTATCCGAGAAGAGTTCAAATAGATTTGTACTATGTAAAATTTAGAAGTTTTTGGTTAGATTTATGGATTGTTTTAAAAACGATTGGTGTTGTAGTTATACCGAAAGATAGCGGAGCTTATTAAATAAGAGCTATTTTCCTTAGAGGGGCAGCATAATTGCCCCATTAAATTTTAATTGCTATTTTTTTTAAATAAAGACTTATGCTTTACAAAAACTTATAATATATTCTATTACTGACACAAAAGATTAGTTATATCATAAGCGAAATAAATGCAATTAGTCTTCTTTCAATGATACATTAACAAAAAATACACCCTATTTTTATTTAATTAAATATAATATTTATCTTTGTTTTTATCTATTTTCTATAATTATAACCCAAATTTAGATTCGATTGGATAAATACTTTTTCTGAATGTTTATTTATTATTTAATTGTATTTAAGGTAACAAATATTAATTGCTTCTCGATCGATGTTGAATAACGCAGTGACTGAACTTAATATTCTCATAAAAGATAGAATTACTGGATACATTTTCGATATCGCCGTTCGTTTAAAATTGTTTCTTAAAAATTAATTTAAACTTTATGTAACGACAAAATATATAAAAGATTTATGAAGATTAAAAAAAATATACTGGATAAATAGTTAATTTTTCGTTACTGTTTGAAGGGCTTACCTTGTAAAGATATTAAACAGTATATTTACTTAGGGGCGCGGGATATTACTTAAACAAAACTCGTAAGTTTCCCATTGGGCAAGTAAGTGTATTCCTGTTAGCTTATATCCGGGCTACCTGTATTAATTAGATTAAATATATAAGGAATAAAGAATGACCCAACAAAAGCGAGCGTTGATTACTGGTATTACCGGACAAGATGGTTCTTATTTAAGTGAGTATTTATTAGAACAGGGTTATGAAGTACACGGTATTATTCGCCGTACTTCGACCTTCAATACAGACCGTATCGACCATATTTATGAAGATCCCCACAGAGAAGGAGTAAAGTTATTTCTTCATTATGGTGACTTGACTGACGGTACGACGCTACGCCGCATTCTCGAAGATGTCAAGCCTGTAGAAATCTACAACTTGGGCGCTCAATCCCATGTACGGGTAAGCTTTGATTCACCTGAATACACGGTGGATGCTGTCGGAATGGGAACCCTACGTTTATTAGAAGCAATCCGCGACTATCAACAACGTACTGGTATTGAAGTACGCTTCTATCAAGCTGGTTCTTCAGAAATGTACGGTTTGGTGCAAGCAGTACCGCAAAAAGAAGACACCCCGTTTTATCCGCGTAGCCCTTATGCTTGTGCCAAGGTTTACAGTCATTGGCAAACTATTAACTACCGCGAATCTTACGATATGTTCGCGTGTAATGGTATTTTGTTTAACCACGAATCACCGCGTCGGGGTGAAACCTTCGTAACTCGCAAAATTACCAGAGCGGTTGCTCAGATTGTCGCTGGTAAGCAGAAGAAAATTTATATGGGTAATCTAGACTCCAAGAGAGATTGGGGTTATGCAAAAGATTACGTCAAGGCAATGTGGTTGATGTTGCAACAAGAACAGCCCGATGATTATGTAATTGCGACAAACGAAACCCATTCTGTACGCGAGTTTCTGGAATTAGCATTTAATTACGTAAATCTTGATTGGCAAGAGTATGTAGAGTTTGACAAGCGTTATTTACGTCCTGCGGAAGTAGACTTGTTGATTGGAGATTCTACTAAAGCTAGAACCAAGTTGGGTTGGACTCCATCGGTAACATTTGAACAACTCGTGGCTTTAATGGTAGAAGCAGATTTACAAGCTTTGGGTTTAACTTCTCCTGGAGAAAAAGTAGGCGACGTAATTAAAGATAATGCGATGATTCGCCAAGAATTGGGCGCACTACATATGTAATTTTACGCAGTCAGCGAAATCTGTTGTTAAATTAAAGCTGACAAAACGATTGTCATTCGCGATTTGCAATTCTTAATTCGCAATTAACAAAGTGAATTAGTAATTGCGAATTGGTTTGACGGCACGAGTTAATACTGATAAGGACGAAAAGAAAATATGAACGCCTTAGATTTAAAAAATAAAAGAATTTTAGTGACTGGTGGCGCAGGTTTTTTAGGTCGTCAAGTAGTAGAGCAACTGATTATTGCAGGGGCAGACAGCGATAAAATTACAGTACCGCGATCGCGAGATTACGATTTGTGCGTGATGGAAAACTGCAAGCGTGTGGTGGATCGGCAGAACATTGTAGTTCACTTAGCCGCGCACGTTGGCGGTATCGGTTTGAACCGGGAAAAACCCGCAGAATTGTTCTACGACAACTTGATGATGGGAACTCAGTTAATTCATGCTGCTTATCAAGCTGGAGTAGAAAAATTTACTTGTGTCGGCACTATCTGCGCTTATCCCAAGTTTACTCCGGTACCATTTAAGGAAGATGACATCTGGGATGGTTATCCAGAGGAAACTAATGCACCTTACGGTATTGCTAAAAAAGCTTTATTAGTACAGTTACAGGCTTACCGTCAGCAGTACGGTTTTAACGGTATATATTTACTACCAGTAAACTTATATGGTCCGGAAGATAACTTCGATCCTAAAAGTTCTCACGTTATCCCGGCATTAATTCGTAAAGTTCAAGAAGCCCAAGATAGAGGAGAAAAACAGATTCCAGTTTGGGGTGATGGAAGTCCTACCCGCGAATTTTTGTATTCTGAAGATGCAGCGCGGGGTATTGTGATGGGTACTCAATCTTACAATGGCTCGGAGCCAGTTAATTTAGGAACTGGTTATGAAATTTCTATTCGCGATTTGATTACTACAATTTGCGAAGTGATGGAATTTGACGGTGAAATAGTTTGGCAAACCGACAAACCAAACGGACAACCCCGTCGCTGTTTGGATACCGAAAGAGCGAAGAAAGAATTTGATTTCACCGCTCGAGTAGGCTTCAAAGAAGGTTTGAAAAATACTGTTAAATGGTGGCGCGAACATGCCGCTCAACCTGTAGCGTAGGTAATGTAGAGACATTGTAGTGCAACGTCTCTTTAAATTATCGAAAAATATTTCTTGCGATCGGTTCGTAGTAAGGACTTTAGTCCTAAATCCGAGGACTAAAAGTCCTTACTACAAACCTTTATTTAAAAAATTGTGAATCTAAGCGAGCATCTATCGGCAAAAGCAGAATTACGACGCAATATTATTAAACAGCGTCAATCTTTATCATATAAAGAATGGCGGGAAAAAAGTCAAGCTATCTGTACAAATCTTTTAAATTCAAGTTTATTTACCACAGCTAAAACAGTACTTGCTTATTTTAGCTTTCGGCAAGAACCCGATTTAAGTTATTTATTCGGGGACTTATGCAGCGAGGAGATCCCCCCAACCCCCCTTAAGGAAGGGGGGCTTTTATTTTCAGATAATACAAAAGTATGGGGATTCCCTCGCTGCGTTGAAAAATCCTTAATTTGGCATATTTGGAAACCTGAAGATAAATTAATAACAGGTAAATATGGAATTCGCGAACCACATCCCGATTCACCAATAATTAATCCCCATCAAGTCGATTTAATTTTGGTTCCTTGCGTTGCTTGCGATTATCAAGGCTATCGTTTGGGTTACGGTGGCGGATATTATGACCGTTTGTTAAGTTCTCCAGAATGGGAATCAATTCCAACAATCGGTATTGTGTTTAATTTTGCTTATTTATCTCAAATTCCTATAGACGCTTGGGATAAAAAATTAGATCGGGTTTGCACGGAGAGGTTAAACGGATAAATGTGGAATTAAATGGCGATCGCAATTTACCCGAACATAATCCCGAACATAATATTACCCCCACTACTTCCGAATAATTAAGAAGATAGTGGAGGTTTAATTGAGTAAAATATAGGGAATTAGTATACACCCGATTGTTTTTTGGGTTTTGATACCTATTTATTTAATATAGATTCTATTTTTTTGGCACTAAGGGCAAAAATAAAAGCAACTATCAATTGATAATTGCCCTAACAAGCACCAGTTTTATTAAGTACTACCCAAATAGTTTTAAATATTAGCAATAAATCGTAAAATACAGACCACTTTCGCTGATAGTCTAAATCCATTTTGACTATATCTTCAAAATCTTTGATACTCGAACGACCATTAACCTGCCATTCTCCAGTAATTCCGGGTTTGACTCGCAATCTCTCCCAATGGTGCGGTTGATATTTTACTACTTCATCAGGAGTGGGTGGACGAGTTCCAACTAAACTCATTTCTCCTTTGAGTACGTTCCAAAATTGAGGTAGTTCGTCCAAACTAGTACGGCGCAAAAATTTACCGACGCGGGTAATACGGGGATCTTCTATACATTTAAATATATGACCTGTGGCTTCGTTTTTGACTAAATGCTTGAGTTGATCGGCATTAATAATCATCGAGCGAAATTTCCAGATGCGAAAGGTTTTTCCGTTATAACCACAGCGAATCTGGCTGTAAAAGATAGGACCGGGATTATCTATTAAAGTTATGATTGCTACCGGAATCGCGATCGCAGCAGTTATCATCAATCCGATAATTGCCCCTACTATATCAATCGATCTTTTAACGATACTTTTTTGGGAAGGATGATAAGACTGGTGACTTACACTCCAAAAGTCAGGCGGACTTAGCAAAACTAAGTCTTTTTTTGTAGTACTTTTCGGAGGAGGAGTAATATTTAAAATCATTTCTACGCAAAATTACATATTTTAGATTGTTCCCAGTGCTAATATAGACATTTTTTTTGCGTAGGTGTAACTAAGAATCCAAAATTTACACAATCTTCTAACACACTCGGCTATTTTAAAATTTGTATTTTTTTTATAAAAAGCGTAAACATTTATGCAAATGGGGATTGGGCATTGGGAATGGGGGATTGGGGATAGGGAGTTAGGAGTAGTGAGTAGTGAGTAGTGAGTAGTGAGTTAGGAGTAGTGAGTAGTGAGTTAGGAAAACTAATTAATTTCTCTTTGTCCCCTTGTCCCCTTGTCCCCCTCTCCCCATCTCCCCATCTCCCCATCTCCCCATCTCCATCTCTCCTACTCAGCAACTCCAACGGCGAAATTAACGGTATAGGGTTCTTCTAGGGACTGATGGGCGCTGGCTTTGATTGCATCAAGGTAATTGCGTAAATGCTCTAATTGTCGCAGGTTGGGACGATAGGATAGACTTCCTTGTTTATCAAATAATGGCGATGCGCCGATCGCTTTGTAGCTGGAGTTTTCTACGGAGCTTTGGTTAAGCCACTCCATATCTCGATCGCTCGGTACTAAACCTGGGGGTATTTCTCCTTCTAGAAAAGCTAATAAACGTTGTTGACAGGTGCGGGTGTTGATACCGCGTGCTTCAAATAGTTGGATGACTTCACCGAAAGATAAGGCTTTTTCTGGTATTAGTCGCAGTAATTCGGTGAATAAGAAGTAGTCGGTGTATTGCTGTCTGGGTATTTCTAATACAAGAGGATGTAGTGGTAACACGCATAATCCGGTTGCGACGCGAGAGCAGGCGGGAGTGCCGTTTTCACCGAGATATTTTTCTTGAATAATTTTGGCGCTGGGAAGTTTTTGGCGCAACCAACGGCTAATTGCGGATATGGATGAAACACCACCGCTAAGAATAATTTGATTGATGGCTTCTGTAGGTATACCGCGTGCTACTAATAGTTTGTTTAGTTCGCGGTTGATACGACGGACAAAGGGCACAAATACTTGGCTTTCTAAGTCTCGCCGCTGCAATTCCCATCTTTGATCCGCTAGTTCAATGGTAAAAGATTCTTGGTGCTGCAAAATTAATTTGAGCGCGATCGCCGCATCTAATAGTGCTTTACCCAATGGTGAACTTTCGAGTCTCTGCTGTAAGCGAATGCGTTGGCTGATGTCGGGTTCACCAGCACGAGGTAGTTCTAATTGTTCTAAGCCTAAGCTGGAAAAATGTACTTGTTCTAAGCCGGGAATATTGGGTTTCCAATGTAAGGGGTTATTTTCGTTGTCGCGATCGTCGGATTGGGTGTTGCGCGATTTTCGCCATTTTTCTGGTAGCAGTAATTGAGTGATGATATCTTGTTCCATTGCTTTTCCGCCGCAGGTAAAGCCGTGGAGCATAAATTCATTGTGTGATAAATCTTGCAAATCTTCAGGTAAATCTACCAATGCCATTTCTGTGGTGCTGGCTCCGATATTGATGACTAAGGTGTTACCGAGGAGATGACTATCGCTGGTGACAACGGGAGGAGTTTTTTCGCTTGAGACTAGTTTGACTATTTCGCCGTTAGCGCCTTCAAGTTCCCCGATTAAGCTGGCTATGGCTTCTTCGACAAAAAAGACTTGCTGGGAATGTTCTACTAATTTACCGATCAGTAATGATTCTCGAATATTAAAGCGATATTGTTCCGTCCAGTTGGAAGGACAAGTACAAATTACACCAGCAATGTTATTAATGATGTCGCTAAATTGTTCTTTATCGATACCGATCGCACTGGCGGTTAATCCGAGAGTGGTGCTATTGGAGTCGGATTTTAAAGTTAATAGCAACTTTGAAAGGGAACGTAAAATCCATACTAAGGGAACTGTAGAAAATTCGTTGAGTTGCAGTATTGGTTCCCATTTTTGGCGTACTTCGGTGGAAGTTGTTTGCGAAATGTTTTTGTAAGGAAGGGAAATTTGTAAATACGGTTTTAGATATGTTGAATAGATATTTTGTTCGGCAAGTTTTTCGCTGGTATCTTGACTTAAGGAGGTTTTGGGAAGATAAACTTCGGCTGGTAAGCGGAAATTCCAGTTTTGAGGCGCTGATGAGGATTGGTTTTCCTGCGCCCAATAAATCGGATGAATTTGTTGGTTAGAACGATTTAATAATGCAGCGGAAATCCCGGTTGTTCCTAAATCTAGTCCTAAATACCAAACTGTATCGCTAGGGTTTAGTGAAGGAATTTCGGTACTAGTTACAGTTGGTATATCTTGTGAGGATTCTTCCTCTGGAGTACCAATAGTTTCTTCGGTTTTTGTAAGTGGATCTAAATCCGCATCTAAATTTCGATCTGGTTGGCGAAGATTTGGTTGATTTTTAGAAGTAATGGGAAGGGTAATTTCTTTTAACTGCGGTTTTTCAGTTGTAATAACTGGTGACTGCTCAATTGGTTGCTTTGTTTGTGGCGTTGCGATCGCTTCTGTGGTTTCTGTTTCTGTTGAATTTTCTAATTGCTGTTGTGGTGGAATTTCTTCTTTTGATTCTAAATCGTGTGTCGGTGTAACAATTTCTGGCGATGCTTCTTCAAATAAAAGTTCTGTTAGGGAAGTAATTGTATCTTCACTTGCAGCTTGTATTTTCCGTTTATAGGTTTTAACAGTGTTTTGATTTGATTCAGGTGTATTTTGAGCTAAACCTTTACCACCATTTAACCAAGGATCTCTTACTAATGGTACATCTTCTGATGAAGTAGGAAGGGTTTCATCTGTGGATGATGGAGGTGCATATTCAAAAACTACTTCCTGAGAAACAACTTCTTTTTCTGTTTGCGTTTCTTGTGCTGGTGCAAAATCTGATCTGGCAGGAATTTCGACATCGATCGCTTCAGTTAGAACTTGTTGGGGAGGCGTTTGGGAATTGGAGGTAGTTGAATTATCGCTGTCAAATAAGCTAGCGTAAAGTTCATCAACTTCGTCTTCATTGGCGCTTTCTGGAGTCGTATCTGCCGATTTTTTCAACTCAGACAATACTGCCTGCATTTTATCCGGAGAATCAAAAGCATCAGCTTCTTCAATTATTTCTGATTCGATTATTTCTTCTTGTTCCTCTTCTGGGAATTCTATTTCTAAGAAACCTTCGCGCTCAAATTCTTCATCTGATTCATTTTCAGTGTCTGCTTCGAGTTGAGAAATAACTGCTTCCAAATCGGATGTAATAGAAGTATCTTCAGTTTCCTCTTGAGCTTGAGAGAATTCAATATTATCAATAGTTTCGTCGGGGGTGACTTCTAATTTTTCGTTAATATCTTGGTTATATTCAACATCAACATCAAAATCGTTTTCCGATCGATTGTGTTCAACACTTGAAGAATCGTTTTCAGGTTGGTTGTATGTTTCAACTGAATCAATACTTGAAGAATCGTTTTCTTGTTGATTGTATGTTTCAACTGAATCAATACTTGAAGAATCGTTTTCTTGTTGATTGTATGTTTCAACTGAATCAATACTTGAAGAATCAATAGTTTTTAGAGTGATTTCATCTGTCGAAGGGTTTATATCTTTTGTATAAACTTGAGAAGGCGAGAGATTAGCAACATTTTTGATAAAACCTTCGAGTAACTGTTCTCCTTGCACTCCCTTATAATGCATTCTTGCTAATGCTTGGGATAAGGAATCGTGATAAGCGTGAATATTGCGCTGTAGTGCTTCAAAAACAACATTTACCGTACCATCTAAAGCTACCAAACGTTGGTCTAAATCGGTTGTCAGCTGTGTTAAACGTTCTACCCGTACTGAATCGACTCGATTCCCAGGAGGGAGAGCTTTTTGAACCTTAACGTTAGCATCACCACCAATATCCGCATCACCCGCGATCGCAATATCATCTGACAAGCGATTTTTTAGCACCTCCATAAATTCGGAAATTACTTTCTCTTGCGTTGCCAACTGCTGCGTTAGAGAATAATTATGCAGTCGCTTTTTTTCCAACTCCCGAATTTCACTAACCAAATTCGCCCTTTCTTCAAACAGCATTTTCAATTCTGCTTTGAGTGGCTGTATTAACTCAGAAAGCCCATTGTCAGGCGATTGTGGTTTTTGTAAGGATGAATCCTGGTTTCCTCCGATGAATTTTGCTACTAAAGACGGTAATTGTGCTTGCGAAGAATTACCGCTTTGTGTTTCGTTAACAAGGAAATCCCGAATACGCTGTAAAACCTGACGCGGTTCTTCTTGAGAAGAAACAACTCCCCACAAACGCTTACCTTTGTGAGCGAGTAATTTATCAATGTCTGCAATCATGCTTTGGATTTGGTTTGCGCGGGAAGTCACGTTAGTTTTCCTTATTGTGAACTTTACGGGGGTAATGGCGATGCAGTTAATTTACAACTACTAGCCTTCGGTTATCTATCAGGTAAGCTGTCTTGCAATTATTGTCAAGACAAAAATACAAAGATGGTAATTTTGAGAAAATTTAGAAAATGTAGAAAATTGGCGGAGCAGACGCACGCTGGTAATATGGGATTTGAGATTTTGATTTTGAATTCAAATTATAAATTGTATCTTTTAGTATTGGATTTGGGGCAAATCCGATCGAGACTGAATTTAAAATGCTCTAAGGATAAATAAGGGCTGAAAATAATCTCAAGCAAAAGATTAGCAAAAATTAGCTGACTTGAGTATTATTAATGTTGTTTGTATTTAACAAAAATTTTGTAGCTTTGCACTGCTGCTAATTCCCGATTAATATAATTTAACGCTACGCAGGGTGGCTAATGGTAAAAGTTGTACTTAGTTTAAACCTGTAAATAGGTTCTCTACAACGCCCCCCGAAAACTGCTTACTTTCACTTTGACGGTGTAACATAGCTATCGTTTTGTTATATTTCCGCTCGGCTGTGCTTTGATAGTTTGAGCCACTAACTCGTAGCGCAGGAAGGTAATTTGTATTACACCAAAAATCAAAATGTCCCAATGGAAGACAAGTATAGCTTGCATCCCTCCGCCAAAGAAGTAACGCTCTCAACTCCTTTTTTTGAAGGGCTACCCCAAACCGCCATCAAATTAGCTTTGAGTAATCTTGTTAGTCGTTCTCACCCGGCAAATCAGGTAATTTTACTAGAAAATGACTGGGGCGGTTCCGTATATTTTATTGTGGAAGGCTGGGTCAAAATTCGCACTTACAATTTAGAAGGCAAAGAATTAACGCTAAATATTCTTGGTAGAGGAGAATTGTTTGGTGAAATGGCTGCTTTAGATGAAGTACCTCGCTCCACCGATGTCATCACTTTAACTTCTACTCAAATCGGTAGTTTACCATCGCAGGATTTTATTACATTACTTAATACAGAACCTTTAGCGGGAGTGCGATTAGCACAGTTAATGGCACGCCGCTTAAGACAAGTTAACCGGCGCTTGCGGTTGCGCGAATCGGATTCAGCTTCTCGCGTAGCAGATACTTTGTTATTTTTAGCAGAGGGGCAAGGAGTAAAAGGTTCCACAGGTGTGGAAATTCCCAACTTACCCCATCGAGAATTAAGTAGTTTGAGCGGATTAGCGCGAGAAACCGTAACTAGAGTACTAACTAAGTTAGAAAAGAAAAAATTGATTAAACGCAGTGGGGATGTTATTTGTATTCCCGATGTATCCGCGTTAGAAAAGATGATAGTTTAACCCCTTACAGAGCGCAACTTTTCAGATGGATATTCTTAGTTCTTCACCAGACGATAAAGGAGGAAACAATTCCTTTAATCCCCAATCCAACCATTCGGGCGATCGCATTGAAAATCAACATTTAGCTAGTCCCCAGCTTCAAGTCGATGCGCCGTTAAAAATGGTCGAAACGGCATTTTTGGCAAGTACCGCCAGTTTGGTTTGGTTTATTAATATTTATTTTCCTTTAGGTCTGCTAAAAGTATTTTTTCCCATACCTATCGCTTTAGTTTACCTGCGCTGGAATAGCAGAGCAGCCTGGATGTCAGCTTTAACCAGTGGCTTGCTGCTATTGGTATTAGTCGGACCGACTAGGAGTCTGCTATTTGTAATCCCCTATGCTTTGATGGGAGTACTTCTTGGTTCAACATGGAAACGTCACGTTCCTTGGATTGTTTCCATCAGTTTGGCTACCCTTCTCGGTACAATAGGCGTATTTTTTCGTTTATGGTTACTGTCCGTACTTTCAGGCGAAGACCTATGGATTTACTTAATTAACCAAGTAACAAATCTTCTAGAATGGCTATTCGTCAATTTAGGAATCCTCACAACTCCCAACCCCTTCCTAATTCAAATAGGTGCCATTCTCTTAATGTTACTTAACAATTTTATATATTTATTCGTAGTACATATAGCAGCATGGTTACTATTAGACCGTTTGGGCAACCCCATACCCCGCCCACCGGAATGGGTACAGGTGTTGATGGATTATGAATGATGGGGACAAAGAGATGGGGGGATGGGGTAGAGGGGGTAGAGAATTATTAATTCCTAATTTCTAACTCCTAACTCCTAACTCCTAACTCCTAACTCCTAACTCCTAACTCCTAACTCCTAACTCCTAACTCCTAACTCCTAACTCCTAACTCCTAACTCCCAACTACTAACTGTTCACTGTAAATTCCATGCTCCGCATATATACAAATATTACTCAAGGTGAAGCTTGGGTTGCTAAGTATAAAGGTAAAAAATCTGCATTTGCTTGCGTTTTAGGTTTCACACAAACAGGTTTGATTCCTGGGATTTCTGCTGCTGGTAGCACTCCTGAAGACCGAAAGTATACGGCTTTGGCTGATGCGGAATTTTTATACTATGGAGCGGATAAAAAAGGACAATATCCTTTACCTCCATTGATTGCGGGTGCGTCTCCGGTGTTTATTACTCGCGCTGTAGTGGAGGCGCTCTCTATTCCAGTTTATCTATTTAATGCGGGTTTACTCGAAGCGCCAACTTTACCAACTATTGATTTGGAAGGTGTACCAGCTAAATGCGTCTCTCAAGGTGCGGCGATGGATTTGGCAACGGTACAACATTTGTTAAATCAAGGCATAATTTGGGGTGAAAGACTTGCTCGTAACAAAGAAAACGAATATTTAGTTATAGGCGAGTGCGTTGTTGGTGGAACTACTACTGCTTTAGCAATTTTGACGGGTTTGGGTATTGCTGCCCAAGGCATGGTTAATAGTTCTCATCCCGTTTGTAATCACGCTCAAAAATGGGAAATTGTGCAAGCAGGGTTGGGAAGATGGGGAGAGGGGGAGATGGGGAGACAAGGGGACAAGGGGACAAGGGGACAAGGGGAAATCCAAAATTTTATCGATCCGTTGCGGCTTGTGGCTGCGGTGGGAGATCCGATGCAGGTTGCTGTGGCTGGAATGGCGATCGCTGCTAGTCGTGATGGTGGTGTAATGCTTGCTGGCGGTACGCAAATGCTGGCTGTGTTTGCTTTGGCAAGTGCGATCGCGAAATTTTATAATTTGTCTTGGCAACCGGAAGAAGTTGTTGTTGGTACTACTCGCTGGGTTGCAGAAGATTCTAGTGGTAAAACAACAGAATTAGCCCAGCAGATAGGTAGAAAAAGCGTCGTAACACCATCTCTAATAGCTACTGAGCTATGTTTTAATAATTCTCGCTATATTCAATTACAAGCTTACGAACAAGGCTTTGTTAAAGAGGGTATGGGTGCTGGAGGTGCTTGCATTGCTGCCTATTTGAGCGAAAATTGGCAGCAGCAACAACTCATCGGAGCAATTGAAGCCCAATTGGACCGTTATTGGCAAACGTAGGAATTTACGTGGCGGAAGCAGTCCCGACCCTGGTATTTCGGTTGAAAAAGCTTAAATTTCATTATATTAAACTATTTTGGTTAGGAATTGATTCTCTTGAGTAATAATTGCTCTTCTAAAGCAGCAATGCGATTGTATGCTGCTGTTAGTTGTGCTGTAAGTCTTTGAATTTGAATATCTGGCGTTAGTTGTTTATCTCCTGCTTCAAGACTCCCGTCTAGATAAACATCGTCTACTAATACGTCTTTGTGTTCTAATCCGGAATTTAAACGAATCGATCCTTTTAACTGATAATTTCCCAAATCGCTAACTTTTTCATCGGGTTCTGCACCCTGGCAGGCTTTTGCTAAATTACACTCAGCCAAAGTTTGAGAAACTTTACCATCTAACTGCTCAATCACCTGATAAAGGTCGTCGAGCTTATTACTCAAACTTAATACCTGAAGTTTTAACTGCTCCATTTCATACCCTCGTTCAATATGTTGATCTATATTATTCTTTCTATTGCTAAAGTTAACTATACTTATGATTTATTTAACTTTTAGGTTTTTGTTTTATAAGTCGATACTTAATTCATCAACTAGTAATAAATCTAAACACTCTTTAAATTAGTTGCTCACCATTTATTTGTAAAAAATTTAGTTTAGTATCTTCCCTTTGAAAGGGAATAAACATCCTCAATATTTTTTACTACAACGTATATAGAACAAAGAAGGCTCCACGGTCTAAAATATTACACATAACGAGCGATCGCGGATATTTTTATGAAATCTTATGTTACATCGGGTATATATAGAAAAAATTAAAGTTAAATAAATACTGCCATATTCCTAAAGCTCTGTAAAAATTCCGTTTTAGTGCCTAAGTATTGTATTAATTGTGAGAAAAATAAATCAGAAATGTTGCAGGATAGATAATTAAAACTAAAGATACATCAAATACAGTAGCGGGCTATGATGTTGCCAGTTTACGTTTCGGTATTAGTTACAATCTTTAAAGCAGTTCTTAGAATGTATATAATTGCTGCATTTCAAATCTAAAAACAAAATAAATGCGTAGACGTTCATTTTTGTTCGGTACATCTACACTCCTAATCTCGCAACTGCTTGTAGGGTGTAATGCTTCCAAACAGCCCCGATTAACTGTACAGGTACTCAAAGGTTCTATTCCAGGAAGGATTCTCAAAGAATTTCAGAATGAAGTTCAAAAAAGTTTATCGCAGAAGGTGCAGTTAAAATTCTCGCCGGTGGTACAATTGCGGGAATTATTTAAGCAATTGAAAAGCTCCAAGAAAGCTAAAGAGCCGGGAAAAAAAGCTGGCGGGTTTGATATCTCCCGATTGCTTGGCAAATCTCAACCAAAAAACATTGATTTATTGACTTTGGGAGATTTTTGGTTGAAAGAGGCAATTGAGCAAAAACTTATTCAACCATTATCTCGCGAACAACTAAAAAATTGGTCTAAATTATCCCCGAAATGGCAGGAGTTGGTAGAGCGGAATAGTCAAGGTTTTGTAGACAAGCAAGGACAAATTTGGGCTGCACCTTACCGTTGGGGTAATACGGTAATTGTTTATCGTCGCGACAAGTTAGAAAAATTTGATTGGGAATTGCAAGATTGGAGCGATTTGTGGCGCGAAGAATTAAAAGGACGGATTTCTTTACTCAATCAGCCACGGGAAGTTGTGGGTTTGACGTTAAAAAAATTAGGCGAATCTTACAACACTGAGAATTTACAGGAAGTTCCATCTTTAAAAGAGGAATTACAAACATTAAGTAAACAGGTTAAATTTTATGATTCAACCAATTATCTCGAACCTTTAATTATTGGAGATACATGGTTAGCAGTAGGTTGGTCAAATGATATTGTTTCTATACTTGGACGTTATCCCCAACTTAGCGTAATTGTTCCAAAGGAGGGAACTGCACTTTGGGCGGATTTGTGGGTACAACCTGTAGATATTCAAGAAAATTTATCGCATGAATGGATTGATTTTTGCTGGGAGCCTGATATTGCAAAACAAATCGCTTTACTTACCAAAGCTAACTCCCCAATTTCTACAGATATAAAAGCATCCGATATTCCCCAACCGTTACAAAAACTTTTATTACCGAATCCTCAATTCGATAAAAGTGAATTTTTACTTCCTTTATCTAGATCAACTACCGAGCAGTATAATACCTTATTTAATCAAATGAAAACAGGTTAAAGGTTGATATCAATTATCGATTGTTTATTGATAATTGATAATTGTTATAAAAGACCTGTGGTATTCATTTTAATGTTGCACAAAGGTGTAGTTAAATTTAAATTACAGGTATAAGTTCCTAACAGTTCTTTTTCGTAGTTAAAAACGCGAATATTGTAACCGTAAGTTCGTGCTACGCTACCCAAGCGATTGACAAAACTATAAAGTTCTATACCCTCAAGTGCGTTCCAAATTTGTTCGTTAACAATCAAATCAACTCTTCCCGGTTGAGAATTATTAGCAGGATATGCTATCCAGTTATCTAAAAGTTTGTTTTCAGATTGTTCTTGCGCCCACCATAAACTAGGAACGGTTAACTGTTTTTGATAAATAGTATCTGCCGTAATTACGTTACCTTTAGGATTAGTTAATAAATCTAGCTCCAACGGCGCTTGAGAAGGTGCGGGAATTCGAGATTGCGCTTGGGCAAACTGAACGGTAAATATTGAAAATGTAGTAATAAAGATACTAAAAACTAAATAAAACTTACGCATCATGAATTGCTAATAAATAATTTAAAATATATTGACTTACTTTTGATACAGAAGTGTTCCCTTTTTATTATAATCTCGAAATATGGTTTTCCAATTATACTAATTAACCTCTAGTTAATATTTAACTTTTATTTTAATGTCGCAGAAAAAAGTAGCAAGTCATACTTAAACCAACGCCGATGATAAAACTGCGTATCCAAAATGGATGTATTTTACGTGCTAGAGAAGCGCTGCTGTAACCGCCAATAATTGCACCTGAAGCCATGACAATGACTTCAAACCAAACAATTTTATTTGCAATAATAAAATAAATAATAGCTGCTGCATTTAAACAGGTAGATAACCAAGTTTTATAAGCATTCAAAGCATTGATATTTTGTATACCCATAAGATTTAATACAGCTAACATCAAGATTCCAGCACCACCACCAAAGTATCCTCCATAAATTGCGATCGCTAGCTGTAAAAGCAAAATGATAAATAATGGTAAACGAAAAGGATCTGAATTTTGACTGCGTTTGTTTAACCATTTCATTAACGGTTGGCTGAAAATAAACAATAGCGTTGCTATCAGCATTAAGTATGGAATTAAAGCGGAAAACTTAGCTGGGGATGTGTGTAAAAGTAAATAAGCACCAAATATTCCTCCCACAACGCTAACCAAACTTAGTAATAGTAATGAGTCCCGTTTACTGGAAAATTCGCGACGATAAGCGACAGTACTCGCAACTGTACCAAACCAAAGTGCTGCTGCATTGGTAGCATTAGCATTAATCGCAGGTACTCCCGCTATCAAAAGTGCCGGAAAAGCAATCAAACCACCGCCACCAGCGACACCATTAACGATTCCTGCAAGTAATGATGCGGAGAATAAAAAGATTATTGATTCCATGTGAACAAAAGTTAGGAGTGAGGAGTGAGGAGTGAGGAGTTAGGAATTATTGATTCTATAAACCGCAGAGAGCGCAGCGAAAAGTGTGGTCTTGGGGAGCCACTCTCGTGCGCGGGTTCCCCGCGTTGAGAGAAGTGGCGTGGTTTCCCCCATGAACAACTTTTCAAGAGAGAGTACGCTGAGGTAAGAGATGGAGAGAGAGTTAGGAGTTAGGAGTTTTAAGAATTAACTAGGAATAAATTATTTACAATGCCCAATGCCCAATGCCCCATGCCCTATTCCCTTTTTATTGCTTCTATCTGAATGCGCTTATAATCTGCAAACCAATTTCCTTCTTGATATAACTTTGGTTTTAACTGCTTTTCTACATCTTGAATTACCATTATTTTTTCTTCTTCCGATAACCCTTGAAAGAAATTTCCACAAAACATTTTTATCCAGTTTGCTAAACCAGCATCTTTGTCTTGTAGTAAAGTTGGACGAGAAAATAAGTAACTGTAGCTAACTTCAAAACCTTGTTTTTCTAACTTTGAAGCGTATTCGCCGATGCTGGGAAAGTACCAAGGATTTAGATTTTGCGGATTTTTAACGCCAATTTTTTCTAATGCGTTATATAAAGCTTTGACAATTGATTCAATATTACCTTTTCCACCAAATTCTGCAATAAAACGACCATTTATTTTAAGCGATTTGTTAATACTAGTTATTACCTCATCTGCTTGGGGAATCCAATGCAGTACGGCGTTAGAAAAAACAGCGTCTACGGGTTGGGATAACTGAAAATTCTTTGCATCGGCAACTTGAAACTTTAATTGAGGATAATTTTGCTGTGCTTGCTCAATCATTTCAGGTGCGCTGTCAATTCCGATCGCCTCAGCAGCAGCTTCCGCAATTTTCGCCGTTAATTGCCCGGTGCCGCATCCTAAATCTAAAATTCGCTCGTTTGGCTGTGGATTGAGTAGTTGTAATAAATTTTCGCCGTAGTGCCAAACAAAAGCGTGTTTTTCTTGGTACAGCGAACTATTCCAATCGTAATTGGATGTTGGTGTTTGATTCATTTGGAGTGAATTATTTGTTTTTACAACAGCGATATTATTCAGCATAAAAAAGGTTTTTAATTCTGTCCAATATATATTTGATGCACTATTAATACATAAAAAATATATATTGCAAACAGTGGAATTAGAAAATCAACCTTTGACCTTAAAATAATGGAACTACGACACCTGCGTTATTTCGTAACTTTGGCTGAGGAATTGCACTTTGGCAGGGCTGCGGAGAGGTTACATATTGCTCAACCTCCCTTAAGTCAACAAATCCGCCAGTTGGAAACGGAATTAGGTTTTGAATTATTTCATCGTACTAAACGCAAGGTGAAATTGAGTGAAGCGGGAAAGGTTTTTCTTGTTGAAGTACAGCAAATTTTTCGACAGCTAGAACAAGCAATCTTTTTAGGAAGACAAATTAGTCGGGGAGAAATCGGACAGTTGGTTATCGGTTTTGTAAGTTCGGCAGCTTATAATATTTTGCCAGATTTCTTATTACATTTTCGGAATAAC
This sequence comes from Rivularia sp. (in: cyanobacteria), assembly GCA_965234645.1. GTDB lineage: Bacteria > Cyanobacteriota > Cyanobacteriia > Cyanobacteriales > Nostocaceae > Rivularia. The sequence continues at coordinate 3,560,057 of OZ248344.1, read as the reverse complement.
AATCCCAGCATAAATTTAGAATTGCACGAATTAACTACAGATGAACAATTACGTTGGTTGCAATCGGGAAGAATTGATGTTGGTTTTGTGCGTCCGCCTGTAGATGAAAATACTTATGAATCAAAGATAATTTTCCAAGAATCATTGGCGTTAAGCGAAGCTCTACCGAAGGTAATCGCACTTCCTCAAAATCATCCTTTAGCGAATCTTGATAAAGTCAGTTTGCAATCTTTGAAGAATGAATCATTTATATTATTTCCTCGTTTTCTAGCCCCCGGACTTTACGATTTAATTATTAGCTTTTGTCAGCAGGTTGAGTTTAGTCCTCAATTGGCTCAAGAAGCGATTCAAATGCAAACTATAGTTAGTTTAGTTGCGGCTGAAATAGGCGTTGCGATCGTTCCAGAATCATTACAAAATCTGCAACGCACGGGAGTAGTTTATAAATCTTTTGTTGAAGAAACACCGCAAGTTAGTATTGCGATGATTTGGCGAAAAAATGATGTATCGGCAATTTTGCAAAAGTTTTTAGGGGTAGCTCAAGAAATTTCTTGTGCATACCCCAACTTATATCAATGATTTAAGACTCTGGTTGTCCTAGAAAGTCCATTTTCCCTAGTTCTACTCCGCAATGTCTGAGAATGTCATAAGCAGTTGTGACATGGAAATAGACGTTGGGTAGAACAAAGTAAAGCAAATAGGGCATTCCCTTAAAAGTCATAGTCTCTTTACCAACTGGAAGAGAAATCGATTTTTCCTCCGAGCCATCAATGAGATCGGGTGTCAAAGTTTCTAGGTAAGAAGTGGTTTTTTGAAGACGAGCGATTAGTTCGGGAAAAGTTGTTTCATTATCTTCAATTTTCGGTGCTTCCGATTCCGCTAATCTTGCTGCACCTCTTCTAGCAATGTCTGAGGCAACTTGAACTTGCCGAACTAAAGGAAACATATCTGGATACAAACGGCTACCAATCAGTACAGAAGGATCGATTTTTTTGGCTTCAGCATGAGCAGCAGCTTTTTCAAGAATCGCTGCAAGGTTATTCAGCGAGCGAACAAGCGGAGGTACACAAGCTTGATACATGGAAATCGCCATGAGTTTTATCCTGGTAATTGGAAACTTATATTTATTGTCCGTGAAATTGTGCCACAGGAATGCTCGCTCACAAATATCGCAGATCCAAGTACCTTTAAACCCGTCGAAATCTCCAATGCTTTCTCTATCAAGCGCTTTTTAACTGATACTTTTGTTGAGCTTCTAACTTACGGGGATGTAAAACACCTTCTTGTGCAAAATACTTCAGTTCTTCTATGCTTTCTTTGAGAAAGGTTTTTGAGACTGGCTAAATTAAATTAAGTATGCGATCGATATTATCTTCTTTTGATTGGTAAAATTCTTGCTTTTGAACGTGCTTCGTCTATTGTTATTAAGGCACCTTCTTCTAATTCTGTGTGAAATTGATGGAGTGAATTTATAACTAAATCTTTGATACTGGTTGGTAATATATCTTGGCTTCTAACCTGAATAACACTAGGTGCATTAGCTTGAGTAGTAGCAAGTAAAGTACCAAAATCTAAGTCATTTGTAAAAACTATATAGCCATTTTGGACAGCCCACTTCATGATTGTACTGTCTTTTGCAGCAGGGTCGCCAACGGTTGACCAATGTACAGCTTCAAAACCAGAAGATTCGAGAACATTTACCCAATTGGGTGTAAGGTTCATATCGATTAAAATTTTCATGACATAGCAAGAGGTACTTCTATTTCTTCTGTACGCCATGCAGCATAAGAAAGCGCTTCATAGATATCTTCAGATTCTAAATAGGGATAAGCTTTGAGAATATCTTTTGGAGTATGTCCGTTAGCCATTAAGCCGACAATTGTACTTACAGTGACACGCATACCTCGAATACAAGGTTTGCCTCCCATGACTTCTGGGTTAAAGGTAATTCTAGTTAATTGTTTCATTTGATAATTATCACTTTTTTACATACTAATAAATTAACTCACAACGCTTCCGCGAGTCACACCCAATTGACTTTGTAAATTCAATTCTCGCCACAATTGCGTACCTTTTATTTCACCATTAACTAACTGTTGATATCTATATATAGTTTGCTCGACTTCTTCGGGACTTTCGTTAACAAATTCAATCCGAAAGTTTTGCAAACCCAATTCTAAAAGTTTGTGTACGTATTCCGCACCAGTTTGAGCAGTACCGTTAAAAACCGTATTTCGACAACCAGCATCAGCTTGTAAAACGTGTTCGGTTCCGACTCTATCTTTAATTTTCACCTCATATTCTTCGCAAGGTCTTCCACAATTGCGGAAGTCGGTACCGTCGGAAAGAAAAGCACAAAAAACGCAATGTTCCATGTGAAACATCGGCATATGTTGATGTATTGTTACTTCGTACCAATCGGGAGGAGAGGTTTTTAATAAGTCTTGAAGTTGATGAATATTTAAATCGTAAGAAGCGGTAAGACGTTCTAAATTAAAACGGTTTTTCAAATAATCCGCTGTTAAAGGATTAGCAACATTCAGCGAAAAATCCCCAATACATCTTTCTTCAGCAAAGAACTTTAAATGGTCATAATTCCGAATCAAATAACCATCAGCATTAGAAGCAATTACCTGTTGTAAAATCCAGTTTTCCGAAGGTTTGCTAATTCTCGGAGGTGCTACCCAAATTTGAGGATTGAGAAAATCACCTTTGACCTCTAACCTATAACCTTTGACCTTATCTACTGCTTCTTTATACTTTCTGGGGTCTTCAAATTCGCAATATATGGTTTTAATTCCGGTTTTTAATGCTGCTTCTAATTGATTTAAATTTCTAACTAAAACGATTAAATTTGCAGAACTACTTTCAACAAACTCTTGATTTAAAAATATACCTCTCTCTTTATCTCTTTCCTCTGCGTACTCTGTCTTGAAAAGTTGTTCATGGGGGAAACCCCCAAGACCACACTTTTCGCTGCGCTCTCTGCGGTTTTTTAATCCATAATCTTGAGAACCAACAGAAAAATCTTGTAAATTTTTCAAAGAAGCATTTTCATTAACTACCCATCTTTTAGGCTGACTTCTTAACTCTTCTAACTTAACAACAATTTCCCGACGCATTTTATTTAATTCGCTGACAGGCAACATCAACTCACCAGTGATGCAATTTGTCAACTCATTTAAACAAAAAGCAGTATTACCCAAACGTCCGAATTGTTCTTGTAAGCGTTCTGTAGTTAAAGGTTTATTATGGGCTTCTACTAATAAAATTCCAGATTCAACCTTGACTAAATTACCGATTTCATCGCGAGCGATCGCCACTAAATTTTGTCCAACTTCCCCATGTACTTCTACATCAATCGGACGCACAAACTTAGGATTATCTCCTGCAAAGCTTTGTCTTAACTGCTTATCAAGTTCGGGATCTGAAGTTTTCCATAATTTATCACCAACATGAATTCGTCTTAAATTTAAATTACCTTTGCCAAAAGTTAGTACAACATACTTACCTAGATTTTCTACTTCATAAATTCTGCCACCTTCCTCCTTCGCTTCCGGGTGCCCGCAATCAAACACAACACCATCACCGGGTTTGATTGGTGTAACGGATTTGGCAACGGATTTGGCAACGGATTTGGCAACGGATTTAATAGTTACCTTTTCTTTGTTGATACGAGTTACTTCTCCCAAATAAACCCCACGCTTCTTACCAAACCGAGCGTGAACCAATTCTTGATTGTTAATTCCCTCAAACCATCCCGTATAAATTCCCCGCGAAAATGCCATTTCCAGATTGTATTTTTCTCGATCCCCCCAACCCCCCTTAAGAAGGGGGGCTTTTTTCTCCCCTTTCTTCTCCCCCCCTTTATAAGGGGGGCTAGGGGGGATCTCAACCTCTAACCTGTCCAAAGCCGAGCGATAAACCTTAGTTACATTCGCTACATACTCCGGCGACTTCAAACGTCCTTCAATCTTCAAACAACTGACACCAGACTTAACCAAATCCGGCAAAACTTCCAACCCAGACAAATCTTGAGGACTAAGTAGATATTTGCGATCGCCCAACTCAACAGCTTCCCCATCTGCGATCAACTCGTAAGTCATCCGGCAAGCTTGGGCACATTCACCACGGTTAGCCGAACGCCCTCCCAAGGCTTCACTAGTCAAACATTGTCCGGAATAAGCAACGCACAAAGCACCGTGAACAAATACTTCCAAAGGTAAGGTTTCTTTTGTCTGCTGCTGTATTTTATTAATTTCCTGAATCGAACATTCCCGCGCCAACACTACCAAATTACAACCAAGCTCCTTCGCAAATTCCACCCCAGCAGCACTAGTTACCGTCATCTGCGTAGATGCATGGATGGGAAAGTCGGGTGAGAAGTGGCGAATCAAACGACAAATACCGACATCTTGAACGATAACCGCATCAACTCCAGCGGTGATAATTGCACGAATGTAGCGCTGTGCTTGCTTAAGTTCCTGGGGGAAAACCAGAGTATTTAAAGTAACGTAACCCTTCACACCTCGGAGGTGGAGAAACTGCATTAACTCCGGTAAATCTGCTTCCGTGAAATTTTCCGCTCGCATTCTCGCGTTAAACTTATCTAAACCAAAGTAAATCGCATCAGCACCGTTTTCTACAGCAGCTTTAGCGCATTCCCAATTACCAGCAGGAGCGAGAAGTTGAGGGATTTGTGGGGAGTTGGTTGTCATCGCGGATTGGGGGGGAGTTTGATTACACCATTGTGATTGTAGCGTTGGTGGTGGGAAAAGAAACTTGGATTAAGTATTAATTAATTTCAAATAATGCTTGTCAATTAACTCATCACTTTAATATTCGTAAAATTCTTCACTTTCGATAGCACTAAAAATATTTAATTCTCCTTTTGGAGCATAATCAGAAATTGCTGTCATTGCAGCCAAAGCTAACTGTTGTTTTTGCTCCTCCCTTGTAAGTAAATTTTGTTCTTGACGAATTAGTAGCAAAGCAGCTTCAGCAATTTGTAAACGTTCGCTGGTACTTAAATTTGGTAGGAACTGGATGATTTTAGTAGTTTTCATAGGTACTTGAAGTAAGTCTATTTTTTAATTATGAGTTAGTGAGGTAGAAGACGGCAGATTTATACTTAACAGCAGATGTAAAAAGTTAGGGAATCTGGAAATAATCAGTTTTCATCATATTCTAAGAAGTGAGGTAACACCATAGTGATTGTATCGCGTTAAATTATGGCAATCCCCAAACTTTCATACCTTCATTTTCACTATAGCTAACAATTGTAAATCCATCAGGGCTGATAGCAACACGTTTAACTTGAGATAAATGTCCTTTTAAAGTGTGAAGCTCCTCAGCATTTTCTATATCCCAAACTTTTATATTTTCATTATCAACACAAACAAAAATCTTTCCGTCAGGAGTCATTGTAGTAGGTACTAACTCCGGATATCGAACGCTATGATATTTTATATCAAAACTACGAATTATCTGGTTTGCGATCAAATCCCAAACTTTAAGACAGCCATCTTTACTACCACTAACAATAAGCTTTCCATCAGAATTAATTGCAATAGAATCGATGACTTGGCGACGAGTTATGTTAAAGGTAGGAATTTCTTGATATGTTTGCAAATTCCATACTTTAGTTTCGTAATTATGAACTTGACTAATTAAAGTTTTCCCATCAGGGCTAATTATGAGAAAATTAACTTTGTAAGTATGCCCATTTAGCTTACGAATAAGTTTACCTGTTGGTAAATCCCATATAGATATAGTCTTTTCATCTTCTAAACTCCCACCAACAAACAAAGTTTTTCCATCGGGACTAATAGCCAAAGCAGCAGAATATACTACTTGAAAACGTTTAAATGATTCTCCCGTTAATAAATCAGATATTTCAATACAACCATTATAATCATTAATAAACGTTTCTAAATCCGGATTAACGATTACATTAAATCCTATAGTGTATTTATAGAGATGCTTTGATTGACAAATTAGCTCACCTTTGGATAAATCCCAAACTCTAAGAATAGAGTAACAGCTACTTATAAGAATTTGTCCATCCGAGCTAATAGTTAAACAATTTATATGTTCTGGATGATCTTCTAATGTATGAAGGCATTTAAAAAGCGGATAAATATTATGTTCTTTCACAGATTATTTCACTTAATGCTATTGAAAAATACGTTTTATAGTTAAACCCCATCATCACCATCACTCTTCAACTCAACCACTTCAAACTTAACCTTGTTATACAAATCTTGCAGCGTAATCTCAAAAGGTACGCTATTAAAAACAATATTCTCATCTTCCTCATCGTATTCGCGCATTACCCATCTTTTCTTTCCAGTTTTAGAATATTGCTCGACACGAATTTTAGTTTGGTCAATTAACAGATATTCTTGAAAAGATTCGATTGTACGATAAGTTTCAAATTTACCTTCTTTGTCATAACCTTTAGTCGATTTTGATAAAACTTCTATAATCACCTGTGGATTTAAAATTGTATCCGTGCGATTATTATAATACTCCGCTTCACCTGCTACAATCATCACGTCAGGATAAGTATAAATTCGTCGTTTGGGTATCCACAAACGCACATCACTGATAAAAGCTTCATAATTTTGTTTTCTAAAAGCAAAGTTAGCAGCAGAATATAAATTACCCGCTATACGATTATGATTTGTAGATGCACCAGCCATCGGAATAATTTCTCCGTCAATATATTCGCTTTTGTTATTAACAGTTTCTTCTAAATCGAGATATTCTTCGGGAGTGTAATAGCGCTGTTGTGTTATTTGCATGATTGGGAATAAAATAAACTGAAATAATCGCTTTTATCTATAAAATAACAATCTAAAATCCAAAATTCCTCACTCCCAAAGTCTCCTCCCTTCTTTCCCCTTCAACTTGTAATGAGTATCTTTCAACAAAGCTGGAATATCCAACTCTTCGGGACATTTGGGTAAACATTCCCCGCATTCGGTACAGCGATCGCCTTTCATCCCCCAAAACCAATGTCCCGCATTTTCAAACATACTGTAGCGATATTTTCCGTAATCTGTCATATCGTATGCAACTGCTAAATTCCCCAACCGCAATACTTCAGGAATATTAATATTTTCGGGACATGGTAAGCATTCATAACACTGACTGCATTTTTCACCGTCTAAACCCACCAGCAGTTTCTATATGATTAATCCCTTGCCCATAAAACGAATGATAACAACCATTATCTTCATCTACCTAACCTTCGCTATCTACATCTACTTCCAAGCAGATAGCATGATTTTCTTACCTCAACCTTCTAGCTATCAAGATACTAACGAAATAATCAAACTAACCAGCGAAGATGGAACCAAACTCTCCGCAATTCACTTATTAAACCCCAACGCAAAATACACAATCCTTTTTGCTCATGGTAATGCATCCGATTTAGGCACTATCCAGCCCAGATTAGAAGAATTAGAAAATATTGGCTTCAGCGTCTTTGCTTACGATTATCGCGGCTATGGTACCAGTGAAGAAAAACCCTCGGAAAAAAATGCTTATAAAGATATTGATACGGCTTACAATTATTTAACCCAGCAATTAAAAATACCACCCCAACAAATAATAGTATTTGGACGTTCCGTCGGAGGAGGTTCGGCAATAGATTTAGCTGCTCGAAAACCAGTTACTGGTTTAATTACCGAAAGTACTTTCATTTCAGCATTTAAAGTTAAAGTACCTTTTCGGCTTTTAGCATTTGATAGATTTCCTAATTTAGAAAAGATTAAAAAAGTCAAATGTCCGGTATTAATAATGCATGGAAAAATTGATGATATTGTTCCTTTCTATCACAGCGAAAAATTATTCCAGCAAGCACCTCCACCAAAACTTTCTTTATGGGTAGAAGAAGCGAATCATAATGATTTTACCTATGTAGCTGGGGAAAGATATACAAAAGTTTTAAAAGAGTTTATAGAATTAGTTGATAACTATTCATAACAGTTCAAATATCTATTACTAAAACTTTATGCCAGAAGGACCAGAAATCAAACAAGCAGCAGACAAAATTTCTTCTGCTGTAACTCACTCTCCCGTAGAAGAAATATTCTTTGCATTTGAACGTCTCAAACCATATGAATCGCAATTAAAACACCATCGCATCACAACAATAAACACTAAAGGTAAAGCAATGTTGATTCGCTTCGATAACGAGCTTACTATTTACAGTCACAATCAACTTTACGGTAAGTGGATGGTGCGTAAAGCTTACGATTATCCTAAAACTAACCGTCAGTTACGTTTAGCAATTCACAATCAACAAAATTCAGCATTATTATATAGTGCTTCCGATATTGAAGTTTTAAATAAAGACGAATTAGCACTTCATCCGTTTCTCAATCGTCTTGGTCCCGATATTTTAGATGAAGCACTGAATTTAGAACAAGTAATTAATAGGTTACAGGATAAAAAATTTTGTAAAAAGCGTTTTGCTACTTTATTTCTTGACCAGCATTTTCTTGCAGGCAATGGTAATTATTTACGTAGCGAAGTTTTATTTGTTGCAAAAGTACATCCTATTTTACGTCCAATAGATTGCAACAATAAACAGTTACAACAACTTGCCCAAGCAGCGATCGCCGTTCCCAAACAATCTTATCATAACGGTATTACTAATGATTTAGAGTTAGCAGCAGAATTGAAAGCAAAGGGATACAAGCGACAGGAATACCGTCACTGGGTATTCGGACGCGAAAATAAACCCTGCTATATTTGCAGCACTTCTATTATTAAAGAAATTACTGCCGGAAGGCGGTATTATTATTGTCCAAATTGTCAAAAATATTAATTGTAATAATTTTAGCTTTTGAGAAAACTAACATTGTTCAAATAACAGGTTTTTTCATTTTTGTAAATTATTTAGGAATACCATTTCTTTATCGAACGAATCGGCTAATTCTGAGTATCGCTAGCTAAATGTAAACATTCTTAACTTTCATTAGCTATTGAAAAACTCTTTACTATTGACTTCATGATTAAACTGTTTGAAAGACCTTAATTGTTACTTGTTTACAAATATTTATTATGAAACGATAGTATATACTCAGTTTTAGTGAACTTTTATGAATATACTAATTAAGAGTAAATTAATAAAAGTTGTAAACTTTATCCTCAGTTTATTCGTATTTTAAATCACAAAATATTAATACTAATTTAGAAAACTTATCCAATCTCTCATTTGTTTGCGATCGCATAGCTTTGTAGAATAGTTAATTCTTAAAATTTATCAACTAATAACTCAATATATTAAGTTTTTTATAACACCTGTTTCAGGTCGTGCCTTAATACCGGACATTACTGTTTAAATTGTGTATCCTGAAAACAACCAATCAAAATTTCATGAAATAGAGGTCTAATGACTCCTAAAATTATGCGTCAACTTTGGACGGTGGTTGAAAAAACCCAAACCAAGACTTTGTTGCAAATGGATGATGCAAGCTTGGTTGAGTTGTTAGCAAAACAAACAAAAAACCAAGCATCGCTAGATTGCTGCGAAGCCGATTTTCTTTGCGATTACATTCAATCCCGACTTCCTCTTATCCGCGATATAGCCTATGAACGCCAACACAATTTACAATCAACGTACAGATGAACTTGTTCAAAAATCATCACCAGATTTTGACAAACAACCCACGCTACATTCATCGAAAATAATTAGCGATCGCCGCTCGGTAAGTATCCGCTCACCAAACAATCAGAACCTACAATTCTCATCTCTACACGTTCCAAAGATAGCGCTTGAGTCATTGTAGTAAAACCTAAATCTCCTACTGGTGTCGGAGCATTACTCCCACCAATAATTTTCGGGGCTATAAATGCTAAGACTTTTTGTACAGCTCCAGAAGCGATCGCACTTGCTGCTAAGATTCCTCCACATTCCCACAGCACGCTACAAAAACCCAAGTCATATAGATAAGTCATTGCTTTTTCGGGTGTGAGTGGGGATAATTCCACTACTTCTACGCCTTGTTTTCGTAAAATTTCTTGTAAATCTGGGTTGGCTCCAGCTTCTGTTAATACAACTGTAGGAGCATCCCGTGTTTGCCAAAGATGTGCTTGTGTGGGTAGATCGAGACTCCGGCTCATGACTACTCGTAGGGGATTGTGCGCTTCTGTCAAGCGAGAAGTTAGACGGGGATTATCTTGACGTACAGTGTTTCCGCCAACAACAACAGCATCACATTCAGCCCGTAACTGTCTAACTGCATTGCGGGCATCTTGATTTGTTACCCAAGCACTATGACCTGTGGTAGTGGCAATTTTACCATCCAAAGTCATAGCGTATTTCAAGATACCCAAAGGCTTTTTATAAAGAATGCGATAAATAAAACCTTCATTCAACTTGCGACAAGCTTCTTCTTCTACTCCGGAAAGTACTTCTATTCCAGCACTTTGTAAACGGTTAATTCCACCTCCGGCGACTAGCGGATTTGGATCTACCATACCTATTACAACTTTTGCCACACCAGCGGCAACCAAAGCTTCAGAACAGGGGGGAGTACGTCCGTGGTGATTGCAGGGTTCTAAGCTGACATAAATAGTGGCTCCACGAGCATTTTCCCCAGCGGCTCTGAGCGCGAAAACTTCCGCATGAGGTTCGCCAGCGCGGGGATGAAAACCTTCTCCAATAATTTCGCCATCTTTAACAATAACCGCTCCTACCATTGGATTTGGTGAAGTACGTCCCAAAGCACGACGAGCCAGTTCCAAACAGCGCTGCATCATCCTTTTATCGAAATCGCTTCCAACTGGCGATCGCAATTTTAATTCATCTTCTTTTTCTTTTTGGGTATTAGATATCAATTTATCTGCACTATGGTTGGCAGGAGAATTGTTCATAATAAAGAGAACTTGCGTTTTGGTTTTTGCGTAAATATAATCAATTTTCTATCTAAATTAGGAAACAAAAGTATCAATTCAGTCAGATAAATTGACACAAACCCGATAAAAGCCTGCGATATAAAAACTTTAATCAATCCTTGCATCCATATTGCCACCAGCACAAGAAATTCCAAAAAAATATTCCCACAAAATTAAGGAGGAAGGAATCGATCGGTCTTAACCGGGATTCCTTCCTCCTTTAATTGGAGATGGGGAGATGGGGGGATGGGGGGATGGGGAGACAAGGAGAAATTAGTTTCCAAGTCACTACTTGCTACTCGCTACTCCTAACTTTGTGAGCTATCCCAATGCCCCATGCCCCATGCCCAATGCCCCATGCCAAATTAAATCGATTGCTCGGCTAACTTCAACTGTTGCCACCAACGATTTAAAGGATAGTAAACTACGGGTGCCCACAGACTGCTAAGAATAGCGGAAGCTAGAGTCACTTTTTTGTAATATGCCCAAATCACATCTGAGCTAGCAGTACCTGTTGCAATCAACTGCAAAGCAAAAATCGTATCCGATAAAATAGCCATCACGAAGACGATTAAAGCAATAGAAATAAAATCTTCTTGGATAAAACGCTGTTTTTGAAACAAACCTATTAAAAAACCTACCAAGCCCAAACTTAAAGCATGAGTTGGTTGGGATGATGTCATTCCATCTTGAAGCAAACCTAAAACTATGCCCGCAAAAGCACCTTGAAACGCCGATCGCTTGACACTCCAAGCCACAACCCAAATTAACAGCCAGTTAGCGCCAATTCCCAACAATTCCATACCGGGAAAGCGATTCGGTAACAGAAATAAACATAATAATACAGACGCAGCGATTATTCCCCAATCGGTCATTTGACGCAAGCTAGGATGCCAGCGAGAAATAGGTTTGATGCGTTTTTTAGGTTTTTTGCGTCGGGATGGAGGCTGTGCAGAAGTTTGTTTCTTCTTCTCCCGATATTTGAGAATTTTCATCTTACTTACGGTGTATCTTATATCTTAATTTTTTGGTGCTGGTACGGCTGGCTTGGGATTAACCGTTACCCAGTCAAGAGAACGAATCGGCGGGAAAAGCTCTACTATTGCAACTGATGCGGGAAGTCTCTTTAAATCTAATGATTTTATTTTTCCTATAGGTACGCCCGAAGGAAACTTAGAACTATAAGTTGATGTAGAAACCACATCTCCCGGTTTTACATTTGGAACTTTCTCATAAAATTCCAATACTGCATCATCAGAACCATCTCCTCGTAAAATACCTTTAGCTCCAGTGCGGCTAACATTTACCCCTACTTGTGAATTCATATCGCTGATTAACAGCACGCGGCTAGTATTGGGAGTTACGCTGTCTATCAACCCTACCAAACCGCCTTCAGCTTTAACGATATAACCGGATTTGATTCCCATAAGGCTACCGCGATTCAAAGTCACCTGCTGCCACCAGTTGTCTGCACTACGCCCAACCACGCGAGCCGGAACTGTAGGTGCATTTTTTGGTTCTTTTTCTACATACTTTAATAAAGCCTTGAGATTCTTATTCTGGCTTTCTAATTCAACTATCTTAGTTTGCAGTTCTTGTACCTTGGCATCCTTGAGATATTCTTGTTGATTTGGTTTGGTTTGGAACACCTCAAGCGGACGAGTAATACCGTCGTAAAACTCAACCAAAAGTTCACCTTGAGTTTGGCGAATAAATACAGCACCGCCAACCACTAAAACTAATAACCCTAAATGTAATCCTTTACGCTCCCACCAGCGACGTACAGTAAACATATAAACCTTTGTATAGCAGAATTTTAATTTATTAATTAAGAAGATATCGGATTGTATAAAAAATCCAATATCTTACATAGCGATCGCGTTCCTACATATTGCGAGAACGTCCGCTGAATACCCGTTCTAACTGCTTGAAATTTTCTAAAACGCGACCAGTACCCAAAACCACACAGCTTAAAGGGTCGGCTGCAACGTGTGTTACAATTCCCGTTTCATGACTGATTAAAGTATCTATGCCTTTTAGCAAAGCACCACCACCAGCAAGCATAATACCCCTGTCAATAATATCTGCTGCCAATTCTGGAGGTGTACGTTCTAACGTCCGCTTCACCGCTTCAATAATAACTGAAAGCGGTTCAGCCATACTTTCACGGATTTCTGGTCCTTTAATTGTTACCGTTCTTGGTAGACCAGAAAGTAGGTGTAAACCTCGAACTTCCATGATGGCTTCTTCATCATCATGAGTTGGATAAGCAGAACCAATACGAATCTTGATATCTTCTGCTGTACGTTCCCCAATCACCAAGTTATGAACTTTCTTCATATACTGGATAATTGATTCGGTTAATTCATCTCCAGCAATACGTACTGATTCGCTCAGCACCGTACCTTGAAGACTCAATACTGCAACTTCGGTGGTACCACCACCAATATCAATAATCATATTACCAGTAGGCTCGGCTACCGGCAGTCCTGCCCCAATCGCTGCTGCTACAGGTTCATCGATTAGATAAACTTCTCTAGCCCCTGCTTGGGAAGCAGCATCCATCACAGCCCTTCTTTCAACCCCAGTTACACCACTAGGGATGCCAATTACAATTCTAGGTAAAACTAAAGATTTGCCCTCGTTAACGCGCTGAATAAAATGCTTCAGCATCAACTCAGCAGTATCAAAGTCAGCAATTACACCATCGCGTAAAGGACGCAATGCGATTACATTCCCAGGAGTCCTACCGAGCATTTTCTTAGCATCTTCTCCAACAGCCAGCGCTACCTTTTCAATTTGGTCTATGGCAACAACTGACGGCTCTTGGAGTACAATGCCTTTACCAGAAACATAAACGAGAGTGTTAGCAGTACCCAGGTCGATACCCATATCCCGCGACAAGGAAAACTTACTGAAAAGACCCACGCGTTTCTACGCCCCCTATTCTGGTTATTTTTTACTACGACGGAAATACCCAATCGTGCTGGATTCTATTATTTTTTTTGACCTTAGTCTAGTAAAGTAGATTAACTTTTTATATATCTTTTCTGAATCTTTACTATGTCGGGTCCCCTTTGATTTTTATCTTCTTGGATTTAATCGATCTATCAGTATGCTTTTGCAATTTAGGTATAGTTATTTTTATCATCTATTTGATAAATTATGTTGTTAATTATCTAACACTACGTCAAATATGTTCTAATCCGCTATTATAGGAATCAACATTTAAAAGTACACTAGTACTAAAAGCAGAAACATATGAGTATTAATGTTGTTCACCTTGTCGGTCGTGTAGGTACCGACCCCGAAATGAGATATTTTGACTCTGGTAGTGTCAAGTGTAGATTAACACTAGCAGTAGACCGCCGTAAAAAAGACAGCGGACCAGATTGGTTTAACCTCGAACTATGGGGTAAAACAGCAGAGATTGCCAATAGTTACGTGCGTAAGGGTAAACAAATCGCCGTCAGAGGTTCCCTGAAGTTAGATAGCTGGAACGATCGCTCCACAGGCGTACTTCGTTCTTCACCAGTTATTTTAGTAGACGATTTACAGTTATTAGGTTCTAGGCGAGATACCGAAACTGAAGCGATCGATAACGATTCAGAACATTTTTAATTAGTAGTTAGTGGTTAGTAGTTGGTTATTATGAAACTCACGGATAGCTTTCTTGTAAAGAGGAGGTTAGGGAATTTAAATGTCTGGAATATTTAATTTCTCTTTTAGGTGACGTAAATTTTAAGTTAATATTCGGTGATTTTAACGACTAACCACTAACCACTAACTACTAACAACTAACTACTAATAACTAATTTGCAAAGTAACAGATGCTCCCACTTCTTGTTCCCCGCCAACTACAGGAGTGGGCGCAGCTTCTGCACTTGCTGCTTGTGGAACTGGATTTCGATACAAAATTGGCTCAGGCACAGAAGCATTTCCGACTTGAATATTAACTATTTCTTTCGGCTTAAAACCCAAGCTAGAAAAAACTGCATCGGCTTGTTTTCGAGCGTCTTGAGTTGCTTCTTTGAGTGCTTGCTGTCTTGCTTGAGTTGTTGCTTCTTCGGTAGCTACAAATTGAACGCTATCAATTCGCGTTGCACCGGCTTTTATCGCTTCATCCAATAAATTGCCAGCCTTTTCGGTAGGTACGCGGAAACTGACGATATTTGTAGCTTCGTAACCTTCAACTTTGCGTACATTGTCTTTGTAACTGTACGCTGGATTGAGTCGGATGCCAGTGGTTTCTAACTTCTCTACATTCCGCGATTTAAGTAATGTTACGACAGCATTAGATTTACGAGCGGCTTCTTGCTGTACGGCGTTTGCTGTTTTACCGTTCACCTGCACTCCCAAACTCACTTTAGACAAAGTTGTAGGAATCGTTTCTACTCCTTGCCCGGTAACTGTTAATGTTCTTAACATTATTTTCTCTTCTGCCCAACCAGGTTGAACGGAAGCAACGCTGACTAAAAACGCAATGGGTAAAGTTTTCCATAAATTTTTGTAACCCTGCAATTTATAGCCGAATAATTGCATTTTATTCATAATATTTTACTCCTAATTAAATTATTATCTTTGATATTTTACTTAGAGTATTTACTGAGTTTCAATGTTCCTGTTTGTTGAATCAGTTTTGAAAGAAAAGGGTAACGTGTATAGAAAAAGATTTATGATTTGATTTAATTACAAATAAAGAATTAGATATGAATTGGTTGTTGAAAACCGAACCTAACGAGTATTCTTATGCCGATTTAGAAAAAGAAAAGACTGCGGTATGGGATGGAGTCAAAAATGCCCTTGCTCTTAAAAATATGCGTACAATGCAGACGGGTGAAGAAGCATTGATTTATCATACTGGTAAAGAACGAAGAATTATCGGATTTGCACGAGTCGCGAGTATTGCATATCCCGATCCAAAATTAAACGATCTTAAAAGATTGGTTATAAATATACAGGCAGTACGGAAATTGACCGAGCCTATTACTTTAAAGCAAATCAAGCAAGACGAAAAATTTGTCGGTTTTGATTTATTGCGCTTGCCGAGACTATCAATAGTTCCAGTTTTACCTGAATATTGGCAGCGCTTACTAGAGAAACAGGGCGATATTCGCTAATTTTTTGTTTATTACTATTGACACGAAGACCGATTTAAGCGTATTCAATCGAGCAGTTACGGTTTAATTATGGCAACTTTCCTGATTGGGGTTGCGATCGCAAGTAAAGTTATCACAGGTTTTAGTGTTTTTAATCAACCTCAAATTAATCGCTCCCGGCGATTGGTGTGGGAATGATTCCTCGTTTCGAGGTGGCATTAGTGTTTAAGAACTGCGATCGAGGATGGCTATTCTAACCAACTTTTTGGCTCTTCTATTACGGTTTCCCGAACCTCAAGAAACGATCTTACGCAGCCCTTATTTTCCAAAAGCTAGTCGTGAAGGGCAAACTGAATCGAACTCAGATTACCAGGTTTTTTGTTCATCTTCACAAGTTGAAGGGGCAAGGAATAGCTTTACAACAGCAAGGAAAAAAGACCATTTTCTTTCCTAATATTTTGATAACTGTAAATCTTATAGTCCAAAATCGTGGCAAATATAGAAAAAGTCTGATTGATTACTGTGAATCTAAGCGTTTTCACTTCAGTAAACCAAAAAACACGGTTATAAAATTATTGATGCTTAAGTGTTTATTATACCAACGGAAACTTATTTCAAAAAATCTCCGTCCCTTTTAATTATAATTTTTACGAGCTTTTTTACATAAAGTTCGGCATCAATTACTTGAATATTTTTTCAAGTTTTGCATCTCACCGTACTACTTTTAAAGCCGATAATTTTTACTCGGTGCATTCATTACCGCTTCATTTCAAAATTTCAAAAATGCCTTTGCCCTGCATAGTATCTCTAACTAGCATTGACTGTAATAGTTGATTCTTGTTATCTGTTTGTGGGTTCAAATAGTATGTTTTATACGCAGAATTTATTGCTATAACAACATACAATCAGAATTTATCGTGCTACAATTTCTAGCCAACAGCTAACCGCGTCCTTTTTCAAGAAGCGTTTTCAACTGTAGACGTATAGTAGTAAAAAATTGTCTATTCCGGCAAGCAACACTGGTAACATATTTATCTTTAATGACGGTTCTAGCTTTGATAGTACGAGTAAGAATTGAAACTTTTTATAGATTAACCGCTCTCGTAAATGCGACTTAGGAGAAAGCACTGTGAAACTACACTGGTTAATACCCGGGACTTTTTTAACTGTCTCCCTGTTATCGTCGCCTGCGGATGCAGCTGAGCTAGAGTCTTGGAATTTTGACGCGAATCAAAATAGCCTTGAGTTTAATACTGATGCTGCTGTACAACCGAAGGCGCAACTAATTTTCAATCCAACTCGCGTAGTAATTGATTTACCTGGAGTTGAATTTGGTCGTCCGCAACTTAAAAAATCTGTAGGTGGTGCTGTTAGTAACGTCCGTATCGGTCAATTCGACCCCGAAACCACGCGCATGGTGGTGGAATTAAGCCCCGGTTATACTTTAGACCCAAATCAAATCAAATTTGAAGGAGTAAGTCCGAGTCGTTGGAGAGTAAAATTACCTTCACCACAACTTGAGAACACAAATAACGAAAGAAGTATTTACAGCGTAGTACGAACCAGTAATACAGCACCTAGTAGTCCACCTCCTACTAGCAATCAAACGGTAATCACTACTGCTCAAAATACTGCTCAAAATACTGCTCAAATTGAAAGAATACTTCCAACGGGTGACGGCTTTTTTGTCCGTACAAATGGTGGTAAAGCATCTGGGGTAGAAGTTAATCGCGATGGTGAAGAATTTATCAATGTAGATGTTTCTGGAGCTACACTATCGTCGGGCTTACCGCGAGGCGAATTTTCGATGAATCGTTTTGGTGTAGTAGGAGTTGAATTTAAGCAATTGAACTCAACAACTACTCGTATTCGGTTGCGGGTAAACAGAAATAGCCCCAATTGGCGAGCTAATATTAGCAGTTTTGGCGGCATAGTTTTGCTACCCAACGCTAAAGTTACTCAATTGCCTACAAATAGCAATCCCAACCCACCAGTAAATCGACCAATACCTTCTCCATCACCACCACCAAGCAGATCGGTTAATAAGTCTGTAGCTGAAATTGAATCCGTTGAACTGGATGATAATGGCAAGAAATTAGTTGTCAAGGCTAATAAATCATTATCTGGAAGTACCAGCAGTTGGGATAAAACTACTGCAATGTACAGAATTCTGATTCCCAATGCTCGCTTAGCCTCTTCTGTTAAAGGTCCAGATTTTAAACCTAATAGTTCTGTGTTGCGGGTACGTATGCAACAGCAAGACGCAAATACTGTTGCTATCTACATTTTGCCAGCATCTAATGTTAATTTCGGAAGACTTGATGTCCGAGGAGACAAATTATCTTTAGAATTGCAGCGTAATAGTGCAGTCAAACCGCCAGTTGTTTTACCTCCTATTCCACAACCGAATCCAGTTGCAGGTTCTAAACCAGTTCCCGTTCCTCCTAAGCCCAAGCCAAATCCAGCACCAAGTCCGGCTCCTAGAGGTCAGGTGACAGTTATGATTGACCCCGGACATGGTGGTAAAGACCCAGGTGCAATTGGTATTGGCGGACTGCGAGAAAAAGATGTAATCTTGTCTATCAGTCAAAAAGTCGCTGAAATTTTGCGGAAAAATGGAGTCAATGCAGTACTCACCCGTAACACCGACTATTTTGTCAGTCTCCAAGGACGAGTCGTGATGTCCGATCAACGCAATGCCGCTCTATTTGTCAGCATCCATGCCAATTCATTAGGTTTAAGTCGTCCTGATATTAGCGGCTTAGAAGTTTATTACTATGACAGTGGTAAAGCACTTGCGGATACTGTCCGCAGAAGCATTACCCAAAAAGTTAAAGTTAAAGACCGAGGAATACGGCAAGCTAGATTTTACGTACTCCGTAAAACTTCTATGCCAGCCATTTTGGTAGAAACTGGTTACGTAACTGGTAGAGAAGATGCTGCCAAGTTAAGCCAAACTTGGTACCGAGATCAAATGGCAGAAGGAATTGCTGATGGTATTTTGCGGTACCTCAAGCGTAGGTAAAAATATATAAATAGACCGTAAGTAATGGGTAAAGTTGGGTAAATTTACATATTACAAATTTGCCTATTTAATCAAAAAGAACGGTTATTATAGGGGAATTCTTGCTCTCAAGCGGGTAAGGATTCCCCTATTTTATTTACCTGCCTCGATTAGTATTGAGACTGGCACCGGAGATTGAATTGAATTAAACATTTCTTGTTGCGATATTTTTTTTTATGGATAAAAAACTCAATTAAAGTGCTACCTTAAAACATTATCAAATTAGATATATGGTTATAATGCGCTTTTAAATCTTATTTGTATCTATAATCCCATATTTCATGTTCAAGCTCAACTTCTTAAAAAAAATCAAGTCATCAAACTGATTTTAAACAAGCCTATCGTCCTGTTACAGGCAATAAGCGAAAGGAAAATCCAAAAATAAATCCTATTTTTTCAGATAGCCATTACTCGAAATCTGTTTTATAGTTTTTTCCTATATCGCCCTAGTTAGTTTCTAACGTAGAGTATTATTTTTTGTAAATCGGGGAACATTTTCTTTAAAAACGTAAGCAATAACCAGATATTTTTTGAAATTATTCTAATCTTAAAACTAGTTACCTGTTTTAAGATTAAAGTCAAGTCAAGCTAGAACTACTTATCTTTAAATCTATTTATTACAATTCATCTATGGGAGCAATGCAGCGCCAGAAATAACTATATTTTTTACCAACACCATCAAGAGATTTCAATTACACGTCCAATATAAATTATGAGTTGAATAAAATGTCACTGATTTAATTTTACAGCTAAGTTAAACTTTAATTAACTGGGTGTTGGTATAATCAAGTGCTAAAAAGCAAATAATTATGTCCTTGAGGCAGATAAATAAAAAGCTCGATCGAGACGGTTAATACAATTAACGAGGTCTTTAATACCTACGGCTTTGTCCGGAATTGACAACGGCAATGCTTGATTTTATATCGGAGCATGAAGTACAAACACTTTTACAGATTAATAGTTATCAATAAAATACCGATTAGGAGAAAACGCTGTGAAAATAAACTGGTTAGTATCTGGTACTACTTCTTTAACTGTACTAATGCTATCGTCGCCCGCTCACGGCGCAAAACTGTCTTCCTGGCGCTATAATGCCAATCAAAACCAACTGGAATTTCAAACCGACGATGCAGTTCAACCCCAAGCACAATTAATTTTTAATCCTACTCGTTTGGTAATTGATTTGCCGGGAACGACATTTGGGCGACCCCAGTTAACCGAACCGATAAGCGACGGCGCTATTCGTTCTCTTCGTGTCGGGCAGTTTGATCCACAAACGGCTCGTATAGTTGTCGAAATGAATCCCGGCTATACTCTTGACCCCGCTCAAGTAAAATTTGTAGGTATAAGCCCCAGCAAGTGGACGGTGCAACTGCCGGACCCAAAACCCGAAAAAAATGCTGTTTCTTCTATTAAATCTACTAGAAGTATTTATAGTGTAATTAAACCAACAACTAACACTCCACCGCCGGAAACAATAGCTGCTAACACTTCAAATGCAGCAACAAAAATTGAAGGTTTGCGAGTCACCGGAGACGGATTTTACCTGAGTACCAGCGGCAATAAACCCAAAATTAAAGATTATAATCGTACTCGCGATCGCAAAGAAATTAACATCGATATTTCAGATGCGGCTTTGTCGTCGGGAGTCCAACAAGAGATATCAGTTAACAAGCACGGTGTTAGCCGCATTCGATTCAGCCAAATTGATGGTAAATCACCTGTTCTTCGCATGACTTTGCTCTTGGATAAGAACAGTCCCGATTGGCAAGCCTCTTCCAGTGGTAATAATGCTTTAATAGTTCTACCCAACCGTCTAGCTAGTAGTTTAACTAGAGGTAGTAGTTCTAGTAGTTCTAGTAGTTCTGATTCATCCGTTAGCAGTCAATCAAATTCTTTTCCCGTTCCACCAGTCTCAACTGCAAGCAAAGGGGTAGCAACAATTGAATCTGTAGAACTAGCCCCTACTAGTAACCAATTACTAATTAGAGGAAATGGAAATCTATCTGCGATTGGTGGCTGGGATAGACAATCTGGTTTGTACCGCATCACGATTAATAATGCAAAATTGGCATCTAAAGTTAAAGGTCCCAAATTTAACGCTAATAGCCCGGTTTTACGAGTACGTTTACAACAACTTGACGATAATAAAGTTGCTATCTATGTCCAGCCTGCATCTGGAGTGCAAATTGGCGAACTAAATCAATTTAGCAACAAGCTTTTATCTTTAGAATTACAGCGCGTTCGTCGAGTTACGCCTCCTGTTACATCTGGTAGCTTACCTCCCATATCTCAAACGATTCCCACACCTTCCCGTCGTCCAATTATGACTCTTCCGCCAAGTACATCGCGGACACTACCATCATCGCGAGTTCCGTCGGGTAGAGTTTCAGTTATTATTGACCCCGGACATGGTGGTAAAGATCCAGGAGCGATCGGTATCGGGGGACTACAAGAAAAAGATGTTATTTTACCTATTAGTGTGAGAGTTGCACAAATTTTGCAGCAAAACGGAGTGCAAGCAGTACTTACTCGTAATTCCGACTTCTTCGTCAGTCTTCAAGGAAGAGTAGACTTAGCTGAACAAAGAAATGCCGATTTATTTGTCAGCATTCACGCTAATTCCGTTGGGTTGAGTCGTCCGGATGTTAGTGGTTTAGAAGTTTACTATTACAGCAGTGGTGCTAATCTCGCCCAGACTGTTCGTAGCAGCATATTAAGTTCCGTAAATGTTAGAGATAGAGGAGTGCGAAAAGCGAGATTTTACGTACTTAGAAAAAGTTCTATGCCCGCAATTCTTGTAGAAACGGGTTATGTTACCGGCAGGGAAGATGCAGCAAAATTAGCTTCTCCTCAATACCGCGAGCAAATGGCACAAGGTATTGCTGATGGTATTTTAAGTTACATCAAAAGAAGATAAATTTTAGTTTTAAGCTTAAACAACAGCTAATTGATTTATCAAAATTAAATAATAGGAATAGCTTTCTCATCGTATATTTACTTAGAGATGGCTATTTTTTCATAAAAAAATTCTGATTCTCAATTTTCTAAAATTTAATCGGGACATCAGTACAATAAATGTATCGTTTTCACATCTAAAATGTCTTACATACTTAATGGTATCGGGGCGTACCTACGTTTAAGTAAAAAATATAGTAAAAATTTCAGAAGTGAGATTAGGATGTAAAATTCTCTTTCATATCGGATTTAGCAGTTTAAACGTTGAAGCTTTTTCTAAATCCACCGTCCAAAATTCAAAATATATTATCAAAATTTGCCTGTGTTTTCATCTTCTAACTTTGAAGGCAATCTTTACCTATCATCTCAAGAACCTCAACGTGCCCCTATAGGCATCTTTGATAGTGGTGTGGGTGGTTTAACGGTATTGCGCCAACTTTACGAACAACTTCCCAACGAATCGATCGTTTACTTTGGCGATACAGCTAGATTACCTTACGGCATTCGTTCCCAAGCTGAAATTATTCAGTTTACCCGTGAAATTATTTTCTGGATGGAAAATCAAGGGGTAAAAATGGTAATTATGGCTTGCAGCACCAGTTCTGCTTTAGCATTAGAAACTGTACGTTCTGAATTCAAAGTACCTATACTTGGACTTATTCTACCAGGCGCGGTTTCAGCAGTAAAAGCCGGAAAGCGTATCGGCGTAATTGCTACCCCAGCAACAGCCAAAAGCAACGCCTACAAACTTGCTATCCAAGAAATTAACAGCAATGCCAAAGTCTGGCAAGTTGGTTGTCCGGAGTTTGTTCCTCTTATCGAACAAAACCGCACCGACGATCCATACACCAAAGAAGTAGCACGTTCTTACCTCGAACCTTTATTAAAACAAGAAATTGATACTTTAGTCTACGGCTGTACTCATTATCCTCACCTGGCAACATTATTGCGATCGCTGGTTGGTGAATCGGTAGTTTTAGTAGATCCAGGAAAGAGTGTTGTTGAAGCTTGTACCCAAGAGTTGGATTTACTAAACTTAAAAAATACTCACCCACCTTTACCAACTCGGTTTGCTGTGAGCGGAAGTCCGCAACAATTTGAAATGTCTTCAGTACAATGGCTGGGCTGTACTCCAACAGTTGAATCGGTAAACTTGGAGCATCTAAATTTTAACCATTTGAAGCTCGATCGTGGTGGCATAATTAGCTATTAAATACAAACCGTCAAAGGAACAAGGAAAATTAAGCCGGAACTCCGCTTGGGTTACGTTTTGTATACAGTTGATTTTCATTTCCGGAAAGGTTTAATAGAGAAAACAATCAAATTCAATACAATACAGCACACCATATTATGATGTGCTGTATTGCAAAAAACATTCCGATCTGTTCTATAGTCTTAAATATCACTTTTACAAACCCTTAAAGGGCGCGGCGCAGGCTTCACTCAGCGATGTTTATAGACATCTCAGAAGAATAATCTCCTTCACCATACCGTTGAACTGCTGTTACCGCAGTTTTTTTAATTGTTCTTTTTGCTAACGCTAATAACACGTATACGGCGAACAAATAACCAGAAGCTAAAATAAATACCATCATAAGCATACTTCCCCGGACAAGTTTTATCTTCAATCACATTCAAATTTGTATAGCGAATAATAAATCGCATACAAATATCAAAATATAAGCTACATAGCTTTTTGCTACAGCTTTTTCGTAATCCAAAAATTACGGCAGAGTATTAATACTCTCCAACGTACCTATACGTAATTAGTTTTTACAGACTATGCCAATAACAATAAACAAATTGCTACCATGCAATCTACCTAGCCTGCATTCCAACTGCGTTATGCAGTGCTTCCTCTTTCTATACAGAAGCTAAACCTTGGGTTCCCTAAAATGGTTCCTCAAGATATGCCAATATATTCCTTTCGGACAGCACGTAGTTATGATTGGGGAACTTATTCGTTCGTGAACTACGAACATAAATAATCCCCTTGGTTTCACCTACGACTTATTTCAACCCACTTGCGTCAGTAAAGCATAAACGCGAATAAAAGCGACTTACTTTTTCTGAGTGAATATTCTAAGTATTTGAAATCCCTATATATAAGAATAACATAGGAATTCTTACTTTTGAGGTATTTTATTGTTTAATTTCAAATTTCTAAGATATTATTATTGATTTACTTATTCTCCCCGTGCCTCGATAGTGTAGGGCGGTGATATATAAAGAATCAGCACAGTTTTAGCTCTGTTCTTAAAGATACCTGGAGATATATACTAAATTATTAAATTTTTGTTAATAAGAGCTATTATCTGTAATATTGATCAAAATCTAAATATTTTCATCGTATGAAATGAATAGTATATGCTGGTAACTACACTTAGACGCATACTGGTATAATTTATGGAGCAGTTTTTTCAGCAAATATTTTTTCAATCCCCGATTGTAGATTAAGAAATATGAACTAGTCAAAATTGCTGTCAAAGTAAAATTTATATCTGGCAGGGATTCGATATGAACTTAATCTTGAATTAAAAATATATAGTTACATATCAAGCGGACGATCGACTTTATATCAATTAGAACATTTATAGAATGCTTTGAGAAAAGGCACGGGCTTATCTTAGAATGGGTATAGGATATGTAAACTTTCGTAACTAAAGTCAGAGTCCGCCCATTCATGACCTCAGCCACCTCCTTGTTTTCCCCTGTGGAAGCAGACCTGCATATATTGGCAGATAACCTCAAACAGTTAGTTGGAAATGACCACCCCATCCTCAGTCTAGCCGCAGAACATCTCTTCGGAGCTGGGGGAAAGCGTATTAGACCTGCAATTGTCTTACTTGTATCGCGAGCAACATTATTGCAGTCGGATATTACGCCCCGTCATCGACGATTAGCTGAAATTACAGAAATGATTCACACTGCTTCTTTAGTGCATGATGATGTAGTGGATGAATCAGAAAAAAGACGCGGCGTTGATACAGTTCATAGTTTATTCGGCAATCGAATAGCAATATTAGCCGGAGATTTTTTGTTTGCTCAAGCTTCTTGGTATTTAGCCAATTTAGATAATTTGGATGTTGTGAAATTGCTTTCACAGGTAATTATGGACTTGGCTACTGGGGAGATTCAGCAAGCGGTGAATCGTTTTGATGCTGATATTTCGATGGATACTTATCTGCAAAAAACTTACTATAAAACCGCTACACTGTTTGCGAACAGTTCTAAAGCTGCTGGAATACTCAGCGGAGTTTCTGAGGAGACAGCCGAAAATTTGTATGAATATGGGCGTAATCTGGGATTAGCCTTCCAAATAGTTGATGATATTTTCGATTTCACCAGTTCTACAGATAAATTGGGTAAACCTGCTGGTTCGGATCTTAAAAGTGGGAATCTTACAGCCCCAGTTTTATATGCTTTAGAAGAAAAACCAACTCTTGAAGCATTAATTGAAAGAGAATTTACACAGCCTGGAGATTTAGAGCAAGCACTTGCACTAATAGAAGATAGTAAAGGAATTCAACGTTCCCGCGATTTAGCCGCAAATCATGCCAAACTTGCAGTAGAGCATATGGGACAATTACCATCTTCTCCAACTCGCCAAGCTTTGATTGATATGGCTGATTATGTGCTGAGTCGTCTTAATTAAAAGTTTGCGGGATGAAAAAGTAGTTATCAGTTATTGATTTGTAATAAATCCTTAACTTATAACTTCTACCTAAAAGCATATTTTTGCAATATAAATAGGTATATGTTTTAACTTTATAGCGCGTAACCTCTAAATTATTTAAGCGATATCCGGAGGAATATTAGGGCTGGGACGATTTTGTTGTAGCGTCCGTTCAATAATACTTTGTAAGAGCTTTCGCTCAATTTCAACTGCGTTAACTGTAGTGCCAGGAGTATCGAAAAAAATTATACTATCTACGGGTTCTAGCGCTACCATCTGGAACAAAATTTCAATAACTCCGATTGGTGCAGCTATCATTTGAGGGTCAAACCCAACACCAGAGGTAGTACTGACATCTTGTAACGTGGGGTAAGCGTAGATTACCTGTTTTTGTAATTGCGGATTAGTACGATTGCTCAATGTTGTTAAAACCCAGTCATACTCGGAGTTTTGGAGTATGTAGTATTGGGGAAAACGTAATTTTTGAGCAATTTGAATAAGTGCCGGAGCAATTGCCGCAACCAGTTGAGGTGTAATACCATCTTGGGGTGCATTGTTAATCAAAGATTGAATTTGTACTTGTAAATCCATAATTAAGAGTTAATAGGTGGGCATTAGCTATAACTTCTATGAAAAGCGAAAAAACTTCCTTTAATTTGGGAATAATATATTCAGTCCAATTGATGGCGGTAGGATAATCGGTGCTTATGATTGCCTTGAAACGCAATCAAGAACTGACCAATATCCCCACATATAGGTTGCACACGTTTGTATGTTAAGGTCTTTTAAACAGCTAGACTATGAAATCAGCCGCGACCACAACTATTCAGGGAGAAAAGTCTATCGGCGTGGAGGCGATATTTCAACTCCTATTTGGAGAACTTAAATCCTCAACCAAAGCAACGGAAGCTAATTGCCATGAAGTGGCAACACGAATCGCTGCCGAAGTCCTCCGGATTTGCCATGAGAGCAAACGTATCCAAGCTTCTGGAGACATCAAAGGTTCGGCGATCGCCTTAGCCCGACACCGGCTATCTCAGTGTATGAGATACTACCAATTTGGTTCAAATCGAGGCAGAATAGAGCTACACAGCACTCTCAGCGCAATTATTTATCGTTACATTAATCCGCCAAATAAACAACTGAGTTATCAAGGGCGGTTGGGTGTAATTGAGGATTTTCTGCAAAATTTTTATTTGGAAGCATTAAATGCTTGCCGAAGAGAAAATAAGCTTGAACCAACTTATCGTCCCCAGACTCTTCTGGAATTAGCAGAGTACATGGCGTTTACAGAACGCTATGCAAAAAGACGCATTCCTTTACCAGGAAGACAGCAGCAGCTGATTATCCTGCGGGCACAAACTTTTTCTCAACAGCAACCTCCAGAAACCTGCGTTGATATAGAAAGAGCCGCAGAAGGTAGCAGCAATGACGGTGATGGTTCTTGGCAAGATCCAGCCGTACAGCAATTAAGATCGGCAATGGCATCTCAAAGCGATCCGGAACCAACAGAGGAGACGTTGCGTTCTGTAGTCATTAACGAGCTGATAAGTTATCTTGAGGAACGCCAACAAAGCGACTGCGCCGATTACTTTGCCCTACGCCTAAAAGATTTATCTGCTCAAGAAATTGAGTCAATTTTAGGTTTAACTCCCCGTCAGAGAGATTACTTGCAGCAACGTTTCAAATATCATCTGATTCGATTCGCCTTGCTGCACCGCTGGGAATTGGTTCATGAATGGTTGGAAGCCGACTTGCATACCAATTTAGGTTTGACGGAATACCAATGGCAAGTTTATATAGAACAACTTGACGATAAACAACGTTGTTTATTAGAA
Source organism: Rivularia sp. (in: cyanobacteria) (assembly GCA_965234645.1). GTDB lineage: Bacteria > Cyanobacteriota > Cyanobacteriia > Cyanobacteriales > Nostocaceae > Rivularia. Next base: position 3,532,511 of record OZ248344.1, on the reverse strand, counting down.
CTAAAACAACAAGGTCAAGCTGATGTTTATATTGCCAAAACTTTAGGACTATCTATGGCGCAACTGCAAAAAAGATGGTTCAAAATTCTCGAACAAGCTTGGGAAATTCGTAACTCTTTTATGTCCGGATCAAGTGCATCTACTCATGAATAGTGACACAGAATCCTTACAAAACCAATTACTCGCTTGGTTGTTAGCAGATGATGCTTCAACCGAGGAGGATTTTTTGGTCGAAAGTGAGGAAATTAACGGGGCACAAATCGACGATAACACCGCTTCCATAAGCGGTGCTTCTGAGTCGGATTCGATGCCCTATCCTTTCCAAATGGGAGAAATTCCTGCTGTGCAAACACGTTTTCAAGCCGTTCTCAAACGTCGGTTACAAAATCAAGTTCAAGATAATCCTCCGTTGTTCCCTTGGGAAACACAATTAATAGATTATCCCGATTATATAGACAATCCATCTATGTCTTGGGTTCCTGCCTGGGGATGGGCGGCACAACAGTCTAAACTGAGTTTGCCAATTCTGATGCCGGAGAAAGTTTTTCAGCAATTGTTGACAAGGTGTCAAGAATTGCTCGCATTTCCCGTGCCATTGGGAGCGAAACTTGTTGGGGTGGTGGAAAGTTTATTCCCTAACGAACCGCAGACACTTAATGACTTAGCCGGAATGGTGTTAAGAAGTCCATATCGTTCTGCCGATACTTTAGAAAGAATGCCCTCTGTAGAAGGCAGTTACTCAGATTTGCAACCGCGTCAACAAATGGCATTATCATTGTTGGCTGCGAAACAGTTGCTAGAAAATCTGACTATATCTGTTGATGCCCATATGGTAGTCGAAAAGCAGTGGCTAACGAATGTAGGTACCGTAACTCTAAAAGTAGAATACGATACTGGGGCACGGAAGCTGCGGGTTGAAGCTCAATTACCTCTCCAAGGGAAGTTGAAACTTGGTGAAGAAAATTTGCAAGTAGTTGCAGAATCGGATAGTCAGGGAATTGTAAGTTTAGAGCTAAACTCAGTTCAAGAAGGGGCAACTTATAAATTGGCAGTTGAGTTAGAAGATATGGATACTCAACCGCTCACATTTGCGATCGTTCCGACAAATTCGTCTGAACTTAGCTAAGTTATGGCTTTCAGGAGCCGTCAGCGGTTGGGTACCGTTAATAGGTTTTTGTCGGTTGATATTCATGTTTAGGGGTAGTAGCGATCGACCTTAATTTAATAAGCAGATAGCCCCCAGCGTCTACAGTTGCTCTAATAAATACGCCAAAATTCATAGGAATTGTTTTTCCATGAGTTAAAGTGGCGGTGCGTGCAAATAAAAGATGATTTGGGCGGGGTAATTAAGGATTTGAAATTTTTAGGGATGAACAATAGGTTCAGCGAGCGTCTACATATAGGGTACTGGCGGCAAAAAATTCAGAATTCGCCGCCGATAGAAGTAGAAGATTCAATTACTTTAAGGGTGCTAGTTAGTGCTTTAGTAATCGTAGGAATTGTGGCGACGGATATAGCCGCAGAGACAACCCAAATTTGGGCAGTTCCTTTAAGTTTGGTGGGGGGAATTTGGAGCTATTACCGTCGTCGCCAACCCAATATAGGGGTAAAGTTCTGTATCGCCATTGGAATGTTATTAGCACTGGGTGCTTTTTTCGGGCGGTTGCTCGGTGAACTGAATGATACAAGACTTTTGCTTGCAGAATTACTGATTCAACTTCAGGTGCTGCATAGTTTGGATATGCCCCGTCGTAAAGATTTAGGGTATTCGATTGTAATCGGATTAATTTTATTAGGTGTAGCCGCAACACTGAGTCAAACTTTAGCTTTTGCACCAGTGTTGCTGCTCTTTTTAGCTATTGCCTTACCTACTTTAGTATTAGATTATCGTTCGCGATTGGGTTTAGAGCCGTTAACAGTTACAACAAAATCAAATAATAAAAAAAATAAGGTTTTTAATTTAAAATTCTTAATTGTTAATTTTTTAATCGTAATAAGTCTGGGATTAGCAATTTTCGCTGTTTTACCGAGAGTTCCCGGTTATGGCTTGCGGACATTTCCGGTTAGTTCGCCTATTGACGTAAAAGGCGATTTTAGCGGACGAAAAATTGTTAACCCCGGTTATGTACGTTCTGGTAATAATAACGGTCAAAGTGGTAGCAATGGCGACGGAACTTCCAAAGGAGGAACCGGCGAGCGCCAAAAAGTAGACGATAGCTTTTATTACGGATTTAATACCAAAATTAACCAGAATTTACGCGGAGAGATGAAACCCAAAGTAGTAATGCGGGTACGTTCTCAAGCGTCCGGTTTCTGGCGAGTTTTGGCATTCGATCGTTATACGGGTAACGGATGGGAAATTTCTCGCAACGACAAAGTTAAGCGTATTAAACGTTCGCCTTTTTCCTATCAAACTTTTCTGGATCGTCCTTTAATTATTGGTAAAACCAAAGAAGTAGTACAAACTTACACGGTTGTGGCGGAATTACCTAACTTAATTCCAGCAATGTCATATCCGAAAGAAATTTATTTTCCGACACCGATAATAGCCGTGGATACAGAAGGTGGCTTGCGATCGCCAGTAGGTTTATCTAAAGGTTTAACTTATACGGTACTTTCTGAAGTTCCCTATCGCGATCGCACTTTATTAGCGAAAACTACAAATAAGTATCCGGATAGCATAACAAACTATTACTTACAGGTACCTCCCCAAATCGCCGACAAAGTAAAGCAGCTTACCCAAGAAATTCTCGCCGATTACAATCGTCAACGAGTAGGTAAAACCCAGAAAAATCTTTCATCACCTTATGAAAAAGCTCTTTACATAGCTCAATATCTCAAACAAAACTACACGGTACCGCAAAATCTTTTTGAAGCACCATTGTTAGATGAGAAAGAAGACTTGGTAGAAGCTTTCTTATTTAAAAACAAAGGAGGATTACCAGACCAGTTTTCTACGGTACTAACGGTAATGTTGCGTTCTATCGGTATTCCATCGCGGTTGGTAGCGGGGTTTTCAAGCGGAGATTTTAATCCATTTACAGGGATGTACGTAGTCCGTAACACCGACGCTTACGCAATGACCGAAGTTTACTTCCCGAAATATGGCTGGTTTGCTTTCGATCCTATACCCAATCATCCTTTAATCCCCCCCTCAATAGAAGAAACTCAAACTTTTTCCGTTTTAAAACAATTTTGGAATTGGATTGCAGGTTGGCTACCCTCTCCTGTTACCGGATTTCTCAACGGTGTATTTGGGAAAATATTTAGCGCTATTTTAAGATTTATATCGTGGTTTTTCTCTTTATTCTCACAAGGGATTTTCGGAATATTGAGCGGATTAACCTTATTAACAGCAATTTCCTTATTCGGTTGGCTGGGCTGGGATAAATGGCGAAAATGGCGAAAATGGCAATTTTTAGGTAAATTGCAGCCGATGGAAAGACTTTATCGACAAATGCTTGAGTGGACTAGTGAAAAAGGTTTAATTAAACATCCGGCGCAAACACCTTTAGAATATGCTCGGGTTTCTCAGGGGCATTATTCACCAAAAACTGTTGAAGTAATAGAAGAAATTTCTCAGGCTTATGTTACGTGGCGTTATGGGGGCAACAACCCAAATTTAAACAGTCTCCGTCAAAAATGGCAGGATATAAGAAATACTTCCAAAAATTAAGCTTGTATTTGTGATTTCTAATATATAAGAATATATAGCTGTAGGCGCAACTCCCCCAGACTTTACTTAATCAAGTATGGGGGAGGAAAATTCTTGTGTGGATTATTCATAAGCTATGTTGCTCTTGTATTGTCGCGGTGCGTCGTACACCATGTAGGCACATACTGTCTTCACTGCGATTAAAAAAATTTATTGTAAAAAAAATATGGACTTTTGCTGTTATTACTCAACGGCGATCGAATATAGAATAAATCCTTTTTTAAAAAAATATATATAAGAATTTTTTAAAGTCAGCATTAGAAATATTGATTGTTGAAAATATATAAATATTGATTTATAAACTTGTAAATTAACACACATTTACATTGCTTAAATAAACTGCCAAAAGATAAATATTTGCATCTCCTTTGGCAGCTTTTTATAAGAAGTAGAAACCCGATAGGGGTAGTGAAACTGGGTATGAAGAACCAGGTAATATCGGAACCTTAAATTTTATAGGGAATCGTATAATACCTTGTTTGTGCAATATTTTATCTATATCTTAGGGAGTATTTTAAAGAAACAACTGTAAGAAATAATTAAGAAAAGCCGTTTATAAATAAAATCAAAAGTAGTTGGGAACTAAGCGCGTTGTTAGTGCTATTTTTTGGGGATAACATGGAAAACAGTTGCTTTTAAGGCATGATTAGTCATGTCCAATTCTCACACACATTAACATAGCAGTTTTTTTATGGACATTCAGTTAATCAACATCGGTTTCGGCAATATTGTTTCTGCCAACCGAGTAGTTGCAATTGTCAGTCCAGAATCAGCTCCAATCAAGCGAATCATTACCGATGCGCGAGATAGAGGTCAACTGATTGATGCAACTTACGGTCGTCGCACAAGGGCTGTTATTATCACGGATTCGAGTCACGTTATTCTTTCGGCTATCCAACCCGAAACGGTAGCGAATCGTTTCGTTATTTCCCGCGAACATCATGTTGTAGATAACTAAAAGGGGTATGGGTGACAATTTCCGCAAAAATAATGGGCGGGCTTTTTTGAAAGATGCCGCTAGGGCTACAAGAGACGTGCTGGTTATTTTAGGGTTTCCCGAACCTTGGTTAATATCCCGGACGACAAGAATGTATACATTTTTCTGTACCATGTGAATTAACAGACTTAAAAAGTCGTTGATTTTACAACCCTCATTAGGCAATAGTCATTTGCAAAACTAACAAATGACTACTGACTGATGAATAATGTATATAAATTGATTTACAGGGAAAGCGGATGATGCAAGTGCTATCGACTCTTAGTGGTGCTACTACTAACAAATTACTGTCTACGGGGAAGCTGATTGTTTTAACAGGTCCTAGTGGTGTCGGAAAAGGCACTTTAATGCGATTACTTCTTTCGCGTCATCCCGAACTCAATTACTCAATATCTGCCACTACCCGTCCTCCTCGTCCGGGGGAAGTGGACGGCAAAGACTATTATTTTATTAGCCGTAGTAAATTCCAGCGGTTAATTGAGCAAGGTGAATTTCTAGAGTGGGCGGAATTTGCCGGTAATTTATACGGTACTCCTCGCAAACCAGTAATTGACCTGATGGAGTCTGGAAAATCGGTACTACTTGAAATTGAGTTAGAAGGGGCACGTAAAATTCGTGCCGCATTTCCCGAACTCTTGAGTATTTTTATACTTCCACCAACTTTTAATGAATTAGAGAAACGGATACGCGGTAGAAAGAAAGATTCTTCCGAGGCTATATCGCGCCGTTTAAAGCGTGCTAAAGAAGAAATTGACTCTGCTTCTGAATTCCATATTCAAATAGTGAATGACGATTTAGAAACCGCAGTTCGCGATATTGAAGTGGCAATGTTCTCGGACGATCGCGAACTATTTTGATTAACCGCAAGCTGAGCCACGCCGTTGCAGGCGATCGCGCTCAATGCCTCATAAATAAAGGACACTAACCAAGACTATTAAAGTCTTTGTGTTGTGTCCTTTTGCCTTCATGGTTGTTAACACTTACTTGATGATAAGGGCATAAAACCGAATATCAACCAAATAAACCTTGGATAAATGCGAAGTTGCTGGTTAAAAAGTAGGCTGTTACCCCGCCACCAATCCCACCAATTAAAAAAGCACTAGCAAAGTTGTTCCAACCTTCCATAGTATTAAAAGCATTAGGTGGATTGGGCACAGTTACTGTGGCAACTGGTTTGGGTGGATTGCTATTAGCGTATAAAGATAAGCAAGCGGTGAGAATCACAACCAAGCCGATTGTGGAAAGCAACCCAGCTAAGTTAGCTGAAGGTGCATTACGCAGCGGACCTAATTTAGCAAATGGACCAAATAACAAGTAACCGTGAGCCATCCCAACCTCTAATCCTCGTCTGAAAGGAGTATGATCGCCACGATAAGCTGGTAAGTTTCTGATAAACCACTTGCTTAGGGGAGAAGAGTTAATTGGCGTTTCTAGGTTGCCTGTCTGCGGATTGCCTTCTGCTGCAAAAACAACTTCCTGATTTCTCACGTCACTTGGTTTATTCTTTGCTGCATCGATATTGTCGACTATATTTCCCATATTTTATGTTTACCTCTCAAATAAATGAATATTTTTCTACATCTTAATAATTGTATCTGGAGGAGCTTTTTAACAGTAATTTTTAGAAAAATTAATAAATATAAAACTCGCTTCTGCCGAACGCAGCACAAGCGAGTTTTACTAAAAATTATTCCTACATAAATAGGGGTTTATTCAGAGTTATTAAGTTATAGAACAACTGCTAACTCCAAACAAAAATCGAATTATATACCCAATTTATGGTAGTGGATGGAACAATAGGTCGGGAAAAATGTAGTTGAATGTAATCAACAACACCGCAGTAAATATTAACCAGCCAAACAGTAGGACTGGTGCGAGGGAAAGATACCTCAATAAATCGTTTCGCTGCATGGATTGTACTCCCAAATAATGAGCTTCGATCGATGGATTTTGGATGAGTAGATTTACGCGCCTGTGTAATTAAGAAGATGATTTAAAAGACAGCCAATAAATCAACTATTAATTAACAATAGTTAATAATTATTAGCTTGACTTGGAATAGCTAAAGTCGCTATTAAAAATTCTCCTCACTAACGATTGCTACTAGCGTGGAGAAATTGGAACTTCTTCATCTTTTGCGGTCAATTCACCCGAAAGCAATTCTTTGATTGCTGCTACGGGCCAAGTGAAACCAGAAAGCATTAGTGGTAATGCTGTAGGTACGTCGATGATTACTTCCTTCATTTCAGCATCTTTTTCTTTTCTAACGGCTTGGAGGTAAGAACGACCTACCCAACCAATCCAGCCAGCGATGTAAAGAAACAGAATGCCAGGAATTAGAAAGTCACCAGAACGACTCAAACGACCATCAACAATTAAATGAGGTAGACCCTCTGGACCGCATAAAGCCTGAGCATAACGTTCAAAACGTTTTTCTCCGCTATTAGGGTCGCTCGTCGTGTTACGGGCATCCGCAGCACGTTGTTGAAAAGCGGGTGAGTCGCTGCATCTTACTAGGTCAGCACCTAGAGCAAAGGCTGGTGGGGCGAAATTAAACGCCAAACAAACAGCTAAAATTAGAGCAAACAAGCGTCGCATGAAATTGTTTCCTTTTATTACGAAACAAAAAATATTTGTACAAAACGAAGCGGCTCGTACAAATTTAAATTTGTGTAACTAAGAAGCGATCATACTCTTGATGCGTAAACCGAGTAAAGTTGAAGTAAATAAAAGTTAAAGCTTCTACAACAAAATTTTTATTCACATAACCTAGATTGATGGCAACTGTTTTAGCAATAGAGACTAGCTGCGATGAGACTGCCGTAGCAATTGTAAATAATCGTCACGTTTGTAGCAACGTTGTAGCTTCCCAAATTTCAGTGCATAAAAATTATGGTGGAGTAGTGCCAGAAGTTGCCTCCAGAGTACATTTGGAGACGATAAATCAAAGTATTGACCTAGCTTTAGAACAAGCACAATTAGATTGGAGCCAAATTGATGGTGTAGCTGCAACTTGCGCCCCTGGATTGGTAGGGGCATTATTAGTGGGTTTAACCGCCGCTAAAACTCTATGTATGGTACATTCCTTACCATTTCTAGGAATTCATCACCTCGAAGGACATATTTATGCCAATTATTTAACCGAACCAGCCCTTGAAACTCCATTTTTAAGCTTATTAGTTTCGGGAGGACATACAAGTTTAATTTACGTCAAAGATTGCGGAATCTACGAAAGCCTTGGAGCAACACGCGACGATGCAGCAGGTGAAGCATTTGACAAAGTAGCCCGGTTGTTAAAGTTGGGATATCCCGGCGGTCCAATAATTGACGAACTAGCACAAGTTGGTAATTCGAGTGCCTTTAAATTGCCTGAAGGAAGAGTTTCTTTACCGTCGGGAGGCTATCATCCTTATGATGCGAGTTTTAGCGGGTTAAAGACAGCAGTATTGCGACTGGTAGAGCAGTTAGAAAAAAATAATCCTGAAATACCCGTAGCAGATGTAGCAGCCAGCTTTCAGGATACCGTAGCCAGAGCGCTGACCAAAAGAGCCATAGCCTGCGCCTTAGATTATGGTTTGAAGACTATTACAGTTGGTGGTGGAGTCGCAGCCAACAGCGCTTTGAGAAAGCATTTACAAACAGCAGCAGAAACTTATAACCTACGAGTGTTATTTCCGGCTCTAAAATTCTGTACCGATAACGCCGCCATGATCGGTTGTTGCGCCGCCGATCATCTTTCCAGAGGACATACTTCTTCTTTGAGCCTTGGCGTTGAATCAAGGCTAGCACTGAGTCGAGTGATGGAGCTTTATCAGTAACCAGTTAGGGGTTAGGAGTTAGGAGTTAGGAGTTAGGAGTTGGGAGTTGGGAGTTAGGAGTTAGGAGTTAGGAGTTAGGAGTTAGGAGTTAGGAGTTATTAATTGCGTTCAGGCGGAGCCTGCGGCTCATTGCGTTCAGGCGGAGCCTGCGGCTCATTGCGAATTGTCCCCACGCCCAATGCCCAATGCCCAATGCCCAATTTCTTAATTGATAATAGAGCGGATGCGATCGGCGACAATATCTGGCTGCTCTAGCATTGCTAAGTGTCCGCAGTTGGGAATTTCGATTACGTTGTCGCCGCAGTCTTGAAACAAGGGATGGAAACTGGCTAAGTGACGAACGTATTTTGGTTCCATGACTTTATCTTCGGCACCTGTTAAGAAATAAACTGGCTGTTTGAGTTGAGATACTAATTGTGGTAGATAATTTATTTGTTCTTCTGTTGTCGAGTCTAGTAGCGTTCCTAAAGCAGCTTGAGGATCGGCTACTAAAAAATCGATGATTCGCTGACGTGCCCAATAACGTTCCAAGGGACGCGCTACAGAATTCCTGGCGAACAATATTTCAATTAAAGGTACTTGAGATAGCCATCTGGGACGAAGTTGTAAAAACCTTTGTCCTGCGGTGCGGAATTTTTCAAAGGCTTCTTTAAGATAAATTCCACCACCGGAATTGATACAGATTACTCCTTTAACTTCTTGAGTCATCTGAGCTGCTGTCCATAAAGCAATGGTGCCACCAAGGGAATGACCAATTAACCAAACATTATTTAAATTTAACTTTCGCAGCAGTACTACTAAATCTTCCATGTAGGCTGCTGGAGTGTAAGGAGAATCAAACGGATTAACGGGTGTCTTACCCCCCGTCACAGTTAAATCTGAGGAGGCATTATTATGAGGTATTTTTGTTTCTTTCAATTGAGATTCCCCAAAACCTCGTAAGTCATATGAAAGGCACCCAAAATCTGGCTGGAGACGCTCGATCGCAGGCTGCCAGTATCCACGGCTATTAAGCCAACCGTGGATAAATACTAAAGTGTGGGAGTTGTCAGGGGGAACCGTTAGCTCGTATGCGTGGGGAACGCCGAAGATTTCGATAGTTGCCATGAAAGCAGCACGTACCTTTAATGACGTTTGCCATAAAACAGTAGTTTTACTATTTAATTTTCGCAGTTATTCAATCGCTTTTTTGACGATAAATCCACCTTTATAGAAATATTCAACTTCGGAGAAATCTTCCACGGACGCTTTGGGCAATTTTGTGACCTAAATATTCCGGAATTAAGCTTTCATTGGGTCCTAATAAATAAAGAATCAAGCGCGTGCGTCCACGCCAAACCAGCAGGTTAGCATTGACTACGAGCAAGTCTTCAAGCCACATAGCATACATAACTTTATAGAATAATCCCGGTTGGTTATCAGCTTCAATAACTAAAGCTGGTAAATGAAACACTGGATCTACATAAAACTCTGTTTCGACTTTTTCTAAACCAGCATCAAGGTTAAATTCTACCGCTAGCATCTCTTCTACCTCAAAACGTCCTCCCAAAGCTTCGCGAATTGCACGAGTGACGTTTTCTGCTGTTTTTTCCGAAAGGGCTTTGCTACCACGAGATACAAGTAGTTTAATAAAAACCAACATCGGTGGTTTGATTTGTCCGTACAAACTTAAACTGTGAATTGTAAGTCCGTAAGCCGCTAGAACACCAAAAATATCGCTGAGGAGAAAAGACTGATTGCGGTAGGCGAAATGCAAAGCACTTTTACCCCCTTCAGGTTTTAACTCGATAACGGCACGTCTGGTTTTATAGAGTCGATAAGCTAGCCGCAAATTTTGCAGTTGAATCTCACTGCTCACAAATTGCTCGTAAAACTGGGGAAACGACTTATTAAAGCGTTTTAGAAGTTCCAGTGTTGATGTTTTTAAACCAGAAGCCATTTTTTAATGTCAGACTCGCTTGCTGTTGTCAAAATAAATACTATTGAACGGGAAATAAAAAAACTCTTAAGCCGCCCCTCAAAATTTTAAGGCACTGTTGCATACAATTAATTCTCAGATTTAGTGCCCCTCAACTTGTGAATTTTTCCGCCTTGTCTGTCAACAAGATGCTAAAGTTGAAAATAATTGATGTTAAACACGTATGACCGCTGCTGGCTTCTATCAAATCTCGCCAAAATTAACATCTGTTAGTTAATGTAGAGTTTTATAGAAAGCTTGCTGCGATAAACGTGGTTCAATATACACGCTTTAAACGTGGAAGCTGTCTTCAGTTATACTACCCGAACCAGGCTGGCATGGGTTTTTGGAAAACTTGGTTTAATACTAACGATGGTGTCGTGACAACTAAAGCGACTCATGGGTTTGAAGAACATACCACTACCAATGATGGAGACAACTCTAATCGTAGTGGCGATCGCATTGTTTTTAGCACGGAGCGAGATATTGATCTGTATGAGTTAGAAGAACTTTGTGACGCAGTAGGTTGGTCCCGTCGTCCTTTAAGAAAAGTGAAGAAAGCCATCGAGCATAGTTTTCTCGTAGCCACCATGTGGCAAGTACGAGGAAATAAACGAAGACTCGTTGGTTTTGCTCGTGCTACCTCAGATCATGCCTTTAATGCCACTATTTGGGATGTAGTGGTTCACCCAGACTTTCAAGGGAAAGGAATGGGTAAGGCATTAATGAAATACGTACTCAAAAAACTTAGAAGTGAAGATATTAGCAACGTGACTCTTTTTGCAGACCCTCATGTCGTAGATTTTTATCAGAATCTCGGTTTTATGTCCGATCCAGAAGGCATTAAAGGTATGTTTTGGTATCCTCACTAATCCCAAATTTTTCTGCTTCTCACCTTCTTACATTATTTTAAAGTTGGCTAAGTTACGGCTAAGTAGTGCGCGGAATACCGCAAATGTAGAGCCGCGCCTATTTATCAATAGGAGTACTCAGCTTGTAAATCAAATTAAAACCAACCATTAGTTAATAATTTAATAATTTATTTACCATAAGTATATTAAGTGTGATAATATATAAATATTGCCGCTTACACGGTTATGTCCGGGATGTAGCGCAGCTTGGTAGCGCGCCTGCTTTGGGAGCAGGATGTCGCAGGTTCGAATCCTGTCATCCCGATTTAAAGAATATATTTTATGAATTCTTTAAAACGACTAAAGGTTTTAAAGTTTTTATAGTAACTATTAAAAATCAAAATCAAAGTAGGGATTATTATTTTATCGTAAATTAAGTACAGTTGTAGCAGCAAAAAGTACTTTAATGCTAAGTATTAATTTGTAAATTAGCGCCAAGTGTTGAACAAAAATAATACTTCCAAGTTAGGACACATCAATCATAAACGCCGGAAAAAGAAAGCGTTGATTAAATTATCTCAAAAAAGACGTGTCAAAAATAAAGGCTTTTTCAAGGCTGAATATGGAACGATTTTTTTTTCGATAGCGTCAACATTTTTTAAGAAAAGCAATAAAATGGCACTTGATGTGTTCGCAAGCGGAAATATTTTTTTTTCGTTCATCATTTTTTCAATATGTCTATATAGGCATTTGCCTTGTTGTTAATTAAAATATTGGACAAACAAGGCAGACAGGCAACTGGTGTAGTCAGAAAAGCTTTTGAAGAGACTATAACTGTATAAGTCGATTCAACAAGTGTATACAGCCTGCCTGGAATTTATCAAAACATTAATGCTAGGAGAAGTCATGAAATCATTAGTTCGCTGGGGAACAACATTAGGTGTAGTGGGGAGTACTGTACTAGCAACTGTTACAAGCGGAATTGCCCCAGTAATTGCATTGTCAGAACAAGAAATTAAAAGTAAGCTGGACAACATTCCAGTATGGTTGATTACCAATCCACAAGGTTTACCGTTAAGTCGCCCTCTACCCGAACAAAATGGTAAGAAAGTGGGTGGTTCTGTAACAGGCGTTTACATGAGTAAACAAGAAGCTCAAACCTTTATCAGCGACTTACAGAAGGTAAAAGATAAAGATCCTAAAATGACTCAGATGGTGAAAAGCCTACAAGTCACTCCAGTACCTTTAGGAGTCATTTTTCAGCAAGTGCAAAAATCGAAAAATGAACCAAACCGCTTGTTGTTTGCCTTTAAACCCGTTGACAAGGAAGTTCGGGCTGCTATGGACTTATTGAAAAAAAGCGGTCAAGAGGTAAAACAGTTTAGAAGCGTACCTACTTATCTCGTCCGGTTTGGACCAGACAAAAGCTACGTACCAATTAAACTCGGAGATCAAAAAAACGAACAGGAAGTAGTTCCCGTGTTCTTTAGTATGCAAGACGCTAACAATCTGCTCAACCAAGTCAAGCCAAAATTTCCCAAGGCTGATATTCAGGTGGTAGATGTAGACGGTATACTTAGTACTTTGCAGGAGAAAAACGACCCTTGGCTCGATAGAGTAGTCTTTTTCCCCAATCCAGAAGCTAGGGAATATATTCAGACACTTCCCAAGCAAAAAGCACCTAGCTCGGCACCTGCAAAGAAAAAATAGTACATAAATCGCTCCCATATTTTTAAGACATGGCGGATAAGCAGCTACAGGTATCTGGTAATAAACTTTCCAAGTGGCGAGATGCTGCCATATCAGCTGCTTTATCCGCTAATGTCCCGGAGGCTGAAGTAGATTGGTTGCTACAGGAAATAGCTGGATTGGATCGTTTGGCGCTACGTATTGGTTCTTTCAAAAACGATCGCATTCAGCTAAAGTTACCTCTACAAGAATTATCAGCACTGTGGCAACAAAGGCTCCACGAAAGGCTTCCCGTACAGTACATTACAAAAATTACTCCTTGGCGACATTTTAATATTAAAGTTTCACCTCAAGTTTTAATTCCCAGACCTGAAACCGAATCTTTAATTGACTTAGCAATAGCCGCTACTGCCGACAACTCAACAATGCGGCAAGGACATTGGGCGGACTTGGGCACTGGTAGTGGAATAATAGCTTTAGGATTAGCTTCGGCTTTTAGTCAAGCGAAAATTCACGCTGTAGATTTTTCTTTGGAAGCGCTTTCGATCGCTCGAGTAAACGCCGATAATTACGGTTTTAGCGATCGCATTGAATTCTATCGAGGTTCTTGGTGGGAACCCTTAGATTTTCTCAAAGGTGAATTTAGCGGCATGGTATCCAATCCACCTTATATTCCTAGCAGTACCTTACCCGAACTACAGCCAGAAGTATTTAAACACGAACCCCATCTAGCTTTAGATGGCGGTGATGATGGTTTAGAATGTATCCGCCATTTGGTAGAAACTTCCTCCGATTATCTAAAACCTGGTGGAATATGGCTGATTGAAATGATGGCAGGACAAGCTGATAAAGTTAGCCAAATGCTGCGATCGCACGGTAACTATAGCAAAATTGAAATTAATCCCGATTTGGCTGGAATTGAGCGTTTTGCACTCGCTTATAAAAGTGAGGAGTGAGGAGTTGGGAGTGAGGAGTTAGGAATTAGGAATTAGGAGTTAGGAGTTAGGAGTTAGGAGTTAGGAGTTAGGAGTTAGGAGTTAGGAGTGAGGAGTTAGGAGTTAGTACCTTGTAGGTGATAAATAATAACTAATAACTAACAACTAACAACTAATAATTGATAAATGACACAGGTTTCTATTGCTGAGTTGGTTGCAGGAGCTAGAATTGGTAAAGTAGTCAGCTTCCCTACAGATACTGTTCCGGCTCTGGCAGCTTTACCTGAAAATGCAGCGTTAATTTTTACCGTAAAACAACGCAGTATGAATAAGCCGTTAATACTGATGGCGGCTGACTCGGAGCAAGTTTGGGATTATGTAGAAGGCAGTAAAGAAGAGTATGAAATATGGCAGCAAGTTGCGGATAAATACTGGGGTGGAGCGCTGACTTTAGTATTACCTGCGTCGGCGAAAGTGCCGAAAGTTATGAATCCTAATGACCCTACTACAATTGGAATCAGAGTTCCACAAAGTGATATTGCTTGTAGGATTCTAGCGCAAACTGGTCCTCTGGCTACTACTAGCGCTAATTTGTCTGGACAGCCTCCCTTGCAAACTATCCCCGAAATTGAGGCAGAGTTTCCCGATATATTAACTTTGGCGACAACAGCATATGATGATAAAACGCCTGCTATGGGTATTCCTTCCACTGTGGCTAAATGGAATGAAGGAAAATGGCAGATTTTGCGTCAAGGAGCAGTTAATTTAAATATTTAAATATTTTGTGCTTTTTTATAACCGTAGCGCTTTAAAATTTAAAATAATGTTTGTAACAACAGTATAAAAGTCCTTCTAACCTTTTTCTTCTACGGAAAAATTTGGTTAGTAATTTGTATTGCGATATTTTATTTAATTAAGCACTGCGATCGAGAAATTATTTTACTTCAAGTTTGACGCTGTAACCATCCCGTAAAAATTATTTCTTGGAGTAGGGATTTGAGGTGGTAAAAAGTATTATTAGTCATATTGCTCAATTAATCTATCTAAGGATGAGAGGAACTGAGTAACCAAATGAAGTAATTAAGAAGTTAAGATTTAGCAAAAAATTATGGATTGGAATAACTGGGTATATTTTGGAGTCGGATTAGCATTAGGAGTAGGTATTTGTCAGTTCATAAATAGCTCAAAGGCTTCTAAAAATTCATCTTTTACCGGATCGAAATCAGAAAACGATCAAGATGTGTCCGAGCTATCTGAACGGATGAGAGAAATTGAACTGGCATATCATATGGCGCGAGAAATGAGCCAGTTTAAAGCCGGGTTTTTAGCACGCACTACTCATGTATTGCGATCGCCACTCAATGGTTTGATTGGTTTACATCAATTAATTTTATCGGATTTATGCGAAAATCCTGCTGAAGAGCGAGAATTTATCGGTCAAGCTCACGAACGAGCTTTAAAGTTATTAAATCTTATTGATGAAATTCTGCAAATTGCCAGAGCCGAACATGGCGATAGCAAATTAGATATTCAGTCTCGTTCGTTAAATGAAATTTTACTCGAAGTACATAAATTAACTTATATGTTGGCTGAAAATCGTAATTACCCGTTTAAGGTATTACAACCGAGCGAGGAAATCTACATTCGTACCGACCAACGTTGGTTAAAACAAATATTGGTAAACTTGGTAGATACTGCTATTTCTCAAATGGAAGAAGGTACGATAAATATTTCTGCCAAAGCATCTATTGAGAATAATCTTGCTTATATTTGGTTAGATGCACCAACCGAAGCTATTCCTTCTAGCGAACCCATAGATTTAATTGAGTTAGAAGATAATAAAGAAACCGACGAGCAAGAAGATAAACGCCTCCAAGTCGGAATGAAGCTATTATTAAATCAAACTTTACTTGAAGTAATGGGAGGAAAACTTGAAATCGTTTCCTATCCCAAAACCGATAAAGACGAACAACTTTCTAGATTGCAAATTTCTATTCCTTTGGGGATTCGTGAAGCACAGTTGCAGCACTAAAACTTGATAAGTTTGAGCGGTTGTATATCACCATCGTGGTTGAGGTATTCTGCTCAAAACCAATTTTTTCATAGAATTTTTGCTGGTGAGTAGTCATTAAATAGACACGTTCTACCTTACTCATCCGAGGATGACTTAAAACCGTTTCGACCAATTTACTACCTAGTCCAGTTCCACGAAAATCTGGGTGGATAACAACATCCCAAATCGTAGCTCGATAAACACCGTCACTTGTTGCTCTGGCAAAACCAATTAATTGCTGTTTATTCCACACAGCAATTACAGGCTCGCTATTTGCGATCGCTTCTGCTAAATCCTCTATATTTCGTTCTCTTGCCCAAAAAGCACCATTAGCAAATAGTTCTTGGAGTTGTAAGAGGTCAATTTTAGATTTTGCATCGCTAAATAAAATTTGAGAATTATTCATACACGTCGTAACCAAGATAGAAGTTCTAATTTTTTAGTTATACCAACACGATTAATAGTTACGCAAAGCCGCCCAAATTCAGAAGGGGGCAGCTAGGGATATATAAAAATCTGGAAAACTATATATTTATTTCTTTTTGCGTAAGGTTTAATTTTAAAACACAAAACTTACACTTTTTCTAAAAAAGTATAATAAACTTAACAATAAAATTGAGTAGAAATTTACCTACAAACCCATTTCCATAAAGGATGAGAAGAACCCTGCTGGCGGATGCGATAAACCTGTTTTTCCAAACGCTGCTTTTCCGAAACTGGCATACCAGCTAAAATATTACGACTTTGCCAAATTAAAACGCTAAGAGTCATACCTATACATAAACTAAGTCCGACAGCAGCAAAAGGATGGAAAAACAGACCATATCGCACCGAAGACCAGGTAAAATAATCCTGCAACAACTTAATTTCCGCACGTAAATCCCATAAACACAAAGGTGCTAATGTAAGCCATAAAAATACAACCAGCAGCCATCGACCATAAACCGTTAGCCGATGCAGTCTTTCCACCTGTCGAACAAAAGATGAATCCGATGACGGTTGTTCTACTTGAGCCATAAGCAAGAGAGGGGAGATGGGGAGATGGGGAGATGGGGAGATGGGGAAGAGGGGACAAGGAGATAATTCTTAATTCCGGTGGTCCTCACTCCTAACTATTTTTCACCTTTAACCTTTAACCTTTAACCTTTAACCTTTAACCTTAATTACTCCTAACTGTTAACAGTTACTTGTTCGCTGGTTCCAGAAGGTGGATTTGATTTTTGTTTTCGTTCGCGCCACCAAGCTAGGAGCGTGCTAGCGATAAAAATACTAGAATATGCTCCGGCGACAAAGCCAATAATTAGCGCTAAAGCAAAGTTTTTTAAGGTTTCGCCACCAAATAGAAAGATTGCAATTAACGACAATAAAGTTGTTAGCGTGGTGTTGATCGATCGCGCTAAGGTTTGATTGACTGCATCGTCCACAATTTCAGCGATCGGACGATTGGGATTTGCTTCGAGAGTTTCGCGGATGCGATCGTAAATTACTACGGTATCGTTAACCGAAAAACCCGTAATGGTAAGTAAAGCAACAATAAATAAGCTATCTACTTCTATACCAAACAGCAATCCAAATATCGAGAAAATCCCTGTTGTCATTACCAGATCGTGAAAAGTGGCGATAATGGCAAATACTGCGTAATCTAACTTAAATCGAATAGATAGGTAAATTACAATACCCGAAAATGCCACTATCAAGGCAGTGATTCCAGTGTTAAATAATTGTCGTCCTAATGTTGGTCCGACTGTATCGATCTGACTTTTTTGCGAGTCAAAAGTACCAATTCGTTCGCTCAAAGCCTTTTGTAACTGGGTGCGCTTTTCTACATCCAAAGTTTTTGACCGAATCAGTACGCCGTTTTTATCACCAGTTTCTCTATCGGCAATAAGTTGGATGCTGCTATCGCCTAAGCCCTGTGAGGCTACAACTTCTCGAACTACGTTGATATCAATTGCTTCGTCGCAGTTCGATGGCAAAGTACAGTCTCGTTCAAACTGCAACCGCGTACCGCCGACAAAATCCAAACTAGGACGCAGCGGTGCGCCAATTTGCTGCCAAGAAACCAGCATACTTATGATGCCAGCTAAGATTACAGCACCCGAAATACCCCACCACAGAGTTCGCGATTTATTAACACTAATTTTCATTTCGCCACCTGTGCTTTATTTGAGCTTGGCAGGTTGGGACAGAAAAGTTCTGGCTTGCGTATTGAAGGAATTCTAATTGCTAAAAACATAAACGTGCGGCTACAAGTAACTGCTGTAAACATACTAACTGCTACCCCTACAGCCAAAGTTACGGCGAAGCCTTTGACTAAGCCAAATCCCAACCAAAACAGCGCTGCACAGGCAATCAGTGTTGTGATATTGCTATCTAAAATACTAGACCATGCTCGGTAAAAGCCAGATTCGACGGAGCGATAAAGTGATTTACCTGCCTGTAACTCTTCCCGCGTGCGCTCAAAAATTAGCACGTTAGCATCAACCGCCATCCCAATACTCAGGATAAAACCGGCAATACCGGGTAAAGTTAAAGTTACGCCAAGCAAAGCGAAACAAGCCCAAGTAAAAAGCGCATAAATTATCAGCGCAATATCGGCAATTAATCCTGGTAGTCTGTAGTAAACCACCATAAATATCAATACTAAAGCCAAACCACCAACACCAGCGTAAATACTGCGTTGGATACTGTCTCTTCCCAATGTGGCACCGACTGTACGATTTTCGACAATTTCTATCGGTACTGGTAGCGAACCACCGCGCAACTGCACTGCTAAATCTTGAGCATCCTGGGCTGTAAAACTACCTGAAATTTCCGCATTACCACCAGTAATTCCCGTATTAGCAAATTTTACGGCTACAGAAGCAGCGCTAATTAATTCATTATCAAGAAAAATACCAATACTGCGTCCGGTACCCGCCAGATTTTTGGTTAAATCCGCGAACAGCTGACCACCTTCTGGATTAAACTGAAGTCCTACAGCCCAACTAGCGCCACCTTGTTGGGGGCTATAAGGGCTGGCATTAGTTAGATATTTACCCGTTAGCGGCGGTTCTAAACTTTCAAATAATTCGGCGATCGCCTGTTGATTTGTTTTTAGTTCTTGTTGATTTTTCTCAATTGCACCAGCATCTTTATTTTGAGCAGCAATTAACTCTGCTTGTTTGGCTTTGAGCTGTTCGCGATTGGCTCGTAAAGCAAAAAGTTGAGTTTCTGTTCCCGGCTTCTGAGTCATAAACTCTAATTGTGCCGTACCACCCAAAACCCGTTCGGCTTGTGCTGGGTTATCAACTCCAGGTAGCTGAACCAAAATTTTATCCGTTCCAGCACTTTGAATTACAGGCTCCGAAACTCCGAGTCCATTAACTCGATTACCGAGAACTGTTTGTACCGCTTCCAATTCACGTTCACCTATCTGCTTAATTTCTGGAGTAGTCTTAACCTGAATAGTCAGTTGCGAACCCCCCCGCAAATCCAGCCCCAAAGGCACCGGAATTGTGGCGATCGTCGTTACTGCGGCAATTACCAGAACAAAAATCAAAGCTAAAAACAATTGCTGTTTTTGCATACCATCCCCCCTTAAGCGCGACAAACGCTATAATAGCGCTTCTTTATGAGTTATGAGTGAAGAGTTATTAATTTTACTATTTTATCGGAATTAGGAATTGGGAATTGGTGGGATGGGGGAGAGGGGACAAGGGGACAAGGGGACAAGGGGACAAGGGGACAAGGGGACAAGGGGACAAGGGGACAAGGGGACAAGGGGACAAGGGGACAAGGAGAGGGGAAGAGTGAGGTAGATAGCGAGCGAGACGCTCGCACTACAAATATGCGGGGAAATGTTAATTTACAACTCCTAACTCCTAACTCCTAACTCCTAACTCCTGACTCCTAACTCCTGACTCCTAACTCCTAACTCCTAACTCCTAACTCCTAATTCCTAACTCCTAATTCCTAATTCCTAACTCCTAACTCCTAATTCCTAACTCCTAATTCCTAACCCCCAATCCAAAACAAATGCATCCGTTGTTAAAATCTAAAATCCCTTAGACTTTTGCTGCAACCATTTTTTCTACTGCTTCGACGATTTGCTCTGGTTGAACAATGGTCAATCTTTCCAAGTTACCGTTGTAAGGTGTGGGAATATCTTGGGAAGAAAGCCGCAGCACTGGCGCATCCAATTCGTCAAATAAGCGTTCGTTGATTGAAGCAATAATTTCTGCTGCTACACCCCCGGTTCTCATGCATTCTTCAACAATAATTACTCGGTGGGTTTTGCGTATAGATTCACTGATGGTATCAAAATCTAATGGTTTTAAAGAAATTAGATCGATAACTTCTGGGTCGAAACCCGATTTTTCCAATGTCTTCACGGCTTGCATAACATGATGGCGCATCCGCGAGTAAGTAAGTATTGTGACATCTTCCCCGCTTCGTACAACTTCTGCTTTATCTAAGGGCAGCAGGTATTCTTCTTCGGGTAAATCTTCTTTTAAGTTATAAAGCAGTACGTGTTCAAAAAACAATACCGGATTATTATCGCGAATAGCTGATTTTAATAAACCTTTGGCATTGTAAGGCGTGGAGCAAGCAACAATTTTTAACCCAGGAACAGCTTGGAAATAAGCTTCCAAACGCTGGGAATGTTCTGCACCTAGCTGTCTTCCGACTCCACCAGGACCGCGAATGACTAAAGGAATTTTGAAGTTACCGCCGCTCGTGTAGCGCAACATCCCAGCATTATTTGATATTTGGTTGAAGGCTAATAACAAAAAGCCCATGTTCATGCCTTCAATTATCGGTCTTAACCCGGTCATTGCAGCACCGATCGCCATTCCCGTAAAACTATTTTCGGCGATGGGTGTATCTAATATTCTCAGGTCGCCATATTTTTTGTGTAAATCTTTAGTAACTTTGTAGGAACCACCATAATGTCCTACATCTTCACCAAGTACCATAACGGTTTTATCGCGAGCCATTTCTTCATCAGTGGCTTCCCGCAAAGCATTAAAAAATAGTGTTTCTGCCATTAGACCTTAAATTACGCATATTGTTTTAGAATCTTATCGCGTCTCCGTAAAAAATACGGTAAAAATAGCACGAGTTGTGCAAAAATGTTAAATTACTTTCGAGCGTTTTGAGTTGTTCGCTGGACACAAGATTGACATACTCACCGACCAAAAGGAGCGGTGATTCTTAACGCTTCACTGACGGATGCAACCGTTGTTGTCTTACTCTGTCTCAGCGTCCGTTTAGAGTCGTGGCAATGCCCTATCCCGACTTTATTTATATTTTTGGCTGCATTTTCATCTCGATCGTGTTCAGCTCCACAATTTAAACATTGAACCGACCGAATTTTCAAATCTAACTTACCCCACTTGTATCCACATTCAGAACAAATTTGGCTAGTTGGTTCCCATCTACTGATAACCCGAAAGTTTCTACTAAATTTATCGGACTTCGCTTCACATAATGTTCTGAATTCTCTCCACCCCTGCAAGCTAATAGCTCTAGCAAGTTTACGGTTTTTAACCATCCCAGAAATATTCAAGTCTTCTAAAACGATAGTTTGATTTTCACTAACGACTAAAGTCGTCAGTTTATGTAAAAAGTCTTTCCGGGTATCTGCAATTTGATTATGGAGTTTTGCAATCCGAATTCGTGTTTTTTCCCTACGTCTTGAATCTTTGGACTGACGTGCTAATTTTTTCTGTAGTTTGCGAATTCTTCTATCCAATTTTGAGTAACTAGGACTTTCTGCTTTATCTCCGTTGCTCATAAAAGCAAAAACTTTGACACCTAAATCAATACCGATACTTTGGTTTTTGGCATCAATATTGATTGGCTCGATTTCTACTATAAAACTCAGGAAATAGCGGTTAGCACAATCCTTGATTACGGTTACTGAAGTTGGATTTGATGGTAATTCTCTTGACCAAATAGGTTTTAAATTGCCTATTTTAGTAAGATAAACCTCTTTTCCTTTAATCGAAAATCCACCAATTCTAAATCGTGCTGATTGTTGGTTTACTTTCTTCTTGAACTTTGGAGTACCTACTTTCTTGCCTTTACGTTTACCTTTAAGAGAATCAAAAAAGTTTTTATAAGCAGTTCCTAAATCAATAATAGATTGCTGTAATGGTATATTAGAAACTTCAGACAACCATGCTCTTTCTTCTGTCTTCTTGGCTTGAGTGATAACTAATTTTTGTAAGTCGCCATTTTTCGGCAATTTTTCTGATTGCTTGCAAAAAGCTAAAGCATCATTCCAAACTACCCGGACACAACCAAACAACTGAGCTAAACTCTGCTGTTGTTGATTTGTTGGATAGAATCGGAATTGATATCTAGCTTTCATATTCCTATAATAGTTGCTTACTACTTGTTTATATAGTAACATTAATGGGTAGCATATTGCCACCCATAATGAAAGAATCTAGATTAAGCTTACGGATAACTTTGCGTCGTTTAAATAAGCTAAGATTATACGCCGTAAAAAGAGAAAAAAGTATTACTTCCTTAGTTGAAGATTGGATAGATTCTTTGCCCAACGTGTAAATAAAAGCCGTCCTATAAGGATGGGGCTTGTATCCCATTAATTTCGGTCAGCACAATATTCATCTGTATGAACGGTTTGGATACAAGATTTCAAGAGTAAAAAGATAAGCGGAACGTTGTCATTTGTGTTCATAGAGAAACGCAGGCAATTAAATTCCTTGTTGAGAAAATTATGGTATTAGGGTGGCTATGAGAAAATAAAAGACTCGCGCATCCAGAGAAATATTTGTTCGATATCAGCAACCGCAGTTGGCGAAACTTCAACCTTGTATGTCATATTTTGTTCGCAGTTGCTCGAATGCTTCATCTAGGGGGATACCTTTTCCCTGCTCAAATTCCTCCAAACTTTTGCGAATTCCTGCGCTTGTCTCCAAAATCTCTAGGCGATCGAGTAGTTCCTGATAACTTTCGGCATCTTGAACAACCACAGATGCTTTACCGTTCACAGTAAGAATAATAGGTTCTTTTGTTTCCCTCAACTTTTCCAAAAAGGCTTTGGCTCCTCGTTGGAATTCTGACAGTGGGTAAATGTTACGAAGGCTGATCATATTTTCAAATAATTAACAGGTAATTTCATGATAATTATTTGAAGCTGTATTGTCAAAATGCATTACAAAGCCTAACCCAAACTCGAAATCATGCAAACCATCATAACGCCCCTCCATCAACCAAGCGGATAGGGTGACTTTAGGATAGAATAACTGCCAAAGCTGGTAGTTCGCTACATTTGTTATGGCATTAACATCCGGTAAGACGATTCTCGTGTTTTTTGAATCAACACCAAATACGGGTTAATGAAGTAATGCAATCGCGTTTATACCAACACATCAATTATGCGATCGCGTGCATAATGAAACTCATGTTTTTTGAATAACTACCAAATACGGGTTAATGAAGTAATGCGATCGCGTTGATACCACCACATCAATTAAGCGATCGCTTTTATTGCTGCTGTAATAGTCTCCCCACAAGCAGCACAAGCCATATTCGGGACTTTTAATTCCAGTTTCATATATCATTACCCTATTAACCATCAATCCCAAATCAGGTAGTTATCTGGAAATTTTCTGTATAATAGAGAGTTTGATATTGACCATATCCGGAAAACTTCTTGATATTATGGTTAAAATGCTTGTAACCCTCTGGTTGACTCAACACTTAGTTTAATAGACGGAAAGTTTCCGTATAATAAATAGTTAGCCCTCCGCAAATCAAGCGAGATCGGCAAGTTCATCGTTGAGCAAGTCTGCCATCAACATTGAAGGGTAGCCTAGATCGTTTGCTTTCACGCCTCTACCTGCTAGACTGTCTGCTGCTCCGTCTTTTCCATTTAAGTTGACTCGCCCTATGGATTCGATGCCTTTGCCTACTGTCAATGAACAATTAACAGATCTGGAGATTTTTTTGGCAATTCAGGCACAGCAGGTCAAAGCCTTAGACATACTGTACGATCGCTACGGCAGACTCGTATACAGCACGGCAGTTCAGATCCTCAACAACATTGAAGAAGCCGAAGAGGTGACTCAAGAAACATTCCTTCGCCTTTGGCAGCGCAGCGACATTTATCAGCCAAAGAAAGGATCGCTCAGCGGCTTTCTCATCACCCTGACTCGATCGCGTTCCATCGATCGAGTACGATCGCGCCAGTCCAGTCAGCGAAAACTTCAGCGATTTCAAACCTTCTCAGAGGGCGCACCAGACTATAATCCCCCGCTAGAATTTGTTACTGTGGAGGAGCGAACTCAGCTAGTCCGTGAGGCGCTTAAACAGCTTTCACCCGAAGACAGGCATCTGCTAGAAACCGCCTATTATGAGGGACTGAGCCAGTCAGAGATAGCGAAGCGAGACGGCATTCCCCTCGGCACTGTCAAATCCCGCGCTCGTCAAGCCCTCAAAAAGCTTCGAGCAGCACTCAACCCTCTCGTTTGATCGCTCCTATGCCAACCCAAACCACTATGATTCGCGACGATGACAACCCCAACGAAACCGATTTAGTAGCAGGCTCTATTCTCGACGATCTGAGTCCTGATGAAGCCGATCGCTTAAATCAGGCGATCGCACAATCCCCCGCGATCGCTGGTGAAATCGAGTCCTTTCGAGAAGCGTTTGCGCTGCTTCCCTACGATATGCCGCTGCTAGAACCCTCCGCTCGCCTCAAGGACAAAATTATTAGTGCGGCGCTTCAGTCAGCAGCCGTCCCTCATCCAGACCCACCGGAGTCCAATGTTGTTCCCTTCGCCCCAAGTCGTCGCAATTGGAAACAATGGATACCTGCGATCGCCACGAGTATTGCAGCCGGAGCAGTCATAGCGCTGGGGTTAAACCAGGTTCAACTGAGTTGGCAAGTTCAGCAAACGGTCGCCCTTCAGCAACAGCTTGAAGCCAAGAATACCGAGCTAAAGCGGCTTCAGAATGAACTGCAAGCGAATCAAAGAGCGATCGCGCAGCTCGGTCAACCAGGTACACAAATATATTCGCTGGTTGGCGCAACATCAAACCCGAAAAACAGCCGTCTTGCTACGGCACGCCTCTTGGCAAAGTCGGGCGATCGCACCGTGACGCTGGTCGCTCAAGGGATGCCCAAGCTCTCAGACAATCAAATCTATCGGCTTTGGTCAGTTGCCAAGCCCTCCTCTACTCCGGTGTACTGCGGACAGTTTCGCCAAAATGACAGCGGTACGGCACAATGGATCGCTCCAAATGCAGCCTGCACCAAGAATCCTTCGCAGTTGCTAATCACGCTGGATGCCCCGACCGATCCAATCACCTCCGCTGGACCATTAGTAATGCGAAGCTTCAGTTAAGCCAGTAGAAGGGGTGTAGGTAAAGATACTAGATTCTTCATCGTAGGTGTTCCGTAGCACAGCTTTGGAATCCAAGTCCTGCTGCGAGATTTTTAATACTCGAAAAAAGATTGATCCGATCGCAATTTCGCTTCGTAAACCGATCGAGAGCCAAGCTTAGGCTTTGTTCCTGCGCTAATGAGATACGCCGTTAAAAAGGTGAATGGTAAAGAAGTCACAATCCCTCCCCAAATTAAACAAGAGATTGACCAAGCGGTGTATCGTGAAGCTTCTGTGGAAAATCGCAGGCTGGTTGCTGAATTGAATCAGAAATATGGTCAATATGCCACATTTGGTCAAAATATCAATTTGATCCTTTCACCAGAACAGATCAAAGCACGAGTTGAGGAGGGATACGAGTTGAACGCTTATATCAAATCCATTCTCACGCCTCAGCAAATGCAGGAGCAGCGAGATGCGCTCAGAGCATCAGGTCCTTGCTCGTCTTTTTTCGTTTTTAATCCGGAACTTTTTCGTGAACTCAGCATCGATGTGGGCGTGCGCCCCGACTTGGATAAAAGGCTGCGGGAAGATACTTCTGGAACTACTTTTTTTAAGTAGATACGACTCAAAAAAAGATTCATCCGATCGCAATCTCACTTCGTATACCTATTGAAGGTCCCCTTAACCATCCAAAAAAAACAATGAAACTCTCCAGTTCTTTCAAGTTCACGAACAAATTTGCAGGCATTGCGGCTGCACTGCTACTGATGCCAGTCGGCGTAGCTTGCGAAAACCAGAACGTTGCCACAACGCCAGCCCCCACTGCCGAGGCGAACCCATCCACGACCGAAAGCACCGCGTCAAGCCAGACGATTGTGGAGACGGCGACCGCCAACGGCTCCTTCAACACCCTAGTCGCGGCTATAAAAGCTGCCGATCTGGTCGATACGCTCAATGCGGCAGGTCCTTATACCGTGTTTGCTCCGACCGATGAGGCGTTTGCTGCACTCCCTGCCGGGGTGTTGGACAAGCTCTTGCTGCCTAAAAATAAAGCAACGCTAACCAAGATCCTCACCTACCACGTGGTTGCTGGCAATGTGCCTGCAAGCGCGGTTCAGACGGGACCAGTGCCCAGCGTTGAGGGTGCAAATTTGAACCTGACAGCCGATGCAGGAAACGTCACTGTCAATGATGCCAAGGTTGTGCAAGCTGATGTGGCAGCCAGTAACGGCGTTATCCATGTGATTGATGCGGTGCTGCTACCGCCTAATTTGGATCTTTCTACGCTGTAGTAACTACTAATGGCACCTGTACTCATGTTCCTTTCAACCCACTTACCTCGGTTCAATTGTCAAAACTGTCAGTTGTAAGTTTCCCTACAAAGGCGATCGCGGGGATGTTATGGATTTTCACAGGAACAGAAAACGTGCCAGATCCCCAGTTACCGTCGAGCTTATTGGAACCCAGCGATCGAGACATTATTCACCATCAGATTTGGAATGCTCACTCACAAGAGCAATCGATATTTCGCTGGATTATCTGCATCTTTTGTTCACCGGAATTCATTTGGTGGCGAGCTAAATGACGCAGCACACAAAGATGCGATCGCCTGAAAAAAACTGGACTGTTGCATCCCTCGCAGAACAAGTGCCGATGTCGCGATCGGCATTTGCAGCCCGATTCACTGAACTGGTTGGACAACCGCCTATGCAATATCTCACAGCCTGGCGTATGCTCAAAGCAACAGAACTATTACGCGAAAGTCAATTAGGACTAAAAAATGTAGCTACTTTAATCGGATACGAGTCAGAAGTATCTTTCATTGACACTCCCCATGTTTAAAAACAAGGGGATTCTTAGCTCACAGGGATTCCAACGAATTTACCCTCACTAAGCATCTTGACCGTATGCCCTACGGCTGCAAGTCCTCTGATTAGAACTACTTGAGCGGCTGCGACATCTCTATGAGTTAGATAGCCGCAATTGCCACACTTATGAATACGTTCAGCTAATATTTTCTTACCTGTAACGCGATGGCAATTAGGACATATTTGAGAAGTTTTTCGGGCATCAACTTTCTGAAAATAAACACCACGTTTAAAACAAACTTGTTCGAGTATTTTGAAGAATTGACCAAAACCTGCGTCTAAGCAATGCTTTCCTAGCATTCCCCTAGACAAACCAATTAGGTTTAAATCTTCTACAAATATCATCCCATTGTTATCACATAACTGGTGTGACAACTTTCTATGCCAATCTTTACGGCAATTAGCAACGTATTCATGTAAGGAAGCAACTTTTTTTTGAGCTTTCTTCCAATTGTTTGAGCCGTCTCGTTTTCTACTAACACGTTGTTGCAGCAATTTCAGCTTGCGTTCTGCGTCAATAAAAAATGCAGGACGCTTAACTAATAGTCCACTACTTGTTGCAACCATTGAAGTTAAACCTACATCAATCCCTATTCCCTCACCGTGTGGCATTGGTTGTGGTGGATTTACATCCCACTGGACGGTTAACATTACATACCATCCAGAAACACGTTTTATTATGCGTGCTTGTTTTAGAACACCATCATCGGGAATAACTCTTGAGTGCCTAAGTTTTATCGAACCGATCACAGGCAATTTAATATATCCATTTTGCAATGGATTTTTACCTAACTGAGGGAAAGAAAAAGACCGCATTCGTCCAACTTTTTTAAATCGTGGAAACCCATGATTCCTTTCCCACATATTTACAAAAGCTTTCTCAAGTCTTCTCAGTGTTTGCTGCAATGATTGGGCATTGATTTTACCTAAGTACTCGTTGTTCTTGCGTGCAGCAGTCAAAGACTTGCATTGACTTGCAAATGTTGGACGTGGCGCGTCAGCGGGAATGATATAACAACTACGATTGCTGCAAGCTTTAATCTGACAAGACCGAGATTTATACCAGTCTTTACGTTCAGCCAAAGCATAGTTATAAACTCTCCTGTGAGTTTCTAACCATTCAAAGAAAGTTTTTATTTGACTTTTGGTTGGCTTTAACTTGAATTCGTAAGTCAGATTAAACAATGCGCTCACCTCCTAGAAATATTGTAACTCCTATCCTAAAAATCTACAACTGTTTTTTAGAACTAGATTGGGAATAAATTCCCGTGGCGCACCAAACCCCCATAATTAGAAATCAGGGGCACTGTGCGCGGTTCCGGTAGAGCATTTAAGCGATGGGCTGGCGTTGCTCCTAGTTTCTATCGTCAGGATTGCTCTGCATCGAAACTATCACCATCTTCTTCTGCTGAATAATCTTCTTATTAATCTTTGTTTGACCACAAGTAAGCTTACGAATTGTCACCTCTACAGGTTAAAACCCTATAATTATAAAATTCGATTGGATAGTAACCGTAAAACTAATGCATCCAAAATAGAGAGCATTGCAATTCTCCACTAAAATCACAATGCTCTGGGATAATTGGTTGTCAAAGCCCTAACTATAAGATTTAGCGATTAAAAGAAATTGAATCTTCTACAGAACTAATTTTAGTCACGCTTGCACCATCGCTTTTTCCAGAAACTGCCGGAAGCTGTTCGGGAAATCTTCTAGGTCTTCCTGGTTTACGTTTGTGCCTTTGATTAATTGATTTTTCGCTTGCTTCCGCCAATTCTTCTGGCGTGCATTTAAACAGGCGCAAGGCATCCCAGTATTTTTTAGGTGTCATAGTTGGTTCTGTTCGCCCTGCTTCCCAATTGCGAACGCTCGTTTCACTGATTGCAAGCCTGAAGGCAACCTCTGCACGGCTGAGTCCAGCACGTTCTCTCAGGACTTGCATATCCATATCTAAATGCTCCCTTTTCAAAATTCATTAATTTGGTTTATTAAATCAATTGACATTAACAATGCCAACTGAAAATTCTTTGTTAACTATATTATTTTATAAGATATTGTATCCCCGTATAACAATCTAACCATACTGCAATCTTGTTGAATCTTCTACAAGCTTTTTCTTTTTATTTATATTTAATATCTATAAATAGGTAGATGTTTAAAATGCATTTATAATTTTCATGCTAATTTTTTCAGCTTATGCTTATCAATTTTTGAATTCTAATAATTATTAAATATACAATTAGTTCGTAAATACTAAATAAATACTAAATGAATATTAGATTATTAAATTAATAATTATTGATAACTCGACGCAAAATTTTACGTCGAGAAATCTTTCATTTTCCTTCTTTGTGACTTATTCCAACCATCGGGCTGCATCTTTAGCGTGGTAGGTTAAAATCAAATCGGCACCAGCACGCTTAAAGCTAGTCAAAGTTTCAAGTACAACTCGCTCTTCGTCAATCCAACCATTTAGGGCTGCGGCTTTAATCATAGAATACTCGCCG
Source organism: Rivularia sp. (in: cyanobacteria) (assembly GCA_965234645.1). GTDB lineage: Bacteria > Cyanobacteriota > Cyanobacteriia > Cyanobacteriales > Nostocaceae > Rivularia. Next base: position 3,502,779 of record OZ248344.1, on the reverse strand, counting down.
GAAACGTTGTAAGCCGCGACTGGCAGATTACAAGCTTGTTTGACGCGCCAAATTATATCCATGTACGACAAAGCAGGTTTGACCATTAGCATATCAGCCCCTTCTGCAATATCTAATTCTATTTCTTTGATTGCTTCGCGGGAGTTACCGGGGTCCATTTGATAAGTTCTGCGATCGCCAAATTGCGGGGATGAATCGGCTGCATCGCGGAATGGTCCGTAGTATGCAGAAGCATATTTGGCAGCGTAAGACATAATCGGCGTATCTTGAAAACCAGCTTCATCTAAGCCCGTGCGAATGGCTTGCACAAAACCGTCCATCATTCCGGAAGGGGCGATGATATCAGCACCGGCTTTAGCTTGGGATACCGCTGTTTTTTTGAGCAATTCTAAAGTCGGATCGTTCAAAACTCTCCCGCTCAAATCGCCTACTTGCAAATAACCGCAGTGACCGTGACTGGTATACTCGCACAAGCAAGTGTCAGCAATTACAATTAAATCCGGTACTGCTTCTTTGATAGCGGTAGAAGCTTTTTGAACGATACCGCAATCGTGCCAAGCACCTGTAGCTTCGATATCTTTATCTTCTGGAATACCGAATAAAATAACACCCGGAATTCCCAATTCGTAAACTTCCTTTGCTTCTTCGACAATTTTGTCAACAGAAAGTTGAAAAACTCCCGGCATAGATTTTACTTCATTAGCTATACCTTCACCTGGTACGGCAAACAAAGGATAAATTAAATCGCTCGTATTCAATACGGTTTCGCGTACCATCCGACGCAATTGAGGATGGGTACGCAAACGACGGGGACGATGGGTAGGAAACATAATTTTTATAAACAGTAAAGAAAGCTTTCATGGACACAATTTAAAGCGTCACAATTAGCGGGTAAAATTTTACTTCAAAAGGACAAACTACAACCAGCGCTTAACTGTCCTAATGCCCTACTGTCTGCGAAGATGTGGGGCAATTTTGTATTTTACCGTTAACTGTATATATATCCTAATTAAAGGTTAAAAATCTATCCTCAAAATATATTAAATGAATCAATTTTAGCTGCGAACTACAACTATTTGGTCAATAGATTGTAACAAGTTGTAATGATGCGATTAAAAGTAATTTTCCTGCAAAAATAGTTTGGATTTACGCAAGAACGATCGTGTAGCGGTAATTCGCATAGCACGAGCTTTGAGCGCCAACATTAACAGTCGTGATGTTCTAAGAAGGATTTTTTTACTTGCAATATGCTGGTTTTTATGCATCAGAAAGTATCCTTATGAGTGTTCTGAAGACGGTTTTTGGTTCAAAGAACGCGCTACGCGATAAATACTGCAATGCAAGTAGTGCAAAAACTACATAGACTCAGAATTGATGAAGTGTGAGGTATGCCTTTTGTAAAGCTTGTGTCGTAATCTTGGCAGCTACTTTCGTTCGCTAGGTTTAGGTATGTCCCTTTTGTACTAGATAACTTTGTCTAGACAATTCTAAATATAAAGGGATAGCGAAAAGGTTTATCCGAATCTCCTAAAACATGGGAAAGCGCCCAAATAGTGAATCCCCAATGGACGAGAACCCATATACCTAGTAGAAATCCTAGCAAACCGAAAGTAACCGCGACCAGTACTCCAATAATTATTCCAACGAGCCAAACATTTAAATGGAAATTGATCGCTTCTTTGGCATTTCCCTTCACAACTGGATCTTGAGTTGTAAAAAGTATCGCAATGGGAATGGCAATTGATATCACTGTAGAGCTAAAGAAAATCGCTCCATGAGACAGTGCGGATAAAAGCTTTCTACTGTCGGTGTCGTACATTTTTCCTCCCCTGACATTGAGCTTTTGGATTATATAACGAACCTATAACCTTAATAGTTGTCTTAAGATTAAAAGACTCGCGCAAAATTTGAAAAAGCTAAGTTTTAGTTAGAATACAATCAAACAAATACCTTATGTCAACTGAACTTGAGAAAGAAATTTACGAAGAAGTTGAACGCCGTCGCAATTTTGCCATCATTTCTCACCCGGATGCCGGTAAGACTACTCTGACTGAAAAGTTACTTTTGTACGGAGGTGCGATTCATGAAGCCGGTTCCGTAAAAGCTAGACGGGCGCAGCGTAAGGCGACTTCTGACTGGATGGCAATGGAGCAGCAAAGGGGTATTTCTATTACCTCAACGGTATTGCAGTTCGAGTACAAAAAATGTCAAATAAATTTATTAGATACTCCGGGACACCAAGACTTTAGTGAAGATACATATCGAACTTTGAGCGCTGCCGATAATGCAGTAATGTTGATTGACGTAGCAAAAGGTTTGGAACCCCAGACGCGAAAATTATTTGAAGTATGTAAAATGCGGGGTATTCCAATTTTTACTTTCATAAATAAACTCGATCGCCCCGGAAGAGAACCGCTAGAACTTTTAGACGAAATTGAGCAAGAATTAAATTTACAAACTTATGCGGTAAACTGGCCTATCGGTATGGGCGATCGCTTTAAAGGCGTATTTGACCGTCAAGAGCAAAAAATCCATTTGTTTGAAAGAAGTGCCCACGGAAGCAAAGAAGCTACAAATACAATAGTCGATTTGGGCGATGCCAAAATAGAAGAACTTTTGGAACAGGATCTTTATCATCAACTTAAAGACGATTTGGAACTGTTGGATGGAGTTGGACCCAAATTAGATATGGAGTTGATACATCAAGGGAAAATGACTCCGGTGTTTTTCGGTTCGGCGATGACTAATTTCGGTGTAGAGTTATTCCTGAAGAATTTTCTTCAATACGCTCTCAAACCGGGTTCTCACTCCAGCAGTCTAGGTGAAGTTCCCCCCACTTACCCAGATTTTTCCGGTTTCGTATTCAAGCTGCAAGCGAATATGGACCCCAAACATCGCGATCGCGTTGCATTTATCCGCGTATGTACGGGTCGATTTGAAAAAGATATGACAGTCAATCACGCCCGTACTGGTAAAAACGTGCGTTTATCTCGTCCGCAAAAACTATTTGCTCAAGAACGTGAATCTATTGATGAAGCTTATCCGGGGGATATTATTGGTTTGAATAATCCCGGTGTTTTTGCAATTGGCGATACAATTTACACGGGTAAAAAATTAGAATATGAGGGTATTCCCTATTTTTCACCGGAGTTGTTTGCAATTTTAAGAAATCCCAATCCTTCAAAATTTAAGCAATTTCAAAAAGGTGTAACGGAATTGCGCGAAGAAGGAGCGGTGCAAATTATGTACTCGGTGGATGAATCCAAGCGCGATCCAGTTTTAGCGGCAGTCGGTCAGTTACAGTTGGAAGTTGTACAGTACCGCTTGGAAAATGAGTATGGTGTAGAAACTCGCTTAGAATACTTGCCTTACAGCGTTGCCCGTTGGGTGGAAGGCGGTTGGGAAGCCTTGGAAAAAGTGGGACGTTTGTTCAACACTACCACCATGAAAGATAGTATGGGACGACCTGTACTGTTATTTCGCAATGAATGGAACACGAATCAATTAAAGCAAGATCATCCGGAATTAAAATTAAATGCTATAGCTCCCGTATCCGGACAAACATCAACGAATTAATGGCGCTTCCCCTTATGCGATCGCTATAGACGGGCTACACAGCCCGTTTGTCAATAGTAGTCTTCATATATAATCAAAAATCCAAAATCCAAAACAAATGCATCCGTTGTTAAAATCCAAAATTTAAAATCCAAAATCCAAAATCGATCGTGTAAGTATTTTTAAAATACGCTTTTGTAGAGAATCTTTATGTCTTCACATTCCAAATCATCTTTAGAGGCTGGCTTAGCTGCCCTTAAACAAGAAGATTACCGTACAGCAAAAATCATCTTAGAAGACGTTGCATCTAGGGATGATGATACAAATAAAAGTTTACAAGCCCAAGTAGGATTAGTAATCGCTTATTCTAAAAGTGGCGAAATTGAAATGGCGATCGCGGTGTGTGAATCTCTGACTCAAAGCGATCGTTCTCAAGTTCAAGAGTGGGCATCCAAGTCTTTAAAACAACTAAGGAAAAAGTATCCCGCCCATAACACAGAACCAAAATCAACTGGATTTGTTGCTTTTGAATCCTCCGAAGAAGGGGAGGAAAGAAGAGAGGAATTAATTTCTTTATCTACCCCACCACCTCCACCTCCCCCTCCATCATTTTTAACAACAGAAGCGATAGATGCTTATAAAATAAGTCCATCAAAAGAAACTCCCGCACAAACGCAAACAAAATCTCGCGGCGGTGAAATAGTAAGAGTTTCTCAAGCAGAAAACAAACGAGACAATATTCACTCGAATATTCATTGGCGGTTGGGAACAAGGGCGAAGGTATGGCAACCTCTACCAAAACCGAATATCAAGTCTATTCGCTTGCGATTGCTGGGAATTGGAACCTTCATTGCTTTGTTTTGGCTGGTGCAGTTGCAGTTAAAGCTAGTCATAAAGTTAATCAACGATATTTTAGTGGCGCTGCCATTTTTACAACCCATACAGTTTTTATACAATTTATACAACAATCCCACTTCATTACTGCTGGGTGTATTTGTTATATTGCTGGCTGTTTCGCCCTGGTTGCTTGACTGGCTGCTATGTAACTTTTACGGAAAAAAAACTTTATCAAGAGACAATTTAAACACATATTCTCGCGAATCTTTGCGAGTGTTGCAACGCTATTGCCAACCGCGAGGCTGGCAGTTACCAAAATTAGGAATTTTACCTATAGCATCACCAATAGCATTTACTTACGGTCATTTACCCCGCACCGCTCGAATTGTAGTTAGTCAGGGACTTTTAGAACAGTTAGCTCCGGATGAAATCGCCACAATTATTGCTTCTCAATTAGGGCAAATTGCTCGTATAGATTGTGCAGTCATGTCTGTAATGCTATCGGTAACTATTCCGGTTTACAAACTATATCAACTGATTTGCCAACAAGCCGATAAAATATCTAATCGAATCGCACGTACAGTTGTAGGAATTATCGGTAATAGCGTTTATGGAATTTGGTGTTTGCTTACGGGAACTGGTTTATGGTTGTCCCGAAGAAGAATTTACTCTCTCGATCGAATTGGCGCGGAAGTCACCGGAAACCCCAACGCATTGATTCGCGCTTTACTCAAAATTGCCATTGGAACTGCCTCCGATATCCGTAAAAAACAGCAAACACCTTGGCAGTTGGAAAGTTTAAATCTATTAATACCAGTTGGTCACAACCAAAGTTTATGGTTGGGTAGTATTGCTCCAAACACCACCTTTGAATCATTGTTGATGTGGGATTATCTCAATCCTTACCGTCAATGGTTTGTAATTAATAACAGCCATCCTTTGATTGGAGAACGCTTGCTTCAATTGTGCAAAATCGCTCGTTACTGGCACGTTGAGCCTGAAGTATACCTGGAAAGTCAGCAGTCTTTAAAGTTGAAGCGGCAGTCATTTTTATTACAAATTGCTCCTTTTTTAGGCATTTCGATCGGTACAGCATTTGCCTTATTTTTCTGGCTGGCTTGGCTTGCAGTATTTAGGCTGCATTTAATCAACCTCAAGTGGATATACGACGATTGGCAATTCGTTAGAGGTTTTATGCTTATCGGTTTTAGCATCGGTAATTTAATCAGAACTAATTCCCTATTTACTAATATCAAAGCCAGCCAAATCGTACAAGCCTCGGAGTCATTACCAGAGTTGTTAACAAATCCAGCTACTTTACCTATAGACAGTACCGCCGTGGAACTTTCAGGAAAATTATTAGGCCGTCGCGGTAGCAGCAACTATCTAGGACAAGACTTAGCTCTCGAAGTTGGAAATAGTTTGGTGAAATTACATCATGTTTCTTGGTTGGGACAATCTGTCAACGTTCAAGACTTTATCGGCAGAAAAGTTTCCGTTACCGGCTGGTTGCGACGAGGTGCAACACCTTGGTTGGACATTCAAACTTTAAAAACCCAAAGTGGCAAAATGGTCAACAGTCCTCATCCTATTTGGTCTACCATTTTGACAGTAGCTGCTTTTGCTTGGGGTGTTTACATTGTTTCGATCGGGTAATTCGCGATCGGCTATCATTGCTTCACACTATCTTCAAAGAATTTTGTAAACAAAAGTTGCGAAATCTCAGACAAAGTGTTACATTTATTAACAATAATCGATGCAAGCCAAATGACGAGGATTAAAGCTTAGTTGATGTATAAGGCTGCTAGCGTTATTGTATCCGCCTTTTGGTCTTTTCAACACAGCAGTAAATCAACCAGCCGCTAGCTAGTTTTTGTTTCCAAAAGTGGTCAGCTTCATCAAAAAAATGTATTTTATGCTACTATGCATTAAAGGCTGGGCTAGAAATGTGTGTGTTGAACTAGCTGTGCTTAGAATACCGTGATATTGTAGGAAATGGTGTTTAAATCTTCATAATAAAAGAGCATTGAATAAGTCTTGTTTTGCTAGAAATATAATGCAGAATTTATAATTTTTGGAATTAAGGTGTTTGCGCTATTAAGTGTAAGCTTTTGCATAAAAAAATTAGCTTGGTGAAAAAACTGTATTGTAAAGATTGACAGTTTAGAGTAAAAAGATGATTTACGACGGTGTTAGTCAATAGCATATGTCTGTCATCTATAAAACCAAGTTTTTGTTTTAAACCCGCTCCTAATCATCTAACTATATTGGAGGTTCTTTCATGTCCATTCGCCTATACATAGGCAATTTGCCCAAAGAAGAGATAGATAAAACTGAATTGCAAGCAGTTTTTGCTGAAGAAGGTAGCAGTATTACTACTAAGTTAATCAAAGACCGTAAGACTGGCAAATGTCGCGGCTTCGGTTTTATGACAGTAAACAACGACGAACAAGCTGACCAAATTATTGAAAAATATAACGGTCTAATGTTCAAAGAATCTCCGATTAAATTGGAGAAAGCATTACCTCGCAGCAAGAGTAGTGAAGAAGGAGAAGAGCAGCAGCAAGCTCCTACTAAAACATCGACACCAACTCCTGCTGGTACTGCTCCTAGTAATGCTGGAACAGGAAAGAATAAGAAGAAAGCTCGTCGCGGTGGTGCCCAAAAAGATAGCAGCAGCACGAGTACTTCTTCGCAAGATGGTGGGATCAATCCAGATCCTCGCTGGGCTGCTGAGTTAGAAAAGCTAAAGCAAATGCTTGCCGCGCAGACTACTAACTAATTCATCATTCGAGAAAATTAAAAATTAAAAGTCAAAGCAAATGATTTTTAATTTTTAATTACCAATGCTGTCTTAGCTGTTGGGTAGAAGCATCTGCCCCGGTAAATTTTTAACAACTGCAAGCTAATTTCTTCCTAAATATGGAAAAAGCCTACTATTTATCCACTTTTTGAACCAATTCATTGACAAATTCTCTTAACCGTTCTTGCCAGTCAGGGACGGTTTTAAGCTTTTCTCGAACTCCCGGCAATACTTTAAACTGCACTCTCATCTTATCGAAAGCTACTTTGTTAAAAGGCTGAAACTTTATTCGTGGCATATTACCAAAACAAGACTCGAACAGATGGGATAAATCCTGCATAGTGGCTTTCAGCCTACTTTTTTGTGAAAATATCTTTTGATTCATAAATAGGTAATAAAAATCATCCCAAAGGTAGATACCTAAATATTATTACCTAGTTGAGCAATAGTTCATGCTCTATGAACTATTGCTAAATCATATACTATACATATTTTTCTCAACTAGCTAATGTTTTTGTTAATACACAACTCTTGCGTAAGCTATTTTCTGTAAGTACTTATTAAAAAGTAGTGGAAAATACAATTCATCTTTGAGTTTTTACTATGTATACTAAAATACATACTATTTATGAAGGCATTCGCGATCTTGTATCTATAAAACGAGCGTTGATTTACTTTTTCGACTTGCAGCAAATAAATATTTTTACTTAATAAAATGTTTGAAATAGGACAAAAAAATATTATTATCATGATTAAAATCAATATAAATGAGTTATAAATAATACTTAAATGAAAAATATTAAGTAAGAATTTGGACTTGAACTATGACGTATTACAAGCAATAAGCGATAAAAATATAGCGTTCATAGTATTACACCAATCAATAATATTACTGGAATTGCAAGAGTAAAAGTAATAGCAGTGATGTAAAAAAAATCGCATATTAAATTAAAATAAAAGTTACATAAACATTTACAACGATTTTGGTCTTAAGGGTTGACGCGAATCAACGTAGTTAATCTTTGGATCGATCGCATATCTTAACCAACAAACTATGAACCTTGCAACAGAACAACGCATCGCCTTGATTTCTGTCCACGGCGATCCAGCGATTGAAATAGGTAAGGAAGAAGCTGGAGGGCAAAACGTTTACGTTCGTCATGTAGGGGAAGCATTGGCTAAACTTGGATGGCAAGTTGATATGTTTACTCGCAAAGTTGATATAGAGCAGCAAGATGTTGTTTGGCATTCTCCTAATTGTCGAACAATTCGTTTGAAGGCTGGTAATGTTGATTTTGTGCCACGAGACAATATTTTTGGGCACCTACCAGAATTTGTAGACAATTTTCTTAAATTTCAAGAACAGAACGGAATTATATATTCTTTAATTCATACCAATTACTGGCTTTCTAGCTGGGTTGGTATGCAGTTAAGACAAAAACAGGAAAGTCAGCTCGTACATACATACCATTCTCTGGGAGCAGTTAAGTACAGCACTACAAATACTGTTCCTTTAGTAGCTAGTACTCGTTTAGGAACGGAAAAACAGATATTAGAAACGGCACAAAGAGTTGTTGCAACTTCGCCGCAAGAACAAGAACATATGCGTACTCTTGTTTCGACAAAAGGAAATATTGATGTAATTCCCTGCGGTACGGATATCGAACGCTTCGGTTGTATTGACAGAAGAACAGGGAGAAAACAGCTTGGAATTAATCCCGAAACTAAGGTAGTAATGTACGTAGGACGTTTCGATCCGCGTAAAGGGATTGAAACTTTGGTGCGTGCAGTGGGACAATCGAAGTTATTTGGTACGTCCGACTTGAAGTTAATGATTTGTGGCGGTAGTCGTGTTGGACACAGTGACGGTGATGAATTCGAGCGAATCAAGAATATCGTTGCGGAATTGGGAATGAGTCAGATGACAGAATTTCCGGGTCGTATCAGTCAGGAAGATTTACCATATTATTATGCTGCGGCTGACGTTTGCGTTGTTCCGAGTCATTATGAGCCTTTTGGACTGGTAGCCATCGAAGCAATGGCAAGCTTTACACCAGTAGTTGCAAGCGATGTTGGTGGACTTCAGTTTACTGTTGTGAATGAAGAAACTGGTTTGTTAGCACCACCACAAGATGCTCCAGCCTTTGCGAATGCGATCGACCGAATTTTACTGGATGCTACTTGGGGCGAACAATTAGGTAAAGCTGCGAGAAAGCGCGTTGAAACCAAATTTAGCTGGGATGGGGTTGCAATGCAATTGGGCGAACTCTACAAAAATTTATTGCTGCAATCTGTAGAACAGCCTATGTTAGCAAGCAGTTAATAGTTTATAAATATAAAATTTTGGGCAATCGGTAATTGCTTCATGGAATTCATCGCAAGTAAATTTAGTATCTATTGCGCGGCACGAATTCATTTTTTACTGGTTGTTATTTCCGATTGCCCATTATCAGTAATTTTATTGAGAATACTTTCTAAATTTAGATCGGCAAATTCAATGAAGAATTTTATCGATCTTTTTTTTATAGTAATTAAACGTATAAATTTAAAGATTATATATTTAACTAATAATATTCTAAGTATTTATATTGAGAAAAAGCTAAAGAGACTTAATTCTATAATTATATACAATTATTGATTTTATGATTTTTTTCAGTATTATTCCTGAAGAAGTGAAAATATTTAATCTGAAAGAAAAGCTTCAATGAAATAGAGAATTTTCCCTCGACATTAGAGTTAATAGAGTTTTAACTAGATACATAAGCAACTGAAACCTCAGACATATAATTTCCTTCTCTTTGCTATCTACTTTTATAGGAATCAAATCGTGGTTTAAACCATGTTTATTTCCATGATTAATTAGTTTCGCAAATCATAACAGAGTAAAAAAATAAAATGTTTAATTTAAATCAAAAAACTAACGCACGTAATTCAATTTTTGCTTTAGGTATCACTGCTTTTGGATTACTAATGATGCCGAATTCTGCCCAAGCTATGACTTTAGTTAATAATACAAATTTTACTGATACAGATTTTAAATCTTTAATTGAAAGCGAAGAATTTAAGGAAACATTTGTTGCTGAAGGAAGAATTGGCGATTCTGCTAGAGGAACAAATCAATACAAAGAATTAAAAATCAATGGTGATGTAGTCGATGGTGCCAAAGTTGCAGAAGAAACACAGTTTAACTGGGTAAGTGGCGAAGAATATGACTTCAGCTTAAAATATGATGGAAGCGTAGTGAGCTATATGCTCGGCGGTAAAACCCTCACTACTGACAAGCTCAAGGGTGGTTCAAACAGCATTTTCTTCCGTACAAGAGCCTCGGAAAAGACCACAACTTCTTTAACTAACCTTATATTTAACGGTAAAGGAATTGGGGATTTAATTTCTAATGGAATTAGTAGTAGCGATATTGACTATCTGCAACTTAGTGATATATCTTCCCCTTTCACAATTACTGGTAAAGCATCAATGATTTGGGATGCGACAAAACCTAAAGATTCTAACAATGCTTTTCAAATTAAAGTTGGTAATTCTCCTTCACCAACCAAGGTACCCGAACCCAGTACAATCGGCGCAATATTTATAACTGGGATGGCTGGTTTCGCATTAAAAAAGAAGAAGTAAATTAAGAATAAGATGCGATAACTATTCTATTATCTAATTTAGATTTAATATTTAATAGAGTTGCATCGCCTCAATTAAACAGTTTTTTCATATGTTCTTCAAGTCAGAAAGCTAATTAAACAAATGCACGTCTCAAAGATATCTATATCTAAGGACGTGCATCATAGGTTTTAATCGAGCTATACTTACCGAAATAAACACTTTTACAACAAACAACAATCGCTGTGCAAACATTTGACTTTACTACCCTTCTGGCAGTTTGCAGCGATATCCGTGCTAACTGGCTACCATCACGTCTCGAACAAGTTTACCAGCGCGATCGCTACACTATTGCAATTGCACTCCGTACTCTTAAATCACGGGGTTGGCTTGAAGTTTCTTGGCATCCCCAAGCTGCTCGCATTCATATCGGTTCTCCACCACCGCGATCGCCAGATACATTCACGTTTTCTCAACAATTGGTTCACCAATTAGGTGGTTTGGCATTAGTAACAATTGAGACAATTGCTCCTTGGGAACGTGCCATTGATTTACAATTTGCTCGTCGTCCGGGAGAGCAGGCTTTATATCATTTATATGTAGAAATCATGGGCAAGTACAGCAACGTGATTCTTACGGATGCCAAGAATATAATTATTACTGCCGGTCGTCAAATTAACCAGAAAAAATCAAGCGTTCGTCCTATTTTAACTGGAGAAGTTTACGAAAAACCACCCAGCCTGACTACTAAAATCCCCAGTTTGGATGAATCAGAACAAGATTGGCAAGAAAGGGTAAGCTTGATACCAGGAGCAATCAAGCGTCAGTTGCCCAAAATTTATCGTGGTGTTTCTCCCGCTTTGGTAGAGTCGATGCTAAAAGCTGCAAATATTAGTACGGATACAACCGATAATCTTACATCTAAGGAATGGCACTTATTATTTAAGGAATGGCATATTTGGCTCAAAGCTTTGCAATTCGAGAAGTTCCAACCGGCTTGGACTGAAACAGGCTATACCGTACTCGGTTGGGGTGCAGTTAAAAAAGTAGATGATATTCAAGAGTTACTTAATCGCTACTATACCGATAAGTTCAACGAACAGATATTTTCTCAGCTACGGCACCAGCTTACTCAAAAACTAAGCAATATTTTGGAAAAACTGCGCTCCAAAGCCCAAACCTTTGATAAACGCTTAGAGCAGTCATCTCATGCAGACGAATATCGTACTAAAGCCGATTTACTGATGGCTTATCTGCAAGAATGGCAACCGGGGATGGAAGAAATTACTTTAGCTGACTTCGAGACAAACGAACCAGTAAGAATAAAACTACAACCAGATAAAAACGCGGTACAAAATGCTCAATATCTTTATAAACAGCATCAAAAACTCAAACGCGCTCGTACTGCGGTAGAACCTTTACTTGCAGAAGTGAATGCCGAAATTGAATATTTGGAACAAGTAGAAGCTGCAATTTCTCAAATTGACAACTACCAAACAGATGAAGATTTACAGGCTTTGGAAGAAATCCGCGAAGAATTGATTACCCAAAAATATTTAGAAGATTCGGAATACCGCAGACGTAGTTCAAATGATGCAACGACAAACTTTTATCGCCATCAAACACCAAGCGGTTTTGAAGTATTAATTGGACGTAACAACCGCCAAAATGACCAATTAACTTTTCGCGTTGCCCGAAATTACGACTTATGGTTTCACGCTCAAGAAATTCCCGGAAGTCACGTACTACTAAGACTTGAACCCGGAGCTATAGCCGAGGAGAATGATTTACAGTTTACCGCAAATCTTGCAGCATACTATAGCCGCGCTCGTCAAAGCGAACAAGTACCAGTCATTTACACCGAACCAAAGCACGTTTATAAACCAAAAGGAGCCAAACCAGGAATTGCTATTTACAAGCAAGAAACCATACTTTGGGGAAAACCACAATTTCTCAAAAGTTAGGAGTTAAGAGTTAGCAGTTAATAATTAAGAAATTTTTTCACTATCTTCACCCCTCTTCCCCCCCTCTCTTTCGCTAGTTATATTGAATTCTTCTTAAAGATAGAGGCAGAATATCTCTATAAATATCTTTTTTTGGTAAATTTTCAGGAAAATTCTGTACTGCCTGTTACAATACTGTAAAGACTGTAAAGAAACATTACCCGATCCGTTTTGGGAACGCGAAAATTTGGGTTTGATTTTGCACAGAAGACAACACTAATACAAAGTATGATAGACCAGCTGTGGGAAGCTGGTTTTTTTGTATAAAATCATCCGAAATCTATAGTGCGTGAGAAGTATAACTGTCCCACAAATCAGCTAAAGAAGCATAACTTTCTGGAGAAGGTTCGACGGGTGACTTCTCGCTGTGTGCAAATGGTGTAAAGATGGCTTGCTGCGATTCTGGCTTGTACCTTCCTAAAGTGAGATCAAAATTGTTGCAGAGAATATCCAACTCGATTTGCTTGGCTTTCATTTCTGCCAGCTTGCGGTTGGCTTTGGTATCGGTAAAACCCGTTGATAAATAATGACGTTTACCCCCAAAACTAAAAACGAGTTGCAAGCGCTCATTTGAAGTTTTGATTTGGACAGTACCCTTGCTTGCTTTATGCCTGGATTTTTGGGAGCCCACAGGTGACTCCTGAACAAACATACGCGAAGACAAAGAGAAAATGCGATCGCTGATTTTCTCTATTGCCTTTGCTGGACTTGAAATCAGTGCTTCGTTGATTTACGCCAACTTTACCCCAATAAATTGTCCAAACCCGTCCAAAAATGTTCAACGCGGGCATAATCTTACACCCAATTTACACCCCTCGAATCGCTGAAACGGGGTTTTAGTAGAAATAAGAAACCCCTATAAGCTATAGCTTGTAAGGGTTTCATTGATAATGCCAGGAACCAGACTTGAACTGGTGACACGAGGATTTTCAGTCTGACTTCAACCACTCTACTACAGTACTTTCACCCTTTTCATACTCTCTTACCCCCATTTTACCCCCATTCCTGTTGACACGAGGATTAACTAAGAAATCAGTCCTCCCTTTAAATCTGTGTAACTGTTCGGACTAATCACCAAATTGCTCCTCTCAAGATGTTTTTATAAGTTCAACACAGATTGATATTAAATTAAATTTTCGCAAACTTAAAATCACAGCCAGATTTTCAACAGATGAAGTTTTCAGCTATTAACTTGGTGGATCAATAGAGTTTTGTGGGATACTAGTTTGTAAAAAAGGATTGAAGACTCAGAAAAAATGTTCGTTTCCAACAAACAAGAAGCTTGCAGCAAAAAATAAAGTCTATCAAGCCAAAATCCGTTTCGGATAAGCTGGTAAATTCATTGTTGCGTAAGGATTACCGCCATTTAAGATATGCGATCGCCGACTTAATCGCAATCCCAATATCGCCAGTATCACTCCTAATTAACTAGAGCGATCGCGTTCAGCACTACCACCTACGGCAAATCGCGTACAAACTTCAATATATTTCCTCAAGGAAATACTGGATACTTTTTCACAAATAAGGCAAAGTTAGTATTTGTATCTAAAGTATTGGTTCTGGATTTTCGTTTTTCCCTTATGACCGAAACTACCTACGCTGCTCGGACTAATAATGCTTTTGTACTAACGGAAACTGTGACAGTTGCTGAGTTAATCCACCAAGGAGCAACTGAAGATGATATTCGTCGGCAGGTTTTGGTGGAGGATTTATTTCAATTACGTTCTCAAGCTTCCCGCGAACAAGCGTTACAAACTATACTCAAGCGTCTGCACCAAGTACCGGAAAGTTACGTCAAGATAATTGCTACTGGTAATATTGATATCCGTCGATATACTATTTTGTTCTTGATTTTGCGAGAGCATCGTCTGTTACGAGAATTAATTGCGGAAATTTTGTTAGATAAAATCAACGCTTTTGATTATGTTGTGACTGCGGCTGATTTGCGAACTTTCTTTGAAGGTAAACGAGAGCAAAGTACAATAGCAGCTTGGTCGGATTCTACTTATAAAAAAGTAATCAGTAGTACAGTGAAAGTTTTAGTCAATGCTGGACTTTTGCAGCCCTCCTCACAAAGAGGGAATTATGAAATTCGGTCAATACCAATACCATCGGTGTTGCGCGAACAACTCCTTAGTGATGGTTTTGGATCTTATCTGGCTTTAATGCTTGATGTTTAATTGATATTTAATCTACTGCTAATGCTTTATAAACTGCATCTACAGGGTCAGCATAAAATGAAGTTTGGAATTTAGCAAATAATTCTGGTGGAACACTGACTAAATCGACAGCATTGGACATTGGTAATAAAATACGTTTTGCACCTGCGTCAAATGCAACTTGTAAGCTTCCAGCCAAATTATTCACGGGGGTAATTGTACCTCCTAAAGTCATTTCACCAAAGATAGCAAGTTGGGTTTGGACGCTGCGTTTGAGTGTTACCGAACATAAAGAAATAAATAAAGCTAGTCCACTTTCTGCGGGTATTCCTACCCCTTGTAAGTCAAGTAGCTGTAATAAGAAATCATAATTATTCGGGTAAATGCTACTGCTAATTCGTGGCGCGATCGCCTTAAAATAATTGAGAGCAATATTGGCACTATCTTTAATTTTGGCTGTGTTTGCGACACCTGTACGTGTTAACTTGCCGTTACCCGGTATTACTTGCGATTCGAGTTTAAAAGCACCAATAATACCGCTATCTCCGGTGCTAATAAAATGCAAATGACCGGGAGTTAATATTTCCTGACTAATTAAACTAGAACCACCTTGTTCGGGGATGGAGACAAAATATTCGTCCATTGTCTCTAAGTCAATGTAGCTAAAATGCACATCATAAAATTCCATCCCACCAATTTTTTTGAGTTGTTCTTTTACCCGTCGTCGCACTCGTAGCGCATAAACTAAGGCTTCCCGAATATCTTCTTTGTTGTAGGAACCATCGGGAAAAACTAATTTTAATAATCCAGATACAGTTTTACGAACTGCTTGTACATCTCTTTGCTTTAAATTATTGCCCAAGCGAAAATAAGGATCGATAGCATCAGCAAAGCTGCGTTTACGCATTTCCCGCAACCACTCGGCTAAATAATCTACAATAAAACCGTACTGGTTGGTGAAGTTTTCTGGACTAAATTTAGGAATTTCCCAACCGGGAATATATGCGTGAAAGCGGTCAAAAAATGCCGTATCGATCATTGCTTCGGGAAAAGGTGCCAGCAGGTGGGAAGTTTTTACCAAAGATTCGACGCTTTGGTTGATATTACCTACAAATACCATTGATGCGGTAGCGGTAATTTCGGCTTTTCCCCGTGCAAAGGAACCGGAAGCCATGTAATCTTTCATTATTTGTACACCGTCGTTGTCGTGGAAGCTGATACCAGCAACTTCATCGAAAGCAACTACGTCAAATAAACCCACCAAACCGATGCGACGGGTGGACATATTGTAAAATAGGTTGGCTACTGTAGTTTTACCACCGGACACCAAAATTGAATTAGGGGAAACTTCTTTGTAAACGTGAGATTTTCCCGTGGAACGCGGACCGAGTTCGCAACAATTATAATTATTTTCGCATAGCGGGATTAAACGGGCGAGTAAATGCCATTTTATTTCTGGTTCAAAGGTGGTAGGTTCTAAACCTGCGGAGCGAATTAAGACATCGATCCATTGATCGCGGGTAAAATTGGCACGACCTGCGAATAGTTCCTCCATCTCCACATTAGGCATTTGGATGGGTTTGAGACTGGTGACAATGAAGGGACTGGGTTTGATTCCAGCTTCGTATTCTAGCTGCAAAATACACCAAATACCGCCACCCAGCAACTTTTGGTTAACTTTGACAATTTCCGGGTCAATAACTACACCTTTTATCCCCAGGTTCATCAAAGTACCTTGGTACATATCTTCTTTTTCGTTGAGTGTTACCGTTACTCTGTCAATGATGGTAAACCGTCCCAATTCCCGAATTTTGGATTTTACTTGTTCCGCTTCGTCGGGACGAACGTAGTTTTGAGCAAGGATATTTTTAACACGGGTGACACCTTCTTCGATGGTAACTCGATCGTCTGTAGCGCAGTACATTCCCAGTAGGTATTCTAAGACGTATACGGGTACGTTGGCACCTTCTTTTATCCGCTTGGTGAGGTCTTTGCGTACCACCTTTCCGGGATAAATGCTGTTGAGTTTGTGGTTGAGGTCATCCATAGAAAGCGATACAAGTTTTAAAGTACTTTATGTTTTATCTATAATTATCAAAAATCGCCAAAATCGTTAGCAATACTCAAACTAATAGTCCAATCTTCCCGTAATAATTCGCACTCATCATCGGCATCGCGGATAATTAATAAAGCACGGGTAGGAGGGTTAGAAGTTGCGATCGTCAGACGGACGGTATTTTCTCTTTCGCTGGGGTGGGGACTGCTGCTGCTTAACTCGATTTTCTTAACATCGGTAATGGGTGTATTGCTATCGGTATTATACAAAGCTACCGTTATTTGACGCGATCGCCATCTTCCTTCCACTGCATCTGTTTGTACCAATGTCAAGCTAAAGCGATTATTCGTAACTCTTCTTTCTCTAGCGCTAACTTGGACGTTGACTTTTCGGGCTAATTCTCGATCGTCTTTTGCGGCTCGTTTGTGATGATAGGTAATAAGTGGTACGCAGATTTCTTGCAGAGATGCCCCACCGTGGACAAATTGCGAACCTGCACCTTGGATAGCAAAGCGTAATGTACCCCTCGGAATCACGGCAAAGTTATTTTCTGCATAAGGTAGAGAAAAGTGTAATAAACTGGGTTCAAGTATTTTTTCTGAAGTTAATAGGTAGCGACGTTTACTTTCTAAAATTACTTCGCTGTTAGGAATGGGGCGTTTTTCTGACTCTTGGATGGGACGACGTTGATACAAAAATCCGTGGTCGCTGGTAATAAATAAATTAGTGCCGTTGAGAGAATTACAGATTTTTTTGACTAAGCGGACAATTTCTTGAATTGCATCGTCACAAGCTGTAAATACTTGACGTTCGCTGGCTGGTTTGTCACCAATAGCATCGATGACGTTATGATAAATATATACCAAGCGGTAGGATGAAATAGCATTTCGCCCTTCTTCGATGGTCATTGCTAATAAATCACCAGCATCAATTACTGTTGCTTCAACTTTACTATTTTGAGTCAGCAATTTTTGTCGTGCGAGGGAACCTTTTGTACTCATTCCATCTACTTTGACATCATCATTTTTAGGTGCTAATTCTAACTTTGATCCTGGTAATAATGCTGCCATTCCCAAACGGGTAATGCTGGGTAAAACACCTAATTGTGCATCTAGATTTGTGTCACCCCGTAATTCTTTTTTGATGACTTCTGCGAGTTCCTTGGCAACTTCGTAACGCAAAGCATCGGAAATAATTACAAAAGCCTTTTCTCTGTCACTGCGATCGAATATTGGTAAAACATTTTCGCGGTAAAATCTGGTTTGCGATCGCACACCTGTTAATTCCCATTTTTCACCGAGAGAATCTGACCAAGCAGCACCCAAACCATCCAGAAACCATTGGGTATAGAGATTTTCAATATCATCAATTAATTCGCGTTTGAGTATATCACCTTGGGCTTTGTCACTAGCAACAATGAAATGACGATAAGCCAGGTCAAATTGATATAATTCGCTGGTATAAGCTTTAAATAATGCAGGTGCGGGATGATAAAAACCTTGCCGATATTGCTGTTTGAGTTCGATTAAGGTAATTGCTGATAAGAGCGCTTGATAAATTGCTTCGTAGATAGGAAACCAAATTAAAGTGCGACGAGCTTGTAACCAAGTTCTCCAAGGTGTTAAATCTTGAGTTTGTTCTGCTATTTGCGATAGCGAAGCGCTGCTGCAAGCAGATCGCAGTGTTTTGACACAAGCACGAATGATGACTTTATCGACATCTTCAAAACTAGCAGCTTCGCATAATATATCTGGTTCTAAATCTTCAATTTGATGGAAAATATTTAATTCATCACCAATAGTATTACTTAATGTTTTCCATGTGTTTGAATCTTCTTGGTCGCGCATCCATTGGTCTATAAAAGCATAAGCCCTTTGTCCGGGTATAATTAGATAATTTTCGCGGAATTTTTGGAATTGATTGGGAATATTACCCCGCAGAGATTTATCAAAGTGGGTAATTAGTAAATTGGTAAATAATTTATTTAAACTAGGGTTTGTATTAGGAAAATCTGTATGTTCTCGAACTATTTCCCAAAATATTTCTGGTGAAACATATTTTTCGATATCCGACCAAATTAGATTATCGGATTCGAGTAAACCAGCCATTAAAACCCGACGAATTAGTAAACCCGCATCGGGTACTTTTAAACCAGCAATAACCGAAAACATCGCTAAAAATAAAGCATTTTCGTTGCTATCGGGAGCAATTTTCATCGCTTCCAATGCTTCCTTGCGTTTACGACTGTTGAAAAATATTTGATGTTCGCGGATAGTATTTTCTAAACTACGCTGACGCAATCCTAAATCAGCATAAATTAAAGCCGCAGGATCAGCAGAAAAAGTAGCTCCACTCTTTTGGAGATCGAATAACCAATTATCTTGAGCTTTCGGTTCGTTTTGGGGAATGTAGAGTAAAAAATTTTGACTTGGTTGTTGGATAAGTAAGCGATATTTAATTGTAAAAGGATTGTCAGTAACTTGGAGTTTTTCCACACCTTCAAGTTGCAGTTCATCAAAGGTGCTGGTAAATTGTTCATCGCCATCATACCAAAACACCACACGTCGTCCTGAGTGCAACCAACGGGTAGAATCTTGAAATAGGTTTTCTAAAGTGTTTTGGATGCGGGTTGTATTCACTCGCTTTGATTTTCCTCTCTATCTGGCAATGGTTTTGAGCGTCACTTCCTTCTTTTACCATATCGATCGCCTTGTTTCCGAGTCTTTTTTTCACTTCCTCACAGCAATGCACTTCCAGCTTAAAATCAAGAAGGTGCAATCTTCCGATAAAATCCTTCATGCGTCGAGACTCCATCTTCTATAAACTATTTCAACAATCGCCAAGTTTACTATTTGAACTATTGACAAATCCACCAATTAATGCAGGCGAATATCGCTTTGATTCGGTAGCTGTCAAAGAACCAAAATTTGAAATTGACGGTGTATTTTTGCCTCCACAAAGTCAAACTCCTGGGGTTGTTTACTTCTGCGTTAGCGAAGCGTGCCGAAGCATGAGGCATAGTACAGTTTCAACGCGATGAAAAGCTTTATGAGCGGGTATTTGCGGAATCCCATTTATATTTCTATCGCAACCGTAACAGATTTAGTGATTTACAGGTGGTGATAATTTATCCATCTCGGAACACCGAACAAGCCGAAATTCATCCCTATCGTAGTTTACTCAATGGAGAGCAAGTAACTCGCATATATTTAGATGAGTTGGGGGATATTCGCTCTTTACCTGTATGGGTAGCGTTGATGGTGTTAACTACAATTGAAGATGAGCAAGCAACCGAAGAAGCTAGGTATTTGCTTACCAGGAGTCAGCAGGAAGCACCTCAGCCAGAAAATCGCGCCATAATAGAGTTATTGACGACAATAATGGTGTACAAGTTTGAAGATAAAAGTCAACGGGAGGTAGAAGAAATGTTAGGAATTACACTCAAAGAAACACGAGTTTACCGAGAAATCAAGGAAGAGGGACGAGAGGAAGGACGCTCAGAAGGGCGAGAGGAAGGACGCTCAGAAGGAGAAAAATCCCTGGTTTTACGTCAATTAGCCAAAAGGGTGGGGGAATTACCGCAAGATGTGCGATCGCAAGTTGAGTCTCTCTCGTTAGAACAGTTGGAAAATCTAGGGGAAGCGTTGCTTGATTTTACCACTATGGCTGATTTAAATGCTTGGTTGGCAGCACTTAAAGCTTAAAATCAAGAAGGTGCAATCTTCCGATAAAATTCTTCATGCGTCGAGACTCTATTTTCTATAAACTATTTCAACAATCGCCAACTTTACTATTTGAACTGTTGACAAACCCCCCAGCCAATACAGATGAATATCGCTTTGATTCGGTAGCAGTTAAAGAACCAAAATTTGAAATTGACGGTGTATTTTTACCTCCAGAAAGTCAAAATTCCGGTGTTGTCTATTTCTGTGAAGTGCAGTTTCAAAAGGATGAAAAGCTTTATGAAAGGATTTTCGCCGAATCTTCACTATATTTTTACCGTAATAGTACCAAATTTAGTGATTGGCAAGCAGTAATAATTTATCCATCCCGTAGTATTGAACAAAGTAAAATTTATCCCCATCGCTCATTTCTCAATGGAGAGCAAGTAACTCGCATATATTTGGATGAGTTGGGGGATATTCGCTCTTTACCTGTATGGGTAGCGTTGATGGTGTTAACTACAATTGAAGATGAGCAAGCAACCGAAGAAGCGAGGTATTTACTTACAAGAAGTCAGCAGGAAGCACCTCAGCCAGAAAATCGCGTCATAATAGAGTTATTGACGACAATAATGGTGTACAAGTTTGAAAATAAGAGCCAACGGGAGGTAGAAGAGATGTTAGGAATTACACTCAAGGAAACACGGGTTTACCGGGAGATTAAGGAAGAAGGGATACAGGAAGGAGAACAGCGAGAAAAATCCCTGGTTTTGCGTCTATTAGCCAAAAGGGTGGGGGAATTACCCCAAGATGTCCGTCAACAAGTTGAATCTCTCTCCCTCGAACAGTTGGAAAATCTAGGGGAAGCGTTGCTTGATTTTACCAGTATGGCTGATTTGGATGCTTGGTTGGCAGCACTTCCGACTTAAAAGAGCCAACGGGAGGTAGAGGAAATGTTAGGAATTACACTAAAAGAAACGAGGGTTTACCGGGAAATCAAGGAAGAAGGGATACAGGAAGGAGAACAGCGAGAAAAATCCCTGGTTCTGCGTCAATTAGCCAAAAGGGTGGGAGAATTGCCGCAAGATGTCCGTCAACAAGTTGAATCTCTCTCCCTCGAACAGTTGGAAAATCTGGGGGAAGCGTTGCTTGATTTTACCAGTATGGCTGATTTGGATGCTTGGTTTAATCAATTATGAATTTTGTTTTAACAAATCCCTTTTCCACTGCGATGCTTTTTCTAAATCTTTCATTTTTAAATCCGTACCTTCATATACCAAGCCTTTAAATTGGGTATAGTTATAAGCAACTCCGTCATCTAAATCTAGTTTAATTCTCGCATCGGCTAAATGTTGCAGCTTGGCTTGATAATCTCGTAATTCTAATTGTTGGTCTTGCAATTCTTTCAATCTTTTTGTAGCAGCTTTTTTAGCAACAGTAGAAGATGCATTTTCTAATTGTTGTTGGGTGCGGGCAATTTCTCCATCTAATTTTACTTGTAATTCCAAAACATAATCTGTGCGGATGCGAGCAAGGGTGTCTTCGTTGTATCTGTGGAGATAGATTAAAGCACCAAATGCGCGTTTTTTACCGCTTGTAAATAGCCAATATATGGGACGTTTTTTATATGTTTGAATGTGGTCGGAAATAAATTCTTGCAGGAAGTAACGACGGATTCTTTCTAAAGGACTTTCGCCATTTTTTAATGTGAGTGCATTGGCGATAAAATCGAGGTTTTCTGTGAGGGTTTCCGGACTGTAAGCGATGCGGAGAAACTCAACGAAGCGGGTGACTATATCATCATCAAAGTAAGCGCGATCGCTGATGGGAATAATTGCGTCGGTATCGGCGGGGAATGTTTGGTGTAAACTGGGGTCAAAGGTTTGTCCCGCGTGGATGAGTCCGGGTTTGTCGAGGGAGTAGCGTCCCATCATGCAACCGACTGCGTAGGAGATAAGGGAACGGATATCTCGATTGATGTCTGCACGACGGATGGTAATTTGCTCGTCGGGTACTTCTGGGGTGAGTTCGTCTTGGAGTCCGTATGCTTCGATCCAGTAGCGGTTATTTTCTTCTTCGAGTTGTTGGAGTTTGCGGAATGCGGTTTCTGATTCGTTTTCCCAGGTTGTGAAGGCTTGGGTGAGGTGGGGGGTGTTGTAGCGTAGTAGGGGGTGGGTTTGGAAGTCCCAGGATGTTTCAAAGTTGTCCCAGTCTTGACGGGAGATTTCAATACAAGCTTCGGCAATATGATTTACTTCTATTTGTATCTCTTGAACCTGATCAGTTATCCAAGGCAATGAAGCAACATTACCTGATTGAAAATTCAAAGTTGGATTAATAAACTGAATCAACTTAAAAACTATTTTGGAGCATAAAAAACTAGCTAAGATTAGCAAATTTTCATCATCACAAAATGCTGAAGAACCACCTACATCAAATATAAAACCTTCCTCTGAATATCTTACGCCAAAATAACTAGAGCTTACAAAAGACCAAGTTATACATTTTTGAAAGTAAAACTGTATATTTTTGATTGTTCTCGTAGCAGAGCCGTACAATTTGGAAGCATATTCAAATACTTCCTTACCTTCATTTTCCCAGTTGATAATATGATCATTGTTACCATACCATTTCCTAAATTCGCCACCTTTATTGTAAGGAATCCACTTTTTACAGAGTTTTTTAGCTACTAATCCAGAATTTAATTTAAACCCTATTTTTACATGATCTACTTCAAACCAAAATTTTAGAAATCTATTATTATCACTTGTTGCCATACCCTGTCTAGGTTTAGCTATTTTTTCAAGTGGTACACCAACTTCAAATAACCTACGTTCATTATAAGTTATTGAATAAGCGATCGCACTCCCCGGTATCTTCCCAAAATCAGCAGACTTCGCATAATAAAGATACCCACAATCAGGATTTTCAATTGCTTCTAGAGTTTTCGGTGCTTGGTTTTGATGACCTTTAAATTCTGATAATTTGATGTAACTTCCAAATTGATTTTTATTAGCTGTTTTCTTTAATGAAAAAGCACAAACAGGAATACAAGCAGGCTCAAAAGCGTTATATTCTAATTGAACTAACGAAGTAATTGTAAAATTATTTAATAAATTTATTCTAAATTTTTCATAAGTAGATAAAAACATCCAAACAAAAGGTGTTATCAATCCTAAATAGCTATTTTGATGTGTAATGTTCCCAAATCTTTCAATAAACATAGAAAAAGCATCTGATTTAGAATCAGGGTAATTTTTACTAGCAAACTCTTTTAAAACTTGGTTTAAACTTTTATTTCCCATATAAGGAGGATTCGCAACCACCACCCAATATTTATTCCTCAACAACTCTGCTTGTAATAACAACCCCCGTAAAACAGAAACTTCTCCACGAAAAACCGAACTACTCGCTTCCAAATCATCCAATTGCTGCTTCAACTTCTCCCCATCAAAATTAGGAGGTGTAATCAAACTTCCCAAATTATCTGCATCTTTAAAAGCCTCAATCAACCCTTGCCAATCTTTACGATTTAACTCATCAGCTAACGGTAAAGTTTGAGCATGAGTAGAACGCACGGTAGTAATATTCAAATTTACAGCTTTCTTTAAAATTCGAGAATTCTTTGCTCTTGCTTTCATCAACACAGCAAAACTAGCTAACTGCGCTGCTCGTTCATCAATATCCAAACCATGTAAATTATGGGTTAAAATCAACGCGGGAATATCTCTTTCTAAATAACCCTGTTCCTTATAAATTTCAAACAGCAAATCAAACGCATAAACTAATATGTGACCGCTACCACAAGCCGGGTCAATTACTGTTAACTCATTTGGATTTTGGATTTTAGATTTTGGATTTTGGATTATTTTTACTGTCCCCTCTTCTCGTAGGTTAGGGAGAGGTTCTTTATTCTCCAAATAATAAGGCATTTTCTCCCGCAAATTTGATTCCGGATGCGCTTCTAACCACAATCTTCCTAAACTATTTTCCACCATATACTGCACAATCCAACGCGGGGTAAATAATTGCGTTGCTGCGGGAATATCTGTGGCTACAACTTTCGATTTTGCCCCAATTACCTCATCTTTACGTTCGGAAATATAGAATTGATACAGCCAACCTACAACTTCAATATCTTGCCAATCTGACTCTGGAATTTCCTTTACCAATCGCCGCAAAATTGAATCTTTATTAAGTAAATTACCCGGTAAAAATAATGCTTGATAGTTTTTAGTTTTATCAAACAAAGCCGAAATACTTTCAGCTAAAGCATTACATTGAGCTAACAGTAACCGACGATAAAGATACTCATCGGAATTCGCTTCTCGACTGGCAAAACTGCGCCATTGATTGAGATATCTTAGGTCAAAACCGGGTAACTCACCCATTTCGGCAATAGAAAAAGCATCCCGCAATATATCGGGGTCAACTAAATTCGCATCACTACTACTCAAAACCCTGCCAATATAACCGTTTACTTCCATAAACCGCAGCGCTGCAAAACGGTTAAACCAGGTGTAGGCAATTTCATCAATTAACGCATCTACCGCTTCAGATTGACGGTGATTTTTGAGCAAATCTTGGAGATGTTTCTGCAATTGGAAATATTGACTTGCTTCATTTGCATCTAAAGTTTGACCAGCTACTAATAAACCTCCCGCAACTTTCTGGGGTTCGATAATCTCATTACGAGTAATCCCATACTGAGTAGCACGCGCTGTTACCTGTTCCCGGAGATAACGACGCGCCCAAATTGCGAAATTTTTAATAGCAGTGCGATTCATAGGATTTTAGATTTTAGATTTTAGATTTTATCGTAAGCTGATGTGCAGCTAAATTATATAATGCGGTCTTCGTAGCGTGTCCGTAGGACATAAACGTGAAAATATTGTAGTGCGAGCGTCTCGCTCGCTAGTATTATGCAAATTAAATACGTAACAACTTAGCACCAAATTCTTGATAATGGTGCTTTACGAACTTCGTTCTAACACACCCTACAAGATAATAACTACTCAATACGAATCCGATTATTTTGCTGTATTTCTTTGAGTAAATTACTTCGCAAAGCTGCTAAATAATCTTCCACATCTCGTTCTGTCTCCAAGAGATTTTTCTGTGCAATTTCTCTAACTCTTACCGGAACAATTGGTTTAACTACAGGTTGGTTTTGATTATCTACATTTCCCCGATTTTGAATAATTTCTATTGCTTGTCGATCGACTTTTTGCAATATTTGCGTTTGAATTGCTTCTAGTTCGCTTTGACGAGCTATAACTGAGTCAATATTTGCTACTTGACTAACTGCATTCACAACGTTATCAACTTCTCTGGTAATACTCCCCATATCTAATTCCTGGGAAACATTCCCATAGGCTGAGGTGATATATTTACCAACTTCCTCCCGCATAGTTTTCGCTTTTGTTTGCACCTGGGTAATTTGTGTTTGTAATACCTCCTGTATTTTTTCTTGGACTGGTTTTAATAATATTGCTAATTCGGGTATTTTAGCAGTAGGGTCTGGCATTGCTAAAATTTGTTTGACTGAATTAACTTTATTTAATATATTTTGGTCATTGATATGGCGTAATTGCGGTTCTAAAGTTTTTAGCTCCTGACTTGCTTGCTGGAATATTTTAATTTGTGCTGTAAAAAAGGAATGCAATTTTTCGACATCTTCAATGTACTCTTCGATTTCATCTTTACGAACGCGAAATGTACGGAAAAACTCTGCTGCACTGTCTTTGACTAATAAGTCATCTAATATTTGTAAATTACTACGCAACAAACTAGCAAAAGGTAAATTAGCTCCAATATTACTCTCTACTTTTTCTAACCATGCTTGTAATTCTTGACGACGGATTTGAAAAGCTTCTTTATAATCTGTAAAAAGTAATTGTGGGTCATTCGCTGGAGTTTTATCTAATAATTCACTTGCCATGTTTTTGGCAATTGTCAAGCTTGCATTATCAATCGTCTCTGCTAATCTGAGAGTATATTCATCCAAACCTTTTTTAGAACGTAACTTACTAACTAACCCAGTTTCTCGCAAATTCACATTACTTTGAGCGTGTCGTAATTCCACTAATCCTTTATTAGCAAGTTCTGCCATTATTCCCAAGGTATCTAATTCCGACCAACCATAGGGACGACCTGCAAATTTATCAATTAATGTCCGAATTGTGATTTTACGATAAGTACGAGTTTCTTCCCGCAACCAATTTTGGATTTCACTATGGGCTGCATTATTTACAGGTTGACTATTAATATTCTGTTCCTGACTATCGCGGGTAAATGCATTTGCTACCTGGTCTTCTGTTTCAAAACCACTAGCAACATAACCCAGCTTTTTATAAACATTATCAACTAAATAAGTCAATCCTTCAATCAATACATTCTTGCTGTCTCGGTTGCGAATTTCTACCTTACTACCACAGGCAAAAACATCAGCACGAGTAATCATATCGGCTAATTGATTTTGAATTGCTTCGCGTCTTGTGGTATTCTCGTCACTTCTAGACCTTAAAATAATTTGAATAGTAGGGGTTAAATTACTACTTTTTTTGACACGCAAGTATTCTGTAGTTTTAATTAAAGTATTTAAGTCATCTAATAAACGCTGCTCGTCGGGCAATCTTACCAACACTTCATAACCATTTGCTGTAGATAACATACAGGAAATATCATCCTGCATAGTTCCATAGGTTTCCGCGTAAGGTGTGACAATATGTAAGGTCAAATCGCTTACTTGTTGTCCGTAAGTTTGTTCGTCCAGCTTACGATTAAACTTGTATAAATTACGCGAACTATAGCGAAAAAGCTTATCAGTAAAAATTGCATCCCAAACTAGTTTTTGTAATTCTGTACTGACTTGACTCGCTTCAATTTGGGTATTCTTAATCTCTCGACTAATATCTTGTTCTTCATGGGTGAGAAATTCATATGTATCCCCATTTCTTTGAATTAAAGTTTGCCTTTCCAATCGTTCTAAGGCTTTTTCTACCTCTTGCTTTAAAGCTAATCGATCTCGATCAATATTACTAATGCTTAAAGTTGTTAAGTTATCCACATTTGCTCGGATTTCCTTAACATACTTAATCATAAACAGCGTTTTCAACAATTCCACATCAAAAGGTTTTTGCAGTTGAGTATTTTCCTCAGCTTGGACAATCACCTGACTGATAACACTATCCAAAAATCCTTCCACAGCCATATAAAATGTATGAAAAGGAACCAACACACCCAAAGATGAATTTGATATTTCCTTAGAAGCAACTTGAAACGCATCTAATAACGAACGTTCCCCCGAAGCTAAATGTTTACCCGCAGAACCCATTACCCGAATTTGGGTAAATACTTTCTGTAACAAATTAAATTGATAGGGAATAAACGGATAAGAAGCTATAAAATCTTCTGCATTGCGATATCCCGGCATTTCTGCACTATCTTGGGTAAAAGTAATTTGGTTTTTGAGAACCGCAACTTTTTGATCGTATAAACTTTCTAAATCTTCTCTAACTGCATCAATCTTTGCCAGCAAACGTAATTTAATTACCTCATCAGTGTTTGCCGAAGAAAGACTTAAAGGACGGTAAAAACGACCAATAATTTTAGAAAAATCTTGTCCCCGAATCCGATTTTGAGTAATTTCATCCATCGCTTCTTGAGATGTCACCACCACCCAAGCTTTACCCTGACATTGAGTACCCAAATCCTCAACAACAGTTTGCATATTCAGCATTAAATCGGGATTCTCACCAATATATTGCCCGACTTCATCTACCATAAAAATTAACCGATGCTGCTTACTTTTTTTATGCAAATGTTCTTTAACTTGTTTCGCAAATCTCTCCACACTCAAACTATAACTTTGCTCGTTAACATCTAACAACTTACTTGCAGCTTCTGCACTCATTCCCGTACTAGTTTGCAAAGCCGTAATTATCGCATCTTGATAAAAACCCCAAGCGTCCCGATTCTCTTTCCACTCCAAACCAGTTTCAGCTAAAAAAGCTTGTTGAAAAGCTGTATACTTACCCTGCTTATCTAATTGACGCTCAAATTCCGCAATAGCTGGAACTGTACCAAAATAACCCAAATATTCATCAAATACTTTCTGAAAAACTTTAACAATACTTTCCTTATCATTCTTACTACTAGCTTCCGCTTTCGAGTCAATATTAAATAAAATTACATCACAGTCATGATTCGCAGCTTGAGTAATCTTTGCACGTAACATTGCATCAGGAATACGAACATCATCAAAATAATCTAATGGATATTTTTGCTCTATTTCCTGATTAGCAAGTAAATAAGATAAAATCTTTAAAAAGTGAGATTTACCCGAACCAAAAAAGCCAGAAATCCAAACCCCCATTTTATCGGTGGGATTATTTAAAGCTTCCGTATAACGGTCAAAAAAAGTGCGAAAATGCTTATCTAATTCCTTGGTGACAACATATTCTTCCAACTCTTGACGAATATTATCTATATCTTGTTGTCCAACTTTGATTACACCGTTAATATTACGGTAGATATCTTTTTGGAAGAGTTGAGAGATTTTCATAATAGTAAATAAGTAATAAGTAATAGCTAATTTGGGGTCAGTTCTAATATAAAATTTTACTTCCGGGGTACAAGAGGAAAAGCTCGATAGTAATTATCGTCTTTAAAGGTATTAAATAAGCGTAGTTCATTTCCGTCATAGGAGCCAGGAAAGAACATTACCAATGGTATTTTGTCAAGTACCGAGTGCAAATTATTTAAAATCGTGTGCGATCGCAACATTGGATAACTCGCACCAACCCCAGTCATCAAAATCAACTGCTCGTTACCTTTGAGCTTATTATTAATATGGTCAATAATCCGATCCGGTCGAATCAAGGGTGCGATCGTTTTCGCTAAACTTGCGCTTCCCTTCCTCGCTTCTACATCAAAAGCCCTTTCTAATACCTTCCGCTCATCTAAAATATCGAGAATAGATTTATACAAATTGATCTCCACTACCACCAACTCATCAGGTGGACTCGTTAATTGGCAAATTAACTTATCAACCCGCTGTTGCACCAAAGGCTCATATTCCGGGTCATAATCGAAAATATAGAACCCGATTTCATTACCAATACCACGATTACTTAGTAAACGCGGGTCTTGTAATTTAGGTAGTATCGCATCCAAACGCTGATGAATGGTTAATTGGGACATGAGTTACGTCGCAAAATTTGGTTGATATCGCTCAATTAAAACGTAACTTGTAGGGAACACACAATCTCATCTTTGCCTCTTCTAGATAGCGAGACATACTTCCATGTTATTTTAGCTACTAAATAATTATTTTTGCAAAAGCCAACCGTTCGTAATTATTTCAAGTGCCTAATTTCAAGTCAAGTTACAGAAAAACCACTAAATTGTGATGCCATCCTGTTTAAAATAAGCCTAAAGTTACTTACATAACAACATCATGACCGAAATCCAGTTATCAATTGAAGGTGAAGATGCTGTTGCTGCAACAGAAGCACTTTTGGCTATTCCTGGTATCTGCGGTAGCTACCAAGTTAATGCAGAAGCACCCGAAAGAGAAGGTGTGATAGCAACAGTTGCGACCATTGTTGGTATTGTGGGGGGAGCGATCGCTATTGCCGAGCAAATCCGCAAGTGGTATCAAGAGTATCAAGCCAAACAGTCGGGTAAAAGAATTGAAAAGGTGTTGATTGTGGGACGTAATGGGAGAAGATTGCTGTTGAAAGATGCGACAGTGGAGGAAATTCGGCAAATTTTGGAAGGGAAATAATTAAGTCAGACGTAAAGTATATTAAGAAATAAGAATTTGGGAGAAACAGCGTGTAATTGCTTTTAAATTCTCCAAAATTGGAAATGCTAAACTTGAGGAAAATACTGAAACCTCTGGATTCGGAATGTGCAAATCCTCCACCTCGACCTCAAAACAGTTGCGGATAATTACGTAGAGTTACGTTATTTTACCGATAACCCAAATCGGTATGAAAAAAGGTCTCTGCCTCTCTCAGATATTGCCGATTTGATTGACATCGCCGAGCGAGATTATTATGTTTCGGCTTTCCCAGAGGATTATAGAGTAACTGGACGGAAGTTGTATAACTGGTTGGATGGGAAGGATCGCTGGCTACAACCTTTACTGGATAGGCATCGGCGCGAGGGGATTGTGTTGGCGATTGCAGCCGCAGAAAAACTCGCCCATTTGCCCTGGGAAGTGTTACACGATGGTAATAGCTTTTTGGTGCAGCGCGTTCCGGCGATTGTCCCAGTGCGGTGGATGTCGGATAGCACAATAAACAAATTAACTATTGATGGGAAAGCAGAAAACCGAGCGCTGCAAGTTTTGTTTATGGCGACTTCGCCGTTAAATATCTCACCTGTGCTAGATTTTGAGGCTGAGGAAGCGCGGATTCTGGAAGCGACAGCGCGGCAACCTTTAGCTTTGACGGTGGAAGAAAGCGGTTGTTTGTCGGAATTGGGTTATTTAGTTGATGGTTATGACAGCAATTATTTTGATGTTTTACACCTGACGGGTCATGCTACTGTACAAGATGGGCAACCCCGGTTTATTACGGAAACGCTAACGGGTGAGGCTGATTATGCCAGTGCGGAAGATATCGCCCAAGAATTACAATTTAGACTACCTAAACTCATATTCCTCTCCGGTTGTCGTACCGGACAAGCTCCTAATTCCGGTTCTGTACCGTCAATGGCGGAAGAATTGCTGAAATTCGGTGCGTCTTCGGTTTTGGGTTGGGGTCGAACGGTTTTAGATACCGATGCATCTGCTGCATCTGCTGCATTATATCGGGAATTGTCGGCGGGAAAGCAAATCACCGAGGCTGTTGCTTGTACCTACCAAGCATTGATTGAAAATAAAGCGCGGGATTGGCATTTGTTGCGGTTGTATGCGGCTGGTAATTTACCGGGTTCGTTAGTCACACCATTGCGGAAACCCGGACGCAAACCAGCACCACTACCGACTGTTACCACCCAGTTTTTAGACCCCGCAGATAAAATCAAAGTCCCGACGCGGGAGAGTTTTGTTGGTCGTCGTCGGCAATTGCAAAGTTGTTTGCGGGTGCTAAGTCAACCCAGTGATGCAGTTGGGGTGTTGATTCATGGTATGGGTGGTTTAGGTAAAAGTAGTTTAGCGGCTAGGTTGTGCGATCGCCTGCCGAACTTCGAGCGGGTTGTTTGGGTGGGACGCATTGATGAAGGTAGTTTGGTGAGTCGTTTGGCAGAAAAGTTGGATGAGAGCGAACAACGTAAAAGCTTGCAAAATTACGATGA
Organism: Rivularia sp. (in: cyanobacteria); assembly: GCA_965234645.1. Lineage (GTDB taxonomy): Bacteria > Cyanobacteriota > Cyanobacteriia > Cyanobacteriales > Nostocaceae > Rivularia. Next base: position 3,470,788 of record OZ248344.1, on the reverse strand, counting down.
GGAATTGAAATTTCGGTTGCGGAGGGTTTTTCAGCAGTTACACGATGCGGCAAAGCCGTTTTTATTGGTGCTGGATGACTTTGAGGGAAATTTAGAACCCCGCAATGAGGGTTATGTGTTGCAAACGGAAGCAGCAGAGGTAATAAAGGCTTTGGTATGGGCAATTCGGGAAAATTCCACATCCCACCGCATCATTATTACCTGCCGTTACGATTTTGAATTTACCCAGTTGCAGCATTTCTACAAACAGCCATTGGATGCACTGCAAGGGGCAGATTTGCGAAAAAAGTGCGATCGCCTCACAGCTTTTAGTGCGAAATCCCAGGTGGATGAGGGGTTAAAATCGCAGGCGCAGAAGTTAGCGGATGGGAATCCCCGGTTGTTGGAATGGTTGGATAAGATTCTGCAAAATAAAACTGTTGATCAAGCGGCAATTTTGCAGAGGTTAGCAGCAGATCCGGTGGAGTTGCGAGAGCAAGTTTTGGCAGAGACGCTATTGCAACAAATGGATGCAACTATGGGGGAGATGTTGTCACGGATTTTGGTGTTTGAGTTGCCAGTACCGAGGAAAGCTTTAGCGGCAGTTTGTGAGGATATTTCTAATTTGGAGGATTATATCGATCGGGCTGTGGCTTTGGGGTTGTTGGAAGTGAGTTATGATCGGGCTTTGCGAGTGCCGCGTATTTTGCCCGTGCAGTTGGCAGAAGATGGGGAGGGGTTGTGTAAGCAAGCGGCTGAGGTGTTGTATCGCCTTTGGTGGGAAGAGGTAGAAAAATCAACAGATCAACGAGGGGTAGAAATTTATCGGTTAGCATACAGAAGCAACGCGAAGAAAATCATGGTTGATGTTGCAACTGCACTTGCAAGAACATGGATTAACCACAGTCGATTTCAGCAAGCAGTTAATATTTGCCTGAATACTTTAAAAATTACCGATAACTATCATATCTTTCATCAATTAGCCCGTTCTGAAAAAGAACTTGGTGAAATTGAAGCGGCGCTCAAAGACTATAAGCAAGCTTTAAATTTGTGTCCTGTAGAAGATGAAAACACGAAGGCAGCAATTATTCATAATTTAGCAGGAATAAAAGTTGAACAAGGTCTATTTTCTGAAGCAATTAAGCTTTACGAACAGTCTTTAGAAATAGCAAAACGGATAAATGACTTTAAGGGGCAAGCTGCTATCTTGCACGATATGGCAAGTATGTATGCGAAACAGAAACAACCTGACAAAGCCATGATTTACCTACAGCAGGTTATTGAAATAGACGAACAGCAAAATAATTTATTAGGTAAAGCAACAACCTTAAATACAATAGCCACTATCTATGAAAGTCGAGGTCAGCTTGAAAAAGCTGAAACATTTCTTCAGGAATCATTCGCAATTCATAAAAATATTGGTAATTTTCAGGGTCAGTTAGTAACTGCGCTTAATCTTGTAACTGTTCATGACAAGCAAGGTAAGCGTAACGAGGTAGAAATTATTTTAAAAGAACTTCTGAAGGTCGCAAAAAATAATAATAGTGTCCATCCTCAAGCAGTAATTTTAAATAACCTTGCATTCATATACGATAAGCAAGGAAAATATGAAGAAGCTATTACACATTTTAAAATTGCTTTTGAGATAGTCAAAAGGCTTAAAGATGTCAAAGGACAAATAACAACATTGAATAATATGGCATTTATCCATACTAGGCATGGTCAAGTTGAAGAAGCTATTATCCTATACGAACAATTATTAAAACTTCAAGAAAGTATTGGTGATATTTCCGGCAAAGGCATGGCGCTAGGAATGCTAGGACAATTATTAGAAATACAGGGAAAATATGATATTGCACTTGATTATTTACACTCAGCTTTGGAGATATTACAGGCTATCCAATCTCCTCATACTGAGGTCGTTCGGCAAGTGATAGTGAGAATACAAGAATTCGTGGTATAAATTTGATTTAATTATTCTTTATTACCAGATAATCAGCCTCTCGGCTTACGAAACCGCGATTACTGGTAGCCAAACAATTACTACCGAATACGTGGGTTTGGTCAGTGGTTTTATCAGTAAAGGTGTGAGGAATGTGGTTAGTACCCTGTGGAGGGTGGAATCAATTTCCAGTACTTTATTTGCGATCGCGTTTTACCGTCAGCGCGATCGGGATACTGCTCCTGCTGCTGCGCTGAAACGTACACAAAGATGGTTGCGTAGTGTGACGTATGGTGAGCTTGCGAAGTGGTATGAGGAACAGGCTGAGGAGATGGCAGAAAAAGACCCAATTTGTGCGACGGAGTTGCGGGATGAAGCGATGATGATTAAAAATGACCCCGATAAAATCAATACACAGATTCCACCTTATGAGCATCCGTATTATTGGGCTAGTTTTATTATTACTGGTGGGGTAAATTCTTGATTTTTAGGAATCATTAAAATTATTTTTCATATTTCCTTCAATATAACTCATTAAAAAAATACAAATCGCCTCAGTGATACTGATGTGGAATCGCTACTATTGAATTTAGAGATAATACGTATATTGATTTCAATATCATGATTAAGCGGCTTTGGCGGTGGTTAGAAAAAATTTTACGACGCTTATTGAGCAAAAAACCTGCTGTTCCGCCAGGTCAAACGCCTCTTGTCAAGGAAAAACCGCGTCAATTGCTTGCGGATACGGAGTATGAATTGTTGTTTTTTCAGTTGTTAGCTGGGGTCAACGACGAAAATTGGAGTCGCGGACGGGTAAAGGGATTTTGAGATGAAAAAAATATTGCTGAAGCTGATTTAGTGCAATGGTTGCGGCGTTTTGGGGATAAATTGCTAACTAGTGATGGGGAAAATCGAGAGTTAGCAGCGCGGATGGTGCGGTTGGGTGACGTTGGTTGTGGGGAACTGGGTCAGGTTGCTAATGAGGTTGGGAGGGATTTGTTGGGGAAATGCACAGAAGAGGAAATTAAGGAGGAAAAAGAAGAAGCGCAACTTTGGTTGAAAAAGGGAATGTAAATATGTAAATCGTACACACCCGAACAAAAATAAGAAATGGCGTAAAGATAGATATTGGGGAAAATTAAACTTAGAAAAAAATGATAAATGGGTATTCGGTGATAAAAATACCGGAAAGCATATATTAAAATTTTCTTGGTTTAAGATTAAACGACATAAACTTGTAGTAGGCGGGTCATCTCCGTCTAGACCCAACATTGAAAGAATACTGGGAAAAAAGGGAAAAGAATAAAGTTTCCAATCACTCTAAAAGTATTCAGAAAATTGCTGAAAAACAAGGTCATATTTGTCAAATTTGTGGACAAAGCCTATATAACGGTGAAGAAATCTACAAACATCATAAAATGCCAAAATCGGGCATGCGGTAAAGATACTTATTCCAATTTGAAATTAGTTCATTTTTATTGCCATCAACAAATCCATTCTGGGACATAGCTTCATGATTTGCTTGAGCCGTAAACTTGGAAATTTGTACATACGGTTCTTAGGGGGGAAAGGAGTAGCAATACTTCCGACCTACCCGACTCAATTGGTAGCTCTTGTTGCAAATAAGGAGCCTACCTTTTTTATCATAAAATGCTACATGGTTTATATTTCAAGGGTTCGAGGCTGTATCGTCGCCCCTTCAGCGTGATTTGTAAAATTTTCATTATACTATCAATGATGAACCTTCAACGGACTTTGGCTGCTCCTTATCTCGCATTTTTATCTATCAAGTATTTAAACAAATCATCTAAAACGCTATTAGCTCCAATCATTCCCCAAGAGCTAATCCAGGTATCGCTGGAAACTTTGTAAACCCGCTCTTCCCGTACAGCAGCTAATTTCGACCACAATGGGTGATTGGTAAATTGTTTCAACTTTGATGGATCGTGTCCTCCTAGAATCAAGAAAATTACATCACCCTCTAATTGCGGAATTAGTTCTAAGGAAATATTCTCATTAACTTTATCTTTATCTTGATAGGTGGGACGAGGTAAGCCTATTTCCTTAACAATTGAGCCTGCAAAAGAAGCATTCATGTAAATACGAGTATAGTTATTCCAAAAATTCACCAAAGATACTTGAGTTTTAGAAAGGTTATTACCCATTTTTTGACGTAGAGTATTTATCCTTTGGTCGTAATCTTGCAGTAATTTTTCTGCTTTTTCCGTTTCACCTAGTGCTTGGGCAAATTTAGTCAGCCATTCTTTCCAACTCTTATCTCCATCAGCCAAAACTGTTGGTGCAATTTGAGATAACTGCTGATATATGTCAGCATCCCAATTAAGTCCTAAAATTAAATCAGGTTTAAGATATAAAATTTTTTCTAGATTTGGACTACCATTAACACCAACTTTTTGTACTTCTTTAGTCTTTGATTGCAGATAACTAGGATAATTGTCATAGAGCAGAGTAGTGGCTGCAATTGGTTTTATTCCTAAAGCCAAAACATTATCTAATCCACCAATGACAACTACTCGTTTTGGATTTAAAGGTACTTTGGTTTCACCCATAGCGTGTTTAACAATTCGCGTTTGGGAAGTGATATTGTCAGAATTGGAACTAATGTTTTGAGTAGTACTTACTCCACAGCCAATAATAATTAAAGCTGTGATGAAACTAAATAAAAGTAACTTGATTTGACGAGAATTAAAAATGTGAAGGAAAAAGCTTTGCGTTACTCCGCGTTTACCTCCGCGTACATTCGCGTTAAAAAACATAATATAACTACTATCAATAAGATTTAACTTTGAAAAAATTTGTAATTTTAAATTGTGGAGTCTCAGTTAATTCTGTATTACAGCATTCACCTTTTGTATATATACTTTTTGTTTCATCTTCAATGACGTTACATCGATAAATATTAATTTTACCGTCTGATGTTTTAAAAGATATTTCGACTTGATTAAAAGTTTCTTCTTCGTTGTGTTTAATTACCCGACCTTGCACTTGATAATTAAACCATTGCCACCCATAATTTAGTATTAACTCTCTTTCTAAAAATTGAACTTGCCAAGGTAAAATCCCCCAACCTCGATAGATATTTTTGAAGCATTCAATATCACCAGTTCTAGTCAAAATAGCAGCAAAAGATTTTTGGTCAAGTCTACCGTAATATCTTGCTTCAGGAAAATCTATCATAGTTGGTGCAAAACGATGTCCGCCGAAATGACTACTTTGCCAAACTCGAACATCAGATAATGACAAATCTTCTACTGTGAATACGGCTTGACGAAAAAAAGGATTGCCATATTTAGCACAACATCGATCGTGACTTCCATGAGTACATATGAGAAAATCTCTAGTTTGAATATTGGTATTTTCGGATTCTAAATTTTCGCCTTTGATGCATTTTTCGATTATTGGTACTGCATCGTTGATATCTGATAAAACAAATTCTTTCTTCAGATAAGTAGATAAATTTTCTTCTTGATGATAATATATAATTAAGCGATTATATCCCTGATGATAATATTTGGGATTATAAATAAATACTAGCCTTAAAAATAATTCTACTTCTTCATTGATAGCTGCTTTTAAAGCTTTTAATTGATCGGAAAGAGCTTTTGAATCTAAGGGGTCAGATGTCCAAGGAGGAGGAAATTCTAATAAGACATAATATTGGCGATTTAATGCACAGCCAATGGGGTCTTCTTTCACTTCACAAGATTCTTCCGCACAGAAAAAATTGTTCATATCAAAAATTAAATATTATTTATATTAATCATCTTCAGTATCATGATCTGGCACAATAGTTTCCACATTCCGCAGTTTGAGATTAGTATATCCACTCAAACCAATCAACAATAAACTAACAGAAGAAACTACATATAAAATTGCCATTCCTGCACCTTTCCCAGTACCAACTAAATTACCAAACAAGGGTACAAGATTACCTCCTGGCATCATAGCAGGTTCAAAAACATGGTCGGCAAGTAAAGCAGCAATAAATACAGCAATTGCCGAAACAATCTGTTGCATAATAGACTCGGTGGCAAAGACTCGTCCTTGTATATCCGGTTTAACTTTACTCAGCAATATAGCCGTTGAAGAACTTCTCAACATGGGAAAATTGAGAGAAGAACAAAATTGAGCGGGGAGCCAAATCATTAACCCTTGTCCCAAACCAAATATTGTTTTGCTCACTCCAGCACCCATCATTCCCAAAAGAAAGCCATGAATCCGCCGTTTGGAACCACCCCAAATACTCAGAAGTACGGTTCCGGTTACTCCCCCCAATCCAGCCGCAGAAGAAATACTACCTAATATCCTAGTATCATTATTTGTACGTGCCAAAATCATCGGCGAGTATAAGGTTGCACCGATGTCATGAGCAAACCAAAATAAAGAACCAGTAGCTACCATTGCTAAAAGGCTTTTTTGTCTGATAAGATAGCGAAAACCGAAAATAATTTCTTGCCAAATTCCGATACTTTCCTCAGATTGAATTCTTGTTTTTGGTTGAGGAATACGTACTTTTAAAATAGTCGCGATCGCAATTGTGAAAGTAATAAAATCAATCAATAAGATGCCACCCAAATCAATGATGTAATAGAGGAAACCTGCAAGTGCTGGAGCAATGATTACTGAACCGTAATGAATCGCAGAATTCATGCTAGTAGCCCTCTGGTAATGTTGTTTGGGTACTAACATGGAAATTGAAGACGAATAAGCTAGGGCTTGAACTTCGCTAAATGTTCCATTTACCGCACCAGTTGCGTAAATATGCCATATTTGTAGTTGGTCGGTTAAATACAAATAGCCGATGACTATAGTAGATATTGCCGCTACACAATCAGCTATTATTAACAAAAATTTCCGATTTACACGGTCTACAATTAATCCAGATGCCAAGGTAATAAAAATACTGGGAATGAGTTCAAAAAAACTCAATAAAGCAATTGTAGTTACCTGATTTGTCAGTTCCCATGCCCAAATTTTGATCGCAAAATAAGTCATGTAACTGCCAATATTTGATACTAACTGACCAAACCAAATTATGATAAATTTACGCATTTAAGTGAATAAATAGATGCATTTTCTCCTTTATTATTTACCAAGAAATTTTATATCCAACACTGAGAGTTCTACCTTTTGCTGCGTAGTTGGCACTATCAAAGAAAGGTGCAAAATATTGGGAATAAACCGGAAAATATTGGTTATTAAATAGGTTTTGAACGCCTATTTGTAGTTCTCCTTTTCCTAATTTGATACTGCTTAAGTAATCTACTGTAAAGAAGCTGTCAATTCCAGCATCTTCTACGGCATCCTCAAAAGCGCGATCGCGATTACCTGAATATAAGAATTGCAATCGATTTCGCCAACCTTTAAGAGTTTGATTTTCTACATAAGCTGTTAATTTCAATGGAGGAACGGTAATGCTATTAAGCGCTAAATATTCACCATCATCGTCCTCATCATTTTCTCCTTCCGTCCAAGTCAATGTACCTCCCAAATTCCAATTTCGGGCAGGTTGTACATCAACCGTAGCTTCTATACCATAGATACGTTGGGGAGCGCGGACGGTTTCTAAAAAATCGTCATCTGTAACTGTAAAATCCGAACCCAAGTCAGAATAGTTATAAAAACCAGCTATAGAAGCTTGTAAATTATTCCATTGACCCCGAATTCCAATTTCATAGTTATCTACTTTCTGCGGTTCGGTGAGTTGTAGAGAGTCTAAAATATTCACCGCTCCTGCTGGAGGTCTGCGGAAAACACGACCTAAATCGGGAACCGAAAATCCTTGAGCAAAGTTAGCGAAAACGTTGACTTCGGGACTCAACCCATAGACAATGCCTCCATTAAATACTGTAGAATCAAAATTGCGATCGCCCCCCTCAATATCGCGTCGGGGTGGTTCTGCGCTAGTGTAATCATCCAAATTCACATCTATATTTACATAACGCACGCCACCGCTCAAACGCAGTTTTTCAGTAACGTCCCACTGTAGCTGACCAAATACACCCAGTTCTCCATAATCATACTCCGGAACGAAAACACGCTCCTCAATTTTGCGATAGATTCGACCACCAGAAGCGTCAAATTCTACTGGATCGAAAATGTTAAATATTTGCGAACTGCGTTCTTTTTGATAATCAACACCCCAAAGCAAACTCACCGTTTTTTCGGAATTAAAGGGTGTGTCAACCTGCAATCTTCCACCAAACTGTTCGGATTCTCCTTCAGACTGGGCAATTTCATCTAACCTAAAACCCCGATTATCGTCAGGAATTCCTCCACCAAAATTATAATCGCGATAGTAAGCTTGAGCTTGCAAACTACTACCTAAAATATTGTCGTTGTTGTAATTTAAGCTGAGTAAAGTATTTTTGATGAAGTTACCATCATCAGCACCAATCACCCTTGTCCCTTCCGGTATTCTTAAAGCGCGAGACTTCTGAATTCCAGGGATATCATCAATTGCTGGGTCGGAAATAAAATCACTATCTTGTTGCTGGTCGAAGTGATTGAATGTAAGTTGCAAACGCTGTTCCGGAGATAATTCAAACCCGAATTTAGCTAAAGCATTTATTTTTCTGGTGTCATCATCACCCGAAAAATTAGCAATGCGATCGCCCTCTGCATCATAAAAACCTGCTGTCGTATTCAAAGAAAAACCTACAGTGTAATCAACTTTGCCTTCCGTACCAGCAATTTGATGGGAAAGATTGTAACCAAAACTATCTTCTGAATGAGTTAGAGAAGTATCCAAACCAATATTTGTCGTGGAAACTAATCTTTGATTGCTCGGTCTTTTTGTAATAATGTTGACAACACCACCAGTCGCTTGACCACCATATATTGCATTTGGTCCGCGTACTACTTCAATCCGTTCGATGGCGCTGGGATCGATGGTTGTAAGTGCGGCTGGAATTGATTGCAAATTTGCATTTTGAGGAACACCGTCAATTAAGACAGAAATATTGCGTCCGCGTAAAGTCTGTCCAAAAGTATTACTACGATTAGTCGGAGCACCAAAACCGGGAACTGTTTTCGCCAGAATATCGGCTAAGTTAGTGCTTAACTCTGCTTGCTGCTCAATCTGTTCGCGATTAATTACCGTCACCGAACGCGGTACTCTCTGCAAATCTTCTGCGGTACGCGTGGCTGTTACCACCAACTCAATCGGTCGATCGCTATCTGCTGTTGGTTGCGCTGGTTGTGTTGATGGAGTTTCTGTTGTAGTAGGCTGCTCTTGTGTTGGTGACTCTTCCCTTTGAGTGGGGGTTTGTGCCGTACTTGCAGCAGCAGGTGCTAACCCAAAAATCAAACCTTCTCCACTGTCGAATAAATCAACTTTTGGTAATCCTGTCTCACCCTTAACTGCAATCCGCACGGTATTCTGATTCAAATTAGTTACCGTGATTTCAGTAATTCCCTCAGTTGGTTTTTCTTGAGTAAATTTAAACGCATCTCCGGTTGCTTGTTGCAGTTGAGCGTTGGGAATATCGGCAATAAAATCATTACCGCTGCTGCGATTTATTACCTGTAATTGTCTTGCTTGAGGTGTCTGTAGAATTATTTCTAATCCTTTATCTTTGGGTATGGTCTTAACTCCAGTAATTGGTACAATACTCCCTTGAGAAGGTGTGGGAGTTTGCACCAACATTTGAGCGCTGGTTGCAGGAAGTTCGATTTCGCCCAGTTGGAGAATATTTTGACCTGCTTCATCCAACTTTATCCTTTTTTCCGAACTTGCTATTGAAGACTGAAAATTTCGGGGTTTTCGAGAATCTAGAGATTTACTGATTCTATCTTTTTGTAATTCCTCACTTTTAGCAGGAGTACCAATTAAAAAAACAATCGTACTTGTCAGCAGCAGGCTTTGAAACAATTTATCTAACTTCATTTATCTCCCCACATCAAATAATAATACTTGCCCGTAACCGAAGCCACCTGACGATTGATGCTCAAACAGTTTTTTTTAGACTGCAAACTACGGTCTTACTAGTAACTATTGTCAGTAATCCTACGAGAAATGAAGGAAAAACTGAAGCCCAGTATGTTCTCTAGACGGAATTTAATTGTTCCCTAAACGGAATTTTTTCGAGAATAAACGCTAGGATTAGCACCAAATCTTTTGCTAAAAGCCCTCACAAAAGCGCTACGGCTAACATAGCCAACAGTTCGTGCAACTTGACTGACTGCATTTGCTTCTAAAAGTAATTCTTTGGCTCGTTCCATGCGATAATCATGCAAATAACCAAAGACAGTTGTACCGAATATTTGCTGAAACCCTTTTTTGAGAGTGCAGTCATTAAGATTTACTTGCCGCGCTAATGCTAATAATGATGGTGGATTGCTAAAGTTACTAATGATAATATCTCTCGCTTGGTAAATACTATCAATTTGTTCTGACTTGAGATTCGTAGTTAAGTTTAACGGTTTGGAAGAAAGCAAATCTTCTAAACGTAGTGCCATTAATTCTAATACTTTGCCTTCTAAATAAAGCTGTCTTGTTAAACTTTGATAAGGACAATTTAAAACTTGACGCAAAATAGTTTGCATTTGCGGTGTTGTCCTACCAACTTGAAAATAATTTGTATCGATATTTGTTTTGTCAATAATATCTTGGAAATTTTCAGGTAATTCATCGTTACGAGACAAGACCAAACTTTCAAATAACGAATATTCAATATGAATATCTAATTTTAAAATTCTTTCCTGTGCAAGCCATTCTTTAGTGTTTGTTCCATCTGCATCTGTATCTAAGTCAAGCGATATAAAATTTTGTCCTGGGCAAATATTTGTACCACAAGCATGACCAAAAATACTAAAACCTAATTCTAAAGAAGTAGAAGATTGATCTTGGGAAGTTTCAACAACTAAGTTTTCTTGCAATTTATAATTTTCTATCAAAAGAGAGATTCCCGGACGCAGGTGAAACCAATTTCGAGAACCATGACTGATTCCTTTGGGGTCATGCACCTGAAATTCGTAAGTTTTTGGTTGAAAACAGCTTTGATTATCCAGTGATTTTAAAGGCAATAACCGATTACAATCTGCTGATTCTTTAAGAAAAAGGGTCATATCAATTGTAGATTAAAAATTTTCAAGCTAGATGAGAAATAATATCATTAATTCGGTTGTAATATTGGTGTCAAGGGTTACAGATATTTCTCTTAAGTAGGGGTTGGGCTAATTTCTGCTATTCAAATCTGGAATTTGTCAGGTAATTGTGAAAATTATCGTTGCAACTCGCTACCCTTATAAATCATTATTTTCATTAACAATTATTTAAGTAGAATTTCTGCTTGGGTTTGTCAACTGCTGCAAATTTTAAAGTCAGGAGGCTTCAGGGAAAAGCTTTTAAGGCTGCTTTATATTTCTTTATACCGAATTAGCTTCAATTACTTAATAAATGTGCAACATCACAAGTAAATCAGATAAATTGCCTGAATAAGCTATATTTTCGACATAAATTAACATAACTAAACACTATCTCTAAAGATACAAAGCATAAATAATATTAATCTATTGCCCATTGCTAAAGCAAATGATTCTCGTTAAAGTAATTAAGGCTAAAGCAATTTAGTTTCAATAATGTTAAATCAATAGACGCAAGTACATTTCCCGTACTGTAGATATTTGATATATTCTGGTGCTGGGCTAAACTGACAATCAACGCTTAAGACTTGAATTTAGAGAAAATATATTTTTCTCGACTTGAGGAATAAATCTTGGTTTGGCTAACTACCGTGCTTGAGACTTAGAAATTGATAAATATAGTCAATAAGCATTTGCGTTCATAAGGTACGTAATGGGAATGCTCCGCAGTTTAGCTAATGTAATAGAAATATATATTTTTTATATTTTTAGGCGTATTGTGGCGATTTAGAGACGCTGTTTATTGTCTTAATTAAATATATTTAATACTTGTTTCGAGATTTTATAATTTTAAATATGTACTATAAATTATTGGTGTGTAAACATACCTGAGATTTTTAAGGTTGATGATTTAGTGCTTATTTTTCTCTAGTCAAGGTAAGAGAAAAATAATCTTGATATTAAGGTTTATTTATCCGAAAAAAAAATGAATCAATATTCTTCTAGCTTTGAAGAAGACGCTCGCAACTGTTCTACAGTAATTGAATTATTGCGTCTGAGAAGTTTTAAGCAAGCAAATCAAAATGCTTTCACCTTTTTATTAGATGGTGAAACTGAAGGATCTTCCTTAACATATCAAGAGTTAGATAGGCTTGCGCGTCGAATAGCTACTCAGTTGCAAGCACAAGGTTTGGCTGGAAAACGTGCTTTATTGCTTTATCCTGCGGGGCTGGATTTTTTAACTGCTTTTTTTGGTTGCTTGTATGGGGGGGTTGTGGCTGTGACTGCATATCCTCCACGAAATAAGCGCAATACGCCAAGAATTAAAGCGATTTGTGCAGATGCACAAGCAACCATAGCTCTGACGACAACGGAAAAATTGTCTACAGTGCAGTCTTTAATGATGGAAAAGACTGACATCAAATCTTTGCAGTGGTTGACTACCGACAATCTTGCACCAGAAATAGAAGATAATTGGAAAGAACCCTCTATTAATAAAGATACTTTAGCTTTTCTGCAATATACCTCTGGTTCTACAGGAACACCCAAAGGTGTAATGATTAGTCATGGAAACTTACTGAATAATGCTCAGACAACTTACCAATTCATGGAGCATTCACCAGAAAGTAAGTTCGTCACTTGGCTGCCGATGTACCATGATATGGGTTTGATTGGTGGAATATTGCAGCCTTTGTACGGGGGTTTTCCTTGCATTATTATGCCTCCAACTTCATTTCTTCAACGTCCTTACCGATGGTTGCAAACTATATCAAAGTATAAAGGAACAACCAGTGGAGGTCCGAATTTTGCCTATGATTTATGCGTGCAAAAAATTACTCCCGAACAAAAAGCTACCCTGGATTTGAGTAGTTGGGATGTTGCATTTAATGGAGCAGAACCAGTTCGCTATGAGACTTTAGAGCGATTCGCAGAGGCTTTTTCAGAGTGTGGTTTCCGTAGAGAGGCTTTTTACCCTTGTTACGGAATGGCTGAAACTACCCTAATGGTTTCCGGTGTAAATAAGGCTACATCACCGATTGTAAAAACAGTCCAGAAATCTGCATTAGAATCAAATAAAGTTGTTGAATCATCTGTTGATGAAGTTTACAATTTTGTTGGTTGCGGTCGAGTCATACCAGAACAGAAGGTAGTAATTGCTCATCCAGAAACACTTAGAAGTTGTCAGCCCGATGAAATTGGAGAAATTTGGGTATCGGGATCGAGTGTTGGCCAAGGTTATTGGAATCGGGAATCAGATACACGGGAGACATTCGGGGCTTATCTATCAGATACAGGAGAAGGACCGTTTTTGCGAACGGGAGACTTAGGCTTTTTACAGAATAAGGAACTGTTCGTTACAGGTAGAGCCAAAGATTTAATTATTATTCGCGGTCGCAATCTGTATCCGCAGGATATAGAATTAACTTCAGAACGCAGTCATAGTTGTTTACGTTCCGGTGCTAGTGCAGCCTTTACGGTTTTAGTTAACAATGAAGAAAAGCTGGTAGTTGTTCAAGAATTAGAGTTTCGGGCTAAACCAGATAAGACAGAAGTAATTGGTGCAATTCGCCAAGCCATTAGTGAAGAACATCAAGTACAAGTTTATGCGGTTGTCTTAATCAAGCCGGGTAGTATTCCCAAAACTTCTAGCGGTAAGATTCAACGACGCGCAACCCGCGCTCAATTTGAGAAGGATGAACTAAATGTAGTTGCAAGCAATATTCTCAAAATTGAAGATATTACAAGAAATGTGACTCGATTGCAGCGTTCTCAAATTTTGGGGAAAGCAGCCAAAGAATCTCAAGAAATTTTAGAAACATATTTGATAGAACAACAAGCGAGAGTTTTAGGTATTGCACCCGATGATATCAATCCCGAACAATCATTAACTAGTCTTGGACTTGATTCTCTCAAAGTATTTGAATTGAAAAATCGACTTGAGGTTGATTTAGAAATATCGGTATCTGTAGCGGACTTCTTTGAAGGGATGAGTACCCAGTCTTTGGTGAAAAAGATACTGGCTCAGATGACCACAAATGGACTACCATTAGTATCCCTTACCCAGCAAGAAAAAAATATAAATACATCTCATTATCCTCTATCTTTTGCCCAACAGGGATTGTGGTTTATACATCAGTTAAATTCTAATATTCCTACATATAACATTCCTATCGTTATTGATTTTAAAGGCTGTATAGACTTATCAATTTTACAAAAGTGCCTTAATGAAATTGTCAGACGACACGAAGTATTGCGTACAAGCTTTAAATTGATAGATGGACAACCCGTCCAAGTTATCAATCCAGATGTAGCTTTAACATTAACAATTGAAGATTTGCGTTCCTTATCAGAAAGCCAACGCAGTAGTGCAGCAGTAAATTTCGCTACAGAGTTAGTACAGCAGCCTTTTGACTTATCTACTGCATCACTTTTACGTGGTAAAGTTTTGCAAATAAGTGAGAAAAATTATCATTTAATTATCGTATTGCATCATATAATTGCAGATGGTTGGTCTATAGGTATTTTTATCAAAGAACTGATTGAATTATATGAAACATATTCTCAAGGCAAACTTCCACAACTCCCCCAATTACCTATCCAGTATAGAGATTTTGTCAATTGGGAACGAAAATGGATTGATTCCGAACGCACCCAAAGGTTGTTAACCTACTGGAAACAAAAATTGCAGGGTCAACTCCCAGTACTGAATTTACCAACCGACCGTCCACGTCCTCCAGTTCAAACTTTTAAAGGTGCGAAAGCTAAATTAGTTCTTTCTCAAAACTTAAGACAAGAACTCGAGGATTTTAGCCGTCAGCAGGGAGTAACTCTATTTATGACCTTGCTCGCAGCCTTCAAAATTTTACTGTATCGCTATACAAGTCAAACAGATATTATTGTCGGTTCGCCGATCGCCAATCGTAGTAGAACAGAGACAGAATCATTAATAGGATTTTTTGTCAATGTTTTAGCACTACGTACAGACTTATCTGGTAAGCTGAGTTTTCAAGAGTTATTAGGAAGGGTAAAATCAACAGCTTTAGAAGCTTATGTTCATCAAGATTTACCTTTTGAAAACTTAGTAGAAGAACTCCAGCCAAACAGAGACTTAAGTTATAATCCACTATTTCAGGTGATGTTCGTTCTCCAGAATCTTCCCCAACCGAATTTAAATTTATCTGATGTATCAGTTAGTTATGAAGAAGGTGATAACGGTACATCGAAGTTTGATTTGACATTGTTTGTGGAGGATTTTCAGGAAGGATTGGTTGCGACTTGCGAGTACAACACGGATTTATTTAATGTAGATACCATTACTCGAATGTTGGCACATTTCCAGACTCTATTGTCAAGCATAGTTAGCAATCCCCAACAAGATATTGCAAAATTGCAATTTTTAACATCATCTGAAATTAAGCAGTTATTAGTGGAGTGGAATGATACGAAATCAGATTATCCACAAGATAAATGTATTCATCAACTGTTTGAAGCACAGGTAGAGAAAACCCCATTTGATATTGCAGTTATCTTTGAACGGCAACAATTAACTTATCAGGAGTTAAACAGCAGAGCCAACCAGCTAGCTGATTACTTGCAGCAACAAGGTGTGAAACCAGACACAGTTGTGGGTATATGTATGCACCGCTCTTTAGAAATGGTGGTGGCTTTAATAGCGATTTTGAAAGCTGGAGGAGCATATTTACCGTTAGATCCAGCATATCCCCAAGAACGAATAGATTTTATGCTGGCAGATGCTGAGGTATCGGTGTTATTAACGCAATCACCTTTAGAAAGCAAGTTGCGATCGCATCAAGGACAATTAATATGTATAGATACTCAAGGTTTATACAGTAATTACAGTTGCAAAAATCCTAGCCGCGACATAAAACCAGAAAATTTAGCTTATGTCATTTATACATCTGGTTCTACGGGAAAACCCAAGGGGGTGATGAATACCCATCAGGGTTTGTGCAATCGCTTGCTGTGGATGCAAGATGCTTATCAATTAACATCATCAGACCGAGTTTTACAAAAAACTCCCTTTAGTTTTGATGTATCGGTATGGGAATTTTTCTGGACATTAATTACGGGTGCAGTTTTAGTTGTAGCGAAACCAGGTGGTCATCAAGATACGCGCTATCTAGCAGAAGTGATATCGCAACAACAGATAACTACGCTTCACTTTGTTCCTTCTATGCTGCAAGCTTTTCTAGAGGAACCAGAACATCAAAACTGTAAAAGTATCAAGCGCGTAATTTGTAGTGGTGAAGCTTTATCTTTTGAATTACAACAGCGATTTTTTCAGAGTTTTGAGGCAGAATTATATAACCTTTATGGACCAACAGAAGCATCTATTGATGTCACAGCGTGGTGTTGTAATCGAAATGAAAAAACTGTTCCTATCGGTCGTCCGATTGCGAATACACAGATATTTATCTTAGATAAACATTTACAGCCTGTTCCCGTGGGAGTTTCCGGGGAATTACACATTGGTGGAGCGGGATTAGCACGAGGTTATTTGAATAGACCAGAATTAACACAAAAAAAGTTTATTTCTCATCCGTTTAAAGATTTACAATTAAATACGAAAGTTGAGCGTTTATATAAAACGGGAGATTTAGCACGCTATCGCGAAGATGGAAACATTGAATTTTTAGGCAGAATTGATTATCAAGTCAAAATTCGGGGAAATCGCATTGAACTAGGAGAAATTGAAGCTTTATTACAGCAACATCCCCAGGTAAGAGAAACGGTAGTAGTAGCGAGGAAAGATACAATTAATAACTTTCATTTAATTGCATACCTAGTTAATCGGGAGAATGCTAAACCTTCTGTAGAAGAATTACGGGGTTTTCTTAAACAAAAACTACCCGAATATATGCTTCCTTCTACCTTTGTGATGTTAGATGATTTACCATTAACAGCTAATGGGAAAATAGACCGTCGTGCTTTACCCGTAGCTGAAAGCGTGCGTCCAGAATTAGCAGCATCTTTTCAACCACCACAGTCTGAAATGGAACAGCACATTGCCAAAATTTGGCAAGAGGTGCTGCGTCTAGATAAAGTAGGTATTAATGATAACTTTTTTGATTTAGGTGGGAATTCGTTACTGATACTTCAAGTAAATAATAAACTGCGGACAATTTTGCAGGGAGATATATCAGTAGTAAAAATGTTTCAAAATCCCACTATTTACTCTTTAGCAGAATATTTAAGTCAAAAGCAACAGCTTTCTTTTGCTGGAACACGTAATCGCGCTCAACAGCAAATTGAAGCTATAAATCGCAAGAAGCGGTTATTGAATAAGCAAGGTAAAAATAATTATGGATAACTCCAATTTTCTAGAAGGTATTGCGATTATTGGTATTTCTGGGCGTTTTCCTGGTGCAAATAATGTTTCTAGTTTTTGGCAGAATTTATGTGATGGAGTTGAGGCTATTTCTCAATTCAGTGATGAAGAATTAATTGCTGCTGGAGTAGATACATCATTACTTAATAATCCTCACTATATAAAAGCTGCTTCTGTATTAGAAGATATTGATTTATTTGATGCTGGTTTCTTTGGCTTTAACCCTAAAGAAGCAGAAATGACCGATCCCCAACATCGATTATTTTTAGAATCTGCTTGGGAAGCATTAGAAAATGCTGGGTATGACCCTCAAAGATGCGAAAGTCGGATTGGTGTTTATGCTGGTGCTAGTTTAAATAATTATTCATCTTTTCAGTTAAATATTGACCAAATTGGTTCAGCTAATAGTTTTCAGAAATTAATTGGCAACGATAAAGATTTTCTGTCCACTCGCGTTTCCTATAAATTAAATCTTACAGGTCCAAGTCTCACAGTACAAACCGCTTGTTCTACTTCTTTAGTTGCCACAGCTTTAGCTTGCCAAAGTCTATTAAATTACCAATCCGATATGGCTTTAGCAGGTGGAGTATCTATTCGCATTCCCGAAAAAACAGGGTATTTGCATCAAGAAGGAGGAATTTTATCTCCTGACGGTCACTGTCGTGCTTTTGATGCTCAAGCCAGAGGAACGATTATTGGTAATGGTGTTGGAGTAGTAGTTTTAAAGCGGTTAGCTGAGGCGATCGCTTCGGGTGACAATATCTATGCTGTGATTAAAGGTAGCGCTATCAACAATGATGGTTCTGGTAAAGTTGCTTACACGGCACCCAGCGTTAACGGACAATCGCAAGTAGTTGCAGAAGCTCTAGCTTTAGCAGATGTGGAACCGGAAACTATTAGTTATATAGAAGCTCATGGAACGGGAACTGTTTTAGGAGATCCTATTGAAATTTCTGCTTTAACCAACGTTTTTCGCGAAAGCACCGATAAAAAAGAATTTTGTGCCATTGGTTCGGTAAAAACAAATATCGGTCATTTGGACGCAGCAGCAGGGGTTACAAGTTTAATCAAGACTGCTTTGGCTCTCAAACATAAGCAAATACCTCCGAGTTTAAATTTTGAGCAGCCTAATCCAGAAATTGATTTTGTTAACAGTCCTTTTTACGTTAATACCAAGCTCAAGGAATGGGAAATTACTCCTCGTCGTGCAGGTGTGAGTTCTTTAGGGATAGGTGGAACAAACGCTCACGTCGTTATGGAAGAAGCTCCATTTATTCCAGAGTCGAGTGAATCTCGAACTTGGCAGTTATTAGTACTTTCTGCCAAAACAGACTCGGCATTGCAAATTGCGACAGAAAATTTAGTTGAACATTTGAGAGAAAATCCCGAATCAAAACTAGCTGATGTCGCTTATACATTACAAACGGGAAGGGCTGAATTCGATTACCGTCGAATTTTAGTTTGTGAGAATATTGCAGATGCAATTAATGGATTAGAGAATCTAGAACCCAAAAAAGTTTTAACCCACTTTCAGGAAGCTAGGGAGCATCCCATTACTTTTATGTTTCCCGGGCAAGGTTCCCAATATGTAAATATGGCTGGGGAAATTTATCAAACTGAAACAACATTTCGCGAGATAGTAGACAACTGCTGTGCAATCTTAATCAAACAATTGGGATTCGATTTGCGATCGCTTATCTATCCCCCAGAATCGCAACGAGAAGCAGCAGCAGAAAAACTCAAGCAAACTGACATCGCGCAACCAGCATTATTTGTAATTGAGTATGCTTTAGCTCAGTTGTGGATGTCTTGGGGTATAACTCCTCAAGCCACTATCGGACATAGTATCGGCGAGTATGTTGCTGCTTGTATAGCTGGTGTAATGTCCCTCGAAGATGCTCTGGTTTTAGTTGCGAATCGGGGAAAATTAATGCAGCAAATGGCACCGGGTATTATGCTATCGATTCAGTTGCCAGTAGCTGAAGTTAAACCTTTATTAAACGAAGATTTATCATTAGCTAGCAGTAATGCACCTTCATTATGTGTAGTTTCCGGAACTGATGATGCCATCAACAGTTTACAGGAGCTATTAACTGCTAAAGGTGTAGAATGTCGCCGTTTGCATACATCTCATGCTTTTCATTCTCACATGATGGAAGCGGCGTTAGAGCCATTCATTAAGATGGTGAAGAAAATCAAATTGAATGCTCCCCAAATTCCTTTTATTTCTAACCTTACGGGAACCTGGATTACAGCACAACAAGCTACAGATGTAAATTACTGGGCGCAGCATTTACGCCAAACAGTGCAGTTTTCGGCTGGTATATCTACATTATTAGAACAGCCTAACCGCATTTTACTAGAAGTCGGACCGGGACGTACATTATCGACTCTGGTTAAACAACATTCTAGGCAACAGAAGGGACAAGTTGCATTAACTTGTTTGCGCCATCCCAAAGAGACAAATTCAGATATAGCTTTTATATTAAATACTTTAGGACAACTTTGGTTAAAAGGTGTTCGTATAAATTGGTCTGGTTTTTATGCTCGCGAGCGTCGTCATCGCGTTCCTTTACCAACATATCCTTTTGAGCGCCAACGTTATTGGATAGAGCCACAAGAACAATTAAATCATTCTTTTAAACATCAAGTATCCTCAGAAGAAAAGCTTGATATTGCAAACTGGTTTAATATTCCTTCTTGGAAACGTTCTGTAATAGCTATTGCACCAGAAAAATTGATGGAATCAAGCCATTGTTGGTTAGTATTTATTGATAATTTAGGTATTGGTTCTCAAATTGTAGAACAGCTTAAAAGTGACTATAAAAACATTATAACTATCAAAATTGGAGAAGAATTTAGTCAAATTACAGATAAAGAATATACGATTAATCCTGTTATTAGGAATGACTACGATCGTTTATTAAAAACTATTTGCGATTCGGGTAAAATACCTCACAAAATAACTCATCTTTGGAATATTACAACAGATAATAATATCAATTCACAAATTGATGATTTTGATAATTTTCAAGTTATAAGTTTTTATAGTATACTTTTTATCGTACAAGCACTTGGAGAACAAAATTTAACTAATTCTGTAGAAATAGATATTGTTTCTAACAATATGCAACAGGTGCTTGATGAAAAACATTTATGTCCAGAAAAAGCGACAACTCTAGGTTTATGTAAAGTTATTCCTCAAGAATATTCTCACATTTCTTGTCGCAGTATAGATATTGATTTGTTTCAAGTTGATTTTAAGCAATGGCAGCAATTAATAGATAATATCAAGCCCGAACTTGCTACATCAACAACTGAGCAAGTAATTGCATATCGCGGAAATCAACGATGGGTACAGTGTTTTGAACCTTTGCCAATACCAAGCCAAACTCTATCCACAAACAAGTTAAGAAAAGGAGGAGTTTATGTAATAACGGGTGGATTGGGAGAAATTGGACTGGCGATCGCGCAACACTTGGCAAAGACAGTACAAGCAAAGCTAGTATTAATCGGACGTTCGGGATTACCTCCACAAGACGAGTGGGAAGAATTACTATCGAGTCACGATCGGGATGATTTACTCAAAACAAAAATTAAAAAAGTTCAGCATTTAGAGGAATTGGGGGCAGAGGTTTTAGTTGTGAAAGCAGATGTTGCCAACCTCGAACAAATGCAGAGTGCAGTTGATAAAGTACGCGATCGCTTTGGTGATATTCATGGAGTAATTCATGCAGCAGGAGTTCCAGGTGCGGGTATTATTCAACTCAAAACACCTGAATCGGTAGCAAAAGTTTTTCAACCGAAACTAAAAGGTACCTTGGTTTTGGATGCGGTTTTAGAGAATATAAATTTAGATTTCTTTGTCTTGTTTTCTTCTAATACTGCAATTACAGGTGGTATGGGACAAGTAGATTATTGTGCGGTGAATGCTTTTCTCGATGCTTTTGCTCATTATAATTACTATCAAAAAGAAAACAAAACTATCTCTATTAATTGGGATTGGTGGCAGGGGAATAATTGGGCAGATTCATTGATGTCAGCAATCCCTGGGTTACAAGCTGAGTTTAAACAAATGCGAGAAAAATATGGTATTAGCTTTACAGAAGGTACTGATGCATTGAATCGGATTTTATCTATTAATCAACCGCAAGTAGTTGTATCAACACAAAATCTGACAACTGCAATTGAGCGGGTAAATGATTTAACAAGATTGATCGATCGAGAACAAACAAGCACTGATAATTTATCATCTAGTAAGCATTCAAGACCGATTTTAAATAGCGATTTTGTTGAACCCAGTAATGCAGTAGAACATCATATTGCTAATCTGTGGCAAGAATTATTAGGTATTAATAAAATTGGTGTTGAAGATAACTTTTTTGATTTAGGCGGACATTCTTTAATTGCAACTCAAATAGTTTCTCAACTGCGTCAATATTTTCAAGTTGAAATATCATTAAGTCATATTTTTGCAGCGCCAACTATAGCTGAATTAGCTGTTGTTATTGAAGATTTATTGATAGGGGAATTGGAAGAATTAACTGAAGATGAAGCAGAAAAACTGGTTTCCAATATAAAAAATTAAATCGCTTAGACTGTTGCATATTTAATTGATTTATAAGACTCGATCGGGATGCCCGCACTAGAATCAAATATTTTCATCTTACTCCCTTCCTAGTAGAAGATTACCGATAAAAAAACCTTACTAGGCGCAGAGAGCGCAGAGGAAAGAGCTAAAGAGAGATAACAATCAGGAGCGGGAAGGGAGTATACAAAAGAATTGCGTATCAGCTTATCGTCAATCTTTATTTTTTATAAAAAAAGTATTATGGATAATCAAACAGATCAAATTATTAAACGGCGTTCCAATCTTTCAGCAGCCAAACGAGCAATTTTAGAAAAGCGCTTGCGGGGAAAGCATCAACCCGATACTCAACAAATAGTTATTCCTCGTCGTACTCACCATCCAATTCCTTTATCTGCACCCCAGCAGCGACTGTGGTTTCTCCAAGAATTAGAACCCGAAAGTTGTGTTTACAACGAATTCGCTTGTATGCAGCTAAAAGGTACGCTGAATGTTACAGCTTTAGAGAAAAGTTTAAATGAAATTGTCAAACGTCATGAATCCCTGCGTACCTGTTTTAAAACTTTTGATGAGCAACCAGTTCAAGTAATTTGTCCTAGTTTAACTATAAATTTGCCAGTAGTAGATTTGAGAAGCTTATCACCAGCATTGCAAGATGTTGAAATTAAGCGATTAACTGCTGAAATTGCTCAAAAGCCTTTTGACTTAACATCCGCTCCTTTGCTGAGGCTGATGTTATTGCAAACTAGCGAACAAGAATATTTACTTTTATTCGTCATCCACCACATTATCTGTGACGGGTGGTCAATACAAGTGCTAAATCAAGAATTAGCAGCGATATATGCAGCTTTTTCAACAGGAAAATCTTCTCCACTGTCCCCACTGCCGATTCAATACGCAGACTATTCGATTTGGCAGCAGCAATGGTTAGAGGGGGAACGAGAAAAAACTCAACTTTCATATTGGCAGCAACAACTTGCAGATTCTCCAAGCAGTTTATCTTTGCCAACAGACTATCAACGTCCCTCAGTGCAAAGTTTTCAAGGAGCGGCGAGAGAGTTCGAGCTATCACCACAATTGAGCGAGCGGTTGAGGTGTTTGAGCAAGCAGCAAGGAGCTACTTTGTTTATGACTTTGTTAGCGGGGTTTCAAGTACTTTTGTACCGCTATACAAGTCAAGAAGATATTTGTATTGGTTCTCCAATTGCAAATCGCAACCAAAGTCAGATTGAAGGGTTAATTGGTTTTTTTGTCAATACTCTAGCGCTTCGTACCGACTTGTCTGGAAATCCTAGCTTTTTAGAACTACTGGATAGAGTGCGTGAAGTATGTATAGGGGCTTATCAGAGAGCAGAGCTACCTTTTGAGCGATTGGTGGCGGAGTTACATCCGGAGCGCAATCTCAGTCATACTCCTTTATTTCAAGTCACTTTTGCTTTGCAAGATACTAAAACAGATTTAGTATTACCCGATTTAACTTTAAGATGGTTGCAAAACCATAGTGAAACAGCAAAGTTTGATTTAAGCTTGTATCTGGTGGATTCACAGCCACAACTTCGGGGATGGTGGGAGTACAATACAGATTTGTTTGATGCTACCACTATTGAAAGAATGGTAGGGCATTTGATTAATTTGCTTGAGGGTATTGTTGCTCAACCAGAAAAGCGTTTGTCAGAGCTACCGTTATTAACAGAAGCCGAGCGTCAGATGTTATTTGATTGGAATAATACAGCTACTAATTATCCTCAAGATAAATGTATTCACCAATTGTTTGAAGCCCAGGTAGAAAAAACACCCAATGCTGTAGCAGTTGTATTTGAAAAGCAACAGTTAACTTATCGTCAGTTAAATAACAAAGCAAATCAACTAGCTTGTTATTTACGCTTTTTGGGAGTAAAGCCAGAGGTGCTGGTGGGGATTTGTGTCGAGCGCTCCCTGGATATGCTAATTGGATTGTTGGCTATTCTCAAAGCTGGTGGTGCATATGTACCTTTAGATCCAGTCTATCCCCAAGAAAGGATAGCTTTTATCTTAGAAGAGACTCAAGCAGCAGTATTGCTAACTCAAGCTTCGCTATTGGAAAAAATACCGCAATATCAAGCTCGGGTGGTTTGTTTGGATAGTGATTGGCATCTGATAGCCCAACAAAGCCAGGAAAATTTATACTCACTAGCTACTACTGATGACCTTGCTTATACAATTTATACTTCTGGCTCCACGGGGAAACCAAAAGGAGTACAAATTACTCACGGTGCTTTGAGCAACTTTTTGTATTCGATGCAGCAAGCTCCGGGATTAACATCTTCGGATACTTTACTCGCAGTTACTACTTATTCCTTTGATATTGCCGCCTTAGAATTATTTCTGCCAATTATAGTAGGCGCTCGCTTGGTAATAGCCAGTCGAGAAATTATTTCCGATGGAATCCGGTTATCGGCAAAGCTGATGGATACAAAAGCTACAGTCATGCAAGCTACACCGGCAACATGGCAGAACATTATGGCAGCAGGTTGGGATGGAGATAGTCAATTAAAAATTCTTTGTGGTGGGGAAGCTTTACCCAGAAATTTAGCCAATCAGTTACTCGACAAATGCCATTGTTTGTGGAATATGTACGGTCCTACTGAAACTACTATTTGGTCAGCCGTTAGTCAAGTACAAACTGGTGAAAATATCGTACCGATTGGCAAACCAATTGCCAACACCCAGCTTTATATCCTCGATAAATATAATCAGTTGGCTCCTGTGGGTGTAACGGGGGAATTGTGCATTGGTGGAAAAGGACTTGCTGCCTGTTATTTTCGTCGTTTTGATTTGACAGCAGAAAAATTTATTCCCAATCCCTTCAGCAATTTTGAAGGCAATCGTCTTTACAAAACCGGAGATTTGGCTCGTTATTTACCCAGTGGAAATATTGAATATATAGGTAGGATTGATAACCAAGTTAAACTACGTGGTTTCCGGATTGAACTGGGAGAAATTGAGGCTGTAATCGGGCAATATCGAGCAGTACGGGAAGCTGTAGTCATAATCGGCGAAAATTCTGCAAATTCTCAACTAATAATTGCTTATGTAGTTGTTGAAAAAGAGCAAACATTGCTAACCGATCATCTACGTAGTTTTGTAGAATCAGAGTTACCAAATTACATGGTGCCAGCAGCTTTTATC
Source organism: Rivularia sp. (in: cyanobacteria) (assembly GCA_965234645.1). Taxonomy (GTDB): domain Bacteria; phylum Cyanobacteriota; class Cyanobacteriia; order Cyanobacteriales; family Nostocaceae; genus Rivularia. Next base: position 3,445,654 of record OZ248344.1, on the reverse strand, counting down.
ACCTTGGAAGCCCTACCACTCACGCCGAATGGTAAAGTTGACCGTAAAGCGCTGATTGTACCAGATTTAACACAGATATCATCATCGGATATGGTTTCTGCTTCGACACCAGTGGAAACTTTATTAGCGGGTATTTGGGCGAAAATACTCGGAATTGAAAAAATAGGTATTAATCATAACTTCTTTGAATTAGGAGGACATTCCTTAATTGCAACTCGCGTAATTTCTCAAATCCGGCAAGTATTTCAGGTAGAGCTACCTTTACGCTATCTATTTGAAACACCAACAATAGCAGGGTTAGCAAAAGAAATTGAAAAAGCGATTAAGGTAGATTCAGCAGTTGCAGCGACGAATATTGAGCCGATTTCCCGTGGGCAACAATTACCAATATCATTTGCTCAACAACGACTGTGGTTTTTAACTCAATTAGAACCAGACAGCCCATTTTATAATATTTCGGCGGCTGTACGGCTACAGGGAGAATTGAATATAGAAGCACTACAACAAAGCTTCAACAAAATTGTGCGTCGTCATGAAACTCTCAGAACTAATTTTTTAACAAAAGAAGGACAACCATTAGTTATTATCTCCGAAGCAAAGCCTTTAACGCTGTCAATACTAGATATTAGTTCAATAAATGTAAATCAACAAGCCGAAATTGAACAACAAATTGCACGAGAAGCGCAACAACCATTTGATATCAGCAGCGATTGTTTACTAAGAATAAAACTATTGCATTTGGGGGAGCAAGAACATATTATCTTAGTGACAATGCACCACATCGTTTCTGATGGTTGGTCAATCGGTATATTAGTACAAGAATTTTCTTCACTTTATCCAATCTTTTGCGATAACGACGTTACCCCAACAGCATTACCTCCACTACCAATACAATATATAGATTTCGCAGCTTGGCAACGAAAATGGTTGCAAGGAGAAATACTCGAAAATCAGATATCTTATTGGCTCAAGCAGTTAGAGAACGCACCAAAAGTATTAGAATTACCTACAGATTATCCCAGACCGAAAATACAGACTTTCCGGGGTGCGACTTATTCATTTGAGTTATCAACAGAATTATCAGCCAAACTGAATAAATTGAGTCAGCAAGAGGGTGTAACTTTATTTATGACTTTGTTGGCAGGTTTCCAAACACTGCTATATCGTTATACGGCACAAGAAGATATTGTAGTTGGTTCACCCATCGCTAACCGCAATCGAGCAGAAATAGAAGGTTTAATTGGATTTTTTGTCAATACCTTAGTGTTGAGAACAAACTTAGTTGGGAACCCCAGCTTTGCAGAATTGTTAAAGCGAGTGCGAGAGGTAGCATTAGGAGCTTACGCACATCAAAATTTACCTTTTGAATTGTTAGTCGAGAAATTGCAACCGCAAAGAGATTTAAGCCATACACCATTATTTCAAGTGATGTTTGTGCTTGAAAATGCACCAATATCGGCTTTAGAATTGCCCGGTTTAAGTTTAAATTTCTTAAAAAGCCATAGTGATAGTGCCAAATTTGATTTAACCTTATATATGGCAGAAACAGAATCGGGAATAGTTGGAAGTTTAGAATACAATACCGATTTATTTGAAGAAAATACCATACAAAGAATGGCGGCTCATTTACAAACGTTATTTGCAGGAATTGTGGCTAATCCGCAACAGCGTTTGTCAGAATTACCATTGTTAACAGCATCCGAGCAACATCAATTATTAGTTGATTGGAACGATACACAAGTTGAATATTCCCATTATCAATCTATTCACGAACTATTTGAAACTCAGGTAGAAAAAACACCCAATGCTGTTGCGGTTGTATTTGAAAACCAACAATTAACCTACCGTGAATTAAACATCAAAACCAATCAACTAGCAGATTATTTGCGCTCCTTGGGAGTCAAACCAGAGGTTTTGGTGGGGATTTGTGTCGAGCGATCGCCATTAATGGTAATTGGATTGTTGGGTATTCTTAAAGCCGGTGGTGCATATGTACCTTTAGATCCAAATTATCCTCAACAACGTTTGGCTTTCATGTTAGAAGATTCTCAAACCCCAATTTTATTATCGCAGCAACATTTAGTAGAAAATCTTCCCCATCATAAAGCTCAAGTAATTTGTTTGGATAGCGACTGGGACAAAATTGCTCATCATAACTCAGAAAATTTAACTTGCAATCTCAACTCCCGTAATTTAGCCTACGTCATCTATACTTCCGGTTCCACGGGTAAACCCAAAGGAGCTATGAATACTCATCAAGGAGTTTGCAATCGCTTGCTGTGGATGCAAGATACCTATAAGTTAACTACCGCTGACAGAGTATTACAAAAAACTCCTTTTAGCTTTGATGTTTCGGTGTGGGAATTTTTCTGGACTTTGATGACTGGAGCTTGTTTAATCATAGCTAAACCAGAAGGACATCGGGATAGTAATTATTTAGTTAAGCTAATCAAACAGCAGCAAATTACAACTTTACATTTTGTCCCGTCAATGCTGCAAATATTTTTAGATGAACCAGATATAGAAAATTGTCAATACTTAAAACGGGTATTTTGTAGCGGTGAAGCATTATCTTTTGAATTGCAAAATAAATTCTTTGCTCGCTGTCAAAATGTAGAATTACATAATCTTTATGGCCCCACAGAAGCCGCAATTGACGTTACCTTTTGGCATTGTAAACCCGATACTCAGGAGAAAATAGTACCAATTGGTCGTCCAATTGCGAATACGCAAATTTATATTTTAGATAAAGAATTACAGATAGTTCCTGTTGGCGTACCGGGAGAATTACATATTGGTGGCGTGGGTTTAGCTCGCGGTTATCTCAACCGTCCTCAATTAACAAATGAGAAGTTTATTGCCAATCCTTTTAGCAATCAACCGGGAGAAAAGTTATATAAAACAGGGGATTTAGCTCGCTATTTACCAGGGGGAGCAATTGAATATTTAGGACGTATTGATAATCAAGTAAAAATTCGTGGTTTCCGGATTGAATTAGGAGAAATTGAAACTGTTCTGCAACAAATGACAGAGATAAAACAAGCTGTAGTTATAGTTCGCGATCGATCTAATTTTCAGCGAATTGTAGCTTATATTGTTCCCGATGCTAATTCCCCAGAACCTGAATTTAATTACCTGCGTGAATTTCTTCAACGGAAGCTACCAGATTACATGATTCCTTCAGATTTTGTGGTACTAAATAGCTTACCTTTAACACCTAATGGTAAACTCGATTATCGTGCTTTACCAGCGGCAGAAATCACTTTAAAACCAAATGGTCAAAAGGTATTACCGCGTAATCTGATTGAAAATAAATTAGCAGAAATTTGGGCAGAAATACTGGAAACAACGGAAATTAGTATTGATGAAAACTTCTTTGAATTAGGCGGACATTCTCTATTAGCAACTCAAATAATGTCTAAAATTCGTCAAACATGGCAAATTGAATTACCTTTAAGTCGCTTGTTTGAAATGCCTACAATTGCCTTATTATCGGCAGAAATTGCTAAATCTTTAGAACGGGAACAAGAAAATTATATCAAGGCTCCCCAACGTCTATCTAGAACCGCACGTCGGGTGAAATTATCTTCTTTGAATAAGAATATAATATCAAATCCGTTTGTATCGGAATAATCCAGTCTGCCTCTTCTTCCTCTTCCTCTGTCTTGAAAAGTTGTTCATGGGGGAAACCCCCAAGATCACACTTTTCGCTGCGCTCTTTGCGCCTAGTAAGGTTTTTTAATAATTTCAAGGCTACCAGATTTGATATAAATACTAATAATTAAATTATTATGATTTTAGAAATTTTTGACGACCAAGATTTTGAGAATAGTGAAGAAGCAGAAGTTTATGTATTTCCGGCTTCTTTCGCACAAAAACGACTCTGGTTTTTAGACCAATTAGAACCTGGTAGTCCTTTTTATAACTTACCTTATGCTGTACGGTTAACGGGACAGTTAAATATAGATTTATTAGAACAAAGTTTTCAAATTATTGTTCGGCGACATGAAGGTTTAAGAACTAGCTTGCTAACAGTCGATGGAGAACCAGTACAGGTAATAAATCCTGAAGTAAATTTACAAATTACTTCAATAAATTTACAAAATTTACCAAAACATGAGCGAGAAGAACAAGCGCGAAAAATAGCTATAGAAGAAGTAAAACGTCCCTTTGTATTATCAGAAAGTCCTTTATTCAGGGTAAAATCACTACAAATAAACGAGCAAAATCATATATTATTACTAACTATACATCATGTAATTTTTGATGGTTGGTCTATAGGTATATTATTAAAAGAATTAGCCGTAGTTTATCAAAATTTATCTAATAATCAACCTGCTGACTTACCGGATTTACAACTACAATATGCAGACTATAGTGTTTGGCAGCAGGAATATTTACAAGGAGAAGTATTAGAAAAACAATTAGCTTATTGGAAACAACAGCTTGATGATATTTCTACCCTACAATTACCCACAGATAATCCTCGCTCAGCCCTACAAACATTTCAGGGTAAAACCCATAGTTGGCAAATTCCCCAGGATTTAACCAATTCTTTAGAAATTTTCAGTCAAAAAGCAGGTGTCACCTTGTTTATGACTTTGCTGACGGCATTTAATACCTTACTATATCGTTATACAAACCAAAATGATATTGTAGTTGGTTCGGCGATCGCCAATCGTAATTGGGCAGAAAGTGAAGGTATTATTGGCTTATTTGTCAATACCTTGGCACTGCGTACTCAAATTAAAAATAATCCTAGTTTTAGCGAATTACTAAATCAAGTAAAAGATACAACTTTAAAAGCTTACGCTCATCAAGATTTACCCTTTGAAAAATTAGTAGATGAACTCGAAATAGAAAGAGATTTAAGTCGTAACCCATTGTTTCAAGTTTGGTTTGCTCTGCATAATTTCCCCATACCCACTTTACAAATTGGGGATTTAACCTTAACACCCATAGAATTAGAAAGAGGTACAACTCAATTTGATTTGAGTTTAGATATTTACATCGGGGAAAAAGGACTTACGGCAGCAATTGAGTACAGTACGGAGTTGTTTGAACAAGCTACAATTTCCAGGATGGTGGAACATTTTCATACTTTACTTGATGGTATTGTCGCTAATCCTCAAGCCAAAATTTATGAGTTACCATTATTAACCGATAGCGAAAGAAATCAATTATTAGTTGAATGGAATAATAATCAAATTAATTGGCAAGAAACTCGAACCATAGATCAATTATTTGTAGAGCAAGCTGCGAACAAACCAAATGCAACAGCAGTAGTTTTCAACCAAGAAAAATTAACATATCAACAACTAAATCAACGAGTAGACAAACTAGCGCAAAAACTAGTTGCAATGGGAGTCAAGTCAGGGGTTAGGGTAGGAATTTGCCTTGAGCGTTGCTTTGATATGGCGATCGCTCCTTTAGCAGTTCTCAAAGCTGGTGGTGCTTATGTACCTTTAGATCCAGCTTATCCTGTTGAGCGTTTATCCTGGATGATAGAAGATGCACGAGTTGAGGTGTTGTTAACTCAAACTAAACTTGTAGACATTCTTGCTGTAGATAATCTGCAACTATTATGTTTAGATACAGATTGGCAAGCTGTAAGTGTTCCCCTTCCTACTGTTAATCCTTCTGACTTAGCTTATGTAATTTATACCTCCGGTTCCACGGGTAAATCGAAGGGGGTAATGGTAGAGCATCATAGTTTGGTAAATGCTTTTTTTGCTTGGGAAGCAGCTTATCAATTATCTTCACTTAGCAGTCATTTACAAATGGCTAGTTTTGCTTTTGATGTTTGTACGGGAGATTTAATTCGGGCTTTATGTTCTGGAGGAAAATTGGTTTTATCTCCCCGTGAATTTCTTCTAGAACCAGAAAAACTTTATCATTTAATGGTGACAGAAAAAGTCGATTGTGCCGAATTTGTCCCGGCTGTTTTGCGACATTTGATGCAATATTTAGAGCAAAGCGGACAAACTTTAGATTGGATGCAGTTGCTGATTTGTGGTTCTGACAGCTGGTATGGTTCGGAATACAATAAATTCCGTAGTTTTTGTGGTTCTCAAACTAGATTAATTAATTCTTTTGGTGTTACGGAAGCGACAATTGATAGTTGCTATTTTGAAACAGCAGAAGATTTACCAAATCATAGTTTAGTACCTATTGGTCGTGCTTTTGCTAATACTCAACTTTATATATTAGACTCTAATTTACAACCATTACCCATCGGCGTACCGGGTGAATTATATATTGGTGGTGCTGGTGTTGCTCGCGGTTATTTAAATCGTCCCCAACTAACAACAGAAAGATTTATTCAGCATCCTTTTAGCAATCAACCACAAGCAAAATTATATAAAACTGGTGATTTAGTTCGTTATTTACCAAATGGGCAAATTGAATATTTAGGAAGGAATGATAATCAAGTAAAAATAAGAGGTTATCGAATTGAATTAGCAGAAATAGAAACTATCTTAGCTTGCCATGCAAAAGTCAAAGAAAATCTAGTAATTGTCAGAGAAGATGAACCTGGTAAACAACGTTTAGTTGCTTATATTGTTGCCATTCAAAAATCAAATTTATCCACTCAGGAACTGCGTCAGTTAATTAAGCAAAAGTTGCCTAATTATATGGTTCCATCTGCCTTTGTGATTTTGGATGCTTTACCGACTACACCCAATGGTAAATTAGATAGACGTTCGTTACCAATACCTGAAAATAATAAATTAGAAACAGCGGAAAATTTTGTCCCCGCACAAAACCCATTACAAAGTCAATTATTACAAGTTTGGACTGAGGTATTAGGTATACGAAATATCGGGATTTATGATAATTTATTTGACTTGGGTGGCGATTCAATTCTTAGTATTCAAGTTGTTGCCAAGGCTAACCAACAGGGTTTACAATTAACACCAAAGCAACTATTTCAATATCAAACAGTTGCTGAATTAGCAACAGTTATCGGTACAAATCCAATCATAGAAAGCGAACAAGGTTTAATTACGGGTAGTTTACCCCTGACACCTATTCAACAGTGGTTTTTCCAGGAAAACTTCTCTCAACCACATCACTACAATCAAGCCAATTTATTAAGAGTAAAATCAGCTATTAATTCTGAACTTTTGCAACAAGTTGTACAAGAATTGATTTTGCATCATGATGCTTTGAGAATTAAATTTACAAAAACTGATTCTGATTGGCAGCAGGTGAATAGTGGTGATGATGTGACAGCAGAAGTTATCCAATATGATTTGTCAGAATTATCAGAGATAGAGCAACAATCACAAATTAAGGTAATCTCTGAAAAATTACAAGCAAGTCTAGATTTGAATAAACCACCCTTGATGAAAGTTGCCTTATTTAATTTAGGTGAAAATAGAGATAGCCGATTACTATTTATCATTCATCATTTGCTAGTTGATGGTGTTTCTTGGCGAATTTTATTAGAAGATTTCCAAACAGCTTATACTCAATTTAATCAAGGGAAAGCTATTAAGCTGTCCAGTAAAACTACAGCTTATAAACAATGGTCGCAGCGATTAGTAAATTATGCTCAATCATCAGAAATCGAACCAGAAATTAATTATTGGTTAACACAGAATCATCAGAACATTGCTAATTTGCCTATAGATTTTCATCGCGGTAATAATAATGTTGAATCTACCGATCGAGTGTCAATTGCCTTAAGCGAATCAGAAACCAAAACTTTACTTTATGATATTCCATCAGCTTATCGTACCCAAATTAACGAAGTGTTATTAACGGCATTATCTCAAAGTTTTACTAACTGGACTGGAGAAAATTCCTTATTAATTGATTTAGAAGGTCACGGACGAGAACCGCTATTTACTGATGTGGATTTATCTCGGACTGTTGGTTGGTTTACATCTGTATTTCCGGTATATTTAAACTGGGATAAAAATAGCGATTTAATCCAAATTCTCAAAGCAGTAAAAGAACAATTGCGACTGATTCCCAATCAAGGAATTGGTTATGGCTTACTGCGCTATTTAGGTAGAAAACAAATAATTGAAAATTTACAAAAATTACCACAAGCAGAAGTAAGTTTTAATTATTTGGGTCAATTCAATCACATTTCCGAAGAATCACAATTTTTAACTCCTGCTACCGAAGCAATTGGTTTAGTTCAGAGTCGGCAAGCAAAGCGTTCTTATCTTATAGAAATTGATTGTTTGGTAATTAACGATAAATTACAAATTGACTGGACTTATAGCCATAATTTACACGATCAAACTACAGTAAAAAAATTAGCGCAAAGTTTTGTAGATGCTTTAAAATATCTAATTAATCGTAGTATTAATCCAAATATAGAAAGCTATACACCTTCTGATTTCTCTTCTGCAAAAATAGGTCAAAAAGACTTTAATAAATTATTAGCTAAAATCAATACTTCAGGTAAAAAGTAACAGTTATTTAAAGGCAATAAAAAATATGAATACAGCAAACTTAGAAGATATTTACGAACTTTCACCTTTACAACAAGGTTTACTTTTCCATACGATTTATGCTCCGAACTCTGGGATATACTTTGAACAGTTTTGCTGGACTTTACAGGGAGATTTTAATGTTACAGCATTTAAACAAGCTTGGGAAAAGGTAGTAGAAAGACACCCAATTTTACGCACTGCATTTTATTGGCAAGATTTAGAAAAACCCTATCAAGTTGTCTATCAACAAGTAGAACTTCCTTGGGAAGTACAAGATTGGCGAGAATTTTCTGCTGAAATACAAAAACAAGAATTAGAGGATTTTTTACAAGCAGATAGACAGCGTGGTTTTGAACTTTCTCAAGCTCCATTAATTCGTTTAAATTTATTCCGTTTAGACGAACAAAGCTATGAATTTGTCTGGAGCAGTCACCATTTATTATTAGATGGTTGGTCGGAATCATTAGTTTTTAAAGAAGTTTACGCTTTTTATCAAGGATTTTGTCAAAGTGAAGATATCAAATTAAATTCACCACGTCTCTATCGGGATTATATTAATTGGCTACAACAACAAAATTTGTCAGAAGCAGAAGCTTTTTGGCGAAAAACACTCAAAGGTTTTGACAAGCCTACAACTTTACTTTTAGATAAAAATCCTGGTATTTTACCCAGTTTAGATGAAGACTATGATTGGCAGAGAATTGAAATATCAAAGTCAACTACAACTGCTTTACAATCTCTAGCAAGACAGCACCAATTAACATTAAATACGCTGTTACAAGGGGCTTGGACTATACTTTTGAGTCGCTATAGTGGTGAGTCAGATATTGTTTTTGGTAGTACCTCTTCCGGTCGTCCCCCCACTTTGCCTGGTGTTGAGGATATGGTGGGGTTATTTGTGAATACCTTACCTTTGCGGGTGCAAGTGACAGAAGATGCTTTACTTTTACCTTGGCTAAAAGAGTTACAAAATCACCAAATTGAAGTGATTCAATATGAATATAGTCCACTGGTAGAAGTGCAGCGATGGAGTGATGTAGATAGAGGTCAATCTTTGTTTGAGATTGGCTATGTTTTAGAGAATTATCCCATCGACGCGGCCTTAAATCAAGAAATAGATGGTTTAAAAATAGAAAGCGGTCAATCTTTTGAAAAAACCAACGAAGCTCTGAGTTTATTAGTAGCTCCTGGTGATTCATTGAGAATAGATTTATTGTATGACACCCGCAGATTTGACCAGCAAAGTATTATTCGGATATTAGGGCATCTCCAAACTTTACTGATGGGCATGGTAAAAAATCCTACAGCCCGGTTATCAGATTTGTCTTTACTAACATTAAAGGAGCAGGAACAACTATTAGAAGAATTTAACCAAAATCTGTATCCAATTCCTTCAGATTTATGTATTCACGATCTATTTCAACAACAAGTTATATCCACTCCTGATGCTATTGCAGTAGTATTTGGTGAGCAACAATTAACTTATTTACAATTAGAACAAAAAGCTAATCAATTAGCCCAGAAACTGGCAACAATGGGAGTTAAGCCAGGTGTATTAGTGGGAATTTGCGTTGAGCGTTCTTTGAATACGATCGTTACTCCCTTAGCAGTTCTCAAAGCTGGTGGTGCTTATGTACCTTTAGATCCAGCTTATCCTCAAGAGCGTTTGTCTTTTATGCTGGAAGACGCGCAAGTAGAGGTGTTATTAACTCAAACCAAACTATTAGATATTCTTCCTGCCCAGAGTCTGCAAGTATTGTGTTTAGATGCAGATTGGCAACCTGTAAGTGTTCCCCTTCCTACTGTTAATCCTTCTGACTTAGCTTATGTAATTTATACCTCTGGTTCTACAGGTAAAGCTAAGGGGGTGATGGTACAGCATAGCAGCTTGGTAAATGCCTTTTTTGCTTGGAAAGAAGCATATCAATTATGTTCTGTTCGCAGTCATTTACAGATGGCTAGTTTTGCTTTTGATGTTTGTACGGGAGATTTAATTAGGGCTTTATGTTCTGGGGGAAAATTAGTTTTATGTCCCCGTGATTTTCTGCTAGAACCGCAAAAACTTTATCATTTGATGGTGACAGAAAAAGTCGATTGTGCCGAATTTGTACCGGCTGTATTGCGTAACTTGATGCAATATTTAGAGCAAAGTGGAAATCGTTTAGATTTTATGCGGTTGTTGATTTGTGGTTCTGACAGTTGGTATGCTTCAGAATACAATAAATTCCGCAGTTTTTGTGGTTCTCAAACTAGGTTAATTAATTCCTTTGGAGTCACAGAAGCAACAATTGATAGCTGCTATTTTGAAACTACAGAAGATTTACCAAATCATAGTTTAGTACCTATCGGTCGTCCTTTTGTTAATATCCAACTTTATATTTTAGACTCTAATTTACAACCTTTGCCCGTTGGTGTACCTGGTGAATTATACATTGGTGGTGCTGGTGTTGCTCAAGGTTATTTACATCGTTCTGAATTAACAACCGAAAAATTTATTCCCCATCCTTTTAGTAATAAGCAGGAAGCAAAGTTATATAAAACTGGTGATTTAGCTTGCTGGTTAGAAGATAGTAATATTGAATTTATTGGTCGGATAGATTATCAAACAAAAATTCGCGGTTATCGCATTGAATTGGGAGAAATTGAAGCGAACCTCAATCAACATCCAGGAGTAAAAGCAAATGCTGTAATCGCTCAAGGAGATACTTTAGCAGAAAAAAGATTAATTGCTTATGTAGTCCAAAATCCTCAATATCAAGGTGATTCCCAGAAAATTGAAACTGAGCAAATATCACAATGGCAGGTAGTTTATGAATCTGAGGCCGATAACTATCAAGAAATTTCTGTAGTTGCAGATCCTAAGTTTAATATTATTGGTTGGAACAGCAGTTATACAGATTTACCTATTCCTGCGGAGGAAATGCGCGATTGGGTAGATTCTACGGTAAAAAGAATTATTTCCCTTAAACCAAATCGAGCTTTAGAAATTGGTTGTGGTACAGGTTTGCTGTTGTTTAATATTGCTCCTCACTGTAGTCAATATCATGGAACAGACTTTTCTCAAGGTGCTTTGAATTATATTCAAAATGTACTTAGTATTCCTGAATATTATCTTCCACAGGTGACTCTGAGCCAGAGAATGGCGGATAATTTAGAGGATTTGGAAACAGCAAGTTACGACACCGTAATTATTAACTCGGTGATTCAATATTTCCCCAGTATTGATTATTTATTTACTGTAATTAAGGGTGCTGTAGAATTAGTAAAACCGGGAGGAAAAATATTTATTGGTGATGTGCGAAGCTTACCATTGTTAGAGGCATTTTATACAGCGATCGCTTTACATTCTGCTCCTGATGATTTAACTACTCTTACCCTGAAAGAGGAAATAAAAAAAAGCATTGAACAAGAAGAAGAATTAGTTATCGATCCGGCATTCTTTCTGAATTTAACTGATGATTTTCCCCAAATTACTAATATAGAAATTCAACCTAAACGGGGACGTTATGTTAATGAACTAACTCAGTTTCGTTATGATGTGGTTCTTGATTTTCAACCCAAGATTAATACTTTATCTAATATTGATTGGTTAGATTGGCAGCAAGATGAATTTACTTTAAAATCTCTCAATCAACTATTAGAATCTTCGCAAACAGAGGTTTTAGGATTGCGTTGCATACCTAATTCCAGATTAAGCAAGGTAACTAAAATAAAAGAATTATTCAAGCAAGAATCAACAACTGTAGGGGAAATCCGCTCAATTTTAAAAGCTGTGGAAAATACTGGAATTGAACCGGAAAATTTATGGAAATTAGCAAAAAAACTCAATTACTCTGTTAATATCAGTTGGTCTGCTGGTTACGAAGATGGTAGTTATGATGCGCTATTTATACGAGAAGCAAATCGCAGTCACACAGGATTATTAAATAATATCAATAATATTCCTAAACGTCCTTTGCACAGTTACGCCAATAACCCCCTACAGGCAAAAGTAACCCGTGAATTAATCCCACAACTGCGTCAATATCTACAGTCTAAATTGCCTGAGTATATGGTTCCTTCAGCTTTTGTCCTACTGGATACCTTACCACTCACACCCAACGGTAAACTAGACCGCAAAGCTCTACCAGAACCGGACTTAAGCAGATCCGAACCTGAAAAAGATGCCATAACCCATACTCCTATCCAGGAAATATTAACAGGAATATGGAGTCAAGTCCTGGGTGTTGAATATATCGGCATTAACGATAACTTTTTTGATTTGGGTGGACATTCACTTTTTGCGACTCAAGTAATATCCCGCATTCGAGAAACTTTTCAAATTGAATTACCATTGCGCTGTTTGTTTGAGTCACCCACTATTGGGGAGTTATCGGTATCTATAGAAGCAGAAATTAAAGCACAGCAAAATTCACAAGTTCCTGCCCTTGTACCAGTGTCAAATGGAAAAATACCCCTTTCTTTTGCTCAAGAAAGATTCTGGTTAATGTCTCAAATTGCTTCCAATAATGCTTTGTACAATGATGCTGTCACTTTAAAAATTAATGGACAATTAAATATTCCTGCTTTAGAACAAAGCATTAATGAAATTGTCCGTCGTCATGAAACCTTACGGACAACATTCCCCATAGTCCAAGGAAAACCTAAAATTGCTATCAATCCTACACTCAATATTAATTTAGCAATCCTAGACCTACGGGAATTAGACGCACAAGAAAGACAAGAAAAAGCTTTACAAATAGCTAAACAAGAAGCAATAAAACCATTTGATTTAGCGCAAAGTCCCCTTATCAGAACTACTTTATTATGGCTAGATTCTACAGAATATATCTTGCTATTAAACCTACACCATATAATTTCTGATGGTTGGTCAATGGGAGTTTGGTTAGAAGAATTAACCGCACTTTACCCCGCTTATTCTCAAGGTAAAACATCACCTTTGCCAGAGTTAAAAATTCAATATAGTGATTTTGCAGTTTGGCAACGTCAATGGTTACAAGGGGAAGAATTACACAAACAATTAGATTACTGGAAACAGCAACTAGGGTCAAATTTACTACCTTTACAGTTGCCCATAGATAAACCCCGTCCTCAACAAAGTAGTCAACAAGGTAAGAAAATAGATTTTTCATTACCACTGGATTTAAGTAAGCAATTACAACAGATGAGTAAGCAAGAGGGTGTAACTTTATTTATGACCCTATTAGCAGCATTTAAAACCTTACTTTATTGCTATTCAGGGCAAACTGATATTAGGGTTGGTTCTCCCATTGCTAATCGCGATCGCACAGAATTAGAAAAATTAATCGGTTTATTTATCAACACTTTGGTTTTACGTACAGACTTATCTGCTAATCCTAGTTTCCGAGAATTATTAGGACGAGTCAGAAAAGTAACATTAAGTGCTTACACTCACCAAAACTTACCCTTTGAAAAAATAATTGAAGAACTACAGCCAGACAGAAATCAAAGTAATTTACCTGTATTTCAAGTATGGTTTGTTCTCCAAAATGCTCCTAATGGTACTTTAGAATTACCCAACTTAACCTTACAACCCTTAGATATTCATAACGACACAACCGGATATGATTTAGGGCTTTTCTTAGAAGAAACACCAGCAGGAATTAGTGGATGTTTCGAGTACAGTACCGATTTATTCATTGCTGACACAATTAATCAAATAGCTGATAATTTCCAAACCTTACTCAAAGAATTTGTCACTACACCAGACCTGACACTAAATGAAATAGCAACCAAATTTAACGAAACTCAAAAAGCTCAAAAAACCAGCAAAACCAAAGAATTAGAAACTGCCAATCTCCAGATGTTAAAGAATATCAAACGCCAATCTTTTTCTCGTCGTACCTAAGCATGAAGTAACCACATCTCATGAAAAATCAAAAACTAAACAGTGTCAGTTTAAAAAAATTAGGCATTAACCGGAAATCTGTCAAAATATCACCAACAGAATTAATTCGTACAAGCTACTTTTCCGATCGTCAAATCATACCCCTAATAATTCAACCTGCTGTACCAAACGTCAATCTGTTAGAGTGGGCAAACAAAAATCAAGAAACAATTCAGGCAATGTTAATTAAACACAAAGCCTTACTATTTCGCGATTTTGAAATTAATTCACCAACCCAATTAGACCAATTTATTCAAGCCACATCCATAGGAGAAGCAATTAGTTATAACGACCGTTCTTCTCCACGTCACGAAATTAGCGGTAAAATATATACTTCTACAGATTACCCAGCCGAACAAAGTATTTTTCTGCATAATGAAAGTACATATTGTTTAACTTGGCCACAAAAAATTTACTTTTGTTGTTTGCAAGCTGCACAACAAGGGGGAGAAACAGCAATTGCTGATTCTCACAAAATTTTTCAGCGTATTTCTCCTCAAATTCGTGATAAATTTATAGCCAAACAAGTTTTATATGTTCGTAACTACAATGATGGCTTTGGACTACCTTGGCAAAATGTATTTCAAACCTCAGACAAAGCAGTTGCAGAAGAATATTGTCGTCAAAACGCTATTGAATTTGAATGGAAAAAAGGTAATCGTCTTAGAACTAAGCAAATCCGACCAACGGTAATTCAACATCCGATTACAGGTGTATACGTTTGGTTTAATCATGCTGCTTTCTTTCACGTCACAACCTTAGAACCAAATATTTATCAAGCATTACTAGCAGAATTTTATGAAGCCGATTTACCTCACAATACTTATTACGGTGATGGTTCTGCTATTGAACCCGAAACATTAACAGAAATTCGATCTGCATATCAACAAGAAACAGTAATATTTCCTTGGCAAGCAGGTGATGTTTTACTTTTAGATAATGTTCAAGTTGCTCACGGACGCACACCATTTAAAGGTATGAGAAAAGTCATAGTTGGTATGTCTGAGCCTCGGAGTTACACCAATTTATAGCTAAGTAATTAAGGATAAAAATATGCAATCTACTAATATAGAAAACTTACAAGAAACAATTGAAGGTTATCAATTATCACCCCAACAAATATATCTATGGAAATTACAAGCAGATAATAATTGTCAACCATATCGCGTTCAAGCCTCTATCATAATTAAAGATAATCTCAACCAGAATATTTTAAAATTAGCAATTGAGAAAGTAATTAAGCGTCATGAAATTTTGCGTACAAGTTTTAAAAATGTTCCTGGAGTTAGCTTACCTCTACAGGTTATTAATTCAGAAAAAACCTTAAATTATCAAGAATTCAATTTAACTGAATTAGATTTACCAGCACAACAACAAAAGGATGAGGAATTATATCAGAAATTCAAAACAATCACCTTTAACTTTGCACAAGATTCGCTATTACATATATATTTATTAATTCTTGATTCCCAGCAACATATAATGTTGATATCTTTACCTTCAGTTTGCGGGGACACAACATCATTAGAGAATTTAGTCAATGAAATTAGTAATTTATATTATGCTAATTTAGAAACTACAGAAATTCCTGAAGAACCTTTACAATATGTAGATATTTCAGCATGGCAACAGGAATTATTAACAACAGCAGATGCAGAAATAGGTAAAAATTATTGGCAACAACAAGATATTGATAATGGTATAAATATTAAACTTCCTGGAGAAAAACATACTGTTGAGGAAAGGAATTATCAACCAAGCATTTTTAACCAAAAGCTTGAATCTAGTTTAGTAGAAAAAATCAATCATTTTATAGATAAATATACAATTGCTCCAGATAATTTATTACTTGCTTGTTGGCTAATTTTACTTTCAAGACTTACTAGAGAATCAGAATTAATTATTGGTACAGCTTTTGATGGTAGACAGTATGAAGAATTAAAATCGGCAATAGGATTACTAGCAAAATATTTACCGATTAAAACAAAATTAAATAACCAGCAAACAATTTTTGACTTAGTAGAACAAATTGTAGAAAATAAAGTAGAAGCAGAACAGTGGCAACAATATTATAATTGGCAACAAATTGTTAATGACAATAATTTAGCCTTTGGTTTTGATTATCAACAAATAGAATTATCACAAAACAAGCAAAATCTTCACTGGCTGTTTGATAAAATTGAATCATCTATAGATAAGTTTAAATTAAGATTAGCTTGTATCGAACAACAAGATAAATTACGATTAGATTTTTATTACGATGCTGATTTATTTGCAACAGAGAATATCCAAAATTTAGCAGCGCAATTTGAAACGTTATTAGAAAATATAATATCGACTCCAGAAATTGCAATTAGTAAATTAAACATCCTTCCAGAAAAAGATTATCAACAATTAATCTATCAATTCAACAATACACAAACCGAATTTTCTCAAAATCAGTTAATTCATCAATTATTTGAACAACAGGTAAAAATTAACCCTAACAATATTGCTGTTGTCTATGAAAACCAACAATTAACATACAAAGAACTCAACACTCGTGCTAACCAAATAGCTGATTATCTCCAACAACATGGAGTAGTACCAGAAACCATAGTTGCAATTTGTTTAGAACGTTCATTAGAAGCAATTATCGCAATTATTGGTGTACTCAAAGCCGGAGGAGCATATTTACCATTAGATCCAAAGTTTCCTACCCAAAGCTTACTTAGTCGATTAGAAGATGCTCAAGCACAAATATTATTAACCGACTCCTCTATTCAGCAACAACATCCCACGCTTACAACACCAGTTGTTCTTTGTTTAGACATCAACACGGCAGAAATTGCTAATTGTAATTCTGAAAATCCAGATAATGAAATTACAGCAGAAAATTTAGCTTATATTATTTACACCTCTGGTTCCACAGGTAAACCCAAAGGAGTAGCAATTGAACATCGACAAATTCTCAATTATTTGTACGGTATTCAACAAAGATTAAATCTACCAGAAATAGCTAGTTTTGGTTTAATTTCTACCTTAGCAGCAGACTTAGGAAATACATCTATCTTTCCGGCTTTATGTAGTGGTGGGTGTTTGCATATTATCTCTAATGAGCGTGCTACTAAGGTTGAAGCATTAGTTAGTTATTTCCGTCAACATACTATTGATTGCTTAAAAATTGTTCCAACACATTTGGAAGCATTATTAACTTCTGAATTTGCTGCCGATCTATTACCACAAAAAAGGTTAATTTTGGGTGGTGAAGCTTGTAGTTGGGAGTTAATTAAAAAGATTCAGTCTTTAAATCCTGAGTGCATAATTATTAATCATTATGGTCCCACTGAAACAACAGTAGGAGTATCAACTTATCAGGTTGAACGTGTTGATATCAATTCTCAAACTCTACCTTTGGGTAAACCATTAGCGAATACACAAGTTTATGTTTTAGATTCACAATTGCAGCCCGTACCCATAGGTGTACCGGGAGAATTATATATTGGTGGTGGTGGTGTAGCTAGAGGTTATCTGAATAATATTGAAATTACAAGAAATAAATTTATTCAACATTATTTTGATAATTCAGAAGTAAAAACTATCTATAAAACTGGTGATTTAGTTCGTTACCATAGCGATGGTAATTTAGAATTTTTAGGTCGAACTGATAATCAAGTTAAAATTAGAGGTTTCCGTATTGAATTAGGAGAAATTGAAGCTGCACTGTCTCAACATTCAGCTATTCAAAAAGCGATAGTTTTGTCGAATAAAGATGAATCTGGGAATCAAATACTAGTTGGTTATATTGTACCTCATGCTCAATTTCAGCCAACAACTAATGAATTACGAGATTTTCTCAGACAAATATTACCAGAATACATGATACCGTCGGTATATGTGTTTTTGAAGACACTACCCTTAACACCGAATGGAAAAATTGACCGTCAATCTTTACCCATACCTGAAAAGGTTAAACCAGAATTAACAGCAAATTATGTACCACCTAAAACGGAAATAGAAAAAGTATTAGCAAAAATTTGGGCTGAAGTATTGGGGTTAGAAAAAGTTGGTATTCACGATAATTTCTTTGATTTAGGAGGACATTCTTTACTGTTAACTCAAGTTACTTCAAGATTGTATAACGCTTTGGGAGTAGAGTTAACATTGCGTCAAATTTTTGCTACACCTACCATTGCACAATTAGGGGTATTGGTTGCACAAAAGCAGATAGAACAAACAGGCAGTGAAGTGCTTGAAGAAATGTTAGCAGAATTAGAAGATTTACCAGAGTCCTAATTTACTCATATTTTAACCATTTATTAAACAGTTAAACATAACAAAGACGATGAATAATATTGATCTAAAAGTTGCAAACCTCTCACCGGAAAAACGCGAACTACTTCTGCAAAAAATCAATCAAAGAAACAAGAAGGCAGTTAAAACTAATTTTATCAAAGCTAAAAGTCGAGAATCTAATACTTTTCCTTTATCTTTTGCTCAAAAAAGGTTGTGGTTTTTGAACCAATTAGAACCGAATAATCCTTTTTATAATATACCTGGTGCTGTGAAGCTCAAAGGAAAATTAAATATAGCAGCTTTAGAGCAAAGTATAAACGAAATTATTCAGCGTCATGAAATTTTACGCACTACATTTCAAACCGTAAATGGGCAACCAGTACAGGTAATTGCTCCATCTTTAAAATTGACAATTCCAATCATTGATTTAAGTCGATCGGTACTTCCAGAACCAGAACTACACAAGTTAATTGGTCGAGAATCTCTTACTACTTTCGATTTAGCATCTAGTCCATTATTGCGCGTAAAATTACTCAAATTAAACCAAACAGGATATATAATTTTATTCACTTTACATCACATTATTGCTGATGGTTGGTCAATGGGTTTATTAGTCGAAGAATTCGCTACACTTTACTCAAATTTCTGTACTGGTGAGCAGTTATTTTCTGTACCAAAATTACCAATTCAATATGCAGATTTTGCAGTATGGCAACAAGAATGGTTACAAAGTGAAGTTTTAGAAAATCAACTGAATTATTGGAAGCAGCAACTAAGTAATATTTCTCTACTAGCTTTACCTACAGATAAACCCAGACCTATTATTCCTACTTTTAAAGGTGCAACCCATTCTTTTATATTATCTCAAGATTTAACCGATAAATTACACTCTTTAAGTCGCGGACAAGGTGTAACTTTATTTATGACCTTATTAGCCGCTTTTAAGATTCTATTGTACCGCTATACTAATCAAGATGATATTTGTATTGGTTCTCCCATTGCTAACCGTAATAGAGAAGAGATAGAAAAATTAATTGGCTTTTTTGTTAATACTTTGGTGCTACGTAGCGACTTATCAGGTAATCCCACTTTTGCAGAGTTATTATCTCGCGTGCGGGAGGTAACTTTAAAAGCTTATTCTCATCAAGATTTACCTTTTGAAAAGTTAGTAGAAGAACTACAACCAGAGCGCAATCTTAACTATAATCCTTTGTTCCAAGTTGCTTTTCAACTCCAGAATACTCCAGCAAAAACTCTGGAGTTACCAGAATTAACTTTGATTCAATTGGATAATGACGAACATCAAACAGCGAAATTTGATTTAGATTTGTGTTTCTTAGAAACAGATGCAGGATTAGTTGGTTATTTAGAATATAGCTCTGAGTTATTTACATCTGCTACTATCAAGCGAATGGTAGCACATTTCCAAAATTTATTATCTGGTATTGTTGCTAATCCCCAAGCTAAAATATCTGAATTACCATTACTAACAGAAACAGAAAAAAATCAGTTATTAATTGATTGGAATAATACTCAAATAGATTGGGAACAAGATGTTTGTATTCATCAGTTAATTGAATTACAAACGCAAAAAACGCCCGATGCTGTAGCCGTAATTTTTGAGCAACAACAGTTAACTTACCGCGAACTTAATTATAGAAGTAACCAATTAGCATCCTATCTACAAAAATTAGGAGTTAAGGCAGATACTAAGGTAGGAATTTGTATCGAGCGTTCTTTAGCAATGGTAGTAGGATTATTAGGGATTCTCAAAGCTGGTGGAGCTTATGTACCTTTAGATCCCGCTTATCCTCAAGAACGTTTATCATTAATGTTAGAAGATGCTCAAGTTAAGTTTTTATTGACTCAAGAAAGTTTATTAAATCGTCTTCCTCATCATGATGCTGAAATTATTTGTATAGATAAAGATTGGCAAAAAATTAATCAGCAAAACCCTAATTTTAAACTAGAAAATATCAAGTCATCTCACTTAGCTTACGTAATTTATACTTCTGGCTCTACGGGTAAACCCAAAGGTGTACAAATTGATCGTGGTAGTGTTGTCAATTTCTTACAATCAATGAAACAACAGCCGGGATTAACTGCAACCGATACACTTTTAGCTGTTACTTCCATATCTTTTGATATTGCAGCACTAGAATTATATTTACCATTAATTTGTGGCGCACGTGTGGGATTAGTTAGCCGTGAAGTAGCGATGGATGGTAAATTATTAAGTCAAAAAATTGCCGCTACTGGTGCGACTATTATGCAAGCAACTCCAGCCACTTGGCAAATGTTAATTACCTCTGGTTGGGTTGGTAGCAAACAGTTAAAAATTCTTTGCGGTGGTGAAGCTCTTTCTCGCGATTTAGCAGAAAAGCTAATAGAAAATTCAGCCGAAGTTTGGAACTTATACGGACCTACAGAAACAACAATTTGGTCAACAATTTATCGAGTAGAAAAAAATCAATTATCCAAGCCTTTAGTACCTATTGGTCGTCCTATTGCTAACACTCAAATTTATCTTTTAGATAGACAATTACAGCCTGTACCGATTGGTGTATCTGGCGAATTATATATTGGTGGCTCAGGTTTATCACGAGGCTATTTAAACCGTCCCGATCTAACAAGCGAAAAATTTATTGATACTAATGATTATAATAATAACTTGAATCAAAAATTATATAAAACTGGTGATTTAGCTCGTTATCTTCCAGATGGAAATATTGAATATCTCGGACGTATTGACAATCAAATAAAAATTCGCGGTTTTCGTATCGAATTAGGAGAAATTGAAACTAATATTAGACAATATTCTACCGTACAAGAAGCGGTTGTTGTTGCTAAAGAAGATGTGTTAGGAAATCAGCAATTAGTAGCTTATATTGTATCGATATCATCTACAGATACTTCCCAAATTATATTAGAAATGCGTCAATATTTACATTCAAATTTACCTCAGTTTATGATACCATCGGCATTTATGCTATTGGATAAACTACCATTAACACCTAATGGTAAAGTTGATAAAAAATCACTACCAAATCCCGATTTATCTCAACTGGAAAGAGATACTGAATACGCAAAACCACGCAATTTTATTGAAGAAAATTTAGTTATAATTTGGTTAGAAATTTTAAATCTAGAAACAGTAGGAATATATGATAACTTTTTTAATTTAGGCGGACATTCTTTGTTAGCTACACAAGTAATGTCAAGAATTAGAGATAAATTAAACGTAAATATTCCTTTACGCTGTTTATTTGAATCTCCAACTATAGCAGGATTAGCGGAAATTATTGATAGCAATTCGACTAACATCCCAGTTACACATCCTGCTATTAAAGTGGTTCCTAGAGATGAAGAATTACCACTTTCCTTTGCTCAACAACGTCTATGGTTTTTGAGTCAATTAATTCCGAATAGTCCTTTATATAATATTTTTACTGCTGTCAAGTTAACTGGTTCGCTAAATGTTGCTGCATTAGAAAAAAGTTTAAATCAGGTTGTACAAAGACATGAAAGTTTACGAACTAGCTTTGTTACTGTCGAAGATAAACCCATTCAAAATATTACAAATAATTTAACTTTAGAATTACCAATTATTGATTTACAGTCTACTTTACTAACCGAACAGTCTCAGCTACTACAAAATATTCTCAGTGCAGAACAACTACAACCATTTGATTTGAATAATCCTCCTTTACTCAGAGTAAAATTATTAAAATTATCTTCCACAGAACATATACTACTACTCACAATGCATCATATTATTTCTGATGCTTGGTCAATGGGAGTTTTAGTTAAAGAAATTACAACTTTGTATAAGGCTTTTTGTAATGGTAAAAATAACCCATTACCTGCTTTACCAATTCAATACGCTGACTTCGCAGTATGGCAAAAACAATGGTTACAGGGAGAAGTCTTAGAACATCATTTAATTTACTGGAAACGACAATTATTAGGTGGTAATTTACCTGTATTAAAGTTACCGATTCAGCGTTCTCAACCTGCTACTGCAACTTTTAAAGGTGCGAGTTATAATTTTGAATTATCTCAAGATTTATCACAGCAGATTCAAGAATTTAGCCGTCGGGAAAATGTCACTTTATTTATGACTTTACTGACAGGTTTACAAACTTTACTTTATCGCTATACTAATCAAGATGATATCGTTGTTGGTACTGATATTGCTAACCGCACTCAAAGTAACACTGAATTACTGATTGGTTTCTTTATCAATTTATTAGTACTGCGTACAGATATGCGCGGTAATCCCAGCTTTCGAGAGTTATTGCAGCGAGTGCGTGAAGTAACATTAGAAGCTTATGCTCACCAAGATTTACCTTTTGAAAAGTTGGTTGAAGAGTTAAAAACCGAGCGCAATTTACAACAAACACCTTTATTTCAAGTATTATTTGTTTTACAAAATACCCCAAATCCAGAAATTGAAATTGCCGATTTAAAATTACAAAGCTTAGAAATTGAAGATGGACAATCAAAGTTTGATTTAGCTTTATTTGCCATCGAAACAGAAAATAACATTTCATTAGGGTGGAAATATAAAACAGATTTATTTAATGAAATAGATATAGCCAAATTTTCTATTCACTTCCAAACTCTTCTCAAGAGTATTGTTACCCAACCAGATACTAAAATAAACTTTTTAGATATGCTGACTCCAGAGGAAAAACAACAACAAGTTGTTGAAAAAACAAAACGTCAGTCTCGTAATTTGCAAAAATTCAAAAAGGTTAAGCCAAAAGCTGTTAGTTTTGCTCCAGAACAATTAGTTAAAACTGATTATTTACAACCAGAAGATACTTTACCTCTTGTTTGTCAACCCAATACATCTGACCTCGATTTTACCGACTGGGCTAAGAATAATCGACAATTCATAGAAACTAATTTACTCAAACATGGTGCAATTCTTTTCCGAGGATTCAATACCAATTCAGTAAAGGATTTTGAAAACTTTGCTGAAGCTGTTTGCCCAGAATTATTTGGTGAATATGGTGATTTACCCAGGGAAGAATTAGGTGGTAAAGTTTACGGCTCTACACCTTATCCCGCAGATAAAGCCATTCTCTTTCATAATGAAAGCTCTCATATGCACAGCTACCCCATGAAAATTTGGTTTTACTGCGTACACCCATCCCAAGAAAGGGGAGAAACACCAATTGTTGATTGTCGTCAAGTATATCAATTATTAAATGTTGAAACTAGAGAAAAATTTGCCCAAAAAGGATTAATGTATGTCCGTAACTACACCGATGGGCTAGATGTCAGTTGGCAAAATTTCTTTCATACTACGAATAAAACAGCAGTAGAAAAATTTTGCGATCGCAATGGAATTAAGTGGGAATGGAAAGCAGATGGAGGATTAAAAACTCAAGAGATTCGTCAAGCTATTGCTCAACATCCTAAAACAAAGGAATGGGTATTTTTTAACCAAATTCAATTACACCACATTGCTTATTTAGATTCATCGGTTCGTGAATCTTTATTATCATTATTTGGTGAAGCAAATCTTCCACGTAATGTTTATTACGGTGATGGTACAACTATAGAACAGTCAGTAATCGATCGGGTTACATCTGCTTATCAACAAGCTGAAATTGCTTTTGCTTGGCACAAAGGTGATATTTTAATGCTTGATAATATGCTCGTAGCTCACGCTCGCAATCCCTATACAGGAAAACGTAAAATTGTTGTGGCAATGGGCGAAATTATCAATAGTAAAGATATAGGAATTTAAGTGAAATAAAATGCAATTACAAGAAACAATCATTAACATATTTCGGATTTCTCCTCAACAAAAACATCTTTGGAATTTGCAAAAAGATAATTCTTCTTATTGCGTCCAAGCTGCGATTTTAATAGAGGGAAGACTAAAAAAAGATGTTCTCAAATTAGCTTTAGAACAAGTCGTCAATCGTCAAGACATTCTGCGGACTAATTTTATCAAACCAGCAGGAATCAAAACCCCGATGCAGGGAATCAGCGAACGAGGATATTTGACTATTCAAGAAGTTGATTTTAGCAATATAGAAGAAAAGGAACAGTTAAATCAAGTCGCATCTTTATTACAGCAGCAAAGATTAATTCCTTGGAATTTTGAACAAGGTTCGCTGTTCCGTGTTTCACTGATAAATTTATCAGCAGACAAGTATATTTTACTGATGACTTTACCAGCGATTTGTGCTGATAGTCGTTCCATTCAAAATTTAATACAAGAAATTAGGCTGTGTTATGATGCTGTTTTGCGAAGTAGAGAATTAGATGTTGAAGAAATTGTACAATATTTACAGTTTTCTGAATGGCAAAATGAATTATTAGAAGATGCTGACGCGGATGATGGTAAACAATATTGGCAGAAATACGATTTATCTTCATTAGCAAAATTAAGCATATCTTTTGAGAATCAACTGCCAAATGATGATTATAAGTTTGATATTGGTTCTTATACTTGGCAAATTGAGCCTAATTTGTTGTCAAAAATAAAAACTCTTGCTGAGAAATATCAATCCTCTGTATCTGGCTTTTTAGTTAGCTGCTGGCAAATTTTATTATGGCGCTTTACAGAACAACAACCGCTAACTATTGGTATTGCTACTGATGGACGTAAATATGAAGAGTTGGAATCAGTCATAGGATTACTCACTCAATATTTACCACTTTCAATAAATCTCGAAAATAATGTATCTTTTTCAGAAATATTAGAAATAGTTAGCCAGTCAATACAAGAAAATTGGGAATGGCAAGAATATTTTTTATGGGATAATTGGACTAAATCTGAAAATAATCAGATTAATTCTACTTTCTTCCCCTTTAGTTTTGAATTTCAATCAGAAACAGCAAAATATACTGCTGACGAAGTTTCCTTTTCAATTTATAAACAATTTGCTTGTACCGAACGTTTTAAACTCAAACTTTCCTGCTACCAACAAGCCGATTCTTTAATAGCTAATTTTGATTACGATCGCAATTTATTTCAAACAGAAAATATCCAACTTTTAGCGACATATTTTCAGAATCTAGTAGAAAGTGCTGTTGATGCTCCCGCAACTCCAATTGATAAATTAGCAATTTTAAACCAGAGCGATCGCCACCAACTGTTAGTAGAATTTAATCATACTCAAGCAGATTTTCCTCAAGATAAATGTTTTCACCAATTATTTACAGAACAAGTAGCACGTACACCCCAGAATCTTGCTGTTGTATTTGAAAAGCAAAAATTAACCTATACCGAACTAAATGCTCGCTCCAATCAATTAGCCCATTATCTACAAAAACTGGGAGTGAAACCAGAAGTAGTGGTAGGGATATACATGGAACGCTCGCTTGATACCATTGTTGCTCTACTAGCGATTCTCAAAGCTGGTGGTGCTTACTTACCATTAGATCCAGATTTACCAGCAGAGAATTTATCATTGAGGTTGCAGGATGGCCAAATACCAATTCTCTTAACTCAACAACATTTAGTCACAGAACTTGCACTAGAAGCAATCCAAGTAGTTTGCTTAGAACAAGTCCAACACGCGATCGCGTCTGAAAGTCAAGAAAATCCCCGCACGCATACTAACATTACCAATTTAGCCTATGTTATTTATACCTCTGGCTCTACAGGTAAACCCAAGGGTGTGGCAGTTGAGCATCAGCAGTTACTTAATTATCTTCATGGTATTATCAAGCGTCTCAATTTGCCATCAGCAGCTAGTTTTGCAATGGTTTCGACTCTAGCCGCCGATCTAGGTAATACAGCTATTTTTCCCGCTCTATCCACAGGTGGCTGTTTACATATAATTAGCTTTGAACGTGCCACCGATCCAGAAGCACTAATTGATTATTTTCATCGCTATCCCATCGACTGCCTAAAGATAGTACCCTCCCATCTGGAAGCCATACTGACATCTGTTCCCACTCAGTCAATCTTACCCCGACAAAAATTAATTTTGGGAGGAGAGGCAACCAGCTGGAATTTAATCAAAAAAATTTACCAATTAAACCCCGAATGCACAATTATTAACCACTATGGACCAACAGAGACAACTGTGGGTGTGCTGAGCTATCAATTGCAGTCGGATTGCTATCAATATAAATCGACAACGGTGCCACTAGGTCGTCCCTTTAGCAATACACAGATTTATTTATTAGATCGATATCTGCAACCCGTTCCTATCGGAGTTAAGGGTGAATTGTATATCGGTGGTGCTTGTGTGACACGAGGTTACTTACATCATCTTGAACTAACACAAACAAAGTTTATTAGCAATCCTTTTAGTCATGATGGCAAAGCACGACTGTATAAAACAGGAGATTTAGCTCGTTACTTACCAAACGGCAATATTGAGTTTATAGGAAGAATTGACAATCAAGTCAAAATTAGAGGCTACCGAATTGAATTAGCAGAGATTGAAACAGTATTGCAGCAGCATCAAAATATCGATCGAGCAGTAGTTATACAACGAGAAGATACACCAGGAGAGAAGCGGCTAGTAGCTTATTTAATTAGCCAACAAAAGCGATCGCTTAATAGTAGTACAAGCGAACTGCGTAGCTTTTTGCAAGCTAAATTGCCAGAATATATGCTTCCTTCTGCGTTTGTTCTGCTCAAATCTTTGCCACTGACAGCAAATGGAAAGATAGATCGTCGAGCTTTACCAATACCAGTTATAGGCGAACTCGAACAAAACTTTATTGCTCCTCGGACCCCAGTTGAACAAGTATTAGCAGGAATTTGGGCAGAACTGTTGGGTTTAACTCATGTCAGTGTTACCAGTAATTTCTTTGAATTAGGAGGACATTCTTTACTCTTAACTCAGCTTGTAGTGCGAGTCCGCGAGGCTTTTCAAATTAACTTACCCTACGGCATATTATTTGAAACACCGACTGTGGCTGGACTTGCCGAACAAATTGAAATTATGATCGAGACGGGTGATGTCAAGGCGATTTCTTCCCGAATCGATTTAAATGCAGAAGCGGTTTTAGACGAGACGATATTCCCAGAAACACCATATGTTTGGTCAAAAACAGAACCAAAAGCTATTTTATTAACTGGTGCTACAGGCTTTTTAGGTTCATTTTTATTAGCTGAACTTTTACAACAAACTCAGGCAGATATTTTCTGTTTAGTGCGTGCAGTTAACCTAGAAACAGCCAAACAAAAAATTCACAGTTGTTTAACAACTTATGACTTATGGCAGGAATCCTTTAGTTCTCGGATTGTGGCTGTAATTGGAGAATTATCACAACCACTGTTGGGGTTAACCGAGGCAGAATTTACCACCCTAGCCAGCCAGATAGATGTTATATATCACAACGGGGCAATGGTTAACTTTGTTTATCCCTATTCTGTCTTGAAACCGACTAACGTTCTAGGGACACAGGAAATTTTGCGCTTGGCTAGTCAAATTAAAACTAAACCAGTACATTTTGTTTCCACCACTAACGCGATTTCTCCAAACGTCGGTTCGGGAGTCAAGATAATTAGAGAAAGTAATGCGATCGGTCCTGACGAAATCATAGATACAGGTTACGCTCAAAGTAAATGGGTTGCGGAAAAATTAATAAATATTGCCTGCGATCGCGGTTTGCCTATTTGCATTTACAGACCAGGACGTATTATTTGGCACAGTGAAACTGGTGTGGGTAATACTAGCGATAACACCTTCAGAATGCTTAAGGGCTGCATTCAGTTAGGAAGCGTACCGCAAGGGGAGGGTATGGTAAATTTAATTCCAGTAGATTTTATAACCAAAACAATTCTACATCTATCTAGACAAAAAGAATCCTTTGGTAAAGCTTTCCACTTAATCAATCCTCATCCTGCTCCTTTGAATCAAATTGTCAATTGGGTGCGTTCATTCGGCTATCAATTACGAGAAATTACTGATGCAGAGTGGCGAGAAGAATTACGGACTATTGCCAGCAAATCTCCAGATCATGCTTTATACCCCCTTGTACCTTTTTGGTCAAAAGAACCAGATCCAAATACTACATCTTTAACTCTAGAATTTGACTATCAGAATACCCTAAATGGACTAAATGGAACTGATATTAAATGTCCACCTGTAAGTCATAATTTATTTGATAAATTCTTATCCTATTTAATTCAAAATGGTTTTTTGGATTCTCCTCAAATTTAACGAACTGCTTCCTATTATTTAGCTAATGACAAGTACACATCAATCTAAGTCGTGGATTTTCCCTACTAAACCATTACCTCAAGCTTCCTTGAGGTTATTTTGTTTTCCCTATGCGGGTGCTAGCTCAATCATTTTTCGACCAGGGGCTAGGAGTTTACCTGAAAATATCGAACTTTGTCCCGTAGAACTTCCAGGAAGGGGAACCCAAATAAAATCACCTTTATTTACAACCATAGAAGCTCTAGTTAGCGCGATCGCTCCTATTCTCCTCCCCTATTTAAATAAACCATTTGCTTTTTTTGGTCACAGTATGGGTGGATTGCTCAGTTTTGAACTGGCTCGCTATCTTCGCAAACAATATGGTAAGATTCCATTCGGGCTATTTGTTTCTGCTAGTCGCGCTCCCCAAATTCCTTCATCAAAACCACCCATCCACGCATTATCAGAAACTGAATTCAAACAAGAGCTTCACCGTCTTAATGGTACACCTGCATCAGTTTTGCAAAATGATGAATTGATGCAGCTATTTATCCCAGTTCTTAAAGCAGATTTTGCAGTTTTAGAAACTTATTTTTACACTCAAGAGGCACCATTAGAATGTCCGATTGTAGCTTTCGGTGGATTGGAAGATCGAGAAGTAACTTTAGCAGAACTAGAAGGATGGCGATCGCAAACGCAAAGTTCATTCAATTTGCAAATATTCCCCGGAGATCACTTTTTTATCCACTCAGCCCAATCGCTTTTACTGGAAAATTTAACTAAATATTTGCAAAATATCAAAATAAATCAATGAAAACTCCATTTGTGGCGAATATCCCTCGAAATGTCTGGATTTTAGGCTTTGTTAGCTTATTAACAGATATTGGCACTAAGATGATTGATTCGATTTTACCGTTATTCTTAGTTTCCACCTTGGGAGCAAATTGGCTAACAGTTGGTCTAATTGAAGGAATTGCTGAATCAACGGCTTCTATATTGAAGGTATTTTCAGGAATTTTAAGCGATTATTGGGGACAACGCAAGCAACTTGCGGTGATTGGTTATGGTTTATCAACCATTGTTAAACCTTTATTTGCTTTAGCCACTAGTCCGACTTGGGTATTAATTGCTCGATTTGGAGACAGATTTGGTAAGGGAATTCGCGTAGCTCCTCGCGACGCTTTGGTTGCTGATGTCACAGATAGGAGTAATTTAGGAGCTGCTTACGGCTTACGTCAGTCTCTCGATACTATAGGTGCATTTTCCGGGCCAATAATTGCCTTTATTTTGATGTTGCTTTCAGGAAAAAACTTTCAATTAGTTTTCTGGGTAGCATTAATACCCGGTATTTTGGCTGTAATTTTGCTGGCTGGTTTTGTCAAAGAACCAAAGACTAAATCTAAACAGATACAAAAAAATCTTCTCCGTTGGCGTACTTTAAAGCATCTAGGAAAAGAATATTGGATACTAGTCACAGTCGCATTAATGTTTAATTTAGGTAACTCCAGCGATGCTTTTCTGTTACTTCAAGCCCAGCAAGTTGGTGTATCACCTACTTTTATACCTCTGACAATAGTTGTAATGAATTTCATTTACTTTCTTAGTGCCTATCCAGTAGGATTATTATCTGACCGTATCGGACGATTAGGACTTTTGGTAGGTGGTTTTTTACTGTATGCTTTGACATACTTGGGTTTTGCCTTTAGTTCTGCTTCTTGGCAAATATGGCTGCTGTTTGCGCTGTATGGATTGTATCAAGGTATGAGCAAGGGCATATTATCGGCATTGGTAGCAGAAAAAGTACCAGCCAATTTGCGCGGTACCGCTTTTGGGTTTATTAATTTAGCTACTGGTATAGCGCTGTTAATTGCTAGTATTTTAGCTGGCAGTTTATGGCAATTAATTAGTTCTCAAGTAGCTTTTATTGCCGGAAGTATATTTGCTTTTATCGCAATCGCAATTTTATTAACAACAACAAACATTAAGTCAACATGAGTCAGTAACCCAGGTAAATCCTCCTCAGTAATTTCCGTTTGCAATTCTTCTGCTCCCACAGCAACAGCCGAATAACCAATGAAAATCAGCCCCAGAATCAACCCAAAAAAACCCTCTATCATACCCTCTTACCTTCCTCGGTGAGATTTTAAAACAGTTGACGAGCTTCTAAATGAGCTTCAATATCCTTTCTAGTACGCCAAACCGGACGCAATTTTTGACGTGCAAACAGCGGTAACTGGTCAACAGAATGGGGCGAACCCGGTTGAGAGGAATTACCGTAACTCATCAGTGCCATTGCTTGCAGGGGGTTAGAAAACTCAATCGCAGCAACATAAGAATCACCCGCAACGGGTTGAAATTGACTATTTTCTGAAGGAGCAAAATTAACAACCCGAAAAATACCTAAATACCCATCACCACCATTACCTGGTAAATTTACGCTCCTATATTTCAAGCGAAAAACCTCTCCCCAAGCCACATCTAATTTTCCATAAGCTTTCTCTACTTTTGCTGCTACTGTTTCCAGTAATTTCACAGCATCTTGAGGTTTTGCTAACCCATCGGGTGTAGTTCGAGGTGCATCTTGACTCCAAGGTTTACTAAAAGCTTCATCAAAATCTAATTCTTCCGCCCAAGCAGCAAATAATACTGCTCCCTTACTAGGAGCATTAGCTTGTCTATCCCACTTTTCTAAGACGTTTGCTGCTCGTTGTCCTAGTTCGCTACCATACTTTCGCGTTGCTGGAATTAAATCATCTAAAATCCTGTCGGCAAATTCCATCCGCGTTGAATGCTTGTATTTAACCATTTCATCGAAGCTAATTTTTTTATCTTCATCGAGCATTCTTGCCGAACTCTGCGCTCGAAAATCCATGAAACGCGGTGCCATATAAGACGGATATTTTTCTGGTTTAATCGCTAATGGAAAAGTTGTTGTCCAAGGTGGGTCATTGGTATTTTGTAACCAACCGCTCTGAGGATCGACAACCCGAGGTAAATCTTGATAAGGATGATTTTTTGTCCATAAGGTTTTAGATGTATCCCCCCGAATAACACCTTGCCAATCTGCAAAATCTCCTTGCTCGCGCACCGGAACTAGTCCATTAAACAGGTGCATAATATGACCTTTTCGGTCAGCATAAATCACCGTAAACATCGGTAACTGCAAACGTTGGAGTGCTTTTTCAAACTCTGCTATATTTTGCGATCGCGCCATGTCCCACCATTGTTCTAACACTCCTGGTTGGTCAAGACCGACAACACGCAATGCAGTAGCTTTACCATCTTTTTCTGACACAACAGGTCCGTGAATAGAACTTTTGACTACTAATGGTTCTTCCCGCAATATCCCGTCTTGTTGTTTTACTTGCAAAGAAACAGTTTTCGTTTCAAAGGGACGAACTTTACCATCAAAACGATAGCCATCATCAGCTAGTTCTAATTGATAAGCATCCCATCCATCATGAGTATTGACAGTATGAGTCCAACCCAAGTTATCGTTGAAAGCAATTGTTAAAACAGGAATCCCGACAAGCGATGCTCCATAAGCATCGATTCCCGGTGCAGTAATTTGAGCTTCATACCATAGATATAAATCCGACCAGGGAAGGTGGGGATTTGCCAGCAGCATCGCATTTTCAGATGCCGAACGAGAAGGTGCGATCGCCCAGCCATTAGAGCCAGCTTTTGATTCGGATTTACTTACACCCGCAACTTGTTCTGGATTAACTACAAATGTAAAGTGGAGTACTCTTTGTAGGTGAGCGAGGATGTCTTCTCCTTTAACTGGTAAAACAACTTCAACCTCATCATCAATTGCATTCGGATTTTCTTTGACGTAAGTATTGATACCTTCTGCAAAAGCATCTAAATAACTACGGAAAGATGCATCTTGTGCTGCATACCAAACGCGAGCGCGTTCGGGTACTCCCATCGTCAACACCCAACGGTCTGAATCTATATAGTCTTCTCCCCAGTATTGGGCTGCACGTCCTCTTGCTTGTCCGTAGAGACGCAATAGTAAATTACCGTGGCTTTGCATTTGCGCCCATCCAAAAGCACGGAATGCACTTGTAGCATCCCGACCATAAATATGGGGTATCCCATAGGTATCCCACAATATTTCAGTACTAGGAACTGAGGTTCCTAGAGTTTGGCATCCTAAAATTAATCCAAACAACAGACTGAGTGTAAATGATAAAATTCTATTACGATTTCTTTTAAAAACCTTAAGTATCTGGGATTTATTCTCAGAAGATAAAAGGTAAGCGATAGTAATTAACTGCTGCATAGTTCATAAACACTATGTAAGGTAATTGATGATATTTTCCAAAAAATATCTGTTATATAGCACATCTATTCAAGTAATACCGAGCAGATACCGATCGATTAGGGGTTGTAGCCCGCTCGTTAGTGACAACTCGTGTTGTATCGCAAAATTTTTCAACAAAAAAAGGCTGATTTGTAAACCTGCCTAATCGTGAGAAAATATCTGTCGAAACTTTCACCTCAAGCAATACTTTCACCACGAAAGGCGGTCAACGCAGGCACCGCCTTTTCAAGGCGGTGTACCGCTGACTTGTACCTAAAAAAATAATAACAGGAATTCTTCTCAAATACTTTTAATCTGATAAGATAAATCCTGTTCGAGAAGTATCGTGACTAAAACCCCGTGATTTTAATCCAGTGATGAAGTTTTAATCTACTATTTTCACCTTCGGTCTAAGTCAATTATGTTTTACTATAAGGGTTATTCAGTACTTGTTAAAGATAAATAATTGCAATTAGCTGGTAAAGTAAGTTTATCTGGTTGCCAAAATACCGTTTAGCAATGAAAACCCAACGAACCCAAACCCAGGCTGCCGAAGCATTGGTATCTTCTCAAGCACCCATTCTTTCAGTACAAGGGTTGGGTCGAAAAATCGATAAATACTGGATTTGGCGTAACTTAAATTTTGAATTATTTTCTGGTGAAAAAGTCGCTGTCTTGGGTGCTTCTGGTTCGGGTAAAAGTCTACTTTTACGAACTTTAGCTGGACTCGATCGAGTACAAGCAGGAAAAATTATTTTTCAGGGAAAGACTATCAATTCATCATACTTACCAAACTGGCGATCGCAAATTATCTACCTCCATCAACGTCCGGCTTTATGGTTCGGAACTGTGGAGTCAAACTTAAAACAAGTTTATCATCTCAAAGCTAATCGTCATCAGGCTTATAATCGCGCTGCAATTCTAGATTATTTACAACTTTTACATAAAAAAGATGATTTTCTCCAGCGTCCGGTAAGTGCCCTGTCTGGAGGTGAGGCTCAAATAGTCGCTTTTTTACGAGCATTGCAACTCGCACCTAAAATACTGTTACTCGATGAACCTACTGCTTCATTAGATGCTCAAACTGCCCATAGTTTAGAAGCCTTGGTGGCAGCTTGGCAAGCCCAAAACCCACAACGAGCCTATCTTTGGACAAGTCACGACTCAACCCAGTTACAGCGAATTACCAACCGTCAAATTAGTTTGCAGGAATAGGATTGATGGATAACTATATTTCCATTAGTTACGCTCAACTGGCAATAGCCACATTATTTATAATTATCAATGTTTGTCTTTCTTTAGCTTTACGATTGGGACTTACCCGAAGTTTGGTAATAGCATCGTTGCGAATGGTAGTACAACTATTGCTGGTAGGTTACGTATTGCAATGGGTGTTTACTCTGCGTAACCCATTATTAATATTACTTGTAGCCGTTGCGATGACGACCATCGCCGCCCTGTCGAGTGTCAACCGTACCCGTATGCGATTTTCTAGTATTTATTGGAACAACTTTATCTGTCTGTTGAGCGCTTCATTTTTGGTTACGGGATTAACGGTAAATGGAATTATTCGTGTCGATCCTTGGTACGATCCCCAATATTTAATTCCTTTATTAGGTATGGTTTTGGGTAACGCACTAACGGGTACATCTCTAGCGCTAGATAAATTTATGGAAGATTTGAGCAGTAAGCGCGATCAAATCGAAGCACTATTAACATTAGGGGCTACTCGTTGGGAAGCAGCACACGAAACATTAAAAGAAGCGCTGCGAACGGGGATGATTCCCACGATTAATTCCATGATGGTGATGGGGTTAGTTAGTCTACCGGGAATGATGACTGGTCAAATATTGGCTGGTGCTAGTCCCACTGATGCCGTGCGCTACCAAATTCTAATTATTTTTACGCAAGCTTCCGGAACCGCTTTGGCAACGATAGGAGTATTGATTTTAGCGTTTTTTGCCGTGTTTAACCGACAGCATCAGTTGAGTGGGAATTTAATCAGTAATTCGTAATGGTCAGAAGTCGGGTTTTTGGAATACGTATCTGTAATACACTTACAAATTTTATAAAAACCCGACTTATATACCGGAGCGTCGCGTGTCAAAGGTGGTCTAGAAGTAGTTTAATTATATGGATACCTGACTTACGCCCATCTGTACTAGAATTCTTCTCAGAATAATGATATTATTTCTCAACAATCATTATAAATTCCGAATTAAACCGAACATATAAAACAAATATGACCTTAATCATCTCGGAAGAGGAGTTTTATAAACCAATCCTTCAAATGCAAACTGAGAAAATTTTGCCCTATCAAACTGTGGAAATACCACTTAATGATTCAAAACAACTCAGCCAGGGGTATCGTCGTATAATTGATATTTGTCCGGGACTCGATTTTTTGATTGATGATTATATCCTTAAGGAAGATTTAATTGTTGAGTTAGCGAGTAGTGAACCTAGCTCACAAATAGAATTAAGCTTTAGTATTTTAGGCGATAATTACAATGAAGAAACTCCTTGCGGACAAAACTTTTTTGCAGCACATTGGCATTCTGGAGAAGCAGGTTTGTTTAAATGGCGAGGTGGCGTTCTGCTTGCAGCAGCGCTTCGCTATCGCATTCTCAAATTCGATATCCATCTTGATGTTGATTTCTTTCAAACCCTGATTGCAGAAGATATCGAGCATTTACCCCCAACTATGCGGCAGGTGATGGAAGTTCCGGATGCGCGAAAATATCTTCATTTGGCAAAAACTACATCTGGAATGCGAGATATTATCAATCAAATATTAAATTGCCCCTATCAAGGGATAACTAGAAGATTATATTTAGAAAGCAAAGCATTAGAATTAATTGCGCTACGTCTGGAACAGATTAAAGGAGATACACCAAATATATCTAAGCAACTCCAGTCAGATAATGTTGAACGTATTTACTATGCCAGGGATATATTAATTAATAATCTCGAAAAACCACCATCATTAATGGAACTATCTCGCATGGTAGGTTTAAATGACTGCACTCTTAAAAAAGGTTTCCGAGAAGTTTTTGGTACAACTGCATTTGGTTATTTATACAACTATCGATTAGAAACAGCACGAAATTTACTAGAAACCCGCAAAGCTAAAGTAACCGATATATTGCGAATGGTTGGGTTTAAAGATAGAAGTTATTTCGCTGCTGCTTTTCGGAAAAAAATTTGGTGTGAATCCGAGTATTTATCTAAGAAGAAACGGCAAAAATTTGAAAAATTCCGCCTAGCCACCATAAAAATTCCGTTTAGCCACCATAAACATCTTCACTCTCAAACAACTTGCCTATAAGCTTATTGATAAATATTCCTGTTCTTTGTTGCGATCGCGTTGCATCTCTAAGTACGGCTAAGTAGTGTTGTTGAGTGTGAGGAAATAAATGAAATTAGATCGATTGTTTCAAAGCCTGCTGCTGACAAGTGCTATACCCTCAATCGCGCTTTTTCTGGGAACATCCGTACAAGCTGAGGAACTAGGGGAGGATGCGATCGCTAAAAATATTCTTTTTCTGAGTGATATCCAGACTCCTGTAACTAACGCTCAAATCTTAGTACAGACACCAACTAACCCCCCGAATCCAGAAGCAAGTTGTACCAATCACGGGAGTGAAAGCAAATCCCACTGACAAAGGTGTGAAGGTAATCTTACCCAGCTATCTCCGCACCGATGCCGCACTCTTCTACGAACGAAACAATTTTCGAGCCGCTATCAATATCCGAAACTTGTTTGATACTAACTATTTTGAAACTGCTCAAAATGATTTACGTGTTTATCCTGGCAACCCGTTAACCGTGGTAGGCTCAGTTTCTTGGAGATTTTAACACATGAAAAACCTACTGTATCGTTATCAGAGGCTATTGGTACTATTAATCCTCCCCTGGTTCTTAATTACAGCTTACTACACTCAGGTGACTCAAAAAGCCGACACTCCAAAGACACAGTTAGCAATTTCTGATTGTCGAGCGGTTGTACATCAACTGGGAAAAACCTGCGTTCCGCTTCAATCCCAAAGGATCGTTGTTACGGATGAAATAGCCTTAGATGCAGTATTAGGGTTGGGCTTGAAACCAATTGCAACAGCAGAACCCAATATTGCAGGTCGCAGAGGACGACAATTGACGGGAAAGGTAGAAGAGGTAGCTTCTTTAGGAAAGAATTCCCAAATCAATATAGAAAAAATGGTGCAGTTGCATCCAGATTTGATTGTGGGTTTTTTTATGAAATCCCGTTCTTATGACTTGTTTTCTCAAATAGCTCCCACAGTTAAACTTGACCTTAAATATGTCAAAGGTGCTTGGAAAGATTCTTTGCGAGAGGTAGCTTTTATTCTAGGTAGAACCAAACAAGCCGAAAACGCGATCGCTAATTATCAACAACGGGTAAGAAAACTCGGAAAGACTATAGACCAGAAACTTGGAAAAGTAGAAGTTTCTGTCAGCCGCTTCTATGCAGGTGGAAAAAATTTACCACAGCTTGACACAATATTTTCGTTTTCTGGAGGGATTTTACAAGAAGTAGGGCTTTCGGCACCAGCAGAGCAAATTCAACTTGCAACAGATCCAGATACATTTTCACTACCTATCAGTTTAGAACGTGTGGACTTGCTCGATGCCGATGTCCTTTTTGCGATGCTCGATCCAGGCTCAGAAGATAGCTTTAATCGATATCAGGAAAGTTCATTGTGGCAGAAACTAAATGTAGTCCAAAACAACAGGGTATATATAGTTGATTCGGGTTACTGGTGGTTGGGCAATATTTTAGCCGCTAATGCTATTTTGGATGATGTTGAAAAATATATTTTACAAGACGATTTATTACCTTCAAAAAAATAAAATTGGTCGATAATGACTTTAGAAAATATTTCTCCCAAACTGCGTACATTTGTTATTGTTTGGTCAGGTCAATTCGTCTCTACAATTGGCAGCAGTATGACCAGTTTCGCTATCGAAATCTGGGCATGGGAAATCACAGAGAAAGCGACTGCTTTAACATTAGTAGGTTTTTTCGGTTTGCTTCCCAGTTTAATTATTGCTTCGATTACTGGAATTATTGTCGATAGATACAATCGAATGGTAGTTCCGATCGTGCAATTTGGTTGACAAAGGTTGCTCCTCATGTTCAGGGAAGAGTCTCCGCATTCGGTTTACTCATCGCAAGACCTTTAGCAGATAATGTTTTTACAGCTACATTGAATAATGGCAGTATTGGCGGAATATTTGGCACTGGCAAAGGTTCTGGAATTGCAATGTTGTATGTAGTATCTGCTGATTGGATGTTGTTGGTGGGAGTGATTGGATTTACTATTCCATCATTGCGGAATATGGAAAGTACTTTACCAGACCATGATATTGAAACTTCACAACAAAGATAATCATTGAAGTTCATATTTAGTTATAATTGTGACTCCTTGTCTACCATTAGAACTACTTTTAAGTTTCCATTTACGCGCCATTTTCAAATGGTAATCATCTAACCTGCTATTTCCGCTACCACTAACTAAATTTACATTAGTCACATTACCTTGAGCATCAGCATCAACAGATACCGTTATACTTCCTTCAACTCCTCTATTTCTTGCCCATGATGGATAACTTCTGTCGCATCTAACACAAGCAGCCCGTCCATCACCGTCACCAACTGAATCACCCGTACCGTTACCCAAACCGTTACCAGTTCCAGTATCGGTAGTGTTAGTAGGTGCCGATGCAACATTACCTCCAAAACTTCGCCGTCTTCTTCTGGGAGCCTTATTGCTACTTTCGCCAATATTAGAAGTATCTGGTGATGGTGCTGTATTATTGCTGCTAATGTTTGTATCTCGGCTTTCCCTAATTCCTGAAAGAGTATCTCTTAACTCTCCACTATCTTGTTGAGTTGTTGCTGGTGGTTTTATGGGAGGAGTTACCGGATTTGGTAAACTTCGCGCTGTTCTTCTAGAATCTCTTTCTTGTGCAAGCGAACGTTTCAAACCCTCGTCAGGTTTAGTTGCTGGTGGTTCTATCGGAGGAGTCACCGGATTTGGTAAACTTCGCGCTGTTCTTCTAGAATCCCTTTCCTGTGCAAGTAATTTTTCTAAATCTTCGTCTGGTTTGGGTGGTTCTATGGGAGGAGTCACCGGATTTGGTAAACTTCGCGCTGTTCTTCTAGAATCCCTTTCCTGTGCAAGCAATTTTTCTAAATCTTCGTTAGGTTTGGGTGGTTCTACAGGAGGAGTGACGGGGGTGGAAAATTCCCGTTGTGTTCTTATTTCTGGTTCTGGTTGAGGTATTGGTTTCGGAATATCATTTTTAACAATAGGTTCGGGCTTTTCCGGTTTTGGTTCTGGCTTTTGTTCTGGAATAATTGGCTTCTCTCTCACTGCGACGGGAGGAGCAGAAGGTAAAACAGGTGATAATGGTTCTTCAAATTGTTTGAATGGTTTAAAGTCCGGTTGTTTAATCTCGGGTTTCGGAATCGGCTGTTTTACAACAGGTGGTGCTTGAGGAGTGATTCTACGTTGTGTCGGTATCGGTTGGGATAAAGACGAGAAAGGACTTCCACCGCTAATACGAGACTGGCTTGGTGTGGTGTCTAAGTCGGGTTGTTTTATTTCTGGTTTTGGTTCTGGCTTCGGTTCTGGTTTGGGTTCTGGTTTTTCTAGTTTCGGCTCTATCTTTTCCGGTTCTGGCTTTTGTTGAGGTTTTACTTCTTCTTTTGGTTCAATTTCTTCTATGGGAGTATCTAGGAGAGTTATTTCAACTGGTTCATCCTCAACTTCAGGCACCCTATTTAATAAATATTTTCCAATACCGGAAGCCAATAACGCTAGATGAAATATAAGCGAGCCAGCTAAACTACAAGCCAAAAAAATTCTCAGAGCTTTTGATTCTCTTTCCCTCTGTCGTAGCGCTGTACTTGCAAAGCTCATGGTTTAATTATTATTGATATAGATTTGCATTAATTGCTAAGTTTAAAAGAATTAACAGTAAAAGTCAATCAGTTTTTCCCGAATATTACTTAATAATTTGTTGCAATTATCAACTTCAATATAACTTTCCTTGAGAGTGGAATTACATTGTTGTAGGAAATACCTTTTTTCTAGTAAAAGCGGTGAAAGTCTTGATTTAACGTTCTTCAAGATTTAGGATATTTTTTAGAATAGCCGCACAACACGCTTCTATAAAAAGTGAAAATACCTTTAGACTTAATTATTGTTGATTTTTACCACCTTGAAATGATTGACATATATTCTCATTTGTTCTAAGTTAATTTGATAACTACTATTATCTACCTGTGTAGGCATTAGTAATTACTTTCATTAATGCACTTGAGAATTATAAATGGGAATAAATAATCTATTCTCAGCAGGTGGCGTAGTCATGATACCGCTGCTGGGTTTTTCGGTGTTGGCTTTGGGGCTGATTGTCGAAAGAATAAGCTTTTGGCTAAAGATAAATAATCGTCAGACTAAAGTAGTACGAGATGTCTTAAATCTCTATCGTCGGGATAATGTTGTGGGTGCAATTGATGGATTGCGAAAGAATGCAGATTTACCTATAGCGCGAATGTTTCTCACGGCTTTGGAATTAGAAGAACCAACTCCGGAAGAGTTTCGTTTGGCATTGGAAAGTGAAGCGCAAGCTGAGATACCTTTACTCAAACGCTTCCAAAATATCTTTGATACTATAATTTCTCTCGCACCCTTATTAGGTCTTTTGGGTACGGTTTTAGGATTAATTGGTTCTTTTGCTTCTCTAAATCTTGGTGATGTTGGAGGTACTCAAACAGCGAATGTAACTGGTGGAATTAGTGAAGCGCTGGTTTCTACAGCTGCGGGATTGGTTGTGGCAATTTTCACGCTGATGTTTGCTAATGCATTCCGAGCAATGTACCAAAGACAAATGGCATTAATTCAAGAATACGGTGGAGAATTGGAATTACTTTACCGTCGTTATTATGAAAGAGGAAAAACAGATTATGCGTCTACCAGATGAAGCGGATGTACCAGCACAAATTAATATTGTGCCGATGATTGATGTCATCTTCGCGATTTTGACATTTTTCATCATGTCAACGCTGTTTTTAACTCGTCAAGAAGGATTACCAGTCAATTTACCCCAAGCATCTTCAGCTAAAAAAGC
This sequence comes from Rivularia sp. (in: cyanobacteria), assembly GCA_965234645.1. Taxonomy (GTDB): domain Bacteria; phylum Cyanobacteriota; class Cyanobacteriia; order Cyanobacteriales; family Nostocaceae; genus Rivularia. The sequence continues at coordinate 3,404,422 of OZ248344.1, read as the reverse complement.
AACTCAACCCGCACGAGTCACGCTGACTGTAGATAAAGCAGGTGAAATATTTTTGAACAAGCAGCCGATTACTTTGGATAATTTAGAAGCAGGGGTGAAAGCCAAAGTCAAACCCGAACAGCCTTTGATGGTGGTGTTGAATGCAGATGAAGGGGTGAATCACGGGAAAATTGTCGCGGTGATGGATAAAGTACGTCAGGTTGAGGGGGCTAGTTTAGCGATCGCCACTCGTCGGGATTGATTGAATCAATTTTGGTTATCAGTTTGGTTGACTTTTTTGTTCGTTTTAATAAATGCATCTGTGGATTCACCGTTAAATGTAGAGATATAGCAATGCTACGTCTCTAGAAGGTTTCCTCCACGAGAGAGTTTGAGTAAGTCAGATAAATATCTCTGTTGACCAACTTATTTTTACACAACTCCTAACAATTCATTTTCTCAAATTTTTTCATCGCTGCTAATTGTCAATAATTATGAATAACTGATTATGAGCGGGAGAACAAATCAATTTCCACAAAAACCCATATGCAGATACTATCGCGGCGAACAAAACCCGTCATAGGCTTAATCGTAGGATTTATAGTACTCGTCATTTGTCTTTTTATTAGCGTTTCCTACGGTGCGGCTGAGATTTCTTGGCAAGAAGTCTATGATTCGCTAATATCCTTCGATGGTTCCAGAGAACATCTAATTATCCGTACTGTGAGATTACCGCGTTCCTTACTCGCGATGATAGTAGGTGCATCAATATCTACTGCGGGTGCAATTATGCAAGGTATAACTCGTAACCCGTTAGCTGACCCCGGAATACTGGGAATTAACGCAGGTGCAGCGTTTGCGGTGGTGATGGCTATCTTTTTATTTGGTGCGTCGTCGCCGAGTTTTTACGTATGGTGTGCTTTTGCTGGTGCGGGAATTACTGCGGTGAGCGTGTATTTTTTAGCTTCTTTAGGTCGTAGCGGTATTACTCCACTCAACTTAACTATTGCTGGTGCAGCGATTAGCGCTTTTCTTGCTTCACTCACTACTGGCATATTAATTATTAGTCAAAGTACTCTGGAAGAAATCCGTTTTTGGTTGGCGGGTTCCTTAGCTGGTGCGGATACAAGCCTTATTTCTCAAATTATACCTTATATCTGCATCGGCATGATATTAACGTTAATCATTTCCAAACAAATCACAATTTTGAGTTTGGGAGAAGATATCGCTAAAGGCTTGGGACAACAAACCGCATGGGTGAAAATTGTTGCTGCTGTATGCGTTTTGCTATTAGATGGAAGCGCGATCGCAGTTGCTGGTGCGATTGGATTTATCGGTTTGGTGGTTCCTCACATTGTCCGGTTTGTGGTAGGGGTAGATTACCGTTGGATTTTGCCCTATAGCGCCTTATTTGGTGCCATATTACTTTTAGCATCCGATATCGCAGCTCGATTAATTATTAAACCGCAAGAAATCCCCGTAGGTATTATGACAGCTTTAGTCGGTGCGCCATTCTTCATTTATTTAGCTAAAACCAAGGTGAAGAAATGAAGACAAATACAATAGTTTTTCGTTCTAGATTACTCCCGATTTCCTTCCGTCTCAAAAAGCGCGTTCCCATCGTCTTATTAATTTTAATTCTCATTACCTTAACGGCGATGGTGATGAATACTTCCTTCGGGGAATATCCCATTCCACCGCTGGCAGTTATTCAAACAGTCTTGGGAATAAATACGGGAAATGCCGATTATCCATTTGTCATCAATACCTTACGCTTGCCCAGAACCCTTACCGCTTGTCTTGTAGGTATGGCTTTAGCGATTTCCGGCACCATCATGCAAGGTATAACTCGTAACCCCCTTGCCGACCCAGGAATTATTGGTATTAACGCCGGTGCGAGTTTAGCGGCGGTGAGTTTAATTGTATTATTACCAAATTTACCTGCGGGAATCTTGCCTGTAGCTGCTTTTTTTGGTGCTTTGATAGCTTCGCTATTAATTTATCTTTTAGCTTGGGATAGGGGAACTCATCCGGTACGTTTAATTTTAATTGGTGTCGGAATTGCATCTGTTGCTGGTGCTTTTACTAACTTAATGGTGACATTTGGCGATATTTATAATGTCAGCCAAGCTTTAGTATGGTTAGCGGGAAGCGTTTACGGGCGTAGTTGGGAGCAGCTTTTCTCATTACTACCTTGGTTAATTGTTTTTATACCCTTAGCTTTAGCAAATGCACCTGGGTTAAATGCCTTGAATTTAGGAGAAGAAACGGCTAAAGGCTTGGGTAGTAAAGTTGAATGGCAACGGAGTTTTTTATTATTAATTAGTGCTGCTTTATCAGGTGCAGCAGTAGCGACAGCAGGAACAATCGGTTTTGTGGGATTAATAGCACCTCATATAGCCCGTCAATTAGTTGGTAATATTCATGAAGGATTAATTCCTGTAGCTGCAATTACCGGAGCAATGATTGTAGTTATAGCTGATTTTTTAGGAAGAATTTTATTTGCTCCCATAGAACTTCCTTGTGGAATTGTTACCGCTGTAATCGGTGCGCCTTATTTTATTTATTTGTTAATAAGAACTCGGAAAAAATGAGATAAAATACAACAATAAAAATCATTACTCTGCGTACCTCTGCGCTAACCTCCGCGTACCTTTGTGTTTCAAACCTCAATTCAATATCTAAATTATAAATGAAATTAGAAACTAAAATCCATTACCAACTTTCAACCAAAAACCTCACATTAGGTTACGACAATACTAAAATAATTAAAAGTATCGATTTAAGCATCCCTCAAGGTCAAATTACTGCTTTAGTTGGTGCAAATGGCTGTGGTAAATCTACATTATTGCGGGGTTTAGCAAGGTTATTAAAACCATTAAGCGGAACTATTTATTTAGATTCTACTGATGTATTTAAACTATCGACAAAAGCTGTTGCGAAAAAGTTAGGAATTCTTTCTCAATCACCAGTTGCACCAGAAGGTTTGACTGTAAAAGATTTAGTCGCTTGCGGACGTTATCCTTATCAAAATTGGTTGCAGCAGTGGACGAAGGAAGATGAACGTTTTGTTGAGCTAGCATTAGAAATTACCAGAATGAAGGAATTAGCGGAACGTGAATTAGATACTTTATCTGGGGGACAGCGACAACGCGCTTGGATTGCAATGGTTTTAGCTCAGAATACTGACATTTTGCTATTAGATGAACCCACAACTTTTTTAGATTTAGCGCATCAAATTGAGGTTTTGGATTTGCTGTGGGAATTGAATCAAAATCAAGGAAGAACCTTGGTAATGGTGTTACACGATTTAAACCAAGCTTGTCGTTATGCTGATTACTTGGTAGCGGTGAATCAAGGAGATATTTATACACAAGGTAAACCGGAAGATGTGATGAATGAAAAGATGGTTTTAGATGTGTTTGGGTTAGAATGTAAGATTGTTTCAGATCCAGTTTCCAGGACTCCGATGTGCGTACCAATTGGTAGGAAGGGAAAAGTTAGTAATTAGTCATGCCCTACGTAATTAAGGCTTGCTGAATAAAATTATAAGTGCTGTCAGATAAGGCTTTCAAACCTTTTTATCCCTTTATTGTGCAAGCTTATGTCATATACTGGCTCAAAATCCTTGCAGTTTTTTTAGAAATTATTGCTTAAGTTTAAAATTCAAGCCGCAGAACCTACTATTTTTCGATCTGTGTGGGTTCTATTTTAGATTCCTAGACTTTTTCAGCAAGCCCTAATTATAATTTGTTTTTACGGTGGTTTTGACTTTAGCAACTTAATCAAATATGTATAAATTTAATTACAATTAGATAAATTGCAAAAAGCTATGGTGGATATATATGGTTAGAATTTAAAATATAAATTAAACCCGATTTATTTATATTTTAATCATTATTTACTTTCAAATTTAAACATTAAATGAAAGCAGCGCAATAGTATCCCCACCGAATAATGATAAGACTTACCATAGAACCAACCTTCAACCGTTTTTGGATTATAACCTGTTAATGCTGATAATGTTGCCGTGCAAGCTTTAATGTAACCGTGGGGGTTTCGTTCCCCATTGTAAGGAATCTCAACTCCTGGATGAATTATTGGTATCCAAAATAAGCACCACTCTTGTGGTGTCATGGGTTCTAGAAGTGTAAATAATATCTGTTGAAAGTCGGGTTTGTTCTGGGTTCGTAGCAATACAAAGAAAGCGAACCAACGAGGAATTTTATTAGTGTTCGTTTGCAGCTGTTGACGACATTGCATATTATTTTTTATGGAATGATTGTTTAGTCATGCCCTTTCTTATGCCATTAATTGTTAATTAAAGGCAAGATTTTACAAGAATCAAATTTGCTCTTAATTTAAAAAGGAATTTCTTGTTCTTGATAATTAGGATGAGATGCTTTGTCATACCGAGATAAAGGCAGTTAAAGCATGAATTCCCGTGTACAAAGTTCCACTTTTTGTTTGATATCCTTTACCACTCCAACCATTCCAACCAAGATTTTCTCCAATATAGCCAAACTCAGCAATTACCGAATTAGATTTTGACTTCTGCTGCAATTCTTCTTGCTGTTTTATACTCATTGCTTGAAGTTGAGTTAGTTCTTGCTCTCTTTGAGAAAGTACATTATTTAGACGTTCAACTTCCGACATTAATGGCTCGATGGTTTTCTCTAACTCATAATTAACCACCTTCGCAGCTTTCTTGTTAAAAGTATTACCCCAGCTATCTCTATTGGAATCTTCAAGGGCTTTTTCCAAGTCTTGTATTCTTTGTTCAAGTTGTTGATTTTTAGCTACCAAACCACGGACAGAATTTAATTCGTTATCTTTGGCTATTAATTGCTCAATTAAGTCTTTTTTAGCTCTCTCCATATTTTGAGCGTGCTTTTTAACAGAAATTATTTCTTCTTTGGCTGCTTCAAGCGCTGCATCTCGAATTTCTATAAATTTCCCCAGTTCTTCTTCTGCTTTTTCTTTATCTCGTTGTGCTAAAGCTTCGGTGATTTTTCGTTCGACTTGGGCTGGTGTAAACATTTCCTTGGGAGAAGCTGGTTTTATAACTGTATGAAGAGCTTCTGGCTGAATTTGATGGGGTCTGAACAGGTGTTTTACTTCCATACCCTGAGAAACTGTGTGGTCAAGCAACACCCAGAAATCACTATTCCACTCGGAGATTATTATGCCAGCGTAGCCAGTCCAACCCCTATCATCACTTTTTACTACGATTCTCATTCCGGGACTGAGTTCAAGAGGAGGTGTAGGTTGTTCGTTTAAAGAAGAATTTTCTTCTGTGCTTTTTACTCCCTGCTCCCTTACCTTCTTAACTTGTGCGGCTGTTATATGTGGCGATCGCACAAGTTCCTTTACCAAATCATGGCTAACTTTAGTTAGTTGTCGCAGCGCTGATACACTCCATTTTTGGACGTTAGCGCGTACTAGACGCTGTAAACGCTTCGGTAGCTTTGAAAACCAATTGTAAATTTCTATTGCAGCTTTAGCTATGTATCGGGATGCGCCGAAGTCCTCGGATGCTAGCCATTGTTCAAATACTTTTTTACCTTTTGGGCAATTGGCAAGGCAGTCTTGATAAATCGAGTTTAATGCTTGTCCATTCTCTAATAAGCCGTCGAAGGTTTGACGAATAAAGCCGATGAATCGGTTGAGCGTAGTTTTAGCTTTGCTTTGTAGATCGGGATTCTCGAACCGAGAATAATCAAAGTTTGCGGCGAATAAAAATGGGGGGTAGACGTTTTGGGTATTGTCGTCTAAAGATATCGTATGCATAATAAAAGTATCCCTTTGATTTAATTGGGAAACCATACCCTCCGTGTTGATTGGTAGTCTGTGCGGAGGGTTTTGGCTTAAAAAATATTTCAGCCCTCTCTTTGATCGCGAAATTTCTTCAGTGGTTGGAGAGATTATTTTTTTGCTATTTCTAAACTATAGCATTAACCGCATTAAAACCACAAACCATACATATGTAACTTAGACAAGACAATATATCAAATGTAATAATGGTAAGGTTGAAGCTAGTACTGAAAAAAATTGTTCCTTGTGCCAGATAATGAAGAAGGTTTAGTTGCTTATCGTTTAGAGTTGTCAGATGCACTGAGAACGCAGTTTAAAGGAATGACTGCGATGAATGGCACAAATATGAAAGATGCCTTGATTCACTTTATTGAGTGGTATGTAGGAAAACAACAGCTTCCGCCAGAAAACAAGCTGTTAAATGTTGGTATTGGTCAAAAAGAAATAATGCACTCAGGAGTACACAAGGATTCACCAACCATACCCGAACTTATGAATGCTTATATCCTTTTGAACTACAAAGGTATAGGAGAAAAACAACTAGTTGAAATGGCAAATGATTGTCAGGTTACTCCGGCGCAAGTACAGGCTGTCTTGGGAGGGCAACCTGTAAATGACCAAGCTGCGCGTATATTTTCTGTTAAATTAAAGATACCTGTTGAAGATTTTGTCGCTCAGTATCCCGTAGTCAAGCCGTAGCAGCAATCAACAGATAAAAAAGCTTCATTTTTATTTTGAAAATATTTAGCCAAACTATTTCCTAACTTCTACATTACCGAACGGAAATAGTTTCCGTTCGGTAAATTATCCTGGGCTTTGAATAAAAATAAACCCGAATAGCGGAGCGACGCACAGCCGCACTATATGAACCCGTATCGCACTTTTTTGAGATGGGCGAACATTTCTGACAAATCCATGCACCCTAATAAAATAAAGGAGCAACTAAAGTTGCTGCAAAATTACTAGCAATGATACGTTCTTCTTCGCTAATTCAATTCCCTTACTACTTTTGATACTGAAGTAGAAGTACGGAAGTTAGAGTTGTTGAGTTATGTTGCGATGAAAAAGTTCGAGCAAAATGATTTGAAGAGGTATATTGGGGAGTTTTTAGGAATCGAGCGACAGGAAAGTCAAGACAATTCGCAATTACTAATTCGCAATTGTTTGGTCAAAGGGTATTGAGAGCGTTAGCGCATTTGAGCATGGGTTATTGATTGAGCGATAGGCGAAGGAAGCCGACACTAATCGGGTGTATCGCACAAGGTTTAGTAGTTTTCACATTTGACATTTCAAGAGTATTTAGTAGTAAAGCGATCGCCGAAATTGTGTTAAACAATCGATCACCGTCCAGATGCTCAAGACGGCACTTGCACTCTTTGAGCTACATCTTGTCCCAGCCGAGTAAAGTGATGCCTGATTTAGCGTAAGTAATATATCCACATCGGCTTTGAGAGCAACTTGGGCAATAAGCGCATCAAAAATTCCCCCACCTGGAAGATTTAGCTTAACCATACAGGAGATAGCTTGTTTGTAATCATCGTTATTTTTGCACAATTGCTACAAATAAATTCAAGTTCTCATCAATTAAACGTTGGGCAATCGCTGGCGAAATTGTTGGTCTTACAGGTAAGCTTAGGACAGAATAAAGTTCCGCAAACGTATGGGTTGAAACATAGCCGTCAATATTCGAGGTTTGTACTCGTTGCAACCGGGGTAGACAAACACCATGCCGAGGATGCCTAACTTCAAAACAGCCACCAATGCTGAAGTATCAAATATAACGTTCATAAACCGCAATTAAACTGTTAATTCGTTCGGACAGCATTTGTTCGACAGAAGTTTCTAAATTACTAATGGGAGTAGATTGAACAACCTTTAGTTGTCCCAACTCGGTATACCAAGGGTTCGGTATTCAGTAAATGTTCGATTGCAGCTTGCAAAAAAGCCTCAGCTGTCACACCTTGTGCTGCTGCTTGAGCTATCAAACGCGCTTGAATTTCTGGAGTTAATTCAAGCGTAATTGCCATAGAATCATCTAATCTCTTTTTGTAATTAGTTTATAGCCAATCATGGTTTAGGTGCTTTTGAGAGAACTTGTTAAACTTAAGAGATTTGAGCCTTTTACTAGTCAACATTTTACAAGTGCTGGCATCTATAGCGATTTTTCATTTTACGGCTCACGCCGATTAAGGAGTGAAGTCTGTAAAAGAAGTATTAAAAGATGAAGACTCAGCAACAAATCATCAGCGAGTTAAACCAATTTTATGGTTCAACTAATCTCTACAAACACTGGCTCGGCTTGAAATATACCGATGGTATACAATACTTAGCTCACGAAGCCAATTGTTACTGGTTGTTGGATGCTATTGCTTCACATCAAACTAAGGCATTGCTATCGAATCCAAAACTAAGAGAATTTCAAATCTGGCATTTACAAATTAAAGATAATTCCGGCATTTTGATATGCGAGTGGGACACCAATCAAGAAGTATTGCGGCAAGAAATCGAATATACAGATTTCCCATTGAGCCATATCAAGCTTTATTTGGTTGAAAAAGTCCTCATGCTGACAAACGAATATTAACGCGCATCACACAATTTTAATAATTGGAAAAAATCATGATTCAAGCAATTGGCTTAGAACAGGTATTCGTCACAAATCTAGAACAATTCATGAGTAAAGCTGACAAATTTATCAAAACCTACTACTCAGGTGTCAGCGATGAAAATCAAGTGAGAGAAATGATGCAAGAACTGAAAAATCTGGTATTAGATACAGACTTGCAGCAACTAGAAATTGATTTTCAGCATAACTGTGAAATTAAGGATTTAATGACAGATTATCATGATTCATCTTGGTGGTAATTTGACTGCTTAAAATACTGAAACACTAGAAAAAAAGAGAGCTTACGCTCAGAGGAGAATGAAGTTAATGAAATATCTGTCTTATGGCTGCACGTAAATCCTCTACACCCAACTTTCAAGCAATTGATGATTCCGTTCTCGGCGAGTATTCTGTTAGTAATTATTCAGAACGCTTGTATTCAAAAGTATACTACTCTATTCGCTCTTTGTGTGGAATCCTTGCTAAACGTAGTTTTCAAGATTTCAATTGGGATGCATTTAAAGAACGCTTTGTCTCGGATTTCGGAAAAGTTGAAGAACAGCGATACTCTCTAGAACAATTACTTGAATTTGCTAATCGTAAATTTGGGAAAACACTTGAAGATTTGGTAGTGCGGTTGGGAATTATCTTGGCAGCGCAGACGAGAATATGTGGAGCGTGTAAATGCAAACGTTAATCCTCAAGTAGAAGCCGAGAATTAGTACTAGTATTACACACAAAATAACAAGGGGATAAAGAATATTTTATCCTACTTTCGCTGCAAAGCAAGGTTTTGATCGAGGCATTTGTGGCTCTTGTAGTTTAAAATTGAGTCAAATAGGAAGCTGCTACGTTAATCTCGCACCAATAAACAATATGTACCGAAAATATGTAGCAGGTACCTACTCTAAATTCAGCAAAAACGAAATTGAAGTTCTCAAAAGATATCGTTGTCCGGTCAGAATTGGTTCCTATGGAGACCCGACAGCAGTGCCGTTTGATGTGTGGAAACCAATTATTTTAGCATCAGGAAGTCATACGGGGTACTCCCACAATTGGAAAAATTGTAAGCCAATTTGGAAACAATATTTAATGGCTTCCGTGCAAAGTTTTGCAGAAGCACGTATTGCTCAAAGCCAAGGATGGAGAACTTTTAGAATTATCGCTCCCGATGCACCTTTGAATGATAATGAAATCCTTTGTCGTCACACCTTTATATGATAGGATACGATGTGAAATTTGTATGCTATGTGATGGTAAGTCTTCAAAACCTGCGGATTGCTGACAGAGTGCATGGTTTGAAATGGAAAGTATCAAATTTTGTGAAACATTCCAAGTCACTATCTAATTAGTTTAAATGAAAGCTTGTGATTACTTATGTTCATTAATCTATAACAAGCTTTCCAAATAATTCAAAAACAATCGGTAGTATAAAACTAATGTCATCCGTTTTAAGCGAACCTCAATTTCAAATATTCACTCATTCAAAAACTGGAGTTAAAACCGGGAGAATATACTTTTCTGCACTGTTTTTGGCTGATTATCATGAAAGTATTACTCAATGGTTGCAAAGACAAGAAGTAATATTTAGTGAACGAGATTTAAAGCAGTACGAGGATGGTTCATTTCGACTTTATTTTAGGACAAACAATTCCGTGTTGTCAGAATATTTGCAATTAGTAAAACCCTTCACGGGGAGTAAACAGTGAAAATCAGGTAAAACAACTTATGAAATCAAAATATCGAAACTTTCTAGCTGATGCGAGCAATCAAGATTTAGCTATTACTCAACCGATAATATCCCAAGTTCCAGAACCAGAAAAAATCAAACATACCCTAACTGGCTCAAGCAAAGCAGTAATTGGAACAATTCGGGTTTTACATCAATTGGGTTATGCCGATACAAGTGATTGGAGTCCTTTGTTGCCAACTTCCAATCCTAGAGAGTTCATTAGTATCTTGATACGTTCCATAACAGTGCATAAATAGTCATTTCGCCCGAATATTTTATCCCCATAAAAGGGATATTTTTTCCAACAACAATCTTAAAATTATCTATAATTAGTTTGTTAATACGGAAGTACTATTAATCGGTGAATTTATTTTTTTACGCAACAGCCAGCATTTAGTATAATATTTGCGCCATCCTCCAAAAAGCAATGTCCAGCGCATACCAAGTAAACCCACAACAAACAAACGCCACTCAATCGCAAGAATCAATCATGGGAGTGGTTGAACGCTTGACTTATCATTCCGAAGAGTCGGGTTACACCGTAGCGCGGTTACAGCGTCCCAAGGTATCGGAATTAACTACGATTACGGGCAGTTTCGCAGGTATTCAACCCGGACAAACGCTTCAACTGAATGGCTTCTGGCGAGAACATCCTCAATACGGCTTGCAATTTCAAGTTATCAACTATAAAGAAACCAAGCCAGCCACAATTACGGGAATCGAGAAGTATTTAGGTAGTGGTTTAATTAAAGGCGTTGGTCTGGTAACAGCAAAACGTATCGTCGCCCATTTTGGTGTAGAAACCCTCGATATTATTGATAACCAAATCGAGCGACTCAAAGAAGTCAATGGCATTGCTAAAAAGCGCATTGCCATGATTCAAAAGGCTTGGAAGGAACAAAGAGCGATTAAAGAAGTAATGGTATTTCTTCAAAGTCATGGTGTTTCCACAACCTACGCGGTGAAAATTTACAAGCATTATGGCGATTTAGCAATACACAAAGTCAACGAAAACCCTTACCAGCTAGCAACTGATATTTATGGAATCGGGTTCCTCACTGCTGACAAAATTGCTCGTAATTTGGGCGTTCCTCCAGATTCAGAATTTCGATCCTTACCGCAAAAGGTGGAAGTAACAAGAGGTGGAATTATTTTTCGGGTTGGCGATACACCCGGAGGGTGTCGGCTTCGCCTATCGCGTTATTCAATTAACCTTCCTATTATCAACGGGAAGTATTCAACGGTGATATGGGGTTTATTACAAATATTGACACCGAAGAACAAGAAGTGATTGTACGGTACAGCGGACGAGACGTTATTTATGATTATGCTGACTTAAATGAACTGACTTTGGCTTGGAGCGTCAGTATTCACAAGTCGCAAGGTTCAGAATACCCGGTTGTATTATTGCCATTATATTCGCAACATTTCGTAATGTTGAATCGGAATTTACTTTATACAGGGTTAACTCGTGCCAAGAAGTTGGCGATTATTATTGGCAGTAAGAAAACTATAGGTATGTGCGTGCGTTCTAGGAAATCTCAGGAGCGATATACTCAGTTGCAGCAAAGGCTGATGAAAGCCGAATAGTGAAGGTGTTGATGCTCTTTCTTGAACGTACCGCATTATTTAGTTAAGACCTAAACTACGCGCCACCTTGGGGTTATAAGTTAATAATTTCAAGATTTCTATAACCGGAACCTTCGCTTCATTCAATGAAATAACTTGCTCCTTGAGGTGCGATCGCACATAAGTTTTTCCTCTCTTCCCTCCATACTCCCACTCGAAATAAAGCTGTTTGATTGGCTTCTTCTTGGTGCTATTAGCATTCGCGTAACCCCAAGAAAGATTACCGCTACCTTCTCCAGGTTTACGGTGGGTGCTAGGGGAAGCTGAACGTAATATATTTATCCCTAGTATCTGGTCATCATTACTTACTTGGATGTTTGGAGTAGTTGATAAAAATGAACCGTCTTGCTGAGTTTGGCTATCATTTTGTAATCGGGTGCTAGGGGAAATTGAAAGTAATATATGTTCCCCTAGCACCTCGTCATCATTACTTACTTGGAAGTTTGGAGTAATTGAGAATAATAAACTATCATCCAACTTAGTTTGACTCTCACAGTAAAATCGGGTGCTAGGGGAAGTTGAAGGTGATATATTTACCCCTAGCATCTGGTCATCATTACTTACTTGAATATTTAAAGTAGTTGATAAAAATGAACCGTCTTGCTGGGTTTGGCTATCACTTTTTAGTTGGGTGCTAGGGGAAGTTGAAGGTGATGTATTTACCCCTAGCACATTGTCATCATTACTTACTTGGGAGTTTAAAGTAGTTGAGAATAACAAACTATTATTTAACTTTGTTTGGTTCTCGCTTTGTAATCGGGTGCTAGGGGAAATCGAAGGTGATATATGTCCCCGCTTCTCTGGGCAAGGTTTCTCAGTGCTAGGGGGACAAGAGTAAAAGGGATTCATGTAAATTTGTAAAGGTCGCCAGACATAATCCTCTATCCGGAGAACTTTGCGCTCGTGCCAAACCTGCCTGAAACTATTATCATTAAAGGCTTGATCAATTTTAAGTGATATTTCTTCTCCATCTTTGTCTAAAACTTCCAAAACTGTGGAAACTTTTTCATTACTATTTTCAAGAGCTTCTATGTTTTGTGAAATTTCGGGAAAATCATCTAGTTCATCCCAAGCTGGATCGTGTACCGTAGAATCCCAGTTACATTCATAACTGTGTCTATTAGGTTGACGGTATTGCTCGATATCAAAAAGCATCGTCATTTTTTTTTAATCTTGTTATTAGTGGAAATCAACGTTCTTCGAGTGCATTGTTTCTCGCGACTTCTATAGTCTTGTTGGGGATAGGTAAATTCCGTCTATCAAACTCTTGAGTTTGCGGAATATATGCTGCGATCGCCTTTCCCTGATTAGCCAAAAAATTAATAATGCCAACAGTTTGAGCGCTCTTAACTCCAATTACAATATCTGATGGCTGCTTCATCAGTCCGATTGCATCTTCTACCGACGCGCTACCAATAAAATCAACATTTATATTTGTGTGTTCTGCTGCTAGCTGATTAATAGCTCTTACCGAAACTGAAGATTTATCTGGGTTTGCCGAAACATCAACAAACTGTATCGTGTCGTAACCCGATTCCACAGCACGTTTGAGCATATTGCAAATCATTTGTTGAGTCTTCTGTTCAAACGCACTATCAACAGATGCTTCAAAAAATAAAACGGTGCAAACATTTTTATTGCTTTCAACAGAAGTTTCACCATGCTGTTGTAAAATAGTTTCGATTTGTGGGAACTTGACGCTGTTCGGGTCAATTACAATATCCGCATAGCTAGCTCTCGCATTTTTTAAAGTACCTGAAAACGTAAATCCTTGAATCGATTTACCAACAGCAGTAAGTTTTTCTTGTAAAAAGTTTATTGACTTTTTGTTAACAGTTCCTAGTATTTGATTATCTACCTTTGCAAAAACAGTTGGTGCGCCCCTGGGACTATTTTCTCCTACAGCTAAAGTAATATTGGCTGTTTCACCCTGCCACTGACGAGATTCAAAAGCATATTTATTTACGTTATCAATTTGCAATTTATTATCGGGATTTTTTAAACTGCTAATAATAACACTGGTGCTGGGAGGGGAGATAATAGTGCCAATTGCTTCACATCCAGCGAGTAAATGAGGAGAAGAACCATTGATAGTACCGAGTTTTCTACCTTCAACTATTACCCAACGTGCTGTTTGGGTGGGTGCGCGAGGATTGATACCATTCTCAAATTTTATTGCCACTTTTTCACCTATAAAATGGTTATCAGCATAATCATTAAACTGAGTACCAAGTATTCTCATTTGGGTAAACTGTAATTGATCGAGTTGACCTATAACTTCTTCGGGAAATATTGCAAATACCACACTTGCTTTTTTAAGTCCTGAATAATTTTTGTTTTCTTCAGTATGGCTAATATCGTGAATTGCTGCTGCTAGCTGTAATTTTTCATTCTCCGGAGTACCGTCTCTAACGGACTCAACATACTCCAAAGTTTGCTGCTTCAAAGCATCAATCATGCCTTCACTAATACCAAAATGAAATTCAACTTCACCTTGCTTTATTGTTATTCCAGGCTTTAGATTATGTTCTCGCATTGATTTCATGCTAATCGTGCCAATATTCATATTTATGTCTTTACCATCAAGATTTTTTGATTTAATAGTAGCCTTAAAAATATGTGGCATATTTTTAGATGGTTTTCTTGATTCTATGCGGATATTTAATTGTGAAATTTGCCAAAAATCCGGGTTTTTAGCAACATCAAAAGAAATTAAATTAGTAATCTCCAATTGTTTCCCCGTAACTAGAGAAGTAATTCTCAAGTAAGGACCCCGTTCGAGTTTCTTCCATTCTTCCAGTTGAATACGCTGTTTAATTAATGAGTTACAATAATTTTTTATTTCTTTAGCTTTGTCAATATTTTTATCATTCAATCCGATACTGGGATATAATTTTCTAAATTGTTCAATCGGTCTTGCCGCTATTTGACTTTGTTGAAAAATCTGATTTGTTTGTTGAATCATTAAATCAATAGGACTATAACCATTACTTTTCATACCTTGATGAGTAAAAGCTTCTTGATTTTTCTTATCAGCCAACCATTCAACTTCTTTATAACCTGTTATTTTCTGACAATAGTTAATAATTTCCCGATCAGGTCGTAAAGCACTCTTGGCTCCATCTGCTGCAACTTGTAGCTCATTACCAAGGTGAGCAACGCAATCAAATAATATCTTTTTTACTTGATGTAATTTTTTCTCTAACTTTACAGAATCAATGGAATTGATATTTGTTAAAGCAACTGGTTTTATCTGCTCTACTATTTTATCTGAAGTTGAGAACTTACCTTGTTGATATTGGTGTAATAACTTATTAAAATGTTTTGATATTTGTCTAAAATAATTAAATTTATCGGATTGAGGCATTGCACAAATTTCGCACTGTAGGGCTAAATTCTTTTGAATTTCGTTAGCAATAATTCCAATTTTATTATCCATAGAATAAACAGCGATTTCTTCAAAAGTTCCTTGGTAAGGTATTTTAGCTTTTTTGATAATATCCGGATAACGATTGTTAGGTAAATTCCTTTGCTTTACTTCACTTGCCAATTGAGGAAAATCTTTACTAGGTGCAAATGCTAGTAAGTCTCCATCAAAATCACACTGCATATTATCCATAGCTGTTTTTGGATGAATATAAACACATCCATCTATTGTTTCTCGTAAATGTTTATTTTTTAATGTGATAACACCATTTGAATTAATTAATGGCGAACGGGTAACTATAATCTCTTCATTCTCATCTAAATAAGGTATGCATATTTCGTCGCACTTTAATTCTAAACTTGGTTGAGCTAAACCTGAAGTAAATTTGATAGAGCGTCCAGTTGCAATATCTACCCATTGTTTCCTTACAAAATCTTGAAGCTCGCTCACAATCTTTGGATGTTCGATTAACTGACAATAATGACTTAAATCTGCTTTTAATAATGAATAAAGTAACAAGTCTTTTCGAGGATTATTGATATTATCACCATCATTATTCGCTTCATCTTCTCCTCCAGAATCTAAATCATCAAATATATGGAATTCATCTTTTTCATTTAAAGGGGTATTTTCTAATTCAATATTTTGTGAGAATAAAGTTTTACGTTTTTCATAAGTTTCAATATATCGTTGCGCTAATTTTTTTAGGTCTTTTTGCTCTTGAGCAAGTTGTTCTGCTTGTTGTTTTATAATAGGTAAAATCTCATTTTTTACTGCATGAGGATAATTAACTAAAAATTGGGTGCCTAAACTATGCTCTCGATACAAGGCTAATGCTTTCACACCCAAACCAATAGAAAGTATATATTTCCCAGGTTGAATAGCATCTTCTCCTTTCCTTCCCTTAAAAGAAGACGTTGCTAGTACCATATCGCAACCAAAGTTGGAACGGAAACTACCATCTTTGACATTACCTTCCTTAGAAAAAAATAAGTTTCCCAGCCGATCTAGTCGCGCAGGTGCAAGCGTACCTTTTGCAATTCTCATGACTGGGCTTTCTGGTTGAGGTTTGATACCAAGACGGAATTGAAAAGCATGGTTTCTTATATTATTCGAGGCAGCAAAATCTTTATCAATTAACCCCTTACAATCACCAACTAATTTTTTTGCATCACTCGTCGCAATAAAACTACCATTCTCTCCAGTAGCATCATCAACAACCAAAATCCTGACATTTTCTAATTCATGGTAACTTCGACAGGGGGTAAAAGGTAAAGGATATGCAGCACCATCGGAGGGATTTGGGTACAACATAGAGCGGATATTCGGGTCGCTTGCGAAATACATTCTTTTTCCCGCACAAAATTGTAAAGTCATCCCGTTATGTTCTTGTAAATCCAGAGGAATAGTAGCTTCGGGATAAGCAGTACCAATACTAAATTCGACATCGGGGAACAAGTATTGTGCAAGAGTATTTTCAAGTTTTTCCTCTATTCCCGTATCCTGTTTAGTTTTAGTGTCAAAGTGATTGAGTTTTAAAACCATAGGTTGTAGAGTCTAAATTTTCTTTACGCTAATTCATACGCAACTAGTAGATGTCAATTAGAATGGAAATTTAGTTAGTAAATAAATAAAACATATGAGCAATCAGCCAAAAACAAGCAAATACCAGATAGTTTCATCGATGACACCTTCGGAGCTTCTGAGTGAGGGATATGCGAACTACGATGATTTTTATGACCCCTATGTAGAAGAACGTAAAAAAGAAGCAGCCATAGATGAAGAAGAGACAAGAAAAAATACTAAATCCCAGGAATATTACGATAAACACGACATAGAGTTTTGATCGTTAGGCGATTAAACGAACGAAGCTGTCTAAAACGGTTGATATGGGCGAAAAATGACTAAAAAATCAAAATCAAAACGACGAAAACAGTCTTTATGTAGAATATGTAAGAAGAACCCTACTTGGCGTTACAAAAACTCAGATGGAACTGTTTGCAAGCGCTGTTACCATAAACACGTTTGGACGGAAAGACTAAGTGCAAAAAAATCTACAAAAGTTGAGGTAGAAGATACAGAATATAGCGAAGAATTGATTTTCGATGGTTACACCGGAGAATATTATCCAGCTAACCAATACTATTGGTGGTTATAAATCAAGAATTTGATGTTTAAGAACCAAAGTGGAAAACTTTCCCTAACCGTTGATACTTATTTCTAAGGAGATAACTTACGCTCCTGCGGTGGTTTTGTCCATATTAAACAGAATCCTGACTTGGCTTTGCGGTTGTATTGCGATAAAACCACTCCTAACTTTTGAACATCCTTGATACATTCTCCATTCTCTAAATAACCGCGATTCCAATTAATTAAATTTCTTGCAAATTTACCTTCACTCGATACTGCCCATTTCATTGCGTCTAATTCCTCCCAAGTTAAGTTATTAGATTTTACTAAGCTGTATCCCTTTCCCAACACACCTACAATCCAAGGTGGAATAGAAACTCCACTGATAAAACCTCCTGCAAAGATAAGAAAAAATACGATAACAGCAGGGTAAATAGAATTGATAATATTTCGACCTTCACGCACTAAAGATTCATGAATCAAAGCTTGTGCAGCACGGTTAATTGCTACCTTTTGTCTTTCAACTGCAACTTGTTCTACCTTCTCTAAATTGTTTGCTAAATCTTGATTCCAAGTTTTAAAAAGTACTTGTAATGTTTCTGGTGCATCTTCCAACATTACTTCTAGTTGCCCCGTAGCAATCATTATTAGAAACAATGGGTCATCTTGAGACAATCCACAACTATTAGCAAAATGCAATACTCGTGTTTTAAACGATTCGCTCTTACCCTTGAGGGCTTCAGCAAGTAAATCATCCGGAGTTTTGGGTTTTTCTTCTATACTTTTGGAAGCATCAACTGCACTCATTGAATTAACTCCGTTGCAGCAAAAGAAGCATAAGCCAATTTTAGAAAATTCTTTACTCGTTGTTTAGGAACAACCTTTATTTCGGGATGTGCTAGAGCATCTGTAAAATTTATCTCCAATCGGTCAATTACATTGCGTTCCCAAAATGGAAACTTAGGAAAATCCATGATGATAAAGCTGTATGTACTGATAGCGGATTGGAATTCTGGCATCTGGTTTATATACCCCCAGTCATCGCATAATCCTTGATTTCTTACAAACACATGAATAATGTCATCTCCTAAATCATTCAAAGATTCGAGAAAGAAATTTACCGAATCTAAACCTCCCGTGCAAACAAACCATTTGATAAACTTGATTGAGTTATCTTTCCCCAAATTAACTAAATCATTACGTCTTATCCAGTTAGTAACATTTGAATAAACTTGAGCGGGTAAATTAACAAGTACGGATTTTTCAAAAGCTAAATCAAATATTTTATCGGCTTGGGATGCAAGCTTTTCATCATCACTAAAAAAAGCAACCTCGACCGACGGATAAATTTTGGCTATATCTTTATTACTTGTATCTGCATCGACAATTGCCACATCGCAAGCAATGGAATTGCAGTATTCAATGAAGGTTCTACAAAAAAACGATTTACCGCATCCCCCTTTTTCTCCATCAATAATATGAATAATTGTTGGTTGTTTGAAACTATTTTCTTTCTCTACTCGAACAAAACCATTCATTGGTGCTTGAAGATTTTCTTGATTATTCTCAATACTTATACTCTGCTTCGCTTCTAACTCATCATTAACTGGAGGTTCTGTAATGTCTTTATTAACTTCATCACCATCAATTTCTTTATCCCAATCTTCTATTTGTTCATTCGTTGATAATTCATTATTATCCATAGTTAATTTTTCGGAATTAATATCTTCTCTAATTAAAGTAGTTTTTCTCGGTCTGCCTCTTTTTCTTTTCATTTTTCTATAACTCATGAGTGCCTGCACTGAATGATTAAAAATGTTGCTACATAAAATTACTCAAACCCGCATCGTCATAAACATGATTTTCTGAATCATTATTACTTGAATGAGACACTTGACTTTGAGGACTAAAAGAAGAAATATTTTGAATTAAGAATTTTGGAGGAATATCTTCTAATCCTGCTAATTCAACAATCTCTTGTGCTTGCGTTCTAAGAGCTTGTATACAACTTCGAGCTATACGCTGTACTTCTTTTTCCGAATCCGAATAATCAGCTACAGCATGAGTTAACCAAAATGAACGCATTGCTACAAGCATCATTTGTGTTTTACCCGTAATCTTACTCGATTGAATATAATCCATTAACTGGACATCCATTAATTGACACGGCTGATAACGCCAACGAAAATCGATTTGTTTATTACACATCTAAATAGGGGGGTGTTGAAAATTGTAATTAGGACAAGGCAGTAGGCATTGGGCAGATTTCCATTTTCTACTGCCTACTTTCTACTTTCCACTGCCCTTCATCTATTTGTTTCAAGAAATACGAAAATACACTGTAAACATCAGCCAAACGACTTCCCAAGCCGAAGCTATCAAATTGTGCTGGAATATCTGCACCTACTCCCCATAAACAAACTGTCCCTGAATAATGTGAATTTAACTCTCTCCTCATGTAATCCGCAGTTCCACCGCAAAATAATATTTCTGAAACCACCGAACCTGAAACGACTTGATCCAACCAACTTGTGAGTACTGCCGCATATTCATTCCTCGCAAGTTTTATAGCTTTTTGTATTTGCATCAATTCATGGCGTTTATTGATGTTAGTAGTACTTTTCAACAATTTTGTTAAAGGAGTCGTAGAGATATCGCTACCAGCAGCAACTACAGCAGCAGCTAGTTGCGAAGCATTCTGTCCGGAAGTTCTAGCAACTACTTTTTCTAGCAATCGAATCATCCCTAAGTCAGAAGTCTTTCCGTCAGGTGCAACTATCCCCCTATCGCTGATTAACACCGACGCATTTCTATAACCCACCATCACCAATGCAATGATTTTATTTTTGATAGCTTCTCCTAACTTCTTTTGGTAAGCAAGATATATTCCCGCACCTTCAGGTAAACACTTAAATTGAGTCAATACAAGCTGCATTTTACCTGTAGGTGTTATAAAGCCAAGCAATGCTGCTTCAAGATGCTTACGAAAACTATCTCTATTTTCAAACTCTCCTGGTGGTAACAAACAAATAAGTGCAAGTCGAACTTTTGTACCCAACTGAAGTTTTTGCGATATTGCCCAGACGAAAGCTAATGTCTTCGCAACAGCACGTTCATACTTTAACTCCTTCAATCCTTGGTTTGCATAATACTTACTTTTCGCTAAATATCCCACAGCAAAGGTTTCACCCATGTAATTTACCCATGCAGCATTTTCTGGTTCAGTTGCACCCAAAAATTCAGAAGCGATTGAATCTAAAGAAATTTTTACTACCTCCGGTTCCATCACTAGAGATGCTGTTTGTTTCAACGTGCAATAAACACCTTTGGTTGCACTTCCTCCAAAATCCAAAGCCAAAATTAATAAGGGAGAATCATTCTTTTTCTGTTGAGTGTTTTTACTCATGGATTTTTATTAATTTAATACGTTTTTTGCAAGGGAATCGAAGGAAAAGTAAGGAAAATAAAGGTCGATTATTAATCAAACTTATGGACATTGGAGGCTATTTTTGATTAAAAATTCCTTGTAATTCCTTCTGATTATTTTGATTGTTGAAACCTGTATAACTTTTACGGAGAGAGCAATTGAGCAATAAAACACAGTTTTAAATGACTAAATTCGGTGGTAATTTGAGAAAATATTAAATGCAGCATTAAAAATAGGGCATAAAATATTCCAGCTTTTTCTCAGTTATAAAGGTGAAACACACTACACCTTTATTTTTAATAATAACTGGCAAATAATTCAGCCTAATCACGTCAAAAATTAAATTGGTCATAGTTATTAATTTCCGAATAATGGTTTTTCTAGCAAGGTACATCTGATTAGTAAGGCTGATACATTCACTATTTAATTTCCTCTCCCTTCTCATAAAATAAAATCTTACTTACCTTGTTAGCAAACTAATCCTAATTACTGCAATATAACTAAAGACAGATAAGATACTTAAGCAATAAGTGCCGAAAAATATCAGTATAAAAGTAGCGATTTTTAAACTTATATCAATTAATATTGTTATGCTGCTGTATTTATTTCTATGCTTCTATTTAAAGAACATCATCTTGAAATGATGCTTCTGTATAATTACTAGTTTTGGTAATATTTAGTGTTTTATATATTAACCAGAAATAGTGGGAATAATCGAACTTATCAGTCTTTATACACAACATATATGATTCAAAGAATACTTATGGTATTTCCTGATTACGTAATTAATTAGGTATATATATTGGCTATTTTTAGATATTTTTAGAAATCAATTCCGCTTACTTATGAATAAATGCGATAACAATGAAGGGCAGTGGAAAGTAGGCAGTCGGCAGTGGAAAAGAAGTATTTTCACTATCCTTGCTCGCCTTCCCCCTACTTAGAAGTCAGTCCTCATGAAACAATTGGTATGTCCTCCGGACACGCAATACCTACGGTACGCTCCGCTAGCCGCTAGCGACGCTAGGCGCTAACACCACTAATAATCTAAATTTCCGACTGCCGACTGCCGACTGCCTACTGCCTTCCTTATTATTTTCTCGGATTAAAAAAAGATGGCTTTTACAATTTGTAGAATTCAGAAAATCAAATCCTGGGGTGCTTTGGCTCGGAGTGAAGCACACACTGTAAGGAAGGTAAATACACCGTCGGCTAATCCACAGGTCAAAAATTTAGAAGTCGTAGGAAATTGCGACAACCTGGATTTAGAAATGAAAGTTAGAAACAAAATTGGTTCCCAAAAATATCGCTCTGATGCCGTTCTAACAGTCGAGATGTTGCTGAGTGCAAGCGCAGAATACTTCCGTCCCTATGCAGCACACGAAGGTGGAAATTATGACAAACAGCGCTTGGATGATTTCGTAGAGGCAGTTGTTGAGTGGTTAGATAATTCTTGGGGCGATCGCATAGTCAAAGCCTCATTACATCTCGATGAAATAACACCTCATATCCACGCTTACCTCGTACCCTTAGATGAGCGAGGAAAGCTTAACTGCAAAGCATTGTTTGGTACGAGAGTAAAAATGTATCAATTACAAGATAGTTTTGCAAATGCACTCGGACATCTGGGAATAATGCGTGGTGTTAAAGGTAGTGTTGCGACTCATACCAAAGTCAAAAAATATTATGCAGCAGTAAATCAAGATTCTCAATTACTCGATTTGGAACGTTATATTCCCCAACCACAAGCACAAGAAGGAAGTGTTGCATACAGAGAAAGGGTGATTGAGCTATTAAATCCGCAGTTGGAGGTGATTAATTATCAGTTGAGAGAGCGCGATCGCAATCACCAAAAACTTGCTGAACTAAAGCAAACCGCATCTGTGAGCGAGCAATTACGACAGCAGCTAGAAAATGAAGCAAGGCTGCTCAGAGCAAACCACGAACGACTAGACTTAAAATTATCCGAAGTTGCTTACGAACTAGGGCTGAATCAATATGAGCATTTAGGTAATCCGCTGTCTTTAGTGATGAGCGTTAACAAGTGTAATTTCGATGATGCAGTAGTTTGGTTGCGGGACAGATTTGGTGAAACTAGTATGACACACGCAGTTTCCAAAAGCGCTTTAACTATTGCACGACAAACACAAGAATCTATATTTGTGCCACCCATACCTTCACACAACCATCTTTTAGTTGTCGAAGATTACTTAAACCAAAAGCACTCTATTCCACAAAAGCTTTTAAAATCCCTGCAACAGCGGGGTTTATTGTATGCTTCGACGAACGGTAATGCAGTATTTATCGCTCGTAATCTTGATGGGAGAACAACGGGAGCTTATTTGTATTCCTTGAAAAACAGCGAACATGAATTTAGCTTATGTACGGGTAGTAGACGCTCAAGTGGTTGGTTTCATTTAAGCGTGGGTGGTTCAAATCGTGGATTGATAGAAACAGCAGTTTTAAATTCTTCTCCAATAGATGCACTCAAGATTATGGTAAAAAATGCACCTCATAACCATAGAACGCTTTATCTCACTCTCGATAATGAAAATGCACCATTACCGTCAGAGTTTCTCAAAACTTTACCCAATGTGGTTGTTGCATTGCCAGAAAAAAGAATCGTGTCGATAAGAAAAATTTTACCCAACGCAAACGCAATTGATGTTTCCGAATACAATCAGCAACAACAATCCTATTAACATCATAATTGCTGCATCTAAGATGAAAATTATCTGTTTTTTCAAAGTTCAGTGTAACGAGTTATAAAAATAACTCAGCATTTCTTAGTGCAATCAAACAAAGAATACTGATATCTGTGTACCAGCAATAAAGGCATGGATGATATCAATACCAATATTTATTCATAAGAGTATTGTTTTGAGAATCTAAGCATTAAAGCTAGCTAATAACAGGCTATTTAATGCACGTTTCCTATATGAAACTTACGTGTATATATCTAAAAAATAGATCGATTTGTGTAGAGAAAATATCTCAATGTTGAGAACAATTATTTTACTTTTTAAGAATAATTTAATTAAATATCATAACATTTTGAAGCTTTTATATTTTTAAGTTAGTATGAATTTAACAATGTGCGATTTAAAGCATAGATAAAGGGCAGTGGAAAGTGGGCACAGAACCATCTCTTCGAGATGAGCGGCAGTCGTAACTTTATAAATGAGAGGGAAGTATTCCCTCACTCCAAACTGCCTTAAATCTTGTAGCAGCAATCATTTACTGTTTTTTCTACTGCCCTTCGGGTTCACCACTTTGCTTATGCCGGGGAACCCGTCCACCGCAAGTGGTTCACCGACTGCCGACTGCCTTTTTTGGTAAAGTTTGTGTTGTTATAAATTTGGTGCTATCTACTTTTTTGGTCGCGAAAAGGTGCATTAATTAAATCTACCAATCGAAGGATAAGAATCCTTCATCCCGGACATATCTGTCTGGTTTTTTGTATAAGGGCAATAACACTTACTTATTTATTTCATAAGACAAATTTGTCAATGAATCTTGGAACCTTTGGCTCAATTTAGATTATTCCTTTTATCATAATTGTTGGTAGTTATGAATCAAAAAGATAACATAAACATCGACCCAAAACTTCATCAACATTATGATGCACAATTACCAAGAGTATCTATTTCCTGTTGGCGTTATTACGAGCAATGTTGGAAAGCATATCAACTACCAAATGGTGCTTTATTCATGAGCAACCGACAGATGGCACTATTAGTAGGTCAGCCGAAAAAGATTGTTCGCTCGTTTATTGAGTCGCTTTCCTTAGAGACTTTAACTGTACACATTGATAATGGTGTTGAAGTTCAAGTTTATCCCTTGTCTGTGGCAGCTATTTACTTATCTACACTTTTGAAAAATGGTGAATTAGACAAACATCCTTTACTATTTTCTCGTCGTGAATGGCATTCTTTGATTAAAGCATTATGTCGATTTGAACCTGCATCTCGCAGTACGCCAAATCCTTGTTTTTTCACTGGTAATTATTGGGTGGAAATAGCTAGAAAAATATCTGTCGAATTGGAGGTTAACCTGAATATACAAGTCTTGGTTTTACAATCTGGAGAATGTCGTATTGAATATCAAGAAGGTTTGAGGTGCGTTCAACACGACTCAAATTGGTTAGTTAATTACTCATCGAAGAAGGCAAGAACTTTATCTGATTTAAAGCTGTCCAAGGATATTACGGAATGTCGAGTGATGGAGAAAGATGGGTTTATAAGTATATATGCGCTGTCAATTCCAGATTGGTTGTCCCTATGGGAACATTTTGCTAATAAAGGTAATAAATTGGCTACTGCGCTTTTAAAAACTTGTGCGAAGGAGGGTATTGATGTGCGGATTGCGAGGGCTATTTCTGAAGCAAACGAGTAAAACGTAGCTTGCTCTATTGCTATCAGAAGCAATCAACTTTTAAGTTATTTCATAACACGTATAACCATGCCATTTTCACCCCCTAACTTGTTGTTTGCCGTCGTCCATTAGGACACGCTGAGAAGACCGTTCCACTCGCTGCGGACATACCTTAATTTTTAACGCCGACTTACGTAAATGTAAAAAAGCATTTTGATGATACTAATTCTCGTAGAGACTTGTACAAAAGTATTAATCTTGCCAATTTTCAATATTTAGGTTTGGAATTTGGGAAAAATCTTTGTAATTACGTGTAACGATTGTTGCATTTTGAGCCAGAGCAATAGATGCTATTCGTAAATCTTTTTCAATTCTCTTTTTTGCTAAAGCCTTATTTTGCCCTAAGGCTTGATAAGTATTTTCAGCATCTTCTTCAAAGTTCAAGACAGTTATTACCTTAAAAAATTCTGTGGTTTTCCATAATTTAGTATAAAGATGAACAAGGTTGCTTTGTTGTGTAGGGTCATTTAATTTTCCAGCCCAACCATTAAATAGTTCTTGAACAGTAATTACGGTAATGGCTACATCATTGGAATGCTTTGCAACTTGAGTTATAATTGACTTATTTCCAGCTAGAAATAGTGAGGCATGGTCAGTATCAAGAATCCAGAAACTCATTGGTCGCTATCTAATTCGCGCTCTGCTCTCATTTCTTGCATAATTTCAAGAAAATCTGGGTCGTCCTGAAATATTCCAGCAAATTTCATTAAAGAGTTTTCCGAGACAAGTGGTTGTGTTGATACTGGAATCTGAACAATTTCGGCATTAGCTAGACGTTTTTGCAACTTAGAAAGAACTTTCTCAACAGCACCTTGTTTTGTTTTATCAGTAATTTGACAATCAGGAACTTCTAAGACAGTCGCTACCGTAAAACCATCGTCTGTATTTTCTACTAAAATATTCCAATTATCCACAATGTTTATTTAGCTTAACTTTTTTGAACTTTATATCAACAATCGTCATTATATCTTGTCTATAAGTTTTTATCTTTAAGGATTCTTAATTTTTAGGAAGAAACTTCTCCCTAAATGTTTGAATGTAACTGCATAATTAAACTTGAACTTGATGGATGTATCTCATTCTAACTTCTAGTTTAAAGTTAAGATAGAAGTATCCGATCTTTGAAGCATAGGTTCAACCGTTTTATGTCTAAACCCAACCTTAGTGATGAAGAAATTACCAAACGTGGGAAAGAACTCTACGACTCAAACATTCGTCTAAGAGTCGAGACACTCTTATAATATCGGCAAAATTGTCTCGATTAATATTGAAACGGGTGAATATGATCCGAGGCGATGATTTAGTTGTAACGAGCTTAAAATTACGAAGCAAACAATAGTAAAGCAGCGCTCTGGTCGGAAAGAATCGGTTTTAATGCCGTTTATGCGGTTGGTGGTACATTATTTAGGATGACAGAGTGATAAATGGAACTGTTGTTGGGCTTCAGGCTCAGATAGGTATAATTCTATGTCTCCCAGAAATTCCAAATATAGAAATTCAGTTCGTTGTAGATACTGGTATGATAGGTTTTTTAACATTACCATCTGCCGCGATAGCTAAACTTGGCTTAACCTATCTTACACAGATAAATGCCAACGAAAGCGAATAATTCAAACATTTCAACTGACGTTTTTTTAGCAACTATTTTATGGAATGGGATGCAGCGTAACGTAGCAGTTCTTGCAATGGGTCGTCGTCCACTTGTTGGAACAGCTTTACTTCAAGATTATCACTTAGGCATTGACTTTCGAGAAGGTGGGACGGTTTTGGTTGATGAAATTTTGTGAAAATGTATTTCATCGCTCTAAGATGCTTCTCCCCAAAAGCTGGTAATTGCAGGAGCAAAAACTGATGTATCAGGACTTGATGCAGGTTGGGTGATATATTTTGCACGATTAGCGATCGCTAACACTCTATCAGTATCTCGCACGTACAAAGGAACCATAATTTCCCGTTGCTCCAACAGTTCGTATAACCCAATCTCAATCTTTTGACCTTGATGAAACTTAGCACGAGCAGCTTTCTGAACCATTTGCGCTAATTCTGCACCAGTACAATTAACAGTTTTATTAAGAACAATTCGCCATTCTTTCTGTGTAAGTACATCTGAATTCTTATAACGCTTATCAAAAGCCGCAAGATGCATCATCAAAATCTCTTTTCGCTCAATAGCTTGGGGAAACCCTACATAAAATATTTCATCAAATCTTCCCACCCTGGTTAATTCCGGGGGTAACGCATTCAGTCGGTTAAGAGTTGCAACTACAAACACTGCGCTTATTTTATCCTGCAACCAAGTTAATAACGTTCCTAATATTTGGCGAGAGCTTGTATCCTCTCCCGATTCACTAGATGCAGCAAATAACTTATCGAACTCATCAAAATACATCACTACAGGAGCGCAAGCTTCCACCCGCTCCAATAAACGCTTGAGATAAATTGCACCATCCGCAACAACCAGAGCGGTATCTACGCTCACCAAGGGAAAACTTAGTATTTTAGCAATCACATTTGCTGATAAAGTCTTTCCTGTTCCTGGTGGTCCTACTAATAAACAACCTTTAGGAAGTGGTATATTAGCGGTTCGTGCTTGAGGTAAAAAGTCATATTTGACATTTTCTATATACTTTTTAAGTAAATCCAAACCACCAAAATCAGGAAAGTTTGGTTTAGCAACAAAGTTCAAATTATTTGAGCGAAAGCGGTTTATTTTATACTCAAGCAAATCTTGAGCGAAAATATCATAACTCAATTGAGAACAAGAGTTTAGTGCAATATTTAGTCCTAAACGTATTTCCTCTAATGTTAAACCAGCACCCGCACTCACTAAAGCTTCTTTATGAACATTTTCTAATGATTCACATAAAAACTCATCTATTAAATTAGCAATTTCTTTATGATTGGGAAGCGGGTAAGAAATACTGGGAATTAAATTGCTTAAGGATTGTGGAAACTCAACATCATCAGTTGATAAAATCACCAAATATTTTGATTTACTACTGTTCTTCAACTCAAAGTAAATATTAATTAGTTGCGAAATAATTTGTGGAGAATCTATGCTGACTAAGGATGATAGGTTTTCAAATACGAAAATTCCTGCATTTTCACTATTCAACAAATAATCAAAATTACTAAATATATTTTTATGTTGAGCTTGTGGATTAATAAAGCTTACTTTTGAATGTGAATCATATTTTAGTTCTCTAAAACAGCCCCAACCAGCATTCCATACATAAAGAGGAATATTTCGACTTTTAGAGCATTCAATATAAATTTTCTCTAATACATTCATTCTTTCTGGTAAAGGGGCATTTATACAGATAATCGGAACACCAGAATCGATGAATAAATTCAACTCAAACAATTTCATATAGTAAAATTATCTTTCTAAACCGTTACTTTTTACTTTATTTTGATTTCTTACTTCTAATTTAGGTAAAATCTGCTCAAAATAAATTAAATCCCGCTCATTCATATTACTTGTTAACTGTCCTCCAGTTTTCTCAAGTAAACTACCACGTCCATCTTTTGCTTCAATTTGTACATTACCATCAGTACTTGCTTTCCATTTATAAGAAAATCGACCATTAATTTCTACATCTTGTTGTTGTGCAGCAGCATATTGTACAAGTGCATTAGTGACTCTTTCAATACGAGCAAAATATTCAGCTTCCTGCTTTCCAACTGGAGCAAAAGATGCAGGAACTGGTTCGTTTTTTCGTAGAGAACTTTGTAAGGAATTAATATCTCGGATATTTAAAGAAGCTAAATCACCCTGTTCCACTTTTACCCCTAAAGGAGTTTCGCGAAACTGTATTATTTGTTTATCCGTTGCTGAATCTTTGACTTCATACAACGAACCATTCCGAGAGATTTGGTAATCACCTGCTTGATATTGATTTTCTCCTGGTTGGGTTTGTAGTTGAAATAAGTTTTTTATTGATGCTGCAAATTGATGTTGTTTTGAATTCTCTTTAAATTCGCGCACTCCTATTTTTACGGCAGAAGTGACACTCGAAACAACGGTTGACGTATTATTAACAATTTGCTGCCACCATGAAGTATTTTGTGGTTGCTTTAATCTTTGTTCGATTAATTCCTGATATAAATTACGTTCTTGCTGCAATGCTTTTACTTCTGCTTTTAATTGTTCAACTTCTGAACTTAATAATGTCTTCAACGGACTATCTTCTAATAATTGTAATGATTCTGCTACTCGTGTGGAACCTGGGACTGTTGATAAGTTTGTATTTTCTCGAAAGTATTCTGCTGGCGGCAATTCCGGTTGAGTAATTTGATTGATATTGTCTAAATTATCCCAATATTCTAAATTGTCGGGTATTTTATTGATAAGAACTTCTTGCAGCAGAAAATTATTAACGATTACCTTACCCTTGTTATCAGATTGTAAAATTACTTCACCGTCTAATTCAATTCTCTTATTAATTGCCCCATCTACTACTTCTCCAACTGGGGTGGAACGCAATTGTTGTAGTTGTGCAATTAATTGAGGATTTAAAAGTTGTCCATTAATTCCTGAGACTTCATCGCAAAATTGATTATTATCGTGTCCATAAACTAATTTATCCCCATCAAATATTTTCAATCCTTGCTTATCTGAGTCCTGCTTTACATCTAATACAGCTTTTACCAATACTTCAATTAATTGCTCGTAACGTTGCTGCATTGCAGTTGCATCATTTTCATTAACTGTAAAAATATCTGGCATCTAATCAACTCCTATTTATAATTAATTTCTTATTCCCCCTTGCTCCCTGCCCCCTGTCTTGAAAAGTTGCTCCACTTGGGGAGACCCCAAGACCGCACTTTTCGCTGCACCCTGCCTCCCCTCCAAGCGATTGAGAACTAATTCAGAACCAATATAAAATACTGCTAATTCTCCATCAATTAGCCAAGCATTGAAATTACTTTTTTGTTTGATGTTCCTAATACATTCATAAGAAGAAAACCCGTGAACTTTCCCAGCGAGTAAACCATGTTGGTCAAATATCTCAATGACTTGGGGACAATAACCTTTATCTAAAATTGGTTTATCAATAGCTTCAATAATCATTGATAGCCATTTAGGATATTGCGATAAAACCGAAAAAACTTCTGGATTAGAATTAATTTCTTTCTCTATCATAATTATTTGAAGGCAGAGGGCAGAAGGCAGGAGGGATAAAAAATACATTAAACTTATTCATTTATTTTTTTGTTTCATGGATTGGTATGAAATTTATTATTAATTATTATCTAAGATAGTTATTTTTATTAAAGTAAAATAAATATAACAAAGACTATCGAAACACTCGTAATCTAAAAACTTAATTTTTTTCTTTCTTATCTTCCCTCCTGCCCTCTGCCACCTGCCTCCTTTAAAATATGTTATTTAATTCTTCCGGTGAAGCTAAATCTCCACCATCAGTGGGTAAAGGAAATAATTTCTCTGCCAACTCTCTACGTTCTAAAAACTGTGCGGAGCGTTGAGTATCACTTACCTGTAAGCCATTATTTTCAATTAGTCTCTTACGCACAAAATCCCATTTACTTTCCGACCAATTCATCTCATCAATATCAGCAGCCGGAACTTTCAACTTGTGTAACAAAGGCACATATGCTTCTGTGCCACGGGTGTAAGCTGGATTGATAATTACCGCTCTACCCGTACCCATTTTGGCAAACTGTGCTGGTTCCAATAAATGCCGCTTTTGATGATGTTCGTTGCTACTGCTTCCACCACCACCTTTCCCCATACTTCGAGATTTAGAATTAAATTTGATTTCCATTTCTCCTAAGTAATCGCTAAAAATCTTTGCAGATTCAGGGTCTTGAGGATTGAAAATAAATTTGGTTGCAGTACCTCCTAAAATTGCTCGTGATAGTTCTTTCCCGTAAACCTTCTCCAGTTGAGCAATATTTTGATAACCTAAAATACCCACAAAACCATCCTCACGTCCTTCATTTAACCAGTTGACAAGCGCTGGTAAATAGAACGTCGGTAACTCATCCAAAGCTACAATTAAAGGGTCTGTACGCGGTACGGTGCGGGTGATATTTCGCGTCACAATCATGTGTAAAATAGCAGCAAGCAGAGGACTAACAATATCTCTATTGTTTCTATCCAGACCAAAAATAATTAGTTGCTTACCATCTAAATCAAGCGGTAACGTTGTTTGACCGCAAAATGCACCGACAAAATCCCGTTTGAGAAAGCGCTGAAACATTCGTTGTGCTGTACCGATGATTGATGCAGCAGTCTTTTCTGAATCTTTGACGCTGATTAACTGCGATAATGGTCGAGAAGTCCAAACTTTCAATTTCTCCTTTGATGCTGCTTCGAGTCTAGCTGCAAGATTTGGCAAGGATAAAATTGCTTGTGCCATCATCAAATCGCAATATTTTTCCTCTCCAGTTAAAGTTTTAATAGCTTTGGTAACAAGTAAAATCCCCTCCACCAAAGAATCTCCAGCCTCCTCAAAGAATTTATCGCTGCTAGCGTTTGCACCTCTATCAAAGTTGCGTGAGATAACTTGTGTAAGTTGTCCTGCTGCGATCGCATCTTCTTCATCTCTTAATAAATCCAAAGGATTACAAGTTTCACTTTCTGCAAACCCAGGTGCAAATATTCTCACTGAATAACCCCGTTTCATTGCGTATGCTACAGCTCGTTTAGTTTGTGCTGGAAATTTGAAATCGTACAGCAGCATAGGAAAACCTTGGTCAAATGTGCTACGGATTAAGGGGTCTATCACAGAGAAAGTTTTACCAGAACCAGCTGCACCAATAACTGCTATTCCCCTTTGAGCATCGCGAACGTAAAGAGTTGAATTTGAAGAAAGGAATGTGGGATTAAAAGCTGGCTTGGTTTTAAGTAAACCGCGAGAATACCATTGTTGTTGTAAGGTATTCCTGATATGACTTGGAGTTCCAACATATAATCCGACAGAATTACGAGTTGGTTTAGATATCTGCTCTCTAGCTTTTTTAGCTGCTTGGGATTTTTCTCGACTACCACCCCAATAACTAGTAGCAACTTTACCCTTATGATTACTTCCCTTTATTAATTTTAAAATCCCAATGCTAGCAAAACAACCTAACAGCACTAACCCAGATTGTGATTTCATCAAATCAGCCAATTTATCAATCTGAGAATTTTGCGGTGTTGTTAACGGTTGTTGTACTTGGGGAAAATTGTTATTCATGCTTACCTCCAGATACGAAATCTTGATTTAAGCGAATATATTTACCTTGTTGATAACAAAATTCAGTTTGAGATAATAATTTATCTGTGTCTGTACTTTGAGTAATATTCAAACAAGGAAATCTTTGGTTCACGGTTTCGGAGACTTGAACAAGCTTTTCTGCTACTGGAAGATAGGGATTAGCAATAAATTCTAAAACTGCCTTACCATGTATGTCATAAACTGAATATAAACACCCACCAACACCGCAAAGTTGAGGAGAACCATAATCAAAAATATACAAATTTCCAGCATCGTGGGATGAAATTTGCATCACTTTGATTGATGAAATATCTAAATGGCGAGTTGATTTTTGAGATAAAACCTGTTTTAAAAGAGATTGTGGTACAACTATTTCTGCACTCTCCCAAGTTAATCTAGGGCTATTTTTAGATAAACTTGTATGTAAAGCCGATACAGTAAAAATCATCACTATAATAAATAAAAATAAAGCGATGATTTTATTTTTACTCAGTGGTAATTTTGAAAATCGATAGATATTTGATTGCATAATTAATCTTTTAAGAAAGGCAGGTGGCAGAGGGCAGCTTTGCTGAAGGGAGTTGGAAGAGCAAGTTTTGATTTATGGTTCTAACTTTCATTAAGAAGGACATATTAAGCTTTTGTCTTCTTCCTTGAACGAGAAGAACAAACTAATACCTCCTGCCTTCTTTATAAACAATCCATTGATTTTAAATTCTGTTTGTATTGATAATTAGTATTTTTTCCATATTCTTTAACTGAAATTCCTTTACTTAAATCACTAACTTGTGAATCAATTGGAATATTTGTACCTGCAAAATGCATTTGAGACGCACGTTCAACTAATCTATCTCCAGTAAAAGGTTTACCTATGCTTGAGTCAGTTTGCTGCGATGCTATTGACAGTAAATTGCTGGTTTCTGATTCCATTAAA
This sequence comes from Rivularia sp. (in: cyanobacteria), assembly GCA_965234645.1. Classification (GTDB taxonomy): domain Bacteria; phylum Cyanobacteriota; class Cyanobacteriia; order Cyanobacteriales; family Nostocaceae; genus Rivularia. Next base: position 3,371,085 of record OZ248344.1, on the reverse strand, counting down.
GAGTGCTGTTCTTGCGGTGAGAAATACTGTGTCATCTCCAAAGAAGTAACTGTTTCTCCTACATCCAACTTTTTTAAAAACTCTTTTCCACCTGGTTTACTAGTGATAATCTTCCGTACTTCCGGACTTGAAGACATAAAATGCATTGCACCAAGCGCTCTACCACAATTAAGAGAATTATCGCAAACATAATTTCCCACAAAGCTATAGTTATTTTCTACATTTGATAATGCAGAATTTAAAGCATCACGATTAGTACCAGATGAATGAACATTTTTGCAATCTTCTTTTAAAACTGGCATTAAATTAGATAGGTTGTTTTCTTTCTCACCGTTAATAATTGGAGAATTATAGAAAGTAAATCCACTACTTTTTAAACCTGTAGGAGTAGAGATTCCATTTTTATTAGAATCAATCTGACCCAAAAATATTGCTTCTTTTTCCTTATAAGTCATAAACGGAACAGGACCGATAAAATACGGAGTACATCCCAAGTCAATAAAATTATTCCGCATACAAACTCGGAAGAATAACGATTGAGATATCTTTCCATCAACTTCCGAGACATCCCACACAGCAACTTTAAAAGCATCACCAAATAAATTTCTACCAGTTGGCTCTTTTCCACCATTAACCGAACCAAGAATACCTTTTCCACCTTTAACTAACTGATATTTACCGCTAATCCAAGCTTTACCTTTAATAGCAGGAGAACCCGATAATTCAATATGAGCGCAATCTTGCTCGCAAGGAACTGCAAATCCTTCTTTGTTACTACCTGAAATAGTTCGATTTCGTTTTTGTTCATCGGTTGCAAAGGCAATATCTACTATCCCAACTTCCATTCCTACGGGGTTAGCAGGATTTGGGAATTGAGAAAATGGTACATCGCTCAATCCTGGAACCTCATCAATGTAAACTCCTTGCCATTGATCAAAGCTAGCAATCGGAGTTGTAGATAATCCCGGAATTGAATCGAGATTGTAAGATGTTAAATCCAAAGATTCAAAATTCAATTTACCCAGATGGGGAGATTTTTTAAGTAAATCATCGATAGTTTGATTCGCGTTAAATGACTGGGATAAATTTTGTGATAGTAAATCTAAAATTGGTTTGACACTTACTATTGTCCATTCCTTTAACTCCGGTATTGCTTTAACCAAACTGTCTAAATTTTGAAGTTTGACGACACCAAAATTCTCCAAACTATTTTTCTGTAAATTTGAGTTAGCAATTTGAGAAATATCAGCGAGTGAAAATTCTTGGAGTTCAAAAGAGTCCTGAAAATCACCTAACATCGTAAATGAATCGGGTGTTTGTCCTACATTCCAACTACGAGACGGGTCATATTCTAATTCCGAGGTAACATTATTAGGTACTTGGAATGAGCCGGATTCGGTAATCGCTGGCATTTTAGAAAACGTAATTTGATTCCAATCTGGTAAACGAGTGTTTTGCCATTCAACCGTAGGAATTTCTGTTTTTGTTGATGGAGGATTAGATATAGATTTTTGTTGCAAGGAGATAAGAATAGTACCAGAAATTAATAGTGATAAACTTAATCCAGAGACGAATATTAAACGCTTTTTTAGTAATTTCATGATATGAATAACCACCTAATTTTTTTTGCTTACTACAAGTCAATTATTGAAAAATACTCTCCCCCTGCTCCCTGCCTCCAAGGCTTCCTAACTCAATTAATCGATTCACTAACTCCATCGAAATACCGCTTTGACGAGCAGCACTATTTATAGATTCTCCCATTCTTATCTTGATTAAAAGGGTTCTTATTCTTGACCATAAGCGAGATTCACTACTAATTAATCCTTGATTATTGATAATTTTCAACCCTCTACTAAGAGACTGTAATGTATTACTATTTTTGATATTATAAAAATCGGTTGTTTCTGGAGATGTATTGATATCAGGTGTAATTTCGATAGTATGATAATTAGGTTTTTTATCACTCATATCTACCTGAAATAAATATACTTTTCTTCCCAATTTACCTTTTGCAACAACAGTCAGTAAGCTTGTATTAGAGTTGGGTAACTGCGGTACTTTTAACGGCGTGATTTGTCGTAGATGTACTACCGTTGCTCCTTCTTTATCACATTCTTTCCCTTCTACGGATAAACAGCCGTCAACATCGAGAGATGCAAATGTCGGATTATCTAACCATACTTTCTCTACGATTTCACCATTTCTAATAAATGAAATGTTCATCCCATATCCTGGTGATAACTCTATTTTTGGTATACTTTGTGAACTATTCCCAGTTGCAACATTAACTGAAACACTCTTTACTCTATTACCTATCGTTTCACCTTTTACAGGTTGCCAAAAAATACTAAAAGCAAACGCAGTCGAAATAATAGTTAAATTTCGCAGAAAAATCTTCATGACTAAAAGTTTTTAAAATTGAAAAGATTGATTAACAAATACCTGCACATTCGTACCAGCTTTGACATACCAAACATCTTCTTGTTGTTGAATTTCTTGTAATGCTTGCTGATTGCGTTTGAGAATTTGTTGAGTTAACGGTTCAAATCCTCCTTCTAAAACTGCTCCCAGAATGTTTTCTCGACCTCTTCTAACTGAAGAAAAAGAATTCGTACTACCAAATCCACTACTCGTTGATATTTGTTCTTCTTTGGGTTGGTTGAGAACTTTACCGATTTTTGCCAAAGAGCCTACTGCAAAGGTTTCTGCATCTCGTCGTGCAACTTCTCCCTTATTACTGTTCAAACGAGATGCAATTAGAGGTTGACCAGAGTTGCCACGAATTGCGATCGCATTTGGAGGTAGATTATATTCTTTACCATCAGTTACCACCTGAGTTGCTTGGAGGGAGACAAACCCTGCTTCGCTAACGTTGTCAAGAGTCGCTACTATTCGAGAGCCTTTCGGTAAAACGACAAAGCCGGATTGCGTATTTAATGGTTCCTCCAGTTTTATGATAAATTTTTCGCCTTCTGATTTATTTTTAGATTCATTATTCTGGTATCTACTCCAAGTTAAAGGTGTGATCAATTTTCCGCTAACAGACGCACCCACTGTTAACTGAGAGTCATTTTGATATCCAATAATTGCTGCTTCTTCACTGTAGAGCGGCTCTAGTTGATCACTGTTTGCTGTTTGTGATGTCTGGACTGCTGATACTAAAGTAGCCTTCTGAATTGCTGGTTGTTGTTGTTCTGGTATGGCATTCTCAACCGTATTTCCATTATCTTGCTCGTCATCAGTATTAGTTGCAATTATGCTGCTACCGTAACTTCCCAAACGACTAATTTTTAGCCATTCTTCCATCGGGTCAGCTTTTTCTTCGATAGGAGAGTTAATTGGTTTGCTGACTTTGTTTGCAACTGGCTGAAATTGACGTACTAATGGAATGCTCACAGGAGGAATAGGAGGACTATATCTTACAGGTTGAGGTATTGGACGAGGTATATACGGAACTTGAGTTCTGGGTACTTGTCTTGAAGCTATTGAACGCCGAATGGGTTCATTAAATGTTTCAGTTGAAGCACTTCGAGTTACGGATGGTTGACTTAGCTTTTTGCTAGGCAATGGTTTATTTACAATAGTTTTAGGACTTTTAGCACGTTCCACAGATTTGATTTTTTCTGCTTGTGTTGACAGTGCTAACTCTGCTTTTAACCTTCCGGTTTCAGTTTCTTGAGGATTGTCAGCAATTTCTACTTTAGGTTTGGATTGCTTAGAGTATTCTGTTGTCGGTGCAATTTTAGGTTTACCTGACATAATAGTATTTAAAACTGTAGCAGCAGCACCAAATACAACCAGCATGACCAAACCAACTGCACCAAATTTGGCAAAAGGATTACTATAAAAATTCGGTTGAGTTCTTCCTACTTGGGGGTCATCAAATAATTCTTGAGTTGCAATTGGATTTGAAGTTTGATTGTGTGTTTCATCTTTATTATTTTCTTCTTGTTCGCTAAACTCAGGTTGATTCTCATCACAAAAACCCAGTAGTTTTGCAAAGCTTGCTTGATTCCAATTACTATCTAGTTCCTCATTTTCACTTTTAGATTGTTCATCCATTATAAATTCTCCGCTTGTAAATCCCGAATCGCATAAATTTCCAATCCACTAGCACGTACTTGATAAATCACTGTTGCTAAACTGCTTGTATTAACAGGTGATTCTGGAGCAACTACTGCTCTGACAAATATTTCTTTATTAAACGGAATCACCTCTCCCAAATTATTAGTTTGATCAAATACATTCAAATTAGCAATCATTTTTACTTTCCATTTTCCTTCTTCAATTTTGGTAGGTGATTCAATAGACAGTGGAATTAAAACTACTTGAGTTGTACCTTTAAAAACTCCCTGCGGTGTCATCGAAGCAAGTTTTTGTAGAAATTCCTTACGGAAGTCTTCTGATAATGCATAAGATGCTTGCCATGCTCCGGATGTAACCTTACTTCCTCTCGAACCACGCTCGACCATATCTACACCCTTGTCTTGTAATGGTTTCGCGTTTTCTTCAACGGTTGTAGGTGGTAGTGTTCCCGACCAATTCATCATTAAAATCATGGTGTCAGAAACAAAACGGGATACTACTTGAGGGGTTCGTTCAGTATTTCCTAACGGTGAAACTTGAATTGCTTTACCTGTTTCTAATTGCACTAAAGAAGGTGGTGGTTTTTTATTTAATTGTGAGTAAGAACCGTAAAGTAATATAAGCATAAAAAATGTTATCAGATGCAATCCAAAAGTCCCAACCGCAAATAATGCTAAAGTATCGCCAGTTGTCAACTTTTTATCAGCACGATTTAAGAATTTTAGTCTTCTATTTGGAGCTAAAATTTTATCTAAATCCGTCATATCTATATCTACCTACTAACAATTCTTGTTACAAATGTAGAAAGACCGAAACTCGCAATACTGGAAAAACTTCTAAAAACTGCTAACCCACCACCTGCTGCTAAAACTACAGATAAAATGGGGGCAAGAATACCAATTGCAAATGCAAAAATCATTGGGTCGTTATTATCAGCATTCAGTACCATTGTGGCAACCAAACCGGAAATAATATTGAAACAAAGTTTTATCATTCCTACCGAGAAGAAACCAGTTAACCATGCAAAAATAGCTTTTTGACCGACGGGAAGTAAGGAACCTCCAACAGCTAAAGGTCCGAGTAATGCAGTCAATAACATACAAATTTCGATTATCCATTGAAAGGCTGCTGCAAGTGCAAGTAGCCAACCACGTACTGCTAACTGAAAAATATTGGTGTTGAAAAAATCGCTGGCATTTGATAGCCAAGATGGGCGGTTATTAGTTTGGGCTTCTGCTTCAATTTGCTTTGCTTGTCGGGCTGCATTTTGCAAACACTCAGTCTGTTGTGTTGGGTCGGCAATGGTATTACATTGATTAATCAACGATTCAATTGCGTCTGTTTTACCAGTTTTGAGCATTAAGAGTTGATATGCTTCTTGGAGTTGGATGGAAGCAGAGGTAGAAACCAAAAGTGTTTGATTGGTTTGGTTGATTATTCCTCTCAAGCCTTTAGTTACAGCTATTAATTGTTGACCGTTATTTGCAAGTAAAACAATAACAACGATTGTCCAGATTAGTTCGGTGAATCCTTTGGAACTGTCACCATCAATCATTTCCTTCGTCCATTGGACTATGAAAATTAGGAGAGTGCCGACTGCAAAGAAGATTCCGAGATTTGCGATCGCGCTATATAAACCACCACCTAAAACGTCATCCCAAAGCCTATCAATTGATTGTGCAACAGCTTCGCTAGCAGCAACTCCATCTTCAGTTATCGTAGAAGCAGCTTGACCAGGATTTTCTGGTTGTGCTTGAGCAAGGAGTGGGATAATGAGAAGGCAGGGGGCAGGGAGCAGGGGGCAGGGGGATGGGAAGACCACCGATAAAGAGTCATGAAGAACTCGAAGCTTACAAAATGGCATTCGATGCAGCCATGACAATTTATGAATTATCCAAGAAGTTTCCGGTTGAAGAACGTTATTCTTTAACTGACCAAATTCGTCGTTCATCGCGTTCTGTTTGTGCTAATTTGGCTGAAGCATAGAAGAGGCAAGGGAGCAGGGGGGCAGAGTGAAAGGGGGAAGAAAAAATATTTATTATTGTTTATCTGTGTCTTTCGTTCTCATTTACAACCAATAAAAGTCTGCCTTGCTCTTATTTTTCTCCCCTGCTCCCTGCTCCCTGCTCCCTGCTCCACTGACTCTTGATTCCCCCTGCTCCCTGCTCCCTGCCCCCTGCCTAAAAAAGACGTGCCTGTGCAGCAGTTCTTAAATTACTAAAACCTTGACCAACAACTTCTTTTTGATTCGCTTGATTTTGACCATCTAAGGAACGTGAAATATTAGTCAAATTAAGATTCGCCAAATCTTGTGACTGTTTAGATTTCAACCCATCGGTTCTCATTGCACCCAAAATTCCCGTAATTTGAGTATTTTGTTGAGCAATACGTTTCATGACATTTTGAGTAACAACATCATTCTGAGCAGCATCAGAAAAGACGGAGACTCGTTCAATTGATGTTTGTGTTTTTTCAACTTGCGCCTTCATATTTTCCTGACCTTCTTTACTCAAGCTAGTATTTGAATCAGCACGGGTTATTTGTCGGTCGATTTCGTTAGTTGCTTTATCAACGCTATTAACTGCATTATTGCTATCAGATGCTATTTCTTCAACTTCATTTCTAGTTTTTATTGCATCCGGTAAACCCAATACACCAGTAGCTTCCGAAATTACTGCTTGTAAATCCCCTTGTAAGGATTCCGCTAAATTGTCTAATTTCCGAGAGATTGTTGAGGAAATATATTTATTAAGAGAGCGGGTTTGCTCAACTAATGCGGTTAAGGGATTCTGTATTTCAAGAGCATAAGCACTGCTCATACTCACTATTGATATAAAGCTAATTCCAACTAAGCTAATGGTAAATTTGTGTAGTTTTTTCATATTCTGTTTGCTTCAACTAATTGTTTAGAAAGCTCAGTCAACGCAACAAACTTCGAGGGATATTTTGACAAGTAAAGCGTTCTTTTCTCTTGTTCTTGGGGATTATTTGCTACTACTGCTAATAAAATAGGCGATGGATAATAGCGACAAAAAGTAAATATTCCGTTATCATCTAGCAACCATTGCGAGTACAAATCCTCCTTTTTTGGGAAAAAGCTTTCTGTGGCATTACGAGCAATAATTTCTTGAGGATATTTCAAAATGGTTGTAAAACTATCAACGGCAGTGGGTTGAATCCGCCCAATTAACCGAGTAGTTAAATTTTGAAAAATCTTCGAGCCTGACGGAGATTTCGCAATCGTATCTGGGTCTTGAGCGGATAGAATTACCCTAATTCCTGCTTTTGCTCTATTTGCACATAACCTACCTACCAAAGCCGCAATTGAGTCATATTCAAATAAAATTGGACTTTCATCAATGAAAAAGATACTCGCAGGAGCCGCTAAGGCTCTACGCAATGCTGCACTATAAGCACTTAAACTTAGAACAGCCGCATCTTCATCATTGGATAGGTTTCGTAATGCAAAGATAAGTAAACGTGCATCACTGCGGAAGGTTGAGGGCTTTGCTAAAGCTTGTCCAACTCGTGATGAAAGCCAAAATCGCAAACGTAGCCGTATTGTTTCTAAAGCAGCTTTACTATCCCCAGTATTATCTTCAAGCTGCAACCGCTCATGGGAGCAAAAACTTAAAAAGTCATGCAATGTTGGAATTGCAAACCATTCATCAGAACCAAAGCCATTTGTATAGGCTGCCGCATAGCGATCGCGAATTAAATCATCTGAGAAAAATGCTTTTAAAGCCAGAGCAATAATTGAACGCACCGCATCACTAATATTTTGAGATTGCGTCCCTTTACCACCTAAAACCATTGCCATGATTGCAGTAGCAAGGAAATCTTTATAATCCTCAAACCTTTCAAGCTGCAACTTCGGAGCAAGGGAACGTAAATTGGGCAATTCAAACAAATTACTTGATTCTTTCCCAATATCAAAGTACGCCCCATCTTTATCCATAAATTGGGTGTAGTCTGTAAAAGTGCTGGTTCCATCTGGCTTCGGATAATCCATTGCTACGACTGGCATCCCATGTGCCAATGCTTGAGTAAGAATTCCAGAAGCTAAAACACTTTTACCAGCACGGGTTGTTGCAAATAATCCCAAGTTTTTATGCTGGTTGTACAAATCTAGTTCAACGGGTGTCCCTCCTTCTTCTGCAATTAATTCAAAACCGCTATCATCACCAGCTTTAGTACGCACGATTGGGATTAATCCCGGCACTTCACCGCTCAAATAAACTAACCTTCTATTAAAAGGTGCGGTCATTAAGCGTTCCCAAACAATGGGTAAAGTTTGCAACCAAATTCGCCAGGGGTACTCCGTTTCTCTAACAATCCAAGCCGGACGTAGAAAGCATGATTGCAGATAACGGCAAGCTTCGTCTAATTGTTCGCGAGTTTGACGATATACCAAAAACACCGTTGCAACGTGGATAGGAACAGAACCTTCATAAAGTTCTTCTTGGGCGGCAATGGACTTTTTGATATTGAGTAAAGACTTTACATCAACCGAGTTTTTGTCTTGAGCCAATGCAGCAGATGTATTTGATTGTTTGGTTAAACGCTGCATATTTGTTTTTACTAGCGTTTCATTAGCCCGCATCAGCTGACAATAAATCTCGGTGTCGTAAACTCGCTCCCTTGATAAAACCTCCCATAAATAACGAAGTTGTTGTTGTTTATCAACCCAACCACCGGGTTTATCCACGAAGGTAAGGGCTGCAATATATTTATCTTTGAGATGCACCCAACGTCTATCTGCGATGGGAATTGAATCAGAAGACTCCATGAGGAAAGATGTAGGTGCTACATCCGAATAAATTTCTTCACGAAGTCCGTTTTCGTCGAGAATTAAAAGTTGTGGAATTGGACGGTGTGGTGTGTTGTTAAATCGCTGCCAAAGTTCTGACCAAAGTTGTTCGGCATTTAAGGGGCGGATATCTAGCCCCATTTTGTTTGATATCAACTGTTCCCATAGTTGGAATCCGTCAGTAAATGATGTGTGTATTAATCGTTCGATAGCGATGAATTGAAGTTCGTTGATTTCTCCTGTAAACGATTTCCAAGAACGTTCTACTTTTGAAAGAATTTTCTCAATTGCATCAGTTGTACCCGTGCTATTGGTTTCAATGGTGTAGGTGCAATAAAGGTGTAGTTTTTTTGGTTTGCGAACTCCTTTTTCTGTTAGTTGTTGTGTTCGTAATCGTTCTCCCATTAAGAGAAATTGCAGTTCTTTGTTGGGTACGGTGTCGCTTAAATTTTTTAGTTGCTGCTGTTTGGTGGTGTCGTCAGTAAAAGAACTCAGACGGATAGTTAACCGTTCTCCAGGTGGTAAATCTTTTAATCCCGATTCGATTGAATTAAAAATTGGTTCAATTTGTTCTGTTCGCAAAGTGGAATGAATACCCGTACATTCAAATCCAAATTGAATTATATAGCTATCAACTCCCTTGCGTAGAAGATAAGCTCCCACTGACCTACCTTGTAGATTTATTTGCAACATGGTGACTAGCGCAAATGAATCTTCAAGAGGTGTCAATCGGACTTTTTGCTCTCCATTATCAACAATTTGCTTACCAACTTTTGATTTAAAATTCACCTGTGGAATTTGCTATTTTTTGATGTTTTTACTTGTTTTGAATTCATTACTGGTTTATACAAACAACGAATTCTCGTCCAATTTGGAGTTGCAACAAATTTAGCTAAAATACGCCAAGCGCCATTGGCTGTCAGAATCCACCATGTTGCTATTCCCCAAGCTGCTATAGAACAAGTCCAAACCCAATTTAATTTGAATAAACCGTGAGCAAGATAATAAGAAATACCGCTAATCATTGCCCAGGGGATTAATTGGTCTGCGGGGAACGGTCCGATTGATGGTTGTTTCCCTAAAGTAACGTTAACTTTACGATACTTGGGTCTATCTGAATCCATACACTACCCACTATTCTTGTAGAAATTCTTTTCCCCCTGCTCCCTGCCCCCTGCCCCCTGCCCCCTGCCTCTTCACCCTGCCCTCTTAACCTCCAGGTGCAGCACCACCGCCACCTCCAACAATTAAATTGGTGAGAATATCTCCTACCGTTACTGCAATTAAAATAATCATTGGTGTTCGCGCTAAATTTTGCCAATCTTCATCGTTTCTTGCCGCTTGAATCACCTTTACTAAAGAGATTCCTAAGTAAAGAATGAACAATCCTCGCAGTACGTTAAACGATAAAACAATAGCTTCATCTGCACCCGCAAACTGCCCGCTCATCCAGGTTTCTGCGTTTTGGAAAAACTGCGCTTGTGCTGGAGTTGATAGAGCGTCTAACAGTAAGAAGGTTCCTAAAACTGTTAATGCAGATGAAGTTATTTTATATCGCTTAGAAAACTTTGTAATAGCTTTTAATAACGCTTCTAAACGTGTTCGCCAAGCGATTGCGACTACTCCAGATATCAAAAACCCTGTCGTAGTAAAACTACTCAAACTTGGATTGATAATTGAGTCGAGTAAAGCAACAAATAATCCAGTTCGTATTACCAAAGACGTTCGCGTAGCTTGCCCAGAGGGCATACTAATAAAAGCTTCAGGGTAATAGTCTCCTTGGCGCGATTCGGAATTTTTAGACGCTTTGGAAAGCATAAATTCATCAAGTTACAAAGTTTTCTATTTACTTGATAACTCTTACTTAATTGTATTTACATCATCCAATTGTCAGATATTCAACTTGTTTTTTTCTCTCATTAAATAATTTGATTTTTAGTTAAATAAATGACTTTTATTCTATGTATAGATGACTAAAAATTGAATTAAATGTATATTTTATTTCATTTTTTAACGTATTTATGTCTAAATTAGAGATTATAAGTTACAAGTTGACTTCTGTAGTACACAGAGAAAACAATGATATTTTATGCATTGGTAGTTTTGATTACAGTTACTCTAATTTATTAAAAAAAATATGTAATAGTAACTAATAAAATCTTGATGATTAGGGAGTTTCAGAGTTTATTTTACGACCGTTACTGTAATTACTGTTTAAATAGTAAATAAATACAAAAATCGTCAAATTATTCCTTGATAGCAAAAAAATGCGAATCATATTGATTCACAAGGATATAACTTTATCTGTTCGCATGAAAGCGGTATCTTACCTTTATAAGAATTGAGGAGCCAGGAGTCAACACAATTCGCAATTATCAATACTCGCTATCGCGAGAAGCAAGCAACGCAATTTCTTCCATAGGGAGAGGCTACGCCAACGCAATTATTGCCCCACGGATAAATCCAGGGGCTTGAACTCCGCGACTGTTTAAATTTATCTCCATAAATAAATTAAGAGAGCAGTGCGTTGGCGGGGTTCCCCCGCTTGAAGCAACTGCGGAGGGCAAGAATGCCTGAATTAACAATTAAACAATTGAGAATAAAGTTCTTGTTTCTTTAATTATCAGTTTTTTATAAAATGGGGGGTTTATTTATATTTTAGGCAATGAAAGAGTTTTTTAAACGGAAGTTTGTTTTTTCATGCCGTTTTTGATATTTCGATATTTTGCGATGATTATTTATCAACTGTAGTAACTAAAGCTTGATAATTAGTTAAAATGCTTATCCTGTAATGATTGTAGGTAGTTACTACTTTAGGGCATGAAGGCATATTACTTGTTTGGCTCTTATAGTAACTGGCATTTATCAAAGAAAAGCAGAGGGCAGTCGGCAGTGGGAAGAAATAGTAAATTGTTTTTTATTGAGATTGCCTTCTCATAACATCCCATCGCTCAAAACCCGATTCAAAGCCAGATAATCGCTCTTGGAGTAACTCAATGGGAATTTCTACACAACTACGAGTTACCATCTCTGGCGCTTTCGGTAAAATAATTTCCCCATCCACATCAGCCCTAACGTTGACTTTCAGCCGCTGATAGGTTATAGAAGAATCCCTGTCACAATGAAATTTCTGCTTGCTATAAGTCTTTCCTCCCAATTTCTCTATTTGCTGCCGAATCATTTTTTGACTGTAGGGTAGATTATTTTTAAAATAGCGGGACATCAATGACCAAACCCCATGTAGGTAGACAGCTAGAGATTTGTAATTCCCATTTTCTGGATTGCCATCCTCGGTAATTAAACGACAGTTCCACTCACCCACTTCAGTTTGCGATCGCAGTACCAAAAGCTTATCTACAAAATCATTTCGAGACGCTTCCCTTCAGGACACTTCGTGAACGCGGATTTGCGCTTACGCATACGGGACACTTTGTGAACGCGGATTTGCGCTTACGCATACAGGACACTTCGTGAACGTGGATTTGCGCTTACGCATACGCTATCGCGCATCAACTAATATGAAGGGCAGTGGGCTCTTCTAATCTCATAAATAAATTTGGAGGCTTTAAACCCTTAAAGCAGCCCCGAAACTGGTTTTTCCACTGCCAACTGCCGACTGCCTGTCTTGGTCAGCAGCCCTTCTGACTGAAAAATAAATTCCAATGCTTAAGCGGGATAGTTACCAACAGTTCCAAACATTGAATCAAAAACTTCTTCTTTACGCATTCCATTTTTACGACAATAAGCAGATGCTTTTCTTCCCAAACTATTCGCTTGAGTTTTACCAAGTTTTATTTTATGAAGATTTGCGTAACCAATAACTGTAAAATAATGCCCTTTGGGCGATTCTATACGGTCTAATTCTGCATCTATCCCTTGTAACCATTTATCGTGAGCTTCAAACGACTCAGTTAAATGTTCAGTTTTAGCTAAAAGTATACGTTGCTGACACTCTATTTGACATTGAATTTCTAAAAATTTGGATAATTTTTGATTAACCTCTAACCCAAATTGCAATGTTTTCTGTTTTTGGGAACGCCACTCTTTCTCTAATTGCAAATACCACTTTCTCACTTCTCGACCTTTTTCCGTTCGCGCCATCATCGCAAATGATTTAGCACAGTCGATTGTCAGCATCAGTTTTTCCAACTGAACGCCTCCTCCCTGAAAGCGTTTAACCATATTATCATTTCGGATAATATGGTCAAAGTCTTCCCCCATAGTAAATCCAGCTTTTTCAAATGCCCGTTTTGCATTACCTTTTGTACTAAATTCCAACCATTGCCAATAAATATCGAAATCCACAGGAAACTGTTCTTCTGACTCTAGTTGAGCCAGTATTTCTTGCTTTATAAGATTATTCATTTGTACATTACCTAGAATAGTTTAACGGCATAAATAATTCGCAATACTGCCTTGCTCCCGCAGTAAATTTGCATTGCGTACATTTCAAGTTAATCCCAGAATTACAAAGAACGTCCGAGCTAATTTGAGCAAGATCTCTTATCGTTTTCATGTTCAGACTTCAGTGAATCTCGCACCCGAATAGTTGTTGTGCTTGAATACAAAATATGCACCCGCTTATTCAAACAAAACAAAAAATATTTAAGTAATTTTCGGGTGTCGCGCTTAATACTTATTTTCAAATATTGAATGCATTCTATTCAAAACAAATCATCCAAAAGGAATAAAAAATTATTCTTTATTTATTAATTTCTATTAAATAAATGCATTCCATGTATTATGTATTTTCATCTTTACAATATTTGATACAAATACTTGGTAATCAATTTTAAATATAACTACGTAAATGAGAATCTCCTACTTTGATACGGTAGATTGTTCTCATTTTTTCTTACTTGTATTAGAAATAAAAGTATGAATCTGTTTGCTGGCTTCACGATTATCCGTTCATGTTTTTTAATAAATACCTACTACATTCAGCAATAAAATTAAATTATAATGCGCGATTTTCTATAAATATCCAACGTCAAAAATATTACATATAAACTTAGCCTATTTATCCTAAATCAGCACAATAAATCGATATAAGCTATTAATATTAACAACTTGGGCAATTTTAGAGAAATAGTTTTAAAAAACTAAATAAAGTTCAGTATTCGGTTATTAGCTATATATTTAGACACTTCAATTCTTAAATGTCTAATCATCTAATATCGATGTATCCCTTGATTTGAGTATTTATAATGAATATTAATGCCTAATCTATTACGTATAATTTTATAGGAAATAGGCATAAAGAGATACGGCTTGATTTTTGCTGTAAATTATTTCATCACGAAAAAATTGCTAAAAAAAGCCAACGAAGATATAAATAATTTAGAAGAAATGATGGTGTGTTATTTAGTTGCTCGATTCGGATAATTGAAGAGCCGTGAATTTTATTGGAAGTCAGTACTTTTTTCGTTTTTGTGGTGTTGAAACGAAAATTTGAGACTTTAAATAATCAGCGTGAGTACAAGTTTTACTCACAAGTATTTAATATGAAGGGCAGTGGAAAGTGGCGAAGCTCGCCGGTGGAGTACTCCACCCGGCAGACGGGAGCGGCAGTGGGCAGTAGTAACCCCTCAATTTGTCAATGGGGTTTCAAACAGCGGTCTTCGGAGCGTGCGGCGAGGGCGTGTCCGTTAGGACATTAGGACATAAAGTTGCGGCTTGGGGTTTCCCCTAAGAGCAAACTTTTCAAGACAATGCCTGTTTTAGTAAAATCATAAATTCAATACTCGCTCCCGGTGCCTACATAGTTGTTGTATTTAGGAACAAAAACACGATGTTTCAGTTTGCTAATAAACATTTGGCTTGCCTAGAAGCTAAGTTTAAGTTGCGCTACGCTCAAAAAATATCGGCTTGATGGCACATGGATCGAAGGAAGCCATTGGGTAAGAGTTAATAGTCGCTGTATTCTTTACAATCTTGAATTAATCCAAGATTGGTTACATAATCGTCACGATCCAATTGCTCATCATCGGGCGATTGATACGTATCATGCTTCTTTGCCAAGCAATCACAAACGCATCAATCGCGTTAAGAGTTAATGGTTTATCGTGATTGACTTGTTCTGTAGATGTTGGTAGCCATTCTAAATTAGTGGGAATCTCATTTACCCCTAACTCAAAAATCTGGCACCACAATCTCTCGACTTTGCCCTGCATAATGACGGTAAATTATCTCTGGTGAGTTACCAACTAAAGTTGCCACATCTTTGACATCCATTCCATTCTTTAATGCCAAAGTAATAAAGGTATGGCGAGTTTGGTAGAGCTTACGATATTCAATACCATCTAGATTCGATAGAGTTGCTCTCCAACCTCTGTTCGTGAAGTTGTGAACATCAATCCATCTTCCTTCTTTGGAAGGGAATACTTTTGCACTGTCGCAAACAGCAACAGGTTTAATCGATTTGAGTAAAATTGCTAGACGAGTGTTGATGGGGAAGATTCGCTTCTTCTGAGTCTTCAAGCCTTTCTTGCAGGTTAATCCCGACTCTGAAACCACCACTGCTTGTTCAAAACGGATAAAGCTAAAGTCATGAGCAATATGCCTCCACTCCAAGCCCGCAGCTTCTGATGGTCTGCAACCTGTCATGAACAAAAATTCAATCAAGGGTGCGTAATATTTGTAATAGCTGCTATCTTTAAATGCTTGGATAATCCTGTCGCGTTCTTCTTGGGTAAATGCATTAATGTCAGCATCCTCCTTTGAAGCTTTGGGAATTTTAATGTCGGTTGCCATATTCTCAAATGGGTTTTCTTCAATTAGCCCAGACTTAACTGCCCAATCGCAACAAGCCGAGATTTGAGTCAATATCCGTTTGCAAGAATTTGGAGTTTTATTGGCAATCAACCAATCTCGGATTGCTACTGCTTTATCAAGAGTTTTGAAAGGTAGATGGACATTGATGCAGATCCGAACTCTTTTAACGTCTTTAGCTAACGTACTGGGTGACAAACTACTACGTTTGAAATCAATATAACTTTCCCACAACTCAACCAAGGATGCAGCTACTTCTGTTGGTTGTGGAGGTGGTGTAGATGCTTTAACTAAAGGCTTTAAAGATTCTGGCTTGTACTTGCCTAAAGTTTGATCGAAATTCTCCGATAAAATATCTAACTCAATTTGCCTCGCTTTCATTTCTGCGAGCTTGCGGTTAGCTACCGTATCTGAAAACCCAGTTGATAGATAATAACGTTGTCCCGCGTAACGGAAGACCAGTTGCAAACGTTCGTTCGAGATTTTTATTTGAACAGTACCTTTAGACGATTTGCGCGATGAAGATTCGTTTGTCATGGGGAACTCCTGAAACTGCGTGGAATTGCACGCGATTATTTACCCCCAATTTACCCCCAAAATTTAGCCAACCATGTCCAAATATATCCAACGTGGCTATTATTTACACCACGCCTACACCTCCGTAAATGGCTGAAACGGGGTTTTAGCGGCATTAAAAAACCCCCAGAAGCGTTAGCTGCTAGGGGTTTTGTAGTTTATGCCAGGAACCAGACTTGAACTGGTGACACGAGGATTTTCAGATACGGTACCACATCCTTGCGTTCATTGCTGTATCTAGACTCTGTAACTTCTAAAACTCGGCGGGACTAAAATACGTCCTAGTTTGCTTCTTCAAAACGTTATTTAGATTGCAGACACAAAAAATTTATTTTGTCCGTTTTAGATGGCGGTATCTTTGGCTGGTGGAACGGCGATCAATTTTTTCGCCCGACCGAGATTTTCTACGGCTCGATCTACTTCGTTTTGGATTTCTGGCTGTTCTCCTTCTGGAATATTAGAGTCGGCGATCAGTTCCGTAACTTGCTCGCTAATTGCAAGTAAAATTTTGAGGGCTTGAAATATAGTGCTAAGTTTCATTTTTGATTGTTCCTATATAAGAGTTACTAATGAGTTGCTCGATCAATTTAGAGTTACGCTCCGTGATGCGATCGTTGCGAGCTAAAAGGGTAGCTACTTTAATTTTCCATTCTTCTTGGACGAGCCTTTCTTGCGCTAAAATCCGCTTGAGCTCTTTAATTTCTACGTAACTATGATTGGTAACAACATTGTTTCTAGCTAGAAGCGCGGCTAGCACCGGAATTAAAACTTCGCTTGCAACAACCAGAATTTTAGTTAATTCCATTTCGATCGAGTTAATAAATTTAAGCGATTAGGCATTTAAGAAACGTTTGAGGAACTTGATTAAATATCTGTAATTTCTCCAGTAAACGTATAAATGCTTAGTTCGCATCGTTTTAGCCAATAGAAAGGTTCAAATATAAGTTCGTATTCGATGTCTACGCGGTCGAAAAACAAAATTTGCGAGCGGTTAATCCGTAAGTTAGTTCGATACAGCGCCGCATCACGAGGACTGCCGTTTCGATCCACGCTGATAAATTGCGATAGCACTCCCAAAAAACGCCAAGAAAATTTAGCGTTTGTTGAATTGGCGCGAATCATTAGAATGCGCTTGTCAAAAACGAGGGGGATTTCAAAAGCGGGAAGCGGTCTGTATCCCCCGGCAGCATCGTAAATTACATCTTCTTGGCGAAAGTAAGTTAAATCCCAGTTTTGCCAGTTCTTTAAGTCGGCTTGAATCGTCATGAAAGGATGATTTGACAGTTATGCTCAACATCATCAAGATAATCGTCTATATCGACGTTGCACGCCTCTAGCAAATCAAGATAATCGCTCCAGGTAATTTCTAGAGCAAGCAGCCGCTGGAGCGCTAGTGACGCTACTTGCTCTCGTTCAATTAGATAATTGATTTCATCGTTTGAAAGTTTGCGGGCAGGAATAAAAATTCCTACTCGGAGGGCTTCTTCAAGCATTACTTAAAAGTTTCTGGCTGGAAACTAACAACTCGATTAGAGGCTTCCGCTGTATTTAAAGTTACCGAAACCATATCAGAGTATACTGACTGTCCGCTAGTTCTACCAAACGGGTAAGTATAACTGCTTGCATTTTTTTTCTTGTATTTTCTTCCAGTCAATTTACTTTCTGAAGGGGTAGATGTAGTTCCTATAACGGCAATAATTACTTTAGCTGGTTTAAAGTTAGCAACGACTACACCATCAGATACATCCTTTTTTATTCCTAATGCCGTTAAAGAAATTCCAGCAGCGGTAATGTTATTTTCTGCACGAGTAGAAAGATCGACAATATATTCTTTAGTATCTGTAGCCGCGAAAGCGAAAGGCTTAACGGTTACGCGCTTGAGATCGCCCGGTTTTGAACCAGCATCTCGATCGCCATATTCCACCGCACGCTTACCCGCTCTCCAATCCTGATAATAACGTAGCTGAGAACCAGCAGGAGCTTCTGAAGTAGATTCCCCATCCGTGCCTCTAGGGTTTAAATATTTGAGTGCTGATTTTAGATTGTTGAATCTTTTAGGCATAATTAGCTAACCTTAAAGTTACTTCTACGAATATAAAGCGGATTGCTTTTTAGTTATAACCTAGAAAAAAGCCAATTTAGAATATCGGAAACTCTTAGTGTTTCCTGCCTATTTAAGTGTTTTTAAATACGCTCTATAGGATTTCTTAAAAACCCGGAAGCATCGACTAAATTGATTGGGTTTTTTAGTCCGTCAAGTAACAATTTAGCATTTTTGAATTTAACATCGGCTCTTGGTCTAATTCGATCTAACTTTCTGTTTTTCCCGTATATTTTCTTAGTCGGTGGTACGCTGGGGAAACTTTTCTCGTGGTCGTTAAATTTGTAAAAATTTTTATCAAATGTATGCGATTGTATTTGAAGGATCTCTTTGATGACCCGCTGTCCTTCTATTTTAGATTTAGCTAATACTTTTAACCTGTATCCTTTTTCTAGGTCGTAATAGGTGCTGTAAAACCATCCCTTTTCCCAGATAAACAAGGGTTTGCCAAAAATATTTTTAATAGTTAATGCTAGTTTTTCCGCTTTAGCGCGAGTAATAGTTTCGCTGGTTTCATCCATCAACCTAAAACTAATTTCTCCAGTAACTGGTTTATATTCTGGGTCGTAAGTAGAAGCCGAAGAATTCTCCTCAAAAAAAAGCTGTATTTGAGGCTTATATCGCATACTTACAACTTTATCTCTATCCGGTGCCAACATTAAAACAGGTTGCAAAGACTGAGTATGTCCGACAGTAAATTCAAAAAGCCAAAGCCGCATAATTGCGGTTGGGATAGAGTCATCGTCTTTGATTAAGCAGCTATGCTTTAACCTTGCTTTAGGCGTTGAAACATCGTCATCATCTTGTTTTTTAAACCATAGTTTTACTTTTTTATTATGTTCTAACCGTACTATGTCGGTTAAGTTTTCAATTTCATTAAAGTCTTTTGGCAAACTCATTCTTCGTCTTTTTCCTTGTCGGCATCGCTTGATATTGCAGGAACGGCGGGGGCTACGCTTGCTGCTTTCTCGGCAACTTTTATCTTGGCAACTGGCTTGTTGTCAACCCGCTCTTTAGGTGCTAGCTCTTCAATTGCTTTATCGAATTCTTTCTTTTGCTCGACAATTTCTTTGGCGTTTTCTTGTATTTGAATAATTTCTGAAGATACCATTTCAATTCCAGATGCGGCTTCCTCTAAATTTTGTAGTCGCTGCACCCAGATACTTTGTCCGTTAACCTGTTCTGGCATCCATTTAAAAGCATCTGGAGCAATGACTTGATAGGTTTTGAGCGCGTTCCCAATTTTACCCGTGTTCTCAGCTGTAAATTCCGTGATATTGCGGACGCTATCCGTCATTGAGCGGACGCTGTTAACAATATTCGCTCCCGACTGATAAATGCGGTTTGCTTTTTTGAGGTTGGCGTTGAGAGTCTTGACGTTATCCGCCCCAAATAACGTATTCGCGAAATTCAATAACAAGCTATCTACAACTTTTTGAATTCCAATTTCTGACCCCTTCTCATCTTTAATTTGAACCCCAAAGACTTTAAGAATGTTGTCGGTGGCGCTGAATAAAGTTTGACCGAGGGAGTTACTCAACATCAATGCATTGTGCATTGTAGTAGCAAGCGTAACTACAGACATCGCGCGATCGACAAGCTTATTCTCAAAAATATTTTTGATTGCCCCTGACAAGCCCCCATTAGCGATCTGGGCACCCATTTTTAAATCAATCTTTTTGAGTAACGCAAGTTGAGCGGCGTTTGCAGCTGCGTTGAGTTTATCCAAAACCCCCCCGAACTGACCTTTTAGAAAGTCTTTTAAACCGTTGGAGTTGTTGTCCAAAGCTTTAGACATACAGCCGCCCGGTTGGGTCGTTTTGCAAACTCCGGCAGCGGTTAAATCTGGAATTCTTGGTGCAAGTTGGCGAGTAGTTTCTTGTGCCGACCGCGCCGGAATTAATCCCATTAAACCGATTAACTTATCAATTTTGAGGTTTGCAAGCTTATCCACTTCTAGTTGTTCCTTAGATTTATTGTCTAAATCGTTAATCCGCTTACGATTCAATCCGATTAAATTCTCAAGAAATCCGAGGTCGGTATCGGGAAATTTTATCTGGGATTCAAATTCTTTTAATCTAGCTTCAACGTAGCTACTTGAGATTTTTAAAACGTTGCCGGGGAAGCCGATTTCAAACCCTTCAAACCTTTGCTTATCTAATTTGGTGTCATCTCCTTTCTTGACTTGTTGTTCTATTTTTTTAGTCTTAGTTTGAATTTTTTCTAAACTTCTACCTAAGTCGCGGGCTTTGAGTCGATCGAGTTCTAGAGAATCATCAATTTTTGGTTGTAATATTTTTAATATTTCAGCTTCTATATTTACTTGCTTTTGATTTTTAATCTCATTTTTAACTTGACGAATACTGTTATCAATACGGTTAATAGTGGTATTTACATTATTGGCTAATTGGGATTTAAGTTTATTGATTGAATTTGAATTGACAGTTATTTTTTTGGCGTTGTCAAGAATCTTTGATTCAAAGGTTTTAGTTTGAGATTGAATTTGATTAATTTTTTGAGAATTACTAGCAATTCTTGCATTATCAAGTCTTTGGTGTGGCGGGCTAGGTCGAATCTTACTTTCAATTCGCTTTAAGTTTTGCTCAAAGTTTCTATTTTTTACGTTAATTTGGTCAACAATATTTCTTAACCTTTTATCAAAACTAGCAATACCTTTTTGAATCGTACCGTTGAGAATTTGATTTATTTCTAAATTGTCTTTAATTAATTTGCGATTATTAATTATTTGGGAGTTAAATAAATCTGCATCGTTATTTAGTTGGTTTATTCTTCTTGTATTAGCTTTAATTCGCGAATTAAATATTGCTTGGAACCTTTGTATTCTGTTAAACTCCGCGTCTATAACCTGTAATTTTCTTAAGTCCGATTCTTGAATAGTTTTTAGCAGTAGAAAGTTACCTACACTTAATCCAATGCTTATTAAAGGAAGAACAAAACCCATTATTCTACCAAAGCTAGCAGATATTTTTGCATATCTCCCTTTTTGCAAGTGATCGGTAATTTTTCCCGCTTTATCTGCTATTTTTTTGACTTTATCAACATTTTTTTTGGCTTTATCAATTTGCCTTTGACGCTTTCTTAACTCGTTGTAAATATCGAAGCTCGCAACTTTTTGAAGTTTTTGATATTTAACCATTGACAGAGAAAATCTATTGACAGCCGCCTTAGCCAACCTAGCATTTTTAATTATTTTGGTTGCTTTTATAACTCTAGTCATTTACCTTTGAAAAAATTAAGTGGATTTAATTTCGATAGTTCTTCAAACAATTTTTCTACTACTTGGAACACTTTATTTACTTCGTTCATGTCTTTTTCTAAATCAGATATACGTTTTAATATGTTTTTATCTTTCCCTAACTTGTTGATTTTTTGTTCTAGTTCGTTTAGCGATTGATATATGCGATCGACATCATTGCTAGCCATGCTGTTTCTTTATAATGAATCTAAATCTGCTACTAATTAAGCAATCTATCCAAAGCCGAACTCATTCTATTGAGGCTTGATTTAACCCTTTCACAATCAAGACATACAACGTCATTGCGTCCGCGAACGGCGCACAAACCTTCTGGGCAGTCAATACATTCAACTCGGAAAGGCAAAGGATATTCTAAATTTTCTTCTACAAAAAACAAGACTTGTTCGGTATCTTGAATGGCAAATCCTGTAACTGCGATCGAGTAATCGTCTATAATGCCCCCGTTGCCCGGAGCATAATAGAAAGTTTGATTGCCTGTGTAATCCCCCCCGTATTTGGGGCTTGGAAAACTTACATCCTTGATCTTTTGTTTAGTAAGTTCTCGAGTCTCATTGTTGTAAAAAGTTCTTTCTGCTAAAAATCTTGTGGGTCTTCCACTGCTAGGCTGCTGGTTTGAATACAGAAGTCTGTCGCGAAAAGATACAACTCCACTATCGTCCCATTGCCCTTGCTGTAGTAAGATGTCTATGGCTCTTTTCTCGTAAAAAGTATTGATTCCACTAGTGTAGACTACAACATTAGCTTTATATCGAAACATTTCCACCCCCCAAATGACTTCAACAGGCGGTGCTAATGATTCAAAAAATAGTTCTTTCCCCCGCGAATCTTCTACGTATATTTCGGACTTAGCCGAATTGGTGCAAAAAATTTTTCTAGGCATTAGGTAAATTTAGATATATCTCGGCATTGGCAAAATTTTCACAATATATACTTTCAGACATATTTTTTAAGTTTTGAACCTATCTAATATAAAAAAATCTAAATTTACCAGAAGCGTAAGTTTTATTAACACTATCTCGTTCAATTTCAATGGTTAGAAAATTATTTATATCTTCTTTATTGAAAGTGAAAGAATACAAGTCTTTTTTATCTACTTTCAGTTGATTCGATCTGACATTCCTACTGTTAGTTCCAGCGCGAAATCTACTTCGTTCTCCGTTAGGGTACACATTAGAACTTAAATAAACGCTTAATGAGATAGCGTAGCTAGAGCTACTATCAAAATCTACATCCGTTAAATTTGCGATTATCAACTCATAACCAATCAATAACAAGCCAAATCTTGCATCTCTGGAATACCAAAATTTTTTTGATTCTGTACCAGTATCTTGATAAAAAACTTCTTTCTCTTGACTCAGCCATTTACCGTTATCTCTTGTCCAATCTCCTACCGTATAACCGCTTGAGGTAGTTTCCTTCCACCTAAACCCGTCTATAACCTCGGTCGGTTCTACGTCGCCTTGATAATAATTATTAGAGGTGTTAGAGGTACCGCTATTACTGTTAATTGCCAAGTTTTCAGCCTTGACCTTTTTGTATTCGCCTGACTCATCTCCTTTTTGAATGAGGAATAAATCGTTATTTTCAATAACGACGGCTTCTGTATATTCTTTAATTTGCATATTTATAATAATTCTTGGTTAATAAAAGCAATAAATTTATTGCGTGATATTTGAATTACTATTACTGTATCGAAAAGCAATTTTGACATGGCTAACTCGATACTGGGCATCTTTTTTGTATTTTATAGATATACGGGACAACGAAACGTAAAACTTATCTAACCATGAGTGATCGAAAGTTATCTCTTGATTATTGTGATCGGTAATTGTTTTTCCTTTATTGTCTTCCACTTCTCCAAAAAATAACCGAATCCATCTTTTCAAGAGAATAACTAATACGTCTTGACCGCTCAGATTGTTTTTTAATACAAAGTCGAGATAATCCTTTTTGAAAATATATATAAAAGAATTATCTTGACGGAAATTAGCACCGAAAAGGTAAGTCGTGGGAAGCATTAAAGTTACCTAAAAGAAATCTGGATCGATAGCTGATTCTGGCTCTAACCTTTCCATATCAACTGTAAATTGATACTGACGATATTGAGCATCATCTTTAGTTAAAATAGTGTCTTGTTCTCGTTCAATGGTAATAGAAATATCGCTATCAGTTTCTTGATTAGCTACTGTTAAATATTGTGCGGCTTTTAGAATCAATGCAGCCAGTAAACTTTCTGCGGTGTTTTCGCTGTTTGCCGTAAGCCCGACACTTGCTAGGTCTGACTTAGAAATTGTTAAAATACTACTATCTTGAGTTGCATTATTACCAAAAATTTGCACGAGCGTAGGTTCTGCCATACTTTATATTTTTGTTTAATCTTGAAAATATTCAAAAATCTTGAGGTTTTAATTCAACATTATTATCGATCGCCTGCAATTTCACATTATAATTAAACTCCCTATAATTTTTATTGTTACGTTGAGTTAAATTAGTAAATTCTTTTGAAATTATAATTTGTATATCAGGATTGATGACTTGACCTGCATCGTTTAAATATTTTTGAGCTACGAGCAAAATCCCCGCAAAAACTGCTTCAGCGTTTTGATTTAACACTTTGGTTAAACCTACACTGGCTAAAGCGTCTTTTGAAATAATTATATTATTGTTGTCTTGTCTTGCTCCAATTCCGAAAATTTGTTCCAGTGTAGGTTCAGCCATTTATAACTCAGCGTTTTGTATGAAAGAGAAAAACTATTTTATACATTGTGCGCCATTCGTCATTTTTATACAAGTATTTTTTTTATAGTTTAGATAGTACCTAACGCTTCAATTCGACTTCTTAAACAAAATGACAACATTTAGTATAGACATTGGACATAATGCACCGCCAGATACTGGGGCTGTAGGTATTAAACGTGAAGATGATTTAACTAGAGAAATAGGCGAACGAGCGATCGCACGGTTAGAAGCGCTAGGGCACAAGTGCGTGAGTACAAAACCTATTTTGCCTATAAACGTTAATGACAGCCTTTCTCAACGATGCCAAAAAGCTAATGACAACGAGGTGGATGTAGTTGTAAGCATTCACTTTAACGCCTCAAGATCGAAAAGGGGGCGAGGTAGTGAGGTCTACTACATCTCTCAGAGAGGAAAAAAGATAGCCGATCACGTCCAAAAAGAGTTAGTAAAACTCGGTTTTCGTAATCGCGGAATTAAACGAGGCGGATTCTATATACTAAAAAATACAAAGGCACCAGCAATACTCATCGAAGTTGCTTTCTGTGACAACGCGGACGATATGGCGTTAGTTGAGGAGTTTGGTTATGATGCGATCGCCAACGCGATCGTTTTGGGTCTAGTTACTTCTTGAAAATTTAATCATTGAGATTGATTTATTTTTTGCGATTAGGAAACTAAACGAGTCAGCTTATCTACTAAAAAAGATGCAAAAGCGCCCGCAATACTTGTAGAACTGGCATTCTGCAATAATGCGGACGGCATGGTTTTAGTTGAGAAGTTCGGTTACGACGAAGCGATCGCTAACGCGATTGTCATGGGATTAATCACTTAAGAGAAACGGAACCATTGCTACTGGTTCCGTTTCTAATCGCGTCCTCGTATTTTTTCTTCTCTTTCTCAGTTCCTGCCTTGCTGATTATCGCTAGCCAAGCGAGCGCGTTACCAGCCAGAAACATTACCTCCGAACCGAATACCAAGCAACCAGCAAGGAAGCGAGCGGGGAGAATATCCCCCATTCCTAACCCCCCAATGGTAGTGGTGTAATCAACCCAATAAACCAGCACGCAAAATAGTAGCAGTGCAGCGGTTAGCGCGCCGCTTGCATATATTGCTATTTTTCTTTGCATTTCGTTTTGAATTTTGGTTAACGTAGTAGGAATATCAAAAATTAGCCCCCACGCAACTGGGGTAGTTAAAAGCCCAATACAAAATGCTTCATACAAGCCCATTGCGCTAGCGATTAACCACACGGTCCACCAGATTAAATCCGTATCGTTGACGGATAGAAATGATTCAAAATATATCTTTGAGTAAACAACGTTTATAACGGATATCCCGAATCCAGCTAGATAGCTGCATACTGAAATCGCCCGGTTTACGGCGGGACTTCTACCAAATATCATGCTTTCTCCTAATAGTTATTGCTAGTTTTCAGGTAATAGCTGCGTGTTGTTGAACCTGTTGAACTAATTTGTTGAACTTTGGACTGTTGAACCGTATAACCCTTGTTGAACCGTACCACCCCCCCCCACCCCTTTAAAGTTCAACAAGCTACCTTTTGAGTAAGGCTGTAATTTTGTTCGTTATCTTTCTCTATTAATTCCGCTTCCAGAAGTTCTTCAATTAGGAGAGTAAGTGTTTCTAATTTGTGACTACTGTTTTTTCCCAACGGTCGAGATTGTTGAATTTTTCTAATTTCAAAAGCCTTGTTGTTATTATCAGTTTTTTTGTTGAACCACTCAAGTAATCTTTGCGCTTCACTGCTAATATCTGGCGGCTTATTATCAGTTGCTAAAGGAATGGTTATTGGAAGCTGATTAACAGGTAAAATATTTCTTGGTTCTTTACCAGTAGTTGCAAACTCTTGGTGATGTCCGTGAGTTGGATGAGTCACTATTGCGTGAGGAATCGCGCCAGTTACCAAGCATGGATAAGCTTGACCGTTTATCCATGACTGGCGTTCATCGGTTTTCTTCCACTTGTTTTCAGCAAAGCTTCTTGCAGCCGCTCCGCACAAAATAGTTATATAGTTATTTCGGCTTTGAGCGGAGATTTCAATGTCTTCAGCATTTGCGCTGGTGTTGATGGAAATAAATATAATTCCATATTTCCGCCCCTCACCGCCTAAACGCTCAAGCGTAACTTGAACTCGCTTTGGATCGCTAAAATTTTTGATGCAAGCGCCTAATTCCTCGGCAACAGCGATGACCGTATCACCGTTCTCAGATTGTTTGCGCCGTTTATCCAGCAGTTCTTCTAAGAGTTCTAGCTGTTTTTCAATTAATGAGAAACTACTAATTGTTGGAACCCCTAACTCTTCCCACAGTTTATTTCGGTTAGCGTGTGGATCGAGCGCTATTACTTGAGCGGGTTTGTGTTGGGTTAGTTTACCCAACAGATACGTAGCTAACGAAGTTTTAGCGCTACCGCTGTTACCAGCGATTAAAATCCCAACTGCTTCTTGAACGATATTGTCCCAATTGTAAAAAGGTAATTGGGAGTTGGGAGTTGAGAGTTGGGAGTTAGGAGTTAGATTTTCGCCAACGACCCCCGCCAAATTTAATGCCGATCGCGATTTTTCATCATCTGCGGGGGGTAAATTGGTTTCCGAAACTTCCAAATTTACTACTTTTGTTGACCGTAGTAATAGTGAAAATACTCCAACTCCCAACAATAAACCCACAAATATAGGAATATCCAAATTTAGCGGATATTCCTCATATAGCGGTAAGTCGGTATTGGGGTTATGGGCTACCTGTAATTTACCTCTTGGCACGATGCTTTATTTGATCGCAAAGTGCTTCTATTAGTCCGAGTCGGAGGTCTACAGGAACTTGCTCTTGGACTTTTCTTACGCCGATCGCCACTCCTTCTCTAATGCGGATATCTTCTACGTTATCGATCCAGATACCGCGCGCTATTTGGGCGAGAATCCACAGCATCTCATCAGTTTTTAACTCAGTAAAAAAACTCCCCCACTCTTGCTCTAATTCTTCAATTACGTTTCCCGAACCAATGTCATAGGGGACATAGTAGCCGATTGGTTTAGTCATGGATTAAGATCCTATAGTTTACGTCTTTAATGTTGAGCGCGTAAATGCACCCCGAAGAAGCGTGAGTAGATGCAGTTTCATCTACTCTTTCATCAAAATGTTTCCACTAATCCCGCCAATCGGGTTATTAGTGGATCTACATTTTCGGTTGGTTGCTGTTGGTGGTAAAATTGACTAGATTTTTCTACCGTTGTATTAGCTTCTATTTGATGTATAGGCTGCGTGGATGCTGTTGGTAGCAGCATCCACGTTTGTTTAAGGTGTTGACCATACTTGGTAATAAGTAAGTTAAGTAGGTTTGAGTAGCTGTCGCTTCCGGTAATTTCTAGCAATTCGTCAGCAGTTGATTTGATTTTGGGGTTAAGCGTAAATCGCGTTTGTCCCATTACGGCTATTTGTGACTTTTTTAGGTTTGAGAATTATCGAATATACTAGGCGAGATAACTATTTATTTTTTCCTTGCCCCTCCAAAGTTTTGCTAACCTTTGGGGGTTCACTCGCTTGAATTTCGTAGTAGGCAGAAGAAACCATTCCAAGTGCTTCCTGTATAAGCTGTGCTGCTTCTTTTAACTTGTAACTCGCTGTTTTGTCGGTTTCTGGTAGCTTTTGTAATTTCTTCCATGCTTCACTCTCTACAACTAGCTTGCAAAATCCAGAAGCTCTACAGCAGTCGTCAACAAGGTTCTGGAAATCCACTTCTGTTGGAATGGTATCGGTTATAGATGTTAGTTTTGGTTGTTTCATGGGTATAATTGAGTACTACAACTTATTTATCAAGTATTTTAGTGAGGTCTGCGAGTGACCCCACTATTTTTGTAGGTACTTGCTCGAATAAGGACGGGATGCTGCTTTTAGTCGCCTTGGTTCATCCGTTACTCGGTCACTTATGAGTTTTCGCTACCTGAATTAGGAAGTGGTTGACTTAAGTATTCAGGAAGTTCATAAAAATTCCTTCTCAACAAGTCGCACAATATCAACCATTCGCGATGGGTTAATGTAGGTTCTTCACCTTTCTCCCAACGTCTTATGGTGGATGATGACTTACTCATGTGAAAGGCAAGTTGTTCCTGAGTTAAGTTGACCGCTTCTCTTAATTCTCTCAAGGCTGATTTAGCCCCCACTTGATTTGTGTTCTTATTAGGCATATTATCATAAACAGCAGAAAATAGTCAGTCAAAAACAACTGATGAAATACTGCGTATTTGTAAACGACACTTGAGCGGTAGCTTGGCTCGCCCCCGCTCATTTATAAGTGTCCAATTTTGACCGCTCAAATTAAACCGTAGTATCCGCTATCCATGTTCTATTCGTTGACCAAGTTGATGAGGAGACAGAAAAAGAAACCCCACTCGGCTAGGAACGGGGTTAACTGGTTAAAAGTGTTTGGCTCTATGACTAATCTTCAAACACAACTTGTACAACTAGTTTTATTTTTCCTTCTCTCCAACCAGGAGCATCTGTTTTCATGAACTCGCACGAAATCCCGCTACTCATTAATGAGTGGTACACATTTTCACCAACAAAATGCTCGTGAAGTGTTCTAACAAGAAAATCACATAATTCATGTGTTTTTAAAGTCTTCTTGTTCTCAACAGTGCATTGGCTAAAGCAGATGACATCATCTCTCTTTAAGGAATAGGTCATAAACACACCCGTATAGCAACCCACTTATTATTCCCAAAACGAAAACTAAAACTATGGCAGAAGAATTTAGCATTTTGACAGAAGACGGAATAGAAACATATACGGTGATTCCCGGATTGAATCAAGCCGCAGAAGAACTAACGAATTTTATTAGATACCTAAATAAAAAGTACCCAGAGTTGTCAGAGGATGAAGCGGGATGGGTAGCTGCTTATTACGTAAACAATTTCCCCAGAATGATTGAAGCAAATCCTTTATTAACTGAATTAGTTACTGGAACAGTTCAATTTATTAAAAGCAGACATTTAGATAATGGCTGAACATGAATCTGACCGAGAAAGAATAATAAAGCTTGTAGCTACGGTTGACGCACTTACGTATCACCTAAAATGCACGAGCGAACATTTGCTCCTTTTAGCAGCGGACAAAGCAAAAGCAGAAGGTATTTGAACAAATAACGACTCAGCCACTAGAGATATTTTGTCAAATTTTCACGCGATCCAAACTTTAAAACCATGCAGAAAACAGCACAATTACTAATCTTAGTAATTACAAAAAAAAAGGCACCTGCCGAAAACGCAAGCACCCACAGTTGTTTATTCTTAAAAGGATGTAGTTAAATGAGTAACCATTTAAATTTTGCATCGTATCTAGATAAACTACCACCCGCGTGTATAGAAGCTGAAGAAGCCATACTTGGTGGTATTTTATTCGATCCGAATGCTTTTAGTATAGTGCGTCAATGCCTTGAAGTCGATGCTTTCTCTATCAACGCTCATCAAACAATTTATAGAGCGGCAAAATCTTTGTATAAAGAGCAACGAGAGGTTAATTTACTAACAGTAATTGACTGGTTGGATTCAAAAGGTAAACTCCTTGATGTGGGCGGACGCAATAAGTTAGCAAGCTTAATCGATCGCGTTGTTTCTAATGTAAATATTGATGCCTTGGCGAAATTAGTCAATGAGAAATATTTGAAAAGAAAGTTAATAGAAATAGGCTCAGAAATCGCTAGTCGGGGTTACGACCAACTTCTAGACACTAAAGATTATGTAGTACAAGCGAAAAAAAAGTTTGATTCTATCTTTGAATTGGGGTTAGTCGAGTCCGACCGGGATAAAATTTCTCGCGAATACGATACTTTAATCAAAAAAGTTAATGACATCGAATTAGTAGAAAATAATCCGGGTAAAAAACAGATGCGTCTGCTCAAGCTAGCTAGAGAGACGGGCTACAGTTTGAGAGAAATTGAGAATTTTTACAGGAAGTCACTCGCTGACTTCTCGGAAACAAGACTTAAGAACATTACGGACTTATTAAACGAATACGGGGATGACGATCGCAAATGGTTGATGCATGGCTTTATCCCAGAAGCTACGACCATACTTTTACATGCTCAAGGTGGTGTCGGCAAGACAAAACTCGCCTACGAACTTGCCTACAACTTAATAGAAGGTACGGACTGGGGAGGTTATCCCGTAACACAGAAGAATAAAGTCCTTTACTACCAAACGGACGAATCGCCGCAAGATATGAAGCACGCGCTGACCGCCAGAGGTTACAAAGAAGGAGAGGATTTTAAATATCGCGATAACTGGGTAGTTGACGCAATTCCTCAGCTGATTGCCGACATCAAAGAATTTCAGCCTAACTTCGTAGTCATCGATTCTTTAACCACTGTTTCGCGGTACTCGGTTTTCTCGGAGAACGACACCGAGTACGCTCGCCCGCTACTTCAAGTAGCTCAAATAGCCAAAGAGTATAACTGTACTGTTATGGTAGTACATCACTCAAACGCGGAAGATCGATCGCGTGGAACCCGTGCAATATTTAACTCAGTTTCTGAGGTCTGGAGTTTCAAGGAAGATAAAGCAGAAGGAGCAAGCAATCTTGAGAAGCTGCTGCATATTGAAAAATCTCGTTCTCGCGCTTTAATGGTTTACCGGCTGCGATTCGATCCAGATGATTATTCTTGGCATTGTTTGGGGAGAGAAGGGGGAGACAGTACCGACTTGAACAACAAAGATAAGGTACTTAAACTTCTTTGTGATAACCGTAACGTACCCTACGAGGCTGACGAGGTAGCCAATCATTGTGGAATGGCTAAATCTACGGCATATAGAGTACTGAACTACTTGAAGACTGAAGGAGCGATAAGCCGTAAAGATCGGGGTCAAAAAAACAATCCTTATTGCTATTACGTGCGTGCTAATGCTTCTCACCCCCCCCTAAAAACTGGGTGTACGGATGAGAAGAATTATTCTCCCTCAACCACAGGACTTACAGAAATTGGTTCTCAGTGTATAGAAAAGGTTCTCACTACGGATGAGAAGAATGAAACTATCATAACCACAGGCATTACAGAGAATGGTTCTCACCCCCCTGCGTTTTTTTCGGAAAATAATTTTGAAAAAAAATCGAAAAAAAGTGAGGAGGGTGAGAACCATTCTACGAAACCAAGTCAGAGTAAAGAAAATATTCTTCTCACCCCCCCCGGACAAAATTCTTCTCACCCTGAGAATGAGAAAAGTTCTCTACCTCTAAAGAAAGAGAAAGTTAAGAGAAGTTTAAGCAGCAAGGAAGTTGTTAAACCTAAAGGTTATTGCGAACAAGATGCAACAAGCACGGATTTACTCGAACCGATAACCATCGAACATTTAGGGCTGTTTGGGATTACAAAAGCAACTTTTCAGTTTAAATCTTCTAGCCGTAAACGTACTAAGGCTGAATGTAGGATTTATTTCACGTTTCCAGATAAAACCGAGCTTGCAGTTAAAGCTCATTTTAATATTGATGCCCCAGACTTGCAGAAGAGCTACGTATCTCGACGGGTTGAATGTTGGGAGATGAAATTTATGGGGGACGAGAACAACAAATGGGACGTAAGGATAATGGGGGGTACTGATGATGAGCCAGAAATGGTCTGGATTGAAGGCTGCACGATGACCGAGCCTGCCATACCACCCGCGAACTGTTGGTACAAATTTGTATCGCCAAACGGGGAAATATTGCGGGTAAGAAGTGAGAGCGAGTTTAAATTATCGGGGGAATCATGAAAAATTGTCCAAGCTGTAACTTAGAAACAATTGAAGTTCTTGACGGGTTTAATTCCTGCACCAATTGTGGTTGGGTCGAAGATGGCGCTTTTGTGGATTGTTTTCAGGATGCAGGCATTAGCATGGAACTTCAAAAATCAATTGCCGATCCTAATTCACGTGAATATTATTGTGAAAATTGCGGTTGCTATATTGACTATGACAAGGCAATGAATACTGGTAGATGTGAGGGCTGCGATCAAGAATATGAAGAAATGGAAAGAAGTTAAATGCTCTATTCGCTTTTGGTTGTGGGGTGCGATGCACTACGAACGGTTTGACCAATTCCAAGTTCGACTTTTACCGCCTATTTGGATAGCTCCAAACTATTTTCATAAACCAACCAAAGAATTGATTTTAATCTTAGGGTTAAGAATTCCTCAGATTGTATTATTAGAGCCAACCTACACCGATATTTACATCAACAATCCGCGAAATAAATTACCGGAGATTGATTGGGGAGAAGATTTACAACCTTTTTAAGTAAATGACAGAGATCGAAGAATTAATTGCAGCCGCTAACCAACGGTTAAAGGCTGCTAATATCGGGGTGCGAATCGAAGTTAAAGATAAGTTAGTCTTGCGAGCAACTTTACCCCCAAAACCAAATTCTGTTAAAACCAAGCCACACCAGCAACGAATTTATCTTGGAATATCCGCAAGCAGAAGCGGGGTGAAGCGAGCGGAGAAGGAATCGCTCAAACTCGGTGGTATGCTCGCTTGTAAAGAATTTGGATGGGAGCAATACATCAAAGTAGAAAGTGAGGAAGAAATTACCGCCGGAGATTTAATCGCACGCTTTGAAAAATTCTATTTCCAAAAACGTCAGCGTAATTTCAAGTCAGAAACTACTTGGAAAGTTGATTATTACAATATTTTCAAGAAGCTTGATGCTAGTAAACCGCTAACCAATGCTGCAATTATTGATTGCTGTACGAGTACGGAACCGGAAACTAGGCAACGTAAGCGGGCTTGTATCGCGCTAGGTGCTTTAGCTAATTTTGCAGAGATAGAAATAAATTTAAAACCCTACATTGGAGCGTACGCTGCAAAGTCGCACTCTCCCCGCGACTTACCAAACGATGCTCAAATTGCTAAAACTTATTACGCGATCGCCAATCCAAACTGGCGATGGGTTTACGGGATGCTTGCCGTATACGGATTGAGAAATCATGAGGTGTTTCGGCTCGATTTGCGCTCTCTTGCTGCGGGCGATCCAATCGTTACGGTTTTACCGAACACTAAAACGGGAACCCGCCGGGTATGGGGATTTTACCCAGAATGGTTTGACGAGTGGAAACTGTGGGAAATAAAACTACCCAACGTAGACGTAGACCGTAGTAATGCAGCGGTAGGTCGAGCGGTGACGCAATATTTCAGGCGTTACCTACCATTTCATCCCTACGATTTACGTCACTGTTGGGCGATCAGAACCTTAGAATTCGGACTTGACGTAACTTTAGCAGCCCAACAAATGGGGCATTCCGTCAAGGTCCATACCGATTTATACCACCATTGGATATCGGAGCGCCATCACCAGCGAGCTTATGAAGTATTAATTAATAACCCAACCCGACCCGCTACACCGATTGTGCTAGGTCATAACTTGTAGGAAGATTATTTTGTCGGGGACTAAAAAACATCCTACTTTTATGAAAATTGGTGTAACGGAACCAGGGCTTTTGAGGGCTGTAAAGTATGCCAGGAACCAGACTTGAACTGGTGACACGAGGATTTTCAGTCCGAGTAAATTTGCTGCTATATAATACTTTCAGGCTCTAAAATCTATTTTACACCATCTTTACACCATTTGATATTTTACTGTTTCATAAATACCTATGAAGGTTATGTTCCTTTAATAGCAAGCTTTTAGTATAATCACTCAGTCGTTTTTATTTCTTGAAATCACACTACGAGATAAACAGTAAGTAAATATAGTCACTACTATTTTTTATGTACTGTCAGTATTAAATTAATTTTATTTTATTGCGAATTCTATGATTGCTATATTCTGCAAGAAAAACTACGTGCTAATCCTACATCTTAACTAAAGCAAGAAATTTCAGTAATAACCCAAGTTGCTAGTTACGCGATCGCCAAAGTACTTGCATTCAAAAAGCGTTGCAATTACTTATGAGAAACTTTGCGGTTGCGCGTAGCGCAACCGCAAGACAACTTGAAAATCTAAGTCTAAAAAATTACTTTTTAGATAAATGCTTGCTTTAAAGTATATGCAAAAATAAATGCTTCGATTTTAAGTAAAAACCCGTCGTAAGTAACTGCATGAATTGACTTCGGAAAAAGACAAGTAATAGCACTAAAAACTGTTTCTATGTAATGCCTAGTACACTGCTTAATATATTGTTCCCAAGGTTCATCCTTACGCTTAGAGTTCTTTTTACGCATTACTTTCAACTCAATTTGACTCGAATCAAAAAGGTCATCCTCACAAGTGTAATCAGTGTATGCAGCATCACTATATACTTCACTACCTAGTGGAAGATTTAATGGTAAAGAGTTTAAAGCACGAACGTCTGAAGCGCTACCAGGCATAAACACAAATTCAACCGGAATTCCGCTCCTAGTAGTTAGTAACTGAACTCTAACTCCATAAAAATAACTTTTTTTAGAAGCGATGTAACCTAATTAATTCTTCTGACTTAATTAGTTTAACGTTGAATATCCGAATATTATCGCACATTGGTACGGGAAACGAGTCTAAAAGATATTCAGTACAATCACTACTTTCTTTTAGTATCATTCCTACTTGATGAAACAAGTCGTTAATAAGCATTGATACATTATGTAATCGTCTATTAAATCGTGATTTTTCTAACATCTGTGGTATTAACTTATGATCTTTCATATAGCTGCAAGCTTTGCTATGATTACCGTAAAAAAATATAGCTGCCACAAGAGCCGTTGTAATAATTTCTGCATCACTCATCTCTCTACGGATATCATCTTTATGCCCGATAGCTTTCAACAGGTCATCAGTGATAGCATAGATAGCTATTATTTCATTTAACATTTTCCCCTCCGTTTTTTCTACCTGGAGGGGATTTTATTATTAATAGTGACTCTAGACATCTGCCTTCTCGTCGGCGATCGCATAACTAGCAACTTGGATTAATAAGCTATGCGAGTTTACTAAACAATCAGCAGAACAAAGTACAATTGAACTAAAATTTAGTAAACCGAATTTAATTTTGAATGAGCCTCGAAAACTCGTAATTACTGATTTAGCCAAGGGTTTACCCGCTATTACCCCTTCCTTTGGGGCTGCCTTGGCAGAAGCTTGCGCGGTATGCTTGGAGGAACAGAAACATTCCCAGGGTGTGGAAATCACAGTAAATGGAGATTTCGACGCTAAATTTGAGTTATTCTGGCAACCAGTTACCGAAACATTTGCTACGTTGCTGGAATGATGAGGAGTTTACAACAGAACAAGCAGCTTACGGTATTGCATTTTTAATTGTTAGAGAACTAACTGATTTAACAGTAATTGAACGCTCTCGTAAAGCTCGCCGGGGGGAGGCTCCCCCCGGCAGACTTTACGGAAAGGTACGGGATTTGATTACTGGTTAGGCACTACGGACGTAGATGAAGGGCAACCATTTAAAAATAAAGTTAGGCTTGAAGTATCTGGTATACGAAAGGGTGATTCAAGTCGTGTCAAAGCTAGAATAAAACAGAAAAAGGAACAAACCGAAGTCTCAGATGGTCAATTTCCCGCATATATTATCATTGTCGAATTTAGTACACCTCTATCTTATGTAGAAAGCAAATGAGTCAAATTCAAGAAAAACATACCACAGCGATGGATTTGGCGGAAGCAGCTTTTACTGCTAAACTTCGAGGTAATTTAGAACAAGCCTCGCAACTTATTCGAGAAGCATTTGAGAACGAACAAGCAGCGGCAGAATTAATTGCTCCTCAATTTGATGCAGAACCGAGTCGTTCAATTCTACATCGCAGCGCGGCAACTCTGGCGGTAGATTGTGGAGAATTTAAAGCAGCAGAACGTTTAATAACAATAGCTTTATCGGGAAATCCTCCTGAAGAAATTGCTGAAGAATTAAAAGATTTGTTTATTCAAATTAATTTACGTCCATACTTAGAACGCAAGGGTATAAATATTGATAATGAAAAAATTAATGCTTTAATTTTGAAGAGTAAATAATTTATAAAAACAAACATTTATGATGGCGGATGCCAATTGCCCTCAATCCATAACGCTCTTGCCTCGGTCAAATAATCATTATTTAATCGCAAGGCAATTACAGTTGCTCTGCCTGTAGGAGTTATACCAGCAACATGGGTTCCACCATTCACCCAATTAAAATGTTCTTGCCATGATTGTTTTCTTGGATTAAACAATGCAGCTAACTGGCTTGCTTGTGGATCAATTGCATGGGTTTTTGCGCCTTTAAATTCGTTACATCTATAGCAAGAAGCTGCTAAATTCTCGGATTCATCTCCACCACCAGCAGCTTTAGGCAAAATATGTTCCATAACTAATGGCATTCCAATTAATCGAGAGTTAGTTTGGCAATACTCACACCTATAATTAGCCCGAGTTATAACTTCAGAACGAATTTTTTCGGAAATAGCCATGAGCTAAAGGGGCATTTCATTCAAATTTGGTACTTTGTGTCCTCGCCAGCGGAGAACTGACCAAGCATAAGCTTTTTGTAACATTAAACGGTCTGCTTTTATTCTTAACTCACTAAGTTCTTGACGTTCGCTCTTGTTTAGCTCCTCGACTGTGCTATTTTTCTCCAATAATTCTACGTGGCGTTTTTGCTGTTCGGATGTAATTTGACTCTTGGCGATCGCCAATAATTCCTCATCATTCCAAATTTGCATTTGCAGAAGTTCTTCCTGAATTTCTAATGGTGCATTGTCGGGTGTGGGGGGTAAGTTGCTGACGATGCTTTGGGCTACCAAACTTTCCAAAGGCTGCTGAGTTGCATTAGCAATACGAGCCAATTGCTGAAAAATAGCTTGTGGGAGTTCAACCGTGACTTTTTGCGTTGCCATTGGTTGTTAGATATTGCTTGTTTTTATTACTTTTAATACTAACATTGCTAAAACTATCTGTTCTTCTTAAGAATAGTTTGTCTTATTAAAAAGTCAATTATAGAAGAATAATTTAACGTAACGCGCTTTGATGGAGTTTCTACGCCGGATTAACTTTAGATAGCGCTCTATGTAAAAGCTAAAGCTATAATTAGCATATAAGATAAGCTGACAGGACGAAACCCCAGGCAATGGCAGAATTAACAATTCAAGTTTCCGATGAACTAGCTCAGCGTCTAGAACCTTTGCAAAATCGTTTACCCGAATTGCTATGGCAATTGTTAGATTTTGCAAATTTACCGACAAACATAAGTAAGACAGTTCAAACAGAGCCTACAGATATCCCCATAGTTTATCAAGAAGTTCTTGATTTTTTAATTAAGCGCCCAACACCCGAAGAAATAATTGCTTTTAAAGTTTCGCATCAGGCTCAGTCGAGATTAGAAGAATTATTGTCAAGAAACCGCTCCGCTACACTTAATTCAATGGAATTAGCTGAATTAGATGTTTACGAACAGTTAGAACATATGATGATTTTATTAAAGGCAAGAGCTTTCAAACGCAACGAGTAAATATGACTTCTGATTATATTTCTGCAAAATTACGTAAGACTGTTCAAGAAAGGGCGAACAAACGATGCGAATATTGTTTGCTTCTTCAAGATTTTTCTATTTATACACATGAGGTAGATCATATTATTGCAATAAAGCATGGTGGTGAAACCATTGTAGATAATTTGGCACTTTCATGTCTATCTTGTAATCGCCATCTTCGGCTCTGACTTCGCTACATTAGATCAAACGACTAAAGAAATTGTTCCCTTGTTTAATCCACGTCGTCAGATATGGGATGAACATTTTTATATTAAAAATGCGAATATCGAAGGGAAAACTCAAATTGCTCAAGCAACTGCAAGACTACTTCAATTTAATGTTCCGGCAGCGCGTACTTCAACGACAAGTATTGATTAATCAAGGACAGTATCCATAAATATCAAAATTAAATAATTTATTATAAATATTTTTACTTCTCCAACAACCCCGCTTTATGCAACCGCGATATTAACCCAGGACGTTTACTATAATCTTTTTGTATTTTTATGATGACGCTTTTTTAGCTATCCCTTGATGTGTCACTTTATCGCTTTTTACTTTCTAATATACCCAGTCTTTTTAAATTTAATCCCACCAATAAGAAACAACAACCGCATCCCGCTGTTCCTTTTTCTCATTCCCCCATAGCGCTTCTTCAAATCGATATCTCAGCATACGCTTGAGTCGATAAGTGTATTGCGTATCAGTACCATCAGTTACTTCTACCGAATCAGCTTGCCACTTTTTACCCAAGTCTACAAGTTGAGATACCTTCGTGTCTTGATTTTCTGTGAGAACATATAAGGTATCTGCGGGATAGGCGACGAAATGGATGAAACTGGTTTCTGGCATCGGACGATAATTAGCCATTGCAGCAAGAGTATCAATCACACCACCAAAACTCAAACCATTTTCATCTGGGGCAAAAATTGGTTTTGTAAATAAAAAGCTTTCCCATAAATTATTATTTTGCAATAAATCAGTAATAACTTGTTTGCCATCAAAATTATTGAATTCACGTTGCCAAACCAATGCAGCAAATAGTTCTTGAGGAGAATATGATTCGGCTATCGTTTGGATTTTAGTTAATTCCAGCATAGATGAATGATAGAGGCTTCACTTTGTCAACATTACAATACAAATATACTATACATGAAAAATGGTCTAGCTCAGATAAGCTTGAATCGTTACAAGCTGCATATGAGAGAGTATATTGATAATGTTGCAAGATTTGGCTGGTTGCTAGATCCACAACCGCGACGTGTAGAAATTTATCGACCGGGTTATGCTGTGGAAGTATTAGAAAATCCCGATTCGTTATCTGGTGATAAAGTATTACTAGGTTTCGTCTTTAATTTACGTCGGGTGTGGGGCTGAGGATGAAGTTGCAGTTATTGTAATCGCTAACTTCGACAGGAATGGCACAAACCATTATCAAGATCGGTTGCGATCGCAAGGCAACAATAACAAAGATTGAGGTAATCTGTATGACCATCTAGAATTTCTCCAGAGTTGCAATCATAAATTCTAGATGCAATATCGACGATTTGAGTAATCACTTGCTGAGATTTTTGCAGTCCGATAGTATTTAACACTTCTTCATCATTCAACAGTTGAATAATATCGTTGAGCATACGACTTCCACTATGATTGGACATAAAATCTCCTCCAGTTTCAATGCTTGGCACAAAAATTGAATACATTAACTAAATAATACCAAAAAATAGTACAAAAAAACTATTTTATTTATGATGCTCATGCGATCGACCGCGCCGAACTCGTTCACCGTAAGGTGTTCCCGACGGGTAGCGCATTCCGTTTGCAAAGCGTCTCGAAGAGAAGGCTTATAGCCTATGACGGATGCAACCGCATCATTGCATCAAACCTGTAACGCCAGTAGATATCTCTGCATAGTGTTTGTTGCTAAAATTTTACCGTTTCCGAAGCGCTCTAACTTGCTCTTAGTTTTATTGTTCCAGCAAAAATTAATCTAGATTCTCAAACAGCGAAGAAAAATTCTATATCGCTATTTGGCGTTTGGTTAAGCTAAAGAGTTGTATCAAAAGTAATCGGAATCCAATTTTTTTTGCGAGAATTAATATCAGTACCATTTTAAATTTCAAATGACTAATAGTTATTCGCTGAAATTTGAAGATTCACAAGCTGCCTATGCTCTCAAAAACCGCCAATTTAGCTCATATGAAAGCTATGAAGCCAGACTATCCCTGTTCAATTTATCAATATTGGCTGACTACGACCAATTAGTATGTCTGCCGGAACTTTACAATATTGACAAACACTGGTACCAAATTGAAACTGCCAAGAAAGTGATCAAACAATTTGGTGGTAGAGCGATGTTGTCCGATGAAGTTGGATTGGGAAAAACCATTGAAGCTGGAATGATTTGTAAAGAATACCTTTGTAGAAATCAAATCAAATCCCTTTTAATTCTTACTCCTGCTACTCTCGTTTCTCAATGGCAGCAAGAACTACAAGAAAAGTTTAACATTAGTACGGTAACAACTGATTCGAGGCAACTGCCACCGTCCGAGTTTTGGACAAGTCACAATCATATTGTTGCTTCTATCAATACTGCTAAACATTCTACTCACTTTAATTATGTCACTTCTCGTTCCTGGGACATGGTAGTAGTGGATGAAGCCCACCACTTAAAAAATCGTCGCACTCTTAATTGGAAGCTTGTTGATGCAATTAAAAAGCGATTCATTTTGATGCTGACAGCGACTCCCGTGCAAAATCATTTGGTGGAACTATTTAATCTTCTGACTCTACTCAAACCGGGATTGTTAAAAACAGAAGTTCAGTTTAAAAAGGAATATGTTGGTTCAAAGGATGGTAGAACTCCCAAAAATTCGGAAAAATTAAGGAATTTGATGCGGGAAGTAATGATTAGAAACACCCGTTCGGTTGTAGACGTTAAATTACCTAAACGCTTCGCTTCGACTATTACGGTGCAGCCAACAGATGAGGAAAAGGAGTTATATCAAGCTATCAACGAATACTTGCGTTCGTCACAAGAAGAAAAAACGATTGATAAATTAACTAGAAATAACCTACTGATGCGTGCTGGTTCCAGCCCAGCAGCTTTGCTTACTTCTCTCGAAGGATTGCAGTCTCGCTTTAGTAATTCTCAAATTTTGTTTCTAAAAAAGCGTGCCAGTAATATCAAACAGGTTGAAAAAACTCGGATGTTGGTAGACTTGCTGAAGAAATCTAATCAAAAAACTTTAGTATTTGTTAATAATCTTGCTACCCAAACTTATTTATCCGAAAGCTTAACTAATGCTGGAATAAAACATAGCCAGTTTCGCGGGGATATGTCGCTCAAAGCCAAAGATAGCGCTATTGAAGAATTCCGAGAACAAGTCCCTGTGATGTTAGCAACAGAAACAGGAGGAGAAGGACGCAACTTACAATTTGCCAATGCAATTGTTAATTATGACCTACCTTGGAATCCAATGAAGATAGAACAACGTATTGGTCGTTTGCATCGTATAGGTCAAACTCAAGATGTTTTTATATTTAATTTTTGCATTGCTAATAGTATTGAAGAATATATCCTTAAAGTTCTGCATGACAAAATAAATATGTTTGAATTGGTGGTAGGAGAAATCGAAACCATATTGGGGAATATGGGGGATGAATTTGATTTTGAAGATATGGTAATTAATCTGTGGTTGGCGAATTCCCATAAAGATGAATTAGATAATGCTTTTGATTCTTTTGGAGGACAGTTATTAGATGCCAAACATAGTTATCAAAAAGTACAAGAGTTTGATGAACACTTATTTGGAGATGATTTAGAGGCATGAAAAATCAACTTCTTAATGCTATCAACCAAGTAATTAGTTTAAACTCTGGAGTTGCAGAGTTTACGAATGATGATACTTTAGAAGCATTGCTGCCAGTAAATATTGCTCGCTCTTTAGATGTATCTGATTCTATTAGTTTTAGCACCAGAGCAGATGTAAACGACAGCTATTTTGTTACTTATAATTCAGAAATATTTGATAAGTTTTCTGGGTTGCTTGATGTTCAAGGTTATGTATCCGCACTCGGTATCAAGTATGATGGTTATCTGAAAACTACAGGTTTTGAGAAGAAAATCAGCGATACCTTATGTCCGCAAAATGGTTTAATTCGCGTCGGTAAATCCTTTCAAGCGCTAACTCCCTACATATTATTTAATATGTCCTATACCGCGAGCGCAGACGAAAAGCGGTTGGGAATGGTATCGTTTTTTATTAACGGTCTTACAGGTATTCCCGGCGTAGAAATTGGTGATGCACTGTCATGGAAATCCGATCAAATATATTTGAAAGATGCATCAAATTTGGCACATATTAACTTTGAACCATTGTTAAATACTGCTAATTCCCACGCATCGAAATTAATTGACACAGAAATTACACCTTGGCGTAAAAGCTTATCGCGTAAATTGGGTAGGGATGAAGAAAGAATTAAAACTTATTACAACACAATTGTTTCTGAGATTAGAGCCAAAATTAAGAAGAAGAGTTTAGAAGGAGAAGCAAAAGAGAAAGAATTAGCTCGGATTCAAGCTACTCTTATGGAATTAAAGCGAAAATTAACCGATTTGCAAGAACGATATTCGTTGAGCGTCACGGCACAATTACACAGTACTTTAGTGATTTTATTG
Organism: Rivularia sp. (in: cyanobacteria); assembly: GCA_965234645.1. Taxonomy (GTDB): domain Bacteria; phylum Cyanobacteriota; class Cyanobacteriia; order Cyanobacteriales; family Nostocaceae; genus Rivularia. The sequence goes on along the minus strand of OZ248344.1, from coordinate 3,328,574 downwards.
CAAACAGTTCATATCGAATGCGAACTGATTAGAAAAAAGGCGAAACGGGGAGTAATTGCAGTTTGGAATCCTTACTTGAAAATTATTGAACCGTTGCGATGTGAAGAGTCAGGGGTGTCAGTGACAACATTTTACCTTAGTGATAAGGAAGCTAAGATTATTTCTCCGGAGGTTTATGGTAAGTAAACTGTCTGCTGGCAGAAGGGATGTAGTTGTGAGTATTTTACTTGTTTTCGACTGCGCCTAATGCTTTGAGCGAGGTTTTTTGTTCTGCGGTTAATCCTATAGCGTCAGTAATGTTCATGTTGGCGTAGGGTTTGTTGCTAAGAGTTTTTATGCATTCACCCTTTTCTAGATTCCAGATTTTGATGGTTTCGTCATAGCTACCACTAACTAAAAATTTATCATCTGGGGTAAAAGCAATTGATACAACTCTATTTGTATGACCTTTTAACGTTTTAATTAATTCACCTGTGTGAGGATTCCATATTTTTATAGTTTGGTCAAGATTACCAGCAGCGAGCAGGGAACCATCGTAACTAAATCTGACTGATGCAATTCCACAACTAGAAGGCACCTGCAAAGTTTTCAAACATTTTCCAGTGTGGATATCCCACATTTTAACTGTATCATCACTACTACTACTTGCTATAGTCATGCCATCAGGAGATATTGTAACTGACAATATAGGAGCATTATGTTCTTTTAAGGTTTTAAGACATTTTCCACTAAATATATCCCATAGTTTTATCGTACAATCGCCACTTCCACTAACTACGATTTTGCCATCACCACTAAATACAACTGAGTTTACCCAATAAGTATGTCTTTCAAAAGTTCGTAAACACTTTCCAGTATGAATATTCCATAATTTAACACTTCCATCATTGCTAGCTCTAGCAAGAGTTAGACCATCAGAACTAAATATTACATCTGATACTGGGTGATGATGTTTTTCTAAAGTTTTCAAGCACTTTCCAGTATTAATATCCCAGATTCTTACTGTGCGATCGCCACTACCACTTGCAATTATTTTACCGTCAGGGCTTATGCTTACTGAACTTACCCATCTATAATGTCCTTTAAGAGTTTTAACAAATTCTCCAGTATTAATATTCCATAATTTTATTGTTTGATTATTATTACCACTAATAATCGTTTTACCATCAGGACTAACTGTCACAGATACTACCCAATGACTACATCCGTGCAAAGTTTGTAAACATTCTCCTGTATCAATATCCCAAAATTTTATTGTTTGGTCATCGCTACAACTCGCAAGTAATGTATTCTTTGAGTTGAGAGCTATTTTTCTAACTCTAGAATTATGTCCTTGTATTATTTTCAGACATTCCCCATGATTAATAGACCAAACTTTTATAGTAGAGTCAGTGCTTCCACTAAAAATAGTTTTACCATCTTTATCAAAAGCAAGTGTTCGGACTGTATTTGTATGACCAATTAAATTTTTGATACATTTTCCAGTATTTATATCCCAAAGCTTTATCGTTTTGTCTTTACTACCACTAGCTAGGATTTTGCTATCCGGGCTAAATGCAATTGAAAGAACACTATCGTTATGTTCATCTAAAGTTTTAAGACAAGTTCCGGTAGAAATATTCCAAATTTTGATAGAAGAATCAGAACTACCGCTAGCTAAAATTTTATTCGATGGAGCTATTGCTAACCTCCAGATTGAACCAGTATGTCCTTGCAAGGTTTTAACACATTCCCCTGTCTCAACATCCCAAAGTTTTATAGTTTGGTCATCGCTACAACTCGCAAGCATAGTACCATTAGAATAAAAAGATATTTGGCGTGTCAAGGTAATATGTCCTGCTAAAACTCTTAGAGATTTTCCAGTTTCTAAATCCCACAATTTTACGAAACCGGAACGGCTGCTGCTAGCAATAATTTTTCCATCAGGACTAATAACTATTGTACTTATCCAATCGTTATGCGCCCTAAAACTGGAAATCTGTTTACCATCAGCTACTTGCCATAAACAAATTTGACCATCAGCACTGCCGGTTGCAAGTAATTTATCATCTGGACTAAATGTTAGAGATACAACTAAGCTGAAAGGTTTTGTAAAATCACAATCTGCTAAATTTGTTGTTTGAAAGTTAACGTTACATAAACTTGCATCCCTAAAATCACATCCTTTAACCACCGCACTACTAAAATCTCTTCCAAACCTGCTTTATCAAGCTTCATCACCAAAGTTGCAGCATTTCCGCCTACATAAGCAACCTCATCCTCACTTTTTCCCCGTGTCTCCTGAATAACTTTAATCAGTAACTCATTGTTACCTACCATTCCCACCAACAAATCCATCACCGCTTTCGTTAAAGGCGATCGCCCAAAAGTATCTTTCAATTTTTCCAATGGCTCGCGAATAAATTCTTTAAGTGGAGGTATCGCAACACTACATCCAGTATCATCCAATTGACGCTCAAAATAACCAGACCAAGTATATTCAATGGGTAGAGCATTCCTATCCAAACAAGATTGGGCTTGTGCTAATTGAGTAAAATCATCCGCTAACACTCCCAATTCCGCCGCAAACTTGTACGCGACAAAAAATTCTAACAGCGAACGATGGGCTGGAGTATAATCACCATCAGCATTACGAATCAGCATCGTCTGTCCCATCATATCGTATTGCCAATGGTCTAAATCCTTCTCTTCCTGCACCACCGAACCAAACAACCGTCGAATCCTATCGGGAAACAAGCGATAATTCAAACTCATTTGCTCCTTGGAAAGCATTTCCCAAGCCAATTCGCACAGGAAATACATCTTATCTGCTAAAGAAGTAAAAGTTCGCTCTGCTTTTATATCCCGTTGCATCTTCCGCTGCACTGCATACAAATAAACTCGCGACATATCTACAGGTTTACCCGCTGCAATATCTGGTAATGCTTCTAAAATTAACTCAGTTAAAACTGGACGACGGGCTAAATCCAGCAGTTGGGAATTACCCATGACAACTTCAACTGTAGCGGCTTCTGTTTGTAACGACAGCACCTGACGGATTTGGTTGTCGTCAAATTTTTCCAGTTCCAACACTTCAAACTGTGGTGTTTCTCCCGTCAAATTTGCAATGGAAGCCTGCAACTCTGCATTCAACAAAGCGCGTCCTTCCCGTGCTTCGGGAAAATGTTCCGTGCGGCAAGTTAAAATCACCTTGGCACCGGGAACAACAACTTTGGCTAATTCCCAAAAGTTATTAATCATCTCCTGACGGTTTATCCGCGCTGCCATTTCATCAAAACCATCAAATATCAGCAATAATTTACCCATGCGGTTGAGTTGTTCAAAAGCTGAATATCCGGGTATGGGAATTTCATATTGACGAAAGAAAAACTCGGAAAACAGCGACTCAACACTTACGGCTTTGGCATAATCTCGCAACGGAATTACCAAAGGTAAGCGGGGAAGTTGAACTCCCCTACGTTGTGCGTCTTTGTATCGTTGCAGTGCTACCCAAGCATAATGCAAAGCAAACCAAGTTTTACCCGTACCAAACTCACCTAATATGGAAATATGTTCCTTAGCTGGGTCATCCAACCAACGGTCAATATAACCTTCAATCCAACCATCTTCTTCTGTATAACAACTAACCCCAATGGGACGTTTGCTAACTAAGTCTAATTCTTCTTTAGTACAAGCCAAAGGTACGTAATTTTTATTAATACCTTTTCGTTCCACCTCTGCTTCTAACCAATCGAGATAACTGCTAAAATCTGCATCAATTGCTACAAGTTCATCAAAGGTAAAACACTCCAGGTGGTCATTCTCTTGCTTCTCGATTTCATCCCGCGCAATCTTACTAATGCGTCTATCTGTCACCAACCAACCTTCATCAGTTTTCTGCTCTGCTACCTTAGAATCTAATGCTTGCACATCTTTAAGCCCAACTTCTCCCGTCATTCCACGTACTAAAACGCGGTCATATCGATTACGTCTGACCGGAATATTAAGAATCCACTCAAAATAATTATCTTGCCAAACTTCATATTTTTCAAACCGATAACCCAAAGTTTCAAACCAACCGCGCATTTCTTGAGCTAGTGCAATTGAAGTCGGAATAGAAGATTTAGGCAGAACATTCCCCCCTTCTCCCACTCTCCCCCTCCCCTTGTCCTCTTCTCCTGCTGCTAACCGTGCCATTTCGGTTCTAATTCCTTCGAGCGTCGGTAATCTATCTAATTGCTCTTGGATAACAACGACACTTTGATGTAAAGAAGTTATTTGATTAGAAGTTAAAACCGATTCAGGAGTGCGAGTACGCTTGGTAACTTCAATAAAAATTGTTGCGAATGCTGCTACCTCTCGCATTACATCTAATTGCAGTGCTTTGATTTGGTCCCCCAAAGCATAAGCATCAAGAAAAGCTTCTACTTCACCAAGTAGAATCGAAGAATTATAGTGGTCAAAGGCTTTGCGAAAAGCTTGTTTAATATCCTCTTGTCGAAAAAATTCTAATAAACATTTTGGTTTACCAACACCGTATTCAACCAAAGTATAGGCGTAAACACCACTAAAATCTTCTGGGGGATGTTATGGTGTTAAATTATACTGCTTTAATATTTTGATTACAGTTTCATTACGCTCTAACTTGTCTTTGATTGGACTAGCAATGCTAGTTAATATACTAAATAATAAATCTAGATTATTGAGCATTACAGAGGTAAATATTTTTTATGTAATACTTTACAACAGCAAGTAGTTATTTGTAAGTAAAATTCTATACATAGATGATAAAATCACATATTCCGAGTCTTTTAATAGGAATGCGCTTTACCATTGCTCCTTTACTGGTTTTCGATGCTTTAGACCATAAAACCAGTTATTGGTTCATTATTGGTTACATTATTGCCGTACTTTCAGATATTTTTGATGGTATTATTGCTCGTCGCTTAAAGGTTAGTACTGCCCAACTTCGTCAAGCAGATAGCTGGGCTGATATTTTTTTATACTTGTGTGTAGCTATAAGCACTTGGTTAGTGTATCCCCAAGTAATCATCGATTTTCGAGTACCTTTATTATCTGCAATTACGATCCAATTAATATTATTCGCGATTAGTTTAATCAAGTTTCAAAAATTCCCCAGTTTCCATACCTATACTGCTAAAGCATGGGGATTAGCCTTACTTGTAGCGACTGTAGGTTTATTTGGATTTAGTTACGCAAATACCCTTTGGCTGGCAATTGTACTTTGTTGGGTTAATAGTTTAGAAGAAATTTTGATGGTGCTATTATTACCAATTTGGCAATGTGATATTTTGAGTATCTTTCATGCAGTGGAGTTACGTAAAACATTAATGCACTCGTCAACCACTCAGGACGTAGTATAGCTGTTTAATATTAGAAACATAATGCTTGGGAAAGCAATTTATTTTTTCTTGATTCTATTTTTTCGACGAGATTATTTCTGCATTTTTTTCTTCTTTTTCGTTTTACTTTTGGCTTTTTTCGATGAGGTAGAAAATCCTTCTGGCTCCATGAGAATACTTGGCTTATTTATCTCAAAACAAGCCCAATATTCCATTTCAGATATAGTATCTTCAATCAAAGAATAATGCGGATTATCGCGAAGTTCATTCAAATTTGCTTCTGAACCATTTTGAAGATAATCATCGAAATCATCCCGTGCAAAAAAGAACGGCTCGATTAAATCTTCATCAAAAGTTCGCTTAATGTATTCATAAAGTTCATTAGGAGCAAGTATAGAGCCGTTAATTGCTAATTCAGTCCAAATATAATCTGGTTCTTCTTCTGCTACATTGATAGAAGGTTTATTTGCAAACAGAAGTGAAAAAAGTTCTTCAAAATATTGAACGATTACCTCCCTAGAAACAATTCCTTGAACTACTAAAATAATTAAAGATTGGAGAGCGGCACCTTTGACATATTCATTAACTTCTTGATTTTCTATCAGTTGCTTGATGGGGTCAATATTTCCATGACTCACCGAAGCGAGTATTCTACTTAAATCGTCAGTTACTACATCTTCTGTTACATTCAACGACATATCCCCAGGAACTGAGAAAAATTCGATGATCAGAGGGTAAGCTAATGGTTCCTTAAACTGTGCTAGTAAAAATAAAGCATAAAGATGTAAAAGATAATCAGGCTTATAAAATAAATCCTCCAGATTATCTTTAGATTCCGATAAACTAGTTAGCAAAAAAGGAGTAATTGCTTCTTTTTCTTCGATAGCTCTTTCTAAAGCTTGATGAGGAAATTTCCCGGTATTAAGCTCTAATTCTGATAAAATCTCTTCCAATTGCATACTCAAAAATTTTCTTTGATAAAAAATAAAAATACTAAACAAATTTTAAGCATAAATTTGATTTCATTGATGCTAAGTTTCGTTAATTTTAGAACTAAGATATCCGTCGTGGATAATCGCGATCGGTACTACTAGGACTTTTGTACTTAATCCAGTTGATCGACGATAGCTAATGTTTGCATCAACCGTTTAGATTCCTTGAGCATTTTTCCTGACAATAAAAGCTGATACCATTGACGTAATTGTTGCCGAACCAAAGCGCAGTGTGGATGATTGGCATCTAGAGCAAGGAGTTCCATAATTGCTGTTCGCTGAGTAATTCCACGTCCCAGAAGCCTGAGCCAAAGGGTTGAAATATTCTGAGGGAGTTCGTTAGTAACAACGATAGTGGTGCAAAAAGCTGGTGCTAGCTCGTAAATACCTGCAATATTCATGGATGGACAAGCTGCAAATCCTTGGAGGTGTTGGAAGGCAATTGAAGGCACAATAATAAGTAGAGTTTTATCAACATCTTCGAGGCGATCGCTCTCTAGTTCCGAAGTACCGATGGTTGTTTCATTTACAGGAATGATGCTGCTACTGGCTTCTGCTTTCCAAGTTAACCAATGGCGTAAACAGTCTTGTAGCTCCCATACATTTGGTGCCCAGCGTAGAGTTTCAATAATACACTCAACTGACACGAGTTCTCCTAATAACCCCAAAGATGTCCGATTTTCCGTGCTGGGTTCAAATAGGACATTAACCAGTTCCGCTTCTCCAATCACTTCTGGGCTAATCATCACCCGATTGTTACCGTGAGTAATTTCCTTTAAATACTCAGTTCCCCAGTTGAATCGAGATGGATGCTTAAAAATTCTTAGCTTTGCATCTCTGGGGATGGGTTCGTTGAGATAAACAGTTCCAAAATTACTAAGTAGAACTGATAGGTACTGTTGAGCAAAAATCGAAAAAGCTGGACGAGACATACTGGCAGTTTTAGAACTACCTATATAATTATTGATTGATTGGGTGAATAAATCAATATTTTAGTTTTTGCTGAAGGAACTGTATCTTTAGCAGCGATTAGTTCGTGACTTCTTTTGTGCAGATGGCAGAGAAGATAAATAGTTTTCTATTGCTCTTATATGTGCTTGAGGATTGCTATCTTTATTTTGCATCCAATCAAGTATGAGAGAAATGTTATATCGAATCACTCTTGAATTAATCACAACCCAATAAATATCTTTTTCAAGTATTCCTTCGAGTCTATATTTTTTCAAAGTTTCAGGAGACAAGCCAGTCATTTCTGCTGCGACTTGTTTATTAACTAGTTGATAATGTTGCAATATGATTTTCTGGGGATTATTTTTCACACCGATAACCTCCTGAAGAGCCGAGTTTTATTGACAATAATTAAGTCAAGACAAAGTTTCCCTAAAAATTTTGGAGAGGGAATTAACAGTCATTCTGAAGCTTGCCACCAAACTTAAGAATTGTTGGCTTACCCTGGGGTAAGGTATGAGTCAAAAAAGATTTAAGAAGACGAAAAATAGTGAATCCTTTACAACCAAAAAATATTCCTCACTCACAAGCTAATTCAAAATCATATTTGGCGCAATTGACTTTGAACATATTTGGAGATTTTGCACTTAAGACAGCGAAGCCTGGAGATCAACCTTGCACTTTGGATCATTAATACACATTTATCGATGTTTTGACAATTTTTTATCCTGCAAAGAATTAATAGCTAATATCAAGCCGTATAAATAGCACCATAAAAACTCATATTAATACGTATATAATATATAAATATTATAACTTCAAAGCTTTTAAAATAAAGGGACACAGAAATATAATTGTTTAAAAATCGAAAGTAACTAGTATGTAAAAATATTGTTGATAACCGAATACTGAACTTTTGTAAACTAGCAGATTTATAAATCAGTAATTAGCAGAACAACTGTTTAAATGAGGTTTTTGACGTTTGGTCAAATTTTATAATCTCTAAATATTACAAAAGACAAGTGATTTAATAAAAAGAGGTTGTGATATTTTTAACTTAGCATTCCAAGGATATTTATTTGGATATCTTGATTTTTAAGCTCATTTTTTAGTAAATTTTGAAGATTAATTGCCAATGCTAACCAACGGATGATTTGCTTACTTGCAAACGTTTTAAGACGTTTTATATAAGCAAATTTTTAGTGAAAATTTCCAAAGTTAATTTTGGCTATTAGCTCGATAATACATTAAATATTTATACTGAAAACTAAATAGGAAGTATTTGTATAAATATTTTATTATTTCACTATATAAAAATATTTAGAATGTATCTATCCGAAGAAGTATTAACATTGACGTAGATATAATTACGCCAAATGGTTGATTTATTTTAAGTAGAATCAAAGCAATATTTTTAAACAAATATGGGTAGGGAAAAATAAAAATGTTGTTTTTTAGGTAATTTTCATTTAGTTTAAGAGAGTATCCGCATACTCGAAGATGATTAACTGTGGGTTCGCTCTTATTTCTGAATTCCGCTGTATACAAGTACGAGTCAACAACTCAGGGCTTAAGCTACTGAGCTTCAGGCACTGTATTGAAGCTCTCAGTTAACCTTTATAAGCCTCAAAGAATTGACCTATTAAGTGCATTTATAATTCTTAAAAATAAGCACTTTATGACTAGTAAAAAGCATTCATCTTTTGGTTAATGTATTGATTTCCGTCCCCAGGTAAACGATACCCAGGATTGTTGGGTACTCCGAATTCGTAAAATTTTCAAATCAATAAATTGCATCTTTCTTGTTCTAATTTTTGAGAAAGTAGAGTCATGATACCCAAACCCATAAGAGACAAGCAAGGTAAAGTGATGGGAGAGTTTTATCCTTTGCAAAAGAATGAATTGATTGCTCTGCGTAAAGCTAAGTTAATTAACAATACAGCCTTTGTTCATTTAGCGCTTAGATATGAAAATCCATTTTGCGACCGCACAATTACAATTATCCCCAAACAGTTCGCAAAACAGTGGTTTCTTCCAGAAAGTAGTGTCTATGAAGCAATTGGGAAACTTAAGGGAAATAATACAATTAATATAAATTCAGGAAAGTTTACCATTGAATGGGTTAATTCTCAACAAGAACAAAATTCTGAGAATTCAGAAAAATTCTGGGAACCCAGAAAAAATTCTGAGAATTCAGAAAAAATTCTGGAATCTCAGAAAAAATTACGGAATCTCAGAAAAAATTCTGGAATCCCAGAAAATAGTCCTCCGAAATCCGCTCCAGATAAAGATTACAGCACCCCTCAAACTATTCAGACTTATTCAAACTTTATTCAAACTCTCTCAGATAAGGAGCGAGCGAGTTTTTTAGAATTTTGTCAAGAGAAGACAAAGAATCTTAGTCAAGAAGTAAATGACTTAGAAGCATGGTTAGCACATACAAATAGAGCCGGACAAAACAGATGGGAAGTGTATTATCAAAATTTTCTCGATAGTGCAGTCGAACAGTCCATAAGAAGTCGATATCACAAAGCTATTGAAGAATGGCAAGAAGAACTACGAGCAAAAGAGAAACTGAACGAAGATTTGATTAAGCAACAATCGTAGGAGCAATTATGATAGATAAATTACCTCCAGCAAATATTGAAGCAGAGGAAGCGATACTCGGAGGAATTCTACTTGACCCTTCAGCTATAAGTCGGATATGTGAATATCTTGTACCTGATGCATTTTATATTTCATCACATACTGAAATTTATCAGGCTTTACTCCGACTGCACCATCATGGAAAACCTACCGATTTACTTACAGTCATAGATTGGCTTTACGACCATGACTTACTTCTGAGAATTGGTGGTAGAAATAAACTGGTATCGCTGCTCGAACGCACGGTATCTGCGGTAAAGATAGATGTACTAGCTTCCCTGGTCATGCAAAAATACATTCGACGCAGGTTAATTAGCGTAAGTCATCAAATAAATGAATTGGCTTATCAAACACAAACAGATTTATCTACAATCATTGAAACTTCACAACAAAAGTTATACCAAGTATCAAACGAGCAATTTCGCACCTCGACAGAACCTGTGGAGTGCGATCGCCCACTGTGCATACACAGATTTAGAATCAAATAAACCGATTTACCCAACGGGATTCAAAGAATTTGATAAATTAATCATCGGATTTGAACCTGGTACATTTACCATCGTTGCAGGTCGTCCCTCAATGGGAAAATCGATGATTGCGATGAATCTGGCATTGGCAGCAATACAGAATCATAATTTGCCAGTAGTTATTTTCTCTTTAGAAATGTCGAAAATGCAGCTTGAATATCGACTGTGGAGTACGATTAGCGTCAACAAGCAATATGAAGCACTATTAATTAAACCATTAAAAAGTGATAGAATCCGTCGCCACCGTTCTGGGTTTAATCCGCTATCTGATATAGAATTTGCGAGCGTTGCCAAAATTGCGGATATTTCAGGTGAACTACCACTTTACATTAATGACAGTCGAAGCATAACAGTAGCAGGAATTATTTCAGAGTGCCGTCAAATTCAGGCAAGAGAAGGAGTCTTGGGATTAGTAATAGTCGATTATTTGCAAATGATGGCTCCCGATACCCAAGGAAATCGCAGCTACGAACTTGGTGATGTCGCACGAGGATTATACAAAATGGCGAGTGAATTGGATGTCCCTGTTTTAGCACTGTCACAGATTTCAAGGGCAGTGGAAGGAAGAAATAATAAACGTCCAATGATGAGTGACCTTAGCCAATCAGGAATTTTGGAGATGGTCGCGGACAATATTATCCTTCTTTACCGCGATGAATATTATCACCCTAAAACAGTTGATAAGGGGATTTTAGAATTAATTGTTGCTAAAGCACGACATGGTGAAACGGGAACCGCAGTCCTTTTAATGGATACAGCTTATTCTATTATCAGAAATACCCAAAACTAACTAAAACGTGCAGGTTAATTAGATATGGTGCTAGGGGAAATTTATTACCACATACTCCCCTAGCACCCAAAATAAAGGAATGAATTAGAGTAACTGTAATCAAAACTGCTAATGCATAAAATATCATTGTTTTCTCTGTGTACTACAGAAGTCAACTTGTAACTTATAATCTCTAATTTAGACAGTAATACGTTAAAGCAGGAAAGAAAATATACCTTTAATTCAACTTTTAGTCATCTATACATAGAATAAAAGTCATTTATTTAACTAAAAATCAAATTATTTAATGAAAGAAAAAAACAAGTTGAATATCTGACAATTGGATGATGTAAATACAATTAAATAAGAGTTATCAAGTAAATAGAAAACTTTGTAATTCCATGAATTTATGCTTTTTAAAGCGTCTAAATTTTCTGAGTCGCGCCAAGGAGACTATTGCAGAAAATATTTGATTAATTCTTCTGTAGTAATACGAACAGGTTTATTTGTTGCATTGCTAGATTCAATTATCAGTCCGAGTTTGATTAGTTTTACTACGGCAGTATTTTTGATATCTGGAGCAGCCGCAATTACTTGGCGAAAACAATTAGAAGCGTTATTTAAAGACATTACAAAGTTTTCTAAGCGATATAAAATAACTTCGTCTGCACTAACAGTTTTAGGCACATTTTTAGTGTTATACGCTCTCTCAACTCCAGCACAAGCGCAATTTTTCCAAAATGCAGAAACTTGGATGAGCGGGCAATTTGCGGGTGCAGATGAAGCTATTGTTTTGTCGTTTAACGTACTGCGAGGATTATTCATACTTTACTTAGGAATCTCTTTAGTAAAGGTGATTCAAGCAGCAAGGAACGATGAAGATTGGCAAAATTTAGCCAGAACACCAATGATTATTTTGATTGCAGTAACTGTTGGCGATATTCTTACTAACTTAATTATTGGAGGAGGGTGAGAAGGCAGTCGGCAATCGGCAGTCGGCAGTGGTAAAAGAATTTTTATGGAGTAAGTATATGGAGGGTAAGAAGTATCGTAAAGTTAATGTTACTCTAGGCAAACAACCATCAATCGGACCGTTTCCCGCAGACCAGTTAATTCCTTGGGCAATCATCAGCGGTGTTTCCTATTATCTTGCTCATGGTTTATTAAGACTGAATTGGGTTTGGACTTGTTCTATTGCAGCTTGGGGAATAGCAACATGGTGGATACTAACAGCCAATGGCGCTTGGCGAATTTTATCTAAATTTGTTGCAACTCCTAACTGGACAAGAATTCGTTGCTTGTACAAACCAGTAATGAATTCAAAACAAGTAAAAACATCAAAAAATAGCAAATTCCACAGGTGAATTTTAAATCAAAAGTTGGTAAGCAAATTGTTGATAATGGAGAGCAAAAAGTCCGATTGACACCTCTTGAAGATTCATTTGCGCTAGTCACTATGTTGCAAATAAATCTACAAGGAAGATCAGTAGGGGCTTATCTTCTACGCAAAGGAGTTGACAACTATCTGATTCAATTTGGATTTGAATGTACGGGTATTCATTCTACATTAAGAACAGAACAAATTGAACCAATTTTTAATTCAATTGAATCGGGATTAAAAGATTTACCACCTGGGGAACGTTTAACTATCCGTCTGAGTTCTTTCACTGACGACACCACCAGACAACAGCAACTAAAAACTTTAAGCGACACCGCACCCAACAAAGAACTACAATTTCTCCTAATGGGAGAACGATTACGAACACAACAACTAACGGAAAAAGGAGTTCGCAAACCAAAAAAACTACGCCTTTACTGCACCTACACCATTGAAACCAATAGCACGGGTACAACTGATGCGATTGAAAAAATTCTTTCAAAAGTAGAGCGTTCTTGGAAATCGTTTACCGGAGAAATCAACGAACTTCAATTCATCGCTATCGAACGACTAATACACATGTCATTCACCGACGGATTTCAAATATGGGAACAGTTAATCTCAAACAAAATGGGGCTAGATATCCGCCCATTGGATGCCGAACAACTTTGGTCAGAACTTTGGCAGCGATTTAATAACACACCACACCGTCCGATACCACAACTTTTAATTCTCGACGAAAACGGACTCCGAGAGGAAATTTATTCGGATATAGCCCCTATATCTTTTCTCATGGAGTCTTCTGATTCAATTCCCATCGCAGATAGACGTTGGGTGCATCTTAAAGATAAATATATTGCAGCCCTTACCTTCGTGGATAAACCCGGTGGTTGGGTTGATAAGCAACGACAACTTCGTTATTTATGGGAGGTTTTATCTAGAGAGCGAGTTTACGACACTGAAATTTATTGTCAGCTGATGCGAGCGAATGAAACGCTGGTTAAAACTTCGATGCAGCGTTTGACTAAACAATCAAATACCTCTGCTGCATTAGCTCAAGATAAAAACTCAGTTGACGTGAAATCTCTGCTGAACATCAAAAAATCCATTGCCGCGACTGTTGAACTTTATGAAGGTTCAGTTCCAATTCACATCGCAACGGTGTTTTTGGTATATCGTCAAACTCGCGAACAATTAGACGAAGCTTGTCGTTATTTACAGTCTTGCTTCCTACGTCCGGCTTGGGTTGTGCGAGAAACCGAGTATCCCTGGCGCATCTGGCTGCAAACTTTACCTATCGTTTGGGAACGCTTAATGACCGCACCTTTCAATAGAAGGTTAGTTTATTTAAGCGGCGAAGTGCCGGGATTAATGCCCTTAGTACGAACCAAAGCCGGAGACGATAACGGTTTTGAGTTAATTGCAGAAGAAGGAGGAACGCCTGTTGAACTAGATTTATACAGCCAGCATAAGAACTTAGGATTATTTGCTACAACCCGTGCGGGTAAAAGTGTTTTAGCTTCTGGAATTCTAACTCAAGCATTAGCACATGGAATGCCAGTAGTAGCTATGGATTATCCAAAACCAGATGGAACCAGCACCTTTACAGACTACACCCAGTTTATGGAGAAGGATGGAGCGTATTTTGATATTGGTAAAGAATCAAGCAATTTGTTTGAATTGCCAAATTTAAGTTCCCTTCCTGCACAGTTACAGCAAGAACGTTTTGAGGACTATAAAGATTTTCTCGCTACCGCAATCATGGCAATGGTTGTTGGTAGTGGAAGAAATACACAAACTAAACAACAAGTTGATGCAGTCCGTTCGATAATTGCTTTAGCTTTAAAAGCATTTTTCGGTGATGATTTGATTCGCGACCGTTATGCGGATGCTTATACCAATGGCTTTGGTTCGGATGAATGGTTCGCAATGCCTACACTGCATGACTTTTTAAGTTTCTGCTCTCACGAGCGCTTGCAGTTAGAAGATAATAGTGGTGATAGTAAAGCAGCCCTAGAAACAATAAAGCTGCGTCTGCGGTTTTGGCTTTCATCACGAGTTGGACAAGCTTTAGCACAGCCTTCTACTTTCCGTAGCGATGCTCGACTTTTAATTTTTGCATTACGAAATTTATCCAACGATGAAGATGCGGCTGTTTTAAGCTTAAGTGCTTATAGTGCGGCGTTACGTCGAGCCTTGGCTGCTCCGGCAAGTATCTTTTTCATTGATGAAAGTCCAATTTTATTTGAATATGACTCAATTGCGGCTTTGGTTGGTAGGTTGTGTGCAAATGGTGCAAAAGCAGGAATTAGAGTAATTTTATCTGCCCAAGACCCAGATACGATTGCAAAATCTCCGTCTGGCTCAAAGATATTTCAAAATTTAACTACTCGGTTAATTGGGCGAATTCAACCCACTGCTGTTGATAGTTTTACGACGATTTTGAAATATCCAATTGAAATTATTGCTCGTAATGCGACTGAAAGTTTTTTTCCAAAGAAGGAGGATTTGTACTCACAATGGTTGCTTGATGACAACGGGGTATTTACTTTTTGTCGTTATTATCCAGCACCTATTTTGTTAGCTGTTGTGGGGAATAATCCAAAAGAACAAGAGCAAAGAACGCTTTATTTGACAAAGTATCCCTCAAAATTTGTTGCGCTAACGGAGCTTTCTAAACAACTAGTTGAAAATAGGTAACTTTTATTGCATGGTGAAAATAGATGAAATCTAAAAGGAGAACTTTAATATTTATCGGAGCTTTTACTGTTGCGACAATTGGCATTAGCAGTAGTGCTTATGCTTTAGAAATAAGTAATCCCTTAGTCGCATTAGTTGAGCAATGGCAAGAGCAAACCCGCTCTGTTGATAAATATATTTCCTCAATTATCTCTCGTAAATTAGATAATTTATCGGAGTCTTTACAAGTGGATTTGCAAGCAGTAGTCGAAGAAGCTACTGGTGTATTAGGTTTACCGGATGCATCTGAAGTTAGAGAAGAAGTAGAAGAAATAGCATCTGATAATGATAATGCAGTGAATGGTGTTGATAAAGCAACCAATGAAGTAGACCGACAAATAACCCGTGCTAATTCCGATACTAGCTTGAGTAAAGACGGTCAAGAAAATATGAAAGCACAAGTTGAAAAAACCCAAACGTCAATTGAGACAGTCTCCGTATTTTCTGATGCTGCTCAGAATGATGTTGTCACTCAAAATGTGATGAAACGTATTGCCCAGCAAAATACTCAAATTACAGGTATTTTGGGAGCAATGCGAACCGATGGGTTGAAATCTAAACAATCTCAAGATTTGGCGAATCTTAATTTGACTAATATTTCACGTTCTTTAGACGGGCAAAATCAGTCACGCCAAAAAGAAGTTGTTGGTCAAGGTTTTAGTAACTTGAGAACTGCATCACAGGCGAGATTGTTTTAGTTGAAAATGTACCCGTATGTTCTACTCGTACCTGAAATACGGACTCGTCCTTTGTCAAACTCAACCAGAGAATCCTGGTCAAGCAGCTTCTACCATCACCGAGGACGGAATAGCAGCTAGCGAAGCTGTTGCCCAATCGATTGATAAGCTTTGGGATGACGTTTTAGGTGGGGGATTATATAGTGCGATCGCCAACTTAGGAATCTTCTTCGCTGTCGGAACATTATTGATTTTCATAGTCCAGTGGACAAAGGAAATGATTGATGGTGATAGTTCCAAGGGATTCACTGAACTAATTTGGACAATTGTTGTCATAGTCCTACTTGCTAATAACGGTCAACAATTAGTAGCTGTGACTAAAGGCTTGAGAGGAATAATCAACCAAACCAATCAAACTCTTTTGGTTTCCACCTCTGCTTCTATCCAACTTCAAGAAGCTTATCAGCAGGTAATGCTAAAAACGGGTAAAACAGACGCAATTGAGTCGCTGATTAATCAATGTAATACCATTGCCGACCCAACACAACAAACCGAGTGTTTACAAAATGCAGCCCGACAGGCAAAGCAAATTGAAGCAGAAGCTGAAGCTAATAACCGTCCATCTTGGCTTAAAAATACCAGTGATTTTTTCAACACCAATATTTTTCAGTTAGCAGTACGTGGTTGGCTACTCGCACTTGCCTTACTCTTTTCAATGGATAATCGAGATTTGTATGTTATTAACTGCACTACTAGGACCACTGGCTGTGGGAGGTTCATTACTTCCCGTCGGTCAAAAAGCTATTTTTGCATGGCTAACAGGTTTCTTTTCAGTAGGAATGATAAAACTTTGCTTCAATATTATTTCAGGTTTGGTCGCCACGATGGTCTTGAATGCTGATAACAACGACCCAATGATTTTTGCATTTGCAATTGGTCTTCTTGCACCAATTTTATCTGTAGTTTTAGCAGCAGGTGGCGGATTAGCAGTTTTTAGAAGTTTTTCTAGTATTGCTAGTTTTGGTCTTTCTACATTTGTAACAAGAATTGTAAGTAAATAGAAAAAATATGACAAATTTAGATAATAATTTTAGTTCACAATCAACTCAAAATAAAAGATTAAAGTTTTTAAATGGTGCATCTAAAAATATTTCAAATGGCGATACTTTAGCACTGTTCGCTGTTGGGACTTTTAGTTTACATTTAATAACATTTTTTCTGCTTATATTGCTCTATGGTTCTTATTCACAATTGAACAAAAAACCACCTCCTTCTCTAGTGCAATTAGAAACAGGTAAAGCAATTCAAGTTGCACCTTTAGGAAATGTTGAACGCACTCCCCAGGTAGTATCTCGTTTTGTTTCCGATACTATGATCTTGATGATGAACTGGTCAGGAACACTGTCCCCTACAACTGTTGAAGAAAACGCGAAACCAATAAAAGACAAGGGTGTAGACATTGGAGAGCGAGGATTAAGAGGTAGTAAGTAGGAAAGACTCAACAAAATTTTTACAGCAACCCTTTTGCTAAGTTTGGTGCAGTGGGTTTGGTAATGCTGGTTGTATTCGGTTCTGCTGCTACAGTTTTGAATAGCATCATGTCGGGTAGTCCTAAAACTGCACCAACAAAACAATACTCGAAACAATCCAAACCCAAAGTAGAAATTGCTGATAAAGAGGAAAATGAAACTGGAAAGTTAAAAGCAGAATTGGCACTATCAACTCAAGCAGAAAAAATCAAATCTGTAGAGCGTGCTAAAAGTCCTAAAACTACTGTAAGCAAACCCAAAGTTAAACTTAATGAGCCGAATTTACCACCCGTAACTCGAACAACTCCAACAAGAGAGCCGAACTTTCCTGTTCGGACTCAAATAGTTTCAAGACAACCAGCCAGGATTCAAGTTCCATATATAGCTCGTCCAATACCTCAATCTGTAACATATAGTCCTCCTCCTGCAAGTGTTCCACCAGTACGACAATTCCAGCCAGTTGCAAACAAAGTAAGCAAACCAATTAGTACCTCTACCGAAGAAAAGGCTGACCCGATGGAAGAATGGGCTAAAATTAGTAGTCTGGGAAGTTATGGAAGTAGCGAAATTGCAACTTATACTGATGACGAGCAACATAATGAAAATACGGTTGATACAACTTAGACCCAACACCAACAACCAGTAATCCAGAAAGCTACTTTAGTTTCAGCAGTACAGACATCACAAGCACCAAACAATGATGAACTAGAACCGCTTTACAGCGAAGAAGCGGCAATTATTGGATATCAAAATAACTATCAGTTAACAGTGGGTGAATCAGTTGATGGAAAGCTATTAACCCCTTTAATTTGGAGTCAACATACTAGTAACAATACTTTTGAGAAGTCTAAAAATAAATCATTTAGCGAAAAATTTATCATAAAGCTGGAGCAACCATTAAATACACAATCCGGCTTTGTAGTTTTACCGAAAGGCTCTCAAATAGTAGCTACTCTTAGCAACGTTAACGAAGCAGGGTTTGTCTCCCTTCAAGCAACTCAGGTGGTAACTGATGGTAAAGAGTATATTCTCCCTCCAAGTGCGATCGCAATTCGTGGCACTAATGGAAAACCTTTAGTTGCATCTCGTTTAAAAAGCAATAAGGGAGAAGTTGCACGAGGAGATGCACAAATATTTGCTGTAGGCTCTCTGGCTAAAGTCGGTAAAGTTATTAACCAGCCAAAGGAAGAACAAGTATCAACTAGTAGCGGATTTGGTGGTACTAATTCTTTTTCTTCTGTTAGAAGAAGTCGAGAAAATATTTTAGGAGCAGTTTTAGAAGGGGGATTTGAACCATTAACTCAGCAAATTCTCAGACGTAACCAGCAAGCATTACAAGAACTACAACAGCAAGAAGATGTTTGGTATGTCAAAGCTGGTACGAATGTGCAGGTATTTGTTAATCAATCTTTTCAATTTTAGTTAGGGTATTAGTAATGAGTAAGCAATATTCAGTTATAAATCGCTTTATTCTTGTTTCTTATTTCACATTTTCTTTATTTGATTTATCACCAGTAATTGCAAGTGAAATAAAACAGAGTGTGAAGCAAATTCCCCAGGGAGTAGCTACTGGTCATAATTCCCCAAATATACCCAAAATTGAATTATCGCCGGGGTATGGAGTGAATATTTCATTTATTAAAAGTGACGAAATAGTAGAAAAAGTATGGTTAGATAATCCGACATTTGCATCTCTTGACGTTGACGGCTGTTTATCCACAGAAGGGAAAGAATGCGATAAAGAAGGAGCAACGGTAATACATCTACGACGAATCACACCGCTGAAAGTACCACAGTTACCCAATTCAAATACAAGCTTGTTGACCGTTGTTGCAAAGGGCAAATCTGGAAGAAAGGTATATTTATTTGAAGTGGGGATAGAAGGCAAAACTCCCACTTATCATACTATTGAAATCATAACTGAGAGCAAAATAGCTCCAGAAAATACTCAGTTTTCTAACATCAAAAATATTAACGAGTTGCGGCAAATTAGTAAAGGGTTAAAAATTGTTAACATCAGAGGCTTGATTAGTAGAGAATCTCGCTTATGGTCAAGAATAGCGAACTTTTTAATCGAGGTAAGAATGGGAGAATCTGTAAACACTGCTGCTCGTAAAAGCGGTATTTCGATGCAGTTAGTTAATCGATTAATTGAGTTAGGAAATCTTGGAGGTAGGGAGCAGGGGGAGAGTATTTATCAATAATTGACTTATAGCAATCAAAAAAATAGATGGTTATTTCTATTATGAAACTACTAAAAAAACATTTGATATTTGCTTCTCGATTGAGTTTATCACTATTAATTTTTGGTGCTATTCTCATCACATGGCAACAAAAATCTATATCTAATTCTCCATCAACAAAAACAGAAATTCCTACAACAACCTGGCAAAATACTCGTTTACCAGATTGGAATCAAATTACATTTTCTAAAATGCCAACAATTACCGCAGGAGGCTCATTCCAAGTACCGAATAATATTACCTCGGAATTAGGATATGACCCGTCTCGTAGTTGGAATGTAGGACAAACACCCGATTCATTTACGATGTTGGGTGATTTTCAGGATTCTTTTAAGCTTCAAGAATTTTCACTTGCTGATATTTCTCAAATTGCTAACTCAAATTTACAAGAAATTAGCTTAGATAGTTTTGGTGTAATAAGATTTCAAACAATAGATAGTTTGGTTAAGGCAATACCGGATTTAAAAGAATGGACAGTAGGAGATGTCAAACCAATTCTAGATTTACTCTCACAAAATTTATTCCAGTCATTTAACGTCAATCAAACTATCGGCAATTTACTCAATGAATCTTCCCATTTAGGCAAATTAAGTTTTGAATCTTTAGATTTAACATCTTATAAACTTGATTCAATTCCAGGATTATCAACAAGTCCAATTGCTAGCTTTGATAAATGGCACTCCGTTTACATTGATGAAATACCCGGATTGAGTGATGTACCATTTTCCCAATTTCCTAATCCTGCTAACCCCGTAGGTATGGAAGTTGGGATAGTAGATGTTGCCTTTGCAACCGACGAACAAAAAAGAGATAGAACAATTTCGGGCAGCAGTAAAGAAGGGTTTGCAGTTCCTTGCGATCAAGATTGCGCTCATATTGAATTATCTGGCTCTCAAAGTGTGAAAGGCAAAGCTTGGATTAGCGGTAAATATCAGTTGGTTAAAGGTGGAAAAGGTATTTTGGGTTCGGTTAATGGTGGCAAAGAACCGACAGGTAGAAATCTATTTGGTGATGCTTTTAAAGTTGCGGTGTGGGATGTTTCTGAAGTTGATGGAAAAGTTTCTCAATCTTTATTCTTCCGGGTTTGTATGCGGAATAATTTTATTGACTTGGGATGTACCCCTTATTTCATTGGTCCCGTTCCGTTTATGACTTACAGGGAAAAAGAAGCAATATTTCTGGGAACTATTGACTCTAAGAAAAACGGAGTCTCTACTCCCACGGGTTTAAAAAGTAGTGGATTTACTTTTAACAATTCTCCAATTATTAACGGTGAGAAAGAAAATAACGTATCCAATTTGATGCCAGTTTCAAAACAAGATTGCAAAAATATTCATTCATCCGGTACTAATCTTGATGCTTTAAGTTCTGCATTATCAGACGTAGAAGATAACTACAATTTTGTGGGACAGAGGGTTTGTGATAGTTCGGGCAATTGCGGTAGAGCGCTTGGTGCAATGCGCTTGATGTCCAATCGTCCCGACGTGCGAAAAATTATTGCAAATAAATCCGGTGGAAGAAAATTTTTAGAAAAATTGGATGCAGGAGAAACAGTTACTTCTTTGGAGATGACACAGTACTTTTCACCGCAAGAACAGCACTCTTTAATGGAATCAGAAACCAGCAATTTACTATCAACAGCATCGCAGCAAACTGACCCAACTACAGGTAAACCTTTTACTGGAGATAGATTAGTTGAACGTGCGTCTCAAATGCATTTTGCAGGTGTAAATATTCCGATTAATTCACAAGTTAGTGATGTAAGTAAAGGCATGAGGGTCAAAGAATATGGGGAAAAAGCGAATGCTAAATATAAGCAGAATTTAAAATCAATGGATTGTTTATCAGGTTAATCATGCAACAAAATATTTATCAAATCTATAAATTTAAGCTAAGTAAGAATCGAGTTATTACTTTAATTATATTTATAATAATAATAATGATTTTTACTGTATCGGCTTTACATACAAGTTTATCTAAAAATAACCCTAGATTAACTTGGGAGAGGGCAGAAGGAATTGTGCCACAATCTCTTCTAAAACAAGTTCTATCTCAAAAATCAACTCGTTATTTAAATATTTCGTCAATCAAAGTGATGCGAATTTCATCCCAAGGTGCTGATAACTTATATCTTTTTGATTATGGTTCACCTCAACTTTGTGGTGCTACTGGGTGTTTATATTCAGTCTATAACGAGTCGGGTAAGGTACTTTTAGAATTTATTGCTAATCCTTATCTTCCCATAGCAGAAAAACTCGTTCAAGTTTCAGAAACCGTGAATCAAGGATTTCCTTGTTTAAATATTACTCAAATTACAGACACAGACAAATTATTATCACAAACTGAATTTTGTTATCAACAAGGTAAATATATTCGCTTAAATCAAAATTTCGTATCTGGGGGAAAGCATGAATAACAATTTTCTCCAAGTACAACAACCGTTAACAACACCGCAAAATTCTCAGATTGATAAATTGGCTGACTTAATGAAATCTCAATCTGGATTAATACTGCTAGGCTGTTTTGCTAGTATTGGCATATTCAGGTTAATCTCCGGAAATAATCACAAAGGTAAAGTTGCTACGAGTTACTGGGGTGGTAGTCGAGAAAAATCCCAAGCAGCCAAAAAAGCCAAAAAGCAGATATTTAAACCAACTCGTAATTCTGTCGGATTATATGTTGGAACTCCCCCATACATCAGAACTGCTCTACAAAAACACTGGTACTCCGACGGTTTCATAAAAACCAAACCAAGTTTGAAACAAAAATTCCTTTCTTCCAATTCAACTTTATATGTACCAGATGCCCAAAGAGGAATAGCCGTTATTGGTGCAGCTGGTTCTGGTAAAACTTTCTCTGTAATAGACCCTTTGATTCGTAGTGCTTTTGACCAAGGTTTTCCGATGCTGCTCTACGATTTTAAATTCCCAGCACAAACTAAACGAGCTGTAGCTTACGCAATGAAGCGGGGTTACAGCGTAAGAGTATTTGCACCGGGATTTGCTGAAAGTGAAACTTGCAATCCTTTGGATTTATTGAGAGATGAAGAAGATGCGATCGCATCTGGACAACTTACACAAGTCATTTCTCGCAACTTCGACAAAGGTGGAAATGCTAGCAGCGATAAGTTTTTTGAAGAAGCTGGTGATTCTTTAGTTGAAGGGATTTTACTTGTTACCAAAGCTATAAAAACTTTAACCGGGGACGAAAAATATTGCGATTTAATGATGGCTCAAGCTATTTTATCTTTACCAAACTTAGCAGCTAGGCTTGAAGCCGCTTCTAAGGATAAATTAAAAGTCTGGACTTCTCGACCATTATCACAGTTAATCAGCGTTAAAGACTCGGAAAAGACTGCTGCATCAATTATTGGTACAGCACAACGAATGTTTCAGCGCTTTCTTAAACGGGATTTTGTTGGTGCATTTTGCGGTCAAACAACGTTGCCGCTTGATTTGGATGGTAAGCAACTAATTATTTTTGGCTTGGATAGAAACAATAGAGATATTGTTAGTCCTCTACTTGCTGCAATTCTACACATGATTGTGACGCGCAATATCACCCGCACCGTACCGCGTACAGACCCTTTAATTGTAGCTTTGGATGAGCTACCGACGTTCTATCTACCAGCACTTGTCAATTGGTTAAACGAAGGACGTGAAGACGGTTTTGTAGGGATTTTAGGTTATCAAAACATTGCTCAACTAGAGAAAGTTTACGGGAAAGAACTATCACGAGCAATTTTGGGTGGTACTGCAACTAAATTTATTTTCAATCCTCAAGACCCTGAATCTGCAAAGCTTTTTAGCGATTATTTGGGAGAGATGGAAATAAAATTTAATTCTAAATCTCGAAGCATGGGGAAAGGGGGTGGTGGGAGCAGTAGCAACGAACATCATCAAAAGCGGCATTTATTAGAACCAGCGCAGTTTGCCAAGATGGGTACGGGGAGAGCGGTAATTATTAACCCAGCTTACACTCGCGGTACAGAAGCATACGTTCCCCTGTTGCATAAAGTAAAAGTTCCTACAGATGATATTGACGAGATGAATTGGTCGGAAAGTAAATGGGATTTTGTACGGGAACGATTGATTAAGAATAATGGTGTACAGGTAAGTGAAGAAGAACGCTCTACACAATTTTTAGAACGTAGAGAGTTGGCAGAAAAATTATTTCCGTTAACTACTGATGGTAAAGATTTGGCTTCACCAGAAGAATTAAATAATATATTTTAGAGTCAAATAAAATGATACAAAAACAAGTTAATTTCAATCCAGAAGTGTTTTCAGTTTTATCGCATTATCCTAAATGGTTAGGAATGATTCTTGAAGCTATTGATAAACCCATTTTAGATAAAAGCTATTGTCCTGAAGTAATCGAAGTATTTGACCAATACGGTTTATTAGCTGGAAAAATTCATGAATTATCTGACTACGAATGTACTAGGAACAGTCAACAGAAAAGCGACTTCACTGCTTGGTTATTTGATGGAGAATTAGCTGTTTTTTACATCGGTTCAGAATTAGTCATCAATCGCCTGGAGGGGAGGCAGGGGGAAGAGGGCAGGGGGAAATAAGATTAATGATTTGAATCCTAAGAACGCTAAGTTGTCTTCAACCGGAAAAGGAAGAAACTATTGAACAATATATTCTTCCTCTCCCTGCTCCCTGCTCCCTGCCCCCTGCCTTTTTAAAGGGCAACCTGTTTATAAATAGGAGTTAATCAGATGCCAGATATATTTACTGTCAATGAAAGTGACGCTACTGCAATGCAGCAACGTTACGAGCAATTAATTGAAGTATTATTAAAAGCTGTATTAGATGTACAAAATGATTCAGATAAACAAGGATTAAAAATATTTGATGGCGATAAATTAGTTTATGGACGCGATGAAAATCAATTCCGCGACGAAGTGTCAGGTTTCTCAGGACAGCTTTTAAATCCTCAGTTGGTTGCACAACTACAACAATTACGCTCTACTCCAGTCGGTGAAGTAATAGATGGGGTAAATAACAAAAGAATTGAATTAGATGGAAAAGTTATTTTACAATCCGACTCGGACAGTAAGGTAATTGTAAATAGTTTTTTACAACCAGAAAGTACTCAAATAATAACTGATAATATTAAGCATGAAAATTATTTTCCTCAAATAGATAGTAAACCCGACGATAAATTGTTCCCTCAAGACAACATCCAGAAGCCAGAAATTCCAAGCAATATAAATTCATCGACAATTCCAGGCTCAACGAGAGTAGCCGAATCATTACAGGTATTAGAGGATAGTCCGTTGAAGACATTATTAAGTTCAGAAGTTGAGCAATTAAAAGCAGAAGTAAAATCACTACAGCAAGAAAGAAGTTTGTATCAGGAATTAATCGAGCAAAGGTTAAAGCAACCACAAAATACTTCATGGTGGCAGCAAGTAGTTAATAATGCATCAACTGTCGTAAGCAGTGTTACTTCTGCTGTCAAAATAGGAATACAAGAATTTAAAGATAATTCAAAACAACATCAATTCGCAGCATCAATAAAAAATTTATTTCAACTGCAAACCCAACCAGGAGAAAATCACTATCAATCAGGTGATTACCAAATTTCTCGCAGCGGTTCATTGTATGAAGTAAAAGATTCAGCGACAGATAAATTTTTAATACAGTTTCGCGACACGAACTTAGGAGTAAAAGTAGAAAAGGGTGATTTAGCTTCTTTAAATATTCAAGATATTAACTCCTTACAGAATTCTTTGCGAAAAAACGAACCACTTCCTGCATCTTTTGCTCCAGTAGGAAAGCAGGAAGCTGAATATTTTGCTCGTGTAGAGAGAGTGACGAATGCACTTGTAAAATATGCTGCTGCACAACAACAAGATGTAGAAATTGACGGGCGATTTTCTTATAAATGGAAAGTTAGTACTGATGGTAACGTTCAAATTGAAGCAAAAGATGGACGTGGTAGTTTACTTGAGAAAACTGGAGGACAGTTAACAAGTAATATGAATGAGCGGGATTTAATTTATTTTGAGCAAATTTTACCTAAATTACAACCAAGAAATCAAGGCAGAAGGCAGGAGGCAGATGGCAGAAGGGAATTAACTCTTGAATAGTTTATATTTCATCAAAAGTATGCATATTTCAATAAATATTTTTTAATATCTTGTTCTTAAAATAAATATTTTTTACTCCCTTCTTTACTTTCTTTCTCCTTTCCTCCTGCCCTCTGCCTCCTAAAATGAAGTTATCACAGTTAAATTTATATCTCGATTCTGGTATTCCTATTATCTGTATAAATGCCCCTTTACCAGAAAGAATGAATGTATTGGAAGAAATTTATGTTGAATGCTCTAAAAGTCGAAATATTCCCTTTCATGTATGGAATGCTGGTTGGGGCTGTTTTAGAAAGCTAAAATATGAGTCACATTCAAAATTCGGCTTTATTAATCCACAAGCGAAACATAGAAACATATTTAGTAATTTTGACTACTTATTGAATAATGAAAATGCGGGAATTTTCGTACTTGAAAACTTATCATCTCTAGTCAGCATATATTCTCCACAAATTTTTTCATATTTAATTAATATTTACTTTGAGTTGAAGAATAGTAGTAAATCAAAATATTTGGTGATTTTATCAACCGATGATGTTGAATTACCACAATCCTTAAGCAATTTAATTCCCAGTATTTCTTACCCACTTCCTAATCATAAAGAAATTGCTAATTTAATAGATGAGTTTTTATGTGAATCACCAGAAAATGTTTATAAAGAAGCTTTAGTGAGTGCGGGTGCTGGTTTAACATTAGAGGAAATACGTTTAGGACTAAATATTGCACTAAACTCTTGTTCTCAATTGAGTTATGATATTTTCGCTCAACATTTGTTTGAATATAAAATAAACCGCTTTCGCTCAAATAATTTAAACTTTGTTGCTAAACCAAACGTTCCTGATTTTGGCGGTTTGGATTTACTCAAAAAGTATATAGAAAATGTCAAATACGATTTTTCACCTCAAGCACGAACCGCTAATATTCCACTACCTAAAGGATGTTTGTTAGTTGGACCACCAGGAACGGGAAAGACTTTATCAGCCAATGTCATTGCTAAAATATTAGGTTTTCCCTTGGTGAGCGTGGATACTGCTTTGGTTATTGCGGACGGTGCAATTTATCTCAAGCGTTTGTTGGAGCGGGTAGAAGCCTGCGCTCCTGTTGTAATGTATTTTGATGAATTTGATAAACTTTTTGCTGCATCTAATGAATCGGGAGAAGACATTAACTCTCGCCAAATTTTAGGAACGTTATTAACTTGGTTGCAGGATAAAATAAGCGCGGTATTCGTTGTTGCAACTTTAAATAGACTTGATGCATTACCACCAGAGTTAACCAGGGTAGGAAGATTTGATGAGATTTTTTATGTGGGATTCCCCCAAGCTATTGAGCGAAAAGAGATTTTGATGATGCATCTTGCGGCTTTTGATGCACGCTATAAGAATTCGGATGTACTTACACAGAAGGAATGGCGAATTGTACTTAATAAAACAGTTAATTGCACGGGTGCTGAGTTAGCGCAAATAGTTCAGAAGGCTGCTCGTGCTAAATTTCATCAGGGTTGTGAGATGAAAATTGGGTTGTACGAACTGTTGGAGCAACGAGAAATGATGGTGCCTTTGTATGTTCGGGATACTGATAGGGTGTTAGCAATCGCCAATCGCGCAAAATATATTACTCAGCCTGCATCAAGTGCGGATACATCGGTTTTCGCTCCTACGATTACTAGCTTTTGGGGAGAAGTTTCTTAGAGCGATGAAATACATTTTCACAAAATTTCATCAACCGAAACCGTCCCACCTTCTCGAAAGTCAATGCCCAGGTGATAATCTTGAAGTAAGGCAGTTCCAACAAGTGGACGACGACCCATTGCAAGAACTGCTACGTTACGCTGTATCCCATTCCACAAAATAGTTGCTAAAAAAACGTCAGTTGAAACGTTTGAATTATTCGCTTTCGTTGGCATTTATCTGTGTAAGATAGGTCAAGCCAAGTTTAGCTATCGCGGCAGATGGTAATGTTAAAAAACCTATCATACCAGTATCT
This sequence comes from Rivularia sp. (in: cyanobacteria), assembly GCA_965234645.1. GTDB lineage: Bacteria > Cyanobacteriota > Cyanobacteriia > Cyanobacteriales > Nostocaceae > Rivularia. The sequence continues at coordinate 3,300,695 of OZ248344.1, read as the reverse complement.
ACAACGAACTTAATTTCTATGTTTGGAATTTCTGCAAGACATAGAACGACACTTATTTGAGCTTGAAGCCCAACTACAGTTCCGTTTATCATTCTGTTATTCTAAACAATGTACCACCAACTGCATAAACGGCATTAAAGCCGATTCTTTCCGACCAAAGCGCTGCTTTACTATTGTTTGCTTCGTAATTTTAAGCTCGTTACAATTAAATCATCGCCTATTTCATATTCACCCGTTTCAATATTAATCGAGACAATTTTGCCGATATTATAAGAGTGTCTCTACTCTTAGACGAATGTTTGAGTCGTAGAGTTCTTTCCCACGTTTGGTAATTTCTTCATCACTAAGGTTGGGTTTAGGCATAAAACGGTTGAACCTATGCTTCAAAGATCGGATACTTCTACCTTTATTTTAAACCAGAAGTTAGAATTGGCTACGTCGCTTTTTTTTCAAGTTTAGTTATGCAATTATATTCAAACTTTTAGGGAGAAGTTTCTTGCTAAATGCTAATAATTGTTAAAGGGAAAAACTTATAGACAAGATATAATTGAGGTTGTTGATATAAAATCCAAATAAAATGAAGGACGGCAAACAATAAGTTAGAGAGTGAAAATGGCATGATTATGCGTGTTATGAAATAACTTAAAAGTCGATTGCTTGTAATAGCAATAGAGTAAGCTATTTTTTATTCGTTTGCTTCAGAAATAGTCTTCTTAATCCGTAGATCAATACCAACTTTTGCACAAGTCTTTAAAAGCGCGATCGCATTCCTATTCCCTCTATTAGCAAAATGTTCCCACAGCGACAACCAATCTGGAATTGACAGCGCATATATACTTATAAAACCATCTTTCTCCATCACTCGACATTCCGTAATATCCTTGGACAGCTTCAAATCAGATAAAATCCTCGCCTTCTTCGGTGAGTAATTAACTAACCAATTCGAGTCGTGTTGAACGCACCTCAAACCTTCTTGATATTCAATACGACATTCCCCAGACTGCAAAACCAGAACTTGAATGCTCATATTAACCTCCAATTCGACAGATATTTTTCTAGCTATTTCCACCCAATAATTACCAGTGAAAAAGCAAGGGTTTGGCGTACTGCGAGATGCACCTTCAAATCTACCTAATGCTTTAATCAAGGAATGCCATTCACGACGAGAAAACATTAAAGGATGTCTATCCAAATCACCATTCTTTAATAGTGTAGATAAGTAAACTGCTGCCACAGACAAGGGATAAACTTGAACTTCAACACCATTATCAATTTGTACAGTTAAAGTCTCTAAAGAAAGCGACTCAATAAACGAGCGAACAATCTTTTTTGGTTGACCTACCAATAGTGCCATCTGGCGATCGCTCATGAATAAAGCACCATTTGGTAGTTGATAGGCTTTCCAGCATCGGTCATAATAGCGCCAATAGGAAATTGATACTCTTGGCAATTGTGCATCGTAGTGTTGATCAGGTTTTGGGTCGATGTTTATGTTATCTTTTTGGTTCATAATTACCAACAATTAGGATAAAATCAGCAATCTAAATTGAGCCAAAGATTCCAAGATTCATTGACAAATTTGTCTTATGGAATAAATAAGTGAGTGTTATTTCCCCTATACAAAAAACCAGACAGATATGTCCGGTATAAAGGATTCTTATCCTTTGATTGGTAGATTTTATTAATGCACCTTTTCGCAACTAAAAAAGTAGATAGCACCAAGAGTTACACCCTTTCAAGTAACATTGTTCTCACGATTAGAAGAGTGAACGTGAAGTCAGAATAATACAAACTTTATCTATGCTTTAAATCGCACATTGTTAAATTAATACTAGCTTAAAAATATGAAAGCTTCAAAATGTTATGGTTAACAGCTAAATTATTCTTAAAAAACAAAATAATTACCTGGTCTATTGAGATATATTACTTACATTAATCAGTCGTAATTTTAGGGGTTTGTACGTAAATATTCCTTGTTTTAGTTGAACTTAATCTACGGAGCCTGCATTAAATAACCTGTTATTATCTCTATTGAAGAAGGCAGAGGGCAGGGGGCAGGAGGCACAAGGAACAGTGGGCGATTCAAACCCGCCGCCACTAATTATAAGCCGCCAAACTATGCGTAAGCGCAATTCCGTTATGCCGGGGGTCATCGCCAGAAGTACAAGGCAGGTTCCGTTTTGACCTCTGCCCTTCGACAAGCTCAGTGTAAGACCTTCGTACTTCTGATTTCTAAGTCGGGCAGTCGGCAGTCGGCAGTCGGCAGTCGGAAGAAATATTAAGACTTAGACAATTGGTGGTGCAAATTGTTTTTCATGAGGACTGCCTTCGAGATAAATGCTCAGTCTTTTTTATAACTTGTTACACTGAATTTTGAAAAAATATCAAAATTTTTAGGACTATATAGCAGTTGTGATGTTAGTAGGATTGTTGTTGCTGGTTATATTTAGAAAAATCAATTGCGTTGGGTAAAATGTTTCTTATTGAAATGATTCTTTTTTCTGGCATCGCAACAACTACATTTGGTAAAGTTTTGAGAAGTTGTAGTGGTAATGGCGCATTTTCATGATCGAGAGTGAGATAAAGGGTTCTATGGTTATGGGGTGCATTTCGTACCATAATCTTGAGTGCATCTATTGGAGAGCAATTTAAAACCGCTGTTTCTATCAATCCACGATTTGCACCACCGACGCTTAAATGAAACCAACCACTTGAGCGTCTACTACCCGAATAAATCGTAAAATTGTTTTCACTATTATTGAGCGAATATAAATAAGCTCCTGTTGTTCCTCCATCGAGATTACGAGCTATAAATACTGCATTACTGTTCGTCGAAGCATACAACAAACCTCGCTGTTGCAGGGTTCTCAAAAGCTTTTTTGGAATAGAGTGCTTTTGGTTTAAGTAATCTTCAACAACTGAAATATGGTTGGGTGAAGGTGTAGGTGGTGTAAATATAGATTCTTGTGTTTGCCGTGCAATAGTTAAAGCGCTTTCGGAGACAGCTTGTGTCATAACAGTTTCACCAAATCTGTCCCGCAACCAAATTACTGCATCATCGAAATTACACTTGTTGACGCTCATTACCAACAATAAGGGGTTATCATCCTGCTTGTATTGATTCAGCCCTAGTTCGTAAGCAACTTCGGATAGTGATAAATTCTGTCGAGAATGGTTTGCTCGAAGTGAATATAATTCCTTTTCTAAAGAGTATCGTAATTGTTCGCTCACAGATGCGGTTTGCTTTAACTCGGTGAGTTTTTGCAAAACGCGATCGCGCTCTCTCAATTGTTGATTAATTACCTCTAACTGCGGACTTAATAACTTAATAACCCTTTGTCTATAAGCTTCACTAGTTTCTTGTGCTTGTGGTTGGGGAATACAGCGCTCTAAATCGAGTAATTGAGAATCTTGATTTACTGCTGCATAATATTTTTTGACTTTGGTATGAGTCGCAACACTACCTTTAACACCACGTACTATTCCTAAATGTCCGAGTGCATTCGCAAAACTATCTTGTAATTGATACATTTTTACTCTCGTACCAAACAATGCTTTGCAGTTAAGCTTTCCTCGCTCATCTAAGGGTACGAGGTAAGCGTGGATATGAGGTGTTATTTCATCGAGATGTAATGAGGCTTTGACTATGCGATCGCCCCAAGAATTATCCAACCATTTAACAACTGCATTTACGAAATCATTCAAGCGCTGTTTGTCGTAATTCCCACCTTCGTGTGCTGCATAGGGACGGAAGTATTCTGCGCTTGCACTCAGCAACATCTCGACTGTTAGAACGGCATCAGAGCGATATTTTTGGGAACCAATTTTGTTTCTAACTTTCATTTCTAAATCAAGGTTGTCACAATCTTCTATCACTTCTAAATTCTTGATCTGCGGGTTTGCGTTAGGTGTATTTACTTTCCTTATAGTGTGTGCTTCACTCCGAGCTAAAGCAGACCACGATTTTATTTTCTGGATTCGACAAATTGTAAAAGCCATCTTTTTTATTTGAGAAAATAATAAGGAAGGCAGTAGGCAGTCGGCAGTAGGCAGTAGGAAGACATATTAAGACTTAGATTATTAGTGGTGTTAGCGGCTAGCGGCTAGCGGCTAGCGGAGCGTACCGTAGGTATTGCGTGTCCGGAGGACATACCAATTGTTTCATAAGGACTGACTTCTAAGTAGGGAAAAAGGGAACAAGGATAGTGAAAATACTTCTTTTCCACTGCCGACTGCCGACTGCCTACTTTCCACTACCCTTCATTGTTATCGCATTTATTCATAAGTAAGCGGAATTGATTTCCAAAAATATCTAAAAATAACCAATATATATACCTAATTAGTTACGTAAGCAGAAAAGAATATAAGTATTCTTTGAATCATATATGTTGTGTATAAAGACTGACAAGTTCGATTCTTCCCACTATTTCTAGTTAATATACAAAACACTAAATATTACCAAAACTAGTAATTATACAGAAGCATCATTTCAAGATGATGTTCTTAAGATGAAAGCATAGAAATAAATACAGCATCATAACAATATTAATTGATATAAGTTTAACTCTAACGGCTTTTATACTGATAATTTTCGGCACTTCTTGCCTAAGTATCTTATCTGTCTTTAGTTATATTGCAGTAATTAGGATTAGTTTGCTAACAAGGTAAGTAAGATTTTATTTCATGAAGCATGAGAGTAAATTGAATAATTGATCTATTAGCTTTATTAATCAGATGTACCTTGGCGGAAAACCATTATTCGGAAATCAAGAACTATGACCAATTTAATTTATAACGCGATCGGGCTGAATCATTTTCCAGTCATTGTTCAAAATAAAGGTGTAGTGTGTTTCACCTTTATAACTGAGAAAAAGCTGGAATATTTTATGCAGTATTTTTAACGCTGCATAAAATATTTTCTAAAATCACTGCTGAATTTAGTCATTTAATACTGTGTTTTATTCCTCAATTTCTTTCTCCGTAACAGTTAGACAGTTTTCATTAATCAAAATAATCAGAAGGAATTACAAGGAATTTTGAATCAAAAATAGCCTCCAATGTCCATAAGTTTGAGTAATAATCGACCTTTATTTTCCTTGTTTTTACTTTGAATTCCTTGCAAAAAAATGTATTAAATTAATAAAAACCCATGAGTAAAAACACTCGGCAGAAAAATAATTCATCTCCCTTGCTAATTTTGGCTTTGGATTTTGGAGGAAGTGCAACCAAAGGGGTTTATTGCTCTTTGAAGCAAAATCAAACAGCATCTTTGGTGATGGAACCGGAAGTAGTAAAAATTTCTTTAGATTCGGTAGCTTCGGAAATTTTGGGTGCAACTGAACCAGAAAATGCTGCATGGGTAAATTACATGGGTGAAACCTTTGCTGTGGGATATTTGGCGAAAAGTAAGTATTATGCAAACCAGGGGTTGCAGGAGTTAAAGTACGAACGCGCAGTTGCAAAAACATTAGCTTTCGTCTGGGCAATATCGCAGAAACTTCAGTTAGGTCATAAATTTCGACTTGCGCTTATTTGTTTGCTACCACCGGGGGAGTTTGAAAACAAAGAGATTTTTAGCAAACATCTTGAAGCAGCATTTGCTGGCTTTATGACACCTATAGGAAAAATGCAGCTTATATTGACTCAATTCAAATGTTTACCTGAAGGTGCTGGAATATATCTTGCTTACCAAAAGAAGCTGGGAGATGCTATTAAAACCAAAACGATTGCATTAGTAATGGTTGGTTATAGAAATGCGTCGGTGTTAATCAGCGATAAGGGGATGGTTGCACCTGATGGAAACACTTCCGCGCTAGGAATGATTCGATTGCTCGAAAAAGTAGTTGCTAGAACTTCTGGACAGAATGCTTCGCAACTGGTTCCTGCTGTGGTGGCTGCTGGTAGCGATATTTCTACTACTCCTCTAACAAAGTTGTTGAAAAGTACCAGTAACATTAATAAACGCCATGAATTAATGCAACTACAAACAAGCATAAAGCTTGCGAGGAACGAATATGCAGCCGTACTCGTAAGTTGGTTAGACCAAGTAGTTCCCCGTTCAGTAGTTTCAGAAATTTTGTTTTGCGGTGGAACTGCTGACTATCTGAGGAGAGAGCTAAATTCTCACTACAGTGGAACACCTTGTTTGTGGGGAGTAGGAGCAGATATCCCGACACAAGTTGATAAATCCGGTTTGGGAAGTCGTTTAGCTGATGTTTACAGCGTATTTTTGTATTTCTTGAAACAAATAGATGTGTAATAAACAAATCGATTTTCGTTGGCGTTATCAGCCATGTCAATCAATGGATGTCCAATTAATGAATTATATTCAATCCAATCGAATTACGGGTAAAACACAAATGATCCTTGTAGCAGTGCGTTCATTTTGGCTGACTCATGCTCTTGCTAATTATTCAGATAATGAAAAAGAAGTACAGCGCATAGCTCAAAGTTGTATAAAAGCTTTAAGAAAACAGGCACAAGAGATTGTTGAATTAGCAGGATTGGAAGATGCTTCTCTAACATTTTTAACGCAGAATTCTATACAGTCTCGTTCAAATAATCATTCTTGCGATCGCCTTGATAATCAAAGCGAAAATAATGTTTACGATGATACGGGTTTAAGTAATTTTATTTAGCATGATGATGAAGTTGTTTAACATAGGTAAAATATGAGCTTTCAACCAGTTAAAAGGAAAAGAGGCAGACCGAAAAAAACTGTTTTAATTAGAGAAGATATACAAACAGAAAAATTAACTATGGATAAGAATAAATTACCAACGAATGAAAAAATAGAAGATTGGGATAAAGAAATTGATGGCTCGGAAATAAATGAAGAAATTACAGAACCTCTAATCAATGAAATATTAAAGGGAGAAACGACTCAGGGCAATCATAATAGCGAGGAACAACAAACATCAACTAATGGTTTTGTTCGAGCAGAGAAAGAAAATAGTTTCAAAGAGCCAACAATTATTCACATTATTGACGGAGAAAAAGGGGGGTGCGGTAAATCATTTTTTTGTAGAACTTTCATTGAGTACTGTAATTCTATAGCTTACAATGTAGCAATTGTCGATGCAGATACAAGTAATAAAGATATAGCTAAAATTTATCCGTCGGTCGAGGTTGCTTTTTTTAGTGATGACGAAAAGCTTGCATCGGAAGCCGATAAAATATTTGATTTAGCTTTTGAGAAATCCGTATTAGTAAATCTACCCGCTCAAGTTTATGCCAATGTTACTGACTGGATAGAACGTAATGATTTAGTCAACCTTGGACAAGACAATTCAATCAAGTTTATTAAATGGTTTGTTTGTATGGGAGGGGTTGACTCGGTAAATTTCTTTCTTAAGTCACTCAATGACTTAGGAGATGACATTATTCATGTGTTTGTGAGAAATCAAGGATTATGCGATGACTGGGGGTATATAAACCAGATGCCAGAGTTCCAATCGGCTGTCAGTAACTACAACTTTGTCATCATGGATTTCCCAAAGTTTCCATTTTGGGAACGCAATGTAATTGACCGCTTGGGGATAAATTTTACGGAGGCTCTAGCACATCCCGAACTGAAAGTTGTTCCCAAGCAACGGGTGAAGAATTTTTTAAGAGTGGCTTATGCTTCTTTTGCTGCAACGGAGTTAATTCAATGAGTGCAGTTGATGCTTCAAAAAGTATAGAAGAAAAACCTAAAACTCCTGACGATTTACTTGCTGAAGCTCTCAAGGGTAAGAGCGAATCGTTTAAAACACGAGTATTGCATTTTGCTCATAGTTGTGGATTATCTCAAGATGACCCATTGTTTCTAATAATGATTGCTACGGGGCAACTAGAAGTAATGTTGGAAGATGCGCCCGAAACATTACAAGTACTTTTTAAAACTTGGAATCAAGATTTAGCAAACAATTTAGAGAAGGTAGAACAAGTTGCAGTTGAAAGACAGAAAGTAGCAATTGGCCGAGCAGCACAAGCTTTGATTCATGAATCTTTGGTGCGTGAAGGTCGAAATATTATCAATTCTATTTACCCTGCTGTTATCGTATTCTTCATTCTTTTTGGAGCGGGTTTCATCAGTGGAGTTACGATACCACCTTGGATTACTGGTGTGTTGGGAAAGGGATACAGCTTAGTAAAATCCAATAACTTAACTTGGGAAGAATTAGACGCAATGAAATGGGCAATGTCGAGTGAAGGTAAATTTGCGAGGAATTTGATTGATTGGAATCGCGGTTATTTGGAGAATGGGGAATGTATCAAGGATACTCAAAAGTTAGGTGTGGTTTTATCGCAATACAACCGCAAAGCAAACACAGGATTTTGCACTATTTGGGTTACTCCTGTAGATAAACGTAAATTTCTTCCTTGATACATAAGACAAATGTTAAAACGGCGTACATTCGGAGTCAGGAATTTTATTTTCCCTTACTATCTGCTCCATTTTCTCAACTTCTAAAATCCATTCTTCTTCGTCTGGGTCGTAAAAATCATCATAGTTTGCATACCCTTCACTCAAAAGCTCATCCGGTGTCATTGATGAAACTATTTGATGTTGAGTTGTGTTAGGTTCTCGATTTGTTTTAGGTTTTTCAGTCATGATAAGTGATTTATTAATACTGGTTTTTATTGTAGTTCATTATTACTAAAGAAATGCTCAATATCTACTACGGTGCAAACACATCGAACATTCAAGTAAATAATCATGGTTTTAAGACTCAACCATTTCGATACTAAAACAAAACAGGATACAGGAATACAGGAGAAGCTTGAAAACACCCTAGCTGAATATCTGTTTCCTGGAGTTGAGTTTAGTATTGGTACTGCTTATCCAGAAGCTACTGTACCCGAAGATTTACAAGAACATAACGGTATGAATTTGCAATTTTCGGCTACTAAGAGAATGTTTTTTGCAAGCGACTCGACCATCCTCTCCCAGTTATATCCTAATCCATCGGATGGTGCTGCATATCCTTTGCCTTTTACACCCTGTCGAAGTTTTCATTCATTAGAAAACGTAAGAATTTTGGTGGTTGATGACGTGACTGGAGAAAACGGTGGTGCGATCGCGACGAGTGACGCGAAAAAAATGGTTGGTGATTGTAAAGGCTTAATCGATCATGATTTTGTGTTTTCTAACAATATACAGCCGCGTGCTTTTCAGTTCCGAATTGGCGTTAAACCCCAGTTATATTGTCCAGTTATGCGAATTGCAAAAGGTACACTTGCACCTGCACGATTAGATAAGATTTTCCAATCTTCTTTTCGTATCAGTAGTAATACAAACGATGGAACTATACGTTCCAAATTTGGTTACGATATGGTACTGGCAACATCTTCTTTTAAGGGAAGAAAAGGAGAAGATGCAATTAAACCAGGAGAATATACGCTTTCTCTTGGTTTAGGTGTAAAGTCCCTTGCTTTATACAGAGAACATAGTTTAGGAACACAAATTTTAGTCAATTATCCTCAAGCTGTAAAAGAAGAAATTCTACCTATAATTAAACAACAAGCAGAAAAATTAGCTCTCGTTCAAAAAGACCTTCTTAAGTTAGCGCAGCGATATATTGAAAGCTATGAGCGACGTAAAACCCTCTTAGCAAAAGGTTCGGAATTTGGTTGTAATTTAAAAGAAGATGTTGAACAATTTTCTATATTTGATAATTTTGATTCTATTGATGATAACTTAGAAAATCAAGATGGTGTTGAACAGTTCCCTACACAACAAAAAAAGGAGTTGTTACTATATTCATTGTTAAAAGCCGATTTATCAAACTTTAATCAAATTATGGAGCATCCTAAAATTATCGCTGAACTCCAGAATTTTATTAGGAAGGAGTGGGTAGAGATAGCTACGGGACGTTCAATAAAGTTTACATCTGGTTTAGCTCAACCTAGTTTAGATTTACAACAAAATGAAATTTGCATTCCCTACTTAAAAGAAGGTGAAGAAATTATAGTCACTCGTTCACCTTTAATTAATTCAAACGGTGTAATTACATTAAAAAATAAGCATCTTCCAAAAATGTCGCCGGGATGCGTTTACATCAACCCGAAAACAGCGATGGATAATATGCAGTGTGATTTTGATGGTGATTTGCTCGCTTTTGCTCCAAGCAAAGAATTTCCTATATTAGCAGCAGAAGTGAAAGATAAGAATTTATCTAACAATAGATATCCGGATATTGTTAAAAAAGCTAAAGTGCCTTATCAAGGAACTTTTACAGAAATAGCTGTTTCTGCTATGGAGAATAAAATCGGGATTATTGCTTCGGAAATTCAGAAAAATATTGCATTGCAATGTGAAGTTTGTGCAATGCCCCAAGCAGAAAAATCTGATTATATAATGCGAGTTTCAGCACATTTTAATTACGTGTTGAAAAGATACGAGCAGAGTAAATTACAAATACCTAATCAAATAGTACAGCAGATATATCCAATAGCATCTTTACTAAATAAAAATCTTGAATATTCACAAGTTGAAACTAAATTACACTCGGTTAAAAAATTATTAAAGGGTTGCGTAGCCGAATTAGGCAATGAATTACAAGTAGCGACTGATGGTTGTAAAAGTGCTTTACGTCCAGACGATTCCATTATTAAATATTGTCAGGCTATAACTGGTTACAAGGAAGTTGAATGGTTGGCTGACAAGAAGAATAAGGAAGCATTTGTCAATCGTGGAATGAGAACTAATGGTTATAGTCCAATTGATTTGATGATTGTTCAAACTAATCAAATATTTGAGCAGAGTCAACTTACTGCAAGACCTATTGAACAATTCAGAAAACTTTATCCCCAAATAGAATCTGCTGCTTTTAAAGAACACGCTCAACAAATAAAAAATACCTATAGCTCCTTAGTTAGAAATCGTATAGAACTAGAAGAAAAACAAAAAAAGCAATCAGGACCTTATCTTACAATAACTTCTCCAAACAGTGGAAAACAGTTGGAAGTTACAAATTTAATTAAGTTTAAGGCAGCGTTAAGTTTCCACAAATTGAGCATAGTGAAAATTCTGTCGAAAGCAATAAAAGTGTTTGCACCGTTTTATTTTTTGAAGCACCTGTTGACAGTGCGCTTCAACAGAAAACCGAGCAAATGATGTCTAGTATGCTCAAGCGGGCTTTTGAACGTGCAGTGGAATTAGGTTATGACACGGTACAGTTTGTTGATGTTTCGGTAAACCCAAATAAATCTTCAGCTTCGGTAAGAACTATTGAACAACTTGCACTAGAGCATAAAAATATAAACGTTGATTTTATTGGTAGTGCGTTGGTAGAAGATGCAATTCAACTGATGAAGGAGCCATCAGATATTGTCATTGGGGTTAAAAGCGCTCAAACTTTTGGCATTATTAATTCTGCTGCGAGTAATGGGAAAGCTGTTGTGGCATATATCCCTGAAACTGGGGGATTTGATAGACGGAATTTACCGCTCTCGAAGAAGACTGTTGAAGTAGCGAGAAATAATCCACTCTCAGAACGTTGATTTCCACTAATAACAATAACGATCTAAGAAAATGACGATGCTTTTTGATATCGAGCAATACCGTCAACCTAATAGACACAGTTATGAATGTGACTGGGATTCTACGGTACACGATCCAGCTTGGGATGAACTAGATGATTTTCCCGAAATTTCACAGAACATTGAGCCACTTGAAAACAGTAATGAAAAAGTTTCCACAGTTATGGAAGTTTTAGACAAAGATGGAGAAGAAATACCACTTAAAATTGATCAAACTTCTAATGTAAGTGAGATATTCTTACCGCACCTTGCGAAGTGCGATCGCTCTTGTAGTGGGAACACACTTGTTGCACCGGGAGCCGATAATTGGTTCTCTCCGGTGTTGAAAACTCAACCTGTTTGCTTCTGCAAAATGCAGGATGCAGTATTACCTGTTAACCAAACCAGTAGTACTCGCTCGCATAAGCAGCCACTATCAGTATTACCTGTTAACCAAACCAGTAGTACTCGCTCGCATAAGCAGCCACCATCAGTACTACCTGTTAACCAAACCAGTAGTACTCGCTCGGATAAGCAGCCACTATCGGTACTACCTGTTGACCAAACCAGTAGTACTCGCTCGCACAAGCAGCTACCATCGGTACTACCTGTTGACCAAACCAGTAGTACTCAGTTCCGCAAGCAGTCACTATCAGTACTACCTGTTGACCAAACCAGTAGTACTCAGTTCCGCAAGCAGCCACTATCGGTACTACCTGTTAACCAAACCAGTAGTACTCAGTTCCGCAAGCAGCCACCATCAGTACTACCTGTTGAGCAAACCAGTAGTACTACTCGAAGAAGTCGCGGCGAAGGTACGGGCAGAATACATTGGAGGACTATTACCAAGAAAAACGGTAAGCAATACCAGCAGGCTTGGTATGACTGGCAGCATTCTAAGGGTAAAACAATTTCTAAAAGCACTTATATTCCTAAGCGTTTATTGTCCCAGGTGCAGCAATTAGAAGCACAGAAAGCGCCAATAAGGAAAATTTTGAAAGTGTTAGGAATAACCCAGTAATATAATCATGCCCACAACAGTTAATTTTTGATTACGAGCGCACCATTTCTAGTTTCAAGATGCTAAGACTTTGCTGAGGATAACAGCAGATAAACCGGGAATATTACTACATCCTTTATCGTTGGTAATAAATTGATTACAACTAGTAGATAAAGCTGTCACAGCATAAATAGCATCTGGTGTTTTTAAGCTCGTTGTTGCTCGAAGATGTGCAGCTTGTCGCAGTATCGATTAACTAATAGGAATTAACTGCATCGCTTCTGACAATAAAAGTTGTTCATAAGCATTAGCTAAAAAGCTGTTGTTCTAAATTTTGCTCACAAAGTGCTAAGTAATCAGCATATTTTTGGTTAACTTCACCCCGTGAACCCTGTGCATCTGCTAATTTAGCATATCGGCGACATTACCATAATTCAACTTCACGAATATCTTCATTACTTAAATCATAAAGTTGGTACACGATTGTATCAATAAGTTAAATAAGACGACATAACAAATTCTTTATAGTACAAAAACATTATTTTTAAGTAATGTTTTGGAAAATAATTAATTATTGCGAAAACGGAATTAACCTGGCTTTCATCAACCTCTGCTGCAACTGCGTATATCGTTCCTGAGATTTCCTAGAACGCACGCACATACCTATTGCCTTTTCACTGCCAATAATAATCGCCAGCTTCTTCGCACGAGTTAAGCCGGTATAAAGCAAATTCCGATTCAACATGACGAAATGTTGCGAATATAATGGCAATAATACAACCGGGTATTCCGAACCCTGTGACTTGTGTATACTAACGCTCCAAGCCAAAGTCAGTTCATTTAAGTCAGCATAATCATAAATAACGTCTCGTCCGCTGCACCGTACAATCACTTCTTGTTCTTCGGTGTCAATATTTGTAATAAACCCCATATCACCGTTAAACACCTCGCGCTGATAATAGGAAGGTTAATTAAATAACGCGATCGCCCACTCGAAAAATAATTCCACCTCTACTTACTTCTACCTTCTGCTGATTAGGAGGATTAATTAATTGTTGCAGTACGTTATTAAGATTGCGCGTACCTACTAACCCTCTTGTCATTGGTGCAAGCACTTGTACATCAGTTGCAGAATTAAAACCAAGCTTGGGAATGAAATCGGTAATTATTTCTCTAATTGCTTGTACCCCATGTTCCGGTTGAAACCCGCCACCATGCCACAAACAATCCGACTGAGGTGTTTCAGATATTGGCTCAATCAAAGGATATTGTCCGCGATTAATTTGGTGCGATGCGGTGATAATTTTACTACTTGCAGCTTGACGGAATACTTGAGTGAGTCGCACTACCGGAACTCTTCCCGAATGAATTAAATCTGCGAGTACGTTACCTGCACCGACTGAAGGCAATTGATCTATGTCTCCCACCAGAAGGAGTTGAGCATCATCCGCTACTGCTTCAACCAATGAGTATGCCAAAAATAAATCCAACATACTGGCTTCGTCAACAATAATCGCTTTTTGAGGTAACGGGTTAGTTTTATCACATTTAAACGAACGCCTTTTGGGGTCAAATTTTAAAAGTCGGTGGATAGTTTTAGCTTCCAAACCCGTCATCTCACCTAACCTTTGTGCAGCTCGTCCGGTTGGTGCTGCTAGAGCAATTGATTTACCCATTGCTTTCCACAATGAGACGATAGTGCGGGTACAAAATGTTTTACCAACACCCGGACCACCAGTAATCACCATGATTTTTGAGTAAGCAGCCGTTTCTACTGCTTGTTGTTGTTCGGGTGAAAGTGAAACTTTACGGCTTTGGCTAAACCGTTCTAACCAAGTACTAACGCGGGGAATATCGGGATTAATGGGTTGATGTAACCGAAAAAGTATTAGTTGAGCCAGGTTTTGTTCGGTATGGAAGAAGGTTGGTTTGTAGCAAAGCAATGTTCTATCAGCATCCCTTTCTCTAACTAGTTCCGAAGTAAGGGACATATCGCAGATGACTTTTGTTAGCGCATCCTCTTGTGGTTGATGTTCTTCAGTTGTTAACTTTTCACTAAGCTGTTGTACTAATTCCGGCTGAGGTAAATAACAATGTCCCGAATCTGCGGCTTCGCTTAGAACGTGAACAATACCAGCCTTATATCTAAATTCCGAATCTGGGGGAACGCCTAAATTACGAGCAATTTTATCGGCAGTGAGAAACCCAATTCCATAAATATCGGTTGCTAGCTGGTAAGGGTTTTCGTTAACTTTGTGTATCCCTAAATCACCATAGTATTTGTAAATCTTCACTGCGTAGGTTGTAGAAACACCGTGACTTTGCAGAAATACCATTACTTCTTTGATGGCTCTTTGTTCTTTCCAAGCTTTTTGAATCATGGCAATGCGCTTTTTGGCAATACCATTAACTTCTTGCAATCGCTCGATTTGGTTATCAATAATATCAAGGGTTTCTACACCAAAATGGGCGACGATACGTTTTGCTGTTACCGGACCAACGCCTTTAATTAAACCACTACCTAAATACTTCTCGATTCCCGTAATTGTGGCTGGCTTGGTTTCTTTATAGTTGATAACTTGAAATCGCAAGCCGTATTGAGGATGTTCTCGCCAGAAGCCATTCAGTTGAAGCGTTTGTCCGGGTTGAATACCAGCAAAACTTCCCGTAATCGTAGTTAATTCCGATACTCTTGGACGCTGTAACCGCGCTACGGTGTAACCCGACTCTTCGGAATGATAAGTCAAGCGTTCAACCACTCCCATGATTGATTCTTGCGATTGAGTGGCGTTTATTTGTTGCGGGTTAACTTGGTATGCGCTGGACATTATTTTTTCGATTTAGGCGCAAATATTATACTAAATCCTGGCTGCTCTGTGAAAAAATAAAATCACCAATTAATAGTATTTTTGTATTAACAAGTTAATTATAGATAATTTTGACATTGTTGTTGGAAAAAAATATCCCTTTTATAGGGATACTCTATTCGTAGTGATTGTTATTTCTGCACTGTTATGGAACGTATCAAGATACTAATGAACTCTCTAGGATTGGAAGTTGGCAACAAAGGACTCCAATCGCTTGTATCGGCATAACCCAATTGATGTAAAACCCTAATTGTTCCAATTACGGCTTTGCTTGAGCCAGTTAGAGTATGTTTGATTTTCTCAAGCTCCGGAACTTGGGATATTCTCGGTTGAGAATGAGGAATAGCTAAGCTTTGGTTGCTCGCATCAGCAATAAAATTTCGATATTTTGATTTCATAAGTTGTTTTACCTGATTTTCACTGTTTACTCCCCGTGAGGGGTTTTACTAATTGCAAATATTCTGACAACACGGAATTGTTTGTCCTAAAATAAAGTCGAAATGAACCATCCTCGTACTGCTTTAAATCTCGTTCACTAAATATTATTTCTTGTCTTTGCAACCATTTAGTAATACTTTCATGATAATCAGCCAAAAACAGTGCAGGAAAGTATATTCTCCCGGTTTTAACTCCAGTTTTTGAATGAGTGAATATTTGAAATTGAGGTTCGCTTAAAACGGATGACATTAGTTTTATACTACCGATTGTTTTTGAATTATTTGGAAAGCTTGTGATAAATCCTTAAAGATAAATAATCACAAGCTTTCATTTCAACTAATTAGATATTGACTCGGAATATTTCACAAAATTCGATATTTTCCATTTCAAGCCATGCACTTTATCAACAATGTTTGGTTTGTTAGATTTTCCATCACATAGCATACAAATTTCACATCGTATCCTATCATATAAAGGTGTGACGACAAAGGATTTCATTATCATTCAAAGGCGCATCAGGAGCTATAATTCTAAAACTTCTCCAGCCTTGACTTTGAGCAATATGCGCTTCCGATTCACTTTGCACGGAAGCCATTAAATATTGTTTCCAAATTGGCTTACAATTTTTCCAATTGTGGGAGTACCCCGTATGACTTCCTGATGCTAAAATAATTGGTTTCCACACATCAAACGGCACTGCTGTCGGGTCTCCATAGGAACCAATTCTGATCGGATAACGATATCTTTTGAGAACTTCAATTTCGTTTTTGCTGAATTTAGAGTAGGTACCTGCTACATATTTTCGGTACATATTATTTATTGGTGCGAGATTAACGTAGCAGCTTCCTGTTTGACTCAATTTTAAACTACAAGAGCCACAAATACCTTCATCTAATCCTGTTTTTGCCGCGAAAGTAGGAATAAATTTTTGTTGTAATACCCAGCTTTGTATCAACCTTCCGGTTTTACGATTTGTACTAGGAGAAACAAAGCCTGTCAAAATCAGAACTATAGGAGAACCGTCAATCAAAGATGCTCCTTCCCAAACAATGTAACTGTTATTCAACATATTAATAGCGGAAAATGATTTTGATTTTTGTGAATTGAGAGATGTTTTAAGCGATGATGTGTTTGAAATAATTTCGACAAAAAAAAGGAGGATAAAATCTTCTTTATCCCCTTTTTATTTTGTTTGTAATACTAGTATTAATTCTCGGCTTCTACTTGAGGATTAACGCGCTTCTTTTACACGCTCGGCATATTCTCGTCTGCGCTGCCAAGATAATTGATTTAGTACCACCAAATCTTCAAGTGTTTTACCGAACTTACGATTAGCAAATTCAAGCAATTGTTCTAGAGAGAATCGCTGTTCTTCAACTTTTCCAAAATCCGAGGCAAATCGTTCTTTGAATGCATCCCAATTGAAATCTTGAAAACTACGTTTAGCAAGGATTCCACACAAAGAACGAATAGAGTAGTATACTTTTGAGTACAAGCGTTCTGAATAATTACTAACAGAATACTCGCCGAGAACTGAATCATCAATTGCTTGAAAGTTGGGTGTAGAGGATTTATATGCAGCCATAATATAGATATTCCGACGTTACTTCATTTTCCTCTGAGCGTAAGCTCTCTTCCTGTTCGAGTCTTTCAGTATTTAAGATAATCGAATTACCACCAAGTTGAATCATGGTAGTCTGCCATTAAATCCTTGATTTCACAGTTTTGCTGAAAATCAATTTCTAGTTGCTGCAAGTCTGTATCTAATACCAGATTTTTCAGTTCTTGCATCATTTCTCTCACTTGATTTTCATCGCTGATACCTGAGTAATAAGTTTTGATAAATTTATCAGCTTTACTCATGAAGTGTTCTAAGTTTGTGACGAATACCTGTTCTGAGCCAATTGCTTGAATCATGATTTTCTCCTTAAAACTACAATTTTTGATGTGTGTTAGTATTCGTTTGTCAGCATGAGGACTTTTTCAACCAAATAAAGCTTGATATGGCTCAATGGGAAATCTGTATATTCGATTTCTTGCCGCAATACTTCTTGATTGGTGTCCCACTCGCATATCAAAACGCCGGAATTTTCTTTAATTTGTAAATGCCAAATTTGAAATTCTTTTAGTTTTGGATTGGACAATAATTTCTTAGTTTGATGTGAGGCAATAGCATCTAATAACCAGTAACAATTGGCTTCGTGAGCTAAGTATTTTATACCATCGGTATATTTCAAGCCGAGCCAGTGTTTGTAGAGAGTAGCTGAACCATAAAATTGGTTTAGTTCGCTGATGATTTGTTGCTGAGTCTTCATCTTTTAATACTTCTTTTACAGACTTCACTCCTTAATCGGCGTGAGCCGTAAAATGAAAAATCGCTATAGATGCCAGCACTTGTAAAATGTTGACTAGTAAAAGGCTCAAATCTCTTAGGTTTAACAAGTTCTCTTAAAAGCACCTAAACCATGATTGGCTATAATCTAATTACAAAAAGAGATTAGATGATTCTATGGCAATTACGCTTGAATTAACTCCAGAAATTGAAGCGCGTTTGATAGCTCAAGCAGCAGCACAAGGTGTGACAGCTGAGGCTTTTTTGCAAGCTGCGATACTCCCAAAGAAAGTGGCTAACCCCATCGAACATTTACTGAATGCCGAACCCTTGGTATACCGACTTGGGACAACTAAAGGTTGTTCAATCTACTCCCATTAGTAATTTAGAAACTTCTGTCGAACAAATACGGTCCGAACGAATTAACAGTTTAATTGCGGATTATGAAGGTTCTGTTTGATACTTCAGCATTGGTGGCTGCTTTTGAAGTTAGCCATCCTCGGCATGGTGTTTGTCTACCCTGGTTGCAACGAGTACAAACCTCGAATATTGACGGCTATGTTTCAACCCATACGTTAGCGGAACTTTATTCTGTCCTAAGCTTACCTGTAAGACCAATAATTTCGCCAGCGATTGCCCAACGTTTAATTGATGAGAATTTGAATTTATTTGTAGCAATTGTGCAAAAATAACGATGATTACAAACAAGCTAAGTAAGTCGGCAGAAATAAACAGAACTATGTAACGGTTGGGTAAATTAGCTTTAAACCCTTACCCCTACTGTCTACTGCCCACTGCCTACTGCCTTGTCCTAATTACAATTTTCAACGCCGACCTACTTATCTTCTGTATGGTTAAGCTAAATCTTCCAGGTGGGGGAATTTTTGATGCGCTTATTGCCCAAGCTGCTTTCAAAGCCGATGTGGATATATTACTTACGCTAAATCAGGCATCACTTTACTCGGCTGGGACAAGATGTAGCTCAAAGAGTGCAAGTGCCGTGTTGAGCATCCGGAGGGCGATCGCTTTACTACTAAATACTCTTGAAACGTCAAATGTGAAAACGACCAAACCTTGTGCGATACACCCGATTAGTGTAGGCTTCGCCTATCGCTCAATCAATAACCCATGCTCAAATGCGCTAACGCTCTCAATACCCTTTGACCAAACAATTGCGAATTAGTAATTGCGAATTGTCTTGACTTTCCTGTCGCTCGATTCCTAAAAACTCCCCAATATACCTCTCCAAATCATTTTGCTCGAACTTTTTCATCGCAACATAACTCAACAACTCCAACTTCCGTACTTCTACTTCAGTATCAAAAGTAGTAAGGGAATTGAATTAGCGAAGAAGAACGTATCATTGCTAGTAATTGTGCAAATACCTTAATTACTCTTTTGTAACAAGCTGGACAATTCAAAAGCTCAAGCAAGAAATTTACTAAAAATGAATTCTAACTATTTTTATAAAAAAATTGCCCAAGTTATAGCTAAAAAGGTATCACTTGGTAAAAGAAAATATGAGTTTCAATCCTTTTTTCTCTCTTGAATTAGCTTTTTTTCCTGCTCCAGGCACCACAGCGTAATTAAATCTTTAGCCACAGCACTCATATCCGTCTCAGCCTGGACGCATAAGGACTTGAAACGGATTTTTAATTCTTTCCCAATTATTAATTAACGGTGTCTTCACTTTTTGCCATATCATCCATTTTGACATGAGATTGGGGGAATTGAATCACTATTCCCATATAGTCTTATTCCCCTATTCTCATAATTACCACTAAAATATATAATTTTTGCACCATTAAAAAGCAAACACGCATTAACTAGTGCTAGAGAATTGAGGATAATTGTCTTGCTGACATCCTCACCTTCTCCTAGTCGTCTTGGAAGAAAATCTAAACCTATAGGGTTAAATTTAATTTTAAGCGAATTTTAGGTTACTGGAGGTGATGTATTTAGACCGGAATTAGAAATATAAATGTTTGAACCTTTAGAACCAAAGGAGTTTTGCTCTAAATGGATTCCGATAAAAAGCGACAAAAAGCCCGGAGAATATGGATATCGCAAAGAGTGCTGCAAACTTCTAGCCCTGTTAACTGGTTACAACGAAACCAGTTGTAGTAATTGGTTATCGACTCCAAGTGATATTCCTAACCTAGTACCATTGTACTTGCGATCTGTAGATATTCTATGGCAAATTCAGGAAGTACTTCCCAATCAAGTAAATAATTTTAAAGATTAGTTAAAAAGTTAAACATATTGGGTTAAGTTTAAGGTAGAATTATTAAAAGCCAAAACCCCCCGCTCAGACTACCAATCATGCTCGGAGGGTATGGTTTCCCAATTAAATCAAAGGGATACTTTATATTATGCATTCTATTGCTTTAGACGACAATACCCAAAACGTCTACCCACCATTTGTATTTACCGTAAAATTTGATTATTCTGGGTTTGAGAATCCCGAACTGCAAAGCCAAGCTAAAACCACGCTTAACCGATTCATCGGCTTTATTCGTCAAACCTTCGACGGCTTATTAACAAACGGACAAGCATTAAACTCAATTTATCAAGACTGCATTGCCAATTCTCCTTCATGTAAGAAAGTATTTGACAATTGGCTAGCATCCGATGATTTCGGAGCATCCCGATACATAGCTAAAGCTGCAATAGAAATTTACAATTGGTTTTCAAAGCTACCGAAGCGTTTACAGCGTCTAGTACGCGCTAACGTCCAAAAATGGAGTGTATCAGCGCTGCGACAACTAACCAAAGTTAGCCATGATTTGGTAAAGGAACTTGTGCGATCGCCTTTAAAAACAGCCGCGCAAGTCAAGAAGGTAAGGGAGCAGAAAGTAAGAAGTACAGAAGAAGATTCTTCTTTAAACGAACAACCTACACCTCCTCAACTCACTCCCGGAATGCGAATCGTAATAAAAAGTGACGATAGGGGTTGGACTGGTTATAGCGGAATAATCATTTCCGAATGGAATAATGATTTCTGGGTTCTGCTTGACCATACAGTTGCCCAAGGTATGGAAGTAAAACACCTGTTCAAACCCCATCAAATTCAGCCAGAAGCTCTTCATACAGTTATAAAACCAGCTTCTCCGAAAGAAATGTTTACACCAGCCCAAGTGGAACAGAAAATCACCGAAGCTTTAGCACAACGAGATAAAGAAAAAGCCGAAGAAGAACTGGGAAAATTTGTAGAAATTCGCGATGCAGCGCTCTTAGCAGCTAAAGAGGAAATCATTGCTGCCGAAAAACACGCTCAAAATATGGAGAGAGCCAAACAAGAATTAATCGAGCAATTAATAGCGAAGGAAAACGAATTAAATTCTGTCCGTGGTTTAGTAGATAAGAATCAACAACTCCAGCAACGAATAAAAGATTTAGAAAAAGCTCTTGAAGATTCTAATAAAGATAGCTGGGGTAATACGTTTAACAAGCAGGCTGCGAAAGTGGTTAACAAGGAGTTAAAGAAAACCATTGAACCATTAACGTTAGAAGTTGAGCGCTTAAATAACGTGCTTTCTCAAAGAGACCAGCAATTAGCTCAACTTCAAGCGATGAGCAGGAAACAGCAGGAAGAATTACAGCAGAAATCGAAATCAAATTCAGTTATTGCTGAGTTTGGCGAGATTGGAGAACATTTTGGCTGGAATGGCTGGAGTAGCAGAGGATACCGAACAAAAAGTGGAACGCTATACACAGGGATTCATGCTCTAACTGCTTTTATCTCCGATTTGAAAGCATCTCATCCGAGCTATCAAGAACAAGAAATTCCTTTTTAAATTAATAACAAATTCTATTTCTGTAAAACTTTGCCTTTAATTCCAAATTAATGGTGCTTAGCTCGACATGACAAAAAATTATTCATAAAAAAGAAATATGCAATGTCGTCAACAGCCGCAAACGAACACTAAGAAAATTCCTCGTTGGTTCGTAAAATTTATATTGCTACGAACGCAAAATAAACCCGATAGCCAACAGACATTATTTGCACTCCTAGAACCAATGACACCACAAGAATGGTGCTTATTTTGGATACCAATTATTCACCCAGGAGTTGAGATTCCTTACAATGGAGAACGGAATCCTCATGGTTACATGGTGCGACTCGTTCTTAGTAGAAACCCCTAGAAAATAGGGAAGTATGGCTAAGGTATCCCGTAGTAATACGAGGATATAACTATTCCCTCTATGTAGGTGAAAACCCTACCCTTGAGGAGACAAGTGAATCCCTATCTGCCCACACCGAGTAGACTCGGAATTCTACAGAGTGAAGCTGGGAACAGGACGCAATCAGTTGGAAAACAAGCAGGTAACAACACTGGCGTTAATGGGGAGATGACATGGGTAAAATAAGTCCTAGAAAAGTGTCTTACCGTGGAGCTACAACCTGAACAAAAAAAAATGTAGACTTGACTTCCTATATTCTCACAGCATTTTCATGTAGATAGCTGTAATCTTCGAGAAGGAAGTAGGCAAATTGGACTGCCCTAAATCATCAAAATAATCGAGGGAATGGAACGAGTAAAAACAAGTCAAATGTCCAAGGAAAGGTCGAAACCTTGGTAGGTAAGACGAGATACGGAAATCAATTGACTTGGGTAGGATTGAGCGTAATTGCTCAAAGGTATTCAGAAAACGCTTCTTTAGGAGTAAAGCATGGTTGGACGCAGCATAAAAACTAGCGAATCTTGGAGAAACTTACCCTGGAAGAAATTCCGGGCAAACCTTTTCCGCTTACAAAAAAGAGTGTTCAAAGCAGTTCAAGTTGGCGACATGCGAAAATCTTTGTCTCTACAAAAGCTGATTCTGAAATCCCGATCAGCTAGATTCTTGGCTATCAGGCAGGTTACTCAACTTAATGTGGGTAAGAAAACCGCTGGGATAGATGGTAAAACAGCCCTAAATCACGAAGAACGATTCAAATTAGAAGAACTTCTAAGACAGAAGGCTGGAAACTGGAACCACAACAAATTAAGACAGATACCCATCGCCAAAAACGACGGCTCCGTCAGATATTTGAAAATTCCTACCATTGCGGATAGATGCTGGCAATGTCTCGCAAAATACGCAACAGAGCCAGCACATGAAGCAACTTTCCATGAACACAGCTACGGATTTAGAACAGGGCGCTCCGCTCACGATGCCCAAAAACAAGTGGCAAATAACTTGACATCTAACGTTAACGGCATCACAAAAAGAATCCTAGAGGTAGATGTAGAAAAATGCTTCGACCGAATAAATCACTCGACCATAATGAGAAACCTCATAGCTCCCAAAGGAATAAAAATTGGCATCTTCAGATGTCTAAAAGCAGGAATCAATCCTGAGTTCCCAGAGCAAGGTACTTGTCAAGGAGGAGTGATTAGCCCATTACTCGCAAATATCGCCCTAAATGGTATAGAAAAAATCCATAAAGGAGGTAGAAATGCATCCGACCCATGTGTCAGATACGCCGACGATATGGTATTTTTGCTTAGACCAGGGGACGATGCTGACAAAGTAACCAAAAATCTGAACCAGTTTCTAAACGAAAGGGGCTTAAAAATCAGTGAGAAAAAGACTAAGCTAACAGCATCGACTTCGGGTTTCGACTTCCTAGGATGGCACTTCAAAGTGCAAAATAACGGAAAGCTTAAATGTACTCCTGTACTAGGATAACTTCAAAGCTTTTCGCAAAAAGGTTAAGAACATCGTCAACAACTCGAATTATGGCGCAAAGGTGAAAGCTACCGTCGTTAGCACCAATAGTTAGAGGATGGCGACAATACCACAAATTCTGCGACATGAGCAGTGCTAGACATAGCCTATGGTTCATGGAATACAGAACATTTAAGGTATTCAATAAAGAAGCCAAGCAAAACAGGGTAAGCAGCGAAAAACTGAATAAACAAGCTTTTCCAGCAGTACCCTATGCTGAAAACCGCCACACCAAAATCAAAGGGAATAAATCTCCCTATGACGCTGATTTAGTATACTGGAGCGAACGCAACAGTAAACTATACGACGGTAGAACCTCAAAACAATTAAAGCGACAAAACCATACTTGTGGATACTGCGGTCACAAAATGACCTCAGAAGAAAGGGTACACTTACATCACATAGATGGCAAACATGAAAACTGGAAGGATAACAAGCTAATAGTAATACATGAAAGCTGTCACGATTACATCCACATGAGCAAAGAGGAAGTGAAATTTATCCAATCTCCCAGCGTGAAATCCCGTAACTAATGGATGGGGAATGAAGATGAAAGGTAACTAACCTCAAAGAATATCGGAAGCTGGATGCAGCGAAAGCGGCACGTCCAGATTTAACAGAGAGGTGCGAGGGATAATACCCTCCATCGACTCTACCAAAGCTTGTACGGCAACATTATCAGCATTGACTGGTTATAATCCAAAAACGGTTGAAGGTTGGTTCTATGGTAAGTCTTATCATTATTCCGTAGGAATATTGTTGCGCTGCTTTCATTTAATGTTTAAATTTGGTAGTAAATTACGCTGAAGGTTATAACTCATTGCATCTAATTAACTTTTTCCACGAAGCAGCGCGAAATTAATATCTTGGCATTGCAGTTTCATAATAATTATTAATATTTTCGTATTCTTGAACAATTGGTAATTGAGAATCACAAAAATCAGTTTTATTAATAATGGCACTGTATGCGCGGGCAAGATTACTCGCTATTTGATTCGGACAGAAACGACTACAAGCCTGCCGTCTGCTGTTTTCTCCTAATTGCTGTCTTAGTTTTGGAGAGTTAAGTAAGTGAGATATAGCTTTATAAAGCGCATTAACATTTTGCTCTACAACATATCCAGCATCATTTGCAATAATTTCAGAAGCAAGCTGTACTCCAGGAGTCACAATTACAGGTATTCCTGCTGCCATTGCTTCTGCTGTAGCTATACTAAAATTTTCCGAAACAGATGGTAAAACAAACAAATCTGCACTTTGCAATAATAAATTCTTTTGCTCGTTCTGCACAAAACCAGTAAATGTGACGCGATCGCTTAAGTTCAAAGATATTACAAGTTGTTTCAAATAGTTGACATAATCCGACTCTCCCATACCTGCTATTAAAAGATGAAAGTCAAGGGAATCAGCAGCTACAAGACTGAGTGCTTTGATTAACATATCTGGATACTTGTTATGACAAAGCCGAGAGAGGAAAAGTATTATCGGAGTGTGAGGGGAAATGGAGTATACAGAATGAAGTTGCCCCACCGCTTGGGGATTAATATCTACTTGTTCTACACCCAAAGGTAATTTAATAATAGGAGCTTTGATACCATATTTACGCACATCCTGGGCTTCAGCTTCAGTTGTACAATGTATAGCTGCTGCATGGTTGAGATTGTGACGTTCAACCAGCATTGAATATATTTGCTTTTTTCGCTTACTTTGAGTTAATGCCCAAGGTGTTAGTTGTCCTTGAGTCCGAATCGTATAGGGAATATTATGCCACCTGGCGATCGCCGCAGCACAACTGGGAGCATAAGAGAAAAGATAGTGGTTATCGATAATATCGTAGTTCTTGATATTTTGCCACAGCCATTTAGTCAAAGCAGGAGAAAAGATAAACTCTTTCATGGGTGGCGAAAAGTAAGGTAAAAACCAAACAGGAACCTGTTCGTACTCGATTTTTTTGTATAAAGGAACATCAAGCGGTTTTAGACCATTATGATTGGTTGTAACTATTTCTGCTTCAACTCCGTTGTTGAGTAAAGCTTTGACTAAATTGATTATTACAGTAGTGGGACCACCTAGAAATGGGCTGAGTGAGGGAATAACGTGAAGTACTTTCATAAAATAGGGAATAACAAAGTAAGTCGGTGTAGAAAATCGTAATGCCGGACAAGGGAGTAGCGAGTAGCAAGTAGCGAGTAGTAATAAGGGTTTGAGGATAATTTACATTTTGTTACATAGCTTGGTTTATTTGTGCCGACTTACTAATACTTATAATCAATTTGTAAATGTGGCGGTTCTTACTGCTATATAAGCTACTAACCAACCTGGTAAAGAATGTGCGGAACCGATGTTATAAAATCCTGATTCAAAAAAGCAAAGACATAATTCAGCTAAAAGAGCGGCTGCAAGTGCTAACCTAAATTCAAAATGCTCTTTATTTATATAATTTGAACTCTGTTTAATTTGATTAATAACAATTGACCATAGAGGAACAAATGTTAATAAACTACCAATCAATCCAATTTGGTATGTCAAACCAATATAAGCATTATGGGCTGTTCCTACCCACAAACGTTCAAATAAAATACTTTGTGAAGACTTGTGCAACAATAAAGCTTCTTCGCTTCCCCAGCCATTACCAATTAATATCGAAATTGGCGAAGATAAAATATTTTCAATAAACAAAGGCCAAAGTAAATTAGTCCGATAACTAGTAATACCTGCACCTGTAGAAGTAGTTAGGCTTTCGTATATTTTATTAAATAAAGATGATTCCCAAAAATCTATACTTAATATTAATAAAGCGCTAATAGCTATTGTAGCAATACCATAAATACTTAACATTTCTGTGCCTTTATATCTCGACCAGCATATCAGGTAGTAAAGAAATAATATACTTAAGGCAATCAAGGGAGTTCTTGCACCGCTGATAATAATTGCAGTAAATATAATTAGTGTTGGGAAAAACCTGAATATTCCCCAATTTTTATGTCTGGATGAAAACCAGATAGATAAAGGTAAAATAACAATTCCTAGAGCAGCGGTGGCATTTGGATTAAAAAAGATACCGCTAGGAGCGCCCATCAAAACAGGAATTATTCTAAGTGCATTTCCGATTAATCCTACTGTATAAATAACAGTGGCACTGTAAACTAAATTTTTAATGATTGCTGTAGCATCATCTAAAGAATTAAGTACGCTTTGTACCCCCCAAGTTAAGAATAAATAAGCTAGTAGAAAAGAAACAGCTTTAAAAATACCCGTTTCGTAAAAATCTGCCGCATAAAGTACACCATCCAAATCGGCATAAGCTGTACTAATTATAATTACTGTAAATACCAAGAATGCGAAACGGTCAAAACTATTGCGCTGCCATTTTCCAGAAAGAAATACATTAAAGAAACCGTAAATTGTTAAAATAACTAATCCCGTCCATCTTCCCCAATAAGCCAGTGCTGTTCCTGGAGGAATAATAAAACTATTAACTGCTAAAGCAAAAGGAAGCCACCCAAAGGTAGGTAGCCAAGTTAACCATTGATTTGTTTGAGTTGGATTATGAACTTGTTGATAGGTTTGAGTCACAGAATTTTGGATTTTAGATTTTAACAACGGATGCTTTTGTTTTAGATTTTGGATTGCTATTTGTGAAGATGTTGCTTTTGAGTGCTACTCTCTTCCCGATATCAAACTCATCTTTCTTAATTTTTTTCCTCTGCGTTCTCTGCGTCTCTGCGGTTTTTTCAATCCTTAATGTTCTGATTTAAAAAAAGTAATTAATCAAGTTATCTTACATTTACATAGTTTTCTGAAGAGCCATTTATTTTTAGTAATTGACTCATATAGTCAGGAATATTAACGGAGAAATTATGTAACAGCATCGGAGCTATTTCTAAACAAGATATTTGTTTTCTAGTTTCCTTACACGTTGTATCTTGAGGGTCATAAATCAATAGAGAACCTTCTTTTACATGATAAGCATTTGTATTAGTTTCATCTTCAATTAAAATATTTTCTAAACCAAGGTTTTCCAAAGGTACCGAACGTCCTTTGAATAACGCATTTATAATTCTTCTCTGAGGTAAATTTACCTGACCAAAAAATATAGCAAATAAACCATCTTCTTTTTGAGCAAATTCTATCAATCTTCCTTCGATAGATAATTGACTTAACCGATCGCGAAACTGCTCAACCCATTCCTCTTTGACAACAATACCAAATTCAGGGAACATAGCAGGAGTTTGACACCAAGCATCATCGGGAATACCTAACGCAGACATCAATTTTGCTGCATGGCTTAAATTTAATTGAGTCTTTACCATCCAAGCAGTAGTTGCACTCTGTCCCATACTAGATGCTATCCAAAGTGTATATTCGGGATTACTATCTACAAAGCGGATTAGTTGAGTAAAAGATTGCTCAAATTTACTCATCACAAAATCAATCTCACCGTTATATTTAGAAACCCACTCACTGTTATAGCCGAATTTTTTGTAATCTTGGGGAAATGCAGCTGCCCAGTAACGATGCATAGATGAAGCTACATGGTTGGTGAAAAAAGTTGTAAAATCGGGTTTAGTAGTTTTAAGTAGTTTGAGAAATAAATCAAAAGCAAGAACAGCTTGATAAGTACGTCTGCGATTTTTCCTGTAAGGTTTAAATTGTTCTGTAAATAATTGCTTTGCTGTATCAACCAAAGTTGCAACTCTCAAACCAAGAGCAGGAAGATGAATCAGCAGTTTTAATGTGGCTTCTATGGGAAATTTAGTAGAAACATTACGAGCAGAATTCCTTGCCATTGCCAGATTGAACTCTTGGAAGACAGAAAGTTTTTCTGGAAAGCATTCGCTGTTAGTTGCGAAGCTATCCGGTACGTAAAAAGCATACTTATCTAAGTTATCGGGTAGGGGGTAGCTATGCAGAGAACCAAAAACCCCTGTTTTGACACCATTACGTGATAGTATCTGCCAAATAGGGGGAAACTGCTGATTAATTTTAGTTAAATTCTGATTAAAATGGTGAATTTTGTGATTAGTCGCTGCAACACCTCGATGCAACGTAGCCCAGGTAATCCAAGGAGACAATACTGAATCTACTGCATGAGTTTCATATTGGTAACATTGGGGTAGCTTTTGAGCTAATGCTGAATCAGGATACTTTTGAGTATAGTAATCAATTATCTGCCAAGGAACTTCGTTTAATTCAAAAAAAATAATTTTTCTACCCTGGATTTTCTTCATCAAATTTACCTGTCCCCCTGCTTCTTGAATGGATATTTACATACAGCAACTATTTCAGAACCCCGTTCTATTTTTACTTTGGTAATTAAGATATCGTCAAGGGACATATCCTCGAAGGTAGTAGTTTGTAATATTTTATTAGTAGATTGTCGTAATTTACTTAATTTCGCCAAGTATTTTCTCATACCAGTGAAATCTGCAATTTTTGTCAACCAGTAGTGTAATTCTGACTGACGACGACGTTGAGCGTATATCTCTACTTCTCCAAAGTACTGTTTGAGTAAAGTTACAAAGTCATCACGACTGAATTCTACGGTGTGATAAGGGTTTTGAGGATTATGGTTAGTTTGAGGTACTTGCGGTGTAGAGACAATATATATTCCGTCAAAAGCTAGCAAGCGTACAGTTTCTTGTAAGTAAGCTGGAATTCGGGGTAAATGCTCGATGGTTTCAAAAGAACAAATTACATCAAATTCAGAATTAGCAAAAGTAGTTGATATGACATCTGCAATTTGAAGCTGGAGACGACTGTTATTATATTTACCTTGTCCGTAAGAAATTGTAACAGGGTCGATATCAATCCCAATAACCTTAGAAGCTACTTGAGCTAAATAAGCAGCACCGTAACCAACCCCGGTAGCAGCATCAAGTACCTTTTTATTTTGACAGTAATTAGCAGCAAACTGATAACGCTTGAGATGGATGGATAAAATACCATCTGGTTCCTCTTCCGGAATAATTCTTTCTACAGCATCATTAATTTCTAAGCGATTGCGGATTAAGTTAGTCATAGTGGTTAATGTTCGATTTTAGATATTTTTGCTTTTTTGCTCGAAATTAAATACCGATTATGAACTTTTTGGACTGGATTGAGATTTGATTGAGGAGACACCTCCCGTTTATTAATCAAGATTTTCTCCCAAAGTTTCGCTGGGTATCTAGCTAAAAGCTTGAAAAAATTAGTTTGAATACCATGTTCGCTACAAGCTTTGAGAACCTCTTGATTAGAAATCCATCTACATAGCAAATTCTTATTACTCGCTCCTCCGGGTCGCATTCTGACTAAAACTTTAGGAAGATAACTATAGGATATTTGATGAACTTTGATAAATCGCAATAGTAGCTCGTAATCCGCAGCAATTTGATAATTTGTTTTGAAACAACCATATTTTTCATACACCTCTCGTTTAAGGAAACAACTTGTATGAGCGGGTATCCAACCCCAACTCAATAAGTCAGGATGAAATTTAGCTGAACTATAGTATCGAATTATTTGCCCTATATTTTGAGGATGAACAAAGACTATATCACCAAAAACTAATTCAACTTTTTTTCTCATAAATTCTTCCACAACTTCGGAAATTACCCGGTTGTTTTCGTAAAAATCATCCGAATTGAGCAGCCCGATAATGTTTCCTGTCGCTAATTTTAAGCCTTTATTCATCCCGTCATACATACCCCTGTCCGACTCAGAAATAAATCTGTTTATTATCTTACCGTAGGATTTAATAATATCGACAGTGGTATCATCAGAACCACCATCAATAACAATATATTCAATATCTGGATAATCTTGATTTAATACCGAATCAATCGCATGGGCAATACTCGCCTCATTGTTGCGAACAGTCGTAATTATAGATACCTTCACTTTTTGCAGAGAATATTTTTTTGATACTTTGTGATACTTAAACTTGTCTAAGTTAACATAAGTTATAAGCCTAGTGTAATTTATTTTACATTTATAACCTATTTTGTTGTAACCTTTTTGGAAAGATATTGGTAATTATACGTTAAGAGTATTTATAGCTAATGCCGTTGATTGATAAAATAATTTCTTTAAGGAAAAGATAATATCACCTCATGTACAGAAGAATTTTTATTGGTGATGTCCACGGTCATTACGATGGTTTGATGCTTTTGTTGAATGTAATATCATCCCATAGCGACGACCAAGTTTACTTTTTAGGAGACTTGATTAACAGGGGTCCCAAAAGCGCTCAAGTAGTAGAATTTGTGCGTAAAAGTCCGTATTATTGCGTTTTAGGTAATCACGAACAAATGCTTTTAGATTACTTCCAAGATAAACAAGTTACTAAAAAAACCGTTGAAAAAGCTTCTGCTACCTATAAAGAAACCATAGATAGCTACCTTCAATTGGACATTTCATTACTACCCGTTCACCTGGAATGGTTTTCTAATTTACCACTATATCTAGATTTGGGCGATATTTGGGTAGTTCATGCGGGTGTTAATCCTCAACTTGCTGTCTTTAAGCAAAGCCAAAAGGAATTTTGTTGGATTCGTCAGCCTTTTTATAGCATGAGTAAACCATATTTTCCGGATAAGTTAATTATTGTCGGTCATACACCTACTTTCAAGTTTGGGGGTGTTGTTCCGGGAAAACTGGTACAAGGAAAAGGTTGGTTGGATCTCGATACGGGTGCTTACGATCGCATAAGCGGTTGGTTAACTGGTTTGGATATGACAAACAAGAAGGTTTACCAAGCTAACGTGTTTAGTAGGAAAACTCGTATTTTAGATTTAGAAGATGCTGTTGAGGAGATTTATTAAAGTGCAATACCGTTATAAAACACGCATTGCCTAAGTATTTTTACGTCAAATTCTCAAAAAACTAATTTTTGTTACGTATAAACACTGAAGCTTATAGGAAATCACTTAATTTAGACTAATACCGAATATTTATGAACTGATGGGTAATCCAATTATTCGCTTAGTTCCGCATCTCTTCCTAAAACTGAGGAAGGGTTATTTGTGACTAAAAAATAAATATGATGGCAAGGTGTAAGTTTAATAAAACGTAATTTGTTCATTTTGCGATCGCATGACTGAATACTTAGAAAAAATTCCTTCACAACAATCACGAGTTGACCCCTGGGAACTTCGTCAGCTAGTTTCGGTGCTGCGTCGTCGTTTGTTTTTAATTATCCCTATTGCTTTAGTTATAACTGGTGGGGTGATGTACAGGGGATGGTTGCAGACACCGATATACAGCCAAAAATTCCAACTGTTTCTCGACTCAACAGCCGAAGGTGGTTTCAACCCGCTCTCGGAACAAAGACAGACATCATTTATCCCACCGCAGTTTCGAGATTTTAAGACGGAAATGGAGGTGTTGACGAGTTATAAGGTAATATCTCCACTGTTACCGGAAATTCAAAACCGCTATTCCGATTTGGATTATGACAAGCTTGTCAAAAAGCTGAAGTTGAAGCATTTACAAGAAACCGCAATTATAGAAGTTAGTTATCAGGATACCGATCCAGAAAAAATTAAATTTATTTTAAACCAGCTCAAACAGGCTTATACTGATTATTCCTTAAATAAATTAAAAAGTAGTACCGCTCAAGCTGAAAAGTTAGTTGACACTCAATTACCCGATTTGAAAAAGCGTGTAGATAGACTCCAAGGAGAGCTACAGATATTTCGACGTAAATATAATCTTGTAGACCCCGAACAACAAAGTCAAATTTTAAGCGAACGTTTAGCAAATGCTTTACAGCAAAAACAAGAAGCTTTAACCCTGCTTGGGGAGACTGAATCTGCTTTTAACAGCTTACAGTCAGAATTAGGGATAGATATCAAGCAAGCGCGGGTAATTTCAACCTTAAGTGATGCACCTCGTTATTTAGCTCTGCAACAACAACTTCAAGAGCTTGAGACTAAACTTGCAACTGACTCAACCAGATATACAAATGGACATCCTGCAATTAGCGATTTACTGGAAAAAAGGCAGCGGATACTATCTTTGATTAGACAAGAAGTTGTAGCGGTTTTAGGAATTGAAACTCTCAGAGAACTTAATATTACAGAACTCAATCAGCTTCCAGCAATTTCTTCTCAACAATCGAGTCGCTTGCTACTTACACAGAAGTTAATTGAAACAGCCACTCAATTACAGGGATTGCAAACCAGACTCAAATATTTGGCTGCAATCGAAAACCAGAGTCGTAAAGACTTACAGCAATTTGCAGCAGTTATTCGTCAGTATACAGATTTGAATCGAAAATTAGAAATTGGCAACGAAAGTTTAGGTCGATTTCTCACTGCTAAAGAAAACCTCCAGATTGAAACTGCTAGAAAAGTTTCTCCTTGGCAAGTAATTTCTCAAATTGAAGCACCACGAAAACCAATATCACCCAATATTCCCCGTGATTTGCTTTTGGGTGGAATCGCTGGTGTGTTAGCTGGGGTGGGAACTGCAATTATTGTAGGAAAACTCGATAATAAATACCACTCACCCGAAGAACTGCAAAACGATACGGGACAAACCTTTCTGGGAACAATTCCTTATCACAAACAGTTAAAAACAGCCCCAACTCAACTATCTCGCAATGGAACTTTAGCTAATTCCGCTTATTGGGAAGCTTATATATCATTACAGACGAATTTAGATTTTCTCGAACCTGACAAACCGCTGAAATCTCTAGTTATCAGTTCGGCTTTACCGGGAGAAGGTAAATCTACTACTTCTTTATACTTAGCTAAAATTGCAGCAGCGATGGGTAAGCGAGTTTTGCTTGTAGATGCAGATTTGCGTAATCCTACCGTTCATCGCTATGTTGATAGTCTGACGAATACG
Organism: Rivularia sp. (in: cyanobacteria); assembly: GCA_965234645.1. Classification (GTDB taxonomy): domain Bacteria; phylum Cyanobacteriota; class Cyanobacteriia; order Cyanobacteriales; family Nostocaceae; genus Rivularia. The sequence goes on along the minus strand of OZ248344.1, from coordinate 3,267,004 downwards.
TGGGGTTTATCTAACGCTATTTCCGGTGGTGCAGAAGCCCAAGAGTTAATTCAGACTTTACCTGAAGAAGAAAATTTATCTATCCTCACAGCAGGACAAACTCCTCCAAATCCGGCGCGGTTGCTTGCTTCTGGTAAGATGAAAGACTTGCTGTTGGATTTTCAAACCAAGTATGATTTAGTAATTATTGACACTCCGCCTTTACATGGTTTTGCGGACGCTAAATACTTGGCTTCTCAAGCTGATGGCTTAATGATGGTAGTTGGTTTGGATAAGACAGAAAAACCAGCAGTCAGACAGGTGTTAAAAGACTTAGAGCTTTCCCATATTAATTTATTAGGGATTGTTGCTAACGGAGTCAAAGGTTATAAACCGAGTTATTCGGGTTATTACGACTATTACTATAACAAGGGTAAAGATGTGAATCAGCGTTATGAATTGCTTGCTCCGGTTAGTAGTAAAGAGCAGGGTGTGAGAAGAGAGGAGAAATAAAAACCCCCCGAAATTTCCTTATTTTACAAACTAAACCAAATTTCTAAATATTATGAATCAAGTAACTTCTATTCTTAATCAAAAATTATCCATCCCAGAAAACGTCTTCGCGCAAGAAGTTAACGGTGAGGTGGTTATATTAAATATAGACTCAGAATCTTACTACACTTTAAATCCTGTAGGAAGTAAGGTTTGGCTGTTGTTAACTGCCAAGGAAAAGGTGGAGACGGTAATGAAGCAGCTATCAGAAATTTATCTGGTAGACGATTTTAAGTTACGTCAGGATATAACTGTGCTAGTTAAAGAATTAATAGAAGAAGGATTACTGACTGACAGCAGCGGTATAAAAAAAACATAAAATTTTAACTGCGGCTGACGAAATTAAAGAGTTTAATCAACCCGAACTACAAAAACCTGAAAACCTTGATAATCGTTTACTTTACGAACCGCCATTGTTACGCAAGCACGGCAAAGTAAATGATGCGACTAATTCGACTATTCCTGCTCCTGATTTCGATGGCATTTTTGGTTTTACTGACTTATCCTAGTTCGACAAGTTAGTTAGTAGGTTGGGTTAAACGTTATTGTTAGCGTTACCCTAACGGGTCAGCAAGCTGAACACGCGAAGCGTGCGGTGAGCGCGTGTCCGTCAGGACATTAGGACATAACCCAACAATACCAAGGTTTCTGCTATTAAAATTTTTATGGTAGCTAATTTTGCATAAATTTGAGACAAATGATTACCAAATTCTACTTACCTTCGTAGCTATCAAATGCAACGTCTGCACTAATAATTGAAACTTTCTCTATCATTGCTTGTGCAATAAGAATCTATCGTATGGGTCACGATGATGTAGTGGCAATGTAGTATGAATAACATAAATAGCTACAATTTGACTTTGGTTGCCAAAACTTTTCAATTATCACCAAAAGGATTCTCTAACTTTAGTTCTGCAATACCCTTAAAATCACGAACATTGCGAGTTACCAAAACCGCTTCCTGACATAGAGTTGTCGCAGCAATCACCGCATCTGGTAACTTGATTTTGCCGAACCGCTTTAAAGCAATTGTTTTATTTTCAACTTTCCTAGAAATTGGAATCGAATCAAACTGACTTAATAAATCTTCAATAACTTCTGCCTCTCGATCTGACAAACTAGAAAAAGAAAGTAGCTCAATCCGCACAATCGGCGATGTCACCACATGATTATTATTGAGAAAAGTACTCTTTGAATAATTCAGAAGCCGTCTCATCTCCCGCCAAATAATAAATAAAAATATTGGTATCGTAGAAATAGTTTATTCCCATTCCCCACGCACCGCATCCAGATGAGCTAACATTGCCTCTTTCTGATGCTTAAGAATTCCCTTAGCTTTTTTTACCTTTTCATAATCCCGTTGCAATGATACTAGAATTGACTCCGGTAAATCTAGTACAATCGATTCCTCATCTTCAGAAACAAGATAACGCTTAGGAATAGTAACCAAGGTCATAATACTACTGGGTCATGTTTACTTCACAAACCTATTATTACTTATATTGCTATAATCGTGAAACTTCTATTCGACTTACGCAAGCGTCACATCAGCATTGACCGCCCGATAGTAAGCTTAGGTTGAATCACTGAAATTGTGGGAGAAGAAACCATCAAGTTTCCAAAACTGTGACCGAAACCAGAGGTACTATCTGCTTTTGCCTGTAAATTTAGTTGTGTCCCTTGTTCATTAGAACCAGTAGTTTGGAGAAACTCAGATGAATTTTGGGTGTTAGCTACTGTATTTGAAGCCTTTTTCTGAAGCTGTTCCTGCTGTGCCATAAGGAATTACGTGTTCAATTGTAAAAATTATTATTGCTCCAGTTTGGCACAACCTCTATGTATTTACAGGTCAGGAATTATAAGTATTTTGTTATTTATTTTTCTTCAAATTTACTTTACAGCAGCCACTGTTGTTTGTTAAAATCGTGGGCTTGCAACGCCGAATTATCAGGGTCATCTCTTATGGAAAGAAACACACCACTGATAATGATGCACCCTATAAGGGTGGTAAACGTGATTATGATTGAATTGAGCTAAGAGTTGATTAAGCAGTAACACTTAATCTTGATGTTCTTTAGTTGTAAAGCTACGAATTATCGCGGAAAGGTCCAAATGGGTTATCAATAGTAGGATTAGGAAAAGGAGTTGCCTTAGTCGCATCATGAATTTTGCCGTGCTTACGTAACAAGGGCTTTTCGTAGGGCAAACGATTATCGACGCTTTCAGCCTTTTCAGGTTCGGGTTGATTTTCTTCTTCAGGTTGATTAGATATTTTAAGTTCTTCAGCCATAACGCGCATTCCTCTTGTATTTTTTACAGTTCTATATCTTGAAAACGATTCCAAAAGCCAATTCTTGTTTCTGATAATGGTGCTTTTATCCCCAAATACAGTAGAATTCAGGAGACAGAATTCCTCTATAGAAAAAAGTCTTACGGACTTCGGAGCATGCCGCTCGCGGCATTGTAAATGAGCAGGCGTAATTCCGGTAATCATAAAGCCAGGAAGGGACTAATTAAAATTTTGATGCTGGTGGCCACTTCGGGTTCTCAGTTTCATCTTCTCCAACATCGGTATTCAAATTTTTCCTAATAGCCGTAGGAACATCTGTTTTTGGAATACACACTTCGACTACAAAGTTGGTTTCTTGTCTGTCCCTAATTTCACATAGAACCGCGTTTAGCTCTTGAATATTTGTAGCTTTTCTTCCTTCACCACCAAAGGCTTCTGCAAGCTTCTCAAATTTCCATGCAGGCAATTCGTTGTAAGGATAAACCGAGTTTAACAACTTGTCTTCGTAGTCTTTCGGGGGTGTACGAAATGGATTCGGATTCACAAGAAATTGCTCGATTCCATAAATGCCATTGGATAAAATAAATACCACTGTATTCTGTCCATAAGCATGATGATCTGAAACTGCCTGACAAGTTTCATGAAAAGCCCCATCTCCAACTACCACAATAACTCTTTTGTCCGGTTTGGCACATTTCACCCCCGTTGCGGCAGCTACCGAATATCCAATTGCTAGCCATGCCGCCTGTGATATAAAGCCAGATTCAGCAGGTATTTTTACTGACTGAGCGCCGATTAGCGGAAATCCTGCATCTACCACCATTACGTCGTCTTCTGTAATCCAAGGTTCGATAGTTTTGAAGAAATTATCGTAACCCAAGCTTGTTTCCTCCGAAGCAGCATTTAATAATGAGGGCAATCGTAAACCAACCATTTTTTGATCGGCTAATTCCTCAAAACTTGAAGTGAGTTGTTTAACAAAACATTGTAAATCTACCATCGGGAAATACTGTGCCCCCACTAATACCCCGTCACGGGATGCTAAAACAGTATTTTCGCTGCGTATATTTTGGTTTCCAGTGTCTTTACCAATAGTCCAAGCACCGATGCCGATCGCGCAGCCATCATCTCCCACTAGCTCTTCAATTTCTCCTGGAGTTAAGGTAACACAGCCTTCAAAGTAGGGATTGTTTTCTGAGATAACTGATTTACTCAACGCTGATGTGACAAAGTGAATCTCGTTACCTGAAATGGTATGTTTTTCATTAACTGTGTTCAACAACTGCAAAAACTCTTCTTGCAATCCATACCTTTGGATCTCAATCCCAGCCCAGAAAATAAACTTTCGCCGAGATTGAATCAATTCCACAGTCGCTTCAACAGCTTTATCTACTTCGCTTACAATTACTTTGGCATTTGCTCCGGAACTTAATTCACCCTGGGGTGCAAGGCATTCTGCTCGCCAAATATCTTCAGTAATTTCCAGGTAAACTGGCTTCTTGTGTGTAATTAAAGCAGTTAAGGCTGAATCTATTTGATAAGGAGCCTGTTTGGCGTTAGTAATTCTTTCAGCTGCAACAGTTATCGGTCTAAACATATGGATATCTAAAAACTGATATCCAGTAGTATGCGAATAAAGTAACCCTGTATTTTTTTCAATGCTATCTTCTTTATTAGTGGGCGCTCCGTTAATCAGAACTACAGGTACTTGCTCAACAAAAGAGCCAGCTATGGTATTGAGTAAACTAAAGGCACCAACACTATAAGTCACATAAACTGCGCCAATACCTTTAAGTCTGGCATAAGCATCGGCAGCATATCCGGCACATATTTCATTAGCATTTCCTGAAATTTTAATTGGTGAGTTTTTGTCAACCAGAATAGTATCTAAAAATGCTGCCGTGTAGTTGCCAGCGACTCCAAACATACGATCTAAACCAAGCTGCTCTAGCCTAGTTTTAAGATAAGAGGCTACGGTATATGATTCATTCATGGATTAAATGCTTTTAGATTGTGTTTAAATTCGATAAATAGTAAATGTCTAATAGACATCTATGGGAAATTAAATATGTGCGATCTACTTTTCTTGTAAAGACGCGAAACCCTGTGCCTCCCTACATTCTTGTTCGGAGATATCTATTTTTGATCGAAATATGTCAGGGAAAATCCGAAGGATTTTTGTTTTGAAGTATATATATCATCCACATAATCTAAGTCTTTGAGTTGGTTATCCGAGAAATTGGGGTCGATATATTTGCGAATCATCTCAGATACTCGTTCTTTATAGTTTTTCTTAATGGCATCAGAAGGACTTTTATCGTATTCAGCTTTGTAAACCTTGTTGATAGATTTAAGATCAAAACCTCTTTCAAGTACTAAATCAGCAGACCTCAGAGCGCCTTCTACCCAACCCTGGAAATCGGAATATGCTTCTCCACAGGTATAGATATTTTCCAGGGGTTCTACCAAATCGGTCATTACCTGCTTATCGTCTGCTTGTAAAGCCCATTGATGAACGCCATAGCCGAATTGTTCGCTCGGTTCATCATTGAAAGCTATGCTTCCATCCCAAATTCTGGCACTAGTTAGAGTGGGCTGCGGTACATAGTGCGTGTTAAATAAAGCCTTGAAAAATTTAGTCGCTTCCTTAACTACCTCTCGCGATGCTGGGTACAAAACTTGGGGTTCCATATTATTGTATTTCTCTTGCATCGGCGAGGTAAATTTTGGCCCATTATGTTGCAAAGCTTTCCAGAAGTTGATATTCAGATAGTCGCAGTATATGGTTAAGGCTGCGGGTTTCTGATATTTATTATTGTTAATATCCTCTAGCTTTTCCTTTAAATCTCGTGGTAATTGTTTGTGATTCTTTTTTAACCAGTTTTGGTACTCCAGAGCAGCAATAGCTTCTTCGTCAATAGAGTAAAACGGATACACTGAACCTAATGGTAAATCCGAGAAATTAGGTCCGAAAGCAACAGGTGGTTGACCAGTGATTTTATTGCCCCACCATGCCTTTTCGTAATATAAATTAATCTTAAGTAAAGCTTGGTTTGTGGTGGTTTGCAGAGTATTCCACAATTTTTTGGAGCGATCGCCACTTAACTTGTTCAAAGCATTGGAGTTAATAAATAGCTTTTCAAGTGCTAAGCGAGGTAAGCAAAGAATCACTTTTTTTGCACGCACAGTATCTGTAATTGGATTTCCACTTTTATCAACTGTGGTGTATTTTAAGGTGAAATCTTCTTCTCCTTCAGTTTTATCTATACTTTCTAAATGGGTTTTGAGGAAAATTCTTCCCTTACCTATCTTATCAACTAAAGCATTTGGTAAAGTGCTGAAACCATTTTCCAATGTTTTGAACTGTGGATCGGACGGAAAATCTTCTAAAAGTTGATAAGCTACTCCTGCATTCATCTGCGACAGGAAGGTGCCGTTAAAACCTAATAATTGATAGAGCAGCGTTATAGATTCATTGGAATATCCCATATCACTCAAAATATTCCATAGCGTCCAGTCTTTTAGCTTGACACCCTTCCATTGACACTCAAGTCGGAACTTTTGCCAGAACTCAGGTGTGCGAATTTTTGGTCGTTCTTTGAAATCCGGATTGACATCTAAAATTCGATTAAAAACTGTATCGATAATCGTTTTGGGATTAATTCCTCGTTCAGCGGCTTCAAGATTATACAGTTTCTCCCAAATAGAATAGTTGTTTTCTTCAGCGTCATTATTAGTAAAACTTTTCCCTCTGAAGTAAAGTCGATTGTTGCCACCGCTGTCCATTGGAAACGGTACGACTTGGTTATCTATTCCCATCATTAGCAATAGACTCATCAAATTATCCATATTCTCGAAGGTGAATCGCATACCACCTTCTTCTTCCTTAACAGTCTTACCATTTTCAAATTTGACCAGATCGGAATCCAGACGACCACCTGTTCTATTTAGTTTATCGAAGATAAATATTTCTTGACCGGGATATTCCTTAAGGATACGCCAAGTGGTATATAAGCCCGCCATACCTGCTCCAATAACTATAATTTCCGCTGTTTGTGGAATCTGCTTATCGGAGGACAGTTGTGTGAAAGTGTAATGTCCCATAACTTTATTGTAATTTTTAAAACATTCCCCATGTTAATATGCGATCGGGTAAATTGCAAAGTTTAGAAATGTAAGTCAATAGTTCAAGATTTCCGGTAATTCAGCGAGTGAAGAAAGTGCCTGAATTTCGTTAATAATAGAATTTATTTGATTCATTGGTAATGAGTATCTGTGTAAAATTAATTATTTAGGGAAGGGAACAGACAACATTTATATAAATGAGCAGTAAATATCTAAGTAATTTTGCGTAATCAATAATCGTTAAACTTGTAGCTTTTGTCTGGGCATATGCTTTCATACGATTATAAAAGCAAATTCCTGAATTTTGTGATATTTGGTTTAATCTAGGTTTACACGACCAAGAAATATAGTTGTTTTCACTAGTTATATTCTTCTTACCGCTGAGGAGCTTCATGGTATTAACGGCAATAATTCAAAAAACCCGCACTTGGAGAAAATTTTCATTCTACGAACGTTACCTTCTTCTTCAAGCTTTGTTATTACTTCCTTTGATTCATTTATCCTTGAATCTTTGGGAATTCAAACGTACTTATTCTATTTTGAGAAATATAGGGAATAGGGAATGGGGAATTGGAAATGAGGAATTGGGAATGGGGAAAGATGAAAGTTTGATTTCCTCCCAAATACTCACCACAGTAAAGATGGTGAAAATAGCAGCAAAATACTACAATTGGGCTACCTGCTTGAGAAAATCACTAGCGCTATGGTTTTTACTACGTCGTCAAGGGATAGCAACCGAATTGCAAATCGGTACGAGATTTGATGAAGAAGAGTTTCAAGCTCATGCTTGGGTAGAATATCAAGGGTATGTAGTTGGCGATCGCCCTCAAGTAAAACAATATTTCACAAGCTTCGAGAATCTAAATTCCAACCTTACTACTCAGCTTCCCACATACCAGCCAGAAATCGAGCTTTTATTGTGCTGTACTAATACCTATACCAACACAACCCCATCGGAGCGCATAGAAAGCTTACTTCAAAAAGATATTGATTGGAATTATCTACTACAACAAGCTTGTCAGCAGGGAGTTTTTCTTCTTCTATATCAAAATCTGGTTAAATATTACCCCGAAAGCATTCCCAAAAATATCCAACCTCAGCTACAAGCATACTGTCAAATCAAAACCGCTCGCAATCTTTTTCTGAGCAAAAAACTTTGTCAAATTCTTCAAATATTTGAGAAGAATAACATCAAAGTAATTCCCTTCAAAGGTGCTGTTCTCGCTGCTTCTGCTTATCAAAATTTAACCAAACGGGAATTCTGCGATATTGATTTAATTATCAAACAAGAAGACTTTTCTAGAGTTCAAGATATATTAACGAATCAAGGTTATCAAACCCGTAGTCAACTACAACCTTGGGGACAAGTTTTTACCAATAAAGATGATAGCATTCATATTGATATCCACTGGCAGTTAGCACCTTCATGCTTTCCTTACCGAGTTGATTTTGAGCAACTTTGGCAGCGTTGCGAAACCGTATCTATTTTAAATCAGCAAGTAAATAATCTTTCTCCGGAAGATTCGCTATTAATTTTGTGTTTGCAAATCGTTAAAGATGCTCACTTTCGTCAAGAAAAGCTTAAGCAAGTCTACGATATAGCTCAACTGATTAACAATCAAAAGTTAGACTGGGAAGTGGTAATTCAACGGGCTAGAGATTTAGGTAGTGAAAGATTATTGTTATTCGGTTTGGGGATAGCTTCGAGGTTGTTGCAAGTAAAAATACCGGAAGAATTACAGCAGAAAATAGAAAATGACTTGATAGTTAAATTGTATTTAAATCAGGTCGTCAAGCAGTTATTTAGCCAAAGTAATAAGCAAAGGAATGTATTTGGAATCTTTGAGCAAGGATTTATACAGGGATTATATGGATTTGTATTGAGGGCTTTAATGTTGCTGGAGCGTTCTAAATTTTTGGGAGAGCATAATAGATATTTAATTGGGCATTTATTTAACTATATATTCAAACCAAATTCAAATGATTTAGAATATGTTTCGCTGACTGGATTATTATATATTTTATATTATTTAGTTAGACCGATTCGTTTGGGTTTGAAGTTTTTGAATCTTTCCCAGCAATTACCTGGCGGTTGAAACCGCACGCCATTTGCTTCAAGTCGGGGAACCCGCCCAACGCAATGGCTCTGCTACACAAGCAAAACCCGCCTGCGCGGGTTAAAAAAAGTTAGTCCACGGAGGTGGACTTTGCCTGTGTAGCAGTGAATTATATTCGCCAGATATTTAAAACTTGCAACCTTACCAAGCCCGATTATTTTGACTATTTCCAACCGCTTCGACTTGTTGGTTAAAATTACTCAAAAATGTATTAGATTCTTGTAACAAATTATTAAATTCTATACAATCTTGACCAGCGTTACAATTGCGATAAGCATCTTTTAACTTTTGGGAAAGTTGTTCTGCTCGCGCTGCGGTTTCTTTACTAACTGTATTCCCTTCAAAATAACCAGGTAGATTGTTATTAAAAATATTAGTTCCAGTAACATCGGATTGATTATTCACTGGAACGGGATTATTAAAAACATTATTTCCCGTAACATCTGACTGATTATTTTGAGCATGAGCGGGAATAGCAATTAATCCACTCACAGCAAATGTTGCACTTGCAATTAAATTAAGCAGTATATTCTTTTGCATGAAAATATAATCCTTTTAAACGGTGTTAATTTTTCACAGAGAATCTGGAGTTTTAACAACGTCCCAAATTCTCTGTGTTTTTATTTTCCTCAAAATTTAAAGGAAAAGCCAGTACCGATAACAAAGCGTGTACCGTCTCCCGCACCAGTTATATCCCGCAAAGCTGGGGTAATTACTAAAGGAATATTCGGAAATGGTGCAACGCTGACTCCTATACCTAAATCTTGTCCAGTCCACTCGGCTATGATGCTAGCCGATTTGACTGCACGAACTGCAACGCTACCAAATACGCCAATTTTGTTATCACCATTAAAAACCGCTTCTTCAGTCCGAAACTGTCCTCCACCAATACCAAGAGTTACTGCGACTCGGCTAAAAGGTGAGTCAAGTTTTTCTTGGGTGCGAATAATTTTGGTCGCAACTCCGTAGAGCGATTGTTCAAAGTTATTTTCATCCCCGATATTCAAAAAACCGTTCCAACCGATGGCTACACCCCAATCATTTGGTAGCTGACGATGCACCTTAACGTTAAATCCACCGCTACCAAAGTCGCGGTTGCGTCCAAAACTAGCTAAGGTGTAAGAAAGTTCAACACCAACCGATTTCCGCGAATCACCTAAACCAACACCAATACCTAAACCTAAATCATCATCGTTAGAAAAACGACCTCTTTCTTGATAGCTCGCGCTGACAAAACCAGTATTGCGATCGCCACCGAAACCAGTGGGAACATATATGCTAAAACCCGGTGAATAAAAGAATGAGGGAATTTCAATATCTTTTACCCCATCGAGTTGGTTGATTATTTTCTGTACATCTTGTTCCGATGTATTTTGTGCTTGTAGTAAGTTGTCATCGGTTGGGTTCTTTTCAGTGTTTTCTCGGCTAATGTCTGTGAGATTATCTGTTGCTAAAAGTTCCGGCTTTAAGATATTTTGAGAATCTAGAATTGTGGGATTAAGCTGGTTCGCTCGCTCAGAAACATAATTCTTGGTGGATTTTGCAATCCGGTTACTAGCAATTTCTGGTAATAACGAGTTGCGTCTCGAATCCAAGCGGGATGTTAAACGATAATTGCGCTTACTAGCCTTTAGTCGTTGGATGAGAGTAGCGTCTTCAAGTTTATCGGATAATTCCTTAGAATCTGACTCATTTACCCATTGAGCAAAATCTAATAATTCTTTTTTCAGAGGTATTACGTTTTGAAAGAAAGCATCAGTGCTAACGCTCTCGGACTTCAGATTTAAAGTATTGGTATCTTCTTTAGATGCAGCTTGAACCGGATTGATTTGTGCAGCTGCGGTAATAGCAAGGGTAACAAGTAGAGAAAATTTCCGGTAGTGTAAAAAATAATGTAGCTGACTTATAGGAATCACAGTGAATTTATTTATGTTATTTTGGAACAACTTGATATCTCACACATAGAGATACGATTAAACTTATACAGTTATGACTCGAATATCTGGAAACATCAACTAATTGATAGATAATTTAGGAACAGGAAACACAGAGTAGTTAAAATTATCCATATTCTTCTCTACGATTCAAGTCGTCAATTTCTGAATTTTTGCAGTTAAAGGCTTTTTTCTCCCAAAATTTACTGTAGTTATCTTGGTAGCTTAATAAAAAACTCGCCAAAATCAGTAAAAACAGTTATAACTGTACCCGCATATATAACACAACCTAGTAAAAAACAGATATTGCTTTCCTCCTTATTACCCATTCCCTTCCATACATTAAAATCCTATGAGCGGTATTATCAGTCTAATTAATCACAACAACGAACCCGTCAATCAATCCCTGCTCCGCCAAATGACCGACTACATGGCGTTTCGCGGACCTGATGCTCAACAAACATGGTACAAAGATAACATCGGGTTGGGACATACTCTGTTGCGGACAACCTCCGAGCAAGAACGCGAACAACAGCCTTTGACTTTAGACGATCGCGTATGGATAGTTGCCGATGTCAGGTTAGATGGACGCAAAGAATTAGTTGTGGCTTTGCAGGCGCGGGGTAGGGTAATTACTGAGGAAGCGCCGGATGTTGAGTTAGTTTTACACGCCTATCATGTCTGGGATACCGCTTGTGTTGACCATTTGCAGGGTGATTTTGTTTTTATCATCTGGGATGAACGGCAACAAAAACTGTTTTGCGGACGCGACCATTTTGGAATTTTACCGTTTTACTATGCTCAGGTAAACAATACTCTGATTTGCAGCAATACCCTCAACTGTATTCGCTTGCATCCCCAAATCTCCACCGATTTAAACCAGCAAGCTGTAGGGGATTTCCTCACGAGGGGAATGAATATGGAATGGTCTACGACTATCTTTGATGATATTAAAAGGCTTCCCCCGGCTCATACTTTAACTTGGCAAGCAGGGGAATTAAATACACAAAAAATAAATATACAAAAATATTGGCAATTACCCCGCGTTCGACCAATAATATTTTACAAGCACCCCCAAGAATATGTAGAGCATTTTTCCGAACTCTTCGAGCAAGCAGTGAGCGACAGATTGCGATCGCATCGCATTGCAACTCATATCAGTGGGGGGATGGATTCTACCAGCATTGCGGCAACAGCACAAAAAGTACTCTTAGAAAGAGGAACACCCTGTGATTTTCAAGCATTTACCATGCGCGATCGCCTGATGATGCCAGAGGAAGATTCCTACGCCAGCATGGTAGCCCATTATATCGGTATTCCCTTAAATGAGATGAACTGCGAAGGGTATATGTGTCGCGTACCGAGTGTAAACCCCCAAACTCCATTACCCGAACCCAATGGTATTCCCGGACGCAGTGCTGGCAATGAATTGACTCAGCGTTGTGCTGACCATGCGCGGGTAGTCTTAACCGGATTTGGTGGCGACCCCGGTTTGCGATTTGGCGAATTCGACTTCTTTATGTGGTGGAAACACGGTTTGCGTCAAGAAATATTCCAGGTGCTGGGACATTATTTACAAACCCATCGTTCCCCGAAATTATACTTACGTCAAGGTAGAGCCTATTGGCGGAAAATTACCAACCAGAAAGTTGAATTTCCCACTTGGTTTAATGCCGATTTCGTCAAGCAACAGGATTTACAGCAGCGATACGAGCAAATTAACGATGAATCCATAGATTATGTCGCTCGCTACGGAATGGCTAATTCTGCATTTTGGTCAAACATCTTTGAACAATTTGACCCCGGTTCTACGGGAATTGCTATCAAACCTTATTATCCGTTCTTTGATTTACGCTTGGTCAACTTTTTAGTGTCAATTCCCCCCGTACCCTGGTTGGTTAATAAAAATATCTTGCGGGATTCGATGAAAGGTAAATTACCAGAAGCCATCCGCACTCGTCCTAAAGTTGTCTTCCAGGCACCGTCCGAATATATTCAGGGAATGCGGGGAAGCGTCGGATTATGGGCTGGGGATTTATTAAAGAATACTCCTGGTTTGGAAGAGTATGTAAATATTGATGAGTTACTTGAGTGTTTGGAGTCTGGGGAAATCGATACCGGGAAGTTAATGGGATTAGAAAAAACTTTAGTGGTTGCTTATTGGTTGCGGAGTTTGCAGGAAGAGACTCGGTTTGATGGTGTTGATAGTGTTCTTTGTCGGGTGGGTTAATGAAAAAGGAAATGGGGAATAGGGAACTTATAAAGAATATGGGCAAATCTGGCAATATTGAAGCATTCTATTATCAAGTTTACGGCTTAACCCTACGCAGCAACCAACTTATTCCAGGTTTAAAGCCTTTTGATGAATCAAAAGATGTATGTGATATCTCAATTCATCAAACCAGAATATGGGAAGAAAGCCCAATACCTGTTCCCCTATCTGCTTGGCAACCTAACTCAAAGCATCCTCGACTCCAAACAGCAATTCTAAAAGAAGAGACATACTTACTACTTTCATTTATCGGCGATAAACAAGCTTATGCTGAATTTGTAATTAACCCTAACGGCGAACAAGTTTGGATGGCTGTAGGTGAAGAAGCAAATCAAAGATATGTTACTTCGCTCTTACTTGGTATTGTATTAGGATGCATCTTACGAATACGTGGAATGACTTGCTTGCATGGCAATACAGTAATTGTTGACAATCAAGCAATGATGATTCTTGGTGCAAAAGGTGCGGGAAAGTCAACAACAACCGCAGCTTTACTACAACAAGGTGCGCGACTTCTTGCAGATGATGTTGCTGTACTATTGGAGCAAGAAAACAGTTTCTTTGTTCAGCCTGGATATCCAGGTTTGCGTTTGTATGAAGAGGTAGCTACTCAATTATATGGCTCTTACGAGCATTTAGAAGTTCTCACGCCAAAACCTGAGATTTGGCAAGCTAAACGCAGCCTTTGTTTACTAGAAGATACTAAACCATTTCCTCAAAATCCAATTCCTCTAGCTGCTATTTATATTTTGGAAGAACGAAATTCTGATATAAGATCGGTGTCCATAGAACCAGTTTCACCTACAACTGGTCTTTTTTCTTTAATACAAAACACTTATGTTGATTGGATGTTGAATCAAACAGGTAAAATTAATGAGTTTAAAGTATTAAGTAAATTAGCTGATCGAGTACCTATACGTGTTGTTAAAAGACCAGATGATTTAGCTATGTTACTTGAGATTGGTGAAGGTATATTGGATGATTTAAATAGAACTATTCAAATATCTCTTAATTAAATTAAATTAAATGCAAATAAAAATAGAACAATTAATCGATATATACGAAAAAGCTTTATTCACAAAGCCAAATAATTCTACTATTTATAGTAAATTAGCAGAACTATATTACGCGCTAGGTAATTTAGAAGCAGCAACTAAAAATTATCAGCAAGCTGTGCAAATAAAACCTGAATTAGAATTATCTAACAATATTCTCAGAAGGTTGATGCCTGCTAAAACATCAAATAAGGATAATGATATTCTATACAATTGGATTACTACTGATACTGAATCGTTTTCCGAACATTCAAATGCTTGTGAACAGATTTGTAAGGGAAATTTAGGAGGACTTTTAATCAAGCAAGTCTTTTCCAAAGAAGAAATACAAAATGCGAGGATCAAAATAAAGGCTAAACAAAATAAGACAAACACTACAAGATATTGGGAAACAATTGGTATATCATTAACCGATGTTGAAGGTGATTTAGAGCGCTATTTTAAGGAGTCATTTATTTTTAATTTAGAATTGAAAGATATTTTTGCACATAATTTTGAAACTAAACTGTTCTCAATTTTCAATAATATATCTGGTTCTCAAAAATTAGAATTAGCTAAAACAAATGATGAAAATAAATTCATCCCAGGGCAAATTAGGGTTTTATATCCAAAGAAAGGGGGATACAAAGCTCATAATGAGCATGAACTATTTAAATATTATAAACTTTACGAACATCTAAAGCCGATAGTTAACGAATTTGAAATACTTAGCTATTTTTTGGTAATTGACAAACCTAAAATAGGTGGAGAACTGATTTTATATGATTTTTTACAAGAACAAACTACTTCTGGAATGAGAAATTTTTTTTATACTGACCAACTGGATGCTTATCTAGATAATTTTAGAAAACAATATATAAATCCAGATATAGGAGATATGGTCATTTTTAATGGTGGACGTATTTGGCATAAAGTAGCGGATTTTGATGGAGATAAAAATCGGATTACTGTAGGAGGTTTTCTACTTTCTTCTCAAGACAACCAGAAAATTTACTGTGTTACTTAATCCTTTGTATGCTGACTAAAATACCCACTTTAACTGACTCCTTACAAAATGTCCTCGCTCACATTTCTTCTGAAATTGCTACAACTACAGCTATATCCTACTTACAAAAATTAGCGAAGCTATCAGCACCTATTCCAAGAGCGGGCTTTGAAATTCGTCTCGATAAAGATAATTCTCAAGTTGATTTACAGCAAGGTATTTCTTTACAAAATAAAGAACCACAAATTTTAGCCGAACATATAAACAAACTTGCTTCATCTTATCAAGAGTTTAACCAACCAGTTTGGAATCGTATTCGTGAATTTTGCAAAATTTGGAGCGACTCAAGTTCAGATTTATATTCAGCTATTTCTGATATATGGTTAGAATTTGATATTCATGAGTCAAATCCTGATTTCTTAACACCATGTATTTTTCTCGGTATTAATCGCGATTCATTTGAGGCATCAACAACTTTTAGTATTATTAAAACTGCTTTAGAATTACTCTACGGACAACCAATTAATGATTCCTTATGCAGTAACTTATATCGCTGCTTTACTGCTTGTACGTCACCTACTCGAATTAGTCATATTGGCGTAATGTTATCGCGTCAAATTGAAGCATTGCGGATTAATGTCAGCAAAATCCCAATTTATGAAATTACAACTTATTTACAAGAAATAGGTTATCCCAACCCAACAGAAGAAATAGAAACTTTGGTTGATGAGATACTAGACAGTTTTGATAATGTGAGGCTTTGTTTTGATGTTGGCAAGAAAATTTATCCTACTATTGGTTTAGAATGTTTCTTTGATAAACAATCGGGATTAGATCCAAGATGGTTGCCTTTTTTAGATAATTTGGTAGCAAAAGGATTGTGTACCTCCGAAAAACGAAATGGATTAATAGCTTGGGTTGGTTGTACAACTCCTAGCAACACTACAAAACCTTGGGCTAATCATTTAATTGCCAAATCTTTATTGCAGCCATCAAAAAATTTCAGTATTTTAGACCGTAGATTAAGCCATATTAAGCTTACCCATAAACCTGAATCAACTTTACAAGCTAAAGCATATCTTGGATTTGTACATGAGTGGCTTAATAATAAATCCCTTGTAAATAACAACCAATCTCAAAATTTAAGGAGTTTCCAAAACGAAAATTTATCCAGCACATCAGGAGAATTAAACCAAAATCGATTAAACGAAGCAATTGAAGCAGCTACTCGCTTTCTTCTCAATTCCTCCAATCAAAAAGGCTGGTGGCAAGATTTTGATATTGATTCCCGTAGAAGAAGAAGTGACGAGTGGGTAACAGCGTATGTGGGAACTGCTTTAGCATCACTCAACAACGAAAAAGCGAAACTTGCTGCAAATCGTGCTTGGAATTTACTGCTTAGTCGTCGTCAGTCGTCACCTGGGTGGGGATATAATAGTTTTGCTCCTGCGGATGCAGACAGTACAGCTTGGACTTTACGACTTGCTACAGCTTTAGACGAAATACAATCCCAAAGGACAAAAGCGGCTTCCCAATTTCTAGTTAAGCACTTATCTTCATCTGGTGGTGTAGCCTGTTATTTACCAGAAGAACTTGATAATACAGAAGAAGCAAGCTCAAAATCCATTGAGGGGTGGTGTAGCGCTCATACCTGCGTCACTGCTGCTGTAGCTGGCTTAGAGGGAATTAAGGCACCCTGCATTGATTTTTTAAGGAATACACAACGAGAAGATGGTAGTTGGAAAGCCTATTGGTGGTACGATTCCGAATATGCAACAGCTTTGGCTGCTGAAGCTTTAGCGAAAGATAACGATCGGCGTAACTATCAACAAGTGCAATTAGCGATTGAGTGGGCTGCAAGTCGAATAAATTCCACTGGTGCAGTTTATTCCCATCAATATGGCGATAACTCTGCTTTTGCTACTGCTTGGTGCGTGCGAACTCTTGCTTTAGCTAAGGATAAACAGCATTTTTATTCTCAGTTGCATCAAGCAGTTAATTGGTTAATCGATACGCAAAAAAGAGACGGCTCCTGGAATGCATCCGCACTAATGCGATTTTCTGACCCCACTGATATTTTAGACCCAGATAGCTCTCCCGGTCGTATCATACCAGATGATAAGAGGATTTTTACTAGCGCTACAGTTTTGATAGCTTTATCTGTAGTCAAAACAGAAAGTGAAAAGTTAGCGGTATAAATAATCAAGTTATTATTGCGGTTTATCTGGAGTTTGGATGATTCCATAACTGAGCGATCGCATTACCCAATCATGTTTAAATGCTGCTTGTAGCTCTACTTCCGTATAATCAAATCCAGTTTCCTGACCCAATTTTACTAATTCTTCTCCACTTACAGCATGTCCCAAATCTTGCAAACTTGCTTGTAAGTCCTGACATTCTCGAACTGCTCGAATAAACCCGAAGGCGGCTTTAAATGACATAAGTATTAATCTCAGCAAATATGAAAGCTATTGTATATTTATTATCCAAGTTTTTACCTAGAAGTGTTAACAGTAATATTTCGGATATATTGGCAGAATTACTGACTTATAAACAGCAGTAATAACAAATCCTTTACTTAAATGTAAAGTGATTGTAAACAAACATGAATTAGAAAATACTTATCATTATTGAGCAATTGAAGCAGAATCCTACTAATCGGATTTGCTCTTGATGATGTCGCGCTTTTGGAAAGTTTGATTGTGGAAACAATAGCGCGTTAATTCTCCGGAAGATTTTCAAGGACTTATTGATTCTCAATCATCGGAGAATGGTTGATTTAATTAGTTTGATTTTTTGAATAATTAGGAATAATCAAAAAATGGTGCGTGACGGCAATATTAACAATTCTCGTTATCATTAATAATTTTTCGTAACCATCACGGAGCCTAGCAACTTTGTCAATGTATAACCTACGAGAAATCGTTGTAACCGGATCCAAAACTGTCAATGTTGGCAGCGTCCAAAAAGGTGGAGTTTGTTTCACCATTCACCTTGCCGTGCTTCCGTAACGAGGGCTTTTCGTAAGGTATACGATTGTCAACCTTTTCAGCTTCGGGTTGACTTGATTCTTCTGATTGATTAGATTTCGTAAATTCTTCAGCTTCACTATCGCAATTAATCAGCAATTCTTCTTCTACTAATTGTTCAGCAAGCAAAGTTACATCGCGATGCAAAGTCGGTTCATCTACTAGATAAATTTGAAGTAATTGTTCGATTGCTCCTTTTACATTTTCCTTGGAAGTTAACAATTGCCAAACTTTACTTCCCACAGGATTTAAACTGTAGTAGGATTCCGATTCAATATTTAATATCACTATCTCGCCGGTAAGCTCTTGTGCGAGGATATTTTCTGAGATAGTTAGTTTTTGGTTAAGAATTGAAGTTGTTTGATTCATTGTTAATAATTACCTCTATGAAATTAATTATTTGGGAAGGGGAGCTCTTAACAGGAAACATTTACATACATCAAGTACTGACGATGGTAATTTGCTAGAGAGCTAGGCAAGGCACGATCGCAGCCTGGGCGTTTAGTTCGTTTTGATTTGTGAGTAGTTTGACTTTTCTCAGAAAGATGCCGGGAAAAGTCAGATCAAATAGAAGGCGATCGCTTCCTTCCTAGCACCAAGGCTTTGACACCAGTACCCGATATCGCGACAAAGTTGGTGAAGTTTTTTTTCAGTTTAGGGAATAATTGGAACATTCACTGTTGAGCCAAGGGCAGGCTGGTGAAAAAAGTTAAGCTGCGGCTGCGCTACATAACGAGCGGAGACTTGAAAAGTTTTTAGATCGCTGGATGGCGGTATGGGTGTGGCTTTTGCAGTCCGCATATCGAGGATATATGACTGTTGAGTCGTTAATACATAATCAATGCCGCGCCTCACGGCAGATCCAACATCTTGGGGATTCTCGACAATTTCGCCATCTTGACCGCCGAATGCCTTCGCAAGTGCTACGAAGTCGAGGTTTGGTCTTTCAATTCGGAGATATTCGGGGTCGTTAGTCTTGGGCTTCCAGCCATAGCCCTCTTCTGAACCATATGCATCAACAACCTGCTGTAGTCCAAGTTGCAGTGTGTGATATTCTTGATTGTTGGTAATGATATACAGCACGCCCAGTTGTCGATGTGCCGCAGTCCACCAAGTCTGGGGATAAAAGAGTGATGAGCCGTCACCGATAATATTAACAACTAAGCGCGTCTCAATACCCTGCCAGCCTTGACTTTCGAGTTTAATTCCCAGTGAGGCAGGCATTGACCAACCCAGTGAGCCGCCAGCTACGCAGTAATAGCTAATCGGTACAGAACTTTGGGTTCCGAGCGGGAGAAGATACTGGAATGGTGCCGGATCGGAAACCGCTTCATGTACATAGACAAATTTTTTCTCCAGCTTGTGTTCCTCAATTGCCTCTCGAAGCGCCTGAGCAATGACTACAGCCCAGATTTCATCTTGTGCCAATGCTTTTTCTAGATATTGCTGCCAATGTTCGCGCCGCTTTGTGTCGAGTTGTCGCAGTTTTTGGTTGCGATTTGTTGCCTCGGCAGGTTGATTCTGGCGAACTAAGTCGTTGATTAGGGGGAGCGTCGCTTTGATATCACCAAAAATTGCTGCCTCCCCATAATAGTTTTTGCCGATGTCCCAAGTGTTGTTTGTTAAATAAATCTGCTGGACTGTCGAAGGAATTAAAGGTCCATCGGAATATTTGAATACCGTGACTTGAGCTTGGACTCCAAAGCCACAGAGAAATGCAACATCATGCTCCTTAAAGACTCCTTGTATTCCGCCTTGAGTACCAGGAAGTTCTCCCTGCCAGTGGAAATCATTATTGGGGAAATTTGCCACGCTGCTGAATGTCTGGAGCAACACTGGAGCGCCGAGGAGTTCGGCAAGCTCTTGCAGTTCTGACCACGCATTGCCATAGCCAACAGCATCTCCAGCAATAATAATTGGATTTTTTGCTTGTGCGAGCATGGATGCCGCTTGCTCAATCGCCGACGGATCGCCAGTGAAATGAGGGGATATTTGCGTAACACCTTGAATGCGATTGTCGGCTTCGATGCTACGCATCATAAATTCCCAAGGGACAGAGACAAACACTGGACCATTTGGTGGTGCCATTGCTTCTTTAAAAGCACGCTGTAGAACCAGAGGAATCTCTTCCGGTGTCCGGATCTCGTGCGCCCATTTCGTATACTGCTGCGCCAAATCGACAAGGTTTGAAGCAAGAAGCGGCTCCTGTGTCACTAGCTCGTTTTGCTGCTGACAACATAGGATTACTAACGGCACGTGCGATCGCCATGCGTTGAATAGATTACCGATACTATGAGCAATACCTGGTGTAACATGAACAACCAACACCCCTGGTTTGCCAGTCATGCGTGCGGAACCCATTGCTGCACCAATAGCAATGTTCTCGTGTAGACATTCAATGTATTGAACTTCATTCTCTGGATAGGATGTACCATCAATGATCGGAATCTCGTTCGTACCGGGGACACCGAAAATATAGTGAATGCCAAGTTCCCGTAGAATGTCAAAAACGTAATCGCGAGTCCAACGCTGTTGCTCTTGTGTCATCTTATTTATTTGATAGGTAAAAATATAGTTATTAACAACTCTTTATAATGGTTTCACATTGAACTCAGGTAATGCTAATACCATATTGGCAGTTTCTAAAGCACCTTCTACCCATCCTTGCCAATTAGAATAAGCATCCCCGCAGATGTAGAGTGGTACAGTTGAATCGGGTTTAATGATGGCTTTCATCACCTGTGAACTTTGAACTCCAATGTTCCAGAAATTCCAACCGCCACCAAACGGATCTTCAGCCCAGTTCTTAAAACAAACACTGTTTGGCGGAATGCTCTCTTTTGAAACTCCGTGGATCTCCGCTAACTGCCGGGTCATTTCAACTTTCATTTGTTCCTGCTTTGGTTCGTAATCACTCCATTGGGGTGCGTTGTCCTTCCATTCCAGGTCATTAGTTTTTGAACTCAAACCCATAGATTTAAAGTTTACGCCTTCCCAATCGCGGTAGCCACTCCAGAAATCAGGGTTGTTGCCATCGTCATAACTAGCCATGAGCATCGCTGGTCCACTTTCAATTGATTTTCCCTGACTATTAGCCCAATAATAAGTTTGACGAATGGGCAGATCGGTGACGCTTCGTCCTAAACTTAGATTTAACTTTTGCCACCACGGTGTCGGATAAGTAGAAAATATCTTAAAAGCAGGCTGCGGTGTTACACTCTTGATTAGCTTGCTAGTTTCATCGTTGCTCAAATACTTATTTCCACATGAAATTAATTCTAGCGAGCGTCGGGGCATGGCAAGAATTAATGCTTTAGCTTTGACAGTATCGTCATTGGCGAATTTAAGCGTAAAAACATTACCATCCCAGTCGAAATTAGCTAATTTTTGCCCGCAGACAATGTTTCCACCAGCACTGGTAAACAACTTAGCTATGTTCACTACTACTTGTCGATAACCTTGAGCAAAACCACGGTAAGTTGCTCCAGGGCTAAAATCAGCTAAAAACCAAGCAATAGCGTCCGCAGCATTCCAATTACTTAGAGTTGTGGAATACCCGCCAGCATCTTGTTCAAATCTATAAGCTTCATAACTTATAACTTGTATCAGGACATCCCAAAATCCTTGTTGATGGAGAGGCAGGTTTTGGGAACCATAGGTCGCGGTTTGAACCTTTTTGCGAATTTCTTCTGGAGAGCGTTTATCAATTTCTGGATCGTTGAGAATTATCTTAATAGCTTCTAAGATAATTTCACCGAGCGATTTACCCTTTTCTGTCTCAGATAATTGGTAAGGAATCTTATCAGGTTGGTTTTTTATATCTGACCAACGAAATAACGTTCCTCGCGTACAAACAATATTGTCAGATGCAGGTGAGTCGTTCACCGGGAAATCGTACAAATCGATTTGAGTAATGTCCGACGGTAAATTATTTGCTAAGAAACTTAATTTGGAGATTAATGTGTTAATTAAGGGTTGAATAGATTCAGGTAGGATACGCATTCCTCCTAATTCAGCGACCATGTTATTAATACCTGGTGGCTTAACAGAAAGAAGACGACCCCCAATATGCTTATCAGCTTCATAAACCGTAACCGATTTTTTGCCCCCATCGGTTAATAGCCTCCAAGCAGAATATACTCCTGATATTCCGCCTCCTACAACTGCTACATCTAAAATGTTATCGTCTGTCATATTTATACTCCTATACTCCTTTATCCTTGATTATTAGCTTAAAGCTATCAACTAGCTTGATGCTCCAGTATTATTACTGAAGCTAAGTAAATATATATTTATTTTACAAACGTATATTTGCTTATTTACGGTCAATTGATTTTGCTCGCCATTATCGGTGCCAAGGGTGCGGGGAAGTCAACTACCGCAGCAGCATTTGCAAAACAAGGCTATCCGATTTTAGCTGATGACATTGCAGTTCTTACCGATTGTGACGACTCCTTCTTGGTTCAACCTGGTTATCCCCGTCTGCGGTTGTGGAAATTGGCAGTAAATGCGCTTTATGGTGATGAAAAAGGATTATCGCGGGTATTTAGCCAGACTGATAAGCATTTCTTAGAGTTAAATCAAAATAAAGTATCGGCTTGGGGTTTTCACAATCAACCTTTACCTTTAGCTGCAATTTATGTTTTGGGAGAGCGTCAACAATTTTCAGCAAACCCTACTATAGAAACAATTATTCCTCAAATGGGTGTAATGCAGTTAATTATCAATAGATATCCCCAATCCTTGAAGTTAGAGCGCGATATGCAAAGCCGTGAACTCTCGATATTGGGACGTTTAGCGGATGCTGTACCAATGCGACATTTACACCGAAAAGATAATTTGGCTGAGTTGGGAAAGGTGTGCGATGTAATTTTGGAGAATGTTTCGAGGTAGAAGCGTGTGCGCTTACAGGTTAGTTGATATTGTAATGGAATAAAAGAATGGTGCGTGACGGCAATATTAACATTTTTCGTTATGATTAGTAATTTATCGTAGCCGTCACGCACCCTACCAACTTATTCCCTATTCCCTATTCCCTTACTTATGAAAAATAACTTACTAATCAATAAAATAATCCGATACATTTGGTTTCATCCTAATAACAGACAAAAACAATTATTATCATTATCGAAATTTATTGGCTGGCAATTATACAAACGAATTACTCATCGTCATCTAGATATTCAACTTTTACAGAATGTAAAAATACGCTGCTATCCCGATAGCCAATCTGCTTCTGCTGCGATATATTGCGGGCTTTATGATTATCATGAAATGAATTTTTTATTGCGATATTTAAGAGAGGAAGATTCATTTTTAGATATTGGTGCCAATATCGGTATCTACACGTTATTAGCTGCATTTAAAATTAAATCGGGTACTATTTATAGCTTTGAAGCATTGCCAACAAATTATCAACGCTTAGAAGAAAATATCAAGCTTAATAATTTGACTCAGGTCAAACCATTATCGATAGCAATTGCAGATTCTGTTGGGAGTGTAACTATTAGTAATAATACAAAATCGGACTCAACAGCATTTATCACCACAAATGCAACAGATACCACAGCAGAATCATTACAGATTCCAAGCTCAACTCTCGATAACCTGCTGCAAAATGAAAATATCAGCCATCTAACTTTAGCCAAAATGGATATTGAAGGTGCAGAAATATTAGCTCTCAAAGGAGCAACTTCTCTGTTAAAACAACAGCATCCTCATGTTTGGATATTAGAATTATTAAATGGGGTAAATCATGGTTATCGTGAACAAGATATTGCAAAATTCCTGCAAGATTATGGCTATGGTTTGTACCACTACAATGCTGATACTAACCAACTTCAATTAATTACACTTGAACATCAGCGAAGTCATAACGTTTTTGCAATTGCTAATTCTGCATTGGATTTTGTGCATTCGAGACTTTCACAATCGCCTCTTTCAACCCCAGTGCCATCTTCTGGGGGGTATAATTAGCAATAATCTCTTGGGAATATAAACCCATCTTCTCTCTCAAACTTTCATCTTCCACCAATATCTGCAAAGCCTCACTTAACTTTTCAACATCTCCCACTGGTACAAGATAGCCATTCTTCCCATCCACAACCAAATCAGGAGCAGCACCAGCAGCATCGGAACAGATTCTGGAATTCCTCCAACAGGAGTTGCAACAACTGGTAAACTTGCTGCCATTGCTTCTAAAATAACTAAAGGTAAACCCTCTGTATAAGAAGGTAAAACTAATAAATCAGATAAACCTAATAATTGAGGAATATCAGCACGATGTCCTAAAAAATGAACTGATTTATTAATTCCCAATTCTTGAGCCATATCTTTTAAATACTTCAGATATGCTCCATCTTGTTCTAAATCTTTACCAACAATCAAATATACAGCTTCTTGTCCTAATTGATGTAAATTTGCAGCAGCTTCAAGCAAAAGATGTTGTCCCTTGCTTTTACAAAGTCTACCGATATGAATTACAACCGGGATATCTTCAGGAATATTTAACTGACTGCGAATATTTGAGTCAATTTTTTGATTATTAACAGGAGTACCGTTATGTACAACATGGAATTTATGGGAGTCAAAACCTTCTGAAATTAATGCATCTTTTACCTGATGAGAAACAGCGATAATAGCATCGCAACATTTTATACTTGTCCAGTAGTTCATTATATTTTGATAGCTTCTGATGAAAGAATTACTGCTCAAAGCATCTTGTAAATGAGCGTGAATAATTACAGGTACACCAGCTAATTTACCAGCCAAAGAAGAAATAATTGAACCAGCAAAAGGAGCATGAGCGTGAACCAGAGAAACTCGTTCTTTTTTGATTAACTGTGCCATTTTGACTGCTGATAACCAATTAAAAGAGCGAGTTGTATCCAAATGGTAAACTTTAACTTTCTTTTCTCGCAAAATATCGCAAAATCTTCCTTCGGAAGGTGAATTAACTAAAACATCCCAACCTTGATTTAATGCTGCTTCGATTAGATGCAAACAAACGATATTACCACCTGTAATTTGTCCATCAATGATGGGGTATAGTATTTTTGGATTAGCGTTCATGAGCAATTTTTTGGGATAAAAGTATTAGTAAATGACTGGCAATAACTCCAGGAAATAACCAAATAAAAAAGGTTACTAAGAAGGAATCAAGTTTAATATTCGATAATTTACTTAGAAATAACTCGATCGATTACATTCCAAGTTTCCTTCGCGCACTTATCCCAAGAAAATTTACCAGATTGCTGTTGTGCTAGTTTGCCTAATCTTTGTAATTCTTTGGGATTCTTTAATAAAAATAATAATTTTTCCATAAGTGCAGCAATATCTCCTAACTTAACTAAATAACCTGCATCACCGACAACTTCCGGTAAAGAAGCCACTTTCGTTGCAATTACCGGAGTTCCCGTTGCCATTGCTTCGCATACTTGCAACCCAAATCCCTCGTAGCGGGACATCTCAATATAAATGTCTGCATAATGGTAAACAACGGGTAAATCGTTATCGGGGACATATCCGGTAAAGTATAACTTTTCCAAACAACCCAATTTAACTGCTGTTTCTATTAACGTCGATTTTTGTGACTCCGAACAACTTCCGGAAATTACTAAATAATGAGGAATCACAGAAGCACATTTACCAAAAGCACGTACAACTTGTTCTGGTACTTCACGGTTGTCTCCTGTGGCAAATGTCAGCAGATAAGGTGATGGTATTTCTTTGCACCATTTTGATTGAGGGAGAGATTCTGCTTGAAAAAATCTGATATCTGCACCTTCATAGGTAACGCTAACTTTTTGCGGATTAATTTGAAATTCTCGTTCTAAATCTGTGGCTGTACTTTGGGAAACTGCAAGTAAACGAGCAGCTTGACGACAGGTACTTGGTAATAAAGTCTCAGTAAGTCGCTGACTAAGATGGTGGTGTAAAGATTTATTAGCATTCCCTACCGATTGACGATAGATATGTGGTAATTCATGAACGGTGAGAATATAGGGAACTGGTACAAAAGCTAATGGTGTTTCTCCTAAAACAAATAACAAGTCTGGTTGTAGCTTTTTTAATAAACGCGGTAAAGTTAGTAGATGCCACCATATAGTAGATTTAATTGTAACTCCCTCAATTTTCCAATTACAACTATTAACTTCTATTAGGTTAACAGCCTTAGTACGCATCAACACTGTAAAATGCGCTTTAAGCGATAATTTTTGTAATGCCATTAATAAAGAAACAGCATACACAGATGCACCTTTGGTATCGGTAACAATACAGGTAGCATCTATACAAATATGGGGAAGATTATCAATCATAAGTTTTACTTTTTGATAAAACTGCAATTACTTTTTCAACTTTTGCTTGGGGAATCAGAAAAACGTCAACCCAACCCGATGATGGTAAAGAAGTACTAAGAAAACCATCTTTAGTTTCTCTGAAAATAGCGTAATTCCAGCTATTCATTAAATCAAATACCTTCGTCCGATTTTCCTCCAATACCTCACAAAGTATAAAAGGTTGAAAACGTTCAATTGTTGATTTAGCTCCCTCCAAAATTTCTAATTCATGTCCTTGAGTATCAATTTTAATAAAGTCTAAACGTTCTTTTTGAAAAGCAATATCTAAAGTTGTTGCGTCGGTATTACCAACACTTACCCAATCACCAGGATTCCAAACTTGCGTACAGCCAGTTGCACCTTGTTGATGAGCCGAAGGTACATATAAATTGAAGCTTCCTTGACGATTAGAAAGAGCTAATTCATTTACTTCGATATTTTTTAATTTATTTAATTTGATATTTTGATAGAGTAGTTCTAAGTTTTCTGCCATAGGTTCAAAGGCAATAACAGAACCCGTGTTACCCACATGATGAGCCATAATACATGAATAAATACCAATATTAGCGCCAATATCTATAAAAATTCCACCGACTGGAAGCAAAGTTTTGATGATTTCAAATGTCTTTTGCTCGATAAAACCCAAGTAATAAAGCCTTTGTAACCAATCACTTAAATCGAGTTCCAGAAAAACTCCAGCATGAACTTCATGCATTATTTTTTCCGTAGCATTTATCTGGGCTAAAAATCGAAATCGTACAGAATTACCTAACCTTTCTGGTAAGATATTCGATAATTTTGTTCCAGTTTTAAATATTAAAGTTGAGTTAACCATATTATAGATATAGACTTAGATTTAGATTATTTATAAACTAGTTTAACCACCCAAATACCACCCTATAATCTCGAAGCTATATAAGTTGCTCTTTCTATAGGAGGAGTAGAAATTTTAAAACCATAATCATTGAGAATTCTTTTAATTTAATCTAAATTATTGAAGCACTCTATTACAATATGTTGAGTACGAATGTCACTCAAAAATTTATCTGCTCCTTGAAGTAATTGTTTTTCAAATCCTTCCACATCGATTTTAATAATACATTTATTGTATTCCTGCGTAAAATACTCATAAAAACTATCTAATGGCTTTATTTTCACCTCTTCTGTAGAAGTTTTAGTAAAATGGGGCTGACAAAAAGTATTAAGCTCATTAAAAGTAGATAGATGTAATGTTTTTGTCTCTTCTTCACTACCTAAACCGATTGGGAATAAATCAATAGTATCTTCTAAATTATTAGCATCAATATTTTCTTTCAAAATCTCAAATGTAGAAGTACAAGGTTCAAAAGCAAGTATCTTACCTTGTTGATGCTCCGATTTTAATAAATGTCCAACAGTTACACTAAAGTAACCTAAATTAGCTCCCGCATCAATAAATAAATCTCCAGGTGAAACGAGTTGATTAAGTTGATTGTGCAAATTAGGCTCAAAACAACCAATCCAATAAATTTGTGAAGAGAGAAAACCTTTATTGAATACTTTAAGCGGATAGCCTTCTAAGGTTTTTGTGAAAGTTAAGCTGTCTGGAATTTCATCATTTTTTCTCAAAGTAAATCTTGTCCAAATCTGTTTTTTGATTAACTTAAATACTTGCCGTGAAACAGCTTGATGTATTTTGTAAAGGTAATGGTTACTTAAAATCATATATTCCTGACTTGAAAAGTAAGTATATTTATGAAAACTTATATTTTTCTTGCACGCCTATCCGATCGAACTATGCTGCTCTTTTGGGCGATAGCTTCGATAGATATCTTATTTCAATTGAGTCAGCCATTAGTGTAAATAATTTATCACCAAGTATAGTAACACCTCTTAGACGAACTGAGTAGCCTTCGTCACCAATCAATTTTGAGAAAGAAGTGACATCACTAAATAACTGCCGCTATTATTATATCGATAACTTTTTAATTTAAGAGAGGGGAGTAAATCCGCGTGCTAAATTTATCAATTGCTAATCTGATTAAACAGCAAGCAGAGAAAAATCCATTAGCTATTTGTATTGCAGCACCTAACCGCAAACCTCTAACTTATCGTGACTTGCACAATTGCATAGAGGATGTTGGTGCTTATTTAACAGCTATGGGTTTGGAACGTAACTCGCGAGTAGCGATCGCTTTGCCTAATGGTTCAGAAATGGCAGTTGCTTTTTTAGCTGTAGCAGCATTTTGTACCTGCGCTCCCTTAAATCCAAACTATGGTGCGGTGGAGTTTGACTTTTATTTATCCGATTTACAAGCTAAAGCGCTAATAGTTCAGTCGGGGATAAATTCAGAAGCGATCGCAGTAGCTCAAGCACGAGGAATTCCCATTCTTGAACTATCACCAATTTTAGAAGCAGAAGCGAGAATTTTTACTTTTAAAGGCACGAACAAGCATAGTATTTTTAGTGGAAGTTTTGCTGGTGCTGATGATATAGCTTTAGTACTGCATACTTCTGGAACAACCGCACGTCCCAAAATTGTACCCTTAACTCATGCAAATCTCTATACCTCGGCGAATAATATTCAGAAAGCGCTGAAACTGTCGGAGGATGATTGCTGTTTAAATGTGATGCCATTGTTCCATATTCATGGACTTATCGGTACATTACTATCATCGCTGTTTTCGGGGGGAAGTGTTGTTTGTACTCCAGGGTTTGACGGTACCTCGTTCTTTGACTGGTTGTTGGAATTTAAACCTACTTGGTATAGTGCTGTCCCTACAATCCATCAAGCTATTTTATTTGAAGCTAGTGCAGCACCCGAAATCATCAAGAATTGTTCGATTCGCTTGATTCGTTCGTCTTCTGCTGCTTTACCACCACAAGTTGCGATCGCACTCTTTGAAATTTTCAATGCTCCAGTAATTGAAGCTTATGGAATGACTGAAGCATCGCATCAAATGGCTAGCAATCCACTACCACCTGCTGTCCGTAAACTCGCTTCTGTTGGAGTACCTACAGGACTAAAAATTGCGATTGTGGATGAGTTGGGAAACTTACTCGAACCGGGTGCGGTTGGTGAGATAGTTATTCAGGGTGCAAATAAATGTCACTTCCGGTTATGAGAATCCTCAAGCCAACCTCAGCGCGTTTATTAACGGTTGGTTTCGTACCGGAGATAATGGTTATTTCGATCGCGATGGTTATCTATATATAAAAGGCAGAATCAAAGAAATAATTAACCGTGGAGGAGAGAAAATTTCTCCCCGCGAAGTCGATGAAGTCTTACTTAACCACCCTGCGGTGCTTCAAGCAGTCACCTTTGCCGTACCGCATCCGACTTTAGGTGAGGATGTTGCTGCTGCTGTAGTATTGCGGAAGAATGCAACCGTTACTGAAAAAGAAATTTACGAATTTGCGTTTTCTCGATTGGCTGATTTTAAATTACCAACACAGGTAGTGTTTGTAGATCAAATTCCCAAAGGTGCCACGGGTAAATTACAGCGCATTGGTTTAGCTGAGAAATTAGCCTCTCAATTGAAAGTAGCTTATGTTGAACCAAGGAATGAAATCGAGAAAACCTTAGTAGCAATTTGGATTGAAGTACTTGGAATTGAAATAGGAATTTATGACAATTTCTTTGAAGCGGGAGGTGATTCTTTACGAGCTAGTCAGGTAATAGCGAGAATGGAAGCCCAATTCCAAGTTGAGATTTCTGTTCATGACTTCTTCGCTGCACCAACTGTAATTAATTTGTCACAGATACTCAAAGTTGCAGCAAAAAATATAAATTCTGCTTGTAAACAAATTATTCCTCAAGATCGCGATCGCCCTTTACCACTTTCCTTTGCACAGCAAAATCTCTGGTTTTTATCACAATTAGCGCCAGATAGTTGTGTTTACAACGTTGCGAATGCAATGCAAATTCAGGGAAACCTCAACTTAGAATTTGTACATCAAGCAATTAATGCGATTGTAGAACGTCACGCGCTTTTACGCAGCACAATTAGACTTCTAGACGGTAAACTTGTACAGATGATTGGCTCACACAAAGTTGTAGTTGAGCTTGCACTAGACATCGACTCTTCAAAGCAATTTATCGATGAAGAAATTCAACGTCCTTTTGACCTCGAACAAGGTCCACTATTAAGAGTTACTTTATTACAATTAGAACCAGCAAAATATCTACTGTTACTTGTCAATCACCATATAATATCAGACGATTGGTCAATAGGATTATTTTGGCAGGAGTTTACCGCACTTTACGAAGCATTCTCGACTAAACAACCCTTCGTACTGCAACCGCTGCCAATTCAATATGCCGACTTTGCGGTTTGGCAGCGTAATTACCTGCAAGGTGAATTTTTACAATCTCAACTCGATTACTGGAAGCAACAACTAAAAGGTGAATTACCGTTACTACAATTGCCTACAGACTATGCGCGTCCAGCAGTTCAAACCTTTAGAGGTGCTAGCCTTAGTTTGACAATATCCGAAAGCTTAACTGAGGAACTTAAAAATCTTAGTCAGCAAGAAGGAGTCACCATCTTCATGACTCTGCTAGCAGCATTTCAAACTTTGCTTTATCGCTATACTAACCAAGAAGATATTCTGATTGGTACTTCTATTTCTGAACGCGATCGAGTAGAAACCGAACAAATAATCGGCTGTTTTGCTAATAATCTAATTTTGCGGACAAACTTGAATGGTAATCCTTCTTTTAAGTCTTTACTGCAAAGAGTCAAAAACACAGCAATGGAAGCTTACGCTCATCGACACTTACCTTTCGATCGACTTATCGAAGAACTGCAAATTGAACGGTACACGAGCAACTCACCTTTTCAGGTGATGTTTATTCTGCATAACGCTCCGAAGAGTGCATTATTAAATCTACCAGAATTAACTTTAACGACCTTATCAATTCACACAGCAACAGCAAAACTCGACCTTACTCTCGAACTTCAAGAAACAGCACAAGGATACACTGGTAGATTAGAATATAATACCGATTTGTTTAATGCTGTAACAATTTCTCGAATGATCGAGCATTTTCAGATTTTACTTAATGGTATAGTTACCGACCCATATCAAACAATTTCAGAACTACCGTTATTGACTCAAAAAGAACAGCATCAGTTGCTAGTGGAGTGGAATAATACCAAAACAAACTACCCCGATCGTATATGTATTCATCAGCTATTTGAGCAACAAGTAAAACGCACACCCGAAGCAATAGCTATAGTTTTCGGAAAACAGCGGGTAACTTATCAACAACTGAATGCTGACTCGAATCAGCTAGCTCGTTATCTACAAAAACTTGGTGTAAAACCAGAAGTATTAGTGGCAATTTGTCTTGAGCGTTCGATTGAAATGGTAGTAGGACTTTTAGGAATTCTTAAGGCAGGTGGTGCATATGTACCAATAGACCCGAAGTATCCTCAAGAAAGGATTGCCTATATGCTTGAGGATTCTCAAGTATCGGTGTTGTTAACCCAAGATTCCTTGATAGAAAATTTACCAATGCATCCCGTCCATACTATTGCGTTGGATACCGATTGGGGAAAAATTGCTCAAAATAGCGATGAGCCGCACGGCTGCGCCGAACGCAATCTTGGTTTGCAAGTAAATTTAGAAAACCTTGCATATGTAATTTATACTTCAGGTTCCACTGGTAAACCCAAGGGAGCAATGAATACCCATCGTGGTATTTGCAATCGCTTACTATGGATGCGAGATGCTTACAACTTTACCTCGCAAGACGTTGTGATGCAAAAAACTCCCTTTAGCTTCGATGTCTCGGTGTGGGAATTTTTCGTTCCTTTAATTGTGGGAGCTTCTTTAGTAGTTGCAAAACCTGAAGGACATTACGATAATTGTTACTTAGTTGATACAATTAATAATGAGAAAATTACAGCGCTGCACTTTGTTCCTTCCATGCTAGGAATGTTTTTAGAAACCGAAGGTGTAGAATCTTGCTCATCGTTAAAGTATATATTTTGTAGCGGTGAAGCTTTGCCTTTAGACCTGCAAATGCAATTTTTTCAAAAGTTAGATTGTGAATTATATAATCTTTACGGTCCAACAGAAGCTGCTATTGAAGTAACTTTTTGGCAATGTCAATTCAATACTAAACTCTCGAACGTGCCTATTGGTCGTCCCATAAACAATACTCAAATATATGTTTTAGATGCTTACAAACAACCAGTTCCTATTGGTGTTCCAGGAGAACTATATATTGGTGGTGATGGTTTAGCAAGGGGATACCTTAATCGTCCTCAATTGACACAACAGAAATTTATTCCTAATCCTTTTAGCCAAGAACATGATGCGCGACTTTATAAAACTGGAGACTGTGTTCGGTATCTTGCTGATGGTAATATCGAATTTCTTGGTCGTATCGACAATCAAGTAAAAATGCGCGGTATGCGTATAGAATTAGGAGAAATCGAAACAGTTTTAACACAACATCAAAGCGTTCTCTTAGCAGCAGTAGTTGCTCCGGAGTATTTATCTGGACAGATATTAGTTGCCTACATAGTACAACAGGAACAAGGCAAAGTTAACAGCGATGAACTGCGAGAGTTCCTTACCCAGAAATTGCCTGAATACATGGTGCCGAACGTATTTATAACTTTAGATGCTCTACCCTTAACAGCAAATGGTAAAATAGATCGACGTTCGCTTCCAGTTGTATCAGAAACTAGTCTTCAACCAAAACGAGTTTATTGCAGTCCCCAAAACCAGAACGAACGTGAGATAGCAAACATTTGGGAACAGGTTTTAGGTATTCATCCCATTTCAATGAATGACAATTTCTTTGAATTGGGGGGAAACTCACTTTTAGCAGTACGTTTGGTAGCGCAAATCGAAAAGCAATTAGGTAAAAAGCTGCCTATATCTACTTTATTCCAAAATCCAACAATTAAGCAATTAGCAATTTTTATTGTCGAAGAAAAATTGAATAAATCTTCAGTAATTGAAATAAATCCCTTCAACGGTGATGTCCCACCTCTTTTTTGGTGTACACCTCATTTAAACTACAAGTTAAATCTTCTTGGCAAATATATAGGCACCTCCCAACCGCTTTTCGTTCTTGACTGCGGTTACTTTAAACTCGAAAATCCAGATACACACATTAGAGATTATGCTACTCGTTATGTAGAGGAAATTCGGGAGATACAGCCAAATGGTCCTTACAAAATGGCAGGATACTGTATGGGAGGACTTATTGCTTTTGAGATAGCCCAACAAATAAAAGCGCAAGGTGAGCAGGTGGATTTAGTTTTAGTTGAAAGAAGCGGTTTAAACCGGGTTCATCGCTATTGTGTAAGTATTAGTGTAGCTATTGATGGACACAGAAACAATCTATCGCAACTGAACCGGATTCAACAGCTAATTTATATTTTGAAATTCATAAAAAAACTGTTTACTCGTAGTTTCTTTAAATCAAAACAAAATGAAA
The DNA here is from genome assembly GCA_965234645.1 of Rivularia sp. (in: cyanobacteria). GTDB lineage: Bacteria > Cyanobacteriota > Cyanobacteriia > Cyanobacteriales > Nostocaceae > Rivularia. The sequence goes on along the minus strand of OZ248344.1, from coordinate 3,232,885 downwards.
ATCAACTAGAATCAGATTTAGATACAATTGGTTTAAATACGGTATGGTTCCAGAAAAAAGCTCTAAAAACTGTCAAAAAATATTCTTTACAACAACCACTACCAAGCAACATTTTTCTTTTATTTGCTAAAAGGAACAATTATCTATCTTTCTTTTTTCCTAAATATGGTTGGAGTAAAGCTGTGACTGGTGAAATTGAAATTGGCTTAGTTAGTGGAAATCACGTGAGTGTGATGGAAGAACCTCATATACAACAAGTAGCAGCAAAATTAAACTCTTATCTTAATTCACCGTCAAAAAAATCTGAAAATTAATCTGCACGGACTACTAAAATTACTTGACGAACCCAACTCCCAAAATACTGCTTCCAAAAACTCTTAGTAAAAGCTGTTTCCCAATTCTTAATAAAAGCCTTTTGCCAGTAATCTCTACTTTGATGATAGTTCCCCAAACGATAGTGAGTTTTTGCCAAAGCTTGATATAGTAGTTTTTTTGCTTCAACAATTTTATCTGGGATACCAAGTTTTAGAGATTCGTGAAGATGTTTTTCATATACTTGTAAATAACTATAATTAGAACTTATTTCATCAGTATTATTCCCGTGACAGCGATACTTGATTAAAGCAGGTTCGGAAATAAAAGCAAATTGATCACCTTTTAAAAGTAAGCGTAAATATAAATCTAAATCTTCTCTACCTTGTATAGAAATATCATAGCTATTAATTTCAACAAGTGCCGTTTTTCTTACTAAAATAGTAGATGTAAAAATACAAGGAGATTTCAAATAATTTTCATAAGTTTCTTCTTCTGTTTCAGCTAAAGTATACAATTTACGAAGCTTTAATTCCCAACCCGGTATTGGTTGAAGATTTTTATCAACAATACATTTATAACCATGCACTAATACAACATCTGGTGATGCAGATTCTAAAATAGGAACCTGACGTTCAAGTTTATTTGGAAACCAAACATCGTCGGAATCTAAGAAAGCAATATATTCACCCTTAGCTAATCTAATACCAAGATTTCGAGCGCTACTTCGTCCCTGATTATCTTGATAAATATACCTCAGTTTATCTTTATAGCCTATTAAAACTTCTTTACTATTATCTGTTGAACCATCATCAATAACAATTAATTCAAAATCTTGATAAGTTTGATTGAGAACGCTTTCTACTGCATCTTTAATTAAATGCGCTCGATTGTATGTTGGGATAATAACAGTAACTTTAGGGGATAACATAGGTACGCTCCTCATTAATTCAAAATGAGTTTAAATATTTACTTCTAATTACTTTGTTTTTTTCAACTATTTTGTGCTAACCGAATAAACTAGATGAGCTTAAAAATATATAATTTTTCCAATTAATTTACCTCCACAAAAGATTAGTTACTTGCCAAAATACTATGAACTTTTAATTGATATTTATACCACCAAAATAAGACCCCGTAACTTACCATCATTCCTATTAATATACAAGAAATTGCAAAGATTTTTCCTACCAATATAGCCTGAAGTTGCGAAGCAATAAATAAAATTGTAAAACAGATTAATATCGGAATTAACGTATCTTGTATCAACCAGCGTCGATATTCTTTATGTAAAATGTACCAATGTGTAATTCTCGAAAGCACTAAATAATAAAGTATATTCAAACCAGTTTTAATTAATGCTGCTCCAAGCAATTGTAATTGAGGAACTATATATAACATTGCTGGAATTACCAAAACCACGCTACAACTATTAAAAATCGCTGCTATTTGTGGTTTTCCAATTGCAAGCTGTATTTGAAATGAAATATTAAAGATACTATCTAAGATGGTCCCAAAGGTTAATATTGCTAAGATACTTGATGCTTGTGCTGCTACATCCGGAGATTGAGTCCATAATTCTAGAATTATCGGTGCAAAAAATATAAATGTAGAAGCTACGGGTATTACAGTTAGCGATATAAACAAACTGCTTTTATGAAAGAAGTTAATAAACTTTTGTTCGTCTGGATGAGCAGCTAATGTTATGAGTTGTGGTGAAATAGCAATAACAAAAGGTTGAAATATTATAGAGATTTTCTGAGCTAAGGTACTGGCTAGCATATAGTAGCCAAATTGTTCTAAAGAAACGAATTTAGTCAGCAATATTTTGTCTATTTGTGATAGCACGAGCGATGCTACCGTCATCCAACTTACCCCAATAGCAAACCGCCATATTTCTTGCAATATTTCCAACTTAAAACTTGCTTGGTTTTCCGTTTTAGGGACATAGCGCCAAGCAAACACCATCATTAATACAACTTCTACAATCGCAATGAATGCTTGCCACATCAAAAACGCTATAATTGTAGGTGAAATCATCACTAAAATTATAACCGCTCCTAATTCCCTGAAAGTTCTTAATATTACCTCCAAAATATTAAGATGTACCTGTTTTTCTAACGCAATTAATGTTCCCCTGTAGGTTGTAACTGGCCATCTAATAGCTACAGTTAAACCTAGAATTATAACCGCACATTTAACAGTTGTTAAGTCAAGATTTTCAGCATTAATCCATTGAGTACTAATTGGTTCTGCAAGTAATACCATCAACAAAAGTATTACCGTACCCGTACACCAGTAAATTATCTCTGTTGTTCTTAATAAGTCTGGTATAGTTAAAACTTTTTCCGGGATAACATTACGTAAAGCGACTTCCCGTTTAATAGTTGCGCTTAAACCTAAGTCGAGCAGCCCAACAAATGAAATCACCGCATGAAATCCGCCGATTAAACCATATGCTTCTACCCCTAAATAATGCAGATAGACTGGTACCAGTAAAAAACCGAGCAAATTAGACCAGAAGTTACCAGCATAATTGGCGATCGCATTTAATTTTAATTGAGATAACGACTTAAGTTTCTGTATTAATGCGGTCATTATGGGAGCTGCTAATTATAAATTCAGTATGCCCGTATACTTTTTTACGTTCATATGTAACAGCGTTAAGATAGCCGATTTTTACAAGCAATAGCAACCGTATAATGATAATGTTTGTTTATATACCTTGAATTTGGAAAACTACAGATGCAATCCCGAACGTGAAAAAATACATTTTAAAATACTGGATAGTTATTAGCGTACTAGCTGTAGTTGTTGTAACTGAAGCTACTATCAGACTTGAAGAGGGGACTTGGCAAGCCAGTGTTTTTTAAGCCGACAGCGATAACCTGTATCGCTTTCAACCAAACCAGAAAATATATCGCTTTGATGAGGGGGCCGCTGGTTTGTAGGCAGTCGGCAGTCGTACCCCATAAATGAATTATTCCGTTTCAAACAATGACGCACTTTTTCTCGTACTACGTATCTCCAAAAAAATATTGTTCTGGAAGGCATAAATAAATAATGGTGCCTTTGAACCCAATCGAGGCAGCCCCAAACCGCTCCCCCTTCCCTACTGCCGACTGCCGATTGCCGACTGCCTTTTTCGGTAAAGCCATCATGATATCAATCACTTTGTACAAATCAACAATTGCTTTGCGGTTATAACCTTTTTCATAAAGCAGACGAGATAAATTCCATTTCCACTGCTCCCTCTCGGATAAATTACTAGTGGTATCTTTTGGAAGATGTGTTCTCCTACCGCTGTTATCCCAATCAGGAATATATTGTTATCACAAAAAGTATTAAGGATTAAAAACCAGTAAACCCGCCGATAGTTAAGCGGGTTTATCTTTAAGCATCTGTTTGAGTTGTTCTAATAACTGCCTGAGAGAATTATTCTCTTCTCTCAGGCGGTTGCTTCCCCCAGCAATGCTTCTTCAAGCTTTTCAACTCGTTGCTTGAGTTCTACAATTTCACCACTCTGTGCCTTTATTCCTAGATATTGGTCAATTAAATCTATAAGGACATCAGTAGCGTTTTTTCCTTCTTGCTTAACTTTTTCGTAAAAAGCTTCCTTTTTTTGTGGTGAAATTCTAATATTTAACCTTGATTCAGCCATCAAATTTCCTCTGTCAATCATTTTAAAACTATTTATAATTATCAACAAAAGCCAAGAGATGACAAGTGTACATACGAATTAACTTTTTTGTTATCACAAAATATTTCCAGACGGGATAACAGATGTTACCTTAGATATAATCGTTTACTTTCCTTCTTGATTTTCCTTAGCCCATTGTGCATTTTCTTTTTTTGCTTCTGCTACGGCACGTTCTAAAAGATAAGCAGCAAGATTTGATAATGGTCGTCCATCATAGGTCGCCCATTTTTCTAAATCTTCTGCAAGCCTGTCGGGAAGTGTAACTTGGATACGTTTGCTCATACCCTAAATCATACTTCCTCCTATCAAACAAATACAAATTTACATCAATTAACTCTTTTTTGAGTAATTATGACATCGATATGTGTTATATGGGGAAAAATAGAAATAACTTAAAAGCAAAAACCCTCATTTAGACTACTAAACTAGTTCCTGCATCATTTACTTTTCCTTGTTTTTTTGTAGATTGATTTCCCCACTTTCTTTGGCTTGTCTAATGGAAGTCTCTATCAAGAAAGCAGCAAGGTTAGCAGTTGGTCTTCCTTGGGAATCAGCCCACTGCTCTAGGTCTTCAAATACTGAATCAGGCAAAGTCACAAAAACCCTTTTACTCACGATGTTTTACATCAAGTCTCGTTTTCCCTCCCATAGTACAGTCAAGCTTCACTAATTGAGCCATTTACTACCATTAAGTAGCGATTAGTTATAAATTAGTTACTAATAATTAGCTTTTTTTGGTAGAATAAGATTATCATATTAAAAACAAGCGCCACAAATTTTTAATCTTGCGCTTGATGCGACTATTTAATTTAAAAGCCAAAACCCCCCGTCAAGACTACCAATCAGCACGGAGGGTATGGTTTCCCAATTACATCAAAGGGATACTTTTATTATGCATACCATAGCCTTAGACGACAATACCCAAAACGTCTACCCACCATTTGTATTCGCCACAAATTTTGATTATTCTCAATTCGAGAACCCTGAACTGCAAAGTCAAGCTAAAACCACGCTTAACCGATTCATCGGCTTTGTCCGTCAAACCTTTGACGGCTTACTAACAAACGGACAAGCATTAAACTCAATTTATCTTGACTGTATTGCCCATTGCCCAAAAGGTAAAAAAGTATTTGAGGAATGGCTAGCATCTGATGATTTCGGAGCATCCCGCTACATAGCGTATAGCGCAATAGAAATTTATAATTGGTTTTCAAAACTACCAAAACGTTTGCAACGCTTGGTGCGTGCCAACGTCCAAAAATGGAGCGTATCAGCCCTTCGTCAACTAACCAAAGTTAGCCACGACTTGGTAAAGGAATTAGTGCGATCGCCATATATAACAGCCGCACAAGTGAAAGAGGAGCGCTCTAGGGGGAGAGAGGGAGAGCGGGAGAAATCGAACAATATTCCCCCACTCCTCAACTCTTCGGGTCTTCCACTCCTGAATCCTGGAATGAGAATTGTAATCAAAAGTGATGACAGGGGTTGGACTGGTTACGCTGGCATAATAATCTCTGAGTGGAATAATGATTTCTGGGTTCTGCTTGACCACACAGTCGCTCAAGGAATGGATGTGAAGCAACTATTCAAACCACACCAAATTCAACCAGAATCTGAAAAGACAGTTGTAAAACCAGCTTCTCCAAAACAAATGTTCACCCCAGCCGAAGTCGAACAAAAAATCGCCGAAGCTTTAGCACAACGAGAGAAAGAAAAAGCCGAAGAAGAATTGGGAAAATTTGTAGAAATCCGCAACGCAGCGCTAAAAGCCGCCAAAGAAGAAATAATTGCTGCTCAAAAACACGCGACTCAGATGGAACAAGCCAAACATGAACTAATTGAGCAATTAATAGCCAAAGATAACGAATTGCAGTCTGTACGTAGTTTAGTAGATCAAAATAACCAACTCCAACAACGAGTAAAGGACTTAGAAAAAGCTCTCGAAGATTCCAATAAAGATAGCTGGGGAAATACCTTAAATAAGCAATCTGCAAAGGTGGTTAACAAGGAGTTAGAGAAAAGTATTGAGCCATTAATGTCAGAAATCGAGCGCTTAAATAACGTACTTTCCCAAAGAGAACAGGAATTAATTCAGCTTCAAGTAATCAGCAGGAAACATCAAGAAGAATTGCAGCAGAAATCAAAATCTAACTCGGTAATAGCTGAATTTGGCTCTATTGGAGAAAATCTGGGCTGGAATGGTTGGAGTGGTAAAGGATATCAAACAAAAAATGGAACTTTGTACACGGGAATTCATGCCCTAACTGCTTTTATCTCGGATTTGAAAATATCTCATCCTAATTACCATGAGCAAGAAATTCCTTTTTAAATTAATAAAAAATTCTATTTCTGTCAAACTGTGACTTTAATTGACAACTAATGGCATAAGAAAGGGCATGACTAAACAATCATTCATAAAAAAAATAATATGCAATGTCGTCAACAGCCGCAAACGAACACTAAGAAAACTCCTCGTTGGTTCGTAAAATTTGTATTGCTACGAACCCAGAATAAACCCGACTTTCAACAGATATTATTTGCACTTCTAGAACCCATGACACCACAAGAATGGTGCTTATTTTGGATACCAATTATTCACCCAGGAATTGAAGTTCCTTATGATGGAGAACGGAATCCCTACGGTTATATAAAAGCTTGCACGGCAACATTATCAGCATTAACAGGTTATAACCAAAAAACGGTTGAAGGTTGGTTTTATGGCAAGTCTTATCATTATTCCGTAGGTATATTATTGCGCTGCTTTCATTTGATATTTAAGCATTAATACTTCTTATCCATTTTTACCTTTCTTTTAAAAAATACAGCTATTTCAGTTATTTCAAAAAATGACTAATCCCTTTTGAGACTTTTTAACAACTTCCCTTCAAGGTTCCAGAGTTTGACGGTTTTGTCATCGCTAGCAGAAGCGATTGTTTTACCATCAGCTTTAAATGCGACTTTAATCACAGAATCTTGATGTCCCTTAAGGGTTTGCAGTAATTTACCTTCAAGATTCCAGATTTTGACAGTGTTGTCATCGCTACCAGAAGCAATCAGCTGACCATCGGGGCTGAAGGCTACAGTTTTGACTGAACTTTCATGTCCTTTAAACGTTTTGAGTAACTTACCTTCAAGGTTCCACAGTTTTACGGTCTTATCATTACTACCAGAAGCAATCGTCTTACCGTCAGGACTAAATATTACAGTATTCCCTTCCAGGTTTGGCAGCCTTTCACCATCTGAGTTCCAGAGTTTGACGGTGTTGTCATCGCTTGCAGAAGTAATAGTTTTACCATCAGGACTAAATGTCAAACTGTTGACCCAATCATTATTTCTTTCTTGCCAAATACTATATATACCAAGGCTAACAGTTGCGAGTGTAAATACAGCAGTGCAGCCAAACAGCAATTTGAAAATTAATGACCTATATTTGGCTTGCTCGCTTTGTGCTATGTACTCTTTTTGCAAACCAGTTCGAGTCGGTTTTTTCTGATGCTGTTCTGCTGCAATCAACCATTTTTGAGCAGCCATCAAGTTACTACCCCGTAATAATAAGTCATCATTTCTATTGTTCTGTTCCCACTCTAATGCTCTTTGCAACCACTTGCTATGACTGCGGACGTGTTCTCTATCAGTATCTAGCGTTCTCAGTAATTGGTTAAAATTGGGATTAAAATCTTTTTCATTGCTGTTAAAATCAATCCACTGTATCTTGGCTAACTCTGGATGCAAATCGCTCTCGTTTACTTGCTTATACAGCACCGTCACGAAGCGTTTATTCAAGGAAACTGCGTACTCCACCTCATCTTTACAATAAGGCGAATTTACAGAACGCGGTGAGAGAATAAATAAAAAGTTGTCGGATGCTTTAATTCCTCGATAAATCTCTTCTTGAAAGTCACTCCCCGATGCAATGCTTTCTTGGTCAAACCAAGTCATTTTACCTTGTATCTGTAAAGCATCATTCAACTTTCTTGCTAAGTCTGAGTCAGCACGGGAATAGGAAATAAACACATCCAAAAACTCTAAGGTTGTCTGTTGCAGACTTTCATTAATGAATTCTGACTGTAATGGTGTGGGTGGATGCTGCGTTCTTTTCTGCGCTACTTCTAACCAAGTTTCAGCACTCCGCAGGTTATACCCCCGCAGCAAAATGCTAGGATTATGGTTCTGCCGTTTCCATTTCAGGGCTTTAGTTAAAAGAATTTTATGCTCGTTGTAATAAGAGAAATCCTGATGTAGAATTTTCAATAATTGGCTTTCATCGTCTAGGTAATCAACTTCATTGAAATTATCTGTAAAGTCAATATACTGTAAATCCCGCAGCGCTGACGACACCTGCATATCTTCAGTTTTTTGCACCAATAGGGGAATAATTCGCTTATTAAGAGAAACAGCTAAATCTAATTCTTGCTGAGTGTAATTCGAGTTGACTGCATCTGGAGAAAGCAGATAAACTACATTATCCGCTTGTTCAATTCCCCGCTTAATCGCTTCCTCAAAAGCTTCTCCAGTTTGAATATCTGTTCTATTCGTCCAAGCCGTAATACTTTCTCGCCTTAAAGAAGCGCGAATTTTTTCCATCGTTGCCCTATCTTCATCAGCATAGGACAAAAACACCTGAGTCATCAAATTATTACCATTCTTGATACTTTCGGTGATGTATTCGCAATGTAAATCGCTGGGAACACAAGGTGGTTGCTCGTCTTTGAAGCGTATTTTTAACCAATCTTGAGCTTGTTGTTTTTCTTCCCCAACTAACAAATAGCTCGTTTCTTTCTGATTTCTCTCCCACTCCAAGGCTTTGACTAAAAACCTGGTATGCTGTTCTACATAATCACCATGCAAGCAAAGTAAATTAATTAAATCTGCTAGGGCTTTTACGAAATCGTCTTTATTCTCTTGGAAATACACCCAGTTAATCTTGCTAATTGTTGGGTGCATATTTTGACAGCTATCGTGTAACCCCTTCGCTTTGTAAGCTTCCCAATCTTCATCTGTACCATTTGGGTTTCTAGAAAGCCATGTTTCCTGACTAATTTGCATAACGTGCAATAAAGGGATAATCCGTTTATTACACTTAATCGCTAACTCAATTTCTTTACGACAATAAAGCGAATTTACAGAATGGGGACTAACAATAAACAAGAAGTTATGGGCTTTTTCGATACCATCATCAATTTGATTTTGGAAATCAACTGCTAGGGGGATGTCATGAAAATCAAACCAGACTCTCCATCCTTGTTTATTCAAGCTCGCTTGAAGTGAGGTGGCAAACTGTTTACTGTCAACTCGTCCGTAGGAGATGAAAGCATCGAAAAATTTTGTCATCAACTTGTCAGTCTCGCTTTCTGTAAAAATACTTAAATAATGATTAGTTTACTGTAGTTAAAAAACTTAGTGGCTGCACAAAATTTTCAAAATGCTGCGGTTTGACTTTTTTGGCGATCGCCCTGCCGATGCGCTCTAATTCAGGCATATGTTTGACTGAATCCATTTGTTGAACATTTTCTAATTTGATATCGTCCAACCCACCTAACCGATCTAATCCTTGACGAGTCAGTTCCACATCGTAGCGTAAGTATGTGAACAGCTTTGATTCGAGGGGTCCCTTTGTTTTTAGTAAGTCTCCTACCTCTTGGTCAATAGTATCACCTAATAAACACTTACCAAAAATACGACACAGAAAATCCTGTTCGTGCTGACTAGCAAGCATAAGTGCCGCAGGAATCTTCTGGGCATTGTATAAAGTGTTCATTTCGGAAGCTTTCAGTTCCGGATTGATGTTAGGGGTTGTACCAGTACCAACAGATACCAAAAGCATTTTATCTTCACCTGCGGGCCACTTGAGATTATAAGGTTCAAGGGTAGCCATTAAGAAAAGTTGGAAAGCTGGGTTATTGTAAGGAGTTATACCTCCATCCACAAAGATAAACTTCTTGTCACCCAACTGAACTTGCTCTGGTGGAAAGAAGGTTGGAGCGGCTGTACTAGCTCGAACCAACTGCCAAAGCGGAAGATTCAAGTTAGAATCTGCTTTTTCTAGGTCGTTAAATTTGGCATAGGGGTTATTAGAAAGGGGCCAAGGTGAGTCGGTAGTAGCATTACGCATTACCAACATCAGGAGAGTTTTCAAATTCTGGCTGCCGAAGGTAGTATCTTCTCCAAATACCTTCTTGAGTTCGGTTGAGAGGTTTTTATCTCCATATTTATGTATGGCTAATCTAGTGACTTCGAGAATAAATGCTTTATCAAACATCTTCTCGCCACTTTGTCGATAAAATTTTTGAATTTCTGCTACAGACATACCCAAGCAAATAGCAGTCGCAACGATTGCACCCGTACTCGTACCTGCAACGTAATCAAAGTAATCAGCTAAGACAAAATTCTCGTCAGCACCTAAGCTTGAGCGTAAGGTAGCTTCCATTTTAGCCAACACCTCAAGAGTAATTATCCCCCGGATGCCACCACCATCAAGAGCTAGAAGTTTGTAGGGTCCAGTTTTTTTGTTGGCTTTGTCGTATACAGACATATTCAATTCCTTTTTCTAGATAATTTGCGAGAATATTCAATGAAGAGTTAGAGAATAGGAAACGGGAAGGAATCGTTCTCTTCAACCTTGTTTAATCAAGATATGACTTAATCACCTGAGTGACGCTATCAAAACTCTCCTTAAGGTGAATTGCTTGCACTAACCCAGAAGCAACTAACTTTCTCACCTCTTCATCAGTAATTTCCCCATGTAGCGCGGCTGTCAATGTATCAGCTAATCGCCCACTTCCATCTATAGCAAGCACAGGTCTATTTGCTTTCAGATTCTCTGACACATCCTTGCGAGAAACTTTTCCACCATTAACTAGGACTGCAACCGATGGCGCTTTCTTTGCCAATACAGTTGCCACATCAGCTAACCAAGGCGATTCATCACCCCAGTCAGAGCCAGGAATTAGCACAAAATGACTGTGGTTAGGTTCTAATGCGGCAACTTGTTGCGGAGGGATTTGACCGGGGAGAGCGACTTTTCCCACTGGGGTTACACCAATTAAGTCAAATGTTGCTGAGATCTCGGCACGAGCTTGACCAATCATTTGCATCACACCAAAATCAGTACCACCATCTACAACAGATGCACCCAGTTTTTCAACCACTGGAGCTAGTACTTTTACAAATAGCGATCGCAGACGGTTTAGATCGATTTCGCTCATCTTACCAGCACCACCCAAAATTACTAAGATAGGATGCGGATTATGAAAACCTAGTTCGTCCATAGCTTTGGACAAATCCTTCGCAGATTCAACTCGAATGGCAGGTACCATTAGTCCGTTTGACGTGGCAAGCCTAAAGGTTTTTTCCATTTAAGCTACTGTTCAAGGAATTTAAGAGAGATCAAAAGAAAACAGCTATCAAATTATGTGCTGTATCAAGCTTAAATCAAGTTACTTGCAGAAAACTCAGTATTATTACTTGAACAATGCAAGCTATTGACGTTAACTTAGCTGAACTAGAGAAAAATAGAAATTTTCATCCCCTACTGTCCTAAACGTTGAGGCAGGGGCAAAGACTTTTACGATATTGTGATTAAAATTAACAGTACTGCTTAATAGATAATATGGCACGCTAATTTCAAAGAGTTTGTAGTTGGGCTTCAGTCCCTCTAAATTCCGTAATATGATGCGCTGAGGCGCTACTACGAACCTTTTCAACATCTTTCCAATACCATTCGCGGAATCAATAAACTTTCTTTGAGTTCACCAATTCCCAAAAAAAGCTTTTGCTCTTTGTAAACTTTCGATATTGTGATACCTGATTCTCTACGTAAATTTTTTGATCTCCGCACCATCTTCGTGCTTCTGTTTCAGCCAAAGTTATTTTGGAAAGATGCTGTAAAGGTGTATCGGCAGACATTGGTTGAAATTCACCGGCTTCTAACTTTGTTTCTAATTGTGTAAAATTAAGATTATCTGTTAAGTTAAAACCGCTACTGACGGTACGCTGTAAAGCTGCGATCGCGGATGGGTCACCAGTGAAATGAGGCGATATCTGCGCGATCCCTTGGATGCGCTCATTGGCTTCGATGCTACGCATCATGAATTCCCAAGGGACGTAAGATGGGCAAGTGAGATGCTCTGTGTTCGACGTTGCCAAAACGGTGCCTCTGACCACCGCTTTTCCAGGTCGTAATACATATGTCGCATTTTGAGATAATTCTCAAAATTACGTTCTAGTCCACGCTGATACTCTTCCAACAATCCATCTTTTTTGTGGAAATATTCAACTAAAGCTACTGCGGCGTGACAACCGGAAGAAACTGCATGTCCTATACCCATAGATGATAGTGGATCGAAAGCTGCTGCTGCATCGCCTACAGCTATCCAATCTTCACCTACTGCACGTTCGAGAATGTGCGAGCGTGCATTTTTGACAGTGAGGGGGTAAGCAAAATTTCCTCCCCAAGCACGCTGGCTGGTATGATTGGTTTGGGATAGCAAGCGACCCCACTCATGCTCCTTGTGAAGTTGCTGCTGTTTCATAATATCCGCATCCGTCATCAACATAACTACCAACTTCCCATCTGGCAGCCACGCAGAATACCACCATCCTTCTGGAACCGCTTCAATAAAAATTTCTTCGGTTCTTAGTTTCTCATGTTGGAAGTCAAGGAAAGCACATACTCCTACTAGTCGATCGTACACAATAGATTTTGCCCCCAATCGCTTGGCAATTCTCGATTGTCTACCTGTTGCGTCAACTAAATAACGAGTTTCTAGCAAGAAACGCTCACCTCGATCGTGAGATAATAAAAGTCTCCAGCCTTCTCCCTCTAAATGCTCGCCCTCTAAGCATTTAGTACGCAAGTAAAGCTTGCCCCCTTTTTGAAAAACTTGTTCTGCTAGCATCGAGTTAAATCGTCCTCGGTCAAGGAGATAACCTTCTCCTAACTGGCTGAATAGGGAAGGTCTAGTATCTAGCTTCTTATGTCCCCAAACAGCAGAAACGTTATAAACAGGTCGGTGATTATCTGCATTGAAAACTTGTTTAACTTGTAAGTAATCGAGCAAAGGCAACAAACTTCCAGATACATTTTCCCCAAAGCGAACATCATCGTAGCCAGTTTGTTCAATGACTGCTACTCTTAGTTTAGAATGAAGACAAAGTGTCAAAGCTAAAGCTGTTCCTGTTGGTCCTCCGCCGACAATGGCGACATCAACGCCTCGAATACATTTCATTATTAAAAATTATTAAAAACGAGTCCTTGTACCAGAACGAGGCGGCATTTTTAGATGTTCCTCAGCGACTTTAATCTCTCTATACATATGCTCTTCAGCTTGCGCCATTCGATTATTAGGGATAGCTTTATCTAGCTTTTGTCCTTTTAAGCTTGACGTAGGTTTAAAGCGCTGCAAAATTAATTTTTTAAGCGAGTTTACTTCTTTTCTTTCTTGAAAAGACTTCAAATACCATACTGGAATTTCGTAATCTAGGTTCTTGTTGTCCTTAAGATCCTCTATAATTTGTCCAATCGGCACGGACTGGTAATCAAACATTTCATGGTCTCGTTCCGTTTCCAATATATAGGGAAACATCTGTCCGTCTTCTCCAGTATTTTGGTTCCGAATAAACCCTAAATACGACCATCCTTCAACCATATCTTTGTAACCATTGAGACCCCTGAGATGATTAACCTGTAACCCTGCTGGAATATGTGATAATGCCTGTGCCTCAGTAGTCAAATCGCCGCTAAGGACATCCCAAGGAGCTTGTGGTGGCCACCAGTAAGTATAATAAGTAGGCGGTTTGGGAACCAGATTCCCTTCCCCGTTTTGGTCTTTGTTAGCATCACGGTCTGTAAAATTGATGTATTGTATTGAGCAGTTGTAGAAATCCGCCTGCCAGGGAATTGCCATTCGTTTAGTTAAATCTCCTGGTTCACAACCGCAACCTTCACACTCATCACGGTTAGGACTCAGACTGTTGCTTGGACAGTCATATGCTTCCCTGTGTTTAATCTTATAAGGCTCGGCGTATATTTTGGGATTTTGTACGCTCCAAGTCACCTCAATACCGGGACACTGAGGAAGCCCAACAACATTACCAACACTCGCACGGCTTGTATGATTAATTGGGTAAGCCTTAGATTCTATATCATTGGTAAAATTCCCGTCTGCCCATTGTTTAAGTAAGAAATACTGTGTCTGAGTCAGCGCCAGAAACTTTTCAATGTTTATATTTTTCACCGAATTGCTTCCGGAATTGAGCGGCATCATTGGCACCTTGTCGTCGTTAAATAAGGTATACTGACGACTACTGCCAAAGTTTGCAGGGTTTGGAGGTTCTGGTTTCCGGAAATAGGAAAAATATTTTTGTCGATTTTGTTTATTTGCCTCTGAGTGATCGGAAAAATCAAAAATATTTGATGAAAAGGCGATCGCCGACTGAACATTCGCTACCCAATGGTAACGAGAAATGCGCTGGATAATCGGCAGAATATCGCGCTGATAATTGGCTTTAAAATTATCATGCCAAGCTCCATTGCTGTACATCTCTGGAACGAGATTAAAGCAACGTACACCTACATCTAACATCGTGTCATCCCATGTAGAGATGTTCGTTATTTCTGGTGCAAAATCAGACGGACCAACAACAACCCAAGCATCAAGAGTGTAGGATTCTCCGTTCTCTAATTCTATAGTGCAAGTGACCGAACCATCTGATATATCGTCATACCAACCATCCCCTCCTCCATAACCTTGAAGGTCTGTAGTACCCCAAGATTTACCTGCTCCTCCAAGTACTAAAAGGTGCCCTGCACTATCAGTTTTAATATCACCAAGCTTTTCAAAGGGAGTACCTTGGTAATTTTCCATATCCGATGGATACGGAAAATTACCATGAATATAATCGGCGGGAATATTCTTACGACTTATTTCAAAGCTTTGTTTCTTCCCAGATATAGTTCTAAAACCTGGATCGATAATCAATTTCTGACGATCTGCGGCATCTTGATTTCGTAGGGGTACTTTCTGTGCCGCATAGCTATTACTTTTTCCAAATAGAAGATTACCTTGATATTCAGAGAATTTATACCACGCCGCTTTTTTATTAGCCAAGTGTACTGTCCAGGTAATCTTCTCTACTCCTGCTGTATCCAGAGTTAGCTCTTCACCAGGTTCTTTGGGGTTGTCTGAATTGTAACGATACACGCGAAATTTTTGCGCTTGCCGTCTCACTCTTCCCATAGCATCTTTAAAGGTGCTAAAAGGCTTTGATTCCTCGTCACCATACTCATCACATTCTATCGGCAATCCCCCGATTTGATCTGGAGCAAGAAAGAAATCATTTAGACTATTACCAACTCTAACAACTCCAATTGATGGCTCTATTGAATAGGTGTAAGCCATGTGTTTACCTCACTTGTTATTTTTTTATTGAAATAGCACTGTTAAGTAAGCATAAAAAAGAACAAAGTTTGATTCTTGTTTAGCTGTAGCAGCGCTAAAATGACCATCTAATGATTGGATACCCGGTAATAACGACGATTTCTCTCATCTTTCGTCGCATTGAATATCTGATTCAAAAATTTAGATAGCAACTTAGGGTAATTGATAGTATTTCAACAATATTGTCAGTAGAATTAACCTTCACGCATTCAGTTTAAATCTAATAACTTGCTTATTAGTTCAGTATTTTTACTGATTTAAGCAATTTCATATTTATTTCTTCGGAGTATATTTACTTTACGTTTGCTGATTTTAAGAAAACAAGAGGAATTAAACTCTTGAGGAGGAAGGAATAGGAAAATTGTCAAATAAATGGCATAACATAAGCGTAGTTTCTCGCTTTCGGCGACAGCTTCTAAATCTTCAACAAATATTCACGCAATATTACTGAAGAATAACTATATATTTACGGTGACAATAACGATAAAAGTCATCTCAACTAGCTGTTAGGCAGGCTTCTTAATTAGTGGAGGCTGACCTGATAGTTCCCATCTTGCATCTCAATATAGGAGAAACTTTGGTAAGCTGATGTGCAGCTAAATTGTATAAAGCAAAAATATCAAATTCTTGTAGTGCGGGCAAGATGCCCGCTAGTCAAATATAAACTAAATGCGTAACAGCTTATCATCCACAATCGAATATAATTAAATTTTTTGTCTGAGAACTTGACGGCAAAAGCATTTTTGCCAGTCATTATTTTAATGAAGGTGTTGATGTTTTAAACATCGTAGTGTACACAAAATTATCAAAATAAAACATGACAGACTCTATTAATAAAGCGAGCAATTTCACTCCTATAACGCCGAGTTCTTTCCCACAAAATCTAACAAATGTCAACGGCACCCTCTACTTTACTGCCAATGACGGCACAACTGGCCAAGAACTATGGAGAATCAACAGTAGTGGCAATGCCGAGCGCGTTGCCGATATTTATCCTGGTAGCAGTAGTTCTTTCCCATTTAATCTAACAAATGTCAACGGCACCCTCTACTTTGGAGCCAGTGACCCAACAACTGGCAGTGAGCTATGGAGAATCAACAGTAGTGGCAATGCCGAGCGCGTTGCCGATATTAATCCTGGTAGCGATAGTTCTGTCCCACAAAATCTAACAAATGTCAACGGCACCCTCTACTTTACTGCCAATGACCCAACAACTGGCAATGAGCTATGGAAAATCAACAGTAGTGGCAATGCCGAGCGCGTTGCCGATATTAATCCTGGTAGCAATAATTCTTTCCCATCAAATCTAACAAATTTCAACGGCATTCTCTACTTTAGAGCCAGTGACCCAACAACTGGCAATGAGCTATGGAGAATCAACAGTAGTGGCAATGCCGAGCGCGTTGCCGATATTAATCCTGGTAGCAGTAGTTCTTCCCCATCAAATCTAACAAATGTCAACGGCACCCTCTACTTTAGTGCCAATGACCCAACAACTGGCAGTGAACTATGGAGAATCAACAGTAGTGGCAATGCCGAGCGCGTTGCCGATATTAATCCTGGTAGCAGTAGTTCTTCCCCATCAAATCTAACAAATGTCAACGGCACCCTCTACTTTAGAGCCAGTGACCCAACAACTGGCAGTGAGCTATGGAGAATCAACAGTAGTGGCAATGCCGAGCGCGTTGCCGATATTAATCCTGGTAGCGATAGTTCTGTCCCACAAAATCTAACAAATGTCAACGGCACCCTCTACTTTACTGCCAATGACCCAACAACTGGCAATGAGCTATGGAGAATCAACAGTAGTGGCAATGCCGAGCGCGTTGCCGATATTAATCCTGGTAGCAATAATTCTAACCCACAAAATCTAACAAATGTCAACGGCACCCTCTACTTTAGAGCCAGTGACCCAACAACTGGCAGTGAGCTATGGAGAATCAACAGTAGTGGCAATGCCGAGCGCGTTGCCGATATTAAACCTGGTACCAGTGGTTCTTTCCCATTAAATCTAACAAATATCAACGGCACCCTCTACTTTATTGCCAATGACGGCACAACTGGCAATGAGCTATGGAAAATCAACAGTAGTGGCAATGCCGAGCGCGTTGCCGATATTAATCCTGGTAGCAATAATTCTAACCCACAAAATCTAACAAATGTCAACGGCACCCTCTACTTTATTGCCTCAGATGGTAATGCAGTTCAAATTTTTTCAGTAGGAAATAGTTCACCAACGATCGCTAGTGTTAGCGTTCCTAATAACAAAACCTATAAGCAGGGAGAAAATCTTGACTTTACCGTTACCTTCAGTGAAGCAGTCATAATTAACCAAGGTACTGGTAACGCAGTATTACCAATTACCTTAGATAGTGGTATTGTTAACGCTATCCTTGTCGGTTCTGGTACATCCAGCACTACTCATACTTTCCGCTACACAGTTGCCACAGGAAACTTAGACACCGACGGTATTGCTGTAGGTAGTACTCTCATCCTTAACAATGATGCAACTATTCAAGGAGCAGACGGAAGCAATGCTACCCTCACCCTTAATAGTGTTGGTAATAGCACAAGTATTTTTGTTGATGGAGTCGTACCAACCGTTACTCTCTCCTCCACATCTCCAACAACAGTTAACGGTAATTCCTTTGCTGTCACTGCCACATTTAGCGAAATCGTCACAGGATTAAATGAAAACGAAATTAGAGTTAATGGTGGTACATTAATTGCAAACAGTTTAAATTCGACTGATGGAGGTAAAACTTACACCTTCAACATTACCCCCACAACTCAAGGAACTCTAACTGTAGATATTGGTGCCAATGTTGCCCAAGATATTGCAGGAAATGATAACACTCCAGCAACACAATTAACCCGCACTGTGGAATATGCAAAACCTACTCTCAGCGGTATTACATCACCGTTGTCTTACGCCGAAAACGGTGATTTTGTAGTCATTGATAACGCGATCGCAATCACCGATCCTGACTCACCAAACTTTAACGGTGGAAACTTAGTTGTCGATTTTACCGCTGGAGCTAATACTAATGACATCTTATTGATTAAGAATAATCCTCCGGGATTTATTGCTGGTGTTGATATTCCCGGTCTTAACCAGATTGTTGTCGGGGGTAAGCAAATAGGTACATTTACGGGTGGAGTGAATGGCACACCCTTGAAAGTAACTTTCAATTCCAACGATGCAACTGCTGCAAGAATACAAACCCTAATCGGTAATATTGTTTATAAAAATATTTCTGATAATCCAATCGCAGGCGATCGCACAGTACGTTTTCAGTTAACTGATAACACTAATTTAACTAGCAGTCCAGTCACAAAGACTATAAATCTGACAGCAGCTAACGACGTACCGATTATTAGTGGGAATGGCGCAACATTTAACTTTTATGATGGTACTGGTACACCTAATTCCCAAGGATTTATATATCAAACCCTTCCTTATTTACCTACAAGCACAATCCAAAGTGGGAATCAGCTAACTACAAGTATCACTGATTATGTAGGGTATTCGGTCAAATCCGAATTAATGCCTATTCTCGATCGCAATATCGGATATAGCATTAAATTTACTGCCCAAATTATCGCTGAAAACCATTCTAGTGCTGGTGCTGATAAAAATGGCGATGGAATCGCAGATCGAGCTGGTTTTAGCGTCATTGCGATCGGTAATGACAACAAAGGTATTGAATTAGCTTTTTGGACTAATGAAATTTGGGCGCAAAATGACGGTACAGCAGAACCTACACCAGGTAATCCAAATCAAACCCTCTTCACTCATGGAGAAGGGAATAAAAGCGTTGATACTACTGTTCAAACACCTTACGAATTAGAAATTAAGGATAACACTTACAAGTTATTTAAACTTAATACTTCAGGTGTAAGGGTTGAACCAGTACTACTTACTGGTAATCTGCGAGATTACACCAGCTTTACAACACCAGCTTATCTTCCCTCCAATCCTTATCAAACACCTAACTTTTTATTCTTTGGTGATGGCACTCCTACTGCTAGTGCTAATTTTAAATTGGGCGCTATCTCAGTTACTACAGGTTCCACTTCTAATTTATCAGTAAATGAAGATACAAATTTAGTAGTCCAAGGTATTAACATCAATGATGTTGATTCTGGAACTAACAACATTACCGTTACCTTGTCCGTTACCAAAGGTAACTTAACGCTAAATAACAGCGTTACAAATGGTGCGATCGCAGCCAATATTAGCAATAACAACACGAATAGCGTCACCCTAACAGGTACTCAAAGTCAAATTAATACCACCCTTGCAAATAGCACGGGGTTGACTTATCAAGGAAATCTTAACTTTAACGGCACCGATACCTTAAATATTAGTGTTAATGATGGAGGTACTACAGGTGGAACTGCCCAAACTGCAAGTCGAGACGTGACAATTACAGTTAACCCAGTTCCAGATATCGCGAACGTTACCTCTACTAAAACTGACGGCAGTTATAAAGTAGGTGATATCATTCCCATTACTGTCACCTTTGATGAAATCGTCAACGTGACTGATACACCGCAGTTAACCTTAGAAACTGGTGCTAACGATGCGGTTGTTAATTACAGTAGCGGTAGTGGTACAAATACACTGACGTTCAACTACACGGTTAGTGCAGGGCAAAATAGTGCCGATTTAGATTACATTTCTGATACCGCACTGGCTTTAAATGGCGGTACAATCAAAAATGCTGACCTTAACGACGCAATTCTGACTTTAGCTGCACCTGGTACAACAGGTTCGCTAGGTGGAAATAAAGATATTGTTGTTGATGGCATTGCACCAAGCGTAACTCTTTCCTCAACATCTCCAACAACAGTTAACAATACACCATTTGCCGTAACCGCCACATTCAGCGAAACAATTAGCAACTTTGTTGAAAGTGATATTACAGTTACTGGTGGTACAGTTGTCGCAAACAGCTTAAATTCAGCAGATAATGGTAAAACTTACACCTTCAACGTTACTCCTACAACCGAAGGAACTCTAACTGTAGATATTAATGCGAATGTTGCCCAAGATATTGCAGGAAATGATAACACTTCAGCAACACAATTAACCCGTACAGTTGATTTAACCAAACCAACTCTCATCAGCGTCACACCAAACATCGCAACAATTACCGATGCAAACGTTGGCAATAGTAACTTTAAACTGACGTTGGTTTATAGCGAAGCGATGGATACTACCATCAACCCAACAATTAGCTTCCCCAACGAAAACCCCAACAATACCATCACAGATGTTTCTGGAAATTGGACAAACAACACCACTTACGAAGCTACTTATAATGTTGTAGATGTAAATGAAGCTGTTGCCAACATTGATATCCGCGTTGTCGGAGCAAAAGATACAGTTGGGAACATCCAAACCCAGTTAGATAGCGTCGATAGATTTAGCATTAATACTAATAGCGGTGACAACATCATCACCGGAACACCCGGTCCAGACACATTATCAACCAGCACAGCTAGAGATATAATCAATGCTGGTGATAGCGATGATATTATCACCGCCAGCTTTGACCAGTTACAGCAAAATGATGCGATCGACGGACAAGGTGGAAAGGACACATTTGTGCTAACTGGTGGAGCAGCGACTAACTTACTCACTTTCAATACCAACAATTCTAAAAACCAAATCACCAATGGAATTCCTGGTTTAACAATCAAGAACTTCGAGAAATTTGACTTTAGCGGTTTTGCTGGAGTTGTCAATTTTACAGGTAATGCGAATGATGAGGAAGTAATCGGAACTGCCAACAACGACATCATCAACGGTGGTAGTGGTAATGATATCCTCAATGGTGGCGCTGGTAACGATATACTCAGAGGTGGTGATGGCGATGATACCCTAGATGGTGGTATCGGTGTTGACACCATGAATGGTGGTAATGGTAACGATACCTACATTGTTGACGATTCAGCAGATGCGATCGAAGAATATTTCGGTTATGGCATCGATACCGTTCAAGCTTCCGTCAGCTACACCTTGCGTAGTAATGTCGAGAATCTCACCTTAACTGGAACTAATGATATTGACGCTACTGGTAACGAACTTGACAACGTTTTAAAAGGTAATTCCGGAGCCAATACTCTACGTGGTTTAGCAGGTAATGATACTCTCGATGGTGGTGCAGGTGGCAATATTTTAATTGGTGGTACGGGTAATGACATTTACATCATTAATGACAACGATACCATTACCGAAAACTTGAACGAAGGTATCGATACCGTCCAATCTTCCATCACTTGGACTTTAGGTGCCAATCTTGAAAACCTGACGCTAACAGGTACAGCAGATATCAATGGTACTGGTAATGCTCTCAATAATATCTTTATCGGTAACAGTGGTAAAAATATCTTCTCCGGTGGTGCAGGGAATGATACCTATTATATAGATGATAGCCAGGATAGTATTGTTGAGAACTTGAATGAAGGTAAAGATATTGTTTTTGCTTCCATCAACTGGAATCTTTCCAATAACTTAGAGAATCTCACGCTTACTGGTACAGCAATTGAAGCACGCGGCAATGAATCAAATAATGTCCTCATCGGTAACAGTAATAACAATACCATCTATGGATTTGCTGGTAATGATACTTTAAATGGTGGTGCGGGTGATGATAACCTAATTGGTGGACTTGGTAACGATACTTACATTGTTGATAGCATTAACGATATTATTACCGAACTATTAAATGAAGGAACAGATACCGTTGAGTCTTCCGTCACCTGGACTCTTGGGGATAACTTGGAAACTTTGAAACTGACTGGCAATGCTAACATTAATGGTACTGGCAACGCTTTAAATAATCTCCTCCAAGGTAATAATGGTGATAATACCTTGAGTGGTGGTGATGGTAATGACCTCCTAATTGGTAGTGGTGGTAATAATACTTTAATTGGTGGAAACGGTAATGATACTTATATTGTCGAAGTTGCGACCGATATTGTTACCGAGGAAGTCAATGCTGGTACAGATATTGTCCTCGCTTCTGTCAGTTGGACTTTAGGAGATAATCTTGAGAACTTGACGCTGACTGGAAGTGCCAATATTAATGGTACTGGTAATGACCTGAATAATACGCTCAAGGGCAATAGTGGCAACAATATTCTCAACGGCGGTAGCGGTAATGATATTCTGAACGGGAACGCAGGTAGTGATACGATGATTGGGGGAAGCGGTAATGATACTTATTATGTTGATGTAGTTGATGATATCGTCACTGAAGCATCAGATCAGGGGATAGATACAGTATTTTCTGCCGCTGATTGGACTTTAGGAGCAAATCTAGAAAATTTGACTCTTACTACTTCTGCAAATCTGAATGGAACTGGTAACGAGTTGGATAATTTACTCAATGGTAATAACGGTAACAATATCCTGCGTGGAAATGCAGGTGCTGATACACTTACTGGTGGACGCGGTAATGATACGCTGTTTTTAGGCAATGATAACAGCATTGACACTATTGTTTATAACTTTGGCGATGGTAGCGATACAATCAATGAATTTACTCGCGGTGTCAACGGAGATTTAATCCGATTTAATGGAGTGTCAGCAGTAGATGTCATCGTCAATGATAGCAGCACGCTGTTCCGTTTAAGTGATGGCATTAGCTCAAATACTGGTTTTGGCACGGGTGACATTTTGATGACGTTGAACAATACTACCGGATTTACTGCTGATAATATTGATTCTAATTTAGCTGTCGGTAATACCACTAAGTTCTTGTTTGCGTAATGACCTCTGCAAGTAAATAGCCAGGGATTAGTTATTTAAGAATAGCCAGGGATTGGAAATCCCTGTCTTAAAGCTAAAGTCGTCTAAAGACGACTGAATTCAAAAAATATCACGGTTTAATTAGATTCTTTTTTAGTCCTCTTTTAGAGGACTTTTGCTATTAGACGGGGAATTTCATTCCCCGGCTTAGGTTGAATGGGAAACCCGCAATTCCATTCCCCGGCTCAGATTAAATGGGAAACCCGCAATTCCGTTCCCCGGCTCAGATTAAATGGGAAACCCGCAATTCCGTTCCCCGGCTTAGATTGAATGGGAAACCCGCAATTCCATTCCCCGGCTCAGATTAAATGGGAAACCCGCAATTCCGTTCCCCGGCTTAGATTGAATGGGAAACCCGCAATTCCATTCCCCGGCTTAGATTGAATGGGAAACCCAAATTTCCCCGCTTCTTCTGATTAGGTTTACAAATGATTAATCGTTAAAGGTAACTTTTTCTAAATGCACGTTGGTAGTTCCTTGTGCATGATGTTGTTTTTGATTTTTAACATAAGCTAAAGCTTGATTAAGTTGTTTACTACCTAAAGAAAAAACACCATATCCTTCTTGCCAAGAGAATTTAATTGAATTTGGATTCAAATCTTGATTCAAATAACGAGAACTACTACCTTTTATTTTTTTGACAAATTCTGAAATGGCAAGAGTTGGAGGTATGGAAACGACTAGATGAATATGATTTTGAGTACCACCGATTCCATGAACTATACAATTTAAAGCCGTTGATTTACCGATAATATAGTTATAAAGTTCAAGCTCAAGTTCTTGTTTAATAAAATTTTGGCGTTGTTTCGTTGCCCAAACGATATGATAATAAAGTCGCCACAGAGACATATATTTGAAATAATTATTTATTTACATTTATATAGTTCCCGAATTGGTGTGAAAAATAGCTATGGTTTGAGCCGCAAAAAGTTATGGAATTGTCGTCCGAGCCAGGGAATTTTTAGTTTGGGTTGGAATCGAGATTTTGGGTTTTGTTCCTCCACGGCAGTTTTGTTTCCACATCCGCTCGTTTTATCCCCCACGGCAGTTTTGTTTCCACATCCGCCAGGAATTGAAAATCCTCCGCAGTCGCTACAACGCGGGAAACCCGCGCAACGCGCTGCTCTCTGTCTAATAGCGAAAGTCCTCTAAAGAGGACTGGGGAAGGTTTTTAGTCTTCTTTAGAAGACTTTTGCTTTGAGACGGGGAATTTGATTCCCCGGCTATTCTTAGGTAATTGCTGGTGCTTTCTTGTTTTTCATTGGGGCTGCCCCCTGCCTTTTTCGTAACGCTTACATATTCTATGTAATACTACTTATTGTTACTTACTATAATATGTATATTTTAGTAGTTATTCTGAGGTGTTATCTCTACTAGATCAATTATAAATTGAAGCGTAAAAACTATAAATCATAAAGTATATAAACATGAAAAAGATTTTTTTGGCTGCATTAACTTTTGGCATTGCTGTCCTGACGAATGGACTGGTTTCTAAATCCGTATATGCACAAGCGGTAACTGGAGAAGTACAAATTAAAGCTGTTGTACCAGATATAGTCTTTTTAGAAACTTATACTGATATTACTTTTAATATGAATGCTGCTGATTTAACAACTAACACTCCTGGACTAATCCAAACAACTGCTCAAGGAGGTCCTGGTTCTGGTGTTGTAACAGCTGGTAGTAGTACACTTACTCCTCCATTATCAGCAACAACTTCTGGTCAAACGAACAAAACTTTTTCTAATATTTTAGTCTATAGGACTTGGGGTATCGGCGGTTCCACAGGAAAAATTGAGCATGGTGCTGCATTGACTAATAGTACTTTAACTAGTAGTAATGACCCTACTTCCACAATGACTTTAGCAGCAGGAAAGGCAAAAGTAACGGAAACTGCTCCTGGACTTGATAGTACAAATGCTCTGCCGGGGTCGATGGACTTCACCTTTGATTTGAATAATGTTAAGGAGTCAGGAATTTATACTGGTGCAGTGTTGACAGTCTCGGCTGAAGGCGTATAATCGCATCTAATTGTACTCTTCAATTTTTCAGAGCGGAAAAGTCGAAGTTAGTATTGACAGATAGGTTCATAGCAAGATTTTAATTAAAAAGTTGCTCTAAGAGCGATTTAGTTCACACGAAATTATGAACAATTTATCTTAAAAAGATATATTGCTATGTTCCAAAAATTTTACGCAATCTAAGTCACGTTATGCGAACTTAGATTGCATATTTCAAAGTTTTTAGAATTTAGGTAATGCATATCTATTCCCAAATGGCTTTTTTTATTTAGCCTAGTGACAAACGTAGAAACTTAATGAAACGGCAATTCCTTATTAGTACGCTGACAAGTCTACTTTGTCTATTTCAAATAAACAATGGAGAGATAGTCCTTGCACAAAGCGCACCTCAGCAAGATAATACCGAACTTATAGATATTTCTTCAACTGATATTATCGGGTCAAGCCAGCTTATTCAGCGTGTGCCTAATGGGCAGTTTCCCGGTGGATCATCATTAGACACTGCTCCAAAACCTACCATTAATACTGAGGTAACGAAAACAATCAACAATCTGTGGAAAATGCAAGTACCCCCCGGTACTTCTGAGAATGATTTGACTGTTCAATATGAATTAAATAGCCTCAATCATCCTACAGTCAGTAATTCAAAAATCCGCGTATCCCAAATCGAATCAGTAAATTTACGTGTTATTCAAGACTCAACAACAGTTATAACAGATGATGTAAAGTTTACTTTTGACTTATCTGAAATTAAAGCTTCAGGAACTTATTCTGGAGATTTGCGGATAACAGTTACAGGAATATAAGTAGGTGAGTGAAAAAAATTACCGCTCTCGGTTGGGGAGTAGGAATATAACGTTGTAGGAATTTTACCTCGGCGTTACATAGTTTGTTTTTTAACACCAACCTATTTAGTTAAGTATTTTAATGATTAATGAATCAGCAACTAATCGTATTTAAAAGTTTACAAAAAATTTGCGCTAGTGTTTTAGCGATAGGGGCTTTAATAGCTCCTCATTTTAGCGCTGAGGCACTATCAATTGGAGTCAGTCCACCCCGCTTTGAGTTGAAACTTGACGAAAAAAAACCTACAACAGAAGTATTTCGTGTTGTCAACATTGGTTCTAAACCAGCTACTTTCAAACTTTACGTTCAAAGTTGGATGTTAGATGAAAAAAACAAAATTCAACCTGTACCACCAAGCGAACAATCTTTAGAAAAATGGATTCTCGTCAATCCTGGAAAATTTACTCTTCCTCCGGGAAAGTCTCAAACGGTACGTTTCTCAATTCGTCCGCGCATTAAACCTCAAGCAGGAGAACACCGCGCTCTGATTTATGTAGAAGAAGTTCCAAACAATGGAGATTCAAAAACTCCAGTTAAAGTTATTGGACGTTATGGCGTTGGCGTGTATGCTTATGTTGGTGAAATCAAAAAAGTTGGCGTAGTTAATTCAATTGCAGTAGATGGTAAAAACGCTCCACTTCGAGCAACTTTTGATGTTTCAAGTCAAGGTACAGCTTACGTGCGGATGAATGGACAGTATGCAATTTGGCAAGCCACTAAGTATCCCGGCGCTAAGAATACCCAACAAATAAATCAATTAGACAAAGCCAAGCCAAAACTTCCTGACGGTATGGTAACAGTTGGTACTTTACCTTCAACTCCAGTATTACCCAGCACCCGGCGCAAATTAATCCTAAATATTAGCCAACAATTAGCTCCTGGTAATTACGTCTTGGATTTGAATGGTGAATTAAGCGGTGTGCAAATTGATGAAGGTGTAAATTTTACGGTTCCGGCAAAGGTTAATACTTCTGATAGAGGACGTAATAATCAACCAAGACGTTCTTCTGGCAACCTCAAAAATCAGCTTCGTAACAGATAGATAATTGATACTGATTTCCTAGAATTGATCCCCCTAAATCCCCCTTAGCAAGGGGGACTTAAATAACTGTTAGCCCTGCTTTTTAAGGGGAATTGCGGGGATCTAATACTCAGTTATTCTCTTAGCTATCTATATATACGATTATATTTGATAATGTTTTATCAATCTCCCCAACCCCCAACAATCGCAATCTCACAAAATTCTACTATTCCCACTGCTAATAATAGTCAGACTAATTCTAGTTCAACTATTTGGGCCGTCCCATCAGAATTTTCCTCACCAATTAAAAGTCCAACTGTAGAGATTCTCGCCGCAAAAGCAAGCAGCAACTTGATAGCTAGATTGAAGAAAGAACGTCAAAATCATCTGCAAAAAAAAGATCGAGTCGTTAAATTAGCAGAACAATCAATTAATCCAATATCTGAAGATTTACTAACTCGATTAAGAAAACAACCTGTTAATCCGGCATCTGCTGAAAAAGCTCTAATCAACTTACAAGAACAACCTGTAACGGTGCCAAAAACAGAAGTAGCTAAAACGGATGATATTTCGGTAATTGCTGATGCCGAAATCGCTACATCTGAAGCAAATAGTTTACTGCTGGGTATTATTATCAATAAACGCGAAGTTGGGAATTTAGATGTTGTTCGACAAGGAGATACTTTACTTCTACCACTTTTAGATTTTGCCAAACTTGCTAAGTTTACTGTTGAGACAAATGGTAACACTAGTCAGTTAAAAACACCTTTGGGAACTATCCAACTGGCACCAGATGAATTACAGGAAATTAATGGTATTAGTTATATTAGCGATCGCGTCCTCAAAGAAAAGTTATTCACAAAGATTGAGCTAAATACCTTTGACTTTGCATTAATTATTGATTTACCGTGGGGAGAAGGTAGCGAGGTTCGACAAGCAGTTAAATTACAACCAGAATTTTTCCCTCCTAGCAGCGGTCTTTCTAGTTATAGACAAGAACTCAATTTTAGTACAGGTGGTGGTGATACTAGCTTTCGAGCTTCTTCACTTTTAGGAGGACGTTTAGGTGGTGGTTCCTGGCGCGTCCGTTTGAATAATAATTTTATTAACTCCCCAAATATCTCTGAATACTTTTATTACAAAAAGAACGGTCAATTTAGCTATCAGGTAGGTCAGCAGCAACTTGGTCTACATCCATTATTAAGTGGTATTACTCTAACTGGAGCGCAATTTGGCTTTAGCAATTTACCAGCAGAACGTTTTAATCAAACTTACAGCGCTTCTGAACTTTTACCCAGACGTTCGCGACCAATACAAACGTTTCAAGGTGCGGCACCTCCTGCAAGTTTTGTACAGTTAAGAGTTGGTGGCATTACCATTGCCCAGCAGCAGGTTGGTTTAAACGGAAAATATGAATTTATTAATGTTAATCTACCAACTGGTCAAAGCAATGAAATCGAATTACTCGTTTTTGACCGTAATAATCCAAATGTACCAATAGAAATTCGGGCGCTGCGATTGAATTCTTCTGATTTGTTATTACCATCTGGGGGAAATGTCCAGTTAGGAGGTTTGGGTTTAACTGGTAATTTGGCGCAAGATAGTTTATTTAATGATTTTAATTCCACCGAAGCCGGAAAATTTACCGCTTTTTATCAATTACGACAGGGACTTTCAGAAAATTTGACCTTTGAAGGTGGTGTCCAAACGCTTCCCGATACAGTTCAAGCACAAGCAGGTTTAATTTGGCGATTAGCAAATCCTTTAATTTTATCTGCGAGTGTTGGTACTTCCCGTGGTGAAATGGGATACATAGCAGATTTAGATTTTCAATTGGAACGCTGGCAAATTATCGGAAATACTCAGCTATTTCCGAATGGATATACAGGAAGCAGGCGATCGCGCAGTCTCTATAATCACAGTTTGGAAGTAAAATACAGGCTCGCGAACACTTTCAACTTGGGATTTATCGCCCGCAGTCGCCAAGAGGATACTAAATCGGCTGATTATATTTTACCAACTTTTAGCATCCGACCCATGTCAGGGATGTATTTGAGCGGCAGACCTGATATTGAAGGAGGCTATCTATTTAACGCTTTGTATCGAATCAACCAAGCCAGCAGATTATCTTTTAATACTTATAACAACAGATACTTTTCCGATTTTAGCTATGATTTGAATCGTCAATACCAATTATCTTTCGGTAGCGAATTTGGTGGAGATTTTGATACACGTTACTCTGCGACTCTCAACCGTAATGCTTTCAACCTCAATGGTTTAAGTTGGCGGTTGGGTTTAGCCTATAGTGATGGTTCGGTAGCGCCAGTTGTCGGTGCAAATATGCAGGTGTTACCAGGATTGTTAGCTAGAGTCGATTATCAAGGTATACCCAGTAGAAGTAAAAACAGTTTCGGGGGATTTGGCGATCGGCGTTTATCTATTTCACTGGTATCAGATTTATCTTTCGCTGGCAGTAAAATTTCTCCTGCTAGCTCAACGAATTTAGGAAAACAAAGAGGTGCGATCGCGGGACGAATTATTGTAGAAGGTGGTAAAGGTTTTGACTTAGGGAATTCAATTATTAGAATCATCAATAACCGTGGTAAAAACGTCGGTGGAGCAAAAACTGATGCCAGGGGTAACTTTTTTGTAGGGAATTTACCCGAAGGTATATATACAGTCGAACTCGACCCAGAAAAATTGCCAATCGAACTAACTGTAAAGAAAAACACTGTAGTTGCAGAAGTAGCGAGCGCTGCTGTGACTAGCTTAGATTTTACCGCAGCCGCCGAATATGGCATAGCAGGGCGGTTGACTGATGCCGCAGGAAACCCGGTTGCGAATATGCGTTTGGATTTAATCAATCGAGAAGGAAAAAGAGTGGCAGCTGCTTGGACTGACGAATTTGGACTTTATCGTTTAGACGGGATTCCCGTTGGTAATTATACATTATTAGTTCCGAAGCAAACGGACATCACCACCAACAATCCTCTTCCCAAAATCCAAGTAGAAGTGAGCAACGAATTTGTATATGACCAAAATTTACAGCTACTTTTCGACCAAAACGCTTCTATTCCTTAATTGTAGCGTTCAAACTTGGGATTTTATTGCAATGCCAAAGCCGATCGCCGTTTAATACTGCATAAAATTGCTACATCAAAACAGGGCGTAGGCTAAGCCAGCCCGAAGGGCTTACGATGGAGTGGTTTAATGCCTGTAATAACTTAGGAACATTAGCTGTTTGGGTAACGGCAGATAGTGGTACTCCCAATTTCTACTACAATAAAGCTAGAAGATTATTTCAAGAAACCGATTGGTTTATACTGAGAATATTTTACTAATATTTTTTTGACCTTTTCTCGATACTTCTCTAATTTAACCATTCGATAATCTCCTCTTTCTCGATATCATAAATAAGAATTTTCAAATTATTTTCACTCACAACTATTTGAGTAAAAGGGAAATTAAATAAATCATTATAAACTGCTGATGGAACCGCTGAATATAAAATTCTATGTGGCTCTTATGAGCGTAATGCCGTGCGATAATTAATAAACTGTCCCAATGCCATATGAAATTCAAAAATTTAATTGCATCGCTGTAGCTAAATCGTTAATTAGATCAAACCTTTGCGAAATATTTAACCAAATGCTTTTGTCTGTAGCGTTAATATTAGAAACGAATATCACCTGATTATTAGATTGATTATAGTCAAACAAATCATTTATTGTATCTTTTGCGGATAGTGTTAATTCTTTTAAATTATTATCAATAATAATCTTATATTTACTACCTTCAAGTTTTTGAACGTTAGGACTAGTTACCATAAAACTATCTGATAATTTCTCTTTAAAACTATTAATCGTAGGATATACTTCTTGTACAATTCTTAACCTACTATTATATGAATTAAACAATTTATGTGATAAAGACTGCGTTATCCATTGCGGAATTTCTCCGGAAGATTGAACTATTTGATTACTCTCAAATAACAGGATTTTCTCATGCCCTGCTTCTGTTGAGTTATCATATATTATAGCTTTATCTGCTATTTCCAAAGCTTTCGATAAATTTAACATACTTCGTAAGTAGCGACGACGTATATCACTTGAAAATACATTACATTATGCCCTCCTCGCCTAACTCTTAACTGTACTCTATTGATACTAGTGTCAACATTATTAATACCAATATATATTAAATTTATTTCAAATCCTTTTTTCTTCGCTTTATTCATTATCCTTAAATAATTATTACCGCTCAAAGTCGTTTCAGCAATAAAGCTTTGACCATTGTTTAAATAACTATTAGTAAGATTAATTGCTTGTCTTCCTGCTGCAATCGCAACACTTTCTGGCGAAGAGGAATTTATACTCCTTGTAATGGCATCTGGGTCTATTATTGGTAGATTAGACTTAGCAAGCGTATTTCGTGTCAAAGTGCTTTTTCCGGAACCATTGGAACCAGCAATAATTATTAAACTGGGTTTTGATTTCACTATTATCGACATTATAAAAATAGTTATTTCCGTAAAATATTGATAAATATACTACGGTGCAGAATAATTTATGATTTAATTTCTCGAACAATGACTGGTTTGTCATCTATCATTTTATATTCATATCTAGTACCATCAGGCTTTTCCATGATAGGAATCCCTCCTTGCGTATAAAAAACATCTAAACCGTGTTGCTTGTGTTCGGCAATTTCTTCTCTTACTCCTTCCTGTGCTTTTTGAGTAAGTTTGTTTGTCCAATCTAAAAATTCTTTACTATTCATAATAAGTATCTGGTAGTTTAGGAACTCAGTTTATTCTTAAATCAATAACATAATGCTACCTATAATCCAGGATGCAATTGTTAAGATAAGTCGGTAAGCAAGTTCCTCGATCAATTTAGCGGATACCGCCGCACCATCTCGCCAATTTCCACAGCTTCCCCATCCGGCGTATACACCATTCCACACGACATCGCAATTACTATTCTTTCTCTTCTCGCCCATTCAAACCAAGTTTTCACATCGTCCGTAACAGAATTTTTCGGCTTTTCCCCATTTTTACAAGTTGCGATGAACAAACCCGTAGGATTATCGCACCATCCTTCATGAATTGCTTCCTTGACACGAGCGATCGCCCCATTCACATTATCCCAATACTTCTTAATTACCCCTAAACATGGGTCTGGATTAATTCGTAATCGCTTCAACTCAGCACAAACCTCTTTTATCTCTCGCTTCACAGACTTTTCTGAAGTTGTAATGACTTCGGTTTGAACTTGGGTAAGTTGATCAACACTGGAATCTGTGTTTTGATCAGAGTTGATTTCTTCTAATTTATCATCGTAGCGAGGTATTTGGGTTTCTTCTTCTAGTTCATCAACTTTATCTTCCTCAGCAGCAGTGTTGTTGTTTTCAGAAAACTTTAAGTAAGGTTTATATGTTGGCGGATTATTTGCACATTCACCTGAAATATTTGGCGCATCTACGTCTATTGTTTCGCATCGACAAAACTCTATGGTTTCCATGATATTTTCCAGGTTGAGTCTATATTCACAAGCAGTATCTTTGGGAAATCGATGAGATGGTTTATCTTCTACTAACCCTTCAATTATCAACTCTTTCATATGCTTGCTGATTGTTTCCCGACAGTAGCCCAGAATATCAGCCAGCTTCTCAAAAGTAATTCTGATCCAATTGCCGTAATAGTGCTTTCCATCAAGCCACGACAGTATTGCAGCCTTGCACTTCTGACGACGGTTGAATGTGGCAAGAAACTCTTTGAGGATGTTGATTGGGGGATTAATTTCTCCCAATGTTGCGGAAGTAAAACTAGTCATTGTTTTCTCCTTCCCTTAATAGTTTTAACGCTTCAAGCCGCAAGGCTTCGAGTCTCTGTTTTTTTTCAGGTGATATCTCGACCACAGCAGTTTTTAATTCGTCTTTCTGCTTCTGTTTGAATTGCTCTGTGAGTTCTTGTAAAGGTAACTCAGTACGGGAATCAGGTCTAAAACCACGGCGACGATGCAGAAAACGGAAGTGACGTTTATCTTGTGGAGGCAGTTTGTTCCATACGGACGCATCCCATCCTGGTGGAATATAGTTTACTTTTGAAGCTGGGAGTAAATTTTGTATTTGGGATTGGAGTTGAGTAATTGCTTCTTGCAGCCGAGGTATTGAATTAAGTAGTGCTAACTGTTCTTGATTCAAAGTGTAAGGAGAATATCCCGTTTGTGACCAAATAAACACTCTTAATCCGGCTCTAGCAACCATTCGGTAATTATTAATTGCAACTTGTTTACCTTTATATTTTCTTGCGTCAATAGCGTAATATTCAAGGATTGCATGACAAAGTTCGTCTACTACGAATAAGCTATTTTGCTCGTCGTTCGTGATGAGCCTCCATTCTTCTCCAGCAAAGCTTTTGAGAGATTCTGGTAGCTCATTCATGATGGGGCTAGAATCACGAATACGATTAAGTAATTGAGTAATTGCCTGTTGGAGAGTGCCACAAAAATCTGCAAGTGCGGTTACGGTCATTCCGCTTACTCCATCATTTAAGCGCGTGCAGAACCCTAGCTCGTCTTTGACATGAAACTTTATTTTGCTCATAATTATAATTCCTTTTTCCAGTATTAAATAAAGCGGTACATTAACTGATGCAGCCAATGAACATTATTTGCTGCATTTATTTGTGTCTATGAAATTTGTTGATTGAGAGTTGCGTGTAAACTCTTCTCAATTTGTAGAAATTTTAGAGACGTGAGATAAATAAAGCTTTGGAGCTTGCTTATGCTTGCTTATGAGATAAAAACCTCTCTTAGAAGGCACAATCGGATTAGGAAACGCCAATCCAAGTT
Organism: Rivularia sp. (in: cyanobacteria); assembly: GCA_965234645.1. GTDB lineage: Bacteria > Cyanobacteriota > Cyanobacteriia > Cyanobacteriales > Nostocaceae > Rivularia. The sequence continues at coordinate 3,198,871 of OZ248344.1, read as the reverse complement.
AGGAAATCAAAACTAAACTGACGGCTTGAATACTCATGCCGTTAACAAATTCTTGTATAACTGAGCTGGTTGGTTGAACTCACAGTACAAAAATATATTGCCACATGACAACTGAAAGTGCAAATATAAAATCAAAAAATATTAAAGAGGTAATTATGGTTCCAATAGAATGGGTTGTTATGCTTGGATGGAACGAAGAATGTGGAAGAAGTCTAAAAACTATTAGGGGTAAGAAGTCTAGGCGCGAAATATCAGATATGCTCTCAGATGCAGGAGTTGAATGCTCCCAAGAATACATAAGAAAACTAGAGAATGGAGAAGCAGCGTCAGTCTCAACTAAAATTATTACGGCTATTGCCCAAATTCTTGATGTAGAGTTGATTGAGATAATGTCAGATTTACGTGTAGAAGTTTCTAAAAAACTTTGTACTCCTAGTTAATTTTTGTACTTTGAGTTGTTATTATAGATATGTAAAACAAAAGACGACCGCCTTAGCCTGGAAAACTTATGCGATCGCCCTTTGAATCCTTACTCTAATCTATATTATGACGCATTTAAGCGATATTCCACAAGTGCTTAAAAGTGATTTGCACAAATTCCGTTCTCAAACCGCTACAGACTTGAAAACGAGTGATGAAAGCAGTATTAGGACAGTTGAGATATCATTTTACGACCATGAAATCCACGTTGACGACAAATTAATAGCTAGAATTACCCATGATCATAGCGATTTTGTAACGCAACGCTGGGTAGTAGTAATAAATGACGTAGAAATTCACCGAGCAAACACTTGGATGAAGTGCTGCGACTACATCATCTGGCATTACAAAAAAGGAACATTACCGAAACAACAGCAAGAAGTAGAGCCAGTTAATACTGATAACGAACAGATGGCGCAGATTGCTACTGAATGCAAAAAGTTTGGATTTGACTTGCACGACTCAGGTATTTACTACAACTCGGTGAAGCTAGGCGAAGTTGGTTGCACTGACGGTAAATGGTGGGTAGTCAGAGCATCATCTCAACATCAGTTGCAAGTGCTGTGTAATTCCATATCTGACGCAGTATGGTCTTTGTGGATGGTAGAAGTTTTTACAATAGAAGCCACACAAATTACATCTATCACCGATACAAACAACGAGAATTGCGAAGAATTATTAGATAAACCCTTCGACGAATTGATTAGCGAAGAATGGGAACGATTGAGAAAGTACGAACCGCTTCCTAAAAGTACGGCTTTATTCTCTGCACTAAAACCTATAAAACTGGAACTCACACAAACGGTGAAATCGCTTCTGTGTGTTCTGATCGAGTGAATTTACATTTTTTGAAATCAACAATCAAGGATTTGAAGGGTAATAACAATGTTCAAAAAAGCAACAAAATCGAATTTGAAGATAAGGCTCGCTTTAAGCGGAGCATCAGGTTCTGGAAAGACATACTCAGCACTATCAATCGCTTCTAATCTTGGTAATCGCATTGCTCTAATTGATACCGAAAGAGGTAGTGCAAGCAAATACGCTGATTTATTCAATTTTGACACCTGCGAACTCACCAACCACCATCCAGCCAAATATATTGAAGCAATTCGGCAAGCTGAAGAGATGGGATATGACATCATAATTATCGACTCCTTAACTCATGCGTGGTTTAGTGAATTGGAGTTAGCGGGAGGTAGATTCGACGGATGGGCAAAAGTCCGCCCCTTAGAGCGTAAATTAATTGATGCCATGATTGGGTCAAAATGTCACATCATAGCGACGATGCGAAGCAAAACCGAGTGGCTGATAGAGGAGAATCAAAAGAACGGTAAATCTTCTTATAGTCCTAAAAAAGTAGGCACATCACCAATACAAGCAAGCGGCGTAGAATATGAATTTGATGTCGCCGGAGAGCTAGACTATACCCACATTTTGACCATTAGTAAAAGTCGCTGTCCTGCTGTTACCGATAAAACTTTTCTTAATCCTGGTAAGGAGCTAGCACTTGAATTCAAATCTTGGTTAGCGACAGTTGAAGAATCACCACCACAGACAACAGTAGAAACAGTTCCAGACACTCAAGACTTGCGAGTAAAACAAATTCGTACCCTACTTGATTATCCAGTTGAATTAATCAAGGAGTGGCTGCAATCCAATGGTGTTGAGCGTCCCAGTCAACTTGATAGTCACAAGGTTGATGAATTAGTCAAAACCATGTGTCTTGCTTGGGCTTCCCCTCTGTCTGCTCATCCTAAGTATACTGCCGATTCCTACGATAAGAATGTGGTCAGAGCGGTTATTGAAGGTTATTCGGAAGTTGTCGCGGTACAGAATTGGATGAATGCTGTCTCCGAATCCAACCGTAAACAGAAGGAATTGAAAGCTGTGTAAAGTTTCTCTATCCGTGGGAGTTTCGTTAGGAAACTCCCTATCCTGTGTGAGATTTAACAACCTGCCTCTCCTTGTTTTATGAAACAAAATCAAACTCTTCATATTCCACGTTGGTTAGCAAAATTTATTTTAAGTGAAACACAAACAAAGCCAAATAACCAACAGATATTTTTGGCAATATTAGAACCGATGTCACCTAATGAATGGTGTAGAATTTGGATTCCCGTAATTCACCCAGATGTAGAAGCACCATACCCAGGGGAACGCAGTCCACCGGGTTATATGAAAGCTTCTATTATGACCTTGTGTAAGTTAACTGGTTACAGCGAGAGTACGGTGGAAGGATGGTTTTATGGTAAATCTTATCATCATACGCTGGGAATATTACTACGCTGTTTACACATATTATTCAAGTTTCAAAGAACTATCAAAAATTAGAAGTCAGAAGTCAGAAGTCAGGAGTCAGCTTTGGGAATTAATTACGGTTTCACACCATCCTTAGTTGTAGACAGACGGAGGTATTGAAACCATCTATTCATCTAGCAGCCGTAAAGAATTCATACTGAATTCTGACTCCTGACTCCTGTATTCTTTCTTGATCAAAATGTCAGATAACACTTTATAACTCCAATCCAAAAAATAAGATTGAGGTTATTTTTTTAGCATCTAAATTACCCGAAATTTACAGGGATATTCCTTCTAATAAAGTAGCTTACGTTTTAATAGTAAATATCATAAATGTAGCGCAACTGCAATTCAACTCAATGTGAATGTAAGTTGCACGTCACTAACAGTTGAAAAACAATAGGGATAAACGTGCGTGAAAAATATTCAGCGACTTTATACCCAAAGTACATTAGCAACCCGGTGTAAAGTTAGCCTTCAAACAATCAAAAACTGGTGTATGTGGGCGGGACTTACACCGCCCAAGAAAGCAACCTATTTCAGTTGCGATGAGTTGGAAGCTTTAGCTGACTTTTATATCGCTTACAAATTTCTGCGGGTACAACAAAATGCTTACATCGATTGTGTTCTAGGTATGGGGGGCTTAAAAAAATATATTGCTTCAGTACGCCGTATGAGTTTGCGTCAGTTTGTTACGGAGTTCTTAACCAAAGATGAAAAAGCTCACTTTTTAGCGCAAATTTTAGTGGATAAATTAGAAGAGGAAATTGAAGATGATGAATTTAACTTTGGTGGCACCTTACTCTTGAAATTCCACTAGAGCAACTCAAATCAATCTGTCAGGTATTGAAAATTGAAATTATCAAAAACGCAGTTACACCAAACGATAAGCAGAAAATTCAAGAGTTTATTGGAGCGTGTAAGAATCAAGAAATAACCATAGAACAAGGACTATTAGAGCTACAACAGCTACAGCGAGAAGCCCAAACTCAACAAAAAGTTTTGGGTGAAAGGTTTAACTTAGATGAGTTCTTTAAGCAACGTATCGGTAGTTCACCAAAAGAATTAAATCCTGGGAGCTATCATTACGACCTTTATCAGCTGCTTTTGAAATCCCAATCGATATCTCAAGTTGGTTACGCACTATTCCGAGAAGCTTTTCTACGCCAAACTCAGGACTTAATCATGAACGGTACGGAAGCAGAGTCTATAAATAAAAATCAAACAGTTGCTGGTTTTGATAAAGCTTTTGATACTATCGAAACTCAGTTCGAGCAAAATTTTTTGGGGACATCGGTAAATTGGGGGGAGGAGGAACATCCGATGTTAGCAGCATCTCAAAAATCAGCCCTACCTTCAACACAGGAAACGAGTACATCAACATCCCCGTCGTCGAAGAAGTAATTGAAGCTGCACCTAAATTAGCAACCGCAACTGTACAAGCAATCGCGCCGACAATCAATAAAGCCGTAGTTAATGACCGACAAATTATTACCGATTTTATGACTGAAGGGGGATTTCTTGCAACGACTGCGGCAATAACTACAACTTGTACCGTTGCAACAATTACTGTATGTGTTACCTCTCCACCAAAACCAGTTTTCTTCAAAATTATGTTTGGTGGAATTGGTGGGACTATTTTGGGGGGAATTTTTGCGGCACTGATTCTAAGGCATTATAGAAAGGAGGTTTTGAGCAACCATGCAAATTCAAGATCAACAACCGAATTACCAAAACAATCAACTTAGTAAAGATGATTTTGATGACGTTTGGGTGCCAAATCCTCACGGACAAGTAGCTCAAAGTGCTGCAACGCATGGGTTAATCAACAGCATTAAATCTGGGAATTTAGATTCATTACTAACTAATCCTTGGTTGATGTCGATTTTTGTGGCAACAATAATTTTGGTTGTTATTAGTGCGATCGCAACAATACTCTCCGGTCAACGTTCGTCAGAAATCAACCCATCCCAAGAAGCTTATTCCGAACTTTTGCAAAAGTCTCAAAATTTAGATGCAGCTGATAGCAACTTTCGAGAATACTTGACCCGCAATGATTATAGCTCTGGATTGGTAAGCAATCCTGGTTTATTACAAGCAGTGGTTTTAGAAGCGAGCGCGAGATATAGCAACTTCGTTATTGCCAGTCAAAACAATCCCCAAAATCCGGCTTACAACCAGCATGAAGAAGTTATAAATCAAGGTTATGAAATTGAAGCACTAAAACGGATTAATCTTGGTGCGTCGGGTAAAAAAGCAGAACTCAAATATGTTGACCCTAGTAGCGGTTCTTGGGTGACTATTCCAATAGATTCTGCGGAATTAGTAGCCAGCGGTTTAGTTAAACTGAATATTATCTCGAATAGTAGACGAGAGACAACACAGCGGTTCAATTTGGTTACAGTTGCCCAAAATACCCGGCTATCTTTAGAAGAAGTAAAAGCCGCTATGCTGGAAGCTTTGCGTGTAAAAGGATTAAGTCCGGTTGCATCCGAACTTGAGAAAACTGATTGGTTTGGAAATAAACCAAGTTCGGAGGATGCACAGATATCTGATTATCAGCCAGATAAACCAGAACCAAATCCCGCAACTCCATCAAACAAACAAGAATCATCAGAAGACAAACCCTCACCAAAACCAATAGGGGGTAAAAATGTCCAGTAAATTAATATTTACGCCCATTCCTTTATTTCTAGGAGGCTGGATGTTTGCTAGCAGTTTTAGCAGCAACACAATTCAACAATCAGCAACACCATATTCAACTCAGCAGCAAGTTGTAGAACTGGAAATGCCAGAACCAGCAAAATCTTTTTTAAGATTTGGTGGTAGTGCGATCGCGTCCGCCGGGACATCAAGTTTAGTTTTTTGGGAGTTAGCGAGTAGGAAAAATCGCTCCTCAAAACCGCAGCTTTTATTAACTGCGGGTCAAAACTTCGTCCCTTCTCCAGCTTATTCCCCAAATACTTCTCAACCAATGGAGTCCGTAAATAATAGAGAGCATGTTGCACAAAGCTTTCCACATGACCAAGAACAATTTGTTCGCAGTCAATTCTCTGGAGGGGCTAAACAACCAAATAATCCTGAAGCTCCCAAGCAAATCCCTAATTTTTATCAAACTGATGGATTGCCCTCCTCTTTATCCAATGAAAAAGTAGATTCTGTAAAGCAATTTTCCCCACAAGGTGGCTCAGAAGATAAATATGCTTCGGTGCGATCGCTCGTTTACGAAAATACAGTGGGCATCGTTGGCAAGGAAAAAGGCAGTGGTAAAACCTCTAAACTTGGTTATTTAATTGCCGAGCATATCAAACTTGGTCATTTGGTATGGATGGTTAATCCCTTTGCAAAGGGTCAGCATTGGAAGGGAATCAAAGTTTTTGGACGGGGTTATAACTTTGTCGAAGCAACAAATGCTATCCGCGAATTTACTCGTATTGCCTTCTGGAGAATTGCGGAAGCTGGTGACGAAACAAAGGAATACGAACCCTTCGAGGACTACCATTTAAACCTTGCCCTAGATGAAATGTCCAATTATTCCAGCGAAATCGATGCTATTGATTCGACTGTCATGCCCAAATTCTGGGAAGCAGTAGTGCAATTTTTACGACAAGCAAATATGTCCGTATCCTTCGCCAGCCACGGTGATACCCAGGCAATGCTCGGTGGTGCAAAAGCTCTCGCGGGGAAATCGGAAACTATCAACCGATGAATGCTTCGGGTGCAGCACAAATACAAGTACCGGGACAGTATAAAGCGTGGCGAATTGGCAAGCACAAAGGTCGTGAGCTTGCATTAGTTCAGGTTGCACCAGTGGATATAGTGCGCGACTTTAATCGTAACGGCAAGGTTGACAAGGGAGATTTGAAAGAGCGATCGCTAATCGGAGCCAATCAACATAGTGCAAGCGACCAGCAGTTTGTTGATGGTGCTTCGGCAGGATGTCCAGTAGGGCGTACATCGAAAGGACACCAAGAATTTATGAGTTTTCTACAACAAGATTCTGATTACAAAGCCAATAAAAATTTCACATTCCCAACAGGCTTTATATCAGCCAAAGACATGAAACTTTAAGATTTCGCAGGAGAAAAATTATCAATGAAAGTAAAAAAATATCTTTCTCCCAGTGATTATTACTTTTACATGAATAGTAATGCTTGGAGAAATAAGCACTACAACTGGCTCAAACAATGTGGTCATAGATGTTCGATGTTTCCGATTGTCAGGATTGGAAAATATTCATCCAAGAAATATGGGAAATATAACATACATCATACAGGGGTTGGTTATCGGCATTTGGGACATGAGGAGTTGTGGAAAGACGTACTTCCACTTTGCCCATTAGCTCACTGGGTTATTCATGGCGGAAAAATGAAAGCTAAAGCTCCTTGGCGACCAAATGTAATTCAAAAAACACTACATTTATGGTGTAGTTTACCACTGATTGTTAAACAGTTAGTTTTGTTTGGGGCTGGGTTATTAATCGCATTTTATTTCTCGATCTGGATGGGATTAATTCTTGGCGTTGTTATTTTTTACCTATTGTTTTGTTAAATTGTAATGTACCTACGGAAATTAGGACGTGAATGGGATGTATTCAACCTTCTGTTACTATTTTGCATTTCTGCCTTTGCCATAAGTAAGCCAGCGATTAAATTAGTTTCGGAAGGTGTAGAAAATATATCGGAACTTAGCACCTTATATTCGGGGAATCTAAACTCTTTATTCGCAAATAATTCTTCTGTAGGTGTATTGGCAATTTGTGCAGCTGAGGGTAATTGTACAATAGAGGGTAAGAAGACATCTTTATACTATTCTCATATTGACCCTGGAAATCAAAAACGAAATCGCGGATTCTGTAGCGACCAAGGTCGGGGTGGCACAAATTTAGAAAATGCAGATGCAGGATGCTTGGCAAGAACAAGGAGCCGCATTCCTAGATTGGTCAGAAAAATTCGAGCAGTTGGAGTAAATCCAGAACAAAATATTGAAGTATTTGTCAATAGTTTAGACCAGTGGAATCAAGCATCTCCTCGCGTCTCTGATGCTTTCACTCTCAGGTATGCTGATGCTTTAAAGAAAGGGCTAAAGGGGAAGGAAGCTATTCTATGGGCAAGGGTTGAGGCTTTTCGTAGGAGCGATGGAGAGTTAGAAGCTGGTAATTCACGAGTTGGTTTATTTTCGATTTGTGCTAATCCCAAAAATACTTACTACACGACGAGATTACAACAATATTCAATGTTCTCAGAACGTTGGCGATGGAATTGCATTGCTCTAGATCAGCGGCGAAGGTTAGAAGCTATTAATCAAGTTTTAGCTAGAAGCAGCCTGAAGAATAATTAATAAGTCAGAATTTCGGATAATTCTGGCTTCTTGAAAAATCTTTTCACCATAGAAACATTACTTAATAGGAGTCATAGTTACCATGTCTAATTTAGAAAATCTTCAAATAAATAATAGTAGTCCTTTTGATGGCATTCGTCATATTGATGACCAAGGTCAAGAGTATTGGACTGCTAGAGAGTTAATGCCTTTGTTGGGATATTCTCGTTGGAACGAGTTTAAGCCAGTCATTGAAAGAGCTATCTTGGCTTGTAAAAATACCGGAAATAACGTCGAGGTAAACTTTTCAGGATCAACCCTAAAAAGTCAGGGACGCCGGATACTTGACAGCAATGAATGGCGATCCTCGTAAACCAGAGATAGCAGCGGCGCAAAGTTACTTTGTTGTTAAAACGCGAGAGGCTGAAACCCAAAGTGGGTCAAAAGGCATGACTCAAATACAGTTACTTGTCGCAATCGCACAACAAATGGCAGAACAAGAGCAACGGTTGCTAGCACAAGAACAGCACCAAACTGAAATGTTGTATCGGCTTAAAGCAGTTGAGGTAGAGCAGGATCGATTTAACACTCCATGTGGTCACAAATTCAGCGTTGTGGGTTTCGCCAATCTTCAAGGCTTGGAAATCTCAACTAAAGAAGCGAGCGACAAAGGCCGAAAAGCAAGTGCATTGTGCCGAAATCTTGGGATAGAAATAGAACGCATTCACGATCCACGTTTTGGAAAAGTTGGCTTGTATCCAGAAAGTGTATTGATTGAAGTATTCTCTACTAACCAAAATTAATTGCAACTGCCTTTTTAAGTACAGATTCTTTAGTTGGAGACAACTATCATGCCACAACTCAATTTATTCACTAATCAGCCCCAGTTATAAAGGTCATTTACTACCGTTAACAGAGGCACTTTTCACCTAGACTGTTTACTTTGATGTAATTTACCCGTTTTTGTCTTATGCAACTTTTGAATAAGCACAAAGCATATACTTTTTGAGGCTTTTGCCCAAATAGAGTACACATCGCACGGGCATGAACTTTTACCCCTGCTCAAAGGCACAAAGTCAACAGTCTACTATCCTTATTCTGTGTTGAAAATATCCCACTTTTGAGATAAAAACAATATCCAATTTGCACTCATAACATTGGTATTGGAATTATATTACTGTCGCTAGCAACAGCTCCCAGTTAAAAATTATTAATTAAGTTTTAGATGTAAATACTATTATTTTGATGATTCAAAATAACTAATGATATTAACATCAGGGTAAACTGGTTATAAAATAGAGACAAGTACGCAAAACCTTACTTATTTGACTGAATATGTTGTCAAGAAATAAGAAGTTAGTAGTCAGTTTATTTTGTGGAATTGGTGGTTTGGATTTAGGCTTCCAATCTGCTGGTTTTGAAGTAGGTATCGCAATCGATAATAATCCCAAAGTTTTAGAATTATATCAAAAAAATTTTCCTGATACGACAGTTTTATGTAAAGATATCGGGGAGATTACAGCAACTGAAATAAGGGATATTATTCAACATAAATATCCAAATTGGGATGGAGAGATTGCTGCTGTTATTGGTGGTCCACCTTGCCAAGGCTTTTCGGTTGCTGGCAAGCAAAAACTTGATGACGATCGCAGTCAATTAATTATAAAATTCATCAATCTGGTTGTCGGGCTAGATCCATTGATGTTCGTGATGGAGAATGTTCCAGCTATTGAGTGGAAAAAGTTCTCTCCAATAACGAGTAATGCGATCGCTCTCATCGAAGAACACTATATTTTATCCAAATGGCTGCTCACAGCATCGGATTACGGCGTACCCCAAAAACGTCAAAGGGCTATCTGGGTTGGTTCAAAGTTTGGCGAAGTTGTACCACCATTGGAGAGTGATAAGAAATTTACAGTTGGGGATGCAATTTCTGACCTGAGTCACATTCCTATAAATTCTCAAACCGACACCTGGGAGTTGGGTAAAAAGGGCGAATATACAGAATATTTGGACAATATCTTCCCTTGCATCTCAAAATCCATTGATATTAGTGGATTTCAGGCAACAGCACACACAGCAGCTACTCAACAGAAATATGGTGATACTATTCCTGGGGAGAAAGAACCGACTACTTGGGCTTATCGTTTGTCAGCCGATGCTTTTTCCCCAACATTACGTGCTGGGAGTGGTAATCGGACGGCAGCAAGACCGATACATTACCAACATGCGCGGGTTATAACAGTTCGTGAGGCTGCTCGGCTCCATAGCTTTCCCGATTGGTTTGATTTTGGGACAAGTAAACTTGCGGCTCATAAGGCGATCGGAAATAGCGTTCCTCCTTTGCTTGCTTATGCGATTGCATCTCAAGTTTGGGCACATTTAGAGGAAATTCTAAGCTCAACAATTATTTTGCGAAGGTTATGCGGCGTATCGCCATATCCACTTTCCCGCAGCTTTGGGTCTACGGATTTACTAGAATTACAAACCGTTGACACATCGGCTGCTGTATTCACAATTTTTGACTCAACAACGCAGCTGCTAGGAAACCAAAGCTACGGTACTTCTATTTTTGTTGATGGGGAAAATATAAAAGCGGGTAACCAGCGTTCGCCTCCAGTAAAAAATATCTTCACATCGTAAGATATTCCGACTTATGGTTTTTACACAGTGTTAAAGCCTAGAAAGTAGTGTTGTCAAAAATCTTCAAGGGAAAGCTCATCAATAGTATCGAAATATTGAGAAAAGTATAAGAATCGACTCCGAGTATCGAGTATTACGCTATATCATTTGTAGTGGCAATTACTAGCACTATTTTAGGCCTGCCCTAGGCGGCAGCGCTATCGCGTAGGAGTCTCGTTATGAGTTTGATAAACCTGGATTTGCTTTTCAATGCCATTACTGCTGTTGCGAATCCGCTAATTAAAGAAAAAATCCAGCGTAACGAGACTGTAATTAAGTTGCTCAAGCAGTTTAATCTCGAGGAAGGAGCATCCACGAGCCGATTTTAGTGATGTTTACGCTTACACGTTGGTTGAGTATGGTGTGGGTAAACCCAAGCCGTTGTTGGAATTATTTCGCAACGAAGAAATTAAAAGCGATCGCCCTTATGAAAACATGAATATTACTGGTGTCAAAGGCTTAACCGATGCCGTTCACGTAGTGCGGCGCTAGCCGTAATTTCCACCCTCAAAGCATGATAGTGTAGTGGACAATGGGGAAATGTAAAATTAAAGATAGTAGATAATCAAACCGTAACCGTATATGGAAATAACAAAGGTATCAAACGAAGGACAAGTAATTATTCCCGAACAATTACGAAAATCTCATGGTTGGGAAACTGGTCAAGAATTAATTGTAATTGATATTGGTGACGGAGTTCTTCTCAAACCAAAGAAACCGTTTGCAGAAACCACCTTAAATGAAGTTGCTGGTTGTTTAAAATATCAAGGCACACCAAAATCCTTGGATGATATGGATGATGCTATCCGTCAAGGTATAGAGGAATCGTGGCATGGTGGCAGTTGATACTAATATCATTGTGCGTCTCTTAACTCAAGATGATGAGTTGCAGTATCAAAAAAGTTTAGAAATTTTCCAAACACAAACTATTTTTATTCCAGATACTGTAATTTTAGAAACTGAATGGGTTTTGAGGTTTGCCTATAAATTGAAACCAGTTGAAATATGTACAGCTTTAAGAAAACTTTTTGGTTTGCCAAATGTGAATCTGAGTAATACTAGCCTGGTTTCTTAAGCGCTGCAATGGCATGAAACAGGTTTAGATTTTGCCGATGCATTTCATCTCGCTCAAAGTCAAAACTATGTTGAATTTTACACATTTGATGAGAAGTTTGTGAAAAAAGCCAAGGAATTAACCAACTGTGAAGTCAAATTACCTTGAAAATGGTAAGCGTGTATTAGTATAAAGTTGATTAATGCGATACTTCGCAAGAGTAACGGAAGCGATCGCATTATTCCCTTAACCCAAATCCCCACAAATTACTGCTCACAAGTCGTAAATTACGCCGTTTTCCGCTAACCACCGCTTGCGTTCCTCGTAATCTGGTAAAATTCGCTAGACTCGATCCCAAAAGGCATTATTGTGGTTGGGTTCGATGAGGTGTACTAGTTCGTGGGTGACAAGGTAGGCGATCGCAAATTGTGGTAACTTACCCTGAAATTTTTAGTTGGAAATAGGGATATTTAATGCGATGTCAACAAACACATTTCCCAATTCCTTTGGCTCTAACTTGTGCAACCCACCTCCATAAACACGACCCCCAGAAATTAGAGCCTCTTCAGAAATATTATTAAGGCTCAACCATAAATCTCGCTTCAGTGAAGGTTGGCGCGAAAGCGCATCAGCCAAAATAAGCTTGGGGTATAGCATCAAGTAGACATTAGCCGCGATCGCATTAGAATTATTCAAGATAAATCGGAAGGCTTTTCCCCGACTGCTATCGGTACGTCCCATATAGGTACAAAGATAGGGAGCAGGAGAACGATTTTCCTGTGAGTACCAAGGATTGCGGTGTTTGCAGAGGTAGCGGGAAATAATACCGCTTTCTATCCCTATCTGGAGATATTTCCATAATGTAGGGTAGCTGTTTTCTATTTCAGATACAGGTAAATTACAATCCAGTAAAAATAATTGCTGCTCTAAAATAGGATTACCGAAAGCATCGGCACTGATTTCATCTAATAATAAATATCGGGGACTGGGCAGAATCGGCTTTAATAACTGAGCCGGAATTTGGTAAGCGATTGCTTGCTCTTTAGTAAGTATAAAGAAATTATTCGCCCCCGTTGCTAGTCCCCGTTTGATAGTGAATAAATCTTTTAGTTGATATCGTTGTAAATTAAAGTTTATCGCTTCACTTGTCGAGCCAATCGTTGTCCACTTCAAAGTATTGTGTAATATTTCTGATGAAATATACTTTCTCTCGTGAGGTGCAGCAAGACTACCACCATAGGAAAACTCAACCGTATGATTTTTCGATGGGAGAGTCTTCTGAAACCAAATAATCGCACTTGATACTAATGCGTCATCGAACTGTACATCATTGGGACAAAATCGATGGACACGCAATAGTGCGACTTTATTCAGTAAATAGTCCTTTATTTGCTGTCCATAATTTACATCCATAAACCCACTGGATATTAACCAGCCAGCGATGCCATCTTCTGCCATCCAAGCATCTGCAATACATAAAAAATGGCAATACAAACTAGCCAATTGACTCAGTTTTACCCCAGCTATATTTTGACTTTGATTTTGTAGTCTTAATTTATCACTGCGGGTTAAATGATGGTGACGAACATAAGGGGGATTGCAAATTATCAAGTTGGCTTTTTTATCTTGATTTTCAGGTGGTATCGCTTTTGTAAAATCGTTAATATTGAGTTGTAATGGTGTATTTTTCCATAATGAAATCGCCTCATTCCCGTAGTACGAATCAATTTCATAACCTATGGCTGTTCCGATTTGCGATCGCTCAAATACTTGCAGCAGTGCAGAATAAAAGGAACCCGTACCGAATGCAGGGTCAAGAAATCTGATTTGTTGATTTTGTGACGATAAATTCTTCGCATATTCCACAATTGCGATCGCTAATTCTATCGGTGTTGCAAATTGACCAAGCTTATTGCGTTCAATTTGAGTTTTAGCTGCATCAAGTTGAGTTTGTCGCTTTACTCTCGTTTCTTCCGTTAATTGAGTGATATTCATATTCCAAATAATGCTAAGTCATCAACGCGATGTTCCCATGCCCAATCAATTTCTTCTGCTGCTTCATAGCCTAAATATCCACTATCAAAATAACCACAGAGAAACAAAATAAAATTCACCTCATTACCATAGCTACTTTTTAATTGTGCAACTTTAACCGCTTCTTCTTTACGGCGCTTGTTGGGGTTAGTAAAATCTCCAGCAGATTTGGCTTCAATTAATAAAGGCAAATCTCCAGGGGATGATTGCAACGGCATAATTATAGCATCTACGGGAATATTGACTTGTTTGCTGCCAGATTGTAGATTTACTGGGATATTGAGTCGAAATGCAAAATTTCCTGGCTGTATTGTATTGAATCTTAATCCAGTTCCTCCAGGTACATATAAGTAACCGCGTGCTTCCAACCACTCACGAATTATAGCTAATTGTCTTTGCTCCTGGGCGTTGCGGATAATTGGGTCAGCAACCGCACCACACAAACGGTCTGCAACAATTGTTGCTGCTCTGTGGATTTGTACTTCTGTTGGATCAATTCCGCTATCGAGCCAAGGGAAAATATCTTTATCGATTAGTTGTGCGAATACTTGGCTGATTTTCTCCAGTTCTGTATCGATCAATGCACTTTCCATTTTTGGTGGAATGCGTTGCTTCTCCTCCATGTTCTTTACTAAGTTTGGCAAAACCCCTGCTAAACCAATTAAGCGGTCGCGTGCGATTGGTGGTGCAGTCGCCATTCTCAGTATGGGTAACACCGATGGATGTTGGCGCAGTATGGTAGGTGTGATATCGGTCAAATTATTTGTCCAAGCTAGCGCTGATTCTACTTGTTGGGCTGTAATAATACGAGTGTTACGGTATGCACCGGGAGCGAACTGCATAAACCAGTTGTTGTACAAGTCTACCGACAGGGCTATATCCTGTTTCCATAAATGGGGTTTGTCGGCGTTAACTGGCACTTAATACTTCCTCTAGGCGTTAGCGTAGCTTCTCCCTTTGGAGATTGCTTGGGTCGAATTTTCCATCTTTTTATTATCGATACCACATTTTGAGTAATATTCCGTCAATTTTATATTCAACTATCTTTCAAATTCCTGTAACGCTTTGTTTAGTCCGTAAACTTCTGTTTGACCCATACCATCAGCTATATTGAGGCAGCGCAATGGGCTCCCGCCCCGCCAAGGGCGATCGCAATTTTTCATCTATGGTCGTGCTAAATACTTGGTCACTCTAGATACCAAGTTTCATATTTTATGTACTTAAAAATGAACTAACTTTTACTAACGGACTCCGTTATTAAAAGATAAGCCCTTATTTTTTAACAGGACTTACACGATAACGGACTCGGAGCATTACTAATCGATTTACCGATACCATTCAAATTACCCCACAACCAGAAAAAACCAGAGCGATCGCTCGATCGGGTCGTCTGGCTAATAAAGATGTTGGCAATTACACAGGATGGTAAAGCATTTTGACATAAATCTATTCAGGCTCCTTGCTAGATGCCACCGTTGCGGGAAGATATTTGACCATTCGCAGTGGAATCAGATTTGAGACGGAATGGTTCGCTTGCTTCCAGAGCTTTAACAGGCTCTACCGCTCCCCTAATGCTAGAAAATAAATACAGCAAGACTCGTCAATGCCAACGATGCTGGATTAGCCAGAAGCCTAAAAACTGCTGCTGATAAAACTGGCTCTAAGTTAGTCGAAAAGTTTATCCATAAAAGCTTTGAAGGTGCTGAGATTTTATCGTTGTCTGAGTTCGGTATCCCAGACGCAAACTGTAACGATTATCCTTCACTATTACGCTTATGTCTCAAGCAAAGGTTGCAGAAAAACATAGTTGCTCAGAATACGAATTTGGTTGCAATCCATCTTTGTAATTAGCGCACAGAGTAATATTTAGTGGCAAGCGTTTAGTGGCGGAAAACACAAAGATTTATCTTGAAATAGCCAGAATCTATGCAGTACAGTATTTTCACCACATTATCCGAAATGATAATGTCGTTCTAAAAAACTTGGTTTTTCACTCAAACCCCAAATTTTCCATTGCTTTCCATAAATTGCGTCGTCGTTGATGCTGAACTTTCCATTGGGACAACAGCCTTTGATAATTTTGGGGTGATAACTCCTTCAATGCCGACATCCATTCCGCATTTGTGCTGTAATCGAAATTTTGGGACGTTTCCGGTTTGAGCACATAGTTGTGTAAATTTGCTTGCCAATAAGCCATAACACTTTCCCACAAATCGGGGGGTGCATATTGTTGAAGGTAAATTCTCCTAGAAATATCATGGGGTGTAGATAGCTGGTTTGGTAGGATAACAACCCCATAAAATTTAGGATAGGGGGATTTTCCTTGGTACTTTACCTCGGTCAAATCCTTTGTTAGCAAGCGTAAAACACTATATTCCTCACCCAGTTGTGCCCTATCTCCAGGTAAATTCGTTAACCACTCGATAATTTGTTGCCCAAACCAAGCATGTCCTTTTTCCTTAATCGTAATACTATCGAGTAACCAATCCAACCACCAAGCATCTACAGCTTTGTCATTTGTACCGAAACTTGAATACCTGTATGGTGTACCACGTTGAATTATCGAGTCACGCCAAGATACAAATAAGGCCTGCTGAGTATCTTCGGAAACTGGTATCTCTGCCAAAGTTTTGAACATACTCGACCAATCGTAACAATATTCAAAAGTAATACACTGAATTTCCAACGCATTTACCCGTTCGATTTCTCCTAACTCTCGAACTGCTTGCTGGTAATATCGAAGTAAAGTTTTTGCACTTTCTCGATTCCTATTTCCGTAAGAAAATCCACCCATCAAAACAAATAACAGCGAACTTTCCGGTGTCCAAGCTTGCTTATCTGGTTTGTGTTTTAACAAAGAATCCAAAATTTCTTGGATGACTACAATACTTTCTCGATATTCCTGTTTTGCCAACAAATCCTCAATTACAGGTAAACCATTTTCCCACTCCTGGGTAATAGTCGATTATAACGGCAAATAATTCATCAACTAACTGGGAAATCTCCGTTTCGGTAAGTGCTGCAAAGATGCGGGAACCAAGAGAAGCCTGTGGTTGAACCTTAACCTGAGAATTATTTTCACGTTTTTTTGGCATCTCGGTCAACTCCCCGGAACACTATATAAATAGCCTATTTTAAACGGGGGTAACAAGGATAGTCGGGCAAACATTATTTAGCATGCGATCGCGCAAGCGCTGTTTCTTGGATGCCAGAATGGCTTTTGTCAGTTCGCGTAGTGACTCAAGCGTGAGTATCGCATATTGATGGAAGCAAATCTTATGCAGAAAATAAGCGATCGATATCCCTAGATTGATGAAGAATCCTAACGATTTCAATCCCATCATCAAGCTTGATATAAAACACAATATAAGGTTTTATAGGAAAACTCCTAAGTTTTTCGTCCAAATCATCCCGCATTTGTCCTATATCTGGAAACTGAGCCAACATTGGCAAACGATTTAAAATATTTGCAATCTGCTTGTCTGCCGCAATTTGATTATTTTGAGCAAGATACACCCAAATATCCTCCAAGTCTTGCTCTGCGAGTTGGGAGATTTTGTAACGATTCATTAACGTTGGTTTTGATTGAGTTTGTGTTGTCCTCGTTCTTTAATGGTTTGCAGCAAACTTGGTAAAGACTCGTCATCGTATTCCCTAAACTGCCCATTCTGTAACTGTTCTACACCCAAACCAATATCGCGCTGCAATGCTTCTAATTTGAGTTTGTGTACTTCAGCTTCCAAAGTTTCTAAGCGCTGCATCATCTCCTGAAAACTACTTGCATCTTGGATGACAATCTCTGCTCTGCCGTTGACAGTAAGTACCAGTGGGGATTTTGTCACTTTAATCTGCTCGATGAATTGTTTGACATTGCGCTTAAAATCCGTAAGCGGTTGAATATTGTCGAGGTTAATCATATATTTCCATATTCAATTAAATATGTAATTAAGTTCTAATTCAATATCTTACTAGATATTACTCCAAATATTTGAAATCGGTAAATATCAGCGATACCCCTCTTAGGAGCCACAATTTGAGAGCGATCGCACGGAGTAATGCCAGCACATCCTGCACTGGTGTGAATAAAGTCTGATAAATAAATTCCAAGCAATAGTAGAGCATAGGATGCATAGACGCAGAATAAGGGTTTTCAGGTAAATATGAGCATAGGAGTGTATGTACAGAAAATGAGGAGTTTTAGATAAAGTCGAGCATAGGAGCTAAGGATGAAGGATTAATATTTAGGGGGTGAAGAATTGGGGTAAGATTGGGGTAGGCTATTTTTGTAAAGCGTGAAAATACTGAAAAAAGGTGGTTTTTGGAGGACTGAAAATCCTACATGAGCGGTAAAACAATATCTTTCTTCATTTGCAAGTAGATTTACTTTCACCTTGGAAATAATTGCATTTAGCCTTGCAGATAAAGCAGCTTTTAAATTGTCGAGTGCGAAGCGACTTCCAAACCATTCCGATTTACGAGCAGAACTAGAATCAGCTTCTTTGTAGTACCATATATGATTTAGCAATGCGGATTTGTCGGGAATATTCCCACTGGTGGATAAACACACATATCATATTTTAAATCGCTATAATCCTTGCATTACAAGCTTTTCACCACATTATCATTTCGGATAATATGGCTGTAAAATTCTTGAAGAAGGCAGAGGGCAGAGGGCAGAAGGCAGAAGGAAAAATTAGTGGAGGATTCAGACCCGCCACTAATTTTAGACCGCCAAGCTATGCGTAAGCGCAATTCCGTTTTGGCGGGGGTCTTAAACCCTTGTTCCGTAGAGTCGCGAGAAGTACACAGGTAGATTCCCTTCTGCCATCTGCCTACGAAATAGCTGCCTTCTTGATAAAACTATTTAAAACTCTGGCACAAACAATTCCTTACTTGCTCCTGCATAATGCTCGTAAATCATTTTAGGACTCGTTCCTACTAATTTAGCGACATCCTTTGCATCGAGCATCTTGGTTCTTCCATCCGAGGTAGGAATCGGTGTTTCCAATGCTGCTGTAATAAAAGTATGTCTGGTTTGATAAAGTTTGCGGTACTCTATAGTGTCATCTAATTCTTTAAGCACCGAACGCCATACTCTCGTAGTAAGGTTATGGACATCAATCCATTTACCTTTGGGCGAAGGAAATACTTTTGTCTCTCCGCTAGCATCTTTTGGTTTGATAGACTTTAGCAATCCTGCAAGCTTCTCGTTTGCTGGAAACGAACGTTTTTTCTGAGTCTTCAATCCTTTTTTGCAAACTAGCCCGTTCTCTGCTTCGACTACCGCTTGCTCAAATCGTATTGTACTAAAGTCATCTGAAATATGCTTCCATTGCAAAGCAACAGCTTCGGATGGTCTGCATCCGCTCATGAAAAGGAATTCTATTAAAGCAGCGTAATAATTGTAAGAATGATTATCCTTGAAGGTCTGAATAATCTTGTCCCTTTCTTCTAAGCTAAAAGGATTAATATCCGAGGCATCAGATTGATTTTTAGGAATTTTAATTTCACTCGCCATTCCAAAAAAAGGATTATGACTAATCATCTGAGATTTGAGCGCCCATTGGCAACAAGCTGCTAGCTGGGTGACTATCCGTTTAGCTGAATTTGCTGTCTTATTGGCAACTAACCAATCACGGATTGCAATGGCATCATTTAAGGACTTACTAGGCAGTTGTAACCCAATGCAGCGAGCAATTTTAGTATAATCCTTTGCCAAAGTACTTGGTGATAAGCTTGAACGTTTAAAATCCGTATATTTCTCCCACAACTGCGGCAGAGTTGGTTGAGACACAGATGGTGTAGAAGATGGTGTAATATGCCGATTATCAAATTCTGACTTATATTTGCCTAAATCCTTGGGGTCAAAACGCTCGTACAAAATATCTTTTTCAATTTCTGAAGCTTTGAGTTTGGCTAACTTCCGATGCTGTGGCGTATCGGGATAACCAGTAGAAATATAGTATCGCTTGCGAGCGAAGTGAAATCTAAGCTGCAAACGACCATTAGAAAGTATTACCGATACAGAACCTTTAGAAGCCCTGCCAGTTGGTGTCTTAGAAGCCATGAGTACTGAAGGTGTAATCTACCTTCTAGTGTACACAAGGATTACACCATCTTTACACCATTTTTTTATCTAAATCGACCTAAACATACCCAATAATTTGGTTACACCTTATTTAAGTCATCCTCCGAAACCCTTACCCTATAGGCAAGAACATCGGATTTTCAGTAATGCCAGGAACCAGACTTGAACTGGTGACACGAGGATTTTCAGTCCTCTGCTCTACCGACTGAGCTATCCCGGCTGGGTTATTTGACCCACGATTAAAGAATATAGCATTGCTTACTTTCTTTTGCAAGAGTTTCGCGAAAAAATCTATTTATATGGATTTAATTCAACATTTTCCCGAAACAACGACTAATACAAAAATCATAAATTGTTCGATCGCGATACTAGAATCCGAAGCAAGGTTAACAGCCCTTTCATAAGAATCCCATTCGTATTATTTACCTAACTAATAATCACTAACATCACGATCGTTTATTGGATTAGCAGTGGCAGAGAAAATAAATTTAAGAGCGTTAACTAAGCATGAATAATCAAGTTTTCTAGATTTTTTGTGAAAAAGCTGCTGAATGCTGATATATTATTGAAAATATTTATTGATAAAGCTGCTCTCATAGAAGTAGAGTTTGGATGCCGAATAAGCGTTTTTCAGTGTGAGGAAGAATAATGAACAAAGTATTGCAAATTCTGCTAACAAGCCCAATTTTTGCAGCAATGACGGTCGTTGGTAACGATGCGATGGCTGTAGAGACAGTTGTTAATTTAGAAAACAAGGAAGCTTTTGGGTCTGCAACATTACAGTTAAGAGATGATACTTTTCCTCAAGAGAAGCGAATAGCACAAGTAACTTCAGTTTCTCAGCTATCCGATGTACAGCCTACTGACTGGGCATTTCAAGCGTTGCAATCTTTGGTGGAACGTTACGGATGTATTGCTGGATATCCCAATCAAACCTATCGCGGTAATCGAGCATTGACTCGGTATGAATTCGCTGCTGGTTTGAATGCTTGTTTAGATAGAGTTAATGAATTAATCGCTACAGCTACTGCTGATTTAGTTACAAGAGAAGATTTAGCTGCACTGCAAAGATTACAAGAACAATTTGCTCCCGAGCTTGCTACGTTACGCGGAAGGGTAGATGCAGTAGAAGCACGAACTGCTCAAATAGAAGCGAATCAGTTCTCTACAACTACTAAATTAGAAGGTGAAGTTGTAGCTGCCTTCGTTGATACCTTGGAGGGCGATACAGACGGAGAAGACAATACGACTTTTGGAGCTAGAGCGCGGGTAAACTTTGCTACTAGTTTTACAGGAAAAGACCTTCTATACACTCGTATTCAAACTAATAATATTGTCAGTCCCGATATAGGAACAGCAGAAGGTAATCTTGCTTTTGGTGTAAGCAGTGAAGATGCTACTACCGATGCCGTACTTGATGCATTATTTTATGCTTTTCCTTTGACAGAACAAACCAGCGTTATAGCTATTGCAAATGCAGGTGCTGCGGATGACGTTGCAGATACTGTTAACCAATTTGATGGTGATGGTACCGAAGGTGCTTTCTCTGCTTTTGGTACTCGCAACCCAATTTACTATCAGATGGATGGTGCCGGATTAGGAATTACCCAACAGTTTGGCGATCGCTTATCACTTAGTTTGGCTTATTTGGGAAGTGCACCTGAAGATCCTTCTAGAGATAGCGGTATATTTAATGGTCCCTATGGTGCGCTTGCACAGTTAACTTTTGAACCTAGCGATCGCTTTAAAATTGGTTTTACTTATATCAATGCTTACAATCAGCAACTAGGTACTGGTAGCAGACGCGCCAATCCTATATCCTTCCTTGAAGGTGAAAATGTCCCTTCCCCAGACAATCCAGATCAAACCAACACCGTACAGATTCCTTTTGCTAACAATTCTTACGGCATACAAACTTCTTTGGGTCTTAGCGACAAAATCAGATTGGGAGGTTGGGTTGGATACACGAACTCTCGTAATTTATCTACGGAAGGAGGAACAATTGACCGTGGAAGCCTTGATATATGGAATTGGGCAGTCACTTTAGGTTTTTATGACTTGGGTAAAAAAGGGAACTTGGCAGGTATTATCGTAGGTATGGAACCAAAAGTAACGGATTCGAGTATCGACGAAATTAGTAAGGACAGGGATACTTCCTATCACATCGAAGCGTTTTACCAGTTTAAGGTAAATGACAATATTGCTATAACCCCTGGAGTTATCTGGTTAACTGCACCAGACCACAATGATAATAACAACGATGTTGTGATTGGTGCCCTTAGAACTACCTTTACTTTTTAATCAACTGTATCTAATTTGTAAACCGGGTTTATTAATAAACCCGGTTTCTCGATTTTTATACACCATAAATTAATTTATGGTATAATACAGAATATATTTTACGTATATTTACTATTACGAACAATAACTTGTAAGTTCATTTATTTCACAGCTATTTACCATTGTGGCTAGATAGTTAAAGAAAAACTGCAACTAACTCCACTTGCTATAGCACTTCAGAGGAATACCGAATATAAACGGTCAAGTTTATCTCCCAGTACTTTGGCGAAGGATTATAAGAAAATTTATCGCTGTATTAACGTGCATCTGCCAGTGAAGACTTTAGATAAAGCTGTGGCGATTCGAGATTGGTTAATTGCCAATAGAAGTCCGTTATCTGCCAAAAAAATACTGACTCAGTTTTCGGCTTGTTGCAATTGGGCTGTGAAATCTCAATTGATTGAGGATAATCCGTTTGCGGATATGGCGAGCGATATTAAAGTACGACATGGTGATTACGAGGAGACGGATATTAATCCGTTTAGTGTGGAGGAGCGCGATCGCATTCTTGAAGCGTTCAAGGAAAATCGGTATTACACTCACTATGCGCCATTCATTGAATTTCTTTTTATGACAGGTTGCCGACCATCTGAGGCTGTAGGTTTGCAATGGAAGCATATTAGCAATGATTTTACTCAGATTCGGTTTGAGCAAGCTGTAGTGATTTCTGAATCAGGTTTAACTTGTAAACCAGGTTTGAAGACGCAAAGGAAGCGAGTTTTTCCAATTAATAACCGCTTGGCTATGTTCTTAAAATCAATTCAACCTGCTGATGTGTCTGGTGAAACTAAGGTTTTCCCTTCGCCTGAAGGTAAGTGGATAGATGTGCAAAACGTGAGTAGAAGGGCTTGGAAGACTGTGTTGGAGAAGCTTGATGGTGTTGAGTATCGGAAGCTTTACCAAACCCGACATACATTTATCACGATCGCTTTAAAAAATGGGGTAGATGTGAAAGACTTAGCCAAAATGGTAGGTAATTCACCGGAGATTATTTACCGACATTATGCGGGGCAAAGTCGGGAGCTTTTCTTGCCGGAGTTTTAGGATTTTATAATATAGGCGATACTCATTTCGCTATTAGCTATCAAAGTTAACAGTGAGTATTGCTTTTTTCATCACTATAAACTTAGTAAAAAATCAAAGTTAAATAATTATGAATGAAGAAATAAACATTCAAAAAAGTAGTGGAAATGTATTTGCTGACTTAGGTTTAGCAAATCCAGATGAATTACTTGTAAAAGCCGAATTAGCGCGTAAAATTAGCAGAATAATCACCCAAAATAATATAGCTCAAGTAGAAGCGGCACAATTACTAGGAATTGACCAACCGAAAATTTCTGCTTTGATGAAAGGTAAATTATCGGGTTTTTCAACAGAAAGGCTTTTCCGTTTTTTAAATGCTGTCTTGTTGCGATGTGAAAATTGTGGTTAAGAATAAACAATCGAATTAGTCGGGCAAAAACAAAAGTGTGTATTGATTAATGAATAAAGAATCCCATTATTCACAATAACAAGGAAAAGTAAAGGAGTATCCGCTTCTTTTAAAGAATTTACCAATATCCTCAAGCTTTTCGTTTGTTACGTTTTTGATTACTAACTAAACTAGCATGATACAAATCAATCGCTCTATGATGAGCAATTGGATCTTGACGATTATGGAACCAATCTTGAATAAGCTCTAAATTATATCGAATACAACGACTATTTAATTTTACCCAATGGGTTCCTTCAATCCATGTGCTATCTAAACGATATTTTTTAAGTGTGGAAAAACTCATATTTAGTATTTCTGAAGCTTGCTGCTTTTTAACGAACTGGAACATCATCGTAATCCCTAAAAATATATTTTTTATAATTTTTACAAAGTCAGAATATTAATTATTGAGTTACATAAACTCATGATAAAAGAGTTGTTCACTATTTATACATCATTATTTTTTATCAGAAATTATTTTATAACAAAAGAAAAGTTATTATCTTAAAGTTAGTACCATAGCTTTTTATGCTCAAATAATTAGTAGGCAATATCTTCAGGTATTTAATCATTTTATCCAAACTAATAGACTATACGGGGAAAGCCGGACGTTTATTCTTAGATAACGTTACCGGACGTATATCACAAAGGCAAGAGCAACTTCTCAATGTCTTATTGATGAAAGCCTATACCAAAGGATTTATCCAGTGGGAAATGCTGTTTAATACAAAAGCGGGATTGGAACTTTCCCCACTTGACGATACACAATTATGGTCGTGGTTATGGAACAGATTTAATAAATATGAAGCACCACCGATTCCCCAACTTCTAGTTATCTCAGAGGATAAAGATAGCGGCATTAAATTAACGGAAATTCAAAATTCCCTCAAACACTCCACAACTATCTTGATTAGTGGAGAAAAAGGTAGAAGTTCATGTCCGGAACATCGTCAATGTACAAACCGCGTTTATGTAAAGGATAAAGTATGCGGTGTCTTAACAATGGTAGATACCGTAGCATGGACGAGTAAGAGCAAATTGCATGGATGTTCCAAGTATTGAGCGAAAATCACGTTCGCGATACTGAAGCTTGGGTAGAAATTTCAGGAGCCAACCGTTACCTAACCGAAGATAATCTTCATCGTCAAAGCAAACCAAAGCTGCTAGGGAACGAGCATTATTTAAAGGAACAGGTAGGGATGTGGGTGCAAAAATCAAGCAGGAAGAAAGCTTTGATGCACAGAAGAAATTATATAAAGGTGCTGTTCCTCTCAACTGTGCAGTTGTATTCTTGGTTTACCGCGAAAATGCAGAAAGCTTAGACCTTGCGTGTGACTTACTCTGCAACAGTTTTGGTACGGCTAAAGTAATGCGAGAAAGAAACATTGCGAATCTAATTTGGTTAGAAACTTTACCTATCACCGAGAATTTTGCAAATGCTTTGAGTGTGATAGTTATGGGACGCTTAGATGCTCCCCACTTAGCACAACGAGTAGATGCAATCTTGATGCAAGCACTGGATGTGTTTTTAAGCGACCCCGATATCATCGAGCGCTATAATTTGGCATTTTCCCTGATGTTGGAAATCACAAGAATGGCAGGATATCCTAATATTAAAGGATTTTGGTCATTTTTGTTCCATTGCCCGATTGAATATTCAAAAGCCAGAAGCCATTGACCATCAAGCAATAAATCAAATCAGCAGCCAGATTACTGCATTACTGGTAAGTGCTTTAGGTACAGCGATAGGTAAACCGAGCAGCTTTTCGCCGGAACCGATGGTCAAATTCTATGCTCTAACAGGCTTGAGTAACGACCAAGATTCTTACACAATGGCTGTTGCAGCAAAAGCTGCCTGTTTGCGAGTCGCTCTTTCTCATCTTAAAAGTCTTTTTATTGGTGATGAGCTTTGTGTATTGTTCCGCAAAGATGGTTTCAGACAAGCAAACGCATACGTAGATTTCGAGGTAAAAGTAGAGAAGGTAAGAGGCAAAAGACAGAAGCTACAAATAAAAGAACCAATTCAGATAGTTTTCACTGTCTTACTTCTACCTTCAAGTTAGAAGTATTTCAATCATTGCAATAACAGTTACAGCTTTAAATGTGATTAGGGTCAATTCATCATTGGCAGCATAGATATAACAGAAAATCAAACAGTTACTCAAACAGAACGTTCAACATTTAACAAAAACTCATCAGATGAAATTCAAGGATTTATTAATGATGTACGTTCTTTTGTGCGCGGCGATTTTTTCGGTAACATTAAGCAGCTCGTTAAAAATTCAATTGGTTCCGTTGATGTCCCCGATTTGGGTCAAGTCGTAAGTGAAATTATGAAAGGTTCGCTTCCATCCGATGGTATTACCTCTAACAAGTTGGAGAATAATATTCCTAATTCTGATGCAATTCGCCAAGATTTAGCGAATCAAAGTGAAAGATTGGGAGCAATTGAAGTTGCACAGAATAAAACTCTTTCTAAAAACGCTCAACAAAAATCCTTCAATACTCTCGAATTGAGCGCTTTTGAAGAAATGGAGTCAAGTCAAATGTCAGATGATTCTCAAAATTCTGATACTTCCCAGCAAATTTTGCAAAATATTTGCAATCAATTTAAGAATAATACAACAATTTCCGATTTACTCTTAAAAGAAGCGAATCAGTCACGACAAGATAACGCTTTGGGATTAACTTTGACTGCTCAAGCAGCTACAGAGTTGAATGCGGTAAATACCAGAGAAAGACAAAGTGCGATCGCCACCGGAAATCGTGCTGTATCTCAAGGTTCCTTGTTAATGATGCCAGGAGTTTCTGTTCTTGGAAAGTAGAGGAGTGGGGGAGTGGGGGAGTGGGGGAATGAGGGAGTAAGAAAATTACGAAACTAATAAATAGTATTTATATGAATAATAATCAAGAAAACTATACTGATGAATCGGTAGATGATGAATTAACTCCCGAAGAAGAACTAGAAATATCGGGATATCAACCCGAACAAGTAGCTTTGATTGACCAAGAATTTTTAATTGAACGAGATAACGAGCAAGCTTCCCCGCAATCAGGAAGCGAAAATCCTTTAATTAGGTTTGCGATCGCATGTTTGCTAGTCGGTAGTGTAATGGTTTCTGGTTGGATGATTTGGTCAATTTTCTTTGCTCCTAAAGCAGTTGTTAAAGCTCCTGTGCAAAAACCAACATCAAAAGTTTTTGAGAAGGGGGAGAGTGATGAAGCAGCACGTCTCAAAGCCGAATTAGCCCTCTTGAACCAAGCGAGTCGGAATGTTGAACAACCAGTAGAACAATCACCACCACCTCCACCAAAGCCAAATAAATCCGTGAGAACAGTTCGCACACCGAAACCGAGTAAACCCAAAATCATCCGAGAAAAAGTACAATCACCACCAAGAATTATTCGAGAAACAGTACCATCTCCACCAAAAATTATTCGATAAAGAGTGCCAAACAATATACAACCATTAGCTAAAGTTGTTAATCCTTCCCCTGCTGCAACTCCCATAACTGTTGAAAAAATAGACCCCTTCGAGCGTTGGAATCAACTTGCAACTTTGGGACAACAAACAACATCACTAAGTAACAACAATTGGACACAGGATAGTCAAACATTTGAACAAGCACAGTCATTACCAAATCAATCTGAAACTTCAGAAAGCAAAAATACGCCTGATAATTCGGAGAATGATGCATCTCCAATCCAAATTGCAAATGCTTCTAATAGCGAGCAAGATAAAGCTTCTGCTATTTCAACAGTTCCAAGTAATAAGTTAAATGGAAATCAATCAAAAATTCCAACACCAGGGGAATTGGGTATTTTAAATCGAACCCCTCCTAATTTTAAACAAGAAACTATTACCGCTTCTAATTCTCCAATTCAAGTTCAAATAGGAACGAGTGCAGAATTGTATAACTTTAATTATTTCAATTTTTTTACATATTTTTGGTTTATATCCGTTTTGGCTAATTTCTATTATCTGGGCATCAATAAGTTTGGTTCTTCAGTACTTAGTATGCCAAATTAATAGTTAAAATTGAAAAGCAAACATCTAATTCTAAAGTTATCAAAGTTTCTGAATCCGTATCCCGAACGTTTAATGAGTTTTAATTTGTTATTAATACCCTCAACGACACCACTGGTTGTACCGTTATCAAAGTAAGCGATAACTTCATCCAGCCTTTCGTAAATTGTTTTTTGGCTAACTGGAAAATGCTCTTTAGCAGTTGATAGCCACATCCCTAGTTGAAATAATCCCGCTAACCAATCGTTTGTCTCATTAAAAATAATTCGTATCTTTTCTTTTAATTCATGCATTATTTTAAGAGTAGGAGATACTTCTTTTGTGCAAGTTTAATTTTTTGTTCTTCATTCAAATTGGATTCATTTTTCAGTAAAACGTATTTACTTTTTTTCAAACCATTTAAAACTTTACAGTTTTATAATCTCGCCAATAACTACCTTCTTTCGGTTTGCCTCTTAGTCGCACTTTTCCCCCATCCACACTGACTTCTGAGACAGATTGTTTTGCGCTCGGCAGTATCCAATCTTGTTCTAGAACTAGCTTCTGTTGTGTGGAATGACCAACTTTCATTCCGGTCAATGCTTCAATTTCATTTTCTGCTTTTTGATAAGATTCGTTTGCTGATATTCTTAAACAGCACTTTTGTAGCAATGGACTTAACCGACTTCTTGGCTTCAAGCCTAGTTTTTGTGACTGTTGAGATTTTAATTTTAATTCTCCAACAATACTTTTTATTTTTCTAGTTTTCCCCCTAATTTTTCCTGTTGTTTTCTCGATAAAAAAAGGGCTATTTCTGGACTAACATATTCTAATATTTGACTACGAACTGTTTTTTCTATGCCTTCGAGATTTATCAATTTACTTTTGTCTGCTTCTTGATACAGTAACGTTGCTATTTCTTTTAGGCAAGCTTTGAGACGTTCTTGTTTATCTTCATTCATAGTCGTTATGCACACTAATAATTTTTATATCCTCCCATATTATGTTTTATTTGATGTGAATAGGATTTACGTACTCTACAAAGGGAATATATTGTGTGTCAACGTAAAGCTCGCAGAGTACTCTGTCCGGCATACTTCACGTAAATGAGTCGTTTCAGGCTTTTACGAACCATCCTTGGTTGGTTGCGATCGCATAGCTCTCCGGGTAAAAAGTACCCGGAGTCGTCTTAATTCTATTGATAAAAATTATTAATAAATTAATTATATTTAAGTTAAGACCACAGTTTTTATATGGTGTTTTTAGCTACTTTTCATTTTATTCACACTCGGTACTAAAATTAAATGTGTTTGCCTTAGCTATTTGGGTATTTCTGCCAAAACTGGATGCTCCCTTGATGTTGCGTTTTCTCTTCTTTTTGATGATTATATTGCCTTACTATTTGCTATTAAACAAATGCAAAATATATTTGAATTAGAACTTGCACCCCAATTTAAGCTTGAGCTACAGTTTTTGATACATCTTCTACCTAACAAAATCAATGATTGGAATCAGAAAGAATGGAAAAACTGGTTAAATAAGATGCGCCATAGCATGATTAATAATCGTGATATTGGGCAGGAAATAAAATTCACCAATTCTCAGAAAAAGATATTAGACAAGTATTATGATAGGAACTTTTTATTGGTCAACTGTTTACATACAAGTAGTTGTAGCTTAGAAATTAGCCAACAAATTGAAAATGCTTTGCTATTACCGATCGCGGAAATCGAAAAGCGCAAACGTGAAAACATACAGTAAAGCGATCGCACCATATCCAGACTACTAAAATACAGGTAATTTCTCATCACCTGCGATAAATTTGAAACATAAATCCTACTTATTACCTTCCAAATTTTCTGGTGGATGTAGAAGATTTACACATCGTGGCATATTTTAAAGTGCGATCGCAGTCTCAAAATCCTTATTATCGCTGTTTCGAGGACGAAGATATAAAGTAATTTCCATATCGAGACGCTTGAGAAAATTCAGCAATTTACCTTCACTAAACCGTTGAAATTCTCCTTTCATCAAATGGGATACCTCTGGTTGGGGAATACCGAGAAGTTCGCTAATTTCTCTTTGTTTTAAATTGCGTTGTTTTAGCAATCTAATTACCTGAATTCCAATTTTACCTCGTGTAAAAAGTTCGTCAGCATCTTCTAAACCCAAATCGGCGAATACATTACCGCTACTTTCTTCAAAAATAGCCTCTTGCGTCATTTTAGTTCTTTCCTTGCTACTGCATCTTTATAACGTTGTTTAATTAAATCAATATCAGCCTGTGGGGTTTTTATACCTCTTTTTGATTTTTTCTGAAAAGCGTGTAGAACATAAATTGTTTCTCCAATTTTTACAGCATAAACTGCCCTAATAGTCCAATCTGTTGGTAACTGTGGGTGGCAGATATCCGATATTTGGAGAGATATTCGAGTCGATAATTTCTCTAATTAATAACCCATAAACATAAAAACAAATTAATTACTCTAAATCGATGGCAATATTCGGCAAAAATCTAATTAGATGCAAACCTAAAACGCTATTTCCTTCTGTTGGTAATTGGGATAGGACGCTTTCAAATCGGTATGGTACATCATTTCTCACCTCCAACACTACCGAGCGGAAAAAGTTTCCGTTCGGTAAATTGTTTTAGTTCGATAAAATACAGATATTCTCATTTTTAACCTTTCCGAGAATAGTGGAATCAATATTTACCCGTACCTATAGTTATTTTATACGCTCAGAGTATAAAATATGCGGTTATCATGTCCCCGAATTGAGGTCTTGCCATTTTTTAGTTTCGTCGAACTTAAGTTTATTAGAAGTAGTGCAGTTAATCGAACAGCAAAAACTATCTGCATTGACCGTAATTCGTGACAATGACGTGTTAGTAGGAATTTTAGAAAAAGCGGCGATTCTCAGCTTGCTTCAGAGAAGAATACTTTTTAATCCTGCTTAATTCCTCGAATTAGTAAATAATTAATAGTGATGTTAATGAAGCCATATAGACATTTCGCTTCATTTGTCGTTTAATTCACAATTAAAACATTAATTATGAAAGTAGGAATCATTAGAGAAGGTAAAACAAAGAGCGATACTGTTGGGGGATAAGTACCAGCACCTTTCCGCAAAAAAATCGGGGATAAAACGAAGAAGTACATAGGGTGCCCAAAGACGAATAATCGCTATTTACATCTACCTCACATCTTGAATCATCAATCTTAAGCATTGATGAATAATTAATACTTGAATTTCATTAGCCATTTATAAACGTTCGTGTTTATGAAAATGGTGATTTTCGGAATGTATATTCATGGGCTGTAGCAAGTATTTTTTATTAAATAGAGGAACTTTTAATTAAAATCTTCTCTTTTCAATTGACAACAGCTATTTAAAACATCTGCAAATTATCGAAATATTTATTTTTCTGCCTGAATATTAATAGACAGAAAGTATTGAAACACCCTTAGTCAAAAGCAAGTACAGATTAAAGTTATTATCTTACAATGGAAAATCCACAACTCAACAGTTTAAATTTATCTGAGCCAAATAATCTTTCCGAGTTCGGTACTGAATTCTCAGCTTTAGAGTCACCGTTTCTATCAAATAAAAATGGGCAGGGATTTACGACTAGTCTGCTTGCTTTTGACGAGAACTTAGATGCTTTTGAATCTTCAGCATCATCGATAGTAGAACCACCTGTTAACGATATTTTTGGTACAGCTAGACGGGATAATTTAGTCAGTACTTCTTTCAAAGATAGAATAACTGGTGGATTTGCAGCCGATATAATTTTCGGTGGTTCGGGTAGTGATACTTTTGTTTACGATAACGTTAGGGATGCTGGAGATACTATCAAAGATTTTGAACTCCGCACAGATGTAATTGACCTGACGGGTGTTTTAAATAGTTTCGGATACAACGGGTTAAATCCTATCGGTGATGGTTATATTCAATTCACTGCCTATTCGAGAGGAACAACTGTTCTCTTAGACAGCGACGGTACTGGTCGTTTAAGTGCTAGACCTTATATAAAAGTTGAAAATGTTACGACTGAAGAATTAGGTAGTTTTCCCGGTCACTTCCTTCCTACAACTGAAGAACCACCGCAAAATCAAGCTCCTACTAACCTGATTTTGACTCCTACTAGTACTCCAGAAAATATTGCAGATGGATGGTATAAAATTTACTTCTATCGATGAAATATTAAATGCATTTGGTGGTGTAGGAGAAGGTAGTAGAAGTGTTCTAGAACCAGGTTTAGCTGGAGTTAGCGTCTATTTGGACATTAATAATAACGGGGTACTTGACAATAGAGAATCCGTCCAAATAACCGCAGAAGATGACCCCAACACGGTAAATATTGATGAAACTGGGAAGTATGAATTTAAAAATTTGGCACCTGGTACTTACATTGTTCGTGAAATAGTTCCAGATGGATTTGAGCAAACATTTCCAACCATTACAGATACAGGTATAGTAAATGGGTTTGCGATTGAACTAGGTGCGGGAGAAGTTTTTGAAAATATTGATTTCGGCAATGTTCAACTTGCGATTAATCAAGACCCAGTTATCACTTCAACACCGATTATAGAAGCTGTTGTGGGTGAACCTTATGAATATTTTGTACGAGCGAACGACCCTGAAGGAGATACACTTACTTTTAACCTTAATGAAGCCCCAGAGGGGATGGTTATCGATTCTCAGATGGGTCAAATTTCTTATACACCATCAATAACAGCTATTACATCCAACTTTAATACTTCTGATAGCCAAATCAGACCCGGCATAGATAACCAATCAGGTTTTACTAATGACAATCAAGGTATTAACATTGTAGATGCAATCGGTAACTATGCTATAGGTGAGGCATTTAATACTTTTTCTAACTTACCAGTCGGTCCTGTAGTCCGCAGTACTGTTGGCTTCGATCTAAGTTCTTTGAGTAGTCCAGTTACTTCTGCCAAGTTGCAACTGCAAAAGAATCGTACTAGTGGAGATCCGATTGAAACTTTGGGATTATTTGAAGTTGCCACTGATACCAATACGCTTTATACAAATTCTTACGTATCGGCAGCAATTTTCGAGGATTTAGGCACTGGCACAAATTATGGTACTTTTGATGTGGCAACAGGGGGTAATCCCAACGAAATCCTTGAGTTTGAACTCAGTGAAGCGGCGATCGCAGCTATTAATGATGCTACCGGAAATTTCTTCTCCATCGGACTTGCTCTTCTGAGCGCTAACCCGAATAACACCACAGAAGCAGCCGAATATCTTTTTGCTTTTAGTAATAATTCTGGAATTCAGCAACTGGTATTAGAAACTGAGAATGAGGAAACAGTTGAAATCCTTGTCAGTGATGGTAAAGGTGGCGAAGCAGTCCAGAATTATACCTTGAATATTGTTGAAAGTTCAACTAACCAAGACCCAGTTATCACCTCAACCCCAGAAATAAGTATTACTTTAGGAGAAACCTACGAATACCAAGTAGAAGCAACAGATCCTAATGACGATCCTCTTTCCTATAGGTTAATCAACTTCCCTGATGGGTTAGAAATAGACAAATCCGGCAAAATTACTTGGAATCCTACAGAAATTGGGGAATTTTCGCTCTCAATTGAGGTTAGCGATGAAAGAGGTGGAATTGATACTCAGGTTTACAGACTTGAGGTACTCAATGACTTATCTGAAGATACAGAAGCTCCTCAAGTCAACATCGGATTTAATAGTACCGTTTTTGAACCGGGAGAAACCTTAAACCTAGAAATTCAAGGGTTTGATAATGTTGGTTTGGCAGATTTAGACCTTTCTTTTAATGGTAATTCGTTAGCTTTTACCCCTGATACTGTTGCTAATGGCTTAATAAATACTACTTCTGTAACGCTCAATGAAATAGAGGTATTTGAGGTCTTGGCAACAGCTACTGATTTAGCCGGTAATACCGATACAGAGGCTATTTCAGTACGTGTAATTGACCCCACCGATACTACCGCACCAATTACAGAAATTGACCTCACCCAGTTTCAAGCCAACGGCACCTTAATCAATACTCCTACCGATATTATCGGTACTATCAACGATGATAATTTAGAATACTATCGCCTGGAAATTGCCCCAGTTAATTTGATTGACCTGAATAATCCTGCTGCTGATGACTCCGATTATCGTGTGTTGGCTGAAGGTAAGGCTAATATTGAAAACGGAGTAATTGGACAAGTTGACCCAAGATTCCTTGCTAATGACAGCTACTTTTTACGAGTTATCACGCAAGACTTTAGTGGTAATAACGCAACGGAGCTAGGACTTCTACTACGAACTGTTGTAGTTCCAGTTGTGGCTCAACGAGTATTGCGATTAACGCTAAGACTTCTATTAGGAGAACTGGCGAAGGAATTAGCTGCACTCCCAATGACTAAAGGACCCTCAGATGCAGCAAAAGATGCTGAGGAAGCAACAGGTAAAGGTACTGGGGCTGGAAGCGGTGCAGGTGGTGGTGATGGGGATGATGGGGATGATGGGGATGATGGAGATGATGGGGATAACGGAAATCCACCACAAAAAGGTCGTAGCAAGAGATTAGAACAGAAGGAGGTTGACCAAGCAGCACGTGCTGAAGGTCTAATAGGAAAGCAAAGAAAAGAGTTTGGGAAAGAGCTTGAGAAACTGAAGCGATTTGAAGGAAGGGAAAATGACGAAAATTTTACCTTTCAAGAATTGAGAGAACTTGCAAAACAGTTTAAAGAATATGGTGAATTATGATAATTTTTGGGCAAGTTCTAAAACTGCTTTTGAAAAAGCTTAGTATTTTATTTGTAGACTAGTAAATTAAAATAGGAAAACAATGAGTACAGTTTCTGTTAGTTTAAGAATTATAGGGCAAATTCCTGATTTTATGATTGCATCTCCTAAAATAAAGCCAACTAGCTTTAATAAAAAAAAAGAAAAAACCAGACTAGGCTATACAATACCTCACGATGTTTGGTTACTAAATTTTTTTGAGTTAGATTACGAAAGTAATGAGAAAATCTCATCTAAGATCAAAGATAACTTTCTAAATATAGTGGAATTGCTTAATGAAATGTCTGAACAGTTAGCTCTTTTAGAAAGATGCAAGAAAGAACTTTATGTAAGTACTATACTATAAGAAGATCAAGGGGGTCTTTCTATTCCTTCTGAAATTGTTAATGCTGCTGCTGCTGGTTTATCTATAGAAATATCAATTACTGTACTGTTAGAGAACTAACAATATGAAGAGTATGAGAAAGAATAGTGTTAAATAGCTCATCATGTCTAATAAAAATTCTGATAGCGCGATCGCAAATCATTGTAGGTTGGTTTTCATGGTTCAACCCAATCTACACAAGCATTCTAGACAATCACAATATATCTACTGCCTGTTAAGCTGATGTGCAGCTAAGTTATATAGCGTAAAAATCTACAAGTATTGTAGTGCGTTAGCGCAGCGTGTCCGCCAGGACATGCATCTTGCTCGCTAGAATTATACAAATTAAGTGCGTAACAGCTTACCACCATCCCTCCACCTAGCCTACCTCATTTTCTGAGAGCAATCTCTAATCTTTCATCTTCTTAAAAGCTTACAAACTTTTTTCAACATAAAACGGTATGAAAATCAAAATCCTAAACATCCCAACCTGGTCAACCCTAATATTATCCACTCCAGCCCAAGCAGTTAATATCAACCTTGATAATTCCTGGGAAAAATTTGGAGATGTCGAAGTCGTCAACCCGAGCCAAGCAAATTTATCTACCGATGACTTATTCGATGACGACGCAGTATTTAAATGCCAATAATGGTGATTTCAATTATTCGGGTAATCCTACTGGTCAAGTCGGTTTTGTTAGTCCTAACCTACCAGAATTTCTCGGCATCAATGCAGATGCATTAGATATGGGCGGTTTTGCCAGTGAAGGTTCTGCTATTAAGCGAACTTTTAATGTTAATGCTGGAGATAAACTCAAATTTGCATGGAATTTCCGCACTAATGAAACAGCTTTATCAACTGATCCGTTCCGTGGTTCATTTGCAGACTATTCGTTTTTCTTAGTTAATAACCAAATTACAAAACTCGCAGATATTAATAGTGCAACTGTAAATTCTGCCAGTATCTTTGATAAAGAAACAGGGATGCAAAATTATGAATACACGTTTAATAATGCCGGAACATATAAAATTGCTTTGGGCTTAGTGGATATAGATGATTTTGCTGTTACTTCTGCTTTGAGTGTAGAAAATGTCAATGTAGAAGCTGTCCCTGAACCATTGACTATTTTTGGTACGGGTGTGGCTTTGGGATTTGGTTTTTTGTTTAAGAAGGGGAGAAATCGTAAGAAATAAAGGTTGGGGTTCCTAGTTATAGCGTTGTTATTGCTTTGGTACGTAACTTTAATTTAGTGAACTAAATCAGGGTTGCTTCTTAATAATTAACATTTAATGCTAATTACCTATTTATCTACTTTTGCTAAATCATCAATTTAAAAATCAAAAATATCAATGTTTTTGTATGGCTTGAATTTCCTTTGAGCTAAGTTTTTAAAATTTATTAACTACAATAAAAATATATACAAAGAAACAACTGCCATATTAAAATACACTTCACTATGTGGCGTAATTAAAGTTGGGAGCAATAGTGAGTGGAAAGCATTGCAGCAGGAAACCGTTGGGCATTTTTAGTTGGAGTAAATCGTTATAGTGACCCTAACTTTGGTAGGTTAAAGTTCTGTGTCAATGATGTCAAAGCTTTAGAACAAATTCTGACTTCTATGGGTTATCAAGTAGTTTGTCTCTACGATGAATTAAATCCGGATGACCATCGGTTTCCTACTCGTGATAACATCGAAGCTGAATTAAAAGGACTTTGCAATCAAATCGCACCTGATGATTTACTTTGGGTGCATTTCGCTTGTCACGGTACGCTCTTAGATAAGGAAAACGCTAAAGAAGCTGTATTAATTGCTAGGGATACCAGACAGCATTTATTAGAAACACGCTCTTTATCTGTGGCAGAAGTCGAAAAAATTATGAAGGATAGTGGAGCGCGTCGGTTAATATTAACGTTGGATGCTTGTCATACTGGTATTGATATTGGTAGAGATTTAACCGACCTTGAGTTCATCAAAAATGTTTACGATTTAGCTCAAGGATTTGCTTTGATTGCAGCGAGTACAGCAGAGCAAAAAGCATTTGAGCTAAAAGATAAGCACCATGGTGTATTTACATATTATTTGTTGCAGGGGTTAATTAATCATACTAACCCTGATGGTAATTTTGTTACTGTCAATGATTTAAAGAATTATATATTGAACGAGTTGCGTAAATGGAACGTCAAGGAAAGTTTGACACAGGAACCAACGGCTCGTACTGAGGGATTAGGTGATATAATTCTTGATGACTATCGTAAGTACTCCAAGCCGGAATTGCAGAAAGTGGAAGAAACTGCATCGTCAAGCAGCGATGGAAGTAAACCGGGTGCGCGTGATGACTCTACTTCTACTGGGTTAAATCAAGTTAAGTTTTTAGAACAACAGGAGTTAGAAGCAGAGTTGGCAAGTCTTAGCGAACAGTATACTGCGGTAAACAAACAGCGCAATCAAACAAAAGACGAACGCGATCGCCTACTTTTGAAAAAACAAGCCGATGATTTATTAAACCAAATGAAAGAAGTTGAAGTTAAATTACAGCAACTCGATTAAGGTTAGTATTAAATGTCCAGAGTTATTAATATTCAAAAACAAGAGCTTGAGGAGGAACTTGCAAGTTTAAGCGAACAGTATACTGCGGTAAATAAACAGCGCAGACAAATGAGAGATGAACGCGATCGCTTGCTGTTGAAAAATCAAGCCGACGATTTATTAGAGCAAATGCAGCAAGTGGAAGAAGAGTTAGGAGAATTATAAAATTTACAAAATGACTGCAACCAAATTTATCGAAGCATCCAAGAAAATCTTCCTCAAATAGACTTTCGTAAAGCAATGCACATTATCGATATAATCAACAATCAGTTTAAACGTGATGTTGGTGCAGCTTTTTTCTTGTTAGAAGAAAGCTATTCA
This sequence comes from Rivularia sp. (in: cyanobacteria), assembly GCA_965234645.1. GTDB lineage: Bacteria > Cyanobacteriota > Cyanobacteriia > Cyanobacteriales > Nostocaceae > Rivularia. The sequence goes on along the minus strand of OZ248344.1, from coordinate 3,161,022 downwards.
ATGGCAGGAGAGCTATTAATTTATAAAATTAGAGAAGAATTAAAAAGTAAAACTCGCACCCTTAAACATATTAAAGTTGAAATATCTTCTAATAATAGTTTCGATGAATTTGGATTGCTTGCAAGTATTGGCGGTTATTTAAGCATATCTTTAACAGATGATAGTAATTTGATAGATTGTGTAAATCTAATAATTAAAACAATTTGTCAATCGCTTCAAAGTGGTAGTGTAATTTTTATAGAAGTTAAAAAATGGGATTGCTTACCTTACCAGGATAAAATTTTATCTTGGTTCATTGAAAAATTTTGGTGTAGTTTAATTCACGAATGTCAGGTGGTAGCTACACAAAAACAGTTATTACGAATTAAGTTTATAGCTATTATTGATTCGGAATCAAAGCTAGCTCCAGAATGCAAACAACTACCTTGTTACTGTACTCAAGATGATTTTACTCATACAAAAATACTGACACTCCCTTTAAATATATGGGAATTAGATGATATTACAACATGGTTGGAATATTATTCTGGTCTTCCTGCTCCGCAAATTAATTTTAAAGCCAAACAAATTCATCAAAAAACTATGAATGGTATTCCGAGAATGGTATGTAATCTTTTAGAAGAAGAATTTCAGCAATTATAGTAAAGATAGCGGATTATTCAAATTACCGGGAACAAGCGAATTTTTAGATTGGTTGTACGCATTGCAAAGCTTTGATGCATCACCTTACTCGGTTAAAAGTCTCAAAGATGAAAATCTTTCTTTACCTTATCCAGAGTTATTATTTAAAATGCGGCAGGATTGGCAAAATTATACATCGCCAGCAGTTTCATGAGCGACTTTGAACCCAAGTTAATTTTAAAGCGTGTATTTAACCGTCTGCGTCGCGACGGTTTCAATTTGGGTATGGGTGAATATATGGCTGCTGTGGAAGCTGTTGAAGTTGGATGGGGAAGCACTCAAGATGAATTGCTGGATGCTTTATGTTTATTATGGTGTAATTCTTTAGCAGAACAAAGTCGGTTAAGGATTCTGTGGGATACAGTTGTTGCTAGTAGCGAGCAGAAACCTCCCCAAGAGCAACCAGAAGAAGAAATAAAAATTCCTCCTCCAGCAAAATCCGATTATTCAGAAAAAACTCCTCCTCCAACAAAATCCGATTATTCAGAAAAACCACCTTCTCGTGAAGAAGTAAAAACACAACCAGTTTCAACAACTAAAACTACTCAAGAAATTGCAGCACAACCAGTAAAATCTCCTTTTATCCCTGCTGACATTGAAGAAGATGTAGAATTTGAAAATTATTGGCTGCTTTCCCGTCGTCAGATGGTGTATGCTTGGCGTTATCTACGTCGTTTGGTTGCAGATGGACAACAAGATGTTTTGGATGTAAACCAAACTGTAGAAAAAGCTGCTAAACAAGGCTTTTTTTTACAACCAGTTTATCGTCGTCGGGAAAAGAATCACGCTCATCTGCTATTATTAATTGACCAAGAAGGTTCTATGACTCCCTTCCATCGCTTTACTAGGGATTTAGTAGATACTGTTAAATATGAAAGCGATATTGAACGGGTAGATGTGGTTTACTTTCACAATACTCCGGCTGAAAGTATCTACAAAGATTCTAACTTAACTGCACCTATTCCTTTAAATGAAGTATTAGCTGGATGCGACAACGATAGTAAAGTATTAGTAATTAGCGATGCAGGAGCAGCGAGGGGTTATCGTCGTATGGGTAGAGTGCGAGCGATTACGGAAGTGTTATTTGATATTAAAGAATACACTAATTTAATTGCTTGGTTAAATCCAATGCCGAAACAACGTTGGGATAGTAGCTCTGCACAGATTATCAGTCATTTAGTACCGATGTTTCCCATGAATAAAGAGGGATTGGCTCAAGCAATAAGTGTTGTACAAGGATAATTTTGGCATTTCAATTAACTTTTTTCTTTCACTCCCGACTGCTTCTAATCCTGCAAAACTTTAGTCACGGTTTCGCGAGTAGCTTCCGCACCAAATCCCCAAACCAAAAGCGCAAAATATTCAGTTAACCCGTTGCTACCAAAGGTTTTATTCGCTGCATATGTTGGGTAAATCCTGCTCCTCCCAATAAAAAAATTGCGATAGCGAAGCGCTGCTGCAAGCAGAACGCATAACTTACAATATTGAATACATATAACCGTTGACGAGCAGACTTATTTAACTTTTCTTTATCAAAAGGTTGAAAATCCGGAATCGGACTAATTTGAGTATCGGGAATTGGGTTTTTAATACTGCGAGCTATATTTTCTACTTGTTGATTTGTAGAATCTTGCTTTGATTGTTGTTCAATTACCTGGATTAATTCCTGGCTTTTATTTTTAACTTCTTGCTGCCATTGGGTAAATGCTTCATCTTGATTGGGAAGTGGGAAGATTGTATAATTTTTGTTCTAAGTCTGCATCTTCCAAATCCCAATATGTAAGAGTTTTATTATCTACCGCATCTGGAAGTTGTAATCTCAATTCGCTGAATTTTTCATATTGAGTTTTTCCTTGTAAGTAGCGGTTGAGTTGTTGACGTACTTCTTTTAATGATTGACTGAAATTATCGGGATTATCCATCGAAGCCAAATTGCGGCGAGTTTTTTGAAGTTCCCAACGTATATTTTGTAAGTAAGGAATGTTTTGCTTGCTATTTTGAGGATATTCTTTATCCAAACATTCTCGTAATTCAAATTCCGATTTGAGTAAATCTAACCAATCAGATTTACCTTTACGCCATTTATCCCAAATTTTTTGAGCTTGATTTACCGTTTCTGTGGCTGTTTGCCAATTTTTACTTTCTATCGCTGTTTCAACTTCTACTAAATAAGCATTAATTTTATTGGTAAAAGCTTCATCGATTTCATTGTCAGCCCTGACTCTGCTGCGTATGCGTCCAACTTTTACCAAAACCTCATCGCGTGCCATTCCTTCGTTGCGATACGCAGAAATAGCAATTCCCAAACTTACGCCTAAAAGTAATACTAATAAAGGTAAAAACCAATTGTCTTTAACTTTAATATTTACAGGAATTATTATTTCTCCATCGGCATAAGTTACCAGTAAAGTACCGTTAAATTCTCCGCTAGGAATATTTTGTAAATCAAATTCGATAGGAACCGTTACAGATTCATTTGCATTTAGCTGTTGTATGGTTGTAGAAATATTGACAGAGTTGATTTTGATAGCATCAGCCGGAAATACTTGAGCAGCATCGGTTCTATTCAAATCGGAACTAATAATTTTGATATTGGTAACTTCTTGTTGGGAGCGTAGCAACAAATGGCGTTTAGCTTTTGTACAATTAATTCGGTTAACCAATACCTTTGCCAAAAAAAGAGTATGAAGAGAGAGGGCGTTGTGTAGTAGAGTTATATTCTTCCACAAAAACAACTCAAAAGCTACAGACAGCCCATGTTTGACATACTAACACTGTTGCAATGCCTGCTACCACAAATAAAAGTGACAACGATGCGTCAGTTAAACCAAATCATCATGGCTATGTTAGCCATGAGTGGCAGGGTTACTATGTTGGGAATCTCCCCAGGGCAAACGCATCTAATTTATTTAAAATGTTCAAAGGTGTAGGTGCGCCGCAGGCGCACTCTGCACCGTCGGTGCGATCGCCGAATCGATAGAAATGCTGAATCATTAATCTGTGGTAGTCTAAAAAAATTAGGGTGGGGTGCAAAATGGTTCAAAATGAAACTGAAACCGAAGCAGACAATTGCGGATTACTTCGTGGATCTTGAAGACCCTCGAATTGAGCGCACAAAGAGACATTTACTCTAATTGATGTAATCACGATTGCCATTTGTGCAGTAATTTGTGGGACTGACTCATGGGTAGCAATTGAAACATATGGACAAGCTAAAGAAGAATGGTTAAAACGTTTCTTAGAACTACCCAACGGTATTCCATCTAAGGTTTTTCAAGCACCACCTACACCAGAATATTACGTAGACCGTCCCGAAGTAAGCCGAGATTTGAAACAGCGTTTGCTGGCTGATGGTGGAACTTTGGTAATTAGTGCGATTCATGGTTTGGGTTCGGTGGGAAAGTCAACTTTAGCAGCAGCTTTGGCACATAACGCAGATATCCAAAAGCATTTCTGTGATGGTATACTTTGGGCAACTTTAGGTCAAGAACCGGATGTTCTCTCGCTGCTTGGTGGTTGGGTGCAGGGTTTGGGTGATTATAACTATCGCGCTACAAGTATTGAAGCAACCTCAGCCCATTTGAATACGCTACTTTTTGATAAAGCTTTGTTGTTGGTGGTTGATGACGCTTGGATAGATGAAATTAAGGGCTGGGAACCAGTTCAAGCATTTAAAGTTGGTGGCGATCGCTGTCGGATGTTGGTGACGACATGAGATGAATCGATAGCGAATTTTCTCGGTGCTAGCACGTTTTCTCTTGATGTGATGACGAAAACTCAAGCATTAGAGTTATTAACAAAAAAAGTTGAGAAGCAAGGAAAGCACTTACAAGAAGAGGAAATTAAGTCCGCACAAGCTTTAGCAAAAGCTGTTGGTTATCTACCATTGGCTTTGGAATTAGCAGCAGATCAAGTTGCAAGCGGTACTTCTTGGCAAGTTTTAATTGAGGATATTAAACAAGAAATTGCCCGATTAAAATCATTTAAAGACCCAGGAATCAGGAATATTAGCGATGATGATAAATTTAAAAAACTCAGTTTGCAAGCATCATTAAATCTGAGTATCAAGCGGTTAGAAGAAAATGACCGAGAATATTTTGCTTGGTTGAGAGTATTACCGGAAAATGCAAGTATTACCCCAAAGATGACAGCAACACTTTGGAATACTGATGAACGGGATGCGGAAGAAACTTTGCAATATTTGCGAAGTCAAGCGTTGTTATTACCTGGTGTTTTTCTGGCTGATGGAACAGCAACTTATCGGTTGCATGACTTATTCCATGACTTAGCGCGGAATTTATTAACTGAACCCCAAAAACCTAAGCGTCAAGGTGATTTGATTGGGTTGGGGATGAAATGGGAAAACGTTCATGCTCAGTTATTGGATAAATATCAACAACAAACGGAAAATAATCTCTGGCATACTTTACCTGATGACGGTTATATTCATCAACATTTAGTTTGGCATTTAGAAAAAGCGGGTAAGGTAGAAGAAATTCATCAGCTATTACGAGAAGAGTCAGCAAGTGGGAATAATGGCTGGTATGAAGTACGGGAAAGATTTGGACAAACGGCTGGTTTTTTAACTGATATTGCACGAGCTTGGGAATTAGGAGAAACAGATTGGGGGAAGAAAAATCTTTCGCAAGTTGTGGGTTTGCAGTGTCGTTATGGTTTGATAATTGCTTCTTTGAATAGCTTGGCGGTGAAAACACCAACAGAAGTGATAGTTAAGCTGGTAAAAAATCAATATTGGTATCCGGAGCAGGGGTTAGCTTACGTTTTGAGAAAACAAGATACAAAGGATAAAGCTCATTCTGTAATTGCACTGGCTGATTATTTACCAGAAGTTTTAAAACATCAAGCTTTGCAAAAAATATTAGAAGTGATAAAAATAATAATAATTGAACTCAATTACGAGCTAGATAATTCTCGTTTTACAGGTGGAGACTACATAAAACATGAAGATTTAAAATTACTAATATCCTTAATCCAAAAATCATCAGAAAATTTTTGCAAAAATTTCTTAAAACCTGTGCGTCAAATCAGTAATCAAGAAAATCGCGTTCAAACTCTTTTGATATTGGCAGAAAAATTTAACGATGATAGTTTATATCAAGAAGCATTGGAATTAGCACGTCAAATCATTATTAAAGAAAATCGCGTTCAAACTCTTTTGATATTGGCAGAAAAATTTAACGATGATAGTTTGTACAAAGAAGCTTTAGAAATTGTACGTCAAATTAAGGATGACCCAAACTGTACCCAAGCTCTCTCTGTATTATTAGGGAATTTATCGAAATATTTTTATAAAGAAGACTCTAACTCTACTATACCAGATAATTTGTATAACCAAGCTTTAAATGCTGTATGTCAAATAAAACATGATTATTCCTGTGCTATTACATTGAGTAGTTTCGCTTATCATATCTTGTCCAAAAGACCTATTCATAACATTTTCGATGTGTGGAAAGAGATTACGAAATTACTATTTAAGCTTCAGCGTCAAGAGTTATTAAATATTATGGAACGACTTGCACCAGTAATTTTCAACTTAGGTGGTAAAGAAGCCTTCATTGAACTTGCAAACGCTATCCAAGATGTAAGCAGATGGTGGCGCTAAACGAAAACTTAAACAAATCTAAGCAATACGGGAATTCTAAGTAACAGCGTGTATTTAATATATTGTAAACTTTACACGCTGGTAATCATGGAAACACTAACAGCCGCCGCAGTCGCTACCCTCCTCCTCACCAAGATGATTGAAAAGGTTGGAGAAAAGATGGGTGAAAAGCTCCCAGAGCTTGGAAGCAAAGCCATCGAACAAATAAGAAAGCTCAAGCAAGTATTATGGCGGAAAGCTCCAGAAACAGCCAGCGCGATTGAGCGAGTCACCTACCAACCCGAATTAATGGAACAGCAGCCAGAGGAGTTTGGTATCGAAGCGCTGACTGCAAAAATGGAATCAGCAACCAAACAAGACGCAGAGATTGCTGAAGTTGTTGATGCTCTAGCAGCAGAGGTTTTACCGCAGATACCATCTAAGGTAGTACAAGTTATGGCGGTAGGGATTAAAGGTAAAAGCTTAACGGCTAAAGATTTAATTCAGGAAGCAGCATCGGGTAGTACTGATGTTAATCAGCAGATGTTGAAGGATGTGGAAGTGGAAGGAGATATCAATTTGGGTAATTTGACTCAAAAAGGATAGTAAAAATATGTAACACCGACGGCATCTGTTGTGTAATTGTATGTAATTTGAATATTATATTGTCAAAATTGTGTCGTCGGTTGTCATTTAATCATTAGGGTTATAAATTTAGATAAAATCATCTTTCAACAAACAAAGCTGACGTACTCTGAAGAAGCCTTTTAGATAGCAATGAGCGAAGAAAGTTGTAGTTCAAAAAGTCAAGATATTTTAAAGGATTTTCTAGTAAAGGGAAATGTAACTACTAGAGACATAAACCAATATAGTATTGATAAGCAACAAGTAAATATTTTATTTTTTAATCTTCCAGATTCTAAACAAGATAATTCAAAAATTATTGAAGCTATAAACAAAGCTTACTTAGCAACCGTTCCCGATGGTTGGTTTGACTTTCGAGAGAAGGTAACGCAAATCGATGATATCCTCAAACAGCTAGAAGATATACCCTATCAAAGTTATAATAATTCACCCTTATTGAAATTTATTAATTTACTCACTCAAGACGAACATATTCCTCAACCTATTCGCGAGAAACTAAAACAGTTATTAACGAATAATTCTTTTGAAACTAACAATAAAACTAAATCCTTACAACCACTTCATTCCTACCTACTAATCCAATTTCGTCCAGAAATAAACAATAAATTGTTTCTCAAAGCTTGGTTTATTCCCGATGATACTATCAAAGATCCTTGGGAACGTTTTAAACCTCTAACAGTTGACGAACAGCAACCAGAAATTCCTTTTATACCCGAAAACCTGCCCCTACTGCTAAGTAAATTACTCCAGCAATGTTTTGAAGAATACCTGCAAGGACAACCAACAGAACTAACTATCGAAATCTTTCTCCCACGCGATCGCCTCCGTTAATTATCAATTTAATTTCACAGTCAATTGCTTAACTTAATCCTATCTATTTCTCTTTAGTTGATTGTAATCCTAAATCTGCTGTTAAAATTTTATCAACTCTGCTGATAAAGAAAGTTCGACTCCTGCTACAGAATAAGAACGACTTAATTCTGATTGCTCCACACTAGAAGCATTGATTAAGACTTTGCTTACCAATTATGCATAACTTCATCAACAATTACAAATAAAAATTCACATAATTGAGTTAATTTTGTATATTAATTTTTTTTGATTTTTACGTGTAAAAAATTATAAGACGGCATTAATAAATCATTTAGTCTCATCCGAAGTTCCAATTTGTAACAAATCGTAACGATTTGTGTAAAAGTCATATTATATAAACGAGTTATATAGAATCTTGATACGAGATATTTAAATTCAAGCTTTAATATGAATGATGAGTCAAAAGAACAGTTAAATGAACGTCTTAAAGAATTGGTTTTACTTGTAAAGCAATATCCGCAGAATTCTATTAAGCGACGGTTTGCTTTAACGCAGTTAATTAATGCTATTTGGAACTCAGGTAAATTGGCGTATCCAACTTACGAAAAATATAAATCAAATTGTCGAGATATTTATGATGAAGCAATACAAGACTTATTTTTTTACATTTGCAAAGATGACAATATTAGTAAATATAATCCGGAACGTGGTGAGGTTTTGACTTGGATCAATATATTGTTAAATAAACGCTTTTTTTCAGAAGCTGCACCTAAAATTATGGGTTCGGAGTTAGAAGTAAGTTTAGATAAATCCGATCTAGAAAAAATAGCATTACCCAAAACAGAATCTTTACCCGAACAAGTTATGCAGTTTATAGAAAATGACCCAGAATCTGTATTTGTTAAGGAATTTATTAGAGGTCATCCAGAAGCAAATTTTAAAGAAATAGCTAAAAGAAGATATTCTGGAATGTCTTGGAAAGATATCTCGGCAGAATGGGGAATTGGAATTTCTTCGCTGCATCTTTTTTTTCAAAGAGCGGTAAAAAAATTTACCCCAATATTACGAGATAATTTCTAATTAAACCCAATTATATGCAATTAACTAAAGTGAAAATTATGAGTAAAAGAGCAGATTTTTTAACTTATTCAGGACCGATATCAACAAGTATTAGACGAAGTTCAGAGCAGTTATCTAAACAATTTTCTAATACGAATAAAGCACAACAAGTTATGTTAAATAATTTATCCGTCTTATTTGTAAATTCATATTTGCAATTTATGGGAATTGAGACAGATTTAGAAGCTAGTGATAGTCAAAATCCATTGCAACAAATATATATGGATATTGCAGATTTATCTTTAGGGAATAATTCTATTTTAGAATGTCGTCCGGTATTAGAAGGAGAAGATTTAGTTTATATTCCACCAGAATCGCAATCAAATCGTATTGGTTATGTTGCAGTTCAAATTAGCAAATCTTTCAGAGAAGCAAAAATTTTGGGATTTATTCAAGAAGCAACCGAGGAATATATACCAATAAACAAATTACAACCTTTAGATGATTTATTCGAGTGTTTGGAATCAATCCAATCGCATCATATCCCAATAGCTTCTAATATAGTCCTATTCAATTCAAAATTAGTTGATTTGAAACAATGGTTTAATAATTCATTTGATATAGGTTGGGTTTCCGTTGCTGATTTGTTAACTACCACAGCTAACCATGCTTTAGTAAGGGGTGTGAATGGTAATTTTGTTAGCAGAGGTAAGCTAATTAATTTAGGAAAAACAGTGGAGCAACAAGTAATTTTAATTGTTACAGCTACACCAGAAAACGAACATGAGATGGATGTGATTGTAGAAGTACATCCCGTAACTGGAAAAACTTTTTTGTTTCCTTATTTACATCTAGCTGTGTTAGATGCAGATGGAGAAGCTGTTATGGAAGCCCATACCCGAAATCACAATAAAAATATTCAATTAGAATTTTCTAACGATTTAGATCAACATTTTAGCGTTAAACTAACTTTGGGAGATGTTAGTGCCATAGAGAATTTTGTCACCTGAATTAATATTTAATCTTATCCAAGGTGCCGTCGATGAGAAAATTAGTTGTATTAAAGTTAGATGGTGATTTAAATGTAGGGGTAAAGGTAATACTGGAAATCGGCGAAGAAAATCAACGTCCTTTTACAGAAACAAATGCTTACCTACCACCGAATCAAAACATAGTAACAGCAATTAAAGAATGGCGCGAAACTTCGGGCAGTTTATGGAAATACACCCGTGTAAAAGCTAAAAAAATTACGATTGATGGCTCAATTTCTAAACGTCAGCAAGATTGCTCTAAATGCGTTTCTATTCTTAAAGAAGAATTAAATAATTGGTTATGCTCCGAATCTTTTCGTCCTATTCGAGAAAAATGGTTAAAACATTTGATGCCATCTGAAGAAATAAGGGTAATGATTCGCACTAACCAAATGCAGTTAAGGAAACTTCCTTGGCATTTATGGGATTTGGTAGATAAAGATTATCCAAAAGCTGAAATAACTTTAAGTCTTCCACAATTAGAGCAAACGTCAGTAATCAAAACATCTTCCCATAGAGATAAATTAAAAATATTAGCTATTTTAGGGGATAGTGAGGATATTAATCTTGAAAAAGACCGCGAACTATTAAAGAGTTTACCTTTATCTACCACAACTTTTTTAGCACAACCAAAACGTCAAGATATAAACGATAAATTATGGAATCAGCATTGGAATATCTTATTCTTTGCCGGACACAGTAAAACTATTGGCGATACAGGTAAAATACATATTAACGAAGAAGATAGTTTAACAGTTGCCGAATTAAGATATGCTTTGAGAAATGCTGTCAAAAACGGTTTGCAGTTAGCAATCTTTAATTCATGCGATGGTTTGGGATTGGCTTGTGAATTGCAGAATTTACAAATTCCTCAAATCATCGTCATGAGGGAACCAGTACCTGATAAGGTAGCCCAAGAATTTTTGAAGTATTTTCTCGTTGCCTTTTCCAGCGGACTATCTATATATATGTCTGTTCGCACAGCTAGGGAGAAACTGCAAGGATTGGAAGACGAATATCCCGGTGCAAGTTGGCTACCAATGATTTGTGAGTATCCATCGGTAATTCCATTGTCTTGGAAGTCGCCAAAAATTTCTTATACTAATTGCATCGGCAAGATATTGTTTGCAAGTGCGTTAATAACTTCTAGCGTGTTGGGAATCAGACATCAAGGATTATTGCAAACATCGGAATTGCAGGCTTACGATACAATGATGCGTCAACGTCCCTCGGAAAACCAAGATTCGCGTTTGTTAATAGTTGAAGTAACGGAAAATGATTTGCAACTGCCACAACAGCAGCAAAGAACTGGTTCACTTTCAGATGTTGCATTAAATAAACTTTTAGAAAAACTTTCTGAATTAAAGCCTAGAACTATCGGTTTAGATATTTATTTGAATTCGGCTTCCTCAAACCCTGAATTAGTTAGGAGATTAAAGAATACCAATAATTTCTTCGCAATTTGTAAAGTTAAAGATGAAACTAAAGATCATCCCGGAACATCACCTCCCAAAGAAATTTCGTCCGACAATCTTGGCTTCAGCGATATTGTTGAAGATAAAGATAACGTTTTGCGTCGTCATTTAATCTCAATGACTTCAGAATCTCCTGCATCTGAATGCACCGCACATTCAGCACTTAGTACGCAATTAGCTGCTCATTATTTTGATAAAGAAAAGATTGAAACAAAATACAATTTAGAGAAAAAATTTCAAATAGGTAATGTTGTCTTTGAAAGATTGCATCCTCATATGGGAGGTTATCACAAAATAGACGCTCAAGGTTATCAAATACTTCTTAACTATCGCACTTATAAAAATTCTCCTTTAAAAATCGCTCCTAAAGTAACTTTGAGTGATGTTCTCAACGATAAATTAAAAGAAGAAGAAGTTAAAGACAAAATAGTAATTATTGGTACTACCGCTCAAACTTTTCAAGATTACAAATCTACACCTTACAGTACGCAGTCTGATTTTTACCAACAAATGCCAGGGGTAATCGTACAAGCACAGATGCTAAGTCAACTTGTCAGTGCGGTTAAAGATGGAAGACCATTAATATCAGTATTGCCTGTTTGGAGTGAAATCTTATGGGTTTGGAGTTGGGCTGTAGTTGGAGGTGTAATTGCTTGGCGGTTTCAGAAAGGAATATATTTGATATTAGCGATGGGAGGAGCAGTTATTATTTTATACGTCGCATCTAGTTTAATCTTCTTTTATCAAACCGTGTGGGTTGCTTTAATTCCCTCAGTAATGGTTTTAATATTTACGAGTGGCGCGATCGCTATCTACAGATTTTTTCCACAAACGGAAAATTGATTTAATAATATGAAGTTAAGATGAAGTAAGTTGTTGTAAAGGTAAAGATTATCTCATAGCTATGTAATAGGGTGCTATAAGCTATAGAGTTACGTATATAAAATCCATTTTAATTTATCAAAATACGTGTCCATATACGTAGCATAATCAGTAAAATGTCGTTACAAAGACCTTCATTTTTTAACGCTAAAATCCTCAGTATTTGCTTTCTGAACATCAGTCTTTTTAGCTGTACTCCAGTCCAGGCTCAATCTCTAAATCGTCCAATTTCAACCTCACCAATATTTGTAGCACCTCCACCACCAAAAGGTACGGGAGAACCGGGTAAGCGTTCCGAAGCAGGTAGCCGTGGTTGCGATCGCGGTATGAATAAAAACTTAGGCTTTCCAAAGAAACTCACGGCTATAGTACCTTTTTATTCCAAATCAGAGTCAGTATATGGAGTCACTACTGAGAAATATCCTAGTTTCTGGTTTTACGTTCCCTATACATCGAATGTTGCTTATGGAGAATTTGTTCTCGAAGATGAATCAGAACAACCAAAGGTTTATCCAGTTTCTTTAACCAGAACAGCAGGAATAGTTAATCTGCGTCTACCCTCGACTGCACAACCGTTGCAAATTGGCAAGGAGCATAAGTGGTATTTTAATGTCTATTGCAACGATGATAAACAGATTATTGGTAATGTCGAAGGATATGTAAAACTGGAGCAAGTTAATCCTGCATTGAAAGCACAATTAGAGAAAGCGACAGTAAGTGGGCGTGTTAACCTTTATGGTGCTAACGGTATTTGGTATGAAGCGTTAAATAATGCTGCACAATTGCATCGTAGTAATCCCGGAGATAATAGTTGGAGGAAGCTGTTGCGAGAGGTTGGTTTGAATGATTTGGTGAATCAGCCGATGGTTGATTGTTGTCGGTTGGTGGAAGAGAAGTAATAACCCGATCAAGAATGTAATTCCTGAGCTAATAGCATAAGTCCTATAAATAGGACTAAGAAATCATTTTATTATTTAGCGGTAATATTAAGTCATTTTTTGTCAGGTGTAAGCTATGACTAATTAAACTTTTGTAAATAAATCCTAGTTTTTGTGGAAAATCTCTATTTATAAACATGATAAGTAATAAGGATATTTTTGCAGAACTTAATTGAGAGTTGATTTTCGTTTATGAATAAGTTGTTTACTGCTGGATTGATAATTTCAAATGTTCTTTGGCTAAATATAGAATCTACTCAAGCACAGGATATTACTAGCGAAACTAAAAAATGTCGTAGTGCGATCGCATCTGTAGAAAAGCAATTAAAAACAAATCATCAGCTAAAAATTAATATATCTCTAATAAACAAGCATAAATATTACCCCGAACATCCGCAAGGTCGTCCTAATATTTACGGATTTAGTATGAGCGGTGACGCAGCACGTTCAGTTATGAGTTCACCTGTATTGATCAATTCACTTGCTAAACAAATAATCAATAATTGCAATTCGATTAGCGTAGTCAGTTTTAATATCTACCAAACGGATATTACCCAATATTATGGTTTAGTGTCTGATAATAAAGTAGATTCATTTAAATGTCCGAAAGATTATGATGATTATCCTATTTATCCAAGAGAGTTATCATGGGGTGAATTTTGTTCGTAGTAGAAATAAGCCTTAATTAACTGAAAAAAGGTTATTATTTGTAAGGGCTATAAAATTAGCGGTAGAGACATCTTTTAAAAATTATAGGTTTTTCATAACCCCCTCCTGGGATTACTTCTTTAAATACATAATCCTGCTTTGACAATTTTACAGTTACAAAGCTAAATCCGCTTGGTTCATCATATTCTGAAATAACGACAAAGCCTTCTTTAACAACATACTGTCCCTGAAAAATAGTTTGCCATTTTTGTTCTTCCTGCTTCTTTTCTATAAAATAATAGTTACCATTATCAGCGTAAATATAGCGTCGAGTATTGCATTGACCGGGAAGACTCCATTCACCTGAAAGTAAACCGTAGTCAAATTCTTGAGCTTCTACTGGATTGGATGTTGCAACAATCAAAGAAATAATACTAATGTTTATAAAATGTTTTAGTAAATTAGATTTCATAATTAAAATATACTTTTTATTGAGATGGTAAATGTATAATGTTGGCTTACTAAGAACATATACGGAATTGATTAATATTTTGTACTATGTCAATCAATAAAAAAAAACGCTATTCGTAACATCGTATGCTTCTACTAGATTTATACGATGTTACGATGCGGTATTTTCAAGGATATATTAATGTTAGTGAAAAATATTAATTACCACCTGAAAAATAAGTGAAAGTGGCAGAGACAGATTTAGTATCCAAATCAGAGAATAAAATCGCTCGCTGATAGCGAACTGAAATCATTAGTAGATGCTATTTGCATATCTACATTTCGATTGTTATCACCATGAATTTCTACTTGAATTAAATCTTTTGATGCAATAAAACGTACTTGACCATTATCACTACCTCCAAAAGAGCGGCTACCAATAAATTCAAAACTTTGATTTCCAGGAATTTTAGTATTGGCATCTATTTCTGACAAATCAATTTTGTCAAACCCTTTCAGAAAAGAAATTTGGTCTTGCCGTTTAGCACCTGGTTTGCTTTCATTTATATTAGTATACCTATAAACATCTCTACCCTCTTTACCATAAAGTTTGTCAGCACCAAGTCCTCCTGTAAGAGTATCGTTACCACTATCTCCTAATAAAATGTCCTTGCCATCAAAGCCAAAGAGTTTATCGTTCCCAGTACCTCCATAAAGTTTGTCATCACCTGTAAAGCCAAGGAGCGTATCATTTCCACTTTGTCCAGAAAGTGTGTCATTATTTCTCCCTCCGTCTACATAATCGTTACCATCGCCCCCAAAAAGAATATCGTCACCTTTATTGGCTTCGAGACGATCATTACCATCATCGCCATCGAGCGCATCATTACCATCATTAC
Source organism: Rivularia sp. (in: cyanobacteria) (assembly GCA_965234645.1). Classification (GTDB taxonomy): domain Bacteria; phylum Cyanobacteriota; class Cyanobacteriia; order Cyanobacteriales; family Nostocaceae; genus Rivularia. Next base: position 3,145,899 of record OZ248344.1, on the reverse strand, counting down.
CAAAAAGAAAATCGTTTCCTAGGTCACCATTAAGGATATCCTTACCCGAACCACCGTAGAGAGTGTCATTACCATTCCTACCGATTAACAAATCATTTCCTGTTTCTCCATAAATAAGGTCGTTATTGTTTAAGCCATCTAAAGTATCATCACCAGCACCACCGTAGAGAGTATCATTCTTATCCCCTCCATCTAATTGATCGTTACCAGCGAAACCGGACATTTTCCAAGAGTCCCATTTCTTACCTATGCCTAGAAAACCGCCAGTTTTCTCAGCTTGTTTATAGTTGTTGTTGCTATCTCCTTTCCAAACCTGAACCATTTTCAATTACTCCTTTTAGACAAATTAAATGCTTAATATTTTGCTGGTTTGAAACATAAAGTTTCTACGGTAAATCTACCAAAAGCAAACATTCGATAAAGATTTACCTTGATTCATATTATCAGTATGTAACGCGATTTTTATTTATATGCGAGTAGAAAAAATAACATAATTGAGTCACTTAAGCTCAAAAGGTTTATTGATTTTTATCATGTATGGATTATAATTTTACTAAATGTAAGTTACAAATATTAATAGTTAAAACAAACAAACGTAAATGACTAAGAATAAGTGATATAAGTTGTAAAAAGCTAAAAATTAAGCATTTACTTTAGATGAAAAACTAACTATAGGTAAGTTTAGATTTAAAATCAATTAATTAAATCAATAGAAAATAATAAAATTGATTTGTTAGCTTGCAATAATTACCTATGAGTTAGCAAGCACTCCTGCTAGTTTGGAAACTCAAAAGATTGCTGAAACAGAGCGCAATTATTCCGAAATTCTAGCAGCAAAAGCAGAATTGGCTGGCAATCGTCGCAACTATAAGGAGAAAAATGTCGAAGCAGATACTCAAGTAGAAGAAGCTCAATCTAAACTTAGAGCAGCAGAAGCTACTTTAAAAGCTGCGATCGCAAAACAAAATAGATATAGTTCGGTAGCAAAAGCTGGAGCGATTGGTAAAGATACATTTGCAGAAGTCGAACTAGAGGTAAAACGACAACAGCAAGAACTAAAAGCTGCGAAAGCCAATCTTCAACGCTCCTTTGCTGCTTTGAAACCCTCAACCGCAGAAATTGAAATGGCTCAAGAGCGTATCGAACAGGTGAAAAAATCGGGACAAGCTACAGTAGCTAGTTTAAATCAACAAAAAGAAGCTCTCATGCAGCAACTAACCGAACTCAATAAACAGTTAGAGCAAGATACACAAGAACTTCGTCAAATCAAAATCGATTTAGATAAAACCGATATAATCGCTACAGCAGTTGGGACAATCTCCGAACTTAAATTACGTAACCCAGGACAAACCGTACAGTCAGGACAAGAAATAGCCCAGATTGTTCCAAGCAATGCATCTTTAGAAATTAAAGCAATGGTGTCTCCTCAAAATATTGGTAAATTAAAAACAAACCAAAAAGTACAAATGCGAATATCCGCTTGTCCTTATCCCGACTACGGAACTTTAAACGGAACAGTAAGCCAAATCGCTAAAGATATTAGTCAAATACCTTTGGGAAGTACTAATAATTCGCTCGCTTCTGAACCAGCACCAGCTTATTTTGAAGTTTCGATATTACCCAAAAATTCCTCTTTTGGTCGAGGAAAACATATCTGTTCTTTACAATCAGGTATGGAAGGAAGCGCCGATATAATTACTAAAGAAGAAACCGTATTGCAATTTTTGTTAAGAAAAGCAAGATTAATTAGTAATTTTTAAATTAAATGGATAATGTTGTTGAAATTCCTTACCTCTGCGCTCTTTGCGTCTCTGCGGTTTTTTTAATCGACAATCTTCTAAATTCATTTATAACTTGCATTTGAGATACGAGGAATTTAATTGATAATCATCTAATCTATTCATATTTATTTTTAATTCGTGATGTTCCTTTAAACTTTTGTAAATAAATCCTAGCTTTTGTGGAAAATCTCTACCTAAGAACCCGATAAGTAGTAGTTTAATTTGCATAACTGCAACAGTTAAAGGGGTTTAATGCTGGGTTTAAAAAATACTCGTTGGACGTGGTTTTTAGGTATTGCTTGTACTAGCGTAAATACTTTGTTCGTAAGTATTGCTAATGCTCAAATTACTCCCGACACCACTTTACCGAATAATTCAGATGTCAATAAGATAGGAAATATAAATAAAATTGAAGGTGGAACTACTGCTGGTGGTAATTTGTTCCATAGTTTCAAAGAATTTTCCATTCCAACGGGTAGTGAAGCGCACTTTAATAATGCGGTTGACATAAGTAACATTATTACTCGCGTTACGGGTAAGTCTATTTCTAATATTGATGGGTTGATTAAAGCTAACGGTACGGCTAATTTGTTTTTGATTAATCCGAGTGGGATTGTGTTTGGTGAGAATGCAAAGCTAGATATTGGTGGTTCGTTTGTGGGGAGTACGGCTGATGCGATCGGGTTTGGTGAAGATGATTTTTTTAGCGCTTCAAATCCGGAATCTTCGTCGTTGTTGCAAGTGAATCCGAATGCTTTGTTTTTTAATCAGGTGAAGGCAGCAGCGATTCAAAATAATTCGGTTGCAGATGCAGGTTTGAATGCATCGCAGGATTTTACTGTTAGAGGTTTGCGAGTACCGGATGGTAAAAGTTTGCTGCTCGTTGGTGGTGATATCAATATGGATGGTGGGGGATTGTATGCAGGATTATCTGCTTTCGGTGGGAGAGTGGAGTTAGGTGGGTTAGCAACTAAGGGAACGGTTGGGTTGAATGGAGATGGGAATAATCTGAGTTTAAGTTTTGTAGATGGGGTAGACAGAAGTGATGTTTCTCTAAGTAACCTCGCTGTCGTAAATGTGACTGCTGGCAATGGTGGAAGTGTAGTAGTTAATGCTCGGAATTTAAAGATGACGGACAATAGTTTATTTTTTGCAGGGATTGGAATCGGGCTAGGTTCTGATAATAGTAAAGCAGGAAATATTAACGTTAATGTAACAGAAGCAATTGATTTAGAAGATGGGGGTCGTATTATTAATACGGTTTTAACAGAAGCAAATGGAAAGGCAGGCGATGTCAATATTAATACTAGTACCTTGCGAATAATTGATAAAAGTAAAGATAGTCGGAGTGGATTGTTTACTTACGCAAATGAAGACTCCACAGCAGATGGAGGGAACATAGCCGTTAAAACTAAAACCTTAGTAATGGAAGGTACACGGATGATTACTGGTACTCTTAGTAAAGGCAATGGAGGAAACTTGACTGTTGAAACTAATACCTTGCAAATGAAAAATGCACAAATAATTACTGCTACTTACAATAAAGGCAATGGAGGAAACTTAACTATTAAAACTGATACTTTAGAAATGAGAGATTCGCAGATGAGTGCTGGTACATTTGCTCAAGGAAACGGAGGAGACTTAACTATTGATGCTCAAGACGTGCAAGTGATTGGTGAAGACAAAGATATTCGAGATATTCTATTTACCAGTGGCTTTCTTGCTTCAGCACAACCAAACTCATCAGGAAATGCAGGAAATTTGATTATTAAAACGAATACCTTAATTTTACAGGGTGGAGCGAAGGTAAGTGCATTTACATTTGGTAAGGGTAAGGGGGGAGATTTATCTATTAATGCTCAATATGTGGAATTAATCAAAGATGGTCAGTTGCCGAATGGCTTGAATGTTTCTACAACCTCATCAGGAGAAGCAGGAGATTTAAGTATTAAAACTAATACTCTGTTAGTGAAAAATGGAGCACAGGTACTTGCTACTACATATGGTGAGGGAAAAGGGGGAAATTTAACTGTTGATGCTCAAGATGTGCAACTGATTGGTGCAAGCGTTTATAGTCAGGCTCGCAGTACCTTGAATGTTTCTACAACCTCATCAGGAGAAGCAGGAGATTTAAGTATTAAAACTAATACTTTGCAAGTTGAAAATAGGGCAGAAGTAAGCGTAGAAAGCGTAAGTATAGGAAGCGCAGGAAACTTAACAATAAATGCCGACTCTATTCGTTTAAACAATGATGCCGTACTCACTGCTAATACCCAAAGCCCTAAAATTGATCCCGAAACACCACAAGCAACAATCAACATCAACTCCCAAGACTTAATCCTCCGTCGCGGCAGCAACATCTTCACCAATGCACAAGGAGAAAACGTAGTCGGCGGCAACATCAACATCAACAGCGGTGTAATCGCAGCTATTCCAAATGAAAACAGCGACATCAGCGCCAATTCCCAAGACTCCCGTGGTGGTAATATCCGAATTCAATCTCAAGGTATCTACGGTACCCAATTCCGAGACGAACTTACTCCCAAAAGCGATATCACTGCTACAGGTGCAAATCCAGACTTATCCGGTTTCGTCGAAATCATCACCCCCGACATCAATCCCAACAGCGGTTTAGTCAATCTCCCCACAATCTCAGTTGAAACCGAAGTTGCTCAAGTTTGTGCTGCTGGAAGTCCTGTAGCGCAAAGCAAATTTGAAATCACCGAACTTAGCGGTTTACCAACTTTACCCAGCGAAGCTTTAACTACTGATGCGGTGCTGGTTGATTTAGTCACGTTGAAACCAGAAGTTAATCAAAACCCTAGCGCAAGGGTTTCGATAAAACCTTCTGAAAATAAACCAAGAAAGATTGTTGAAGCAACTGGTTTTATGAAAAATCAAAAGGGGGAGGTTTTTTTAGTCGCGGATGCGAATGGTACTAATGGTTTTGGATGGAATAAAAATGTTGGTTGTGGTGGGGTTAATTAAAAATAAATTCAATTGCCGATGGTGCGTTACGGCATTTTGAAGTTTATAACCTCCATTATCAGATGCCGATGTTGCGTTACGGCATTTTGAAGTTTATAACCTCCATTATCAGATATTTGTGCCGTAACACAACGGCAATATTGCAGGAAGAGAATCTACACTGCAATTTGCCTCCCCTACAAAAACTTTTTAAAAAATTAAAATAATCAAAAAATGGCTTTAATAAACCGCAGAGACACAGAGTACGCGAAGAAAAGAAAGAGAGAGGTAATACGACGAATTAAAGGTATTTTCACCGTGCTTTTGCTTGCGATTTTATTTCTAGGTGCGGGTTTATTACATCCTACTTTGGCTTATAAAGTCGCGAATAATTCCACGGTGCAAAGCGTATCTGATGTTCAAAGTTTGGTGGAGCGCGGAAGAAAGCTTTATGCTGCCGAACGGTTTGCTGAAGCTGCGGCAATATGGCAACAGGCTATCTCTGCTTTTAAGGTTAGTGGCGATAAACTTCAACAAGCCATGACGTTGGGCAATCTATCATTAACTTATCAAAAATTGGGACGGTGGAATGAAGCCCAGGGTGCTATTGATGAAAGTTTAAATCTACTCGGATATAACCAACAAAATAATTCTTCAATCAAAAATCCCCAGGTATTTGCTCAAATTTTAGATATAAAAGGTCGTTTGCAATTATCTCAAAGTAAATCTGAAGATGCTTTAAATACTTGGCAACAGGCTGCTAATATTTACAAAAAAATAGGAGATAAAAATGCGGTTGTTCGTAATCAAATAAATCAAGCCCAGGCTATGCAGGCTTTGGGGTTTTACGGTCGAGCATCTAAGATGTTAAAGGAAGCTAATAAAATTTTAGATACTCAACCCGATACTGCTCTCAAAGTAACGGTTTTACGCAGTCTTGGTAATGCCAAATTAGTAACGGGTGATTTAGATGATTCCCGTAGAGTGTTGTGGAAAAGTTTGGATATAGCAAAATCATTGCAGGATAAGCAAACAATTGGCGATATTTTGATTAGTTTGGGTAATGTAGCTCGCGCTCAGGAAGATACACAAGCTGCAATAGAATATTATAAAAAAGCTTCAGAAGAAGCAACTTCTCCTACTATACAAATTCAAGCTTTGGTAAATCAATTTAGCCTGTTAATTGATACCGAGCAGTTAAGAAATATTCAATTATTATCATCTCAAATTCAAACTCAACTTAATAAATTACCTCCGAGTCGCACGACTATTTATGCACGGATTAATTTTGCTCAAAGTTTGATTAAGTTAGAAAATAATAATTATAAAATTAACAATAAACAAAATTTAAAATCTCAATCTCAAAATTATTATCGTATTGCTGCTGAAATTTTAGCTGTATCTACAAAACAAGCAGAAAATTTAAAAGATAAACGCACTCAATCCTACGCTCTGGGTATTTTAGGCAAAGTTTACGAACAAACCCAACAGTGGGATGATGCACAAAAGTTGACGGAAGAAGCTCTATTTATTGCTCAAAGCATCAGTGCGGAAGATATTACTTATAGATGGGAATGGCAATTAGGACGATTGTTTAAAGTTAAAGGCAATATTGAAAATTCACTATCATATTACGACCAAGCTGTAAAGAGTTTGCAATCTTTGCGTTACGATTTATTTGCAGTTAATCCCCAAGTCAAGTTTTCTTTTAAAGAAGATATCGAACCAGTTTATCGCGAACGAGTTGATTTACTTTTGAAAACTAAAGGAAAATCTCAACCAAGTGACACAAATCTCGACAAAGCGACTCGTACTATAGAATTACTACACATAGCTCAATTAAATAACTTTTTCCGCAATACTTGTCTCGATAGTAGGCTTGTAAGGAAAACAGAAAATCCACAAGCTGTTGTTATATATCCGTTTATATTACCAGACCGATTGTCCGTTATAGTTCAGCTACCGCAACAACCTTTGCTGCATTATTCCACAGCTATTAGTAAAGATGAAGTACAACAAACTTTAAACCAATTACAAGAAGATTTACCAAAGCCGCATACGTTACGAAACATTCAAAAAAAGTCTTTGATGGTTTACAACTGGCTGATTCAACCGCAATTAGAAGCAGCTTTGGCTAAAATTGATAATCCTACTTTAGTGTTTGTATTAGATGGAGGATTGAGAAATATACCTCCTGCGGTACTTTACGACGGTAAACAGTATCTGATAGAGAAATATAATGTTGCTCTAACCCCCTCACAGCAACTAGTTGAAGCCAAACCCTTACAGAAAAAATTGAGGGCGATCGCCGCAGGATTAACTGAGCCATCTGGGGGGTTTTCGGCTTTACCCAATGTTAAGCAAGAGCTAGAAGAAATCCGTGAGGTCATACCCAGCAGCATACTTTTAAATGAAGAATTTACCAGCACCGCTTTACAAAACAAAATTAATTCTTTACCTTACCCGGTGGTACATTTAGCAACTCATGGTAAATTTAGTTCTAAAGCTGAAGATACATTTATCGTTGCTTGGAATAACGAGCGCATATATGTCAAAGATTTAAATCAAATAGTGCAAACCGTCGAACAAAATAAACCTGAAGCGATTGAATTGCTAGTGTTAAGCGCTTGTCAAACAGCGACGGGAGACGAAGATGCGGCTTTAGGAATTGCTGGTGTAGCTTTCCAAGCGGGTGCTAGAAGTACGATCGCTTCTTTATGGAATTTGGATGATGAATCTACAGCGAAGTTGATGGGTCAATTTTATCAGGAGTTTGCGAATAATAATCTAACTAAAGCTCAAGCACTGCGTAATGCACAGTTATCGCTTTTACGAAGCCGTAAATATAAACGTCCGAGGTATTGGGCACCTTATATTTTGTTAGGTAATTGGTTGTAATTGATTTAAGTCGTGGTAGATACTAAGGGTGAAGTATGGATTTAGACGTACTTTTATTGTTTCGATGTTTTGTAAAAACGACATCTAACTCCCGACTGTAGACTTTATTAAGCTTTGTATTTATACATTATTTCGATCGCAAATCGTGCCAAATGAAGTCAAATCTATGCTTTTAGTTATAAATCTCAAATAAATGTAAACTTTTGTAACTAGTTCTGGAATTACTGGACTTTTAACTCTGAGTATTAATAGTCCAGTTAAACAGTAGAAAAACTAGATATGAATAATAGTAAATATTTAACTTTTTCACAACGTCAAAAACTCGAAGAAAATCTACATCAAGATTTATCATCTTATCAATCTCAACGCATTCAAATCATGCTGTTAGCGGATGAAGGTAAATCTCAAACAGAAATTTGTCGAATTTTAGGTTCTACTAATGCAACAGTTAGACATTGGATGCAACTAGCTCGCTGCGGTATGGTACATCGGTGGCAAGATAATCTAGTAGGTCGTCCGAAAAAAGTCAACAAAGAGTATATGGAACGTTTGAAAGAGCTTGTAAATCATAGTCCTCGCGATTATGGTTATGCTTTCAAACGATGGACGGCTGATTGGTTAAGGAAACACTTGGCTAAAGAATTTGAAGTTGAAATCAGCGGTTATCATATAGGTAGGTTATTAAAACAGATGGGATTATCTATAGGGCAAAGCAGATAACTTTTTTTGACCAATAATGTTATTGCATCGGGTAAATATGTTAAATAAAGCATCAGTTTTCATTTTGGAAAAAAAATTATGACTTATGATATAAATGCTAATAAAAAATTAGAAGATGGTTTGAATATATTAGCTCAAGCAAACAATAATCCTTATATATTAGGAACGGCACTGCAAACCATTCATGGAGCATTGGAAGATGCTTGTCGTTTATGGCTTTCTCAACCTCATATTTCTAAGCAACATAATATTAACGTTCAAAGTCGTTCTGATACAAATTGGCAAACTTTGCTCGAATTGATGCCTAAATATTACCAGTGGAACGACCGTGACGTTCAATATGTTCGTCGCATGAACGGTATCAGAAATAATGTTGCTCATGGAGATGGATTTAAAGGAACGCAACAAGAAGTGGAGCAGTATGCTGCTTATGTTAAAAATATTTTTAATAGGAATGGACAGTATGCAACCAGTACACCTAATAATTATCAATATCAAAATGAAACAAATGATACATATCCTCAAACTATCAGTTCTGGAGCTTTAAACTGTCCTAACTGCGGTAGTTATAAAATTGAGCGTACCGGAATATGGAAAATAATACTGACTATAAGTAAGAGCATTGCTTATTTTAGAACTGGTACAAATGCTTTTACTTCAGGTGTAGCTTTATCAATCGTAACTCATACAAATCCTATAGTTCTTCTACTTTCACTTATAGTCACTATTGTTGCTTCAGCAATATTTATTGTTATTGAAGCAATATTTTGGTTAATTCCTTTTTTTGTCGCTTATAAAAAGGCTCCGGTGACAGCATTTAGATGTTCTCGATGCGCCCATCGCTGGAAACAGCCATCTTCTATATTTAGAAGCCTGATTTCTTCTTTAATAAAAACAGCGATCGCACTTCTATTGTTAGGTATGTTTTTTGGATTTATAATAAGGACGCTAACGAGTTAATAAATTTGACGCGGAAGTATAATGGGCTGCATACTATAGTAATTTGAGGTATATACAATGAAATTCCAAACTGCAATCTTTTATGATATTGAAAACTTAACTAAAGGCAATAGCTTTTCCAGAGATTTTATAAAAAATTTTTCACTTAAAAAAATATACAATCAGATAAAAAAATTAGAAATTGTCGAACGTATTGCTTTACAACGAGCCTATGCTAATTGGAGTGATTCTAGACTCAGTATACTAAAAGGTGATATTAACGAACTTGGTATCGATCCGATTCAAATTTTTGGTTTTGCGCGTCATCAGATAAAAAATGCTGCGGATATACAGCTAGCAGTTGATGCTATGGATGTAGTCCTTACTCGTAAACATATTGAAGTATATGTTATTGTTTCAGGAGATGGAGGTTTTGCAACTTTAGCAAAGAAATTGCATGAATACGGTCATCAAGTTATAGGTTGCGCTTACTCAAAAGCATCAAACGAGATTCTTAAGTCAGTTTGTGACTATTTTATAGAATTAGAAACACCAGAAGAATTTACATATAATAATGATAATTATGCTTCGTTAGATAATGATAAAGGATATGGAATTGGCATAACTCATCCTTTAGTTGTTCGTATGGCGAAGAATATCAATCCGATAAATACAAATATAACAAGTGAAATTATAAATCAAAGTAATTCAATTATAAATTGGTTTTCTCAAGATTCAGAAGCCCGTAAGCAAATAAAGTCTAAAGGCATCCATCTGTCTACAATTAGGGAAGCGTTTAAGTACGCAATACAGAATTTTGAATTAGAAAATATGGGTTTTATTCGATTTAGTGAATATCTACAGCTTATCTGCACGAATTCTGACTTATGCGTAGCAACTCGTCCTCCATCGGATACTTTGCTTTTTTTACGCGAATTAATTCCTCGCGGAATTGAGACTTTGCCCGATTTAACAGAAGATAAACTACATAGTATACAACGCTATCAAAATCTTTTGGGCAGTGGTAAACCTCGAATTATTATTAATGATAAATATGATTTACAACAAGTAACTAACTGTATATTTAATCATCGAGAAAAAGAATTAGATATGTCAGACTTATTAGATACGTTAAATGCAGAAGTTGTCAACATTGAAAATGATACCTTGTACAATATTTGTATATCTTTAATTCATTGTGATGTTTTACACGGTAGACCAGAAGATAAGAATTTATCAGAACAAAAATTTCAGTTACGCAAAGATTTTGAAGATGTTTCTCAGGTATCAATACATTTAAAAGATATGGCACTTAATAAATTGAAATCATTTTTAAATGACGATTTTAAAATGGGTGTATTTGAAGAAGCGATTGATTGGTAAATGAAGATTAATATACGCCGCTTTGAGTAAATTTTATGATATATAAATAAAGAAATAAAGCGGGCTATCAAAACAATAAAAAAAATAAAACAAGTAAGGCTTTAAATCAGGGGTTTTGTCCCTTTTTAAGATGGCTAAGTATGGAAGAAGGAATTACTCCTCGCTTAGAATTTAGTGGCGAGCGTCGTAAAAATTTAAATAGAGAAATAAATTATTTTATCAAAGGGAATAAAGAAGGACGTTTTAACTATCATAAAATTTCATCTCTTGAATTAGCTATTGGTAGCGGTGCTGTGGAAAGTTTAATTCGCCAAGCTGTTAATTTACGTCCTGTAGGAAATAGCAAATTTTGGTTAAAAAATAATGCTGAAATGATGTTACACGTTCGTTGTCAATGGATTGCTGGTTGTTGGAATAAATTCTGCGATTCTATTTTAACTGCACTCCTTAAGCCGATACAGATTGCATAAATTATACCAAACATTCTTTTTTAATCTGATTAATGTAATAATCATTACCCAAATTTCGGGTACTTTTTGCTGCCTTTGTATCTATAACCAACAGAGGTGTACCGCTTCACGGCACACCTCTATTTATTAAAACTGTATTTATACTTATTATTATGTATTTTTTATTAAAAAATACTGGATTTGTTTATTAACGATCGCAGTATTTGGGTTGAAGTTCACAAAATCGCGTTGCTCCCCTACTAGTTTCCCCAAACTTTAGTAAATATTTTGCTGGTATTTAGAAAATTCAAAAAATCGTAAGTATTTTGAGAATCATCGGGAAAAATCGTTAACAACTCTACAAATTCGTATTCCTTGTGTTTTACATTCTTTCCTTCTTTTGTTGTATAGCAGGGGTACATTCTATGCCAAATACGGCTGATTTTACCCATACCACCAGTTAAAGCTTGATTTTTTATAGTTTTTGAACCTGTATATGAACCGTGAAACCATCTTACCGCTTCACTATCTTCTATATCTTCAGCAAAACGACCCCAAACCTGTACATTATTAGGATGCCATGTTTCTCGCCAGTTAATTGGCCGATTGCTTAATTGTTTGTGCTTTAATTTTAGCCAACCCTTGATTGTTTTTTGATGAAGATTGTCAAGAAAAACAGTGATGTCATTTAACTCTGATATAGGACAGTAAAAGCTCTGTGATTTTTCAGTTAATTCCCAATGGCAACCTATCATTGGATTAACATTATTATTGATATATTCTGGAAAACATTTACGATGATCTACTCTTCGCCACGATTTACCGAAACCGCCTAATAACAACGAAAATTTGATAATTTGGATTATTAACTTTCTTAGATTCTTTTTTTCACTTTCTGAGCTTTGATTCATAGAAAGAATTCTTAAACTTCCATTTTCAAGATGGTAGACAGGCATAGTTACGTTACGATATCTATACTTGCCCATATCTAATTCAACTGGATTAAAGGCAATACCGAGCAGTCCTACTATTGCACCATCACTTCCTGCAAAACCTCCCCAAAGTTCCTTAGTCAATTCTTGAGCAATTCTTTCGGAAGTAACACCAGCAAACAAGCGTAAAGTATGCCCTCGTAAAGCTGCTTTGAACATATTAGGACGAAATTCGGGTTCTTCATTAAGTAACTGCGATGCTAATCCTTTTCCTTTCAACCATATAGTTACAAGTTTTGTTTCTGGATGGTTGACAGGTTGACCGTAACCAGCACTAACTCTCGAACCGATTCCTCTTTCTAATGCTTTCTCCCAGATACTCCAGATATTATCCCATTCAGTATCATTAAGTTGAACACGGCTAGAAATTCCGAAAACTAAATGAGGTTTATAAAGCGATATCTGCACAAAAGCAGAATGGTTATTACTATTTTTAACTTGCCAATCTTGCTGGGGATGAACTACGTCAACTAAATTTGTTTCACGCCAACTTGCATCTCTCGGATATCCGCCATGAAAGCGTAGAATTCCAGGTGAGGTTTCGTTGTTAGACTTTCCACCGCAATATTTTAAAGCTTCTTTGCTAGAACAATGACGTAAAAATGCGCCTTTCATACTAGCACCGGGGTAAAATGGAAACCCTCCAGCAGCAATTACTGGACGAGTAAAGTTTTCATCTTGTCCGCTATTACAAACAAAACGCCAAGTTATTTTATACTCTCGTATTTTTATATTTGCACCAAATTCTGGAACTTCAGTTGTAGCACCGTCTACCCATTCATCAACCCATCTTTCAGCTTGTTCTGCTTCCGCAGCGTATTGAATTTGACCTCTGCCTTTGATTTGTGCTTGAAACATTAAAGGTACTTGGTTGATATTTACCATGATTATTTTTTAACTAATTGGACATTAATAATTGATAATTGCGAATTGTCTTCTGTTCTAATTTGCAATTTTGCTATAGCTAAATTCACAACTAATTCATTCTAATTTTCTTTAATATTCATTCCGGATTTTTATTGACATCTGGTTCTTTACCATAGCGTTGCAATATTAAGGTACCTTGTTCGGAATGACAGCTAACCCGCACCCCTTGAGTAACGCGAAAATGGTCTATATCTCCTTTATTTGTATATTTATCATATTGCAATCCTCCATCCTTTTTTAAAATACTAATATCACCTTTATTTTGCTGTAAAAGATGAGATACTTTAGCTAATGTTTCTTGCAATTTAACTTTTACCTGTGCTTCTCTTACCTTGTTATAATCTGCTCTAAATGAATCTCTATATTTCAAATGTGGAAATTCAAATAATTCATTACTCAGCAACTCACCTTTACATCTCTCCCAAATTAGTTTACCCCAAGTAGAAAGTATCATTTTTCCGTCAATTTCAGCAAGCATTGCTTCGGGGATTTCGGTGGTTTCTTGTATGGAAGGTTCTACACCAGCTTCGATTAAAGCAAGTTGTAATGTATGAGGTTTAATTAAAGAAATATCAACAGCAATTGGTAGACGAGGAATAGTAATTAAATCCGATTTTTCACCTTCAAAAATGTAGATAATTTCATCTGCGTAAAACATTCCGATTGTGTTGAGATAACCCTGTAAACTTTTAAAGCTTCCCACCAAATTAAAAATTACTTTGTATTGACTTTGTTTTAAAGGTGGTATGGTATCTTGCAACCAAACAATTAGGTCATCAATTCCTAAAGAGAAATCTTCGGTGCTAGCAGTAGATAAGCCGCTAGGAGCTTGAACGGTTGTATTATATATTCCTTGTTCTTTAAGAAAATTCTCTACAATCTCGGCAGTAGTCTTACCTTGAACTGTATCGGTAGCTATTAAAAAATGAATGTCTTCTCTGCCTTGACTTAAATCTTCTTGATAAACGCCATATATGCCATTTAATTCTGCACTAGCACGCCGAATTTGAGCAATTTTGGCTTCTGTAAGTTTTTCGCTAGCCCTTTGTTTGAGAGTACTAATAATCTGCTTTACATTATCAGGGGTATTGCGATCGCTCAAGTTTGCTGTATCTCGCATACTAGAGTACCAATCTTTTTCTTTAGGTTCGGCTCTGTTAATTTGATTGGTGAGTAAGCTGGTACCAACTGTAGAAATAATAACTTTTCGCATATTTTTAACTTGGTGCTTTTCCATAAGTTAGCTGAAATTTTTTATCTTTAAGTTCTTTTACAAAATTTTTCAGTTGATTGCCTTGCTCTTGATGTTTCCATGCAGAGCGATTGTGATGAAATACGGTAACTATTTCCAAATATTGATTGTTATTTATAGGTAGCATTCTGTGCCATACAGAACTAACAAACTTTGGTCTTGTATCATTAACATTTTTACCGCCAATAGCTGGAGTTTTTTTGAAAATATCGTTATGAAAAAGTTGCACGACTTCGGAATTAGTCACGATTTTACTGTAAACTGCAACGCGCTGTGGATGCCAAGTTTCTTTTAAGCGAATAAAATCGAGATTCTTAGAACCTAGACGGCTGTTACAAGATTCATGTAAGTTATCAAAAAAATCTTTTAAGCCTTTTATGGTTGTGATATTGCACCAAGTAGAATCTTGATATTCCCAATGACAACCAATGTTGATTCCTTGGCTAAGTTTCTTATATTCTGGATAAAACTTTTTATGGTCAACTCTACGCCAGGATTTACCAAATCCTCCCATTATAAAACTAAATTTCAGCACTAATTCAACAAATTTTCGTTCGAGTGGAGGTGCTTTGATGTGCAATACTCCTTCTGTTTCGTAAGTAGCATTGGCGCTTTTAGTGTTATATTCTTCCTTTTGAGATTCCCAATAAATTTGGACGATACCGGGACTTGTAGAACTACCAAAAAACCTATCTACTTCTTTTGTAATTGCTTTTTCATTATCACAAACTCCACTTAATAAACGTGTGAAATGTCCTCTTAAAGTAGCTTTGAATAAATTAGGACGAAATTCGGGTTCACCGTTGCGTAAGAGCGGACTAACACCAGTTGCAGAAAAGGGAATATTTAAGGGATAATCGGGTAAAGCAGCAGACACAGAAGGGAGGTGTCCGCCTAATCCATAGCCCGTACTCGTTTTACCACCAAGACCTTTTAAGAGAGCGTTTAAAATTAACTGCTCAACTTCTTGCCAATCAATTTCCGAACTGGCACTGCTAAATTCAAAGATGAAACTCGGTTGATAAAAGCTAATTACTGCTAAAGCGGTGGCTTTATTTTTATTATTATCGCTTCCTTCTACCTGACGCTTTTGTTGAGGATGAACTACATCCATCATCCGGTAGCGGGTTTCTTTGATATTATTTCCTTTTTTATGTATAGTAGCTTCTTTTGTTCCTGCCCAATCATCTATCGGATATGCTCCATGAAAGCGTAAAATTCCTGGAGATAGTTTTTCTCCTCCATCTCCGCAATATAAAACCGCTTGTTCGGGGCTACAGACGCGACGGAATAAACCTTTAATACTGCTACCTGGAATAAATGGAATACCATTTTTACCTAAAACGGGACGAAGGATGCTATCTTGACCGCAATTACTAAATACGCGAAAGGGAAAATCTATCTTAATACGGTAGAATTTACCATTTTTACCAAGCAACGGTTGCCGATGTTGATAAAGCGGTTGTTGATTATTTTGGGGATAAATCCATTCATCTCGCCAAGCTTCTAAATCATCGTTTTTGCCAGCAAACTGTAAACTACAGCGCCCTCCAATTTGAGCGCGATACATCATAGGTACTTGATGCGGGTTTGTTATCGGTCGAGATTTTTCTTTTGTTTTTCGATTATCACTTTTTTTTGATTCAATACCCAATTGATTTGCAGCTTCCCCAAGTCCTTTTATCATTGCAAAGTTTCCAAAAATTCAAAAATAAGCTAACTGCACTCAGCGATTAACCGCTACTACTCATCATTCGTTCTTGATAATTTATATCTCTGCGTCCACCAAACAATACTATCGCATAGTTGCGTTAATACTGATAAAGTGACTCTCTGGTCGGCAGTTGAAAGTTGCCAGAGTTGATTAGACATCTCTCTAATTTCGTTGACATTATCTGCTCTCACGGACGGATTTGGAATTTTAACTCCTGCTTCTCCCATTATTTGGACTAAAGTATTCCAAGTATCTTTCCAGTATTGAGATTTTTCTAATTCTTTACCTTCCAAGCGTAAATGCTCTCCCCAAAAGCGTTCCAATCCATAGGGAACAGCCATCCGCATTTTGTAAGCTTGATTGGTTGATGCACTATCCCGGTCTATGGCATCCAGTACCAATTTTTGAGCTTTCCTATCTAAACTGTATGATTGCCAAGCCATTATTTATACTTTCCTGATAAAGTGACATTACAACGACCAAATCCAACCGATTCTAAACCACCAAAATAAAGTTCTTGAGATGCATCCTCACCGAAAGGTTTCCAACCTTCTTCTTTTAAAGCAATGGGAAATACTAAAACGCTTCCTTCGGGTAATGCTTCTACATTAAAAAATGAACCTCCTTCTACCTTTTTTTCATTTTGCGCTAATTTGACTCGGCTTTGTCGGTAAAGTGCCATATCGTGCAGCATGGATATATCGTTATTAGCAACTACCACCAAGCTCTTTTTGTTTAAATCAACTCCATCGGGTATCCATTCATCGAGGTTTTCGTTATGTTCTATTTCCAAAAAACCTAAATTAAAAAATAATACTTTACGATTATTATCATCTCGACGAGCTTCTAAATCTCTGGGAGCAGTGTAAGGATCGGGAATTGATGCAGATATTCCGGTGATTTGCTTGTATCGTTTGAGTAAAGAAGGACAAGTTACCCAAACAATCGGTTGACCGGGACAGAACACGGGCAACCATAGCAAGGAAGCATATTCAAATTTTACCTTAGCTTCTGTCGTTTCTGCGCCATTTTCAGCCCCAGGACCAGACATTGCACCATACCATTCATTTTCTGAAAGTTTATTGTCTTTATCCAAGCGCATATCTGCACGAAAACGACCGCGAATCGAACTACCTGGAACAATTCCCGTTTGGGTAAATTGGTCGCGGAAAATTAAGTTGAGATTGCCAGTTTCTTCTCCAGCACTCGCACCCACATGTAGAGGGGCTTTTGTTTCGATTATTCCGTAAGCTTTTTTGTACATAAGATGTTGTTGAAAAGGGAACAGTGAACAGTATTTGACCTTTAACCTTTGACCTTTGACCTTTAACTTTTAACTTATAGGTAAAGCTAATCCGCACCCCCAACGTTTCAGGGAAGGACCTTCTTTAGGGAACCAGTTTTCATCCCAATCTTGCCAAGGTTGATTTATTGGTTCGGAAAGAACGTAAACGCTACCCGCAGGAATCGCATATCTTCCTCTTGATAGCAGTTTTGGTTGATGGGGCTGATGATTTTCGCTATTTCCTAAGCGATAACGAAAAGGTATGGGACGTTTGGTGAAAAGTGCTTCTCTGTTCCATACTTTACCTTCGTTTTGTTGGGAATTTTCTCGATCGCCTGTTTCTAAATAAATCGGTTCTCGACAAGATAAGCGATTGGAACCCCAAACCCCATGCGTAATTAAAGCAAACTTATTTCCGACTGGTGCATTTAATAGTTTTAGAATTTCATCTGTAACTAATTCACAGCGCAAGTCTACCATATGTCCTTCACCACCAAAGCGATACCAACCCGCTTCTATTTCTTTATTAGATAGGTAAATTAAACAGGTACCTGGTTCCATTTGAACTGAATTTTCTAGAAATAAGCTTCCCTGTTGTTCTTTATCCTCTCTAGCAACGTGTCTTTCCTCTAATTCTAAACGTGGATGTAGGTGAGGTAAATATTTCCAAGGGCTGGTTTTAACTTCTTGGGGATTTTCCCATTGATTGATTGCTAACCAACTATTACTTTCAAATTTATCTTGTGGACTTTTGTTATTTTCATCCAACCATTTATATTTATTATCTCGGCTTTTGACTGGAAGCAATTTGTGTTTTATTTTGCCATCTTTTACTAAATAATTACCTGGAGTCGGTACGTAAAAGTTTTGCTTTTCAGAAGTTAATTCATCTGTAATTCCCCAAAAAGGACCAGCTAACATTAAATTTTGAATCTCTGCATCATCGTAATATGCAGCATACAAACCAGATAGGGTGGTGCTGGGAGGAGGAAAACTGCTACCGGAACGTCCGACTAAGTTTTCTGGTGAGAGAAATCTTCCCGCACTACCATAAAGCAAACCCAAAGGCTCGATGATTATTAGATATTTGAATCTATGGTTCGATAATAGTTGCTGTTGATTTTCATGCGATGCTTCTGCTACTGACATAGATGAAACCCCACTTTTGCAAGATTAATTACCCAATTGTTTAAAGCATTATTTACTTTGATATTATCTTTTTCATTGCTATTTTCGTGATTGTAATATTGCTTATCGCCTAAAATTCCTCCTTTTAATCTTGTTTTATTTTGTTCATTAACAGTATCTTTCAAAGTCTCGTCACTATTCCACCAATTCGCTTCCTTTCTGAAAATATTTACTACATCTTTGCCAAAATAAATATCAAGCAATCCAAAAGATACATCCGTGCTGTCGCTATTAAAAGCATGACGCGATTCTAAAATAGCTATATCCTGATATATATGCGTCCAATTTGCTCCTCCATCTCTATCTTTATATTTCGATAACAAATCTAATGCTTTTTCTTCTTCTTCCTCTTCCTTCTTTTTCTCTAAAAGCCACCAAGGACACACCCATTCTAAATAATTTCCGTTACTGAAAAGAATACGAAAGGCAATCCTATCGCGTCCGTTTCTCTTCGCTGACTTCTCTGCTTCGCGGCAGTTTTGTAATACATCACGCTGAGGTACGCTTGGAGAAGCCCAGACAAAACCAACGCTGACTGTAATCGGTGTAGTTGTAAGTTCAGATTCCTTGTTATCCTGATTGGGTGGTAGTACATCCCACACCTTACTCTTAAATTTAGAAAAATGTTTTACACAATAATCAGCTTTAAACTTTCGACTTCGTTTAGTTTCTTGTTTTGATTCTTCTTGTTCCGATCCCTTTTTATTGTTCTGATAGAAAACACCTAGAAAATCATCACCACCTGCATAAATGACGCGACACATTGCAGGTGAATTGTTGTCAAAAACTTGATTAAAAGGCTGCTTTTTAAAATTATCGCCCCATTCTCGCATCCTAATGCTAAATTGTGTAATTTGCTCGGCTTCTTCACCAGGATTATTCTTTTTAAGTGCATTATCCGCTAGCTTCCTTAGATAATCGCCAGCTTTATCGCCATCTCCTTGAAACCAACCAGTCCATTGTTTATTTTCCTCTTCGTCATCTATTCGACTCAAATCCTTAAATGTCTTAGGTTTTAAGTCTCTCGCCAGTTGTTTTATCTGTTCCTCTATGTCGTCAATATTCTCCACAGGGGGAAAACTTTTCTTTAACTTTGCTGCTAATTTATTGGCGATCGCCTCGTAAGTAATCAGTCGTTTGACCAATTCCGGAATGCTAAGTTCTTCATTCGGGTCAATAAAAGATTCCCCGATTTGTTCGCTCAACTGATTATAAAACTTATTAACAGCAGCCTTCTGTTCTCCATAACTATACTGACGGGGATCGCGAATTTTTCCAAGTTCCGGGTAAGCAATAGCATCCGTACCAGATAAAGTAGAACTCTCCCCCTGCCAGTTGATTGCAGTCCAACCACGCGAATGTTTTTCTTCATTCAAAAGTCCGCGCACATCACTAATACTCTCACCAGGTTCACCTTGAACCCAAAAGAATTCCCAAGCATGATTAGACCATAATCCCCAAATTCGTTTCCAAGAGTTGTATTCCCATCCTTCTCGAATATGCTCCTCAATCCATTCCCGACAAGCATCCATAACGCATTTCCAAGCTTTATTAAGAGCTTCTTGTGCATCTTCTTTCGATAATTCACCTTGTATAACTATTTGGTTGGGCATTCCTTGAGCGACATTTGGTAAAGCCGGAGAAACAACCTTACAACCTTTTGATAAGGCTTCATAACAAATAGCCCATCCCAGAACAGAAAGTAAAAAAGAACTTCCGTATAAATCTCGCAATTTACGGGATTTTTCAATAAATCCCTGTACGGGAGAAAAGGTTAGTGCTGTATATGTTTTGTCTGTCATAAGCGATAATAAAGTTTCTAAAAGTTTACTTTCGTGTTTCGTTAGCTACCAGAAGTTCCATGCTACACAATTTAAACCCGGATACTATTAAGGTTACAAATTGACAAATTTCAAATGCTACCCTTCTGTTTCTACAATCACATAAAATAGTCAAATCACGGTAATTATAAGCAAAAACAAGTTAGAAAAACATTACGAAACATTACCACATATTTGAGTCAATTAAGTTGCATAGTAAAACCTGTTTTTAAGTTATGTCACGAATCTCAAAATTATCTAAATCGGATTCTAGATATCAAGTAAATACTGAGATTATCCGGAGAATGAGTCAATAATATAACTTTACCGATCGAACTCATTTCATTTTTATAAAATCAAATATCTCTACGAAAATACTTGGTTTAACGGCAAAAACATCAATTCTAGAGAGTCGATAAATTACGGACATACTTTGTAAACTTTATGAGCCAATTCCATAATTTAAATTCCACTTTTTATTTACATCCCAATTATTACATTTGAGTGGAATAGGCGTTTTCCACAGAAACTATAAGTTTGTAAAGGCTAATAAAATACAGCAACTTGCTATCTAGTTAAATAACGTAAGATCGTAAAAATTGGTTAAAAATAATTACGCAATATGACAATACTTCTTGCAAACATCGGTACTTCCGACTTAGCAATTAAGATAGATGATTTTTATTTACCAGTAGGTTTTGACCGTAGCGAACCTAATGTAGATTATTCGGGATTGACAGATAACGAAAAAAATATATGGGAACGAGAATTACGGCAAGAATATATTATTAATGTTCTTTGCAAGGAATTAGATGTGAAAGTTGATAGAGGCAGGTTTTCGTTTCGAGAACTGACTTGCAAAATACTAGAAGCATATAAAAAAAATGAAGAAACATGGCATCAACGCATTCGTCCGGGTCGTATTTGGGGTGTAATTAATTTAGCTAAAGAAGCAAACTTCCAAGTTGAAAGGGGATATCTATTTGTAACGAACCAGTTAGAAACTGAAACAAAAGGATATCCATCGGATTCAATTTATTTATTTGATATTTTAGAAAAATGGTTTAAAGTTGAAGTACCCCAATTACGTCTAAGCAAGGAAACAATTCCTCAAGATATTGCTGCAAACAATCAAGACCAGCTTTTAAACTATTATTATAAATTTTTTACTAGAATAGATAGGAATGAAGTTGTTTTAATTAGTATTAAGGGTGGAACCCCGCAGATGCAAAACGCTTTGAAAATTCAGGTTATAGCTTCTGGATTATCAAAGCAGCTTTTTATTAATCCTAAATTATCAATTAAAAATATTTTAGCGGGTAAACCTTCCGAATGTGTTTTAAATTCATACTGGCGATATATGCGAACTCAAAAATACCACACGGTAAAAATACTTTTGGAAAAGCGTTGGGATTTTGATGGTGCAGAACAAATTATGCAAGATTGGCAGAAAATATTAAGGTTTTTAATCCAGCAAAAAGTTACCGATGAAGCAACTGTCTTAACAAGCGATCGGGTTATCGAACAAGTTCTTCTAGCATTAAGAACAGGTGTTGACTGTTTGAATTTAGATAATGAGAGCGCTTCACAATTAGTGAAACAAAATTACATTTTTGGTAAAGCTACAGGTTTAGATAGTTTATTAAATATTAAAGGTGATGAGAAACTATTAAATTTATATACTCAATGTCGTATCCATTGGGATTTAGGTCAAGTTGCTAATCTATTAGCTAAGATGTCGTCTTTTTACGAAGAAGTTTTAGAAAGTTTGATTTTAGTATTGGGTGGGGAAAAATTCTTTATTAAAGAATGGATCTTAGATATAAATTTAGTTCGTCAGGAAGTTGGCGAGCAGCAATGGAAAAGTTTTGTCAGAGCGGAATCGTCAAAAAAATATCATAAGCTAAATAAACATAATAAAGTAAAATTGGAAGGTCGATTTACTCAACGTAACTTTATCGAAAATATCTTAGTGCCATTATCAAAAATACCTATTCAACAGTGGTTAATTATTTTAGATTCTTTGCGAGAACTAGATTTTTGGTTTGCTCAACGCAACCGATTAATACATAGTGCTGCTGGAGTTTCTAAAAGACGAATGGATGAGTTATTAAAAAATGCACGTCAAACAGGTAGCAAAGAAGCAATCAAAGCTTGTCAACCAGGTCAAATTCGTTCTGTGATGGCGAAGATTTGTAATAGCGAATTGGGATTGGTGAGGCAAGAATATCAGGAAAAGTTTGTCGGTAAAAAGTCGAGTTTTTATATTTATTCAGGGGTTATTGATTGGGTTGTTGAGCAGTTAGAGGCAGAGATATTGAGAATTCCTTAGAGGATGTTTGAAAAGCTTTGTCTGGCGCTTGAAACCGCACGCCAGTTGCTACAACGGAGGGAGCCTCCGCAACGCACTGGCTCTGCTACACAAGCAAAACCCCTCCGGGTTCACTAGCGGGACGGAAACCGACACCCTCCGGGTTCAACACTTTGCTTATGTCGGGGAACCCTTTCGGCAGTTGTTCATGGGCGAAACCCCCAAGACGAACACTGCCTCACCACCGCCAACTAGATTCACCGCCAACTAGATTCACCGCCTGCGCGGGTTTAAAATTCATTAGTCCACGCAGGTGGACTAATTTTTATGTCGTAGCGAATTATATTCGCCTAATACTTTTCAAACATTCTCTTAAATTGTGATGATTTTTTGCAAGCTTAACAATATTTGGACAAGCAAGTGGGATAAAGTTTTGTAGTCCATTTGCTTACATAGTGCTGTATAAATCCAATTTTAGAAAAAGGCGATCGCGAATTTATTAAAAAATATTATTTTCTACACACCTCCAATGGTTGTTCAAGATAGCTTTGTAATATAGGCTTATACGGCTGATTTATAATAATTTCCTTACGTCCTCCTAAGCTTCCGGCTGGACTTCCTCCTCTTGCTACAGGGTTATAATCATAAACTCGCTCTCCATTAATATAAATTTCATAAGCAGGGAAGCCGTCATGGGAACCGTTTATATGATATTCAGGAAAGCCATTCACGTTTTGACGAATATATACGCTTAAAAAAGCATCAAAAGGAGGTGCTAATCCAATAAGAGGATTTTTCCCTCTCACATAAAAGTCAGCTTTAACGGTATTTTTATCAACACGAGACACTGATACCCGACTATTATTGTCTGTTACTTGTAATTTTTTTGTTTTTCGAGGTACTGCTCCCAGAATAAAATCCCACCACCATCGAGGTTGTCCTTGAACTTGAAAAGATTGAGAAGGTAAGTAAGAATATGTTGGGCAAAAGTCCCGAAATGGATTATCAAAAGGTAAACCTACAAGCAGCGATTCAGATTTAGTATCTATTACAACATTCTGAATTGATTTATGAGTTCCTTCATTGTATGAAAAAGTTCGCCCATCACCATTAAAAACACATAATGCTTGTAGCGATATCCGACAAGTTGTTTTATTTATTATTCCGTTTCCAGCAATTGCTACAGCAGGGCTAGGAATAAACAACCTCAATCTAATCTCAAATTTATTTCCAATATCATCTAGTATGTTCCGATTATCTTTATCTACTGGAGTTAACTTACTTTGCTTTCCCAAAGCAGCCGGAGACTTAATTGCACGTATAGTTTCTAAAAGCTGAACAATCACCTCACGGTTAGTACTATAATCAACACCTCCAGCATCTATCTCCACCACCCCATCAACATTAGGAAGCTTGTACCAAGCGATCGCATAATCAACTGGTGCATTTGTAACTTCCAAAATAGTAACTTCAACATTATTCCAATTGTGAGTGGTAATTGAAGGAGTTCCATATTCTGAATTCAATTGTTTTACCCGCTTTGCAACAATCTGCTTGGGAGAAAGATTTTGCGAATTAGGAACAAGCTTAAAACTATCGCTAGGATAGCCTTGTCCCGTTGTATTGCTATTTGAAGCTATACACTGCAACATTTTAAAGCTTCCGGGATCGAGAATTTCTACTTTACCATCGTTATGAAGCATTGCTCGATAATTGGACGGGATATCGATATTTATTCCAAATTGTTTTAGCTGAATAGTTTTCCTAGTATTAGCTGGATCGACATAAGCGAAGCCACAATCGACAGTTTGCTTCTGTGCGATGCGGTTAATTTTGATACTTTGATTGTGAGGTTTATGACTTGAACTAACATCAATATTTACAGCTTTACTTATTTCAGAATTACTTAAAATATTAACTGTAAGGCAGGTGCTTAGGAGAGCAGACACTCTTTGCAAGTTAATTTTCATTTTTATAGATTAATCGGTTTGGGATTATCTTGACTAGTATTTATTACGGTTAATTTTTAATTTAATTATAATTTTATTAACTCGTAATACCGGAGAATGTTTTTTGCGTTTTCAAATTACAGTTATATATTGCCCAAACAAAATATCAAAGTAAAGAAGTTTGATGCGAATGACAACTTGAATAATTATTCGTCATTCGCATGAAAAGGTGTTACATATAAATCTGATTGCTATAAGCTGTGAAAGAAAGTTGCAAAGTAGAAATTATGAAACATTTAATGTTAGTTGCTATAGCAATATTATATGCAACTACCGGGTGTTCTAACCCAAAAGATGCGAATAAAAGAAATTTTAAAGCAGCTATTAACCATTATCTGGAAGATAAACCAGCTTGTATTAAGGTAACTACAGCATTCGGAGGAAAAATTAAGTTTCCTTATGAAGTCAGTAGATACTCGTATTTTTCTAACGAACATACATTAAAAAAATTTGCTGCTATCGGTTTTCTATCATCTCAAAAAAACAATAATTCCGGTTATACAACCACAACAGTATATAACCTCACCGACAAAGGATTATCTCATTTTAATAAATCTGAAAATGGTTTCTGTTACGGTAAATTGCGCGTTAAAGAAATCTTAAACTTTACCGAACCAAATTCTAACGGTAATTCTGTTTATTCACAATATTCACCGTTAGCTGGGTATACAAGTTCTACAGTTAACTATACCGTTGAAACCGTTAATGCAGAAAATTGGGTGAAATCAAAAGAAACGGAACAGGTATTTCCCAATATTAAATTAGTACTTGATAGAAAAAACCCTCTTCGAGATTCTACAATTTTGATTTTAACTAACAACGGCTGGGTTCATGGCGATACATTTATTAAAAATAAATAGAATTTCTGCATGAGTTAACCCCAGCATGAATTAGAGATTTAAAGTACTGAAGAATCAATATGAACAGCAATAAATATTTAACATCTTCCCAACGGCAACAACTACAAAGAAATCTACAGCAAGGTTTATCATCCTCTTATTCTAAACGCATCCAAATCATGCTGTTAGCTGATGAAGGAAAATCTCAAACAGAAATTTGTCGAATTTTAGGCTCTACTAATGCAACAGTTAGACATTGGATGCAGATGGCTAGCTGTGGTATGGTGCATCGCTGGCAAGATAATCCGGTAGGTCGTCCGAAGACAGTTAGTGATGAGTATTTGGAACGTTTAAAAGAACTTGTAAGTTATAGTCCTCGCAATTATGGTTATGCTTTTCCCCGGTGGACTGCTAATTGGTTAAGCAAGCATTTAGCTAGAGAATTTGGAGTAGAAATAACTGGTTATCATGTAACTCGTTTATTAGGAAAAATGGGATTATCAATGCGGTGAGAGGGGATTGGGATGAGGGGGAGACAAGGGGAGCAGATTTTATTAGTGGAATTTTAGATTAATATTATGAAAATCAGAAAAAGATTGCAATGTTTGGCTTTACTGTGGTTGTTTTTATTTGGTTCTAATCTCAGTTTTGGGCAACAAGCGATCGCAATTGAAACTTTCAACAAACAACAAGAACAGCGCAAAGGTTTATTTGACGATATTAAGCGAGTTGTGGGAGGTAAAAATAAAATATGTATAGCTGGTTTATGCGTTAAAACGGGACAGTTAACTGAAGCTGTCTTTGCAAAACAGTTCAAAGATATTGCTCAAAAAAATGCACCCGTTACTATCAGCAGCGATAATCTATATCCCGTCACGGAGTCTCTTCCTGGTAATGAATTTAATCCCAGTATTTTAGATTTACGTAATGCTCAACAAGATGATGTGATTCCTCCCGGTGACTACATTATTCCTGTAGATGTGTATTGTCTGCAAAAAGTCGCTAGCAGCCCCAAAGGACATCGTTATTTACTCGGACAATATGGAGGAAAGCGAAAAGAAGTTTTAGCTGCATTAAATAAAGCTGCGACTAAATCTGATATTCCTCACAAAGATTTGCAAAACCTTTCTTGGGCAATCCAGGCTGGAGTATCTTACAAAGAGATGCCCGATTCGATGCAGGTAATGGTTAATAAGTTAATTCCCGATTACCGTTCCAAGTTAAAACAAGAATGGTGGAAAGAAGTCGAAAGTGCCTGGAATCAAGGTTCTAAACTACTAAATTTACCTTCATTTGACCGTTTTGTTACGTCTAATTTTGGTGAGTTCGGCAGTACTTTACTTGCTTTCAGACAGACACATCAACGTTTGGTTAATCGCGGACAAGATTGGCGTAATCTATCGAATATTTTCATCATAGATAATGGTATCCAAGGGGTAGGGAATGTTTCGGCTACTCCCTGGAGTAAAGTTGCTGATAATATCCATGCACGTTTTGTAACTGAAGGTAACGCTCAAGATGTCGGATTGTTGATGTTGCGGGTGGGAGATAAACAAAATGGTAAAGAAGCAAGCAACGGTAACAAAGCTTTACCTTTGATACCCATACTTGCAGCAGCTTTAACGGTTTATGACGTATACGATTTAGTTACAACTTTATCCGCGATTCCAGAAGGAAACGGAAATATTCAGCCTTTGGCAATGTCACCGGCTTTAGGGGCTGCTCTACCTCAACTATATGAACTCGGATTAGATTCCATATGTGATAGAAGAAGAATACCGCGAGGAAGGTTATCTGCGACAATTGGTATTTTATGTAATGCTTCCAACGGTAATCTGGGTTTTAAGAAACCGAGGAAAGGAAATCCTGGTAATGCTGGAGGTGGAGGTGGTAATAATGGTGGTGGTGATGGAAATAACAATAACCCTCCTCCCCGAAATGGTGGCAAATTTGGTAGAACTCAGCCATCGAAACCATTAGGAAGTAAGCCTAGAGGGAAAAAAACGGAAATAAATCCTCAGTCTAGTAAAGAAGAACAAAGAAGTTTGAAGAGAGAAAATGATTCTGCCGATATTCTGGCTGATAAAGGATATGATGTTGAACAAAACCCAGAAAAATTACCTAATGGTAGAGAGCCTGATTATAAAATAGAAGATAGAGTTTTTGACGGTTATTCTCCTAAAACCTCTAATATCGAGCGAATTCATGAAAGAATCAAGGACAAAGTAATTACAAAACAACAAGCAGATAGAATCATTCTTAATCTTGAAGATACCATCATAACTGCAAATGATGTCCGAAATATTTTAACAAGAAAGCCTATTAACGGACTTAAGGAAATTATTGCGATTAAAAATAATCAATTAATTCAACTTTTCCCTTAACAATCTAAGTAACCATGCGGAGGAGCAATCATGTCTTTAAATTACGAGATTAAGTTAGGAACTGAATTAGAACCTACACAAATTATGAATATTTTAGCAAAATGCAATGATTTACAATGGGTTGAAAAAAGTTTGAACGGATTAGGAATACTAGTCAATTCATATGAGGAGCCAGACAAATTATATTACAAAGACATATTCGGTTTTGCACCTACAGTCATAGTTGATTTCAAGATAAAGCCTAATATTAATTATGAAAAGTCAATACGTATCATGATACGTGTAATAATGCATCTAATAAAAGAAATTACAGGAAATGCGATTTTACTTTTCAATTATGAAACTATTATGTTTCATAAAATCGGTAATCAGTTAATTTTTAATCAGGAGATGTGTAACCCTTATATTGAATCGGAATTGAAAAATCTAGATGTACAATACGAAATAAAAGATTTAGAATCTCCGCTACTGTAAGTGGAGAAAATTAATAAGATGAATATAATCACTTGTATCAATCTCAGTATCCGCCAAGGAATGTAATTAACAATCTTATTGCAAAAGCTGTCTAAAAACGACGATAAAAGCTTTATTTTTGGTTTTGTAAAATTGATTATAAGTCAGTTTTAAATGCGAATTTAGAATGCTGCAACTTATGCCTCAAATTATACTTGTTAGAATGTTTTTGTGATTTCTATGACTACTTTATAGTAAAATGTCATTACTACTGCTTTTAAATAACAGTAATTTAAGTTTCAATTTTATATATATAGTCATCATTTTCCCGTCATGCGTGTCTGTCACTTCCTCATCGGTGTTCCTGGAAGCGGAAAATCTACTCTAGCTGCACTATTGGCAAAGTTGGGATATCGTATCGTTTCAACTGATGCTATTCGTCAACAAATTTACGGTGATGAAATTATTCAAGGTGAATGGGCAAAAATTGAGGAAGTTGTTCTTAAGGAAATTCAAGACGCAATTTCAAATGGTTTTGATATAGTCTATGATGCCACGAATGCCGTGCGTCCTTGGCGAATGGATTTATTAAGAAAATTAAATTCTATTCATTCCAACTCATTCCAACATCTTGTATGGATAGCATGGTATCTGAAAACACCACCCGAAATTTGTAAACAGTGGAATAAAAATCGCGATCGCCAAGTTCCCGATGATGTTATTCACAGGATGCACAAGTCTTTGAAAGATTTTCCACCGATTGCTGCTGAAGGATTCATCAAGGTTGAGCATATCGATGTCTTATCGGCTGGTGAAATCGACTTGCAAGCCAAAATTGAAAAACTAAATCGCAGCATTATCAATCGTCGCAATCGCACTCAACATAATGCCATAACGTTTCATAAGTACAGCAAACTGCTTGATTTTGAGCGGTTGATGCATTTAATTTCTTTGATAATTCGTTTTCCAGGAATCGGAAATTTATATGTTTCCAATCCAAAAGAATTAGAAAATCTTTTCGGTATGGTTCCCCAGTTTACTGACTCTGTAGATGAAATTACTGCTATCATAAATAAAATTTGCGGCAAGATATATGCAGATAAAGATGCTATAGAATCCGATTTACAGTGGTTATTAGAGAATAATCTAATTACAATTACCCATTTTATAGATTCTCCTTGCCCAAATTCTTCGCTTGCTATTTCTCCCTCTCCTCCATTCCCAACTCACGCTTATTCCGATACCGAACCTTTTCAACGATTGATAGAAACAATTCGTTTCATTTTGCAAAATCCCTTTTTATCTTCAAATCAAGGAAGTTTACAAACTTTGGTATCTGCACTTCAAAGGGGAGGAATTATTTATGGTGAAGGTAGAGATATTATTCGTAAAGATATTGAGAATGTTTTAAAACCGTATAAAATACTTCCCGAATTTGCTTTACGGCAGGGTTATTTTGCGGGAACTGGAATCTTATCAAAGCAAGAATTAATCAAAGTTTTCGACGTTATTCAATCTCAAGCAAAAAACTTAGATGACCCTTTAGCCTTAGATATATATGAGACATTCACACTTAGAATGAAGCAAGCGCAATTAATTGCGGATTCTAATATTTATCCGGTACGCGGAATTGCTCATCATAGTATAGTAGATTTAGAATATCTCCATGAAACGGCTTTAGCAAGAAATATGCCTCGCTTGGAAGAAGCAATTGCTAAATGCGAACTGCTGCAGTTAAATCGTTTTGCCGGAAAAGGTAGATATGAAGGTGATGAAGCAAAAGATTTTACGGCATACCCTTTACAAATAGTATTTTATAACTCGGCATGGTATCTGGGTTTAGAATGCGTAAGTGGAGAAAACGCGGGTTTATTTCGATTTGAAAGATTGGATAGATTATTTATTGGTCAACTTCAGTACAAACAGCGTAGTATCAACGAACAAAAAATTTCTTTACAAAAATTACAAAAGCTAATTCATGCTTCAGTAGGAATATTTTTGGGTTATAACGCAGAAGAACAGCGTTTATTTTTAAGTAACAAAAAAGAAGAACGCGACAAAGTTTGTACAACCGTAGAATTATGGTTTAACGATACTAAATTCAAGTTTATCAGTGAAGGGACAAAAAGATTTCCTCATGTCAAAATGTCGCTTCCTTTATCTCAAAAAAGCGTAAGTATTCCTAAATCTGTCTTTAGTTTATCTAGAACCAAGGATAAAGATTTCCCCAATCGGTTTCGTGTAGAATTCCCAAAATGGTCATTACAGGATTTTGAGTTAGAAAAGTGGATTTTAGGCTTTGGTGGGAATGTAAAAGTAGTGCAACCACCTGAATTAGTAGAAAAGATAAAAAGTATCAGTGCAGATATTTCTATGATTTATAAATAATCTTTAACAATTTATTAACTAAATTTTTAGAAATTTATAGATGGAAACGGCATATTCCACCGATAGGTTTTAATGAGAAATAAGAAAACGCAAAAAAATAAAAGAACTAATTACTGTAGCTCTATCATCTGCAAACCTTCATAAAATGTTTAGCAGGAAAAAGCGATGCGAAATCAATATTCTTTAAGAATCGGTTTTTGTTCATACATTGCTGGTGCTTTAATCTACTTTATTTTTCCCGACGCACAACCGCTTATTTTTATTTCAGCAAGTGCAGCGGGAGCAATGGCAGGTACGTTTATAACAAAAACAAAACAGCCGAATTCACTAATAAATTTACAAGTAGCCAATCAACTTAATAAGACGCTGACTGAATGGAAACCTGAAGTATTAAATTTAAAACGTAATATCATGCAAAGATTAAATGATATGGGTTATTTATTGCTAGAAAGAAGGTCAGCTTATGAATATAAATTTGGTATAACTGAAAAGGCTAAAAAAGAAAGAGGATTTAAAAGACTACCAAAAGATATATCACAAATTATTGAATGGATGGCAACTCGGAGTTTTGTTGTAGAAAACTATAGAGAATCTCAAGATAATGACCCTATATACGATAGAATATCTCTAGCTCTAGCTAAACAATATGACGTACTAAAACCGCTGCATAGGCTAATTAAAATCCATCAACAGGATGGCAAAGAAATTTACCTTAATTTGGCTAAAAAAACTCCTCAAGAGATTAGCACGGTTACTAACTTCTGTACTTTATTGTATAACAATTCTTTTCTTGATAATTACCGCTATATTTCTGGGAGAAAGCTAATCAGAGCAACAACCCAAAGCAATCCAAATATGATAAATTTTTTTACTGGAGATTGGTTTGAGCGTTACGTCTTCTATCAAGTTAATGAGTTACTAGTAGGTAATGGGATCGAATTTTCGTTTTTGAAATCAAGCAGGGGTACTTACGCAAATGGTCAAGATTTTGAACTAGATTTAATCTTTTTTATCTCAGGTAAACCACTCTGGATTGAATGTAAATCCGGTCAAAAATACAATAGCTTTTTGCAAAAGTATTCTAAATACAGAAAACTAATGCAAATTCCTAAAGAGCAAGCCTTTTTTATAGTGGCAGACTTATCTGAAGAGCAGGCTATTAACTATACTAATCTTTGGGACATCACCGTGGTAAACATTCATAATTTTGTCGAAGTAATTGGTAAAGTTGTAACTAGCGAGCGGTAAATACATCAGCTTAGGTTTTTTAAATTAGTAAATTGATATGAAGGAGTAATCAACTTGATACAAAATATGCATAGCTATCAAATGACTTTAAAAGGTGAAGTACTCAAAGTTGGTTTTAATCGCAATATTCCAGCACAAGGAGACACCATTGTTCAAGATGCTCTGGAAGTGTTGAACCAGATGATTGATTCGGGAGAGATTTCGGGAGGAAGACGTATATTAATTGACGGACCGCAATCGGTTCCAGTTGCTTATGTTTTATCTCACAAACTCGTCCATTTATATGGTGTTGTCGCGGTTCTCGACCCTAAATTAGGCAGCAAAATCAGTACCCTTGATGGTGCTATCAGACACAAAACTTATATAGTTACCTCCGCTCACGGTTATGCAGAATGCAAGGTAGGAGATTTGATTGAAACAACAGAATCACAGCAAGAGGATTCAAGAATAAAAGTAGTTTTATGCGGACCACCGCATTCGGGAAAGTCTTGTTTGCGAGAAGGTTTAAAAAAAGCAATCTTAGGTAATGTAGGCGTACCTTATCCCTATATAATTACAGCTGTTCCGGATGGGGAAGGGTCTTGGCATCAGGAAGCCTGTAAAAATAATTCTACAGTAGCCGCAGACTGCAAGCAGAATAATAAGTCTGATGTAACCCCAGAGTTTGCAGTTCAAGCGGCTCAATGGGTAAGAAGTGCCAATCAGTCAATCAATATTATTGATGTTGGTGGCAGAACTTCGGATGAGAATAAGTTAATTATGCAACCTGCTACCCATGCAGTAATTTTATCGGGAGATACAGGTAAATTTGCGGAATGGGAAGATTTTTGTAAAAATTTAGGGCTGAAAATCATTGCTAAAATTCACAGTCAGTTAGATGCTGTGGAAGACGAAGTGTTATTCGCGGATGGTTGGAAAGAACATACTAGCGAATTACTAGAAACCATACCTTTGCTTACAGGAAGCACTCACGGTTTAAAGCGGGGAGAGGATTTATCAACTCGTCCGATGATAGAAGCATTAGCCGATGTGTTGATTCATTTGACGAAGTGTTGATGTTTTAAGTTCGTAGTAAGGACTTTAGTCCTCAAAGGGCTTAAGCCCTTACTACGAACCTGCGATCGTTTATATATTCAAGTACTAAGCCAAATTATCTAACACAGCATCCCCAACCAGTTGACCAACTTCAACACCTTCAATATTTGCGCTATTGATATGCACCCCACCAAAAAGTCGGCTGTCTGCATTTGCAAGTGCTGCTTCTGAAAAACTTCCGTAAGAAATCGACTCACCCGGTAATTCTTGCGAAGGTATTTCAAAGCTAGTATTATCGCCAAAGACATCAGCCAAAATTGCACTTGCAGCACCACCAAATACAGAATGTCCCGAAAGGTAATCGGGGAATGGTGGTGTATCTAAGAGAGGTTCCCAATCAGCATCACCGTTAATATCTGAATCGCTGTCTCCCGCAGCTTCGCGTATAGCTGTTATCGGACGAAGCTGTTCGTAAGCGTATTTAGAATCCCAAGCTACTATACCTGCATCGGCTAAACCGACGTTAAGCAATCCAAATAAGCGAGCGTTTTCTTCTAAACTATTACCTTCAGCTAATGCGACTTCCTGAGCAATTTCGTTCCACTGACCTGGTGGTCTAAAAGTATCGGCTCTGTCATAAGCCCAGAATAAGGAATTTATCGTTTCTTTGTCGGAACGTTCGCTGCTGTTTTCGGAACCTACAGCCTCAACTTTATTTACTTCCCTGACATAGCGCGGACTTCCAAAATCAAATAATGGATCGGGACGAAATTCAGAACTACTTCTTATAGCGAAAGTGTCCACTGTTCCCCAATCGGGTAATAACGCTTGGTCGATAACTTCTTTTACTCCATCGGTAGTTTCGCCATCTTTGAAAGTAAATTGCCAGTCTCCAGGGTCGTTTCCAGGTTTATAAGATGATTGAGCGGTTGCAGCACCATCGTTTTCTCGTAAATCTAGTATTCTATTGGCAACTGTTACACCAAAATCAAAACCGTTTTTTTCTGCTGTTTTGCTATCCTTAATTTCATTTAAAGACCGTTTTCGCTGTCTATTAAACTCAGCTTTTTGCTCTGGAAATAGATTCTTTAAGGTTTGATAAGCGGCTCCTACTACTGCTGCTTCCTTGGATGCGTTATTAGGAGCATCAAGGTCAACGAAGAAAGTTTTATCATTATTAATTGCACTCAATGCGTCGTTGATTGCAGCATGAATAATAGCCCCATTACGAGCAGCTAAGGGAGGTGAAGTTCCTTCACCACCATCTTTTCCAGAAGCTTGAATCGCGTTGAGGAAAATTGAGTTCCACTGAATGACAGCATCACCTTGAGTAATAAGAAGGCGATCGCGATTGTTATTTACATTCGTTTCGTTATTCTTCTTTGACGGTGCAATTTCTGCAAAAAGATTATATAATCCCGGAGAAACAACGCTAGCAGTACGAAAATTAGAATCCGAAAAATCTATAGTAAAAGTTTGGGTTTTTCCGGAATCTAACGTGAAATTATTGCGTTTTAACTGACCTAATAATTCATCCGTACCTTTGAGAATATCTTGATTCTCGATAGAATCTTCTAGCATGTTTAAATTATTTAAATCTAAAACATTATCTGTGGAAGCATAAAGTTTGAGGTTTAGAGGTCCTTTAAAATCAGCATTACCAACATTTTTTACTTTAACTTCAATTCTACCTTTTTCGGTAGGAAAAATGCTGGGATTCTCAATTATTTTACCAAACTTGACTCTTAAATCTGCTTTCGCCATTGTTCGTTCTTTCCTATTTTAGAGTTTGCATTCAGATAATCAAACGCCAAGGAAGCAATTTTAAGTAACAAATGATAGTAAAAATCATCTTTCATTATTACTTGTTACTTAAAAAGTTACTTAAAAATAGCCCCGTTAAAATTATTGTTTTAACAAAAACTAAGTCTATTATCCGAAAGTAAATTGCTTGCTATTATCAAGACTTACACTATCAGAAGAAACACCTTTCAAAATACCAATTAATTCCGCTTCCTTCTGACCTTCTTCTAAAAATATTCCAGTTCCCGATACACCTTTAACAGGTGAACTACCTAAAGAATAATCATCATCGGAACCAACTAAGAAAACTTTATCACCACTACTAAAATCTTCAATCAAACCGTAATCATCATCGCCATTACTCTTAGCGTTACCATCATTATAGAGAACAACGTCACCGATATTACCGTTACTACCATCATCCCTTCTACCTTTAGCATTATCTATGCCTAAATAAAATGTATCTTTACCTTTATTACCATTGAGACGGTCTATCTCACCTTTACCGAATCCTAAATTGTTCAGACCAAAAAATACTGCATCAGCACCCATCAATTCGTCGTTACCCTGATTACCGATAAGAGTATCGAATCCCTTTCCTCCGAACAATATGTCGTTTCCAGAATCTCCTTTAACAAAATCATTACCAAAACCACCTGCAACAACATCATTTCCATCTCCCCCTTGCAGCTTATCGTTACCACCTAGTCCGGGGTCTAAAAATCGGTCTTCTCCGAAAATGAAATCATTCCCGCTAGCACCGAAAATCGTATCATTACCGTTTCCACCTTCAATTACATCGTTTCCAATACCAGCATAAATGTTGTCATCTTTACCTTGTCCGTAAAGAAAGTCGTCTCCGCTATGACCGTAAAGAATATCGTTTGCACCATTTACCTGGTCAGGATTGCCACTTTCTCCATTGTCGCCGAATATGATATCGTTTCCGCTATTACCCCGAAGCGTATCTTCTCCCCCACCTCCGTTGATAGTATCATTACCCTTGTTTCCATAAACTTTGTCATTTCCAGTCAGAGCAAATATGGTATTGCTTTTAGAATTTCCTTTTAACTCGTCATCACCAGGAGTACCGAGGATTGCGTTAGGAGCAGGAAATTTCGGTCCGGAAGATATTCCCTCAACTGATAGAGTACCAAAGGTTCCATCTGGGGATTTTTTGACAGTACTTCCGAGTTGATTAAGTTGCTGTAGCTGTTTTTTTGAAAGTTCCGGTGCTTTTGGTGCAATACCTGTAATCTTTGCCATGTTTTTGACCTCAATTTCTAAATAAGTAAGTATGCTTTGCTTCTATTGTGATTATTTACAGTCACAACAATAGATTGAACTCGGAACGTTTTATTGCCGAAAATTTGTCTCTTTCTTTATACGTTGCGATTTCAATCATTTAACCTTAATTACAGTGATGTAACTATTAGGCTTTTCATTTGTATATTTACGCAATAAAATAACACTGTCAAGATATTTGTCTACTTTTTCTAAACTTAATAGCGTTAATTATGTGATTTGGAAAAAATTGATATTTGCAAAAAGAATCCTCTGTAATTGTAATAAAATAAATTAGAAAAAAAATCTAAAAAAGGAAATAGCATATTCCATTTGCTGGTAAAGTAGAAATATCTACCGCAAGCAGCAGGACGCACGATGACGAGAGAAGTTTTTAACTATCCTCCCACAGTGGAAGTCTTAAAATTATTAACGCCAGGTTCTTTAAAACAAAATTTAGCAAAATCATTAAGATTATGGGTTATTTTACGTTCTATCTACGGTGATGATGTCGATGAAGTAAAGTTGGATTTAGGAGAAAAATTAACTTTCCTAGAATGGCGTAATTTATTTTTTATTAACGCGAAAAAACAGCATATACGCGATAAAGTTCCAAACTCACATGACGAACAATGTCGCTGCGTTGCCAAATTAACTGATTGGTTATTTGCATCTAGTTTCAGCGTTGAAAAAAGTATATGGTGTAAGTCGTTTCAGAAATATTTTTCTATTCAAGATGATGAATTAGAAAATTTGCTATTGACTGGAAGGACAAGTAATGATTATCAAAATGGTCAAGATAAATCTGAAGATAATACCGATAACAATCAAAAATCTCATCATTTTTCTAAACTGTTACCAGACGGGCGTTTATTTGCCGTTACCAGTCGTAATTTAAAAGAACATGATTTTAAATCATTAGTAAACTTTGGTTGGCTAAAGATAGAAAAAGTAGGTAAAGAAGATACTTACTTTAAAGTAGATAAATTTCCCAATTTATTCTTATCCCATTTAGGAAAGGATAAAAATCAGTCAGAACAATTTACTCACGAAGAACTATCGGCTTTTAATAATTCATTGTCACAACCAATTAATGGTATTCAAAGATTTTTTATTCATGCAGAATATATAGTTCATCCTAGACTATACGACCGAGTTGAATTAGTACAACAGCAGTTAAAAAGTATTTGGGTGCAAGATAAAATACCATTAGTACAATTAAGCTATCAAAGTGCCAAACTTTTTCAAGATACCGTTGATTGTATCGTTTATCCAGTCTGTATTTACTACTACAAACGCGCACCTTATTTATTTGCTTACGGTCAAACTCCCCGGCAAAATAGCGAAAATAATTGGAGTAAAATTGATTGGTATGATTATCGACTTGACCGAATTCTCAAGCTAGATGAATTACCCGAAAATCTAGAATATTTCGATATTCCCGAACGCTTTGTAGAAAAATGCTACGGTAAATATCCACCAACACCAGATGATATCAAAGACAAAATGTCTGCTGCTTGGGGATTTGATATTTACAAACCACAGAAACTGCTTGTATTAAGGTTTAATCAATATTTTCACGGTAATTATGTTTCAGGAACCGAACGAGATGAAATGTTCAAAAAAATCTCTCGTCACCAGGTTGAGAAACTCGTTAAGTCTTACACGCCATCAGGATCGATTGAACAGAAAAAGCTGCTTTCAAGAGTACAATCTTGTTCTCCAAACGATATTTACTGCAAAGTCGATTATCGCGTTAATGATAATAATATCGTAATGCGTTTGCGAGCTTGGGGACCAAATGTTGAGGTAATTTTACCTTTAGATTTACGACAGCGGATGAAAGAAGAAATGGAAGATACTTACAAGCTTTATCTATGAACTTGAACGCAACAGAAACACCAAAATTAACTCTTCGTTTTGAACAAGCTTTAGTTTTTGCAAATAGATTACATCGCAAACAAATAAGAAAGGGAAGTAATGTACCTTATATCAGCCATCTATTAAGTGTCGCAGCACTAGTATTAGAAGACGGTGGTAATGAAGACGAAGCAATAGCTGCATTATTACATGATGCGGTGGAAGATCAAGGTGGTCAAGCAACCCGTGAAGCAATTTTTGATATGTTTGGGAAAGAAGTCGTCGAAATAGTTGATGGTTGTACCGATGCGGATACTATACCAAAACCACCCTGGCAAGAACGCAAACAACAATATATCGAAAAATTACATCATGCTTCAGCTTCAGTTCGTAGGGTAGCGCTAGCGGATAAATTGCATAATGCTCGTAGTATTTTAAGCGATTTATCTAGAGAAGGAGAAGCGACTTGGGAAAAGTTTAAAGGTGGTAAGGAAGGAACATTATGGTATTACCAGACTATATTACAAGTCTTTTCAGAAACTAATACAGATTCTTGGTTAGTACGGGAATTAAATCGGATTGTTAACCAGTTTTGACAGTGAGCAGTTAGCAGTGAGCAGTTAGCATTTAATATCGAACAGCTATATTCGCTCTAATTTTTTGTAGTGTTCGCATCTTGCTCCCCAGATAAAAACATCTTTAACCGTTATCAAAACCGCCTTGGAATAAATTCTCCGCAGTTGCTTCAACGGAGGGAACCTCCGCAACGCACTGCTCTCCAGGCTAAAAAACAAAGTCTACTTAAGTAGACTGGGCACAGCTTTTAGTGTGTTTTCAACGTACTTTGAATATCAGCCTTGAAATTGATTTCTTCTTAGAGATTTTGGGCTTATCTAGAATGCTGCAAGAAGTTTGTAGTAAGGACTTTAGTTCTTGATTTGAGGATTAAAATCCTCACTACGAACTTATGTTCCTAAATTAATCAAAATTAAATCAAAAATCGGAAGTATTATGATTGATATTGTAAGTAAATTTATAGATATCAATAACTTTCAACGTGCTTGGGAAAAAGTTGCTCAAAATCGTGGTGGTGCTGGGGTAGATGGAGAAACTATTAGTGATTTTGCTGGAAATCAAGCCGTTAATATTTATCAATTACTTCATGCAGTAGCCGATGGTAGTTATCAACCTTCCCCTTGCAAGCAGTTAATTATTTCTCGAAAAAATGGTACCCAAAGAGAATTGAAAGTACCAACTATTCGAGACAGAATTGTACAGCAGGCTTTGTTAAACGTGCTTAGTCCGTTAATGGAAGAGAAGTTTTTACCCGTCAGTTTTGCTTATCGTCCCAAGTTATCTTATATCAATGCTGTAGAAAAAATCGCCGATTGGCGAGATATGGGTTATGTTTGGGTGTTAAATGCAGATGTTGACAAGTTTTTTGATAATATTGACCATTATAGACTTCTAAAAGAAATAAGGTTACATCTAGATGACCCAGGAATTTTATGTTTAATAAAGTCTTGGATTTCTGTTGGTTTGTTAACACCAGAAGGGTTAATCTTACCTCAAAAAGGTATACCTCAAGGTGCGGTAATTTCTCCGCTTTTAGCAAATATTTATCTACATGAATTTGATGGATTAGTCAGTGCTACCGACCTAAAAATAGTGCGTTATGCTGATGATTTCCTCATTTTATCGCACAGTCAAGAACGAATTATGGAAGCTAAATTAGAAGTTATCAATCTTTTAGAATCGATGGGGTTGACTGTGAATATTGAGAAAACCCAGATTACTAATTTTGAGCGTGGTTTTAGGTTTTTAGGTCATGGTTTTTTAGAAAATGCAATCTTTCCTGTAGATTCAAATAAAGATAAATTAAAGTCGGGATTCAAAACAAATACAGCAAAAAAAAAAGTCTCGTAGAGTCGGAATATTCTAAATCAATTACTGAAAATAAATTTGATAAGTCATATTCAGAAACCATTGCTTATTTACATAAACCCTTTTTTGCAGAAACAATAACAAAACAACCCCCGGAAACTGAAGAAGATAATAGTCCTTTTCAAAAAAATATTTGGAATCCAGAAATGGCAGCTATTTACTTAATCGAACAAGGCACAAATATCTATAAAGATTATCAACGTTTTATTATTCACGTTGCAGAAAAGCCCAAGCTTGAAGTTCCTATTCGGGAAGTACAGCAAATTATAGTATTCGGTAATATTCAACTATCAACTTCGGTAATTCAAGCTTGTTTAAAAGAACAAATTCCGGTAGTCTATCTCAGTCAAAGCGGTAAATATCACGGTCATTTATGGAGTGAGGAATCGATTCATTTAGATAATCAATTAATTCAGGTTCAAAGAATTAATGATGATTATTTTCGATATAGCGTATCAAAAGCCATTGTTTTGGGTAAATTACTGAATTCCAAACAATTGTTAATGCGATTTAACCGCAGACGCAAATTTGAAGATGTAGAAAAAGCTATTTACGGTATTAATCAAGATATTGACGCTTTGCAATATACAGATAACTTGAATACATTACGCGGTTATGAAGGAATTGCTGCTGCTAGATATTTTCCCGCTTTTGGTCAATTAATTACTAATTCTGCTTTTAGTTTCTCCCAAAGATTTCGTCAACCCCCCATAGATGAAGTTAATTCATTGCTAAGTTTTGGCTATACGCTTTTGTTTAATAACGTGTTGAGTTTTATTATATTAGAAGGGCTTTCTCCTTATATGGGTAACTTTCATTATGGTGAAAGGCAAAAGCCGTATTTAGCATTCGATTTGATGGAAGAATTTCGTTCTCCCGTAGTTGATAGTTTGGTTTTGAAGGTGATTAATAATAGAGAATTTAAACCTAATGATTTTGATGTAGTTGCAAGTACTGGAGGAGTTTATTTAAGTGAATCGTCACGGAAAATTTATTTGAAACAGTTTGAAAGTCGGATGAATGAAGAAGTTTCTCATCCAGATTTAATATCTCCAGTTACATACAGACACGCTATTCATTTACAAATTAGGAGATATAAACATAATTTGTTATCTGGGGTTCCTTATGAATCTTTCTTAAGAGCAGGTTAATTATTTTCAACTTCGGATAAAAAATAGATTGTAGGATGTGTTGCGGCTCAAAAGTATATTGTAAGCCGTAACGCATCATTGTATTTCGGTATCTTTAAAATAGTTACGATTTCAGTTAAACACTTTATATATTTAATTAAAAAGCATATATTTTAGTTAAGTATTAATTCTTACTACTTTCATATGTTAGTGGTTGTTGTATATGATATTCCTAATGATAAAAGGCGTACTAAGTTATCCAACTTTCTAGAAGGTTACGGAAGAAGAGTACAGTTTTCTGTATTTGAATGTTTCTTAAATTTGGAGGAAATGCGACAACTTTTTGAGAAATCGAAGAAAATTGTTAAACCGTCTGAGGACAACGTGCGATTTTATTGGATTTCTCAAGATGCTGTTTCTAGAGTCTTAACTATTGGTAGCGAAGAACCAGCAGCACCGCCAAATTATTACGTTGTATAGCTTGTAGGATTATCAGGGAGGTTTTTTGAATGGTCATCGACACACTCCGACAAATCGCCCAAATACTTATTTTTCCGTTGGAGTGCGTCGATGCCTTACAGAGCAAGGGTTTGAAGTATGTGCTTTACGCGGTTCTTAGCAACATATATAATGTTTTTCAGAAGTGTGTCGATTTGGCGGCTGAAACTCTT
Organism: Rivularia sp. (in: cyanobacteria); assembly: GCA_965234645.1. Classification (GTDB taxonomy): domain Bacteria; phylum Cyanobacteriota; class Cyanobacteriia; order Cyanobacteriales; family Nostocaceae; genus Rivularia. The sequence goes on along the minus strand of OZ248344.1, from coordinate 3,104,225 downwards.
ACTGGGTAAAGGCTACTGAACGAACTCCCCACCGATTGGGTTAATTCGGATTAGTTGGAAACTTGGTATCGATATCTTTGCCGGTGTTGGAGTTGACCCCACCGATTGGGTTAATTCGGATTAGTTGGAAACTCCGTCCGCGGCATCTTTGTACTTCCATATCCCGTCCCCACCGATTGGGTTAATTCGGATTAGTTGGAAACTAAAGTGGGCTGGGGCGGTGCGGCGTCTCCCCCCCCCACCGATTGGGTTAATTCGGATTAGTTGGAAACCCCGGAGTCCCCGTCGGCGGGAGCGACCGTCAGTGAACCCCACCGATTGGGTTAATTCGGATTAGTTGGAAACGTCGATTTTCTCTACTGCAAGGAGGTCCGATAAAGACCCCCCCACCGATTGGGTTAATTCGGATTAGTTGGAAACGTGGAGCCGTCATCGTTGACGACATCCACCGGAGTCCCCCACCGATTGGGTTAATTCGGATTAGTTGGAAACAAAGCCGTACATAACGAAGCGGCAAATGGTAGATAAACGCCCCACCGATTGGGTTAATTCGGATTAGTTGGAAACACCAGTACCAGACACGCCACCCTAGGGTGGTTTCCTCCCCACCGATTGGGTTAATTCGGATTAGTTGGAAACATAAGGGCTGCCACATAAAGGCGAACCCTCAACACCCCACCGATTGGGTTAATTCGGATTAGTTGGAAACATCACCCTTCCCATAGAGGGAGGGGTCAACACCGGCGTCCCCACCGATTGGGTTAATTCGGATTAGTTGGAAACTATGTACGGCTTTTTCCCCGCAATTTTTTGATACCCCACCGATTGGGTTAATTCGGATTAGTTGGAAACCTTCCACTCGGGGTCCTCAGTTAGGGGGGTGGCCCCACCGATTGGGTTAATTCGGATTAGTTGGAAACGACAGCTATCCTGTTGAACTCATCTTCCCTATACGCCCCCACCGATTGGGTTAATTCGGATTAGTTGGAAACAAGAGGAGGGGGCTCAGTACCCTCTCCTCAACAACCCCACCGATTGGGTTAATTCGGATTAGTTGGAAACGCTTGTTGCCATGTTGGGATTTCCGACAACCAGCCCCACCGATTGGGTTAATTCGGATTAGTTGGAAACAGTGTGTCCGTTACATAGCTCGTTAAAGCTTATGCCCCACCGATTGGGTTAATTCGGATTAGTTGGAAACTTTCCAGGTCTCTGACTCCCATTTCATCAAGTTCTGCCCTACCCCACCGATTGGGTTAATTCGGATTAGTTGGAAACGCTGGGGTGGCAGCTAGAAGCGCTACCAGAAAACAACCCCACCGATTGGGTTAATTCGGATTAGTTGGAAACCATCTTCGCTACTCAGCAATGGCTTCAGAAATTCGATTCCCCACCGATTGGGTTAATTCGGATTAGTTGGAAACTTCAGCTATCGCCCGGAGTCCCCGTCGGCGGGACCCCACCGATTGGGTTAATTCGGATTAGTTGGAAACTCGAAGTAACGCATTTTCTTACCTAATTACTAAACCCCACCGATTGGGTTAATTCGGATTAGTTGGAAACATTTGCTTACGGTTGTAACGCCGCTCCCGCCGAAACGGGATTATGCCCCACCGATTGGGTTAATTCGGATTAGTTGGAAACATTCACGACTCGAGACCACTTACCAATTACTTTAGTCCCCCACCGATTGGGTTAATTCGGATTAGTTGGAAACCAGCGACCTAGCATCCTCCTTAATTACTGCCGCAGCCCCCACCGATTGGGTTAATTCGGATTAGTTGGAAACAGTCACCAGACCGGTACCTACGGCAAAAACCATAAGCCCCCACCGATTGGGTTAATTCGGATTAGTTGGAAACTTTGGCCTTTCTTCCTGTTCTTGCTTAGGCTCGATTCCCCACCGATTGGGTTAATTCGGATTAGTTGGAAACAAAGAGGCACCTTCGCCTCCAGATGTTTTCGTCCATCCCCACCGATTGGGTTAATTCGGATTAGTTGGAAACCATTTCCTCGGCTCAGGGGGAGTTTTCTCCTCCTCTGACCCCACCGATTGGGTTAATTCGGATTAGTTGGAAACCTGCGTCCATCTGTAAATATTTGCTGGTCTTCCACCCCCCACCGATTGGGTTAATTCGGATTAGTTGGAAACGGGACAACATTGTTAGCAGGCTCTAAATCCCTTACAAGACCCCACCGATTGGGTTAATTCGGATTAGTTGGAAACGTTTCTACTTCCGCCTCTTGCCTGACAAACGCTTTGCCCCACCGATTGGGTTAATTCGGATTAGTTGGAAACCTGGGCCTTCAAAAATTCATTTTCGTGACCAGACCCCCACCGATTGGGTTAATTCGGATTAGTTGGAAACCTTGCTCACATTTACGTCCGTAAACGACGTAAATGCCCCACCGATTGGGTTAATTCGGATTAGTTGGAAACACTACTACTTCCTCAAAGCAAAACTGAACCTTCGGCCCCACCGATTGGGTTAATTCGGATTAGTTGGAAACGAGAAAGTAAAACGGCTCGATCTTGGATGCGCTGACCCCACCGATTGGGTTAATTCGGATTAGTTGGAAACTATAACTTCTGCTCCTTCTATAACTGTACCGGAGGGTGCCCCACCGATTGGGTTAATTCGGATTAGTTGGAAACACCGGAAGTGACACTGCATTGGTCCTTTAGGACCCCCACCGATTGGGTTAATTCGGATTAGTTGGAAACGAGGGAGGACGCTGCCCCGTGGCAGATCGCCCACTCCCCCACCGATTGGGTTAATTCGGATTAGTTGGAAACAATAATCGTCGCAGCTACCGCTGCGAAAATCCTTTCCCCCACCGATTGGGTTAATTCGGATTAGTTGGAAACAGACCGAGACCTAAGACTAGTTTTTTAATTTTTCCGACCCCACCGATTGGGTTAATTCGGATTAGTTGGAAACCAACATTCGGAATGGTTGTGAATTACATCGAAATCCCCACCGATTGGGTTAATTCGGATTAGTTGGAAACCGAAGAGGCGAACCCTCAGGGGGATGATCCCCCCCACCGATTGGGTTAATTCGGATTAGTTGGAAACCTAAAACGCCAGACACGGCCAGGTGGAGAATGCCCCACCGATTGGGTTAATTCGGATTAGTTGGAAACCTTGCGTGGTTCTCCCTATTACCCAGTGATAGGCCCCCACCGATTGGGTTAATTCGGATTAGTTGGAAACTTTCCTGGCCCGAGGGGGCGCAGGAAATTTTTTAATGAGGTCCCCACCGATTGGGTTAATTCGGATTAGTTGGAAACAATGAGGTTTATTCCTCAAGGTCGTACTGGCCCTCCGCCCCACCGATTGGGTTAATTCGGATTAGTTGGAAACTTTATCACGGTCTCAACAACCACGTTTCCATTTCTCCCCACCGATTGGGTTAATTCGGATTAGTTGGAAACAATGGCTCATGCCAGCGATTAGGCATGATTAAGCCCCCACCGATTGGGTTAATTCGGATTAGTTGGAAACCCCGTCACGCTAACCAGGCCTGCAACGAGGGTCACAACCCCACCGATTGGGTTAATTCGGATTAGTTGGAAACGCGGTGCAGCACCGATCTTTAGAGGCAGCCCCGCACCCCCACCGATTGGGTTAATTCGGATTAGTTGGAAACCCCTAATTGACTGCTTTTTGCGAAGCTGAAGTCGGGGCCCCACCGATTGGGTTAATTCGGATTAGTTGGAAACATTTACTTACTCTTTTCATTGTTCTGAGCGGGAGCCCCACCGATTGGGTTAATTCGGATTAGTTGGAAACCCATCAAACTGTTGCATTTGCATTACGATAAGACATCCCCCACCGATTGGGTTAATTCGGATTAGTTGGAAACCAGATGCTTTCACGTTGTAATCTCCCTTGACGGTTCCCCCACCGATTGGGTTAATTCGGATTAGTTGGAAACGCTGAGGTTGGTGATGCGATAAACGCTCACTAACCCTGCCCCACCGATTGGGTTAATTCGGATTAGTTGGAAACTTCTACTGCTTGTCCAAACTGTGAGGCACTGCGCAAATAATACCCCACCGATTGGGTTAATTCGGATTAGTTGGAAACTATGTAGAAGTGGCCCTGGCGGTAGTAGCCAGGGGGCCCCACCGATTGGGTTAATTCGGATTAGTTGGAAACCCTTGATGGCCAATATGTTGGAAACGCTAATTTCGACCCCACCGATTGGGTTAATTCGGATTAGTTGGAAACTTTCGAGGGCTCAGTTTCCCTCTCAACTTCGGTCGATCCCCCACCGATTGGGTTAATTCGGATTAGTTGGAAACTTTGTTACTCAGGAAGGGCGCTACCCCCTCCCGGTGGCCCCACCGATTGGGTTAATTCGGATTAGTTGGAAACGTTTCCAGGTACCGCGCGAGATACTTCTATCTCGCGACCCCACCGATTGGGTTAATTCGGATTAGTTGGAAACTGCTAGAGTAAGTGCCGGCCTTTCCTCTTCTTCTCCCCACCGATTGGGTTAATTCGGATTAGTTGGAAACGCTAATGCGCATGTCGTAATACCTAAAGAAACGGACCCCCACCGATTGGGTTAATTCGGATTAGTTGGAAACCGTGGATGGCAACGATACAATCAGGGCTTGCACCCCCCACCGATTGGGTTAATTCGGATTAGTTGGAAACTTGTTGTTGGAGCTGGTGTCGGGGTTGTTGGACCCCACCGATTGGGTTAATTCGGATTAGTTGGAAACTCCGCCTCATATTCGGCTTGGGCCAATAGGAACTCGACCCCACCGATTGGGTTAATTCGGATTAGTTGGAAACGTTAAACCCGTCCGCGGCATCCTGGAACTTCCATATACCCCACCGATTGGGTTAATTCGGATTAGTTGGAAACTGGGGGCGGCGGCGGTGCCCCCCCTCCCCCGCCCCCCACCGATTGGGTTAATTCGGATTAGTTGGAAACACTCAGGGTTGGGGTCTGTGTTGTTACCGGTGTTGCCCCACCGATTGGGTTAATTCGGATTAGTTGGAAACTCGGTCCAACTTTTGATTAAGGAAACACAGGCGTTAACCCCACCGATTGGGTTAATTCGGATTAGTTGGAAACTGGGGGAATCTCCATACCAAAGCTGGTAGGTGACCCCACCGATTGGGTTAATTCGGATTAGTTGGAAACTAGAGCTGGATTGTGCCCCCTAACCTTACATTCCACCCCACCGATTGGGTTAATTCGGATTAGTTGGAAACGTGTTTGTGGTCAGCAGGTTTCATACCTGCCATCCCACCGACCCCACCGATTGGGTTAATTCGGATTAGTTGGAAACATTCTTGTGACCGCTAAGGTTCAATTTTACGATAGCCATCCCCACCGATTGGGTTAATTCGGATTAGTTGGAAACTCAAGGATTGCAATGAAGCACTCCCCGAAACCCCCACCGATTGGGTTAATTCGGATTAGTTGGAAACCTCGGGAAAGAGCATTAGAAGCTCCTTCTCTTTTCCCCCACCGATTGGGTTAATTCGGATTAGTTGGAAACGAAAAGGTTAAACCCGTCCGCCGCATCTTTGTACTTCCCCCACCGATTGGGTTAATTCGGATTAGTTGGAAACATCTTTTTGGTCCTATTTACTAAAAAACAACGGTGTCCCCACCGATTGGGTTAATTCGGATTAGTTGGAAACGACATGTTCAATTCCACGTGAAACACGCCGGGTCAGCCCCCACCGATTGGGTTAATTCGGATTAGTTGGAAACGCGCGGAAGACTAGAAAAAGCAAAAAGGCCGTAAAAAATCCCCACCGATTGGGTTAATTCGGATTAGTTGGAAACCATAGCCATCAAGGGGAATTTTCTTGAATGGAGGGCCCCACCGATTGGGTTAATTCGGATTAGTTGGAAACCACTGATGTGCCATAGCACTGTGACTCCTGTTGCTCCCCACCGATTGGGTTAATTCGGATTAGTTGGAAACCCTTCAGGCCACCAGATGACCTTCTTTTCTCCCCACCGATTGGGTTAATTCGGATTAGTTGGAAACACTAATACCAGAACGCTAAGAGGAGCGAGACCCGGAGCCCCACCGATTGGGTTAATTCGGATTAGTTGGAAACCAAAAATGGTGACCATTAAAAAATTTTCCATGATAGCGTCCCCACCGATTGGGTTAATTCGGATTAGTTGGAAACACTTTATCTACACATAGATAACTCTCTCCCTCGACCCCACCGATTGGGTTAATTCGGATTAGTTGGAAACTTTCGTTGCTGTTATCGACGTTGTTGCTGTTGTCCCCACCGATTGGGTTAATTCGGATTAGTTGGAAACACTCTTTTTCGACCCTTCTTACCTCAGCTTCGGCTTCGGCGACCCCACCGATTGGGTTAATTCGGATTAGTTGGAAACACCTATAGTTCCGTAGATACTAGGACACTTGTCCCCCACCGATTGGGTTAATTCGGATTAGTTGGAAACTCTCGTCCCAGGCACTGTTCTATGAACAGAAAGTCGCTCCCCACCGATTGGGTTAATTCGGATTAGTTGGAAACTAATAATATTTGGCTTGATCCACGCTCCATTCCCCACCGATTGGGTTAATTCGGATTAGTTGGAAACCCTCGAAGAGGACCAGAACGATCAAAATCACTGAGCCCCCACCGATTGGGTTAATTCGGATTAGTTGGAAACATCGTTGAGAGAGAGAAGATTCTGAAAGCCATCAAGACCCCACCGATTGGGTTAATTCGGATTAGTTGGAAACGAGGTAGCCCTTCTTTTCCATACCACGGCTGGCGTACCCCACCGATTGGGTTAATTCGGATTAGTTGGAAACCTTCTAGGCCGTAGCTGGGTTCACCAAAAATTCCTTCCCCACCGATTGGGTTAATTCGGATTAGTTGGAAACGAAAGCTGCTCAGTAAAAGCAGCCTTCTAAACCCCCACCGATTGGGTTAATTCGGATTAGTTGGAAACTCGGGGCTGTTGTTGGAGTTCATATTGTTGCCACAAGCCCCACCGATTGGGTTAATTCGGATTAGTTGGAAACCCCAGCTCCCCCTCTATGGTGGAAGTAGTGTTGCCCTCCCCACCGATTGGGTTAATTCGGATTAGTTGGAAACGTCATAAGTAGTAATTGCGGCACAAGCGCGAGTAGTAAACCCCACCGATTGGGTTAATTCGGATTAGTTGGAAACCAGGGGTCATCGCCAATGGAATGGCTCTGACCTTGCCCCCACCGATTGGGTTAATTCGGATTAGTTGGAAACTCCTGCAATAGTTAGCCCTAGCCCTAAGGCTAAAACCCCACCGATTGGGTTAATTCGGATTAGTTGGAAACCGTGAGGGCCCCTAGCTAGGGGGAACGTCCCTCCTCCCCCACCGATTGGGTTAATTCGGATTAGTTGGAAACCCGTAGAAACGCACCTCGCCAACCTTTTGTTGCGATAGCCCCACCGATTGGGTTAATTCGGATTAGTTGGAAACGATGCTTCTATCGTGCCAAACGAGCATGAATTGAACCCCACCGATTGGGTTAATTCGGATTAGTTGGAAACTTGGCCAGATCAGCCCTAGAAAGGCTGAAATACCCCACCGATTGGGTTAATTCGGATTAGTTGGAAACCACGTTAGGAAACAAAGTACGGGCAGTAGTACCCCCCCACCGATTGGGTTAATTCGGATTAGTTGGAAACTAGTGAGTTCGGTAGAACTCTTCAGCAACCCTATCCCCCACCGATTGGGTTAATTCGGATTAGTTGGAAACAAAAGAAACCCCGTCAAAACGCCAAACCTTGATGCCCCACCGATTGGGTTAATTCGGATTAGTTGGAAACGGTTATATCATTGTAGCCGGCGCCCACCACGCTGGCTTTAAAGCCCCACCGATTGGGTTAATTCGGATTAGTTGGAAACGAGACCAAGTCAGATGGGGAACTGCATTACTGCACCCCACCGATTGGGTTAATTCGGATTAGTTGGAAACTCTCATTTCCGCGCAAGCGCGGAAAACTAACAAAAACCCCACCGATTGGGTTAATTCGGATTAGTTGGAAACCAACGCTTTCGATAATATCTACTGCTTCCAACAACCCCCACCGATTGGGTTAATTCGGATTAGTTGGAAACAAACCCTATACTTGATGCGCGGACACAACCGGCGACCCCACCGATTGGGTTAATTCGGATTAGTTGGAAACTATGTGGTGAGTAAGCCTGGGTAGGAGGGAGACCCCACCGATTGGGTTAATTCGGATTAGTTGGAAACTGGAGGTTGGTCACGCGGTTACCCCGTCCGCGTCCCCACCGATTGGGTTAATTCGGATTAGTTGGAAACGAGTTATCTACGTTCTGTAGATAAACTCCCCGTCTTCCCCACCGATTGGGTTAATTCGGATTAGTTGGAAACCTTAACTATGTTGTTTGCTTTTTCCGGTTGGGGTACCCCACCGATTGGGTTAATTCGGATTAGTTGGAAACCAAATCAACGAGCCAACAACCATCTGCCGCTCATCACTCAATCCCCACCGATTGGGTTAATTCGGATTAGTTGGAAACACCGGAGCATTGACGTCATTCAAGACGTCAATGCTCCCCCACCGATTGGGTTAATTCGGATTAGTTGGAAACCTGTGGGTCCAAGTTATATGAGGTACTGCATTGCTGCCCCACCGATTGGGTTAATTCGGATTAGTTGGAAACTCTTCGTACTGACCTAGAGATTCATACTCTGCTGACCCCACCGATTGGGTTAATTCGGATTAGTTGGAAACGTGGGGTTCAGCCAGCTCATAGGTGAGGGGCCCCTCCCCACCGATTGGGTTAATTCGGATTAGTTGGAAACGGTGGAAGTAGTGTTGCCCTTCCGGGGATAAAACCCCACCGATTGGGTTAATTCGGATTAGTTGGAAACCTACAGGATCGCCGGGTGTGAAACCGGTCTCCCCCCCCACCGATTGGGTTAATTCGGATTAGTTGGAAACCTTCTCCTCTTCGGAGAAGGTGAAGAAAAACCCTCGGATCCCCACCGATTGGGTTAATTCGGATTAGTTGGAAACCGTAGGACGCCGCCAACCTCCTCCAAAACGCATTCCCCACCGATTGGGTTAATTCGGATTAGTTGGAAACTCAATCATCTTTCTACCTTCTAATTTTACACCGCCACCCCCACCGATTGGGTTAATTCGGATTAGTTGGAAACTGAATATTTAATTTTTAAAGAACGCGGAAGATGACCCCACCGATTGGGTTAATTCGGATTAGTTGGAAACACGTTGACGTCGGCGTTGGAGTTGACGTTGACGTCGGCCCCACCGATTGGGTTAATTCGGATTAGTTGGAAACGGGGGTTTTTGCCCTCACACAAGCCGACAATCTCGTCCCCACCGATTGGGTTAATTCGGATTAGTTGGAAACCTCTTCCAGTGAATCCGCAAGTGGAGAGATTACGATATTCCCCACCGATTGGGTTAATTCGGATTAGTTGGAAACATTAGAAACATGTGAGGTATAAGCCCCATCATGAATCCCCACCGATTGGGTTAATTCGGATTAGTTGGAAACCATCGTAACCCTGGCCGTACCAGTGGGGGTAAACCTCCCCCACCGATTGGGTTAATTCGGATTAGTTGGAAACTCTTGATCATAGTAGCCATCGTAACCCTGGCCGTCCCCACCGATTGGGTTAATTCGGATTAGTTGGAAACTAGGCGGTACGAGCCCTGCGGAGTTCGGCCCCCAACCCCACCGATTGGGTTAATTCGGATTAGTTGGAAACCCTAAAACCCAGGCCTCACGCGGGTCCGCCAGTCCCCACCGATTGGGTTAATTCGGATTAGTTGGAAACACTCGTAACATAGCCAAGGTAAGTGGCGGCCAAACAGTCCCCACCGATTGGGTTAATTCGGATTAGTTGGAAACCCTCGTGAAGCCGAGCGGCCGCAAACCCCCTCTCCCCCCACCGATTGGGTTAATTCGGATTAGTTGGAAACGTTGTACCTTTTCCTCAAACCATTCAAGGTGCTCGTCCCCACCGATTGGGTTAATTCGGATTAGTTGGAAACGCTGAGTAGCGAGACCACTACCACAACCATTACCCCCCCACCGATTGGGTTAATTCGGATTAGTTGGAAACAAGACGAGGAAATGGACGGACAACCGTCCCCCGTCTTCTCCCCACCGATTGGGTTAATTCGGATTAGTTGGAAACCCTAACCAATTTCTTTTCACTGCCTCAAAACATAGAACGTCCCCACCGATTGGGTTAATTCGGATTAGTTGGAAACCGCGTGAGGGGCTAAGTTGATGAAATTCATATCGTAGTCCCCACCGATTGGGTTAATTCGGATTAGTTGGAAACGAGTGGGCAGCCTTCGACGAAGCGAGCGCGGCTCGCCCCCACCGATTGGGTTAATTCGGATTAGTTGGAAACTAGAGAAGGCTGCCCACTCTACCGGATTGCCGGGGAACCCCACCGATTGGGTTAATTCGGATTAGTTGGAAACTTTGCGATGTCGCGCACGGCCTGGACCATTGCCGCATCGTCCCCACCGATTGGGTTAATTCGGATTAGTTGGAAACTGGGGGGAATGATCCCCCCAAAAAGCTCTTCAACCCCACCGATTGGGTTAATTCGGATTAGTTGGAAACGTCGCTTTTTCCTCTTTGTTGTTTGAGTCAAAATCGGCCCCACCGATTGGGTTAATTCGGATTAGTTGGAAACCGAGCTTTAAGGGGGGAATGATCCCCCCAAAAAGCTCTTCAACCCCACCGATTGGGTTAATTCGGATTAGTTGGAAACCTGGGAGCCAATTTCTTGGCCCCTAAATAGCAGAGCCCCACCGATTGGGTTAATTCGGATTAGTTGGAAACTCCGGGGGTCGGTGTAGCGGTCCAGATGTCCGCACCCCCACCGATTGGGTTAATTCGGATTAGTTGGAAACTCAATGCTGTTTTGCGAAAGCAAATTTGTAAGCTGTCCCCCACCGATTGGGTTAATTCGGATTAGTTGGAAACGACAAGGATTGTGTTTCTGGGATAGATGTTCCATGTTACTCCACCGATTGGGTTAATTCGGATTAGTTGGAAACATCAACCGTTTCCACTTCTTGTTCTACCTCATCTTCCCCACCGATTGGGTTAATTCGGATTAGTTGGAAACTTTGAGGTCAGCGGTTGTTCTGCCCCCGCTGATTGGGGTCTTCGACCCCACCGATTGGGTTAATTCGGATTAGTTGGAAACCAATGGATCTCGACGATTGTCCTCGACTTGTGACCCCACCGATTGGGTTAATTCGGATTAGTTGGAAACCTTCGGACCCTTGATCGTGGGTTTTCACCCACACTCCCCACCGATTGGGTTAATTCGGATTAGTTGGAAACTTTACAACCCTTTCTACTCTTACAACTCTCCCACCCCACCGATTGGGTTAATTCGGATTAGTTGGAAACCCGAGGCCTGCGCTGAGGTTTTTATTTACTTTGTATCCCCACCGATTGGGTTAATTCGGATTAGTTGGAAACTTGACGGTCCTTGATTCTCTGAGCCAAATTTTGTACAGCCCCACCGATTGGGTTAATTCGGATTAGTTGGAAACGTGCGGATGCACATCACTGTGATCGTCAGCTTTGCACCCCACCGATTGGGTTAATTCGGATTAGTTGGAAACTATTTCGTTAAAAGCAAATACCTTAGGGTCTTGACCCTGCCCCACCGATTGGGTTAATTCGGATTAGTTGGAAACGTGTTTTCATTGAGTCCCTCACCGACGGCGATGACCCCACCGATTGGGTTAATTCGGATTAGTTGGAAACGAGAACAAAAGTGCCAAGGGCGCGAGCCCTGGTGCAGCCCCCACCGATTGGGTTAATTCGGATTAGTTGGAAACGAGAACTGGGATTTCAGAAAAAGCCGAAGCTTCCCCCACCGATTGGGTTAATTCGGATTAGTTGGAAACGTGATAGTAGTTTCCTACCACCAGTTCCGCCACTCCCCACCGATTGGGTTAATTCGGATTAGTTGGAAACAAAAAATAACCCCTCGAAATTGAGGGGTTTTTCATTATTAATCACATAGCTAAAAATTAATCAAGCTACATTCAACTTCGTATATTTAGCAATCCGATATTTAAGATCATCCAGAAAAATCACATTATTTGCTATTTGCGAAAGCTCCTGACTTAACATACTCTTCTTTGCAACAACAGTTGCCTCAGCACCACGTCTTTGAATTTCCGCGATCGCAGGAACGAAATCACCATCACCGCTGACAAGAATCACTTTGTCTTGCTGTTTGACTTCCCTTAACATATCAACTACAATTTTGACATCATCACCAACGGTTTTGAAAGTATTACTATTAGGTCGAGGTAAAATCGGAAGTCCAGTAGCTTCATAACCCAAATGCTCTAAATAACTGATAAATCGCTTTTGCCTTTCGGTTATTGGTGAATAAATGCCAGTATAATATTTAAAGGTAGTAGCAGTAGCATTTTGAGAAAGTTCTATTCTTAATGCATTGTAGTCAGCATCAATTTGTAAGCTATCAAGAGCAAAACTAAAATTGTTACCATCAATATAAACGCGAGTTACCGATTCCTGAGTATTGGCAAGGTATACGATCGGTAACTTATGATTATTTTGATGATTTTTGCTATGTTTTTCAGATTTAGAAGTAACTTTATTTTCTAACTTCTCTTGCAATTGAGCGATATTTCCGACAATTACTTTTTGTTTGTGCTGTAATTTATCAATTTTAGAAAGATAAAGACGCTGAACGGTATTTTGAATTTTTATTTTTTTCTCTAATTTATTTAATTCGTCTTTTGTATTAGATAGTTTATTTTGCAGACAAGCATTTTCTTTAGATAATAAAGCCAATTGCTGCTGATTATTTACGTCTAACCGTTGCTGTTTGATAATGATTTTTCTGGAAATAGCCCCTAATGCGGTTACTTCACCTAATGTTCTGAATAAAGGTTGTTTGTAAATAGTCCCAGTCAAAATGCACGCTGTAGATGCAGCCAGTGTAATAGGAAATAATTGAGTAATTTTCATGCAGGAATACTCACTAATTTCTGAATAATACTGCACCTAATTTAGTCAGTTGTTGGTAAGTGGTATTTCCACTAAAAAATAAGGAAATAGCATATTCCAGCAATCGGTTTTAATAGGAAACAAGAAAATACAAACCCAAACAAATGGTAAAAGGGTATGGGAAATCTTCATCGGGTGATGATTATAGCAGATGGCGACAACGTTTTTATGGCAGCACAAAGTTTTAATCGCAAATTAAATTGGCATAAAATGCGCGATTATTTAGCAGATCCAAAAGAAGGTCGAGAATTAATTGAAATGATAATTTATTTCGGTCTACCTCCTGCAAAAGAACGATTTGAAGAACACCGAAAAAACAAAGAAAAATTTATTTATTGGGCAAAGAGTAACGGATTTTTAACTGTTACTAAAGAAGGTAAAGCTAAAGGAGAGGATTACGAAAGTAACATTGATGTTGTAATGGCAATAGACGCAATGGAGTTAACTTTAGAAGTTAAACCAGATATTGTAGTTTTGGTGACGGGAGACTCGGATTTTGCTTATTTAGCAGAAAAACTGAGAAGAAGAGGAATCCGGGTTGAGGTAGCTTCGGTAGAGCAAACTTTAGGAAGTGAGTTAAAAAACTCGGCTAATAGCGTGGTGGATTTAACAGAGGTATTCGATACATTTGAGCAACATGATGTTAACCAAAACTACTACCGTATTGGTAGTTCCACTGTTTTTGATTAATAAATACATAATGCTGTAATCAATAAAAAATGAAAGGATTCATTTATGGAAACAGTAAATGGTAAGTTAATTAATCAAGAAGTAAGCCGCTTAGATGAACTTACGCAAACAACCGAGCGAATCAAACAACGTTGCGAACATTTAGAACATCAATTAACTATCAGCGGCAGAAAGGATAACAAACAATATTTACAAAAGCTAGAACAGAAGATTAGTTTTTTAGAAGAGTTAACATCAAACCAAGCTAATCAATTATTATTCATCAAGATAGGTAGCTTTATTGGTTTGGTAGTTTTAACCTTTATCTTAAGTACCAACAATCAACCCAAAAACCATAAAAGTCAACCTAACAAACGAGCCGAATCTATAGAATTTATTCAACCATAATCTATAAATTACAAACAATTAGAACAAAGCGAGGAAATAAAATGAGAGCAATTGTTAACGGTAAACTGGTTGACTTACCACAAGGTGCAACTGTTGAACAATTAAGAAGTAAATTACCAGAAATTGGTAATGATGATGTGATGGAAGAAGGTTTTGGTGGCACTCGTCCTTTAAAAAATAACGAAGCACTTAAAGAAGGTTCAAAGGTTTGGACTGTGCCCAAAATTGTTAAAGGATGAGTCAATTTTAGATTTTAGATTTTGGATTATCTAATTATCTGAAATTAAATTTAGAATAAATGTTGAATTAATAAGGAAAATTATGGCAGTTACAATTAGTCAAGAAAAATCCGGGTTTGAACCCAATTCGCGAATATTAGAAGAACTTCAGCTATTAGAAAAAGCTGCCAGAAATGTAATTGTAGGTAGCAAAACTGTAGGAGATATTAAGTATACGGCTATTCTAATTAAGGGAATGCCTTTATCTTCCAAAAAGTTTACTGTTTCTAACACGGATGTATTGTTCCTGTTACCAGTTGATTATCCTCGACTCCCTCCGATTGGGTGTTATCTTAATTACCCGTGGAATACTGTAGGAGAAGGCGACCATCACTTTACCAGACAAAGCTACTACGGTGCGCCATTTTTAAGCGAACAGGGATGGTATTGGTATTGCGTGGGATTAGGGGGAGGATTTAACCGTGATGTGTGGATGAATTCTTGGAGACCTGGAAAAAAGGCTAAAAACGGTCATAATCTTGCGACTTTGTTTGTCACAGCACGTCACGCGATTAATAGTGAGGATTGATTTCAAAAGTTAGGAGTTAGGAGTTATGAGTGAGGAGTTAGGAATTATAAATTACTAAGTAAGTCGGCACAAATAAATCCAGTTATGTAACGGTTGGGTAAATTGGCTTTCTTTGCCTTACCCCTACTGCCTACTCCCGAACGAACTACTCCCTAGTCCGGCATTACGATTTTCAACGCCGATCTACTTATCTCATAACTATCAACAGCTAATAACCAACCACTAATAATTAATAACTAACTATGAAAAAACCTACAGCAATTTCTCTGCACATACCACCAAAAATGTGGTCTGAATTCCAGAAATCGATGTTTGAGTCTCGAATGCTTAATGAAGAAGTAATTGGTTTTTTATTCTGCCAGCGACATCAGGTTTCAAAACGAAAAATCCGATATATTCCTAAAACTTGGGTTGTCCCTACTGCCGATTGTTACGAATATCAATCCTTGAGCGGATTGGTGTTGAAACAACATTTTCATACTTATTTACTAAAAAATCATCTTCAGCCCGGATTAGATATAATTCACATTCATACTCATGCTGGTCGAGGTATCCCCGACTTTTCCTATGTTGATGACTGCTATGAGTCAGAATATGCACAGTTTATTGCATCTACTTTTCCTAAAAAACCCCGTTTAATTTCGGGAGTATTTGATGAGAATTTACAATCCGGTCAATTTCGGATGTGGGATAGAAAAGGACGGGAGTTCGAGTCTATTAATTTCTGCAATTCATTGTTTGAATTTTCTAATTCTCAAAGTCTCATGAATAACTCAGATTTAATGTTTGCTCGTCAAAAAATCTTTGGAGAAAGCAATCAAAAAGCTTTAAATCAATTAAAAGTAGGATTAATTGGTTGTGGCGGAATTGGTTCAATTTTTGCTGAACTATTAGGACGTTTAGGCTTGCAGAATTGGGTATTAATTGACCCCGATAAATTAGAGACTGTTAACCTGAATCGGATGCCCGGTGCGACACAAGAAATGGTAGAACAGCAATGGCATAAAGTGCATTATGTCAAGCATCTGATTAAAAGAATTTACTCTTATGGTTCTCACGTTAAAGCAATACCAGCCACAATAGAAAGTGAATTAGCCAAAAATGAAATAGCAACTTGCGATTTAATTGTGGTGGCGACTGACAATCATCTTTCTCGAAAAACGGTTCAAGAATTAGCATTGCAATATATGCGTCCTCTGGTATGTTTGGGTACTCATATAGATATAAAACCAGATAATACACCAAGAATGTATTGCAGAATTACCGTTCCTCCTGTAGGTGGCAATTGGTGTTTAATGTGCGGTAATATTATCAACTTGCAACGCGCAGCTTTAGAGTCTGCACCATTGGAAATTAACAATATGGCTGCGGGTGCGGGTTATTTAGAAGGGGTGAACGATCCAGCCGTGTTCTGGTTGAATAGTATTTGTGCAAGTACCGCTGCTGGTGTAGTTCACGGCATAGTGAGCGGTTTTTTAAATGTAGATTCTGGAATTGATTGGATTTATGAGTTTCCTAGTAGTGACTGGCGTAAGACCGATCCTAAATATTTAGAAACACATGATTGTTACTTTTGTTCGCATTCGGATGCTTCGGAACAAGAGAATGAAGAATTTTTCATATAAACAGGACTTACGCAACTGGACATTACGATACGCCAAGCGTCGCCCTTCGGGCTATTGCCGTTTATCAGTAATTTAGTATTACTATCAGCTATTGCTAGAATTAACCTGCAAATTCCCCAGTGGGAAGATGCTCAAGATACAAGCGAAAAATTTGCTTTAGTAATACTCAGAAATTTAGTGGAAGATTTAAAGACGGAATCGGTGGAAAGTGTGTGCGCCAAGGCTGATGAGACCCCCGAAGTATGTCTTTTCCACCACCTCCGTAACATCATTTCCATTGTTGCCATAAACCTTGTCATCCCCATTTAACGCGAGTATTACGTTACTTTTGTCATCTCCACTTAATTCATCGTCTCCATTTTTCCCAACGATCTCATCAGATTTCGGCAAAATAACACTACTTGATTCCCTTCCAGGCTTTCCGTCTATAGATTGCGTGCTAAAAGTTCCTTCAGGGGCTTTTTTGACAATATTTTCGAGTTGAGTTAATCGTTGCGATTGTTTTTTCTCTTCTGCTGTAGGTTGTGCTGCTTCGGGTACAACACCTGAAAAAGCTGGTACTTTATTTGCTTCTGCCATTTTTTACCTCAACTGGTTAATATTTACGAACAAAATTCATCTCATTGTTGTTACTAAATAAAACAACAATTTCCTATCTAAATCTATGACTGCGGAAACTTTGTAAGTCTATAAGCTCTTGTTTCACTTATTAGTAACTAATGGTTATTAATGTTGTTACTCAAAAATTATTATTACAAGCGAGTTATTACATTTAATTTACAATTAGTTACAGTTTAGAGAGCTTATAGTCAATTAGTAACCATTTCCTTCTTAATTAAACAAAATTTTTCCTCGTTCGCCATTAAAGTAACTATTCAATTACCTACTTTTATTCTTACGAAAAAATATCAATCGTGTCAATATTTTTGAATATCTTTATAAACATAAATGAGTTAGTTATGTATTTTTTTTAATAGATATAATTATCGAATAAAACATAACAATCAGGAGCATCCCAATTTATTTAATTGAAAATAAATAAAATTAGAGCAAGTAAAGCAAACCAGTGCTTTTTAAGCAGTCAGTTTAGTCCTATAGTACGTTGCGCGATCGCCATTTCCTAGAGATTCTCAGAAAGGCGATCGCCATTTTTTAAGGCTATATTGATGAATTTTTGTAAAAATATTCTTGGTTTTGTGTAAAATGCACTCTGTTAAATCCGAAAAGATATAGGTTGATTTTAAGTAAATATGGAGACAAGAAGCAAATATATGGCTTATTTAATTTCTGCCCTTTCTATAATTTTACTTTTAGGTTTTGCACTATGGCTGCTCCCTCAACTGCTAAAAAGTGTTTTCTCAGGTCTTTTTGCCCCTATAACCACTGAAGATCGCTAATTTTTTTAGTTTAAGTAAAACTAAAAACTTGCAAGAGTGAAGATAAAGCAAGTCAATAACCCACACCAAATCATAGATTATGGAGTGGGCTTGTAAGAAACAGTTCTTACATCGAATTGACTAGACCATTGAGCCACTAACTGGTAAAGACTTCCAGATACTTCTCTAGTCTGGATTATCTCTAAGCCTAATTGTTTAGGCGTTGGTTAAAGACAAGACATCTTGTTAGTGGTGGTCGAAGAGACGAATTACTTAGCTCGGAGGGTTATACCATGCAACGAGTACCAGTTATTTCAAACGAAGGATATCGATTAATGCCGACAAAGCCAAGCAGGGCTAGGCGTTGGCTAAAAAGCGGTAGGGCTGTAATTTGGAAAAATAATCTACAAATATTTGCAATTCAACTTACGACCCTAAGCGCGGGTATAGAAAGTCAAAAAGTAGTAGTAGGTATAGACCCAGGCAAGTTGTATACGGGTATTGCCGTACAATCAGCAAAATGTACTCATTGGTTAGGACACCTTTTTCTCCCGTTTAAGAAGGTCAAAGACCGGATGGAACAGCGAGCAATGATGCGACGATCTAGAAGGGGGAGAAGAATTAACCGCAAAGTAATTTACTCAAAGCGTTCTCACCGTCAAGTTAGATTTGATAATCGCCGTTCCAATAAAATACCGCCATCTATAAAGGCAAATCGTGATTTAGAAAAGCGGGTATTGAATGAATTAGAAAACGTATTTCCTTTGAACGAAGTTGTGGTTGAAAAAGTTAAAGCGCGTGGAGATAAAGGATTTAGTCCAGTAATGGTTGCCCAGAAATGGCAATTTGACCGGATAGGTAAAGAATACTCACTTACTACTCTTGAAGGTTGGGAAACGTCGCAGATACGAAAACAATTGGGACTTGTCAAACAAAAAATTTCTAAATCTGACGCTGTAATTGCAACTCACGCCGTAGATGGCATCGCCCTTGCTTGCAGCAAGTTTATCAAATATCAAATTACTTCTTTGAACTCTAGAGCATGGGTGGGTCAAGTTGATATTACTCCTTGCCCATTAACAGTAATTCGCCGTCCGCCAATTTCTCGGAGGCAGTTACATTTAATGGTTCCTCAACTCGGCGGAGTACGCCGTAAATATGGTGGAACTGTTACCCGTCATACTTTCCGTAAAGGTGATTTCGTTGAAGCAACTCTTGGCTCTAAAACAGTTAGAGGTTGGGTGAGCGGCGATACTCAAAAACAAGTTTCTGTTAGTGATGTTAACTGGAAACGGCTTGGTCAATTTTCTGTCCGCAAGACCAAGCTATTAAAAAGAAGTTGCGGACTAGTTGTAAATCACACGTAGCGCTGGCTTTCCTCCCACACCTCCCGATTACGGGTAGGTCTGGGTCTCCAGCCAGAAGAAAAGATGAAAATAAACAGTTTTTAAAGTCCAATTTACTTACTCAGCTTCCCCAATTAAAGTAAAAGCCGCCCAATCTCGTGGATTTTCATGTGTTTTCATCGTCTTTAACATTGCTTGACGTAATGCAATCGCTTTGTCGGGATTTTGCTGTAGCTGACGATAAAATTCGGTCATTAACATTGCCGTGGGGTTGTCGGGTATCGTCCACAAAGTAACAATAACACTCGGCGCACCAGCGGAAATCAAAGAACGCGATAATCCAATCACCCCATCACCTGTAAGTTTACCTTGTCCCGTGTCGCAAGCGCTAAGAACTACTAAATCTGCATTTATCTGTAAATCAAAAATTTCATTTGCAGTTAATAATCCGTTTTCTTTGTTGTCAGGAGCAAGTGCGATCGCACCCGGTACGCTACCATCTTTAAAGTCATCAAGTAAGCCATGAGTGGCTAAGTGAATAATTTTAGCATCAGAAAGACGTTTTTTGACAGCGATTTCGGTAGCTTCTTTACCGATAAGAGCTTTAGTATTAAATAGTTTTGCAATTTCTTTCGCTTCCGTTTCCGCACCGGGTAAACTGGGTAACTGTTTTGGTGGTGCGCCGATTTCTGCTGAAACACTCGGCATAGTTGGATTACCGACAATTAATATGTCTTGTTTGGCGGATTTTTGATGTATTTGACTTATACGTTTGCGTTGTTTGCGGGTTAAATCTAAGACTTGTATTGATGGTGCGGTAAGAATGGTGTGTTTTTCAACCAGGTATTTACCCGACTCATCTTGCAATGCTGGGAAAGGTACAAGGAATAGCGATTGTTGCGGTACAAATATTACGCGATCGTCAGGGCTTTTCGGTAGAAGATCGGCGATCGGTTTGATAAGTAGGGAATGAAGTTGTTTGAAGCGGTTATTTGAAGCAGCTGCATTAGGATCGTAACTTGATATTAAACCACCAGCAGCGCGACTTCTTACACCGATTGATTGGCGAGTGTTGCTTACAAGTTCGTCAAGAGTTGTATTTTCTTTTTCCCACAAAGGTTTTAAGTCGGATTTGCGGAAAGTGATTTCACCTGTGGGTTTGATAACCCAGATGTAGAGTTCTGAAGCAATAATAGAATACTGAACAAGTGTGGCATTTTGTTCTTTAGCTACTTTGCGGATATCTTCTATTTTTGGAGCTTTAATAGTTAATCGATTGTTAGGATTTTCTGAGAGTTTTGAGGCTAATAATTCTACAAATGCCCTGGCTTTACCGCGTTCGGCTATTTCTAAAGCATTTAATGGTTTATTGTCGGCAATAAATGCTTGTTGTAGCAAGAGATAAGAACGAGAATAAGTGTCAAAAATTGATATTTTATTAGCATCACTCAAGCCAGATAAACGGATAGATTCATAGACATCAATTGCTTCTAAAAGTGTTGCGGAAGCATTAGTGTATTGTCCTATATTAATGTATGCCGAACCTATATTGTTGAGAGCGTTACCTTCTCGAAGTTTATCATTTAATTCCCTGGCGATCGCTAAAGACTGCTGATAAAATTTTATCGCTTTTTGAGTATCTCCCAAAGAACTATAAGCAAGCCCTAAGTTTCCAAGGGTAAGTCCTATTCCTGCTTTAAATGATAATTGTCTGTAAATATTTAATGCTTGCTCGTGAAATTGTATAGCTTTTTGATATTTTCCAATAAAATAGTTAGCAACGCCTAAATTACCGTATGACATAGCTTCTGCTTGTCTATCCTTCAATTTCTTTGCAATCACTAAAGATTGTTCATTAAATTTTATTGCTTTTTGATATTGGTTAAGGTTACGGTAAATAATGCCTAAACCAATATATTGTTCCATCTCTCCTTGTTTATTACCTAACGTTTTGTAAATATTTAAAGATTGCTGGCTTGATTCTAAAGCTTTATCATATCTTCCTAATAATGTATAAATATGTCCTAAATTATCAAGAATTACAGCTTCTGTTCTTTTATCTTTTCCCTGCTTAACAATAGCTAAGGATTGCTCAAAGAATTTTATTGCTTTTTCGTATTGTTTTTGAGAAGAGTAAACACCACCCAAGTTAGTTAAAGCTTTAGCTTCACCTTCTTTATAGTTTATCTCTTTTGCAATTATTAAAGATTGTTCGTAGAATTTAATTGCCTTTTCGTTATCTTTAGAACTATAAGCATTACCCAAACCATTAAAAGATTTGACTTCTTCTTCTTTTAATCCTGTTGCTTGAGCAATTGATAACGCTTGATTATGCAGTTCTATTGCTTTTTCATGTTCTTTTGAAAAATAATAAGCATTGCCTAGATTGTTAAGAGATGTAGCTTCAGCTTCTTTGTCTTTAATATCCCTAGCAATTGCTAAAGAACGCTGATGAAATTCTTTTGCATCTTGGTATTTACCTTGAGAAAAATAAGCAAGTCCTAGCTCACTCAGAACTTTTACAAGTTTTAGTTTATCACCTGTTTCCTGATAAATATCTAATGCTTTTTGCCAGTCTTGGATAGCTTCTTGAATTTTACCGTTTCGAGATTTTTCAAATCCTTGCTCAAAAAGCCTATCTGCTTCTGCTCCCTTACTATCACCAGTTTGTCCCCAAGCTGTTAATCCCCCGAATGGTATTTCTAAACTTGAAATTACAGGTGTTGAAACAGTAACCGTGATTAAAGTCAGTAAACTAAAAGCAATTCTTTGATAACGCATTGGTTTTTAATTAGAAGAAGTAATTGTATCTATTGCTATATATTTCTCACGGGGAAAGAGGTTATGCAATATTTACTGTTACACGCGATATTTAGAAGTCGTCATCTAGGTTTTATAATCTGTTATGTCATGCATCTACTTATCACATGAAAACCGATAAGATTTTTTACAAACTCTTTCAATAATTCCCCGATATCTTTTTTGAATTAATTGGAAAACCACAGACGAATTCAAGTTTATACGAATTTAAAAGCCAAGAAATCAAGGAGACTAGCTTCCGATTAGATGGTATATTTTTAACTTTAGATGCTGCTAATGAACCCATCTATTTTGTTGAAGTTCAATGCTATAAAGATAAACTTTTCTACGACCGTTTTTTCACTAGTATTCTTCTTTACTTCTTGCAATATCAGCCATCGAACCCCGATTGGTATGCTATAGTCATTTTCGATACTCGTAACCATGATGTAGATTTTCCCCCACGTCTAAATTCATTCCGAGAAGCACATTTACGCTGCTTTTACCTTAATGAAATGCAAGACGAGCCATATGAATCTTTGGGATTGGGAATTGTTAAGTTAATTGTCGAAGGAAAGCAAAAAGCCAGAGAATCAGTTAAGCAGCTAGTTGATAAAGCCAGAGTTGAAGTCAGTGATGGAATCAACCAAAGAAAGGTTTTAGAATTAATAGAGGTGATTCTTGTGAATAAATTTCCCAATTTAAGCCGGGAGGAGATAAAAGAAATGTTAAGCATGGAATTAATCAAGGGTACAAGAGTATACGAGGAGTAGAGAGAAGAAGCACGAGAAGAAGTCAGGGGAGAAGTTAAAGAAGAAGTCAAAATGGGAATGATAACCAAACTTCGACAGCGGGGAATGACTGTACAAGAAGTAGCTGAAATATTAGAGTTAGATGTAGAAGTTGTAAGAAAAGCAATCGAAGAATAAATGTAGAGACGTTGCAGTGCAACGTCTTTCCCAAAGTTCGATACAACACCTACCAATTTTCAAAACAAGTAAATTTAACTAACCACATCAAAAGCGATCGCCATTGCTGCAAGTTTGTTGGTATCAACACCGCGTACCCCTGCTGGTAACTCTACACCTTCCACATTTATCCCACCGCGAGTAGCAGTATCTAAGTCATCAAGTAATTTATCCGTAACATCCAAAAATTCATCTTCACTTGGAGCAATTGGACCGCGTTTTGTGCCCCCTCTCTCAGCAATACCTTTAAGTGCTTTAAGAGAATTTCGCAGCGGGTTTGTACTAGCAATAATTAATGCTTCTGTCGTTCCAAATGGTTCGCCGACTGTTAGTTTAAATGTATCATCCTGGCTGGGAATTGTCCGCTTTTCACCTGCTGGTAATAACGCCGCACCGTCAGAAGCACCCCAATTATTAGGAAATATTACCGCCATTTCACCCGCCGCATCAATGACTAAAAGACTAATGTAAAGTGGTTGAGATTCAAGATTTTCTAGTTCAAAAGCGACTTGCGTACCGATTGGTAATTTGGGAATACCGTTTTCTGTAATTACTGGTTTTTTAACCGGGGTTTGACTTGCACCTGGTTTTTGAAAACCTCTAACAGGAAAAGTTTCGCCGATGACTTTTTGGCTACCGGCTATATTCATGGAAGCGGTAACTTTGATTTTTGAAGTATTAGTATTACCCAGCATTTGTTTCACAACTCTTGCTGCTAAAAGCGATTTAAATTTAGGTGTTAAACGTTTGATTGCTGCTGTAACTGTTTCTCCGGAATCTCCAAAAGATTTGGGAACAATTTCGTCTAATGTTGCTAAAAATAATCCAAAACTACCTACTGGTGGAAGATTCGGGATGCGATTTTTTTGTAATTCCTGATATCTGGCGCTCGTCATCGCACCAAATATATATTGCACTTCTTGCTGTCTCAAAGCTAAAGCAGATACGCGGTTGATTCCCTGAAAAGCTTGTTTGGCTTGGGTAAGTGTATTGCCGTCAAAACTATCATCAAGTCCGATATTTAAGTTAAGATTTGCGGGAATACCCCGAATTCTTTCTTGTAAAAGCGTTCCCGGTTTTAATTGTGCAGTTTTAATTAATGTACCTCTACCAACCAAACCTTGCCGGGATTCTAATTTTACAAATCCTCTTCCTTCACCGTCAGCAACCGTGAAAACTGCATTTTTATCAAACGCTTCCAGAGAGTCAGAATCTACTCCACCCAACCATAACTCTACTTGGTTGCCATTAACTTTAGTAACTACCGCTTCAGCGTAATTGGTATTAAAAGGTGTAAAGTAAAGTGGTGGATTGGATTGCTTTGTATTTGTTTCCAATTCTGGAATTTGAACACGGTATTGTTTTTGTGAATATATATTAGTACTGCGACTAACATCAACTATTATTCTTTCAACAGATTGATTTTCTGCTTGCTGCCAAAGATATTGAGTAAATAGATAAGTAAATGCTCCTGCGGAAAAGTCGTTACCAAAAGAAGCATCAACCGCTAATTGATCGCGTTTTGCCGAAGCTATCACAACTCCTTTAGCGATATTTTCACGGCGTAATTTGAGAAACTCTTGAGGAGAAAGATTCAGTCGTTTTAACCATTGACGCTGATATTCGATTTCTTTGGGATTAATTTGTAATTTTTTACCACCACTACGCGATCGCACTACAAAATTACCGCGTTTTGCACCCCCAGAATGACAGCTGTCTAATACCATAGTCACATTATCTGTTTTCAATGCAGACATAAGTAAAAACAGCGTGTGTCCCATAATATCTTCTACCGTACCACCAGCGGAATTGTATCCAGAATCGATAGGAACCAGCGTACTATTATATCCATCGGGGCTATCTTTATCTGGATCTACAACTTGCGAACCGTGTCCCGAAAAGTGAAATACTACAGTATCTCCAGGTTTAGCTTGTTTAATTAGATGTTCTTCAAATGCAGTTAATATTCCTTGGCGGGTTGCTTGAGTATCGGTAAGGGTGAGTATATCTTTAGGATTGAATCCAAAGCGGTAAGTTAACAATTCTTTTTGTAACTTCACATCATTGACACAACCACCCAAAGCTCCAATATCCGCAGGGTAATCATTAATTCCAACTAACAGTGCTAACTTACGTCCGGTATTTTGGGCTAATGCTTTGGTGTATTTATCTCCCTGCTGCATGATATCTAGCTGACTGACACCAATTGCAGTTAAGAAAGAACCAGTGAATTGTAGAAAATGACGGCGTTTCATAGGATTTTAGATTATAGATTGTTGGGTTTTGGATGTTTGATTATTTATATATCTGGTAGCTGTGGGGGTTATGCAGTTTTTTTCAAGGTTCGTAGTAAGAGCTTTAGCTCTCTCATACAAGGACTAAAGTCCTTACTACGAACCAAAGAAACATTTTATATTGTCGCTTTACACAATGCGGGATTACAAAGCCGCGATGGGAAAGGGATAGTAAATTTTGCGGTGAAAATATCGAGTATTGAACGGGCTTGGAAGGGGAATTAAAATAGTTTTCCTACCAGTCAACAGTGTAGAGACGCGATACCCTTGCGTCTCTACATTTGTTGGAATAACGCAAAATTTTCGTGCGATCTGGAAAATGATTACCCAATTTGTCAATCAAAAGTATTTATTCTTAAAAAATATCATTAAAGGAAATGTTGCAGGAAGGCAAGTCAGCTTCGGAGTCTTTGAGAGCAACACAGTTAAAGATGTAGAAAGATGAAAAATGGCACAATCCCAATTATTAAGAGCTTTTGCGTTTTTAGGTGAATGGCGATAAAGGCGCATAGTAAAAATGCTAAAATTCATAGCAGTAAATGAGGACTAGCTTAATGAGTCCATTAGTTGAGAAAATGTTAAATGAGATTGAACAATTAACTCCAGAAGAGCAATTGACGGTGATGGGGCATTTAGTAGAGCGTATGAAGAAAAATATTACTAAATCCCAAACTAAAGCTAAGTGGAGCGATTTAAAAAGTATGGCTCCCTATCCCTTAGCAAGCGAAGATGCTCAAGAGTGGGTTTCGCGAACTCGACGGGAAGGAAATGAGCATCGAGAGCATTTTTTGCAGGGAGATGAATGAATAATTACATTGCATCAGCTACGATTACAAATATTAGCTTTCTCCTGAAACCAACGTCATGTTAAAAGAAAAACTGAAGAAGCAAATAGATAATTTAAACGACGAACAACTTAGAAAAATTGCTGAATTTATCGCTTCTATTGAATTTCAATCCGAACAAATTGAATCATTAACTCTATTGGAGAATTCAACACCAGCACAAAGAGCAGGCGAATTTCGGGAATGGGTTTCACAACTACCATTAAGTAATGTAAATTTATCTGATGAAGGCTTGAGCCGGGATAATATTTACGAAGAATGACAAGATATTTGCTTGATACTAACGTTGTTTTGCGCTTTTGCAATCCTTCTGATGTGCAGCATAGCCTTGCAACAGATGCAGTATCTTTGTTGTTAGCACGGGGAGACGAATGTTTTCTTGCACCTCAAGTAATTGTCGAATTTTGGGTTGTTGCTACTCGCCCAATTGACGTAAATGGTTTGGGATGGAATGTAGAACAAACACGCAATATCATAGATGAACTTTGTAATTATTTTCCTCTGCTAGAAGAATCCTCACAAATTTTTCCCAACTGGTTGGATTTAGTTACAGCCAACAAAGTCATGGGTAAACGTACTCATGATGCTCGTATCGTTGCAGCCATGCTCGCATATAGAATTACACACATTTTGACTCTCAATCCCAAAGATTTCACATTCACCTCAAGTATTATAATTGTGCGTCCGCAAGAATTAATCGCATCAGAAGTTGATTGAAAATAAATGCGAAATTCTAGCGGGCAGGGATGCCCACCCCACAATAATTAGTAATTTCTTGCATAAAACTTCGTATTCAAACCATAAAAATACTGATAAATTAACTAGGTTACTTCAAAAATTATTGCATACCCTCTACTTGCCCAGAGGTATGAATAATTGTTCGTAATATGTGCTGGAGGATTGAATCATGCGCTACAATCTCAAATGGCTCGCTGCTGCAACTGTATTTTTAATTTCCTTACCCGTGGAAGCTGCGGTAAGGGATAATTCATCCGTTGCCAAGCCATCCGTTGCTAGTGAATTCGTGAAGATAGCGCAAGGGGAAGTCAGAAGACAGCGTAGAGATGAAGCGTTGCCGTTGAATCAACCACTCCAGATAGCCCAATCAGCAGAATTGCAGGAAGCTCAAAAGCTGAATCAACAAGCATTTCATTTGTACCAGCAAGGCAAATATACTGAAGCTATTCCCCTCGCACAGAAAGCCCTAGCGATTCGGAAGAAAGTACTGGGTAAGGAACATCCGGATGTAGCACTAAGCCTGAATAATTTAGCTACACTTTACCACTCACAGGGGAATTACACAAAAGCCGAACCATTATACACAAGAGCGCTCTCCATTTGGGAGAAAGTACTGGGTCAGGAACATCGATTGGTGGCAACTAGCCTGAATAATTTTGCAGGACTTTACTGGGGAAAAGGAGACATCACACGCACTACTGATTTCCTTAACCGTCAACTCGCGGTTGAGGAAAAAAACTTACAACTGATTTATGCTGTGGGTTCGGAAAAAAGAAAACAAGACTACACTCAAACCTTTACTGGAAGTACTGATTTTGCTGTTACCCTAGCGCTAGAGAAATCATCCAAAAACCCTACTCTTGCAAAATTAGCTTTAACTACAGTACTCCGTCGCAAAGGACGGGTGTTAGATGCGATGACTGACACGGTGCAAACATTACGCGCTCAATTAGCAGATAATCCAGAAACTAAGAAATTATTTGATGATTGGTTGGATGTGCAGCGACGTTTGGCAAATCTTGTATATCAGGGACAAGGTGAACAAAAGTTTGAGATTTATCAGCAGCAAATTAAACAATTACAGGCAGAAAAAGAAAAATTAGAAGAACAGGTTAGCGTTAGAAGTGCGGAGTTTCGTAAACAAATTCAACCCGTAGAATTAGCAGATATTCAAGCTAAAATTCCTGCAAATGCAGCGATGGTAGAGATTGTTCAATACGAACCATTTAATATCAAAGCGAAAAAAGTTAGCGAAAAATGGGGTAAACCGCGTTATGCTGCGGTGGTGTTGCGTAATGCTGGGGAACCGAAGTGGGTTGATTTGGGTGATGCTGCAACTATCGATAAATCCGTTGCTAGTTTCCGTCGGGTGTTAGCGTTTGCTCCAGCTACAAGCACGAATTCCAAAGAAGACAGGGGTGGAATTTATGACGAACCAATTGAGGGGAAACGTAAAATTCAACTTGAAGAACTTGCACGCAGTTTAGATAAGCAAGTGATGGCTCCGATTCGTCCGTTGTTGGGTTCGGCACGTCATTTATTATTATCACCCGACGGACAATTAAACTTAATACCCTTTGAAGCCCTCAAAGACGAGCAAAATAAATATTTAGTTGAAAAATACGCTTTCTCCTACCTTACCACTGGCAGGGATTTATTACGTTTAGAAACTACAGCCAAAAAATCAAATCCCGTCGTTTTTGCTGATATCAATTACGAACAACAAGAAACATTTATCGCAAGTAAATCTCGCGGTTCAGAAAATAAACGTTCTACAGACTTTGCAAATCTAAAATACAACCCACTGGCAGCAACTTTAGCAGAAGGTGAACAAATCAAAAAAATCTTCCCAGATACAAACATAATCACAGGAACAAAAGCTACAGAATCAGCAATTAAACAATTAAAAACACCCAGCATTTTACATCTCGCAACTCACGGTTTCTTCCTCCCCGATAAAGAAATTCAACCAGTTTCACCAGCGATAAATCAATTCAACGATCAACTCAATCAACCACAATATGTAAACTTAGAAAATCCATTATTACGTTCTGGTTTAGCATTAGCAGGATTCAACAGTCGTCAAAACAAACAAAGTAATAATAATACTGAAGATGGAGTACTTACCGCTTTAGAAGTTGCTGGATTGAACTTACGAGGTACAGAATTAGTCGTATTATCTGCTTGTGAAACCGGGATAGGTGACGTAAAAACAGGTGATGGTGTGTACGGTTTGCGTCGTGCTTTGGTAATTGCAGGTTCCCAAACCCAGTTATTAAGTTTGTGGAAAGTTGCAGACGATGGAACTAAGGATTTAATGGTGGAATATTATCAGAAAATTAAAGCTGGTAAAGGTAGACATGAAGCATTAAGAGAAGTGCAGTTAGAGTTTTTAAAGCATCCGACATACAATCATCCCTATTTTTGGGCAAGTTTTATTCCTTCTGGGAATTGGAAGAAGATGAGGTAATTGGTAATTAATCTCGTTCCTTGTCTCTGGCAAGGAATGCATTTATTGAGGCTCTGCCTCAAGATAACATCTATGCTGAGCCTTGATGAGATCATTACCATGCTCTTCATGGTAACGAGAAAGATCCCCCCAACCCCCCTTAAAAAAGGGGGGCTTAATTCTATTTAATGATAAGATTTTTCTTTCTGGGTAGCATTTACAAATTAATATAGAAAATGACGAGATTTCCTTACGACCAATTTTCCAAAAGTTATTTAGAAGAATTATTACAACCACTAGGAACAGTACAAATTGCTCGTGAAGTTGCGGGAGAGGTTCGAGAGGTTGATGTTTGGTTTTCTCCCAATGAATCGATAGATACAACAGAAGTTTCTCGCTTGGGTTTATTAGGAAGATTTACAGAAACACCTGCAATATTAGAACCCTTTCGCAACGCTGCAACACCAACAGAAATCTGTAGTTGCTTGTTAAAATTATTAGAGATTCGGGGTGAATATGAACGAGATGCGAAAAGGAATAAGCAAAAGTTAACAGAAAGCAGTTTACCGATGTTATGGATTTTGTCTCCTACAGCTTCGCAATCTGTGCTTGAAGGTTTTGCAGCCGTTAACAATGAAGACAACTGGGGAAATGGAATTTATTTTTTACCCACATATTTACGGACTGCAATAGTAGCAATTCATCAGCTACCGAAAACCAGAGAAACGCTATGGCTAAGAATTTTGGGTAAAGGTAGGGTTCAGAATTCAGCTATTGATGAATTAGAAGCACTTCCAGAAGATGAATCATTACGTACTAGAGCGTTAGAGTTATTGTATAGCTTAAAAACCACTTTAGAAGTGAGTCAAAATATAGATGAGGAGGATAGGGAATTAATTATGAGATTATCACCACTTTATACACAAAAGTTAGAAGAAGCTACGCGACGGGGACAAATAGAAGGAGAAAAACAAGGACAAAAAAAATTAGTAGAAAATTTGCTTAAAATTCGTTTTGGTTCGTTGGATGAGCAATTATCAGCAATTATAGAACCATTATTATCACTACCAACTGAAGAATTTACTCCTTTGCTGCTGCAATTATCTCGTGATGAGTTGATAGAACGTTTTGGTTAACAGATCATATTAATATTGATAGGTTCGTAGTAAGGACTTTAGTCCTTAGATTTAGGGTTAAAACCCTTACTACGAACTGATAATTACTTTTTCACAGCCCTAACCGCTGCGTCAGCGTTTATCAATCCGCTACCGAAGAATAGTTGTTTATCCGTAACCGAGTCAGGAATTGCACGTTTATCAACTAAAGTACGATATAGTTTTTGTTCTTCTTTAGTAACGTTCAAATCTTTGTAACTCGCAGTCGATTTAAGAATATCAATTAACTGTACGCGGTTAAATTTTCCTTTATCTTCACCCTTCATCAACGCTACTACTCCCGCAACTGCTGGAGAAGAAAAAGAAGTACCTTGCATCCACCAATATTTTCCTTTGTAATCAACTATAGTAGACCAACGCGAGTTAGGAAAAGCTAAACCCTGCCAAAATGTATCCATCCAAGTTCCCCCAGTGGTGGGTATTCCTCCCAATATTCCTGCTGATGTACTCAAATCTCCACCGGGTGCGACTACATCCAATCCCTTACCGTAGTTGCTGTAGAAAGCGCGATCGCCAAACAAGTTACTCGCACCAACTGACAACACTCCATCATACCCCGAAGGATAAGCGACTGAAGCATAATTATCGTTTCCAGATGAAGCAACTATCACTAATTTAGGATTTTGCTGTAAAATTTGACTGAATGCTAATTGTTCTACATCCGTTGGTAGCTTTCCACCCAAGCTTAAGTTAATTACATCCGCACCACGGTTTGCTGCATAACCAACGGCTTCAATGACTGAAGAATTAGAAATACTTCCGTTTAATCCAAATACTCGCACTGGTAAAATCTTTGCATTAGGTGCAACTCCCCACATACCTGTTTGATTTTGAGGTTTAGCAGCAACAACACCACTAACTAAAGTACCGTGAAATTCACCACCAACTTCGGAGCGAATCATCCGACGTAAACGATCGGCTACTTTTTTTTCTGATGCTGAAGAATTTATTTGCTGTAACATTGATGGATGTACATATCGTTTGATTAATTCTCCATCGGATAATTTAAAGGTATCCTGTAACTTCCTTCTCAAAATATTGAGTTCTAAAGGACTCATACGGGTATCGCGATCGCCAACTTCACAAGGATTGTTACTATTACTTGGTTCCGAAAAGTCCCATCCGTACTCTTCTCCAGGGCATTTATCAGCTACTTGAACCTTGTATAAACTATCCTGTAAATCGGGATGATTCCATTGAATCAGGCTGTCGATTACTGCAACAACTACACCTTTTCCACCGTTACTATTTTTCCAAGCTTCGGTAACTCGCAAATCGGTACGAGGTGATGTTAATGTTGCGGGATTTGATTGTTTATTCTTAGCTGTTTGCTGTTGAAGACAGTTTTGTAGAGAATCAAAGCTATCAATTTTTTGTTGCAAGCATTGTTTGAGAGGTACGCTATTTAAATGCCATTGCAAACCTAAATAATCTGTGGTGGTATTTCCGCTATTTGCAACTTTGGGTTGTTTGTTAATTGCTTGGAGATTCAAACCTTCAGAATTTTGTTCGTTGAGATCAATGGAGTTAGAAATAGATTGGAGGAAATTCGGTGCAGCAGAATTCACACCTTTAACTTGATTTAGCTTGTTAGCAACATTTAATACAGCAGTACCGGAAGCATTAGTAGATTTTACTATATAAAGATTGCGGAAGAAACGTAGAGGGCGAACAATTTCTAAGTTATTTTGTTTGAGAATAGATTCTCTATCGCGATCGTCAATGTCTGGTTTAAAATTAACAACAATTTCGTTAGGTAAAATAATTGTATCTTTGCTGTTAGCGCGGCTCAATACAGGTAAAGAAGTCTTAACATAACTTTGATTTTCAATCTTTTTCTGAATATCTGTACTGCTATTACTGGGTAAAGTGACAACAGCGTAATTTTCACCCAAAGGTTGAACCTGCAACTGAGAGTTATTCTCACCACTACGGGTACGAGTACCAGTTTGTAAATCCTTTTCGAGTTGAAGATAAAGAGGATTAGCACTAGTAGAGCGAGTTTTAGGTAAAGTTTTGAACTCAACAGCAACAGCATCTTTTTGCTGAGTTAAAGGAATCCGCTGTCCTTTATAAATGTAAAATAATTGATTGCTGGCTTCTGTTTCTGTGGTTTGAGCGATCGCACTTGAATTAAATTTAATATTTGCTGTGAATGGCAAGATATTTGTGAAAGCCAAAATGCTACTAGCGAGAAGAATACCGGATACAGCTTTTTTGTGATTCATGATTTGGGTTTGCGGTTGAATAAGGAATTATAGGATATTGGTAGCGAGTATTAAAGTATGCTTCTTTACTTGCTCCAAGTATGTATATATCTGGGTGGTGTGGGGGGTATGCAGGTTTGTAGTAAGGACTTTAGTCCTTGGAAGGGCTTCAGCCCTTACTACGAACATACGAATACAATATTTGGATGGTTAAAAAAGGCAGAATTTAGCTAGATTCTGCCGATTAATGCACCTTGACGATGATTGAGTCACCTATGTATTACCAGTAATCTGGTAACTATATATTTATATCTCTGGGTGTTGTGGGGGTTATGCAAAAACATAAACCGATTAGCCCACCAATTGAAAGAGACGTAGCAGTGCGGAGATATCTACAGGTTCGTAGTAAGGACTTTAGTCCTATTTATAAGGGTTGAAACCGGCACGTAGAACAAATTCATTCCGCTTCCCCAATCAAGGTAAAAGCAGCCCAATCAGCAGGATTAGGATGCTGTTTCATGGTCGTCAACATCGCCTGTCGCAGCGCAGTAGCTTTATCAGGACTCTTTTGAAGATTTTGATAAAATTCCGTCATTAGCTCGGCTGTCGGCGCATCTGGAATCGACCACAGCGACACTAAGACACTGGGTACACCTGCACTAATCCAAGAACGCGATAAACCGATTACCCCATCACCTGTTATTTCTCCTCTTCCGGTATCGCAAGCGCTTAATACGACTAATTCAGCATTAAGTTTTAAATCGAGGATTTCCCCTGCTGTTAATAATCCGTCACCTTTTTCATTTCCCTCCTTAATAAGGGGGGATAAAGGGGGGTTAGGTGCAAGAGCGATTCCACTATTTAATCCTTGAATGTCGTCAAAGATACCGTGGGTTGCTAGGTGAATTATTCGCGCTTGGGGTAAGCGTTGAGTTACTTGGGTTTCGGTGGCTCGATCGCCAATCAGGGGTTGGGTGTTAAATAGTTTACTAATGGCTTTTGCTTCCTGTTCCGTACCGGGTAAAGGTATTAACTGTAGCGGTGCTTCGCCGATTTTGGGCGGTATTTTCGGCATGGTGGGATTACCGACAATTAACATATTATTCCCCTGTATGGGTTGTTTCCCCATCCGTTGCTCTATCCGTTGCCTTTTTTCGCGGGTTAATTCTAAAACTTGAATTGATGGAGATGTGAGAATGGTGTGTTTTTCAATTAAATATTTACCGCTTGCGTCTTGGAGTGCTGGGAAGGGAACGAGGAATAAACTACTTTGGGGAATAAACGTAACTCTATCGCTAGGGTTTTTGGGTAATAAGTCAGCGATGGGATTAATTAATAATTGGTGGAGACGTTTTAGTTTGTTGGTGGATGTAGGTTTATCGGGGTCAAAAGATACGCTAATACCGCGAAAAGCTGTACCTCTTGCACCGATGGAGTTACGACTGGTAGTTACGAGATCATCTAAAGTTGTATTTTCTTTTTGCCACAATGGTTTTAAGTCAGCTTTGCGGAATGTGACTTCACCCGTGGGTTTGATCACCCAGATGTAGAGTTCGGATTGTTTACCTTGTGGTTTACCTGCGACTTTGAAGTCATCGTAAATAATCGAATATTGAACGAGAGTTGCATTTTGCTGTTTGGCAATTTGTTTAATCTGGGTAATATTTGGTGGTGTAGGGGATTGTTCTTGGGAGTTGGTAGATAAGCGAGAAGCAAGTAGTTCTACAAAAGCACGTCCCCGTCCTCGTTCGGATATTTCTAAAGCCGCATCATGTTTATTTTGGGCAATCAGGACTTTTTGTAAAAATTTATAGGTGTTACTTTGGGTGTCAAATATCGAGACTTTCTCACTATCCTTTAATTCTCGACTTCGGAGAGATTCGTAAACTTTTATGCCTTCAATTAGGGTACTTTCAGCTAAAGTAAGTTTTCCTTGTTTGTAGTAAGCAAATCCTAGATTACTTAGTGCAATACCCTTACCATTACGGTTTTTAATTTCCTGTGCGATTTTTAAGCTTTGTTGATAGTAGTCGATCGCTTTAGGATAGTCTCCCAAGTTACGGTACGTAAGTCCGAGATTTCCCAATAATTGACCCTCACTTAAACGGTTGTTAATTTCCCGTGCAATTTTTAAGCTTTGTTGATAGTAGTCAATAGCTTTGGGGTAGTCTCCCAAGGAATTGTAGCTAATACCGAGATTTCCCAGTGATTGACTCTTACCTAAAGGGTCTTCAATTTCTTGTGCGATCGCCAACCTTTGTTTATGATAGTCAATGGCTTTGTAGTAGTCTCCTAAATCATCGTAGGCATTGCCAATATTTCCCAACGCAGCACCCTTACCTAAAGGGTTGTTAATTTCTCGTGCGATTGTTAAGCTTTGTTGATGGTAGTCAATGGCTTTGGGGTAGTCTCCCAAGGAATGATAGGTAATACCGAGATTTCCCAATGATTGTCCCTCACCTCTACGGTCTTCAATATCCCGTGCGATCGCCAACCTTTGTTGATGGTAGTCAATGGCTTTAGCATAGTCTCCCAAGTTACGGTAGGCAAGTCCAAGATTTTCCAGTGCTGCACTTTCACCTAAACGGTTGTCAATTTTTCGTGCGATTTTTAAGCTTTGTTGATGGTAGTCAATGGCTTTAGGGTAGTCTCCCAAGGAATGGTAGGCAAGACCGAGATTTCCCAGTGCTGCACCCTCAGATGGAGGGTCATCAATTTCCCGTGCGATCGCCAAGAGTTGTTTATGGTAATTAATAGCTTTGGTATAGTCTCCCAAAACATCGTAGCCAATACCGAGATTTCCTAATGCTTTACCCTCACCTTGACGGTCTTTAATTTCGCGGTAAATTTGTAGTGCTTGTTGCCAAGACTGCAATGCTGCTTTAAATTGACTGGTTTGAAACTGCTTAATACCTTGGTTTAACAATCGATCTGCTTCTGCTTTCCGTGCATCTGCCGTTTGAGCCAAAACCCGCGATGTCATCAAAACCATCGGCAAGCTTGGAACAAAAGAAGTAGATAAAACCACCAACAAGCTAACAAAAACACTCTGCCCAATTTTGTAATAACGCATTTATATAACTCCCCACATCACAACAAACCAACCAATGTAAAACCCGCCCAATCCCTGGGATTTGGATACTTCTTCATCGTTTCCAACATCGCTTGACGTAATGCACCCGCTTTACCAGTGTTTTTACTTAAGTTAGCATGAAATTCCGTCATCAGTGATGCTGTTGCTTCATCGGGAACACTCCACAGCGAACCGATCGCACTATCCGCACCAGCAGCAAGAAAAGAACGGGATAACCAACTCGTTAGTTTTTAAAAGTTTGTAGTAAGAACTTTAGTTCTTGGAGGGTTAAAACCCTTACTACGAACATTGAATAAATTTCTTAAGCTATAGAGATATTACAGTTTCAGTCGATTGATTTTCCCCATTACGAGAACGAAGATGTAAAGTAATTTCTGTATCAAGTCGTTTGAGAAAGTTTAAAAGTTTACCTTCGCTGAAGCGTTGAAATTCTCCTTTCATCAAGTGGGATACTTCTGGTTGGGGAATTCCTAAAAGCTCGCTAATCTCTCGCTGTTTTAAATTACGTTGTTGCAATAAGCGGAGTACGTGAATTCCGATTTTACCACGGGTAAACATTTCCTCTGCATTCTCGAAACCAAGGTCAGCGAATACATTACCACTGCTTTCTACAAATATACTTTCTTGTGTCATGCTTGTTGTTCCCTCTCCAGCGCATCTTTATAGCGTTGTTTTATCAAGTCAATATCAGCTTGCGGGGTTTTAATCCCTTGCTTTGATTTTTTCTGAAAAGCGTGCAATACATAGACTTTTTCCCCAATCTTAACAGCGTAAACCACCCTATAAGTATCGGTATCGTAACGTTTGACGATTTCGTAAACTCCGCCACCAACTCCTTTAAAAATCTTGGCATCGATTGGTGTTTCTCCTGCTTGTACCAACTGCAACGCATAACCTACAGATGCACGGGCTTGTTCGGGAAACTCGCGGATATTTTTGAGAGAGTTCCCCATCCAAACAAGAGGACGTAAGGGGACTTCTATGATATCGTCATCTGTCATTTTATATGAAATTTCCTATAAAACCAATCAGACATTATCATAAAATCTGTCCGTTTTCTTCGACATCACAACAAACCAACCAACGTAAAACCAGCCCAATCCCTGGGATTCGGATACTTCTTCATCGTCTCCAACATCGCTTGACGTAATGCACCCGCTTTACCAGTGTTTTTACTTAAGCTAACATGAAATTCCGTCATCAAAAATGCCATTGTCATATCATCGGCTTCCCATAGCGTACCAACAACACTATCCGCACCAGCAGCAAGAAAAGCGCGGGATAACCCGATTACACCATCACCTGTGATTTTCCCCAAAGCTGTGTTCTCAGAACTTAATACGACCAAATCTGCTTTAAGG
Organism: Rivularia sp. (in: cyanobacteria); assembly: GCA_965234645.1. GTDB lineage: Bacteria > Cyanobacteriota > Cyanobacteriia > Cyanobacteriales > Nostocaceae > Rivularia. The sequence continues at coordinate 3,066,988 of OZ248344.1, read as the reverse complement.
TTCAATTTTTGGATTTCTTCAACCGAAAGCCAACCGTCGTCTTGATTAGACGTAGCAAGGGCAATAACATTCAAGTTATTAAACTCACAGGTATGAGTTGCCAGGTGTATAATTTTTGCTTGAGGCATTCGTTGCACAATTGCAGTTTCAGTTGCCGCATTACCTGTGAGCGCTTGAGTTTTAAACATTTCTGCAATAGCTTTTGCTTCCTGCTCTGCACCTGGAATTGATGATAGTTGAAAAGGTTTTTCTCCGGGTTTGGGAGATACTTTTGGTGCTGTAGGATTTCCGACTATCAACAATTCATCATCCGTCATGGTTGTAGGGACAAATTTTTCTTGTTTACGTGCAATTTTTCGCTTGTAAAGTAAATCTAATACTTGAATTGAGGGAGCGGTGGAAATGGTGTGTTTCTCGATCAGATATTTACCGTTGTTATCTTGTAATGCTGCAAAGGGAACGAGGAATAATTGATTTTGAGGGATGAAAATAACTCTTTCTTCTGGTTGTTTGGGTAATAAATCGGCTATGGGTTGAATTAATACTTGATGGAGTTTTTTCAATTCAATGCTGATTGGCTTATTTTGAGAAGGTTTTTCTATTGAAATTCCTCCTTTATTAAAGTAATTCCCCGAATTTATTTTTCCTTGAGTTTTTTTAATTAATTCAGCCAGTGAAGTCTTCTCTTTTTGCTGCAAAGCTTTTAAATCGACGCGACGCATGGTAATTTCACCTGTAGGTTTAATCACCCAGATTGCTAATTCGGATTCTTGCGATTCGTCAGCTAAAAACGAATATTGAACTAATGTGGCATTTTGATTTTTAGCAACTTGTTTGATTTGCTCGGTTGATATTGAATTAGTTGTAGTTTGTGATAATAGAGAATTGCTTTTTAAGTTAATTGGCGATTTTTCTAAAGCTATTGTGCTATTCAAAGGTAATACACAATAAGTTAAAATCCCGATCGATGCTAGCGCTATTTTAGGAATTAATTGTAGAGTCATTTTTTTACTTGGCTTTTTTCTTGACGATAAATTGAGTATTCCAAACGTTGAGATCCCCCCAACCCCCCGTATTATTGGGGGGCTTTTTTAGCCCACGTTCAGCGTTCACGAAGTGCGGCTCAGCTGCGGCTCAGGTGGGCTTTGTAACTGTAGCCCCACCCTTCGAGGGTGAGGGCGCGGATTTTATGCATTACGTATCTTCTCAATGACATTACGGGATGTTTGAGCTAGTTCAGTTTCTCCATTTTTATCAAATAGATTAGCTGCTGTTTCTAAATCTGTAATTGCATCTTTTTTATTACCTAATGCAGAATTAGCAACTCCTCGGAAGAAGTGAGAGTAAGCCATTGAAGAATCGAGTTCTATTGATTTATCTAAATCAGTTTTTGCCTGCTGGTATTGTTCTAATAAAAGATAAGAAGCTCCTCTACCTAAGTAAGCATATTGATTGTTTGGCTGTATTTTAATAACTTCGTCGAAAGCCTTTATTGCTTCAGGATAATTTTTTGCTGTAAAAAGATCAAATCCTTGTTTTAAGTAATTTACCGCTTTCTCACTATCTTGATTTGGGCTTGATTCAACTTGCATTCTCTCAATTTGTGGCTTGATGTCGGTATCTGGCAATGTTTGAGCGTTTACTTTGGGAGAGATTACCATGAAGCCGAGTAGTGCGATCGCGGATGTTAATTTTAAAACTTTCATTTGCGTTCCTCTTGTTGTAATGGTTAATGAATAATCGAAGTTGGTAGTAGATGCACCGTGGTGTGGTGTTCTATTTATTTATATTTCTGGGTGTTTGGGGGTTATGCAGTTTTTGGAAAATGAAATTAAATAAATTCAATTTCGCCTTCCTGTTTATTTATATATCTGGGTGATGTGGGGGGTATGCAAAAATCGGGTAGCGATACAGATCAATAATGTAGAGACGTTGCACTGCAACGTCTCCCTGTATTTCAATTAGTACCGATAAATTGGTGAAACGGTCTAAAATAGACGTAGAATACGCCAATAAACTAATTGAAACAGACGTAGCAATCCACAAACAAACAGTTTTGCCCACTAATTGAAAGAGACGTAGCACTGCTACGTCTCTACATTAATTTGATATAGATACAAATCTTTACGAATTATTTTGATTTACACAATTGATTAGGAATATCCTCGATCGTCTGCGACAATTCAGGTGAGGGATTGGGAACGGAATACGCTTGCTGCAAAGCATCTGACCATAATCCTTTTTGTGCGAAGTATTTGGCTTTGGTAACAGCGATATTTTCTGCATCTGCACCTTTGTTTTTTTGCAATCTTTCTAAAAGCCTCAATTCTGCACTGATGCGGTTCCGTTGCGGTGCTTCCATTATTTTGAAGGGAACGAACATGGTTGGAGAAGCGCTTTCAAGTTCGCTTAAGATAATCGACAATCTATATGTTTGACCTGGTTCTAAAGCTTTTCCTGTATAATTTACGCTTTGATTCCCGGTGACGATTTGCGTTTTTAGGTATTCTTTATTACCTGGAATTCCTACTGCTATTTTCTTAATATCACCTTGCCAGAGAAAGAATGGTTTAGTGTTCCAGATAATTCTAGTTTGAGATGGTGCATCTGGGGAAATTAAGCAGATTGGTTTTTGAGGACGGGAAGTTCCTTTACGCGGCTTTATGGGGGGTTCTGGGTCGCCTACGGGTTTAAAAATTTTATTCCAAAAGCTTCTTATGGGTGAAATTTTTTGAGCGTAAACTGGTTGGGGACTTAAGGATAATAAACTTATGAAAGCTGTTGCTGATAAGATTGAACTACGTAACATCGATTTAATTCTATTCATTGATTAAGTCTTTTTCTAGTAACAGCACTTAGAACGTAGAACCAAAAAGTTATTGTTGGTAACAGCCAAGGTAAAAGAATCGCTGCGGATGATATATAAAGCTGTAAACTAATTAGTGAAATGATGGCGTAACTGATAGTTATTAGGATTAAATATTTTCGGTTTTGTTCCGGATTTTTACTTAGATATAATGATGTAATTTTACCTAGTATTATCGTTAAACCAATCATCCATAAATCGGGAATCGGTATCACCATTCTGTTTTCCAGGTAATGATGCGTCATGTATGCGTGAGCTTTACCACCTGTCAGCACTCCACGAGTATTATAAGGATTATCTTGATTTCTCCAATAACGCAGAGCAGCAGGTAACTCAAAATTATCCTCGTTGTCTTTTCCGGTTCCTGCTTCTCCATATCCACCTGGAGCGATGATGATTATGGGATGGGGAGACGGGGGGATGGAGAGATTGGGAGATGGGGAGATTGGGAGATTGGGGGAAAGATTTTCTTTATTTTCTAATAATTTCCAAGCGGGGATGGTTTGGTAAACTTGTTTAGGTGGAATGGAAAAATCTATGATGGGATGCAACCACATTTGACTTAAATAATAGCTAAATGCTGTTAATGGTTGCAGACGCGATCGCTCTGATGTCAGAATCGTCCTGTTATCAACATCATTATTGATGTATGTATTTAGCTGCTGCCAAAATTTTTGTTTACTTTCTAATTGCGGTTGCGGTATCTTAAATTGCTGTAACTGTTGAGATAGAGCTAAAAGAGCAGCGAAAGGTCTAGGTTTGGGGTTATCATTTGTACTGGGCAATAGTTGCATATACCAGGGTAAAACTTCAATTTCTCCAAACAGACTCCAGTTATCGCTGGCAATTTGAGGAGTTATGCTTAACCATTTACCTTCGTTATCACGAGTTGTAGCGAATACAAAGCGTGTGGGAGGAGATGAAGTTAACCCGGTTTTGATGGAATTTGATAAAGTGCGATCGCTTTTATTTGGTCTATCGAGTAAGTAATCAATACCCACAACGGTTGCTTTTAACTCTACCAGTTTATCAACAATTCGCGCCATATATTCGCGGTTTATCGGTCGGGGGTTAGAAATTCCGGCTTTATTAATCGATTCGTTATCTATTTCTACGAGTAAAACGGGGGGAGTTGTCACCGTGTCAACTTGATTTGTTAGATTACGATATACTGCTTGTGTTAAAATTCGTTTTTCTAATAACCAACTTTGTACGGGAAGCTGTAAACTAATTAATGCTAAAACGGAAATTGTCGCAGTTTCTAATGCTGTTGGTTTGATTTTTTTGAGAAGTTGTTTAAATCCAGAAGGTTCGATGCGAAATAAAGCTGCTGCTGGATGACGAAATAATGAAGGGATAAGATAAGAGCTTGGATAAATATAGTTTTTTTGGTTTAAATATTCGCTAGCTTCAAGCAAAGATTCGTGTACATCTTTATATTCTGCTAAAGCTTGAGAAAATTGCATGAAAAATTCTACCGCAACCTGATTGTGGATGGGTTCTCGCATAATTGCAACTTGACTGAATCCTAAATCAATCAATTTATTAGCAATACTCAATCCACTACAAGAATTAAAAATTGCTACCTGTAAACCATTCTCTTTGGCGATCGTTAAAGGTTGTGCAATTTCATTCAAATATAAAGTAGTATTCGGAGCAATAACAATTTCTCCACCAGTCAAATTAGTTTCGTTACTATGTCCCGCAAAAAATAAAATATCCCAACCGATATTATCAGATAACTCGTCTACAATTTCTTGTTTTAATTGATTTATATCTTTTCCTGGTTCCCAACCGATAAATTTAACATCAACAACTTTTTTTAATGAATTTAAAGCCTTTTTTTCTTCTGTAAATCCCAAACCAGTATCATCACCTAATATAGCTAAAATTCTTGCTTTGCGGTGACGAATTGAAATTGTATTCGGTTTAGTAATATTTATCGGTTTACGAACAATTCTAATATCAGAACTAATAGCAAATTCATTACCGATATTCCAAGCTTCCCAAGGTAAATGTTCTAATTCTATGGAATTACAAGTTATAAAAACATTAGTTTGGGTAATTGGTAATTGATGATTGGTAATTGTAGCGCGGATTTGATATAGTTCAGCGCTGCGTAACCAGTGACGGAATTCAGATAAAAACTTTGTTTCTGCTTCCACCAATTTAGCACGCCAATCAATGGGAGGTGGTGCTATGGTTCCAATTTGGGCTACTTTTCCTCTGAATGAATTTTTATAAAATTTAAGATAATATTGCTGCCATTCATGATATAAATTAGCGATCGCTTTAGGATAAGTTAAGGTAGCATTAAGTTGTTGACCTTCACCCCAAGCAAGTTCAAATAAACAGGTATTTTCGATTAATTGAATTTTGAGATTGAAATCGGAATTCATAATCAGGTGATTGGTAATGGGGAATTGGAAATTAGTAATGGATAATGGGTAATGGGTAATAGTAACCGGCGATTTAAATCGCGTCTACACAGGCAAAATCCACCTCCGTGGATTTATGATTCATAACCCGCGCAGGCGGGTTTCGTTTGTGTAGCCGCGATTTTAATCGCCAGGTAAATTATGATTTGATTCACGTAACCGGCGGTTTCAACCGCCAGGTATATAATCTGAGGACAGCACAACATTTTCCTCAATTCTTCAAGAAACGTTACAAACTACTTTCAATTAATACAAACGGTGCCTAATAATAAGCGCTCATAAACCCACATCAAAGGAAATTGACAGCGCAGCTATATCGGAGTTATTGATTGGTGTGGCTTGTGTCACGTCAATACCACGCTCATCTTTTAAATCATCTAATAAATCGCCAATTACTTCTACTGGTTCTTTAACTTCTATTACACCTTCGGAACGGTTTTGTTCTTCTGCTAAACTGACTAATGTTTTTACAGCTTTTTTCAATGGCTTGCGACTGATAATTATTAATGCTTCCCCAGAACCTTTTTCTAAAGCTTTTAATTTGAGTTGTTCGGGTTTACCTACTATTAATGTTTGGTTTGACTCTACCATCATTGATTTTTGGTCGGCAGTCCATTGATAGGGAAATACAACTATCATACTTCCGCTGGAATCAACTAATAAAATTGTCAGGTAAAGTGGAATGGATTCGTTGTTTACAACTTGCAATTGAAATAGTTTATTTAAAGGTAATTTACTGGAATAAAATGCTGATGAAGGACGGTTGTTTCTACTTTTGGCTGTGGCTGCTCTGGCAATAATATTATTTGGTTCGTCAACTAAATTTATCGCTACTTCTACATTTAATGCAGAAGAATTAGCATTTAAAGTAGTTTTGATAATGCGAGTCGCTAGCAAAATTTTAAGTTTGGCTGACAAACGGTTTATGGCTTCTTGGACGCTTTCTCCTGAAGTACCAAAAGTATCTGATAGTGGTTCTAATCCAGCAGCAAATAAACCGATGCTACCTACCTTCGGAATATTTGTTAATCCTAATTTTTGTAATTTTTGCTGATAAGCGGAAGTCAGACGGCTGAAGATATAATCGATGTTTGTTGGATATGGTCGGTTTCCTTTTTGTGCGGGGATTGGTTCTATACGTTTGATGTTTGACAGCAATGTTTTGGCTGTGTTGATTTCGGTGTTTAAAGAAGAATCCAAACCAATTTTTAATTTTAAATCTGCCGGAATCACGCGGATTGATTCTTGCAATAACATTCCCGGTTTCAAAGCAGTTATTCTCGTTTTTTCGATCAATTGTGCTTTTACAGTTAAGCCTTGGGTAGGAGATATTAACTTTACTTTGCCTAATGATTGTAGTTGCTCGTCGATAATTATAAAAGTACTACCATTGCTAAAATCTCGACTTTCTTGGTCTGCTCCTCCCAACCATAATGTCCCTTTATCCCCCTCACTTTGGATAACTACTGCATCGGTGGATGGTGCGGATTTGTTGATAAAATAAATTGGTTGATTTTGTTTTCCATCAGCCAAAGAATGTTGATTGGAAGTATATTCTTTAATGCCTGAATTTATATAAGAAATTGCATTTTTTACATTATCTGCTGTTTGCCATAGATACTGAGTAAATAAATAAGTAAATGCACCAGCATTAAAGCCACCAAAATCTACATCTAATGCATCTTCTTCTGGCTTTGCAGATGCTAAAACTACTCCTTTTGCAACTCCAGCACAACGTTTTTGAGCAAGTTCTTCCGAAGAAATATTCAAGCGTTCCATCCAACTTTTTTGATAAGCTATTTCTTGTGGAGATATTTTTAAACCTTCACCGGGTACAGAGCGGATGATATAATTACCGCGAGTACCGCCGCCAGAATGACAACTATCCAAAACAACGGTAACGTTCTCTGTAGTTAATGCAGACATCAATAAAAACAACGTGCGTCCCATGATGTCTTGAGCTATACCATTTTGACCACTATCTGCTGGAACAAAAGTACTGTTAAACTCACTTTTTCTACATTGTTGAATCAGATCGGGTTCTGGAACCTTGGAACCATGACCGGAAAAATGAAAAACTACCACATCTCCCGGTTTGGCTTGTTTAATCAAATGTTCTTCAAAAGCCGTTAAAATATTGCTGCGAGTTGGTTGTTTGTCGGCTGATTCGTTGGTAGTTAACCTGAGAATATCATTTTTGTTAAAGCCAAAACGGTAAGTTAGAAGCTTTTCGTGTAAATCTACATCGGTGACACATCCCGGTAAGTTAGTAAATCTGTCACTGTTGGGATAATCGTTAATTCCCACCAACAGCGCTAGCTTACGAGGAGTGTTTTGTGCAAGTACTTTAGCGTAACGATTTCCTTGTTGGACGATATCGAGATGGCTAATACCTATTGCTAAAGTTGAACCTGCAAATTGTAAAAAATGACGACGTTTCATTATAATTTGGATGACATTAACTAAGGTTTTATCAGCGTTTCCTGGAGGGAGATATTACAAATTACGAATTATATTTACTCCGCTTCTCCAATTAAGGTAAATGCAGCCCATTTCCGGGGAGTATCGGGATATTGTTGCTTCATCTTTAACATCGCTTGACGCAAAGCTTGGGCTTTATCTAGTTTATTTTTATACATATTTTCATAAAAATCAGTCATTAATTTTGCAGTGGGTGCATCGGGAACCGACCACAAAGAAACAACTACACTCGGAGTTCCAGCGGAAAACAAAGAACGCGATAAACCAATGACCCCATCACCAGTAATCCGACCTCTACCCGTATTACAAGCACTCAGTACAACTAAATCTGCATTTAATTTGAGATCGAGAATTTCCTCCGCAGTCAAAAGACCGTCATCTCGATCGGAAGATGCCAAAGCGATCGAACTTTGTAAACCCTGGTAGTTATCAAACAAAGCGTGGGTAGCTAAATGAATTACTCTGGCTTGGGGAAGTTTAGCTTTAATCGCGGTTTCGGTAGCTTTGTCACCAGTCAAAGCATTAGTATTAAGTAAACTGGCAATAGCTTGTGCTTCTTGTTGAGAACTATATAAAGGTTTTAATTGTTTTGCTGCTTCACCGTATTTATCGGCAAATTTGGGCATGGTGGGATTGCCTACAACCACTGCATTGTTTGGTATTGAATTACTTTGTCCGATACGTTGCTTTTGTTGGCGAGTTAATTCTAAAACTTGAATTGCTGGTGCTGTGAGAATGGTGTGTTTTTCAATTAAATACTTACTTTTAGCGTCCATCAATGCGGGGAAGGGAACCAGGAATAAATCTTCTTGAGGGACGAAAGTAACACGTTGATTGGGGTCGGTTGGTAAAAGGTCAGCAATGGGATTGATTAATAATTGATGGAGTTTTTGTAAGCTTTGTGTTTGAGTATTTTGATTACCGGGATTGACGACTTCTTGACTAAAAATACTCCGGCTATCATCATCTACACCTAAAGATTCGCGAGTGGTGGAAACTAATTTAGCTAAGGTTGTATTTTCTTTTTGCCACAATGGTTTGAGGTCAGCTTTGCGAAATGTGACTTCACCTGTGGGTTTGATTACCCAGATATATAGTTCGGATTCTTTCCATTGTTGCTTACCTGCGATTTTGAATTTATCACCAATAATTGAATATTGGACAAAAGTGGCATTTTGTGATTTAGCTATTTGTTTAATTTGGTCAATTGTTGCGTCTGTGGAGGAAGAAACATCACCTTCTTGAGAAAGACGACTAGTCAGTAAATCCACAAAAGCCCTAGCGCGTCCGCTTTCCGCGACTTCTAAAGCTGCCGTACTTTTATTTTGGGCGATATAGACTTTTTGTAAAGTACGATAGGTGCGTGCTTGTTCCTCAAAAATGGAGATTTTAAAATCATCCCGATTTCCTAATCTACCCCGTTGGGACTTAAGAACCTCAATTCCCTGTTTTAGGACTTTTTCGGCTTCTGCAAGATTTCCAGAATTGAACAAAGCAACTCCTAGATTATTTAACGCACGACCAACACCAGCGCGATCGCCGATTTGTTGAGCGATTGCTAAATATTGTTGGTGGAAGTCAATCGCTTTTTGATAGTCCCCTAGGGAACGATAAGCAATTCCCAGATTACCCAGCGCACGACCAACACCAGCGCGATCGCCTAGTTCTTTAGCGATTGCTAAACTTTGTTGGTGGAAGTCAATCGCTTTTTGATAGTCCCCTAGGGACTCGTAAGCAACTCCCAGATTACCCAGCGCACCACCAACACCAGCGCGATCGCCTAGTTCTTTAGCGATTGCTAAACGTTGTTGGAACAAGTCAATCGCTTTTTGATAGTCCCCTAGGGAATAATAAGCATTTCCCAGATTACCCAGCGCACCACCAACACCAGCGCGATCGCCTAGTTCTTTAGCGATTGCTAAATCTTGTTGGAACAAGTCAATCGCTTTTTGATAGTCCCCTAGGGAATAATAAGCATTTCCCAGATTACCTAGCACAGTACCAACACCAGCGCGATCGCCGATTTGTTGAGCGATTGCTAAATATTGTTGGTGGAAGTCAATCGCTTTTTGATAGTCCCCTAGTAACCCGTAAGCATTTCCCAGATTACCCAGCACACTACCAACACCAGCGCGATCGCCGATTTGTTGAGCGATTGCTAAACTTTGTTGGAACAAGTCAATCGCTTTTTGATAGTCCCCTAGGTTAGAGTAAGCAATTCCCAGACCACCCAGCACACGACCAACACCAGCGCGATCGCCGATTTGTTGAGCGATTGCTAAATATTGTTGGAACAAGTCAATCGCTTTTTGATAGTCTCCTAGTAACCCGTAAGCAACTCCCAGATTATTTAACGCACGACCAACACCAGCGCGATCGCCGATTTGTTGAGCGATTGCTAAACTTTGTTGGTGGAAGTCAATCGCTTTTTGATAGTCCCCTAGGGAATAATAAGCATTTCCCAGATTACCCAGCACACTACCAACACCAGCGCGATCGCCGATTTCTTTGAAAATAGCCAAACTTTGTTGGTGGAAGTCAATCGCTTTTTGATAGTCCCCTAGGGACTCGTAAGCATTTCCCAGATTACCCAGCACACTACCAACACCAGCGCGATCGCCGATTTGTTGAGCGATTGCTAAACTTTGTTGGTGGAAGTCAATCGCTTTTTGATAGTCCCCTAGGGAATGATAAGCATTTCCCAGATTACCCAGCGCACGACCAACACCAGCGCGATCGCCGATTTGTTGAGCGATTGCTAAACTTTGTTGGTAGAAGTCAATCGCTTTTTGATAGTCTCCTAGGGAACGATAAGCAACTCCCAGATTACCCAGCGCACGACCAACACCAGCGCGATCGCCGATTTGTTGGTATATTTGCAGCGCTTGTTCCAAAGATAGTAAAGCAGCTTTAAATTGACCTTTTTGATACTGTTGTTCACCTTGCTGCATCAACCTATCCGCTTCCACTTTCCGTGCATCTACAGTTTGTGCCGAAACCCGCGATGTCATCAAAACCATCGGCAACTTAGGAACAAAAGAAGCAGATAAAACCACCAACAAGCTAGTAATAATACTCAATTTTACTTTATAAGAACGCATAGTTACTACTACCGATATATTTTTCAGCCTTCGATATTTTATATTTCTGAGCGATTATAGGCTATGCACTTTTAAGTAAAATTACTGCTCTACCCCCATTTTTGTTTGCCCTATGTCAGCATTACACAAGCTGTACAGTAATTATTAAGAATATTCTACAAACCAAATTAAAGATATTATAAAGTTACCATCAATGCCCATTCACCTTTATGTGGGAGGTATCCCCATGCCCAAAATCAAATTTTTGTCCAATTCCCTGACGGTACAAAAGCAGCCCAAAAATAAGGATGCTCGTAACCGGGAGTAGACAACATTTCAAGCTGTGCATCTCTTAACGCTTGATGTCTTCCCGAACCTGCTTTCAAACCTTGATAATATTTCACCATCAAATATGACGTTCCATCATCGCTTACCAACCACAATGCAGCGAGTACCTTCTCTCTTATTGCCAGCGATCGCTTAAATTGTTGGTAAATTACCGATGGTGCGTTGCGGCAAAACGATAACATAACACACCCTACAATTATTATTCCCCCTCTCCTTGACAACGAGAGGGTTAGGGGTGAGGTTAACGATCGCTGGGTATTATCTAATTATCTAAAATTTTGCCAAAATAAACTTAAGAATTGTCCTATCATTATTAAGAATAAAAAATCTTATGACACAAATCGTAGAAAAACTAGTAACAGTTGAAGAATTCTTAGAGTGGAAGCCGGAAGATACACGTTACGAATTGCATAATGGAGCAATTGTTGAGATGTCGCAACCGATAGGAGGACATGAAGAGGTTATTGGTTTTGCAGCGAGAAAACTAACTATCGAGTTTGACCGCTTAGACTTACCTTATTTTATCCCCAAACAAGCTTTAGTGAGATGTCGTAGCAGTGAATCTTCTTACTCACCCGACGTGTTGCTTTTGAATCGTCCTAATTTATCTACGGAGGCTCTTTGGAAGAAATATTCCACGGTTGAATTTGGAGCATCAATTCCTTTGGTTATAGAAGTTGTCAGTACTAACTGGCGCGATGATTACTATAAAAAGGTTGGTGAATACGAGGAAATTGGTATCCCCGAATATTGGATTGTGGATTATTTAGGATTAGGTGGACGCAAATTTATAGGCAATCCCAAACAGCCTACTATTTCAATTTATCAGTTAATTGATAACGAATATCAGGTTAATGTGTTTCGAGATGACGAAAATATTGTTTCTCCTACTTTCCCAGAATTAAATTTAACCGTTAACCAGATATTTGCAGCGGGCAATGTTGATATAAGTAAGTCGGCAAAAATAAAACCAACTATGTAACAAAATGTAAAAACCTTGAAACGGTTGTGATTGCTTCGTCGTACCTCCTCGCAATGACGAAACACAGTTATATTTTATTGCGCTCACCTACTTATGAAAATTATTTATTATTAATTAAATCACAGATGGTGCGTTACGGCAAAACGATGACATATCTGTTGATTCTGCTAACATTACGCAGCCGTAACACACCCTACAATTATTAAATATTTAGTCCACGCAGGTGGACTTTGCCTGTGTAGATGCGGTTTCAACCGCCGGATATTACCAATTCCCAATCACCGACTCATATCAAACGCAAAAGGCAAACTCACCTCAACCCCATCCCCCAAACTCACACTAACCAAAAACTTCTCATTAAAATTCCCCACAACCCTAGTAAATAAATAACTATTGCCCCATTCTGGATTCACTTCTTGTTCTACCAAAATACCAGTTCGATCGCTAACTCTTAATTTTAAATTACACGGTAAACTTTCCAATGCTGGAGTACCTAATATTAATAATAAAGTCCATGAATTGGGGTCAGATTCTGATAGCAGATGCCAAGTTACAGCATACAACCGTAAGGGTACAGCAGCTAAAGATAAATCTTGATAACCACCCCGCGCTTGAACTGGTATTTCTAAGCCTTGTTGTTGTAGTTGCGAGCTAATTTCTGTAAACTCTTCTACAGGACTTCGCATTACTGGTTGTGGTGCAATATTTGGTAGTAAATTCCAAGTTTCTTCTGCTAATGTATCTAATTCTTCCCATAACCAACGTCCGACGTTAATTGCTGGTTGGGTAATTAATTTGAATATATCTGATAGATGTTTTTGTATAGATGTTGTGGATAATGTTTCTTCTTGAGTTTGTAAGTTATATATCCAGTCGATTAATTCCGGAGTAGTTAAAACTGCGATTACCTTCGGTAGAGCTTCGCTTAACGCGCTATCCCATGTCAATATTTCCCAAAGTTCTTTTGTTTGTAATTGGGGCAATATTCCGATAAGTTCTTCTTTCGCTAATTCTAAATTTTGAGCGCGGTTTGTGGGTATTGCTGGTAAAGAAATAGCTGCTGGTTCCAAACAACGTAAATATAGTAATAATCTATCTGGTTCGTTACAAAACCAAGTTGATGGTATGGAGTATGTCCAATCTGAGTCTGGTTGTAAATTAACGCTTTGCTGTCTTGATGATAATTCGTTATAAGATATAAATCCCTGAATAACAGCTTTCTCTTCTTCTTCTAAAACTTCTACTAAAACGTAAAAATGGGGAATATATTCCGGTAAATCTACCACAATTCTAGATATATCAACTTGTTCGTCGATAAAACTTCCCGTGGTAATTAAACAAATTTTAAAATCACCTACCTTTAAATTAGCGACAGTAGGAATTAAATTTGCTAAACCTGGTTGTAAAACAGTACATTCATCACGATTTATATTAAAAGAATTACCTCTTGATTCCAACCAACTCTCAAAAGCTGATAAACTTAAAGCATTTAAATAAATTTGCCATTGTTTCGATTCATCTTTAATTTGACTGCTGAATTCTACCGCTAGATCGATTTGTAACTGCGATAGTGGAATTGCTTCTGGTGGTAACTGTTCAAATTCTAGAGTCATTGGTAATACTTCTGTTGATAAGTTAGTCATTTTGCTATTATTGATATTTGCTGAATTAATAATTGTTTTTATACTGTTCACTGCTAACTGTTCACTGTTCCCTCGAATCTAAATATTTACATAATCTCGAAGAAAATCTACTCCTACTTAAATCACTTCTTGAACTAGCAGCTTCTACTTCCGCTTCCGCAATCAAGCTAGAAACTTGTTCTGTCAGCGCAATAGTAATTTGTGATTCTAAAGCTTGTAAACTTTCTAGGGAAGAATAATTCTGTGCTAATTCCAAAACGCGAGCTTTTAACATTAGCAAAAGTTCGTGGGTGACATCAGCGCGAAATTCTTTCAACTTAAGCAAACGAGTTACTTGAAACTGAGCTTTCATTTCTATTCTTTTAGCTATTTCTGTCATCGATAACCCCTGACAGTGAAAGAATTTTAATGCTGTCAGAAATTTTGAGGCTTTAATAGCATCTTTACGCTGTATTTTATTCACCCGTGTTTGTGTAACGGTAGCTAACGCATTATCCAAACATTCTAAAAACTGGGGACGATATAACTTCAAGAATTCGCTGGTTTGATTTTCTTCTTGATTATCAATAGTATTTGTAGAACCTAAATAATTATTATCTATAGATTCTGTAGCTAAAGAACCACCTCTAACGTGAATTCTATATTCCCGCAGATATTTGGCTAACTGTTGCAATTGTGCCATTAAATTATCTGTAGAAACACTCCAATCCCCCTTACTCAAACTATTCAATTTCTCGCTAATTTGCTGTAACTGTTCTATAGTTGGTGGTTGACATTTACTTGTCTTTCTAGCTTTACGTTGCTGTAACCTTTGGGCGCGGTAAACTTTATGATAGCTTGACAACAACCATTTATTGTGTTGAATTTCCGTCACAGTTAACGAGTGAAATTGACTTAAAATACGTTCCAACTGTTTTGGTTGAGTATCGTTAAGAATTGCCCAATCACTCAAAAGGTAAATTCCACATTCCAATAAAAATTTACTTAAAGCCGGATGCTGTTTTACCTTTCTATTTGTCCATGATGATAAACTACTTTGATTTATATCGAAACTTTGCAAGATTTCTAAAGAATAGCATTGATAAGAACTCGTTGGTTGCAATCTTCCGTCATCATCAAGTACATAAGGAAGTAAATCGCGACTGGTAAAACCCCCAACAGTACCAAACTGCTTCTCTAAATTCAAGCAAACCTTTTCGATTTCCCAAGAAATAAAGCATAGCAGACAGCGTTGTGCATTCATGCTTCGTTCGGTAGATGCATCCCCATATAAATTTAACAGTTGCAACTGAATATCCTTATTATTCGTATTGCTGACATCGATTAACTTAGCAAAAACTTGGTTACAAAATGTCTGTGCCCAAGGAATAGGCTCAACTTGACGATTTCCCGCAGCATTAATTCTGATTAATGTCCAATAGTAATATGTTGATGAATTAGTCATGCAGCCGATCGCTATTATATGAGTGCATATTAAATGACCAAGCAAATTTAACCAAGCATTTCTATAAAGAAGGCTCAGAGCAGTTTCCTTAACCGTCACTAATTCTTAGCTCTGAGCAAGTTGTGGTTATGCACTTTCTGTGCCTTAAAGAGTATTTAATCTACCTTTCCTGAATCAGCTGCAACAATTCTTGTGTAAATATCTTGCTACTAATATCAGCATCTTCCAACAAGCTATCCGCCAAATCTCGCTTATAGTGATGTAAATCTATGGCGTTGCTGAATCAAAGTATGAATTATGCGATCGCCTTAAGCTTGGGGCGCTACGCGCCCTCAAGCGCCTCTTTGGAGAACGAAATTCCAGTGCTAACTCTGCTGTGGGACAAGCACTTTCATTTCTGCTGGAAGCAAAACCTCAAAACTGTCAGAATCTGGATGCTGCATGGCGACGGGAGCAACGATTGAACGAATCTTCTTCAATGCAAGAAGTTCAGCAAGACATATGTTTACAAGTGGCAAAAATTGGCGAAAGTAATTTTTTATTAGCTAAATTACTAATTCGGTACAAGGAAGGTTATCTTAGTCCAACAGAACTTTGGCTAATTATTAATACTTTTTTAGAAAATCATACTTTTCAATTGGCTGATGCTTGGAAAGGTTTTTTTGAGCAGTTAAAGCCGAATGAACTTCCTCAAAATCATCAGGTTTACGCGCTTCTCACACGTTATCTTGAAGCTGCTGATATAGCGGAAGAAAATAAGGATTACCGCAGTGCTATTAATTATCTGACGCATCTTTCGGGTAAGGAAATTGCTTTTCGGACTCTTACGCTATCAAATCGTTTGGGTGATGATGTCATAGCTGAAGCTCATCAAAAAGTAGCTGAAAATTTATACCAAGAAGGCAATTATACAGATGCTGCAAAAAGCTTTCATTCTTCAGGAAATCCTGAAGGTGCTAGCGATTGCTATCAAAAACTTGGTGAATTTGAACTGACGATAAAATGCCGTCCGAATATCAGCGATGAGTGGATGCTTTCTATTCGCAATGCATTAGAAAATAAAGTTAGAGGATACATCGAACGTAAGGAATTTACGGAAGCAGTTGGCTTATTAAGAACTGTTACACAAGCATGGCAGGAAAAAGCTCAAGCAACTGAAGCTCAACGAACCCAGCGTCTTCTGTCGGAAGCTGTGAAAACCGCTCGCTCTGCGTTTGAAGTTGAATTACAAAGGAGTCAATCGCAATCTAATACGGACTTCTTTAAACGTTGGAGTCTTATGGAAGAAGTAGCGGGGAATTATCTTGAAGCTGGATTACAAGCTGAAAAAGCTCAAAATTATTTTGGTGTTTCGGTGCTGTTTGAGAAAGCAAATGCGTTTGGACAAGCTTTGGTTGCTTTGGATTCTGCCGATCGCGATGCTGTAAAACTGATAAAAAAGGCACAGTTACAAGAACTTGGTGGCGACTTTTATATGGCTGCTTCGCTTTACGAAGGGTTAGGAGAAATTGATAAAGCGATCGCACTTTACGAACGTGCGGGTAAACTACCCCAGCCCTAGAAGGATACTGCTGGTCATTCAGGGGTGACACCCATCATGGAACGATTTTTCGTTATTCCGGGAGATGTAGAGACGCGATATATCGCGTCTCTACAAGCCAATTGGTGGGTAAACGAGGGGTCAGACCTACCATTCGCCAGCAGTATCTTTCTAGGGCGGGGCTTTTAAGTAGCCCTGAGCTATCTATGCTGAGTTCAAGTAAGATTAGTTCCTTTGTGTGGTTACTATGTATTTGAAGTAGTTTACTCAAAACAAGAAGACAATTATAATAACAAAGGTGAGAATATTGCCGGAATTGATATTGGTTTAAACAATTTAGCGGCTGTAACATCTAATAGTAAAGGATTTCACCCAATAATTGTGAATGGTAAACCAAAGACAGAAAATCAATGCTTACTATTAGTGGCGCTCCTATCTTAAATCAATTTGGTGAAGTCATCGGTTTATTGACCTTTTGGATGGAGCGAAAGCAAGGATTTGGTAGCGAAAAGTCATTTTATGCAATTCCGGTTGAATTGTTACGTCGTTTGCAAACAGAAATCAAAGCATGAAAATCTAACCTTAGACTTCACCAAAAAACGCCCGGTCATATAATCTTACAAAATCACAGGTAGTTTGTGAGCTATTTAAAATAAATGGCGGTCATTTAGGTTATTATTTAGCTTACTTTACGGGAAAAGAAATATTACTATTACCGAACAGAAGCTATAGATATGAAAGTAAAGCTTTAAAGCTTAGGAATTAGACATCTCCAAGAAATAATTAAACTCTGGTAAAATAATATAGAAGGGTGTTTTATCAAAGTCTTATGAGTACCGTATTAGAGTATATCGAGAAGAATCCTCAAGAAGCACAGCGCTTGCGAAAGTTTAAAGTACGAGCAATTAAAACAGCTTTTAGAGAAAGTCATAGAACTACATAATCATAAAGTTAAATTAGCTGAATCCAAAAAAGTAAGAATTATTCGAGGTGGAGGTGGTAGAAAACCAAAATTATTACCACCAGAGCAAGTAATACTGACTTTAACGTACGGCTCTACATTTGACAACATTTCAACTTCTTGGAATTCAAGAGGCGCGTTAGCGAAAGTACTGCAAATGATACATTTAATTATTGGTTTCCATTGTTGACAGAGTTGCTGCCTCCTAGTTTACTTGAACAGGTAAAAAAAACTCCAGTGAAGAAGAAATTGTTAAAGAGTTTTTAACTGAATTTGAGTTAATAGTAGATAGCTATGAACAGCCTATAGAGCGACCTAGTGACTACAAAGAGCAAAAAAAATACTACTCAGGAAAAAAAGTAAATCATACTCGAAAAAGTCAATTAATCGTTTTACCAAATGGCAAAGATATTGTTGATGTAGTCGCAGGAGAACCAGGACCGAAAAGCGATATTAGTATGTTTAGCGAAAGCCAAAAAGGTTTTGATCCAAAACAAAAATTTCATGGAGATAAAGCATATCAGGGAGGAAAATCTATAAAAACTCCCAAAAAGAAACCTAGGAATAAAGAATTAAATATTGAAGATAAACAAAAAAATAAAGAACTAGCATCTAAACGCATTTTTGTAGAACACTTAATTCGAGTAGTCAAAATTTTTAAAGTAGTTCAAGAAAGATTTAGATTAATTTCAGATAAGTATGAACAGATAATTATGACTATTTGCGGGCTTGTTAGATTACGGATAGGGACATTTATTTTATAGCTATGATGAAACTCAATATATTAAGAATAAATTTGTAAAAATATATGCTATCTTTTTGCTAATTATTAATAGTAAGTATCTCAAATACCTATTCTTGTGTACAAAGCAACTACCTTTGCGGTTAGGCGTTCTGCTTGCAGCAGCGCTTCGCTATCGCAATTTACAAGGTAGTGATAGTAAGACTTTGGTTGTTTTCGGAGATGTCTATTAGGCATTGATTATTGCCGCGAACCAAAATGTTATATTATTAATTTGTTTCGACGTGCGGCACAAAATGCCTTAGCTGCCGAATTTGATGGAATTGAAATCTATGCTACTTTCGGTCATTTAATTGACCAAAAGTATAAAAATAGTTCTAAAGAAGAAAAAATTAACTATAATCATGAATTAGAAAATAAATCCCAGTTATTACTAGCCATAATTGAAGAAGTTGCTAGCGTTTGGGATGAAGACAGAGTAGGAATTAAACTTGCACCACAGCCAGAATTTTTAGGAGCAGAAGGTTCTAACCTAGAAGCAGTTTTTTATTATCTTATTGATGCTTTGAATTTTTATAATATTGCTTACTTACATTTGACACCAGCAATAAACGATTTTTCTCAAACTGAATTGACTTCTTATTGGTTGAACTTACTTCATTCTGTTTATTCTGGAAAATTAATTATTGATTGTCAGGATAGTCCTAAAAAAGCAAGAGATGTAATTATCAATTGTGGTGTAGACTTGGTTTCTTTTAATAATTTGTCTAAAATATCAATCTAAAAATATTATTTAGCATTTTTACGATAGTTCATAGCACTTATTCCCACCATAACGCGAAAATGTTTAGCAAGATGACTTTGATTGCTAAAGCCACATTCTAAAGAAATATCACAAATTGGCGTATTTGAATATTTTAATAACCTTTTAGCTTTTTCTATTCTTTGTTGTAGAACATAGTGATAGGGAGTTAGATTTGTAGAACTCTTAAATAAACGACTGAAATAGAATTTTCCCACACAAGCAATCGCGGCTAAATCCGATAGAGTTATTTTTTGATCGAGATTCGCTTCAATGTATTCTAAAACCAGATTCAGCTGACTTTGAGATAGTCCCTTTGAATTCCGAGGCAGTTTTAAATTGTAATTTAAGTAATTTTTGAGTAAATGAACTGCTAATAAACTTGCCAAACTTTCAATATAAAGTCTTTCCGTAGCTATACCAAAACTGCACAAATAACGGAAAATTACGCCTACTTCTTGAATTAAAGTATCGTTTACTAATGAAAGGCGATCGTCAATTTCTAAATAATTATCCTTTATCGAATTATCTATTCCACTAGCTAAAAAACGAGGATGAAGATAAAAAAGAGTTAATTCCGCCGTTTGTTGCCAATCAAGTGCATGAGATTGGTTCGATGAAACTAAAAAAGTTTGACCTGGATTGATTTGTTGAATAGATTCTTTACCAGTAGAAGATTGATACCTCATCCAAGCTTGAGCATCGGCTTGTGGTAGGGTAATTTGTATCTCTTCATGACCGTGTTCAAACCAATAATTAGATTGCTCTAAAGAACTGTAAAAACTAAAGCCGTCAAATTGATAAGCTGTACTGCTCAACTTTCTAAGATCGCACACCAGCACCACCCTAACTATACCTGAAATTATATTAGAGAAAAGCACATAGATATTCGCCTATGAGAAGATGAGACTTTAACCGTCAATAAAGTTAAGTAATAAACCTAGTCTAAGGTTATGGAATGAGTAGCAAGTACTTATTCCAATCGACTTAAACCTCGCTTAAATGCCATAATCACAGCTTGAGTGCGATCGCTAACGTTTAATTTGTTTAAAATGTTGTTGACGTGAAATTTAACCGTCCCCTCGGTAATTTTGAGAATAGAGCCAATTTCTTGATTGCTTTTACCTTTGGTTAATAATTTTAAAACTTCCGTTTTTCTGCTGGTAAGTTCAGGGTTAGTAATACGTTCGGCTAATTTCATTGCCACCTGATGAGGAACGTATTTTTTTCCTTGATAAACAGTGCGAATAGCAGTAGCTAATTCTTCACTTGAAGTATCTTTAAGTAAATAACCTTTTGCTCCTGCTTGCAACCCTTGATAGATATCTTCATCACTGTCGTAGGTAGTAAGAATAACAATATTTGCCCCAGAGAATTCCGATCTAATTTGTGCGATCGCCTCTGTTCCTTCCATTTTTGGCATTCTCAAGTCCATTAATACCACATCCGGTTGCAATTCTCGGTACAGTTGCACTGCTTGTTCGCCATCTTTAGCTTGAGCAACAACGGTGATATCTGGTTGCTGATTGACAATAGCACAGATACCGTCACGAACAATTTCATGATCTTCAGCTACGAGAATGCGAATGGATTGGGCTTGAGTCATTTTCTTTTTAACATAGCAAAAGATAAAAATATTTCAAAAAGCCCAGTATTATGCCTTCATAGCAAAATTGCCGGGATAGAATACTCTATTCCAACAATTTTAAATTGATAATAAGGGACTTCCAAAAAATAATTTATCCAAAATAACCGTAGTGCGAGCATCTTGCTCGCTTGAGATACAGCCTATTTCATTTGAGTGAGGTACAGAACATATCGTTCTAAGGGAGCAGGGAGTAGGGGGTAGGGAGTAGAGGAATGTACCTCCTGCAATTTGCAAACTGCTGTATATAGCGAGCAAGATGCTCGCACGTAGCACAACACCCCGCGAGCTTTGGTGGCAAGCCGGAACAGCACCAATGTTAATTATTCAGGGTTTAGATGACGTGCTTGCACCCCCAGCTAATGGTCGTACTTTACAAAAAAAACTGGGCGATCGCGTTCAACTAGTAGAACTAAAAAACACTGGTCATGCACTGCTTCCCGAACAGCCTGAAATTATTGCCGAGACTATCTTAAACTTTATTCGCGACCACAGCTAGGAGGCAAAAACCCTTGATTAATTTAGGAATTGGAAATAACAAGGAATTTAATCACAAAATAGGTACAAATGTCTAAACAAAAATTAGCTAAGATTCTGCTTTCAATATTGATGGTGGTTTCCACTTTAGTATCAATAGTAGTCGATTGGAATTCCAGTCATGTGTTTAATCCAGATTGGCATCCCCACGGCAGATTTCACGACGTTATGTTACTAACGCTATTAGTTGGTTTAGTTCCAATTTCGTTGTGGTTGCTTTGGCGCAAATCTCCAGAGCCAGAAGTGGGAATAAAAGTAACTACAGCAATACTAGTTACTTTCTGGGGTTCTTTTTACCTTAATCTACTCATCCCTGGAACTAGTCCACAAGCCAATTTAGAAGAGTTGCCGCCAATTTTGTTTAATATACCTCTTTATTCTAATATGGTTATCGCTGCCATCATCATAATTTTGAGTTTGATTAGTTATTGGCTTTATTCCAGCGGCAGCGATTCAAGCAGTAATATTTAAATAACAAGATGAAAAATGTTTCTTTCAACTACAAAATAGTACTGAGTCTAATTACAACCATATTACTGCTGTCAATTTCCAAACCAGCACTGGCACATCCCGGACATGGAAGCAATTTTTTACCCAATTTAACCGAAAAAATACTAACTCCAGAACTAACAATAACAGGACTCAGCCTTGCCTTTGTCTTTGGTGCCGTTCACGCTTTAACACCAGGACATGGTAAGACTTTAGTTACCGCTTATTTAGTCGGCTCAAAAGCGACACCTTTACAGGCAATATTTTTGAGTTTGGTAACAACTCTTACTCACACCATAACAATTTTTATACTGGGTTTTCTGGTTTTATTTGCTTCTCAATATGTGTTACCAGAACAGCTATATTTGGTTCTGAGTCTTCTGAGCGGGATTACTATTTGTACAATTGGTTGTTGGCGGCTAGAAAGCTATTTTAATTCTCCCAATCCACACCACCATCATCATTCAGATACAGAAACCACTTCAAATTCACCCATTGCTCTTGGTATTGCTGGAGGATTAATTCCTTGTTCGGAAGCATTGATTTTATTATTGGGAGCGATCGCCATACATCAAGCAATGTATGGGATTATGTTAGTTTCCGCCTTTAGCCTGGGTTTGGCTTTAGTTTTGGCTATTGTCGGTTTGATTACCGTTTATTGTCGTCAATGGCTCGAACGTCTTCCTCAATCCAACTTTTTACAAACATATATGCCTTTAGTTAGTGCCATTGCGATCGCTATATTAGGCTTGATTTTGACGACAGAAGCGATAATCTAAATTTATTCAGTTTTTGTATTTGATACATCAAGTTTTTTTTCAAATTAGAGCAATTTTAGACAAAATAAACCAAGAATCGAGAAGTCAAAGGTAATAGATGGCTGATAAGCTCTTCAAAAGCATTTGGAAATTAATCATAAGGTAAAAAATGCGCGTACTTATTTACGGTGCTACGGGAAACATTGGTCGCTCGTAGATAAAGCTTTAAAAGCAGGACATAAGGTAACAGCTTTTGCTCGTTCTCCCGAAAAGCTTGATAACCAAGTTATCTCCCCCCTTGTAATTTAATTTTATTTATCAAAGGAGCAAGTCATGACAGATAAAACAACAGTATTAGTCCTCGGCTCAACAGGAATGTTGGGAACAAAAATCGTCAAAGCTTTACTAGAAAAAGGTGAAACCGAAGTAAAAGCGATGGTGCGTCCTGGTAGCTACGACAAAGAGGACAACCGCCAAGATATCGACGCAATGAAAGCAAAAGGTGCAATTATAGTTGAAGGGGACTTGATGAAACCCGATACTTTATTGCCAATATTTGAAGGAGTTGATGTTATTGTTTCGGCTGTTGGTAACAATCAAGTTACCGTACCAGGACAGAAAAATGCGATCGATGCAGCAAAAAAGCAGGGAGTAAAACGGTTTATTCCTTCTGACTTTTCTGTAGATTATCGCAAAATAGATTACGGCGATAACGATAATCTGGATATGCGAAAACAGGTTTTAGAGTATCTTCAAGCTAGCGGTTTGGAATATATTTCAATTCTCAACGGGGCATTTATAGATATTATTCCTACTCCCTATTCGCCTCAATTTGATTTAGATAAAGGTCTTTTTAAATACTGGGGCGATGGTGAAACCCCTGTAGATATGACTAGTACCGAAGACACTGCTAAATATGTTGCTGAAGCCGTCAGCGATAGTGGATTAGTCAATACTGCTTTAGAAGTCGCTGGGGAAGTGTTGACTATGAAGCAGCTTAAAACATCTTATGAAGAAGCTACGGGTAAAAAGCTAGAAGTTCAACATATGGGTAGCGTCGAAGAACTAAAAAGCTGGATTGAAAATAAAAAGAAAACTGCTTCATCACCAGTAGAATATATTCCGCAGCAATACGAGTATGTAATGGTATCGAGTAAAGCCAAACTGGATAACATTCAGAATTCTCGCTACCCCCACATTAAACCCTTGACTGTGAAAGAATATATCAAGCAAACTAATTTGTAAATATTTACCTAAATTCAGGAGAATACGAAATCATGAAAAAATATAAATGTATTGTTTGCAATTATATCTACGACCCAGAAACAGGCGATCCAGATTCGGGAATTGAACCAGGCACAGCTTTTGAAGATATTGCCGAGGATTGGGTTTGTCCTATATGTGGTGCTACTAAGTCTCAGTTTCTGCCAATGGATTAAATAATTTAGGTAAGAAGACTTACGCAAAAATTGTGATTACGACCAGATTACCGCGCTTCGCCGTCTAACGGTAACTATACACACCTCCACCAATTATTGCATTAATTAAAAAACTATGAACTCAAACTGCACTCACACAAACCAAATTCAAGATGTTACTCCTAGTGCCAAAGGATGCGAAGACTGTCTCAAAATGGGAGATTCCTGGGTGCATCTGCGAATGTGTCTAATCTGCGGTCATGTCGGTTGCTGTAATTCTTCTAAAAATAAGCACGCTCAGAAGCATTTCAATGAGACAAAACACGCCGTTATTGAATCATTCGAGCGAAATGAAGATTGGCGCTGGTGTTACATCGACCAAACTTATGTAGATTAAATTCATCATTGCCATTGCATTTCACGCGCTGCAAAAAATTGGCTTATTTCTAAGATAACAAGTTTGGGTAGTATCTTCCATGCTACCCGAACATCCCGTTATATTTTGTTTGACTGCGATCGCAATATTTGACTAATTTGTGCAAGAACAGAGAAGAAAAGTATTAACCCCCTGTGTATGATGATTTCAATATTCAAAAATTAGGAAAATCAATCATGACTCAAACCAATTCATTACCCAAAGACTTAGCAGACTTTGAAAATAGTTACGCCGAAATGTTTGGAGAAGTCCCGCCTTTACCTAAAGCCAAGTTTGAATTTAGCAGCGATGTCGATCCAGAAGCATTAAAAATCGCCGAACAATTGAGGGCGCACGCTTTTTATAATGATGTCTTCGATATGAAAACGACTCAATTAATCATATTTGCCATGCTGGTAGTAGGAGGAGTGGGTGCGGCAAAGTATCATGCTTTAGCTGCTCGCAAGGCAGGTGCTAGTTGGGAAGAATTACACAAAGTAGTTGAACTAGCTTCGGTGGTTGCAGCTTTGGGTCCGATGAATAATGGCAGTGCTTTATTAAACGAGTTGAGAAAAACTGAAGCATAAAAAGGCTTTCGCCATACCGATCGGCAAAAACAAAGATGCAGACACAAGGTAAAGATGCTGTTATCCGAGGAGTTACGGAAATTTCTCTAACGGTTAACGGAACTCGACATAATTTAAAAGTGGAACCAAGAGTTACTCTTTTAGATGCGTTACGGGAAGTATTAGGATTGACGGGAACGAAAAAAGGCTGCGCTCACGCTCAATGTGGAGCCTGTACCGTATTAATTAACGGAACTCGCGTTCTCTCCTGTATGACTTTTGCAATGATGCATACAGAAGACGAAATTACGACCATCGAAGGATTGGCACGGGGAGATGAGCTACATCCACTACAGCAAGCTTTTATTGAATGCGATGCTTTTCAATGTGGTTATTGTACTCCAGGTCAGATCGTTTCGGAGGTCGGACTAATGGCAGAAGGTCACACAGAGCTAGAAATACAGTTATTTATGAGTGGAAATACCTGTCGCTGCGGAGCTTATCCCCATATCGTGCAAGCAATCAACAAAGTAGTTAAAGAAAGCTAATGATTCCATTTGCTAACGTTATCCGTGATGTTCGCATTGGTTTGGGTGGTGTAGCAACTAAACCCTGGCGATCGCACTCAGCCGAAGCCGTTCTCAGAGGAGCAAGTTTATCAGAAACTACCTTTAATGCAGCAGCAGAAGCAGCAGTGCAAAATGCTATCTAAAAGAGTGCTACCAAATAGGTGCAGAAAAATTTGGCTGAAGTCAACGCAACCCCGAACCTGGTTCGATGCAAAAAAATGGTTCACCTTGTGGCTGGGGAATGGCAACTGCGGCTTATCCTATTTATCAATCTCTTGCTGCTGCTAAGGTTAAAATATTTGCCGACGGTAGTGTAGTTGCTCAAACTCTCACGAACTTGGCACGGGTACTTATACCGTAATGACTCAAATTGCGGCTGAAGCTTTAGGAGTCGAACCAGAAAAAGTCAAGTTTGAACTAGGAGATACCAAACTTCCCAAAACCCCTATTACTGGAGCATCTAGAACCGTTGGTAGTGTAGGTCCTGCCGTACAAGCCGCTGCTGAGGCTGCTCGTCAACAGGTAGTACAAATGGCGATATCCGATACGGCTTCTCCTTTGTATGGTTATCGGGAAGAACAAATTAACGTTGCGAATGGTTGTTTGTATGTAACCGATAACTCCTCTTTAAAAGAATCATATCAAGACATTCTTGCCCGACACAATTTAGAAGTAGTTGAAGCCTACAAAGAAACTTTACCTAGAGATGCCGACGAAAGCGATCGCAACAAAATATTTTCTGGTCTTAATGCTATTAGAGGTCCAATTGACTCTCAGTATGCGATGTATGTTTTTGGGGCGTATTTTGTTGAGGTAACAGTTAATCCCGTTTCCGGTGAAGTGCAAATATCGCGAGTAGTTGGCGTAATAGATTCAGGTCGGATTCTCAATCCTAAAACCGCCAGCAGTCAAATTTTAGGAGGGATTGTGATGGGCATCGGCATGACCTTACTTGAAGAAACTAATAGCGATCGCAATTTAGCTTGTTTAGTAAATCCCGAACTCGCAGAATATGAATTACCACTCAATTTACATATTAACGGTATTGAAACCTACTTTATCGACAAACCCGACCTCCATACCAATCCTTTAGGAACTAAAAGCGTTGGAGAAATAGGAACTGTAGGTATTTCAGCCGCGATCGCAAATGCCGTTTATCACGCTACAGGCAAACGAGTGCGAGATTTACCGCTCAAATTAGAAAAGCTACTTTAATCTATTCAAAATTAGGAGATTACAATGAACAATAAATTAGCCGAAAAAATTGCGATTGTTACTGGTGGTTCGGGTGGTATTGATTCTGCTGTCTGTCTAAATCTTGCCCAACTTGGTGCTAAAATTGTGGTTCATTATGGCAGTAGCCAAGAAGCTGCTGAAGAGGTAGTCAGTAAGATCGAGGCAAGCGGTGGAGAAGCAATTTCCCTATCTGCCAACTTAAGTAAAGGTGCAGAAGTAACTAAGCTATTTGAGCAAACCGAGCAAAAGTTAGGAAAACCAGATATCATCGTTAACATTGCTGGTACTGGCGATGTCGGTAATTTAGCAGATATGGATGAAGCAGCTTTTGACAAGGTTTTTGGTTTGAACACCATCGGATTGTAACTATTTCTAGTGGTTTGGTAGTGCGTCCTCAACCTGGTTTTAGTCTTTATATTGGTTCCAAAGCAGCAGTGGAATTAATGAGTAAAGTGTTAGCAATGGAACTAGGAGAACGAGGTATTACGGTTAATGTCGTTGCTCCAGGACCAACGGAAACCGAGATGTATGCCAGTTCTGGAGATGACGCTCAAGCAGCAGCCCAGTCACCTTTTAACCGTCTCGGACAACCAGAAGAGAAGATATCGCTGATGTAATCGCTTTTGTAGTTAGTGATGAATGTCGCTGGATTACGGGACACGTTTTTGAAGCTGGTGGTGGTTATGTGTAACGCGGCAGTTTGAATGGGTGCGATTGCTTAAAAAGGCTATGTAGAGGGTTAGTAATTTATAATTAGCTCGTCCTCAGAAATCAGGTTAATAGCAATGACAGAATACGAAATGGTGGATTTATACCTAGGGTTTAGAAATTCGGCTGCCACATCTTTTATGGACTTCATCACTGCCTTATTTGCTTTGTTGGTAACAGCTTATGTAGTAGGTCAAAAACTAACTCGTTCAATGGTAGTGATAATAATAATTCTGTTCACTTTGTTTGCCTGCATGATGCTGTTAGCAACTTTTGAGTCTTTAACCAACATGGTTAACATTGCGTCCGCAATCAAACTTTCATCTCATGACGACTCTGCTCTCGGTTGGATGTTTGGAGGAATTCCATTATCATTACTGAATTTTGCACCTATCGTGACAAGCAGTACGATTATTGTTGCTTATCTAGCAGCGCTGATATTTTTCTTCCTTGTACGACATCACATAGCATTTAAACGTGTTCCGCAAGATAACTATAGCGAAAATAATTCAGCAAAAAGTTATGTAGAGCCTGTAGCTGACTAGATTAGATGTTCGGTGTAAAAAATTTCCGAAGCAAATAAAAAACAGTCTAAAAAGTAAGCACAACTAGATACGGCAAAGATTTTTTAGGTAAGGAAAATAAGATATCCAGCTAGATTAAATTTATTTCGTGTAAAAACGAAGATTTATAGGCGTTTCGCTTGAAAAGCGAGGTGTAAGGGCTGGAGATTTTATTTTTTGGAAAACGGTATAAAAATAATCTCAACAAAAAGACTTACACATTCTTAACCTTGCGGGGAATTTTATTTGCTGTCTAATAGCAAAATACATTCTTTTATTTTAAATTGTGAGCCAATTATATTCAGAGAAAAAAGATTAATTGCAATAAGAACGTGGTAACTACATTCATTTTTAGGAGGTTTGTTAAGTAATATTTCACAATTTGCTTCGTTATACCTAGCCAAAAGTTAAGGAAGAATACTTCCTTCAAGTTAAGTTGTAATTCATAACTATTTGGAGGCGAAATTTAAACTCGATTATCCGTAGCATAAACAAGTTAGAAATATAAATTAAAAGTCACCCTTATCTTTAACTTCACCAGAAGTTTTTTTATTTGTCCATGATCCAAATCAATTCCAATGGAATTCCTCCTCTACGCGAAAACGACCATATTTTAGGAACGTCTAGCACTACCTTAGTTTTAGTGAAATATGGAAATTATCAATGTTCTCAATCGGGACAAGCTCATTCAACCATTGAAAAACTAAGACAGCAATTAGGCGATCGCTTTTGTTTTGTTTTTCGCCACTTTCCTCAACCCTCCATTTATCCTCAATCCCTGAAAGCAGCAGAAACCGCAGAAGCAGCAGGCGCACAAGGTAAATTTTGGGAAATGCACTCCTTGTTGTTTGACAATCAACAGGCATTGGAAGATGGCGATTTGATAGAGTATGCCGATAGACTCAAACTAGATATTCCTCGCGTGTTAAGAGAATTGAGCGATCGTCTTCATCGCGAGCGAGTGCAACAAGACATTGATAGCGCTATCGAACACGGAGTCGAGCGCACTCCTACTTTTTTCATTGGTATCCGTCACGAAGGAACACAAAACCTAGAGGTTTTGCTGATACAAATTCTCAAAACTATAACCACATAGCTTGAAAAAACGTTACTGTGTAAACGTCATGATTACTGCTTTTACCCGATTATTTAGTTAATTGACAACTTATTAATCTAGCTAAAAAATAATTCGTCATTTTAGCTCGACTTTATGCATTTTTGATTCAATTAAGCAGCGTAAACGGCAATATTTCTCAAATGTTCAAATAAATCATGAGGAACTTTTACAATTTCAGTTGATTGAGGTGATGTTGAAAAAGTCCCAGCCCATAAATATCGCCAAAAATAAAGCAAGGGCATTGGAAAATGTGGGTAGCTGCTTTGGTCAAGATTTTCAAACCAATTTGCTGCTGAATCTTGGTTACGCAGCACGTATGTATCCTAATTTGTGGAAAGGTTTAGAGAGCGATCGCTCTACAGAATTACAGTTAAGTTTATATGAAGCGTTTGATTTTCTCAAGGAAAGTGCTTGGGTATTGGAAGATTCCGTTTTTAAAGTAATTGTACCGTCATGGTATACCCCCGTAGGTTGCTGTCGCGCCAAAATTAGCCCTCTTGTGTCACTCTCCGGATTCAAGAAATAATAAAGAAGTTGGTTTATCCGGAAGAATAAAATGGTTGACATTGGTTAATTGCAGCAATTAAATGATTTATACCAAGCAACCTTCTTAGAATTTGGAAAAATATGCAGCCAAGGATAAATTAACCACAATAGCAGAGTAGGTTGGATAATTAAACGAAAATCTCTTATGTATCTAGTTGAAGTCACGAACTAATCGCTGCTAAAGATACAGTTCCTTCACCAAAAACTAAAATATTGATTTATTTACCCAATCAATCAATAATCATATAGGTAGTCCTAAAACTGCCAGTATGTCTCGTCCAGCTTTTTCGATTTTTGCTCAACAGTACCTATCGGTTCTACTCAGTAATTTTGGAACTGTTTATCTCAACGAACCCATTCCCAGAGATGCAAAGCTGAGAATTTTTAAGCATCCATCTCGATTCAACTGGGGAACTGAGTATTTAAAGGAAATTACTCACGGTAACAATCGGGTGATGATTAGTCCAGAAGTAATTGGGGAAGCGGAACTAGTAGATATTCTTTTTGAACCCAGCACGGAAAATCGGACATATGAAGGGGTTATTAGGAGAACTTTTATCAGTTCCGTGTATTATTGAAACTCTACGTTGGGCACCAAATGTATGGGAGCTACGAGACTGTTTGCGCCATTGGTTAACTTGGAAAGCACAAGCCAGCAGTAACATCATTCCTGTAAATGAAACAACCGTCGGTACTTCGGAACTAAAGAGCGATCGCCCCTCCGATGTTGATAAAACTCTACTTATTATTGTGTCTTCAATTGCCTCCCAACACCTCCAAGGATTTGCGGCTTGTCCATCCATGAATATTGCAGGTATTTACGAGCTAGCACCAGCAGTATGCACCACTATCGTTGTTACTAACGAACTCCCTCAGAATATTTCAACCCTTTGGCTCAGGCTTCTGGGACGTGGAATTACTCAACGAACAGCGATTATGGAACTCCTTGCTCTAGATGCCAATCATCCACACTGCGCTTTGGTTCGGCAACAGTTGCGTCAATGGTATCAACTTTTATCCAATGCTCAAATATTCCAGGAATCTAAACGGTTAATGCAAACATTAGCTATCGTTGACTCCTTAGATTAACATGATTCAAACAGCAACACCTGGTAAATAATAACTTACCAGGTGTTGCTTTATAACATTCAAATCAATCGTAAAGATGATGTCGTTATAGTCTAGATTACCATTGTCAGGATTTGTGCTTAAGAATGGCAAGTAAATCGTTCGGTCTTACTGAGATGATTATTGAAGACTTCTTCTCGGTAGATAGAGAAGTTACACGCTAAATTCCATCTTGATTTCAATATCATTAAAATCTTTATCGCCACCGTTAGCTAAGTCTTCAAATTTGAACATATTATCCTCAAATTTGATGTGATCGAAGCTTCCTTTATCGGTGTTAGCGCCCATGTAGGAGAAGTAAACGCCTTCTACACTATCAAGCTTGTTTACAGCGTCTGCTAAAGTCCCGTCTGCAACGATCGCGATACCTAGAATTTGTCCACCTGCAATATCAAGGGTTCCAGTTGTGGCTTGCTCGTCAGATGTTGTTAATCCATTGCTTGGATTAATTACATTGTTCAATGCAGCTTGGAGATAGCCGCTTGCATTGGGTGCTAGACCACCGATGTTACCGTCAGCGCCATTAACTGTGTAGAAGTAAACGTTGTTGTCGTAATCTGTTTCTCGGTTGATTTCAAAGCTAGCTTTTATGGTTCCACCTGCATATGCAGTGAGGTTAATCGCTTCCATCACGTTTCCAGCAGCATCTTTGTTGCTGGTGTCGATGGGAGTGATAATTAATGGGTCTACTTCTTGAGGATTTACCACAAACTGACTGACTATTTGAGGTTCGCGGCTGGTAATTTCATCGGGGTTTGCAAGTAATTCTGCTTCGGAATAAGGTTCGATACCGTAGGTTGTTACGGTTAATGCTTGGGTTTCTTTATCAATATCGAATTGAGTCCAGCCATAAGTATGTGCTGCCACATATTCACCTTGCAGCAATTGAGCATCAATTCCACTATCTGCTTCTAACCCAACTGGATCTAAACCGAATGGTGTTAAAGCCGCATCGTTGAGTATTTGGGTGAAAAAGTCATCTTTGTTGGGAATACCAGCGGGTGCGTTAAGTATGGGTAAGCTGTTGGGGAGTAACAAAACCAAGTTGTGCTGCACCATTGGTAACACTTTGACCATAAGGAGCATCAAAAGCTACAGAACCAGTAGAAATTTCAAAGGCGCTAGTCTTGATTTGCGGACCACCTGGTTGCTCTTAGTAGGTTAAATTGTTAACCAAGGTTCCGTGGATATCCGCAGCTACAAACACCACGTTATCGATATCGTTATCTTCAACAAACTTTAGAATTTCGGTACGTTAAGATATCCGTCGAAACGGTCAGCAGGTTCGAGAAATGATCCTAAAGCCTGCATTGGTTCGGGTACCATAACGAATTTCCAGGTAATCCCGTCTGTTTCGGCTTTAAGTAAATCCTTTTTTAAGTTTTCTAATTGTGGCTGACCCAACATTGTTCGAGTAGGGTCAAATGCAGCCGTTTCAAAGGGAAGTATTTCGTTTACAAAAAAGTTAGTATAAGCGGTTGTTTGGTCTACTCCTGTCGCTAAATCTGTAGCTAGCGTGGTTCTATCGGGATTTTCCAAGGCTTTGTTGCGGAAGGAACGGTTATCAAGGGTAATTACCGCTGCGTCGCTACCATAGGTATTACTACGGTAAACTTTGCGTTCGCCTTCGGTACGTTCGTCTCCCG
This sequence comes from Rivularia sp. (in: cyanobacteria), assembly GCA_965234645.1. GTDB lineage: Bacteria > Cyanobacteriota > Cyanobacteriia > Cyanobacteriales > Nostocaceae > Rivularia. Next base: position 3,034,320 of record OZ248344.1, on the reverse strand, counting down.
TATTTCCGTAGAATTCATTTTGCAGGGGATTATATTCTTGGAAAACTTGCAGTCCGTTTTCGTAAAGTTGCGTATCGTTAATTAAACCCGTGCTTTCGGGGAAACGAGTATCGTCAGCAGCTTGTTCGCCACCTGCAAAGTCGTTGATAACTTCGTGGTCATCAATTGTAGCCAGAATAGAGGTAGAAGCGCGTAAATCAGCCTAGGTATTTAAGCCAAAGCGCTCGGAGTCAACTTCGCCGTGCTTGGCGCAATATTCATCAAGGGTTTCTGCTTGTTCTTTGAAACTTCCATCTGGGTTAAGAACCGCTTCAGAACCATAATCGGCGTAGATAGTGTCACCATGTTCGACGAAAAATTCTAAGTCGCTGGTATCAGCATTGCGAATTGCGGGATAAGGAGAGATTTCTCCGCGCCAGTCACCAGCAACACCAAAGGTCAAACCGGCTTTTGTACCAATTTCGGCAGAAGTTGCAAATTCACCGATACGCGAAGCGTCGGCGCTAGCGCCTATCGCACTATCTCCAGATGCATCGGTGACGCGATAGTAATATTCGGTTCCTGGGGTTAAACCGTTAATTTCTACTTTGACAGGGACGTTAATATCGGTAACGTTTGCTTTTTGCGTTCCTGCAATTGTACTGAAGTTAGCATCGGTAGAATATTCAAAGGTCACTTCATCCTTGCTGATAAGCTGATGTGCAGCTAAGTTATATAGCGTAAAAATCTACAAGTATTGTAGTGCGTTAGCGCAGCGTGTCCGCCAGCACATGCATCTTGCTCGCTAGAATTATACAAATTAAGTGCGTAACAGCTTACTACGCGCCCAAAGTACGGTGGAATTTTGTCTGGTATCGCCGCAAAGCGCTGCTGTATGAAGCTTGCTGATTGACTTCTGTTTGATTGGCAGAGTCATGACCGCCAGGATTCATAGTTACCAAATATTTTTTCGCATTTGCGATCCAGATGAAAGGATGAAGTTGCTCTTGCACCATTGGAGTAACAAAATCATTGCTTCCCTCTACCATCATCACCGGGATTTTTATCTGACCGAGACTTTCGGGTCCTAAGACTGCACTAGAAACTGGATTTATTGCGATCGCCGCAGGAGCAATCAGTGGCTTTGCCAAAGTAGAGCCGAAAATTTCCTCTAGTTTAGCTGGCACGGCAATTGCTGTCGCACTCATGCCACCAATTTGTGTAATTGGTTTGGGTTTATCTCAAGCAGATTGGTCGCTTAGTTTAGGTGCAACCCTCCTGTACCTAACCAATTTACTGGGAATTACCCTTTCATGTATGGTCGTCTTTGTGATTACAGGTTGTACCTCACTCAGTCGTGGTGGTAAAGCTCTCAGGTGGACAGTAATTTTTACAAGTTTACTTCACTTCTGATTCCCTTGGGCGTTGGCTTTGTACGATTAGTGCGGCAAGCCGAATTAGAAGCCCTTGTAAAGGAAGTACTGGTAAACCGTACTGAAACCTTCAAGCGCGTGGAATTGATTAGGAGCGATGTCAACTAGATAACTAAACCTCCCGAAGCCCGCTTGGATGTTTTTCTTACAGGAAGATTAACGCCAAACCAAGTAAGGCTTTTAGAAAATTTTGTCGCCAAACAAACAGGTCAACGATTTACCTTAATTTTTCAAGTTGGTCAAATTGAAGTAATCAGGGCAGGAAATGGTGAACAATCTCCGACAAAGACTAATTAATGATGAGTTGTCATTAATAGATAATGGTTCAATTAAATAACACAACTCAAATCAACTAGTCTCAAGAGTGAAGAAAGTTAATTCTGGCGGACAGAACAAACGTATCGGTACAATACTCATACCAATACCAACATTAATATAAAGATTATTGCCCGGTTTGCCGTAACCTTTTACCCAACCATCAGCGAAAACTTTATCATCTTGAGTAAATTTTAACCACGACCATTGAGGTGAATTGGGTAGGCGCACTTGTCCCCCATGAGTATGTCCTGCTAGTGCCAGTGGTGCTGAGTTAGCAGGGAACTGCTCAAATGTATCTGGATTGTGCATCAGGGCAATTCTAGGGCTGCTATCTGGTACATCCTTTAAAGCTTGCTGCACGTTATCTCGATTTGCCCAACGCGAATTTATCCCAACTAAGTACAAAGGCTCGTTATTACCAGCTAGCTGCATTTTAACGGCTTCATTGTCCAATACTTCAATCCCTGCTGACTCTAAGGCTGTCTCTACACGATTTGCCAACTCAACATTGGGTGATGCCTTCTTGCTACTCATCCCGTAGTCATGATTTCCTAACACTGCATAAGTAGGAATACCAGCTTCAACGATGGGACGGACTAAATTGACGGCTGTCTCAATTTTTGGTTCGGGATTGGGGGTGGCGTGATAGATAAAGTCGCCAGCGATTAAGACAGCAGCAGGTTTGGCTTCAATTAATCGATTGACGTTATTACGAACAGTGTCGGGATTTCCACCCCACATTCCAACCTGAAAATCGGCAATTACACCAATTTTCTTTCCTTGCCAAGTCTTTGGGAGATTAGGAATTGTAGCAGTTTCATCTTGTATGTCGAAAATATGTGGCTCGATGAAGCTCCAGATTGCAAGTAAAGCAACTACTCCTCCCAATCCCATAGCAGCATATTTTAATATCTTAGACATATCAGTTGCAATTTTAGAAATTAGATTTTTTTATTCACGTATTCTCAATCATCTAACTAAAGTTCTTTTCTGACTTCTACCCTTAGTTGGCTTTATTTAAGAAAACTTAATCAGAATGCTTTAAATTAAAAGCAATAATCAACCATAAAGGCGATAATATTTTTGCTTTTTTATGTATACGTTATAGGACTTACGCACCTGGCAGATTTTTCTTGTAGGGGAGGCAAAAAGCGGTGTAGATTTTCTTCCCGCTTTATTGCCGTTGTGTGACGCTATGAGAAAATTTGAACGTAGCAATAAGGTTTGTAGCGTCACGCACCAATGACGCTACCGCGTCACGCTCCGCTAACAACCATTTGTGACAATAATGACGCTACCGCGTCACGCTCCGCTAACGTAAGTCCTGCGTTAAACAAAATTGCTTAAATTGCATTTCCTCAAAATTACTTCCAATAAATTATTAGTTGTCGCAAAATAATTTTTTTTAAGCTTAATTTAACAAGTTATCTTCTCCTAGTTTGATATTTTTTTAATCTGCCTTTAGTTAGACAAAAATATATAGCAATATATTCTAATCATAGGTTATCAGCCTTTATTCGGATTTGGCTCAAGTCTTTAAATCTATCTTTAGAGTGAATTTTATTTAATTTAAAACATACTATTGTAAATAATATTAAAAGCAAGTAGAGATAAGAAATTAAAAACAATTATTTGGAGAACAAGGTATTTTGAACATTTCAGCTAAATCGGCAGATAAAAAAGCATTTCAAAAAAATAATTGGATTACAAAATTAGTTGCAATTCTTGCCCTAATCAATTTTGCTTTAGTTTTATTTGACTACACCTACATACCCTGGCGGGATTTCTACCTGCAATTTCCCCCTTTGACACAAATTTACGATCCAGTTAAAGGAATTGAACCCCACCCTGAGACGGAAATTTATCTAAAAACATTTGATACTCTCAAGCAGAAGGTTTCGACACAATTAGATATACCTCAAGTAAAAGAAGAATTATTAGAACTAAGAATCATCAGCGATCGCCTGATTGAAGACAATCCGTTTGCAGCGATCGGCAAAAGCAGCACTTTTGAAAAAATTAAACATGAATTGGGCGATCGCGTAAATCAAAACTCCGCCCGCGATACTTTTGCTACCTTTTGGAGTTCTACTTATCTTTCTGAAGCAGGTTGGCAAAAAGAAATTGATTTTTTCGATCGAGAAATTAAACCCCCGATCGCAACCAATTACTATCGAGATTTAAACAGGTTCGGTAAATTCGTCGAGTATTTCTGGTTAATCGATCTACCTTTTACACTCGTATTTGCTCTAGATATTTTGATTCGTACCTACTACACCAGCCGTCGTATTCCCCATTTAAGTTGGTGGGAAGCAATATTACGACGTTGGTACGACTTTTTTCTCATACTTCCTGTGGTGCGATGGTTGCGAGTCGTTCCCGTAACGGTTCGTCTGTATCAAGCTAATTTATTAAATTTAAAACCTTTACGCAAGCAGATTAACTATAGTTTCGTCATTGGTTTTATCGAGGAAATTGCCGAACTTCTAGGGATTAAAGTTATCGATCGCTTGCAAGAGTCTATCAAAACAGGTGAGGTATCCCATTGGCTGTTTCATCCAGAACATCGTTCTTATATTCAAGTTAATCATCGTAATGAGATAAAAGCGATCGCCACTCGTTTAGTAAATATCAGTGTCAATGAAGTTCTTCCTCAAGTTAAACCAGATTTGGAAACCTTATTGCATCATGCGATCGTAAGTACCTTTGAGCGCTTTCCTATCTACCAAAGATTTCAAAAGATCCCTGGTTTTAGTGAATTACCCGCTCAACTTACCGAACAGTTAGCTTCATATTTTTCTCAAACGGCTTACAAAAGTATAGTTGAAGGCGTAGAAGATCCGATTGCAGATCGACTATCCGATCGTTTGCTAACAAATTTTCGTGATGCTTTAGAACTAGAATTACAAAAAAAGAATAACCTCCAAGACATTGAATCTTGGGTAGTAGACCTGTTAGAAGAAATTAAAATTAATTACGTTGAAAGAATTGCCGACAATGATTTTAATGAAATTATTGATGAAGCCGATCGGTTACGCAAAAACGCGGTTAAATCTCAGACTTGAAATCGAAATAAATTCTTATTTAACGTTGGGTTTATTTAACGTTCGGTTAGTAATTATTAATTAGTAATTAGTTTATGATATTTTTCATCGCCGTGAATTCCAGGGTACAAACTAACTCAGATCGACAATTTCTCTGTGTCCAAGAAAGCGATCGCAAAAAGCCTAACTGCATTCATCTCAATTGGTTGTTGCAGCAGCGAGCAAAATTTCGCCAAAGCATCGGGAATAAGACGACGGGTTATGAAAATCTCTAGCGATTTTAGAAACACGTTCCCGATCTTGAACGATCGCTCTGTTGAAGAAAACCTTTTCGATTTACTGAAATTCTTTTAAAGAATCGTTGCGATCGATTGAAGCTCCTTGAAGTGGATTCTCAAACCAGATGGAGCGTTGCGGGAACGGGATCGAAATTCCTTCTCGATCGAATGCATATTTTAACCGACGACGAAACTCACGTCCGACTTCCCACTGTTTGAGCGGTTGAGTTTGAATCCAAATGCGGATAGTAATACTGTTATCGCCGAAAGCGTCAACTCCTAATACCTTTGGAGGCTCCAATATTAATTCTTGCCATTTAGATTCTAAACTCATTTGAGTCGCTAATTTATCAATCACGGCGATCGCACGATCTAGATCGGTATGATAAGCCACATCAATGCCTAGATTGACACGGGACCATTTACTCGTATGGTTTTTCACCATTGCGATATTGCCATTTGGAATAGTTATCAGATCGCCATTAAAACTTCGCAGCTGAGTCACCCGCAGATTCATTTTTTCTACTAATCCAGTTTCATTATTGGCTGTGATTACATCACCTACTCCATATTGATCCTCCAAAAGTACAAAAAGTCCATTAATCATATCTTTCACAAGACTTTGAGAACCAAAGGAGATTGCAACTCCTAAAAGGCTGGCACCAGCCAAAAGCGGCACGATGTTGATGCCCAATATTGATAAGGCAATCAGCCCCCCAGCACCAACGCAAAAAAAAGCACTAGCTCCTTTCATAACACCGGAGAAGGTTTCCAACCGCTGAATAGTTCGTACTGATGCATTGCCGGGAAGGAAGCGACCTTTACTCAAAGCTGCAACAAAGTGGTCAATCGCAACAAAACTGATACGTACTATCAGATAAGTTAAAACTCCAATTAATATTAGTTTAAGTAAAGTTACGCTTAACCCAGTCAGTAACAGTGACTGTATCCATCGAGTCTGAGGAAACAAACTAAGGCAAAGTGAAACTCCGCCGAACCAAATCCCTATTTGACCTAATTGCAGCAGTCGCTGTCGCACTTCGTACCAAAACTTGATCTGCTGCTTCCGAGCAATTTTTTGTTGCCGCTCGGCAGCTTCAGTCTGCTCCTCCTGCGAAAAGCTCTCTAATTGCTCTGTGGAAGCATTGAGTTGTTCAAGCTGTGTTAATACTGCTCGGTGACGGGCTTTGAGGTAACGCTGTCTGAGGTAAATTACTAAACTAAGCCCGAATAGGGCTAGAATAATCCCACCTGCCCGTAGTGCTTGTTGAATCAAGAATTCCGGTTGATGCTCCCGTTTGTATGCGAGCAAGGTATTTTTAATAACACCAGTCAGTTTCTCAGCATGATTGGTTGGATCGACTCCGTATAAACGGGCATCAGTTCTGGTGACGGTCATTAAATAGTCACCATTGACTGAAATTATGGGCAATTGAGTTGTAGAATCTACTCTATAATTGACTTCTAATGTCTCGGCATTGAAGTTTGTTTTCGCAATTTTTTGAAGTTGACTTCTAACTGTTTGTACCCGTTGTTTAATCGGTGATATTGAGATAACTTGCTCTTGCTCTACCTTGAGTGTAGGAGCCGTTAAAGCAAAGAGCTGACGACCATCTAAATAAACGTTGCCTACAGCGAAGTTACTGGTATCACTAGGAGAATAAACGTTTGTTAATCGTTCGAGATCGGGTTCTGGAAGTTGCCCTATTGCTACTGGTACTGAGAACGAACTGAATACGAATATGAATACGCTAATCGTAAAAGCGACTCTACACCATAAATAAGTAGATCGACGACAATTTGATTTAATTGAGCGAAATGTTGGCATCCTCACCACGCATCTACGGTACATTTGGATCAAAATCTTAATTACGTTTCATCGCTATATAATACGGGTTAATCAGAAGCGTTTCGCTTTCTTATTATCGTACTGAGAGTGACACGCTCCCACTCCCTCAAATTTTTCTGCACTAATTGGACAGATCGTCCTCAATATGGTTCCAACGAAAAGTTAAGCTAAGGCGGCTCTAGCTATCGGCAAGCCATTTCCGTGCTTGCTCAATTTCAGATAAATCAAAGGCTTTGACTTCAGCTTTAAGAATATTATCGATCGCCGAAGCGAATGTTTGAATCCACGCTTGTTCAGTTACAACAGCGACGCGGGCAATATCGTTGATGTGAGGAAGTCCAAACTGAATGTCTTGCCAGAGTGCCATCGGATCTATTCCTTCAAAGCTGCGAATTTCTTCCAGGATGCAAAGCTTTTCATGCTTCTTAAAGTCAGCTTTCATCTGAGAAATAACTCTGTCAAAATCTGCCGCAGTAATCTTCCCTTCTATGGTGATTTCGACGATGTTGTTGTCGGGGTTGTTGCGATATTCAAGCTTTGAAGTTTGGCTGGGTTCGGGAGCATTGCGTAACCACTCCCGCGCTGCCTCGATTTGCGATAGCTCAAACGCTTTTATTTGGGCAGGTAGAACAGATCCTACTGCTTCAGCCATAGTCTGCATCCATTTGGCATCAGCCACAATAGCCGCATGAGTAATATCTTTGAGGCGAGGAGTTTGCTGCATATCTTTCCACAGCGCCATCGGGTCTATGCCCTCAAAACTGCGGACTTCTTCGAGAACTCGAAGTTTTCCGTGCTTCTTAAAGTCAGCTTTAGCTTGAGCAAGAAGATGGTCAAAATCGGCTTCGGTAATTTTGCCTTCTATGGTAATTTCGACGATGTTATTGTCGGGGTGATTGCGATATTCAAACTTTGAATCTTGACTGGGTTCGGGAAGATTAAGTAACCACTCTCGCGCTGTCTCAATTTGGGATAGCTCAAAGGCTTTGACTTGACCGGAAAAAACGCTGCTAAACGCTTCAGATAATGTCCGCATCCATTTAGTGTCAGTGACAACAGCTACATGAGTGATATCGTTTAAGTGTGGAACCCCAAATCGCATATCTTTCCACAGCGCCATCGGGTCCATTCCCTCAAAGCTGCGAACTTCTTCGAGCATCCGCAGTTTTCCATGCTTCTTGAAGTCAGCTTGCATCTGAGAAATAACTTGCTCAAAATCAGATAAACTCACTTGACCTTCGACAGTAATTTCCACAATATTGTTGTCGGGATTATTACGGTATTCAATTATTGAATCTTTGCCCGGTTCGGGGGCATTTGCCAACCACTCCCGCGCTTGTTCAATTTGGGATGGTTCAAAGGCTTTCACTTTGGCTGATAGAACATTATCTACTGCTTGGCTCCAAGTTTGCATCCACGTTGGCTCTACGATAACTGCTACATGGGTAAAGTCATTGATATGGGCAAGTCCAAATTTTGCATCTTTCCATAGAGTGATGGGGTCAATGCCCTCGAAACTGCGAACTTCTTCAAGCATCCGCAGTTTACCGTGTTTCTCAATATCGGCTTTCATCTGAGAAACAACTCGCTCAAAATCCGCTTCCGTAATTTTTCCTTCGAGGGTGATTTCAACGATGTTGTTGTTGGGATTATTTTTGTATTTAAGCATGATATGCCTCCGATTTTATTGCATTTATCATTTGTGACTAAATAGTCATGTGACTTTGTAGTCATAGAGTATCAAAACAGTTTTGGTTTGTCAAGTTAGCAACCGGCTATCTGTAGTAAAGTCATCGCGCAAAAAGCCGTTGAGCGTAATATTTGACATGATTAATCTTCTTCAAATTGTCCTTTGAGCGCCCGATCGCAGTCTCTTTCTCAAGAAATCCGAGAGTATTCCTCATAGGTGGGCAGTTCGATATCGTCTGCAAGATCGCCCAATCCTAGTTTGGCGACCCAAGGACCGCTGAACAGCCGCGTTACCAGATCGCGGGCAAAGATTCCGAACTGGCTATCGGGTACAAAGGTCGATCCTACATTGAGCGCTGCTTTCTGCTTGCGCTCTACGAACGGTATCAAGTGCTTCTCGTAGCGGGCAAAGGCGACGGTGGGGTCGTCTGGAATCCGAGAAAGCTCGCCAGCTAACACGTAAGCTTCTGCCATGCCAAGTCCTGTGCCTTCACCTGCGAGGAGTGACACGGCTGCTGCCGCGTCGCCGATTAAGCCAGTGCGTCCTTTATACCAGTGTTTCATGTGAATTTGGCTAACGCGGTCGTAATAGATGTCGTCTACATCCTGCATTTTGGCTGAGATTTGCGACCATTCCCAGCCGAAACCGTCAAATGCCTGCTCGATGGCTGCTTTGCGCTGTTCGTTTGTTGTAGGTACGTTGCCTGCAAAGCGATCTCGAAACCCCAACAGAAAAAGCGTTTTATCATTACGCTTCGAGACGCGAGAAACCTGCCGTCCCGGTTCTGTATGGCTGATAAATACAAGCTCCTCGCGGGGGTAGCCTTCTAGCTCAAAGGCGGCGACGCGCAACCCCAGATCCTTTTCAAACTGTTCTATCGATCCAAAGGTGATGTCGCGTACTCTTGAATGCAGTCCGTCGGCACCGACAACGACATCGAAGTCCCGTGGGGTCGCATGGTCGAACGTTACGCGAACGCCGTCGCCTTTGTCTTCGATGCTGGCGATTGAGTCCCCGAAGATGGTTTCTACTTTGTTTTCGATTGTGCTGTAAAGGGACATAGCCAGGTCGGAGCGTTCTAAACTTACAAAGCGTCCTTTCGTCATTTGTCTAAACGTGTCTGGGTCGAAGCTACCGCTCTTATGACCTTTATCGTCTACCCAGCGGATTTCTTCCATGTTGTATCCGCGCTCTTGGATCTGGGGAATAAGTCCCATCTTGTCAGCGATGTCGTAACCGATGCCCCAGAAGTCAACGATGTAGCCACCTGTGCGAAGCTGCGGGGCTTTTTCGATCGGGACAGGTTCGTGTCCGTAGCGGTGCAGCCAATAGGCTAGGGTCGGACCTGCAATGCCTATACCATTAATTGCAATTTTCATTTTATTCTGCTTATTTTTGTGATTTTGGGTTATAATCCAGGGTTAGTAAATGCGAAGCCGATAGTTACCGCAAAAAGCTAGGGGTGGGTTTTCGGAGTTGAGCGTACAGACTTATCCCACCCCCTATTAAATTGGGCAATCTTCCTTCCTGCGAGTGGCTTACCCCAGGACAACCGGCAAACTTTCGTAGGAGTGAAAACCTGGCACGTTTTGTAACTTAAGCTCTGATGGATCGACGGCTAAACGCAAATTAGGATTTCGCGCTATCAGGTTAGTCAGGGCAATTTTGGTTTCCATTCTTGCCAATGGAGCGCCTAAACAGGAATGGATGCCGCTGCCAAATCCGACGTGCTTGTTGGGCGATCGCTCTATATCAAACACTTCGGGGTTCTCAAACGCAGCCGGATCGTGATTGGCTGCACCGATAAAGCGCAAAACCGTTTCGCCTTGAGGAATGGTTTGACCGTGTAGCACAATATCTTCTTTGGCATAGGCTAGCTCAGTCGTGTGTACGGGTCCACAAAAGCGCAGAATCTCTTCAACAGCGGATTCCATGAGGTCGGGATTGGCGCGTAGTTTTGCTAGCTGGTCGGGATGTTGCAGAAGCGTAAAAACGCCGTTGGTAATTAAATGTACTGTGGTTTCGTAGCCAGCGCCAATAATTAAAAAGACCATACTGACAATTTCATCTTCGCTCAAACGTTGCCCTTCTTCTTCCGCTTGAATCAGCCCGGTGAGCATATCGTCGCCTGGATTGTCTCTTTTGCGATCGATCAACTCGCGTACAAAGTTAGACAGACGCGGCATATCCCAAAGTAGCGTGCGGATGGCTCGCCAGCCTGAGAAACCCTTGACTATCGCCGAGAACCCCTCGTAGAATCTGGGCATATCTTCATCCGAGACACCCACCATTTCTTGAATGACGGTAACGGGAATAGGCAGTGAGTAAGCTTGTTTGAGGTCTAGGCTTCCTTGTGCTTTACTTTTAGCTTCTGCTTTGTCGAGTAGTTCGTTCGTCAAGCGTTCGATTCGCGCACTCAATTCAGAAAGTGACTTCCGCGTAAATGCCTGTTGTACTAAGCTACGCAAGCGCTTGTGGTCGGGATCGTCTGTGCCGATCATGCTGTGCAACATTAGCTCTGCCGATTTGGGTAGCGGAATGAACGGCGGAAATGGTGGTTTGCTACCCGCTACCGTGCGGCTGTCGCGTCCCACTCGAGGATCTTTCAGCAGAGAAACGCAGTCTTCATAGCGAGAAATCACATAAACATTTCCAGACATGAACCTGCCGTGAAAAACGGGCGACTCTTCACGCAACCATTTGTAGTATGCGTACTTGTTGTTGACAAAATCTTTCGAGGTTAAATCGGGAGGAAGCTGTAGTTTGTTGTTCGTTTGTGTAGTTACCATGATTTTCTTAAATAGATGAATGATTTGTAAATGAAGTTGCTTTGCTTAACGCTTACCCCAACGCAACTGGTAAACTTTTGTAGCGATGCCACAACGGCATATTAATCAATTCAAGCTCTGATGCATCTACCGCCAGACGTAAATTAGGATTACGTTTTATTAAGTTGGCGATCGCGATTCTAGTCTCCATCCGCGCCAAGGGAGCGCCCAAACAGGTGTGAATACCGCTACCAAATCCCAGATGCTTATTGGGACTACGTGCAATATCAAATACCTCTGGATTCTCAAACACATCTGGGTCGTGATTGGCTGCTCCAAGTAATGGCATTACCGCAGTACCTTTGGGAATAGTTACGCCGTGTAGCACCACATCCTCCACTGCATAAGCTGGTTTCGTACCTTGCACCGGACCTCTGTAGCGGAGAATTTCTTCGACTGCCGAATTAATTAACTCAGGTTCAGACCGCAAACGTGCTAATTGGTCGGGATGTTGCAACAAAGTTAAAACGCTGTTGAGAATTAGATAAACGGTGGTTTCATAGCCAGCAATAATTATTAAAAAGACCATAGCTACTAGCTCGTCTTCGCTCAGTTTTTCCCCATCCGCTTCCGCTTGAATTAATCCAGTTAAAATATCGGATTGGGGATTCGAGCGCTTACGATAGATTAGCTCGCGGACAAACTTAGACAAGCGTGGCATATCCCAGAAGAACGTGCGGAGCATAGTTAAGCCCGAAAAACCGTCCGACAAAGCTTTCACACCGTTGTAAAATCGGGGCATATCCTCATCCGCTACGCCCACCATCTCTTGAATAACGGTAACGGGAATGGGTAGTGCATAAGCCTGCTTGAGGTCAACCGTACCCTGTGGTTCTGCCTTATCAAGCAAAGTGTTAGTCAATTGCTCAATTCGTCCCTCCATTTTTGCCAGAGATTGTCGCGTAAACGCCTGATGCACCAAATCGCGCAAGCGGCGATGATCCGGCTCATCTTCGTTAATCATGCTGTTTGCCATTAAAGACACCGACTTAGGCATCGGGAAAGGAAATCTGCCTCCACCCGTCGCCGTGGTGCGGTTGCGAACAAAGCGCGGATCTTTAAGAAAATTAACGCAGTCGTCGTAGCGTGACAGAAAATAAGCATCCATCACGCTAACTTTACCTTTGCAAACAGGATACTCTTCTCGCAGCAACTTGTAGTATTCGTACTTATTCTGCGTGAACTCTTGTGAATTCACATCGATGGGTTCTTTGATTTCGATTTTGGTTTTTGTTGGGTGTGTTGTTGATTTCATTTGTTTCTTTTCTATAGACTTGTTAGTATGTAGATACATTGTATATACTAGAAAGTATGCTATGGGATTGATGCAGATTAATTATGATTGTAAATGTTGCAAAGTGGGGAAATAGTCTTGCTATTCGGATTCCGCAAAATATAGCAAGAGAGATTGATATTACTGAAAGCTCGGAAGTTGAATTTAGTGTGAAAGATGGAAGTTTAACTATCAAACCGATAAAGCGTAAGCGTTATTCGCTCTTAGAACTTGTAGGACAAATCACACCAGACAATGTTCATGGTGAAATTGATACTGGAGAAGCTATGGGGAAAGAGGTTTGGTAGCGCAATTTTATATTCCTAATCAAGGAGATATCGTTTATTTGGATTTTGACCCAACCAAAGGTCACGAACAAAAAGGTCATAGACCTGCTTTTGTGATTTCACCTCGTATTTATAATGAAAAAAGCTCCCTAGCTTTATTTATGCCAATTACAAGCAATCAGAAGAATTATCCTTTTGAAGTGGCTCTACCTTCTGAATTAAAAATACATGGAGTTATTCTTGTAGACCAAATAAAATGCTTGGATTGGAAAGCTCGCTCGTTAAAATTTGTTGAGTCTGTACCCCAGGATTTAATAGAGGAAGTACAAGCAAAAATTGAGCCATTGCTTTTTTGACCCCATCTATGACTTTTCAACTATTTTAAATTGATTGGTTTGGTGGGATAACTAATTGTTGGGTTACGGCATCCGCATGATTATTTTGTTATCGTTGAAAATTTTTTCAAGCCGTAACCCAACCTACGACTGTTGTTATCATTTGTTGTTTTCCTTTATCTCTCTTTATTTCTTCCTCTGCGTTCTCCGCGTCTCTGCGGTTTTTTTTAATCAGCAATCTTTAGACAATTTACAAAAATTTAAGCCGCAATATTTCCCTGTGACTGACCTTGGTCGATCGCACCTCCAATTTCTTCATCAAGCTCCGATTTCAAAACCAACCCCAACTCAAAACGAATATCTGCGATCGCACGCGCCCAGTTCTCCTCAAACCGATATGCCAGGAGACATTCAGCTTGCTTACCCAGTGCTTTACCTCTGCGATTATCGGCAAGTGTTTTCTTAATTTGAGTCGGTCTAATTATCAAAAAAAGCAACAATACTAGGGGGTAAGCTATATTCAGCATTTTGGTATAATTCTGTCCGACGGTGAAGGCAAACACGCCCATTTCACCGGGATAGCTGGTATCAAATCCTAGCAAGATATGAAATATGTCGTGAGTAACGATGTATCGCAATGCAAAGGGATTGCGATCGGCTTCTTCTCGTAAATCTTCACTGATTTCTAACGGTTGAATTCCACATTTATGCATATGCTGGGCATATTCATAACCTAAAGTTCCTTCAGGTAGCTGACTAAGTTGTTCTAAATCAATTTTGGGGTAGTAGCCTACGAAGTCTTGTAGTTTGGCTTCAACTTTAGAGTTTAGACCTATTCCGTACAACTCAGATTCAAGTAATCCGATATCTCCTGCTTCCCCTGTTGTGAAATAGTTTTTGAGCGCTTTAATGAAACGTTTGATCGTAGCCATTGTAATTACCTCTTATATATAGTGTGGAAATAAAATCGAATTCAAGCAGCAACGGTTCCTGGGGACTGACTTGCAAATTCATCTAACTGCTCGTCTTCTAAAACCAACCCCAATTCATTACGAATATCGGCGATCGCACGCGCCCAATTATCTTCAAATCTATATCCCAGAAGACATTCAGCTTGCTTTCCTAGTGCTTTTCCCTTACGAATATTGGCACGCATCTGCTTGGCTTGATTGATGAAAATAAGCGGATACACAGATGTAACTAAAGGCTCGAATGCATTCATCATCTTGCTGTAGTTTTGAGCAATGGTAAATGCAAACACGCCCATTTCACCTGCATAACTGGTGTCAAATCCTAACAAGACATGAAATATGTCGTGAGTAACTGTATACCGCAAAGCAAAAAGATGACTGTCGGCTTCTTCTCGTAAATCTTGACTGATTTCTAAAGGTTGAATCCCACATTTGTGCATATGCTGGGCATATTCGTAACCCAAGGTTCCGATTGGTAGCTGACTGAGTTCTTCAAGATTGATTGAGGGATAGTAACCCGCGAAATCTTCCAATTGAGCTAGAACTTTACTGTTTGCACCTAACCCGAAAATTTCAAATTTGAGAAAGGCAATGTCTCCTACTTCCCCTTTGGTGTAATAGTCTTTGATTGCTGTAAAGAAACGTTTGATGGTAGCCATAATGGCAAAACTCCTATGAATATTAGTAATAAAGCGGCGTTAAGTGTTTAAGCTTGACATCGCAGGCGATCGTTTTTTTATTTGGTATTAAAATTGCCTTGAACGGAAGCTGTTTTTTTGTGACCGAAAAGTCATGTGACTTTATAGTCATATTGTATGAGCAAAATACCCAAGATGTCAACCTATTTTAGGTATTGCTTAGGATGTAACTATTTACATAGCCTCAGATTCGCTTGTCTCTATCTTTGGAGATAAGAGTAAATAAGGGGACTTTGTTTAAAAAATTAGCTTGAATTAGCAGGGTTTATAAAAATAGCCCCAGGGTTAGATTCTGGGGCGTTTTTGTTGAAGAGTTAGGATTATTTTTGGATTACCAAAAAATTTAGTTTGAATTGGATATTGCTGGAGACGTAGCAATATGTCCCGTTTCTACATTGTTGTTTGGGTTAACAGACTGATTAACTTATCGGATTTACAAATTAATAACCCATTCGTGACCAATCCAGCGTTCTCCGCATCAGGTCTATATTTTGCATCTCAATATTGTACTTTGTCATTTCATCAAGAGCATCTAAGTGACCATTTATCTTGGTTTGTAAATCAGCAACCGTATCTGGATTGTCATTACTGACACCAGTGACACGGCTTTCAAGATTGCGAGCTATATGATCCGTTCCCCTACCACGTTGCACCTGCTGTCTGATATCAGCAACTACCTGCTGTTGTGTCTGGGGTGATGCTTTTGACCATGCTACTTGGAGACGAACCCAACGGCTTTCGGCTTTTGCAAGGTTTCTCGTTGTTATCGCAGAAGTATAGTCTAACTGCCGGAAATATTGCGCCAAACCTTCGTAGTTTGGGGTTGTTGAAGGTCTTCCCGCTAACTGTGCCACAAAATTGTTAGAAGCAAATAGGGAATCAACAGTTCTTTTAGTTATTACAATTTTATATTTAGGATTAGTATAGATGACTGGCAAATACTTGTACATTATATTGTTTGCAAGTTGTGAAAGGTGCAGCTTTGCCATTAAGTTCTCTCGATTATAGGCAATCTCAACTGGATCGCGTGACTGTTTAAGCTGTCGAAGGGTTTGGGCAATTTGCCTATAGGCTTGTATTTCTTCAGATGGATTATTGCGAAAATTTTTGATTTCGAGGTCTGTCAACCAACGCTTGTCTGCTGCCGTAAAATTGTGGTCTACAATAAATTCATAAAATGTAATTTTGGAATCAACCATACTTTGAGTTAGTTGCTGTCCGTTGACTGTAGCTAAAACGGTACTAGCTATTTTGGTAGGACGCTGTACCTGAGCAACTGCTGTATTATTGACGATCGCAGGTAAAGCGGTAGCTAGCATTAAAGCAGTAAATGTTGCAGCACGCATTCGGTTAGACATGATAAAGATTCCCTTTGAATTTTGGGTTATGTATTTGTCTGGAGTAACTAACCTAAATTACGCATAATTTATATTTATTAATAATTCGGGTTATATGTACTACAGTTACCATTGCTAATAAAATTAATTTGACAAAGTAGCTATATGACTGCATAGCCGGATGAACAGCCAATGCGTTTATATAGTTACTGAGACAGATTATTAGTAATATAATTTATTTTTGTTTAAAGATATATACAGAAAAGTGCAATTAATTAGTAATATGGTGCGTTAGGCTAAAGCCATAACACACCCTACTAGCGAATTACGCATAGTTAATATTTATTAATAATTAGACTTAACAATTTCCGAGCGTTGATGCTTGCGACGACTGATGTCTTCGGGTTTTAACTCGGAATGCGGCAATATCCGACTTCTACGTTGCTGGGATAAGTTAGTCATATGGAGTCGTAAATAGTTTACAAAAACTTTAAGAAATATATTTGTCTATAACGTTATAGGTAAAAAATCCCTGCTTCATCCTACTCTGCAAATAAAGATTCTAAATCTCTATAACCACTAACTACACGTAAAATTTCAATTCCGCTATCTTTAACTCGATAAAGAATGATGTAACCGTCTAAAGGTACACCTCGCAAATAATCATTAATATCAGCATAGCTGCGTCCCATATTTGGGAAATTAGCAAGATATCTACATTTTTTGTTAAACTCATCAATAAAACGCTCCCCAGCATCAATATTGCGACTCGTAAAGTAATCAATAATTTCTTCTAAGTCTTGATTTGCCTCTGGGGAGATAATGTGTTTCATGATTTCACGATTGATTCTTTCTCGAAGACCGCAGTTTCTCCCGCAGCCGTTCGACTACAACTTCCCCGTCAATACCTTCACCTCTATCTAGCTGCTCAACGGCGACTTCTACTTTTTGACGGGTTTCTTCAACCCAATTTTGATAGCCTTTTTCCCACTCGGATAATAGTTTCAATGCTTTACTAATCACTGCTTCCGGATTTTCGTATTTACCTATGGCAATTTGTGTTTGAATAAATTGCTCTTCTTCGGGTTTGAGTTGAATGTTCATAATTTTTATTTGTCGTGGATTCACTCTTGTACCTTTTATTATGAGCTACAACGAGTAGTAAACATCTTAGTCCCCCATTCAAGCAGCCTCAACTTCACTCATTTCTGTCTTCGGAGTTAGTAACAAATACAAACAAGGCACAACAACCAACGCAATCAAGGTTGCGGCGAGTAAACCGAAGATAATTGCATTACATAAAGGCATCCAAGTTGGATCGCTCAAGGCTAAGGGAATCAAACCAATGATTGTAGTGACACTAGTGGTTAATACTGGTTGCAAGCGATCGCCTGCTCCTTTCGCGGCGGCTAATCTAACTTTCATCCCTTCTTGTTGATAGCCGTTCATGGTATCAACCATCACAATGGCATCGTTAACTACAATTCCTACTAAAGCAATGATACCGATAAACACGGAGAAAGAAAAAGGAATTCCTACAAAGTAAAATCCGCCGAAAGTACCAATTAAAGCGAAGGGAATCGCCAGCAAGATAATAAACGGCTGTCGGAAGGAACCGAGTTGCAGTACCAGTACGGCAAACACCAGGAAAACAGCTATACCGAGTGCTTGTCCTGCGGAACCAAAAGTTTCTGCCTGGTCTGCTGTCTCACCCCCGAAGCTGTAACTGTAGCCAGCTGGCCAAGTCTTTTTCATTTCTTCAAGTTTTGGCTCCAAATCTGCGAGAATTTCCCCTACAGTGCGGTTGTCATTTTTCGATAACACCGTTGCGGTGCGTCGTGCATTTCTCCGAGCAATGGAAAGAGGAGCTTGTGCCTGCACGGCTTCAACAACGGAAGTTGCAGAGATTAATTTTTCACTGGAATTATCGCTAAAAAAGCGTACTGCCAACAATTCATCTCTACGAGTCGGGCCGCCAACTCTACCGTTACGAGAAGGCCAAGCCGTACTCAAACGGATTTCCAAGTCTTCTCGATTGCCACCGATGGCAAAATCACCAACATCGATCGCTCTGGTATAATATTGGGCTTGGGTGGTGAGTTGTTCTTCAGTTAAACCGTAAAAACTCAATTCCTCGCGTTTGGGTATTAAGCGTAAATCTGACTGCAAAGTTCCCAAGCTATCCCGGACATCGGTAGCACCCCTAATCTGCTGTAACTCACTCTGGACTTGCTGAGAAATTTCGCGCAGTTGAGTTAAATCGGTACCAGTAATTTCAATTTGAATCGGGTCGCCGCTTTGTCCGGATTGTTGGGCATTTAATACCATTGTTGCCCCTGGATATTTACTGACTACAGTTTTTAATTCCTTACGCAGTCCGTCTAAGTATTCATAAGAAATTTTATCTCTTTCGTCTTCAGGAACCAAAACTCCAGAGAAGCCGAGTAAATAACTACCTTCATTTTGTTGCAGTTCGCCGGATGATACCAAGCTACTGCGTTGACCGACGTATTTAATTACGCTTTCAACGTCATTTTTTTGACGCAAAATCTCTCCCAGATCGTCGGCAACTTCTTGGGTAACATTAAGGGTTGTGGTGGGAGGTAAATCCACGTTAACGCTGAAGTTGCGCTGGTCGGATTGGGGGAAAAATTCTACGGGGATTTGGATAAAAGCGTATACGGCACAGGCAAATAAAGCGATTGTTCCCAGCACCCAAGCGCGAGCTGTCGCTTTATTTTTTACAGTGTGGTTGAGACTCCAGCGCACCCAACGTTCGGATGCGTGTTCGCTAAGTTTATCGACGCGAGATTTCTTTTCTCCACCTTTAACATTTGCTAATAAGTAACGAGATAGAGGAATGTCTATGAAAATTGCGATCGCAAAACTCAGTACCAAACAAATAATTGCGGCGATCGGCAATAATTCGATGAATTTACCCAAGGTACCGCTAATTGCCATCAACGGTGTCAAAGCTAAAATTGTGGTTAACTGTCCGGAAAAAGCCGGGGGTGCATAAGTTTTCACCGTGTGGAGTGCGGCTTGCTCGAACTTCATATGCTTGACAAAAATCGCTTCGTGCATTCCCTCCATCATCAAGATGAACACATCTACCAAAATTCCCAAAGCCAACACCATGCCAATTAGCACCATGTTGTTGAGAGTTTGACCCATTAGCCAAAGAACCGCTAATGCTCCTAAAAACGTCAGCGGAATCGAAAGTCCGGCAATCAAAGCCTCGCGCCAGGAAAGAGCAATGAATAAGATGACAAACACCGCGAGCATTGCCTGCAACGCATTTACAAACAAATTACCCAACTGTTCCCAAATCACTTCCGATTCATCGGAAATGACACGGTATTCCATCCCATAGGGCCAAACATTAGGATTGAGCTTAATCTCGTCAATTTTAGCGCGGACTTTATCGATCACCTCAATCGAATCTTGTCCCGGCACTTTTTTGACGCTAATGCTGACAACTGGCTGAAATTCTTGCTCCTCAACGCTGATAAAAGCACGGGTGCTTTCTTGTTCGAGTTCCCGAGTCACCGAAGCAACTTCATTTAAGCGGACAACCCGTCCGGATAAACGAGCGATCGGCAATTGCTGTAAGTCTTCAATTTTACGAAACCTGCCGTAAAATCGTACTTGAGTACCAATGACATCGCTTTCGATCTCGTTGAGGGGAACATCCCGGTTAGCAGCGCGAATTTGATTGGCTACTGTAGTTGGCGAAATCCCTAATGTAGCCAAGCGAAAGGGATTCATTTGCACGCTGATTACTTCTTCCCTAGCACCACCGATATTTACTTCACTTACTCCCGCTACCTCTTCCAAACGGTCTTCTATTTGCTGGGTAGCTTGAGAAATTACCGTTGGGTCAATGTTACCGTACAGTGCCAGGGTGAGAATCGGAGCATCACTAACAGAAGCCTGGGTAACTGTAGGTTCATCAGCATCTCTGGGTAGTCGTGATTCTGCTTGAGAAACCGCTTGCCGTAACTCTTGAATTGCTTTGTCGCTGTTAGCATTACTGGTAAACTCGACGTTGATTACTGAGAAACCCGTATAAGAAGCGCTTTGAATCTGGCTAATATTTTCAACTGAGGTAATTTCTTTTTCGATTTCGTTGGTGATTTGCTGCTCGATGGTTTGCGGATCGGCACCACCCCAAGAAGTAGTAATACTCCCAACCGCAATATCAATATCTGGCTGGGATTGTTTGGTCATCGAAAAGTAACCCAATATCCCGCCAATAACCAGCAGCAAGCTTAAAAGTATTGCGAAAATCGTGTTTAAGAAAAAGAAACGCTCAAAGAATGAGGGTTTACTAACATTAGGCGCTTCTTTTTGGTTTTCTAAAGGTGATTCTAGATTGCTCATTTTATATTAGGTAATTGGGCATTGGTAATTAGTAATAGGACATTGGAAATAGTTAGGAATTACTACTCCCTTCCCGTTAGAAGATTACCGATAAAAAAACCGCAGAGACGCAGAGAGCGCAGCGTTAGCGGAGCGTGTCCGATAGGACATAAAGTGTGGTCTTGGGGGTCTCCCCCATGAACAACTTTTCAAGACAGAGGAAAGAGATAAAGAGAGAAAAGCGGAAAAGGAGTAGTTTAAATTTCTCCTTGTCTCCCCATCTCCCCATCTCCTCACTTGTTCACAACCGTCACGGGTGCGCCATTAACAAGACGGTTTTGTCCTTGAGTAATAACGGATTCTCCGGCTTTGACTCCACTGATAATTTGCTGTTGGGTAATGCCTTTTATTCCTAGTTCTACTTTTCGCTGTTCGACTATCCCTTTCTCGTTAACTACGAAAATATAGGAGGTTTGGTCGCGGTTAACTACTGTATTGATGGGAACAACAACGGCGTTTGGTTCTTCTTCCACCGCAATCCATGTCAAAACTCGTTCGCCATGTCGGATATTTTTGGTGGTTGCCGGATTTAGACGAATTTTGGCTTCAATTGCTCGTCCTCCGGGACTGATGGCGGGGTTAACTGCAAAGACTTCACCTTCAGCACGAGCGTTGGCGATTAAGGTTTCGTTGCCAGTACTTCCACTGACTGAAGATTTAACGTTTGTCTCGGAGGCAACATATGCTGTTTGATCTGGTTCAACTTTCTCGCCGTTGGAGCCTGCTAAATCTACAGTCACTTCATACCGGCTGGGGTCAATAACTACCATCGGTATTCTTTCCAGAATTCCTTGGTAATCACCGCCAATCTGAGAACTTACTGCTTGAGGTGAGAAATTGTCTCCTTCTCTGTAGTTGAGGTAAGCAACAATACCGTCAAAGGGAGCGATAATGCTGGCTCCTTCTAAAGCAACTTTTGCTTGAGTCAGCCGTGCTTGGGCTGTGACAATAGCACTTTGTGTGGCATCAAGTTGTTCTTGAGCGGCTCTCCCTCCTGCTTGTGCGGAATCTACTTGCGATTCGGCTGTCTGTACTTGAGATTGGGCGGACTCTACCTGAGATTTGGCTGAGTTTACTTGAGATTGGGCAGATAAAACATCAGCCTCGGCATCGCGGAAGGCATTTTGTCTGGTGTCGAATTCCTGACGAGGAACGGCTCCTTGACTAACCAGCGAGCGATAGCGTTCGAGATTAGTAGCCGCTAAATTGCGAGCCGTTTGGGCTTTTTGGACTTGCGTTTGTGCTTGCGATACTGCCGATCGCGTTTGGGAGACTTGCGATCGCGCTTGGGATACTTGCGAGCGGGCTTGGGATACTTGCGAACGTGTTTGAGCGACATTTGCAGCGGATGCAGCTTTTTGCTTGCGTGCTTCAGCTACAGCAGCTTCGGCTTGTCGAACATCTGCTACAAGTTTGCGATCGTCAACTTTTGCGAGCAGTTCTCCTTTTTTGACTCTATCTCCTTCTCGCAATCTTCTCCCGTTACGACGTGCCAGAAAAGTTACGTCTCCTGCTACATCAAAGCTTAGATGCTTGTACTTTGTTGCCGTAACACTACCTTCACTCGAAACCCAAGCGCGGATTGGTTCTCGTTGAGCTTTTATAGTTCGCACGGAAAGCGGTGCAGCTTTAGCTACGGGGGTTTCTTCTGGAGCGCTTTCCCAAGGACGAACTACTGCGACACCTCCACCTAATACACCTAATAAAGCAACTAACCACCAATACTTTTTAAAAGTTGCTTTAATTTTGTTATCTTTTTTAGAAGGTTTTTCAGCTTTCTCTTCATCTAATTGTTCTGGAGAATCTTTATATTCTTGAGGTGTTAACTCCTGCACTTCGCTTGAAGATTCATCGGAATGCACGTTACCTAAGTCGTCATCGAATGATGGTGAATAATTGCTCACGAGATTTGTCTCTTTGTTGAGGATTTACGCGAAAAATACTGAGGGGAAAAAGCAATAAGTATTACTATTTTTTAGCTTTATTTTATTTTATTAATTTTCTTTTAGACGATAATCAAACTCAAACAAATACTTTGCAAATAAAATTAATCTAGGTTTATCGTACCTATTGTTTAATTTTCTGGGTTTGTACGGGTAGATGCAAGATATCAGTATACAAATAATATTAAATAACAAGTATTTGAGAAAGATAAAAGCTTTTAATTGTTAATTTCTCAACTTGGTTAAGCTCTTCATATTTAAATGTTGATTGGGTGCATCAAAGTTACTGCTCATCCCTTGTTCTATAACTCTCACCAAATCATCAAAAACCTTATCTACTACTTGCATATCTATTTTCAAGGGTTCTTCCGAAGTCAACTCTTGGGGGTCAATATTCATCTGACCTAAAATAAAGTTTCCTAACTCATTACCCAACAATGTGCTGACTACATAAGCGGCTAAATCTGGTGAAAGATCGGCACCGATCTCTCCTCGATCTATCCCTTGACTAATTAGCTGTTTTATGTAGTCAGTCGAAATTTCTTTAGTACGTTTGATTGCTTCATCGCGAAACGGTAAATTCCCATATACAGCCCCGTTGATAATCCGGCTAATTTTGGGATGCGCTAAATCAAATTGAGCGCTTGCTCCGAGCAACCAGCGTAAATAACGAAAAAAGCCTTGTTGTAATTCTGGTGGATTTGTACTGCGTAAAAAAGTAATCCTTTCCTGACTCGCTAATTCAACAAGATGCAAATAAAGGTCTTTCTTATCCTGAAAATATTGATAGAAGCTACCTTTGGCTATTTTCCCATTCGCTACAATTCGAGAAATCGAAGCGCTGTTATAGTCGTAGGTGGCAAATTCCGCGATCGCAATTTCCGTAAGTGCTTTTCGTTTATTTTCTGGCAGATTGAAAAAGGTTTGATTGGGCATAGCAGGTAATTCGGGTATGGTGACTTCTTAGTCATGTGACCTATTAGTCATAATATAACGCAAACTAAATATAGTGTCAACAACTTGGGTAACACTAAAAAAAGACTATTCAAAACGAACTCGGATTCCAAGCAATTGCTTGAGTGGGATGACGTTTATCCCCTTCTAAAATAAAAGTAGCGACGGGATGGTAAAACCTCACTGTGACGGGAGTGAACTGTAATTCACCAGCTAACTTTAAACGTTGTTCTTTTACATGACCCGTCTCCGATTCTGGTGAAGGGCGCTGGACTGTTATGGCAGCAGTTGAAGAAGCTGTTTGGGCAGAAGTTATCTCCTTAGTTATACCCGTTTTCGCTCGCGTAAAGGACACATCGCGGAAAAATCTTTGTCTGCAATGCGTTATAAAGAAGGCACTCACGTTGAACAAGATTCTTTTAGCGATCAAAATAAATGAGATGATGAAATAAAAAAGATTAACTTTCTTATTAACTATGGTTAGCACAGCCCAAAGATGTCAGACAGAAATCGAACAGCCCGAACCTGCCTCTCCTTGTGCGATCGCAATCTTTGGAGCGGCAGGAGATTTAACCAAACGCCTGTTAATCCCAGCGTTGTACAATTTAGCTAAATCTGGTTTATTACCCGAAAAATTCGCGATTATTGGTGTTGCTCACACTGAGTTGAGTAGCGATGAGTTTCGCGATTCCATGAGTCGCGATATCAAAGAGTTTGCTACCCAAGAAGTAGATCCCCAGGTGTGGAACTGGATTAAAGAGCGGCTGGATTATCTTCAAGGTGATTTTGAAGACCCCAATACTTATCAGCAGTTGCAAAAAAAGTTATCTGAAGTAGACAATCAACAAGGAACCAGCGGTAATTATTTATTTTATTTAGCGACTTCTCCTAACTTTTTTCTACCAATTGTTCAAGGTCTTGGTAAAGCAGAACTAACTACCCAAAAAGATGAACGGTGGCGTAGAGTAATTATCGAAAAGCCTTTCGGACAAGATTTAGATTCGGCTCGCAGTCTCAATAAAGAGATTAATAAGATTTTAACTGAAAGTCAAATCTACCGTATTGACCATTATTTGGGTAAAGAAACCGTTCAAAATCTGCTAGTGTTTCGTTTTGCTAATGGATTGTTTGAGCCAATTTGGAATCGTAACAATATTGACCACGTACAGATTACGGTATCGGAAACGGTTGGGGTAGAGAAGCGCGGTAATTACTACGACAAAGCCGGTGCGCTTAGAGATATGATTCCCAATCATCTATTCCAACTACTGGCGCTAATCGCAATGGAGGCACCCACCTGTTTTGCTGCTGATTCAGTACGGGACGAAAAAACCAAGCTATTCCATGCGGTGCAGGCGATCGCCCCAGAGGAAATTTCAGAACACGCGGTACGAGGGCAATATGACCTCGCAAAGGTAGGCTCACCAGAAGCGAAAGCTTACCGAGATGAACCGCGAGTCGATCCTAACTCGAATACCGAAACCTATGTAGCGCTCAAACTGTTAATCGATAATTGGCGCTGGGCAGGAGTTCCTTTTTACCTCAGAACGGGTAAACATATGCCGCAACGGACTACTGAGATTGCAATTGGGTTTAAGCAAGCTCCTTTCGCCATGTTTCGCAATACCCCAGTCGAGTGCTTGACTCCTAATTTTCTGCTTTTACAGATTCAGCCCCAAGAAAGAATATCTTTGCAAATCGGGGCTAAAGTTCCAGGACCAAAGGTAAATATAGATAGCGTAGAAATGGACTTTTCCTACAAAGACCGTTTTGGTGCTGTTAACCAAACTGGATACGAAACCCTAATTTATGACTGCTTAATTGGTGATGCCACTTTGTTTCAAAGAGCAGATAACACCGAAGCCGCTTGGAGCATCGTCGATCCCATACTTAAGGCTTGGGAGCAAGATATTACCGATTTTCCCAACTATAATGCCCGAACTTGGGGACCTGATGCAGCCGACGAGTTACTGACTCGCGATGGTCGTCAATGGCGACTTAGTTAGAACCTTGGTAGGTTCCGGATATTTCCGGGATTTGCCTATCTTTATCTCTTTCCTCTGCACTTCCTCTAAGTAATATTACTAATGAGCAAATAATTACGATACATTGCAATAATTGCGATGCCGCTCATCGTAATGATGGATACGCATACAGCTTTTTACAGCTAATCATTGATTCGAGGCGTGGCGATCGCTTATTCAAACCAAGTAATAGAGCTTTAATTTTCAGCAGTTTCAATATTTGCTGCTATTTATATTTTGCAATCGATTGGCAATAGCTTCGGTTTTTTTTGAGCTTACAGGATAAGAACAGGCTTTAAGCTCAATTTATTTAACCCGAACTCAGGTTAACAAATATCTTATCGTACCGAACAAATAAAAAAATGGCACGGGAAACAGGGGAAGCACCAGAAACATTTCCCACTGGAATGTAAGAACAATCGCTTCCTTAAATCCATCATTTATGATGGCACTGCATAATTATTATTTGTCTAAATTTCCTAAGTGAGCTTATTTTAGGAATTACTACTATAAGCAATAATTAATAATGCTAATTACTCAAAAATCAAGATAGGCGCTATCATCTTAATTCTTGTAAAATTAAAATAAATGCGCCTTTTTTTACTTAAGTAGTCAGACAGAATTAATTACACAATGTCATTGCGAATGGAGCGGAGCGGAATGAAGCAATTTAAGCTCAATCGTTGGCGAATTCTCTGGTAATCTGTCAAAAATAAAACCTATTTGATGGGGATAATATGCGATCGCCGATGGCAACAGCGTCACTCGTTCTAAACCAGCGCCAGACTTATTTCTATATGCAGCCAGTCAGTTAGGATTAGAACCAACTGATTGCGTCGTAGTAGAAGATGCAGTTTCTGGAGTTGAAGCCGCTTTAGCTGGGGGAATGCGAACTATCGGAATCGGTTCAAGTGAAATTGGTGCGGCTCACATTATTTTGCCAAATTTAGCAGGTGTTAGCCTCAAAGATATTCAACATAAATTTAGTTTTTGTTTGGGTAGCTAATTAACTTAATTATTTCTGAAAAGCCGTATATTTACCTTCCAAACCATCTACAATCGCTTTAGTATTAGCAATCAACATTTTCTCATAGGTATCAGCATCCGTTCCCGATTCCCCCAAACCATCAGCATATAGTTTTTCGTCTGAAACTTTCACGTTCGCTTCTTTGGCAACCCCTCTACCCTATGAGCGAAGGGGGAAATGAAGCCGGAACTCCTCGGTACGTAGAGAGTCTTTTTCCGAACCAGAGATAAAGAGAAATAAAGAATGAACATTTGTTCAAACTTAGCTACAATGATGATCGCGATTTCTTCTCAAACTAGCCCATACAAATACAGCGAAAAGAAATAAGCTTTATTCGTTGTAGATATAAATCCTATGAACAAACCAACTAAAGCCAAGCTATCATATCTTGATTCACCCAGCTGCGACTCTCATGAAATTCATCTAAGTAATGTCCGCGATGTACGGACAGAAATTATATCTACAGAAAAAGCGCAGCAGATGGCGGATCTATTCGGAACTCTCGCAGATCCACACCGCTTGCGTCTTCTGTCTGCTTTGACGAAACAGGAATTGTGCGTTTGCGATTTAGCTGCATCTGTCAAAATGAGTGAATCCGCAGTTTCCCATCAACTCAGAATTCTGCGTACTATGCGTTTGGTCAAATATCGTCGTGAAGGACGCAATGTCTATTACAGCTTGAAAGATAACCATGTTACCAATATCTATCGTGAAGTGGTAAACCACATCGACGAACCAGATTTTTAAAATTAATCGTTAAATCTAGTGTAGATAACCCAATTTTAGATAATATATGAATAGTTGTTCAGTTATAGAAAGATTCATATATTATATTGAGGCAGTAAATAATGGCATCACATTCTGGTTGTTGTGCTTCAGATAACGTACATAATGAGCATAGTCATGGTGAAGAATTCAGTCTGAAGCGAGAAATTATACCTGTTGCAGTGTCGATGGTTTTGTTTGTTGTAGGTTTAATTTTTTATCAACCTTTACACAATACCCCTTTTTATATCGGTGAGTATTTAGTTTTCATCCCTGCTTATCTGGTAAGTGGTTGGAGCGTTTTGACTACAGCAGGACGTAATATTTTGCGGGGTAAAATATTCGATGAAAACTTTTTGATGACGATCGCGACGTTGGGAGCGATCGCCATTCACCAAATACCCGAAGCCGTTGCGGTGATGCTGTTTTTCCAAGTTGGGGAATTATTTCAGGGCTTTTCAGTAAGTCGTTCTCGCTCTTCGATAAAATCGTTGTTAGAAGTACGTCCAGACTCAGCTAATCTGAAAGTAAATGGTAAGGTTAAACAGGTTTCCCCCGAAAGCGTGCAAGTTGGGGATGTAATTATCGTTAAACCGGGTGAGAAAATTCCTTTAGATGGTGAAATTACCCAAGGTGCTTCTCAAATAGATACTTCTGCATTGACGGGAGAATCCGTACCGCGAACGGTTAAAGTTGGAGAAACTGTTTTGGCGGGAACGATAAATAAATCGGGAGTTTTGACGGTTCGAGTCAGCAAGTTATTTGCAGAATCTTCAATTTCTAAAATTCTTCATTTAGTAGAAAACGCTAGCACTAAAAAAGCTGCAACTGAAAAATTTATCACCCGTTTTGCTCGATATTACACCCCTGTAGTCGTCTTCCTATCTTTAGCTGTGGCAATATTACCGCCATTATTTATACCGGGTGCAACATCGGCACAATGGGTTTATCGTGCCTTGGTTTTATTAGTAATTTCTTGCCCTTGCGGTTTGGTAATTAGCATTCCCCTGGGCTACTTTGGTGGTGTTGGTGGTGCGGCGAAAAGAGGTATTTTAGTAAAAGGCTCGACGTTTCTTGATACCCTGACAGATGTTAAAATCGTTGTGTTTGATAAAACTGGAACTTTAACTAAAGGGGTTTTTAACGTCACTCAAATAGTTGCTAAAAACGGCTTTAGCGAAGCAGAATTATTAACGCTGGCAGCAAAAGTTGAATCACAATCTAACCATCCAGTTGCAAAATCAATTTTATCAGCATACGGTGAAGTTGATACAACAGACGTGGAAGATTATCGGGAAATTCCCGGGCATGGTATTCAAGCCAGAGTTGGGAATCAAATTATTATTGCAGGTAACGATCGTTTGCTAGATCGAGAGAATATCGAACATGATGTATGTGTTGAGGGAACGGTAGTTCATTTAGCAGTAGATGGGGTTTACGCCGGAAGAATTATCATTGCCGATGAACTCAAAGACGATGCAGTTGAAGCGATTCGGAAGTTGAAAAGCGTTGGTGTTGAGCAAATTGTCATGCTCACCGGAGATAATCAAGCCGTTGCTCAAAATATTGCCCAGCAGTTGAAAATAGATTCTTTCCTTGCAGAATTATTGCCCGAAGATAAAGTGGAGGCGATCGAAAGATATCTGAGTAAAGCTGCTAAAAATAAGAAAGTTGTATTTGTCGGCGACGGAATTAACGATGCACCCGTAATTGCGAGAGCTGATGTCGGTATGGCAATGGGAGCCTTGGGAACGGATGCAGCAATTGAGACAGCCGATGTAGTGCTAATGACGGATGCTCCTTCTAAAGTTGCTGAAGCGATCGAAGTTGGTAAAAAGACTCACAAAATTGTCTGGCAGAATATTATTTTAGCAATGGCAGTTAAGGGCTTATTTATTCTGTTGGGTATCTTTGGTATTGCAACCTTGTGGTTAGCCGTATTTGCAGATGTCGGTGTAGCGCTGCTGGCAATTTTGAATGCAGGTAGGGTTTTGAGAGTTAATTAAAAATAAGCCTTTGAATCAAGATGGGGATGTGAAGTTTGTTGCTGATAATCGCATTCGGCAAGAAAGTATTTCTAATCAAGATAGCTGTCAGAAATAACCGACATAATCCCAACTCATCGCTCGTTTAAATTTAAATTAAATATTCCTATACAAGAAACTTTACTTATTTAAATATTCCGCAATGTTTGTCACCCTTATTGATGTTATTATCAATAATCCAACAGCAGTATAGGAGTTACAGTATGTAACATACTATTTGTAGGCTGGCGAAAGTAATGCACGGTTTTAATTTTAGTACTTTAAAGCTTGAAAATTCGTTGTTTTTTTGTAGTACGCTGCTTGTTTTTTTTAGTAACTTTGTGTAATTTACAAAATTTATTTGAGTCTTGTTTACATTGCTTAATTTTAGATAAATATCTATTTGATTTGAGTACGTAGATTGTGGGATAATCAAGGGTTGAATAAACGCAGAGGAAGAAAGAGGTAAGCGCAAAGGTACGCAGAGTTTTTTTTGGGAGAGATATATATTTTTACCGTTAAGCGAAGCTCACCAAAGCGATCGCCTTTGCTCCAGTTTTGCTGAATGCTAAATATCAATTAATTACCAAATTTCTGTTAAATCTAAAATAAACCCTGGTAAAACATCTTCTCCGGAAAGAGTTTGGGGAGATTCAAGAATTTCAACATCTCGATCGCGACGATAGATTTCAATTTGCTTTTGCTTGCGGTTAATTAACCATCCCAAGGAAGCGCCATTGTCCATATATTCCTTCATTTTGGCTCTTGTTTTTTCGAGGGTATCGCTGGGGGACATTAATTCAACGACGAAATCGGGACACAAAGGGATATATTTTTCCTTTTCATCTTCGGTTAAAGCATTCCAGCGTTCCATTTTTACCCAAGACGCATCTGGGGAGCGGTTTGCACCGTTGGGAAGTTTGAATCCAGTAGAAGAGTCAAAGGTCTTTCCCAATTTATTTTTTCGACTCCAACTTCTTAGCTGATAATTTAAATCGGAATTGCGATCGCCAGTAATTCCCCCGGTTGGTGGCATAATAATTAATTCTCCTGAAGCAGTGCGCTCGAATCTTAAATCTGGGTTGTTTTGACAAAGCTGAAAAAATTGCTCGTCAGTCAAGTTGATGTTATCAATATCTAATTCTAGGATGGGAGGTAAATTTATTGTTAGGGTCATGATATTAGTCAAAATAGCGGTAATGTATTTATTCTAGTTTTTTTCTAATCTAATATAAAAAGGACTTACTACTTTTTACTTCCTACCGTTATTTAGGTTGAATAAACAATTCTAGCAAACTCGAACCAATATATACATATCCAGAA
The DNA here is from genome assembly GCA_965234645.1 of Rivularia sp. (in: cyanobacteria). Taxonomy (GTDB): domain Bacteria; phylum Cyanobacteriota; class Cyanobacteriia; order Cyanobacteriales; family Nostocaceae; genus Rivularia. Next base: position 3,003,518 of record OZ248344.1, on the reverse strand, counting down.
ATAACTATAGTGCTGCTTAATATTAAAGCAATTAAAAAGTAAGTATATTTGATTTTTGTTAAACCGATCGCATAGCTAACTATATCTTGAGAAAGTGGCATTGTGAGGATCATATACAAAATGCTGCGACGATTTTTTAATCTGTTAATAAATTTATCTAATTCATCGAAATTAGTTTTTCCTATAAATCTTTGAGCTACTTTTCTGCCAAATTTCCGCGATATCCAAAAATTAGCGCTGCATCCAATAATACTAGCTATATAACTTAATAAAAAAGCATTATGTTTGCCAAATAACGTTCCACCAACTACAAACAACGAACTTCCGCTCAAAGGTGCAAGAATTAAGCTTACCGCACATAAAGCTATAAATACTATAGGTGCCCATACTCCAGTTTGTTTGATAAATAGTTGAGCGTTGTCTAAACCTATATTTTGTAGAGCAAATACCATCGCTAGATAAAATACACTTACAAAAATAATTGCTAATAAAATATTTTTGAGGTTGGAGAATCGCATTACACTATTTATTGTTTATTTGAAGTAGAGTTGAGTTTTCTATGAAGAATTAATTATTTGCTCATATAGTTACATTCTACTACTTTCAGCATCGGGACTCAATCTATAACAAGAAGTAAAAAACTAAGTAATCCAATATACATTAGACACCTGCCTTTATTAATCGATATAGTATTTACGCGATCGTAACGATTAATTTAGGATTCTAAGGGTTAAAATCTTTTAAGCCTCGAAAAAGGGCATCTACGTAACTTTGAATTGTGAAACATGAATGTATTTCAACCAAAGCCATCTTTATTTGGTCTTTCTAAATCGAATAGAGATTTTAATCAAAAAGAATGTTGGGGGAAAAATCAGTTTAATTCTTCTTTCCCAGCTTCATTAGGCTGCTATATGTATTTTTGCGGAATAAAACCTGTTTATATTAAGCTGAATAAATCTTTAAAAACAGTGCATGAAAAAATTGATGTAGCAGAACTTTTTGGAGAAATTCCCTTATCGGAAAACTTGTTTTTCGCATTTGAAAGCGATTATCTACCTTATCGAAAACTAGTTATTGGGAAGCTACCAAGAGTAGATTTAGTTACACAAAGTATCGTACCGGAATCATGTTTGAAAAACATTGAGATAAAACTAACAGCTTTACCCGATAATTCTACATATAAGCTAAGTGAAGACAAGTATGGCTGTGAAATAGTTGTAAGACCAGATACAATAGTTTATTTAGCTTTAAGTATTGCAAGTAAATTGCAAAATGATAGACAGAATATTATTCAATATTTAGAATCAGCATTTTCTACTATAGAAGACTTAACTAAAATTAGGTATGTTGTTCCTAAAATATCTGAAATTATAAATGGAATGGATAATTTACTTTTAGACTATATAGATTTACAATCGCCTTTAGTAATGCAGCCAGTATGGAAAACTGTTGGTAAAACTTCTAAATTATTTACAAACTGTTTAGATATGTTTGTAGGTCGTGATTTTGCATTTACTAGATTATTCTTTGATATCGCCAAGAAAAAGCTTAAAACTGAAGAGTCAATAAATAGATACACCAGAACTGTAGTTTGGCTGGCAAAAATGTTATATGATTTTGGGAATAATGGAAAAATTCATCATCAATTTATAATAGATAATTACACTTACAATACTAAAAATGATAAGGCATTCGCAATCAATGGACTAAATACTTATGCTTACATGGCATCCCTAGAATTAAGAACACCACGAATCCAGAAAGAAGAGATAAGAAATATTATTCTTGGTGGAGGACAAAATTATTTAAGTCCTGAGAGGCGTTTTGACGGTATTGTTCTAAGCAACCCAGAAATTTTTGATGAATCTTTGAAAGATATCTAATAAAATACTTTTATGCAATCTTATATGAATAAAAAATCCTTAAATTTAAAAGCAATTGATATTTTTGCAGGATGTGGAGGTTTATCACTTGGATTCGGGAATGCTGGATTTAAAATAATTGGTGCTTTTGATAATTGGCAACCTGCAATTGAAGTTTATAAAAAAAATTTTCATCATCCGATATACAATTGCGATTTAAGCGGTTTGAATGATGATTATACAATCTTTGAAAAATTTGATTGCGATATAGTGATTGGGGGACCACCCTGTCAAGATTTCTCTAGTGCAGGAAAAAGAAATGAAAATTTGGGTAGAGGTGATTTAAGCGTTATTTTCGCTAAAATAATTGCTTTTATTAAGCCTCAATGGTTTGTAATGGAAAATGTTGAAAGATATAAGAAAAGCGAAAAAAGATGTCAAGTAATAGATATATTTAAAGCAAGTAACTATGGTTTAACTGAAACAGTAATTAAAGCAAGTCTTTGTGGTGTTCCTCAAAATAGAAAGAGGTATATTTGTATAGGTAAATTAAATGGTGAGGATCATGAATTATTAACATACATTAATCAAAAATTTACCGAAAATCCCATGTCTGTTAGAGATTATTTAGGAGATACATTAGGAATAGAGTATTATTATAGACATCCTAGAACTTATGCTAGAAGAGGCATTTTTAGTATTGATGAGCCAAGTCCAACTATTAGGGGTGTGAATAGACCAATACCAAAAACATATCAGTTACATAAAGCAGATGCAAGTTCTTTCATAAAGGAAATTCGACCTCTGACAACAATTGAAAGAAGCTATATACAAACATTTCCTAAATATTTTGATTTCGATACCCAGAATCAAACAAAAACAGATTTGGAACAAATGATTGGGAATGCTGTACCAGTAAAATTGGGTGAGTATGTTGCTAATTCAATTGTTGAATATATTGAAAGTAAAGCAACACCTCAATTAGAACCGAAACAGCTTGTATTAAACTTTGGCGATCGTTGATAATCAATAATTTTTTAAAAAGGGCTAAGGTAAAATGAATGGAAAAAATAGTCACTTTAGAAGCAACTTTAGAATTAGTAAAGCAGCTTTCACTTGTAGATAAAGTTCGCTTAATTGAACAAATTGCACCTCAAATTGAAAAGGAATCGATCGCAATTCAACCCAAACCGCGACAATCTTTGAGAGGAATCTGGCGGGGTGCTAATGTTACTGAATCAGATATCAATGAAGTTAGAGAAATGTGGAGTAACTTTCCGCGTGAGGATATTTGATGTCGGATGCAGTTTAATCTAAAACTAATTTTATTCTCTTAACCCAGCTTCTCGTAATGCTTGTGTAATTAAATCGATTAAATTTAATCTTTCCGCCCATTCTTGCAAATAATTGAAATCTAATCGATCGGACTGTACTTTTATTACACCCAACACATCGCGCCACTGTCTATCTGAAATTTGATTACCCAAGCGATACCAAATCAACTTTTGTAAAATAATGTCTTCTGAAGTCGCAAACCAAGCTGTACGTGGAGGATTTTGGCTCACAATTAATTGCTGTCTTCGCTGCATTTCAATTTGTGCTAATGGCTGTTGAGAAAGGATAAAAATATCAACTTTCTGCATGGTGTCAAGATGAATAATGTTAAAAGATGATTTACTATTAATTGCCTCGGTTAGCATCGTATCATCAATATAAAATTCTCCCGTCATTATTTCTACTAAAGGTTGTACCTGAGAAATTTGTAAATCTGCAACCATATCTATATCTAAAGTAGCGCGAGGTTCGCCTAAAATGGAACTAGCCACAGAACCACCAATTAAGTACTTGATTGCTAAGGCTTCAAAAATTTCTGCAATTTTCAAAGCTAATTTAATTAATTCTGCATCCACAATTTGCCTTTGATTGTCTTTATAAAGTAGATTTGCTTTTTCTTTACCCAGCCACCTAACCGCTAAATAAAATTGAATTTCTTTATAGTTAGCATTCGGATATTGGTTACGAATACCGATAAGATTACATTGCTGAATACCTTTAGTTGCTTCGTTAATTAAATGGGCTTTTTTCCATAATGGCATTTGGCGAAAAGCCTGCATCATAAATTTGTCGATTTTAGGATTAGTATCAATCGATTGGGGTTGGTAATCAAGCATTTTTAGATTTATATTATTTGTAATTATTTTGCCTTACTAGCTGCCGGATACTGCTTTAATACCTGCTTCAAATACCTCCCCGTATACGATTTTTCATTCTTTGCAACATCTTCCGGAGTTCCCACAGCAATAACTTCCCCGCCTTTATCTCCTCCTTCGGGACCTAAATCTATTACCCAATCGGAACAGCGAATTACGTCCAAATTATGTTCGATAACTAATATGGAATTACCTTTATCTACCAATCTTTGCAGTACATCTAATAATTTATGTACGTCGTAAAATGATAATCCGGTAGTAGGTTCATCGATCAAGTAAAGCGTTTTCCCGGTAGCGCGACGAGATAATTCTGTTGCTAATTTCACCCGCTGCGCTTCACCACCCGATAAGGTTGTAGCGGGTTGTCCGAGTTGTACGTATCCCAAACCGACATCTACTAGGGTTTGTAGCTTATTCGCAGCTTTAGGAATGTTAGTGAAAAATCCCTGCGCTTCCTCGACTGTCATGTTGAGAACGTCAGAAATTGATTTATCTTTGTATTTAACCTGTAATGTTTCGCGGTTATATCTGGCACCTTTGCAGACTTCGCACTGTACGTAGACATCTGGTAGAAAGTTCATTTCAATAACGTTAACACCTTGTCCCGCACAAGCTTCGCAACGTCCGCCCTTAACGTTAAAAGAAAATTGTCCCGGTTTGTAACCCCGCGCTTTGGCTTCGATGGTTTCGGAAAATACCGTGCGAATTGCGTCGAATACACCCGTGTAGGTGGCTGGGTTGGAACGAGGGGTTCTACCTATGGGTGACTGATCGATGACAATTGCTTTATCGACTGCTTTCAATCCCTTCATCCCATCGATGTCTTTGGGCATAGGCACTTTTTTACTCAGGTGGTGTTGCAATCCTGGATAAAGTAATTCGTTAACCAAAGTTGATTTACCCGAACCCGAAACACCCGTTACCGAAACTAATCTACCCAAAGGAATTTCTACATCTATATTTCGCAGGTTGTTACGACGCGCGTTTTGAATTACTAAATTGATGCCGTTTCCTTCTCTTCTTTGGGCGGGAGTTGCAATTACTCGTCTTCCCGATAAGTAAGCACCAGTTAAGGAATCCTCCGCATCTAACAACGCCTGCAAATCACCTTCTGCTACAATATGCCCTCCGTGAATTCCCGCACCAGGACCGATATCGACAATGTGGTTGGCAGCGCGAATTGTTTCTTCATCGTGTTCTACGACAATCAACGTGTTGCCCAAATCCCGCAATCTAAATAAAGTTTGCAGCAATTTAGCGTTGTCTCGCTGGTGCAAACCGATACTTGGTTCGTCCAGTACGTATAATACGCCAGTCAAACCGGAGCCGATTTGAGTTGCTAACCGAATTCGCTGCGCTTCTCCACCCGAAAGCGTCATCGCAGTCCGATTTAAAGTTAAATAATTCAAACCCACATCCAAAAGAAACTGCAACCGCGCTTTAATTTCGCGCAATACCAAGTCTGCAATTTGCATTTGGCGCTTACTTAACTGTAAATTATTGATTCTTTCCTGAGATTCCAGAATTGAAACTCCGGTTAAATCCAGAATTTTGTACTGTCCCAACCTTACCGCTAAAGCTTCCGGCTTCAACTTTTTCCCATCGCATACCGGACAAGGTTGATCGATTATATACTGTTCTAATTTGTGCTTAATTAACTCCGAACCACCTTCATACTGCCGCTGTAAAATCGGTAACACGCCTTTAAATTTCTTAGTACGTTCCGATTCCGGAGTTTTCTCTTCTCCCTGTAAAATTATCTGCTGCTGTTCTTCAGTTAAATTCTGCCACTGCGTTTGTAACTCAAAGCCGTAATCCTGTCCTAAAGAATAAAGTAGCTCCAAATAATAGGAATTATCCTTTTCCGACCAAGGCGCGATCGCAGCATAAATTGGGACTTGAGGATCGGGTACAACCAAATCGGGAGAAAATCTTTTTAATGTACCGATTCCATGACAATTAGAACAAGCACCATACGGAGAATTGAAGGAAAACAAGCGCGGCGATAATTCTTCCATTACCGCACCATGTTCCGGACAAGCGAAGTTTTCGGAAAATACTAATTCTTGGTCTTTATTCTCTTCTTTATCCCCCTCCTCTTCCAAGGAGGGATTAGGGGAGGTAGGAGTATAGAGAATTACTGCTATCCCGCTAGATAGTTTTAAACACGTAGATAAAGAATCGACCAAACGCTCTTCAATTCCGTCTTTTTTAATTAAACGGTCGATAACGACTTCTACAGTATGAGTATATTTTTTATCTAATTCGATAGAGTCCGAAAGTTCTCGTACCTCGCCATCAATGCGAACCCGGACAAAACCTTGAGAAGCGAGGCTTGATAATAATTTAACGTGAGTACCCTTCTTACCGCGAACCACCGGAGCAAGAATTTGAAACTTAGTGCGATCGGGTAGCTCCATAATTTTATCTACCATTTCATCTATCGTTTGGGGAGCAATAGAGCGATCGCACACCGGGCAATGGGGTTCGCCAGCCCTACCAAACAACAGACGTAGATAATCGTAAATTTCCGTTACCGTTCCCACAGTCGAACGCGGGTTATGAGAAGTAGACTTTTGATCGATAGAAATCGCCGGACTTAAGCCTTCAATCGCTTCCACATCCGGCTTATCCATTTGTCCCAAAAATTGCCGCGCATAGGAACTAAGGGACTCAACATAACGGCGCTGCCCTTCAGCAAATATAGTATCGAAAGCCAAAGAAGACTTACCAGAACCAGAAACGCCAGTAAAAACAATCAGTTGGCGCGAAGGAATTTCTAAATCGACATTTTTTAAATTATGCTGCCTAGCACCGCGAACGCGGATTGTATTTTGATTCGAGTTAGGAAGTTGTCCGTTTAAGGATGCAGCTAACTTTGTTTCTGACATATCAGCAATGTGGGATGGCGGCAAGGGACAATCCTTAATAATACTATTGTTACTGTTGTTATGGTAGAACAATCGTACTTAAATTTTGAGAATTGGGGATTGGGGATTGGGCATTGGGCATTGGGGATAGTTAGGAGTTAGGAGTGAGGAGTTAGGAGTTTTCAATATTTGAACTTTATAGGAGTTACGTAAAGCCCCCCTTCAAAAAGGGGGGTTGGGGGGATCTTATTGTTTGGAACACCATACTTTAATTATGTATTTGTGTTAAATCTATTCTTCTGAATTTGCGGGTTGTTACTTGCAATACATTTGTACACTTCTTGCTAACTGATTGAGTAACACCAAGATAAAAAGTTAATTTCTGAAAACTTCGTTGCAAAAAGCAATGGTATAGATTCTAATAAAAATATAGTTCAGTGTAATGGAATTTACTTAATGCGCCACTGGTCTTTATTACTCACAGGTTTATTTGCTAGCGCTAGCATTGTTGTGACTACTCAAGTAAAAGCACAAAAACCCGTACAAGTACAAAAACGTTCTTCTATCAACCGAGATATATATACGAAAGTTCTTTCCACAGCCTACATTGCGACAAATAACTGTTATGAGTACGGGCTTGTCAATGAGTGTGCAAAGCTTAGTAATATCCAGAGTGCGCTGATACAATACTGTGTCAAAGGAGATAAAATAGCGTGTGACTTAATGGTTGATGTACATTCTATGGAACAGCAGTTTAAGCTAGGGCAAAGTATTAGGAATTCTATTTAGTATTGAGTAATTAGCGTTGCTGAATTTTCATAAAAAGAAACCGGGTTTCTCTCGGCTTGTGGAGAATGGTGCAAGATGTAACCTTTAACCTTCAAAGCTTTATTCTCGCCGAAACAAAAATAAATTCCCCGTCTTCCCCCTTCCGACTCGAATTTCCTCATCTAAATAAGTAGTTATCCATACAGCTTCGTTGCGGAAAGCTTCCAAAACTGGGATTTTCAATTCGGGTAGATTAAAAGGTTTTGTTGCTTGAAACGCAAATTCATCAAAGCTTACTAAAGCAGTTGTTTCATCTTCATTACACTTCCAAACACCATTAGCCTGAATTTTCCATTCACCCAGCAAAGGTAATTCGATTTTGGCACAGTTAGAAGTTGCAATTCCACTATCACCTGCTGTTAAAGTTTGATATACCTGCTTGATTTTAATTCCCGTCCAATCTGGAATTGTGGCAACTTGACGGGTAACTACCGTTCCATTGGAAGCATATATTAACTGCCAGTTACCAAATATTTTAGCTTGATTATTAGAACTCAAAGGTTGGGGAATTGGGTTGATTTCTTCAAGTGTTTGGATAATCTTATCTATGTTTGGTTCTGCTTGAGGAAATATAGCTTGCTGCGATGGTAACGCTTCTAACCGTTGCATTAGCTCTGTTTTGAATTGTCTGCTGGTATTATCTGCTGCCATATTTTGATATTCCACCCAGGAAACTAGTAGTAATTCTTAACCTTTAACCTTTAACCTTTGACGTTTTTCATACCTCTGTCTTTAGCTATAAGAATAAAGAGCAAGAAGCAAGACTAAAGTTAGTTTACACAATTAGTTTTAATCGCTCATACTGCTGACAAACGGAAAAGTCGTAATTAACAAAGAACAGGCAATCAACCCTATCTATAATAATTACGAACTAGAAATTACTAATTACTAATTATTATTATGCGTTGGGAATTTGGTCGAAAAAGTGACAATGTTGAAGACAGACGCGGTAGAGGAGTTTCTCCAGGGGTTGTTGGTGGTGGGCTTGGCGGTTTAGTTCTTACCTTGATTGCGGTAGTTTTAGGTGTAGATCCAGCGATCGTTAACCAAGTAATCCCTCAAGATAATGGTTATTCAACTCCGACTCAAACAACTTCCCAACCCAAAGACGAGATCGGGCAATTTGTTTCTGTGGTACTCGCCGATACCGAGGATACCTGGAACCCTTTATTTAGACAAATGGGAGCTAACTACCGGGAACCGAAATTAGTTCTCTTCTCCGATCGAGTACAATCAGCTTGCGGTTATGCGAGTGCTGCTGTTGGTCCTTTTTACTGCCCTCCCGATGAAAAAGTATATTTAGATACAAGCTTTTTTCGAGATTTAAAAAACAAGCTTGGGGCACCCGGAGATTTTGCTCAAGCATATGTAATCGCTCATGAAGTCGGACATCACGTGCAGAATTTGATGGGAATTTCCGACAAAGTTAGAAGCGTACAAAATCGAGTTAGCAAAGTTGAAGCAAATCAACTATCTGTCAGATTGGAATTGCAAGCAGACTGTTTCGCCGGAATTTGGGCGAATAAAGCACAGACACAAAGACAAAGGCTTGAACCTGGCGATATTGAAGAAGCCCTTAATGCTGCTGCAAGTATCGGTGATGATAGATTGCAGAAGCAAGCGAAAGGATATGTCGTTCCCGAATCTTTTACTCACGGAAGTTCAGCACAGCGCGTCAAGTGGTTTAAAACAGGTTTTCAATCGGGTAGCATTGATGCTTGTAATACTTTTGAAAGTTAGGAGTTAGGAGTTAGGAGTGAGGAGTTGTAAGATTATGTCCTACGGACACGCAATACTTACGGTACCCTCCGCTAGCCGCTAATGGATTTTGGATTGAAAGATATAGAGAGACGCAATATATTCCCAAAATGTAGAGACGCGATATATCGCGTCTCTACAAATGTTTCGGTTTCACCCTGCCATTGTGAAAATTAAATTCATAACTCTTAATTCTTAACTCCTCACTCCTCACTCCTAACTCCTAACTTTCTTTCATCCATTCCAAAATCTGCGGATTCACCAAATCCGGAACTTCATCATGTGGACAGTGCCCCGCTCCGGGTATTGGCACGATTTTGATGTCTTTACCGTTTTCTCTGGCTTCTTCGTATACTTTTGCTCCTGCGATCGGTGTCCAAGGATCGTCTGCTCCCCAAATTACTAATAATGGACGTTCGACTTTGGGTAATAATTCCTCTGGGGAATCACCGGGAGGGGCTGTCAAAATTGATGCAAATACTTGCTGTGCGCCTTCGTCACAGGATGGTTGGTAAAGCATATCTACTAGTTCATCGGTGACAGCATTGCGATCGCGATAAACTTGGTAGAGGGTGCGGCGAATTTGCGATTTTCTGCGAATATTATTAAATACGAATTTACCCGTTATCGGATGACCGACTAATTTGTTAAAACTGCCCATGACAAAGCGTAGCGGTGGGTTTAGCTCGTTGGAACGATGGCTCAATCCTCCCGCAGCGTTAATTAAAACAGCGCCGCTAGTGATTTCGGGATGCTCTGCTGCAATAGTCAAACTTATCAACGCACCGACGGAGTTACCGATAAATACGGCAGGTTGCTTGATGTGTTCTTGCCAAAAGTCTTTGAGTAACTCTACCCATAAATCGACGCTGTACTCGATGGGTGCTTTATCGGAACCACCAAATCCTAGTAAATCCAGTGCAAACACTTGATAGCCAGCGTCGGCTAATACCGGAATATTTTTCCGCCAATGTCCGATAGATGCACCGAAACCGTGAATTAAAACTAAAGGTTTTCCCGTACCCACGACGGTGTACTGAATTTTGTAACCCTTCCAAATCCAAAAGAGTTTTTCAAATGTGGTTGTTGATTGTGGTGTGGTAGTCACGGTTGTGAAGTTTAGTAAAGTCTTTCTTATTATGATAATAGTTTGCGGGCATTGACGGGTTAATAATAAATAGTTTCACATTAACGGTAATACAGGTAAATTGTGTAGAGACGTTGCACTGCAACGTCTCCCGATATATCGATTTGTAAACGAGAATTATGAAAAATAACAACAGTAATGCTGTCTTGGCAACGTGTCCGGCTCTGACAAGCATCTTGCTCGCTATAAACGATTTAGAAAATTAACTGGTTGTGCCATCAAAATAAAAGAGACGTAGCAGTGCTACGTCTCTACATTAGTTATTTAGTAACCTGAAGATGGTATGTTAGCTAAGGGAAAAATATTTATGCTGGCAACTTCTATTAATTTACAGTTAGATCCAGGTCAAAAGGTAACGTTACAACCTGTTTCCTGGGAGAGTTTTGAAGAAATTCTGATGCAATTAGGAGATTTTCGTGCATCCCGAATTGCATATGCCGATCGAATATTAGAAATTATGGCTCCACTACCAGAGCATGAAAGGTCAAAAGTTTTACTTGCTGACTTAGTAAAAATACTATTGAAAATTCAGAAACAAGCTTGGGAACCTTTTGGCTCAACTACCTTGAAGCGTCAAGGAATGGCAGCAGGCATTGAACCGGATGATTGCTTTTATATCACAAATTATCAAGCTGTAATTGGTAAGCAAAGAATCGATTTAAATATAGATCCACCTCCGGATTTAGCGTTAGAAACTGATGTTACTTCCAAAACGGAAATTTTTGCTTATGAAGCTTTAGCTGTACCGGAATTATGGGTTTATTCTGGTGGTAAGTTGAAAATCAATATTTTACAAAAAGGGAAGTATATTGAATCTGTAACTAGTTCGATTTTTCCGGATTTTAAAATCATAGATATTATCCCACGATTTATGCAGCGATCGCTAGTGGTAGGTGTTAGTAAAACTTTGGAAGAGTTTGAAGCGTTTGTTAGAGGAATGTTGGTTTAGTACGGTTAATTTGCCCGCAGACTCAAAGTCTGGGGAACCACAATTACAAACCTTCTCTGCACAATCTAAATTAGAAGAATATTATTAACCCACGCAGGTGGGTTTTGCTTGTGTAGCAGCGGTTTCAACCGCCGGATAAATAATAAATGATAAATGGCTTACAAACCTCGTCTGCTTTATTCCTATTTGTCTTCATATTATTCGCATTTTTCCGAGAAAAAAATAGGCAAAGATTAATTGCTGCTTGTGAAGCCAGCGATTATTTTTAAGGTTCGTAGTAGGAGCTTTAGCTCTTTTAGGACTAAAGTCCTTACTACGAAACCGTGATGTTTTTATACTGTTTATCTAGTTAATTCAGTAATAGCACTGAGTCAAAATGAAATTATCTACAAACAGCCAAAACCAAACTCTATCTTTATTCCCTAAGCAAGAAATCGTTTTCATTGATGCGGGAGTAGAAGATTACCAAAGTTTGGTAGATGGGGTAAAACCAGGAATTGAAATAGTTGTACTCGACTCCAAGCGCGATGGAATCGAACAAATTACCGAAGTATTAATAAAAAAACAATTCGCTACAGTTCATATTGTTTCTCACGGCTCCCCCGGTTGCTTGTACTTGGGTAATTCCGAACTTAGTTTAAGCAATTTAGATAAGTGCGATCAAAAAATAAAAACTTGGTTTATTCGCGAAGATAGGGAGGCGGAGCCTCTAAAACTTGATTCCCAGCCAGAGTCTGGGAACCAGAATATTTCCCCATCTCCCCATCTCCTTCTCTACGGTTGCAATGTCGCAGCAGGTGACGCTGGGGAAGAGTTTATCGAAAAGCTGCATCGGTTGACTAAAGCAAATATTGCTGCTTCCACAACAGTAGTTGGAAATGTCAAAAAAGGTGGGAATTGGGAATTAGATATTAATCGAGGAGAAGTAAGTTTTAATTCAGCTTTTTGGGCGGAAGCTATCGCGAATTACACGGGCGTATTAGGTATTAAATACGTTAATTTAAACGCTACGGGAGGTAACAACGGTAATTCTTGGAATAATGCACATACAGACTTACAATCGGCTTTGGCTGCTGCTGTTAATGGCGATGAAATTTGGGTAGCGCAAGGTACTTATAAACCAACAACTGTAATTGATAGAAATGCAACTTTTCAGTTAAAAAGTGGTGTTGGTATCTATGGTGGTTTTATAGGAGGAGAAACTAGTTTAAATCAGCGCGAGTGGGAGAATAACGAAACTATTCTCAGCGGCGATATTGGTACAGTTGGTGATAACAGCGATAATAGTTACAGCGTAGTTACAGGTAGCGGTACCGATAGTACGGCAATATTAGATGGCTTCACTGTAAGAGACGGTAATGCAAACGATGCAAACGGTTCTGATTCTGCTGAAGAGAATGGCGGCGGAATTTACAATTACAGTGGTAGTCCAACCTTAAGTAATTTAGTTATTAGTAGTAATCTTGCTGTTAACGATGGCGGCGGTTTATATAATGAACTTGATAGTAATCCAACGCTGAATAATTCAACTATTAGTGGCAATACTGCTGAGGATGACGGTGGCGGTATATATAATGAGCTTAATAGTAATCCAACGCTGAATAATTCAACTATTAGTGGCAATACTGCTGATGGTAAAGGTGGTGGTTTATACAATTATGAAAGTAGTCCAACGCTGAATAATTCAACTATTAGTGGTAATACTGCTGGAAAATATGGTGGTGGAATGCGGAATGCTAATTCTAGCAATCCTATCCTAAACAATGTCACTATTAGTGGTAATTCCGCATCTGACTACGGTGGAGGTATTGCGAATAACAGCAGCAGTAATCCTCAAATCCGCAACAGCATCCTTTGGGATAACACTTCACCAACGAATCCTGAAACCAACGGTAATAATAACTTTACCAACAGCATTGTCAAAGGCTCCGGTGGTAGCGGTAGTTGGAATACAGCATTAGGAACAGATGGTAGTGGAAACCTTGATATCAATCCGCAATTTGTCGATGCTGCTAACGGAGATTTTCGCTTAAATGCAACTTCTCCCGCAATTAATGCTGGTGATAACAGCTTGTTACCGTCGGATACTTCTGACTTGGATGGTGATGGGGATAAAACTGAGAAAATACCTTTTGATTTAGATGGTAATTCCCGTATCTTAAATTCTACGGTTGATATTGGTGCTTATGAGAAGTTTGTAAATCCCGTTAACCTTTCCATATCTTCCGCTACGGGAACAGAAACAGACACTACACAAGTAGCGATCGCAGCTACAGCAGATACTGCTGTCAGTGGAAATCAAACGATAGATTTAGCCGTAACGGGAACTGAAATTACCTCTACAGACTACAATCTTTCCAATACCACCATAACTATTCCCAATGGTGCAACAACTGGTAGCGTCACCTTTACCGTAGCTGACGATATCGCCGCAGAAGCAGCAGAAACAGCTATTTTCACTATTAGCAACCCTTCATCTGGAATTATTTTAGGTACAACTACTACTGCTAACTTAACTATTGCAGCTAACGATTTAGTTGTTACCAATACCAACGACAGCGGAGAAGGATCTTTACGTCAAGCAATTACAAACGCGAACAGTTTTGCTGGTACAGATACTATTACTTTTGACGTTAGTTTAAACAACCAAACTATTACTCTTACTTCTGGTGAATTACTAATTACAGATGCAGTTACAATTCAAGGTTTAGATGCGGATAAATTAACTGTAAGCGGTAATAATGCATCTCGCGTTTTCAAAATTGATAATAATAATAACAGTAAAATTAATGTCACCATTGAAGGTTTAACTATTACAGGTGGTAATGCAAACGATGACGGTGGTGGTATTTACAACCGAGAAAACCTCACCTTAAAAAATATTGTTGTTAAAAATAACCAAGCTGCTGATGATGGTGGTGGTATTCGCAACGACGGCAATTTAACAATTATTAATAGCACCGTAGCTGATAATAATTCAATTGGAAGTAGTGATACTAGCGGTGGTGGGGGATTGCTCAACACTAATGCAACTGGTGCGTCGGTAACTATTATCAACAGCACCTTTAGCGGTAATACAGCCAAAAACGGTGGAGCAATTCGTAACGACGGCACTTTAAATTTAATTAATAGTACTCTGAGTGGTAATACTGGATCTCAAATTGGTGGTGGATTAGTTAATACATTTAATCAAAGTGCCCCTAATAATCCAGCAGCAGGTGGTAAAGCAACAATTAGCAACAGCACTATTACTAACAATACAGCAACATCTCAAGCAGGAGGTGGTATTGCTAACTTCGGTACTTTAACAGTTAGCAACAGTATTATTGCAGAAAATGCTGGTAATGATGATATAACAAATCAATTTACTGTTTCTTCTTTTACTTTTACAGGTACTATTAATAGCGGTGGAAATAACTTAATTGGAAATGGCGATGGAAGCAGTTTTACAAATGGAAACAACGGTGATATTGTTGGAAATAGTTCTAATCCAATTAATCCACAACTTGGTACTTTACAAAATAACGGCGGAATAACTCAAACTCATGCATTATTAAGCGGTAGCCCAGCCATTAATGCAGGTAATAATAGTAAAATTGCTCCAGATACTTTTGATATAGATGGAGATAGTAATACTACTGAAAATCTACCCTTCGAGCAAAGAGGTGTAGGATTCGAGCGGATTCTTGATTCTACAGTTGATATTGGTGCTTATGAGATTGTATCTGTTGTAGAAGTTAACGCTACTAATAGCAACGGCAGTTATAAAGCTGGCGATACTGTTGAAATTACGGTTAAATTTTCCAAAGCAGTTAGCGTTGATACTACTATTGGTACGCCGCAATTAACCTTAGAAACGGGTACAAACGATAGAATTGCAACTTATAGCAGCGGTAGCGGTAGCGATACTTTGAGCTTTATTTATACCGTACAACCGGGAGATGAAAGCTTTGATTTAGACTATATTTCTAACTCAGCTTTACAACTCAACGGCAGCACTATAAAAGATAATAATGGTAGTAATGTCGATTTTACCTTACCAAATCCCGGCGAAACGGATTCCCTTGGTGAGAATAAAGATATTATAATTGATGCGATCGCACCAACAGTTACTCTAAATTCCACAGCAGCAACAACGGTAAACTCTAAATTTAATGTCACTGCTGAATTTTCAGAAGCAGTAAACAACTTTGATATCAATGACATTTCATTAACCAACGCTACAGTTGATAACTTTGTCGGAAGCGGAAATAATTACAGCTTTGATGTCACACCCACAGCAACTAGTAGCGTTACGGTAGATATAAATTCAGCAGTTGCTCAAGATAATGCCAACAATAATAATACTGCTGCAACACAATTAACTCGCGAAGCTGATTTAACTTTACCAACCGTTGTTAATGTAATTGCTTCAACTCCCACAATTTCCGATTCCACAACCAGCTTTACCTTAACGGTGGAATATTCCGAAGATATGGATACTGGGATAAATCCAGATATTACAATAGAAAATCTTCAAAATACAATCACTTTTGACAGCGGAAGTTGGAATGATGCTAAAACCTATATCGCAACCTATACCGTTACCGATGCGAATGAAGAATTAACTAATATTGATGTCACGGTTGAAAACGCACAAGACAAAGTTGGTAATATTCAAACTGGTTTTACTAAGGATGATTTATTTAGTATTGATAATCAAAATCCAGGAGTTACTTTAACTTCCACAGCACCAGCAACGGTAAACTCCACATTTAATGTCACCGCAACATTTTCAGAAGCAGTAAACAACTTTGATAGCAACGACATTACATTAACCAACGCGACAATTAGCAACTTTGTTGGAAGCGGTGAGAATTACAGCTTTGATATCACACCCACAGCAACTGGTAGCGTTACGGTAGATATAAATTCAGCAGTTGCTCAAGATAATGCCAACAATAATAATACTGCTGCAACCCAATTAACTCGTGAAGCCGATTTAACTTTACCAACCGTTGTTAATGTAATTGCTTCAACTCCCACAATTTCCGATTCCACAACCAGCTTTACCTTAACGGTGGAATATTCCGAAGATATGGATACTGGGATAAATCCAGATATTACAATAGAAAATCTTCAAAATACAATCACTTTTGACAGCGGAAGTTGGAATGATGCTAAAACCTATATCGCAACCTATACCGTTACCGATGCGAATGAAGAATTAACCGATATCGATGTCACGGTTGAAAACGCTAAAGATAAAGTTGGTAATATTCAAACTACTTTCACATCAAACGATTTATTTAGCATTGACAACAAAAATCCAGGAGTTACATTAACTTCCACAGCAGCAGCGACGGTAAACTCTACATTTAATGTCATTGCACAATTTACAGAAGCAGTAACTGACTTTATCGAAACTGATATTACATTAACCAACGCTACTGTTAGCAAGTTTAATCAAAACGGTGAAAATTACAGCTTTGATGTTATACCCACAGCAACTGGTAGCGTTACGGTAGATATAAATTCAGCAGTTGCTCAAGATAATGCCAACAATAATAATACTGCTGCAACACAATTAACTCGCGAAGCTGATTTAACTTTACCAACAGTTGTTAATATAGCAGCTTCAACTCCTACAATTTCCGATTCCACAACCAGCTTTACCTTAACGGTGGAATATTTGGAAGATATGGATATCTTGGTAAATCCGGATATCAGCTTCCCAACAGAAAACCCGAATAATACAATTACTTTTGACAGCGGAAGTTGGAATGATGCTAAAACCTATATCGCAACCTATACCGTTACCGATGCGAATGAAGAATTAACCGATATTGATGTCACGGTAGAAAATGCTAAAGATAAAGTTGGTAATATTCAAACTACTTTCACATCAAACGATTTATTTAGCATTGACAACAAAAATCCGAATGCACCTTCTATAACTACTTTCACAGAAGATACGGATACTATTGGAGATGGAATTACTAAGGATAATACTTTAATTATTAGCGGTAATGCTGAAGCAAACAGCAATATCGAAGTTTTCCAAGATGGTAACTCTATCGGCACTACTACTACTGATAATTCTGGAAATTGGGTTTTTGATTACACTAATACAACTCTTGCTGATAACAGTTATGCTTTTAGTGCGATCGCCTTTGATTCTACCGGAAATATCAGCCCTATTTCAACACCATTTAATATCACCGTGGATGCAATCAACGATGCACCAGTGCTAGACAATACTAGTGATATGACGCTGATTGCTATTAATGAAGATGATATTAACAACAATGGCACTTTAATTACAGATATTATCTCCAGTGCTGGAGGAGATAGAATTACTGATATTAATCAAGGTGCTGTTGAAGGTATCGCGGTTACGAATGTTGATAATACTAACGGTAATTGGCAATATTCTACCGACGGTAGTAACTGGAATAATTTTGGTACACCTAACGATACCAATTCACGTTTACTAGCTGCCGATAATTTAACAAAAGTTCGTTTTGTACCTAATACCGATTATGAAGGTACAGTTATTAACGGTATTACTTTCCGCGCATGGGATACAACTACTGGTGATAATGGGAATACTCTAAATACAACTAGTAATGGTGGAAATTCTGCATTTAGTAGTGAAACTGAAACCGCTGCAATTATAGTTAATCCTATCAACGACGCACCAAAGCTCTCAAATAACACTTTAACTATCGATGAATCTGGTAGCGTTACTCTTTCAAACACAAATCTCTCAGCGACAGACGTTGATAACGACGATGCAACTTTAACTTTTACCGTCAGTAATCTACAAAATGGTGAATTCCAACTCAACTCAGTTACCGCAACCAGCTTTACTCAACAGCAAATTAGTAACGGTGAAGTCAAATTCATTCATGACGGAAGTGAAAATCCACCAAGTTATGATGTTGAAGTTAGCGACGGTGATTTAACTAATAGCGGTAGCGCGAATATTACTTTTACCAATATCAACGACGCACCGATTGTAAAAAGTGCGATCGCGAGTGTTACTACTCCTCAAGATACAGCATTCGATTTCACTTTACCAGCAGATACTTTTGCAGATTCAGATATCGGAGATACCCTAACTTACTCTGCAACTTTAGAGGATGATTCCCAGTTACCGATTTGGTTAAGTTTCGCAAATGGTACTTTCACTGGCACTCCTACAAGGGATAATCTTGGTGAAATCATCAATATTAAGGTGACAGCGACTGACACTGCTGGTGCATCGGTTAGCAATACGTTTACTTTGAAGGTAGAAAACGCTAATCAAGCACCTGTTATCAACGATGCAGTTTTCTCTATCAACGAAAATAGCCCAGAAAATACCGTAATTGGTATTATCGCAGCAAACGATCCAGATAAGGAAGCTTTAAATTTTGCTTTGGTTTCTGGAAATCTCGATTTAGATAAAGATGGTAAGCTAGCTTTTGCAATTAATCCCAATACTGGAGAAATCGCAGTTAACGATAAAAATGATATCGACTTTGAAACTACACCCAGCTTTAATCTTCAGGTAACGGCAACAGATGCAGGTGGTTTAAGCGATTCTGCAAATATTACTATTAATTTAATTGATGTAACTCCAGCTAAGTTTGACGTTAATCAAAGTCAAAACGGCATCTTTGTTTTAGATGGAGGGGAAAAAACCAATATCAAATTTACTTTAACTAATATTGATGCCGATAATGTCAATGAAATTGGTGTATTTGTAGTTGACGAAAACGGTAATATTGATGGCTTCGCACCGGGTAGCGACGGTTTTCTCAAAGCAGCTTTAAACCAATCCCAAATAATCTTTTCCGCACTTTCTAAAAACCCCAATGGATTTGCAGTTGAAAATACTCAGCGGGTAGTTGAAGTTGATAGTAATGCCCGTTTGCAATTTTTTATGGTATCCAACGGTACCACAGATTCGGCGCTTGCGGAATTAGAATCAAGCGGAAAAACCAGTTTACCTATCTTCTTTTCCACTTCTGAAAATTTACGCTCAGATAACTTAAACTCTGAAGGTTTTACTTTAAAATGGGAAGATTCAGCGGTTGGAGATAATGATTTTAACGATATCCAATTGAATGCTGCATTAACTTAAGATTCTGTTAAAGGAACTAAATTACAAGCCAAAAAAGAAGTTATCGATTTACGCGATATGACAGATGACGCAGTAGTTAACGTTGAAGTTTATCGAGAAGCTGCTTTCGATAACCTAATTGGTTTCTACAAAATCAGCGACTTTAACGGCGGAATAGATATTGATGGTGATGGAATCGCCGATATTAATCCCAACGATGCGGGATATAAAGATGCAGCCTTAGCAAACCGAATTACTGGCTTAGACTTACTAGCAACAGAGAATCAAACCACCACAACAGTAGATGGGATTTTAGAAGCCGGAAGTATTTTAGCTCCTTTCATAATTGCAGATGGTACCTTCGATGAAGCTATTAATAATAATGCCGAAGTTTACTTTGCCTTTTTAGGTGCAAATAGCGATAAAACCGATCGTATTCGCTTGCTTGGAGATAACACTTTTGGCTTCGAGGATATGGTGAATGGTGGCGATAAAGACTTTAATGATGTAATTGTAAAAATTAATTTTTAACTTATTTAACAATTACTCCTCTTCTACCCTCTTTCCTCCGCGCTCTCTGCGCTCTCTGTCTTGAAAAGTTGTTCATGGGGGAAACCCCCAAGATCACACTTTTCGCTGCGGTTTATTAAAATCAGAAAACCTCCGGAAAAACAAAATAATATCTCTCTTACACATCTATGGTTGTAACGAGAATTCGTTTATCTACCTCCATAGATAATTTGATTAAAAAAACTTAATAATGTAATTGTAAAATTATTTTAACTTATTTAACAAATGACTCCTATTCTACCCTTTTTCCTCCGCGCTCTTTGCGCTCTCTGTCTTGAAAAGTTGTTCATGGGGGAAACCCCCAAGATCACACTTTTCGCTGCGGTTTATTTCATCAGAAAACCTCCGGAAAAACAAAATAATATCTCTCTTACACATCTATGGTTGTAACGAGGATTAGTGTAGATTCAAACTAAAAGAGACATAATTAGTTATCTAATAACCGATAAAACGTGCAATTATAACGGCTTTTAATTCAATAAAGTGTCGTTGCTATTTTCCCGTTCGATTGTATTTTTATAAATTATATAATATATTTTGACTTAAAAACTAACAGAATATACTGACTCATTTTTACTTTTTAGTTCATAGATAAAAATCTAAAGACTAATTATACTTAGTTGAAATTATCTAAATATTAAAGTAGCTATAAAGATTAAAAAGAAAGCAATTTTATTGTTAGTTTCAAACGTATTGCGGGATTAATAAGTTATGAATAAAAGATTTTAATTGTCTTTGAATTTGTTTTTTAATTGTGTGGTTAAACGAATGAATCAAAATCATATAGCTGTTTTAAGTAAAATCATTTTGGCTGCGGCTTCGACAACGGCGATCGCTTTTCCCGTATCTGGAGCGTTTGCAACTGAGAATCTTCCTACTGCTAATCAAATAACTCTCGAAAATGTTGAGTTACAGCAATTGTTACTTGCAGATAACGACGATTATGACGATGAGAAAAAGATTGGTGCCAAGTTACCTAAAAAGGTAAAATCGGCAGTTTTCCAAGATATCTCGCAGCGCACCCAAGTAGAATATTCAGCTTTACGGTTATTGAAAGCAGAAAAAACAACTTGGGTAGATGGTTGTTTGGGTTTGAAAGGAAATTGTAGTAAAGGTTTAGTTCCCGGTTATATCGTGGTGGTTGCTAGCGACAGCCAAATGTGGGTTTATCGCACTGATAAATCTGGTAAAATCGCCAAGCTAGACGAAAAGTCTACTCAAACTTATAGCGCTATGATGGTTAAGCGACAAACAGTTATCAGTCAAGTAGAGCGTCGCAGTCAGGTACTTTCTGCTTCTACTAATTCCAGCCGCAATCAAGCTGTGACTGTTAATACTATGGCAGCACGCAATACTCAAGTTAGTGCGAGTCAGACTGCAATCAAAAGCAAATCTGGAATGGCGATCGCAATTTATCAACCAACTGGTAATCTCTCAGAAGTTATTGCTCGCGTTTCCGTCAAAACCAAGCGTGGTAAGAAAGGCTTTTATAAAGAGCGGTTTTTAGGTGACTACAAATATAAGATTAAGCAGAAAGCCAAATTTGTTAAGGGAATCAAAACTGGCGACAGAATGGTTGTTCGTTTGTACGATACCCAAAATCGCTTTATCGGCTACAGCGAATTTGAATATTTAGCAGCCAACACCGCAGTTAACTTGATTTTGCCAAGCAATCCCGCACAGAGTCAAATTGTTCGCACCGTTTACGGAATTGACTCGGATTTTGACGGTAACATTGATGCAGGCTCAAACACTTACAGCTACTTTACCCAAGTTCGCAATCAACAGGTAAGTTTCCTTAACACCAGTAGCAATATCAACGTTAGCGAATTCCAAATGCAAGGTATATCCACTGCCAGCACCAGCATGTATTCCGCATCATTTTCCCAGGGTGAATATGCCCTTGCTAGCCGCTCAATTAATGCTTTTAGTTCCGATTCTGCTGCCGCTTTGAAAGCCGCTCCCGGCAGCATGGTAAGAATTACCGATGTTAGCGAAACTGATTCCACCTTCGACATCAGCCAGCAAATGATGGCTTATCGAGATATCAGTGTATCCCGCAACATTCAGGTAAAATTTAGTGACGTATCGAGCAACCATTGGGCAAAAGATTTTATTGCCGAATTAGCAGCCTTAGAAATTATCGAAGGATTCCCCGACGGTAGTTTCCGCCCCGACGAACAAGTCAACCGCGCCCAATTTGCAGCGATGATCGATCGAGCCTTTGAAAAAGTCAAAGTTCGCAAAGCCATCAAATTTACCGATGTCTCCAATCGTTACTGGGCATCCAACGCCATCAGTAAAGCATATGAAATGGGCTTTTTGACTGTCGAAGGCAGTAAATTCAAGCCTAAAAAAGCTCTTTCTCGCTTAGAAGTCTTACTTGCTTTTGCAAGAGGACTCAACTACAACGTCAGTGGTTCCACAGAAACCATATTGACAGCTTATACCGATGCTACAATGATTCGCAGCGACGTGCGGAGTGCGATCGCCGCTCTCACACAAAGGGGAGTTGTAGTTAATTATCCCAACGTATCAAACTTAAACCCTGAAAAAGTAGCAACTAGAGCCGAAGTTAGCGCTCTCCTATATAAAGCTTTAGTCAGTACCGGCGAGGTAGCAGATATATCATCAAATTACGCCGTCGGACAAACCGAAGCAGCCGCAGAATTAGAACAAATTGCTGAAATAGAAGAAAGCGACAATGTTAGCGTTAGTAGCGGCAAGAAACGCAAACAGAATTGTAACCAAGGAATTGGTAACGGTGCTGAAGGCTGCGATCCAGGTAATTCCCGTCCCCACGGTGGTAGCAACGACGAAGGTGGGCGTACTCCAGGTGGAAGAAGATAATAATTTGCTTGTTTACTAATCATTACTAATTGACACTTCCCATGCATTTGATGCGTGGGATTTTTAGTTTATTGACATTTAACATATTAAAAAATCGATCGTTTATACTAATATACAATTTACAATTTCCATTAAAATGCTTACCGAATTTATAAAAGATATAACTCCACATCAAAGTTTAATATCAGCAGCAATTAAAGATAAATCACGAGCAAAAGCTTTTGGTATTACACCTGAAAATGTGGCAGAAACTATACACAAACGCTGGAATTTACTAAAATCTATTTATCCTGCTTTTGAAGAATTATGTCAAACTAGTTTACAAATGCAACCTAATATGTTGTTACCAACATTGTGGGATTTGTGGCTACCTTTGGCAATACAAATTGCATCCCGATATCAAGAAGTTCAGCGTCCTTTTATACAGGGATTTTTAGGTGGACAAGGAACTGGTAAAACTACAGCTTGTAAAGTTATCGAATTAATTTTGTCACACTTAGAATACCGTGTTTTGAGTTTGTCTTTAGATGACTTATACAAAACTTATCAAGCACGTTTAATTTTACAACAAAAAGACCCACGTTTAATTTGGCGGGGACCACCGGGAACTCATGATGTTGATTTGGCTTTAAATCTTTTAGATAATATTAAAGAGAGAAAAATTATTATAACAGTTCCTCGCTTTGATAAATCGCTGCATTCTGGAAATGGCGATCGCACTTCACCCGAAACAGTAGAAAATATTGATATTGTATTATTTGAAGGTTGGTTTGTCGGCGTTAAACCAATTAATTCGGCAGCATTTATGAATCCACCCCCACCAATTATTACGGCAGCAGACAAAGAATTTGCTAGGGATATCAACGATAAACTTCAAGATTACCTACCTTTGTGGCAGCGATTGGATAGTTTAATTATCCTATATCCCACAGATTACCGTCTTTCTTCTTTGTGGCGCAAACAAGCCGAAAATAAGATGAAAGCCAGCGGCAAACCTGGAATGACAGACTTACAAATCGAAGAGTTTGTAAATTACTTTTGGAAAGCACTGCACCCAGAATTATTTATCAAACCATTAATAAAATCTCCATCAGTTGATTTGGTAATTGAAATTAATCCGAATCGCCATTTTGCAAAAGTTTATCAACCGAGTTAGAAGTAATTAAAGGTTAAAGGTTAAAGGTTAAAGGTTAATAACTCTTAACTCTTAACTCCTAACTCCTAACTCCTAACTCCTAACTCCTAACTCCTAACTCCTAACTCCTAACTCCTAACTCCCTATTCCCGAATCTGCTTAATTAAATCATTAAAAGGTTGCCAATTATCTTCTTGAGCAATTGATTCCCAAACTGATTCTATGATAGGTCTTAAAATTACTGTTTGGGGGTTATATTTCTTTAACGTTTGGGCAATATTATCCATTTCCGATGTTGCCATAGTATTCAATATTCTGTGATAAATTCCCGCCCAGTTGACGAATAATTCCGATGCACCTAAAGATTGCTGGATCTCGGAACCTTTTAAAATATAATTTGCATCGTCTTGCCATTTGCGATCGAAAGTTGCGGCGATGTCGGCATAAAAATGATGGTAGCTAACGGGATAATGCTTGAGAAAATCGATTGTGGCTTTTAATAGTTCGTCCACATCTGATTTTGGTAACTCTTGCTCGATTCCCAATTTTTTCAACATTAATAAGCGGTAATTGCCCAGAAAATGTTTACCGAATGTTATCAATCCAGCATCCATATCAGATTTATCAATTACAGCCTTTAATGGTTCTTGCAACATTTCTAAATTCCACATACAAACATCCGGCTGATGGATGTAAGCATAGCGACTATAATAATCAAAATATGCTGCGGTAAAATGCGGATCGTAAGTAGGAATAAACGCATAGGGACCGTAATCAAAACTTTCCCCAGTAATCGACATATTGTCGGTATTTAAAACCGCATGACAGAAACCAGCTGCCATCCATTGCGCTGCTAATTTCGCGACTCTTTCAACTAATTCCGCATAAAATAAAGCATATTTTTCTTGTTCGTTAATTAGATGCGGATAGTAAACTTCTATTACATGGTCCAAAAGTTTTTTAACTAAATCTGGACGCTTTAAATAATTTAAACGTTCAAAAGTACCAAAACGAATATGGGAGCGATTCATCCTTACCATTACACAGGAACGAGTCGGGGAAGGTTCATCACCGCGCCACAATTGCATTCCCGTTTCAATCAAACTCAGACAGCGAGAGGTGCGTACACCCATACGATGCAGCATTTCCGCCGCTAAGACTTCGCGCATTCCACCTTTGAGAGTAAGCATTCCATCGCCACCACGGGAATAAGGAGTTCTACCCGAACCCTTCGTACCAAAATCATAAAGTTCATTATCGATTCCGCGTACTTGTCCGTAAAGAAAACCTCTTCCATCACCCAACCTTGGGTTATATTCGCCAAATTGATAGCCGTGGTAGCGCATTGCCAAAAGCGGTTTGCGCTGCTCAAATTTACCAAAAGCTTGAATAAAATCTTCGTCAGTTACCTTTTCGGGGTTCAATCCCAGCAGCAGAAGCAGCGCATCATTACGCCACCGGAGTTTATGAAGCGAGAATTCCTCCGCCATTACTTCATCAAAGTAATCATCGCCAAGAGATTCAAATGCCGGTTCGTAATTGAGATTGAGTAGGGGGTTGGTAGTTTCAGCCAGAGTCATTACCAGTGCGGGTAAGTTTGCCATTCCCTTAATAGTACATCTGAGAGGGGAGAGTGGGGGAGATGAGGAGATAAGAGTTAGGAGTTAAGAGTTAAGAGTTAGGAGTTAGGAGTTATTAACCTTTAAAATACTTTATTTCTGTAAAGAGTAGCTATTGTTCTAGATTTAGCTGAATCGATTTGATATCAATATAATCGCTATCTTATCGAAGTTTGTAGGTTGGGTTAGGCGCACGAAGAATTATGGTTTTCTATGAATAATCTGCATCGCCGTAACCCAACATTACGTTATCAGTTAAAGGTTAAAGTTTATAGTTAGTGATGCCCTAAATAATCTTACCTATTAATTCCCAGCGATCGCGTTCATTTTTTGGCGAGATGTTTTAACTATTGATTGAATGCGAGCTTTTTGTTTTGGTGTTAATTTCATCGATTGAATTAGTTTTCTTCTTCCTTGGCGCGTTTTTAAGGATTGCACAATTTCACTGCGCTGCGCTCTAGTTAACACGTTAGTAATTTGTCTAAATGCTTCATCTTGAATAGCATCTACTTTTTTTTGCTGTTGTGGAGTCAGTCTTTTATAAATACGCGGTATTGCATATCCTGTTGCTTGTATTGTCAGCGGAACTAAAATAAATTTAGGTATTGCTTCGGCTTTTTTGGCAGAAATTCCATTTAAAAACACGCTCAGAACTGTGGCAGTCAAAAATAGGGAAAAACGCTGTGTTGTTTTACTAAACATTGAGAAAAACCTCTTAAAATATTTTAGATTTTAGATTTTAGATTTGCCAATACTCGTTCGTTTATTTAAGCTTTCCATTGAGGATTTGTCAAACTTGTTAAAATATGGTCTTGCCATCGATCGTTAATTAATAAATAGTCTCTAGCATAACCTTCCACCACGAATCCTAACCTCTTGAGCAAATTACCGCTACTTTGATTGTGAGGCATATAATTTGCCATAATACGGTGCATTTTTAACTCTTCAAATACATAATTAACACTCGCTTCTAAGGCTTCACTCATATAACCCTTACCTTGTTCTTTTTCTGCTAAACTGTAACCTACGGTACAAAATTGTGCGACACCCCGAATAAAATTGCGGAAATTAATTATTCCAATTATTGTAGACTCGGTTTGCGAAAAAATCAGCAGTCTTAGCGAATATCCTTGAATAAATTCCTGCACGGCTTTTTCTACTTCACTATGCCAATATGCTTCCGTAAAAAAGTTTTCCGACCATGCAGGATAGAAAGGAGTAAGATAAGCTCTATTATCACTGTAATAATTGATAATTAGTGGTACATCTTCCTGACTAGCCAATCGCAATAATAAGCGTTTGGTAACAATACGCGGCAGTTGCGGTTGCATATTTTATATTCAGAGCGCAGTAATATTAATTAGAAACACATTTGGGATTGTCCCACTTCTCTCATACCTGCTGCAACTGGATCGAAATGTTTATCAAATAATGTGTAATTGTTATAACAAGAATTAGACAGATTAGCGTTATTTAATTTTGAAGATCGTAAATCGGCACCGCGTAAATCGGAATTTTCAAAATTAACACCTTGCAAATCGTTAAACCGGAAATTCATTCCCTGTAAGTTAACTCCGGCTAAGTTTACACCCATTAACAACGATATATGTTTTTGTGCTGATATTTTGAGTAATTTTGTATCTTGTAAAAACATAATTACAAAACGCTTGCGTATGGGGTCAAGTTCCTCTAAAGTAGCCTGAGTCATCGCCCGAAAAGCAGCCGTTTTCTTTCTAATTGATTGAGGATTTTCTTTAACAATTGTTGTCGTCATCGTTTTAAGATAATCTGACAGCACCGCTTGACGATGAACATCAGCAACAATTGCAACATTCCCTTGCCCTGCGGTTAATTCATATGCTGGTTTGTGAAATCCTTGTTGAAAAATACCAATTACAAGCACCAAAAAGATAACACAACCTGTTACTAATAAAATTGCAGAGTTATAAGCTTTGGCAATTTCAACCGAATTAATAGTTGATTTTAAATTTTCCACCCGGCGAAAAAAGTAACCACCTAATTTACTAGATTTAGTTGTATTATAAACTTCATCTAATTTGATAATTTTCTGAGATTGCGTATTCATAAATCTGATAAAATGCAGATAAAATGTAGCCTAGTTGACGTTTTCTATTTAGGCAATTGCTTACCCTAAATAATTTACCAGAGGATTCTCAGAAAAAAAGTAGGCTGGATTATGAAAGACAAGGAGATGGGGAGAAGGGGAGATGGGGGGACAAGGAGAATTTTAACCTTTAACCTTTAACCTTTGACCTTAATTACTATTTCCAATGCCCAATGCCCCATGCCCCATGCCCAATGCCCAATAATAATTGATAATTGTAAAAAAGGATTATTTGCTCTGTGGGAATACGCTACGATTGGCAAGAAGCAGAAATACGCTCAATATACGATACGCCTTTGCTTGAGTTAATTTATCAAGCTGCTAGCATACATCGTCAGTATCATGATTCGAGAAAGATACAGGTTTGTAAACTGGTATCAATTAAGACTGGCGCTTGTCCAGAAGATTGCAGTTACTGCGCTCAATCTTCTCGGTATAAAACAGAAGTTAAACCGGAATCTCTCTTAGATAAACAAACAGTAGTTGATATCGCCAAACAAGCTAAAGAAAGCGGTGTTAGTCGGGTTTGTATGGGTGCTGCTTGGCGCGAAGTCAGGGATAATTCTCAATTCGAGCAAGTATTAGATATGGTAAAAGAAGTGACAGCATTAGATTTAGAAGTATGCTGCACTTTAGGAATGCTCAACTCTTCACAGGCAAAGCGTTTAGAAGATGCGGGGCTTTACGCTTATAACCATAATCTCGATACTTCGCAAGACTATTACAGTACCATCATTACGACTCGAACTTATAGCGATCGCCTCAATACCATCGAAAATGTTCGTCAAACAAACGTAACCGTATGTTCCGGCGGTATCCTTGGTTTAGGCGAAACCGTTGGCGATCGAGTTTCAATGTTACGCACTTTATCCAATCTGCAACCCCATCCAGAATCCGTACCCATCAACATCCTTTCCCAAGTCGAAGGTACGCCATTAGAAAATCAACCGGATGTACCCGTCACCGAAGTGATTCGGATGATAGCCACAGCCCGTATTGTAATGCCAAATTCCGACGTTCGTTTGAGCGCTGGTAGGTCAAGACTTTCTCAAATAGAACAAGCAATGTGCTTCATGGCAGGTGCAAACTCCATATTTTCCAGCGACGACGGAAAGATGTTAACCGTTACCACACCTTGCCCCGGATACGATGCCGATAAAGAAATGTTAAATTTGCTGGGCTTGGAAGCGCGATCGCCAGTGAATCGGAAAGAGTTGTCGGTTAGTAGTTAAGGGAATGGGAGGGGGAAGATGGGTTAGAGGGGGTAGAGGGGGTAGATAACTCCTAACTCCTAACTCCTAACTCCTAACTCTTAACTCCTCACCTTTAACCTTTAACCTTTAACCTATGCCCCTCCCCCATGCCCAAATTATTAAATTATCTTGGCGGCACGTAAGCCGAAGAGTAAACCAGCAGCGATGCCGATAAATAGAACCAAAGAACCAACATACGAAACTATACCTAGCATTTACTTTTCTCCACAATCGTTCAATCTTTCTTTCTTTATATTGAAGCATTAGTTAGTTGTTAGTAGTTAGTTGTTCAAATTTCTCCCCCCATCTCCCCATCCCCCCATCTCCCCCTCTCCCATCTCCCCTCTCTCCGAAATTGCGATACAATACAGCACGGGGGCTTTTTATGGGGTTTAAAGAATGTCTTCTGCGATTAAAGTTAATCTTCCACTGTTGTCTTATGAAATTGCGATCGCGCTGGGAAGTTTAGATAAGCTCGGCGATTATATGAATAATTTGCAGTTGGGTAAAAAGGTGCTGTTGGTTTCTAACTCGACGGTTTTTGAACATTACGGGGAAAGGGCGTTAAATTCGCTCAAATCTGCTGGTTTTAACGTATGTAACTGCATTTTGCCAGATGGCGAACAGTATAAAAATTTAAATTCTATACAAAAAATATACGATGCGGCTCTGGATAATCGCGTAGAACGTTCATCCACTATGGTGGCTTTGGGTGGCGGTGTAATTGGCGATATGACGGGTTTTGCTGCGGCTACTTGGCTGCGGGGTATCAAGTTCGTACAGGTGCCGACTTCGCTTTTGGCTATGGTGGATGCTTCGGTGGGTGGCAAAACTGGTGTTAACCATCCTCAAGGTAAAAATTTGATTGGCGCTTTTCATCAACCACGCTTGGTGTTAATCGATCCAGAAGTGCTGAAAACTCTTTCACAAAGGGAATTACGCGCCGGAATGGCAGAAGTGATTAAATATGGCGTAATTTGGGATGCCGATTTATTTGCAGAGATGGAACGCTGCGAAAGTCTCGATCGCATTGAATATTTGATGGCTCCCTACTCTGGTGGAGAAAAATCTTTAATTGACTACATATTAACGCGCTCTTGTCAAGCAAAAGCTGATGTTGTTAGTAAAGATGAGAAAGAAGGGGGATTGCGAGCGATTCTCAACTACGGGCACACCATTGCTCATGCCGTCGAAAGCTTGACGGGTTACAGCGTAGTTAATCATGGTGAAGCAGTGGCGATCGGCATGGTAGCAGCAGGAGAAATTGCCGTAAAACTTGGAATGTGGCAAGCAGAAGAAGTAAAAAGACAAAACGCTTTGATTGAAAAAGCAGGTTTACCGACAAAATTACCAGCAGGGTTAGATATTGCAGAGATAATTGAGTCGTTGCAATTAGATAAAAAAGTCAAAGCCGGTAAAGTCCGGTTTATATTACCAACACAGATTGGTGCGGTGATTATTACCTCGGAAGTGCCATCGGAAGTGATTCGAGAGGTGTTGCAAGAGATGAGTTAGGGCATGGGGCATTGGGAATATTGTTTGTTAACTGTTATTTCGATAAACCTGACTTCGATGTTTGACCCTAATTACAGTTACTAATAAAATATCGTCAAGAATATCGTATACTACTCGATAATCTCCGACTCGAATACGATACGAATTCTCTTCACCTTGTATTTTTTTCACCCCATTAGGACGAGGTTCTATTGCCAAATTATTAATCTTAGTTTCGATGGTTCTTGCACATCTGAAGGTAATTTATTGAATTGTTTTTTCGCAACTTTAGAAAAGTCTACACTATAAGTCACGCAACATCCTTTTTCATTTCATTTTTTATTTCTTCCCAGGTAACGGTACCATTAATACGTATATCTTCTCTAGCTTCTTGAATCGCTTTTAAATCTTCTTCGTCTTCTTGGTCATCAATTGTTTTTAATAAGGTATAAATTTCGTCTAAAGTACTGTCGTAAGCTTGGTAAAGCATTACAGTGATGTCTTTAATTAATTCTTCTCTCTCACGGTCAGTTTTCATAATTTATACCTTTTTAATTATTTATTTCTTATTACAGTAGGAAAGCATTTCTAATCGCTTATTCCAAACAATTTATTATCAATGATAACTTGATATCTTTTCCGTTGGCATTTCCTCTGTGTCCTCTGCACGCCACTTGCCGTACTGTCGGGGAAGCCCAACATTCTGCTGCAACCGGAATCGATCTGAATGGCTTATGGGTGATTATTGCTTGCTGCTTTGTGTCTACAATTCCTCGGGGTTAACTCCTAATTCTCGCAATCTTGCGGCTAAACGTTCGGTTTTTGCGCGTTCTTGTTCGAGCTGTTGTTCAACTTTTCCTGCGGGGGTAGGAATCAAGTTTCCTCGGGCATCATACCATCGCAACCACAGCCGCTCGATACCTTGATAAGTACCTTGCCATAAGCCAATACCTAATTCTACAGAAGATAACCAAATGGGAGATTCACTTAAAGTTAGTTCTTGGTAACGACCTGCAATGTTTTGAAATACTTGTAAATTATCGGTATAGCGATCGAATATTATATAGTAAGGGATTCTTAAAATTCTTTCGTAAACTTCCCATTTAGTTGGTGGCTGGTTGACTTCTCGTAGGGTTTGTCCTAAATCTTCTTTTTCTGTACCCGGAGAAAGTAATTCTACTACAACTGTTGGATCTATTCCTTCTTGCCAAACAACATAACTTAAACGCAACTCTCGTTGTTCGTAAAGACGAGAAGCTCCTAAAACGGCAAACCAATCTGGACGCTTATACCATAAAGTATGGTGCGGGTCGTAATATAAGTTTAAGTCACTGCCGATGAATACTTCATCAGTTTTGCAGTTTGGTGGTTGAAAGGTATCTTCCAACAAACGGGGTTGCCAAATATGAAATTGATCGGGCAAACCAGGTTCCTCCGGATCTTCACTGGGAAGATTGTACATCGTGGGCAGTACTTCTTTGGGAGGACGAGGTGGATCTGTTTGGTACATATGCGCCTTCTGGAACCGACTATCTATAGGTTAGCGGATGAAGGAAAGTTTCGGCACCTTTTCTAAATGCCCTTTATTGCGATCTACAAGCAAGCAATTAGTAATAAATCCTTGTTTCTTAATATACTAAATATAGTCTCTCTAATTTCCAGCAATTTGCTTAGAATTAGTAAATAAAGATACATTTATTCTTAAGTAAACAGAATGGATTTACATAATATAGATAATTATTTAGTTGTTAAAGATATTAATAATGTTACCGATTGGGGTGAAGGTTGGAGTTGGTTGGCTGGAGGTACTTGGTTATTTTCCGAACCACAACCTCAGATAAAAACTTTGGTAGATATACAGTCTTTGGGATGGGATGAAATTGAGATTGTAAATTCTTTTAATTTTTATCGGGGGGAATTATTAGCGATCGGTGCAACTTGTCCTTTAATTAAGTTATTAGAACATCCTTGGTTATCTGAATACAAGGCTGTAGAAGGCTTTAAGGGCGCGATATCTGCTCTTTCTGCTTCGTTGAAGGTTGTTAATGTGGCAACGGTAGGGGGTAATATTTGCCTTGCATTATCGGTGGGTACTCTTGCACCTATTATGGTGGCTTTGGATGCAAGTTATGAGATTTGTAATAGAGCCGGAAAATCGCGAATCGTTGCAGCGAAAAATTTTCAAATCGGTTGCCGTCAAACGGTTTTGCAGTCTGGGGAATTATTGCGGCGAGTTTTGATTCCTGTAGAAAACATGAAATGGCTTGTTGATTATCAACGCTTTGGAATTGCAGCGAGCGATTCTGCTTTAGCTATTGTTGTGGGTGCTTATAATAATGCGAATAAGTTGCGGTTGGCGATCGCTGCGAGTGTTGCTGCACCAGTTTTGTTAGAATTTGAAGCTGATTTTGAGACGAATTTGAATTACATAGCTGCTTTGGATATGGATTTTATTGAAGATGCAAGAGCTAGTGCTGTTTATCGTCGGGAAATAACGCAAGTTTTGATTAAACGATGTTTAAATAATTTTGAATTTTAGATTTTAACAACGGATGCGTTTTGTTTAACAACGGATGCGTTTTGTTTAACAACGGATGCGTTTTGTTTGTTTTGAATTTTAGATTCCCAACTCCCTACTTCCTACTCACTACTCCCAACTCCCTACTTCCTACTCACTACTCCCTACTTCCTACTCACTACTCACTACTCCCAACTCCCTTCTAATGCAACCTGTATTTAAAGTTAATAATCAAACTCATACCGCAACCTGTCATCCTGGAAGCAGCCTTCTTTCCCTGCTTCGTGAACTTAATTACTTTGGGGTACATCGGGTTTGCGAAACTGGTGATTGTGGCGCTTGTACTGTTTGGGTTAATGATACACCAGTGCATAGCTGTATTTACCCGGCGATGCGAATTAACGAACAATCTGTAACTACTATTGAAGGATTATCGTCAAATAACGAACTTGCACCGATACAGCAAGCGTTTTTACAAGCCCAGGGATTTCAATGCGGGTTTTGCACTCCGGGAATGATTATGAGTGCTGCGAAGTTTCCCCAAGCGTCGCCGTCAGAATTACGTACTTATATGAAAGGAAACCTTTGCCGCTGCACTGGCTACCAAGCAATAATTGAAAGTATTTTACTTTATCAAAAATCAAATGGACGTGACATCCTTGCCACGCCCCAAATCACACCACACTCCGTCGGAGAAAGCGTTCCTAAACAAGATGGAACGTCAATCGTTACAGGTAAAGCATACTACACTGCGGATATTTTGCAATCCGGAATATTACATTTAAAAATATTGCGATCGCCCGTTTCCCATGCCAAAATCCGTAAGATTAGCCTTGACAAGGCGAAAGCACTACGGGGGGTTGTAGATATCTTTACTTACGAAGATGTGCCAAGAATACCTTACACCACTGCCGGACACGCAGAACCCGTACCCGATCCTTTAGACCATTATTTGTTGGATAATAAAGTACGTTTTATCGGCGATCGAGTTGCTGCTGTGGTGGCTGAGTCGGTTGATATTGCACAACTGGCTTGCGAATTAATTGAGGTTGATTACGAAATTTTACCTCACGTTACCGATCCAGTGGAAGCGATGAATGGTAGCGTTATGATTCACGATGAAGACGAATCTCAGCAAATTCGCGATCGCGATCGCAATATAGCAGGTGAAATATTTTTGGAATCAGGAGATGTTGATTCAAGTTTTACTGAAGCGGATTTAATAGTAGAAAATACTTATACTTTGCCAGCAGTACAACACGTCCATTTAGAACCTCATGTGACAGTAACTTATTTAGATGATGGTATCTTAGTTGTTCGCAGCAGTACTCAAGTACCGTTTCACACTCAAAGATTATTATCGCAACTTTTTGATTTACCTAAAGAGAAGATTCGCGTTTATAAACCACAACTCGGCGGCGGTTTTGGCAATAAGCAAGAAATATTAACAGAAGATTTGTGTGCATTAGCGACTTTGCGTACTGGTAAACCCGTGCAGTGGGAGATGACAAGAAATGAAGAATTTATCGCTACAAATAGCCGTCATGCAATGACAATTAAATTAAAAACTGGAGTTAAAGCAGATGGTACGATTATTGCTCAAGACTTAGAAATCATTGCAAATACTGGTGCTTATGGCAATCATGGTAAGACGGTAGTATTTTTATCTGGTTATATTCCTTTGGGTTTATACCGTTGCGATAACAAAAGATTTACAGCCTATGCCGTTTATACTAATACTATGCCTGGAGGTGCATTTCGCGGTTACGGTGCAACTCAAGGCACTTTTGCAATGGAATCTCAAATTGATGAAATTGCGAATAAATTAGGTATTGATGTTATAGAAATAAGGCAGAAAAATTTAATTCGTCCGGGAGATATAGTTAGCTTAGGAAACAGTGGCGAGCATTTTAATTTAATTGGTAGTTATGCAGTGGAAGAGTGTTTTGTTAAAGTTATCGAAGCATTAGATTATATACCGAGTACGCCGCCATTAGTAGAAGGTAATCGTCGTCGCGGCGTTGGTTTTGCAGTTTCTATGCAGGGAAGCGGCTTATGTAAAATCCACACTGCTTGTGTTAAATTATCGCGGTTAGCTGATGGTAAATATGAGTTAAGAACGGGTTCGGTAGATGTTGGTACGGGTTCCGATACCACTTTACGACAAATCGCTGCGGAAGTATTAGGGGTAAAGGTTGCAGACATAAAAATTATTTCCGGAGATACACAATTAACACCTTTTGATGCCGGTTCTTATGCTTCTGCAACCATGTATATTTCGGGACAAGCAGTTAAGTTAGCGGCGGAGAAATTAAAGCAGAAAATAGTAGAAGATATACCGCGATCGCAAATAATCGAAGTAGAAGAAACGTATACAGCAGATGAAGCAACTTTAACTTTTGCAGTTCAAGGTGTGGAAGTAGAAGTTGATATGGAAACCGGAAAAGTAGATGTTTTAAGATGCGTGCAAGCGATCGATCTTGGTAAAGCAATTAATCCCAAAATTTGCGAAGGGCAAGCAACCGGGGGAATTGCAATGGGAATAGGTTATGCATTAACCGAAGAATTATTATTTGAGTCAGGAAGAATAACTAATCCCAAATTGCGAGAATATCGCATCCCCACAGCGGCAGATATGCCACCAATGGAAGTATTTTTAGTAGAAAAAACCGATCCTTACGGACCATTTGGTGCTAAAGGTGTAGGGGAAATTACAACCAACTGTACCGCACCAGCAATTGCAAATGCGATCGCTCATGCTACTGGTGCAAGATTGCGACAATTACCAATGACACCCGAAAGAGTTTGGAAGGAGTTGGGAAAGAGTTAGGAATTAGGACCACCGGAGTTAGGAATTAGTAGTTTAAATTTCTCCCCATCACCTTGTCCCCTTGTCTCCCCATCCCCCCTCTTCCCCCTCTTCCCCCTCTCCCCATCTCCCAATCCCCTACTCTTCCGTTCTTAGATCGACAATGGTAGCATTAATATCATAATCAAAGCCTTCTATAGAGGCAGGGCTACCGATTTTAACTAAGCTTTCATTTACAACCGCACCGGCGTTTTGCATTTGCGCTTTACCTGTCAAAGTTATAAGTAAATCTGTTTTATATTTGACGCTGGGATCTGGTAATTCTTTTACCGAACCATCAGGTTGAGTTACATTGATAGTGATGGGTAACTGCTTGACAGATTTTACCGACATTTCACCAGAGGGTTTGTTATCGATTGTTAAGTCGGTTTTTCCACCACTTTTTAAACTTTTGTCAAATAAAGCTTCGGGACGAAGTAAATTTAAACCATCTACAAATAAATCTACTTCTATCGGCTTTGTGGCGTTCGCTTGGGCATTTGAAGCAGATACGTTAGAGAAGAAAACAACCAGTGCGATCGCGATTATGATTACTGAACTGAGCGACAGATTCAAAATTCGTCTTACCGTAGCGTAATTAAAACTATTAGAATTCCAAATTGTCATTAAAATCAATGCCTTTTGATGCAAGTTGGACAAATGAAACAACGTTAACAGAGCTAATGTTGAGCTTTCATATGATATTAGCGTTTAATTGTTAAATTAATTATAAAAAAGTTTAATATGTATTTATTCCTAGTCTGTGTCACTAGGACATCATGCTGCGTAACAAAGGACACTTTGTAGCAGAATCACTTGTAACTGGGGAGAATAAAATGCCTACCGTTTATTTAAAAAATGAAGAAACCGTACAGGTAAGTATGGAAGATTTAGAAAACTATCTTTATGAAAATCACGAAAGGATAGGAAATCGCCGTAAGAAATTGCGTAGACTTCCTATGGTAGAGGTTGTTGAAGATTCAACTCGCAATAAATAATTTGCGTTTGATGTGAATTAACTGCCCAAACCATTTTAATTATGTTTTAATTTCCAAAATGCGGAAAGCTTGTGAATAAAGCTTTAAAGCCTCTTTCTCAATAAGTTAGAGGTTTTGGGAAGAGTTCTTCGTTAAATGGAAGCAATTTTTCTCAAAACCTCTAAAATATAGAAAGAAGCATAGTATTGGAGACAGCAGAATGCCTACTGTTTATTTGAAAGGCGGAAAGAATGTAGAAGTAAGTATGGAAGACTTGGAAAACTATCTCTATGAGAATCACGAGAATATAGAAACTCGCCGTAAAAAGTTACGTAGACTTCCTTTAGATGTTGCTAAAGTTTGAACTAACAGTAAATATTTTGCCTTTTAATTTCCTAAACAATCTCAAACTCTAAATTATCACTTTTCAAAAAACTATGAGTAAAATGGTCAACTTCATTCGTATTGCTTAATTCTAAGTTATAAAAATCTACTACTTCATGTTCAAAATAAGGTCCCGCGTGCCAAGTTCCGACATTTAATTTAATAAAACAATTTCCGGGAATGCGGAAAGCTGCAATATCTTGTAACGTCGGTTCATCTATCTTATTATTAGGGGGACAAACCGCTATTAACCAATCTTTCCCAGCTAAAGAACCCAAGCATTGAGTACATTTTGCGTGACGGGTAATATTATGAAACTTACGCCCGCGACGCTGCAATTGCATAATGTAAAATCGAGGGATGCCGTTATCAAGTACTAATTGAGCATCTTCTGCATCAAATGATTTACCATCTAGCTCCGGAAAAATAACCTGTCCGTAATCTCGAAAGTTTTCTAAAGTTATAGTTTGCGCTGATAATTGTTTTACTGTTGAAGTAGTAGTCATATATAAGATTCCTATTTAACTTTTTTCTATTACCAATTCTCAATTCCCAATTCCCAATTCCCAACTCCTTACTTTCTACTGCCTACTTTTTACTTTCAACTCCCAACTCCCTACTTTCTACTTTCTACTTTCTACTTTCTACTTTCTACTTTTTACTTTCAACTCCCAACTCCCAACTCCCTACTTTCTACTCCCAACTCCCCACTCCCTACTCCCTCTTATCTTATAATTCTAATTCTTTCGGAATCATTGATTTAGGAATAATAGAAGCTTGTTTTTCTTTATCGGCGGGTTTTGTATACCAATAAGCCCAAGCAATTAAAACTCCTTGGAGAGGAAGTCTAATAGCTTGGAATAAAGGGGAACCTGAATATGGTATGCTTTCAATTTCTATATGATTAATCGCCATATTAATGTTAGCTGGATAAACCGCGATAAATAAGGCAATTATTCCCCACGCAGTAGGTTGACTTAAAGGAGGAACTAGTAAACCGATACCGCCTAATATTTCATAAAAGCCACTTAAATAAACTAAACCCAAAGGATAGGGAAGTTGTGACGGCATAATTTTTACAAAAGGTTGGGGAATCGCGAAGTGTGTAATTCCTACAACTATTAAAGCTACGGCGAGGATAACACGTAGAAGTTCTTTGTTCTTTTTTATTAGTTCCATTTTGACTAATATACTAAAGTATTCTTTCAGTTTGTTTGCTCAAAGTAACTTTGTCTTCCGTCGAGAGTGGGAAAAATTTTAGGTAATTACCTTTGCAAGGTATAGGAAATCATGAAAACAGTCGTAGTTGGCGGCGTTTGCAGGGCTAGTAAATCAAGGTTAGCAAATAAAGTATTTCAAAATACAAAAGCGACAGTGTTTCATGCCGACCATTTGATGAATATTTTATACAACAATTTTCCAGATTTGGAAAAAGATAAGTTTCCGAAAGTATTAATAAAGTTGATTAGAAATATGGGTAAAGAGTTTAGCTACATAAGAATATTTGAATCTTGTCATGTCGATCCAATTATTGTAAAAAGTAAATTAAATAGTCCCAACTATATATTTCTGTTTTTAGGGTATCCCCAGGTAAATGTTGAAAAAAAGCTTCAAGAATTACGAGAATATGGAGCAAAGCATTCTGAATGTTGGACAAATCAACACGATGACGAATCGTTAATTTTACATATTAAACATTTTGCTAAAATTAGCCAAGAGCATCAATTAAAGTGTCAGCAAGTGGGAATTCCGTATTTTAATACTTCAGATAATTTTAATTATGTTTGGAATCAAGCTTACGATTATGTGATGCGGAATTTGGGTGAATAGATTTTATTATTAATAATTTTAACTTAGAATCGACATCTTACACCATTGTGAATGCTGCAAGATGTGAACTTTTATTGTATTTTCCAACAGATATAAGGACAGTCGAACAATTATTTTATGAAATTTATCTATAACAAGTTTAATATATTGAGAAACCCGGTTTTTTCAAAAAACCGGGTTTCTTAATTATCAATTACTAACGACTAACTATTAACTAGTAAGAACCGATTCAAGGTTGAGAAAACCATTTTGAATTAAGTAGGCTGAGTAAATAGTAAATAATTCTCCGTTGATTGGCGCACAGGATACACCACTTCCTGCAAGAGCATTTAAGGTTGCGTCACAACTAATAACTGGTCGATTTGATGTTAAGTATAAATCGGGTATGGTAAGTTGTTTTTCTGACCAACGTTCGAGTAAGAATGGACGCAGGGTATATAAAGGATTTTCTTCTGATGTGACATCGTTAATTAACTTGTCTTGCCATTCTTCGTAAGGAATCATTTTGATGGGGAAACCGAAGGAAGTCAACCACTCAACTAGCGTGCTTAAGGGTGCGGGTTCTGGATGTTGGAGATGGAAGGCGTTACCAAGGGATTCTTCTTGTTTGGATAGATATGCGATCGCCTTGCTCACGTAGTCAACAGGTGACATATCTAACATATAATCGACATCTGGGAAAGCTCCCATCTGAAGACAGCCTTTGGTCATTAAATTTACAAAATCATCGAGGTTGCCAATGCCGGTTTCGCTGTGTCCGGAAATTAAAGGTGGTCTGTAGATGGCGATCGGAAGTCCTCTTTCACCTGCTATTTTAACTAGTTTTTCTGCTACCCATTTGGTTTGAGAATAACCTAGAAAAATACCTTCCCAACTGTCAAAACTATCATCTTCTTTGACTACTTTTCCGGCGTAAACTGGCGATTCAAATACCGCGACGCTGGAGACATAATGTAGGGGTTTAACTTTAATTTGACAAGCTAAACGAATGATTTCTTGGGTTCCTAAAACGTTGGCTGTTTTCAATGCTGAGTAGGGAAATACGTAGTTAAGCATTGCAGCACTGTGATAGATGACATCTATATTAGTTGCCAACATTTCAAAGCCTTCAGTGCTTATACCTAATTGCGGCTGTGATAAATCCCCAACTATAGGAATAATTCGAGGACTAAAGTTTTCATCCCAAATTTCATAAGCTTCTAAATTCTTTTTCAGCTTTTCTTTACCCGATGTTGCATCTGCCGCACGTACCAAGCAGTAAATATCTGCATCGGTTTGCTTTAAAAGTTCGTAGATTAGAAATGCTCCTAAAAAGCCGCTACCGCCGGTTAAAAAGATATTTTGAGGATTAGTATTAAATGTAAAAGAGGTTGATGCGGGACGGATACTTCGATCTAGAACGGCTTCGGCTGCCAAATTAGGAGTACTTTTGCTATCAATAAGTGATTTAGTATCTTGTTGAGATTCTTGCGCTTCTTCCGCTAAACGTTCCGAAAGTGCTTCAATTGTAGGATAGTGCCAAAGCAACATCGGGGACAATTCAAAACCCAGCATTTTCTGTGCTTTGGTAACAATTACCATTGCTTGAGTCGAATCTAAACCGTAGCTATCTAAAGGTTGAGTTACGTCGATTTCTGCGGCTTCCATGTGGAGTATTTCAGCCAAGTTAGATAATAACCAAGTTTGAATTTCTGTAGCGTTCATGGATTGTTTTGTAATCATTCGATCTAAGATTTACGATTATTTAGCTTTTTTTCAAAGAAGCAAGGTTTGTAGTCAGGACTTTAGTCCTCAAAGGGCTGAAGCCCTTACTACGAACCTTAGAATTTAAAACTCAGAATTGGGAAGAATTGGGCGATACTGAGAATAGAAATTATCAAGTTGCAAACCTTGCATTTTTAAACTTTGGATGCGGTATAAATAAGATGTTCCCCTCATCAATTGGTTGGCAACATCAACTACCCGACGATTCTTTGGTTCTGATAAATAAGAACCGCGTACCCAATCGTTAAAACTACCCATCGCCGGACCGCACCATACTTGATAATCGACTTCTCTACCTTTTTCGCCGGAATTAGACCATCTTGAAGATAATCCTAAATACCAGCGGAAAATCAACGCCATTTTGTATTTAGGATTGTTGGCTGCTTTAGTAAGTTTATGGGGATTGCTTTGGGATTGATAAGCAACAGTTTCTTGCCAAATTTCTTCGATACTTTTGCGAAAAACTTGTTTTTCTAACTTTTCTTTTTCTACTGGGGGAAGTTCGTCAAGGGAATTATAATTTCGGTAGATTTCGTATAGTTTTTGTGCTTTAAGGGGAAACATAGTTCCACGTTTGAGAACCTGTAATTTTACCCCCATTTCAAACATATCTGCTGCTGGTGCCATCATTACATCAGCCATGTCAGCTTGTGCTAACAGTTTTTTGGTATGAATAGAAGTTCCCGCTTCTAGACAAGATTGATTGATCGAACCAGTAACTATATATGCAGCACCCATCATAAAAGCTGCTAAAGCCGATTGAGGAGTAGAAATTCCTCCCGCTACTCCAACTCCGATCGGTTTTTCGTAAGAATATTTTGACTGTATTTCGTCTTTTAAAGCAATTATAGAAGGTAGTACGCAAACCAAAGGACGATTATCTGTATGACCTCCAGAATCCGCTTCTACAGTAATATTATCTGCGATCGGAACTTGGGCTGCAAGAGTTGCTTGTAATTCGGTAATTAATCCTTTATCAACCAATTCCTTAAGCATTTTTAAGGGTGCTGGCTGCATAAATTTACTCGCAACTTCTCGGCGAGAAATTTTGGCAATTACCTTATTATTAATTTGAATTTTGTTAGCTGAATTTAAAGTTAAACCAGCCGCACGATAGTAAACAATATTAGGAGTTAAGTCTAAAAATGCCGAAGCTTCTACAGTTTCTACCCCATATTTAAGATATAAATCTACAGCACCTCTTTCAATTTCCGGATCGCCGGGACTATGAATTAAATTGAATGCATAAGGTCCGTGAGGTAAAGATGCTTGAATAATTTTAATAGCTTCTTCTAAACGAGTTAAACTCAAACCACCTGCACCAAAAGAACTCAAAATATTTTCTTTTCCCAGTGCAATTACCATTTCTTCGGAGGCTATACCCCCAGCCATTGCACCAGTTGTATAAGCATATTTTAGATTATGGTCGCAGATAAAATTTGA
The DNA here is from genome assembly GCA_965234645.1 of Rivularia sp. (in: cyanobacteria). Classification (GTDB taxonomy): domain Bacteria; phylum Cyanobacteriota; class Cyanobacteriia; order Cyanobacteriales; family Nostocaceae; genus Rivularia. Next base: position 2,960,995 of record OZ248344.1, on the reverse strand, counting down.
GTCGCCGAAGTTTTTAGTAAAGGTAGGTGGTGCTGCAATTAATAATTCTATTTCCGCTGGTTGACTGTTATCGAGAGGACAATAGCCGTAGTTTGTTACCCCAATTCTATCTCCTACTTTAACAATGTAGCAAGGTTTATCTATTTCCAGTAATTGTTCTTTGATACCTTGAGGGTCAAAGGAAATACAGCTTACCGAACCTTTCCAAACTCGATTTTTAATCGAAGTAGACCCATGAAAGATCAGTCCGTTATTTTCTTTGTTTAGCACGTTATCTAAAGTTTGCACGTTTTCAGTTACCAATTAATAGTCAGCAGTTTTCAGTTAACAGCTTTCACACTTAAGATGTAGCTCATCAATGAACAATTGATAATAGATAATTGTTCATTGATAATTGTTAATTGTGAAACAAATGTTCGGCGCAAGCAATTTGGAGTTGAATTATCTCGCTGAGTTGTTGGCTAAATTCTTGCCGCGAATTTAAGAATGTGGCATGGGTTTTATGAACCATTAAGCTGTTGGTGGTGAATTTTTGATGTTGAGTTTGATAAGACACGCTTAGTGTTGAAGCTAGTTTTTTAGTGGTAGTAGATGGTGATAATTGAGAAGATGCAAGTTTTTGAGTTGTATTCGCCGGAGTAGTTAGTAATTTTGTTTTGTTTTCTACAATAGGTACGGCAACTTTCATCGGACTTGCTTCTACCTTTTTCGGTGATGCTGCGGGGATGTTTGGTTTATCCGGTTGAGGTGTTGAGAAGATTTTCTCAGTTGTTTTCGCCGCAACTTCTGCTTTTTCAGGTTGGGGGGTTGGAGTGATTTTCTCCACTACTTCTGGTTGATTTTGAAACAGCTTTTTGTTGTCCGCTGTTAAAATACTTTCGGTAATACTATGACCGCCCAGTATGACTTTTTTCTGGCTCAGTTTGGTTTTTTTACTAGTTTCTTTCACGGTCGAATATAGCGGCGATAAATCCAAGGAAACTTGATGGCTGGCAAGTTTTGCTAATGCTTTAACAATGCTGCTATGGTCGTCTAAACCTCTGCGATTGAGGGAAATTGTCATGTGTTCTTTATCGCTTAAATTTTTATCAATCCATCGAGAACAAACGCTTTGAGCACCTGTTTCAATAAATATTTTTGCGCCGTCGTTATAAACTCGATTAACAAGTTTAGGAAAATCAAGTTCTTTACAAAGTCCCGTTGCAATACCCTCAGCAATGGCTTTACTTTCTAACTCTATTGGCGCATATTTTGCAGCCGAATAAAGTATTAGATTTTGCCGATTTTCTTGAATTGGTAAAGTGTTGACATTGGCAATTTCTTCATGCTCCGAAGCCATCGCTTCGCAGTGAATTACATGATCGAAAGGTGCGCGAAATGCATTACAACCTAACTTTTTAATTACTTTTTCACAAGCTACGGGTTCACCTGCAATTACTACTTCTTCTGGCGTATTGATTTGAGTTAAGTAAACGCGGTTTTCCCCGGCGATACTTTCCCTAACTTGAGATGGTGTAGCGATAAGAACGTAATTGCACCAAAAATTATTATCCGGTGACTGCTCTACGGATGGTAGTTTCCAAAATTCGCGTACACAGTTTTTTGCACCTGATAATCTGTCTCCGAATAAAGTAGATGAGTTTAAAGCGTTGCTCATCTCACCAAATTTATTCCATACCCCGATCGCAGACATCATACTAACCTCACCCAAGCTGTAACCGAAAGCGAATTTTGGTTTTACTTGGAAGTTATCTTGAAGTACTTTAGAAAGCAGTCTGGCAACGACTATCTCGTTTTCAAACATCGCTGCGGAATCATCTAGCAGTTGCTTTTCTAATCCCTCTAACTGTCTGCTTGATAGTTTATTCAAGCTTCTGGGATAAACTAACTTCTCGACATGATTAACGCGACTATCTAAATTTTGCAAGATGATGTCGTCGTGAACTTTGGGAAATAGACGGAAGAGATTTCGACCAATACCCAGATAGGAATTGACAGCAGCAGGGTAGATAAATGCAACTTCTCCTTTTTTTCCCAGCGGGTTGGCTGTAAAATAACTACCTAGTGGAGTCTGCCATTCTTCACCTTTATCAAATGCGTTATTTACACCTTTGATTGCTGCTTTTATTTCTTTGGCTAATTCATTTTTATTACGCGCCAAAATTGCTAACGTGTACGAATCTTGGCTGCGTTTTTGGTAATTAGCAAAAGTCATGCTAGCAGCTGCGGCAAGGGAATCGCTATTAACTACGTTTTGCAAATTATCGACTTGCTGTAGTAAATCATCGCGATTATTTCCGATAATTGGAAATAAATGAAAAGGCATTTGCTGCAAAAATCTGCTGCTGCGGTCTTGTTGATTTGGTTCTTCCGATATTATTAAATGAGCGTAAGTCCCATCTATACCCATACTGTTAATGGCTGCCGTTCTTTTATTAGTTTCGGGGTTAAGAAACCAAGGTCTTGATTCTGGAACAACATAGAAAGGACTGTTAACCCATTCATCAATATCTTTTACACCAGTCCAATTTGGTGTTACGGGAATATATCTATAGTAGAGACACAAAGCTGTTTTAATTAAACTTGCAATTCCCGAAGCAACATAGGTGTGACCAATATTAGCTTTAACGCTGCCTATAGCACAGGTTAATTCGTTTGCACCGCTTGGATAAGCCCGAAGTAAACCATTAATTTCTGCTCGATCTTCTTGGGAAATACCGCTACCGAAAACTTCCAGATAAGACACTTCTGAAGGTTTGATTCCTGCCGCATCAAAAGCTTGCTGACAGACGGAACCAACTGTATTAGCATCGGTGGCACCCAAACGATTTTGCAAATCATTTTTGATAGCATTTTTTTGCGCCAAACTAACTGCATCGATAACCGCGTAAATGCACTCATTTTCCTGTTTGGCTACTTCGTGTCGCTTTAAAACTACTGCTCCCGCACCTTCGCCAACCATCCAGCCGTTGGCTTTCTGGTCATAGCTCAGAGTATTTACACCTGTATTAACTGTTGCCGATTTGCTTCTTAATAAAACATTTTCCATGCCGCCTGCTAAATCCACGGCACCCACTAATACGGCATCTGCTTCCCCAGTGGATAATAAATGTTGCGCTACTTCTAAAACTTTAAATGTGGAGTTTTCGCCAGCGGAAATGGTAAATACAGGAGCAGTAAAGTCCCACAGCGAGGAAATGCGACTCGCCATAATATTGGTGATGTAGCTGACAAACTCGCTGCTGTCAACGGGATGATGAATTCCGTCTTTAACTATAGTTTCTAACTTATTAACTTTATCAGATGATAGGGATATTGCACCAGTACTTAATCCTTCTTTAATTTCCCAAGATAGATTCCATCTTTGTTGGAGTTGATGAACGGAAAACTCAGCTTCTGTAGCAATTAAAACTGCTACGTTATCTCCTTCTTTGATACCCGCATCTTGCAAAGCACGTTCGGCTACTTTGAGCATCAACAGTTGTTGTTTGTTGAGTTTTCCTAGTTCGTTGGGGGGAATTTTACTAGATACGGTATCAATTTCAAATTCGCTAATATAAGCTCCCGCTGGTGCTTTTCCATCGGGTAAATTATGTTTTTCAAGTAATTCGGTTTGCTTTTCTACACCATGCCATCTTTGTTCGGGTAGAGGAATAAAATGTTGTTTTCCTTGATAAATACTGCGTTCAAAAGCATCTAAGCCATCGCAACCCCCGAAGAAGCTGTCCATTCCCACGATCGCCATTTTGACTGGTTTGAGGGGTTGAGTCGATTCTTGGGTTTGGGTATTGTTATTTTGTTCTAAAATTGTATGGGCATTGGTTCCACCCAAGCCAAAAGCACTAACGGCAGCACGTTTTATAGATGCGCTTTTTGATTGCCAATTGGTAGGACTTGTGACAATCCGACTGGGTGATATTACGTTATCTTCCGAACCGATGGGGTCTGTAATATTAATAGTTGTCGGGATAATACCCTTATTCATACTCAAGAGTACTTTAACCAGGCTGGCGCTAGCGGCACCAGTAAGCAAATGTCCGATATTGGATTTTACCGAACCCGATAGGGGAGTTGCTCCATATCTACCAAAGAAGGTTTCAACAGAATTAAATTCGGTACTGTCTCCCAACAAAGTTCCGGTAGCATGACACTCGATATAGTCGATAGTTTTGGGATCGAGTTGTGCTTCGGTGTAAGCCTTTTCAAAAGCTAAAATTTGTCCTTTGGGGTTGGGGCTGAGTAAATGTTTACCCCTACCATCGTTGGAAAGTCCGTTACCTACAATGCAGCCATAAATGCGATCGCCATCTCTAACTGCATCGCTATAGCGTTTGAGAACCAGCATTCCCACGCCTTCTGAGGTGACTAATCCCCGCGAGGATTTATCTAAGGGGCGGCTGATATCGTTGTTTTCGGGATAGCCTTGAATGCCGGAAAATAACATCCGGATAAACATGGGATCTGCACAACTTATACCACCTGCTAACATCAAGTCAGCTTTATGCGTCCACAGGTAATGAGACGCTAACCTACTAGCATACAAAGGTGAGGAACAAGCAGCATCTAAGCAAAAATGGATGTGAGACAGAGATAGAGCTTGAGAAACGATCGCGGCAGGTAAACCGGAGATCATTGCATTAAAAAATGAAGTTTCCTCACTGTTAGGTAAAGCAGCTAAATCAAACTTCTCTTCCTGCAAAAGTTCTCTAATTGCAGGTTCTAACACCTGTTGATAAATCGGTTCAAACAATTGGTTTGATGATTTCGTCGGTAACGAGAGACTGCCCAACAGTACTCCACATTTGGCAAGAACAGATTCGTTTTCCAAATAACCACTATTTTGTAATGCTTGCTTCGCAGCATAAAGCGACCACTTAAAGGTATCATCTAGGTTTTGTAGCAATGAAGCAGGAAGATTATATCCGGATGCATCGAATTTAAAATTACGAACAAATCCCCCTTGTAACGAGTAAACTTTATCTGGTTTACCTTTTACCGGATCGTAAAATATAGTTGGTTCAATACCAATTTCATCGATACTTAGGGACGAACTAGAATCTTTTTGTTCAATTAAGTTATGCCAAAATTCTTCAGCATTTTTAGCGTCGGGGAATAGGCATGAAAACCCAATGATTGCTATTTTTTCCATACTTTTATTCAGTTATCAATTATCAATGAACAATTATCAATTAATACAGGGAGATGGGGAGACAAGGGGATGGGGAGAAAAGTTTTGAATTCTCAACTCCTAACTCCTAACTCTTAACTCCTAACTCTTAACTCACTACTCCTAACTTCCTACTTTTTCAAAGACTTAGTTGGAATAATAATTCCTTTACCGCCTAATAAACGGGAATAAATTTTACCTTGGTTGTCGTGGATTGTAAAATCGGCACTAACACTGGTATTCGTTTTATTTGTAACTTCGCAAGAAACGTAAAAAGGTCGATCGCTGGGAGTTGCAGCAAATTGTTCGTGTTTTTTAATTTCTGCGGGTAAACAAATTTCTTGATGATAATGCTGCAACCAAATCCATAAAGGATGAGTACTCAAATCAACGGAGAAGGGATTTACCCATTGAATGGGAAACTGCCCTTGTTGTTTGCGATCGATTTCTTTCCAAACGCATTCAGTAGTAATCTTTTCTGGACTAATATTTAATACTTTTGTAAGTCCTTTGAAAGATTCTCCGTGGAATAAAGGAAATATTGATGAATTTTCTTGATAAAAGTCATTACCCGTGATGGTGATGACATTATCTTCGGTCATATTCAATTGTTCGTAAGTTGGGCTTGAGCTATATTTCGGTAACAAATGAATGTCATCAATACTGAAATGAAAATTAATTTTTCCGTTCTTATTTCTACTCCATATTTTTGCTTTAAAAATTATTTCTTGCTGTTCATTTTTAGCGATTTCTTCTAAATCTAAGATATATTCATCTGCTAGTTTTTCATCAAAAGGTATTCCCTTCAATACTTTAAAATTATTGTAGTAATGGAACCTATATCCTGGATAAAGCTGTTCGCAAGCATTAATCATCCATGCTGTTCCACAGGTAGCAGGTAAAACCGGCTTCCCACCGACTATATGATCTTGTATAAAAGGATTCGCTGCTTCCGTTAATCGTCGATGAATGCGATAACTTCTCAACTGAGAATTTAATTTTGCAGGGGGTGGAAAAATCGGACTACCTATAACAACTTGTGTAGAATCGCGGTAAGAGTCATGAAGTTCGTTAACTAACATTTTTGCTCCCGCTTCTACCGGAATAATTTCAATACCCCGACGTGCAAATTCTTTCTTCAATTCCGGCGTTACCATACCGCTATCCCAACCACCCCAATTGATAGCCACTACATGACATTGAGGATACTGTTGTTTAAGTAAATGAGCCGATTTGTTGAGAATTTCGTTAGATAAAGCGTAATCTGATTGACCGACATTTCCGTAAAAACCAGCAACAGAAGAATATAAAACTAAATGTTCTAATTCAGAAAGATTAACGCAACCAAGTAGATTTTCTAAACCTTGAATTTTGGCGCTGTAAACTTTTTCAAAATCCGCTTCCGTCTTTTTTTCAATTAGCTTATCAGCTAAATTACCCGCACCATGAATAATACCAGTTACTTTACCCATACTTTCTGTAACAGCAGCTATTTTTTGCTGTAAATCATTTTGATTTACGACATCAGCGCTAATATACTTTGCTTCACCCCCTGAAAGTTTAATTGTTTGCAAAGTTTGTTTAATTTCCCGGTCAGAAATAATTTGATTATAAATCTTTTTCACTTCTATAGGAGTAGGTTTTTCTCCTTGGGAAAGCAAATCTTCCATAATGCGTTTTTTTAAAACTGCTTCATCAAAGCAATCTATTGCAAACAAAGGTTCGGATTCTAAAAGTTCCGAACGACCTAGTAAAATAAACTTACACGGATACTGTTGTGCTAATTCAATAACGCATTTTGCCGTAATACCCTTAGCACCGCCGCTAACAATAAAAACTGATTCGGGATGAATTGAAGTTGCTGTTTTCATGAGTTTTTATAAGTAATATTGATAACGAATGTATGCTTTTATTAAGGATTTTAATCCTTGTTTTAACAGCTAAAAAACTTAACCTTTAACCTTTAACCCGATCGATTGGTAACTGATGGAAGTTGATGTAATTGTTGGGTCTATTATTATCAAAACGCTCTTTTTTTATGGCAGATACAATAGCAAATGTGGTGAACGTGAAAAAAACTACCATCAACGCTATTAATATTGGAATTAATTGGTCGGTGTCAGAATTATTTGTATTGTTCGTATTATTCTTGGTAGTGCTATTCGTATTATTTCCACTATCCGTGTTAGTGCTATTATTCGTACTTGATGAATCGGGTGTATCTTTTACATTCGTCGTCTTATGAGTTGTACTAGTACCTCCAACAAGGGTAATATCGCCAAAATCCGGTTTATCTCCTGGTGAATTAATGTTGGATTGATAAGTTTGATAACCGTTCGCTTCTACCGTGATTTTTCCTTGAATAACTCCGTTGTTATTGGGTTTGGCAGAAAATCGGTAAATTCCTTCTAGATCGCTATAAGAAACTACTGAGCTACCATCATTATTATCAAATGTGATTTTTGCAGCTCGAATAGGTGCTTGTTTACTCCAATCGACAACGCGACCGACATAATTATTTTTTTGATGTTCAGACATGGTATATTAGTATGTAATTCAAAACTCCTAACTTTGAAGACGGAGTTCCAAGGGGTTCGAGAAAGTTATAAGTTTTAGCTTTTTAACCCGCGAGGACTCCTTTACTCTCCAACTCCCCACTTCCCCCCCTAGAGGCTTCGCAATTGCGAAGCCTCTAGCCCTTTTTAGGGAACGGGGAATAGGAGACAAGGGGACAAGGGGAGAGGGGGATGGGGAGACAAGGGGACAAGGAGACAAGGGGAGATGGGGAGATGGGGAGAGGGGGAGAGGGGGAGAGGGGGAGATGGGGAGATAACTCCTAACTCCTAACTCCTAACTCCTAACTCCTAACTCCTAACTCCTAACTCCTAACTCCTAACTCCTAACTCCTCACCTTTAACCTTTAACCTTAATTACTCAACCGTAATTGTTATCCTTCCTTGATTTCCGTAGGCAACTTCGGTAATTAAATGATTGGGATCGTGTAATTCGGCTTGGATGTGCTTGACACAACTGCCAGCGCCGATTTCGGGGTGGATGTCAATTGCTCTACAAAAGACTTGTGCCCATTCCCAATTAAGGGTTTTAGTTAGTCCGCATAATCCACCAGCAATAGCGCCAAAGTTAATTTTTTGTTCTAGCCCGAAAGCGCCATCAAGTCGAGTTACCGTACAAAAGCAGCTACGTCCGTTTTCTGCGGCTGTATTGAGAGATTTTTTAAGATGTTTGGCGATCGAGAAAACTTGTTTGACGATCGCTTTTTCTTCTGGGAAATAGTTTACCGACTGCGCCGTGCTGTTAAATATTGGATGAATATGGATGAAAGCGCCTATGGGACCGCAATTAGCTGCAATTGCCGTTAACTGTTGTTGCAGATGCTCTTCGCTTAAATCTTCTAAAATGATGTTTTTGATATTGCTCGATAGTACCGAACGTTCGGCAATTATTGATTGAGGAAAGCTTAAAACTACGACTTTCAAACCGCTTTTAGTTAATGACTCGGCAAGTTCGGAAGTGGTGGGGGAACCATCATCGGTAATTAAAGCGATGTGTCCCGATGGTAGTGCAAATTCTAAAAAATCTGGTTCGGGAAGGGGTTGCAATTTAGCCCTGTGTCTTACAACCCCCCCGATTTGATTTAATGGCTGGCTGGTGTCAGACTGTAACTTTTTTTTTTCACCCCCAGATAATGTCTGGAGATAATCAACTATTTGTCCGATTGTCCGTAGTTCGCTTATTTCTTCTAAGTTATCGGGTTTGGGTAAATCCGGGTATGCTTCTTGTAATGCACCCATGATTTCTACCCGTTTAATAGAGTCAATACCCAAATCGGCTTCCATATCCATGTCCATTTCCAGCATTTCAACAGGATAACCCGTCTTTTCGCTGGTTATTTCTAACATGGTTTGACCGAGGTTGCTGGTATCAACTGCTGAACTTTCTACTGTTTCTACTTCTGGAGTTTCTACTTCCGGAGTAGGAATTGTATCAACTATCGGATGCTCAACTTCTGGAATTTCTGTTGCAATTTCTACCGTTTGATTTTCAACTGGGGTGCTACCAGAAGAACTAGAAGAGATAGATTGCAGATACTCTACTATTTGACCGATAGTACGCAGTTCGCTTAATTCTTCTACGTTATCAGATTTAGGTAGGTCGGGATACATTTCTTGCAATGCACCCATAATTTCAACTCGTTTGATGGAATCGATGCCTAAATCAGCCTCCATATCCATATCCATCTCCAGCATTTCTACAGGATAACCCGTTTTTTCACTGGTAATAGCTAAGAGGTTTGTAGCTAAATCGGATAAGTCTACATTGGTAGTAGAGATAGAAGTTTCTTTTTTAAAACCATTACCATTTTGAGTTACAGGTTCAGACTTCAATTCTGGTTCGGTTTCAATTGCTGTAGTCTTAACAGAACTAACTTCGGTAACAGTATTTGTCTCGATTGGTTGTGTATTGGTACGTGGTGCTTCTTTTGCTGTAGTCTTAACAGAACTAACTTCGGTAACAGTATTTGTCTCGATTGGTTGTGTATTAGTACGTGGTGCTTCTTTTTTATCAATTATTGAAGCAGCATTATTTTGATTTTCAGTGACGGGTATTGTCAAGCTTGTTTTGACTTCAATATCACCTTCGTTTTCAACTATCTGTTCGTATTCTTGCTGTAAAAGTTGGAAGAAGTTCTTGGTGTATTCTACTTGATTTTGTAAATACTGTTCGTGAACGCGCAGGGTATCGCCTTGATGGCTATGGAACTGAATCATACCGCGCTCTAAGCTTTCAACAACTTTTGGCTTGAGTGCTTCATTAGATTCAGTTTTAGCAAACAAGGAATTCTGTTGCTGCATCAGTTGGAAAAATGTTTTGATATATTCCACTTGATGATTAAGATATTGTGCGTGAACTTGCAAATTCTCGCTTTGATTTTGTCCAAATTGAGTTAAAACATATTCCAAGCTTTCTAAAACTTGTTCGTAGTTTATAAGTTCGTTTGGTTTAGTTTCCATATGCATATTTAATTTAGAAATTGAATGCGGTGCGGGGGAGGGTGAGGGAGAGGGGGTAGAGGGGGTAGAGTGGGGAGAGGGGGTAGATCCTATGTCTCCTTGTCTCCTTGTCTCCTTGTCCTCTTTTATTGCTACTACTTTGTTATGTCCGTTTCCGTTGTTGCTCGCGGGGATGGAGGTGGATTCTATCTTGTCCCTTTGTCCCCCTTGCCCGATGCCGCCGTTACCGTTGCTGTTAGCGAAAGCACTTTCAGGGGTTTGCGTAATAGTTGCTGTAGATAAAGAGGCAACTACGGGTTTCTTCGCTTCGATTTCGACTTGATGGTTTTCGCTTAACGCTTTTTCCCATCGCTGCTTGGTTTTCTCGGATATGTAGTTACTGCCGTTTAGTTTGATACTCAAGCCTTTTTTAGCTTCCGTAGGTTTAACTACGGTCGGTACTTGATAGGGGTCGAGGTTTTTCAAAGTTATCCCGGCAACCCGTAACTGGATGACGGCTTCTCTCAAACAGTAGTCGCTGTCCTTTCTAGGGCTTGAGTTTAAAGCAACTGCCATATGAGGGCGATCGCCTAATATATCTTTGACTAAGTTGGTGAGAATTTTTCTCGGTCCGAATTCTACGAAGCAGTAACCACCGTCTGCATAGATGTTTTCTATTTCCTGTTTAAATAATACAGAGTTGGATAGTTGTGATTCGAGGGTTTTTTGTAAGTCGCGGGGTTCTCTCTCATACTGTTTTGCCGTAACGTTGGTGTAAACCGGGATTTTGGGGGATTTGAAGTCTACACTTTTAGTTGCGATCGCGAATGATTTTTGAGCAAAGGCAATCAGCGGTGTGTGGAAGGCGGCGGCAACTGGTAGCACTACAGCGGCACATCCGGAGTCGTGGAGAATCTTTTGTAATCGATGAATTTCTGGCGTAGGTCCGGCTAATACCACTTGACGCGGTGAGTTCAAGTTCGCAATCTCGACTTGGGGATAATCTTTAAGGTATACTTCGATTTTACCTAAGTCTTCTTTTACCGCTAACATCGCGCCGGTATCGTGGTTGGGATCTTCGGGTGCAGCCATTGCTTGACCTCTAGCTTTGACTAAGGCGCAATAATCTGCATCACTTAAAGCTTCACTCGCCCACAGTGCTGTTAGTTCTCCGAAACTATGTCCGGCAACAAAATCAGGTTTAAATCCAGCTTGTTGCAACACTTTATAATATCCCGCACTCAACATTCCAATGGCTGGTTGAGCGTATTCGGTGCGCTGTAATGCAGCAATTTGCGCGTTTTTCTCTTCTTCTTCAAATACTGGATGGGGAAAGACGATTTCCGAGAGCGGCTGCAAGTTATCTTTGAGTAACAAACTATCCATGTAGCCGTACAGTTCGCGCAATGGCGGGAAGTTCATCAATACTTCCTTGCCCATATTTAAATATTGCGAACCTTGTCCGGAGAACAATGCAACTACTTTCCCGCCTAAATCCAAACCTTCTGCACGGTAATAAATTCCGGTAGGATGTTCCCATTCGGTTGCTGATGGTTTGTTTTGCAGCAAGTCGATGCTTACTTGCAGTCTCTTACAAGCCTCAGATATTGAGGATGCAACAAACCCGATTCTGGCGTGAGATTGGGGAATTTCTTTAAATTTGCTCGCTTCTACCAGTTCGGAATAATGTTTGTTTGCTGCTGTCGATTGTAACTTTTCTAAACTAGTAAGACAGATTTGTAATAACTCAGCTTGATTTTCTGCAAACAGCAGCACTTGATCGGGTGCCTTGTGCAAGCGATACGCACTATCGCGATCGCTGTTGTATTCTTCCAAGACTATATGATAGTTGGTTCCGCCAAAGCCGAAAGAACTTACACCCGCACGTCTGGGTGATTGTCCTTTGGCGCGAATCCAAGGGCGAGTTTCTGCATTCAAATAAAAGGGAGAATTTTTAATATTGAGTTTGGGGTTGGGCTGGGTGACGTTGATGGTAGGCGGTAATACTTTGTGATGCAGCGCCAAGACGGTTTTAATCAAGCTAGCCGCACCAGCCGCAGCTTTGGTGTGTCCAATTTGCGATTTAACGCTACCCAAAGCAATGTGCTGTTTCTTAGAATTATCTTCGCTAAAATATTCTCGCAAAGATGCAAACTCGGTAGGATCGCCCGCCATAGTCCCGGTACCGTGGGCTTCTACTAAATCTACGGTACTAGGATCGAATCCTGCATCTTCATAAGCTCGTCGCAAAGCTGATACTTGTCCTTCTTTGCGGGGTGCGTAAATACTCTTAAATCTACCGTCGCTAGAAGTACCAACTCCCTTGATAACTGCATAGATTTTATCGCCGTCTCGTTCGGCATCCGACAAACGCTTGAGAACCATCATTCCCAAACCTTCACCCAACATCATCCCGTCGGATTTCGCATCAAAAGGTTTAACTTTGTCGCCGGGGGAAACTGCTGGTGTTTTACTAAAACTGATATATGCTGTAATCGAATTATCTGTATCCACGCCTCCGGTAAGCATCATATCGCTGCGATGCTCTACCAACTCGCCAATTGCTACTTTCAAAGCAGCCAAAGAACTAGCACAAGCCGCATCCACCGTACAGTTAAGCCCGCCAAAGTTAAAGCGGTTGGCGATGCGCCCGGAAACTACATTCGATAACATTCCGGGGAATGCATTCTCATCCCACTCAACGTAGGCACTTTGGATTTTTTCAATAATTTTTTCTGTATCTTCATCGGATAAACCGCTGCTTTTTAAAGCTTTTCTCCAAACAGGATACTGCAACCTCGCACTCAACGGTACCCCTAATTTCAAAGCTGCCGAACCCAAGACAACTCCAATATTGTCGCGGCTGAATTCGCGCTTTTCATCGTATCCAGCATCTTCCATTGCTTCCTTCGCAACCACCAAACTTAATAGTTGCGATACATCTGTAACTTCCAAGATGTTAGGGGGAATACCGAATTCCATCGGGTTAAAATCAACCTGGGGAATAAATCCACCCTTGTTGCAATAAGTTTTGTCGGCAGGGGTTCTAGGATTAGCGTCGTAATAATCATCTAGATTCCAATGAGTTTCGGGAATATCCGTAATACAGTCTATTTTATTAACAATATTCTGCCAATATTCCTGTAAATTCCGAGCTTCGGGGAAAATTGATGCCATACCAATGATGGCTATAGGAGTATGTTGCAATTGCGTGTTAACTTTGTTCATTGAAATAGATTCTTGTGAGGGCATTTTTCGTTTGACTTTAATAAATCTCTTCACAGCCTTTTCGCAATTGTTGATTTGTTCTTCCAATTGCGCCAATGCCTTATCGAATGGTTGAACCGACATAGGACATGAAATAACTTTAGTATGGTTGCTTGCGATAGCTAAAATAAAACTTGTAGCGACTACAAAATTCAGCTATACCGTTATTAGAGCAGATAGTATAGCTACCCAATTAAATAAATTGGATGAGTAATTTGGATGACTAATTTGGATGAGTAAATTATAAATACTTTTTCCCAAACAATAATTTTAGGAAAAATGCAGCCCCGTTTAATTTATTTTTTTAAATTTTTTAGATAATTTCCTCTACTTATACTTTCCAATATTTTGTCCTCATTGCGCGTCTATCTTACGGTAGAAGAAAAAGTCTAAATTAAACTTGTTTCATGACACTGAGGCAAAAGGTCAGTTACATTATTGAAGCTGGAAAAATAATCTTCTAATGCCTTTGCAGCAACACCCGTGAATTCCATCCATTCGTTTTGACGATGTGAAGACACGGTTTCCCATTCAAAAAGGGCAGGTTTGGGAGTAGTTACTAAAACAGAAACGCTCTTTTTATCGGAGCCGGTCTGATTATTAAACCTTACTGCGGCTATGTAATCCGTATTAATGACAACGTTCTGTATTTTAATAAATGCCATAGCTAATTAAAACGCCTTGGAAGATAATTTTATGAACTGTAAACAATAATGTTTGACAAGTTAGTTACAAAACCACACCATTTAAAATATTGAAAAACATTTGATAAATCCTTTACTGCCGCACACCAATTTGATGAAAAATTTATCAAATTAACTAACAAACCATTTTCTTTTATTACAAGCATAGTAATTAGACTGTTTTTATTTAGTTATCCGTTACGAATGAACTAATTATTAAATGTCTAAATACTTGAAATAATTAGAAAATAATTAGAATTAATACCAACGTTAGCACAGCTTAAAGAAAGCGGATTAGGCGGGTTTGAGGAATTTGGAAATAAATCTGGATGTTTTTAAATGCTTCAACGCTCGAAAATATCGCACTCAAAGTATCATCAATAACTTCATATCTCTAAGGGTAATTTGACAAAAAGCTTAAAATATATAAGTTCTTCTTTATTATGAAGGATTTATGAGTTTTATATATACAGTTTAATATTTCTATTGTAAAAGGGTGTTTTTTCAAGAGAGCATGATAATAATTTAAGCATCAGCAATAATTAATGGTTAAAAATCAGGTTGATATATCAACATTAACTATATCAAATTACATTGACAAAGATAGTTACTATTGCATGATTTAAGTTTTATTAATTGTTTGAAATGATAAATAGATAATTAAAATACTTTTAACTATTAAATAAATAGACGATCCGAACTAAGCGAAACGATCGGATAGTTCGCTTTGAGCAATTAGATAAATCTAAAATGCGATCGAGGATTATCAAGTATGTTTAAACCCGCACGGGCGGGTTTTGTTCGATTACGCGCGAACTACATATTTATGTCATTACGAGCGAAGTAATCGGCAAGTTTAGTTTCTCGTCACTGCTGGATTCCCCGATCGGGTACTTTCTTCGGCGTTAACTCTTGCGATCAAAAATATAAATAATTAGAACGGGCTATTTTTTCGGGTTGTTTTTGCGTCCACTTTCCCCAGCGCGATATGCCGTTACGAATTGAATCGATATTTTCGTCACCGATAAAACACACCCGGCGCATTTTTTCGCAAGCCATTAAAATTTCGCCGTTACCCATGAACGGTGCGATCGCATAATTGTTTTGAGTTGTAAACATATCGATCAAATACTGGATTATCCCCTCTACGTTGTCCAAATTGACTGGTATTTGTGGTTTGGATATCGATTGTCGTGAAAAAATTCCCACATATATTTTGCCTAATAGCAATTCATACTGAAAATTCATCCGCGTTGTGCTGCAAAACTGATAGATGTTGTCTTGCGATCGCAATACAGCCACAACAGCAGCTTCATCTATCAAATAGTCGTGATTCCATACATCCGAAAAAGTTGCGATCGCTAAAGCCGCGTTTGAGGGTAACAGTTTAATAAACTCTTTTTGGGCAGTGTCGCCGTAATATACAAGATGGCGGTTGCCCAAAGTCCATTTATCGCCAATTTTTGGCAGCGAGTTTTGGTTAAAGTGTAGCGAATTAAGAATTGTTGGCTGTTTCACTGTTTGTTGTTCCTTCTTATCTAACTTAGCAGTCAGCTCCGCCATTGCGCTGTGAAATGCTTGTAGCTGCGATTCTTCTTGTTTGGCGCGTGAAATTGCCGCGAGTTTGGCTTGTTTTTCGGCTTCTTCGCGATCGCCTTTTGATAAAGCTAATTCATAACCCTGTAGGGCTTTTTCTGCTAGAATCCGCTCTTTTCTACCAGCCCTAGCAATCAAAAGTAAGGTGGTTTTTTTCTCGGCTATGGGCGTTTTCTGAATGATTTTTTGAATTTTTGGGGCAATATCTCTAGCTATTTGCTTATCATGTTGCCAGCTGCGTTCGCTATAACCAGCTTGTTTTGCTAACTGTTGGGTGGTTTTAGGAGGTGGTGAATTTATTTCACTACCATTCTCATTTTTAAGAGTGTATTGATTATCACCAGCTTTCGCTCTCATCCCTAATTTAATCAGAATTTTTTCTCGTTCTAATACTAGCTTTCCTCTTTCAAGGGGTTCTAGTTCGTTACGAATCAAATTTTCATCGATTTCAGCTAACCTAGCCTGCTCGTTTGAATCATAAATTACTATATTGCATTCAATTTCTTTAAAACCCAGCAACTTGCAGGCACTCAAACGGTGCAATCCAGCAATCAAGTTGAAATTGGGATCTATTGTGATCGGGTTGAGCAAACCATTCAACTGAATAGATTTTTGTAACTGCTCGACTTTTTCATCATTAATTGGACGGCGATTGTTACCGTACCTAATTTTGTCTATTGATACTTGAGATATTTCAGACATAATAAAATTCTTTCAGAACGATATACCGACTGATATTTGATTGATATTTGTATGCCTTGAAAATGTCATAAAATAATTTTATCTCACAATACTGGTAATAACTTGATATCAACTTAATATTCACATATTTTATGTAAACATTTATAATAGTTATAAATTTATGCCTCCTATATTGCCTTAAATCAATCTAATTGATAGCAAAAATATCATAGCTAAAAACAATCTTTATAAATTAAAGTCGTCACAGCTAAATATTTGGATTCGAGATTCCAGACGCGAGCTTACAGAAGTTTGCTCCCGATAAAAGCAAACTAAAACAATTACATTTCTGTTGGTATTTATTGCCACAAAAAGTTTGTAACAAATATTCTAGGGTATTGTTTTATGGCTAAAGAATAGGATGTACGAGGCGGTAAGATCCCGATAAAATCATTTCGTGCAGCGTCATTTAAAGTAGTAAAATTGAGCCTGATTAACTATTCCTAAAAGTAGATTGACAATATCAGACCTGTTTGCCATACTGGAAGACAAGTTTTTTAGAGCTATCCTCTAGGCGCTTCATTTTTCTGACTACTTCAAATAAAATTTAGTTTTTGTGAAGAGCGTTACTGCTATTTACTGGAACAATACCTTATTAATAATATAGAATAAAAATTAGGAAATATTTCGCCGGTAAACCATTAATTTTAAATTTCGATATTGGTAATAGTCAAATATTACAATTTAAAGATTAAAGGTTCATTTCTTACCTTAATCTTACTTAATGTCTCATCACCATTTTTAATGATTTATGTACGCAGTAATATGCGATCGCTACTTAAAAACTAGAAAATTTTTCAACACATTACTATCTACTGTCTTTGCGTAAAATCCGTCTTTATATAAAACGGTTTTTAGAATAGTAAATCAGTAAATTGAGTAATTTATTAATATCGCTGTTAGACAAAACTTGCCTCTTCATAATTGGAATCAAAATATGTCAGTAGATAAGGAAAGGGAGTTTATTGAAAAACCTAGCACTCGGTGGCGATTAGTTTTAGCAACTTCCATTGCATTAGCTACAGCGCTCATTGGTTTCTACAGCTATTTACGATTTCGTCCTAATCTTGCTTCGCAATCGCCTACTCCCACTAATACAACTCCTGCGAGGGTTGCAATTACTGCTTTAGGAAGTATTGAACCCGAAGGTAGGGTAATTCAGTTATCAGCCCCCAATTCGGTTAACGGTTCGCGGGTAGAAAAATTATTTGTAAGCCAAGGAAGTAAAGTAAAAGCCGGACAAATAGTAGCATTGCTCGAAGGTTACACTAGCGCTACAGTCAACGTACAACAAGCTTCAGATAAAGTTAAAGTTGCTCAAGCTAAGTTAGCTCAAGTACAAGCTGGAGCCAAAACCGGAGATATTGACGCTCAACAAGCAATCATTTCCAGACTAGAATCGCAACTGCAAGGAGAAATTGCTACAGGGAATGCTACTGTTGCACGCTTGCAGGCAGAGCTAGATAATGCACAGACCGAATTCGATCGCTACCAAAAGTTATCTCAACAGGGTGCGGTTTCCGATCAAGTAGCAGACAGCAAACGTTTGCAGGTAAAGACTTTACAGCAGCAGCTTAATGAAGCCCAAGCAAGCCTTAACAGCAGCGTTAACACCATACAAGACCAAATCAGAGAAGCCAGAGCTAAATTAGATAGCACTCGAGAAATTCGTCCTCAAGACGTTCAACTTGCACAAGCTGAAGTTAAAAGTGCAACCTCTGGCGTAGAGCAAGCGAAAGCAGAACAAGAATCAACCGTTCTTAAATCTCCTATTACCGGCACGGTGTTAAAAGTTAACAGCAAACCAGGAGAAGTGGTTTCCTCCCAAGGAATCATGGAGATAGGTAAAATTAATCAAATGTATGTAGTTGCAGAAGTTTATCAGACAGATATTAAGAAAGTGCGTCTAGGTCAAAAAGCCTTTATTAGCAGTACAGCATTACCTCGGAAAATAGAAGGAACCGTTACCGAGATTGGGTTATTAGTAGACAGACAAAAAATTCTCAATATTAATCCAGGAGCAGATACCGATAGAAGAATAGTTGAGGTAAAAATTCGTGTTGACGAACTAGAAGATAACAAATTAATCATGGGTTTGACCAACTTACAGGTAGATGTCGCCATTCAAATTTAGACAAAAATGAAAGTAGAAGGATGTAATTATAAATAGGTATTTGATAATAGGTTATTGGGAATGAAATAAGCAACAACTTTTACATAATAGTACCTGTATAAACTACCTTAACATTTCATCCTTCATACTTCATTTATACTTCATTCATCCTAATTTTAATACTTCACAATCATGGCTTCAAAAACCCCTATAGCATGGTTACAGCTAATCCGAAACAAATTTCGTTCTTTAGTAGCTGTAGCCGGTATCGCTTTTATTGTGATACTAATGTTTATGCAACTTGGATTTCAAGATGCTCTTTATAGTAGTGCTACTCAAGTACATCAAAGTCTTCAAGGAGACTTGTTTTTAGTTAGTTCTCAATATAAAGCTTTAACTGCTACCCAAAGCTTTTCTCGGACACGTTTATACCAAGCTTTAGGATTTAAAGGTGTCGAATCAGTTAATCCAATTTATTTAGGATTTGCTAAATTAAAAAATTCTGACACGGGTGAAAAATATTCAATATACGTTATGGGCTTTGAACCGGGGAAGCCTATCATCAATTTACCAGGAATAGAAAAAAATATAGACAAACTCAAATTATCTGATGTGGTATTATTTGATGAAAATTCTCGACCGGAATTTGGGGATGTTGCCACGCGGTTTAAACGGGGAGATGAACCAACAATAGAAATATTTCCCTTTGATTCATTAACAGGATATAGAGTTAGAGTAGGTGGATTATTTAGCTTAGGTCCTTCTTTTGGGGTAGATGGTAACTTAATTGTTAGCGATACAACTTTTGTACGAATATTCCAAAATGCTAGACCTCCAGACAAAATAGATATAGGAGCGATCGATCTTAGTCCGGGAGCAACTTCCGAACAAGTTTTGCAAGAATTACGGTCCTCGCTACCCGATGATGTCCGATTATTTACCCAGGAAGAATTTGTTAACTTTGAAAAAGAATATTGGGCTACTAGAACGCCAATCGGTTTTATTTTAAAACTGATGCTAACAATGGGTTCTGTTGTGGGAATAGTTATTGTTTATCAAATCCTATTTAGCAATATTGCCAGTCAATTAGTAGCATACGCAACTTTAAAAGCTATAGGTTATGCCAATAATTATTTATTAAGAGTAGTTTTTAAACAAGCTTTCATTTTAGCAATCTTAGGTTATATCCCTGGTTGGATTGTCTCTAATTATCTATATGACTTTGCAATGAAAGCAACAAAACTACCCATAAATATGAGCTTCAACAATGCACTAGCAGTTTTAATAGCAACAGCTTTAATGTGCATGATATCCGGTGCATTAACTATAAATCAACTCCGTTCCGCAGACCCGGCAGATATTTTTTAAAGTTAGGAGTTAGGAATTAATAGTTAAGTAGCTAGGTAGTGTAAATAAACATAATTATACTTGCATTCAACAGGTTAACTGAGTGTTAGTTCGTAGGGAATGAAGGTAAGACGACGCATAAAAATGAAGCTCACCTGACCCCCTGCAAGACTTCATCTTTATGTGCAGTTCATCCGATTAGTTTTAAGCAAATTGCTTTTAGTTACCTAGTTAAATTTATTAGTGTTACCCTACTTAGGAGTTAAAAATTAAAAGTTAGGAGTTTTTGACCTTTAACCTTTAATCTTCATCATATAAGCGAGAAAACATGAATCTTACAGATAAAACTTTACTTATCACTGGAATTGGTGGATTTATTGGTTTACGTACAGCCGAAATAGCTATAGCTAAAGGCTTGAAAGTCCGTGGATTGGAAAAAGATGCCGACTTAGCTAAAAAAGCTCAACAAATAGGGGCTGAAGTTTTTATCGGTAGCGTAACCGATCCATCTATAACTCAGAAAGCTTGTGAGAAAGCGGATATAGTTTTGCATACTGAAGAAGTTGCAAAAGAAGGAGGTTCAATTAAAGAATTTAGTCAGGTAAATATTGATGGAACCACCAATATCGGTAAAGCTGCTCGCAATGCTGGCATCAAAACTTTTGTTCATCTTTCCACTGCTTTAGTTTATGGTTTTGAATATCCTAACGGTGTGACTGAGAACGAACAACTTGTAAAAGAAAAGAATCCTTATTGTCAAACAAAAATAGAAGCAGAAAAAGCTCTACAGCAACTGAATCATTCACAAGATTTTGGTATTATAATCATCCGTGCTGGAGATGTTTACGGACCAGGTTCTATCCCTTGGACGGTTCGACCTCTATCATTAATGCAGCAAAAATTATTTGCTTATACCAAAGAAGGAAAGGTTATTAATCATGTATATGTAGATAATTTGATTGATGCCATTTTTCTCGCGATAGAAAAAGACCAAAACGGTGAAATTTTTAATATTACCGACGGTAAAGAAACTTCTCCCCAAGAATATTTTACTCGTTTAGCAGAAATAGGAGGTTATCCCGCTCCTTCATCTATGTCAAAAGACGAAATTAAAGTATTTTTGAATTTGCGCTGTCAAGGACAAAAACTTCTTCGCAAACAACCAGATATTCTTCCAGAAGCAGCAGATTTTATGAGCCGTCCTTATGCTTTTTCTATTGAGAAAGCACGCCAAAAATTAAATTATCAACCAGCTATTTCTTTGGATGAAGGAATGATTCGCATTCAGGAATCGCTAAAAAATAAAGATAAATAGAGAATGGGGAATAGGGAGAGGGGGTAGAGGGGGTAGAGGGGGGAGATAACTCCTAACTCCTAACTCCTAACTCCTAACTCCTAACAACTAACAATTAACAACTATCTACTAACAACTAATATCATGAAAACATCTCAAGTTTTTGGCTTGTTATTTTCTATAGCAACTATCGGGTTTGTTGTTAAAGCAAATGCTGTAGAAGATTCTGCAACATTAACTGTGTCTATAAAGGGTATTCAAAGCGATCGAGGTCAGATTTGCCTGAGAATTTATAATAACGAACGCGGATTTCCTTTGAGTAATAGCAGTGAAGCTAAAAGTCAATGCACAAAAATAACAGGAAATTCCCTCAAACAAGAATTTAGAGGATTAAAAAAGGGAACTTATGCAGTTGCGGTAGTTGACGATCGCGATGGCGATCGCAAACTCGATAGAGATTTTTTTGGTATCCCTGAAGAAGGATTTGGTATTTCAAATAATCCTACCGTGTCAATACAAACTGGAACTCCCAAGTTCTCGCAAGCAAGTTTTCCATTAACACGAAATCAAACTATTGAGATTGACATGAAATATTCTCTCGATCCCTAAATTATGGACAAACAAGCTTTAGGTATGGCGATTTTTATGGGGCTGTATGTTCCATTATTCACGGGACTTTCTGTGACGATACATCGTTGGATACGACGAATACCACAGCAAAGCAACAAAATAATTATTGTTCATCGTCAATTTGAAACTCAGTCTTTTGACAACGCGAACAAAAATTCCATTTTTAAGGTGGATAAATCCCATATCTCTTTTCCAAAAGATTCCTTGGAGGTAAAATCATTAAAATTTTATAAGTTTTTACCTCCAGCTTATACGAGAGATAATAACTTATTGCAGAATTTTGATTTAAAAAAAATTGCGTTCGATAAATCAAAAGTAAATCTGCATAGGCGATCGCCAGAACGATCGCGATAAAATGACCGAAAAAATTTTGGATTAAATTATCAATGGAATAAATCGAAAATCGTCAATCTACCTTTGTACGGGTTTCCCTGATGGGGACAATCTAAATATGTCTTATGCGGATACGCAATACCTACGCTACGCTAGCCACAAACCCAAATCCAAAATCCAAAATTGATTGACTTTGTTTTTTATGATGTGAAGGTTTCTAGAAATGAAATTTTGGGCGATCGCGCTGCTGCAAATTTTGCTAGTTTGGTTGGTTATTCAGATGGTTTTAACGCTTATTTTTGTGTTTTACCTGCGCTCAAATAAGGGTAACTCAGTCTCCGATAACCAACTCCCGAAAACAGCAGTTATTCTATGCCTGCGAGGGGCAGATCCTTTTTTACCAAATTGTTTGAAAGCCTTATTGCAACAAGACTATCCCCAGTACGATTTAAAAGTTGTAGTTGATAGTCAGGAAGATCCTGCATGGCTTGTAGCGCACAATACTGTTACTGAATGTGGTGCTACGAATGTTCAAATTAGTCCTTTAAAAATAGCCAGTACCTCTTGTACTCTCAAATGCAGTTCGTTGATACAAGCTGTCTCAGAGCTAGATAGTTCCTATAAAGTCATTGCTTTGGTGGATGCAGATGCAGTAGTTCATCCTGCTTGGTTGCGGGAGTTAGTTACACCTTTAATTCATCCTAAAGTCGGAGCGACAACAGGGAATCGTTGGTATCTATCTGAAGGCAAATATTGGGGTACTTTGGTAAGGTACATCTGGAATGTATCGGCAGTTATACAGATGTATTTATACGGTATTTGTTGGGGTGGCACTTTAGCAATTAAAACGCAAGTTATTCATGAAACCCAAATACTTGATAAATGGGCAAAAGCTTTTAACGAAGATACGATGGTTCAAAGTGTTCTAGCAGAATACGGTTTAAAAATTAAATTTGTGCCTTCTTTACTAATATTGAATCGAGAAGAATGCACTTTACCTGGATTAATGAATTGGATGAAACGTCAACTACTTGCTTCTAGACTGTATCATCCTGAATGGTGGTTAGTAGTTGTGAATGCGGTTTTTTCCATATTGCTACCAAATCTTATATTAGCGTTAATTGTGCTGAATTTGTTGTTTGGCGAAGGAGGTACTTCAGTAGTTTTATTTAGTTGCTATAGCATCTATATATTCGGATTGCTTTTGTTAACAGTTGTTGTAGAAATAGCAGTTAGAAAAGCAATTAGCTATCAGAAAACGATGCCAAAAATCTCACCTCTATTGTTAATAAAATCGTTCGTTGGAATTCCTTTGACTCATTGGTTTTATGGATTGGCTTTAGTCTCATCAATGTCGCTATCCAAAGTTTCTTGGCGTAATATAGTCTACCGGATCAAAAGTCCGTTTAATATTGTGCTAACCGAATATCATCCCTATCAATCAGATACTCAATCAGTTGAAAATCAAATTTCTCTTTAGAAAGAGGACTAAGTTTTGGATTTTAGATTTTATAGTAGGGTTTGCTAAAGACGGCACTAACTCGCTGCACCGTAATCCTCAAAATCTAAAATCTAAAATTCGCTAATAGTTAATTAAATATCCATACAATTTTCTTCAATTAACCTAATGTTAAAACAACCTCTTCGTCTTGCGATCGCTACTGGATTATATGCTCCATTTTTGACGGGTGTTTCTGTTGCAGTACATCAACGAGTACGCTGGTTTTTGCAGCAAGGACATGAAGTATTTTTAATTCATCCTCAAATTAACAATCGCTATCCTCCTAATGTTGGTAAACGTCCGATGGCTGGTTTGGATGAACTACAGAAATATCCCAACTTTACTTCCTTTGCATTTCCCACAAAGCCATTAATATTTTATAACTCTCTTCCTCAACCATTAAGCTATCGGCATTGGAGCGATACTAAATTATTAGAAAGTTTTAATCCCGATGTTGTATTAGTAGAAGAAGCGGCGCAAATGAGGGGACTATATTCGCTTTTTATCCAAGGTTATGGTCGTCCTGTTGCAGTTGAATACGCGAAAAAGACTGGCACTCCCACAATATCTCTATTTCATACCGATATCGTCGCCTATATTCAATATTATTTAGGAAACAAACTATTTAACCTAATTAGTCCAATTATTCCTAGCTTAATTAAACAATTTAGCGAGTCTTACAACCTGAGTTTATTTTCCTCAAAAGAACAACTTGCTAAATATCAAGCTATGAAATGTCAAAATAGCGAATACTTTCCCTATCAAGGAGTTGACTGTAAAAAATTCAATCCCGAAAATATTATCTTTAATCCCATTCCCAACGACAAAAGACCAACTTTATTATTCGTAGGACGAATTACTGCCGAAAAGAATGTCAATCAATTACTAGATATATATCCGATAATTGCCGAGAAAATTAAAGACGTTCATTTAGTAATTATTGGCAGCGGTCCCATCGAAGAAGAAATCAAGAAACGCGCCCAACAATTTGGTTCCGGTGTAACAGTTTGGGGTGAATCTCACGGAGAAGAACTATTAGGATGGTTTGCTCGTGCGGATGTATTTGTTAACCCTTCGATCACCGAAAACTTCTGCACCACAAACAACGAAGCTTTGGCTTCCGGTACTCCCGTAGTTGCAGCAGTTGCACCCTCCACAGCCGAACAAGTAACACCAGGTAGTAACGGCTTTTTAGCAGAACCGAATAATCCAGAAGATTTTGCTGATAAAATCATTCAAATTCTGGAAAATCCTCAATTAAAAGAGCAAATGACAGCAAATGCTCGTCCTTCGATTTTAGAATTTGACTGGTCAGCTTGTATGGAAAAATTTGAGTTGAAATTGTATCAAATTGTTTCAGAATCGCAGAAGAAATTAACGGGTGTTGCTTCGTAATTTTAATTTAACCCTCAGACTGGAAGTCTGGGGCTACACAAACAAAGCCCACCTGCGTGGGCTAGAAAGAGTTTGACAAAAAGCCCCCCTTTCCAAGGGGGGTTGGGGGGATCTAAACCTGTGGAATACTAACTATTTAGTAGGTTGGGTTAGGCGCACTATGAAATTAGGTTTTAACTATAAATTAATATTGCGGCGTAACCCAACATCTTTTTTATTAATATTTTATTGATTGATTTGAAGACGGGATTTCGCACTCAAATATAGTGGTGCAAAATCTTAGGATAAACAAGAATCAAATTTCGCTATTCCTTATACTTCCATCTGTCATAATAGTTTCACAGAAATAGGCACTTCCGAAAATAGCGTTATCCAAATTAACTCCGAAGAAATTAGTTCTAGTCAAGTTCGCTTGGGAGAAATAAGTCTTCTCCCGCAATTTGACATTCCTAAAATCAACATCAGTCAAATTGGTACCACCAAAACAAGTATCGATAGGTTCAGCTTTACTCAAGTTGACTCCGCTCAAATCAGCCCCGTTGAAATTAGTCTCTTGAAGATCGGCTCCACTCAAGTTAGCTCCAGCAAGGTTAGCTCTATCAAGACTCGCTCTCCACAAACAAGCTCTGCTCAAATTAGCCCCACTCAAATCGGCTTCAATGAGAAAGGCGTAATTCAAGTCAACATTCCTCAAGTCGGCTCCACTCAAGTTGACTCCATGCATCCAACGGGCAATTCCTTGCAAATCAGCACCCTTTAAAATCGCTCCACTGAGATTAACTCCCTGAAGTTCCCACTCATCGAGTTGCGTATAAGGAGTATCCAACATCAAATTGATTCCGGAAAATTTTCTTTCCCCAGCAGCATATCGCTCAAGCAATTCCTCAAAAGTTATTACTATTGGTCGCAAACTTTTCGGCATTATATTACTAACAGCTTAAAATATATATCTACCTTTTAATCATGTTCAGATCAATAATTATAATATAGGGTTTGTAGTAGCGCTTCAGCGCATCTTATCTACGAACATATTTTTTATAAGTAATTAAAATCCTGCATTTCCCTTTCAAACCAGTAGTATCTACCATCATGTCGCAAACACTGTCTACAAAGAATACTCAAAAATTACAGCTATCACCATTAAATATACCTAGCCGTTTGCTTCTGGGTCCTGGTCCATCAAATATTCATCCCGACATACTTAAAGCGATGAATACTCCTCCAGTCGGGCATCTCGATCCGGCTTTCTTAACGCTGATGGATGAGATTCAATCGCTGTTACGCTATGTATGGCAAACGGAAAACCAACTCACAATCGCCGTTAGCGGGACGGGAAGCGCTGCAATGGAAGCCACGATCGCCAATGCTGTAGAACCGGGTGATGTGGTATTAGTAGGTGTCGTTGGATACTTTGGACTCCGTTTGGTTGATATGGCTGGACGTTACGGTGCAGATGTGCGAACCATTACCAAACCTTGGGGACAGGTATTTTCCTTAGATGAATTGCAAAGTACGATCGCAACTCATCGTCCAACTATAGTAGCGTTGGTTCACGCGGAAACTTCCACCGGGGCACGTCAGCCCTTGGAAGGAGTCAGCGAATTATGCCGCGAGCATGGTAGTTTGCTGCTGGTGGATTCGGTAACAAGTATGGGCGGAGTACCTTTGTATTTGGATGAATGGGGAGTTGATTTAGCTTATAGCTGTAGTCAGAAAGGTTTGGGTTGTCCTCCCGGCGCTTCACCATTTACAATGAGCGATCGCGCAATGGAGAAATTACAGAAGCGTCAAACCAAGGTGGCAAACTGGTACTTGGACATGAATCTGTTAAGCAAATATTGGGGTAAAGAACGCACATATCATCATACAGCCCCCATCAACTTATATTATGCTTTACGGGAATCCCTACGTTTAATTGCCGAAGAAGGGGTAGAAAATAGTTGGCAAAGGCATCAGAAAAATGCAGAATATCTGTGGCAAGGTTTGGAAGATTTAGGCATGACTTTGCACGTTGAAAAACAGTACAGATTACCAACACTTACAACAGTTCGGATTCCCGAAGGCGTTGATGGTAAAGCCGTTGCGCGAGAATTACTATTAGAACACAACCTTGAAATTGGTGGCGGGCTTGGTGAATTAGGCGGCAAAGTATGGCGTATCGGATTAATGGGTTACAACAGCCGCAAAGAAAATGTCGATAAACTTTTGGAAGTATTTGAGAAGAAGGGCATAGGGCATAGGGCATAGGGCACGGGAAGTTAGAAGTTATGAGTGAGGAGTGAGGAATAATTAAAGACTTCCAAAAAATCATTTACCTAATTTTGTAGTGCGTTAGCGCAGCGTGTCCGTAAGGACATGCATCTTGCTCGCTTGATGCATATCTCGATACATATAGCTCGCTTGATGCTCGCACTACCCCTTGTCCCCCCATCCTCCTCTCTCCCAAATTCCCGATGATTTTCCACAAAGTAGAAGAAACCCCCACTTTTAGTACGGTTTAACTGACTGCACTACAATTTCAAACCTGTTACATTTATTAATGTAAGTTTAAATAATCTCACACACAAATTCTCATGAATAATATAGACGAACGCAATCCAGATTTTTTTGACAATCAAACAACAAATGGTAATTCGTTTTTACATTATATTAAATCCTTGAGTCCTGAAACGATGACTCAACTTTCTCGACCTGGTTCTCCAGAAGTTTTGGAAGCAATTGAACGTACTATTGTTAGTATGTTGGGGGGTTTACCTTCGGAAGATTTCAACGTCACGATTACTACCAATCGCGAAAATTTAGGGAAACTTTTAGCTTCAGCGATGTTTAATGGTTATTTGTTACGTAATGTTGAACAGCGCATGGCATTTGAAAGTTCTTTACAATCGGTAGAAGATGATGTTCGGGATAATGAGTAAATCAATTAATCTAGTTTATATCTTAACCCCAGTCCCCTGACTGGGGTTTTTTATTGTATCTGTATAATAAGGGGTGTTGGGCATTGTAAATATATTTTATCTTTTATCCTTTCTTCGTATTATGTATAAGCGACTTCTGCTGACATTTAGCTTGATTTTAGGTGGTATCGGTATTGCTGGGTTTTTTATGTGGCAACAAGCGATGCAATTACCTTCTTGGTATACTCAAACCTCTTCAGAAGAAAAGGTAATTTCTGTTAACAAAACCAAATCGCCACAACCTGAAGAGGTATTGCGTAAAGTTTCAGATAATTTGACAGCAAAAACGACAGGAGAAGTACAACTTGATGCGGATGAAGTAAATTCGTTAATTATTTCTTCTATTGGTAAAAAAGATAATAATAGGAAATTTTCCTCAGCAATTAAAAGTACAAATACTCGAATTGAAAACGGTAAAATCTCTGTAGGTGCTGTTGTTGAAGCTTCATCTATCTCCCCAGAAGAATTGTCTACATTGAAAGAAACAAAAATTATCCAGTTGATACAACGTTTACCGGGTAAAGAAAAACGTCTATATATTGGAATTGAAGGAAAACCCAGCATTCGCGATCGCAAATTTAGCTTTGACGATACAACTCGGATTTCTTTAGGTAACATTAGCTTTCCGATTGCTGAAGTTTCCCAAAATCTAGGTATTCCTCAAGACAGTTTCAACCAATTTCTTTCCCAAGAACTTAAAAAGCTACCAATTAAACTTGAAAGTATAAATGTTGAAGGCGAACGTGTTATAATTCGCGGATCTGGAAATAACATTTAGCAGTTATACTCTTATTTTTTCCAAGGTAATTTAGTACCCATTTCTGTAAGCGCGGAAAAGATGAGATAGATAATTAATAAGGAAACGCTAAGAATAAAAATAATTAAGTCTTTATCCATTTTTTATTTCTATTGAGTACGAATAAATATTTGGAGTTGCTGAATCCAGGTATGAATTTAAATGTAGAGACGTGTTAGCGGAGCGTGCCCGCAAGGGCATTATATCGCGTCTCTACAAAAGTTTAGATATCCAACAAATCAATTTTATATATCAAATCAGCAACGACTAAATATTTTATATCGTGTTGAGTTTATTAATTACAAAGAATATACCAGCTTTGGGTTAATTAAAATCTGCTATATCTCAAATGACTTTAAGAAAGCATAAAAAATCCAACAGGAAAAAATAGTGTAATTAATATGATTTACAAAATAAGCATATTCACTTAAGTAGCAATTGCAGTGAATTCTTCAATACAGATAATTTAAGACTCAATTTCATTACTAGCGCCTACTTCACACGTAAAATTTTAATTAAAAAACCTTTGACTTTACCATTAATTACTTTAACTATGTAATCTTTAATACTGTTGCTAAAAATTCGATATAAAACACAAATAATACCCTCTGTTAAAAATGGTAAAAATTTGTTAAGAATGGTGACAGGAACCTTAACGGGAGTAAATAAATTTTATGGAAAGTAAAGCTGGAACTAAACCGCCTCATCACGTGGTAATTGTTGGTGGAGGTTTTGGGGGACTTTATACCGCAAAAGCACTGAATCAAAAAGATATAAATGTTACTTTAATAGATAAAAGAAATTTTCACCTGTTTCAACCACTTCTGTATCAAGTAGCGACTGGTACTTTATCACCTGCTGACATCTCCTCACCATTGCGATCGGTACTTAGAAAGAGCAAAAATACGAGGGTGCTTTTGGGAAAGGTTAAAGATATCGATCCACAAGAGCAAAATGTTGTGATGGGGGGTGAAAAAATTCCTTATGACAGTTTAATTATTGCGACTGGTGCCAAGCACTCGTATTTTGGTAAGGATGAGTGGGAAGAATTCGCACCGGGTTTAAAAACGGTAGAAGATGCCCTTGAAATGCGTCGTCGCATATTTACAGCGTTTGAAGCAGCAGAGCAAGAGACAGACGAAGAAAAACGTCGGGCTTTGTTGACCTTTGTCGTGGTTGGCGGTGGTCCAACTGGGGTAGAATTAGCTGGTGCGATCGCCGAGTTGGCTTACGGTATTCTCAAGGAAGATTTTCGTAACATCGACACTCACGAAACGCAAGTGTTGCTTTTGGAAGGTATGGATAGAGTTTTACCACCATTTGCACCAGAATTATCTGCGAAAGCTCAAAAATCTTTAGAAGATTTGGGTGTTAATGTAGTCACAAAAACTTTGGTAACGGGTATTGAAGGCGATATAGTTACTATTAAGCAAGGTGACGAAATCAAGAAATTCGGAGCTAAAACTGTATTGTGGGCAGCAGGTGTAAAAGCTTCAGCTTTGGGTAAAGTAATAGCAGACAAAACTGGTGCAGAATGCGATCGAGCCGGAAGAGTAATTGTTGAACCAGATTTAAGTTTGAAGGGATATCCGAATATATATGTAATTGGTGATTTAGCACATTTCGCCCATCAAACAGGCAAACCATTACCCGGCGTTGCACCTGTAGCAATGCAAGAAGCGCAGTATGTAGCAAAATCTATAAAACAGCAGTTAGAAGGCAATAAAATACCCCCATTTAATTACGCTGACAAAGGTAGTTTAGCAGTCATTGGACAGCATTCTGCCGTTGTTGATTTGGGCTTTATGAAACTTACAGGTTTCATAGCTTGGCTATTTTGGTCATTAATTCACATTTATTATTTAGTTGAATTTGATAACAAATTAATAGTGATGATTCAATGGATTTGGAACTATTTCAACCGCAGTCGAGGCGCAAGATTAATTACAGTAAAAGACTTACCAGCATCTGTTGAAGTTAATAGCAAAGGAGATGATTATCCATCAGTCAATGATAAGAAAGCTATTAATGTTTAATGATTGATGGGCATGGGGAATAGTTAGGAGTTAGGAGTTAGGAGTTAGAAGTTAATAATAAATATTATCTACCCCCTCTACCCCCTCTACCCCCTCTCCCCCCTCTCCCCCCTCTCCCCCATCTCCCCAATCCCCTCTCACTTCAACGGTATAGTAACAATAAAAGTTGTTCCAATTCCTTCTTTGCTAATCAAGCTGATTTCTCCTTGATGCAATTCTACATATTGTTTTACAATTGAAAGTCCTAAACCATGTCCGGGTATTTTACCGACATTACTACCTCTCTCGAAAGAAGTAAATAAATTTTCTTGTTCTATTTGCGGAATACCAATACCTTCGTCTTGAATGCGGAAAATAGCTTCTCCCTGTAAGCAAAATAAGTCAAAGCGTATTTCGCCACCTTGGGGAGAATATTTAATTGCATTGGATAACAAATTGATCAGGATGTGTCGGAGTAGTTTTTCATCCATGCAAGGTAGTTTAATTGTAGGTACCCTATCTTCTTTTTGAATACAGCATCCTTGAATTTTTACAATAATTTGATGTTTTTCAGTTGCTGTGAGTTTGATTTCTGCTACTAAATTTTCGCAAAATATTTCTAAATTCAAAGGTGCAGGATTAAACTGAGTTTGATTAACTTCTGCTTTACCAATTAATAAAACATCATTCAACAATTGATTGAGATGTTTCACAGAATTTTGTATATAGTCTAAGTATTCGTCTTTTTTATTATCGGTTAGTTGCCGATTGTGATTTGCGAGCAATTCTGTAGAGTTTAAAATTGTGCTTAATGGATTGCGAAATTCGTGACTTACCATTGAAACGAAGCGAGATTTTAGTTCTCTCATTTCTTTTTCTTTTTGCAATTCATCTCGCATTACAGTTTCTTTTTGATGCTTGCTTAAAGCTATTTCAATGGTAGTAATTAATTGGCTTTCTTCAAAAGGTTTGAGTACATAACCAAAAGGTTGAGTTGCTTTAGCTTTTTTGAGAGTGCTTTCGTCGGAATAAGCGGTGAGAAAAACTACCGGAATATTAAAGCTATTTATAATCACTTCGGCGGCTTGAATTCCGTTCATATCGCCTTTAAGCATCATATCCATTAAAACCAAATCTGGCTGTAATTCTTCTACTTTGGTAATTGCTTTTTCTCCATAAGCGATAACTGCGGGGACAATATAGCCCGAATTTTCTAAACAATGTTTAATATCGAAAGCAATGATTCTTTCGTCTTCCACAACCAAGATTTTTTCTTTCATTTGTATTCTACCTAGTTATCGCTAAATGTAATTCTAAATGAAGCACCGAGTTTGGAATTATATATAATTGTTCCTTCTAATTGCTCGACTAAATTCCAGACTAATTCTAAACCGAGAGATTGTTTTTTTAATGAATCAATATTATCTGGTACTCCTACACCATTATCACTAACACATAATGAGTATTTACCTTGTTGTAAAGCAATAAATTCCACATAAATTTCTCCTCGATCGCTATTGTTAAAAGCGTGTTTCATTGAATTAGAAACAAGTTCGTTGATAATTAAAGCACAAGGAATAGCTGTATCAATTTTCAAAAATGTTTTTTCTATACTTGTGTTGATATTAATATTATTAGCTTGAAAACAGCGAATTAAATTATTCTTTAACTTGCGAATATATTCAGAAAATTCTATTTTGGGTAAGTCGTTAGTTTGATACAAGTTTTCATGAATCAACGCCATTGCTCGGACGCGATTCTGGCTATCTTGAAAAATTTCAAAAGCTTGTTTATCTTTAATATAACCAGACTGCAAACGCAGCAAACTAGAAATAATTTGTAAATTGTTTTTGACGCGGTGATGAATTTCTTTAAGTAATACTTCTTTCTCTTTTAAAGAAGCTTTTAATTTATTTTCTACCTGTTTGCGAGCGGTAATATCGGTACTTGAACCAGCCATAAAAGTCGGTATACCATTTTCATCCCTAACTACCGTAGCGCGAGTTAAAAATGAATAAGCATTTCCGTTTTTGTGCAGCATTCGATGTACAATTTCGTATTTAGGAATTAACTCTTCTAAATAAGCATTGATTTCAGCTTTTACTAAACCGACATCATCAGAATGTACAAACTGCAACCAGTTGATAAATTGATTGGCTATTTCCTCATCTTTATAGCCAAGCATCGCTTTCAAGTTAGAGTCAATATAAACTTCATTCGTTTGAATATTCCACTCCCAAACCCCCACTTTTCCCGCATTAATAGCTCGTGCGTATCTTTCTTCACTTATCCTCAAAGCTTGTTCTACTCGTTTACGTCCTAAAACATTTCCTAACATTTCTGCTACTATTTTAAGCAAGAAAATACTGTTTTCCGTCCATGTAGTTGCGTGGAAAGATTCAAAACCTAAGAAACCCATCGAATTACCGCTACAAGCAATTGGTAAAATAATCAGAGATTTAATATCTTGAGTTTTAAAAACCTGTGTTTCAACTGTTTCTTGTAAAAGTAAATCCTCTATATCCTGTAATTGCAAAGTTTCACCACGTTGAAGTTTTTCTATAAATAAAGTCAAATCTTCGACATAGATATCTTTTAAATCATCAATACGCGATGGAATTTCGCGATCGCACCATTCATGAGTATTATTAATCTTCTCTGAATCTTCCGTTAATAAAAATACATAGCTGCGATCGGCACCAGCAAATTTACTAATGCTTTGTAACGCTTGATTGATACCGTTATCTATTTGATTAGCATCAAGATTAATAAAATCAGTGGATATATTAGTAATTAGCTTTTCAAAATCTACTCTAAAACGAAGTTCTTCTTCAAATCGCTGACGTTCAATAATTTCTTGTCGCAGACGCGAGTTTGTATTTTTTAATTCGCGAGTGCGTTCTTCAACTCGTACTTCTAATTCATTTTTAGCGGTTTGTAACTCTATTTCGGCTTGTTTACGTTCGGTTATATCTCGAACAATAACGATAATATCATGCCCGATTGTACTTTGCAGTCGTGCTTCAAAACTTTTTTCTCCTGATGGTACTGATAAAGAATATTCGATTGCAATTAAGGAATTAGTTTCTAATACTTGGGAAATAGCTTCTTGTAATTGACAAGTAATATCCGATGGTAAAACGGATGCGAATTTCTTACCCAAAAACTTGTCAGGTGGTAAATATAAATCTGAAAATTCTTTTGCGTGACAGCTAAGAATAGTACCGTCGCTTTTCACACGAAAATAAATATCGGGAAAAGCTTGGAATAACTCTTGTAACTCGTTGGTTGTCTGTAAAAGTTGTGCTTCGGTTGCAAGAGAGTCACAGATTTTACGTTGTAATAATTTATTAGTATTTTTTAAATCATCAAACTCTTTTTTTAATGAATTATATTTCTGTACTTCTTCTTGTAGCTGTTTTTTGGTGCTTAAAAGTTCTGTTTGCAACTTTGCAGCAATGATTTCTGGAGTAACTACTTTTATGAATTCTCCCATTTTATTTATAATTGGCAAAGATTTAATATCATGTTCGCGCATCAGAGATAACGCCGTTCGATAATCGCGATCGGGTTCTAAAGTAATTGCAGGCTTCATTACTTCTGAAACTTTAACTTGTTCTAAATTTCTTCCAGAAGTAATTAAAGGAATTAGATCGGAAAAGGTGAATATACCTAATAATTGCGAATTTTCTATAACAAATAATTCTTGAGGCAGTGTTTTTTCTTCTTTTAATTTTTTTGTTAAGTTAATAATTTCTATCAAACGAGTTTCAGGAGAAACCGCCAGATGATTTTCTTTAATAGCATCAGCAACTAAAAACATAACAACAGTTTATTAAAGCTACATTAGTGCTGTAGCAAATCATTTTTTATATATTAAGTCTTACTGCGATTATTTTTATCTAACTAGTCTATTGTTTTATGTAAAAACTATATAGAATAAGACTTTATTCGTAACTAAGTAAAAACCCTACTATTAAATTAAGGATATTGAGTTTTTAGACAAAAATAGTTTAATTAATACTTAGGGAAAAATCTGCGTTGAAATTTATTTGAGTAAAATAAATTACTATACAAAAACTAATGATTTTGATTTCAGATTTGGAAGTCTTGGATACGTAGTACAATTAAAATGCCGTTCGGCGCTAAATTTAAAGATGTATTTATGGAAGATTATTAACATTGCTACCCCGATAAAGAAAATGAAAATATACTATCTTCAGTAGCTAGCTTAAGTTAAAATATAAACTATAGCATCGTGATTAATACTTATTATTTACTAACTTAGTATGGGTATTAAATAATTTAGATGAAGGAGAGATGAGGCGATCGCAGATGCTTTTTTAACTACCTATTGCCAGTAGCAAAAAAATATTAATCGTTATTTAGCTGTATAAAACAGTAGATTAGTATTAAGCAATAAAAAAATACACTAATGAAACCGATGTCTAGCGAACAGGGTACGCTTGCCGTCTACCATTCTAGTCTTGCATCTATCGTTGGAGAAGAAAATTTTACTTATGATTCGGACGACAAACAGGTAAAAATGGCGATATCACCGGGAATCCCCGGTTGCGTCGTCTATCCTCAAACACAACAACAGCTTGCTGAAGTTATTACCACAGCTTACCGCAACAAGTGGCGGGTTTTACCGATGGGTAACGGTAGCAAACTCAAATGGGGTGGTTTAAGCGAAGTTGATATCGTAGTTAGTACGCAACACCTCAACAAAATTATCGATCATGCTGTGGGAGATTTGACTCTTACCGTAGAAGCAGGAGTGAAATTTGCGGATATCAAAGCACTTTTAGCAAAACACAATCAAATTCTTGCCCTTAACCCCACAGCACCCGAATTAGCAACTATTGGCGGTATCATAGCCACAGGTGATACAGGTTCCTTGCGACAGCGTTACGGTAGCGTCCGCGACCAGTTACTGGGTGTCACCTTCGTCCGTGCCGACGGTGAAATTGCTCGCGCTGGGGGAAGAGTTGTCAAAAATGTCGCTGGTTACGACTTAATGAAATTGTTTACAGGTTCTTATGGTAGTTTAAGTATAATTACTGAAGCAACATTTCGGCTATATCCCATCCAATCAGCTTCGGGAACCGCGATATTGACGGGTAGTAAAGAAGCGATATCTCAAGCCGCAGATACTATTCGTGGTTCCGCTTTAACACCCACCCAAGCCGATTTACTTTCTGCTCAACTAGTATCAAGCATGGGATTGGGTAAAGGATTGGGGTTAATTGTGCGCTTCGAGAGTATCCCCGAAAGCGTCAAAGAACAGTTAAACCAAGTATTGCAAGTAGGAGAAAAATTAGGATTAACTGGTGCGTTGTATTCCGACACAGAAGAATCTCACTTATGGCATATATTGCCAGAACAAATACATTTACCTGGATCGGGTTCGGAAATTACTTGCAAAATAGGAGTATTACCAAACGCTGCGGTAGAAGTTTTAGATCGAGCCGAATTAGGTTTGATTAACATATCTAGCGGCTTAGGAATATTGCGATTTGAAGACGAAACAAAGGTGTTAGAAATGCGGACATTGTGCGAACAAAACAGCGGTTTTCTAACAATATTATCAGCACCAGTAGAAGTTAAACAAAAGCTAGATGTTTGGGGCTACAGCGGCAATGGATTGGAATTAATGCGCGGGATTAAAAAACAATTTGATGCCGATAATATTTTAAGCCCAGGAAGATTTGTGGGAGGAATTTGAAAAGAGGGGGTAGAGGGGGTAGAGGGGGTAGAAAAAAGTCATAACTCCTCATTCCTAACTCCTAACTCCTAACTCCTAACTCCTAACTCTTAACTCCTAACTTTGACCTTTGACCTTTAACCTATTAACTATCATGCTTTCAGAAAATAAAGAAAATATTGCTTCTTTAAAAAATATCCAAGGTTTTGATGAAAATCATCCGCCAGAACCAAAACTAATTGATAGCTGCGTCCATTGCGGGTTTTGTCTTTCTACTTGTCCGAGTTATCGGGTATTAGGAAAAGAAATGGATTCTCCACGAGGAAGAATCTATTTGATGGACGCTATTAACGAAGGGAAAATTGATTTAAATACGGCGACTACCGAACATTTTGATAGTTGTTTGGGATGTTTAGCTTGTGTGACGGCTTGCCCTTCTGGCGTAGAATATGACAAGTTAATTAGCGCTACTCGTCACCAAGTTGCTCGCAATTATCCCCGCAGTTTACCAGATAAGTTATATCGACAATTAATTTTTTCGCTGTTTCCCTATCCCCAAAGATTGCGTTTTTTATTAGTGCCATTATTTATTTATCAAAAGTTGGGATTACCAAAATTAATTCGTGCCACTGGCTTACTTGAAAAAATATCTCCCCGTTTAGCAGCGATGGAATCTATTCTTCCAGAAGTGACTGGCAAATCTTTTCGAGATAATTATCCTACGGTGATTCCAGCCCAGGGCAAAAAACGTTACCGCGTGGGAGTAATATTAGGATGCGTGCAGCGGTTATTTTTCTCACCCGTAAATGAAGCCACCGTGCGAGTCTTAACCGCGAATGGTTGCGAAGTCGTAATTCCTAAATCCCAAGGCTGCTGTGCCGCACTTCCCGAACATCAGGGACAAACTGCACAAGCGCATGCTTTGGCGAAACAGATGATTGATAGTTTTGCAGATATGGATGTTGACTATGTAATTATCAATGCTGCGGGTTGCGGTCATACTTTGAAGGAATACGGTCATATGTTGGAGAATGACCCTGAATATAAGGAGAAAGCAAAAGAATTCGCTAACAAAGTTAAGATTCACAAGAATTTTTAGCTATGGTAGGTTTAACCGCCAAATTATCGCCTTTAACGGAAGAACCGCTGACAATGGTTTATCAAGATGCGTGTCATTTATTGCATGGACAAAAAATCAGCGTCCAACCGCGTCAATTATTAAAGCAGATTCCTAATATTAAATTACGCGAGCCTTTAGATGCGGCTTTGTGTTGCGGTAGCGCCGGGGTTTACAATATGCTGCAACCCGAAGTTGCGGAAGAATTGGGAGAGCAAAAAGCCAGAAATTTGGTAAATACGGGTGCGGAGTTGATTGCTTCGCCGAATCCTGGATGTAGCTTGCAGATTAGCAAGCATTTGGAAAAGCAGGGTAAGGAAATTAAGGTTAAGCATCCGATGGAATTGTTGGATTGTTCGATTAGGGGAGTGAAATTGGAAGGATAATTAAAAAACCTGGCGATTTAATATGCCGCACCTAACGGTGAACGCGGCTACACAGGCAAAGCCCACCGTAAGGTGGGCTGGTTATAGATAAATAATTGATGTAGAGACGTAGCATTGCTACGTCTCCTAGTAGTTGGGGTTGTCCAAACAATCAATTTCCGTTTATTAAAT
This sequence comes from Rivularia sp. (in: cyanobacteria), assembly GCA_965234645.1. Classification (GTDB taxonomy): domain Bacteria; phylum Cyanobacteriota; class Cyanobacteriia; order Cyanobacteriales; family Nostocaceae; genus Rivularia. The sequence continues at coordinate 2,922,767 of OZ248344.1, read as the reverse complement.
AGTAAAGTCAAAGTAGAAGATTATGTTTCCCAAGTTAAATATTAGTTTGCCAGAAGAGACGATTAGGATGATTGACGGGGTGATCCAAGATGGCGAATTATCGGAGGAGAGAATTGGCGATTCTCCTGCGGAGACACTTCGCGATCGCGATCGTTTCATCAACAAAGCCGTGCGATATTATATCAAGCAAAAAGCTTTAACTAATCCCTTCCCGCTTTAAAATTACCTATCTCTCCTTACTTCTTTCCTCTGTGTTCTCTGCGTCTCTGCGGTTTTTTCCTCAGTAATCTTCTGCCATACTGTACTATTCAAAACGCAGAACGCGATTTAAAATTAGCCAAAGAATATTTATAATATCTTTTAATTGCGTAAAATGCACAAAATCGCAAATTACTACTGTGCAGCTACCATATCCCACAGTGCATCAATAGCATTACCAACATTTTCAGCATCTTGGTTTACTTTTAACCATTGCTCAATGAGAGGTAAAATCTTATCCGATTTCTTACCCAACTCCCTTAAAGCAGATGCAGTCCTCCAACGCACAAAGTTATCATCATCACTGAGCAACTTCACAAGTGGATTCACCACCGCATCTGAAACCTGACCCAACTTCCCTAAAGCCTCCGCAGCGCTCGAACGTACATCGCGATCGTCATCACCAAGCAATTTCACAAGTGCATTCACCACCGCATCTGAAACCTGACCCAACTTCCCTAAAGCATCCGCAGCGCTCGAACGTACATAGCTATCATCACCGAGCAGCTTCACAAGTGTATTCACCACCGGATCTGAAACCTCACCCAACTCCCTTAAAGCATCCGCAGCGCTCAAACGCACTCTGCTATCATCATCACTGAGCAGCTTTACAAGTCTATTCACCACCGCATCTGAAACTTGACCCAACTCCCTTAAAGCATTCGCAGCGCTCAAACGCACATAGCTATTATCATCACCGAGCAACTTTACAAGTGGATTCACCACCGCATCTGAAACCTGACCCAACTTCCCTAAAGCATCCGCAGCGATCGAACGCACATAGCTATCATCATCATTCAGCAACTTCACGAGTGGATTCACCGCCGTATCTGAATCCTGACCCAAGTTCACTAAAGCATTCGCAGCCTTCAAACGCATTCTGCTATCGTCATCACTCAGCAACTTCACAAGTGTATTCACCACTGTATTTGAAACCTGACCCAACTTCCCTAAAGCATTAGCAGCGCTCCAACGCACATAGCTATCATCATCACCAAGCAACTTCACAAGTGCATTCACCACCGCATCTGAAACCTGACCCAAATCCCCTAAAGCATCAACAGCCCTGTAACGCACTATTTCATCATTACCACTCAAAAATTCAATAAAAGTATTTATCGCCCCTTCCTTTTCACCCAATGCAGCGCGATATTTCTGTAACCTTACTTTGTCAATCTTGCCTACTTCAGCTTTGATTAATTTTAATGCTTGTAGTTCAAAAGCTGTTTCATTAAAACGGCAAAGAATCTTAAATACTTGTCCGCAAATTTTTCTACCAACCTTATTCCAGCCAATCACCTCCAAATCAACCAAACCCCGCAAAATCTCCTCCCCTAACTTTTCATCAGCTGCATTCAAACCTTTAACATCTTCTGCCAAACAGTCAGCAGCAAAAAACAAATCCCGATGCAGCCATTGCTCATAATTACTGCCATTATTAAGAATATTCCGAATAGCCCTTACTGCTTTCTTCGGCTTTTGCTGAGACACTAACAATAACAACACTTCTCGCCAGTGCTGGTCGTGAATATGGTCGCGAATACGATCTAAAATTATCTCAAAATCATCTTCATCATCAGCTTGATAGTTAATTTCTTCAGCACAAAGGTATTCCTGAAAGGTTTTATGAACAAAAGCATAACAGTTATGTCCTTGTTCGTTGAGTAAACCCGTGCGCTCTTTAATTAAATCTATAAAACGTTTGGCTTCTTCTTCTGCTTTGTAAAGCTCAATTCTTTTAAGGGTTTTGATTTCCCGCTTTAATTTTTCAAGCAACTCATCGCAGTCTATTAATGTGCCACCTTCGTTATCTCCCGTGTTTCCTTGAGTATGAATCCAGTAAGCGAGAATTTCCATTAACCGTCGCAAATCATCTAATTCCAGATATTGTAAGTTTTCATGATTGCTAAGTTCTTTGTTTGCATCCCAGGAAGTTATTAAGGTTTCTACTGCTTTGTTATAAAGCTTGTGTCTTTCCTTGGGTAATACAGCTTGATAGCGGTGAATTAAAGCGATGATGGTTAACAATAAAGGATTTCGCGCTAATAGTTTGATTCTTTCATTGTTATTTAATGCTTTCCGCAAGCTTTCCTTACGTCTTCCTGCTTCGGCTTTATCTTGAAAACGGCTATCGTACCAACGGTTCACGAATTCTTCTACCTTGTCATCATCAAACGCTAAAAGTTCGTAGTGCGGGAATTCTTCTGTACGAAAAAAGTCGCGCTTGTAACCTGCCGGACGTGATGTAATAATTGCAATGTTGCGCTGAAATTGTCCGAGAAAGTTTTCAATTCTTTGTACTACTTTGTAACGCTTGCTTTCTTCTGCAACTTCATCTAAGCCATCAAGCAAAATTAATGCCCTTCCGTCTTCTAGCCAATACTCAAAGAAGCCTTCAGGTAAGCTTTTTACGGACATGGAATTTTCCGCAAATTGCTTGGCATAATCGAGAATGCTAATTTCACCCAGCCTCGATAAATCCCGCATTCTGATTAATATTGGTAGATAATCAACATCAGGATTTAAACCTAATTTTTCAACTTGATTTTGAGCTAGCATGACAGCAAAGTAGCTCAACAAAGTAGTTTTACCAGAACCCGGCGCACCTAACAACACAAACTTTTTACGATCGCTTTGAATTAAAAGCTTGTCAGCAAGAAACTTATTACCGGAACGATTTATTAAAGCACGTTGACGCTGTTCTAAAAATAATTCTTGCTGACGTTTACCGATGCCAATATCTGTAATTTCATCAACAATAGCAGAATAATCTTTTCTCTTTACATCTTCCTCTACATCTGGCATCACAAAAATTTGTGCCAGCTTCTCTGACTTTTCTACTTCTTGCCCCGGTACGGCGATACCAGCAAATTTTACATCGTCAAACCAGTTTGCTAACTGTTTTAAATAGTTTTCTTTCGCAACTTGAAATCTTGTATATGTATTCGTATTTTCAAAATAAGTACTGACAAAAATTTCCATCCAAGTCTTGACATAAGATTCGTTAATCTTCTGCATCTCGGAATGATTTCGAGCTTCTTGTGTAAGAGCTTTAGTTAAAAATTCTATATCAGGTAAACCTTCGTTTATCAAAGGTTTTTGTAATTCTTCAATTGCTTTTTCTGTAAAAAACTTATTTAAAAATTTTGCAGTTCCTTTAAAACCATCGGTTTGACAGCGATAGAATAATCCATCTTCTTGTTCGCAAGCTGTTTTAACTGAGATTTTCAAAGCTTTTTCTAAATCGCTATGATTTAACTTACTACCAATACCAGAAAGTACTTTTTCACAAACTTTCTCGGTACCAAATTCTAATATTTTACTAGCAATCATTACTGCTACAGGTTCCATATAATAATTTTGAATATTAGTCAGTAATTATACTAGGTTAACGTTTACAAGATAAGAATATTATAAAAATTAAAAATACTGTTACTACATTGAATCGAAGGCAGAGCCTTGAGTAACTGCATCCCTTGCCGGAGACAAGGAACGAGGAAATTGATACCAGCGAGCAAGATGCTCGCACTACATTGAATCGAAGGCAGAGCCTTGAGTAACTGCATTCCTTGCCGGAGACAAGGAACGAGGAAATCGGAAAAATAAGAAAAATTATTCCGCGCAGGCGGAATTTGCTTGTGTAGCCCCAGATTTCAATCTGAGGGCTATCTGTATGCATCAAACCCCCACCTTGACTTTCACATCCCTTTTCCGAGTCACCATCAACCACTTACCCCCAGAAGGCGCTAACGTACCCCCGCGACGGGTTGGTTTAACTTCATGGTTATTAACTATACTCAAATCTAAATTTCTCAACACTGTTGCTAATACCAGTTTCATTTCAAACAAGGCAAACGCCATACCGATACAGCGACGATTACCGCCACCAAAGGGTAAATATTCATAAGGTGAATACTGTTTTTCAATAAATCTTTCTGGTTTAAACTGTTTTGGTTGTGGATACAAATCCTCGCGATGATGGGTTAAATAAATACACGGCATTAACCATGTTTCTGGAGGATATTCGTAACCCATTATCTCGATCGCTGCTTTATTAATTCGTGGGAAAGCAACTAAAGCGATGGGATATATGCGTAATGTTTCGGCGCAAACTGCATTTAAGTAGGGTAATTTGGCGATCGCACTTAAATCTTCCTTGGTATCAACTGTATCTAATTCCGCTAATAATTTTTCGCGTATTTCGGGATGATGATGAATCCAGTAAAACGCCCAAGTCAACGATGAGGCAGTGGTTTCGTGTCCCGCGACTAATAATGTCATCAATTCGTCGCGCATTTCTTGGTCTGTCATGGGTTGCCCTTGTTCGTCCCTTGCAGCCATCATTAAGGATAAAATATCTTCGCGAGATGCATCTGGTTTATCTCTGCGTTCTTCAATTTCAGCGTATAATAATTCATCAAGCCGTTTTTGCTGTCGCAGAAAGCTACCCCAGGGACTCCAAGCACCTAAATCTTTTTGTAAAAAAGGTACGAATACCAGCATCGCTTTTAATGGGGAACCGGATATATCTAATATTGAACCGATTAACTGTTTCATTTCGTCGTAACGTTCCCCTTCAGTTAGTCCGAATACTGCTTGTAAAATAACGCTGAGGGAAATTTCTTGCATGGAAGTACGAACATCGAAAGGTTCGCCAATTTTCCAATTGCTAATAACTTTTTCGGTAATTTCACAAATTAACTCGCCATAAGATTTCATTCTATCTCCATGAAACGGTGGCGTTAATAATTTGCGCTGGCGTTGATGTGGTGCGCCATCGAGTAAAATTAAGGATTGTTCTCCTAATAAGGATGCAACTAACTCGTTTCCCCTACCTATATCAAACTTATCGGGGTTAGCGTTGAAAATTTCCTTGATAGCTTGAGGATGGCTGACAAACACCATCGGATAATTTCCAACCAAAAATAATTTAAAAGTGTCTCCATAAGTTTTTGCAGATTTTTCCATTAATTGCAAGGGATTGAAAACCCACTCAATCAATTGAGCAAATCTGGGAGTTTTTGGTCCTTTTACCTGTATCATCGCCGCTACTATAAATAATACTTGTACTAATAGACTAACGGTTTTGAACTGCTATTGGTTAGATTTAATTAACTCAATTGGTACATAAAGCTGTTTTACTAAATCTATCTGTGGATGATGTAGAATTGTTAACTTTGCTTTTAAACTAGCATAATTATGTAGTTATAGGAGGAATAAAAAAGTTTATGAATCATATTTATATTATGAATCTACTTGTTCTTGATGATATTTATATTCTGAATCTATTTGTTATTGGTTTTCTCTTACTGTTTGTAACCTTGGGTTCGGGTGTAATTGCGCGATCGCCTTTTTCCTATGCCATCATCTATCTGATAGTTGGTATTGTTATCGGACAATACGGTTTTGGTTTAGTTGAACTGCGTAAAGAGGGTATATTTAATACTGAATTGCTCAAACGGTTAACAGAAATGGTAGTAATTATTTCTGTGTTTGGCTGCGGTTTAAAAATTGTTCGACCTTTGAAGTTACGAGCTTGGGATATTACCTTGAGGCTAATAGGAATTTTGATGCCAATTTCAATTCTTGCTATTGCTGCTGTCGGCAAGTTTTTGCTTGGAATGGATTGGGCTGGGGCAATTTTATTAGGAGCAATTTTAGCACCAACTGACCCCGTATTAGCTTCTGCAATTCAATTAAAAGATACACATGATAATGATGAATTGCGTTTCGGTTTAACTAGCGAAGGTGGACTAAATGATGCGTTAGCTTTCCCCTTTGTTTATTTTGGTCTTTATGCTTTAAAAGATGACAATTGGGATAACTGGATTAAATCTTGGGTAGGAGTTGATTTAATTTGGGCGATCGGTGCTGGTATTATTATGGGTTTTATCGTTGCCAAAGCGATTGTCTGGCTCGATAAAAAAATTAAAGAACGTTATTCTGTCGATAATCTAATGGAAGATTTTATTGCTTTAAGTGCAATTTTCCTGACTTATTCTGTGACAGAAGTTGTCAACGGTTATGGCTTTTTAGCAGTATTTGTAGCTGGTTTAACGATGCAGAGAAGTTATGATTATGACCCAGAAAAACCATTAATGCAATTAGAATTTATCGAACAAGTTGAAAAGCTTCTAGAAATAGGAACAATTTTATTATTAGGAACAATATTACTCTATCAACCAATGGTTGATTTTGCGCCTCAATCAATTATAGTAATATTATTATTGTTCTTCTTAATTAGACCTTTAGGAGTTTTTATTAGCACCATCGGTAAACGTAGTATAAAAAATCCGGATAATCAAAAAGTTTATCCTCAAAAACGTTGGTTGTTCGGCTGGTTTGGCATTCGCGGAGTCGGTTCTTTATACTATCTTGCATATGCTCTTGGTAGCGGTTTAAAAGGAGAATTAGCCGAACAAATTGCTTGGATAACTTATACTACTGTTGTTGTTTCAGTACTGCTACATGGAGTCAGTGCAACTCCGTTGATGGGTTGGTACAACAAACATATTGCAAGTCAGACAAAAACTAATGCTTTACCGGATTAATAAATGAAGTAGAAGGTATGAAAAGAAGCTGCTTGATTGCAGTTTCTAAATATTCTATTTGAAAAGGTTTTTCAACATATCCATTACAACCTGCTATTAAGGCTTCATCTCGAAATAGATCGCTAGGTAAACTAGTCAGAGCAATAACAGGAACAAAATTCTTGTTTTTCCGTAAATACCTAGCGACATTAATACCGTCGATTTCGGGTAACATTACTTCTAACAATACCAGCGCTGGCTGGTATTTCTCAATCATTTGTAAAGCACTTTCACCGTTTCGAGCAGTAATTGCACAGTAACCTAATAATTTTACTATTTGTTCTGTTAATAGCAGGTTATCAGCATCATTATCAACAATTAAAACAACTGAATTTTCAGAAAACAAAGATAAATGCTTTTTGCAATAATCGCCAAAATTTGTCAAAAATAACTTAGAAATACAGTTTGTATGCCTTTGTAGATTAGAACTTGAGAAAACCATAAGACATTAATATAGTTAATGGCATGAATGAGGCAAGCACAAGCATATATAAACCCTATATAGCACTAGCTCTATTTTGAATGTAACTGGTTATTGTATTTATAACAACAGTAAAGCAAAAGCAATAAGCAGACGTTTTTTGCTTTATATCCCATATAAAGAGCTATTTTTTTTAGACTTAATAATAAGATTACATATTTTTTTAAGATTTAACAGACTTTTAGGTATGCATTCGGTTTTGCTTATTTTAATTATAATACTCATTAGCAAAAATTATAATAGGTAATAGATCGCCGTTGTATGCTGGTATCCATTACCTATAGGTTATTATTAGTTGCGAATTCAACTAAGTATTATTTTCCCGTTACAGTTTCAACCAATTCTTCTGCTTTTTCGATTACGGCTGGTTGCATTTCTTTTCTATAATCCTTAGTATTTTCTTCGTAGGCTTTTTCAGGATTTTCAGATTCCTCTATCGCTTCTTCATAAGATTCTTGCTTTACTTCTTCCCTACGTCCAACACCTTCACTGAAAGTATAAGCTCGGTCAATTTTTTCCTGTGGAGTTAGTTTTGTAGTTTCCGAAGCAGGATAAGCATAACTAGGTTGTTGTGCAAAAAACAATGTTGATACAACCATAAAAAGCATTAAGCTCAAAACAACACTGCGGCGCAATATTTGTTTAAAAGATGATACAAAGCTTTGCATAAATTTCCCTCTGATTTTGAACCTTTATCTTTATCCTATTTAGTTAGAAATATAAACAACTTCTTGCAAAATTTTCTAACTAAAAAGTATCCTACGTTTCTTTTTGAAAAAGTTCCTTCTATCAAAAGATGCATAAATCAATAAACTTACGAATGATTTTTATATCCATTGTTGATTAATCTTGATTCCTCTACTTTGCATCATTTCTTCAAACAAATTGGTTGATAATGCTTCCTCTACCGTGTAAACTCCCGGTTTATTTAATTTACCTTCTGTTAACAATTGAACGATACTACCCGTACCGTAGCCGGAAGCTACTGCGGTGTTCTCATGGGCTAAAGTAGAACAATAACTTTTTGTTTCACCATCTTTTATTCCCGTAACTTCCGAACGAATTGCTACACCGATTCCACTTAAGCGATCGCTAACATCGGTCATAAAATGACTAACTTGAGCTAAAAATTCTACACCACCGCGATTCTGTATCCATGATTTAGGAAATACATTCGCCGCTATCCAAGTTAAACGATTGTATAAATCGGGAACCGAACCAAACTTAGTAATTACGCTTTTAACTGTAGGAAAAGCTTTTGGTAAAGTAAATGTTTCTGGCATATCAAACCAGTAAACTCCGTTTTGTCCGTAGGGTTGTGGGAAAGTAATTCTTTCTCTATCGGTGTAGGGTTTAACTATTTCCCATTTACCATTTATCAATGCTTCAAAGGGGTTTTGCAAGCCTAAAAACGTAGTTCGCATTACAGTTACCCCAGCACCACCGGAACCCGCCACAATATAACTTAAATGTATCTTTTCTGCCCGATCGAACTGTTCAACACATTGACGCACCATACTATTAGAAATACCGGGGAAAATACCCGAATTAATTACTGCCGTTATGCCTTTTTCGACTGCTTGTTCGTGAAGGGTTAATACTTTGCTAGTATAGGAACGATGGTCGCTAACATCTACATAGTTAACACCTTGTTCAATGCAGATTTGTAAAACTGTAGTATCTCGGTAGTGAAAAGGACCCGCACAATGAACAACAATATCGGTATTAGAAATAGCTTCACGTAGTTTTTCAGTTTCCGCTAAATCCAAAGCAAGGTATTGTAAAGACGTGTCATGTCCCTTTTTGACAGCGGTGCGTCCAGTAACAGTGATTTCTGCCTGCGTATGCTTGGCGATATCTTGGGCAACACTACTACCGATGCGTCCCCTTCCTCCTAAGATTAAAACTCGTTGTTTCATGTTGGTGCATTGACTACGCTACATCTATTGCATCAGTTCTGTATATATTTTGTCATCTGTAGTGGGGATGACATTGTATGAATAAAAAGATAGAGATTTACAGAATTAATCAATAGGTGGATGCCAACCGCTAATTGTCCATCGTCTTCTAGCAACAACAATTACAGGATTATTCATTCTAAGGGCAACAATTGTCGCTCTACCAATTGCCGTTAAACCTTCAACTTTTATGCTATCCGGACTCCATGTAAAATTATTAGACCATGCTTGTGTACGAGGATTAAAAATTGCTACAGATTCACCTGTTAAAGGGTCTACAGCTTCGGTATTATCTGACTTAAATTCATTGCACGAACGACAAGCTAAACAAAGATTTTCAAATATAGTTTTTCCACCTTTTGACACTGGCTTAATATGGTAAAAGCTCATCGGTATTCCGCTATTTGCTTCAGTAGTCAAGCAATAACAGCAACATCTTTTATCATTATTTAAAATTTGATTTTTTAAAGTGTCGGAAATATATGTAGAAATTAGAATAAATTAAGGATTTGGCACATGATGCCCTCTCCAGCGTAGTAATACTGCTGCCTGAGCTTTTTTTAACATAAAAAGGTCAGCTTGATGACGCAAATTCATAAGTTCAAATTTTTGAGCTTGTGTAATCGTGCCGTTAGAATTTGCCTCAAGTAGAATATTATATCTTTCCATGTCAGCTATTGTTTTACAACTATGAAATATTTGCCAAAGCGTATTATCGTCGAGTTTATCTAATGCTGCAATTTCAGTTTGAAACTCTTCAGGTATATCATCCCAAGATGGTGGGCTACCAACTTGTAAAGCACGAAGCATTATTTCTTCAATTGGACGTTGAGTTGCACGAGCAGTATTTACTAAGCGTTGATAAAGTGTTTCTGGAATTTGTAAAGTAACGGTTTCAGAAGTCATATTTTCTATTGAGGTAAAGCTATAAGTTGATTGTAACTATCTTAGGACTTACGCAACTGCCACAATTTTATTGTAGGGTGTGTGACGCTACGAAAAAATATGAACGTAGTAATAAGACTTGTAGCGTCACGCACCAACCGGGTATTGTGACAATTTCATAAGTCCTATATCTATAATAAATTGCCTGAATATCTATATTTTTGGCATTGATAATTTTTACGTTATTTCTCTGACGACTACTATAAATATCTCAGTTATAAAGTTTGTATATATAGATTTAATTTCAAAAAATGAAAAAGGGCGAGCATATTTACGTTTATTTTCGCTATGAAGATTTCAAATACACTCATCATGGAATTTACATTGGCGATAAAAAGGTAATCCATTATTGGGAAAACCAAATTATATGTACTAGTTTAGATAAATTTCGTTGTCGTAAAAAAATACATATAAAAAAATATAAGGAATGTTATCCTGCTGAAGCTGTAGTTAAAAGAGCTAAAAAACGATTAAAAGAAAAGAAATATCATCTTATTTTCAACAACTGCGAGCATTTCGCTTATCGTTGTAAGACAGGCAAGCACAGAAGTAAACAAGTTGAGGAAATACCTAAACGAGTTGTATCCGAAATAGATAAAATATTGAAGCAGAGGATTACAAATACGAATAAAAAATTAAGTAAAGCTAAAAAGACAGTTAGTAAGTATATTAAGCCAACAAAAATAAAACTTAAAAAAAACAAAAAGCCAAAATTGGAAATGTTTAAATTCAAACTTTAATATTGATTCAAAATGTTTAGTAATTGTGCTTATGAAGACCAATACCCTAATAGTTTCGGATAAAATTGTTTTTTTACAATCGTAATGTTGGGTTACGACACGATTAACAATAATTGTTCGTTGTAATCTAGATTTTTTTCGTGTCTAACCCAACCTACAAATACTGATTTTCATTCGGCATTAGGGCAATTTTTAAACTATCGTTTAGCATTATAGATGAGCGAAGCTGATAGAGTTTTATATCTCGCTGTTCCTATTGATACATTTGAATCTTTTTTTCAAGAACGATTTACTCAAGAAGCTGTTAAGTTTTATCAAATATTATTGTTAGTTTACGATCCACTTAAGGAGGTAATTATCCAATGGAACAATTAGAAAAATATTGTCAAATAGTTCGCCAATTATTAAAATCTCATGCAGATTATGAGTATAGTAATGCAGACTCTGATGTCGAATGTCAGCTTGTATTTGATACAGAAGGCAATCATTACCAAGTTTTAGATGTTGGTTGGGAAGGGCTTAAACGAATTTATAATTGTTTGATTCATATAGATATAAAAGATGGAAAAATCTGGATTCAACGCAATATGACAGAAGCCGATCTAGCAGAAGAATTAATAGAAATGGGTGTATTAAAAAATGATATTATATTAGGTTTACATCCGCCTTATAAACGACCTTTAACGGGATATGGAGTAGGGTAATTGATGTTTGAATTTTAAAATTAATTAGATTGTATTTGGTGCGTTAGGCGATCGCCATAACACACCCTACCTACTACTATAATTTAGCCCACGTTAACGGTGGGCTTTGTAATGGTGGTTCCCCACCCTTCGAGGGTGCGGGTTAATCGGGTTGTAAAAAAGTTTTACTTGCTCTTGAACATCGACTCAAAGGTATTAGCGATCGCTTCTTTCGCATCCTTCAAACTCTGCTGCATGGGTTGCTTATGCTGCAAAAATACCCTAGCACAATTTCGTCCCGGCATTCCGGAAATTGAACCACCTGGATGAGTTCCCGCACCTGTTAAATACAAGTGTTCAATTGGGGTTTTATAATTGGCGATTTCGGGTAGGGGACGGAAGAAAATCATCTGGTCTAAAGTCATATCAATGTGATAGTAATTCCCCTTGTAAGCACCCAATCTTTCACCTAATTCGGCAGGACTTTCTACAGCACGAGCGATAGTTGCATTTTTCACGTTTGGCGAGTAATCAGCTAGTTTATCTATAACTCTATCTGCTACTTTATTTTTCAATTCATCAGTCCATCCGGTACCATTTAAACCAGTACCTTCGGCATCTTTTATTTGATAAGGAGCAAAAAATTCAATCCACACAGTATGCTTTCCTGGAGGTGCTAAACTGGGGTCGCGGAAGCTTGGCATTACGACGTACATTGAAGGATCGGCATCGGGAATTTGACCCAAAGTACATAAGCTATGAGCTTGTTCTACATGAGTTACTGAATCGGCAATTAATATTGAACCAACTAAATATTCGTCTTTGTGTTCGTGATGTTCAAAATGTAGCGGTTCGTTTAATGCTAAGTCAATTTTAAGGATGGTTTCGTTATTATTAACAATGCGACGTTTTAATCTTTCATGTAAGTCTGGATCGGCTGCATCTGCATCGCTTTTATCTACCATTTGCATGAATACTCGTTTCGCGTCAATGTTAGAAATTACCGCTTCTTTTGCGCGATACTCTTTACCACCCGCAACCCGAACTCCTACAGCTTTACCGTTATCAATCAATATTTTTTCTACGTGTTGTTCGGTTAAAATAACGCCACCTTTGCTTGTGACTAAATTCACTAAAGCTTTAATTAATGCACCAGTACCACCGCGAGGTCTTGCCATACCTGGATTGTGACGCATCGCCATCATTATCGCACCAATAGCAAGGGTTTTTTGCGAAGGTGGCGCACCCAATTCAGCGCAAAGTCTGGCTAAAGGTGCTTTGAGAAATTCCGAATCAAACCATTCGTTAAGAATATCTTCGCCACTGGTTAACATATTACGTATAAAGTCCAGCGTTTTGTCTACCGAACCAATTACTGAAAATAAATCTTTTATCTTCGTAATATTGTAATTACCAGCAATATCTAAAATTGACTTCGGTGGTGCGTTGAACATGGGAATCATTGCACCCAAAGCCCGCTGCCAATATTCTGTAAATTCCTTATACTTTACAGCATCGCGTTGAGAGTAACGAGCGATTTCCGCACAAGTTTTATCTAAAGACTTATGTCCTAAGAAGTACTTTCCGTCTGGATGGGGACAAAATACAACCGGATCGCAATATAAATATTCCAACCCGTATTTTTCTAATTCTAATTCTTCAACAACAGGTCCTAAGTGAATAAATTCGTGGTCGATCGCACACAAATTAAACATAAATCCCGGTGCTTCTTTGGGTAAAAGTTCCTCTGTAGTCGCCGCTCCACCGGGTATTGAACGTTTTTCTAATATTGCTACACTATAGCCAGCTTTCAATAAGTAAGCAGCACAAACTAATCCGTTGTGTCCGGCACCGATAATTACAACATCATATTGTTGCATAGTTAATAGTTCTAAATATGGAATATATGGATTAACTTATATTAATGATACTTGTAAAAAGTTACATCATACTGAAGTTATATAAACATCTAATAAAATTTATGACTTTAAGTCTATATTATCGGGTATTTGTTGAATATTGATTTGAGCCAGTAATATTATACTACCTTGTTGCACTTCTAGACGATTGATGCGTATAGCAGCCTCTTTCATCTTAAAATAAGGTGATTTCCGCACTTGATTTATTTTGCCTATCAAAGCATTCATCACTTCTAAATTAATTCCTTCTGGAGTGTTGCATTTAAAGCTATCAAGTATAATTGGCTTTTCTAAAGATTCCAAACGCACATCAGCTTTTAAACCTAAAGGTTTCTTTTCTCGACCTGAATCTAAAACTATTTCACCTTCGATTTCAATTTTATTATTTCCTGGTAAGTGAAGCTGGAGATTTTCCGGATACATACTAACAATCAATTCATCAGTATGGAATGTTAAAAACTTATATAATATATTGCGAACTAAATCTAATTTTAAAGCTTGATTGATATCGGCTTCTTCTATAACAATTCGAGTATCTACGTTTATCGGATGATCTAATTCGACTTCTCCCAACAAAACTTTGAGCGGATTTATATCAATATCATCAGTTTTTATCTGAATTTCAGAAAGGCGAATGTCTTTAAATTTTAATCCTTTACCTTCAAATGATACGCCGTCAGCGTGTCCCTGAATTGCTTTAATTAAATCTGTTTGTACGTCTACATTTAATTTATCCATTTATCAGTTACCAGTAATTAGTGAACGGTTAGCAGTTAGCAGTTACTATTATGACTGTTTTAGTTTAAACCTTTGTATTAAAAAATAAATCTATAATCCGAAGGAGAAGAATCAGAAATTACTGCTATATAATAAATAAAAATTCAAGATTATTCGTTTTCTTGAACTTCTTGCAATAAATGTTGTTCTAAAATATTCAATACTGCTTGTTCTACCGGACGCAATTTTGATTTATCTTTATCTTTATCTTTATCTTTATCTTTATCTTTATCTTTATCCGTTTTATTTACTTTATCAATTTCGGAGAATAACGAACCGTCTTTGTACGCTGCTAAAATTCCCGGATGAACGTAATACTTACGGCAAGTTGCGGGACGGTTTCCCAATTCTTGCGCTACATTTTTAATTGCTTGAACAATATTTTTTTTAGCTTGTTTTTCCGATTCAAATTTACCAAATTCATATAACTCTTCCGCTGCTAATACGGTTCCAAACCAAGTACGAAAATCTTTAGCGGTAAAATCTAAATCGGTAATTTCTTTAAGGTAATCATTGACATCGGCAGAATCAATCGACTGACGTTTATCATCATCATCGATAAATTGAAACAATTCTTGTCCGGGTAATTCTTGAATCCGCTTAACAATCTTCGCCAAACGCCGATCGCATAATTCGATATCATGGTCTACACCACTTTTACCACGAAACTTAAATCGCAACCGCGAACCGGAAATATCAACATGACGCTGCTTCATTGTCGTTAAGCCGAAAGACTTATTCCTCTGGGCATACTGTTCGTTACCCACGCGAATTTTAGTAGTTTCCAAAAGCTTGGCGATCGCGGCTATTACCTTTTCTCTAGGTAAACCGTGTTTTCTTAAATCTTTTTGTACCTGTTCCCGAATTTTGGGTAAAGCCAAACCAAAAGCAATTGTGCGATTAAACTTAGTTTGAGAACGGATTTTCCGCCAATGTGCGTGATAGCGGTACTGTTTTCGTCCTTTTTCATCCCTTCCCGTAGCCTGTAAATGTCCTCTCACATCGCTACAAATCCATACTTCATCCCAAGCGGGAGGTATGACGAGAGCTTTTATTCTCTCCAATTCATCTTCACAACAAATTTTTTCCCCTTCCGCATCGTAATAGCAAAATCCTTTACCCTTACGCTGACGCTTGATACCAGGTATCGCATCGCTTACATAAACTAAGCCAATAATTTCAGCAGATTCATAGGGCTCCGCAGCAAGTGCGGCTTTTACCTCCTGTTTTACAAGTTTATTTTTCAGCTTTAACTGCATATTACGAAGATGAGATTAAATAATAATATTTGTTAATTTAGCTTGAATAAATAAACAATAAATCTACTTGAAGAAATAAAAGGCGATCGTCTGAAATAGGTAAATTATCAGTTTTCAAGAATGACGTTGAGAAAACTATCTCCTGTAGCAGGTTGCCGAATGTATCCGATTCTGGTGCAATTATTGTGACTGCATTTTATAGAGGGGAAATATTTCTATGCTGGATTTGTGGTATAAAAATGCCATTATTTACTGCCTTGATGTAGAAGTATTCATGGATGGTAATGGCGATGGAGTCGGCGATTTTCAAGGACTTACCCAACGCTTAGAATACATTTCCGGACTAGGAATTACCTGTATTTGGCTGCAACCGTTTTATCCTACACCCAACCGAGATGACGGATACGATGTGATGGACTTTTACAGCGTCGATCCGCGTTTGGGAAATTTGGGTGATTTTGTCGAATTTACCCGTCACGCTCGCGAACGGGGTTTGCGGATAATTATCGATTTAGTAGTTAACCATACCTCAATTCAACATCCTTGGTTCCAAGCCGCTCGTAACGATAAAAACTCTAAATATAGGGATTTTTACGTATGGTCTGAGGAAAAACCCGCAGATGCAGATGAAGGAGTTATTTTTCCTGGGGTACAGGAATCGACTTGGACTTACGACGAAAAAGCCGAGGCTTATTACTTCCACCGTTTCTACAAACATCAAGCCGATTTAAATATTACCAACCCGGAGGTGCGCGAGGAAATCTATAAAATTATGGGCTTTTGGCTCGAACTAGGTGTTTCTGGCTTCCGAATTGATGCTGCACCATTTCTGATTGAGTTGAAGGGAATCGAAGACACCGCAGAAGTTTCCGATCCTTATCTATATTTAAAAGAAATGCGAAATCTGCTTTCGTGGCGGATGGGAGATGCAATCTTGTTAGCAGAAGCAAACGTCAAAATGGAGCAAGTTCCTCAATATTTCGGGGATGGCGAAAAAATGCATCTGCTGTTTCACTTCATTGCCAATCAAGGTATTATGCTAGCGCTGGTACGAGAACAGGTAGCGCCAATTATCGAGGCGTTAAAGTCATCACCAGAAATTCCACAAATGGCGCAGTGGGCGCACTTCATCCGCAATCACGATGAACTTTCACTCGATAAACTTACTCAAGCCGAACGCGATGAATTTGCGGCTAAGTTTGCTCCAGATAAAGAAAAGACTTGGGTTTACGATCGCGGTGTGCGTCGTCGAATGCCGCCCTTATTAGACAACGATCGTCGCCGTCTCAAACTAATATACAGCTTGATGTTGACTTTACCCGGTACGCCAGTTTTGCGTTACGGACAAGAAATTGGCATGGGTGATGACTTATCTTTAAAAGAACGCAACAGCATCCGCACGCCGATGCAGTGGTCAAATCAGAAAAACGGTGGTTTCTCGACGGTAGCACCAGAGACGTTGGTACGACCTGTAATTACCGATGGCGAGTATGGGTATAAACAACTTAACGTACTAGATCAACGGCGGGATGAAACATCCCTGCTCAACTGGATGGAAAGAGCAATTCGCACCCGTAAAGACTGTCCGGAATTTGGTTGGGGAAAGTGGCAGATTCTAGAGACGAAATCTAAAAGCGTTTTAGCTCACAGTTGCGAATGGAAGGGTAATGTAGTTATCGCCATTCATAACTTTGCCGGGGAAGCTTGTAAAATTAAGCTGGATTTAAATCAATTTGACGCACAGCATTTAATTGATTTACTCGGCGACAAAAAATACAAACAAATTGAAGACAATTCCCATTCAGTTGAACTAGAAGCATACGGGTATCGCTGGCTGCGTTTAGTTGAGAATCGATCGGATATATAAGAAGTAGAAAGATATTGGTAATTTTAGAGCGGGAAGGGAGAATCGTCAGAAGTTGGGTTTTTAGAAAATTTGTAAAGGTGTTACAGATACTCCCATCTAAAAACCCTACTTCTCAACCCAAAGTCGCCTGTGAAACGTGTTTGAGAGGTCGTTTTTTCGCATCGAACTCAGGTTAATTCAAAACCCAAAAATGTAATTATTCCCAACATTGATAATTGTTCACTGTTCACTGCTAACTATCCACCCCTCCCGCTTGAAATACTTTCCCAATCACTTCTTCTACAGGTGGTTCTGTAACTGTTAAATCAACTACTTCTAGATCGGTCAAAATACGCGCTACCGTACTGGTAAGTTTTTCTTGAGGAATCATAAAACCAACCATTCTGCCGTCGTGAACCTTAACTTCGCCATATGTCTCCAATGTAACTGTATCTACGGCTTGTGCTAACTCCAAATTAACCACTCGATAAGGTGCAAACCTTTCCAAAAGTCCATCTAAACTGCCGTCATACATCAATTGCCCTTGATGAATCAACAGCACTCGTTTACATAAAGCTGTAATATCCGCCATGTAGTGACTGGTTAATAAAACCGTTGCTTGGTAGCGCTGATTGTATTCGCGCAAAAAATCCCGCACGTTAACTTGAGCGTTAACATCCAATCCTAAAGTCGGTTCATCTAAAAATAATACCTGGGGACGATGTAAAAGCGCCGCTAATAACTCAGCCTTCATGCGCTCCCCTAAAGACATTTTTCGCACGGGTTGAGTCAATTTATTTTCAAGTGAAAGCATTTCCGTTAACTCTCCCACTCGTGTGCGAAATTCTTTATCGGGAATACTGTAGACAGCAGCATTAATTTTTAAAGAATCCAGAGCGGGTAAATCCCATAACAACTGCTGTTTTTGCCCCATTACCAAAGTAATTTGCTGTAAAAAAGCTTCTTTACGACTAAACGGAATGTTGCCTGCGACTCTTACATTACCGCTACTCGGATGAATTAACCCAGTCAGCATTTTGAGAGTAGTAGTTTTCCCCGCACCGTTTGCTCCCAAAAAACCAACCACCTCACCCGGTGCAATTTCAAAAGAAACATTATTAACAGCTTTAATTTCCCGGTACTTGCGGCGAAAGAAATGAGAGACTGTACCTTTAATACCCGGTTCCTTAATAGCGACTGGATAAACTTTGCTCAAATCTTGAGCAATGATGATAGACATAGATATAGATTAAATAATACGGCGATGCATAATATTAAGGTTAAAGGTTAAAGGTCAAAGGTTAAAGTTAAATAGGAATTGGTAATTGGGAATTGAGAATTGGGAATTGGGCATTGGGAATTGGGCATCGGGCATTGGGCATTGGGAATTGGGCATTGGGCATTGGGCATTGGGCATTGGGCATTGGGAATTGGGCATTGGGCATTGGGAATTGGGCATCGGGAATTGGGAATTGGGAATTGGGAATTGGGCATTGGGAATTGGGCATTGGGAATTGGGCATCGGGCATTGGGGGTTAAACAGCTAGCGAGCAAGATGCTCGCACTACAAGATGGGTTATAAAACCTTGTCCCCCCATCTCCCCATCTCCCCATCTCCCCATCTCCCCATCTCCCGCGTTACCGCAATCGTCCGGAGCGTAAAATACTAAAGATTAACCACAATCCTAATAAACTTGCAGCAGCAAATAAAACGTTACTGATTAAAGATAACTGGGCGGTTTGAGCGTTGGTGGATATAATTGCTGCACCCATGATCAGCGAACCTACCAAGACGCTAAAAGATAACCTATTGGCTGCATCGTCTGTGGTGCGGCGCAAACCGTCTAAACCTTTGACATTTAAGTTCCACTGCAAGGTTTCTGTTGTTACCCGTTCTAATAAATATTCAATTTGACGGGGGAATTGTAGGGAAAGACTTTTTAAATCCAGTGCGGTTCTCAAAAGAGAACGAAGGGGTGAATCTCCTACTAATTGTTGACGGAATAAGTCTGTTAAAAAAGGTTTGATTTCTTCGATGAAATTTATTTCTGGGTTGAATCCTCGTGCTAATCCTTCTAAATTGGCGATGGTTTTAGCGTACAATCCCATGTTGCTGGGTAAGCGGATGTTGTTGTTGCGAGCAACTTGAAAAACTTCGTAAACTATCTCAGAAAGATTAAGTTGAGCTAAACTGAGATTGAAATATTTTCGCAGCATCCGGTCAAAATCACCTTCCAGACGCGACATATCCACTGGCTTGGATGCACTTGATAACTGCAAAGTCAACTGAGCGCACCTGGGAGCATCTAAATCCACGATCGCCAGCAGCATTTCTATCAATATTTGCTGGGTACGGGGGTCGAGTCTTCCTACCATACCGCAGTCTAACAAGGCGACGCGACCGTCATTGAGATAAAATATGTTGCCGGGATGGGGATCTGCATGAAAGAAACCATCTACATATAGTTGCTGACAAAAAACAGCAAATAGCAGGCTGGTAACTCTTTGACGTTCTGTTTCCTGATTCGTCTCTTTATTATTCTCATTGGGTATAGTTGCCGATAAAATGGGCGCACCATCAAGCCATTCCATCACCATTAATTTGGGCGAAGTTAACTCCCAGTAAATTTTGGCAACAACTATATCTTCAGGATCGAACCATTTACTTTCTGATAAATTGCGTCGTAGCTGATCTGTAAAACCAGCTTCCCGTGTAAAATCTAATTCAGCTTTTAGCGCGGTACAAAATTCATCCGCGATCGCCTTAATATCATTCGCTTGTCCAAAATCAGTCCGAGCAACTAATTCGGCGATACCTTGAATTAAAGCAATATCCTGGTCAACGGTGAGTTCAATTCCCGGACGCTGCACCTTCATTGCGACTTTCTGCCCATTGACAAGAGTAGCTTTATGTGTTTGAGCGATCGAACCCGCAGCTACAGGTACGGGATTAATTGTAGAAAAGCTTTCTTCTAAAGGACCTTTTAGCTGTTTGCGAATCAGTATTTCTACATCTGCCCAAGGTACGGGAGGTACATCATCTTGTAGCGTTGAAAGTTCGTCAATATAAGACGCACTCAGCAAATCCGGACGAGTAGAAAGTAATTGACCCAGTTTTATATAAACAGGACCCAAATCCACCAAAATATTCTTCAACACCGCAGGAGGAGGTAGCTGGGGTTTATCGGCTTTACCAAGAGTAATCAGCCGCCGCATATAATCCCAGCCATTGCGGAATAAAACTTCAATAATTTCTCTTTGACGAGGAACGGTTTGAGTTAGAAACATTTTTTAATAAGAATTAGTGTATTGGGCATTGGGAATGGGAATTGGGCATGGGGAATAGTTAGGAGTTAGGAGTTAGGAGTTAGGAGTTAGGAGTTATGAGTTATGAGTTAGGAGTTAAATATTTTCTACCCCCTCTACCCCCTCTACCCCCTCTCTCTTAACTGGTCACTGCTAACTGTTGACCGAATAGTTATACTAGTAGAAAAAATAGCTTTTATGCTTCTGTCAAGAGTTTGAAGTTTTGTTTGTATATTTTGACTTTAGGTATTAGGTTCTGGATTTTGGGCGATTGGGTACGGTGGATTTTTTGTATTTCCTCTTACCCAATCGCGAATCGATTATCCTTAAGACATAGTTACTCTATAGTGAATAGTGACTTTAAAGTAATTCGGTAAAGCGGGAATCGGATTGTAGAGTTTTGAGTACCTGCTTGATTTCTTGGGTGCGTTCTTTTTTAACAATCAGGGTGACATTTTTGTCGCGAACGACGACTACATCTTCAAGCCCGATAGTAACAATTACATCATCTTCATTGCTGGCGTAAAGAATGGCTCCTTTGGTGTCTAATCCTACATGAGTAGCTAATTCGACGTTTGGTTCTTTTTCTTTTTTGAGCAGTCTTTCAATGGCGTTCCAATCTCCTAAATCGTCCCAGCCAAATTCGACTGGTAAGACGTATGCTAGATTGGTCTTTTCCATTAAGGCATAGTCTACGCTTAGTTTGGGCAGTTGGGGATAAATTTCGGGACCGTTTTTATCGATGGGTTCGATGATTTGGGGAGCATGAGTATATAGCTCTTTAATAACAACGCCTGCTCGAAAAATAAACATTCCGCTATTCCAGCTAAAGCGCCCCGTTTGTAAAAAAGTTTCTGCTGTTTCTCGGTCGGGCTTTTCAGTAAAGCGGTTAACGTGATAGGCTGGCAAGTTGTTAAAGCTACCAAATTTTTCACCTTGTTCTATGTAGCCGTAGCCTGTTGATGGAAATGTTGGTTTGATCCCCAAAGTTACGATCGCCGGATTTTGTGCCGCTAACTCTGCTGCTGCACTTAATGTACTTGCAAAAGCCTCTTGGTCGGCAATCCAGTGATCCGCAGGGAAAAAACCAATAATCGCGTCTTCGCCATAACGCTTTTTAATTTCTAAACTAGCCCAGGCAACTGCTGCTGCCGTATCTCTTCCTTGTGGTTCTACAAGCAAGTTGGCTTCCGGCAATTCTGGTAATTGTTCTTTCACGCCTTCTGCTATGAGACTAGAAGTTATTACCCATAGGTCATCCCATCCATCAGTCAGCGGCAGCAGCCTATCGGCAGTGGCTTGCATTAAGCTTCGAGAGGTGCCATCAAGATTTAAAAATTGTTTGGGTCGGGTTCGTCGAGAAAGGGGCCAAAAACGTTCGCCTTTACCACCTGCAAGAATTACGGGGAACAATCGACTAGTCATGTTGTCTTACCTACCTAATTTACGACACTTCAAGTGTACAGTGGGCTTTTAAAGTGGCAATATTTTTGGCTTGAATTAAGATTACGTTAGGGATTGGTTAGTGGGGAGTTAGTTGTGGTTAAACAAGTAGAAAGTTGGAACGATCGCGAAACTTACGAACGGGAGCAAGAGTTACTAAATCGAGCTTCTACAGATAATCAGTTAGTTCCGATCGAACCAAAGTCAAATAAAAAAACGGGTTCTATTCCCAGTCAGCTTTATTATCGCCTGGGTTTGGCGATGCCCAGATGGCTGTTTTGGATTCTGACAGTTGTCATGGGGATCACTTTATCGGGTTTACTGGTATCAAGTTTGGCGCTTTGGACTCCGTTATGGAGTGGAGTAGATAAAACTGAAGATGAGTTGGGATGGTCCCCAATAGATGCTGACGATGCGCCATTACCTGGGGCTTTGTGGAGTAATATTTCTCAATACCAACTCAAAAAACCAATGAATATTTTGGTTTTGGGAATCGAACCCGTACCCGGTACGGTTGAAGGTTCGCCGGAAAGTTTTGCTGGTACTAGCGATACCATGCTGTTGGTGAGAGTCAATCCCCAAGATAAAACCATGCGGGTGCTTTCGATTCCCAAGGGTACGATGATCTCAATTCCTGAAGAGGGATTAAATAAAGTATCCCAAGCGAACGCTTCTGGCGGTCCGGTTTTAGCAGCGCGGGTGGTTAGTCGTAGTTTAAGTAATGCGCCCATTCATCGCTACATTCGCATTTCTACCGCTGGTATGCAGCAGCTAGTAGATCAGTTGGGAGGGGTAGAAGTATTTGTACCTAAACCAATGCAGTACAGAGATTCCGCCCAAAACCTATCGATCGATCTAGTCGCTGGTTGGCAAACTCTCAGCGGCGAACAAGCAGAACAATATGTCCGCTTCCGCGAAGCAGGTGCCGGAGACTTAGAAAGAGTACAGCGACAGCAAACAATGTTGTTAGCATTACGCGAACGTCTTTGGAGTCCTAAAGTATTACCTCGCTTACCGCAGTTAACTCGCGTGATGCGAAAGTACTTCGACACCAACTTGAAGCTGGAAGAAATGATGGCGTTAGTCAACTTCACTTTAAAAGTGGAGCAAGACGATTTTCAAATGACTATGCTACCGGGAATTTTCAGCCGCTTGAGTGCAGATCCCGATAGCTACTGGTTGAATTTGACCGGACAAGCCAACTTACTTTCCGATTATGCGGGAGTAAACTTAGCTAGCCTCAAGCAAAGCAACAAGTCACTTACCAGCTTAAGAATTGCTATTCAAAATACCGGCGATCGCCCAGAACAAACTCAAAAAGCGATCGAAATTCTCAAAAAACAAGGCTTTACAAAAGTTTA
Source organism: Rivularia sp. (in: cyanobacteria) (assembly GCA_965234645.1). GTDB lineage: Bacteria > Cyanobacteriota > Cyanobacteriia > Cyanobacteriales > Nostocaceae > Rivularia. The sequence continues at coordinate 2,899,201 of OZ248344.1, read as the reverse complement.
CGCAATACCTAACTGGTTAGACGAACGAGCAAAATCTGAAATCATAGTACAAAAAGGCAATAAAGCAGCAGCATCCGAATTACAGCAAATTTTAGGAATCAGTCATATTGATGTATCTGCCACTGGCGATATAGAATCTGACCTAACAATTCGTATTGGGAAAGATTGGAAGTAGCGAACGGAGTTAGGAGTTAGGAGTTAGGAGTGAAGAGTTAAAAATTAAAAAAATATTTGCCTATTCCCTACTCCCTATTGCCTACTCCCTACTATTAAATAGCTACTTTTGAAGATTAAGATTATGAAAAAAATACTTTTTCGCTTTTTGGGTTTGCTGTTCGTATTATGTCTGGCGTGGTTGTGGGTACTGCTTGATGCTCATCCAGCTTTTGCTCAAATAGACACGATTAATTACAGCAGTACAAATTTAGAAAACCGCGATTTCTCTAATAAAGAGTTGATCGGAGTTAATTTTATTGCAGCGGAAATGCGGGGAGCTAATTTTCAAGGTGCCGATTTAACAAACGCGATGTTTACCAAAGGCAATTTACTCAAAGCCAACTTAGAAGGTGCAAACCTTACAGGAGCCTTGGTAGACCAGGTGACAATGGATAGCGCCAACCTAAGAAACGTCAACTTCACACAAGCAATAATGAGCCGCAGTCGCTTTTTTGACGCGGATATTACTGGTGCCGATTTTACAGATGCCATAGTCGATCGCTATCAAGTGAAATTAATGTGCGATCGCGCTTCGGGAGTGAATCCGGAAACTGGGGTTGAGACGCGGTATAGTCTTGGATGTCGTTGAGGGCAAGGGGACAAGGGGATGGGGGGACAAGGGGACAAGGAGAAAGGAGAAAGGGGGAGAGGGGGTAGAGGGGGTAGAAAATAATTCCTAACTCTTAATTCCTAACTCCTAACTCTTAACTCCTAACTCTTAACTCCTAACCTTTAACCTTTAACCTTTTTTGTCACATTTTCCCTGACAATTAACTCAATTTCAGGTTAAATACTTTCAGATATCTTGCGTGGAGTGTTGTCGGGTACTATTTGTGACGAAACAACAGGATAAACCGTCTCGTTCGTTTGCTGGGATTGCTGGTATTGTCGCCGTTGCCACTTTAATCAGCAAGGTTTTTGGTTTGGTGCGGCAGCTGGTTATGTCTGCCGCTTTTGGTTTGGGTCCTGCTTTTGCGGGATTTCAATATGCTTACACTATTCCAGGGTTTTTACTGATATTACTGGGCGGTATTAATGGTCCTTTTTACAGTGCTGTAGTTAGTGTTTTAGCTAAACGCGACAAGGAAGAAGCAGCGCCGTTGGTGGAAACGATTATGACGCTGATTGGTGGAATACTAATTGCTGTCTCGATTGTTTTGGTAGTTGCTGCCCCTTTATTTATTGATGTTTTTGCACCGGGTTTGCTAGAACCAGGTAAGGAATTAGTTCGAGAAATTGCGATTCGTCAGTTGCGAGTTATGGCTCCGATGGCGGTTTTAGCGGGTTTGATTGGTATTGGTTTTGGCGTGCTGAATGCCGCTAATGTATTTTGGCTACCTTCAATTAGTCCGTTGTTTTCCAGTAGTGCGGTTGTCGTTGCTGTGGGTATTCTTTATCTACAAGTCGGCGACAAAATTAATACTCCCGAATATGCGATGTTAGGAGGAACCGTTTTAGCTGGGGGAACTTTAGTCGGAGCGCTTTTGCAGTGGTTTGTGCAGTTAGCAGCGCAAACAAAAGCAGGTATGGGGAGAATTCGGTTGCGATTCGACTTTAATCAACCAGCAGTAAAAGAAATTCTGAAGATTATGTTACCGGCAACCTTTTCTTCTGGTATGCTGCAAATTAACCTTTACACCGATTTATTTTTCGCTTCATTTATCAGTACTAAGGTTGCACCCGCTTTAGCCAATGCTGGATTATTAGTACAAACACCTTTAGGAATTATTTCTGGCGTAATTTTAGTTCCTTTACTACCAATGTTTGCCCGACTTGCAGATCCACAAGATTGGGGAGATTTAAAATTACGCATCCGTCAGGGATTGTTACTTAGTGCTTTTACAATGCTGCCTTTGGGAGCTTTGATGGTGGCTTTAGCAAACCCAATTGTAAAGATAATCTATCAGCGCGGTGCTTTTAATGCCGAAGATTCAGCTTTGGTTGCTTCTTTATTAGTTGCTAACGGCATCGGGATGTTTGTTTATTTAGGGCGCGATGTTTTGGTGCGGGTATTTTACGCTTTAGGCGATGGGGATACACCATTCCGCATCAGCATGATCAACATTTTTCTTAATGCTTTATTCGACTTTCTATTAATCAAAGTTTTTGATTTTGGCGCACCGGGTTTGGTATTCGCAACAGTAGGAGTAAATTGCAGTTCAATATTAATGTTGTTATTCCTACTCAATCGTAAATTAAACGGTTTACCTCTTGTAGAATGGGGTTTACCAATATTAGGATTAACTGCGGGTAGCGTTGTAGCGGGTGCCGCAGGTTATGCAACTTCTTTGGGCATGGAACAGCTGTTTAGTTCGGAAAACTTCTTAATTGAGCTTTTGCAATTATCAATATCTGGTTTTGTAGGGTTGGCAATATTTGGAATTATTGCTTCGACGATGAAATTACCTGAAGTTAATCTTTTTGTCAGTCGGATGCGACAGAAGATATTGAAAAGGTAGAAGTTAGATGTAGGGTGTGTTACGGCACGGAATTATATGCGGGAAAAACGATACGTTAGTTAAGCCGTAACGCACCATCAAATATTAAGGTGTATTGCCGATTTCTTGTAAATAATCTAAACTCTATTTTGCAAGGTTTTTAAAATATTCACGAATTGCACCAATACCTTTTTTTGCGACTTCTAAAGGTGGATTTTCCAGGGGATTATCATTTAAATAGATTCTGGTTAATTTGGGGAAACGAGTAACATATTCGGGTAATTCTCTCAGTTGATTATTATGTAAATATATTACAGTTAAATTAGTGAGGCGGGTAATATATTCTGATATTTCCGTTAGTTTATTACCACCTAAAAAAAGTACAGTTAAATTCGTGAGATATGTAATAGATTTAGGAAATTGCTTTAAATAATTATTGTTTAAATTAAGTTTGGTTAAATTGGTGATACGGATAATAGATTCCGGAATCTCCGTCAGTTGGTTCTCGCTTAAATTGAGTATTTTCAAATTTGTGAGACGAGTAATAGATTCGGGTACTTTTGTCAGTTTATTATCACTCAAATCGAGTTTGATTAAATTGGTGAGACGGGTAATAGATTCCGGTATTTCCGTCAGTTGATTGCTGATTAAAATCAGTTGGGTTAAATTATTAAGAGCGGTGATACATTCGGGAATTTCCTTAAGATGATTTTTGCTTAAATTTAGTTGCTTCAGATTACTAAGACGGCTGACATATCCCGGTACCTCTCTAAGTTGATTATCTCCTAAATATAATTTGATTAAATTGGTAAGATGGGTAATATATTCCGGAATCTCCATCAGTTGGTTCTCGCTTAAATTGAGCATTGTCAAATTTGTGAGACGAGTAATAGATTCAGGTACTTTTGTCAGTTTATTATCACTCAAATCGAGTTCGATTAAATTGGTGAGACAGGTAACATATTCAGGTATTTCCGTTAGAAGATTATTCCACAAAGATAGTTTAGTTAAATTATTTAAATTAATAATAGATTCTGTTATTCTCGTCAAGAGATTATCGCCTAAATCAAGTTCTTTTAAATTTTTAATACAGGTAATAGATTCTGGTAATTTGGTCAATTTATTTCCGCTTATATCGAGTTGAGTTAAATTAGCTAGATTGGTAATAGATTCTGGAATTTCCATCAGTTGATTATCGCCTATATCGAGTTTAATTAAATTAGCTAAGCGAAAAATAGATTCGGGAATTTCAGCAAGTTTATTATCATATAAGTTAAGATAAGTTAAATGACTAAGACGGGTAATAGATTCAGGTATTTCCGTCAGCTTATTTTCGCTTAAGTCTAACTCTTCTAACCATTCCAATTCAAATATTTCCGAGGGTAACTCTGTTAACTCTAAATCTACTCCTTTCGCTGCATACCAGCTTAAATCTAATTTTTTTATTTGTTTTTCTTTTACTTCCTGGATTCTTTCTATTACCCACTGCGGTGTATTTGTCATACTAATGTTTCGTTATTGGTGATTTGATAAGTAGGAATTTATTCCCTAGATAACTAAAATTTGATTGGATAAATTTTATTCTATATTAATAATAATTTTTATAAAATTATGCTCAATCAACCCAGCCCACTGCAACTTATTCAAGATGAATTATTAACAAAACGCGGAATACGTCTATTTGTCAAACGCGATGATTTGATTCATCCGCAAGTTTCTGGTAATAAGTGGCGTAAATTAAAATATAATTTGCAAGCAGCACGAGAGGAACAACAAAAACGCTTACTTACTTTTGGTGGTGCTTATTCCAATCATATTGCCGCGATCGCAACCGCAGGTAAAATGTTTGGTTTTGAGACGATTGGTGTGATTCGAGGGGAATTAGTAAAGCCGTTTAATCCAACTTTATCTTTAGCGCAACAGCAGGGGATGCGGTTGATACCCGTGGGAAGACGAGCGTATAGGGAAGAGAAAGCGGAAATGGCTGCACGGTTACAGAATGAATTAGGGAAGTGTTATGTAATACCCGAAGGCGGAAGTAATGCTTTAGCGGTTAAAGGTTGTGCAGAGATAGTTGCAGAAGTGAAAGAACAACTTGATGGCGTACCCGATTATTTTTGTGTAAGTAGCGGTACGGGTGGAACAGCTGCGGGGTTAGTCACTGGTTTGGCTGGAATGTCTATTTTAAAGGTTTTCCCAGCGTTGAAGGGCGATTTTATCAAAGATGAAATTAATAGTTTGATATGGGAATGCGTGGGTAAAAAATATGAAAATTGGCAGTTAGTGACAGATTATCATTTCGGTGGTTATACAAAATGGAATCAGGAATTAATAGATTTTATCAACAATTTTTACGGAAAGTTTCGGTTACAAATTGACCCGATTTATACAGGAAAATTATTTTATGGCGTATGGAATGAAATTGAAAAAGGTAAATTTAAAGATGGTAGTACAATTGTAGTAATTCATAGCGGTGGTTTGCAGGGAATTCAAGGATTTAACCAAAGATTTGGGCAAATATTAAATAATGTAGAGACGTAGCAGTGCTACGTCTCCCAGGATTTCGTTTTCCCAACCAAAATTTATACATTAAATCACAAATATCATATAATTTTTAGAATAATAGCGATCGCCGTTTAGTTTTGATAATGTAATTGAGCGATCGAACAGTTCTAATCAAGTGAAATTAGATTTTAATTATGCTTTATAGTCAATTTACCATTGACAAAGTTAAACAAGATTTTGGTCTAAAAACTGTTGAAGGAGTCCGTTTTTTACCAGATTCAGTTGAAATTATTGCTCCCAGTCCAAGATTACAAGGTGTTTTAGAAGATTTACCTTGGGCTATAGCAGTAGATACAGAAAAAGCGCGTTCTGAAGTTATTATAAATCCGGTACTCTTAGAAGTTCGACGAATTTTAAATCAACAAATTAGCGTTTTTTCTGGGGAAGAATTCAACATCGATCCAAGCGTCGGGTTAAACGGAGTATGTGATTTTTTAATAAGTCGTTCCCCGGAACAATTAACGGTAGAAGCACCTGCAATTGTGATTGTAGAAGCGAAAAAATCAGACTTAAAATCTGGAATCGGACAATGCATTTCAGAAATGGTAGCCGCACAACGATTTAATGAAGCTAGAGGAAAATTTATTAATACTATTTACGGTTGTGTAAGTAGTGGAACACAATGGCGATTTCTAAAGTTAGAAGAGCAAATTGTAACTATTGATTTGATGGATTATTCGCTGACTCCGATTGAGCAAATTGTGAGTTTTTTGGTGTGGATGATTAAGGAGGGTTGATGAAGGGAACTGGGGATTTTGGTAGTCTCCGACATCCGCAGGCGATTATTTATGAATAATCTATTCCCTTACTTGTGATATATCTCGCCAAAAATCTAATGCTGTTGGGGTTCGGTATTCAATATGTCTACGTAGCGCTTTTGCTATTGTATAACCATAAGGTGAAGGATTATTTTCTGCTAATTGACGCGGTTTCCCAGCAAGTATTTCTTCCTGCGTAAATTCTGGAATGCATCCTAGAATTAAACTTAATAACAACAATCCTGTATGATAAATATCAACCTGTTTTCCAATTAAACCAAATTCATAAGGATTCAAAAACTCTGGAGGTAACATCCAGTTAGCAAGTACTGTATTAAAGATGTTAATATCACTTTCCAATCTACTTATTCCGAAATCTCCTATTTTAAAACTCCAAATAAATTCTTTACCCGAAATTATCTTATCTTGCCGCGATACGAAAATATTTCCAGGATGAATATCTTTATGAACGTAGCCAGCATCATGTATAAAGTCTATTCCTTGTAATATATCTTTTGCAATACTAGGTAGCCAAAGCTCATTCCTAATATTAGGCATATTTAGCAAGTGATTAAGTGTACAGTAACAACGTTCAATGATTAAATAAAAAGTATTATTACACTCAAATGCACTGTGTATATATGTTATGTTCTTATGACGCAAAATTACTAATTTCTGTAACTCTTCAAGCCATTCTTTTTTAACTTCTTCGTATGTTCTATTTTTAGGAAGAATTATCTTTGCTACGAGTTCATTCTCCCATTCGTCCCTACATTCATATACACAACCAAAATTTCCCTGCCCAATAACTTTACCTATAGTATAGATGTGTCCATTATATTTAATCTGAGTACCTTCTTCAGGTGGACGACAAAACTTATTCGCTTGTAGAATTTGGCGATTCATCATTGTTTCTTTAAATCTCAAAAACGTGAATTATATTATACATATAAAATTCATACAATAAAGTAATTCCGTTTGTCTCAATGGTTGTACGATAGTTTCCTTAACCACTCAAACACCAAAATCCATCTTCACAATCATGTCGTTATAATCAAAATCCCCAGCAATCCCCGCATCTTCAAAACCAAAAATGTTATCACCCAGCATCCTGACGCTATCCATACCACCAGGATTTGCCCCCAATTGCGAGAAGTAAACATTTGCATCGCCGTTGAGAGCTTTTTCTAAGGTTGCATCGACAATCATGAAAGAAGATATAAGACTTCCACCTTCTAAAATTCCGTCGTAAGATGCAGTTTGCTGATTTTCGGTTTTAACTAAATCAATACTCGTAATTCGGTTGTTTAAAGCTGCTTCTTTGTATCCTTGTTCGCCAGCGTTGATGTCTGCAATTCCGTCTCCGTCGATATCAATTCCACCGTCTGCGTCTGCTACTTCGTAAAATCCGATGATGTTATCGTATTCTGCTTCTCGATATACTTCAATGTTGACTGATATTGAACCTACTTCATCTCGCAAATCGATAAGTTCTTTTTGTGATTGTATTTTTGTTCCGACTGCGGGAATATCTTCTGAAAATTCTACGTTTAATGATATTTGCTCTGATAATTTTAAGCTAAATCCGTCTTGATTTAAGTTATTTACCTGCATCTGAGAGGAGTTGGAAAATAATACGGGTAAGTTTTCTGCAATTGCTGTGTCGGTGGTACCGTTGGGTATGATGTAAAAACCGAATTGTCTTTGAGAATCAAGTTCGAGAATACGTTGAATTTCTTTGAGGTTAAATCCTTTGGGAGATTTGGAAATTGTGGAGAAGATTACTTGCGATCGCACTAAAGCAGTTTGTAAATAATTGGGGAAATCTGGAGCGATACCGTTAATATTACCGTTTTCGTCGTCAACTATAAATAAGCCAATTTCGCTGACGTTTTTAGTTGCGATCCTATCAAAGCTAAATTTGAGGTTTTTATTTTCAGGTAAAGTAAATATTCCGTTGTTTTGAGGTAATATTTCTAGCTGGGTTTGTCCTATAATTTCCGGGTTATCAATAATATCAATAACTGGAATATCAATTGGTGGATCTTGTATAAGTTCTGGTAAGATTATTTCTTCAGAAATAACTATTGGTAAAGCTTCACCGACTATTGCAACATCATCTATAGCAATAAAATCACCTGAATCATCTGCTTGTGAGGTGTTGACTTGGAACATTAAGTAATCGTAACCAGTTCCTAAGTCGATATCATGTATAATCTCTTTCCAGTCGTAAGTAGAACCTCCTAAGTCTTCTTCTAATAATTTGATGCTATTCATCGGTAAAACACCAACTTGAGTCGGTCCTGTGCCAAAATATAAATCGTTGTCAAACTCTCCATTTACACCATAGAAAGTTACTACAATTTTATTTTTCTGGAATGATTCGGAACCACCTTCGGTATTTTTCAAATTGAAACTAAGCGTTTGCAATCCTCTGGTAATTTGTTTGTCGTAAATAATCTGCGATAAGCCCGCAGCAAATTCTCCAGACATTGTAATTGCACCGGAATTATGTTTTGCTCCAGGAGTTGCAAACCAACCTTGATTTGCAGCAGTACTGTTAGCTTTGTAATCTTCTCCTAACTGATTAGAACTAAAATCACCGTTAATTAAAGGATTTTTGTAAGGTGTTTGTTGAATATTAATTGCTTGAGTAATGGTGTTAGTTGCACCGCGATTATCCCAAACTGTTAAATTAATATCGCGCAAACCAGCTTTATCGAAATAATGATTTATCTTACGACCAAATCTATCGATCTTGCCGTCGTTGTTTAAATCCCAGCCATAAGCAACTATACCTTTACTCGGTTGATTTTTAAATTTTGCATCGGTATCTTCATCAAAGGAAGCACTCGCATCAAGCTGTACTGCGTAACCTCCAATTTCTTGAGTTTGAAAAGCTGGTGTTGGTGCTAAATTACCCGCAACTGGTGCAAATTCGGTATTGTAAATCTCGAAATAGCTGGGAAAATCTTCTATTTCTTCTAAAAAATTATCTGCTGGTTTTGGAGGTTCTGTGGAAACAAATACATTATCTATTTCTGAAAAACTGCTATTTTTAAATTCGGAAGCAATAAAGTCTTTACCAGCGTCAAAGGGTACTGTTAAACCTTCTGCAAATCGCTTTATTGTTAAATTATCAAATATTTCTTCTTTTGAGGCATGATTTGTAAATATACCAAGTCCGTGACGGTTATTTGCATCTGTACTATCACCAACAATTAATCCGTCTTTAAACTCAAAGTTGTTATTATAAAATAATACAATTCCTTTTTCATAAATATTCCACAGTTTGAAATCTTTTAAAGTTGAAATATACTCATGAGCCGGTCTTTTTAAACCTTCAGAATCAAAATTTGAATCTAATTGTCCGTCATCGTTGCGTACTTTTCCCCAAGAAAAAATACCATCTCGCGAATTATAGCTTTCAAAACCAGATAGCTGAAATGGTACCGCACCAACATCGACTTTTGTTTCATCGTCGGTACCTTTCGCAATATCTTTTAAATAATCGGGTAAATTCTTGACATCAATAAACTTCTTATCTCTAACCGATTCTCCCCCATCATTACCGCCGTATATGTTGATACCGCCACCCGCAGCACTAATTGCAACGTTGTTTTCAATGGCGATCGCACTCGCACCCTGTACCCAGTAGCCCTCGCCATCAAAGCCAAAATCGAAGTTGAGTACTCTAGGAGAATCTGGATCTAAGGCATTTCTATCGCCGGAAAAACCTACAGTTTTAATAGTAATATTGTTTCGCCAAGCACCAATTTCGTTACCCGATTCAGTAATAATACCAGAACCAACAACATCGAAAACAACGTTATCTTCAATAATTGCGTGACTGTCATGATGGACAATTCCCCAACCGGGAGAATCGACAATTGCATTACCTTTAGCGATCGCAGCCATACCGTTGATATCTTCGGAGCCAGCACGGTGAAAGTGTAGCGCATATCTGCTGCGAACATTGGTACCGTTACCAGGGCTGCCATCTACATTTGTTCCGATATCATCTACTGGTATAGACTTATCTGTACGCCCCAAACCGTAAAACCCGGCATTGTATACTCGCACATCGGTGTTGTGCATGAACATCACGTGAGCGCGTTGTGAAAGGAAAACGCGATCGGCATTTTCGGTTTCAAAGCTGACGTTACGGCTGGTATTTGCAACGTATAAATTTAACCGATCTTTTTCAGCAATATCCGGTGTTTTGTGGTCAAAACGGAGTACGGTGTTATCACCCGAAGTAATATTATTGTTAGTAAATTTAACTGTATTGCCGTTAATCTCAGTAATAGTTAAAACTTCATCTTGGAAGCGGGAATTATCATCGTCCGAACCATCGTAATCGTATTTAGTTCCACCGACAACCATTGTATCGCCAACTCGCCATCCTTGAGGTACGCTTTTCAATACCAATTGATTTGCACCAGCAAAAACATCATTTTGCAGAGTCAGAAAATCGGTTTTATCAGCACCGAAAATATCAACTTTACCGTGACTTACTAAACCCCGACTTAATTGTTTTTTATCCCAATTGGTATCAATAGGTGTATCGCTGGTAAAAATAATTTGTGCGGTTCGATCGGCTTGAATTGGATTATCTTTAGTACCAATTACTAATTCAGCTTCTTTAGAAACAAAGATACTATCTATAATTAACTTTGTATTTTGATTTGATGCAAATTGAAGTTTACCATCCACCCGCATTACATTTAAACGGGTGTCGTTGACATTATCGTAAGTTACCGTTACCCCTTCGGAAATAACTACATCATCACCGCTTCCGGGAACTTTACCATCTTTCCAAGTATTAGGATTAAACCAGGAACCGCTGTTAATTGCAATTACAGGATTATTTAAACTTTGCGATAGATTCACCAAATCCATATGTTCCTTTTGCTTCACCGGATTATCCGAGTGATTCATATGGCTTTGAGAGTCCATCATATTATTTGTTGACGAATTCATATTTAATACAGGTTTTTAATAAATGTTCTAAAGTGATGCGATGATAGAAGCTGTAAACCCTGTATTTGAGATTCCCGATGCACCCGGTTTCTTTAAGGCATTATTATATTTTGCTCTAAGTTATTATTATTAACTTCAGAAAATTTACTTAATTTATATAAGGAATTAGGAATTTATAAGTAGACGGCTTTCTATTTACCTGGTAATTATGTGAAATTAAATTAATTAAAAACTCTTTTGTTCTTTAATTTCCACCTTTTAATTCAATATATTAGTAGTAGTAAAATAAAATTAATCAATTTACACAGAAGTAGAAATGCTGAAAATTACTAGACCCATACAATTGATTACGATAACCGTGGCTGTTTCTGCTGGGCTATTGACCACGGTGAACTACCCCGGACTCGCAAAGCCAAATTTTAGCCCTACAAACTGCTCTTTTAAGCCGATACCAAGTCCCAAAACAGCCAGGGATTTTTTCGCATCGGGGCTTTACAAATCAGCCTGCACTGAAGACACCACAGGTGCAATCTCGGATTTCAGTGAATCTATTCGGCTCGAACCAGAACAAGGTGATGCAGATGGAGCTTATTGGGGTCGTTATTTATTATACGAGAAATTAGGAGATTATTCAAAAGCAATCTCAGATATCAAAAATTTTATTCGCTTACGACCCAACAAATCTGAAGCTTATATGGAACTTGGTTTACTTCAGGAGAAAACAGGTAAAAACCAAGAGGCTGTTGAAGCTTATACAAAATCATTTCAGCTCGCTAACCAATCTGGCGAAGTTCTTTTTTTCCGAGGGAGAGCAAAATTGGCTTTGGGTGATAGGGTAAATGGTTTAAAAGACTACCGTCAGGCAAAATTCATGATTGAACCTACGCTACAACCTGCTGATTCACCGTTAGCTCAGACAACTTTTGGGAGTTCTGGACTTACTCGTCAAGAAATGCTAGATCGGATAAATAAACAGATTTAGCGTTAAGGGAAGGTGTGTAAAGTGGATTAATCCGTAGTCAATACTGATGGCGCTGACTTTACTGCTACTCCAGACTCAATAATTTGTTAATGAAAGCATTTACAGCGGTAAACCGATCGCAAATTCCGCTCCTTCCCCCGGTGCAGAATTAACTTCGATGCTGCCGTTGTGTTTGTCAAAGATAATTTGATGAACGATAGATAATCCTAAACCCGTTCCCTTACCTACAGGTTTAGTTGTATAGAGATATTCAAAAATAGATTTTTTTACTTCTTCTGTCATACCCGAACCGTTATCTTTAATGCTAATTAAAATTTGCTTATTCTTAGTTAAAGAAGTTGTAATTGTAATGCGGTTGGGATTCGCTTGAATTTCTTCAAAACTAAGTCCGGAATTCGATTCTTCTAACGCATCAATTGCATTAGAAATTATATTCATAAATACTTGAGAAAGTTGTCCTGGGAAACATTTTATTGGGGGTAAATCGGCATAATCTATGACAATTTTTATTTCCGGACGACTATTTGAAGCTTTAAGTCGGTGTTTGAGAATTATTAAAGTGCTGTTGATACAATCGTGGATATTACACTCAACTTTCTTTTGAGTATCTGCCCTAGAAAAAGTACGCAAGCTAATGCTTAAATCGTAAAGCCGATCGACTCCTTGTTGCATTGAAGAAATTACTTTAGGCAAGTCTTCATACAAATATTCTAACTCTACAGCTTCAATTTCCTCTATAATTTCTTTAACTGGATTGGGATAGTTATTTTGGTATAAATTAATCAGCCCAAATAAATCTTTGACAAATTCATTGGCAATTTTGATATTACCACCGATAAAACTGATGGGGTTATTAATTTCATGGGCGATACCTGCAACTAAGCTACCCAATGCGGACATTTTTTCGCTTTGTACAAGTTGTAACTGCATATTTTTCAATTCATGCAGCGAAGATTCTAATTGTTTGGCATAGCTTTGCGCTTGATGATAAAGTTGGGCGTTTTGCAACGAAATTGCAGCTTGAGAACATAATAGATTTAAAAGTTCAACGCGATCGCTTGTAAATGCTCCTGATATCAAACGATGTTCTAAATACATTAAACCAATTAGTTCGCCTTGATGAAGAATGGGAAAGCATAACAGACTTAAAGGTTTTTCCTTGAGTATGTAGGAATCTCCCATAATGCTTATATCTTTTGTCGCATCATAAATTACTAAACATTCTTGAGAGTTTTTCACATAATTAATTATGGAAATTGGAACTTCCGTACTTTCTTCAAGAAGAGATAACTGAAGCGTTGGTTGAGTATATTTTTTCTCATCTACCGTGGCGATCGCCTCAATAAATAATGTATCGTTCTTATCTAAAATTAACGCACCTTTTTGGGCACCTGCATTTTCTAAAACTACTTGCATTAGTACATTGACTAATTTATCCAATTGAATTTCACTACTTATTATTCGGGAAGCTTTAATCGCAGTCGATAAATCTAATACAGTTGAACCTACAACAGTGGATGTGCTAGTAGAAGTTAGAAAAATGGTTTCTTTTGCTTGGATAGTAGTTGTTTTAGTTGCTAGTACTGAAGTGAGTAATCGAGGTAGTGTTTCTTCTAAGTTATTTACTTTTGCTTTTGCTCCCCAGCGTGCGTAAGCATAGTAAGCATTAGTGATGTAAACTTGAGCTATTTGCTCTTTACCCCATTCCAGGTAAAACTTAGCTGCGAGTTCGTTAGCAAGCGCTTCTTCGTGGACGTATCCGTTTTCTTTGGCTAATGCAATGGCTCGGTCATATAATTCTATTGCGGATAGTTTTTCATCGTTAACTCGATAGAATTCTGCTTCAACTAACAGGTATTTATGTAAAAAGTTTTCCGGACAATTATCTGCCCAAATTTTCATTTGCTTTTGATTTTCTTGCAGTTGCTGCAAATACTGGTTTTTTTCTTGTCTGGTTTCGGTAGCATAAATTTGAATTAAATTTAGCGAATAATAGAAATTATGTACCGCCGTAACTACAAATCCCATTACATAAGGTAAAAACTCTTTTGCAGATAAAAGACAATTTAAGGATTGTTGATAATCTCCATATATAAATAAAACTTGAGATTTCATAATTTGATAGCAGCAAATAGCAATCCAAGATTGATTCTTCTGACATCTTTGTAAATACTTTGGTTCGGAAATTTTCGATGTGGAAAATTCAGATATATTTGCTGTCATACCGCGTAAGTTATGTAAAATTAACTCATAAGCAGTAAGAGTATCAATCGTAGCCTGATTTTGAGTTTTATAACTAAATTCTAATAAAATGGGCAATTCCGAACTTATATCTATGAGATTAATACCTTGATTAAATAGATTTAATGCCTTACCAAACAAAGTATATCCTGTAAATTGCAATTCTCCGCCATCTAACCCAAATTGGTAAGCTTCATCAAATAGTTTGTTGGTTAATTTTATATGCTTGAACCAATGATTGATAAAACTCGAAAAAATAAAATATGTTTTGCATTTCAAAGAAGGATTATTGAATTTATTGCTGACATTAACTCCTAGCAAACCAAATTCATAACCAGATTGATAGTTTTGTAAAATTGAACCCAGAATAACACCGTAATTAGAATAACCTTTTGCAGATTCTGAGATGTTTCCGTATTTTAACGAAAGAGCAACTAATTTTAAAGATACTATCGGATAAAGTTCTACCTGACCTATATAAGTAGCGGGATCGAGATTCATTAATATTTTGCTCGCAATGATTTTTGCAGCATCTTCCATTTGAGGTAGACATAAGAGCGAAGATATCTCTCTACCATCTAATAAATCGCTAACTTGTTTAAAATCCGTTTGTAATTCAGTATCTAAATTGCTAGAGGGTAAGTTTATTTCTAATAATTTTAAAGCTTCTCTACCAACTTGGATGCTATCTAAGTATTTTGCATTTAAAGTATATTGTACAACTAATATATTGTATAATTCTGCCTTTTCTACATTTGTCTTGACTTGAGATATCGCACTATTAATAATGCTTTCTGAAACATCAAAATTTCCATTTAAGTATTCAGCTTCTGCTCTTTCTCTATATAAATTAAATGATAAATAATAATGTTGCTCCCAGCTATTTACATCTAGTAAGGACATCCCTGTTGATAAAAATTGACTAGCCGCTGTATAAGCAGTTGATGTTTTTGCTTTTTTACCAGCTAATAGATTCAACTGCGCCAATTTTTCTCTTTCTAAAGGATGAGTAATTAATTCGATTCCATAATTTAAATGATTTACAATATCAAATATATTATCTTCTTTATCAGCCTCCGACGTGTTTTTTAAAAGTAATCTTCCAATTGTTAGATGCGTATGTTTTTTATCTTCATCCGGAATTAAAGAATATGCTGCTTGCTGTACGCGATCGTGCAAAAATTTGTATTGCACTGATAATTGTTCGCCATTTAGAGTAAATTCTTCATTATTATTAATTTCTTCAGATTGATAAAACTTGTAAACTTCGGTAGTAGGTAAAATTAATCCGAATTGTAAAGCTTTCCATAAGTCGGCAGCAGTTTCTACTTGAGATTTCTGCAAGATTATCGATAAACTATTTAAATCAAATTGATTACCAATACAAGCAGCAAGCTGAAGAACTTTTTGGGTTTGCACGGGTAATTTATGCAGTTGAAGCGCGATAAATTCTACAACATCATCAGTTAATGCCAATTCTCGCAATGCAGCAATATCGCACACCCAACCAGTTTGGGAAGAATCGCGATCGTGGTTAAAAGTAATGAAACCATCTTCATATAGTGATTTGATAAATTGATTGCTAAAAAAAGGATTTCCCTGAGTTTTTTGATAAATTAAATCTGTCAAAGGAAATGCCAAGGCTTCGGAACATTGCAGAGTATCAACAACTATATTATTTAAATGATTTTTTTCTAAGGGGAATAGAGGAATTGTGTTGATTGTTGCTCCGGATGAGCGGATTACTTCCAAAGTTTTTATTAAAGGATGACCTCTATATACTTCATTGTCGCGATATGCACCGATGAGCAATAAATGTTTTGTGTCAGCTTCACTCATCATTAATTGGATTAACTTAAGTGATGCAGAATCTGCCCATTGTAAATCATCCAAAAAAATCACTAAGGGGTGTTTGTGACTGCTGAAAACTTGGATAAACTTTTGCAGTAATAAATTGAAACGATTTTGTGCCTCATTCCCAGATAATTCAATCGGTAATGGTTGTTTGCCGATAATTTGTTCTAATTCGGGAATTACATCTATAATTATTTGACCATTTTCCCCCAAAGCATTCAAAATATGAAGTTTCCAAACTTGAAGTTGACTGCTACTTTCACCTAAAAGTTGTCTCATCAAATCTCGGAAAGCTTCTAAGAAAGCAGAAAAAGGCATATGACGACCAAATTGGTCATATTTACCTTTAATAAAATAACCCCGTTTTTCAACAATGGGTTTGTGGACTTCGTTAACTACAGCAGTTTTTCCAATACCCGAAAATCCAGTGACAAGAACCATTTCAATTTTAGATTTTGCGGAAAGTTGGGGGTGTAGATGTTCTTCCCCCCAAACTTTCCAAGACGGATTTTGGATTTTGGATTTTGATTTTGGATTTTCGGATTGATTATCAATATTATCTGTAACTCCAGCAACTCTATCAAATGCTGCTAGCAAAGTTGCAACTTCTGATTCTCTACCGTACAATTTTTCGGAAATAATAAAACGGTCGGAAATATCTTGCGTTCCTAATTCAAAAGGTGGAATATTTCCTGTTTCCTTCCAAGCTTGAGCGCATATTTCTAAATCGTATTTTAGTCCTAAAGCAGTTTGATAGCGTTCTTCTGGATTCTTTGCTATTAATTTGGCAACAAGATCGGATAATACTGAGGGAATCTCAGGATTAAGAACTTTTATATTTTCTGCTTTTTTAGCAATATGAGAATGTACTAACTCAATTGGATCTTCTGCTGAAAATGGTAGCTTCCCCGTTAATAGTTCATAAAAAGTAATACCCAAACTATAAAAATCCGTGCGATAGTCTATACCTCGGTTCATTCGTCCAGTTTGTTCGGGGGAAATATAGGCTAAAGTTCCTTCCAAAATATTAGGATTTTTCAACTGTTGAGTTTCTCTCGGAAGCAAAGAAGCAATACTGAAGTCTATAAGTTTTACTTGCTTCGTGTCGGGTTGAATCAAGATATTGGCAGGTTTGATATCTTTGTGAATCAGACGATGACGATGAAGTGAATCGAGAATCCCAGCAATTTCAGTAGCAATACCGAGAAAATCATTTAGAGAAATTATTTTCAATGCTTCTCCCACAGTTAAATATTCCTGAAGAGAAATTCCCCCAAAATCCTCCATAATTAAGGCATAACCGTTATGGTAAGTTTCCAAGGAAAACGGCTTGACAATACCATTTAAGTTAAGGTTCTTAGTGACAATATACTGATTTCGGAACAGCACAAGCTCGTTGAAGCTAGGAAAATCATCTCGCATCACTTTGATGATTACCGATGCTCGATCTGATTCTCTTTGTCCTTGAAAGACAAGCGTTGTGGCACTTGTGTAGATTTGTTCTTCAATCTTATACCCTGGAAGTTTAACTGTTGGAGATGCCATATCAATTCACTTAATACTGTCTTCTAGCTTTGTTTTTAGTATTCCCCAATCAACGCGATTTGTAACACTAAGAAAATATTGATAAATTCCATGAAGTGTATGTTGCAGGTATAAAGTTAAAAAAATACTAATTATCAAGTCTTTTTATTATTGATGTAATATTACTTGACTTTCTCAAATGCTTTTAAGTTAAGGTTTTCGAGGTGTAATATTTTGGATTAAGCCTTTAGATATAGTATTAATTTTTACCATTCAACAGAAAGCGATCGATATTTTTCTTCAGCAAAAGTTTATATATAATTCCGTATTTTCTATCTGTATTTAATGTGGAAGGAAAGATTAACTTAGACTTAATCACGATTTATAAATTCATTAATTATCCATCAACTTTATGACAAACGAAATTTCCACTCCCCTGGTTAGCTATATGAAGCAGTTGGAAAGCGAAGGTATTACTGATATAGAAACAATAACCGAACATTTATACGACCATCAAAATCGTCAAATTGGACTAGGCTTGTATTCTAACGGTAGATATACGCAATCTGGGAGCGATGTTCAAGCTAATGTTATTTCAGATGCAAATATGCCTGCAAAGGAATGTATTTTGTGGTGCGTAAATCATTACTTAGGCTTGAATAGAAATCAAAATGTTATTGATAAAGTTTGTAAAGCCGTACAGGAATATGGAACGGGTTGTGGAACCTCTGCGCTTTCTGGAGGAATGTCTAAGCTACACAAACAAGTTGAGCAGAAACTGAAAGACTTAGTAGGGAAAGAAAGCGTATTGCTTTTCCCAACGGGTTATACCGCGAATATGGGTTGCTTATCGGCTTTACCGGGAAAAAACGATTTAGTTATATTTGATAGAGAAAGTCATGCTTCTTTGATTGATGGAGTAAAGTTATCTGGTAAAAAGTGGATATCTTTTAAGCATAATGATTTACAAGACTTAAATAATAAATTAGAAAAATATAGTCACAAATACGAAAATATTTTTGTTGTTGTTGAATCAGCTTATTCAATGAGCGGTGACTTAGCACCATTAAAAGAAATCGTTAATTTAAAGCAAAAGCATAAGTTTTTACTTTACGTCGATGAAGCTCATACCTTTGGTTTTTATGGTAAAAACGGAGCGGGTTACTGCAATGAATTAGGGATTACAGAACAAGTTGATTTTATTGTAGCAACTTTATCAAAAGCTACAGCTTCTATTGGTGGATTTGTTGCCGCAAAAGCAAAGTATATCCCTTTACTTCAATGGCGTGCCAATACATATACATTTCAAGCTTGTTTACCTCCTGGAGATGCCGCAGCAGTTTTAGGTTGTTTAGAAGAGATTGAAAATAACCCCCAGTTAGTTAAGTCTCTTCACGAAAATAATAGATATATGAGAGATAAATTAACTCATCTAGGATTCGATTTAGGTGCAAGCCAAAGTCCAATTATTCCCATATTTATTTCAGATAAAGATAAGCTATTCTCTTTTAACAAAGAACTTTTTGAACGTGGAATATTTTCAGTCTGTATTGTTTATCCAGCAGTTAAACCACACGAAGGAAGAATTCGATTTATCTTAAGTGCTTCTCATACAAAAGCACAGATTGATAAAACAGTTGATACCCTTTACGAGCTAGCGATAAAGTATGAGATATTTGATTCACCTATTTATCCTGTATGGCAGTAGATTAGACTATCTTAATCATAAAATTTAAATAAATTGTTTTATAAACCTGGTTTCCTCAAGAAACTGGGTTTTTTATTTTTAGATTACACATTTGTAGTAAGATAATTCTGCGATATTATACTAAAAACT
Source organism: Rivularia sp. (in: cyanobacteria) (assembly GCA_965234645.1). Taxonomy (GTDB): domain Bacteria; phylum Cyanobacteriota; class Cyanobacteriia; order Cyanobacteriales; family Nostocaceae; genus Rivularia. The sequence continues at coordinate 2,879,803 of OZ248344.1, read as the reverse complement.
TTTAAAAGGGAATACAAGGAGTATGCCTGCGGGTTTAAATTTGTAGTGCGTTAAGGTAATGTGTCCGTAAGAATATGCATCTTGCTTGATATATATAGCGAGCAAGATGTTTGCGCTTCGCGCACACTGCGTGAACGCACTACAATATATTAAAAAAAAATTAGGATGCTCCCGAAACCGAGTTTATTTAAGCTTGTTGAGAGTTATAACTAACAACTATCAACTAACAACTAACAACCAACAAAATTATGAAACGAATTATCAGAAAAGCTGTTACCCTACTTACGGTATACTACGCCTACATGGTGGAATATCGCGCCGAATTAATATTATGGGTATTAACGGGTTCGTTACCTATCATCATGATGGGAGTTTGGACGGAAGCAGCCCAAGGAGGACAATTTGGTTTATCTCCAACACAATTTGCTCGTTATTTTCTGACAGTATTTTTAGTCAGACAGTTAACAGCTGTTTGGGTAATTTGGGAATTTGAAAGAGAAGTTGTAGAAGGAAAACTTTCACCGCGTCTGTTGCAACCTTTAGATCCAGTATGGCATCACGTATCGTCTCACCTTTCTGAAAGAGTTGCTCGCACACCCTTTGCAATATTTTTGATAATTCTATTTTTCGTACTTTATCCCCAAGCTTTTTGGGTACCCAGCTTCACTCAAATAATATTATTTATTCTAGCTTCAGCAATGGGTTTCGCGCTGCGTTTCATTATTCAATACACCTTTGCCATGTTCGCATTTTGGACGGAAAGAGCATATGCTTTACACGATTTTTGGTTTTTATTCTATCTATTTTTATCAGGAACGATCGCACCCTTAGAAGTATTTCCCGAACAAGTTAGACAGATAGTATTATTAACACCATTCCCTTACTTAATTAACTTCCCCGTCAGCATTTTAGTAGGCTTACCAACCGATATCCCCAGAGGATTTTTAACAACAACAGGCTGGTTTATCCTATTTTTAGGAATCAATAGAGTTATGTGGAGACAAGGATTGAAAAAGTATTCCGGAATGGGAGCGTGAGGGGAGGGATGGGGGGACAAGGGGATGGGGGGATGGGGGGATAGGGAGATGGGGAGATGGGGGGATAGGGAGATGGGGAGATGGGGAGATGGGGGGATGGGGAGACAAGGGGAAGTTAGAAGTTATTTTATTACACCTTTGACCTTTGACCTTTAACCTTTGACCTTATTCAAAAAATCCGCTACTGCTTGATTAAATGCTTCCGGTTGCGTCATGAAACACCAATGATTTCCGGGTAATTGGGATATCTGCAAGTTCTTTAAATAGGTTTTATAAGGCTTTAATTGCCAATTTCGACGATTAACTCCTTTTTCTGGCTGTACGAAGAGAGTAGGAGTATTGATTGGTTGTGTCAAACCGGGTACGCGCATTACTTCATCGAAAATACCGTCTCGTGCAGCTATGGTAAATTTACTACCCCAATTACCATCAGCCTTTTGTTCGATGCTGGCTTGAAAAACTTGTTTTTGTAAAGGAGTCCAATCTTGATATTGATTTAACTGACGTGCTTGTTTTTCTGCTGATTCGTAACTATCAAAAGGTCCCATTCCCTTAAGAAACGGTAAAACGCGGTATAAAATTGGAAAAGTTAGCTTGAAAAAATCGGGCATTTTCCAGATAAAAATCGGATCTATCAATACCATACTTTTCAACCGTTGGGGACTCTGTGTTGCCCAAATACAGGCTAATTTACCGCTCCAAGAATGTGCGATAACATGAGCGCTTGTCCATCCTAAATTATCCATCAAAGCTTCTAAATCGGCGATCGCACTTGTAAAAGTATAGTCATTATCTGGTTTGCTGCTTTCACCATGACCGCGCATATCTGGGGCAATTATATGATAATCTGCTGCTAAGCGATCGCCTAAACTAGACCAAACTAAGGCATTGTCAGCTAAACCGTGGAGTAATAATAAAGGTTCTTTTCCTTGGTTCCATTCCAAGTAAGATTGAATATCGGGTAAAGATAAGGTTTTACGAACAAACATCACGAATTAGTTGTTAGTTGTTAGTTGTTAGTTGTCAGTTGTTAGTTGTTAGTTGTTAATTGTTAGTTGTTAGTTGTTAGTTGTTAGTTGTTAGTTGCTCACTGCTAACTGTTAACTGCTCACTGCTCACCGTTCATTGTTAACAAATTTGCTTTTCTATCTACTACCAAACGTCTGTTTTCTAACCAAGGTAAACCGATTAATATTTCGCTAATGTCTTCACCACCTAATACAGGAATATCAAATTCTTGATTATCAAATACTACAGTGCCTTGATAAAAATAAAAGTCCCCTAATCCCCGTGCTGTCTGTCTTTTTTGTTCTCGAATAAATGTCCATTCTAAACATTCTATATCTTGAACGTTCATTACTAACCAGTCAGAACATCCCGTATCAAGCAAAGCATTTTCTATTAAATCAGAACCATCAGCAGCTAATAAACTAATCTCGAAAAACAATTCCCCATTTGCACCAAAAACACCTTGAATCATATTCTGCCAACAGCCCCGGTTTCGTTCAGACGCATTTCCATAATTCTGGCATCTGGGTGCTTTTGTCGAATTTTTTGGAAAGCAGTTTCAGCATCAGCGTCAATAACATATTCTCCGCTTTTTGGTTCAATCATAATAGCCCAGTCGTAATGATTTTTCATTAAATCGGGGCTTACTCGCTCAAAAATCTCTCTACAGCGCCGAGAAAATTCTTCTTTTTCCGCTTTTAGTCTGGCTTTCTCTTCCTCACTAAGCTGTGGACGCTTGTATTTTCCGTGTTCTTCGAGTACTTCAAAAATTCTTTTACCGCGAGGTACTCTTATATGAAGTCGATCGGTCATGTTTAAAACTCTTATTTCTTAAATGCAATAACTCTATTTTACAGTAGAGACTATTTTAACAACATTTAATTAATATTCCTCATTTTAATCTACTATTATGATAAATATTTAATTATTACATTTAGTAATTTACACTTATTAATGGCGAATCAAAATAGAGATAGTCGTCTTAGAGAACATCTAGCTAACGAACGTACTTTTTTAGCTTGGTTGCGAACATCAATTTCTTTAATCGGTTTTGGTTTAGCTATTGCTAGATTTAGTTTATTTTTACGTCAAATACAAACTACAACTACTCAACAAACAGTAGAAAATAATTCGATATTCAATTCCGAAAACTTAGGTTTAAGCTTGGTAATTGTTGGTATTATAGTGATTGCTTTAGCAGCTTGGCGTTACAATCGAGTATTCCAGCAAATTGAACGAGCAGATTACCGACCAAGCCGTGTATTTATTTGGTTTTTGAGTATTATTGTGATGCTGCTTGGTGTATTAAGTATTCCTTTACTTGTAGCGCGTCAAAAATCAATTTATCCAAATAAAAAGCTGAATAAACCTCTCTCCTCTCTTCCTCAGCGTCCTCAGCGTCTCTGCGGTTAATCAATCTTCTTCTATCCCTGCTGCAATTACCATTAATTTCGCGCTATATTCAGAGTAATGAGAATTAGCAAAATACGTAACAACCTCCGCCAATCTTTCGCTGTATTTCGCTACAGCGGACGAGCGGTAAATTTAGTTTGGACTACCAACCACACTCTCACGATTATTCTGGCAGTTTTAACTTTAGTTGCAGGACTTTTACCGGCTGCTATTGCCTATATCGGTAAGTTAATTGTTGATGCTGTAGTCGCAACCCGGAGTTTATCTGCTCTACAAGATAATCCAACCAATTCCGTTGCTTTAATCTACGTGGGATTTGAAGCAGTCGCTGTTTCTTTACTTGCTCTTAGTCAGCGTGGACTTAGTATTGCTCAGTCGCTGTTGCGGGTATTACTTGGACAGCGGGTAAATGAACTTATTCTGGAAAAAGCGTTAAGTTTGGAATTACCTCAGTTTGAGGATTCGGAATTTTACGACAAAATGACCAATGCGCGACGCGAAGCTTCTAGTCGTCCGCTTTCTTTAGTTAACCGTACTTTTGGTTTGGCGCAAAGTGCTTTATCTCTGATTACTTACGGTGCTTTGCTGGTAAATTTTTCTTTATGGGCTGTAGCGGTATTAATTTTAGCTGCTGTACCTGCGTTTATTGCGGAGACGCGCTTTGCCGGACAAGCTTTTCGTTTGTTTCGCTGGCGAGCGCCGGAAACCCGTCAGCAGCAATATTTAGAGACGCTGGCTGCGAGAGAAGATTTTGCCAAGGAGGTGAAACTTTACCAGCTTGGTGATATGTTGTTAAGTCGTTACCGTAGCTTATTTCATCAACTATACGGGGAAGACCGTGATTTAACAATTAAGCGCGGATTTTGGAGTTACTTATTAGGTTTACTAAGTACTGCAACTTTCTACCTTGCTTATGCATGGATTGTGGTAGAAACCGTTGCGGGTAGGATTTCTCTGGGAGATATGACGATGTATCTAACCGTATTTCGTCAGGGACAAACCACTTTTTCCGGTGCGTTAACTTCCATCGGTGGAATGTATGAAGATAACCTGTATCTTTCTAATCTTTACGAATTTTTAGAAGAAGAAGTACCGATAAAATACGGAACAGCTATTAAAGGTACAAATCCACAGGATGGAATTCGTTTTGAAAACGTTTCTTTTACCTATCCCGGAAGTATGACACCGGCTTTAAAAAATATTTCGCTGCATTTAAAACCGGGTGAAAAATTAGCAATTGTTGGTGAAAATGGTTCGGGAAAGACAACTTTAATTAAACTGCTGACTCGACTTTACACTCCAGAATCGGGCAGAATTCTATTAGATGGATTGAATTTAGAAGAGTGGGATTTAAATACATTGCAGCGAAGAATTGGGGTGATTTTTCAAAATTTCGTGCGCTATCAATTTACAGTTGGTGAAAATATTGGTGTTGGCGATGTGGAAAAATTATCAGATGAAAAAGCATGGGAAATTGCCGCCGAAAAAGGAATGGCACTACCTTTTATCGACCGATTACCCGATAATTTTACAACACAATTAGGACGTTGGTTTAAGTCAGGACAAGAACTCTCCGGTGGACAGTGGCAAAAAATCGCTCTTTCTCGGGCTTTTATGCGAAATAGCGCCGATATTCTCGTGTTAGATGAGCCAACTTCAGCAATAGATTCTCAAGCTGAATACGAAATCTTTGACCGTTTTCGCAGCTTGACTGAAGATAAGATGGTGTTTTTAATTTCTCACCGTTTTTCTACAGTACGAATGGCTGACAAAATCGTTGTCATCGAACAAGGTGAAGTCTTGGAAACCGGAACCCACGAAGAGTTACTGCAAGCAAAGGGAAGGTATGCGACGCTGTTTTCGTTGCAAGCGCAGGGGTATCGTTGAGGATGGGGAGATGGGGAGATCGGGGGATGGGGAGATGGTGAATCCACTAAGAAAGCGGAGGAACACGACCGTTGAGAGAAGTGGTGAACCCGTTCACGCGGGAGCGTGCGGCTCAGGGGGAGACAAGGGGACAAGGGGACAAGGGGACAAGGGGAATTTTAACCTTTAACCTTTAACCTTTTATTACTCTTCACTCCTAACTGTTCACTGATTACTGTTCACTGTTTACTGTTCATTGGTTACAATACTGATGCGTGCTTTACCCGGAGTAATAAGCGATGGATTTGATATTGGAACCAGCGATTCCCGTAAAAATCGAGAAAATGAAGCAACGGGTACGATGGCAGCATGAAAGCATTATGCAGCGGGGAATCGATCAAACCAGTATGGTTCTCGATGACGGTAAGGAGGATAGTGAAGAATTCTCTTTTATGGTTATCGGTGATACTGGTACAACCTGCCAAGATGGATATCATCCCCAGCGAGAAGTTGCTAAATTAATGCTTCAGCACCGCCATGAGTGCAATTTTGTGTTGCATACTGGTGATGTAATTTATACAGTGGGTTCCCGCGAATATTACCCGTCAAATTTTATCGAACCCTATCGCGAGTTTTTACGGGGTGGTGAAAATCCCCAAAATATTGCTTATGACAATATGGTGTTTGATACTCCAATTTTGACAACTTTGGGAAATCACGATTATTACGATGTACCTTTGTTGTATCGGGTTCTAACAGGTCCCACGCTACAGTTACGCCGTTTATTACGCTATAAAGATTTTGAAATTGGCTGGCATGGTTCCGAACAAGGTGATGCTTATGCAAAGGCATTTCTCGATTATTTAGCGCGGTTTAATTCTGGGCAATTAGAGTCTCATTTAGACGAACATTACACCGCAAAAACCGACAATGGACGCTGTTTGCGTTACGAGCCGGGACATTTTACTCGTTTACCAAATCGTTATTATACGTTTCGTTACGGCGGTATTGACTTTTTTGCTCTTGATTCAAACACTATTAACGAACCTTCGCCGATACCGGAAACACCACAAGGAGATATTCGCAGAAAAGCTTTAATTGTGCGTCGCGATGAGATAGATGTTGAAGAACAGCAGATTTTAGAAGAATACGATAAATTAAACCTAGATAATCCTAAAGATGCCGCAAAAAGCGATACACTCGAAGCAATATTAAATCAAATTAATGAAGTCAAAATTGATATCGAAAAACAACTCGCATCGCATTCTCCCCAAGTTGATTTTGAACAACTTGAATGGTTCAAGCAAAGGTTAATTGAATCGTGGAATAATTCAGAAGTTCGCGCTCGCATCGTTTATTTTCATCATCCTCCCTACGTTACGGAGGCAAGCAAGTGGCATCAAGCACAAACCTTAGCTATCCGTCGTCGTCTGCGGTGGGTATTTGATGAAGTTGCTCAAACCATCGGGGAATTGAAAGGCGATCGCCCCATTGTAGATTTAATTTTAAACGGACACGCCCACTGTTTAGAGCATCTTTGCACCACCGACACCGGACACGCAGACTCGCACATTAACTGTATCGTTAGCGGAGGCAGCGGTCATTATCCCCGTCGTCAGCGAGACACGGGACCGGAATTAATGGAAACTTTCGATTATATTTCCGGTAGCCCTAACCGTAAAGTTGCTGATTCTTTACTTTTTCTAGGTCGCAAAGGTTACGAAACCCTAGAGCGCTTTCCTTATTCCGGCGTGCGAATTGACGTTAAAGCGGGTAATCCTGTTAAGTTTGTTGTCAAACCATTTGTAGCCGAACGTTTTGGACAGCAATGGAATTATCCTGAGATTGAACCGTTTGTAATCAGTTAGCAGTGAGCAGTGAGCAGTTAGGAGTTAAGAGTTAGGAATTATTTCTCCTTGTCTCCCCCGAACCCCCTCTCCCCATCTCCCAATGCCCAATGCCCAATTCCCATTTTTAATAACATGAATCGCGATCGCAAATTAATTTTTTTACGTTTTGTTGGGATTGTTTTACCGATCTTAGTGGGATTGCTGTTTTATCCTTTTAATACGGCGATCGCTAATACATCTACCGATTACCAACATAAATCCGCTAGTTCTGACGGTATTGGTAAAGTTTACATGGGTAGAGAAATCTCTCAGGTGATGGGACATAAGGGTGCGATGTGGTTGGAAAGACCTACTCGTGAAGCTCAAGAACAACCGAGTAAAATAATCCTAGCTCTTGACTTAAAAGATACCGATGTTGTGGCGGATATCGGTGCTGGTACTGGCTATATGAGTTTTCGCATCGCTCCTAAAGTCTCAGATGGTAAAGTGTTTGCTGTAGATATTCAGCCGGAAATGTTGGATATTATTGAGTTTTACAAAAAACGAACCAAAATTAATAACGTAGAGCCTGTTTTAGCAACAGTTACTAACCCGAATTTACCACCCAAAAGCGTCGATTTAGCATTAATGGTGGATGCTTATCATGAGTTTGAATATCCAAAAGAAGTTATGGAAGGAGTAGTAAAGTCATTAAAGCCAGGTGGTAGAGCGGTACTGGTAGAATATCGCGGTGAAAATCCTTTTATTGCTATCAAACGCTTGCACAAAATGACTCAAAAGCAAGTCAAAAAAGAGATGAAAGCTGTAGGATTAACTTGGCGCGAAACTAAAGAAATTCTTCCGCAACAGCATTTGATGATATTTGAAAAATAGGTAATAGGGAATAGTTAGAAGTTAGGAATTAGGAGTTGGGAGTTATAGTTTAATTAATTTTGCAAAATTACTTATGTTATGTCAATTAATTTTAGTCGTCGTAAATTCATTTGGTATAAGTACTTAAGCAAAATTAATTGTATATTGTCATTGCGAGGAACGAAGCAATCCCAATAACTTGAAGCTTTCTGAATGTAAAATTAATTTTGCACGACTACTTAGTTCGGTAGTTTTTAGCGGTAGTTTACTATTAAAAGCTTGCAGTAACAACCAAACTTCGACATCTACAACTGCGGGTAGTGAGTCAGATTTTAAAGTTGCGATCGCGCTTCCAGGAATAATTACCGATGGAGCTTGGAATCAGTCAGGTTATGAAGGTTTGCAATTAGCAAAGCAAAATTTGAGTGCGGAAACTGCTTTTGTAGAAAAAGTTTCTCAGGCTGACCAAACAGAAATTTTAACAGATATTGCTCGTAAAAATTATAATCTCATATTTGCCCACGGTGGACAATTTGATGCCGCAATTCAACAAGTAGCACCCCAGTTTCCCAATACGTTTTTTATTGCTGTGAATGGGGCTAAAAGACCAGTTGTAATTAGCACCAAAGGCAGTATTAACTAGTGCTGTAAAACGGATGGATTTAGCAATAGCTTACATCTGTATATATTTCTACCGAACTAGAAGAAGTGATGGCAATTAGCGATCGCATTGCGGTGATGTATCGCGGTGAGTTTGTCGGTGTCTTAGATGCGAACACAGCGACAGTGGAAGAAGTTGGTTTGTTGATGGGAGGAGGGGGGAATGGGAGAGTTTTTTAATGCAGAGGAACACAAAGGTAAACGCTAAGGTACGCGAAGTTTTGAATTCATCTCTCAATTTTCAAATAAAAAACGAAAAACTTTCGTTAAACCTATAATCCTGTTCTAGAAGCAAAAGTTACACAGTTTCCATCCCCTTTCGGGGAAAAGGTTTCGTAAAGCTATATTGCATGCCGGAAGGTTGCCGAAGAGGGTTTCCATCCCCTTTCGGGGAAAAGGTTTCGTAAAGAAAGCCATGAATATTGAAAATTCGAACGGGAAAAGTTTCCATCCCCTTTCGGGGAAAAGGTTTCGTAAAGCGTTATGAGAAAGGTTGATCGCGTTGAGTTGCAGGGTTTCCATCCCCTTTCGGGGAAAAGGTTTCGTAAAGAAAAATAGTTGGCTCCTGGCAGAAATATGATCCAGGTTTCCATCCCCTTTCGGGGAAAAGGTTTCGTAAAGCAGATTTTTTTTCAGACATTTGGGAAGGTCTCATTTATGGTTTCCATCCCCTTTCGGGGAAAAGGTTTCGTAAAGTGTTCGGCAATCTACTAGGTCAGACAGCCTATAAAGTGTTTCCATCCCCTTTCGGGGAAAAGGTTTCGTAAAGTTGAAACCACAAGTCGGCTGGGAGCCCGATCTTGGAAAAGTTTCCATCCCCTTTCGCGGAAAAGGTTTCGTAAAGACCTTCTTGATTCTTCTAATCTTCCGCGCTTGCGCGTTTCCATCCCCTTTCGGGGAAAAGGTTTCGTAAAGCGTCCGTCAATAGGTATTACGTTGCTTTCGTTGCTGTTTGTTTCCATCCCCTTTCGGGGAAAAGGTTTCGTAAAGGTAAAAAGGATTGAAGGATGGAGGTAATTCTCCACCTGGAGTTTCCATCCCCTTTCGGGGAAAAGGTTTCGTAAAGGACGTGCTTATGCTTCGACGGGAGCATCCCGGTTTCCATCCCCTTTCGGGGAAAAGGTTTCGTAAAGAGTTCACTTCTAGAACCCTTACACAGAAAGACTTTGAGATACCCCAATCGACACCACTCTTAAAAAATACAAAAACTTTCCAGAAAATCATCAGTTTCGCAGCCTGAAAACGTTGCTGCGTAAGGTATCGACACCAGTTGACGAAGTTATAGGGTTTTCAAGGTTCGGGCGAGTGGTGTCGATTTAGTTCAACACGCTATCTTATTAATCAGGTTACATTGATTGATAGCGATTATCAAGCTATTAATAAAAAAAATTTACCAAATCGAGCGTAAAGCACCGCCGTTTGAGGGCGGTGATGTAAGCGAGCCAGTAAGCATAATATAATCTTATCGTACTAAAAAGCGATAATTGTGATTGTCTACGAAGCCAAATTAGAAGGGACAAGCAACCAGTATGAGCAGCTAAACCAAGCTATTCGTACAGGTCGTTTTGTTCGTAATTCTATTATCCGTGCTTGGATAGACAAAAAAATTAAAAGTCGTAATGAGGCGTATGCTTATTGCAAAGTTCTGTCTGATAATCCCGAATTCCCGTGGGTAAAACAATTAAATTCAATGGCTAGACAAGCTCATGCCGAAAGAGCTTGGGCAGCAGTTGAAAGGTTTTATCGTAACTGTAAAGCCAAAATTGCTGGAAAAAAAGGCTATCCAAAATTTAAAAAATATCAAGTTAGAGCAACAGTAGAATATAAAACTTCTGGTTGGAAATTATCAGAAGATAGACGTTATTTAAGTTTCACCGATGGATTTAAAGCAGGAACTTTTAAATTATGGGGAACCCGTAATAACAATTTTTATCAACTCAACCAAATTAAACGTATTCGAGTAGTTAGAAGACATGATGGTTACTACGCTCAGTTTCTAATTGACCATACTAGAAAGGAGAATAAACAATTAACTAAAAAACAAGCTGGCTTAGATGTTGGTTTAAATCATTTCTATACAGATTCTGAAGGAAATAAGCTAGATAATCCGAGATTTTTGATTCGTGACGAGCGAAAAATTCAAAAGTATCAACGTCGTTTATCTCGTACTCAAAAAGGAAGTAGAAATCGGATTAAAGCTAAAAATAAACTAGGTAGAGCGCATTTATCGGTTTCACGCAGGCGTAACGACTGGGTATGTAAGTTAGCTCAGCGCGTCATACAGTCCAACGACTTGGTAGCGATTGAAAACCTAAAAATACGTAACATGGTCAAAAATCATCATTTGGCTAAGTCAATCAGTGACGCGGCTTGGTACAGATTTAGAGAATGGCTTGAATACTTTGGGAGCGTTTATGGGGTTCCGGTAATAGCTGTAGAACCGAAATATACGAGTCAAAATTGTTCTAATTGCGGTGAAAAAGTAGTAAAAACTTTAAGTACTAGAACTCACGTTTGTACAAATTGTAATTATATTGCCGATAGAGACGAAAACGCCGCAATAAATATTCTAAAATCTGGATTAAGTCAATTGTCAAATACGTTGGGGCGCAGCGAAATTAACGCCTCTGGAGAGAACGACCTCTGCTAAAGAGTGGAAACACAACTAAGTAAGCCGACTCGTAGAAAGAGGAAACCACTTCAGTAATGAAGTGAATCCCCGCTCGTTTACGTCGGGGAGAACGTCAAATAGCATCGAGTTTATCTTTTATAAATAACTTGAAATTATATCGAACTGCGCGATCGCCATTCATCTGCTTATCAATCAAAAACCTCATAATAATAAGATAAATTTAAACTCGAATTGAGTAACTCTAAATTCCCAATTAATGAAACGTATTAAATCCCAACTACCAATCCTTTCACCGATAATTGCGATCGCATCGGCTTTACTTGTCAGTGCAATTCTGATTTTAATTGCTGGTGCAAATCCGATCGCAGCGTATACAGCGCTTTTTCAAGAGTCGCTTTTTGATGATTTTGGTTTTGGTAACACTCTCACCAAGATGACTCCTTTATTATTTACCAGTTTGGGAGGAGCTTACTTGAGTTTAGTACAGGTAAAATATTTTGCTGAAGGAATGACTGCGGGGAAAGGATTTATTGCGATCGCGGCTTTAATTTTTGGAAAATGGCATCCTATAGGTAGCTCCTTAGCAAGTTTGTTGTTTGGTGCAACCGAAGCTTTACAGTTGCGAATTCAGGCTTTAGGAATAAACATACCCTATCAATTTCTGATTATGCTGCCCTATGTAGTTGCATTATTAGCCCTAATTGGTTTAATTAGAAAATCCCCACCCCCCGCAGCCTTGGGTATTCCCTATCAGCAACAGAAATAACTTAAATGCTATTAGTAATGGGGAATTGGGCATAGTTAGGAGTTAGGAGTTAGGAGTTAGGAGTTAAGAGTTTTCTACCTCCTCTTCCCCCTCTACCCCCTCTACCCCCTCTTTCCCCTCTCCCCCACTCACTCAGCAGGAATCGCGATCGCAGTTTTAGCATTACTATCCCAAACTACCCAGTTAAATTCTTTATCTAAATTTTCGGCAGTCTCCGATACTTTGAAATAAAGTTTTTCACCTTTTCTTTCAATTGCAAAGTCTGCATTTTGAGCGTAAACTACCTTAAAACCCTTATCTCGCAAACAAAACATCACCCAAGCTTTCAATGATTGTCTTGATGGATCGTAGGAAACCATCGGTCTTTTAAACGCTTCTTCTACAGTTTGATATATTTGGGACATTCTTTTAAGAGTTAGTTGTTAGTTGATAGTTGTTAGTGGTTAGTTGATAAAGAATAGTTAGGAGTTAGGAGTTAGGAGTTAAGAATTGATTAGTCTTTCTCCTTGTCCCCTTGTCCCCTTGTCCCCCCATCCCCCATCCCCCCATCTCCCCATCACTTACTCCGGATTGCAGCGAATTTCAACTATAAACCCATCTGGATCGTAAAAGTATACTCCTCTTCCGGTGGGACGGGTAACGGGTTCTTGAGCAATTTTTATTTGATGCTGTCTGAGTACAACGAGTGCATTATCAAATAATTCGGGAGCAATATCAAATGCGAGATGATTGGCGCGTGTAAAACCAAGTTCGGGATTTGGATCTGGTGGTGATAATTCCGGTTCCCAAAATAAATCTAATATGGTACCATCCGGGGTTTTAAAGTTGGCGACTTTTCCCTCTGCGACTAACTTAATTAAAGTAGCGGGTACTTCTTCACCCTTAAGTTCGTGCAAACCTAAGATATTTCCATAAAAATGCCGAGAAGCCTGCATATCTTGGACGTTAAGAGCAATGTGATGCACTCGACGCAGACTTCCTGGAGATATAGCGCTATTTAAAGATTTAGGACTAGATAGCATAATCAATTATCAATTATCAGTTATCAATTACCAATTATCATATTTTAGAGCTTAATATGCTCCAAAAGATACGTAATAATGCTTTCAACGCTCCACTATATGTGATTTATTTTTGATTTTTTATTGATAATTGTTCATTGTTCATTGATAAGAGATGTTAAAACGGATGAGAATGCTAATTAATTAGCTAAAGCCGTTTGTTTAGTATCTATATTTTAGGAACAGGGTTTGTAGTGTCACAGGAATTTAGTTCGCAAATTTCATCGCCATTATTAATTGAAGGTAGCAATGGCGACCTCGGTTTGGAATCGAAGCTTTTGGAGTTGCCGCTTTACGAGTTTTCAGTGGAGATGAAATTTACTGGTAAACAAGTAGCTGAAGTTTTTGAAAAGTATCCCTTGCTACCGGGAGCGATTTTGTTAGATAAAGGTAAATATGCTGGGATGATTTCCCGCAGACAATTATTGGAATTTTTGATTCGTCCTTTTGGACGAGATGTATTTTTTTATCAACCGCTGAGTAAATTGTACAGCTATGCTCGCACGCCGATTTTAGAGCTAGCGGAGAATACATCGATTTTGTGTGCAATGCAATTTTCGTTAAAGCGATCGCCAGAATTTTTGTCGGAACCCGTACTGGTGAAAACTGAATCCGATAAGTACAGATTGTTGGATATGCAGGAGTTAAATATCGCTTCTTGGCAAATTCGTGGAATCGAAACTCAGGTAAGATACGAACGTAGCCAAGCTCAAATTATTCAAAATGATAAAATGGCTAGCTTAGGACGTTTGGTTGATGGGGTAGCGCACGAAATTTTAGATCCCGTAAACTTTATTTGGGGTAATGTAACTCACGTTTCTAATTACAGTAAAGACTTACTTAAATTGATAGAAATTTACGATGACAATACAATAAATACTCCAAATGATGTGTTGTATTTGAAGCAAGATATTGAATTCGATTATTTGGAATCAGATTTATCACAAGCGCTTGCAAGTATTCGGACTGGTGCAGAAAGATTAAAAAAACTAGTTACTGGATTACAAAATTTTTGTCATATTGATGCAATTTATCCCAAACCTGTAGATTTACACGCTAATTTAGATAGCACTATATTGTTAATTGGCAGCCGGTTGAAAGGTGAGATTAAAATTATTAAAAAATTCGGTTATTTGCCTCCTGTATATTGTTTTGCCGGACAGTTAAATCAAGTATTTATGAATATATTAAGTAGAGCAGTAGATATTTTACTTGATGAAGCAGTTAGACAGCAGTTTGAAACATCATCTACCGACGCTTCGCATAAACCCACTATCGAAATAGTTACAGAAGTTATTTCCCAAGAATCGGACATACCAGGCACACCCGATTCTCGCTGGATATCAATTACTATTGCAGATAATGGTCCGGCAATGTCTGAGGAATTTCAACAGCAAATAAAAGAGTCTTTTTCTGTAGATAATAGGACTGATAAAGAAACAAGTTTAGCTGTAAGTTATCGTATTATTACAGCAAGACATGGTGGTAAATTAAATTTTTATTCTCAACCAGATAAAGGCACTCAATTTGAAATTCTTTTACCTTTGGTTTGATTTGGGCATGGGGAATTCGGCATTGGGCATTGTGTTTGAAAAATTTAAAATGTTTATAATGACTCAACATCTCATTTTTAATGCCTAATAATTGCAAATTACTAACTTAACTTTCACTAATTTTTTCAATTTCTACTTGAGGCTGATTTACTGTTGTTAACTGTTCCGATTTGCTTTGAATTTCTCTGTGAATTTCTGGTTGAAATACTGCTTGTCGCACATCTCGATCCGCAGTAAACAGAATTAAAAGGGTTGATGCCGAAATTGACATCCCCGTAAGCATTCCTACCAGTGATATCGTATGTTTGGGACGGAGATTAAATAGTGAAAGACGTTCTTTACGGATTTTTCTTTTAACGCGATCGCCTAAAGCGGAGATTGTACCCCCCGTCATTAAAATCACCAATACAATATAGGTTGTAGTCATATTCAACTACTAAAAAACTTACAACTATAGTCTACTACTTTTTAGTTATATCTAACTTTTGATAGTTTGAACAAAAAGGTTCGTAGTAAGGGCTTAAGCCCTTCTATTCGAGGACTAAAGTCCTTACTACAAACCCTTTAAAATTAATGTAGTAGAACGCTAACTCCTAACTGCTCACTGTTTTTTCCCCACGTTGATAAATTTCTCTGGCATAATCTGTCCAGGTACCTTGTCCCCAATAGCGAAAGCAGCTTGTTTGCAACAGGAAATTATGCAATAAAGCTTCACGGTATTCGGGTTGTTGGGTAAGTGATTCATCAGCTTGCAATAGTGAATCAAATTTCTGGTGAAACAAAACGCTAAGTTGATTCATAGGATTCAATACGTTTTCATATCCCTGTACCCAACTGATATGATTTGTCCAAGAAGCTCCATCCATATGAAAGTTGGAATTTTCTTGTTTCAACTTTTCTATGACTTGCTCTACATTTTGCGAATCCGATACTCGTTCCCAAATTAAATGTTGTCCGACTGGCTGACAAGCGGGATAATCTTCAGGATTCGCACCAGCATTTTCAATTAATTCTAAGTATTCCGTTCCGTTAACTCCAACAACACCTTTTGTTCCCCCACCGTTTTGCTTCATATCGTGCCAAGCTTGTTTAAATCCGGGGGGAAATTCGTTCATCATTACACCACCGTTTTCACCGTCACCGATTTGAGTAACTATCGGTGGAAAATTCTCATTCCCTTGCGAGCTTAAAGATTTTGCTTCATAATAAGGCTGCATTTGAGCAACTAATTTAGTATCGGAACCTTGAGTTTTAATCAAAGCAGTAATACTGACGGTTTCACCTTGAGAATTTCTAGCTACTAATTTATGTGGTGTATGTTTATTCTTTAATTCTTCACCGTTAAGTGTTTGTACGGAATGTTCTTGCACCATCAACCATTTATAACCGCATTCTTTCAGCGCCTTGACATATTCATATAAAGTATCGGGATGGTTCGGGAGGTGCATTTCCGGAGGTGAAAAACCTTTGACTCTTGCTAAAGCTTCCCAACCAAAAATTGCGGCAAAATAATGCTGCCAAGCCTGGATGTGTAATTTCAAATCCGGTATCGGCGTAGAAGGAGCTACAGCATGTCCCCACATCGTACCCAACCACTCCACATAAGGTTGATATGTAGAATCGCAGGTGATACGTTTGAGATTATCTATAATATCTCTGCGCCCCATCTGCTGAAATCCCCACAGAAGATTACCTGAATAATCCAACATCACGCGAGGATTGCAACCTTGATTTACTAATTCGGGGATAATATCACCCATGCGGCTGTAACAATTAGCAAAAGATCCCGCATTATGATTGTCACCTTCACCTTGGTGTTCAAACATATATTGCAGATGACTGATATATTCGCCATTTGCACCAGCAGGAATTGTCGGTTGGTGCATATGCAGCGCTACAGCGAAAGTCGCGGTAATGTCTTCAAGTTTGAGATTTGTTTTAGGTAGGAATACAGGGGAATTGTGATTTACGACTTCTAGAACCTGTTTTTCACTACCAGAGATATTTGGTAAGCCGTCGATGGTTTCTGGTAGAGCGGGTAGGGTTGTTAGAGTAGGCATTCAGTTATTAATTAACAATTATCAATTATCACTCGTAGTGAGGTGCGGGTGTAAATTAATTATCAATTATTAATTAATTGGGGTTGCTGAATCCGGGTTTGAATTTAGTAGGTTGGGTTAGGCGCATTTGTAATAATAATTCTTAATACCGAAATTTAGATAGCGCCGTAACCCAACATTACCGCAAATGAATAAACAAATAAGATGTTGGGTTACGACACGATAAAAAAGATTGTTGTTAAAAGTCAAATTGATTTTCGTGTCTAACCCAACCTACTAGCTGGTTTACGTTGAGGTGGAATACGCAATGGAATCTCCTGATGCTCCTGCGGCTCACCCCAGAATTGCTTTAATGTCGGTCCGTTTTGGATTCGGCGATCGCAAAACAAAAAGTTCCACCACTCGTGTAATAAAACTCGCTTTCCCATACGGGTAAACCAGTTCATTCCGTGACGAGCAGCACTATCCGGTTGCAGAAACGATCGCCATAATGCTTTAGGTCGAGCCTGCAATACAATTTCGATGAATTTCACCCATAGAAAAATTCGCCAGGGTGGCATATTAACTGTTTCTAATACCTGATGTTTATAATCCCATAAACGCTGGTCGAGTTGGATAACGCGCCGTTCGGATGCAATGCTGTAGTAACCAGTCCATCTATGAGGTGTAATATACAATGTCATAATTTGATCTGGATCGTACAAAAGCAACTGCCGCAGGGAGCGTACAAAATCCCAATCGGTAACTTCCTCAAAATCTGTTACCCATGTTGCTAATGAAAGAATGCCATGTTGTCGCAGCAAACGGATGGCTTCGCGATCGGTTTTCGTAGCCCCCCCTTTACGTATCTTTTTGAGAGTTGCTTCATCGGTATTCTCCATACCCATTAAAAACCGCTCAACGCCAGCCTTGCGGTACAGGTGAAGAATATCCGCGTCTCGAACGATATCATCTGCACGGGTTGAGCCAATAATAGTTATGTTGATATTCTCAGCAATAATCGCTTCGCATAATTCGCGCCAAATTGCTTTATTTACCGTTGGATTTTCGTCGGCTAAGTTGATTAGTTCCACACCGTGCGTGCGATGAAGCCAAGCAATTTCCTTAGCGAACTTCTGCGGATTGCGGTGTCTCCAACGTGCCCAAAAGCCGCGCTGACCACAGTAGTTACACAGATGAGGACATCCTCGCGAAAATTGCATCACCACGGCTCGCTTACCACCGTAGTAACTATAGTTTTTATGGTCTATTAATTCCCAACCGACGCGGTAGGCATCGAGGTTTTGAATCATAGTAGCTGGAGGTGTTTCGATTATTTCACCGTCACCACGAAAAGCAATTCCCTCGACGCTGCTAAGGTTATCGCCGCTTTCAATTGCAGCTACAAGTTTAGGTAAAGTAGCTTCACCCTCACCGCGAACGATCGCATCAATTTGAGGTTCTTGAGTAAGTATGTCACGGAAATGATAAGTCGGGAATACACCGCCATAGACAATCTTGATATTCGGTAACTCCCCACGAAAACGGCGAGTTAATTCCACAACTATCGGGTGTGCCGATGTCGAGCCAGAGTGACCGATTAAAAGAATTTGCGGCTGATGCGTAACAACTTTTTGAACTATTTCATCATGAAAAAGCATACCGATTTCAGCGTCCAGTAGTGTCACATCATGTCCGGCATCAAGTAAGGAACCACCAACGCACAGAAGCCCCAGTGGTGGCAGTTGCTCGCGAGGAATACGACTGCCTATTGACGGATGTGGCGGGTTTACAATTAGGATTTTCATAACTGTGTTTAGCGACAGCCCGAACTATTTATTACACATAGAAAGTTAGGTGTATCACATTCATTTATTCAATTAGGAAAAAGGTTACAAAAATTTGAATCGTATCAAACCCGATCTCTATTTGTTTCTTTCCTCTGCGCTCTCTGCGTCTAGTAAGGTTTTATCGATCGATAATTATTAAACTTAAAGGAAGTAATAAAAAATCAAGCTCTTACAACAGTTACAAAACGTTGATTTTCTGTAGTAACAATTTCCGTTGATAAACGTTCTTCAATTGGTGCTGCATTTTTACGTCGATCGAACACAAATAACCAACCTTCATTTAATCCCAACCGTGCCAAATATGATTCTAATTGCTCGATTCCTTCTTCTTGAGGATCGCGTTTCTTATCGCGCCATACTTTTAATTCTATTCCTAAAATAACGCTTCCATAT
Source organism: Rivularia sp. (in: cyanobacteria) (assembly GCA_965234645.1). GTDB lineage: Bacteria > Cyanobacteriota > Cyanobacteriia > Cyanobacteriales > Nostocaceae > Rivularia. The sequence goes on along the minus strand of OZ248344.1, from coordinate 2,860,823 downwards.
ATTAAACATAAATCCATTCTGTCTCTACCAATTGCATATTCGCGATCGAGGGTTCCACCACCGTTGACAACACGATGCAAGAAAGCCATCAATACTATATAGGGTGCAACTTCGTGGTAGCTGGTACTGCTTAATAATGGTTCCCCGTGCTGTCGCCCTTCGGGTTCGCCAGTTTGCTTATGCCGGGGAACCCGTCCACCGCAACTGGACTCACCAGAATTTGATAAATGCTTCAAGCAAAGCATCTTTATTTAATTCACCTTCTGGTGTTAACCAACTGGGACTAATGTGGGGTAAAGTATCTTGGGTTCCTTGTACTAAAGCGCGGGGAATTACTTCACGATAAATCGGGTTAGCAATAACAAGTCCTCCAGCAGGATCGCGTCTTAATAATCCTAAATCTATTAAATATTGTCGATCATCGTTGGGGGTATCGCTTAATGTTTGTCCTGCTAAAATTGGTTCGATAATGTCTTTTACTCTTTTTTCTCGAAGTTTTTCTGCAAGCGAATCGAGATGAGTATCTTGACGAGCAATTAATATTTCTTTTGCTTGTAAAATATGCTCTTTGGTAATAGCAATATTTCTATCTTTAACTATTTTTTCGACAACTTCTTTAGCAAGAGCATTTACTAACCAAGGTTGTCCCTGTGTTAAATCAAATGCTGTTGCTGTTGCTTCCGGCGTGAAAATTTGTTCGCTTTCTAAAGTATGTTGCTGGTATAGTTCTTCAACTTCAGCCTCGTTGAAATTTCGGAGCGTAATTGAACTGACTTTAATATTAAAAGGACTTGAAGTATTTAATCTGTCACCCTTCGGGTTCAACAGTTTGCTGGGACGGAAACCGACCCCAGCAACTGTTTCACTGCCACCGGAAGCAACTTTATAATCTCGTACATCCCGCAAGCCAATCAAACCTACAGACGAGGGAAAATTTTCGGGACGATTGGGATAACCGTCGCGTAATTGGCGCAATACTGAAATTAAAGTTTGGTCTTGTAAAGAGTCGATTTCATCGATAAATAGCACTAACGGACGCTTAATTGCTTGTACCCAAGCTCTTAAATTGTCACTAATTCTCTGCCCAGGAGCATTATAAACCCAAGTCTGGGGTTGTAGTTTTGGTGGTAAATAATCTTCAATTGTATTGCGCCAAGTTCCCAGAATTGCTAATTCTGCTGCACCAGGATCGTTATTAAATGCGCTACCTACTTCCGCTGACACCATAATTGCTGCATAGCGTCCGCTTTCGGTAAGTTGTTTAGCTAGTGCTAGCATCGCGGTAGTTTTACCTGTTTGACGGGGAGCGTGAACGACAAAATAGCTCTCTTGTTCGATTACCATTTCCAAGTCAGGTAAACGACTTGTAGGTGAGAGCATATAGTGTTTGTCTGCTCTACAAGGACCAGCGGTGTTGAACCAGCGAGACATATAATTTGCGAATGGCGGACACTTTGAGTTTACCTTATAGCCCTTATTATCTCGTTGCCTTTGCGATCGTTTCTAAAACTATGCTGCGAATTTTCATAATTATATCTATAGCTATATATCAATTGGTACACTTGTTCTGACCTAAAGATAGAGCTAATTAAATAAGTGAACCTTTTAAAATTGATTTAGATAACTAATATATACAAATTTAAGGAGATAAATATCTATGCAACCTTGGATGCTTTGGCTGGGTGCTTTTTCATCACTTGTTGGGTTATGGGTAATAGCTAATTTATTGTACTAATTAGATATTTTTGGTTTAGAATTTTTTTGAACAAACCAACGCTCATTGAACCCATAATCTATTAGAAAGTAGGTTCGTAGTAGCGCTTTCGCGTTAAAGGCTATATTGAGGGAGACAGGAAAGAGGGGGATAATGGGGAGAGGAGATAGAACTCGTGTCTAATTTCTAACTCCTAACTCCTAACTCCTTACTCTTAACTATTTATTCCTGATGCCCCATTCCCAAATTAAATAATGAATACTCCATCTCACGCTATTCTCAATTTAGTTGCTTTCAGTGAGAAACTCAGAGCTAAAGCTAGTCTAGCAATTTTGATTGGTGCGATTTTACCAGATATACCAATTTTTATATTTTACTTTTTAATGAAATTTGTTTACCGTTATCCGAGCAGTCAAATTTGGGGTGAAATTTATTTTCAACCTTTTTGGCAAAATATTGTTAGCATATTTCACTCGATACCCCTAGCTTTGATAGGGGTTTTAATTTGTCATTTTGCAAAATGGAAGGTAGTGGAAATCGGGTTTATTAGTATGGTGATGCATTCTTTGTTGGATTTACCAGTTCACAACGATGACGCTCACCGTCACTTTTTTCCTTTTAGCGATTACCGTTTTATTAGCCCTTTTTCTTATTGGGATACCAATCATTATGGGGCAATAGTGGCTTTTGTGGAAATGTCGCTAGTTTTAGCTTCAACGATTTATTTATTTTCTGGATTTCGTTCTTATTGGGTTAGAGGTTTAATGATATCGGTGAATGTGGTTTATTTGTTTGGATATTTTCGGTTTTATTTACGGTAATCAATTATCAATTATCATCAGTTTTTGCTAAATATAATTTTTCAGCATACCGACTATGCAATGTTGGGTTACGGCACAAATATAGATTATTCGTAAAAACTATTATCATTCATGTGCCTAACCCAACCTACAGTCTAAGGTTTGTACGTTCATTCTGTTGTCCTAATTATTGCTAACTTCAAATTACAAAGTAATCGGGAAAAACTAGGGAAGAAAAATTTTGGATTGCGTAGGGTAACATAAACGCTGTATTAGAAAGCGATGTTTTGAACGCACGCCGCACTAACTAGAGAATGCAACATAATTTACAATATTTAGCAGAAACTATAGAAATTACTACTCTAGACTAGTCTTGTTCTGATACTTTTAGTGGATTCTTTTTATAAAACAAAGAACTATTTTTGGAAGAGTAAGTAACGCAGGAAAATTAATTAAATGGGCTATCAAACAACAATAGGATGGTCGCTGCTAAGTTCTGGGATGACTACACTTTTGCTCAAAGGTCTTCCTGGTGATTCTCTTTGGTGGGGAGTTGCTCTTTTAGTCGGGGGAATTATTACCCTTGTTGTACGTAAAGGCGTTGTCGAATAAAGAGAAAAAATTATTGTTACAACAGTAGCGTAGCCACAAGGTTTTAAGGCTCTATTGGGGATAAGCTTTACTAATTTTTCCCCTCGATATATGGAGACGTTGCAGTGCAACGTCTCTACACTATTTTGATAACTACCAACTACGAACCAACCTCTGATAATACTGCTGTATCTTCGGTGCTTTGGTTTGAGGTGATGCGAGTTTTAATACCACCTCTAACAACCACGGTGCAAGTCGCTGACATAAAATCGCTAAATGACTTTGCCAACCAACTAAGATTTCTGATGAATCTTTTCTCAATCCTTTGACGAATGCTTGCGCTACTTGTTCGGGTGACATCGGGATCACTCCACGATATAGTTGCAAGTCTCGCACCATCTCTGTGTCTGTCAAAGTTGGTAATAGGGAAATTACTTTGATGTGATGTGGCTCTAACTCCCGACGTAACGCTTCGGTAAATCCCAAGATTGCAAACTTAGTCGCTGAATAAGTCGCCATTGTCGGTGCTGCAACTTTCCCCATCAAACTCGATACGTTGACAATCGTCCCTTGTTTTTGCTTTACCATCCGTCGCGCCATCATGTGAGTCATGGTGTAAGTTCCCAGCAAATTCAAAGATAATTCTTCTTGTATTTGAGGTAACTTAGTTTGCAAAAACGAGTTTTGATGAGCCACACCAGCGCAATTAACTAACATATCTATTGGACCATAACTTTGCCAAAGCTGTGCAACCGCAACGTTTACAAACACTGGTTTTGTCAAATCCAACGGCATGATTACCGCTTCTATTCCCATCGCTTCAACAAGCTTTGCAACTTCGGCTAATTTGTCGCGGGAGCGTGCAACCAATATCAACCGTTTTACTTTATGAGTCGCTAACTCTAAGGCGATCGCACGTCCAATACCACGGGAAGCGCCAGTAATTAAAGCAGTTTTACCTTGAATATTCATTTTTATCCTCCATACTTTTAGTACAACATTGCTCTTTGCCGATATATTTCCGCCGGGATTCACATAGATATCGATAAAAAGTGAAATGTATTTACAGCAATAGACATAAGCTGTTTATGGTTGATTTTTCGCCAAATCAAAATACTTGCGTTTGGTTAGATTTCTCTCTCTTTGGGTTCCCTAACCAATATTTTTTACAATTTTTAGTTGCAGATATAGCTGGTGTGCATATCCCCCCAGACACGAATTTATATCATCGTCGTCATGCATCACACTCTAACAATTAAATCAACCTATTGCAACAATCTTTAATAAGTATTTCTTAATATTCCTTTACAAGGAGTATATATGAATAATCTTTTATTAAATAAGTTTTATTTAATAATGGTTGCGAAATATCTGCGATCCCCAAAAATGCAGAGATTTTAGTTACATTAGATACCGTTTCAAATACTAATAAATCGTGAAATATAGCGGGGATCGATTAAAAAAACTAAAAAAAACATCTATAAAAAAGACTTGCAATAGCAAGTCTCTACATAACTATTCGGATATATTTACTTTTTTTATGCTTTAGAAGTACGATTAAACCATTCTTGATATTTCTGCTGCTTTTCTTCATTTTCTACAAGGATAGAAACTCGCACCTTTTTGCATCCGTGATTCTGCTCTAATTGGATGGCATTAAGAATTAAAGAAGCAATTTTAGGTGAGTCGAATTCACCGCTAACAGTTAAACCACCTTCAAAGTCACTACCGACTAAGGTTCCTGCCTTACTCAACTCATCATCTGTAATTTCTTCTTCACCTAAGTCGATTTCTGCAAGCCGCTTGGGTTCAAGTCCGGGTTCTTCAATAATAAGTTTCTCACGTCGGACGGGGATTTGTATCATCCGAGTTTCTATTTCTTTGCGAATAATAACTTCGCCAATTTTACGTTTGCTACGTTCGACAACTAACCTTTCCCCTAACAAACGAATGATATCTTCTTCAATTTCTTCTACTTCTACAACTTCCGATCGGGCTATACCATCGACTTCAGGATTTTCTGTAGTAGCTGAATGTGCTTTATAGTCAATAGGTTGCTCAAAATTCAAATTATCTGTCATATTACTTACTTTATTTTCCCTTTCTGTATATTTAGGTAACTGGGTTAATTGCGATTCATCAATACGCGTAAAAACACGTTGAATCTTCGGCTCGATTTTATGGACTAATTTACCATTCAATAACAATAGAGGATCGGTTTCATTGTTTTGAGATAATTTTTGTATCACAAAATTTAGTTGACGGTTACTATTAACCATCAAATCTTGAACTTTGCCTATTAATTTACCTTGTCGATCGACAACATCAAAATTTTTGACTTTACTTTTTAGCTTGTCGATTAAACCGATTACTTTTTCAGTTTTTCCGTTAGAGGTATTATTATCAGTTATTTGATTATTCATATTTAGATAATTTATTAATAGCTATACATTTAATGTACCATTTATATATATTAAAATAATGTAAAACAATATAATTAAATATATACATTAGCTAAAGTATCGCATAATAAAAATTAGCTATTAGTTACTAGCTAAGAACTAATAACTAACAACTAATTAACACTTCAACCATCAGAAATTAGCGTCTGTCGGTAGGTAGATTGCCAGAATCAATATCTAATTCTTCGCGGCGAATCGTTTCTTGGCTCTCAACAGTATCGTGTTCTACTTCTTTCTTAACTCTAACTTCTTCACGAACGAATGCTTCTTTTTTAACATTAGCATTCTCTTCGTAAACGTCTACGTGAGCAACTTCACCTTCTTTGAAAGCTGCTTCACCGGGAGCAACTGGTCTACCTGCATTATCAGGAGTTACTCGTTCAACAACTACACGCTCTTTGTCAACAGGTACAGAAACTCGCGCAGTTTCGGTTTCAACGTGCTTACCAATTGCTACTTCACCAGCTTTGCGACGCTGTTTGTTAGCAACTAAACGCTCTTCATAGAGTTTAATATTTTGATGGTCTGTATCGTTAACATTGTACAGATGAGGTTCGTTATCGTATTTATAGGTATCGCGGTTATAAGTCGGGGGAGTAGGCACTGCATTGGTGGTGCCAGTCTGGGCACGAGTTGCTGCACTATATGCCGGTGCATCGAGAGGAGCAGAATCTTCGAGAGCTGCGGATCTTTCTACAGGAGTAGTGCGATATACACCGCGTACACTTTCTTCGTAATCGTAATCTAAGGTTTGGTTTTCGTTGAATTCAGGCAAGTTTTCAGCTTGCTCTCTAGTCATACCGACAGCATAGATGCGGCTTGCATTGTAATCAATGCGGGTGCGACCAACTGGCATTAATACTTTCTTACCAAAAATCCAGAAACCTAAGTCAACTACCAAATAACGAAAGCGACCTTCGTTATCAACTAAAATATCGCTGACGGAACCAACTTTATCGTCGCTACCTTCAGCATAAACGCTCATATCTTTGATGTCTTGCCCTTGGAAAACATCGCGATAGTCAGGATCGTAATCTGCAATCTTGTAAAGAGCCATATAATTCTTATCTCCTATTTTTTTCTTCGTTACCAACAACATTAAAAAAAAATCTTTTGAGATTCATCTTCCCCACGACTGACTTAATTTTTTGACGCATAATCAGAAGTAGTAAATTGTTTTGTCTTTTTATGAAAAACGAGTTTTAGCAGTAATTGATATATGGATTATCGCAATTAACGCCTTTAATAAACTTATTATTTGAATACAATTATTTATAAAGATGGATTGATAATTCTGAATATTTATATCTTGTACTTCGACGAGAAGGCAAATGCGGCGATCGCACCGGCATAATTAGTTTATCTACAAAAAAAATACTCCAAAGATAGACGTTAATATCTACCTTTGGAGTAAAAAATATAAATATCAAGAAACCCGCTAAAAAAATCGAGTTTGTGAAATTTTACAAATGACTTAAAAATGCTGTATTGCAAAATTAATCATTCTTAATGAATTTTAAATGCGGTCTTTTCTAGCTGTATCTGATTCATTCACTCGTAAGTCGCCTTGAGTATCGACATCTAACTCTTCTCTACGAATAGTTTCACTTGCTTCAACAGTATCGTGTTCGACAACTTTTTTAACTCGTACTTCTTCACGCACGTATGCTTCTTTGTGAATGTCAGGCTGTTCTTCGTAGAGTTCAACTCGTGCAACTTCACCTTCAGCAAAGTTAACTGTATCTGGATCGACTACAGTTGCTTCTCCAGTAGGTGTAACTCGTTCGATCACAACTCGCTCTTTATCAACTGGTACTGAAACTCTCGCGGTTTCGGTTTCAACATGTTTACCAACACTTACTTCACCAGTTTTAATGCGGCTCTTGCTAGTAACTAAACGCTCTTCATAAAGTTTAATATTAGAATGATCGCGATCGTTTAAATCGTATAATGAAGAATCCTTTTGATAGTTATAATTATCTCGTTGATGAGTTACATTTTTAGCTTCTGGGGCACGATAAGCACCGCGTACTCTCTCTTCATAATCGTAATCAACGGTCATACTTTCATCGTATTCGGGCAAGTTTTCTACTTGCTCTTTACTGAGTCCATCTACATAAACGCGCTTTTGGTTATAGTCGAGGCGTGAAAGACCGATTGGTAACAAGATTTTCTTACCGAAAAACATTGCTCCAGTACTAATAACCAAATAACGAAAACGACCGTCTTTATCTACCAAAGCATCATCAACGGAACCAATTTTGTCTCCTCCTTGAGTATAAAGAGACATTTCCTTTATATCTTCACCACCAAAAACTTCTTTGTAATTGGGGTCGAAATCTGCAAGTTTGAATAGTGTCATAGAAGTTATTACTAATTTATTTACATCTGAACATCAGTGTAAAAAAAATGCTTATATGTTTTCTTCCTGCTTCCGACTTAATTTTATTTAACTGTCATCAGTCGATAGATTTAGATTGAACAACGATAGGGAATAGAGCGAAGATAGGTTAAAGGTTATGAGTTGGGCATTGGGGATTGGGCATTGGGGATTGGGCATTGGGAATAGTTAGGACCACCGGAGTTAGGAGTTAGAAGTTGTAAATTAACATTTCTCCGCATCTTTGTAGTGCGTTAACGTTCACGCGGAGCGTGCGGCTCAGTCTGTCCGAAGGACATACGTCTCGCTCGCTATCTACCCCACTCTTCCCCATCCCCCCATCCCCCCATCTCCTTCTCTACCCCCTCTCCCCCCTCTACCCCTCTTCCCCATCTCCCTATCCCCCCATCTCCTTGTCCCCTTCCCTCAACCTTGACATGCAGACCTTTGACATGCAGATTATCGCTTATGATGCTGGGTCATTTCCAACAACCGCTGACTCAATTCGGGGGTGAGTTGGTCGGAACTTTCGTAGCGCCAGCGCCAGTTTCCGGCGTTGACACTGGGATCGTTCATTCTACCGCTACTGTCTAAGCCTAGTAAATCTTGCACTGAGAGGATGGCTAAGTCTCCTATTGAAGATAGCGCCATGCGAATAAATTCCCAGTTGATTTCTTTGATTTCTTCGGGTGAGGAATATTTCAAGTATCTGGCTACGTGCTGCTTTTCTTGTTCTCCCGTACTGTTCCACCATCCAATTGTTGTGTCGTTGTCATGAGTACCGGGATATACGACGCAGTTTTGAATGTAGTTATGGGGTAAGTAAGCGTTATCGTCATCGCCACCGAAAGCGAATTGCAAGATACGCATTCCAGGGAAATCAAACCTGTCTCGTAATTCTTCTACTTCGGGGGTAATAATTCCTAAGTCTTCCGCCATGACGGGTAAACTACCTAAAGTGGAAGCCAGAGTTTCAAAGAATTTGGCATCGGGTCCTTTTACCCATTCGCCGTTGATGGCGGTTTCTTCTCCTGCGGGTACTCGCCAATACGCTTCAAATCCCCGGAAGTGGTCGATACGAACGATGTCTACATATTGTAATGTTGCCCGAAAACGTTCTATCCACCAAGCAAAGTTGGTTTCTTCTAATTTGTCCCAGTCGTAGACGGGATTACCCCAAAGTTGTCCGGTGGCGCTGAAGTAATCTGGTGGTACTCCAGCAATGTAGGCGGATTCAAGTGTTTCCGAGTTTAGCTGAAATATTTCTGGGTTTGCCCAGACATCGGCACTATTATGACAAACATAAATTGAAATATCACCAACTATTTTAATGTCCTTATTGTTGGCGTAGTCGCGGATTTTTTTCCACTGTTGGAAAAATTTAAATTGTACGAATTTGTGGTATGATATCGCATCTTTTAATTCATCTGCTTTTTTATCTAAGGCATCTTTTTCGCGACGAGCTACAGCACTATCCCAAAAGTTCCAAGCCTTATAATCGTTGGCTTCTAGTAGTGCCATGAATAGCACGTAATCATCCAACCAAGTTGCTTGTTCTTTACAAAAGTTTTCAAACTCAGGATTGGCTTTTTTTGATAAAGATTCTTGGAAACGTTGATAAGCTTGTTGAAGAATTTTTGTTTTACGAGAAGTCACCGCATCAAAATCAACTCTGTGCGGATTATCTGTGACTTTTTGGGTTGGATTTAATTCTTCTGGAGTTAGCAAACCCTCGGACTGCAACTGCTCTAAAGAAATCATTAAGGGATTTCCAGCGAAGGCGCTAAAATTCATTGTATAAGGAGAATGTTCGTAACCCGTGGGTCCTAAAGGTAGAATTTGCCACAACTTTTGACCGCTATTCGCCAGAAAATCGACGAATTTATAAGCCGATTCTCCTAAATCCCCAATGCCAAACTTACTTGGCAAACTGGTAGGATGCAGTAGAACTCCACTTGCTCTTTCAAAACTCATAATTTGACCCCGATAATTTGAAACAATCAAAAACTATTTAAGAATTAACTCAAAGTTAGCTTCTTATATTAGTAAGATATCTTATGGGAAATAAGCCAGTAAAAAATATGCAAAATCCATTATTGAAAGATGACCCGCTTTGGTTTAAAGATGCAGTCATTTATGAAGTGCCAGTACGTGCTTTTGCTGATAGCGATGGCGATGGGATCGGCGATTTTCGGGGGTTGACTGAAAAGTTAGATTATCTCCAAGACTTGGGAGTAACGGCAATTTGGGTACTACCTTTTTTCCCTTCTCCCTTGCGAGACGATGGCTACGATATCGCGGATTATACTACCGTTAATCCCATATACGGCAATCTGGACGATTTCAAGGCTTGCTTGAGTGCTGCCCATCAAAGAGGCATCCGGGTAATCATTGAGTTGATTGTTAACCATACTTCCGACCAGCATCCGTGGTTCCAACGGGCGCGTAAGGCACCCGTAGGTAGTCCGGAACGAGATTTTTATGTTTGGAGCGATACTCCAGAGAAGTATGAAGAAGCAAGAATTATCTTTAAGGATTTTGAAACTTCTAACTGGACTTGGGACCCTGTAGCCAAAGCTTATTATTGGCACCGCTTTTATTCGCATCAACCGGACTTAAATTTTGAAAGTCCCCAAATGCAACAAGCGCTGTTTGATGTGGTAGATTTCTGGTTGGATCTGGGTGTGGATGCGATGCGGTTAGATGCCGTACCGTATCTATACGAGCGTGAAGGAAGCAGTTGTGAAAACCTACCGGAAACTCACGCCTTTTTGAAGAAATTACGCCAACACATGGACGAAAAGTATCCCAACCGGATGCTGCTTGCCGAAGCGAACCAGTGGCCCGAAGATGCTGTAGAGTATTACGGCGGTGGGGATGAATGTCACATGAACTTCCATTTCCCTTTGATGCCGCGTTTATTTATGGGGCTGCAAATGGAAGATAGCTTCCCGATTATCGATATTTTGCAGCAAACGCCGCCGATTCCCGATAACTGTCAATGGGCGTTATTTTTGCGGAATCACGATGAGTTGACTTTGGAAATGGTTAGCGATGAAGACCGCGATTATATGTATCGCGTCTACGCACAAGACCAGCAAGCACGGTTGAATTTGGGTATTCGTCGCCGTTTAGCACCCTTGATGGGGAATAATCGACGGCGCACGGAAGTAATGAATGCTTTATTAATGTCGTTGCCTGGAACCCCGGTACTGTATTACGGCGATGAAATCGGCATGGGGGACAATATTTATTTAGGCGATCGCAACGGGGTGCGGACTCCGATGCAGTGGAGCGCCGATCGCAATGGTGGTTTTAGTCGTTGCAATCCCCATAAGCTTTACGCTCCGGTAATTATTGACCCAGAATATCATTTTGAGGCGGTTAACGTTGAAGCCCAGCGAGAAAACCGCAACTCCCTATGGTGGTGGACGAAACGCTTGATTGCCACTCGCGGACGCTTCCAAGCTTTTGGTAGGGGTACTTTTGAGTTACTTTATCCAGAAAATCGCAAGGTTTTGGCGTTTACTCGTACCTACAACGGGGAACATATTCTGGTTGTGACTAATTTGTCCCGTTTCGTACAGACAGTAGAGTTGGACTTGACGGCATTTGACAGCATGATTCCGGTAGAAATCTTCGGACGCACCACATTTCCACCAATTGACGATACGCCTTATTTCATGAGTTTAGCGCCCCATGCGTTTTACTGGTTTACCCTGCAAGTACAAACAAATATGACTTGTCCGGTAAGACCTCAAAATCAAATACCAACAATAGTAGTCAGCGATAATTGGCAGAATATTTTTACCAAAACTGAAACAAAGGCAGCATTGGAAGGAATTTTGCCAGATTATATGTGTGCCTGTAATTGGTTTGACGGTAAAAGCCGGGTAATTCAGTCGGGTCATATTATCGAGGCAATACCCGTTTCCTTCCGTTCCTTAGAAGCGGCAATTGTTTTAGTACAGCTAGACTACACTGAAGGCAATCCCGAAATCTACGTATTACACTTAGCTTACGAAGCCGATGGTATCAACAACGAACGCTTTAGTTCCTACCGCGAAGAAGTTGTAGCCAATATTGAAATACGCAGCAAGAAAGAAATTGGGGTATTGTTTGATGCCCTAGCAGACAAAGAATTTCTCAACTTTCCCCTCGAAGCCATTGCCAACAAAAAGACTTATACAGGCATGGCAGGCGAACTAATCGCAGAAGCCAGCAAAGATTTTACAGAGCTAGCAGGTGCTGCTTCCAGCCACGGACTCAAAGTACATTTAGAAGCGCATATGTTACGTGGAGAACATAAAAACACCTGCGTAGTGTATGGCGATCGCCTGATGTGCAAACTATTCCGTAAGGTAGTAGGAGAAGGCATCAACCCCGATTTAGAAGTAGGTCAGTTTCTCACTCACGCTTCGGCAACAAAAGGATTACCTAATGCAGAAAACTTTGCTCCCGTTGCTGGTAGCTTAAACTACAGCCGTAAAGGGTCTGAGACAATGACGCTGGGAATTTTACAAAAATTTATTCCTGATATCAGAGATGGTTGGGAATATAGTCTTGATAGTCTGCGAGACTTTTTTGAACAAGTGCAGGTAACGCAAATAGATGCTGTTACCGATATCGATCTACCACCTTCGTTGTTGTCAGCAGCATTAGAAACCGAAATTCCGGACTTAGCGCAGGAAATGATTGGCACCTATTTGCGGAATGCTCAACTATTAGGCGAGCGTACAGCCGAAATGCACTTAGCATTAGCATCCGACGCAGAAGATCCAAATTTTGCCCCAGAGCAATTTACTTCCTTTTACCAGCGCTCGATTTACCAATATATGCGGAATCAAGCCGGACAAGTAATGCTGCTGTTGAAAAAGCACTTGATACAGTTACCGAGCGAACTTCAATCCGTAGCACAAGTGGTATTGAACAATCGAGAAATGATATTAGCTCGACTCAAATCAATACTCAACCAAAAAATTACCGCCATGCGAACCCGCACCCACGGTAATTTATGTCTCAACGAAGTGCTGTATACGGGTAAAGACTTTATAATTATTGACTTTGAAGGCGATCAAACCCGTCCGTTAAGCGAACGACGCATGAAGCGATCGCCCCTGCGCGATGTCGCCGGAATGATAGAATCCTTTTACTATTCAAGCCGTATAGCTTTACGGAATGAAAAAGAAAGTGGAATTATTGTTCCAGATGACTTGCCATTGATGGAGCAATGGACGCAATTTTTCTACACTTGGTCGAGTGTCGCCTTTTTGAAATCCTACTTAAGTACAGCTAAAGGCGCACCCTTCCTACCTTCGGAACCATCAGAACTACAACTACTTTTAGATGGATTCATACTAGAAAAAGCGATCGTCGAACTAGAACACGAACTCAAAAATCGTCCTAACTGGGTGGAAGTGCCGATGTATCGTATTTTAGAACTTTTGGAAACGGCATAGGGTATGGGGGATAGGTTAAAGGTTAAAGGTTAAAGGTCTGCATGTCAAAGGTGAGGAGTTAGGAGTTAATATTTCCCCTTGTCTCCCCATCCCCTTGTCCCCTTGTCTCCCCATCTCCCCCATCTCCCTCTTCCCCCCATAGAGGTATATTTGTTCTATCTCTATGGGGGGTAAAACGTAATCAGTTATTCAATCAAGCTTTAAAATGATTGCAGAAGATTTCATATCTTATTTATATTTGAGTGCATTGCAGGATTATTTGTTTTTATTAGGAGTTCGATAGTATGTACCTCTCACTATGGCCCGGTAAACCTTACCCTTTAGGCGCGGACTGGGACGGCAAAGGTACGAATTTTGCTTTGTTCTCAGAGAACGCAACAGGAGTTGAACTATGTTTGTTCGACAAAGAAGGACGAGAAACTCGATTGAGTTTAACAGAAGTTAGTAACTTTACTTGGCACGGTTACGTTCCTTCTATTGGTCCTGGTCAGCGCTATGGGTTTAGAGTTCACGGTCCGTTTGCTCCCCATGAAGGACATCGGTTTAACCCAAATAAATTATTGATCGATCCCTATGCTTGTGCGGTCGATGGAGATATCGGTTTTGGTGAGGAAATTTTTGGATATCGTTGGGACGATCCCGAAGAAGATTTAGGATTTTCAGAATTGAATAATGCACATTTAATTCCTAAATCGGTGGTTGTAGATAAAAGCTTTGATTGGGAAGGAGATGAACTTTTACAAACGGCGTGGCACGAAACGATAATTTACGAAACCCATGTTAAAGGGTTGACTAAGCTACATGAAGAAATCCCCGCAAAACTACGGGGAACTTATGCCGGACTCGCCCACCCTGCGGCTATTTCTCACCTCCAATCTCTGGGTATTACAGCAGTGGAATTGATGCCGATTCATCATTTTTTATCGCAGCCGGGACACTTAGTTGATAAGAAGATGAAGAACTATTGGGGCTACGATTCAATTTGTTATCTAGCTCCTTATTCTGGTTACAGCGCTAGCGGTAGTTTGGGACAGCAGCTTAAAGAGTTTAAGCACATGGTGAAGCGGCTGCATCAAGCTGGGATAGAAGTCATCCTTGACGTGGTGTACAACCATACTGGTGAAGGCAACCACATGGGTCCGACTATATCTTTGCGCGGTATTGATAATGTTTCTTACTACCGCTTGGTAGATGGCGATTTACGCTACTACATGGACTTTACTGGTTGCGGTAATTCCCTCAACGTGCGCCATCCCCAAGTCCTCAAGCTAATTATGGACAGTTTGCGGTACTGGGTGTTGGAATGTCACATAGATGGTTTCCGTTTTGACTTAGCATCAGCTTTAGCTAGAGAATTATACGCAGTCGATAAATTAGCAGCATTCTTCGATATTATCCATCAAGACCCGGTTTTAGCAGACGTGAAATTGATCGCCGAACCTTGGGATGTTGGTGAAGGAGGCTACCAGGTAGGTGAATTCCCCTTATTATGGTCGGAATGGAATGGAAAATATCGGGATACAGTACGAGACTTCTGGCGAGGAGAAGACAGTAGCTTAGCAGAATTTGCCTATCGCTTTACAGGTAGTTCCGACCTTTACGAGCTTAACGGACGCAGCCCCAGCGCAAGTGTTAACTTTATTACCGCTCATGATGGTTTTACGTTAAATGACTTAGTAAGTTACAACGAGAAACACAACGAAGCCAACGGTGAAGACAGCCGCGATGGAGAAAGTCACAATCGTTCGTGGAATTGCGGTGCAGAAGGGGAAACAGAAGATTTAACCATCGAGAGAGTGCGGAAAAAACAGCGACGCAACTTTCTAGTTACGCTATTTCTTTCCCAAGGCGTACCCATGTTAGTAATGGGTGACGAAATGGGAAGAAGCCAAGGAGGAAACAACAATCCCTACTGTCAAGATAATGAGATTTCCTGGTTAGATTGGGATTTACAAGAAGAAAACGAGAATTTACTCGACTTTACCCGTCAATTAATCGACTTTCGTCGCCGACACCCAGTATTTAGAAGGCGTAAGTGGTTCCAAGGAAGAGCAATTCGCGGTACGGATGTTACCGATATTTCTTGGTTTAACCCCGATGGCGGTAAAATGACGGAAGAACAATGGAATAGCGGTTATGCCAAAGCGATTGGAATCTTCCTCAACGGCGAAGGAATAGGTTCACCAGGACCTAGAGGCGAACGCATCATTGATGAAAGTTTCTTAATCTTATTCAACGCTCATTACGAAATGTTGGAATTTACCATTCCTCCAGAATTGCAAGAATGGGAGTGGGTAACTATTCTCGACACCACCAAACCTAGATTTATCCAACGCGGGAAACGTTACATCGAAGATAAGCCAATCAACGTAGAAGCGCGTTCGATAATCATCCTTCAGAGGCTTGGTAGAGTTAGCCAAGAATATAATGATGAATAGAGAGTTAGAAGTTAGGAGTTAGGAGTTAGGAGTTAGGAGTTAGGAGTTAGGAGTTAGGAGTTAGGAGTTAGGAGTTAGGAGTTAGGAGTTAAGAGTTATTTAGTAACCAATTAATAATTAAAATTTTTCCCCTTGTCCCCTTTTCTCCCCATCTCCCCCATCTCCCCATCTCCCCATCTCCCTATCTCCTTGTCCCCTTGTCCCCCCATTACCCATTACATTACCCATTACCCATCTACCAATAAACCATGCATATCGGTTCTGAATATTCAAACAATACTTGCAACTTCACTCTCTGGGCACCTTTATTCGGAGAGGTTGCCGTTCATTTAGTCGATCCCGAAGATAAAGTTGTCCCTCTGGAAAAGGATGAACGGGGTTATTGGCAGGGTTCGATCGCAGATATAAAACCCGGTACTCTGTATTATTATCAGCTTGATGGTGAAACGGATGCAGCCGATCCCGCTGCAAATTCTTTACCGCAAGGGGTTCACGGTGCTTCGGAAATAGTCGATCACGGTAGCTTTAAGTGGAATGACGATGGGTGGGGGGGTGTTCCTTTAGAAGAAATGGTTATCTACGAGTTGCACGTAGGAACTTTTACCGAAGAAGGAACGTTTGAATCAATAATTCCCCGGATATCCGAGTTGCGAGAATTGGGGGTAAATACCATTGAAATCATGCCTGTGGCTCAGTTCCCCGGAAGTCGCAACTGGGGTTACGATGGTGTTTTCCCATACGCCGTACAAAATTCCTATGGTGGCGTTGATGGTTTGAAGAAACTGGTTGATGCCTGCCATCAGCAAGGGATGTCGGTAGTTTTAGATGTAGTTTACAACCATCTCGGACCAGAAGGAAATTATTTGTGGGGTTACGGAACTTACTTTACCGAAAAATATAAAACCCCTTGGGGTAGCGCTATTAATTTTGATGATGCTTATAGCGATGGGGTGCGGCATTACTTTGTAGAAAATGTTTTGTATTGGTTGGAAAATTACCATTTGGATGGATTGCGCTTGGATGCCGTTCATGCCATCTACGACTTTGGTGCAAAGCATATTTTGGCAGAAATGGCTGAAGCTGTAACTCAGTTAGAGCAAAAAAAAGGTCGTCAATATTATTTAATTGCCGAAAGCGACCTCAACGATCCGCGTATTATTCGCTCAAAAGAAGTGGGCGGATACGGTATTGATGCTCAGTGGAGTGATGATTTTCACCATATATTACATACAGTAGTAACGGGTGAAAACAACGGGTATTACGAGGATTTTGGCGATTTAGAGCAGTTAGCAAAAGCTTATCGCAAAGGATTTGTTTATACTTGGGATTACTCTCATTTCCGCCACAGATATCATGGTGAAGACCCCAGCGATTGTGCTTCGAGTCAGTTTGTGGTATGTGCCCAAAACCACGATCAGATCGGGAATCGAATGTTAGGGGATAGACTTTCTACATTGATTTCCTTTGAAGCTTTGAAACTGACAGCAGCAGCGCTATTACTTGCACCATATATTCCCATGTTGTTTATGGGAGAAGAATACGGGGAAACAGCACCATTTTTGTACTTTGTCAGTCATGGCGATCGCGATTTAATCGAAGCAGTCAGAAAAGGTAGAAAAGAAGAATTTGCGGCATTCCATGAAATTGGCAAAGAAGAAGCACCAGATCCGCAAGCAGAAGAAACCCTTGAAAAATCGCGATTGAATTGGGATAAGCATAAAACCGGAGAGCATCAAAAACTGTGGTTATTTCACCAAAAATTACTGCAAATGCGAAGAGACATTCCCGCACTGAGGAACTTAGATCGGAATAAATTAGAAGCAACGGTACTCGAACCAGAAAAAGTTTTATACATCAAAAGACAGCACGAAGACAGTGAAATTCTTTGCTGGCTTAACTTTGGCTCGGAAACTGTTAAAATTGCAGAAAATATACCTAGTGGCGCTTGGAAAAAAATACTTGATTCGAGCGAAGAAACTTGGGGAGGAACGGGTTCCCAGTTACCAGAAAAACTGGACGGAGAAAGTGACCCAACGATGAATATTAATCCCTACAGCGTTGTGGTTTACGGTAATTAGTTTGTAGATGGGGGCAAGGAGATGGGGAGATGGTAAGCCACTCTCGTGGGTCGTCTCCCGACCTTGAGAGAAGTGGCGCAACCCGTTCACGCGTTCACCGCTAGGTGCGGCTCAAGCGTGCGGCTCAGGGGGAGAGGGGGAGATGGAAGGATAGAAAAACTCCTAACTCTTAACTCCTAATTCCTAACTTTTAACTCCTAACTCCCTACTCCCTACTCCCTACTTCCTACTCTCTTTACTTAAATCCAAAATCTAAAATCTAAAATCTAAAATTGCCATGATGCAAATACCTTTAGCAACATATCGGATTCAGTTTACTCCTAACTTTGGTTTTGTAGCAGCTTCAGCTATTGCTTCTTACCTCGAAAAGTTGGGTGTTTCTCATTTATACGCTTCTCCTATTCTGACTTCTAGGAAAGGTAGTACTCACGGTTATGATGCGGTAAATCCTCGCGAAATTGACCCAGAATTGGGAGGTGCAGAACAATTCCATCAATTAATAGAAAAGCTTCAAAATCTAAATATCAACTGGGTTCAAGATATTGTACCCAATCATATGGCTTTTGATAGCCAAAATGAGATGTTGATGGATGTTTTAGAAAATGGTCCAGATTCTAAGTATAAAGATTTTTTTGATATTGACTGGAACCACCATTACCCGAAAAATAATGGTAAAGTGTTAGCGCCATTTTTAGGAAAATTTTGCGGTGATTGTCTCGAAAGTGGTGAATTACAAATTCAGTACGAACCAAACGGTTTAATTATTAACTATTACGATAATATATTTCCGATCCGTATTGAATCTTACAGTCAAGTTTTGACATACAATTTGGGACGATTGCAGGAAAAACTTGGTAGAGATAATGCTGCTTTCGTTAAACTTTTGGGTGTTCTTTATACATTGAAGTATACCCCATCTGGTGAAGAGGGAAGAGAAAGACAAGACCAAATCAGCTTTGTTAAAAGAATGTTATGGGAACTGTGGAATGATTCTCCGGAGGTAAAAGAATATATTGAAGAAAATATTGCTACTTTTAATGGAGAAACAGGGGAACCGGGAAGCTTTGATTTATTAGAAAACTTATTAGCAGAACAATTTTTTCGTCTTGCTTATTGGAAAGTTGGGAATGAAGAACTCAATTACAGACGTTTTTTTACAGTTAACGATCTAATATCGCTTCGTGTTGAAGATGAAAATGTTTTTGAAACTACTCATTCACTGATTTTAGAATTAGTTGAAGAAGGTAAATTTGATGGATTGAGAATCGATCATATAGATGGTTTGTACGATCCAGCGCAATATCTAAATAGACTCCGCGAAAAAGCACCGGAAGTTTACCTAATTGTCGAAAAAATCCTCGAACCAGAAGAAGAATTACCGATAACTTGGCCCATTCAAGGAACTACAGGATACGATTTCCTCAACCAACTCAATGGTCTTTTCTGCGAGCAATCAAACGAAGAGCAATTTGATAATATCTACTATAGTTTTATTGGTAAAGCTGCTTCTTGCGAAGAGTTAATAGACAAGAATAAAAGATTAATTATCGAGAAACATTTAGCCGGAGATATTGAGAATTTAGCTCATCTTTTTAAAAATATATCTGCTGGCAACCGTTATGCTAGCGATTTCACAATGTACGGGTTAAAAGCGGCTTTGGTTGAAATTTTGGCAGTATTTCCGGTTTATCGTACATACATTAATAATGGGGGAGCAAGTTCGGCAGATAGGGAATATATTCAGCAGGTAATGACTCAAGCCAAAAAGAATATTCCTAACTTTCTCAACGAACTCAACTTTATTGAAAAATTTCTACTCTTAGAGTATGACGATCATCTTACAGACGAAGATAGAGAAGAATGGTTGCGTTTCTTAATGAGATTGCAGCAGTTTACCGGACCTTTAATGGCGAAAGGTGTGGAAGATACCGTACTGTATGTGTACAACAGATTGGTTTCGCTCAATGAAGTTGGTTCGCATCCCGGTGCTTTTGGCGTATCTTTAGAAGACTTTCACGCTTACAATTCCAAGCAGATTGCGAATTGGCCGCATACAATGAATACCACATCTACCCACGATACCAAACGCGGGGAAGATGTCAGAACTAGAATTAACGTTTTATCGGAGATTCCAGAAGAATGGGAGCAAAATTTAAAACAATGGCGCGATATTAACGCATCTGATAAAGATTACGTCGGCGGACGAGATATACCGACTTCTAACGATGAATATTTGTTCTATCAAACTCTGATCGGTGCTTTTCCTTTTAGTAAAGAAGAATATCCTAGTTTTGTAGAACGAATCAAAGAGTATATTATTAAAGCAATTCGAGAAGCAAAAGTTCATACCGCATGGTTGAAAAATGATAGCGATTACGAAGACGGCTTTACTAACTTTGCCGAAAGAGTTTTAAAAGATAGTGAGGACAATCAATTTTTAAAAGCTTTCCGTCCTTTTGAAGAAAAAATCCAGCATTACGGGATCTTAAATTCTCTTTCTCAAGCATTAATAAAACTTACCTCACCGGGGCTTCCCGATATTTATCAAGGAACCGAACTTTGGGATTTTAGTTTAGTAGATCCAGACAACCGCCGTCCGGTAGACTTCTCGATGCGAGAAAAGTATCTTGAAGAAATAAAATCTCAAGGCGAAGCGGATTTAGTTGATTATATTGCCCAGTTGCTTGAAAATCCCGAAGACGGAAAAATCAAACTTTTCTTGATTTACAAAACCTTGCAAGCACGTCGAGAATACTTAGACTTATTTCAACGCGGTACCTACGAAAAACTAACTATAGTCGGAAGTTTGAAAACTCATATAGTCGGATTCAGTAGAGAATTAGGAGATCAAAAAGTAATTGTAATTGCACCCCGTTTCTTTACTTCTTTAGTAGAGATGGGTGAATATCCTTTCGGCGAACAAGTTTGGCAGGAAACTCGCATTGTTCCCCCTACTGATTCAACTTCTATGTGGCAAGATGTCTTTACCGGAAAGCAAGTACAAGGGGAAGATGCACTTTGGGTACGCGATATTCTCAAAGATTTCCCCGTTGCTTTGTTGGTGAATAAGTAGGTAATAGTTAAGAGTTAGGAGTTAGGAGTTAGGAGTTAGGAGTTAGGAGTTAGGAATTAGCTTCTTAAGTCACAAAAATGCTGGTGGTGAAGAAGAGATTTTATTCTCTAATAGTTTATTTGATTTCGTCTAATCGATATAACTCAAACTTAAAGGAGACGTTGCAGTGCAGGGAGACGTTGCAGTGCAACGTCTCTACATGATTTATATTATTAGATGGGAATCTAAATTATAAAACTATTTCTGAAGACAGTATAAAAATCATCCTACAGGCATTAAGGTTTATCGGCTTATCGGCTTTAAAATTATCTTAGAAATAAAATCAATTTTTAAGCACGGAAGAATGTATACGTAGATATAAATTCAAATAAATGCTAATAAGTATTTTACGGTAGAGTCATTTTTACTTAATTTTTGTGACTTTCCCCTTTAAGATTAATTGTAAAACGAATAAAATAAAAGTTCGGCGAAAACTTATTAATATATTTAAACCTGTAAGATAAATATCTCAATTTATTAAAACTGAACTTGCTTGCTCGCGTTTGTTTGTGAAAAAATTGTTGTATTACAGCTATAATTCGGCTATTTGCTACCAGCCAAAACACCATGCATACTAAGATACAAGTATCGGATGACTTACTACAAGTCCCATTACGCAAAAAAATAGAAGAACAAAGGATGCATGACGTTCTTCTTTTGTTGGAAAATTTAACGGATAGAGAAGAAGCTTCGATTAAACTGATTATAGATAATCTTTATGATGTTGGTGCAATAAATCTGATCGATCAAAGATTTCGTTCTCGTACCCTTAACGGCAGCTTAAAATTGATTTCTAGGGTATCGAAACCAGCATTCAAATTTATTGCATGGAAATGGTATAAAAGGAATTGTCCTAAATTAATTGTTAATTGGCTTCGCACCCAGGTAGATTTTAAACCTGCAACTACAGTTAAACAAGCAGCCGAAATAGAAGCAGGATTAAAACCCGAATCTAAACATCTACACCAAACTTCACATCTTCAACAAAATTCTTTCGTACAATTGGAAAGCCAGAATCGTGAAGTAAAATATTTGCGATCGCAAGTAAATATGCTGGCAAGTATTTTAGTTAGTTTAATCGTCGTCTTTGGTGGTACTGTAGTTTGGCTTGGTTATTCTTTAGAGCGTTCTAACTTGCAAACTGTAGAACAATTGAACAATCGCATTAGAGTTATAGAAACTGGTAGCGATCGACCATTAGTAACGGACAAAGGGAATTAAATCAATTCGATTTTGGATTATCTTCTTCCTAAAGTAAATTGGTAGGGTGCGTTATTTATTGTCATAAAACACGATCAATGTGTGGCAAATTCGGTAAATTCTCGCATATAAGGAGAATGAAATGCTAACACAATGTTTTCTTTTGGTACGCCTAATTCTAATAGTTGAGTAGCAATTCCGGCTTCGCTTCCGTCATGCTGAATCCAAATTTTACCGTCTTTTATATCGATATGTAGACTGCATCCGTGCGTCCGACGATTATCGCGCCAGCCCGTATGTAGTAAAAGGTAATGGTCGCGATCGGTATCTAAAACTGCTTGCTTCTCGATTTCTTCTGGGTATGATTTACGCTGCGCTTTTTCTAATATTAATTGTTGGACAATTTGACGATAATTCTCTACAGCCATTGGACAATTTCCTCCTTTTTTTCATCATAAACCCACAAGCCTAATTATTTTGTTCAAAATCACTCAAAGTGTCACGCATCCTACAAGAAAAAATGTGCCTTTTTGCTAAGTCCTATTTATAACTGCTCCGGATCGATACCTTTTTCCTGTAACTTTTTCAATAAATCCTGATAGCGTTGTTTTTCTACTTCTAATTGCGAAAGTGCAGTATCCGCACGCTGACGTTCGATTTCCGCACGCTGACGCTCTTGTTCTCGTTGTTGTGCAAGTTCAACAGAAGTCAGAAATTTACTCCCATCGGGACGATAAATTTCTAAGGTTTGAGGTGTTAATTGAAACTTTATACCCAAAAGAGGACTCACCCAACCGTCCATCTCTTCAATCACTTCTAACCTATTTTCCTCTGCTTCTGGAATTTTTAACCAGCCATTCAAGTCAATTTTGTCAGGATCGTAAATGTAATATTCCTCAACTCCATAGCGTTCATAAAATTTTAATTTTTTTGCCATTTCCTTGAGAGTATTACCAGGAGACAGAATTTCAAATACTACTTGTACGGGGATATCTTGCTCTTGCCATTGTTTATAAGAACCTCTATCTCCTTTAGGTCTACCAAAAACAACCAAAATATCTGGAGCTTGACGGGTTAATTCGCCCGATACAGGATACCATAGCAAATCACCAGCGACGAAAACATCAGGTTGCGACGCAAACAATATTTCCAGATTTTCCTTAATAGTGACTATCCATTGGAATTGCTTGGTGTTATCAGCCATTGGTTGTCCGTCACTATCGGGGTAGATGATATTGGTTGGGGTTTCTGGTGTGAGTACCATAGGTGTTAACCATTTATTTTTCTTTAGTTTATAGGTTGGGTTAGGCACACGAAAAGGTATGTTTTTAATAATAATTTATATTTGTGCCGTAACCCAACATTGTCTTATTAGTATTTTACTATTCATCCACAATTATAAAGTTGGGTTACGACACTAGGGAAATAGATTTTCGTTACAATTTCAAATTACTTTTCGTGTCTAAGCTAACCTACTAGCTCGCAATATTCATCCACAATTATGATGTTGGGTTACGACACGAGAATCTACATTGTCGTTACAAATCAAATTTGGTTTATGTCCTCCGGACACGCTGAGCCGCACGCTCCGCGTGAACGCTAACGTGTCTAACCCAACCTACAAATTATTGATCGTTAATCATTGATAAACCAATTGTCTTTGACTTCCATCATCTATAAATTCTTGTTCTCCTTTACCTATTACTTCGACAACTACTTTACGTTCGTCAGGAGTCCATTTTCCTTTTCTTTCTTCAATTTCAACTACTACCTTATTCCCTTCTAAATCAACTCGATATTGTGTAGTAGAATTCATCCCATCTTGATATGCAAATGTGAGTCCATCGTCTTCATACAGCGTAAATTCTCCTTTACCCGGTGCAACTAATAATCGCATTTCATTTACAGGTGATTCTTCCGCGTATTGCATTACCGTTATTATTGGAATAATTGCCCCAGCACGAATAAATAAAGGCATTGTTTCTAAAGGTGCATCTACAAGAATGTGTTGCGAACCTTGTAATAATTTTCTACTCCACCAGTCATACCAGCTACCTTCGGGTAAATATACCATGCGATTTTCTACCCCCGGACGGTAGATTGGTGCTGCCATTATCGAGGAACCTATTAATACTTGATCGTATATTTCGTAAGTTTTTACATCATCGGGATAATGGTAAAGTAAAGGACGTAAAACTGGTTCGCCTTTTGTTGCTGCTTGCCAAAATAAAGTATAGAAGTAAGGTAATAATTGGTAGCGCAACTCGATATATTTGCGACAGATATCTTCTACTTCTTGACCAAATTCCCAAGGCTCGTGACGCTTGGTATAAATCATCGAATGGGCACGCATCAAGGGATATAACATTCCTACCTGCATCCAGCGAGCGAATAATTCTGGTGATGCATCTCCCGCAAATCCACCGATATCTGCACCCACAAAAGCGACACCGGATAAACCCAAATTACACAGCATCGGTAAGGACATTTCCAGGTATTCCCACTTTGAGTGATTATCACCAGTCCAAACTGCCGAATAACGCTGCACTCCCGCAAAACCGGAACGAGTTAATACAAAAGAACGTTTATCCGATCGCAATTTCTGCAACCCTTGATAAGAAGCACGCGCCATATTCATTCCGTATAAATTATAGGTTTCCTTCCAAGTTGTTTTATCTTCTCCATCACCGGCAGGTGCATCCATCGGAAAAGTAATTTTAATTGCTTCCAAATCCCCGAAAGGGCGATCGCTCAAAGCTGGCTCGTTCATATCATTCCAAATACCAGCCACACCCACATCGGTTAGGTTGTGCTGTAAATTTCCCCACCATTCCCGCACCTCAGCACGCATGAAATCCGGGAAAACCGCTCTATCGGGCCATACATAACTGTGGAATACTTGACCATCTGCCCTACGGATGAAATAATTTTTCTCTAAGCCTCGATCGCAGACTTGGTAATCTGCCTCTGGGTCGAATTTTACTCCCGGATCGATAATATTAACAACTTTGATTCCTTGTTGCGATAACTCTTCAATTAATTTTTTTGGATTGGGGAACCGCTGTTTATTCCAAGTAAATACCCGGAAACCCTGCATATAATCGATATCTAAGTGAATCACATCGCAGGGAATACGGCGATCGCGCAACTGTTTGACTAATTCCCTTACTTCTGTTTCCGAATTATAACTCCAACGGCATTGATGATAACCCAAAGCCCAGCGCGGTGGTAACGGCATTCTTCCGGTAAGCTGAGTATAGGTTTCGAGAATTGTTGCAGGTTCCGGACCGTAAATAATATAGTAATCGAGTTCGCTGTCTTTGCTTTTTAACTGTAAGGTATTTAATTGACTCGCACCGACATCAAACTGACTCCAAAAAGTCGTATTAAAAAACAAACCATAACCGACATTTGGACGCAAAGACATAAAAAACGGAATCGCTTGGTACATATTATCCGTCAGCATCGTGTAATCCAAACAATCCGTCGTCCAATTAGTTAAACATTTACCCCGCTGATTCAACAATCCCGATCGCTCGCCAAAACCGTAAAATCTTTCTTGTGCGGTAATTTCCTTCCAATTAGAAATTTCGCCTTTACGATAACCAATCCCCAAATCCGTATCATGAGCGAAAGGATTGCCAGCTTTATCGAAACACATCACCCGACAAGGATGGCGCTGCACGCAAACCTTGATTTTTTCGGTTTCAACGGTAATTTGTGCGTCAGTTTCTTGAATATCGAAATTGACATGATTCCATTCTGCATCCGGTAAATTTACAGCCCAACTCCGTCTCGATGTCAACTCCCCAGTGGGAGAAAAGCGGACTCGAATTAAATTATTTGCAAGAATGGTTAAAGTCAGACGGGAATTATTACCGCAATCGAAATGTATTCCTTGGGTATAGCGCTGGAAGCTTTGTATTGAAGATATTGCATTCCAAGCAGGTTCGCGTTTAGGGAGTTGTCCGATGAATTCTGGCATTGTGAGAAGTGGTAGATGCTGGGGTTGGTGTAGTGATACGCAATCTACAATAACTTGAATCGCAAGTAACTAAAAGAGCTTTTGAGATGGTTTTGTATTTAGTTAACTACTCATCCACTCGTTATCTACTCGTTACAAGGTTCTACCTTGTAATGCATTTATTGAGGCTCTGCCTCAAGATTTTAAAAGAGGCAGAGCCTCTCACATAAGGGTTCCCAGCCAGAGACTGGGAACCAGTTCAGCCAGAGACTGGGAACCAGTCTACTCGTTACAAGGTTCTACCTTGTAATGCATTTATTGAGGCTCTGCCTCAAGATTTTACAAGAGGCAGAGCCTCTCACATAGGGGTTCCCAGCCAGAGACTGGGAACCAGTTCATTGTCATCCTTGACCTCTAACCTTTGACCTTTAACCTTTAACCTTTGACCTTATCTAATTATCCTCTAAAACCTCTTGTAACAAAGGCGCAAGTTCTTGATTTAATCGACCATTACGCACAAATTCGGCGTAAGTATCGGCTTCTACTGCTAATAGTTCATTCCGCAATTGTTCGCTGGCAAATGTTCGTAAGCTGGGATGCTCGTTCTGTAATTTACCAATTTTTTCTGATATATTACTCAATTCTCCTTTTATTAATGCTTCTTGGTAACGACAAAATTCCATGTCAAGCCCGGGGCGTTCGTCGTCTACTTCATCTAAGTATTTGAGGACTCTTTGTAGTGCGCTTTCATGGGCTACTAACTGCATATATTCCTGACGTAAAGGTTGATCGCCGAGCAGATTCAGTCGTTTTAGTAAAGGTTTTGTGGTTAATCCTTGTACTAATAAAGTAAATAAAACTACCCCAAAGACTGTAGAAATGATGTCTTCTCTTTCGTTACCTAAAACAGTCGGAACGCTCAACGCTAGAGCAATAGAAACCGAACCCCGCAAACCTCCCCACCAAAGTATGGTTTGTTCCGCTAAACTAATGCCGGAATTGGCAACGCGATTGCTGAAGAAACCTAAAGCGTAGACGGAAACTAATCTCGATACTACCATCCCCGCAATTGTGATGCCGATAATTCCCAGGTTGTCTGCAAGGTTGGAAAATCTTATTTGATCGCCAATTAATAAGAAAACGATTGAATTGACGAAGAAAGCCACAAATTCCCAAAACTCGCTGACAATTACCCTGGTGCGCGGGTTCATGCCGATTCGGGAACCAAAGTTACCTAAAATTAAACCACAGGTAACAACTCCAATTACACCAGATCCGCCAAATTCTTCGGCAATGATGTAGGTACCGTAAGCTGAAACTAATGTTAAAGATTGTTCTACTAAGGGTAAATCGAATCTTTGAGTTAGATAGGAGATTCCAAAACCAATTAAACCACCAACTGCAAGTCCGATACCGACAACGCTAATTAATTCTAGGATGACTTCTTGTACTCCTAGTTTCGCGGTTCCCAAAGGCAGTGCAACCAAGAAACCAAAAGCCACAACTGCCATCCCGTCGTTGAACAAACTTTCCCCTTCCATTAAAGTGGTGAGACGTTTGTCAACCCCCAATTCGCGAAACAAGGCAGTTACGGAAACCGGATCGGTAGCAGAAAGACTTGCACCAATAAGTAAAGCCGTGCTTAAAGGCAATCCGGCAACTTGATTTAAACCCAGCGCTACGCCAACAATCGAAATTACGACTCCGACAACAGCGTAAAGAGTAATAGGAAAGAAATCTCGTTTTAAATTCGACCACTTTAAATTCCATGCCGCTTCAAATAATAAAGGAGGCAGGAAAATCGCCAGGATTAATGCAGGGGAAAGATTTACTAACCGTACATCAATGAACGCTAAACCCAAACCGGCGATTACTAATAATAAAGTGTAAGGTATTTGACGAAACCAGCTAAAAATTTGCGGTAACGTCGCCACGCTTAGAGATACGGACAGTACTAAGAGAAATTGTTTGAGATTTTGTTCGATACCGGCGGTTTCACTCACCGCAGCTTCAATTGCCATAACCCAATTTGTAGAAATTATTTAACATTTGTTGCACCCCGATGTTTATGTTTAGCTTTGAATCTCGTAAATTACGAGAATCTCCGCAAAAATTTGAGGTTGCAACAATTTATTTTAGGCGGTTGTTAGACAAAAAATATGCACACAAAAATTAATCATCTGCTGTCTGTTTTGGTTAGCAACAAAGTCCACCCCTATCAGTTAAAGGAATTACAAGATAATTTACAGCTAGAATCAACTTTAAATTCTAAGTATCTGATTTTAATTTTTGCTTCCTGCGCGATCGCCACTTTTGGTTTGCTGAGTAATAGTGCCGCCGTTATTATCGGAGCAATGATTATAGCACCTTTAATGTTACCGATACGCGGTTTGGCATTTGGTGCTTTAGAAGGAGATTTGAAGTTATTCCGCATCGCTTTCCATGCAGTGGGTGTAGGAAGTGCGATCGCCATTTCTTTAGCCTGGATAATTGGCTTACTGTCGGGTATTTCTAGCTACGGTAGTGAAATATACGCTCGTTCGCAACCCAATTTATTCGATTTAGCCATTGCGATCGTTGCTGGAGGTATCAGCGGCTATGCGAAAGTACAGCCCAAAATTGAAAGTAGTTTAGCTGGTACGGCAATATCGGTTGCTTTGATGCCGCCCCTATGCGTAATTGGATTAGGTTTAGCCCACGCCGATTGGGATCTCAGTTTGGGTGCAACTTTACTTTATCTGACCAACTTATTGGGAATTACTTTATCATGTATGGTCAGTTTTTCCATCAAAGGCTATACCCCAGCCCGTCAAGCCCGTAAAGCTTTAGGTTGGGTATTCGCGCTTACAGGTATATTAGTAATTCCCCTGAATTTAAGTTTTCTATCCTTAGTTAAGCAAAGTCGTTTAGAAGCCAATATTAGAAAAGCATTTCTCAGCAAAACTCTAACCTTTCGAGAAGTCAAATTAGAGAAAACTGAAACTAATTGGTTAACTAATCCCCCCGAAATTCGTTTAACCGTTCGCAGTAAAAAAACTTTGACATCAAAGCAGGTAGGGCTTTTAGAAGATTTTATTAATAAGCAGATGAAAGGAGAATATAGTTTGGTTATCGAAATTCCCCAAGTGGAAGAAGTAAGGCGTTGAAGGAGAGGGGGAGAGGGGAGAATTAGGAGTTAGGAGTTAGGAGTTAGGAGTTATTGATTTTATACTCATGCCCCATGCCCAATCCCCTATGCCCCATTCCCAATTGTTAATTGTTAACCGTTCATTGATAATTGTTCATTGTTCAAACGTTGCTTGTAAGGTTTAGCATCCGTTTCTACACCATTTACGACTAAACCCAATACTTGAGCTTGATGTTCCATTAACTGCTCTAAGCTGTCGCGAACAGAGTTACTAAAACTCATACCTTGTTTAACAACAAATAAAACATTGGGAATTTGAGCCGTCATTAATGGTGTGGCACTTGTAACGCTGACTGGAGCAGTATCAACTAAAACATAATCGTATTTAGCATGAGATTCTGCATCTGCTAAAGCTTGTTGAAAACGTCCCTGGGATACCATTTGGACAATTTTGCCGCTTTGTGGTTTTGTAGGTAATAAATCTAGATTTGGTTCTATGGGAATAACCGCATTTGCACCGTTTAATTCTTGTAAGTAACCCAAGTTTTGAGAAAGTTCTGCTCGGATAAAATCTCCGTCAACTACCAGTACTCGAAAACCTAAATCTACTAATGCTTTTGCTAACCCTAAAGTTACAGTTGTCTTACCTTCACCTTCCATTGCGCTGGTAATTAATAGATGATGGTTATCTAAATGTTGCAAGCTAATTGCTGAAGCAAGACGTTGAAATTTTAACTGTTTTTCATCATCTAATTCCCAGATTAATTCTCCACCTTTGAAATGAGGGATAGAAACAACTATCGGGAATTTCATATCTTTTAAGTCTTGCGGACTTAATAATGGGTTGCGTCTTTCTAAAAGTAATATCAAAGCAATGCTGCCAATTATTCCTGCCAACAAAGCATTTAAAATCATTAACGATTTTTTGGGAGCGATCGCTTTGTTATTAACTCTAGTTGCATCTAAAATTTCTACATTCGGATAAACATCAAAAACATCGATATTAGTTTGCTGTACTTGAGCAACTAAACCTTTGTAAACGCCTTCAGCAACATCAACATTACGCTGTAGTTCTGATAATTTTTGTTGTTGAGCGGGAATGGTATTTAAATTAGCTTTGAGTTGATTTATTTGACTTTGTATCAGTTGAGCGCGGCGTTGTTGACCGGAAGCTTCAGTTTCTGCCATAATTAATTGTTCAATTAAACCTGCACGTCCTTGTCCTTCACTACTTACCGTAGTGTCGATAGGCATTCCACCAGCAGTTCGTTGAACTTGGCTCTGCATCCGATTTAATATTACTTGCTCTTGTTGTACAAGTTCTTGGACTTGAGGATGATCCTCGGTATACTTAGCACGTAAAGCCGTTAAATTAGCTTTTATTTCTGCTAGCTTTCCTCGCATAAATTGATAGTCTCTATTTTCACCCAAGCTCAAAGAACGAATCCCTTGCTTTGGTGACATACTCAACATATTTGATAGAGTATTTACCCGATTTTGATTGTATTCTGCTTGGGATAAGGCTTCTAAATAAGCTTTGGTTAAGCCATCAATAGTAGTAACAACTGCTTTCGTTTGTTCTTCAGCATCAACTAATTGGCTAGACTGTTTGAACTCCGCTAAAGCTTGTTGTGCTAAAAGCAAATTATTTTTAGCTTCTTTTAATTCTTCCGCACTGAATTCCCTTTTTGATAAACGGTTTTGTTGCCGGAGTTCTTTGAGTCGCTGTTGAAATAATTGGATCAGATTGTTTGTCCGTAATTTTGCTAACTCTGGATTAGAACCTTTAACATCTATCGTCAGGATACGCGAATTTTCATCAACAGAAACTTCAAATAGCGATTTGTAACCAGCCAAATTAAAATCACTTTTTAAAGGGTCTATACTAAGTACTTTTTCTATCAAAGTATCGCTAGTTAAAAGACTTTTCTGCATTTGTAATTGACTGTCACCAATTGCAGAAATACTAGAATTATCTTTTTTGAAAGAACCTAAAATACCTAAACTAGCATCCAAATTGCCATTTGTTGCCGGAATCGTCAACTGTGCTGTTGCATTCCAAATCCGGGGTGTAGTTGCCGTAACATAACTAATTACACCTAAAACTAATAGGTTCCAAAATATTACGGGTTTCCAATGTCTAATAGTTATTGCTGTTATTTTATTCATAGTATTAATCCTAAATTTTGATTGTTTTGTGAAAATTTTTGAAGGAGTAGGAAGTAGGAAGTAGGAAGTAGGAAGTAGGAAGTAGGAAGTAGGAAGTAGGGAGTTGGGAGTTGGGAACAGTTATCAGTTAGTATTTATTATGACATTTAACCTTTGACCTTTAACCTCTAACCTCTAACCTTTAACCTTTAACCTCTAACCTTTAACCTTTAACCTTTAACCTCTAACCTTTAACCTTTAACCTTTAACCTTTAACCTTTTTACCTACTTGCCAGTTGCTCCCACTCGGTAACATTTGGCTGCTGCTGTTTTAATTGAGAAAGAATTGCTCCCAACCAAATAAAGAAGAACCAAAAATAAATTGCCATCCAGGTTAAATTAGTGGCATGAAGTAGTAAATATAAAGCTATTAAAGTGCCAAATGCACGCTGACAAATGAGGTTTCCTTGCATAGCGGGTTGCCAAAAGCTGCACAAGGTTGAAACAAGGGCGCTTATAAAGAAAATAAAACCGAAAATACCGTGTACGTAAAGCACTTGGGCATATGAAGAAAACGTTCCCAAAGGTAGTACAAAAACTCCATTTCCCCAACTTGCGGTTTCTTGCATAATTCCCCACCCCACCCACGGTGATTCTTTCCATGCTTCGATAGTTGCATTAACGATAAATTCTCTATCTTTCGATGAATCAGCACGAGCGTTGTTGAAAGTTGCTAGAGGTAAAGCGATAAAATCTTTTATGCTTAAACTTAATACAGCCGCAAAGAAAGAAGCAAGAGATACTACCCATAAATAAGCTTGTCGAGCTAACCCGCTACGAAAACAATAGATAATCACCCAAACTAACGGAAAACATACCCAAGCAAGGCGACTTTGAGAAATTATTAAACCAGCCAAACTGCCAGCTAAAGCAAATTTTCGCAAGCGTTGGTTAGTTTCGCTCAAGCACATAAAGAAACATAATAAACTGCAAACTCCTAAAATCGGAGGATCGGCTGTGTAAAGGTCTGTTCTTGGTAAAGGAATGCCGAAAAACGGTTGAATTTCCGCGAACTTAACCATCAAACTGGTTTTTTCACCTGGAATTAAACGAGCTAAAGGCGGTAAAAAATGATCTTGCGGACCGATCGCAAAAAGTATTAATAATTGAATTGTTAAAAGTATTAAATAGCTAGCTGACATCCACGATACAGCCCGTACAATAATTTGTACCCGAATGCGATGCCAAAAAGGTAAAGTCATGCAGGCAAATATCATAAAATAGCCTTTAAATAAGGTAAAAAATGTCGCTGCTGTTTTTAAAATTTCAAAGCCAATTGATTCTAAACCAAAAATATTTGTCCAAAATGCAGCAAAAGTCATTCCCAACCATGCCCAATTACAAATTGGTAATGAGGCTTTAATTAGCTTATCTAATTTAAAACCAGCCACTAGTAAAAACGCACTGACAACCGGATAGACAATAGTTTGTAAACCCAACACCCACCAAAGTGGTGTCAGCATAATTGTCCAATAAACTACCTGCTCGCCAAATGATTTAGCTTCAGGTTTTGACTCAGATTGTTTGCGATTACTAATAGAATTAAATGCCAACATTCTTAATAGGGAGTAGGGAGTAGCGAGTAGCGAGTACCTTTAACCTTTAACCTTTAACCTTTGACCTGTTTTAGAAGGTATACCCAATACTTGTAAATACTTTTCTGTACAAGTTTCTAATTTAAATTGATTTAGCCACTCCGAATCTACTTGCTTGGTGTTGCCTGAAAGTACGCTTAAAATAGCTTCAGCCATCGCTTTGGCATCGCCAACTGGGGTTAATTCGCCATATTTACCATTGTGCAAAATCTCTGCCGGACCGCTTTCGCAATTTGTTGATACTACTGGAGTTCCCACAGCTAGGGCTTCTGCAATCACGTTACCAAAACCCTCCCAAGCGGAAGATAGAACGAAGACTGCTGCCGATCGCATATACGTATAAGGATTATCGACGAAACCCAACATGGCAACATCTGCCTGCAAGCCTAATTCTTCGATTAAATTATTTAAATTTTCTTTTTCGGGTCCTTCTCCTAAAATTACTAAACGACACGGACGCACTTGCTG
Source organism: Rivularia sp. (in: cyanobacteria) (assembly GCA_965234645.1). GTDB lineage: Bacteria > Cyanobacteriota > Cyanobacteriia > Cyanobacteriales > Nostocaceae > Rivularia. Next base: position 2,827,227 of record OZ248344.1, on the reverse strand, counting down.
CACTTGAGTAAATGCACGGAGCAATGTTGGATAATCTTTCTGTGGATGCAGCCTTCCTACTGCTAAAATCACTGGTGGTTGTCCCTCTTGAAACCACGGATGTTCAACTCCCAATCGTGCTTTAACAAACAATTCCGGGGTAATAACTGGATTGTAAATTAAATCGATGCGTTCGGGGGGTAAATGAGTCACATCGGCTAAATCTGCTGCTACCCCTTGGGAAACGCTGACAATACCATCAGCCCAAGGGTAAAGAAGTCTTGCTGCTAATGGTGTTAAACGTGTTGAAAGTTGGGGAATTCGCTTTGCTTCTAAAGAAAGATGATTGTGTTCTGATACTACTATTCGCGTTGATACCCCACTCATGCGTTTTGCCAGGAGAGCTATTTCGCAAGGATAATGTAGCGCTGCAAGCATTGTTGCCGGGTTTTCTTGCTGCAAATACTTAATTAATTTTGGCAGAATACTCAATTTTGACTGCGCGTTTAAATCTACAAGTCGAATTTCTGTCGGTAATTGTTCTAATAAAGAGCCTACCGATTTTGCCAATACCATATCAACTTTTAGCCCTTGCTCTAGGAAACCCCGAGCTAGATTTAATAAAATTCGTTCCGCGCCGCCTCCGTACAGGCAACGGAGAAAGATGGCAATATCGGGTTTAGACATGGTGAATTTTAACGTTATTTTGCGATAAGCCGAGGTTGATATCTTCCGTGTTACGCGATCGGGATATGCTTTTCATTAAGCTAAGAACTCGATCGTAATTGCGTTTGGCATCAAAACGCTTTTCGGCTATCTGACGGCTAACAGCAGCCATCGCGGTTATTTTTGCTGGATCGTTTTTAAGAGTTTCGATCGCATTCCTTAAAGCCGCAACATCTGAAGGTGGTACAATTAAACCATTAACTCCATCTTCTACTTGTTCGCGCAAAGGACCAACATCAGTAGTAATGACTGGTAATCCTGCTGCCATCGCTTCTGAAACTACTATACCGAAAGAATCTGCCTCTGTTGGAAAGACAAAAATATCTGCTTGTTCGTAAAGTTGTTTTAAAGGTTGACTGTTAGCATTTAAATCGCAATGTACGCCGATGTTGTCAATTCCGCTTAATTCTTGCTTTAAACTAATATCTTTGGTGACGATATCTAATGTACAGTCTCGATCTAAACCGTTACGAAAAGCGGATAGCAGAGTATAACCACCTTTTCGCGCAAAATCTCCTCCGACAAATAATAAGCGTAAGGGATTTGCCGGAGTGCGATGCATTGTTTTATCAGGTCTAAAATGCCATTGCTGTAAGTCTACCCCCGGTGGAATTACTGTAACTTTATCGGCAGGTATGCCATAGTCACGAATTAAAGAATCTTTAGCCCACTCAGACCATGTTACAATTGCTGCGGCTGCATCATAGGTGCTTTTATTCCAGTGAAATTTACTACGTTCTGCTAAATAGTTACTCCCTACCTTATGGCTGTACCCAGTTGCAATGCTATCGAGATTGATGGGTGTCGCATCAGTGGAAATTATCGTTGGTATGCGATGCATCAAAGGAATGGCAAACAAAGCTAATGTCTGAGTGTGTAAAAATAATGCGTCTGGAGTTTGCAGTTGCATAGCCGCTTTTATTTGTCTGCGGGCACGCAAACTAACTTGCAGCGACCAATTATTACGGATAATTGGCAATTTTTCCCATATATCCTTATCTTCTCCTATAGGCATCCAATTCGGTTCAATACTAGTATCTTTATCTACCCAGTACTTTAAGTTTTGGTAGTGGGTAATATGTCCCAATGCTTGTTCGACGATAAAACCAAAATTAAACATTAATCTTTAACCTCGTTGCAATTGATTTACAGGTTCCTTAATCAAAAGCTTTTTAGCTATGGTTTTTAACTTTTTATATTGTTGGGGAGGTAGAAGCAGTACTGAAGAAATTTTTAAGAATGCTTTCGACATGGTTTGCCATTGCCAAATTGTTGATAAATCGTTTTTAATGGCATTCCCAAAAAATTGTATAGCAAATATGCCATTTTTGCGACTTAAAGGAGATTCCAATGATTTAAAGGTGAGATAATGATAAAGCGTTGAAAGAGCCTTTTTCTTTAGGTGTTGAACGGATGCAGGAGCATTATTAAAAGCTTGTTCAATAAATTGTAAACAAACTTTTTCCATGCTCAAAACATCAGTAGACGAAGATGTAGAAGAAACACGATATAAAATCTGAGGATATGGTACCGTAACAAAATTATAGCGAGCCGCTAAACGCAACCACATATCCCATTCTTCAGCGTGCTTTAATGACTCGTTAAAATAACCAACCTCAGTTAATGCTTCCTTACGAATTAAAGGATTAGAGCCATTTTCTAAAATATTTTGTATTAACATTTTTTCGTATGCATTTCCATTCATAGTTATATGATTGCCATCACGAAAAAAATCACCATTTTCATCGATGTAGTCAACCCAACTATAAGCAACTGCGGCTTGAGGATTTGCTTGCAAAGCTTTTAATTGCGCTTCCAGTTTATCTAGAGTCCAGAGATCGTCAGCATCCAGAAAGGAAATAAACTCACCACAAGCTTCTTCAATTCCACGATTGCGACTAATAGATTTACCGGCATTTTTGTGGGATAACACCTGTAAACGAGGATCTTTGATGCTAGAAACTATATCTAAAGTTGAGTCTTGAGAACCATCGTTGATTACTATTAATTCTAGGTTGCTAAAAGTTTGATTTAACACCGATTCAATTGTCTCTCGAATCGTTTTTTCCCCATTGTAAACGGGGATAATTACAGATATAAGTGGTGTACTATTATTGTTCATCTTTATTTCCTATTATGCGAGAACAAATTACAGTTGCTATTTCGCGATCGCGTTTAATTCCCTAAAAAGAATCTAATTCTTAATGCGGACTGCAATTAAACGTTTTGCGATTTGCTTTGCTGTTGATTGATAGAGGAAAAAATATGGAGCCTGGAAAGTACGTATACATATTAAATATGTCAAAATAAATGTAAACGGTCTAATAAACAAAGGTAAACTGAATGAAACCAAAACTCCTGGAATAATTAACAAAATTGGTACAAAACAAGGAGCAATAAATTTTTGAAACGACCAACCTAAGCTTTGACAAGCAACCCACCACCAGTAAATAGTCCAGCCAACTCCTAGCACTAGTGCAACAGCTAAACTAACCCCGACAATTCCACCTAGATTGGCACCAAGAATAAAACCAACTACCGCAACCGGAGCTATTCGTAAGTTTACTTTAGCGTTAATATCGGGACGACCTTTAGCAACCAACATCGAAAAAAGTGAAGAATTAATAATCCGAAAGTAGGAAAAAATTAGTAACCCTGGGATAACGTTAATAATCGGTATCCACTTGGCTCCAAATACGAAAGTGACGACTTGCGAGTTTACTACTAGGAAAATTAAAGCACAAATAGCAGCGGTTAAAATCGCAGTTTGTTCTACTACTTTTAGGAGAGTATTTTCTTGTTTATCCTGTGATAGTTGAGCAAAAACTGGCATTCCCAGTTGGTTAAAGATAGCACCGACAATGCTTGAAAATGCATTTGTTAGTTGATAGGCAAGATTGTAGTAACCAAGACTGGTACTGCCCAACAGTTTTCCCACAGCAAAATTATCGATGTTGAAATTGGTATACAAACCGAAGCTAGAAGCAATAGTACCAAAGTAGAAAGATTGAACTTCCGCTCTAACTTCTGGATCGATTTGCAGGCGGAATTTATACTCGGAATAATACCAATTTAGAACGCAATTAACTATCCAAGAAGCAGTATCGCCGATTACAAAAGACCAGTAGCTAAATCCCAATAATGCAGCGCCTGTAGTGCAAAGCAATCGCGTAATTGAGTTAACTAAGGTGATATTGGCGATCGCCCGGTACTTCATCTGTCTCGTCATCACGCTAGAGTAAACATTACTAGCAGAAGAGATTAACAGATTAAAGGCAAAAACAAATAATATCCCCGTTAATGTTGGCTCTTTAAAGAACATAGCCACTAAGGGGGCTGTTGCTGCCACTCCCACAGCTAAAGCTAATCCTACTAATAAGCTAATAGTGTAAGCAGTGTTGACATATTTTGGATGTTCTATCCCTTTATAAATGATGAAAGCACCCGCAGTGCCTTGAATAAACAACGAGAAAAAAGACCAAAAAACATAGGCAATGCCAATAATACCGAAGTCGGATGGTAGTAACAATCTTGCTAATACCAAGCTGCTTGCAAAAGCAAAAATACGGGTGATAAATGTGGCATAGGAAATCCACAAGCCATTTTTGAACAGTGCAGTTGCTTTCACTATCAGTTTTTACCTTGTACTGTTTTTGCAAAACCAAGGGAATTACCGATGGCTAGTTTCGCTAGTGGTGACAAACGCACTGATATCAGAGTCAATAAAGAACGCATATCCCGATAAAAAATCGACCGATCGCAAATTAAAGCTTGATCTATGAAATCCCGCGCTGTTTGCATATCCCCAGCCTGGAGGCACAACCGCGACAGATAGCGGTACATATAGGCGTAAACGGTTGGTAACATCGGCTTGATTAATGGCGATCGCCCACAAACACCTTCAATTACTAGTTCGCCACTATTCCGCATTTGCACGATATTGAAAGATAATCCGGAAGGGCGCACGCGATAGTAAGTTAAAATCCGCTTTTCTCGGTAAAATCGCCATTTCTGCGTTGCAGCGATTCGCAACCACAAATCTACATCCTCCCAACTGCGTAGGCTTTCATCAAATTCGCCGACTTCATCAATTAAACAGCGACGAAAAACTGCATTAGAACCATGCCCGACAAAGTTTTTACACAGTAAAGCCACTTCCAGATTTGAATGTACTGGTTTACCACTCAAGCTGATAAACATCGGTTTTCCATCATCGCGAATTGTCCGCGAAGCGCTGTAAACTACCCCAATATCAGGTTCGCGATACAACCGAGCTACATGGGTTGCTAATTTGTCTTTGTGATAGATATCATCACCATCGAGTAAAGCTAAATATTCACCACGCGCCTGACGAATACCGTAGTTACGTGCCGAAGATAAGCCTCCGTTTGCTTTCTGCAACAATCTAAATCGAGAATCTCGCTGACAAAATTTTCGTACTACATCCGCAGTATCATCAGTTGAACCGTCATCAACTATTAATGCTTCAAAGTCTGTAAATGTTTGTTGTTCTAAAGAAATCAGAGTTTCTTTAAGATATTTACTGACATTATAAGCAGGAACTATAACGCTTACTTTCGGTATCCTCACCATGATTATTCTCCTGAGTTATCTCGAACTCAAATTTAAACTCAACTTTTAAACTCAAAATCTTAACAACTACTTGCAACTTTAGTAATTGTTTCGTCCAAAATATCTAAAATTATTCTGTCTTCACTAATGTCAAATTTTCTAGCAAAATGAGCATTACTTTTTGCGATCGCATCATAATCATTTATGGTTAAAATTTTAGGTCGCCCATTTCTAGTTTGAGAAAAATCAAAATAGAGCTTATTATCATTACATAAATGAAATTTTCTGCTATTTACCAAGATAGTTTGAATAAAAGATTCATCCGATACGCATACTTTCTGATAATATTCGATAACATCCGGATGACTTTGGCAAAAATAATGCAAATAGTCTACACATTTTCTAGATAAAGTGGTAAAAAAAGAACCGCCATAGCAAAGAAACTTTTCATTAAATAATGAAGTTCTTCGCACACCCAGCATTTCATATGCCAAGTTTATTCTGAATAAAGGCTGTAAGTAATTAATGATTTTTACGGGTAGGAGTAATTGCTTTACCCAGCTTGGAGCTTTTCTTAATAAATCGATTGCTCGATATTTATATAAATAACGACTTTTACCTTCTTGTATACTCCAATGGCTTGATGATGAAAACACATTAAAGTATTCCATAAAGCCATCATAGTCGGTTTCTGATAAAAAATTCTCAATTTCTGAGATTGGCTTGATTGGATAATCTTGACCGGAAAGGTAAATTAACCAATCGTATTTTATCTGATTATCAACCAACCATTTTATCGCATTTAGATAAGATTGAACTGACAAAAAATCTCCACGTCCTCCCTTTCCTGTTAAAATTTTTACGCCACGTTTTTCTAAGCCGACTACATCTAAATCGCAATTAGTAAAATCATGACTGATAATAATTTGATTGTCAGTAGCTGATTTTTTAATAGTTTCAATTAAACGATAAATTTGTTCGGGATTTGTATGAGTTTGGATTAAATAACAGATTTTCATGATTTTTACCGATGAAAAATAAATATCCCAGGTTGATAAATATGGCGATTCGATTGCAACCGCCATAATTATTCAGAAAATTATTGAGATTTAGAAAATCAAAAATAAACTTCTCACGCAAAACCTTTGACTGAATAATAATTAGCAGTATATACAATTAGCAATTAGCGTTCTCGATCCACCAGGATACAAGCCTTTTATTTATAAGTAGAGTTATAAGTAATTGGTAATTGATAATTCTGTTGACTTTTATGCCTTACTATGGCGTATTGCTCCTTAATTTAACCTAGTTTAATTTCCATCTATGTATGCAAATTAAAGACTATACAGTTAAATCAAAACTGTCAAAAAACGCAGCGTCAAAACTAACTTAAATCAAGTTCAAACTTAGGTGTTAATTCCACTCGCAAAGAAGTTTTATTAAACATTGCCAAAGCGATATGCAGTGCAAAAGCCGGATTTCCTAACAAATAACGAGCTGCTAAACGTTTCGGCTCGCGGCAAAAGCGGTAAAACCATTCAAAACCAATATTGGATAAAATATGCGGACAATCTGGAACGATTCCAGCCATGCGATCGATAATTGCTCCACCAAGCATGATCGCATTAACCTGCAAACTATGGCGATGCTGTTGTACCCAATGTTCTTGAATCGGCATTCCCATACCTACAACTAAAATATTAGGCTTAAACTGATTGATTTGCTCTACAGCAGCTTGATTTGCTTGCGGATCTCTTTTATCAAAATATCCATGATATCCTCCAAAGCGAACTCTGGGATATTTCAGCTTCAAGTTATCAAGAGCTATTTGCAAATTTTCGGGCTTTCCACCCAATAAAAACACTGAAAAATTGTTGCGATCGCAAGTTTGTAATATTTGAGGCATCAAAAGCGTATATGAAGTTCGGTAATCTAAGGGTAAATCTAATCCCATATAGCCGATTGCTTTTAATATTCCTACACTATCACAATTCGCAATTTCTGCACTTTGTAGAAATTCGTAATACCAAGGCAGTTGCATAGATAGATTGAAACTATGGATATTATAATTCGCCACAGTTATTTTCCTGTCTTCTATACAAGATTTTATAATTGCTTCCACAATCGAAGATATAGACATACAGTCTATTCTTCGCTCTAACAAATAGACACTCAAAGCCGTTGGTTTATCTATTTTAGTATCATTTACGGTTTCACTTATTGTATTTTCTACTTGAACGTTAGCACCATTAATTACAGGTGTTTTTAAAAATGAAAAAGAGCTTGCCATACACAAAAATGTCCCTGCAAACAAGTATAAGCAGACCTAAGACTATGTAAATTATTGAAAAAACTCACAAAGAACCGCACGCTTTATTTAACAACCAAAAGAAATACTACCTCCATAATCTTTACAAATCATGCAGTCAAAAATCTTATTATTAAAGCAATATAATCGCTTTAGTAGAAACACCCATTTTACCTGTTTTATGGCATCAGTATAATTAACTAAATCAAAAAAAATTGTATTGAGCTATACAGTTATGTAGTCATAAATAATACATAATGATAGATCCCTGACTTAAAAAACAGATAAAAGTCAGGGAAACAAAGGATTTTAAACAAACCGGAAAATAATTTCAAAAATTAATTCTTTCAATAATTCTTTCTTTAGGAGTATTCACAAAGGTTTAGGACATATCAAATGGCTCAATCCAATAACCCCTAGATGAAACAATTCGCGATCGAAAATACAAAGAAGCCCGGTTTCTGCTTAAACTAGTAGTTTAAAAACTACGTTTACAGAAACCGGGTTTGTCGATCGCAGTATTAACTTATTTAAATTCGACAAACTCAAACACATCATTTTTACCGCCGCGAAGCACGGATTCGGTGTGTTTTCCTTGGAAGCGTTTGCCTAAAGATTGCTCTAAAGCACCCCAAACAGCACCCATAGTATAAGTACATTTACGAGGTGAACCTTCTTCCTCACCAGCAGAACACAAAGTTTCTGAAGTATAAACTTTAATTACACCTCCTTCCTCGGAAATGCGTTCTACAATACATAATTTTGTACCTTCTTGCCCTAAAGCAGAGCTTAATTTTGTCGCTACATCCTCTAAAGACGCTAATCCTTCCAAACCTAATTCTTTGGAAAGACTTTTACCGCGCTGACGACCTGCTGCTATTAGTGCGATCGCAGTTGCTTTTTCTCCCAAAGCATCTTCCATTCCTACAATTGCAGCTTTGAAACAAACAATGCTGCTAAAATTTCCTAATGTTGGACGTAACATAAATTTAAGTTTCTTTTAGTTGAATTATTTTGTTTGAGAATCAAAGCCATGTGTCAGATTTGGACTGGAATTAAGACTTAAGATCGCCAATCCAAACATCGGTATAAGGACTATGTTGCGTTAGCACTCAAGCCATTAACGGCGAGATTTTAGCAACAACTCGTTTAACTTCTAAAAACAATAAACCTTGCTTAACCCCAGCACCAGCTAAAACCAATAAAACAGCATCACTGCCACAACCAACCAACACGCCATAGCCTTTTTCACCTTCGACAACAATCCTATCGATGCTTCCACGGGCTAATTCCCGACCGATACGTTCGCCTAAAGAAAGCATGGATGCAGACATCGCAGCAGTACGTTCTTCATCCATTCCTCCGGGTAGAACCGAAGCCAAAGCCAAACCATCTGGACTAACTAAAGCAGCACCTTGGACATCAGAAGCAGCACTGACAAAATTTTGCAATTCGTCTTGCAGCATGGAAACGTTAATCATTTTTTGTTCCTCCAAAATTGTTGGTAAAGGTGTTTGAGTAATTACCGCAGTTGACTGCGGTAATGTAATTTCGCTAACATTTTCTTCCAATAAATCCGTATTTTCATCAGTTGCAGCTAACAGAGAACTTTCCGTTTCCGGCAACTCCGAAGATACTGACTCCGCAGGAAGATTTTGAAATACTCCTTTTAGAAGCTTGAGAATTTTACCCAGAGGCATTTGTTACTGACTCCTGAGCGCTATCTTGAGGTTCAAATCACATTTTTTGTAACCAATAGACGTATACCTCAAGACTTGGTAAATTTTAAAACGAAAAAGGTTAATTTAAGAATAAGAAAAAATTATTTATACCTTATGTTTTACAAGTAATATAAGGTCAAAGGTCAAAGGTTCAAGGTCAAAGGTCAAAGGTCAAAGGTCAAAGGTCAAAGGTCAAAGGTCAAAGGTCAAAGGTCAAAGGTCAAAGGTCAAAGGTCAAAGGTCAAAGGTTCAAGGTCAAAGGTAATTAAATCAATAACTCATAATTCATAACTCCTAACTCCCTCTTCCCCTTGTCCCCCCATCCCCCCATCCCCCCATCTCCTTAATAACTGGATGCTAATTGTTCGACGATCGCAATTAATGCCTGATGTACAGATTGGCGCTGGTTGGGGTTGACAGCCATTAAGGGGGGTGAATCGGTTTCGTCTTTCCATCCTAAAGCTAAGGCTATATCTTCTATTTCCCAGGCATCGGCGAAATCTGTATGAGTTATTCCTATCATCGCCGGAATAGATGCTTGCTTGTTCATGTAGTTAAGCATTTTACGGGCTTCGCGGAATTGATTTGGACGATGTGCATCTATTAAAAGAATGTAAGCGTGAGCTTTTTGAATCAAAATATCCCACATAAAATCGAATCGGCTTTGTCCGGGAGTTCCGTATAAATGTAATGATTGATTGGATGCGATCGTTAATTTTCCAAAGTCTAAAGCGACTGTGGTTTTTTCCTTTAATTCCGCTAACTCATCGGTTGCTCTTTTATCGGTATCAACAACATCAATTTCACTGATTGTTTGAATAAATGTGGTTTTTCCTGCCCCTACACCTCCTGTAACTACAATACGAAGAATTTCTAATGTCATTAAGCTTTGCTCCTTAAATACCCAACAAGATTGGACAGCAACGAACTACTAACTTTGGGTGTTTGCGATTCTTGATGTTTTTTAGCTGCCCGCGAACCGTATTTATTTACCCAAGTTAAATCCATATCATAATGGTATAGATGAGAATTAGATGTTATCTGGGGTACTTCTTCTATCAAACCTACAAGCATTAATCGGAAAGCTGCTTGCTGAATCTTGATGGTTGGTTGATTAAGTTGAGCGGCAATATTATTTATAGAAATATCACCCGAAGCAAATTCCCATATCTGCCATTCAAAAGTATTCAAGCGAATTTGCGGTTTATTCTGAGTAATATTTCGGATACCGGATTCTACACTTGGAAGCGCATTTTCAAGTACTTTCCAATTTTTCAATACTCTCAAAGCCATCAAAGTTACTTCCGTAGCCCTCAAGCTTAATCCTGTCATTTCAGGCATTGGAGGTTGGGCTTTGGAATCTAATTTAAATACACCTTTTTGAATTTCAAATAATTGCCTAACTTGCTGTAGTTGACTGGCAAATAATAAGTTTAGTTGTTCGGCACTCAATATATCTTGAGTTTTTAATTGCAAACCAAGAGGTGTAGTTTTAGTTGCATTCTTGTAAACATTTTCTAAAATCTGCGGTTCTGCCCACTTTCTTTGGGCAATTTTAGAAACTAAACCTTTACCATTTAAGCGATTTGCGGCGGCAACAATACGTCCGCTTCTAAACCAAATATAAAAGTACTTTGCTTTAGATTGAGGAGCATTAATATCTGGTAAAGTACATACACTTAAACAACCAGATTTACGTCCTTGGTCGATAAGTTGAAATAATTCAGCCAAGGAAAAATCTGTAAAAGAACTGCTAAGACTCATAATTGTTTAATTATTTCCAATAATTGGTAATTTTTTACTAAGCACGCACCCCAATTACATTTCATCTAAAAGTAATTTTTACAACTAATTACTTAATGTTTATTGCGTTTATCTATCGCTTCAAAAGTATAGTACTAGTTTTGCAGCCTTAATAGTTACAAAGATAATACCATGCAATTTCACTAATGCTGTTGTTTACGTATTATTGCGCAAGATTCTTTAGCAAAGTAGTAAAGAATAATATAAGTGCATAATGTATTTTAGTTGACTTATTTCAAATTCTATATATATGATTACTGCAACAAATACTTATTCTCTTTCTGTAAAATTACCTGAAACCCTATTAATATGTACTATTTTCGATAAAAAATTCATCCCACTTTTGTAATTACTATTGTTTGTTTCATTACCTCTATATAAAGCCATGTTTATATTGAGATTCTTGATGATAAAGTTAACTTTGATGAATAAATTGCAACAAATTGTTTGATTAAATGAGTCATCAATCAAATAATAATTCACACTTCGTAATATAAATTTGAAACGCTTACTATGAAGCTGCTAACGACTTTTTGCTTGATTTTTTTCCTATTTTTCTGTAGCGGTAACGATAACGTTAACGCTGGAGAATTAAATCAAAGATTAAAAAACTTTCCACAATGGGAGAAATTACATTCGGTACAACCTGCGGTAGGAGACTTAATTTATCCTGAATGGATAAAGGGTGAATGGTTAGTAAAAAGTATTTTATTAGATTTAGTTGCGCCTTTAGCCCCAGATATTGTCACACCGGGATTTGAAAGTAACCGTCAGTATCTTAATCAACCAGTTAGTTTTAAAGTAAAATTTGTAAATCAGCAAACACTTCTTTCTGTATCGGGAAAAACAGTTCCAACGAAAAACCTCAATCCGTACTATCGCACATCCCTTTCCTCACTAAAGGAAGGGGTGCCGGTTATTCTCAATTCAGAAGGAAAAAAAATTATTGCCGATCGCGCATATAACGGTTTGAATTTAGCACGAGCTATTTTAGGCGATGATGTAGTTAAAGCAGTAAAAGTAGATCCCGATTCTCCCAACCGTCAGATTACATTTCTGCGAGGAGAGCGCCAATTAGTTACCATCGTCAAAAGTCGCGCTACAGAAACCACCGCAGACGGTAGATTTATTACAACAGAAGTATTTCAACAGCTATTTAAAGGTGGTTCGCGTCCCTATCTCAATTCAGTAGAATCAACTACGGCATATAGACCATTGTTTACATCAAATCAAACAATTGAAGCGAATCAAGTTACTGCCGTATATCTTTCATCTCAAGATCCAGATTACTTTAAAGCAGTTAATAAACCTGTAGCTTTATATAGATATCGGTTGGAATTTTTTCCAATAGGTAGGGAGTAGAGAGGGGGAAGAGGGGGGAGAGGGGGAGAGGGGGAAGAATTTTGAAACTTTAAAAAATAATTTATCTTTCGGAAGGTAGTGCGAGCATCTTGCTCGCTATATAGCTCTTTTAAAATCTAAAATCTAAAATTTCAAACAAAAGCATCCGTTGTTAAAATCTAAAATCTAAAATCTAAAATTTCAAACAAACGCATCCGTTGTTAAAATCTAAAATTCCATAGTGAAGATTTCCCAATTTCACCAAAGGGGATTGACATGGGATTTTTAAGAAATTTATTTTAATTTTTTTGAAAAACTAAGTAACCTCAGTTGGTTCCAATTTCTGTTGCTGATAATTCTTCAGCAGATGAAGGATTACTAGGTAATTCCAAACAATATCCCGCACCATATACGGTTTTGATATAGCGGGGATGGCGTGGATCTGGTTCTAATTTGGTTCTTAAGTGGCGGATATGTACGCGAATGGTTTCAATATCATCATCCGGATCGTAACCCCAAACTTCCCGAAGTATTTCGCTGGGAGAAACAGTTTGTCCGTGTCGTTGCAGCAAACAATGAAGTAGTTCAAACTCCAAGTGAGTTAACTTTACAGTTTGAGTAAACCATATTGCTTCAAATCTTTCGGGAACTAAAGTTAGCGAACCATAATTAAGAATTTCGCTGTGTTTTGCTGCTTGGGGTATGCGATCGGTACGTCGGAGTAACGCCCGCACCCGCGCCAACATTTCTTCTACTTCAAAAGGTTTTGTTAAATAATCATCCGCACCAGCATTAAAACCTTCGACTTTATCCTGAGTTTGACTTAAAGCGGTTAACATTAATACTGGAATATCAGAAGTACGCTCATCTCTCCGCAAGCGCTGACATACAGTAAACCCATCAACTTTGGGCAACATCAAATCCAGCATAATTAAGTCCGGCTGTAGCTGGAGCGCTAAAGCTTGCCCTTTGATACCATCTTCAGCTTGGCTAACATCGTAACCAGCCATTTCTAAATTAACGGCTACCAACTCGGAAATTGCTGGATCGTCATCTATGACAAGAATTCTCGGCATTATTAAATTATTGTTACTGCGTATTAAGGAAAGTTAAAAATCTTTGGAAAATACAAAGATTGCTTTAATGATTATAAAAAAAAAATGAAATATAACATAAAGCTTAAAATTAAAATATTCTTAAATAAACTACAAATTAGACAGAATATCTTATACAATGTCCAACCCAACCTACAATCCACCTTGGTTTTTACGAAACGGCGTGTCAATGACTATCCGTGCAGCGTTGTGGGGAAAAAAGAATTGGGAAACTACTCTCAACCTACCAGAGCCTAGTTATCAGGAACAAGTTTTTACTGGCGCACAAGGAGTACCTTTGTTCGGGTTGGTCGCAATTCCGGAAAATCCTCGCGGCACCATTATAGGTACCTACGGCATTATTGGCGATTTACAAGAAGAATGGTTTCTGAAAATTTTAGGGCGCAAAGCTTACGCTCGAGGTTACGCGGTAGTATTGTTTGATTGGCGTGCCCACGGTAAAACAGCAGAATTATCCCCTACCTTAACCAGCGATGGTTTGTACGAAGGAGAAGATTTCGTTCGCATCGCCGCCGCAGCTTTATCGATGGGATGTCCCCCAAAATTTTGGTTTACAGGATTTTCTTTGGGGGGACAATTAGCGTTATGGGCAATTAAAGCAGCTGTCGAATTAACTCAAGCCGAGGAAATAGGAATCAAAGAAAACGATATCGGTGGTGGTGCGGTTATTTGTCCGAGTTTAGATTCCAACCGTTCCCTTAAATATTTAACTAGTTATCCAGTAGGTAGATTTTTAGAAGCGAGAATTGCCAGAGCATTGAAAAAACTGGCATGGAAAATTCATAATAATCATCCAGGAAGTTTAGATCCAGCCGCGATCGAAAGAGCAAACAGCATATGGGGATTTGACAACGAATTAGTCATAGAAAAATTAGGTTTCCCCTCAGTAGAAGCTTACTATCAAGCAAGTAGCGCCCTACCACTTCTACCAAAGCTTTCCAAACCTACCTTGATAATTTACGCCGCAGACGACCCATTTTTTGCACCAGCCATCACCCCAGAATTACAAACAGCCTGCGCCCTAAATCCAGCCATAGACTTAATGTTAACTCCCAACGGCGGTCACGTTGGTTATTTAAGCAGCAAACAGTGTCAGCAAGAATACGGAGATAAAGATCCGTGGTGGGCGTGGAATCGGTTTTTGGAGTGGATGGAGAGAGTTAGGAGTTAGGAGTTAGGAGTTAGGAGTTATAAATATTAATGTAATAACTGGTAACTGTTTTTAACCTTTGACCTTTAACCTTTAACCTTTGACCTTAATTTTATGTGGTTAAAAGCGCCGACTGATATTACTACTATTAAATTACTGCCGAATGAAGTTCATGTTTGGCGAGAAAATCTTGACAATGTAAAACTATTGTTGGAATTGTTTACGCAAACTCTTTCAGAAGACGAGTTAGTTAGGGCAAAAAGATTTCATTTTGAGCAACATCGGCAGCGTTTTATTGCCGCACGGGGTATTCTTAGAAATATATTAGGTCGCTATTTAAATATCGAACCGTCTAAAATCAAGTTTGGTTACGAACCTCGCGGTAAACCGTTTTTAGATGAAAGCTGTAACAATAATATATGCTTTAATTTGTCTCACTCCCAAGATTTTGCGTTGTATGCGGTGAGTTTAAATAATTCTATCGGTGTGGATTTAGAATGCATCAACTCAACTACCGATGTGGTTTCCCTGGCTCAAAGGTTTTTTGCACCGAGTGAATTCGCTGCGATCGAATCGGCTCCTCAAGAGCAACAGCAACAGCTATTTTTTCGTTATTGGACTTGTAAAGAAGCTTATTTGAAAGCAACGGGAACGGGATTAAAAGATTTGCACAAAGTCGAAATTTCTTTAACTTCCGAACAACCCGCACGGTTAAATATTCCAAATATTTCTGGTGAATGGAGTTTGTTAGAAATACAACCTTTTTCTAGTTGTGCTGCTGCGATATGCCTTGGGCATGACGCTCCGCGTATCGCAATTAACAATAGAGATTTGCAATTTAAATATTGGAATTATAGTTCGTAGTCAGGAATTTATTCCTTTCACTTCCGTAATTTTGATTCGTATCAATAATTCCATGAAGTTTTTGGCAAATTCTGTTTTCAACCTAGAATCAGTAAGACGTAGCAATGCTACGTCTCTACAAATCGACATTTTAACCTTTAACCTGAACTATCTTCCCAAACTTTTTGGATCTAATGCATCTCTTAATCCATCACCAAGCAAGTTAAACGCCAATACTGTCAAAATAATTACTACTGCGGGGGGCCAAATTAACCACGGTTGCAGTACCAAAATAGAAGCGTTGGTTGCTAACGATAGCATATTACCCCAAGAAGGATCTGGTTGCTGAATCCCCAAACCGATCAAACTTAAGATTGCTTCCGCACCGATGAAGCTAGGTATAGAAAGGGTTGCGGAGATCGCAAGATAGGTTGCAGTTTGAGGTAAAACGTGGCGGGTAATGATATATAAAGGTTTAGCACCCATTGCTCTTGCTGCTTGGACAAATTCTCGTTCTTTAATTGACAGCACTTGTCCGCGAATAACCCGTGCTAAACCAGCCCAACCAATCAAGGAAGTAATTAAAACAATCAGTAAGAAACGCTGAGTACTGCTTAATCCCGGTGGTAAGACCGCGCCTAATGTGACCAAAAGATAGATACTGGGGAAAGTCATCAGTACTTCCACTAAGCGCATAATAATTGAGTCAGTCCATCCACTGAAATAACCGGAAATTCCGCCAACTAACATACCTAATGGGAAAGAAATCGCAACACCCAAAATTCCGATAAATAAACTGATACGACCACCATAAACCAAACGGCTGAATTCATCGCGTGCTTGATCGTCGGTACCTAAAAGATTGTATCTCGCTTCACCAGCAGCACCGAATAAATGAAAATTCAAAGGAATACCGGGGAATATAGTAACTTCATTCCACTTTGGCGGTAGCGGCAAACTTAATTTAAACAGATTATATTCGGAACCTTGGACAAATAAACGTAGAGGAGAAGGTTTGCTGTAATCTACAATAATTTCGCGATCGCCTGTTTCTAATTCCGTATCACCTTGAGTAGTCGGATAAATATGAGGACCGATAAACTTTCCTTCTCTAGTATTTAAATATACGCGAGTTGGTGGCAGCAAGGAACCATTTGGTTGCGAGTAATAAGGGTCATAAGGCGCAACAAAATCCGCAAAAATTACCGTTATATAAAAGATTATCAGTAAAATTGCCCCAAATCGCGCTAAAGGATTTTTCTTAAGTCTTTGCCACCAGTTCATAGTTTATACAAGTTAGTTAGTTATGAATGTTAAAGCATACATTCTTCTGTATGAATTATAAAACCTGGAGATATTTAACAAATCTTAACTTTTTTGAGACGATCGGGGATGCCCATCCCATAATAAGAATATTAATTGTAGGGTGTGTGACGCTTTGACTGATTTGGTAAGGATTTGAAAAATTTAGAATAG
Organism: Rivularia sp. (in: cyanobacteria); assembly: GCA_965234645.1. GTDB lineage: Bacteria > Cyanobacteriota > Cyanobacteriia > Cyanobacteriales > Nostocaceae > Rivularia. The sequence goes on along the minus strand of OZ248344.1, from coordinate 2,810,193 downwards.
CGTCACGCACCGATTTCAGAATTATATAAAGGTTTAAATTTATAGGGATTAAGCTTTTGCTATCAATAGGGAGCAAGATGCTCCCACTACAATTATTATTCTATATATTGGAAAAGAGTAAAAATATAGGTAAGGATGCTCATCCCATAAGAATATTAAATTGTAGGGTGTGTGACGCTTCGACTGGTTTGGTAAGGATTTGAAAAATTTAGAATAGCGTCACGCACCGATTCCGGAATTATGATGATAATAGTTATTTTTCTATATATTGAGATGCTTCTTTCTTCAATAAAGAAAACATCTTTAAATCGTGAAATTCACCTTTCCCAAAGCCATATTCTCTTAAAATACCTTCTGGAACAAAACCTAATTTTTCTAACAGTTGCATAGAGGCGATATTTTCTAACATTACTGTTGCTGCGATTCGATTTAATTCCATTTTTTCAAATCCCAATTTTATCATAGCAGTTAGTGCTTCTGACATAATTCCTTTTCGCCAATAAGCTTGAGAAAGTTCGTATCCAATTTCTGCCTGAAAGCTTTTTTGTAACCAATTATGATAACCGCAAGTGCCAATAATAATATTGTCTTCTTTTTTGGCAATTCCCCAGCGAATCATCTGTTGAGTGTGAAATTTTTCGTCAAAGCTGTCAATTAATTCTTTTGCTTGTTCGAGGTTTGTCAAGGCTTCTAAGTCATGATATTTCAAAACTTCTTTGTCCGAGAAATGTTGAAAAATATCTTTTGCGTCAGATCGATTTACTTGTCTTAATAGTTAATAGTAAATTTTTTGTTTCTAGTTCGGGAAATTGAGATAACATTTAATTAAAGCTTTTAAAATCTAACTAAAATTATTATAACTATCATGCAAATAGTTCAAGCTAGAGAGATAAGTATTTATGAGTTAGAAGAAAAGTTTGGTTTGCAACTTTCTACAGACACAGATTTATTTACCGAATGGACGGATAATTTACCTTCGCTAACCGATATCGAAAAGCAATCTTTAAAACGAGTTCAAAGCAATTATTTTAATTTAACCAGACGACGTTTAATTTCAGAAGAAGCAGTAAAAATGGTGGTGCTATCTCCTCTACTGGATTTAGCTGGTTTCTATCAACCACCTTTTGAAATTGAAACTGAAACTTCTGTAGAAATTGTCGCTGAGGAAGAGGGAGTTAAGTTAAAAGGTAATATCGATGTTTTGGTAGTGCAAAAAAACTTTTGGATTCTTGTGATTGAGTCTAAAAGTACTAAATTTGATGTGATGATAGCGCTACCCCAAGCATTAGCTTGTATGTTGAATTCTCGCGATCGGGAAAAACCTGCTTTCGGTTTACTTGTGAATGGTAGGGAATTTATTTTTGTTAAATTGGTGCGGGAAGAACAATTAAAATATGCTCGTTCTTATGCGTTATCGATTGAGAAGGATAGTGAGTTTGAGCAAGTTTTGAGTGCGTTGAAACGGGTTGGTGAATTGCTTTTGAATGTATAAGGTGTCAATTATTTAATAATTCATGCAATTTATCGCGAAATGCTCGTTTGGCTTGGGTTTCACCATTTGTACGACATTGCGAGATAAATTCGTAAATCATTGGTTTAGTTAATATAGGAAAAGTTATACTATTTTCTGATTCTTGATATTCTCCTTCACTTAAAACGTAAATAATTAGTTTTTTTCCGTTATAACGCCAAAATTCTGGCACTTGCATCCCTTGGTAAAGTAGTTTTTTATTAATATCGGTATGAGTAATATCAACTTCTAAAACTAAATCGGGAGGTGGATCTCTATCTAAGTTTACGGTTTTACCACGAACGGCAGGCTCGTTTTTAAAGTAATAACATTTATCTGGTTCTGCACCAGTCTTTTTTTCTGCTATTTTAAGTGTAGTTGAAGCCAAACTCTTGATATTTAAGTTTAATTCCTCTGTAAGTATATGAATTAAAATTCCAATATTTTCGCTGCTGCTTTCATGGGCTTCTAAGGTCGTGATAATTTCTAAAACACCTTGGTAATAATGCACTCTTGCTGCACGGTTTTCGCCTAAAGCGTTTAAAATTTGTTCGTAACCTTGCCAGGTGATATTATTTAAAGCGACTCGCTTTTCTGGTAAAAGTTGCTCGATATCGGTGTTGTTAATTATTTCGTTAATTGTGACCATTCTTTATTTAACTTTTTCTATAATAATCATCTATTAATAATACTCTTATCCTTTAAAATCCAAAAGCTAAAGTATCAAGCATATGTTTACTTTTTTCGCTGCCAATTTCTAAATAAATTTCTAATAATTCTGGATAAGCTGTTTCTCCTCCAATAATATTCCAAAATTCTGAACCAATCACTACAGCATCTTCAAAAGGCATATAATTCGGGAGCATAAGATCATTTGTAATCAGCTTTTGTTCTTCCGTAAGGATTATAAGGCATAGCATAATAAGCTTTAACTTGCGGACGAGATTCACCACGTAGTAAGTGAAATCTCAGCAAACGCTGTGTAACTTCTAAACACTGTCCTTTATTGGGCTTTGGTGCTTTAATTTCAAAAAAGTATTCTGTTCCATCTTTTGCCAAAATATATAAATCTGTACGAACGCTTTTTGTTTCTAAATCATCAGTGCGTCTAGCTTGGAGTACTGCTGCTATCATTTCTTTTAAGGTTGGTTTAGCTTTTCCTCTCTTAGCTGATGATTCATAATTTTCCTTTTGACGCTCGGCTTCTGCAAATGCTGCGAGACTTACATCTGCTTTAATATCGTAACCTCGTTTTACTTCTTGATGGTATTCTAAAGCAATCAAGCGAGCGCATTCTTCAATCGAATTTCCTAACCTCGTGCTTAAACCACGTTCAAATTGATTGATGCGTATTAATGCTGGGGGAATTAATGCTGCTTGAAATGGTTTTAATTCTCCTTTAGATGAAAATCTGGATAAATATTCTTCTGCATCGTCCGGTTTTAATATTTCACGTCCTTTATATTCATCTATAAGCCCTTGAATAAACCCTTCTAAATAACCTTTAATTGTAATCCGAGTATTAGAGCTAATAGCTGTCATATTATAAATTATAAAAAACTACAAAAAATTACAAAATGAATTCTAACAACGCTTTCGCTAAATTATAAACAACTGGAACTGAAACCGCATTACCAAATTGATGTTTTGCTGTTGTTTGATTATCTGATATTTGGAAAGATTCAGGAAATCCTTGCAATTTTGCATAATCTCGGGCTGTTAAAGGTTTAAATTTCTTAGGTTTATATATTTTCTGAATAAATGAATGTTTATATAATTCTGGTTCTTGACATTTTAGAGATACTGTAGCAACAAAATCTCTAGTTCCCGTTGCTGTTAAGGTTCCTATCGCATCAGCATGAGGTAAAAATATTTTAGATACTCCATCAATTCCTGAAGAAATCTTAGAGTTAACAAATTCATATCCCTTATCTTCAACTAATCGCAAAATTTCTTTTTTAGTTAAGCTATCAAGTTCTTCTTGATGAAGGTTGGGTATCAATTTTTCTAAAACCTGAAAACTTAAAGGATTACCATCTTTGGGTCCGTAGATTTTTTTTCTTCGATTTCTTAAAATAGTTTTGCAAATTAGTTTTTCTCTACCACTTGTATCAATTAAATCCCAAGAATGAACCGTGGTATGTCCGTCTCTAATATCAGCAAAAGTGAAAAAATCATTTAATTCGTTTATTTTTTGAAATCTACCTCTCGAAGCTGGTATTCTTCCACCTTCAAACAAAACTTCTGGAGCAAACTTTTTCTTGACAAAATTATTCTTTTCAATACCATCAATTACATCGTAAAGTTTTATTTTCTTATCTAAAGGCTTAGGAAAAGTAAATCCCCAACAGTTTTGTAAATCATTTCTAATCCCAACAATAAAAATTCTATCCCTATCTTGAGGTAAACCAAAATCATAAGAATTCAATACTTGATATTTGACTACATAACCAGATTGCGTCAAATTACTAATAATATAATTGAGACTATCTTTATTTCTTGGTTCCGTCAAACCTTTGACATTTTCAAAAATAAAAGCTTTGGGTTTATTAAATTCTACTACTCGAAAAACATCTAACCATAACTGACCTCTAGGGTCATCTAAACCTTTTAATTTTCCTGCAATCGACCAAGGTTGACAGGGAACTCCACCAGTAATTACATCTATATCCAAAGATAATTTATGTATATTACTAATATCTCCTAAACAAAACTCATCCGAATTTGTATCGGTAATAAAGTTATTTTGATAAGCTTTTATAGCTTGTTTATCTATTTCTGAATAACCCAGACAAACTCCTCCTAATTCTGACAAAGGAATTCTAAATCCACCAATGCCAGCAAATAAATCTATAAACGTAAATTTAGTTTTGGTCTTTACCTGATTTGGTTTAAATAATTGAAATAAATCTAACTGTTGAGCATTATCGCTTAATTGCATTTTTTTTGATTAAATATAGTTAACTCATAAATAATTATCTATATTTTACCAAATTGCTGATTAATTATAAATAAATTACGATCGTCAAAATATTGGAGACGTAGCAGTGCTACGTCTCTACATTATTAATCAAATGTCACGACGCTACGAATTGATTCTCCTTTATGCATCAATTCAAAACCTTCGTTAATCTTTTCTATAGGCATTACATGAGTTATTAAATCATCAATATTTATCTTACCTTCCATGTACCAATCAACGATTTTCGGTACGTCGGTACGTCCCCTTGCACCACCAAAAGCCGAACCTTTCCAAACTCTTCCGGTTACTAATTGAAATGGACGGGTACTTATTTCTTCTCCGGCACCTGCAACGCCAATTATAATACTTTGCCCCCAACCTTTATGACAGCATTCTAATGCTTGACGCATTACTTTTACGTTACCAATGCATTCAAAAGTATAGTCGGCTCCACCTTTGGTTAAGTCTACTAAATAAGGAACTAAATCTCCTTCGACTTCCTTGGGATTAACAAAGTGTGTCATGCCGAATTTTTCTGCTAATTCGCGTTTCTGGGGGTTAATATCTACGCCGATAATCATGTCGGCACCTACCATTTTCGCTCCTTGAATCACGTTTAAACCAATACCACCCAAACCAAAAACTATAACTTTTGAACCGGGTTCGACTTTTGCGGTGTAAATAACCGCACCGATACCCGTAGTTACGCCGCAACCGATGTAACAGACTTTTTCAAAAGGAGCATCTTCGCGAATTTTTGCAACGGCAATTTCTGGCAGTACCGTGTAGTTAGCAAAAGTTGACGTACCCATGTAGTGATAAAGCTTCTTATCGCCAATCGAAAAACGACTGCTACCATCCGGCATCAAACCTTTACCTTGAGTACTGCGAATTGCTTGACAAAGATTAGTTTTGAAGCTCAAACAATATTCACACTGACGACATTCGGGAGTGTAAAGAGGAATAACGCGATCGCCTTTTTTAACGCTGGTAACATCTTTTCCTACATCTACGACAACCCCAGCACCTTCATGTCCCAAAATTGCCGGAAATAAACCTTCTGGATCTTTACCCGAAAGCGTGTAAGCATCGGTATGACAGATGCCGCTGGCTTTAATTTCTATTAATACTTCACCAGATGCAGGTCCTTCTAAATTAACCGTTTCAATACTTAACGGCTTACCCGCTTCATAAGCCACTGCTGCTTTAACTTCCACGCTTTCACCCTCCAATCAATTTTGATAAATCTTCTTTCTTGAGTGTATAGCGGTGGGGGAGAGGGGGAAGAGGGGGGAGATGGGGGGACAAGGTGACAAGGAGATGGGGAGATGGGGAGATGGGGAGAAATATTAATTTTTAACTCCGGCGATCCTAACTTCTCACCTTTGACCTTTGACCTTTGACCTTTGACCTTTGACCTTTGACCTTTGACCTTTGACCTTTGACCTTTGACCTATTCCCCAATCCCCAATGTCCATCGAATATTATAGTTAAAATATCTGTATTTATTATTGATTGCTTATGAAACCTGCCCTAACTAAATTCGGCGCTCAAATGTCTAAACTTACCGGCGTGAGAGCGATTATGAAAGATATCAACGAAACTTTACGCGCAGGTAATGGGCAGGAGTTGATGAATTTGAGTGCGGGTAATCCGTTAATTTTGCCTGAAGTCGAACAACTGTGGCGCGATTGTACTGCGGAACTTTTAGCGAGTCAGGAATATGGTGAGGTTGTTTGCCGCTATGGTTATTCTAAAGGTTACACGCCGTTAATCGAAGCTATTGCAAAAGACTTTAACAAACGCTACGGTTTAGAGCTTACCGAACGCAATATTTTAATTACTCCCGGCAGTCAAACGCTTTATTTCTATGCTGCGAATGTCTTTGGCGGTTATAACACCGACGATGAACTAAAACAAATTGTTTTTCCCTTAAGTCCCGATTATACAGGTTACGGTGGCGTTAGTTTGGTTCCCGAAGCGTTATTTGCTTACAAACCGACTTTAGATATTGACAAATCTGCCCATAGATTTAAATATCGTCCCGACTTCAGCCAGTTATCGATTACAGAGAAGACTGGTTGCGTTTTATTCTCTCGTCCCTGCAATCCTACAGGGAACGTTGTCAGCGATGAAGAAGTTCAAAAAATCGCCGCACTCGCCGCACAATCTAATGTACCAGTCTTAATTGATTCGGCATACGCTCCACCTTTCCCAGCTTTGAATTATACCGAGATGACACCCACTTTTGGTGAAAATATTCTGCACTGTATGAGTTTATCAAAAGCAGGATTACCCGGAGAAAGAGTTGGGATTGCGATCGGCAATGAAAAATTAATTGAAGCATTGGAATGTTTTCAAGCAAACGCCAGCTTGCATTCATCGCGATACGGGCAAGCCATAGCCGCTCGTGCCATCGATTCCGGGGAGTTAGCACGAATCAGCGAAACCGTAATTCGTCCTTTTTATAAAAATAAATTCGCCGTTTTAGAAAGCACTTTAGAAGCAGCAATGCCCGATAATTTACCTTGGTTTCTACATCGCGGTGAAGGAGCAATTTTTGCTTGGATATGGCTCAAAGATTTACCCATCAGCGACAACGATTTTTACCAACAACTCAAAAAAGTAGGCGTAATAGTCGTCCCCGGAAACTCCTTCTTCCCCGGCTTGCGCGAAGAATGGCAACACAAACATGAATGCTTCCGCGTCAGCCTCACGGGTAGCGATGAAGAAATCAAAACCGGAATGCAGCGTTTCGCGAAAGTAGCCCAGGAAGTTTATCGCAGTGCTGCGGTGAGTGTTTGAAGAGTTAGGAGTTAGGAGTTAGGAGTTAGGAGTTAGGAGTTAAGAGTTATTTATAAGGGACTTCCAAAAAATAATTTATCCAATCGTAGTGCGAGGATCTTGCTCGCTTGAAACAATCTAATCCCCTACTCCCTACTCCCTACTCCCTACTAACTAATAACTGGTAACTAATAATGGATGATTGGTTGGAAATTGGTAAAATTGTTTCGCCTCAAGGAATGAAGGGTGAAATGCGTGTTTATCCGCAAACGGATTTTCCCGAACGTTTTGAGGTGGCGGGTAAACGTTGGCTGTTGCGTCCGAATGCGACGGAACCGGAAGAGGTAGAGTTGGTTAAAGGTCGTTTTCTCGAAGGTAAAAATCTTTATGTAATTCAGTTAGCTGGGGTAAATTATCGCGATCGCGCTGAAGAATTACGCGGTTGTAAGTTACTTGTACCCCAGAGCGATCGCCCTGAGTTGGGTGAAGATGAATATCATTTGATGGATTTGGTGGGTTTACCTGTTTTTATGCAGGATGGTGGTGAGTTAATTGGTACGGTTGTTGATTTGATTAATGCTGGTAACGATTTGTTAGAAGTGCGCTTGATGGAAGGAGACAAGGGGACAATCCAAAATCCAAAATCTAAAATCCAAAATCAGAAGACTGTTTTAATTCCTTTTGTAAAAGAAATTGTTCCGGTGGTTGATTTGTCAGCTAGTCGGATTGAAATTACGCCGCCGATTGGTTTGTTGGAGATTAATTAATTCTATCGATTTGCTCAGAATCCACAAACCCGGTTTTTTGAACAAATCTGGTTTCTTAACCTCTTAAGTTGTGACTATAAGATTGCTATATATCTAATTTTTTTTATCTTATCTATTTAAATAGTTTGATTAACCTCACATCTTGTAGCAGTTTCAGAAACCCGGTTTCTTTCTAATTTCATAACAAGATATTCACGCTTTCACGACAAGAAACCGGGTTTCTTTGGGCCGATCGAGAATGGTGCAAGATGTCGGATTAACTTTAGTTAACTAGGTTTTTAAAAAATCTTATCTTCTATCTAAAGAAGTAGTTTTTATTAAAATAAATATAAATTGTTAATTATTTTAAGTAAGTGAATCCTAGTTTTTAAGTCAAAGCTTTGGTTAAATTGCGGTTAAATTTAAAGAACTAAATAGATATTATGCTAAACTCCCAAAAAGATTGTTAAGTCCGATATCTCTCGGATTTTAGCGATTTAATAGCTTTTAATAGGGTTTACTCTATTAAGTTAAGACGTAATTTTAAATTGTTTTAAATAATAACTAACTATCGTGTTGTGCTATGGGGCGATCGCTATGTCAGGACGATAATACAAAAAATATTCATTTAGATATAAAAACACTTGAAATATTTACGTTTATATAAGTGTGAAAGGCTCAAAAAAATGACGTTAAGGAGTTTATTATGACTTTAGCAAGCCGTCTACAAACTAAGCCATTGCAGGATGATGAATTACGCAAGATTAACGCTTATTGGAGTGCAGCAAATTATCTTTCGGTAGGACAAATATATTTATTAAATAATCCTTTACTCAAGGAACCACTGAAGTTAGAACACGTTAAACCCAGACTTTTGGGACACTGGGGAACTACTCCAGGTTTGAATTTTATTTACGCTCATCTCAACCGGGTAATTAAGCGAGATGATTTAAGTATGATTTATATTGCCGGTCCCGGACATGGTGGTCCTGGTTTGGTGGCTAATACTTATCTTGAAGGGACTTACAGCGAATATTATCCGAATATTTCTCAAGATTATCGAGGGATGCAAAAGCTGTTCAAACAGTTTTCTTTTCCCGGTGGAATTCCCTCTCACGTCGCACCGGAAACTCCAGGGAGCATCCATGAAGGTGGAGAACTCGGTTATTCTCTTTCCCACGCTTTTGGTGCGGCTTTTGATAATCCCGATTTGATTGTGGCTTGCGTTGTTGGTGATGGTGAAGCGGAAACGGGTTCGCTGGCAACAAGTTGGCATTCTAATAAGTTTCTCAACCCAATACGAGATGGTGCGGTACTGCCGATTTTGCACCTCAACGGCTATAAAATTGCCAACCCTACACTTTTGGCAAGGATAAGTCATGAGGAATTACAAAAGCTGTTTGAAGGTTACGGTTACAAACCTTATTTTGTCGAGGGTTCCGATCCAGAAGCCATGCATCAATTGATGGCTGCAACGATGGATACAGTTTTACATGAAATCCGCGAAATTCAGGAAGATGCGCGTCAAAATGGCTTCAAAGTGCGTCCGCAATGGCCGATGATTGTTCTCAGAAGTCCTAAAGGCTGGACTGGACCTAAAGAAGTTGACGGGAAAAAGACCGAAGATTTTTGGCGATCGCATCAGGTACCGCTATCAAATATGGCTGCGGAACCAGCACACGTGAAAATGCTGGAAGACTGGATGAAGAGTTACCACCCAGAAGAATTATTTGATGAAAACGGTAAATTAATTGCCGAATTAGCCGAACTCGCACCCACGGGAAAGCTACGCATGGGTGACAATCCCCACGCTAATGGCGGTGTTTTGCTGCGAGACTTGAAAATGCCCGATTTTCGCAATTATGCCGTAGAAGTAGCCCAACCGGGACAAACCATTGCCGAAGCAACCCGCGTTATGGGTAAATTATTGCGGGATGTGATGAAATTTAATCTAGATAGCCGCAACTTCCGTTTGTTTGGACCAGATGAAACCGCATCGAACCGTCTTGCTGACGTATTAGATGTCACGGATAGGACTTGGGTTGCAGAAACCTTGGAATATGACGACCATTTAGCTGTAGACGGTCGCGTTATGGAAATTCTCAGTGAAAATACTTGCCAGGGATGGTTGGAAGGATATCTGCTTACAGGTCGTCACGGATTATTTTCCTGTTACGAAGCATTTATCCATATCATCGATTCAATGTTCAACCAGCACGCCAAATGGTTGAAAACTACCCGCGAGATTCCCTGGCGCAGATCGGTTGCTTCACTAACGTATTTACTAACATCTCACGTATGGCGGCAAGACCACAACGGCTTTAGCCATCAAGATCCCGGCTTTATCGACCACGTAATGAATAAAAAAGCCGAGGTTGTGCGAGTATATTTACCACCCGATGCCAATTGTCTGCTATCCGTGACAGACCATTGTTTAAGAAGTCGCAATTACGTTAACGTGATTGTAGCGGGTAAACAACCAGCATTACAGTATCTGAATATGGATGAAGCAGTTAAACACTGCACCACGGGGATCGGTATTTGGGGTTGGGCTTCTAACGATCGAGGAAGCGAACCAGATGTAGTCATGGCTTGCGCTGGAGACGTTCCCACTTTGGAAACCTTAGCAGCAGTAGATATATTGCGGGATAACTTTCCAGAATTAAAAATCAGAGTAGTAAACGTAGTAGACTTGATGACGCTACAGCCAGAAACCGAACATCCCCACGGTTTGAGCGACAAAGACTTTGACAGCATTTTTACCACAGATAAACCAGTGATTTTTGCCTTCCACGGTTATCCTTGGTTGATTCACCGTTTAGCATATCGTCGCACAAATCACAATAACCTCCACGTCAGGGGTTACAAAGAAGAAGGAACCACAACCACACCTTTTGATATGGTGGTTCTGAACGAATTAGACCGTTTTAACCTCGCAGATGATGCCATTGACAGAGTTCCCCATCTGAGATATAGAGCGGCTCACGTCAAACAAATGCTGCACAACAAATTAATCGAACACAAGCAATATGTCCGCGAGCATGGCGAAGATATGCCCGAAGTTCGCAATTGGAAGTGGGAGCGGTAGGGATGGGGGTAGAGGGGGTAGAGGGGGACAAGGAGACAAGGGGAAAGACTAAATTGTTTTTAATTCATAACTCCCTACTCCCTACTCCCTACTCCCTACTCCCTACTCCCTACTCCCTACTCCCTACTCCCTACTCCCTACTCCCTACTCCCTACTCCCTACTCCCTACTCCCTACTCAATACTCCCTACTCCCTACTCCCTACTCTCTATTCCCAATTCCCAATTATTAAATAAGCAAGTATAAAGGTGAGAATGTTATAAAGCTATAGGTAATACAAATAAGTGTAGATTTAATATCTTACCAACATCATCATAATGAGTACTACTTCATCCGAGCAACAAAATAGTCAGCTAGCGTCGGAAGATATTTCGGTTCCTAGCACCCAAGCAGTGAGAGTAGAGGACGATCGCACTGGTATGAGTGAGGGAACCCTCAAGCGTGCTATTGCTGATAGTCTTTATTACGTTCAAGGAAAGGGCGAGTATTTCGCTACTTTGCACGATTATTATATGGCTGTTGCCTACAGCGTTCGCGATCGCATTCTGCAACGACGCATCAAAACAGCGAAAACTCATATGGAGAAGCAGGTAAAAACTGTTTACTACCTCTCTGCTGAGTTCTTGATGGGACGCTATACGGGTAATTGTTTAATTAATCTTGGTCTTTACGAAAAAATTAAAACTGTTCTTAAAGAATCTGGGTTAGAGCTAGATGATTTATTAGAGCAAGAAAGCGAACCGGGATTGGGTAACGGAGGCTTGGGAAGACTTGCAGCTTGCTATCTCGATTCTTTGGCAACTTTGGAAATTCCTGCCGTTGGTTATGGAATTCGTTATGAATTTGGGATTTTCGAGCAAGTTATTCGTAACGGTTGGCAAGTAGAAAACCCCGATAAATGGTTGCTTTTTGGCAATGCTTGGGAACTTCCTCTTCCCGAATATCGCGTAGAAGTTAAATTTGGCGGTCATACCGAAGTATATAACGATCGCACCGGACGCTTCCAATCGCGTTGGGTACCGCAACAAAAAGTATCTGGAGTTCCTTACGATACTCCGGTACCGGGTTACGGTGTGGATACGGTAAATATTCTGCGGTTGTGGAAAGCTGAAGCCGCTGATGAATTTGACTTACAGGCTTTTAATGCTGGTGATTACATCGGTGCGGTAGGTAGTCAAATGTTCTCGGAGAATATTTCCAAAGTTCTCTACCCTAACGACGATACAATGCAGGGTAAGGAATTGCGCTTGCAGCAACAGTATTTCTTTGTTTGTTGTTCTTTGCAAGATATTCTGCGTCGCCATCAACAGATTTTTAAAACCTTAGATAATTTGGGTGAAAAAGCTGCAATTCAGCTTAACGATACCCATCCTTCAGTTGGTATTGCGGAATTAATGCGGTTGCTGATTGACGAACATGAAATGCCTTGGGATAAAGCTTGGGATATCACTCAAAATACCTTTGCTTATACCAACCATACACTGTTGCCAGAAGCTTTAGAACGCTGGCCCGTGGAATTGTTCGGTAGATTATTACCCAGACATTTAGAAATTATTTACGAAATCAATTTCCGCTTTTTGGCTGAAGTTAGAAGACGTTTTCCTGGAGATTTGGAACGGATATCGCGGTTGTCTTTGATTGAAGAAGGCGACGAAAAGAAAGTTCGCATGGCACACTTAGCTTGTGTCGGTAGCCATAAAATTAACGGTGTAGCGGCGCTACATACCGAGCTACTTAAAAAAGATGTTCTCCACGACTTCTACGAATTATTTCCAGAGAAGTTTATCAACAAGACAAACGGTGTAACACCGCGTCGCTGGCTGTTGATGGGTAATCCCCGACTTTCGCGCCTAATTACCGACAAAATCGGCACCGATTGGATTACCAATTTGGATGAACTTAGAAAGTTAGAAAAATTCATCGATGACAAAGAGTTCAAAAAAACTTGGCGCGAAATCAAACAAGCTAATAAGGAAGATTTAGCAAAGCTGATTCAAAAATCCAACGGAATTACAGTCGATCCCAACTCCTTGTTTGACGTACAGGTAAAGCGACTGCACGAATACAAACGTCAGTTACTCAACGCTTTCCACATCATCACCCTCTACAACCAAATCAAGAAAAATCCGCAAGCTGATATCTTACCCCGGACATTTATTTTCGCAGGTAAAGCAGCCCCCGGTTACTTCATCGCCAAATTAATTATCAAATTAATCAACGCCGTTGGTAGTGTAGTAAACAGCGATACAGATGTTGCCGGACGTTTAAAAGTAGCATTCATACCAAACTACAACGTATCCTCAAGCCAATTTATCTACGCGGGTGCGGAACTTTCCGAACAAATTTCCACCGCTGGAAAAGAAGCTTCGGGAACGGGTAACATGAAATTTGCCCTCAACGGTGCTTTAACAATCGGCACTTTAGACGGTGCTAACGTCGAAATTCGCGAAGAAGTTGGTGCGGAAAACTTCTTTTTATGCGGTTTAACCACCCCAGAAGTTTACGAATTGAAAGCGAAAGGATATAACCCCAGAAGCTATTACGAATCCAATCCCCAGCTAAAAGAAGTTATTGACTTGATAGCTTGCGGACAGTTTTCTGATGGCGATCGCAACTTATTCAACCCGTTGTTAGATTCGCTGTTTAACCAAGATAGGTTTATGCTATTCGCTGACTATCAATCCTACATCGACACCCAAGTCAAAGTATCCCAAGCCTATCGAGATACAGAAAATTGGACTCGGATGTCAATTATCAACTCCGCACGCATGGGTAAATTTTCCTCAGATAGAGCAATTTGGGAATATTGTCAAGAAATCTGGGATATAGAACCTTGCAAAGTAAAACTCGACGAATATTCAACCGATAGAGCCGGATTGAAGATGTCGTAATTAGCAGTTAGGGAGTAGGGAGTAGGGAGTAGGGAGTAGGTAAGAGTATTGAGTTAGGAGTATTGAGTTAGGAGTATTGAGTAGGGAGTATTGAGTAGTGAGTTAGGAGTTAGTAGTTTAAATTTCTTCTTGTCCCCCCATCTCCCCATCTCCCCATCTCCCCCTCTACCCCCTCTACCCCCTCTACCCCCTCTACCCCCTCTCCCCCACTCCCTACTCCCTACTCCCTACTCCCTAATCATCATGAAAGTAGCAGTATTCAGCACTAAGAACTACGATCGCCACTTTCTTTCCGAAGCTAATGCCGATGGCAGTCACGAGCTTGTATTTTTTGAGCCAAGGTTAAACCGCGATACTACTGCTTTGGCAGCAGGATTTCCGGCAATTTGCGCTTTTATCAACGACCAGCTAAATACCGAAACTTTAAGTGCGATCGCCAAACAAGGAACGAAGCTGATTGCTTTACGTGCAGCGGGTTTTAATAATGTAGATATCAAAGCCGCCACCGAATTAGGAATCACCGTAGTCAGAGTTCCGGCTTATTCTCCTTATGCAGTTGCCGAACACGCGGCAGGATTAATTTTAACTTTAAATCGTAAGTACCATCGCGCCTACAATCGAGTCCGCGAATCTAATTTTTCCCTCAAAGGTTTATTAGGATTTGACTTACATGGTTCCACCGTCGGTATAGTTGGTACGGGTAAAATCGGGATGTGTTTTGCTCAAATCATGAAGGGATTTGGCTGCAATTTACTCGCATACGATATTTATCAAAACCCCGATTGTTTGGAAATGGGCGTGAAATATGTAGAATTCTCAGAATTACTTGCTGCATCGGACATCGTTTCGCTACACTGTCCGTTAACTCCGGAATCCCATCACCTGATTAACGCCACAACTTTAGAGCAATTTAAGCCCGGAGCAATGTTGATCAACACCAGTCGCGGCGGACTTGTCCATACAGAAGCAGTAATAGACGCTTTAAAATCTAAGAAATTAGGCTATGTAGGTTTAGACGTATACGAACAAGAAGGCGATTTATTCTTTGAAGACTTATCACTAGAAGTAATTCAAGATGATGTTTTTCAACATTTGCTAACATTTCCCAACGTAGTCATCACCGCCCATCAAGCCTTCTTTACTAAAAATGCGCTGCAAAATATCGCTCAAACAACTTTGTCAAATATTAGCGAATTCGAGCAAGCGGGTGAATGCAAGAATACAGTTAGTAGTTAGCATTCGTTAGAGGATGTTTTTTTAGTCTTGTTGTCAGTAGCAAAACGTTCTAGATCCCCCTAAATCCCCCTTTTAAAGGGGGACTTTGATTCCAATTCCCTCCAAATTAGCGGGGGGTTAGGGGGGATCGATAAGACGCAATATATCGCTACAAATTAATTTGTGGGTAAACTTTTATTCTGTATCAATATATATAAAAATAAAAATGTATTTTACCTGGCGATCGCATTATGGATAAACCAAAATTGTTAACAGAACCATTTTTACAATTCCCGACTCAAACTTCTATACGAGTTGTCTGGTTTACCGAATTTATGGGCGATCGACACGCGATAGCATACGGTAATAAGTTTCTTGATGTTTCTACTACAAGTATTAGACTAAATCATTTAAGAGAAGACGAAAATTCACTTGGAATGCAAACCGCAGATGGGCTTGATCAAAAACCCGTTTCACGCGAAATCTGGCGACACGAAGCTTATTTAACCGATTTAATTCCGGGTAAGCAAATTCCTTATCGAGTCACGACTATTACAGAAAACGATGAATTAATTAGTAGTAAAACTTATACTCTTCAACCCGCACCATTACCCGGTAAACCACTTAAAATTTTATTAACTTCCGACCATCAAATCAAGCCGATGGTAGCAGCGAATCTACAAAAAGTTACAGAAACCTTTGAGCGAATTGATGCGGTATTTTTCGCTGGTGATTTAGTTAATATACCAGACCGCGCTAGTGAATGGTTTGATGATAATCGTGGCAATGCTTTTTTCCCTTGTTTGCAGGGAAGTGCTAACTATGTAATGGAATACGATGGCGTAAAAACCACTTACACCGGAGGAGAAATTATTCAAAATGCTCCCATATTTCCCTGTATTGGAAATCATGAAGTTATGGGGCGTTTTAATACGGGAAAAAGTTTGAATGAAGAATTTAACGATACGATTCCTCGCGATATTGCTTTTAAATTGTATGGGGAAGAATCCTTAGAAGATAATTCCTTCAATACCGATACTTTTGAAAAAATATTTAGTTTACCAGACGAAAATGGAAAAGGTTATTACGCAGTAACTTTCGGTGACGTGCGTTTAGTAGTTTTATATGTAACTAATATGTGGCGGTATTTTACCACGGAAGATTGCCACAAAGGGAAATATGCCGAACCACCTCAATTAAATAATCCAGAAAACTGGGGATACGGACAGCATATTTACGAATCTATTTCTAAAGATAGCACTCAATATAATTGGCTTGTTAACGAACTCAATAGCAGCGAATTTCAGCAAGCGAAATATAAAATCGTGATGTTTCATCATCCTCCCCACACTTTAGGAGATAACATCGTACCTGCTTACACCAACCCAGTGCAGATAATCGAACGAGATAACAACGATAATATTACATCAGTGCGTTATGAGTATCCCAAAGAACAAGATTACATCATCCGTGACTTAATACCATTATTAGAAAAAGCAGGCGTACAGTTAGTATTTTACGGACATTCTCATTTATGGAATCGCTTTGTTAGTCCCAGTGGAATGCACTTTTTAGAAACATCAAATGTCGGTAATTCCTACGCTGCGGCATATGGAGATAGAAAGCGACAAAACTTACCAAATACCGATAATAAGAATTATACCGAAATTGGCGACCCCTATGGTTTAGAGCCAGTAGTACCCACAATAGAGCCGCTTGTAGACGAAAATGGTAAACCGTTACCTTATATATCCAGCAATGAAATTACCGTTTTCACCATCTTCGATACAGAACAAGGTAGTGTAAGTAGTTATCGTTTCGATACCAGTAAACCCGATTCTGAAGTAATTAAATTTGATGAATTTAAACTTAAGAGTTAGGAGTTAGGAGTTAGTTGTTAGGAGTGAGGAGTTAGGAGTTAGGAGTTAGGCACACATCTTGCATCATTCGAGGGCAAGCATAAAGAAACCCGGTTTCTTCTCCTGAAAACACTATTATTTCCTTTAGCGATTTGCCTTCGTTCCGGGTTTCTGGTTTGGGTGCAAGACATGAATAGGGGAGACTATCCTAATTTTTGAAAAATCCGCAGGTAGTGCGAGCATCATGCTCGCTAGCTGCCAATCGCGAGCAAGATGCTCGCACTACAAAATTAAAAATTTGGGATGCTCCCGGAGTTAAAAGTTAATAATTATCAATTTTTACCAGTCGGCGTGGATTGTCAATTATCAATAAATTATAAATACTTTTATATTCATAACTCCTAACTGTTAACTCCTAACTCTTAACTCCTAACTCCTAACTCCTAACTCCTAACTCCTAACTTGCTACTCCCTACTCCCTACTCCCTACTCCTAACTCAAATTAAATCATCATCCTAATTTGAGATCCATCCGGAGTTTTATTTACTTCAATCCTTGCGGCAAAGGCTTCTTTTAAATGGGGCATATGAGTTACGGTGAGGATGCAGGCAAAGTCAGAAGCGATCGCGTTGATTGCTGCAATTAATCTGTCGCACCCTTCACTATCTTGAGTACCAAATCCTTCATCAATTATCAGTAATTGTAAGGCGGCTCCGGCTCGCTGCGCTAATAGTTTGGCTAATGCTAAACGAATTGCAAAGTTGATTCTAAAAGCTTCCCCACCAGAGTAAGTTTCATAGGCTCTCGTACCTCTTGCATCGGCAATTACAATATCTAAGGTGTCTATTAATTTGGCATCTTTCTTTTTGGCTTTACTTGTTTTACCCGCTCTTTGAGTCACAAATTGCACGTGTAGTTGATTGGCACTCAATCGGGAAAGTAGTTGATTTGTCTGGGCTTCTAGCTGGGGTAAGACGTTTTCAATCATCAATGCTTGGATGCCATTTTTACCAAAAGCCTGCGCTAATTCCTGATAAACTCGCTGCTTTGAACGAACTTGCTTTAATTGCTCGTGCTGCTGGGTATATTGAACTTTCAGGTTTTCTAAATACTGAGACTGCTGCTGCAAGCGCCCTAAATGACCGAGTTTATCGTCAAGTTGGCGGCGACGGTTTGCTAATTGCTGCTCTAAAGCTTGAATTTGAGCGCTGGGATTATTGCATTGTTCCAATTGCGCCACAATGCTGTCAATTTGAGCGGCTAACTGTTGTTTTTCGCTCAATCTGGCTGCTAAAGCTTCTTGCAAAGACTGCGATCGCCTTTTCATTTCGGGATGCTGAAGTTGTGCATTAACTAGTTGCTGATGGCGCAAATGCCAAGACTGAGCTTGTCTTACATCTATACGGATTTGGTTATGACGTTGGCTGTCGTAACCCATTTCGGTAATTTTATTTTCTAAATCTTTGATTTCTCTGGCAATTTCGGAATCGGTTTGTTCTAATTTAATTTGATTTTCTAATTGACTAATTAATCCTTGAATTTCGGGTTTTCTCGCTGCTAATTGCGCTTGTCGCTTGCGGGCATCTTTAATTTGTGCTTGTTTAATTTCTGCCCAACGCCATTTTTCAACTTCGCTACGAGCTAGAGCGTGATTTTGTTCGTTGTAATTGAGACTAAGTAAATAATTTTCTAACTCCTGCAATTCGCTTTGTTTTTGAGGCGCGTAATTACCTAGATGCAGAGTTCTTTCTAATCTCTGTTTTTCGTCGGCGATTTGCTGAATCTGTAAACCAACTTCGCTCGTTGCCTGTATTTGGGCGCTTAATTCTCCCTTTTGCTCCCGTAATGCTTCATAAAGCGACAATTTAGCGTTTACGGTACGATATTCCTGTCTGAGAACTTGAATTTCTCGCTCAGATACCGCCATTTGGTCGCGGAACACCCACAATTGTCCCTGCGTATCCTTGAATTCATCCTTGGTTTTATCTACTACTCGATTCCAATGATGCTCGTCTAAAGGACGTTCGCATAAAGGACAAACAGCATCAGGGTTTTGTAACATTTGCAATTTTTGCTCCAATTCCCCTAATAACCTTTGATATTCGCGCTGTTGAGCCTGCAAGCGCTCCATAAAATGCCGTCTTTCCTGTCCTTTTTCCTGTACTCGTTGTAGATAAATCTTATCTTTATCTAACTTTTCAATCTTCGTTTCTACTTCCATAACCGCTTGTTGAAGTTGCGGTTGTCGTCTCGATTGGCTTTGCAATTGTCTTTGAGTCGTCTCTAACTGTTCGAGTCGCGCTTTTATACCCGCTTCTTGGCGATGCAATTCTGTTTGCAATTGCTGGCGCTGCTGCAACATTGGAGCTACCTGCATTTGCAAATTATCCAAATCACTTAGATGCTGACGTGCTGCTTTTAATTTTTGCAACGCTGCTTCCACATCACCAGTATTGTTAAGAGTCTGCTGAATATCTTGCTCTTGTTGCTCTAACGCCTCCAACTGCGCTTGATGTTGTTGCAACTGTCGCTCAACTCCTTGAATATGCTTGCTCAACTGAGAAAGACGCAATTGGCGCAATTGAGAAATCTTTTGATATTCAGCAAACAAGACACCCATTTCTTCTTCTTGAGATTGCAGAGTTTGGTAATGGGCGTATCCGGCTTGGATTTCTGTTTGTTGAGTTAATAATCTTTCCAAAGACTCAAGCTGATTTATCAAAGAAGCTTGTTCGCTTTCCAAACGCTTGCTATCAGCCGTGAGATTATTATATTGTTGCCGAACAAAATGCAGTTGCTCTTCCCAACCTTGGCGCTGATGTTCGACAACCTGCAAACTTTGTAACTGAATATTATCAAAACCTTGTAATTTTTGCAGTTCGTTGAGTTCGGTTTCTAACTCAGTTTTTTGTTGAGCAATAGTTTCTTGTTGTTGCATTTGAGTTTTCATCGAACCCAAAGTGCGCTCTAACTCCTCTCCTTGTGCTTTTAAATGACGCGATAAATCTTTGGCTTTGTCTTCTAACTCATCATATTGATTTAGCTTTAATAATTCAGCTAAAATTTCCTTACGCTCGTTCGGACGTTTGATCATAAACTCATCAGCACGACCTTGACGTAAGTAAGCAGAATTTATAAAAGTATCATAATCGAGCTTAATATGACTCAATATCACATCTTGAGTCGCCCTTAAACCCTTAGCCGTCAGAGACTTAAATCCTTCAGGCGTTTCAATTTGAAACTCCAAAGTACTACTAGAACCCCGACGACGAGTACGAATTACCCTATAAGTTTGTCCGTTAGCTGCAAAAGTAAAATCAACGCGAACATCTTTGGCTCCAGTATGAATCACATCATCCTCTGAAGCAGTTCTACTTTCACCCCAAACTACCCAAGTGATAGCTTCCAAAAGCGAAGATTTGCCAGCGCCATTAGCACCACAAATGCACGCCGTATGCAATCCGCTAAAATCCAAACTTGCGTCTTGATAACTAAGAAAGTTTTTTAATGTTACTTGTACTGGAATCATTTAGGCTACTTACGGGCACTGACTTTTTATTAATAGCAGTACATATGCTGTTTTTGTAGTTTAACTATCTAGAAATATTCTTTCTAGTATTTAATCCCTCATTTTTACAAAACTTAACATTTTGACAAGTTTTTGTTTCCTACTAAGCAAAATATTTTTTCTTTGTTACGGAAAAATAATAACATTGTTACCAGTTACCAGTTACCAGTTAAGAATCAGGAGGAAGAGAAAGTAAAGACCACCGGAGTTAAGAGTTAAAAGTAATGAATTTATTTCTTACCTTAATTTACCTTTGACCTTTGACCTTTGACCTTTGACCTATAACCACTCCTAACTCCTAACTAAAATTAGTCTTTAGTAGGAAAAGTAATTTTATTACCTTGGGGGGTAGAAATAACTTTCCCACCTAAAGCTTCAATTTCCCGGATGGCTTTTTGATAAGTTTTTTTGTCGGCTCCATGACTTAATACCATGCCCCAAGCAGAAATTTGAGCGTATTTGCTTGAACGATTTTTAGTTAGGAATTCTGCGGTTTGTGCGGAAATAGTTGCGACTTGCTGACTTTCTTCATCTGGATGAACGCTTGCCCATTCAGAAGCATTTGTAAAAGATTTCCTTGCAGCATAAGTATCTCCTAGAAATAGTAACTCATCAACTGCTTTGTAACGCCATATATAGTAAGAATCTTTAGGAACCCAAGGGCTAAGGGACTTTAACCCTTTATCCATAATCTTTACAGACTTTTCCGGCATACCAGCATACATAGAACCACTTGTAGAAAGTGCTAGATAAGCATTTACAAACCGAGGATCGCGCTCTAGAATTACGTCGAAAAATTGCGGGCTTAAACCATAACCGGATAAGGCACGAATTTCATCATCTCCAAAATATTGCAGAAAATTAAGATAAATCCAATTTGCAATTAAGTTATCATAGCCAAATGTAGGAATTTTTTTGAGAAATTTCAGACGGACTTCTTCGGCTTTGATTTCTCTTTCCAAGGCTTCTACGGAAGTAGTTGGTTTATCCGAGAGCAATTTTTGCATTCGCGGGAATTGTAACAAACTAACTGCAAATAAGCATAAACAGGCTACACTTGACGAGGTAATGGCTTGACGAGATAGGGCGAACATTGCGGGGATAACTAAAAGGTATTGTATTACTACCTCATAGTTCCCTCATAGTTTGTAAAAGTAACACTTTGGGATTCTTGGCTTATTCTAGTTTTCTGTTTTGTCTGACTAAATGTGGGAACTACAGAGTAATTTGAATCATTGCTTTTTCGCTCTACCGGGGACTTTTAAGTCTCTTACACTCTTGTTACTTGCGAGCTACTATTACCCCGCTTCTCCGGCACAAGTCTCTAAAAAGCTATTATGGCTACTTTAGTCATATGTAGTTTTGTAGAAAATAGACAAGTGCATCCACCACTATCTTTCCCGGATAACCAAAACGGTGAATAGAAACATCAAGGTATGTGGTGCTGTACGAAAATAGTAAGAGGCGATGTAAGCACATCCTGTTGTTGGAATAACTATATTAGGACAAGATTTGAAAATTTGTAATCATGGCAAGTAAGACAATTAACGTTAGGGAATACACAGTCAGAGCGCATAAGCGCGAAATTCATACAAGGGTATTTTCCTTTGTATGTAAAGAGTGCAACAAGCCTACAGACCGGGAAACTTTCGGACCCCGCCCGCTTTATTGCGAAAAGTGTCGTCCGCCTCAACCGTCTTTTAGGAAAACAAACTCTAGATCCTCTAAAGCGAAACCAAGAGCAATGAAATATAAAGGAGAGGCTGAAGTTAGTTGAATCAGAACGCTATGAAACCAGAGTCGCAGCGAAATATAGAAACACCACCACAAGCTTTACTTGAATCACTATTAGGTTTAAGAGAGTATTATGGTCGGTTAGTACAAGAGTACGAGCTAAGAGTCACTACCGCCAGAGTTCAACTTGCTCACGTTGAAGCGTTGCTATCTAATTCTCACGCTTCAATTAGTAGTAAAGCCTTACCCGATCTAGACATACTTGATGTGACAGCGATCGCGCAAGCATCTTCCGATCTATCTAGAGAAGCGGTTAAATCTCAACTTAATGGTAGTGGCGATCGAGACACCAATCTAGTTGAATTTGATGAAGACGAATCTGAACTCGATCCAAATGACGAGCCGGACGAAAACGTCTTAGTCGAAGAGGATACCTTAGAAGAAAATGTTGATGAAGATGAAGATCGAGAGTCTTCTACCCTCAAAGAAACGACATCAGCCAAGGAGAAATATAATCCGAAAAGCGGCTCCGACATCGCAATGTTGCCCGAATTTCGGCATATTTCCCGAATAGAAGCCATAAAACAGCTTTTAGAAAGCAATAAAGGCAAAGTATGTCATATCGACTTCGTAGTGCGATCGCTTTATGGAGACTTAGAGTCAACTGCATTTAAAGTCGTCAAAGGTAGAGTCCATTCTTCGCTTACCCACGGCAAAGAACAAATGTACTGGGAATCAGTTCCCGATGAACCTGGTTGCTATACCTTAGATTTAAGTTTAGTGATACCACCTGGTAGCAAAACTAAATCTAAAAAAGTAAAACCTAAAACCAGGAAGCCATTGGTACCTCAGAAGACAAAAAAAATACCAATGCTGCCCCAGTACGAAGGTCGGTTTCTCATCGATGCGATTTCCTTCTTTTTGGAAGAAAATGTCGGAAAAATCTATTCTGTGAGTGAAATCATCGAACAGATTTACGGAGCGCTTGATGATGAAGAAATTAGAGACATGAAGATTAGGAGCATGGTGTTAGGCGAACTTTCCCGAGGTTATCGCATCGGTAGATTTGCTAGAGTTCCGAATAAACTGGGTTATTACACCTGGGATTTAGATAGTGTAGATGCTAAAACAGCATCCTAATCAAAAGCTCAATGTAGTATGTTTGACTCAACAATGCTCGCCCTATCAATAGTGGCGGGCATTTGTTTTTGAGAATAGGGAGATGAGACTTAGGACCACCGGAGTTAGGAGTGAGGAGTTAGGACCACCGGAGTTAGGAGTTAGGAATGAGGAGTTAGGACCACCGGAGTCCTTTTTAAAAGTTTTGATGGGTTTGGGTAGTGCGTTAGCGAAGCGTGTCCGCCAGGACATGCGTCTCGCTCGCTGGTGGCTTCTAGCAAGACGCTTGTCTTTGCGGATACGCACTACGGTACGCAATACTTACGGTACGCTCCGCTAGCCGCTAGGCGAAGACAGTACTACGAATTTATTACTCTTGAGAACTAATGAAATGGACTATTAGGAGTGAGGAGTTAGAACCACCGGAATGAGGGGTTATAAATAAATAGGATGAATGGAAATATCAATAACTGTATGTCTGCATATCGAAATCTGTTGTACAACCCTCAATTCTTAACTCTTAACTTATAACTCCTAACTCTTACTACCCCATACCCTCTACACCAATTTGTAGCATTCACGAGCTATTTGCCAATCTTCTTGAGTATGTATAACTAATACCCTTACAGTTGAATCGGTTTGAGCAATATCTCGATCTACTGGTTTATTATTATTTTTACTAGAATCAATTTTTATTCCTATAAATTCAAAGGCTTCGCAAGCAGCTTGACGAATTTCGGGGGTGTTTTCGCCAACGCCAGCGGTAAATATTAAAGCATCTAACCCTTGCAAACTACTTAACATAGCTCCAATAGAGGAACGCAGACGATGCACGTAGATATCAAAGGCTAATTGGGCGCGATCGCTACCTTGAGAAATTGCTGCTTTTATTTGCCGCATATCGCTTGATATTCCAGAGATACCACTTAATCCTGAAGCTTTATTTAAAACATTATCTAACTGTTCAACGGTATAATTACCCTGTCTTAATAGGTAAATTAAAATTCCAGGATCGACGCTACCGGAACGAGTACCCATCATCAATCCGTCAAGGGGGGTGAAGCCCATAGTTGTGTCTACACTGCAACCATTTTTAATTGCCGCTAAAGAACAACCGTTTCCTAAATGACAGTTAATCAAGCGTAAAGACTGCAAATCTTTGCCGAGAAGATCGGCAGCACGTTGGGCACAGTATTGATGGCTAATACCGTGAAACCCATAACGAATAATATCTTGTTCTAGCCACTCATAAGGACCGGGATAAATCGCCGCAGCATCGGGTATGTTGCCATGAAAAGCGGTATCAAAAACAGCAACTTGAGTAACATCTCCCAAAAGTTTTTCTACCGCTTCAATACCTGCTAAATTAACGGGATTGTGTGCTGGAGCGAGACTTGCAAGATTGGCGATCGCATCTTTTACGAACGGAGTAATTACCACGCTTTGTCTGTAATTTTTACCGCCATGTACTACCCGATGTCCTACTACATCAATTTCTGAAAGTTGATTGATTACTTTGGTAGAACTTTCCGTCATCGTATTAAGCAAACGAGCCATTACTTGAGATTGGGAATCTGTAGCGATTTCTTCAGTTAATTTTTCCCCCGTAGCTGTTTCCACTTTAATTTCCGCGACACCTTGATGATGGCTCCAATCTACTTTTCCGGACCACATAGGTGCGAGTGGTGAAGAAGGCATATCGCCCGTTATTTCGTACAAACAACTTTTTTGACTACTCGAACCTGCATTTAATACAAGTATTTTCATTTTTTTAACTTTTTCACCTTTATATCTCAGCTATCATTTTCTGGCTTATTGATTATCCGGACAATTTGTTGTTGAAAATTAATTTATTTTCTTCAATAATTATTATCGATCGCGAGGAAACCAGCTTTCCGATCGAGATGATTACATATATCAAAATTCTACGCAAAAAGTATTATAATACACAAAATCAAAATATACCTGAAGATTTATTGACTTTAATAGAGGAAAAAGATTAGACTAATTAAGTATTTATCTTCAGAACTTGCGGTCGGTAATTTATCGATCGAATAGGTTCTATTAAATTTGCTAAATAAAAAAAGAGCCACGCTTTGGCAGAGCGAGACTCGTAGACGATTAGGTTACTTGTTACATATATAGAGTGTAACATTTTGTACTTTTAATGTGCGGTCAAAAGTAATGTTTTTTGTGAAATAAAATGTTACTTTTGGCATATTTTTTTGTATAGGACAATACTTGATTTTTTTTTAAATATAGTAACTCTGTATAAATTAGAAAAACCGGATTTGTTGGTTCTTATTTGTTTTTGAGACGTTGCTGAATTAAGCTATGAATTATATTTGGTTACAATTTGTCGTAAACCAGAAACTATTGTAGAGACGTAGCACTGCTACGTCTCTAACAGTGTGAAATCACAAGTTTATATTCTGATTCAGCAACGCCGTTTTTGACACTATACAAAAATAGAGACGTTGCAATGCAACGTCTCTACATTCAATTAAATGTTACTAGTTTTAAGCAGCCTTAGCTTCTTCATTAAGGTTAGCTAATCTTTCAGTTAATAGCTTTTCGAGATCCTCCAAAGCTTTGGAAAAACCTTTGATTCCTTCGTCTAACTTGTCAGAAGCCATTTTATCTTCTGCGTGCATTTTCTCGAAGGTAGCTTTATCCATCGAGATTTTCTCAATATCCATTTTCGCAGCTTTGTTTGCGTCAAGTTTACGGGGTAATTCATCCGTACTGTTTTGCAATTCAGCTAAGAACTTAGGAGCAATTGTTAACAAGTCACAACCAGCGAGTTCGGTTATTTCGCCTAAATTACGGAAGCTAGCTCCCATAACTTCAGTTTTGTAGCCAAACTTTTTGTAGTAGTTGTAAATCTCGGTAACGGACAAAACACCTGGATCTTCTGGAGCAGGATAGCTATCTTTGCCGGTATCTTTCTTGTACCAGTCGAGAATGCGTCCAACAAAAGGAGAAATTAAGGTAACACCAGCTTCCGCACAAGCAATAGCTTGATGGATACCGAACAACAATGTCAAATTACAGTGAATACCTTCTTTCTCAAGAATTTCCGCAGCCTTGATACCTTGCCAGGTGGAAGCAATTTTGATTAAAACGCGTTCGCGAGAAACTCCAGCGCCTTCGTATAGCTTGATGATTCCCCGTGCAACGTCAAGTGTAGCTTCGGTATCGTAGGAAAGACGTGCATCAACTTCTGTGGAAACTCTACCGGGAATGATTTTGAGAATTGTCAAACCAAAAGCCACAGCCAAGCGTTCAAAAGCCAGTCTCGTGATATCAGTTGAGCTTGCATTCGCACCAGCATCCTTCTGCGCTTGAGCTAAAGTATCGTCAACGACTTTTTGATATTCCGTCATTTGAGCCACTGTAGTAATCAAGGAAGGATTAGTAGTAGCATCTTGGGGCTTGTACTTCTCAATTTGTTGGATATCACCCGTATCGGCTACCACAACAGTCATCGATCGCAATTGTTCTAATAAATTTTTGGACATAACCTACTCCATTAAATTGATGTGTCGAGGATTGACGCTTTTCGTTTAATACTGCTATTACTTGCAAAATTTACTAATCGGTAATTGATACATTCCTCTAATTAACTATTCCTAATTACCGATTAAAGATTCCTTCTTATGCAACAAATCCTATTCTATTTAGGAATTCCTAATATTGACTGTCGGATTATATGCACTTTGATTAAATTGTTATTAAGAATTTATACCGTTTTGCAGGATGGGGGATGGGGGAGAGGGGGTAGAGGGGGTAGAGGGGGGAGATGGGGGAGATGGGGGACAAGGGGATGGGGAGACAAGGAGAGTTATGATTTTATCGATCGCGACTATTAACATACAGACCTTTAACCTTTAACCTTTGACCTTTGACCTTTAACCTTTGACCTTTAACCTTTGACCTTTAACCTTTGACCTTTGACCTTTAACCTTTGACCTTTAACCTTTGACCTTTGACCTTTAACTACTTTAATATCAATTTATTCGAGACGTTACCCGATTCATCTACATCGTAAACTATCGGTTGTCCGGTTGCTAATTCTAGATGGGGGACTTCTTCTGGTTCGAGCTTATCCAATTCCATGATAATTGAACGCAAAGAGTTACCGTGAGCGGCTACTAAAGTGCGATCGCCCTGTTTGAGATGAGTTAAAATACGTTCTTTAAAAAATGGTACGGTTCTATTCATGGTATCTGACAAACTCTCACCCCCTGGTGGACGCACTGAAAACGATCGCCGCCATTGATGTACTAATTCTTTACCTAATTTTTCGGCTGTTTCGGCTTTATTCAAACCTTGTAAGTCGCCGTAATACCTTTCATCCAGCGCCATGTTGGTAAATATGGGCAATTCTTGGGAAGCTTCTCCTTCATATTTATCCCAACCGTGCCACTGAAATTCATCCAAGTCATGTTTTATCACCGGACTTTTTCCATCACACATTTCTTCATTTTCAGTTAAACAGATAACTGCTGTTTCGATAGCACGAACTAACAAGCTGGTAAAACAAACATCAACTTGATAATCTTTTAACTTATGAGCCGCCAAAGTTGCTTCCACACGTCCCCTTCTATTTAAAGGAACATCAACCCAACCACTAAAACGATTCGCAGCATTCCAAGTACTTTGTCCGTGACGAATTAAGATTAGTTTAGTCATGATTTACAGGTCAAAGGTTAAAGGTTAAAGGTCAAAGGTTAAGAGTAGATAATTATGATTTTTTAATTTATAACTCTTAACTTCCCCGATTACCGATTACCGATTACGCCGAAATCGCTTCACCAATAGTATGCACTTTGATTAAACTTGTGGTTCCCGGTTTTCCTACGGGTATACCGGATGTGATTACTACTTTATCGCCAATTTCGGCAACTCCCATTTCGACAACGGTGTTAATAAGTTCGATCAACATTTCTTCTGTTTTAGAAGCTGGAGGGATAATTAAGGGTTCGACTCCCCAGGAAAGGGCTAGCTGACGGTAGGAAATTTCTTCGGATGTAAGAGCAATAATCCTAGTTGTAGGACGATATTTAGAAACTAATTTTGCCGTACCTCCCGATGATGTGTGACATAAAATTGCTTTTGCTCCGACTTCGTAAGCCATGCGACATACTGCTTCTGCAACTGATTCGGTAACGCTCAGACTACCCGCTTGATAACCGAAAGTTTGTAGGGTGCCGTCGGATAGCGATTTTTCTGTTTCTACAGCAATTTTGTCCATCATCTCTACTGCGGCGATCGGATATTTACCTACTGCTGTTTCTCCGGAAAGCATAATCGCATCCGTACCATCAAGGATAGAGTTAGCAACATCTGTTACTTCTGCTCTTGTGGGATCGGAAGCATATATCATTGATTCCAACATCTGGGTAGCGGTAATTACGGGTTTACCAGCCTGGTTGCAGCGACGAATAATATCTTTTTGAATCAGCGGAACTTGTTCTAAGGGAACTTCTACACCCAAATCGCCACGGGCTACCATAATCCCGTCAACGACTTTTAAAATATCATCGAAGTTTTCTACAGCTTCGCGTCTTTCGATTTTGGCAATAATCCGAATTTTTTGATCGGCGGCTGCGATCGCTCGCCGTGCTGGTTCCAAATCCTGGGGGGAACGCACAAAGGAAACTGCGACTAAATCGACATTATTTTGAATACCGAAACGTAAATCTAATAAATCTTTTTCAGTAATCGAACTAACCGGGAGATGAGTTTGAGGTAAATTTACGCCTTTACGAGAAGAAAGCATTCCGCCAATTTTGACTTTTGCGCGAATCTTATCCGCATCTCGATCGATAACAGTCAACTTGATGCGACCATCATTTATGGCGATCGGTTCGCCAACCCTTACCATTGCAAATAAAAGTGGTTGCGGTAAAGGCAATTCATCAATATTATTACCTTGTTCTTGCTCGACAAAAGTAACTTCTTCCCCCTCATTCACCATCAAACCTTCATCTGGAAGCATACCCAAACGGATTTTTGGTCCGCATAAATCCTGCATCAAAGCCAAGGGTTTTTCAGGAGGAGTAGGTATACTTCTGAGAATTTCAATAGTTTTACCGTGAAATTGATAATCCCCGTGGGAAAAATTCAGCCGCGCTACATTCATTCCCGCATCAACCAAAGCTTTTAGAGTCTCCGGTGTAGATGTAGCAGGTCCTACCGTACAGATGATTTTGGTTTTACGCATGAGATTTAGAGAAGGGAGGGGGAAGAGGGGGACAAGGAGATGGGGAGATGGGGAAGAAATTAAATTCTTAACTCCTAACTCCTAACTCCTCACTCCTAACTCTTAACCTTTAACCTTTAACCTTCTTAAACTACCGCCATTTCTGTATTTTGCAAAATTCCTTCTTTTTCCGCCATGAATAGCATCAAGTCAACTACGCGACAGGAGTAACCCCATTCGTTGTCGTACCATGAGACTACTTTGAAGAAGTTGGAATTTAGTTCAATTCCCGCACCTGCATCGAAAATGCTGGAATGGAAATTACCCTGAAAGTCGGTGGAAACTACTGGTTCATCCGTGTAACCCAAAATACCGATCATTTCCCCTGCTGCCGCTGCTTTCATGGCGTTGCAGATTTCTTCGTAGCTGGTAGATTTTTCGGTTTTGAAGGTTAAATCTACTACGGAAACGTCGGGAGTAGGAACTCGTAATGCCATCCCGGTTAATTTTCCTTTGAGTTCTGGCAATACCAAGGCTACGGCTTTCGCTGCACCAGTGGAGGCGGGAATGATGTTTTGAGCCGCACCTCTACCTGCTCGTAAGTCTTTCTTGGAGGGACCATCTACGGTGGGTTGAGTTGCTGTCATGGCGTGGATGGTGGTCATCAATCCTTCTGCTAAACCAAAATTGTCGTTAATGACTTTGGCGATCGGTGCTAAGCAGTTGGTGGTACAGCTAGCGTTGGAAACTACGGTATCTTTTTCGGGGTTAAATAAGTCGTGATTTACACCAACCAATAAAGTTTTTACCTGTTCTGGATCTTTGGTGGGAGCAGAAATTATTACTCTTTTTGCTCCAGCTTTTAAGTGATTTGATGCACTCTCATAAGTAGTGAAAAGTCCGGTAGATTCGACTACATAATCAGCACCCAATTCACCCCAAGGTAGTTCTGCTGGGTTTTTGATGGAAACGCAAGGAATAAACTGTCCGTTAACAACGATACCGTCTTCCTTAGATTCAACAACTCCGTTGAATTTACCGTGGGTAGAATCGTATTTTAGTAAATAAGCCAGATTTTCCGGCGGTACTAAATCGTTAATACCAACAAACTCAATATTAGGATTATCAATACCAGCACGGAACACTAATCTACCAATTCTGCCGAATCCGTTTATAGCAACTTTTAATTTACTCAATTTATTAGCTCCTGTTTTTTCAGTGACTAGTGAACATTTAACTTGGTCACAATATTGATGATTTTCAATTAGCGTTTAACAGTCAGTAATTAGTAAACAGCAAACAGTTCTGAATAAACAGTAAATAGCAAACAATTCATAAAAAAGCAGGGATAGTTTATAACTAAAGAGATAGATAATAGTTAAAAAATTATTAAATAAACATTACTTTTTGAGATTTTGTAGCGGTTGTTTAATACTTGATTTTTTATCTGATATATGCCACGTAGTAGTCTTTTGCATTAAATTTGACAGGTTCGTAGTAAGGGCTTAAGCCCCAAATCCGGAGGCGCTGAAGCGCTTACTACGAACCTTTATTACCCACCAAAACTAATGAAAAGGACTACTACTAGTTCATGTCATTAATTTTTATAGGTTGTAGAGACTATTCTGTGCTACGTCTCCCCACATTTACGGAAAAAACTAACCCATCAAAAATTATGTAATATTAGGCTCTAATATCAAGGTTTCTATGCAACTACAATTAATTACAGTGATGTTATTAAAGTAAACACCAGTTATAGAAATTGCATAAAACCATTAATATATATGCTCTTTCAATCAAATCGGAGCGGCGGGATTTGAACCCACGACCTCCACTACCCCAAAGTGGCACGCTACCAAGCTGCGCTACGCCCCGTAAATCGGACTTTATCTAACTTTAAAAAATGGATTTTGAGTTTTCTTTTGCGAAAATCTTAAATCCTGGGGTTTTAACTTTAGTATATTAACACGAAATTGCAGCGTCACAACTATTTAATTCAAATTAATTCAAATTAATTCAAAAAACTTTGAGCATGGCTGCGGCTTGGATTAATTCGGAAACGGCAGCACAATCCCATTTACCTTCTACGCAACGTCCATTATTAAGGATAAAACGCAAACTGTAGGCATGGGGATAGCCTTCAACTTCCATCCACAGCAAATTACTTTCAGCTTCGCAGGCAATTTTTTCTTCATCCATCAACTCGTTTGCCATTTGTTGCATGGTGTCTGCAAGCTGCATCAACAGCCGACAAAAATCATTAAACTCAGCTTCGGTAAGTTCTACAGCCCAATCATCTGTACCCAGCAAGCCTTTAAAATCCCTTGCTGCTGGATTAAAGCCGATACGCCAACCGTTTCCTTTTTTGAGTACGCGCATGGAGGATGGGGGATGGGGGGACAAGGGGATGGGGGGATGGGGAGATGGGGAGAAAGTTAGGATTAATTTAAAACCTAACATAATTTTTATTTACAGCGGGTTTGAATTCATCAAGCAAAAAAATCCCCCCTATATATTAAGAAATAGGGGGTTATGACACAGGTATTACAGTTTGCAAAAGCCAATACTTTTTTTTAGTCCGATTAAACCCAATGTTTGCGATCGCTGCTAACTGTATTAGATATCTCCGGAAAACATTTATATGGTTTCCTTCTTTACGCGCTTACCTAACCCCCTACCCCCCTTCCCTCATAGGGAAGGGGGAAAATTAAGCCTCTCTCCTCGCAGGAGAGAGGTTTGGAGAGAGGTTTTTTTATTTCCGAAGATGTCTATTACATTTCACCGATGATTTCTGGCTGGGTTAATTCGTCGGACATTTCAATAATTGAGCGTAATACAGGCTTCATCAATACATCTTCGGTATTGTCAAAATCTTCGTAACGCCGACGTTTAGCGCGATTTGCCACTTGAACTGTAATCCGATAACGGTTGGAAGCCGCATTAATTAAATCTTCTGCACGGTGCATAATTTGAGATTGAGTTGTCTCGAATTTAGAACGCCTTAGCATAATTACCAGTTCAAAGGGACAATCTTTAGTTTAACAAGCAAGTTAGGGAGATGGGGGAGATGGGGAGATGGGGGGAGAGGGGGGAGAAAGTTAGGAGTTAGGAGTGATGAGTTATTAATTTTATACCCAATTACCAATTACCAATTACCAATTACCAATGCCCAATGCCCAATGCCCAATTATCTTTTAAAAACGATCATTTCAGTTCCTACTACGGGATTTCGGGCTATTAGTTTACCTTGCAAATCGGTAATTTCTAGGTGGGTGAAATCTAGTTCTTGGGAACGTTGGAGGATTTTGGCGGCGAGTTCATTTTGTTGTTTTTTTTCTAAGCTAAACCAATCGTTACTGATTTTTATCGTCAAATTACTGCCTGCAAAGTTGGCTTGAATTGATTCTACTATTCCTGGAAAAGTGCGATCGCCAATATTACCAAGTTGATTTTGAATCGCTGCAATTAAGGTTTCTTCTGGTGTTAATGGTATGGCTGGAGGAGTTGTTTCTAATTCTTGTGGTGGAATTTCTTGTTCTTGTTTAGATATAGTTTCTTCTTCGGATGGTAAAGTTATTTCTTCTTGTTTAGATATAATTTCTTCTTCGGGTTGTAAGGAAGTTATTTGTTCTTGCTGTTTAGATATAATTTCTTCTTCGGATGGTAAGGAAGTTATTTCTTCTTGTGGCGGAATTTCCTGTTGCTCGGTAATAGTTTCTTCTTGATTCGGGTTTTCTTGGGTTTCTACAATTGGTGGGGTTTCTTCTGTTGCGATCGCATTTATATCGGTAGTAGATATTACGGGTGGAATCTCCGTGTGTGGAGTCACGGTTGCTACTTGTGATGGTTTGCTACCGAATAGGTTTGAAGTTATCAGAAATACCATTAAGGCTAATCCACTAATAATTCCCGTCAAAGCTGTATCTGACAACTTTGCGGAAAATTTTGCTGGTAAGATAAGCCGAAGTTTTCCTAATATACTAATCCAAACCTGCTGAAGCTTTTGTAAAAATCCCGGTTTCTCTTCGCTACCGGGTAAGGGTTCGGTTTCTAATTTGATTGCGGTAGTTTCTAATACCCCAATTGTTCCTCGTAAAGCTTTAACTAATGAAGCTTTCCAAAATGGCAGTTTTTCTTGAGATGAAGGCGGCTGGCTAGGTGTAGATGGTTGTATATTTGGATTTTTTTGTGACATGGAATTATAAGATACAGCTTATCTGAATTAAATTAAGTATAAATTTGGTTATGGATTGTTAATCGCAGCTTTAATTTATCACTTGATTTCATTTTCTCAAGTTTTATCTAGCTAATTTTTTACTTAAATATACAATTCGTTTATTTGAGATTTTTTGTTTTCTAAATTACAAGAATTACTCTGCTTTTAGTAATGAAATTATTTTCTCTTATCCAGAATTATTTAACTAATTTATTTAATCTGATATCGGTTTCATAGAACACGATTCTTCGTGCAGATAAAAAGAAAATCAAGTTATCGTTATTAATAACTACGTATTTATTTATAGTACATAATTCTAAGTATTTTAACTTAACTTCTAGTATGAAAATTAAGCGTATTGAAATGCAGTCTTTTCGTGGAATCGGCGACATGAAGCTGGAATTTCAGGAAAAGGAACCGAATGTAATTATTGGTATTAACGGAGTCGGTAAATCCAGTATTCTCGAATGTATTGCGATTCTGTTATCTCGTTATACAAAACCAGTTCAGTATCCTACAACTTCGGGAAGATTGTTTCAGGAAGAAGATATTTCTACTGGAAGTGAAGAGACTAGCAATGAGATTACAGTTGAAACTGGTAAAGGTGAAGTAACTTGGTGTCTTTCCAAAATGCGGAAGAAGCGGAGTAAAACTGCTGGTAGCGATTTAAGCGAGTTACGCAACTTCATTGAAGAAACCCACGAAAACTTAAAAAATAATTCTGAATTCAATTTACCCGTTATCGTTCATTATGGCGTAAATCGCGCCGTACTTGAGATTCCTTTGAGAGGTAGAAAAAAGCATTCTCTCGATCGCGTCAGTGCTTACGAGGAATCCTTAGACAGCGTACAAATAAACTTTAACAGCTTCTTCCAATGGTTTAGAAAATTGGAAGATTTGGAAAACGAACAAAAACTTGATGATTCTAATTTTGTTAACCATCAATTAGAAGCAGTCAGACAAGCTATTTATTCTTTAATTACAGGTTTATCTAACTTAAGAATACGTCGATCGCCATTAAGAATGACCGTGAAAAAGCAGGATAGAGAACTGAATGTTAATCAGCTATCCGATGGAGAAAAATGCTTGCTGGCGATGGTGGGAGACTTAGCTAGAAGATTGGCGATCGCAAATCCCGGGCTTGACGATCCGTTATTAGGTGAAGGCATAGTTTTAATCGATGAAATTGAATTGCATTTACACCCCAGATGGCAAAGAGATATTATTCCAGCCTTGAAAAAAACGTTTCCTAATTGTCAGTTTATTATCACCACTCACTCACCACAAGTAATTAGTCACGTTCATCCTGAAGGGGTGTTTATTTTAGAAAGAAGTGACGAACAAGGACTAATTGTAATGAGTCCCGAAGGTTCCTATGGAAGAGACAGCAATAGCATTTTAGAAGACTTAATGGAAGTACCTGAAAGACCTCAAAAAATCAAAGATAGTTTGCAACAACTATTTAGATTTATTGACGACGGAAATTTAGAGAGTGCTAAAGAATTGCGTCAAGAATTAGTAGAAGAAATTGGTGACGACGAACCGGAATTTGTGCGAGCGGATGTATTAATTCGACGTAAGGAAATTCTCAACAAATGAAACATATTCAAAAAGGTCTAGAACCAAGTAGCTTAACTGCTTATAATAAGAAAGTTGGTAAGACAACTAAATGGAAATCCTTCAATCGTAGCGTCAAAAACGATGTCTACCAATCGATACTTTACGAACAAGGTTACATCTGTTGTTACTGCGGTATTCACATTAGTCGAAAAAGGTGTCATATCGAACACTATCGACCAAAAAGTAAGTATACAGATTTGACATTTACTTATAGTAATTTAATCTCTTCCTGTCAGGGAGAAGACGAACAAAGACAAACCAAACCCGTACATTGCGGACATAAAAAAGGCGGTTGGTTTGACGAAGAATTGATGATTTCGCCATTAGATCCCAATTGCAGCAAGTACTTTAGATACACTGGTGCGGGAGAGATTTTACCGACAGTCGATCCCGAACATCAGGAAGCAGCCGAAACTACAATTAGAATGCTGGCGCTAGATATTAATAAGTTGAAAAAAATGCGTCGCAAAGTAGTTGATGGAGTGATGCAAGCGACTCAAGGGTTGTCAGAGAAGGAAATTAAGAAGTTAGCTGAAGGCTATTTAGAGAGAGACGAAACAGAAAGTTATGCTCCCTTTTGGGCGACGATTGATTATGTAATGCGGCAGTTTTATTAATTAATGTAGAGACGTAGCACTGCTACGTCTCATTAATTTAGGTTAATAATAGATATCGTTGAAATCATCAGTATGCATTCAATAAAATGTGGAATGCTTTTTTATCTAGCACGGGTTTGTGTTACCAAATTTCTCGTTATCACCATAAATTTGGAGACGTAGCAGTGCGGAGTTCTCTACATTGTTAATTATCACCATAAATTTGGAGACGTAGCAGTGCGGAGTTCTCTACATTGTTAATTATCACCATAAATTTGGAGACGTAGCACTGCTACGTCTCTACATTGTTAACTGGTAATTTCATAAATAATTACAACCCAAAGTGCCGAAACACTTCACTTGCAGCCCGATGTAATAAAGAATGCCGCCACACCAAGGATTTCATATCATCCGCATAACCCCCACCGATAACGCAAGCTACGGGATAACCAGCCGCTACGCAAGTAGTCAATACCTGCATTTCCCTACGATAAATTCCGGTGTCGGTTAAGGCGAGTTTACCTAATTTATCGCCGATGTGCGGGTCAACTCCGGCATCATATAATACTAAATCTGGCTTCACGTCTGCGAGTAAATCCGGTAGGTATTTCGCTAAAGTTTGCAAGTATGCGTCATCTTCCATGCCTTCGGGAAGAGGTACATCTAAATCACTTTTTTGCTTTTTACCGGGAAAGTTGACTTCGCAATGCATCGAGAAGGTAAAAACGCTGTCGTCGTCTTGAAATATAAAAGCGGTACCGTCTCCTTGATGCACGTCTAAATCAACGATGAGGATTTTTTGCGCCAGGTTGAGTTTTTGGATGAGGCGAGCTGCGATCGCAAAATCATTAAATATACAAAAACCGGAGCCGTAACTAGGGAAAGCGTGATGGGTACCTCCTGCGGTATTGCAAGCTAAACCTTTACTTAACGCCAGTTTCGTCGCTAAAATTGTACCACCTACCGCCGTACAGGTACGATTTACTAATTGCGGACTCCAAGGTAAACCGATGCGTCGCTGTGCTTTTGTATCGAGGGTTCCCTGTAAGTAAGCTTGCACAAAATCCGGTGTATGAACTAACTCGATAGTTTCTTTGTTTGGACGTTGGGGGGTATGGAATTGCTGTAAATCTGCGACTCCATCGGATAACAGTAATTCGTAAAGTAAGCGAAATTTTGGCATCGGGAAACGATGCACGTCGGGTAATGGGGTAACGTAGTCTGGATGGTAGATGATTGGTAAAGACATAGATGAAAAGTTAGGAGTTAGGAGTTAGGAGTTAAGAGTTAAGAGTTAGAAAATTTTAGATCGGTATTTAAGAATTAGAAGTTAAAAGATAGGAAGTTGAATTTTTATCTAATGCCCAATGCCCAATGCCCAAATTAATAGTTAAGAAACTAAATATTTGACCTGATTACATCGTGATAATCTATTCCAAAATGTAGAATCCAAGATTGTCATGACGATTGAATGGATTGAACCACTTATAAAACCTCTTCTATTTGTACTAGTTGGCTTATTAGCTGGCTTAATTGCTGAAAAAGTTGTTTTTAGTAGATTAAAAAATATTGTTACTAGAAAGCAGATACCGGGAAGCGATATTATATTTAGTTCTTTGCAGCGCATTCCTTTTACTTGGTTTGTGCTTGCTGGTTTTTTCGGAGCTATTTTGAGTTATTCGCTCAAGGAAGATGTTACCACTGCCCTGGAAAAAATTATCATTGCAATTTTTCTGTTCACCGTAACATTAGTTTTAGCTCGTCTTGCGGCTGGTTTTGTCAATTTATTTATGCAGCGAGCGGAAGGAGTTTCTGCATCGCTAATTTCTAATCTTGTAAAAACTATTGTTTTTGTTTTGGGAGCGCTAATAATCTTCCAAACGATCGGAATTGAAATTACCCCGATTGTTACAACATTAGGTATTACTGGTTTAGCGGTGGGTTTAGCGCTTCAAGATACTTTAGCTAATTTATTCTCTGGTTTTTATTTAATTCTTTCCAAGCAAGTTAAAACGGGAGACTATATAAAATTAGACAGCAAAGAAGAAGGTTATATTACCGATATTACTTGGCGCAATATTACTATAGAAGAACTTTCAAAAAATACGATCGTTGTTCCTAATTCAAAATTAGCTTCGGCAAATTTTACTAACTATCATTTACCAGCCAAGCAACTTACATTAACGATGAATGTAGGTGTTAGTTACGATAGCGATTTAGAACAAGTTGAAAGAGTGACGGTAGAAGTTGCTAAAGAAGTGATGCTAGAAATTGCCCCAGATTTAATAGAAAACGAACCTTATATAAGATTTCATACTTTTAATGATTTTAGTATAGATTTTACGCTTTATATGCGAGTCGGTGAATATTTTGAACAACGGATTGGCAAACATTTATTTATCAAAAAACTGCACAAACGTTACAACCAAGAAGGAATATCAATTCCATTCCCAATTCGAGATATCTATGTAAAAGAGAATGCGATCGATTAACACTCAACAGTTAGTAAGTTGGCACAAATAAACCCCTTGGCATGTAACAGGATGTAAACAATCATCAAACCCTTGGGATTGCTATCTCCCTCCGGGAGACGCTGCGCTAACGTTTCACTCGCAATGACATACCTTGATTTTTTAACGCCGACTTACTTAATAGAATAATTGGGAATACTTAAATTTCTCCCTATCTCCAATTTCCCATGTCTAAAGTAATGGCAGGGTACATAAACAATATCAGTATTATTACAAGTAACTAATTGAGCTTGCCAAATAATTAGGTGTAAATACGTATGGATATTTTTTAATTTATCTATTTTTGACATTTCAAAGTAGCTTAAGTTACAACCTATGGGAAACCTTTTTATTTGTAAAACTCATAAGGCTACTTTGTATGGAAGAGAATACCGTAGAAGATAATCCAGTAATGATGGATTCGCAAGTAGAAGTCACTCTTGATTTTGATTCAATGAGTGTTGCTGAAGATAGTGGTAAAAAATTCACATATACTTTTACTCGCAAAAGTACTAGCGAAACCGAAGTTGATACTAGCAATCCTTTAACAGTCAATTTTAACGTTAGTGGTAGCGCTACTTTCGATGAAGACTACAAACAAATGGGCGCGGAAGAATTCAGCGCTAACAGTGGTATAGTCACCATCCCTGTGGGAGAGAATAAAGTTACCGTTACTATTACACCAATTACAGACTCTAAAATAGAGTCGGATGAAACTGTTAAGTTAACTTTGTCTGAGGGAGATTATATTTTCGAGAATTCGGAAATGTCTTCGGAGCTAGGAAGAACAGATTCTTCCACAGACAAAATGATGAATGTTATCAGCAATGATGATGCCAACTTGAATTTAGGTTGGGCTGAGCAGCTTGGCGATAATGTTAATGGCTATGAATTCCTCGCCGTGGATGGTGATGGAAATAGTTACGTTACGGGAAAATTTGAAAACACGCTTACCGTAGGTACTCAACCTGCTCTCACCTCTCAAGGTGGTTCAGATGTTTTTGTTGCTAAATTTGACAAAAATGGAGCCGTCAATTGGGCAAAGGGATTCGGCGATATTACTAATGAAGTAGTTGAAGATATTGCCGTAGATAAAGACGGTAATTCCTACTTGTTCATGACTAAAGGTGATGAAACAACTGATGTTACTGTTGCAAAGTTTAATACTTTAGGTGAGTTAAGTTTAGAAAAAACCTTCACTGGTACAAACAAGAATAAAGCCTCTGGTATTGATGTAGATGCTCTGGGTAACATCTTTATCACCGGAGAATTGGAAAAACAAATAACCTTTGGTACTACTACTCTTTCAAGTGGTTTATCAAATAGTGTTTTCGCTGCCAAGCTTAACAGCGATGGTGAGACAGTATGGGCAAAGGGATTTAACCAAAGTTTCAACTATCAAGCTGAAGATGTTGTTGTGGATAAAGATGGTAATTCCTATCTTTTCATGACTGAAGGTGGTAACAAAGCTGTAGTCGCCAAAATCGATAACACCGACAAAGGTGAGGTATCGAAAAAAGAATTCAGCGGTAATAATATCGTATCTGAAGATATTGCGATAGATGATGAAGGCAATACTTATATTACTGGAGAATTTACAGGTACACTCCAATTTGGTAATACCAGTCTTGAAGGTGGTGAAGATGGTGATGTATTTGTTGCCAAATTAGATAGCAGTAATAATGATGTACTGTGGGCAAAAGACTTCGACAGTCAAAATAAGAATGATGATGTTGAAGTAGAAGGTATTGCCGTAGATATGATGGGCAATACTTATGTCACCGGATTTTATTCTGGTGATAGCATGAGTATTAATAATTTCATGCTTTACGATCAAGGTGGCGACGGTGGCGAAGGTGAAAATGCTTTTATTGCTAAGTTAGACAGCAGTAATGGTGATGTAAAGTGGGCGCAAAATTTAGGCGGTATGAATGCAGAAGAGATTTCTGATATTGCCGTAAAAGATAGCAAAATCTACATCGCTGGTACTTTTTACAAAGAAGCTACTTTCGGGGATAAACTTCTTACTACTCAAAATGAGAATGGAGATACATTCCTTGTCAAGTTAGAGGAAGGAGATAAGCCAGAAGTTACCTTAATGGTTGACTCTAACACTATTACCGAAGGTGATAATAATAAAATCACCTATACTTTCACCCGCAAAGGTGAAATGATTAATCAAATGACTGCGGCTTTAACGGTTGATTTTTCTGTCGCTGGTACCGCTATTGTTAATGAAGATTACACTTTAACAGGTGCAGAAGAATTTGATGGTAGCAAGGGTAAAGTTAATTTCAAGGCAGAAGAAAACACCGCTACCGTTATTTTAGAAGTTATCAATGACACTAATATCGAAGATGATGAAACCGTAGTTTTAAGTTTAGTAGAAGGAAGTGGTTACAAGCTTTCCAAAACAGATGTCGCTATGGCTACTGTCACTATTACTAGTGAAGATAAAGAACCGATAGTTGATGAAAACCCAGATAATCCTATTGA
This sequence comes from Rivularia sp. (in: cyanobacteria), assembly GCA_965234645.1. Taxonomy (GTDB): domain Bacteria; phylum Cyanobacteriota; class Cyanobacteriia; order Cyanobacteriales; family Nostocaceae; genus Rivularia. The sequence continues at coordinate 2,769,072 of OZ248344.1, read as the reverse complement.
TAATGGGGATAAAGGCGATAGTGAAGATAAAGAACCGATCGTTGATGAAAACCCAGATAATCCTATTGATAATGGGGATAAAGGCGATAGTGAAGATAAAGAACCGATCGTTGATGAAAACCCAGATAAACCTATTGATAATGGGGATAAAGGCGATAGTGAAGATAAAGAACCGATCGTTGATGAAAACCCAGATAATCCTATTGGTAATGGGGATAAAGGCGATAGTGAAGATAAAGAACCGATCGTTGATGAAAACCCAGATAATCCTATTGATAATGGGGATGATGGGGACAATCAAAACCAAATTCCTATTGGTAATGGAAATAATGACGAAGTAGATTTTAGCTTAACATCTGAAAACAAGCAAACCTTCAAATTCAAAAGTAAAACCCAAGGTGGTAAATCTTCGATCAAGTTTTCTTTCAAGAGCAAAAGTATTGAAGAAATTAAAGAAATTGGCTTCTTTACCGTCGATGATGATGAAGGTACTATTGATGGTGTTTCTCCCGACAATGAAGGATATACCCAAGCAGCTTTAAATCGTGCCCAAAGCATCTTTTCTGTATTAGGAGATGCTCCTAGAGGTTTCGATGCAAATATTGAAAAGATTCTAGAGTTTAGTAGCGATAAAAGCTTCCGTTTCTTGTCGGTGAAAAATGGTACTCTTGATGGAGTGAAGAAAGGTAAAATTGACCGATCGCAAGTTGCTTTTTCTGATGCTAATTTCTTAGAAGCATCTGAGGAAAAAAATAGCTTTGATTTGGACTTTGAAGGCGTAAAAATCAAAATGCAACTGGATGGTGAAGCTAAGAAAGCCATCGGTAGCGGATTGCAAGATGAAATCGAAGTACTTGATTTACGCGGATTAACTGGCAAACAAATGGCTACCTTTACCGTTAACCGCGAAGCTGAATTTGATAATATAGTAGGTTTCTACAAGGTTACTGATAAAGAAGGAACAATAAATATCGAGGGTAAAGAAATAAAGGTTGGAGAAGACGGTTATGCACAAGCAGCCGTACAAAACCGCATCGCTAGTATTGATTTGAGCGTTCAAAATCAGTCTACAGCAACTTTTGAAGGCGAATTTGAAGCTGGTTCGATATTTGTACCTTTCCTAATGGTTAAGGGTACTACTGATGCATTTGATGAGATTTTCTTTCCATTCCTTGATGCTAATTCAGACAGTGCAGATCACGTAATGATGCTTGGTGATAATATTTTCGGCCTTGAAGATTTACCTGGAGGTGGCGATCGCGATTTCAACGATATTATCGTCAAGATTGATTTTAATAGTATGAGTACATAAAGGCGATCGGGTAACAAATCAATTCTATTCAATCATTTGCGATCGTTAATTAACCCAGTTTTTCTTTAAGACTGGGTTTTTTAATAGAAGATTAATTTAAAAAAGCCTTACTAGACGCGAGATATGCAGAGGAAAGATAGATTAATTACCGCTATATAAAGTAAAAAGACTTCGTAGTTGCAAAGTCTTTTTACCATATTTAATTAAGTAGAATTACCCTGCTTTTTATTCTTTTTTACTTGTTAATTCTTATTCAAATCATCATCTTCTTTATCTTTCTTCTTCTTGTCCCAGATTTTTACTTCGTAATGTTCGTCGGGTTTCTTTTCCCTATTAGTCGAAGTAATTAGTAGAAATATAAGCAGAACCAACAAAGCACCTTCCATACGAAAACCTCCTTTAAATCACTAGGTTCATTCGTATCCGCAGTCTATGTAATTAAACTTCAAAGTCTTAATTGACTTATCCGGAATTGTGTTGCAATTTATCTAAGCAACTCGGTAGATATGCACTTTTTCTTGTTTATATTTTACATATTTTCCATAATATTTACACTCTACCTAAATGACTATTTTATAAAAATTTACGTAAATATCAGGTGAAGCATTATAGTAAGTTAAGGTAAAAAAAACAAAGTTTTAATTATGTTGATATCAAAAAACATTGTTTGTATAAACTCCAAATAAAACCTTGTAAAGCTGATAACATTTTATCTAATTATCTAACTTTTAAAATAAATCATCCTATTTATAAATATAGGACTTATGCCGCGTTCGAGATATTGAGTTCCCCCCAACCCCCCTTTTTTAAGCAGGGCTTTGCCTATGTCATAAAATATATTAATTTATCTCTTACCTGCATACATTTCACTATGAATTGAAAATATAACAATAATTAACTTGAGTATCATCAAATACTTTTATATAATTTTATTTTGTATAGGATACAACATATTATGTTTTAACTCCTAACTGCTCACCGTTCACCGATCGCTGATTTATGCTTCCTCCATCTTTTCAACCAATTTCTCAACGTCCAGATTTGAAATTACCTAATGATGCTAGAGTTGCCGTATGGATAGTAATGAACGTCGAACATTTCACCTTTGGTAAAATAGGAACGGCAATTCAACCTCATTTAAATAGTTATCCAGAGATTGCCAACTACGGCTGGCGAGATTATGGAAATAGAGTTGGTATTTGGCGTTTATTTGAATTATTTGCCGAATTAGAAATTCCTGTAACAGCAGCAGTAAACGGCGAAATTTGCCAGCTGTATCCAGAAATTATGGAAGCCATGCAGCAACATAATTGGGAAATAATGGCACATGGCATTAATAATTCCACTGGTCATAGTGGCATGGATAGAGAAGCAGAAACAGATACAATAAATAAAACTTTAACTTTACTCAAGCAAGCCACGGGTAAAACCCCAAAAGGTTGGTTAACGCCAGGATTTTCGATTACAGAATCAACATTTGAATTATTACATTCAGCCGGAATTGTTTATACTGCCGATTGGGTAAATGACGATCGCCCTTATTGGTATCCTCTTCAAAATGGTCGTTTATTAGCTATACCTTATACTATAGAAGCCAACGATATTACCTTGTGTTTGAGCAACCGTTTTTCCGGTGCTGAATTCGCCAAAGCTATCGAAGACCAATTTTATCAATTATGGCAAGAAGGAGAATCGCGATCGCGTGTCATGGCAATTGGTTTACATCCTTTTATAGTCGGACAGCCTTTACGGTTAAAATACTTGAAAGAATGTTTATTGAATATTAAAAATCAACCCTATACCTGGATAACCACGGGGGAAGAGATATATGAATCAGTGAGCAGTGAACAATTATCAATTATCAATAAACAATGAACAACTAACTCTTATTTATTTTCTCTCTTTCTCTTCCTCTGCGCTCGCTGTGTCTAGTAAGGTTTTTTATCATTCGGATACAATTGTAAACGACATCAAATTAGTAATTAATTTGTAGTGGGAGCATCTTGCTCCCTAGCTATAAAAACTAGCTTTCTGTAGCTCCAAAATCTAAAATCTAAAATCTAAAATAACTATGACTACTTCTCAAACTAAAACTTTAACAATTCCCGTAATTAATGCTGATGCAGAAAATATTAAACCTTATGGATATCTATTAGGCGATGATGTCAGTAAACCGGGATTGGGAATACCTTTTTATCAAGGAAGAGTATTAGAAGGTGAAAATATAGACTTTACCTATCGCGGTGATGCAACTTTTAGAACCGCGAAAATAATGCCGGGATATCCAACAATAACCTGGTTGGAACGTCATATGTACATGACGCAAATGTTTATCGGTTTGGGACAATCACCTTTTATTATGGTGCTGTCACCACCAACTCATCAAAATAACCAAGATTTACCCGATTTATCACAAGTAAAAGCGCTACGTTTTCCTGCTGGACACGGGCTTTTATTGTATCTTGGTACTTGGCATGATTTCCCTATCGCTTGCGATAAACCCGTGGTAATCCTAACTGCAAATTCAGATGAAGTAGTTACTGCTTTAACCCAAATGAAAGAACCAGGAGAGATGAATCAAGGTGATGTTTATAAGATTTCTCTTGCTAAAAGATTGGGATATGAAATTGAATTAGATGTTTGATGGGAATTGGGAATTGGGGATTGGGGATTGGGGATTGGGCATTGGGAATTGGGGATTGGGCATTGGGGATTGGGCATTGGGCATTGGGCATTGGGCATTGGGCATTGGGCATGGGAAAGGGGATATTAAATTAATTTTAAATAGCTCCCTACTCCCAACTCCCAACTCCCAACTCCCTACTTTCTACTCCCAACTCCCTACTCCCTACTCCCTACTTTCTACTCCCTACTTTCTACTCCCTACTCCCTACTCGCTACTCCCTACTCCCTATTCATTAGTTATATTTTCTGCTAAGAAAAGGCGATCGCAAAACTCAGGAGTATATACCGCTTTTTCCCAGTTTTTAGCTTGTTTGATTTGTTCTATAGTTAAGTTTTTAGCTTCGACTAAATTGGCACCGCACAGATCGGCATTATTAAGTTTGGTATTACTAAAGTTGGCACCACTGAGCTTTGCGTCGCTAAGATTAGCACTGAAAAAATTTGCTCCACTCAAGTTTGCTCCAATCAGTTTGGCACTACTAAGGTATGCACCCAAAAGGTTGGCAAAACACAGGTTAGCACCACTAAGGTTAGCGAAACACAAATTAGCACTACTGAGATTAGCACTACTGAGATTAGCGCTGTAGAAGTTAGCTCCATTCAAGTTGGCACCACTAAGATAGGCACGACTGAGATCGGCACCGTAAAAATTAGCCCCACTCAGCTTGGCTCCACTCAACTTTGCACCACTCAAATCTGCACCGTAGAAGTTAGCTCCACTCAGCTTTGCACCGTAGAAGTTAGCTCCACTCAGTTTTGCACCACTCAACTTTGCTCCATTTAACTTGACTCCGTGGAAGTTAGCTCCATAAAAATTAGCCCCGCTCAAGTTAGCTCCACTCAAGTCAGCACCAATGAGCTTGGCATAACTCAAATCTAGCTGCAATTCATTTATAAATTCTGCATCAATTAAAAACCTAATAATGCTTCCTTTTCTTTCTCCGTCTATATCTAATCTCCGCAATACTGACAAAGTTCTAGCACGTGCAACATCTAATGCTGCTTCTCGTAAAGGATCTTTAGGAGATAAAGATTTTAAGTTTTTATCAAGCAATAATTCTGACATCCGATCGATATAAGCTTGCAAAGCTTCTTCGTTTAAAATATTAGATGTTTTTTCTTTTTCAGCCTTGAATTGTTCCTCAACTCTTTCTTTTTCAGCTTTAACTTGTTCGTCAACTCTTTCTTTTTCAGCTTTGGCTTGTTCCTCGGCTCTTTGTTTTTCAGCTTTAGCTTTTTCTTCGGCTAGCTTCTTTTCATTAATTTGAAATTGAGTACCTAAAATAACTAATAAAACCGGAATACCAAGTAACTCTAGCCAATCCCAAAGCTTTTTCGCCGCTCTTATATGTTCGGTTTGCTTATGAAGCGTGACGATATTTCCAGTTTTAAAATTTATTGCTTCTTCGTCACTGATTAAAATGTCTGAAACCGTTCCAAAGCCAATCCAGTCAACTTGATATAGCTTCGGTAATAAAAATAGAAAGATAGCGATCGCAGCTATTATAATTATACTTGCGACTAAGATGTTTTTCTTGTCTTTGAATATTTGTAATAATATTGCTAATTTTATCATTATATATGGCTAATTATCAGCATTTAACATAAAGCTAGAAGTCATACTTGGTAAAGGTTAGCAAACCAAAAATACCGCATCATAATTATTATAATCCGGGTTTTAAAACAATTAAAGAATATTGAAATTTTTATATAAGTCTAATAATCAGTATCTTGCAAGAAATTACACTTGGCAAGAGGTAATCTCTTCACTTCTAAGCAATACTTTTTAAAACCCTTACCCAGTAAGGATTTGATATTTTTAATAAAAATGTGTTAGTTACATTTTTTGCAAGGTGATTTAATACCTTTGATATGCACACCTTTATCCTTCGACCTTTTTATATGATAATTAATGAGCGATCCTTGATACTTAAATATGAAAAAAGTAGTAGTAGTAGGCGCGGGTTGGGCTGGTTTGGGTGCAACTCACCATTTAGCAAAACAAGGTTATGATGTAACGCTTTTGGAAGCTGGTTCCTATCCTGGGGGTTTGGTTGCTGGTTGGAAAACTGAAAAAGGCAAATCTGTTGAAGCGGGGATTCACGGGTTTTGGTATCCTTATAGAAATATTTTTGCGTTGATAAATGAGCTAAACATTAATCCTTTCACAACTTGGACTCGTTCATCTCAATATTCTCCCGCAGGTTTGGAAGTTGAATCACCAATTTTTCAAGATTTACCCAGACTTCCCACGCCTTTAGGAACTTTTATTTATACTCAGTTTAAAAGGTTGCCGTTGGTTGATAGACTCAGCGCTTTACCTTTACTTTACGCTTTAGTAGATTTTGATAATTCTGATGCTGCTTGGCGACGCTACGATAATGTGACGGCGCGGGAATTGTTCAAACAGTTTGGGGTTTCTGCAAGACTTTACCGCGAATCTTTTGAGCCGATGTTGTTGGTGGGTTTATTTGCACCGGGAGAACAATGTTCGGCTGCGGCAACTTTGGGAATGCTTTACTATTTTATCTTGGCGCATCAACCGGATTTTGATGTGGTTTGGTGTCGTGGTACCGTTGGAGAACAAATTTTTCGTCCTTGGGTAGAAAAAATTGAAAAAGCTGGAGGGAAGATATTTGCAAATAAGCGAGTTACCGATTTAGTTACTGATGGCGATCGAGTAAAAAGTGTGGTTTGCGGCGATGAAGTTTTTGATGCCGATGCCGTAGTTTTTAGTGTTGGGATCGGTGGCATGAAAAAGATTGTTGCTAACAGCGAAAGCTTACAAAGTCGTGAAGAATTTCGCAATTTAACAAATTTAGGTGCAATTGACGTATTAGCAACTCGTTTATGGTTCGATCGCAAAATCAATATTCCTCTTCCTTCTAACGCTTGTTTTGGCTTTGATGAAACTACCGGGTGGACATTTTTTGATTTAAACGCGATTCACGATGAATATAAAGACGAGCCGGGAACAGTTGTAGAAGTTGATTTTTACCACGCCAATCAATTTATTCCTTTGAGCGATGAAGAAATTATTCCCATCGTACAAAAGTATTTAACTAGCTGCGTACCGGAATTTGCCCGTGCAAAAGTAATCGATAGCAGCGTAATTCGTTTACGGCAAGCTGTAACGCACTTTTCACCCGGTAGCTATCGATATATGTTGCCAGCAAAGACAACTTTTAATAACGTATTTATGAGCGGCGATTGGATTAAGTCTCGTCACGGATCTTGGTCTCAAGAAAAGGCTTACGTTACAGGTTTAGAAGCTGCAAATTTAGTAGTTTCTTATTTACAACAAGGTGTAAATGCCAATATTTTACCCGTAGAAGCAGACGAAGCGCACATACAGTTCGCGAGAACTATTAATAACACCGTGCGCGGAATTACTAAATCCATTGTTCCCGATTTCTGGCTACCGTGATCGGGGGAGAGGGGGAGAGGGGGTAGAGGGGGGAGAGGGGGTAGAAAATTCCTAACTCCTAACTCCTAACTCCTAACTCCTAACTCCTAACTATCCCCAATGCCCAATTACCAATTACCAATTACCAATGCCCAATCCCTTCTTTTTACCTAACTTTGTGTCCGACGTTTAAGGAATCAATTCCTTGTTTTACCCAACACCAACATTCGTATTCTGATTTAAATAATTTTGGTGCGGCGATGTTGTTTAATGAATCTGGTAAGTAATGGTCGTAATAATATTTACCAGCTTCTTGGGAAACGATAATTAAGTTGTTGCGGAACACGTAGCGATGTTTAAACCTATCATCATCGCTAACTAAATCTGAATGCTGGTCTATGTGTTCTTTGGCAATATTTATGATATTCTCAACGCTACTGCCGTAGATTTTTGCAGGATTTTCGGCTTTATGATACTGACTTTTAGCCCCAATTCCTGATATCAATTTATACGAATAAATTTCGTGATTATCTGCTTTTCCGAAAACAAATGGTATGATGAGATATCCTTTGTAGGATACTGACTTTTCATAAAGTAGATGGTTCATTGATACTTCCTGATATGTGAATGCTACCCAAAATATACCTGCACCTTTGTAAGGTGCTGATTGAAGTTTTTAGCACGCAGGATTGTTTTTCAATTATTAACAATACATATATATATTGCTAATGGATTTTTGAAATTTAAATTTATACCTTTTAGATCAAATTTTTTGACAGGTGGATTTTTAAATAAAACCACTTAAATTGTCAAAAGTTCAAAATGGTATTATTTGGCGCTAAAGCTTTCTCCTACATTCCAAGTATGTAGAAGTTTTGCGAACCGTTGAAGGCAGATGATTTGTAACACCAACCTTCAAGGAAACTCTATATTTCTGCGATTAATTTTTATCTACTTCTTTCAACTTACCACAACTAGCGTGGAGTGCAAGAGACTATAGACTTAGTTGTTTCAAATGATGATTATTTGGAGTCTAAAGTAGGGGGTGAGACACCTACACCGCTTGTTGCAAAAGTGTGAAGTAGTTCACACAATTAGTATTGATTAGTATTATCTTAACTATTAATAGCTGTAATCACAGCTACCGGACAGTGTGCTTTATTCAAAATTGCGTCAACTCGATGACCGAAGAAAACCCGCCCTGTTACCATGCGGATATTGCTACCAAGAATAATTAAGTCAAAGCCTTCATTTGCAGCAAAATTGAGAATTTCCATTTCTGGACTGGTGCCTTTGAGAATGCAGGTTTTGACCTCTGCGCCCAAACTACGACTAATTACGGCTTGTTGTTCGAGTAAGTCGCGGGCAATACTTTTCATTGGATTTAGCGATCGCCTTTCGTAAAGAATATACTCTATCGGCGGCAAGTTAATTACGTTGACAATTGTGACTAACGCCCCAGTAGCAGCAGCGATCGTACTTGCTACCTCTACGGCATTTTTGCTGTATTCTGTTCCTACGGTGGGGACGAGAATATTTTTCAACGGTTGTTGAGGGATTCTAGAAGTCTCTCCCTGGGGTTCTTTTAAGTGCGACTTGACCACCATTGTTGCACAAGGCGCTTCTTGAATTATCCGGTCAGTTAATAAATTAAAAAGTGCATCTTTGGAACCTGTTTGTTCGGTTGCTCCCAGCACGATCAAGTTATATCCTTTACTGGCTTCATTAATAATCGCTTCTACTTTATTGTGTCCCGACTCAATTTTTCTCTGGACTGTGGAGCGATCGGGTAGCTGCATCTCTTCAATGACAGCAGCAAAAGCTTCTTGTGCAACGCTATCTTTAACCGCAGTTGCTGTTTGATTTGCTTTACCTACGCGCCGATCGTCAGCGTACAAAAGTGTTACGTCTAAAGGGTTTTGGTGCGCCATGTAACCTACTAGCTGCGCCGCGAGTTGGATGTTTGTACCACCGCGACTCGGTATCAAAACGCGCCGTATCTGCTTGATAAAACTGCGACTGGCAAGTTCTTCGAGTTCCAAACGCGATCGCTCTTCTTCACCGATAGTCACATGGGACAAAGACCAGCGCAACAGAGGGGGAGCCATCAGCGAAGTAATAATTGCAACCATCAAGATAATTGAATACATTTGGGGATTGAGGACACCCAAAGATAAACCGATCGTGGCTACCACAATTTCCATCGCTCCGCGTGCATTCATCCCCGAACCCATCGCCATTCCTTCCCAATGGCTCAATCCGCCGACGCGAGAACCGAGATAAGCTCCTGTAAATTTTCCTACACAAGCTACTGCAAGAACAAGCAGACCAAATAGCAAGGTTTGGGGAACTAAAAGAGCCAGTAAATTAACTTTCAAACCAGCTGAAGCAAAGAAAATCGGCGCGAGAAAACCAGCGGTAAAAATTTCGAGGGTGTGTCCGGCTTCACTGCTGAAACGGCGCGATTGTCCGGCGAGAATTCCCACCACAAAAGCGCCCAAAGCGGCTTCTAAACCCAGGTATTGAGTAAAAGCTGCGGCACAAAAGGATAGAACCAACAGTACCGATAAACTCGCGGTAACTCCGCCAACTTTGTCATCTACCCAACGCAATATTTGGTCTACAATTGTCCGTCCGATGGTGAAGGCGATCGCTAAAAATAAGATCGCGGCAGTTACAGAGCGAAACACCGTACCGAAGTCAAATTTACCACTGCTAGCTAACCCGGAAACTACTGAGAGTAAAATCCAGCCGATGGTATCGTCGGTCATTCCCGCAGCCAAGGTAACTTGACCGATATCGCGGCGAATCAAATTCAAGTCCATCAGCACTTTGGCAATCACGGGCACCGCCGAAATACTCATTGCCGTAGCAATAAATAAGCTGAAAACCAGCCGTTTTGAAGGATCGGCTAAAAAAGTTTCTGGCAAAAACCAGCCAAGTCCGAATCCTGTCAAAAAAGGGATAACAATTCCACCGAGAGAAATCAGCAAAGCCGTTTTACCTTTGCGAATAATCAGCTTCAGGTCAGTTTCCAGCCCGGTGACAATTAGCAAACACAGTACACCCAACCAAGAAATCACCGATAACAAATCTGACTGTTGTTGGCTTTGGGGAAAAATATGGGCGTGTAAGTTTGGAAACAACAATCCAAATAACGAAGGACCGAGCAGCACACCTGCAAGTAATTCCCCGACAACTGGCGGGAAGTTAATTCGGCGCATCACCTCACCGAGTCCCCGCGCCACCAGCAGCAACAGCGATAGTTCCAGTAGCAACAACAGCAACTGATGATGAGCTAGTGGTTTAATTAGATGTTCGCCTGCGCCTTCGGGCGTTGTAAGCAGCACAAATATTTGGGACAGGTTTTCCATATAGGCTTCCAAAAAGTAGCGTGGCGATTTTTGTCAAGGAGCTGGCTTAATTAAACCCCATAAATGTTCGATCGGTCATCAGTCGTAAGTCTTGATTTGATATTAAGAAATATAGATTCAATAAAAGTCTTCTAGATACAATAAAATAACTTTCTTATTCAAAATGTCGTATTATTTACTATTACGTCGGCTTGTTTAAAACACATGGTAATACCTGTAATAGCAAGCACTACTCTAACTAAAAGCATTTAAGAATGGATAAATCATTTCTAGATTGATACGACCAAATTTTTACCCGTGCCATTCCATAAACCATAAAAATTTCCGACTTTTATCGGTAATTACTGCTATCTAAAATAAAGAACCTGTAATTAAAATATTTACTCATACTAGTTGACTTTATAGTTAACTAGAGAATCGATCGTAGATTAAGTCTATTAAATAAACCACGAGGTAGCTATGAGCGTAGCCTATCTCAAAATCGGAGAATTAGCCAAGCAAACAAAAGCAAAAGTTGGGACTTTACTTAGATTTGCTTGGAATTAGAGAAACCTTTGAAATTATAACCACTTATCTATCTGTGGTAGCAACGAAAAAGCAATAGTATCTTTTTATAATTTCATCATCAAGATAAATTGGAGGTTCCATGTCACATATTCCTCGCGATCGAAGTCTCGATAGTACGCTCTTCTTCCTGTTGGATGGCTACAATTTCATCTCAAAACGCTGCCAACGTTATGACTCCGATATCTTTATCACCAGGCTGCTATTGCAGGAAAATATCTGTATGCAAGGAGAAGAGGCAGCCAAGATTTTTTACGATACCGATCGCTTTCTACGCAAGGGTGCTATGCCTAAAAGAGCGCAGAAAACTTTGCTTGGAGAAGGAGGTGTACAGGGATTAGATGGTGATGAGCATCGGCAAAGAAAGCAGATGTTAATGTCGCTGATGACGGACGATCGCATCAAGCAGCTAGCCGCTATAACAGCTTCGGTGTGGCGCTCTTACATCAAAAAATGGCAAAACATGGGCAAGGTTGTGCTTTTCCCCCAAGTGCGAGAAATCTTGTCTCGTGCCGTCTGTAACTGGGCTGGTGTTCCACTTACCGAGTCGGAAGTTGAGCAAAGAGCTTCAGATTTTGGAGCAATGATTGATAGCCCAGCCGCGATCGGAATCCGCCACTGGCAGGGAAGGCAGGCTCGTCAAAGAGCAGAACAATGGCTGGGAGATATAATCGAAAAAGTCCGCAAAGATAAGCTTGAGGTAGATAAAGAGAGTGCCCTTTACGTTATCGCCTTTCACCGCAATAAGCAGGGGGAATTGCTCGATAAGCGCATAGCAGCGGTAGATTTAATTAACGTTTTGCGCCCTACAGTGGCGATCGCTCGCTACATTATTTTTGCGGCTTTAGCACTACACGAACATCCTGAATGTCGGCAGCAGCTTCAAGCAGACGAAGACAATTATGTTGAATTGTTTGTACGGGAAGTTCGCCGCTTTTATCCTTTCTTCCCCTTTGTCGCGGCTCGTGTCAAGCAGGAATTTGACTGGAAAGGCTACCGCTTCCCCCAAGGAATGCGAGTCATTCTCGATTTGTATGGTACTAACCACGATGCAAGCTTGTGGCAGCAACCGGAAAAATTTCAGCCAGAAAGATTCCGCCACTGGGATGGTAGTTCTTTTAATTTTATTCCCCAGGGAGGAGGCGATTATTACCAAAATCATCGTTGCGCTGGTGAATGGATTACGATCGCAATTATCAAGGAGGCGTTAAATTTGCTGACTACAGATATGCGCTATGATGTGCCAGAACAGGATTTACAGATTAACCTCTCAACAATGCCAGCTATACCGAAAAGCCGTTTTTTAATTAGTAATGTCAGGCTTCAGTCTTAATTTAAATAAATCTTGAACGTTTTGCACAAGAGATTTTTAAACAATATAATCTTTATTTTGTTCTGCTCATTTTTATCCCGATGCTCGTTTGCTGATATTTAACTACTGAAATAATTTCTTAACACTTTAATTAGCGGCGGAATATTAAATTGCGATCGCCTATAGCCTTTTAAAACAAAAAAAATAATTATAAAATTAAGTGCCATTAGACAGAGTTATTTTGAACTAAATTAGACCAAAATATCAGTTCATATAGTTCGTACTTCAGTTTTACCTAATGAATAGCTCAAATAACTATACAATCATTGTTGGTGGTGGATTTTTAGGATTATTTACCGCGCTGCACTTGCGACAACAAAATTACGATAAACCAATTATCCTCATCGATAAAAATAAACGCTTTACTTTTAAACCTTTACTCTACGATTTACTAAGTCGGGAATTGGATGAATCACAAGTTTGTCCCCGCTATACGGATTTACTCAAAGATAGTGGCGTAAAGTTTGTATCAGCAGCAGTACAAGAAATTGACTTACATTCTCAAAAAGTTAAAATCAACTCTACTCAAGAATATAGTTACGATAATTTAGTTTTAGCTTTGGGTAGTCCTACTGGTTATTTTGGCATTGAAGGAGCTAAAGATAATACCTTTGCTTTCCGCGATTACGAAGAAGCGATCGCCTTACAAAAACACTTACGAAACTGCCTCCAGCAAGCAATCCAAACAAAGGGCGATCGGGAACGCCGCCATCTTTTAACGGTAGCAATTGTAGGTGCGGGACCCAGTGGAGTAGAATTAGCTGCAACTTTGGCTGATGTTGTTCCTAACTGGTATGTGGAAATGGGGGGTGTCAAAGAGGAAGTTCGTATTGTCTTGATTAATAGGGATTCTTCCATTCTTTCGGGTGACACCAATGAAGCTTTAAAGGCAGCAGCAGAAAAAGCATTACAAAATCGTAGTATTCCCGTTGAGCTACAGATGAATGCTTCTGTAACTAAAGTGGAAAAAGGGCGCGTAGAATTTAAACGCAACGAAGATCGCGAATCCCTAGAAACTGCAACTATTATTTGGACAACAGGAACAACTATTCATCCATTAATTAAATCTCTGCCAATACCATCAGAAAAACAAGACAAAAAAGGTCGATTGCAGGTTTTACCAACATTGCAAATACCCGACTATCCTTACGTTTTTGCGGGAGGAGATTGTGCAACACCAATGCAGAATTCCCAACCACCATTAGCTCAAGTAGCTTATCAACAAGGAGCAACAATTGCTAATAATCTCAAAGCTTTATCTATGGGAAATTCCCCCATTGATAGCAATGTTAGTATACGCGGAACCCTGATGAAATTTGGCATAGGTGAAGCAGGAGCGAATTTATTTAACAGCGCCATTATTACCGGAAAACCCGCTCATTTGATTCGTGAGAGCAGATATTTAACAACTTTACCAACTCCAGTACACGATTTTAAAGCCGTAACTGAATGGTTAACTGACGAGCTTTTTTCTGATTAATTCAAAGTTAATTTTTAGCCAAAAGACATATCGTATCAAGATGAAATGTAAGTTAGTCCTAAGAGGATGTTTGTCAAGCTATTTTTATAACTTGCAACTTTTCAGATCCCCCTAAATCCCCCTTATAAAAGGAGGACTTTTTTTATTAATATTATCTTTTCCATCTGTTCCCTTACGACTACTTAGTTAACATAACAACTACTCAATAACCAAAATCATTGTTCTCCCTTACGGAAAAACTGACCTAAAATTTCGCTAGGTTTCCGATCCCAAGTATCAATATGTTCGTATATTAAACCATCTTCATTTAATGTATAATTTGAATGACCATTGAAGAAAATCTTTGCTCGCCAAGGAACCCGTAAAGTACCGCGCACAGTCCACTTCGCAAAAATTGCATTTTCATTTGATTGATATAGATCGTGCAAATCAAAGTGAATATCTGTAAAAAACAACCCAGCGTGAAATCTTAAAGTCCAAAAAATAATTCTATAGTTAAATTTCCATTTAAACTTATTTAACGGGTCTTCAAATAAAATATCATCTGTATAAATATCATAAGAAATATCTTTCTCAAACAAAGTCGGTAAATCATGTTTGAGAATTTTTATATTTTCTTCAATCTGCGATTTATATTCTAATTGCATAAATAATCTTCATTTAGTTCGCTTTTATGAGAATTTCCTCTATAATTTCTTTCTCAGTGTCCTCTGTGTCCTCTGCGGTTTTTTATAATTATATTTTGACATCAAAACCAATTTTTAAACACCTGAAAACCCCGCTTCTTTACTACTTCCTTCCTACTCCCATTCCCTTGATTCAAATCTTGCAAAGAAGGAAAAGCAGCCGATTCCGCATAATAACCTTTCCGCAACACCTCCGCAGCAGCATTATTATTATCTCGTAAACCTTCGTAAAAGAAAAATACCTCTCCCCGAATACCGCAAGCACGATTGTATTCAAGTACCTTTACTAATAAATCAGGATTTATATTATAAGAACCCAATTTCATTAACACCCCCGGTGCCAATTTCCCTCGCGTCTTATCCGTAAACTGCTGTTTTACTAACTTATCAATAATAGATTTATAACTATTAAAATCGCGGCGATAAATCTGTGGGTGAATAATATCTACTAAGCCTTTTTCTAACCATGTCTGCGAATCTTGTAAATATTCTTTCAATGCCCAATCGTGAATATTCGGAGCCATTGATACCAATAAATTATTATTTACAGCTTTGACTTCTTTATATAAACGCGCTAAAAAATCGGTCAAAATATCCGCACGCCACTGCAACCATTGGCTATCTTTGGCATTTTGCGGCGGTTTTTTCCCGAATTGTTGCTGATATTGTTGTATAGTGCCTTTGTCATAACCACCTTCACATGGTAGTGCGGGCAAGCGATCGTCTCCTTGGATACCGTCTACATCGTAATTTTTAACAACTTCGAGTATTAAACTTAATAAAAAATCCTGGACTTCGCGATCGAGAGCATTCAGCCATTCAAAACCATTTTTATTCAGCAAATTACCTTTACAGTCTCGCGCAGCCCACTGTGGTTTTTTTGCCAGTAACATTCCTCCATTAGAATTATAAGAACTAGCAAAACCATATTCAAACCAAGGAATTACTTTCAATCCCACCCGATGCGCTTGGGTAATTACTTCCGCTAAAACATCCCTTCCCCGATATTGCGGATTGATTTCCACACCGAAATTTTTCTGCATTACCCCAGAGGGAAATTGCGTTGCAGCTTTATTCCACACCACTGGAAACACTACATTAAATCCAGTTTCAGCAATAAAATCCATTGCTTCGACAATATTTTCGCGAGAATCAAATACTTTACTCGCTGTAGTAGTTAGCCATATGCCGCGTATTTCAGTAATTGACATTTTGGATGATATAGGAATTGATATAGGAATAAATCACAGCAAATGCCTTGATTACATATTTGGATCGAGGCGACGGTAACGGGCTTGAACGATCATATATACGCCATAAGCCATCAAACCCAAAGCCACAACCGTCAGCAGCCAAGGTCCGTAAGGCTGATCTGATAATGCTTCCAATGCTTGATCGAGTCCACCAACTTGACTTGCTTGAGCCATATATGCCGCTTCAATAACAAACCAGCCAATCAAAAAGAATACAATACTTCTTGCAGCCAAGCCAAACCGACAAATGGCTATAACCCATTCACGCCCAACACTACTTAATTCCGATAAATCCAATTTTCTCTGAAATTTAGCGGTAAAAGCTTTATATAAATAATAAAATCCGAAAGCAATTACACCCACACCAATAGTACCTACCAACCATTGTCCGAAAGGTTGATTTAACAAGCGAGCAGTCCAATCTCGTTTACTATCGCCCTCACCACTACTTGCACTTCCCATAATAATTTGTACCGCAGTCCAAGCCAAACCAGCATAAGCCAAACCATTTGCTACATAACTAAGTCTTGTTGCTATACCTTTAAGATCGGTGCCTTTATTTTCCGGATCGTTAATTGCTTCTACAAAACGCCATAGCACATAACCCATCAAACCGATCGCCACCAAACCTAGTAAAACTTGACCAAAAGGCTGCTGTACTAAAGTTTTCAAAGCTCCTTCCGTACCCGTTTTTTTTCCCCCCCTACCAAAAGCCGCCTGTACAGCCAGCAATCCAACAAGAAAGTATACCGCTCCTTTTGAAGCATAACCAAACCTTGCCAATCGCTCAATCCAAGCAGCAGGATGGTGTGATATTTGTTGCGTCATAGTTTTAATAAATAATAGCTATTGTTTATCTACTCACATAAAACAACGACACACATCTATCTCCAGAACAATTCAATGTATAGAGATTTTATAGTTAGGAGTGAGAACCACCGGAGTTAAGAGTTAAAAAAGTTTGAACTTAAAGTCAAGAATTTAGAGGTTATGAATAAGTAGCGAGCAATTAACACTCAGCAGTGAACAATATTAATAACTCCCAACTCCTAACTCCTAACTCCCCATCTCCCCCTCCCCCCATCTCCTTTTCCCCCCATCTCCCCATCCCCTAGTAATATAAGCAAATACTCTCTCTTAAATATTATGGATTGGCAACACGATCGCATCACCACTAATGGGGTAAACCTCCACTACGTAACTCAAGGAAATGGTCCTTTAATGTTAATGCTGCACGGGTTTCCGGAGTTTTGGTACTCGTGGCGATATCAAATTCCCGAATTTGCCTCAGATTTTAAAGTAGTTGCGCCAGATTTACGCGGTTACAACGATAGTGATAAACCTCGCGAGCAGTCGGCTTATGTAATTAAGGAGTTAATCCGAGATGTAGAAGGCATGATTCGCGGATTGGGATACGAAAAATGCGTGCTGGTAGCGCACGATTGGGGAGGAGCAATTGCTTGGAATTTTGCTTACGCTCACCCGGAAATGGTAGAAAAATTAATTATTATGAATTGCCCCCATCCCGCTAAATTTTCTCAAGGTTTACGAACTCCTCAGCAATTATTTCGTAGCTGGTATATGTTCTTTTTCCAACTTCCCGTAATTCCGGAATTATTTCTTCAAGCTCAAGACTATCAGTTTATTGAAAATGCTTTTAAAGGTATGGCAGTTAATAAAAGTGCTTTCAGTAAAGAAGATATTGATGCTTATAAAGATGCTGCCGCTAAACGCGGGGCATCAACGGCGATGATAAATTACTACCGGAATATTCTTAGCCCGCAAATGTTCAATCAAAACTGGAGCATTCTTGAAGTTCCAACTTTAATGATTTGGGGTGAAGAAGATACCGCATTAGGAAAAGAATTAACTTACGGTACCGAAGCCTACGTGAAAGACTTCCAAATTAAATATATTCCTAATTGCAGCCACTGGGTACAGCAAGAACAGCCACAGTTAGTAAATCAGTATATGCGTGAATTTTTGGCTACTTGATTTAATCCAATTATCCCAGTTTCATCATAATGCCGGCATGGGGAATTTAAAAATACAGGTCAAACTAAGACATATATATTACTCAGTTGATTGAAATTTTGTTCCTATATTCCCCGTATATCTTTAAAGTTGAAATTTTTCTTATGTACATATACTTAGACTTTAGTTTCAATAAATACTTTATAAGCCTTTATCTTTACAAAAGGTTACATAAATAAATCCATAATTCTCCTGATTCAGAAATAACTGAAAACCTTGGCAATGTTAAGTTAAATCAATTATTTGTCTGCTTCTGACTCCAGATGATAACGATTCTCACTGTGAAGCTTTGTCGTTAATCCTTATACTCCGGCGATTTCATGAGATAATAGATAAGTGAGGCAATGAACGGAAGATATTAGATTGGAAAGGGATAATTATTATGATTAAGAGACTTTTAGCTGCTTTAACTATAGTGGCTCCCCTCTTTTTCGCTAGCTTGGTAAAAGCTGAAAATCCGCAGCACGTACAAAAGCTGCTTAAGACTGGGGAATGCGTTGCTTGTGATTTGTCAGGAGCAAATCTACGCGGTTCGCATTTAATTGGTGCCGATTTGAGAGGAGCCAATCTTGAGGGAGCAAACCTCGAACACGCGAATCTTGAAGGTGCTGACTTGACTCGTGCAAATTTAAAAGATGCGAAATTAACTTCGGCGTTTTTGACAAACGTCAATTTCAAGCAAGCTAATATGAATGATGCCAATTTAGCTAACGCTAAGATTTACGACTCCAACGTGTACGAAGCATCGATGGAAGATATTAATATCGCTGATGCTGAAATATTCCATACAGGAATCGGTGTTGGTGGCGAAGATTTAGATATTCCAGATTGGGACTAGATTGATTTTGCGTGAATCTTGAAGCCGGTAAATCCAATTTTTCTGGTAATTAGTAGCTAAAAATATGAAAACTGCTCTTAACCTTAGCTATTAAAATACCAAATACAATAGAATAATTCATAATTCTCCGATTTCTAATCTAATTTTAGAAGTCGGAGTTTTTGGTATTTTGTTTTTTGACTGCTTATTTGCTTGCGTAGTTCCTAACTTTTTAAGGGGAATTTTAACCCCCCTTAGAAAGGGGGGAAGGGGGGATCGAAGCAGTAATTAGGTTACAACAGATACCTTTTTTTCAAACATCCTCTAAGTTATTGCCTTATAGTCGTTCCAATTGATTCCGGTATTGTCCGCATCTGTTTATTACTTGAAATAACTATAGTGGTTTTCACTTGGGCATAAAAATGGGGGATCTCAAGATTCCCTGTCCCCTATGCCCTATGCCCAATTAACCAGTATTTCTCATCCCAGCCGCAATTCCGTTAATGGTTAACAACGCACCTCGGAGTAATTCTCCTTTGCTGTAACGTGAATGAATTACGCCAGAGGAAGCGTTGGTTTTACTGTTGCGTAAACGTTTGAGTAAGGATACCTGGATAAATCCTAGAGGTACAATAGTACCATTTCTCAACTGTACCGAACGCTGTAAAACTGGATCTCCATCCAACAGTCTTTCGTTCCCAGTGATTCCTAAGACTAAGTTTTTTGTGAGGTAATATTCGCTGGAAATTTGATTAAATACCTGGTAAAAGCGCTGCTTATCTTCGGGTTTGGATAGTTCCTCTACATAGTGTCGCGCCATTTGTAAATCGACTTTTGCCAAGGTCATTTCTACCTTGGAAATCACCATTTTGAAAAATGGCCACTTTCTGTAAAAGCATTGTAGTAGCTGAATGTGGTCGTCGGGGGCTTCGTTGATAAATTCTTGCAAAGCGGTACCGACTCCATACCATGCAGGCAGCAAAAATCGGGTTTGCGTCCAGCTAAATACCCAAGGAATTGCCCGCAAGCTGCTTAAACCTTTTTTCCCCGACGGGCGACGAGCGGGACGAGAACTGATTTGTAACTGACTAATTTCTTCAATGGGAGTAACTTGATTGAAAAAGTCGATAAAATCTGGCTGCTCGTAGATTAAATCTCGATAGTGGGTACGCGATCGCGCTGCTAATTCTTCCATGATTTCGTTCCAGGGTTCGATGTCGTCAAACCCGGCGCGTAGTAAACTGGCTTGAATTACGGCTGTTGTGATGGTTTCGAGATTGTAGAGCGCTAAATCTGGTAAAGAGTATTTGGAAGCTAAAACTTCTCCTTGTTCGGTAATTTTTATCCGTCCGTTGATACTTTTACCCGGTTGAGCCAAAATCGCCTCGTAAGCTGGACCTCCACCGCGTCCTACGGAACCACCTCGTCCGTGGAATATTCGCACGCTTAAGCCGTATTCTTCGGCGATTTGCTGCAATGATTTCTGGGCTTTGTGAATCTCCCAATTACTGCTCAGAAAACCCGAATCTTTATTACTGTCGGAATATCCCAACATTATTTCTTGTAAGTTGGGATTTAAGGTAGAACTTTCTTGTTGTCCCCCATCCTCATAAGCTGCATATCCACCCGCAAGTAAAGCGCGATACAAAGGAAGGGAAAACAGATTTCGCATCACTTCTCTCGATCGCTGTAAATCTTCCACTGTTTCAAATAAGGGGACTACTCGGATCGTACCTATGGCGGTTCCGGGGTCGTAAAGTCCTGCTTCTTTAGCTAATAGCAATACTTCAAGTACGTCGCTGACGGAGCGACACATACTGATAATATAAGTTTGACAGATGTTGCAATCAAATTCTTCTTGCAGCGATCGCAATAAGCGCATCGTTTCAACGATTTCGTTGGTTTTATCCCCAAACGGTAATTGCGCGGGGATTAAAGGTCTTCTGGTTTGCAGTTCGACCACTAACCAAGCAATCTTCTCATCTTCTGTTAGGTCGTCGTATTTTGTCTCTAATATCCCTAAATATTCTAATATTTCGCCGATCGCATCGCTATGACGAGTTGATTCTTGCCGAATATCTAATTGAGTCAAATTAAAGCCAAAAATTTCAACTTGAGTGAGAAGATTTTCTAATTGCTGACACTTTAAACCCGTTTCTGACAAGTTACGTTGAATTAACCTCAAATCGGCTAAAAATTCATCTTTAGAACCGTAAATTGGGGCTGTGTCGTCTTTGATAATCTCACGTTTGCGTAAAGCTGAATTCCGTTGGCGCGTATTCTCCAATCGCTTGACTACATAAGCAAGTTTCAACCGATAAGGTTCTTGACGATAGCGTAAAGCTAATGCATCGTAAACTTCGCTCATCTGGGACTGTTCGATTTCCAGCGATTCTAATAAGTCTGGTAGCACATCGCTCCAGTGCAGCGATATACTTAATAATTCAATTAAACCCTTAGCCGATTCGATGTATTTTTCTAACACCATATGGCGTTGATAGCAAGCCGTCTGCCAAGTTATTTCCGGCGTTACCGATGGATTTCCGTCGCGATCGGCACCTACCCAAGAACCAAATTGACAAAAGCTTTTAGAAGGTGGCTCAAGTCTGGAAAAGGTCGAATTTAAAGCGTGCTTGAGACGCTCGTACAGTTGGGGAGTAGCTTCAAACAGTACTTCTTGGAAGTAGTGCAGCGCATAATCTACTTCATCAAGTACGCTGGGTTTAAATTGATGCAGTTCGTCGGTACGCCACCATAAACGAATCTCTTCGAGTAATTGATTGCGAATTTGGGTTGTTTCCCAAGAATATCCGACCGCATTAATATTGCCACGCTTTTCGGATGTATCAAGTTTTTGCAGTAAATTTACTACTCGCCGCTGTTTGTCTCGGATGGTGGGACGAACAATCTCAGTTGGGTGAGCTGTAAACACTAAGCGCACGTCCAATTGTGCAATTAAGCGTTGAATTTGAGCCGGTGGTACGTTTAGTTTAAATAACTTGGGGAATAATTCGGCAAACGTACCTTTATCTTTTGAATTAGCTTTGGCTTGCCAGCTTTTGGCTAATAAATCTGCATTAACCCCGTTGTTGAGGTGAACGTCTTCTACTTTTTGATTGCTCGAATAAATAATATTAGGTAAAGTTTCTTTATCTCCAGCTTCCTCATTTTCTTCGTAGCGAGTCAATTGCTGCTGTTGTTCGTAATCCTGTTCTACTATGTTGATCAACTGGAAATACAAAGCAAATCCACGAGCCGCCCTAATTGCTTCATTGATGCTCAATTGTTCAATTAAGCTGGATACCGGGGCAGCTTCGTTCTCGGTTGCTTGTCCTTCCGGGGAACATAAATCGCGTAACTGTTTGAGCAAATCTACCATCTGTTGTCCGCATTCTTCGCGGAGAACTAATTCCCACACTTCCTCGACGATTTGTAAACGATGGCGCAAAAACAAATCTGATGCGGGGTAGATATTTACAGCCTGAGCATGAGGGTATAAAACGGTACTCATATCCTAATAGGTAAGAGAGCAGATTACTGTTTATTATTTTTTCGTGGTTCTGCACCCAAATTGCCGCTCAATTTATCCCAAGATGGGTTAACACTTCTTATACTGGGTTTTATTCTTTGTTTTCAGAATTTGAAGTGGGAAAATCAAGCAACGGTAGGCGTTCGCCTCGAAATAATTCTTCGCTGGCTTGTCCTACGGTTATGAGTGCTTCGCGGATGGCTTTTTCTGCCAACACTAATGTTAAGACAGAAACGGTACCCGCTTGCAAGATCGTAGACTGGGGAATTGAAAATAAACCCAAATTTAATTCGGCTTTAGATGATTTAGAATTAACAGATTCAGATGACATGGATATTTTTTACAATGCAGTAGGATAAATTAAATAAAACACAAAATATAAGCGGAAAACTATAAGTATCTTTACAAAGCTAATATGGGCTGATTAAATCAGTTAGTTAACGAATAATTGCCAAAAACTTGCTTCCGAAATCGCCTTCAATGCGACAAAAAAGTTTACTTGCTCAATAATTCCGATGATTCTAGTTTACTAGTTGTCGCCAACATCCACAGCATCCGCTCAATTCCTTTTCGTCAACTGCCGATGAAAACAGCCTTTTTAGAAACCCAACAATCGTTAGCACAGTGGGTAAGCCAAGCAACAGGGATCAACTCTTTAGGGGTAAAAGTCCGGTTGCGAGGAAACGACCTGCATATTCTTTGCGAATCACATGAGGTTCCTCCCCGTTGGAACACTTTATCTGATTTGCTCAAAGCATTACAGCAAACTAATTTAGATGCTTTAACAAAAAGCGAACAACCTTCAATATACCAAGTTTTCGTTTACGGAAAGAAAAAAACCGAAAAACGTCCGGAATGGTGCCATAAGGTTTACTTAAATCAACTTGACAAGCACTTAGAGGAAGTAAAACTTGGACTTTTAAGTGCGGATACGTCTCCTGGTGGAGCGCTAATTTTATCTAATGAAAGTTTAGCCCGTCAGGGAGATCCGATCGCGATCGCTCGCTATCTTAGCGAAACGTTGAGTACTTTAGGTGTGGCTGTTCAAGTCAAAGTTAAAAATCAAAAAGCTGCCTCTAAGATTGCCGATCGGAAAAATCGTTTGTGGGTCTTTTGTCAGTCGAATTATACGCCAGACCCGTCCTTAATTGCGGAACCTGTAGCAACTAAGTTAAGAAATCTTAACCTCTCGAACTATAAAGATGCAGTTATTTCGACACAAGTTGTCGGCGAAACCCAACCAGACTGGCTGCTGCTAATTGATTTGACACCCCCAGAGGTAATGCTCAAAGAATGGGCGCGATGGGGAGATGTTCAAGCAATTGTCAGGCTTTTAAATATTAAATTTGCCAATTCATTAGTAGAGGTACAGGCTTCTCTACAAGATTCAACGCTACATATATTTTGTACGCCAGCCTCTAAAGCCTCCGAAGAACAAGTAATTCCTGACAAAACATTATGTTTGGATAAAATCGTTCCTTTAATAGAAGCGATCGCCCCTCAAGGGTTATTATCCGCAGCAATTTACGGACAACAAACCGTTGATTCTCAACCCTCCTGGATTGATTGGCAGTCTTTGCCAGCTAAAGAACATCCGGCTTTGGCAACATCACCAATGGAATTAGCCAAGGTTGGCGATATTGAAGCAATTACCTTTTTACTCCAGCGCTTGCTCAATCCCAATTTAGACAGGCGTTTGAAAACTGGCGGTATTCGCGTAATTTTGGCGCAAAAGCAAGATTTATTACACATCATGTGCGATGCTCCAGTATGCCCCGCACGCAAGCGAATAGCCGCCAAAGTAATTAATTTTGTTCAACATTTGCAAGTGCCAGGGCTTGCAGGAGTGCGCGTTTACGGAAGACGTGCTGGTAACAAAAAACCATTTTGGCAATCTGGAATTGATTTCCAGCAACGGCAACGGGTAGTACCAGAAGCAACTCCAGAATTTGCTGCTACTTCTGCCTACGTACAGGAACTTTTGCCCAACGAGAACGAACCCGTATTGCGTCCCGATTTAACCGCCGAAGAAGTTCACACTTTTGTTGCCTCTGTAGCGCGGGATTGGGGTGGAACCATTAAAAATTGGTTTTTGAGAACCCAGTTATTTGTTGAAAAGCAGCCATCCTCAAACTCAGATAACCGAATCCGTCGCGTTGCCTTAATTTGGGGAAGTTTAGGATTATTGCTGACTCTACAAACTGATTGGGTATTAGGTCAAATCTTGAGTTACGGCGCACCTGCAACAATTACTCAATCGCCACCAACTGCTACAGAAGAAACAACAACCGCATTTCTCGCCGACACCACCGAAGAAAAATCCAACCCCAACTCAACATTTAATCCTTCTGGTTTCACCCAACAAAATAAAACAGCAAGAGGTAAAGCAACAGCAACCGCCATACTCCTAGCAGCGCGATCGCAACTTCCCAGTTTTAATTCTCGCCAGTTAGACGAACAGTTGGCGCTATACAAGCAGCGTTTGGCAAAAAACGGTACGCCACCCGATGTTTTAATTATCGGTTCTTCGCGTGCTTTACGAGGTATAGATCCAGCTGCACTTTCCAAAGGTTTAGCAACCGAAGGTTATCCAGATGTTGATGTATTTAACTTCGGTATTAACGGCGCAACAGCCCAAGTTGTAGACTTTATCATTCGTCGCGTACTTCAACCAGCAGAATTACCGCATACAATTATTTGGGCAGATGGATCTCGTGCTTTTAATAGCGGTAGAGAAGATAATACCTTTGATGCGATCGCTGCATCGCGTGGTTATCAGCATGCGTTAAAAGCATCGCTAGCAAGACTTGATTCCAAAGACAATTCCCCAAAAACTGCCAAAGAAGTAGAAATTACTAAACAGAAAAATAATGGTTATGAAATCATTAACGACAAATTAAATGAGGGATTCGCCACCGTTTCGAGTTCCTACGAAAAACGCGACAAATTAAAAAGTCAGCTTGTCAAAATATATAAATCTTTACCCATAATCGGCGCTTTAAAAAAAGCAGATTCTGTAAACGACTTGACAGATATTTCAGAAGATTCTTCCAATTACGCAGTCGATTTTGATGGGTTTTTACCTTTATCCATGCGCTTCGATCCCAATACTTATTACAAAAAACACGCAAAAGTTGGAGGTATCTACGATCGAGACTATCAAAACTTTGAATTAGTAGGCGAGCAAAACGCAGCCTTAGAAGCATTACTCAACTACACAGAATCCCGGAATATAAATGTAGTGTTCGTAAATTTGCCTCTGACAGCAGAGTATTTAGATCCAGCACGTACAAAATACGAACAAGAATTTGAACAATATATGCTGAGTTTAGCAACCCGTTCCAACTTCATTTACCGAGACTTAAGTCAAACATGGTTAAAAGCCAACGACTACTTTTCCGATCCCAGTCACCTCAACCGTTACGGCGCATACGAAGTCTCTAAAATGCTTGCCAAAGATCCGATGATTCCTTGGAGTGGGAAGTGATGGGGAGAGGGGGAGATGGGGAGATGGGAGAGGGGGAGATGGGGGGACAAGGGGAATTTTAACCTTTAACCTTTAACCTTTAACCTTTAACCTTTAACCTTTAACCTTTAACCTTTAACCTTTAACCTTTAACCTTTGACCTTAATTACTCCTAACTTTTTATTCCCAATGCCCCATGCCCCATGCCCTATTGATAATTGATAATTGATAATTGACCAATGAATTTCATTTCGTTTGCATACGGATTATTTTTACTCAGCGTGTTGGGAATTTATTGGTCTGTAGAAGAGCAAAGGTTGCGTCTGTGGACTTTATTTATTGCCAGCTTAATTTTTTATGCGTCTAACCAATTTTATTATCTACCGCTGCTGTTGACGCTGGTTTTTATTAATTTTCGTTTGGGATTAGCCCTGGGACAAAATACTTCCCCTGGAAAGCATAGTCTTGATTGGCGAATTTCTAATGAAGATTGGCAATTTGCTCAAGCTGATTGGAATCGTCGCCGTTTGAAGGTTTTGTGGCTGGGAATTATTTTAAATATTTTGCTGCTGTTTGGATTTAAGTATTTATCGCCTTTGTTCAATTTCTTTAACTCCAGCAGTACTAACCCTGGAGGTGTAAACACTTTTAAAGTAATCGCACCTCTAGGAATTTCATTTTTTACTTTCGAGTGTATTGCTTATTTAATCGATGTTTATCGTGGCGCTCCTGCTGCGGAACAGTTGATCAAATTTGCTAGTTACAAATCCTTTTTTACTAAACTGATTTCGGGTCCGATTACTCGCTACCATAGTTTGGCAATTCAATTTAATACTCTCAAGTTTCCTACTGCCGATGCGATCGCTGAAGGGTTATGGTTAATTGCTAGAGGTGCGGTGAAAAAAGCTCTCTTAGCAGATAATTTGGGAATTTTTGTAGATTTATGTTTTAGTAGCTTGCAACGAGCGGGTAGCGTCGATTTATGGTTAGCAACATTTGCTTACGGCTTACAACTGTATTTAGACTTTAGCGGTTATGTAGATATTGCTCGCGGTAGTGCTTTGCTTTTCGGTTTAGTATTGCCGGAAAACTTTAATCATCCCTATTTCAGCACCAGCATTGCTGATTTTTGGCGGCGCTGGCACATAACTTTAGGAGATTGGCTGCGTAATTATCTTTACTTTCCTCTCGGAGGTTCCCGTAAAGGTTTAGCTCGCACCTGCTTGAACTTAATGATTATCATGCTTCTCGCCGGAATTTGGCACGGTGCGGCTTTAGGGTGGATTGTTTGGGGTGCCTTTCACGGTTTAGCATTAGTCGTGCATCGTCTAACCGATATTATTAGCGATCGCTTTGAGCCTCTAGAAAATTTCTGGCAAAATCCCGCCGGGGTAACTTTAGCTTGGTTACTGACTCAGTTAATGGTTTTCACTTCATGGATATGGTTCCGCCTACCCAATTTACAAGATTCTTGGTTAGTAATTACAAACCTATTTGGTCGTTCTGCCGATGCACAGTTTGCCCAAAAAGTTTACGTGGAAGCTCTTAATATTAGTCAATATCAACTAGCTGCTTTATTAATTGCGATCGCATCTGTTATGGGTATTGCTTACGCCTTTAATAATCGCCTCAAACTACAGCTTAACTGGCACCTGAAACTCTTATTCATCCCACTATGTCTTTGGGCGGTTTGGGTGTTAGCTCCCGACGGAAGATTACCTTATATATATTTTGATTTTTAAGTTTGAAAATTGCGAATTGGGCATAGGGCATAAAAAGTTATGAGTTAGTAGTTATGAATTTGACAAGGGCTGATGAGAGGCAGAGCTTCTACAAATGCATTTGCATTCCTAGCTAAAAACTGCAAACGAGGGCATACCCAATTCCCCATGCCCCATGCCCCATGCCCAATCCCCAATTACGATATAACTTTTAATTATGTTTACAATAATTAATAATAATCTGAGTAAATGATCCTAAGTGAATAAACTGATGTATAGTAGTAATAACGAGCAAGAGAAATCGCGCTCGATTATAAGACAAATAAAAAGCAATTATCTGAACCATGACAACCACATTACAAAGACGCGAGAGCGCTTCTGCGTGGGAACAGTTCTGCGGATGGATAACCAGCACCAACAACCGTTTATACATCGGTTGGTTTGGAATGTTGATGATTCCTACCCTATTGGCTGCTACCACCTGTTTCATCATCGCTTTTGTTGCAGCACCTCCTGTTGACATCGATGGTATCCGCGAGCCTGTTGCAGGTTCGTTGATCTACGGAAACAACATCATCTCCGGTGCTGTTGTACCTTCTTCTAACGCTATTGGTTTGCACTTCTACCCAATCTGGGAAGCTGCTTCCTTAGATGAATGGTTGTACAACGGCGGTCCTTACCAGTTGGTAGTATTCCACTTCTTAATTGGAGTATTTTGCTACTTAGGTCGTGAGTGGGAACTATCCTACCGCTTGGGTATGCGCCCTTGGATCTGTGTTGCCTTCTCTGCTCCAGTAGCAGCAGCAACCGCAGTATTCTTGATCTACCCCATTGGACAAGGTTCTTTCTCTGACGGTATGCCTTTGGGTATCTCCGGTACCTTCAACTTCATGTTCGTGTTCCAAGCCGAACACAACATCTTGATGCACCCCTTCCACCAGTTAGGTGTTGCAGCAGTATTTGGCGGAAGCTTATTCAGTGCTATGCACGGTTCTTTGGTAACATCGAGCTTGGTACGTGAAACAACCGAAACCGAATCTCAGAACTACGGTTACAAGTTCGGTCAAGAAGAAGAAACTTACAACATCGTAGCTGCACACGGTTACTTTGGTCGTTTGATTTTCCAATACGCGAGTTTCAACAACAGCCGTAGCTTGCACTTCTTCTTAGCAGCATGGCCCGTTGTAGGAATCTGGTTTACCGCTTTGGGAATCAGCACAATGGCATTCAACTTGAACGGTTTCAACTTCAACCAGTCTGTAATTGATTCAAGTGGAAGAGTAATCAACACTTGGGCTGATGTATTGAACCGCGCTAACTTGGGTATGGAAGTAATGCACGAGCGCAACGCTCACAACTTCCCACTTGATTTAGCTGCTCTTGAATCTGCACCTGTTGCAGTCAGCGCTCCCGCAATCAATGGTTAAAAATTAAATAATTGGAGACGTAGCAGTGCTACGTCTCTACAATAAATAAAAAGCGCCTTCCGAGCGATCGGGAGGCGTTTTTTGCTGTGTAATTTTTCATAGGTTTGTAGTAAGCGATTTATCGCTTTATTGTCTTACGTTCATTCTGGATGCAAACGAAAATCCAGGGAGACGTAGCAGTGCTACGTCTCTACATTTTTCTCCAAACATTGGACACAATATTCCTTACCTCGCCACATATTGCTTGAATTTTTAAAAAAAGAAAAGCCCATTTTTTGATAAAGATTTAATGCTACAAAATTATCTGATTCAACCATAATAGTTAAACGCTGATAATTACGCTGTATCGCTTCAAATTCTACTGCTTTAATTAATTGAGAACCGATTCCTTGTCTTCTATAATTTATATCAACTAAAAGCGACTGCAAATAAGCGGTGGAGCTTCCATCAGCTAATTCAGTGTCACAATGTTTGGGGACAAATTGTACTGTTCCTACAATGGCTGAATCAATCAAGCCTATGAAGATAACGCGCTTTCCTTGTTCATGTTCCATCACCTCTCGCCGCAGAATATTATGAATATAAACGTCTGCATCTCGCCATAAAAAAAACTGCTGGATATCTTCAGGATTTAGTTTTCTGATTGAAATCATCCATGCTGAAAGGCAAAAAGTAATAAGAGCCTATTTGTTGTATTTGTTTACTAAAATACTTAGAAGATTGATTTGTGTTGAAGAATTATAACAACTAAAAAGGTTGACTTAAACATCTTAAACTAAAACTTTACTTGCAGTGGGTAAATTTTGAGGTTTTACCCATTTGTTATGACAAAAAGTTTGCAGTTTAAGTGGAATTTCAATGATAAATTCTGTTCCTTTTCCAGGAGTAGAAATACATCTTAAGGAGCCATTATGCTTTTCAGTAATAATTTGATGGCTAATCGACATTCCTAACCCCGTTCCTTTCCCAGCAGGTTTAGTGGTAAAGAAAGGTTCAAATATTCGTTCTTGAACTTCCTCTGGTATTCCCGAAGCATTATCAATAATTCTAATTACAACATTATCCGACATTACAACCTCTGTACTAATTTTAATTGTAGGGGATGAATTATATTCTTCACAGCTTAATACATCCTCTAAAGCATCAATCGCATTTGCAAGGATGTTCATAAATACTTGGTTCAGTTTTCCGGCATAACACTCTACTTGAGGTAGATTTCCATATTTCTTAATTAGCTCAATCTTAGTATTGTTTGTTTTTGAATTTAAGCGATGCTGGAGAATCGCTAGCGTTGAATCAATACCTTCATGTATATTTACTTTTTTAAACTCCGCTTCATCATGTCGAGAGAAATTGCGTAGAGATAAAACAATTTCACGAATTCGTTCGGTTCCCACTTCCATTGAACAAAGAAGTTTGGGTAAATCCTCGATCAAAAACTCCAAATCAATTTCCTTTGCTTTAGCTTCAATTTCTGGAGTCACTTGAGGAAACTGAATTTGATAGAGTTGTACGAGTTCTAATAAATCTCGAATATATTCATTAGCGTGTTGAATATTGCCATGTATGAAACCAACCGGATTGTTGATTTCATGAGCCACACCTGCCACTAATTGACCTAAAGTAGATAATTTTTCTGATTGTACAAGTTGAAGTTGAGCTTGTTGTAAATCGTGTAGTGCTGAAGAGAGTTCCCAGGTACGTTGCGTTACCTGCTGTTCTAAATCTTGGTTTAATTGAGACAAAGCTGTTTCAGCATCAATACGTTGCTGTATTTCTTCTTTTAAACGAATATTTTGTTCTTCAAGCTTTATAGTTAAATTTTGTAATTTTACGTGAACTTCAATACGTGCTAGCACTTCTGCTTGTTGAAAAGGCTTGCTTATATAGTCTACAGCGCCAAGAGATAAACCCGTAACTTTGTCTTTAGAATCATTGAGGGCTGTCATAAAAATGACAGGAATATCTTTTGTAGCTGAATTTTGCTTGAGTCTACGACAAGTTTCAAATCCATCAATTCCCGGCATCATTACGTCCAACAAAATTAATTTTGGTGGATCGTATTCTGCCTGTTTTAGAGCGCTTTCTCCGTTAGTAGCAACAGCAACTTCAAATCCAGCATCTGTTAAAGCTTCTGAAAGTACTTCTAAGTTGGTAGGGGTATCATCTACAATTAAAATTACATTTGCATCTAAATTATTCATAACTATTTACTTTCAATTATTTGGTAGACACACATCAAAGTATTTAGAATCAAACTTGCTCTATTTTATTCTAAATACTTTTGTATAAAAGCTTGTATTTTTTCAAGTTGGAAATTTTTCGCATATTTATTTATTTCATTAGCAAAAGGAACAAATTTATCATCCATTTTTTTTAAATATTCTACATATGTTTGAATATTTTTGATACGACCTTTTAAAGCAAGTTCGTATAATTGATTAAGTTCTTCTGGAGAAGGAGGGATTATTTCTGATGAAGATTGTTTTTGTTCTTGATTAACTTTACCTTCTTTCGCTTGCTTTTGTTCGTAAATCCATTCTAGATTCAAATGCTTTTGTAACTTTTCTAGTAACTCGCTAGTTTGCATTGGCTTAGGAATAAAATCATCGGCACCCGCATTTAAACTTTTATTTTTATTTGCTTCAAATACACTTGCTGAAGAGACAATAATTATTATATGTTTCAATTCTGGCAAATCTTTCAAATAGCTCATCATCTCAAATCCATCCATTACTGGCATAGAGATATCTGCCAGTATCAGGTCTGGGTTGAATTCTATGGTCTTTGATAAACCTTCTTTTCCGTTTTCTGCTTCTATAATTTCAAAACCGATAGGTTCTAACAAATTTACTATTACAGAACGGTTTTCCCAATGGTCATCGACTACAAGAATTTTGCGCGTTTCTCCTGTAAAACCAACAATTTTTTGTTGTGAAGCGGCTATGGATTGATGAACCCATTCGTTAGCTTCTGGAATTTCGATATCAAACCAGAATGTACTACCTTTTCCGGGGTAGCTTTCCACTTTTATACTGCTTCCCATTAATGCAACAATTTTTTTACTAATTGTTAGTCCTAGTCCGGTTCCTTCTGACTGCTTTTTAACTTTACCAACTTGTTCAAAAGGTAAAAATATCTTCTCTAATTGTTCGTCACTCATCCCTACACCAGTATCCAAAATTTCAAAGCGAATTTGGTAGTTTTGGAAAGCTGTATTAATATCTGCTTCTTGAATATCAACTAAGCTAACTTTAAAATTGACTCCGCCATTTTCAGTAAATTTGATCGCATTACCGAGCAAATTAATTAAAACCTGTCGCAAACGTTTTTCATCAGCTTCAACTCCTATAGGTAAATTGTTATCTGATTCATAGGTAAAGTCAATACTTTTTTGATCGGCTTTGATTCGACAGATATCCGCAACACCTTCGAGAAAAGAAGCAAAATGAAAAGGTGCGGGATGCAATTCCATTTTCTGCGCTTCGATTTTAGAAAGGTCAAGAATATCATTAATTAAGGTTATTAAATGCGAAGCGCATTGGTTAATAATGCTGATACCTTTTTGCTCTTTTTCTTTGAGATTTTTTGAGTTTTGAAGGATTTGGGCATAACCTAAAATACCGTTTAAAGGTGTGCGTAACTCATGGCTCATATTAGCAAGAAATTCACTCTTAGCTTTATTTGCGGTATCAGCAATTATCTTCGCTTCCTTAAGTTCTATAGTACGTTCTTCAACTCTAATTTCTAATTGTTCGTTAGTCTTTTCTAATGTATTGAAAGATTCGCGTAATTGTAACGCCATACGATTGAAGGAACGAGCAAGAGAATTAAATTCATTAACTTGAGATGTTTTAATTCTCTGGTTAAGTTTTCCAGCAGCAATAGCTTCCGAAGCTTGGCTTAATTCTAAAATCGGTTGGGTAATCCAGCGAGAAGTGTAGAAACCCACAAGAATTGCTAATCCCAAAGCCAAAAAACACAACATAATTGTTGCGTTTCTGTTAGCGTTAATTTTTCCCATAAAATCGGCTTCTGGTACTGTCACAATCATCAGCCAATCTAACCCCAATTCATCGCGCCAAGGAGTTATCTGGACAAATTGACGTTTTCCTTTGAACCAAAATTCAAGTTGCTTGATACTCTGTATTTTATTTAAGTCACCAAATGCTTCGATTAAATGTCTGGCTGTTGCTTGGATTAGCGGACCTTTACTATTGATTGCTTTTAGGCGCTGAGGCTTACCATTTACAACAGTAAAAGGTTCTTCTTGAGCAGAACTGGCAATCAATAATCCATTGCGCTCCATTATAAAAGTCCTACCGGATGGACTAACTTTTAAATGCCTCAAAAAATCGCTTATTTGTGAAAGTTGTTGCTCAACAGCAACTACACCTATTAGTTTTTTATTAGAATATATTGGGCGACTAACAGCAATAGATAAATTAAATGGTTCAACTAACCAGTTATAAACGGGACTCCATACCGATTTATTTTGCTTAACTGCCTCTACATACCACCCTTCATCCTGCGGTACAAATTTACCGTTATCTTGAATAATTTTTGTACGCTTTCCCTGAGTATCTGTTGCCCAACTGTAAAGATGAAGGCTATCGCTATTGTTATCAAAGGCTAACTCATCAATAGTAATACGTTCATCTCCGAAAAGATGTCCTGTCGCTAAGTAATCACCTGTTGTTGAACTAATAAGTATATAGCCTACATCGAATGATTGTAATTGTTTCCAAAAAAATTGTCCTAGCTTTTCTTTTTCTTGTAGATTTAGCAAGCCCATGTCAATTGCAGCTGAGTTTACTCCGACAACTTCATGAGGAATTCTCATATAACTGTCAAGATGTTGATCTATTCTGGCACTAACTTCTCTACGCATTCGACTGGCTAAATCATTGACAGCTTTCTGTCCGTTACGTAAAGATAAGTATCCAGTAAGTCCTACAGCTGCAAAGATTTGTAAGACAAAAGGAAGGATAAGAATAAGTCTAAGTGATAATTTATAGGATTTTCTCGATTTAAGACCCTGATTAGAAGAAATTGGTGATGACATAAGCCTATAAAAGCTGGCTTAACTATAATGTGTACAACTTACTAACTATATGATTCCCATTTTTGACTTCAAATCTCACATTTATGAAACAAAATAATTTTCAATAATTATGCTAAAGGATAATACTCAATAAACTAAGTATTATCCTTTAGCAGTGGATTCAATATTTATTCACAATTAATATTAGTTGTATTTAGTTCATAGTTTTAAACTAACTGGATTTACGTCTGCGACGGTATTTATAAGAACTTCGCAGAAAACGCATTTTAGGTCGTAGAAGTAGTAAAACGACAGTCGCCACAGTAAAAAATAGATAAGCAGGATAAGCTAAAACAGAAAAAGACCACTGTTTAATTGCAAAAAGGTTAAGCGTATGGGCTAGTAGAAATATAATCCAAGTTAATAAATCTTCCGTTTCTGGCTTACGGTAGGACTTCCTAATTGTAGGAAGTGCGCCAAGAAAATCAATTGCAATATTAATAGAAAGTGCGATTAGAGGTGAATCATAATGCCACCATAATACAAGACTTATGCCAGTACCTAAAATACAAGTTTTGTCAAAGCTATTCCAGCCTCCTTTACCATATATTAAAGCAAGGATGGCTATAACAACATGACCTATTGCAAGAGCAAGTGGAACCCAGATTGTATTGATTGCACCAGATAAATAATAACTGGTGCAAATTATAATGCCTACAATTGCCCAAATACACCAAGTTGCTTTATTTGGTTGAGTTTTACCTTTCCAAATGCTAATAATGTAAGGAATAAAACCGATTAGCGAAAGAAAACCTGCTATTATACCAATTATTTCTTGCCAGTTTGACATATTAAGTTATCTTTGAAGGTTACTTATCCAATTGGTAATGATGCACCTTCTTTGTCAGATAACCTAAATCCAAAATTAAATAAGAAGCATTATGTCTATCCTAAAGTTTCTTGTTTGTAAAAGAGAACCGTCAATTTACTTAGGATAGAACAATGCTAATTTCAATGCTTCCTCAACTCAAGCCACAACCGCATATTCAACTTTAGAATTTTGAGACATTTCAAGACATTCGCGGTAAATATCTTTGAATAACTTTTGTTGTAATTCCACAAAGGATTGATAGCCTTGAAGAACCCATTCCATTATTTGCTCTTCTGATTCCGGACGGCAAGCAACTACCATATTCAAAGCATCCAAAACATGATCGAAGTGTCGGGCTTCTGCACCGGAACCTTCATGCTTGCCGTGGATCACTATATAGCACCAAGGGTCATATCTATGTCCCCGCATCAGTACTGGTGAACCATTTCGCAGATAAGTGTCAAATCCGCTTCCTTTTTGCTCGTAACGAACAATCTTGTCAATTAATGCATATTCGCGATCGCCAAGCATTTCCGAAGCAGCATGAAACCCAATTGCTTTAATTAAGGAAACAGCATCACCGGGAGTTCCTTGATATCCAGCCATTACTGCATTTGAAATCTCATCTAACCAAGCAGGAGCTTGAAAAAATTCATTGCGCTTGTCAATAGAAAGTTCTGCATAATCTGCTGAGGTTTTGAGCAATAATTGACCTAGTTCTCGGTGAGTGATTCCATAGGCTCCTTCATCAGATGCTGCAACCATGACTTCAGCAGAAATCCTAAATCCCCTATCCGCTTGCTCTATTTCTAATTCATTTGGATCGTTAAACAAATAGCGAGACATAGCTATAGAACTAGCAAGTCGAGCAATTACCGAAGATGCATACCCATTAAAATAGGTATAGCGCTGGAAAAAGAGATATAAAGAAGTAGGATTTTGTGTGGCTAAACGCACGGTAGAAGCTACTGTTTGCTCCAATTCTACAAAATCAAATCTTTCAGTAAAAAGAGTTTCAGAAAAAGTAGTCATTTGATTGTTTTTAAAAAAGATATAATTTATTAGGAGCGATGCAACAAAAGCTTTTAACTTATATCTGTTTCGCTCTTGTGTATATTTATTTTTGCCGAAATAATATTTTTTGGCTTCAGTGAAATAACGGTTTTTTTTGCTATACAAATTTAACGATTTTATCTATCTAACCTTTATTTTTTACGGCGTTTATAAAGCAAATAAAAAACTTCACAATCTCATCAATTTATTTAATTAATTTTTGCTTATTATTTATGTTATTGTTCATTATTTAAGTAAAATCACTTATTTAGAAACAACAATTATGCCGTTATAGACTATTGGATTGAAAAATTTAATTCAGTAGTATTAGCGCAACCGCTCACAACTTCCCCTTAGATTTGTCTGTTGGTGAGGTCGGATACACTGCGGTAACGTAGTACATCTGGGTTAAATTAAGGATTATCTTCTAGATAAGTAGTGTTCGCGTCTTGCTCCCTGGTTAAAATTCCCAACTCCTCACTCCCAACTCCAAAATTTAAAATCCCCTAACCTTTGACCTTTGACCTTTAACCTTTAACCTTAATTTAATAAACTAATATTCGTCATCTACCTACTTACAATGGCAGACCTTACACCTAATTCTAGTTTTAGTTTGACGCTACGTTTAGAAATTCCCAATCGTATCGGGATGTTTGCTAGCGTTACTAATGCGATCGCATCGACTGGCGGTAATCTCGGTCAAATTGATTTGATTGAGCAAAGCAGAGAAGTTTCGATTCG
This sequence comes from Rivularia sp. (in: cyanobacteria), assembly GCA_965234645.1. GTDB lineage: Bacteria > Cyanobacteriota > Cyanobacteriia > Cyanobacteriales > Nostocaceae > Rivularia. Next base: position 2,732,237 of record OZ248344.1, on the reverse strand, counting down.
CGATATCACTGTGGATGCTGCGAGTACGGAACACGCTGATAATATTATCCAAGCGGTTAAAGCGCTGCCGGTTATTAAGGTGATCGATGTTTACGATCGCACTTTTGATTTACATCGTGGCGGTAAAATTAGTATTGCCAGCAGAATTCAACTTAAGAGTATATCCGATTTAGCGATGGCTTATACTCCCGGTGTGGGACGCATTTGTAGCGCTATTGCTCAGAATCCAGAGGAAGTTTACAACTTAACGATTAAGCAAAATACTGTTGCTATTGTTACTGATGGTAGTGCTATTTTAGGTTTGGGTAATTTGGGACCCTCAGCTGCTTTACCAGTTATGGAAGGGAAAGCAATGTTATTTAAAGAGTTTGCCGGGATCGATGCTTTCCCCATCTGCCTTGCAACTCAGGATACAGATGAAATTGTTAACGTCGTCAAAAATATTGCCCCGGTATTTGGGGGTGTGAATTTAGAAGATATTGCCGCACCTCGTTGCTTTGAAATTGAAGCCAGATTAAGGGAAGAATTAGATATTCCGGTGTTTCACGACGATCAACACGGTACGGCGATTGTCACTTTAGCTGCATTATTTAACGCTTTGAAATTAGTTAATAAGCCTATAGAAGAAATCCGCATTATCATCAACGGTGCCGGAGCTGCTGGAGTTGCGATCGCTAAGTTACTGCGCGTTGCCCATGCAAAACAAATTTGGATGTGTGATTCCAAAGGTATTGTCTCTTCAAACCGGAATGACTTAAATCAAGAAAAGCGGGAATTCGCCGTCAAAACACAAGGAAAGTTAGCCGACGCTGTAAAAGGTGCGGATGTATTTATCGGTGTCAGCGCTCCAGGAGTCTTAACACCGGAAATGGTGAAAACAATGGCAAAGGATGCAATCGTGTTTGCAATGGCGAATCCAGTGCCAGAAGTTCAACCTGAGTTAGTTAAAGACGACGTTGCCGTTATCGCTACGGGGCGCAGCGACTACCCAAATCAAATTAATAACGTACTAGCTTTTCCCGGAGTATTTCGCGGTGCCTTAGATTGTCGCGCAGCCACAATTACCACCGAAATGTACCTTGAAGCAGCAAGTGCGATCGCTTCTTTAATCAAACCGTCAGATTTAAGCAAAGAAAACATCATCCCCTCAGTCTTCGACGAACGAGTATCAAGCGTAGTTGCAGGTGCGGTACAGCGTGCGGCACGTGAGGGGGATATTGCGCGACGGTAGATGAGGATAGGGAAGGGGGACAAGGGGACAAGGGGACAAGGGGATGGGGGGATGGGGAGATGGGGAGATAATTATTAACTCTTAACTCCTAACTCCTAACTCCTAACTACTTCCCAATGCCCAATCCCCAATTTATTCATTCAAAAACTTTAAATAATCGTTACTTAACTCTTTGACTGCTGCATCATAAAATTGCTTGCCGTGTTCGGGTGTTGCTAATGCTGGGTTTGAACCCATTCTGCCGTCGGGGTAATTTTTGCGAAAGTCAGCAGCACCATAAATTCTGTGTCCTTTTCCTACTTCTTGTGATAGCTCGGCTTGTTTGATTGATTCTGGATATACATATTGCGTCAAGGCAACTTCGGAAGGGGTGGCGTGAGAACCTTCTTCGTCTCCGTATAATTCTTTGGCTAATTTGTATACGCTACTGCACATAAACCAGTTGCCAACTTTGCATTTTACTTTATCAGAATCGGGGATCTGTAAACTTGCTAAATCAAAATATGTTTCGGAAAAAGCGGCTTTGAGAGTTGCCATGTTACCGCCGTGTCCGTTGATAAAGTAAAACTTGGTAAAACCAGCTTTCGCTAAACAGGTTATATATTCTTTGACAACTTGAATCATCGTACTGGGGCGCAAGCTAATCGTACCGGGAAAGGCGGTGTGATGCAGTGCCATTCCTATATTTATTGTTGGTGCTACTATTGCTTGGGTTGATTCGCCAACACCACGAGCTAAAGATTCCGCACATATTGCATCGGTACCAATTAACCCCGTTGGTCCGTGTTGTTCGGTGGAGCCTATAGGAAAAATAATACCTTGAGATTGCTGTAGATAAGTTTCAACTTCTTGCCAGGTGCTTAGATGCAGTAACATTTTTTGATGTTGTGTTTGATGTGAATACTATCTATTTTGAATGAGACTGCGGTTTAAGGGGTTATGAATAATAAAAACTGGTTCCCAACTTCTAGCTGGGAACCGTTAATTACCGATAAAAAAACCGCAGAGGGCACAGAGGGCGCAGCGAAAAGTGTGGTCTTGGGGGTCTCCCCCATGAACAACTTTTCAAGACAGAGGAAAGAGTTGGAGAGACATAGGTAATCTTAGAGTGGGAAGTAAGTAATTAGGACTTATGCAAAGCCCCCCTTTGACAAGGGGGGTTGGGGGGATCGCTATATCTGCAACATTATATTTTATGTCCCTAACGGGACACGCTACGCTAACGTTATCGCTGCGTAAGTCTTGAATAATTTTAACTGCTTAGAGTTTAATTATCGGATTACTTTGATCCCCTAGTTTTAAAAGACATTTTTATACTATTTATTAGCCAAGTAAGTATTATCTTTTAAATATTTATATTCGGAAATATGTTTAATAAATCTTTTTAGAAAGTAAATACAGCTAATATACAAAGCTGCAAATATATGAAGAGTATTTGATAAAATTCTAATTTATAGCTACTAACCACTAACTAATACTTGAAATTGCTTGAGCGTCATAACCCAAAGGAAATTCTGATGCTGTTTTTTGCCAAATTCCCTATTTAAGAACATCTAATTAATTAAGAAGTTGTTAAAAAGGTTGACGCTCAATCTATATTACCAATATCTAAACTGTTATTCAAAGTAGCTTTTAACAGTAAGACTGAATGTCTTCACCGCACTGATCTACTAAATAACATAAAGCCTTAAAACGCAAACTAACGAATTGCTCGTAAAGCGGATTTATTTTGCATAAAGGCGGTATATGAGCCAGTTTACGTCCAAGCAGTACGATATCTCGTTCAAACGGACAATCGGCTGGAATTAATTTTGCAATAAAATGTGCAAATTTACGATTGTGAATTTCTAGAGAATCTAGCCATTTACGTAAAGGCTGTAAAAAGTCAAATTTTGGCTTGATTGATTGCTTTTGACTTTGTGCTTGACTGTTTAATCCTGTAAAATTCTTGATTGCTTCTAACATAACGATTGCTAGTTTCCCCTCAGATTGTTCCTAATAATCCGACTGTAATTTTACAAAAGCATTAAGAAGTTTTCTACTTGATAGTGCTTTTGCTATTCATTATTTAACTTCACCATACAGTTAAAAACTGTTCTAGTTACTACAGAAATACAAAGACTTGATAAAGTTCCCTATTTGCAAATGAATAAATTACGTAAAGTTCTAAATATACTTCCTAATCTTAACGTACATTAAATGCTTTTTAAGCCTATAGCACCTTAAGATGGAATTTCCCCCAAATAATTCTGTTTTTTACTTAGACCAAAGCTAGATTACACTTCAATCTATCTGCTTTTCTACTACGATTTTAGTCTATTACCTATTTTGTGAATTGTCATGCATTTTACAAATTTTAATGTTGTTAATAATTTTTTAATAATTATATATTTTTTTGAGAATAAATGTAATTCGATATTATTTTTTAGTTGCAAAAATTAGGAGAGGGAGATGGGGAGATGGGGAGAGGGGGAGATGGGGAGATGGGGAGAAATAATTTATAACTGGTTACTGTTTACTCAATTTACTCATTCCTCCGAAGTAAGCCAGCCAAAGTACTACTACGAGCCAATGGATGAAGATAATTATCCATGCTGAAGGTGCGATCGCATAAGTTATGGTGCAGGTGATTCCTAAGAGGGTTGCCAAAATGAGAAAAATTGGTTGAAAAAAGGTGGGATATCCGTCTTTATAAAGGGTTTTGGCGTTGAGTGGGTGGTAAATAATAAATATGAGTAAACTTAATGCTGCCCATATACTCCATTGCCAGTTGACTGCTTCGCTGGGGTGGGGAAGAAATAAAACTCGGAAAAATAATTCTTCTGTAATCGCGGGTGTTATTAAGCAGCGTAATATTAAGAAGAAATATTCGATGGGTTTCGCAGCCCATATTTGTAGCTGCAAGAATCCAGTGGAGAAGCCTAACGGTAGCGCTATAGTTGTATAAGTTAAAATTGCCAAACTTGCAATTAACCAATCATGCAAAGTTGGAATTGTCAGAGAAGCTAGGATGCGATCGAGAAGAATTGAAATTATGGGCACGTTGGTAAAAGGAAGTTTTATTTGTCCGAGTAGGGGGGTAGGTGCCAAAGGTGTAATTTCTGGGTTCCATCCTCCTACTTGATAAGTTTGGAGAAACCATAATTTTGCTTTTTGTTTCCCGAATAAAGTGGCGAGTTCATCTTGTGCTTGTCTGGGCATCATTGTTCGCCAGCTTGTTAATGCAGCCCAAATGCTGGAATCTACAAAAGGTTCTTTGGTGTCACCGATCCCCGCTAAAATGTCTACACTGCTTTCCCAGTCGGAGCGTACTATTCCCAAGGGTAGTAGATAGCGTTCTAATTCCTTACTTAAGGTGTTGAGTTGTTGGAAGCGTAAGGTTTGCGGATGATTGGGATGGTTTTGCAGCCAATTTTGAATTTTTGGATTTGATTTTATTTGCCTTTTTGTAATTGCGATCGCAGCGTAAAGTGCTTGGGAGGAGTCTTGAATGCAGGAAGTTGCTGGGGTAATGTCCCAATAGTTTTTCAGATAATTTTGTGCGTCTGGGTTCGTAATTACTGCATCGGGTTGTAATTGGAATAAAGAGCGCGGCGCTAATGCTTGGACGGTAAATATACCTTGTTTGTTTTTAGCTACGTAAATATACCAAGCTTGATTTACGGTTGATTCTGCTAATTTATTCGTTGTTGATGGAGGAATGTTTCGCGTATCTACAACTTGCTGAGGTATATAAATCGTTTCTCGATCGCCGTTAAAATCATCGCTATCTGGGTTATAGTGGCGAACTTGGAATAATTCTTTGTTATTTGATTCGATATCTACTAAACCGTAAAAGCGTCCGGTAGCTAAAACGGGTTCTCGGTCGATTTGTAAAATTTGCACATCGTTAGTTTGTATAACTTCAGCATCATCCAAAGTAACAATTACATCATCATTTGGTCTTGCACCCGCGAGGGATTGTAGCGGTTTTACTTGGGAGCGATTATTTAAGCGATCGGGATGAATGTTTCCTTTGTGACTTTTGAAAGTTGCGGGTGTGAAGTTAACGTCTCTTGTGACTGCTTTTACGTAAGCTTTTAGCTGCGGTTGATTTTTCCATTCCAAGCGGACTATTTTACCTATAAGATTTTTTGCTTGTGGAGGTGCTTGTTGAACTTCAAACCATACCCAGTCGGAATTGGAATTAAGTTTGATTTCTTGTTTGGGTAAAATTAATCTTCCTACCCAGTTACCAACTGGTTGATAAAGCTTCGGATCGACGGTTTGCGTCAAAGGATAATACTGGGGGTTGGTTAAAGCTTTGTTGGGAATGGATTGCGTAATTACTTAGTTGATTGGCTAAGAGTTGTTGTAAAGAAGCAATTATACAAAAGGTTAATATAATTACAAGTATTCTGAATTTAAATCTTGTTCTGTGTATCAACCTCCGGTTTCTCGATGATTTTGGTGATTGCATATTCTGAGTGATTTTTTATCCCGTTTGAGTAACTAATGTAGAGGTTAACAATTAGTACCTGATACGGCAATATCAGAAATATGTTTTTGGGAAATTAGTTTTATTAAGTTTGTAGTAAGGATTTTAATCCTCAAAGGGCTTAAGCCCTTACTACGAACCTTTTTGTTAAAATAATTTATCTTTAACAAGAGTTAATCTAATTTATGGCTGCTTGTTTAAGCTAGAAACTAGTGCGTACAAGAGTTTGAGATAAGTTAGTTATTCGACAACCGTATTTTTTCCTTATTTTGTTTTGATAAAGGCTGCTCGAAACTGATGACAGTATCCGTGGAAATATGTAATTTTGGATTCACACCGAAACAGTCACTCCTTAATTCATAAGTTGGTTATTGGGTTGCTTCTAGGTAAGGTAAATGTAATGATGGTTGCTTTTCTTTGGAACTGCAACTATCACTTTCTATTAACTTTGCCGATCGCGCAATTCGTACTTTTCTACTCGCAAAGTCAATGAAAATCTATTCTTCAAGCATCTGCATAATTGTTGATAACGGTAAGAACATTTCTAAAAATACATCTTCTAAACCGACAAAACCGTAACGGGTATAGTAAGTTTTTGCTGCTTCATCTTTCGCATCAACAAATAAACCAATTCCTCCCGCATTTTCTGCAACTACTACAGCACGTCGCATTGCCTCAATCATCATTATTTCTCCTATTCCTTGTCGTTGATATGCTTTATTGACTGCTAATCTTGCCAGTTTCACACCCGCGACTTTTGACGGGTATTTTTTCGCAAATTTTGGCGGAAGCTTTTCTACGCGCACTTCACACAAACTCAAAGTGAAAAAGCTAATAATAATATCTGGTTGTTCTGTGTCAATAAGGACAAAAGTACGGGAAATACCTTTTTGAATATGTTGTCTTGCAGTCTGCTTAAGGAATTGATTGAGTGCTTGATTACCACAGTTAAAATCGTCGCGATTGTGACGCTTGTCTAACAACTCAACGACTCTCACTAAAAAATTCTCCGTGTTTTCTCATTGCTGCTTTTAAATTCTCGTTGGGTGCAGGAGGATTTTCAATTAAACTAAATACTTTGTCAGCATCAATTTCTGACAAAGTTATTAACCCTTCATCTTCGATGATTTTTTTCGCTTCTTTCAATGCTGCTTGAACCATAAATTGATTCAAAGTAGCACCAGATAATTCTGCTGCTTTTTGTAAAATTTCTTGAATACTCGCAGAAATCCTTGCTGTTACCCGCACTGTATCCTGATTAGGCATATGTCATAAAATATGGTGTTTATTTATTTTAATTTATTGGTGTCATTTTGGCACCAGCTATAAACACCTTTCTACAAGTAAGGGATATTTAAACAATCAAATAATTTGCGATAAAAATTTACGAGTTCGTTCTTCTTGTGGATGTGAAAAGAAGTTATCGGGTGTGGCTGCTTCTACGAGAGTTCCCCCATCCATCAACACTACGCGATCGGCAACTTCGCGAGCAAATCCTACTTCATGGGTAACTACTACCATTGTCATCCCTTCACCAGCTAAATTTCGCATCACGTCGAGTACTTCACGTACCATTTCCGGATCTAAAGCAGAAGTGGGTTCGTCGAACAACATTATTTTTGGCTGCATTGCTAAAGCTCTGGCGATCGCCACTCGTTGTTGTTGTCCACCAGATAATTGTCCGGGATATTTCTGCGCTTGTTCTAAAATTCCCACTCTTTCTAAAAGCTGCATTGCTAATTCTTCGGCTTTGGGTTTTGGTAATTTTCGTACCCAAGTTGGAGCTAAAGTGATATTTTTAATTACGCTGAGGTGAGGAAATAAATTAAATTGTTGAAATACCATTCCCACTTCACGGCGAATGGTTTCGATATTTTTTAAATCGTGGCTGAGAGTAACGCCATCAATTTCAATTTTTCCCTTTTGGTATTCTTCCAAAGCATTAAAAGTGCGGATAAAAGTTGATTTACCAGAACCAGATGGTCCCATTAATACTACAACTTCCCCACGATTTACAGTTAAACTCACACCTTGGAGAACGTGGAATTTACCGTACCATTTATGAACTTCTTCGGCGATGATTATCGGGTTTTGTTGTGACATTTTTAATTTGGGAGAGAGGGGGTAGATGGGGAAGAGGGGGTAGATGGGGAGAGGGGGAGATGGTAAGCCACTGCGTTGCGGAGGAACACGACCGTTGTAGCAAGTGGCGCAACCCGTTCACGCGTTCACCGCTAGGTGCGGCTCAAGCGTGCGGCTCAGGGGGAGATGGGGAGATGGGGAGTAAATTATCAATTTTTAATTCTTAATTCCTAACTCCTAATTCCTAACTCCTAACTCCTAACTTCCAATTTCCGAGATGCTAGGGACATTGAATAACAAAATACCCAGTAAATTAATCCGATAAATAAGTAAACTTCTGCATAACGACCTAAGAATTCTGGTTGGGCTAATATCGATCGCGCAATTCCGGTTAATTCTAGTAATCCGACTAATGATAGTAAAGAAGTATCTTTGAAAAGTCCGATAAATTGACCGACGATTGCGGGGATAACTGCACGTAAGGCTTGCGGTAATACAATTAGCAATAATACTAAAGCTGGATTTAATCCTAAAACTTTGGCTGCTTCAACTTGTCCCCTCGGTACTGATTGCAATCCTCCTCTCACATTTTCTGCCATATAAGCAGCGCTGAATATGATTAATCCAGCCACACCGCGCAACACTCTATCTAAACGAATTGGTAAAAATAACGGCAGCATTACTTGAGCTAAAAACAAAATTCCAATTAACGGTAATCCCCGGATAATTTCAATATAAAGGATAGAAAACCACTTGACTACGGGTAAATCGCTGGTACGTCCTAAAGCAAGTAAAATTCCGATGGGAAAGGATAGTAAAATACTTACTGCTGCCATTAATAAAGTCAACAGCAAACCATTCCAGTCAGAGCTAGATACCGATCGCAAGCCCAATCCACCACCAATTAACCAGAGAATTATCGGGAAAGATAGCAACCACGCAAAAGCTAAATATGGTGTTATGAGTTTGGCGAATTTTTTACCCACCAAAAAACTACTAATTGCTGAAATTCCGATACCTAGCAATAATAAACGAGAGTTTAAATCAATTGGAAAGACTATTAATAAAATGCCGAATAAAAAAGCTGTAATTATTACGATTATTTTTGGTAAATTTTGCTTGGCTGAGAATACACCCACAGTTATAAAAGTGAGTGAAGCAGCAATTAAACTTGAAATCCAAACTCGCCAATATAACGATTGCGGATATCTACCAACCATAAATAAACGTAAATTCGCTTCAACAACCTGCCATTGTGCTTGAGTAATTATCCAGTTAATTAGATTCCATCCGCAGAAGAAGATAATTACTACGCAAATTATCGTTGATAAACTGTTGTACCAAGTGCTGAATAAATTTTTACGAAGCCAAAGCATAGTTAGTGGTTAGTTGTTAATGGTTGGGAACACGTCTACCTAAAGTATTAAATCGCTGAAGTTATCCATACTTCACATTTAAGTTCTAGTTTCTTACCTCAGAGTGAAGTTACCAGAAATTTTAGTTTTTAGTATGACATTAACCGAGATTAATTTATCAGGAGAATTTAATGGCAGAGCAAAAAGCATTTTTAGAGAAAGTTTTAGATAGAAGCAATCTTAAGACTGAAAACGAAGCTCAGGTTGCTACCAATATCGTGTTCCGCATCTTGCGAGACATGGTTACACCGGAAACCTCAGACAAAATTGCTGATGAGTTACGCAAGGAAGAACCCATCGCTGATATGGAACTCAAGGATTTATGGAAAGACACAAATCCAATGGTGAGCTTTTTCAGTCGTATTAGTCCAATACAAAAACTTAATTTATCACCTGGAGTGTTTATGACAAGACTCAAACAAGAAGCAGCTTTACCTGAAGATGCTGATGCTCAAACAGTTGCTAAAGCTATTTTTTCTGCTACGAAAGAGGAGTTGTCTTCAGAAAGAGTCCAAGAAATTACTGATTCTCTCCCCGATGAAATCTCTAAACTGTGGCAACAAGCTTAATAGGTTTTAGTTAGGTATTAGGAGTTAGTACCACCGGAGTTAACAGTGAGCAGTGAGCAGTGAGCAGTAAATAGTTAGGAGTTATGAGTTATGAGTTAGGAGTTATGAGTTAGGAGTTATTACACCTTTGACCTTTGACCTTTAACCTTTGACCTTTGACCTTACCTCCCTATCTTTCTTTTATCTGCACGCTTCTATTAAACAAGTTCATCACCAAGGAAATAGTTAAACTAAAAGTTAAATAGGTAAGCATGATTAATAACATTACTTCTACTGCTTTCCCGGTTTGGTTAAAGGTGGTGGAAGCAACGAAATAAATATCGGGATAACCGATCGCGATCGCCAAACTGGAATTTTTAGCTAAGTTTAAATACTGACTTGTTAAAGGTGGAATAATTACCCGCAAGGCTTGAGGGAATATCACCAATCGCATGATTAAACCAGGTTTTAAACCTAGCGATCGCGCTGCTTCCCATTGCCCTTTTGATACCGATTGAATTCCACCGCGAACAATTTCGGCGATGAATGAACCCGTATAAAAGACTAAACCGATTAATAAAGCTGCAAATTCTGAAGAAAATTTTGTCCCTAAAAATTCTAAACCACCTTGACTTAAATAAATTAATCTTCCGAGCGAAATTTTATTATTAACATTCGGAAAACTTAAGAAAACAGCAGAATACCAAAATAGTAATTGTAAAAGTAGTGGTGTATTGCGGAATATTTCTACATAAATTAAAGCAATGTTCCGCACCAACCAGTTATCGGAAAGTCTGGCGATTCCCGCACCGATTCCTACAATAGTAGTCAGAATAATTCCAGCTACAGCAACTCTAATGGTATTTAGTAAACCCACCCATAAAGCACGACTGTAAGCGTCGGTAGGTTTATAAGCGATGGGAGTTTCCCCGATATCAAAAGACGCTTGCTGTTGGAGAAAATCAAACCCAAATTGAATTCCCAACTGCCGTAAATTACGACTAACGTTAACAGATAAAATACTTACAATAATTATCGCTAAAATTACAGCAATAACCTGCGTTGCAATTCGCCAAAAACGGGTATCTCGCAAAAATGACATAAATCAATTATCAGTTATTAGTTGTTAGTTGTTAGTTGTTAGTTGATAATTGTTTCATCATCGGAATGGTGGAGAATACATTAACCCACCTTTTGTCCAAGGTTGATTGCGATCGCTACGGGATAAGTTAAGTTTTGTTTTGGGACCGAGATTGCGATCGTAGATTTCGCCGTAGTTTCCCACGTGCTTAATGATTCTGGCTCCGAAGTCTGGTGTTAAACCAATTCCTTGACCTAAATCTCCTTCAACTCCTAGTAAACGACGGGTTTCTGGGTCTTTAGTAGTAGTTTTCAACTGTTCTACATTTTGCGAATTAATACCTAATTCCTCAGCTTTGATAACTGTATTTACTACCCATCTCACGGTATCTCCCCATTTTGCATCTCCGTCTGCTACTGCTGGAGCTAAAGGTTCTTGCGATAGGGCTTCTTCTAAAATTATGTGGTCTTCTGGTTTGGGTAAGGTAGTACGTCGGGAAATTAATTGGGATTTGTCGGATGTTATTGCATCGCAGCGTCCTTGTTGATAGGTTGAATATGTGGTGTTTACGTCTTCAAAAACTACGGATTTGTAGGTAATTCCGCGTTTCCGCATTTGATCGGCTAAATTTTGTTCGTTGGTGGTTCCGGTTTGGGTGCAGATTGCTTTACCTTTGAGGTCGGACAAGGATTTGATATTACTATCTTTTCGTACCATCATGCCTTGACCATCGTAAAATACAACAGGTGCGAAGTCTAAACCGACCGAAGTATCTCGGCTCATCGTCCAGGTGGTGTTACGACTGAGAATGTCTACTTCCCCGGTTTGTAATGCGGTAAATCGTTCTTTAGCATTGAGTTGACGGAATTCCACTGCATTTGGGTTGTCAAATAAAGCAGCTGCGATCGCGCGACATACATCTACATCAAGTCCGCTATAATTACCGCTGCTGTCAACGAAGCTGAAGCCGGGTAATTGTCCGCTAACTCCACAAATTAAATTTTTGCGATTTTTTACTGCATTTAAACGAGTATTGCTATTTTCTGCCGTCGGTTCGGGAACGCAGGATGATATGGCAAGGAAAATGGGTAAGGATAAAAGTAAAAGTTTGAATTTACGCATTAGTTTTTTATATACCGCGAATATTGCTTAGTAAACAATATCAGATAGTTCTAAAGTCGGTAAATTCTCTTTTGTGCAATAATTTCGGATAGCCCTTACTATCTGCATGGGCTGGATTGTTCTGTTGTTGTTGAAAGAAAAAAATTAAAGAAAAAAAACCTTATTAGACGCTCTCGTTCGCAGAGGGAAGAAGTAAGGAGAGATTTTCGTTGATGAAAATGGCTATGATTAGATGAATCTATTAAGCTCTTGCACTAATAAATGTACCGTTGTAGAGGGATTATCTTCGACTGGATTTTGAGGATGGTATTGATTTAACAGAGTTGTGGCGTTTTTGATGGCGGTAGGTTGTTTATTAAATAATTCGTCGTAAATTGTTTCGCTATTCTTTTTATATTTATGACCGAGTAATGCTTTTAATTTCTTGATATAATCGCTTCGAGGAATACCAGTATTCAAAAATTCAAAGTGCAAAACGTACCATAATTCAAAAGCTTCATTAGAATAAGCTACTTTAAATCCAAAATCGCCAGCATTTTTAATTGCATTATTAAAATCTTCTGTCTGCCAATCATCGCGGTCAAAGACGCACCAAACTTGGTCATAATCTTCTTTTTCGTTGATTTTTTTGGCACTCTTAACTAGTTTACTAGGATTTTCACCCAAACCTTGTACATCTATTTCAACAACATTCTTCGGAACGCGAAAACTTCTAAAATAGTTGGGTTCAGTTTTTTCTCCTTCACATACTATCAAAAATCTCTGTCTGACTTCTTTTGTATTAACTTTTCTGGTTGAGTATCCACGAGAGCTTCTATTCTTTTTAGACATCGGAATCAACCAAAAGAGTCAAATCTCCAATATATGGAATTGCTCCATATCTACCTTTGATATAATCGCTTTCAAATGATGCGTCGTTGCGTATTTTGTATTCTGCTAAGGAGTATAAATCGGTTGCTCCATATCTATTTTTTTCGGTAAACCAAATTTGGTCGCGACGAAAGAGCTTGTTGCTAAGTAAGTTAGTATCGTGAGTCATGAATATCAGTTGAGCGTTGTTGGGATTTGCTTCTTTAGAATTAAACAATTCAACAATTGCAGTAGTTATCAAGGGGTGAAGTCTTGCATCAAGCTCATCTACAACGAGAATATTACCTTGCTTAAGTGTCTTGATTAAAGTTCCAGATAAAGCAAACAATTTTTGCGTTCCTTCAGATTCATGATTTTTTAAATCAAATTGTTCTATGGATTGATAATTTCCATTTTCATCAAACTTTTTATGTGTGGTACCAACTAAACTTGATTTACCTACAACAAATTTCCACATAACATCGGTCGTTTTTTCTGGAATTTCATAAGATATATCTTCTTGTTCAACTTTGATATCACCAATACCTAAATCTAGCTTTTGAACGAGTTGAATAATATCACTTTTATTTTCATTATTAATAAAACAATCAACTGTATAATTAAAATATTCTCGATCGTGCAGTCCAGAAATAATATTTAGTTGTTCGGTTACAAAATCTAAAATATTTTCTGCAAACCCAACATTGAATTGAGCGGAAACAGATAAAAATAATGCATTATCTCTTGTTCTTTTTTGAATACCGCTTGCTTCATAACTTTTAGATATTTTAAAATTATTCATTTCACGTTCAAATAGTCTTGTCTCTCTAACCTTGGGAACATAAAATAACCATTCGGAAACAATTTGTTTATTATTTGCTTCAAAACCATATCTATATTTTTTACCACCCATTAAAAATACCAACTCAAAATAAGATGGTTTATCTTCTGTATCCGTACTAAGTCGAAAAGGTTCCACATTGATTGCATCGGTACTTTGGGTTTCTCTGGATGAATTAACCATAAACCATGTCATGAAACGTAACGCTTTGGCAAGATTACTTTTACCACTGGCATTTGCTCCATATATTGCAGCACTTTTAAGCAGCTTCAATTCGTCGTCTACTGCAAAAACGTTGTTTTCATCAAGTTTTTTATCTTTTGCGACAAGGTTAGCTGCCACCATACTAAAAGTGACTGGCTCTTTAAATGACCTGTAATTGCCGACACTAAATTCGATGAGCATGGCTGATGAAATAAAAATAATGCAGTAATTTGTGAAAAAATCACAAGTTTCTACATTAAGGATACTTTAATTGAGTTGAAATGGTCAAAAGTCACTCAGCACAACACTCTCGGTATTATTACTACTTTCTTTAGCTTGAAGGGCTTTATTTTTAACTCAATTTATATCTCAAAAACAATCCTTCTCGATCTTCTTTGATAATTTCATAATTGTTTTTCAGCAAATTATTCAGTTTCATTGCTAATGCAATTAAAAAGGCGATAAATAATATAATTTCTGGAACAATTAAGACTTTTATTCCTACAAAAATCCAAATGCGATTAAATTGGTGAATAATCTAAATCCGATAATTAAACTTACACTAAAAATTGTAACTATATTCTTGTATTTTATATCATTTTCAAAGCTGAGTCTTTCGATGAATTTCCCAATGTCTGTAGCTAATTCTGCATCAATTACAATAATTTCTTTTGTTTGATTCATAAGAGCTTCTTTTAATTGCTCTTGAGTACTTACTACTGCAACCACGTTTTTTCTTTTTCTAAGAAATGATTGATTTGCGGAGGAGGCTATTTAAAAATATTCAGTTTTTTGAAGCTTATATCTTGATTATAGCTTTATATGAACTGCTTGATGGTTGGGAGTCTTACACTTAAATATATAGTTTTGATAGTTTAAACAATTTTATTTACACTATTTATAGGATTATAGGATTCTTTTTACTCTCAACACCTTTAAAATTACCTATATAATTTCTTTTCTCTTTCTACTCTCTATTAATAACTATTTATTTATTCAATAATTCTTACTACACCCAAATAAAAAGAGATGTCATAATTATTGTTACAACCCAAATAAATAAAGACGTAATAATTCTTGTTAAAACCCAAATAAATAAAGACGTAATAATTCTTGTTAAAACCCAAATAAAAAGAGACGTAAAATTTTACGTCTCTACATTATGAATGTGTATCCTTGTCTCCCCCTCTCCCCATCACAACGCTTTGCGGAAAATAATCTTATCGTCACCAGCTTTGTAATAATCGCGAATTCTTGCTTCTTCCTCATACCCATTTTTGCGATAAAAAGTCCGCGTCTGCTCGAAACTATCCAGCCCCGAAGTTTCCACTAATAGCAAACGCTCACCGCGCTCTTTTAAATGTTGTTCGACGTAACGCAGCAATAATGTACCGCATCCTTTTCCCTGACAATTTGGCTGCACTGCAATAAAGTAAAGATTCCAAGTTCCGTAAGTATATTGTTCCGGTGCGTAGTAAGCAGCCCCTTGTATTCCGCTATCATGATTAGCAATCCAAAAATGTTCGTTGCCAAGATTGCCATCAAAATATTCAGACAGCATACCGCTCATTTCATCGAGTTCGTTCGCTTCAAATAAACCGATCGCTTCAGCTAAAGCCATTAAATCCGTCTTGTCATCGGAATTGGCAGGACGAATCATAGTAGAGCCTTAAAAGATAATTACTGATTATAAACGCGATCGCAACTCATAATTCCCCATCTCCCCCTCTCCCCCTCTCTTCCTAATTCCCTAATTTCCGATTCAAAGTTTCCGAAACACCAAGATTTAACAACATATCGCGCATTTCCTTCCCAGAATCGGATGGTTGAACTGCTAAACTCTGAAATTCCCTACTTAATGGTTGTTGCCGATCGCCTTGCTGTTGATTCAAGCATTTAGCAAATTTTTCGTACAATTCCCTATTAGCAGCAAAGCAAAAGGATAACTCCCCTCCAACTTCTTTCAATTTCTTTGGTAATTCCGTTTCATTGGTTTTTAACAACTGTGCAAGTTGGGAATTCAAAGAATTAACGCTCATTTCTTCAACTGATTCAAACATATGCGCGAAGGTATCCAATTCCCCACTTTCTACAAGGGTATGTTGTTGTAATGCAAAAGCTGGCGGAATCACCGACCGATTTACATTATCCGGTAACGGTGCATCTAATAACTTTGCAGCATTCACAATACCAGCACCATATCTATTTGGCTTCCAATTGGGAGGAACATCACAAGTATCTCGCAAAAGCTGATTAAAAATAAACGGAATTTTTTCCGCACCATAGCGACGAACCAAATTATCCCTACCGTGATAAGACAACCATAAGGCTGCTACACCCGCAACTAATGGTGCAGATAACGAAGTACCCGAACCTTGTTTAATTTTATATTTTAATTCGCCGTTTTCCTTCACAGTTCTGGCATACCAAACTCCTTTTCCCGGTGCGCTAACATCAACTTTTCTCCCCTTTGATGCACCCCACCAAATCTTGCGTTCAACCGTACTGCCGCAAACTGCAATTACTTCATCATAGGCAGCCGGAAATATCACGTAAGGAACCCACGTTCCCGATGCCGCAATGATAATTACACCCCGCTTTTGAGCATAAACGATCGCACTCCGCAACCGCTTATTATAAAAAGCCGCTCCCAAGGAAATCGAAACTATATGAAAACCTTTATCCGCCGCATATTCAATCGCTCTCGCTAAATTACGATTGCTCAAAAGTACCACCGAATAAGATACTCGCAACGGCACCAACTTCGCACCCGGAGCTACACCCGTGACGTACTTACCATTATCATAATTACCCTGCGCTAAGGGCGGACTTACCATCACGCTCGCTGCTAAAGTACCGTGACCGGGATTATTTACAAGTTCCGTATCCGACTTTTCCAAAGGATCTGTTTCATCTTCATCGGAACCAACAAAATCGTAACCTTGCTCCAGCAGCAAATTACCGACAATTTCTGGATGTGTCGTATATCCAGTATCCGGATGAGCAATAATTATTCCATGTCCCGGTGGTTTATTCGGATCGGGAAAATACTTCTCCCATGCTTGAAAAACTTTTAATTCTTTCAAAACCCAATTTACATTGTCGGTAGAAAGTCCTGTTTCTACACCCTCCCCAGTAAACAAATCTAATAATTTATTTAAAAACGAAATTAGGACATCCCAAAGAGATTTAGATTCTTTTCCCCCTGCTTTCTCCTCCCTGCTTTCTACTTGCTTATCTTCCCTTACCGGAACTGTAAATAACGGCTCCACATCAACTACACCCGGTTGCGATCGCAATTCATAAGTCTTATCCCAAGCAAGTTTCACCGATAGCGCATCATCATCAAGCAAAATTTCAAATTCACTCAAGCGATCGCCAATTGCTTGAACTTTCCAATCTTCACCAAGCACCTGCCCTACAACCTCCTGACACCTATCTTCTAAGTCAGGCATCACCATCTCGATAAAAAAGCCTTCAAATCTAGGTTTTAGATTATTTTCGTTAGAAATCATCATTTTTTATCAATAGTCTTACAATATTTATCTACCAAGTCAAAAGTATCTGTTTACGGTAACTTTATAAAACACGCACTACTAGAAAATTATTTATAATTCGCTAACTTTATATTTATTTACAATTTTCCGGTTTCAGATATTACATTCACTCTGGCTTGCGATCGCTTAATCTGATAACTTGCTAAACTATAGCGCTATATATAGTTTCAAGGGTGAATTATGAAAGTTAAAACTAAAGTTGCTGCCAAATTGCTGAGAATTTGCGATCAACGAGTGCGACAACTTCTAAAAGAAGGAAGAATAGAAGGAGCAGAAAAGGTGAATCGATTTTGGGAAATTCCTTTATTTGATGGAAAACCCAAAGTAAAAGAGGGTAGTAGAGGTCCCAAGCCTAATTGGAAAAAGCGAGTTTCAAAAGCAATAACTCGTATTTGCGTCAACCAGCACAAAATTAGAAGCAATAGTAAGCACGGTACGAATAAGCCCGTAATCAGAGTTGAATCACGAGGAATAATCCGCTATTTTCATAATTTAGAAATATTTGGAAGATGCAAATTAGTTTACCGTCCGGATAAACCTCTAAGTTGCGGTGCTAAGCTTTGGATGGAAGTGGAATCCGATGTAATGGTAACGGCTTTTGGTTAATTGATTCAAAAATCCGTTCCCTCCAGCCTTTTAGATCGATCTTTACTTTTAAAAAGATAATCCACTTGGGAAGCTCGTTCAAATAGATTGTAGCGATCGCCAATATAGGAATTAATTTCTTGAAAAGATTTTTCGTTTAAACATTCGATTAACATATATTCGGGTGGATATTTATCAAAATCCAACCCTTGCAAAGCATTTAATTCAAATCCTTCGACATCGAGGCATAAAAAATCGATTTTACGTATATTGGCTTCATCTAATATAGAAGTTAAAGTTCTAGCGGGTACCTTAATTTTGTAAGGAGTAAATCCCAACTTTCTTCCGGCGATCGCCACACGTTCGGCTTCAATTTCATCATCATCGAAAGCACCTTTAACGAGCGACATTAAATGACCGTACATCATTTCAATTTCCGGCTCTGGGTAATCGGGAGAGACTAAAGCACAGTTAAAAACTTGCGATGAGGGTCTTTCTTTGACGCATTCTTGATAAAGATGGGGAATTGGTTCGATTAAAATTCCTTTCCAGTTTCTAAATCTTTCAAGATAATAGGTATTGCTTTCGGAAAAACCGTTATTTGCTCCAACTTCGATAAAAAAGCCATTTTGAGATAAATATTTTTCGATGATTTTGCCAACACCGCGACGATAAGGACGGGAATAGCGTTCGCTGCCGAGGAATTCAAAGAAATATCGGCGGTATTTGGTGGTGGAATTTTGGAGGTTTGGAAGTTTTAGCATAATAATTGTTTTTTCAATTTGAATTTTTCATGGAATTATAAATTTTGTCTTTTTAATACTTGGGGATTTACAGTAAATAAATTTTCTCATAAGTAAATAGTAAAATTCAACGGTGCATCAGAATCTTTTTTATAAATTTATTTTTTAAAGTAATTTTTTTCGTTAGTTACCATGTAAACTTAGCTCAAGGAATATATAGCTAAAACCTACATCCATATTTCCGTTGTACGGGACAGGTTTTGTTTTCAATCGGATTGTTTTGGATGTCGAGATAATTTAATTTTGGTAAGGAAGAAAGCGGTTGTACGCTAAAGATTTGATTGGAAGATGCTCTGAGGTGATTCAAATTTTTTAAATCGGAAACTAAGCGTAGGTCGCTAATTTGATTATTATCAAGCACAAGTTGATTCAAATTAGCATTAGTTAATTTAACAGTTGAGTGGATGTTATTAATTTGATTCTTCGTCATATACTAATTTCATATTTACAAATCCTGCTTTAAGACGAAAGATTTGATCGTGCGTTACGATGAGTGCGATCGCGTCGGTGGGCTTCGCTTAACATATAACAGTAATAAAACGCTTGGATAATCTACTATCTGGGAAATGGCTATCATTAAAATTGAAATAGCGGAATCTTTGAGTTTGTTTGGGTAATCGCTAAAATTCGCATACAGACTTTGGCTGTACGGGACAGGTTTTGTTATTAATTGGATTTTTCTGAAGCTCAACTAGAGTCAAATTAGTTAAGTTTGAAAGTGATTTTAAGTCGCTAATCTGATTTTCCTGAAGCCAAACTTGACGTAAATTAGTCAAAGAAGAAAGCGGTTTTAGGTTGCTTATTTGATTTTTATCCAGACTAAGCCTTTTCAAATTAGTTAAATTAGAAAGCGCTTTGATATCGCTGACTTTATTTTCTGTAATACTAAGACTTCTCAAGTTAGTTAAATTGGAAAGCGGTTTGATATTATTATCGTTAATTTTATTTTTCTGAAGGTTAAGTGAAGTCAAATTAGTTAAATTAGAAATCGGTTCTACGTTGCTGATTTGATTATCTGCAAGGTCAAGCCAAGTCAAATTAGTTAAATTAGATAGCGGTTTGAGGTCGTTAATTTGGTTGTCTACAAGATAAAGGTTTTTTAAATTAGTTAAATTAGAAAGCGGTTGCAGGTCGCTAATTTTATTTTCCCGAAGGTAAAGGTCAGTCAAATTAGTTAACTTTGAAAGTGGTTTTATATCGTTGATTTTATTATCGTTAAGAGTAAGAGCAGTTAAATTAGTTAACTCTGAAAGCGGTTCGATGTCGCCGATCTGATTATCATAAATGCTGAGTCTAGTTAAATTGGTTAATTCTGAAAGCGGTTTGATGTTGCTAATTTGATTAGTTGAAAGGTCTAAACTAGTCAAATGAGGTAAAGAAGTAAGCGGTTTTAGGTCGCTGATTCTATTTGCAGAAAGGTCTAATTTCTTTGATGTACTAAGTTTCCAATTAGCAAGTTTACAATTTTCAGTATCCGCTTCTCTTAACATTACTTCAATCGTATATTTTGTTGCTTCTGGTAATATAGATTTATCCTCACACCATTGGGTAAAGCTTTTATCAGGCTTGGGATTTTGCGTACAGGCTGTTAAGATTACGGTAATAAATAATGCAATAAATTTCATTTTTTATTTACCTTGTTACCCTCAGATTAATTTTTAATTATTACCGTCATGCAAACAAGCTACTTTAGAGGTAGATTACTAATTGAGGGAAGGTAAATTGCAAAGACACCGCTGATTGTGGTAATACGCTTAATTCCTTTGTTTGCTAAAATGTACATACATACAGATTTTGGCTGTACGGGACAGGTTTTGTTTTGGATTGGATTTTGCCAAAGCTCAAGTAGAGTCAAATTAGTTAAATTTGAAAGTGGTTTGATATCGCCGATTTGGTTTTCTGCAAGACTAAGCATAGATAAATTAGTTAATTCAGAAAGCGGTTGTACCTGATTGATTTTATTTTTTCCAAGATCAAGGTAAGTCAAATTAGTTAACTCTGAAAGTGGTTGTAGGTCGCTGATTTGATTTTCCCGTAGCCCAAGCATAGTCAAGTTAGTTAACTTTGAAAGTGGATTGATATCGCGGATCTGATTTATAGGAAGATAAAGTTCAGTCAAACCAGTCAACTCTGAAAGCGGTTTTATATCGCTGATTTTATTATTTTCAAGCCTGAGGTGAGTCAAATTAGTTAACTTTGAAAGCGGTTTGATATCGCTGATTTTATTATTATTAAGCCCAAGGTGAGTCAAATTAGTTAACTTTGAAAGCAATTGTAGGTCGTTAATTTTATTATTCTCAAGGTTAAGCAAAGATAAATTAGTTAATTCTGAAAGCGGTTTTATATTACCGATCGGATTATCGCTAATATTAATGTTTTTCAAATTAGTTAACTTTGAAAGCGGTTGTAGGTCGTTAATTTTATTGGAATCAAGACTAAGCCAAGATAAATTAGTTAACTTTGAAAGCGGTGTGATGTCATTCACTCGATTTCTAGCAAGGCCAAGTTCAGTCAAGTTAGTTAAAGAAGAGAGCGGATCTATATCGTCGATTTGATTAGAACTAAGGTTAAGCTCAGTTAAATTAGTCAAAGAAGAAAGCGGCTTGATGTCTTTGATTCTATTAAACCCAAGGCTAAGTTTCTTCAAATTAGTCAAAGAGGAGAGCGGTTTTATGTCACTGGGTTTATTGTAATCAAGGTCGAGGTCAGTTAAATTAGTCAACTTTGATAGTGGCTTAATATTTTCTATATCAAAATTTCCACTAAGGTTGAGGTTAGTTAAATTAGTTAAGGAAGAGAGCGGCTTTAGGTCGATAATTTTATTTCTCTCAAGATTAAGCTTGCTCAAACTACGAAGTTTCTGATTCGCTTCTTCGCAATCTTGAGTACCAGCTATTTTTAACATCACCTCAACTGTATATTTTGTTGATTCTGGTAAAGTTGATTTATTTTCGCACCATTCGGTAAAGGTTTCGTAGGATTGATTCTGCTTGGGAGAAGCTGAAACAGTCTGTATATTTTGCTTGGAGGGTTCTAAAATATTCTGTGTATTTTGTTTGGGGGGTTCTGAAGTCTGTGTATTTTGCGTACAGGCTGTTAAGATTACGGTAATAAATAATGTAATTAATTTCATTTTTTGATTTACCATTGTATCCTCAATGTAATTTTGTAATGCCTGTTGTTATATAGACAAGCTGCTTTGGATATAGATTATTAATTGAGGGAAGGTAAATTACGAAGATGCTGTTGATTATGGCGATAGAGGCAGCATAGCTGAACGCTATCTTCACTAACAGCAGAGCGGTAGTTATAGCCTTGCAACTATCTTGTTAACGTTCAGAAACCCGGTTTTTTCAAAAAACCAGGTTTCTAGCGCTTCTAATATTTACAATTCATATAGGATTGCTATAAGTTAAATTGCTATATACCCCTCGGTTTTTTCAATATCGCATAAATCTGATGCATATAGACTTTGGTTTAACTGGGCAAATGAGATTTTTATCAAGATAAAGCTTATTCAAGTTAGTTAAATATACAAGCGGTTTAATATCACTAATTTGATTTTCAAAAATCCAAAGTTCAGTTAAATTAGTTAAATATGCAAGCGGCTTGATGTCACTAATTTTATTGTCTACAAGTCTAAGAGTTTTCAAATTAGTTAATTTTGAAAGCGGTTTTATATTGGTTATTTTATTTTCGGAAATATTAAGGTTAGTTAATTTAATCAATCCTGAAAGCGGTTTTATATTGGTTATTTTATTTTCGGAAATATTAAGGTTAGTTAATTTAATCAATCCTGAAAGTGGTTTTAGGTCGCTGATTTGATTAGAGTCAAGACTAAGATTGGTCAAATTAGTTAACTTTGCCAGCGGTTTGATATCGCTGATTTTAAATTCTTCAATACTAAGGTTAGTTAAATTAGTTAAACTAGAAATTGGTTTGATGTCGCTGATTTGATTATAGCCTAGGTAAAGATAATTCAAATTAGTTAACTTTGAAAGCGGTTTGATATCGCTTATTTGATTTGCTAAAAGGGTTAGAATAATCAAATTAGTTAAGGTCGAGAGCGGTTTGATATCACTGATTATATTTTGATCGAGGTAAAGCTCGCTTAAATTAGTTAGCTTTGAAAGCGGTTTGATGTCGCTGATTTGATTTTCTTCAAGGTGAAGACTAGTCAAATTAGTTAAATTAGAAAGCGGTTTTAAATTGCTGATTTGATTTCTTACAAGACTAAGATGAGTCAAATTAGTTAGAGAAGCAAGCGGTTTTAAGTCGCCGATTTTTTGATCTCCTCCAAAAGTAAGGTAAGTTAAATTCTTAAGTTTTCGATTCGCTTCTTCGCAATCTTGAGTACCTGCTTTTTTCAACAACACTTCCATAGTATGCTTTGTTTCTTCAGGTAATATAGATTTTTCTTCACACCACTCTTTAAAAGTTTTAACAAATTTTTGATTCTGCTTCACGGGTGTTGCAATAGTTTTAGTATCTTGCGTACAACCTATTAAAGTGATTGCTGTAAAAAGGATTGTTATTAATTTTTTCATCGTTATATCTATGTAATTATCTGTATATTTTTTATTGAAAGTAAAAGACTTAATATACATTTGATAACACAGATTAAATGGTGCCCTATCCTAATAACAGCACCCTACAAATAAACCCACCTCCGTGGGTTTTGCCTGTGTAGACGCGATTTGAATCGCCGGGTTTTCTACGAATAAAAGAAGCGCTAAAGCGCCAACTACGAACCTTTTGCCTGTGTAACGTGATTTCAATCGCCAGGTATTCATTCTAAAACAACCTAAACCACCGCAACTTCCGGTACGGCACCCTGCATTCTGGTAAATGCATCTATCAAGGTTTGCAACTGTACGTCTGCTTTCATTACTCCTAAACCCCTAACGGTAACTTTCCCAGGAGAATACACAAACCTACTCATCATATTTTGCGGTAGTTTCTCAGCTAATAACTTCCAACCGGGTTCTTCCATCGGGGTTTCTAAGACAATATGTTGTTTGCCATCTGGTTTGATCCGACTAAATCCCAAACTTTTCGCTAGTTGCTTCAATTCCATGACTCGCAACAACTGACTTGCCGATGCTGGTACATTACCGTATCTATCGTTCCATTCGGCTGCAATCATTGCTAATTCTACTTTGGAATTGGCTACTGCTACCGCACGATATGCGCTCATCTTTTGATCTAAGTCGGTAATATAATCTGCTGGAATAAATGCAGTTAAGTTAAGGTCAATTTGAGTGTCGGCAACGGTGGGAATTTCTTGCCCTCTAATTTCGCGAATTGCTTCTTCTAACATTTCCATATATAAGTCGAAGCCGATCGCGTTCATTTGTCCGGATTGCTCTGCTCCCAACAAGTTACCAACCCCCCTAATTTCCATATCTCGCATTGCTAACTGATAACCGGAACCCAGTTGTGTAAATTCCTGAATCGCTCTTAACCTTTTCCTGGCTGCTTCCGATAATGACCTTTGTCTGGGATAAAATAACCATGCATGAGCTTGAATTCCCGCACGTCCAACTCTTCCTCTTAATTGGTAAAGTTGCGCTAATCCGAATTTATGCGCGTCTTCTACTAATATCGTATTTACTCTAGGAATATCCAAACCGGATTCAATAATCGTCGTACAAATCAAAATATCTGCTTCCCCACTACTGAAAGAAAGCATGATCGATTCTAACTCGCTGGCTTCCATCTGACCGTGCGCGATCGCAATCTTTGCATTTGGTATCATCTCTCGGATAAAGGCGGATTTATCCTCAATCCCTTCTACCCGTGGAACTACATAAAAAACCTGTCCGCCTCTGTCTAATTCCTGACGTATAGCTGTGCGAATTGCTTCGGGATTCATCGGTGAAAGATGAGTTTTAATTGGTCTTCTTGACGGTGGTGGTGTAGTAATCAAACTCATTTCTCGGATTCCCGACAGCGACATATACAAGGTGCGGGGAATAGGTGTAGCGCTCAGGGTAAGTACGTCAACCTCAGTTTTCAAAGATTTAATTTTCTCTTTTTGATTTACCCCAAATCTTTGTTCTTCATCTACCACTAATAAACCTAAATCTTTATATTGAACGCTTTTACCCAAAAGTTGGTGAGTACCGACAACAATATCTAATTCCCCAGTCAGCAATCGTTTTTGAATATTCCGCTTTTCCTCTGCTGTACGGAAACGATTAAGTAAACCTACATTTATAGGATAGGGAGCAAATCGTTCTTTTAAAGTATGGTAGTGCTGCTGGGTAAGAATTGTTGTCGGAGCGAGTAATGCAACTTGCTTACCAGAAGTTACGGCCTTGAATATAGCTCTAATCGCCACCTCAGTTTTACCAAAACCCACATCACCGCAAACCAAACGATCCATAGGGCGATCGCTTTCCATATCCCGTTTGACATCTTGGGTTGCCTTTAACTGGTCAATTGTGGGTTGATATGGGAAAGAATCCTCCATCTCTTCCTGCCACGGGGAATCCTGGGGATAAGTAAAACCAGTTTGTTGAGTACGTTGAGAATATAGCCTTAATAAATCAACCGCTAATCTCTTAACGGTTTTGCGGACTTTATTTTTAGTATTTTCCCAAGCCTTACCCGTCATTTTATTTAATTGCGGTGACGAGTTGGTAGTTGTCCGAAAACGAGATAAAGCACCAACTTGATCGGCTGCTACTCGTAACAACCCATCTGCATACTTAACAACTAAATAATCGCGGGTTTCATGATTTAACGTCAGACTTTCCAACTTAATAAACTGACCCAAACCATGATTTCTGTGAATTACATAATCACCCGGACGTAACTTATTAGGATCGACCTTTTTAGAACTAGCTTTACGACGCTTGCGGACGTAACCGGGAGTTGCTAAAGTATGCTGACCGTAGAATTCCTTATCGGTGACAACAACTATTCTGTAAGTCGGTAAAATAAAACCTTCTAACTCAGCCAGCCCCGAATATTTCAAAGCTACGGGAACGTGACTAACCAACGAGCGATCGATAGCTTGATAATCGCGGGGATTGGGAATAAACTGAGCCGGACAATCGTGTTCCTGTAAAAGAGAAACCGATCGCGAAGGCTGAGCAGAAATTAGCCAAATATTAAAATTGCGATCGCGCTCTTCTCTAAGCGTCTGTGCCAACTTCGCAAAAGCATGGGGAGTCACCGGAATCGCACGAGCCGCCAAATTAACAGCATCGCTACCTTCTTCAGCCAACTCCGATAAATACAAACTTTCAAACTTATCCAAATCCGTCAAACAATCTTCCCAAAAACGGTGAAGTTTTGGTAATTGAATATTGGGCATTGGGGATGGGGCATCGGTAATTGGGAATTGGTCATTGGAAGAATTATTTTCTACCCCCTCTACCCCATCTACCCCATCTACCCCCTCTTCCCCATCTTCCCCATCCCCTTGTCCCCCCATTTCCCCATCCCCTTGTCCCCCCGTCTCCCACTGCTCCTCGGCATTCTCCACCCACAACAAACTATGAGCGTAACACTGCTCAACTTCATCAATAGCAACTAAAGTATTTTCGGGTAAATAATCTAATAAAGAAGCGGGCTTTTCGTAAGCTAATCCTAAAAACCTGCGGCTACCTTCTAATAACTGTCCCGTTTCTAATTGTTCTTTTTCTAGGGGTGAAAGATAATTTTCTACAGACGCTGTAAATTGCGCCTCTGACATTAATATAGGAGCAAAACTAGTAGGAGTAAGAATTATTTGGTCAATTTTATCTAAAGCAGAACGCTGTGTGGAGGGATCGAATTCGCGGATTTGCTCGATTTCGTCGCCAAACCAATCCAAACGTACAGGTAATTCTGAAGATACGGGAAACACATCCACAATATCGCCGCGCCGACTCCAAGTACCTTCCATTTCTACCAAGGGAACTCTTTCGTATCCCAAAGTAGCCATTTTTTCGGCGAAGGTACCCAAATTGAATTCCATGCCCTTAGCAATATTCAAACAAAAAGGTTTGAATGCTTCAAGGGGTGGTAAATGGGGTTGTAAGGCTGCATGGGTTGCGATTACAGCTACTGACGAAGAAGGGCGATCGGGAGATAATTTAATTAAATCGGCTAAAACCTGCATTTGTCCCCAAGTCATCTCGGTTTCTGGGTCAAATGGTTCGTAGGGTGATGCTTCAGAAGTAGGATAAAAATGTATAGTCTTCCATCCCATCGTTTCCAACTGTGTAGTCCAGCGTCCGGCTTCTTCCAAAGTGGCACAGACCACAAATAAGTTTCGCTGGGAACTATTCGCCAACGCCGAAGCTACCAAGCCCTTGGGTAAACGTGGAATCCCATTTAATTGTAATGTGGAAAGCGTCTTTAATTTAGAAAGTAGTTCGGTGGTCAGGGAAGAACGTCCCAAAGCACGCACTATGGATGAAATTGCCATAACGTTTACAATTCGTAATTCGTAATTCGTAATTTAAAATTAGCCACACCATCAAAGGTGAAAGTAAATAATCAAATGTTAAGCAAGATTAAACCCCGATTTAGGGATGAAAGTAAACAAAATACCTTTTACCTCGATCCATTCAGAAATTTTTGGCTAAATTCGCCCTTTTCTAAAATACAGGCAAGCAGTCGTGGTTGATGAATGCCTATTTAACTATTTTAGAAGCGTCAACCGAAAATTTTGCTTTAAAATCATTTTTCCCTAGTAAAATTACGACTAACACTTTGGGCGACTATACGTAGCGCGTGTTCTGAAAGAAGGCAACATTTTTTTTGTAAAACCAAATTTTATGTATTTAGAGTCTTTTATTTTTTACGCCTTGGTGCTAGATACTTACAAATTAAAACGATTCACAGTTAGCCGCATATCGAACGGCAATTTTTAGAATGTCCTCCAATCTCGAATTATTAATTGTTTTTCTGCTGATTTTCGCTAACGCCATGTTTGTCATGTCCGAGTTGGCGATCGTCTCCGCTCGTAAAATCCGCTTGCAACAGCTCGCCAATCAAGGAAACACCAGAGCTAAAGCCGCCTTTGACTTAGCTTCTTCTCCTAGCCGATTCCTGGGTACCGTGCAAGTGGGAATAACTTTAGTCACCATTGTCGCTGGTGCCTATGGAGAAAAAATCATTGCCGAAAGAATATATCCTATTTTAGATTTTATTCCTTTATATCAAGTACAAGCATCTCGCGGACTTGCAGTATTAATAATTACTTTTATAGCAATAATTTTGGGCGAACTCGTACCCAAGCGTGTGGCTTTAAATCATCCAGAGTCTATTGCTTCGATCGTCGCGTTACCGATGAAAGCTTTAGTTAAAATTACTTACCCTATTGTTTCGCTTTTAAGTTTTATTACAGATACAATAGTGCGATTATTAGGAATAAGACCGAATAACCAACCACAAATTACAGAAGAAGAAATTAAAATATTAATCGAACAGGGTACCGAAGAAGGAACCTTTGAAGAAGTAGAACAGGACATGGTTGAGCGGGTTTTTCGTTTAGGCGATCGCCCGGTGAGTTCGTTCATGACACCGCGCCCAGAAATTATCTGGTTAGATTTGGAAGATAGCGCGGCTCAAAATCGCGAGAAAATAATTGAAAATGGTTATTCGCGGTATCCGGTGTGTCAGGAAGGATTGGATAATATATTAGGAATTATTCCAGTCACAAACTTATTAGCTCGCAGTTTTACCGGAGAGATGATGGATTTAACTGTCGGATTGCGAGAGCCGATATTCGTACCCGAAAGCACCCGTGGGTTAAAAGTTTTAGAGTTATTCAAGCAAACCGTTAATCATGTTGCGTTAGTTGTAGATGAATATGGAGTAATTCAAGGATTGCTAACTCTTAATGATATATTAATTGAAATTGTCGGTGATGTTCCTAACGACGAAGAAGAAGAAGTTCCACAAGCGGTGCAAAGAGATGATGGTTCGTGGTTATTAGACGGAATGTTAACTATGGATGAGTTTTTTGAACTTTTTGAAATAGAAGAAGAAAACTCATTGCAGTATCGCGGTAGTTATCAAACATTAGGCGGTTTGGTAATGACTCATTTAGGTCGTATTCCCGTCGCTACAGATAACTTTGAATGGAAGGGAATGTGCTTTGAAGTCATGAATATGGATGGCAATCGCGTTGATAAGATTTTGGTCAAATTATTGAAAAATGAATCTATAACTCCCACTCCATTGGAATAATTTAGAAGTACCCAAAAACCCGGCTTTTTAGAAAAACCGGGTTTCTTAGCTGCGATATTTCAAAAAATCACATTTTACCGTTCTGCATTACTTGCTGAAGATGGCGACGAATTTCTTGGGCTTGCTCCATCTCAGTTTGACGCATCTTTTGGAACAATTCTACACAAGGCTGAGAATCAGCGGCTTGTGCGTCTTTGATATAGGTATCGTAAGCTCTAATTGCTTCAGCTTTGTTATGCAATACGGTAAGAAAATTGTATTCAAGATCGCTAATTGGTTGAGTGCTAGCGTTTGCAACGGTCATAAATGTATCCTCCAATTTGTTTGTAATTAACTTTTAACGATTTATTCAAAGTTATTCATCCCTCCAAAAGGGTACGATCGAAAACATCCTTGCTATAGACTCAAAATACTTCTTTAGAGGTATTCTAATTTGAACAAATTTAATAGTTGTATTATTTCCTCAAAAGATATTTATTACATCTAACATCTTGCACCATTCTCAATTCCGCCCAAAGAAACCCGGTTTCTTGTCGTGAAAGCGTTGATATCTCGTTGTGAAACTAGAAAGAAACCGGGTTTCTGAAACTGGTGCTAGATTTGAGTTACATCAAAGAGTAGAGTGTGTTATGGCGCGATCGCTAATTCGGACTGTGGCAAAGTATGTATTTCACGCCTAACGCACCGTTTTGATATTAATAGGACTTACGCGATCGCAACATAACAAAGGATATAAGCAATTACAGAACGAGCAACTTGCACAAAGAAACCCGGAATATGCTGGTAACACCACGAGAAAATCATGTTTCCACGAAAAGAAACCGGGTTTCTGAAAGAGGTGCAAAATGTGAATTAACAATTACCAATTCCCGATTCAAAAAAACCCGTCAATGACGGGTTTCGATCGAATTAAAATAGTGAAAAAGGCTAAGTCTTAACCTGCCTATCCTGATAATAATTCGACGTTCTTTCTTGGTTACAACCTCCCTTAGACTCTCGATCGTCGTCACCATAAATAAAAGGACAATATTTAGTATTAGCGCTAATACAATCCATGTGCGGAGTCTTAGCGCACACCAGTAGTAATAAACCCAAAATTATTAATAAACCACAAATACACGCTACTTGAATCCACGAAATTTCCATCGCACCGTGGACAATTACTTCTCGCAGCAAAGATACAATCGTTACTTCTACGGCGACTCCAACCGCAATGCTATGCTCTTGTAGATACACCACTAATAATCGAAATAACTCGACCAAAATTAAAATAAATAGCATTTTTGCAGTCACCTGTTGATAATCAACAGAGAGCATTAGGGCTTTAAATATTCCCCATAGCTGAATTACCATCACGGCGAACAAACAAAAACATAGAGAAATGACAATTAAGTCACAAAAAGTCTCCATGTTGCTGACTATTCTATGCCTATCTAACCAACGATTCCACAATAAAAATTGGCTTTTGGGACGTTTTTTCACGAACATAAACATAGATTTCCAAGTGAACTACAGACCACACCAGCCATTGTTCAAGCAATTCTTTATATTGTGACGTGAGTTAGACAATGTTAACAGCAATATGAGTAACTTTTTATCGAGGAATTGAGCCGGAAAAATTCTGTGCTTGCTGCATAAGTTGCTCGGCATTATTAGCCCACTGAGGATTATTTTGTGCTATGAATAAATCCCTAGCGTATTGTAATACACGCATAGCATCTGGATATTGTTTAAGTTGCATAAATGCCAACCCAGCACCGTAATAAGCACTAGGATAATCTGGGTTAGCAGTTGCGGCTTTTCTAAATGCTTCTAAAGCTTGTTCGTGCTTGCCTTGGCTATATAAAACCGAACCGAGATTGTAATGTGCTTCGGGATATCTTGGATTAATTTTTACTGCTTGATTAAAAGCATTTTTGGCACTATCTAGTTTGCGTTCTTGCATATAACATAAGCCAATTTGATAAGCAGGTTCTGGTGCTTTGTTGCTATATTTACTCGCTTTTCTAAATGATTTAACTGCTTGCTTACAATCTTCTTTTTGCTGATACAATAAACCAAGATTGTAGTGAGCAACTCCTAATTTTGAATCTATTTGTATAGCTCGCTGTAAATAATTTTCAGCTTGGTTGAAATTATTTCCTTCCAACAAAGCACCGCCTAAATTTGCATAAGCTAAAGCAAACTTGGGGTCAACTTGGGTAGCTTGATAAAAAGCATTCGCACTCTGCTGTAATTGTCCTATCTGTCGCAGTGCCAATCCTAAATTATAATAAGCTGGTGCTAAAGATGGGTCTAACTGAATCGCTTGGTTAAAAGCGTTAATTGCGTCTTCTGCTCTTCCCTCCTGAATCAACTGCAAACCCTGATTTAAATAAGTTGTGGCACTGTCGCGAGCGTACTGGGCTAATTTTTGCGGAACGGGGTCAAATTGATAAAAATCGGCTTCATTGGCTTTTACAGGAGCGATCGACGCACTTAACAAGATTGCACTCAAAAACGCAGTCAGTCGATGTTTATAAAGTAGTTGTTTCATGGATTTTCTCCCAAATTACGGTTTTATTTGACGCTCCTACTGCTGCAACGAGACTTATTTGTAAAAGTTTGATTTTAGATATAAATATAGTCTTTTTTTACCTTTTGTTAAATAAATTTTAAAGACAATACGATACTTGTACTCGCGTTTCAAGCGCCGGATCGTACAGCGCTAACATAGATATACCGCAAAGGTGGTTCTTATGACTAAAAAAGTTAGAACGGGTTTGCGATCGATTGTAGTAGAAATCAAGTTTCAGGACATTCCCGGTTGTCTTGAATTCATAATCAGGCACGATCGCAAATATGATTTTTTCGTTGCGGTGTCTTCGCAGACGAGATTAATCCGTCTTTTTTCTTTATCCCCTGTTCCCTATTCCCTGTGAACAACTATTTAATGCCATATATTAAAAACGGAATAACCATTTATAATTTTTTTTTAAAGTCTAATTAAACCCAAAACTCGAATTCATAAGAGTAAAACGATGAAAGAAATCGTTTAGCGGTACGTACAGTTAAACGCCAAGAAGTTGCTCGCCAAATAAACGAACAACTTACTCAAGAATTATTACCTCTGAGTTTCGTAGTTGAAACTTTGTTACGAAATGTCAAAATGCCGGACACAAATTATCTAACGAAAAGGAACAAAACCAGCTTCAGCGATCGCCTTTTGTCCTTCCGAAGTCAGCAACAATCTTGTATAAGCATTCCCAATCTGCTCTTCCCGACCGTTATTTTGCTTGGTAACTACAAACAATTTGCTCTTTAGTGGATAACTACCGTTTTTAATCGCGTTGGTATTTACATAATTGCGCGTTTGCGGACACTGATTCGACGGTACTAATTTTCCGCTAAAAGGGTTAACTAAGTTGTCTTTACTGATACCCAAAGCTAAAGGTTTTACGGTACATTGAGGCACTATAGCTTGCGCCGAACCTAAATACACGCCGCCTTTATTTTGACTGACTTGGCGCAATGCTTCGGTGGGAGTATTAACATACTGCACGTTAGAGCCTAAATTTTGCTTACCTAATTCTTCTTCGGTAAATAATCTTAATTTGACTTCTTGTGAATTATCGGAAAAAGGCGTTATCGGTAAATCGGAACCGCCTAATTGCTTCCAATTAGTAATTTTACCTAAATAAATTTGCCGCAACTGTTCGACAGTTAAACCAGAAACGGATAGCGTTGGGTTGACTGCTACCGCTACTCCGTCAGTAGCAACCTGACGCTGTTTGAGCGTAAAACCTTTTTGTGCGGCTGCTTCGTATTCCGATTTTGTCAGGGGACGCGACAACTGAGCAAAGTCTATTTTTCCATCCAACAACATCTCAATACCCGTTGCCGAACTCGGATTACTTGCTTGGGTTGCATATCGTAATTTTAATTCGGGGCGATCGCTCTGGATTAAAGAATGCACTAGTTGTCGAATCGGTGCCCAAGCGGTACTTCCACCATATTTAAACGAGCCGATGGGAACATTGCTTACCATTTTAAAGGTTGAAGCCTCAGTCTGTGAAGCACTTGGAGTTCCCCGATTAACGATACTACCCTTAGACGCTCCTAGATACTGCCTTACCAAAAGCCACAACCCGCCCATAACCAAGATTGTCAGCACTTTGCCAACAATCAAACCTTTGATTAATTGTATGGAATCTCTGCTGAGGGGAATAAGTTTCTTAGTAGTATTGTTCATTTTTAATGAAAAATCGTAAATTGAAATTTTTCTTTTTAAAAAGTAAAGTTTAGATATGACTTTCGCTTATTTTACGCAAAGCTTCCTAAAATATTAATTATAGGTTGATATAGTTTAAGTAAAAACGCTATATATATTCTTAATAATTATCATAAGAAAAAGTTATGATAGGCAAATCTATATGCGATCGCTATCAAGTAATTCGGTTTCTCAATCAAGGAATATTCTGTCAAACGTATATTGCCCGTGACATTACTGTTGCTAATTATCCCACTTGTGTTGTCAAACATTTTCTACCTAGCGATAGAATTGCGCTGCCAGTGAAAACCCGCAGACGGTTATT
Source organism: Rivularia sp. (in: cyanobacteria) (assembly GCA_965234645.1). Classification (GTDB taxonomy): domain Bacteria; phylum Cyanobacteriota; class Cyanobacteriia; order Cyanobacteriales; family Nostocaceae; genus Rivularia. The sequence continues at coordinate 2,698,677 of OZ248344.1, read as the reverse complement.
TATCCGCGAAGTTGAAGCATTGGTAAAATTAGACAACTATGAATACGTTCCTCATCTTTTAAATCATTTTGAATGCGATCGAGAGTTTTATTTAGTACAAGAGTTTATCAAAGGGCATTCCCTCAGCAGTGAATTGAAGCCCGGTAAGCCCTGGACACAAACTCAAGTAATTGAATTACTGCAAGAAGTTTTGTGTATTCTGATGTGCGTTCACGCTCAAGGGCTAATTCATCGCGATATCAAGCCGAGCAATATTATGAGACGCGAAAAAGACAATCGATTAGTGCTGATTGATTTTGGTGCTGTGAAGCCAATTTGGAATGAATTGTTTCACAATCAACGTCATGCCGATAGTACAACTATTGCAATTGGTACACCGGGCTATATGCCTTACGAACAGCATCAAGGTAGACCAGTTCCTAGTAGTGATATCTATGCCCTTGGTGCGATCGGCATTCAAGCACTTACTGGAGTTCATCCCATACAATTACCAAAAGACTCGAATACTGGTGAAATTACTTGGCAACACTTAGTTAAAGTTAATACGAACTTAGCTGTAATAATCAATAAAATGGTATGCTATCATTCTCAGAACCGATATAAATCGGCAAAAGAAGCACTTGCAGCACTCATACAGTTGACCGATTTATATCCGCGAATCCGATCGAATGCAGCTTTACAAGACGCAAACATCAGATTAAATTGTTCAATTGCCCTCTCCCAAAGGGAAACTCACCCAGTTGCACCAGAAAAATTAACATCATTAGAGGGATTTGACTCAAGCCCAAGCGATCCAATACCATCAACAACATTACCGCCAAGCAATTTAGATCGAGCTTCAGTTAGCGATACAACAATTTCTAATTTTCCTCACAAATCACCTTTGTACATTGGTTTGGTAATAGGAGTAGTTTCTGGACTAGCTTTAATAATTTTTAGTTACTTGTCCATACAGACAATTTATTCCGCTCCCAAACTGCAAAATTTACAAATGCAAAAGCCTCTGTCTCGTTAAGCGATTTGATTAAAATTTTGAAGTCAACTTAAATAATTTTTAGCTAATTTAATTTATGGAATCTTCACAAAAGTGGTATATTATCAAAAGTTTAACCGGAAATTGCGAAATCGTCTCCAGCGAACCAGCATCTGAAGACGATAGGGAGATTATAGAGAAGTGGGGACCTTTTAATTCGATTGAAGATGCCATTACCCGCCGCATAGGGTTAATTAGGGCGGGAAAATGTCAGCCAGTTTAAATAGAAATTAAAAGTAAAGAGTAAAAATTAGATAAATAATAAAATGCTGCTTTAACAAATTCTAATTCCTGTATAGACGCGATATATCGCGTCTCTACAACTCCTAACTACTTTGTCTGCGCTCTAGTATTGCCTTTTGCAGCAATTTCTTTTCTCAATTCTTCCACAGCTTTGGCAAATTGTGGATCTTGTAAGGTAGCAAGTTTATCGCGTTCTTTGAGCCACAAATTTTGTCGCTGTTCGTCGCTCAACTCTACCTTGATATCTGGCTTAATGCCGGCTTTATTAATATCTGCACCGCTGGGGGTATGATATTTAGCAATCGTGACTGCAACTCCGGAACCGTCATTAAGGGGACGTACTGACTGCACTAAGCCCTTACCAAAAGTCTTACTGCCGACTAAAACAGCACGCTTATTATCCTGCAACGCACCAGAAAGGATTTCACTGGCACTAGCACTCCCTTTATCTACCAAAACGACTAATGGTTTGTCAGTAAGCGATCGCCCGGTTGCTGCCTCTTTTTCTACCACTCCTTTGCGGTCAATGGTGGAAACAATCGTACCATCCTTGAGCCACATCCGAGCAATTTCGATACTGGAGAACAACAAACCGCCTGGATTATTACGCAAATCGAGAACATATCCATCGACGTTCTTCTTCTCCAAATCTCTAATAGCATCGCGCATTTCTTTAGAAGCATTAGCGCTAAACTGCTTGAGACGAATATAACCAGTATTACCGGCAGGAGTTCGTTTTAATGAATAATCGACCGGATGAATTTCGATTTTTGCTCGCGTAATTAAATAGTCTTTTTCTTTCCCATTACGAGAAATAGTTAACTTAACTTTACTTCCAGGTTCACCTCGAATTAAAGTTACCGCTTGGTTAGTATCCATCCCCTTGGTGCTTTTACCATCAATTTTGGTAATAATATCTTTTGCCAAGATACCAGCTTCAAATGCTGGGGTATCTTCCAATGGGGCAATGACGGTCAACTTTTTAGTTTCATCATCAAGACCAATTGTGATACCAACACCAGTCAGCTCCCCAGAAGTATCCACCTGCATATTCTGGAATTCTTTGGGGTCCATAAACCGGGTATAGGGATCGTCCAGCTTTTTAAGCATTTCCCGGATGGATTTGTAGGCTTGCTCCTTGTTCGTATAAGTCTTATTATTCAAGTACTCGCGACGAACAGCTTGCCAATCTACCTGATTGAATGTGCCATCTACATATTGGCGATGAATAATTTGCCAAACTTCGTCTACTATCTCTTTAGGACCTTCTTTAAATAAGGCTTGTCCTTGTGAATGGATGCCAAAACCCGCGACAGCAATCGTAGAAAGCGTCAGGGCTGTAGCACCTAAAACAAGTCCACTTCTAGTAATCACCATATTACAGTGCCAGACTGAATTTACATAGTCAGTATGCTCAATCTAACACAGCCTATCACTGTACAGATCGAGCATAATTTGTTATTTCGGTAAATTTTTCCGATAATCCGGCTAGCTTTGCGGTGTATTGCAAAACTAGCAAGAATTTTGTTTTACGAACCTTTTTTGCGATCGGGTTCGACCCAACGTCCGTCGGCTTTAATTAAGTTTATCAATTCCTCCACACCTTTATCTTCAGGAACTTTTTTAATTTCCTCTCTACCCCTGTAAAGTGAGATTAAGCCGGGAGTCTTGCCGACATAACCGTAATCGGCATCAGCCATTTCTCCCGGACCGTTGACGATGCAGCCCATAACCGCGATATCCAATCCCGTGAGGTGACTGGTTGCTTCGCGCACCAGGTGCAGCACTTCCTCTAAATTAAACAAAGTGCGACCGCAGGAAGGACAAGCGACATATTCTACCATTGTCTTCCGCAATCCCAAAGCCTGCAAGATACTATAACAAACTGGAATTTCTTTTTCCGGTGCTTCGGTCAAAGAAACCCGAATTGTATCGCCAATCCCATCGGCTAACAAAGTAGCAATTCCCGCCGTAGACTTAATTCGTCCGTATTCCCCATCTCCAGCTTCCGTAACGCCCAAATGCAGGGGGTAATCCATACCTTCATCATCCATCCGTTGCGCCATTAACCGATAAGCAGCCAACATTACCGGCACCCGCGAAGCCTTCAGTGAAATTACGATATTATGAAAATCTAAAGATTCGCAAATACGAATAAATTCCAGTGCCGATTCCACCATTCCTTCCGGAGTATCGCCGTAAGTAAACAGCATTCTTTCGGCGAGGGAACCGTGATTGACTCCGATTCGCATCGCTTTCCCTCGATCGCGTAGAGAAACGATCAAAGGCTTCATGGTTTCGGCTATTTTTTCGCCAATTTCATCGAATTCAGCCTTAGTATATTCCGTTCGATTGACATCTGGTTTTTCAAAAACGTACAACCCCGGATTAATCCGTACCTTTTCAATATGCTTGGCAACTTCCAGAGCAATTTTCATACCGTTGTGATGTACGTCGGCAACAATTGGCACATCTTGGTAAGTTTGCTTTAACTTTTGTTTAATTTCAGATAAAGCTTTAGCATGAGCCATACTCGGTACGGTGACTCGGACAATTTCGCAGCCGATTTCATGCAAGCGACGAATACCAGCCACGGAACCGGCGATATCCAAAGTATCCTCATTAATCATCGACTGTACCACCACGGGGTACCCCGACCCGATGGTAACATCTCCGACCCTTACAGGGCGGGTTTTGCGCCGCTTAATAGTGGTTTCAAAAGCGGGAGTCGTAGATGCGTTATTAGCAGTTGTTGGTGTTGGCAGGGTTTGCATAACCTGTTTAAGTAAAATTCTGTAGCGAAGATATCAAATTTTCAAACATTCTGTTTTTCAGATTGCCATAATTAAAGCCGTTTAGATGTTAAATTTCTTGGAAAAAAGTTAATAATTTGGATAAAACAGCTTTATGATTGCACGCGGTTAGGTAATTATCTAGATATAGGCTATACAATAACCGTTTTAGGAAGAATAATTGTAGACGCGATCGGTAGCTTGCGGGATATATAGTTCGTAGGTTGGGTTTCGTTCGTAGGTTGGGTTTCGTTCCTCAACCCAACATATCTCGATCGTAAATTCTTATGTTTCATTTCCTTCTACCCAACCAAAAAACTACAGAAATTAGCTACCAAAAGTATTCAGTCCGAATGCTTCCATCAGGCATAATTACAGATCCTAAACTAACTTCAGCGAAGGAATATTCATCTAAACAAGCATTCGTGAGATTTAAGAATTCCAATTCAGATTGAAGTATGTGGATTTCAGTCAAATTTGCGCCTGTTAAATCGCAGTTATACATCATTGTATGAAATAAGCTAGCCTGACTTAAATTTGCCTCTTTGAAATTAACATTGGTAATTTTACAACCTTGTAAATCAACCTCTTGTAAATTACTGCGGTTAAAGTTAGTATTTTCTAATTTTGCATATGTAAGATCGGCATTAGTTAAGTCGGCATCACTCAAATCTGCTCCTCTAAAATCAACGTTCTTTAATTTCGCATTTCTAAGATTTGCACCTTTTAAATTAACATTCCTCAAATCTATATATTTTAAGTCAGCCCCTTCTAAATTTGCTCCAGGACTTATGCTATATAGTGTAGAAAGATTAGTACCATTAGGAAAAACTGTTTCTGAATCGTAGATAGCTTTACTTAAATCGGCATTGCTAAGGTCTGATTCACTTAAATTAGCACCTCGTAAATCCGTCCTTTCAAATAAACCACCAAGAATAGTTTTACGAAGATTTGCAAATCTTAGATTTGTTCGACTTAACTGAGTATATCTCAAGTTTTTACCACTTAAGTTGATACCTTCTAAGTTAGATAATTCTAAATTTGCACCATTAAGATTAATCTTGCTTACATCAACATTTCTCAAGTCGCTTCGTAATTCTGCTCCCCACAAAATAGCACCACTTAGATTAGTTTTTTCAAGTTCTACATCTAAATGGGCGTAACTTAAATCAGCATTCGTAAAATTTGTGTTACATAATTCAGCAGCATATAAATTAGCATGACGTAAACTAGCACCTGTTAAATTAGTATTTGTTAAATCGGCATGAGATAAACGAGCATTATTTAAATCTGCTTGGGAAAGATCGACACCTCGTAGTTTTCCCCCTGCATAACTTGAATTCATATAACTGAGATTTACACCTGGAGCAATTAAATATAAACCTTCAAGATTTGTGTTGTCAGGAAAAATAGTTTTAGGACTATAAATTGCTTTATTTAGATTTACATCAACTAAGCTAGAAGTACCTAAATTTGCATCGATAAAATTTGAAAAACTAAAATCAGTATTGTTCAGATTTGAATTTATAAAATTTGCTTGAATAAAATCACTGCTACTCAACTTAGCATAAGTTAAGTTAGTATTTTCAAACTTAGCACATTCACAACTATTGTTAGATAAATTGGCACCACTTAAATTACAATCTTTAAAATGCACGTTATCTAACTTACTACCACTAATCTTTAACTCTTCTAAGTTAGCTCCGCTAAAAACAGCATTACTCAAATCAAGACTATAAAAATCTCTTTCACCTGCTTGATAACGCTCAATTAATTCTTGGCAATTCATTTTATTAACCTTATCAATTTTTATATTTATAGGAATCAGCTTTGATTTTTTGAACAAATTTAATTATATTAATATTCTGTTGATTAATTATGACCAATTCCGTTTTATTTCTATTTATTTTACCGGACAGCACTATTCTCAACACCACCTTGGAATAAATTCCCAGGCTCATATACAAAGTACGTTGAAACGCACTAAAAGAACTCAGTCTGATTTATCAGACTTTGTTGTGGGTTCCTGAGAATTTATTCCAAGGCAGAAATGATAGGTTAATTGCGAGTAGGTTGTAGGTTGGGTTGAGGAACGAAACCCAACATATCTATCATGATAAATTGTTGTGTTTCACTTCGTTCTACCTAACCTACAAACTACTAACTACTAACTAACAATTATCATTCCTAATACTTCCGTCGGGCATAATAGTATTGCAGAAAATAGCATTATCTAGATGAGCATTTTTGATATCAGCATCTTTTAAATTTGCATTTGTAAAATTAGGATTATCAAACTCAGCACTTTGCAAATCAGCATTTCGTAAATCAGCATTTGTGAAATTGGGGTTTTTTAATTCCGTGCAAATAAAAATTGCACCGCTTAAATTAGTTCCGGTAAAATTTACATTCGTTAAATCAAGTCTACTAAAATTACAACCGTTTAAATCTAATCCGCTTAAATCAGCATTTTCATGTAACCGAATTAAACCCAATGGTTGATTTCCTTCTGGGTTAATAAATTCTTCGTCGCTAACGTAAATAGCGTCGCTTACATCGACACCCATTTTAATGAACGAAGCCAAACCACCATCTGTTAAAACTGCGCGTTTTACATTAAAATTTAGATATTTTTCATCATATCCAAAAATATATGAGTTAAGTAGGTTTGCTTTTTCCCATTTAGTGTTATCAAAAATTGAGCATTGGAAATAAGAAGAATCTAAGCATGATTGACTAAAATCAGCATTAGTAAAATCATTGTCATATAGCGAAGATTGAAAGTCTGGTACTGCTGTAAAGCTAGCACCAGTACAATCACATTTTTCTATAACACTACGACCAAAGTTAACTCGATGAAAATTTGCTCCTCGTAAATCTGATTTAATAATATTAGCGTAAGATAAATTAGCATTACTGAAGTTAGCACCTTTTAATTCCGCAGCGTGTAAGCAAGCATTTCTTAAGTCAGCATTTTTTAAATCAACATCATCTAGATTCAATCCATATAAATCAGCATTTCTTAGATTACTACCCGGACAAATACAATATGCTTTCGACAAATCAGTATCGGGAGGAAAAATTGTTTCTGGACTATATAAAGCTTTACTTAAATCAGCTTCACTAAGATTTGCTCCAGTTAAATTCGCACCTCGTAAATCTGTATGTTTAAGTGAGCCACTAAAAATAGCACCGCTTAAATTCGCATTTCTGAAATTAGTTCCCCCAAGTTTAGCTTCTCGTAAATCAGCACCGCTTAAATTAACATCCTGAAAATTACTCCGCCATAGTTTTGCTCCTCTCAAATTAGCATGAGAAAGGTTAGCACCACGAAAATTGAAATCTCTGTAGGTACCATGCTCAAAGTCAATCATACTTAAGTCAACACCTGGTGCAATTAAGTAAGCTTCACTTAGGTCGGTTCCTTCTGGAAAAATTGTCTCTGGGCTGTAAAGTACTCTTTCGAGAATTGCATCTTTGAAACTAGCACGACTTAAATCAGCACCAATTAAGTTAGCACAATTCAAATAGGCTTTATCAAGATTTGCATTTTGTAAGTTAGCTTCTAAAAGAATTGCATCTTGTAAATCTGCTGACTCCAAATTTATATTACTAAGGTTAGCTCTTTCTAAATCAGTTCCACATAATGCAGCACGATTACTAAGTTTCATTATTACTTCGTCATAATCTTGAAACCAATCTTTCATTCTTGCTTGATGAAGATTCGCACCTCTAAAAATCGCACTTGATAAATAATCAGCATAAATAGTAGCTTTAGTTAAATTAGCGTTTTCAAAAATAGCATTATACAAAAATACATAAGTCAAATTAGCATCTGTAAAGTTAGCATTGGTAAAATTAGTATCTGTAAAGCTTATATAAGAAAGATTAGCATTACTTAAATTAGCTTCTGTAAAATTAGATTCGCTTAAGTTGATAATATTATCCAAACTTGGATTTATCTCATCAAAATTAATCCTACTCAAATCAACACCAGAAAAATCTCTTTCACCTGCTTGATAACGCTCAATTAGTTCTTTACAATTCATTTTATTGACAAAGATAAACATTTATTAAAACTAACGCGATCGCAATTATATTTTTAACCCACGCAGGTGGGTTTTGCTTGTGTAGCCGTGAATTATATTCGCCAGGTCAATTATCTTACGATGTTGTCATAAATTGTTGATGGTACGTGACGCTACAACGCTTATTGCTACGCTCAATTTTTTCATAGCGTCACACACCCTACTGAGACACATATTATTAATATATTGTCAACGATATAGAATAATAAAAATGAACCCCCAACTCCCCATCCCCCCACATTTCAACCCCGCAAAAGTCGGCGAAATCTGGCGGGTATCTTACCAACAACGTTCCATCGATGCTGAAGAATGGGCAAAGCAACACAATATCAAACCAGCTTCTGAAGATAAAAGTCGGGTTTGTCTGCTGTTAATTGATGTTCAAAATACTTTTTGTATTCCCGAATTTGAATTATTCGTTGGTGGCAAGTCGGGAAAAGGTGCGATCGCAGATAACGTGCGTCTGTGTGAATTTATTTATCGTAATTTGGGTGAAATTACTACAATCGTTCCTACGATGGATACTCACACCGCGATGCAAATTTTTCATCCGGTGTTTTGGGTAAATTCCGCAGGGGAACATCCGATTCCTTCGGCTACTAATATTGTTCCAGATGATATTGATAATGGTAATTGGAAAGTTAATCCGGCGGTTAGCTATAGTTTGGGATACGATTACGAGTTTTTAGAAAAATACGCTTATCATTACGTCAAGAAACTCACCGACAACGGCAAATATCCCCTCACGGTTTGGGCTTATCATTCCATGTTAGGTGGAATTGGTCATGCTTTGGTTTCTGCCGTGGAGGAAGCAATATTTTTTCACGCGATCGCTCGCAACTCTCAAGCACAATTTGAAATCAAGGGAAATAATCCTTTAACAGAAAATTATTCGGTATTAAGCCCGGAAGTATTACAAAGTTTTGATAATAGTCAAATTGCCCAAAAAAATACTCGTTTAATCAAACAGCTTTTAGACTTTGATAAAATCATCATTGCCGGACAAGCAAAAAGTCACTGCGTAGCTTGGACGATCGACGATTTATTAACAGATATTAAGAAAATAGATATTAACCTTGCCCAAAAAATTCATCTTCTCGAAGACTGCACCTCACCCGTGGTAATCCCCGGAGTCATCGATTACACAGAACTTGCCGATGCAGCATTTAAAAGATTTGCTTTATCGGGAATGAAGACAGTCAGGAGTGAGGAGTTAGGAGTTAGGAGTTAGGAATTATAAAATTTTCTATTTTGAATCTTAGAGGATGTTTGAAAGTGGTTAGCTGTGATTTTAGGCACTTGTCGATCCCCCCTAACCCCCCTTAAAAAGGGGGGGATCGGATCGAAGTCCCCCAACTCAGCAGGGGATAATGGAGGATCTAGAACGTTTTGCTACCGACAAGAAGACTTTTGAAACATCCTCTTATATTACCTATTAGCCCACGAAGGTGGGCTTCGTTTGTGTAGCCCAGACTTCCAGTCTGAGGGCTGAGGTTGAGGTTAAATTTTCTCTCCCCCCTCTCCCCCATCTCCCCCTCTCCCCATCCCCAATTACTTCAAATAATCATTAGGATCTTTCGCTACCCAACCTAAAGATGAACTGCTCCGTATTTCAAAATGCAGGTGGGTTTTTTTCAAAGTTGGTGTTCCGGTGGTTCCGACGCTTCCGACTAAATCACCTTTATTGACTTCCTCGCCAACGTTAACTTTGATATCCTTAAGGTGGGCATAGCGGCTTTGCATTCCGCTGCTGTGATTTATTATGACTAAGTTGCCGTAAGAGCCTTGTTCTTGGGCAAATACTACTACCCCCTCACCAATTGCTTGTACGGGGGTTCCCGGTTGTGCTGACAAGTCTATACCGCTATGAAAGAACACGTCACCGTTGTTTGGATTTATTTGCCATCCATAGGGGAACGCAACACCAGTGTTTTTTGGTAGAGGATATCCAATTAATTTACTAGAATTAGAAATAGTATCGATAATTGATGCTGTTTGAGTCGAATTTGATGATTTGTTCAATTGCGGAACAAAAACTACTCTCGGATTTTCTTGACAACCATTAACCTCAAAAAGCGCGTCGGCACGAATTTTATGTTTTGCTGCTACTTGTCGCCAATTCTGTCCGCTCGGCACTTTTACTACAATCCCATCATAGGGAGGAATAATTAAATTTTTACCTACAGTAACTTTACCGTTACGTATTGTAGGATTCATGCCGATAATGGTTGCAGGAGTAATACTATAGTTTTGTGCTATGACTTCTAGAGTTTCTTCTGGTGCTACTTGATGGCGCACAAAACGTTCCAAGGCTGGTGTTGGACAATTTCTTTCCTTCGACTGTGCCAAGGCTAAGTTAGTCGATGTGGATATTAATCCAACTATACCGACTAAACTACAAAACAAGTCTGAACAATAACGGAAGCTCATGTATATAAAAAAATGATAAGTTTATTTATAGATTATTTTAAAGATTTAGTATCGGCACATTAATTAGTTAACAGCTAACGCTTGCTAGCAAACACTTTGTTTAACAAAGTTTACATAGAATAAAAAGGATATCTATTCATCTATTCTTTTTTCAATTAATTACTAGCAACGCGCAACTGATAACTAATGAGGTCAGAAGTCAAAAGTCTGTATTTCACTAAGTAATTCCAACTATGACTTCTATTGATTTTAGTATTTAAAGATGAATATTTTTACTCATTTGTTCTCAAATGTCAACTGGTCTACTTGACTAAATCTAGAAATTAGCATCTGCATTGCTGTCTTTGAACGTTATGGTTATGAAGTTATCTGTAAAACAAATAGTTGTTTCCCTCTCTTTAGTGGCGATTGGTGGTGGTGCAGGTTTATTTGGAAGTCGCTATCTGCTGCCACAAAGTCGTTCTTTTAATAATTTTAAAAATGTTACAGTAGCTTTGCCTCCAGAAAGTGTTATTAACCGTCCGGTAGGAAGATCCGTTGGTGAAAACGAAGGCGGTGACATGAATTTTATTGCTACGGCAGTACAAAAAACGGGGTCTGCGGTAGTCCGTATTAATGCTACCCGTAAAGTAGCAAATCCAATCTCACAAGCATTGAAAAATCCTCTCCTACGTCGATTTTTTGGAGAGGATGAGCAACCGTTTCCTCAAGAAAGAATTGAGCGCGGTACGGGATCGGGTTTTATCTTAAGCGACGATGGTAAATTACTCACCAATGCCCATGTAGTCGCAGATACAGATACCGTACAGGTAACGCTCAAAGATGGTCGCACTTTTGAAGGTAAGGTGGTTGGCGTTGATAAAATCACCGATGTAGCCGTTGTCAAGATTCCTTCAACCAAACTACCCAACGTTAAATTAGGAAGTTCTCGAAACTTGATTCCGGGGCAATGGGCGATCGCCATTGGTAATCCTTTGGGTTTGGATAATACTGTCACAATTGGAATTATTAGCGCTACGGATCGCACAAGCGCTCAAGTAGGAGTTCCAGATAAGCGAGTTAGCTTTATTCAAACAGACGCTGCGATCAACCCCGGTAATTCTGGGGGACCTTTATTAAATTCGCGAGGTGAAGTGATTGGGGTTAATACGGCGATTCGCGCCGACGCACAAGGGTTAGGATTTGCGATTCCGATTGAAACTGCCGCCCGTATTGCCGACGAATTATTTAGTAAAGGAGAAGTACAACATCCATTCCTGGGTATCGAAATGGTGGATTTGACTCCTAGTAAGAAAAAGCAGCTCGATCAAGAAACATCGCTTTCATTAAAACAGGAAACTGGAATTCTAGTTAGAAGAGTTACTTCGGATTCCCCCGCAGAAGATGCTGGATTGCGCCCTGGGGACATTATCGAAACACTTAACGGACAACCCGTAAAATCTTCCGCACAAGTACAAAAATTTGTTGAATCCTCGAAAGTGGGAGATATTCTGCAAATTCAAGTTAAACGAGAAGGCAAACTTCAATCATTTAAAGTGCAGTCAGGGATTTATCCCTATAAATAGAAATAGTTAAGAGTTAAGAGTGTGTTAGCAGTTGACGGTTTTAGGCGATCGCAATTTATGGTAATAACCCCGAAGCCGTCAATCAATTAACGCTCTTAACCCATAACTAGCGAGCATTATTTGTTAGTTAAATTATCCAAATTCATTCTTTGTTCCATTTGGCGCAGGAAATACCCCGTCATCATTGCTGAAGCTAAGAGTCCAGCAAGATTATCCCTGTCTGTTGTCACCTGCACGTTAAAATTTGCGGGGGGTAACATTCCTACAAGCCCTTGGACATTTTGCGAAATGATTTGTTTTATTTCGGGGCTGACAGACTGGGCTACCCGTGCTAAAACCTCCGGAGGTTGATGCTCAAGATATTTAAGCAACTGATTGGGATTTTCCTCAATGTTGTCAAAAATATTTTGATTCGGGTGTTGGTCGAAGTTGTCGTTCAAAAAGTCTGGATCGAACACCATTGGCAATTTATTCGCTGAGTTGCTAATTCTACTCTAAACCATAGGTTGGGTATGAGGCACCTTGACCTTACTGAAAATTTAAGGTAATTACATCTTTTCTTTAGGGGTGTGTAGGAGAATAAAACCCAGTGCTAGCAGATGTCCGAGCTATTTTTCACTAGTAAAATCAAGAAAATCGGCGACTACACTTACTTGAAAACAAATTTTACCGTTTTACGCGCTTTCCGCTGGCGCTGGGGTTGTTGATTGTAATTCTAATTCGAGTTGTTGTTGCTTGTTAATATTAGAAAAAGGTTGAGGTAATTGGTCTATTTGAAAATATTGATGAAATTTTGGGGTAACTTGCAGCGAAAAAGAACGAGAATCGCCGCTACGTCGTTTGCGGACAAAACCAAGCTCCACCAATTCCGGAACGTGCTGATACGCCCCCGAACCGCGTAAATTGATTAAATCGCTTTGTAGCATCGGACTATTAAGAGCGATCGCAGCCAAAGTTCGTAACGCTCCTACACCCAACTCCACAGGAATCAGCGTTTGTACCAAGTCATGAAAATCCGATCGCAATTGCAGGCTATAGCCCGAAGGTGTTTCTACAACTTCCAAAGCGCTATCTCGACGAGCGTATTCATCGACTAATTCAATTATCCCTTCCTCCGCCGTGGCGCGATCGCACTTCGCATAATCAGCTATCTCCCCAATCGAAAGGGGCTTTCCCTTCAAATACAAAATCGCTTCAATCTTTGATGCCGCTACAATCATCGTTTTTACATCCACCTTCGATTAATCGCAATGGACAATGCACAACTCAAGAAAACACATTCCAAGCAAGTTGGCACGGATCTTACCAGATTTTTCATTAAATGTCAATTTATAAAGGTTAAAGGTTAAAGGTCAAAGGTCAAAGGTCAAAGGTTAAAGGTCAAAGGTCAAAGGTTAAAGGTCAAAGGTTAAAGGTTAAAGGTCAAAGGTCAAAGGTCAAAGGTCAAAGGTTAAAATTCTTTTTATCTCCCAACTCTCAACTCTCAACTCCCAACTCCCAACTCCCTACTCCCAACTCCCTACTCCCTACTCCTAACTCCCTACTCCCTACTCCCTACTCCCTACTCCCTACTCCCTACTCCCTACTCCCTACTCCCAACTCTCAACTCCCTACTCCCAATTCCCTACTCCCTACTCCCAACTCCCTACTCCCTACTCCCTACTCCCTACTCTCCCCTACTCCCTACTCTTCAAAATAAATTCAGCGATCGCTAAATCCTGTGGAGTAGTAATTTTGAGATTAGTTTCTTCTCCTGGGACTATTAATACTTCTAATCTGCATTTTTCAAATAAAGCAGCATCATCTGTGACTTCCCAAGCTTTACTAATAGCTTCGGCGTGACATTGCTTTAATAATTTGACATCAAAACCTTGAGGGGTTTGTGCCGCCCACAATTGCCGTCGGTCGGGTGTGGATTGAATTATGTTATTTTCGTTTACAATTTTAATCGTGTCCTTAACTGGTACTGCGGCAATCAAACCGTTAGTTAAGCTAAGACTTTCGGCACAAGAGTCAAATAAATTTGGCGTGGCAAGACATCTTGCGCCATCGTGAATTAATACTTGCGAGGCAGAAGCTGGCAATGCCCTCAAGCCATTGTAAACCGATTCTTGACGAGTAGAGCCACCTTTAATCAATTCTATGGGCTTATCTAACTTCAACTGACCTAAAATTTGCTCAAAATCTTCCCAGTCATCCGGTTGAGAAATTATTCCAATCCAGCTAATATGATTCGAGAAACTAGCTGCTTGGATAGTCCAACTGATAATTGATTGTCCCAGCAAATTTAACAGGAGTTTATTGCGATCGCTCCCCATTCTTCTGCCACTTCCCGCTGCGGGAATTAGTAAGTACACTTCGATAATTCCTCAATTTAAATCAATAGTATTTTCTTTATCGCACCTAGAAAGGGGATGGGGAGATGGGGAGATGGGGAGAAAAAGAAAGCGGAGGGAGCGGAGGGAGCGGAGGGAGCGGAGGAAGAAAAATTATTAATTGCCTCCTCTGCCTCCCCTGCCTCAAGAGCTTCCCCTGCTCTCTTCTATGCCCCATCCCCAATGCCCAATCCCCACCTCTTTAATAGCGAATTGCGAATTGTCCTCTCATCTTCCCCTAAAATAAGTAGCCAGTTATCGTAAATAAACAATATGCGAATAGTAGCCCTTGTCCCTGGTGGAATAGGCGAGCAAATTCTATTCTTTCCGACTCTAGACGATCTCAAGCGGAAGTATAAATCTCGTATTGATGTAGTGTGCGAACCTTCTTCAAAAGCTGCTTACCGGGTAAGTAAGTCTGTTGACGAAGTGCTAGCCTTTGATTTTAAAGATCGCAATAGTATGGCAGATTGGGGTAACTTAATCGGCACGATCAGAGATCGCGAATATGATATTGCGATTACCCCGTCACAAGACTGGTTGACTGGTTTGATGCTGTGGTTAAGTGGTATAACCACGCGGGTTGGTTTTAAAGGAAATAATTCTTTGTTTTTCAATCGTGTGGCACCCCTTAAAACGCAACAGTACGCCGCTCATATGTACCACGATTTGCTCCAAGGGTTAGACATTAATTCTACTTCTCCCGATTTAGAACTTAAAGTACCAAAACCTGATATTGACTGGGCAACTTCCGAGCAGTTACGTCTGGGAGTCAAAGATACGGGTTACATTCTGATTGACAGTACGTCAGTTGATGCCGATACTTCCTATCCTGCAAACAAATGGCTATGCATCATTAACGAATTTAAAGAAAAGCAACCAGATATGCCGGTTATTGTTATCTCTCAATCGGATAATCAAGGTTTGCTGCGTATTAAACAAGCTGTACCAGATATTAAGGAAACTTTTCCCGATAATATTGGTAAACTTGCAGCAATGATTGCCGGGGCTAATTTAATGTTGTGTACCGATAGTACGCCGATGCAACTTGCTGTCTTTTTACAAACTTACACAATTGCTTTATTCGGCTTAACCGAACCAACTAAATTATTACCTCAAAGTGATAAGTTTCTTGCGATTAAATCGGATACCGGCGAAATGGCGGATATTCCACCAGCAACTGTTTTAGAAAAAGTTTGGCAAGGCTAAATTTAAATTTTCTGATTCAGGAAAAGTTATTTGCAGCACCGGGTATCTAAAAAAATACCCGGTGTCATTTTTTTTACTTGGTTTAGGTTTTATTTGATAAACAGCGATTATTTTAATTAATGACTTTATGATTTGCAATACATATTCCTAATATAAATCCATAAAACTATTTATTTCTGAATACAGTCTTTTGAAACTAACATTTTGAATAGCATTATTCTACAGAAAGTATAATTAAATTTTTATTGTCTGAAGGTTAATATCTAATCAAGATTGATACAATACTTTATATTACATAACTATAAAATCATGTTTTAATAAATACCTGCATTGAGTTTCATTGTATTTTGAAATACAAATTTGATATTTTTTTGAAAAATTTGATTGCTTCGAGTAATTAGGCTTTTTGCAAACAGCTTTATGACCGTTAATTGAAGTGCTTAGGAAAGAAAATGTATCATATACCAATTTTGAAAAACCGATTAAAAGTCTTGTCAATAAAGCATCGCAGGGATTTGAGGGGTTGAACCCCTCAACAGGAACATAGAAGTATCTATTAAGCTATAAAACTTAGTCTAATATTCGATCGCGAATTGATAATTTTTTATTCTTGAAGAGAAAACGTGAGTCTATCTTACTTCTAATTGTGAAACAAAATACATTCAATTGCAATATGTCACATAGCTAACATTACATTTTATTTGAAGAAATGATTTTACTTGTCGCCTGTAAGCTGCTTGATACCAAAGTTTATCGGCTTTTGAAAAAAAAATTTGATTTTCTTTTAGTCAGAATGTTAGTTTCAATTCATTTTGGGGAATGATAAATCAGAAGTAAATAAAATGCTGTAGCTAGGAGTATCAACCTCAAACCATCAACACTAACGTCAGTACATTGTTACTATCGATTGATTATCAAGGTTGGTAATAGTAGAGAAAACTAAATTCTATTTATGTCTCAACTATTAACGCGCTCGTTGTCGTATTTAAATTGATTGAGCTTATGGCAAAAAGCTTTTCAAATTAACAGTTAGTTTGAAGTTTTGTAACTTTTTTGAGTCAACATCTGTTTTGTGTTGATCTCAAAGATTTGTTATTAGCAATTAATGTAAAAGAATTTACAAATTCCGATGATTAGTGCGCGATCGATACAAACATTATTTACTTTAAAAGATGTTTGATACAAACACTATTCCTTGTGAAAGATGTACGAACAAGGATAAAAGCGGTAAATTCTTTTGCATGAACTTCTATCTAACTGTTAAGTAGGTGAAATCACCTTTGTAAATGATTATCTAAATATAAGGAAAAAATAATGGCGATTCGGTTACATAGCTTAGTTATCTCTAAAAAACGTTATATCCAAGTAGAGACTCAGCCTCATCATCTCACAGGTATTTATAAAAAAATCGTGCTTTCTTCTCGCAACATACCTTTATGGCAATTTACCGATACCGAAAGTGCATATTACGAAAGTGAAGATGATGGAACCATTACTTTTTATCAAGCTGTAAGTACCGATACAGCAAGTGCAGGTATTTGGACTTATATGGTGTATGAGTGTCCTGAAGGAGGAGAAAATGTATTTACTGACTCCGATTTCAATACAAGCACTCAAAGTTTAAAAGAACTATTTGCCGGAAAGAAACTAGAGAAATCGGCTATAGATATTTATGAATACTTACAATATAGATATAGCGATAGTGATTGTTTAGATATATTCCTTCCTAATAGTTGGAATAAATTAATAGGATGCAAGATAGCGGATATTCTGTTTGAGGAATATAAAGCATTTAAATCTACATCTGTTTTTGCAGAAGGTGCCGGAAAACAGTACGCGCAAACAATTTTAGACGAATTTATTCAAGCTGGTGAAGAAATTATTCACATGGGCAAGAAGCTAGAAGATTTTGAATCAGCCCAATACGATATTTTAAATAAAATCAGTATCGATGATATGGCTAAAACGATCGTTGAATATAACGACTATCGGATTTGGCAAGCAGCTTTACCAACAAAATCAAAAGCTGTTGAGTATGCTTTTAACACCGCATTAAGTCTTATATCTCGCACTCAGTAAGTTTAAACTAGCAATAAAATATGAGTTATAAAAATTAAACATACGTAGAAACCCGATTTTTTCAAAAAACCGGGTTTCTTAATTTTCACAAACGAAGACAAAATTAAGGTGCGTTACAAGTTGAAGTAAAATTCAAGCATTAGAGCATTTGGAATAGCTCATCATCCAAGTCATAACCGAGTAATTTCGCCATTGACTTGATTCGGGATTGACTGGGGATGTTTTGTTTTTCTAGCCAATCCTTTAATATAAAGGTTTTTTGCATCAGAAAAATTTCTAAAGCTTCGGGATTGTACTGAATACCTTCTTTAGAACTAAACTGATGCGGAACTAACATCGCAGCATAACGGACAAATTCACCCGATTGCCAATCTAGTAAAAATGGTAGCCACGGATATTTTGCATCCAAACGGATAAACCACAACCGTACTTCTGGAATTTCTGAAAGTTCCCGTGGATCACCCGATTCCAATTCGTATTGAACATCCAAACTTAACTGCTGTTCCCTCGATGCGATATTATCCTCCGCCAGGATTTTATCAATTGCCGTTGTCGCAGGCGATAAATCCAAACTGTTGATAGATAACTTCGGAATTGTGATAGTGAAAGTCATTGCTTTACATTGAGCTTTGACAATTTACACTATCACCAATTAGGATTTTAGATTTTAGATTTTAGATTTTGGAATTGGGCATGGGATAATGAGTTAGGAGTTAGAAGTAGTGAGTAGTGAGTTAGGAATTAGGAGTTAGGAGTTAGGAGTTAGGAGTTAAGAGTTAGGAACTTTATTTCTCCCCCTCTACCCCCTCTACCCCCTCTACCCCCTCTACCCCATCTTCAACTTAACTCAACCACTTATGATACAAGGCATTATCGCCACCAACCGCAAATATATCGATGCGGTTTTGTCCCCAGGATGCGGCGGCGGGTGCGGATAGTGCTGCTCCACCGAGGTTTTCCCATTCGCCCCAAATGGATTGGTTACATACTTTGCGGTATACAGCGTTATCAGTACCGACTGCAAATACATCAAGACGATCGCCATCTCTGGAAGTTACTGCGGGGGAGTATGCCCATGAACCACCCAAGCTTTCCCAATCGCTGTTCCAACAGGTACCGTTCCAAGATTTGCGGTATATAGCGCGATCGCAACCTTTAATAAAAATGTCGATGGAGTTTTCTTTGGTAGAAACTGCTGCTGGGGTACCTAAGCTGATACCACCTAAAGAAAGCCATTCACTCCAACATTCACCGTTCCAGAATTTGTGCCAAACGGCGTTGTCGGCTGCGACGCTAAATACATCAAGTCGGTTACTACTCCAACTAGTAGCAGCTACACCGTGCTTGCATAAACCGCCCAAATCTTCCCATTCACCCCCAGATTTACCGTCCCAACATTTACGCTGCAATGTACGTTGTTGTGAAATAATAAATAAATCTATTTGTTCTTCACGCGCTAGTACCGCAGGAGTTCCCAAACTAAAGCCGTCTAACTTTTCCCATTCGCCGGGATTTTTATCTTCATGCCAAGATTTGCGATAAACAGCGCTGTCGCCACCAACGATAAAGGCATCAAGATGATTTTGCCCTGAAGAGACAACCGCAGGTGCATAAAAGCTGTTACCTCCCCAACTTTCCCATTCGTGCCATTTCGGCTGTTGGGGTAAAAGTTGGTCGAAGGCGGCTTTTGCTTGAATAATTCCAGCGCCGGAGTGATGGTCAAAACCAGGTTCCCCAATGTTTTTCGCGGTATTCTTGAGGAGTTCTTTGGCTTCAAGTTGATTCAAATCTGATTTAGCTTGTTTGAGCAACGCCACTACACCAGCAGCGATCGGACAAGCCGCAGATGTGCCGTTATCGCTGGCAAAGTAGCCTTTAAAATGACTCACCGAGCAAAAATCTGGTTTGTTGGGGTCTAAAGATGCCGGTCCTTGGCTACTATAACCGATAAACTGTTCTTCTTTGTTAACCGCACCAACAGTCATTACTAAAGGATGTCCGTTTGCACCCCAAATGCTTTTACCGGAACCAAAATCCGTGCCGCATCTTTGAGAGGGGCAACTTCCTCCACAGTTACCCGCCGCAAATAATACTAAAATACCTTGTTCGATCGCTTCTACAACTTTACGGGTGAAAGGATGTTCGGGATTGTTTGCATAAAACTCATCCCAGCTTTCTTGATAAATTCCCCAACTGTTGGTGAGAATTTGGGGCGTACCGTCGGTTTGATACTGCTTTATTGCCCAATCGAATACTTTTAAAGCGTTGGAAATCGCATCGCCACCGGAAATCCGGCAATCGTAGAGTTTAGCTGCGGGTGCCATTCCTAATACATCGGTAGCGGACATATTACCGTGTTCGCCCCATTCTTTGGCGGTAGTTCCCCAGTCGGATGCAGGTCCACCAATCACGTTTTTGACGCGACGAATAGTTTCAGAAGCACCACAATCGCGCCCTTCGGCAGTTATTCCACCATCGACAACGCCAACAACAATACCTTCTCCTTTAAATCCAGCAGACCAAATTTGATCGGCACCGAAATACTTGGCTACATCGGCTACGGTTCCCTTAGCTGTGGTTGGCTCGCAATCACACTTACCAATAGGACAATCTTGTGCCCCATCCATCGGCGCGACTAAATCTTTGTTTTTGTCTAATAATGCAATATCGAAGGGTGCAATCGGAGTGTCTTTATAAACTTTTACTACGTTGGATTGCGATTCTAATTCCTGAATATCGCTTTCTTCTACTACCCCGCGCACCATAACCGTTTCTTCGTTGTTAGCTTGCAAGCTAGATACTTGCTCGCTACTAGGTTTTACTTTTATTGGTTCGTAGCTGCTGTCAAATCTGAAACTACCTACACTGATTTGTGCAGCCGTGCGAGATGCAGCTAATATGCCGCGATCGCTAGGCACGCGCAGTTCTACCAAAACTTTCTGCATATGTCCGAAAGATGAAGAAGCATCCATATCGCTGCTGGGCATTTGGCGAGGTGCAGATGGCGAATTCATATCTAAGGAAGGCATTCTTCCACCCGAAGCATTAAAACCACTATTATTCATCGGACTTGTATTACTATTGCTTTGCATTTTTATCACCCTGTTAAATAGTAAATTGGCGCTACGGTTATTTACTTGTTGATAAGCAAATACCGCTAAGTAGATGTGCTTATTTCTTCAAAAAATAGCGCTAAATATAGCTCGCTATTATGATTTTCTTAGTTCCCTTACTGACATTATGTAAATACACCAAGCTATATGAGAATAAGTAGATATACGTAAAAAAAAATCCTGAGCCTTAAATCTCAGTAGAAACCACAGTTATTTTTGTCTTGAATGCTAATACAAATGTTTATTGTTTTTTTCTGAATGCAAAAAATAGGCGCGATCGCGGATAAAATTAAATATGTCTAAAAACTTACAGTAAGTACAATTGCGGGATGGGAATTAATTATAAATACCTAGACAAAATTAATTGTATATTTGTCATTGCGAGGGTCACTACGTGAAAAGAAGCAACCACAACAGTTTGAGATTGCTTCGCCTCTCGCTCGCAATGACACAAATATTTTTGTCCACCTACTTTAATACTGAATTCAACGACTATAGTTAAACTTTCAACATAAGCGATCGCCGTAAAATACCGAATCTATCTTTAAGTAGACGTTTGCAATGATTTTAAGCTAAAGTGGTAATGAGTTTATTTTAAATTAGCTTTAGATTAACTAGTGACATAGACTTTTATAAGCGATCGCAAGTTTCTCCTATCAGAGAAGTCCTTATAGTAAAACAGGAAAATACGAATCAAGGATAATGTATAGGACTACTTTAATTTTTGCATCTATGGAATAAAAAATAAACTTTGATAATTAAGTATACGAATATGCAAAAACAAACATTATCTACAAAACCAATTCGTTCCTTAGAAGACGCACTAGAAAGATGTCAAACCTTGGGTATGCGGGTTAGTCGTCAGCGTCGTTTCATTTTAGAACTGTTATGGAAAGCAAACGAACATCTTTCGGCTCGTGAAATTTACGATCGCCTGAATAAAGATGGTAAAGAAATTGGACATACATCCGTTTATCAGAATTTAGAAGCGCTATCGTCTGGGAGCATTATTGAATGTATCGAGCGCTGCGATGGGCGTTTGTACGGAAATATCAGCGATTCTCACAGTCACGTTAACTGTTTGGATACGAATCAAATACTAGATGTTCATCTAGAATTACCTGAAGAAGTTCTTCGCTATGTGGAAGAGAAAACGGGAGTTAAGATAACAGATTACAGCGTTAACTTCTATGGGTATCGTGAATCGCAAGATTGATATCGTTTATCGTTGGAATCATGTAAAGAGACGTAATATATTACGTCTCTACAATTTTGGAATCGCTTCATCAACGCAAGACTAAAAATATCAAGGTTCGTAGTAAGGGCTTTAGCCCCTCTTCTCCAAATTTAAAAAAGGGTAATATTGTCGATCCAAAATACGGTTGTTGGGTTACGACACAAGGGAATAGATTTTCGTTTCAAGTTAAATTTGCTTTTCGTGTCTAACCCAACCTACTGTCTAATATTCACTGCAATATTGCTGGAGAAAATTTAAAATACTAACTATTTTGGCTTTTGACGAAAAGAGATTCTAATCGTTGTGTGACAAGATTTATTAGAGGTTGTCCAATAATTATATAAAGAAGTACTACTTTATTATTCTCTTGTATTGGTATAGTTGTATCAAACATTAAAGCAGCAAAAATAAATACCCCCATTCCAATGCCATAGAAGAAACCAGCAGCAATATAAGACTTTACTTTATGAGCAGTATTTCTTGCTGGTTGATTTTTAATTTTACTAATAAAATCCCTAATAACTTCTTTAATTAATCCACCCAAAACTCCAGAGCCAATAGCTAATAGCACGAATTTTTCTGCTTCAGTTAATTGGTGCATGAGTAAAACCTCTAATGATGTAACACCAAGAATGTAAAATATACAAAGCCGATCTATATAAAGCTTTTTAAACCATGACTTTAAACAAAAAGATTCCCTTAGTACTGAGCATTGCATTCTTTGCTGGCTGTATTGTTTTAATCATACATATGCTTTCCTCACCTCTCAATGCTGCTACTAAGCAATCGATTTTGATTTATTTATTAGTATACGCAGGATTGACGACAATAATTTATGTATTTAAGAATAGAAATTATCCAAACTATGGAATTTCAGTTAGTCGTACCATCGGAGCGATACTGGGATTAATTGCTGGTTTTTATTTAGGTTATCAAGTTTGTATTTTAACTGGAATATTTGATGGTGTAAGTCCAATTTCTACATCATATATTACTACTGCTATTAGTTTTGCAAGTGGTGTACTTGGTCTTCAAATTGGTAGCGTTTTGAGTAATAAATTATTACTAGTTAAAGGTTAAATAGGAATCTGTAATATTTAATATCATTCTTTACAGACAGCAGCGAAATATTCTGTAATAGCTATATTACCTGAAGAAGCCGTAGAAAAACCCTTGAGACGATAGCCTTTATCGTAATATGCGTTAATAATTATAAGTAGTGCGAGCATCTTGCTCGCTAGTCCGAGCGAGCAAGATGCTCGCACTACCATTTTATTTTTTCGTTTTTACAATAAATTTGACCTCTCTCCATGAACGCGGAGCGTTTTCTCGAAGAGTACCTCTCTCCTACAACGAGAGAAGCTTTAATTATTCTTCCCCTTTCCTACTAGGAAAGGGGTTGGGGGATAGGTTTTTCGTTATATAAAATCAACATTTAAACTTCAATATAAACCAACCAATTGATAAACCGAATAAATTAGGAAACCAAACTCCCCAGAATATGGGAATTGCTTCTGCTACACTCAAAGCGGTACTCAAAAACTGAGTAGAATAATAAACGCAAATAACGATCGCTGCAATACCCAAACTGTTGCGATCGGCTTTTTTTCTGGAATTTATTCCCAAACTCGAACCAATAAAGGTAAATATCAAACAAGAAACTGGTGCTGCATATCTTTCTTGAATACTAATCTGTAATTCGCGAATTTTTTGACTATTTCCAGTATGTTTTACAATTGCGAGTCTACGATATAAATCGATAACATTCATTTCACGGTTATCGCGGTGATGATTGGCGTAATCTAAAATCTTCCTAGTTAACTTTAAAGATAATTGCTCGAAGTCATTGCTGATAATATATGTATTATTGCTACTTAATAGATTGAATCTGCCAGAAAATAATTGCCATTGTTGCTGTTGTTGGTTCCATTGTGCCGAGCGAGCAATTATTATTTGAGTGATTTTTCTATTTTTAAATTTTAGTAAGGTAATATCTCTCATTTTTTCACCGTCGAAGCGCTCGGCAAAAAATAGTAATTTTAAATGTTTTTGCTGCTTATCAGTTTCAAATTCTTGATAAATAATTTCTTTCTTGTTGTATTTGGCTAATTGAGTTCGATCTATATTCAATTGCTGCTCTAAAACCATCGCTGCTTGGTAATTCGCTCTCGGAATAATTAACTCCTGAAAAACGAACATAATTATTGTAAAAATAATGGCGATCGCTAATGCAGGAACGATCGAACGATATAAACTAATTCCAACAGTTTGAAAAGCGATAATTTCATTTCTGTTAGATAGCTTCGTATAGATAATAATAGTAGCTATCAGTAAAGCAAATGGTAAAGCAACGCAAACAAAAGCGGGTAGTTTTAACCAGTGGATGTAGAATAAAGTATTTACAGGCAATCCCTCAAGCGCAAATCCGATTTGTTCAAAAGATATACCGATTAGTTCCCCAAGGATTGAACAAATTGCCAGACTAAAAAGAAATGTTGGTATTAGCTCTTTGATAATGTATCTGTCTAAAAGAGCAATTCTAAAACCCAAGCTTACTGATTTCTTTTTCATAAAAAATAAGCTTTGAGAAAACAGTATCTGCCGCTAAAAAGCGCTACTACACCGCTCGTTGTTCACGCAGGTGGACTAATATATTTTTAACCCACATTACTGCGGGTTTTGATTGTGTAGGTGCGGTTTCAACCGACAGGTACTAATTCAATTATTCTCAAGGATTACTATTAGTTACCGACTCATTTTCAGGATTAAATATTACCGTACTACCAGTACCATCTGTAACGGTAATAGTACCATCAGGATTTCTAATAGCCTCAGTATTACCAGTAGGATCGTCAACTACAGTAGGATTTCCATCAGCATCTAATCTAATGTTTGCACCATTAATTTGAGCAACTGTAGAATTATCATCAGTAGGTTTAATAGATTGACTATTATTTTCAATTCTCCTATCAGTATTACTTGAAGTACCACCATCACAAGAGACTAGCATTACAGATAGGAAAATTGCGAAAAATAATTTACCCATTATCTTAATGTTATAAAGAACAACACAGTTGAAAATCTACGTACTTTAGCTGAAAAAGGGATTACAGCCGATAAATTATAGTTTTCCCGTTTTAGCACGCAAGTCAGATCGTAATATAAAAGTGGTTCAATAAATAATTAATTAAAATCATAAATTACTTGTATTTAGTCTAAAAACATACTGACTCAATAGATATTTTCTATGAGGTAAAAGCAAACATCAATGCTTATATTTATGCTGTATTCGCGTTACAATTTGCGATCGTCATCAACCTGTGAGTAACTTGATGAATTATTTTAGACAATAAGTTACGCAAAATACAAAATATTTTTTTTAATTTATTTGTTTATCGTAATTAATGACGAAATTACGGTAATACAGCATAAATTATAAATATATTTGACATCAAACTATATTGATTCAATATACACAGACAAATAATACCGAAATAAGCAATAGATTAACTGTAGGGTAAAGTTGGTATTTTAAAAATAATTTACCGTTTACCCCCGACAATTAAAACTAAAAAAGTTGATGAATTATGGACTTATCTCCCAATGAAGTTAGGCTTCAATGTCGCCAAGGAACATTTCAATTTCCAACACCGGGAATTGCCTGTGGATTTCTACAAGCAAATTTAGTTATTTTGCCAAAAAGTATGGCATTTGACTTTTTAGTTTTTTGTACTCGCAACCCCAAACCCTGCCCGATACTGGATATAACCGAAGTTGGAAATGCCGAGCCGCAAATAGTTGCTCCTGGTGCGGATTTAAGAACGGATTTACCTCGCTACAATATATTTCGTAATGGAGAATTAAAAGAAGAAGTAGCTGACATTTCAAATATTTGGCGCGATGATTTTGTGGGTTTCTTAGTTGGCTGTTCGTTTTCTTTTGAATCAGCGCTGATGGATGCAGGTATTCCTGTCAGACATATCGAAGAAGGTAAAAATGTGCCGATGTACAAAACAAATATCACTTGTAGATCCGCAGGAGCATTTTCTTCACCTTTGGTAGTGTCAATGCGTCCATTAGCTGCATCAGATATAGTTCGTGCGGTACAAATTACCAGTCGTTTTTCTAAAGCCCACGGTACACCGATACACTTTGGCTCTCCCGAAGCAATTGGAATTAAAAATCTAGAAGCTCCCGATTACGGTGAAGCTGTAACAATCGCTGAAGGGGAAATTCCTGTATTCTGGGCTTGCGGAGTGACAACTCAAATCGCAATTGTTCAAGCAAAACCAGAAATCGCGATTACTCATTCGCCGGGATATATGTTTGTAACAGACATTAAAGAAGATTATTTCTCCTGGTAATAATTTTTTAGCAAAACCGTAAAATTGTGTATCTGCTTCCCCGCTCATGACAAAAAAACCGCAATCCGATCGCGATTTAGATAAAATAGCCCGCTTAGAAAGTATTTGTTCGCGAGATGTAGGTAGAGGTATTGATTCTTTAGCAAAAGTAGCCAAGGGAGGGTTATTAGGAGCATCTCGTTCAATTGCGGAACATCCTTGTCCAAGTGTGGCGATTATTACAGGGTTTTTCATGCCTTACGGGAATCCACCACGTCCCGAAACCGATGGTCCGATAGGATGTGCGTTATTAGCGGTTAGTTTATTTGAAGTTGGGATACCAGTAAGAATTGTAACTGATTCCTTGTGTTTTCAAACCGTAAAAACAGCAGTTATTGCAGCAGGATATAACGATATACCTTTAGATATTGTCGCTGTAGGGGTTAGCGAACGCCAACATTCAGTCACGTCGCTTTTAGAATTTTGGAAATCCCTTGCATCGCCAATATCTCATATAATTTCCATTGAAAGAGCCGGTCCCAATAAAGATGGTATTGTCCATAATATGAGAGGACAAGATGTAACGGCTTACACGGCACCTTTGCATTTGTTATTATCTGAAAAAATCATTTCCGTGGGCATCGGTGATGGTGGAAATGAATTAGGAATGGGGAATATTCCAAGAGAAATTGTTACGTCTAGCATTCGTCACGGAGAAGAAATCGCTTGTAAAATTAAGTGCGATTATTTAATAGTTTGCGGCGTATCTAATTGGGGTGCTACTGGTATATTACTAGCACTTTCTTTACTTCGTCCCGATTGGAAAGCCGCAATTATCAAAAAATTAAATCCAGAAACAGAATTTCACATTTTAGAAACACTTGTAAATCAAGGTTTAGCAATAGACGGAATTAGAGGAATCCCAAGTTTATCCGTTGATAACTTATCTTGGGAATTTCATGCCGAAGTTTTGAAAAGTGCAATTGAGATAGTAGTTAGTGGTTAGTTGTTAGGAGTTAGGAGTTAGGAGTTAGGAGTTAGGAGTTAGGAGTTAGGAGTTAAGAGTTAGGAGTGAGGAGTTGATTTTCTACCCCCTCTACCCCCTCTCCCCCCTCTCCCCCCTCTCCCCATCTCCTTATTCATGCCCAATCCCCAATTAATCAAATTCTTCTAAAATACTTTCAGCTTGTTTGCAAAGCATTTCGTGACATTTACCGTTACTAGCTAATAAACCACCCCATTGACTGATATCTCCGGTGTTGTATTGTAATGGTGTTCCGTCGAAGTGAGTGTATTTTCCGCCTGCTTCGGTTAATATTAATTCTGGTGCGGCGATATCCCAATCTTTTGGTGCGGATTTACCGGAAAGGGAAATATAAATATCTGCTTGCTGTTCGATAATTGCAACAATTTTACCGCCGACGCTTCCAACTGATTTCTGATTTTTAAAAGGTAATTTTTCTAAGAGATAGTTTAATTTTTGATTGCGGTGATTGCGACTTACAACTAAAGTCAAATCTTGGGAATTTTCGCACTCGGAAACGCGCAGGGATTTGCGATCGCCATTACGAGTTTCGACAAATGTACCGCCACCAAGAATAGCATAATATAATTTTTCAGCTTCGGGAATTGCCACTAATGCTAATTCTGGACGCTTATTTCTGACCAAAGCGATATGAATAGCGTACTCACCAGTTTTATTAATAAAATCTTTTGTACCATCTAAAGGGTCAATAATCCATACCCATTCAGAATTGTTTTTACCATCTTGCTTCTGATAAGTTTCCTCGCTGATATAACCAAAATCTTCTTCACCTAATTTTGATCGCAACTTCTGCAAAATATAATTACTAACAGCTAAATCTGCTGCCGTTACTGGATCTTTACCTTTATCATCTTTATATTCTATATTTAAATCATCTTGTTTATTACCTTGATAGTAAGAGCGCAAAAGATCGGATGCACCCCAGCCAATGGGACGAATTAATTCCAGAATAGATTGTAAATTCATGTTAGTTGTTAGTTGTTAGTTGTTAGTGGTTAGTGGCTAGTTGTTAATCTAAAATCTAAAATCTAAAATCCAAAATTAAATAACTCCTAACTTTTAACTTCTTCCATCCAACGGCGAGTGCCAAAAGATTGACAGGATAAAGCTGCAATTTTGGCTGATTTTTCCAGAGCGGTGGTAAATTCTTCTTGCAACACATAGTTACAAAAAGCACCGTGAAAAATATCACCAGCCCCTAGTGTATCAGCAGCTTGAATTTTTGGAACATCTAGAATATTAATTTGATTTTGAGATAAATTCTGAGATAAATATTCAATAGGTTTTTCTCCGTGAGTTATGGCGATATGAGGAATACCAAATTGATTGAGATAAGTAAAAACTTCTTCGGTGGTACGATCGGGGGGACAAAAATTAGCCGAACAAATGGCATAATCAACGAAAGGTAAAAGCCCATCGAATCCAGGTTTCCAGCTGCCACCGTCCATAACTACTGGTATATTTTCGGCTTTGGCAAGTGATGCGATCGCACATCCCAATTTCATTTGATGTCCATCAACTAGTACAATATCTATGTCTTGCAAAATATCTGCTGAAATAGCGTCGATATTAGCTTGGTTTTTGACGGCATTTATAGAGATAACAGCACGTTCTCCGGTACTGCTAACAATAATTGAAGATACTGGCGGCGGGTTTTCTGTGGTAGGGTTAAAATCGATTATTTCTATTTGATAATTTGCTAGATCGCTCTCGATTAATTGCGTCATTGGGTGACAACCAACCGCACCTAATATCTGAGCGTTATTACCTAAATAGCTAAAAGCCACAGCAGCATTTGTTACCGGACCACCCGCCGCAACAGTATAGTCTTCTGCAACTAATTTCTGATTGTTTTTCGGAGGAGATTGGGCAAGATAAATCAAATCTAAGGTTACTAAACCTACAAATAAGCCATTGAAAGATTTTTGATTTGTCATGATATTAAATAGGGCATTGGGCATTGGGCATTGGGCATTGGGGATTGGGCATTAGGGATTGGTAATTGGGAAAACTAAAATATAAAATTAGATAATTCCTAACTGCTAACTTTTAACTCCTAACTGCTAACTTTTAACTGCTAACTTTTAACTGCTAACTCCTAACTCCTAATTGATAATTGTTCATTGATAATTGATAAATGCAAACCGATAAGACAGGTGTACTTTACATTGTTGGCACGCCGATTGGAAACTTGGAGGATATGACTTTCCGAGGCGTGCGAATTTTGCAATCGGTGGATTTTATTGCTGCTGAAGATACGCGGCATACGGGAAAACTTTTGAAGCATTTTCAAATTAATACGCCGCAAATAAGTTATCACGAACATAATCGCCACAGTCGCATCCCAGAATTATTAAAGCAGTTGCAGCAAGGAATTGCGATCGCGCTTGTAACTGACGCTGGAATGCCGGGAATTTCCGATCCTGGTTATGAGTTGGTGAAGGCTTGCACGGAAAATGGAATTACTGTAGTTCCTATTCCTGGAGCGGTTGCAGCAATTACCGCTTTGA
This sequence comes from Rivularia sp. (in: cyanobacteria), assembly GCA_965234645.1. Classification (GTDB taxonomy): domain Bacteria; phylum Cyanobacteriota; class Cyanobacteriia; order Cyanobacteriales; family Nostocaceae; genus Rivularia. The sequence continues at coordinate 2,668,615 of OZ248344.1, read as the reverse complement.
GTGCTTCGGGGCTTTCTACCGAGAAATTCGTGTTTGAAGGATTTTTGAGCGCTAAAGCAAAACAACGGCGATCGCATTTAGAACAATTAAAGTCAGAGGAGCGTACTTTGATTTTCTACGAATCCCCCCATCGTTTGCGCTCAACTTTACAAGATATAAAAGAAATATTTGGCGAAGACAGACAAATTGTTTTAGCGCGAGAGTTAACTAAAATGTATGAAGAGTTTTGGCGGGGAACCATTGCGGGTGCTTGTAGCTACTACGAACAAAAGATTCCCATAGGTGAATATACTTTAGTAGTGGCGGGGAATTCACCCACCCAGCGCCTGTTTACACAAGAAGAACTCACCCACGAGTTAGAAACAATCATGAATCAAGGAATATCCCCCTCACAAGCGAGTCGTCAGCTAGCCGCATCAACTTCTTTACCGCGCCGCGAACTTTATCAACTCGCCCTTTCATTAAAAAATTCGGATTATCAGATCCAAGATACATAGAAAACCCGATTGAAAGCTAAAATATTTTTATATTCAAGGCTCCAAGTCTTGTTTGATTTATGGTAAGTTGTGGAGTATTTTCATCCCGACTAACCAGCAGATTAAACCAAAAAAAGTATAGCTGTTGACAACTAGAGATTACAATGACTCAAGTGCTTTTAGGCGAAAACGAAGGAATAGATTCTGCATTACGTCGATTTAAGCGTCAAGTTTCCAAAGCTGGGATTTTGGCTGATGTTAGATGCCGTCGGCAATTTGAAACCCCGCAGGAGAAACGGAAGCGTAAAGCAGTAGCAGCAAGACGAAATCGACGTTTCAAGTAAGTAGGAATAAGTATTTTTACGGTTGCAAACGTTTGAATATCGCTATGTAGGCGATCGCTGTTTTCGGCGTACTGTCACAATATATCTAAACAATAAGACGTGGAAAAAGGACTTTGTAAATGTAAGTAAAGTACCGATCGTTTTCCCCAAATAGAGTTGAATGAGGCTTTTCAAAATTAACTGCCCATCAGCTAATTGATTTTGAAAACAACCACTGCTAATTCTGCGGTGGTTGTTTGTTTATATAAAGAGTTAAGAGTAAGAAATTTTTTCTACCCCCTCCCCCTCTCCCCTTCTCCCCCTCTCCCCCTCTCCCCATCCCCTTGCTTTTCCCCCTTCTCTTCTTTAGACTTGGGTACGTTCAAATTCTTGCGATTACAATCATTCATAGCCTTCTCAACACCTTTTTTAAGGCATAATTCGACACATTCAACAACGTAATCAAGAACGGAAGACATCACCTGATTTTCTTCGGGAGAAAACTTACCTAAAACATGACTTACAGTACCATTTTCGGTAGTTGCTGGATTTTTTGGTCTACCAATCCCAATCCGCAAACGAGGAAAATTTTTAGAGCTAAGATGAGAAACAGTACTTTTCATACCATTATGTCCGCCAGGAGAACCTTCTAAACGCAAGCGAACTCTCCCCACGGGTAAATCCATATCATCATAAATAACCAGTACAGATTCTGGCTTTAACTTGTACCAAGAAGCCACCGCACCTATTGATTGTCCCGAAAGATTCATGTAAGTTAAAGGCTTAAGCAAGTAAACTTTTTTTCCGCCAGGTGCAGTTGTTTCAGCGTACTCACCTTTAAACTTACGATTTTCGCTCAGAGATACTTGCCAAGAACTGCATAAAGCATCTATCGCAGCAAAACCAATATTGTGGCGCGTTCGATCGTACTTAGGTTCTGGATTTCCCAAACCAACAATTAGCTGGGGAATCAATAAAACTTTTTTACTAGCAGCTTGCATGAGGAATAAAAAATAACTAATTAACTATAATCAGCTTTATGCTTCTTCTTTCTTTTCCGTCGCACCTTCTAATTTGGGTTCAAGTTCGGCTGTAGTCTTGACAGCTTCCTCCAACTGTGATGCTTCTTTTTTAAACTCATCTTGAAAGTCTTGGGAAGCATCTTGAAAACCGCGAATTGCTTTTCCCATACTACGACCAATTTCCGGTAGCTTTTTCGGACCAAAAACCAACAGCGCCACAGCCATGATTACAGCCATTTCCGGTAAACCGATACCGAATATATTCATCAGTTTTCTCCTATAAACTTAAAAACTCTCAACTCACATCTGTAGTTTAACGATTTATCGTTGAAGAAAATACTTTTAAGAAAGATAGGGAGTAGGGAGTAGTTAGGAGTTAGGAGTTATGAGTTAGAAGTTATGAGATATGAGAAAATAATCTCTCCCCATCTCCCCATCTCCCCCCTCTTCCCCCTCTTCCCACTCACCCCACTCCCTACTCCCCACTCCCTCCATTTCTTCAAACCCAAAAAAACCCGGCAAATCCGGGTTTAAGTTTAATTTCAGATTAATATCGGAATATTTGTGAAGACACCTGGGCTTACATTCCCACGCTTCGCCAATCCACATTAATACCCTGAATCATGATTGATTTGTTATAAAGTTGCAGAATAATCAACAAAAACACAAAAAATAAAGCCATGAAAACAGCCATCAATGGGGTAGTACCCCAACCGGGAGCCACTTTACCATACTCAGCATTTAAGGGTCTGAGAACATCTCCCAAACGTGTTCTTTGAGCCATAGTCTAATTCCAGGTTAATTACCAAAAAATTTTTTAATCATCTGTAATACTCACAAAAACAAGTATACCATTCAAGGTACTTGAAACCGCTAAGTGGTTCTACATTCCCACATTTAACATGGGGTTTTAGAACCGCTACCAGTATTATAAGAATAGTACTCATAAAATATACCCGTTATGGAACCCGCAATAGTTCTTAGTATTTCTGTAGCTGCCGTCTTAATTACAGTTACAGCAATGTCCGTATACACTTCCTTTGGTCCTCCAAGTAAAGAACTTGGCGATCCTTTTGAAGACCATGAAGATTAATTGAGAGATGGGGGGATGGGGAGATGGGGTAGAGGGGGTAGAGGGGGTAGAGGGGGTAGAGGGGGAGATGGGGGGATGGGGAGATGGGGAGGCAAGGGGACAAGGGGAAATGGAGGTAGTTAAATAGCGAGCAAGATGCTCGCACTACTCCTAACTCTTAATTCCTCACTCCTAACTCATAACTCATAACTCCTAACTTTTAATTCCTAACTCCTAACTCTTAATTCCTCACTCCTAACTCCTCACTCCTAACTGGTTACTGGTAACTGTAAAGTTCGCGATTTTCCACGGCGCGATCGCATTTGTAGATGAAAGTTCACGAGTTGGTAGGGGACGTTCTAATAAATCTACAGATTCTGTTACGTTTAAGCCGATGTCGCTGGTGAGTTGAAATTCTGCTGTTTCTCCGTGAGTTTCGTAACAACGCAGAATCCATTGCTGGGGATTGTCTTCGGCTTGTTTAAATGCCATTAAAATTAAGTTTTGAGCAGATATATCTATAAAACTGGCTTTGTCTTTCAGTGTTTGAGTTGGTGATTTTATCGCTGCATCGGGATTAAGTTGAGGAGGGCAAAGCACAATTAAAGGTTGGTTGAATTCATATCCACGCTTCACTGTCTGCGCTTTCTCCCAACTTCCTGGATGAGGATACAAGCCATAACTAAATTCATGATTACCTTTGTCAGCTTCGGGATTGGGCCATTCTGGACTCCTCAACAAGCTTAAACGTAATTGATTCGGTTGAGCATCGTAACCGTATTTGCAATCATTTAATAAACTTACACCGTAACAAGCAGAATTATTTTCATCTCCCCATCCCCTTGTCTCCCCATCCCCTTGTCCCCTTGTCCCCTCGTCCCCTTGTTCCGTCAAATCAGCCCAGCGCAATGCGGGAACTTCCCATTTAGCTTTTTCTGCTGCTGTTTGAGGCTTGGTAGTACGTTGAATTGCACCGCAGGGAATTTCATAAGTTGCAAAGTCTGCTTCTAAGTTTAATGGGAAAGCAGCTTTTACTAAAACGTGACGTTCTAACCAGTTAACTTTGGTGGTAATTTTCAAAATTTGCGAAGTAGCTTGCAAAATATAATCTTGAATAAACTCCGATCGCCCCAACTGACGCACCACTCGCAAGCGATTTTGCACTAATCCAACTTCAAGCCATTCAATAGATTTTAGTTGAAATGGCGGTAAAATATTCTCGGCGTAATTGGGGTCGATGTTCCATGCATCCCAATACTGACCTTTATCTGTAAAAGCTTGCAATTGATTTCCACTGCCACAAAGTATTTCGCGATTATTCAACTTATCGAAAACGCTGCTCAAATCGCCAGTTTTTTCGTCAACTTCTACCCGTAAATATTCATTTTCTAAAATATACTGTGGCGCTATAGTTTTTGATTGATTTGGAGCTTCTTGACTGGGGGAAAGCCAAAACAAGCGATAACCCACCGCAGGAATATCATTTGCTAAAAACAATAATTGTGAATCAGCATCGAGTTGAGAGGTAATTCGATCGCCGGAAGTATCGTGAATTTGCCATTGTTGTGTAGAAGGTAAAGAAACAGATACAACTTCTGAACGCTGCCAATTAAGAGAATTGAAAACAACTACAGGTAAACTATCCGGTTGTGGCGATCGCGGTAAATTGATTCGATCGGTTAAAGATTGTAGAGACTGCCGTAAAATATCGTTAGCACTACCCTGCATCTGTTCCCATTCCGGCTTTGCATCTTCATAGACTTCCGGAATCGAGGAACCTGGTAAAATATCGTGAAACTGGTTAAATAAAAGTTTTTTCCAAGCCGCTTCAATTTCAGCTTTCGGATAATCAACACCACAGACAATACTTGCTAAACTTGCAAATAATTCCGCTTCATAAAGTAGATTTTCAGCAAGACGATTGTAAAGCTTTTGGTCGCCGTGAGTAGTATAGCAACCGCGATGGAATTCTAGATATAGTTCGTCGTTCCAGGTGGGGGTAGAGGGGGTAGAGGGGGTAGAGGGGGTAGAGGGGGTAGAAAATTCTAGTTTGTCTCCTTGTCCCCTTGTCCCCTTGTCTCCTTGTCCCCTTGTCTCCTTGTCCCCTTGTCCCCTTGTCTCCCCATCCCCTTCTCCCTTAATCTCTTGCAAATACTTCTCAACGGTGGTGAATTCAAATTCGGGACACGATGGTGAACTTTGCCAGCGTCGGGCGATTTCGAGCATATCACGAGTGGGTCCGCCGCCGTGATCGCCGACTCCGGGAAGCCAGAGGTAATTTTGTAAACCCGTTTGTTTTTGCCATGCGATCGCGTATTCTACCATTTTTACCGGGTAGATACCTTCGCCGATTGGTGCTGACATCAAGCTAAATATTTCGCTACCATCAGGCGATCGCCACCAAAAAGCACCGTGAGGAAATTTAGTAGTGTCGTTCCAAATCAACTTTTGAGTAACAAAATATTCCACTCCCGCACCTTTCATAAATTGGGGTAAAGTCCAGCAGAAACCGAAGCTATCCGGAAGCCATGCCACCGTAGAAAATTCGCCAAACTTTGCTTTTACGTAGCGCTGACCGTATAATAATTGACGAACAATCGACTCACCAGAAATTATATTTAATTCCGGCTCCACCCAAAAAGCGCCGATAACTTCCCATCTAGTATTTTTTACAGCTTTTTTTATTTGTGCAAATAAATCCGGACAATTTTCTTCCACCCAAGCATAAAGCGCTGGCGTAGAATGACAAAAAATCAATTCCGGAAAATCCTCTTGCAGCTTTAAAACCGACGCAAAAGTATTCTTCGCAGCTTCCCAAGTTTCACTCACCCGCCACAACCAAGCCATATCCAAATGTGCATGACCAACAAGAGAGATTTTGGATGTTAAACTTTGGATTTTGGATTGAAGATTACCTTGTAAACTAGCAAGAGATTTATCAAACTCTTCTTTCTTATCTTCCTCAGCGCCCTCAGCGCCTAGAAGGTTCATTTCCTCAGCAACTTCCTTTACCAAACCCGCAACCACATCCAACTTATCCGGCGCAAAAGCTTCACAATAACGGTGTGCGATCGCCAACTCACTAGCGACAAAGCCGGGATAAATATTATTCCTATTCCCAACAGCTTCATAAACGCACTTTGAACTAACCAAAGCACCATTATCATGTCCAGGGCTTACCAAACGCAAAGCAACAGTAAATTCTTCTCCCGGAATTACCCGTGGAGTTAATAAGACTCGTTGCGAAAAATCAAATAAATCCCCTTCACCTACCATTGAACCATTAATATAGACTTGAGCGGAATCTGCCCACCAAACCAAAGCCAATCGCAAACACAAACCAGCAACTGGATAACCTTGTAAATCTGAAGGAACGATCGATTTTTGTGCCAACCAAACCACATTTTTGCCCTTTTCCCAAGCAATATGTCCTTTCGCGTTTAACTCCGTAGCATCCCAACCAGAAAAATCCGACGCGAAAACCTCACTCACCAAAATATCACCCGAAAAACAGCGCCAGTGTTCGCGAACATCCATTTCAGAAAAAGCACGTAGTTTCTCAACGGTTTGTAAAATAGTTTGGGAATAAGTTTGTGAATTAAAATTTGTATTAGATTCAGGTATAGGATTAGTCATCTTTCCGCTAAAATCATGTGAAAAGTTCTATACGCTTAATAGTAAAAGAACCTGAAAAAAAGATACCTATAAATTATTTTTTGATTATTTCACACTAGAGACAGTAGCCGTAAATACAATTACCGTGAAATAAAATAAATATAGATAAAAACCAGAATTATTACCTTTGACCTTTAACCTCTAACCTTTAACCTTTAACCTTTAACCTCTAACCATGTCTTCCGCTTCCAAAGGACGTTATCAAAGCAGGCTATTTAACTTCTTTCACAAACAATCTCGGCGCTTCGGTGAAGGATTCGGACGCTCGTTGCGACAATTGCAAGTTGCTACAAGTTGGTCAATAGAAGCACTTTCTCAATCAATATATTTACTGTTACAAAAAGCTGCTAACTCAGCCGGAACCCAACTTCCCGGAGCCGCAGAAGAATCGAAGTTACAGTTGCAACCATCAGCCCCCCCTTCTGACAGTGCGATCGCGCGGGTACTCGAAAATGTAGAAACCCAAGATATTCTGTCTCTACATGATTCACAATTATCTATTTCTCCCATTCCTCAAACTGAGAAACATCCAAATCAACCAAGCCTGCAAGATATTCAATTAAGAAGGCAAGATGTTCAATTAAGCTTGCAAGATATTCAATTAAGCAGGCAAGATGTTCAATTAAGCAGGCAAGATGTTCAATTAAGCAGGCAAGATGTTCAATTAAGCGAGCAAGATTTTCAATTAAGCGAGCAAGATGCTCGCACTACGAATAATCAATTAAGCGAGCAACATTTTCAATCAAGCGAGCAAGATTTTCAATTAAGCGAGCAAGATGCTCGCACTACGAATAATCAATTAAGCAGGCAAAAAATTCAAATTCAAGGAGTTGCGTCACAACTTAATAGTCAAAATTTAGTGCTTGTGACGAGCGAAAACGAAATTCTTGACGTTTTAACTCCAATGCAACAGCAAGCTTTAGAAAACCAGATAATTACTGAGATTGCGAATTATTGGCGATCGTGGCGATTGTCTCAAGGCAAGCAAGAAAAATTATTATCTAGAGTTGAAGCTTTTTTTGAAAAACGTTCTCTAGGTAATGGCGATCGAACAAAGGCGCTACCTTCGGAAAATGCAGTAGTAAAGAGCGAAGACAACTATTTACAAATTAATCCGGCTATGGCATCTTTAGATACTGCGATCGCTAATTTGGAAACAAACGGTTTAGCACCTGTATCCCGCGTTCAGATTATAGTCCAGCAGCGCGGTGGCGAAGTTATTAAAGTCGTAAAAACTAAATTAGATATCTTTTTATACGGCGATCGGCAAGCAACTGTCAGCGGAGAAGATATAGTAGCTGATAGTAATTTAGAAAAGCAATCAAAAATTCAAGGTTTGATTTGGGCAGCGCTCAATTACTTTTACGGCGAATCCAAAAGTAAAAAAATTAAGCAAACTCCACCAAAACGTTATCTTTCTTCGACTAAACCTAAATCTCCTCAACCCCAAAGCGAACAACCGGAAGATAATTGGTTAAGTAGTGCCGATCTATTTGGTAATGGATTCCCACAATTAAATCCCACAAATCAAGCATTAAAATTAGAAGCCAGTAAAAAGCAATTAAACCGTTCTACAGAAGATAATTCTTCCCAAATATTTGGACGTTTCCAAATTCCAAACTGGCGTACCTTACGACTTAAACAAAAAGCTGGTTTACAGAAGCCACAAAACGCAACTTTACAAAATAGGCAAGATAGTTATATCAAACCTAGCGAGCGGGATAGTTATATTAAATCTAGCGATCGCGATGGTTTTGTTAAATCTAGCGAGCAAGATGCTGTCCTTACGGACACGCTACGCGAACGCACTACTTCTCGAATCTCGCAAAAAATTACAATTAATCCTGGTTCAGAATTGCAAAGTGGAAGCAAGAAAATTGCTCAAACCCGCGAATCAAGTGAAATTGAAGCCAAACCAGAATGGATAGAAACCAAAGCCGAACTAGTTGGTTATCAAAAGCATCCATTAGAGCGAATTTTGGCATGGATTGACAACACAATGTTGAAAATCGAAGAAGCATTTGTGAATTTTGCTAATGCTTTACAGCAATTGTGGCGAAAGTAGTTAAGGAGATGGGGGAGATGGGGTGATGGGGAGACAAACACTGAAAACTAAATATGAAGCTTAATAAATACCGCCCTTTGAGGCGGTTTTTTAGTAATTTTTGATCGCATAACCGTGTTTACCCTGGTTAATCAAAAAACAAAAGTAATTTTACCTAAATCAATACATAGAAGAATAACTTGTTTACTATGGGATGTCACTCAGGTTTAATTTTAGTGAGGACTGTTATGTTGATAAAAATATCAACATCTTTGTATAAAATAGCAGTCTTTTAGAGTAAGCATAATATCATGGATTTTATCGATCAAATAACAACTATATCTCAACAAGTTCAAAAATTAAGAGAATCAGTAAAGACCGAAGAAGCAACAAAAAATGCTTTTGTATTACCTTTGATAAATGCATTAGGTTACAACGTTTTTGATACTACAGAAGTTTGTCCAGAATATATTGCTGCCACACCAGGGCTAAAAGGGGAAAAGGTCGATTATGCCATTATTATTAATAATAAACCAAGCATCTTAATTGAATGTAAGTGGTGTGAAGAGAATTTAGAACATCCAAAGCATGGCTCACAGTTATATAAATACTTTAATGCTACTTCTGCAACATTTGGAGTATTAACAAATGGCATATTGTATCAGTTTTATACTGATATAGATAAAAATAATATTATGGATGAAACGCCTTTCTTTGAATTCAATATTACAAATTTTAATGAATCATCGGTTCATGAATTGAAAAGATTCTCAAAAGCAATATTTAATCCTGATGAAATGGTTGATGTTGCAAGAAATCTTCTTTATACCAGAGAAATTAAAAGATTAATGGCTGAACAATTAACTAATCCTTCACCTGAATTTGTGAAGTTTTTTGCAGTTCAAGTTCATGGTGGAAGAATAGGCTCCTCGGTTATAGCTAAATTTACAGAACTAGTTAAAAAATCTCTAAAAGAATACATTAATGACCGGATTACCGATCGGTTAAAATCTGCAATTGACTTACCGGATACAATAACAGAGCCAGAAGTAACAATTCCCGATACTGCTGATGATGATACTATTCCTACTCAACAAGAGATGGATAGTTTTTATCTTTTAAAATCTATATTGAGAGAAGTTGTTGATACTAATCGAATCGAATACAATAATACGAAGAATTACTTAGGAATAAACGTTGATGGTAGTGTTAGAAAAACTATCTGTCGTTTATGGCTTAACTCACAGAATAAATATATTGGGATGTTTGATGTAAATAATAAGGTCATAAAACAACCCATTACGGAATTAGATGATATTTATGGATTTTCTGAAATGTTAAAAGATAGAGCGAAGTTTTTAACACAAAGCAAATCAGAACAACCTCAAGTTGCTGAAATATAGCCTACATTAGCATTTCACAAAATTACCGATACATATCAAAACATACGGAGACGTTGCACTGCAACGTCTCTACAAGATTAATAGTTATATATATTAATTAGGACTTACGCAGCGACAACTATAAATGTACTGTTCTAGATATTAACATCTCCCCAACCTGCTTTAAAAAGGGAGGCTTTGTATAAGTCCTGCTAATATTAAACGGAATCACTCCTAACTAGCGCTGCTCCACCCCACCAACTACTGGTTTAACTCCTCCCGCACCACCGGAAAATGGATCGGTTCCACCACTCCAGTTAAAGTCGCTGATGCGGAAGCTGATACCCCCTAGCTCTAATACGGGGTTATAACGCAGGCTGATGCCGTAGGTACGACGACTGTATTCTAAGATATAGTCGGTGCTGGTACGTTCGCTGGTATCTAAGTTGATGGTTGTTTGAAATGCAAGGCGAAATGGTCCGTAAAGTTGTTGGGTAATACCGGCGCTTAATACTTGTCTATCGGCGTAGCGATCGAATAGGAAGGGCGATAATCCATCATTTGCACCTTGTGAATAGCTAACGTTGAAGCCGGTATAATCTAGAAATTTCTTGGAAAAGTGACCGAATTGTCCTTGCAATCCAATTGAACCTATAAGCGTGTTTTGGCTATCGCCGTTGCTGTAATAGCTTCCGGTTCCGGTAACAGAACCAAATGTTTGGACGTAGGGAACTACTGGATTTGATGTATATTTTAATCCTTCTTCCTTCGTTGGGGGAAGGGGTTTACCTTGCCAAAGGTTGATAGCACCTCCAATAGTGGCGCTGGCTTGCAAGCGACCTAAAGAAACTCGGTCGTTGCTTCGATTTACATCTAGTAAGTCAATGCGATCGCTGTTAGCGCTAATTTGTTGAGCGCCTGCTTGATATCTCAGGTTTAAACCAGTTTTACCTAAAGGTATATTTGGAGAAGTTACAACTCCGCCGAAGCTGCTCTGTACCGTTTGGAAACCAAGACTACCGTTGTAGAGACGATCGCGGTAGCTGTATTCTAATGTTGCTCTATAAGGATCGAGCGGATTGCCTAGCAAATAATTGTATCGGACGCTCGCACGCGCTTCGTCTTGTAACTCGGTTAAGTCGAGGCTTGTTAAAGTTGCACCGGCTTCAATTTGCGATCGCGGACTTAAGGTTGCATTTAAACTCGATTTTAAACCGAATAGTGCTGGGATGTTTCCGTTATTATTTTGTACTGCTTGTTGAGCAAAAAATTGAGGTGTTACTTTCCAACTAAGTTGTTCTGTATTTGCGGCTACAAAGGAACGCTCTACATATAAACCGCCGCGATCGTCGCCATCGAAGCCGATGGAAACCGGCGCGGGAGTCGCATCGCGTTCGGTGCGATCGATTGTCCTCGTGTAACCCGGTATACCTAACGTTAAGCCTTGGTCAAATACTAAACGCGGTCGCCTCAATCTTAATTTATCTCGTAAAGGGGAAATTCGAGTTAAAGTAACTGAGTCTGCACGTACCTCTAATTCTGGAGGAGAAAAGGGGTCATTGGTAATACGGACATCTTTTGCTTCCCATCCTTGAGGATAAAAATCTACTCTTCCGGCTTCAAACCGCAAGCGGTTAACTTCACCTCCTTGTTTCGCCGATGGTATGTTACGAGCGCCTCTACCACCGAAACGAACGCCAATTCCTCCAGGGCTACCAATATTGGTTAAAGGTTGACTTCTTCTAATTCTATCGCTGGGAGGACGACGAGGTACGCCGCCTGGTGCTATGGCTGGCGAGTCAAATGACAAATCTTGTGAGGTTTGGGCTACATTAATTTCGCCGCTGCCGCCTTCTAAATCTCCAGTGTCTTGAATAAAGTTATATGTAAATCGGTTTCCTCTCAAAACTTGTTCGCCACGGGTGACTGCAACGTTTCCTTCACCGACAGCAACTAAGTTATCTATATTTACTTGTAAAGTATCGGCATCGACTACAGACCCATCAAATCTTACTACCACATTACCTTGGGCGGTGACAACCCGACGATTTTCGTCGTAAATCTGCCTATCTGCAAGTATTTCGATAACTCTTCTTGTCTCGGTTGGCGGTTGGGTTGGTTGTGGCGTTTGAGTTGGTTGTGGCGGTTGGGTTGGTTGCGTGTTTGTGTTACTTGGTGGCGGTACGGGTATAGTTTGTTGAGCTTGTTCCTGAAAACGCGATTTAAATTCTATTGTCGCTGGTGTTTTTGTATTTGGATCTTGAGAATAAAATTCTATTTTCGTAGGTTTTTGCGTTTGCTCGGAAGCTATTTTTTGATTATTAAGCTTTTGATTCTTAAGCTGCTGCGATTTTTGAGCCGATTTTTTATTAGAATCTGCTTTGGTTTGAGATAAATTCTTACCTTTGCTTACCATTTGAGCAACAGTCTGAGCCTCAAAATGGTTTAAGCGTCCGGACGATCGCCGTTCTAACGGATAACCAACACTCAGCTTTTCTCCTAAAGCAGCAGCATTTTTAGCAACGCTAGCGGATGAAAATTCAGGTGGGAGAATAGTTTCCGGTTCGCTATGCGATCGCTTCTGGGTTTTCTTCAAAATCGATTTTGGCGGGGAAAATTCTCCCTGCTCAAAATCGGGTGTAGGAGATTCTGGGGATAAACTAAAAGTACTAGTTTTTGAAGCACTCAAATTATCCGCACTTACATCTGCTACGGTAATGGAATCGACAACATTTGGTAGTTCGGGCGGCAGAACTGGATGAAGCATAACGCAATATATAAGCCAACAAACAGTCTTTAAGGCAATAAGACAGAACAGTTAATAAAGGAAGGATTAATTTAGAAAAACTTCCAACTTTAGCCTTCTACTTAGCCTGCGAGCAGATTCCGCCCAAAAAAGGACACTTATCGAAAGAAAATAGTTAATTAATTAAATAATTATTTATTTATAATTCTTTCGACGTGTCCTTGGCGTTAATAAAATCTTCTGCTTTCTTCAGCAGCGATTACGAACGTGAGTAGCGAAAGTAACTATAATTACTCAAAATCATTACGTCCGGGGTTACGAGATGGGTCATTTGACAAAAATCCAAAGATAAATGTAGCCAAAAACAACCCAACAACAATATAAACAGCGATTTTTAAAGTCAACATAGCAATTTCTCCACGGGGCTAAGCGAAAAAGTTATTTTTAGTATCTGCTATTGCAGAAAAGATAACTTCTTTATATTACCCAAAATAGCCCCATTTTTGGAGGACATAAACGATAGATGTATTTAAAGCATTCTCCAGGCTCGGATATGCGCTGTCGCAGGCGGCACTGTTGTTGTTCGACGCTGATTTAAATAAATATGTTTCGCCTTAAATGGGAATTGGGGATTGGGAATTGGGCATTGGGCATTGGGAACAGGTCAAAGGTCAAAGGTCAAAGGTAATATAATTAAACTCCCTACTCCCTACTTTCTACTTTCTACTTTCTACCTAATGTTGACTAATTCCTTATTTTTAATTCGGCTTTTAACAACTTTTGCTGGACTACCGACGGCTATGGAATAAGGAGGAATATCTTTTGTTACAACTGAACCCGCTCCAATCACGCAACCTTTACCGATGGTGACTCCATCTGTTACCGTTACATTGTGTCCGAGCCAACAGTCATCTCCAATTACAATTCCTTTGCGAGTAATTCCTTGCTTGGCAATAAACTCAACCGGATCTGCAAAATTATGGTTGTTAGCAAATAATCCGGAATGCGCCGCAATTAAACAACCTTTACCTATTTTGATGTTTCCAGGTCCAGCAATACAAACATAAGGACCGATAAATGTGTCTTCTTCAATTTTTATATGAGTATCGTTTAAGGCTCTAATATCAACTCCGTGTTGAATTTGTACTCGATCGCCAATAGAAATTTTATTGTTGGGATGTCCTATGGCGTTTATATTCGCGCCTCGCAAAACTTGCGCTCTTTTTCCAATTTCTATACAACTGGTATTAATAAATTCAACGCTATCTTGTAAGTAGACTTCTTCTCCCAGACTTGCAAAGATACCGCGATAAAAGAAAGTTCGCAATCTCGAACCGATCGCTTTGGTGGGAATGTTAGCGAACAAAACTGTTAAAACTGTTTCTTGTAACCGCTTCCATTTTGATACGGCTTTTCTACTATTCATACCTATATTCCCCTGATTTTTTAAGTTTAAACAATGTTTAATATTGCTTGACTAACAATATTCATACTCCTAATTTCCAAGATGTCTTATCTGGAATTACCTGACAGCGTAACCAAATCTGTAGGATTTATAGATTCTTCGGGAAGACGAGTTTTAATAACTCGTGCTGGCATCCCAACGGCTATTGAATAAGGAGGAATATCTTTAGTGACTACCGCACCCGCACCAATAACGCTACCTTTACCAATAGTTACTCCATCTGTTACAGTCACAGCGTGTCCCAACCAGCAGCCATCTTCGATAGTAATTCCTTGAGTTATAACTTCTTGGTCGGCAATATATTTTAATGGATCTGCATAGCTGTGGCTATTGGCAAATATTCCAGTATGGGCGGCAATTAAACAGCGTTTACCAATTTTGATATTTCCCGGTCCTGCAATACAAGCGCCAACACCAATAAATGTACCTTTATCGATATAAACTTGAGTATTATCTAAAGCCCCAATATCAACATTGCGTTCGATGGCAACTCCTTCGTCTAAAACAATTTTATTATTTTCATTTCCCAAAGCATCTAAACGAACTCCTTTGAAAAGATGTACTCTATTGCCGAGTTCTATATTACAAGCACCTAATAATTCAACGCTGTTTTGTATATAAACTGATTCACCTATTTGACCTAATATACTTTTATATACTAGTTTTCTTAAATTTGGTCCGAAAGCAATAGCAGGTAGCTCAGCGAATAAACCAGTCACTAAAACTTCTTGCAGGCGTTGAAATTTTGTATTAGACTTTTTCATGGTTGTATTAGTTAGTTTGATGACTCTGAAGATTTTATCGTTAATTCGTGCTTTTGTTGGCAAGATGAGATGATTCTTTTATATATGCTAATTCATGATTCTAGATTATTATCCGAATAAATAAATAAAAACAAAGAATTTATTTAATTATTCATCAATATTTTTTATAGATAAAGTAGTATTGAATTCAAATTATTTGCTTGATATTTATAGTTATTTTCCACTAATCTATATAAAACCAAACAATAGAATATCTAAGCCTGCTAAATAAAAACAATTTACTCCGCTTATTTATATAAAGTAAATGTAACGGATTGAGTTAAATTGAATTTTATCTATATTTATCTATATCAAGAGAAGCTAGTTTAGTAGTTGAGAATAAGCAAAATAATTTTGTAACGTTTAAATTTAAAAATTATGTATCAAATAGTTAATTGCGCTTCAGCTAAACAGTATCTTCAATATTTAAAGTATTACTCCTATAATAATTTATCGAAAGGAATTCCTTTAAAGAATAAAGTTAATCATCAATTATTAAAAATGCTACTTCAGTCTTTTTGATTATGAAGTTACCTTCTTAGTTATGTTTTTTGTGTTTTCACAATCTAAATTTTAATCAATATTTTCTATATTTACGTATAACATATATCATTTTTTAAAACAAAATAATCAAATTTACTTTAATTTAGTGCCTTTTTTATAAAGTTTTGATTAAGTGGCTGACGATCGCACGTAGATATTTGCAAGCACCTATGCGTTTTTTTACCTGAATGTTTTTTCGTAAAAATATTTAACTAGTAGTCTATTGCATTAATTTTGACAGGTTTGTAGTAAGGGCTTAGGTTCCCTAAATCCGGAGCGAAGACAGCGCTTACTACGAACCTTTGTTACCCATCAAAACTAATGAAATGAACTACTAGTAGTCTGTCCCATTAATTTTGATGGGTTTTTATCTTATAATAATTAAAAAGCGATGTGGACTTATTTGTCCACGAGCGTTACTGCGATCGCCTTGATTCAGGGTGTAATTATTATGAAGCATAAAGTAAATCTGACAGTAGAACAAAAGCAAAAACTACTCGATATTGTAAAGAAAGGTTCAAGTAATGCCAGAGAAATTCGTAGGGCACACACGTTAATAATGGCACATGAGGGGAAGACGGATAAAATAATATCTTCGACTTTACATATATCAATTCCAACTGTTGAAAGAACTCGTAAACAATTCTGCACCAAAGGATTAGAAGGAACACTAGCCGAGCGTCCACGTAGCGGTAAGCCACCGAAATTAAGCTTTAAACAAGAAGCATATTTAATTGCTACAACTTGTAGCGATGCACCATCCGGCAGAGAGTCTTGGACTTTAAGATTATTAGCAGAAAAAATGGTAAGTCTTGAAATAGTAGATAGTTTGGGAAAAAGTACGGTTGGTCGGATACTAAAAAAAACGAATTAAAACCTTGGTTAAAAGAACAATGGTGTATTCCTTCATGTAGTTCAGAATTTGTATCAAAAATGGAAGATGTGCTTGATTTATATGCTCAAAAAGTAGATTTAGAGAGACCATTGGTCTGTTTTGATGAAAGGCTATGCCAATTAATCGAAGATGTAAAACAACCAATAGCACCTACACCTAAAAAGCAGGATAAACCAGGTAAAAATAAAAAAGTTGATTACGAGTATGAGCGTAATGGAACTTGTAATTTATTTGCTTTTTTTGCACCATACTTGGGTTGGAGACATATTAAAGTCACTCAACGAAGAACAAAAGTTGACTTTGCTTACTGCATGAAAGATTTAGTAGATGTTCACTTCAAAAATGCTAAGATTATTCGATTAGTTATGGATAATTTAAATACTCATACTACCGCTGCAATACAACGAAGTATTTGAACCCGCAGAAGCTAGAAGAATTGCGAAAAAATTAGAGATTCATTATACACCCAAACATGGTAGTTGGTGAGCCAGCGCGTTGCGGGGGTTCCCCCCGTTGTAGCGACTGGCGAACCCGAAGGGTTAAATATGGTTGAATCTGAGTTAGGCGTACTTGTACGGCAATGTTTAAAACGAAGAATTCCTGATATTAAAACGTTAGAAAAAGAGGTTTGGGCTTGGGAGTACAAACGCAATAAAAACCAAGTTTGTGCAAACTGGCGTTTTTGTACAGAAGATGCAAGGGTTAAGCTTTCAAAGATCTATCCAACCCATCAAAATTAATGGGACAGACTACTAGTACGGAGCCACATTAATTCTGATGGGTTTCCAGTAGTGCGATCGCGTAGCGTGTCCTTTTAGGACAGCATCTTGCGATCTTGCTACCATGAGGGAGCGAGACGCTCCCACTACGAATAATTTACCCCGCTTTCTTAACGTGGTGAAGTACTAGTTTTCCATTACCTTGCATCGATAAGTAGTGATAGTGGCGATCGATGCTTGATTAAGATTTTTTTGTTTCAAAGCTTTACTCGTGGGCTATTTACCGCCCTTTTACCATATAAAAAACAGAATACGCGCTATAGCGTTGCAAAACACCCCGTTTTTAGCTTCTTATAGGTCGAGTGGAAGAGAACTATTGCACCTAATGAAAATCTGTGATATATCATTTTTAACCTGAAACGGTATAGGCTTATATAGCACGGTAGGAAATTCCTAATTATTGTTATAGCGCTGCCTTCCGCGCTACAAGCAATATAATACCGTTTCATTAATTGCCTATATTATTGCGTCAACTTGACTTCAAAGGGGGCGCTACCAAAACCCGGAATAATTGAGAGAAACCGGGTTTCTTAAACCTTGTTAAGAATGGTACAAGATTACATCACTATACTTCGACTGGATAACGTTCGATGAGTTGATTTTTTTTCCTCCAGCTTTGAGGAGGGATATCGTGATGTTGACGAAATTGTCGGGAAAAATGACAGGCATTTTGATAGCCAACATTTGTCGCGATTTCTTCGATGTTTTGGCTGGTATTCTTAAGTAGATAACGCGCAGCTGCCATACGACGCTTAACGATCCAACTGTTTACCGTTTCTCCGGTGATTTTTGCGACTCTATTAGTTAAATAAGCAGCCGAATAACCAACAGCTTCAGCTACATCGCTCAAGGTGATTCCCTTGTCATAGTTAGCTTCAATAAAATCAAAGACTTCTTTCAATTGAGGAACAATTGGAAAAATAGACTTCTCTTCTCTTGATATATCATTTAGTCCCGGTATAGAAATACCATTAAAGTTATTACGACAATAACGAAGGAAAGCCTGCTTTTTCTCTAATCGAGTGGCGATCGCTTTTAATAATTGTTCGGCTGTGGCAGGTTTAGCTATATAGTCGTCGGCACCAGACTCCATACCTTTACGAAAATCTTCTTTACTACCACTACCCGTAAGAAAAATAAAAGGAATAACTGCCGTAAGAGGATTTTGACGTAATTGTTTTAAAACGGTGTAGCCATCCATATCGGGCATCAATACATCACAAATTACCAAGTCGGGTAAATGAGAAAGAGCTTGTTGAATTCCCGCAGTGCCATTCGACGCACTTATCGTCTCAAAACCTTCAGTCTCAAGACTGTCTAAATACATATTACGGGTACGAGCATCATCTTCTATAACCAGAATTTTTTTTGAGATTGCGTCCATCATGATTAATTACTATAAAGGTTAAGGGTTGGAATTCAATGCCGAGTAAAAGGGGATTAATATATTTGACTATGAAGTAACAATTGAAATTTGATTATTAAAAAATTCTTATTTATACCAATACTATTGAAATTTAAATTTAATTAGATGGGAGTCTAAGAGTAACGGTAGTTCCGATACCAACTTTACTTGACAAGCTAATTTCACATCCATGTAAATCTGCAAGAGTTTTCACAATTGATAAACCCAGCCCGGTACCGGGTATGCTGTCAATATTGCTGCCTCGATAAAAAGGCTCAAATATCTGCTGTTGATCTACTGCTGGAATTCCTATTCCTTTATCTTTAACTTTAAAAATTACATCTCCCTCTCCACATATAAGTTCTAAAGTCACGGAGTTACTGCCCACGGAGTATTTAAGAGCATTAGAAATCAAGTTAGTTAAAATGTGTTGTAATAATTTAGGATCGACACTAACGGTGGAACATTCACCTTCACTCATAAAGTTAATTGCTTTTTGCTTGCCTCCTGCAAGGTACATCTGTGCTATGATGTCTCTACAAAATTGTTTCAAATCCAGTTGTCTTGGTTCGCACTTTAATTTATCAGCTTCAGCCTTACCAAACAACAAAATCTCATCCAGCAATTCGCTAATTTGCTCTACAGCATCTTTAATCAAGTCGAGATAAGAGTGATTTTTTTCCTCACTCCATTGATGAATGTTACGTCGAAGTAAATCAGATGAGAAAGAAACAACGTTAAGCGGAGTGCGGAATTGATGACAAAGCATCGAAACAAAACGCTGTCTGAGTTCGCTCAATTTTCTTGCTTGTTCTAATGCTTGACGAAGTTCCGATTCGGCTTTTTTATAATCGGTGATATCAATTGCCGTAATCATCTCTACTTCTTTGCCTGCAAAATCAAGCAACCCATCGAGTTGTACAACCGTACAAGCTAACCAGCGAGAGAAACCTCGTTTTGTCAAAATTTGCATTTCTTGATACTCGCAGCTGGCTAATCCATCCTGCTTGCCTACCTGTCTACACTGCTTTGCTAAAACTATTTTTTCAAAATCGAAGTTGTTGTGAGTTAATTCTTTTAACGAATAGCCAGTTAGCGCCTCTGCTGCTCGATTGACATAACAAACATGATTTTTATGAAGCAGAATGATGCCAGCTTCGGTATTTTGTGCCAAAGTACGGAATCTTGCTTCATTGAGTTTAAGCGCTTCCTGCGTTCGCCTTGATTCTGTTACATCCCAGATACTCCACACTGTACCAATAATATTACCATTAAGTCTATAAGGCTCACTATGGTGTGCAAATATCCTTCCATCTTTTAACTCTAAAAGATTATAAGTCTCCGCATCAGACTGTGTAGGTAATTGCCAAATATGCGAACGAAAAATTTCTACATCCTTAACTTGATTTTCAAAAAAAGCTTTAGCTTCATTACAGTTCTTTGATACCCTCACGGAAGCGGGGAGATGCCACATATCTATGAACTTTTGATTATAGTAAAGTATTTCTCCTTCAAAATTGATTGCAAGTATACCATTAGCAGTAGACTCTAAGGTAGAGCTTAATAAAGAAAGAGAATTTCTCAACTCATCATCTGTCTTTTGATATTCAGAAAATTCTTGTTCGAGATTTTCAAGATGCTCTGGTGATTCTAGCGTAGGTTTATGCGCTTTGGGCTTTGGCAATTCATTGTTTGAACGGCAAGCATAAGCACAACAAACTTGCTTACCATCTAATTGTTCCACAATAAAAGTGACTTCAACGGGAAACACCTCACCCGTGGAGTTGCGATAGCAAGTTTCAAAACTTATCGAACCTTGTTGCTCGAGTAATTTCCATTGTTGCAGCCATTTCTGCTCTTCCCAATAAATATCTACCGATCGCAAGTTCATTGAAAGTATTTCTTGTCGGGAATACCCAAAAAGCGAACAAGTTGCATTGTTAACGTATAGAAACTGAGCATTCTCATCTAGGCAAAAAGCAGCATAAGCAGCATGATTTATCAGTGCTTGAGCTACTTTCAACTCTTCTTGCAGTTCTAATCTGTATTTAGAGTTGGGTTCAATAATCATAATGTTGTTAAAAGTTGTATGCTCCGCTGTGCTGGTTTTACAATTTAAAGGTTTAATAGCTAGCTGCAAGCTCGGTTTTTAACAAATTCCGAGTTATCGCCTAATAAGTTTCTGACATTCCTACAGCATTATTGCTTATGGTTTCCGGCAGAAAAGTTACTTCGCGATAAGCCTGCTATATTCCTTCACTTCAAATAAATTAACAAAAAACTTAAAAAATTAATATATGTTTACAAATTATTTTATATTAACTTTATAAATCTGGCAAAATTTATTCAAAGTATAATTAATCACCTTGGTCGTGCCTTATTGTTTTTTGCATTAATAAACAAGATTTTTGAGACTAGTGCGAGTTGATTCTGAATCATGATTAGCTAAAACGATCTCAAGATAATTGGAATGTAATTGAATCAAATAGAAAAATTTAGATACCTATGAAACTAGATGTTTGTCAATCATTCATAATAGTTTACCGCTTTCTCTAGCTTAAAATAAAAATTCTGCTAGTGCATTTATATGCTGAAAAACTAGTTAAATATAAGCATCTTTTTTACCGCTTTACTGAGTATGAAAAAAAGCTATGTAGTATACATTAAGCGGTAATTTTGCTGAATTAGTAGTAAACGCAGGGAAATATTATGACTTGGTGAGAGCAAATTATTACCGATTTAATTTATTTTGCTTAATTTATTCTCTCATTATTCTTTCAAAAATTTAACAATAAACTCTACTTGCATAACATCTGTCACAAGAAATAGTTGTAGAACAAAAATATCATTAAGAATATATCTGCATCTATCTTTAGATATAGTTTAATATTTGTTAAAATTTTTTTTGATTGCAACTCTTATTTTTCTAATTTCAGGTATTATCGAGAGTTGCCCGCTCTAAAAGCCTTCTAAGTATATGCACGCAGTTATTCCTAGTATCAAATATTGAGATTACGACCATAGATTTTCTAAAATAGCGCTTTTGAAGTATTATATAAGACTTTAAGATTGGTTTTTATCAGTAGCAAGCTGAGGTTTAAAGTATTATCTATTACCTATGCCCTAGTAATATTAATCTGCAATATAAGCAGAAGCAAAAGAATTGACAAGCTAATCAAAAGATTTTTCATTGCCCCAACCTATAAGATTTATGTAGGCTTGTTTCTATAAACACAGAGTCTTGGTTGTTTTGCTTCTCCAGTCAAAATTTTTCTCCTGACAGCAAAGAGTAAAAGTGGTAATTTTCCATTCCCGGTGTTTGTAAGGCTGGGTGTGAAGTTATAAGGAAATAGTAAGGAAGCACAACCCCTTGTTTCGGCTGCAAATGGAAGCGTATCCGAGAAGTCGTTAATCTTAATCACCCAACCCTCGTTCAGGGAGAGTATATTAAATAATGGTTCAAAATTTTACTAAAAGAGCTTCTCCTGTAAACCTACAGCAGAAAGAAGTTCTTAATGAAAGCTATGAAATAGAAGCTGAAAAAATCGAAAGCACTGACGACAACGAAAATATCACAGTTGCCGATGCAGTAGCGCAGATGTTTGAAAGTTTGGGGATAAAATCCGCCTACGGCGTTTCAGGAGGTGCAATGGCATCACTGTGGGGCGCTTTATCTAACAGTAGTGTAGAAGTGCTGAACTTCCGCCATGAAGCTGGAGCAGCATTCGCCGCTACGGAAGGTTATTTTGCTAGCGGTAATCCCACTGTGGTATTTACCACAGCAGGACCGGGTATAACGAATGCTTTAACCGGGTTATTCGCTGCACGTGGCGAAGGTGCAAAAGTGATTTTGGTGTCAGCTTGCACCTCGGCACCGCAACGGGGACGGTGGGCGATTCAGGAAACCAGTACCGACACTTTACCCAGTAGTGGTATTTTCACTGCGGGTACAGTATTTAATTATGCTAACACAGTGGAATCCGCCGCTCAATTACCGCAAATATTTCGTAAACTTGCGCTGGGACTTTCTCAGCCAGGAGGGTATGTAGCTCATTTGAGTATACCTACCGCCGTGCAAAATATGAGCATGAGCGATACTCAAATTCCAAAGCAAGGCGTTAGCTGTTCCTTAGTAAGTTCGAGTGACGATGTAGTTGCGAATGCAGCTAAGTTACTTGCGGAAGGTACATTTGCTATTTGGTTGGGATTTGGTGCCCGCGATGCGGCTGATGAAATTCGTCAGTTTGCGGAAAAAACTGGAGCAGCGGTAATGTGTTCGCCTCGCGGTAAAGGAATTTTTCCGGAAAACCATCCTCAATTTATTGGTGTAACTGGTTTAGGTGGTCACGGTTCTGCGATGACATATATGCAAGAACAGGCTCCCATCCGCACTTTGGTATTGGGAAGTCGTTTGAGCGAACCAACATCGTTTTGGAATCAGGACATGGTTCCATCAAAAGGTTTTATTCATGTTGATATAGATCCCAACGTACCGGGAGTAGCTTATCCTCATGCAGAAACTATCGGAATTCAGTCAGATATCAAAACTTTTGTAAAACAACTGTTGCGTCATCTGGAAACCGACATCGAAGCAGTTAATCGAGTCAAAGCGGCTCAGCCTTCATCTTTACCCAAGCCGGAACGTTCTACGGTAGAACCCGGACAAGAATCACCCATCAGACCAGAAGTATTGATGGCAGCGATTCAAGAGGTAATTGTTGACGGAAGCGATGCGGTTGTGATGGCTGAATGCGGTAACTCCTTTACTTGGTCAACAAATCTATTGCGATTTAACCAAGCGAATCGCTATCGAGTTAGTACTGGAGTGGGCGCGATGGGACACGCAGTAACTGGTGTTGTCGGTGCAGCCCACGCTAGAAACGGTAAATCTGTCGCCATTGTGGGAGACGGAGCCATGTTGATGAATAACGAAATTAGCACGGCAGTAAAATATCAGATTCCGGCAATTTGGATAGTTCTCAACGACGCTCGTTACAATATGTGCCATCAAGGCATGAAAATGTTAGGCATGACTGGTGCAGATGCAATCATCCCTCAGACAGATTTTCAAATGATCGCTAGAGGAATGGGAGCCGACGGAATTCGCGTTACTCAAGAGTCTGAAATTACAGCAGCCTTAGAAAAAGCGATCGCCGCAACAGGTCCGATAGTAATTGATGTACTTATCGATCCAGATAGGGCTGCTCCTTCCAAAGGACGTAATAAAGGTTTGGCTTCTCAAGGAGTTAAAGCGACTTCCGAACAAAAACCAAAAGTACAAGCATCATTTCCGAATATCTAAAAAGTTGTTGTAGAGACGTAGCACTGCTACGTCTCCAGAGTTGGGAATTTTAACAACTAACGACTAACAACTAAATAAACTTTTATTGGATTAATTTAATTGAGGAGGAGTAGGTAGGTGAATCTGTTTGAAAATGTTACAGAAATGGGTCACGAGCAAGTATTGTTTTGCAATGGTAAAGATCCAGAGATCAAAGCGATTATTGCGATTCACGACACAAGTTTAGGTCCCGCGATGGGGGCTACACGAATGTTGCCCTATGTCAATGAAGAAGCTGCTTTAAAAGATGCTTTGCGTTTAAGTCGAGGTATGACTTATAAAGCTGCTTGTGCCAACATCCCCGTTGGTGGAGGTAAAGCTGTAATTATTGGTAATCCCCAGCATAAAACTGACGAACTTCTATATGCATACGGACGTTTTGTCAATAGCTTGAACGGACGTTTTATTACGGGTCAAGATGTAAATATGACCCCGGAAGATGTGAGAAAAATTAGTCGAGAAACCGATCATGTTGTAGGGGTAGAAGAACAATCTGGCGGACCTGCACCTGTAACTGGATGGGGAGTATTTTTAGGTTTAAAAGCGGCTGTGGAATTTCGCTTAAAAACCTCTGACTTAAAAGGACTCAGAGTAGCAGTTCAAGGATTGGGAAATGTTGGTACAAACCTTTGCCGTCATTTACATGAGAATGGTGCAAAGCTGTTTGTGACCGATATTAATCAACAGAGAACCGAGGAAATCAAGCATCTGTTTGGTGCTACGGTGGTAGAACCTTCAGAAATCTACGGACTAGATGTAGATGTACTTTCTCCTTGTGCTTTAGGTGGAATTCTGAATAGCGAGACAATTCCTCAAATTAAAGCCAGCGCGATCGCCGGTGCTGCAAACAATCAGCTTGGTGAAGAAAAAGCAGACGGAATGATGCTTGTAGAAAAAGGCATTTTGTATGCTCCCGATTATGTAATTAATGCTGGAGGATTAATCAACGTTTATAACGAAATGATTGGTTATAACGAAGAAAAAGCCTTTAAGCAAGTAAGAAATATATATAATACTTTGCATGAGATTTTCGAGAGAGCCGAAAACCAGCAAATTACCACAGATGCAGCTTCAAAGCAGCTAGCAGAAGAGAGAATTGCTAATGCTAAAAATCTCAAAAAAGTTTTGGCAACAACTGTATCAACCAACGGTAAAAGTTAGGTAATTATTTGTTTATTACTTTTGACCTTTGACTTATATTGAGAGGTGAGAATGGAAAAAAATACGTTTGCGACATCAGCTTATATTGCAACTTCACCAAAAACAGCTTTTGACTATCTTTGTAGTTTAAAGAATTTGGATGAATGGACGCTATTCAGCCGAATGAAAGAAAAAATTGATGAGGATACCTATAGGGGAACGGCTTCTGGGTATCATGAAGACCTTTACTATCATGTTAAAAAGCTAGAAAATCCGAAGTTTTACGGCATCGAATGGCATTGCGGATTGGAATATCAAAAATATTACCAAGTTTATCCGGTATTGCTTTTCCCTACCGATTATATAGAACCGGGAACCGATGAAAAAGGAGTCTATTTCCACTGGTTGAGTTTTGTCGATCCAAAACGGCAAACCGGGATGATTATGCAAGGCATTCATACAGTACATACTTCTGAATGTCGCTCCTTGAAGGCAAATCTAGAACGCAAAGAAGGTTTTACTTCCGCAGCAATTGGAAAGCATTTTGTAGATACAGATACTATCTACGTTGATGCTCCAATTGAGATGGGTATCGAATTTCTGCAAGATTTGCGGAATATGGACGAATGGGCGCATTTGCTTAAACCGGATGGCGAGATTTCTGCCTCTGAGGGTGAATTTAGAGATGAATATAACCAGAAAGTCAAAGCGAGCATCCAGTTACATACCTTGAGTAAATACTATTTGCTCGAACAAGAATTCTACTATCCCGAACACGAATATTATCAGCGGACTCCCATGCTGTTAATACCAGCTTCTTATGCATTTGCAGATCCTGAAGCACCAGGTTTTATTATGCATAGAATCAGTTTCTGGAAGTCAGATAAATCTGAAGTTCATGGTAAGCTGCAAATTGAAGATTTGGGCGCTGAAAGCATGAACATCAAGCGGATGCTCGAAAGCAAGGCTGGTAATATGGAAAGCTTTAATCGGGGGATGAGCTATATTCCGCAATAGAATTTTAGATTTTGCGGAAAGTTGAGGAAGAGAAGTTGCGTGCGGGGGTTCCCCCCGTTGAGCAAACTTCGGGTATAGATGTTCTTCCCCTCAAACTTTCCAAGACAGATTTTGGATTTCTCAAAAAATCTGAAATCATAAATCTAATATTAGATTCAAGAAATTAGATTTATTTTGATCGAAAATCGGGGTGCTTTTTTACTATTTTTTTAATTCAAGTTAAGTAATTTAACGTTCATCAATGACAGTACAACTAATTACAAATAAATCTTTTAAAATACTTGCCGAAAATTTAGATAATCCAAAAGGACTCACATTTGCTCCTGATGGTAGTCTATATGTTGCAGAAGCAGGGATTGGTGGAGATGGAGCCTCAATTCCTTCTCCTAGCGGTCAAGGAAATTTAAATTACGGTAATAGCGGTGCCATTAGCAAAATTGAAAATGGCACTGTTAAACGTGTTTTGACAGGATTACCCTCGGTGGCGTTTGCAGACGGTACGGGTGCTGCCGGTCCTCACGATATCAAGTTTGATGCAGATGGAAAGGCTTATGTTCTGTTGGGGTATGCAGCTAATCCAGCTTTGCGTTCTGCCCTTGGCGATACTGACTTAGGAAAAGTAATTACTTGCGATTTAAGTACAAGTACTTGGTCAAGTATAGCGGATATCTCTAATTATGAAGTTACTAACAAGATTTTGTCAAGGGATTGTGAAATTGCTAGTAATCCCTTGTCTTTCTACGTAGATAATAATAAACTGGTAATAGTTGATGCGGGAACGAACAGCATTCTCGGCATAAATACTGACGGCAGCAATTTAGAGAAAATTGCTGAGATTCCCAACAAAATATTAACTAATCCAATATTTCCCGGTGCTAAATCGGAAAACTTTGACCGGGGACACGTTCCAGCCCCTGGTGCTTATCCTCAAGCACCACCATCCGAGATATCGATTCAATCGGTACCTACAGATGTGGTTAAAGGATTGGATGGAGCTTATTACGTTTGCGAATTTACTGGTTTTCCGTTTCCAGAAAACGGTGCAAAAATCTATCGAATTGATGCGAATGGCGAATTAGAAGTTTTCGCCGAGGGGCTGACGCAATTAATAGATATGACCATTGATGCCGAGGGTAGCTTGTATGTTTTGCAACATATGAATCAGTCTGGCTGGAAAGGAAAACCAGATGGAGCATTAATAAAAATTGCTTCTAACGGCGAACGTAAAACTCTCATTGAGGGTGATGGATTAGAATCGCCTTCCGCCCTCACAATCGGGTCTGATGGTGCTTTTTATATCCTCAACCAAGGTGGTCGTCCGGGAAGCGGGCAGGTGATTCGGGTTGAGAATCCAAATATTTCCGGTCATATTTAATAACGCGTTGTGGTTTGTCTAAAAATTAAATGTAATGTTAGACATCGCTCGAACGTGGTATACCGGACAATAAGTTTCAGTCCGATCGATATGCTTGATCTTGATATTGATATCCCAACAATCGGGGCTGTTCTTTAAAGAACCGCATTTATTCCATAAACTACTAATCGATTTCACAAACATATGAAATTTCAGTCAATTGCTCTTACATTTTTTGGTGTTACCGTTGCTTCCGTTTTCGGAGCAACATCAGCACAAGCAATCTCGCTGTCAGTATTAGCTGACGGACTAGATAACCCTCGTAACTTTGACTTTGGTGCCGACGGTAGTATTTACTTGACAACCAGCGGTAAAGGTGGCGATGGAGCAGATGGAAGATGCGTTCCATCACCAAGTTCGCAATTTATTCCTTTGTGTGCGGGTAACACTGGTTCTTTACTTAAAATCGGTACCGACGGAAGCAAACAAACAGTAATTCCAGATTTGGCTTCCTTAGCTTTAACACCCTTTGGAGAACAAGCAGCTGGGCCTGCGGACTTCAAATTTGATGGTAAAGGAAACGGTTATCTGTTGATGGGTTATGCTGGGGACCCTTCCACCAGCGAACCAATTTTAAAGACTCCTACACTTGGAAAATTATTTCAAGTTGATTTAGTAAGTGGTGCGTTAGGAAAAGAAGTTGCTGATTTTGCTCAGTACGAAGTGGCTTTCAATCCCGATGGTACTGACATCATTACCAATCCTTACGCAATGACATTCATCGATGATACTGCTTACGTCGTTGATGGTGGTGCAAACGTTATCTATTCTGCGGGACTTGATGGTAGCGGGATTCAGAAGGTAGCTGCATTCCCCACGCAGCCAGTAAAACAAAGCGAACTCGAATTTCCTAACTTTGCTCCTGAAGGCGAAATTCCCCCAGGCGAACAACCATCAGATGCTCCCGGATTGCCAGCTATCAACGGTCAAGGTGGCGACACCGAAGCGCCTAGCGGTCCTCCAGAAGGAGAAACAACAACCCAAGAATTTCCGATTACTTTCCAATCGGTACCCACAGGAATTACCAAAAATCCCGACGGTAGTTTAACAGCCGTAGAATACACCTATTTCCCTTATCCAGAAGGTAAAGCGCGTGTATTTAACGTTAACCCTGACACTTTAGACATCAAGGAAACAGCTACCGACTTTACTCAATTAACTGGTGTAGCATACGACGACGAAGACAACTTGTACGTGTTGCAACACATGAACACCTCGGAGTGGAAAAACATTCTTCAAGGTGGTGAAGTAATCGGCGATATTAGCAGTCAGATTATCAAAGTTGCTGCTGACGGAACACGCGAAACAATCTGGAACGGTAACGGATTAGAAGCTGCTTCCGGTTTAACTTATCGCGATGGTGCTTTGTATACTGCAAACCGCGCTCGTTTAGCAGGTGAAGGGCAATTAGTCAAGATTAGTTTAGATAAAGGTAGTAATCAGCCCACAAAAGTTCCCGAACCCGCTTCCGTACTTGGTTTATTAGGTGTCGCTGCGGCTGGTGCGGCTTCTAAATACGGCAAGCGCAAGCGTCATGAAGAGAAGCTAGAAGAAATTCTGGACAAAGTAGAAGTTCTTTAACAGTTAACAGTTAACAGTTAACAGTAACCAATACTTAGAGCTACTAAGTAAAAAAACAGCAAGTTGCTGTTTGATAAAAATCAACGGCAACTTACTGTAAGAGTTCCAGGTCTTGACCTGGACACAATACCTAATCAAAAGTATAACTAGCTATATCGGGATTTTCAACGATGCAAATTGTAAAAAATGTATCTCTAGCGCTTGCGAGTGCGGGATTTATGGTTTTGGCAGCGACTGCCGAAGCTAAAGCAGTAAGCCTAACATACGAGAAGTCCATTGGCGAACCGGGATTTGATCCGGGACAGCTTTTCGTTCCCCAGGGTGTGGCAAAGCGCGATGCAGATGGCAATATCTATGTAAGTAACGGTCGCGGTTTTGACCCAACACCAGGGGGCGCTGGTTTTCTCCCAAATGTTGGTAACAGCGTTAGTGTATTCAGCCCCGACGGTGAATATCTCCGGGCAATTGGAACTGGCGTTCAAGGGAAAGGAGCGGGTATAGACGAACCAGGAGATTTGAAGTTCGACTCTATTACTGGCAACTTATACGTAGCTGACGTTTTTAACAGCGAAATCGACGTATATAACCCCGACAACGGAGAATTCGTTACTTCTTTTGGTTCATTTAGCGGTCAAGGTCCTGGAGATTTGTTCTTTGGACCGGGCGGTATAGATTTCGACCAAGAAGGAAATTTACACGTAACCGATTTTAGCGCTGACGTAGTAAAGGTTTACGGTAGAGATGGCGAATTAGTTAAAACCTATGGCAGCTTGGGTAGCGAACCAGGACAGTTTGATGGACCTGCTGGTTTAGCTATATCTCAAAATACTGGCAATATTTACATTAACGACCAGTTTAACAACCGAATTCAGGTACTTGATTCGGAAGAAAACTTCCTTTATGCCTTTGGTACTGAAGGTACTGCACCTGGACAGTTTAACGAGCCAATCGGTATTGATGTAGATGAATTTGATAACATCTACGTTGCAGATTCTCAAAACAGCCGCGTTCAGGTATTTGACAAAGAAGGTAATTTATTAACCGTATTCGGCGAACCTGTAGAAAATCCCGGTCCTCCCGGACCTGGAGAACTACCTTTTTCTCTTAATCCCGCTGACTTAGAGCCGGGTAAGTTTAACTGGAGTGGTGGCTTGAGCTACAACAGTGACAAAGTTTATGTAGGTGACTTCTTTACTGGTCGCGTACAAGTGTTGAATGTTGACCGTCATGATGGTGCCAAGAAAGTACCCGAACCTACAACTTTACTAGGTTTAGGTGTATTTGCACTTGGTGCTGCTGCGACTAAGTTGAAGAAGAATAAGCAACAATCTGCTTAATTTAGGATTTAGCGTTATCCGGCTAGATATGGAGACGTAGCACTGCTACGTCTCTACACAAGACTGTTTAGGCTTGGAAGCATTGATTCACCCCTATCAGGATTATTACTGATGAAATCGCTCAAAAATGTATCATTAGCGGTTGCGAGTGCGGGGTTTATGGTTTTGGCAGCTACTGCCGAAGCGAAAGCAGTAAACCTGACATACGATAGCCAAATTGGCGAACCGGGATTTGGTCCGGGAGAGCTTTTTGTTCCTCAAGGTATAACCGTACAGGACGAAACTGGAAACGTTTATGTATCTAACGGTCGCGGTCTTAATCCAGATGGCTCTTTTAATCCAGACCTTGGTAATAAAGTTGAGATATATAATCCTAGTGGTGAATATATTGGCGCGGTTGGCAGCGGTGGAACCGGACCTGGAGAATTTGACGAACCTTCAGCTTTAGAATTTAGCCCTAAAAACGGAAACCTTTATGTAGGTGATGTTTTTAACAACCGTGTCAATGTATACGATTCAAAAGGTAACTTTATTAATACCTTTGGTGAAGGTTTATTTGGCGGTCTGATTGAAGGTAGAGCTTTCTTCGGACCTTCTGGAATCACATTTGATGAAGCTAACAATGTATACGTAGGAGATTTTAGTAACGATCGCATTCTTAAATTTACTGAGGATGGCGAGTTGCTCGGTAGTATTGGTAGTGCTGGTACAGAGCCAGGACAATTCCAAGGACCTGCAGGTGTAAGAATATCCCCAACCACCGGAAACTTCTTTGTTACCGACCAGTTTAATAACCGCGTTCAGGTACTCAGCCCCGAAGGAGAACCTCTTTTGGTCTTTGGAGAACAAGGTACCGGAGATGGGCAGTTTAATCAGCCGATTGGTGTTGAAGTGGATGATAAAGAAAATATTTATGTAGCTGACTCGATCAACAGCCGCGTACAGGTCTTTGATAGAGAAGGTAATTTCTTAACTGCTTACGGCGAACCCGCTCTAAATGCAGAAGGTCAACCTGTTGCTCCCCCTCAGCTTGGTCAACCTCCTTTTGGCGATCCTTTAGACCTTACACCAGGTAGATTTAACTGGACTGCGGGAACATCATTAAACGATGGCAAACTTTATGTAGGTGACTTTTTTCAAGGTCGCGTACAGGTATTAAATGTAGAAGGTCATGATGGTGCGAAGAAAGTACCCGAACCTACAACTTTATTAGGTTTGGGAGTATTTGCACTTGGTGCTGCTATGACTAAGTTTAAGAAAGATAAGCAAGAATCTGCTGTTTAAGCTTGTTTGTTTTTCTCGTTCCCAGTCTCAGGCTGGGAACGCTTAAGTAAAAGGCTCTGCCTTCATACATATGAATAAATTTAGATTTTAGCGATGTTAGAGGCAGATACTCTAAAATTGCATTCCTTGCCAGAGTCAAGGAACGAGGAGAAAGAATTTAATTCTTATATTCTTATATGAAAAAATGATTACAACTTATATAGAAACACAAAATATCACTGCTGAAGATTTACTTTATCGTTGGGTATCGCGACAAGTCAATACTGAAGCTATAAATTGGTTAGACGAAAAGAGACAGTTAATAAACAACGGTGCGGC
The DNA here is from genome assembly GCA_965234645.1 of Rivularia sp. (in: cyanobacteria). Taxonomy (GTDB): domain Bacteria; phylum Cyanobacteriota; class Cyanobacteriia; order Cyanobacteriales; family Nostocaceae; genus Rivularia. The sequence goes on along the minus strand of OZ248344.1, from coordinate 2,636,553 downwards.
AACGCGGATATTTTTTACTGCATTTAGCGCGGTACCTCGTTATACAGCTAAAAACCAAATACAGCCAAAGCTAGAAGAATTAGAATCAGCCGCGAACGTCTGCAAGAACTGGTTTCCTGCTAATTGGACTATAGACCAAGCCGCTCGGACTTTACTGGTATTAAGTCTACCATCAAATGATGCAAATAAATATTTGCAAACATTATCACAAGTATTTGCGGCTGCCGATGTTAGAGAATTAGTAGCACTATATCAAGCATTACCACTGCTTCCTTATCCCGAAAAACTTTGCGATCGCGCTGCTGAGGGTATCCGCAGTAATATGACCGCAGTTTTTAACGCCGTTGCTTTAGAAAATCCCTATCCGGCAGAGTATTTAGATAATCTGGCTTGGAATCAGATGGTTTTAAAAGCTTTGTTTGTCGGTAGTCCCTTGCACTCAATTCAAAGACTCGACGAGCGAGCAAACCCAGAGCTAGCCAGAATGCTAGTTGATTACGCCCACGAACGCTGGGCAGCCCGACGCGATGTATCACCCGAATTGTGGCGATGCGTGGGACGATTTGCCAATAGCGAAATATTAGCAGATTTAGAGCGCGTTTTAACAGAATCTCACGCTCAAACTGATTCAAACGGAAAAGGACAACAGAAGTTAATAGAAAGAACGGCAGCAGCCTTAGCTTGTGCTGATTGTCCCTTACCCCAAGCGCAAAATATTCTCGCTCGATATCCAGAATTACAAAGTGATATTCGATCGGGAAGACTGACTTGGAAGAATGTAAGGAGTTAGGAGTTAAGAGTTAGGAGTGAGGAATTAATAAAATATTTGCAAGTTGTTACGCATTTAATTTGTATAACGCCCTTCGTGCAAGATGCATGTCCTTACGGACACGCTGCGCTAACGCACTACGAAAACTAATTGGAACGAATATAGAAGATTCAACTCCTAACTCATCACTCCTCACTCCTAACTCCTAACTCCTAACTCCTAATTCCTAACTATTTAATCCAAAATCTAAAATCTAAAATCCAAAATTCTAATTATGTACATAGATCCACATATTCACATGAGTTCGCGCACTACCGATGATTACGAAAGAATGCGTGATGCGGGTATTGTTGCTGCGATCGAACCTGCTTTCTGGATGGGACAACCACGGACTAATATTGGTTCTTTTCAAGATTATTTCAGCAGCTTGGTGGGCTGGGAACGCTTTCGAGCTTCGCAGTTTGGCATTAAACATTACTGCACTATTGGTTTGAACTCGAAGGAAGCTAATAACGAACCTTTGGCAGAACAGGTAATGGAATTATTACCTTTGTACGCTTGTAAAGAAGGTGTAGTTGCGATCGGTGAAATTGGTTACGACGATATGACACCGGCGGAAGATAAGTACTTTCGCTTGCAGTTAGAATTAGCGAAAGAATTAGATATGCTGGTGATGATTCATACACCGCACCGCGATAAAAAAGCGGGTACAATTCGCAGTATGGAAGTATGTATCGAACATGGTTTGGAACCATCGAAAGTGGTAATGGATCATAACAACGAAGAAACCGTCAAAGATGTATTAGATAGAGGTTTCTGGGCAGCGTTTACAATTTATCCCAACACCAAAATGGGTAACGCTCGCATGGTGGAAGTCGTGCGTCAATACGGTTGCGATCGCATCATCGTAGACAGCAGCGCCGACTGGGGAGTAAGCGATCCTTTAGCAGTACCGAAAACCGCTCAATTGATGGTAGAGAGAGGGATTCCGGAAGCACACGTGCGAGCCACCTGTTACGAAAACGCTCTCGCAGCATACAGCCAAAGCGGTCAAATACAAGAATCCGACTGGTTAAATCCATCACCAATCGACCAGCGGGAATTATTTAGCGGTAATTCCGTACTGCGCGGACAAAAACCAGTTGTTGAAGAATCAAATTCCGAATACGCATTAATTGAGTAAATCAGTTAGCAGTGAGGAGTGAGGAGTTAGGAGTTAGGGGTTAAGAATTATCTTATCTCCTTGTCCCCTTGTCTCCCCATCTCCCCCATCTCCCCCTCTCCCCCATCTATAAATCATGAACGTAGCAACTTTAAACACCAACCGCCTCTGGGCGTATCTACAGTTAACGCGACCTGCAAATATTATCACCGCTTGGGCGGATGTGCTGGCGGGTGTTGCGGCTTCGGGTTTTGCAGTTTTGGATAATCCGACACCTGTTATATGGCTGGTTTTAGCTACTACGGGTTTATATGGGGGTGGCGTTGTATTTAATGATGTATTTGATGCGGAATTAGATGCTAAGGAAAGACCCGAAAGACCTATACCTAGTGGTAAAGTATCTTTATGGGCAGCAACTTTTTTGGGATGCGTACTTCTAATTGTTGGTGTATTTGCAGCGGCTCAAGTTTCTTGGTTAAGTTTTAGCATTGCTTGTGGTGTTGCTGCTGCGGCTTTACTTTATGACGCTTACGGAAAACATCATCCGTTTTTGGGTCCTTTAAATATGGGCATTTGTCGCGGTGGTAATTTGCTTTTGGGTGTAAGTATTTTATCGCCAATGCTGAGGGAAAGTTGGTATTTAGCTTTAATTCCGATTACTTATATTGCTGCAATTACAGCTATTAGCCAAGGTGAAGTACACGGTGGTAAACGCAGTACGGGTATTGTAGCTTTAGTTCTAATGGGCGCGGTTATTACGGGAATGTTAGGGCTGGGATGGGTAAATAAATCATACTTTTTTGCAGTATTGCCATTCGTAATTTTACTGAGCGGGCGCGTATTGCTGCCTTTTATCCAAGCCGTGCGTCAACCGAGTGCCGACAATATACGTATAGCAGTGCGTTCGGGAATTTTATCCCTTATAGTATTAGATGCAACCCTTAGTTGTAGTTTTGCTGGTCTACCCTATAGTTTATTGGTGTTAAGTTTATTACCTGTTTCTATGGCATTAGCAAAAATATTTTCCGTAACTTAGGATACGTAGTTTTAGGTAGGGGGCATAGAGTGGGGAAGAGGGGGAGAGGGGGAGATGGGGTGACAAGGGGACAAAGAGAAATTAGTTCCTAACTTGCTACTCACTACTCACTACTCTTCACTCATAACTCCTAACTCATAACTCCTAACTCCGCGAGCTATCTCCATGCCCCATGCCCTATTCCCGAAATTTAATTAACTTATAGAAAATCGATGTAAATGCAAATCCTAATTTATTCCTATAATTATTATCCCGAACCTATCGGAATTGCACCTTTGATGACTGAACTTGCTGAGGGGTTAGTTAAAAAAGGGCATCAGGTGCGAGTGATTACTGGTATGCCGAATTATCCCCAGCGCGAGATTTACGAAGAGTATCGTGGTAAGTGGTATGTTACGGAAGAGAAAAATGGCGTAACTATTCAGCGTTGTTATTTAAGAATTAAATCTAAGCCTAATTTAATCGATCGGTTGCTATTAGAATTAAGCTTCGTATTTACAAGTTTGCCGCAAGCTCTGAATGGTTGGCGACCTGATGTTATTCTGTTAACTGTTCCGCCTTTATTAGTTTCGCTACCTGCAACATTTTTGGGTTGGTTTTATAATTGCCCGATAGTATTAAACTTACAAGATATCTTACCAGAAGCTGCGATAAAAACTGGATTGTTGAAAAATAAATTCATGATTCGCGCTTTGGAAGTTTTAGAGAAATTTGCTTATAAGAAAGCTCATACGATCGGCGCGATCGCTGATGGATTCGTAAAGAATTTAGTTAGTAAGAAAGTTCCGATTAATAAGATTGCTTGCATTCCTAATTGGGTGGATGTCAATTTTATTCGTCCTTTGCCACAACAAGCCAAAAACTGGAAGGCTATTCACAAATTAGATGATAAATTTGTGGTGCTTTATTCGGGAAATATTGCTTTAACTCAGGGTTTAGAAACGGTAATAGAAACAGCAGCATCGTTAAGTCATATTCCTGAAATTGCTTTTGTAATTGCTGGGGAATCTAAGGCTTTGAAAAGATTGCAAAAACATTGTCTAGCTTGTGGTGCGGATAATGTTTTATTACTACCCTTGCAACCGCGAGAAAAATTACCAGAAATGCTAGCGGCGGCTGATGTCGGTTTGGTTGTGCAAAAACGCAACGTAATTTCATTTAATATGCCTTCCAAAATACCGCTGTTGTTAGCTTCTGGAAGTCCAATTATTGCTTCCGTTCCCACTTCTGGTACCGCAGCGCGTGCAGTTAGACAAAGCAATGGCGGTGTAGTTGTCGCACCAGAATCACCTCAAGATTTAGCTGCTGCAATTATGAATTTGTACAGCGATCCTGTTTTGACGGCAAAGCTAGGTGAAAAAGCGAGAAAGTTTGCTGTTGAACGTTATTCTTTTGAACAAGCATTGACGGCTTATGAAGCTGTGTTTTCTCAAGCTGTTTCTCGGAAGGTACCTGGTATATTACCAGCAATAGATAAAAAGTTGGGAGTCAGGAGTTAACTGTTATACTCATGCGATTCATTCGTGGGTTAGCGTTATCATAGTGCCCTTCAACGTGTCTATATCTATATCTATCATGCTCGCTTGAGAAATAAATAGTTAGCAAGCTTAATAAGTACCTACTACGTATGTTTTTACAATTGTGGGTTAGGCTTCTAATTTTTCTATAAGATATTATAGATATTATATATAAATTAAAAAGCCTAAATATATATCAATTAACGAATAATATATCAATTCCATATATTAAATATTTATTAATCTATTAAAATAGGTTTATAGTCATTCCAATTAATTTACGTATTGTCAGTAGAACAGATAACGAGCCATGAGGGAACTGTTTTACTTTCACTGCTAACCATAGGTTTGTGCCGCATAAATGACTATATGTCTCGATGTGGGTTTACAGTTATGGGTGGAATGTAGTTTTTTAGAAATGCAAAATTTAAGAAAGAATATTAGAGGCAATTTGTCATTTACTGCTCTAATAATGCCGCTACATTAATTACAAACTACTAATTAAACTTATGTCTAACAAAGTAAATAAGGATGAATCTCAACGAATTACGATTATCGGCGGACTCGGACAGATGGGACAATGGTTTACTCGCGAACTTTCTGCTATTGGTCATCAAGTTTGTGCTTTTGGAAACCAAGACTGGGCGCGTGCCGCAATATTACTTGGTGATGCCGATTTAGTATTAATTTCGGTTCCGATTGAGCGAACTGTGGAGGTAATTAAGCGTGCAAGTCAATATCTAAAGCCGACTACAGCGATCGCCGATATTACTAGTGTCAAAACAGAACCCGTGCAGGCAATGTTGGAATACCACAAAGGTGCTGTAATGGGTTTGCATCCGATGTTCGGACCGCAAGTTAAATCGTTTGCAGAACAGATTGTGGTGGTATGCTTGGGACGAGATGACGATCGGTTTCAATGGTTGTTAGATTACTTTGAAGCTGAAGGCAGCAAGTTAGTGAAATCTACGCCTCAAGAACACGATAAAATGATGGTAGTTATACAAGCGTTGCGTCATTTCGATCGCTTTAGTTTAGGCGTGTTTTTAGCTCAAGAAAATATCGATATTCAGCGTAGTTTATCAATGGCTAGTCCAACTTATCGCCAAGAAATTGATATTCTCAAACGTCTATTTGCTCAAAGTTCGCATTTATGTGCGGACATTATGTTGGCAACCGAAGATAGATGTCAGGCAATAGTTTCTATGGCTGAAACTTACAGTCGTTTGGCAAATCTTGTAGTGCAAAAAGATAGAGACGGATTAATAAGAGAGTTTGAATCTACTCAAAGCTTTTTTAACAAAGAAGATAAGAGTCAGGAGCGAGAAATCAAGAATGAGGAAGTAAATAATTATTTGAAAAATAATAGTTTTACTTCAGCAGAACATTTTAGTAAAGGCAAAAAAGATGGTAGTGAGAACGTTTTGCTTCCTACTTAATTGGAGCGGGTGCAGCCTGAAGCGATAGCGTTATTATTTTAGATTAGGACTTACGATACTGTCACAAATGGTTGATGGTGCGTGACGCTACAAACCTTATTGCTACGTTAAAATTAACTTAATGCGTCACACACCCTACAAGAAAAATGTGCCTTTTTGCTAAGTCTTATAGATATCTAGAAACCCGGTTTAACAATATAAACATAATGAATTCGTTGTCAGAGCATATTCCGGGTTTCTGTTAACGAGCCTAGATGTAAATTATACTAAATATCTAATACGGTTTAAATAAAAACTATGCAAATAGACGTATATCATGATACTGTGTGTCCTTGGTGCCGAATTGGGAAAAAGCATCTTTTTGATGCGATCGGGCAATATCAAGGGGAAAAAGTAGAGATTCGCTGGCATCCTTTTCTTTTAGACAACTCAGTTCCCAGTCAAGGATACGAGTTTCGTGAGTTTATGCAAAAGCGAAAGGGAATGTCACCGCAACAATTACAGCAAATGTTTGATTACACGCGCCGTATGGGTGAAGCTACTGGTGTTAATTTAGATTTTGAAAAGGTGCGGTTGGCTGTTAATACTACTGTGTCTCACCGACTGATTGAATTAGCTCCATCCAATCTTAAAAGTAAGGTTGTTGAAGCAATTTACAAAGCTTACTTTGAATCCGGTTTGAATTTGGGAAATATTGATGTAATGGTTGCAATTGCTAAATCATGTGGAATCAATTCCGCTGAATTACCAGAGCAATTAAGCGATCGCAATGCTCTTGATGCAATTGTTACGCGATCGGAGAATGCTCGCCGTTTAGGTATCAACAGCGTACCATTTTTTATTATTAATAAAGAACTTAAAATTAATGGTTCTCAATCTAAAGAAGCTTTTATTCAAGCGTTCGATCGGTTAGGAGTTAAGAGTTAGAAGTTAGGAATTATTTTTTATTCCCAATACCCAATACCCAATTATTAATTATTAATCATGATTTTAGACTTAAAGAGAAAAGCTAAATATAAACTGCAACCGATTCAGCAACGTGTTGAGGTGACTTTTAATTATCAAGTTCACTTCACTAACGGTATTTTTAATTTAGATAATCCGCTTTTAGCGCAGGTTGTTGCTGAGGATGGTGAAGCTAAACCGAAAAAGGTTGTGTTTGTTGTCGATGGTGGATTGCTCGAATATCAACATGAGTTACTCGAACAATTGCAGGAATATTGCGATCGCCATTCTGATATCCTAACTTTATCTGCTCCACCGTTGGTAGTTCCGGGTGGTGAAGCGGCGAAAAATAATCCCCGGTTGCCCGAAGAAATTCATCGGTTAGTTGACAATGCGGGTATCTGTCGTCACTCTTATTTAATTGCTGTCGGTGGTGGTGCGGTTCTGGATTTAGTTGGATATGCGGCTGCTACAGCCCATCGAGGAATTCGTCTTATCCGTATTCCTACTACAGTCTTAGCGCAAAATGATTCTGCGGTTGGAGTTAAAAACGGTATTAACGCTTTTGGTAAAAAGAACTTTTTGGGCAGCTTTGCGCCACCTTATGCCGTTCTAAATGATTTTGATTTCCTCAGCAGCCTTGACGAACGAGATTGGCGATCGGGTATTGCTGAAGCGGTGAAAGTGGCGCTGATTAGAGATGCGGACTTTTTCGAGTTTATCGAGAATAATGCAGCACTCTTAGCACGTCGCGATCTACAGGCAATGCAGCAAGTAATTTACCGTTGCGCCCAGTTGCATTTAAAACATATATCTACCAGCGGCGATGCTTTTGAAATGGGTTCGTCTCGCCCCCTCGATTTCGGACATTGGGCGGCTCATAAGCTCGAACAATTGACCAATTATCGCTTGCGTCATGGGGAAGCGGTAGCAATTGGTATCGCTTTGGATAGCACTTATTCTTATATAGAAGGAATGCTACCACATTCAGATTGGCAAAAAATACTGAATACTTTAAAGACATTAGGCTTTGAGCTACACGTTCCCGAATTAACCGAAGAATCAGAAATAGAACACCCCAGATGTTTGTTTAGAGGATTAAAAGAATTTCAAGAACATTTGGGTGGAGAATTAACTCTAACCCTTTTGCAAAGAATTGGAGAAGAAATTGAGGTTCATGCAGTCAAAACTTCTTCATATCAACAAGCAATTGCACTGTTATCTAATGCAAAAATATAAGCATTCGCTAGGACGCTATTACTCTAACGGGTTAGCAATTGATAACTAGTTATAAGTATGAAAATTTTTCCAAACCAAAACTTACACCTCACTTACTGCACTAACATTCACCCCGGTGAAGATTGGAGTCAGGTTTTTGCTAATTTACAGCAATACATTCCACCTTTAAAAGAAAAGCTATCGCCGAATCAACCTTTTGGTATTGGGTTGCGTTTAGCAGATGCAGCATCTAGGGAATTGTTGCAAGGAAATAGTTTACAAGAGTTTAAGTCGTGGCTAAACGAACATGATTTATACGTCTTTACACTGAATGGGTTTCCTTACGGTGGATTCCATTTACAGGTAGTCAAAGACAAAGTTTACGCGCCAGATTGGTCTAAAGGCGAGCGTGTAGACTATACATTGCGGTTAACCACAATTCTTGCCGAACTATTACCCAACGAAATAGAAGGTAGCATTTCTACAGTTCCCCTATCTTATAAACCGTGGTTCGAGGGCGATCGCGTTCTTGAAGATAAAGTAACTAGCAGTGCTACTATTCATATAGCCCAAGTTGTAGCGCAAATGGTACAAATCCGCGCTGCGACAGACAAAGTGCTGCATTTGAACTTGGAACCCGAACCAGATGGATTAATTGAAAACGCACAAGAAGTAATCAACTACTTTGAAAAATATTTGTTGCCCATTGGTGGTAAATATTTAGGGGAAAATCTCGGAATTTCTCAAACAGCAGCCGAGGTACTTTTACTCGAACACGTGCGGGTATGTTACGACACCTGCCATTTCTCTGTAGAGTATGAAAATCCAGCTTCTGTTTTCAAAAGATTTCAAGCCGCAGGCATCCAGATTGGTAAAATTCAAATCAGCGCAGCATTAAAAGCTCAATTACCGCAAGATAGAAGCAAACGGCTTTTAGTCAGAGATAGATTGCAGCCTTTTGCCGAATCTACATATTTACATCAAGTAATCGCTCGTCATCCAGACGGAAAGCTGCAACATTATCCAGATTTAGCAACAGCCTTACCTTTTCTCGAAAAAAGCACGGCTTGCGAGTGGCGAACTCATTTTCACGTACCGCTTTTTATCAACGATTATCAACTATTGCGATCGACTCAAGACGACATCGTTACCGTATTTGAATTGTTGCAAAACAACGATATTTGCAATCATTTAGAAATCGAAACTTATACCTGGGAAGTACTACCTCCTCAGATGAAAGTAGATATCGCCGCATCAATCCAGCGCGAGTATGAATGGGTTTTATCAAAATTACAAGCAATTAATACTCAACAGTTAGTTGAAGTTAGGAATTAGGAGTTAGGAATTATGAGTTAGGAGTTATGAGTTAGGAGTTATGAGTTAATAATTATTTTCTCCCCCTCTCCCCATCTCCTTGTCCCCTTGTCCCCCCCTCTCCCCATCTCTCCATCTCCTATTCCCAATTCCCAATTAATATTATGAATAATTATGAATAAAACAGTTGTCATAAATGTAGTCGGATTAACGCCCCAATTATTAGGAAAGCATACACCAAGGCTTTCAAAATGGGCGGAAAAAGGAAAAGTTGCCACTGTAGATCCTGTTTTACCGGCGGTAACTTGTTCGGTACAGTCTACCTATCTTACGGGAAAAATGCCTTCAGAACATGGCATTGTTGGTAATGGTTGGTATTCTCGAGATGATTGTGAAACGAAGTTTTGGAAACAGTCGAATAAGTTAGTTCAATCTCCTAAAGTATGGGAGATGGCGCGGGAATTGGATTCATCTTTCACTTGCGCTAATATGTTCTGGTGGTACAATATGTACTCCTCAGTTAATTACTCGGCAACTCCCCGACCGATGTATCCTGCTGATGGTAGGAAAATTCCCGATATTTACACTCAACCAAGCAACTTTCGCGATCGCTTACAAGCAGAGTTTGGTCAATTTCCTTTATTTAACTTTTGGGGACCTACCGCATCGATCGCATCTACAAAATGGATAGCAAATTCATCAAAATGGGTAGAAGAAAAATGCAGTCCGAATTTGACTTTGATTTACCTACCGCATCTTGATTACTGCTTGCAAAAATTTGGCCCAGACCAAGATAAAATTGCTAAAGAATTGCAAGAAGTAGATGCAGTTTGCGGCGATTTAATTGATTTTTACGAACAGCGCGGAGCTTCTGTTATCATCTTATCGGAATATGGAATTATACCCGTTTCTCAACCGATTCATATTAATAGATTATTACGTTCAAAAGGCTTATTAACCATCCGCGAGGAAGAAGGAAGAGAAATCCTCGATGCTGGGGCTAGTAAAGCTTTTGCCGTTGCGGATCATCAAATTGCTCATGTTTACGTCAACGATCCAGACTATATTCCTCAAGTCAGAAGTCTGTTAGAAGAAGCAGAAGGAATCGACTATATTTTAGATGATACGAGTAAACCAGATTATCATTTAGATCATTCTCGAAGCGGTACCTTTATAGCAGTTGCAAAACCCGATGCATGGTTTACTTATTATTATTGGCTCGACGATAAACGCGCCCCAGACTTTGCCAGAACCGTAGATATTCATCGTAAACCAGGTTACGATCCTGTAGAATTATTTATCGATCCCCAAATCAAACTTCCTAAACTCAAAGTTGGCTTAAAACTACTTAAGAAAAAGCTTGGTTTTCGCTACTTAATGGATGTGATTCCTTTAGACGCTTCCTTAGTCAAAGGTTCACACGGTTGCATTCCTCCAACCCCAGATATGGGACCTTTATTAATTAGTAAAAAAACTGACTTGCTTAATTCCGAATCTATCAAAGCAACCGATGTTTGCCAGTTAATATTGCAACATTTACAAGTAGATCGGGTTATAGGTGAAAGGTTAAAGGTCAAAGGTTAGCCGCACAGTAAGGTGAACGCGTAGCGTGTCCTCTTAGGACAGCATCTTGCTCGCTATACTGACTTCTTGCACCATTCTCAACAAGTCCAAAGAAACCCGGTTTCTTACTGATTTCATAACGAAATAATCATGTTTCCACGAGAAGAAACCGGGTTTCTGACACTGGTGCAAGATGTGAATATATGCTTCAAGCAAACAAGATGCTTCCCCCATCTCCCCCCTCTACCCCCTCTCCCCCATCTCCACATCTCTTTATCTCCCCATCTCTACCCGTCTTCTACCTAAAGGTATACAAGTGTTTTCATACCCTAGATAGTAGCGGAAATACTTAAATTTTACCTATCCGGAATAATGCGAATAAATAAACATAACAGCGAAAAATTAGACACACCTATCGAAAAAAAGTTCATTTATGCCTTACTCAATATCTAGTAGGCTTAAAGAGTGTAAAGAGATATTAAAATGCAGTCAACGGTTTTAGACTATTACTTATTTAGTCGCGTTTATAAGTTTTTAATAAATGTTTACTGTTGAATGTATGCTCTTAATTTAAGTGTATTTAAGGCGAAAATATCTATTTACCATTCTATAGGGTAAAATATTACAAATCTCATTTTCTTATCTTTTGCCTTTTTTGTATTCTTTTAAAATTTTTATCAATAACCTACGTGGTTATAGGCAGTATATTAGCCTAACTGCGTTTTAGTAAATATACTGCGATCGAAATCTTGTAATTTAATTGTAATTAAAATTAGTCTCAAGTTAAAAATTCACTGCTCAAGACTATAAAGCAATTAATAGATGCGTTAACGAATAGTTGTAATTCCAGCCACGTGAATGCATTTATAGCTTTTACTTAAATATGAATTTTTAATTTTTGACCGCATAGTCCGCAATTATTCCTTCTTGAATAGCCCATGATTGAAAAGCAAGCTTACACAACTAGTGGCGGTGTGAATGTATCCCGCACGGTAACAGAAGTCGAGATTAACACAGCCTTAGAAGATATTCTGTTTCACCTCGATTCCAAGCGGGGAGGTTTACTTAAGAGTAGTTACGAATATCCAGGAAGATATAAAAGATGGGCGATCGGATTCGTAAATCCACCTTTGGAAGTCACAACGCGAGATAAAGGTTTTACTGTTACAGCGCTCAACGATCGCGGCAAAGTACTTTTACCAATGCTGTTGCAGCGCTTGTCGAAACATCCGCAATTATCAGAAGTCAAGCTTAACAATACACAAAATATCATTGGTGCTGTCAAACCAACGCAACAATTGTTTACAGAAGAAGAACGCAGTAAGCAACCTTCGGCTTTTACAGTTATTCGTGATATATTGCAGGTTTTTTACAGCGATGAAGACGAACATTTAGGGCTGTATGGTGCATTTGGTTACGATTTGGTACTGCAATTTGAACCAATTTCTCAACGTTTGCAGCGTGCGGATGACCAAAGAGATTTAGTTTTATATATACCCGATGAGTTGGTAGTTGTTGACTACTATTTACAACGCGCTTACCGTCTGAGCTATGAATTTGAGACAGCAGAAGGTAGCACCGATAATCTTCCTCGCACGGGTGAGTCGATAGATTATAGAGGTAAACGCCTTACTCCCGAACGGAGATCGGATCATGAAGCGGGCGAATATGCCAAACAGGTAGAAGGTGCGCTCGATTATTTCCGTCGTGGCGATTTATTTGAAGTTGTACCTTCACAAAATTTCTCTATAACTAGTGAAACCGCACCATCGGAATTATTTACAACTTTACAGGAAATTAACCCTAGTCCCTACGGCTTCATATTTAACTTGGGTGGGGAATACATTATTGGCTCTTCTCCGGAAATCTTTGTGCGAGTTGATGGCAGACGAGTAGAAACTTGTCCGATTAGCGGCACGATCGCCAGAGGAAGAGACGCTTTAGATGATGCTACGCAAATTCGTCAGTTACTAAATTCATTCAAAGACGAATCCGAGTTAACCATGTGTACCGACGTGGATCGCAACGATAAATCGCGGATTTGCGAACCGGGTTCGGTGCGCGTAATTGGTCGCCGTCAGATCGAAATGTACAGTCATTTAATTCATACTGTAGACCATGTAGAAGGTACGCTGCGACAAGATTTTGACGCTTTAGATGCGTTTTTAACTCATACTTGGGCAGTGACGGTAACTGGCGCACCGAAGAAATCAGCCATAGAGTTTCTCGAACAGCACGAACGCAGTGCCAGACGTTGGTATGGTGGAGCAGTAGGCTGGTTAAACTTCAACGGTAATTTGAATACCGGCTTGATTTTACGGACAATTCGACTCAAAGATTCGATCGCAGAAGTACGAGTTGGTGCAACGGTGTTGTATGATTCGATTCCCGCAGCCGAAGAAGAAGAAACCTTAACTAAAGCCGCCGCAGCTTTTGAAACTATTCGCCGCGCTAAGGATAAAGCCAAAGTTAAGATCGGTAAATCAAATTCTTTGAGTGCTGGTATTCCCAACGTAGAGCCGGGTAAACGCATCTTATTAATCGACTGCGAAGACTCTTTTGTTCATACTTTAGCGAACTACATTCGTCAAAGTGGAGCAACGGTAAAAACACTGCGTCACGGTTTTGATGAATCACTTTTTGATACGGAAAAACCCGACTTAGTTGTATTGTCTCCAGGTCCTGGTAGACCAAATGATTTTAAAGTACCGCAAACCGTCGCTGCTTGCGTGCGTCGCAATATTCCGATTTTTGGAGTCTGTTTGGGATTGCAAGGTATTGTGGAAGCTTTCGGTGGAGAATTAGGAGTTTTAGATTATCCCCAACACGGTAAACCTTCGCGGATTAATATTACTGACTCGAATTCGGTGATGTTTAAAGACTTACCCGAATCTTTTACAGTTGGTAGATATCATTCTTTGTTTGCATTACCCGAAAAGTTTCCCCAAGAATTGAAAGTTACGGCGATGTCAGAAGACAATGTAATTATGGCGATCGAACATAAAACACTGCCAATTGCCGCCGTACAGTTTCACCCCGAATCGATTATGACTTTAGCTGGAGAAGTCGGTTTGGCGATGATTAAAAATGTCGTTTACAAATATACAAAGTCTGGGGAATCGGAAGTTGTAAGTGTGAGTTAGGATTTGCGAAAAATAGAGAGAATGCGGGTGTAAATGCCCGTATTCTCGAATAAAAAAGATTAAAGATTAAAAAACCGCAGAGACGCGGAGGGCGCGGAGGAAAGAAGTAAGTAGAGGGTTATAGGTTATTTTAAAGTTTATTTTAAAGTTTATGAGTAGTCAGTGTTTATGAGTAGTCAACATTTATTTTAAAGTTTAAAGTTTATAAGTAGTCAGTATTTATTATTAAGGGAGAAAAACCTATGAAACTTGGCTCGCTTAGTTTATCACTTATATCTGGAACAGTAGGGTTATTGGGTTTGGGGTTAAATGATACAAAGGTTAATGCTCAAACAAATTTTCCTTTTGAGGCTACTTACGACATAGAAGTCATTTTTGAACCGATTCAAGGGGACGTGTTTAAGTCAACTTTAACAGGTGAAAGTAAAACAGCACCTTATGGTTTGAATAACTATATCAGAGAGACTTACATAAAAAGAAATGACGATACAGGAGTACAATCAATAGTTACAGATGCCACAGAGTTTGGTATAGAAGGATTGCCAATTCTTTCTGAGACATTTTTTAGTAGCGGTGACGATAAATTATTTGCAACTACTACTGGTACTGCTACACGTAACTTGGAAGACTTAACGGCATCGGTATCTGGAACTTCAAAGATTGTAGGTGGAGAAGGCAATTTTAAAGGTGCGACAGGGAGTCTAACGGTTTCGCAAAACACGATTTTCAACCCAAATGCAACAACGGAACCTAACACCACAGGTACGATTGTATTTACTGGTTCCTTCACAGTACCTCAAAAAGTGCCAGAAGCAGGAAATACTGCAACAATACTTGGTATGGGAATAATTGGTACTGGTTTATTATTGCGTCAGCGTCAAAAAACATCCAGCCGAAACTTAACTAAAGCTAATCTGTAATCTTTTACAAAAGAGTGCGGGTTTTAAACCCGTACTCTATATAACGCACTGTTTATCAATATTTATTATTAAAGGAGAAAAATGTATGAAACTTGGCTCGCTTAGTTTATCGCTGATATCTGGAACAGTAGGGTTATTGGGTTTGGGGTTAGATTCTATAAAGGTTAATGCTCAAACAAATTTTCCTTTTGAGG
This sequence comes from Rivularia sp. (in: cyanobacteria), assembly GCA_965234645.1. GTDB lineage: Bacteria > Cyanobacteriota > Cyanobacteriia > Cyanobacteriales > Nostocaceae > Rivularia. The sequence continues at coordinate 2,621,333 of OZ248344.1, read as the reverse complement.
CTACTTACGATATAGAAGTCACTCTAAAAGAAATTGCACCGCAAGTCCAAGAGGTAACCGTTACAGGTGAAAGTGAAGATGCTCCTTACGGTTTAACAAATTTAATGAGCATGAATTATGCATTTCTAGATTCTCAAACAGGTGTATCCCAATCAAATCCAGATGCTACAGAGTTCGGTTTACAAGGTTTACCAATTCTTACTGACACACTTTTTAGTAGCGGAAACGATAAATTGATTGGAACTAGTAGTGCAAACGCTTCGCTCGACTTTGAAAATGGTTTGGGTTTAGCCAATGGTATTCTGACCATTACAGATGGAGAAGGTAAATTTCAAGGTGCTACTGGTACGCTCAACATCTCGGATACCTATGCCTTAAGTCCAGATCCGACTGCTCCTTTAATTGGTGAAGCTATAGTAACTGGTTCCTTTACAGTACCTCAAAAAGTGCCAGAAGCGGGAAATACTGCAACAATACTTGGTATGGGAATAATTGGTACTGGTTTATTAATGCATAAACGTCAGAAATTATTGGTAAGTAATTCTTAGCAATAAGCAATAACAATAATAAGCTCGCGTTACCCGTTATCAGAAAGTAATATTATGAATAATGTGACAACTATCAATAAAATTAATATGTTAACTAAGTCCCGGCACATACTTGATGAGATAGTCTTGCATAAAAGGCAAGAAGTTGCTCAAATGCGATTGGAATCACCTTTAGCTGAAGTACAAGAACAACTTAAAGATGCGCCAAAGGTACGAAACTTTTTAAAGGCTTTGCAAGAAAATTCTCATCATCCTAGTTTAATTGCGGAAGTAAAAAAAGCATCCCCAAGTAAGGGGATTATTCGAGAAGATTTTGACCCGATAAATATAGCCCAAGCTTATGAAAAAGGAGGTGCAGCCTGTTTATCAGTTCTTACCGACAATCACTTTTTTAAAGGTAGTTTTGACAACCTGCGTAATGTTAGGAAAAGCGTAGAATTACCGTTATTATGCAAAGAATTTGTCATTGATTTATATCAAATATATTTAGCTAGAACCGCTGGTGCTGATGCGGTACTATTGATTGCAGCGATTCTATCTGACGTACAGTTGAAAGATTTTTTGCGAGTAATTAACAGTTTGAAAATGACAGCTCTGGTGGAAGTCCATACAGATAAGGAGTTGGATAGAGTGTTAAGACTTGCTGACGTAAAGTTAGTAGGGATTAATAATCGCAACTTGAAGAATTTTACTGTCGATTTAGCAACCACCGAAAAACTGATTGCGCGACGAAAATCGCAATTACAAAGCTTTGGAATTACAGTTGTCAGCGAATCCGGTATATACACCCCCGACGATTTAACCTTCGTAGATAACGCTGGCGCTCGTGCCGTTTTGGTAGGAGAATCTTTAGTCAAGCAACCTGACGTGGAAGATGCGGTAAGGAAGTTGCTAGGAAAGGAAAGTTAGGAGTTAGGAGTTAAGAGTTAAGAAATTAAAGCTGATAAGTATTGACTTTTAACCTTTAAAGATTTTAACCCAAAATCTAAAATCTAAAATCCAAAATTCTTATGAAAGCAATGGCGATCGCACAATATGGGAGTCCGGAGGTCTTCACTGAGATTGAGGTGAATAAACCAACACCAGCAAAAAATCAAGTTTTGGTTAAGGTTTACGCGACATCGGTTAATCCTGTTGATGCTGGGGTGCGTAGTGGAATGTTTGGTTCGAGGATAAAACTACCCGCAATTCTCGGTTATGACGTTTCTGGCGCGATCGAAGCGGTTGGAGAAGATGTTGAGGATTTAAAGGTTGGGGATGAGGTCTACTATGCGATCGCCTTAATGGATGGAGATGGTGCAAATGCTGAATATCATGTAGCAAATCAATCTATAGTTACTCGAAAGCCGGTAAATATATCTCATACAGAAGCTGCTAGCGTTCCCGTTGCGGGTGGTACTGCGTGGGCTGCTTTAATCGATAGAGCAGATATCAAAGTTGGTGAAAGCGTTTTGATTCACGGTGGTGGAGGTGGTGTAGGTTCCTTTGCAATTCAAATTGCTAAAGCTGCTGGTGCTTACGTTTATACAACCTGCGGCGATTATGACTTTGAAATGGTTCATTCAATTGGCGCAGACAAAGCCATTGATTACCGCAAGGACAACTTTATCGATATCATCATGAAAGAAACGGCAGGACAAGGAGTTGATGTTGTTTTAACTACCGTAGGTGGTGATATTTTAGCTAAAAGTTTGCCAATAATAAAAGCTGATGGTCGTGGCGTAACGGTAACGCGGGTAGATGGAGACTTAAATGCAGCAACTTTCAAAAATATTACAGTTCATTTTGTACACCTAGAAAATCCCCGGATGAAGTTAGAAGCTTTAAAAAATTTAATCGAACGCGGACAAATTAAGCCTGTTGTGGGAATGACTTTTCCCCTTAATGAAATTTCTCAAGCACATAAAAAACTTGAGGAAGGTGGCAAAGATGTACGGGGAAAAATTGCCGTCACAGTGACCAGTAACAACTAACAACTAACAACTAATAACATGAATGCAATATCTCAACGCTTTGAAGAATTAAAAAAATCCAATACTTGTGCTTTAATTCCGTTTATTACTGCGGGAGATCCGGATTTAGAAACGACTGCCAAAGCACTAAAAATTTTAGATAAAAATGGTGCTAGCTTTATAGAATTAGGCGTTCCTTATTCCGATCCTTTAGCTGATGGTCCGGTAATTCAAGCTGCTGCGACTCGTGCATTGCAAAATGGTACGAAGTTAGACCATGTTTTGCAGATGTTGAAGACATTAACCCCAGAATTACAAGCGCCGATTATTCTATTTACTTATTACAATCCGATTTTAAATTTAGGCGTTAAAGAGTTTTTAGCGAAAGTTGCTGAAGTTGGGGTTAAAGGGTTAGTAGTTCCCGATTTACCCTTGGAAGAAGCTGAGAATTTGATTCAGTCAGCCCAAGAATTCGGAATTGAACTAACTTTGCTCGTAGCACCTACGAGTTCCAAAGATCGGATCGAGGCGATCGCCAAATATTCTCAAGGTTTTATCTACTTAGTCAGTGTTACCGGCGTTACCGGAGTACGTAATAGTTTAGAAGGTAGAGTCAAAGACTTATTGCAAGATATGCGCGGTCTTACTGATAAAGCGATCGGTCTTGGTTTCGGTATATCCGGTGCGGAACAAGCAACTCAAGCCAAAGAATGGGGCGCTGATGCAGTAATTGTTGGTAGCGCATTTGTCAAACGATTGGCAAACGGTACCCCTGAAGAAGGATTGCAAGCAGTAGAAGAACTTTGTAAAGAACTTAAAGCCGCTATATCTAGCGAGCAGTTAGTTAAAAGTTAATAGGTTAAAGGTCAAAGGTCAAAGGTTAAAGGTCAAAGGTCAAAGGTGAAAATTTTTAACTCATAACTCCTCACTCTTAACTCCTAACTTTTCCACTCCAATTGCAAATTTTCAAATTACTAAAAGGAATATCAATCATTATGGTCAGCACTCCAGATATTAGTTCTAAAACTTCATCAGTAGCTCGTCCCGATAGCTTGGGAAGATTTGGTAAATTCGGTGGAAAGTACGTTCCCGAAACTTTAATGCCTGCATTAAGTGAGTTGGAAACTGCTTATGCTAAGTATCGTGAAGATCCAGATTTCAAAGCTGAATTAGATGGTTTGTTGCGCGATTATGTGGGAAGACCTAGCCCCTTATATTTCGCAGAACGTTTGACGCAAAATTACGCTAAACCTGACGGTTCGGGAGCGCAAATTTACTTAAAGCGCGAGGATTTAAATCATACCGGCGCTCATAAAATTAATAATGCTTTGGCTCAAGTATTATTAGCGAAACGCATGGGTAAACAGAGGATTATCGCGGAAACCGGAGCCGGACAGCACGGAGTTGCGACTGCTACCGCTTGCGCCCGCTTTGGCTTGAAATGCGTCATATTCATGGGCGTTCATGACATGGAAAGACAAGCGCTCAACGTATTTCGGATGCGGTTGATGGGAGCGGAAGTTAGTCCCGTCGAAGCAGGAACCGGAACCCTCAAGGATGCAACTTCCGAAGCAATTCGCGACTGGGTAACAAATGTAGAAACCACACATTACATTTTAGGTTCGGTTGCAGGTCCCCATCCTTACCCAATGTTGGTACGCGACTATCACGCCATGATTGGGGCGGAAACTCGCAATCAATGTGAGGAAAAATGGGGAGGATTACCCGATATTCTTCTAGCTTGTGTCGGTGGTGGTTCCAATGCAATGGGACTATTTCACGAATTTGTTAACGAAGAATCCGTGCGCTTGATTGGAGTTGAAGCAGCAGGTGAAGGTGTAACTACCGAAAAACACGCCGCAACTTTGACTAAAGGAAGAGTCGGAGTATTGCACGGTGCGATGAGTTATTTGCTGCAAGATAACGACGGACAAATTATCGAAGCCCATTCAATCAGCGCCGGTTTGGACTATCCCGGAGTTGGTCCGGAACATAGTTTCTTAAAAGATATGAATCGCGCTGAATATTATAGCGTTACCGATGCAGAAGCATTAGCGGCATTTAGAAAGGTGTCGGAATTAGAAGGAATTATTCCTGCATTAGAAACCGCTCACGCCTTTGCATATCTTGAAACACTTTGTCCTCAGCTAGATGGCAGCCCCCGTATTGTGATTAACTGTTCCGGTAGAGGTGACAAAGACGTGACAACTGTAGCTAAAGTAATTAATCTTTAGTGAAAAATCTTGGTTCGTAGTAAGCGATTTATCGCTTCTTTAGATGTTTTAGCATTTAAGAAAGGACCCAAGTCCTTACTACGAACCTAATGATAAATATCTTTTCAGGTGAATAATCTCGGTTCGTAGTAAGCGATTTATCGCTTCTTTAAATGTTTTAGCACTTAAGAAAGGACCCAAGTCCTTACTACAAACCTAATAATAAATATTTTTCAGTAACGCTTCATCTTTTTTCAAGTTATTGCTAATTTGTTTGTCGTGAATTATTAATTTAAAATCCAAAACAAACAAAACGCATCCGTTGTTAAACGCATCCGTTGTTAAAATCCAAAATCTAAAATTGAATGGTTAACTTAACTCAAGCTCCAGCTAATACCCAAGTATCCGATACCTCACGCTGGTCTACTTTATTGCAACAGCTACTTAATAAAGAGTCTCTCAGCGTTAATCAAGCTACCGAATTAATTGAAGGATGGCTTGCAGATGCTATTCCTCCGGTACTTTCTGGCGCGATTTTAACTGCAATTCAAGCTAAAGGAGTCTCCCCAGAAGAATTGGTGGGTATGGCTAAAGTTTTGCAATCTCAGTCTTTGGGAGGAATCGAAAATGAACCATCTCTGCATCCATTGATAGATACTTGCGGAACAGGTGGAGATGGTGCTTCCACCTTCAATATTTCCACTGCCGTCGCTTTTGTCGCGGCTGGTGCCGGGGTAAAAGTTGCTAAACACGGAAATCGTTCGGCTTCTAGTAAAACTGGTTCCGCTGATGTACTGGAATCTTTGGGTATAAATCTTCAAGCTGACCCCAAAAAAGTGCGATCGGCAGTAGATGAAATCGGCGTAACATTTTTGTTCGCACCCGGTTGGCATCCAGCTTTGAAGCCCGTTGCTCCTTTACGGAAAACTTTAAAAATCCGGACTATTTTTAACCTGCTCGGACCTTTGGTAAACCCGATGCATCCTACAGGACAAGTTATCGGTGTATCCGATCCGTTTTTAGTGCAAACGATCGCTCAAGCTTTATCGCAACTGGGGATTCGTCGAGGAATCGTAATTCACGGACGAGAAAGGTTAGATGAAGGGGGTTTGGGTGATGTTAACGATGTGGCGATCGTTGAGAATGGGGAAGTAAGTTTATTAGAATTGACGGCAGAAAAATTAGGTTTAACTCCCGCACCAATTGGGGCTTTAAAAGGTGGAGAAGTTCAAGAAAATGCCGATATTTTGAAAGCTGTTTTACAAGGAAAAGGTACTCAAGCGCAATTAGATGTAGTAGCTTTAAACACAGCTTTAGCTTTAGAAGTTGGTGAAGCTGTTGAAGGTAAAGATATTTTAGAACGTTGTACTAAAGGTGTCGCGATCGCCAAAGACATTTTGAAAAGTGGCGAAGCTTGGAAAAAATTAGAACAGCTTGCGGAATTTTTGAAATAAAAAAGAATTGTTCGCCAACCGGAGGGATGGGTGAGAAGTCGGGTTTTTATAAGGGTTGTCTTATGTTATGGAGATTTATCTTAAAAGCCCGACTTCTGTAGTTTAAGCGGACGGTGAGAAGTCGGGTTTTTATAAGGGTTGTCTTAAACTATCAGTTATCGGTAAAGCTGTTGAACCTTGGAACCTGCTTTAATCGGTGCTGTTTAAATATCAAATCCGGGCAAATAACTAGCTAAGAAAACGATCGCAATAGGCACGTAGTAACGCTTCAGTCGCTATATTTTCAGCTACGTGCCTATATGTTTTTTAATCTGTATTTAACTACACAAAATATATTTAATTAGATTGATTTTTTATTTACTAAAAAATAGTAGTTTATAATTTCTGCTACTTACACAGCATTATTTACATAGTTATTGTTCTTTTGTATCAAATAAAATATCTAAAGAAACGAAAGAATCATCAAAACATTATTCATAGTATTTCATATATAAATCAATTACTCTAATATATAGGCGTTAGGAAACAAGTTTTAACGTAAAAACTAGGGGATATTTATAAAGCATTGTTTTTTACATTTGGCATCTTCATTCAAAAACAATGCTTGAAATATTTATTAATCTACCAAGCTATAGGATATTCAATCATTATTGTTAGGAAGTTGTCAATAAATCTTGGTTAAAAAAATTAGGTAATCTAGATATTTTCTTTCCTAATTAAGTAAAAAAATCGACATAGGAGAATCAATCGTAATGGCAGAAGAGACAAATACCGGCAATTCATTTGGTGGTGGAGACATTGACTTAAGTGGAAGTGTTTTCGCGCCCCTACTTGAATTAGGGTTAGATGCTCAAGATATATTCGGGAATATTGGCGCTCCCACTGGAAACTCTAGTAATGAAGGTGATTCATCAATGGACGGAAATAATATGCAAGGTGGTAGCGAAAACGTGAATATAGGTCCGTTTAATCGCTTGCTCGATATACAGGGAGCAGATGGAGAAAATTTAGGGCCAGAAGATATATTCGGCAACCTTGGTGGTGGTGGCATGGGTGGCGGCGAAAACCCCTTTGGTGGCGGTGAAGGTGGTCCTCCTTCCGATATGGATATGGCTGAATTACCTTACGGTGGTAATCCTTTCGCTGGCGACAACTTCTGGAACATTTTCGCTGGAGGCGTAAACCCTTCTGAAGCTTCTGGCGGCGGTTTCGGCGGTGGAATGCCCTCCGGTGGCGGCGAAGGTGAAGGTGGTTTCGGCGGTGGAATGCCCTCCGGTGGCGGCGAAGGTGGTTTCGGTGGCGGCTCTAATCCATTTGGCGGTGGCGGTGCTTCAATGGGTGGCGGCGGCAACCCATTTGGTGGCGGCGGTTCAGCAATGGGTGGCGGCGACATGGATGGTGATGAAATGCCCTCCGGTGGCGGAATGGGTGAAGGCGGAATCTCATTCGGTAGCGGCGATATGAGTGGCGGCGGAAACCCCTTTGGCGGTGGCGACATGGGTGGCGGCGGCAATCCATTTGGCGGCGGCGACATGGGTGGCGGCGGAATGGGTGGTGGAAATCCATTCGGTGGCGGCGGCATGGGTGGCGGCAACCCATTTGGTGGTAGCGGAATGCCATCATTCGGTGGCGGCGGTTTCGGCGGTTAATCAATCCTTTGATTTTGTGAAAGTTTAGTTTTTTGTTCATAGCTGCATTGTGGAGACGTAGCATTGCTACGTCTCTACATTCCATATGAATATTAAAATGAATAAAATAGATTTTTCAAAACATCTAGTTTTTCAAAACTTTAAATATTTATAACTAATATCGGATTACTATATTTTATATAAAGAAAGTCATATCTATTTTTACAGGAATAATAATAAATGGAATCTTCGGAATCAAATTCAATTAATCAAAATAACGACCAAGTTATTGATTTTACTGGTTCGTTAGTTAATACTAGTAGTGCTTTTTCAATCGGTGACAATATACTAGAAGGTGGAATTAAATCTGCTCTCAATATTGGTAATATCATTGTTGGCAACGGACAATGGATAGTTGGTGAAGAAACTACAAAAGAATCGCTGACTTCACAAGCAAAAGCTGATGTTGACGGTAGAATGAATTCTCTTTTCGATCGACTGCGCGATCGATTACCTTTGAATGATGTTGAAGAAGAATCAACAGGTAATCCGTTTACAGACGAAAATCCTTTTGCTAATGGTGAAAATCCTTTCGGGGAGGGAGAATTTACTCCACCACCAGGTTATGAAAATTCACCTTTACCTTCACAAGATATTGTAGATGACATTAAATCTGTAGAAGATTCAAATCCTACAGAAGATATTCAAGCAGAAATTCCTGTTGTAGATTCAAATCCTACAGAAGATATTCAAGCAGAAATTCCTGTTGTAGATTCAAATCCTACAGAAGATATTCAAGCAGAAATTCCTGTTGTAGATTCAAATTCTACAGAAGATATTCAAGCAGAAATTCCTGTTGTAGATTCAAATCCTACAGAAGATATTCAAGCAGAAATTCCTGTTGTAGATTCAAATCCTACAGAAGATATTCAAGCAGAAATTCCTGTTGTAGATTCAAATCCTACAGAAGATATTCAAGCAGAAATTCCTGTTGTAGATTCAAATCCAACGGAAGATATTCAAGCAGAAATTCCTATTGTAGATTCAAATCCAACGGAAGATATTCAAGCAGAAATTCCTTTCGCTGGTGGTGGTGAAGGTGAAAATCCTTTCGCTGGTGGTGAAGGTGGTGGAAATCCTTTCGCTGGTGGAGAAGGTGGTGGAAATCCTTTCGCTGGTGGTGGTGAAGGTGGTGGAAATCCTTTCGCTGGTGGTGGTGAAGGTGAAAATCCTTTCGCTGGTGGTGAAGGTGGTGGAAATCCTTTCGCTGGTGGTGAAGGTGGTGGAAATCCTTTTGCTGGTGGTGAAGGTGGTGGAAATCCTTTTGCTGGTGGTGAAGCTGGTGAAAATCCTATTGCAGAAAATGATAATGGATCTTCACCATCCTTTGATATGTTGGGAATGATTTTTGGTGAAGATTTACCATTCTTAAACGCTAGTGAAGGTGATGATAGTTATAGCACCATACCCAATCAGTCAACCAACGAAACCTTAAAAGTTATTAGAAATAGTCTTTTAATATTTAACGCGAAACTTAATTTAGGTAGTTTTGGTGATGCTAACGATACACCTTTACAAACGGCAAATGATTTATTGACGCTGTTTCGTAATGATATGTTCAGCTTCAATAATTCCGCTAACTCTTTTCAAGGATTAGTTGATGATGATAATCCTTTTTCTAGCGGTGAATATAATCCTTTCGGTGAAGGTACACTAGCTGAAGAAATTCCGTTTGATATTTTAAATGTTGCTTTGGATGGTTTATTGCCATTCAACGGTTCCGAAAATGTATTCAGCACTCCTGAAGGTGAGATTCCGATTGGTAACGGAAATCAAGACTTTGGTTATGATAACGCAGTTATCGGTAATGCCAATTGGAATTACGGTAATTTAAATGCAACTATTGGTAATGGCAACTGGAATTGGGATGACACTGCTCACAACTCAACCGTTGGTAATGGTAACTGGCACTTAGACTTTACTGCTGATAATAAAACCGTCGGTAATGGTAACTGGTATTGGGATTCTAGTAATGAGAATACAACTCTCGGTAATGGTAATTGGCTGTTTGGAAATAACAATACAACCATTGGTAACGGTAACTGGGATTTCGGTAACAATAATACAGTAATCGGGAATGGAAACCGAGTTTATACCGATAACAGTATCGTCATTGGTAACGGTAATTGGTCGGTTGTAATTGATAAATCAGCTACAATTGGTGATGATTTATTGGGTGAATTAGAAACTATAGCAATGGGAATCGGCGTTAAGAAAAGTGCCGATATGCTTGTTGATTCAGTCATGAGTAAAATGGGCGAAATTTTCCAACCATTAACCGAAGAGTTTGATGAGTCAACGCTAAATACTTATAATCAGCAGATTCTTTCGTCTGATAGTGGCATAGATTTTCTGATTTCGGCTTAACCGAGAGTTAGCATTATAGCGAGCAAAATGCATATCAGAGTCGAAACGTTGCGATCGCCTTAGATAGCACTATAGCGTATAAATTTTGCGATACGGGTCTAACAGCCCGTTTTTTTTATGAAAAAGCGATCTAGGGCTGCAATAACAGACGTAACCAACCCTCGAATGGTGCAAGATATCAGTTGCATCTAACTTAAAACCGCTATATATCCGGCTACGATTGAGCTTAACGACTCTACAGTGTTTAAGTACCTATGTCAACATTCGATTTAACATTTCGTCTGGATAGATAGGGTTGGGGGAAACGCCTCCATCTAGGAACAGTTATATAGCGGTAGTAGTAAATATATATACATCTTGCACATTTTTAAGAAGCGTAAAGAAACCGGGTTTTTGAAACTGGTGCAAGATTAGAGCTATTTAAAATTAGCTATAAGCCTTTTCTCAGTTACCACCATGATACAGATACTAAATTAATCCTTCTTTAGTTAGATTAATAAAAGATTAAATATAACAGTAAAAGTTAATTTTTATCGCTTTAGGATAAAAGCACATAAAAGTCAATCATACTGCGGTTAGTTAATTGTCTTAAAATACTAAAAAATATCTTATTTATACAAACATTCAATATCGGCAATTTTACTGTATAAAAAAAACTAAAAATAACTAATAAACTTTTAATAGATAACTTATTGTAATACAGAAAATACACCTTAAAATTATTAAATTAATATCGGTAATATTTATTTGAATGTAGTCATATTTGGCTGTAAGGCTTATCATAGAAGCATTTGCTTTCTAAGTTATTGATTCGATCGCGACTTATAACTGCTGTATTAGTCTCATCAAATAATACAACTTAAGAAAATTAAATATACCATCATCTATTTAGAATTAATAGTTGATATTGTAAAGATGATTTCTAAAGAATTGATAAATTAAGCAAAAAAAAGCTCATATCAAGTTAAACGGAAAAGGCTTAAATTAGTTTTGACTGCGGAAATAATTTAAGGAAGTCACGGTAATTGCAAACGCATTTCCATTAAAGGACTATAAGCAGACGCACAAAGATTTTTTTCGCGAACAAAATTAGATTAGATAGCTCTATCGTGATGGTTGACGATAGACAGTTGTATATAAAAAGCATCAAGTACTTGAATTTATTTTTTCTTGATGCGTGTTAAAAAGAGCAAATTTTTGTTCCTAAATTTAGAGGATTTCTAAAAAATGGCTGAAAATACTAATCAAAACGCTACTGGCAAACCAGCTGATAGCGGTATGCCCTCCGGCGGTCAAGGTGGCTTTGGCGGCGGTCAAGGTGGTCAAGGTGGCTTCGGTGGCGGTCAAGGCGGCTTCGGCGGTGGCGGTCAAGGTGGCTTCGGCGGCGGCGGTCAAGGCGGCTTCGGCGGTGGCGGTCAAGGCGGCTTCGGCGGCGGTCAAGGTGGCTTCGGCGGCGGCGGTCAAGGCGGCTTCGGCGGCGGCGGTCAAGGCGGCGGTCAAGGTGGCTTCGGCGGTGGCGGTCAAGGTGGTCAAGGCGGTCAAGGTGGTCAAGGCGGTCAACCGGATGCTGAAGGTGAGAAGGGCGACGCTGAAGGTGGCGAATCACCAATGGGTGGAGGCGGTGCCATGTCACCCTTCGCGCAGCTAAGAGTGAACCTTGATAATTATTTTAAGAGCGACGATTTTAAGGAAGGTAAACAACCAGGAAATCTCAACCCGTTTTCTCAACCTCCTAGTGGTGGTGCTGGTGGTCCTAGCGGCGGTGGTGCTGGCGGAGAAGGTGGCGGAGAAGGTGGCGGAAACCCATTCGGCGGCAACCCATTTGAATACGACCCAATTGGTGGTGGCGATCAATCCGATAAAGATGATTCGGATGATAAAGACAACCCAATGATGGGTGGCGATCAATCCGACAAAGATGACTCGGATGATAAAGACAACCCAATGATGGGTGGCGATCAATCCGACAAAGATGACTCGGATGATAAAGACAACCCAATGATGGGTGGCGATAACTCCGATAAAGATGATTCGGATGATAAAGACAACCCAATGATGGGTGGCGATAACTCCGATAAAGATGATTCGGATGATAAAGACAACCCAATGATGGGTGGCGATCAATCCGACAAAGATGATTCGGATGATAAAGACAACCCAATGATGGGTGGCGATCAATCCGATAAAGATGATTCGGATGATAAAGACAACCCAATGATGGGTGGCGATCAATCCGACAAAGATGATTCGGATGATAAAGACAACCCAATGATGGGTGGCGATCAATCCGATAAAGATGATTCGGATGATAAAGACAACCCAATGATGGGTGGCGATCAATCCGATAAAGATGATTCCGATGATAAAGACAACCCAATGATGGGTGGCGATCAATCCGATAAAGATGATTCGGATGATAAAGACAACCCAATGATGGGTGGCGATCAATCCGACAAAGATGATTCGGATGATAAAGACAACCCAATGATGGGTGGCGATCAATCCGATAAAGATGATTCGGATGATAAAGACAACCCAATGATGGGTGGCGATCAATCCGATAAAGATGATTCGGATGATAAAGACAACCCAATGATGGGTGGCGATCAATCCGACAAAGATGATTCCGATGATAAAGACAACCCAATTGGTGGTGGCGATAACTCCTTTGGCGATGTCAAAGATGCCGATACAGATAGCGACAACCTATTTGCTGATTTCGATAAGTTATCTGAATCTTTCTCAGATAACTTTGAAGCTGGCAAAGCTCAGTACGAAAGCTTTTCTAACTTATTCAATGAGTTTGAAGCTAGTACAGATACAGATTCTGAAGGGGATGAATTGGCACCGTTTACCAACTTCTTAAATACTCTTTCTGAATCCGATATTGAATTGTCTGAAGACAGTCCAATTACCAACCTCAGTCAGTTTTCAGAATTAGCTTCTAGTTTCTCGAAACTCAGTACATCTAATGCTGAAGCTTTCATAGAAACATTTTCGGACGTTGACTTTACAGGTGGTAGCGGTAATCCGTTTAGTGAAGGTAATCCGTTTGCTGGTGAAGACAATCCTTTGACCGAAATATTTGCTACTGAGGACACTTCCGCAGTTTAAAATTTAATGCGCCAGCATTGAATTACTGGGTTAGTGCTGCCTTGTTAGCTCAGATATAGAGACGTAGCAGTGCATTGATTCCGTAGTGCTACGTCTCTATATCATCGAAAACATTTTGGAATATCAAATAAGATTGTCAATTTTATTGTTTATCCAAGTAAACTTCAATTTCTAAGAGAATAATTATCAATGGAAACTTCTGATTTGAACTCTATTAATCAAACTAATGAGGCTGTTGCCTATAATACATCAGACACTAGTGAAAATTCTAGACCTGAAGATGATAGTGTTTGGGCTGGCGAGCAAAACGAGTCTGAGTCCAGTGACAATGACAACTCGTGGAATTGGGAATTTAGTAGCACCGATGCCGTTGATGAAGGTTTGATCGTCGGTAACGACCAATCCATAATGGGTGATGACACCACTTACGAAGAATTTACATCAGAAGCAAAGACGGATCTCTTCAATAAAGTTGACTCTGTATTCGACAAACTGCGCGAAAAATTTCCTTTGGATGAAGCTGATAGTAAGTCAGATAAGGAAAACCCATTTTCTGATGGTAAAAACCCATTCGGTGAAGGTAAATATCCTTTACCCCCAGCTTATGAAGAAGTAGAATCCTCCGAAGAAGCTGAAACAGTTTTGGCTGGTGACGATTCTGCCAAAGATGACAAAACTTCTGATGAAAGTAATAACCCGTTTGCGGGTGGTGCAGGTGGCGGCGAAGGTAATCCATTTGCTGGTGGTGCTGGTGGTGCTGGTAGCGGCGAAGGTAATCCATTTGCTGGTGGTGCTGGTGGTGCTGGTAGCGGCGAAGGTAATCCATTTGCTGGTGGTGCTGGCGGCGGCGAAGGTAATCCATTTGCTGGTGGTGCTGGCGGCGGAAGTAACCCATTTGCAGGTGGAGAGGATTCGGTTGCAGAGGAAGGCAGTATGTCTGAGGAATCATCCTTTGATGTCACGAGTTTCATGTTTGGCGATAGCTTATCATCCATGAATGGCGGCGCTGAGGGTAGTGAAGAAAGTGGCGGTATGCCTTCCTCATCACCCTCAGAAACTTTGAGGACAGTCTACGATACTCTCACCAGATTTGCTGCTGATGCTACCTATCCTGGGTTTGCGATGGGTAACGAAACGCCGCTAAAAACATCTGATGATTTATTAACGCTGTTCAGAAATGATATGTTCTCTAACAGTGGCTCTAATAGTAGCAACTCTTTCGAGCAATTGATGGGTGAAGATAGCCCGTTTGGTAGCGAAGAGAACCCACTTGCGGATGGCAAGATGGCAGAAAATCTAGATATCATTGAAGCTGCCCTTGATGGACTTTTACCCTTCAACGGAAGCGAAAGTGTGTTTAATACCCCTGAAGGCGAAATTCCCTTGGGTAACGGCAACATTGATGATGGTAAAGACAACGCCGTTATCGGTAACGCTAACCGAGACTACGGAAACACCAACGCTACTATCGGTAACGGTAACTGGAATTGGGATGATGCTACTAACAACTCAACCGTTGGTAATGGTAACTGGCACCTAGATTTTAGTAACAATAACAACACTCTTGGTAATGGTAACTGGTATTGGGAAGATAGTGACGATAACTCAACTCTTGGTAACGGTAACTGGTCGTTTGGAGATAACAACTCAACTATTGGTAACGGTAACTTTAACTTCGGTAATAACAATACCGTAATTGGTAACGGCAACTGGGTATACACCGATAACAGTATTGTGATTGGTAATGGTAACTGGTCGGTTGTAATTGATAAATCAGCCGCTGGCGCTGACGAATTTCTTAACGACTTTAATGCAACAATGACCTATGGTGTGGGAGTTAAAAACGCTACTGACACTCTAGTAGATTCGATGTTGGGCAAAATGGCTGAAATGTTTATGCCTTTAACAGAAGATTTGGGAGAATCTGCGATGAATACCTATAATCAACAGTTTGGTTCTTCTGGCACTGACATGAGTTTTCTTTTTGGTTGATTGGCACGATTGAAGAAAAAGAAGAGTAGAAATAATAAATCTTGTGATACAACGGGCATCTTGCCCGTTTTTTTTATCAATGGGAACCCACTCGCTCGTTACAATTGGTTTCCAGCCTGGATGCTGGCAACGAGACTAAATAAATATGACTATTATGCAAAAAACAGTTAACGAATCGCTGTTAACTGTTTAAAAGGGCGACCGATGGGACTTGAACCCACGAATGGAGATACCACAAACCTCTGCCTTAACCACTTGGCTACGATCGCCATATTTTTATTCTTTAATCAGTATAGCAACTTTAAAACGATCGATCAAACATTTTTTTGGAACGGACTTAGATAATCTAGAGTCTAATAGTCAAATAGTTAATTATTATATCGGCAGATAATGAAAATTGTAAGTATTGTTGCATATGCCGGAGCTGCCGCATTAGCCGCATTAGGCGTGGCGATGGCAAGTACAAATCCATCACGAATCGAATACGAAGAATACGCTACGCAAAGGTTGAGCGGGTATTTAAAAGAACAAGGTTGTAGTAAAACTCCGAATATTTTAGAAAATTTAATCAAATTCAACTGTGCAAAGTTGATTGATTCAGCCAGCCCCCAAATTAAGCAGGTAATTAACGCTTCTACCAAAAAGCAGGATTATCTGCTGTTTAGCGTTTATAGTACAGATTTACAAATAAATTCTCTGATACCTTCATATAAATTCGAGACTGTAGCAGCTTTAGATAACTTCTTTACTTATAAAGCAGAAAAAGAATAATTGGGCATGGGATAGGGGGATGGGGAGATGGGGAGATGGTGAATCCACCCCCGTGCGGAGGAACACGACCGTTGAGGGGAGTGGTGAACCCGTTCACGCGAAGCGTGCGGCTCAGGGGGAGATGGGGACAAGGGGACAAGGAGACAAGGGGACAAGGAGAAATAATTCCTAACTCCTAACTCCTAACTCCTAACTCCCTACTTTCTACTTTCTACTCCCTACTTCCTACTTTCTACTTTCTACTCCTAACTCCCTACTCCCTACTTTCTACTCCCTACTTTCTACTCCCTAACAAACTTACCCCGCGCTTCTTGAGTTGAATACAATATTTGCTTTAAACTCACCCAATCTTCTCGTTCAATTAAACCAACCAATTCATCAAGATTTTCGCGATACTTTTGCAGCGACATCAACAGCGCTTCTCGATTGTATTTTGCCATCATTACCCCTAATTCCGGATTCCCTCCACCCACGCGAGATGTATCGCGAAAGCCGGAACTAGCAAACTTTTGAGCTAGAGTCTGCACTTGAGAATCGGTTTCTCGATCGCAAGCTGCAATCAAGGAAGCACTCGCCATTACTGGTAAATGAGAAATCAAGCTGACTGCTTTATCGTGTTCTTCAGGGGAACAGTAATGAATATTTACCCCTAGCTGACTAATAAGATTTTCAATAACTGCGATCGCTTCTGTCGGAGTTGTATTTATAGGTGTAAGTACGTAGGGTTTATCGTTAAATAAATCTGAACGTGCAGCTTCTATACCCGAATCGGTACTACCCGCCATTGGGTGCCCCCCAACAAAATTTTCCCACACCGGCGAAATCCCTTTCACAATAGGGGTTTTCACCGAACCTACATCAGTTATTACACAAGAACTTGGTAAATGAGCAATCAATTGCTCAAGTGTGGGAATAATAAAATCCAGAGGCGTACAAATAAATACTACCTCTGCCTCCGACAGCAAGCTCATATTGACTGACGCTTGGGAAACAGCGCCCAGAGAAATTGCTCTTTGAGTAGTTGAATCGCGGCGGCTGATTCCTAAAACGTGATGTCCTTGCTTTTTTAAGTCTAAACCTAAAGAACCACCTATTAATCCAAGACCAACAATACCGATTATCATATTTAATTTCTAGAAAAGGGAGATGGCAATGGGAAATTAGGAGAAATTAAGAGTTAGGAGTTAAGAGTTAAGAGTTAGGAGCGATAAATTTATGTCTTCCAATTATTTACTTTAACCTTTGATATGCAGACCTTTAACCTTTAACCTTCAATCTCTTCCCAATTCCCATTTATGAATAAGATATTACTTAATTTCCGCATAATTTAGCAATTATTAAAAAAATCAGAGGTAGCATCGATGACTGTAGAGGAATTATTAGAAAAATACGCTCAGGGATTTACGGATTTTAGCGGTATTGAACTTCCTGAAGCTAATTTATGTGGAGTCAAACTTAGTGGTGTGGATTTTAGCCATGCTAATTTAAGCATTGTAAATTTTAGCGGCGCTAATCTTACTAAAGCTAATTTAAGTTATGCTCTGCTTAATGTCGCAAGGCTGAGTGGCGCTCACCTTGAAGGTGCTAATCTCTATAAAGCTAGTTTGAATGTTGCGAATTTGATTCGAGCTAATTTAAACAATGCTCAATTAGTTAAAGCGAATTTAATACGAGGTGAATTAATTCGTGCTGATTTCAGCCGTGCTAATTTATCGGAAGCAAATTTGAGCAGTGCCGATTTACGTGAAGCTACGTTGCGTCATGCTGTTTTACGTAATGCGAATTTGAATCAAGCTTGTTTGACAGGTGCGTCTTTGGTAGCGGCAAATTTAGAACAAGCGACTTTAAATTCTACCGATTTAACTCGTGCCGACTTGAGTGGTGCAAACTTGCGAGAAGCCGAACTTCGTCAGGTGAATCTGTTTGGTGCTAATCTTAGTGGCGCTAATCTGGGTGATGCAAATCTTCGCTGGGCTGATTTAAGAGGCGCTAATCTTTCCTGGGCAGATTTGAGCGGCGCAAAATTAAGTGGTGCAAATTTGGCTGGTGCCGATTTAAGCAATGCTAATTTAACTAATACAAGTTTCGTACACGCCGATTTAACTGAAGCAAAATTAATTGAAGCTGAATGGGTAGGTGCAGATTTAACTGGAGCAACTTTAACCGGCGCAAAACTCTACGCTACCTCTCGATTTGGCTTAAAAACTGAAGGCATGATTTGTGAATGGGTGGATTTAAGTGAACTTGGCGATCGCTCAATTGTTCATCGCTTGAATGCTGAAGATTCGGGAGATTTTTTCAACGAAACTCCCCCAACTATTCGTATTATTATAGATAGACCTTTAGACCCAGAAGCGAACTTTGCTACTGCTGGTGCTTATTTCCAAATAACTCAAAAATTTCGGGAATTAAAACAACCTCCTAGCATGGAAATTGGTCGCCGTCGCACTGTTTTTACTTTTCGTGCAGATAGCGATGAAAGTTTATTTACCATTGCTTACATGGCAATTCTTCCTTTTAGAGATGCTGTTGCTACTCAAAAAAGTATATATACAGCCATAGAAACGATCGCCAGTCAAGATACAACTGGGCAGTTAATTACTTTAGGGCAAATGCAAAAATTAACTTCTTTATTAAAGCAAGCAATGCAGAATGTAAAAATTATCAAAAATGCCACAAAAATTCTCGGAATTGCAGCAAAATTAAACTTTTTTCAAGCTCCCACACAAACAATTTTAACAAATACTAGCGCCAAAAATTTGATGATTTATGATAGTCCGCATTTTGGTAAAAGATTAATTGACCATCCTCAAATTGAAGCTGCGTTATATGAAGATGAATTAAGCGAACTTTCCAAATCCAGACAGCCATCAATAAATGCGATCGCCGATTTCTTTAAAGGTTTTCATTATCTTAATTAAGAATTTGGGCATGGAAAATAGGGTATAGGGAATTGGGTATTGGGTATTGGATATAAGTCAATCACCTTCAGGCATAAATCTCCAATTTTAATTTTTCATCCTTAATACTTATTTAAGTTGTAATAGGCAGTATCTATAGTAATAATAACTATTTTAAAATTAATAAACTTAATTTATTTAATTGAGTTTATTAATACTTTAAATCCTTGTATATAAATAGTAATTTAATTAAATAAATGTAAAAAATAATATCTAATACCCTATGCCCTATGCCCTATACCCTATGCCCCATGCCCAATCCCCATTCATAATAGTATTTCAAATAAACGGATAAAGGAGCAAAACAATGTTTAATAAAATGATGGGTCGTACCCGTTATGTAGTTTGTCGGATAATGATACATCTAAGTGGTTCGGAAGTTGCACCAATTTTGGGAGTACTCAATAGTAGCCGTAGAGAAGCGAGTGATGCTGAAGGTGATATGGAAGTTATGGGAGAAGAATTAGTCAGAATCTGCGAAAGTCTATTGCAATACGACGAATACTGGATGTCAGCCGCTAATGAAGGCGATGTATTTTGGGAAGAAGGGGATGCGGGAGACTACTTTCAAGAATTGTTTACCGACTCCGCACAACGTTATTTAAGCGAACCACCGGAAAATTATTCTGATGCCGATGACTCTTTTTCCGTTCCCGTAACGCGCAATGTAGTGGTGATGATTACAGCAGCTTATGAAGGAGAAGTAGAGCAATTAGAAGATGATTTATCAAATATAGCCGCTCTCCAGGAAGCTTTGAAGGCTTTAATAGATTTACATTACAAAAATAAATTACGAGCAATTCAGGTACACTTTTCTCCAGCGCAATTAGGTGACGAACTGACTAACGATCAATTGTTACAGCATTTTACAGAATTGATTCCTTTGTAGAGGTTAAATCCCCTTCCTTCGGTTCTCCGTACCTCTCCAGCCAATAAAGAAGTTGTTAAGCTCAAAGATAGAAGAAAAATCATATGGTCATGACAATTGTGCGTAAATTTACAGCGGTTTTTTTAGCATTAAGTTTGTGTTTCACAACAGTTGCTTGTGGTAGTGGAACTAACCAAAGTAACCAAAACATCTCGCCAACTAGAAACGTAACAAGAACTTCAACAAACACCCGAATCAGTGATGGAGAATATCCCGTACAGCAAGCCAGTTACAACGATGCTGATGGAGAATACACGTTATTTTTATTAAATAGCCCTTCTCCAACTTTTAAAACCGATAAGTTGCAAATGGCGCGGCTTACCGAAGAACAAATTAAAGAAGGTAAAAGCAGCTATTTAAAAGTAGAAAACGGACAGCCCGCACTTTATTTAACACCAGACTTTAAAATTGAATACACTCAAAACGTTACCGAAACACAAACTGACCCCTCTACCGGACAAGAGCGAACCGTTGTAGTCCAGCGAAACAACGGCTTTTGGGCACCTTTTGCTGGTGCAGTCGCCGGTCAAGTCGCCGGTCAAGCGATCGGTAGTATGTTGTTCAGACCCCAATATTACGTACCCCCCGCATATCAGCCGGGAAGGACTAATTATACTGGTTTTGGTGGATATGGTAGTGACTATAACGTAGCAGTTGATAGATATCGCCAACGCTATAACGAACCACCAGCAGCAGTAAGGAACCGTACAACTTTCCGCACCACAGGAAACCTGAGAAGAAATCCTGGAAGTTCAAGTTTCGGAACTAATACCCGAAGAAATCCTGGAAGTTCAGGTTTCGGAACTAGTACCCGCACTACCCCTAGTAGAAATACTGGCAACAGCCGCTCTACAGGTTCCGGATTTGGCAGCAGCACCCTGAGACAATCCGGAAAATCCCGCTCAGTGAGAAACCGTCCTTCCAACAGTAGTTTTGGTAGCGGAACCCGTTCTCGTTCCTCCAGAACCCGCTCTCGTAGCGGTGGCTTCGGTAGCGGACGCAGAAGACGGTAAATAAATGGGCATGGGGCATGGGGCATGGGGCATAGGGAAGAGGTTAAAGGTTAAAGGTCAAAGGTTAAAGTAAATTTATCACTCCTAACTCCTAACTCCTAACTCCTAACTCCTAACTCTTTGTCCCCCCATCTCCCCATCTCCCCATCAGGCGATCGCCACAGCCTGCTCCCAACGCCCTACAGCTTTACCTATGACTGCTAATTCTTGCATCAAGCGGTCGAAACGTTCTGGTGTGAGGGATTGAGGTCCATCGGATAAAGCTTTGGCGGGGTTGGGATGAACTTCTATCATTAAGGAATCGCATCCGGCTGCTATAGCTGCCATTGCCATTGAAGGAACGCATTCTGATAAACCCGTACCGTGTGAGGGGTCGATCGCGATCGGTAAATGAGTCAGTTTCCTTAATACGGGTATTACTGATAAATCTAAGGTATTGCGAGTATATTGGCGATCGAAGGTACGAATACCGCGTTCGCATAAGATGACGTTGGAATTTCCCGCAGCAAGCACGTATTCAGCAGCCATTAACCATTCTTCAATAGTCGCCGACATTCCCCGCTTCAAGAAAACCGGCTTCGGTTGCGCTCCCACTTTTTTAAGTAATGAGAAATTCTGCATATTTCTCGCACCTACTTGAACGACATCTGCAACTTCTACGATTTTGTCCAAGTCAGCAGCATCCATTACTTCGGTAATAATTCCCAATCCGCTGACTTCTCTTGCTTTCGCTAACAAATCTAAAGCGCTTTCACCATGTCCCTGGAAAGCATAAGGTGAAGTACGGGGTTTGTAAGCACCACCACGCAGAAACTTAGCTCCAGCAGCTTTGACGCGCTGCGCTGTTTCTACAATCATTTCTTCATTTTCTACCGAACAAGGACCGGCGATTACCACCAAAGGATGATTTTCACCAAATGTAACTTCACCATCAGGAGTATTAACTATAATCTCTGAAGCTTCCCCGTGGCGAAACTGACGGCTAGCCCGTTTGTAAGGCTTTTCCACTCGCAAAACTTCCTCAATCCAAGGACTTACTTCTTGAATTTGCAGTGGATCTAAACTCGCTGTTTCTCCAACTAAACCAATTACTACCTTATGCTCACCAACTATTTTCTCTGCTGTCAGTCCCCAGTTACTCATTTCTTCACTAATGCGTTTAATTTCCGCTTCCGGGGAACCAACTTTCATTACTACAATCATTTTCTAATTCCTAGTATCTACTTAATTACTTTCTAAAATTTAACCCTAATAGCTAATTATGGTTTGACAGAAAAAAGTCAAAATTCAGACATAAAAATTAAAGAATTGTTAGATAAAAACCAGCAACTGACATTTAAGCGGCAAATAATTTTTTATTACCAATTACCAATTACCAATCCTCACAGATACGATCGGCGTTTAGAGGATGTTTTCCAAGTATCGTTTTTACGCAATTCCCGGATTATCCCCCCTTCCCCCCTTATAAAGCAGGGGTTAAAAAGTCCCCCAAAGAAAGCGGGGGATAATGGAGGATCTGAAAGTCTATGGTTTTATTTATGAATTGGAAAACATCCTCTTAAACGAACATAATATAAGCGTATAAACAAAGAATGAAGAACGAAAATCATCCTTCATTCTTCATTCAAAATTATTTTTATTAATTAGCGATGCGTTCGCCGATCGCCAAAATTATACTTTTTTTTGCCGACTCTCGCGCCAACCTGCTACCATTCGTCCAAAATTGGTAGTAAATTCGCTCCAACCAAGCAAAGTACCCGCTCTTTGTTCATCCCAAGAAGCGGAAAGAACCCCATAAGTGATTCCTAAAACTCCCAAACCGAACAGCCCCATATTGACAAGCAGTACCAAGGTGGGAGCAAGTTTGATATCGGCGTAAATTATCAGCAAATAGCTTGCAACTAAAGTCAGAATACCCAATACGGTTGGTAATCCACATAACCAAGCTACTCGTCTAATCATTCGCTGGCTAACAACTTCGGGAATAGCCATTTCTTGTTTAGTAAAAGGAGGCTTCTTGGAGTCCCCCTTTTCACCATCTTCTTTCACAATTGGCGTTTGAGCCTTTGCTTTTGCTGGTTTTTGGCGTTTTTTATTCGGTTCAAAAGGTAAGCGGTTGCGTTCGGATTCGGCAGACATAATCAGCGGCTCTTATTTTTATCCACGTATACCGAGACTGCGAATTAAAGTTTTATAACGTTCGCGATCTCCTCTTTGAATATAAGACAAAAGACGCTTACGTTGACCAATCATCTTCAAAAGTCCCCGACGGGAAGAATGGTCTTTTTTATTAACTTGCAAATGTTTGCTCAATCGGTTAATCCGTTCGGTGAGCATGGCAACTTGCACTTCAGAAGAACCAGTATCGGTTTCGTGGACTTGATATTCCGAGATTAACTCTTGCTTTTTTTCTTGTGTTAGACTCATAACTCGACTTTTTTCTTTAATAAGCGCAGCAATTTCTCATATTATCACAGCCCTAAAAGCTGTGGGATTAATTAAGGTGAGACGAGGAGATGGGGGGATGGGTGGGATGGTAAGCCACTGCGCCCTCGCGGGTTCCCCGACTTGTAGCAAGTGGCGCAACCCGGAGGGGGAGACAAGGGGACAAGGGGACAAGGAGAAGAATAATTAGCTATTAACAACTAACCACTGACTTCTCACTCATAACTCCTAATTCTTAACTCCTAATTGTTAACTGCTCACTGTTAACTAACTGATGCACGATCTATAAGCTCCTTAAATCTTTCCATCACGTCCTTTCGTATCAATTTCAAATGTGGACTTTCTATTTGATTTTCAGCACTATCTGTGCCATCAATATTAAATTTACCGTAATAAACCCCTACAGGAAAATACAATGGACTACCATTCAAACCTTTCTTAAGGAAAAGAATGTATTTCGCATTTTTAACTAAGGGTTGGTAATCGTCAAATACCCGGAGAACACTTTTAGCAGTATTTTTGTCTGGAACTATAGCTGCTTGTTGTCCAATTAATAGCGTGTCAGAAGATGACGCACCTTCGATCGCAAGTTGTACTTTAAATTCAGTTTGGGAAATCGCTACACTTACATAACCCTCAGAATCACGTTGAATTAAAGGTGTACTTTGGGCGATCGATTGTGTTGGTTTTCCAATCACGATAATATCTGATTTTGCAATTAAATCCTCTATATCTTTTGGTATAATAATATCTCCCTCTACTCTTATAACTGTCAAATCCTCAATAATTTCAGTGCTTGCAAATACTTTTTCGGTACTTTGTGCTGCTCCATTAGTTGTATTGTTTGTCATAACTAAACCAGCAACAAATACCGCGATCGCTGCAATAGTTGTAAAATAAATTCTCTTTTTCATCAGTTCCCCCATTTTGTTCTTAAAATTGCCCTTGCGCCATAACCGCAGCAGAACAATTAATGACATGAGAAGGGGATAAAGTGTGTCCAAACTAATGTGCGAATGTTTTTATACGTTGGGTAGTAGTGTAATTAAATGATGCCATATTTCATAATCTGCTCATCTCCGGTGCTACTGAATTCTTGCACCACGAGCAACTTGCCCTGCATAAACCCGGTTTCTCTTCGTGAAAGCATGATAAATAGCACGCGATCGCCGCACAAGCGCGGTGAACCCGTGAATATGTCGTTCTAAAATACTCTTGAAACCGGGTTTATAACACTGCTGCAAGATTTGAAGTGCTACTAACTTTTAGTTGGTAACTGCTAACTGCTAACTGCTAACTGATTCAAAATCGGCTTGCGAGTCTCTAAATCAAACTCGTATCCTTTGGGCAAAATATGTAACTTTGCACCGCAAATTGCTAATGCTTCGTCTTTCAAAATATCGTCAATATTGCTGTGAGTAATATCTGACTTGTCGATGATAGTAACAGCACCTTCTCCAATTACTTGAATTTTTTGATCGGCAACTAAAATCGCGGTATTTTCGTCAATTCCAAATCCCAAAACTGCCTGTTTTTGTTGCGCTAAAGCCGAAATTAAACGTCCTATGCGACCGCGTTGTAAAAAATGCTGATCTATAATTACTCCTGGGAAAAAACCCATTCCGGGAGACATTTTGACAATTTCCATCCGAGGATTTGTTTCGGAATCGCCTTCAAAAATCATCATATCCGGCATCATCGCAGCCCCAGCACTCGTACCTGCAATGATGACTCCTTCAGAAAAACGCCGGTGAATCGCTGCATCTAATTTAGTATCCTTAATGATATCGACAATTCTAGTTTGATCTCCTCCAGTAAAAAATATCCCAGTAGCTTGCTCAATGTCTTCCAATACAGTAGATGAATCTGCTTCTTCTCTGCTTCTGGTATCAATTATGAAAGAATCTTCCGCACCTAAATTCTCGAATATGCGAGTATATTGTTTTCCTACTTCTATGGGCAAGTCTGTTGCAGCAGTCACGATCGCAAGTCTTGCTTTTGTACCACCCGCGTAGCGCACAAATTCCCGTAAAATCTCGCATTCCCTTTCTTTGTCTTCCGCACCGCCAATAATCAACAGTTGTCCACTAGTGCTATTCTGCATCATCTTGCCTCCCAAGACTTACTCAATACATCAAATAATATAAGTATTAAATTAGATTTAAATAAATTATCAATTATCAATTATCAGGTCAAAATTTCAGCGATAAAAATAGGATACTATGAATCGATCCAGGTTTGTAATTATACGTCTAAAACCATTAATTTAATATATTATGCTTGATTTTTTTTTGCTTTTATAGCAAGTGTTTAGACGTTATACTTTTACGAAGTAATAAATTCCCGATTAAACTTAGCCGCGATCGCAATACTGATAATTGTTTATTGATAATTTTTGATTATTTGTTGACTATTTACTGTTTATTGAACTTGATTGGTACGCAACATCTCATTCAAAACAGAACGTGCTTCTTCTAAAGGTAGATGTCTGGGCTTTCCATCAATAACAATCTGAAACTCACTACTATCGGGACCATCTCCAAAACCCGAAATAAGCTTGCGATGAAAAGCTTCATCTGCAAGCTGCCGAATTTCATCTCTGAGAACAGCTTTCTCGCTATTCATACTTACTGTCTCCTAAATATTTTAACTGATTTGCTATTTGTTATTTATATTTAATTTTAACATTTATTTGTACCTTTCAAAGGTGATAGTTTTATTATTTTGACATCAATCAATAGTTAGACTTTTTAATTTTACATTTATTTATATTTACTGAGTTATAATTATTTGTTTAGTAAATAGATAAATATCTTGATTTTTCTGTCTAAAGATAGCTGACAATACTTAGCTAGGAAGTTAAAATATACTGGCTTTAGCATTGCATTTGTATCTTGGGTTATCTAGTTAAGAATATCCAAACAAAAAAGCACTTAATTTTGTCAGGACAAATGCTTGCGTTAAGCTAATAGTGGGTGTTTCATACAAGAGTAAATTACAATGGTTCAACAGCTAGATAACGATACAGTTCGCATCAATGCCAGGGTTGCTGATGCCTTTGATATTTTCAATTTGAAGGATTATATAGGACCAACAGCTTATTTGGATACACGGGCGTTAGTCTTTGATTTTGCTTTAACTAATGATTCGCAACCCTTACCAATTGACGATTATGTTTGTGCCCTGTGTAAACGTTATCCACAACTAGGCGATCGCGAATATCAATCTCATGCTGAATTATTTGCGAAAACTCTCTCGGAAGTAGCAAAATTAGACATGGATTTGCACCTGTATCGCACCAGCTTCAAATCTTATCAAGACTATACAAGAATTGCTTTACAAGCACTACATCATCGCACGAGTAGATTGATAGTCTATTTTGTTTGGGATTGGTTTGAAGCAATTACTCAAAGTCTAGATATTAACTTTGAAGATCGGCTAAGAAATCTACAAAATTCCTTTCGTAAATCTGTTTACGGCGGTCCGACAAATTATGCTCTATTGCGAACAGCTTACCAAAAAGATATCCCGACATTTTATTTATCAGAAGAAGGATTAACGCAATACGGTTACGGTAAAAAACAAGTTCGCGGTTTCGCTACAACATTTAATTGTGATAGCCATTTAGATTCCGATTTTAGTACCCGTAAAGATGATTGCAAAGCATTTTTAAAAACTTTAGGCTTTCCGGTTCCCGACGGCGATATTGTTACTTCCAAAAAAGAAGCTTTGAGTGTAGCAGAAAAGATCGGTTATCCAGTAGCAATCAAACCCGTATCAGGTCATAAAGGTATTGGAGTAACTGCCGATATCAGAAATTTTAAGGAATTAGGTTATGCTTACGATCGCGCATACGAAGCGATTCCCGAATCAGAACCCATCCGCATAATTGTTGAACAAAGTATATCAGGTACAGATTTTCGCTTATTGTGCGTCAACGGTAGATTTGTCGCCGCGATCGAACGTCGCCCAGCATCGGTTGTGGGTGATGGAAACTTGAATATTGACGAATTAATCGCCCGCGAAAACCGCAAACCAGAACGTTTGGATACACCAACATCGCCGATGAGTCAAATTCAGTGCGATGAGGCGATGGAACAATATTTAGACGAACAAAATTTATCGTTAGATAGCATACCAGAAAAAGGCGAAACCGTATATCTACGCAAAGTCGCCAATCTTTCCGCCGGTGGAGTCAGCATCGACGCTACAAGTAATATTCACCCCGACAATGTTATTTTGGCGCAAGACATTGCTCAACATTTTCAGCTTACCTGCCTTGGTATTGATGTAATGGCGGAAAGTCTTGCTGTTTCTTGGAAAGAAAATAAATTTGCCATCATAGAAATTAACGCCGCACCAGGAATTATGATGCATCTCAATCCTGCTGTAGGTGAAGGCGTAGATGTACCTTCATCAATTCTCAGTACTTTCTTTGCAAAAGGTGAAGATAGCAAAATCCCAATTATCACCTTTAATAAAATTTCTCTTAAAGAACTGCACGAAACGATTAATCATATTTTATTGCAGCATCCAGAATGGACAGTAGGCGCAGTTTGCCGGGATGCAGTTTTTATCAACCAGTCAAAAAAGATGTTAAGCGGCGATCGCAATACGAACATACAAAGCGTATTACGTAACCCCAATCTTGACTTATTAATTGCTGAGTACGACGACGAAATTTTGGAAAATCAGGGAATGTTTTACCACAAGAGCAACATAGTAATTCTTGATAATCCCAGCGAAACCGAAATGATTTTAGCGAAGTACATTTTTGATAACTCTACCGTTATTATCAGCAAAGAAAACAACGTTACTATTACCCGCGAAGGTTTAATTGAAGAATATACCCTTGCAGAAGATGAACCGCTAACACAAGTTTATTTAAAAGAAATTAGTGGGATGCAATAAGAAAGTTAGGATCGCCGGAGTTGTGACAACTAACAACTAACAATTAGTATTTAATCACATAAGTTATGAGGGGTTTGCGTAGTGCGTTAACGGAGTGCGTCTCGCTCGCTAGCCACCACGAGCGAGCAAGATGCTCGCACTACCAATGTCTTACCCATGATATTTAATGTGGTGAAGTATTTAATTAATTCCGACAGCTTGTAGAGACGTAGCAGTGCTACGTCTCCCGACATTGAGCCGCACTTACGTTAAATTTAATGCAACCAACAACTAATTACTAGAACCTTGATAAATTCGATTCATTTGTTCCCTAGATAAGCGCGTCATGGGGAAACCTAAATTTTCATAATCGATTTTGTTTGTTACTGGTTCAACCCTTTCATCAACTTCAAACTCATTTATCTGACTTTGAGGTGAAGTATAAGAATGAGTGATTGGATCGTATGCTAAAATCTCTCCGGTTTCAATTTGATAAATCCAAGCGTAAATGCTAACTTGCTTTTGATAAAGCTTAGAGTGAATCACCGGATAAGTACGTAAATTATCAATTTGCGTCAAGACATTCTCAGCAATCATGATTTCTAGTAAATCTTCCCCTTCGTATTCGCTGTAATGGTCTAAAACCAAACGTCGGGTTGCTTCGGCATACTTAAGCCAATCAAACACCAAAGGCATTTCGGACTGTAATTTATTTAACTTCATCAGTCCTTTCATTGCGCCGCAATTAGAATGTCCGCAAACAATAATTTGGTTAATATCTAAAGCCTGTACCGCATATTCAATAGTTGCCCCTTCGCCGCCATTTGTAGCTCCATAAGGAGGAATAATATTACCAGCGTTGCGAATTACAAATAGTTCGCCAACTCCCGCTTGGGTAATTAAATTGGGGTCTACGCGAGAGTCAGAACAAGTAATAAATAAAACTCTCGGTTTTTGACCGTGAGAAAGTTGTTCAAATAATTCTCTATGGGTGCTGTAATAATTAGCTTGAAATTCACGCAGACCCTTTACTAGTTTTTTCATCTTAATTCTTGAATGTTGAGTGAGGGGGAGAGGGGGAAGAGAGGGGAGAGGGGGGAAATAACTCTTAACCTTTGACCTTTAACCTTTAACCTTGTATTTACTTTCTCATATTTTGGGAATAGTTAATTATCTTTCTTCTCCCTACTCCCTACTCCCTATTCCCTATCAAATACATAGAAAAAACTCTATCATAGATTTGGATCGATCGCTATCATCGCTATCGATCGACTATTGATTACGTATAATCAATACTTTTAGGCAATCATAAAGTTTTACTTATACAAGTAATATAATATTTATTTAATAATTCATGGTTCGGGGTGTATCTTTTTCATATTAATAGCTGTATTCTAGTTTTTACAGCAATCAACTTCCTGAATAACCGACACAAAAACGGCTTTACATAAAGTTATATTGCCAGTTTCTTTTCTTAGTATAAGTCTCCTTAAAAGCAGCATTGATTTGTATGTGGTGACAGCTTTTTGCGATTTATAGCAGTAGCTGTGGCTCAATTTGTTAATACTTAAAAAACATAAAATTACCAAAAGGATGAAGTTATGACAGACTTTAATCGAATTTCTCGACGTAAATTTATATTAACAGCCGGGGCTTCAGCAGGTACTGTTTTACTGGCAGGTTGTTTGGGAAATCCACCAGAAGATTTGGGTGGTAATGCAGCAGCACCAGTAACAGCCCAACCAGTTGCAAATGTTAATCCAGAACAAGCACCAGAAACCCCAGCGGTTAAGTTGGGATACGTGCCGATTGTGGAAGCTGCACCTTTGATAATTGCTAAAGAAAAAGGATTTTTTGCTAAATATGGCATGAATGATGTAGAACTTTCCAAACAAGCTTCTTGGGGTTCGGCAAGAGATAACGTTGAAATTGGTGCTGCTGCTGGTGGTATTGATGGTGGACAATGGCAAATGCCTATGGCTCATTTGATTACCGAAGGAGTAATTACCAAAGGCAATAAACCGATTCCCATGTATCTTCTCGCTCAGTTAATTACTCACGGGAACGGGATTGCGATCGCGGATAAATGGAAAGGACAAGGACTCGATTTAAAAGTCTCATCAGCACTTGTTAGCCAAGTCAAGGCTAGTAAAGGAGGAGCCGATCGCTTCAAAGCTGCTCATACTTTCCCCCATGTCAATCAGGATTTTTGGATTCGCTACTGGCTGGCTGCTGGTGGTGTCGATCCTGATAACGATATAAATTTGCTACCAGTTCCATCGGCTCAAACCGTTGCCAACATGAAGACTGGGACTATGGATGCTTTTAGTACGGGAGATCCGTGGCCCTATCGAATTGTTAAAGACAAAATTGGCTATATGGCAGCATTAACCGCAGACATCTGGAAGAATCATCCTGAAGAATATTTAGCTATCAGAGCAGATTGGGTAGATAAAAATCCCAAAGCCACCAAAGCAATTTTGAAAGGCATAATGGAAGCTCAGCAGTGGTGCGATAACTTTGATAATCGTCAAGAAATGGCAAATATTTTGTCACAGCGACAGTATTTTAATGTCCCGGTTGATGTTCTTATAGACCCATTTATGGGTAAGTACGACATGGGAAATGGTCGCAAAGTTGACGATCGATCGATGGCTCCGCTGTATTGGAAAGATGAAAAAGGCAGCGTTTCTTATCCTTATAAGAGTCATGATTTGTGGTTTATTACAGAGAGCGTGCGTTGGGGATTCTTGCCTCAAGATTACATTACTAATAATGCAGCCAAAGCTAGAGCATTAATTGATAAAGTCAACCGCGAAGATATTTGGAAAGAAGCAGCCAAAGAAGCGGGAATTCCGGCTGCCGATATTCCGACAAATACATCTAGGGGTGTGGAAGAATTCTTTGATGGAGTCAAATTTGACCCCGAAAATCCCGAAGCATATTTACGCAGTCTCAAGATTAAGAAAGCCAACGTTTAATTGATTTAAAGTTGAAACTCGATTAAAACTTAAAAATTAATTACTCACAAACCATCAAATCAATTACAAGATAAAATGACAACTACTACCAAAAGACCAGTAAGTCCTACTATCAATCGCAGTATAACTGGCCGCTTCCAAAAGCAGTTACCCGATATTATTCCTCCCTTAATAGCGCTGCTCGTTTTTTTAGTTGTTTGGCAACTCTTTTCTTGGATACCAGGAGCAACTTTACCAGGACCAATAAAAGTAATTCAAGATACATGGATACTGATTTTATATCCCTTTTATGACAAAGGAGGGATTGACAAAGGTTTATTTTGGCAGATTCTGGCAAGCTTACAAAGGGTAATGATTGGCTATAGTTTTGCCGCAGTTATAGGAATTGGCTTGGGTATTTTGATTGGTGTCAATCCAACAATGTCCAAAGCATTAGATCCGCTGTTTCAATTATTGCGGACTATCCCCCCTTTGGCTTGGGTGCCGATTTCTTTGGCTGCATTACGACAAAACGAACCCGCAGCATTATTCGTAATTTTCATTACCGCAGTTTGGCCGATTTTAATTAACACTGCGGTAGGAGTGAAAGAAATTCCCCAAGATTATAATAACGTTGCCAAAGTGCTACAACTTTCTAGAAAAGAGTACTTTTTGAATATCTTAATTCCCGCAGCTTTACCCTACATTTTCACGGGATTGAGAATTGCTATTGGTTTAGCTTGGTTAGCAATTATTGCTGCTGAAATCGTCATGTCCGGGATTGTGGGAATTGGCTTTTTCATCTGGGATGCCTATCAAAATAACTATGTCAGTGAAATCATTCTGGCTCTAGTTTATATCGGTATTGTTGGTTTGTTGTTAGATAAAATAATGGTTTGGATTCAAAACCGAATTTTGCCACCAGCAGAGCAGAAATAGTTAAGAGTTAGGAGTTAGGAATTAGGAGTTAAGAGTTAAAAATTATTCCGTTCTTAACTACCTATTTCTCCTTAACTTATTTTCTTTGCGTCCTCAGCGTCTCTGCGGTTTTATAATCCTCGATCTTGTAGTAAACCAGTTAAAAATTAATCAAAAAATTATTATCCATAGGAACTTAAAAATATGAGTGTATTTGTTGCTGTTGACCAAGTTGAAAAAGTTTTTAATTTAACTGGTGGCGGTCAATATATCGCCCTTAAAGGTATCGATTTAGAAATCAAAAAAGGTGAATTTGTATCCTTAATTGGTCACTCTGGATGCGGGAAATCAACTTTATTAAATATGATTGCTGGCTTAGATTTACCGACTCAAGGTGTTGTGAGTTTAGAAGGTAAAAGAATTACTCAGCCCGGACCCGATCGCATGGTAGTTTTCCAAAATTATTCCTTGCTACCTTGGCGAACGGTACGGGAAAATATTGCTCTAGCGGTAAACTCAGTAATGCCCGATTTACCACAACCCGAACGTCGCAAAATTGTAGATAGACATATAGATATGGTGGGGTTGCGTCCCCATGCAGACAAACAACCTGGAATGTTATCCGGGGGACAAAAACAAAGGGTGGCGATCGCCCGTGCTTTAGCAATTCGTCCCAAGTTATTGCTGTTAGATGAGCCATTCGGTGCTTTAGATGCACTAACGCGGGGTAATTTACAAGAACAGTTGATGAAAATCTGCGAGGAAAATCAAGTTACTGCGGTGATGGTGACTCATGATGTTGATGAAGCAGTGTTGCTATCCGACAGAATTGTCATGCTCACCAACGGTCCGGAATCTAAAATTGGTAGCATTTTAGAAGTAGATATTCCCAGACCTCGCAAACGCATGGAAGTAGTGGAGCATCCCAGTTATTACAGTTTGCGTAGCGAGATGATTTACTTTCTCAACCAGCAGAAACGGATTAAAAAAATTCGCGCTCGCAAAAGTACCGTTGTTTCCAATCATGGCTTAGAAAAAGTTAATTTAGAAATTGGTTTTGTTCCCCTCACAGCTTGCGCTCCCTTAGTAGTAGCCAAAGAAAAAGGCTTTTTTGCCAAGCATGGTTTAGATGAAGTTAATTTAGTCCGAGAAACCAGTTGGCGGGGTATTGTTGATGGTATTGGTGGTGGTTATTTAGACGCGGCGCAAATGCCTTCAGGGATGCCCATGTGGTTGACACTGGGAGGACACGAGAATAAACCTCTACCCGTAGTTACTTCCCTAACCATGACTCGCAACGGTAACGCCATTACCTTATCGCGGGATTTCTACGAGCATGGGATACAAGACTTATATGATTTCCGCAACTATTTACTCAAAACTCGCGATCGCCAGCACATTATGGGCGTAGTGCATCCCTCTTCGATGCACAATCTGCTATTACGTTATTGGTTGGCTGCTGGCGGTATTAACCCGGATTTAGACGTACATATCCAGACTTTACCTCCGGCACAGATGGTAGCAGATTTACAAAATGGCAGTATAGATGGTTTCTGTGTGGGCGAACCTTGGAATATTCGCGCTGCTTATGAAGGGGTTGGAATTACTGCTGCTTCAGATTTGGATGTATGGTTGGGACATCCGGGTAAAGTTCTCGGAGTGCGAGAAGATTGGGCTGCGGCTTATCCCAACAGTTTTATCGCTTTGACTAAAGCTTTATTAGAAGCTTGCTATTATTGTTCGTTGCCAGAAAATACGGAAGAAGTTCGCCAGATTTTGGCACACAAAGATTACGTTAGCGTTCCCATCGAATACATTCAAATTGAACCAAATCAAACTACCTGCGATTTAGATCATCCGGTAGGAGATTACGCTCATCACCAATTTTATGCCGATTCTGCAATTAATCGTCCCAGTCGCACCGAGCAGATTTGGATTGTAACTCAATTAGCACGTTGGGGTCATACTCCTTTTCCTCGAAATTGGGTGGAAATTGTCGAGCGGGTTTGTCGTGTGGGTACTTTTAGTACTGCTGCGAGGGAATTGGGTATGGATATTAGCTACGTTCGTAAACCGATCCAATTTTTTGACGGTACTCCATTCAATGCTGACGATCCAATTTCTTACCTCAATAGCTTACAAATTAAACATGATTTTGCAGTTGCAGACGTGATTCTCGATGCTCGGCGGATGGCAGCTTAAATCAATTATCAACGATCAATTATCAATTCCCAATTCCCTTTTATTAAACCGATGAATAACTCCAGAAGCACATTAGGAATACCTCTAGGTAACATCAGCGTTAAATCTCGTCAGCCTTATTTACAAATCAAAGACGTTAGCAAAGTTTACCCAACTAAAAAAGGACCGTTTACCGTTCTTGATGGTGTTAACCTCGATGTTGCTCAAGGTGAATTTATTTGCGTTATCGGTCATTCGGGTTGTGGTAAATCAACTCTATTAAATATGGTTTCTGGTTTTAGTACACCTACTTCCGGAGAAGTAACTTTGGAAGGTAAACTAATTACCAAACCAGGACCCGATCGCATGGTGGTATTCCAAAATTATGCTTTACTACCTTGGCGAACGGCGTTTGAAAATATTTACATGGCTGTAGACGCGGTGTATCCCAACAAACCAATACCTGAAAAAAGAGCGATCGTCCGCGACCATTTAGCAATGGTAGGATTGGCAGATGCGATGGACAAAAAACCGCCCCAATTATCTGGGGGAATGAGACAGAGGGTTTCCATCGCTCGTGCTTTGGCAATTCGTCCCAAAGTGTTGATTTTGGATGAACCTTTCGGAGCGCTCGATGCAATTACCAAGGAAGAATTACAAGAAGAATTGCTGAAAATTTGGAACGAAAACCGCTGTACGGTGTTGATGATTACTCACGACATTGATGAAGCGCTGTTTTTAGCAGACAAATTAGTTATGATGACCAACGGACCTCATGCGAAAATTGGGGAAGTCATGGAAATTCCTTTTCCTCGTCCTCGCGAGCGCGTCAGAATTATGGAAGACCCCGAATATTATAAACTACGTAACTATGCTTTAGATTTCCTCTTTAACCGTTACGCTCATGATGATGTAGGGTGAAATTTTACGCAAAAACCTAACCCCCCTACCCCCCTTCCCGGAGCAGGGAAGGGGGAAAATTAAGCCTCTTTCCGCATCCGGAGAGAGGTCTTTTTCCTAACCAGAGATGTCTAATACTCCCACAACTGTAATTAATTTTGTAGTTGTGGGAGTTAAAAGTATAAATTATGACTATTTTTTTTATCGTAATTTTTCTAAGCTCATATCTAACGATAATTGATAAATCTTAATTGATTCGGTTATCCTGATGCATTGTGTGGGTATTGTAAAGCACAATAATATAGCACGGCGTTGAAGGAGTGAAGATTATGTCTACACGGGGTGTGAGGTTAACTGGTAAGCTTAAACGACTGTTGGGTGGAGCTATACTCTGCTCGATCGTCAGTTTGACAGCTTGTCAGCAAGGTGAAAAACGTTCATCTAATAATGATGCTCAAGATTTAACGATATTGCCTGCTAATCGTAAAAATAACGAAGATATCGCTGGCATACCGCAAAAAACACCGGGAGAAATCACGGTAAATCAACCATCGGCACCAGCTGTTACAGCACAACCAACTCCGTCAGATCCTCGTAACCCAGTTGCTTCTGTACCGCAAACTCAAGGATCTAGCGATCGATCTGCTTCTGAATCGGATAATTCTATTTCTGAAGCTTTAACCGAAAAGCTTTCTCGTCAAGCTGCTTCTCAACCAAATGTGCCAAAATCGCAAATTCAAACTCAAACTCAGACTCAACCCATCCCAGCTAAACCTGTTGTTGAAGCTTTGAGAACTGAAGCTCAAAATCCTGCAAGAAAAATTGCAGCTGCTAGCAACACAAATGTTTATCGGAGTCAGCGATTAGGCGTTAATTTCAAGTATCCCAAAGGCTTTGTAATCAAAGAACCCCAAGACGCTTCTAGTCCATCAAAAGTTTTAGAATTGTGGAGTCTCAAAGATTATCAAGCAGTTGCAGAAGGAAAATCTAAGAATACGCATTCACCGGGAAACATAAGTATCTCCTTAGAAAATAATCCTCAAGGTTTATCTTTAGTTCAATGGGTAAGTAATAACGATGAACTTGGAGATATCATACCAGAAAGCTACGATGCAAAAGTTGTCGCCGGAAAAGAAGCAGTGTCTTTCCGTACCGAGGGTTTATACGAATTTGAAAATATAGTATTACCTAGTAGTGATGGTAAAAAGTTAATTCTAATTAGCTTTGCCAAAGGAGATAATAGTTATCAAAAAGTATTTGACCAAGTTATTTCTAGTTTACAGGTGAATTAGGAGAGGAGGGGAGACAAGGGGAGATGGGGAGAGGGGGAGACAAGGAGAAATAATTCCTAACTCCTAACTCCTAACTCATTACTACTCACTCTTCACTCCTAACTCCTAACTCCTAACTCTTCACTCCTAACTCTCTACTCCCAATCCCCTATTCCCAACCCCCAACAATATAAGGTGAATAAATCCCTTTTACTTTTCTGTGTTGAACTAATACTTGATATACCATTACCGCTACTTCGGCGCGGGTTGCTGGTTGATTGGGGTTGAGTTTGTTAATTTTGGGATAGTTGACGATCAGTTGATTTTGAGTGGCTGTTGCTACTTCGTTTTTGCCGTAGTTGGGAATTTTACTGCTGTCTTCATATATATTTAAATTGATTTCTATTTCACCTGTTAATCCCAATCCGTTTATTAGGGAAACAATAACTTCTATGCGGGGAATGTTTTGGTTGGGACGAAATCTTTTACCTGGATATCCACAAAGAAATTTGCCTTGGTATGCTTGTTGAATTACTTGATGCGCCCATTCGTTTTCTTTAACATCCTGGAATTGAATCGATTCGCGTAAAGGTTCGGGATTAAACGCTTTGATTAATAATGCCGCATATTGCGATCGCGTTATTGTTGCATCTGCTCTAAAGGTTCGATTGGGAAATCCTTTTACTATTTCTAAATAAACTAATTCTTGTATAAATTCAGCCGCCCAATGTCCGGAAATATCGGTTAATTTGCTGAGCTTTGGTTGCGGCTCCGGAATGGGTTCGGGTTCTGGTGGCTCCGGCTCCGGAATGGGTTCGGGTTCGGGATCGGCAAAAAACTGGATATTACCGTTGACGTTAACAGGTTCGACTTGATTATCTATAGAAATAAGTTTATTGATGCTGGCGTTTTGAATATCAAATTGACAGTTGTAACGAAAAATATTGTTTCCCGGAGTGGTATTATTGCCGATATCTGGTAATGCATTCGCTACTACTGTTAAACCGTCTTGAATATTCTTTTCGCATATATTTTGTCGTAGAAATGGACGAGCATCACCAGATACGACTATTCCCGAACGGTTTTCGTAAATTTTGTTATTTATAACTATAGGAGTAGCGCGATCGCTAATTGCTATACCAAAACCAGTTTGAAAACAACTATTACCTCTAATTTCAGCTTGAGAATTTTTGGTAATTGAAATACCGTGTGCAGCATTTTGAGTAAATATATTGTTTTTGATAACTGGATTCCCATTTCCAGTAATAAAAACCCCTTCCCGCCCGGAATTTATGAAACTACAATTTGCAACTGTAGGTGAAGCTGATTCAATCCAAACAGCAGTACCGCGATCGGCTGAATTTGTTACAGTTACACCTCTAAATCGAGAAGCATTACTTAATACAAAAGTTACGTTTCGATCGGCAAATATGCGGCTAAGATATCTACCGCTACCATTAACTATAATGCCGCTTCCTTTGTTATTTTCATTACCTATAATCGTGACACCAAATGGAACTATTAAAGGAAAAATTTCGCCGCTAGTAGCATTGTAATTACCTTCTGCAAGCTGAATTTTTGTTCCAGATGCAGCTTCTTTAAGGGCTTGAGCGATAGTTTTTAAAGGTGCTTGTTGGCTACCAGAATTATTATTATTGCCGATATTCGGGTTTACATAAATTAATTTGAGCATATTATATTAATATTTCACTTACGTTGAAATACTACCGCGAATAATCTCAGTATGTAGGTAGCGTTGATAGCATAATTTGAATAAAAAGGTTTAGTCTTAATAAAAATTGGATTATAATAATGTGTTTTATCTGACATTATTTTAACTAGTTTGCGATCGCGGCTGTTTATCCGCCAGTATTTGGAAATACTTGGAAATATCTAGTAATTTTAAATAATATTTACTACGGCAATTTTGTCCCGCAAATTTTGCAAAATTTAGCATTTTTGTCATGCAAATCTAAACCGCATCCACAGCAAATTGTTTCTACTTCATTTGTCGTTTTAACTATTTGCTTGATTAAATCGCCCACTTGCCAGGGAATCAACGCGATACCTGTTAAAATCATTAAGACTGTTAAAAGACGACCAATTTGTGAAATTGGAGTTACGTCACCAAAACCTACAGTTGTCATTGTGACGATACAAAAATACATTGCATCCACAAAAGTACTAAAAACTTGTGGATTTACGGGATGCTCTACTTGATAAATTAAGCCGGAGTAGACAAAGATAATTGCAAATAAAGTAAATAATATGCGTGTAAAAATAGCACCATCTTCGGTAGTGACATTTTTAAATAAGAATTTTCGATCGAGATATCTAATTAACCGTAAAATTCGGAACCATCTTAATAGACGGATAAACCTGATATCGATCGCTCCAGTAAAAAACGGTAGTATTGCGATTAAATCAATAATCGAGTAGAAACTAAAAATATATTGAATTCGATTTTCGGCACTCCACAAGCGGATTAAATATTCAGCGGCAAAAATAATTGAAATTAATGTATCAATAATATTGAGAATAAAGCTTGTAGATTCAGGAATCTGGTATGTTTCTGCAACAAAAATTCCTGATGACAGCATCACTAATATTGCAATTACCAGATTAATTGATTTACCTAATGGTGATTGTAAATCTTTTAAATAGAAGTCGGTATTTTTTCTAGTGATTAACATATTCAAATGAGTGATATAACAACTTAAATGATGCCAAATATATCTCAAATTTTCATTAAGTTAATCGGAAATCAGAGCAAACACTTTTGATATCCCCCGTTAATTTGGGGGAAAGGGGGAATAAAAGCCAGAATTTGGTTAAAAAGCATACCTTTTAAAGATCGTTTAAATAAGATAAAAACGAATTTGCAAAAATTGCTGCTTGGGTTCGATCGCGTAATTCTAAGCGATTTAAAATATTAGTAACGTGATTTTTAACCGTACCTTCAGAAATATAGAGTTTCTCGGCAATTTCCCGGTTATTTGCACCAGTTGCAATCAAGCGCAACACTTCTTTTTCTCTTTTTGTTAGCTCGGCTAAATTTGGTGGTGGGGAAGGTTGAGATGTAGTTGCGGGAAATTGGGTTAAAAGCTTTTTAACAATTCCCGGTCCCAATTGAGTGTATCCTCGGTGTACGGCGCGAATTGCAACAGCTAATTCTTCTGAAGGTGTATCTTTGAGTAAATAACCCATTGCT
Source organism: Rivularia sp. (in: cyanobacteria) (assembly GCA_965234645.1). Taxonomy (GTDB): domain Bacteria; phylum Cyanobacteriota; class Cyanobacteriia; order Cyanobacteriales; family Nostocaceae; genus Rivularia. The sequence goes on along the minus strand of OZ248344.1, from coordinate 2,581,557 downwards.
CCATTTTGCAATGCTGCTTTGATATATTCATCATCATCAAAGGTTGTTAATACTAAAATTTTCGTTTGTGCAAACTTTTGCTTTATCAATTGGGTTGCAGCGACACCATCCATTCTAGGCATTCTGATATCCATTAATACTACATCCGGCTGCAATTCTTCAACCATTGCTACCGCTTCTTCTCCGTTTTCTGCTTCCCCTACAATCTCTAAATCTGGTTCTAATTCTAGTAAAGTTTTTAAACCTTGGCGAATTAAATGTTGGTCATCTACTAATAATACTCTAATCATATTTAATATTTATATACAGTATTGTCAAACCTAAGTATTCCCTTCAAAACTATTTACCGAAAACCTCGATAAAGGAATATCAACTATAATTTTAGTACCTTTACCGGGAAAGCTTTCAATATTAAAATTACCTTCCAAAGCTAAAGTGCGATCGCGCATACTGTAAAGTCCGAAACCTGTAGTATTTTGGGTTACGTCAAAACCTTTTCCGTTATCCTGAATCAATAGATGTAAATTTGTCGCTGTTGTAGTTAATTCTAAGTTAACAACTGATGCTTTTGCATATTTAGAAATGTTTGTCAGCGACTCTTGAATAATTCGATAAATAGCTGTATTTATATCGCGGGGTGTACCATAAAAGCAATTGATTTGATAATTGAGTTTAATATTTGTAGAATGACAAAAATCTTCGACAAGCACGGTAATTGCTTTTTCTAAAGATTCCTCTTGTAAAGGATTAGAACGCATCGTAGAAACAGATTCTCGGACATCTTTTAGTGCTTGAGAACCTAATTCTTTAGCTCTGATTAAAAAATCTCTGGCTTTTTCTGGATTAGTATTTAATAATTTAGTAGCGGTTTCTAACTGTAGATTTAAAGCTGTCAGAGAATGTCCCAAAGAATCGTGAATTTCTCTGGCAATACGGTTTCTTTCTTCGAGAGTAGCTTGATTTTCGATTTTTAAAGCATATTGACGTAGTTTTTCGTTCGCGGCAGTTAATTTTTCTCGACTTTGCCGTTCGGAAAGTACCGCATTCATTAATAGTAAAATAAAAACCAAAGCTAATACAAATAATGATACAAAGCTAAATTGAAAGAACCATAGCCTTTGTAATCTTCTAGGTGATACATTAGGGAACCACCTGATAAATTTGATTAAAAATAACGAGAAAGAAAGCCCTGTAACAACTAAGCGTCCGGGAAGCTGGAAAATTAAGCAACTGCGAGTTACTAAGATTAAATTAAGGAATGCAAACAGTCGTGAGGTTCTACCACCAAAAAAGTTAGTAATTAAAATCAAGAAAATTTCACAAGCTGTATAGATAATTTTATTTTTTTTATTATTAAGAGGTAATCTTAGACCCATTAAACCAAAAATAGTTAAACTAATAACTGTTAATTCTGGAAATCTTGTAGGAAATCGCTGAAAAGGAGGTAATATTGAAGCGATCGCAGCAAAGCCAAGTAAAACCCACTCTAAATAAAGTAAAAATTTGAAAGGATGATTTTTAACATCAATAGCACGATTCATAAGTTATCAATTATTAATTATCGGCAATATTTTTAGTGTATATTAATTCACGTTTTGCACCATTTGCAATAATTTTAATAGGTTTGTAGTAAGGACTTTAGTCCTCGGATTTAGTGTCCAAGCACTTACTACGAACCTTACCATTACTTTAGTCATGGTTTGATATATGACTTTATCTATATATTTGTATCTGCGTACTCATTACTTTTTACTCATGCAAGTACTGAGGCTGGCATTCTATGATGGTGACATCGAACAAAACAAACCCAGGAAAACTTACATGAAACTCAAAAAATTATCTTTCTTAGCCGGTGCGATCGCTTTAACTTTAACTGCAATTCCTTTTGCTGCTCAAGCCGATATTAGTTCTTCTTCATCCACTATCGTTGCTCAAGGTAAACGAGGTGGCTGGAAGAATAAGTTAAATTTGACTGAAGCACAAAAAACTCAAATGCAGCAAATCAAAGAAAGCGCTCGTGCTGAGATGGAAAGAATCTTAACTCCAGAACAATTAAATAAATTGCAAGCAGCCAAAGCCAGCGGGCAAAAGAAACGCGGAGTATGGCAATCTTTAAATTTAACCGACGCTCAAAAAGCAGAACTTAAAAAAGTTAGAGAATCGAAGAAAGCACAATTTGAAGCGATTCTAACCGACGAACAAAAAGCGACTATGCAAGAAATGAAGCAAATGCGCCAAAATCGTCGCGGCAACCGTCAACAACGCTCCAGCTAATTAATTAGATTTAAATTAAAATAAATTTCTCAAAATATTTAGTTTTTTCATGCTCCTTGAAGAAAAAGGGATTCGACACTTCCTTTTTCTTTTTCTTTTTAAAATTCTGCTAAGGTAGAAAAAACCAACATAGAAAAATCCAATTTACCTGGGATTATACTCATGGGCTTAGGGCAATGAGTTTCTATAATGGTTACATGAAAAAGGATAAATCCACGAGGCATTTAATGAAGCTTAAAAAACTATCTCTCCTAGCTGGTGCGATCGCAGTCGCTTTTAGTATCACTCCCTTAGCAGCAAACGCCCAAGTGAATTCTGATGCACCACAAAAGATTTCTCAAGCTCGTCCTCCAAGTGTCTCAGAATTGAAGCTCACCCAGGAGCAAATGACTCAGCTCAATAAAATTGTCGCCGATCGCAGCAGGCAGATGAGTGAAACTCTGACAGCAGCACAACGTCAAAAAATCCAAGAGGATTTAAAAGCTGGTAAGAATGCTCGAGAAGTTTTGGGAGGGGTCAAATTTACCCCCGAACAGCAAAAGCAATTCCAAAATATTTGGATAACTTCGCAGGGAAAAATAAATGAACTCTTAACTCCCGAACAAAAGGAGATAATACAACGATGGAATGCTACTCAACGCAGACAAACAACACCACAGCAAAAGAAATAAGCCAATAATTGTATTTGGATAGCAGCATTTGAGGTGGACGATATTAATGTTGTCCACTTTTATTTTTGATTTATTTTTGAATATGCAGCAAATCAACGTTTCCTCGATCGGGCTTGCTGATGTTATTAAAAAAAGTTGCATAATCGCCGTTTTTCTAGCAGTAAGCTTAACTAACTTAAGCTGCAATGCATCAGCACAGCCTACCGTCGATCGCAAAATCGTTCAAGTTCAAAATTCCCCACAAAATTCCCAAATAATTCACGTAATTAACCGTCTGAGTTTCGGTGCGGCTCCCGGCGATGTTGAAAAAGTTAGAGAAATCGGCATAGATAAATATATCCAACAGCAGTTGACACCGGAATCTATACCCGAACCAGAAAGTTTAAAAAATCAACTTCAACTCGAAACTTTACGCTTAACCCCCGCACAACTATATTCGCAATACAGCGTCAATAGACTACCAAAACCTACCCCGGAAATGAGGAAAGAAAGACGCAAAAAACAAAGATTAATTTTAGAACAAGCTGTAAAAGCGCGATTATTAAGAAGCTCAGAAAGTCCCCGCCAGCTGCAAGAAGTAATGGTAGATTTTTGGTACAACCACTTCAACGTATACAAAGATAAAGGACTTACTAGTTTATGGATCGGCGCTTACGAACAAGCAATTAGACCTCATGTTTTCGGTAAATTCCGCGATTTATTAGGAGCAACCGCCCGCCATCCAGCAATGTTGTTTTACTTAGACAACTGGCAAAACACCGCCCCTAACAATCGTCCCAAAGGTAGATTCAAAGGCTTAAACGAAAACTATGCCCGCGAATTAATGGAACTCCACACCTTGGGCGTTGATGGCGGTTACACCCAAGAAGACGTGATTACCTTAGCCAAAATCTTTACTGGTTGGGGTTTTCGTCGTCCGGGACCCAAATTAAAAAACGGTTATGATTTTTACTTTAATTCTCAACGCCATGACTTCACCGAAAAAGTCTTTCTAGGCAAACAAATCCCAGGCAGCGGCATCGCACAAGGAGAACAAGCCCTAGATATTTTGGCAAAACATCCAGCGACAGCCCGTCATATCAGCTACAAAATAGCTCAGTATTTCCTAGTAGATGAACCTCCAAAAAGTTTAGTAGACAAATTATCCAAAACTTATTTAAAAACAGACGGCGACATTCGCAGCGTACTAGAAACCTTATTTCAAACTTCCGAATTTTGGGATACAAAATACTACAACGCCAAATTTAAAACACCATATCAATACGTAATTTCCAGCCTGCGAGCCACCGAAACACCAATTAACGATTTCCCCAGAATAAACAGCATATTGCACAGAATGGGAATGCCCTTATACGGTAATCCCAGCCCAGACGGATATAAAAACACCCAAGAAGCCTGGTTAAATCCCAACGGCATCAACTGGCGATTGAGCTTCGCCAACACAATAGGTAGGGGAGGATTAAAAAATAGAAATAGTAATAATAAACAACCCCGTCGCGCCAACACAGCAATTGATGCCATTCAATTAACAAACACATTAGGAAATAACTTCTCACCCAAAACCCAAGAAGTGTTAAACACCACTCCCCCAAAACAACGCGCCGTCATTATCTTGGGTAGCCCAGAATTTATGTACCGATAATCAGTTAGGAGTTAGGAGTGAGGAGTTAGGAGTTAGTAGTTAGAAGTTATGAATTATTTCTCCCCATCTCCCCCCTCTACCCCCTCTACCCCCTCTCCCCTCTCATTATGAAACGCCGTAAATTCATCCAACAAGCCGGTATTTTTTCTGCCTCAAGTTTAGTCGCGATCGCAGCTAATGCTATCGTTAGTAGAAGTATCAGTGCGACTCCTAACTCGAAACGGTTGATTGTTATTTTTCTGCGCGGTGCTGTTGATGGACTTAGCGTGGTGGTTCCCTATACCGAAAACGCTTATTATCAAGCTAGAAAAAGAATTGCTATTCCCCAACCAGATAAAGCAGGTGGTGTATTAGATTTAGATGGAAAATTTGGACTGCATCCGAGTCTTGCTGCTTTAATGCCTTTGTGGCAGCAGAAAAATCTGGCTTTTATTCACGCTTGCGGTTCCCCAGAGTCTACCCGTTCCCATTTTGATGCTCAAGAATATATGGAAACTGGTACACCTGGAATTAAGACTACTAAAGATGGTTGGATGAATCGTCTTTTGGCATCAATGACTGTAGAAAATAATCCCATCCAAGCTGTAAACGTAGGTTATGATATTCCCCGAATTTTAGCCGGAAATGCCTCTATTGCAACGATTCCCGCCGGACGAACAGCCAAACGCTTACCTATAGATAATCCACAATTAACTACCGCATTCGATAAATTATACAGCGGTAACGATGCTTTAAGTAAGACATATCGCGAGGCACGTCAAGCCCGCGAAGCGTTGATGGAATCGGATGTGGAAATGCAAATGGCGAACAACGGCGCACCCTTACCCAGAGGTTTCGCTAAAGATGCCCAACGTTTGGCAAGATTAATGGTGCGCGATTCTAGAATTGAACTGGCATTTCTAGCTTTGGGTGGTTGGGATACCCACATCAATCAAGGCAATTCCAAAGGACAATTAGCCCAACGCTTGCAGGGATTAGGTGACGGCTTAGCGACTTTACAGAAAGAATTAGGTGAAGTATATAAAAATACTAATATCATCGTAATCTCCGAATTTGGACGCACCGTCAAAGAAAACGGCAACGGCGGTACAGATCACGGACACGGTAACGTCATGTGGTTGTTAGGCGGTAACATTCGCGGTGGTAAAATTTACGGTACCTTTTCCGGCTTATCCAACAATCAACTCCACGAAGGAAGAGATTTAGCAGTAACCACAGATTTTAGAGACGCGATCGCAACAGTTTTACAGCATCACATGAACCTAGATAAAGTAAAAATTAGTCAAATATTCCCGAATTATAATTCAATGAACAATAAACAATTATCAATAATAGGTTAAAGGTTAAAGGTTAAAGGTTAAAGGTTAAAGGTTAAAGGTTAAAGGTTACAATTCCCCTTGTCTCCTTGTCCCCCCATCTCCCCATCCCCCCATCTCCCCATCTCCCCATCTCCCTATCCCCTACCAGTGCATTTCGTAATGGCAACAGATTCGGCTAATATAACTAAACAAACGTGAACCGTAATAGATTAGGGAAACTCCGGTGCAATTCCGGGGCTGTGCCGCAACTGTAAAGAAGTTAAGAGTTATAAGTTATGAGTTATGAGTTATGAATTGTGAATGATTAAATTTACTTTTTAACTCCTCACTCCTGACTCCTCACTCTTAATCGTCTAAGCCAGAACGCCTATCTGTTATTCGCTCACTTTATTTCCTGCGTTGCACGGGATAGGGGCATACTAAGACAATGCAAATTATTGATAGTTCAAATTCTACTAAATTACAATATCCAAATCTGCAATTACCTCCTTTACCGATGAAGCGTCCTTTGTTGATGATTGGACATGGTACCAGAGACGCACAAGGAAAGCAGGCTTTGTTAGATTTTGCGATCGCTTACCAAGCTTTAGACAATTCTCGTCCGGTATTACCTTGTTTTCTGGAACTAACCGATCCTACAATTCAAGAAGGCGTAGATGAATGCGTTAAAAACGGCTACACGGAACTTTCCGCGTTACCAATTTTACTGTTTGCCGCACGGCATAATAAATTTGATATTACCAACGAATTAGACCGCGCTAGGGTTAGATATCCCGAATTAAAATTTCACTACGGAAGACATTTCGGAATTACACCCGTACTGATCGAACTGTGGCGCGATCGCTTAGCCGAGTTGGACAAACCCGAACATAATCCCCAACAAATTTCGCGTCAAGATACCGTGCTTTTATTTGTCGGTAGGGGTTCGAGCGATCCCGATGCCAACGGCGATGTCTACAAATTAGCTCGGATTATTTGGGAAGGTAGCGGTTATTCCACCGTTGAAACCTGCTTTATCGGCATTACACACCCGCGATTAGAAGAAGGCTTTCAACGCGCTCGTTTATATCAACCAAAGCGGATTATTGTTTTACCATACTTCTTGTTTATGGGTACTTTAGTCAAAAAAATCTTTGATATTACCGCTCAACAGCAAGAGCAATACCCGGATATTTCGATTACAGCTTTACCGGAAATCGGTTTGCAGCCAGAATTATTAACCGTACTCCGAGAGCGAGAAATAGAAACTCAACTCGGAGAAGTAAAGATGAATTGTGAAATGTGTAAATTCCGCAGAGCCGCTGTATCGGATAGTCACGGGCACGGGCATCACCACCATCACCACCACGACCATAACCACGACCATTCACACCCACCCGTAGATCCTTACGCAGACATCGATAGCTACCATCAAAGGATTTGGCAAGTGCCGTAGGTAATAGTTAGGAGTTAGGAGTTAGGAGTTAAGAGTTAGGAGTTTAATCTGGCGGTTGAAACCGCCGATTATTTTTGTTCTTCCAATTCCTTGACTTTTTGAAAATCAAATTCAGCTTTCATAATATCTCCTAATTCAATATAAGTATTTGCTCTCGCGCTATAAGCTTGGATATATTGAGGATTAATTTGAATTGTCGAGCTAAAATCATTTACTGCGGCTGGATAATCTTTGATATAAAAATAGCAGTTGCCGCGATTATAATAAGCATCAAGATAGTTAGAATTAATTACTATAGCTTGAGTAAAATCTTTAATTGCATTGCTATAGTCTTTTTGCTCATCGTAACAAATCCCTCGGTTATAGTAATAAAGTTCAATATTTTCAGGATTTAACATTATAATTTGTGATATATCCGCAATAGCTCCCTGTAAATCTTTTAGTTCAAAACGTTTCTTTGCACGATTACAATAAGCTTCAATATAATTCTGGTTGATAGAAATTGCTGAGCTAAAGTCGGCAATTGCTCCTTGATTATCTCCCATTTGATCTTTAATAATCCCACGATTTCTATAGGCGGAATCATAATTAGGATTAATTGCAATTGCTTCAGTAAAATCTTCCAATGAACCTTGTAAATCACCAACTCTATCTCGCGCAATCCCTCGGTTTTCATAAGCCCACTCTAGATTAGAACAATTAGATTCGATAGCTTTATTTCCATCATTAATTGCTGCTTGATAATTATCTATAAGTCTATTTGCAACTGCTCTTGCTGAGTAAAAATCAGCGTTTTGTGGGTCAATATTAATTGCTTGTGAATAGTCGCCAAGTGCTTGTTGATAGTCTCCTAATTTATGCCAACAATAGCCATTATAGAAGTAAGCTATTGGTGAATCTGGTTTTAATCGAATTGCTTCCCAATAGTAGAGAATTGCATTTTCATAATCCTCTAACTGTGTATAACAAACTCCTAAATTAAAATGAGCATCCGAATATTTAGAATCTAGTTCAATGACTTTTATAAAATCAGAAATTGCTTGCCGAGGATTTTGTAAATCAGAAAGACAAACTCCCCGTTCAAAATAGGCTCTAGAATATTGCTCATCAATCTCAATTGCTTTAGAGAAATTGGAAATCGCCGCTTTAAAATCTCTTAACTTTCGATAACAAATTCCCCTATTCTTATATAGAATTACATCTTTAGGAGTTATATTTATAGCATGAGAATAATCAGAAACAGCCCCTTGAATGTCTCCTAATTTCCAGCGCTCTATACCACGCTTACAGTATTCATAAGCATTTCGAGGCTCATGTTGTAGCAGCACCGCTAATTTAGCTTTCGGTTCTTCCCTTTTGCGTAACAACCTTGCTGCTGCGTATTTTACTTTTATCGATGTATCCCGTGAAGCTTCTATAACCAAATCTAAACCAGCATCACCATAATTCAAAGCTTCTTTAAGCGCTGCAACTCTAGCTTCAACAACTTTGCTAGCAAGACGATGCTTGACTCCTTCAATCCCACCCAAAACAGCACCATCAAGCGGAGGTGGACTATTACCACCCAGTACGACATCATATTCTCGCGGTTGCTGTCGATAATCTGACATAGCTTTTTACAGTAATTAGCTAATACCAGCTTTCCCAAAATCTCCCGATTATATATCTTTGGAAATTAAACTTTTCAAAATCCCCAAAATCTTACCCAATTGACTGATAAAATATTCATTCAAATCTATTTCTATAACTTGACCTTTAAGAGCTAAAAATTTCCAATTAGTTCCAGTAGTTACCACACCATAAATGGTAGAAATTTCCTTACCTTTTCTTTGGTTAAATATTTGAGCGGCGATCATTTCAGCCATGCATTGTCCTAAACCAGATTGAATATTATCGTTTTTCGCTTCTACCAAAGTTACTACCGGAGCTTCTATAACCAATTGTTCTGGAGAAAGACTGATTAAGAAATCGCAAAATCCAGTTAAACCTTGAGTTGGTTCGACGCTAAACTCTTTACCGGAAAAGATACTTATTTGAGAAGCTAACTGTCTTTTGATTTCTACCAAAATTGGCATTATAATTAGTTCCGAACGAGCTTTTTCTGTATTTATTGCTAATGCTAAAGGAAGATATTCTTTGAAAGATTGTGCTAAAAAATCACTGTATTCTATTTCTGGGATATCAGCAAAAATACCAAATTTTTCAGAAATAGTAATGCCAAAGTTTGTTTTAATTTCTTCTATAGTAAATTGACTGTACGGCATATAATTATTTTCACCAATGTAAATAAGTTAGCACTAATAAATATAATTATGTAACGTTCGCGTTCACCGTCAGGTGCGGCTTAGTGTTCCCAATACGGGAAAAATGTAAAAAAGTATAGGGAAATCATTTATTTGATTTAATTAACCCCTGCCACGGTGGGTTTTGCCTGTGTAGACGCGGTTTCAACCGCCGGTATAGAGGAATCATTTATTTGATTTAATTAACCCCTGCCACGGTGGGTTTTGCCTGTGTAGACGCGGTTTCAACCGCCGGTATAGGGGAATTATTTATTTGATTTGATAACCCACGCAGGTGGGTTTTGTTTGTGTAGACGCGGTTTCAACCGCCGGTATAGGGGCTTCTATTATCCTTCCAATTCTTTCACTTTTTGAAAATCAAATTCCGCTTTCGTAATTTCTCCTAATGCAACGTAAGCCTTTCCTCTACCACTATAAGCTTGGATATATTGAGGATTAATTTGAATTGCTAAACTAAAATCATTTACAGCCGCTGGATAATTTTTAATATCAAAATTGCAGCAACCGCGATTGTAATAAGCATCAAGATAGTTAGGATTAATATCTATAGCTTGAGAAAAATCTTTAATTGCGTTGGGATAATCCTTTCGCGATAAATGGCAAACCCCTCGGTAATAGTAATAAATTTCCGGAGATTGTGGAAATGATTCAATAGTTCGTGAAAAATCGGAAATAGCGCCGATAAAATCTCCCGAATTAGCCCGACTTACCGCACGATTAATATAGGCATCAAGATAATTAGGATTAATTGCAATTGACTGATTAAAATCCGCGATCGCTTCTTGATGATTCCCCATAGCGCTTTTTACAAATCCCCGGCTGTGATAAACACGATAATAATTGGGATTAATTGCGATCGACTGAGTAAAATCAGCGATCGCACCTTGAAAATCACTAAGCTTGTATCGAGAGATTCCCCGATTTTCATAAGTTTGCTCTAAATTATCGTGCTTCAGTTCGATAGCTTGGTTTGCGTCGGCAATTGCCTGCTGATAGTTTTTTAAAATATCGTAAATCGCACCGCGATAGTTATAAGCAAGTGCTTTTAAAGTTTGATTAAAGTTACTTTCAATTATAAAATTGTAATCCTCAATCGCTTCTTGGTAATTACCTAAAGTTGTATTTGTCCGCGCCCTTCCGATGTAAGAATGAGGATATGTTGGGTCGATTTCTATTGCTTCGGAATAATAGCTAATAGCGTACTGATATTGTTCTAATTCATACCAACATAAACCGCTATTATAATAAGCTATTACTGAATTAGGATTATTTATGATTGCATCCAAATAATTAGAAGCCGCCCATTCATAATTCCCTAAAGATTGCAAACAAATTCCTCGGTTTAAAAAAGCATCTGCATATCCATCATCATATTCAATTGCTTTAGAAAAATCAGCGATCGCCGCTTCCAAATCACCTAACTGTTGATGACATAATCCTCGATTAGTGAGATATTTTGCATTATTATAAAAAACACTTGTAGCTTGAGTAAAATCAGCGATCGCCCCTTGCAAATCTCCCAACTGTTGCCGCACTAAACCGCGTTCGTTGTAACCTTCGGTATTCGTTGGTTCCAAATGCAGTAATAATGCTAATTTCGCTGATGGCTCTTCTCTTTTACGTAACAACTCAACCGCTACATCTTTTACCCACGTCGAATCATCCTCTAAACCCTGTATAACCAAATCCAAACCAGCATCACCATAATTCAAAGCATCACGAAGCGCCGCAACTCTAACCTCAACAACCTTACTAACTAAACGACGCTTAACACCTTCAATACCACCCAAAACCGCACCATCAACTGGAGGTGGATTATTACCACCGAGTACGGCATCATATTCTCGCGGCTCCTGGGGATTCTCTGGCATAGCTTTTTTATATTCCGCTAATACCAGCTTTCCCCAAAAACAGTGAACAGTTAACAGTGAGCAGTGAGCAGTTAGCAGTGAGCAGTTAGCAGTTAGCAGTGAGCAGTTAGCAGTGAGGAATTAGGAGTAATTAAGCTTAAAGATTGGATTTTTTTATCTCCTTGTCTCCTTGTCTCCTTGTCCCCCCATCTCCCCATCCCCCCATCCCCCCATCTCCCCCTCTCCCCCCTCACTTATTACTCAATCAAATCCATCTTTTGTAAAAAAACCGGCAAAGGTAACTGCATAGCCTTCCCAACATCCGCTAAATCACTTAACTTAATCGAATCTCCTTGTCCGTCACGCAACAGCCAAATCACGGTACTGCTGACACCCGATTTTTGCTGTAAAGTTACCCAGTTAGGAATACCTGCTCGTTCCATTAACTCTAAAAGCACCTCATCTTTAGAATTTCCACCAGCATAAATCGACGCAAACAAAAAACGTAAAAAGCCAATTATTGCGCCGAAAACCAAAATAATAGCAAGCAATCCGTATACAAGATACAAACTATTTGACAGCATAATCAAAAATAAACTTATTGTTTTTAGTACTTTCCCCGTACTAGATTACCGAAATACTGAGGATTTAAGATAGGTGATGAGGAGACAAGCTAAAGCGGTATTAAACTGTTAAGTAATTCCTAATTCCCAACTCCTTACTATGTCTGAAGAATTTGCTATTGGTAGTAAAGTTCGCGTAATAGCGCTACCACCTTATATCAAAACTGCTGAACCCATGCCCATGCTGCGCCCTCCCGATATCATCCATGTCGGTGACGAAGGTATCGTTCTTGACCGCCGCCCTGGAGGATACTGGGGCATCCGCTTCGCAAATGGTGCATTTCTCTTGGATAGTCAATATATAGAAACCGTAGAAACTCACACTCAACCACAACAATCGGGTGAATCTGAGTAAGGTTTGTAGTAAGGGCTTCAGCCCTGATATCAGAGGACTAAAGTCCTTACTACGAACCTTGGATATCAGAGGACTAAAGTCCTTACTACGAACCTTGGATATCAGAGGACTAAAGTCCTTACTACGAACCTTGATTACCAAATCTAAATGCAGCTTCTGTACGAGTGATTGTAAACTTATCTAAAGTAGTTATTCGTACCTGCAAATGAACCGCCGCAATTTTCTAAATATATTATTTGCCACTTTCTTCGTATTCTTGGGATGGTTGAATTTTACTCCTGCTGCAAATGCAATGGGCGGTACACTTCCCTCTGTCAATCAACCCGCGCCAAAATTTACTTTACCTACCAATACTGGTGATGGAAAAATTTCGCTTTCCGACTATCGCGGTAAATGGGTAGTGCTTTACTTTTATCCCAAGGATTTTACCTCTGGTTGCACTATAGAAGCGCGTCGTTTCCAAGAAGATTTGCCAAAATACTTAGAAGCAAATACCGAAATTATTGGTGTCAGTGCCGATGATATTGATTCTCACGCCGAATTTTGCGATTCTGAAGGATTAAAATTTCCTTTATTAGCCGATACAACTGGTGCGGTAAGTAAAGCTTACGGTTCTTGGATGAACTTTTTTTCCATGCGTCACAGTTTTATTATCGATCCAAACGGTATTTTACGAGAAACTTTTGTCAAAGTTAATCCCATCGTTCATTCCCAAGATGTAATGGCACGACTCAAGGATTTACAAGAAACTGTTTCTTAATATATAAATATCCGATCGATATCTGCTCGATACAAATCGAAATATAGGGAGACGTTGCACTGTAGGGAGACGTTGCAGTGCAGGGAGAGGTTGCAGTGCAGGGAGAGGTTGCAGTGCAGGGAGACGTTGCAGTGCAGGGAGACGTTGCAGTGCAGGGAGACGTTGCAGTGCAACGTCTCTACATTATTTATTACCTTTAATCTGTATTACATTTATCCAGACAACTTTTAGAAAAATAAGTTAGAAATAGAAGTAATTGGCGATATTTCAACGAGGCTAAATATGGATTTTAAGCGTAAAATCCCGGTTGAAAAAAATACAGATGAATTAGAATTTGCGGAGCCTTCTACGAGCAAACCTTTTAAAATATTGCGAAATACGGAAGCTTTGCTGCGTCGTCCAGTTGTTGAAGCATTAGTACCAATTTTACCGCCAAAATTAAGTGAAAATCTAGAAGATGCTTCTTATATTGCAGAAGATTCTTTAGAAGAATTAGCAGAAATAGACCTAAATCAAATTAACGATTGGGAATTGCGTCCTTTTCGGATTCGCATTGGTTTAAGCTTTGTCGGATTCAGTTCGTTAATGATACTTGTTTTGGCACTTTTTTTAACTACGCTACATCCAGAAATGAGTCCAACTCAACAAATTGGAACATTTTGGAGTGAGTATATTTGGTTCGTTTGTTTGGGCGTTGCTGGAATGTTTCTCTTGGGTAGAGAAGCAATGCGTCCGATTAATAAGGATAACTTAGATGATGACTGGTAATTAAAGGTCAAAGGTCAAAGGTTAAAGGTTAAAGGTTAGGATAAGTAATCAGTTACTAATTAAAATTCTACCCCCTCTTCCCCCTCTCCCCCCTCTTTAAATACCCAATTCGCTAAATAAAAAGTTTTGTTGCTTTATTTTACTTGATTGGCGATCGCGCAATAATACTCATTACCCTAAAGTTTAGATGCTTTTAGGGTAAGTTGATTATGAATCATGATGCTTTTATTGTTCAACCTGGTTCTAAAATTTCTCTTAGAAAAGATTACGATCCAGATTTTACAGGTGATTATCATCAAAAAGATAGTGCAAAGGTAAAATTGCAAAAGGATATTGAACAATTGGCGGAATACCAAAATGTTCTTTATGCTCAAAATACTCATGCGCTGCTAATTATCTTTCAAGCAATGGATGCTGCTGGTAAAGATAGTACGATTAAACACGTCATGTCTGGTATAAATCCTCAAGGTTGTCAGGTATTTAGTTTTAAACAACCTTCCTCTGAAGAATTAGATCATGATTATTTATGGCGGTGTGCAAAAGCTTTACCAGAAAGAGGAAGAATCGGTATTTTTAATCGTTCTTATTATGAAGAAGTTTTGGTGCTGCGCGTGCATCCGGAGTTACTTGCAAAACGACAATTACCCGAATATATAAAGAAAAATAATATATGGGAGCAGCGTTTTGAACAGATAAATAATTTTGAGAAATATTTGGTGGAGAATGGAATTGTTGTTCTCAAGTTTTTTCTGAATGTGTCAAAACAAGAACAGAAAGAACGCTTTATGAAACGTATAGAAACACCAGAAAAAAATTGGAAACTCTCATCAAGTGATGTCCGAGAGCGTGCTTTCTGGGATGATTACATGAATGCTTACGAAGATGCTTTTCGCCACACTAGCAGCTCTTGGGCACCTTGGCACATTATTCCTGCCGACCACAAATGGTTTACTCGCATGGTCGTAGCTGATATTATCTGTTCTAAGTTAAAAGAACTTGAATTGAAGTATCCTACTGTAACGGCACAACATCAGCAGGATATCTTACGAGCAAAGGAAATTTTGTCAGCGGAAGATTAACAATTATCAATTATTTTCTAAATCATGCGTCTCCAGATTTTTTATAGTATAATTGTACTAATATTCAAATCAATGGAGATAGAATAAATGTGAGGAATTATTTATATTTTAGAACTGCTGCAACTATCTTAAGGTAGTTAGTTCATGAAAATTTAAGTTAGTGCAATGCGATGGAATGTTGATATTTATATGACATTCGGACGATGTTGTTCGGGTAACACTTCGGTGTAAGCTTGTACGAAGTTGAATATTTGAGACAAGAAAACAAATAGCTGCTAATTATGTCGATTATTGCTCTGAGAGCTTGGTATGTCGAGAAGTATGAGCCGATTCCAGAGTTGGAAAAACGTCAGCCAGACATTCGTATCAGTAAAAAAAGTCTGTTGAAGTCGGCTTTGAGAGCAGATTTTTTGGAAGAGAGCGAAGTAGTAAAAAATTCAACTTGGTTTCGGCGCTATCTGGAAGGCGACGAGATTGAATTTTATGTTGAAGGTAGTGGTGGCTATTGTGTCGCCAATATCGATTTAATTAGCCATGAGATTTATTTTACGAAACAGGCTTTGTTAGCGCAATTGGAGCCAACGATTTTTTTGAGCTATCAAAATGAATATCCCGAATCTAGCGATGCTTTGCGTGAAGGGTTGCTCGATAGCTTGGATAAATTAAATTTGCGATCGCGACTTCCGTTAAAGTTAATTGAGTCAATTCGCCCAAAAGATGCGCCGATGCGGTTGGGAAGCAGCATGATGCGAAAAATTCGCAGGAGCTTATTATTTATTGCGGATGCGACACCAATTGCAAGCGTTGATAGCGGTAAAGAAAAACCTTTGCTTGTTCCTAGTGCGAATACCTGTATTGAACTCGGTTATGCAATTCAAAGCAAGCGATCGGAACAAATATTAATTGCACAAATGCTGCCTCCGGATAAGCATGGAGAGTTTCCTTTTGACTTAAGTGCAACTCAGATCGTGCAGTTTAAAGATAGTAGGGAATTAAATAACATTTTGCCGCAAACCATTGAAAATGTTTTAGCAAGGTTTAGATTATTCGTATAAGTTGTACATAAATTTCGGGTTTGTATTAAGTGACTGAAGCTGCTAAATAAAAATTTAAGACACTTACCACAAACCTTTTAGTTAATTCTATAAGTACTTAAACAAAATTAATTGTATATTTGTCATTGCGAGTGAAACGAAGCAACCACAACACTCTGAGATTGCTTCACTGACGCTCGCAATGGCACAAATATTTTTGTCCACCTACTTAAAGCTCAATTTATAGGATTACTCCGCAGAATTTTGCTGCCCATTCCCAATTTCTATATAACTTTGAATATTTTCAGGTTGAAAAGAATAAAGTATGCTAGTCGCTTTTTTAACTAATTCTTCGGTACCTTGAAAAATAATTAAATACTTGCCAGCATCCAAACGGCTGCGGTAAAGTAAAGCATCTTTATCAATAACCGTAACTCCGACGCGATCGCCGACAACCACAGCAGCTAATACTCCAGAAGCCGCTCCCAACAATCCTCCAAGAATTAAATTAAAAATACCATATGCGGGAACTATTTCAATATTTGTAAATAAATTGAAAGCATAACCGACAGCGAAACCGAAAGGAATTAGCCAATAAGTAAGACGTTGCCCGTTATTTTTGGCTTGCTCCTTGGGGTTAATTAATCCGTACTCGTCTGCACTTTTGTAACCTTCACCTAAAATACTAATTTGTTCTGTGGATAAACCTGCTTTTTCCAGAGCAGTATAAGCTGCTTCAACTTGTATGCGGTTTGGATAAACTGCAATCAGATAATTCGTCTTAATAATATATGAGAATAGCTTTCAACAATCCCTTGTAAAAATAGTAATCTCCTGGTTCACCATAAATAAGGATTATTAAGATTTGTATGAGATAAATCTGACTCATATTAATCTCATTAAAAGCATTTCGATCGAAAACCTGATAAAAACGAGACTTCGATCCTACTTATGTAGTATTTTTGGTGAAAAGTAGTATAGTGGTTTTTTTGCTATGAAACAGCTTCTCAAGCATTTCTTGAGTTGGCAAAAATATATCGCAAAGCTGATTTTATCAGTAGCGATAATGATATTCGTTTCTTCCGCGTTTATGATACCCGCTTTCGCTACGGGTGTATATAATATTCCAAACCTGACTTCAGACACATGGGTTGTAGATGAAGCAGATTTAATCAGCCGTTTTAATGAAGGTAAAATTAGTACTGCCTTCGATGAATTGGCAAAGCAAACAGGAAACGAAGTCCGAATAGTTACCATTCGTCGTTTAGATTATGGGGAAACTCCTGAGAGTTTTGCTAAAGCCCTATTTGAAAAATGGTTTCCAACAAAAGAAGCACAATCAAATCAAACTTTATTAGCGATCGACTCCGTAACCAACGGTACTGCCATTGTTACGGGCGATCGAGTCAAATCTGTAATGTCCGATGATATAGCCCAAAGTGTAGCGTCAGAGACTGTTTTAGTGCCATTGCGAAACGGTAACAAATACAATCAAGCGTTATTAGACGCACAAGAACGTATAGTTACCGTACTTTCCGGGGAACCAGATCCAGGTCCCCCAGTAGTTATCGACGATGTACAAACAGAAGGCACCTTTACCAAAGCCGAAGAAACCGATCGCGGAAATGCTACCGCTTGGGTAATAGGATTATTGATTGCTGCCACCGTCATCCCGATGGCAACATACTATATCTACTTGGTTTTCCAACCATCATCGGAAGGATAGAAGAGGAAAGGTTAAAGGTTAAAGGTAATAGTTGGGAGTTAGGAGTTAGGAGTTAGGAGTTGGGAGTTAGGGGTTAGGAGTTGGGAGTAGCAAGTAGGGAGTTAGGAGTTATGAGTTAGGAATTAGGAATGAAGGATTTTCTACCCCATCTCCCCATCTCCCCATCTCCCCATCTCCCCATCTCCCCATCTCCACATCTCCCCCCAATTCCCTAATCCTGAACATACTCCTGTCCACTCACCAAAGCCATCTCGGCGCGGACGAATTCTCTACCTAGATAAGCAGCATGATCGAACATGGTTATGGGAGAGGGCTGAGTTTCTTCAAAAATTTTTACAGATAATTCCTTCGCGGTTCTGCCAGAATATACTATTGTGTGGGTTCGCTGTACCTTTCCTTTGGCTGGAATTACCTTTCCCGTTTCTGGATCGACGGCTAAACCTCGTTCGTCGATGATGTTGGTAAAATGCTTGGCAAAAATTAATCCTTCTTCGCGATCGATGTAAATAATAAAATATCCGGCAGGATCTAAATCAATGTGTCGTTGAGAAAGTTTATCATCAATTACTGTTAAATTTTCACGTAGATTCATAATCACTAAAAAAAACTACAACTCTTTTAAGGGTTTTCACACACCTAGAATCAGTTTAATTCTTTCTTTTACCTTTTTTCAGGGAACGGGGAATAGGGAATAGTTAGAGTTTCAAATTATTTCTTTTCTCCCCCTATACCCCCTCTACCATACCGACATTACGAATTATTCCTCGGTTTTACTTTGTGCAAA
Organism: Rivularia sp. (in: cyanobacteria); assembly: GCA_965234645.1. GTDB lineage: Bacteria > Cyanobacteriota > Cyanobacteriia > Cyanobacteriales > Nostocaceae > Rivularia. Next base: position 2,562,934 of record OZ248344.1, on the reverse strand, counting down.
AGGAATTTGCTCATTAATTGCTTCAATTTCTCGTTGTTCGTGTTGGTTTACTTCAGTGATATAACGACGGAGAATTTGTCCTAAACGATTGTCGTAAAAGCGGTGCAGGCTGTAGTTGGGAGTTGCGGGGAAGCCGCGACGTTTTTTATGTCTTCCACCTGCACCAGGATCGAATACTTGAATATTATTTTGGATTGCCCATTCAATGGGTGAATAATAGCAAGCGTCAAAGTGGAGACAATCTATTTCTTGAAAACTACCCCAGTAACGCCCGTACATTTTATCGCCCTTGTATAAACAAAATGACATTCCTACGGGTTGGCTGTTATCTTCGCTATAAGCTGCGAAAAATACGACTCGATGACGATAGTTTTCGTAAAGCGATTCAAAAAACCGTTTAGTGAGATATTTGCTACCCCACCAACCAAATTTGTCGCAGGTGTCGGCGTAAAAATCGTACATTAAAGGAAACAATTCCTGGGGAATATCATCGCCGGTAAATGGTTTTAATTCCAAACCAGCTTTTGTGACAGCTTTTCGTTCGCGTTTGATGTTGCGACGCTGATTGGCGTTGAATGCACCTAAATAATCGTCAAAAGTTGTAAAATCGTTATTTTGCCAAACATAGTTATGGTGCAGCCAAGCTGTAAAACCCTGACGTTCTAATTTTGCATGAAAATCGGGGTCTACATACAAGAAATTGCAGCCACTGATACGCCGCTTTTTGCAAAAGGAATCTATTTCGCGCAGTATCAAGGAAATTATTTCATCCTCATCTTCTCCTGGCGCAATCAAAAATCGATAACCTTCTGCGGGAGTAAACGGCGACATCCCCAGCATTTTGGGGTAATATTCTACCCCAATACGATGAGCTAAATCTGCCCACTGTTGGTCAAAGACAAATTCTCCATAGCTATGTCCTTTGATATAAAGTGGAGCAGCAGCAATTAACGTTCTATCTCGCCATAGCGTCAAGTGATTGGGCAACCAACCACTCCGGGCAGTAGCGCTTTGAGAAGTTTCGAGATTGTTTAACCAATCCCATTCAAAAAAAGGAGTCTGAAGCGGTATCGCCAAAGCATTCCAAGCATCTTTGGGTACTTCAGCAACTGTGTTAATCCAGGTAAGAGAATAGCTCGGCTTGATTTTTTCCACCATTGCAGTTGAAGACACAAAACTTAGCAAAAGCTTTATTTAGCCTAATCTAATCTGGGAATTGTTGCAGGCAATAATGAAGAAATACTTCTCGATCTTCGGTGCGAACTTCCAGCAGTTGCAACTTTGGAGCAGCTTCAGCTAAAAAACCAGAACCTTCAACTGGCGTAGGAGCATCTTCACCACCCAAAATTAAGGGACAGACAGTAAGCCACATTTCGTCAATTAAATTTAATTTGAGAAGATTCGCTACTAATTTTCCCCCACCCAAAATTCCTAACTGTGCTATACCCAAGGGAGTCAAAGAAAGCAGGGCTGCACGAAGATCGACTTTTCCTGTTGGCGTTTCAAATACGAGTATACGTTGAAATTCCCGTCTGTCTTGCCAAAATCTCGCTCCTGTAGCTGTTGAAACTAACCAACGTTCAACTGGCTGTTGGAAGAAGCGTAAGTCTGGCTCTAACTGACCGGAATTAGATACAACGATATGAATGGGTTGGGGTGGTTTGCTATTAGATTTTCGATGCTCTAATAGGTCTGGATGCGATACTGTTAAAGTCGTACCGTAAGCGCGTAAAGTACCAGCACCGAATAAAACAGCATCCCTCACAGCAATTTGTTTTTCTAGGTGTGCTTTATCCGTAATTGATGCAAATCTAGCTGAAGAACGAGTAACATCTGCTATTTTTCCATCTGCGCTCATTGCCAAAACCACTGTGGTATGAGGACGAATTTGTTGTGTCATCAAAAATGGTTGAGATCGGTGATGTTGATATTTTTAAAGATGATAATAACAATAAATAGAAACCTTGTATCTTCGGATATTAATTGGTGTAATAAAGTTGATTTTTTTACAAAGCAGTACCTAAACAACAACCTCTATATAACTAACAATACTCACCAGAAAAATTACCAATTTTATCATATGTGGTTGAATACTTATTGCCATTATCAAAGTTACTAAAGTGTAATAAAGAATTCTCAATAAACATTGTAAGGCACGGACGTATACTAATTACCAATTACCAAAATCTAAAAACCTCGCGATCGCCCTAAAGGGTTAACAACAATTTAATAACTTGACTCCACCGGAATAATCAACTTAATAATAGAAGTATATTAACGCGGGTTATTTAATCTTTATCTTGCTATTTTGGTTTGCAGATGCTTATTAGAGAATGCCAATGGTGAACCGTAGTCAATCATCATTTCGCCGAATTTTAGTATCAAGGATATTACTGCTATCAGTACCAGTCTTATTGATAGGTGAGTTTGTCGGCTATAAAAAAGCACGTTCTAGTTTAATAGAAATTGCTCGTCAGAATTTAACCGAAAGTGCCATTATCAAAGGAGAAAGTCTTGTAGATACTATTGATGCGCTCAAAAGCAACTTGTTAACTGCTTCCCAAACGTCGGTTATTCAATCGGGTAAACCCCAGTTGGTAAAACAATTTGTTACTCAGTTAACTCAACAATTGCCCAGACAAATAAAATGTATTCAATTAACAAATCCCTATAGCGGTAACATTATTGCTGGCAATTGTGGTAAAAAATTAACAAATTTGAATAATTTTTCGTTTTCTCAAAATAATGTTCAAATTAAACCTATTTTACCGACAAAATCGACAACGAATAATTTAGAAAATCAACCATTACTAGAGCTTAACTTGTCTTCTCCCGTTTACGATACTCAAGCTAAATTACTTTATACCTTAAGTATGCGATCGCAACTATTGCACGAGAAAATCCAAGATAATCCAGGATTTTTAACAGGTTCTACGGTAGTAATTGCAGAAAACGGGACAATTTTGGCACACCCAATTTTTCAACGGGTAGGTACAAATATTGCAGAACATACAGATGGGAAAAAACTGCAAAAAATTGTCAAAAATGCGATATCCGGACGCTTTGACTCTTCAAATTTATTTTTTGAAAAAGAGGGTAAGGAGTTACTTGCTGGATATACAGCTATTAACAGTCCAGTTGATGATGGGCAGAAAAAATGGGTAATTTTAGCTGTTACGAGTTTAGATAATGCTTTGTATGGTTTGAAAGAAATCAAGTTAATTTTATTTCTTTTAACAATTGGGTTGATTGGTGCGACTTTATTAGCATCACTGTATGTGGCTCGTTATTTAGCGCATCCTGTTGAACAACTGCGCGATTATGCATTGAATATTCATTCAGGAGATACAAATAAAGCAGTTCCCGATAATTTCAACATTCGAGAGTTCAATCAATTAGCAATCGCACTCTCGCAAATGGTTGAAAGACTTAAAGCATGGGGACAAGAGTTGGAGATTGCTTGGAAAGATGCGAAAACCGCCAATCAAAGCAAAAGTCATTTATTGGCTACAACTTCCCATGAGTTGAGAAACCCCCTAAACATCATCATCAATTCCATACGCTTGGTTCGAGATGACTTGTGCGACGATAGAGAAGAAGAAAAGGAGTTTCTCAAACGTGCGGATGAAACCGCGATTCATTTGTTAGGGATTATTAACGATTTACTCGATATTTCTAGCATAGAAGCCGGTAAGCTTTCAGTTGCGATTAAACCAACCGATCTACGTCAAGTTATAAACGACGTAGTTACTTTACAATCGGTTAATATTCAGCAAAAAGGTTTACAGTTAAATATTCCCGCTTTAAAAGAGCCAATTATAGTTAATGCCGATACAGCCAAGCTCAAGCAAGTATTAATCAACGTCATCGGTAACGCTACAAAGTTTACCGAAGCAGGAAGCATTACTATAACCACAGAAATTCAAAATCGTAACAATCAATCCTGGGTAACAGTTGCCGTCAGAGATACGGGTATAGGCATAGATACCGAACAACAGCAAAAACTATTTCGTCCCTTCATGATGGTGGATGGAGCCAGCGCCCGCAAGTATAACGGTACTGGGTTGGGACTAGCAATTTCACGCAACTTAATCGAATTGATGGGAGGTACGATAACTCTTGAAAGTCCTGGAATTGAACAAGGTACAACGGTTAAGATTAGTTTGCCTTTAATAGATAGCGAGAATAAATCTACGTCTAATCAAATTGATTCTGCAAATGGCAATGGTAAAGTACCACAAGCTACTATTATTCAAGGCAACCCGAATTAGGAATATACAGTCGTAGGTTGGGTTAGATGCACCACAAGATTTAATTATTAATCAATCAATTAACTTTGCGTCGTAACCCAACATCAGCATTTTGATACCATTAATATCAGCCGTTACATAAAACTTACCCAAAACTAGACATATATAGTCGTAGGTTGGGTTAGACGCACCAAAAGATTTAATTATTAATCAACCAATTAACTTTGCGTCGTAACCCAACATCAGCATTTTGATACCATTAATATCAGCCCCTCAAAACTTATGTGGTGGAGTACTACATTTAATTTTTAACGAAAATAGGCTCACCCCCAGTTTCTAAAGATTGAGTAAGAGCGGTGAGAATTTCTACTAGCTGCGTACCTACCCAACCATTAGATATTACTGAGGGCGTATTTTCCACGATGCATTCAATAAACCCGTTACAAACTCGTTGCAAAGGTTCGCCTTTTTCAATTTCTACCACTTTCCGTTGTTGATTCACCGGGATAAAGCGATTTTCCTGACGCTCAAACTCTCCTTGCATTAAAGTCAAAGGCGTATCAGTTAACATTTCATCAAAAATTAAGCTACCCTGACTACCTACAACCCCCAAACGCCGCTGCTTATCAGGGTTTAGCCAGCATAAATGAATGAATGCTTGAAAACCCGAAGGGTATGTTAATGTTACCTGAACTAAATCTGAGAGGGGATTAGGAGATGCTGTTTGCAGCCAAACTTTACCCGTTGCTTGAGCCATAGTAGGTAATTCACCCAGCCAATTATTAAAAATGGCAATATCGTGAATGGCTAAATCCCATAGTGCATCAACATCTTGGCGAACTGGTCCCAAATGGGTTCGCGTAGCATAACCGTAGCGTAAATCTCCCACAGCACCAGCTTGCAATACTGCTTGTCCTTTTTCTACTGCCGGATGAAATAAATAGGTATGATCTACCATGAGAATCAATTGCTGTTTTTCTGCCAATTCGCATAATTGACGGCATTCTGTGGGATTAAGAGTTAGAGGTTTTTCTGCTAAAACATGACATCCCCAATTCAAGGCATCGACGATCGCGGAGTAATGAGTCACAGCAGGAGTCGCAATTACTACAGCGTTTAATTCTGGTAGCTGCTGTAACTTTTGCCATTCGGTAGTTAATAAAACATTTGCTTCTAAGTTATATTGCCGTTGCACCTTCTCCAAGCACTCTGGATTTGGATCTACCACCGCTACAACTTCAACTTGGGGATGTGCTAAAAAATTTCGCAGTAAATGAACCCCCCAACGTCCAACCCCAACTACAACAATTTTGATTGAATTATTCATTAGTTATTTAGTTATTAATTATTAGTTGTTAGTAATTACTTATACAATATGATAACTAAACAAATTTGATATTTTGTGCTTTAAACATTTTGTCTAGTAGTCCTTGAGGTTCGTAGTAAAAGCTTAGGTTCCCTAAATCCGGAGCGAAGACAGCGCTTACTACGAACCTTATTACCCCTCATAAGTATGTGGTAAACCACTAGCCCGGAGGTTAGTAATGAGACTAAAATTACGATTAATAGCTGAGTAAATATTTAATTATTTAAGTGTTATTGCTGAGGTATTGCGAGAAAAGCCATTTTCGCGGCAGCTTGCTCGGCAGCTTTAATAGAACGTCCTTTACCTTCACCTAATTTTTTTTCGTGCAGCCAAACCTCAGCTATGAAGCGTTCTTGATTGTGTTGAGGTGAAGCGAGTTGAGTAACGCGGTATTCGGGTAAAGTTTTATACTGTCCTTGAGTCCATTCTTGTAAAGCAGCTTTATAATTTTGTCTTGCTGGGTCTAAGCTAATTTCTGCCGCAAGTTGTTTAAAATGAGGATCTAACCAAGGGCGAATCAACTCTAAATTATTAGTACTTAGATAAAAGGCACCTAAAACCGCTTCAAAAGCATCCGCCAATCTAGATTCTTGTCCGGCTCTATCTCCATAAGCGCTGCCAGCAACTAACAAATGTAGTTCCAAACCGTAAGAACGAGCTAATTGAGCCAGAATGCGATCGCTAACGAGTACAGAACGAATTGCAGCAAAATCACCGACTGGGGCATGATGAAAATTTTCCCATAAAACAAGAGCAGCCACCAGACGTACCACGGCATCCCCAACAAACTCAAGTTGTTCGTAATTAGCCGACTCAGAAATAGACGGATGAGTCAGCGCCAGATCCAGCAACTCCCACTTCACAGGTGCTTGCACTGATAAACCCAGCTTTTTGACCAAACTTTCAAGTTGTCGTTGACGACGCGGATAAATCACAGACATTATTCACAATTATCAATTATCAATTGGGAATGGGCATTGGGCATTGGGCATGGGGTATTGGTAATATTTATAACTCCTAACTCCGGTGATCCTAACTTCTAACTATTAACTCACCATCTCCCTATCTTCAAAAAAAGGGGGAGAGAGTCGGACATAAGCCGGGTTCTGTTCTAAAAATGCGGAAATTTCTCTCCGAATTTCAAGGGCGGTTATCTATCTGGGACGGTTGTTACCAAACGCCTCAAGCGGCTCTCTAAAACGGAACTGGAAAAAGACCAACCATAGTTCCTCTCACCTTGCTTCCAACCGGGGTTTACCGAGCCAGCACCTCTCGATGCTGCTGGTGAGCTCTTACCTCACCTTTGCACCCTTACCTTTGTCAATTATCAATTATTAATTATCAACGAACAGTAAAAACTGACAATTGATAATTGTTCATTGTTCATTGAAAAAGGCGGTATTTTTCTGTGGCACTATCCTCACGCTCGCACGCACTGGGCATTACCCAGCAAGTTTGGTCTTTGGGAAGCCCGGACTTTCCTCAAATTAGCTTATTAAAACTAATTTGCAACCACCTCGCCTACTCTCTCCTAATATTCTAGTTTAGATAAAGTAATAGATTATTTTTTTCTCTTTTGATTCCAAGGTAGGGCGTAAGTCCAAGGTAGTTTTTTAATTATAAAAGGACAAGTAATAATGGACATGGGAGGAACATTTTGACCTGGTACTAAACCTACCGGAAGTTCTGAAAACCTCAATGCCAACTGAAGAGAACATTCTATTTGTTGTCTTCTGCTGATAAAATTTTTGTATAACTTTCTTTGCGCTCTCACCGGACTACTTTTAAGTCCAGTTATATTAACTAAAGCTTTTTTTGCATCATATGTTCCGGTTTCTTGATCTCGCCCAAATACGTCTTCAGTGGCAATACTTTCGATGAGGTTTTGAGAGGGAGCAACCAGACTAGGACTTTGGGGCACGGCTAAATCGCGAGACAAATCTGGTGATTTACGAATAACTCGACGCGATGCGTTTTTATGTTTGACAACAAAAGAACAGTTGTCCCAGTCAACATATATTGCAACATTATCGGTTTTATTGCCAAGGATAACTATGAATTCCTTTAAACCATCAATATCGTAAGAAGGCTTAAGTTTAAAGGCGATAGAAACTTTATCATCGAGTTCTTGTTCTTTTAATTGTTTGTCAACAGTTTTCTTGTCATAAACAAATTTAATTTGTTCGTCAATTGATTCAACCATTAAGTTGAAAACATAGCTAACGCCGATGATATAAAGCGTCAGCACAACTAAGCTAGGATTATTACTCGTAGTTTCTTGCATTTATCTAAATATAACCCCCTAGAATTTTCGCTCACCTCGAACATCTTTAAGAGTGGCAGGACTTTCGAGCCATCCACTGCGCCGGAAAAACACTAATAAACCAATTGCGATCGCCACCATTGCCCCAACACATAACCAGAAGCCCCAAGGTGTTTTCAAACCGGGCATATATTCAAAATTCATCCCGTATAACCCAGCAATAAAGGTTAAAGGTAAGAAAATCCACGAAAACACCGTGAGCAACTTCATGATTTCATTCATTCGGTTACTGATTGCAGAAAGATATACGTCCATCAGCCCCGATGCCAGTTCTCGGTAAGTTTCTACCATATCCATAACTTGTACCGCATGGTCGTAACAATCTCTTAAATAAATTCTTACCTCATCACTAATCAGTTCGTTACTATCCCTTATTAAGGCATTAATAGCACTACGTTGGGGCCATATAGCACGACGTAATTGTAACAATTCTCGCCTAATTCGATAAATTTTTTGCAGTGTTTTTCGAGTCGGATTTACTATTACTTCATCCTCTAAATCTTCAATGCGTTCGCCATAATCTTCGAGTACGGGAAAAAAACCATCGATAATTGCATCTAAAAGAGCGTAAGCTAAATAATCAGCTCCTTGTTTGCGAATGTTACCTTTATTGTTGCGAATTCTCAAGCGTACCGGATCGAAGCAATCAAGGGTGGGTTCTTCTTGCACCATCAGCAAATAATTTTGTCCCAATACAAAACTTACCTGTTCGCTGTGAAAACCATCGCTATTTTCTGTTGGCATCACCATTCGAGAAATTATCACCAATTGGTCTTCATAATTCTCTATTTTCGGACGTTCTGGAACATTTACCACATCTTCCAAAACTAGAGGATGCAGTTCAAAAACTTTGCCAATACGTTGCAAAATATTGATATTACCCAAACCTTGCACATCTACCCAAGACACCGATTCAGTATCCAGATACTTCGCGCAATCTTCTGGGGTATTAATTTTTTTAGAAATTACTTTATTTTGATTGTAATCAATTAACAAAACCTTGGTAGCTGGCGCATCTCTATCTATATTAAGAGTTCCCGGTATTGTTCCTGGATGATGATAAAAATCTTCGTCGTGGGGTTCAACTACTTTAGGAGTCGGACGAAATAATTTCTCTAACATACATTTTGACCTGATTAAAAAAACGTAAAGAATAATCTTTTCTGAAATTTTCTAATTTTTTCCCATAAATAGATAAAATGCCCACCCTACAAGAGATTGGTTGCTTTTTCGCAAGATATCTCACCGACCAATCTTAACTCATAATGTTCGCTTAATAATCAAAAAGCGGTTTGTTCTGTATAAACAAACCGCCATAAATGAAATTTTGGATTTTGGATTTTGAATTTTGAATTGGTAATTGGGAATTGAGAATTGGGCATTGGGAATTAGGGATAGTTAGGAGTTAGGAGTTAGCAGTTAGCAGTTAGCAGTTAGCAGTTAGCAGTTAGGAGTTAGGAGTTAGGAGTTAGGAGTTAGCAGTTAGCAGTTAGGAGTTAGCAGTTAGCAGTTAGCAGTTAGGAGTTAGCAGTTAGCAGTTAGCAGTTAGGAGTTAGCAGTTAGCAGTTAGCAGTTAGGAGTTAGGAGTTAGGAGTTAATAATTATTTAGCTCTTTGTCCCCTTGTCTCCTTGTCCCCTTGTCCCCCCCTCTACCCCCTCTACCCCCTCTACCCCCTCTACCCCCAATCCCAAATTGAATTCGGCTGTCTCAATCATTGTTATAACCGCAGTCTAAACGGATTGGTCCTAAAGGTGATTTATCGCGATCGCCAGCGGGATTTCCAGTTACGCTATCTGCCGTACTCAAATCGGTAGCAGCATCGAAAAATAATGCGCCGCTAAGAACAGAAAATACTGGAAAACGATTGAGATTGGATTGCTTGAGAAACGATAAAAGCTGTTTTTTATTAAAACGTAAAAAAGTAATTTTAATTACAATTATATTAGGAATATTACATAATATTTTTAGAGCTTTTAGTATACCTAAATTATTATAATCCAGTCGTGCTAATATAACTCAAATAATTGCAGAATTAGATAATACTAATTTGATCGTTCGTAGAGTAGTTATTGATAATATTGCAGACTATCTGACAATCAGCGTATTTGTGCTTTTATTTAGCTTTGTTGCGATCGCAGAACAAAAAAGTCGTCAAAAAGCAGAAGCATTAACCCAGCAGGTAGAAACCTTAGCCGCAAGTTTAGAACGCAGTCGGATCGCTCGTGAAATTCATGATTCTTTAGGTCATTCTCTCACAACATTAGATATACAGTTAGAACTTGCTCAAAGGTTATACGAAAAAGATCCCAATCAAGCTGTTAATTCTTTAAATATTGCTAAAGATTTAGCTAGTGAATGTTTAACAAAAGTAAGAAATTCCGTGCGATCGATACGTCAAACAAATTTTAATCTTAATCAAGCTTTAGCCACTTTAGTAGAACAAGTTGGACGGAATGAATCATTTATAATTAATTTAAATTCAGAATTACCACAATTACCAATTCAAACCAGCCACCAACTGTATTGTATTGTTCGAGAAGCAGTTAACAATATTCAAAAACACGCTCGTGCAAAAGTTGTAAATATAAAGGGTTATCAAAATAAAGAAGGAGTTGTTTTAGAAATTACAGATGATGGTCGAGGTTTTGAAGTTAACGCCCATCATACAGGTTTTGGACTGCGGGGAATGCAGGAAAGAGTGCAAATTTTAGGCGGTGAATTTCAGATTAAAATTACTTTGAATAAAGGTACTCGGATTCGGGTTTGGATTCCGAGTTGATGGGAACTGGGCATTGGGATATGATGGGGCATTGGGCATTGTTCATTATTAAAAGTTTAGCTACTAACGCTTGATTTTAGGAACGCGAGAATAATAATTATTGCGGGTGAAGAGTCAGCAATTGTCATTAATAAGCAAGGAGAACTCTAAGGGAGGAGCAATGAACTTATTAATTTATATGAGATTTTTTTAGTGCAGAAGCCACGAGTTGAAATAAATTATCCGCCTAACGTAAAAGCTATCAGCATTCACGCACCTCATGCTTATGCTATATGTCTTGGAATCAAAAAAGATGAATATCGCACGCAGCCGACAAAGCGTAGAGGATGGGTTTTAATCCATGCTTCTCAATCAAAACAAAGTGATGATTATTTTGCCGATTATGGCATCGATCAAACCACTATCAAACGTGGCGCGATTATTGGAGCAGTAAAAATCATTAGCTGCGTTGGTTGTTCGGGAGATTATGCTTATCAATTGGCTAATCCTATAATATTTAGCCGCCCTTTAGAAGAAGTTAAAGGAAAACAATCAATATTCTGGGGAGCAAAAACAGATGCAGAGAAAATAGCTTTTACCTTGGCATCTGAACAAATACGGGAGTATTTGCTTAATTAGGAAGAAACATGAATAAAATTAAAGGTTAATTGTTACTATCGTAGTGCAGAGGTCTTGCTTACTAATTATTCTCCCCTCTCTTCCCCCTCTCCCCAATCCCGAACTCAGCAACAAAACTAAACACCTTGGGAACAAGATTTAAAGATTGCCATACTGAAAATAAAGCATCTCCAAAACTTAATAATATGATGATTCGGCTATTGTTAGCAGACGATCAACCACTATTTCGCCAGGGATTAGCGTCTTTGCTTTCGTTAGAGGAAGATATTGAAATTGTCGGGCAAGCGAATCATGGTAATGAAGCGATTTCTCTTACCCAGCAACTGCAACCCGATGTAATTCTGATGGATGTGCGGATGCCTGTATGCGATGGAGTAGCCGCAACCCGCGAGATTCATCAAAAGTTCCCTTGGATTAAAATTCTAGTACTGACGACTTTCGATGAAGACGAATATATCTGGCAGTCTTTACAAGCTGGCGCTTTGGGTTATCTGCTCAAAAACACTCCCGCACCTCAACTAGCCGCAGCAATTCACGCCATACATCAAGGTCATTCTCAACTAGGTCCGACTATTGCCCCAAAAGTGTTTGCTCAGTTGCGCCCTCCCATTCCAGTTAAAGAAAGCGATATTCAAGAAAAGTTAACCGAAAGAGAATTAGAAGTATTAACTTTAATATCTCAAGGAAAAAATAATCGAGAAATTTCTAAAACTTTATATCTCAGCGAAGGAACCGTAAAAAACTACGTTACCCAAATTTTAGGGCGACTCGGGTTAAGAGATAGAACCCAAGCCGCCCTATGGGCTAAAGAGAATTTAGCGATTTAGTTGTTGGTTGTTAGTTGTTGGTTGTTAGACAGGTATTCGGCGCTTTGTTACCGCTTCTACACAAGCGAAGTCCACGAAGGTGGACTATTAAATTCCTATAACCCACGCAGGTGGGTTTTGTTTGTGTAGCCGCGACTTCTAGTCGCCAGGTAAGGAACAAACGGCGCTTTGTTACCGCTTCTACACAGGCGAAGTCCACGAAGGTGGACTATTAATTCCTAACCCACGCAGGTGGGTTTTGTTTGTGTAGCCGCGACTTCTAGTCGCCAGGTAATTAGGTAACTCCTAACTCCCAACTCCTAACTCCTAACTCCTAACAGACGTAGCAGTGCTACGTCTCTACACTACATCATCCCCATTCCACCCATTCCAGGCATACCCATGCCGCCCATGCCACCCATGCCGCCCATGCCGCCCATGTCGGGGGCACCAGCACCACCTTTAGGATCTGGTTTTTCTACTACCAAGGCTTCGGTAGTTATTACCATTCCGGCTATGGAACCGGCGTTTTGTAGGGAGGAACGCACTACTTTGGCTGGATCGATGATTCCGGCGGCAATTAAGTCTTCAAATTCGCCGGTGGCTGCGTTGTAACCAATGTTGAATTCGGTATCTCGAACTCTGGATACGATAACTGAACCTTCTACACCGGCATTATCAGCGATTTGACGTAATGGTGCTTCTAGCGCTCGTGCTACTATATCGGCACCAATTTTTTCTTCTTCGTTGAGGCTGTTTTTGATTTCTGCTACTTTTTTCGCCAGATAAATCAAAGTAGTACCGCCACCGGGAACGATGCCTTCTTCTACGGCTGCTTTAGTTGCGTTTAATGCATCCTCAATCCGTAATTTCCGGTCTTTTAACTCGGTTTCGGTTGCCGCACCAACTTTGACTACAGCAACACCACCAGCAAGTTTGGCGATACGCTCTTGTAGTTTTTCTTTGTCGTATTCGGAATCGGTTTCCTCAAGCTGTCTGCGAATTTGAGCGATACGCTTTTCTACGTCAGCTTTCAAATCGCCAGCAGCAACGATGACGGTGTTTTCTTTGTCAATCTCGATTTTGCGAGCGGTTCCTAACATATCCTCTGTTGCGGTATCCAGGCTCAAACCGATTTCTTCAGAAATCATTTGTCCGCCGGTAAGAATCGCAATGTCTTCTAACATCGCTTTACGACGTTCGCCAAAACCGGGGGCTTTGATAGCGCAAACTGTTAACACGCCTCTAGCTTTATTTACTACCAAAGTTGCTAAAGCTTCACCTTCAACATCTTCAGCGATAATTAACAAAGGTTGACCGCTACGAGCAACTTTTTCTAAAACTGGCACCAAATCTTGAATGTTGCTGATTTTTTTATCAGTAATCAAGATGCGGGCGTTTTCAAATTCTACTGTCATCCGGTCGTTGTTGGTGATGAAGTAGGGGGAAGTGTATCCCCTGTCAATTTGCATCCCTTCGACAACTTCTAGCTCGGTAGATAGAGATTTAGATTCCTCAACGGTAATTACACCGTCTTTAGTCACCTTCTCCATCGCTTCAGCAATCATGCTACCGACTTCTTCATCATTACCAGCAGATACGGTTGCAACTTGAGCGATCGCACTTCCTTCGACTGGTTTAGCAATCTTGACGATTTCCTTCACCAGGGCTTCGATTGTTTTGTCGATACCGCGCTTCAAACTGATGGGGTTGGAACCAGCAGCGACGTTTTTCAATCCCTCGCGGATAATAGCTTGAGCCAAAACGGTAGCGGTAGTGGTACCATCTCCGGCGATTTCTTTGGTTTTTTCAGCGACTTCCTGAATTAATTTTGCGCCAGCGTTCTCCAAAGGATCGGATAGTTCAATTTCTTTGGCAACGGTGATACCATCATTTACAATTTGAGGCGCACCAAATTTCTTTTCTAATAGAACGTTACGACCTTTTGGTCCCAAGGTAATCTTGACGGCATCAGCAAGGGAGTTAATTCCCCTTTCTAGCGATCGACGTGAATCTTCATTGAAGGAAACGATTTTTGCCATTTTTTTACTCACAAGCACATTCTGTTTTACAATTTAGCACTCTAGAAGGCAGAGTGCTAATAATCGAAGCTGTTCGGATTACAGATATTTGGAACAAAAATGATTAATATACAGTTGATGCTCATGTAGGATACTGGCAGAAGTCAGTAACCCAGGGCTAAAGCTGCTGGGCTTGTAAGAACTCAATCTTACGTGTCTGACTAGACCATTGAGCCATTAATTGGTAAAGACTTCCGGATGCTTCCCCAGTCCGGATTATCTCTAAAACTATTGAGTTAGTTGCTTGAAGAAAGGACATCTTATTAGTGGTGGTCGAGGGGACTAATTACAGGTTACTGGTTCCTGGGTTATACCAATAAAAACCAGACCCTTTACGGGTAGTCAAAACTACTCGTGGCATTTTTACTCTCAGCTTTAAAAAGTCTGAGTTTCCAAATTACCGAGATTTTCTTATGAAGGAATCGGGAGATGAATATATACAGTTCCCTTAAATCTCTCGGTATTGCTGAACCAAGCGGTTCCGGCTGGTTAGCAGTAGTGTTTACGTTTTTATTAGCTTTGGTTGTCACCTGGAGTTTAATCCCTAAAATTCGTAAATTTGCTTTGCGGGTAGGTTGGGCAGATCAGCCAAATGCAAGGCGTTTGAACCAAGAACCTTTACCAAATGCGGGAGGATTAGCAATTTATGCAGGAGTAATTGCCGCTGTTACCCTTGCTAGTTTATTACGACCGATTGAATTAGAAAATGTATTAGCACAGGTTTTAACCGTGTTGCTGGGCGGCTCCATATTAGTTTTGGTAGGTTTTATTGACGACCAATATGGCTTACCTGCTTCTTTCCGATTATTGGTGCAAATTTTAACGGCGCTTTTACTAGTTGCTAACGGTATTGGTTTTGATTTAACTTTTGGTACTCCCATAGATTCTACGCTGTCAACATTACTGACAGTACTGTGGGTAGTAGGAATTACCAATGCGATTAACTTAATGGACGGTATGGATGGTTTGGCGGGAGGAGTTAGCTTTATCACTGCCATGAGCTTGCTAGCAGTTTCCGCGCAGTTTCCCAACCGTGCGGCAGCAACTTTAGTTTTAGCAGCTTTAGGTGGTTCCGCACTCGGCTTTCTACGCCATAACTTCCATCCCTCAAAAATTATTATGGGTGATGCCGGAGCATATTTCTTTGGTTATGTATTAGCTGCTACAAGTATTTTAGGTGAATTACAAATAACTACTGTGTTATCTGTATTACCCCCGGTGGCATTTCTTCTACTGCCCGTACTGGACACTACCCAAGTTTTTGTACGGCGTTTAGCAGCTGGTAAAAATCCCCTTAGCACGCCAGGAAAAGACCATTTACACCATCGTTTGTTAGCTTGGGGTTTATCTCAACGACGTGCAGCGCTTATCCTGTGGTCGATAACTTTAGCTTGTAACTGGTTGGGAATGAGTATCCGAGGAATGACCCCGATAGTAATTTTTGCTACAACTTTCACAATTGTTATACTTTTAACCTTTGCCGTTTGGCGAAAAATGTTAAAAGCGTGAATTAGAATTGGGCATGGGGCATTGAAGGGAAATTATTTTCTTTCTCTGCTCCTTCCGTCTTTACTCCTAACTGCTAATTACAATTCGCTCCATTCCTCAGTTATTGGATTAGTTAAATCCTCAAAATATTTTACTTTGCCGCGCATTTGTCCAAATAACTCTTCTGTTGGCGGGAAATTGCCATATCTGGAGATTTTCACCACTCTCTTTCCTCCTGACTCCACAAAACGTAAAAACTTTATTCTCTCATTTTTAAGTTTAGTTTTAGAAATAGTTTTCATAATTGTCCTTGACGCTGGAAAAAAAATGCCCCATGCCCCATGCCCCATGCCCAATCCCCAATGCCCAATTTATCAAATTTGATTTCTGGCTTTCAACTGTAAATAGCGATCGACTAACTTATCTGTAATTTGATTGGCTGGTGCATCGAGTACCAGTACGCCTTTTTGTTTGAGTTGAGCAAATGCAACTTGCCGTTGTGACAATAAATCTAAAGCTACCGCACGGTTGTAAGCACCCGTAACCCCTTTTTCGATTGAATCCGTATGTGCTAAATTATCTACTTTCGGGTCGCGCAATGTTACGCAAAATGGTAAGTAACGAGGTGATAATCTGGTAAGTGCGGCTAAAAGTTCGGTGGAAGCGGTAACGTCTATGATGTCTGTGATTAAAACTACCAGACAGCGCCTAGTTTGCTGCTGTACAACTTTTGTTACCGCACTTAAATAATCCGATTCCATTAAAACTGGTTGAATTGGCGTTAATCGATCGATCAAACTATTTAAATGATGTTGACCGCGTTCTGGGGGAATCCACGTATGTATTTGGCGATCGAATACACCAACTCCTACTTTATCTCCTCGATGCAATCCCGCTAAGGCTAAAGCTAAAGTCGCATTCAAACCCCAGTCAAATCGCTGCAAATTCTGTACTCTCGCCGTCATTAAGCGCCCTCTATCGAGCAAAATCATTAAAGTTTGCTCTTGTTCGGGTTCTAACACTCTTACTAATGGTGAATTACCGTACCCGGTAGCCCGACGTGCGGTAGCTTTCCAGTCAATAAAGCGTAAATCATCGCCGGTGCGGTAGTTTCGCAATTCCGCAAATTCGGTACCAATGCCCATTTGACGAAGTTTACGCAGCGAGCCAGATGATTTTAATGTCAAGCGAATAGATAGCGATCGCAATCCCATTAAATCTGGATAAACTTTGATTTTGAAGCTTTGAGGAATCTTGCAATTATTCCACGCTAACCCCCAAGCACCGAGTTGTCGTACCTGGATATCTCCCCAAGCAAATTCTCCTCGTTGCGTGGGATGAACTGTATATTTTAATTCTTGAGTGCTATTCGCAGAAACAACGGCGCGGAGATTAGCAGCAGATGCGCCAAATCCACTGGGATAATAGTCGCAAACTTCGACAATAGCTGGGGATTTTTGCGATTTTACCGTTAATTGTACGGGGTTATCTCTGCCAATTGAAAGTCTTGGGGGTACTTCGCGAGTAATTTCAACCCGATTATTTCGCGATCGCCAACTATCCACAAACATTAATAATAGTATTACTGCATCAAAGATTAAAATAGCAGCAATACTTGCGGGAATGCCGATAAAAATAGATAGAATCGGGGCGATAATAATCCCTGCTATTAATAAAAAATTTGAACGTCTGGAAGGAATCATAATTTAATAGCTATAGCAATCCTAAATCAGTTGTAATGTAAAAAAAATTGTGCTGATTAATATTTGGACGGTAAAGATTATACAAATCGATCGATACACGGCAATATTTAATGGTGCGTTACGGCATTATTTAAATGGTAAGTTTAAATAATATTTACTCGTGCCGTAACACACCCTACAATTATTTAGTTTTTCATCTTGGCACGGGAACCTTATTAAGTATTGAAGCAATTACCGCATCCATTTCCAAACCATCTAACATTGCTTCCGGTTTCAAAATAAAGCGATGTCGTAACAAAGGAGGTGCGATCGCTTTTACGTCATCGGGGGTAACGAAATCTCTTCCCGCTAAATAAGCCATCGCTTGAGATGTGACAAACCACGCATTAGCGGCGCGAGGCGATGCACCTAATGCTAAATCGGGATTTTCTCGCGATGCTCTTACCAATGCCAAAAGATAATCAATAATCGCTTCGGTTACTTTAACTTGTTTTACCGCTTCCCTTAATTCAATAATTTCTTGTACCATCGCTACGGGTTTTATATTGGCAATATCCGTGCGTCTGGCAGAGAATCCCGCTTGACGGTTGAGCAACATTTGTTTTTCTGCTGCTGCATCGGGGTAATCGACTACTAATTTAAATAAAAATCTGTCTAACTGCGCTTCTGGTAAAGGGTAAGTTCCTTCAAATTCTAAAGGGTTTTGCGTGGCAATTACCCAAAATAATTCTGGTAAAGGCAAACTTTCGCCATCCAAAGTTACCTGTAATTCTTCCATTGCTTCTAATAAAGCCGCTTGTGTTTTGGGAGGAGTGCGGTTAATTTCGTCTGCTAATAATACTTGAGTAAATATTGGTCCTTTTTTTAAGCTGAAACTGCGAGTATTTAAATCAAAAATATTCGTACCCGTAATATCTGCGGGTAATACATCTGGCGTTAATTGAATGCGACGAAATTCTGCTTGAATTAACTGCGCCATTACTTTCACCAGCAGCGTTTTACCTGTTCCCGGCACTCCTTCCAATATAATATGTCCGCCTGCCAGAAATGCTACAAGTAATTGATTTACTAAGGTAGATTGTCCCACAACTACTTTATTCAGGGATGCGGCAAGGTTAGTAATTACAGGTTTGATTTTACTCATAGGTTGCTAGTAGTAATTTGGGCAAATCGCAGACACATGGATGCAAGTAGATATTTTATTTCAAATTACAGATTTAAATTATTAATTTTAAGTATTCTGTTTGGTATCCGTCACTTTCCTATTTCTTAATTGTTCTACTTCTTGATGTAAAGATTGCCATTTTTCCAACCAGCTTAACAGTTGTCGTTCGCTGATGCGATTTTTTCGATCCTGTATGCTCAATACTTCGTTAAGTTGGGTGGTATCCGATTTAATTTGCTCCAACCAAGCATTGATTACTGTTTGCTTATCAAGTAATTGTTGTCCTAAGAATAAACCTTTTTGTAATCGTAATTGCTCTTGTTTACCGATAGTGTCAACTACAAAGTCGTTACAATCAGCTTTTTCTAAAACTTGTGCTAAAGCTTGAATGTATTCTTCACTATTATCTACAACTTTTGTTTTTAAACTAATTGGCTTACCAAAACGGCGATTTTGCGCCCAAATTACTACTAAAAGTAGAAATCCTACCTGGATTAAGGCTGGAAACAAAGGAGTTTGAGCAAGATAACTAAATAAATTTCCTTTACCTTCGGTTTCTCTAACTTTAGCGTCTTTGTAACCGTGAATATATTCATCTACATATATTGTGTTTTTATCTTGTTTGACTAAATTAGCTAAATAACGAAAGTTGTTCAAATTATCTTGATAAGCATTTGCGGCGATAAAAGGAGTAGTGGAGTAAATTACTTTGCCTTTACCTATTTTTTGTTGCCAAACAACAGCACCAAAATTATCTTTTAAAGAAGCTACTTCGTTTTTATTTTCATTTTTATTTAATTCGTGTCGTCGTCGCGTTTCAATTTTCACATTTCCCGCATCAGATTCGAGGTTTGATGTAAATTCAGCTTGTGTTACGGGTTGATAAACGCCTAAAATTATCAAAGTATTACCAGCTTTTACCCATTCTTCTTCTCGATAATTAAGAGATGAATTTTGCAGCTTTCCATTTACTTGTAAAAGTGTAACAGGGGATTGTTCGTCTTGAAAATATTCAAAAGGCTTTTGCCAACGCACTATTTTTACATCCTGCTGTTGCATAAAAGCATACCAAGCACCATAGCCAGCCGGAGCGCGATTATAGGTAGAACCAGTAATAATTTTACTATTATTAGGAGCGGCAATAAAAGTAATTAAAATTATTGCTCCTAACACTATCAATCCTATCAAAATAGGGCGTTTTGGTCTTTTCATTAGCAGTTATTAATTGTTAGTTGTTAGAAGTTAGAAGTGAAGAGTTACTAATTAAAATTCTTCCCCCTCTCCCCTTCTTCCCCCTCTTCCCAATCAAGAATTACCAGTTATCAAACTATGTGCTTGTTGACATTGTTCGTAATTATCTGAGACGATTTCCGCATCGTCAAAACATAATTGCTCGTGAGTGGTTATAAGGGTTTCATAAGGTTGCATGGAATTTGCTGATAATTCTAGTAATTGCAGATATTCTCCATCAGTACGACTGCGTTTGTGGGGGAGAATTTCTTTTTCATGCAGGTGCTGTAATGTTGATAGGTAAATAAGGCGACAAGCTTCACGGTAATTTCCCTGGCGATATAATTCTTGCGATCGCTTTAGCCAGGTACTGCTTGATAACTGGGTTTCGGCTGCTTTTGCGTCTTTTGCACCTTGGTTGTTTTTATTCCACCAGGTATAAATATAAGGTCGAAATTCTCGCCACAGTCGTAAGGCTATCCAAGCTAAAAATAAACCCAGAGCCAACCAAAATAATATTTTTAATATCTCTAAAAATTGCTTGTTTAAAGCCCATTTAGGAGATATATCGGGCAAAATATTTTGAAAAGGAGCGAATATGGATTCTAGCCAATCAAAAAATCTTTTTTGCTGATAATCAAAGCTTTCTCCTATTTTTTGCTGAAATAGAGAAGCCTGCCAATCTGAACTCGTTTTTTGAAACTCACCTTTAGCCATATATAGAGGAAAGGAAAGGATGAAGGATAAATTATAAACATTTATACTTCATCTTTTAACCTTATTACTTAATTATTTACAGTTGATTTGTCGCTTTGTTGTTGTAGCATCAACCAGCCGATTAATGCAAGAAGTACGCCAAGTGCTAAGAAACCCATATCCCAAGCAAATTCATTTGGTCCCGGTTTGACGTGATGGACACCGAGAATTTGATGATCGATTATTCCTTCAACAAAATCAAATAAACCAATACCGATCGCAATTGAAGCAAAAAAGGTTTTGGATGACCAAGGAGTGTTATGGTGTTTTGCTGCTCTAAATAATAAAACAACTCCTACAAAAGTCATCACATAATCAAAGACGTGAAATATACCATCGGCAAGTACATTCAAATCTATATTAGAGCGATTTGTTAACGGCTTAACATTACTTAACATATGATGCCATTGGAGAATTTGATGCAGCACAATCCCATCAAAAAAACCTCCTAAACCTATACCCAAACAAATACCGGCTAAAATCAGCGGTGAACGTTGGTTATTAGCCAATGGTGATTCCATCTTTTTACCTGCTTAAACGCTAGTTTTTAGGATAAAGCTTTGTTTAGAGAAAAACTTCTGTCTATTTGTAGAGGAAGAATAATTTTAATTTAACAACCAAGCTGCTAACATCTACAGGCATTATAGAAGTTGGTATATTAAACACTTGTTTTCATATGACTATTTATTTTTACAAAGTTTGGCAACCCTACGGTTGTTTTTCTAACTTTTCTCTCCACTCCATTGAAATGAATAATATTTACTGGTCAACAGTGGAGCATTATTACCAAGCCCAAAAGTTTGCAGGAAGTCCGGACGAGGAAATTATACCTGTGATTCATGCTGCTTCGACTCCAGAAGAAGCTGCTGCTTTAGGAAGATGTTCTACTCGCTGTCTGCGTTCCGATTGGGAGGTGGTGAAAACCCAAGTTATGCGAGAAGCAGTATTCAAAAAGTTTCTGACTCACCGGGATATTGGAGAAATTCTGCTTTCTACTGGCGATAAGTTGCTGGTAGAAGATTCGCCAAACGATTATTTCTGGGGTTGCGGTGCAAATAAAACCGGACAAAATCATCTCGGACACATTTTAATGAGTGTACGCGAAGAACTTCGCATCCTATCGATGAAAGCAATTGCTAAGTAATTCTTTTAAAACAAATAATAAACTATATTCAAACCTCTTCTACTATTTAAGAAGAGGTTAAAAATGTGTTTTATCTAACGAAGTATTTAAACTACTCCATTTCAACCTCAAAGAAATTCGGTTTCGTTGCGCGATCGCACAACGAATCATCTTTTCACCTACTCGAACGATCCGGGATGTGAGTAAAAAAACATACCATAACGGCAGAAAGTAAATTAATTTAAATATAAATAATTATGCAATATAGTTTACATTCAAATTACATATTACCTTTGTATAATTGGGAAGTTTTAAATAATTAAAGCAGTAATTTGGACTATCGAATTAAAAATAAAGCATTTGGAATATATGTCTATACTTTTCTCTAAATCAATATATATAGCTAAAATTTAAACATAACTGCTATCCGGATACAGTCAATTATATTAGGAATAGAATTACGTAGATTAAACAGTTAAACTTAAAAAAAAAATACATCTAAAAATATAATTCTCAAGATAAGCATTGATTGTTTGTGTACTAGTTTACTAAAACACGATCGCATAGATAAAATCTTGCCAAGGAATTATCCGATCGGTTTTTTTAGCTATTAGTTAAATGTATTAACTGTAATAAATCACTCATAAATTATTGTCAAAATACTTCAATTACGATCGGGCAAAAATATGAGAAAGTAGATTTTTTATGCAAAAACGTGACTGATTTTACTTTATTTATAAAGTTTTTGATAATTTGCGATCGTTATATTTTTGAATTAATGTCAAAATAATTTACGTTATGCAGAACTAAATCAAAGTTTCGTTACAATAAATTTAGATGCTTTCTTATGGTTCAAACAACCGATTAATAATTATAGGGCTTGAATATTAACTTATCTCCCTTATCTTAGTATCAAGCTTTCAAAAAGATATGTTTTATAGAATAAATACTTATTTACTTTTATAAAACCAATTGTATTTATTAATCGCTTTAAATTTTCAACTTCATCAATCTTAAAATTCATGAATATCACAAATTTTACCGCCCAAATACAACCTGATAAGCAACAAAATATGAAAATTATTCTTTCAGATGAAGAAACACAGATACCAATGAATAAAACAGCTTCTCCACTAACTATTACCTCTAATCGCGGTAGAGTTGCTATTTTTATTGATGGTTCAAATTTGTTTCATACAGCTTTGCAACTCGGTATTGAAATCGACTATACCAAATTGCTTTGCTATTTAACTAGAGAGGCAAGATTATTAAGAGCTTTCTTCTATACTGGAGTAGATAAACATAACGAAAAGCAACAAGGTTTTCTACTATGGATGCGTAGAAACGGCTATCGGGTAGTTACTAAAGAAATAGTTCAACTTCCAGATGGTTCGAGAAAATCAAATCAGCACGTAGAAATTGCTGTAGATATGATGAATCTATCTCCCTACTACGATACAGCAATTTTGGTAAGTGGAGATGGAGAATTAACTTATGCTGTAAATGCTGTAGCCTATCAAGGTGCGAGAGTTGAACTTGTTAGCCTGCGAGCAATAACTAACGAATCTTTAATTGATGTTGCCGACTATTTTCTTGACTTGGATACTATTAAGCATTACATCAAAAAGAATAGCGATTCATGTTGTGAATAATTATAGTAAATATCGCAACATATTGTCTTAGTAAGTCACGATCGCAAGTTCGTTGTAGCGATCGGCATGACAGGTAAATCGGGGTGTTTTCCACAAAAAATCTGTTTGCTATTTAATGCTGTTAGTTTAAGTAATTGAAATTTTAACTAATACTCGTAGTAATTTATATTCGCTTATCTAATGCTTAGTTGGGCTTAACTACTTCTCCATTATTATTTTCAAAGCTATTTTTGAGATAATTCGACGTTGGATTGTACCATAATTTTGAATAAGTTTTTCATGCTCGTCGATTGTCAAATTTTATACTTAATTTTGAGCGCTTGTAAAATTATCCCCAATCGTTTGATTCTAAGTATATGTAAAACTTTTGACTCGATAAAATTTAAATGAGGCATATTATAAATATTTAAAATAACTGAAGTGGTAGTTATAGCTGAAATTTCCAATTATTAAATAAATATTAACAGCTTAGGTAAATAAACTTAGATTAAAGATATATTTATATTTTTTTTCTCAAATAGAAATTTTTTGTTTAAATCTAAAGGCTTTAAATTACGATTTTTTATTAATTATATAAGTAGAAATTGTGAAGTGAAAATAACGTATTTAAAAGTTTAAAATTTATACTAATAATTGATGCAGAATCAATCAAACCATAGGCTGATGAACATTTCTGCTAATATTAATGTGGGTTGATTGAATAAATTTGGATTAATTCGTATAGAAAGAATTTTATTAATAGCTGGTTGAAATCGTTTCTTACAGTTATAAGTTTGTATTTGGACATAAAATTAAGTGTTAACACGGATTTATCGGTTTTCAAAATTCTACTAACATAGGTATGAATAAACATATGTACCTGTAGAATGAGGTTAAAAAGATAACTGTTATTAAAAACACATTTAAAAAAGTATTCATAAGTATTTATGACTACTATTATCCGTTAGTATCCCCGTTATTTTAGATAGTTAAGGAGTACCGTTGATGAACAAGACTGAATTCGCTGTTGTTGTCAGTTACTTATTAATGACCTGCTATTTTTTCGTTAACTGGTTGAGATTTACTTTGCGTCATCCTAGCTCCTCTCCAGAAGACAAATTTTTGTCTTTTGTAATGTTTATCATCTCAACTATGTTTTGGCCCATAATAATACCCATGTCCTGTATGGAGGTATTTAGAACAAAAAAATTTGAATTTAGCGTTGTAGTTCCTATTCTCGTTGCAGTTTCTGCATTTAGTCTTGCTTTTTACATAGCATAGCTGCTAGATTGCTATTTGCTCCTTACACCTGTAATTGTGATTCAAGCACAAGGGCTTGCGTTCACCAAGGTTATGGTATCTAAAATACATAATCTTTTTAGTCGTATCTAAAATCGTATATTAATTTATAAAATTATCTGGCACATACAGTTGTAATTACTAGTTATGAGGTTTATTCAGTTATCGGGTTGTGCAGATTTTTTTTGACTTATAAGAATCAACTTTTTTTAACAAAATAAAATTATTTCAGCCTTTTTTGCCAAACTTTAAATTTTGGTATTGCAAATATCTGACTCGCTCTTTTCCTCTAACGAGCAATATATAACGATTAGCCGATACTACTTTACAGTATCGGCTTTATGCTTGATATGCATTTATTACTAAGTTAAATATGTATTAAGAATAGCAACATCTAACTGTTAAATGTTGTTTTTTGTGATGAATTGGGAACTATAAATACTGTAGTGAATTTAGTACCTCACGTCGGAAGTAACTGGATTTCATGCATATACTCTTATATTTCGGGAAATTTAAAATTTAGATATTCCTGCCACCATACTATAACAGGATTGCGAATTTAAGTTTTTCATATTCGTATTAGTACATGAGTGAATACTCCCTACTTTATATCTTCGGGCGTTGTTGTATTAGTTCTCAAGAGTATTAAAGTTTCCATAAAATCATGACAAATAATTTAATTTCTATTGACAAAAATGGATATGAAGCCATGCAAGCAGAACTTATGAATCTGCGTCATTGTATTGCTAATTTAACCGAAGCTAATTACTTAACAAAATTAAGATTAGAACAAAACGAACGTTTGCTTAATGGTATTGCAAAAGCAAATAATTGTTTGCTAACAATCGAAGATTACGAACAATCTATGAATGCAGCTTTAGCAGCTTTGGGAAATGCTGCGATCGTAGACAGAATTTATATTTTTAAAATTCATCCCCATCCTAATACTAGTGAAATGCTAATAAGTCAGCGTTGGGAATGGGTAGCACCAGGTATTATCCCTGAAATTGATAATCCTCAATTACAAAATCTTTCTTATGATGATTGTTTTCCACGCTGGCACAAAAATTTTACTCAAGGTAAACCAATTTTTGGGTTGGTGAAGGATTTTCCCCAAGCCGAACGAGAAGTTTTAGAAGAGCAGAATATTTTATCAATATTAGTAATGCCCATCGAAATCAAAGGGAAGTTATGGGGATTTATTGGATTTGACAATTGTCACAGCGAACATGAATGGACGAATATTGAAAAGTCAGTTTTACAAGCCGCCGCTGGTAGCTTGGGTGGTGCGATCGCATCTCATCAAACGGAAACGCAACTCTTAGAATCGCAAGAATTTTTTAAACTGCTAATTAACAGCATTCCCCAACTTATTTTTTGGAAAGATAGAAACTCCGTCTTCCAAGGATGCAACGGTATTGGAGCTAAAATTGCAGGTTTTGATTCCCCAGAAGATATTGTTGGTAAAACAGATTATGATATGGCTTGGACTGTTGAAGAATCGAACTTTTATCGGGAATGCGATAAACGAGTCATGGAGTCGGGTAAGCCCGAATTACACATCATCGAAACTCAACAGCAATCCGATGGAAAACAAGCATGGCTGGATACGAATAAAATTCCATTACGAGATGCAAAAGGTAGTGTTCTCGGCATTTTAATAACTATTGAAGATATTACTCAACGCAAGCAAATTGAAGCAGAAATCCAAAATCTTAATGATAAATTAGAAGTTAAAGTTGAAGCGCGAACCGCACAATTGCAACGAACTCAAGCACGTCTTCAACAACTAACAGATAACGTACCGGGAATGATTTATGAATACCTTCTTAAAACAGATGGAAATATATCATTTACCTACGTTTCTTCTGGATGCCGAGAAATTTTAGGATTAGAGCCGGAAATTTTACAACAAGATGCTAATTTAGCATTTGAAAATATTCATCCAGATGATGTTGCAACTTTTATAGATAAAGGTAATATTTCTGCTCAAAATTTACAAATTTTATCATCAGAATGGCGTTATATTGCCCCAAACGGTCAGCAAAAATGGATTAAAGCCATAGCAAAACCAGAACGTCAATCAAATAATTCCATAATTTGGTATGGTTGTTTAATTGATATTACCGAAGCTAAACGAGTTGAAGAAAAATTTCAGAAGCAAACTGAAAGTTTAAAAAATACTCTGCGCGAATTAAAGCATACTCAAACTCAATTAATCCAAACCGAAAAAATGTCTTCTTTGGGACAAATGGTTGCAGGTGTTGCTCATGAAATTAATAATCCGGTTAGTTTTATTCATGGTAATATCATTCCTGTCTCCGAATATGTTAAAGATTTGCTGGAATTAATAGAACTATATCAACTGTATTATCCGAATCCAGATCGAGAAATTATAGATAAAACTAAAAAAATTGAACTTGATTTTATCAAAGAAGACTTAACAAAAATACTTCATTCAATGGAAGAAGGTACTAACCGTATTAAAGACATTGTTTTAAGCTTGCGTAATTTTTCTCGCTTAGATGAAGCAGAGTTTAAACGAGTAGATATTCATTCGGGTATTGACTCCACATTGATGATTTTGCATAACCGTTTAAAAGCAAAGTCTACACACCCGGAAATTAAAATAATCAAAGAATACGGTTTTCTTCCTTTGATAGAATGCTATCCCGGTCAACTCAATCAGGTGTTTATGAACATCTTAACTAATGCTATTGATGCTTTAGAGGATTATAATTCAAAACATACAGTTGAAGAAATTAAATTAAATCCTAACTATATTAAAATTGCGACAGAATTAACTGCCGAAAAACATATAAAAATAAGTATTTCCGATAACGGTATCGGCATTTATACAAAAATTAAATCAAAATTATTTGACCCATTTTTCACAACTAAAGAAGTTGGCAAAGGAACGGGATTGGGTTTATCCATTAGCTACCAAATAATAGTAGATAAACATCGCGGTAAACTTTACTGTAATTCAATTCCTGGAGAAGGTACGGAATTTGTGATTGAAATCCCGCTAATTCAGCGATCGCCTTTTATTCTCCAACACTTGAATTAACAATTATCTTGGTTATTCAGTACCTTTTGTAGGAGTCGGAAAGCTCTCTACAAATATTTAGTTTTTATTCAATTTTTATTTAATTTTAATTGCCTACTGCCTCAAATACGACAAGCTGTCTTTTGACATCATTCTTAAAAACACCTAGATTTATGGATTTAGATGGGTTTGTAGTCAGGATTTTAATCCTCAAATCGAGGACTAAAGTCCTCACTACGAACCTTTATATAAAAACTCTTTTAAAATCTAAAATCTAAAATGGTACTTGACCTTTTGCTAATTGCAGCGTTAGGATTTCTTGGCAGTTTTGGTCATTGTGTAGGAATGTGCGGACCTTTAACTGTAGCATTTTCTTTGTCTTCTAAAAGTGAAAATACTAATTGGTGGCAACAATCCAAGTTTCACCTTTTGCTTAATTTGGGAAGAATGCTTAGTTATAGCTTAGTTGGTGCTGCGATTGGGGCGCTAGGTTCGATATTAGTAGAAGGCGGACAATTAGCGGGGGTTGGTAGCGAATTACGTCAGTGGATAGCGATTATTACTGGTTTAATGTTGATTTTATTTGGACTCAGACAGATTAATCCAGATTTTTTACCCAGAATTCCATTTTTACACCCGTTATTACGAGGTGGTTTACACGATCGCTTGAATAGGGGAATGTCTAAGCTGTCATTGCAAAATAGTTGGTACGCACCCGCACTTTTGGGGATGACTTGGGGTTTAATGCCTTGTGGTTTTCTGTATGCTGCCCAGATTAAAGCTGCCGAAACGGGGAATATGTGGATGGGTGCGGCGACAATGCTAGCTTTTGGCTTGGGAACATTACCGATGATGTTGGGTGTAGGAGTGTCTGCATCGTTAATTAGTAAAGACAAGCGATCGCAATTGTTTCGTTTGGGTGGCTGGGTAACTCTGACAATTGGCGTAATTACCCTGCTGCGGACTGGCGATACAATGGTAGACTACACCGGACACGCGGGTTTAATATTGCTGATGCTGGCGCTGATTGCTCGTCCCATCAGCGGTTTATGGGCGGCACCGATGCGTTATCGTCGTGGTTTGGGTGTTGGTGCTTTCGTCGTTTCTTTAGCCCACACTGCCCACATGATGGAACATTCATTGGGGTGGAAGCTAAATAATTTTTTCTTTTTACCATCAGAATTTCAGTTAGCTATGGCTTGCGGTGCAGTCGCGTTGGTGTTGATGACTCCTGCTGCCATCACCAGCTTTGATTCTTTACAAAAAGCATTAGGAAAACGCTGGCGACAAATTCATTTATTAACTATTCCAGCTTTGATATTGAGTGCAATTCACGCCTTAATAATTGGCTCTCATTACCTTGGTTCCCTGCAATCAACTTGGACAAACAAAGTCGCCGCGATCGGTTTAGGAATTATTACCCTCGGCATTTTATTAATTAGAACTCGTGTTTTTTGGTCAACATTTCGCTTGCAGAGATTTTATGTTTCACCACGTTAGGGGAGAGGGGAGAGGGGGTAGAGGGGGTAGAAGGGGTAGAGGGGGTAGATAATTTTTATTTACAAACAACTAGCAACTAACAACTAACAACTAACAACTAACAACTAACAACTAACAACTAACAACTAACAACTAACTCAATACTCCCTACTCCCTACTCCCTACTCCCTACTCCCTACTCCCTACTCCCAAATTATGAATCTTTCATCATTCTTAATTCCTTCCGCTTCCGCCCACAAAACAGAAGCTGCTGAAGATGTCGGTGCTACTCTGCATATCGAACCAAACGATAATCCTCGCGCTGGAGATGCTGCACAAGCTTGGTTTGCTTTAACTCGCAAGGGAGGTAAGGTTATTCCTCTCACAGAGTGCAATTGTGAATTAAGCGTTTATAGCGAACCCCGTAAAACAGGAGAAGCACCACTGATTCAACCAGCTTTACAACCCATATCAGCCGAACGATATCAAGGCATACCGGGAGCGAAAATTACATTTCCTAAACCCGGAGCCTATCAATTAGAGCTTACTGGTAAACCGGCAGATGGCGCGAACTTCCAATCGTTTGAATTAAAGTTTGATGTTACCGTAGCTGCTGGAACTTCAAAAGCTACAACTCAACAAGAAACATCTGCACAAGAAGTGCAAAATGTCAATACAACTCAAACCGAACAACCATCTTTTCCCTTACCAATTTGGGCTATAGGTTTAGGAGTTTTGGTAATTATAGGTGGAATTTTCGCCGTAGCGAGAAGAATTAGGAGTTAGGAGTTAGGAGTTAGGAGTTAGGAGTTAGGAGTTAAGAGTTAGGAGTTAGGAGTTGGGAGTTGGGAGTTGGGAGTAGTGCGAGCATCTTGCTCGCTATTTAACTACCCCCTCTACCCCCTCTACCCCCTCTACCCCCTCTACCCCCTCTACCCCCTCTACCCCCTCTACCCCCTCTACCCCATCTCTCGCTCTCCCCATCTCCTAACTCCCGTGTCGCTTCTGATGCCATTCCCAAGCATGAGTCATGATATCTTTGATGTTCGTGTATTGGGGTTGCCAACCTAGAATTTGGCGGGCTTTTTCGGCGCTACCTATGAGGGCTGGGGGATCTCCTGGACGGCGATCGCATTCTACTGCTTTAATATCTTTGCCGGTAACAAGTCTTGCGGCTTCTATTACTTCTTTGACGGAAAAACCACTTCCGTTTCCTAAGTTGAAAAAGCTACTGTCGCCACCTTTGAGTAAATATTCTAAGCCTAATACGTGAGCGTCGGCTAAGTCGCTAACGTGGATGTAGTCGCGAACGCAAGTACCGTCTTGTGTGGGGTAATCGGTACCGAAAATTGAGATTGACTCGCGTTTCCCTAAAGCTGTTTGTAATACCAAGGGAATTAAATGGGTTTCGGGGTTGTGGTCTTCTCCTAATTTACCAGATGGGTCTGCACCTGCTGCATTAAAGTATCGAAAACGTACCGATCTAAAATCGTATGCTTCGTTAAAATCGGAAAGTATGCGCTCTACCATTAATTTGGTAGCACCGTAAGGATTGATCGGATTCTGGGGATGATCTTCCGGTATCGGCACTACTTCAGGTACTCCGTATGTTGCACAAGTTGAAGAAAATACAAATTTCTTAACGGATGCTGCTAGCATTGCCTCTAACAAGGTTATTGTACCGATTACATTATTACGATAATATTTAGCAGGGTTAGAAACTGATTCTCCGACATAAGCATAAGCAGAAAAATGCATTACTGCTGCAATATCTCGCGAGTTAAATAAATTGTCTAATAAATCGCGATCGTTTGTATCTCCTTCGATAAGTTCGACTTTGAGAACTTGTTCTACCAAGTCACGGTGTCCGTAAACTAAATTATCGAGTATCAAAACTTCATAACCCGCTTGTTTCAAAGCTAATACGGTGTGCGAGCCAATATACCCGGCTCCTCCGGTGACTAAGATAGTAGGTTGTTCGGAAGGCATAGATTTTATGAATGAATTTGACAACTACATAATAAATTTAATTTAATGCCAGCGAGATTACTTATCTTCCAGACTACAAATACTCAACATTGTTGATAAAAATTGCACTAAAATCACTACGAAGGTAGTTTTAGTGTGTAGGGCGTGAGGTATTTGAAGTCAAACAATGGTGCTACTACCATTTGACAGTAGAATAAATCAATTGCCCGGAGCCATATAGGTTGACCGTACAGAATTTGAGAGTAAGTTTATGTTTGAATTGTTAAGCCGAGTACTTCTATGGCTACTTATAGGTACTGTCGTATTTAGCCTATTTCAGAAATTCTACCCAACCGGAAACTTTGTAGGACGATTTGTAGTGGTAATTTTTCTAATTATCTTGCTATTGTCCTTTGTTAATCCGAGCGAACCAGCTATTGCTTCCTTGTGGAGAGTAATATCCTTTCCTCTTAAACCTTTGGGAGCAGCAATTTTACTGATGACTTTTGCCGCTCAAAGAATAAAAGGTGGAGGGATAGACAACCCCGGAGGATTTTTAATCGGTTGGGCTTTGACGATTTTATTATTAGCCAGTACACCAGCGGTTGCTTATTTCTTGGTTCAATCACCTGTTGCAAGGGTAGCTTATCCCGATGTAGCTTTAATTCAACCGAAATCTGCAACCCTTGTCGCATTTGCTGGGGAAACAGATGTAACAAATATGTCAGATGTAGTTAGCGATACTATTATTCCTCAAGTAAATGCAGGTCAAACAACAATAGCATTATCTAGCAGTATAAATATTCCGCCTTATCTTTTGCAAAGACCTCAAACTATTCGTCGTCGCGGTTTACAAATAGAAGATTTTGTACCGAATGCAGACACTTTGGCATTAACCACCGAAGTTTGGGAAAGTTACCTCAATCAAGTCAATAATTTCTTGCGTCCTCGATAGTATTTTATAATTAAAAAATATACTAGGGTCTGCTAAGTGCGGTGCCCTAGTTTTTGTTTGTTATCAATTATTAATAACAACTGTTCGCGATCCACCAATTATATTACCCCTATAATTTCTTATGCTCCTACTACTTCACCACCTTAATTTTGATGGGTAAATTATTCGTAGTGCGAGTATCTTGCTCGCTGGTTGCAACGAGCGAGCGAGACGCTCGCACTACGCAAACCCCGCATAATTAGTGTGGCGAACTACTACTCCCTTAAATAGGTAAATAAATGAAAATTGTTCATTGATAATTGATAATTAATAACTGATAATTAATAATTTCTAACTAATTGCTCGAATGTCAAAATCACGGCGGTTTGCCAAACTTGTTGCCTATCTACGCCCTCATTGGCGGGACACGACTTTAGGCATTATCTCTTTACTAGCTGTCAATGGGTTAAAGATTTACATAATCAAATTAATTGGTGATTGCGTTAATGGACTTGAAACTGTTGATATTGGACTTTCGGTGAATTTTGACTACGGACAAGTAATACGCTACGCAATACTTATTTTCTTACTCAGTTCTTCGATGTGGCTGATTAGGATGGCTTCCCGCATCTGGATATTTGGTGTGGGAAGACAGGTAGAATTTGACCTTAAGCAACAGATTTTTGAACATTTGCTGAAGCTGGAGCCTTCTTATTTCGCCACTAATAAAGCTGGAGATTTAATTAGTCGCGCTACGAGTGATGTTGATAATATCCGACGGTTGCTAGGTTTTGTAGTGCTGAGTTTTGCCAATACTATCTTTGCTTATGCACTGACATTACCTGTAATGCTTGCTATTGATGTGCAACTAACGATCGCAGCATTATCGGTGTATCCAATAATGTTGTTTGTAGTAATGCTATTTAGCGAACGTCTCCGCAATCAGCAAACGTTACTACAGGAGAATATATCAGATGCCAGTAACCTGATTCAAGAAGATATTAGCGGTATTTCCTTAATCAAAATTTACGCTCAAGAAGAAAACGAACGTCACGCTTTTGGTAAAAAAAATGAAAACCTGTTACAAGCTAATTTAAAACTAGCAAGAACTCGAAATACTTTGTTTCCCTTGATTACGGGATTGTCTAACATCAGCTTGTTTCTAATTATCTGGATAGGAGCGAGTAGAATCGGTTCTAATCTTGATGTAGGGAATTTTATTGAGTTATTGCTGTATGTTGAAGGTTTGGTATTTCCTACCGCTTTGTTAGGATTTACGATTACTCAATATCAGCGCGGTGAAGTTAGCGTCGATCGCGTTGAAGCAATTTTCAACGTCGAACCCAAAATAAAAGATGACAGCGATGCAATTCAAATATCGCGAGACACAATTAAAGGAGAATTAACCGCTAAAAACTTAACATTTACCTATCCTGGTGCGGAAGCTCCCGCGTTAAATAACGTTAATTTTAATATTTTCCCAGGAGAAACAATCGCAATTGTAGGGGCGATCGGTTCGGGTAAATCAACATTAGCGAATTGTTTACCGCGTTTATTAGATATAGATGAGGGAGAATTATTTTTAGATGGAGTGGATATTACTAAAATCGCTTTGACAGACTTGCGAGATGTAATAGCCTACGTTCCTCAAGACAGCTTTCTATTTAGTACTAGCATTCAAAATAATATCCGTTATGGCGATCCTTTAGCCGAACAGCAAGAAGTTGAAACAGCCGCACAATTATCGCAAATTAGCTCGGAAATAACTAATTTTCCGCAACAATACGATACTCTTGTCGGCGAACGTGGAATTACGCTTTCTGGCGGTCAAAGACAGCGCACTGCTTTAGCTAGAGCAATGTTAGTTGATGCTCCGGTACTAATTTTAGATGATTCACTTTCCAGCGTTGATAATCAAACAGCTACACAAATTTTAAAGAATCTTTCTAGCGGTACCAAACGTAAAACAATTGTTTTCATCACCCATCAATTATCTGCTGCTGCGGCTGCCGATCGCATTTTTGTGATGGAAAAAGGTAAAATCGTTCAAACTGGCAATCAAATAGAACTTTTACAACAACCCGGACTTTACAAAACTTTATGGAGTCAGCATCAGGTGGAAGAGTTGCTGCATTAGACAGTTATCAATGAACAATTATCAATTCATTCATTGATAATTGTTCATTGATTTAAAACGCTCCTATACGAGCAAAAATTACATATATTGTTTTAATAATCAACGATAAGTCATAAAATTGATGCCATTTGTTTTGGTATTGCAAGTCTAGCTCGAATACTTGCTCGAAATCTTTAATTTGTGAACGTCCGTTTACTTGCCATTCGCCTGTTAAACCTGGTTTAACGTGTAAGCGTTGCCAGTGATGCTCGGAGTAAAGGCTTACTTCATCAGCAGTCGGGGGACGAGTTCCTACTAAACTCATTTCACCTAAGAAAACGTTCCAAAATTGAGGTAGTTCATCTAAGCTTGTGCTTCTTAAAAAACGTCCTACCTTTGTAACTCGAAAATCATTTTGACTTTTAAAGAAGTGTCCGTTAGCTTCATTTTTTACTTTCGATTTTAATTGTTCTGCATCCGTTACCATTGAACGGAATTTACGAATTCGGAAAGTACGTCCGTAAAGTCCGTGTCTTTCTTGTATAAAGAAAATGGAGCCGGGGCTGTCGATTCTAATGGCGATCGCGATCGGCAAAAACGCGATCGCTAAAATAAATAAACCTACTATACTTCCCAGAATATCTAGAAAACGTTTAAATCTAGAATTGACTGAGGGATGAGGTGCAATTTGCGAAACCCAAGTATTAGAGTCTGCACCTTTAACAAAACTTGTCATGGGTAATTGGAACATCGTCAAGCTAAGTTTTGAGCGAGAAACGTATTCCTACGTAATTATAGTTTGAATATAGACTTAACTTGATTAAAATAATCATCCGCTACCGTATATTTACTGAAACTTCATTGAGAACGCGGGGATCGCTATTATTTATAAACTTTAGGTAAAGAATAAAAAATATAACTATAGATAGATGAAAATCCATTTGATACATTGATAGATAACGCAATTATGTTAGAATTTGCTACCAACTGAGTGCGTAAGCCTTAATGCTGATTTGATCTATAGAATCGGCAATAAGTAGCAAGTCAAACTCATACTTTCAATCATTGATTTGATGAATAATTTGGTTGTATGGTAAGGCTTATAAACTACAGTAAAAGAAAATTAACGGGGTCAAAAGTTTATTTACAAGTATGAGGTGATACAATGCCTCAAACAAAAGGGTTAAAGGATTTGGATGAATCTTTGAATACATTGACCGCTCATTAAAGGGAGTTAATTTTCCTTTGTCAACTCCCTTCATGTGTATTTCATCCAATTTTTTGGGAAACATGATTAATAGCATCCCTTCTAAGTATTACTTACAAAAGTACTACATCATGTCTTCATTGTGGTTTAGGGATGATATTCAGTTCCACAGTGGTGCTATCTCTTTCTTAAGGTGCTAAAAATGGTTGCAACTGGAGCAGACAAAGTAAAAGTAAGACGTTTAGAGTCGATAGTAGAGCAAATAGGCGAAGCTGTACTGGCTACCACTGAGACAATAGAACGTCTTTCTGACAGAGTAGATAATTTAAGCGTACAAGTAGAAGCGCAGGGAAAGCAGGTAGAGCAGCAAGGTTATCAAATATTGGCATTATGTGACGCAGTGCAAACTCTTGCAGAAAGCCAAGACACTTCCATGCAAAGACTTACTCAACTGACGCAAACTCTAAACCGTTTAATGATAGTTTTAGAAGCGGAAGATGAAGAGTAGGACAGTTACCAGTTATCAATTATCAACGAACAATTAATCTATATTGTTCAAAAAAAAATTAACTATAGAGGAACGCTACGTAACTATTAAAAAATTCACAATTGATAAACCGCATTTCTCGTGATGTTAATTGTTAATTGATAACTGTGTAACCGCTATTTTCCCAGAAAAACAGGCATCAACATCGCTACCAGGGGTTCTCTCTCGTTTGGCATATTCGCCAACGTAGTAAAATTTCTCGCCTTCGTTACGATAATTCACTGGTAAAGGTTTAGCGCAAGGGCGACAAAAGACAATTTCTGGATCTGCTTCTTCGCTGCTGAGATGGGGTAAATTAACGTTCCAAAAACTTCCTGAAGGTAAGGGACGATTTGATAAGTTTGCTAGAATTTTAGCCGTCCATTTGATTGAGTTATCCCAATTGTATTCCCAGTCTCTTTTCTTATATTGAGAAATTGCAATTCCTTTAATACCATGCATTGCTGCTTCTCGTACAGCCGCGACGGTACCGGAAATGTAGGAATCAACTCCCATATTTCCTCCGGCATTAATTCCCGATAGTATCCATTTCACTTCGGGACAAATATGTGAAACAGACAAACGAACGCAATCAGCGGGAGTACCTGCTATGGCATATGCAGTATCGGAGCGACGCTGTATGCTTATAGAGCGAACAGTAGTAACTTGATGTCCGCAACCGGATAAATGTTCTTGAGGAGCTACGATAATAACTTGAGATGAAATTGCCGATTTTTCTACAGCTTTGAGCAGTGCTTGGATACCCGGCGCATCAATACCGTCATCGTTAGTTAAAATCAAACTCATAGATTTTTCTTGTCCTGATTCTTGTTAATTAAGAAGATTTAACATTATATATAAAAAAAGACAAACGCAGAGAAAAGTTATTTTTCTCAGCGCTCATCTTAAGATGATAAAAAAGTTACATCAAATCCGATTGATTATTTTAGCACTTACGCAGTTAAACCGTTTTTATACAAAACCTTTACTCGTGATATGCGAATAAATAAACACGGTTTCTAGTTGGTACTGCGTAAACCCGAAGAAATCACAAAAAACTCTTCAAAAAAAGAAAATTATTAAATTTCAGCACCAGGTTTAGCATCGGCACCCATTGGCGCTACGTAATCGCGGAAAAGACTCATTTGCATACCAAAGTCTAACTCCTTGATTTTATCCATCAATTCTTTAGATTCAGAAGCAAGTTCGTAGTTACCGGGCATGGGAATAATAGTATTAGCATCCATACCTTGAGCTAAACGATACCAAAATAGCAGCTTGGTTGTATCGCTCATTGAACCGTATTCGCGGGTATGTACGGTATCAGCTTTATTAATTAAGTCGCGTTGCAGCTGTAGTTGTTCTTCGTGAGATAATTCTTTAACTTGATTGAATAAACCGTCAGCAACTGCTGGAGAAACGGTACTAGCGCCAGGTGCAGCGGGTGTAATTGAATCACCCATTTCTTTGTAGATGAAATAGAACAAAGCTAGCTGTTCATCTACACCTAATTTCTGAAATGCTTGGACTAATTCGCGAACTTTAGGGTCGTTAGTTTGTGTAGCTTCCATTCCGGGACTCCGATTGCAAAAAATTATTATTAGTTTCAAGTTTATCAAAGCAATATTGAGTATTTAAACTTACTGAAGACAGATGTATTGATATCAAAAAGGATAAAAAATTAATAAATAATCTCAACCTAGCGAATATTTTAAAAAGTGCAATTATTTGAGATGAATCGCGATTGCAGTTCTGAATTGCCGAAACTCTTGGTAATTAATGTCTTGGGGCTTAATCGTAATATTATTTTTGTAACGATAATATATGCGATCTAAATTAAACTGTAAACCATAAATAGTAGTACGCAAAAAGTCAATAATCTAAAGTAGTAAAATAAAAAGTTTCGTAGGTTGGGTTAGACGCACGATAATAACAGTTTTGAATTAGAAATTAATTGGAGCGTCGTAACCCAACATTGCCTTATCAATATCACAAAATATCTGACTTGATTTTAAATACCGATGTTAGATTACAACAGGATTAATGTAAATTATCGTTCTTGATTCAATTTATTTTTCTCTAACCCAACCTACTAACTAATCTACAAATTTCAAAAACCCGGTTTTTCCAAAAAACCGGGTTTCTAAATAATTAGAAATAATTAACGAATTTCTATATATTACATATCACTTGGGATGATTTTGATAATCTTCGGATGATTTGGGATCTAATTCCCAGCGATTATCATCGCGTCTATCTAAAATATCGTTTGTTTGCAGGGGTTGTCTATCATCCATTTCCAAGCCAACAGCTTTTTCTAATTCTTCTGTGACATTCTTATCGGGTGTGGCAACAGTACCACCAACGGCTTCATCACCCACAGAGTTTGCACCTTGCCAATACGCATCAACATCACCTCCGGTTAATTCCGGGCTTGTGGCATTATGCTCTTTCAATTGTTGTTCTATTTCTCTTCCGCCGATATCCATTCCCGGTTGTTGACTAACTCCAGTTCCGTA
The DNA here is from genome assembly GCA_965234645.1 of Rivularia sp. (in: cyanobacteria). Classification (GTDB taxonomy): domain Bacteria; phylum Cyanobacteriota; class Cyanobacteriia; order Cyanobacteriales; family Nostocaceae; genus Rivularia. Next base: position 2,524,517 of record OZ248344.1, on the reverse strand, counting down.
GGATTCAGTTATTTCCTGGGGTAAATCGCTAACTTCAGCTTCGTTATTGATATTTTGCTCCTTTTTACTTTTTTGTTCGCTCATAATACTTTTCATAGTGGTGCATTCTCACCATAGCTCTTTATATTCAAATATTTCTCTTCCGAAAGAACTATAACTAAAGGGGTAAGTTAATATCTCCCCTACGAACGAAGTGAAATAGTTAACAGATGCATATCGTAGTAAATAATAATCCACACAAAAGCAACCTCATGAATTGTTTGAAGCTATGAGTCAACATAAACTCGTTATTGTCAAACAATAGCCCCGATTGTTGATTGATAGCTTTTTTTTAGTAAAAGGAAACAGAAAATAGACTGAGCTAAGTACCAGCGGACGTTACGCTAACAAAATAAAAATAGTAATGTTATATTATATAGATTATTTTTAACTTAACGCAGCTTTTGATTATTAAAATAAATAGTAAATAATTAAAAAAAAAAGCCTATAGAGGTGTTGAATTAAATTGAAAACAAATAGGAAATATGACCCATGAAGTACGACGAATTTATCAAACACGTTCAAAGCGTTGCTCAAATTGACGATCGCGAAAAAACCGAACGAGCAATTAGTGCCACATTAGAAACAGTTAAAGAGCGGATTGTTGGCGATGAAGCGAAGGATTTAGGCGCACAATTACCGGAAGAAATAGCTAAATATCTACGGGGGCGTGAAGGTGAAAACGGTCAACATTTTAAGTTAGAAGAATTTATCGAGCGTGTAAGTAAGAAACAAGGTGTAGAATCCACCGAGGCAATTATGCACGTCCGGGCTGTTTTTACAGTGCTGCAAAGTGCGGTATCTCCGGGTGAATTTGCCGATTTTAAACATAATTTTTCTGATGATTATGCAGAGCTTTTCCCCACCGTATCTGAAAATCAAGTAACTGCTTCGTAAATAAAAGCAATAATAGCCAAAGATTCTTGAAATTAAATAAATCAAAGTAAACCCAACAGAAAAAAAGATGGTATCTACAAATAGTAATTCTCGTAAACATAAAGTTGCAATTCTGATTGAAGATGGAGTCGAAGATTCAGAATTTCAAGTTCCTTATCAAGCTTTAAAACAAGCAGGTATGGAAGTATCTGTTTTAGGTTCTCGTATGAACCAAGCTTATAAAGGCAAGCAGGGTAAAGTTTCTCAAGAAGCTGATGGAACTACTACTGAAGCAATGGCTGACGATTTCGATGCGGTAATAATTCCTGGAGGAATGGCTCCCGATAAAATGCGCCGCAACCCTAACACGGTACGCTTCGTACAAGAAGCAATGAGCCAAGGTAAAATAGTTGCTGCGGTATGTCACGGACCACAATTGTTAATTGAAGGCGATTTGCTTAAAGGTAGAACCGCTACTGGTTTCAGCGCGATTCGCAAAGACATGATTAACGCTGGTGCTAATTACGAAGATAAGCCGCTGGTGGTAGATAATAACTTAATTACCTCTCGTCAACCTGGAGATTTACCTATTTTTGCAACGGCTATTTTGAGCCGTTTGGGTTACGGTGGTAAAGAAGCCGATTTACCAACTGGAGACGATCCAAATGCCGAATGGTGGAAAATCGCAGATGCTTGGGGTGGTTCTCATAAAAGCGATATTGTTAAGGGTTTGAATACCGTTTTAGCTGGAGAACGTTATTCTCATAAAGCTTTAGAAACTTATGCCCAAAAAGCATCCGATACGACACTTAAATCTCTGTTTCAAGAAATGATTGCTAGTAAAGAAACTCACATCAAGAGATTAGAAGCGCGGTTGGATGAACTTGGTGAAAAACCATCTTTGACTACAAAAATTGCTGAAGGTTATGCAAAGGTAAAAAATGCCATCAAGGGTAGCGATGATATCTATCAAATTCGTTGCGCTTTAGGCGATTTGCAAACAGCAGTAAATGATGTCGGCACCATGATGGCAGCATATACCGACCCCGTGACAACCGAAATTTTCACTCACATTCAAAAAGATTTGATGGCTCACGAACAGCGTTTGGTAGACCTTTACAGAGCAAGAATGGGCAGTGAATTAAAACCAGCTAAGCCTACAACTGGTACTGCTGTTTAATCAATTAACAAGGTTCGTAGTAAGGACTTCAGTCCTAAATAACCTAAATAATAGGAATAAATTCCTTACTACAAACTTTAATATAAGATATTACAAAATGAGCAAAACCATAAAAGTTGAAAAGACGGTAACTATAAATAAACCACAGGATGAACTTTATAATTTTTGGCATAACTTTGAAAATTTGCCCCAATTTATGAATCATCTGAAATTGGTTAAGGTAGTTGATGAAAAGCGATCGCATTGGGTTGCAAAAGCTCCTTTAGGTACGAGCGTCGAATGGGATGCTAATATTATTGAAGACCAAAAAAACGAGTTGATTTCTTGGTCGTCGGTGAAAGATGCGGATATTGAAAATTCCGGTTTTGTTCGCTTCAGTAAAGCTCCCGGCGATCGCGGAACGGAAGTTAAAGTAGTTATCGTTTATCAACCACCCGGCGGTGTAATTGGTGCTGCGATCGCGAAGCTTTTTGGTGAAGAACCAAAACAGCAAATCGGCGATGATTTGAACCGTTTTAAGATGATAATGGAAGCGGGGGAAATTGCAACTACGGAAGGACAATCGAAAGGTAGTTCGTAATTGCAATTTTTTTCGGATAGTCAAAATTCAAGTAAACATACAGGTGTGTGATGAAAAGGTTAATAAATAGATTGATTTATTGGTTTCAAAATATCATCAAGAAGAGGACTGATGCAGTTGCTTTGCTCGGATTGAGCTTTTTATTATTTATATCGGCTTTTAGCTATCCAAACATGGCAGCACAAGCCGCAACGCTGACACCAGAAGCATCTGAATACAGCGTACCAGATCCAGATTCTCGCATTGATATTAACAACAATAATCCAATCGAAAATCTTAAAGAAAATCTCAAAGATACTGGTGATAATATTCGAGAAAAGCTGAATCTTGACGAACCATTACCGGAAAGTACCAAAGATTTTCTACGTTCAACTGAAGACAGAATTGAAAATACATTTGAACCAATAACTGGTAAGCAAAAGCCGACTTATTCAGAGTAAAACCGATTGTTGTGATGGGGTGATATTAATCCGGTTTGGTGAAGAAAAGCCGATCCAAGCCGGATTAATGTGATTCTATAAATCTTAAGCATGATTCTTCTAACAACTAACAACTAACCACTAACAACTAATAATAATGAAAGCTGTTTGCTGGCATGGTGCTAATGATGTACGGGTAGAAAATGTACCCGATCCCACAATTCTTAACCCCCGCGATGCCATTGTTAAAATCACTTCAACGGCGATTTGTGGTTCCGATTTGCATCTTTATGATGGATATATCCCCACGATGGAAAAGGGAGATATCCTCGGACACGAATTCATGGGGGAAGTTGTCGAACTAGGTAGAGCAGTTAAGAATATTAAAGTTGGCGATCGCGTTGTGATTCCCTTCACGATTTCTTGCGGTAACTGCTTTTTTTGCAATCGCGATTTATGGTCTTTGTGCGATAATTCTAACCCCAACGCTTGGATAGCAGAAAAATTGATGGGACATTCGCCATCGGGTTTATTTGGCTATTCCCATATGTTAGGAGGATACGCTGGCGGTCAAGCAGAATATGCTAGAGTACCTTTTGCTGATGTCGGCTTGTTTAAAGTCCCCGATGGATTAAAGGATGAGCAGGTATTATTTTTAACCGATATCTTTCCTACAGGTTACATGGCGGCGGAAAATTGCGACATCGAACCGGGTGATATAGTCGCCGTTTGGGGTTGCGGTCCGGTGGGACAATTCGCCATCAGAAGCGCTTATATGCTTGGTGCGGAACAAGTTATCGCCATAGATCGCATCCCCGAACGTTTGAAGATGGCGGAAGAATACGGAAAGGCAAAAGTTCTCAACTATACAGAAGTAGACGTAGGCGAAGCGCTTAAAGAAATGACTGGCGGTAGAGGTCCCGACGCTTGTATAGATGCAGTCGGAATGGAAGCCCACGGTACCGATTTCATGGGTTTATTCGACAAAGCAAAGCAAGCGGTGCGTTTGGAATCCGATCGACCAACGGCATTAAGGGAGGTAATTGTAGCTTGTCGTAAAGGTGGTCACGTTTCAGTTCCCGGCGTTTACGGTGGGTTTGTAGATAAAGTCCCAATGGGTGCGGCGATGAACAAAGGGTTAACTATAAAAACTGGACAAACCCACGTTCATAAATATTTAAAACCGTTGTTAGAGCATATTCAAAACGGCGATATTGACCCATCTTTTGTAATTACCCATCAATTACCTTTGGATCAAGCACCCAAAGGTTACGAAATTTTTAAGCACAAGGAAAATAACTGTATCAAAGTTGTGCTTAAACCGTGATTCAGTTATCAATTATCAGTTATCAATTATCAATTATCAATTTTTATTTAACTCACATCTTGCACGATGTCAGAAACCCGGTTTCAAGAGTATTTCAACACGAAATAATTATGCTTCCACGAAAATATTCCGGGTTTCTTGAGCTTGTTGAGAATGCTGCAAGATGTCAGATTTAAAGGACTAAAGTCCTTACTACAAACTAAATAATAATTTTGTTTAATTGCCAATTGATAACTATTAGTTGTAAATAAGTAAAAATAAGGGAGAAAAACATGGGCGATACAAGCGTTAAAAAAATAGATTCAGCTAATTCTCCAAAAGGAGAAATGGGGCAAAAATATTTAGCTTCCGGTAAGACTGTTTCGATGCGTTTGTGGGAAAACGAACAACCCAACGAACCAAAAGAAGCAGCATCAAGAGAATATGAAACCGTAGGTTATGTAATTGAAGGTAGCGCGGAATTACATTTAGAAGGTCAAAAAGTTGTATTAAAAGCTGGTGATTCTTGGGTAGTACCGAAAGGAGCTTCTCACACTTATAAAATTTTAGAATCATTTACCGCCGTTGAAGCAACAAGTCCCCCAGCTGAAGTTCACGGAAGAGATGAAGCGTGATTAAAGGTTAAAGGTATTGAGTTAGGAGTGAGGAGTTAGGAGTTAGGAGTTAGGAGTTAGGAATTAGGAGTTAATTATCTCCCCTTGTCTCCTTGTCCCCCATCTCCCTATCTCCCTATCCCCTATTCGCCCATACCTGTTTATAATCTTCCATCGCGCCGGTGTAATCTTTAAGTTTGGAACGAGCATTTCCCCGATTGATGTAAGCTTTATCATTTTTAGGGTTCACTAATAAAGCCTGAGTGTAATATTCAATTGCTTTATCGTAATTTTTGAGTGTAGAACAAGTATTACCCAATCCTATATAAGCTTTGTCATTTTCAGGGTTTAGTCGCAAAGTTTGGGTGTAATCTTCAATTGCTTCACCGTAATTTTTCAATTTATAATTAGCATTACCCCGATTTAAATAAGCTTCAATATTATTACTATTTAGTTGCAAAGCCCAAGTATAACTTTCCAATGCTTTTTTATAATCTTCATTTTTATAATAATCGTTACCCTGACTAATATAAACTTCCGTATTTTGGGGAGTAGATGCTGAAGGCTCAGTAGAATTAGAAATTGCTCGATGGTATTCGCTGCTAAGTTCGGAACTGACAATATTAGAATCAACAGTAACCGTGTAATCATCGATTGATGCAGTCTCTACAGAATCTAAAGTTATTTGTGAAGAATCATTTTTACTTTGAGGAAGAATTAATTCCGAGCTATAGTCATTAATATAGTCAGGATTGATGCTTATTGCTTTTGTATAATCAGCAGTTGCTCCATTGTAATCTCCTAATTCCGAACGGATAAGTCCCCGGCTGTATCTCGCTTGGGCATCCGACGGGTTAAAGTGTAAATATTGATTTAAATCTGCAATTGCACCTTGATAGTCTCCCAGTTTGTGAAAGGCTAATCCTCTTTGATAGTAGGCTTTAATTCCATTCGGCTTCAACTGTAAATACTGGCTAAAATCAGCGATCGCTGCTTCATAATCTCCTTTTTGGATCTTATCTAATCCTCGTCGATAAATAACTTCAATAAACTCCTGCTGACGGCGAACTTCGGCTTCTTTCTGCTGTCGCTGCATGACGGTACGCGATACGGTAATAACGTTACGTCGCATTTCCAATTGCGTTATTACCTGATTGCTTAATGCTTTTAATGCTTCTTGTTGTTCTAAACTAAAATCTCGTGGTACCGTATCAATTACACATAGTGTTCCTATACCGTATCCTTCCGGTGTAATCAAGGGTGCGCCCGCATAAAAGCGAATATTGGGATCTCCAATTACGAAAGGGTTGTCTGCAAACCGGGAGTCTTTCAAAGCATTGGGGACAATTAACGGTTGCTGCTGCATTATCGAATAAGCACAGAAGGCTACATCCCTACTCGTACATTCCGCATCTACACCAATTTTCGATTTGAACCATTGGCGATCGCCATCTACAAAACTAATCAGCGCAATGGGGGTACGACAGATTTGTGCGGCTAAAAAGGTAAAATCATTAAATACTTTTTCTGGGGGAGTATCAAGTATTTGATATTGGCGAAGTGCTGCTAATCTAGCTAGTTCGTTGTTAGGTATTGGTGGTTGCAAGCCCATTTTTATAAGTCTCCGAAAATTACTTTTAGAAAATTAGAAAAACATAGTCAATTGGTTTAGAATTAACCCCACAGATAAATCCGGGGGTAAAAAAATATAAATTAAAAGTTTAAATATATATATAATAAAATTTATTCGTTCGAGATTTTATCAATGATTTTAATATGCAACGTATCTATTATATCTATTTTTGTTCGGCATAAGTTATACAAGTAACATGAAGAATACATCTATGTTTTTAAATTTATTAATTAGTTATCCATTATCTATCTTGTTAAAAATATTTGTTCGTTCATTTTATATTTGTTTTCAAGAACAATTTTGTATAATCTGCTCCTAGAGTGTGTATAATCATTTATTTACATGAATACAAAGTTGAAATAATATTAAACTTGTATGAAAATAACAGACATTCGTTATTCATCATTGTTCCTAACTTAAGAAAAATGTTAAAGGTAAAATATGAACCGTAAATATATTTTATTCTTGCCAAAAGCCAGAATCATGAAAAAATAAAAAGAAACATTTCGATTACCTACCAACATTATAATGACAAATCAAATTTGGATTGCGATTACTTTCATTGCTTTTATGCTTTCGTTTACAGTAGTCGGAATCTATTCGGCAACTCAAAAACAAAATAATACCACAGATTACCTTTTAGCGGGGAGAAGTGTAAACCCTTGGTTCACAGCACTTTCAGCGATGTCAACGGGACAAAGTGGTTTCTTATTTATAGGTCAAGTTGGTTACGCTTATAAAACAGGAATTTCTTCAATTTGGCTAAGCATTGGTTGGGCTATAGGAGACTATATTGCTTGGTGGCTTTTTTTTTAGAAAGTTAAGAGAAATTTCTGAAAAAACCGAAACAGAGACAGTTTCGGGTTTTCTCGGTCAAAACACCAACGGTGTCCGTGTCATTAGTATTATTTCAGCTTTAATTACCATCGCTTTTCTTGGTACCTATGCCGCAGCACAACTTTCAGCAGGAAGCAAAGCACTCAGTGCGGTTTTTAACTGGGATTATAGGGTAGGTGTTATTATTGGAACCGTAATTGTTGTCCTCTACTGTTTTTCTGGAGGTATCCGCGCTTCAATTTGGACTGACACAATACAGGCAATAATTATGATTTTTTCGTTGCTATTGCTCTTAGTTGTGTCAATTGTAAAATGCGGCGGATTCAATGGAATTTTGACTCAACTAGCCGAAATTGACCCAGCTTTAGTCAACTTAAGTCCGGCAGGTTTACCATTAGGTTTTATACCCTTCTTTCTCGGTTGGACAGTAGCAGGATTTGGCGTAGTTGGGCAACCTCACATTATGGTTCGTGCAATGGCAATTGATAATGCAGAAAACGTTGCCAAAGCCCGCAATATCAAAGCGATCGCCGGATTAATCGCAGCATTCGCTTCCCTTGGTGTGGGTTTAACAGCAAGAGTACTGTTACCCGAATTATTAAACGGCGATCGCTCTGAATTAGCTTTACCTTTGTTATCTTTAAACTTATTACCAGCTGCCTTAGTAGGACTAATGTTAGCAGGAGTATTTTCTGCAACAATGTCCACAGCAGATTCACAGATACTATCTTGCTCCGCAGCCCTTACCCAAGATATCTTTCCTCAATTTGCCCATTCTTATAAGATAGTAAAATTAGGAACTTTAACTGTTACAGCAATAGTATTTGTAATTGCCAAAGCCCGCGATCGAAGCGTATTTTTCTTAGTTACTTTTGCATGGTCGGCTTTAGCTTCAGCATTAGGTCCATTGTTTATGGTACGAGTACTGCAAAAACCAATTAATAGAACAATTGCGATCGCAATGATGCTAGTAGGAATATGAACCGCTTTGATATGGACAATAACCCCCGAATTATCAAAGTTAATTTACGCAGTACTTCCCGGAATGACTGCGGGAATATTGGTTTATTTAATCGCACAGTTTTTCATCGGTGATGATATGAAAACAGCAAGTAGGAAGTAGAAGAAATGGGATTAGTTAGGAGTTAGGAGTTAGGAGTTAGGAGTTAGGACCACCGGAGTTTTAAGCCTTAACTTTTGTTTTGCATTGAATTAAGTAAAAGTCATAATTATGAACTTTGAATTATACCAGCGTGTAGCTTTCAAACGCGATTTACCCGAAAATAACTTAAAAAAAGATGATATTGCAACATTAATTGATTTTGTTACTCATCCTAATGGTGGTGAAGATGGATGTGTTTTAGAAGTATTTAACGCTACAGGGGAATCAATCGCTGTTGTTATTGTTCCTAAGTCTGATATTAAATCTTTAACAAAAGATGAGGTTCTCAGCGTTCGTTCTAATGATTTTATCTGTCCTAGTAGAAATTTTGTGATTACCAGTATTGATATCGTGTAAAAATTAAAAATTAGACAAATACGAGGAAAAAAATGAGTAAATTATTTGAAATATTGGAAAAAATTAAGTTTCGACCAGGAATGTACATCGGTAAACCCTCAGTGAGTGATTTATTCCATTTTCTGGTCGGATTTAAAACTGCATTGAGAGAGTTAGAAATTAAGTCAAGTGAAGAAGAAATGGATTTTCATCGAGAGTTTCAGCCTTGGGTGCAAAAGAAATATCATGTTTCAACATCTAATTCCTGGGCAAAAATCATTATGCTTCATTGCGGAAGCGAGAAAGAAGGGCTTGATACTTTTTATGAGTTGTTAGAGGAGTTTAAAAATCGGGATAAAAATTTGGATAAAAAAGAGCAATTTAGTACTCGAAGACTTGAACTTATTAAGGAAGGGAATGAGATGGTAACAGAGGTAAAAGCCAATTCATAGATTTGGGAACTGTGAACAGTAATAAGAAATACTAGTTCATTGATAATTGATAATTGATAATTGATAATTGATTTTGATAACTTTCACCCAACGCAAAACTCCAAACCCCGACTCAGCGATTAATTTAACGCTTGAATTAACCGCAGAGGAACGCACTCGTTCGAGATATCGCTTCCCTGCTTCCGATAAACAAATGGTGTGCTTGCGTTTACCCAGGGGTACTGTGTTGCAAGACGGCGATATTTTACAAGATGATAATAATAATTTTATAAAAATAATCGCCAAACCGGAACCTGTTTTAACTGTAACTGCCCAAAATCATATAGATTTAATTAAAGCCGCATATCATTTGGGAAACCGTCACGTACAGTTAGAAATTACGCCAAATTATTTACGTTTATCTCCAGATTCGGTGTTACGTCAAATGTTAGAAAATCTTGGTTTACAAGTATCAGAGGATAATTTACCTTTTCAACCAGAAACAGGTGCATATGGACAGCATCATTCCCATTAGGAGATGGGGAGATGGGGGGATGGAGGTAGTTAAATAGCGAGCAAGATGCTCGCACTACTCCTAACTCCTAACTCCTAACTCCTAACTCCTAACTCCTAACTCCTAACTCAATACCTTTAACCTTTAACCTTAATTACTCCTAATTCTAAAATCTAAAATTGATTAACCATAATCTTCTTTGTCTTTTACAGCTTGTTAGCCCTGCTTTACCCGTGGGGGCATATAGTTATTCAGAAGGATTGGAAACGTTAGTTGAAACTAAGATAATTTATGATGCCCAAAGCCTCAAGCACTGGTTAACCCAAGAATTACGTTATGGCGCGATTCGTGTGGAAGCCGCAGTGATGTTAAGAGGTTATCTTGCTGTGAAAGCCCAAGATTTAACAGGTTTATCTTACTGGAATAATTGGCTATCTGCCGCACGGGAAACTGAAGAATTACGCAATCAATCCCAGCAAATGGGGGGTTCCTTGATTCGGTTATTGAAACAATTACAACCGCAGATAGTGCCTATAGTTAAAGCCTTGGATAATCCTTGTAATTATGCGATCGCTTTTGGTATTGCTGCTGCTAATTGGGAAATTAATCGAGAAGCAGCCTTACTAGGATATCTGCACGGTTGGGTTAGTAATTTAATTACTGCTGGTATAAAGTTGATTCCTTTGGGACAAACCGCAGGACAATTATTATTGCTGGAATTGCAAGAATTAATTAGTACGGCAACAGCAGAAATTATCAATTTGCACGACGATGAATTAAGCTGTTGTAGTTGGGGTTTATCTTTAGCAAGTATGGGGCACGAACAGCAGTATACAAGGTTATTTCGCAGCTGAAATCAATTATCAATTAACAATTATCAATTAAGAAATTATGACTTTTCGAGTAGGTGTTGCAGGTCCTGTGGGTTCGGGAAAGACTGCTTTGGTGGAAGCTTTGTGTAAATCTATGCGCGATTCTTATCAAATTGCAGTTGTAACAAATGATATTTATACTCAAGAAGATGCACAATTTTTATCAAAATCCCAAGCGTTGGATAAAGAAAGAATTATAGGTGTAGAAACTGGCGGTTGTCCTCATACTGCTATCCGAGAAGATGCTTCGATGAATTTAGCTGCAATTGAACAGTTAGAGGTGCTTTTCTCCGATCTGGATTTGGTATTTTTGGAAAGTGGTGGCGATAATTTGGCTGCAACTTTTAGTCCGGAGTTGGTTGATTTAACAATTTACGTTATTGATGTTGCTGCTGGGGATAAAATACCTCGCAAAGGAGGACCCGGTATTACTAAATCCGATCTATTAGTAATAAATAAAATTGATTTGGCTCCCTATGTGGGTGCAGATTTACAGGTTATGGAAAGGGATGCTAGAAAAATGCGCGATGAAAAGCCTTTTGTATTTACGAATTTGAAGAAACAAGAAGGTTTAACTCTTATTATTGAATTTATTTCGACCAGTATCTGTTAAAGACTATTCAACAAGTATTTCGGTAAATAAAATATAATAGATGCACCAAAAAATTATAAAACTGCTGTTTGGGATGTTTAAAGCAGTATTGATAGTGATTACACCCTGACTAAATCATTAAAAGTATAATCTATTTGCATCGATATACAAGTATTACAGCAAACATATAGCCTTTTTATTTTTTAATTTTTGGACTTAGCCAAAGCCCCCTTTTTAAGGGGGTTGGGGGGATCTAAAACTATAGGATGCTTAATAACTCGTTGCGGTTGCGTAAGTCCTAAATTTATTTTGTAGAAAAAATATACGAATAAATAAACTTTATTTTATATGACTTAAACTCCTTTTTTATTCAATTTTTAATGCTTGAAAAACTACATTTTTAGCCGTACATAGCTTAAAAACATAAAACAAGCTATCCTAAGCAATAATACTGAGCAACCACACGGCTAATGACTCATCACATTCTCAACGCTACAAAAGAAACGGTGCATCTTGGCGGTTTCTCGCATTTATTAGAACCTGCTTTAACAATAAACTCTGGCGATATAGTTGATGTAGAAACTTACACGGGGTTTCATGTTTGTGACAAAGCACCACCAGAGTTTCTCACTCCAGCATTATCCGATATTTATCAAAATCTTGACTCAAAGCGCAAAATTGCCCAAGGACCGCATTTACTCACCGGACCGATTTACGTGCGAGATGCTCAACCTGGCGACGTTTTGGAAGTTATATTAAAAAAAATTACACCAAGTCTACCCGTTGGTTTTAATGCGATTCGTAAAGGTTGGGGGGCTTTACCACAGCAGTTTAATCAAAACAAGTTAAGATTTCTTCCTCTCGATTTAGAAAATAACGTTGCAGAATTTCCTACAGGTAGCGGGATTAAAATTCCCCTCAAACCTTTCTTCGGTATTCTCGGCGTTGCCACACCCGAAAATTCCCGAAATTCCATCCCTCCAGGAAATTATGGCGGTAATATCGACAACCGCGAATTACAAGCTGGTTGCAAAATATTTTTACCCGTTTTCGTTCCCGGTGCTTTATTTTCCATTGGTGATGGGCATTCCGCACAAGGAGATGGCGAAGTAAATGTAACTGCAATTGAAACTTCGATGAACGGTACTATTGAACTAAAGCTTCATAAGAATTTGCAAATCTCAACACCGATCGCCGAAACTCCCACTGATATCATCGCGATGGGTTTCGCTCCAACATTAGATGAGGCTTTAGAAAAAGCGTTAAAAAACACGATCGATTTTCTGGTAAGCTGCACGAAGTTATCACCAGAAGATGCTTATGTATTATGTAGTTTAGCCGTAAGTTTTCGCATTACTCAAGTCGTCAACTTACCGCAAAAAGGCGTTCATGGAATTTTACCAAAAGCGATTTTACCAGAAGGATTTAGGAGTTGGGAATTAGGAGTTAGGAGTTAGGAATTAGGAATTAGGAATTAGGAGTTAGGAATTAAGAATTAAGAGTTAGGAATTAAGAATTAGGAGGATGTTTTCCAAGTATCGTTTTGACGCGATTCTCGGATTATCCCCCCTTCCCCCCTTATAAAGGGGGGTTAAAGTCCCTCTTTTTTTAGGGGGATAATGGAGGATCTGAAAGTTTGTGGTTTTATTTATGACGCATCCTTATATCCTCTAAGAGTTAGGAATTAAGAATTAAATTATATTGAAACAACATTTTGGACTGGCTTAGGGGGTATTGCGATAAATATTATATGACAACTAACAACTAACAACTAACTAACAAAACATGGAAAATTGGTTGCTTCTAGTAATTAGTGGATTAATATCAGGTATTCTTGCTGGATTGTTGGGTATCGGTGGCGGTACTATTTTGGTACCTATACTATTGGCGTTTGGTTACACACCATTGCAGGCTGTTGCTACTAGTAGTCTGGCAATTGTAATAACGGCTACTTCTGGAACTATCCAGAATTGGCGCATGGGTTATATAAATTTTAAACAGGTTATTTTACTTGGTATTCCGGCGGTAGTTACAGCTTATTTTAGTGCTGGGTTAGCAAAGTCTATTCCTCCGAAAAATCAGTTAATTGCTTTTGGCATTTTACTTTTATTTACTATTTATTTAGTTGATTTACGTAAGAATTTATCAAAAAAACAACAACAAGAAACCGAACAAAATCAACAATCAAAATTTAGTTCTACTATTTCTAGAATTGTCACCGGAGGAACTGCTGGAATGCTTGCAGGTATATTCGGTGTCGGTGGCGGTGTAATTATGGTACCGTTGCAAATTCTTTTACTAGGTGAAACTATAAAAGTCGCAATACAAACAAGTTTGGGAGTTATTGTACTTAGCTCTATTTCTGCTGTGACTAGACACGCTCTTGAAGGTAATATTTTATTAATTCCAGGTTTAATTTTAGGATTTGGAGGACTTATAGGAGCGCAGCTGAGTACTCGTTTCTTACCTAAATTATCAGATCAAATTATTAGCGTCACATTTCGCGTGGGACTTGCTATTTTAGCAGTTTATGTTTTTTGGAAAGCATGGACATATACTTCCTAATTCCTGATTTTTGTGGGATGGGCTGAAGAAAATAAACGAAATTTAAGGTTAAAAGTATTAAATCACCTTGCAAAAAAAGGAAACTAACATATTTTTTTTTAAGCCTCAAATACTTATCAGTTAAGAGGTAAATTACGATCGCAGGGAACTTCTCCGCATATTGGCAGAGAAAAAAAATAAGTATAAAATATTATTTGTCATCCTGAATAAATTATAAGCTGATGTGCAGCTAAATTGTATAATGCAAAACCTTGAAAATATTGTAGTGCGTTCGCGTAGCGTGTCCTCTTAGGACAGCATCTTGCTCGCTAGTCTTATACAAATTAAATGCTTAACAACTTATTTTAGGTATATAAAATGGTTTCAATAAAAAAAATTGCTGCCGTTACTATTTTGACTTTAATAGTAGGTTGTTCTGCTAGTAATTCAGCACAAAATAATATTTCCCAAAATACTTCTTCACCTGAATCCAAATCTCAGACATTAGAAGATACTTTGATAGTTCCAGGGAAGCGCGTTGGTGTGGTGACTGCAAAAACAACTCGCGCCGATTTAGTGGAAATGTTTGGTGAATCTAAGCTTAAAGATGACGTTGTTTTAGAAGATGAAGGAACAATAAAGGTTCCAGTTACTAAAGTAAACTTGGGTGAAAACAAAGATTTTACAGTTGCTTGGGAAGAAGCTGCTCGTAAAAAATTATTATATGTTAGAGATTTAGGTTCTGCTTGGAAGACTCCACAAGGTATCGGTGTCGGCACTTCTTTTAACGAATTGCGCCAAGAATTAGGTGAGTTTAAATTAACTGGATTAGGTTGGGATTACGGCGGATTTATTAATTTAGAAACTACAAAATTATCTGAATATCAAGGAAAACTTTCTCTTAGACTTTCTGCTGACGAAAATGCTTTGCAAAAAAACCAACAGCAGTACCAAGCCGTAACAGGCAATCGCGAATTATCTTCAACTAATCCAAATTGGGAACCTTTAGATATGAAGGTTGCTCAAATGACGGTGCAATTTGATTAATGATTGGGCATTGGGCATTGATAACTAATAATTGATAATTCAAATACTATACTCGCTATTAAAACTTTAGATAGATGAATTTCTCCATTCAAAGAATTATTAATTAGTGAATATCCAAATTTTGTAAGGATTAATCAATTAATAAAATTTGGATAGAATAATATTACTAAGGTGCAATATGAGTCCTAACAGACAAGAGAAACCAGACGAACTTAGCGAATCTCGTATTAAGGAATTAGACCTAAGTGAGAGCCAACAGCAGGAGATTGATGAACTTGGTCGTGCTAAGGCTATTGTTATTCATGAGGTAATTCGGTTAGAAGGCGAACACGAATTGCAGCGTCCGTCTTTAGCTTTAGCTTTCTCTGGGTTAGCGGCTGGGTTATCGATGGGGTTTTCGCTGGTTGCTGAAGGCTTGATTCGCTCTGCCTTACCGGATGAATCTTGGCGTACTTTAATTGCTAGTTTCGGTTATACGGTTGGTTTCTTGATTGTGGTGTTAGGACGACAGCAGTTGTTTACTGAAAAGACTTTAACGCCGATTTTACCTTTATTTAACAACCCAACCCCTGAAATATTCGGGCGTGTAATGCGACTGTGGGCAATTGTCTTGGCAAGCAATTTGATTGGAGGGCTGATATTTGCTGCAATTATTGGTTACACCGATATTTTTTCTCCAGAAGTGCGTCAGGCATTCGCCGAAATTGCACGCAAAGAAATGCAAGGAAGTTTTTGGACTATTACGTTGCGAGGAATATTTGCAGGATGGCTGATTGCACTTTTAACATGGCTCCTCCCGGCTGTTCAAACTTCCCGACTAAGTATTATTATTATCATTACTTACCTGGTAAAGCTTGCTGGACTAGCCCACATTATTGCCGGATCGATCGCCGTTTTTTACCTGATCGTTACCGAAGCAATCACCTGGGGCGAATATTTCGGAGGATTTGCGATCGCCTCTTTGTTGGGTAATATAGTCGGCGGTGTATCGTTTGTCGCAGCACTCAATTACGGGCAGGTTGCGCCAAATCAAAAGAACAACTGACATCGAGAGCGGTAATCAAATTAATTATTATTCAGAATCAAGTTTTAAGAACCAAGTTTAAACGCTTCTATAAATAAGCTATAAATAAAACCAACCTTAAAAAGATTAAGTGATTCTACCCAGAGTTTTCGCTTTAGCCTTGGAGGTCGTCTGTAAACTATTCGACTGCTAACTTCCGTTAAGAAGACTAAAAATGCAGCTACAACAACATCCAAGACAGCTCTTTGTCCTGCTGTAGTCGCGACTACCGTTCCCATAAAAACGCCAAACAAAAAACTGATAATCAGCAGCGATATTCTCCGCCAAGGATTAAGAAACCATAGCGCTAGGTTTCTGACAGTTAAATCGAATAGGGAGTTTAAACGAGTGTTTTGCATTTAGTAGTTAGTAGTTAGTTGATAGTTGATAGTTGTTAGGAGTTAAGAATTGTCTCCCCATCTCCCCATCTCCCCATCTCTCGTGGAACCGAGTATATTTGTCACAGTCATTTTAATCTGGAGTAGTGTTGTCTTTTACTATTGACTAACTACCTGTTACTGATGACTAATAACTAGTGTCCCACTGATTATAAACTAATGACTCAAAGTGTTTCCAAGCATTGGTGGAAGAATATGGAAAAGCGTCCGGTTCTGGCTGTGATGCTATCAATTTTATGGTTAACAATAGTAGCGGGGATAGCTTTTTTTTGGCATTTGGGAAATTTCAGCTTAATTGATGAGACTGAACCGCTGTTTGCAGAAGCTTCGAGGCAAATGTATGTTACGGGTGATTGGATTACTCCTTATTTTAATGGGGAGACTCGTTTCGATAAACCCGCTTTGATTTACTGGTGTCAGGCAATAGCTTACATGATTTTCGGGGTAAATGAATGGGCGGTACGTTTACCTTCTGCGATCGCGGCTTTTGGTTTGATTAGTTTGGCGTTTTATAGTCTGTATTCTTATCAAGCGAAAATGGACGATTTGGAAGGGGTTCACCGTCCTTCTCGGCGCTGGTTAACTGCTGGCTTGGGCGCTGCTGTAATAGCCTTAAACCCGGAAACGATTGCTTGGGGTCGGCAGGGTGTTTCGGATATGCTGCTGAACGGATGTATGTCATCGGCTTTATTATGCTTTTTCCAAGGATATGCCCAACCACCTGAATCTACAGTAAAAGCACGGTGGTATTTTGCTTTTTATGTATTAATTGGCTTAGCTATTTTAACTAAAGGACCAGTAGGTATTGTCTTACCTGGTTTTATTATTTTGCTATTTTTGGTTTATCTAGGAAGTTTTTGGCAAGTAGTGCGAGAAATCAAACTAATTCGAGGTATGCTCGTTATTTGCGCCGTGTCACTTCCTTGGTATGTATTAGTAACTTGGCGCAATGGTTGGAATTTTATTAATTCCTTTTTTGGTTTACATAACGTCGAACGCTTTACAGAAGTTGTCAACGGACATTCGGCTCCGTGGTTTTTCTACTTTATCGTTGTAGCGGTGGGTTTTGCTCCTTATTCGGTGTACTTACCTATGGCAATGCTACGACTAAAGTTTTGGCAGCGTAAATCCTGGATATCTACACAACGTTCTCAACAACTTGGTTTATTTGCTTTATGTTGGTTTGTTGGTGTTTTTAGCTTTTTTACCATCGCCGTTACCAAGCTTCCCAGCTACGTATTACCGTTAATGCCAGCCGCTGGTATTTTGATAGCGCTGTTATGGAGTGATTTGATCGGGGATACGAGAACCCAGGTGAGAACAGTTTCTAATTCCTCATCACCTCCGGTGTTACTCTCTTCACCTTTGATGCAGGCAAGTGGCTGGATAAACGCGATCGTTACTTCAGCAGTAGGATTTACCTTTTTCCGTGTTAGTAGTTTAATCGGTTACGACCCCGCAGCACCAAATTTTCCACAGATGTTGCAAAGGTCTGATTTACCAGTTTTGGGTGGCATAATTTGGCTGGCTGCTGCTGTAATAATTGCAATTTTCTTAATACGTCGCCGTTATTTACATTTAATCTGTATAAATTTATTAGCGTTTACAGCATTCATGGTATTAGTTCTGACTCCAGCTATATCCGTGTCGGATGCTAGTCGTCAGCTACCTTTAAAGGAATTATCTCAATTAGCCGTACAGGTAGAAAAACCTGGAGAAGAAATAATCATGGTTGGCTTTAGAAAACCCAGCGTTGCTTTTTACACTCAACGTAGAATTAATTACATTAAAACCGAGCAACAAGCAGTAGATTATATTCAAATGTTGCAAGCAAAATCGGATTCAGTACTAATTTTAGCAGAACCTAAAAGGTTTCCTGAAATGGGATTGCAGCCAAACGACTATGAAAAGTTATCCGAAAAACAAGCTTATAGTTTGATTCGAGTAAAAACCGATAAACAATTATCAATGAACAATTATCAATGAACAATTTAAAAGAGCGAACAAGGAACTGGAGATATTAAAAAAAATAATCATATTTCGCCCAGCATAATTTCGCGGTGGAATAGTAATAGTCCTTTTCATTAATTTTGATGGGTTTGTAGTAAGGGCATTGGTTCCCTAAATCCGGAGCGCTAAAGCGCTTACTACGAACCTTTTTACCGATCGCAATTAATAAAATGGATCGCTAGCAAAATGATTGATAATGGCGAGCGACGAAAATTAATTGAAATAACTATATAGCCAGTTTCCGAAGTTTTTTAAAAGGAAAAATTAACGTCAAAAATACTGATAATTGTTAATTGTTAATTGATAAAGCTTGATTAATCACATTTAACAAATTTTCCATCGAAATTGAACGAGGTAAAACTTGGGTAGTTATGGTTTCGGAAATTATTTCATTCGTTTCAATTTGCTGTAATTCTACTTCATTGGAATTTAATCGGCGATCGAGTAATAGCAACGGTGGTAAATCCAAAGCCATTTTTTCTAATGCGGATATTACCGATTGAACTTTTACCTCGATGGTGGATTCTTCCAAACAAATTAATAGTAAATCTACACTTTCGTGACGTAGTTGTTGTAACAGTTCTTCCCAAGTGTTACACATGGCTGCTTTGAAACCTGCTGTTTGTAGGTATTGAACCAAAGCTTGAAACCATTCTGTTGGAAGAGTTTGGTGTTCGTTATTTAAGGGACAAGGAATTTTGCTGCTGCATGGCTTTACTGAGCGATCGTTTCTGTTAACCCTATTGCAGTTAACTATTGCTCCGGGTAAATCCGGTAGTATGGTTAAATCCACAACTAAAATATTTGGCGGACAGCATACACCAGCAGCTATTTGCAGTACTGATAATAAAGTAGGTGCTTTTTCTTTGTCAATTCTGTTGTTTTTGCCTAATTGGGTTAAACAAGGAAATACTGATAGTTGACCGATTTGCGATGCCGCTTGTGTGGTTTCTACGCTGCGAGTTACTAAGGGTAAAGCTGCTAAAGTCTTGCTTTGAACGATCTGTTTTAAGTAAATCTTAGCAAGAGGCATTTCTACATCTAACAAAATTACATCAAAATTCCAAACACGAGCTAAAAGTTGTGCTTGTTCTAAATCATCTACTTCTATGACTCGATGTTTTCCTAAAGATGGATGATAGCTTAATGATTCTACTTCGGGTTCAACTAATCTCAATATCCGCAGTGGGGTTTGTGCTTCGGCGGTTTTGTAAATCTTCTCTAAATCTGGCTTTTCTTCCGATTCAGATAACTTTGCGAGTAACCCCGCCAATGCTTGATAAGTAACGGGTAAACTCAGGAAATAATCGGCGCGTTTGCTAAACGCTTGTTCTTTTTCCGCTGCACTAGCCGTGACGATCGCCGGAATATGGCGAGTTGCAGCATCAGATTTGATCAATGTCAACACATCCCAACCCGAAAGTAAGGGTAGTAAAGGATTGATAAAAATAGCTTTGGGTTGCAGTCTCCGGGCTTTTTCTAATGCTTCGCACCCCGATCGAGCAATTACAACTCGATATCCTAAAGCACTTAAATGCGTCGTAAAATCATCTATATATCGAGCTACTGTTTCTACAACTAACACCATGTTGCTCGCGGTTTGTAGCTTCGGAATAGAATCTCGATCGCTAGACGATTTAAGATTATTTGAGGAAAGGGGAATATTCTCTAATGGTAATTCTTTTAGGTCCGGGGACGTACTCCATACGGTATCTTCTGTAAGCTCGGATTTTTGTAAGTATCCTTCGGTACCGCTTAAACCGATTTCCCCAACCATTTTATGAGGAGGAGATGGCGGTAACAACAGCGTAAACTGGCTTCCGGAACCTTCTCGCGATAAGAAACTTACGTCACCACCATGAAGTCGAGCTAAAGCTCTGGTTAATACTAACCCCAAACCCGTACCTTCATGTTGGCGAGTCATGGGATTTTCTAATTGCTGAAACTTTTGAAATATCAAATGTTGTTGGCTCTCGGCAATCCCAATACCCGTATCCCAAACGTTAAAAGCAATCCAACCTTCCCAACAATTTATCTGCAAACCAATTTCACCACCACAAGAGGTAAATTTAAAGGCGTTGGAAAGCAGATGTACCAGCATTTGACGCAAACGCAATTCGTCAGCAACAATTTCCTCTAAACCTACTTCAATATCAAGGCTAAATTGATAGTCTTTATCTAAATCCGCTGCTTGGGAAGAGGTAGTTTGAGCGTGAATTGCTTTCGCTTCTTTCAATGCGCGATCGCAAACGTTTCTAATATTCACCGTGCCATGAGTCAGCGTCATTTGACCTGTTTCCATGCGGGTTAAATCTAAAATATCGTTAACCACGCTCATCAAATGACGACCACTTTGATGAATTAGTTGAGCGTACCGAGCTTGTCTATCGTTAAGTTTGCCTAACTGCTGGTCGGATAGCAAGCGGGATAATCCCAATACTGCTGTTAAAGGTGTTTTTAATTCGTGACTAATACAAGCTAAAAATTCATCTTTTAAACGATTAAGCTGGATTAAATCGGCATTTTTCGCCGCTAATTCTTGAGTTAATTGCTGCTGTTCGGTAATATCGGTAGCTAAAACTAGCCAGACTTTTCCATTTCCCGGACTTAATTCCGAATCCCACGTTGCTTCATTAACTAAATCGGGAATGTTTGCCGTATTTATCTCTAACGGAATTTTGGCAAATCGCCAAACTCTTTCTTGTCCATCTTGCATGGACACAACACAAACACAACTACCAGGTTCGCTATCTATAAAACAGCGATTTAACACCGAAGTTCCCGGTTGCTGTTTGAATTCGGGATTCTCAGTATCTGTCTGTGAAATTAAGTTCCCTTCAATTGTATTTTCCCAGAGTTCCTTAAACCCTTCTGGATCTTTTAATTCTCCAAACTGTTCGTACCAAAGCTGATTTTGCGATACTACTTCTTTAGTATCTGTTTCTAACATTAGCGCCCAAGGAAGCCCTTCAAGTAATTGCGCCGCATATTTATACTCTAATTGGCTTTTATATTTCTTATCCTTTTTATTTTTGAGCTTGCGCTTGTGAATTTTACGTTTAGCATCCACATAGCTAATAACTTCAGCATTATTAGAATGGGTGTTGGTTCTCCTAGCATTAGAAATAACTGAAGAAATAACTGAGATTCCGTTGCCTACTTCTTGATATTCCGTTTTTTGATGTCCCGAAGTTATGGCTACACTTTCATTTTTATACTCGGATAGCGCTAAAGTACGCAATAATTTCGAGCTATCTAAAAGCCCTAAAAATTTACCATCACGATCTACCAGCACCCAATTTGGACACTGTGCTGGCAATTCTTGAGAGCGCATTTTGTCGCCAAATTGCTCTAAACTTAAAGAACAACTTAAAATTTGGATTGGCTGGTAATAGTCCGCTTCCAAACAAGAGATTGGTTGTTCCCATTCAAATTTATGCGTGTTTCCTAGCTCGTCCGGTTTTCCATAAATAATCTGCGCTAACAGGTTGGTTGAACTAAGCAATCCTAAAGGAACTTGTTGCTCGTCATGTACTATTAACTGCTGAGAATGGTGTTCTTGCTCAAAAAGAGACAGCATCTCTATCAGAGGAGTAGTTTCGTTGCAACTGGGTACTCTAGTAATAAACTCGTAAAGCGGGTAATCTTTGATTGACATATGCCTTCTGGAGTTATTCTTCCTGATAGAAGCATCCGGCATCACTAACTCACTGCTTGTTTCGTGCCTTTTAGGGGGCTGCGACATTACAGGGCGATTTTGAATCGATCGTTGCTTGATGTAAGCAATGAATCTTGACCTCGCGGGAACCTACTTGTCTTTCAAGAGCTGTTCGTGGGCGGTTTCTCCCTCTGCTACTAAAGATGCCAAAGGGAGACTTTCACAAGCGTCCTTTTAGAGTTCGCACTCTTTGCATCGATAGTAGCCATTAAATCAATTATTACTTGAAAATTACCTGAAAAATCTTTAGTAATTATAATGATTCAAATTAAGACATTTTTTCATCTTCCTTTATTTATCTTAATTCTGCCGCTTAGTAACAAAATATCTATCTAAATAGTTCCTAATTGTTAAATAAGCATAAAGCTTTCACTATCAAAATGCAATTGCGACAATTAATGTTTACAAAAATTATTTTTCGATGGAGTTAAAATTTGATATCCGATAATTAATATTATATGCGATCGATTGTTTTCAATTATCCTAGATTTCAATAATTAAATAAATATCAAAAAAAGAGGTTTTAATTGGCAAACATTTCATAAAAATAAATTGATATATTGCCAATATTTGAGGAACAAACAAACTGGATAATTAGATGAGAATAAAAGAAATTTTCTAAATCCTATTTACACATTATAATATTTTATTTAATATAGTTTAGTCCAGCTTTAAAAGTTGGCACAACAAATAACTGTAAATATCAGATTCACAAAAAGCAGCCAGTAATATGAGCATAAAATGTTAGCGGTATGTTAAGCAGCCTTGAAATTAGAGCAGCTTTGAATCGATAAGCATCTAGAAAACCTGCATATAGCTTGCAGCCGGATAATCATAGGGAAAATATTAGATATGTAGTTAGATGTCACAATCTGAAATTATGCTCTTTTATGAGCAAATGAATCCGAATCAAAAAAAAGAGATTTTAAAACAGATAAAATCCGAGTACCGTCAGATTCTGATTAAATACTTTACTAACGATCCAAGTATAAAAGCACAAATAGATAAACTAATTAATTCAATATTTCGTGCTAATATCCCCGTGCCTCAAATTATTGAGATTCATATGGAGTTAGTAGATGAATTTTCTAAACAGCTAAAAATAGAAGGCAGAAGCGATTATAGTTCATTACTTCTTGATTATCGTTTGACGTTAATTGATATGCTGGCTCATTTATGCGAACTGTATCGGCGTTCTCATGGTTCGTCGGCTTGATGTTTTTTGTTCTTTGTCAGAAGATAAATAAATGAAAAATAAATATTTTTTGTTTAAATACTGTTTAAAACTTACGTCCCTCTCTAGAAAGTTATTCTTTACCCAAACGACCTATGAACGATCGGGATGATCAAACTTACGTTCTCAAACTGTATGTATCAGGCAATACACCGAACTCAGTACAGGCGCTCAAAACGCTCAAAACAATTTTGGAGCAGGAATTTAAAGGAGTTTATGCTTTAAAAGTTATAGACGTTCAAAAGAATCCGCAGCAAGCAGAAGATGACAAAATCTTAGCTACACCAACTTTGTCTAAAATTTTACCGCCACCCGTTCGTAAAATAATTGGGGATCTATCGGACAAAGAAAGAGTGTTGATCGGGTTAAATTTATTAGATACACAATTAACCGAACAAGAAAATAGTTCGTTCGAGTAGTAGTCCAGTAAACTATATAGAAGTTAATAAACGGACTCTAGTTATCAAAAAACGGAGTCAATTTACTATTTGTAATTAATAAGCAATGAGCGAGAAAGAAAAACCGCTACATAGTAATAAGCCGATAAGAAATCGGGGTGTAGAAAAAATTCACACCTTGATAGAGGGTTTTGATGATATTACTCATGGCGGATTGCCTAAAGGTAGAACAACTTTGGTCAGCGGTACCTCTGGTACGGGAAAAACATTATTTTCTCTACAGTTTCTCTATAATGGTATTTCTCACTTAGAAGAAGCAGGAATATTTGTAACTTTTGAAGAATCTCCCAGCGATATTATCAAAAATGCTCATATATTTGGTTGGGATTTACAGCAGTTAATCGAAGACGGTCAATTATTTATTCTCGATGCTTCTCCCGATCCTGAAGGACAAGAAGTAATCGGTAATTTTGACTTGTCAGGGCTAATAGAACGCTTGCAATACGCAATCAAAAAATACAACGCAAAGCGGATTTCTATTGACTCGGTAACAGCAATATTTCAACAGTATGAAGCTGCCGGATTGGTGCGGCGAGAAATTTTTCGTTTGGTTGCACGTTTGAAACTTTTAAACGTTACCACTGTGATGACAACCGAACGACGAGAAGAATACGGTCCGGTTGCAACATTTGGGGTAGAGGAATTTGTATCGGACAATGCAATCATTTTTCGTAACGTTTTAGAAGGAGAACGTCGCAGACGCACTATCGAAATTCTCAAATTACGCGGTACGACTCATATGAAAGGGGAATATCCTTTTACAATTACCAATTACGGGATAAATATTTTCCCATTGGGTGCGATGCAATTGACTCAGCGTTCTTCAAACGTCCGAATATCATCGGGAGTCAAACACCTCGATAAAATGTGCGGCGGTGGATTTTTCAAAGACTCAATTATTTTGGCTACAGGCGCTACAGGTACGGGTAAGACACTGTTAGTCAGCAGATTTTTGCAGGAAGGTTGCCATATCGGGGAACGATCGATATTATTTGCCTATGAAGAATCACGCGCTCAACTTTCACGTAACGCCACTTCATGGGGAATTGACTTCGAGGAATTAGAGCGTCAAGGATTGCTCAAAATTATTTGCGCTTATCCCGAATCAACTGGTTTAGAGGATCATCTACAAATCATTAAGTCAGAAATTGCTGAATTTAAACCCTCTCGCATCGCCATAGATTCGCTTAGCGCTTTAGCAAGGGGAGTTTCTAATAATGCCTTCCGACAATTTGTGATTGGTGTCACGGGTTACGCCAAACAAGAAGAAATCACCGGCTTTTTTACCAATACTACAGCCCATTTTTTGGGTTCAAATTCGATTACCGATTCTCATATTTCTACCATCACCGACACAATTATCTTGTTACAGTATGTAGAAATTCGTGGAGAAATGTCGCGAGCAATCAACGTATTTAAAATGCGCGGTTCCTGGCACGACAAGGGTATTCGCGAATACAATATTACTCGTGAAGGACCACAAATCAAAAATTCATTCCAAGATTACGAAAGAATTATCAGTGGAGTGCCGAGCCGCGTTAGTATCGATGAAAAGGCGGAATTATCCCGCATTGTTAGGGGTTTTGAGGACAGTCAAAAACCAGATACTAACACTTGAGTTGACATTGTAAGGGTTTTAAGGGTGATATAGTCTGTGGTGAGAAAACAACAGTTCTACCGCTTGGTTGTAGTGTGAGGAAATGCGGTGAAAGCACAGCGAATATTAAATAGTTTCTTGCCCGGTGTGACAGCAGCGGTCCTAACAACTCAGCCTGCTTGGGCTGACACCGTGACTGTTGATAACTCACATTTGGGCACTTATCCAAGTATCTTTACTACCAGTACGAGTAGTGAAGACGTTTTATCTGATACTTTTATTCAGCCAAAAGATACGGTTGACAAAACATATCCAGCACCAGCTACTCCCGCAGGAGTAGAATTGGGCAATTTAGAACCAGTCAATCGTAGCGCAACCCAAGTGAGGGAAGCTCCTGAAAGTGGGGTATTAATCGAAGCGATCGGGGGAAATAATCAAGATACAGCTAGTAGCTTGGATGCTTCTCAAAACGTTTTGGATCGAAGTAATTCGTCTGGAATTGGAAAAATTACCCCAGCAGTAATAAAGGAAAACAATAACGATAAAACATTTCAAAAATTACAGCAAATTGCAGCAGGATCTGGAGCCGCAAAACTATTAGAGGTAGAAAGCTGTCCCGTACAGCAGCATACCTCAACGAGAGGACATAATTCAAAACTGCCGAGGGTTTTATCAGTTTCGGCTGCTTCAGCTTGCGGACGAATTAATTCCATTCCCGATACTAAGATAGCTCAACCACTCTCTCCGGCTCCGGTACAGCCAACAAGACCATCTTTGCAGGGTCCAGTATCGATTCCTAACAGTCTTGAACCCAGCGCCAATCCGCTGCAATATCCCACCAGACCAGAGGAAGTAAGAGTTGACCAAATTCAACCGATTACTTTGGAGCAGGCGTTGGAACTAGCAAGACTTAACAATCAAGAGCTACAGGTAGCTTTATTGCAGTTAGAACGGGCGCAATCTGGTTTGAAGGTACAACAAGCTGCTTTATTGCCTAACGTGGGCTTGAATGCTCAACTTGGTCGTTCAAACTCCGCACAAACTCAACTTGGTACCCGACTTAATAACCGAATTCGAGAACAACAACAGGAAAACCTACCACCCGAAGACAGAACGGAGCTTGAGAATTCTTCACCTACTACCAGTTTCAATGGTGGGGCGCAAATCAGTTACGATTTATACACTTCCGGAGCGCGATCGGCTCGCATCCAACAAGCGGAAGAACAGGTACGCTTGCAAGAATTGGACGTTGAGCGGTTATCTGAAGAAATTCGCCTTAACGTAGCCACCGATTATTACAACTTGCAGCAAGCAGACGAACAAGTTCGGATTTCAAGGGCTGCTGTAGTCAATGCCGAAGCAAGTTTACGAGATGCACAGGCATTAGAACAAGCTGGTGTTGGTACGCGCTTTGATTCCTTACGCGCTCAGGTGAACTTAGCAAACTCTCAGCAACAGTTAACTAACGCTCTTTCGCAACAGCGAATTTCTCGCCGTCAGCTAGTGACGCGGTTGAACTTAGCACAGTCAGCAACTGTTGCAGCAGCAGATCCGGTCAAATTGGCTGGTTTGTGGAACCAAACGCTGGAAAATAGTATCGTTTTGGCTTATCAAAACCGTCCCGAATTGCAACAACAGTTAGCACAGCGCAATATTAACGAACAACAGCGACGGCTAGCACTTTCGCAACTCGGTCCCCAAGTTAGTGTTGTTGCCAACTACAATGTGCTTGACAGCTTTGACGATGGGGTAGGATTAACCGACGGTTACAGCGTAGCATTGCAGGCAAACCTCAACTTATACGATGGCGGTGCATCAAGAGCGCAAGCAGCACAAGCAAAAGCCGACATCAATATAGCTGAAACTCAGTTTTCTCAGCAGCGCAATCAAATCCGCTTTCAAGTAGAGCAAGCTTATTCAGAACTGCAATCCAACCTGGAGAACGTGCAAACCTCACAAGCAGCTTTAGATCAAGCTAGAGAATCTTTAAGATTAGCTCGTTTGCGCTTTCAAGCGGGTGTGGGAACTCAACTCGAAGTAATTGATGCGGAAAATGCTCTTACTAGAGCCGAAGGTAATCGAATTAACGCCATATTGGATTACAATCGCGCTTTAGCTAATTTGCAACGCTCCGTTACTGCACGGGGGTTGCCTTAAGTTAACTATCAGTAATTAGTAATTAGTAATTAGTCATTAGTGTTTAAACTTGTAACTATAAACTTTTGACTAATTACGTTTTTTAGGTGTTATTAGGGTTTTATTTACAACAATCATCATGGTGTGCGATCGCTTTTTTTCAAATTTCAAATTATTTAAGAAAATAAATTATAAGTAGGTGGACAAAAATATTTACCGTCATTATGTAATTAATTCTGTCTGACTACTTATCTATTTTGTATTCTGGTTAACACTTCGTACCATAAATGCTGTAGGATTATTTGATAATACGATCTTTCTATGACTACAGTTACATCACAAGAAATTGCCCGATTTCGCTCTACATTTGCCGATTATCCTCCAGCATTGCAAGCCTTAGATTTGATTGAAGATTGCGACGGAGATTTAGAAGATGCCGCAATGACGCTAGCTATAAAAGCCGGACAACAGCCAGATATTGGTAATTCCGAATGGTTGGATAGTTTAGCGAAAAAATGGCGATCGCTAATTTGTCAGGAAGAATGGCGTGCGGATTTGCAAGAAGGTTCTGTAGACAAACTTATGGAACAAATCCAAAAAACGCCCACATTCCCCACTGTATTAGTAACTCCGGTTTTACTTTATGTTTTTAAGCAAGGTATACCGGAATTTTGCGAACCTTTAGATTTAGTTATCGAAGAATAAAAGATGGGGAATTGGGCATTGGGGATTGGGCTACCTCCCACCTCCGGTGAATGGGCATTGGGAATAGCTCACGGAGTGAGGAGTTAGGAGTGAGGAGTTAGGAATTAAGAGTTAAGAGTTAGGAATTGATATTTCTCCTTGTCTCCCCATCTCCCCATCCCCCCATCTCCCCATTCCCTTTAACAGTAATTAACAAATCGAATTGATGGCGACGGGACTGGTACGCTGTTAGTTAGAGCAAATCTTTTCCAGATAAATTTTAGATAAAAGCTTTAACCTCAATGAACTATCTCGTTGCAGTATTTCCAGACAGGATGATAGCAGAAGAAGCTTATACCGCCTTAGAAAAAAAAGGCATCAAAAGTACCATACTTGGTAGAGGCTATAAATCTGCTGATGAATTTGGTTTAATCGATCCTAAAGAACAAGCTAAAAAACAAGCGAAGTTTATGTCTTATTGGCTAGTACCGTTTGGCTTTTTTGCTGGGTTTGCTTTTAATTTAATTACTGGGATAAATACCTTTGCTTGGGCTGGGGAAGTCGGCAATCGTTTGATTGGCGGATTATTAGGTGCTGGTAGTGGTGCTTTAGGAGCCATCTTTGTCGGTGGTGGAGTCGGTTTAGTTGTCGGTGGTGGTGACGCTTTACCTTATCGCAACCGCTTAGATGCTGGTAAATATATAGTTATAGTTGAAGGCGTTGACAGTGCCAAACGCGAAACAACCAGGCTTTTACGTCAGTTTGAACCGGAGAATATTCAAGGTTATGCAGCTGAGTAAAGGAATGGGGAGATGGGAGGATGGGGGGATTAGGAGATGGGGGGATGGGGAGATGGGGAGAAATTAATCAAATTATAAATAAAAATATACAATTTATATAATAAGTTGTGCTAGCTAGAAGCTCTTTGTTTTTCTACAATTAAATTTTTCTCGAAGGGATTTTATCCAATGACGGTAGTGCGAGCAAGATGCTGGTTGTATTCAAGCGAGCAAGATGCTGGTTGTATTCAAGCGAGCAAGATGCTGGTTGTATTCAAGCGAGCAAGATGCTCGCACTACTTATCCAAATTGGATATTTATTAATTTAGAAATCTCCAACTCGTTATCAACTCGTACTAAAATTAAATTGAACTCCTAACTCCTAATTCCTAACTCCTAACTCCTAATTCCTAACTCCTAACTTTATAAAATGTTGCCAAGAGAAGAACTTTTAAAGAACGTTGAAAATCGAGATACTGTAGCGCGTGTAATTGATTGTGCGGAACAAGCTATTAAAACTTGGGAAGTTGTTTTTACTGATTTTCTTTCACCACCGGAGTTGGCAGAATCTCAGCAAGCTTTTGCTAAGTTAACTGAGGTGGAGTTGTTAGCGTGGGGTGGATATCCGCAAGCTGAACGAAAAAGAATTGCGATCGCACGCAGCGATCTTCCTTTGGATGAGTCGCAAGTTGAACTTGTTGCTTTGAATATTGCTGGTAATTTCCTGTTTGATACAGCGAATCATCGCGATTTTTTGGGTGCGATGTTGGGAACGGGAATTGTACGCGAGAAAACTGGCGATATTATTGTACTTGGCGAACGGGGAGCGCAGGTAGTTGTTGTTCCGGAATTAGCTGATTTTTTAGAAGCAAGTTTGACTCAGGTGCGTTCGGTTCCTGTCAAGACTCAAAGGATAGATTTAAGTGAATTAAAAGTAAGAGAACCGAAAAAGAAAGAATTAACCACCGTGGAAGCGTCTTTGAGATTAGATGCGATCGCTTCTGCTGGTTTTGGAATGTCTCGCAGCAAAATGGTCGATCTAATAAATGCTGGTGACGTGCGGGTTAATTGGAAAGATATCAAGCAATCTTCTCATCAAATAAAAACCGGAGATTTGATCGCAATTCGTGGTAAAGGACGTTTGGAAGTTGGAGAAATTGCTGTTACGAAAAAAGAGCGCTATCGGATGCAATTGACGAAGTTTGTTTAGACAAGTTTCAATTATCAATTATCAATTATCAATTATCAATTATCAATTACCCGGCGGTTGAAACCGCAGCTACACAAGCAAAGTCCGCCTGCGCGGACTAAATAAAATCCATATATTCTTTGAAATCTTGTACCATTCTCAACGCTGCCAAGAAATGCAATTCCCCGAAAAATAGCACAAGGTAAGCTTTTGAGTCTACTTAAGTAGACTTAAGCTAATTGGTTCCTCGGAATTGATTCCGAGGTGGTATGACAATGCTAATTGCGAATTTTGCAAAATACCGATTACTACAGCCACAACTGTGTTTTCACTGATTGCATTGTGATTTTTATCGGCAAAAATGAATGTGAATTAATAATTTTAGTTTTAATCCAATTTACATTTATACAGGATAAATTATGCTCGCTGAAGTACTTACTCCCAACCTACAAGACTTGCAGCAAGACGTTATTGAATTATTAGGGGAAATTAGCGATTTAATGAGCCGTGCTAGTACTGCACTAAGTTCTGATAACGTTGATAACAAGTATGCTGACTTTGAAAAACAAATAAGAAACGAAACCAGTAAGGTTGAAAATTTGGAGTTGAGAATGGCTATTGTTGCTCCAATGAAAGCTGGTAAATCAACTATTGTTAATGCAGTTGCAGGACAAGATATCCTCCCCAGTCGCAATTCTGCTATGACTACGCTTCCTACTGAAATTATTTTTGATGCTGATTTAGATAAACCTGTTTTAACTTTGAGTAATAGTGTTTTATCTGTTTTTCAAGATACTTTAGTTTCGTTACGAGAAAAGATTAACGAGCAAGGTTTGGAAACAGTCAAAGAAAGACTTGCTAACTATCCTCCCTTGCAAAAAATGCCTGAATCCATTCAAAAATTTGCAATTGGTGAGTCGATACCCCGTAAATCTGAGGGACATAAAAATATTGCTCACACTTTAACTAGTTTGAATGATATTGTGAGGCTTTGCAGCATTTTAGATCCACAATCAGATCCAATTCAATATCTTGAAGATGTTCCTCGAATTCAAACTCCATTTTGGCGTTCTGTAGAAGACAATAAAGAATCGAAAACTCAAGGAAAACTCGTAATTGTTGATACTCCCGGACCAAATGAAGCGGGAGAAAATTTACGACTTCCAGCAGTTGTAAAGGAACAACTTGATAAAAGTTCGATAGTTTTAATTGTTTTAGATTTTACTCAATTAAAAAACGAAGCTGCTGAAAAAGTTAAACAAGACGTTCAAAGAGTTATTGAATTACGGGGAAAAGATAACTTGTATGTCTTGATTAATAAAGTCGATCAGCGTCGAGATGGTGATATGACTCCACAACAAGTTGAGGATTTTGTTGCTGCTGAATTTGGTATTGGTGTTGGGGATAAAAATCGAGTCTTTGAGATTTCTGCAAGACGTGCGTTTACTTCTGCTACCTTTTTGATGGAATTGCAGCAGTTTCCACAAGCGGAAGTTAGTAAATTGAAGACGGTACGTGCTTTAGCGCCAGAAGTATTTGGGATTGATTGGGAAGAAGAATTAGAAGATGTGACTGTTGGAGAGTTGAAGCGAAAAGCCGAAAAACTGTGGAAAAAGTCAGGTTTCGAGCCATTTTTGAATGGTGCGATCGCTGCTTTGATGAGAGAAGCTGCACCAAGGTGTATGAAGTCAACGCTGCAAATAGCAAATCATTATTTAGTTGAGTTAAACAATGATGTACAGCTTCGGAGTAGTGCGATAAATCAAGATGATGAAAAACTACAGCAAGAAGTTGATTTGTTAGAACAAGATTTGAAATCTTTAGAGGAATGTCATCATCGTTTAAAAGAAGTAGATAAAATCAAAGTCGATTTAGAGAATAAATTAGATAAAATGCTTGAGCAATTAGAAAAAGACGCTCATGCATCTCTTGAAGCATATTTTACCGAAGAGAGATATCAACGTGCAGATTTTATTCAAAAAGGAGGTATGGGTTTCCAAAGTTTTTTTAATTGGGCTTCTAAAAAATTCGGACACGTTGAGATAACATCTCATAATCAAGGTGTAATTGAATTTCCAACTTTACGTCAAGCCGAATATTTTTCAGAAGAGGCAATTGCTTCTGTAAAGCGTAATATCATAGAGCCTTTTTTAGAAACAGTTCGTATAGATTTTCAAAAAGACATCGAATCTGCTCGTCAAGATTTAACTGACTTTTTAGAAGATGAGACTCAGCCAATAATTGAGCGGGCACAAACAAGACTGAATGAAAATTTTAATATTAATCTATCACTACCTAACTTAAAAATAAATTCGTTTTCTGTCTATGAAGCTAAAGCAGAAATTCACCAACAAAGTAGATGGGTTGAGCAAGGATATGAAACAAAAGTAGTTCAAAAAAGAAGTTTTTGGCATTTTTGCTGGATAGTTCCGAAAAAAGAAACAATTAGAGTCAAACGACCAGATACAAAAGAACAATACTATACAGTCTCATTACAGGAAATAAGCGAGAAATCCAATAAATCAATTGTTGAAAGTATTAGTAATATAAAACAGAATATTTATCAATACTTAGATCGTGATTTCAAACAGCGCGTTAACAACTTGTTTAATAATCTCGATAACTACTTAAATAACTACTGCAACACTCTAAAACAAGCACAAGAAGACCAAAAGATAGAGGTTGAGAAGAAATCTCAATTAACTTCTAATTTAGATGCTTTATTTTCAGAATCTGCCAAAAAGCTTCGAGTAAACGAAACTTATCTACAACGTATCAAATCCTTAATGGAGGATAAATAATGAAAAGTATTTCTCCTCTAACAAAATCACCCAATAACAAAATCAGCCCTTCTACTAACCACCTCGAACAACTCCAAAACCGCATCCCCACCGTCAGCGACAAAGCTTTAATTAACTTAGTCAACGGAATTCAAGTTAATAAAGACATGATTCGCTATCACAAAAATCGCGGTTTTTTCGGTAAGCTATTCGATAAATTTGATGGTAGCGATCGCGATCGCAAAATATTACTTGATGGAAACATTATTGCAGGTCAAGAAGCTTTACACAATTGGGTTTTAGAGCTTACTGATTCTCTTAATATCTCTCAAATCGCTTTAGAAGTTACGCAAAAATCTTTATTAGAAGCTCGTAACGCTATTCGCAATCAAAAACAATGTTTACAAGCACAAGAAGAGAAATTAAATCAACTAGTAGAACAAATCAACACCCGTATCAACAATATTGAAACCCGATTGCGTCAATTAGAAATACGAGTTACTGCAAACGAAGATTTAGATAGAATAATTACGGCTTGGGCTGCTGGACAAACTTATAATAATTTACCTTGGACTATACAAGTTGCTTTACTCGCAAAAGAAGTTTTCAGCAGTGCTGTAGTTATTTACGAATTGGAAACGGGAGATACTCAACGTTTTCGAGAATTATTAGTTAATAAAATTATTGCTACACACAAACAATTACCTAACAGCTTTTTTGGAATAGGTGATTTATTAGATTATTCTTCAGCATCGATGACAGCAGATGATCGAGAATTAACAGCTAGTTTATTAGAAATTCGTTCTTTTACAACGCAACGTTTATTTGATATTCCTCATTTATTTGTTATTGGTACAACTCTCGAACTCGCAATTCCAGAAACAGCGAAACCAGATAAACCCGGACAAATTGCCGTTTCACTTTGTCGCAATCAAATTAATACTATATCTCGTACCAGCGACGCAAGAGAGTTTATTACTGCTGTGGTAGAAGAAACCGCAAACGATTGTTTACAAATAATTTCAAGTAAATAAACCACATTTTGACCTCTCTCCAAACCTCTCTCCTACCAGGAGAGAGGCTTAAAAGTTCCCCATTCCCTCGCAGGGAAGGGGGTTAGGGGGTTAGGTTTTCGAGATTTTGAAATAAAAATAATCCAATGAAATCAAATCAACCTGAATTCGGACTGGTATTAACTGGTGGTGGTGCTAAAGGTGCTTATCAAGCTGGTGCTGTTCAATATATTGCAGAATCAGGATTGCAACCACAAATTATTGCCGGAACAAGTATCGGTGCTTTAAATGGAGCGGTTTTAGCATCTTATTATCCATTTTCTCATGCAGTAGAACGTTTAAATAAATTTTGGGAACAGTTAGGAGAAGCAGAAATATTACGTCTTCATACAGGTACAATTTTACAAACTTTTAGTTACGCAACTCAAGCTTTCACTCCCACATTACGACACTGGTTAGTTGATTTTTTAATCAAACAAGGATTTAAGAAGAATAAAACCTCAATTTTTGACCCCGAACCCATCGAACAACTTTTAAAACAAGCGGTTCATCCTAATACTCTGCGAAAAAATATTGAATTATGGGTGACTGTATTTCCTTCTTTAAAAATTCCTGGTTTGGGTTACGACTTATTAATTGATTTGATTCGTGCAAAAACTGGTGCTGGTGCTTGTTGGCTATGCTTACAAGACTGTATGGATGATGAAACTATTTATAATTTACTATTAGCAAGTGCAGCACTTCCTCTTGCATTTCCCAGTCGAGAAGTTAACGGAATAAATTATATTGATGGTGGTTTGGTTGATAACGTACCCATGAGGGCTTTAGCAAAA
Source organism: Rivularia sp. (in: cyanobacteria) (assembly GCA_965234645.1). Lineage (GTDB taxonomy): Bacteria > Cyanobacteriota > Cyanobacteriia > Cyanobacteriales > Nostocaceae > Rivularia. The sequence continues at coordinate 2,489,643 of OZ248344.1, read as the reverse complement.
TGTGGATGCAAAAATGTTATTGTAATTCACTTAAAAAATGGTTCTGTATGGAATCGTGATGATTTTCCCGAACAAACAATTATTGAAATTAGACCAGAAAAAGCTATTAATAAATCGGAAATTCCGCTTATTGGTGTAGTAGATAGCTGGTTAGATTTCAGCAGTCAGCGAATTGCAAAGTTGAAACAGCAGGGATATGAAGATGCAAAACGCTGTTTAAATCCAATTATTGATTCTTTGATTGCAGTTAGAGAATATCGTCAATCTCAAGAGTCGTTAGTTAATTCTACTCAACAACTTCTTAATGATGCTTCATTGTGAATTATTTAGGTTTGTAGTAAGGGCATTGGTTCCCTGAATCTAGGGGCTGAAGCCCTTACTACGAACCTTTGTTATTTTACATAATTGATGTTGGGTTACGACAGGATTAATAAATATTTTTGTTGCTGTTGAATATTGTTTTCCTGTCTAACCCAACCTACAATTTTAACTTTGACATGCAGACCTTTAACCTTTAACCTTTAAACTGTTTTTCTAATACATTCAGTAAACTTTCTCTAGGAACTATATTAGATAAGCTGGTGATAAATTTAGAGGCAATTCCACCAACTACAACAGTTGCGCGTCTTTCATCTAAAGCTTTCAAGGATTGATCTACTATTTCTTCAGGGGTAGACAAACTTTTAGCGGTGCGTGCTAATGCGGGAGGAAAGTTAGCTTCATTATAAAAATTAGTCTCTGTAGGTCCGGGACAAACTACTAAAACCCGCACTCCATATTGACGATTTTCTGCCCATAATGCTTCGCTGAAGCTGCGAATGAAAGCTTTAGTTGCAGCGTAAACTGATAGATATGGTATTGGTTGGAATGCTGCAATGGACGATACGTTGATAATGCTTCCCGAACCTCTTTCGCGCATTTGTGGTAAAAATCTGTGGGTTAAATCAACTAACGCTACATTATTTAACTGCACCATTTTCACTTGGCGATCGCCATCGGTTTGAGCAAATTCGCCATAATCCCCAAAGCCCGCATTGTTAATCAGTAAATCAACGGTCAATCCTTTAGCTTGGGTAGCGTCGAACACTTCCCGTGCTGCCGATGGTTCGGTTAAATCTTTGACAATAACATCAACTTGAATGTTGTGTTGCAGCTGTAACTTTTGAGCCAGAGCATTAAGCTTATCTTCCGAGCGTGCAACAATAATCAGATTTGTATTTTTTGCAGCAAGCTTCTCTGCAAAGCATTCACCAATACCACCGGAAGCGCCAGTAATTAAGGCTGTAGGCATTTTTAATAATAATAATTTTTTAACTATCTAATAAATGTTAACAATATTTGACACTCAGTTTTAACTATCCAAAGTCATATAACAGCAAATAGGTAAGAAAGGTCAAAGGTCAAAGGTCAAAGGTCAAAGGTCAAAGGTTAAAGGTCAAAGGTTAAAGGTTAAAATTCCCCTTGTCCCCTTGTCTCCTTGTCTCCCCCTCCGGGTTGCACCACTTGCTACAAGTCGGGGAACCCGCCCAACGCAGTGGCTTACCATCCCCCCATCTTCCCCCTCTCCCCACTCAAAAAAATATACGTGTGATTTTTCTCTCGTAGATGGGAATAGTAAGAGTAAGAGTTACAGGGTGTTTAGATGTACCGTCTTCATAACAAAGCATTTGAAATCTTACGTGCTGAGATTGGAATATGTAGCAAAGGTGACAAAAAAGCGAATCAAAAACAGCAAATAGTAATTAAACGTTTGGAACAACTACAGTTAAAAGCTGGTAAACGTGCAACTTTGAACGAGTTACGGAATGCTGTTGTAGATGTATTTCCTATTTTTAATGAAACGGTTCTTAAGGAAGCTGCTAAAGTTAATCGAAAACCAAGTATTTTTCGTAAATTTAAATATTTAGGGATAGCTTTAGTAAGTGCTGCTGGGATAGTGACAATACTCAATTTACCCTATCCTAATATTCGCTGGTCCGTTGCGAGAACAGCACCAATATTGCTTGTACCTTCTTATATGAAAATGAATTTTCACTATTGGGGTGCAAAAAATTCCGTTCAAAAAGCAGAAAGATTACTCAAGTCTGCTGATAGTTTGACCGAAATTAAGCAAATTGAGCAGAAAACACAAGAAGCCGAACAACATCTGCATAGCATTCCGGTTTGGTTTTTAGGATACTATCCGGAAGTTTATTGTGCAAGATTTCGCTGTAGTTGGGATTACAGTTTTAACGAGTTTCAAAAAGTCCGCAGTCAAACAACGAAAGTTGAAACAAAACTATTTGTACAAAAGAATGCTTTCGTAAGTTTGGTTGAATCAGAACAAGTTTATAACGCTGCTAAACAGAGATTAAATATAGCAAAAACTCAGAAACAGCAAGAGCTAGCTATTGCTTCGATTGAAACGGCGATTAAATCTATTGAGCAAATTCCTCCAGAAACATTAGCAGGTAACAAAGCAGATACAACATTAAAAGTATATAAGCTTTATTACAACAAAATTGCTCAAAATAAAAAGCCTTTATCTGGGGATTTTTGATTTCCAGGTAGATTTGTTTGCATTCAAAAACTTTTAAAAACAGGTATAAAATCATGTATCGTCTTAATGATTCCGCATATAAAATTTTGCGCCACGAATTGCTTAATTGTGGTTCTAATGATGAAATTGGTAGAACCGAAAGGGTAATTGTCACCAAGCGTTTTGAAAAACTCCGCAGAGAAAAAGGCTCTCCGGTAACTTTTGAGGAATTACTTTTATTAGTTGTAGATGTATTTCCAGACTTCAGCGAAAAAGCATTAAAACAAGCCGCACGAGCTAATCAACCACCAGGAATTTTTAGCGATCTGAAATGGGTGGCAATATTTTTAATTGGTTTTTCTGGTGCAATATGGTTAGTTAATTTACCATTCCCGATGATTCGCAAACCCATAGCTCAAAAAGCTCCGTTACTGCTTTTACCTTCTTACATCAGTATGGATAATAGTTATCGCGGTGCAATAAATGCTACAGAGCAAGCAGATCAATTGGTAAATAAAGCTACCAGTTTAGAAGATATTAAGAGAGGTGGGGACAAAGTTAAACAAGCACAAAGTAATCTAGATAATTTACCCGTTTGGTTTCTGGGTTATTATCCTCAAACTTATTGCGGTTTATTCAGCTGTAGTTGGAAATTTACTTTTGATGAATTTGAAACAGCACGTCGTCGAGTTGCGCGGATGGATGCCAAAGTTTTTCAAGAAAAGAATGCTTTTGAATCGCTAAATCAAGCAGAAGAAACTTTAAAAGTAGCTAAAGAGCAATATCAACAAACTAAGAATCCTATTGAAAAAGAAAAGGCTTTAGCAAAGATACAAACCGCTACGATCGCTTTAGAGCAAATCCCTAGAGAAACCTTAGCTGGTAAAAAGGCTCTTACCATAATTGCAATTTATAAACCCAGTTTAGGAAAGATGATTGCTGAGGATGGAAAAAGCGGGATTTCAGGCAATTTGATTGAAGCAGCGAAAGTATTCGCCATGCAAGCAGCACAAGCATCGCAAAATCCACCCCATCCAACTTATAAATGGGAGCAAGTTGAAAAACTATGGTTACAATCAATCGAGCGATTGCAAAATATCGAAGTTACTAATCCCAATTATCTCGAAGCACAAAAACTACTAGCGCAATATCAAAAGAATCAAGGAATTATCCAAACCCGACTGCAAGCAGAAAAAGAATCGCAAAGAATTCTCGATCGCGCAGAAACACAAATCGAAAGCTTTATTGCTTATCCTCCATCTGAAGTTAATCAATACAAAGCCAAATTACAGACAATTATCAATAAATTGAAAACCGTACAGTCTGGAACAACATCTTATGCAAGAGCGCAAGAACTGATATCATCAATGCAAAATCATTTGAAAAAATAACTAAATTAATGTAGAGACGTAAAATTTTACGTCTCTTAATTTTACGTTTCTGATGTTACGTCTCTGATGTTACGTCTCAATTTTTACGTTTTTAAATTGTGTAGCACGAGCATCTTGGTTTGAGAGGTACAGCGAGCGAGACGCTCGCACTACAAGATTTCAAAAATTGGCTGTTATTCCCTATCATCTATTGCCCTAAATCTAACTTTCAACTTATCTTTTGGATAAGCTGTAGGCGCTGGTATTATAGTTAAATCTTGTGGTAAAAGTTCCCATTCATATTCCCGAACTAAAAGCGCTGCAAAAAGCTTCATTTCTAACTTAGCGAACTCCTTACCGATACATTCGCGCATACCGCCGCCAAATGTTACGTGTGCAAAGGGTTTCGATTTATCCTCAGCCCTAGATGGTGCAAAACGTTCTGGGTCAAACTTCGATGGCTCAGTATATACACTGCTATCTTGATTTGTTTTAGGCACATTATATAGTACAGACCAACCTTGAGGGATAAAGTAACCGTTAAATTCACAAGGTTCGATTACCTGTCGAAAACCACCACCAACGGGAGGAATTAAACGCAAGACTTCTTTAATAACTTGGTCTAAATAAGTCATTTGCTTGAGATTTTCTGTAGTTAGTTGCGAAAATCCCAATTGTTGCTGTTCGTCGCGTACCTTTGCCAGAACTTCGGGATGCTGTGCTAGTAAGAGACACATCGATGCGATCGCCGATGTTAATGTTTCATGTCCGGCAAATAGTAAAGTTAAGATTTGGTCTTTAATTTCTTCTACACCGAGCTTATTACCATCATCATCTGTAGCTTGTAATAGCATTCCTAAAGCATCTTTATTAGAAGCGGGTTGTTGTTGACGCTGTAATACTATTTCTTCAATCTGCTTGACTAACAATTTGCGACTGCGTAATGCTTTACTAAAATTAGTCCAAGGTAAACGCAGAGGAATGGTAAACAAACCTCTCACCAACTCTTCAAAAAGTTCGACAAAATTACTATCGCTAGCTGCATCGGTTCCTACAAGTAATTTACAAGCAACGTCAAAAGTATATTTTCTAATTTCTGGGTACCAAGTCAAAGTACCCATTTTTTCCCATTTATTAAAATAACTGCGGAGAATTTCCTCCATTGCAGTAGTATATTCTGCCAAAGCTCTTGGTTGAAAAGCTTGTGATAGAATTTTACGTCGTTTTTGATGGATACTGCCCATTTGTATGGATAATGAGCCAGGACCTAATAAAATCTTAGTACTAGCAGGCCATTGCCCAGAAAAATATTTATTATCATTTGTAAACACAAAACGGTTAGCTTCCGCACCAATCATTACTATGGTGGGATTTGTAAAAATATGGGTTTTAAAGATAGAACCGTATTTTTGATATCGTTTTTCTGTAAAATCTGAATCCCGTATAAAGCTGATGGTTTCACCAATTAGGGGTAAACCAAAGTTACCGGGAGGTAAAGGAAGTGTTTTAGGATTGGTAGTTGTCATTTGATTTTAGATTTTAACAACGGATGCGTTTATTTTGGATTTTAACAACGGATGCTTTTGTTTTGGATTTTGGATTATCCGGAGTTATCTCAAATAACTATTTCGGAATAAAAAGTGTAACGAAATTTACAAAATTATCAGAAATTATCAAAAATCAAGTTACGGTAAGAACATCTTGAAGACCTAACCCCCTAACCCCCTTCCCTGCAAGGGAAGTGGCAATATCAAAGCCTCTCTCCGCATCTGGAGAGAGGTTTGGAGAGAGGTCAAAAATGTGGTTTATTTACTCGAAAACATCTCTCAGAACATATTTTAATTTTTACATTTTATGGATAAAACATCTCCACTTTTGCCAGAAAATCCGAGTCCTGCATATATTTGCCCTTTCGATCAAGCCTGTAGCTATTTAGACGCGGCAGCGAAAGAATTAAAGTTAGAGCAAGGTATATCAGAAATACTTAGTAACCCGCGTAAGGTAATTACGGTTTCCATTCCCATAAAACGAGATAATGGTGAAATACAAATTTTAGCAGGACATCGAGTCCAACACTGCAACGTTTTAGGTCCTCACAAAGGCGGTATTCGTTTCCATCCAGCGGTTACACTACGGGAAGTTTCGGCGTTAGCGATGCTGATGACTTGGAAATGTGCGTTGTTGGGTATTCCCTACGGTGGTGCAAAGGGAGGTATTGCGATAAATCCCAAAAGCTATAGCATCAACGAATTAGAAAGAATTTCTCGACGTTATATTAGCGAGTTAATTAAAGACATCGGATCATCAGTAGATATACCTGCACCAGACATGGGGACATCAGCCCGCGAAATGGCTTGGATGATGGATACTTATTCGGTAAATATCGGTCATGCAGTACCCGGAGTTGTCACCGGGAAACCGCTTTCTATAGGTGGTTCGTTAGGAAGAGAAATGGCTACCGGGCGCGGTGTAATGATTATCGTCCGTGAAGCCTTGGCAGATAAAGGTAAATCTTTAGCAGGAACCACAATAGCCATTCAAGGTTTTGGAAACGTCGGTGGTGCTGCGGCTGAATTACTGCATCAAGCTGGTGCAAAAATTATTGCCGTCTCCACGGGTTCCGGCGGTATTTTCGCGGAGAATGGTTTAGATATTCCGGAATTGAAAGTTTATGCAAAAGAGAATAATCGAAAGATTTCGGGATTTCCTCAAGCGAAACCAATTAGTAATGCAGAGTTGTTAACGTTACCGTGCGACGTATTGATTCCCGCAGCCTTAGAAAATCAAATTACCCAAGAAAACAGCGATCGCATCCAAGCTAATCTAATCGTCGAAGCCGCAAATGGTCCGGTTACGCTCGAAGCAAACCAAGCCTTGGAAGCGCGGCGTGTAACGGTACTACCAGATATTTTAAGTAACGCTGGCGGAGTTGTAGTTAGTTATTTGGAATGGGTGCAGGGACTTTCCTACTTATTTTGGGATGAAGAAAAAGTGAACGGTGAAATGGAAAACTTGATGGTGCAAGCATATCGCAAAGTTATGCAAGAATCTCAAACTCGAAAAATTTCTCCCAGATTAGCAGCTTATGTATTAGGTGTAGGAAGAGTAGCGCAAGCGTTAGGCGATCGCGGTTTATATCCTTAATCAATTATCAAAATATTGATAAAGACGTAGCAGTGCGGAGTCTCTACATGGGCGATCGAATGTTCATTGATAATTGTTAATTGTTTTGATATTCGCTACCGCTAGCACGGAAACCTTTTTCTTTAAGAATAATATTACCGTTGTTGGCATTATTAACAATAAAATCTACTTCACCGAAAGGAATAAACCTGACGTAGTAAGCAGTATTATCTTTGATGGCAACATAGCTTTTAAATTTACTTTCCGCATCGAGTTTTGGCAATCTCGCAGCTTCAACGGCGTATAATTCCGTGTTTTCGGCGCGGTTGTCGTAAACATTCATATAAATCTGTCCTTCTTCGGCATAAATTCTTACTGTTCTGCTGTTGGTAGCAAAAAGCAGTTGAGTTGAAGCAGAAGAAGGATTTGTGTAAGTCAAATCAATCACATCTTCGCGTACCCAGCCGATGTCATCCGCTTGGGAACCAAATTTAACTTTATACCAAGCACGGGTATCCCCAGCAGGTTTGGTTCGATCGATAATTTTTACTTTGTCGCCTTTTTTACCTTCGTGAATGACGCGACGATTCAGCGAAGGTCCCGAACGGATGTTAACAGTATTGATAGTATTACTGTTAGTGGTGAGAACGCCGTCGCTAGCGGTAAAGGTTTGTATGGGCGTTGATTGGTTAGCGTCTGTCATAAATTTATCTCCCTGGCTCTATAGTTAATAGATAGTAAAAATTATTCAGATTTACTACTATTATTTGTTACAAATTCTTAGAATGCAGTTTTTGCAACATTCTGAAATGTTTGAGGGGATTAGGTATAAATAACCGCAGAGACACGGAGGGCGCTGAGGGAAGAGGTTATAGAGAGATGATGAGTAAAAGTGTTAGTTATCTTTTATGGTCATAAACCCAAACAGTAGCTAACAGCAGCTTCCACTTCTAGCATTTTTGATTCTAAAATTTGACCTCGTTCAATATTCACTGCTTTTCCAAACCATCCATTTGGGTAATAGCAAACTCTTTATCAATAGCAGCAATCTCAGCTTGAATATCACTATCGTTCGCCATTGCAGCCATTTCTTTTTCGATATCTTGATTTAATGGCAAAGAATTTGTATTTGTCTTCTTTCGCAAATTCTTGACTAAACTTTCTAAAAGCCACATTTGTTCTTCTAGAGACAAGTCACGGATGGAGCGGTCAATTTCTAGTAACTTGGTTGATATCATTGAACTATTTTACAGAGTTATTAAATTAAGTTTATCGTATAGATAATTGTAGGTGAGACGATACGTCGCGACTTGAGAATGCAATGAATAAAATTTTTACCGCAGTGATTTATTGGGAAGATGATGTGTATGTGGCTGAATGTCCAGAAGTGGGAACAGCCAGCCAAGGAGAAACGATAGAAGAGGCTATTAGTAATCTCAAAGAAGCAACGGAACTGTATTTGGAAGAGTTTCCTATACCTAAGAATTCCCGTCCTCTATTAACTACTTTTGAGGTAAAAAGTGCCTAAATTACCACGGGTGAGAGCCGCAGAAGTCATCCGTGCTTTAGAAAGATTGGGATTTGAGCAAGTTCGTCAACGAGGAAGTCATGTGACGAGGGAAAAAACAATTAAGTGTTAATAATGATTTAGAGGAAGAACCTCAAGAAGTCATAGAAGTTGGTTGTGTTGTACCGCTACATCAGAAAACCGTTGCAGTTGGAACGCTTAAAAATATTTTGAGGCAGGCTGAGGTTTCAGTTGAAGAATTCTTAGCTCATCTTTAAAGTTTTTTTATCGCTTTACTAAAAATAAGTTACTCCGATATAAAATATACCAGTCGTGGTAGTCATTTTAATGCAGTAGTATAGTACAGTATTTTCCATATACTGAATTTATACATTTAACTATGGCATTTAAAAAGATACGCCAGAAAAGCATTTCTGCTGAAACTCCAGAAGCTCTTTTTAGAGATTTGAAAAATCGGAAGGTAGAAGGGCTACTTTCTCATCAAGCTGACATTATTAGAGAATATTGTAAAGAAATAGTACTTAATAAATCTGATGTTGCTATTCAGCTTCCGACAGGTAGTGGTAAGACTCTTGTTGGTCTTCTGATAGCAGAATGGCATCGCCGTAACTTCAATGAGAGAGTTGTTTTTTTATGTCCTACTCGTCAGCTTGTCAATCAAGTTGTAGAACAATCATTAAATAAGTATGGAATTAAAGCAAATGCCTTTACAGGTAAGCAAGCTGATTACTCACCTAATATAAAAGCTGAATATACCAACGCTGAAACTCTTGCGGTTACGACTTATAGTGGTTTATTCAATACAAATTCTTTCTTCGATAATGCAGACCTTATAATTCTTGATGATGCTCATGCGGCTGAAAACTATATAGCAAAATATTGGTCACTTTTAATAGAACGACATAAGGAAGAACATAAAATTCTTTTTCAAGCTTTAGTCTCAGCCATAAAGGATATAGTTCCAAATGCACATTACAGACGTTTGTGTAATGAATATGATGATGTAAGAGATACTCAATGGGTAGAAAAAGTTCCTACACCTAAGTTCTATGAAAGATTAGATGAAATTACTACAATTATTGATGAGCATATCAGTAAAATAAAAGACTTAAAATATTCTTGGTCTGTGATTAAAGATAATCTATTTGCTTGTCATATTTATAGCAATTCTGATGCTTTTTTAATTCGTCCCTTAATACCACCGACTCGTACCCATAAACCTTTCTCAAATGCTAAGCAACGTATATATATGTCTGCAACTTTAGGAGAAGGAGGAGAATTAGAACGACTTGCTGGCGTAGAAAAAATAGTACGTTTATCAGTGCTGGAAGGATGGGATAAGCAAGGTATTGGTCGTCGATTTTTTTCTTTTCCAGAAAGATGTCTGGATGAAAAAGCTGCGCTTAATTTAGCTCTAAGAATGATGAAAGAAACATCAAGAAGTATTCTTCATTAATTAAACCCCTGCCACAGCGGGTTTCGCTTGTGTAGCTGCGGTTTCAACCGCCAGATTCTTATATAACCGTGTTAACGAGGCATATTAATTCCCCAGGTACTCTTTCACTACAGCATCGGGAAACAATCGCAAATATTTATACTATCTTTTACATATTTTTGCTTAGTTGATTTTCTTTAATGCTAAAAAAGAAAAAACAATTTTAAACTAAGCATCTATGACATCGCATAAAGATAAAGCTTTATCACTTCTACGTCAGGCAATTGAGAACCCAAAAGCTGACTTTCGCTGCGGACAATGGGAAGCTATTGAGGAGTTATTAAGGCGATCGCGTTTACTTGTGGTTCAACGTACTGGTTGGGGCAAAAGTCTGGTATATTTTTTAGCTACTCGTTTGTTACGAGATAAAGGTGCTGGCTGTACGCTTTTGATTTCACCATTATTAGCTTTGATGCGAAACCAAATTACGGCAGCAGCAAGGATAGGTGTTAAAGCGGTTACGATTAACTCTAGCAATACTGATGATTGGGAAGTTGTAAAAACTCAGTTACTTGCAGACGAAGTAGATATTTTGCTGATTTCTCCAGAAAGATTAGCTAATGATGAATTTAGAGAAAAAATACTGTTACCGTTATCTAAAAAAATTGGTTTATTTGTAGTCGATGAAGCCCACTGTATTTCTGATTGGGGACATGATTTTCGTCCTGATTACAAGCGGATTGTCAGAGTATTACAAGCACTTCCTCAAAATATTCCAGCTTTAGCGACTACTGCTACGGCAAATAATCGAGTAGTGGATGATATTATCGCTCAATTAGGTTCAAAGTTAAAAGTATCGAGAGGTGCTTTAACCAGACAAAGTTTGCATCTGCAAAATATTAAAATACCATCACCCGCAGCCCGAATGGCATGGTTAGCAGAACAATTGCCTAATTTACATGGAAGCGGAATTATTTACACTTTAACTGTAAGAGATTCTCAACGTGTTGCCGATTGGTTGGTAACTCAAGGAATAAATGCTGCTTCATATCATAGCGATTTAGAAAGCGATATTCGTGAAGCATTAGAAGAACAACTTATAAAAAACGAAATTAAAGTTTTAGTTGCAACTACTGCTTTAGGAATGGGTTTTGATAAACCAGATTTAGGATTTGTAATTCATTATCAACGTCCGGGTTCTGTTGTACATTATTATCAACAAGTTGGTAGAGCGGGTAGAGCGGTAGAAAAAGCCTATGGAATTCTTTTAAACGGTGAGGAAGATGACGAAATTACCAACTATTTTATTAATACAGCTTTTCCTCCAGAAGCTCATACACAACAAGTTTTAAATGTTCTCGAACTAGCTCATGATGGCTATTCTATTCCTCAGTTGGAGCAACAGCTTAATCTTTCCAAAGGACAAATTAATAAAGTTTTGAAATTACTTTCCCTTGAGTCTCCCGCACCCGTAACGAAACAAGGTTCAAAATGGTATACTACGCCGATAAATTACCAAATAAACACCGATAAAATCGCAAAACTCACAAAAATCCGCGATCGAGAACAAGATAGAATGCGAGAATATATGCAAACTCAACAATGCTTAATGTCTTTTCTCGCAACAGAACTAGATGACCCAAATCCGGCTGCTTGCGGTAAATGTTCTGCTTGTTTGGGTGAAGCTTTGTTACCAGAAACTTACTCTTTTGAGCTTGTAAATAAAGCAATTCAATTTTTACGTCGTAGCGAGCAAATTATTGAACCGCGAAAAACTTGGGCATCACAAGCATTTCCAAATTATCAATTTTCTGGAAGAATTAAAGATAACTTAAAAGCAGAATCGGGAAAAGCTCTATCTTTATGGGGTGATGCAGGTTGGGGAGACTTAGTAAAGTCTGGAAAATATCAAGATGATTATTTTGATGATGCACTTGTAGAAGGTGTATATCAAATGATTCAACGTTGGCAACCTCAACCATATCATATCCCAGTTGGGTAACTTGCGTACCTTCTTTAAATCGGAAACAACTTGTACCGGATTTTGCTAAAAGATTGGCTGAAAAATTAGGTTTACCATTCGTACCAGTTGTGCAGAAAATTCGTCAAACTCAATTACAAAAAGAAATGAGCAACAGCTACCAACAAGCTCAAAATTTAGATGGTGCTTTTGCAATTAACAGTTGGGCAGGTATGAATGGTTCTGTATTTTTAGTTGATGATATGGTTAATTCCCGTTGGACTTTTACCGTAATTGCCGCGCTTTTACGTCGCAATCAAAGCGGGTTAGTTTTTCCTGTAGCATTAGCACTGAATACATTAGGACAGACGGGCGTAAGTTAGGTACCCATATAATTAAATGACTTCTAACCACCTTTGACACGCGACGCTCCGGTATATAAGTCGGGTTTTTATAAAATTTGTAAGTGTATTACAGATACGTATTCTAAAAACCCGACTTCTGACCATAAAAACTTAGCATAATAAGTACGGTAAAACCATTAAAAACCATGTCAAATCATGTATTATCGCCAGATACTCAAGCAATTTTATTATTATGTAGTAACTTCGGACAAAATCGCAAACTTGAGCCACAACCCTTGACTCTTAGTGAATATAATACCTTAGCTAATTGGTTGCGAAATAATCAAATGCGTCCGGCAGATTTACTCGAACCAATAGCAGAAAAACAACGGCAAAAGATTGGTGAAACAAAACTTGAATTAACCAGAATATCAGCTTTACTCGAACGCGGTGCAATGCTGAGTTTAGCTGTAGAAAAATGGACTAATCAAGGATTGTGGATATTAGGAAGAGGTGATACAAACTATCCCAAATCTCTCAAGCAAACACTAAAACATTCAGCACCAGCAATTTTGTATGGAGTTGGTAATTTTAAACTATTATCAATGGGAGGATTGGCGATCGTCGGTTCTCGCGACGTTGATGAAGAGAAACTAGAATATACAAAAAAAATCGCCGAAAAAAGCGCTGTGGAAGGAATACAGGTAATTTCCGGTGGAGCGTGTGGTGTCGATAAAGCGGCGATGTTGGGGGTATTGCAAGCCGGAGGAACTTCTGTAGGAGTGTTAGCTAATAGTTTGACTAAAGCATCAGTAGATAGGGAATATCGTTCAAGCATTAAAGAAGGAAGACTTGCATTAATTTCCAGTTACGATCCAGATGCTGGTTTTAATGTTGGTAATGCAATGGGACGAAATAAATATATTTATGCTCTTGCAGATTATGCTCTTGTAATTGATTCAACTGCGGGTAAAGGTGGTACTTGGGCAGGTGCAGTGGAGGCAATTTCTAAATTAAATGTAGCAGTTTTTGTTAAGATGCATCCAACTATATCGGAAGGTAATCAACAATTACACGATAAAGGAGCAAAAGTTTTTCCCCCCGAACCTTGGGATGATTTAAAACAACTTTTGAAATCAACTGCATCCTCAATTGAACCATCAGCAGAAACAGAAGAAACAAAAGAAATAAATCAACCTCATCAAGAAATTTACGAAGCAGTTTTACCTTTAATTCTCGATCGCTTACAACAACCATTAGATGCAAAAACTCTTGCAGAAACCTTAAACGTGAGATTATCGCAAATGCAAGATTGGTTAAATGAAGCTGTAGAACAAGGTAAAGTCAAAAAAACTAAAAAACCAGTCACTTATGTAATTAATCAGTCAGCGACTCAACTTTCTATGTTTTCAAATTAGTAGATTTATGAAAAAATAACCTACTTTTTTAAAATCTTGTTTATCTTCTAAAACGACTTTAAACCCGCGTAGGCGGGTTTTGCTTGTGTAGCCGTGATTTCAATCGCCAGGTATTCTTCATCAAACCTACGCAGGTGGGTTTTGCTTGTGTAGCCGCGATTTCAATCGCCAGGTGCGGGCATATTCAATCGCCAAGTATTCTAACGAGGTCGATTTTCTCGTCCGTGGTAGACGTGCAGAATAATAACATCATCTTCAATAATGACGTAGTGAATTATGTAACCGTATTTGCCAAAAGATACTATAAGTTTCCGTAAACCTGCGATTTCATCTACGATCGCACCTCGACGTGGGTTCTCCTGCAAACTTTCACCGGAAGAGACAATTGCTTGTACTGCACGCGCTGCGGCATCAGGATTATTTAGTTTTATAAAATCATAATGACGATTTAAATCTTCAATTGCCGTTTGACTCCAAACTATCTGGGACATGGATGTTCTTCGTCAGTTCCCAAACTATCAGCCCATTCACGTACAATGTTATGTGCGACTCCAGAACCTTTACGACGGTAATCTTCAAGAGCTAATTTACTTTGTTGAACCATTTGGGCTTCCGTAAGAGGTTGAAAATTTAACCCTGCGTCTATCTCACCGTATTCAAATGATTTTTCTATATCTTGAGTCGGTTGATTTGCAAGTAGCTGTTCAAAATCTTCTAAGTTACCTTCGGAATTCGTTAGCCATGTTAAAAGAAGAGTTTTTACCTGTTCTGATGGTAATGCTTCAAGATGGTTTAATATTTGCTGTTGAATATTCCCTGCTGTCATAATTTTCTGTGTTTTGTAATAGCTTTGTGTTAATTAAAAAATCAAAAATGCATATATTATTTTAACGAAAACTTAGTCATCTTTGTTTAATCCGCATAATAAATAAAAAAACCATTAATAAAAACCAAAACGTTAATGTTGGGTTAAAGCCGCGTCTACACTTATAGGACTTACGCAAAAGAAACGAAATTACGTCATTACGAGCGAAGCGAAGTAATCTCCCCAGACGCTGGGATTGCTTCCCTACACTGCGTTCCGGTCGCAATGACAATTTCAGTTGCGTAAGTCCTGACTTAGAATAAACACATATATTATTCGTGCCTCTTTAACCCAACCTACTTTAAACCCACTTCATTAAACCCACGCAGGTGGGTTTCGCTTGTGTAGCCGCGATTTGAATCGCCAGGTATTCCCTGTATTCTTAAAATAATAACCCCCACCAAAAGGAGAATATCTCAAAGTGCAGCCAGATTTACTCGGCTTGGAAATTACCAAAGGTGAATTAAGACGCTTAACTGGTGTAGATCCAGAGGATGTATTTCGTCCTTCAATTCTGAAAAACCGCGAAAAACGATTTGGTTTTTTCATGAACGAAGTAATTACAGCCCTAGCGTTAACTCCTATTGTTGTCGGTTTTATTTATGCATTTATTATTCTACCTACCATCGGTTCCTCCATTTCTATCGGATTATTTTTGTTAGCTTTAGTACCAATACTGGTAGTATTAGCACGGGGGTTTTGGCGAAAAAAAAGTTGTCCGAAATCGCTCACAAAACTTCTCGATGAAGTTGACGAATATCACGAAGTTATTCAAGCTATCGATATTAACGACCAGTTAGATACAGCGGGAAATACGCAAAGCAATATTAGCGATCGCGATCGAGTTATTGCAGCGTTACAACTAATTCGAGAAGATTTGGTACGCGCTTTGAAAACGGAACGAATAATAAGAGATAATAAAAAGTTACTTGCAAACAATCAAGATTTATTTGTTAACAATTTAGCCAATCTGCAAGCTTTGCAAGTTAGTACGGAAGCTGGCGAATACGCTCAACTTCTCAATCAGTCGTTGCAGATTGCTGTTGATGTTCAATCTCAAATAAGAAAATTACAGTCGCCCAAATAATTTTAATATGACAATATGAGCGATCGACCAAAAATTATTGTTCTAGATGACGATCCTACTGGTTCCCAAACCGTCCACGGTTGCTTGTTATTAATGCAGTGGGATGTAGATACTTTGCGTTTGGGGTTACAAGATGATTCACCGATTTTCTTTGTTTTAACTAATACCAGGGCGTTAACTCCAGAGAAAGCAGAATCTGTGACGAAAGAGGTTTGTCATAACTTGAAATTGGCGTTAGATGCCGAAAAGATCGAGGATTTCCTAGTTGTTAGTCGTAGTGACTCAACTTTGCGGGGACATTACCCAATTGAAACTGATGCGATCGCCAAAGAATTAGGTCCTTTTGACGCTCATTTTTTGGTTCCGGCGTTTTTTGAAGGAGGGCGTATCACCCTAGAGAGCGTACATTACTTAATGATGCAGGGTGTTCCCGTTGCAGTTCATGAAACTGAGTTCGCTCGCGATTCCGTATTTAGTTACAATCACAGTTATTTACCTAAATATGTAGAAGAAAAAACGAGCGGGCGTATTGCTGCCGATAAAGTAGAAAGATTTTTACTTGATGACATTCGCGGTGGTAGTCTGGAACGATTGATGAAGCTCAGTGGCGATCGATGTGGGGTGGTAGATGGTGAAACGCAAGCCGATTTAGATAAGTTTGCTGAAGATGTATTGACGGCAGCGAGTCGGGGAAAACGCTTTCTATTTCGTTCTGCTGCCAGCATTTTAACCGCTTTGGCTGCACTACCTCCCCAACCAGTTTCCCCAGAAAACATGGCTGAATATGTAATTACGGGTAAACCGGGAGCCATAATAGTTGGTTCTCACGTCAAAAAAACTACCCAGCAGTTAGAAGTACTGTTGCAAGCAAAAGGTATTGTGGGAATCGAAGTAGATGTAGCAAAGTTACTTGATAAAGAAAATCAATCTGCTACACTGCTAACCGATATACTCGAAAATGTTCGGCTCTGCCATAATGCTGGAAATACACCAGTAGTTTATACCAGTCGTCAGGAATTAACTTTTGAGGATATTGATACGCGGTTGCAATTTGGAGCTAAGGTTTCAGGCTTATTAATGGATGTTGTACGAAATTTACCTGACGATATCGGATTTTTAATCGGTAAAGGAGGTATTACTTCAAACGATATTTTAAGTACTGGTTTAGCTTTAAAAACAGCGCGTTTACTCGGTCAAATTCTTGCCGGAGTTTCAATGGTGCGTACTCCAAAAAATCATCCCCAATTTCCTAATTTACCAGTGGTACTATTTCCAGGTAATGTAGGTGAAGCTGATGGTTTAGCAACTGTTTATGAAAGACTCAGTAAAAATATTAAGTGAGGTTGATTAATTTTAATAAAACAAAGTGCAAACCGAGTGATCGATTAAAATATCCAATATCCAAATCTTATTGGCTTAACTAGTGCGTTAAATAACCAACAATTCTAATTTATGAAAGATTGTGAGAAAAAAACGCATCTTAGATGGATATTTTTTAAAACTACAATACCCGTTATTAAATATTCGAGAATTGCTTGATGTCCGCGTTTTGGCTGGTGTTGCATGACTTCTGATTCAGCTATCCCAAATTCTAATTCTAACAATGATGTTTCTCAGACAGATTCCTCAGTTACTAGTTCGGATGAGGAGTCTACCGTGACAGAAGTTACTTTTATTTCCAGTCCAAATAATGTCAATCTTTCTTCAAAGCCAGTTGAAGATCGAGCTACTGCTGAAGATAATTCTACTGTTAATTCACATCAATCTGTCTTCGATGGTACTAGCGTTGAAGAAAATTCTACTGTTAATCCATATCTTGAGCCTGTTTTTGATGGTACTAGCGTTGAAGAAAATTCCGATCCGACTTTAGAGCGATCGGTTTTGGAACCAACAAACCTGACGGAAGAAAAAGTTGAACAACAGATTGATGAGATACTTGATACGCCGTTGCTAGAAAATGCGGCAGATCGCAAAATACAGGTAGAAATTAGAAGCGAAAAAGATAGACTAGTGTTGACTTTACCAACCGTATCCGAAGATAAAGTATCGGAATACACCTGGTCTGAAATTTGGCAGCAAATGAAACTGCGGCTTATAGCGCAGCAACGGTTTTTTAACTCTAAAATAAACGTACATTTGGTAGCACACGATCGCTTACTTGATAGCAGACAACTGCAAGATATTGCCGATACTTTAAGCGAAATGTCCTTGCTACTCAAATCCGTTGGTACCAGTCGCCGCCAAACTGCGATCGCGGCTGCGGGTGCTGGTTATTCTGTAGAACAATTGCAGCCGAAAAAGGCTTTCAACTTTGAATCCAAAACGGCTGCATTACCGCCCTCTGAAGCATTATATCTGGAAATAACGGTGCGTTCTGGTGTAGAAATTCGTCACAGAGGTAGTGTAATTATCTTGGGAGATGTAAATCCAGGTGGTATTGTAGTCGCAGATGGCGATATTCTAATTTGGGGTCGCCTGCGTGGGGTAGCTCATGCTGGTGCCCAAGGTAACAGCGAATGTACAATTATGGCTTTACAAATGGAACCAACCCAATTGCGAATTGCCGATGCTTTGGCTAGGGCACCAGAAAAATCGCCTACGCAGCTTGATGCTGAAGTTGCGTATATGACGACACAGGGAATCCGCATTACCAAAGCTAATGATTTTTCTAGAGTTCAATTAGCTAGATCCCGTCAAGAGCCATAAATACGATTACAGTTAACAGTTAACAGGTCAACATAATATGACACATCCACGATGGCTGTAATTTTTTCTAAGGATGAACGTAATTGCCTTATGAATAAATCATTCATAAAAAGTGGTTAAAAGCTGTTAATTGATAACTGGTAACTGATAACTAGTAACTGCATAAATGTTCTATATTTTTTAATGCCATCACGAGCGCGTTCGTAATCATGACTCGAATTGTTGTCATTACCTCCGGTAAGGGAGGGGTCGGAAAAACCACTACTACAGCCAATCTGGGCATGGCTTTAGCCAAACTCGGTCGCCAGGTAGCATTAGTTGACGCTGATTTTGGTCTGCGAAATTTGGATTTGTTGTTGGGACTCGAAAACCGCATCGTTTACACAGCGGTGGAGGTTTTGGCTAGGGAATGTCGTTTGGAACAAGCTTTAGTCAAAGATAAGCGCGAACCCAATTTAGTACTGCTACCTGCGGCACAAAATCGCACCAAAGAAGCAGTCACCCCAGACCAAATGAAGTTGCTGGTAAATGCTTTAGCGCAAAAGTACCAGTACATTATCGTTGATAGCCCCGCTGGAATCGAAATGGGGTTTAAAAATGCGATCGCCCCTGCAAACGAAGCTTTAATTGTTACAACTCCCGAAATCGCAGCCGTGCGTGATGCTGACCGGGTAGTAGGGTTATTAGAAGCACAAGGAGTAAAGCGCATTCACTTAATAATTAACCGGATAAAACCCGCAATGGTTCGGTTAAATGATATGATGTCAGTGCAAGATGTTCAAGAACTTCTAGCAGTTCCTCTAATTGGGGTAATCCCTGACGACGAACGGGTAATTGTTTCTACAAACCGTGGCGAACCTTTGGTTTTATCAGAAAATCCTTCTTTAGCCGCCACAGCTTACAATAACATTGCTCGTAGATTGGAAGGGGAAACAGTAGATTTTCTTGATTTTGACTCGTCCCAAGACAACCTATTTTCCCGCCTCCGAAAGTTATTGTGGACAAAAATTATTTAATCAAATCCAGTATGCGCTCATAAGGCTGCAATGATTCTTGAACTTTTAGAACGACTTTTTTTTCGCGGTAAGGATAATAGTCGCAATGACGTTAAACGTCGCCTGCAATTAGTTATTGCTCACGATCGGGCAGACTTAAGCCCTCAAATGATAGAAAAAATGCGGCAAGAAATTTTAGAAATTGTTTGCCGCTACGTGGAAGTTGAAGCTGAAGGTTTGGAATTTTCTTTGGAAAGTAACCAACGTACAACAGCTTTGATAGCCAATGTACCTATCCGTAGAGTAAAAGACTCTGCTTCGGAGTCGGAAGGTGAAAAAAAGTCTGAGTAATTTTAATTGATATTAGTCAGATAAATGATGGCAAGAGGATATGTTTTCAACAGGGAATAGGGAGTAGGGAGTAGGGAGTAGCCTAATGCCCAATATCCAAAATAAAATACATAAATGAAAAATCCCGTCTTAGTGTCTACTAGAACGGGATTATATTAAATATTGCGATCGTAATTATGAATTATTGATAAGCAACTTGAGGTCCAGCCCAAACATCAGTAGTTTTTCTATCAAAGGTAGTAGGCTGATCTACAACTGGTGTTGTGACTGTTCTACCATCATTCGCAACTGTAATTGTAGACCAAGTTTCTTCACCCATTTCGCCAGCTTGAAATACTACATTATCAGGTGCATTTTTACTCCAACCTAGTAAAACAGCAATATCATACTGGTGATTCTTTCGAGAAGGAGCAACTGTATTAGCGCGATTTTTCTGACGATTCCAAATTAATGCTTGATCTGAAGCGTGAGCGGTGTTGAATAAACCTTCAAATTTGCGTGCTAAGAAACTCTCGCCATTTTCTGACCAGCTAACTGGAACTAATACACCGATTTTTCCAGGGATCGAGCTGTCTTCGCCCCGCATTTGCTTAGCTTTGATCAACGGATCTACTAAAGCAGAAGTCGATGCAACGACTTTTAGCTGTCTGGTTTCTCTATCTTCCACAAATAGCACGCTGCTAACGCGGCTTTGATGCATTTGCGGCTTAACTTCTAACTTGACGCGGCTGTAAATAGAATAACGACCATCCGGAGAAATTACGGGTACGCTACGGTAGTAACGTATTCCCGAACCAGTATTAGCACTTACAGATTCTTGAGTAGCGGTTATCCATTTCCAAGGAATCGCATGAGGACTTCCAATTGGATCTTGCTGGGATAATTCTGATTGGGTAGGTTCTTCTACTACGGGCGCATCGGTCGGTTGAGGAATTAAATTTCTTCTCAAAGCTATGACTTTACTTGCTTTGAGTGATTTAGTACCTGCCAATTTAGCGACTAAAACATTTTTCGTTGAAGATTCAGCTTTTGCAGCTTTCAGACGCTGAACCAATTTAATTCTATTTCCAGGAAGTTTTCTCGGTACTATTTTAGAACTATTAGTAGAACTATTAGTAGGTGGCGCAAGTTCAACTTCAGCAAATGGATCTTTTTCTACGGAATCTACCGAGAAAGAATTCTTAGAAGGTGTTACTTCTTTTCCTTCTGTTAGAGTCTCTATTGTTAAAGACCCTACTACATGAGGCTGTGTTATTTCTGGCTCGATAACCGCAGCCATTTTCATTGACTCAGAATCCGAATCCGATGTCAAAGTTTTGACTGTTTCTGGTTGCAATAATTTATATTCACTAGCAATAGGAACCTCTACTAACACCGAATCCAATTCTGGCATTTCGGCGGTAACTTTGGTTGCTTGTGATTGTTTTGCCGAGCTCTCATGTGCTGACGCTCCCACGAAAGGCGCAATCAGTACTATGACTAATACGTACTTCAGAAATGGTTGCACGCGGAACCATCCCGACATTAAAAGATGTTTCAGCATTTTTTGGTTGACTCTCTAGAGGGCGGTTGCTGTGGGAGGAGCAATGCCTAACGCAATAGGGCAGGCTTTATTTTATATGTATAACAGGGAACTAAAGATTTAGCGAGATGCTCTACCTTAATTTCGCACAGTTTAACAAAATCAGCGTATCCTTTTTTTACTCAATTTTCTAAACAATTGTTTAAAAAATCATAGTTTGGATAAAATAAATTAAGTAGCAAACTTGAGCGTAGGTAAAAAACCCGCAAATTTACACCTGAACTAAATACTGGCTCAAAACAAAATAGATGCCAATATATACTTATCACTCGGAATAGGAATTACACAAGACTAAATCTAGCTGAAATCACTTAATATAGATATCGGCATTAGAATCCTAAATTATTCTACCTGTTGTATTTCTAATTCCACATTTCGGCTGCCGATTCCGGTTATGATGTGAAATATCTAATAAATAGTAGAAAAAAAATTAAAAGCCGTAATACAGGCGCTACTTAGTATTTTGCAACAAAATATATAATATATAAGTTTCAGTAGCAATAGTAGAAGTAACGCGAATCAGTAAGGAAGCTTAGCTATAAATGCTCGGTTCCTACTAAAGTATAAAAAAATTAAACTTTTAACTTTCGCCGTAATCTTCATCAGTATAATCTATAAATTTATCAATTGCACTCTATCTATTGAGTTATTGTTACATAACAAAGCAGTATTGACGATCGCGGCGGCGATGCAGCAGCAATGTTAGTCTTAAAAGTTGAAAGTTAGCTGAGTTGGTTTTATGAAAGTCGTATTTTTCGGTACTCCCGAATTTGCCGTTCCCACGTTGGAAAAATTGCTCGATCGCTCAGATTTTGAAGTAATTGCAGTTGTTACTCAGCCAGATAAAGTTCGGGGACGCGGTAAGAAAATCACACCTTCCCCGGTCAAAAGTGTTGCTTTAACAAGGGATTTACCTGTATGGCAGCCGACTCGAATCAAAAAAGATGAAACGGCTTTAGATCGATTAAAAGAAATTGATGCAGACGTATTTGTTGTAGTAGCTTACGGACAAATTCTCTCACAAGAGATTCTGGATATGCCGAAAGCTTGTATCAACGTGCATGGTTCGATTTTACCGCAATATCGAGGTGCAGCCCCGATTCAATGGTGTTTGCATAATGGAGAATCAGAAACCGGGATCACAACTATGTTGATGGATGCGGGTATGGATACCGGCGCAATGTTACTCAAGGCTATTACACCCATTA
Source organism: Rivularia sp. (in: cyanobacteria) (assembly GCA_965234645.1). GTDB lineage: Bacteria > Cyanobacteriota > Cyanobacteriia > Cyanobacteriales > Nostocaceae > Rivularia. The sequence goes on along the minus strand of OZ248344.1, from coordinate 2,467,153 downwards.
AATTGCTTGATAATGCCCAAGATTTGTCAGAAAAACTATCATTAATGGGTGCAGACTTACTGGTAGAAACACTTATAAAATTTCAAACTCAGGAAATTAAACCTATTTCTCAAGATGAAAGTAAAGCAACTTACGCGCCTTTGATCGAAAAATCAGATTATTACTTGGATTGGTCAAAAAGTGCTATAGAATTACACAATAAAATTAGAGGTTTCTACCCCAATTGCGTAGCAACATTCCGCGATCGCTCGATAAAGATTACAGCCACCGCACCGCTTGATTCGGACTACTCAAATCAACTACCAGTTACACTTCAAGAAATAAAAAATAAGCTACCAGATTTATCAAGCCCCTCAGGTAAACCTGGAGAAGTTGTCAGCATTGTTAAAGGTATAGGAGCAATTGTACAAACAGGAGTTGGTTTATTATTATTACGAGAGGTACAGTTAGCTGGTAAACGTCCCCAGTCGGGATGGGATTTTGTTAACGGTAGCCGTTTAACTGTGGGGGAAGAATTGCGATCGCCGGAATTGTAGAATGGGCATCAAAGCATTTTAATTTTCAAATTAATTTTCAAATTAATGTTCAAAATATTTGCAGCCTTTGCAAGGTCCTTCGGGATTGACTGCACAGCGGATAATTTCTGAAAGGGCGTTGTAGCTACATTTAGCGTTACCAATTACCCAGCGTCCGTTCACTAAGGTTTTTTCATCTGGTCTTTTTGCTGATTGTACGTAAATAGCAATTTTGTGCAAGCAATAGCGTCCTTGCTTTAACTGGTAACGATGATGACGCTCCAAAACTGCGTAGGTTTTACCTTGATAGTCAATATAATTTCCAGGTTGTGGTGTCCAATCAAGTTTGATGTTGCCTAGAGACTGATGTGATGAGGTTAATATGACTTCTGTTAGTAGTGAATCTGGCTTCATATTGCAGTCAATTGGTTTACATTATTTAGGATATTAACGCATAGGAAACAGGAAACAGGGAACAAAGAATAGGGAACAGAAATGCTGTAAATGTTCAAAATAAACGAACCCACCATCTCAAAGATAGCGGGCGAAGGCAAAATTATTTATTGATAATAACATATTGGTGGCAGCTTTATTACCTGCAATCAGCTTTGGTCTAAAGACACATTTTACGGAAGCCGCCTTAGTACAGCATTTCCCTTATCATTAATACTTGATACCTTAACTAACAAAATGCTGTTTTAAGGCTCTAAAATAGGCTTGAATTGGAATTTGATAAACCTCTATGAATAGCCAAACAATAATTGTTAAATGAGAAAAAAATGTTAGTAATGTCCAAATATAAGGAACCCAAGATAAAGGGGCATTTGGGTCTGGGGGAAAATTATAAGCAACTAATCCTATTAAACTAGTGGGAAGTAACACAAAAGCAACTGTTGCTAATATATAACCCCAACCAAATTCAACTCCTTCTAAATGAGCTTCCGTCCAGTAAAATCCTTTCCACCGCCAAACTAAAGGAGGTTCCCGCGAAGGCATTTTCAGTTGTTGTTGTTCTAAGTTGACGATAAAAATTTGATGGCAAAAATCACAAGACATTGCCTCCATTAAAGGCATATTTTGAACTTTTCCTACCCGACACACCGGACAAGGGTAAACTCCTTTATAATCTAATGGAGTAGCCAAGTTTTTAGAATTTGGGATTTTAAACATCAGTTCTGGGCAGTTAAAATTAAGTTTATCTTTACGATATGAGCAAGTAAGGATAAGGAAAACGGGACTTGAAAATTCTAATTGTAAGAGATTCGCGCTTAATTTGTCCTGTATTGACCTTTTTGGAACAATTTGTTACTAAGTATGTTTATTTACAATAAACTTCTTTAATTTTGGTTTCAACTTGCGAACAGGGAGTAAGTCTTATTTCTACAACGAAAACCCCACAGTTATCTATGTGATTTTTGTTTTTTAAAAGGTAAATAAACATTTGCCTCTCAGAAGTCAAAGAAAAGGTGTTGCGAACTGTTTTTCATTTTGAGCCTCCGGAATGATTTATGGGGTTCGCTTCAGATTTCATACTTACTACTCTAATCTAACAGGATCGGAAATTTACCGTCCGAATTTTAAAGTTCAACTATTTCAGTAGCCAGTTCGATCGGGTTTATTTTTGGTTCCAAACGAATAAATACATAGCCCTATAATAAATCGGTAAATTTTGCTTCTTTTGATTCTGGAATGCCCCTTGTTTCAGGAGGTAGAGAAGGAAAAAAAGAGGCAATTAATATTTACTTTAAAGAGAAATCCGAAACGAATAATGCCAAATTGGCAACAATATCTTCAGCAAACTATCAAACTATGATGAAGTTTTTTGAAGCTATTCCATGTGGTAGTAAGTAACTCGGCACAAATAAACCCCTTGGCATATAACAGGATGTAAACAATCATCAAACCCTTGGGATTGCTATCTCCCTCCGGGAGACGCTGCGTTAACGTTTCACGTAGTGACCCTCGCTTCGGATATACCTTGATTTTTTAACGCCGACTTACTTAGCAGTTTAGATTATGAATAAGCTGCAAGTCTAGTCAATAACTGTTCGTAACTCATATAGGTAATTATAGGCGTTACAACATTAGCTATTGATTTTTCTATCGAGTCCAAAACCCGATTTAAAGCATCTAATACCCCTGCAATTAACCTTTTCTGCTGTTTTTCCGATTTTGCTTTACAGGCTGCCCTAATATTTTTTATAACTTTATCCATAGAAAAGGCTGCATTCGGAATGTTGGCTCGAAATAATGCATCTTTTGCTGATTCTAAAAAGAAAAATACAGTGGTGAAATCATGTATTTCAACCCTAACCGCATTTTCTAATGGCTTCATCACATCTACAGCATCTTGTAGATGAATAACGGCTTTTTGCAAATCTTCAAGTTCAATTTCAACTTCAGGCATATCGCAAAACCAGAACCCGCTTAAATATTAGTAGTGTGTTTACGGAAATTTTTAACACAAACTAAACTTTTTATGAAAAATAAATTTTATTCTTCATCAATTTAATACAAGTAATGTTGCTTAGCAAAAAAAAAGATGGGCATTATAGCCCATCCAATTAAAAAAGTAAAAGTGAGAATTTAATCTCAACTTGGAATGAAATTAAGTTCCAGAAGTCCAAGAATTCATGTACTCAATTTGTGCTGAAGTTAGAGTATCAATTTTGATGCCCATTGCTTCCAACTTCAAGCGAGCAATATCTTTGTCTACTTCTTCAGGAATCGAATACAAACCGGGTTCGAGTTTACCTTTATTCTTCACTAGGTATTCGCAAGCCAAAGCTTGGTTTGCAAAACTCATGTCCATTACAGCGCTGGGGTGTCCTTCCGCAGCCGCGAGGTTAATCAAGCGTCCTTCACCAAGGACAACAATTGATTTACCACTGGGCAACTTATACTGTTGGGTGAAATTACGAACTTCCTTCACTTCAGACGCTTTTGCACCCAAGGATTTGAGGTCAATTTCAATGTCAAAGTGACCGGAGTTACAAACCATCGCGCCGTCTTTCATTACGTCGAAGTGTTCGGGGCGAATTACGTGTTTGTTACCAGTAACGGTGATAAATAAATCGCCTTGAGGTGCTGCTTCCGCCATTGGCAAAACGCGGAAACCATCCATTACTGCTTCAATAGCTCTGATGGGGTCAACTTCAGTAACAATGACGTTACCACCCATACCTCTAGAGCGGAGTGCAGCACCTTTACCGCACCAGCCGTAACCAGCAACAACAATGCATTTACCAGCTAATAGAACGTTGGTAGCGCGGATAATTCCATCAAGAGTTGATTGTCCGGTACCGTAGCGGTTATCGAAGAAATGCTTGGTGTCAGCGTCGTTGACGTTCATCGCCGGGAATGTTAGCACGCCATCATTCAACATTGCACGCAAGCGAACAATTCCGGTTGTGGTTTCTTCTGTAGTACCGATAAGATCGGAAAGTTGATTTTTACGGTTTTGTACTAAGGTTGCAACTACATCAGAGCCGTCATCAATAATGATGTTAGGACGGTGATCTAAAGCAATTTCAACGTGACGTTTATAGGTTTCGTCATCTTCGCCTTTAATAGCAAAGACTGGAATTTCATGATCGGCTACAAGACTTGCAGCTACGTCATTTTGAGTTGATAGGGGATTGCTAGCAATTAATAGTGCATCCGCACCACCAGCTTTTAGCGCGATCGCCAAATGTGCTGTTTCTGTCGTGATATGAGAACAAGCTACTAAACGTATTCCCTCAAAGGGCTTTTCTTTAGCAAAGCGATCGCGAATTTGTCCTAAAACAGGCATTTCGCGTCCAGCCCAATTGATACGTTGTCTTCCCAAAGCAGCTAAGCCAAGGTCTTTAACCTCGTGCTTTAATCGGGGAGATGTTGCAGTCATTAAATAATTCCTCTTTCTGGTAAAAATGTTGCATCCAATAAGACGCACTCTACTAGATTAGAACAAGTCTGGCAAATAAGCATGATTTGAATCTTACACTGTGAATGCCATATGGTTCTTTGCACAATATCCCGTTTGATAGCAAAAATGTCAACCGAGGGGAAGAGGGGGGAGATGGGGAGAGGGGGAAGAGGGAGATGGGGAGAGAAAAATTTATACTAAGTTGGGTAAACTTGCCTAACGGTAGGTACATTTGCAGAAACTATTTGCCACAATCGGTGTCAGCTAACTCCAAACAGGAAAAGGAGGTATATATACATTGCGCTATCGATTTATTGTTATTGCTTTATGTTCGTTATTGATAATTGTGGGGATTGATGCCAAGGTAGGCATGGCGCAGATTCCCTTTGTACCTCAAGTACCAACACCTTCGTTAGATATTAAAGATTTAGAAAACAAAGTTGTTAGTAGTTGGATTTATTTAGATGGTCGTCGTTTGTTTCAAATAACTGCTCCAAGAGCAAGTATTAATGAGCGATCGCGAGATATAAATCAAAAGCTGGCTGAAATTAGCAAAAATTACCTCCGCTCGAATGATGCCAAGCTTAATGTTGAGGTTCAGTCTCAAAATGGATTACCAGTAATTTATGTCAACGAGCAATATCTTTTAACTGTCACCCAAGAAGATGCAAAGTTGCGACAGGTTCAGCCTCAAATTTTGGCTTTGAATTTGAAGCAAGATATCAACGAGAGTTTAAAACAAGCCAAGCTGGAGCGACGACCTGAATTTATTATCAATCAAACCAAGATAGCCGTGGCTATTGGCGGGGGAATGATTTTAATGAGTTGGGGAGTCTGGCACTTATCCCGTCGTTCCAAGCGGAATTTCATGTTAAAGCCGCCTACTTCAGATGTACGAGTGGCTAAACCGATTACAACACAACTGAGCCATCAGCAAAATCGGCATATTTTAGAAGTCAAGCGACGAATTTTTCAAATAACTCAAGCTGTAATCTGGACTGGCGGAACTTTATTAATACTGAGTTTATTTCCCTATACCAGAGCAATTGAAGTAGGAATTATCGCAGCCATACGAATTCCTTTAAGGTTGGGTATTGTAGGACTGGGAACTTATGTAGCAATTCGCCTCACCTATCTATTAATTGACCGCTTTACAACTGCTTTTGTCCGCAGCAGTACTTTAATAACTCCAGAAACTTCCGAAAGACTGCAACTACGAGTTTCTACTATATCTGGTGTATCAAAAGGTATAATTACTCTTGTATGGCTGGCAATCGGTGTTTTGGTAGCGCTGACGGCTTTAGGAATAGATATCGTTCCTTTATTAGCTGGTGTAAGTTTGATCGGTGTTGCTCTTTCCCTAGCTTCTCAAAGCTTGATTAAAGATGCAATCAACGGCTTTTTAATTATTGTAGAAGACCAGTACGCTTTGGGTGACGTAATTAACGTCGGTGACGTGGGGGGATTGGTAGAAAATCTCAATTTACGGATAACGCAGGTACGCGATGCCGAAGGACGTTTAATTACGATTCCCAATAGTGAAATAAAAATAGTTGCTAACCTTTCAAGTCGTTGGTCCCGTGCCGATTTGACTATTCCAATCCCTTATCAAACGGATATTGACCAAGTTTTGAAGCTAATTGAAACTGTTGGTTTAGAAATGGATAAAGATACGCGATGGGAACATCAAATTATCGAACCACCCGAAGTTTTAGGAGTCGATAACTTTGGCGATCGCGGTTTAGTGGTTCGCGTCTGGATTAAAACCCAACCTCTCAAACAATGGGATGTAGCCAGAGAATTCCGCCGTCGTCTCAAAATTGCTTTCGATAAAGCCGGAATTTCTATTCCCGTATTACAACAATCGGTTTGGCTGAATTCAATGAACAATTAACAATTATCAATATTCTCAAAAATAACAAAAAAACCGAGTTTCTTGAGACTAATGCAGTAGAACTTAAATGCTGTATTTAGAAACCCGGTTTTTCACTTTGATGGAAGTCTGTATTACAAATTATTTAATATCTGGGGGTTCCTGTAGTACCAGTTCCGGTAACATCGTTAGGGTCGCGATAAGCTACTGTATCATTACGCTTGTTACGACCTCCTAATCCTGCTAAGCCTAACAAACCTAATAAGCCTAACCATCCCCAATCAAAACCGTCATTTTCTCGAACGGCGACTGTTCTATTCACATCGGTATCTAAATTTCCTGTTTGAGCAGATGCAGGAAGCGATAAAGGTAAAGCAGCTACACTAACAGCGAAAGCGCTAGCACAAACAGTTTTAGATAAATTGGTAAGCTTCATGGTAATTTTCCTTTGAGGTTTCAACAATAAAAACGATACTTTCGACGAAATCAGCTAATCCAAGGACTGGGGAATGGGAATGGCGCTAGTCAAAAGCACTTTTAATTGTGTCAGCCACAACCCAAGGACCACTAATAAACACGATAGATGTTATCGTTTTGTCTTTGCTCTCACTGTAGGAATAAACTCGTCTCATACTTTAGCAACAAGCTTTTTTTCAGTCGCGAGTCTTGATAATTTGCGAAGAAGCAAGTCATAAGAAGACTTTTAGCTGAAATCTTCTATTTTCTCGCTCGATTTTTACCTACTCCTGAAGAAATATTGGCAAATTAGTACTAATGAACTACGATAGAACAAACGGCTCTATAGAAGACTTTGAGAAAATAAATAAAATTTGTCCTATGGTTAAGCACTTTATTCTCAGTATCAACCCTACAGCCAAGCACGAATGGGATAAATGTATTTTGCGTGACGTGCTTAGTTCCAAACGTCCGGATATTGCCAACTTAATCGCTGAAGCAGTTGATGCTGATGCGGGTAATTATTTGATTAGCGTAAATATCGATGTAGAAGTTTTGCAGCATGAAATTGCACCAGTTGCAGAACAGTTACAGTTTTCATTCCCCGAAGCATCGCAAAAGCCTCAGTTAAGAGAAGCAGCGTGAGGGGATGGGGTTCGGGGGAGATGGGGAGATGGGGGGGAGATGGGGGGATGGGGAGACAAGGGGACAAGGTGATAAATTTCAAACTCCTAACTCCTAACTCCTAACTCCTAACTCCTAACTCCTGACTACTCACTACTCACTCCTAACTCCTAACTCCTAACTCCTAACTCCTAACTCTTGTAATAACTGAGCGATTTGCCGATCGATATTTGCTACATTAAATCTTTGACTGGCGGTGTTGCGGGCTGTTGACGCGATGGCGGCAGTCTTTTGCTTGTCAGATAGGCAGGTGTTGATAACTTCGGTAAGCTCCTGGGGATTTCCCGGAGTCGCTAGAAAACCGTTTATACCATCTGTTACTAACTCAACTGCACCTCCGGATGCTGCTGCAACTACGGGTGTTCCGGATAGCATGGCTTCTACAATTACTCTTCCAAAAGGTTCGGGAGCGGTGGAGGTGTGAGCAACTAGATCGCAAGCTGCCATTAGCAGGGGAATATCGTCACGAAAACCTAAAAATTTGACTCGGTTTTGGAGTTGTAATTTATCGATTTGCTGTTGCAGTTCTTTGACGTAATCTTGTTCGCCAAATAAAGCATCTCCAACTAGGATTACCGTAACTTCTGGCGGACATTTTGCGATCGCCTCAATTAATATATGTTGTCCTTTCCAAGGTGCAAGACGGCTGAAGTGTCCGACGATAAATTTGTCTTCAAGTTCTAATTTTTCTCTAAGTTGCTTAATTTCAGATTCTTGAGTTAGATAATTTTGGGGATCGAAACCGTTGTAAACTATTTCGACTTTATCGCCTTTCCCTCCAGCTTCAATAAAGGCTTTTTTACTAGCTTGAGAATTAACAATAATTAAAGATGCACGATTTGCTAAAGTCACCGCAATCCGGCGGTTTGTTTGGCTAAAGTGTTCTGGTGAAAGAATATCGTGGAGGTGAAAGACTAAAGGACGATTGCTAAAAAAGCTGGCGATCGCACCTACAACTAATGCTTTTTGGGTATTTGCGTAAATTAAATCATAATTACGGGCAATTTTTACGACTTTGGTAATTAAAGGTGCAAGTTGAGTAATACTTGCTAATCCTTGACTAAGAGAACTTTCTTTTTTTACCTGTATGGCTCGATCCGTTAAAACTGTTACCGGAATATGATTTTTTTCTAATAAATCCTTAAAAGAACCATCCGCAAATAATCCCACCAAGCAATCATTTTGATAAGGTTTGGCAATATCTATTAAACATAATTCGGCACCACCAGGTTTACCGCTTTGATCTAAGAATAAGATTTTCATGTTTTAAAGGGGAGTAGGGAGTAGGGAGAAGAGGGGGAAGAGGGGGAAGAGGGGGGAGAGGGGGGGATGGGGAGACAAGGGGAAGAATAACTAATTCTTAACTCCTAACTTCTAACTTCTAACTCATAACTCCTAACTCCTCACTCCTAACTTTAAACTCTAATCCAAAATTTAAAATCTAAAATCCAAAATAAATTAACTCCTCACTCCTAACTCTTAACTCCTAACTCTTAACTCCTAACTCCTAACTCTTGTTCACCAAGGTAAATAATTATATTTGAAGCAACCTTGTAATTGACCTCCGCGCCAAGCTAAATCCATTAAGGTTTGTGTTAAAGTACCTTTGTCGCGGGATCGAGTTAGGAAACGCAAGGGAAACATTACAACTGTTTTAATCATGGTTTTCCATGAAATAAGTTGAGGCATTCCCATTTGTCGATGCTTTTTGTACATTAATGGTTCTTGACAACCCATGTTCCAAGAGCGACTGCAAATATCTTTGATGCTGTTGCGAAACCGGAAATGAATTATGGCATCTTCTACTTCATGGGGTTTAATTCCCTGCTGTTGAATTCTCCAGCCATAATCAACGTCATCAAGTATGGCGATATTTTCATCAAAACCACCGATGGCTTGATGAAGTTGACGTTTAACACCAAAGTTATTGCCACTGATCAATGGTAAATATGGATGATCGAAACCAACTCCAAAACCGTTTTCACATCCGAAGGTTTTAATTAACCAAGATTCGTTAAGTTTGTAGTGTTCGTCTCTTCCACCTACTAAGTCATATTCGCACAAAGCTTTACCCATTGCTGCAACCCAACCGGGAGCAATTTCATCGTCAGCATCGCAAAAAGCTAATGATTCAGACTCTGCAACGCTAGCACCAACATTACGAGCGTGGGCTGCTCCTCGTTTTTTGGATGCATCGACAACTCTCAAATTAGGCAGACGTTGTTGATAGGTTTGTATAATTTGGATTGTTCGATCTGTGGAGCCGTTGTCAGCAATAATAATTTCCCACGGTTGGGACCATTCTTGTTGTGCTAGTGCTTCTAGCTGTACTGCAATGGTATCTGCTGCATTGAAACACGGTATAATAATGCTTAATTTCATCATCAATTTTACCCCTGATGCTTTTAAGTTGAAATTAAATAGTTACAAGAAAATTTCCCAGGTGAAGGGACGTACCTTAGACCTAAAGATGCAATAATATATTTTATTTACGCTAAGATAACTTTTCTTACTTCTCGAGCAATTTTATCCCAATCGAAATTGTTAACCGCATATTCGCGACATTCTTTTCGTGAAGGTTTGGTGATTTCACCTAAAAATACCTGTTCTAATTTTTTCGCGATCGCGCTGACTTCGATGGAATCTGTAATCAATTCGGGTGAAAATGGTTCGAGAATTTCCGGCATTCCACCGACGGGGGTACAGATGACGGGGGTACCGCAAGCGAGGGATTCTACGATTGCTAACCCAAAACCTTCAAAGGATTGTGAAGGCATTATTGATAGGTCTGCTGCTTGATACGCAACTGGTAACAGTTCATCAGGTAGGAAACCCAAAAATTTCACGTTGTCTTCAAGTCCTAATTCTATAACTTGTTGCTCTAAGCTGGTTTGTAGAGGTCCTCGTCCAGCGATCGCCAAATATATATCGGGAATTTTTGGTTTGATTTGAGCTATTGCTGCGAGCAGTTTATCGAGTCCAACACGATGGACTAAACGTCTAGATGTAAATATTGTAGGACGTTCTAGCGACCATCCCATTTTATTACGTGCTTGTGCGATCGATAAGTCGGGTTTGAAACTATTGATATCAACTCCACCGGGGATGATGTGAATTTTCTCCCAGGGAATTTGGTACTGTTGATGCAGAATATTACCGAACGCTTTACTCAGAACTATGAAGCGATCGCAACGTTGATAAGTTCTTTGTTCTACAAAGGATTTTTTCAGCAAAGCTGTAATGCTATCAACTCCTTCTTGCTGAGATTCAGATGCCCAAGGACCGTGAAAATTAAAGGTTATTGGCACATCTGCGGGCAATAAATCCAATATTGGTAGACTATACAGGGCAAAGTGCAGGTTTATTGCATCTGGCTTGGTAATCCTGGTTTTTTTAAAGTTATTCCTTACCGTCCACAATCTTTTTAATATGGAAGTATCTGGTGCGGCTAAATTTGTCATCGTCATGGATAGATTCGCTTCATCTTCGGGTAAACCTACCCCACATAATTCTACTTGGTCTTTATTCTTCGCCAACCTCAATGTAAGTTCGTAAACGTACCTTTCCAAGCCACCAGGAGTTTTAGGAAACCATCCCAAACCCAAGCAAAGTATAGATGCAGGCTTCACTGATGTATAGTTTTTGTCATTACATATCACTTTTGCTGCCCCCATGTAACTCATAAAATTTTCCTATAATCTTCAATTTAATATCTACTCTAAGTTGTGTTTCTGGTCTTTTTAGGATCTATAAATATAGGTTAAACGACATGATTCGTCTAATTTTAACTTGTTTATACCTATTTTTTCTGAGAATCGAAAATTCTGCAAGATGATGCTTTAAAATGATTAAGACCAATATTAATTATTAATAACTTACGAGCTATAGCACCTTTTTATGTATAAAAATATATTTTGCTTTCTCAGTAAAGAAAATATATTTATACATATAAAACTAAGTATTGACAATAATATCTATTTTCCTATTTCATTTTAAAAATCATCAATATTTCTTTGAATTTCTTGTGTTAATTTCATGAATTTTGTGTAAAACAAATCCAAACTTTGCAATTGCTTATATTCTTATTAATGAAAGCTGAATTACAAAGCTTTGGCTTAATCTGAAGTATAAGGTATTTAAAATAATAAAATGTTTAATTATTGTCATTTTTATATATTTAACACATATTTTTTTATTAGATAAAATAAGATATAAATCAAATTAGATATAAAATCAATCTGATTAATGAATTCTAGCTTGTTTTATAGATAAAGTTTATTTATCGCCACTAGTTAACCATATATTCTAGATTCTTAATATATTAAATGTCTATTCTTTCTATCGATATTTTTGATAGATATTCTTAAAAAGAAGATTATATATAGGTAAAAAGCAACAAATAAAGAAGTTTATGAATAAAATATTGGCAAAAACGAACAGATTCTCTCAGAAACAAAAAAAGCGATTACTTAGATTTTATTCGTATATCCAAAGTTTATTTAGTAATGGAAACATTAAATACCGTAAAACTGAGAAATTTTTGTTAATCTTGAGTGTTGCTATAGCTGTTTCGATTATCATTGCAATTGATTTGGATGGAAAAATAACCCCTGCTGCTTCTTCAAGCTATACAACTTCGTGGATTGGTAATAGTTTTGGAGGTGGCGATAAATGGGTACAAATTCAAATTAGCGGAATGTATGTTGCACCGGATGGAACTATTTATACGAATAGTGAATGGGATGAAGCTGGTAGAGAAGTTGGGATTTATAGAAATGGGGATGTAATTGGTAAAGCTGAGGATTTACACGGATGGGGAAGAAACGGTGGAGTTGCGATCGCAGGAGATAATAAATATATATATGTGGCGATGAAGCAATCGGGAATTGACCAGAAAAAAGAGGGATTTCCACCAAAAGGAACGGATTGGTATTGTGTACGACGTTACGATTTAACTGGGAAACCTGCACCTTTTGCGAATGGAAAGGGGTGGGATAAAAGTATGTTAATTGTTAGTACCGATTCGGAAGTAACCGGACTAGCAACTGTAGGCAGAGAGCTATTTGTCAGCGATAGTGCGGCGAATAAAGTGCGCGTTTACAATGCGGATACGATGCAGGAGTTACGTAGTTTTAATTTAGCAAAACCTGGAAAAATTGCTATTGATAAAACAGGTAATTTATGGATAATTCAAGATAATAAAGTTGTAAATTATTCAAAACAAGGAAAACAGTTACCGGGAGTTATTTCCGGATTGGATAAACCAAGTGCAGTTTCTGTTGATAATCGCGGTAGACTTTTGGTTGCAGAAAATGGATTTTGCCAGCAAGTTTTAGTTTACGATATTAATAATAAACCGAAACAAATTGGTACATTTGGTGAAAAAGGTGGAATTTATGCAGGGATTCCTGGAGAAGTCAAAGATTTAAAATTTTACGGGATTTCGGGAGTCGGTAGCGACAGTTGGGGTAATATTTATATTAGTAATGATGGTTTTGAGCGATCGGGAGTAGATTTACGTAGTTTTTCCGCATCGGGTAAATTACAGTGGAAGCTATTAGGTTTACAATTTCTCGATAACGCTGATGTAGATCCAGCAACCAACGGCTTGGATGTATATACCAAAAACGAACGCTTCGCAATGGATTACAGCAAGCCACCTGGAAAAGAAGCAACTTACGAAGGTTATACTTTAAACGCTTTCAAATATCCTCAAGACCCTCGCTTGCATATCCCCTCAGATGCACCATTTGTACGTCATATTCAAGGTAAAACCTTTTTATATTTAACAGATATGTACGGTGGAAAGCTGCAAATCTACCGTTTCAACAAACAAACAGATGGTGAAATTGCCATACCTTCAGGAATGTTTGTCGGTACTCACCCAGAGGGTAAACAAGCTATCGGAGGTGATTTTCCTCCTTTTCAACCTTCGGAAGGTGAATGGATTTGGCGCGATAAAAACGGTAACGGTAAATTTGAGCAGAATGAATACGATAAAAGTGAAGATAATCCCTATATTGGTGGATGGTGGGTAGATAGTAAAGGCGACATTTGGAAAACTTTGCGTACTCAAGATGGTGTTGGGATTCGTCATTTTCCTTTGCAGGGATTAGATCAAAATGGCAACCCCATCTACAGCTACAGCAAGATGGAAAAAATCAACCATCCCAAAATATTTGGTGACTTACGCAGAATCGAATATTTCCCCGAAACCGACACCATGTATTTATCCGGTTATACCCCAGACAATCCCTCAATTAACAGCGATTACGCGAAATTAATCGGCTCGGAAATCGCTCGTTACGACAACTGGAGCAAAGGAAATCGTAAACCAACATATCGAATAGTGCTTCCTGTAGATAAAAGCGCACCTCCGGAAGTATTGAATCCAGCAGCAATGAGTATAGCGGGAGATTATGTATTTGCAGTCACCGTGAAGAAAGCCGAAGTTTACGTTTACGATGCGAAAACGGGAAGACAGGTGAAGATTTTGAAACCCGGTGCGGAAGTCTTCGGGGAAACTGGTTGGGTTGACATACCTTATGGTGTACGTGCTTTTAAGCGTAAAAATGGCGAATATTTAGTATTTGTCGAGGAAGATGCCAAAGCTAAGGTAATGATGTATCGGTTTAACAGTTAGTAGTTAGTATTTGCAGGTTGGGTTAGACGCATCTCTAAAATATCGTTGCAAACTCAAAGTAATCAAAGCGTCGTAACCCAACATTCCACATATCATTAAAAATAATATTGCTTATCTACATTTACGATGTTGGGTTACGACACGAAAATATAAATTATCGTTAGAATTTAAATTGCTTTTCGTGTTTAACCCAACCTACGACTACGACTAAACCAACCTACGACTAGCGAGCAAGATGCTCGCACTACTAAAAAATATTTTTCAATAAAAGCCATGTTAGACAAGCTGATAAAATACTTTGCATACGCGACAAAAGGTCATGTTAGCAAAATACAGACGATCCGGTTTTTGTATTTAGCTGACCTTTATGCAGTGAAATGGACGGGGAAACAACTTACTCAACTAGATTGGTATTATTATCATTTAGGTGCTTGGCACGAAGATATAAATACTGCTTTGGATAAAATGAATGGCAAAGAAATTAGTATAGAAACTGAATTTAATACAACCTTTATTAAACTTGGTATGAAAACAGGTAATATCGATGATTTACAATTACCTGTTGGCTTAAAATTAATTCTTGATAATATAAGAAGAGAATGGTCTGGTTCGGGACAAGATAAAATTAATCAGTTATCAGATTACGTATATAGTACTGCTCCAATGGTTGAAGTTAAAGATAAACATAAATCAGAAGAAAAAGTTAAACTTAACCTACAAACCGAACGAGAAAAATTAATAAGTGAATTAGATTAGGATGATCGAGTGGCTGGAAATAAACCTAGACAGGGCTGGATATATTTTATAAATCCCTACCGCGTATCTCTTCGTTGTAAACTCGGTCATATTCACATTTATAATTTAGATGAATCGGATAAAATTTCCTGTAAAACCGCTGATTGCAGGCAAATAATTAATTACGGTATGGTGTTTCGTGGAAAACAGCCTTATATTATTTGGACATCCGATAAATTTAAAAACGGTATCAACTGTTTAGACACTTTTACCGCTATCCCTTTAACTTTTAATATGCGAGAAAGAGATAAAGGCTTACCAACAGCTTACCCAATTAATCCTACAAATCGAAATGGATTTGATAAACAATCTTTTGCTTTAGTTCACCATATTTTTACTGCTGATGCCAACTGTTTTAAAGATGTAAAAGGAGATTGGTTAAATAGAATTGGACAACTAGATAAACCTGATAAGCAAGCTATAGAAGAACGTCTAAAATATTTTTTAGATATTCAAGAAAATCCCAACGATGATTGGTTTGTTAAAAATGCGTCTCCAGATGTTTTAAATCAAGTATTTGATAATTTATCAGCAGATAACAAAGAGTCGGCTTTGGAAGTACTAATTGATGATGTTGAATTTTGAGTTAAAAAAATCTGAAGCAACTAAATGGTAATGAAATAATTCCGATGAAAGGCTATCTTGCTAATAGCTTTCCTTGACTTGTTGCAGCGGCGATCGCACTATTATTAGCTGTAAAGACTGTAATCCCTGAAACGTTTACATAATCACCATCATCGGTAATTATTTGCTTAACTCCTGCTTTTTCCATTGCTTCTAATATAAGCAAGTCGTAGCCATCAAGCAATTGAGTTTCAAATCTTTTAAGAGCGGCTTTTGCTGTAGCTTCATTAACTAAAATGTCAGTACATACCGCAATTGATATAACCTGACTCCAAGCTGCTTCTAATTCGTTAAAAACCGTAGTTCTTTCTGCTGAATGATTGTGACGATATTCTTTCGGTTTTATTGTTGAGGAAAATATTCTTCTTTCCGTTTTCTCGATGTTATGTGCTAACTCTGCAAGAGAAAGAGCATTGTATAAAAGAAAAGATTGAGCATTTAGTGCTTTGGAAAAAAATGAAGCATAATGATTGATTTTAGGCAACAAAGCAGTAGTGCTTGCTTTTGTATAAGTAAGCCAGTACCAAACATTAGTATCTACTAGAAAAGTATCTTCTTTTTTTGGCGTATCAGAACGAATATCAACTACTTTGGCTCTTACTGTATAGCTTACCATTAAGCACTCTCAGCTTGTTCGCTCAACGCTTCGTCTACTGCTTTGCGGTTATTTTCGTCGGAGTAATACAGCTTTGAGTTCTCGATTACTCTTCTAAGTATTTGCTTACCAACTGGATTCAAGTTGCTAATTTTTAGAAGACGATTAAGGCTTTCTGGCTGAATATCTTTTAAAAGTTGTCCAATCGCAAAGTTGAAGAATGGGGAAGCAAAAATTTTAACTTCAGCAAAGTCTAATTCTATAGGTTGCTCTGCTAATAATTCTGGATGAGCTAATTCATACACCTTTTGACCATCTTCAGGTGTAATGCAGTTTTTGCCTATTAGGGTGAGGATTTCATATTTCATCGTCTAAATCTTCCCTTAAAATAATGGCTCATCATCTGGCTCAAAGGTCAATGAATAATAAGACTCATCACATGAAAGTGTGATGTTAACCAGCGTACCTCCGAAAAAACTAGACAAATTATTGTAAGTTTCTTGTTGTTTATCAATTATGACATATCCATCATGACTGAAAATTTCAAGTTTTCCTTTGTTTATCTGAACAAACCTTTTTAAACTCTCAAGACCAACACCACCCGTTACATTACCGCGTCTAGTGGTCGTACCTGGTTGAAAAGCCCATTCAAGTGCTTTATGTGCTGGTAGATGAGGATTTTGTTGGAAGTTACGTACATTATGAGGAATTCCCACCCCAAAATCAACTACTGTTAGTTTGAGTTCGCCTAAATTGGGATAGTGCTGTCCGCAACTAAATACGCCAATCTCTGTTTGCCCGTGTTCAAAAGCATTAGCATAAATTTCCAGCGTTGTTCCTACAATAATACTTTGTAAAATCTGACCTATATGAACCCAATCTCTACCTAACCATTGTTCCGTTAGGTAGTCAACCAAACTATCTTTGTCTTGATATGGATCTTCTCTATAAGGAATGGAGTTACCTTGCCAAGGTTCTTTATCATCCCCGAAGACATACATGAAACCATTTTGTTCTAGATTTCTTCTTACCTTTTTGTGAAGAGTAGCCCATTTAAATGTAACTTTTCCGCCTTTGATTTGAATCAAGCGGATTAAACCACCTAAAAAAGCGACAGCATTTGGTCGTAAAAACCAACATTGAGAAAAATCGAATATTACTTCTGTTGCTTCGGTTTCGACCTTTTGCCATAACTCGAACAGCCGCTCAAAGTCTTTTAACTTATCGTTAACGGTAGGGACATTAAAAATGAGGCTCACAACTTTTGTTCACAACTTTGGCTAAAATAATACAGGTAAAAGTTGTTAATTAGTTTACTTTATTTACGATATTCAATTAACAAAAAATTGTAGGGTGGCGACTTACTTCTTAGCAACAGGTTTTCTCTGTTGTAAAAAGTGATTTTTGAGGAACGAAACCCGGCATATTTATCAAATAACAACTACTTTTACAGGGCACCGCCTTGATCTTGGATGACCCAATCAAACTCCATTTTTTTTGGAACCCATATAGCAATTACTCTAACATTCTCAATTTCTTCCTCTTCATCTAAATGAAGTTTAAGTTTATGAATTTGAATAGTCAATCTATCCTCAACCTTAATTTTTTTGTCGCCTGGGTATTTTCCTGGTTCTGTAGAAGGATCTCTTCCTTGAAATAAATTTAGCTTACCTGAGTTACTGACAGTTCTTTTACGTTGATGATTACCCTTATCTATAAAGTAGATATCACAGAGTTCATCGGGATTTTGTTTCAAGTAATGCCCTACTTGTAGTATGAGTCCAGTCAATCGTAGCGAATCACTCGGGTGCGTTGTGCGAAAATTGATAATAAGTTGTTCAAAAGTTTTTTGTAAAGGAATATCAGTTGCAAATGAGTGTTTTTTAACCAATATTTTTCCGAACTGTTTTTCATCCATATGAGTTAAATGGGACCAAAATTTATCTACCAACTCCCGATTTGTGTTGATAACATTTTCATCCGAGTCATGAGGATAATTAGGTGCATACCAGTCATTGCTAAATCCACCTCTCATCAAAGGTAAATCCAATACATTTTTTCTAGTCGGCTTTTTGAGAGCATTACCCATTAAAAAGGCACGTTTCCATTCGGATAACGGTCTGCTTCCGTATCTTTTCAATTGTTCGCGTATTTCTTCCTCATGCTCTACGTAGCTTACGAAAGCATCTTTTACATCCTGCTCCAAAAAAACACGACAGTAACCTAAATATGAGCGCTTGTATCCAAAAAAACGCGCTCTCTGCTGGAGAGTATCTGCGTTTCCAACACCAGCACCTCTAGGCATATAGGTTACAGTCAATCCTTCTACTGTAAAACCCCTATCCATTGCTTGTCCACCAATAAGGATATGAGCATATTCATTTCTCCAATCAATTTGCGGCGTTTTTCCTCCAGTAGCATTTATCTCTTGGATATTCGTCTGATTAATTGTACGTGGAAGAGTGTTAACAAGTTCTTCAAAAGATGGCAAGTCAGGGACAGTTTGAACTAAGTCTTGATAGGCTTTATTAAAATCTCCTAGTAACTTTATTCGACTTAGTTCTTTTGTATCCTCAGATATAATTTTTTTCCATTGATTATTTACCTGTCTAGCCCAATGAAAATATTCTCCATGAGGAGCAGTTTTTTGTGATGGATGAACCATCATTGAACGATTTCCTCTACCTTTATCCTGAACATAACCAGCAGCTACTCCCAGGTAGAACAACATCATGGCATACAAGAAACTTTCAGGAGTCTCAATAACCTCATTGTTTTTAGTCGGAATTTCTTCAGATGGTATAGTTTTGATCAGTTTTGGATTTTGTAGGAAAAACTCTTTACCTCCTGTATAATCCGCACCAGGAGTCAGCACTTCAGCAAAGTCTGGCGAAAGTAAATCAACAATATTTATTAGCAAAGGGGCTTGTGGTGTTGCAGTATATTGCAAGAAAGAATGATGAGGAAGTAATTGTCGAAGCTCAATCAAGTGGCGGTAAATTGTACTTATTTGTCCTTGATTGACTTTGTTATTTAGCCCTGCTTGATCTGCCTCGTCATCAATTATTAGTACTGGTACTCCTTGCAAATCCATATTGCCAAGCAAGTCTTTCAAGTGTTGCAGGTGATGATTTTGCTTCATTACCGTTAAAAGTGCTATTTGTCTCTCGTCTTCCGGTACTGAAGAATCATTCCATGTGTCCAAAGTACTTTGTATATTTCGTCGTTTATTCTCTCGTGGATTTTCAAAATATTTCCATTTGCGATCGCTGCGTATATCCAAGCGTAAATCTTTTGTCAGCCTTTTATTTGACTGCTTAAATAGGTTTGTTTTAGTTCCTGCAATCACAATAACCATTCGGTAGCCATTGTCACAAGCTAAAGCTGTAACTGTTGTAAAACCCATTGTTTTACCAGCTTGGACAAGTCCATTGGCTATTCCTGTCTTGCTACCACTAAATGAAGTTGGTGGTACACACTTCTGCATTACCTGAGTTGCCTCGTTCTGTATCCTATTTCGGCTCTCTTCATCGGGAAGACCAAGGTGATTAAGTAAAGCTTGTGTCTCTTCACCAATTACCGGCGACCATAATTTGCTTGAGTCCCCTATTTGAATGGTAGTTTCCATAATTTCAACTGTTTTAGAATAGTTGGACATCTATTTACAATTGCGCATTACTAACGCTATCGTATATTCACTAGCGTGAGTACACTGTGCTATAGTTAGCAGTGATTATACATCCTCTTATCTGTAAAAAGCAACATTAGCGACCGTGAAAAAAATTCGCTGCAACTTAAAGAATTTGATGCATAAAAAACAGCTATCTCAGTACCAGCTAGGTAAAGAAACTGGTCTTAGTATTAATGCCATCGGTAGGCTTTATAGAGAGGAATTTGACCGGATTGACTGTAACACTGCTGAAGTTTTGTGCAATTACTTTAACTGCGACTTGTGTGAACTTTTTCCCTTAAAAGCAGTTTCCTCAATGCGAATGCTTGGTTCAGAATTTCGTAAACGATATGCAGATGGAGAAAGGGATTTTTTTGAAGTAGACTTGAGTGAGGCTAATCTTAGTGGACTGTGCTTAACGGACTTAAATCTCACTGGAGCAATACTTTATAAAGTGATATTTCGTAACACTAACTTAAACAATGCAAATCTGGATAAGGCAGACTTGAGAGAAACGGATTTAGAAGAGGCAACATTAAATGGAGCGTCTTTAAGGGCAGCAAAGCTTGGTAAAGCCAACCTGCAAGCAGCCAAATTTATCTACGCAGAACTCGTTGATGCAGACCTCAGTGGGGCTTGCCTGCAAAATAGTGAGCTTCAATGGGCAAACTTAAGTGGGGCTATCTTAAAAGCAGCAAAATTACATAATGCACAAATAATAAGAGCAAATCTGAGGAAAGTAGACTTGACCGATGCCGATCTAAGTAAAGCAGAATTAAGGTGGGTAGACCTACGTGAAGCCAACTTAATTAATGCTAATCTCAGTGGTGCTGAGCTAGAAGCAAGTTGCCTCATTGGTGCCGATCTTAATAGTGCCAACCTGAGTAATGCCAATTTTAATAAAACAGACCTGAGCAACGCTAATCTTAGCCATGCCAATTTAAGAAAAACTAACTTCAGTAATAGTAAACTTAATTGTGCAAATTTCAGCTTAACCGATCTTACCCTTGCTAAACTTAGTAATGCCTGCTTGATAGGTGCCAATTTGAGAGATTGTAACTTAGGCGGTTGTAATTTAAGTGGTATTAATTTGAGTAATGCTGACCTTACGAATGTAAATCTGAGGAGCGCTGTTCTTAAGGATGCGAACTTGAGTTTTTCTAAAATGAAATTTGCCGATTTTAAGTATGCTAACCTTCAGGGTGCGAATATAATTGGTGTTGATTTAAATGATACATATTTAGAAGGAGCAACTATGCCTGATGGTAGTATTCATGATGATGATATTAACACCTGACCCTTACCTACGAGCTTAACTGTTACTACTAATTTATAAATCTATCTAATCATAAGTAAATCACGGCTTTACCTTCTGCAAATGCGATCGCCTTTTTAACTTATTAAAATTGAATTATCCCAATTGAAACCTTTATAGCCTCATTTTAGAAAAACAATCCAAAATCAAATAAGCCGATGACGAGAGTCGAACTCGTGACCTCACCCTTACCAAGGGTGTGCTCTACCACTGAGCTACATCGGCGAAAAATCTTTGTTTTCTAGACTTTGGACTATTATCAAGAAAATCCAAAATCTAGAAGTGAGATGGGCCGAGCTGGATTTGAACCAGCGTAGGCGAAGCCAGCGGATTTACAGTCCGCCTCCATTAACCACTCGGACACCGACCCATGTCGTCTCACGATTACTAATAGTATCACAAGGTTTGGGAAATACCAAAGTTTTTTTTGAGAAACTCTTGAAATGGGCATGGGGCATGGGGAATGGGACAAGAGGAATTCTGAAATTATTTGTAGTGCGAGCATCTTGCTCGCTACTTATTTATCTTGCTCGCTACTTATTTATCTTTCACGCTATTAATTCATCTTGCTCGCTACTTATTTATCTTGCTCGCTACTTATTTATCTTTCACGCTATTAATTCATCTTGCTCGCTATTAATTCCTATACTTCTGATTGTTCCTCATTTAATACCCAATTCCCAATCCCAGATCCCCCCAACCCCCCTTATTTAAGGGGGGCTTTGCGTAAGTTGTATTTACCTTACTCGCGATCGCTTCATATACTTCTCATTGTTCCCCATACATTTTAATCCCCAATTACCAATCCCCAATCCCCAATCCCCAATTCCTAACTCCTAACTCCTAACTCCTAACTCAATAACTCTCCAGTCTCTTGCAGTGAATGCAATCTTTTGTAAATTCCTTGTTCTTGCAATAGCTCTTCATGACTACCGATTTCTACGATTCTGCCGTTATCTAAAACCACAATTTTATCGGCTTCTCTGACGGTACTCAGTCGGTGAGCGATGACTATGGTGGTACGGGTTCCTTGTATGGAACTCATGGCTAGCTGGATCGATCGCTCGGATTCGTAGTCTAAGCTGGATGTGGCTTCGTCAAATACGAGTACGTCTGGATTTACTAACAACGCTCTAGCTATCCCAACTCGCTGTCTTTGCCCTCCTGATAACCTGACTCCCCGCTCCCCGACTACGGTGTAGTAACCTTCGGGTAGTAAACTAATTACTTCATCGAGTTTGGCTATTCTACAAGCTTCTTCGACTTCGGCAAAAGTTACGTTTTCGTTTCCGTAGGTAAGGTTATCCAAAACCGTACCGTTGAAAATATCTACTTCTTGGTGAACGATCGCCAATCTCCTGCGGTACTCCCCAACATTTAAGTTGCGAATATCTTCACCATCAATCAGTATTTTCCCTTGCTGCGGTTCAAAGTAGCGAAACAGCAGTTTTAGTAATGTCGATTTACCCGAACCACTACGTCCTACTAATGCTACTGTTTGATATGGTTCGATTAGCAGATTAATATCGTGTAAAATCCGGCGTTCGGATTCGTAACCAAAACTTAAATGCGAAAATTCAACTTTACCCGTAAAATTATAGGAATTCTCTGGTTTTCGTTCTTCTAAAAGCCCCTGGGAATCAACTCCCGATGGTTCTTGTAGAAATTCGTGAAACCTCAACATGGAACTGTAACGACGAGCAAACATCTCTGCAAGGATGCTGATTGGTTCTAGTTCCGCATATGCCATGCTCGATAAAGTTAAGGTGGCGATAAAGTTACCCAAGGTAATTCTACCTTCTATGGTTGCAGCTAAAGTTAAACCAAGTACGACGAATACGCAAAACTGAATTAAACTTTTTTGCCAAGTATTCAGCTTTATGTAACCTATATGGATGCGATATGTCACTACCTTTAATTCGCGTTCAAAGCGTTGTTTTTGACGCTTTAATTCTTTGGCTTCGGTGGCAAATGCTTTAACTGTTTTGATGTTGCTAACAATTTCGGATGTCCGACTTTCTGTATTTTCCCCGTATTTATCCAAGCGACTTTCTTGTTCAATTAATCGCTGTAAATGCTTTAAAGTAAAGCTGAGAATCACTACAAAAGAAATCAAAAATAAAGCCGCAATCCGCCAATCAACGAAGCAAATAAATATAAAAATTCCCAAAACTCTAAACAGTTTAGGAAACAATTGTCCCGTGACTTCTGGATAAGTAAAAGTATGATTGGTAATTCCTTTTGCTACTCTTGAAGCTATCCTTCCAGGGTTGTTTTCATCGTAAAACTCTAATGGTAATGTAAGAATTTTCTCTACTGCTTTTTGACTTTGGTTTTTTCGCGCTTTTAAAGCAATATCCCAGTGAAACCAACTGCTCAACCACGGCTGTGTCGGCGCTCTTACTACCGTGACCAAAAATATTAAACCAAGTAAAACACCATAAGATAAAGTGTTATTTACTGGATAATTTGTAATTGTAGAAATTGTGGCGATCGCACTCCTCAAAAATCCATCTAATGGTTGTCCTGAAAGCAGATTCAGTATCTGTCCAATCGCATAAGGTACTAGTAAATCTAAAATCTCATAAATACTGGATGCCGCTATACTAAATACACTCAGCTTCCAGTACGGACGAAAATAATTAACGATATCTCGTATATTTGCCATGACGCACGCGCTATGAATTGCCTTGCCATCGTCTATCGTCTTCAAGCTTTACATACTACATTTGTAGTATATAGCAGTCAATAGCCATAGATCGAAATCATCCTTTAGATAGAAAAAGGAATATCGAAAGTAATAAAAAATCTATAAATTAATCTGTCTGAAGATAGTTAAAGTATTATATAAAAGATTTAAAACAATTAAGTAGTTGTATTCTATTTGAATAAAAAGGGAGATTGTAATACAAATTTTGTAGTTAGCTTAACATTGATTAGATCGAATTTGATGCTGTCAAATAACTCTCTGTTGTAATATATATTTAAAGTTATATTGTTTAATAATCTAATTAATAATTCTATTTAAATGCTTTTGGGTAAAAAAATACTCAAGGTAAAAATTCCAAAATTAAGTTATATTTTGACACTTAAGAAGCAAAGTGTGGCTGTAAAGATGTATTTCCCACAAGCGGGGTTGCGATCGTGAAATCCAAGCAAAATTTGAGGGTTCGGGAAGACGTTTTTGTTGGAAACAGCGAAATGGCTGGGCTAATGCGTTCTTTTGATTGGGAACAAACAAGCCTTGGTGCGGTTGAAACTTGGTCGCAAAGCCTGAAAATAACTTTAAGTATATTGCTTACTTCTCGTCATCCGATGTTTTTGTTTTGGGGAGAAGAGTTAATTCAGTTTTACAACGATGGCTATCGTCCGAGTTTAGGAGCGGATAGACACCCCCAAGCCTTGGGAAGTAGGGGAAAAGAATTTTGGCACGAGATTTGGCATATTATTGGCGAACAAATCGATGCGGTGATGAAGCGGGGCGAATCTATTTGGAACGAAAACCAATTAGTGCCGATTATTCGCAATGGTTATTTAGAAGAAGTTTACTGGACTTACAGCTACAGCCCGGTTCGAGACAACGATGGTAAAATTAAGGGTACGCTGGTTGTTTGTACGGAGACAACCGCGCAAGTTATTGGAGAAAGACAACTGCGAACCCAGCGAGAATTAGCGGCACAAGCCGTTGGGGTAAAGACGGTTGAGCAAGCTTGTGAAATTTCTGCTCGGACTTTAGCGCATAATTCCGATGATATACCTTTTGCGCTGCTGTATTTACTTGATGATACCCGCTGCAAAGCGCAACTTGCAGGCATTGCCGGATTAGATGCAGCAGCGTCCGTTAGCCCGCAAGAAATTGAAATTAGTTCGGATTCGGAAATTTGTAATTTGTGGTCGCTAAGAGATGCTATAGCAACAGGTGAGAGCCAATTCATAGAGGAATTGCAATCGAAATTTGGTGAATTGCCTGGAGGTGCGCGATCGCACTCACCTAATACAGCTTTTGTAGTACCCTTAATAGCGGCGGGACAAACCCAAATCAAGGGATTTTTGATTGCAGGAATTAGTCCAATACGACCGTTCGACGATAACTATAAAGGCTTCTTTGATTTAGTTGCCGGACAAATTGTATCCGCAATTGCTAATGCTCGCGCTTGGGAAAGCGAACGCAAATTAGATGAAATCCGGGAAACTGCACGAATAAAAACAGAAGCGGTAGAAACTAGAATGCAAGATGTTTTATCAAGCATTCGCGATGGTTTCGTGATTTTTGATTATGATTGGCGGCTTACCTACCTTAACGAGCGCGAACTTGAAATCATTGGCAGGAGCCGTGAAGATGTTTTGGGTAAAAGCCTTTGGGAATTATTTCCAGATTTAATCGGTAGCGAATTTGAACGGTGCGCCCGCAAAGTCATGCTCGAACGAAACCCAATTGAGTTGGAGTTTTATTACCCAAGTTTGAGTGGCTGGTTTGAGATTAAAATTTATCCCACCCCGGAAGGAATTGCAGCAATAACTGCTGATATTACCGAACGCAAGCAAGCTTCAGAAGCACTTGGGGAAAGCGAAGCCCGATTTCGGCAAATGGCAGAGACGATTGAAAATGTTTTCTGGCTGTTCGATTTAGAAACTAAAAACCATCTTTATATTTCACCAGCTTACGAGAAAATTTGGAGACGAAAGCGCGAATCACTGTACGCCGATTTCAGTAGTTGGATAGAAACGGTTCACCCCGAAGACAGACAAAGATTGCAAGACGTTTGGGGGCGATGTATTGAAAACGGCTCTCAAGAAGAAGAATATCGGATTATTCGTCCGGATGGTTCGATTCGCTGGGTGCGCGATCGCGGTTTTGTCGTCAAGGAGAACGGACAGCCTTACCGATTGGCGGGCGTTACCGAGGATATTACCGAACAAAAACAAGCTGAGTTCGCATTACGAGAAAGTCAAGAACAGCTAAAGCTGGCATTAAAAACGGCTAAACTTGGTAATTGTCAACTCGACTTAACAAGCAATCAACTTATTACTTCCGAGCAGTGTAAAGCCAACTTTGGACTGCCACCTGATGCCGATTTGACTTATGAAAAACTGTTTGAGCGCATACATCCGGAAGATAGACTTCGAGTACAAGAATCATTACAGCAGGCGATCGCCAACGATACTGATTGCGATGTGGAATACCGCAATATTTGGGATGATAACAGCATTCACTGGGTTTTGATTCGGGCAAGATGCGTTTACAATTCGGCGGGAAATCCCCTCAAAATGGTGGGAATGTTAATGGACATTACCGAACGCAAAAAAGCTGACGAAAAACTACGAGAAAGCGAGCGACGGTTGCGGCGGTTGGTAGAATCGAATATGTTTGGGGTGCTTTTGGGTGACAGCTTTGGTGGGATACACTACGCCAACGAGTACTCATTAAATTTGACTGGGTATACATCAGCAGAAATAGATAATGGTGAAGTACGTTGGGACGAATTGACTCCACCAGAATTTGCAGCATTGGATGCCAAAGCAATCGAAGAAGTTAGTACCAAAGGAGTTTGTACGCCTTACGAGAAAGAGTTTCGCCATAAAGATGGGCGGCGAATTCCGATTTTAATTGGAGCGGCTTTACTTGAGGAACCCTTTAACGAAAATCAAGAAATTATTGTTTTTGTACTGGATCTAACCCAGCTTAAACAAATTACCCAAGAACGAGATAGATTTTTCAACTTGTCTGGAGATATGCTGGCGATTTGTAACTTAGAAGGTTACTTCACTCAGGTAAATCCGGCTTGGGAAAGAACGTTAGGTTTGACTCCCACAGAACTGACAACAAAACCCTATGTTGAATTTATCCATCCCGACGATAGAAGCCTAACTTTAGCAGAAGCCGAAAAACTGGCACGAGGAATTAACACCATCGGATTTGAAAACCGCTACCGCAATAAAGATGGTTCCTACCGCTGGCTTTCATGGAACGTTTCTGCTTTCCCCGAACAGCAGGTTATGTATTGTGTGGCTCGCGATGTTACCGAACGCAAGCAAGCCGAAATCCAACTACAGCAACTCGCTGCTTTGGTTGACAACAGTACAGATTTTATTGGGATAGCAACACCAGAAGGTAAAGGGGTGTACGTAAATCCGGCTGGTTGCCGTCTTGTGGGACTTGAAAACCTGGAAGCAGCACTCGAAACGGAAATTCTTGATTATTTCTTCCCAGAAGACAAAGCCTACGTGCGGGATGTGATTATAGAAACTATGATACGCGAAGGATTATGGCGTGGTGAGATTAACTTTCGTCATTTCCAAACCGGGGAAGCAATTCCCGTTGATTACAGTGCCTTTGCAATTAGGGATTCGCAAACTAACGAAATCGTAGCATTTGCCACCGTCACCCGCGATATTCGAGAACGGGTAGCTATGCAGCAAGAACGAGAAAGAATTCTGCAACGCGAACAAGCAGCCCGCGAAGCCGCAGAACAAGCCAACCGCATCAAAGATGAATTTTTGGCGGTACTTTCCCACGAATTACGCACTCCTTTAAATCCGATTTTGGGCTGGTCAAAAATATTACAAAAAGGTAATCTTAACGCCAAGAAAACCGAAATAGCTCTCGAAACCATCGAACGCAACGCCAAACTACAAACGCAATTAATTGACGATTTGCTCGATATTTCCCGAATTCTCCGGGGTAAACTCAGCTTAAATGAAGCCCCCGTAAATCTCGCAACCGTCATCCAATCCGCTCTTGAAACAGTTCGTTTAGCCGCAGAAGCCAAATCCATTCACATCCATACCGCAAAAGCATCATCAATAGGAATAGTTAACGGCGATGAAGGGCGATTGCAGCAGGTAGTATGGAATCTGTTATCTAATGCAGTTAAATTTACCCCCAAAGGCGGACACATCTGGATTACATTAACTCAAGTTGAAAACCATGTCCAAATCCAGATAAAAGACACCGGAAAAGGAATAAAAAAAGAATTTCTCCCCTATCTTTTCGAGCATTTCCGCCAAGAAGACAGCGCCACTACCCGTAAATTTGGCGGCTTAGGTTTGGGATTGGCGATCGTCCGTCAACTTGTCGAACTCCACGGGGGAACCGTAACCGCAGACAGCGCAGGAGTTGGACAAGGTGCAACTTTTTCAGTAGAAATACCAAGCACGTTAGCTATAAATAGTACCGAAATATTAGCAAAAACAAATCAACCGTCATCGAATTTAAGCGGTATAAATATCTTAGTAGTAGATGATGAACCAGATTCCTGCGACTTAATCGCCTTTTTATTGCAACAAGAAGGTGCAACAGTTACAACAGCAGCATCGGCATCACAAGCACTCGAAAGCATTGCCAAATCGACACCAGACTTATTAGTTAGTGACATCGGAATGCCCGAAATGGATGGTTATGAATTGATCGAAACCGTTCGAGCATCAGAAAAAACTAAATCAATTCCGGCGATCGCATTAACAGCGTATGCAGGGGAAGCGAATCAGCAACAAGCGATTGCAGCAGGTTTTCAAAAACACATATCTAAACCCATCGATGCGAATACAGTTGTTGATATGGCGATTGAGTTAGTTAGGAGTGAGGAGTTGGGAGTAGCAAGTTGGGAGTAGGGAGTAGGGAGTTAGGAGTTAAAAGTTATTTATTCTTTGCTCTCTCCTTTTCCCAACGATCCCACATTCTCGATTTTATAACCATCTGGATAACTGCGAATCGGAGAATCAATATAAAAATCCGAAGACAATCGAGGAGGAAACAAACGTAATGCTAAAGCCCTTATTTTTAAACTATTTGCAACTGCATTCCGCAAAAACCCAGAAGGATGTTCAAATCCAAAAGCATCAAGCATCCGATCGTCAAGTAAAGCCAATGTTGCAGGTTTTAAAGCAGAATGCATCCACCCAGGGAACCAGCTTAAAAATAAGTTTTGCGTAGCTTCACCCACTCGACGATTACTTTCTGAAAAACGGAAATTTTTTTGTTCGTAATCGAGGTTATAACGTTCAAATTCTGCATAGGTTTCGGGAATATCTTGAATATGCATCCTAATTCCTACTTCCCGCCAAAAATAAAAAGATGCTAACTTTTCGTTTTCGCACATTTGCCGCCATCCAAAACGAGCATTCCAGCGAATGGGTTCATATATAAAAGTCGAAAGCACGTAGAGAAAATCTTCGTTAGCAATTTTAAACCGAGAATGAATCGCATTCATCCGTTCAATTGCTTGTTTACCGCGACTACTATCGTAACCCCACTTACTAATCTCCACAACAATAATTGATGTGTCGTCATAGCGTTTTTGCGGACATTTGTTAAATTCACCAGTTCGATCTAGTAATTTAGAAACACTAGGAACGCAAAAAGTTCGCATCAAAGCAACTTCCAACGATCGCACCATATCCCAAGGGAACTCATAACCCGTCATCACATGATAAATCTGACAGCGATCGCTTACAGGATCGAGTTGTTCGATGTCGCGGAGATTATTGTAGCGTTTGGAATACACTGTTAATTATTTCCTTTAACATGAATAATACATTGTTCAAATTTTATGGCTTAGTCAATTAAGAGGATGTTTGAAAAGTATCTTTTTTAACACAATTCTCGGATTATCCCCCCTTCCCCCCTTATAAAGGGAGGGTTAAAGTCCCCCTTTTTTAAGGGGGATTTAGGGGGATCGGAAAAGTTTCGAGTTATATTAGTAACTTTCCGGCGCATCCTCTAAGAGCGATCCCCAAAAGATTCTATATTTTTCCGTAGTTGCTATTAATCGCTTTCGGCTAAATCTTCCTCAAATTCTGCGATCGAACTAACAAGAATTGCCCTTCTAAGCAAACTTTTTAAAACGGCAACATCTTCTATTTGATTAATAGCTTCAGCAACTTGTGTTGGCACTTCTTCAAATCGAGTTGATAAAGTTTCAATCACATTTTCTCGTGCATTTTGAAGAATTCCTTGCTCAACTCCTTCTTCCTTTGCTAATCTTTCAATACTAGTTACATAACGCATTCTATTTGCCTCCTCATCATTTCTGAGTTCGACTTTAAAACTAGTTGCTAATTCTTTTGGTAGAAACATTATCCAGTCGATAAACCGGAATAATCGAATAATTTCTTCTCGGCTATATCCCTTTGTGAAAAGACTTCTAACAAGTCTTAACTTCCACTGTAGACGACTTTCCGGATTTTGGCTGGTTGCTTTGGTTTTCAAATGCGCCATTACAACTAACCCAAAGGGATTTTCAGTTTCTTCTAAGGTTTGCCATTGTGCTTCATAGTCTAGCAGTTTCACTATGGGAAATTCCAAACTGACTCGACATCCGCCTAATTGATAGCTGTAACTTTCAGGTCGCCAATTTATATCGTTGTCTGCTAAAACTGCTAAACTTATAACTCGCTTTTTATGACGATCGAACAAACGATAATTATAGATGTACATTCGTTCGGGGAATTTTCTGTCATATTGTCCTTGTACTTCCACATGAATCAATACCCAAGCTTCTTCACCATTCAGCAGCCAAACTTTCGCTACTTTATCAACTAATCGCTTACCAACTTCCGCGTCTGGTTCTAACTGTTGTAATTCTGAATCTAAAAATTCATAGGGACGTTCCCAATCGATTTCGCTATAAGCTTCATAAAAAAAGAATTCCAGAAACTGCGGAA
The DNA here is from genome assembly GCA_965234645.1 of Rivularia sp. (in: cyanobacteria). GTDB lineage: Bacteria > Cyanobacteriota > Cyanobacteriia > Cyanobacteriales > Nostocaceae > Rivularia. The sequence goes on along the minus strand of OZ248344.1, from coordinate 2,436,413 downwards.
AATATTCTTCAATAATTTCCTTCCAAGGGCTATCGTAATTAGTATTTGTTTCGCTCATGAATTTAAATCACCATCAAAAAAAAAGACAGGCAAAAAGCCCATCAAATAAAAACTTTATCTACAAACAAAAGCTTTTTTATTGTTAACCTTCTACCTTTAACCTTTAACCTTTAACCTTTAACCTTTTTTTACATCCACTTCGGTAAAGCAACTTCACAAGCTATAGGCTGTGCGTTTGCTGCTTTCAATTGCGAATTTATTAATCTATCCATCCAGTTTTTCAAGTACACTTGATTGGCTTCTTGTTCGGAAGGTTCGCTAGTATCTGCGGGATAAGGCATTAATCCTAAAATTGTAGATGTAGTCACGCAGTACATTGATTTTTGGAAGCTTTTACAAATTTGCACTAGCAAGTCGTCTTCGCCTCGACGAGTTTGGCGATATATTTCGTGCAAATATTCGGGCAAATAGTGACGCATATCCTGCATTAATAATGTCGGAGGAATTCCCGCACCGCCGATTGGTAAGGGATCGGCATACAGTGCGCCGTACTGAAATCTTGCTTGATCTGGGGGAATTTGATACGCTTGAGCGTTGTAGGAAACTGTACCGTGAAAAGGCGTTCCTCGGAAGAAAATTGCTTCTACATAAGGAACGGCTGTATCCATTAAAAAGGTTAAACCAGCTTTTTGGGGAATTATGTCATAAACTTGATCCCGAATTTTCACGCTATAGGTAATCGGATTACTCGCGTTTGCTACCAAACCCGCTTTTATATGATCTACAACTTGAGAAATTGATGTAATTTTACCTTTGTCATAGAGGTCTGATAAACTCATGAATGCATCAGACATGACGCGCCAAAATTGTCCCAAACCGCTGTAATAAGAGCAAACTCGTAACTGTTCGCTTAAAAAGTCGGGAAACAGTTCGTTTACGCCCATTACTATTGGGTTATTTTTAAATTTTGCCTTGATAACTGCTTGCGCTAAACGTTTAAATTCTTTGGAATCAACGTATTTATCTAATCCACCACCACCGTGCCACATCATCGATTTCATGCAGTATTCGGCGTATTCATAATTAATTCTGTCGTGTTGCCAGTGACGCAATAGTTTTTTAAAGTTTATTTCGCCGTTAAAATACTTGAAAAACGGGAAGAATACTAAAAATTGATTTTCGGCAAAGTATATTAAATTATTTGAATAAGCATCCAACACAATACCGTAACTATGAAGAACCCCGACTACTTCAATTAAATTTTCTGGAGTATCAAGAAGTAATGCATCACCATTTAATAAACGTTCGATATATTCTGCTAAAGGATGCTTAATAGGTGTATTTTTTTTAGTAGTAGTTCCCACCATAAAGATTTCTCCTAAAATATTGATAATTTAAATTGGGAATTGGAGATGGGGGACAAGGGGACAAGGGGACAAGGGGACAAAGGGACAAGGGGAGATTTTAACTCCTAACTCCTAATTCCTAACTCCTAATTCCTAACTCCTAACTCCTAACTCCTAACTCCTAATTCCTTCCTAAAATTTATTGTTACTTATTAAAAGACACGTTTACAATCGGATTTTGCATATTAATTATCATTGCGTTTGTGGTTGGTTCCGTCCAACGTGCGATCCAATTCGGCTGGATGCCAAAAATGACTATTAACACTGCTAAAACGACCGCTGGTATCCTATCCGACCAGTAGACTTGGGGCAAATTAGTTACTTGTTCGGATAAGCGTCCGAAAAAGGCTTTACTCATCAGAATCAAGAAGTAAACAGCAGTTAAGCCAGTTCCAATCATAGAAAGTAAAGTTTGTATGGGGAAAACTGCAAAGCTGGCGCGGAATACCACAAATTCCGAAATAAATCCCACCATTCCCGGTATACCAGCACTTGCCATTACTCCTAAAACCATCAAGCTTCCAATTAAAGGTAAGCCTCTTTCTGGGTTTAGCAATCCTTGGACAACATTTAAATCGCGGCTGCCTGCTTTTTTATACACAATTCCCACTAATAAAAACAGCAGTGCTGAAATTAAACCATGACTAACCATTTGCATTACGGTACCTAATATGCTTAAAGGTGTTGCAGCCGCCGCAGCTAAAAGTATGTAGCCCATGTGTGCCACGGAACTGTAAGCCACCATTTTTTTCATGTCTGTTTGCGCGATCGCACAAGATGCGCCGTAAAGCACGCTAACTACTGCCCAAGTTGCCAGCCAAGGACTTAAGTATGTCCAAGCGTCTGGTAAAAGGTACATTCCAAAGCGGAGTATACCGTAAGTTCCGAGTTTGAGGAGTACGCCAGCCAGCAATACGGAAATTGGTGTGGAAGCTTCGACGTGAGCATCTGGTAGCCAGGTATGCAAGGGAACCAAGGGCATTTTGATGCCAAAACCAATTAAAATCCCTACTAGCAGCAAGATTTGTGTGGCTAATGGTATGGAGCTTGTCTGTATGCCGTCCAAACCAAAACTAGATGCACCGCTTAGCCAAACCAAGCCAAGGAAACTTGCTAAAACCAGAATTCCCGAAACAGCAGTATAAATCAAAAACTTTGTCGCGGCATAACCCCGACGTTCACCACCCCATATAGCAATCAGCAAATACAGGGGAATTAATTCCAATTCGTAAAACAGGAAAAATAGCAGCAAATCTTGCGATAAAAATGCTCCCGTAACCCCTACGTTTAACAGCAGTAACAGAGAATAATACAATCGATCTCGCGATATAGCTCTGTCGGTGCTATAAACAGCTATCAAAGTTAACAATGAATTTAATATCAACAGAGGTAAAGATAAACCATCAATACCAATCTGATAGTTGAAACCTAACGCATCTATCCAAGGGATGAATTCCGTAAACTGTTGATTAACTTCCAACAGATTAAATTGACTAGCAAGAACTAAAGTCCACAACAAAGAAATCGCAGCTACAGTTAAAGCGACTCCACGAGAAACCTTTGGCGTTATACCAACAGGGGAAAACCCAATCAAAGCTGCACCTAAGAGCGGTAGCAAAATTAAAATACTCAGCATGGGGAATTGAGGGATGGGGGGATGGGGGGATGGGGAGATGGGGGGATGGGAGGATGGGGGGATGGGGGGATGGGGGGATGGGGAGAGGAGAGAGACATTATTAAAGTAACGAGTAACCAGTAGCGAGTAAGAAATATTTGAATAAGCGCAGCCTTATGACAATAACTTACTTGCTACTTGCTACTCCTAACTCATAACTCCTCACTCCTAACTCTTAACCTTTAACCTTTAACCTTCCTAAAACGGTAAACTATCAAGTAATCCCAAGGACCAACTAATAAATAAGCCGATTAAACTGACTCCAAAGACGATAGTTAGCAAGTAACCTTGGGAACGTCCGGAAATACTGTATTTTAAGCTTTGTCCGCTGAAAATTGCGGCAAAACCTACTAGATTTACCAATCCATCTACTAAAAAACGATCGCTCCAGGCAGAAATTTTTGATAGCCACCCTACAGCACCGACTACCGTTACTCGATAAAGACGATCTATATAAAAGTCGTATCCTAATAAGTCTTGGATGAATCTCCACGCTAATATTCTGGATCTAGACCAAGCTTTATGGAGATAAATTGTGGAACCAATAATTACTCCGAGTAAGCTTGAAGATACCAATGCTGCTAATACATACCAGTTGATACTGTTCCAAGTCGGTAACAGGTACCATTGCTGAAGCATCACGGGTACTAACAAAGTAATTACAGTTAGCGATACCATTGGTAATGCCATCGGCCAATGTACTTCTGGAGTTCGACGGGTTTTTTGTTGCGGTTCTCCCCAGAAGGCTAATCGAAATACCCTTGTCAAGTTTAAGGCTGTCAAACCATTTACAGCAATCAGAATTCCGATTACCCAAGGGCTGGTTACGATAAAACCATCAGCCCATGACAGCATTGCCCAAAAGCTTCCCATCGGTAACAGCGTTACCATACCTGCCGAACCGACAATAAAAGCTGTAGTTGTTGCGGGCATCCGCGACCACAACCCGCCCATTTCGGTGATATCTTGGCTATGAGTAGTATAAATTACCGAACCAGCACTCATAAATAATAAAGCTTTGGCGATCGCGTGGGTAAACAATAATAACAGCGCTACACCACCTTGCTGCATACCTGCTGCAACAAACACTAACCCCATGTATGCACTGGTTGAATGAGATAAAGTTCGCTTGATGTCTATCTGGGCTATAGAAACTAAACTTCCACCTACCGCCGTTACCGTACCGATAACTAATAACGTATTCAAGGCTACTGGCGATAAAGCTAGAATTGGCTCCAATTTGTAAAGTACGTAAGCACCACCCCCAACTACCAGGGAGTTTCGTAATACCGAAGCTGGGTTAGGACCTTCCATCGCTTCGTCCAACCACAAATTTAGAGGAAACTGAGCGCATTTACCAGTCGGTCCGGCAATTAATGCTAAACCTAATAAAGTTGATGTTAACGGACTCAACTGTGCCGTTTGTGCCCATTCATATAAGTCGGAAAAATCCCAACTACCTGCCATAGTCCCTATAGCTACTACCCCCATCAGCAGTAATAAATCTCCTACTCGCTTGGTGAGAAATGCATCTCGCGCCGCCGTAACTACCAACGGTTGAGCATACCAAAATCCTACTAATAAATAAGTTGAAAGAGTTAATACCTCTAATACCATGTAGGTGAGTAACAAAGAATCGCTAATAGCTAAAGCACTCAATGCCCCTTCAAAAAAGCCCATCAAAGCAAAAAATCTGGCGATCGCCCAATCTTTTTCTAAATAGCCAAGAGCATAAATTTGTGCGAGCAAACTAAGTCCGGCAATCAAAACCGTTGTACCAACACCTACTGATGATATATCTAATTTAAAAGATAAATTTAGACCCGCAGCTGAAAACCAGTTGAGAATATAACTTTCTGGTTCGCTATCCCAAATTTCTATAAATAGTAATAAACTATGAAAAAAAGCGAAACCTGTTGTTAGTAAATTTAAATAAGCTGCTGGTCTTGGTCCGGTACGCTTAACTAATCCCATTGCCCAAGGCAAAGTTAACAGCGCACCGATGAATCCATACAAAGGCAAAACCCAAGTTGTTGAAAATAGAAACTGATTCATCTAAATTAACCGCTACAAATAGCCTTTAATAAATTTCCCCGTCAGCAATACTCAATACAGTCTACATTTGTTCCACAAAGCTGTATTTTCTGAAATTCTTCTTTTTTTGGCTATAACTTGTCAAAGCTTACTAGACCAAAAAATCACTTTTTTGAATAAATCATCCTGACTCATTGTTTGGCATTTCCTAATTGAAATATTTCAATTTATCTGTCCGTTCGTCCAAACTTATATTTCTTTTATGTCTGTTTTGCACCAATAACTATTTTAGAGGAAAGACTTAGTTATTACCGTTCATAAAAATCTGGACAAAGTTACCCATGTCTAGACATTTACGTTTGTAATCTTAGTCCAAAGTCCTAACACCACAGGGATAAACGGCAATCCCCCTATCCCATCCATAAAGTTTGGGATTACTTTTCTAGCTATATTAATGCTGCCATTGATATCAGCATTTATAGTTTTACCTTTATAGGTTTTATATAAACCACGCTTTATGCGCTTACCACTAAAAACAGGTTTTTCTGTATTCGACGCTTTATAAATTGGTAATTCATCACTATCGAGGGCACTAGCTTTGGATGTATAGCTTTCCTCAATCAGAATTACTTTGATATCAGCTAATTGAGCTTTATAGGTCAATAAATTAATCAGTTTAGCATGAGGTATTTTAGTAAATTCTTGATTATTCTTTTTACCAATATTGATATCTTGTTTCCATTTCTGATTATTGCCAATAATTAATTGACCAATATGATTAAGAAGACACCAATCAATAACCCTGCGGCTAACAGTATGGAGGTAGTTATCAATCCTTAATTCACGCTTACTATTTAACTGTTTGATTTGCCTTGATACTGACAATGATTGTGCGATCGCAAGTCGTTTATTAAAAAATTGGTTAATACTTTTTAATGGTCTACCATTAATCAACAACGGTATTATACCGGGATGATTGGATGTTATAGCCATTAAATTGTTTAAACCTAAGTCTACACCTGCAATATACGCCCCCATTTCTTTTTGAGCATCTTTGTGTGTGTAGACAACTTCAATCACGTAATGGTCAATTTTCGGGACAATTCTTACTTGGTTTATATTTTTAACGAAAGTCCGAAACTCAATAATAGTTCCAGAAAGTTTGATAATCCCCTTATTTAGAGCAGGTTTTGATTTTGCATCAATTGGATAAATGACAATATTTCTTCCACGCTCCTTATGCTTATACCTTGGCATTTTAGGCTTACCTAAGTATTTTTGAGGATACTTTGACCAGTCTTTTAATGCCGCTATCCACCCCTTCCAAGTTTGTGAAACTTTACGAACTATCTGTTTACTAACTTTAGTTGGTAGATATCGGTAAGCATCTATTGTTTTAGTTTGATGGTAGATATCAACCGAATTGTAATACTTGTAAGTCTTAAAAAAATATTGACGTTGAATGTAAGTTGCACAGTTGTAAAGATGTTTGGACTGTAATGCTAAGTGGTCGCAATCAGACCAAAACTTATGCTGTTTCCTAATAATGTGCTTTTCAACTAATTGCATTTGACTCGACCTCTCAAATGTTATGCCTCACGCATTGTTTCCTTTATTATTACTTTAGTAAAATTTATGTACCAAGACAATCTTACTCTAAGACATTATTTGCTGTAAAATACCGCTTTATACTCATTTGTATTTCTAGACTAATTGACTATATATGGAGACGAATGGGTAGAAAATAGGAAACAGTTATTACCCTTTGGGGGTGAAGTCATTCCTCGTGCCTACTTAATTTACGACTCTACGAACCTAGTTTGGGCAAATGTAATAAAGAAATTATAAAGCAGAAGTGGCTACTCTAGAAATTGTAAATTTCTTTAATGGAGTAAGTGCCCCTCAAAGTTATGTTAAGTTTTTTAAAATGCTTTTATTACAAACTATTATACTAATTTATATTGCAAGGGGTGCAAAGCTTTCATATGCTTATTTAAGAAGGTTTTTTTTTAAGCTCTCATGAGCATCCCCGTCAGAAAAGACCTTCGTCTGTGAAGTACGAATCGAATTAACTTGTTGGAGTCTGTAAATGCCTATAGCAGTTGGAATGATTGAAACCAAGGGGTTCCCGGCAGTAGTAGAAGCTGCGGATGCGATGGTGAAAGCCGCTCGCGTTACCTTAGTGGGCTACGAAAAAATCGGTAGTGCCCGCGTAACTGTAATTGTCCGGGGAGATGTTTCGGAGGTACAAGCTTCAGTTGCAGCAGGTATCGAAGCAGCAAGAAGAGTAAACGGTGGCGAAGTGGTTTCCACTCACATTATTGCCCGTCCTCACGAGAACTTGGAATACGTTCTGCCGATCAGGTATACCGAAGCAGTGGAACAATTCCGAACTTAACGGTTTTGAACAAATTAGCATTGGGCGAATATTAGATTTACGCAGAGGGAATTAGAGCAAAAATCAGAAAAATGCCATTATTACAGTAAATCATTTCTGTAAAAATTGAATATTTATTGAAAGTCTAGTAGTTAAAATTACTGCCGATCGCTGGGAATTATTGGTCAAATATGGCTTGTCCAACTATCCCTCTTTTGTAGACGAAACTACCGATCGCTAAGTTTTTACTGTATGGTTCAACAGTTTTTTTCAAGCGGTTAACTTCTTAAAGTTGAAATGCAGTGCGCCACTTTAGCAAGATATTTGAGGATTAAAAATAATGTCGATTGCAGTCGGAATGGTTGAAACTCTGGGTTTTCCAGCAGTTGTAGAAGCAGCAGATGCGATGGTGAAAGCTGCTCGCGTAACCTTGGTGGGATACGAAAAAATTGGTACTGGTCGCGTTACAGTTATTGTTCGAGGAGACGTATCTGAAGTACAAGCTTCAGTTGGAGCGGGAATTGAGTCGGTGAAGCGAGTTAACGGCGGACAAGTATTGTCTACTCACATCATCGCTCGTCCCCACGAAAACCTCGAATACGTTCTACCGATTAGATATACCGAAGATGTAGAGCAATTCCGGGAAAACGTCAACGCAATTCGTCCTTATGGCGGCAGACCATAATATTGTAAAGGAATGCAAATTGCCAAAGTTCGGGGTACGATATCTAGCACGCAAAAAGACCCAAGTTTTAGAGGAGTCAAACTGCTGCTACTACAGCTAATAGATGAAGAAGGGCGCGTTCAGCCAGAATACGAAGTGGCGGCAGATGCTGTTGGTGCGGGTGTGGATGAGTGGGTACTCGTCAGCCGTGGCAGCGCTGCGCGTCAAGTTTATGGCAACGAACAGCGTCCTATTGACGCAGCAGTAGTAGCAATAATTGATACAGTTTACGTTGAGAATCGCCAAATCTACAGCAAAAAAGAACAATATTAATAGTTAGTTGTTAGTGAATGGTTGTTAGTGATTAGTTGTAAGCAATTAGTAAAACAATTAATAATTCATAACTCCTAACTCCGGTGGTCCTAACTCCTAACTCATAACTCACAACTAACTCATTTGAGGAGAAACAACGCTATGAGAGTCCGCAGCATGACGGCGGCTCCCCCAACCCCGTGGTCGAATGATTTAGCTGAACCGCGAATTCATGAAACTGCTTTCGTACATTCGTTTTCCCATATTATTGGCGATGTTGAAATCAGTCCTAATGTAATTGTTGCTCCAGGGAGTTCGGTACGAGCGGATGAGGGAACGCCGTTTTTTATCAATGAAAATACTAATATTCAAGATGGCGTTGTAATACACGGCTTGGAGCAAGGTCGCGTATTGGGAGACAACAAAAAAGAATACTCAGTATGGATAGGTAAAGACAGTTGTATTACCCACATGGCTCTGATTCACGGACCATGTTACATCGGTAATAACTGCTTTATCGGCTTTCGATCGACGATATTTAATGCCAGAGTGGGCGATGGCTGTATCGTGATGATGCACGCTTTAGTCCAAGATGTAGAGATTCCTGCTGGCAAATATGTACCTTCTGGAGCCGTTATTATCAGCCAACAGCAAGCCGATCGCTTGCCAGATGTGAATCCACAAGATAAAGAATTTGCTCATCATGTAGTAGGAGTAAATCAGGCACTCAGAGCGGGTTATCTTTGTGCCGAAGATACTAAGTGTATTACAAAAATACGTGAAAAAATAGACACATATAATACAAACGTAGATAACGGTTCGCAAACACAAACACAAACACAAAGGAGTATTGAAGTGTATAACAGTGGTTTAGACAATCAAACAGTAGACCAGGTGCGCTATCTGTTGGAGCAAGGATATAAAATCGGTACCGAACACGTAGATCAAAGACGTTTTCGCACGGGTACTTGGCATAGTTGTCATCCTATAGAAGCCAGAAGCATCGGCGATGCAGTATCGGCGCTAGAAGGCTGCATGAACGAACACCAAGGCGAATACGTGCGCTTATTTGGTATCGACACCAAGCAAAAAAAACGGGTATTAGAAACAATCATTCAACGCCCCGATGGTTCGACAAAACCAACTACAACATCTACCTATACCACACCTCCAAAACCCAGCAATGGTGGATATGGTAGCAGTCACAGCAGTCACAGCAGCCATAGCAATAGTAGTTACAGCAATAGTAGCTACAGAAGCACTAACAATGGTAACTACAGCAATGGTAGTTCTCAACTAAGTAGCGAAACTATAGACCACGTTCGTAACTTGCTATCAGGTGGTTACAGAATCGGTATGGAACACGTAGATCAAAGACGTTTTCGCACGGGTTCTTGGCAAAGCTGTAGCCCAATTGAATCAAAAAATGCCAGCGAAGCTATTTCAGCTTTAGAAGAATGCATGAAAAGCCATCAAGGCGAATACGTGCGTTTGATTGGTATCGATCCTAAAGCCAGACGGCGAGTATTGGAAACCATTATTCAGCGTCCAGACGATTCGAGTAACGGCTCGTCTAACGGTAACAGTGGTTCATACCGCGCCCCAAAAAATGTACCACCAGACTCTGCTGCTACATTTACCCCTTCTGTAAGGAGGTACGGTGTCGGTTTCGAGAGTGGAACTACGGCAACTCTTACCAACACTCGATTAAGCGCCGAAGTTATGGACGAAGTTCGCAATCTTTTGCGCGGTGGCTATAAAATCAGCGCCGAACACGTAGACAAACGTCGCTTCCGTACAGGTACTTGGGCAAGCTGCGGACAAATCGATTCAAAATCCGAAGGAGAAGTAGTAGGTATTTTAGAATCTTACCTAGCAGAATATCCAGGAGAATACGTCCGCCTAATTGGAGTCGAACCCAAACTCAAGCGTCGCGTAGTAGAAACCATCATTCAACGTCCGTAATTGGGGATTGGGGATGGGGAATAGGTTAAAGGTCTGCATATTAAAGGTTAAAGGTAAGAGGTGAAAGAGAATTCACAACTCCGGTGGTTCTAACTCTTAACTCCTAACTCTCCTTGTCCCCTCTCTCCCCATCTCCCCCCCCTCTTCCTCCACTCATGAGGTAAAACATTTCATGTCAGTACCGCCACTGCGTTTAGGTAACAATTTCGAGACTTTTTTCAGTGGCGAGGTGATTCTTCATGCAAGTGCAGTTATCGCCCCTGGGGTAATAATGCAAGCGGCTCCTAACAGTAAAATAATTATCGGTTCTGGAGTTTGTATTGGTATGGGGTCAATTCTCCAGGTAGATACAGGAACTTTAGAGATAGAATCGGGAGCAAATTTAGGAGCCGGTTTCCTGATGGTTGGCGCAGGTAAAATTGGTGCAAATGCTTGTATCGGCTCGGCTACAACTGTCTTTCGTGCTTCTGTGGAGTCGGGAAAAGTAGTTCCAGCCGGTTCGGTTATTGGGGACACTAGTAGGACTTTGAGCGAACCTTCCACCAAAGAAATGAATGGTACACTCAAGCAGTCTCAGTTACCTGTAGTTGAAGCATCAACATCAGCCAAGGAAGCTGAGTCAGATTTCTCTAATCCTTATGCTGCCGATGCTTCAACTTATACCACTCCTCCCCTTACCCCTTCACCTCGTCCTTACTTTAATCCGTCTCCGATTTCGTATTCTTCTGCCGTTAAAGATTCAACAGAGGAAACATTATCCTCGGAGGATTTATCACAAGAAGGTACAAATACAGAAGAATCAATAGAAAAAGCATCCAATGCTAATTCAAACGGTGCGGGAAATCATATCTATGGAAGAAGTAATATTAAAAGTCTGCTGACAACTTTATTTCCTCACCGACAATCTTTGAATACAACTCCCGACGATGAATCTGAAGAAGGATGAATTAAATCGGCATATGAATTAAAGTTATAGTCTCTGTTGTAAATTCCGTAAAAACATACCTCCAAGAACCAATTAATTGGATAAATAAATATTTGTTTACTTTTGTCGAGCAGGCTTATTGATATTTTCTACGCTTCATCCTTCATCTTTTATAGAAGCTAGGATGAAGTGTAAGGTGTAAATTCATAATGTTTATTTTTATCCTTCATTTTTTAAATTAGTTGGAGTATTGGGGAAAAATTCAAATGCACTCATATAATCAATCTTCATCACAGAATCGCGATATAAAAGATACCGCTTTAGGATTGGTATCTACTTTAAGTTTCCCTGCCATTGTGGGAACGGCGGATATGATGCTTAAATCTGCTGGCGTTCACTTGATTGGATATGAAAAAATTGGTGGGGGACATTGTACGGCTGTGATTCGCGGTGGAGTCGCTGATGTACGTTTGGCGGTAGAATCTGGCGAACAAACTGCCAAGCAATTCGGACAATTTGTTTCTAGTTTAGTAATACCTCGTCCCTATCCTAATTTAAATTTAGTATTGCCTATTACCAATCGCTTAAGTAATATTGCTGAAGGTGCCAGCTTTAATAGATTGAGCAATCAAGCAGTGGGTTTGGTTGAAACAGTTGGTTTTCCGGCGATGGTGGGAGCCTCTGATGCCATGCTTAAATCAGCAGAGGTACAGTTAGCGGCTTATGAAAAAATTGGTTCGGGTTTGTGTACTGCAATTATTCGCGGTTCTGTAGCAAATGTTGCAGTAGCGGTAGAAGCAGGAATGTACGAAGCAGAACGTATTGGAGATTTAAATGCCGTAATGGTGATACCTCGTCCGCTGGATGAATTAGAGCAAACCTTGCCAGTAGCAAGTTGTTGGATCGAAGAACGTCAACCAGTAAGATTACCAATTAGCATTAAAGAGCAAATTGAAGAAGCCGAATTATTAGAATTGCCAGAATTAAATAAGCTACCTGAAAAAGTAATCGAAGAAGTCACAATCTTTCCCGAAGTTGAAAGATTAGAAATGGGTGAGTTGGAATAGGGAATAGGGCATGGGGCTTTTATTTAGCTCGAATGCACTGTTTGCAATTTCCGTTACTTTCAATAATAACTTTTTAGTAACATAAAGAAAATACATATTCTTGAATAACTACCATAGACTATTCTTTATGCAAACCTTCAGATTTTTTTCATGAGTAAAAGCTGCTTTTAGCTCGATTATTCGGTAATACTTATAAATAAGTCGATGAAAGAGTATTTTTATGAAGATGCTTTTTTATTATTTTTTATATATTACTTAGAGGATAATCACCATTGAATCAGGCGACGCTGCACCAGTTGAGAGTGTTTGAAGCAGCGGCACGACACGGTAGTTTTACTCGTGCTGCCGAAGAGTTGTTTCTTACACAACCCACCATTTCCATGCAGATAAAACAACTGACAAAATCGGTAGGAATTCCCTTATTTGAACAAGTCGGTAAGCGCTTATATCTTACAGAAGCAGGACGAGAATTATCTGCTACTTGCCAAGAAATTTTTAATGCTTTGGCTCAATTTGAGATGAAAGTAGCAGATTTAAAAGGATTAAAACAAGGACAATTACGTTTAGCAGTTATTACAACAGCAAAATATTTTATTCCACGTTTATTAGGCTCATTTTGTCAACTTTATCCGGGAATTGAAATCTCTTTACAAGTAACCAATCATGAAGGGATTGTGGAACGAATGGCGAGCAATCAAGATGATTTATATATTATGAGTCAAATTCCAGAACATCTTGATATTAATTACCAAGCATTTTTAGAAAATCCTTTAATTGTTTTAGCACCAGTTAATCATCCTTTAGCCGGAGAAAAGAATATCCCGATATCAAAGCTGTCAAATGAACCTTTTATTATGCGCGAACCCGGTTCTGGAACAAGAAGGGCGGTGCAAAAATTGTTTGATGAAAACGATGTTAAAGTCAAGGTAAAATTGGAATTGGGCAGTAATGAAGCGATAAAACAAGCGATCGCCGGAGGTTTGGGAATCTCCGTTTTATCTCGTCATACCTTGATGCCTTATGCAGAAGATTTAACTATTTTAGATGTAGAACATTTTCCCATAAAACGCGATTGGTACATGGTTTATCCCAATGGCAAACAGTTATCTATTGTTGGACGTACCTATTTTGAATATTTATTAGAAGCTGCAAAGCAATTTGCTTCAGAAAAGGCTTTGTATGGGAAAGCGGGATAGGAGATGGGGAGATGGGGAGATTGGGAGATTGGGGGATAATTTATTAGTTTACAAGTCAAGGTGTAGAGACGCGATATATCGCGTCTCTACATTTTGTGGGATAACGAAAAATTATTATTTAAACAAACAAAGAATTATCCACTGTTATTAAACCATCATCAAACTTGAGAAATTCAATGTCAATCAAAGTATCTGTACCAACGTCGCAAGCACTGACGGTAAAGTTGTTGGTAGAACCAGTAATGGTAAACTCAGATTTAATTCCGCTATATTCAACCACATCTGCAATTACTTGATAATTGTCACCATCTAAATCTGTAAAAGTGGTTTGCCGATCGCCGCGATTAACCTCTTCTTGTCCATCAAAAGTATTATCCTCTGCATTCCCAATAAACCTGTCGTTACGGCTGGTACCAATAACGTTTTCAATTGTGGTTAAAGTATCGCTCCAGGTGAGAGAATTGTTGTTACTTGAATGTTTTGCGCTGTTTTGAGATAGATTTACATCCAAGCCAGCAATATCTCCAAATACACCGTTGAAAGTTAAATCGGAATAATCTGCCGTATCAATACCATCTTGCCCGCGTAAAGTGTCGTTACCCAAACCGCCGTTAAGAATATCATCGCCGCTACCACCGCGAATTAGATCGTTACCGCTCTTACCGAACAGCAAATCGCGATCGTTCCCGCCACCAATAAGGTCATCTTTACTACCGCCATAGATAGTATCATTACCGTTATCGCCTCGCAGCTCGCTGGTTTCACCGCTCTTATCATCAAAACGGTCAATCCTATCTGCTGCAAGAATATCATCACCCGCATTACCGCGAATTATATCGCCACCGCGATCGCCTTCAATAGTATCGTTACCTTGACCGCCCTTTATAGTATCGTTGCCGTTGTTACCAGAGATTTCATCGTTTTGAGAGGTACCTTGGATATTATCGTCGTTCCTCGTACCTTTGATTTGGTTGACTACTGGCTCACTCTCTAAATCTAACTTCCACAACTCGCGCCCATTAGTGCCATCATCGGCACGGAAAAACAACTTTCCATCTAAGATCGTTAAATCTTCTGGATTAGAACTACCTTCACCAGGATTAATATCAGCTACAAGTTGAGTACCATTTACAGTACCATCGCTCACCCATAATTCCCTACCATTGGTGCCGTCATCAGCAGTGAAAAACAGCTTTCCATCTAAGACTGATAAATTTTGTGGAGAAGAACCACCAAAGCCTGGATTAATATCTTTGAATAGTTGAGTACCATATAAGGTGCCATCAGTTACCCATAGCTCAGTACTTTCACCACCAGTAAAGGCAGTAAAAAACAGCTTATCATCGAAGACGGTTAAATTTTCTGGGCTGGCTACATCAAATCCTGGGGTTATATCTTTGAGCAGTTGAGTACCTTCGGGAGTACCATCACTTACCCATACTTCTGGACCACTAATACCATCATCGGCAACGAAAAATAGCTTATTATTAAAAACCGTTATATCTCCTGGGAAAGATGTACGACGGCTTGTATTAATATCTTTTACCAGTTGAGTACCATTCTCGGTACCATCAGTTACCCATAGTTCAGAATTATTAACACCAAAAAATAGTTTGTCATTAAGAACGGTAAGACCTCGTGGAGAGGAACTATCACTACCAGGGATAATATCTTTGAACAGTTGAGTACCATTCTCGGTGCCGTCAGTTACCCAAAGTTCATTCCCAGTAACACCGTCATCAGCGCTGAAAAATAGCTTTTCATCAAATACAGTGTAATTTTGTGGAAAGGAAAAAGCGGTACCCGGATTAATGTCTTTAAGCAGTTGAGTACCATTCTCGGTACCATCAGTTACCCAAGGTTCAATCCCATTACTGTTTTCTAAGGCTGTGAAAAACAGCTTATCATCAAAGATTGTGAAATTTGTTGCATCTGAACTGAGGTTGCCTGGGTTAATATCTTTGAACAGCTGGGTACCACTTTCGGTACCATCAGTTACCCATAGTTCATTCGCATTAGGGATATCAAAAATAGTGAAAAACAGCTTTTCATTGAAGACGGTCAAATTTGATGGGGAGACAAAACCGCTACCTGGGTTAATATCTTTGAGCAGTTGAGTACCATCTTCGGTGCCGTCACTCACCCATAGTTCCCTGTCATTTGTGTTGCTCGAAGCAGCGAAAAACAATTTACCATCAAAAACGGACAAATCAAATGGAAAGGAACCATCGCTACCTGGATTAATATCTTTTACTAATTCCGGGGTGAAATTAAAGCTGTTGGAATTTTTCACTAAATTATTATTGTTAGACATAACTGCTCCTTTTTTAAAAGTTGAAAAGTATCTTTAATATCGTCCTATCGTTGAGTTTAGTTAAGAAGGTAATTGACAACTAAAGTACAACCGGGTTTATAAATCAGTTATTTTATGTATTAATAACTATAAACACAGTTCAAAGCATCACATTAGGAGTGATACAAAACCTTTCCTTATTCCACCGCAAACTCTCAATTTCTGTTATCAAAAAGAAATTAGAGGATTTATCTGATTTCACGGTGAAACAATGCATTATTTCCGTAAAATTACTTCATTCATAGGTCATATATCGTTTAATTTGTAAAAAACACGTAGCACAAGATAAAAAGTGCCATCTCCTATAAACACGTTTATTTCACAGCTTTACATCTAGAAGGAATTCTTTTTTTTGAGGCTGGAGATATGATGTGAATAAATTTATTTTAAAATGAAAAATCATCTGTTTAAAGCAACGTTTACAGTATATGCATGGCGTATTTATTTATGCAACAATTTAAGAGTATTATTCGGAAATAAAAAACACATAAAAACCAACCAAACTTGATAGAAATCAACAAGTTAAAGTGGATTGCCGTTTGAACGCAAAATTCTGAATTAAAAATGTAAAAGTTATACACAAAACACAGTGCTTGCTAACATATAAATAATCATTGAATTTTATACAAATAGGACTTACGCAACCGCAACGAGTTATTAAGCATCCTAGATTTTTAGATCCCCTCAACCCCCGTATTATTCGAGGGCTTTGCGTAAGTTTTAACAAACTCAAATCAAGCAAAATTAAGTTTTGGTTTACAAGTCAACGTGTAGAAGAGACGTAGCAGTGCGGAGTTCTCTACATTTTGCGGAATCACGAAAAATTCTTGTTTAGGCACAATAGTGCTTTAATCAAGAATTACTAATTTTATTGACGGCTAGGCTTTTATCGATTAACAATTAACCAGCATACCCGATCGCAATTAAGGAAAAGCTGGCAGTGGTTAACCAGGAAGTACCATCTCCGCGTAAAGTCGTAGAAACAGATGTTGTCGCAGTTGCTGTTTACACAAGCAAAGCATTGGTGACGCGCCGTGGTGTAGTCGAATTAAGCGGACAGGAACGGGAGTTGATTGTCTCCCAACTGCCAGTAACTATTGATACGGAATCGGTGCGGGTTAGCGGTAAAGGTAATGTGGCGGTGCGTTTGCTAGGTGTGAATGTGGAACGCATTTACACTACTGAATCGGTAGTGGCACGGGTATCGCAGTTAAATCAACAAATCGAGCAGTTGGAAGCACAGAAACGTCAGTTTACTGCTCAAATGGATGCTTTAGCGTTACAGTCGCGGTTTATCGAAGGATTGCGAGAGAAGAGTGAGGATCAATTTTCGATTAGTTTGGCGCGTAAAAGCATTAGTTTGAGCGAAACTTTGGATTTACTCAACTTCCTCGGCAGCCAGTTTACAGAATATGCGATCGCTACCGAAGATTACAAAAATCAGCAGCTGGAATTAGATAAGGAATTGCAGGTGCTGTACGCTTCGTTAAAACAAATGCGATCGCCATCACCCCAGGAAAGTTTTAATTTGACGGTGGGGATTGAAGCTACGGGTGCTGGAGAGTTTGAGTTAGAGGTGTCTTATGTCGTCAATCGTGCCAGTTGGAAACCGCTTTACGATATCCGAGTCGATAGCAAAAGTAAAAGCGTTAATTTGGGATACTTGGCGCAAATAATTCAAAATACCGGGGAAGATTGGACAAATGTAAATTTAACTCTTTCTACAGCCAAACCGGGTAGCGGTACTTTACCACCGCAGCCACAACCTTGGTATATTGATATGGAGCAACCACCAACTAAACTTAGAAGAGCAAGAAGGTTTGCCGAGGTACCGATGGCTGCACGAAGTCGTAACATCGATTTTGAAGATGATAATTTCTCTGGTGAAATTGAAGACTTAGAAAATTTAATTGAAGCAGATGTAATTACAGCTGAAGTATCTCAAGAAGGAAACGTAGTCACCTTTAAATTAGATGGTGGTGGAAATATACCCAGCGATGGCGCACCTCACAAAACCACCATTTTTCAAGATGATTATCCCTGTAATTTTAGCTATATAGCGATGCCGCGTTTGGTAAGCTTTGCTTATTTACAAGCCAACGTCAAAAATAATCCCAGCGGTGCGACTTTGTTACCGGGTAAAGCCAACATTTTCCGCGATAATATCTTTGTGGGAACAACAGATTTAGAAAACACCGTACCGGGTGAAGAATTTAAATTAAACTTAGGAATCGATGAAGGTTTGAAAATCAAACGCGATTTAGTTGAGCGTGAAGTTGATAAAAGGTTTATTGGTAATCTTCGTAAAATCACCTATGCATATCGATTGCAGATTAGCAACTTACTGGATACAGAAGCCAATTTAGAACTTATCGAACAATTACCAGTAAGTCGCAACGAACAAATAAAAGTACGTCTCAACCGCACAAATCCGCAAATTCAACCCGGTGAAATGGGAACTTTGCAATGGAATTCAACTCTTGCACCACAAGAGAAACAAGAAATTTATTATCAATTTACAGTAGAATATCCACCACAGTTAACGGTGATGGGATTGGATATTTGAATGGGGAATTGTAAATAGTTATGAGTTAGGAGTGAGGAGTTAGGAATTATAAGATTTTGGAATTTGGAATTTGGATTAGGAGTTAGAAATGAGGAGTTAGAAGTAGGGAATCAGGAATAATTAAAGGTGAAAGATGAAAGTTAAAAAGTAAATAGTTATCAGCTTTAAATTTATAACTCCTAACTCCTAACTCCGGTGGTCCTAACTCCTCATGGCTGCCCCACGCACAATTCGATTACCATCATGAGTTAAAGCAGCGCGAATACCTTCGGGAGTGTTGGGATTTTGAGCAATTGCGTATCTTTCCAACCAAGATGAAGAATGAATATTTTGCGCTAAGATTTCGCTTGGTGTTGAGGGATGTAAGAAAACGAGTAAGCGGGTAAATATGGGGGTGTAAGAGGTAATGCAATCTGCTAAAACTTGACTAATTTTATCTGGAAAGCGATTCATTAAAGCTTTGAGTGCTGTTTGCTTAATTTGATTACCTGGCTTTCCTAAAATAGCTAATTGTTCGAGAATATTTAAAGATGTATTGGGATGGGAAGCAACGGCGACAACAACTGCATCATCTTTATCTATTGCTAATAACTCCAATAAACTACCTGGAGTGACGGGATTTTCAGCTACGCCCTGACGCACCATACTAATGTTATCTTCTGCTAATTGCTTGAGCAGATTTTTGTCGGTGTTGGGATGACGTGCAACCCCCTGACGAACGATCGCCCATTTACTATCAGAAAGTGTATTCAGGGTTTGTAAAGATGTATTGGGATTTTTGAGAACATCAAGCTGCTCTAAAATGCTTGCAGGGGCGTATGGGTTGTTTATCGCTGCAATTCTTACTGTTTGATGTTTATCTTGAATCAGTTTTACAAGAGTTACGAAGGGAGTTTTGAGATTTTTGGCGACTACAGTACGTACTTCCCAACGATGATGTTTTGCTAATTGTGCAAGCGTCGTACTTTCCGTATTACGATGACGCGCAACCGCAGCGCAAATTTTAAAATCGGAAGTCTGCGCTAAATCTTGTAAAGTACTGTCGGGGGTTTTGGAATTGCGGCAAAGGTTGGTAAGTATAGTTTCTAAAATCGAACTATCTTCTTTATCGGCAAGTTTTTCTAAAACATGAATGGGAGTATTGGGGTGTTGCGCGACTCTTTGACGGGTATCGTAATTAGTACTCTCCGCCATCGCCGTTAACAGATTGGGGTCATAAACGGCGTATACTGGCATAATTGGGATGCCTTGAGCGCGGGCTGTACTTATATAATCGTATATTGTCTTTTTTTGCCGATCGCAACCAATTTTTGTCGGATTATTGGGATGAATGGCAACAATTTTACGAATCCAATCATCGTTATCCTTTGCCAATTGCTCTAAGGCTTGTGCTGAAGAATTGAGATTGAGTGCTACGGCTTTGCGTACCATCACATCTTCATCGCTTGCTAATTGCAACAATATTTCTTGTTGTGCTTTAGAGTGAGCTGCAACGCCCAAACGAATCCGCATCCATTGACTTGTAGAAAGTTGTCTGAGAATCTCTTGTGAAATTACCGGATTTTCGGTTGCTTCCAACTGTATTTGAAACTGTTGGTGTAGAGTCAGAGGTGTAAGGGGATGATGAGCAACTGCTTCGCGTACTATATCGCTAACATCTCCCATTAATTCTTCAACAACTTCGCTGGGAGTATGAGGATTTTGAGCAACCATTGCCCGCACTTTACTGTAACTATCCGTCGCCAACATTGCCAAAATCTGCTCGTTTGTATTTAAACTTTCAGCAATATGCAAACGTACCTCAGCATCCAACGTTTTTAACAGATATTTTGGTATCGCACCAATCGCCCATAAGAAAATTTCAGATTGGCGATCGCGTGGTAAATTAGTGGTTTGCATAGCCAATAGCGCAGCTTCATCCCATCCCTGTTGCATTTCTCCAGCTAAAGAAATATGCAGCCGTGCAGCTTCAGCAACTTCTATATTTTGTAGCTGAGTTAATTTTTGCAAAGCTGTTTTCGGGGTTTTGGGATTCATGAGGATAGTTAACAACACTTCTACATCATCATGACTCGTCGCCAATTCCAGAAATTGAGGTGACACTTCATCCAGCTTCAACAAACCTTGCAAAGTAATCAGGGGAATATCCGCTACGAAATTGGGATTTTCCAATAACAGTAAAGAAAACACCGGATTTTTTAACAACTGCTGGGGAAATTCCGTTCCCAATTCCCACAAAGTTACTGTTGGCGTGTTAGGATTACCAGCAACATTTTTGCGAACAATGTTATCGGGGCTACTAATCAAATCCCGCAATAAATCGGGAGCCGCATTTGCATTCTTTGCGACAATTCGTGTTAATTCAAGATTAATTTTAGCTAATTCTTGTAACCGCTGTGGCGAAGTCTCCTCGCTCGCTGCTTCTTGCCGAAGTTTTGATAAATTCGAGTCTAGGGAACGATTAGCCATAGCGAATAATTAATAAAATATAAAGAGTAAAAGTTAGAATGAGGGCAAGTTAAATATAATATATTTTTGTACTTTGTTGGTATTTATCAACATCAAATATTGCAATATCAACTATCAATTATTACCGATTCAAGGTGATATAAATGACAAAATATCAATTAATAATTACATAAATTTTCTCTTTTATTCAGTTTACTTTCAGTAGCGATACCAACTAAATTCATAAGAATACAATCAAAATACAATAAAATGGGCATTCTTACCTATCGCATAAGCCTTCCAGACAAGTAACGCCAACAAAAACCACAAACCCGATTTTTACAAAAACCGGGTTTCTAAGCACTTCAAATTTTTTCAACTCATATAGAAATCTCAGAAGCCAAAGCACCAAATATTATATTTATGACGTGGATGCTACATATTAAAAATTACGAATTATATCAGTCACTACCCTTCATTAAAGATAAAGTGCTTCGGTTTTTGATTCCGAATAAAGTTTGTCATAATATCTTTTTCTTTAACAGTTGGCGTAGCAAAACAACCTACCGTACCAGCATTATAATTACCCTTAGAAGCTGATGGATCGTAATGAATGCCTATCTCCGAACGATTTGTATTAAAAATAGGTGTAATTGGCGACCAAACTCCGCCAAATTGCGTTTTTAAATCTTTACCTTGATACACCCATCCTGGAGCATCAAAAGTATAAATTCCAAAAGGTGGAGGAGTTAGAGAATCTGCAACATTAGAAGGAGTTTGGTAGTTTGCTCTACCGGAAATAAGTCTTACCTTATTCACAATTTTTCCATTGCTATCAACTAATATAGTTTTGTATACTCTTAAACCACCAGCAATAGTTTCGTCACTACGAGTCGCTACTACTCTTGCACCTTTAACAACTTTTAAAAACTCCGAAGCTACCCAGCGATCGCTACCAATTTGTACCCAATTCCACTTTCCTTTAGCAACGGATTCTTTTTGCACTTTCACTTCACTACCGTTGCTCAGAAAATCAATTTTCTCTCCTAATGGCGCATTGCGAACAATCAGAGGATCGGCATCTTTTGTATGAACGTAAGCAATATAATCCATTTTATAATACCTGTTTGATTAGTTGTTTTATATATAAAGACTCCAATCTTCAATCTGTAGTTTCGGATGATTCGTAATTGATTCAATCTGCTAGCATTACAAAACTTAATCAAAATATTTAGAGTTGTGTGTATAATAAAAGACGTTTTGACAACTTCGCTCAAAAATAATTGAATTCCTATCGTTTTAAACAATATTGTTGTGATGTTTGTACAGGTATAGTAAATGATTTCGACTGTTTCCAATTTGTCCGATCGCTCGGTAGTACCAAAGCCTTATTTAAAATGGGCTGGAGGCAAAACTCAATTAATCAAACAAATAAGTCAATTTTTACCGGAAAGATTAAATAATGGTTCAATACAAAAATATGTAGAACCGTTTATAGGAGGTGGAGCAATATTTTTTTGGTTAGCATCTCATTTTTCTATAAAACAGCTATTTATATCAGACGTAAATGCCGATTTAATATTAGCATATAAGACTATTCAGTGTAATGTAGATGATTTAATTGAATTATTATTAGATATTGAAAATAAATATTTATCATTCAATCAAAATCAAAGGTCTGAGTATTTTTATCAAGTTAGAAAAGATTTCAATTGTGGAAGAAACCAGATAGATTTACTTAAATATGATTTAGATTGGATAGAAAGAACGGCACAAATGATTTTTTTAAATAAAACTTGTTTTAACGGGTTATTTAGAGTTAATTCCAAAGGAGATTTTAATGTTCCAATAGGTAAATATAAAAAACCATCTTTATGTAACCCAGAAAACTTAAAAGTTATTGCTAAAATTCTGCAAAGAACAGAAATTGTTCGGGGAGATTTTAGTAAATGCGAAACATTTATCGATCGCAATACCTTTGTATATTTTGACCCTCCCTATAGACCTATTAGTAATACATCTAATTTTACATCTTATTGCGATCGTACATTTGATGATTCAGAACAATTAAGGTTACGTAATTTTTTCAAAACATTAGATAAAAAGGGTGCATTACTTTTACTTAGTAATTCTGACCCTAAAAATTATGATATTAACGATGATTATTTTGAAAAACTTTATGCCGATTATCGTATAGAGAGAGTGAAAGCTTCCCGATATATAAATAGTGATTCTGCAAAGCGCAACTCTATTAATGAACTGTTAATCATGAATTATTAGATAGAAATGCATCTACCATGAAATTTAATGTTTTATTTCAACAGTACTTTAATTGTGCTAACGAATCAGAGGTATTTGAATATTTTCAAGACACCTTAATAGATTCGATAACTGGATGGGATTATTTTGTCAATTGGCAAAAAGTCCTAAATAAATTTCGAGAGATAGAAATCCATTTGAATACATTAAATTACTTAATCGGTAAAGAAGATATAGAAAATGAATTTCGTAGTTTATTACAACAAGCACCGAGAATTATCAGTGTTATACCTATTTTAATTGCCTGCCGCACTTCTAACTTTCAGATATTAACCGATCGCACAAATATTTTTAGCTATAAATCATTTAATTTTCAAAACAAAACAATATCGACTACAGAAATCGATGATATTGTCGAATTTACAAAAAATACGGGAGTATTAGAATTATTTAAAAATCAAACTATTAAAAGTATTCCCGATTATGTATTAGGAATCGAAGTCGGTTTAGATACAAACGGTAGAAAAAATCGCGGTGGTACAACGATGGAAACTATTGTAGAAAGTTTAATTACTACAATATGTCAGGAAAATAATTTTTTATTTATGCCACAAGCAACTTCCGACAAAATAAAAAAAGAATGGAATATAGATGTTGAAGTCGATAAATCGAGTCGGCGTTTTGATTTTGCGGTGAAAAACGATCGCAATCTCTACTCGATCAAAGCTAATTTTTACGGTGGAGGTGGTTCTAAATTAAATGCTACCGCAGGAGAGTATAAAAGTTTATTTGACTTTGTGTCCAGACAGGGGCATAAATTTATTTGGGTTACTGATGGTTTGGGGTGGAAAAGTACTTTACGTCCGTTAGAAGAGACTTTCAGACATATTGATTACACTTTAAATTTAAATATGGTTGTTAGTGGTTTACTTGGAGAGTTGATAGAGCAAAATTTGTGATTGTGTATCTGTTTTTTTAATGTAAACCTGTTGGATTGTTAGATAATTTGGCATTGCTGAATTAAGCTATGAATTATATTTGCCTACACTTTGTAGTAACAATGAAACCCATGTAGAGACGTAGCACTGCTACGTCTCCAGCAACGTGATATCACAACTTCATATTTTTATTCAGCAACGCCGATAATTTTAAATCTAGTTGTGTAATATGAAATTTATTCGTTATGCAACCACAACCTTGGGAGACGTAGCACTGCTACGTCTCTACATTTGTTCATACAGATAATAACCGCACTGCTTCCCCAAACGGAAATTGTTCTAAGGCTAAACCACCTGGAGTAACTACCCATAATACTGGTAATTCCGGAAGTATATCCGGGAAAGTACCATAGCCATCTGTTAAATAAACACATACTCCTTGTGTATGTCCATCCCAAGTTTGAGCAACTTTATCGAAGAAAGGTACAAACGACGTACCGCCACCGCCTTGGGGTTTTGGTGGCATGGAATCGGCGTTAATTTCATAGGGACCGTAAACTTCGGCATCAACGTAATAAAACTCGCATTTAATATGAGGGTAGGAACTTAAAATACCTTGCACTTCCGAGAAAAATAAACCCAGCAACTTTGGATCGATCGAGCCGCTGGTATCCAAAGCTAAATAAACTCGAATCGATTCCCCTTGCAAGTTTTCTAAGTACAGCCCGCGTCCGATAAAACGGCGATCGAATCCGGAAAAGTCAGTAGGGGTTTGTACTAAATATCGCCACAAGTAAGAACGCCAATCAATTTGAGCAGAATTTAAAGTTTCTAACTCTCGTTCTATTCCTCCTCCCAGATTACCCTTATTTGCAGTGCGAGCTACAGTTGCAGCTTGTTGCATTGCATTTTGCCAATGGGCTTGCATAGCGGTTTTTTTGGCTTGAGACATACTATCGCCGCTTTGGGAATTTGAAGAACTTTCGCCAAATCCTTGCTTATCTCCCCCTTCCTGACTTTCTCCTCGATCGCCTTCTTGTTGAGAATCACCAGCATCATCCGGTGGACTATCGAGCAAATCGGGATTAGTTAATTCCGGTGCATTATCAGCATCTTGAAGCAGAATTTCGTAAACTTCCTCAACGCTGAAATGTTCTAAACTAACTTCTCTTAAAGTTCCTTCAGGTAATTCAAAATTATGTTGAGCAATCATACCGTTAATAACGATATCAGCCGCAATATTCCACAACCGAGCATCCCGCACGCCACGACGGGGTACGTGAAGCAGCGCCGCGTGTAAAACTTCGTGTAGCAACACCCCATCAAGTTGTTTAGGAGGTAAAGATAACAAAAATTCTCCATTATAGAAAATATCCTTACCATCAGTAGCAGCAGTTGGTAATTTTTCCGTAGAAACAAAACGAGCAAACATCGCCAGCGTTGCGAAAAACGGCGATTTAGTTTGTAAACGTAGCAAAGACGCGCTAATATTTTTTTGAATATCTTCAGTCATTTTAGAATAGTGAGGAGTTAGGAATTAGTTGTTAGTTGTTAGTTGTTAGTTGTTAGGAGTTAGGAGTTAGGAGTTAGGAGTTAGGAATTAGGAATTAGGAATTAGGAGTTAGGAGTTAGGAATTAGGAATTAGGAATTAGGAATTAGTTGTTAGTTGTTAGTTGTTAGAAATAAAATTTATTACACCTTTAACTTTTGACCTTTGACCTTTGACCTTTGACCTTTAACCTTTAACCTTTAACCTTTAACCTTTGACCTTTAACCTGTTTAAGATTTCTGCGATTCTAAATAATCTTCTAATAATTTCTTAAATTCGGGTTCTTTACTCAATAAATTAGCTAAAACACCCTTCTTACCTTTACTTTCCATAACTCGCGATAAGTCTACTGCAAAAAGTCTTACCCATTCATTTGTTGCAACTTGATTTAACCAGTTGAAGGCGTTTAATGCTTGGTTGGCATTGTCGGCGCGTACCGTTAATCCAATTACCGTTGCATATCTAACGCTGGGTTCTTTAGGAAATTGAATGCTTTCGCCTTTTCCTGACAAAATCGCGATCAAGTTGGGTAGATTTTCGTACATAGAAATGTATGAAGCAAACTCAGTAGCGGCAGCCGTTCCGACAGCTGGATTAATGTCTAATCCGGCACAATGCAAGGCACTCGCCATAACCCAAGAGCGAGGAGAAGCCCAAGCTGGTTGCTGGGGGTCAATTTTGTGTAATAAAGTAGTGCGGAAGGAAAGAAAAGCAATTATTTGCTCGTGTACGCCTTTTTCCAAAGCATAAGCTTTAAAGCTTTCAAAATCTGGCTGTACTTCTAAATGTAAAAATCTATTTGCCAAAGGTGAAGGCATATCAAATACAGCGGCGCGGTCTTCTTTGCGGTTCCCTGCTGCCCACACAAACCAACCATCTGGTACTTCGTAGGAGCCTACACAACGGTCTAAAATCAACTGCTGTGCAACTCCCTGCATAGCCGGAGGAGCCATATTTAACTCATCGAGGAATAATATACCCTTACCTTTGCGAGGTAGAAATTCCGGTGGAAACCATTTAGAAATACCATTTTCCGCAACTGGCAAACCCCGTAAATCGGTAGGTGCCAATTGAGACAAGCGAACATCAACAAAATCAATATCGCTTTCCCGCGCTAACTGACCAACAATACTAGATTTACCAATACCAGGAGGTCCCCAAATCATCGTACTAATTTGAATATTATTACTTAGAAGCTGGTCTAAAAATACTTTAAGTTCGTTAGGAGTCATAGAATTTTAGATTTTAGATTTGGGAATAGTTAGGAGTTAGGAGTTAGGAGTTAGGAGTTAGTAGTTAGGAGTGAGGAGTTAGGAATTAGGAGTTAGTTAATATTTTTAACCTTTAACCTTGCCCCTGCCTTTTCCTTAGCGATCGCTTTGCGGATTTAGAAACAACTGGGTCATCATCCTGGGTTAGATGTTCTAAAATTTCTAGGGGTGTTTCTGAATGTCTGGCAACAAATAGCCTTTCTGTTTCGACAACGCTGCTTGAAAATTCTTCTAATAATTTCTGACGTAGTTTGGGTGGGGTGTTGGGATGCTGTACTATATACCAGTCGTATCGGAAGAATTGGGTGAGTTGCTCTAATGCTGTGCTTGGAGTGCTGGGGTTTTGAGCAATAAACGAGCGCAAATGCCAATCCTTAATCAATACCTCCAGAACATTTCCAGGTGTTTCAGGATTGCCCGCTACTGCTTGACGCACTTCTAACCGCCAATCTTCAGCTAGTTTTTCTAAAACGTAGGGAGGGGTATTAGTATTTTTTGCTACTCCATAACGGACATCTTTGGATGTATCTTTGGCGAGTTCCTCTAAAATCCTGGATGGAGTGCTAACGTTTAAAGCAATCCAGGGACGAAGTTCCGGTGAATTTTTCGCCCATTTAGTCAAAATTGACACTGGCGCTTGGCTGTGCTGGGCTACGTATTTGCGAACCGATAAACGTTCATCTAATGCCAAACGCCATAGCACTTTTTGTAGAGTAGAGTCTGGTGTATTTGGATGGCGTGCTAACAATAAGTCGTGAAACGGCATACCAGCCAATATTTCCAATACGTAACCCGGAGTATTGCAATTCCTTGCTACTGCTGCCTGTATATCTCCCCGGCTATCCATTGCCAATTCTTCGAGAACTTCTGGAGGGGTGCTGGGGTTTTCGGCGACAAACTGACGCAGTTGTAAATCTGAAGCTGCTTGCACTAGTATATTTACTGGTGTATTAGGATGCCTTGCTACCATTTGACGCACCCGTTCAATATCATGTTCTGCCATTTCCTCCAACCAGTTGCTGGGGATATAAGGATTTTGGGGCAAAAAATTCATCGTATGCACCCGATAATCCATTGCCAATTCGATTATCAAATGCTTAGTTAAATCCGAACGTTTAGCGATCGCATTTTTGACTTTGGTTAGTGGTACTTTAATCAATGCTTCGAGAACATTTAGCGGCGTATTCGGATTTTTAGCAATACTTGTTTCAATAGCCACCCTTAAATTCCAATTTGGTTCAGGATTTTCGACTAAAATTTCCAAAACTTTGACAGGAATTTTCGGGTATGTAGCCAAATGCAAGCGAACCGAACCCGCACCATGTTGCGCCAATTTTTCTAAAACTTTTTGGGATACATCTTTGCGTTGTGCAATACATAAACCCAATTCTGGATCGTACCTGCTTTTAATTGCTAACTGTTCTAAAACCTGTTCTGAGGCGTGTTTGTGTTTGGCTACAGCTTCCAATACCAAAGAATTAGAATGCATTGCGGCACAAGCCAAAAACCATTGCGGCGCATCATCTTGTTTTAACAGTTTTAACAAAGACCAATATGATATATCTGTTGCTAAATTCGGATTTTCCAGCATTAACAAAGATAAAACTGGATTCGAGAAAAATGATGACGGAAAATCCCCCGCCAATTTCAGCAGTACATCAGTTGGCGTATTCGGATTTGTCGTCACAGCTTCGCGGGTAGCCTTATCTTCACTCGATGCCAACTCCCGCAATAACTCCGGTTCCGCACTAGGATTTGTTGCTACCAACCTTCCTAGTTCTATACTTTCAAAAGCAAGAAATCTAAGCTTATCGGGTGGAGTATTTTCGTCAACTGCAAATTGTTCTGGGGTTGGATACATTAACGCTAACCTACCTCATGCGTAGATGTATTATTTTATTCTGCTATCTATAGTGATTTCTAGTAAAAAAGCTACATTTTTGCCGTTAGTACTAAATTACTTTGATAATTAATAAACAAGAGTTATTTAAGTCACTTTACTGGAAATTGTAATTGTCGAAATACTTAGGAAAATAAACTTATTTTGCTGCATACAAAGCGCGATCGCAATAAATCATATTTTATCTGTATCAAATTTATGCCGCTGAGATTTAGCATGAATTTGACAATAGCTTAGCTAATTAAAGTATTTATAAATACTTATTGAATTAAGCAAAAGTAAAAAAGAATTGTAGCTTTTTAAAGGAAAAATTCTTTAAACAAACAAGTCAACCTTGCCTGGTAAAATCGGGAAATGTTTGACAATATCTGTAAGTTTTTAGCCGAGAACTTTTCCAGAGACTTTGCTAATTGGCTGTTGGGAGAACCAATAACCTTAACCGAACTTAGTCCAAAAGAACTCTCACTCGAACCGATTCGAGCCGATGCGTTGATACTGCTTCAATCAGATGAGAAAATTTTGCATATAGAGTTCCAAACCCAACCAGATCCCGAAATTCCTTTCCGAACGATAGATTACCGTATCCGGGGTTATCGCCGCTTTCCCCAAAAGGAAATGCATCAAGTTGTGATTTACCTCAATCGTACAAATTCAGAATTGGTTTATCAAAACACATTTACGTTAACTCGTACCCGTCATGAATTTGAAATCATTCGACTGTGGGAACAACCTGCGGAAATATTTCTAAACAAACCTGGTTTACTTCCCTTCGCAGCTTTGAGTAATAGCCCAAACCCCGAACAGATACTCAACCAAGTTGCCACACAGATAAACGAGATTCCAGACAACCGCACTCAAAGCAACGTCGCCGCATCCACAGCGATTTTAGCTGGTTTAGTATTGAATAAAGACTTGATAAGAAGAATATTGAGGTCAGATATTATGCGCGAATCACCAATTTATCAAGAAATATTGCAAGAAGGAGAAGAAAAAGGTAGAGCCGAAGGTAAAGCCGAAGGTAAAGCCGAAGGTAAAGCCGAAGGTAAAGCCGAAGGTAAAGCAGAAGGTAAAGCAGAAGGTAAAGCCGAAGGTAGAACCGAAACTTTACAACAAGTCGCGATCGATCTACTTAGCACTAATATGGCTTTAGAAGATATATCCAGAGTAACTGGGTTATCAGTGGAACAGTTGCGGGTTTTGCAAAGGGAACAAAGCGAGCAGTAACTGTTAATAATTTAAAGTAAAGTCGCCGCATCCACGGCGATTTTAAATAACTTAGTTTTGAGGACATTTATGCGCGAATCGCCAATTTATCAAGAAATTTTGCAAGAAGGAATAGAAAAAGGTAGAGCCGAAGGTAGAGCAGAAGTTTTACAAAAAATCGCGATCGATCTAATTAATACTAATATGGCTTTAGAAGATATATCCAGAGTAACTGGGTTATCGGTGGAACAGTTGCAGCTTTTGTTCATAGAAAGAGGTAAGTAAGACTTTTTTTGTAATCAAACTTAAGAGGGAATTAATTTTAAGTAAAAGTTTGATAAATCTTACATCTTGCACCAATTGCGATAAGCGCCTTGGAATAAATTCCCAGGCTCAAAAACAAAGTCTACTTAAGTAGACTGGGCAAAGCTTTTAGTGCGTTTTCAACGTACTTTGTTATTGGTTCCTTTAAATTGATTTTAAGGCGGGTTTTAAGGCTTAATGAAAATGGTGCAAGAAGTCAGATAAATCAGTTTTAAAGTAGGGATTTGAAATGAAACGCAGGCTGTTGAATAATCAATTTACAAACTAAGTGCGATTATTTTTATTCTTATTCTTAGCTTTAGCTAAACTTTGTTGAATAGCATTTAGCAAAGTCTTTTTATCAAGCTGATATTCCGGAATATTAGGATTAGCTTTAGCGCTACCAGATCCCCTTACTGTTAAAGAATGATTCAAAAGCGCTAATTGACTGTCAAGAATCTTAGGATAATTCTGATACCAATTAGCAACAGCAGTTGATAGTTTTTCTATATCATCAGGTGTATTGCTAATTAACTTCTCTAAATTGACAATATTTTGTTGAGAAAATAAAGTAGGTTGAGTTTTTAGCAAATCCATAAAAGCGTCTAAATTTTGTTCTGCAAATGTCATAATATAACTCCTAATTACCAACAGCACTAAATACAGCCCAATAGAAAGGCGATTGAAAAGGTTTAGTGTTTGCCTCTATCTGGTTAAAAAATACCATTAATTGTAAATTACTCGCCCATTCCTGTAAATCTTCCTTCGTCGCATCTCTCAACCAAGTTTGGGCTTAACTTCTTAAAGTAGGGATTTGAAAAGAAGCGGAGGAAGAATTTTGATTACCTATTTTTTCCTATTAGCTATCAGCCAACCTATACCAGTAAAAAATAAGGTTGCTGCAATGCTGATAAATAAAGATGCATAAAACGGATGTGGTGGGTTATTTGGAGATATAGCTGCTAAAGGTTGCTTAATTTTATCAATATGTTGCGTAACTACACCCGAAACGATCGCACCACCACCAAGCCCAATACCGAGAGTGTTTATTGTAGCTTCAAGATTGCGATCGCGTTTGGTTTGTTCGATTTCGACAATACCGCGAATTGATGCCGTTGCTTGCTCTAATAAATTTGAACCTTGCTCAAAATATCCAATGTCGGCGTTGATTTGTTGGTAGAATCTATGGCTATCTTGGTGGTAGAAGGTTTCGAGAATGCTTAAATTATCATCTTGAGTTGCAGCGCTGATTTGTCGGAGTTTTTCTTGGTAGTTATTGCGGTTTATATCAATAGTATTTTGATAATCTTTTAAATTTCTTAGTAAACGTGTATATCTTAATGATTCTTGCGGTAAATCTTTTAATTTTTCTGTGAGTTGATTTAATATTTTGATGGTTATTTTATCGGATGCGGTAGTTGATTTAATATTTTCGATATTTTCTTCAATTTCATCGTAAGCAGCAGCGATGTTTTGATAAATGATTCGGCTATCTTGAAAGGCTTTAACAACTTTACTGCGGAAGAATAATAAATCTAATATTTCTTGATAGCACTGATTAAATTTTTCGTCGGCTTGTGGGTTATCAAATAGCCAAATAATAACGTGTTGATAGTTTGCTAATTGACTGAATAAACCATATTCAAAAATTGGGCTATCAAATAATTTTCCTTGTCGGTTAAATTCAGGTTTGTTATTAGTATTTGAGAAAAATGCTGTTAAGCATTCTTGAGCAATATCGTAAGGATTTGTTTGATTTTGTTTATCTTCTAAAGTTATCCAAGCGGTAATTAATAAAGTTTGTCCTAAAAAGTATTTATCGGTTTTATCTTTTTTTTCAAGAGTTAAACAATTATCAGGATTAAATTGACTTAATAAAGAAATATCAACATTTTTTGTTAAAGTTTGATTATCAGCTTCTTTTTCAGAGCGACGTAAATTTAACCAAAAGGCGTAACTATCGTATATTCGTATTGGATAGACAAAACCTTTAATTAAAATATCTTGATTTTGATCGGTTATTTTACCCGCAAAATTGATCGAATAATCGTATTCTTTAACTTCAGATGGTTTGATTAATTCAACACGCAAACCTTTTGGCTCGTTGGCAATATCTACTATGCGCTGAGTCAGTTGTAAATTGATTTGATTTTGATTATTTTTAAAAGTATTGCTAACAATATCATTCGCACTATGCCACAGTTGAATATCTTGCTTATTTAAAGAATTGGTATCAACATTGGCACCTTTATAAAGTTGAAATGCGAACAGATGAATGTTTGGTGCATAGATTTTCATAATTATTTTGGCGGGAATTATTTTCGTAACCATTGCGTTTTGATCCCCCCTAGCCCCCCTTGATAAGGGGGGAATAGGATTCAAAGTCCCCCTCCAAGGGGGGGGAATAGGATTCAAAGTCCCCCTTCTTAAGGGGGATTTAGGGGGATCGAACGAGATGTATGTACACCGTAGCCTTGTCGGAGAGAGGTTTCAGATTGCATAACATACCCTACATCAATTTTATTAAAAAATCTATGATTGTTGGCTACTTTGCTGCTTTTGATCGGCTATTTTTTTCAATTCATCATTTATAATTCGATAGCGGTTTTCGATAGTATTTTCCTGAGATGCAGGATTAGCTTTTTTAACTTTTTTAATTTCCCTTTCAGTAACTAAAACTGCATCTCTGACGGATTCGTGATTGATATACCATTGACGAATTTCTTCTGCAAGGGATTCTGAGGAAATATTTTTTAAAGTTGATAATTTCTGTTGCAATAATGGTATATCTTGAATTGCTTTTTCATCAAATACATAATCTTGTTTTTGAATAACGTCTATAAATGCTGCAATTATTTCATCTGGATTCATTTTTTTATCTCCTAAATTGATTAATTTTATTGATAGAGTTAGTCATTGCGAACGAAGTAAAGCAATCCCAAGACTTTGCGATCGACTGCACCTGACGGTGATTGCCATGTTACGCTCGCAATGACAATTTAACAAACTCGATCTAATCCCCAACCGCATAAAACGCAGCCCAAAAACACGGCTGTTTAAAAGGTTGTTCGTCGGGCTTATAATTTTGCGTTAATCTCTGTTTGATTTTATTTTTATTATCATCTGTCATATTTTGATTATCATCAATCCACTGGAGTAAATCATTTTGAGTCACTTGACGCAGCCATTTTTGAGCATGATTGAGAGCAATAGGCATATTATTATTTGAATTTGGAATATTTTCGTAAAATTTAATCATTAAAATAGCCGTTGAAAAATCATCTACAGCCCACAAACTACTAACTATACTCGCAGCACCGGCACGAATAAAGCCGCTGGGTAAACCAATATATTCATCGCTAATATTACTAAAATCAGTAAAACCACTTTCGCAAGCGGAAATACTCACAAGACGACAATTAGATAAAGTTAAATCAAAAATATTTTCTAAAGTTAAGCATTTTTCTAAATCAATTGCTTTGCCATCAGATAATTCTAATAACCGCGATGATTCTATATTTGCGGGAATCGGAGAAACTAAAGTATCTGCTAGCTGCAAACCGGATTTTAAAGGATTATTTAAATTAAAGTAACCGTGACAGGAAAAGTGCAGCCAGTTGGCATTTTTCAGATTATTAGCATTTGATTGTTGTTTTAATTGGGTTGCTGTTGCTTGATTATGTTTGAGAATATGACGGGGATTAAATTTAGCGGCAATGGTTTCTACTTCAATGTCGGTAAATTCTAAATCGTTTGTCGGGTTTTGGATTGCAAATAATTTGGAGACGTTATGTATAACGTCTCTACATTTTGATAATTGCTGTTGTGAAACTCGCAATAGCTGACAGCTAGGTGCATAACTAACACCATCGCTAAATTTATCGATTAAATATTCTCCCTCAGATAGCTGTAATGCGTGGATTGGTAATAAATGTAAATAGAGATTGGGAATTAAAATTAGTTTTTTACAGCTTTGGGGAATTAAGGATATGACTTCATCTAAATGTAAAATTTCTGCTAGCTGCGGTAATTTATCATCTAATTCGTATCTCCACTGTTTCTTATTTTCATAGTAAGGCTGTAAATATTCGTCATAGCTCCAATCTATAAGCTTTTGATAATCTTCCTGGCTAGAATTCCAGATAATTGGTTTTTCACAATCGCGAGTAATTATAAAAGCGCGGAAACAATCTTTAAAGATATACCATTCAACGATTGCCGTATTTTCATCTAGCAGACTTTGAATTTCTGAAAAACGAATCGGTTTAAAACCAATT
This sequence comes from Rivularia sp. (in: cyanobacteria), assembly GCA_965234645.1. Classification (GTDB taxonomy): domain Bacteria; phylum Cyanobacteriota; class Cyanobacteriia; order Cyanobacteriales; family Nostocaceae; genus Rivularia. The sequence continues at coordinate 2,401,724 of OZ248344.1, read as the reverse complement.
ATTTTAGAAATTAAATCTTCTCGCTGTTGACGCAGTTGATTTAAATTACTGCGATTAATATCTAAATTATTTTGCTCAGCTTGCTCTAACCGTTGCTTTTCTAATGCGATTTCATTCCTTACTTGCTGCAACTGCTGGGTAACTGCTGCGGGAATTTCACCTTTAGGATAAAGCTCATCGTTAAACAGCAACTCTACCAAATTACGGGTTTTACTGCGCTCGATATACTCTAGCGCTAGGGTTTCTTCTCCTAACTGCAAACAAACTTCCACCATATTGCGATAAAGTTTATTCCATTTCTCTGCTTGTTTGCGCTTGCTTTCCTCACCGGATATAATTTCACCGCGCAATAACTCTACTGTGGCGATCGCTGATTCATAGGTATTGTAAGCAGGATTAAATCTACCTCTATCTTGATAAAGCATCCCCAGATTTTCTAAAGTTACTGCATTTTCTTGGGGGAAAGCTTCTTTTGTTCTAATTTGCAATGCAGCATTGTAGGATTCAATGGCTAATTCAATGTTGGAGGCTTTATCGCCTTTGATTCTGTTTGTGTAAGCTATGGCTAAATTATTTTGCGTCATTGCCCAATTTTGGGGGAAAGCTTCGCGGGTGTAGATTTGCAATGCAGCATTGTAGGAATCAATGGCTAATTCAATGTTGGAGGCTTTATCGCCTTTGATTCTGTTTCTGTAAGCTTCACCTAAATTACTTTGCGTCATTGCCCAATTTTGGGGGAAAGCTTCGCGGGTGTAGATTTGCAATGCAGCATTGTAGGAATCAATGGCTAATTCAATGTTGGAGGCTTTATCGCCTTTGATTCTGAGACTGTAAGCTGTGGCTAAATTATTTTGCGTCTGTGCCCAATCTTGGGGGAAAGCTTCGCGGGTGTAGATTTGCAATGCAGCATTGTAGGAATCAATGGCTAATTCAATGTTGGAGGCTTTATCGCCTTTGATTCTGTCACTGTAAGCTGTGGCTAAATTATTTTGCGTTGTTGCCCAATTTTGGGGGAAAGCTTCGCGGGTGTAGATTTGCAATGCAGCATTGTAGGAATCAATGGCTAATTCAATGTTGGAGGCTTTATCGCCTTTGATTCTGTTTGTGTAAGCTATGGCTAAATTATTTTGCGTCTGTGCCCAATCTTGGGGGAAAGCTTGTTTTGTTCTAATTTGCAATGCAGCATTGTAGGAATCAATGGCTAATTCAATGTTGGAGGCTTTATCGCCTTTGATTCTGTTTGTGTAAGCTATGGCTAAATTATTTTGCGTCATTGCCCAATTTTGGGGGAAAGCTTCGCGGGTAAATACTTTAAAAACAATTTCATAACTAGCAACAGCAATTTCCATATTGCTAACTTTATTACCCAAAGGAAACTGCTGAATCCGATTACCAAAATTAACAATATCTACTGCGATAGATTCTGCTACATCCGTTTCTACTTCCTCAAAAGTATTTATTGCCCAACGTCGCAATATTTCCGTGAAAATATCATCAAGTTTATCTGTATTGGCAGCGAATAACGGATAAACAACCTCCGCATCACCGTTGCTTTCTGAAGTTGTTCGCAAAATCTCCATCAAAAACTGCAAATAAGCTTGTAAATCTTCCTCGCTTAATTCCTCTATTTGCCTTTTTGAAGAAGATTGATTCAAATATTTCGCTAATTTATTTCCCAAATTCTTCAACCAGTTAGCCCTATCTTGATTACCTTCCTCCGACATCATCTGTGCTACAGCTTCCACCATCAGCAAAAAATCACTATCAATTAAATCTTGATTCGCTGCTAATATTTCCCCTTCTTCCCCATTCGGACAATCTAGCAATTGTTGAATCAAATTTAGGTAAGCTTGCTGACGCTGTTCGTTCATGAAACCGAATTTTAATGTCTTTATGATAAATCAGTAAAATTATTGATGATTTCGGAAAATATCGAAGTTTGTGGTGCGTGACGGTAATTTTAAATCATTTCGTTACACCTGATAAATTACCGTACAGTACAACACCCTACAAGATATTAAATATTGATAAATAGAACACAAAGGGTGAAATATTAATGGTGCGTGACGGTAATTTCAAATCCTAAACGTATAGGTAATAAATTATCGTAACCGTCACGCACCCTACAACTTAATAAAACAACCCGCGCAGGCGGTGAATCTAGTTGATGGGGTCGGTTTCCGTCCCATCAAACTAGTGAACCCGGAGGGGTTTTGCCTGTGTAGCCGTGATTTACAATCGCCAGGGTTGAATAAAACCTGACTTTACATACTTCGCAGTTAATCAATCTTATTTACCAAACGCAATAAAAACCTAAACAATAAAATAAACTACTAAAAAAACAACTATGACATTCCGCGAAGAGTTTAAACTACTATTACGCGCTCGCTACTCTTTAATTTATATTCCCACTCAGGAAGAAGAGCGTTTAGAAGCCGTAATTCGAGAAGAAGCCAGCAAACAAGGCAACCGTCAAGTCTACACTTGGGATTTTGTAGACGGTTATCAAGGTAATCCTAACGATGCGGGTTTTGGCAGACGCAACCCCCTACAAGCTTTGGAATTTGTAGAAAAACTACACGCATCCGCACCTGCTGTCTTAATTCTCCGGGATTTTCATCGATTTCTAGATGATGTGGCGATTTCTCGCAAACTCCGTAACTTGGCACGTTTATTAAAATCGCAACCAAAAAATATTGTTTTACTTTCCCCCCGCGTTGCCATCCCCGATGATTTAACCGAAGTTTTGACGGTGGTGGAATTCGCTTTACCTAGTGCTACAGAAATTCAAACCGAAATTGAAAGACTATTAGCCGCGACTAATAATTCTCTTCCCAATCAAATTTTAAATGAATTAGTTCGTTCCGCTCAAGGCTTGAGTATGGAACGGATTCGCCGCGTTTTATCGAGAGCGATCGCCGCACGTGGAGAATTACAAGCGGAAGATGTGGAGTTAGTTTTACAGGAAAAGCGTCAAACTATCCGTCAAACTCAAATCCTCGATTTCATCCCGGCTACAGAACAAATTTCTGATATCGGTGGATTAGATAATCTCAAAGATTGGTTGTTGCGTCGGGGTGGTGGCTTCAGCGAAAAAGCGCGACAATACGGTTTACCTCATCCGAGGGGTTTGCTGTTGGTGGGAATTCAAGGTACTGGTAAATCGTTAACTGCAAAGGCGATCGCGCATCATTGGCATTTACCTTTATTACGCTTGGATGTAGGCAGATTATTCGGCGGTTTGGTTGGTGAATCGGAATCGCGTACCCGTCAAATGATACAGGTATCTGAAGCCCTCTCACCTTGTATTTTATGGATAGATGAGATAGACAAAGCCTTTTCCGGACTCGGTAGCAAAGGCGACGGTGGAACTACTAGCCGAGTTTTTGGTACATTTATTACTTGGATGGCAGAAAAAACTTCACCTGTATTTGTAGTTGCTACCGCCAACGAGATTCAAGAATTACCGCCGGAATTATTGCGTAAAGGTAGATTTGATGAAATATTCTTCGTCGGTTTACCAATTCAAGAAGAAAGAAAAGCCATTTTTAACGTGCATTTATCCAGATTGCGTCCCCATAATATCAAAGAGTACGACATCGATAGATTAGCTTACGAAACACCTGATTTTTCTGGTGCAGAAATCGAGCAAACATTAATTGAAGCCATGCACATCGGCTTCAGCCAAAACCGCGATTTTACTACAGACGATATTTTAGAAGCCGCGAGTCAAATTATACCTTTAGCTAGAACTGCCCAGGAAAAAATTGAGCAACTGCGTCAATGGGCTGCTTCCGGAAGAGCGCGTCTGGCATCAAAGCATAATCCTTTGAGTGACAGGATTCAAAAGCAGTTTTAGTAAAAGGTTAAAGGTCAAAGGTCAAAGGTCAAAGGTTAATATATGACCAATGACCAATACCTTTTTAAGGTTATATATTTAAGCACAAGTAATAATTAGCACAATTTAGCTAATATAGATTGTTATAATATTAGTAAAATCACGTAGACTAACAGTTCTATTTTGGGATAAGTAAAAATTCTAATTATTAATTGCAATTGCTCTCGTCAATAATACTTAGGCAATTTGTTTCTAGTACTCCATTTCATTAATTCCGACGGGTTGTAGAGAGCTCCGCACTGCTACGTCTCCCGACATTTAGGAGAAAACTAACCCATCAAAAATTATGCAATCAACCACTAGAAGCCTGTCCCATTAATTCTGATAGGTTTGTAGTAAGGGCTTAAGCCCCAAATCCGGAGCGCTAAAGCGCTTACTACAAACCTTTTTACCCGTCAAAACTTTTGAAAAGGACTACTAGAAGCCTGGTTTTTTTGGTCAATATCTAATTTTAGAACTGGGTTTCTTTATGTAATCCTTAGCTAACTTGAGAATATTTATATTTTGTCTGAAGTTTACGTGTGAGTGATATAAAAAAAAATGCTCCTTCTTTAGAGTATTTTTATTCATTAATAAACTCATCAGGGATGATTACTTGACGTTCGGTACGCCTCGATTCCGCGCCTCGTAAATAACTAATCAACCCCCTTCTTAACTCATATTATGGAAAATATTGGCTATATTCACGCTGCTTCAAGCTATGAAGCACCCGAAAGTACCGAGATTGTTCCTTTCCGCTTCGATTTCAATATTTTTGCAGGACTCGATCGCAAAAAGCTGCCTAGTTTCGCTGCTATGCGTCTTTTGTCTGTGGCGTTAACTTTATTCTGTTTAAGTAGTGTCGGACAAGCTTTAGCATTAGAGAAATATGGAAGTAAAGGTGCATCAGTTACAACTATTCAGAAGTGTTTGAAGGAATTAGATTACTTTAATGCTTCAGTAACTGGTTACTACGGTTCGACAACTAAAAGTGCTGTAATTAAGTTTCAGAAAGACAACGGACTCACAACTGATGGTGTTGTAGGCAGCAATACACAAAAAACTCTTCAATCTAAATGTTCCTCTCGATCGCCTGCCACTAATCAATCGGGTGTGCTTCAACTTGGCAGTCGCGGCGAAACTGTTAAAAAACTTCAGTTTTCTTTAAAGCAGTTGAATTTCTTTGTTGGTAATCCTAGTGGTTATTTTGGTCCAGTTACCAAAGACGCTGTAATCGGATTTCAAAAAAACAAAGGTTTAACTGTTGATGGAATTGCTGATTCAAGAACTTTAGCTGCGATCGAGCAAAGTTTAATTAAAGGTAATGATGCTGTTGGCGGTGAAAACTCTATTCTTCGTCTGGGTTCCAGAGGTGCGGAAGTTACATCGATACAAAAGCGTTTGCAGCAATTAAAATACTTTCAAGGTAAGTTGAGTGGTTATTACAGTCCGGCCACTAGAGATGCTGTAGTTCGATTTCAAAAAGCTAAGAAGCTAACTGTTGATGGAATTGTTGGTCCAAATACTCAACAAGCAATTGATAAAGCAATTCCACAATCAGAGCCTTCCTCAGTATTACCTCTGGGCGTTGGTTCTTGCAGTAGCGGTAAATGTCCGATTCTTCAGACTGGCGATAAAAGTAATTACGTAACATATTTGCAAACTAGATTGCGTCATTGGGGTTATTTTAACTCCAATCCCAACGGCAATTATGATTACCAGACTGCGGAAGCTGTAAAACGATTGCAGCGAAATAGGGGACTGTTTGCCGATGGCGTTGTCGGACCGCAAACTTGGCAACAAATTGACAACACCAGTCCTGGAAGAACTGAGCCACAGAATAAATGCGATCGACCCGTTCTTCAACGAGGTGACAAAGGCGAGTGCGTCACCAAACTACAAAATAGGTTGCAAGAGTTAAAATATTTCAAAGGCAATCCCACAAGTTACTTTGGAAATACAACTTGGGAAGCGGTGAAACAATTCCAGCTTTCTAAGGAATTACCCTCTAACGGAATCGTAGATTCGCGAACCTGGAAAGCATTAGAAAAAGCTAACGTTGTCATCAGTGACGATCGCTACGTTGTAGTTGTACCCATGACTAGTCCGTACACTTTAGATGAAGTACGTCGTTTCGTACCCGATGCCTTTATCCGCAATACAAAATTGGGCAAATTTGTTCAAGCCGGAGAGTTTAAAGATTCTCAAGGCGCAAAACAATATTCTCAATACTTTTTGCGCGATCGCGGTTTTGATGCGCGAGTAATACCCACAAATAAATTGTAATTTTTAGATACAGTATTCATCTAAAGTTATCCCGCTTTACTAAAAAAAGGCGGGTTTTCTATAACTTACGTTGTTAATTAGATAAGTAGTAAAGCAAATTTATTTATATAATTACTGCTCAGTTATATAACCTTGGACTACTCCCTACTCCCAACTCCTAACTCCCTACTCCCTACTCCCTACTCCCTACCTAAACGAAATGTCTAATTAATGGAGGCACAAGTACTTATTATGCCCCATGCCCCATGCCCATTTCTTAATGTATTTCTTAAACCAACCATACTCAACCTCAGATGTAATAATGATTGAGGATTCGATGGTAAAAAGTTATAATTCATCACTCAGAACTTTATTACCCTCACGAGTGGTAAGAGGTAGTTACTATGTTGTCTAACATACTGAAATTAATACTTGGTGTTTTCTTAGCGATCGCTATTTTGGTAGGTGGTAGTGCAGCGCTTGCAATTTATTTTATGAATCGAATTTCTGCCAATCCTCCCAAACCAGTTTTTTCTAATGACAAAGCAGAAGTAAAAGCGCAAGCTGCGAAAACTCCTACACCAGGAGCAACAATTGCTGCTAATTCAACGGGAAAAACTACTCCGAAAGCAAAGCCTGCTGTTACAAAAACACCTGAAAAAGAAGCAGAGAAGCCATTACCAGCAGGTGCTTACCCCGCTACAGTAACTTGGCCCCAAGGGTTAATTTTAAGGGCGGAACCAGAAGTTAATGCAGAACGTCTTGGTGGTATTGGCTTTAATGCAAAAGTTATAGTTTTGGAATTAAGCGATGATAAAACTTGGCAGAAAATTCGCATTGAAAGCAGCGGGCAGGAAGCTTGGGTAAAAGCAGGTAACACTAAAAAAGCCGAAGAATAAAGTTTTCGATTTGGAATTTTTGCTTGTCTTACAGGCTACAAATCTAGTTTGTAAGCTTGATGCTTTGCCGTTTACATGGGCGATTAAAGTTTAGAAATCAAGCGAAAATAGTAGTATTATTATTTCATGATTTTTTACTCGTACTTAATTTGGACTTAATAACTAGTATCTAAAAGTTAAGACAATATTATCTACTTCAACCCTGATTAATTTCATGTACAATTCATACATATATTACTTAAACAATATGGGTGTCATTACCTGTAAGTAATATACTTCTGTTATCAGTAATATCTGGTATATATTATATGGGTGCATAAAATACCAGATACATCAATGCTTAATTACATATGTATTTTAGGATTCTAAAATAGCTAAAATGTGAATTTTTATTGCGATTGCGGTTAATAGAAGACGTAGCGTCTGAGAAAGACATAGTTAGTAATGGTAGTTAGAAATATTGCATTCACCCAGATAAATTTTAAGCGCCAAAGTACCTTGTAAATAATTGCTAGCGATTTTGTTTGTCAAATACTCATAATATGCAAAAAATTATTTCTGTAAGGTGAATACCGTAACAGGGAATTTCTTCAACTCAAAAACTTGAAAACTATGAAAACATTTGGTTCCGATTACCAAGATTTAGTCAAGGTAACCAACTCAAATAATGAGGTTGTTCCCGTCAAAGTTGATTTCAAGTTGTTAGTCGATATTTGTGGAAAAATGTTTAATAATAGCAGACTTGCTCTACCTTTGATATCTGTTGTAACAACTCTTACAATGTTAGCCAGCCATAGCGAAGCTTTAGCTTTAGAGAGAGGAGATAATAACTCTCAAGTCAAAGATGTTCAGAGTTGTTTAAAAAGGTTGGGTTATTTTAACGGTCCGGTAAACGGTAATTTTGCCTCAATGACTGAATCTGCCGTGAGAAGATTTCAGCAAGCTAGCGGAATATCTGCTATCGGAAAAGTTGGACCTAAAACCCAAGCTGCATTGCAAAGAAAGTGTGGTAGTAATATAGGTCAAGGCGGAGGAGATGTTTCTACAAATGATTGTCAGCGCGGGCTTAGAAGCGGTTGTGATGGGGCAGCAGTAAGAACATTACAAGAAAACTTAAGAACTTTAGGGTTTTATAACGGTCCGGTTACGGGTAGATTTCGCGAATTGACTACAAATGCGGTAATTAGTTTTCAGCGACAAAAAGGGATAAATCCGATTGGCATTGTCGGACCTCGTACCCAAGAAGCAATGCGTTTAGCGCTAACACCATCACGCCAAGAAGAGACAAATCTTCCCGGTCGTTTTTGCGATTACAACAGAGAGATTATTAGCATTGGTTGTAGAGGAGAATGGATCGGTCAGCTACAACAGAGATTAAAGGATTTAAATTATTTTAGTGGAAATCCTACAGGTTATTTTGGTCCAGTCACTAGAGATGCTGTAGTCAGATTTCAACAAGACAATCGCCTCCCCACCACTGGAAGCGTAGATAAGCGTACTTGGGTGGCGATGAATTCTCAAATAATTTCTCAATCTCCTCTACCTACAAGTGTTTTAACAGTTGGTGCCAGAGGACCTCAAGTCACAGCATTACAACAAAATTTGAAGACACTGAATTATTTTTACGGAAATCCCACGGGCTATTTTGATAAATCGACTCAAGACGCTGTGATGCGATTCCAGCAGAGTTATGGTTTACCCATGACTGGAAATGTAGATTCACGTACTTCTCAAGCAATATCTACAGTATTAACAAGTCAAGGAGGAGATACAAATTTTGAAGCGATTTATCCCGGCGATAACAATGAAAGAGTAACAAAAGTGCAAGAGCGTTTGCTGGAATTAGGCTTACTCAAAGCTAATCCCACAGGCTATTTTGGTCCTTTTACCAGACAAGGTTTGCTTGCATTCCAGCGATATCAAGGATTATCCGAAACTGGCTTTGTAGACGAACAAACCTGGACAAAACTAGGATTTAGCAATCGCAGCGAAAAACGTTATGTAGTAGTTATACCTTTGCGAAATCAAGATATTTACACTCAAGTACTTCAGTTAGTTCCGGGGGCTAGAGTTGAAGAATCCAGATTAGGAAAGTATGTCAACGCCGGAGAGTTTAACCAACGTTTGGAAGCACAAACACAATCTCAACTTTTGCGCGATCGCGGTTTTGATGCCAGGGTGGAATATTTCTAAAATCTCTCTCGTGGGGATGGGGGGATGGGGGGATGGGGAGACAAGGAGAATTCAACTATTAAACTTCCTAACTCCTAACTTCTAACTCCTCACTCCTAATTCCTCACTCCTAACTCCTAACTCCTTTAATCCAAAATCTAAAATCTAAAATCTAAAATTCTATAACTCCTAACTGTTATTTTAAGCGACCAAAACAGATGTATCAATCAATCGGGATTTAGATTTTAATAATAATTCTGTAGCTTCTTGAGCGCAAACAGCAGGACTAAAAAGATTTCCTTGCATTAATTCACATTCCAAAATTCTTAATAAATTGCGTTGTTCTTCGGTTTCTACACCTTCAGCAATAACGGAGAGATTTAGTCCATGTGCTAAAGCGATCGTTGCTGTAACAATAGCCGCATCGTTGGTATCGTTAGTTAAATCTTGCACAAAAGACCGATCTATTTTCAAACAGTGAATGGGAAACTGTTTGAGATAATTAAACGAACAATATCCGGTTCCAAAATCATCTATAGATATGGAAACACCCATATCATTTAAATTAGTTAAAATTTCTTTGCTGAAATCAACATTTTGCATTGCAGCGCTTTCAGTAATTTCTAACTCTAAGTATTGAGGAGATAAGTTAGTTTCCGCTAAGACGCGCCGAACGGTATCAACTAAGTGTGGTTGCTGAAATTGTCTTGCAGATAAGTTAACAGCTACACCCACCGATGGTAAACCGAGATTTTGCCAAATTTTATTTTGAGCGCAAGCAGTTTTTAAAACCCATTCGCTAATAGGTACAATTAATCCAGTTTCTTCGGCAATAGGAATAAATTTACCAGGAGGAATTAATCCATATTTTGGATGTTGCCAGCGCAATAAAGCTTCAAACTGATAAATTTCTCCTGTAGTAATATCAATTTGAGGTTGGTAATATAGCATCAATTCATTTCGCTCTACAGCATAATGCAAACTGTTTTCTAAACTAAGCAATTCTGAAGCTTGAGAATTAATCGCCGAATTATAAACTTTATAGTGATTTCTTCCTTGCAATTTTGCGCGATTTAATGCGGCATCAGCGTTTTTAATTAAGGTTTCTCCATCTTTCCCGTGGTTGGGATAAACAGCAATCCCAATGCTGGCACTGATATGTAGAAGATGATTGTCTATCAAAAATCCTGGTTTTAAAGCAGCTAAAATCTCTTGAGCAATACGAGCAGCATCCCGCACACCATTAATTTCAGACAATAGCAAAGTGAATTCATCACCCCCCCAACGAGCAATTGTATCGTTAGAACACAAACACTTATTTAAACGTTGGGCAACGCTTTGTAACAATTTATCACCGATTTTATGACCTAATGTTTCGTTGATAGTTTTAAATCTATCTAAATCCAAAAAACACACGGCTAATTTACTGTTAGTCTGCGACGCTTTGATTAGAGACTCCAGCAATCGCCCATAAAACTGCATTCGATTGGGTAAATTAGTTAAAAGATCGTGTGAAGCTTGATGGCGTATCGTTGCTTCTGCTTGAAAACGTTCGCTGATATCCCGAAAACTCCAAACTCTACCTACAATTTTACTACCAATATATTGCGGTTGAGAATAACGTTCAAATGTCCTACCATCCTTAAATTCAATCCAGTCATAAATTTCTGCACCGGGATAAGTCTGTAGGTGATTTACTGAAATAAAGTATTCTTCAGGGTTTTTCAACTGATTTACAAATTCTAATACTTGTGCATAATTACCCGATCTCATTAGCGACTCAGGAATACCCCACATTTCCACAAGCTTATGATTGTAACCAGCAATATCACCAATGCTATCTACTAATAAAATACCGTCATTAGTAGTTTCTAATGTCGTTTGTTGCAAAGAAATGGATGCTTCTAATTCTTTCTGTATGCGCTGGCATTTTCCAACTTCCTTTTGCAACTCAACGGTACATTGATTAAGTTGTTCTTTATATTGTTTAATAGTTTGAGATTGCGATTTTTGAATTAACCAATTTTTATAAACAAGAGAAATTACACCTGCTGCGGCTTGCAAAAATGTAACTTCTGTTGATTGCCAAACTCTCTCTTCTACACAGTCATCTAATCCTATAAATCCTAAAAACTCACCTTTGAAAACAATAGGTAAAAGTAAGACAGAAACAACTCCTCTCGCTTCAAAAAACTTTTGTTCTTCAATGCTAACTTCTGTCAACTTACCATAAGCAATATCACCTCGGACTAATATCTGTGCCCAATTAGGAAAAATTTCTGCCACTGATTTTGAAGGCAGAATCACTGTATTAGTTTGAGAGGTAATATTCCTGTCGCACCATTCAGCTTTGTGATTAATTAATATCCGGTTATTAGATTGATTATTTTCAAATATATAAACTCGGCTAGCTAAGACAGCCCTTCCTAAAATAGATAGAATTTTTGTATAGCATTCATCGCTACCATCAAAAGTCTGCGCTTCAGTTTGTATATTAATAAGTGCTTCGAGGTAAGTTTGATTATTCACCTCAACAACTTCTGCATCATATTGACTACCTATTTGATGCTGCTCGTTTTCGTAGTATTCTGGTTGTTCAAAATCAATTAGTTCGAGCGTACCAGAAGTACCAATCATTTGTTCTTGTCTATCAACTAAAGTTCGCATCCGAATTTTAACAATACAAAAATCGCCTTCGGAGGTTTTGTAGCGAGTTTTGTATACGCTTTCTTCTATATGTCGTGCTTTCAGAATTTGAAATAATTCATAATTGCGTTGATACTCGCAAGGATGAATGTAATCAAGAAAGCTATTACCAATACTTTCTGCAACCGTAAATCCAGTTAATTCATTCCATATTGGACTTAGAAATGTCCATTTTCCCGAACTATCTGTTTTAAACAATATATCTTCGTAAATTCTAGAAACTCTCGGAGTTTTATCTTCGCAAGTTAGCGGTAATTTATTATAGGAAATTCGACAGGAATTATATAGATTTGTCGTTTTTCGCTTGAGTAGTGTTTGCAATTTATATTTAGTCATATAGGAACACACCAGTTAAGCTCCCAAGCAGCTAAGTAAACTAACCATTAGCAGCATTATGATGCTTTAGTAATGGCAGTAAAGATTTGATATTTACGTTTTTAAAGACAATGAAAATTTCAGTCAATTAATATCTAATTTATTCCTATAAACTCCCGATATTTGTATTATGTAATTATCTCAATGTTATATCCCAGTTTATGCCATTTTACGAACTATTTGTAGTTTGCATTGATAAGATTATATTAATTTTATTTATCAACCAATAAATATCATATTTATGTTATTAATATAATTTGTTTTGTAAAAGAATAGATAGTTAATATGAGTCTTTTATCCTCAACCTATCTGCTAGCCTGTTTAACTATACTCACAAATAATTAATTATTCAATTCTATTCCCGATAATTAGCAATATTCGATACTAATCAATCTTTTGCTGTTTTAAAAAGTAATATCATCAACTTCAAATAATATCAACTTTATAGTATTAAGTAGGCTCTTCTATGTGCTTATCTAAGTCAAAGAAACAGTTAAAATAACGTAATTTTTAAAAAAATTTGCACGAGCTAAGAGGATATTTAAAAAATATCGTTTTTAACGCCATTCTCAGATTATCCCCCCTTCCCCCCCCCTTAGAAAAGAGGGGTTTAAGTCCCCTTTTAAAAGGGGATAATTGGGGATCTTAAAATCTGTAAGTTTTATTTATAAATTTCCAAACATCCTTTAATAACTTAAGTAGATATTCTGCTTAAGAATTATGCTTGTATCAAATGCAAAACTAGCCGAAAGGTCGAAAATAAGTTCATTACAATTGTTGATAAAAAGTATAACAAACAACTTATACTAGTGTATATAGAGAAAATACGGAAGTCTATAACTTTAGATAGATGACTGTCAGTTATTAAAAATTACTTTTTTGAGCGACTTAGCAATATCAATCTGGACGCTACTTTAAAGATATAATTATAATTTTTAAACTTAGCTAGTAAAATTTAGAACGCTTTATTTGCAGCACAATTGTTTATTTACAGTACAAATTTAATTAAAGCTTAATTTTTACCAAATATTACAATAGCGCGACAATGCAACTATAGCTCGAAGCCATAAAAATTAAGGCGTTGCTCCCAACAATATATGATGGCGTACCGCGATCGCCGCAGCCGTGCGAACGATCGCAAGGTCATAGGTTGTTTTGTACATAATTATAATTCAAACCCCTATAGAGCAGCATTGATACATCCATACATAGTAAAGCATTAAGCAAAGCCATACTTACACGGCAAGTATTCGCGATCGCGACATTTTATATTTTATGCGATTATCTGTAATCAACAAATAAAAATGTGTATTTCTTGAATAGATTCCCCTCAAGGAGTTATTAGTTATTTGCGATCGAATCATATGCATTACTACAGAACAAATAATTTGATTGTAGAAAAATATAACTATACTTTCATCAAGCAATTAAGGATAAAAAAAATACTTGTAGCCAATGTAATTTAGACGACTTATCCTGGTAAAATCTTGCAGAACTTATAGTTAAGTAGAGGTTCATATGAGACACGAAAAACTTTCTCCTGGAATATTATTAGCTTACGAAGACTTTCACAAAGAAGGAGGTTCAGCATTAGCAACTCATAAGCGTTCGCTTGGTATAATTACTCCCCGAAGTGCGTTGAAGCCAATTCGTAGTGTAGTTTTTATTTACTGTGACGAAGAAGCAGACTTGAGTCATCTATCACAGTACGGTATTATAATCAATCAAAATAGGGGCAAAGTACGAACCGCTTTTTTACCTATCGAAAATTTAGACCGTTTATCCGAAGAACCAGCCATTAAGCGTATTAAGCCATCCCGAAAACTGCATTGGCGGATGGATGTTGCACCTGGGAAAGTCACATTACCGCAGTTTCAGCAAAAAAACTCGCAACTAAGCGGTAAGGGTGTAGTCATCGGTGTAATTGATAGCGGTATTGATTCGGCACATCCTGCTTTCTCTGGACGTATTTTACGTGTTTGGGATCAAACATTATCGGGGAAAGGAGTTGCAGAAGGTAGTTACGGTGCCGAGCTAGAAGACAAGTACTTAGCAATGTCTCTTGACACTGACGGACATGGTACTCACGTTGCGGGCATTGCTGGCGGTTCAGATAAAGAATTTTGCGGGGTTGCCCCAGAAGCAGAATTTATCATTGTCAAAACCGATTTACAGGATGCTCACATCGCCGACGCGGTTCGCTATGTTTTCCGAGTCGCCAGCGAGATGGGGCTTCCGGCTGTAGTGAATCTTAGCTTGGGCGGACACGCCGATGGTCATGATGGTACAGATTCTCTGTCTAAAATCATCAACGCCCAAACTGGTCCGGGAAGGATTGTTTGCACCGCAGCAGGTAACGAAGGTAACGACAATATTCACGGTCAAACCCTTGTTAAGAGCGGCGAGATGAACACCATGCGTTTTGCTGCACCATTAAATCAAGTCGGTATAGTATGGTTAAACGGTTGGTATTCTAAAGATTCGGAACTAGAAATTTCGGTGCGGAGTCCCAACGGTTTCGTTACCCCTTTCCAACCAATTATTACTGACGATAATCCCGCACAAGAATACAATTTGTCAGATGCACGGGTAGAAATAGTCACACCGGGTAAAGACCCAATGAACGGTGATTATAATTTCTTCGTGCAAATTCGCGGTACTGGCGAAGGACAATTTAATCAGCCCGTACCGGGTGGTGTGTGGCAGTTGCGATTACGAAATAAATCATCAAAAGAAGCCCGTGTAGACGTTTGGACTTTAGATGACGTGAGTTCAGTCTTTTTTACAGGTAAAAGTATCGCTGATTCAGTCAAAATTGGTGCCCCTGGATGTGCCAGCAGTTCTATTACAGTTGCTTCTTATACTACAAAAGCTAAATATACTGATATTGATGGTAAAGAGCGGCAAATGGGCTTAGAGTTAGATACTATTTCAGAATTTAGCAGCGAAGGACCATTGAGAAATGGCGATCGCAAACCAGATATTGCTGCACCGGGGGCAATGATAGTTTCAGCCCTTTCTAGCGATGCCGATTTAGATCGGTCGATGATTATTAACTCCAAGTTTGTAGCGTTAGCCGGTACGAGTATGGCAACACCTTTCGTTACCGGCTTAGTCGCATTACTATTACAGCGCAACCCCAAACTCGACCCCGAAGCATTGAAAGAACTGCTATACAAAAATTGTTCTATTCCAGGAAAAGAAAAAGGAACATTCGATCATAAATGGGGATTTGGATTAATTGACGCAGAAAATCTATAAATTTTGCTAATAAGGATGGGGAGACAAGGAGATGGGGGGATGGGGGGATGGGGGGATGGGGAGAACTTTGACCTTTAACCTTTGACCTTTAACCTTTAACCTATAACCTATAACCTTTGACCTGTAACTTTATACTTGATAGGTTGAAACGGGGGCAAGTAAGATTACTATTACCTGCCCCTTGCTCATTTAAACCGTTTATGAACTTTTCTAAGCTAGATATCGCTCTTATATTGGCACTTAAAGAAATTAAAGACTCATCAAAACCTAGTTTAGTAGTTTTTATTCATACTCAATCCGATCTAAATTCTGGAGCAACTGCCCTTTTAGAGACTTTTGATGTCAGTGGTATCGCGGATGGACAAGATGTGTTGACAGCAACATTATCGCCAAATGCAATCTCTCAGCTTTCGGAGCAGCCTTGGGTGCAATATCTGAAACTCTCTCAGCGATTGCTTTTGGTTGGTGGGGATTAAAATAGTAAGAATGTAGTTGCTCGATATTACTAGCATCAATTAATACAGAAATATAATCTTAAAGTTATTGAAAGTATTATTTTTCACTACAACAATAGTGTTCTTATTAACTTAACTTAATCTTTGATTTTCCCTGTGCGAGCTGTCACACACAGTCATAAACTGATTAGTGAGAGCAGATAGGCAGTTTGGAGAAATAGAAATGAAAAAAGTTTTAGGTATTATTCTCGGTGGGGGTGCGGGTACCCGTCTTTATCCGTTAACGAAGTTTCGTGCTAAACCAGCGGTTCCATTAGCCGGTAAATATCGCTTAATAGATATTCCGGTTAGTAACTGTATAAATTCAGAAATATTTAAAATTTACGTGTTGACGCAGTTCAACTCGGCTTCCTTGAACCGTCACCTTGCCCGCGCTTATAGCTTTGCTGGTTTTACCGAGGGTTTCGTAGAAGTTCTCGCCCCACAGAAAACCCCAAGCAGTTCGAGCTGGTTCCAAGGAACTGCCGATGCGGTGCGTCAGTATCAGTGGCTTTTTGAAGAATGGGATATTGATGAGTATCTGATTTTATCAGGCGACCATCTCTATCGCATGGACTACCGTCACTTCGTCAAACGCCATCGGGAAACCGGAGCTGATGTGACTTTATCAGTGGTTCCTATGGATGAACGTGGCGCTTCCGCCTTTGGCTTAATAAAAATTGATGATAATGGCAAGGTTGTAAGCTTCAGCGAAAAACCTAAAGGTGAAGCTTTAAAGGAAATGGCTGTTGATACAAGCGTACTTGGCTTGGATGCAGACCAAGCTAAAGAAAAGCCGTACATCGCCTCAATGGGGATTTACGTCTTTAAGAAACAAGTTTTACTCGACTTGCTAAAACAATCAAAAGACCAAACCGATTTCGGTAAGGAAATTCTTCCTGGTGCATTGGATAGTTACAACATTCAAGCTTACTTGTTCGATGACTATTGGGAAGATATTGGAACCATTGAAGCGTTTTACAACTCAAATCTGGCATTAACCCAGCAACCCCACCCATCTTTTAGCTTCTACGATGAAGAAGCGCCGATTTACACCCGTTCTCGTTACCTGCCTCCGACAAAATTATTAAATTGTCAAATAGCACAATCGATGATTGGAGAAGGCTGTATTCTCAAAGATTGCCGGATTGTAAACTCGGTTTTAGGAGTACGAACGCGCGTTGAGTCTGGATGTAATATTGAAGATACCTTAATTATGGGATCGGATTTTTACCAGCCTTATGCCGAGCGTCAGTCCGACTGTAACGATGGTTCAACAAGTTTGGGTATCGGAGCTAACACTACTATTCGCCGCGCAATCGTTGACAAAAATGCCTGCATAGGGTGCGACGTGCAAATTATCAACAAAGATCAAGTTCAAGAAGCCGATCGCGAAGACCAAGGTTTTTATATCCGCAGCGGTATTGTAGTCATAATTAAGAATGCGACGATCGCCGACAAAACAATCATTTAGTCAAGAATTACTCTGACGTAAATTTGGATAGCATAAAAGTAGTTAGTATATCTAACAACTAATTGCGATCGAATAACTGGACTTACGTACTTTTCAATCTATTTATTTGCAACCTTTTAGTTTCAAATATCTAATTTATTGTTAAGAATACGTAAGTCCTGTTCTTTTATCCAAGATTTCTTTTTCGCCTGCACGGTACGGAAATTTCCCTGCATCTGTGAGCAAGAACCGCACCTGGTAATTATTTAATATTTGTTAATTTAAAATGAGAGTCAGAATGTCCGCAATTATAGTTAGCGCGGTGCATTGATTCAATTAATGTATGGAAAAAATTTAAAGTAAATATTATAGAGGAGGCTAGTAGATGGCTGCAACCGACTTCAAAGACTATTATCAGATTTTAGGAGTAAATAAAAGCGCTACTCAAGAAGATATTAAAAAAGCTTTTCGTAAATTAGCTCGTCAATATCATCCTGACGTGAACCAAGGTAACAAGGAAGCTGAGGGGCGTTTTAAAGAAGTTAACGAAGCATACGAAGTATTATCAGATCCCGAAAAGCGTCAAAAGTACGACCAGTTTGGTCAATATTGGAAGCAAGTTGGACAAGGCTTCCCCGGTGGTGGTGGTGCTGGTGTAGATATGAATGGCTTTGATTTCGGGCAGTATAGTAGCTTTGATGATTTTATTAATGAATTATTAGGAAAGTTTGCTGGTGGAAACCCTGGAGGAAGACAAAGCTATTCTTATCGGACTTCACCTGGTGGTGCGGGTGGTTTCGGTGGATTTAATGACTTTGGTGGTTTCCAAGATAGGAGTGGGGGTGCCGCTCAAGATAGTGAAGCGACGATTACTTTAACTTTTAAAGAAGCTTTTAATGGCGTACAAAAGCGCTTTAATTTGGGTAGTGAAACTATTGATGTTCGCATACCTGCTGGAGCAAAACCCGGTAGTCGCTTGAGAGTAAAAGGAAAAGGACCAGTTAGCCCCTTAAACCAAAAACGTGGCGATTTATATCTGGTAGTTGAACTTGGAAATCACCCGTTTTTCAAATTTGATGGTGACAATTTGCTATGTGAAGTACCGATTACTCCCGATGAAGCAGTATTGGGAGCAACCATTGAAGTACCGACACCCGACGGTATGGTTGATGTCAAACTTCCAGCCGGAGTACGTGCGGGGCAAACGTTACGGTTACGCGGTAAAGGTTGGCGCAGTCGTAACGGCGAACAAGGCGATCAATTTGTAAAGATTGCGATCGCCACACCTAAAGATATCAGCCAGCAAGAACGGGAATATTATGAAAAAATCCGAGATATTCGTACCTTCCATCCCCGCAGCAATTTACAGCAGTTCAAATTGTAACTCTTTTTTAGAAGAATAAAAGAGTAAATACTAATTTTAAAAAATCACAAAAACCCGGTTTCTCTAAGATACCGGGTTTTTAGACACGATCGATTACTTTAAATTGGAATCAATACAAGAAAGCAGTGTTTCAATGCTGGCATTGTGGTCTAAAAAAGAAAACAAATGCTTATAAATCAGTTTCCCCTGTTTATCTAAAATATACTGTGCGGGTAACGGCGCACCTAATGCTTGTCCAACTCCATAATTACGAAATACGTTACAACTAGGATCGCTCAGTAACGGCATTTTCAATTTCAAATCTTTTACAACTATTTGACTTTGCCGTTCATCTGTGCTGGCAATCATTAAAACTTCTATACCTCGATTCTTGAATTGCTCGTAATTTTCATTCAAAGCTTTGATATGAGGAAAACAAAAGGGGCAATATTGTTTTTCAGTGAAAATTCGAGTCAACGCCAAAAGTACGGGTTGCTTATCTCTGTAATCAGATAATTTAACTAAACTTCCATTAGTTATATCAGGAAGTTGAAATTGAGGTGTTAACTGTCCCAATTGCAGACTATTGGCTGCGGGTATTGGTAAAAAGTTTTGGAAAAAACGCTCGTTAAGTAAGCCGGTGAAATCAGTTGAAGTCAACATTTTTAATACTTGTAGTCTGATATGACAATAAAAAATACAGATAGAAGCGGATTCTAATTCCATTTAATCTTTATCCGCTTTTATCTGTGTATGTCTTTAGATTTATTTTTAGATCGTCTGAAATGCTTATTTTTTAATTCCATAAGTTAAATAAAGTTTGGCTAACAGCATAAATTCGCCATTAACCACACTTTAATCAAAAAATGGCATCTAAATTGCCGAGAAATATACTTTAGACTTCACGGGATCGGGGTTCATGGTTTGATCGCCGGGTTGCCAACCCGCAGGACATACTTCATCGGGGTGAGACTGGACGTATTGAATAGCTTGCAATGTCCGTAGTGTTTCCTCTACGCTACGACCAAAGGACAAGTTGTTGATGGTAGCATGCTGAATTACACCATCCTTGTCTATAATGAACAAACCGCGCAAGGCAACCCCTGCTTCTGGGTCTAACACGTTGTAAGCAGCACTAACTTCTTTTTTAATATCGGATACTAGTGGGTAATTTAAATCCCCCACTCCACCCGCTTTACGGTCTGTTTGAATCCACGCTAAGTGGGAAAACTCGCTATCAACGGAAACACCAAGTACTTCAGTGTTAAGCTTTTTAAATTCTTCGTAACGATCGCTAAAGGCTGTAATCTCAGTCGGACAAACAAAGGTAAAGTCTAAAGGATAGAAAAATAAAACAGTATACTTACCACGATAGTCGGAAAGTTTAACTGTTTTAAATTCTTGATCTACTACGGCTGTAGCTGTAAAATCTGGAGCCTGTTGTCCTACCCTGAGACATCCTTCTGATGAATAAGTAAGAGGCATTATACTAATTCTCCTTGAAGCTATATTCTTGAAAAGTGTCAATATCGGTGCTTTTTATTAAATTCACCGGACGGACACTTTGATTGTTTTATTACGAACTGTTAAAAATAATATCATACTCATAACGATTTTGAGTAGGAAATGGGAGATTTAAATATTCGAGAATGGTTGTTGACTAATGGGTTGGGAAGTTTTGCAAGCGGTACGGTTTCCGATATCCGTACTCGCACTTACCACGGTTGGTTATTCGCTGCGATAAGCCCACCTTCGGGGCGTACTTTGTTAATGTCGCATTTAGAAGCCAGCTTAGAACTACCTTATGGAGTAACAGCATTAGGGAGTAATTTTTGGGCTAGCGGTCAAATTGAACCACAAGGCTATAAGTTGCTACAAAAGTTCGATCTTAACCCAGTTCCAACATGGATTTGGGGCGATCGCGACTGGCAATTGAGCAGACAAATAGTCATGCCTTATGGATTGCAAGCGAAGGCACAAGAGAGTGGCATACTTACAAACCAAACCCAATCTCATCGCGTATTAATTCAGTACCGCTATCAAGGAAAAGATACTGCTGTTTTAAGACTGCGGCTGCTGATTGGCGATCGCGATTTTCATCATCAGCAAAAAGAAAATGATATATCAGAGTTTTCACAATCGCTTGAAATAGGACAACTTTGTTTGCAAGCGAAAAAACAAGAGGAATTTGGTACGCCTTGGCATTTGCGGTGGAGTAAAGGTACGTATCAATCGAGCGGTATTTGGTACTTGAATTACGGTTTACAAGAAGAAACTCGGCGAGGATTGGGCGATCGAGAAGACCTTTACAGTCCCGGTTACTTAAGTGTTGTTCTTGAATCGGGAGATACGGTAACAATAGAGGCACGGGTAGGTTTTCCGTCGGAATCAAACATTGCTCTTAATTGCGAAACCTTTAATCGAGAAGTTTTAGCGGAGGAAAAAAGGTTATCGCAAATCTTTGGATGGGAAATGGAAGAAGAGAAGGGGGGACAAGGAGACAAGGAGACAAGGAGACAAGGGGATGAAGTAGAAAATTCTTCCCCCTCTCTCCCCCTCTCTTCCCCGCTTCCTCCAAAAGCTGTAATCTGGCAAAAACTACTACGTGCGAGCGATCGATTTATAGTTCATCGAGCTTCAATTTCTGGTCCAACGGTAATTGCTGGGTACCACTGGTTTAATGACTGGGGACGGGATACTTTGATTGCTTTACCGGGTTTGGCGATCGTACCGCAGCGCTTCGATATAGCTAAAGGAATTTTACGGACTTTTGGACATTACTGCCGTCAAGGATTGATTCCCAATGCTTTTCCCGATGCTGGTGTTGAACCTTTTTACAACAGCATAGACGCAACATTGTGGTGGATTGAAACTCTGGGAATTTATTTGGAAGCTACCCAAGATTGGGATTTTTTAGCGGAACAGTATCCTGTGGTACGGCAAATTTATAAGGCATTTGTGGGTGGTACGAATTACAAAATCAATGTGGATTCTACTGATGGTTTAGTGAGTTGGGATGCTCCTGGTGTAGCTCTAACTTGGATGGATGCGGTAGTCGAAGGCGTACCCGTTACACCTCGTCGGGGTAAGCCAGTAGAAATTAATGCTTTGTGGTATTCCGCTTTATGTTGGGCTTCACGATGGGCAGAAATCCTCAGCGAACAAGACTTCACTGAAGAAGGAATGCGTTTAGCCAATCAAGCGCGGAGATATACTAAGCGAGCGCAACAGGTGAAGCAATCGCTGCAAAAGTTTTGGAATCCCAAAGCTTGTTATTTATACGATACCATCGAACCAGATGACCGTCGTAATTCTCAAATTAGACCAAATGCAGTTTTAGCGCTTTCGCTGAGTCATTGTGGTTTTTCTGCTCGACAAGGATATCTTGTACTCGAACAAGCTTCAAAAAGCTTACTTACTCCTTACGGACTTCGTTCTCTGGAACCTTCAGATCCAGAATATATCGGCAAATATATGGGTAATCCTGTGACTCGCGACAGTGCTTATCATCAAGGTACTGTTTGGAGTTGGTTGATTGGTCCTTATATTCGTGCAATGAGGCGTTTTAATAAAGATGAAGCGCTACCTTTTGATTGGGAACCTTTAATGCAGCATTTTTTATCAGATGCTTGTCTTGGTTCAATTTCTGAAATTTTTGATGGCGATGAACCGCACAACCCTAAAGGAGCGATCGCTCAAGCTTGGTCGGTCGCTGAGGTGATTCGACATTACGAAGGTTAAATTTAGGCATGGGGGATGGTTATGAGTAATTAAGGTTAAAGGTCAAAGGTTAAAATTATTGTCACCTTGTCCCCCATCTTCCTTACAGATAGCGTAAGTCCTATAAAACTATTTTAGAACGGGCATACCTGACCGTCCTTAATCAAAATTAAATGGCTCAGGTGCGACTCGAACGCACGACCAAGGGCTTATGAGTCCCCTACTCTAACCAACTGAGCTACTGAGCCAGATTTTATTCAATTATAAATTTATCATATAAATAAAATCTTGCCAACCATCTGGAGCTAATTAATTTTTTTAGTAGATAATTGGGAATTCAATTTCCCAATTACTACTTGCCGTGAGGCGCAGGCACATACCGATTATCAATTACGAAAAAAGCAAAAGAGGGAGACATACTCCCTCAACCTTCCAAGGCGATTATCTAGATGCTACTCAAACAGAAATTATTTACGAGGCGGAAGGAAAGCTATAGGATTAACTGCTTTTTGACCATTTTTACGGATTTCAAAGTGCAGGTGGGGACCAGTACTGAAACCAGTGCTACCCATTAAAGAAATCTTCTGTCCTTGCTCTACGCGCTGACCTTTGCTGACTATGATTTTGCTGTTATGAGCATAGCGAGTCATAGTTCCATCAGCATGACGGATATCAACTAAGTTGCCATAACCGCCACGGTTCCAACCAGCGGATACAACTACACCATCAGCTGCTGCATGAATGGGAGTACCTGTAGGAGCAGCGATGTCAATTCCTTTATGCATTCTTCCCCAACGAGGACCGAAGCCAGAGGTAAAAACACCTTTCGCGGGCCATTGATAACCTTTTGCAGGTGCTGTTGACTCGTCAATAGGTCTAGGTAAGTATCTATCAACTGCTGCCAATGGAGGTAGCCCTGGAGATACTGTTGTTTTTACAACCGAGGAAGATTGAGAACGACCGCTGAAATTTGCAGGAGGCGTTGCTACTCTAACACCCCTGTTGCGGGAGAAATTAGGGTTAATGTCTTCATTTGGTGTAGGAACCGGAATCGGTACTGCTGCTGTATTTGGTCTAACTACGCGAATTGGTACCGAAGCGTTGCCTGTTAAAGGTTTGGTAACAGGAATAGGTATAGAAGCTGACCGATTGCGAACGGGTACTTCTACTGAGTCGCTGTTTTGATTTGCACTTGGTACAACTACTCCAGACTCTTGAGTGCGATATTTTTCTCGCAATCTTTCGATTTCTTCTTTTAATTTGCGAAGACGCTCATTTCTAGAAACCTTTTTCGCTAAAGTATTACGCCTGTCAGCAACCTGCATTTCTGTAAATACAGAAGGTACGGGGGTATCGCCACCTACACCAAAAGAGCTTAAAGCTTTTCGATCGCTATCAACACTAGTAAAAGCCTTGTTGCTGGTCGAAGAATTTGTATTACTTGAATTAATTGCTACTAAATTGCTGCGGTTTTGAGCAACAGGAACAATTAGTTGTTGATTGACTTTTAGTTGATTGGGGTTAGACAAATGATTTGCCTTAGCCATTTCGGAGACTGAAGTGCCGTAATTGTCAGCAATTGTGGCTAGGGTATCTCCAGTCTTAACAAGGTGCGCCGCAGCTATAGCTCTTGGTGCTTCTACAGTTGGGATAACTGGTGTTGGTACACTTACCGCTTGTTCTACCGGCTCAACAGCAGTATTCTGCTTTAATCTGGATACAAGTTTGGCTCGGCTAGCAGTTTGATTAGAATTATTGGCATTAATAGTTGATATTTCTTCAACTTGATTCACCGACTGCGCGATCGCTTGTGGTGGCTCGACGCTTTCAACGGGAGTCGAACGCAACTTATTAAGACTTGCTTTCAAGCGGTTCGATTTTTGCTTTAAGCGGTTGAGTGCAAACTTTTGTTGAGCTTCAAGCTGAGTATTAGCAGTTGTTGGAACCTCGAAGCCATCCACCTGTGGAGAGGTTACAAAGCTGTTACTATTCATCCGGTTAGCGGTGGTGCTAGCTTCAGGAAAAACCTGTGCTTTGACCACTTGCGGTGCGGAGTAAATTGTATTATTGTTAGCCGCAGTTACACTTTTGCTTGGTGTTTGTGTTGCAAACTTAGCAGACTTCAGCCTAGAGGCAACTTGCCATTGAGATCCAACCCCTTTAATTTGTGAGATTGCTTTCGGTTCCACTACGGCAAAATTTTTAGCCCTAATCTCTTGGGAGATGGCGCTTATTGATTGCTTTTGTGTGGGAGCAAACTTCACTTCATCAAATCCAGCAGGAATTGTGGAGGCAGTATTTTCATTGCCTACAGGTTCTGCTGCAAGGGTTCGATCGCTTTGTCGAGTTACGAAAAGGCTGGTTGCTCCCATCGAAATTGCCAAGCCAATCATCGCAGCTTTAGGCATTCGACGTTTCAACTCTGGAGTAACTAAGCTACTGTGCTCTATCGAAGCATCATCATTATTGTTAATGTTACTTTCTAACACAGCTTTCATTTTCTTCTTTAATGCTCGTTTCAAAGACGACCTCCTACGATCACTAGCGCTTAACCGATCTCGATTTTTCAATCCGATAGTAGTCAATGATTTGAATCACCAGAATAATTGATCGAGATCACATTTACCAGAGATACTTAGGCAAGATTAACCCGGTTCTCTGTTTTAGACAAGTTAACACTGTACTAGTAAAATTTAAACTTTTGTGCTTACTTGTCTGTTCTACTGCTCACACCCAAATTTTGTTTTCCCTGATACAGATATATGGAACCATGTGGAACATTTAGCTCTGTCTCAAGAAAACATTAAACTTTATAAATAAAAACTACAATAAAGCTTCATGTTTGGATTCTTGCTACTAGTAAGGCAAGAGTTTCTGGAATCGGCATATCTGTTGCTGTAGATATTTTTGCTTGCGCCATATTCCATCCTTCCCAACCGAGACTTTACGTTGATTTTTCCCTAAATTACAACCGTATTTACTCGCAAGTACTTTTAGGCTTCATAAAAGTCTCAAAAAGTGTAACAAAGGCTAAACTGCTTGTTATGACAAACTTTACCCCGTATAAACCTGATTATCGGGATAATTATGATTAACAAAAATCTATGATTCAATTTGGGTAAAAGTTCAAATTATATATACAAATTTCTTATATTAAATTAGCTTCACACGTAAGTATTTTTAACTATCTATAATATAATCAATCAATAATAAGTAGTGCTTATCACATTTGAGAATATTTTTTGTAAGTATTTACTCTATGAAAGATTCGATCGAATTAATATTTGATTTTTTTGCCAAGCATAAATACTGCCTCTTTATACCGCAGTCGATATCTAGCTAAATTTAAGAGGTGTAATTTGTTAAGTACCCTAACTTACGCCGAGCTTCAAACAAACTCACAGCAACGCTTACAGAAAGATTTAAGCTGCGAACGTTGGGTTCTTTCATGGGAATATAAAGGGTTGCATCGCTATAAGATAAAACATCGGTTGGCAAACCCTTAGTTTCACTGCCAAATAATAACCAGTCAGTAGCTTGATATTCAAAAGTAACGTAATTTAAATTACCTTTAACGCTAAATCCTAGCAATCTTCCTCCACGCTGCTGATGTACGGCTTTGAATGCTTCTAAGGATTCGTGATAGTGCAGCTTTACATAAGGCCAATAATCTAAACCCGCCCGCTTTAGATAGCGATCGCTGATTTCAAATCCTAAAGGAGCAACTAAGTGCAATTCGGTACCTGTAGCTGCACAAGTACGGGCAATATTACCTGTGTTAGGAGGAATTTCCGGATGAACTAAAACTATTTGTGGCATAGCGATCGAGCAAAAGTGTTAAAAAAAACAATGTATTCGTTTTTTCAAAACTATCTTACGATAGAAGACACATATAGTTTTTATTAATGGTTAACAATCTATAACAATCTATAAAAAAAATTAAACTCCTAACAGACTCTATAAGACCCTTATATGAAGATTCTTTAAAGGAAATGTGAAAAAAATATAAAGTTTTGAGAAGAGAGTTTTTATTTTTCTGGCAAAATATACCATCTTTATGAAGATTGAAAGAGCAGTGTCAAGCCACTGAGGGAAAACACAATTTATCCTCAAGTTCTAATTCTCGTTCTTTAATTGAATTAATTGCCTGGGTAATTACATTACGACTGCTAACGCCTAAGCTATGAAGTTGCAGCCACCGCTGAGCTTGATTGCCCTCACGAAGGATTTTTTGCAGTGGTGAGAGGAAACATCCGAAGCCATGTTGTTTGGCTACGGTTGCTGCTGGTTGGTAAAGTTCGTTAATCCAATCTCTAGCTGTAATGGTTCTTCCATCCAACCAGTGAATTAGTTGAGCATCTAAGCTTGATGTTGCACTAGCAGCTTCGTTTTGAGATGTAATCGCGATTAGTTCTTCGGGAGAAAAGCTACTTTTTACGAGCGGATCGATATTAGGATTACTAATTACTTGCAACAAACGCGCTTCTAACAAAGCTGTAATCGCTAATAATGCAATTGGATCTGTGACTAAATCGCAAATTCTCAACTCCAGACGATTTAGATCGTAAGGACGGCGATCGCCATTTGGTCGAACTGATGTCCATAAATGTCGCACGTTTTGCATTGTGCCTTGGGCTAACTGTTGTTTTACCCAATCAATATGATGCGCGTGGCTTGCAAATAAAGGCACAGATGAGGGAGTTTGTGGAAAAACACCCCAACGGGTAGAGTGATATCCAGTAGCTTTACCATCTAAGAAGGGAGATGAAGCGCTTAAAGCAAGATATAAAGGTGCTTCCAACCGTATAATGCGACAAGCCCGCATCAATATTTCAGGGTCGCTAATGCCTACATTAATATGAACGCTAGCGGTGACTACTTTAGTACCGTAGGTTTTTTCTATGTAATCGTGATAAGAATTATTTGGGTCGGAACGGAAAAAGTTCTCGCTTCCTCCTAAAGACAAAGTACTTCCGGGGATTAGAGTATAATCACCTACTTGTTGAAGATATTTCCTTAACTTTAAGCGAGGGCATACTAAGCCACACAAAAGCCGTTCGTAATCATCAAATGGAGCGGTAACGTATTCAACATTGCGGCTATCCGGTTCCCGCATAAACCCTTCTAAAGCAGAAGTAATTTTGTCAGAAAGACCAACGATGTCACCGTGAGGCGTACCAGTATACATCTCAATCTCAAAACCTTTCGATAGCACCACTAATTTTCTCCTTGGCTCTCAATGTGTCTAAATTGTATCTAATACAACGAAATTAGACATCACCCTTTTGATAGCTGTCGAGAGAAGTAAAAGTTAAAAATAATTTAAGTTTTGGTAAACTCAGACTGAGAGCGTAAATTGAGATAAAATTGAAATTTTTATCCTCCTTAAGAAATAATTTCTGTCATATTCAAATACTAATCCATAACTGATGATGCAATAGGTACCGTGAAGTGAAATTCGCTACCTTGATTTTTTCCATCTGATACAGCCCAAATTTGTCCGCCTAATTTTTGAATTATTTGACGGCAAATTGCTAAACCTAATCCGGTACCGCCGATTGTACGTTGTAAAAAGTTTTCTTCTTGATAAAAGCGTTGAAAAATTCTTTCTAACTGCTCGCGTTCGATTCCTCTACCCGTATCTTTAATAATGATTTCTAATAGGTTCGGAAGAGATTGTTCTGGTTCGTATTCGGAGTTAATTAAGGAAGATTCAGCTTCTGTCGGAGTTAAGGCAGAAATTGTTATTTTGCCTTCAGGAGGAGTAAATTTACAAGCGTTGTCTAAAAGTTTAGCAAATACTTCTATAAGTCTTTCTCTTTGGGCTAGTACTAAAGGTAAATCAGCAGGTAACTCTACAATAATCTGGGGTAATTTTTCAGATAAACTACGCTTGGAAAAACTACCTAAAACTAAACTCAAGCTTTCTTGTAACGAAGCTGCTTCAATTTGCGATCGCACTGTATTGGCTTCGAGTTTGGAGAGTGTAAGAAAATCGCCGATTAATCTTCCCATACGTTCGGAATCGGACAGTGCAGTATCTAACATTGTCTGCGCTACATCAGACGGTATATTTTCCTCTAATGCTAAAGTTTCTAAACAAATTTGAATAGTAGACAAAGGAGTTCGTAATTCATGTCCCACAATGGCGATTAAATTACTTTGAGTACGTTCTAAATCTGCCAGTCGGCGGTTAAGAATTTCTAAGTTACGATAAGCTTGAGCTTGCATCAAAGCAACTGCAACTTGCGTCGCAATTGCTTCTACAAAGGTTCTTTCAGAATCGCTCCAAATATAAGGTTGATTACCGCAGTGATGGATTTCTAAAATGCCCAACCAATTTTCTTGGTAGCAAATTGGGATTAATAAACACGAACGAATTTGCCATTGTTGAAATTTTTCACTTAATTCAGGATGCGCTTGAATACCTAAATCTTGTGTAGTGTCGGTAATGGCGATAACTCTATTTTGATTTAAAGCAGCTTGAAACAGCGAATGATTTGCCGTTACCCAATTTTCTCCTTTCATAGAAGGAAATACATCAGATACCCATTCATAATTAATTGATGTCGTTTCTTGGTTTGGGTAATTATAAAAAATACAGCGGCAAGGACTAAAAACTTGACCTAGTTCTGTAACGGTACTAGTAAGAATTTCTTCTGGATTTAAAGAATTACGAATAAAAGTCGTTACCCTATTGATCAATCTTTCAAAGTTTTCTTTTTGAAGAATCGTGCGATAAGAGTTTAGCTGTTTATATTGGCTTATTTGTAAATAATTTACTAAGCGACTTGTAAAAAGTCGGGCATCAATTTCTAAAACTTGGTATGAGGCTGTTTGAAGTTTATTCTCAGATTTAAGATCGTAACGTTGCTTTGCTATTTCTACTTTATCTGCTAATTGCGGTTGATAATCTAAAATCCGGTCTAACAACAAAACAGCTGCTGTTTTACTTACCTCACGCTCAAACGTCCAAATACCTTTGAATTGTCTTAATTCGTCAAAAGATACTCCTTCCACTGGAGTAGAAAATTCTCGACAAACTATGCAAGCTGAGTATTTTTGAGCGATTACAATTAAATGCCACTCTTGAGCTAAAAAATCATCATTTGGGTCGAAAGGAATTACCATGTAAGGAGTTGAAGTTGCTACCAAGTCAGAATCCGGTGCAGCCATGATGTAAACTTGATCGCTACGTTTTGCGATTCGATTATAGCGACGAGTTTCTTGCCGATAAAAACGTTCTCGCTGAAAGTTAGCAATTACTAAGGGTTCCTCCTTTCCTACTATTACCAAGTCTTCCATAGCATGAGATAATGCAGTTAAGGAAGCTTTAAAATAAATTTGAGGACGTAAAAATTTGTTGGTAAGCAGTAAATTCTGTAATAGAGATTGCCTTGTTATATTCATTTCTTGGATCGCTGCTAATAATTACCTCAAAAGTCTTTTCGTCAGCGACAATTAAGAAGCCATTTTGCAGAAAGATTACTCCTGATAATATGAAAGTTAGTAATTGACTCGTGACGAAATGAATCAAATTACAGTAAACCACAGTTATCTAAGCAAATTCAAAAGTGAAGAAGATAAATTACTCTCGCTGATTTTAGCATTATATAATTCTGCTTGTTCAGAGCGAATTTGCAAAAAGCAAACCTTTGTAAAGCGAATCTTAAACCAGCAGACTTAGAAGCAGCAGACTTACGATTCAGTCATCTTGACGAAGCCGACTTATTGGATGCTAATCTCCGAGTCGCTTTTTTACGAGAAGCTAGTTTTTACAGAGCAGATTTGCATCGAGCAGATTTACAAGTAGCTTACCTTTACAGAGCTAATCTTCAATCAGCTAAGTTAGTTGGAGCTAATTTGCAAAAAGCCGATTTGCAAAAAGCCAACTTAAAATTAGCAGACTTAAGATCGGCAAGGCTACAATTTGCAGACCTTTACAGAGCGAATTTAGAAGCAGCTAACCTTGAAGAAAGCAATTTGCAAAATGCCCATCTCCAAGGAGCAAATCTTTCTAGAGCCAATCTCAAAGGAACCAATTTCAAAGATGCTGACTTGGATATAACCGACTTTTCGCAAACTAAAAATCTGACGGAAGAACAAATCCAGCAAGGCAAGAATTGGGAAAGAGCGAGATTTTAGTTGTTAGTTGTTAGTTATTGATAATTGTATCTACTCCATTTTTTGCAACTGAGCAACTCTGGGGTCGATGATTTTCTGACCTAAACCGGGGAATTTAATGGCTACGGAAACTTTATTACCTCCACCAAAAATATGAGTTATTTCACCCGCTCCAAATGATTTGTGCATGACCTGATCGCCAACTTGCCAATTTACGTTTGCGGTTGGGTTGTCTTTATTTGTATTATCAAAACCATTATCGTAAGTAGCTTCCGTCCTACCGCCATTGTTTGTATAAGTAACGCTACGGGGGTATTGAGTCGCTAATAGTTCTGCGGGCAACTCGTCGAGGAATTGCGATCGCACTGCTGGTTCGCGGGTTCCATACAGCCTGCGTTCTCGTGCGTGGGATAAAAACAATCTTTCTTTAGCGCGAGTAATACCGACGTAACATAAACGACGTTCTTCTTCTAAGGCGGCGGGGTCGTCTAGGGAACGATAGTTGGGAAATAATCCTTGCTCTAATCCGACTAAGAAGACTACGGGAAATTCTAATCCTTTGGAAGAGTGTAAGGTCATTAAAGATACCGCACTTTGCCCTTCTTTGACGTTATCTAAGTCGGAACTTAGAGCGGTACTGGAAAGAAATCCTGCTAAAGAAGCATCTTGTTCTGCTTCTTCTTCATATTGACGAACTGCGTTGTAAAGTTCCCCGACGTTACGGATTCTATCTTCTGCTTCGTCGTTTCCTCGATCGTGCAAGTCTTGCACGTAACCGGATTCTTCTAAAACAGTTTGCAAAATCTCCGAGGCACTTATATTTTCAACTTCTTGCTGCAAGCGACCAATCATTTTGGCAAAGTTATTTACCGATTTCGCCGAACGCCCAGCTAAGGTATTAACTGATGTATCGTCGCTCAGTATTTCCCACAGACTTACACCTAATTCCCGAGCGGCGTTTGTGAGGTTTTCGATGGTAGCTTTACCAATACCGCGTCTGGGTGTATTAATTACCCGTAATAAACTTACAGTATCGGCGGGGTTGGCGATCGCTCTTAAATAACCCAGGACATCTTTAATTTCTTTGCGATCGTAAAACTTTAATCCCCCGACTACAGTATAGGGAATTCCGTTTCGTACCAACATATCTTCAAACGGACGAGATTGAGCGTTGGTACGATAAAGAATTGAAAAACTTCCCCAGTTCAAATCGGGATTTTCTTCTTCTAAAGAACGAATTTTATTAATAACAAAATTAGCTTCTGCTACTTCATCTTCTGCTTTAAAATAAAATATTTGTTCGCCTTGACTTCGCGTTGCTTTGAGAACTTTATCAATACGTTGGGTGTTATTTTCAATTAAGTGGTTTGCAGCTTCAAGAATATTTTCGCAGGAACGATAGTTTTCTTCTAATTTAACCATCGAACGGGTATCATCATCTTCTAAAGCATCACCAAAATCTTGCTGAAAGTCCAGCAAAATCGTGAAGTCAGCCATTCGGAAAGAGTATATTGATTGATCCGCATCGCCGACTACAAAAACAGAACGGTTTTGCCAATTCCATTCACTTTTCTGTTCCCCATAAGTCGATAGCAAACTAATCAATTGATATTGAGTGCG
The DNA here is from genome assembly GCA_965234645.1 of Rivularia sp. (in: cyanobacteria). GTDB lineage: Bacteria > Cyanobacteriota > Cyanobacteriia > Cyanobacteriales > Nostocaceae > Rivularia. The sequence goes on along the minus strand of OZ248344.1, from coordinate 2,369,395 downwards.
GTTTGTGTCTTGATATTCATCTACTAAAATATGGCGGAATTTACTATGCCAGTAACCCAAAACCTGCTCGTTTTGCTGAAACAATCTGACTGGAACCAAAATTAAATCGTCGAAATCAAGAGCGTTATTTTCTGCTAGCCTGTCTTGATAGCAACTGTAAACTTCTGCAATTACTCTTCCCTTATAATTGGGTTCTTCCTTTTCATATTCTTGCGGCGATAAACCCTGATTTTTGGCGTTGCTAATAGCGTAGCGAACGGTACGGGGGTTAAATTTTTTATCGCTAAGATTTAGCTGCTTGGTAACAATTTCTTTTACCAAACTTTGAGCATCGGATTCATCAAAAATTGAAAAATTACGCTTCCAAGTGCGTCCTTTCTCATCTACATATTTATCGATATCAAAGCGAAGAATGCGAGAAAGTAAACTATGAAAAGTACCGCACCACAAGTCTTTAATAATATGCTTATAAACTTTCGATCTTAGCTTTACTTGGTCGTATTCCGGTAATAAATCGTAACGTTCGCCGTACTCGGAGAGCGCCATTTGTTCGGCAAATAGCTTTTGAATACGTTCTTTCATCTCCCGTGCAGCTTTATTGGTAAAAGTAACTGCCAGGATATTTTCAGGATTAACTTTATGTTCGGTAATTAAGTTAGCAATGCGATAAGTCAACGCTCGTGTTTTTCCGGAACCCGCGCCAGCAACAACTAGCAAGGGACCGCAAAAATGTTCGACAGCGCGACGTTGATGGGGATTGAGGTGACTCAGAAAGTCAGTGGTTGTTGTCATGAACGTGGTTCGGATTAAAATACAAGTCGTAGCAATGCAGCAATATGCCTTTTCGTTACATTAATACAACTGTCTTATATTGCTAACTTTATAATCTTACCGAAATTTAACCGATTAAAATTAAGATTGTTTTGCAAATTTTGTTTATATTTGAAAATAACAGCAAGTGGAAAAGATAAATTCGGGTCTTTTTTATTTTCCATTTGCTGTTTTAAGGATTAAATTTAATTCAATTCCCTTTCCCCATCAATTACTTATTCTTTTTACCGAGTAGTGTATCTATTATTAGTAATCTTGAACGGTAAAAGGATCGACCATATCTGTAAGATGCTATGTTATTTATCTAGGAACTACGGCTGATAGCGGACAAAATTCCCGCACCGATAGCTAACAGCACTAATGCCCAAATTGCCTCTTGAGGAAATTGAAATATTCCAAACGCTTGTAATAAAAGGATTATAGCCAGAACTATGAATAAAGAACCAGCAACATATAAAAGAGTGGTAACGGCAAGATTAGGACGACGACTCACAAGCAAAACTCCTCACTATTGGCAGCAAAATCTAGTTTATATTGTTGCACAATTTTGTTTTTATATAATCTCGATCGCGATAGTGTTTTGGGGTTCATACAGGTATATCAAATAGAAAAAGGATTATTTTAATTTTAATCAATAAAAAAGCTTGCTAACAATCCGATCGAAAATATCATAAAATTTATTCTTAGCTCCTTCAAACTCAATTACATCATAATTAGGTGGCTCTAATTTATCTAGTTGATTTTCCCGCAAATAAACATGATAGCGAACTTCAATCTGAAGGGTTTCTACATTAGGTATCTCACCATAGTGTCTTGTAATATATCCTCCCGTAAAAGTTTTATTCCTAACTACTTGCAAACCTTCGCTAGTAAAGCATTTTTCTACAGTTGAAATTAGCAACTCCGAACAAGTTCGATCGTTTACGTTACCCAAACAAATATCGTCATCTATTAATCCGCAAAAACTATGTAAATCTAAGAGATAAACTTTGCCGAACTCATCTATTTTCTCTTGAATCAGCGATCTTAATTGATGGTGATAGGGAAAATAGTATTTTTCTATTCGTTCTTCAATATGTTCTAAGGTCGGTTTATTTTGATAAATAGGCTTATTAAATGCCGTAGTTTCTGGGATAACTGAAGACCAAAAAGAGCCGAAAAAAGGTTTTTTTGCTTGACGATTCAAATCAACAACGTATCTGTTATGGGTAGCTTGTAAAACTGTGATTCCTAAATTAGTTAGAAAATCATAAAGTCGCTCCAGATGCCAGTCACTATTGGGTAGAGATTTAAGATGTTCGGTTGTGAATTGAGCGGCAATATCTTCAGGAACAAATAAGCCACTATGAGGAATATTTGCGATTAATGGTAGTGGCTTAATTTTAGGTCGATAAATGTTAAATAATTGCATTCAATAATTGCTAGTTTGTATATCTTCAATAACCGTCTATAACTCTAACTCCTATTCCAACAAGCTAAAAATCATTTTTCACTTAAAATAAATAAATGAATTTCTAATTTATATTTAAGCGAATAGTAGTCCTTTTCAAAAGTTTTGAAGGGTAATAAGGTTCGTAGTAAGCGCTGTCTTCGCTCCGGATTTAGGGCTTAAGCCCTTACTACAAACCTATCGGAATTAATGCAATCGACTACTAGTTAAGCTGCTAGATATAAAATTTTTTCAGATTTAAACTTGGTAACTTATTCGCGCCGTACTATAGCAGGTTAATTGATAATTGATAATTGATAATTGTTTACTGATAACTGATAACTGGTAACTCAACGGTAAAAGTAGAACCAACTCCCGACTCACTTTCGACTTGAATATCACCACCCATCATTTGGCAAAAATGCCGAGTAATCGCTAATCCTAATCCGGTTCCACCATACTTTTTGGTGGTAGAAGCATCGCCTTGTGTAAATGGTTGAAATAGCTGTTTTAATTGAGGCTCGGACATTCCAATGCCGGTGTCTTTAACCATAAAGGTTATTATTTCACCAGTCATACTTGCTATAGCGTCTTTTTGCCGTCTAATTCTTAGCGTAATTTTACCATCTTTAGTAAATTTAGCGGCATTGCTTAACAAATTTAACAGTATCTGACGTACTCTTGTTTGGTCAGCATACATGGTACCGAGTTCTGCATCGTAATCAATGTCTAATATGCTGCCATTTTTCTCGATGGTTGGCTTGATGGTGAGAACGAGATTTTTTATTAGGGATATCACCTCAAATGTTTCCGGGTAAAGAGTCATTTTCCCGGCTTCAATTTTGGATAAGTCGAGGATGTCGTTAATTAATTCTAGTAAATGTTTGCCTGCTGTATTAATTGTTTCAAGATCGGTATTAAATTCTCCGGTGACACCTAAATCGGTAGCGTCTTCTTGTAAAAGTTGACTTAAGCCAATTATCGCATTCAAAGGCGTGCGTAATTCGTGGCTAACGTTTGCTAAAAATTGGCTTTTTGCTGTACTTGCGGCTTCTGCTAATTCTTTGGCTTGTTCTAATTGTTTAGTTCTTTGCGATACTCGCTCAATCAATCTATTCAGTGATATTGCTAATAGTCCAATTTCGTCTTCGGTTGTAACTGGAGCGCGTAAATCGAAATTGGATTTTCGAGCTACTTGTTCGGCTACTTGAGTTACAACTATTACAGGTTCTGCTATAGCGCGGGAAGTTCGCCACGCCACTACAACCGCGATCGCCACTGAAACCAGCATACTGGCAATAACGATTGTTCTTTCGATTCCTTTTGAATATTCTAATTGTTGTGCTTTGCTAAGTTCTTGTTCTTGGGCGCTTTGAAGAATATTATTTAGCCGTTTACCTAATTCTTCCAAACGCATAGCTGTTTGAGAGCGTGTAAGTTGCAGCAGTTGCTGTTGGGTGTTAGAAAGTTGAGAAGGCTGGGATTGATTATCTACTTGCTCTAAAATAGAGTTTAGTTGCTGGGTGTAAGTCTCTAAGCTAATCTGGTAATCTCGCAATAATGCCTCAAGATTTGCTTCTGTAGCTGCTAATCTCCCAGGTTTGTCGCTAATAAATTTTGCAATGCTAGCTTCGACATCTTGAACTTCATAGATACTTTCAAGATACTCTGCTTTTTTACGAGAAAGAAGAAGTGGTTCTTTGACTACCGCAGCCAAACTATAGCTGTGTAATTGTACCTCTAGCAAAGCATCTTTATAATCTGCTAGCATTTGTGTTTGATATTGAGCGTGATTAAACTGTCTGATTTCTCGCCCACGGAAATAGTTGGCAATTACTAATCCAACCAGCGAACCGAAAAAACCAATCCCAATCGCCGCAAAATATCCGCAACCAATTTTTTGATGGATACGCCTAGAACTAGCTTTAAGTTTCCCGCTTGAAGGAAATTCTAAAGTAGGCAGTTCATCATGTGAGGGCTGTTCGTCTGACACTTCTTTACTTTCTGAACTGCTGTCATCTGCGGTTGGTTTTTGGGTTTGCATCCCTCAAATCTCCTTACCCCTCCCGCCATAATTTATACATTATTCAAGGCGGTGAAACTAAATCAATATAGTAGTCAATATCGATTGTCATCTTCCTTTATAACAGTTACAAAAGCTTAATAGCTACATACTTTGCACGAGCTTTATAATATTTAAGTAATTTTGATGTAAAAACTTAACAATTTTTGATTCTTATACCAAAAAAAGTGAGGAATTACAAACCAAAGTTTGCTCCTCACTTTCTGCGATTTTAAGAGATAAGAAGACAGCTACCCGTCCACGAAAAACGGGGCAACCTTCTTTTAGGAAAGACTCAAAGCTTTAGTAGAATTTGGTATTGCTACTGAATTCAATTCGCCTACCTCTTGCTTCAACAATTGAGCTTTATCGGTACGCTCCCAAGGTAAGTCTAAATCACTACGTCCAAAATGACCGTAAGCCGCGATGTCCTGGTAAAAACGTCCGCCTCGTTCATTTGACAATTTACTTAAGTTGAAAGTATGAATAATACCAGCCGGACGCAGTTCAAAATGCTTTTGAACTAATTCCAACAAAGTTTGCTCGTCAACTTTACCCGTACCAAAGGTTTCTATCATTATGCTTACTGGTCTTGCGACACCAATTGCATAACTAAGCTGAACTTCACATTTTTCTGCTAAACCAGCAGCAACGATGTTTTTCGCTACATAACGACAAGCGTAAGCGGCGCTACGATCTACTTTTGTGGGGTCTTTTCCGGAAAAAGCTCCGCCACCGTGTCGGGAATAACCGCCGTAAGTATCGACAATAATTTTGCGTCCGGTAAGACCTGAGTCTCCTTGAGGTCCGCCAATTACAAATTTGCCGGTGGGGTTAACTAAAAAGCGGGTTTGCTCGTCCGGCTTAATTTCAATGTCCCCGAACAAAGGTTCAACGACACAAGTCCATAAATCTTGTTTGATTTTTGCCTGCACCGCTGCTTCATCGGTAATATCACCAATATTAGGCGCGTGCTGGGTGGAAATCAGGATGGTGTCAATACCCACGGGTTTTCCATCTTCGTAGGCAATACTTACCTGAGTTTTGCCGTCTGGACGTAGATAAGGCAATTCTCCTGTCTTGCGAACTGCTGCGAGTCGGCGAGCAATACGGTGAGCAAGACTAATGGGCAAAGGCATTAATTCGGGAGTTTCGTCACAAGCGAAGCCGAACATAATACCTTGGTCCCCAGCACCAATTTTATCGAATTGTTCTTCGCTGGAATCTTCGCGACTTTCTTGAGCGGTGTTAACGCCTTGAGCGATATCCGCTGATTGTTCGTCCAAAGCTACTAAAATAGAAGCGCTATTGGAACAGAAACCATTTACAGCATCGGTATAGCCAATCTCAGCTATTTTCTTTCTAGCGAGATTCATGTAATTGACATTCGCTTTACTGGTTATTTCGCCAGTAATCAGCACTAAGCCAGTGTTGACCACAACTTCAGCAGCAACGCGGCTTGTAGGGTCTTGTTCGAGCAAAGCATCCAAAATAGTATCGGAAATCTGGTCGCAGATTTTATCTGGATGTCCCTCGGTCACTGACTCGGAAGTAAATAGATAGCGACGAGTCAAATTGAATTCCTCCAATTAGAGTATTTCGACTTAATCTAATTTAATCATTTTATTAAGTCGGTTTAATCTGCAATCATATCAATATTTTTGCAGTTAATAATGAGTATTACAATTAACTTTTTAAAAATCAAGAGTTATCATAATTCCCTTGAAAATAAATTCTTTATTTGTTACTTAATTTGTAGAAACATATTTTACTATAGGTAGGAATTCCGGTTTGATAAATAAAATTACTAGTTGAGATCGGGTTGGCGGGAATTAAGGAATAGAAAATATACTCAGTTTTTTCAAAATTCAAATAGAAATCTTATATATTTTGCTTTATAAAAAAAAAAGGGCATCACATGATGCCCCAAAAAAAACGATCGCGGTTTTCAAAAATGGTCTAAGAATATTGATTGATATCTAAACTTCTACAGCCATTTTGGCTTCTGTCTGTGTTAAGCGTTCGTAAGCAGCACGCATTTTCAAACCTGTTAATACTTGGAATAAACCCGTTCCGTTATTAGAACCAGGATACTCGCGGTGCTGTAGTAGCAAATGAGTCATCTCTCCCTGATACTTCGTAGATGTTTTGCTCAAATGCGTCTCGATATAAATTACTTCATCGAGGTTATCAAATTGACCATCAACTTCTAATACGGAAACATAGCGACCGTAGTATACATCAGAACCGTAGTACATTTGCATACCGGGGTAAGAACAAGTTAGTTTACGTCCGCAAGGAGTCCACTGAATTGTTGAACCTTCATCAAACAGATAAACTGGATCGAAACCTTCCTTACCTTCCCGTTGCAGCATCCGTACTCGCAGTACTTTACGCTCTTTATCATCTTTAATCAGATTGGTTGGCAATACTTGAAGAACCACATCCGCATATTCTCTTTGCGGTTCAATATAGTTTTGGAAATCTGGCTTACGGGAATTGATTGCAGCCAATACATCTTCGTATGCATGACCCCTTTCTTCCATATCGCGCTGGATTTTCCAAGCAATCTTCACTTCATCGCTAATATCTAAATAGACGCTGAAATCAAGCAAAGAACGTACTCGTTCGTCATATAAAGGATGCAATCCTTCGATCACAATAATATCATTCGGCTCTATCTTTTCAGGGGGATCTAATTCGCCGGTTTCATGATTGTAAATAGGTTTATCGATCGCTTGACCAGCTTTTAGAGCTTTCATTTGCTCGTACATCAAGTCAAAATTATTCGCTCTTGGATTTAATGCCGTTATACCTGTTTGTTTGCGCTGCTTGCGGTCTAAACTATGATAGTCATCTAAACAGATCACTGTCATAAACTCTTCACCGAATAAATCAATTAGGCGACGCAAAAACGTAGATTTACCGCATCCGGAGTCTCCAGCAACTCCAATCATTACAATGCGATTCTGCTTGTTTGTCATAAATCCCCTCTAATTAGTTTCTAAAGATGACTGAATCAATATTTTTTTTACACAGATTTATTCTAGGTTAGGAGTCACCTATTGTTTACCCTGCGTTGAGGCTACACGGCAGCAAGATACGACAAGAGAAAGGTAAGTAATGACTTTATTACTTGATCCCCGCCTTGTTATTCGAGATTCGTTGCTGTAAGTATTTAATCCTAGCGATATTTAGGATTGTAACAGAAGCAAGGTATCCTACACAAGTTTTACACCCGAATAATCAGCTGCATCTAAGCTTCTCTAGAATTACGGATATTTATTAAATAGTTAAAAAATTATTGCACTTAATAAATTGAAATTTGTTGTTATTATTTACACGTTTCCAACCTGTAATTGTTCTTTAATATGCAATTGTATCATTTTTTGATTAAAAGATCGCACTCGACGGCATGGTTTTTGCCCGATCGCCCGCGACCCCTGCTAGCAATAACATAAACACCAGGTTGACAGATGTTTCACATCACGTAAAACTGATTATAGTTGCTTATATCACCTTCAATTGCCGATGAAGCATAGCTGCATTTTGGTATCGCTATGGTAAGAACCGTAACTAGTCAAGATCGTAGTTATAAGCGTTCCAATTAATTTAGTTAAGATTAGTTAAGAAGTGTTTTATTGTATACAAATTTTGATAAGCGTGAATAGCATTACTTAGATAAATGAAAGAAATATTGCTTATTGGAACATATTATCCTTTTATAAATTATTATCAATAATATTGATAGACCTCGGCGGTGATGGTTTACCAAACCCCAAGGTGGAGGTTAAATGCAGGGGAAGGTTGGTTATTGGATAATTTTTCCTACACCAAAGATAGTTAACTTGTTTTAAAGCCTGCACCCGCAAGCAAGAAATTGTAACCCTGGCTTCGGCAAGCAATAGAACCGTCCCAGGAGGTCGAAATTGACAAAGAAAAAATTAAATTGACTCATTATTAACATTCTGCGAACAACTTATCATCTACCCTATTAAGGTGAACAGGTGTGTCTTTAACTAACCCGCAGCCAATTAAGGTGAGAGTGTAAGCAGTAAAACTAATGGCTATATTTATGCCAATCTTTTCCATGTCGCAGTTGCATTTGGTATACCGAAATTCGGTAAACTAAGTCATCGTGCCCTTTGGGAAAGATTTTTTGAAAAGGGTTAAGTAATCAATCGGAGTGGAAAAAAATATGTATTATCAAGGTGCTGTTGAAAGTACTGCTAACACGGAATCAGGTAGCCGCGTTTTTGTGTATGAAGTAGTGGGTTTACGTCAGAGCGAAGAAACTGATAAAACGAACTACCCAATTCGTAAAAGTGGCAGTGTATTCATCAGAGTGCCTTATAACCGCATGAATCAAGAAATGCGGCGTATCTCTCGCCTAGGCGGCAAAATTGTTAGCATTCATTCGATGAGCGATATGGAGCAACTTAACGGTAATGTTGCTTCAAATGGCAGTAATAGTGCTAGCGACAAAGGGAATGTTGAAGCCACATCTGTTGCGAGTAGTGCAACCGATAAAGAGTCTAGGAAGGATACAAAAGGCAACACCATGACTGAAGCGAAAGCCAAGAAGAAGGACGTTCCCGTTAATATTTACCGTCCCAAAGATCCATATGTCGGTAAATGTCTATCTAATGATGAATTGGTTGGTGAAGGCGGAATTGGTACCGTGCGTCATCTAAAATTCGACATTTCCGGCGGAGACTTGCGTTATCTCGAAGGTCAAAGTATCGGTATTATCCCACCGGGAGTAGACAAGAATGGTAAGCCTGAGAAACTCAGACTGTACTCCATCGCTTCAACTCAACATGGTGATGATGTAGATGATAAAACTGTATCGTTGTGCGTTCGCCAATTGGAATATAAGCACCCCGAAACAGGCGAAACCGTTTACGGCGTTTGTTCAACTCATTTGACTGGGCTTGAGGTGGGAGCGGATGTTAATATTACGGGTCCGGTGGGTAAAGAAATGTTGTTACCCGACGATCCAGAAGCCAACATCATTATGATGGGAACCGGAACGGGTATTGCTCCTTTCCGCGCTTATCTATGGCGGATGTTCAAGGATGAAGAGAAGAAAGTAAATACAGATTATCAGTTCAAGGGTTTTGCTTGGCTGATATTTGGTATTCCTACAACTCCCAACATTCTTTATAAAGAAGAACTTGAAGAAATACAATCCAAGTACTCCGACAACTTCCGCTTGACTTACGCCATCAGCCGCGAACAGAAGAACAAAGACGGCGGCAGAATGTACATCCAGCACCGTTGCGAGGAATACGCTGATGAATTATGGAAAATGGTTAAGGATGAAAACACTTACACCTACATTTGCGGTTTGAAGGGTATGGAAGATGGTATCGATGCCGCACTTTCTGCTGCTGCTGCTAAAGAAGGTGTAGAGTGGAGCGATTACCAAAAGCAACTCAAGAAAGCACACCGCTGGAACGTAGAAACTTACTAATAGAAGTCGTTAGTCATCGTACAAGATTGACTGCTGGCTTTTGACAAATCATTATTAGGTAGGGTATATTGCCCTACCTATATTATTTTTAGTGGAGTTGGGTGCAAATAAGGTGGGTTTTAAACTGGGAATCTTGGGATTAGGTACTGTCGGTTGCGGTACCGTGCAATTGTTATTAGATAGCAATGGTCGTCATCCTTTATTAGAAGAAATTGAAATATATCGTGTCGGAGTGCGATCGCTAGATAAGCCTCGTGGAGTAGATTTACCGAAAGGAGTTATTACTACAGATTTAGAAGCGATTGTCACCGACCCTGAGATAGATATTGTAGTAGAAGTGATGGGTGGATTGGAACCAGCGCGGGAGTTAATGCTCAAAGCTATCCGCAACGGTAAACACGTTGTTACTGCCAATAAAGCCGCAATTTCTCGCTTTGGCAATGAATTATATACAGCTGCCAATCAAGCGTCCGTGTATGTAATGGTTGAAGCATCGGTAGGTGGTGGAATCCCGGTAATTCAACCGTTAAAGCAATCTTTGAGCGTTAATAGAATTCAAGCCGTTACTGGTATTATTAACGGTACTACTAACTACATTTTGACGCGGATGCAGAACGAAGGCAGTAGCTTCGATGATGTATTAGCTGATGCACAAAGCTTAGGTTATGCAGAAGCAGATCCCACTGCCGATGTAGAAGGTTTAGACGCTGCCGATAAAATCGCCATTTTAGCATCTATAGCTTTTGATGGAGCCATTAACAGAGAAGATGTGTATTGCGAAGGTATTCGGCAGATTAGCAAAACCGATATTGAGTATGCTCAAAAGCTGGGATTTGTAATTAAGTTACTGGCGATCGCTAAAAAAGTTAATCGATCGTCGCTTTCGGTAAGAGTTCATCCGACTTTAGTACCCTTGGGGCATCCCTTAGCCAGTATTAACGGCGTAAATAATGCCATTTTTGTAGAAGGTGAACCAATAGGACAAGTCATGTTTTTCGGACCGGGTGCGGGTGCGGGTGCTACAGCTTCAGCAGTATCATCAGATATTTTAAATCTTGTTTCTCAACTTATAAGTTTACCTGAATCAAATCGGGAAAATTCAAAATATAAAATTTCTAATTTAGACCCATTGCTAGCTAGTTTTCATCAAGAATATTGTCAATTAGCTCCAGCATCCGAGCTTGTTACAAGATTTTATGCGCGTTTCCTGACAAAAGATCGACCGGGAGTAATCGGAAAATTGGGTACTTGCTTCGGCAAATGCGGAGTCAGTCTAGAATCAATTGTCCAGACTGGTTTCCAAGAAAAATTAGCTGAAATCGTAGTAGTTACCCATGATGTTACCGAAGATAATTTTCACAAAGCCTTAGATGAAATTCGCAACCTAGAAGCAATCGATCGCATTCCTAGTTTGTTACGAGTGCTTTAAGAGTGAGCACTTAGGAGTACTTCGACAAGCTCAGTAACCGTATTGGAGTTAGGAATTATGAGTTAGGAGTTAGGAATTAAGAGTTAGGAATGAGGAGTATTTAATTGTCCCCTTGTCCCCTTGTCTCCCCCTTTACCCCCTCTACCCCTTCTCCCCCTCTTCCCAATTACCAATCTCTGATTAAAAAAAATAATAATTGTCTTGAAAAAAGTACTGTAAGGGGATAGTCTATGGCTTAATTCTGTTAGATGCTAATTTTAATACCAGCAGGATAATTATAGCGATGACTAATCAACCCCCTTCCAATCCTGAATCATCTTCAAACGATGAATTGGGTTTTGACGATTTTATCGGCGTACTAGTTGCTTTTTTAACTATCGGTACAGTTCTTTTTTGGTCGCTTTCCCGAAAAGATTCTAACTGGAACTTCGGCAATTTGTTGTCAAAAGCTCCCGTAGCTGACACCTATCAATCGAATAGAGATGATAATTTGACTAAGTTATTGGTTCCTTCCCCAGAACCAAATAATAATCTTAAGTATCGTCAACCAGTTACTAAGGTTGAACCAGCCCGAAGAAATCCAGTTGTATTAGATAGAAGAACAGATAACGCGGTAATACCACCATTTTTAGTACCGCCACGAAGAGAATTACCACGCGATCTAGATAAGGTAACTGGTGATACCTCCAATCTAGTACCAGTTAATCCAGATGAAGCTAACCTTAAACCGATCGCGCCAATAATAGTTAATAAGCCGACTCCAACACAGACAGCAACTCCAACCCAAACACCTACCCCAGAAGCTACAGTCACAAAATCACCCACAATTCCGCCACCGAGAGATTTTGCGGATGTACCAGCTAATTTTTGGGCGAAGCCTTTTGTGGACAAACTTTCATCCCGAAAAATTATCGAAGGCTACGAAAATAATACCTATAGACCGCAACAACCTGTAACCCGTGCCGAGTTTGCTGCGATAATTGACAAAGGATTTGAAACCGATCTTACCAATAGTAAAAGAGACTTTGCGGATGTACCAGCTGGTTTTTGGGCACGAAAGCAAATTAACGATGCTGTCGATAAAAAATTCATGAAAGGCTATAAGGCGAATGTGTTTAGACCGGAGCAGAAGATTCCGCGAGTGCAAGTTATAGCAGCTCTAGTTAGCGGACTTGATAAGACTTTAAGAACTCCTCCTGCTTCCCCAGACAAAGTTCTAAGCGTCTACAAAGATGCCGACCAAATTCCCGCATGGGCGAGAGAGAATGTAGCAATTGCGACAGCTAACGGGTTGGTTGTGAATCATCCAGACCGTAGTTTTTTCCGACCTAATGAAGAAGCTACACGCGCAGAGGTAGCGACAATGGTTTACCAAGCTTTAGTAAAAATAGGTAAAGTCGAACCGATCGAATCACAATACATAGTAAATCAGTAGTATTCCGCCACATTAATTTTGAGGGGTTCATTTTATTGTAAATGTCGGGAGACGTAGCACTGCTACGTCTCTACAACCCGTTAAAATTAGTGCAATCAATTAGTAGTATTCCACCACATTAATTTTGAAGGGTAAAAAGGTTCGTAGTAAGGACTTCAGTCCCTCCGGATTTAGGGCTTAAGCCCTTACTACAAACCTATCAAAATTAATGGGACAGACCAGTAGTACTTCACCACATTAATTCTGATGGGTTGGATAAATTTTTGAAAGCTTAACTCTCGCGTCTGTACGAAAACGCCAGTCTACACAAACTTTATTTTTGTTGCGATCGCGGCTTAATTAAGATTGGGAAGAAAAAACTTTACTAGATGTAGAGTACGCATAAGAATGCGAATAATAAATATTCTGAAATGGGTAAGTTGCCCGTTTTTTTATGAAAAAATTATTATATATAAAGACATAGATTCAGGGCTTACGTAGCAATGGAAACAGAACAACCGTTAAAAATAAATGCCACTCAACCAAATAAATTAAAACAAATTTTACCTAAACCGTTGATTCTCTCAAGCCCGATTCTATGGAATGGCTTTTATTTTAACTATCATCGACAATTAAATTATAAAGTACCTGAAACTTTATCTTGTCAACATATTATTGGTATTTCTCCTAATAACTTCCATGCAAGTTTTAAGATTAATAAATATTGGCAGCGTCAATATTACGCGGAAGGTGATGTAGGGATATTTCCGGCTTATCAAACTTCACCAGCAGCCGAGTTTGAGCAAGATAATGAATTTATTATATTAAGTTTTGAACCTGATTTTTTAATTAATGCCGTTGATGAATGGATTGATATTAATAGCATTGAAATTATACAGCAAATAAAAACTTACGACCCTTTAATTAAACAAATTGGATTGGCAATCAAAAGAGAAATACAAATAAGTATCTCTGATAGTCGTCTATATATAGAATCAGCTGCTAATATGCTGGCGGTACATTTATTAAAACGCTATTCGACGCGAAAGGTTATTGTTAAAGAATATGCCGACGGATTACCGAAGTATAAATTAAAAGAAATTACCGATTATATCAACGATAATTTAAACGAAAATTTGTCTCTTGCTCAAATGAGTCAGATAGCACAAATGAGTCCTCATTATTTTGCCACCTTATTTAAACAATCAATTGGAATCGCACCCCATCAATATATAACTAAATGTCGAATAGAAAAAGCAAAATCTCTCCTCGCTTCTCGTGAATTATCAGTTACACAAATTTCCGATGCAGTCGGATTTAAAAGTCAAAGTCATTTTGCAAAGGTTTTTTGTAAATACGTTGGTATAACTCCGAGAAAGTTTAAACAAGCGCTTTGAAATTAAACGGAAGATTTTGCTATTTTTCGGAAGATTGCGCGAGACAGTTTTAATTAATAGATACTAAACTTATTTCATAAATCTGTTAGTTGAAAAGTTTTATAACTATGTTAAAAGGCGCACCGTAGTTATTAGCACATCGTTCGATGTTTAAGCCAAATCAGCCTCGGAAAGTTTCTCTTTATGGTAACGACTACGTACTTTGGCAAGATAGTAAAGGTAAAATAAATTGCTTGGCTAATGCCTGTCCTCATATGGGTGCAATGCTATCCGAAGGTTGGTGCGTAACTAAGCCTGACGGTAGTAGTGCGGTGGTTTGTCCGTTTCATGCCTTGGAATTTGATGGCGCTGGCTGTACGGTATTACCCGGATCGGATAAGTCAACTAAATCACTTATACACCCATTAGAATTAATCGTTCAAGGAGATTTTATTTGGAGTTATGGCGGTTACGAAGCCGCAATTCCGATTCCAACGATTATGAATGAGATTGCAGCGAATTATGAATTTATTGGTAAAAGTTGCGATCGCACTATTCAAACCGATTTTCTGACGCTTCTGCTGAATATGCACGATTACAACCATCAAAATGGTACCCATCGCGAGTTATTTGAAATCGAAGAAGTGCAGTTAAAGCAGTTTATTGATGATGGATTTCACTCCCACGCTTATATTGCCCAACCTCGTAAAAAACCGACACTCCGCGATATCTTAAAAAATCCGGCGCTTTTAGCAATGCCGAAAGTCTTAGAAGCGCATTTAGAAAACTTTTTCCCTTTTATGGCAGTTATGCACGGTGAAAGTCCGATTTTAAGCATCAAAGAATGTCATTTTTATGTACCAGAATCCTCAAATCAATCCCGTGTTTTTATTTTGATGTTTGTCAAAGCACATTCGCCAATTGCCCATTTAATTAAACGGAATTTACTAAAACTTGTAGAAGTAGTTATCGAACAAGATGCCGATATTCTAGGAAAAATTTATCCGAATACCCCTCAACATATCAAATTAAATAACGAAGTCGGTATGGATTGGGTGCGGCGAAATTTTGATAGTTACCCCAAAGTTGTGGAGCCTAATTTTTCGCGGGAAATTAAGTAAGTTTAATTTTTGTAAAGTATTTTAATAATTTCCAGAGAAATACAGTAACAATATTTCCCCGATTCGCAGACTATTCGCACGGTTAAGTTTAAAGATAAGAATAAGATATTCTACAAATTTACAACGCCCCTATTTTTTCTATGTAAAATTAATCTGTAATACCTGCGTATTATCAAGAATCGAGTTGCAATAATTGGGCGTGGAGATAACGATGGCGATTCAAAAAACAGATTTTTCACATCTCGGCTATCAAATTAACAAGGAATTAGGGAAAAATCGCTTCGGGGGACGCATTACACACCTCGCTGAAGTTGAAGGTTCCAAAGATCGAGTAGTAATCAAAGAGTTTCGCTTTGCAGATGTAGATACGGATTGGTCGGGTTTTAAAGCCTACGAACGGGAAATCGAAGTATTGCAACAGTTGAATCATCCGCGTATTCCGAGCTATTTAACAACATTTGAAACACCGCAAGGTTTTGGCTTAGTACAGGAATATAAAGATGCTCCATCTTTGGCAGTTGAAAGGAAATTTACCCCCAAACAAGTTAAGAAAATTGCCATATCTATTTTAGAAATTTTGGTTTATTTGCAACAGCGCAAACCCCAAATTATTCACCGCGATATTAAACCTGAAAATATTTTAGTCGATAAAAAGTTCAACGCTTACTTAGTTGATTTTGGATTTGCAAGAATCCATAATAATGAAATTGCACTTAGCAGCGTCGCTTCTGGAACTCCCGGTTTTATTCCTCCCGAAGAATATTTTGGTCGCGATTTAACCGAAGCATCCGATTTATATAGTTTAGGCGTAACGTTAATTTGTTTGCTCAGCGGTACCCGTTCGGTTGATGTTGGTAAATTAATTAATGATGAATACCGATTCGATTTTAAGTGTTTGCCATCAGACATCAATCCGGAATTTGTACGGTGGTTGCGTAAAATGGTTGAGCCAAATATCAAAAATAGGTTTGCAAATGCAGCAGTAGCATTAGAGGCATTAAAGCCAATCCCTGTTTTATTAAAATCAAAATCAAACAGAACATCAAAATCAATTGAAGGCAGTATATTTGGTCAAAGCTTTGCAGTTCCACTACTTATTTTTATGGCTATTGCAGGAACTCAAAGTATTCAAAAAACTTCTGTTTATCAACAGCGTGTAATTCAAAGGCAACGAAGAACAATTGACCGTCTTTTCTATAGAAAAGAACAACTTGAAGAAAAAATAGATAGAATAAATAGGTTGCAAGAATTGTTAATGGAACGGGAGCAAGCGACTCTGCTGGATAAATTGAAGACAACCAAAGAGTGCAACTTCTGTAACTTTCAAAATGCAAACTTAGCAAATACTCAACTAGAAAGTATCAGCCTTAAAAAGGCTAATTTGCAACATAGTAATTTGGTAAATGTAAATTTACAAGGCAGTAATTTGAGCGATGTAAATCTTCTTGGAGCAAGGCTTAGTAGTGCAATATTGACAGATGCAAATTTATCAAACGCGAATTTAAGTAACGCGGATTTAAATAACGCGGATTTACGCGGCGCTGATTTACGTGGCGCAAAATTTGATTTCACTCAGCTTGATGGTGCTGACTTAAGAGGTGCGAACTTGCGATATACTAACCTCGACGGTGTAAACCTAAACAATGTCAAACTAACAGGCGCAATTATGCCAGACGGCAGTACGCACAAATAAATTAAAAGTAAAACTTATTTTATAGCATGAGGAGAATAATTTTTTACTCCTCATCACCCCACTTTATTGGGAATCACAATATAACCAGTACTTGCATCACCCAAAACTAAATTCCGTTGTTCTCCCCAATACCACCAATAAGCAGCGACATAAGCACAGATAAGACTATCAAGTTTATCTTCTGCTGCTTTAAGTAACTTACCCGTACAGGTTGAAATCAAGAATTCAAAATGCAAGAAATGCGAATTTGTATCCTTATTTAAACTTGGTTCGAGAGTAGGCAAAATATCATTTATGTAATTGTAAAGCTTCGTGAGTTCGAGATGGCGATCGCTTATTCTTCCTTTTTTATATTTGAGAATGCGCTCTAAGCTAAAAAGCTGAACTATAGCGGGGTGTGGAAAAACTTCAATTTGATATCTACCAAGCTTTTGCGCTTCCATAGTTGGTGCGTGGAGAAAACCGCGAGACTCCAATTCTAAACCAAAATTGACCGTGCGTTGAGCAAAAGCTAAACCGAGATTTGCAGGATAACATCCAGCATGATATTTACCAAAGTGTTTGTGAGTCAGCTTGTCAGGTAAACGACTTCCGGTAGCGTTAGGGATCACAGTTGGTGCATCTACCGCGATAATGGCACTTTCGTCAGCATTAACGCAATTATCAACCCAAGCAAGAATATCTGCGATCGCATCGAGTCTATCTAAATCTTGTAGTTGTAGTTTACCATCAATTAATTTTAAATAACATAAGCCGCTTGGTTGCGATTTCCAACCCAAATCGATACCGAGGAATTTCATTTGTTTGCACTTGAATATGGGGTTATTTTCGCATTTTTTGGATCTCAATAGTAACGATAAATTAAATTTTGCACTTTCTAAAAAAATATTATTTGTGAAAAAGAACGCAACAAAAATTACTATGATTTGCAATTAAATGAGCAGTCCATTTCAACTCACATCTTGCCCTAAACCCGCCTTGAAATCAATTTCAAGGAACCAATAACAAAGTACGTTGAAACGTACTAAAACTCTTGCTTAGTCTGATTTATCAGACTTTATTGTGGGTTCCTGAGAATTTATTCTAAGGCGGTTGAGAAGGCTAATTGCGAGTAGAGCGAGATAATTAAATTACTAATTACTTGACGAACACTTTACTAACTTCAACAAAGGAATCAGCGCATAACCAATACATTCTGCTAATCGTGGTGGTACGGCATTTCCGATTTGCCACATAGCTTTTTTCATCGTACCTTCAAAAATAAATGAATCTGGAAATGTCTGTAATCTTGCCATTTCACGAGCGGAAATAACGCGGTTAAGATAAGGATGAATATGAGTACCACCGTGATTTTCTTTAACAGTCATACTCGGTAAACCCGGATATTGACGCTTAAAAGCATCAGCATATTTTTTATATAGAGAACCTCCAGGTGGAACTTTAGCAATACGTTCCATATATTCAGGTGAATGCTTAGTCCATTAGTGATTTATTTCCGGTATTCTGGTATATTCTGGTAAATCGGAAATAGCTGATTCAATATTTTTGTATTCTTCAGTCAATAATTGAGCTTTTGGATAAGGATTAGGCATTCCAAATCTGTTAGCAATAAATATCGCTCTTGGACGAATTTGCGGTACACCATAAGCAGCAGATTCAAGGATTGCAACGGATACATTATTGTAACCAATAGATTTAAATGCTTCGGTAATTGCTGCCCTCACATCTCCCTTTTGAATTGTCAAAATCCCCGGTACATTTTCCATTACAACGTACCAAGGACGTATTTCTGAAACAACACGAATAAATTCATAAAATAAACGATTTCGTGGGTCTTTCGGGTCGCGTTTTCCTGCTACTGAAAAACCTTGACATGGCGGACCACCTGCAACTAAATGAACTTCAGGAGAACCGATTTTTTCAAGCCATTTTGCATCAAAATTTTCAATATCTCCACAAAAATGATGGCATTGCGGAAAATTTTTCTTATGAGTTGCCGAAGCAATAGGACTAATTTCAACACTAGCTAATGGTTTAAATCCTGCTTGAACTAACCCTTGAGTCATTCCTCCCGCACCGCAAAATAAATCCACGAATGTGTAATCGGATGTTGGTATTAATTCCGAACTTATTTCAATGAATATTTTATCTGGATCTGATTCGTTTTCTTCTAATTCGCGCTTGATACGTTCGTAACGTCCTAAATTAGGTTTTTTCTGTTTTTTATTCCCAACTTGTTGTTTATCTGGGAAAAAAGTTAATTGTTTTCCTTGCATTTTGTAATCAATATTTACTTTTAATTTAATTAAAATCTAATGTCTATAATAATATATTACTAACAATATAATTAATCAAATATTTATAATATTGTATTGTTTTGCCAAACTGTGAGAAATTTTTTACTCTCAACAAATTAGATTAAAAGAGCCGAAATATTACGTTAATAAAATAATAGAATTCTCATATTTGAAAAAGAGATAACTATTGTTAAGGAAGCCTATTTCATTGATTATCCCTATTTTCAGAGCTAAACGGAATGCTGTAAAAATTGCTTGCATTATAAATTAAATATTGATTTACGTTAAGTTTTACAAAGTTTATTAACGTATTTATATACTAGGTATACAAAAGTTTTTACGATAAGACAACAAATTAAAGTTTTTTAAAGAGGGGAAAATGGGAACATATAAAGTAACATTAGTCAACGACGAAGGACTAAACCAAACTATTGAAGTTGAAGACGACCAATATATTTTTGATGCTGCTGAAGAACAAGATATTGACCTTCCAGTTTCTTGTCGTGCAGGTTCTTGTTCTAGCTGTGCCGGGAAAATTATAGAGGGTGAAGTAGATCAGTCAGACCAAGCATTTCTTGACGAAGACCAAATTGCTGCGGGGTTTGTACTTACTTGCGTTGCTATTCCTACATCGGATTGTAAAATTCAAACTCATCAAGAAGAAGCTTTGTATTGATTCAGGTCAAAAATCATAAAAAAATAGTTTGAGAAACAGGAATATCTCATGCCAGAAACAATAGCAGTTGAGTATATCCAAGAAAAAGAATTCGATACACTTTCCACCAGCAATGGTGTGTTTGTATTTGATTTTACGGCAACTTGGTGCGGACCTTGTAAGATGATTGCTCCGATGATGGAACAATTAGCTCAAGAGCATCAGGGCAGTATACAAGTGTTCAAGATAGACCTTGGCGAAAATTCTAATTTAGCTGAGAGATTGAACATTCGTAGTATTCCTTCCGTAATGATTTACAAAGATGGAACCTGCATAGAAACAATTGTGGGGATAGTTCCTTACGAAAAATTTAATACAGTTGTGACCGAACTGCTTTAAATTTAGGACTTACACCAATTCCGACGGATTGTAGAGACTCCGCACTGCGGAGTCTCCCAACGGTTGAAGGCAAAACGAAACATTGATAATTAATTAAAAAGACTACTAATCACA
This sequence comes from Rivularia sp. (in: cyanobacteria), assembly GCA_965234645.1. Classification (GTDB taxonomy): domain Bacteria; phylum Cyanobacteriota; class Cyanobacteriia; order Cyanobacteriales; family Nostocaceae; genus Rivularia. The sequence continues at coordinate 2,349,099 of OZ248344.1, read as the reverse complement.
CATCTATTAAGTCATTATTAAAAGATTAGAATCGGGAAAATTGATTTAGGCGATCGCCACCAGTGGTAAATTGGTAATTGCCGTCTTGGTAATCGTATCCTTCCCTAGAGTTAACAATGGCAGATTCTACCGATATTTTCCCATCATTACCGTCAACAGCATGGCAAGAAACGTCCTCCACTCTACAGCTATGGACGCAAGTAATCGGTAAAATCCGCATGGAATTAACTCCACTTATTAACCATTGGTGGAATGTTACCCTTTACGTCACATCAAGAGGATTAACCACTTCTGCCATACCTTACGAAACCCGCTTCTTTCAAATCGACTTTGATTTTATTGCTCACGAACTTTGTATTTCCACCTCCGACGGACAACGCACTTCCTTTACATTAAAATCATTTTCCGTTGCTGAATTTTATCAGAAAACAATGGACGCTTTGGCATTACTCGGTATCAAAGTAAAAATATGGACAATGCCGCAAGAAGTGTCCAATCCCATCCCCTTCGAGGAGGACACAAAACACGCATCTTATGACCCCGAATACGTAGAACGCTTCTGGCAAATATTAGTACAAACAAACCGCGTATTTACACAGTTTCGTTCTCGCTTCATTGGTAAAGTTAGCCCCACACATTTGTTTTGGGGAAGCTTCGACTTAGCCCTGACACGCTTTTCCGGACGCATTGCCCCAAAACATCCCGGTGCCCCAGGAGTAGCCGATTCCATCACCCATGAAGCATATTCCCACGAAGTCAGCAGTTGTGGATTTTGGTCAGGTGGAGGTGGAGTAGAACCATTTTTCTATTCCTACGCTTATCCAGCACCCGAAGGATTCAAAGATTATCCAATCAAGCCAGAAATAGCTTATTTTCACGAAGATATACAGGAATTTATATTGCCGTTAGAAGTATTAAGATTATCAGATACCCCCGACGAAACATTATTATCTTTTCTACAAAGTACTTATGAAGCAGCAGCAGTACTTGGTAAATGGGATAGGGAAGCATTAGAACGTTGAATAATTAATCCGTATCTCTCTACAACCTCTTTCCTCAGCGTTCTCTGTGTCAAGCATCGGTTTTTTATTCATACTTTTTGACCGTAAAATGATTACCGATGAAGACGAATTAAAAGCTACCCAAAACCGGATTAATTCTATTTTAGATAAGCAAAATATTACGCAAGATGATAGAGATTACCTAAAAGTATTAAGTACTCTAGTTTATGATTACGAAAATCAACATGAAGCAATACCGATTTTAAAAGGAGTCACGCTTCTCAAAGCATTATTAGAAGAATCTTCTCTTCAACCTCAAGATTTAATTCCTATTTGTGAAAGCGAAGCAAGAGTTTCAGATATATTGAATGGTAAAAGCCAACTTACTGAAAGTGAAATCCAAAAATTAGCTGATTTTTTCAAGATGTCTCCTAATTATTTTATAGAGTAATTTTAAAATTATAGTAGAGTAAATCTATTATTTATTATTGTAGTTTGTCGTTGGTGCGTGACGGCAATTTCATTTTTTTTAGTTATATAATAAATATTTAGTAGCCGTCACACACCCTACAAAAAACAAATATATTAATTTTTAAACGCAAAGTATCGCAAAGGTTCTCGCAGAGGAACACAGAGAGTAAGATTCCTATTCCCCATGCCCCATGCCCAACATTAAAACCGATCCGTTGCATCAATCAAAGCTGTTTGAATACCCGGTTCGCTCATCGAATGTCCGGCATCGGGAACCACGATAAATTCTGCTTCCGACCAAACTTTATGTAATTCCCAAGCCGACACCATTGGACAAACTACATCATATCTTCCCTGCACAATTACAGCCGGAATATGGCGGATTTTATCAACATTTAAAAGTAATTGATCTTCTCGTTCAAAAAATCCCTTATTTACAAAATAATGACATTCAATTCTGGCAAAAGCATCTGCAAAAGCGCTTTCACCAAAAGTTTGCATTAAAGATTTATCTAAAAATAATTTACTCGTACTTGCTTCCCAAATTGACCAAGCTTTTGCTGCTTCTAACCTGATTCTTTTGTCTTCACTAGTCAAACGTTTGTAATAAGCATTTAATAAATTATCTCTTTCTTGCAGTGGAATTGGCTTTAAATATTCATCCCAAGCATCCGGAAAAATATTACTCGCACCTTCTTGATAAAACCAATGTAATTCCTTTTGACGCAGCATAAAAATACCGCGTAAAATCAAACCCGTGCAGCGTTGCGGATGAGTTTGACTGTAAGCTAAAGAAAGCGTACTTCCCCAACTTCCACCAAACACAACCCACTTATCTATTCCCAAATGTTCCCTTAATTTTTCAATATCGTTGACTAAATCCCAAGTGGTATTCTCCCGTAATTCTGCATGAGGGGTACTTTTACCGCAACCTCTTTGATCGAACATGATTAAACGCCATTTTTCAGGATTAAAATATTGACGATAAAAACTCGGACATCCACCACCAGGACCGCCATGTAATACTACAATTGGTTTACCTTGCGGATTACCCGACTCTTCAAAATGAATTGTATGTAATTCAGTTACTTGTAATCTACCTTCTTGATAGGCTTCTCTTGGTGGATATAGTTGGCGCATTGATTGTAATTAAAATAGGTAACTGTGCGAAATTAATTTAACATTTTGTTTGGGCAGGGAACAGAAAACAGGGAACAGGGAATAATAAATATAACTATTCTCTACTCCCTACTCCCTACTCCCTCTTAAAAAACTTTGCCTCTTCGCCTCTTCGCGTGCGATATTGTCAAACTATGGATTGAAATAATTAAAGTAAAAATCTATGGGTAAGCAACGAGTTTTTTCTGGAGTACAACCAACTGGTAATCTACATTTAGGTAACTATTTAGGAGCTATTCGCAACTGGATAGATATTCAAAACCAGTATAAAGACGAATATGAAAATTATTTTTGTATCGTAGATTTACACGCGATTACCGTACCGCAAGATCCCAAAAAATTGGCAGCAAATACTTATCATTTGGCTGCTATCTATTTAGCGTGCGGTTTGGATTTGAATTATTCCAATATCTTCGTACAGTCTCACGTTTCCGCTCACAGCGAATTAACTTGGTTGCTCAACTGTATCACTCCCCTTAACTGGCTGGAAGATATGATTCAGTATAAGGAAAAAGCAATCAAGCAAGGTGAAAACGTTAATGTCGGTTTGCTGGATTATCCCGTACTGATGGCTGCGGATATTTTGCTGTATCAAGCCGACAAAGTTCCCGTAGGTGAAGACCAAAAACAACACATAGAATTAACGCGAGATATTGTCAATAGATTTAACCATCAATTCGGTAAGCCAGATAAACCAGTACTAAAATTACCAGAGCCTTTGATTCGTAAAGAAGGGGCAAGGGTAATGAGTTTAACCGACGGTACCAAAAAAATGTCGAAATCCGATCCTTCAGAATTAAGTCGGATTAATTTGACAGATACCCCAGCAGAAATTACCAAGAAAATCAAACGCTGTAAAACTGACCCCATGCGCGGTTTAGAATTTGATAATGGCGATCGCCCCGAATGCAATAACCTACTAACTTTGTATATGCTACTTGCGGGTAAAACCAAGGAAGAAGTAGCAGCAGAATGTCAAGATATGGGTTGGGGACAATTTAAGCCCTTGTTGGCAGAAACAGCCGTTAACGCCCTACAACCCATTCAAGAGAAATATTATGCGGTGATGGACGATAAAGCTTACCTAGAGCAGGTTTTACGCGACGGTAGGGAGAAAGCCGAGGCGATCGCCAATGAAACTTTGAGGAAGGTAAGATCGGCATTAGGATTCTCTATGCCTTTATAAGCTTTCCTACAGGAGTTATATGTGATAGAGCTGTACCAAGTATCGAAATATAACAACATTATGCTTGGTACGCTAAATCCAACTCAATTAACAACATTTCGTGCTTCGGCAAGCCGGGGTGAATTCCTCATCACTGCTGAAGTCGCACCACCGAAAGGCGGTAATCCAGAACACATGATACAAATGGCGGCGACTCTTAAGGGGAGAGTTCATGCCGTCAATATCACCGATGGTAGCCGCGCAGTTTTACGGATGTCTTCGTTTGCAGCGTCTGTAATTTTACAACAACAGGGAATCGAGCCGATATGTCAAATGGCTTGTCGAGACAGAAACCGCATTGGTTTACAAAGTGACTTGATGGGCGCTCATGCTTTAGGCATCCGCAATATTTTAGCTTTGACCGGCGATCCTGTAAAAGCTGGCGATCACCCCGACGCAAAAAGCGTGTTCGATTTAGAGTCAGTGCGCTTGCTGCAATTAATTGGGAAACTTAACAACGGCTTTGACAGTAACGATAAAGCCTTAACCGATGGCGCAACCGATTTATTTGTCGGTGCTGCCGTAGATCCGCAATGTCGCAGCTGGAGCGGTTTGCAAAAGCGATTTGAACGCAAATTAGCAGCAGGAGCGCAATTTTTCCAAAGTCAAATGGTAACTGACTTTGAACTTTTTGATAAATTCATGACTCAAATAGCCGCAGATTGTAACAAGCCAATTTTAGCGGGAATATTTCTCTTGAAGTCAGCAAAAAATGCTCGGTTTATTAATAAATGCGTTCCTGGAGTGACAATTCCAGACCATATAATTGATAGATTAGAGCAAGCAAAAAATCCGTTAGAAGAAGGAATGAAAATCGCCGCCGAACAGGTAAAAACTGCCCAAGAATTATGTCAGGGAGTGCATATGATGGCGGTGAAGCGCGAAGATTTGATTGTGCCAATATTGGATATGGCGGGAGTGAAAGCAGTTAGTAAATCTTAGATTTTTTTAATCAAGACCTACCTAACCGCAACGATAAATTAATTATTCCAACCGTTTAGATCCCCCCAACCCCCCTTGGCAAGGGGGGCTTTGCGTAAGTCCTATTAATGCATCAATCTCGTTACAGGAAGAAAGCCGTTTTTTCAAAACTTTAGCAACAAAAGCTCTTTGGACTGATGTGTTTGAAGAATTTAAAGATGAGTTTGATTTATCAGAAATTCGACATCAAGGGGAACTAGTCACCGGGATTGGATTTGCTTTAGTTATTGATGGATTGCCAGTAAGTTTTAATTCTGAGACACGCTGGAATGATAGTTATCTAAGCTTAGAAGTTTTAAGAATTAACGGCGATCGCGAGATTAACGAAACTGTAGAAATTGTACAGGCAAGTTGCCGCAATCATGTTAAGCAACATAATAATTGGATAAAAAATCGGGTTCGCACAGAAATTTATAATGGAGAAGAACTTTGGAATCAAAGAGAAGAATTATTTCCGAACTTAGAATTTTGCGATCGTGTTTATAAACAAATTAATTGCTTTGACAACGGCAAACCAATATTTAGACAAGTTATAAAAAAGTTATTTGAACTCGAAGAGTCCTCTAAAAAGTGGGTTGATGGAGCTTTTAGGCTTGATTTAGCAAGTAAAGCATCTGTGGAAAGTCAGTCAAGACTCAGACAGTTTGAAGATGAGCTTACTTTTGAATGTTCTGATGGCAAGCAACGCTTATTTAGCTTACACGTTCGCATTACACCAGGAGCATGGAGGCTTCATTTTTGTACTGAATTGGGATTGGGAATAATTATTGGTTACATAGGCTCCAAAATCCGATAATTCCCCAAGATAAAACCTACTACTCTCCTCATCACGGGCTAAATAGCGCGATCGCAATACATTTAAATCCAAAGTCCAAAATCCCAAATCTAAAATCCTATGAATTCGACGAATGAACTTTTCTTCGAGAAATCAAGTAAACACCAACCGCAGACAAACCCATTAATAAACCTGGTTCGGGTACTTTTTTAGATAGGGGAACTTTGGTGATTTGACCAAAAATAGCAGCTGTAGTTTTTTCGCCTTCAAGTACCCGGAATTCATCAATATTTGTTGTACCGTTATCGTGACTGAACCCAGTTAAAGATAAAGTATATTTTTCTCCACCATACGTAAAACTACGTTTAGAGTTTTTTTCGGTAACTAATACATAATCTGCGTTATCTTCGGGATTATCCGAAAGATTAGGAGTATTTTGGAAATAAAATTGATAGTCAAAAACTTGGTTGACAGAAGTTGCTTCGTTAAAAGATAAACTGAGATTTAAAGGTGCAGATTCTACGCTTGTGCCTAAAAGTACCGTACCGTTGACATAGGTTAAATCGCCAATTTTAAATAAAGTTTTCGTATCGGCAGAAAAAGAACTTCCTTCAAACATCAGTTGGTTGGCAGAGGCATCTTTAAAAGGAGTTGGATCCCCCCAAGTAAATGTATTTGTTCCTACACCAGTATAAACAGGGTTCGTATTTACGCTTCCTGAAGTCGGTTCTCCCCACTTACCACTAACGCTACCTGAAAAAATAACAGCTTTTGCTTGACCGGGGAAACTTATTATACTCAAAGCTACCATTGCAAGCGGAGATACAGCTATATTAAAAAGCGAATTTAATTTCATATTTAGGCTCCAACTCCTACAAGGGAGCAATTAACATACAAGTAACTTGTATACGTTAGTAAAAACACGTATTTTTCGCCAATTCTTATCGCAGTTTTCACAGAATCTTCACATTTATCGGGAAAATTTTGTAAATACTTTGAATTGCGGAACTTTTTTAGTTAAAATTTCTACTTATCTAAACAATATTTTTATTGTGGCAAAGCTTACGTATGTAATAAATATAAAAAGTAATTAATATAACAAATAAACAAACATTAAATAATTAATACTTATGTATTTCCACTTAACGATGATATGTTACATCTAAAGCTATTGTCAAGGTTTATTATCAGTATTAATAAAACAAAAAAAATCAGGCGCGTCACTGCAATAACTGCTGACACATCTGATTTCTGATTAATTATTCGGAATGGGCATGGAAGAGAGCGGAGGAAACCCCTTCTCTCATCCCATAATCTTAGGGCGCAAGGGCGTTACCGCGAATTAAGCTACCAATGGTTTTCGCAGTAATTTTCAGTTGAGTAATGGGGTTGGCTGGGACAACTGTTTTATATAGATAGCTGTCAAAAGTCAACCGTTGAACATCGAGATCGCCACACATTTCGACGAATGCTTCGCGGGTAGCGTCGGAACGGTAAAATACGTTTTGCAAAATGTCGAGTACTTTGTAGGTAAGACCGTATTTTTTATCCCAACGCTTCAAGTAGATTTTTAAATCGGCTTCCGTGGGAATGGACTCTCCGCCATTGGAAATCTCGACAATGGTTTCGGCGCACATCCGTCCGGATTTCGCAGCGAAGTAAATTCCTTCTCCGGAAGACTTGGTAACATAACCAGCCGCATCACCTACTAATGCAATGCGTCCGACTACGCGACGGGGACGGGGATGTTCGGGGATGGGGTGTGCTTCAACTTTGATGATTTTACCACCAGCAAGTTTTCTGGCAGCGCGGGCGCGTATACCAGCTTGCAATTGCTTGATGCTGGCTTTATTAACCTGCATCGTACCCGTACCTACGGCTACGTGGTCGTATTTGGGGAAAACCCAAGCGTAGAAATCGGTAGAAACATCATTACCGACGTACATTTCTGCCAAGTCGTTATAGTATGCCATTTTGTCTTCCGGAAGGCGGATGCGCTCTTGGAAAGCAATGGCATAGTTGTAATCCCCAGCATCCATTTCTTTGGCAATACGGGAATTTGCACCATCAGCGCCGACAATTAGATCCACCTTCAGAGTTTTCGCAATACCTTGTGCGCCACCTTCTGTATGGTCAACGTAATGGATAGTATAAGGGTCTGTATTATTTTTGGGAAAATCTAATTTATGAACCGTAGCATTAATTAAATGAGCGCCTAATTTCGCCGCCCGATTTCGCATGAAGCCATCTAAAACTTCGCGGCGACACATTCCTATATATTCATCTTCTTTTATTAGATTGATATCAACCTCACGATTCGAGGGAGAAATCATCTTCATTTTCCGTACTTGACGATCGATGATATCAGGCGGGAGGTCAAATTCATCTACCATACACAGCGGTATCGCACCGCCGCAAGGTTTCGCATTATCTAACTTACGCTCAAATAGATAGGTTTCAATTCCTGCTTTCGCTAAAGTTTCGGCAGCAGATGAACCCGCAGGACCAGAGCCTACAACAGCAACCTTGAGTGTCAAAGGTTTTCTCCCATACTTGACATTACCTCGAAGCATGGTACCACGGAGTTTTGACCGATTTTCAACTTCCCCCCCAGTATTTAATTGAAATGCAACATTCCTTAATTTTTCTACACTTTCCGATCGAGGCGCATGATGCAAATCCGGGGAGGATCGATCTTAAAAAGCTTGTCGGCAACTACTGCAAGACCAGCTTTATGATTACCGGCGTTGAGTGAGGGGGGAGAGGGGACAAGGGGACAAGGGGACAAGGAGATGGGGAGATGGTGAATCCACCCCCGTGCGGAGGAACACGACCGTTGAGGGGAGTGGTGAACCCGTTCACGCGTTCACCGCTAGGTGCGGCTCAAGCGTGCGGCTCAGGGGGAGATAGGGAGACAATTTTGAAGTTGCGAATGAGCGGTTTACTAGGAGCTATGCGATCGAAAACAACATTATTAATTAAAGCGGCATTTTACTACTCGCTACTCGCTACTTGCTACTTGCTACTTGCTACTTGCTACTTGCTACTTGCTACTTGCTACTTGCTACTTGCTACTTGCTACTTGCTACTTGCTACTTCCTACTTGCTACTTGCTACTCCCTACTCCCTGCTCCTATTTATTCCCCTGTACGAGCTTAGACATTTTTGTTACTTGATCTCTCGGTAAAAATCTCACAGCTTCGGCTAAAATTCTATTTTTTGCGCCAGGAATCACAACGGTTTTACCCTTCATTAAGCCGCGAAAACCAGTAAGAGCTACAGTTTTTGCATCCATCATCTTCATATCTTTCATTCGCTGTGAATTATGCGTCCCGGTTCTTTCATGGAAAGCGGATTGTGTGGGACCAGGACAAAGTACAGTTACGCTGACTCCAGTACCTTCGAGTTCGTTAGCGATCGCCTCCGAAAACGACAAAATATAAGCCTTAGTAGCAAAATACACTGCCATTAACGGTCCTGGTTGAAAAGCAGCAGTCGAACTAACATTTAATATTTTGCCTTCGCCTTTCTCTACCATGTGTTTGAGAAACAATTTAGTTAACTGCGTCTGGCATACCGCGTTTACCTGGATCATTTCAAGTTCTGATTTCAAATTAGTTTCATTAAATAATCCACAAATACCGAATCCCGCATTATTTACCAATACATCAACATGAATCGATGCTTGCTGTAATTCTTGATAAATTGCTTCTGGAGATGTTGGAAGAGATAAATCTTTGGTAATACTGGTGACAGAAATACCATATTTCTGAGTAAATTTTTCTGAAATCTCAATCAGTTTCGGTTCGTTTATATCTACTAATACAAGATTATAGTTATAGCTGGCGAAAATACAGGTAAATTCGTAGCCAATTCCGCTACAGGCTCCCGTGATTAAAGCAGTTTTTTGAAGCTGAGTTTGAGGTTTGAACATCACAAGTAATAGTTAATTAAAATGGCAGAAACTTTAGGTTATTACTGAGCAAATTAGTACTTTGAGGCTGAAACAAAGACAAGAACGAGCAAGAGATTATACAAATAAACCTAGATAGAGAATAAAGTATTTAAAGAATTAAACTCTAAATTCACCCACGAGAATAGTCGGGGTTATTCGCACAATTTTAAGTGATTTATTTTTAAATTATTGTTAGATTCGGAACTAATTATATATAACTATTTTTACATCAAAATACGGGTTTATATTTTTCATATAGTTGTTCATCAAATTAATATAATTAAATACAAATAGTTTGGTAGTATTCTAACTACCAAACTTAAAAATCTTATTGCTTCAAATTTTACGAAACATCATCGACATTTCTGTGTGATAGCTCAACCAATATCCAAAAAATGCGTAGAACATTACTTTATAAGAAGTAACAGCTTTCCTTAAATCAATAGGCTCGTGAATAGCATCTAAAGAACCATCAGATATTTGTTGATACTGGTTCCAAGCACGAGTATTTATCCCTAACCAAGGTGTATCGTGATAAGCGCGAGATCGAAATTCGATAGCTTGCCAATTTTGACAATTTCCTAGATACTCTAAAACTTCGGGAGTATAGATATGAAAATGGTACGGTACGTGAACGGAGTTATAGAAATCGGATACATTAGGTTTCGTTAAATCTAAATTTTCGGCGTTAGGTGTTCCGATTAGAATATAACCACCAGGTGCGAGTAAACCGTCCAATTTAGACAATAATTTTCTGGGATCTTCAACGTGTTCGATAACATCTTGAAGTAATATGTAATCGAATGGCGCAGAGTCGAGAACAGTTTCATTATCAAATCCGTTCTCAGAGGTGTAAGGCTCGTAACCGTAGCATTTTAAGAAGCCAAGTTGTTGCAAGTACTGCATGAATAAACCGTTAGCACAGCCATAATCAAGGATGGAATGATTAACAGAAAATCCATGCTTAAATAACTGTCGAGATAATTTTCCATAGCAAAGGCGCATCTCCCATGTCAATGTTGCATCGGCTATGGGATATTTTTTATAGTATGGCGCAATGTCAACAATATCTAAACAATGAATAGTTTTGCATTTAGGACATCGCCAAACTTTGAAAGCTTCTTTTTGAAAAGCTCTGACATTACAGTTAAATTTACTAAAAATAGAATCATCCCGTTCATCTATCTGGTAATCACATATTACGCATCTGGTTCGCTTTTCGTCTTTTGTTTGAAGATAATGTTCGACAGCAACATAATCATCTTGGTATGTCGGATAGGAAGTTTTTTCAGCCATTAATTAGATATTCGATCTTCACTACAAATAATATCAAATTGAAAAGCTAAATCTACCTTTATTTTTATGTTATATTAATGTTTTTCATCAATTATTAAAATTCATACTAATTGCCAATCAGGCGATGTTTTTTTAATACAAAAATAGACAACCAATTTATTGTTATATAGATTTTAATCTAAATTAAATTTCCGTATTTATAGATATTTAGAATTTTGTACACCCTACGGGCACACTACATGAACGCTTCTGCGTGCGCTTAACCCTATTCCTATATTCATGGCAAACAACTGTATAATTTTTACCACAAGTGGAATTGTCCTGGCGAAGCTACAAATGCCGCGAAGAATAAAAATGCAACTATATAGAGCGCTAAATATAGTAATATTAATATTACTGTTTTAACAGTAGCATTATTTAAGTAACTATTTTTTAGTTTAAATCCATATTTTTGTAAGACACCGATCTATTTTTTATAAATAGAGAAAGCTAAAATAACTATATTACTGTCTAAAAAAGAAGAATCTACATATACCTTATTTCACGAATAAACTTGACTGTTTTCTGTTGTTAAGTATACGGTGTAACATTATGATTCAGAAGTATTACGATACGATGACTATTGGCAATATATTTCAATCGGAATAATAATAAGTTTTATCAATATGTTATTAATGGTTTTAAACATTAAGTATATTGTCAGTTATTTTAAGCAAAGATATAATAGGTCAAAAATGCGGGTGGTGGGGATTTAGAAGCTGTGCGTGATGATTTAAAAGGCTTAGCGATCGATCGAAGAGAACTCCGAAAGTTAACAAATTTGCCTATCAACGACGAATTAATTATTGTTGTTAACCCATTAAAATTATTAGTCAGGCAATTTGTTGAAAGAGTCAAAGGACCAGAAGGTGCAACTGCGATTTTTATAGGATTATCTGTAATACTTAGCGGTTATATTGTATTCGATTTATTTATTAAGATGTTTGCTGGCTGGATAGCACTTCCAACTTGGTTGCTATTTATTAAATTTTGTTTTATTGGCGGTGCTGTTACACAGTTATTATTGTATATAACCTGGAAAAAACGAGTTTCAATTGTTAAAGAAAAGCTAACCTATTCTTTAAATACTCTTTTACATGAAGTTGATAGATTTAATGCCGTCGTTAAGGCAATCGATATTAACGATCGAATTGAAGAGGCAGGTAATCCAGAAGTCAATATTAGAGAAAGAAGACAAGTTATTGAAGCTCTGAAATATACTAGGGCCGATTTAGTTCGCGCTTTGAAAACTGAAAAGATTTTGAGAGAAAATAAGAAATTTATTATTAATAATTCTGAATTGCTGGCAAATAATTTGGCGAATTTAACTCAAATGCAAGTAACCGAACGAGCTTCCGAACATAGTAGGTTGCTTAATGAAGCATTGGAGATTGCCTTAGACGTACAGCAGGAAATGAAAAGATTGCAGAGTCAAAAATAACAGCTAACAGTTATCAATTAAATAATACTAAGCTTTGGGTAAATATGCCGTGATTCTTGCTCGGCTATTTGATAATTTTAATTAGGAAAGCTTGAACCTAGATTACAACTCTTATAAAACCTGTTTACCATAAGAAAGTATAAATACTCTTGTTCGAAGGCGTGAAGGCATGGACTGGAAACAAATTGCTGGTAGCTGGGCGATCGCTCCTGCGCGTCCTATTGGTATCATTCATTTTTTGGGTGGTGCATTTGTAGCTACCGCACCTAACGTAACTTATCGTTTGTTACTCGAATATTTGGCAGAGAAAGGGTTTGCGGTAATTGCTACCCCATTTGTTAATACTTTAGACCATAGTGCGATCGCCCAACAAGTTTTGCTGAATTTTGAACGGGTTTTGGTACGCTTGGAAGAGAGAGAACCTGTATATAGAGGCTATCTTCCTATATATGGATTGGGGCACAGTATGGGATGCAAGCTACATTTACTTATCGGTTGTTCGGATGAAGTCCAACGTGCGGGTAATATCCTCATCTCATTTAATAATTATGCCGCACGGGATGCAATTCCTTTGGTGGAACAATTTAACACTGCCATAAATGTTGAATTTACCCCTTCACCCACCGAAACTTACAAACTGGTAAAAGAAAACTATAATGTCCGTCGTAATTTATTAATAAAATTTAGCAATGATAATATTGACCAATCAGCTGCTTTAACCCAATTGTTACACAATAAATTTGGGGATATGGTAGCAACTCAGACGCTAATCGGGAACCACCTTACACCTTTAGGTCAAGATATTAAATGGCAACCGGGAAAAGAATTTAATCCGTTTGATGCTTTCGGACAGTGGTTCAGGCAAGAAGTATACCGGGATTTAGATCGGCTAAAACAGAGCTTGATGTTATGGCTGAATCCCCTATCGCCACCATAATCGGCTAAGGTATGTATAGATTTTGCCCTGGAAAATTGTGTGAAGTAATTTTCTAGTAAATCGGGGTCATATTATAAGCAAATTAGTCCGCCTTGGGCGCGGGCGCATTTATTTTTTATTTTTGAGCGGCTAGCAACTATGTTTCAAATATTAGTAATCGATGATGACCCATCAGTTCAAATTTTATTGAAAAGAATGCTGGAAAAGCAGGGTTATGAAGTGGTTGCAGTCAGTAACGGTGAAGAAGGAATAGAAAAGGCTGTAATGGCTCGTCCGGCGCTGATTATTTGTGATTGGTTAATGCCGGGATTAAGTGGACTTGATGTTTGTCGTTACATCAAGAAAGATCCTAATTTGTCTACTACGTTTTTTATTCTTTTAACATCTTTAGATTCTGTTGCCGATCGCGTCAAAGGATTAGACGCTGGTGCTGATGATTTTATCACTAAACCCATAGAACAAAATGAAATGAAAGCGCGGGTAAGGGCTGGTTTACGCTTGCACCAAATGAGTCAAGACTTAAAAGCTCAAAAGCAGATTTTAGAAGCAGAATTATCAGAGGCTGCCGATTATGTGCGTTCTCTTTTACCTATGCCGATGATGCAGCCTTTCAATATAAACTATACATTTATTCCTTCCCAGCAGCTTGGCGGTGATTGTTTTGATTATTATTGGCTAGACGAAGATTATTTAGCCATTTATCTGCTTGATACCGCCGGACATGGACTGAAAGCGACTTTACCTTCTATTTCGGTATTAAACTTACTACGTTCCCGTGCCCTTAAAGATTTAAATTATTATCAACCGAATAAAGTGTTAAACGCTTTAAACAATACTTTCCAAATGAATTATCAGAATGATAAATACTTTACTATTTGGTATGGAGTTTATAATCAAGTTAGCCGCGAACTAATTTATTCAAGTGCCGGTCATCCACCTGCCATCTTATTATCTCATAATAGTAGTGATATCCAGCTATTAAAAACCCCTGGAATGCCAATAGGTATGTTTCCAGAGGTTAACTATACTGATGGATTTTGTAAAATTGAAAAAAACAGCACCTTATATATTTTTAGTGATGGTGCTTATGAAATAAATTTAACTGATGGTCAACTTCTGGGACTGGAGAATTTTATTCAAAAGGTTACACGCTTGTATCATGTTTCCAGCAGTCCTCTAGAAAATATTCTTAATTGTCTTGTTGATTTAAATCAAAAAAAAGCCTTTGATGATGATTTATCTATACTCCAAATCGGCTTTAATTAAGCAATTTGGGAAGTTACAGCTTTATAAAATTCATCTTGATTAGAAAAGACTTCAAAAACTTTATCCATTCCAGTCAGCTCAAATAATATTTTGACTTGTTCGTTCATACAACAAATTACCAGCTTAGTATCTGCTGCTCTTAAGGTTTTAAATGCTAATACTAAAGCACCCAAACCCGAACTATCCATAAAAGTGATATCTTTTAAATCGAGCAGTACAATTTTTGGTTTACTTTCTAGTAATTTAATAACATCTTCCCGAAATTTTTGTGATTTAGTTGCATCTAAAACACCATTTGGTTGAATAACTTTAATATGCTCTGTCATAATTTCTCAGTATTTTTACTGCAAAAAAAGATTTACTAATTTATTCCATACTAATCATAATTCATTTAACGACAACTTGCCAAATACCCCTTCTCAATTAATAGTTATCAATTAAAACATTAAATTAATAAACAATTACATATTATATGGATGTAAAAGTAGATTGTTAAGCTGGATACGTGCCGAGCGCCTCAACCGTCGATCGAAACAATATGCTTGAACTTACATCTTGCACCATTCGAGTGGAAGACTAAAGAAACCGCGAATAAGCGATTTAGCCATATTCCCTCTCATCGAGGCGCAAAGCGTTAATAAGCCTTGCCCAATGTAGTTATTTGTTGAGTGCAATACGCTTGAAACCTGGCGTTGTGGTAAATGCAGGCTGATTCTATCTAGGGGGAAGATGCCCATAACACAACCGTTAATATTACTTATTCTTGATGAAGCGGAATTGAAATAATAAATTCACTTCCTTCTCCAGATTGAGAAATACATTCTATTGAACCATTATGTCTCTCAGTAATAATTTGGTAACTTATAGAAAGTCCCATACCAGTACCTTTACCTACAGGTTTAGTTGTAAAGAACGAGTCAAATAATTTTCCTTTAATATCGGATGCTATTCCCATTCCATTATCGGCGATGCGAATTTTTACCTTGTCCACCTCCACTAGTTCCGTGCAAATATGGATTTGAAGATTGCGATCGCTTTGTTCTTCTATTGATTCCAACGCATCGAGCGCATTTGCTAAAATGTTCATAAAAACCTGATTGAGTTGACCGGGATAACACTCAATCGGCGGTAAGTTTCCATACTCTTTAATAATTTCAATTTTAGGACGCTCGGATTTAGCTTTAATCCGATTCTCTAAAATCAGTAAAGTACTATCCAACCCTTGATGAATATCAACCTTTTTCATTTGAGCTTCATCTATACGGGAAAAAGTACGTAAAGATGCAACAATTTCTCGGATGCGTTGCGCTCCTATTCTCATCGATTCGAGTAGTTTGGGTAAATCATCGTAGAGAAATTCTAAATCTATTTCGGAAGTTAATTCTTTTATTTCCGATGCTGACTGAGGATAATTGTTTTGATAAAGTTTAATCAGTTTTAAGAGGTTTTGAGTGTAATTATTTGCATAATCGATATTACCGTAGATAAAGTTTACAGGATTATTAATTTCGTGAGCTACCCCTGCAACCAAATTACCCAATGAGGTCATTTTTTCATTTTGTACCAATTGGCTTTGAGCATTTTGCAGTTCGCTTAAAGCTGATTCTAATTCTTGTGTTTGCTGTTTCAACTGCGTCTCTGCCTGTTTGCGATCGCTAATATTAAATGATGTGCCGACAATCCGGTAAATTTTACCTTCTGCATTCCTTAAAGGTTTAAGTGTAGTCAACCACCAATTTTCTTGACTTTGAAATACTAAATTTTCTTCATAACTTATAGGTATACCTGCTTCCAAACATCTGATATATTGTTGACGTATTTTTGCACCTTGAACGTCGCCAAAAACTTCTTCTGGAAATTTACTGATTGCATCCGAGGCTTTTATACCTGTAGCTTTTTCAGTTGCTAAGTTCCAATCAGTATAAATCAATTCGTCATTATCCAAAACGTTAACAACGAAAATTAGTTGTTCAACTCCTTGATAAATACTGCGAAGAAACTGCTCTTGTTCTTGTAAAGTTGCGCTCGCGAGTTCCCGTTCGGTAATATCAACTACTAAAGATGCAACACCAAATACTTGACTATTTACAGCCACCAAAGGATTGTTATACCATTCACAAATAATTGTTTTACCATCCTTGGTAATATTTTCAGTCACGATTCTGGTTCCACCTTTCTGCGATAATAATGCAGTCTTTAAATGATGAACTTGTTCTAACGGAGTTTGGGAAACTATAAACTCGAAATATCTACCAATCGCTTCTTGTTTTGTATATCCAAAGATAGTTTCTGCGGCTTTATTCCATTCTTGTACCTTAAAATCCGTATCCCATTCAATCACCGCTAAAGGTGTTTGTTCAACCAATAGCGCTAATCTTTGACGAGAAGCTAAAAGTTCGGATTGTGCTGATTGACGATCGCCGATTTCTTTTTGCAACGCTTGATTGCTTTGCATTAACTGCTGAGTTCGTTCTTCTACCCGTTTTTCCAAATCTGCATAAGCCCTTTTCAGCGCCCTTTCAGCTTGTTTTAAACGAGTTACATCCATTATCACCCCATCCCAAATAATCGAACCATCCGCCTGTTTATCCGGGCGGGATGCAGTTTGAATCCATTTTACTTTTCCAGAAGTTAAAATAATTTTTCCTTCCCATTGCCAAGGTTGCAAACTTTGAGCAGAATTAGCAATAGATTTTTCAAAATCCTCTCGTCGATCTCGATGGACGCAGGAAACAAACAAACTAGCATCAGATGTCATTTGTTCCGGTGAAAGTTCGTATATTTCCAAACAGCCGGAACTAATATAAGGAAAGCTAAATTGTCCGTCAGCGCCAAGTTTAAATTGATATAACATACCCGGAACATTTGCAGACAGTTTCTGTAGCTTTTCCTCGCTTAATAAAAACTGATTTTCTATTATTTCCCGCCGTTTAATTTCTTTTTGTAAATGAGTGACTACCTGAGTCAGTTCGGAAGTTCGCCGATGTACTCTAACTTCTAACTGTTCGTATAACTGCTGTAAAGTAACTTCTACTTCTTTGCGATCGGTGATATCTTGCAATGTTCCTAAAATATTAGTTACTTTCCCTCGAGCATCAATAATCGGAATTGTGTTGACTTCCAACCAGCATTGTCTCCCATCTGCTTGCAGTTGTGGTTTAACAATACTTTCAGGTATTTTAGATTCAATAGCAGTACTATCATTAAAGCGAAACCAATTAGCTTCTTCTTCTTTCCAAGGTAAATCAAAATCAGTTTTACCTTTAATTAATTTTGGATCGCCGACTCCTGCAATCTCGGCAAAAAAGCTATTACAACCTTGATAGACCGAATTGCAATCTTTCCAAAAAAGTGCTTGCGGTACATGATTTAAAACTTGTTCTAAGAACTGCTTAGACGAACGCAATCGTGCTTCAACTTCAAAATGCTGATTAATTTGTTGCGTCAATTCTCGAATAGTAACAATTATAAATTTATTATCTTCTTCATCCTTAAACACGCATTTTTTAATAGAAACAAAACGTCTTTCACCCGCCGCATCTGTAATACATTCATCAGATTCATTTTGGTTAAACGTAGTAAAAATAAATTCATCTTTTTCCCAAGATGCATCAGCAACTTCATTATCGAATAAATCAAAATCGGATTTACCAATAATTTCTTCTCTACTGCGTCCGATAAAATTACAATACGCATCATTCGCCAGCACCCAACAATGTTGACGATCTTTGACAAAAATAGGATCGGAAGTACCGTTAATTACCTGAAGTAAAAAACCAGCAAAAAAACTTTCTTCTGGTTGCGGTTGCGTTTGCAAATCATCTTCTACTGTTACCTCTTCAAGAAACGATTCATTTGTCTTTCTATCTTTATTCATCCCCAAAATCCTTCTCAGTAAAAGTTCTAGCCTCTGCTAGATGCAACGGTTCGATTTAATACACAATAATTGATAAATTCATAAATCGTCCCTTACCCCATATGCACTTAATTAGTATTCCCGCAATTGATTCTCTCTCAACACCCAGCGTTAAGAATTTTGGATTTTAACAACGGATGCTTTTGTTTTGGATTGGGCATGGTAAAAAGGTCAAAGGTTAAAGGTCAAAGGTCAAAGGTCAAAGGTCAAAGGTCAAAGGTTAAAGGTTAAAGGTCAAAGGTGTAATAACTCCTTCCCCATCACCTTGTCCCCTTGTCCCCTTTTCCCCATCTCCTCTAAACCGGACTCACCTTGGCTCGATACAGTAACTTATCTCCTTGACGGTAGCCTGTATAGCGAATCTTGACTTTTTCCTTCGGTCGTGTATTGCCTTCGATTAATTGGTGGATTTCGGGTTCGTAAGGTAATTCTGCACCTACCTCAGCAATGGCTTCGATTCCCCACGCTTGTAAAAGTCTTGTAATCGGTTTTTCTATCAGTGGAATTATATTTGCTGCACTTAACTGGCGATTTTCTTTGGCTTTTTGGGCTGCTGTAGGAAATTGGATTAACAATGATTCAAGGATTTGTAAACTCGATTGCTGAAACTGAGAACGTAATAATTGTTCTTGATTTTCTAATTGCTTTTGTAAGCGTTCGTATTCTTTTTTTAAGTCTGCTATTTGTTGTGACGACTGCTGAGTTGACGATCGTTTTACTAAATCCGTCTCTGAAAAATTAGTTATCAATTCACTTAAATCTATTTGTAGCGATCGCGATAATTTTCCTAAAAACTCTAACCGCATTTGCTGAATTTTTCCCTTACGCAAACGCTGTATCTGATATTCGGAAACATCAGCTAATTTACTCAAAGCTTTAAAACTAGAAATATCTCTTTTCTGCATCAATTCAAGCAGCTTCGGAGTAAAATCTATTTGATTTTCAGTAGTTGATGCCATGATGAAAAAGTTAGGATTTAGGAATTAGGAGTTAGGAGTGAGGAGTTAGGAGTGAGGAGTTATGAGTTAAGAGTTAGGAGTTAGGAGTTAGGAGTTAAGAGTTATAAAATTTTAGATTAAAAATATTACATTTATAAATAGTAATTAAGAATTTTTTCTACCCCCTCTACCCCCTCTACCCCCTCTACCCCATCTCCTCATTCCCATTTAACTTAATGCAGTATCTAAAAACATCATTAGCACAAACCCAAACATTAATCCTATCGTTCCTTCTTTCTCAAAGCCTTGACGATGAGATTCGGGAATGATTTCGTCACTAATTACAAACAACATTGCTCCGGCAGCAAACGCCATTGCCCAAGGTAAAATAAAGTTTGCAATACTCACTACACCAATACCAATCAAACCACCAATCGGTTCTACTAAACCTGTAAGCAGCGAAATCCACAATGCATAACCTCGCGAATATTTCTCGGTTACCAAGGATAATGCTACTACTAAACCTTCAGGAATATTCTGCAAGCCAATTCCTAAAGCTACGGGAATTCCATCGCTAATATTGTTATTACCAAAGTTTACACCTACAGCCAATCCTTCGGGAAAGTTATGAATCGTAATCGCTAAAATAAATAACCAAACTCGCGCTAAATTACTTCCTTGAGTGTTTTCTTTACCCGTAAAAAAGTGTTCGTGGGGTAAAAAGCGATGTGCTAGTTGCAAAAATACTCCACCTAGCAATATTCCCCCTACCATAATTAAAGCCGCTATTGTTTTTGAATAACCTTGAGCTTCGGCTGATAAAGTTCCCGGTATTATCAACGAAAATGATGTCGCTGCTAACATCACTCCCCCACCAAAACCCAGCATTATACCTTGCACTCGCCCAGTTATCTTAATTGGCAGCAATATCGGCAAAGCTCCAACTACCGTCGCAAGCCCAGCTGCTAAAGAAGCGATCGCACCAATTACAAGGTTGTTCATCTTTGAGACAGGTTACATATTAAAACTACATAAATCATACTCGTTATGAATTCGCATTACAACAATTATATTTAAAACCCATCAATAATGTAGAGACGTTGCACTGCAACGTCTCCCTGCAACGTCTCCCCATATTTAGATTTACACCGATAATTCCGCAAAATAGTATTATAAGAATCAAAGCAAAAAAAATGAATGCTAATTTAAAAGATGCATTACAAACACAATTAAATCAATCGCTGCGTTTTACAAATTGCTTAGGTGTTAACGTCGCGATAAATGATGAAAAACACGGGTTTTGGTTGGGAAGTGCTGGTTTTACGGATATAAATGCTCAGAACAAACTTGATATTAATCAGTTATTTTATATTTACAGCATTACTAAAACCTTTACTTCCGTCTGCTTGTTGCGTTTAGTTGAAAATGGATTATTAGATTTAGATGATGCAGTTAGTAAATGGTTGCCTAACATATCATTTGCCGATTCCGTAACCTTGCGACGATTGCTAAATCATACCAGCGGCGTACCAAGTTATACGAGTCTCAACGAATATTTACCCGCAGTAAAAGAAAACCCCTCAATTCCTTGGACTCATCAAAAAGTAATTGAATTAACCTGTACGGGAAAATTAGACTTTGAACCCGGTGAAGAATTCAGTTATTCAAATACCGGATATATGTTGCTGTATGAAGTAATTGAAGCTGTTAGCAACAAGAGTTTTGCAGAAGTATTGCAAGAACAGATTTTTGATGTATTGAATTTAGAAAATACCTATGTCGCTCATGATGTAGATAAAAAAGCTGTTTTGACACCCGGTTACTGTCGATATTTAAATTCAGAAATAAAAATAGAAAATATAATTCCTCGCTATCATCCCGATTGGTGCGCTACAGGATTAATTGTTTCAACTGTAGAAGATGTAATGAACTTCTTTGATGCTGTTTTTTCGGGGAAACTTTTAGAGGCTAAATATTTAGCAGAAATGCAAACCCTTGTAGATATAGGTACGCGCCAAAGGTGGTATAAAAAAGCCTGTTACGGTTTGGGAATAATGGCAGATCCAGAATCCAGCTATGGAATCAAATACGGTCACGGTGGAGACGGACCAGGTTACAATACTTGGGCGATGCATTTACCGGATTTTCACGGGCGTAAGTTGAGTTTAGCTGTTTTTTGCAATACTTCAATGCTTGAGCATCCTTATGGGATGATTAGCGATTTGTTGAGAGTTTTAGGAGATGGATAGGTGTTAGATTATGCTCGATTAATTGCCCTCAGACTATAAGTCTGGGGCTATACAAACAAAGCCCACCTGCGTGGGCTAAACTAAACGCATTTTTATACAGTAGTGATTCGTAAGTTAGGTTAGATACGTTTACCGAATTGAACTGTAACGAGAATTTATATTTCCATTATGGATAAACAATATTATTTTTAATGATATATAAGATATTGGAAAATACCGACAACTAAATGTTGGGTTACGACGCTTTGATTACTTTGAGTTTGAAATGATGATTTCTTGTGCGTCTAACCCAACCTACAAGCTACCTACTCCCTTATTTTTTATAAGGGTTTCTTTTTTTACAAAATTACGGTACCTTATTTTTAATAGAAGGAACATTATATAAGCATCAAGGAATATTAATTATGGTTCGCTTGCAGGCTATATGGTTTGGTACGCTTGCTGCTACAGTCTTGAGTTTTATTTCAAGCAATACATCAGCAACGGCACAGACTATTTACCCGTTTGAGGCAACATATAACTCAGAAAATACCCTTACGCCGATCGTAGATAATATATCAAAAGTAACTATTACAGGCGAAAGTACAGATGCGCCATATGGTTTAACAAAGTTTGTAAATACAAACTACGGTCAAATTGATCCCTCGACTGGCACAATTACATTTAGCCCCGATGCGGCAGAATTTGGTTTGGAAAACTTACCGTCAGGTGGTGTTACGTTTTTTGGGAATGGGAGCGATCGCCTTTTTGGCAATATTACTGGTACGGCTGCACTTGATTTTCAAAACCTTGTTGGCACTGCGACTGGAGATTTTAACATCACTGGTGGTTCGGGAAGATTCACGGGTGCGACTGGTACATTCACGTTTTTGGAGAATGATACACTCAACCCAGATCCAACTGCTCCCTTTAAAAGTCAGGCTTTTTTAAGTGGCTCTTTCCAAACCCCTCGTCAGGTTCCGGAATCTTCAAATACCACAACTTTAGTTGGTTTTAGCCTAATTTCTATTAGTTTATTGATACGTCGGCGAGCTATAAAGCAAAGTATAGTGAAAAATTAATAAAATCGCTTTTATCCCTGCATTAATCTGTTAGTAATTGTAGTAATTGTAGGTTGGGTTAGACACGAAAAGCTTCCTTGAATTGCAACGATAATTTATATTTTCGTGTCGTAACCCAACATCATAATTATGGATAAACAATATTATTTTTAATCGAATGTAGGATGTTGGAAAATACCGATAACACCGACAACTCAGTGTTGGGTTACGACGCTTTGATTACTCTGAGTTTGAAACGATCTTTTCTTGTGCGTCTAACCCAACCTACAAACTTATGGCATTGTCACTGATGTAGCATAATAATTCGTAGATTCGTAGGTTGGGTTAGACACGAAAATTAATTTGAACTGTAACGAATAATTTATGTTTTCGTGTAGTAACCCAACATTAAAATTAGGGGGAATATAGTAGTTTTTGGTTGACCGATTAGATTCTAATATGCAACAAATTACTGACAACGAATTACCCAAAAATATCCAGCAGTTATTTCAAGAAGTACAACGCAATAAAACACTTTTAACTGTTACCCATGAAGGTGAACCGTTAGTAGTTATTTATCCTGCGACACACAAAACAAAACGTCCAACTTTTGGAGCAGTGAAAGGAACAGGTGAAATTTTAGGAGACTTAATTGCTCCCGCAATACCTCTTGATACGTGGGAAGTCGTAGGTTGGGTTAGAGACGAAAACTACATTGAACTGTAACGAGAATTTATATTTCGTGTTGTAACCCAACATCGTAATTGTGGATAAAGATATTATCTTTAATCGAATGTAGAATATTAGAAAATACCGACAATTTAATGTTGGGTTACGACGCTTTCATTACTTTGAGTTTGAAATGATATTTTTTCGTGCGTCTAACCCAACCTACAAAATACAAATTAACTAAGCCTTTCGATTCACCATCGTTGCGCTCGCTTGATCGACTGGTACTAACAATATTTCGCTGAGATTAACGTGTGCTGGACGAGTTACGCAAAATAATACGACATCGGCTATATCATCGGGGGTGAGGGGAGTTAATCCTTGATATACCTTTTTAGCTTTGTCGTCATCTCCATGAAATCGCACTTGGCTAAATTCAGTTTCTACTAAACCGGGATCGACGGAACTTACGCGGATAGGTGTTCCTAACAAATCTTGTTTTAAACCTTCGGAAATTGCTTTAACTGCGGCTTTGGTAGCACAATAGACATTACCACCGGGATAAGTTTGATGTCCGGCGATCGAACCGATGTTAACTACATGACCGCGATCGCGATCGACCATTCCCGGAACTACGCAGCGGGTAAGGTATAGCAAGCCTTTAACATTGGTATCGATCATTTCTTCCCAGTCTTGGAAACTACCTTCTTGCAGCTTATTTAAACCGCGACTAAGACCGGCATTATTGATCAGAATATCGATATTCGACCATTGAGCGGGTAATTTCGATATAGCAGATTCTACAGCATTGCGATCGCGGACATCGAGTTCTATCAAATGAAATTGTTCGGATGGTAATTGCAGATTTTCCACAAGTTGCTGCAAACGTTCCAACCGTCGCGCAGCTAAAATTAACTTTGCACCAGCATCTGCAAAATATTTGACGCAAGATGCACCGATTCCGCTACTCGCACCAGTTATTAATACAATTTGATTTTGAATTGAAGCCATAAATAAGGGTTAGGAGTTAGGAGTTAGGAGTGAGGAGTTAGGAATTAGAAGTTACAAATCGCCGACACCCTCGAAGGGTGCGGCTAAATTCACGAAGCCCACCTGCGTGGGCTGGGGAAAATCAAGTTTTTTACCCCACGTAGGTGGGGTTTGCTTTTGTAGTTCCCCAGACTTCTAGTCTGAGGGCTAATTTGAAATTATGAATTAATAACAAAACAAAATTTTATAATTCATAACTCATAACTCCTAACTCCTAACTCCTAACTCTCATCCTATTTTCCTACAACTGGCACGCGCTGAGTAATCATAGTCATGCCGTTTCCTCGGACTAATACCGCTGAAATCCATTGATTACCAGGTGTAGTCGGTGCGCGTCCAACTTTGAATATTCCACCGGCGGAGAGTAATTCCAAATCTACAGGTGTTGGGTTGAGATATTTTCCTGGTTTAACGGCTTCGTCTAGCGCCGCACCTAAGAGAAAATCATCGCCAAGAGGCTCGTTGACAATTGCATCAAAATAATATTGCTGTCCGGCTTTTAATTGGTCGGGTAAATTAATATCTACTTTGGGAGGATTGACACCAGAAGTGAGTTGAGTGCGTTCCGATAAAATATCTTGACGAACAATTTTACCATTAACGATGCGCTGACGCGATTTAATGGTGGCATTCATGCCTAATTTATTACTTGCTGAAGGTAAACCAACTATATTTGTTACCGTATCGGCAATAATGCTATTACCTTGAGTACCCCAAGCTTCTAGTTTTGTATTGTATCTCAAGCTTGGATAACTCTTCCACAAAGAAGTTACAGCTTGTTCCATGCTCGAACGGTTTAATCCGTCTCCATGAACAAAATTAGAACTGTAAAAGTTCATTACACCTTTAATGTTACGGCGGTTTGCAGCTGCATCAATTTGCGTTAGGACACTTTTAAGTTGGGAGGGTGCATTTTGTGATGTATTTTGTGTTAAGAGTATTTTGTCTTGGGAAGATGTATTCTGTGGTGCATTCGCTTGGGCGGGTTTCCAACCAGTAGATAAACCAAGCGTCAGTATAAATAAAATTGCCCAACGGCTACTATTCACTCTTGATTTTCGTGCGGGTATTAAGGTATTAAAGTTAGGCATTGGTGATAATGTTGTAGGTAATTTAACTACAGTACTTATTCGCTGTTTTGATGTATAACTCATTCTAAAACTTCCCTTTAAAGGTGAAATTCCGGATGAGTCTACGAAAAACCAGGAAATTGTTTTATCTTATTCAAGCTAGGCGCTGACAGGTAAAGGGTTAATGCAAGACGCTCCTATACGATTACTTATAGCAGCCAGCGGAACTGGCGGACATCTATTTCCGGCGATCGCACTTGCGGAACAATTGCCAGATTATCAAATTGAATGGCTGGGTGTCCCTAACAGGTTAGAAACGCAGCTGGTTCCCAACCAGTATAAATTGAATACCATTGCAGTTGAAGGGTTCCAAAAAGGTTTGGGCTTTTCTTCATTACTCACCTTGGGTAAACTGTGTGGTTCGATTCTACAAGTTAGAAAAATCTTAAAACAAGGTAAATTTGAGGGAGTTTTCACCACAGGAGGCTATATTTCCGGTCCTGCGGTAATTGCGGCTCGTTCTCTGGGTTTACCCGTAATTATTCACGAATCTAACGCAATACCAGGAAAAGTAACTCGCTTTTTTGGTCCTTGGTGCAATGCTGTAGCCATTGGATTTGAAGCTGCGGCAAAATATTTACCTAAAAACAAAACTATATATACTAGTACCCCTGTACGAAGAGCATTTTTAGAACCGGGAATTAAAGCATCATTAGATTTACCAATTCCTGAAGATGTACCTGTTATTGTGGTTTTTGGTGGTAGTCAAGGGGCGGTTTCGGTAAATAAATTAGTGCGTGAAAGTGCCCCGACGTGGTTTGAGGCTGGTGCTTATGTAGTGCATTTAACGGGCGATTTAGACCCAGAAGCAGATAGTCTTAAGCATACTCAGTATATTTCGATGCCATTTTATAACAACATGGCAGCATTGTTGCAACGAGCCAATTTAGCTATTAGTCGTTCGGGTGCCGGAAGCGTTACGGAATTAGCCGTATGTGGTACTCCAGCGATTCTAATTCCCTATCCTTACGCAGCAGAAGATCATCAAACCTACAACGCTCAAGTATATACAACAGCGGGAGCGGGGATATTATTTCAGCAGAAAGAATTAACCGTCGATAAACTCCAAAATCAAGTATTGGAATTATTGCGATCGCCTGAAGAATTGCAGAAGATGAGCGATAAAGCCAAAACAGTCGCAGTTCCCGAAAGTGCTGAGAAATTAGCGCAATTGGTAAGGGAAGTTGTGGAAAGGTAGATATTTTGTTTTAAATTCAATTGTAAATTTAATCATTTATTTGTAGGGTGGGCTTCAAGGCTTGCCCTATATTTTTATAATCATTTGTAGTAAGAACTTTAATTTTTATCAGAAATGAAACAGTTATCGCTACCTTTAAATTTTTATAATGATTATTCACAAGAAGGTACATGGTTTCAACAGATACTAGAAGCGCTTGACATTAAGGATAAGTCTGTATTGCCAGATAAGTTTGGTTTATTAATACGTCAGTGGCTTAATAACCAAAATTATGTTCCCATCAAAACATTAAGCTTGTTTTCCGGTGGTGGTGGATTAGATATTGCGTTTCATGATGCTGGCTTCGATATTGTTCGCATGATTGAACTTGAAGCTAAGTACTGTAAAACATTAGAAAAAAACTCAATGTCTGGCAAATGGTTAGAAAACTCTAAACCAATTTGTATTGATATAAAAGATTTTTTTCCCAGTACTGATTTAAAAGTAGACTTTATTATTGGCGGACCACCTTGTCAAAGTTTTTCTGCTGCTGGGCGTAGGGCTGCTGGTGTTTCGGGTACTAACGATTGTCGCGGTACTTTATTTGAAGAATATGTCCGTTTGCTGAAAACTTTACAACCCAAAGGATTTCTATTTGAAAATGTATATGGAATTATGGGAGCGCAAAAAGGTAAAGATTGGCAAGCAATACAAGATGCTTTTAAAAATGCTGGTTACAAGATTTTTTTTCGGATTCTCGATGCAGCAGATTATGGAGTTGCTCAACATAGAGAACGTTTATTTATTGTGGGATTGAAAGAAAGTAATTATCTTTTTCCTTATCCTACGCATGGTCCAGATTCTCCAGGTCAAGAACCATTTATAACTGCTAAAAATGCACTTATAGGAGTAGATACTTCAGAATTGATAGAAGAAGGACTTAGCGGAAAATACGGACATCTTCTTAATGATATACCGCCAGGATTAAACTATAGTTTTTATACAGAAGAAATGGGTCATCCCAATCCTGTATTCAGCTGGCGTTCTAAGTTTTCCGACTTTCTTTATAAAGCCGATCCCGAAATGCCAGTAAGAACAATTAAAGCACAAGGAGGACAATATACAGGTCCTTTTAGTTGGGAAAATCGTAGATTTACAATTGCCGAATTGAAACGTTTACAAACTATCCCTGATGCTTATGAAATTGTCGGTAATCGTCAAGTTTGTATAGAACAAATCGGAAATTCTGTTCCACCTCAGTTAG
Source organism: Rivularia sp. (in: cyanobacteria) (assembly GCA_965234645.1). Lineage (GTDB taxonomy): Bacteria > Cyanobacteriota > Cyanobacteriia > Cyanobacteriales > Nostocaceae > Rivularia. The sequence goes on along the minus strand of OZ248344.1, from coordinate 2,321,100 downwards.
GTCGAATTTTGGCTTTGAGTATTTTAGATAGTGTAATGGGTGTCTCGCTACCATTCCCCATGCACTACTTACCAGAAAATAAACAGTTAGGATTTAGAACAAGAAAGCGGCAGTTAACAAAAATATATGCTCAAAAGGCGAGACAAGGAATTATTATTTTAAATAATAGCAAATCAAAAACATCATTAATTAAAAAAAGCACGAATGAAGAACAAGTTGTACGATATCTATCAAATAATTTTGCTTGGAATAAACGTCAACTTTCTAAAAGCATTAAAATCAATATTAAATATGAATTGAATGATAATTGCTGGGAGATTATAGCTGATGGTGATACACAAGATAAAAATAAATTCGCGATCGAGATATTACCTTGTTGGGGTAATGAAAATTGGGTATTAGAAACTGATAAAGTAAAGCTATGTGCTAAACAGTTAGACGTAAATTTATTTACAGCGCTTTGGAAAGCTTTTGAAGAAAAACTTTTAGAAATTACAGGTATGGCAGATTTGATTCAGCTTTCTGGCTATTATCAATACAGTTCTAAAATTACGGGAATAATGAATTTTAATCCTGAATTAAAAGTAAATGCTTTCTGGCGTGTACTTCAATCTATAGTTAGGGGTATAGGAGTTGCAAAGCAATTATCAATTTATGAATTAACATCTTTATGGACAGTAGAGCCAGAAAATGTGTTTTCTTATCTTCAGTCATTACGCAGTATTGGTTATGAAGTGAGAAACCATAATACGAATTCTCAAATACCTCTAGGTAAGTATTTGATTCCCTATGCTTTTCCGACATTGACACCTAGAAGCGTACAATTACGAAAAAGTTTAGGCAATATCAATGAGTGAATTGCATTTAAGAGTATTTAATGATAGAAGCGAGCTTGTTTTACCTGATGGCACTACACAGATTTTTATCGAAGGTGCTATGAATGAAGCTGCAAAGCAAAGATATCAAACAATTACTAGCGAACTTTCTAATAATTATTTAGAAAAGCAAATTATTTATTGCCGCGATAATGTGGCTCAAATTGATTTTTTGCAAATTAATCAAAACTATATAGATAAATTAAAAAAATTGGTAGATTCTCTTACAAGTGAAGTTGGTAGAGCATTAATTGGATTAACAATTATTCAGTTATGTATAAAAGCCATTGAGCCAGCACAAAGTATTAGATTGCATAAAGGTAGTAGAAGTAAAAGCAACTTTTCATGGCAAGATGGTATACCAATGCGTCCTTTAGATAAGCAATACATAACTCCGGTACTGCGTAAATACGATTTACTCAGATTAAACGCAGATGGAATTATGATGACACGCTCTCTTGCTGAAAATTATCCTTATTCATCAGTTTATAAAGCCAATATTAGAGGCGCTCGTTTAAAATGGATAAATATTGTAGAAGCAGTTGAAATTAATGATATAAATCCAGAAATAGCTTTACATTATTTATTATCACAATTGCTCAATCAGGCAAAGACTTTTAAAGATTTAGTGTCACAAACTTTAAATAATCTTACAAACTTTTTAACTCAAACTGAAAATGTAAACCAAGAATTGATATCTGAACTTATATCAAGGCATATCAATGATTCGGATTATGCAGCGCGAATTATGGAAATAGCCATGCATAGTTTGATGCAAGCAATGCAGGAATTTAATTTATTTCCCCAGGGTGCTTTAAGGAAATTATCCCAAATGCGTTCTGCAAACAAAAAATACGGCAATATCGGGGATATAGAAATATTGCAAGCCAATCAAATTATTGAATCATGGGATGCTAAATATGGTAAAGCTTATTTACGAGATGAACTTGAAGAACTTGCAGAAAAACTAGAAGCACATCCGACTATTTTGTTAGCTGGTTTTGTAACTAGTGTAAAACCAGAAAGACGAAACGAAATTACATCTCGTATCCAAGAGATTGAAGAATATTTTGATATTACTATAGAAGTTTTAACCTTTAGAGATTGGATCGAAAAGCAATTTAATCGAGGAGTACAAAACAATATAGTTACGGAGCAAGAGCTAGCAAAAGCTTGGATTACAGCATACAGTGAGTCATTAGCCCAACAGCGACAAGATATAGCTCCAATTGATGAACCTTGTTATCAGTGGCTTAGTACTTTAAATTCAATTTTAGAAACCTTTTAAATTAATCAAACACATGACTTCCCAAAAACCGATAAGCGTATGGCAATATAAACCTTGGTGGTGTCAACCTTGGTCTATATTACTTACGGGAACAACTCTAATTACCGGAAGCTGGCTATTATTTCACAAGATTTGGTTAACTATTTTAGTCTCCATCCCTCTATTAACTTGGATGGGTTTTTTCCTATTGGTATATCCCAAAGCTTTTAGGGAAAGTATGATCGATGAAATGGGGAATAGAGAATAGAGGGGGTAGAGGGGGAAGAGAGAAAAGAGGGGGTAGAAAAACTCCTAACTCCTCACTCCTCACTCCTCACTCCTAACTCCTCACCTTTAACCTTTAACCTTTAACCTTTGACCTTAATTTACCGTTTATTTTCTACCGATCGATAAACAAAACGCATTGACTGCAACATTCTTTCTCGCTTCTTACGAGCGATCGCCTGCAAATCGATGGTTTTATCGGTTTCATCAACTATCTCACCAGTTATTACTTCTAATACGTCTTCTAAGGTAATTACACCAGAAACGTTACCGTATTCATCTACTACTACGGCTAAATGTTCGCGTGCTTCTAGAAAGTTTCTCATCAAGCGATCGGCGCGAATTGTTTCCGGTACAAATCTAACTTTTCGCGTCAAAGTTCCAACTTTTTGAGTTTTCCTTCCTTCTATCATTGCTGTTAATAAATTCTGCTTTAACGCAACACCAATTACTTCATCAATAGTCTCATTAATTACAATTATTCTCGTATGCTGCGAACTAATAATATCTGTTTTGGCTTCCTCAAGAGTTAAGTTACCGCGCAAATATGTGAGGATTGTTCGAGGTGTCATTAAGTCTGCTGCTGTTAGTTCATTTAACTGAAACACCCGTTGAATCATCTGCGCTTCATCACGTTCAATTATTCCTTCTTGGTGAGCAATATCTGACAACAACATGATTTCTGCTTTATTAGTTGTTGGTTGCTTTTTACCTCTAGTGAAAGGTGCTGTAATATTCTCTAACATCCACACTAAAGGGGTAAATATCAAAGTTAATGCAGCAATCGGAAGTGCTATCAGTAATGCAATTGGTTCTGCATAGCGTTCACCGATGGTTTTCGGGATAATTTCTGCACAAATGATAATCAGAAATGTCAATACTCCTGAAAATACGCCTAACCAAGTATCTCCTAGCACTGTTCTAGCAATATTACCTGTAAGAATACTGCCAACAATATTGAAGACATTATTTAGAATTACAATAGTCGCGATCGGACGATTCATGTTTTCGCGAATCGCCAATAGTGCTACTGCTGATGGATTTTTTGACTGCGCTAACTGTCTAATTTTTAGCGTCGAAACCGAAAATAAAGCCGCTTCTATTCCAGAACAGACGGCTGAACCTGAAATAACAACAATAACAACGAAAATAAGCTGTAACATCATATTTCCCAGCTATGGGAAGAGTAGTTGAGGTTAATTGTGTTTTAAACGAAGTACTACAAGCGATGTTGTAGCTAATACAACCTCACCTATCTTAAACCCACGTAAGCAAGATATGCTTGTAAGAATACGTGCCAGTTTAAAAGCCGTCACAAGCATCTTAATTCACCACCTGAGCGCCGTGACTGCGTGGATCTTCATTACTACCAGTTGGTACTGGGGTTGTAGAAAATTGCGAAACTCTACCGTTAGCTTGAGCATAAGGTAAAGCCGAACCTGCAATCAAGGCTTCTAAGTTACTTCCCATTATTGTACGAGGTTGGTCGCCTATGGTTTCTGCTTTGGCACTCGCATTTTTATCTAAAAACACAAAATGCGGAATCCCATCAACTCGATATTGCAGCATTTCCGGTAGCCACTTAGTGTTATCGACATTTAACATCACAAAATTCACTTTACCTGCATATTCCTCTTCCAGTGTGGCAATGTCGGGTGCCATCTTCTGGCAGACAGTACACCAATTAGCGTAAAATTCTATCAAAGATGGTTTTCCATTACTCAAAGCAACTTCCAACGGTGTAGAATTTTCATCTAGCTCAGTTAAAGAAACTGAATTAGTCTCGCCTCTGAGTCCTAAAAATAAGGCAACCGATAATACTACCGCTACCGTCACAATTAAAAAATTTCGGAGGCGTACCCCAAAGGTGGATTCTGGCTTTTCCTGCGAGTTTAAGGACGAATCCGTACTCATAACAAAGGTTTATAAAATCTTAACAAATCATTTCATCCACCAGTTTAACTCTCTAATTCCATTTATTAGCCCTGTTTCAAAAATAAAAACATGGTTTGGGCATGGGGCATGGGGCATAGGGCATGGGGCATAGGGCATACTTACATCTTGCAGAAAATTTACTTAGCACAAAGCAAAACGCTCTCACTACATTCATAACTCTTAACTCCTCATTCCTAACTATTAAAAATGCCCATGCCCAATCCCCAATTCCCAATCCTCAATTCCCAATTCCCAATTCCCAATGAAAAAACGAGTTACAATCACTTTCCCCAAGCGTACAGTTCAAATGCCAGTCACCTACCGATTGGCAAAAGATTTTAATGTTGCTGCAAATATTATCCGCGCTGCTGTTGCTCCCAATCAAATTGGTAAGCTTGTGGTGGAATTATCTGGGGATATCGATCAGTTAGATGCCGCTATACAGTGGATGCGCGAGCAAAGTATCACTGTTTCGCTTAGTTTGGGAGAAATTATCATTGATGAAGAAGCTTGCGTTCATTGTGGATTGTGTACTGGGGTTTGTCCAACACAAGCACTTACTCTTAATCCCCAAAGTTTTAAATTAACCTTTACTCGCTCTCGCTGTATCGTTTGCGAGCAATGTATTCCGACTTGCCCTGTGAATGCGATTTCTACGAATTTGTGATTTTTTTAATATTAATAAAATTTGATTTAATTTATAAATGTTAATAACACTTAAAATTTAATTATAAATAGTTGTTAAAAATAGATAAAGATCGGATTTACATCACAAAATTTGGCGAGAAAATCTTTCTTAAGACTGAAATTAGACAAAAAAATATTAAAGCCGATATATAAACTTAAAACCGATGATAGGATCGATAATCTACTAGAAGTAAAACATTATTCGGAATAATTTGGGGTGCTATGACATTAGCTACAAAACCTTCAGTAAAAACTCTAAGCAACTACAGTTACGGTGCGATCGAAAAACACTTTAACAAAACCTGGAAGTGGGAAAAAGCTGTTAAAAACGATAAAGATGCCGAAGCCTTACATCAAATGCGGGTTGGTATGCGTCGTTTGCGTACTACCGTAACCAGATTTAATCCTATTGTTAATTTACCCAAATCGGCGAACGATAAAAACATCGGAAAAATAGCCCGCTGTCTTGGTTCGCTAAGAGATTTGGATGTGTTAAAAGAAACTTTAGAAGCAACATATCAACCGCAATTACCTAAAAAAGAAAGAGCAATTTTAGATGACGTTATTGAGACTTTAGATAAACAACGTGTAGATGCAGCAGGCGATGTAAAGGCATTATTTAAAAGCGAACGTTACAAATCTTTGAAAACAGGATTAAAAGAATGGTTGGAAGAACCAAGTTATCAACCATTAGCAAATTTGACAATTCAACAAGCGCTACCAGATTTACTTTTACCTGAAGTGAGTGGCTTTTTACTGCATCCGGGTTGGTTAGTTGGAACTCAAGTAGAAGAAAATAAAGTTGTTGTTTCTACTGACTTTGATGCGAAAAAAGTAGAGAAACAAATTTTAATAAAAGGAGAAAATCTGCACGATTTGCGAAAGCAAGCCAAAAGACTGCGCTATCAGATGGAATTGTTTACCGATTTCTATGGTGAAGGATACGGAAGTTATCTCGAACAAGTTAGAAACATCCAAGAAGTTTTGGGTTCCATGCAAGATAGCGTAGTTTTAGATGAATGGTTGCAAGATGTGCTTGAATCAAAAATTAGTAACCAGCTTCCTACTTTGGCAAATTTGCTGAAGAAAAATCGTTACGATTTATGGCAGCAATGGCAATCTTTACAACAACGATATCTCAAACTTGAAACTAGGCAGGAGTTTCATTTAATAATCCTGCACCCGGATGTGAAATAGATGGGGAGATGGGGAGATGGGGAGATGAGGTAAACAAAGCAAGATGCGAACACTACAGATATTTTTTCGATAACTAAAATATCTAAGATACAACGCCGGAAAGTTTTTTTAGAAGATGTTTTAAAAGTCTTCTTGTCGGTAGCAAAACGTTCTAGATCCCCCTAAATCCCCCTTCTTAAAGGGGACTTTGATTCCGCCGATTCCCTTCTTTTTAAGGAAGGTTAGGGGGGATCAATAAGTGCCTAAAATCACAGCTAACCACTTTTTAAACAACTTCTTAAGTTTATATCGCACTCCGGGCATCTTGCCCGCTAAATTCAGATAATATTGCCCGCTAAATTACTAAATTCATCTAAATAGAAAGCAAGTTGCGGACAGTATAAATATTTTACCTAGAAAATAAATACTTGATATATAAATAAGATATTTGAAATAGCACAATGTTAAATTGTTTACTATTTGTTTTGTAGAAAATATTGAATAAACAACGGAATAAATACACTTTTTCAATTTGACGCGAAGCTACATTTTTTATTAAATTACTTAGAGAGAATTTTTACAATATTAGTTAGTTCGACGCTTTTTTCGGATTATCAATAATTTAACTTGGGTGCATTTCCGCAAAATGTATTTGTTCGATCGCGAAACAGATTAATTGAGCTTTTACTCAATTGATAAATATTTGAATTATTGAAAAGTGCCTCGAATTGTAGTAACTAATAGGAGATGCACGAATGTTCTTTGCTATCGATATTGGTCACAATTGCCCTCCCTACGATACTGGCGCTCGCACTAATCAGTATAGTGAAGATGCTTTGACTAAGTTAGTAGGAGAATTAGTTATTAGTAAGCTCAATCAAAGAGGACATAAAGCTGTTTCTGTTACACCTAAATCAGCTTATAGTACCGATGAATCTTTGATGCAAAGAGCAAGAAAAGCTAATCAACTCGATAGTGATTATTTTATTTCTATTCACTTTAATGCTTTTAGCAGTCCAACAGCTAATGGTAGTGAAATTTACGTATATAATTTTCGTAGTGCTGCTTTTGGTTTAGCGCAATCTGTACTAAGTAATATTACGTCTTTGGGATTTTTAAATCGAGGCGTAAAACAAGCTAGATTTAGAGTCTTAGAACTAACTTCAATGCCAGCAATTTTAATTGAATGCTGCTTTATCAGTTCGGACAAAGACATGAAATTGTTTGATGCTGAAAAAATGGCGATCGCGATCGTTGATGGTTTAGTTGGTAAAGAAGTAACAACTATATCGGGTGTTTTAAAGGTTCTTTATACTACCTACCTTAAACCTTCTTCGGAGCAATCTTCAAATTTAGATCCAAATCAATTAGAAGTAATACAGCCAGGAGACTACAACGCAAAGTTAATTGCAAATGAAGAATCTCACTATGCAGTAGAGTTAGAAAAGAAAATCGGTTCGCGCGACATTCACTATATTTATACTGGGCACAGCAATTTTATTGCTGATTAGTAGTTTTAGGTATATTTCTTAATCGCTGGATAATATTTAAAGACTTCGCAATTGCGAAGTCTTTTTCAACATAAAAATGAGCGCGGAGGGATTTGAACCCCCGACCTACAGAACCGGAATCTGCCGCTCTATCCACTGAGCTACGCGCCCTCACAATATTAGGTAATAATTTACCTGCATATTATTTAATAGTATACCTTTTATTTCCTTTTATGGCTACTTAAGTATGCTGGTTACTTTTAGATACACTTAAAGAGCGATTCAGCCACGCAGTAATAATTTATCTCAGTAAATTTTATAAAAATGCAAAATAGTTACCTCAGAAACTGATATAAATACTGAAGAAGGCTAATTTATAGTTATACAGCATTAAAAGTAATATCATATGAATAAAAATAATTTAAAAGATAAACCAATTAAGAATACTTCCAATCTAGATAATAACAACGGTGGTTTTCTATTAGGAATAATATCTGCGGTTTTGCTGATATTGTGCGTTAGCGCCTTGCTTTTGTTCGATAACAAACAAGTGCAGCGAATAATCACCGAAAAAATCAATGTTGATGCTGTAAATAAGTCATCCGATATTGAATCTTTAATTAGCAATAATAATAGTGCAATTGAGGGAGAGACAACTTTAAATGTTAAAGCAGATCACCCCAATGGTACTGTAGGAAGACTGACTAATATTTCTTTTACTAAAGAAAATACTATTGTACAAATAGCTGTGACTAATGGTTCTCTGTATAATATTCACCTTAATTTGCATGGTAAAGGAGTTGTGCTTGTAGATGATTTAGGGAATAAATACAACTTGAGATTACCTGAAAATAATCCCAATCTTGAAATTGAATTAGGTCAAACTTTCAAAGGAGAACTGGTTTTCCAAGGTGGAGTTACTTCAAAAGCAAATAACCTAACTCTAATTACCAATAATCAAATAGGAAGCGACGAACGCTTTAGTCGTCGTCCGAAAATGAAGTTCGATATTCCGCTTCAGCAGTTGACAGCAAACAGTTGAGGAGTTATGCCTGGATTTGAAAAGGCAAGCTAATCATAAAAAACACTACTATAAACACGTAAATAAAGTTATTTTGCACTGGTATACGATCGAAATTAATTTTCTAGGTTAGAAATAATATGAAAAAAAATGGCTGTGGTAGTTTTCTACTGGGGATAATATTTACCTTGGTGCTGATGTCTGGTATAGGAATTTGGTTTTTCTTAACTAATAAGCAAGCACAGCAGATACTCAGCAAACAAATTAACCAGACTGTGAATGAAATACCGGAAACAGTCGATGATGCTTCTGAAACTAAACCTTTGGTTACAACTAATACGAATGTCACGCAGTCGAGTGAAGTTACTAGTTTACCTACAGGGAAAACATTGAATGTTCAAACAACTCATCCCAACGGTACCGTAGGAATACTGACAAAAATTTCTTTTACAAAAGATAGTAGTAAGGTAGAAATGTCTACTACTAACGGTTCCAAAAATACTATCGAACTTAACAACAACGGTAAGGAAATGGTGCTTGTAGATGATTTAGGGAAAAAATATAGTTTGGCTGCACCAGCAACTAATCCCGATGTTGAAATTCTACCCGGTACCACTCTCAAAGGGGAATTTGTTTTTATCGGCAAAGTTTCTCCAGAAGTCAAATCCTTGAATCTGATTACAAATTATCAATCTGGTGGTGATGAAACTTTAAGTCAAATTCCTAAAATGAAGTTTTTTATTCCGCTTAGTAATTTGAAGCAGAGGGGAGAGGGGGAAGAGGGGGGAGAGGGGTAGATGGGGAGATGGGGAGATGGGAAGCGAGATTTTTTCTAGGGAGCGAGACGCTCCCACTACATTCGTTTGTTCTTAACTCTTAACTCCTCACTCTTAACTCCTAATTCTTAACTTTTCATTCTTAACTCCTAACTCTTAACTCCTAACTCCTAACTCTTCACTCCTCACTCCTCATTCCTAACTCCTAACTCCTAATTCCTAACTGTTAAAGATAATTTGCGGGATCTACGGGGGTACCGTTTTTACGGACTTCAAAGTGTAAGTGGGGACCTGTTGAAAAGCCTGTGGAACCTATTGCGGATATGGGTTGTCCTCGTTTTACGCTTTCTCCTTCTTGTACGTATAATTCGCTGGCGTGTCCGTAAAGTGTAGTTATTCCTTTGCCGTGGTTGATGATTACGGTTTTTCCGTAACCGCCGTACCAACCTGAATAAATGACGGTTCCGGAATCTGCGGCGCGTATTGTACTACCGTAACCTGCGGCAAAATCTATACCAGCGTGCAATCGTCCTCTACCGAGAAGTGGGTGCGATCGCCAACCGTAAGGGCTGCTGATGTAACCGTCGCTGGGAGATGCCATGATACCGCTGCCACTGACGAAGTTTCTCTGTTGGCTGCGGGCTTTTGCGGCTGCAATTCTGGCTTCTTCTTCCGCTACTTTCCTTTGAATTAAGCTTGCTACAGATAGCGAATCTCTTTCTAACTGCATTCTTGCTGCATCTAAGGCAAGGCGATCGCTATTTAATCGCTGTATTAATTCGGCTTGTAATTGCGCTTGTCCTTGATAATCGGCTTTTTGTGCTAGCAACTGCTGTCGAATCAAGGCAATTTCGTTCTTTTTGCTTTCGATATCGGTTTTTTGCTGTTTTATCCGATTGGCTTCTTCAGTTAACTTTTCTAAAACTTGGCGATCGGCTTGGTAAACTAATTTTAAATTACGACGGCGACTGAGAAAGTCATTTAAATTACGGCTTTGTAATAAAACAGCCCATCCTTGACTGACTGGGGAACGTTGCAAATATTTGAGTCTGGCAACGGTTGAAGCTTGCCGTTGAGCGTAAGATACTTGTGCTTGTGCTAAATCTGCTTGTAACTGTTGGAGTCGTTGAGTTGCTAGGAGTAAACGTTTTTCACTGTCTTCAATTTGGCTATCAGTAGTTTGCAGGTTTTCTTCTAAACCACCAAGACGTATTTGAGCTTCTTGCTGCAAATTATTTAAACGCTTTTTTTCTTTTACCGTAGTTTGATGTTCTTGCTGAATTTGTTTTCGTTGCTGCTTAAGTTGGTTAATCGTCTGCTTCGAGCTTCCTTGACCCCGAACCGAAAATACTGGAATTAGAACTAATAATACGCATAAAAGGCTGCAAAATACAAGACTTATCCGGAAATGAATTTTCTTTTGTTTAAAGAATAATGCTCTCATCTTCTTTGATTAACCATTCTCTTGGCTGCAATATCATGTTGATTGTTCCCAAAATGTTGAGAAATCAAACACCTAAATGGCAGAGGCGAGAGCAAATTTTTGAGATTTTTTAAGTTTTTTTAATTAGAACAGTTACTATAGCGTTTATTCATATATATTCAAAGCGGTTTTTTAGAGTAAATACGCTCGAATAGCTGCAATATAGCTCCCATTCCTTTTTATAGCTTCCAGATTTATCGTCTGTAGGTGAAAAAAACAGGGCATCATTAAAATTTGAATTTAAATTGTATCCAAAAATAATATTCTTCAAAAATTGCGTTTACAATTACTTGACATTTCAAAATAAATATGTGAAAACCGAGGTGGATTTTAATTCTCACAACCAAGTAATCCAGCTTCTGTATAGTTTTGGTTGTTTTCTGACAATAATCTTTTAATAGGAATGCCATGTTATTAGCCAAGACTATAAGCTCCAACGATCTAAAGAATAAATCCTCAATTGATATCTCGTTATTTTCTTTAGCAGACTGGATAGCGATCGCAAGATTTATGGGATACGAGCCAACTTGGGCATATAAAATGTTTTGCGAGTTTGGTGACTTGCAAAAATATAATCTTGCCAAAGTTTCGCATACAACATGGTCAAAAATTGCTCAAATGTTTCATCAGAATCAAGCTTGGGCAGAAATTCAATATCTAAGATGGCACGCTGTAAGTAACTAATATTTTTTCGTATTTGTTATATGTAAGTCTCACTCAATTTAAAGTTGTGTGGGATTTTTTTATATTAAAAATTTAATTTATATTAGATTTTTTAGCTAAGTTTAAAACTAGCTTCATTAAAAATAGCTAAACTAGAAAATATAGCTTCTGTTATTATTGCCAATGCCCCATACCCTATGCCGATAGAAATAAGATTATTTAAGAAACAAGATGCCGAGCAAATTGCCAGATTATTTCATCAAACAGTACGTGAAGTTAATATTAACGACTACTCAGTTAAGCAGGTGAAAGCATGGGCACCAGATGATATTTATTTTAAAGATTGGGTAAGTGTTAGTTCGGAATTTACTTACGTAGCCGATGATAGCGGTACAATTGCGGGTTTCGGCGAATTAGAATCTGATGGACATATAGATTGTTTATACTGCCACAAAAACTATCAGCGCATGGGTGTAGGCAAGAAAATTTACCATGCCATTGAAGCAAAGGCTTACGAATTAAAAATACATCGTTTATATACTGAAGCGAGTATTACCGCGAAACCGTTTTTTCTATGCATGGGTTTTTCAATTACGAAGAAACAACAAGTAGAGTGTAGAGGAGAAAGCTTCATAAATTACGCAATGGAAAAACATATTACTGCATAATCAATAAAAAATTGTTAAAAAGTATATAGCACTTCTAAATAATTTCTAAGAATTGATAAATCGGGTTAAATTCTTGCAAATTAGATCGGAATGCCGACAAAGATTATCTGATAACTAAGTGCGATCGCAATTCATCTACCATGCATCTACCTATAGAAATTGATGATTTAAAAGAAGCTTTTACCAAAAACCCTAAAAAACACCAGTGTATTTATTACTTAGACACCACAACCGGAAAAATTATAATTCAAACAGGCGACTGCGATCCAATGGATATTGATGGTAATTTTTTGTATTTAGATGGTTATTCTATAGAAGAATTTCCTAACAAACATAGATTCCTTAGATTACCATCCAACAAGCATTGCGACGATTATTATGATATGCAATTATTTATCACTACAATTCAAAGTGAATGGCTTCGCAATAAATTAGAAATTACAATCGATAGTTATAAAGCATTTCAACGCTTTCAAGAGATTTTGCAACGAGAAACAGAAAATTACGAATGGTCAGATTTCAAAACCAAACAGCTTGAAAAACGTGTTTTGCGATGGTTGAAGTCGCAATAAATAAAGTTAGGAGTTAGGAGTTAGGAGTTAGGAGTTAAAAAGTCTAAATCCTGACCTTTAACCTTTGACCTTTGACCTTTAACCTTTATTTAACCTGTTTAAGGGTAAACTCCGGGTGTTTTAAGGATTTCTCGTTGGGATGGAGTTAAATCTGTAAAATCGTCGGGATTGTAGTAATTTCTCAGCCATGCATATGAATGAGGGGAGTATTTATAAAATAATGTTCTACGCTCGTTTTTTCCTTGCCAGGTGAGGGTTCCATGACTTAACGCTTCAGTAAAAATAATGGCGCTTCCGGCTTTTACAGTAACCGATTTGACGATATCTTTAGGACACTCTAAATTAAGCCATTCTTGGGGACAAGGTAAATTACTTTTATGACTACCGGAAATACAAGCAAATCCCCCATCACCGGGATGTACGTCATTTAATTCGTAAGCGACAGCCAGCAAACCATTGTAAATTTTGCCATTTCGGAATGAGTAATACTGGGTTGGATCGTAGGGAGTGCCTCCACCGTGCAAATAGCAGCCAATCGGACCAATACCTCCACGAATAATATGAACATAATTGTGATCTAAGCGAAATTTTCCCCCTAACAACTCAGATAAATAAGGAGTAATACGGGGATGATCGATCAAATTTAGAAAAGGTTTTCCCCATGAAAGCAAGCCATCAAAACGCAACCGAGACGCTTCAGGCTGATTTTCGATCGCAACTTGCTTATCTATCAATTTTTTTAAAGCTGAAATTTCCTCGTTGCTAAGAACATTTTCAACAACTAAGAATCCTTGTAAATCAAATAAATAGCGTTCGGATTCGAGCATTTTTTGAATTGGGCATTGAGCATTGGGCATTGGGCATGGGAGATGGGGAGAGGGGGAGAGAGGGAGATGGGGGAGATGGGGAGATGGGGAGATGGGGAGACAAGAAGAAATTAGTTTCCAACTCACTACTCCCTACTCCCTACTCCCTACTCCTAACTCCTAACTCCTAACTCCTAACTCCCAACTACCCCTGATAATTGTTCATTGATAATTGATAACTGTTCCAAAGAGCGATCGCGGTATTTTCCGTATCTTTCGCGTTTGTTTTTTATTTTTACTCCTAAGTCGGGCAATATACCGAAGTTGGGGGGCATTGGTTGGAAGTGTTTGGGGGAGGCGGAACTGATGAAGTCAAATAAGGCTCCCATCATGGTTGTGTTGGGCATGGTTAAGGGTTCTTTCCCTAAAGCGATTCGGGCGGCGTTTGTTCCTGCTAGCCAACCTCCGGCGGATGCTGCGGTGTATCCTTCGGTACCTATAATCTGTCCTGCTGCTAATAAGGTGGGACGCGATTTGAATTGCAGTGTGGGAATCATTAATTGGGGTGCATTAATAAAGGTGTTGCGATGCATTACTCCCAATCGGACAAATTCGGCATTTTCTAAACCGGGAATCATTTGGAATATCCGCTTTTGTTCTCCCCAACGCAAGTTTGTTTGAAAGCCTACCATGTTCCACAGTTTCCCGGCTTTGTCTTCCTGACGTAATTGCACAACGGCGTAAGGACGTTCTTTTTTAACTTCTTCTCCCTCGGCGACTTGCGGAGGAGCATCATTTCCCCATCCCGCAGTTGAAGGAGGAGTCAAACCAACTGGCTTTAAGGGACCATAACGCATTGTATCTTCGCCGCGTTGTGCTTGTTCTTCGATGGGTAAACAAGCTTCAAAAAATTTGGCGTTTTCTCGTTCAAAGCCTTTTAATTCAACTTGTTCGGCATTACGCAATTCCGTCCAAAATTGCAAATATTGCTCTTTATTCATCGGACAGTTGAGGTAAGCTGCTTCGCCTTTGTCGTAACGCGATGCCATGAAAGCAACGTCGCGGTTAATCGATTCTCCCACAACTATGGGACTTGCAGCATCGAAAAAGCTGAGATATTCCATCCCAGTGAAACGACTTAAATCTTCTGCTAAATCGGGACTTGTTAAAGGTCCGGTGGCTAAAACTACAATACCTTCGGGGATTTCTCGTAATTCTTCCCGGCGAAAGTCAATTAAAGGATGGCTGCTAAGAGTTTCCGTTAAGTTTTGACTGAAAACACCTCGATCGACTGCTAACGCACCACCCGCAGGAACCTTGTGTTCGTCAGCTTTAGAAATAACGATAGAACCCAGACGGCGCAACTCCTCATGAAGCAAACCAGCAGCGCGATCGCTTGCCATTGCTCCAAAAGAATTACTACATACCAATTCCGCTAAATGTTCAGTATGATGCGCTCCACCAAAACGTGTGGGACGCATTTCATAAAAAATTACTGGAATGCCAGCGATCGCTATTTGCCATGCTGCTTCAGTTCCAGCTAATCCACCACCAATTACTGTTATAGGTTGTTTTTCCATAGTTATATTTATAGTTATTTGCTGTTCTTTTGTATATCCACAATCTTAAAATATTACTCGTGGAGCAAACAAAACAGCAACTATAAAGTAAATGCACTCCGATTTGAGTAAAGGCGATCGCCTTAAGGTAAAGTTGTTACTTGCGGATAATCAAAATAGCTATATACAACCTGGGAAACCTGACGAATAAAATCTGTAGCCCTAGAATCATGATGCGGTCGTTTTACCATAATTCCTGCTAAGTAACGCTTACCGCTCGGAGTCTCAATAATTCCAGCATCTGCAAGCACAAACCTCAAAGTTCCGGTTTTGTGAGCAATTACTGCACCCTTACCCAAGCCAGCAGGTAGCATACTATCGTTGTGACAGTGACGCATAATATCTAAAACTTGGGAATGACTGCGATCGCTAATTAATTTGTTGTTAGCAATTAAGGCTGAAAGCTGTACCAAATCTTTCGCACTGGTTGTATTAGTTCCGTTCCCATCAACTAATAAGTTGCGAATCGCAGTACTTTGTAATCCCCAAGTCTGAAAATACTGATTTAATTTTGTTTTGCCACCCAAGCGATCGATAATCATATTTGTAGCGGTATTATCGCTGATTATCATCATTTTTTTTGCGGTTTCAAGGACAGATAACTTACTTCCCACAGGTTTATACTGCATCTCTCCAGAACCATCAGTAACCAGATCGCGCCGCATTTCTAGAGTTTCGTTTAAATCAATTCTACCTGCATCTATTTCTTGAAACAGCGCAATTAAAATCGGAAACTTAATTGTGCTAGCTGCTGAAAATGTTTTGCTACCGTTAATATCTAGATAATTGCCTGTTTGTAAATCCAGAAAAAACATTCCTGGTTCCAGATAACTATAGTGATTCATTAAAGTTTGAATTTGTGCATGAAGCGGTGATATTTCACTCCCCAAATGAACAACCCCAGCAAACAAAGAACCATCGCTGGGGTTTGAAAAGATAGTTTCAGGTAGGGGAGGAATGAATTTTAGTTCCGGTAGTGATAATTGCGAATCATTTTCGGCAATTAAGTTGTCTTTGATGCTGCTAGCACTTACTTCTAATTCTGTTGCTGTTGCAGGAGTTGATAAGACTACAATACTGGCGAGACTCAACAAAAACCAGTTTAATTTCATGCGTGTGTTTTGGAGAATATGATTGGATTTACTCAGAAAGATTATCCAGATATTCGCTCTCTTATCCGGATAATCAAGATATCATAATTTCGACTCCGTTAAAGCGCAAGTAATATAAATCACAAAAATTTATTTATGTATTTCTTGTTTTTCGTAAAAAGAATTTCCTGTGTGTAGTTAACACTTATATTAGGTGTTAGCCATGTGATAATATTGTGACTTCTGTTAGAGGTAAATTCTCTTCAACTGCTAAACCAGGGTGCTTATTAACTATGGAAACCTCGCAGGTAAATCGCTTCGTCGTAAGCATTCACGTTGAATTAATTCCCAAACTTCAAATAGAAAGCGTCAATCCTCACGATCCGGTAAAAGTTCGTCATATACCTCACCCTTGGATGCTGCTTGGTACGGGAAATTATGCTGCTGTTGTTCATCATCCCGATTTTCAAGATTTAGTTGTGAAGATTTACGCACCGGGAAGACATGGTTTTGAGGAAGAAGTAGAAGTTTACAATCGTTTGGGTAAACATCCCGCTTTTTCTCAATTATTCTACGCTGAAGATGGTTTTTTAGTATTGAAACGGCTGTACGGAGTTACGATATGGGATTGCGTTCAACTTGGTGTGCCTGTTCCCAAACAAGTTATACAAGATATTGACAAAGCTTTAGATTACGCAAGAAGCCGCAATCTTTTTCCCCACGATATTCATGCACGTAATGTGATGATGCATGAAGCTAGGGGATTAGTTGTAGATATTTCAGATTTTTTGGAAGAAGAATACTGTTCTAAATGGGATAACCTTAAGAAAGCATATTATTTGATATATCTTCCTTTGATTTATCCGTTGAAATTACGGGTACCGCTTTCTTTGCTGAATTTTGTTCGTAAGGGTTATCGGTTTATCACTTCTTTGATGAAACGGGTGATGGGGAAGGGCAAGAAGTAGTGAGTATTAAGTAGCAAGTAGTGAGTTTTCGATGAGAAAGAAGTCATTAAACACTTGTGAGAATTAAAAACCCGGTTTTTTTGAAAAACCGAGTTTTGGGGTAATTTAAATTATTTCAATTTATATAGATTTTTTGTAGCAAAATCAATTAATTTAACTACCAAACTATTGTGATTTTTCTTCTATTTTTCTATTAAGTTCCTGCAAAAAGTTGTCGAGATTACCTTCAATTATAGATGACCTTGGTATTAGATGAGCTTGAAGAGAACTAATGTAAATAAAAGCGTATTCAGAAGTGGTTTCAACTCGTTCTAAGAATGAAATCATTGTTTTGAGTTCATTGACGCTTGTACGCTCTATAATTTCAGTATCTGTTAGCTCTAATATATGTTCGCCTAGTATTCCTTTAGCACTTCCCTCCTTAAACATTTTCGTTGTTGTTGTTTTAATACCCAAAGAATAAGTCAAAGTTAAAAAACAAGTAAAAAAAATATAACCAAATAACGCACCAAAAAAACCACCAATCAAAGGTGATAATTTCCTTTGTAAAATAGCCTGACACAAAAAGAAAACAAAAATCGTACCCGCTACACATATTTGTAATATATAGAAATTTCGACGCACAGTCGGAGAATTCTTTACATGGTACATATTAAAAGCTATTAAATCATCTATTGTAATTGTGTACTTAAGATAATTATCGTTCATCGTCTTTCTCAAAGGATGTTTGGTAGATTTAAAAATTTAACTATACTCTAAATTGTTATGCTAAATAAATTATCCGCAAACGAAAATAGGGATTATCTAAATAAGATTAATCCTTATTTTATCGGCAAAAAAAAGTGCAGGATTATTAAGAGGATAGCAATATTTATTCAGTACAATTTAACATCCATAATATAGATTATCCTACGTCTAATTACTGAAAACTTATTTTGATTTGTTCTTCCACTTTGCAAGAAATTCTCTACCTTTCTCTTCCCCATGTTGATAAACCCGATCTAAACCTTCTGAAGTTGCATTTGTGAAATCGACTCCCATTTCTTTGGGATCTGTATCTGGTTTAATAATATGAATATCAACTCCTCGATCGCTTTCGGTAATTGCTGTCTTACCAAACATATCTCGGTAAAAGATACCTGGTTCGTTGCTAATAGCGATAACTTCTTTATATCCAGCATCAATCATTTCTATCACCGGACATAAACAAGTATAGGAAGCATCAATATAAGGTTTTTCGTTTATCCAAGCAGGAATATCCCAAGCATGAAGCATTCTGGAAGTTGCATAAGCAATTTCATCAAAGTTCTTTTCAGTAATAATTAAATTGTTTGCTGAATCACTTTTTCGAGTACTAAATAATATTGGTTGCAAATTTTCATCTACCCAACTGCGGTCTTTTTTTGCAGCGGATACTAACAACTTTCTTCCCAAACGTCTGGCTTTTTCTCCTTGAGTTTGACTGGCTGCTTCTGGATTTACTACAGCACTGGTTACAATAAAATATTCTGGGGTTTCTGGTGCAAAAACTTTGTCTAATGGCGGACAAAAAGTTTTAATTCCACCCATAACAACCTGGCTCATTCCCATATCGGGTTTTTGCAATTCTTGCAATCCTGTTAACCAGTAATTTACTCCTAATTCAGCAGTTTTACCGATTGCAGCCCAAGCTGTAGGAATAACCGATGAAGATGCCGCAGCGTAACCATCAGCGCGGATTCCTGCTGATTCTAATGCTGTTAATACTCCATGTGTGAATGCACCTTTGAAACTGCCAGATGCACAGGCTATAGCTAATACCATTTTGGATTTTGGATTTTGGATTTTGGATTGAAAATATTTCGTATTGGGGTGCTGTAGGAAGATTTTGCGTTGTTCCGTTAGATATGGAGACGTAGCAGTGCTACGTCTCTACATTATTGATTTGTAGATAACGGGGGGTTGGGTTATGGTTTTTGTTTACGCTGGCGCATTATCATTAAAACCCGTCTGAATTGTTCAAATTCTTCTGCACTAAGTTCCGTTTTTTGCCATGATGGACGCTGCATTAAATGTTGAAACCAGTTATTCAAGTTGGGATAACTACTAAAATCAATTCCCAAAAGTGGTAAAAATGAAATATCTGTCCCGACAATAATATCTGCCAAGCTTAAATTATCGCCGCCAAAATAAGAGTTATCTTTTAAGTTATCGGCGAAAAATTCTAATAGTTTTTCTACGTGTTGTTTGGCTTCAATAAACTTCTGTGAATCTTGATTTTCCAAAATTAAAGGTAGTACTTTCGGAACAAATTCATTTGTAGAAACCATTTGTAGCATTCTTACCGTTGCTAATGCTTGAGTGTCTTTTGGTAACAGCGCGGGAGTAGGATATTTTGTTTCTAAATATTCTAAAATAGCAATTGATTCTACCATCCGAAAACCATCATCAACTATTACCGGAACGTGATGAAAAGGATTGATTTGTAAATAATCTGGCTGAAGTCGATCGCCATTTAATTTCATCAAAATAGGTTCAAATTTAATATCCTTTTCTAACAAACCTCGCCATACACGACGAGCCATAGGGGAACGAGGATTGTAGTAGAATTTGAGCATAATGTTTTAGCGCCAATTTTCATATAAATTAAACACAAATTTACCCGCAGCAGTTTCCTGAAGCTTTTTGATTTTAGATACAAATTCTGCTGGTAATTCTTCCGAATCGGAAGACTTAATTGGATGTTGTGGTGGTTGTAAAATTGGTGCAGCTAAAGAAGCAAAGCTAATATCGGCAGCAGAAATTTTATCTCCTACTAAATAATTGCGTCCATCTGCTAATAATTCGTTTACTTTTGCAAAAACATTCTCGATTTGTTCGTAATATTGTTCTGCTGATTCCGCGTTGACATCATACTTTTTCTTTACAAGCGATCGCATCGGTGGAAAAATTACCGGAAATAAAATTTTCTCGAAAAAAGGTACGTCTTGAGTCCATTTTGGTTGAATAATTTGAGAACTATCAATGATATAAAAGTAAGCCCAGCTTCTGACAGCAGTACCTAATTGTTCGTCGAATAATTCTTCTAGTTCTTCAACTTGTTGACGCTGTTGAGAATCTGTAGGATATAGCTTTAAGTCATTAGATACAATTGAATCAAGGTATTTCAAGATATCAGTTGAATCGGTAAAATTTCCATCTTCAGCTACAAGTACGGGAACAGTTTCACCTCCTGCTTTCGTTGTTGCAAATTTATAGAAAGGTGGCATATGTGCTTCTTCGACATATGGTAATTTCAAACGATCGAGCGTCCATCTGACTTTCTCGCAGTAATGACTAACTGGAATGGTTATTAAACGGAATGGTTTTTTGTTTTTTAGCATTGTGAATATTTTTGTAATAACTCTTCTGGCAATTTTACAGGACGATTGTTCTTTGAATTAAGCTTGCTTGTCAGCGATAAAATTCACCGCTTGTTGAATAACTTGTTCGTTCATCAAAATTCGTCGATGTCCAAGTCTAGAAGTTAGAATTAATTGACTATCTTGCCATGATTCGTTAATTGCAACACTTTCTTGATAAGGTATTTCTCGGTCATTGCGATCGTGAAATAACAAAGCTGGAATTTTGAGATTATTAATTTTATCTAGTGAAAATCTTTGCCAGGTATCTTTTCCCAATTTATCTTCTATCAAAACACGTAATTCTTGTTCTAATTCTGGAGTAAGTTTTGCCGATTTTGAAAAGATTGTAAATGTAATTGATAAGTGACAAACAGCCCCTAAAAACACTATTTTACGAGCCGTAATCCCTTCATTTAACGCAACTGCTGTACTTGTGCTTCCAAAAGAGTGAGCAATAATGCTATCTATTGAACCTTCTTTTTTAACAACAGTTTTAATCGCTTCAACAAACTCAAGCCCATTGGTTTGCGTACCTGCTGTTTTACCATGTGCGGGCGCATCAAAAGCAAGAACGCGGTATCCTAATTCTACCAACGGCTCGACGAAAGAACCTAGTTGTGTCGCACGTCCTCCCCATCCATGAACCAGTAAAATAGTTGCACCTTTACCCCAAGAATACGCTGTCAGGTTTACTGGTATGCCTGGAATTGTAAAAATATCTGCTTGCTCTTGAAGCTTTTGCTCTTGTTCTGTTGGTGACTTATTCGGTGGTGTAAAAAATTTATCAAAGGCTCGATCGATGGTGAGAATATCGCTAGTTGAAGTTGTGTTTTCTTGCTGTATCATATTTTGCTTTAGTTATTATCAAGGCTAAAAAATAATCAGACCGAATGGTTTGTTTTTTCTCAAAAAAATATAGGGCTTTTATTATGCCCGATTTTTAAGCTTGCAATTCTACTTTAATATAATTATTCAAATGCTTAATTGCTCTTTCAAGGTGAATTGAATCATCATACAGTTTGCTCATCATTACCGCACCTTCGAGCAAAGTTATCATCACGGTTGCAACTTCATCGGGGTTTACATGGGCACGAATTTCACCCCTAGCAATTCCTTTTTGAATAACCTTGCAAACCATATCTCGCCAAGAATCCATTACCATTTGAGCGCGTTGTCGTAACATCGGATGAGCATCATCGCTTTCAACCGCAGTATTTAACAGGGGACATCCTCCTTCAATTGCCGGATTATCGATGTTAGCCCGAAATACGCTGATAATTCCTTGTAATCGTTCAACCGCATGACGTTTATTTTGCAAAGCACCTCGATAACGCTGCTTAATCAGGTTAACTGCATAATCAAATGCTTGTAACGCTAATTCATCCTTACTTTGAAAATGATTATAAATTCCCCCCTTTTTTAATCCTGTCACCCGCATGATGTCCGAAATCGACGCACCAGCATAGCCCTGAGTATTAAACAGCGCGGCAGCTTGGTGCAATATTTTTTCCTTTGTTTCTTCGCCTTTAGACATCATCACTCAGACCGATTGGTCGTTTTTACATTAGCAGATTAACATTTACGAGTCAATTAAAGAGTGAGGGGGTAGAGGGGGTAGAGGGGGTAGAGGGGGTAGAGGGGGTAGAGGGGGGAGAGGGGGGAGAGGGGGTAGAGGGGGTAGAGCGAGGAGTGAGATTTTTCTAGGGAGCGAGACGCTCCCACTACACTCCTAATTTATAGCCATTCACTGCTCACTGTTAACTGCTCACTGGTAACTGTTCACTGTTAACTGTTAACTGATTACCAGCTTCCGGTATTTTCCATAGAAGACCAAGGTTCCTTCGGTGGTAGTGCGTCTCCTTTTTGCAGAAGTTCGATGGAGATGTTGTCTGGCGATCGCACAAAAGCCATGTGTCCGTCGCGTGGGGGACGGTTGATGGTGACACCGCCTGTTTTCAAGCGATCGCAGGTTTCGTAAATGTCGTCAACTCGATAGGCAAGGTGTCCAAAATTGCGTCCGCCATCGTAGTCTTCGGGGTCCCAGTTGTAAGTAAGTTCAATTAGGGGAGATGTTGATTCTTTTACTTTATCTACATCTTGGGGTGCGGCGAGAAAAACTAGGGTAAAACGTCCTTTTTCGCTTTCTTTTCTCCTAACTTCAACTAATCCCAGCTTGTTGCAATAAAAGTCTAGCGATTTTTCTAAGTCGCTGACGCGAATCATTGTGTGCAGGTATTCCATGTTAACTATCAATTAGTTTTCAATTATTAATTATTACTCGCCACAGGTTGCATGGACATATATTGAATGATTTTATCTGTGCAGCAAGTGGCTCTAGAAAAACTAAGGTTAATTCGGTTATGAGTGAATTTTTTCTTTGTGCAAATTCTTATTAATAGCCTTGACAATTTCCTCACCTACACCTGCGGCTGATGCGGGATTTTGTCCGGTGACTAGGCGATCGCTAACTACTACTTTGCTTTGAAAGTTCTTTGCTTTCTCCACTTCAGCGCCGCGCTCAATCATCTTTGATTCTAGTAAAAAAGGAACAACATTCGTTAGCTCAACGGCAGTTTCTTCTTCGTTGGTGAAGCAAGAGACTGTTTTACGATTGAGTAAATATTCCCCATTGCTTAATTTGATATTTACCAATCCCGCAGCACCGTGGCAGACAGCACCAACAACGCCACCTTGTTGGTAAATCGCTGCTGCAATCTCGGCAAGTTGCCGATCGTCGGGTAAATCCCACATTACTCCATGCCCCCCTGCATAAAAGATTGCGTCGTAGTCTTTGGGGTTGATTTGGCTGGGTTTGAAGGTGTTTTCAATTTGAGCCATTTTTTCAGAGTCATCTAAAAATATTTTGTCGATCGCGTCTTGTGTATCAACTCCATCCATCGGCGCTTTCCCACCTCCAGGGCTGACAAAATCAATTGCAAATCCTGCTTTCACAAAAGTGTAATAAGGATGGGTGACTTCGGAAAGATAAAAGCCTGTTTCTTTACCCGTATTTCCCAAGGTGCCGTGACTGGTTAAAACAATGAGAATTTTTGATTGCATGGTTTTATATTTGTCTAACGGTTTCATCTTAAGACCAGTTAAAGTAAAATACAATTTATAAATTAATGGTTTAACTATAAATATATTTATGGTTAATTTAGAGCTATATCGCAGCTTTATCGAGGTTTATCGTGTGGGAACTGCATCGGGAGCGGCGCAAGTTCTGCATTTAACGCAGCCTGCTGTTAGCCAGCATCTTGCGGCTTTGGAGTCGGCTTTAGGAACTATGCTGTTTGAGAGAACACCTCGAAAAATGCTGCCAACCGATGCGGGAAAGCGGCTTTACAATCAAATTGTGGCGGCAATGGAAACCCTCGAATCAGTGCCCACGAAAATCCAATCATCTCCACTGATAAAATTGGGTACACCGCAAGAGTTTTTTAGCGAGAAATTACTGAGCCATATTCCGAAAGAAAATGAAGTTATATTTTCAGTCAAATTTGGGCTAACGGCGGATTTAATTGCAGAATTGCGATCGCACTCTTTGGATGTAGTTATAGCTACTCAAAAACTCAATAGTCCGGATATCGAGTACCAGCTATTATTAAAAGAAAGCTTTTGGTTAGTAGCACCACCAGAAACTGTTTTACCGATTTCCGTGGAAGATTCAAAGCCTTTTATAGAGTGGTTGAAAACCCAACCTTGGATTAGTTACAGCGAAGAATTACCGATCGTTCGCCGTTTTTGGCGGGTTGTATTTGGCAGCAGAATTGATGTAAATCCCAAGTTAGTCATACCCGATTTGAAAGCAATACGAAAGGCGATCGCACTGGGTTACGGTTTGAGCGTACTTCCCGATTATCTATGTGAAGAATGGGTAAAAACCAACCGTTTAACCTTGATTCTCAAACCTGAAAAATCAGTTACCAATCAACTTTGGCTGGCTTACCGCAAATCTGAAAAGCGAACTTTCAAAATTAAAATGGTTTTGGATTTGATGAGTAATATCACAGGGAACAATTAGGAGTGAGGAGTCAAGAGTGAGGAATTAAAAATTATCTACCCCCTCTTCCCCCTCTCCTACCAGTTTCCAGTATTTTCCATACAAGCCCAAGGTTCCTTCGGTGGTAGTGCGTCTCCTTTTTGCAGGAGTTCGATGGAGATGTTGTCTGGCGATCGCAAATTTTGATGCTGTTATTTTTGTAGACAGCTTCTAAGCTGTTAACTGTTGGGAATAACTGTTATTAAGGACAGATGTATTCTTAATTAGAAATTGCTGGAGTGCATCTGTATATAAAACAGGTTCTTTAAGAAAAGAATCATGACCTAACCGAGATGATACTTCAAGTGATTGGTAAGAGACTCCAGCAGATTTGAGTGCATTTGTAAGTAATATTTGTTCTTGAGTCGGAAAACAAATGTCTGAGTCAATACTGAAAACCAGCCAACGTTGCTGACGACAGGGAGATAGATATTCTTCTCTGGTTAAACTGGGATTCCATGTTTGCCATGCATAAAGAATACGGAGGTAGCTATGAGGATTAAAACGCTTTGCAAATTCTAATCCATTGTGTAACAACCAACTTTCAAGAGGTCGATTGAGTCGGTAATTACAGGGAAATGGAACCTCTATATCAATTTTTTCACGCTTGCTGCAACGTATTTCTAATTCATCCGGAACAACGTACTGCTGTAGCGCAATTGTTCTTGCTAATGCTAATCCCCAGCAAGGATAATTTGCAGAGTCACATAACCCTTGTTGAAAATTCCGGTCTGACTCAATTGCCATAGCTTGCTGAAAGTTTGCAAATTGCATTGCACAAGTAACTCGCATTCCGCTAGCTACTGAGACAACGTTTTCAACAAATTGAGGATACCGAACTGCTAAATCTAAAGCCAGATAACCTCCGAAAGAAGCACCAACTACTGTATGTAATTTTTTTATTCCTAAGTGTTCGAGGAGACGGACTTGCACATCTACCAAATCTGATATCTGTGGAAAAGGAAAACTAGAACCCCACGGTTGACCTGTGGACGGATTAATGCTGTCAGGTCCGGTAGTACCGTAACATCCACCTAATAGACTCGCACAAATCACCCATGATTTATTCGTATCTATTGCGCGATTGGGACCAATAAAATCGTTCCACCAACCTTGATGACAGTGTGATGTCCACCAAGAAGCGCCAGGTCCTTTAGAATCTAAGCCAGCAGCATGATAGCTTGTAGTTAGTACGGGAAAAACTAATATAACGTTATCTAATGTCGGTGAAGGCTGACCCCAGCTTGACCAAGCAACAGTCAAATCTTCTAGAAGAGTTCCATCGGATAAACGGAAAGGATGCTTGGAGCTAGCAAGTTGAGTTAAATGCATGACTACCTTCTATATATTTTGAATTTGACTTGTGGTGTGAGGAGATTATTTTCGCAACAAAATTAGGATTGACCCATTTTTGTGTTGAGAAACCCGATTGTTTTTCTTTCTTTTTACCGATGATTACTTCGTAGCGGCGAGTTCTCGACCGATGGTAGCTGTAGCTTCTACAGTGGCAATTACATCAGCTTCCTGAGTTCGGAAATTAACGATACAAGCCCGTAAAGCAATTCTGTTATCGTTGAGTTGTGCCTTGGATATCAGCGCAATGCCTCGACGTTCCAATTCAGCAACTACCCGTAATTGCAATTCATTTAAAGCTGTAGGGTTATTTTTTAGTGAAACGGGTTCTACTCGCCAACAAACTATTGACAATGAAGTTGGTACTGCGAGTACTAAATCGGACGTTGCTGCAATACATTCAGCCATCCGCTCGGTTAAAGCAATATCACGTTCTATTGCAGTTTTAAATCCTTCGACTCCGCGAGCTAGTAATGCCAGCCAAACTTTGATAGCGCGGGCTGGACGAGAATTTTCCGGCGTAAAATTGACTAAATCGGCTGTGGCTGTTAGCTGTTGGTCTAAATAAGAAACTTTCATTCCGAAGGTATTTCCTAAAGCTCCTTGATGTCTTACCAAAGTGACACCTGCATCGATAGGAGAGTAAAGCCATTTGTGGGGGTCAAAAGCTAATGAATCAGCAACTCTTGCTGCAATCAAATCTTGAGGAGGATTAGCTAACATTAATGCTGGTAAACCGTATGCACCATCTACGTGCAGCCAGATTCCTTCGCTTGCGGTTAATTCTCTAAGTTGTGCGATCGGGTCAATTGCACCGACTGCGACAGTACCAGCGGTAGCAACTACTGCAATAGGTATGTCTCCCCGTTTTTTATCCTCAGCTATCATCTGTGCAAGTAAGTCTACCCGCATTTTATATTCATCATCTGTAGGTACTGTTCTTAATGCTTCTGTACCCAATCCTAAAAGTTCAACTGCTTGTTGATGGCAATAATGTACCTGGTCGCCGACATAGACTTTGAGTTTACCGCTTCCTGTTGGTCCGGCTACACCATATTTACGAACATCCCAAGGGCATTTAGCTGTACGGGCAGTAGCATGAGCGATAATGTTAGCAAATTGACCGCCACTAGAAAAAGTTCCTTCCCATTCACCACTCAGTCCAAACATTTCTCCAAACCATTGAATACACTGTAATTCAATGCTTGTAGCCGCAGGAGATATGCGCCAGAGATTGTTATTTTGATTAATAGCCGCAGTAAAAAATGCTGCAATTACTCCAATGGGGTCGGGTGCTGAGGTAATATACCCAAACCAGCGAGGATGACCGTTATAACCGGAATAATCGATAACGGATTGAAGCCGTTCGACAATTGCATCTAAATTTATACCAGTTGAAGGCAGTTCTTCCTGAAACTGCGATCGCATAACAGCAGCATCTTCTAAAGGCGTACAATGCCTATTTTCCCAACCAGTTGAAGCATTTTTAATTAGTGGAACCAGCTTTGCTATTGCTTCATCCCAGGTTTGGGCATCCCAATCGAAATCATGAAAACAATCTTTTGCCGATTCTGAAGTTAATTTTTTCTTTAATTGAAGCTTATCAATATCTGAAAAATCGTTACTGGAAGAAATGGCAGTTTGAGAAACTAAAGAATTCTTAATTTGCATTCCGATTTTAGGTGTTTCTGTAAATGTTCAATGAAAATTTACATCCTTAGATGGTAATCAATTCACATAAGGATGCTAAATTAAATATTTTCAAACAGTACGATATTTAGTAAAATATGCTTCCTGTACGCAGTCGCTTTTGTATAATAGCTGCTGCAAGAATAAATTACTACTTAAATGATTTGCAGTCAAGCTTTTTACTCAAAATTTACAATTCACTGAAACTAAATAAATCAGGACTTACGCGATTGTCTGGTGAATCCTGGTTGGTGCGTGACACAAAAACCTTATTATTGCGTTAAAAATTAGTCAAAGTGTCACAGCAACGGCACGGCAATAATGCGGGAAGAAAATCTACACCGCCAAACCGCCTCAATAAAGCCCGAAGTTAATCTACACCGCTTTTTGCCTTTCCTACAAGAAGAATATGCCTTTTTGCTAAGTCCTATTCATAAGCGATTAAGCGAACTTGATATTATGGGTTACTCAGATATTAATATTATCGCTTTCTTTGACGATCGAGCTTGCATCATTCAAAAAATTGTCATTGAAATCAGCAAAGAAATGTTCATAGTTTTCACTACCATGAGAAGTATTGAAATTACTTCCAAATGACTCAGTAAATAACTGTAAATCTTCTAAATTAGATCGCAACTCAGTAAAAATTTCTTTACCTTGCTCGAATAGTTCGACAAATTTAGAATTATTTAAGAAATCCTCGAAACCGAAATTATCTCTAGCTACAATCGAACCAACTTCTATAATTTCAAAATCGTTAAAAGGTAGTTGATTGCTAAATAATTTGTCTAACGCAGCATCAATAACGAATATTTGCTCATCTTTTATGGTTGCTGTGGTTGTGAATTCTCCGTCAATGTCTAAGCGATCGGTTATTTGAGCAGATTCCCAATTATTATCACTTTCCAAAGCAAATACTGAATTTGAAGATTCCTCGCTTCCATCATTGGTAACAACAACTAATTCATCTTCATCTGCTAAAAGTAAACCGTCAGCATTAAACAATTTTTGGTCAATATCAACTTGCGTAAATTGCTCTGGATTATCGAGTGGTACTTTGTAAATCAAACCATCATTACTATCAGCAACAAGTAAGAAATCATCGGGATGGGCTACGATTCCGTTAAGATTGAAACCTTCTCCAGCAAACTGTTCGTCTTCTAGAAATACAGAGGGGTTTCCTTCGGTATCAACTTTGTAAATAATCGGAGAAAAACTATCTGTAACGTAGGTATTGCCAAAATCATCAACAGCAATATCATTCGCAAAATGAGGTTCACCGGGACGCAAAGTTCCCAGGTTTACGTAATCAATTGTTTCCCCTGTAGTCAAATCAAAAATACCCAATCCGGCAAGTTGATCTTGTGTTTCTGGGTTAGAGTTCTCCCCTGCACCGGGATCTGAGTTGGCAACTAAAACGCGATTTTGTTTTCGATCGATTTCAATACCGATGGTGGAAACTAAACGCTCATCTTCTGCAAAGGGCGTTAATTTCCCTTGTTGATTTACCTGATAAATTGTTCCTTCTGTCAAAGAAGTGATGAGAAAATTTTCAGTGTTAGGAACCGATTCAACTCCCTCTGGAAACAGGTTTGTTTTGTTTATAGAGATGGAATCGAGATTTTCTCCACCCAAGCGTACCGAGGTTGCTTCGTTCATGACTAGGTTTTGCGTATATTTGTCTATCTAATGTTAAAACCAGTCTAAGTGAAATATAAATGACCAAAACATGGTTTAACTATAAATATATTTATGGAAGCTGAAGGTAGAGAGTAGGGAGTAGGGAGTAGGGAGTAGTGGAAAGAAAATTACCCGCTCATTGTTGCCTTGGTGGACTACTAGAATTGCGATACACAAAGCGTCAAGCTTCTGGCTTATCGCGCTTGGTTACGGTTTGAGCGTACTTCCCGATTATCTATAGCGTTTTTCACTTGAGTGCAATACAAATAAAATTAGTAGAATTCGGACGGGCAGGGATGCCCATCCCACAAGAATGTATTGGGCTCAACTGAAAACCGCTATATATCAAGAATGGGTGGTAACTACTGTTCTTTTCAGCAGAAGATTACTGATTAAAAAAAACCGTCCCACACGCAGAGAGCGCAAAGGAAAGAGAAAGGCACAGATGGGGAGATTGGGAAAACAAGTAGTGTCCGCATCTTGCTCCCTTGTTATCTACCCAAAAAAAATACCCAATCCCCAATGCCCAATTCCCAATCCCCCATGCCCTATCCCCAATTCCCAATCCCCAATCCCCAATCCCCAATCCCCAATCCCCAATGCCCAATTCCCAATCCCCCATGCCCTATTCCCAATTCCCAATCCCCCATTCCCATTTTTAAAAAGTAAACGTAGTTCTCAACGCACCAATAAAGACATCATCATTGTCCTCGTTTTGATTGGGAGACTTTAACCAAATGATTCCAGGAGTAATGGAAATGTTGTCGTTCAATGGATATCGGTAAAAAGCTTCGAGATGCAATGGTGTATCATTTTCAAAGTTGGCGGGACGTGGTGAAATGTCGCCAGCGTAAGGTTCTGCACCTGCAACAATTGCAGCCAATCCACCTTTTTTACCAAAGTCGGGAAATACTAAAGCCAATGCATAGTTCCAGATTTCGGCATCACCACCGTTGTTGAAATCGACATCTGTATAGCTTCCCCAACCTCTGATACTAAACTTGGAACTGAGATCGAGTTGAGCTTGTACTCCGTAGGCATTACTGTTAATTCGTCTTTCTTCCGTACCGGGAAGTAAACCGTTAGCGAAGTTGGTTCCCGTACCACCAAAGGCAAAAGTTCCTTCACCTGGATCGTAACCGTTGACGTAGGTTAAACCGAATTTAAATCGTTTGGCTGGTTGAATAACAATCTGTCCTAAAGCAGAATAATTTCCATTAAATAAACCTCTTTTCTCAGAAGGATCGGCACCTTGTTTGGCAAGATAACCTCCCTCAAGCTTAATCGCATCACCGAGCTTGTAGCTAAAACCCGCACCTGTTGAAGAGCGAGCAATTCCTAAGCGATATATAGGACTTCTTTCTGCAAATCGCGACAGCGCACCAGTTGCACCACCGCCAGTATTTAAGCCAGGGTTGAATACATCTGCGTAGAAGTGGTGTGCCCCCAGGCTTGCCATTGTAGTAACTGTGAGATTGTCGCCAACCGGAAAGACGTAGTGCAATCTATCGAGGATAATATCATTATTATTGGGACCGTCATAAGCAAAACGACCTTCATTAGTACCAATTTGGGTAGCGAACGAGTTACCGATATTTCCCGCAGTTAAACGAGTGAACAGCTTATCTTTACCCGTAAAACTAGTTACAAACTGAAGACGAATTTTATCGTTAAGGACATATTCAGTATCTACATCATCTCCATCTGCACCTGCGAGGGTAAATGCTACTTCACCTTGAAGTTTGGTGGTAGCAGAAAATTGATTCGCTTCGATTTCGGCAGTACGGGCTTCTAAGGCATCGACTCTACCGCGTAGAGTTGCTAATTCGGCAGAAAATTCTGACTGCAAACGTTGTAAAGTCGCTAAATCTTGTTGAGATATTATATCAGATGTAGCAGTAGCAATCAATTCATTAACTCTATCCAAGCAAGCATTTAAACCAGCCGCGAATTCGTAACGAGTTAAAGCGCGATTTCCACGATAAGTTCCATTCGGATAACCTGCTATACAACCGTAGCGTTCAACCAGCGATTGTAAAGCCGCAAATGCCCAGTCTGTAGGTTGAACGTCGGATAGTTGAGAAACCGAAGTGACTTGCGATATTACTTGTTTTTTATCGGTTTGAGCAAACTTTTTCGTGGAATCTAGATTATTTTCTGAGTTCTGAACAACTTCACTTAATTGAAAAGACGTTTGAGAATCAGGTTGCGCTGCTGTTGCTAATTGTGGTGTTAAACCCGTATTAACAGTTGTGATTATTAAAGCAGTACCTAACACAGGACTACTCACCCATAATTTAAAAATATTCTGTATCACTTACTACTCCTCACAAATCTGCTCTGAAAAACTTTAACGAACTATGTAAATTCGCCTTCATAAGTTAGAATCAATGTAGATAATAATACAGTATAAAAATCATAAACTTAACTTAATTTTGTCAACAAATCAAAACATTTTGATATGAGTTAAAATTAAAAATATAGTTTGTAACAAATAGTTTAGACTTAAAAATTATCTTTAAAAAAACATATGGGATTCTATTCGCAAAAAATATTTCCTTATCTTCTTGATTGGTCGCTATCCGATCCAACTTTTAGTAAATACCGTCAAGAAGTTTTAGCAGAAGTGGAAGGAGATGTATTAGAAATTGGCTTTGGTACGGGTTTAAATCTTTCTTATTATCCAGATGAAATTCATAAAATAATCACTGTTGATAATAATCCGGGAGTTCATCAACTTGCTCAAAAGCGAATTGAAAAATCTTCTATAACTGTAGATCATCGGATTTTAAGCGGTGAAAGTCTACCGATGGCAGATAATACCTTTGACAGCGTTGTCAGTACCTGGACTTTATGCAGTATTAAGAAAGTTGAACAAGCCGTCAAAGAAATTCATCGAGTATTAAAACCTGGCGGTAAATTCTTTTTTATCGAACATGGTTTGAGCAATGAACCATCAATTCAAACTTGGCAAAATCGATTTAATCCAGTACAAAATATTATTGCTGATGGCTGTAATCTGAATAGAAACATTCGGCAAATTGTAGAGTTACAATTCGATCGGGTAGATGTAAAAGAATTTTATGCCGATAAAACGCCTAAGTTCATGGGTTATATGTATCAAGGTGTGGCAGTAAAATAGGTCAAAGGTTAAAGGTTAAAGGTTAACTCATAACTTCATGCCCGATGCCCAATTCCCAATGCCCCATGCCCAATGCCCAATGCCCTAAATACTTTGTTTTCCCAAACTTCCACCACCATCGACAAATAAATTTTGTCCGGTGATGAATGCTGCATCTTCTGAAGCGAAAAAGGCGATCGCGGCAGCAATTTCTTCGGGTTTACCAAAACGTCCCATTGGTATGAGTGCAAGGTAACGTTTCTCACCTTCGCTTCCTGGTGGGTTGTTGTCGCGGAAAAGTTCGGTTTCTGTCGGTCCGGGTGCTACTGCGTTGACGGTAATTCCGGTGGGTGCTAACTCAGTAGCCCAGGTGCGGGTAAAGCTGATAAGTGCGGCTTTGGCTGCGGAATAACTTGTACGTAAAGGCAAACCGAGGACTACTAAACTTGTTATATTGATGATGCGTCCGTAATTGTGCTGTTTCATCGATGGTAGAAAAGCTTGCGTCAATTGCACCGCAGGACGTAAATTTAAGTCGAGTACTGCTGTTAAATCATCTAAATCAACTTCACCAAGTTTCTCAGCACGTACTAATCCGACATTGTTAATAAGATGAGTAACATTGTGACGACTGGCGATATCTGCGGCAATATTTGCGGTTGCTTGTTTGTCTGCTAAATCTACTTCGATGAATTCACCAGGGAAATTTTGCGGTGCTTTTCTGGCTAAACCAATAACATGATGACCGGATTTATCTAAACTTTGGGCAGTTGCAAGTCCGATTCCTTTGGATGCACCCGTGATAACGCTGACTTTTTGAGTGGACATAATTTTCCTTTTCAAATTAAAGGGTTTGTAGTAAGGACTTTAGTCCTCTCATATAAGGGTTTGTAGTAAGGACTTTAGTCCTCTCATACAAGGGCTGAAGCCCTCACTACGAACCTTTTTTTTAATATAGCGATCGCTTCCTTGGGTTCCAATCTTTTCGTGTAATCTGCATTCATGTAAGCTAAAACTATACGTCCGTTTCGATCGATGACAAATGTTCCGGGAATGGGTAACATCCAATCATTTGTACCGTTTGTTTGCGGTAAATTAACGCCCCACTGTTGGTAAAGTGCTTTCAATTCTTGGCTAAACTCAAATACAATCCCGTAATTTTTGGCAACATTGAAACCGACATCGCTTAATACATCAAATTCAAGATTGTTTTTTTCTGCGGTACTTAAAGAAGCATCGGGTGTTTGTCCGGAAACTGCAATCAACGAAGCCCCTAATTTCTGAATTTCCGGTAATATCTGTTGATAAGCGCGTAATTCTAAGTTGCAATAGGGACACCAACCACCACGATAAAAAGTAAGAACTACAGGATCTTTTGTCAATCTCTGTTTAAGACTAATTTTGTTGCCAGCAGCATCGGGAAGAATAAAATCGGGTGCGATGTCTCCAACTTTGATTAACTTGCGATTTTCAAATTCAAATAGTTCGTTTGTAGCTCTTTCCATAGTTGCAGCAACTTCAAAAGGAATTTTTTCTCTAAACTCGCTGCGGAAGGTATCGAGTGCTGTTTGTAAGTTCATCTTTTTGTCCTCGCTTTTCGATATACCTATAGTGATTCATTTGCAATAGTTTGAGAAGACGGGAAAATAGAATATGATTTATTCCAAATAGGAATGAGTGAGGAGAGGGGGAGAGGGGGAGATGGGGAGAAGTTAGTATCTTTAGTAATCGATTGCATTAATTCTGACGGGTTGTAGAGACGTAAAATTTTACGTCTCCCGACGTTAAGCCGCCCCTATGGTGAACGGAGGAAAACGAACCAGTCAAAAGTAATGTAATTGACAGCTAGCGAGCAAGATGCTCGCACTACAAAAATTTCACCGTTCACTGTTCACTGTTAACTGATTAATGGATAGAATCGCTTGGATGCAATGCTTTGTACGCACGGTTGAGACGGGTAGTTTTTCGGCTGTGGCGCGGGAGTTGGAAACT
Source organism: Rivularia sp. (in: cyanobacteria) (assembly GCA_965234645.1). Taxonomy (GTDB): domain Bacteria; phylum Cyanobacteriota; class Cyanobacteriia; order Cyanobacteriales; family Nostocaceae; genus Rivularia. The sequence continues at coordinate 2,286,458 of OZ248344.1, read as the reverse complement.
ACGCAGCCTACTATTAGTAAACAAATTGCGGCTTTGGAGGAATATTTAGATGTACAGTTGTGAATACGTTCGACGAGAACTTTGAAGTTAACTGAAGCGGGAGAGCAGTTTTATCAGCAGTGTCTGCGGGTTTTGGAAACGTTAGCGGAAGCTGAAGCTAGTGTCGGAGAAAGACAAAAGCCTTCGGGTATTTTGCGGGTGAATTGTCCGGTTTCTTTTGGACAGTTGCAAATTATGCCGCGTATTAAAAGTTTTTTACAGCGCTATCCGGATATTAAGCTGGATTTAATGATGAATGATGGTTTTGTCGATTTGGTTGAGGAGGGAGTGGATTTAGCAATTAGAATAGGTAATTATCAAAATACTTCTTTAATTCAAGCGCGTATCGGTACTACTCGTCGGGTAACGGTGGCTTCTGTTGAATACTTGGAAAAACTCGGAGAACCCAAAAAGCCTGAAGATTTAGTTAATTACAACTGTATCGTTTACACGCGACTTTCAACTGGCAATGAATGGTATTTTCAAAGTAATAATAAAACTATAAAAGTAGAAGTTACTGGAAATTTTCAAGCGAATAATTCTACTGCTATCCGCGAAGCTGTTTTATCTGGTATTGGTATCGCTGTATCCCCTATTTGGTTATTTGGGGACTCAATTAATAATGGAAAACTGAAAGTAATTTTAAAAGAATATCAGCCTACACCTTTACCAATTTATGCTGTTTATAGAAGAGGTAAATTTGTACCTGCAAAAATTCGCTGCTTTATCGATTTTTTAGCGCAAGAGTTTGAAATTGACCCTTGGGTGTCGGATTATGGACAAATTAAAGGTTAAAGGTTAAAGGTCAAAGGTTAAAGGTTAAAGGTTAAAGGTTATTGATGCCGGATCTGAATAATTTCTATGTTCTGTCATTTTTACTATAATAAATGGAAATAATAATATAGCACTACGTTTTCGGGTTAGGACGTTTTTTCGTTCCCTATTCCCTGTTCCCTATTCCCTTTTAAGAAAAATTGATTCTCAAGCTATGTTAAATTGGAACCTGGTTCGCGAAGTTGGTTATTCTAAATTCTTTTATAGGTATTCTATTCGACAATTTTATAAACGTATTCTCAAAAAAGATAATATCCTTAATTTGAATCAGGGAATATCAATAAATCTTCCTCGCAATAGTCGATTTGGGACTGAATTATTTTTGAAAAATGGCTCTGTTGATTGGGGAAGCGAAGAATATTTAATTAAATACCTCGATAAACAGAAAAGCTTTTTAGATATCGGCGCGAATATTGGCTATTATTCATTACTGGTTTCTCCTTATTGCGATCGCGTTTATGCTTTTGAACCAGATTTAAGGAGTATTGCAGCTTTGAAGAAAAATGCCGAAAAAGTTGATAATGTCACGGTTATTCAAGAAGCTGTTTATTCAGAAGCGGGTGAAATGCAGTTTGATATCACAAAGCTACCGGAATTAAGTGGATTAAATACAAAATCAGCAAATTCTACTGATTATATAAATGTCAAAGTTGATACTTTAGATAACTTTGCCAACAAACATCCTAATTTAAAAGTTACTGCAATCAAAACGGATGTAGAAGGTGCGGATACGGAGGTATTATTGGGTGGAAAAAATTTAATTTCCAGGGAACAGCCTTTAATCTTATCAGAAGCTTTTCCCGATAGTCGCGTATTCAAGTTTACACAGAAGCTCGATTATCTAATTTTTGGATTTATAAAATTTAAAGATAAGTCAAAAATGCATTTAAAACCAAAGTTTATCCAGATTACTGAGTATCCTCAAGCTTTTCGTCCGAAGATGATATTTTTAGTTCCGAAAAGGCTTCATCAAGAGTTTTTTGAGTTAGTCAAATAGACCATTATCTAATTAAAATCAACTCAGAATATGTAATTTATTGCAATACATACTAATTGCATATTCTTTTTATTCTCTTGATATATTATTTGGTATATTACTTAGAACTAACCCAATAATTATTATAATCATGTTTACAAAGCTATACTAGTTAAAATAATGTATGGCTTTTTTTGTAATTTAAAATACAAATAAGCAAGAATAAATTTAACTAATTTTACTTAACTACTTATTTGCGATAAATCTAACTTTTGATATGTATTTAACGGAATCATACGGTGTTATAAATTATATCAAGTAACAGACCGTAAATATACTTTAAGTTTTTATATTCATAGATAAGAAAATGACGCACAATTACTTTAATAGTTCCACAAATGGTCAAGGGCTTTCTGATTCAGAGCAAAATTTCTCTGAGTCTGAGTCTACAGATGTACTTGAAGCTACTGTTGAAGAATCTCAGCAACTACTTATCTACGAACAACAAACCAATTTTGATATGGAATGGGCGCGGTACTTTACCGAAACTGTGAAATACATTCGCCAATCTCCGATAAAAGAAGATATTCTCAAAACTGCTACAGAAGAAGTGCGTCGAGTAGTAGGTTGCGATCGCGTTGTAGTTTATGGCTTAAACGAATCACGGGGAACGATCGCTGCTGAATCGGTTGCTCCTGGTTTCACGAAAGCTTTGGGAGAAACGATCGTAGATCCTTGTTTTGAAGCTAGGTACATTGAAAAGTATCTTCAGGGGCGGGTGACAGCAATTCCAAATATAAAACAAGCAAATCTCGCTCCTTGTTATATTGAGCAACTTGAGAAATTGGAAGTCAAAGCGAACTTAGTTGCACCTATTATCAGTGGAGGGAAACTGTTGGGTTTGTTAGTTGCTCATCAATGTTCCCAACCGCGTTATTGGCTTTCTCATGAAATTACCTGGTTTTCGCTGATTGCCGTGCAGGTAGGTTTTGCTCTCGATAATGCTAATGTTGTAGCTGAAACTGCCAATCTCAAAAAGCAAGCAGATATCGAAACCGAATGGACACAGTATTTTACCGACACTGTTAAATTGATTCGTCAATCTCTGGTAAAAGAAGATATTCTCAAAGTTGCAACCGAAGAAAGCCGTCGAATATTAGAGTGCGATCGCGTTTTAGTTTATGGATTAAATCGAGATTCTTATGGAGAAATAATTGCCGAATCGGTGGCTCCTCGCTTCACAAAAGGCTTGGGAATGGTAATGCAAGATCCTTGTTTTGAAGCTAAATACCTGGAAAAATATCGAAATGGACGAGTGAGAGCAATTGCAAATATTTATCAAGTAAATCTCACTCCTTGTCATATCGAGCAACTTGAAAGACTCGAAATCAAAGCTAATCTGGTTGCACCCATTATCAACGAAGGGAAATTGCTGGGTTTATTAGTTGCTAATCAATGTTCCGAATTCCGCGATTGGCATCCTTATGAAATCAGATGGTTTTCTTCTATTGCCATGCAGGTAGGTTTTGCCTTAGAAAATGCCAGTGTATTAGCAGAAGCTACGAATCTGAAATTACAAGCAGATATCGAAACCCAATGGACGCAATACTTTACGGATACCGTTAAACTGATTCGTCAATCTCTGATAAAAGAAGATATTCTCAAAACAGTTACCGAAGAAAGCCGTCGAATATTAGAGTGCGATCGCGTTGTCGTTTATGGATTAAATGAAGTGAATTATGGAGAAATAATTGCCGAATCGGTGGCTCCTCGCTTCACAAAAGGTTTGGGTATGGTAATGCAAGATCCTTGTTTTGAAGCTAAATACCTGGAAAAATATCAAAATGGACGAGTTAGAGCAATACCGAATATTTATCAAGTAAATCTCACTCCTTGTCATATCGAGCAACTTGAAAGACTCGAAATCAAAGCTAATTTGGTTGCACCAATTATCAACGAAGGGAAGCTGCTCGGTTTGTTAGTTGCAAATCAATGTTCCAAATTTCGCGATTGGCATTCTTATGAAATCAGGTGGTTTTCTTCGATTGCCATGCAAGTTGGTTTTGCCTTAGAAAATGCCAATCTTATAGAAAGCAACGCTCTAGCAAATGAAATAAATAAAGGTGTTTATCTTCCCCAACAAGAAGATTTACGACAGGTAATTATCGAACTATCTCAGGATAGTCAAATGATTTTTAAGGCTTTTTGGACTAAAGGTTTAAACCTCTCAAATTATCTTGCTGTTTGTCGAAAGCAAATTAAAGAGATTTTAGATACCGCTAAAGTCACGAAAACAACTGCCGAGGAAATAGAAAAACAAGTACAGCGGAACTACGAATTATTAGAAGAAGAACGAATTAATATAAAATCTACCTTAGAAAGTGTTTTTGCTCTTCAAGAAGCTGTTAAAAATAGTGAAACCATCCAACTAGATCCGCAAATAGTAGAAACTCAACTACATACTGGTGAAATCGAAAAAATTAACGAAATAATTGAGATAATCAAAGCTAGAAGTCAAGAGATATCAACTTGGGCGCGATCGCTACAAACCAACAAACAAAAACTAGATCGTATTTTCACCGTAAATATGCAAATAGGTAGATTAATGGGTAACATAACCCAAACTGCTACTAGTCAGACACAAGCTTCTAAAGAAGTAGAGAAAAATATAGTATCAGCCGATCGAATTGTTGAGCATATCTTAGAAAAATCACAATTTTTTGCAAAGTGGTTCGCTCAACTAACAACATTTGCTCAAAACAGTACGCAAAAAATTATGTTTTGGGAAAATCTTAAGAGCTTTTTGGCACCTTTCCATAAATTGATCGCATCTTCTATACAAAAGAGTTAAAAGTTATCAACGATCGATGTAGGAAAATAAAGGTTCGTAGTCAGGGTTTTAACCCTTTTAGGACTGAAGTCCTTACTACCAACTTAATTTAAATTCAACAAATAAAGGTTCGTAGTAAGGGTTTTAACCCTTTTAGGACTGAAGTCCTTACTACCAACTTAATTTAAATTCAACAAATAAAGGTTCGTAGTAAGGGTTTTAACCCTTGGATTTAGGACTGAAGTCCTTACTACGAACTTAATTTTAATTCAACAAACAAAGGTAAATGATCCGAACCAATATTAGAGCCAATAAAACGACGTACAGTAGTTAACGATCTGCTATGCAAGCAGTTATCTATGGGAATTCTAAATATTGGGGGAAAAGCGGAATGCCAAGTAGTTTGTATTCCGAATCCGCGTTGAGAGTTTATCAAACCACTTTTATTTAATAATTGGCGAAATGGTTCATACCAAGGAGTACTATTAAAATCACCGATTACGATTAAATCTTGTTTGCTTTTTTGTAAAAGCCTTTGACTCCAGTTAGCAAGAGCATCAAATTCTATCTCTTGATATGCTACCGTTTCAGGATTGCGGGGACTAATTACGTGGAAGCAAAGTAAAACCATTTCTCTACCGTCGTAGGAAATTGTTGCTTTCAATAGCGCACGATTGCTGTAAATTGGTAAAGTAATAAATTCTGCTTTTTTCAATTCGATTGGTTTCGTTTTCTGTTGGGGTATAAACCAAGCGATTCCATGACTATTGTATTCCGGTTGGGTGGCAATTAAACGGTAATTTGTCAATCCTCGATTAAATTGCGTTAACGATTGGGGAGTTACTTCTAATAGAAATAAAATATCTGTTTCTTGCTTGTTTAAATACTCTATTGCTTTCGTTACATCTGGTTGTTTACTATCAAGTGTTGCATGAACTACGCGAATAGTTTGTGGAGTTGTGCTTAAATCCTTGGTGAAAGCTTGATTAGGAGGAATAAATAAAGGAAAAATTAAAATCAAATTTATCGATAAAGCGATCGCACATAAAATATTCCAGATATTAATTCGCTTTTTTGAAGTCAATAAACTAACAAACAGCGCAATTAATAAAATTAGCGAATATTGAACTCTAGGATGTTCCATTAACGCAAACACCCACCATTTTCTACCAGCAAGACTTAATAAAGTAGCGATCGCCGCAAATCCTGCGAAAACATTTGTCCAAAATTTAATTAACCACAAAGTATTTTAGGTCAAAGGTTAAAGGTCAAAGGTAAAATAAAATAAAATAAAATAACTGGAAACTCTTAACTCATAACTCTTAACTCCTAACTCTTAATTCCTAACTCATAATTCCTAACTCATAATTCCTAACTCCTAACTCTTAACTCCTAACTTATTCACAAAAGGTGTTATGGCTTCTACAAATTCTGCTGTTGATTCGTAGGGTAATACGTTTCTGCCGGGAATTGCGATGGCGCTTCCTTGAGTTAGATGTAAATTATAATCGGCTAAACGTTTTTGGGTTGTATCTTTTTTACCTGTTTGACTGATACTTGATGCTGCTTCGCCAAATACTGCTAGTGTTGGCTGCGCGATCGATTCTATGTCTTTTTGATAGTCTTTTCGCCAAAATCCGGCTAAAAACGAAAAAACTGCATAGCGACTTGATGGATTTTTGGCACCTTCGCGCAAAGTATCCAACCATTCATCATCAACGTCTTTTTCTGAATCAAATAGCTGCTTGATGGAAAAATCTTCTAAAAATTTCTTGCGTCTTGCGTAGCGATAAAAAAGATTTCCTGAAGGTGAATCAAATAACAGATTCCACAATAATTTTTGCTGCCATTCTGGTGCTGGTTTAGTCATTACACTCCAAGCAGGAGGTCCTGATAAAATAATTCCAGCGATTAAATCTGGTTGTTTTTTGGCTAATTCTATAGCTACGGGAAATAATGCACCTTGTACTACTAAAGCTACAGGCTGTTTTACTATAGTTTTAATAAAGTATTCTAATTGTTCTGCCCAATCAATAGGATAATAAGCTAAACGCGGCATATCGCTTTCACCGCATCCTAATAAATCGGGATTATAAATCAAATTACGATTTCCTTTTTTATCCCATTCATTACAAAATCTTTGCCAAAAGTGCCGCGATAAACCAACGCCGATGGGATGGATTAATAATAAAGGAATACTTTCGGGTGTTGAATTTGTAGGAGTATAAACGGAGTAGGCGCAGCGGAAGTTTTTCCAGGTGTAATAATTTGTATTTGCTGTTTTATCTTGAGCAATCATTAGTATAAATAAAAAAAATCAAAAAATCATCTGTGGATGAATCAATTTGTATCCTGCAAGTTTTATCTTCTGGTTGGATACTTTGGAATTATAAGCGCGGGTTTTTGTTTGAGAAGCATCCCACGTAACTTTCGGTTTATCGTACTTTTGACATAAATTATCGATTAATTCTCTAATAGGAAGATGTGCATCATCAACTAAATTATAAATCCCTTGTAGCTGGTGTTGACGTGCAAATTCAATTGCACCGACAATATCATCCAAGTGAATCCAATTTGTGGTATCTTCACCATTACCGGGACGAGTTTCACCAAAGGCTCTACTAAATATTTTAAGCAAGGTTCTACCCTCGCCGTAAATACCTCCCAATCGCAGGATACAAACGCGGAGGTTGTCGCTATTAGCTGCAAGCAAAGTTTGTTCGGTTCGATCCAAAATTTCGCCATTGGGATTATTTGGTGCGGTTGGTGTTTCTTCATCCACCCAAGCACCATTTCTATCTCCATAAACCGAATAGCTTGCTGTATATATTAACTGTTTGACGGTAGGAATTTGCTGTAATACCGAAACCATAGTTTCAGCAGTTTTTAGATAAGTTTCTTCATAAGCATCGCGACTTTTTGGACCAACACTTAAAAGGACGACATCTTGATTTTGCAATACCGATTTTAAAGCTTGTGCATCCGAACCTTGGACAATTTCTACTTTTTCCGCGACTTCTTGTAATGTTGGTATGCGCTCTGGAGTTGTTGTAGTTGCAGTTACAACTAAATCATTATTTCGCTTCCAGTATTTAGCTACTGCATAACCTACATATCCACAACCAATAATTGCAATATTCATAAAACCCAAGCACCCATAGCTATTAATTATTAATTATCAATTACTGCGCTATTTCTCTTTCGATCGCGGAAATCAATTCGGGGGAATTTGGCTTAAGGCTGCTTTTAAACCGGGCTATTACTTCACCGTGCTTGTTAATTAAAAACTTTTCAAAGTTCCAAGCAATAGGTCTTTTTGGTTCAATTGCAGTTGTGAGTCTGGCATAAAGTTGATGCTGTTTTTCACCTTTAGCATGGAGTTTATCAAATAATTCAAAGGTTGTATCGTAATTTCTAGTACAGAAGTCCAAAATCTCCTCATTGCTTCCAGGCTCTTGTTCTCCGAAGTCGTTGCATGGAAAAGCTAAAATCCTTAACCCTGCTTCTTCGTAATTTTGATGCAGCTTTTCAAGTCCTGCATATTGCGAAGTATAACCGCATTGGGAAGCTACGTTGACAATTAGAAGTACTTTATTAGTATACTCGCCCAATTTCTTTTCTTTCCCATCCATAGTTTTGACTATAACGTCAGATATTGTATTACCCATTTTTATTCTTGTTTAATAACGACTTAGCCAAGTTTCTCACATTGCAGGCACTTCACAACATACATCGGTTTGAAAGTGATTTTATTTACAAGCATTAACCACCTGTTGTTTCCGTATTTATCTTAATATGCTTTTAGTCGAAATATTTGTATTTTAGAGCCTCAGTACTTACAAAAAAATCTCTCTTATACTTATGAAAATAGTAGTTTCGAGAGATAATTGTAAATCAAAACAATCTTTAATTTTGAAACAAACAATTATAAATATCCGTACTAAATAGGTTTAGTTGATTACCAATAAAAGAGCAAAATTAAGCAATTAAACGTACAAATTGACTATATATCGATCGGGAATAATTCAATAAGTAGGTTCCATCGGTTTAGACTTGAACGCATTTGAAAGTATGTGAGATACTAGATTTACAATTACTCCCTTCTCGCTCAAGCGCGATTACCGATACAATTTCTTTTCCTACTCCCTGCTTTCTCAAAGCCGGTAATCTTTCATCGGGATAGGAGTAATCAACCATTTCTTAATAATTTATTCATGAATCGAGCCATCGGGCATAATTGCTCCTGACAAATTAGCTCCGATGAGTTTAACAAGTAGGCGATCGCCAGAACGAATTCTTGCTCCTCTCAAGTCAGCACCGCGTAAATCGGCACCGCTTAAGTCAGCGCCAATTAAGTCAGCACCTTGGAGATTAGCTTCTTTCATATCGGCTAAAAGTAAGTTTGCTCTAAATAAATTAGCATCGGACAAGTCAGCACCTCGCAAAATTATCTTATGCATAAAAGCATCGCTGAGGTTGGCACCGCTCAATTTAGCGTAGCTGAGATTTCTACCAGATAAATCCCTGCCCTTGAGATTGGCGCGACTAAAATCTTGTCCGCTCAAATCGTATTTTTGTGAAGGAGCTTGATAACCTCTAGGTGGGGGTGTAGGTGTAGATTTAGGAGTCCATTTTTGTTGGTAGGGTGCATAGGAATTAGGCTGAGTGCTACTAGGTGCAGCAGTTTTTTTCGGTTGAGAAGGCGCGTAGGAATCAGGCTTAGATTTATACTTCGCCTTAACAGAGCGTAGCTGTTCCCGAGCTTCATTAAGTTCCTGTAACTTCTTGCGTGCCTTTTCTTGCAACCGCTCTTTTTCTTGAGGAATTCTATCCGGGTGCCAAATAAAAGCCAAATCCCTATAAGCCTGGTTAACTTCTTCAAGCGACGCTCCAGGCTCTAATTCCAAAATTCTGTAGTACCGCTCCAGTTCTCTCATAAGGCGTTTTCGGAATGGCAAATATACTTAATTATCAGGTATTCAGTCGTATATCAGCTTAATTGTTTGTCAATTTTTATTATTACGCTGCCATCTTAGTTACAACTAAAGATTTAACCAATACCTATTTATTACGATAATAGTTCGCAATTGAGGAGATGGGGGGATGGGGAGATGGGGAGATGGGGGGATGGGGGAGAGGGGGTAGAGGGGGGAGAGGGGGGAGAGGGGGGAGATGGGGTAGTTAAACAGCGAGCAAGATGCTCGCACTACTCCCTACTCCCTACTTTCTACTGCCTACTTTCTACTGCCTACTTTCTACTGCCTACTTTCTACTCCCTACTTTCTACTGCCTACTTTCTACTGCCTACTTTCTACTGCCTACTTTCTACTGCCTACTTTCTACTGCCTACTTTCTACTCCCTACTCAATACTCCCTACTTTCTACTCCCTACTCAATACTCCCTACTTTCTACTCCCTACTCAATACTCCCTACTTTCTACTTTCTACTTTCTACTCCCTACTCCTAACTATGCCCCATGCCCCATGCCCAATTCCCCATTCCAGTTATTACGTTCTTTGAAGTTATATCGCCTTTTGAATACAACGGGTCAGACACTGAGGTAAACTAAGCCTTGATTATTATTCTTTTTCAGAGAAGAACATTCGGAACGGAGCTTTTTTAAATGTCTCATACCGTTAAGATTTACGATACCTGCATTGGCTGCACTCAGTGCGTTCGGGCTTGTCCTACTGACGTTCTAGAAATGGTGCCTTGGGATGGTTGTAAGGCTCAACAAGTAGCCGCTTCTCCCCGTATCGAAGACTGTGTTGGCTGCAAACGCTGTGAAACGGCTTGCCCTACTGACTTTTTGAGCATCCGGGTTTACCTGGGCGCTGAAACCACCCGCAGTATGGGCTTAGCTTACTAATTAAGATGGGCATTGGGCATGGGGCATGGGGCATAGTTAGGAGTTAGGAGTTATGAGTTAGGAGTTAGGAGTTATGAGTTATGAGTATTAAGCTTTTATTTCTACCCCCTCTCCCCCCTCTACCCCCTCTCCCCCCTCTCCCCCCTCTCCCCCATACCCCCCATCTCCGTAATCTGTAAAATTAAGTCGTAATTTACCCCGTTATCCTTGGCTAAACCCTGAAGGATGTGTTAACTACTATAACCAGTTAAGTCATCCTGAAAATGGAGTGGTGTGAACTATGTGCGGAATTGTCGGTTATATCGGCACGCAACCTGCGACTGAGGTTTTACTCGCGGGTTTGGAAAAGTTGGAGTATCGGGGCTATGATTCTGCTGGAATCGCTACGATATCTGAAGGTGAGATTAGTAGTGTAAGGGCTAAAGGTAAGTTACACAATCTTCGTTCTAAGTTGGAACGGTTAGAAAATCCGGCGCGTGTTGGTATCGGGCATACCAGATGGGCTACGCATGGTAAGCCGGAAGAATACAACGCTCACCCCCATATGGATACTGCTATGCGGGTGGCGGTTGTCATGAATGGTATTGTTGAAAATTACCGCGAGTTACGGGAAGATTTAAAGGCTCACGGTCATGATTTTCGTTCGGATACCGATACTGAGGTTATTCCCCATTTAATCGCTCAATTTCTTAAAGAAGAAGTTGCTTTAGGGGAAACCGATCCGGATGCAATGTTGTTGGAAGCTGTACGAAAAGCAGTAAATCAGCTAACTGGTGCGTTTGCTGTTGCTGTTATTTGTGCGGATTTTCCCGATGAAATTATTCTGGTGCGTCAGCAAGCGCCTTTGGTAATTGGTTTCGGACAAGGAGAATTTTTCTGTGCTTCCGATACTCCAGCGATTATTTCTTATACCCGTGCGGTGCTGAATCTTGATAATGGGGAAATGGCACGTTTAACGCCTTTGGGTGTGGAGGTTTATAACTTTGCTGGGGAAAGGTTGAAGAAGCAGCCCCGATTGCTAAATATGAATCCTGTAATGGTGGAGAAGCAGGGATTCAAGCACTTTATGCTTAAGGAAATCTACGAGCAACCGGGTGTGGTAAGAGCTTGTTTGGATGCTTATTTCAGCCATCACGATACTCTCGATTATACAAATTCCCCGGTAAATCTTGGTTTACCAGAAGAACTTTATGCCGATTTAGAACAAATACAAATATTAGCCTGCGGTACTAGTTGGCACGCCGCATTAGTCGGAAAATACTTATTAGAACAATTTGCGGGAATTCCCACTCAGGTGCATTACGCTTCCGAATTCCGCTATTCACCAACGCCTTTAACCCCCAATACCTTGATAATTGGCGTAACTCAATCCGGTGAAACTGCGGATACTTTGGCAGCTTTAGCGATGGAAAAACAACGTCGGGAAGCCAAAGAAGCGAAATTTCACCCCAGACTTTTGGGTATAACCAATCGCCCAGAAAGCAGCTTGGGGTTAATGATACCGCATATTATTAATACTTTTGCCGGAATTGAAATCGGGGTAGCGGCGACAAAAACCTTTGTTGCTCAATTGATGGCGTTTTATGCGTTGGCGTTAGATTTAGCTTATCGTTGTAAAACGGTTTCGGACGAAAGAATCGTGGAAACGATCGCCGGATTGCGGATGATTCCCAAAGAAATTGAAGAAAACCTGCAAAAACAGGAAAAACTAACCGAACAACTAGCCCACGAATTCACCGAAACCAGAGACTTTATATTTTTAGGAAGAGGAATTAACTTCCCGATCGCATTAGAAGGCGCTTTAAAATTAAAAGAAATCAGCTACATTCACGCCGAAGGATATCCCGCAGGTGAAATGAAACACGGTCCGATCGCGCTTTTAGATGAGAAAGTTCCAGTAGTTGCGATCGCCATGCCGGGTAGCGTACATGAAAAAGTGATTTCCAACGCCCAGGAAGCCAAAGCCCGCGATTCAAGATTAATCGGAATTACACCTGCCGACGATGAAGAAGCAGCCGAAGTCTTCAACGATTTGATTCCTGTTTCTACCGTAGATGAATTACTTTCACCTATTTTGACGGTAATACCATTACAATTATTGGCTTATCACATCGCAGCTCGTCGCGGTTTGGATGTCGATCAGCCGAGAAACTTGGCTAAATCGGTAACAGTTGAGTAAGTGTAATTACATATTTTGAACCTCATCCTCGTTCCCTACACACATCTCGTAAGATCCCCCTAAATCCCCCGTATTATTGGGGGACTTTAACTCCAGTTCCCCCCCTTTTCAAGGGGGGCTAGGGGGGATCGAAAGGTTAGAGAACAAACCCCGAAGACTTGTGTGTACAGAGATAAAGTTTTTAATGAGCTTATTCCTTTATGAAAGGATTGAATCAAGCAATTAATAAAATTCGACGTGATTATTCGTAAAATAATTAATAGCAGAAAAAGCGAAAGATGATAAGGAAAGAATGTGAATTACGAAGAACTGATTCATGATATCAATAATATTAACAACACATCTTTAACTACAGTTACGCGAGCAGTTAACAAAGTTCTCACAATTCGTAACTGGTTTATTGGTGCGTACATTGTTGAGTACGAACAAAATGGAGTTGATAGAGTTGCGATTAGGTACGCAACTAATCAAAAAGCTTGCTGATGATTTGAAAAGTAGAAAAATACAGAGTTTATCTGACCGCAACTTGAAAAATTTTCGACAATTCGCGTTGACTTATCCTGCCTTAGCAAAAGATGAAAATATAGCCGCATTTTTATCATTAATTAGTATACCATTTAACGCTCTCCAAATTCGGCAGACACTGGCTGCCGAATTCAAAACAGTACCTCAGAATTTATTTCCAGCGCTTCAAACTCGTGAATCACAAAACCCTTCATTAAGTTGGCAAGATAGCAATTATTACCAGCGTTTATTTTCAACTCTTTCATGGTCACATTTATTGGAATTAACTCGTATAGAAGATACTACTAAAAGAGCTTTCTATGAATTAGAGTGTACCAAAAGTAACTGGTCAAAAAGAGAATTAAAGCGTCAGATGAACAGTATGCTTTATGAAAGGGTTGGGTTATCTAAAGATAAAAAAGCTGTTTTAAGACTTGATAAATGAACTATAGCCTTCAACTTGTTTTACATATCGACCACTTCGCATAATAAAACCGGATTAATATGAATCTTATTTTAGTGCCGCGAAACAAGACAGCAAATTTTCAATCTTATTTTATTTATAACCGATTTTGTAAAATAAGATTTAGATTTGCCCCTTATTGATAACAATGGCAATTAAGGAGTTGATTGCGCCTTACACGATGTATTCTTCAAGCTGAACAGAAGTAAGCCAAATCTTGATTATCAAAGTAAAATTTACCGAAAACTGCAATCAATATGTAATTTTAATCACTAAATAATCCATGACTGAATCTCAACCTCCTTTACCCAAACCCCAACTGCAACCTACTGGTATTACTTTCGAGCAGTATGTTGAATTTACCCCACAAAAACTAGAGCTACGAGATGGATACCTTGGTTATGGTGGACAAAATCAACTTGGATTTCATTTAGCTGTCCTCACAAATATGGGTTTATTGTCAGCAATTAGTAATACAAATTTACGTTTATGGGTTGAAGCTTTAGATAATTATATACGGGAAGAATTAAATAATATCAATGATGAATCTGTTGAGCGCGAAGCACTATTAAATCGGTTTAACCGGGCAATGGATGAAATAGCCCTAGTGATAGGATACTTGGAGGAAAGAGATTTGTAGAGTGAATTAATCAAAGCAACATAACATGAAATTAAAACAATTACTGCAAGAAAAGCGAGAAGAAATTTTAAATATCGCAGCGAGACATGGAGCTTATAATCTGCGAATTTTTGGTAGTGTCGTTAGAGGAGAAGAAACCGAATCAAGCGACATTGATTTTTTAATTGATTACGATTTAGAGAAAATATCTGCTTGGTTTCCTGGTGGATTAATCAAAGACTTAGAGGCTTTGTTAAATCGTAAAGTTGATGTGGTGACGGCTCAATCTTTACATTATTTAATTCGAGATAAAGTTTTTAATGAGGCATATATATTATGAGGAGCATAATTTAAAATTAATTATCGAATTTATAAAAATTATTGAAGCAATCTTGCAAAAGTTTTAAAATATTTAATATAGTTATGTTATTGCAGCAAATATAATGGGAATTAAAGAGTTATTACTACCATTTCGGGAAGAGATATTAAGAATTGCTTCTAAATATGGCGCATATAATGTGCGAGTGTTTGGTTCAGTTGCTAGAGGTGAAGCAAGACTAGATAGTGATGTAGATTTTCTCATAGAACTAGAAGCCCAACGAACTTTATTAGACCAAATTGCTTTGATGCAATCATTGGAAGAATTGTTAGGACGAAAGGTAGATATAACTGAACCCGAAACTCTACATGAATGCATTAAAGAAAAAGTATTAAAGGAAGCTGTGGTTTTATGAGAGAAGACCGTCTTTATTTAAGTAATATTAAGGAATGTATCGAACGTATTCAATCTTATACTATTGACGGTAAAGAAGCATTTTTACAAACAATAATAATTCAAGATGCGGTAATCAGAAATTTTGAAATTATTGGAGAGGCAACAAAGCGTTTATCTCCTGAATTAAGAGCAAATTATCCGGATGTACCTTGGCAACAAGTGGCTGGTTTTAGAGATGTACTAATTCACGATTATTTAAAAGTAAATTTAAATCGAGTTTGGGGCGTTATTGAACAAAACTTGCCAGAATTAAAGACGACGGTTGAGGCAATTTTACAAGAAATGGAAGGTTAAGGGTTAGTAACTTCCAACAGAACATTTGTTCTGTATAGAATATTAATATCAATCATAAATGTGATTAAAGCCTATTTTTGCTCAAATTCTTGAGATTCAAACTTCAAAGTTTTACAGTTTTCCGTGACAGTGCGAATTACATTTTCTGGTATTTCATCGGGAACATTGACATGAAGTTCGGAAATTTCAATTTCCGAGCCTACTAAGCTGGTAAAGTGTTGAACTACCTCGTCTGCCTTTACATTATTTAATCAGAGATAAAGTTTTTAATGAGGCTATTCCTATTATATCTAGCTTGCAAATATCAAGCTGTTACAAAAAAAAGCAAATAACACAGAGAAAATTCGTAATAAATGTAAAGTAATGATAAATTTAGCGTAATTTTTTGCGTCAAGACCGAATACTTTAATGTAACTGAGATTTTCGGTTTTAGAATACTTAGGGCATCCAGCTTATCAGGTCACATAGATAATATGTGGAGCTTTCAAGATGTCGAAAATATTGCTTTCATCGGCTTATCTACTGCTTACTCCTTATCTCTCCCTACCTCCTTCCTCCGCGCTCTCCGCGTCTCTGCGGTTTATCGTTCAGTAATTTTGCGGGTAAAACAGTAACTGCATAATTAGGAAGGCGCTAGATATAGATGTTTATAGCTATAGAAAAATCACTCGAAGTAATAAATTATGAGCAAACAACATTACGATGTTCGAGCTTTAACGCATCGCGCCTTTGCTGTATTTTTAACTGTATTTTTGATTTCCGATGTGGGGAGAGTATATGCTTCTAGGAATTTAGAAATCGCTCAACAGGGAGAAACGCGATCGGATGCAACCCGCGCTGAAGCAGAAAAGTTATCGAATGAAGCATTGCAATTATTTAACCAAGGAAGTAAGGAATCACTGCTAGCAGCGAGGAAGAAATGGGAAGCAGCGCTGATTTTGTGGGAGAAGCTCGGAGATAAGGAATCGCAAGCTGCTACTCTTTTTATTATTGGTAGAATTTACTCGGATTTAGGAGAAAAACAAAAGGCTCTGCAATATTACAACCAATCTTTACCTTTATATCGTGAAGTGGGAGACAGGAGTGGAGAAGCCACTACACTCAGTAATATTGGTGGAATCTATTCGGATTTAGGAGAAAACCAAAAGGCTCTGCAATACTATAACCAAGCATTACCTATATTACGTGCGGTAGGTAACAGGGGTAAAGAAGCAGAAGCCGGTATTCTTAATAATATTGGTACTGTCTACTCGGATTTAGGAGAAAAACAGAAGGCACTGCAATACTACAACCAAGCTTTACCTTTAGTTCGTGCAGTGGAAAATAAAGGTGGAGAAGCCACTACACTCAACAATATTGGTCAAGTTTACTCGGATTTAGGAGAAAAGCAAAAAGCATTGCAATACTATAACCAAGCTTTACCTTTGTATCGTGCGGTAGGAAACAAAGGTGGAGAAGCTACTACCCTTAATAATATTGGTGCAGTCTACTCGGATTTAGGAGAAAACCAAAAGGCACTGCAATACTACAACCAAGCATTACCTATATTACGTGCTGTGGGAGACAGGAGTGGAGAAGCGTCTACCCTCCATAATATTGGTGCAATCTACGACGCTTTAGGAGAAAAGCAGAAAGCATTACAATACTTGAACCAAGCTTTACCTTTGCATCGTGTGGTAGGAAACAGAAATGGAGAAGCTACTACCCTCACAGGTATTGGTAAAATCTACGATGCTTTAGGAGAAAAGCAAAAATCACTACAATTTTTAAACCAAGCTTTACCTTTGCATCGTGCGGTAGGAAACAGAAATGGAGAAGCCATTACCCTCAATAATATTGGTGCAGTCCACTTGAATTTAGGAGAAAAGCAGAAAGCTCTACAATTTTTTAACCAAGCTTTACCTTTATTTCGTGCGGTGGGAGACAGGGGTAGGGAAGCCACTACACTTAATAATATTGGTGTTGTCTACTCGGATTTAGGAGAAAAGCAAAAAGCACTGCAATTTTTTAACCAAGCTTTACCATTGAGACGTGCAGTGGGAGACAGGGGTGGAGAAGCCCAGACTCTAGGAAATCTTGCTGACTTAGAACGTCAACAAGGCAATTTACAAGCATCCCTCAAACATATCGAAAGCGCGATCGCCATCATCGAAGACTTACGCGGTACCTATACCAACCAAGACTTAAAAACCACCTACTTCTCCACAGTCCAAGGTTATTACAAATTCTACATCGACCTATTGATGGAACAACACAAGAAAAACCCATCACAAGGAAACGATGCATTAGCGCTACACATTTCAGAACGTTCTCGCGCTCGTGGTTTAATCGAATTATTAGCTCAAGCTAATGCCGAAATCAGCAAAAATGTTGACCCCAAATTAATTGCTGAAGAAAAAGAATTACAGCTTAAACGTCAAGCTCAAGAAAAAATTCTGGCTCAGTTAATCAATCAAGAGCAACCACCAAAAGACACAATTAAACAAACCGAAACCGAAATTCAAAATATCATCAACCAACAAAAACAACTTAAAGCAAAAATCCGCGCTCAAAATCCAGAACGGGATAAAATTACTAACCCAGAACCGTTAAAATTACCCCAAATTCAACAGCAATTAGATAAAAACACCGTATTGCTGCAATATTCCCTGGGTAAGGAACGCAGTTATTTATGGTTAGTTACACCAACTTCTCTGAGTAGTTACGAACTACCTCCTGGTGAAGAAATTGAAAAAATTGCCAAAGAATTTTACAGTGCATTAGCAATAAATAATTTACCGATTGATCCAGCCCAAAAACTCAGCGAAATTATTCTTGCACCTGTAAAAGATAAGTTAGCTGGAAAAAGATTAGTCATCGTCGCTGATGGTGTATTGCAACAGATTCCTTTTGCAGCGTTACATGACCTAACCCCCCAACCCCCTTCCCTACAAGGGAATGGGGAGCAAGACAAACTCCCCTCTCCTCGCAGGAGAGGGGCTGGGGGAGAGGTCAGAGGTGGAATTAATCCCGAACCAATTCCAGGGGGAAATATTAATTATACTAACTATCAACCCTTGATGCTCAACCACGAAATTGTTAATTTACCTTCAGCATCAACTATTGCTATCCAACGTGAAAAAATCGCTAAACGTAAAATTGCACCTAAAAAAATCGCCATCCTTGCAGATCCAGTATATAGTTCCAAAGACCAACGAGTTACGGGTAAAGAAGAAACTATTACTCCCGAACTTGATTTAGAACGTTCTGCTCTCCAACGTTCCGCGAAAAGTCTTAATCGTGAAGGTTGGGATAGATTAAAAAATACAAAAATAGAAGCTCAAGAAATATTAAAACTCGTTTCTTCAACCAACAATCTCCAAGCATTTAACTTTGACGCTAACTATAATTGGGCGACAAGTAAAAATCTCAATCAATTCCAAATTCTACACTTTGCAACTCACGGT
This sequence comes from Rivularia sp. (in: cyanobacteria), assembly GCA_965234645.1. Classification (GTDB taxonomy): domain Bacteria; phylum Cyanobacteriota; class Cyanobacteriia; order Cyanobacteriales; family Nostocaceae; genus Rivularia. Next base: position 2,267,629 of record OZ248344.1, on the reverse strand, counting down.
TTTGTCAATCCCGACCAACCGGAATTGTCGGGAATTGTTTTATCTTTGGTTAATAAGGATGGCGAACAAATCCCCGGTTATTTACGTTTAGCAGATTTATTCGAGCAAGATTACCCAGCAGAATTAATTGTATTAAGTGCTTGCGAAACCGGACTTGGTAAAAATGTCAGCGGTGAAGGTTTAGTGGGCTTGACAAGAGGGTTGATGTATGCAGGTGGGGCAAGAGTTGCTTTGTCTTTGTGGAATGTTAACGATAAAGGTACGTCGGTGTTGATGCAGGAGTTTTATAAACAGATGTTGCAGGAGAATAAAACTCCTAGCCAAGCGTTACGGGCTGCACAGCGTAAGTTATGGGCTAATCCAGATTGGCGGAGTCCGCATTATTGGGCGGCTTTTACTTTGCAGGGGGAGTGGAAATGACCGGAAGAGAAACTAAGTATCCCAGACATTTAGATCCCCCCTAGCCCCCCTTGAGAAGGGGGGAATTGGAGTTAAAGTCCCCCTTTTTAAGGGGGATTTAGGGGGATCTCACGAGATGTGTGTACACGGTAGGTCAAGGAGAGGGGGAAGATGCACGAGATAGAAAGAGATTAATTTCACATTTACAAAATAAAGGAGAAATAACCATGAGTATTACCATCAACAACAAATCTATTGCTCTATTGATTACAACTGCAATTACTTGTGCGATCGCCATAAGTTCGTCGGTAAAAGCACAAAATAATCCCGAAGTTCCTAATCCCAAATTTATTCAATCTGAGAAGCGAGGTAATTTTGAATTACCAGGTAAGGGAAAACCTTTTATTCCAAATGATTTAGAACAATCAATCAAACCAAATGAAAGTACAAGTCGAGGAATACCCGACGGTTATGACGATCGCATTCTCATGACTAGCAATAAATACCCTTGGTCAACAATTGGTAGGGTTGAGGGAACAACTGCTGATGTTAAAAGCTATCATTGTACGGGAACTCTAATTTACGATAATCTCGTTCTCACTAATTCTCACTGCGTTATCGATCCCGAAACTGGTGTATTAAGTAAGGAAATTAAATTTTTGCCGAATTTTATCAACGGTAAAGTTAGTAACTCTAGAGATATTGCTTCTGTTGAAAAAGTTGTTTACGGTACTGATTTCAAAAATAGAAATCAAGACAATTCTAAAGACTGGGCTATTTTGGTATTAGATAAACCTTTGGGTCGTAAATATGGTTATCTAGGATGGAAATCGATACCATCTTCAACTCTTGTTCGTAATAAAAATGCTTTCTTTTTTGTGGGATATTCCGGTGATTTCCCTAAATTTAATCCAGGAATGATAGCAGGTTTTGAAAAAGGTTGTAGTATCACAGCAGAAGAAGCAGAGCTTTTATTACATGATTGCGATACTGCTGGAGGTTCTTCCGGTGGTCCGATCATCGCTACTATTGGTTCACAATACTACATTGTCGGCGTGAATAATATCGAATATAAAAATACTCGTACCGGACAGGATATTATTAATGCTGCGGTAAAAATCTCCACAATTGAAGCTGCATTAGTTGATAAATAGCTTTTGTTTTGAGTATTATCAAATTTCGGTTAAGTGAAGTACACATTCAACCTCACCCCGTCCTCCGGACACCCCTCTCCTTAGTAAGGAGAGGGGAAGGGGGTGAGGTTATTGTATTTGTTCTCTTACCCAACTTCTAAAAGCTTTAATTACAGAATTTCTACCTGCTGTTTTACTTCTTTCGAGATACTGGGGTAGAATTTCAGTTTAAGTGGAAATGAACCTCACCCCAGCCCTCTCCAAGTCATCGGAGAGGGGGAAGATGCGGGAGATGAAAAGGGATTAATTTCAGATTTACAAAATAAAGGATCGATAACCGTGAGTATTAAATAGTTTCCATAACTTTCATCGACACTCCCCCACTGGGAACAATTGTAATTCCCCGACGCACGGGTTTTACTGGATTTGGATCGACTAATTCCAATTCAAATTTTTGGATAATCGTCGCTAAAATCAACTTCATTTCATACACTGCAAAAGCAGCACCAATACAGCCGCGATAACCTCCCCCAAAGGGCAGATATTCAAATGCGGAAAACTTTTTATGCAAAAATCTTTCGGGAATGAATTTATCTGGCTGTTGATAAGTTGCTTCCTGACGATGAGCTAAATATATGCAGGGAACTAAAACGGTACCTGGATCGAACTTTTCTCCTGCAACTTCTACTTTATCTACAGCCATGCGGGGAGTGCAAATTAAAGCGATGGGGTGAAGTCGCATGGTTTCGGAGCAAACTGCATTGAGGTAAGGTAGTTGAACAATTTTTTCTGGGGAATTTTTATTTAAATCATCTAAATGTAACTCGTTAATCAATTTATTTTTAACTTGTGGATGCGAGTGAATCATATAGAATAACCACGCTAAAACTCCAGAAGTGGTTTCGTAACCCAAAAGCAATAAAGAAACTAATTGATCTCGTAATTCCTTATCAGTCATTTTCTCCCCGTCTTCGTCACTCGCTGACATCAAAAGACTTAAAATATCTTCCCCTAAATTATCATTACTTGTTCTACGTTCGGAAATTTCAGCATATATTAACTTATCAATTTCTTCCCGTCTTTTGAGATAATTTCCCCAAGGACTCCATTTTCCTAAATCTTGCTGTAAAGGTGGAAAGAAAAATAAACTGGAAAACAACGGTTTAGTAATATCATCTAATAACGCGGTTAATAGTTTTATTAATTTTTCGTAACGTTCACCTGGAGTGATTCCGAATACCACTTGCAGGATAATTTGTAAAGTAATATCCGGCATTACTTGCTGCATGGAAACAGTATTACCAGGTTTCCAATCGCGAGTTACATTATTAGTAATATTGCAGATTGTATCACCGTAAGATTTGAGGCGATCGCCATGAAATGGAGGCATTAATAATTGTCGTTGTCGGTTGTGGGATTTACCTTCTTGAAAGACAATAGAATCGCTGCCGAATAAAGGTTTGAATACGTGAGTAGCTTTTTTAAAATCTAATTTATTGGCAGAAATAGCGAAACAATCGTTAATAGCTTGAGGGCTGCTAAAAAAGACAACTGGCGGAGAATTTATACCCAAAACTCGTAAACTAAAGGTATCGCCGTATTTTTGGGCATGGTTGTCAAAAAAGTTGATGGGATTGGCAATTAATTGTAGGGTTTGGATTAAAGAATTAGCCATGTTGAGATCAAAGGTTAAAGGTTAAAGGTTAAAGGTTAAAGTAAATATAACCCGGCGATTGAAATCGCTGCTACACAAGCAAAGTCCACCTGCGTGGACTAATTATTAATTGTAGGGTGTGTTACCGCTACGAAATGTTAACAAAATAAACAGATATATCATCGTGATGCTGTAACGCACCATCAATATTTATTTTGATTTGTATCAAGAATTCGGTGAAATGGTATTAAAGCTAAAATATCAATAACACCGCAAGATGAAAATCCCATGAGCCAAAGCACTGATGAACGGGTACGATGGACTATAGCTGATATTGAGCTATTGCCAGATAATGGCGATCGCTATGAAATTATTGATGGGGAATTGTTCATCACTAAAATACCACATTGGAATCATCAGAAAGCGGTTGGGAATGCTTGTGCTGAATTGAATAAATGGTCAAAATCAAGTGGTTTAGGAGAAGCAGCTCTGAATCCAGGAATAATTTTTACCGATGCTGACAACGTAATTCCTGATGTGGTTTGGGTGAGTAAAGAGCGTCTGACAATGTTACTTGATGAAGCGGGACATTTAAGAGGTGCGCCGGAATTAGTTATTGAAGTGCTTTCTGAAGGTGTTGAAAACCAACGTCGAGATAGAGAAGTAAAGTTGAAATTATATGTTACTAGGGGAGTGCAAGAATATTGGATTTTGGATTGGCGATCGCAGCAAGTTGAGGTTTACCGACGGGATAAAGCGCTTTTAAAGTTAGTAGAAACTTTGTTTGTTGCTGATGAGTTAACTTCACTGATGTTACCTAAATTTGTTTGTACGGTGTCGCATTTGTTTGTTTAATATTTGCAATTTTGTAGGGTGTGTTACGGCTACGAAATGTTATCGAAATAAACCAATATATTATCGTTTTGCCGTAACGCACCATCGGTAATATTGAGCGCTAAAGCGCAACTACGAACCAAAAACTGCATAACCCCCCAAACCCCAGGATATATACATAAACGTAACGCAGTAATAAATATTTACCTTAGTACTAACAAAGCGCGTTATATAAAATATTTATATCTTGTGAGAGTTTGGTTTATGTATTCCCGCTTAAAGTTTCTTAGCTTGATGTTCGTTAGCATGATGCTTTCACTGAGTATTCCAGTGTATGGAGAAACCCCATCCCCAGCCCTTAGAAATTCAATTGCTCAAAACTTTACAACAGAAGCAGATAAGCTTTTCGATCGAGGAGTGCAGCTATATCGTAGGGGACAATATTTTCAAGCCCTACCAGTTTTGCAAAGGGTGTTAGAAGTTCGACGACAGCAGAATAATAAAGCGGAAATTGCTCGAACACTTAACAATATTGGTGAAGTTTACATTCGTTTAGAGGAAAACGATCGAGCAAATCAAGTTTTACAGCAAGCTTTAACTATTCGTCGTCAGTTGAAGGATGTAAAAGGAGAAGGGGAAACTTTAGATAATATTGGCTTGGTTTATTTTGGTAAGAAGGAATATAAAAAAGCTTTAGAGTTGTTACAGCAAGCTTTGGTTATTCGTCGTCGGGTAAATGATAGATTTGGTGAAGGTAAAACCCTTGCAAACATTGGCATAGTTTATAGTTATGGCTTCAATCAAGAGAGTCAAGCATTAAAATTTTTAGAGCAAGCTAATCGTATTCATGAAGAAGTCGGGGATAAATACCAAGCTGGTTTTACTCTCTATATAATTGCACAAACATATGCTGCACTAAATCAATATCCCCGTGCTTTTGCGGTTTTAGATAAAGCAAAATTAGTAAATAGTCAGATAGATAATCCTGTTGCTGAGGTTAAACGAATTATTGTTTTATCTTTGATTTATTTCCGCCAAAATAATATGGAACGTGCGATAGAATATGGCGAACAAGCTTTAGCCTTAGCACAAAAAAATAGTATGCGTTTGGAAGAATTTCGTCGCCTAGATTGGCTGCTAAACGTTTATTCCGCCACAAATGTTTCCCCTTCTCGTTTGATTGATTATGCTCAATCAGCTTTGATGCTTGCTAGAGAATTAAAACAGCGAAAATTAGAAGCTCAAGCTTTAAATCATTTGGGAGGAAGTTACATTTCATCAAAAGATTACGATAAAGCTTTAGATATTTTACAAAATTCGGTAACAATTGCACGAGAAGTCAAAGATTTAGACACAGAATCATTGGCTTTATCAAAGCTTAGTTTGATTTACACTTTACAAAGCAAAACAAATAAAGTTATTGAAGTTAGTCTTAGGGAATTAGAAATTGCTCGATTGCAGAAAAACTTATTAGGTGAGGTGGGTAAATTAATCGCTTTATCTGCTACTTATAATGGAATAGGTGAGCATGAAAAAGCACTGTCAGCAAATCAAGAGTCTTTAGCTGTATTACAAAAAATTGACATTAATACACTATCACCCATTCAAAAAGACGTTTTTTTTCTGTATCAATTTAATGCTTTAGAGGTATTAAGTTCTACTTATGCAAGTTTAGGAAAATATAATCAAGCTTTAGATGTTGCTCAAAAAGCTTTAACAAAAGCTCAATCTCTTCAAAAACCTGAATTAGAGGTAGAAGCGCTGCTTAATTTAGCTTTTTTATATGGTAATACTTTCGATAATTTACCAAAAGCAATTGAATCTTCTCAATTAGCTTTAAAAATTGTTCAACAAATTAAACAACCTGAAATAGAAGTGAAGGTATTAATTGAACTGAGCAACATTTATCAAAAACAAAGAAATTATGCTTTAGCATTGGAAACTAGTGAGAAAGCTTTGATAATTGCTCAACAGTTGAAAGATACTCAATCAGAATACAGAATTTTGCATAATCTTAGTGATATTTATCGCAACCAAGGGAATTATCAAAAAGCATTAGAGTTTGCTCAACAAAGTTATGCTGTTTTAGAAAAATCAGGACTTAATATTTATAAAGGAAGCGCTCTTGGTTCTCTGAGTCGAAGTTATTTATTGTTAGGAGATACAGTTAAAGCCGAGGAAAATGCAAGGCAAGCGATAACTTTAGCAAGGCAAGTTGGCTCTATATTTCAAGAAGCATTAGGTTTAGGACTTCTGACTCAAGCATATAAATATCAAGGTAAATATGAGCAAGGTATCGAAACAGCAAAAAAAGCTTTAACTATATCAAGACAAATACAAAACTTTCAAGGAGAAGTAACATTTTCAATTGGATTGAGCGAAATGTATGAAGCATTAGGAAATTATCAGAAAGTAATTGCTGTTGCTCAACCGAATATAATATTAGCGAGAAAAATCAATCAACGCGATCGGGAAGCAGAGTTACTTATTAATTTAGGTAATGCTTATCGAGTTGTTGGTGAATATACCAAAGCCAAAGAATTGATTGAGCAAGGATTGAAAATAGGACGAGAATTAAAAAGTCCGATCTTAGAATTGAATGCTTTAAATAATCTTGGTTATTATTACGCTTCACTCAAAGATTATCACAAAGCATTAGAATTAACCAAAGCTAGTTTGAAAATTGCTCAACAACTAGAAAGTCCAGTTTTCTTAATTTCTCCTCAGTTCAATTTGGGCGATATTTACAGCAACTTGGGAGATTACCAAAAAAGCCGCGATTACTATCAACAAGCGCTGACAACATCGCAGAAATTGAAAAACCGTCGCGGTGAAGGTATAGCTTTATTGTCCCTTGCAAATACCCATTTTGCTCAAGGTGAACCCCAGAAAACTGTTGAGTTATCCCAGCAAGCTTTAACTATCTTCCAAGAAATCAAAGTACCACAATTACAAGCTTTCGCTCATCGGATGTTAAGTCTTGGTTATGGTGAGTTGGGTAATGATGCAAATGCTATGAATTCAGCCCAAAAGTTTTTAGAATTTGCTCGAAAGGTTGAAAATCCAGTATTTGAAAAAGATGCTTTTAACTTCCTGGGAATGATTCATTATCGATTTGGTAGAAATTCCGAAGCAACCAAAGTATATCAACAAGCGATCGCAATTCAAACTCCGGAAAATATAGCTGGTAGTGAATGGGGTATTTATGCTGGTTTGGGTAGAGTTTACCGCAAGTTAAATCAAACTAACGTTGCGATTAGTTATTACAAGCAAGCAATCAACGGAATTGAAACAATCCGTCGGGGAATAGAAGGTTTACCACCGGAGTTACAAAACTCTTTCTTGGATACGGTAGTTGATTTTCAAGGTACTAAAACAGCCGATATTTACCGGGAATTAGCCGAATTGTTGATTTCTCAAGGAAGACAAGCAGAAGCACGACAAGTAATAGATTTATTGAAAATCCAAGAAATCCGCGATTTTGCTGAAGGTAAAACTGATACTACGAAACCTGAAGTACCGTTAACTGATAAAGAGCAAGAAATAAAAACTAAAAGTGAGTCGATTATTGCTTTATCCAGACAAATTAGTGAATGTGAAAAGACTGATTGTAAAGAGAAAAGTCAACTTAACGATAGACTTACAGCTTTACTGACTCAGTTTAATCAAGACTTGGAAAAAATTGACAAAGAAATTCGCGATCGCATCACTACCGATCCTAATACATTCCGTCCCGATAGTCCCAAAGCGGGGGAAATTGTTAAATCCCAACCGGGTACGGTAATGGTTTATCCATTGGTGATGGAAGATAAACTTTGGTTATTGCTGTATTCTGGTGATGTAGCGAAAAAGTTTGAAGTTAAAGTATCTCGCGATGAATTAGGAAAGACCGTTAAACAATTCCGTGAGTTAATGGAAAAATGCGAAAAACGTGCTTATTGTGGTGCTGATGATATCGCTAGAATCAAACCTGTCAGTGAAAAACTATATAGCTGGTTGATTAAACCGTTAGAAGAGGAATTACAGCAAAATAAAATCAAAAATTTGGTATTCGCTCTCGATAGAGTCACTCGTTACGTTCCCATGAGTGCATTGTACGACGGTAAGCGATATTTAATTGAAAATTACACGATTCACAATGTACTATCAGCAGACTTAACCAACACTAGCGCTAGACTACCTGCAAAAATTCAAGATACAAAAGTTTTGGCAATGGGAGTCTCAGACGCTGTGGGTGGTTTCCCCGCACTAAATAATGTACCAACAGAAGTAGATAATATTGTAAAAAGTAGCAATAAGGATAAAGGAATATATCCAGGGAAAGAATATCTCAATAAATCTTTTGATTATAAAACTTTACGAGATAATCTTACAGGTAACAATATTCTACACCTTGCAACTCACGGCGAATTTGTTCCTGGTAGAGATAAAGCATCATACTTACTATTAGGAAAAGGAAAAGAAAAAGGAAATGGGGATTCAGATATACCTAAATTAAAAATAAATGATATACAAAATTTAGCAGGATTGAGTAATATTCATTTAGTAGTACTTTCCGCTTGTCAAACAGCACTCGCAAGTCAACGTCAAGATGGTGTGGAAATAGCAAGTCTCGCTTATTCTTTTATTAATAGAGGTGCAAAATCGGTTATCGCTTCATTATGGCAAGTTTCTGATAGTAGCACCAGTACCTTAATGCAAAATTTCTATAGTAATCTCGCCAACAGTAAACAACCAATTACCAAAGCTGAAGCGATGCGTTTAGCACAGTTGCAGTTACTTTATAACAAAGATGTGACTGTCAGCGATATTAAAAGAGCCGGGGGTTTAATACCAGAAGAAATACCATCATCGGGTAAAAAACCTGAATCACAAACCTTTGCTCATCCTTATTATTGGGCACCGTTTGTTTTAATTGGGAATGGATTATAAGGTTTCTGCTGATAATTCACAACCACCAGGGGTTGCAAACCCCTGGCTAATAGCATAAGTCCATTTTAATGGACTGGAAGATAACATTTTTATTATCTGAATCAAAAACCTTTGCTCATCCTTATTATTGGGCACCTTTTGTGTTGATTGGGAATGGATTGTAAGGTTTCTGCTGATAATTCACAACCACCAGGGGTTGCAAACCCCAGGCTAATAGCATAAGTCCATTTTAATGGACTGGAAGATAACATTTTTATTATCTGAATCAAAAAGCTTTGCTCATCCTTATTATTGGGCACCTTTTGTTTTAATTGGGAATGGTTTGTAAGGTTTATTCTAGGGCAGAGCCTTTTGTCATGGGTTCCCAGTCGGAGACTGGGAACTAGTTTAGGTTTGTATTTGAGTCCTATTTATAGGACTTTCGCTATTAGCTTGGAGAGCAGTGCGTTGCGGAGGTTCCCTCCGTTGTAGCAACTGCGGGGGTTTGCAACCCTGAGCGGGTGTGCTAGAAAACTCTTTATGTCAGAAAAGCAAAATCACTCTCCCCAAGTCCCCCTACTCCCAATAAAACAGCGACATCTTGATTCAAAATATTTACTACGGTATTACCATCATCCATTTTAAAAGTGATATCTTCAAAAGATAAATCTAATCCCCCAATGCCAATTACATCAACTCCACTTTCAAAGTCAGTAATAGTATTTACTTCCTCTGGTAATTCTGCATTCACAATCCAAAATTGGTCTTTACCAGCACCACCATTAATGATATTTCCACCTTTTTCGGTAATAAAAAAGCTATCATTACCATTACCACCAATTAATCTATCGTTACCACCTGCAAAAAAGGTATCGTTTCCATCACCACCATTTAAACGATTGCCTCCCCTACCAGTAGATGCATCTAAAATATCATTTCCTTTACCACCATTAACTCTATCGTTTATCCCGGCAAATAATTCATCGTCACCGCTACCACCGAATACCCGATTACCACCGGAAATACTTTGAGTCGTATCTACTAAATCATCACCAAAACCTGCAAACACTACATCTTTATTACCATCAAAATCTGGTATTAATTCGGTTTCCAAAATATCATCACCAGCATCGCCAACAATTAAAACTTCGGTGAGATATTCAAACTTTTCTCCCGGTAAAGCTGGTGTAGTTGATGGTGGAACCCTAACCGGATTTTCTTGTTCGTAGGCATATGCTAATCCTATCAAAGTAGGTTCGGTAAATGCTTGTCCGAATAAAGACATACCCACGGGTAAACCTTGTTCGGTATATCCTACAGGTAAAGTGATATCGGGAAAACCAGTTAAATTTCCTAAATAATTTGCGCGATAGGGGTCGCCGCCTATATTATCTAAATTAGCTTGATAAGTTGGGTCTTCTATTACATTACCTTCGGAGTCAGTAATCGGTGTCGGTGGAGTGGCAATGGTTGGATAAACGATCGCATCTAATTTATTATCAACAAAAATATTATTTAACTCTTCCTGCAATTGGGGAATTCCCTCGTTAATCGCTGCTTGATATTCGGGATTATCCAAACCACCAAATTCCAACGAATCCTCATACACTGCAATCCGATTGGGATTAACCGGAGTTTCCGAATTAACCAATGCTGGATCTTCGCTAGCTGCAATTAATTCCTCTAAATTCTGCGGATATTCCTCATCAAGAGTACCCAAATATTCCTCAATCTGCGGATTGAATTCAGCTTGAACTACGGGATTTAACAAAGTACCGTAATTAGAAGCTTCTACTACCGTATCGGGAATATCTAATTCAATCACGGTTGCACCCGCAGCCCTCATATTATCAATAGCTGCTTCTACCAGATTATCAACTTCCTCGTTTCCGCCGAAATAATCCCGCGCTACACCAATTCTTGCACCTTTGAGGGCATTTTTATCCAAAAATTGAGTATAGTCATCAAAAGTTTTACCCTTACTCGCTTCCGTTGCAGGATCGTTAGGATCGACACCAGCCATTACTCCTAGTGCGATCGCCGCATCTTCAACAGTCAAAGCCATCGGACCGGCAACATCTGCGGTAAGCGCCAGGGGAACTATACCATCAGCACTCACCAATCCCCGCGTCGGCTTGATTCCCACCAAACTCGTAGCGGAAGCAGGACCGCGAACAGAACCCGCTGTATCCGTACCAGTACCTAAAGTCGCAAAATTTGCGGCGATCGCAGCCCCAGTACCGCTACTCGAACCACTAGCATCGCGATTGAGATTATAAGGATTGAGCGTTAAACCCCCCAAAGAACTGTAACCAAGTCTTCCAGAGGAAAGAGCAAATTCGCTCATATTGGTTTTACCCAAAATAATCGCTCCAGCATCCCGAAATTCGCTGGTAGTAAAAGCATCATCAGGAGGAATCGAACCCGCTAAAACATCGGAACCCGCAGTAGTTGGTAAATCAAAGGTGTCATAATTATCTTTTAAAAGTACCGGAATTCCATACAAAGCTCCATCCGCACCCTGACTTCTCAACTTTGCATCTAATTCCTTCGCTGTTTCCAAAGCATTGGGATTAACAGAAATAACCGCAGAAAGATTCGGTCCGCGATCGTCATAAGCTGTAATTCTATTCAGGTAGAGTTGAGTTAATTCCTCTATACTCAAAGCTCCAAAATCATATGCTTTTTGAATATCATCAACTGTAGCTTCTTGTAAACTAAAAGTAGATGGTGCTGAAAGATTGAAGGTAGAAGGCATATTTTTTAACCTGAAATTTTGAGATTTGATATTTCTGTGGGTCGATATTCTCTAATAATTATGAAAAATTATGCACGAGAAAACTAACACAGTTTTACAACTGAATTTTAGCTAATTACATTCATTCAATTAGGGCTGACTTATATTATTTAAAAGACTATCTAACAAGGTATTTACACAAAAAAATCCCTTGCAATTGCCGATGCATCCTACAACTAATTTACACTAATTGTTGTAATTTTTATCAGTAGAATTTATGAGATTTTTTTAATTTAATCGTAACTAAATTTATATCAAAAATTAGATAATTTATATACATATAAATCATTAAATACGTATTGACAAAAAACACTTATTATGAATATTTATGTAGCATATCTTTGGACAAAAATAATCTGACCAAAAATAATGTTGTAATAAGTTAACCTGTAAAATAAATTCTAAACGGTTCAGCCAAAATCCCTAATATCTGATTTAATTGAGTAATAAAATATTCAGTCAAATCAATTTTTACTAAATTATTTTCTAACATCATAAATTTCCAGTTAGTACCTGTAGAAACCGCACCATAAATAGTTTGTTGTTCCAATCCTTTACGAGTATTGAAAATTTGAGCAGCAACCATTTGAGCAATACATTGTCCTAACCCGATACGGATATCATTATCTTTAGCTTCCACTAATGTTAAAACCGGAGCAGTTACCAATGATTGATTGCTAGATGCACTTAAGAGAAAATCACAAGCACCAGTTAAACTCTTGGATTCATCAATATTAAACGTATTACCGGAAAAGTAACCGATTTTATTCTCAAATTTTCGCCTTATCTCTAATAATATTGGCGTAATAATTAATTCCGAGCGAGCTTTTTCCGTACTAATACTCGATGCTAAATCTAAAGTTTCATCCAAGGTTTCTTTAAGACGTTGAGAAGGTTCTATCTTATCAATTTTACCGAACAAATGAGGAATATCCTCTACAGTTAATTCTAATGCAGCAACAGCTTGATCTATTGTTTTAAAGTCGCTGTATGACATAATTTGTGACTTTTCTATAACTATACTAAAGTGGATTTACGTATTTTATAATCTAAAATTCGCTACATGAAAAATTGGCGCTAAGTATATATTATTTCAGCGCCAATTTGAGCAAAACCCAAAATCCTAACCAACCGTTTCTAAGCTACGAGACTTAAGCGATCGCTTATCTTTAACTACCATTTGAATCGAACGATTCGGACCAGTTACTAAACCGCGACGTTTGGGTTTTACTTCACCATTATCAACTAAATTTAACTCCAAGTTTTTCAAAATTTTTGTCAGAATCAACTTCATTTCAAATTGAGCCAACGCCATCCCAATACAGCGTCTTGCACCTCCACCAAAAGGTATAAATTCGTAAGGTGAAAACTGTCTTTCTAAAAAGCGTTCTGGTTTAAATTTCTTGGGTTCGGGATATAAATCTTCTCTTTGATGAACCGAATAAATTGAACCATATAATAATGTACCTGGCTCTAAATCATAACCGCACAACGAAACGGGTTTTTCTACCTTTCGCTGAAATAAAAGTAATGCTACCGGATAAATTCGCAAAGTTTCGCAGTAAACCGCATTTAAATATGGCAGTTTATAAATAGTATTAAAATCGGGATTCTCATCTAAACTATCAATTTCTTCTAATAACTTTTCTCTCACTTCAGGTAATTTATGAATCCAGTAAAAAGCCCAAGTTAAAGCAGTTGCAGTGGTTTCGTGTCCTGCAAATAACAATGTTATTAATTCATCGCGTAATTCGGCATTAGTCATCGCTTCGCCATTCTCATCCCGCGCTGCCAATAACATATTTAAAACATCAGTACGCGAATCATCTGGGTTGGCACGTCTTTCTTCTATTTCATCATTTAACAATTGATAAATACGTTCCCTCTGACGAAGAAAATTTCCCCAATGACTTTTTGCACCTAAATCCCGTTGTAAAATTGGGAAAATCATAAAAGCTGCATTGATAGGGGAACTTCCTCCAACCTCTAGAATTGAACCAAGAAGTTTTTCTAATTCAGTAGCGCGATCGCCTTCATAAATTCCAAACACTGCCTGCATAATTACCCGCATGGTAATAGCCTGCATCCCTTCTCGCACGTCGAAAGTTTTGCCAACTTCCCATCGATTCATAATCTCCGACGTAACTTGATTTATTGTATCGCCGTAACAACGCATGCGATCGCCATGAAAGCTCGGCATCAATAACTGACGCTGACGGCGATGTGCATTACCGCTCGCCATAATTACAGAATGCTTTCCCATCAACGGTTCAAAAGGTTTATTCCCTTCTGATGGAATGCTAAAGCCCTTTGTATCGTTAGTTAGTATGTGCTGTAGCGCTTGCGGGTTACTAATAAAAACCACACGAGATTTTAAGTTTAAAGTGTAAATATCTCCGTAGCGTTTTGCACAGTTTTCCAGCATCGATAAAGGATTGAGGATAAACTGAAACATTTGAATAAATGAAGGGGTTTGCGGACCATTTGGTAGTTTCATGACTCTTCTAATAAATTATCTTTCATTAATGGTAATTATTTTTAAAGTTTTGAGCATCACCAGATGGGGGGATGGGGAGATGGGAGATGGGGAGATGGTAAGCCACTGCGTTGCGCGGGATAAGCGCGTCTTCCGCAAGTGGCGCAACCCGTTCACGCGTTCACCGCTAGGTGCGGCTCAAGCGTGCGGCTCAGGGGGAGACAAGGGGCTAAATAATTAACTACTCACTACTCACTACTCACTACTCACTACTCACTCCTAACTCCTAACTCCGGTGGTCCTAACTACTCACTACTCACTCCTAACTCCTAACTCCGGTGGTCCTAACTCCTAATACCTAACATCAAAATAACGAGCCATAATTACTTTCATTTCTTCTTCATCCGGTAGCCAGTAACTTGCTTCAAATTCTTGGCTGCTGCTGACTCTACCGGGTAAAGTTAGCATTTGGATGTTTGAGCGATCGATTCGGATTCCAAAATTAACTAGAGTTAGTAAACTATCAAGGGTTAAGTTTGTATCAATATTTTCTTTTATAGTACCGAGAATAATCGGAGAACGTAATAATGTTGCAGGATTTAATGACTGTTCGATCAAGGCTTGCATTACCATCTGCTGCCGTTGAATTCGCCCGATATCGGCTTGACTATCGTGACGAAATCGTAATAATTGTAATGCTTCGTCGCCGTTAAGATGTTGTTCTCCGGCTTTTAAATTAATATATAAATGTTGGGAATCATCTTGATATTTCAAGTCTTTAGGAACGTTTACCGTTACTCCCCCCAAAGCATCAATCAGTTTACCGACTCCCAAAACATTGATGCGAACATAACCGTTTATATCTACTCCTAAAAGATTACGAACGCTTTTAGCACTTAAATAAGCACCACCCAAACGATTAGCAGCATTAATTTTCCTTAAACCATAACCTTCTATTTCTGTGCGGGTATCTCTGGGAATAGAAAGCATATTTAATTGCTTACTTTTCGGGTCAAATCTAATCAATAACATTACATCCGAAAGTCCATCAAAAGAATTTACTTGCGGTAAATATCCTAAATCCTTAGTGTCTTCCGGTGCATTTTGCGTATCTGGAGGAAGTACGCTCATTCCCATCACCAAAATATTTACAGGACGATTTAGCTGTAAAAATTGTCCTCCATCAATAGCATTATCATCAAAAAAATTCGCTTCCTCTGGTTTGAGATTAGCTTGCAAAAACGGTTTGCCAGTTAAGAAAAATCCAAACGATCCTCCAGCGATCGCCGATACGATCGCAAGTGTAGCCATCTTCCCCCAAAACCCCCGCGAGCTTTTTGTCTGGGTTTCCTTATGAATCAATTCCTTAAATTTTTTCATAAATGAAATTAAGATAAGTAAGTTCAATAACCATTATTGATAAATTACATTTTATGCGATTAGCAGAGCTAATCGCATCAAGGGCGTAACGCGCATTTTTAATAACTACAATTCGGTTGCTATTGATTGCGTAAAATCTTACAGCTAGTAGGTTGGGTTAAAGGTGCATAAATAACTTTTATAGTGAACGAAGAGTGAAGATGCAGCATTACCCAACATTTTCACATCTTGCACCATTCTTAAGCATTTATCAAAATTCCCGCTGCATTTTTCAAATTACTTTCAAACTCATTTAACCCAAATAATCGCCGTTGCGAAAACGCTCCATCTACCAGCAACAATAAATATTTTCCTAACTGTTCCGCATTCGGAATATCTGCATTTTCAGCAAGCACAATTAAACGTTGAAGCATTTCTTTTTTATGTGCGATCGCTACTCGATGCCCTGGATAATCTAATTGAGGAAATTCGCTAGTAGTTATTAAAAACGGACAACCGTAACACTCCGGTTTTACCAACAGTTCATCTATCCACTCGAATACCGCTAATAATTGCGCCTTGGAATTATCTGGATGCTTTCCCACTGCAATATCAAAGCATTCCCAAAAAAGGCGATCGCGCTCTTCTAAAAATGCCACAACTAAATCATCCTTTGATGCAAAATAGCGGTAAAGCGTAGTTTTCGCAACTCCCGATTCGGCAATTATTGTATCTACCCCTACAGCCCGAATCCCATACTCGTAAAACAACTTGCTCGCTACCTCTAATATACGTTCTCGCGCCGAACTGTTGGCTTTTTTTGGCATTTATTTAGAACAAATCAACTATTGACATGATACAGACCTGTCTGTTATTTTTCAAATAGTTATTCGATACAGACCTGTCTGTATTGTTTTGATTTAGTTAAATTTTAGGAGTGTGCGATCGTGAAAATAGGCATAATCGGCAGTGGAAATATGGGGCGTTCCCTCGGTATTCTTTGGGCAGAACAAGGGCATCAGGTATACTTTGGTGCGAGGACGAAAGAAAAGGGTGAAGCTGTTGCAGACTCAGCAGAAAACAACACTCAAGGTGGTACCAACGATGAAGCCGCAGCATGGGGAGAGGTATTGCTTTACACTATTCGTGGCGTAAATCCAGCGGAAGTTCTAGGAAATATAGAAGCGTTATCGGGGAAGATTTTGATTGATTGCAACAACTTTGAAATTCCCGAAGGTTTTGCTTATGAGCCTATACAAAAATCTTTGGCTGAAAAGTTAGCGTCAGAGGTTCCTAAAGCTAAGGTAGTCAAAGCATTTAACACGATGGCGCAGGAAGTATTTGAGCTTGCACCGACACCGTTGAAAGATAATAACGTTTCTTGTTTTGTGGCGGGAGATGATGAGGAAGCGAGAATTAAAGTGATGAAGCTTGCAGGAGATATCGGATTTAATGGGGTTGATTGCGGTGGTTTAAGAAATGCGCGTTTGTTGGAAGGGTTGGGAGATTTTATTCGATTCATGATAATTGCTCAAAAATTGGGTTCTTATGCGACTGTTTCGGTGAATGTGCTTCCCGCCGCAGAAACAGAGCGTTTGGGGGGAAGACAGGTTTCAGGGCTTTGAATTAGTCATATTGAAGGTGGATTATTACAAAAAGTGAAATAGCCAATGTAATCCAATGTTCTATGCCAAGCGCAGACACGCTGCGTTCATCCAAAGGGTGGGACTTAGACAGGACACGCCCACGAAGAACGATGAACGTGAACGAGAACTTGTCTAATTGAGTTGTTCTAAGCGTACTTAAACAGAGAAGCACAAGCCACACGAGTCCGCTTTGCAGCACTACTCCATAATTTCAAAATCACATCTTCCAAATTTTGTCCATCAGCTTTGAGTAAAAGCGAAATTACGCTAAGATCGCTGAAACACCAAAATAAGCCTGCTTCAATTAGATAGGGTTCATTGCTTTGTGCGTGTATGCGGAAGTCGTACATAGAGAAATCGCGACAACCTAAAGCAATATGTGCCCTTTTTGCAGCGCTCTCGAGTTTGTCAAATAGTTCTGGAGTGAGATTAGCGGGACATACCTGTGTAGCTGCGGCATTTTTATTTTGCTCGATCTGGGTTCCGTCAGGTAAACAATCGAGCTTCTCGCGCACAGTTCTGATGGGTTGTTCTTCTGATAGTAAATATTCGATCGCGGGCAGTACATAAAGCTTACCGTCGCGCTCTATGACAGCTACACGTAGTTCTCTGCCGGGAATGTAATCTTCAATTAACAGAGTCTGGTCATATTCAAAAGCAAGTTTTAATGCTTCGGCGATTTCTGCTTGATTCATCACCAAAGTTACTCCTAACGAATTGTCTTCGCAGTTAGGTTTGACGATGAATGGGGGTTTCATTGTCAAAGTATCTCCTTGGCGGAATTGTTGTGCAGCCGCGACGCGCACACCAGATGCAGACACAATGCAACGCGTGTGAGCTTTGTTGGTTGCGAGTGCCGTACAGTGTGATGCAGACCCCACCACGGGCAAGCCAATGACATCCTCGAATAAAGAGCGGAAACTCGTCATACCGAGAGAACAGTACATATGGGGCACTACTACATCGAGAGTCGGCAGTAGAGAAATCATATCTTGGACTGACATTTTTTCTGACAAGTCGTCCAAGGATGCTCCCAACTGCCAAAGCCCGTCAGGATGTACGATGGCATAGTGGCTGCTGACACCAACGGGTTGCACGACTCCTTTTACGTTTCTCACTGATAGGCTGTAGTAGAACTCAGAGACGCGAGAACCTGCGAGGTGTAATACTCGTAATTGGGATATCGTAGCTGAAGTCGAGAATGAAGATGATATTTGAGCCTGGGGCATATTTCGGAAACATATTTTTATACCAAGTACATTAATATCATATCCGCATTTTTATAAGTCAGATATTTTTAGATAATTATGTATTCAGGTGTCTAGTTGGTTGTAAACACCAGTTGCCGAAACTACTCCAAATCCCACCTAAAATTAAAAATAAGTGTAAATTAAAACTGACGAGCCACATATAAAGCCGAGATTTAATCAATAATTATACTGAAAATGCTATTAGTAAGATATAAAAAGCACTTGTTTTAACTTCGTTATGATAATGGGCGATCGCCTGTAAGTCTATAATATAAGGTTCGGCTAATTACTTACTATATGACTGAGATATTACCCATTACCTATTACCTATTACCAATTACCAATTACCTATTACGTTCCCTTTACTTTTCCCCAACGATACAGACAAATTGTTCTTTGGGTTGAGAATTCATAATCCACTGAATGTTCTTAAAACCCACAGCTTTCATTAAATCTTTGACTTGTTCGATGTCATATATTTGAAAACCATGTCTGGGAAGAGTTGTTTGTTTGAGAAATTCTTTGCAATTGAAACAAATAACTAACGAACCTTCTTCTTCCAAAATTTGATGCAGTTGAGTTAAAGTTTCTTTGACATCCGACCAAAAATAAATAGTATTAACCGTGCAAATTTTAGTAAAATTGCTGTCAAAAGACGCTTTGTTTACAGTATCGCTACATTTTAGTTGTAACTTACCCCTTTTTATATCTGAAGCAAAACGCTTTCTGCAAAAATCAACCATTTCTGGAGAAATATCTATACCAGCAACAGATTTTACCTCCGGTTTTTTAAGAATTTTCTTTAGCAAATAACCTCCACCAAAGCCTAATTCTAAAACGCGCTCATCAGAGGATTCCAAGTTCAACATTCTTAATGCAAGCTTATTCATAGCCGCATTATCTCTATTTAAAATTCTAGAAATAACTTGCTTACCAAACCATCCTGAAGGCTGACGAAGTTGTGATGCGAGAAATTTACTAATCATTTCAGGGAACCTAGCTATTGCTTGCGGACGAAATTAAGGAAACACACTAATCTGGAGTGTATATACAATTGCAGATTCAAGCATTCCAGAAGAATTTGTTTAAAATTAAGTTAAGAATTGTTGCGGTTGTATAATTTAAAATTTGTATTACTTCTACCGCGCCCTAAAATTACCTATCTCAGTTTATTTCTTTCCTCTGTCTTGAAAAGTTGTTCATGGGGGAGACCCCCAAGACCACACTTTTCGCTGCGCTCTCTGCGTCTAGAAAAGTTACGCGCCGTTTATTCCTGAAGATAGTACAAATGATATTCTCGATCTTGACGCATTTTTAGAAGAAGAAACCGTTACGCAGTTGGTAGGGATAGGGAAGATTGATTGTTTAGCTATCCGCTTTGGAATAAATTCGAGGCGTATCATATGTCCTCCGCCTTGGAATAAATTCGAGGCATATCATATCTCCTCCGCCTTGGAATAAATTCGAGGCGTATCATATGTCCTCCGCTTTGGAATAAATTCGAGGCGTATCATATGTCCTCCGCCTTGGAATAAATTCGAGGCATATCATATCTCCTCCGCCTTGGAATAAATTCGAGGCATATCATATCTCCTCCGCCTTGGAATAAATTCGAGGCATATCATATCTCCTCCGCCTTGGAATAAATTCGAGGCATATCATATCTCCTCCGCCTTGGAATAAATTCGAGGCATATCATATCTCCTCCGCCTTGGAATAAATTCGAGGCATATCATATCTCCTCCGCCTTGGAATAAATTCCCAGGCTCATATACAAAGTCGTCTTAAGACGACTGGGGATGTTTCGTTTGGTGATGATGGTTTCAATTCAGTCCGTTTTCAACGGACTTGGTTTATCGGTTCCTGGGAATTCATTCCAAGGCGGACATTTGCGACAATTTATTCCAAGGTGGGGAAGCCGGATTTTTTGCGTTAATTGGTGATGATGGTTTGAATTCAGTCCGTTTTCAACGGACTTGGTTTATCGGTTCCTGGGAATTCATTCCAAGGCGGACATTTGCAAAAATTTATTCCAAGGCGGCGGACATTTTCGGTATTTATACCAAAACGACAATCCCAAACAAACGAGTAGAATCAAGAATATTTAATCATAAGTTTTCATATAATCATCATGGCTTTTTGGCGCACTTATTATCACCTTATTTGGGCTACTAAAGAACGTCATCTTTTAATTACACCTGAAAGAGAAACCGAACTTTATAATTACATTGTTGATAAAGCTGATAGTCTTAATTGTATAATTCATGCTATTGGTGGCGTTGAAGACCATATTCATTTAGTCGCTTCTATTCCACCAAGTTTATCTATCGCTGATTTTGTCAAGAATATTAAAGGTAGTAGCGCACATCTATTAAATAAAAATAGTAGATTATCTTCAGATAAAGTTTCTTTTAGTTGGCAACGTGGATATGGTTTATTATCTTTGGGTAGCAAACAGTTAGAACAAGCTGTTGGTTATGTAAAAAATCAAAAAAAACATCATTCTCAAGGAACGGCGATCGCCTCTCTAGAAAAATACAATGATAAGGAGTTTTCGCCCAATGACTCACCTTGAAATTGTTACCCAGTCTAATCGATCGCACATCTTACACCTCTTTGATTTAGCCCGCATGAGCGCCTTAAAATAAGTTAAGGGGTCAAAACTTTGGGCAACTGTTCCAAGCGATTGTTTGATCTAGCCCGCATGAGCGCCTTGGAATAACCTGTCTCATCTAGCCCGCATGAGCGCCTTGGAATAAATTCCCAGGCTCATATACAAAGTCGTCTTAAGACGACTGGGGATATTTCGTTTGGTGATGATGATTTGAATTCAGTCCGTTTTCAACGGACTTGGTTTATTAGCCTGGGAATTTATTCCAAGGCGGCGGACATTTGCAAAAATTTATTCCAAGGCGGCAGACATTCGCGACAATTTATTCCAAGGCGGGGAAGCCGGATTTTTTCCGTTAATTGGTGATAATAATTTAAATTCAGTCCGTTTTCAACGGACTTGGTTTATTAGCCTGGGAATTTATTCCAAGGCGGGGGACATTCGCGACAATTCATTCCAAGGCGGACATTTGCAAAAATTCATTCCAAGGCGGGGAAGCCGGATTTTTTAGCGATAATGATTTGAATTCAGTCCGTTTTCAACGGACTTCGTTATGGGTTCCTGGGAATTTATTCCAAGGCATTGATAACAAATAATTGTAAATTAACGCAATTTACGATCATCACCTCCGCTTCACCTCAGCAACTCGCTGCAAAACCTTTTCAGAACGATTTTTCTTCCTTCCACTCCGACGAGTTAATATACCCTGAGTTGGACTAAACAATAAAGCTAATAAAAATAACCCGCAAATAAATAATACAATTGATGCTCCCGAAGGCACGTTTTGATAATAGCTAATATATAAACCGCCAATGCTACCAATAATACCTATTATCGAACCTAAAAACATCATTTGATGCAGCTCCTTAACTAACAAATAAGCCGTAATTCCAGGACCAATTAATAAAGATATTACTAACACCACCCCCACCGCTTGCATGCTGGCAATAATTGTTAATGTAACTGCTGCGGTTAAACCAAATTTTATTATATTTACTGGCAGCCCGATCGCTTCTGCTCCTAATGGGTCAAAAGTATAAAATAGCAATTCTTTATAACAAATTTTAACTAAAAATAAAGTAATAACTGTAATGATTAAAGTCCGCCAAACATCTTCTGTTGTTACCCCTAAAATATCGCCAAATAAGAAGTGATGCAAATCAACTTTACTTTTCAAGACGCTAATTAGCATAATTCCCAATGCTAAAAAACCCGAAAAAACCAAAGCCATCGCCGCATCAACTTTAACGCGAGACTGCGATTCTATCCAAGCTATGACAAAAGTGCTGAAAGTCCCAGAAATAAACGCACCCAGAAAAATATCAACACCCAGAAAAAGCGCGATCGCAATCCCCGGCAATACAGCATGAGCAATCACATCACCGAGTATTCCCTGACGCTGTACTATCAAATAAGAACCCACAACTGAACAGAGAATCCCCAATAAAGTAGCAATTACCAAGGCATCTCGCATAAACCCAAAACTAAGCGGTTCCAACAACAAATCAAACATGATTTTTAATAGGTAATAGGTAATGGGTAATAGGTAATTGATTAAGCCGATTTTGCTTCTCTATTCAAAAATAAAACATTATTTCCATATGCACGCTGCAAATTTTCATTTGTAACAACTTCTTTCATAGAACCATCAGCAATAATAGATTTATTTAACAACAATAAATTGTCGCATTTAGTTAAAGTTTCACCCAAATCGTGAGTAATTAAAATCAATATTTTGCCATCCCTTCTCAACTCATTAAAAACATCAAACATAATATCTTCGGTACGTTTATCAATACCAACAAATGGCTCATCAAAGAAAAATAAATCCGCTTGCTGTGCCAAGGCTCTAGCTAAAAATACACGCTGCTGCTGTCCCCCAGATAATTCGCCAATTTGACGAGAACGAAATTCCCACATTCCAACTCTATCCAACGCAGATTTAACTATTTGCTTCGATTTACCACTTGGTTGGCGAAACCAGCCCGTATGTGCGGTACGCGCCATCATCACCACATTCTGCACCGCGATCGGATAATCCCAGTCTACTTGGGTTCTTTGCGGTACGTAAGCGATCGAACTTAATTGCTTTTCGATCGAACAGTTACAAAATTTAATAGTTCCACTTGCAACTGGGATTAAACCTAATATTGCTTTCACCAAAGTACTTTTACCAGCCCCATTTGGACCGATGACACCAATCATTTTTCCGGGGAAAGCACGAAAGCTGACATCTTCAAGAGCCGCTATACCCCGATAGTTTACGTCCAAACGCTCTACTTCTAACACTAATCCCTCCTGTATAATAATGATTATTATATGATAACGATTATCATTTTAGGAGAAAATTGTTGATAGCGATCGCGTTTTACGATCGGCGGAAATTAACTATAGTCCAAAAGCGATCGAACTTGCCGATGCGATCGAATGTGGAATCCCAGCAACACTATATACTGATGGTTTGGGTGAAAATGGTACTGATGGTGATACTTATCAGGAAATGTTGATTTTTAACATCCGAGGAACTGTTTTAAGCTTTATTTCTCCCCCAAATTCTTGATAAAATTTAGTACTAGTATTACGCCACATTAATGAAAGCGAGGTAACACATTCGTAGTGCTGTCTTCGTAGCGTGTCCGTAAGGACATGCATCTTGCTCGTTAGCCATCATTCGCTACGCAAGATGCTCGCACTACGCAAACCCCGCAAAACTTATGTGGTTGACCAATATGTCGCCATTCTTTTATTCCAAACATAGCTATTAAGATTCTTCCCTACCTTGCTTTTCAACTGCTTGTCTAACAACTTCAACTTTTAATTCAAGAGCTTCAGCAGTTTGTTCTACAGTTAACGCCATTTTTAACATCCGAGGGACTGTTTTAAGTTTTGTTTCTTCCTCAACTTCCTGATAAAATCTAGTTTGCTGCCATTCGGTTAATCCAAACATCGCTTCTAACTCCTGTCTAGTTTGATTTGAAAATTTATAAATCAACATCCTTTCTACTAATTCTAAAAGCCGATCGCGGTTTGTGACATCTGCTTGTCGGACTTGATTTATTAAACTTCTTGCGACTTCTACAGCTTCGTCTTCCGGAGCAACTACCAAACCAATAATTTTTAACCCGATTGAGGAAGAAGTATCGGTTAATTCATCCAGATATATTACTTGAATTTGCCCATTAGATGGTGATGTTTGATACGCAGTTGGAATACCTGAATCGAGGCTGCGTTTTGCCTATAAAACTACTGCTTGCCAACGTTTTTCAGGTCTATATTGATTTAAATAAACAAATGCTTCGGTAATTAATCGCCAGTATAAATCATCATCGCGCTGATATTGTACTTCGACAAAATATATTGGATCTTGTGGGTATTCAGGTTTGGGTAAAAATAAACCATCAATACATCTTGCAAGTTCTTTTATTTCCACAGAGGAAAATTCGTAATGCTTTTCTTGGGTAGGAGACTGTTGCAGTAATTCAAACAATACGCTGGGAAGATTTTGCAGCAGAGTATAGAAGATGGTGTCTGTTTTCATCTATTACCGCTTTTGAATTAATGGTACGTATGTATAATATAGTAATGGGATGCCTATATCATTGTTGAGAGTAGCGATCGCCTGCGTTACTACCCGCTACATCGCCGCCACAGCTAAACATCTCAGAAGTTTACGTCGAACTTCTGGAGGAAAATAAACTAACCGTAATTCCTCGCTTAAAAGTATAGTAATTTGTAGGGACACGCCTATTTCACTTTATATATGAATTATGGAAATTATATTTTCCGATCCACGCACTTTAATAGTTGTATTTCCAATCTTCTTAGGATGGGTGCTTGTATATTTATTACTGAAAGAAATAGATAAAGATATATATTGACAGTTGTTGATATTGCTATCAAAAAATGATTCTCAGCGATCGCTAATAAAAAGCAGTGCGATCGACTAAACAAAACGATCGTTCATCAGCAATCTGGGTAAGTTGGTATCAGAAATTTAAATCCAGGTATGGCAAAAATATAAAAGCTAGAAACGCGAACATAAATGGAGTTGGATATGACACCTCAAGAATTTTTAGAAAGTTTGGCATTAGCCGAAACTGATTCGCAAAGGCTAATGATTTTTGCGCGATATTTAGATACAACCGCCCTAGATAATGCCACGACTCGAATGTGGAGAAGACTTTCTTACAGTAACGAAATTGAAATGTCTCTCAACAATCTTGCTTTTCATTTCGAGGCGCTTGCTGAAGCAGAAATGCAGTAAGAAAAAGTTATCATTTAGTTATGCCCCCAGAAGTGGGGGTTATTTGATGTTCAACTCGGATACAGTTTACCTATTTCTTAATCGATTCACCGGAATGCACCTCTTTGTGAAACCTGGTTTCTTTTTGTGAAAACATGATTTTTTCGTGTGTTACCAGCAAGAAACCGGGTTTCTTAGATTTGCTGAGAATGGTGCAATAAGTCAGTCACTAGGAATCGGAAAATCTACTTCTGAGTAATTTTGATTAGCATACTTAATCGCACGCTGAATTGTTTTTTCCATCCAAGGTATAAATACAGCTTTAATATCCCCAGTTTGAGAATCAATTCTTTTTAAAATGTAAATTCCCTACCAACTCCTCAATAAACTCTCGATAAAACTCCTCGTGGGAAACTGCAAAATTATCCATTCCCGGCTTTGTTAAATATCCCCTTTTACCAGTATGCGAATTTTCTACGTAGCTATAAATCCATTTTGAACGCTTCGGATTCTCGCTCCAGTGAATATTAAACGCTGCATATTTCGAGAAAAAGGTCATATCTGCGTAAGCGTCTATATTATCGTGTATCCACCATGCCAATGCCGTCCAATCTTCAGTTTTTTTATAGTAAGGTAAAAATGAATTAACAATAATACAGGCTGTTGCTCCCATATATCCATCTTTATCTAGAGCATCCCAAATGTGTTTGCCATAGTTTGATTCATTGCTCGCACAGTTGTACTGATTTTTATTTTCCGCTCCTTTGGCATTAACCGTACAAGAACGGTATGCTGAACGAATGCTGATTCTACCAAGAGCATCTTGAATTGGCTCAAGTATGTTTTTGCAGAGATTGGTACCGGATGCGATCGCCAAGTCAACATCGTCTGGAATATTGGGTATACCTTCGATTTGAGAGATTTTTGAATATAGAAATTCTCGCATGAAAAAATTTTTTGAGAGTTGAATTCTTCCTAATTCTTCTAAAGCTTTAACAGTGTGGGGCTTTCTCATAATTATGCATTTTGTAAAATTTTCACGATCGAGGATTTTTTATCCGTAATTTAACTGTTTGTTTTGTATTCTAAAATTACTGGCTGATTATAGTTAAATTTTCGGACATTATTTACATTCGGAATAAAATCACGATCGAAATTCTCATGAACACATATTCATTATTTACGAAGAAACTAATTTTACGAGTCACTCCATTTATCACTACCTGGATGCTAGCAACTGCACCTACTTTAGCTGCAACTTTTGCTGGTTCCTTTGGGGAGTTGACTTTTACAAATTTTAATCGAGAAAACACATCATTTGAAGCGATTAATGATGCTTCGGCTTCTGTTGCAACTAATGCCGATGATAGCATAGCAGATTTTCAGAACTTTTCTAGAACCAATGCTGAACCAACTCCATTAAAAATATCTAATATTGCAGAAAGTTTGGTATTTGGTGAGGGTTCAAGTTACGAAGCTTCAGCGGAAACCATGCCAAGATTTTTCGCCAATTTTGATGTAAGTCGTAACGATACTTTATCATTCAACTTTACAACTATTCTCGATTTAGAAGCTTCCGTAAACAAACCAGGAGTTGAAACTGCGAATGCTGCGATCGATATTGCTTTTTATCTATTGGATACAACTGGTATTTCTATAGATAATCGGTTTGATTTTCTCAACTCAACACAATTAGAACCTAATCAAGTTAGTCAAAACAATATCTTAGAATTCTTTACCCTTGCAGCCAATATTGATGCTTTAGGTAAAAATATTTTTTTTGATAACAATAAGAGTCAAAATATTGATATTAGCAGTAATTTCAGGAATTCTAGTGTCGAAGAAATTGACGGTTTCGGTGGAAGTCAAGCAATTAGCACTTCTGTTTTTGAAGGTTCTGTAGAAAGATTTTTTGAACAAGATAGTAATGTAACTTTGTTAGCGTTTAAAAATACGAAATCCAATGTCAAAGTTCCCGAATCTGGAACTAATTTAGGGTCGGTTTTATTTGCAGTATTGATTATTGTAGGTATGAGAGCAAGAAATAAATCTGAGAAAAAGTTTAATTCTGAAATGTAGCAATATTAATACTATAAAAAATAAAATGTAGGGTGTGTTAGCCGTCTTCGTAACGCACCATCTGTACTTTATAATATTCGATAGAAACCTAAAAAAAAAACATAATAATCAAAAAACTCTTCTAACTGAGATATCGTATAATTATTTAACTTTTTATAACTAAGGTAATTGGAAAAACTCATAGATAAAGACTCAAAATTTAATATTGAATTATATTCACTTTCTAATTCCTTCCTTTTCTTATTCTGCTCTTTCTTGGGTAAACTTTCTTCTATATTCTGAAATATCATCTTATATCTATACTCTGCTTCGATTCTGACAAATTTATTAGAATCTTGCTTTAACCGTTCTAAATACTTGTACTTATTATCTGATAGAATACTTTTTTCTTCATCATTTTCATCAATAAACGCTGGTAATTCGTGGATAGCAGCCCATCTTGTAAAATAATTTTCGCTGGATATCATAGAATCAACCAATTCCCAAAAATTTTCTAAACCGAGCCATTTCATTTCAGAGAATAATCTGGGTAACATAAATGGATCGGTATCTTTTAGATGATAAAATGCTTTATTTAAAGCAGGAATACTGATATAGCTACCAGTCTTTCCTAAAGTGTAAATAGCATCGCGAACGGTATTACGATTCTCAGAAAAAAGTAAGCTCTCAACAGTTTTTACAATTAAAGATTCTGCATACTTTTTTCCAAACTCTGCAAACTCATCATAACGATGACTATAACTTACTATCAAATCTCGAATTGCAAAACAAGTATCTGATACTATTTCTCTATCTAAGGATTTAAGTAGTTGACAAAGAATTCTCTCAAACTCGGAAAAAGATAAAGTATTAACGATATTGAGCAGATACTCTAAATCTTGCGAATAATGATAATTATATATGTTAAATTCAACTAGTTCTTCTGGAGTTTGCATAATAAGCAATAAAAAAATTAATTAGTTTATTCAGTAAATTAAATGTTGGGTTACGGCATATTATCATTACTTGGTTATTGTTCAAATTTGTTCGAGCCTTCACCCAACCTACGAGCTACCAAGCGCATCTTGAATTGGCTTTTACGGTTTGTGGTTTTCTCATGATTATTATTCAGAAGTAGAAATCTGACATCGTTTCAATGGTTGTCCGTTAACAAGATGACTCTGAACAATTGCGTTAACATCATCACAAGTCAGATTGCCGTACAGATGACGATTGGGAAATAACAGTTTTCGTAATTTAATCCGCAATTTAGTCGGAAGCCAAGAAAATTCGCTGCGATTGGGCTGACAAACCATTGCAACTGCTCCAGCTTCGCAATTATCCAAACAACCCGATTTCCGAACTTGAACGCGCTCATCTAATTGCAAACGAGTCACTTCATCTTGAAATTGTTGATAAATATCCATAGCACCAGCATTGCAGCAACAGCCTTCCGGATCGTTTTCAGGACGCTGTTTGGTACAGACAAAAACACGATATTGGGGTGATTTCATAACGCTTTACTCAAATATAATTAATTACTCGTATAGTTAATAATATGAGCAATTACTCGTATTGCCAACTCGCTTTTTATTGAGGTACTTTGATGCAGCGCAAACTTTCCGCAAAGCACCGTAAACTACCGCAGCAAGAACGTTCTCGAATGACAGTTGAAGCTATTTTAGAAGCGACTGCTCATATTTTGGCTGAGGAAGGTTACGACAAAACCAACACAAACCATATTGCTCTTCGAGCGGGTGTAAGCATTGGTTCGTTATATCAGTACTTTCCAAATAAAGAATCGCTGATGGTTGCTTTAATGGAACAGCACGCTCATGAAATGGCTGAATTAGTGGAATTGAAACTGAATAATTTGTTCGATGCTCCTTTAGAAATAGCAATTCCCGAACTTGTGAAAGCAGTTATAGCCGCTCATGCGATTAATCCGCGACTGCACCAAGTGTTACACGAAGAAATACCCCGTTCGGAACGATTGCAGCAAATGCAGAGGGCTGATGAACGCATTGCAGACTTATTGCGATCGTATCTTAAACGATGGGAAAAGCGCATCCATCCGCAAAATTTAGAAATGACAGTATTTATTCTAAGTCGTACAGTTGAATCCTTGTGTCATTCAGCCGTTATTGAGCATCCAAAATTTGTAAGGAATAGTGAGTTTGAGCAAGAAGTATCAAATCTTTTGATTTTTTATCTTATTAAAATGTAGAGTGTGTTAAAGCTTCAGCCTAAGAGGATGGGCAAAAAAGTCATAAATAAAACTCGCAAACTTTAAGATCCCCCTAAATCCCCATTTTTTAAGGGGGACTTTAACCCCCCTTGGCAAGGCAGGGGGGATAATCCGAGAATTTCGCCCTTAACGATACTTTTAAATATTCTCTTAGATACCTTTCAAAAGCCATAGATAGGTAATCAAAACTAAATAAAGTTGATTTAGTAAGATAATTGAATTCCCAATGCCCCATTCTTTATTCTCTTAATCTAGGAATTAATTGAGCTAAATTACAAGGACGATTGCGAGAATCTAATTGTTCTTTAATAATTTCCCATCCCGTTTTACAAGCACCAGAAGAACCTGGCAAACAAAATATATAAGTACCGTTAGCAACACCAGCCAAGCAGCGAGATTGAATTGTAGAAGTCTTTATTTCCTGATAGGAAATCATCCGAAATATCTCGCCAAATCCCTCAATTTCTTTATCTAATAAAGGTTTAATTGCTTCTGGAGTCCCATCACGTCCGGTAACTCCCGTGCCACCAGTAGTTAAAATTACTTGGATAGATTCCGAGGCAATCCAACGAGATACAACTGCACGAATTTGATAAATGTCATCGGGAACAATGACTTTTTCTGCTAAGTTATGTCCTACTATGGTTAAGTTATCAACTAATATTTTGCCCGATTTATCGTCAGCTTCCGTTCTGGTGTCGGAAACAGTTAGTACGGCAATTTTTAAAGGAAGTAAAGATTCGGTGTTATTCATAAATTTAATGTTGAATTACTACTTTAAATATACATTTTCACTCTACCTCCGGCTTCTCTCTCCTTAACAAGGCTACAGTGTACACACAAGTAATTAAAACCCTTATCTCGCCAGGGACTGCAAGTCCCTGGCTAATAGCAAAAGTCCTATAAATATTACATCTTGCATCATTTTCAACAATCGCCTTGGAATAAATTCCCAGGAACCAATACACAAAGTCGTCTAAAGACGACTGGCAAAGGCTTTTAGTGCGTTTTAACGTACTTTGTAATCGGTTCCTTGAAATTGTATCATCGGTGGGTATTTGGGCTTAACGACAATGGTGCAAGAAGTTAGATAAATAGGACTCAGATGATACCTAGCATATCTAATATGACAAGTAATTATTCAGTCGTCTTTAGACGACTTTCGCTGTTAGACGGGGACTTGCAGTCCCTGGCGGATTTACGTATACACCGTAGCCTTAATAAAAATAGGGATTGAGGGTGAGGTTTATTAAATAATAAAATCATCTAAATTTTATATTCTTCCTGGACAGTTGAGAAAGTTTAGTAATTCCCATCAGTTTCATATCTCTGTCAATTTCATTTTTCATATTATAAATAGCTTTTTCAACTCCTAATTGTCCGCCAGCCGCTAAAGCATATAAATACCATCTTCCACCAGAGCAGGCTTTAGCCCCTACTGACAGCGCTTTTAAAACATGAGTCCCTCTTCTAATACCACCATCACAGATTACATCAATGCGATCGCCAACTGCATCTACTATTTCTGCTAATTGCTCGAAAGGAGATATACAACCATCCAACTGACGACCACCATGATTTGATACCATGATGGCATCGGCTCCGATGTCAACTGCTCTTTTAGCATCATCAACGCCGATTACACCTTTGAGACAAAACTTTTTACCCCATTTTTTTCTAATTTCTTCAGCATCTTTCCAATCCATCGATCGAGCATCGTACTTAAATAATCACCTACCGATACCGCTACATTTGTTCCTTTATTTACGTGTTGTTCTAATTGCGGTAAGCTGAATGGCTCGCGTAAAAGATAATTTAACGACCAATTTGGATGTAGGGCAAAACTAATTAAACTCTGCGGTGTAAGTTTTGGGGGTATAGTGAATCCCGTCCACAAATCCCGTTCTCTGTTTCCTCCAGTAATTGTATCAACGGTTAAGGCGATCGCATCAAAGTTTGCTTCCCTACACATTTCTATCATTGCATCATTCAAACCTTTATCTTTATGACAGTAAAATTGAAACATCTTTGGTGTGGAAATTGTTTTACCAATCTCCTTTAAACTAACCGTACCCAAACTCGAAATACCAAACAAAGTTCCGTATTTTTCTGCGGCTTTGGCAACCGCTCTTTCACCGTCATAATGGAATAATCTTTGTAATGCTGTTGGCGAACAAAACATCGGAATATCAATTTTCATTCCCATTACTTCTACTGATGTATCTACTTCTTCAACTCCTGCCAAAACGTTGGGAATCAAATCGTATTGTTCGTAGGCTTCGGTATTTCTTCTATAAGTAACCTCATCATCTGCGGCTCCATCTATATAATGAAATATCGGAGCAGGTAGTTTTGAAGCGGCTAAATATTTAAAATCATTTGTGTTACGACAATCTGCTACACTTTTAAATAATTTAAAATTCATTGTTTTTTAGAGTTTTTTTATGAAAGCAGAATATATAGTAATATTAAATCATTTGTGTAAATTAAGAAACCCGGTTTTTTCAAAAAACCGGGTTTATATTGCCTCAAATTGCTATAAAATTAATTGTAATGTTTAATTTGTCGGGTTCAAAATATGACGACTTTATATGAAAAATTAGGTGGAAAAGATGCTGTTGATATCGCTGTTGATAAGTTTTACGAACACATTTTAAATGACGAGCGAATCAACCACTTTTTTGCAAACGTTGATATGAAAAAACAGCGCGAACATCAAAAGGCTTTTTTAACTTATGCTTTTGGTGGTTCTTCTGTGTATGATGGAAAAACGATGAGGAAAGCTCACAAACATTTGGTTGAAGAAATGGGGTTAAACGGCAAACACTTTGATGCAGTTGTCGAAAACTTGGTTAAAACTTTGCAAGAACTTGGAATTTCCGATGAATTGATTCAAGAAGTTGGTGCTGTTGCTGCTGCACCGGGACATAAGAGAGATGTATTGAATGGGTAATTCTACCTTGCTAAAAAAAAGTAATTTATATAGAGATTTGATTTCCCTCTTGTTGAAATAAGAGACTTACAGATTTCAGATTTTAAATTAAGATTTATTAGCGAACAGCGATTTTAGATCACCTCCTGTTTGAAAGCTAGAGGCTTATTTCTAATCTAAAATCTAAAATCTAAAATTAGCAGGTTCAAATATCCGTTAATAGCCTTGCTTTTCTTAAAATAAATGTCATTAATGTTTCCTGCTTGGCGATGATGTCTGCTGTTACTTCCATTCCAACTTTAATAGGATATTTAATACCGTTTTTTTCTAACTGAGTATTTTCGGGCTGAATTGTTACTTCGTAGTAAGAAGCATTTTGATAATTTATTTGATTATTTATAGAGGTACTACCTATTGATGATTTAGTGTCAGGGGTAATCTCCCTTACTACTCCTTTAAGGGTTCCATAATCGGGATAGGGATAAGCCGATACACGTAAATTTACCCTGCCATCTTGACAATTTTGAATTTTTTCTAGCTTACAGGTTTTGACTTTACTAATATCTTGAGATAGAATCCGGGCTTTGATCGCAAGAGGTGCATCTTTCGGGGCTATTTGGGCGATATTTTGTCCCAGAGTTACCATTTGCGATGAGTTACGCAATTGAAGTTGAAGTATTATTCCTTTTTCTGGGGCACGAATAACGCTTTTGTCAATATCTCTGAGAATTTGCTTTACTTGCTGTGCATTTGTGCGAATTTGATTTTGCAACTGTACCTGTCGCTGAATTAAGCTATCTCGTTCTCTATTTAAAGCTGCTATGGATGATTCCCCCCTAGCTTTTTCTTGAGCTATTCGTTGTTTGGCAATTTCAATCGGTGCGAGACTTGGATTTAAGGTTACTTTTGTTCGCTTTTGACGGGCTTGGGCTGCTTTATATGCTTGAAGTTTTTCACGAATTTGTAATTTGGAAACTGCTCCCATGTTTTCTAACTGTTGGTAACGTTTTGCTTCCTCAGCGGCTAAGTCTAAAACTGCTCCTGCTTCCTCTACTTCCGCTTGAGCTATGCTTTTGTTATTGCTATACTCGCGAGAAGTGTTTTCTAATTCTGCTTCCGCTTCGGCTATAGCTCTTTGTGCTGCGCTTTTTTCGGCTTGAATTTGTTGTTTTGTTGAAGCTATTTGGGCATCGACATAACCGAGTTCCGATTTTAACCCCTCCATAAGTAAGATAGTTTGGTTTTTACGAGCATCTAAATTATTTGTGTCAATTTTTGCGATCGCGTCTCCTTTGGTAACTTGCTGATTTTCTCTAACTAATATCTCGTTAATTGCTCCTGCCATTCCTGCCTCCACTATTCGCAATTCTCCTTCTGGACGAACTACAGCAGCAGCTTTGACTGTAATTGGATATTTGAGCAAGCATGCTAGCAATACCGATCCACCACAACATCCCAATAGTGCAAATCCTCCAAATGTTGCCCAACGGCTTATTTGAGGTAATAAATCGTCGCTCTTGACTGGTTTAAGAAATTCAAAATTATTTTCTGCCAACATAAGATTTATAAAGAGAATACTTTCAGTTTTTATTTTCGTAGTATTTTGAGCAATTTGCTTTTATCTAATTTCAATTGATATTTTTATATCAAATTGCTTTATATAAAAATTAAATCAATTGACGTTTTTTTTTGCATAGGTCATAATCTTATACTTGTATAATTACATCCATATAAAAATATTACAATCTAGACTACTGCAAAATTATAAAGTGGTATCACTTAAGAAAATACAACTAATAATAGGTTAGATTAATATCTAAGTATTTTTCATAATTTTACTTAAAAATATTACATATCAAGATTACCAAATTATGCCATTTATATGTTGTATAGGATTCGTTTATGTATTTAAGTTAAGATAAGATTAACATGAAAATAGTTTTTGCGATTTTTAAACTCTTTGCAGGCAATATTTCTGGCGATTAGTTAAGAAAAAGTTAACGGATGGTGTGAAGAAAATGCCAAATTGGCACTAGTAATTTAAATTTTCCTGTACTGTGAATAAAGTTGCTCTGAAAAATTTAGAACAACTGAAGTTTCAGTGTATTTACAAAGGAAAAAACGCAATGGCATTACATACGAATGGGTTGTAACTGTTTTCACTTGCGGAAAATTTCTTAACAGATTTGTCTGCGGAAGATGAATCAATTATTGCAGGTGGTGGCGGTGGTAAAAGTAAGAGCAAGAGTAAGAGCAAGAGCAAAAGTAAAAGTAAAAGCTGCGGCTGTCATGGATATTGCTAGAATCTTTATTTGCTCCGATCGCAACAAGCAAATATCGATAGCTGCTTAAAAGATAGATAGATAAGTACGTACTTTGTGAAATCGATTTCTTAATAATGAAGGTAGGGTTAAACATATTTATAACCCTACTTTTATTGGATATTTTTTCAATTTGCATTACCTGCTTACAATAGCGATGACATTTTTACTAAGTTCTGAAAATCTGCGCGAGTATTTAGTTCAGCAGAGATTACATTTACCTCATAATAAAAATATTCAAATAGAGTCAAAAGTTTCCAAAAATTTTAATTTATTGGTTACATTACCCGATAAACAACGTTTATTTATTAAACAAGAATCACAAAATAGCAAAGGTAAAATTTCAGGACAATTCTTGAAGGAATGGCGTATTCGTGAATGGTTAGATAATTTTCCGGAATTAAGCGAAATTTCTCATATTGTATCAAAAGCAGTACTATTTGATAAAGAAAATTATATTTTAATTTTCAATTACCGCGATGACTATCAAGACTTAGAAGATATAGATTACCTAGAAGGTTCGGATGATTTATTCCTAGATGTAGCCGCAGAAATTGGTGCTTGTTTGGCAAAAATTCATCGGGCAACAATTGATAGAGAAGATTATAGATTATTTTTAGCAAAAGACCTGACAAGTGTAGAAAAAAAGCCCAGCTTTATTCGTGGTTTGAAAAGAGTCAGACCAGGTGTTTTTAGACAGGTAATTAATGAAAACCTGATTTTTTTTAAACTGTATCAGCGAGCCGATGAGTTGCGTGCATCCATTGAGTCTTTAATAGATAATTATCAACCCCGTTGCCTGATACATAATGATTTAAAATTTGACAATATTTTATTGCACAATAGTTATCATTCTTTTGGCGATCGCTTAGAAAACCCAATGCTATTAATTGACTGGGAAAAGTTTGCTTGGGGAGACCCTGCTTATGATTTGGGTAAATTAATAGCTTGTCATCTGAATAAGTGGTTGAGCAGCATGATTATTAGTGGAGACGATGTTCAAACAGCGCTCAAGTTAGCAACAATACCTTTAGAAAAAGTGCAGCCAAATATTGCTAATATGGCAATTAGTTATTTAAATTCTTTCCCTGAAATATTAAAGATATATCCAAATTTTTGGCAGCGAGCTATCCAATTTACTGGTATGTCGTTAATTGAAAGAATTCAAATCAAAATTCATTATCACGAACCAATTGGTAATACTGGTATATGTATGCTTCAAGTTGCCCAGTCATTATTATGTTATCCAGATATTTCCATAGGAGTAATATTTGGCGAACAAGCTGGAAAACTAACTAATAACTGATTGTGTGAGGTGAAGATGACATCATTATATTCAATATTGCCCAATTTATCAGATTTAGAAAAGATTGTTGACAATATAACAATTCAATCGAATTTTACAGTTACTCACCCCGATTATGAATCATTAGAATTAGTAGAAGCCGTAGCTAATTCACTACAGCAGTTACCAAAGGAAATGCAAAATAAATATTTGCATCTACAGCTGCGGACATTTATTTACAACATATGTTTTAATGGCAGTTTAAAATCTTTGCAAGATGATGAGAATATCAACAATAATTTAGACATAGAAAAACCAGTTTTAGAAAATAATACAGTTCGAGGTATTAACAGCAATTACTATACAGCCTTAGAATCAAGTAACTGTGGAAAAGGTTTTTACGAACCGGGATGGATGGTAATTCAAGAAGAAGATGGTTTATTAGTGGTACGAAAAGATGATTTTAATTTGCATATCGAACCCGAAACGAACCTTAAGAAAAGCGAACGTAATGCACAAATAAACGATCTAGTTGCGGTGTTAATGCCAAAGAATCGTCTCCAACAAGGTTATTATATCGCCATTGGTGATGCGGGGTTCGTCAATATGCACCTTTGTGAAAAAAACAAAAGCGTAGATATCTACTTTAACTTTACGCCACAGATAGCCCCAAATAGCGTAAAATTATTAACACAAGAGTTGAATGCAATTGGTATTCCATTTTCATTTAAAGTCGCTTACGAGCCGGAAGAATGCCTGCATTGTTACGATAGTGGGATTCTCAACATCCAAAGCGATGACTATGGTAAAGTACGTCCGATTCTACAAAAAATTTATCGCGATCGCGCAACAGGTTTTCGTCCACAAGTACCCTTATTTACCAAATATCTTGCACCCGGTTTGGGTTTAGCGGAAGTACCCGAATCAGGAAGCGAAACCTTCGGTGTAAATCGCTGTCGGATCGTCGCAGATGCTTTACTTGATGCATATCGTCACAAAAACACAGACCATAAGAATATTTCTCAAACCCCTATGTTTTACATTAAACAACAGTTTGCCAAAAAAAATATATCTATGCAACAGCTATATCTTAATCCCAATTCTCAAGATATTTACGATTTTGAATGAAAAAATATCCAATTATTCGACAGTACAGCCAAGAAGACTGTGGAGCAGCTTGTGTTGCCACAATAGCTAGATACTACGGCAAAAATATCAGCCTGAATCGGATTCGGGAAGCAATTGGTACGGGACAACTCGGAACCACGTTACTGGGATTGCGACGAGGAACCGAAGCTTTTGGATTTTTTACCCGTTCGTTTAAAGCCAATGGTGCGATACTAGATAATCTTAATAAAATTCCCTTGCCTATGGTTATCCACTGGAAAGGCAACCATTGGGTAGTATTTTACGGTCAAAAAGGGAAAAAATATATAATTGCAGATCCAGCTTTCGGGATACGTTACTTAACTAAAAACGAATTAACTGAAGGCTGGAAAGATTGGGTATTGTTATTATTAGAACCCGATAATAATAGCTTAAACGTCGAAGAAGACGAAGAAATAGACTATTTAACTAAAATATTAAATAATGTTTTACCTTATCGAAAAATTCTCATCGAAGCAACACTTTGTGCTTCTGTAATTGGTTTATTATCCCTATCTTCTCCTTTTTTAATTCAAATTCTTACAGATGATGTTTTAGTTCGTAGAGATGATAGTTTATTGACGGGGGTAATTTTAGCTGTAATGGCACTGTACTTAATGGGACGTTGCCTAACTTTAATCCAAAATATTTTAATAACTCATTTTACTCAACGCTTAGAATTAAATTTTATTTTAGAGTTTGGACGGCAACTTTTACGTTTACCCTTGAACTATTATGAATCTAGACGTAGCGGTGAAATTATCAGTCGCTTACGCGATATTCAAGAAATAAATAGATTGATTTCGCGGGGAATAGTTAGTTTCCCCAGCAGCTTTTTTGTTGCCGTAATTTGTTTATGTATAATGATATTTTATAGCTGGAAGCTGACTATTGCCGGATTGACAATTGGTGTCGTAATGACAATATCGACATTTATATTTATGCCGACACTCCAGCAGAAAACTCGTAAAGAAATGGAATTACGGGCTGAAAATCAAGGTTTATTAGTAGAGATATTTAAAGGAGCCTTGACATTAAAAACAACTACAGCAGCACCACAATTTTGGGAGGAAATACAAAATCGCTTTAGTCGCTCGATGAATTACTCTTTCGCTACCACAAAAATTGAAATAATTAACAAACAGTTTTCGCGTTTGGTTTCCGATATGGGCAACGCGATATTATTATGGTTGGGTAGTAATTTAGTTATTAATAGAGAATTAAGTATCGGACAATTATTAGCATTTATTAGTTTAAATAGAAACGTTATTTCATTAATCGACTTTTTGGTTGATTTTGTAGATGACTTAGCGAGAGTTAAAACAGCAACAACACGCATCCAGGAAGTAATCGAGTCAACCCCAGAGACAGACAATAATACTAAAAAAGCTTGGGTAGAAATACCCGATAATGCAGATATTATCTGTAGTAACTTGCTTTTCCATTATCCAGGTAGATTGGAATTACTTGAAGATTTGTGTTTGACAATTCCTGGTGGTAAAAATATTGCCTTAATTGGTCAATCTGGCTGCGGTAAAAGTAGTTTAGCAAAAATAATTGCCGGTTTATATACAATACAATCTGGAAATATTTGCTTTGGTCTTTATAATTTACAAGACATCGCTTTAGAATGTTTGCGACAGCAAGTTACTTTAGTCCCCCAAGACGCACATTTTTGGAGTCGTTCGATTATTGATAACTTCCGCTTAGGTTCCCCCCACGTATCCTTTGAAGCAATCGTAAAAGCCTGTAAAATAGCCGAAGCTGATGATTTTATCAAAAAATTACCAGAAAAATACCAAACAATTTTAGGCGAGTTCGGTGCTAATCTTTCTGGAGGACAACGGCAAAGATTAGCGATCGCTCGTGCAATAGTGAATAATCCACCTATTTTGATTTTAGATGAGTCTACAGGTGGGCTTGACCCCGAAAACGAAAATTTGGTTTTAAAAAGATTACTTTCTCACCGTCAAGGAAAAACGAATATTATAATTAGCCATCGTCCAAAAGTGATTTCACGAGCCGATTGGATTATTTTTCTAGAAGAAGGTAAAGTTAAAATCCAGGGAACACCAGATGAATTACGTCAAAAAGATGGTAAACATTCAGATTTTTTGCTTGTTTGATGCCTGTTTCTTTAGTTAGTAATTAGTAATAAATAAACCCGGTTTTTTGCTGATTTCAAAACGAAACGATCGTGCTTTAACGAAAATATTCCGGGTTTATGACATTGGAAATACAAAAATTAATTATCAAACTTGAGCAGTTTGCGTTGAAACTTCTTGCGATCGCGACTCTAAATTACCCCTAACCGCACGGAACATTCCAAATCTGCAAAGCCCTGTACCAAATGCTAACCTCATCAACAAAATAGTAGGTACTTCCCGCACCGATTTAAGAAAACCACGAACCCCAAAACGCATCCATCCCTGGGGTTTAACTATTCCTTGCCAGATAGTATCGAACCATGAAGGAAGTGTTTCTTTTGTCCAGTCTGCTGTTATTACTTCCCCTTCCACAAATCCGGTGGCTTCCAACAATTCGGAAAAACCTTCTATGCTGGAAAAAGCTGGATGGGACCACTGATCGAGTAGTTGCTGCATAACTGGTTTCTCCCAGAAATTCAGCGGGATTTGGCGATCGTCTCTTTGATTCCAATCGGCTACAACCAGGATTCCACCGGGTTTTAGTACACGCATCAATTCTTTCGCAAAAACCATTTTATCCGGCATATGAGGACCAGCTTCAATCGACCACACTACATCAAAACTGGCATCTGGGAAAGAAAGAGCCATCGCATCATCTACGAGGAATTTCGCGCTAACTCCTTCAGGGGTTAATTCAGTAGCGCGTTTGACTTGCTGCGGACTAATAGTAACACCCGTAACGTCAAAACCGTAATCCTTGGCTAAAATGCGACTGCTACCACCAATTCCACAGCCAACATCTAAGACGGTGGTACCTGCGGGTAATTGATCTAAACCACTCCAACGCACCATCTCATCTACAAAATCGTATTTAGCAACCAGAAAATCCTTATTTGTCGGTGGGGAACCATAATGTCCCAAGTGGATGTGTTCTCCCCAGTAAAACTCCAAAATACCGTCATCCGTCCATTCGTCATAAGAATTGGCTACCGAGTCAGATGATTGATAGCGACGAGCGGTAATTAAATATAGTGCGATGCTTATGATTAAAATTGCAAGGGTAATTCCCAAGGTAGAAAGCAACCAATTCATAAAATACAGCCTTAATATTTTTTCATAATTTTATCGTATTAATGAATTGTAAACTCTTCAGACGACTGAGTTAATTTGTAGGGTGTGTGACGGTGGCGATAAATTATTGAACTTAACCCAATAATTTGATTTTACCATCACGCACCAATTATGTTAATCAACAACCTAAGAAGGTAAATATTGGGTGAGGGACAAAACAATGCATGAATCTAAGAAGCAACGTTTAGAATCTCAAGGATGGAAAGTTGGAACACTAGAAGAATTCTTAGAATTAACACCTGAAGAAACGACTTTGATTGAAATTAGACGTTCTAGTTTGGGACAAGACAGGGGAAAGTTTGTAGTACCGGATGACTTTAACGCTCTACCGGAAGAGATTTTATTAGCATTTGAGGATAATGAAGAGTAAAATCATCAGGTGCTGAGAAGGGTTTCTGAATTCTCCGTTTTAACCTAAATTCCCTTTCAAAAACTTCTCAACGCTTCGTTTCCAAAGTTCTTTATCAACTGTAACAAGTAAATCATGACCAGCGTTAGGAAAGATAACCAATTGCTTGGAACCACGCAAATTTTGAAAAATCTGGTCTATTTCTGCTACAGTTGTCCATTTATCGAGCTTACCGTGTAATATCAAAGTCGGACATTTTACAAAACTTGCATAAGTGACTGGATTGTGAGCAAAACCATTAAATCCATGTTGAATTCCTCCCCAAAATACCATAAGTTCGGTCACGGGAAACGTGGGAAATTTAACTGCTCTAACTCGACTTTTAACAGCACTTACAAGGCGTGCAAAAGGAAGTTCTAAAATTACAGCGTCGGGATTAATGTTTTCATCAGCTATTGATTTCAGAATTGCCGCACTACCCATCGACACACCATAAAGTATGTATGGATGTTTTAAATTTGAATTTTGAGCATAATTGATTACGAAAGCAACATCTTTAGATTCCCGTACACCTATAGTTGTTGTGTTACCGCTAGAACCTCCTAAACCACGGAAATCCACAAGTAAAGTATCGTAGCCCAAATTATGAAATACTTGGGTTGGAGCTAACAGTTGTTTGGCTTTACTGCCTCCATTTCCAGGAAATAGCAGAATGGTACCGTTAGATGCGGTTTGAGCGGGAATAAACCAAGTTTCTAACCACTCATTCTTATGGATTGAAATGCGTTGAGTTTCGTATTTAAGTCCGATGTCAGTAGGAACTTTAGAACTGCTTGGTCTAGTTGAAGCGTTAAAATGTGTCAAAGCATAAGCACCAATGTAAGACAGAATATTGAGAACAAGAAAGGTAATAAGTAGAAATTGATAAATACGTTTTCTAGTTTTTCTTCCTAGTTTGATGCTTTTTAATAACTGCATTAAATCCATCCTTGCTGACCATTAATTACATACCGTCAATATAAAATTAACTTAATTGTTATTTATCTAAAATGTTGATGTTGGGTTACGAAACGATCAATAAATATAACCCAACCTACTAACTCAATTTATCAAATCAACAGATTGTGATGGATATGAAACTTCAAAAATTAACACATCACCATCTGCACGGAACGGACCGTGAACTTCACCTGGAGGACGGCTCGCATAAAATCCTGGCTCAAGCCACATATCAAAGGCTTCATCATACAACCGACCAGATACAACAAATATCTCTTCGGGATATGTATGGCTTTTAGAACCAAACTGACCTGTATAATAATCACTTTTAAACCAAGTCAATCTAGTGTAATCACCAGTATTTTTATCCTCAGATAAAGTTAACTGACGAAGATTACCTTCAGATCCGTCTATAATTTCCCATTCATCGAAATTACTTTTATCTAATGAATTCCAGTAGGTTGATGTGGACTTCATCGGGACTACCTATTAGTACTACAAATAAAGTTTAAAGGATATTTAACATTAACCAACAAATGAAAGTACAATCTAGCAGGGGGTAATGTTTTCGCAAAACGATCGCGTTGGGTTACGACACGAATAATAAATATTGTTCACTATTGCAAGTATCTAACCCAACCTACAAAGAATTATTAACTACTACCTTATATCATTTACCGCATACGGATTTCAATTTATTAGGCAATTTATTAGGCGATCGCGATTTATTAGAGAAAGTAAACTTAGAAGCGATCGCCTTTTATCAATTCCCGAAAAATATAGCTATTTAACCAGGCTCCTATTGCTAAAATCGGTACGATCGACAAAAAACTACTAACTAAAATGGATGCTGATTCCGAACGATTATCAAATGCTGCTCCTAGCGTAATAACTCCACCAATAGTGGCAACTCCCCAAAATATATATGCTATTGTATTTACTAATCCCAAAGCTATCTTTTGATTTTTATTTCTACCCGCAAATATACCGCTAAGTACCCCAGCAATAATCCACGACAGTACGAAACCAGCCACTGCATAACTATCTAAATTCTCAGCAATTCCGAATATAGAACGAGTGACAATTCCAAACATTATTGGTAAAGTCATTCCTAAACTCATACTTGCAATATTTGTTACAAGCCATTTGTTTACTGGTAATTTTGCCAAAGCGAAGACAATAGTTTGTAAGCCTCCAACAATTAAACCTTGAACTCCACCACAAAGCGCTAAACTGGCAACTGCTCTTAACCAATTTTCTGCGTAGATATAACGATTAATTCTTAAGCCTCCATAGAGACTAAATACTACTAATGATGCCGTAATCACGGCAATCAAGTTTACCAAAACCCATATAAATGAAAGTATTAATTGCTTTTTTCTGCTAAGCATAATTTATAAGAAACTTGTTTAATTTTCTTGATTATTAATTAAGTTAAAATTTTTATAATTAAAAAAAGAATATCACAAGCTTTCATATGCAAATCGTGTCTAACACAACCTACAATAAATTATGAATTAATTCGCACACTTCTTGTGGTGAAAGAAACTCAGTATCTATAAATATTCCTAAGTCAGCTTTATTCTTAATTATCTCATTGTAAGCAATATCAACAGCTTCCCCCAATGGTTCGCGATTCGGACGCAATTGTTCGCGCTGTTTAATAATTGACAAAGGAGCAATTAAAGTAAATAGAAAACAGGAATCTCTCATACCGCAATTTTCGAGAAACTGTTCCACATGAATTTTCTTGGTAAAAACGTAATCAAAAACAATTAA
The DNA here is from genome assembly GCA_965234645.1 of Rivularia sp. (in: cyanobacteria). GTDB lineage: Bacteria > Cyanobacteriota > Cyanobacteriia > Cyanobacteriales > Nostocaceae > Rivularia. Next base: position 2,223,921 of record OZ248344.1, on the reverse strand, counting down.
TTCATAACCTGCTTTAGCATAGTTTTGACAGCAAGCACCACCATTTATATAGGTTAAACCTCGTGCTAAATGTTCGGAATCTCGGTTAACAATCCAATGCTTTATATCATCTCCTCGAACATAAACTGAATTTCGAGAAGACTTAGCAAGAAGTTCGGCTGTTGTTGATTTTCCGACTCCTGGCGATCCGTTGATAATAGCGATCGTGCAAGTCAAAGTAGATAATTTAACAGTAACTTAAGCCTCTACTTTAACTTCAGCATTAAAAATTTAACAATCTTACGGCGAACCCCGGTAAATTCACATCTTGCACCATTCTTAATAACCGCCTTGGAATAAATTCCCAGGCTCAAAGTCAAAGTCTGATAAATCAGACTGGGTAAATATTTCAGTGCGTTGAAACGCACTTTGTTATGGGTTCCTTGAAATTGATTTCAAGGCGGAATTTCAGACTTAACGACAATGGTGCAAGATTTGAGTAAAACTGTTTTAAAAGAAAACAATCCTATCGGGGTAAATATAATTTTATTTAAAACCCACCTACATCACCACCACCACAGTCACCACTGCCAAAATCACTACCGCCGCTGTAACCTCCACAGTCTGAACTATGGAAACTGTAAGCATCGGAACCGTATTGACTTCCCCCATCCGAATTATAGGAACTTGCAGCACCAGCACCGTAAATACTATCGGAATATGAATTGTGATTATTCCAATTACTAGAAGAATTACTAGAAGAATTACCTCCTCTTCGGGATTTATTTAATGGCACAAGAAGCAGTACTATCAAGACAACAAATACTATTCCAAATAATATTTCCATAATCTTTGTTTAGACTTATATAATGCGGGCATCTATATATATATCTGAGAATTTAGAAGAAATTACGAATTTATAAAATGAAGTTTTGTAAACAGAATTTGTATCATCTATCCGTTCTTATGCTCCTAACGCAATAATTCCACCGATAGTAGCAATTTACCAAAAAATATAGGCATCACCCATCATCCTCACTATCGCATTCGTCGCTTTCATCATCACTATCGCATTCATCGCTTTCATCGCTTTCATCATCACTAAACTCGCTACAGTCGTCGCTGCTATCATCTTCGCTATCGTACTCATAACTATCGCACTCATCGCTATCGTAGCTACTTTCAGAGTCCCCATCTCCAAATAAATCGCCCAAGTCGAAACCAGAAGAACTTTCCGAATCGCGTTCGCAATATGTATCATCGTTCCAATTACTGTAAGAGTTACGACGAGAATTATTTATTCTACCCGAATTATTTGATGAAAACAGAAGCTTTACTATCAAGAAAATGAATACTAATGCGATAATTATTTCCATAATCTTTATTTAGACTTCTTAAATTTGGCATCTATCATCTATATATATATCTGAGAATTTTGGAACGATTACGAAAATACAGCGAACAGTTTTAAATTTATAACTCCTCACTCCTCACTCTTCCCAATCCCCCATCCCCAATGCCCCATGCCTATATTGATTATTTATCTATACATAGAGAAATTGTAATCAACGCCGATCGCCGTAAAGTTGTAAAATTTTGGTTAATACAAAGCAGCATTTACAATTGATTCGTATATTAGGTTATCGGCATGACTGCAACAACACCAAAGGCTACATCTGCTCCCAAGTTTTGCGAGGGTATTCAATATTTTGGGGAAGCTAAACCGGATTTTGATAAGTATGGTAAGCAAAGTGCCATACAAGATGGTAAAACTGCTATTAGCAACACTCAAGATCCAGCGGCAGTTTACCAAACTTTACTTTATGCCGATGCTTTACGTTATTTAACATTACAAATTACTGGAAGTAAATCTTCGGGACATCCAGGGGGTTTTGCATCTCAAGCGGAAGCTTATGCTGCTTTAGTCATGCTGGGTTACAAGAATATTTTGACTGAAGTGGGACATCATGCCCCTGGATTCTATAGTGCCATGTTTCTCGATCGCTCCCTGGAAGACATGGATATTACTACGGTGCAACAGTTGCGCGATCGTTATCGGGAAAAACACGGTTTGCTGGGACACCTTTCGGGGATGATTCCTGGCATTCTCGCACCTGCGGGTCCTTTAGGTCAAGGTCAACATTTTGCAATGGCTGCGGCTTATTTGAATAAAGATAAGTTGTTCCCGTTTACCATTGGTGATGGTGGTTTGGGTGAACCTTATATTATGAGTGCGATCGCGCATTTTAATACGGCTTTCCCCAAAATTACCAATTTTCTACCCGTGTTGGTGTGGAATGGTTATTCTCAGGAACATCACAGCATGGTTTCGCTCAAAACCAACGATCAGATGGGAAATTACTGGATTGGTAATGGTTTTGAATCAGTTGTTATTGTTGATGCTAAAGACTTTGACGATCGCAATCAACCTGGGGATTATGTTGATAGTACCGAGTTTTCCTTTGAGAGAAGATTGCTATTTACCAAAGCCGTACTTGAGGGAGTTGATAAAGCTGCTAAATCTGCACTTGGTGGAAAATTAACCGTATTTATTATTAAACAACTCAAAGGTGCGGGAGTTCACGCGACTGGTTCCAAATCTCATAACCTTTATCCCAAAGATACTTTAGATGCACCTCATATGATGGAAGCATTGAAAGAACGGGCTTTGTCTGTGGAAGCTTGGGAATTAGTGCGAAACAATTGCGATCGCGCTGGTGGTGGTCCGGCTGCAAAGACTGCGGTGACTGAATCTGAGTTACAATTACCTGAGTTGGGTAAATTGCCTTTGGAAGAGTTTGAAGTCGGTGGGGAGCCAAAAGTTTCTACTACCGCGATGGGACTTTTAGTTGGTAAAGTCGGACAAGCTGACAAAAATTTCTTAGTTACCAACGCTGACGGAAACGCTGCATCGGGTATTGGCAATATCAACCAAGCTTTAAAAATTATCCATCCCACCCAAGATGATGATTACAATCAAGCACCACAGGGGCAAGTTTACGAACCTTTGAGTGAAGATGCTTGTGCTGGTTTAGCTGCGGGTTTATGCTTGATGGGAGGACGCAGTTTGTGGTGTTCCTACGAATCTTTTGCCGTCAACGGTTTACCGATTTGGCAAACTGTAACTCAAGCAATGGCAGAATTACGCCGCGCTACACCTTCCACAATAACTTTATTTACCGCCGGTGCATTAGAGCAAGGGCGCAACGGATGGACTCATCAACGTCCGGAAATTGAAGCTTACTTTGCTTCGATGATGCGTAACGGTAATATTTTCCCCTTATTCCCCACCGATGCCAACAGCATTCAAGCTTGTTACGAATGGGCTTTGACTACTAAAAATAAAGGAATTGTGATTACCGCGAGTAAATCACCTTTACCGATTCGTACCACCTTTGAACAAACCCGCCAAGCTTTAAAAGATGGTGCGGTGGTGTTGCAAGAAACCGATGGCAACAAGAAAGTTGTCTTTGCAGTTATTGGTGACATGATGTTAAAGCCAGTCTACGAAGCAGCCGAACATCTGCAAAAATTAGGTATTGGCGTTAAAATCGTTTCCGTAATTAACCCCCGTCGTTTATATCGTCTCCACGATACAGCTTGGGACTTGTGTTCGCACTCAGACGGCGATTTTATTGATGATGCCAAATTTGCCGAATTATTCGATGGAGATGCGTTAATCGGCGTTACTGGCGGCGCTCCGGCGATGTTAGAACCCGTGATGCTGCGGAGTAACTGTAAGCGCGATACCTTTGCCTGGAGACGCGGAGAAACCACATCGAGCGCAGGTGAATTGATGGCATTTAACGGTTTGACAGCTGAAGCATTGAAAGAAAGAGCGATCGAGTTAGTTAAATAAGGTTCGTAGTAAGGATTTTAATCCTTTTATAAATGGGGATGAGGGCTAAAGCCCTTACTACGAACAATGTATTTAATAAAATATTTTATGAGTGAATTAGATGCAGGTAATTACGGAAAATTATTAATCGAAATCAAGCAACGCATTCGTACAGCACAGTATGAAGCATTGAAAGTAGTTAATAAAGAATTAATTGCACTGTATTGGGATATTGGCAACTTAATTATTAATCGTCAGCAGGGTGAAACTTGGGGAAAATCTGTTGTAAAAAATCTTTCTCATGACTTACAAACTGAGTTTTCAGGGATACAAGGGTTTTCCACTGCGAATCTATGGAGAATGAAGCTTTTTTACGAGACTTATGCTGATAACAATAAACTCGCACCAATGGTGCGAGAAATTGGTTGGACTCATAATTTAGTAATTATGGAAAAATGTAAGGATAGTTTAGAAAGAGAATTTTATATTCGTTCAACTAAGAAATTCGGCTGGACAAAAAATGTTTTAATTCATCAAATTGAGAATCAAAGTTACGAGAAAACTTTAATTAATCAAACAAACTTCGAGCAAACTGTTTCAGAAGATATAAAGAAACAAGCCAAACTTGCGATTAAAGATGAATATACTTTTGATTTCTTAGAATTAGCAGATGAACATAGCGAAAGACAGTTAGAGCAAGCGATTTTAGCAAGAGTCGAACCATTTTTACAAGAAATGGGTGGAATATTTGCTTTTATTGGCAGTCAATATCGCTTGGAAGTTGGTGAGGAAGAATATTTTATTGATATTTTACTGTATCATCGACTTTTGAAATGCTTGGTAGCAATAGATTTAAAAATTGGTAAGTTTTTACCCGAATATGTTGGTAAAATGCAGTTTTATTTAGCTGCTTTAGATGATAAAGTTCGATTACCAGAAGAAAATTATTCAATTGGTATTATTTTGTGTAAATCTAAGAATAAAACTATAGTAGAATATGCTTTAAAAGAATCAAATAAACCGATTGGTGTCGCAACTTACCAAATTGTTTCTACATTACCTCAAGAACTAAAAAATCAGCTTCCAGCACCGGAACAAGTAGCGAAATTATTAGAAGGATTGTAGATTGTAATTGCTAAAATTCTTATTCCCATTACCTATTCCCCAATCTTTCACATATTTTGATATACTCGCGATCGATGTCATCAACCAACTTTTGCGGGCTGAGAATTTGAGCATTTGCTCCATATTTCAAAATCCGCTGACGAAACCAAAACCAATAGTCTATTGTGGCTTCGATTTCGCAATATTTTTCTTCAGAATTCTGGCAAATAATAACTTCATCTTTGCGGCGCGGTTGATAATTGCATAATGCTCCACTCATGCGATAGCGTACTTTTAAAGTGGGGAAATCGCTGGATGTCCAATGAGTATCTGATGCTGCACCAACGTTAGTAATTCTATCGAGGCGGAAAATATGGTTTTGGTCGATGTTGCGCCAATAGTCAAAACGCCAGGAACGCCAGTCAGGTATGAAGGCAAACAAATACAAAGTGCCATTATGCAGTCGTAATTCCGAGCGATCGATATCCCAGATGCGTCCTTGTCCTGGTTTGCTTTGATACCGAATTGTATAGCGCCGTTGTTGCTCGAAACGTTGTTGAAGTTGACTAACGATATCATCTAATTTCTCTTCGCTATAGTCAACCGGAGGACTAAAATCGGCTTTAATAAACCCTGGAATATCTAACTCTGTAATATTTCCGATGCATTGAATGTGGCTTGCTTCCTTCGAGAAACCCATATCTGCAAGGAAATAAGCGGCTATTGCTAAAGCTTGTCGTTGCTCGGTAGAAAGAAGTACGGGAAAGTTTGATTTTACCAATTCGTAAGGATGATGGGGAGCGCTTTTGATTTCAATACCGCAGTCTCGAAGCTTGCGAATTGTGCGGGTGAGTTTTTGAAGGGTATCGCCATCAGATTTACCTTGTTTTTCCAAGATACCACAGAGCAATTCCGATAATTCGTCTCGCATTCTAGGCTTTTCGGCTAGTAATTGCAGGATTAACAAGGCAAATGCAATTTGGTTATAGCTGGTTTTAGCAGGCATATACTTTAATCATTTTTTATAAATTGTAGTCAAAAAATGATAACTTCTATTATTTGAGCGGTTAAATTGATATTTCCGTGACGCTTGTTTATAATTTCAGGAATCCGGGGTAAATATGGAGCCAACGGTGCAGCAACTGAGAACCTTTTACCGATTATCGGTAGCGGCAAGCAATATGTTTCAGCCAATCAATCTTGTTCGCATGGATGAGAGAACAAAGCGGCTAGTTTTGTTGATTGGAGAGACAATTGAAGTAGAAATTCTTGAAAATGGAGAAAATATTTTAAAATGAGCGAGCCAAATTACAAAAATATGTCAGAAGCTGAGCTTAGAAAAAATTTGTTAAAGAACCCCACTGACACACAATTGTTTCACGCTTATGTTGATAAAGTCAACCAAGAGCATCCCGACAGAAAACCGATGTCTGTTGAGGAAGCAATAGCCGAGATGGAAAGAAAAGTTAATCAAAACCGCTAATGTTTTACCGCTAAGTTTCTTACTTGGCGGTTTTTACCGTTTTAGTTCGGTTTCAATCCCGTTGCCGGGATTCATAAATAAGAAACGAGATGGGGATGCCTCCAGAAAAAGCTAGAGACGTGCGTTTCAATGCCGTTGCCGGGATTTATTAATTAGAAACTTTGCTATTAGACGAGAGTTTAAGCCTCCGGAGGATTGCGGTAAAAATCAGTCAAATTTAATGCGATCGACTACTAGTAGTCCTTTTCAAAAGTTTTGCTGGGTAATAAAGGTTCGTAGTAAGTGCTGTCTTCGCTCCGGATTTGGGATTAAAATCGGCACGTATAACCCCTCATAACTTAACTTATGTGGTTGACTACTAGTAGTCCTTTTCAAAAGTTTTGAAGAGTAATAAAGGTTCGTAGTAAGGGCTGTACTCCCTCGGATTTAGCGCTAAAGCGCTTACTACAAACCTATCAGAATTAATGAAAAAGACCACTAGTACGGAGCCACATTAATTTTGATGGGTGTGTATCGAATCCGCCAGGGACTGCAAGTCCCTGTCTAATAGCAAAAGTCCTATAAATAGGACTGAAGTAATACCCCGCATAATTAATGTGGTGAACTACTAGTAGTCTTTTTCATTAGTTTTGAAGGGTAAAAAGGTTCGTAGTAAGTGCTTCAGCGCTCGGATTTAGGACTAAAATCGGCACGTAGAACCAGTCATATTTAATGCAATCAACTACTAGTACGGAGCCATATAACTTTTGCGGGGTTTGCGTAATGCGAGCCGGAAAGCTCGCGCTTCTTCCACGAGCGAGCGAGACGCTCGCACTACGAACTTTCCGGTATATAAGTCGGGTTTTTATAAAATTTGTAAGTGTATTACAGATACGTATTCTAAAAACCTGACTTCTGACCAAAAATGGGTGCGCTATTTAAGCCGCACTGTACTAAGTGGGTATGCAAAATTATTTGTGTCATTGCGAGCGAGGGGCGAAGCAATCGCAACAATTTGGGATTGCTTCGTTTCACTCCGTTCAACTCGCAATGACAAATCTACAATTAATTTTACCCAAGTACTTAGTATCTTTTCTTAAGCAGTCTTAATTCGTTTCAATCCCGTTGCCGGGATTCATAAATAAGAAACCAACCATCAAACCTTTACTTCCTGAATACTTAAAAATGTTTCAATCCCCGGCAACGGGATTGAAACTTGCAAAGAGATGAGATTTTATTTCCTTGGGACCCCCAAGAGTTTCTTATTTATGAATCCCGGCAACGGGATTGAAACCTACAAAACTAAACGTACTACAATATCAATTAAACTTGATGGTTTCTTATTTATGAATCCCGGCAACGGGATTGAAACATTTTAAAAATAAAAAAAAAACGATCGCAGTTACTAGCTGCGATCGCGCTTCTTTATTAAGTTGGTTGAGTTAACTAACTTTTTCAAATTTTTCAATACGCTTCATTTCAGCGTACAAAACCTGACAGCGTTTGGAAGCCCGGTAAGCTTGCCACATTAGCTGACTCCCTTCCTCCCGGTTCCCTGCCTGGATTAATTCGTTGCCGCGCTTGGCACAGTCAGCGCACTCTTTACTGATTTTCTTCATTCTCGCTTTAAGTTCTTCAACTGTTTTCATCGCTTAACTCCGCAATTAAAACTTCAAGGTTGGATGCTTGTTCAAATATTCTATCTGCCTGCACTCGTAAGAGTTCGGCTTGAGAATCTTCGCCAGTTTCTACCGCTTTATCCGATGCAAGATATAGCTCAAATGCCGCGTGCTGCAATAATTGATAAGCACGGTTTAGCGCTTCAATGGTTATGAATCCCCTCTCGTTTAGATGTGCGATCGGGGATTTAAAATTAGTTTGGCATCGTATCGCCACGGTTAGGATTTTCTAGATATGCCAAGATTCGATTGATGTTTTCTTGATTTTGCCGAATATCAGCGCGGTATTGCTGTAATTCATCCTGTTGTCGAACTACTACAGCTTGTGTTCGTGCGGATATCTCAGCAAGTTGTCTTACTGTTCGCTCTAACCTAGCTGTTGATTGTGAGTTAGCGCGTACCTCAACCCGAATACCATTTTGAATAGTAGCAATTAAATCAAGGCTATCAAGCACTTGGCTTAATTGTTCTTCAATTGTCGCTACCCGCGTTGTTAAATCTTCTGGTTGTGCGTTAGTCATTGGTACAATATTTTTAGATGCCTAATTGAAAAAGATTGAAAGCTAACTTTTATAATTATCTCTCAATCAAACAACCCGCGCAGGCGGTGAATCCACCCCCGTGCGCGGGTTCCCCGCGTTGAGGGGAGTGGTGAACCCGGAGGGGTTTTGCCTGTGTAGCCAAGGCAGCGCGTTGCTCTGGTTCCCAGAGTTGTAGCGACTGCCGCGCGTTCACCGCCCGGTGCAGCATATTCCATTCGCCAAGTTAAAAATCTTAATCAAATAACCCGCGCAGGCGGTGAATCCACCCCCGTGCGCGGGTTCCCCGCGTTGAGGGGAGTGGTGAACCCGGAGGGGTTTTGCCTGTGTAGCCGCGAATTCTATTCGCCAGGTTGAAAATCTTCGACTTTAATTTTAAGCAAATCTCTAAAAATATTTGATTAACTATAATATCATTCCTCGCCAGTTGATTCCATTGGTGCAGGAGAATAAATTTCTTGTATTCGCTCTAACTCCAATTCAGTTAAATAATCTACTGTCCAATTGGCTTGACGCTGTAGCATATGAAATGGATAGGTATTCGCAACACCCACTACTTTCATCTCTGCTGCTTTTGCTGCTTGAATACCACTTAATGTATCTTCAATTGCCAAACATTCGTTTGCTTGCAGATTTAATTCTGGATATTCTTGGCTCAGACGTTCGATCGCTAGTAAATAACCGTCAGGATTTGGTTTACTATTAGCGATCTCATCTGCGGCAATTATAATTTGAAAATATTCAGCTAACTCGGCGCGGTTCAGAACTAAGTCAATCTCTTTGCGAATCGCGCCGCTAACTATTGCTAACTTTAACTTACTTACACGTATTTTATATATTAAGTCTTGCAAACCGGGATATAAAGGCAGTTTTTCTAAAGTTTCTATTTGCTGGGCGTAGCTTTGGGCTTTTTTTTGTTGTAATTTAGTTAAATATTCTTCATCAACAACTCTGCCGCGACTTGCTAATAAATCTCGCAAACAAGCGCGATCGCTACACCCCAAGCAAACTTTTCGATACTCACCCGGTTTAAGTACCAAATTTTCTTGCAGCAGAATTTCTTCAATCAACTGCTGATGAATTGGCTCATCGTTGATGATAACGCCATTAAAATCAAATATAACTGCCTTGATCATGCTTCCTTACTACGCTGGGGACGGTAAACCAAAGCTATCATCTAAGGTACTACTACTAGGAGTGTAATGTCTAACATCCGTTTGAGTAGTAGCACTTTCTGCTGAAATCGGCTTGATACCGCTAGTTAGTTGACTAATAAACCATACATCTTCGGTTCGTACTGCCGCAAATCCCGCCGCACCCATACTTGCATCGGTACTATCATTCGCATATTCCTGAATATAAGGTTCTTCAAAAATATTATTTAGCCATTCTAGCTGGCGTAAACTTTTTTGATTGCCATCCAAAATCAAAACTTGTCCCCCAGGTACCAGCAACCGAAAACATTCATGCAAAATCGCTTGGGTAGCTGCTGTTGGGGTTTCATGAAATAGCAAAGAAGCGGTAACTAAATCAAACGAAGCATCGGGAAAAAATGTATTTTCGGCATTGCCCTGCTGCCACTCGATGTTTAAACCAGCACTTTGCGACTTGTGGAAACTTCTGAGCAACATATAAGGCGACAAATCCAATCCGATGACTTCGGCATCTGGAAAAGCTTGTTTTAACATTAAAGTTGTCGAACCCGTGCCGCAGCCAAGATCGAGAATGCGACGCGGCTTGACTTGTACCGCATCAATTAAAGCTTGACGAATCCAAGTTTCATTCGGTGGTAAAACATATTGAGTAATGGCATCGTAACTCACCGCAGCACCGGGATTTAAGTATCCTTTCGGTACCCCGTGAAAATTCTGTGAACTGTAGTACGCCGGAATCACAACATCATTTCGTCGGAAGCGATCGCTCTGTTGTTCCCAATCCACGCTTTGGGAATAACGTCGCAACTCTTCTTCATTAATAAACAAACGAATTACGGGAGATAAAAAACGTTCCCAGAGCGTATTTTCAGTAACTGCCATCTGTATAAAACCTTGATCGAGAATATTTGGTTTAAGCGGGGTTATTTTCTTAAGGGAATTTTAATATATTTCTCTCTATTTGTACTTTTATTTTCTTAAAGTTTGTGCAAAAATCGACTTTATCTATTGCGTGTAGTACAATTGTAATATAGAGCGGCGTATTAAAGTGTATCAAGGCTCGTAGCAAGCACTTTAGTTATTATAACAAGGGTTTAAGCCTTGACTACGAACCTTATGACAAACAGTTACATATAACACAAGTCATAATCGGTACTACAAAATTTGTCATGTTATCGATAGTTTACTTACTAAAAATCTAAAATCTAAAATTGTATTATGCCTTACAAAAAGTTAGAAATTACAACAGAATCACCCGTATTGTCGTGGGCAAATCACGATTTAAAGGGTAATGAAATCGAGATGGCGAAAAATGTGGCATCCCTACCTTTTGTATTTAAACACGTAGCTTTGATGCCCGATGTTCATTTAGGAAAAGGTGCTTTAGTCGGTTCGGTAATCGCCACTAAAGAAGCGATAATTCCTGCTGCTGTCGGGGTTGATATTGGTTGCGGCATGGGAGCGATCAAAACCCCATTTAAAGGCGATAAATTAGAAGGTAAACTAAAGAAAATTCGCTTGGATATTGAAGCAGCAATTCCTACTGGTTTCAATGAAAATAAAGATGTAGAAAAAGCTGTAACCAACTGGCAAAATTGGAGCGATTTTAAAGACTTGCATAGTGGAGTGCAAGATTTAGAAGGTAAAGCCATGAAACAGTTGGGTTCCCTTGGTGGTGGGAATCACTTTATTGAAGTTTGTGTAGATACGGAAAACCAAGTATGGCTGATGCTGCATTCTGGTTCCCGCAATATTGGCAATAAGTTAGCGCAGTATCATATTAGTACGGCGAAGGATTTAGCTAAAATGGCGGATAATAAGCTACCAGACCCCGATTTAGCTCATTTTATCGCTGGTACCCCAGAATTTGCTGCTTATTGGCACGATTTGCAGTGGGCGCAGGAATATGCGCGTTACAACCGCGATGTAATAATGGCGCGATTTAAGAAGATTATTGAAAAGCATTTGGCGGGTGGAAAGGCGTTTAAACCTTTATTGGAAGTGAATTGTCACCATAATTATTCCGAGAAGGAACTGCATTTTGACGAAGATGTGTACGTTACTCGTAAAGGGGCGGTGAGAGCGCAAAAAGAAGATTACGGAATTATTCCCGGTTCGATGGGAGCAAAATCTTACATTGTTAAAGGTAAAGGTAACGTTGAAAGTTTTTGTTCCTGCTCTCATGGTGCGGGGCGTTTAATGTCAAGGAGTAAAGCCAAAAAATCCTATACACTTGATGATTTGATCGAGCAAACAAAGGGAGTAGAATGTCGTAAAGATGAAGGAGTTTTAGATGAAATTCCCGGTGCTTATAAGTCCATTGAACAAGTTATGGAAAATCAAGCGGATTTAGTAGAAGTTGTCGCAACTTTGAAACAAGTGCTTTGCGTAAAAGGTTAACTAATGTAGAGACGTAGCACTGCTACGTCTTTGCGTATTTAGAATTGTATCGAGAATTTACTTTCCTGACGCTATATGGTGGGGTAATTTCTTTCTTGGCTTCTGGAAAACAATACAGAAATCATGATTATTCTCAGCGAATCTACAGAGCAAATCGAATCATCTGCAAGCGCAAAAGAAAATCAGCGGATGACACAAGCGGCTCAATTATTAGGCTGCAAAATTTATTATATTCCGCGAGATTTTGAACGATGCGAAACTGCGGAAAATGCTTTGTGGCACATACCAAGATATCAAGAATAAGTTGCTGTATGGATTGGATTTATTCCTGAATTTCAACGCTATGAAGCTATTTACAAAGCTGCGATCGCTAAAAATATCAAGTTACTAAATACCCCATTAGAACATAAAAAAGGAATCGAATTTGATTTATTTTATTCTTATTTGCAAGGGATAACGCCCGAAAGCATTATAATTACATCTACAGAAGAATGTCTTAAAGTTGGAAATATATTAGGATTCCCCGTATTTGTGAAAGGTGCCGTGCAATCAAGAAAACAACAAGGTTGGAAGTCATGCGTTGCCAATAACCAAGAAGAATTATTTCAGCTAACACAATACTTATTAAAGCTTAAATATGGTTCGCGGGGTAAAGTTATTGTCAGGAAGTTGGTGAAATTGCGATCGCAACGTTTAGCACCAAATGGCTTTCCGATGGGGAGGGAATTTAGGGTATTTATTTATAATAACGAAATCGTCGGATGGGGTTATTATTGGGATGGCAGCGATGATTTAAGCAAGTTATCGTTAAAAGAAGAAAATGTTGTGTTAAATTTAGCCGTGCTAGCATCGCAACGTTTGGGAATTCCCTATATAGCTATTGATATCGGACAATTAGAAACCGGAGAATGGATAGTAATCGAAGTTAGCGATGCTCAATTTGCTGGTATTAGTCATATACCTCATTTGGAATTGTGGAATAATTTGAAAAAGATGATTGACAGAGAATAGGGGAAATAGCGAATAAAGACGTAATAACAATTCTTAATCACCCTCACTCTCGAAGAGTGGGGAACCACCATTACAAAGCCCACCTGCGTGGGCTAAAATCGGCGCAACTTTATAAATATAAATATCATGTAGTGCGAGCATCTTGCTCGCTAATTTAATAAATCTTGCCCGCTAATTTAATCAACTTGTTCCCACTACGAAATTAATTGGAATTATTGTACTTGCTCGCTAATATAATAAACTTGTTCGCTAGTTTAATAAACTTCCTGATTAATATCATGCAAACTAACCATCAAACAACTTACAAACAACAATTATTAACCGACTTTAATTCTAGAACTAATTACGATAATGGCAGATTTTATAGAGCGATCGCTAATAAGTTAGTTGAATTTGCAAATCTCCAAAACGGACAGAAAATTTTAGATGTTGCGACTGGTACGGGTATAGTTGCGCTGAATGCTGCCCAAAAAGTTGGTAATACGGGTAAAGTTATCGGTGTTGATATCTCTGCGGGAATGTTGAGTAATGCTAAACAAAAGCTAGCTCAAACAGGTTTGCAGAATGTTGAATTTATCGAAGCAGACGCGGAGACTGTCTTATTTAACGATAATAGTTTTGATGCTGTATTGTGTTCTTTAGCTGTTTGTTATTTAACTGATATTCCCGCAGCTTTGCGAAAATGGTATAGATTTATCAAAACAGATGGATTTATAGCCTTTAATGTTTGGCAAGAAAATGCTTTCCCGACTTCTGTTTTATTCAGAGAAGTTGCACGAAAGTATGGTATAAATGTTCCCAATCCTAACGCACCAATGGGAACTATTGAAAGATGTCATCAATTATTGCACGAAATAGGTTTTAAAAATATTCAAATAGAAACCCAGCAGTTTGGTTGGTATTTTAAAGTGGATGAGAGCATTGCTGAAGATATTTGGCAGATGAATGCAAACAATGTTTTTGGTTATCAAGTTTTTCAGCTTTCAGCAGATAAGTTAAAAGAATGTATTGCAGAATATATTAAAGAAATGCAGAATTTACCAACAACAGAAGAAGGTGTTTGGTGCGATGCGCCGATATTTTTCGTGCGTGCAATGTAGAGACGTGATATATCACGTCTCTACAATCTAATTGCGAATCTTAATTTAACAGGTACACTTTCGCTTTAAACTAATAACCGTCAACCAGTTGAATTTGGTAAAGATATGGTTAATCGACTGACGGGTTTAACAAAGCGGCTACAGAAGAAAGCTTTTATACTAATTACCCTTTTAACCTTTAGTTTAACTATCTTTACAAGCATTCAAGTTCAAGCAAAAAATCCTAATCCTAACCCTAACCCTTTTATTAATCCGAATGACGATCGAAGTAGCATCGTCTATGCTCCAATAACGCTGGATGGAAGAGAGATTTTACATATCGCAGCAAGCAAGGGAAGTAGTAATAATCTGAATCAAAATACGATTTCACCGCTTGAGATTAGGGTGCGAATGTACGAACAAAGACTTTCAGAAATTCTCGCTACAGGTTTTTATCCCCAAAAATTATACGTTATTCCCGCTCAAAGCGAACAACAAACCGTAATATTAGTAGGCGATCGCAACAACTTATCACGACGCAAATTAATGAGCGTTACTGAGTTAGATGCTCAACTTCATGGATTATCGGTAGCTGATTTAGCTCGGGAATACAGTAGAAATATTCGTCCTGCATTAATTAAAGCACGACTAGAAAGGAATCCAGAAGTTTTACGGCGTAAAGGTTTATTTTCGTTGGGAATAATTATCGGACTAATTTTATTAAGTTTATTCTTATTATCTAGGTATAAAAGTTTTTTGAAAAACTGGGATAGACTTCAAGAAGAAAAACCCCAAATCAGTGAGTTTGCAATTGAGTCAGAAGCAACTTTAGAAGAACAATCAGACGAGCAAATGATGCGTTACTGTCAGCAAAAACTCGTTTGGCAGCGCAAATTAAATGTTAATAGACTCAAAACATGGATATTAATAATTAGCTTATTTATGTTATGGGTATTGGGATTAGCCGCAATTGCCGGAATGTTTCCTTATACTCGTTGGTTAGAAGATTGGTTGCTGACAAAACCTTTATTATTAGCGATTATTCTCGGTACAATTTTAGGTATTAAAGCTAGTAGCGTTATTATCGATTTTTTATTCAGAAAGTTTTTAGATAGAGAATTACAAAAACCCGATGTTTCTGCAAGACATATTTCTCGGTTAACTACCTTTTCTAACGTTTTGAATGGAGCAATAACTTTTATTTGGATGGTATTAGGTATATTATGGTTTTTAGAAAAATTACATATTCCTATTTTACCAATATTAGCTGGAGCCGGAATTGTTGGTTTTGCTGTTTCCTTTAGTTCGCAAAATTTAATTCGGGATATCATTAATGGTATTATAATGCTTTGGGAAGACCAGTTTATTATTGGCGATTTAATTAATATAGGTGGAATTGTAGGTGTTGTAGAAAATGTAAATCTGCGGATGACACAATTACGCCAAGCGAATGGAACTTTAAGCACTATTTCTAACAGTAGTATATCAACAGTTCATAATTTAACAAAAGATTGGTCGCGGATAGTATTTACTGTAGAAATTAGTCCCAAAGCTGATGTAGATAAAGCATTGAGAATAGTTAAAGAAACTGCTTGCGGAATGCAGACTGATGAAGAGTGGAAAGAATCAGCGATCGATCCAATTAATGTTTTAGGTGTTAATAATATTAGCCATAATGGTATCGAAATTTTATTGTGGTTCAAAACAGAACCCGGTACGCAATTTGCTATAGGTAGAGAATTACGTCGTCGTCTCAAATATGCTTTCGATAGGGAAAATATAGATATTGGTATACCCCAACATTCCCTACAGTTAGAAAATTCTCCAGCCCTGAGATTGTTAAGCAGTAATCAGTAATCAGTTAGGAGTTAGGAGTTAGGAGTTGTAAAAGGTAATGGGTAATAGGTAATAAGTAAAGTTTCCTGTAAAGCGGAGATAATTGGGAATGATTAGTTCGGGATAGGAAAATAATTGAAAATTAAATATATTCTTAAATGTAGAGACGTAGCAGTGCTACGTCTTTATTTTTGCGTGTAAAAGTTATATTTGATTCCATTAAAAGTTATTATTTAAATAAAAGATTATAAATGATAAAAAAAATGGTATCCGAAAGACTTTCAGCGGTTGAAATAACAAGTGGAAATCTAATTCCCGTTGCTTACAAACCTCCAATTATTTCCAGCGCTGCAAATTGGGCAGATATTTCCGTCGAGCAACATCATTTACCAGCTTTTGAATCTCCAGAAATTTGTTTGCAGCAACATAGTATTAGTGTCCAACTTGGTAGTAATTATCAAATAGATTGGCGGTTAGCAGGTGGAAAATTACATACCACCCAAATGAGAAAAGGTGAAATTGGGATTACTCCTAAAGGTATTCCAACTCAAGCACGCTGGTTTCAAGATGTAGATTTTTTATTGATATCTCTCAATTCCGATCTTTTTCATAAGGTAATAGGTGATTCAATTGATTGTAATTCTATTGAAATTATTCCCCAGCGTGGTGTTGATGATTCACAGATTTTTCATTTGGGAATGGCTTTGAAAGGAGAAATTACAGCAGGATGTCCATCTGGTAATCTTTTTGCAGAATCTATCGCTACTGCTTTAGCTATTCGTATTTTGAAAAATTATTCTCTAAGTAATACAAAAATTTATGAATCTGAAATCGAACTTTCCCAGCAACAATTACAGCAGGTAATTGACTATATTCATGACAACTTAGCGCTGAAGTTGGGTTTAAACGAGCTTGCAAGTTTAGTAAATATGAGTACCTATAACTTTTGTCGCTGGTTTAAAAATGCGATCGGTATCTCTCCCCATCAATATATAATTCAATGTCGGATTAAACGAGCGAAGTTTTTACTTGCTTATACTAAATTACCCCTTGTAGAAATAGCATTAAATATTGGTTGCTCCAGTCAAACTAATTTTACAGTTTTGTTTCGCAAGCATATGGGAATTACACCGAAAGTCTACCGAAATAAAATTTAAATAATTGTAGTTAGCGTAATGCAGTATTCTGACTTCAAGTAATTTATTAGTTATTAGCCGCCATCTCGTGGTGCGTTACGGCAATTTCAAGATTGTTACCTTGAACAAAATTACCAGCGCCGTAACACACCCTACAAATATATAGATAAAAAATTATTGCAAGATTTCAATATACTTCTGAGCAAGTTTTCAGAAGACAAATACATTGCTTGCTGTTTATATTTAGTTTTATTAACCCAGCAATAAGAAAATGATGCAAAAACATAAAACTCAATATTCAATTCAATATCCAACAACGTGCTTCGCATCTATTTTCAAAGGTAAAACACTTAACTTTTACACCTGCAACAAGCAAATCTTTCATACTTTCAAGATTTTGAATCAATTTTTGATCTATTACTATCGCTTGTTTTTCAAACCTGTGAAAGTTAGTCAAAGTAAATTCAAATTCCTTCAATAAAGTTTCTAGCGAAAATCCTTCGATATCTTTAATTTCTACATATATCCGTAAAAACTCGTAATGAACCTCTACTTCGTTAATGAAATTTTTCACTAATTCAAAGTCTTTAGTCTTTACATTTCCTTTGATTGAAACACCTATGACATTGTTCGCATCCATCGACAACAGTTTTATCACCTATTTTCTCCAAAAAGATAATTAACATATAAGCTTCATTTTAAATGACACTATAGTCTTATGCTTTGTTAACACATTCTCTAATGTGTTTAAAGTGACTACATAATAACTTTACTTTTGGATGGAGTCTAAACATACAAACTGAACATAAGTAATAATTCTACTTTTATTGGTTTCTCCTCTATTATTTATATGGGGTTGAAATAAGTAACTTATGCACTTAATGTAGATGCCTATTCCCCGATCGATTAAGCCTGATTATATTCCTAAGTAGATAATTCTACATAATTGCTACGATACAAGTCGAACGATCGCGCTTGTATGAATTGATCTAATTTAACATACTTGAAAATTCTTATTTTGTAAATGTCTAACTACACAAATCTCGATAAATACAAGCAGCAAGTAGCCGACTACTTCAATGCAAGAACTAACTATGATGGTAGTGAATTTGCAAACCGTCGCGCTAATAGCTTTTTAGAATTATTACCTTTGAAAAAAGGATATGAAGTACTTGATATTGCTACTGGTACGGGTTTGATTGCGATTCCTGTGGCTGAAATAGTAGGAGATGAAGGTAAAGTTGTCGGAGTTGATATTGCTTCTGTTTTACTATCGCAAGCGCAAGATAAAATTAATGTATTAGGTTTAAGAAATATTAAGTTAATTGAGGTAGACGCAGAATATCTTAATTTTAACGAAAACAGTTTTGATGCTGTTTTATGTTGTTCTGCCGTGATGGTTTTTCAAAATATTTCCGCTGCTTTAAAAGATTGGTATCGTTTCCTCAAACCAGGGGGAATCGTCGCTTTTAACGCTTATGCGGAAACTTCTTTGATGACACCTGCAATTATTCAATCTTGTTCTTATTGTGGCATTACTCTACCTAATATCCACGAGCCTTTAGGTACGGTGCAAAAATGCGAAAATCTTTTAACAGAAGCTGGTTTTCACAATATTGAAGTCACAACCGAGCAATTTGGTAAATATATGTCGGTTGATGATGCAAAGAAGATTTTTGATGGAAGTACTTGGATTCACCCTGAAAATCCTTTGTTGCAACTTCCATTATCACAAAAACAACAATTAAAAGCTGAATTTGCCAGCATTATTGAAGGTTTGGCTACAGATAAAGGTGTTTGGCATGATATTACAACCTTCTTTGTACTAGCGCGGAAATAAATTGTTAGTATTCCCTTTTTACCTTTATTATTTCAGCCTTTTTAAAATATGTTCTCCTACACGTATTGCATTGGCAATAATCGTTAATGTAGGGTTAACCGCAGCACTGGAAGGGAAAAAACTACCATCGACTACATACAAATTATCAACGTCGTGGGTGCGACAGTTAATGTCTAAAACCGAAGTTTTGGCATCTTCACCAAAGCGACAAGTACCGCATTGATGTGCAACTTCTTTAATAGTCATTTTTTGGGAAGAATATAATGTAAAATCATCCCAATTCCCACGAGTATTAGTTGATTTTAAAACCTGTACCCAACGCTTCATTAACCTGCGAAATGGCACTTCGTTATTATGGGTATATTCGAGAAATGTTTTATCTTGATGAATTCGCACGCGGTTATTTGGGTTTGGTAAATCTTCAGTCATCAAGAACCATCCCACGGTATGTTTAGCAATGTTTTTAGCGAGAAATTTGGGTATGAATAATGGTGCATCCTCTTCAATTCTTTCTTCAGGAATATTACCTAGTAACTGCACGCTACCCATTGGATAAGAAAAATCTTTTTCTCCCCAATAAAAATCATTTAAACCGATAGTTTTTTGAAAGTTAGTAAGATTTTCTTTTCTAGATAAGGCTGCAACTACGCCAAATTTATGCGACATATAATTACGCCCTACCAAATCGGAACTATTAGCTAATCCATTCGGATGTTTATCGTTAGCAGACTTCAATAATAATACTGCTGAATTGATAGCACCGCAGGAAACAACAACGATATTAGCGCTAAAATGATACAGCTTTCCTAAAATATCTGTTTCTACCGTACTTACTTCTGTTCCCGATGAATTGGTGTGTAATTTGATAACTTTCGCTTGAGTAATTAAAGTTACATTACTATGGGCGATCGCGGGACGGACACCGTTAATATCAGCATCAGCTTTACCATCAACTAGACAGGGAAAACCATCGCAAGTATTGCAGCGAATACAATTACTAGCCAATGAATTTTTTTCGTTTAATTTTAGTCCCAAGGGTAAATAAAATGGATGCAAACCCCTGTCTTTGAGTTTATCGTTGATTGTCTGAATATAGGGTTCGTGGGTGATGGGTGGAAAGGGATAATCGCTATTGATTTCTGGTTCGGTAGAGTCTAAACCTCGTTTACCGTGAACCTCATACATTTGCTCTGCTTTTTGGTAGTAATCGGCGAAATCTCGGTATTTTAGCGCCCATTCCGGAGAAATACCATCATGATGTACGACATTTTCAAAATCGCGATCGCGCAATCTGAATAGAGCGCTACCGTAAAATTTAGTATTTCCACCGACGTTGTAATGGGTTACGGGATGAATCGGTTTACCCTGTTTGTCGTACCAGATTTCTTGAGTGCGATAACAATCGTTACGAAATATTTCTGTTGCATTCCAATTAGCCTTCTCTTTGGGTAAAAAACCACCCCTTTCTAAAATTAATATTTTCTTACCACTTGCAGCTAAAACTCTGGCTAAAGTTCCACCACCAGCACCAGTACCGATAATAATCGCATCGTAATTAGTATCAGCCATTTTTACCTCGTTCTTAAAAATCATTATGTATAGATAAACTGGGGAAAAATTTCCCTTATTTAAACAATTGAGATTGATTTATCTCTGATGATTAATTGCTCGCGTTTTGATGACTCTATTTGAATTCACATTCTGCACCAGTGGCTCTATTCCCGGTTTATTTCCGTGAAATTAGCAAGAAACCGGGTTACTTGCGGCTTGTTAAAAATGGTGCGAGATTTTTCAATAGAGATATATTTTGTAAAAAATCTCATAACCATGAAGTGAATTAGTCGCGATCTGTCAGTGAAATGAGAATTTTTCATTAACAATATCACCTCTTTTTATTAAACAGTTATCAGCCTTACTATACCTGTAATTAACATCAAATACGCATCAAGTAAAACACTTTTATCAATGCAGTAAAATCTTGCATTTCAACATTTACTCACAGATAACAAATAGTGAAACTGATAATGTAATTATCTAACAATAATGATGCCATGTTATTAATAAAAAAATGTATTTATAAATGCTTTATAGCGACCAATATTGGTAAATATTTTCATTAATTTATTTGATAATAAACAGCGTACTGCTATACATTTAAGTCCTTGTTTTATAGCCAAACTGTTTTTAAAATAACCCAAATATAAGCTATAAGATATCTTCTTAATTGCTTTATGATAAATTTATATTTAAAGAACAGTAATTTTACTCAATTATTTTAAATGATTCACAGCAATTTCTCCGTAAAATCCTCAAGATTGTTTGAAATAAAATATATTTTATACATTTATAATCGAGTTAAATCCTTTGTTAAATCTAACTTCTGTAGTTTTGTGAACTAAGTTTGCTTTTTCCGGAAGGTTATCATGGCATAGTGTTGTTAAAAATACTGTGAAGCTGAAAATATTATGTCAGCAAGTATAAATGTTAAGAAGACAAGTAGTTTTATAGATCCGGCACTTTATATTGCTTTCGGTGCTACAGGTTTAATTCTTCTAGCACTATTTGCATCTGCATTTTTTGAAAAAGTCCTTTTTTCTAAAACTGTCCAAGTTAGCGAAGAAGAAGTAGTAAAAATTGAAGCGCTGAAAATCGAACCCCAACTAATTGGAGCCTTGCGGATTGACGCTAAAGCGATAATACCCGATAACCGCTGGGTGACTTACGAGATTCAGTTGCTCGATAAACAAGGAAAACTAATTGCTTCTGCGACTAAAGAAGGATGGAGAGAATCTGGATATGAAGATGGGGAGTCTTGGAACGAAGATGATTTGCAAGCTGGTTTGGATGTCCGTGCTAATAAAAATGAAGAGGTGACACTTGCTATTTCTGTATTAGAGTACGCCGATAAAATTGGTCGCGAAATTGCAGAACCTGTAAATATTAACGTAAAAGTTGCTAACGGTGTTGTAGATACCCGTCATTTATTTCCCGGTTTATTTGCAACTTTGGCTTTAGCCGTAATGAGTGCGATCGCCATTCCTTATACTGGCAAAAAGGCGATTTCCAAAACCATCAACGATAGCGATCCTAGCGAAAGAGCTACTCTTGGTGGTGCGGATAAATTGGTGCGGGTAAAAATTAACATGAAATCTGACGAAACCAGTCCTCCTACAATGAAGGCTCGATTGGTTGTCAATGATTCTTATGGGGAACAGCTATACGAAGAGAATATTTCTTTGGATTTAAAGTTTCATCGGGAAGATGGGAAACTTGAAAAAGTAACGGGTTTTGCACAAAAGTTCTTTATCTTAGAAACTCAAGATTCATACGGGTTTCATGTAGAAGTTAACCCAGATCAACCAGTTGATAGAACAACTCTCACAGTTCTCGATGGTAATCGTACCCGTGGAGCAGTAGAAGTTGTGTATATTGGCGGATAAAATTTTGGATTTTGGATTAGAAAAACAGGTAAAACAATATTTAGATTAAATAAAAAACTATGCTTACAAAAGTCTTTGCTGGAATAGGAGTACTAATTGCATTATGGTCAATTACCGACGCTTATACCCAAAAATCAGCTTTCGTATTGCGCCAAGAAAAACAAGCAAACTTCTCTCCTCGTAGCGGAACTGGTGCATCAGGTTACTACGATAACCGTGGAATATGGATATTTAACTCCGGAAGTCGTTCGTCATACGGTAGTTTCCAAGGTGGTGGTCCCGGTAGCGGGAAGTAGGGAGAGGGGGAGAAAGAGTTAGGAGTTAGGAGTTAGGAGTTAAGAGTTAGGAATTTCAAACCTTTAACCTTTAACCTTTGACCTTTAATTACTGTTTACTGAAATAATGGAAGCAAACAATTTTTCTGAGATAGGGGAAAGTACGGTAAAGGATAGTTATTCTTTGAACGGTACTCAACGTAAATTACTATTAGCGGCTGCGGCTGTTTCTTCTGGTTGTGGACTTGCGGTAGAGCTACTGTTAGGAACTTTAGCTAGTTATTTAGTAGGCAACCAAGCTCTTGCTTTCGGTATTGCTATCGGTGCATTCTTGGCGGCGATGGGTGCTGGTTCTTACTTGAGCCAGTTTATTGCACCGAATGATGAAGGTCGGTTTCTACAACGTAAATTGTTGTTCGCTTTTGTTGGTGTGGAATTGGCGATCGCACCTCTAACAGCTATACTACCTCTGGGTTTGTTCGCTTTATTCGTGATGAATGGTGAGATTTGGCTGGGGTTATTCTTAGTAACTATTTTGCTGGGAATACTTGCTGGTTTGGAAGTGCCGATTTTAACGCGAATTTTGGAAATGGAGGAAGGAGTTCGAGAAGCTTTAGCGGGCGTGTTGGCACTGGATTATGTGGGAGCGCTTTTCGGTTCGCTGGCTTTTCCGGTGATTCTGCTACCGATGTGCGGAATGTTTCCCACGGCTTTTATTTTGGGTGCATTACCGGCTTTGATGGTATTTTTTATCGGACGCAATTTTTCCCATTTACGACGTTGGAGTTACATCGGTTTAGCTTTAGGTATAATGCTTTTGGCTTTGGCACCCGCAACCATACCTATCAGCAATAAATTAGAAAATAACTTATATTCAGCACCTATAGTTAAACGAATACAAACTCCATATCAAAGAATAGTATTAACCCGTAAAGGTAAAGATGTCAGATTGTTTCTTAACGGCGATTTGCAACTATCAACCGTGGATGAATACCGCTATCATGAGGGATTAGTACATCCGGCGATGAGTGCAACACCCGATAAAAAACGAGTTTTAGTATTAGGTGCTGGGGATGGAATGGCAATTAGAGAAGTACTCAAATGGAAGGAAGTTGAAAAGGTAGTATTAATAGAATTAGATCCCGAAGTAGTTAAATTAGCCAGCCGTCACCCGCAATTAAAAGCCGTCAACGGTAATTCATTGCAAGATTCTCGCCTAGAAGTAATCAATGCCGACGCATTTTTGAGCGTACCCAAACTCAAAGAAAGCTTCGATGTAATTATTGCAGACTTTCCCGACCCAGATCAAGATGCATTAGCAAAACTTTACTCAGAAGGTTTTTACCGACGTTTATTAGGAAGACTTACGGATAAAGGTGTTTTCGTAACGCAAGCATCAAGCTCATTTTTTGCCCCTAAAGTTATTAGCTGTATCGCCGCGACACTTTCTGAAGTAGGATTAAAAGTGAATCCCTACACCGTAAGCGTTCCCAGTTTCGGACCTTGGGGTTTTGTTTTAGCATCGCGTTATGAATTAAACCCAGAAAAACTGCAACTTCCCGTAGAAACGCGCTTTTTAACAGAAAATATATTACATCATTTATTTGAACTACCCAAAGATATAGAGTTAGGAAACGTCGAAATCAACCGACTTTCCCATCCCGTAATTGTTAGCTATCAATTGCGAGCAAGATGGTTGAATTATTAAATAATTGGGCATTGGGCATGGGGCATGGGGAATTGGTTGTAGGGAGGAGTTAGGAGTTAGGAGTTAAGAGTTAGGAATTAGGAGTTAGGAGTTGGGAGTTAAGTATTGGGAGTTGGAACCACCGGAATTATATATCTTGTTCACTGATAATTGATAATTGATAACTGTTCATTGTTCACTCTAAAATGTAGCTGCATTGAAAATTTGCTCCACAGTTAAATTTAACTCAGGGAATGCTTTTGATTGAATAGTTCCACTTTTTAATGATGTTCTCACATACTGACCATTTACTAATTCGCAAATTGTAAAAGTTGGTTCTTTGGGGCTACCAATAAACTCTTTACCACCTATTCCCAAGTAATCTACAATCCAGTATTCAGGTATGCCAATATCGCTGTATTCATCAAATTTTAGTGCGTAATCGTCTTGCCAATTAGTGCTTACCACTTCTATTACTAAAGGAATTGTTGCACTTTGAGAGACGGTAGATTCCTTTCTATACAATGGCTCGTTGGCTAAATTACGCTTGTCTATTACTAACACATCGGGTAAAAAGCCAGAATCTTTACCGTAAGGCTTTACTAATACTTTTGGAGCAATAAAGTAGGGTAAATCAAAGTTTTCAAATCTGGCTGATAATTTTCTGATAAAAAACCCTGTAACGTTTTCATGTTCCCCAATTGGTTGAGCCACTTCTACAAGTACCCCCGAATGTAACTCATATCTTTTGTCCCCCGTGTCTAAGTTGACAAATTCTTCAAATGTTATTAGTGCTTCTGTTAGTACTTTAGGTAGCGTTTGAGTCATTTTTACCTCTTACCGTTTATTAGTTCTCCCTACTCCCTATTAGCTTATCCTAATTACTATTTTCAAAACCGACCTACTTAGTGCAATTAAAAATATTGTAAAGTCAAGAAAAGTCCTGAGCATTGCCCTACACAAACCTTATGAATACCACATCCCTTAGCTGGCAAGAATTAGAATCCCTGACAGACTATCAAATAGATCCCGTGAATGGTCCCACCAACGCTAAAGCAAGGTTGCGTTTATTTGGGCATCCCGAATCTGATGTGCGGGTAACGCTTTACCGCGATAATCACGCTTGGTGTCCTTACTGTCAAAAAATTTGGTTATGGTTAGAGGAAAAACAGATTCCCTACCGCATCGAAAAAGTAACAATGTTCTGCTATGGAGAAAAAGAAAGCTGGTACAAACGTAAAGTTCCGTCGGGAATGCTCCCCGCGATCGAGCTAGATGGACGGATTATTAAAGAAAGCGATGACATTTTGATTGCTTTAGAAAAAGTTTTTGGTGTATTAAATCAAGGAATGAAAGACCGCAATGTCATTCCTCTACGTCAATTAGAACGACTTTTATTTAGAGCCTGGTGTTCTTGGTTGTGCTACCCAGCAAGCTCTCCTCAACAAGAACAACGCAATCGAGAACAATTTATACAAGTGGTGGCTAAAGTAGAGCAGGCTTTGGGTAGCACTCCAAGACCTTACTTTTTAGATGAATTCGGCATCGTTGATGTCATCTTTACGCCTTATGTAGAAAGGATGAATGCAAGTCTTTACTACTACAAAGGTTACTCCTTGCGGGAAGAAAATTCTCGCTTTAGCGCATGGTTTGACGCAATGGAAACCCGACCGGCTTATCGCGGTACTCAAAGCGACTTTCACACCCACGTACACGATCTACCCCCCCAGATGGGGGGCTGTTGGGAAAACGGCTCTCCTCAGATGCTAATTAATAAAGCGCGGGTAGATAACGGTCCTTGGTTCGGGCTACCAGATGTTACTTATCCAGAACCCGAAAACTCCCGCAAAGAAGCCCTTCAAAATATTATCAAACACCGTACCAATATTATCCGAGTCAACCCCGCCGACGATAAATTATTCGACGAAGCCCTACGTTGTGCTTTAAAAAACATGATGACTGGTGAAGAATGCGTACCTCCACGGGGTTCTGATGTCGCTCTCCGATATTTGCGCGATCGCATTAATGTACCCAGAGATATGTCCATTTACGCAGCCAAGCGCTTGAGAGAATCCCTGGAAAAAACCGCAGCCCTCGCTGGTGACGGACAGCCAGAGCCACTTCCCACAAGGCATCGACGCGACCAAAACCCGTCTAACTTTGCCATGAAGTAGGATGCGATCGCGGTTATTGTGCGTTTCATTTATTCCAACGGGTTGTAGAGACGTTATACATAACGTCTCCCAAAATTTAGCAGAAAAACAAACCAATCAAAATTAACAACTAGAGTTAAGAATTATTTATTTTTATTACCCACTACCTATTACCCATTACCCATTACCCATCAAAGTGCCCCCACAGACATCTTGCACCATTCTTGTTAAGCCCAAATAAACCCGGTTTCTTGCTCGTCACACAACGCAAGAATCATAGTTTCATTAAAAGAAACCGGGTTTCTGACACTGGTGCAAGATATGAATTTTACCGAACATGACATTATCCCTTTCTATAAACAATCAAAGCAAAAAACTATGACACTACTAATCTGGCTGGGAGTTATCGTAATAGTCGCTGGTGGAGCTTATTTATTAGTACTTCAACGGCGAGGTGCATTACCTGGTAGTACAAAAGAATTACCGTCACTCAAACGCAATGTATTTAATTTGCAAATTGGCGATATTGTTCAACATATGGGTATCGACTGGGTGGTAGAAGGAAAACTTACCTATACAGTTGATGGGTATTCCTGGTGTGAATATATGCTGCAAGATAATGATGAAATTCGATGGTTGAGCGTAGATGAAGACGACACCGTAGAAGTTTCTTTACTCGAAGCTAGCGATCGATTAGATGTCAGCCAAACACCACCTAACAAGTTAACTTTTGCGGATGAAAATTATAAATGCGTTGACTCTGGGGTAGCGAGCATGACTCGTGTTGGTACCGTACAAAGACGTACAGCCCAAACTTGTAAATATTTTGATTACGAAGGTTCCGACGATAAAGTGCTTTCGATTGAAATTTGGGATGGAGAAACCGAAGTTACAGTCGGACACCGTATAAACCCCAGGTCTTTAACTATTCTACCTGGTGATGGGAATCGGGTTTATGGATTGTGAGATTATGTTTGTAGTTGCGCGGTCTTCGCCTCTTATAGGAAGCGCTAAAGCGCAACTACGAGCCTTTTGTATTTTCTATTTTCCACCCCGCCAAGTGTTATAAACGGCTAAAGCTGATTGTCTGCCTTACCTGAGTATGGTTAGTTGCATCTGTGCAGAAAACAAATTACCCGAACAGCTTGCGCTGATGTAAAAATATATGTTATATAAATAAAGTTCTGGACGTATAGCTCAGTTGGTTAGAGCGCTACGTTGACATCGTAGAGGTCACTGGTTCGAATCCAGTTACGTCCATTTTTTTATGTCGTTTGTTAAAAAAGTTAAATGTAAATTGAACCATAAGTTTGCCGCGACGGCAGTATTATGGTTCTATTAATACTTTTATCTCATTTTTAGATTTAAGTGCTTAGGCAAAATTAATTACATATTGTCATTGCGTTACCCTAACGGGTCAGCAAGCTGAACACGGAGTGTTCCCAATACGGGAAAGGAACGAAGCATTCACCCGGAGGGTGCGGTTCATCACCTTTATGTGCGGCTCATCGCAAGGGCTTCGAGTTTTCGGAATGTACAATTAATTTTGTAAAAAGAATTATTTCGATAATTATCTAAGTTATTCTAAGCTTTCAAATTAAGAAGCCTTCGGAAAGCTTTTCTGATAACCCTCATGTGCGGACAAACTAAGTACCCACCAAACAATATGAGTAAATTGAGCGCATTCAAACCAAGTGAATGTAAAAGCGAGATAAACAATTAATACTGCTTCAATACCACGGTAAGGTGACTTAATAATCTGCCAAAAACAAAATGCGAAAAGCGTTAAGTAAGATATTAAACCTAAAAGACCTACAGATAAAGTAGTATCCAAAATTAGATTATGTGCTTTAACAGTTGGTAATTGTTTTCTTTTTATTTCTCCGTTTTTATTTTGATAATCAAAACTAAAGTCACCCGAACGTAGAACTTTATCTACTGGTTCACCATGATGGATGTAGGGATAAACAGTACCAAAACCATTCATACCCCATCCTAATAAAGGATGCATGGAAATTCCACGGATAGCACGTTCCCAAAGCATTTCTCTATCGGATGAAATATATTTAATAAGTAAAGTGGTTTTATCAAAGTTGGATCGATCGCTAAATGCTAGTTGACGAGTACCAGAAACCACACCTACAAATAATAACGATACCAAGCAAGCACAGACTATAATTCTGTTACGATGACGGTTTTTAAAACCCGATTGGTAAACCCAGTAAATAAACCCGATAACAAAAGCTATAATTCCCGCACGAGTTTGAGTTAATAACAATGCTGGGATAATTAAGGTTAAAGCGATGACAGCATTTCGTTGGTTTATGAATTTTTTTTGCCAGCCAATTAAAGTAATAATTGAACAAGCTGCTAAAACGAACGATGCATGACCGCGATGGGAGTACAATCCTATTGGTTGATGGTTTTTGAAAATGGTGCTGGCTAAAATATGACTTTGAAATAATTGTCCCGATGTAGCGGTGTAATCAATACGCCAGTTAATTGCTTGGGGGAATATACTTAAAGCGAGGATTAACCCGCCAATTATTAAACCTTGTAATTGAGAACGAAATAATTCTGGGTACAGCCTTAATAGTAAATTGTTGCTGAGGGTGAAGATTGCAATTAGCAGCCAGTAAAGCAAACCATCACCCATCTGTTCTTGCCCGAATAGGGAACGAAATGGAAAAGGACTAGTGATAGTTGATATTAGTCCGATTCCGAGAAATATTTCCCATAATAATCTGTTAATCTTCCAACTTTGGGGAATTTTTAGAGAGTCTCTTTCTTCCCACAAAATCAGAACGTTGAATATACAGATTAGCAGGATGGCGAATACTTTAGGTTGAGTCCAAATTTCCCCTCGCATCTTTCCAATCGGGTTGATAAGAATGATGCTGAGGGAAAATAGCACTGTGTAAAGGTGCTTCACTGTTATTTGTTTTTTCTAAGTTTTAGAGATTTCACTATACCCCATGCAGCGAGTGTTATTAGTCCGATTACTGGGGTGGATTCGGGGATAGTAGTATATCGTTCATTCGGATCGTATTTGTTGAAGCCACCTCCACCGCTTCCACCGTTGGAAGGAGGGTCATTATTATCACAACCATTAGAACTGACTGGACAGTAACGTGGTTGAGGTTTCTTTCGTCTTCGTTGTCTTTCTCGTTCTCGTGTTCGTGGTTTTCCTGGAGTAGTAGGAGTATCTTCTTTATCTATGATTCTATTGTGCCATCCCCAACTTATCCCTCCGTAAATCAGTGCTTTTCTACGGCTACTACCTGGTTTTGTTATTTCTTCCACTAGATAAAGTAATGCCGTCCAATCATGTTCGTTATCAATATCGGGTCTACTAGATATATCAGTGAAATAATAAGGATTTCTTTTAGCTGTTCCTGAATAATAATAAGGTGTTCCATTATTAGGATTGCTGGTATCCAGATCAATAACACTTTCTAAATCCCCATGTCTGCCTGTTGCAACGCTATGATTGCTTCTCACCAATTGAATCCATCGCACGTTACCTGTATCTGGATTAGGTTGGTTAGGGTCATATTGAAAGTTTGGAACATAATCTATATCTAATTCAGCTCCTAAATTCCCTGGTGGAGTAGCACAAATATTCCCTGGAGGGCACACTCTATATTCATTTACAACAATGTCACCATATACTGGATAACCCGAACTGCTAAAATTCCAATCTGGAAACGAAGACGTTAAAACTCACCAAAATTCAGACTTTCGATTGGGACGCTCAAGTTTTTTTATATCGTTTATATATAGATATCCTAGTTTTCCATTCCCCGGATCGTAAAAAGCATCTGTAGTAGGTGACTTTTTATAGATTAAATTAAAAGCATTAGCTGAATTATTTAACAGTAAAATTGGAAAGGATGA
Source organism: Rivularia sp. (in: cyanobacteria) (assembly GCA_965234645.1). Classification (GTDB taxonomy): domain Bacteria; phylum Cyanobacteriota; class Cyanobacteriia; order Cyanobacteriales; family Nostocaceae; genus Rivularia. The sequence continues at coordinate 2,193,412 of OZ248344.1, read as the reverse complement.
TGTAAGTAAAACTGCTAATATTTGTTTAAATTTCATGTTAAATTATCTCCATTTTTTATTTTGTAATACTTAAGCAAGTTGTATCGATTTTTAAAAATATGATTGGAACCATCAGGTATAAAACAATAAAAATTGCTTAACTTTAATTCAATAAATAAACTTATCTCAAATGCATTTTTTTCCAAGGAGTAAAAACTTCACCCACCCAGAAACCATCATATTCTCTGTATTCAAGCCCCGGAGGAATTCTATTTATTGATTGAGAATTTTCATATCTAAGCCTAATATTATATTTACCAGGTTTGAATCCATAGAAAGTCCAAATACCTCCATAAAATGAATAGCCATCGAGTATAATGCAATCTCTTTCGTATTTGTACCAGCCAAATTGTGCATTTCTTAACCAAAATTCAACATTTTCTCCAGAATGTATTAAAGGAATATCCGATTCGTTTGCCGTTCTAGTGCTATTTTTTACAATATTCATTTTTATCAATTCTCCATTAGAATTGGAAATTTCTACTAGGAAGTGAGGCATTTGAAAGCGATAAGGAGTTGAGGAATTATTAGTAATACGAACTCCAAGCTTAATCGGAGTTTCTTCTCCATTTTTAGGAAGCTGATAGTTTTGCTTGGGTAATAAAGTTTCAAAGCAAATTCCATCAATTTCAATTCCGTTATCACAAGATGTCATATGAGAAATCCTCTCCGAAACTACATTTTTAACTGCTGTTAAACCTTGTGGTATGTTACTTAATTCTATTGCTCCGAAAAAGCTAATAACTAAAGCTAAGGAGAGCGCAAAAAAGTTACGCATGGGTTATTTTTCCAAACTGACATGGTAGAAAACTAAACTTTTAAATCAAGAATCTTTAAATTGGTTCAACGTACTTTGAAACGAAAGCATCAACATCTCCAAAACTATTTGCATTTGACCGATTTTCGGCTTCTCCAGTAATGTAGATATTGCCAGTATCGTCAACAGTCATATCGGTAACATTTTCACTGTAAATGTTAAGTTTTTGCGTCCAAATTAAAGTTCCATCGCTGCTGTACTTAGCTACCCAACTATTATGAGTTCCAGGATTACCTGCTTTTATAGTCCCTTGAGTTTCTACCGTAATGTAGACACTACCATCATCGCTGACTACAACATGGGTTGTAAAATCATCGCCAGTACCATCTTGCTGTTTCGACCAAAGCAATTTTCCGCTAATATCATACTTGGCTACTAAGGCATCATAATCTCCGGAATAAGTTCCCTTAGAAGGTTCGTAAGTAGTATATCCTGTAATATAAACATTGCCAGTAATATCAACATCTATATCGCGAATAATATCGAAGTCCAAAGTATCTAAACCTTGAAAAGAAAGTTTTTTTCCAGATGAATTATATTTAGTTATCCACGCACTTTCGATAAAACTTTCCCCGAAAAAATTGTCAAAGTATCCAGCGACATAAACATTACCAGCCCCATCAGTCTCTACCATAGTAGTCTCTGCATAAGCATTCAGTTTTGTTTTCCACTGTTGTTTTCCATCGCTGGAGTGTTTTGATAACCAAGTATTAGGAATTGCTCCTGGCTGAATTTTATTAACAATTCCCGTCATATAAACATTATTAGTACTGTCAACAGCAATGCTATAGGAATATTCGTTTTCACCAACATAATCTACTGAATCTGTCCACAATAAATTACCATTACTGTCGTATTTAGCTATCAAAGCATTGTAATCATTCCAACCATTATCAATTCCGCCTAACCAAGTATCTTCGTTATGTCCAGTAATATAGGCATTGCCGCTGTTATCTACAGCAACACTATAGGAAAAGCCATCATCAGCAGTACCTAATTGTGTTTTCCATAATTGATTACCACTACTGTTATACTTTGCTAACCAAGTATCATAATTTCCTGCATTATCTCCTCCCAAGGAACCGTCGGTAAATCCCGTAATATACACATTCCCAGCACCATCTACAGCAATACCGTTGGAGAAATCGTCACCTTCAGTACCCAACTGTTGAATCCACGGTTCTGTATTTGGTTCTTCCGGTTCTCCTAAAGCAGTAGCTGATACACTCAAGTTATAGCTGGTATTGACGTTATAGCCCCAAGTCGGATTAACGTGGATATAGTAATCTCCTGGAAGTATAGTCCCACTAATTGATTCTGTCTCTGTACCGAAATTATAAGAACCGACGATTGTATCACCGTTACTGTTGAGCAACCGCACGTTGGCATCATCCGATAAGCCACTCAGTTCAAGATTAAAATCGCTATTACTACCAATGACTTTAATTTTGCAAAATTAAAATAAAGTAACTGTAAAAATTCCAACGATGTTTTTCAGGGAATATTCTTACGTAAAAAAATACATATCGTACATATAGTATTTATTCATACATAAATGTCATTATTAGTAAGTGTATACGTAGATATCAAAATAGTAGATAATTGATTTACGTCAATTAATGCTAAATTCCAGAAGTTATGCAGAACATGGGATTCAGAAAAGTGGATACCCACCGTTGTCGGAACCTAAAAGCTTCGGAAAAAGGTAAGGAATCTCTGCCCTAATATGTATTATTATCTACTTTGAATATTGGTGCTTTTATTTTTAAACTTGTCCGGATTGTTTTAGCTTTTTTGTTGCTCAAGCAGGTTCAGTATTCAACTTCACCTGATCTATGGCATGATTATATAGACTTTGCCAGCAGCGAAAGAACTATGATGCAGAATGGGGGCAATACGAATCAACCAGGTTATATTCTGGCTTTGGATTTAGGCACTACGGGAAATCGTGCTTTTGTGTTTGATGCCAACTGTCAAGTTGTCGGACAAGCATACCTCGAACTCAAACAGTATTATCCTCAACCGGGATGGTTGGAACATGATGCGGTAGAAATCTGGGAAGCGACGATTTGGGTAATGCAAACTGCGATTGAAAAGGCGAAAATTTCCCCCACGCAAATAGCTGCTATTGGCTTAACGGTTCAGCGAGAAACTTGTTTGCTGTGGGATAAAAACACCGGACAACCTTTGCATAAAGCTATTGTATGGCAAGACCGCCGCACAGCTCCTGCTTGCAATGAATTACAGAATCAAGGTTTAGCAAAGGAGATTTATCAACGTACCGGATTGGTTATTGATGCTTATTTTTCTGCTACAAAGCTTTCGTGGTTGTTAAATAATGTTGCCGAAGTCGATCTAGATAACGTTTTAGCTGGCACGATCGATACTTGGGTGCTGTGGAATCTTACAGGTAGAAAGGTTCATGCAACAGAACACAGCAACGCCAGTCGGACAATGTTGATGAATTTGGATGGCGATTGGGATGAAACCCTATTAAATTTATTTCAAATTCCTCGTCATATCTTACCGCAGATTCAGCCAAGTTTCAGTCAATTTGGAGTTACCGATAAAGCTTTGCTGGGAGTCGAAATTCCCATTACAGCGGTTTTAGGCGACCAACAAGCATCTTTATTCGGTCATGGTTGCAATCGTCCCGGCTTAATGAAATGCACCTATGGTACAGGTAGCTTTTTGGTTGCTCACACCGGCTCGGAAATAGTGCGATCGCAAAGTCAGCTTTTAAGTACGGTGGCGTGGACTCAACTGAATCAAAACGGTTCTTTAGATATCAGCTACGCCCTTGAAGGCAGTATGTTTACTAGTGGGGCTTGTATTCAATGGTTGCGCGATGGTATCCAAGTAATTGAAACAGCTGCTGAAACTGAATTAATGGCAAATAAGGTAGAGGACAATGGCGGAGTATACTTTGTACCTGCATTCAGTGGATTAGGCGCACCTCATTGGGATATGAGTGCTAGAGGTACTTTTTTAGGTATTACCGCCGGAGTCATGCGAGAACATTTAGTACGTTCGGTTTTGGAAGCGATCGCTTATCAAGTCAAAGAAGTAGTAGAAGCAATTAATGCATCTAGCGATACGAATATCGGCAAGTTAGTTGTAGATGGTGGTGCTTCTAACAATAACTTTTTAATGCAATTTCAAGCAGACTTATTAGGAATTCCCGTCGAACAACCAGCGATGCGAGATACTACGGTACAAGGTATTGCATTTGCGGCTGGTTTAACAATTGGTTTCTGGAATGATTATTCAGAATTGATAGAGCAAAGACGTATAGAAAAAGTATTTGAGCCGAATTTGGATTCTAATAATATTCAAGATAATTATGCTACTTGGCTGCGTGCTGTTGAACGAGGTAAGCATTGGGTGGAAGACAGTTAGCAGCGAACGGTAAGGTTAGCAATATAGTTTGCGATCGGGACTTAAGTTATTTTTTTAAGCCTTATTACCAAATGCAATATAACCATTATAGGACTTACGCAGCGATAAAGGAAAATAAAGTGTTTTAGATACTGCGATCCCCCCAACCCCCCTTAAAAAAGGGGGGCTTTGCGTAAGTCCTACATCAATTTTTGGGAAACATAATATTATCATCAAAATAATAAAATTATGTCAGAAAATCAACCCAGGGTATTAAATAAACTTTAATTAAAACTACTTAATTAGTTTTGCTCGGTTTGCTACGACGAATGTCTTAACCCGCAATATTATCATGAACAAATCCTAGCATTATTATTAATACCAAACAGCAAGAAACTGGTTTTCTACAACCTAATCCCCAATGCCTAATCCCCAATTCCATACCGCTAATCACGACATCAAAATTACGGCTTTCACAATACATTTAATTTTTCAAAAATTAATTTTCCTGATATAATCCGTTTTGAAAAAAATAAATAAAAAAAGAAATAATTATGTAGTCTTTCAGTGATTTGGGAATGCTGAAAAACAGCAACATCTGCTACAAAAAATTTATTCGAGAATATAAAGTTTTTGACAACTTTACAAAAGTTTTTATGAGAAAAATAAAGAAAGCAAAGTGAACTTATTATTATCCTCGGATTTCTATATATGGTAGCGCTCAACGAGAACGCACAAAAACGACTTACTATACAAACTGTTGAAATTGCTCCTGACACAACGGCGATTCGCTGTCTCGACTGGGATCGCGATCGCTTCGATATTGAGTTTGGGTTGCAAAATGGTACAACTTACAATTCTTATCTGATTCGGGGCGAGCGTACAGTTTTAGTTGATACGTCTCATACCAAGTTTAGAGAACAATATTTAGAAACTCTCAAGAGCTTGGTTAATCCCAAGGAGATTGATTATATAATTGTCAACCACACCGAACCAGATCACAGTGGCTTGGTAGAAGATGTTCTGCAAATTGCTCCTAGAGCAACTGTAATAGCATCTAAGGTGGCGTTGCAGTTTTTGGATAACTTGGTACACGATCCGTTTTCTAAGCGAATTGTTAAGACTGGCGACACGGTAGATTTGGGTAACGGACACGAAATTGAATTTGTCAGTGCGCCTAATTTACACTGGCCCGATACTATTTTCAGTTTCGACAAGAAAACCCAAACCTTGTTTACTTGTGACGCTTTTGGTATGCACTATTGCAGTGATGATACCTTTGATGTCAACTTATCGGCAATTGAACCTGATTTCAAGTTTTACTACGATTGTTTGATGGGACCCAATGCTCGCTCTTTATTGAATGCAATGAAGAGAATGGGCGACTTAGGCAAAATTAAAATTATTGCCAACGGTCACGGACCATTACTTTACCACAACCTGGATACTTTAAGAGAGTGTTACCAGAGTTGGAGCCAAAAACAAGCCAAAACCGAAACAATCATTGGTTTGTACTACGTTTCAGAATATGGATATAGCGATCGCCTAGCGCAATCAATCGGGCACGGTATCCAAAAAACTGGTGTTGGTGTGGAGATGTTGGATTTAACTAACACCGATCTCCAGGAAATTCAAGAATTAGCAGGTAGAGCAGCAGGTATCATCATTGGTATGCCTCCTTCTTCTAACGCTGCGGCGCAAGCTGCGATCAGTTCTTTGCTTGCAGTAATCAAAAATAAGCAAGTCATCGGACTGTATGAATCTTACGGTGGAGATGACGAACCCATCGACACATTGCGGAGAAAATTCCTCGAACATGGCGTAAGAGAAGGCTTCCCAGCAATCCGCATCAAAGAAGACCCCAACAACGAAACATTTAGAACTGCTGACGATGCTGGTAGTGAAATGGGACAGTTGTTGGTACGCGAACGCAACATCAAGCATCTGAAGTCAATCGATGCCGACTTAGAAAAAGCACTAGGTCGGATTAGCAACGGACTTTATGTAGTTACCACCAAAAAAGGTGACGTAAAAGGTGCAATGGTTGCAAGCTGGATTGCTCAAGCAAGCTTACAGCCTTTAGGATTTACCGTAGCTGTTGGTAAAGAGCGAGGAATAGAGTCTTCATTACAGATAGGTGATAAGTTCGTGCTTAACGTGCTTGAAGAAGGAAACTATCAAGAACTCAAAAAGCAATTCCTCAAGCGCTTACTTCCTGGTGTTGACCGATTTGAGGGAGTGAAAACTCAAACAGCCAAAAACGGTAGCCCGATTCTAGCAGATGCTCTAGCATACATGGAATGCGAAGTCAAGACCAGCATGGAATGTAGCGACCACTGGCTATTGTACTGTACTGTTTCCGATGGTCGCATTTCCGACCCAGATGGAATGACAGCAGTTCGCCATCGTAAAGTTGGAACCTACTATTAATTCGTAATTTGCAATTAGTTTGTAGTAAGGACTTTAGTCCTCGGATTTAGGACTAAAGTCCTTACTACGAACCTTGATTACCTCATCTATTTATTAAATTCCGTAGCGGCATCTACATTCTTTTTTTTTGATAATTCAAACCATTCTTAATCCTTTATTTTTCCACCGATATTATGAGCAATACCAATCCCCGCGATATGCAGATTGCACCGATTGCGACCGATACTAGGTTGATTAAAGCTCGCAGTTGGACGCGCTTGCGATTTGAAATTGAATACGCATTGGCAAAGGGTAGTACTTCTAATTGCTATTTAATTGAAGGTGATAAAACTGCAATTATCGATCCGCCTCCGGAAACTTTTACCTCTATTTATATGGAGGCGTTGCAGAGTATTTTAGATTTGCAAGATTTAGATTATGTGATTATCGGGCATTTTAATCCCAATCGCGTCGCTACTCTCAAAGCTATTTTAGAACGCGCACCGCAATTAACTTTTGTTTCTTCGGTTCCTGGTGCTGCTAATTTGCGTCATGCTTTTGGCGAAAAGGTGAAAGTGATGGAGATGCGGGGTAAAGAAACTCTTGATTTAGGTAAGGGACACGTTTTAAGAGGTATCCCCATTCCTAGCCCCCGCTTACCTAGCGGACTTGCTACTTACGACCAACAAACCCAAGTTCTTTACTCAAATAAACTATTTGGCGCTCATGTCTGCGGTGAGGAAGTATTTGATGAAGACTGGGATATTTTAAAGGAAGATCAGCGGTACTATTTTGACTGCTTGATGGCTCCTCACGCACCTCAAGTGAAAGCGGCTCTGGAAAAACTTTCAGAAATGCCAGCGAGAATGTATGCTACCGTTCACGGACCTTTGGTACGCTATGGTTTGATTGAACTCAACAAAGCTTATCAACATTGGAGCGTTTCACAAACCGAACGCGAAGTTACCGTTGCCTTACTTTACGCTTCAGCATACGGTAATACTTCAACTTTGGCTCAAGCTTTTGGTTTGGGATTAACTAAAGGTGGGGTAGCTGTTGAGTCTATCAATTGCGAATTTGCCGATCCAGATGACATTCGCGCTGCGATCGAAAAGTCGGATGGGTTTATTATTGGTTCACCTACTATCGGTGGTAACGCACCTACCCCAATTCACACTGCTTTGGGTATTGTCCTTTCAGTTGGCGACACTGGTAAACTCGCGGGAGTATTTGGCTCTTACGGTTGGAGTGGCGAAGCATTCGATTTAATTGAAGGTAAATTAAAGGATGCAGGATTTAAGTTTGGTTTCGACACCTTTAAAGCTAGATTTAAACCATCTGATAAAACCCTCAAGGAATGTGAAGAAACAGCAACAGATTTTGCTCAAACCTTGAGAAAAGCCCGCAAACTACGTTTACCTCAACCTGCTGCAACTCCAATGGAACAAGCCGTGGGACGTATCGTTGGTTCTGTTTGCGTACTCACAGCTAAACAAGGAGAAGTTTCCACTGGAATGCTCGGTTCCTGGGTATCGCAAGCTACATTTGACCCACCGGGAATTAGTTTGGCGATCGCTAAAGATAGAGCGGTTGAAACGCTGCTGTATCCCGGCAGCAAATTTATCTTGAACGTTGTCGGTGAAGGCAATCAACAAGATTACGTCAAGCACTTCCGTAAAACTTTTGCTCCCGGTGAAGACCGTTTTTCCGACTTCCCTACAGCACCAGCAGATAATGGCGGTATCATCCTCACCGACGCTATAGCCTACTTAGAATGTTCTGCAAGCAAACGGATGGAATGCGGCGACCACTGGGTGATATATGCAACGATTGATAATGGGAAATTACTGCAAGCGGATACGGTAACTGCTATCCACCGTCGTAAAGCAGGAAATCATTATTAATAGTTAAGAGTTTATTTCTCCCCCTCTCGTTGTCCCCTTGTCTCCCCATCTCCTCTCACCCCTCTTCTGATTCCAGGAGAGGTGCTTTTATTGGGCAATCGTTTATAAATTAATCCGGACAATACCACACCATACATTGTATGAACTGTTAAGTGTTCCCCGTTCGCTGTTCCCTATTCCCAGTTAACTGCATTACTATATGTTGCTGAATATACATCTGGGTATTTTCTGACATTCGCTTTTGGGTATGGAACTTTTATCATATGTAGAGGTCTTGCAAGTGGGGACGCGGGCTTCTCTATGTTTCCGCAATTGTTCGCAGGTCAACTGTATATAGATTGTGTAAGGTTTAACTATTAAAGAAGTAGTAGCATTTCTGAAAAATGCCTGCTGCTAAGACTACGGTTTAAATTATTGGCACTTGTTATGAATCCAGAAAAAAACAAAAACAAACTAAAGTTCCCTTTTTGGCAGTATCTCAACCAACCCCTGTTTAATGAAAAACTTATACTAAATCCCCATACCTTCGCCTATGTCTATAGAATAGAGCTTTTAGAGCGCTGCTGGGGCAGAGAATGCGATGCTAAGGGGCAATCCAAAGGCGGTGCATAAGCTGCTGATTTCGTCTTCTTACAATCGCTTCCTAGCGGTTCGAGGAAGATTTATGAGTTACGACTTAAAAAACTTTTATTTGAATGGGCTAATTTTTTTTGGGTTTCCGACATTTTAATTTTACGAAAAGCCTTATATTAATGCCTCATCCCTGGGATGGGGCTTTTTTTTAGGTCGAAGGTAAAAAATAAGTATTTGTGCCAACATTCAATTAAACATTTCGTTTAGGTAGGGAGTAGGAAACGGTTATCTGATATTTTTCTCTACTTACAATAAATTTATCTAGAATCGAACTAATAATTTTAAATTAAATTTGGTGTAATTTAAGTAGATTACTTAGGACAAATAAAACTATTAATACATTTATTCTTTGAGGGCAAAGTAATAATTGCGACCACTGCCACTGAGGGTACGACGATAGTCTTTATATCGGTAGGGCGTTTGAGAATTACAATTTAAACGTGGATATGAAAATTAATATATTTACATCAGATAAACTATAGTCTATAGGAGATTCCTGCGTTACTCTGGATAACACCTGTGGTCTTGGAGAAATTGGCGATCGTATGTCCTTTGTACCTTTACACATTCATAGTGACTATAGCTTGCTTGATGGTGCGTCTCAGTTGCCTGGTTTGATTGACCGTGCGATCGAATTGGGAATGAAGGCGATCGCGCTGACTGACCACGGAGTAATGTACGGCGCGGTGGAGTTAATAAAAATTTGTCGCAATAAGAGTTTTAAACCGATTATCGGTAATGAAATGTATATTATTAACGGCGATATCACTAAGCAGGAACGCCGTCCCCGCTACCATCAGGTTGTTTTAGCGAAGAATAATCGGGGTTATAAAAATTTAACTAAGTTAACTACAATATCTCATTTGGAAGGAGTGCAGGGAAAAGGAATTTTTTCGCGTCCATGCATAAATAAAGAATTATTAAAACAGTATCACGAAGATTTAATTGTTACTAGCGCCTGTTTGGGTGGAGAAATACCCCAAGCGATTATGAGCGGTAGACCGGATGTAGCCAGGAGAGTGGCAAAATGGTATCAAGATACATTTGGTGAAGATTATTATTTAGAAATTCAAGACCACGGTTCTCAAGAAGACCGGGTTGTAAACGTAGAAATTGTCAAAATTGCCAGAGAATTGGGAATCAAGCTGATAGCAACTAACGATTCTCACTATACTTCTTGTAACGATGTAGAAGCCCACGATGCCTTGCTGTGCATTCAAACCGGAAAGAAGATTTTTGAAGATAAACGAATGCGTTACAGCGGTACGGAATATTTAAAATCTGCCTCGGAAATGAAGCAGTTATTCCGCGATCATTTACCGGAAGATGTTATAGAAGAAGCTGTTACTAATACTGTAGAAGTTGCCGATAAAATTGAACCTTATGATATTTTAAGTGCCCCTAGAACTCCTCATTTTCCCATACCATCGGGTCACACTGCCGATACTTTTGTAGAAGAAGTAACATGGGCGGGACTTTTAGAAAAGTTAAATCGTAAATCCCGCAGCGAAATAGATAATACCTATAAAGAAAGGCTGGAATACGAATTAAGAATGATTCAGAAGATGGGTTTTTCTGAATACTTTTTGGTTGTGTGGGACTACATCAAATTTGCTCGCGATAGTAATATTCCTGTCGGTCCGGGAAGAGGTTCGGCGGCTGGTTCTTTGGTAGCATACAGTATGGGTATAACTAATATTGACCCCGTACATCATGGATTATTATTCGAGCGTTTCTTGAATCCAGAAAGAAAATCCATGCCTGATATTGATACGGATTTTTGTATAGAAAACCGCGATGCAGTTATTGATTATGTAACTCGTCAATATGGGAAAGATAAAGTCGCTCAAATTATTACTTTTAACCGATTGACTTCCAAAGCGGTATTAAAAGATGTTGCCAGGGTATTAGATATTCCTTACGGGGAAGCCGATAAAATGGCGAAATTGATTCCCGTAGCCAGAGGTAAACCGGCTAAGTTGAAAAAGATGATTGCCGACGATACCCCAGAGCCGCTATTTAAAGAAAGATACGATAACGATCCAGGAGTTAAACACTGGGTAGACATGGCAATTCGCATCGAAGGAACCAACAAAACCTTCGGGGTTCATGCTGCGGGTGTGGTAATTTCTGCCGAACCTTTAGATGAAATTGTACCGTTACAAAGGAACAACGATGGTTCTGTAATTACTCAATATTACATGGAAGATATCGAATCGATGGGTTTGTTAAAAATGGACTTTTTGGGTTTAAGAAACCTAACCATGATTGATAAAACTATCGATTTAATCGAAGACAAAATTGGATATAGAATAGATCCCTACGATATTACTGCTCAAGAAAGAAAAGCACAAAAAATATTAGCTAAAGGTGGAGAAACAGCCAAACTTCCCAATGATGTGAAAAAAACTTACGAACTATTAGAAGCAGGAGAATTAGAAGGAGTATTTCAGTTAGAATCTTCCGGAATGCGACAAATTGTTAGAGATTTGAAACCTTCTAATATAGAAGATATCTCATCAATTTTAGCGCTTTATCGACCCGGACCATTAGATGCGGGATTAATTCCTAAATTTATCGATCGCAAACACGGTAGAGAAGAAATTGCATACGATGCCAAAGTTTTAGAACCGATTCTTGATGAAACCTACGGAATTATGGTTTATCAAGAGCAAATCATGAAAATTGCTCAAGACATGGCTGGTTATTCCTTGGGGCAAGCCGATTTGCTGCGTCGAGCAATGGGTAAAAAGAAAGTATCAGAAATGCAGAAACATCGCGAAATTTTTATTGATGGTTCCGCAAAAAATGGAGTTAGTAAACAAATTGCTGAAGCATTATTCGACCAAATGATTAAATTTGCCGAATATTGCTTGAGTTACGACACCGAAATTTTAACTGTAGAATATGGCTTGATGCCCATAGGCAAAATAGTTGAAAATAAAATTGAATGTACCGTGTATAGCGTCGATGGAAATGGGAATATTTACAGTCAAGCGATCGGACAATGGCACAATCGGGGGATGCAAGAAGTATTTGAATATGAATTAGAAGACGGTTCGATAATTCGGGCTACTAAGGATCATAAATTTATGACAGTTGACGGGGAAATGTTGAGTATTGATGAGATATTTGAGCGGGGATTGGAGTTGAAGCAGGTGAAGGGATTGTAGATTTTGGATTGATTATGATTCAATTCTTTTTACTTTCTTAACATTTCGACCTTGTACTTTTTCTATTATGACTTTTTCAATTTGACCTACTGGTAAATGTAGTTCAGCATTATTCACTTCTGCTTCAGATTCACAATCTGAACCTTCAATTTGATACTTGATAGTAGTTCTTAGTTTTGTTTTTTTCTTTTTTTGTATCTGCTGAACTTTACAACTAATTACTGCTGCATCTATCTCTTGACCAATTTCAAATTCTACGGGAGGATTTATATCTAAAGGTGTTGGTAAAACTCTTCTAGCTTTATATTCATTTTCATTATTACCTAAAGGGGATTGCTGTTTGCGTTCAATCTCCATGTAGCGAGTTTTATCAAGAAAATCTGTGTTGTAATTCTCCTCCCAAATTAACATAGCTAAAAACATTTTTATTCGAGGAATTTTTTTGAAATCTGCAACTCCTAAATAAAATTCATCCTTGTGTAGTTGTGTGAGGGTGTATTCCTCGAATTTATGTATGTATTTGCTATATACCTGAGACTCTTCTGCTGTTTCCCAACTATTCTCGCTAAATAATTTTTGGTAACGAGAAGTGCGATCGCTAAAATATAGCTTAGGTTCAATGTTCACAGCACCCATCCCTAAAGGTTTACCCATACCCAAAGGTAAACGATATTTTTCATTTGCAGCGATATCAAGTACCCACATCAAAGCTCCAAGCTCTACATCGCTGAGATTTTCAAAATTTATGGTGAATTTAAATTGAATACCAGTTCCTACTGGTTTGATTTCAGTTGTTTGAGTCTCCGCTTCATTAGGGTTCAGATGTTTAATCTGAGGTTCGCTTCCCTTATGCCAATATAATTTGTGTCCGCGAATTACTGTTTCGTTTTCAGGTTCATTAGCATAATGCTTAAGATTTTTCTTTAAAGCTTGTGTATCATTTGGTTGTACTAGGTAATGTTGAAAGGTTGTTGGTTTGGGACTAACAAGAATTTGAGGTGTGATGACATGGTTGGAAGTTTTTTCCCACCAAATATCATCTGTATTATTTAAGCATTCAGCATCACTTACAAATATTCTACCCGAAGAGGTTTGTTGTGTTTTTTCTCCCTGTTTTTTGTCTCTGACAAAACCAAATATTGCATCAGCGATATCAATTACAGATGTATTGCGTAAATATTCGGGAATAAAGTCAACTGCTGATACTGCTGTTTGTTTCCCTTTGGGAATGTATGGAATACGAAAGTTGGGACTTTGACCAAATAGTATTATTTCTTCTGATTGAAGTTGTGAATAAAAAATAACGCGACCATTTTTTAAAACACCATTATTATCGTCGAAGAAACTGTTCTGGTAAGGTGATTTACCTTTTTGGAAACTAGTTAAAGCACTACGATAATTTTTTACTGCATCATCATTTATTTTAATAAGTTTAGACTTTTCATCTGGTATTCCAACTAAATAATGATATTTGCGTCCTTCTTTACTCTTTAATTTTATTTCACGTTGTTGTTCGTTATCTAAATTGGTATTTTCTAGCATATTACCGCTAGTTACTAATACTCCTATATAATCTAATCGTTTACAGTCACTACTTATCTTTTTGGCGCAGCGACGACCATTTTTATTATATAAATCCTCAAAACTAATATTTTGTCTGTACTGAGGTGTATAGTCTAATGACTTCATACAGATGAAATTATCAACCTTTCCTTCGATATCTTTTTCTTTAATATAAATAAAAAAATATTTGTCTTCAACCTTTTTAGCTGGACGGATATACCAAGCATCGTTTCTTTTGACTAAATACCCTGCTTTAAGAGTTTCTTTTTTAAGTAAACTTTTGTATATGTCCTTTAATGGATCTTCTTTATCAGCAGCTACAGCACGAAAGAACAATTTCTGATGTTCGGATACTTTGCTAAGTTTACTAAAACTGATAATTTCGACTAAGTTTCTTATCATCCCTCGTATAGTGCTACCAGGAATAACAGGTTTTTTCGTTCGAGGGTTTATATAGAAAAATTCTGGGAAATCTGGAGTATCTTTTCCTTCTCGAAGTAGCTTTTCGACACGACTAAATTCTTCTTTTGTCAATCCACAGCGAGTATATAAAGGTGATGAAGTAGTTAAGGTACATTCGATTCGACCTGTATGTCTATCTTGATAGTAACGGTCAATATCTCGTAGATTACTTTGCTCATCTAGTTCTGTTGTGACTATTTTATCTGGAAGTTCAACAAAGTTATATGGTGCAATCGCTTTTCTCGATTCTGGAACTTGACTAATATGCTTTTTCATATAGTTACTTTTTGTGGTTGGGAATATAGCGACACTAAACGACTAATAAAAATCCGAGCAATACCTGTTTCTTCGTCGTATTTAATGTAATGATTGACAACTAAGCGAACGGGACGATAAAGATTTTGTTTATCTTTGCTAAAGTGGCTGTTAATATCTTTTAAAGGAACTGCATGTTTCAATCCTTGAGAACCATCAGAAAGCAAAGTAAATCCGTCTTTTTCTTCTCCTTGAGTTCCCCAGAGATATTGAGATTTTTGTATATGTTCAATATCTGATTTGTCTTCTATTAAACGTGCTTTCCATCTATTCCCAATATTCCAAAGTAAAATTTCACCGTTTTCTCCAAAAATACGACATTGTTGGAGTGTCATTAATCGCAACTTTGGAAACTCAGCTTTAAAAGCTGGTTCTTTAAATATCTGTTCGGCAGTTGTTAGTTGATAGTTATTATTATCATCAAATTTTCCCCAGATGACTCCATCATCAGCATGACCTAAAAAATATTTCAATTGATATTTATCAGCTTGTTTTTCTATCCAAGCAATCAAAGATTTATCATCTTTAACTTGAATTTCATCAGTTTCAATTGATTGACAAATATCTTTATTCATGAAGCAATTTCCTTAACTAATTTGTTTACAAATTTTTCCAAAGAATGAGTATCATTAATGTCTAATTTGTCTCCATTTTGTTTAATTTTCCAAGTTTCCTCATTCTTATTTGGTGTATATCGCTTCATTTCTGCATGAATTCCTTGTAATCTTCCTCTTCCAATACTGCTTTCACCACCGACAGCTAAATCACTTGTCCATAAATCTTTTAGTAATAATAGTAATAAACCAATTTCTGCATCACTAGGTTGACATAATTCCAAATTTAAATTAACTCGTGTTTCGTCATTAGAAAAGACGGGTTGTTCGTCAAACAATGCACCATGATATGCACCACCAGTAA
This sequence comes from Rivularia sp. (in: cyanobacteria), assembly GCA_965234645.1. GTDB lineage: Bacteria > Cyanobacteriota > Cyanobacteriia > Cyanobacteriales > Nostocaceae > Rivularia. The sequence goes on along the minus strand of OZ248344.1, from coordinate 2,177,801 downwards.
AACGGTCAATTGCAATTCGATTTTGGATTAATTCTGTAGGATTATTGATTACGGTTTCGTTAACTATTAAACGACTGGATAGAGCGTTTTTACTGTTCTCTTCCACAAAACCGAAAACTGTATCAATAATTTCGTTAGGAATACCAATAGTATTAATAATTCGTTCGGCTCGATGTTTCAAAATACCTGCTAAACTTGTTCCAGATAAGATTGATTCGTCTTTCCCATCTCGTTGAGATTTTAAATGTACCGTATCAGGAACGGTGTCACTAGAAGCTTGATTAGAACGAATTATTAAAGAACCAAGAAGTTTAAAACTTGCTTTCATCAAAAATCTACTGCGTCGATCGGAAGGTAGTTGTGTCTGAAATATGTCTGCGATTTTTGTTTTTTGAGGAGATTTATTGTATTCAGTATTCCAATCTCTTTCCCAACTCAACCAAGCTAATCTATCTAAAGTATTTTCTAAATTGAACTCCCAAGTTTCCCAGCTTTTGACATGACAACAGCCAAAACCTCGACGTTTTTTCATTCCAATATTTATTTCTTGTCTTTCTAAACCTTGTAAAGCTATCTTCAAAGCTTGAATAAGTTGATTTTTATCTTTCCCTTTTTCAATTAATAATTCAAAACACAAAGGAAATTCTGTTCCAGCAGCTAATAACTCTAAATCGTACTTTGCTCCATCTGGTGTAGTTCCAGTTTTACTATCTATTCTGACTCCATCTCTTAATTCTACTTTCGGTACTTCATTACTGATAGAATCATGGATAATTAAAGGACTTTGCTCACCATCCTCGTCTTTACGTCTTCCACCAAATAAATATGTGGCTAAACTATTAGCTTCTTCTTCCTTACAATAACCATACTCATACTCATTAACATAATTTCGCAATCCACCAGCAATAGATGCACCAGTCAGTAAAGCTTTATTACTGATACTATCTCTAAGTAGCATCAAATCAGTAGCCCCATCTGCATCACCATTTCCTAAGCAGGTAGGTGTATCAAGTATTAAAGTTCCTTTGAGGATAATCCTTTCAATGATGATACGCTGATTGCGATTCAAACGCTCACTAATCATCAGCTTTCTCCTTGATAGAATTTTTGGCGATCGCCATAATTAAACGCAGAGTATATTCCATCGCTAATTTATCGCTGATAATACAAGTTTCGTCAGCAATTACAACTTCTTTTATATCTGTTCCCATCCATTCGTGAGGTTCTTTTAACCAATTTTTGATTGTTTCTTGTAATGATTGTTTATTGATTTTCGTACTTTCATATTGACCGCGAGCTTTATAATTTAGTTGGTTTAAAAGGTTATCTAGCGGTTGGGGATGATTTCTATCTAATGCTTGTCTAGCAACAATCATTAAGCGGGAAAGTTGACTGTTACTCATTTCATTCGGAATCAATTTATTCGTTTGAATTTTCTCTAGCAGTAACTGCTCTAATTTTTTACGCAGTATTCTTTCAGCCATTTGATGCGCTAAGTTTTGAGATTCTTGTGTTTTAAGTCTGGGTTGTTTTCTTGCAGTATATAATGTTCTATCTGTTTCTGGTTTTTTAGCAGAAAATATATTATCATTAATACGCCAATTAACAGCAATTCGACCAAACCCTTCGACCCTTCTTTCTCCAATACCTTTTATTTCTAATTGACTAATTTGTTCGGAAGTTAGCTTAATATTTTCATAAACAAACACACTACCTGCTTTAACTGCTTGAACCTGCGGTAATGGTAAACCCCATTTACGATTAAATCCCCCAATATAAGTACTATCCATATAGGCTAGTTTAGGTTTGCTCAAACTTATATCTAAAGTTTTAGAAAGTAATTTAGTTGGTGAAATTGCTGCATATTGTCCGCATTCATCGCGAATAATTAAGTCACTTAAAAGAGTTATTTTGAGAATATTTTTATTGACTCTATTCTCGGCAGATTCTTCAATATCACTACAATTATCGTGTGATTTTACTTCAATAATTTCACAATGACCGTAACCTGCACTTCTAGAACCACCTAACCAAATATCTGAAGGTTGTAATAAAACTTTTATCAGTTCTTCTTCTGCTTTTTGACAAAGAATTACACCTTGAAAAGTCTGTCCTGCATCAATGGCATCATAGCGGAATATTTCCCCTTCTGCATTTGTGGAACGACCTTTACAACGATTTCTAAAATTATGAAGATTTATTCTACGTTCGACATTGTATAACCTAATATATCCACCTTCTTCTACCCAATAAGATTTATCTATAGATTTAGGAGAATCTAATTCATCTTTTGATGGTTTCGCTACACTAAAATCATATATATCTATCTCATCATCTTTTTCGTTAAGTTCTGCACCTTTTTGTTTTTTCCAAGGAAGCAATGTAGGAAAAGTTCGTTTACCTTCCTGACTAGACGGATAAGCATTCAAATAACAGACATTACCATTAAAAAATAAGTTTCTAATAATTTCATTATTCAAAATATCAGCATTTTGTTGAGGATTCCGTTGTAAATAACGACCGATCAAAAAACCCCGAATCATGCTACCAGGTATATAGGAATAGGAAACGTCACTATTTGGATCTCCTTCAAATGAAGTTGCTAATACAGGTTGTTTGGTTTTCAGTAAAAAAATAATTGCTTTCATACCCTGGTTTTTAAGTTAAACACAATAAATTCAAGCAAAATCTTGTAAAAAATTGCCCGTAATATCCTTAATATCTGAATCAATTAAGAAACACTTTACATAACCTCGTCCGCGATTTCTTCCACTTCCCAAGCGTCGTAATGCTAAAGTTCCTACAGATAACAGCGTCAAAAAATTATTATTTGGTTCAGTTTCAAAACTCAACGGTGAATTAAATTCTAATTCCCGCATCATGACACGAAAGGAACGTAAACTTTTTTCATCTGGAGTTCCCGTTTGAGAGTTAATAGCAGTTTGACTCCGGATAGTTGTTAAAGATTGAAGAATATCCAACCTGGTTAATTTGTTGTCGGTTCGCTTCATTTGATAAACTACTGCTTTTCTTAAATCTAACGGTAAACAAGCATCCCCAACGTGCATCTTTCCTATTGTTTTAATGCTGCTTCCTGGTTTACCAAACAAATTGCAAGCTACTTGTTCCCAATTTCCTTTACTCTCATCTGGTAACACTGCAATTAAGTTATCGCATTCTTCACTAAGTAAACCTTTCAAAGTTCTTCCTCGTAAATAAGGAAAACCATTGCTATCGTGTTCAACTTCTTGGTCAACTGAACCTGCGACTCCATCCCCTCTTCCAATGGTAGTATCGCTTAACAGCTTTATTTTTAATTGGTAAGTAATCACTTATCACCTTCTTGTTTCAAAGGGAAATAAAATTCCATTGCTTCAATCGCATCAAAATATCCACAATATTTTTCCATCCAACCTTCCGTTTGAAGTTTAACTTCATCACCACCTTCAATATGCGGTAATTTTTCGATTCTATAAGCTTTTAAAAACTGTGCTGTTGCGTTACCACCTTCCCTTAATTTTTCCCTAAGAGCAATAACTTTATTCCGACTCCATTTTTCGTTAAAAGTTTGAACAACGCTAGTAAAATTACACCAATTACGCCATTCATTCTCTTCATTTTCAATCAGTAAAGGACGCATATTTAAATTTCCTTCATTTACCTGATATTCTCGCTGACGGATATCACCAATTGAACCAATTAATCCACTTGCAGCAATATGCCAATCAATTGCAGAATAGTCTTTAGCTGAATTCTGTTTCTCTTGATACTCGCGTACCGTTTTTTTTGCATTACCACATAAAGCTTCACTTAACTGATAAGCTCTAGCAAAAGGGTAATGAGATTTGACTATACAAATACCAGCACAAGCAGTTAGGGGCTTTTTATCGGCAACTTCTTGTTCTTCTAAAGCCTTAAGATAAATTGCTGCTAACTCTAAAGCTAATCTTCCATCGCATACAAAAGTAACATCATCTCCACCGTAAATCAAAGGGCGAAAGGGTAAATACTTTTTTCCTTCTCGTTCAAAAGGTTCAAATTTATCCATTATCTTACCTTCACCATCAATTGAGTTGACAATAGCCTTGATAACTGTTTCTACTGCTCTTATTCCAGCTTGATTAACTGATTCAGAAAGCTTTCGGATTGCATCAATATAGCCTCGATTCGGGTCGCTGGGATTGTCTTTTTCACCTTTTTTCGCAAATGCTTGAAAACGTTTTCCCATGTTATTCCCATCTGCATGAACTACAGCATAGTAACTGCTTTCATCTTTAGAACGACCGAGATGATCCATGCGGAAGGGAAATTTATAATCTGTGGTTTTTAAAACTTCTTTAAATTTATTTCTCAAATATGTATTTGCTTGTATCGGTTGTTCGTTCCGAGACGAAACCACTTTTAGCTTTGATTCAGTTTCTCTTGAAACTAAATAATGACCTTGTTCGTTTGGTTCATTTTTAATATACTCTTCGCTCGTATTAACCGCAGGTAATTGAGTTGATTTACAGGTTGCTGTTACTCCTAAACCGAGTAGCGATGATGATGGAAGTCTTGCTCTTTTTTGCTGCTCAAGCTCATTATTCATCAAATTATCTACTATATGATATAGCGATTCACTCCAATCAAATTCTTTATGAGCCGCAACTAAATTTATCCCCGGAGCTTCTTCTAAAATGTGTTTGCTGAGTTTTTTTGTAAACTCTTTAGCAATATCCAAATTTTTAAATATTACAATTGCATTACCACCACCGGAATAAATTGCTTCAGCATTTAAACCACTGCTAGTAATTGCTTCATGTTGTCGATATTTGGGAATTTCTAAATCGTTTAATTTTTCTCTTACCCACTCACCTGTAGATTGCTCCACTAAATATGAAGCACCAATATTTTCTCGCAAACGATTACTATTAAATATATAAGATTGAATCCCAGTCGTATCAAGTACTGTTACTACATATTTACTCATGCATTTGCCTCCTGATTATTAATATCAATCAAATCTGCAATCCTATCAGCCAGATTTTTTATATCATCACGACCAAACACTTCTATTTTTCGGTCATCAATAGCAAATCTCATATCATCTTTAATCCATTTTGGTTTATCAAAAAGACAAACTAACGCAACTCGTGCTTCATCTCCTCCTAATTGCCTCGCACGCAAATGTGCTTCAAATAACTTTTGTTTACACAGCTTTTTACTACTAGTTGTCGTACAAGAAATTGCAAATAATTGATAACCTTTAATAAAAGCAACGTCAAATTCAAATCTTTCTCGCCAACTAGCTTGAGAATCTTTTATATGAAATGACATCATGCTTTCTTCAATATTAAATTCTTCCTTAATATCTTTTATCTGCTGTAAAACATAACTCTCTAACCAAGTTCCATCCAACCACTCACAAACTTGAGTTAAAGTTTTAAAACCCTTTTCCTTAGTAACAGCAATACGAATTTCACTATCAGATGTATCTAGCTCTTGACGCAGTATATTTTTTATAACTTGCGGTAAATTATTTAAACTAATACTTTGATTTTTAATTTTTTCTAATTCTGATTCACTTTTCCAAAAATTACCATTTTTTGTAAGAGTATGCAGTTTATTATCACACCAATTTCTCCACTGTTTAGCTAAATTTTCATCGTTATAGAACTCTGCAAACTTAGCTGCTACATCTGGTAAACAAGGATGAGAAGTTGGTGGTTTATTTTCCAACCAGTAATTATTGTTATGTAATTTAAAAAGTTCTTTCAATGTAAGTTGAAGAGGAATATCAAACTTAAGTGGTTCATCACCCTTTTTGTCAATACACATCTTTAAGCGTCGGGAATCAAGATAACTGAAAGTAGCATTAGCCTTGACTTCTTGTACTGCTTGATAAGCATGAACAGCCATTGCTTTTGTTCCACCAGTGTAATTTAAACCTATGCTTTCACTGGTAATATTTTTTAACGTTTTGTGAATGCGATCGCGAATATGATAACTATTCGATTCATAGTCTGCAAGGTCTATTTCTTTGGTGCTTATCCCAAAACCACCGAGTCCATCTACACTTCTCAAACAGTCTTTCTGAGATATCGTTTGTTTGGTATATACCAAATAAACTGTTCCATCATTTTTGAGTATTGTCCTAGCTGCAACATAGTTAGGTAAAGGATTTTCACCGACCAGTAAAAGTAAGTGGTCTACTTTGTAATCTTCTAATTTACTCATATATTAATAAATCGGTAGATGTAATCTCAACTATGGAAAATTATTACATATGGGTGGAAAAGGGATATTCCATAAATTTTAAACATCCGCAATACCCTTATCTGGAATAACTTAACAACCCCTTTATCCGCTTCAGTAAAACTTCGGGAACATTACGTAGTTTTCCGCGTATCCAAGCACCACTTGTTAATTCTACATGAATTGGGTCATGTATAATTTCGACTTCCGACAAACTACTGTGAATAACCCCAACTGGAGTTAAATTTCCCCTATCTCCACAAAATTCGTGCCAAGCATCAACCGCTTCCACCTTGGAACTAACGATCAAATAATGCGTACAAGCTGACAAAATCGGCAGTTTCTCAGGTTGTACCATACCCCCAACATCCACTATTACCAACGACTTCTGCCGTCGCAACTCCAAAATAGCTTTTTGGTGGTAAGGGAAAAATCTTTGTGTGTAAGTACCGCGATCGCGCTTTTTGTATTCCTCAATTTCCGCTGCTGTCGTATCCTGACTCATTTCCAACAAGTAATTCCCCTCACCATCCCAATGAGCGCGTTGTAAGTAAATATCGGGATATTCCGGCAGTAAGCTTGTAAATAAAGCATGAGAAAACACGCTTTTACCACTATCCGGGGGACCGACTATCATTAATGCGGGACAAAGTGAGGGATTAGAGGGGGAAGAGGGGGAAGAGGGGGGAGAGGGGGGAGAGTGGGTAGATTTACTATTTTTTTTTACGTCCAGTACATTTACTGTAATAACTTGACCGATGCGAACCAAACGCGAATGAGTCGCTACCACGACAGCACCCAAACGCGGATCGTAGCAAGCAACCCAAGCAGTAGGATGTAGCTCGTGAGTCAGGTACGCATAAAGCCAAGTGGGAGCGCGTCCCGAAATTACCACACCACCAGTAGTATCAATACCTTCAGGAAGTTCTAAGTTTGTTAAATCTTGCGGTTCAATCAATCGATCTTCGCTGGTAAGTTCAATAGTCAACACCTGATATTTCAAGTCTTGCGAAGTAAAAGATTCACCCAGATGTAGCTGTAAAGATTGAGTCATTCGATTTTGGATTTTAGATTTTAACAACGGATGCTTTTGTTTTGGATTTTGGATTTTAGTTTGTAGCACCAACCGTAAATTATGATTGTTGCAAGATAACTCTTCAATCCGTCTTTAAGATACTTAATTCACTTGGTATATACTTATTCTTGTGGAATGGGCTGGAAGCCCGTCCTCAATGCTTCATTCCTCCTCAATTTCCTCTTCGTCTGGGAAGAAAATCTACATCTAATTGACTGGAGAAAACACCATCAAAACCATCGGATTCAGTAGAAGCTTGCATCACATCGCGGTTAATCTGACGCAGCAATCTCATCAAAGCGCGATCGCAAACCCACCCCACAGACAAACTACTAATAAACACTCCTAAAGTGCAGCTAATTACAGCAAATAGTCCTAAAGGCGCAATAATTAGAATAATCCAAGTAATCGCCGCATTAATTACCGCTAAAATCCAACTACGATAGCTGACTAATTTTTTCACAATAGATAAAGACATATTTAAACTGCTTTTTTATCAAGTTAAATCTATTTTGTCACCTCAGTAGAAGAGGGGACTTCCACAAACCCAAGAAAATGTAGAGACGTAGCACTGCTACGTCTCCAGAATTTACGTCTCCCTAATTATGGATGCAACCGAACACTCGAAAAACATCACAATAAATAACACTGAATTTAGTACTACACTGCTACGTCTCCAGAATTATGGATGCAACCGAACCCTCGAAAAACATCACAATAAATAACACTGAATTTAGTACTACACTGCTACGTCTCCATAATTATGGATGCAACCGAACACTATTGAATAGGGTTTACGCGATCGCAATTATAAATTAAGCATCTCATACGTTTATATCTCCCCAACCCACGTTCCTACAACGGTGCGTGTTCCTCCGCAACGGAGTGGCTCCCCTTAAAAAGTTTTATTGAAATCAAAAAACAATTTAATAAGTATTTTTTCTATGACCACAATGTATTTAACAGAACCAGGAACCGTTGTACGCTATCGCAACGAGTCCCTGGTAGTAGTCAAACAAAAGTCACATAACTTTCGATTAGCGGAATTAAAACTAGTAGTAATTTTACCCGGAGTACAGTTGAGCGATGTCGTCATATCTCAACTACTCGATCGCGGAATTGAAACTATATTTCTTCGTCAAGATGGTCAATTTCGCGGTCGTCTCCAAGGACAATTTCCGACTAATCCGATAATTCGCTTGGCTCAGTATCGCATGGTAGAAACAACTTTCGGGATGGCTTTAGCGCAGAAGCTGGTTATCGGTAAAATCCGCAATCAAAAAGTAATATTACAACGTCGCAACCGCGCTACTAAAGGACAAATCACCGAACTAACCGAAGCAATTGATTTAATTAACGCTTATAGTTCGCGTTTGAATAACACCGCTTCCCCTTTTGACCGAGACGAACTAATGGGAATTGAAGGTATTTGCGCTCGTACCTATTATCAAGCACTTCGGCATTGGTTCCCTACTCAATGGAATTTTAGCGGACGAAATCGCCGTCCACCTCTCGACCCGATTAATGCACTATTAAGTTGGGGTTATGGTGTATTATTAGCGCGGGTTTTCTCCGCTTGCGTTCAAGTTGGACTCGACCCTTATTTAGGTTTCTTCCACGCAACCGAACCATATCGTCCTAACTTAGTCCTGGATTTGATGGAAGAATTTAGACCCGTGGTAGTAGATCAATCCGTAATTTCCACGATTCAATCGGAACTATTGCAACCAGAAGATTTTCAACCGTCTCCAGATGGAACTGGTATATGGTTGGGAAACCTGGCGAAAAAGTTATTTTTGGGAGAATTAGAACGTCGTTTTCGGACAGCCATATTGTATCCCCCGCAAAATCGCCGTTTGACTTTGAGCCATATTTTAGTAGAACAAGCGCGTTGTTTAGGGCGCTGTTTGGTAGAGTCGTCATTAGAATACGAGGCATTTATCATCAAATGATCCAACTTTGGTTAGTTTGCTACGACGTACCCAACGACAAGCGACGCACTAAACTAGCAAAGCGCATCGAACAACGCTGTCAGCGGGTGCAATATTCAGTTTTTGAATGTCCTTTAAATGAAACCGATTTAACATATCAGTTAGAAAAACGTTGGTTGCCACTTTTAGATTCAAATGAAGACAATCTTAGAGTTTATCCCCTCGACAAAAAAGCCAAACAAAAAACGCGCATTCACGGAAGTCCCCCACCTTACGAACCACCCGATTATGTAATTTTGTAAAGATAAGCTTACTATTGCCCGGTGATTTAAAAAGCTGAGCATCGGCTGGCATCAAGGGATAGAGCGATTGTAAACAAATGTAAACATGGTGCTGATTTTGTCGCGTCGAGTATTTAAGAGAATTAAGAAGCAATAATGAGCTATTAAAAGCATTATGAGTTTTTATCCCTTGACGACTCGATTTTTTTCGATTAGATTCTATTCATCGACATTTGATTAACGCTTTTGCTTTTACGGGTACTTAGATTATTTAACGACATCTTGATTATCTGTATCTTCGTGCAACCGTACCTTGAAAACTATATATGGTAAGTGTTTCATACCAATAGGGTTTTCTATGACCTTCTCCCCGCAAGGGGATTGAAACAAGGTACAATCGTTATTAAGTGGATATTGTCCCTCCAATCCCAGTTTTCTATGACCTTCTCCCCGCAAGGGGATTGAAACTTTATCCTTCCAGTAAAAGTATTTCCTCCCGTGGTTTTCTATGACCTTCTCCCCGCAAGGGGATTGAAACATCCAGTTTAATACCGCTGTGTATTTGTGTTGGTTGGTTTTCTATGACCTTCTCCCCGCAAGGGGATTGAAACCACAAAGCGCACGGCGACGCAATGATCGCGCTGAAGCGCAGGGTTTTCTATGACCTTCTCCCCGCAAGGGGATTGAAACAACGCTTACGGGTTTTCCATCTGCTCTATTGTCTTTTCGTTTTCTATGACCTTCTCCCCGCAAGGGGATTGAAACTTGAGTAAAGATGAGGCACGATTCTGATTACCTCTGGTTTTCTATGACCTTCTCCCCGCAAGGGGATTGAAACGGTGTTTGTGCTTTTACTTGTGCCTGAGAAGCTAAAGCAAGTTTTCTATGACCTTCTCCCCGCAAGGGGATTGAAACATCGAGGTCAACATCTCCAACCTCGCGGCCGTGCCCTCGATGTTTTCTATGACCTTCTCCCCGCAAGGGGATTGAAACCTGTTGTATGAATACCGCACCCCCTGCAAATGCCCCTTTTATGTTTTCTATGACCTTCTCCCCGCAAGGGGATTGAAACTGCTTTTAATCGATTGGTAAAGGTCAATCTCTGCTGCTGTTTTCTATGACCTTCTCCCCGCAAGGGGATTGAAACTACAGATGCGCCAACCTCTTCGCTATTAAAGGAGGCAGTGACGTTTTCTATGACCTTCTCCCCGCAAGGGGATTGAAACTGCTATACGATAAACAAACCATAGTAGAAGATTTTTCGCAGTTTTCTATGACCTTCTCCCCGCAAGGGGATTGAAACAGCACTTTCTCCATTTGAATCTTATTTGCGTGTCCGGTGTTTTCTATGACCTTCTCCCCGCAAGGGGATTGAAACAGCACTTTCTCCATTTGAATCTTATTTGCGTGTCCGGTGTTTTCTATGACCTTCTCCCCGCAAGGGGATTGAAACGTAGGGGTTTAGCAATGCTAAACCCCTACGGCATTACGTTTTCTATGACTATGTAAGATTTCTAGTCATCTTCAGATGACTTGTGCTATTAACCTCGGAATTAATCCGCCCGGTGGTTATGATGGTAACGGACAAATGTTGTGAAAAAAGCAGAAACCAAGGAGAAAGAATGAACAATCAATATCCTTCTCCCCAAACTCTCCAATGGTTAGCGATGGGACAATTCGCGAACCGATTTCAACGCTCAATTAGAGTATGGCTGCTATTAAATAAACTCTACGGTAATAAAATAAACTGGGCAAAATCCCTACCTCAAACCTTCACATACCCGGAACTTCGAGATAAATTATTTGCACCGACGCATCCAACTAATCAACTTACCCCACAATGCCAAAATAACCACTGTATCTGTCACCAAACTTCTGCCGATATCGTATTTGCACCGGAAAACCGACAGTTTGAACCGCAATGGCTCGCGGAAACCATGCAGTTAACCGGGATGAGTGAAGATGAATTGCACAATCAACTTACTCAACGTCCTTTCGCTACCGTACATCGTACTTTACGCGATGACTTGAAACACCTGGCTCAAATGGGTTGGTTACAAATCGCTGCAAAAGGTAAATATCGGTGCATTCCCTACAGTAATTTACCAAAACCCCCAAATCATCATGCATCCAACTCGATAAACCTTTCCATCACTCAAGCTGAAGAATTGCTGCGGATTTTAGAATCGATCGCTTTTGTACAGCCGAATTTATCGGTAATTATGGATACGTTATGGCAACAAATCGCCGATACTACATCTTCCCCGCTACTCGCACAAACAAATCAACAGCGAATCTTCCTGCATCTAGACTATATACTTCCCCCCGAAACCCAAGATAAAGTAGATAATTATCAAGAACAGTTAGAACAACTTTGGTGTAAACCTCCGGGTGGAGTAGTGCAATTTGAATACTGGGTAGCAAAACAAGAGCGCAAAATTCAAGCTACAGTTTACCCGGTTTGCCTGCATTACTCGCGCCGTGCCAAATATCTCAGCGCCTACGGTATCGACCCAGACGGCGATTTCGGCTGGCATAACTACCGACTCGATCGCATCGCTTCGGAATATTTGACGGTATTACCTTGGGGTAGCGCCACCGTACCGCAGCAATTAAAAGAACTTTGGCACGCCGGAGATTTACCTACATCAGCATATATTCAAACTCAACTAGATGCAGCTTGGGGATTTAACTTTTATCTTAAAAAAGAACTGCTTATCCTCCGCTTTCCCCCCAAATTCGCCAAATGGTACGTTGACAACACCTTTCGCCATCCCACCTTCCGCGCCATCAAATACCAACAATTACCCAAATTAATTGAGCAAATATCAGAATTAAACCAACGCCAACAACTGTTAAAAATCATTGAAAACCGCAGCGCCAAAGATTCTTATTATACAGCTTGGATACGTAGCGGCGACATCAACGTATTGATGCGATTGCGCGACTGGCGACCAAATGGTGAAGTTATCGCACCGCTATCGATTCGACAAAAGCTACATGAAGAGGCTAAACAGGAATTAGCGAATTATCAGTAGTTTAAAGGGAATAATTCGTAGTGCTTCTCAGTTTTCTCATTTAACTCTTACCAAGCCTTCAGTTATAAATCATTTGTTCCTCAGCATCATCCCCGATATTAGTAATTAAGGACAGGAAACAAACTAAAAACTGGAACAAAGAATCATGAAATTTAATAAATTAGCTGGACTCGGAATCGCATCAATCGTATTATTCGGTAGCGTTGGACAATTAGCAATTAACGCATCCCCAGCCGAAGCGCTTAAAACAGGACAAACTATTACAGTTGCGGCAAAATCTAAGTCGTTGATTTCATCTGGTAGCTTTGTAACCACCGAACAAGATCACCCCACCAACGGTAAGGCTAAAATTGTAAAAGTCAACGGCAAACGCTATCTCGAATTCAGCAAAGGATTCACCACAGCACGCGGACCAAAGGTAAGAGTTGTTTTACACCGCAATTCATCCGTACCCGTCAATTTAAAACAAAAAGATTATGTAACCCTTGCTGCCTTACAACGCTTCGATGGCGCTCAACGTTACCAAATTCCCGATAATCTTAATTTAGATGATTTCAAATCTGTAGCGATTTGGTGCGAACAGTTTAACGTTACTTTCGGTTACGCTAGTTTGCAAAATTCTTGAAGTTTGAAAAATTATAAAACTCGTAGAGGCTCAATCCCATCATTTTAAGTGAGATTGAGCTTCGTTGCATTTAGAGACGATCGCTCGGTAAGCGGAATAAGCTAATGTGCAGTTAAATTGTATAAGACAAAAACGCAATACTATTGTAGTGCGTTAGCGCAGCGTGTCCGCCAGGACATGCATCTTGCTCGCTAGAAAATACAAATTAAATGGGCGACAGCTTAATTACAATAATTTTGCAATAATTAATTTGTAGGTCATTATATAAGTTCTCAAAACAAAACCGAAGTAAAACCAATAGAAAAATAATTTGATGACAGAATCAGATACTTCAAAACCTAAACCTAAACCACCCGTACCAAAAAAATTCCAGCCAATTACGGTGGTAGACTGCAATACTGATAGCCCGCGTGTTTTCACACAATGCTATAAATGCGACCAACCCCTATTAATTCAAACCCATCATGATGGCAGCGAACCAATAGATCATAGAGTACAGTGTCCAACCTGCGGTGGTATAGCATTTTTCGCCCACGCACCTCAAATAAGTGCTGTAATGCCGTTAGGAGAAGCTCCTACACCTAGTACTTAGTCTTCTACGATAAATTATTTCAAGTATCGGAATCCCTCTTGCAAAAGGGGGATTTGCGTAAGTTATAGCGGTTTTCACCAGCCGCGTACATAGTATAGATTACTACAATTTTTATTTTTCGATTTATAAATAAAAAAAATCAGTAGCATCCTTGGATTGCAGAGCTACCGATCTAAAATTTAGTGTGTGTGAAGTGTGGAAATTTCGGTGGATTAAAGTTATATAAATCACCTATCACATTAGCATAACCGAAAAATTAACGGATGCGAAGTGTTATTTTAAAAACTTTAATAAAAAATAAAATTTTTTGAATTCAGATAGGAGCGATCGCAATCCTAAAGTTACTATTGAGGTATAATGCATCACCTATGCAAAATAGCAGATTTTTGCTTTGCTCAATTATTTATCAAAATTTTCAGTCGCTGGCAAACCTTTTTTCAAAGTCACTGCATCACCTTGACGAATATTTAATCCCTTCACATTATTATCTAAACCAACTTTAGTTTTATAAGCTTTATTCCCAGCAATACGAAGTTTAAGATATTGGTTGCTTTTGCCACTTAAAGAGATAGCTTTTTTCGCATTGACGAAAATATTATCGGTGAGTGCAATATTAACTAGTTTTTTATTTCCTCCCATTCCCATAGCTATACCATTACAGCTTTGAATCCAATTATCGTGAAACTTCAGATTTTCAACTCCATTTCCATTCGGACCGAGATTTATTGCATTACCGCAATCGTTAAACTTATTATGATGAATACTGATATTTTTAGTCGGTTTTTTCTTTCCACCCCAACCTTCTATCCAGAAAATACGATGTTTAAATCCACTGAAAGTATTTTCATAAAATTCGGCTCCCTTAATTCCTAATTCTAAACCCGACATATCGTCAGTGACACCGGGATTTGCGTGCAATTTATTTTTAGAGAAAATCAAGTTACCAGTTTCTGCAATATCTTCGTCTTTATTCCATTGATTAATTAACGAAACCCAAGCATTTAAATCGTTATTATAAATTTTATTTCCTTTCTGTAAATCCCAAATTTCAATAGAAGCTGATTTATTTACTGGTTTCTGTTTTGAACCTATAATATTAACCGTATTATTATATATTTGAGTATCGCGAATGTTACTAGCAACACTTTTAATACCACCGCCAGAATTCTCTTCTATATAGTTATCATGAATCCGCAAGCCTTTAGTGCCCATGAATCGAATTGCACCGGAGAAATGCTGATTTTTGTCTCCTTCTCTACCAGCAGCATTAATAAATCGACAATTACTAATTTCACCATTTAAACCTGAAATATCAATTCCAGCATTATTTAACCTTTTGAAAGTAATATTTTCAAACAAAGTATTCTCTCTTCCCCAAGCGCGAAAGCCTAATTCAGCTATATCTTTTCCATCAACATTAAAATTACGAAAATACTGATAGCCGTCACCTTTTTCGTTATTAAAATCTTTTGCTTCAAAAAGTACGTCTTGATAATTATTACTTGGTACAATAACAGTTTTTTCTCCAACACCTTCTAAACTAACATGAGAAGGCACCTCGATCGTGCGGTTAACTTCAAACGTACCTTTACCCATCTTAACTAAAGTATTCTTTTTAGCAACTTTGAAAGCCTTTTCTAAAGTTCGCAATGGTTTCTCTGAACTGCCATTACCATTATTACTTCCATTAACAGCGACATGAATAATATTTTTAGGATTTGTAAAAGTTAATAACGTTTTGCTTTTATTCTTAGAAACGCCAGCATCCTTTATTTCTGGAGCTAATACTACTTGGCTTTGGGCAACAGTTGATGTATTTAAAATATTCGTTTTATATCCAAAACAACCATAAAGTCCTATTAGGAAAAATGTACAAAAGAATATCCTACGAAACATGGTAAAATCGTCTTTACTAAGTGGATAATCAAAATATAATTTTTTATTGTTAATGTTTTCTTAACCAGTTGTTAAGATGATATTATCTTTGTTAAAAAATAAATTTATTTGAACTGACATCTTGCACCATTGTCAACAGGAACCGGAAACTACCGATCTGGTTCCCCAGGCTGAGCCTGGGAACTACTTGGATTCAGCAACGCCTATTTGCTACCCAACCTTACAGATACCAACTCACTCGCTAACTCAATCGCAGCTTTCATGCTCGTAGCGTCAGCAATACCTTTTCCTGCGATATCAAAAGCGGTTCCGTGGTCGGGAGATGTTCTAATAAAAGGTAATCCAATCGTAGTATTAACTGCGCGATCGAAAGCCATTAACTTTACTGGAATCAAACCTTGATCGTGATAAAGCGCTAAATAACCATCTGCTGCTTGAATTTTAGATTCAATTTTAGAATTACCATACCAAGCTTGTCCCGGTTTTACCCACATCGTATCTGGCGGAATCGGTCCTTCTAAAGTTAAATTTGGACGCTTTTTCTGTTCTTCTTCCAACCAAGCAATCAACCAATCTGCTTCTTCACGCCCTAATTGTCCTTTTTCTCCACTGTGGGGATTTAATCCCGCGATCGCAATTCTCCCATTTTTAATTCCAAAATCTGAGTCCAAGCATTCCACCAGCAGATCGAGTTTCTGCGTCATCAATTCCGGTGTCAGCGTTTCTGGAACTTGACACAATGGTATATGTGTGGTTGCAAGTAACGTGCGAAGAGTCCAATTAGTGTGCGGCGATCGAGCCACAAACAACATCCCAAACCTTTGTACGCCAGCCTTTTGGGCTAAAAGTTCAGTTTGTCCCGGATAATTATACCCCGCAGCCTTCCAAGCAGATTTTGCGATCGGACCAGTAACAATCCCATCAAATTCACCTGCAAGCGTAGCAGCGATCGCCGCTTCCATATAAGCAAAACTTGCCGCACCACTCGCCGCATTTTCAACACCAAGAGTAACTGCATCTTTAATATTGCCGTCCAAACTCACATCCAAGATAGATAAATCGGCAGGATCGACCAAAAAATCTATATTCTCATTATGTTGTAAATGGGTATAATTTTTTAATAGTAAATCTCGGTTTCCAACTACAGTTAAATCGCAACCTTTACCAATCTGCGAATCAGCCAAACCCTTTAGGACAACTTCGGTTCCAATCCCCGCCGGGTCCCCCAAAGTTAACGCCAAACGAGGGCGACGGTTTACATCATAAATAGGCGTTTCATGATTTAATTGATACATAAGAATAGTTAGGAGTTAGGAGTTAGGAGTTGGGAATTAGGAGTTAGGAGTTAAGAGTTAGGAGTTGGGAGTTGGAATTTAACAATTTTAATTTCTTTCCATCCCCAATTCCCAATTCCCAATGCCCAATTCCCAATGCCCAATTCCCGATCCCCCATTCCCTACTGCTCTGGTAAACTAAACTTAATAATTAACTAATTAAGGAGAACTCAAATGGCCGGCGAAATGTTCAATGCAGCTATTTTATCCTTCGGCTTAATCTTTGTTGGTTGGGCTATAGGTGTTTTGTTACTTAAGATTCAAGGCGCTGAACCGGAATAAAAATTTCTTGAAAAACGCTTTCTACTATGGCTAGAGACTTTATATCGGCAGTCTCTGCCATCAACTAGTCTTATGTGATAGATTTTGCTTTACTTTTGCTTAAAAAAACAATTCTGATAAAATTGTTTTAATAAAAGTTAACATTTTTTTAATCAAACCTGATGAAAATATTGATAGTGGGTGCCACTGGTACTTTGGGAAGACAGATAGCTCGTCATGCGATCGATGAAGGTTATGAGGTACGCTGTCTAGTCCGAAGTACTAAAAAAGCGGCATTTCTGAAAGAATGGGGAGCCGAATTAGTACGGGCAGATTTATGTTTTCCCTATACCCTCGAACCTGCACTTGAAGGTGTGAGTGCTGTAATTGATGCATCTACATCTCGTCCTACAGATTCACTTAGTATTAAACAAGTCGATTGGGATGGAAAAGTAGCATTAATTCAAGCCGCAGCAGCAGCAAAAGTTGAACGTTTTATCTTTTTCTCAATATTAAATAACCAAGATTATCCAGAAGTACCCTTGATGGAAATCAAGCGGTGTACCGAACTGTTTTTAGCAGAATCTGGCTTAAACTACACCGTTTTACAGTTAGCTGGTTTCATGCAAGGTTTAATTGGACAATACGGTATTCCGATTCTGGAAGCACAACCAGTGTGGGTAACGGGAGATTCTTCCCCGATCGCCTACATGGATACTCAAGATGTTGCAAAATTCGCGCTTAAAGCCCTGAAAAAAGAAGAAACCCAAAATAAAATATTTCCAGTAGTGGGAACCCGTGCCTGGAGTGCCCAAGAAATCATCAACTTGTGCGAACGTTTATCTGGGAAGACAGCAAGAATAACGCGGATGCCGTTAAACTTACTTCGTACCATTCGTAATATGCTGCGTTTCTTTCAGTGGGGATGGAACGTATCCGATAGACTTTCTTTTACAGAAGTTTTGGCAAGCGGCAAACCGTTAGATGCCCCAATGGATGAAACATACAAAGCTTTTGGTATAGATAAAAGTGAAATAACTACTTTAGAATCTTATTTCCAAGAATATTTCAACAGAATTACGAAAAAGCTTAGAGAGTTGGATTACCAGCAAAATAAAGGTAAGAAAAAGAAAGAAAAAAGAACTCCGTTTAAGCAATCTTCTTAAAAGCGAATTAGGAATTGGGCATGGGGCATTGGGCATTGGGAATTGGGCATTGGGAATTGGAACCACCGGAGTTAGGAATTTTTCTCTCCTTGTCTCCTTGTCCCCCCATCCCCCCATCTCCCCATCCCCCCAATGCCCCATTCCTTTTAAAAAGTGTGTACTAGATACGCAAAATGTGTAAATATTAATTCTATAAAAAGCGTCTTCTTGAATTTGGATATTGAGCGTGCCCAAAGCAGGCATTATATATAACGATGAGAAACCGATAGCGGGTCGTATCGCTGTCGAATTAAAAGAACAGTTCACCGAGAAAGGTTGGGATGTATGTGTCACCACGGGCATCGGTGGAATTTTGGGCTACTCGACTCCGCGAAGCCCTGTATGTCATACGCCGATAGAAGGACTTACACCCCCCGGCTTTGACTCGTCTATGAAACTCGTAGTGGTATTAGGAGGAGATGGTACAGTTTTAGCCGCGTCTCGCCAAGTCGCACCTTGCGGAATTCCGATGCTGACGGTTAATACTGGTCACATGGGCTTTTTAACAGAAGCTTATGTAAATCAATTGCCCGATGCAATAGAACAGGTGTTAGTAGGTAATTACGATATTGAAGAACGAGTCATGCTTGCCGTCAAGGTATACCGCAAAGAATCAGTACTTTGGGAAGCTTTATGTTTAAACGAAATGGTACTGCATCGCGAACCTTTGACTTCGATGTGTCATTTTGAGATAGCCATAGGTCGTCATGCGGCGGTGGATATAGCCGCAGATGGTATCATTGTTTCCACACCGACGGGTTCCACAGCTTATTCTTTAAGTGCTGGCGGTCCGGTAGTAACTCCAGGTGTCGCAGTGTTACAGCTAGTGCCTATTTGTCCTCACTCTTTAGCATCAAGGGCGTTAGTATTTCCAGATAGCGAGCTAGTTAATATTCATCCGGTGAATTCAGCTCGATTAATAATGACAGTTGACGGTAACGGTGGATGTTATGTTTTGCCAGAAGACCGCATTTATATAGAAAAATCAAACTACACCGCCCGTTTTATTCGCCTTCAATCACCCGAATTTTTCCGAATTTTACGAGAAAAGTTAGGTTGGGGTTTACCTCATATTGCCAAACCTACATCTGTAGAAATTCCTTAAATTGGGCATGGGGCATTAGTTTTTTGCGAAAGAAGCGTTTTTCACTTATCACAAAGAAAAACGCTCAATTATTAATTAATTATTAAGAATATTGCATATTTTCATATCTTCGATTAATACTTGGACGTGCTAAAAGATTGTTGAAAACGTGCCAGGTATAAATTAACTGTAATAAAAGCAACTATTACAATAATTTTGCGTCTTACTTTTCACTCAGACGAATCATAGCGTCTGTCTGTATCTTATTGTAAATTCTGCGCTTATTAAGATGGGCAGCTAATTAACTTTTGTTAGCCCTTCTTTTATAGGATTTCTGTAAAAACTTAATGATACGTACCGATCTAATATGACAAGATCTCCCAACCCTTGTGTTTTGGTAATAGAAAGCGACGAAAATCTGGCAAGTCAGCTTTCTTCAGATTTAAAAGAAATTGGTTATGAACCGATTTTAGCGTCAGATACAACTTCCGGCTTGAAACAGATGAGAGATCGCCAACCTGCTTTGATTGTTGTCGATAGAATGCTGGCGGGAGAATCGGGAATCTCGTTATGCAAAAATCTCAGAACTAATGGAGTGTGTTCTCCAGTACTGATGTTGATGTCGAGAGATTCAGTTGATGACAGAGTGGCGTGTTTGGAAGCAGGTGCGGATGATTATTTTCTCAAACCTTACCGTTCGGAAAACTTCATCAACTTAGTTCGGCTGTATTTGAAGCCGGATGTCGATACATCGGAACAATTGCGTTTTGGAGATTTAATTTTAGATTTAGCTACTCGTCGCGCTATTAATAACGAACGAGTAATAGATTTGACAATGAAAGAATTTGAGCTGTTAAAGTATCTAATGGAACATCCTCGTGAAGTATTAACTCGCGAGCAAATTTTAGAAAATGTTTGGGGTTATGACTTTATGGGCGAGTCTAACGTAATCGAAGTTTATATTCGTTACTTGCGGCTCAAAATAGAAGACGAAAGTCAAAAACGGCTAATTCAAACTGTACGGGGTGTCGGTTATGTATTGAGAGACTCTTAATAGCAAGCGAGACTTAAAAATAATTAATGCCTTGCTAACACAAGAACTCTGCATAGTTTTGCTATCTACCTTATTTTGTTTTACAGACAACATAGCAAATAGATTTTCTTCTAATTAAAGATACAGTTTGAAGACATTCGCTCATCTGACTCTAACTATGAAGAAAATATTAAGACGGTGTTCGTGTTGCATTAAATATGAGAGCATCAGCAACTTAAAATCTAATATTCAAATGCAAAACTTTTCATTATATAACTTTGGAGTAATGAATAAAAATTCCATGAAGTATTATCAAAGATTGTTACCTATAGTACTAGGCATTTTACTTATAAGTTGTTCCGGGCAATCACCAGCAAAAACTCCTAATATCACCGTATCCCAAACTCCATTAGTAGTGAATAATTTAGGTCAACAACTACCAATAAGTGCTGTTGCAACAATTCCCAACGGTACGCAAATTCAATTAGAAGTAGCACAGACACCACAACAGCAAGCGATGGGATTAATGTACAGACCGGCTTTGCCAGACAACCGAGGGATGTTGTTTGAGTTTGCATCACCTCAACCAGTTAGTTTTTGGATGAAAAATGTACCCGTTGCTTTAGATATGGTTTTTCTGCGTAAAGGAGTAGTTCAATATATTGCAGAAAAAGTACCTCCTTGTACAAAAGAACCTTGCCCTACTTATGGTCCGAGAACTCTTATCGACCAAGTAATTGAATTACGTTCCGGACGAGCTGCGGAATTAAATCTAAAAAAAGGAGACAAAGTAACAATTAATTCTATTAAAACCAAATAATTACTTACAAGTAAATGATAGTATATCTGCTTAGATAACTGAATAGATAAACATTGAGTAGATTCTTGTTAAAAAAGTATCCCAAATAGTGGTATAAAAATAAACTAGGATGTTAAGATTTGCTTTACTACTAATCGGTTACTAACCCGCTCTTATCGGGTTCGAGTAGCAATTTTAGAATTTGATAGTAAAAATCTTCCTTTCGGTGTACGTGTAAACGGTCGCTAATAAGGGAGTATAGGCTATGGAATCTTTGTTACAAGAAATAAAATCAGCTGTCCTTACTTAAGTAGAAAGTATTAAACTCTTTTTAATTAAGTGAAGTGCTACTTGAGACTATAAATAAGAAATCAAGCTAAAATGTTTATTTCCTTCAGTTTTCCTTTGTTTTCTGGCATTAGGCAAACTCTACTCAATTGTTTATCAAACAACTTTGCAATGACGAATGAATTACTGGCTACTAGCTACTGGTGAACTATGGATAGATATATGACGATAAACTCTACTGAAGGAGGTGAGACAAAAGTGACACAATCTAGTTATTCGCGACTGATTCGTTTTTTGCAAGATGACTTATCAATTTCTGCGGCTTCCCTAGCGGTAGCCTTGCGCCATAGCGAACAAGATCCAGGTCCGTTGCCAATGATACTGTGGCAATATGGCTTGGTAACTTTAGAACAGTTAGAGCAAATTTACGATTGGTTGGAGACAGCATAGATAATGAGTAGTGCAATACGGAGAATTGAAAGATGTTGCAAAGACTCCACTTTTTGCGAAAGCTGATTCCGAATTTAACCATATACAAATTAAAAGAGCGAGTTGAATCATCAACTCGCTCTTTTAGGTATTGGAGCATGGGGCATGAAAGAGAGCGGAGGAAGGGAAGAGAGCGGAGGGAGCGGAGGAAGAAAATAAGAAGAAAGAAAATTAATTGCTTCTGCTGCCTCCTCTACCCCCTCTACCCCCTCTACCCCCTCTACCCCCTCTACCCCCTCTCCCTCGTCATAAGATAATTAATTTGTGGTGATAATTAAATTTAATGGTATATTAAGCGTCTATTTTATTATTTCCGCCGTCTGTACAATAAGTTTGTAGTAAGCTGCCAAAGTAAAAAAACTGATGTAGGGCACTCAAATAGTAAATTGTAGTTGTTTAGCCAAGGTTTATAAATAAACTCTCCTCAGACGAAGGCTATATTAAACTACATCTGCTATATCACAGCAAACAACCTAAGATAAAACTCAGGCGATGCCTTTATAATTGGTGTTGCCCTACTAGCAGTTATCGTAACTTTTAGTTACTCAGAAGCTGCAACTTGTTCGGAGCTAAGGTGATTGATAGACCAACGATGAGAAACTTCCATAGAAGAACAGGTACAAACTTGCTCCAAATGCTTTTGTTGGACAGCAGCTTTACGGAGGGTAATAATTAATTGATTTACCTGGTTCCGTAAATTGGGATTATTATTAACTGCTGTCATAGTTTGCCTTTCCAGCAATTGCAGTAGTAATTCGTAATGGATAGGTGAAGGAAGAGGAATTTGCTCCATGAAGTTAAAAAAAATGGTTGGTAGGGTTGAGACTCTAGCCAAATCTCAAAGTAAATAGTTGCTATATAAATTTTTACACAGCCAACAAATAATTGTTTGAAATCCCGATCGAAGTCGGTTATGAGAATTTTGCGAAGAGATTGGCGATCGCCATTGCTGGATCTGGTTGTTTCACCAAAGATTCACCAATTAATACGGCATCAGCACCATTGTTCGCTACTAAGCTTAAATCCGATGGAGTATGTAATCCCGATTCGCTAACAATAAGGATATTTTTTTCCTGTAGTTGTTGATTCCTTGCCTGTAATAACTTACAAGTAGTTTGTAAGTCAACAGAAAAGTCTTGTAAATTGCGATTGTTGATACCAATTAAGGAAACACCATCTACAGCTAAAACACGATCGAGTTCCTCTAAAGTATGAACTTCAATCAAAGGCGTTAATTTTAAAGCGTTGGCAATTTTAACAAAGTATTGTAAATCTTTGTCACTGAGTACTGCTGCAATCAACAAAACTGCATCAGCACCCCGAAGTCTTGCCAAATACATTTGGTAAGGATAAATGACAAACTCTTTGCACAGCAAAGGTAAATCGACAGCAGCGCGGACTTTAGATAAATTTTCAAAGCTGCCTTGAAAAAACTTTTTATCAGTAAGTACCGAAAGACAGCTAGCACCACCTAATTGAAACTCAGTAGCAATTTGTACCGGGTCGAAATCTTCCCGTAAAACTCCTTTACTCGGAGAAGCTTTTTTTACTTCTGCAATTAAAGCTGGTTTAGTTTTGCCTTGACGTAAAGCTGCCAGAAAATCACGAGTAGGCGGAGCATTAACTAATTGTCGCTGCAAATCCTGTAAAGATTGCTTCTCGCGCATTTGGTCAACTTCTGCTTCTTTATACCAAACAATTTCTTCCAAAATATTGCTCGGTTTCGCATCAGGTGCGGCAATTTGATACCGCAACGACATTACGGCAATATCTGGATTGGGGGGACGACGACGGATTTGCATAGTTATTTATTTAGGCATTGGGCATTGGGCATTGGGCATTGGGCATTGGGAGAGGGGAGATAGGGGGATGGGGAGAGGGGGAGAGGGGGAGATGGGGGAGATGGGGGAGATGGGGAGAGGGGGAGATGGAGTAATTAAATAGCGAGCAAGATGCTCGCACTACTCTTAATTCCTAACTCTTAATTCCTAACTCCTAACTCTTAACTCCTAACTCTTAATTCCTAACTCCTAACTCCTAACTCTTAACTCCTAATTCCTAACTGACTGCTGCTTTTTTGTAGGCTTCATCTAATACTTCGGAAAGTGTTGGATGAGCGTGGACTAAATGAGCCAGTGAGTTGACGCTTTGACGATTGGCGATCGCTGCACTTGCTTCGTGGATCATGTCGGCTGCGTGAAGTCCGAAAATGTGGACTCCAAGCATTTCTCCGGTATCTTTGCGGTACACAACCTTGGCGATTCCGTCGGCTTCACCTTCCGCTAATGCTTTGGAATTACCTTTGAAATAACTTTTACTTACACCAACTTCAAAGCCTTCGGTTTCAGCTTTTTCTTTAGCTTGTTCCTGTGTCATTCCTACATAGCTAATTTCTGGGTGAGTAAATGCTGCTGCGGGAATGCTCGCATAATCAATATTTTTGCTTCTACCACAAATATTTTCTACGGCAATAATACCTTGAGCAGAAGCAGCATGAGCCAGCATCATCTTACCCGTAGCATCACCAATTGCCCATAAATGGGGTACGGGTTCGCCTTCACTAAGTACCGCCATCGAGTCATTTACTGGAATAAATTTGCGTCTATCGAGTTCTACATTAACTGCATCTAAACCTATATTTTGCGTTGCTGGAATCCGCCCAGTAGCTACCAAACAAGCGTCAACTTCCAACACGTCAACCATTTCTTTAGTTTTAAAATCTGCTAATTCAATTACTACAGGGGAACCAGGGGTAATTTTTTTAGCGTATATTCCCGAATAAGTTTCAATATCGCGAGGATTTATCAATACTCTTTCGGCAAGTTTAGCAATATCGCGATCGAATCCCGGCATTAACTGCGGTAAGGCTTCTATCATGGAAATTTCGCAACCCAAAGCCGAATAAACATCGGAAAATTCTAAACCGATGTAGCCGCTACCGACAATTGCTACCCATTGCGGCAACCATTCTAACTTTACCGCTTGGTCGCTAGTAAACACGGTTTTACCGTCAACTTCAATGCCTGCTGGGACAAAAGGCACCGAACCCGGAGAAAGAATAATATCTTTAGCTGTAATAGTTTTTTCACCGTCGAGAGTATCAATAGTTACCTTTTGATGTCCGGCAAGTTTACCCCAACCTTGAATAATATCAACACCCAAACGCTTGAGAGAGTTAGTTAAATCTCCTTGAATCTTCGCTACCAAATTATTGGCATGATTGGCGATATCCTCTCTTTCAAATCGAACGTTATCAATTTGAATTCCCAATGCCTTGAGATGGTAAGCATCGCGTAATTCCCGTACCTTTCCAGAAGCAGCAAGTAGCGCCTTCGAGGGGATACAGCCACGGTTAACGCAGGTTCCCCCCATATCACCCGCTTCAATAATTGCAGTTTTCAATCCGCAGCTAACAGCGTGTAAGGCAGCGCCATGTCCACCTACCCCAGCGCCTACAATCACCAAATCGTAATCAAATGCCTGACTTACCGTCATATTACTCCGCGTGCTTATTCGTGTTTATTTTTAACTGAATGCAGCGATACTGCAAGTCTTTTTTATTTTAGAGTTTTGCCAAACTTAATATTATAGTTTTTACTACTAAGGTGATTAATTTTGCTTTGCGATTATTTACAAGAACTATGAAGTGTGTCCGGGAATACAAATCACTCTTTCATAGTAGAAATTTATAACATTATTATCTATTAGTCTTCCTACTGTTATCTTTTTTTAAAGTACTTAGTTAGGATGAATTTGTACAGCTATAACCGTTAATATTAATGGTAATAAGTTTTATAGAAAAAGTCATTGTAAAGGAAATCAACAGTTATGGCTGAATCAGTACAGTATCTTACCAACAACCAAAAAGAAAGAATTGGCGTATTGTTAGATTTAGACACTTACCATAAATTGATGAATCAATCGGTGGTAGATTCGGAAATTTTAACTAATTTAAGTATAGATGAATTGCAAGCTAAGCCAGATATTAAGTTATCTACAACCACTCAAACTGAATTAGATGATTTATTAGTAAGGAATACCGATAATCAACTGTCAAAGAATGAAAGTGAAACTTTAGATAGTTTATTGACAAAGGTTGACCAGCTAAATATTCTAAAAACTAGAGTTAGATATAGCTTAAATCATCTTGAGAGGATATTAAGAGTTACATAATGTTTAAAATATTTGCCAATTTGAAAAAATGTGTTAATTTTCATTGCACTATTTTAATTGAGTTCATCTAAACCTAGTATGTTAAATAGAGCAACTTTTAATTGCATCATATAATCCTCATTGAGCAGACCGATAACTTTAATAATTCTAGATTTATCAATTACTCGGATTTGTTCGCAAAGTATGACTGAATCTTGTGTTAATCCACCAACTCCGCAAGGCACAAATACATGAGAAGGTAAAAGCGCACGTCTAATTTTAGAAGTAAAAGGTGCAATAATTGTATGAGGACTAACAGTATTTGCTCTGTCTATTTGTATAATTACAACAGGTCTAATACCAGCTTGTTCTGTACCGACTACTGGATTTAAATCGCATAAAATAACATTTCCTCGCTTAATATTTACCACTGAATTTCACCACGAGCCAAACGATTTTCGTAATCTTCTAAATTAGATAAGTAGCTGGAAAAATCTGATTCGACTATTTTTTGAGATTCTTCGGACTGTAACCATGATGAAGAGTCCTTACCCGAATGCTTCCATAGCAAGTAATCGATAAAATCATTTACTTCTTCAACTAAGGAATCTGGAAGATTAGAAATTTTAGCAATAGTTTTATCGTGTACTGTCATTATTTAAAGATTGCTGGTTTTAGTTACTATTTATATTAAAGATTTTTAGATGAAAAAGCAATTATAAAATACTGGATAAACTCAGGTTCAGCCTGAAGCAATAGCTTGCTGAAATAATGTTAATTTTGGGAGTGCAAAAATCACCCACAGGCTAGAAGCCTGGAGCTACTTAACTTTGAATAAAAGCAACAACGCCGACAAATTGAATATTACCAATTACCAATTCCCTCTTAAACAATCTCACCCGAAATCATTTTCCTTAACTCCTGATGTTTTTCTTGGCTAAGACGATAAACTTCTGGTTCGGGTTTACCAACAATATGTCCTTGAATATAAGTTACACCTATTTCTTTAAGTTGATACAAATTAATCGGAGTTTCTTCATCTACACCTTCAACTATTACATTGGGCGGATATAAATTGTTTGCTTTGACAATTTCGTGAACAAAACGAATTATTAAATCGCTAGATTGATGATGCAGAATTTCACGATCGATTTTAACGTGACATGGATTCAATCCTGCTAATCGAGAAACTGAAGCATAACCAACGCCAAAATCATCTATGGCAAATCGAATATTAAATTGCTGTACGTATTGTAAAAGTTTGTTTTTGAAAAACGCTAAAGGATTATCTAATTTAATTCCATTTTCAAACTGCGGTAATTCCGATTTTTCTGAAATTTCTAAGATCAAATTTCTTGGTGAAATGATATTTTCTTCAATAATCTGTTTTACTCTTTCAAAATATGCGGTTCTAACTAAAGATTCTGGGTATACGTTTACGGATAATGGTACAACATCACCCGGTCTTCTTTGTTTTGATTTTCTCGCTTGTCGATAGGTTTTCGTCGCAATTGTCAGAAAATATTGATCCAATTCAATTTTAAACCGAGAACCCCATAATTCTGCTGCTTGAAATAAATCAATAGGAGCAGCTAAAGTTTGAGTGTCTCTAGCTAAAGCTTCCCAACCACTGACGAAAAATTCATCTGAATCTACACAAATTACAGGTTCAAAATAAACAACCATTTTTTGCAATCGATCGCAAAATAGTTGAAATCTTCTTTCGTATAGCGGTTCGGAAATAAATCCAAAATCTCTTTTTAAATCGTCAATAATAGCAGCTTCTACGAATGCAGGCTCTAATAATTTTTGGCTACTTCGATAAAAACTAGATAAAATTCTACCGTATGCATTTTTTAGTAAGTATGAGCGATCGGGCAAACCGCAAATTACCATAATTTCAGCTTCTGGGGGCATTTTTAACGGTATCATCACAAAAGCATTCGCAGAATCTTTCGCATATTCATGGATTTTATAAGTTCCATGATGGGAAGGATTAAAAACTGACTTATGAGAAATTATGGGAAAAATTACTGTGTTTAGTATATTAACGTAAGCATCAGTATCTATATTTTCTGATAGATCGCTCTGTGATTCAACAAAGCATCTATCTTGACTATCATTTTTGAGTATAAATACAAAATCTGCTTTAGATGCATTCCTAATAATTTCTATAATATGACTTTTAATTTCGGAATTAGTTAATCTATTCGTAGTTTTTTTAAATAAATAATCGTCTTTTAACCTCACAATTAGATCGTGGATCAAAGACTCGAATGGTTCTAAAAAATTAGGTAAATAAGTGATTTGTGACAAATAATTATCGGTATCGTGTTGTTGCTGCGTTCTTCCTAACTTTAACTCACCAAAACTTATCTTATTTACTAGAGGTGAAAAAATTTGCTGCTGGATTAAACGTGCTTTTGCTAACTGAATTTTATAACCTTCCTTAAAAGCATAAAT
This sequence comes from Rivularia sp. (in: cyanobacteria), assembly GCA_965234645.1. Classification (GTDB taxonomy): domain Bacteria; phylum Cyanobacteriota; class Cyanobacteriia; order Cyanobacteriales; family Nostocaceae; genus Rivularia. The sequence continues at coordinate 2,149,021 of OZ248344.1, read as the reverse complement.
TTCCGGCTTGATTTTAGGTGCGATCGCCTGCATCTTCATGCGAGTATATTCATGCAGTTCATCTACTGAAATCATACCATCGCCATCCATATCAGCCTTACCATTTTCAATTCCTTCAACAAGATAGCGTGTATAAATTGAATGATTGGATGCTTGTTCTTCAAAAGAATATTGGGTTGAAGTAGAAGAAGTTAAAACAACCCTTCCTTCTCCTCCCAATTGATTTTTAATATCTACATTGCCATCATTTTTCACTCTCATACCTTGAGCAAAAGCACCGCTAAAGCAACAATCAAGAATTATTACCTGTCGCCGCGAAGGACTTTTATCCATTATGTGATGTACAAAACTTGCAGCTACTGTAGTGGAAGCGATCAATTGCCCGTTAGGATGTTTGCAAGTTTGACTGCTCGCTAAGTAAAGATTGCCGTTGTCATCTTTAATACCGTGTCCTGAAAAATACAGCAATACCAAATCATTTTTTTGGCAATTAGAGAAGATTTTTTCAATTTCCATGCCCATATTTGGTATCTGCGGATTTTTCAATACTTTGATATTATCTGGGGGAAAATCACCCATTTCTGGATGCTGCAAAACACGTTGCATTGCATCAACATCCTTAAGGGAACCTAGTAGGGGATTTAAGTCGTATTCATATTCGCTTACCCCAATTAGCAATGCCAATTTTTTCATTTGTTCATAAGGTTTGCTTACTGTGGTCATTAGTATTACATAATGACTGCATTTTAAATCCAACAACAGCGAGATAAATCACAAATATTACTGATGACGATTATCTAATTTTTTATACAAACACCTGGATTTGGTTTGAAATTTACATCTTGCACCATTCGAGTAGGAACCCAAAGAAACCCGGTAAAAAATGAAGGTTGCGGCTCAACTCGATCGCCCATTTACTATAAAATCCCACGCACTCAAAGTACGCAGGATTAACTCAAAATTAAATATATTAATTTATCAAACGGAGAGGGAGGGATTCGAACCCTCGCTACCCTTTCGAGTAAACAGCATTTCCAGTGCTGCGCCTTAAACCACTCGGCCACCTCTCCAGGTGCCACAAGAAGCCATTCTACATTGAAATCAAATAAACTGCAATCCTTGAGAGAATAATTCTATAATGACGGAATTCAAAGCTATGTAATCATCATGTCCTCTACATACAAAGTCACAGTTCGCGATCGCGCAAAAGGGATTACGCATACCTTAGAAGTTCCCGATAACCGCTACATTCTGCAAAGTTTTGAAAAACTTGGTGTAGACTTACCGTTTTCTTGTCGTAATGGCGCTTGTACTACCTGCGCTGTCAGAGTTATTAAAGGAAATATTTCTCAACCCGAAGCTGTAGGATTATCACCTCATTTGCAAAGAAAAGGCTACGCATTATTGTGCGTTAGTTATGCTTGTTCCGATTTAGAAGTAGAAACCCAAGACGAAGACGAAGTTTACGAACTACAATTCGGACGTTATTTTGCCAGAGGTAGAGTACGTGTTGGCTTACCCTTGGATGAGGATTAATTAGGATGGGAATTGGGAATTGGGCATTGGGCATTGGGCATGGGAGGGAGATTTAAACTTATAACTCCTAACTCACGGTACCTAATCCAAAATCTAAAATCCAAAACAAATGCATCCGTTGTTAAAATCCAAAATCTAAAATTCAATGAAGTCAGCAGTTATTTTCTTATGTTGCTTGTTGCTGTTGCTGGGGTGTCAAGCTAAAAAAGATACATTCCAGGCGGGAATGGTACCGATTAAGGTGGTGCGGGTTGTCAGCGGACAAACTTTACAGGTTACGGGTTTTCGCGAACAGCCTTCTTTAATTTCTGAGGTACGTTTGACAGGTATTAGCGCACCTCCCGCACGTCAGCGTCCTTGGGGAGAGGCTTCCAAACAACGTTTAATAGAATTGATTGAAGATAAATCTTCACCCGTGAGATTGGAATTTGACCTAGAAGCGAAAGATAAGTATGGACGAACTTTAGCTTACGTATGGAAAAATGAAACGTTAGTAAACGAACAACTTGTTAAAGAAGGACACGCATTATTTATGGCGCGATCGCCTAACCACAAATACGATTTACGTTTGGAACGCGCACAGCATTGGTCTAGACTGATGGGAGAAGGAATTTGGAATCCCGAAGACCCCATGCGTCTTTCTCCCTCTGAGTTTCGCCGCGTTTACAGGTGATGGGGAGAGGGGGAGATGGGGAGATGGGGAGATGGGGACAAGGGGACAAGGGGACAAGGAGACAAGAAAAAAATTCTTAACTCTTCACTCCTAATTCCTAACTCCTAACTCTTAATTCCTAACTTCTAACTCCCCACCTTTAACCTTTAACCTTTAACCTTTGACCTAATTCATGGCTAATTTACAAATTTTTTTAGATATTGCAACTGTTGCGGCGCTGGCTGCTGGTGCGGTTTTACAAGGTTATTTGGGTAAGGTGGAGGATAAAACTACTGAAAAACGTCCTGGCGATTTGGTGACTGCTGCTGACAAAGCTGCGGAAGCTGTAGTTTTAGAAACTTTACGCCGCCATTTTCCCGAACACGCTATTCTTGCTGAGGAATCCGGTAAGTTAGGTAATCAAAATCGAGAATATCTTTGGGCGATCGATCCTTTGGATGGTACGACTAATTTTGCTCACGAATATCCGTTTTTTGCGGTTTCAATTGGGCTTTTAATTAATGGTGTTCCGCAAGTTGGTGTAATTTACGACCCTTTTCACAACGAATTATACCGCGCCGCTCAAGGTTTAGGAGCGACTTGCAACCACCGTCCTATAAGTGTTTCTAACGCTGCGGAATTAAGTAAAAGTTTGTTAGTTACTGGTTTCGCTTATGACCGTCGCGAAACTGACGATAACAACTATACAGAGTTTTGTCATTTAACTCATTTGACTCAAGGAGTGAGACGTGGTGGTTCCGCTGCGTTGGATTTAGCTCATACTGCTTGCGGGCGTTTGGATGGATATTGGGAAAGAGGTTTGTCACCTTGGGATATTACTGCTGGGATAATTTTATTACGGGAAGCTGGTGGTAAAGTTACGGCTTATGACGGTAGCGATTTCAAGATGGATTCGGGAAGAATTCTTGCTACTAACGGTCATATTCATCAAAGTTTGAGTGAGGAATTGGGGAGAGCTTCTGAAGTTTGGAAAGTGGAGAAGAAAGGTTCGTAGTAAGCGATTTATCGCTCTCCCTCCAAGTATTTAAGAATTTGTAGAATTTGTAGGGTGTGTTATCTTTGTAGCGTAACGCACTATTAATTTAACGTCTTGCACTATTTTCAACAATATATTTATTCATCTCTCTTTCTTACTACAAACTAAATTGTAATGGCATTTAGCAATTATAAAAGTATTAGTGCGGTTCTTAAAAAGTTTCAGATAAAATACGTGCAAACTAACTTTATGCTGGAAGTTGAATTTCCAGTTAAAGACTCATTTAGAGAAGAATTAGATTTATTATTTACGGATGGAGTTGTTGACAACTCAGAAGATGCTATTTGTGAAAATCTCATTTATCCAGTTTTAAAAGAAGTTTGGAAACCTTATCGAGATAAATTAACGCTTTGGAGTCATCAATCATTAACTTATGATGAAGATTTATCTGGCGTTCCAGACTATACAGTAGCGCAAAGAAATCCTCTCTCTACAATTATTTTTGATAAACCTTATTTTTTGACAGTTGAAGCTAAACAAGACAAATTTGAAGAAGGTTGGAGTCAGTGTTTGGCGGAGATGATAGCGGTACAGCGAATAAATGATGACTTAGATAACGATATATTTGGTATTGTGTCTAATGGTAAAATATGGCAATTTGGCAAGCTGAATTTACAACTCTTTACGAGAAATAAAAATTTGTATGTCATTCAGGATTTAGATAGGTTGTTTGCAGCAGTAAATTATATTTTTCAACAGTGTGAATTAAAAGTCAAAAGCAACTAACACGCGGATGCGACTGGTTAAAAGATTATTTGAATAGTAATCCTCAAGTACGGGAAAGATTAAAGGTTTGTCGCAGTAACTAACTGACCGAATTTCTTCAGAATTTGTAAAACAATATAAAGCTCTTTCGCTGAAGTAAACGGAGCAAACACCCGTGACAAATCATACTGCGGGGTATCTTCCTGTACTACCTTGATAAATAAAATATCGTCTCCATTTGTCACTATTCCATATACAGGTAAATTAGGATTAGGATTTGCCATCAAATAAGCCAAAGCTTGCGGTAAAGCAGTGAAAACTGACAAAGAAGTCTTTTTCGATTCCAACACTATTATCCACAATCTCGACAGCAAAACCAAAACATCAATTGTTCCTCGTAGAACTTCTTCACCATCATCCACCACCAAATTAACTGATTCTTCCGCTTTAATACGGAAGGGAGAATCGTAAAATCCAGCTAATGCAAGTAACGGGGAAACCAGCAACAGCATAACCGTTCCCTCCAGCAAATTCCCATCAGCGCGATGATAAATATACCTGCGTCGCAGCACATCAAGATTTTCTTTGTCCGTTTCGGTAAGATTTGGTAATTCCTCGCACCACTCCGAGAAAAACTGCTCTTCTTCAATACGGACGAATCCAAAGCGGTTTTCTACATCCGTCAAAGTGGCGATCGCGAAGCGCTGCTGCAAGCAGAACGCATCCGTGATGGCTTTTGTCCGTGTCATTGGGGCTTTACTATTGGCATTTATGTTAATTTTGAGGGGTTCGTAGTAAGGGCATTGGTTCCCTAAATCCGGAGCGAAGACAGCGCTTACTACGAACCTTTAATTTACCTTTCTCTAACCCAATCCCTTCTCAACCCCGACGAAGAAATCTCACGGTAGCATCTTCCCGCTCAACATCAAGTGCAGTGTAGCGAACTCTATCAATCCGTCTACCTTTAGTTTGATTATCGTACAAACTAATTACCCCACCACTATTAGATAACATCACTGGATTTAAAGGCTGTATCCTCACTGCTTCTCCAGGTTGCAAAATTCGCTGTTGTTCCTTCAAAACTGAATTTAGCTGTAATGGCTCGTGTTTGGTATCCGATAATGTCCAGCTATCTAAATTAACTGGCTTTGAGGAAAGATTGATTACAGAAACCCATTCCTCCAATCGTTCATCCCCCGACGGATTTACCATCGCAGCAGCAATAAAAATGGCAGCATTATCCACAGCAACTGAATCTCTAGGTTCACCTTTGGCAATCATTTCAGCAGGTGCATCAACTTCAATCCGTTCGGGAAATTGCTGGATATGAAGTAGCTCTTGCTTTTCGGGATTTTCGTTAAATAACAAAGGATTTTTCTCGTAAATCTCATCGTCAAATTCCAAACCCGTTAATCTTTCAATTTCGGTAATTGTTACCTGATACGTTTGAAAATTAAACAATTTATTACCTTCTTTGTCCCTTAAAGCTGCTTCATCCTGGAACATCAGAAAAGCACGGACATCAAGCTCATTACTATCTTTGTTTACGAAACAAACAACTTTGAAAAAACCTGAAGGAATTAACGCGGATTCTCTTCCGGGTGGGGTAATGGTGCGAGGAAAATCCCCATAAACCGGACCGCTGAAAACGTTAATTTTACCATTACTATCTAAATTAAGCTGAAACACCCAATTTTCTAAAGCTAGCCATTCATCTTGATTGAAATTTTCATGCTGTAGCGATGCATTGGAATAGTAAAAAGTTTCATCTGAAGCCCGTTTTGCTTCCCGTTCAGTTTTTCCCCAAGCTATACTACCTCGTCTCGCTAAATGTCCTCTATCCCAAGGATTGCTGCGATAATAGTCGTTATCAAGCTGAAAATCGGCACCGATACGAGTATCAATATCCCAACCCCGTTTCCTTGGTACATTTTTAATCAGGTTTTGGTCAATATTTACACAAGCAACAATGGGCGATCGCCTAACGCGATGGGTGATGATGGAGTAGTTGACATAGGGAGCGAAAATATCATCTTCCAATAGGGAACTGCGAAGAACATCCCCAGCTATGGATGGAGCAAAGCTAGGTACGGGAAGGACGATCCCATTCCCTAAAAAGTCGGGATTGTAGCCTGCCATAATATTGTTAAGTAATATTTCACTCAACAGTATGAGGTATAGTTATTAACTTTTCAACTCAAAAAGGCTTTTAACTAAACCAGGACTTACGCAGCGATAACGGAAAATATAGTCTTCTAGATGTTGTTCACCGCGAGCGGTGCGGCTCGATCCCCCCAACCCCCCTTATTTAAGGGGGGCTTTGCGTAAATCCTCTAAACCTTGAAAAAGGGGGACTTTAATTCCAATTCCCCCCTTGCCAAGGGGGGTTAGGGGGGATCGAAACGCTATGAAATAAATTTAGAAGACTTCTGTATACACCGTAGCCTAATATGCGGAGAGGGGATGGGGGTGAGGTTAATTGTGTACTGGACTCAACCGAAAACCGCTATATCTAATAAAAAAACCTATAACTTTCGTGCAAACGGACTTTTTCACCTAGAACTATATTTGTTTTAAAGTATAAATAATAGCCATGAGATCAATAATATTAAGGAATTACTCTGAAAACAACAGAGGTTAAATTTAGTTAATACTGTTATATCTCCTTAACTTTTACGATTAACAACAACTATAAACTTAAAAAGAAAATTTTTTCTGAGTATTAATCTATAAATAATACTGGTAATGAATTTTAAAATTACGGACAATCAACTACTGACAAATACCCAAGGAGGGGAAGTACACTAGTAAGATTCATGTTCGTGGTTAGTATAAAATCAATCTATGTCTTTTCAAATAGAACGCGGTCTATTTAAGTATGATTTGATAGATTATCACGCAGTTTTATGCGTTCGAGTTGATGCGGATGCTTCAGAAATTCGCAAACGCTACCTGCAAATTGCGCGTCGTTTGCATCCTGATAGCTGTGCGGCGGCTAGTGATGAGGAAAAACAACTCGCTAATCAATTGTTATCAAAGTTGGTAAATCCAGCTTACGAACAACTTTATCAAGATCGGAATCGTGCGGAGCATAATGTTGTTTTAAGCCAAATGGGGAAGCGTTTCGCTCAAGATTCTGCTTCTGTGGAACTGACTACCGATAATGCCAGACAGCTTGCAAGTACGCCTAATTATGAAAGCGCTTATAGAAATGCGATATCCCAAATAGCGAAAATTCAATATAAGTCTTTAGCGCAGGTAAAAGATGCGATCGCTCAAATCAGCGAATTGAATTTAGTTTATTTGATGCGGAGTGCAGGCAAATCTGTAAATACAGCATCGTCAAAACCCCATTCTACATCTAACTCCAATACTGCTGGGGGAAATACCGCACCACCACCGACAGCGCCACCTAAAGAAGACACAGTTGTGACTCAGTATATACGTCGCGCTCAAGAGTTGATTACCAAGAATCAATTGTCACAAGCTCGCGTTGAATTACAAGATGCTTTGAAGATGAAGCCCTCAAATAATCAGTGTCATAGCTTGATTGGAGTGGTCTATTTGAAGCAAAATCAAATTAAAATGGCAAAAATCCACTTTGACCGTGCTTTGCAATTAGATCCTAAAGACCAAACTGCATTGGAAGGGAAAACTAAAATTGACAAGATTTTAGGAAATAAAACTGCATCTAGCACGAACAAAAAGAGTACGGTAAGTGCTGCTGCGGCTAAATCTTCAAAATCTGAAAGCGGCGGTTTATTTGGTGGTTTGTTTGGGAAGAAAAAATAATGGTGTATCAACCTCCAGTGGGAGCCAGGGATTTATTACCCTTAGATGTAGCTCAAAAGCGCTGGATTGAAGACAGATTAGAACAAGTGTTTCAGGGTTGGGGTTATCACAGAATTATCACCTCAACCTTAGAACGTATAGACACGCTGATGGCGGGGGGTGCAATTGAACGCTCAACGGTAATTCAATTACAGAATATCCAAGACGAAGAATTGGGATTGCGTCCGGAATTAACCGCTTCTATCGCTCGTACTGCCGTGACGCGCATGGCTGGCGTTAACTATCCGCAACGGCTGTATTACAACGCCAACGTCTTCGGAAGAACGGCGGAATTAAAACACAACCGCCAGCAAGAATTTTATCAAGCTGGAGTTGAGCTACTAGGAAGTGGTGGTTTAGTCGCCGATGCAGAAGTTTTGCTATTAGTAGCCGCTTGTTTGCAAGCACTCCAGCTAAAAAATTGGTACTTAGTTGTTGGCGAAGCCGGAATTACCACTAGTTTACTCAAAGCCTTCCCAGCCGATTTACGGGGGGAAATTCGTAGCGCGATCGCTCATTTAGATAGAGTAACTATAGATACCTTACCTCTAAGTGACGAACATCGCGATCGCGCTCGAACAATGTTGGATTTACGCGGTAAAAGTGCGGATGTTTTGCAAAAAATTAGTACTTTAAATCTCGACGAACAACAGCAAGAAGCGGTAAACAACCTTTCTTCTTTAGTTGAGTTGATAGAATCCCAAGGAAACTTTTCTCTAATCCTCGATCTGAGCTTAATTCAAACCTTTGACTACTACACGGGCATAGTATTTGAAGTAGTAAGCGACATCGATAACCAAGCGCGGGTAATAGGCAGCGGCGGACGTTACGACAAGCTTTTAGGGCTATATCATCCCCAAGGTGAAAACATCCCCGGTACGGGCTTCGCGTTATTTATTGAAGATTTATACCACATTTTATTAACAAGAGGGCAATTACCGCAAACAACCCCAGCCAGCAACTGGTTAGTAGTACCAGAAAATGCCAGCGCCAGCAACGCAGCTTTCGCTTACGCCGAAAAACTGCGTTGCTCAACTCATTTAGTAAGAGTCGAAATGGAATTAGGGGGAAGAGAAACTCAAACCATTCAACAATACGCACGCGATCGAGGAATCGCTCAAATCGCTTGGGTAAAAGCCGACGGTTCAAAAAAAATTGAATCAGTAAACAGTTAGCAATGAACAATGAACAATTATCAATGTAATTCCAGGATTTACGCAAAGCCCTCCAATAATACGGGGGGTAGAATGATTATTTTCTCGTTGCGGTTACGTAAGTCCTATGTTCATTGATAATTGATAATTGATAACTGAAAGAAGAGGGGAAACATGGCACACACTATTGTTACTGATATTTGTGAAGGCGTTGCAGATTGCGTAGATGCTTGTCCCGTAGCTTGCATTCATCCAGGACCTGGAAAAAACGTTAAAGGAACCGATTGGTTTTGGATTGACTTTGCTACCTGTATTGACTGCGGTATTTGCATCCAAGTTTGTCCCGTAGAAGGAGCGATCGTTCCAGAAGAACAGCCGGAATTACAGAAAACACCGCAATAGGGAGATGGGGGGATGGGGAGATGGGAGGATGGGGGGACAAGGGGTAGAGGGGGGAGAGGGGGTAGAGTGGGTAGAGGGGGTAGAATTTATAACTTTTAATTCCTCACTCTTAACTCCTCACTCCTCAGTATTTTCAATGCCCAATGCCCAATGCCCAATACCCAATGCCCAATGCCCCATGCCCCATGCCCAATGCCTCATGCCCGATACCCAATCCAAAATCTAAAATCAGAAATCCCCTCCGGAAAAATAATCTGGAGGGGATTTACATTTACTTATATATTGATTTGACAACAACAAGTAATTTTTTTCATTTACTCATCCTTGAGGTAGATCGGTGGGTGGAATTTTTTCCGGTGGAGCTTCCGCCGGGGGAGCAAGTTCGGCTTCGGGAGCAATTTCTTTTACTGGGGGTATAGTTTTTTCTTCTGCATCAGCATTTTGGTCTGCTGCTTCTACAAGCTCTTGAGGTGGAGGTTCTGGTGGGGTAGCCTCTGGGACAGTTTCAGTTGTAGTGGCTGTATCAGTATTATCAACAACAATTACAGATGCATCCGATACTGGATTTGAAGTATCTTCATCAATTGCATCAACTAAGGATTTGCCTATTGTTGCAGCAGTTGTTTCCTCAGTTGTGGAAGTTGCAGTTGGGGGTTGAGTAGCAGTTGGAGTTTGAGAAACCTGCTCTTTTTTCCCAGGTAAGATATTCGTTACAGTTTTAAATAATCCTCCCACACGTTCTTGCAGCGAATTGCTTTTCACCGCTTGGGCACTGGGTACCGGGGTTTGTTGCATTGCAGGAGTGATTTGGCGACGTAACGAAAACATTTGCCAACCGAACCAAAATAATAAAGCAACAGCAGCCAATTGACCTAAGAAAAACCATCCACCGATACGCGGCGTAAACACCCATAATACAAGGGCATAAAACAAACCTACACCACTCAAGTAAAAATCGTTCTTGCGGTGAACTTCAGGAAAAAAGAAAGCCGCCAAATAAATTGCTAAACTGCCAAAACCGACTATCAACGCCAAGATATGTGTCAGCATTTATGCTTCTCCTATAAGTCTTATGACAACAGGTTAAAGGTTAAAGGTCAAAGGTCAAAGGTAAATATTTAAAAGTTAGGAGTTAGGAATGAGGAGTTAGGAATGAGGAGTTAGGACCACCGGAGTTAGGAGTTAGAAGTAGTGCTGTCTTCGCAGCGTGTCCGTAAGGACATGCATCTTGCTCGCTATTTAATTACTCCCCTCTACCGCTTCTACCCCTTCTACCCCCTCTACCCCCTCTACCCCCTCTACCCATCTCCCCCATCTCCCCATCTTCCAATTCCCAATGCCCAATGCCCCATTCCCAATGCCCAATAATTTATAGTAAATATTACAATTTAGCGAATTTTACAGTTAAATTGTTGATTGATATACAAATTAAAAATAATTATGTGTATCTATAATGCATTTTTACTCTTTGAATAAAGTCTTAATGTCTTCTTTAGAAGTGAACCGAAAATCTCGGACTACCCTAAGAGATAAAAGAAAGAATTTGGAAGAGTTAGCCACAAAAAATTTATGACACTACAAAGCTTTGGTGTGATTGGATTAGCTGTTATGGGAGAAAATATCGCTCTTAACGTAGAGCGTAACGGCTTCCCGATCGCAGTTTATAACCGCTCTCGTGAAAAAACTGATGCGTTTATGGAACAACGCGCCCAAGGTAGAAATGTAAAAGCAGGGTATACCTTAGAAGAGTTTGTGGGTTTGTTAGAGCGTCCCCGCAAAATTTTGGTGATGGTGAAAGCTGGTGGACCAGTTGATAAGGTAATTGAGCAACTCACACCTTTGTTGGATGAAGGTGATATTATTATCGACGGTGGTAACTCACTTTATGAAGACACCGAACGACGCACCCGCGAATTAGAACCTAAAGGTTTTCGCTTCATCGGTATGGGTGTAAGTGGTGGTGAAGAAGGAGCGCTTAACGGTCCTTCCTTGATGCCTGGAGGCACCGAAAGCTCTTATGAGTATCTATCGCCTATTTTCACTAAAATTGCGGCGCAGGTTGATGATGGTCCTTGTGTTGCCTATTGCGGACCTGGCGGTGCCGGACATTATGTGAAAATGGTTCACAACGGTATTGAGTACGGCGATATGCAGTTAATTGCAGAAGCCTACGATTTATTGAAAAATGCAGCAGGGTTAGACCACAATCAATTGCATGAAGTATTCACCGAGTGGAATACCACTGAAGAATTAGATTCATTCTTGATTGAAATTACTAGCAAAATTTTCCCTTATATTGACGACGAGACTGGTTTACCTTTAGTAGATTTAATCGTTGACGCAGCCGGACAAAAAGGAACCGGACGCTGGACGGCAGTAGATGCACTTAACTTAGGCGTGCCAATTCCTACAATTGGCGCAGCAGTAAATGCTCGGATTATGTCATCCTACAAAGAGGAAAGGGTTGCAGCATCCAAGCAAATTACTGGTCCTAGCGGCAAGTACGAAGGCGACACCAAGAAGTTTATCAACATGGTGCGCGATGCTCTCTACTGTTCCAAAATCTGCTCCTATGCCCAAGGCATGGCTTTGTTATACAAAGCTTCCAATGAGTTTAACTACAACTTGGATCTTGGTGAAATGGCAAGAATTTGGAAAGGTGGTTGTATCATTCGGGCTAGATTCTTGAACAAAATCAAGAAAGCATTCGATCAAAATCCTTCACTCCCTAACTTGCTATTAGCTCCCGAATTTAAGCAAACAATTCTGGATCGACAAGATGCTTGGCGTGAAGTAATTATTACCGCAGCTAAATTAGGAATAGCCGTTCCCGCATTCAGCGCATCCTTAGATTACTTCGACAGCTACCGACGCGAACGTTTGCCTCAAAACCTCACCCAGGCACAACGCGACTACTTCGGCGCACATACTTACTTGCGTACCGACAAAGAAGGAACATTCCATACCGCGTGGACACCAATTGACGAAGCAACCGTCGCAACTGAATCAGTAGTAAAAATGGACTAATAGTCAAATAGCACCAATTCACTTGTAAATAATATTTTTTATGGCTCTGTACTTCAGAGCCTTTTTTTATGAATTATTTATTACTTAGATGTAGATGTATTGACACAATTTACTCGTCTTTAGCTTGTCAGCAATGACTGAAAAATTACTATTTAACTACGTTTAAGAAAGTATCGCTATAGACATAGTGTTTGATTTCGCATTTCTACCTTTGGGACAGTTAAGTCATTTTCTCCAACTGTATGATTAAGGTGTACAAATCAACTTAAGTAGTACCACGCAGCGTAAATAAAGTACCCATTTAAACTCAAATTGTTGTACGAGATTAGGTTGTCAGATGGGTATGTGACTTACGCCGCATTGTACTAGAAATAAAGCTTTTTTAATTTAGGAGACGATTGACATGGTTGCAAATAATAACCAAACCTCAGATACACAGAGTGTAAAGATTAACGATATGAGTACAAGTCAACCTCATAGTGGTTCTTCAAGTACAAACGCAAATGATAATACGATCGCAAGTAAACCCTCTTCTGGTTCGGTAGCTACAAACCGCACTGTTGAAGCATCCACATCTAAAAATGTTTTTCCAAATGAGTCTCAATCCGGTAATGGTTCTTCACAAAAAAAAGGGATGAATTCCACATTAAGTAGGGCACTTTTAGGTGGACTTGTTGGTGCTACAGTAACGACATTAGTTGGTGCTTTGGCTAGTAAAAGAACATCTGAGGGTATAAGCCATTCTTTAAAAGGTTTAAAAGGCGCTGCAAAGACTGTAGGTGAAGGTCTTAGTCAGTCAGGAAAAGGGTTAGGAGACGGAGCAAAAAGTGTCGCCCAGGGCGTTAGCTATATTGCTATAGGTGGTACTGTGGATGCCGCTAAAAGTATCACTGAAGGTGTTCAGAAAACTGCAAAAGGCGCATTGCAAGCTGTACAAGGTGCAACAGACAGCCTTAAGGATACAGCGAACAATATCGCCCAGGGTGTTGAGCAAGCTGCAACAGATACAACCGAAAATATTAACCAAGCCATACAAAATACAGCCGATATAGCCAAGAATACAACCGAAGATATTAGCCAAGCCGTACAAAATACAGCCCAAAAAGCCAAGAATACAACCGAAGATGTTAGCCAAGCTGCACAAGATACAGCCCAAAAAGCCAAGAATACTACTGAAAACATCAAGCCTTCTGAAAATCAGGAAAATCATGATTATGAAGTTAAGATAGCTAGTACTCCGACAGTCTACGTCTCACCCATCGAGCAGACAGAGCAATCTGTTGTTGATTCGACGCTATCAGATGCCGATGCTACTTTGTCTATGAATCAAGCAGATCCGTTTAAAGAAGAAGAAGAAATTAGTTAATGGATTGCGAGCAATAGACATTTAACAGCCCGAAGATATCAGTTTTTTTATAATTAACAAAAACTGATATCTAACAACTTTTCCCCGTCTAACTAGTAGTACACCATATTGATTTTCAGGAGTAATAAAGATTCTTAGTAAGGGATGGTAGTTCTTATATTGAGCATAAAAGTTTTACTACGAATCTATAAAAATTAATCCGCTTAACTTGTAGATAAGAATCAATCAGTTTTGGCATGAAGGATACAATTATGGTAAGTGAAAACCAGCAGCATTCAGAACAACCCGATAATAATGAAACAGGTAGCGAAAGTGAAAATGGGTTATCTAAAATAGCGATTGGAGCAGTTATTGGTGCAACATTAGGTGCGATCGCTGGCGCTTTGACTATTAAAGGTACAGCCCAAAGAGTCAACCAAACTCTAAAAAATGTAGGGGACACTGTAAAAAGTAAAACTAGTAGTGTTGCCCAAACTGTAGAAGATGTAAGTGACTCAGTAAGGATAATCGCTGACGGCGTTAATGATACTGTAAAAGATGTAGGGGATAGCCTTAATAATACAGCTATAGGCGTTAACAATTCTGTAACAAATGCCGTGGATGCGATCGCAACTACAGCAATGGGAGTTAACGACACCGTGACAAATACAGTGGATATCGTTCAAGGTGCAGCTCGAGGAATTAATGACAATGTTCAAGGTAAAGTGAATGTAGCTACAAGCGCAGTTGAAGATGTCCAGCCGTCTGAACAAAGCTCCATAGCTAAGAAAGCTAATCATCAAAAGACTTTTATGTTAGTTCCAATGGAAGATATGCCAGTAGAAAACCAGCAGTAAAGCATGGGGTGGGGGTAATTCCTCATCCTACTGTAACGTTTTCACTTGTGATATAAAAACCCGGTTTCTTTATAAGTAAGCCATTAATCAACTTACTTGTAATACAAATCGGGTTTCTTTTTATTTTTAAGTAGATTCTAGTAGTTGATTGCATTAAATTTGACGGGTTAGTTTTTCCCTAAACGTCGGGAGACGTAGCAGTGCGGAGCTCTCTACAATCCGTCGGAATTAATGTGGTGGAGTACTAGAGCTTTTTCGCCATAAACACGCTATTCGGATCGTCAATATATTCAGCAAAGGGGCTTCGGTACTCGAACCCATAGCGTGCGTACAAAGCTCGTGCTGGTGCGAATTCGGCAAAAGACCCTGTTTCCAAATTCAAGCAATCGTAAGCACGTTGTTGGGCTTCGTGGATAATACATTCAAGAATTTTGGAAGCGACACCCTTACCACGGTGAGCCTCAGCAGTACGCATTGATTTGACTTCACCAGTTTTTGAATCTAGTTCTTTCAGTGCCCCGCATCCGAGTAATTCCGAACCTTCCCAAGCCGTCCAAAAAGTAATATTAGGCGATCGCAACGCTTCTAAGTCCAGAGTATGAACGCTTTCAGGTGGTGAATTCTCATTCATGTCTTGGAGATGTTCCCGAAGAAAGTCAGCAATCTTTCTACCTGTGAGGTCATCTTCGCGAATTTGCAATCTAATCATTCGCCTTTTTAATCTGTAATTTCAAACGATTTAATCATCTTCTCCACAACGGGAATAAACTTGTCATAATCATCTTGTTTCGCTGTATAGGTAATAATATATGCCTTATTGCCTTTTAAAGTCCAAATTTGTAGGTTTTTTAAGTTTAAATCTTGTTCTTCATCTTTCCATGTATAAACTATTTCAAAAGCAGGTTTATATGCCAGTGTAGTAGGAGTAGTTTTTATAATTTCCGCTGCTGATAATGTTTTATTTATTTGTTGAGCAAAAACGTTATATTAAAATTTATTTTTACGACTACCTTTATACCTACCTGGGAATTAATTACCAGGCTTCTAGCATAAGTAGATTAAAATAGACGGAGGATGTAATTAAAAGTCATAATTATATGTATAAGTTATGTACAAGTATAGTATGTCTGTTAAATAACTCTTTAATTATTAACCACTAATTACTAACTAATAACAACTAATTAAAGGTATGAAAATTAGCCTGTGTACAATTGTAAAAGACGAAGAATCAACGCTATCGAAGTGCCTGAGTAGCGCCAAGAAGTTTGTCAACGAAATAGTCGTATTAGATACTGGCTCAACCGATAAAACAGTAAACATTGCTCAAGGTTATGGTGCTAAAGTACATCATTTTGAATGGTGCGATGATTTTAGTGCAGCTCGCAATGAAGCTTTAAAATATGTAACTGGCGATTGGATTTTAGTTTTAGATGCTGATGAAACTTTAGCACCGGAAATTATTCCTCAGTTGCGAGAAGCAATGGAAAGAGAGGAATATTTGCTAATTAATTTGGTACGTAAT
Source organism: Rivularia sp. (in: cyanobacteria) (assembly GCA_965234645.1). GTDB lineage: Bacteria > Cyanobacteriota > Cyanobacteriia > Cyanobacteriales > Nostocaceae > Rivularia. The sequence continues at coordinate 2,132,933 of OZ248344.1, read as the reverse complement.
GAAATTGGTGCGACACAATCGCCTTATTCTATGGTTTCGCGGCTGTTTCGCAACCATCCCGATATTGAATTTTCACGCCCCTATCACGCTTTAGTTGATGATAGCGTCTCAGAAATTTTACATAAAGAACCGCATTGGCAGATAGGTTATATACAAGGTATAGCAATTCTTCATTCGGGCTATCAGCAAAGCGAAATTAGTAGAAAAAATAAACTTCTTTTAGCTCAAACAGCAATGGAAGAGTTTTTTACGACTCATCCCGACGATGCTTATGTTTGCAGTAAATTGGGAGCATTGTATATAGATTTGGGAAAAATTTCTCAAAGTATTCAGTTGCTATCAAAAGGAGTTTCCGTTGCTAACGACAATTACGAGATTTTGTACGAACTTTACTATCATTTGGGTATCGCTTACAATCGGTTGAAAAATTCTCACCAGGCGATCGCACATTATCAAGCAGCAACTAAACTACCGATTTATCCGCTAATTAAATTAGGAGCATACAACAATCTCGGCAATTTACTCAAAGCAATTGGAGATTTAAAAGGTGCAAAAACAGCTTATGAAACAACTTTAAAAATAGATCCTGCTTTCGTTACCGGATATTACAATTTAGGGATGATATTCAAAGCGATGGGTTTATTTAAAGACGCTATTGCAGCTTACGTTAAAGCTATCGATTTGAATCCAGAATATGCTCGAGCTTATCAAAATTTGGGCGTTGTATTGTTGAAAGCTGGTTATGTAGAAGATAGTTTAGTAGCTTTTAAAGAAGCAATTCATTTACACAACAAGCAGAATAATCACTTTGAAGCGGAGCAGTTAAGAAAAGGGTTGAAAGAGATGGGGTTGGAAGTTGGGAATGGGGCATAGGGCATAGGGCATAGGGCATAGGGCATTGGGTATAGAAAGTTAGGAGTGAGGAGTGAGGAGTTAGGAGTTGGAGTTGAAAAGTTCATATTTTATGCAAATACCAAGATGGATTTTGCCTAATTTACCCGTCTTTAGAAAATTCTTTAAATTACACATTCAAACTCCTTAACGATAATCGCCGGGGAATGCAATTCCCCATCTAATAGCATAAGTCGTCTAAAGACAACGAGTTAAATTTTTCAGTCTACTTTTAGTAGACTTTGTATATGAGCCTGGGAATTTATTCCAAGGCGGTTTACGAAGCTTGTATTCCAAGGCGGTTTACGAAGCTTGCTGAGATTGCTACAAAATGTTATTTGATAATAATTATGATATCTACTAACAATAAAAATATGGGCAAAGTCACAACCACAATTAAAGTTACTAACTAAATCGACCTAACTGTCTTCTGAAAGAGGCTTTATTCCTAAAGAACAAATTCCTTCGATAACATTAAATGATGTCTTAGTTGACACAGGAGCAACGAGACTTTGTTTACCTAAAAATATTATTCTTGAGTTAGGATTACCTATCCAAGGAGAAGCAGATGTAAAAATAGCAACAAAAGTGGAAATTCGTATTTTTAAAATGTTAAACCTTATTGTTGAAGGAAGAGAAGGGGTATTTAACTATATTGAATTACCGGAAGATTCCGATCCTTTGTTAGGATTAATACCCTTAGAAGATTTAGGATTAGAACCCGATTTAAATAATCAAAAATTGCGAGTTTTACCGGAGCAAGGGAAAGATACTTATTTAATGGTTTTGTAATCTTAAACTTTGCCTCTTATACTCTGCGTTACTTTGCGCCTACCTTCCATTCCTTTGCGTTAAAAAAACAGTTACCAGTTAAAACTGATAACTGCTCACTGCTAACTGTTAACTGACTTTACAAACTTCTCCAATCGATCCATCCCTTTTTCAATTGTTGCCATATCGGTGGCGTAAGATAAACGAATGTTATTATCTGCACCGAAAGCGACACCAGGAATTACTGCTACTTGATGCTCTTCTAATAATGTTTTGCAGAAGTCTAAGGATTTTAATCCAGTTTCGCTGATGTCGGGAAATAAATAAAATGCACCATCGGGTTGAGAACATTTTAATCCTGGAATCGCGTTAATTCTTTCTAACATCACTTTGCGACGTTTAGCGAAAGCTTGACGCATTTCCTCGACGCATTCTTGGGAACCTTCCAAAGCTGCGATCGCGCCATATTGAGCAAAGGTACATACGTTGGATGTACTATGACCTTGAACGGTTGTTGCGGCTTTAATTAATTCGACGGGTGCTGCTAAATAACCCAAACGCCATCCCGTCATTGAGTAACCTTTGGCGAAACCGTTACTAATAATGGTGCGGGCAAAAATTTCGTCGTTTAAAGAGCCGATACTCAGATGCTTTGCGCCGTCGTAGAGAATTTTTTCGTAAATCTCGTCGGAAACAACTAAAATATCTTTCTCAACGATTACTTCTGCCAAAGCTTTGATTTCTTCGGGAGCGTACACCATACCTGTAGGGTTGGATGGTGAATTCAACACGAATAATTTAGTCTTTGACGTAATTGCGCTGCGGAGAATTTCCGGCTCAATTTTATACCCGGTTGTCTCATCAGTCATCACAATTACTGGATTGCCGCCGACTAACTTAACCATTTCCGGATAGCTCACCCAGTAAGGAGCGGGAATAATCACCTCATCACCCGGTTCAATCAAAGCCTGCATTAAATTAAACAGAGAATGCTTACCACCGTTAGTAACGATAATATTCTCCGCTTGATAATCCAGATGATTTTCCGTTCGCAACTTCTGGGCGATCGCTTGCCTTAACTTTGGTTCCCCCGCAGCAGGACCATATTTCGTCTTACCTTCATCCAACGCCTTCTTTGCAGCAGCCTTAACATGGGCTGGCGAATCAAAATCCGGCTCTCCAGCGCTAAAACTACAAACATCAATACCTTCCGCCTTCATCGCTTTTGCTTTCGCGGCGATCGCCAAAGTTAGAGAAGGCGATACCTGACTAATTCTTGCTGCCAGCTTCATCTTTACTTCACATTTCTTTGTTCTTTAACAATATCCCATTATTCCTAAGTTAGGAGTTAGGAGTTATGAATTAGGAGTTAAGAGTTAGGAGTGAGGAGTTAGGACCACCGGAGTTAGAACCACCGGAGTTAGGAGTTAAGAGTTAGGACCACCGGAGTTAAGAGTTAGGAGTTAGGAGTGAGGAGTTAGGACCACCGGAGTTAGGACCACCGGAGTTAGGAGTAGTGCTGTCTTCGCAGCGTGTCCGCCAGGACATGCATCTTGCTCGCTATTTAACTACTCCCTCTCCCCCCTCTCCCCATCCCCCCATCCCCCCATCCCCTGTTAGCTAACTATCAAATTTGGGAAACCTGTAAATAGAATAGGCTACCTATACTATTAATTAGTAATTGGCGGTTGGAGAATCTGTTCTTGTGCGGGATTGTTCCGTATTAAATCGGCATCGTAAAAGTAAACGCGACTGCAATATTGAGTGGAACTAGAACAATTTGCCTCGATCGCAACGTTATTAACATTATTGACATTAACAGATACATTCGCTACTTGTGTCGGTCCAACGGTAACGGTTTCAGTTGGTTTTCCGTCTAAGTAAAGTCGTACCTGTATGCTAGGACTGTTGGGATTGTTGTCGCGCATTCCAAAGCCTAAATTCAAGGTTTGAAATACATCTTGAGGGCGATTTTTCGGTTTAATATTACAAGTTAGAGATGCCGAACGATAGCCAGGACTCAAATAAAATCTACTCCTGTAAACTGCTTTACCGATGGAAACATCAAGTTTCTCTTTACGAGCGCTACCGATGCCACTTCCAACGCACTTCGCTCTTAACAAAGAAATCGGAGGCATTGTTTTTTGTTGAGCAGTTGCTTCACCCAAAGGAAATATTGCAGGTAAGATTACCGCAATGGGTAGAAGAAGCGAACTAATTAATTTATTTCGTTGCATTGACATTCAAAAATTAATTTTAATTAAACTACGTGAAAGTCTAAACAATAATACCTAATCGTTCAGAATTTTTTTGTATTAGGGAATTAGGCATTGGAAATAGTTAAGAGTTAGGACCACCGGAGTTAAGAGTTAGGAGTTAAGAGTTTTGAATAATTTTCTACCCCCTCTCCCCATCCCCCCATCCCCCCTCCAAAAAAAGGGGCACGATATAACCGCACCCCCTATAGTTGTTAAGGAAGACTATTTTATTTTTTGTTGAAATTAATCGACTATCACGCGGAAGCGAATAGATCCAGTTTGTATGCCATCGGGCAAAGTACCCAAGTTGACAAGTACTGCGCCTTTAGCGGGTGTACCGTTTTCCAGATTTTCATCGTTAGCTCTGCAAATATTTGCGAAATCTTCGGGTATTGGCTGTTGAGGTGATAGTGTTCTAGGGTTAGTAGCACCGCTACCTTGACCTGTAACAATAATCCGGTCGTTTGTCAAAGTTGTACCGTTGGGAACTAAGTCGCAGACTCTGACATTTTGCAATTCCCCTTCTCCTTCTTTTAAGAAGTAGATAGTGTATTCGATTATGTCACCACTTTGTACGGCTTGAGTCCGTTGGAAAATACCTCTAACAGGAGATTGGCTGTTGATCTCGTTATCATCTTCACGAGCGGGGTTGTCTTCAAACTCGCTGAAGGTTTGGTTATTAATCTGAGTAATCCGCTTGACTAATCGTAAGTTTAAAGGTCCTTCTGAGGATGCTCCCAAACGACCGGGGCGGAAACCAAAGTCAATGTCGTTTCTATCGGGATTGGCTTGGGTTAAGTTAGCCGATAATGTTGTATCGGTAGTTGCAGAAAAGTCACTAGGTCTTGCAGATTCTACGGTGTATGTACCAAGAGGTAAACCGTCAAAGACATAGTTACCGTTTTCATTGGTTGTTGTGGTGGCTACTATATCACCGTCGGAATCTCTCAAAGTTAATTGAACTCCAGGAATTCCTTCTTCACCTTCTTCGTTTGGTTCTTTAACACCGTTGTTATTGCTGTCGGTGTAGTCTTGTACTCCGTCACCGTCCGTATCATTAAACACGGTATCGCCGATGGAACCACCTTGGGGACGACGCAAACCAAAGTCAACGTTGGTTAATGATTGTCCGGTTTCTAAAGTAGTTTCTATTTGCGAACCACCGGGGTTAGTTACTTCTGGTAAATTCAAAGGAGGAGTTACCGTAACTCTGTAAGGTCCTGGTGGTAATTGGTCAAAGGTGTAAATACCTTGCTCGTTGGTGGTGGTTGTACGAGTGGTATCGTCGGGAGTATCTAATCGATTGTCGGGTCCGGGAAGAGTTAAAGTCAAAGGTACGTTGGGAACTCCCGGTTCACCTTCATCTCTTACACCGTTACCGTTGCGATCGTTAAAGACTTCATCGCCGATCGAACCGGGATTACCACCTCCGAATATGGTCATTCTTACACCAAAATCAGCGCTATCTAAGTTTTGATTTGGCTGTAGATTTACGGAAATTGGATTAGCACCACTTGTAAGAATACTACCGTCAGGAAGCGCTATTTGTACTTGATAATTTCCTGGTGGAAGATTGTTAAAGGTGTATTGACCTGGAGTATTTTCGTTGAAAGCGACGGTTTCTGTGTTATCGGTACGCTGTTCGTCAATTTGGTCGTCGGGGGTACCGAAAACACCATCTTGTCCGGGACGAATCAATCTGACTAAAACACCGCTAACTCCCGGCTCGCCTTGCTCTTGGGTACCGTTACCATTTACATCAGCAAATACGGTATCGCCGATCGAACCTTGTGTAGGTGGTTGGAACCCAAAGTCAACTGTATCGATATTTTGACCGGCTTGCAAGCTGACTGCGTTGGGTTGCGTTAGCGTTGGATTCAAACCTTGAGGAGGATTGCTAACTGTAACGGTGTAAGTACCCGGAGGTGCAACAAAGCTATAGGAACCATCTTCTTCGGTAGTGGTGGTTGCAATTACATTATTATTACTGTCTCTAAGAGCCAAGCTTACTCCGGGGATTCCGCTTTCACCACCGTCAGGAGCATTATTTCCATTGTTATCGTAGAAAACAAAGTCTCCAATTGTACCAACCTGTTGCGGTGAGAAACCGAAGTCAGCAGTATCGAAATTTTGACCTGGTTGTAAAGAAACGGTAGTTGGTGGCGTTTGAGTCGGAGTTAAACCATCGGGGGGATTATTAACTGTAATTCTGTAGTTTCCAGTAGGTACGTTGGGGAAACTATAATTACCGTTATTATTCGTCGTGGTAGTGTCGGTAGTATCGTCGGGAGTACCTAAGTTACCATCAGGACCCGGACGAGTTAAAGTAACTACAACGTTAGGAATTCCCGGTTCATCTTGATTTTGAGTTCCATCGCTGTTGTTATCCCGATAAACGGTATCGCCAATCGTGCCAGTTGACTGGGTAAAGCCAAAATCAGCATCTTGGAAATTTTCACCTGCATCAAGTTCGATCAATCCATTCGGAGCTTGGGTTTGCCTTAATCCCCGAATTGGTTGCTGAGATTGATCGTTAATAGTAATTCGATAGTTACCCGCAGGTAAATTAGGGAAAGTGTAATTACCATTTGCATCGGTTCTAGTTCTACCACTGGTATCGTCATCATCGAGAGTATTGCCAAACACACCATCTGGTCCGGTACCGGCATAGTTAACAATTACACCCCCGATTCCCGGTTCACCTGGGTCTTGTTGACCGTTATTATTAATATCGTTGTAAACTGTATCCCCAATGGTACCAGTACCTTGACTTTGCGTCTGACCTGCAAAACCGAAGTCAATCGTATCAATATTTTGACCGCCTTGCAGATTAATAATATCTGGTTGGGCTTGAGTCGGTGTTAAACCATTGGGTGTGGTAGTCGTAACTCGATAGTTACCCGCAGGTAAATTGGGGAAACTGTAATTACCGTTTTCGTTGGTGGTTGTAGTTTGCGTTGTATCGTCTGGCGTACCAAAGTTACCATCAGCACCCGGACTTGTTAATGTTACCGTCGCTCCAGGGATACCAGTTTCACCTGGATCTTGAGTGTTATTACTGTTGGTATCATTATAAACTGTATCGCCGATGGTACCTTGTCCCGCACCTAACTGTCCCGGTACAAAACCGAAGTCAACTGTATTAATATTTTGACCGCTTTGCAGATTAATAATATCCGTTTGGGTTTGAGTGGCGGTATCTCCCTCTCTTGGACTGGTTGCGGTAACTCTGTAATTACCCGCAGGTAAATTGGGGAAACTGTAAATACCGCTTTCGTTGGTAGTCGTAGTTTGGGTAGTATCGTCAGGGGTACCAAAGTTACCGTCGGCACCGGGATTAGTTAAAGTAACTGTCGCTCCTTCGATACCAGTTTCACCCGCATCTTGTATATTATTATTGTTAGTGTCGGTGTAAACCGTATCGCCAATACTACCTACAGTGGACGGGGAGAAACCAAAGTCAGCAGTATCAAAATTTTGACCAGCTTCGACAACAATGGTTTGCGGTGGTGTTTGAGTTGGCGTTAAACCATCGGGAGGATTATTGACAATAACTCGGTAATTACCCGCAGTTACGGGAAAACTGTATGTTCCGTTTTGATTGGTAGTTGTGGTTTCCGTGGTGTCGTCGGGAGTTCCAAATTGACCGTCGGGACCCGGATTTGTCAAAGTTAGATTAACTCCAGCAATTCCCTCTTCACCAGGATCTTGGGTACTGTTACCATTAGTATCTCGATAAACCGTATCGCCAATGGCAGCAGCTTGTAGCGGCGCACAGATAGTGAATGGCGCTAAACCGATAGTTTGATCTTGTCCCGGTGGACCGTATTCCGTTCCCGGTGTGTAAAGAATGCGGATTTGGTCAACAGCACCCCCTGGTGTTACGGAAACGTTAGCATTTCCAACATCAGGACTTGAGTTGTCAACAATCCCGAAAGCCGTATTTCCAGAAACTTGGGTGAATGGACCAAGGGCTTGTAAATTAACCGGAACGTTGGAATTATTATCAGATGCAGTTACCGTAACTCTATCCTGGAAAATTCGACCCCGATCTCGTCCGCCGTTACGGTCAACATCTAATAATGTTAAAGGTGAAGCTAAGGTAACTGATTGACCAAAGGTAATAGTAAGAGTTGCGCTACCCGGTGCTAAATTACCAGTTTCTGGAGGTTTTCCCGGACCAATATTTAAACGTAAATCGTTTCCTGGAGTACCACCGTAGGTATCACTACTAACTCCTGATTCCGTGCGATCGATAACTTGACCGGGGACTTCTTCAGTTAAAGTAAAGACGGTACGGATGCCGCCAATATTATATTCTTGTCTTAAATCTGACAGGTTATCGCTAAGGCGCAACCGTACCGTTTCTGGTGCCGTACCCGCAGGACAACTTGCCCCAGTTTGAGCCATTGCCTTTCCATCCCCAATCATGGGAATTTGGGGCATAGAAAACAACATCGTGAATAAAGTTGTAGACAGAAAGGGTTTGGAATTAAATGATGGCAGTGCGATCGCCACTTTCGTTCCCGGTTCCCCTTTGGTAATTGCCGATAAATGCTTAAATAAAGCTTTCATTTTGTGCTTCCTAAACAACGAAAAATATTGGGCATTGGGCATAGGGCATTGGGCATCGGGCATTGGGATGGGGGGACAAGGAGAAATTTCAACTCCTAATTCATCACTCCGGTGGTCCTAACTCCTATCTCATAACCTTTAACCTTTAACCTTTAACCTTTAACCTCTAATTACCTTCTTCTTTCAATTTGCAAATCTTGCTCTTGATCTTCAACAATTAGGTCTATACCCCTAACATCTTTGAAGATGATTTCAGTACGTCGATCGCGGGCGTAATCGACAATATCGTTACTACCGGGAACTTTGAGTTGAGATTCACCAAAGGAACGTATGGTCATTCTTTCGGGTGCAATTCCCTTCCGCAATAAATAATTTCTCGTCGATAGCGCCCGTCGTTTACCCAAGGCTTGGTTATAAGCATCGCTGGCTCTGGGGTCGGTATGTCCTTGCAGTTCTATAACGATGAATGGATATTGTTTGAGTACTTCTGCTACTCTGTCTAGGATTTGGGCACTTTCGTCACTAATGAAAGATTTATCTAAAGCAAAGTGGATGTTGCGCGGTACTCGAATTACCGTTGGTTCCGGTGGGGCTTCTGGTGGTAAGGGTGGTGGTGGTGTTGGTGTTGGTGCGGGTGGTGGTATCGGTCTAGAAATACACTGCGGCGGGTTGATCCGATCTACCTTTGGCTGCACGTTAACATTGGGTATAGTCCCCTCAACACCAATAATCGTCGCGATCGCCGGTTCCGATGTTCCGTATTTGGGATCGGTGGCGATCGCACTTATGACATCTCCTTCTTGGACGTTTTCTAGTTGGGCGGTAAATTTACCGTCTTCCCCCGTGGTAACTATGGTCAAGGGTTCTGTTAATGCACCAAATCCGGGTTGATATATAGCTTCGGTTCCCCTTTGATAGTCGCCTAAGCGATAAAATGTGACTTCGCTGCCTTCATCTGCTTTCCCGGTGACGATGGCGCTACTACCGCTGGGTACAAAGTTTTTTTCGGTAAACTGGGGGGCATTAATTGCAGCGTTTCCAGTTTCTTTACGCCGATTTCCAGAATTACGTCTGGGGTTGGGACCATCTCCGCGCTGAAAGTCAATGACTCCCAAATTTCTTTGACTGTTGAGGTCGATACTCAATCCTTCTAAAGCCGCGAATTTATTGTTGCGAATGACGTTACGTATTGCAGGTCCTTTTTTACCAATATCGTTTCGAGGAAAGGCAGTAACTACTACCCCAGGTCCGGCTTGATGGTCAATTTCGTTACCAACTATATCGTGGTCGCTGCCCATCACGAAAACCGCAGCCCGTCGCAGTCTTCTGCCGTTATAAGTAATTTTATTGTTCTGTACTAAAACCTTGCCTTGAGGTTTAAACAAATACACCCCAGCGCCGTCGTTAGCGCAGATTAAGTTACCCAAAATTTGGGAATTATCAACTATGCCTTCAAACCGCAAAGCATCCGGCATTCCATCGATACCGTTACCAAGAATGATGTTTTGCACCACCTGAGTATTTTCCGCCCGTACCGAAGTAATAATTGCACTCCCGGCGTGGTAAGAAATCCGGTTTTTCCGAATCGTCGCGCCTTGGCTGTTGAATGCGTAAACCCCAAAAGCGGAAATATTATCGGGCATTCTTTCATCTTGAGTTATGCCCAACCAGTTGTTTTCAATTACTACGTTTTTCGGGGGTTCGTTTCTTTCATAAAAGGGAAAGTTACTCGCGGGGGGTTTCTGCTGGCTGATATCCGGAGGGGGATTACGGTGAGCAATGACAATATCCCCCGGTGGAGTTGTCAGGGTTGCAGGTTCGGCTTTGCCATCGTAAATCAACGCGCTTCCCAACTGTTGTTTAATCGGTTCGGCGTTGAAACCGTACAAATTCAAGCCGCGTATGGTGATATTATCCGCAACCACCGTTAAACCGCGAAATACTTCTTGTCCCGTAGCGGGTTTAATTGTCACCAAAGGCACGGGAATCGCTATCTCCGCCGTTGCCGAGGTATTGGGATCGTATCCCGGTTGCGTGCTGCCATCAATCGTTAATCCCGGTGCAGCCAAATCTGGTAAAACCGTTTGCAATTCTATAGTTGTTGCACCACCGGGTAAATTAAATTCAATAGTGCTTCCACTCGGCGAACCCGGCGTTACCTGCGCTTGTTCTGCACTACTAAGTTGTTGGGGGGTTAGAGTTCCGTTGACAACTTCGATCGCTTCCCGCAAAGTTAACTCACCATCCGCCGTTACCGCATCGGCATTACTATTTACCACCACCCGCACCGCCGGGGGATTAAAGTTCGGCTCTTGTGCAAATACTAAATTGGGCAAAAATAATATCGAAGTCGGCAGAACGAAAAATATTTTTTTGTTGGGTAAAAGCGAAATCACCTTTAACCTTCTCTCTTTAACCTTTGACCTTTTCTTGGGCATTGCTCGCTCCTATAACACCACATTTGACCAATACAACAGCTATTTGAGGTTATTTATCAGCTTGGTTTGAGATTTGGTATTGGGAATTCGAGATTCTTCTGTTCCCTGTTCCCTTCTCAAACGGTTAACCAATTTGTCCGATTGATTTTTCTTCAAACGTTCGGTTAACTTTGTTTGAGGTTCTTTGGATTGTTGTTGAGAACCTCTTACCAAAGGTGAAACCTCGGATTCTTGCTCCTGCTTTGGTACTGGTTTCTGCAATCCAAATCCGCCAAACAACTCATTAAGCTTCAAGCTGACGTTGAGATACAACCCACCTTCCGAGCGATATCCGGTAAAGTCGCGATCGTCTACGCTACCAAAGGCGTAACCTACTCCCAAACGCAAATCTGGGGTTAAGTAATATCCACCTTCTAAGGCAATCCCAAATTCGTCGAAGTCCGCATTATTGTTGGAACTTTGACCGATCCAGCGTCCTTCTACTGCTAAGTCGGTACGGTAGCCTAATTTATAGGTGGCTCGCGCTTGCGCTAAATTCACCGTTCCGTCGTAGCGTTCCCTATCGAAGTAAGTTACACCATTACGCAGCGCATATTTACCGTAAAATTCCCATCGCCAAGAAGGTGCATAAATACCTTCTGCTGAAAATACGTGTCCCGTTGCCGTGGAACTTCCCGTAAACTCTTGGTTTTGGGGTATTGAATCAAAGTTTTGTCGCCATTCGTATTTGAGCAAGCCGTTAAATTTATCGTTAGTCGGATCGCGATAGGCTAAACCAATTTTGAGGTTGGCGGTGTCTCCTAATTCTTCAAATCTGACTCCTTGAGTTTCTGCTAAATTATTCACCGTGGAAGGTAAAAAGACGTTGGCTTCACCTGCTTGTTGATAGCGTGCCAATGCAGTTAACGCCGGGGAAATTTTTCCTGCCGCACCGACGGAAATATAGGTGCTGTCGCCTTCTTCGCCGTCGCGCAATTCAAAACGACCGCTGGCTTTAAAGTCTGGGTTGTCGGTATATTCTAAGCCGACGCTGTACACCGAACCGGCGAACAATCCCAAGGAAGCGGCATTTTGTCCAACAGTGTAAGGTAGACCAAATCTGTCTCCTCTGGCTGTGGAGTTGAAAATGTTTTTGAATACGTACTGATAACCCAAGCTCAGCCGTAATCCCGACGCGATCGGCATTCCGTGGTTGACTCCCAATGCACCTTGTCCCTGCAAGCCGTTGAAGCCGGATAGTACGGAATAACGTCCGTTGAAGGTGGTGTCTTTGGCTAAGCTGTAGTCAACTAAGGTATCTAAAGTAGTCAGGGAATTTCCTTCTAACAAACTGGTATCGTCGTACCATTGATGCGCCAATCTAAAGGTAACTCCTTCAAATGCCTGCCAATCCAAGCCTAAAGTAGTCCTGTTGGGATAAAGCGGATCGGAACCGTCGATGTTGACTTCATTCTGGGCTTGGAAACTCAAAGATTGAGTTAGAGGAACTTTTAACTTTGAGACAATCTGCTCTGCATCGCCATCCAACTGATTATTGATTCTGTCTTCCCGCGAACGGTTGACGTATTCAACGCTGGCATCTGCAAAGCCAAATTTTTGTAAAATACCTGCCCGAAAAGTCTTTAATTCATTATCTAAAGGTTGACCAAAAGCCGGTTGGGGTTGGGGATCGAATAAATCGAAGAAGTTAACTAAACCCGTACTAGCTCGACCAAAGTTTTCTTCCACATCGTAAGATACACCTAGAGTTGTGGTATCGGTTAACTTACCGAGCAACCCACCACCGTAACGAGTTTGTCCGGGAGCAAAACTGAATGTGGCATTGTTGTTAAAATTTTCCTCCACCGAACGGTAATAAGCATTCAATCCTAAGCGCTCGTTTAAATTACCGATCGCTTCAATTCTATAGGCATTACCCGAACGATTAGTTCCATCGACGATGCTGCTTTCCGAACGAGCGTATTCACCCAAAATCTTACCCGCACGACCAAAGGAAAATAGAAAATCTGCTCCGTACAGTTCAAAATCGCGATCGCCTTGGTCTTCCCTTAAATAAGTACCGGCGATAAATGACTTGGTATCTAAATCCTGAGAAATATTAAACTGCGCTCTTCCTCCGTAAATATCGGATTCCTCGCCAAATTCTGGCTGATAGGTGACAACAACTTGTCTTTGCAGTGTTGTACCAAAAGGATTAAGTTCTGTTGCCAATATTGGACTTAAGAACCTGATCGTGCCTCGGTCGTAATCTATCGAGTAATCTCGACCGCGATATAGCTGCTGTCTTTTAACAACAGTACCCGGACGGTTGATTTCTTCGGCTTCTAAATAAACGCTTTCACTTCCAGGAACCAACAGCCGCCTTGATAGAAAGTAATTACCGCTGATACCTTGAGGAGTAAAAGTATCCCGCTGGAAACCTTCGACATTATTGGCGTACAAACCAGTTATCTGCAACGGACCGAAACTGTAATTACCCTTGAAACCGTGCAGTTGCCGAGAAGTCGCACCGTAAAGTTGGGAAGGGCGAGAAAATTCCTCAGTTCTGTAATCTCCCCACATCGCGTAATCGGGATCTGCACCGGGTATCTTGGAACTGCGTTCAAACCGGGCATAAAAACTATCTGTTGAAGGCGTGGTAGGAGTCACCGTGGAACTATCGCCATATACGGGATAGTTTTGTTCGCAAAACTGAATCCCGCCAAATAAACGGTTTCTACCTTCGCAATCTTGGTTAATCGGTCGCTCGCTATTAAATGCACCAGTAAACAGCCATTCACCAACTTTACCTGTCGCAAACACCTGGGAAGTCAAATCTACCTCGGTTCCATCCGAAGCCTCTGGATCGAGAAATTCTCTGCGACTACCCCACAAATTGGTACCCCTTGCACCGACGCGGAGGTTGATGATACCCGTTACCAGGGAAGGACGTAAATAGGTGGTGAATTCGACTTGGGTGTAAGCTTCTATCGGTTGGCTAATAAGCTCGTCATTAAATAGTCTTGTATCTCTACCGCTTTCTAACAGGATTTCCCCATCAATTGCCCGCTCTCTCTGTCTTAAAGTAGATACAGGCTTTTTGATTTTATGGACAGCTGCCCGAATGCGGACAGATTGAGGTTTCAACCCTGACTGCAAAGTGGCAATAAACTCACCATTGACCACAAGTGCCTGGAATCCCGGCGCATCTTTGTCTTGGTCGGAACCAATAAATTTACCCGCACTGCTTGTTAGAGTTACCAACACATCTCTAGGAATAACTTCCCCTTTCTCGTTGATAATCTGTCCTCGGATCTGAATCGTCGAACGTCCATCAGCCTGCACTACTGGATCGCCTACAGGTGAAATCTCCAACTGCACTTTGCTACGACTTCTTATTGAGGCAGGAGTTGAATCTTGCAGGGGATTGACTGGTTCCCCTTGACTCTGCCGATCTTGAGGAGCCGATTGCCTCTGCTGCTGCCGCTCAAATAACGACTCCCCTTGCTGGTCAAACAAATCTGAATTTCCCCGAATCGGAGAAACGGGACTGTCTCCAGCTTCTGCAAGCTTGACTGGCTGTGGTTCTGGAGAAATGTTAGAGGACTTTGAGATGATTTTTTTAAGGACTTGACCTTTGTCCTCTTTTGCTGTATCTAGAGACAGCGAGACTCTATCCGTCTCAGAGTTAGAGGATGAATATTTATTCGAGTCTTGACCTTTTGCCTCTTTTACTGTACCAAGAGCCTTTTTTAATCTAGAACCCGTTTCCAATTGAATCTTTTCATTTGATTGGGCAGCTACGGTATTAGAGCAAATCGTAGAAGCTGCTATTGCTATAACTATCGGCATACCCGCGCTACCCAACTTCAGTAAAGCGGATAAAACGGTATGAAAAAACTGTTTGTGGTTGCTATGGTTATTGCTACCATTGCGAAATTGCACGCGAGATTGTTTCTTAATCATTGCTTACCCTCCGAAAATGCAGGCGTAACCGCAAAATTCACCCGCACCATACTTCCAGGTGATAGTTTCACCAAGCGTGACGGGCTATTTGTCTCAATAAAGTATTTATTCGGAGCCAGGGAGTAGCCTGGTAAACTAGTCAAATCCAGTGCTGCCGAACGATAACCGGAAATAACATTTGCCAAAGAATACAAACCATTAGCATCGGTAACAATGCGGTTTCCATCATCCATGTAAACTACCGCATTCGGTACCCCAGGCTCGTTTGGCTGCTGTTCGCCATCAAAGTTTTTATCAACAAAAACCCGTCCGATCAAAGTACCGCAGTCGGACAAAATTCCTTGTCGAATCCGCAATCTGTGGCTCGATTGATTACTTGGCAAACCAGTCTCAGTTATTGCTTGGGCTAAATTTATTCCGCTGCCACGGATGGCATCTGGAGTTACTTCAGCAGCATAAGTGACAACTAAGGTTTCTTCTCGTTGCAAATCAATAGTCGAGTTTATGGTTATATTCGTTCCTCCATTGGAAGCGTTGATAACTGGCTCGCTTAATTCCTCAGTTCGATCGCTACCGCCAAGATTCGCTTTTACTGACTCAGAAACAAGCCGCAATCCTAAAGGTAATCTATCGGTAATGCGTAAATTTGTAGCTTCTGACTCACCGTTATTTTTAATCTGCAACCGATAAATTACCGTATCTCCAGGTTCGGCAGCAGCGCGATCGCCAGTTTTGGTTAACTGTAAAGCTGCTTGAGAAGCGTTGACGGTTACTGTATTAGATTCAACAGTTCCTGGTTGCTCGGATTCTTCATTACCAGGCAAGTTGTCAGCACCGCCAGTTGCGGTGTTATTTATCGGGGTATTGTTCACTGTTTGGGCAACAGTCGGTATAATTCCGTAAGCAATAACACTTAAGGAACTAATTGTTAAAAAAAGGCTTTTACGCCTCAACCATGAGATTAAAGATGTCATTACAAGGCATCAATGCAATAAATAGCAAAAGTTTTCTATCTGTTTAGGTTTTAGTTAAAAAACCATTATTTCTAATCCCAAATTCTTAACTAGTAGCCAAGAATGAGATCGTTAAAGTTGACTAAGTTATACGTAATATCGAGTCAAATTTATTTTTAATTTCTCCTGACGTGCAAAATGTATATTTTTTTGCAATCAGAGCATATTATTAACTGCTTGTCAAGATTCAAACCAGGTGAAGATAGTTATAAATTCCGATATTTAATGTTCTCAAATCATGGGAATCTTGGGAATTTAATATTGAACTTTTTTATCCCGATTCCAAGCTTCAACCAAGAATAGTAGAACAAGTAATCCCATGCGATCGATGCATGAAAACACATTTTTTACTACCTTTAGCTTGATTTCTTTACGTAGATGCACCCTTTAAGACGAGAACAAGTCTTAATTATGTTGAGATGGGAATTTACCTATCGAAGCATACCATTGCCGATAGGAAACTAATGTGACTATCTGGTTTAAGTGCGATCGCAGTTGCTTGTGACTCCCGGATACAACGTGTAACTTTGTTTATTAATCGTATTTTGTCTAATTTTGTGCTGATTGAAATAACTTTAATTTTGTATTAAGACGGTAAAAACTACCTACCGTCGAAGAAATAAAAATACGCCGTTTACGCTTGAGTTGTAAATAAAAGATATCCATGATTGCCTCCATAACCTTCACACCACGATCCTAAAATTGCTAATGGGTAGAGTATCCCACGTATGGGTTCTTTTTAATTGAGTAATTGCGTGCAAAAAATAATCAAAAGTTTTCACCTTAATTATTTCTTACCGTGTTATCAAACTTTTAAACACAGAACGAAACATATATTTAGAAGACTGAACTCAATCCGAAGCCTTGTGTTTCAAAGAACCTTGTTTATTCACTAGCTATATTCTTGGTTATAACGAATCAGTATTTTAGAAGTGCCCCGTAAACTATATGTTTCCAATTTACAATCTAAGCAACTACCTAATACCTTACTTTGCCAAATCTTTATCTAATAGTCACACTTAAGTAAGATTACTCAGAAATTTTAGTTAACGAATCAGGGAGGCAAAACTTTTTAATGTATTTTAAATAACAGTATTTATTTCAGTATTGATGCTCTAAGTAAAAATACTCCTTTTAAATATATTTAGTATAATTTAATCAAAAAATTAGCTCTGTCATAATTTTGAAATCTACAACATCCGATTTTATCTTGGCGAATAATAAAACTATTGCAGCTACACCGATATCATAATTTTAAGAAAATCAATTAACTACTCTCAAAACTCAAAACATCTAGCAAAACGAGTAATTAGCGATTAATTATGAGTTAAACTCTAATTAAACTTTAATTAACTACGAATAACTGCCTTATAGAACAATTTACCTGTTATCTCCAGAAAAATAAGCAGCAATGCACTCGTAGTATTAATTACATAGATACTGTTTACAGTACTACTTTAATTATATAAAAACGCTTTTAATTAATGTCATATTTTATATCGTATGGCAGTATTAATACTTGATAAATGTGTAAAATAATTTAATAGACGCTTTATAAAGTGTCTACTGTATTTGAATATTTCTGTATATTCTTTGCTTCTTTTTATCCGTTATTACTGAAGACAATATCAAAATTAGGAGGTAAATCCAGCAATAATTTTTATCTATGAGGGGTTCGTTTATCCCCGAAAGCCGCTCCGAGACGCGATATAACAAAAAAATAAATGTAGATATTTGAAATGCTTAGAGGAAAATTACCCGATTGGCGTTACTTATGAAGCCGGGTTTGAGGAACCAAAAAAATAAGGAAAGATAAGCTTTAGCTCAACTTCCCTTAATAAACAATTCTAAATAATAATTATTTTTAATTTTTGCAACAGAATAGCGAAATTGAACGCTAGTAATTACCAATAGTCGGTTTAGTTTTCAGAAAATAGCCTGCGCTGTCATTCAACAGATGCAGCGCTGTTTGGATTTAATAAGTATCGTCGTATTCGGGAGCTTCCATACGTCTTTCCGAACGAGGAGGTAAAAACTCAGCGCGACGTACCGGAGGGGATATTGTGTTATGACCCGAACCGTTGTAAGGATGAATTACCTGTACCGTTCGAGTCGGACGCTGCTTTTGAGAAAATAGAGCGGAAACTCCAGCGACTACGATACCACCGCCAACTGTAAGCGCCATACCTCCTACAGCCCAAAGTATACCGTTCGACCACCAAGGCTCTGGGGATTGCTGTAGTGCAGTTTGTTGCGCCGAATTTTGATTTTGCTGAGCGCTTAATTGTGATTGGTAGTAAGTTTGCATTTGAGACTGAAACTGCTGATTTTGATTCTTCAACTGGTCATTTTCCTGTTGAAGGGTATCAAGTTGGTTTTTTTGGCGTTCCAACTGTGTTCGCAATTCCGTCGTATCAAAACCTGGGGGAATTTGATTGGGATAAACTGGTATGCCGGGATAAGTGCCTGGTTGAGTCATCATAGGTGGTGCAAGTACAGGCGCTTGTACTTGCGGGGTAGCGTTGAAATTCGGTTGTACGATATTATTCGCAGAACCCTTCAACAATAAAAGAGCCGCTAGCCCAGCTACCGCAACTCCGCCAATAAATGCCATACTTTCACTCATAGCCTTTGCCCCTATAGCGCGACAAAATTAAAATCATCGATAACTTAGACTCTCTCACACTCATCATTTATACCTTACTCAACTTCATATAATAACGAAAACATAAAATTCCGTACCAGCAACTTTTTTTACTGCTGATAATATCCTTATATATTCAAGATCATATCGGTGAAATTGTCTACTACAGGCGGCTGAATTAAACATTGTTATTTTGAAGAAGTTTACATAATTTTTTATTGTTATCAACATTAATAATCAAGCATATTTACACCATATTATCCGCTAAAATCATTCGTCTTACTCAATTTAAGCTTTACCTGTATGCAATCAATGCTTTTGACAGCAGGAATAAAGCATTTACCCGCATTATCACAAAAATACTTGTCTTGTGGGAATTATCTGCAAATTATCCGTAAAAAAACCGTAAAAATACTTAAAGGGAAAAAAAACCGCGACATATTTATGTTAAAGCGAATTTACTTGGTATGTAAGTCTTAAAAGTAATCAAATCATCAAAGCAGCTTATATATAGCAGTAGATATTATTATGAATGCGGCTGGCAGATAGCAATAAATTAAACGGCTGGCAATTTTTAGTAAAAATAATACCGTTCGGTTAAAAATAAGTTTTTCCCTGCTTCCCCTAATGGTAGAAGGCGAAGGTAAACCAATTTATTAACCGAACAGTAGTTAAGGCGGATTCGCTGTTAGCCAAAATCCATTGACATAACGTTGTTTCAAATCCTAAGTATTTTCTTCCACATCAGCTAAAAGTTTGTCCCTTTGTTCGGGAGAAAGTTGGTCTAACTGATTTTGCAAAAAGGCTTTTTCGTATTCTTCTCGCTGTTGATGATAGGTCATTTTGCTTCCAACTGCGCGTCCAATATAACTAAGCAACCAGCCAATTAAACCTCCAACCAATAAAAATTGGCTCCAGATACCAGCGCTAAAGTTATTTAAGCCTGCAAATTGAAGAACTATATACGCCAAACCACCTAAAACAAAAACGCCAAATACAATTCCAATAGCGTCAATGCGTCGCATTTCTAAATATGACCTGCCGATACAACTTAAACTTCAATTTGTCGTCTGCGGGGACGAAAATTCACAAACGGCGATAGCAGTAACAAGCCCGGAAAGAACAAGAACACGAGAAAGTACATGAAACCGCGTTCAAAGGAACTAACTGAGTACCAGCGAAGCTTCATGTAAGTTAAGACAAGTACTGGAATGACTAACAAGTAAGAACCAGCCAAGGCTAAGTACACCAAAGGTACGATCGTCGCGTCGGGCTGTAAATTCTGTAAATAATTAATTAGATCCTGTTGCATTTCAATAAGTCAGTAGTATGGACGGCATCTATTTTCCATAATAAGCTGAAGCCAAAGAAGGCGATCGCTATAGCTTGCCCAAAGTCAGGTAAAAGGGAATTAAAATTTTTTTTGAGAAAATGTTGGACAAAATACGTAATTGATGGTCAAATAGATGAGGAGATATTTGCTGCTTCAGCCAATATCGACGATTCCCCGGCGAAAAATGGGGGTGTGGCGGAATGGTAGACGCTACGGACTTAAAAAGTTGAGCCTTGTTGAAGAAATTCTTCAAGTGGATGCTCTCAAACTCAGGGAAACCTAAATCTTACCAAAGACACGGCAATCCTGAGCCAAGCCGAACTAAGTTTGATTTTTAATTAAACAGTTCGGAAGGTGCAGAGACTCGACGGGAGCGACCCTAACGTAATTACAGATGATTATAAAGATGATTATAAAATCGTTTGTTAAGTCGAGGGTAAAGGGAGAGTCCAATTTTCAAAACCTTGATTTATAAAATTTTGAGGCAGTAGCGAAAGCTGCGGGAAAATGAAAATCCGTTGACCGTAAAAGGTCGTGAGGGTTCAAGTCCCTCCACCCCCACTAAAAATCAATAGTTAGAAATTGTCCCAGATGCGATCGCGTCTGGGACAAAATTTTTATTTATAAGGGAATGAGGAAATGTCCCAAAAATTGTCGCTACTTACTGATTGGTATTCTATTGCATTAATTTTGACAGGTTTGGGTAGTGCGAGCGTCTCGCTCGCTGGTTGCTTTTAGCTCACTGGTTATAACGAGCGAGCTATGAAGGCTCGTATTCCGAATTACCATTGACGCGGAGCTAGAAGGGCGTATCCCAATTATCAATTCCCTACAATAAAACTTATATTTTCCTGATTTTAGCGATCGCAAAAGAATTATCTAATTATGGATACGGTCGAATCCAGTATAATTTTCTAAGTTTTAGAGCGGTAATTACACAAGTAGGTGCAATATTTTTATCCTAACATCGTAAATTTATCAAATTTATGTAAAAAAAATACTTAAGTTTTCAACAATTGATTGATGCTCCTGATTGTGAAGGATAAGCTAGTAACGATAGCTATCAGGAGACTCTTGGGTCTTGAGAACCATAACATGATTGTTGAGAGCTTACCGAGTATACAGGGTAAAAAGCATCTTCTTGATTTGAATCATAGAGGATTAGATGTGCAGGTTGCACAAGAGACAGTTTATAACTTTTTTTTAGAAATTGTTCAAAACTGCGAACCAGAAGATGTTCTACAAGAATTTAAGAATTTATTTATAAATTGTTTAGATTCAGGTTCTGAGTTAGGAATATACCAAATTTTTGTCGGTAGTAACGAACCGGAGTTTCGCAATACTCTTAAACGGACTTGTTACATACTGATCAATAATTGGGAAAATCGTCGTCAGTATCAATATATTCAAAAATTAATTGATTTATTTGCAGAATATACCCCGAAAAGGACGATAGCTGGTTCTAGAAAAATTAATATTTTTAGAGCTTGGTTAACAAACTTTATTCAAAGTAAAGATTGCCAAGAGCTAAAGTTATTTGCGATTAGACATGAAGAAAAAAGCAAGCTGCATTGGACAAAACGCTATAGTTCTTATTTATTATTAGCTCAGTCCACAGATAAAAATAATCCCATAGAACAACAAGAGGCAGCAAAACGTCTTTCAAAACAATTAAAAGATAAGTTTAAGTTTGAATTAGCAATGTATATTGCTCGTTCTCAATCTTCTGCTTCTAGTATTAATCGTTACCAAAATCCTAGTATGTTAGGAGATGAGGTTTTACGTTTAATTAAAGTAATTGTTGTTAGAAAAGGTGCATTTAGTCATGAAAATATTGCTAATATTTTTATTAAACAAACCAAAAATCAAACTTTAAAAGAATTCAAGAAAAGCTTATTAAAATATTTAAAATATTCGGTAAGTCAACAAGAATTTATCGAAATTTTGGCAAAACAGTTGTCTGAAAAGCTCTTTGCCTGGAAAACAGACTATAACGAAACAACGATTGATAAAAATTTGTTGTTAAGAAGTTGTAATAAAGTTATTGACTGTTTGACTTCAGAGAATGGTAAGGAGCCTTCACAGCTATTTATTTTACTACTTTCTCAAGGTAATCCACTAACGTTAGTAATTGCATTATTGAAAATAGTTTTAATTAGCAAACACTCGCGCCGTCATTTAGAAAAGCGTATTGCAAATCTAATTAATTATTATGAAACTTATCCTGAAGAAGAGTGTAAGTGGGTAATCAATTTTATAGAAATATTTAACATTACTTTTGCAATTTATGCAGAGAATGTTGAATATAATTTAATCAAAATGCAAGCAGATTCAACTGAGGGTGAATCGCAAATAAATTTAGATACTTATCGAGTGTTTTCTCAATTAAAATTACATAGAAAAGAATAATTAATTGCACCCTTTTATGTAAAGCAAATAAGTAATAATTAAATAAGACGTTCATCCAGCCAAGCAAAACCAGCAGCAGCAGTTTCAGCGATAATGCTAACTAAACGATACAAACCACTAGCACTAATTATCAGTGCTGTAGGGAAAAACGGCTGTAAAAGGGCGATCGCAGTTGCTTCAAATACTCCTAAACCACCAGGCGCACCAGGAATAACTAACCCCAGCAACCAAGAGAAACTAAATGCTCCTATTATCATAGGAAGTTGACTCAAATTAATTGGGGCTATTGCATATAAAGTAAGAATAAAACCCAACGAACGAAGTAATAAAAATCCCAATTCTCCAAGTAAAGGTATTAATGGATAGCGATTCATACTTAGAGAAACGCCATTTAAATCACCATTTCTCGATTTCTTATTTTTTCGAGTGCCAACAAAATTAATCACTGGATTAAGAAATAAAGGATGAAGCACGCAAAGCACTGCTACCAAACCAAATATTTGTCCTATTAATAAAAAAACTGAACCCGATTCTAAGGTAAACTGACTGCATAAAATCACAATAACTAAAGCTGCTGCTGCCATCAATAAGGGTTCAAGTAATACGCTTATAGTAGCAGCGCCAGTACTAACATTTAAGTTTTTTGCTGCCATAATTCGTCCAATGTAATGTCCTACATTTCCTGGCAAATACTTAGCAATGTTTGTCTTAAGATAAGCTTGAATTAACTGTATAAAACTTGTTGACTGATTAAACTCTTTAACAATCCAAGTCCATACCCACCCAGCCCAAATATGCGCTAACAAAGTTATTCCAGTCGCAGTTGTTAAAATTGCCCATTCAACCGCGCCAATACGAATAGCTGCAATTTCTTGCCAATTATTTTTTAAAGCGTTTGCTAAAAAAAACAGCGTTCCACCTAAAAGTAGCCAGCGTAAAACTTGCTTGATCATTTCTGTAATTTAGAAAAATATTTTTTTGACAGTCAAACACAACAAATAATATGTTAGTTCGGGCACGTTCCCAAGCTTCCCCGGTAACTTTATCCAAAACTTTGGAATATTTTTGCTGTAAGTTTTTAATTTTATTTTTTATAATCGATAATTCAATACCGTTCAGTTAAGCCTGTAATCGTCAGAAGTCGGGTTTTTATAAAATTTGTAAGCGTCTTTTCCAGTACTCCTATTTAAAAACCCGACTTCTCAACCTCATGAGCATCGCGTATGAAACATTTTCTTAACTGAACTGTATCGATCGAAAATTAACTAAAAAATGTTTCTTTCTTGAATAATCAAGCCGGCATTCAATTTATATTCTTAAAAATAATAGTGATTTATGTTACCTACTTTTGAGTTATGCCGATAAAAAGTTGAGCTTCAAAAATATATAAATAATTTTACTTGGCTGTTAATTAAAATTAATATTTAAATTTATATCTTATGATTCACTCTTTAGATGGATTTAAAACAACATCATTTCATAACTAAATATTTATATACTATTGTGATTAATATTTAAAACTCATATTAGATTATTTCGACTTATATCTCTCCAAAGAAAGAGAACCAGATTGTTAAACTAGTCAAAAGATTCAGACTTTTGCTAGAGGAATTGTGAGTTTTTTTTCATGTAATGTTGACAATTGATAATCAAATTTTGCATCAACTCAAAAGCGGTAACGCTTATTTACTTAAATTGTGATGTAAATCAAAAGTTACCTAATCTAGATTTGTAAGGAGGACTTTCATGAATAGTTTAACCGCGTTTTTTAAAAAATTGCGATCGCGTCAAATTTTGATCGTGTTTGTGGCTGGTATATTATTGTTTGCAACGAGCATAACTTTTAATAATAGTCAATATTCTTTAGAAGTAAATTCAAGTAATACCGCGTTACAAGCTGATATAGCTCAGTTAGATATGAATTCGCAATTATTAATTGCTGCAAAATCTGATGGGTTGCTTTATCCCGGTGCGGAGACTCCCGCAGGTAGAATTGCTAAAGAAAAAGAATTGCCAATCAAAGGTTTGGAAGATACTAACGCACCTCAACCTGGTGGATTAAATCAGCGTCAAGGAGACTTTGGCGATCGCGTTGAAGGCAGACTTGATGCTGTGAAAGATACGTTCACAGAAGCTTCAAGTTTTTTACAAGATAAAGCCGAAGAAGCAAACGCCAGACCTGAAATCCAGAAAAATCCAGCGGTAGGTAGATAAAATCCCCTCTTTAATTACTAAAGAAGACGCGGAATAGAAAAAAGAATGATGATTCTTTTTCAAGTTACAACTCAATCACTCAAAAAAGGAAGTAAAGGATGAATAAAGTATTTTCTGCAATTAGAAAGATTCAAATTAAGCAGATTCTAACTGCTTTTGTATTAGGAGCTTTGCTGTTTGTTACCCAAGCTTGTAGCTCTGTGGATGCAAAATCCCCCGATTCAAACTATCGAGGAGGAATGAATCAGTATAGCGATGTAGATCCTAGAAGCAAAGATGCTGAAGCAGCAGCAAATGCGAAAGCTAAGGGTTTGAAAGATAACGCTGAAGTAAACGAAATCGATCAAACAGGTAGCTTGTCGGGTAACACTCGTCGCACTTTAGATAAGAAAGGGGAAAACCTAGAAGATTTAGGTGAAAACCTCAAAGAAAGTGGAAAATACGCAGCAGATAAAACACAAGAAAAAGCTGGAAACTTCGCTGAAGGTACCAAGCGAGGAATTGAAAATATCAAAGAGAATACCTCTGATGCATTTGGTAAACTCACCAACAATGCAGGTGATGCTGCTGAAGATGCAAAATTAGGTACTCAGCGTGCTGCTAGAGATGCAAAATTAGGTACTAAACGTGCTGCTGAAGATGCTGGTAATTCAGTACAAAGAACATTGAGAGATGCAGTTAATTAATAAAAGACTTTAGTAAAAGTATTTAGTTAACTTTTAATTGGGTGGGTTAAACAAAGCCTGCCCAATTTTTTTTATGAGGGAGTAGGGAGTAGGGAGTAGAGGAATGTACAAAGCTGCAACTTGACGAACTGCTGTAATTATTTAATTATTATTTCGTACTTGCTACTGCCGATTTTTTGAATACCAAACTTGTAATGCTAACCTGTGAATTTCTTGCCAGGGAATGCCATATTTTTGTGCTAACTCCGCACAGTCTGCATATTCAGGATGTACGTTGGCGATCGCTTTTTGTTTTACGGTTCCCCTCCAAGCTACTTTAATTCTAACTTTGCCATATTCAGTTTCTAGCTGCTGAATTTCTCTTTGAAGTACGGCGCGTTGTTGGGTAAAACGACGAATTCCTAATGTGGTAGTTTCGCGAAATAAAACTGTTTCACATTCAACTAAGTTTTCTGGATGACAAATAACAGTTAATAAAATTCCTGGACGAGATTTTTTCATTCCTACTGCTTGAGTAAAAACATCTACCGCACCAACTGCAAATAAAGCTTCAAATATATAACCAATTGCTTGAGGACTAATATCATCAATTTGTGTTTCTAAAACCGAAATGTTTTCTAAATAAGGACTAATCTCATTTTGAGATTGCAAAGCTTTTTCGTGGGTATTAGGATTAATCTCATTTTCTGTACTTGCCGCTTCGCCCAACCAAATACGTAAAATATTCGGTATTTCTAAATCTAAATTACCCGCACCCATACCTACTTTTTCCAGAGTCATAGTTGGTGGCGAACCAAAGGAAGTAGCCAGAGTTGTTACAATAGCCGCACCTGTTGGTGTAACTAATTCCCGTTCGATACCGTTGCTGTAAACGGGACATTTTCGCATTTCCCATAATTTTAATACCGCAGGTACGGGTACAGGCATGATTCCATGTGCGGCGCGTACAGTTCCTCCGCCAGTCGGCAGCTTAGAGCAGTATAGTAAAGGTAATCCCTCATTACTACTGTCAATACCCAACCAATCTAAACCCAAACAAGTACCGACAATATCCACAATTGCATCTACAGCACCTACTTCATGAAAATGAACTTTTTCTGGGGCTATACCGTGTACTGCGCCTTCTGCGATCGCTAACTGTCGGAATATTGCTAAACTCCAAGCTTCAGCTTTCGGGGGTAAGCCTGCTTTTTCGATAATTTGCTCAATTTCGGGTAAATGTCGTCCGTGATGGCGATCGTGATGGTGGTGATGATGATTTTTGATTAAATCTACATTAACTTTAGTTGCTTGTTGATTTTTACGGCTTACAAGTTCAGTCCACAATTTATATTCTTGTTCAATTCCTAACTTATTAAGATGTTCAATTAAATATTCAACACTTACTCCCAAGCTTACTAAAGCACCCAAACACATATCACCAGAAATTCCAGTCGGACATTGAAAATAAGCAATTTTATTCATGATTATAGTTGAATGATTTTTAACAATAAATTAGAAATTAGAAATTAGAAATAAACTTTGACTTTTGGCTTTTGAATCAATTTATTAAATTCTCAATTTTTCGTTCATGGCAAAAATTTTTACTCTCCATCCTGATAATCCCCAAAATCGCCGTATAGAAGATATTGTTGCAGCCTTAAAAGGTGGCGCAATTATGCTTTACCCTACCGATACAGTCTACGCCATCGGTTGCGATTTGAATGTTAAGTCGGCGGTACAACGGGTACGTCAAATAAAGCAGCTAGCTAATGAAAAACCACTGACATTTTTATGCCCTTCTCTGTCAAACGTGGCTACTTATGCTTTTGTGAACAATGCGGCTTATCGGATTATGAAGCACCTGATTCCGGGAACTTACACGTTTTTATTACCCGCTACCAAGTTGGTACCGCGATTGGTTCAGAACCCAAAACGTAAAACTACTGGAATCCGAGTACCCGATCATGCGGTTTGTTTGTCGTTGTTGGAGGCTTTAGGAAACCCGATTATTTCAACTTCGGCGCACATACCTCCGAATGACACTGATGATGAGGATACCTGGGTAGAACAAGAAATTTTATCACGAGTAGAGTTATTTGACCGGATGGAAGGTTTGGTCGATGTAATTATAGATACCGGAAAAGAACCCGGTTATCAAGTGTCAACCATTTTGGATTTAACTGAAGAACAGCCAACAGTTGTACGCCAGGGTTTGGGTTGGGAAGAAGCCGTAGGGTGGATATAAGGATTTTGGATTGGAAATTATTAGTTTTGTCTGTATGGGAGTTCAGATATCAGCGACTATCCGTCGTTGGTACAAAACTGCCATCTTTTATGCAGCTGCTTTATTATGTGCCTAAATGAAAAAATCTTCGCTTTTAATCAAGGTCTGTTTGACTAATTTTGGTACTCCAATTCCCAAATTGTCACATTCATCAAGCTAAAATGGGGTACGGGGTACTAAGCGGTAAAGCCTTATCCAACAAAGGTTTGAAGCCACTTTAAGTACTTATACTCTGCTTTGTGACAGTCGCATTTTGAAGAAACTCTAAGAAAGCGACACACCAGGCTATCCGGAACTTACGGTTATTTCTTACATTCATAAGTGTGAGCAGTGCTGATGGCGACTCTTGAATAACGCTCAAGATTATTGCCTCCTACACACTCACCGACCTATCTAGTTACGGTGCAGTACCACTCCTAAAAAAATGATGAAAACAAATATTGCGAATCTACCTGCTTCCACATCTACTGCTGAATCTACTGCTGAAAACGAAGTTGCTTTACAATCACAGGATACTAACAATGCATTAATTCAGCAGATATGTCAAGAGCTTGAATCAACTGTTAAAGCTACCCCCGCTACTATTCAAGTAGTCGCCACGCGCATAGCCAAAGAAGTAGAACGTATTTGCGAGAAAAGCTACCGCATTCAAACGTCCGGACAAGTTAAATCTTGGTTATTTAGTTTAGCTCGGCATCGCTTGCAAAAGTGTTCGCATTACTATCAATTAGGTTCCAGACGCGGACGGGTAGAGTTACATAGCACCCTTGGTTCTATGGTTTATCGCCACATTAATCTACCCGGTTGTCAATTGGGTTTTGATGCGCGTTACAGCTTGATTGAAGATTTTCTCCAAGCATTTTATATCGAAGCTATCAAAGCCTTCCGTCGGGAAAACCAATTACCCCAAGACTACACCCCCCGGACTCGGCTGGAATTAGGAGAGTACATGGCATTTACCGAACAGTATGCTAAACGTCGTATTTCTCTACCAGGCAACGCTAACCAGCAGTTAATCATACTCCGCGCTCAAGGGTTTAGCCGCCGTTTACCTCAAGAAACTACCGTGGATATGGAAATGGCGTTAGAATCCGCCAAATCCGAAGATGCTGAAGCTTACCAACGCAACGGAGCAGTCCAACAAGTGCGATCGCAAATGGTTGCGAAATCCACTTTTGACCCAGCAGAGGAAGCGGAACGCGATCGCGTTGTCTCTGAGTTGGTGAATTACCTGCAAGCTCAAGGTCAAAGTGATTGTGTAGATTACTTATCCTTGAAGCTGCAAGACCTCAGCGCCCCCGAAATAGATCGGATTCTGGGTTTAACTAGCCGTCAGCGCGACTATCTACAGCAACGCTTTAAGTACCATGTAGAAAAGTTTGCGCGTACCCACAATTGGCAATTGGTACACCAGTGGTTGGGTGCAACTTTAGAGCAAAAATTGGGAATGTCTTCCACTCAGTGGGATGCTTTTGTCGGTCAACTTTCCGAACCACAACGTCAAATGTTGGAGTTGAAAAGCGCCAAACAAAGCGACCAAGTAATTGCAAAAGAACTCAAATGTACTCCCAAGCAATTACAAAAACGTTGGACTAAGTTGCTAGAAATGGCATGGTCTATCCGTAACGGTAATAGTGAAGTTCAAGCAGGTTAAATAGGGTTAATAATATCTAGATTCACCATAGCTTTTAAACTCTTTACAGTTACTATAGATGATTGAAGAAAGCATTCAAACAGTGAAAATACTCCAACTATCCCCTACAAATGCAAATAACTTGTTACTTTTTTAGGGGAAATCAGGAGGCTCTACTAAAATAATTGGATTGATTAAACTGCATTCATTGTTTGCATACTTTAATTCTATATTAATACTTTACCCTCAACATACAGATAGATCGTGTTATTGTTACTTGTTATTTATTAAAATTTAAAGTATTTTCTCGCGTTACAAAAAAGGGAATTTATTTTAAACTCAGTATTATATATAAGCGAGAGATTTACCTTACTTGAGATTAGATTTTAAATGAGTAAGTAGATCGAAAAACCTATAGTTTATAAGAAAAATGTTGTATGCGTTGGCGGCTGACTCAAAAACTCGTATCTTCAGACCGGGGATGTTCGCGAAGTGAGTCGTTAGACTAAAGCTAATCGCCGTCCTTTAACCTGCCATAAATATGATAATATTAATTCAATAAGCAGGCAGCATAATAAGCATATTTGAAGGATATGCTGCGCGATCTAATCTAACGATTAAGTTCTACTGTCAGGATTCTCTCGTTAAGTCTTTAAAAAAAAGATGTTTGATGGTTTTTGGGATAACGTTTCTCGCTACCCCCGCTACTTAATAACTACCGCGTTGGGTATATTTTTGAATGCTTTTGGCTGGTTGGAACCAGTATTTAAACGCCCTATTACTTCGATTATTTTTGTCGGATTCTTAGTGGGGATTCTGGTTTTTATTTCTTTTACCCTGCGTGCAATGCTTGGGTTAAGTACAATGTCCTCTTAGTAAGCTCTCATTTATGCCGGGATTTGACCCCCACATAAATGAGAGCCAAATTTTCTGTAGTAAAACCTCTGTTAGGAGGCTATTTTTATGGCTACTAATCGCCGCGTTTCCCGCGTTGCTGAATTGATTAAACGGGAAGTTAGCCTGATGTTGATCAACGGTATTAAAGACGATCGAGTGGGTACGGGAATGGTCAGCGTTACCGATGTAAATGTTTCTGGCGATTTACAACACGCTAAAATCTACGTTTCAATTTATGGTTCTGATGAAGCCAAAGAAGAAACAATGGCTGGCTTAAAATCAGCGACTGGTTACGTCCGCAGCGAACTTGGTTCAAGAATCCGTTTACGCCGTACCCCAGAAGTAATTTTCTTGGAAGACCTTTCAATTGAAAGAGGTAACAGGGTACTATCGCTTCTGGACAAAATTAAAAGTAAAGAAAAGTCAGAATTTCAAGAACAAGCAGAAGATATGGATTAGTAGAACTAATTGATTAACTGTTGAAGTTGGAAAGCAGGCAATTACTAATTTTTAATCAAAACTTAACCAAACTTATAAGCAGGCGTAACCTCCGTTACGTCTGTTTCTGTTTGTATAGGAGCATCATGTTAAAGGTTGCTGTTATCTGGTATTGGGTTGCGATCGCCGCCGAATCGAGAAAGCAGGCAGCAGGGAGTAGGGAATATTGGTGTGGTTTCCCTGGTAGTCCAAAGCATTATTTAATGGTAGTAAAGGTTCTACGTGGCGGCTTCAGCCCTCCGGATTTAGGGAACCAATGCCCTTACTACAAACCTGTCAAAACTAATGAAATGAACTTTAGTACTGTGTCCCATTAATTATGATGGGTAATAAAGGTTTGTAGTAAGCGCTGTCTTCGCTCCGGATTTAGGGCTGAAGCCGCCACGTAGAACCCTTTAAAATTAATGGGACAGACCATTAGTATTCGATTGCATAATTTTTGATGGGTTTGTCTTCTCGTAAATGTCGGGAGATTAGTTTCTTCAATTGAATGGTAACGGCTTACGCTTTACCACTTTTATTACCTATTATACGAAACCTATTATCATACATTGTTCTATACACTTGTTATCAGGTAATTTTATACGCTTTACTAAAGTTAACAATCTGTCATCCAATAATTTACGTAAATCGATCGCACTTAAGGAAGTAACATCTTGTAAAATATAAGACATTAATTAGATAGACATCATACTGCTTACGCAAACAATATAGATGGCTGAAATTGATAAATAGTCAACACAAACCATGCTCAGCCTAATTTAAAGACATCTCGCCTTGTTACAGCTATCTATCGAAGATGATTTGATTGATAGTAGTGCTTTACTTAACAGAGCAATTACTTATCTGTTTAAGAAATTATTAACGGTAGATACGTATCAAGCTTTTGTGGTGTAACTTAGCCTTTATGTCAAGCAATAGATTATACAGGTTCTTTTTTTTAACAATATTTTTTATGCTTGTTCGTCTACGGACAGATGCATTTAAGCTCGATCGTTGCTATAGAGTCGAGTATTCCAACTATAACCCCGTTGGCAAACGGGCAAATTATGCCATTTGATTAATTTTATCTACTTAACGATGCTTAATAACTTCTTCATTAAACCTTTAGGAGCATACCTATTTAAGAGTTATATTTACTACTTGCGTTCCAAAAATTTTGTAAAAGCAAAAAATATGTCATAAAACCATGACATATTTAACATATCTTTATATTTTTTGAGGTTTTATAGGGTCAGAATGAAATCAGTTCCGTATAGCAAATTACAAAAAAAAATAGTAGCGAATTGGTTTAATACCTTGTTCGTTTTGGTTAAATTTTGGGAATAATACTTACGTGTAAAATAGCGAGTAGCAATTATGAGTGTGAATACGGTGCCTTCTATCAATTACTCTTTAGATGTGATTCAGGATGAAGCGCGGCGATTGGTTCAAAAAGGAGTAGTTAGCCGACAGCAGCCTATATATACGTTGTGCCAGTACATACCGGCAAGAGAGTGGGTTTGCATCGAATGCGAGTTAGAAAAATGTGAATTTCTGCTGCGCGATCGCATAGCGGATCTAATTGGCAGGGAAGTGTGGGAAAACGACTAACTTGAATGTTGGTAGTGACGGATATTGTGGGTGCTTAACTTGAACTAAATAATATTCAATGCTTAGACAGCTATAGAATCTCTGTTTTTAATCTGAAAAATCGCGTTAAAACTTCTTGCTTCTGCGTTATCTGTAGAAGTAAAAGTAATTTTAGAAAAATTTTACGTCAGCACGTCCTAAATAAGCCATTTCCAACGTTAGCGGTTGGATTATGGCTTATAGATTAGGGGGTGCTGTCTTTTTTGGCGCGTGCCCGATCGCAAATAGCAGAGTAAGCAAATTTGAGTGGTTATGCAATATACCGTTTTATAAATATCTTGTCAAGCTTTTAACTGTATTGATTTGCAAGTTCGAGATAGGGAAATGGCTTTCGGAGGCAGGCTTATTAGACTAACTTCTAGGCTCTGACCTGATTTTTTTTTGTTATGGTGGTGCAAAGTAATTCTAAGCACTTATAGAGACGGATGAAGATTTTCTTGTAGTGCAAATTATGAATAATTATCTATCTTTGCTACCAGGTAAATATTTATGGATAAATTAGCGAACAAAAATACTCGCGAATCCTCTAGAGAACAAGCACTTATATTGTGGTTCGATGAAATTGGGATTAATGATATTCCTATAGTTGGTGGGAAAAATGCTTCTTTGGGAGAGATGATTGGACAATTGACTCCGAAAGGGGTTAATGTTCCCACTGGTTTTGCTACCACTGCTTATGCTTATCGTTATTTTATTCAGTCTGCGGGTTTAGAAGAAAAGCTGCGGAATCTTTTTGCCGATTTAGATGTAGATGATTTACAAAATCTACGCACGCGGGCAAAGAAAGCGCGGAAGTTGTTGCTGCATACTCCATTCCCAGTTGAATTTAGGAGTGCGATCGCTATTGCCTATAAAAAATTGTGCGAGCGGTATAATGCCGATACAGATGTTGCGGTGCGCTCCAGTGCGACTGCTGAAGATTTACCAGATGCGAGTTTTGCGGGGCAGCAGGAAACTTATCTCAACGTGACGACAGTTGAAGAAGTTTTAGCGGCAACTCATCGTTGTTTTGCTTCCTTATTTACAGATAGAGCAATTTCTTATCGACAAACCAAAGGCTTCGATCATTTTGATGTTGCCCTGGCGGTGGGAGTGCAAAAAATGGTGCGATCGGATTTAGCAACTTCGGGGGTAATGTTTTCCATTGAAACCGAAAGCGGCTTTAAGGATGCGGCTTTGATTACAGCAGCTTACGGTTTGGGAGAAAATGTAGTTCAAGGAGCCGTAAATCCCGATGAGTATCATGTTTTTAAACCAACATTGATAGCGGGATATCGCCCAATTATTGATAAGAGATTGGGCAGTAAAGAAATCAAAATGATTTACGATGACGGCTCGAAAAATATTAGAAATGTGCCGGTATCGTCTGCCGAAAGAGCGAAATTTGCTTTAAACAACGAAGATATTTTACAGTTAGCGCGTTGGGCTTGTTTGATAGAAGATCATTATTCTCACGTCCACGGTAAATACACGCCGATGGATATGGAATGGGCGAAAGACGGTATTACCAACGAATTATTTATAGTCCAAGCCCGTCCAGAAACGGTACAGTCGCAGAAAATTGGTAACGTGCTGCGTAGCTATAAGTTTATAGGGACAAAAGAGAGCGGAGGAAGCAATTTAAAATTTTCTTCCTCTTCTTCCCCTGCTTCCCCTGCCTCCTCTGCCTCCCCCTCTTCCCCCTCTCCCCATCTCCTCATTACCGGGCGTGCTGTTGGGGAAGCGATCGCGATTGGAAAGGCGCGAGTAATTGTAGATATTAGTAAAATCGAACAGTTTCAAGCTGGGGAAATACTGGTAACGGATAGAACCGACCCCGATTGGGAACCGATTATGAAAAAAGCGAGCGCGATCGTCACTAATTCGGGGGGGAGAACCTGTCACAGCGCGATTATTGCGCGAGAGTTAGGCGTACCGGCGATTGTAGGATGTGAAAATGCCACGGAGGTTTTGAAAACTTCGCAAGAAATAACGGTTTCTTGTGCGGAAGGGGAAGAAGGTAAGGTTTATCAAGGATTGTTACCTTTTGAAGTGGAAGAGGTGCAGTTAGAAGATTTACCGCGCACCCGCACGCAAATTTTAATGAATGTGGGCAATCCTCAAGAAGCATTTCGTTTATCGACAATTCCTAGTGATGGTGTTGGGTTGGCTCGAACTGAATTTATTATTGCCAATCAAATCCAAATTCATCCAATGGCGTTGCTTTATTTTGATGAATTAGAAGATGCATTTGTAAAGCAAAAAATTGCCAAGATAACCGCACTTTACGAGCATAAACCAACATTTTTTGTTAATAAATTAGCTCAAGGTATCGCTAGAATTACAGCAGCTTTTTATCCGAAGCCGGTAATAGTGCGAATGTCGGATTTTAAAAGTAATGAATATGCCAATTTGTTAGGGGGAAGACAATTTGAACCCAAGGAAGAAAATCCGATGCTGGGTTGGCGGGGTGCGTCGCGTTATTATGACGATCGCTATCGCGAAGGTTTTGCGTTGGAATGTCAAGCTATTCTGCGGGTACGGGAAGAAATGGGTTTGACTAATTTGATTCCGATGATTCCCTTTTGTCGTACTCCCGGTGAAGGGCGTTTGGTAATAGAAGAAATGGCGAAAAATGGCTTGGAGCAGGGCGTTAATGGTTTGCAAGTTTACGTGATGTGCGAGTTACCAAATAACGTAATCATGGCTGAGGAATTTGCTCGAGTTTTTGATGGTTTTTCAATTGGTTCCAACGATTTAACTCAGTTAACTTTAGGTTTAGATAGAGATTCTTCGTTGGTAGCACGGTTATTTGACGAACGTAGCGAAGGTGTGAAGCGGATGGTGAAATTAGCAATTCAAGCCGTGAAAAAGCATAACCGTAAAATTGGAATTTGCGGACAAGCACCCAGCGATTATCCAGAATTTGCTCAGTTTTTGGTTGAGCAAGGGATTGATTCGATTAGTTTGAATCCCGATTCTGTTTTGAAAACGATGTTGGAAATTGCCAAGGTTGAGAAGAATTTGTAATTGATGATTGGTAATTAATTGTAGGTTGGGTTAGGCACGAAGATTAATTTTGATTGTCGTGTCGTAACCCAACATTACTCTTGCAATCTTCTTAGACTAAGAATTGTATTTTATGGCAGACTACAATACACGCCTGTCAAAACTAATGTTATAAAATAATGACAAATAACGTTGCTTTATGCTACATTTAAAACAACTTAATAACTAGCTGTAATAATTATAAAATAATGAATATATCCTTATTAAATTCAATAGATATTATTCATTTTATCAAATGTTTTCTATTTATTATTCCTTTATATTTAAGTCTTCGTATTGAAGAGCAATGGAGAGAAAAACAGATTATTATTAAACTTAAATTTTGGAATAATACAAGTAATGATAATCTAGAAAATAATAATTTCGTCCCAGCAAAACAACTTTTTCTGTTAAATATGTTAGCAACAGTAATCGCTTGGAATATCTTTTATTCTTTTAAGATTCCTGTTCCTAGTACAACTTTTTTAATTACCTTTTTATTGCTGTCATTATTATGTGGAATTTATTTGCTCTACATCAGAATTAATTTCAAATATGAAAAATAATCAATAGTATTTTTAGTATTTTTTTCCAAGTTAGTAGGTTGGGTTAAACACGAAGATTAATTTTGGTTGTAAGTAGCAATTTTAGCTGTCGTGTCGTAACCCAACATTTTGCATTTAAAAGAAATATAAAAGGTTCTACGTGCCGACTTTAGTCCTCAAATAAATTTGTAATATTTAAATTTTGCATCAATTATTCAACCCGCTTGGGGTTGCAAACCCCAAGCTAATAGCATAAGTCCATTTTAATGGACTAAAATAATTAGGTAAAATTAAAAGATTATAGGACTATCAAATTTAACAGAAATTTATTATCAGTTTATAAATTACTATTTGACTATCTGTACCGTGTTGGAACTAAACATTTATCATTTTATAAAGATTTATACATTAACTATTCCTTTATTTGTTAGTGTGATTCTTCAAGACAAATGGGAAAAAGAAAATATAATTAGGCAAAGCAATATAAGTTATGCAAAAAATGAAAATGAAGTAATAATAAATCGATTTTTCATTCAAGCATATCTATTCATATTTAATGGAATTGCAACAGTAATCGCGTATAAGGTATTTTATCATTATAAAATTCCTATTATCAGTAAAACATTTTTAATTACTTTTTTACTATTGTCGCTTTTATACGGAATTTATCTGGGATATATCAGAATTAAATTAAAATATTAAAAATAGCGATCGCGTATTCTTAGGGTGCTGTAAACTTTTCTCGTAACGTAATTTAGAATTTAATGTAGAGGTTGTATTTATAAAAGTCTGATGTAGCTTTGCCAAATTTGATAATTAGCTAAAATATACTTAATCTTTCTCCACAAAACGCTATGCAAATCGTTTTACCACCTGAAGTAGAAGCTATGCTACAACGCCAAGTTGCCACTGGCAAGTATACGAACGCGCTTGAAGTTATTCTTGCAGGAGTCAAACTCCTCGAACAGCAAGAAGATATTTATCAAGGCAGACTAGAAGAACTTCAAGAACAAGCACGAATTGGATGGGAGGCTTCAAAAGAAGGTAAAGTTGTTGATGGTCCGACTGCAATGGCACAGATTCGAGCCAACCTGCGTTCTAGTCACGCTGCTTTAGAAGAATGACCCCACAATTTCGTCTTACCGAACCTGCGATTAAAGATATTGAGCAGATTGTTAACTATATAGCAAAACAAGCTGGTTTGCAGCAGTCTGAGCGTTTTTTGAGCAAGCTAGATGGTAAATTTGCCAAAATTGCCCAATTTCCAAACCTGGGACGACGACGTGACGAAATTCTACCGGGGTTACGTAGCTTACCAATAGATGACTACCTTATTCTTTATATGCCCATTGATGAAGATGTAGAAATTTTCCGTGTTATCAGTGGCTATCGAGATATTTCAGCTTTGTTCGCAGACGAAAGTGAGTAAAAAATTTAGTTAATTGTAGGTTGGGTTAGAAACGAAAACCAATTTCGATCGTAATAAGAAGTTTTATTTATAGTATCGTAACCCAACATTACCCTTTTCGGATAAAGGTTTGTAGTAAGGACTTTAGTCCTCAAATTAAGAGCTAAAGACCTTATTAAGAAACTAAGCAATTTAATTAGACGTAGCAGTAGGTTAGATTTAAAAACGTATTATTTTTTAAGTTTTTCCACGGAAATCTATTCATAATTTAGCTAAAAAACACTACGTACTAATCCACCATCAGCACGTACTGCCGATCCATTAAAAGCTGATGCTAAAGGACTGCAAAGAAAAATTGCGGCATTAGCGATTTCTTCTGGTCTAATTAAACGTTGAATAAGGGAAGTAGAGCGATTTTCTGCCATAAATTTTTGCTCGACTTCTTGAGAAGAAAGAGATTCATCATCGAATACATTTTTAATAAAGCTCATAACGCTATCAGTACGAGTCGAACCTGGGAGTAAAGAATTAACCGTTACTTCAGTACCTTTAGTAAGTTCTGCTAAAGAGCGAGCAATACAAAGCTGCATAGTTTTCGTCGCACTATAATGAGCCATTTCTGGGGCTGGTGAAATTGCGCTTTCGCTAGATATAAATAAAATACGACCTTGCTTCTGTTGCAGCATTTTCTGAAGATAATGCCGTGAAAGTCGAACGCTACTCATAATATTGATATCAAACAAACGCTGCCACTGTTCGTCAGTAATTTCAAAAAAATCAACTGATTCGTATAAACTGAGGTTATTAATTAAAATATTCACCTCTGGATAAGATTCAATAGCTTTTCTACACCCATCTGCTGTACCTAAATCGGCTACTAAAGGTAATAATTTTGCATCTGATAAATTATCTTTGATATAGGCGATCGCACTATTAACAGAATTTTCACTACGACCGTTAATAATTACTTCTGCACCAACATTCGCAAAACCTGTTGCAATGGCTCGCCCAATTCCCCCAGAAGAAGCACTAACTAAGACCTTTTTATTTTGTAGATTGAGTTCCATAATTTTTTGATTTGAAAGAAGGCAAAATAAAGAGGGAAAAATATAATGTTTGAAGAAATTCCAAGCTATGAATTGCTTGTCAAACCAAAAATATTTTTCCTTCTATGAATATTGTGTTTAAATTAACGCGCTGCACTTGCTTCTTCAAGCTTCATACCACGCACAAAAGGACCTTTAGGTTCGATTATCTCAAGCAGCTCGCCATCGGGACCATTGAAATAAGCGACAGCAGTACCTACACCAACTTCGGCATTATCTTCTTCTTTAGTTACCTGATGAAAAGGACCCAGAAACTTGATTCCAGCTTTTTCCATGCGATCGCAAACGCTGGGTAAATCCTCGACTTCAAAGCATACGTGCAATGCTCCCGGTTGATTCATCTTATATTCAGCAGTAGGATCGCTCGGCTTAATTACTTCAATCAAATCGATATTGACGTTGGTAAGACGAACTGTTGCCCAGTGAATCTTGGCAACTTCTCCTGCACCAGTTGCCATACCTAGTCCTAAGCTTTCCCAGGTGCCAGTGTCTACGGGATCTTGACCCGTCAAAGCGCGGTAAAATTCAATTGAACGCTCTAGGTTTGATACACCGACACCAAAATGATTGAGGGTATTAAGTCCAATGGTTTGGCTGGGTTTTTGATTAGTTGGGTTAGGCATTTTTAAACCGTTTGCTAGACTTCGCTTGTGTTCCTTTGATAATTAATATATGAAGACTTGCCGCTTGTTTTCTTTCGATTTTCTGCTCAAAATTTCGCGATCGTGCTAAAAGTTTTTTTCGACTTACATCTTGCACATTCTCAACAAGCCAAAGAAACCCGGTTTCTTTTGGTGAAAGCATTATTATCTCGTTGTCAAATCAGCAAGAAACCGGGAATAGAGCCACAGGTGCAAAAAGTCAGTTTCGATAAACACAAAAAAATGTAAGCGAGCATTGTTTTCACCTCACCCAATTAATTAGGACTTACGCGAAGATAACGAAAAAACTTTTAGTAAAAATCAACCTTTAAATTCTTTACGATACTTTAGTGGTGTTGTTCCAATGTGCTTTTTAAACAGCGTAATGAAGTGACTTTGGCTATCAAAACCAACTTCGGCAGTAATATCAATTATTGGTAAATTTGTCTTTTTCAACATCTGTTTGGCTACCTCAAGACGACGTTGAGTTAGGTACTCGTGAGGAGACGCTCCCATTGATTGCCTGAATAAACGACTGAAATAATAGGGACTCATGCCCACTACTATCGCAATTTCAGCTATTTTTAGATTGGAGTGAAGATTGTCATTAATGTAGCTCAGAGCTTGCCGCAATGAATATCGAGATAATCCATCATCGTAGCGATCGAGTTTTAGTTTACGAGTGGAATACTTTGCGACTACGTGTGCGGCTAAAGCAGTTGTTAAAGACTCGACATAAGTACGAGAACCAAAATAATCGGTTTCTAATTCTGACTTGAGTGCCAAGCCTAGATGATAAATTAAAGGGTCGGATTGAATAAAAGTTGGTTTTAATTCTACGCTGTTAGGGTCGATGGTTTCATAAGCAATTTGAGCAACAACTTGGGGATTTAATGCTAAAAATAATCCTTCGCATTCGTTTTTATTGACGGCGCAGTTATTGATATTAGCAGGAATCACAGCAATGTCTCCAGTAGACATATTGTAATTCTGTCGGCGATCGCCCAACTTGCGCTCTAAATTAGTTTTATTATTTAGATGAATCACAATTGTATGTTGAGCGTACTCAATATTAGGCGTTTCCCAAACTGAATCCACAAAATGATGCTCTAAGGTAATATTTTCCCACCCTGCTTTGTGGCTACTCAGCAAAGATGAACCAGGGAAAAGCTGCGAATCGATGTTTTTCTGAGTCCAGTCAATGATTAGAGGACTGTTTTGCGTCATGCTTTTTACTGGTTCCAAACTTGCTCTTGAGAACAAAATACATTACTTTAGTGCAGATTTATCTCTCTCTAAATGCTTAAAAATAAATGACAGCAGTACTTGAAACCAAACGGTTAATAATTCGTCGATGGATTCCGGAAATTGATGCACAACAAGTTTTTGAAATCTACGGTGATTCTGAAGTGATGCGTTTTATTGGTACTGGTAAAACTGAAGCAAGCATTGAAACTCAACGTCAAAGTTTACAGGCTGCAATTAAACGTTATAAACAAAGCAATAATACTACAACCGGAGCTTGGGCAATTGTAGAAAAGGAATCGGCAACAATTGTAGGAACGATTTTGCTCAAGCAGCTACCCGATGAAAAAAGTAAGCCTACACAAAATTATGAAGTTGGCTGGCATCTGAGAAAGGTTTCCTGGGGTAAAGGCTATGCAACGGAAGCAGCAAGGGAAATAATTAATTACGGGTTTAATATTTTACAGTTATCAGAGATTTATGCAGTGGTGAAACCTGAGAATCATGCTTCAGTTAAAGTCACTCAGCGATTGGGTATGAAACCGATGGGAATAACAAATCGGTATTACGATGGTGTAGAACTTTTATTATTCAAATTAGATCCGCAAGAAAATAAATCAAAAATGCGCTTCAATGATGTAGGGATGTAGTGGTTTCGGTTAGACTAATTCAGTGATGACTCAAAAACAGTCTTTTTCTTGGTTTAAAATTGGCATTGGCTTCGTGTTTATGCTGTCAGTTGCCTTAAGGTTTTGGGGATTGGGACGATTTAACACTCTGGTATTTGATGAGGTTTACTACGCGAAATTTGCTCAGAACTATTTGACTCAAACTTCATTTTTTGATGGACATCCCCCTGCCGGAAAATATATTATTGCTATTGGAATGTGGTTGAGTTCTTATTTTCCTTTTGGGCAAGATACGGTAAATGTTCTTACAGGTGTAGCACGCCCCCCTTGGAGTTATCGGTGGATAAATGCCTTGTTTGGTTCTTTTATTCCGCTTATTGTTGCTGGAATTGCTTATCAATTAAGTTATCGTCGTAGCTTTGCTTTTTTGGCTGGTTTATTTACAGCTTGCGACGGTATATTTTTGGTTGAGTCTCGCTATGCTTTAATTAATGAATATATAGTAATTTTTGGATTGTTGGGACAATGGTTGTTATTAATCGCTTTAGGAAATACGAAAAAACAACGAAAGTTTTATTTAATACTTTCTGGAATTAGTTTTGGTGCGGCGATCGCTACAAAGTGGAATGGTTTGTTCTTTTTAATCGGCGTATATTTAAACTGGATGTTTGCTTGGCTGAAGCAACATTTTACGGCGAAAGATACGGTAATTAGTAGAAAAAGTATTTTAGAAACTGCTTCATCTTATCTTTCTACAACAGAATTAAGACATACCGCTACATTAACCGTACCCGAACAAAGTAGAAACAAACCTTTACTATTACCGCTGCAAAAAATCGGTCAACTGAAGATTTTTACCGCTGCATTTTATTTAGGAATCATCCCGCTTGTAACCTATAGCTTGATTTGGATACCCCATCTGATTCAAAATCCTAAATACGGATTTATAGGAGTACATCAACAAATTTTATCTTTTCACAATCGTCTTGGTGGTAATACTTCTAATGTACATCCTTACTGTGCGGCTTGGTATAAATGGCCATTGTTAACTCGTCCGATCGCTTATTTTTATCAAAGAGCATCAAATGCAACTGAACCCATAGCAGTTACCGGACCGCCTTTACCTTCAAATACGGGTAAAATAATATATGACGTTCATGCGATGGGCAATCCGTTTTTATGGTGGTTTGGATTTGCTGCCCTAATATCTTTAATTGTTGCAGTTTTATTGAAACAGATAACTATTCCTTCAATTCAACAAAAGCGTTTATCTTTTAATTCATCATTTTCTGTTGATACTGGGATTGCTTTATATTTAATTTTAAATTATGCCGCTAATTTACTACCTTGGGTAAAGGTAAATCGTTGCGTTTTTATCTATCATTATATGACTGCTGTGGTGTTCGCATTCCTTGCTTTAGCTTGGCTGATAGATAAATGCTTGCGTAGTTATCATATCGAACTCCGGGCTTTTGGACTGACGATTACTTTTTTAATTATTATCGCTTTTGGTTTTTGGATGCCGATATATTTAGGTTTACCTCTCTCGGCTGATGCTTATAAGTTGCGGATGTTGTTTGATTCTTGGATTTAATTAGTTACCAGGGTTAAAGCTGTAATAATGTTATAGCATTCTTAAATTTCGGAGCGAGAATTTAGAAACCGGGTTTTTGGGTGGAATAACCTGGTTTATAGCATCTTAAATTTTTACACCTGATATAAGATAACTATATATAAATTATTATTTTTTAATATATTTTGAATAAAATTATTTATTTTTTGATAATTCTTATCGGTACTATAGATAATAGTTTGTTATATTTGAAAGGTTCAATTAGTTTATTGATAAATTAAAAAATATAGAATTATTAAGAAAACTATAGCGTTTTTTGGTTGATCTGAATGCAAATCTGTCTTCAACCTACAAAACTATATACTAAAATCGATTAAAAATATTGCGAATATTTCGATAAATTGTTAATTAAAATAAACATATCAGAGTTTTATTGTGATAAAAAATACAAATCTAAATCCTTCAGAATTAACTTTATTAAAAGAACCAGTAATTAATCTAAATAGTCAAATTCAACATCATGGTGTATTGCTCGTTCTTCAAGAACCCGAACTAAATATTTTACAAGTTAGTCGTAATGCTGCTTCGATTCTCGATCTTCCTTTAGAAACGCTCTTAGAAAAGAATTTAGAAGATTTATTAGACCCTTATCAAATTGGTAGAATTAGATCGCGTTTAGCAGAAGATTCTCTGGACTTTACTAATCCGACAAAAATTTGGGTTAAAAAAAGTAGAGAAGACTATACTGTTTTTGATGCGGTATTTCATCGCAATTCGGAAGGGATTTTAATTTTAGAATTAGAACCAGCAATTTCCGAAGATAATGTTCCTTTTTTAAGCTTTTATCATTTAGCTAAAGCTTCTATTAATAAGTTACAAGCAAGCGCCAATCTTGAGGATTACTGTCAAATTATTGCAGAAACAGTACGAAAAGTCACCGAGTTTGACAGGGTGATGCTTTATAAATTCGATCGTGATGGGCATGGCTGCGTAGTTGCTGAAGATAAAGTCGAAAGTATGCAGCCTTATCTAGGTTTGAATTTCCCAGAATCGGATATTCCTAAACCTGCGAGAAAAATGTTTCTTACTAATTTGATTAGATTGATACAAGATAGTCAAGAGGAACCTGTAGATATATTTCCAGTTTTAAATCCAGTTACAGAACGTCCGATTGATTTAAGTAGTTCTACTTTAAGAAGTCCTTATCCCTGTCATGTAGAATATTTACATAATATGGGTGTGGGTGCTTCTTTAACTATTTCTTTGATTAAAGAAGGTAAACTTTGGGGCTTAATTGCTTGTCACCATCCAACACCGAAATTCGTTTCCTTTGAATTGCGAAAAGCCTGCGAATTCTTGGGAAGAATGATATTTAGTGAAATTTCGACAAGAGAAGAAAATCAAGATTGCGACTATCGGATGAAGTTAAATGATATTCAATCTAGTTTGATTGATTGTATATCTCAAGAGGATAATTTTATTGCTGGTTTAATCAAGCATCAGCCAAATTTGTTAGATTTAACTAGCGCTCGTGGTGCAGCAATTTGTTTTAGTGGAAATTACACTTTAATTGGTGAAACTCCCGCAGAAGAAGACTTAAATGGTTTAGTTACCTGGTTGCAAAATAACGTTGACGAGGAAGTTTTTTATACTGATTCTCTGGCTGAAAATTATCCAGATGCGGAAAAGTTTAAAAATATTGCAAGTGGCTTATTAGCGATTCCAATTGGTAAGCGAAATTATGTATTATGGTTCCGTCCGGAAGTAATTCAAACGGTTAATTGGGGAGGAAATCCCAATGAAGCATTTGAAGTTAACGAATCAGAAGGAAATTTACGTTTATGTCCGCGTAAGTCTTTTGAATTATGGAAAGAAACCGTTCGTTTAACGTCTTTACCTTGGCAATCTGTTGAAATCAAAGCAGCATTAGATTTGCGGAGAGCTATAGTTAATATTGTATTAGAACAAGCTGAAGAGTTAGCCTTGTTAGTAGCAGAATTAGAACGTTTTGATAGTGGAAAAAATTTGCTGACGTTGCTGCTTGCTGTTATTAAAGAATGAGGAGTTAGGGATTAGGAGTGAGGAGTTAGGACCACCGGAGTTAGGAGTGAGGAGTGAGGAGTAGGGAGTAGGGAGTAGGGAGTAGGGAGTAGGGAGTTATAGGATTTTAGATTAATAATTTCCCCTTGTCTCCCCATCTCCCCATCTCCCCATCTCTCTATCCCCATTTGAGTTAAGCTTTATAAAGAAGCATTGTGGTGGGGGATATCGTGTCAAAGCCGAAAGAAGCTCAGAAAAATCAACTTCCTTCTTTGATTAAAAAAGCTTCTTGGGATGGTATTACTGTTGAATATAGTTTGTTAGATGCTGTGGGTGAGTTTGATTTTGCTATGCCCAAACACGCTATCAGCATTGCTTTTGCACCTCACGATCGCGTAACTTGGTCTGTTGATGGTGGTTCTAGCAAAACCACTGTATTACCCGCAGGCAGCGCATTTGTGTATGGCGATCGCAACTTTGTTTGGCATAAACGGGAAAGATGCAGCGAATATATCAACATAATGCTCGAACCTAAGTTTTTAGAGCAACTAGCTTCAGAAAATGGTATATCTGCTTTCG
The DNA here is from genome assembly GCA_965234645.1 of Rivularia sp. (in: cyanobacteria). Lineage (GTDB taxonomy): Bacteria > Cyanobacteriota > Cyanobacteriia > Cyanobacteriales > Nostocaceae > Rivularia. The sequence goes on along the minus strand of OZ248344.1, from coordinate 2,088,037 downwards.
TTGAAATCCAACACAAAGTTATTTTTCTCGACTCTACTATTCTCCACGTCGGACAATTGATGAAATCGGAAGTTCTCAATGGTGGAGTTGCAGGAGAACTTTATACAGAATCATTGCGGAATTTACTAGCAGTGCATTTGCTGCGAAACTATACGGGTACGGTAAAAAAGCAGAAATTTTCAGATGTTGCCCTTGATGGTTTAAAGTTGCATCAAGTAAAAGATTTTATCGAAGATAATTTAGCACAAAGTCTGACAATAGCCGATATTGCTGCGGTAGTGCATATGAGTCAGTTTCATTTTGCTCGCGTTTTTAAAGCCGCAACTGGTGAGTCACCCCATCGTTATGTGACGCAAAGACGCATGGAAAGAGCTAAGATTTTGTTGAATGTAACTAAATTTCCGGTAGCAGAAATAGCTTATCGCGTCGGTTTTTATAACCCCAGTCATTTTACTTCGCAGTTTCGGAAATTTATGGGGATGACACCGAAGAAGTATCGGGATCTTATTTTATAAGAGAGCATCTAATTTTTCTAACACTTCCTTTGCTCGCTCCCGTACTTTCCAATACTCATCCGTTAAAGCCAGAGTTAATTGATTACTAATTAAAATGATTTGTGCTTGTGTAATATTTTGACCGAATTCAGAGATAATTTTACCTAAGCTGTTAATCGCTTCTTGGCGAACATTACCGTTTTTATCTTGCAACACTTTTATCAGAGTTTCAATAGCACGTTCTTTACAAATGTGACTTAATGCTTTAACTGCATCATTTCGTACTAAGTCATTTTTGTCATTAAGTAAATTTGTTAAAATTGAAATAACATTATTAGAAATATTATGATTCAATTCCAAATCAATAGAGATTTTACTTAAAGAATTTGCTGAATTAAGACGAGTCCATTTGTCTGTATGTTGTAATCCTGTAATAGCTAAGTTCAATGCTCTAATAAAATTTTCTCGATCATCTATATCTATATTAGATAAAACTATACCTAAAAATCTAGCTGCATCCCTGCGAATATAACGATTATGGTGTTTAAAAGCCTGACTTAATGCTTCTATCGCTACTTGAGGTTCGACTTTTGGTAAAAGTTCGGCTGTCATTTCGCGAACATCTGAATGTTGATTTTGTAGCCCTTGAAAAATTATTGTATTTAGTTCTAAACTACTAATCTTTAATAAAGAATTAAAAGCAATTCTACGTACTTGCCAAAAGTTATCTTGCAAAGCATTAATTAATGGTAAAACTGCGCGATCGCTGCCAATTTTTCCTAATGCCCCTGCTACACCCATCCGCACTCGGTTGGAGGAATCTTTTAAAGCAATAATTAATGCTTCGTTAGCTTTTTCTTGACCAATTTCTGCTAATGCTTCTGCTGCACTTTTTCGCACTTTGCTATCTGTGTCTTGCAAGGCTCCAATTAATGGTTTAATTGCTCGTTGATTGCGAATTTTACCCAGCATAAGAGCAGCAGCCTTTCGCACATAGCGCTCCGTATCTTGCAAAGCACCAATCAACGGCTCAACCGCTCGTTCCCCATCAATTTTAGCTAATGCCTCAACAGATTTTTTCCTTACCCAAGACATTTCATCCTGTAATGTTAGGATAAGAGGCTCTATAGCTCGTTTGTCACCGATTTTACCCAGTACTTCAGCAGCGTAACCGCGAATGCGATCGTAACCAGTCTGTAGTAATTCAATTAATAATTCTATTCTTTGCTCGCCAATACTTCCTGTCAATACACCAGCTATGCGTCGTGATAAATCTCGATCGCTGCTATTGAAAGCATTAAACAAGGCTTGAATTGCTCTTTCGCTTCTAATTTTGAGCAATCCGTTAATAGCACCTTGACGAGTGTTGGCATTTTGGTTACTTAACTGATGCTCTAATGGTTTAATTGCTCGTTCATCCCCAATTGCTCCCAATGCTTCTGCTGCCTTTTCCCGCACCACAGGATGCTCGTCTTGCAAAAGTTGAATTAACGGCTTTACAGCTTGCTTGCTACCTAATTCCCCCAACGCTTCGGCTGAATCCCAGCGAATAATTGCATTTGAATCGTTTAGCATTTGAATTAACGGCTCTATAGCTCGATAGCTACCTAATTTGCTTAAAGCTTCGGCTGCGCTTGTTCTCGCTCCCCAGTATTCGTCTTTAAGCATTCCAAGTAATGGTTTAATAGCGCGATTATTCCCAAGTAACGCTAATGCATCTGCTGCACATCCACGCACGTACTCATGAGAATCTTGCAAAGCTGCTAATAAAGGTTCGAGTGCTTCTAGGTTGCCGATGTGTCCTAATGCTGTCGCTGCTCCCATTCGCACGCTAAAATCAGGATGTTCTTCTAAATTATTAATCAATAGGGGAACAGCGCGATTACTTCCAACAATGCCTAAAGTTTCAGCAGTTATTACCCGAACTCTACGATTAGAATGCTTTAAACCTTCAATTAAAGCATCCTCCGCTAAAATTGCCGCGTTTCCAAGATATTTTTTGCTAGCAATTATTTTTAAAGCTTGAGCAGACCTATAATAAACTCTACTGTCTGTAGTTTCAAGCAAAAGATGGCTTAAATCTGGAATAACCCACTCAGAAGCAGTTTCACATAAAAAATCTATTTTGAACTGAAATCCATAATACTGTTCCGCAACAAATTTTTCGATTAACTCCTTCAATAGCTCCACTGTTTCTTGCTGAACTTGTGGATGTGCTGCACCTGCTAATCGAGCAGTTAATTTTTTATTTACTTTCCATGCCAAATTAATTATGTGAATTGCTTGATTTGTATCCTCTATTAACCCAATCGTAGTTATCAAAATATCCGCGTATTGCTGCTGACTTAAATATTTCTCCCGCAACTCTCGATCCGATAAATTAGGTAACTCAATCAATAATTCTTGGGCAGCTTTAATATCTTCTCTAGAATCTGTCATGGTTAAAATCGATGCACTTTCAAGATATAGTCAATATCCATTCATTATGCGTTATTTTTTTGTATAAAAGAATGCACTAAAGTTAGCATCAAATATTAAATTACTACCACGTTTCATCAGTTAAACCATCTGCAACTACTGTATCTCAAGCAGAATCCACCTCATTCGATGCTTGTCGGTATGCTTCCTCAAGTTCCTTGTTTCGTAATAGTTCCAATGCTTCTTCTATAACCTGAGAGCGAGATTTACATTGATGATTAGTTTTATATTGCTCGATAAATTGAACTAGATAAGTTGATAGCGAAATTGAAAGCTTTTCTGAATGCATATGATTATTTGGTAGGAATAAATGGTAATCCAAATGTTTAAGTTATAGAGCAAAACGAAAATGTCACAATTAACGCTGCTGACGACTCAATTGGATAATTGCTGCATAGTCTAAAGCGACTCATTCAAACCATCTTCCGAAGCACCAGCATTAAGAAGCAACTGCTGTACTGCCCAATCCGCTAACATTATGGGTGTATTACCTTCGTTGTCTTCTAAGTTGACATCGGCACCCGCTTCAATCAATGCCTTTACAGAATCAGCATTATTACAAGCTACAATCAGTGCCGTTTCACCGTTATCATTACGTGCATTAACATCGGCTCCCCGGTTGACAAGAAACTTGATTACTTCAGCCCGGTTAGAAGCAAAAAGGCTGCTAGCAATGCACATCAAAGCAGTTGTACCTTCTTCAAACTCTTCCTCGCTGCCCAGGTTTGGATCGGCTCCTGCATTCAGCAATGTTTCTATTACGCTTTTGTGTCCGTACATTGCAGCTAGCATCAGCGGACTTTTGCCACATTCGGTAATTGCATTTGCGTCTGCATCTTGTGCAAGTAGCTGCTCAACTTTGGCTAATTTGCCGTACATTGCAGCATCACCCAGTTTTTCTAATAGAGATGCTGTTTCATTCTCCACATCACCCATTACTTGAGCCATACCAGATGAAGCAAGCCCGCTAGTAAACTGCAACAAACCATGCCCTGGATTGGATTGCTGACGGATTGTGTATTCATCCATCATTTGCGCGATCGCCAATAAATCATCAAATATGGCTAGTACTTCACCGCAGCGTTTTTCAAAATCTTTAACGTAAGCTAAATGCTGTGATATTAGTTCTACAACATTCAAACCTGGTAAGGAAACGCGAAATAATCCCTGCTCTTCATAAGCATTTTGAATAAGTTTTACCGTGGTGGTTGTTAGATAGCTATTATCGGCAAATCTACTGACGCAATCGATTCCTTGCAAGTTAGATTCTTGTGCTATTACAGAAATTACAAAATGCTTTTCGGGACTAATATATGCATAAATTTCTATCTGGTGAAATTGCGAGCAAATTAGTTTTCCTACATAAAGCATACCTCGATCGACCAGCAGTTGCCCTACTTCAAGAATGCTCGGATGCACATTCTCTGGTAGCCTTTCATATTCTGTACCGAAGTAATCTCCACCTTCACCGCTATAAAGTAAGGGAATCGGTTGGTTTGCACTCATAATTTAAAATACAAATTAAAATAAATATTGTCTTAGAATACACGGAATATATCTCTAAATTTACAAACTTGCTAGTTGAATTTTTAAATTCAGTTGCAAAGCTGCGAAATACAGATTTGATTTACTGAAGAAATAGCTAGAGAAAACCTAAATTTTTCCTCAAATGAACGAACTACCGCAAAATAACGTCAAACAAAACCCTTGTCATATCTGTGGCTCGCAAGAATTTATCTGGGAGCGTGGGAAATCAACACGACTGGCTGTATTTCCATGCAGATGGAGGTATGTGGGGAGATGGTAAAAAACTCCGCGCTCGTAAGTGTAGCAAGTGTAATAACGTGCAGTTTTTCGCAGATGTGGAACAATTTTTTGATGGTTAAATTGCGAAATCGTACATGAAGCTTTGACGCTGCAATATCAGTTAAAACAATGCTTTTAATCTTGATACTATTGGATTGCGATCGAATGTTATAAAATTTGAATGCGAATTAGAGGGAAAATCATGACTATTAATCAAAAAGGTTTAATAATGCAACCTGGGAAAGGTTCTTCTTACTGGTTTGGGGTTGACTTGCTAACTTTTAAAGCAGTAGGGGAAGATACTCAACAGCAATATGTTCTTCTTGAAACAATAGTTCAGCCTGGAAGTGGAGTAGTACCTCATATTCATAGCCGAGAAGACGAATCTTTCTACATTCAAGAAGGAACATTCGAGTTTTACTTAGACGGACAAAAAAGTCTTGCAACCCCTGGAACATTTCTTTATTCTCCCAAAGGACAGCTACACAGTTTTATTAATATTGGTTCGGAGCCAGGTAAACTTTTAGTTTGGGTAACACCAGCGGGATTTGAGAAGTTTATGGCAGAAGTTGCAACCCCTGCTGAAAATCAAATTGCTCCCGCACAACCGCTGAATGCTGACGATTTACAAAGAATTATTCAAGTCGCACAAAAATACGGGATGGAAATTATTCCCCCTCAAGTTAATTAGAGATGACTAAAGTCATTACTACAAACCTTTTGAATTCGTTCAATTTATTTTAATGTTTCAATTTCTTTGCTTCAAGGAATTATTGGCAGTTCATTACTAGCAATTTCTTTCGGAATCCTCGCTACCGTCAGCGGAATAGATAAATTATTAAATAATTTGCCGGAATTTTAAATCAAAACTCTGGAACTTTTACCTCCAATTTTAATTCTTATCTAGGTGGTGTTCCCTGTGGCAGAATATGACATCTATCCTTAAAACCAAAGCAATTCTAATTAGCGTACTATTACTTGGAATTGCTTCCCCAGTTTATTCTCAATCGCAGCCGAGCAAACAAGAAATTAAACCCCCGACTGTTACCAGAGAGTTTCGCGGTGCGTGGATTGCTACCGTTGCGAATATCGATTTTCCGTCAAAACCCGGATTAAGCACTGAAGAACAAAAGGCTGAATTGATTGCTCTGCTGGATAAAGCGGCGGAAATGAATTTAAACGCCGTAGTTTTTCAAATCCGCCCGATAAGTGACGCTTTATACGTATCTCCCTATGAACCTTGGTCGGAATTCCTTACCGGACAAATGGGTAAACCACCACAACCATTTTACGATCCTTTGGAATTTGCAGTTAAAGAAGCGCACAAAAGAGGTTTGGAATTACACGCTTGGTTTAATCCCTATCGCGCCCATCATCCCGAAACAATATCACCTATTTCTGCAAATCATATCAGTAAAACAAGACCGGATTTTGTGAAAAAATACGGTAAATATCTGTGGTTAGATCCTGGTGAAAAGCAAGTACAAGATTATTCTTTGAAAGTAATTTTAGATGTTGTTCGTCGTTACGATATTGATGGAGTTCACATCGACGATTATTTTTATCCCTATCCGCAACGCGACGAGCAAGGTAAGTTAATAGATTTCCCCGATGACATTAGCTGGCAGAAATATTTAAAAGTGGGAGGAAAGTTAAATCGTGCTGATTGGAGAAGGGAGAATATTAATACTTTCGTGCGTCGGATGTATGACAGCGTTAAGAAACAGAAACCTTGGGTAAAAGTTGGTATTAGTCCTTTTGGTGTTTGGCAACCGGGTTATCCAGAAAGAATTACTAATATAGATAATGGCAGAACTTTCAATGCTTACGAGCAGATTTATGCAGATTCTCGTAAATGGTTGCAACAAGGTTGGTTAGATTATCTTTCACCGCAGCTTTATTGGAAAATTGAACAAACAGCACAAAGTTATCCAGTGTTATTAAATTGGTGGTTGAGTCAAAATACAAAAAACAGAAATATTTTCCCCGGAATTTATACGAGTCGGATTCAGAATGAGAAAGGTAAAGGTTGGGATGCGAGCGAAATAGCTTATCAAATCAGAACGACGCGAGGTTTTACTAAAGAAGGTGGTAATATTCACTTCAGTATGAAAGCCTTGATGCAAAATCGTAAAGGAATTGCCGATGTTTTGACAAATGAAGTTTACGATCGACCAGCATTAATTCCCGCAACACCTTGGTTGAATAATACTCAACCGAAAAAACCCGAATTACAAATTATTCAAGATAAGAAATTAGGACAAATAAAACTTTATTGGCAACCCAAGAGCAAGCAGCAGATTCAGTCGTGGGTAGTGCAATTGAAAAAAGGTGATGAATGGACTACCAAGATTTTACCTGGAAATAAAAATTCGTATTTTGTAAATGATACGCAAATTGAAAATATTGCCGTTTCTGGTGTTAGTAGGTATGGGATTGAAGGAAAAACTGCGGTAGTGGGTGTTGAAGAATGAATAAATTAATTGGTGCGTGACGGAATGATTTAATTTATTCGTTTTTATTTATAATTTATTGTATCCGTCACACACCCTACAAAAAATTATGAATCTATTGGTGCGTGACGGAATGAATTAATTTGTCGTTATGCTTTATGATTTATCTTATCCGTCACACACCCTACATATTAAGAGATTTACTTATTATAAGCAGCGATAAAAATAATCGAAGCTGGTTTATAAGTAATTGGATTAATCGGTTCTCGACATTCTAAAATAGAAAAACCAGCAGATTTTAACAAATTTATCCATGTTTCCAGCTTGCGAAAATACCAGGGTGCTGCTTGTTTAAACTTAGAATTAAAACCGTCCCATAATTCCTCTCTCCATCCATCAATATAAGGTAATTCCCCACAACCAATTACCGGATGAAGCGTTTGAATAAATAATAATTGATTATTCTTTAATAAACGAGGAATCGAACGAATTAAATTATCTACAGCTTCTTTTCCTAAAAGAGAAAAATTGCAAACAGCAGCATCAAATTTACTACCTAAAAAAAGCCCCCCTTCCTTAAGGGGGGTTGGGGGGATCTTATTAAGAATATCTTCATAGGAAGCAACTTGAAATTTACCACAATTCATCAGTTGAGCTTTTTCAATTAATTCAGAAACTCCATCAACACCCCAAGCTTCCATTCCCTTAGCAGTCAATTCGCGAGTTAACCAACCTTCACCACATCCGAGATCGAGAATAGTAGAAGGAGAATAACTTGCGATCGCATCAATAATAGCGTTATTTGTAACTATTGTTCGACTTGCAATTTCTTCATTTTCTATAGCAGTTATCCAAGCAGATGCATTTTGATTCCAACTATCTAGAACTGATTCATCATTGAGATTTAGCATAATGGTTATTTTAAAATTGAATAGAACTTAAATAAATGTTATTTTATTTTTTACAGTTATTAATAAATGATAAAAAAACTAGAATAATGCTATGTAAAATAAGATAATATATTTAACAGTAATATATTATGTGACGGTGCAGAATTCAAAATAAAAAAGTTATAGCATCTACCGATAAAATCATGACTGAAGAAATAGAAAGAGCAGATAATGATAGTCCGTGGAAAGAAATATTAGAAGCATATTTTCCCCAAGCAATGCAGTTTTTCTTTCCCGAAACAGCAGCATTAATAGATTGGGAACGTCCCCACGAATTTCTTGATAAGGAATTTCAGCAAATAGCTCGCAATGCCGAACAAGGAAGAAGATATGCAGATAAATTAGTCAAAGTTTGGCATATTCAAGGAGAAGAAATTTGGCTGTTAATCCATGTTGAAATCCAAGGGAATCCAGAAGACATCTTTTCCCAAAGAATGTTTTCTTATAACCTGCGAATTTTTGACCGATTTGGCAAACCAGCCATTAGTTTAGCAATTTTGTGCGACACCGACCCAAATTGGCGACCAAATCAATACAGTTATAATTATCCTGACACTAAACTTAGCTTTGAATTTGGAACTGTTAAACTGCTGGATTATCGAAATAAATGGACGGAATTAGAAAACAGCGATAATCTATTTGCAATTGTTGTAATGGCGCATTTGAAAACCCAGGAGACAAGCAAAAAACTCGGAGAGCGCAAAGTTTGGAAATTTAGCTTGATTCGTAGATTGTATGAATTAGGATTGCAGGAAAGAGATATTCGTAACCTGTATAGATTTATCGATTGGGTTATGATTTTACCAAAAGCCTTGGAAGCAGAATTTTGGGAAGAATTTAAGGAGTTTGAAGAGCAGTGCGTTGCGGAGGTTCCCTCCGTTGTAGCAACTGCGGAACAGGAGCGTACTATGAGTTATATTACCACGGGCGAGCGCATTGGTTACGAGCGGGGGAAACAAGAAGGTGAGCAAACCCTCGTTCTAAAACTACTAAAAAGACGGCTTGGAGAATTGCCACAAGAGGTTATTGAAGAAATTCAAACTCTTTCCTTAGAGCGGTTAGAAGCTCTTGGTGAAACTTTGTTAGATTTTACAACTATTGATGATTTACTTAAGTGGTTGCAAGTAAATCAAACAGTGTAATTTCTATCAATTCTTAATGCGGTAAGCTTAGCTATACCGCATTAATAGTTTATTTTTGCCATCTTTGAGCAGCTAGAGCAATCCTTTCACCATATCTTTCTGCGGTAAGAGCATCTCCAGGATCAACTTCTGGTGGTTTACCGCTCATATCGAGTGCAGATTGTCCCATTACTCCCAGAAATCCACCCAAGCGGTTAACACCATCATCTTTCCCCTGATAACTACTTGGTAAATCCCCAATACTTACCCAAATCATACTTTGCTGTGCTGCATGAGTGACTAAATAAAGCAAAGTCCCCTGCTTATCTCCGCTAGGGGAACTTGAGTGAGTGAAACCCCCCGCGATTTTATCCTTCCACTTCTGCTCAAACCAAACCCCTGCACCATCAATAAAACATTTAAACTGTCCTGCAACTCCACCCATATATGTCGGCGAACCAAATATAATCGCATCAGCTTGATTTAGCTTTGCGATCGCTGCATCATCTTGCCAACGCCCATCGGTAATTTGTTCGCCAGTGATACGCAATAATTCCACCGTACAATCTGTAACCTTTTTGGCACCAGCAGCAACAGCTTCAGCCATCAAATGGGTGTGTCCCATCCCAGAAAAATAAACAATCGCAATCTTAGACATAGATATTTTTATTAATGTTAAAGTCAGTGAAAACGCTGATTTGGATGTAAATAAGAGTTTCCACGCTCATGACTGTAATAAAATTGCTTGAAAATGTAAAGTAGTTACCAAAAAGTAACCGATTTCTTTTAAGGAATCATTTAGATGATGATTGAAACTGCCGAATTTCTTTTACATTGAATTTAAAGCTGCCATTTCATCTTCTGTCAGTTGAATCTCCGCAGCTTTAATATTTTCTTCCATATGAGAAATAGTTGTCGTTCCTGGAATCAAGATAATATTGGGCGCACGATGCAGCAACCACGCTAAAGCAATTTGATTGGGTTTTACGCCCTGATTTTGAGCAATATCTGCAATGATTCCTTCTGCATTGGCAAGGGGTGCGCCCTGTTTAAGAGGATGTGCGTCTAATGAGCCGTAAGGAAGAAATGCAATCTGATGTTGAGTACAGTATAAGAATGTGTCTTCGTTTTGACGATTGGTAATACTAAACCGATTTTGCACCGAAGCAATTTCAACAATATTTCTCGCTTCTTCAATTTGCTCTAAATTAACGTTTGATATTCCGATGTGACGGATTTTTCCTTCTTGCTTTAATTGCGCTAATGCACCAATTGATTCCGCAAACGGTACTTTAGAATCTGGACGATGCAATTGATACAAATCTATTTGTTCTAATTTCAATATTTTCAGACTGCCTTCAACACCACTACGCAGATATTCCGGGCTTCCATCTGCATTAATGTTATCTGGAGAAGGTTTGTTGATGCCTCCCTTAGTTGCAATAACTACGCCTTCTTTGTAAGGATATAGAGCAGAAGCAATGATTTCTTCGTTGAAACCGGGACCGTAAGCTTCGGCAGTATCGATAAAATTTACACCTAATTCAACCGCACGACGTAAAAGCTTTTCTCCTGCTGACCAATCTGCATAAGCTCCGAAATTTCCCGGTTGTCCGGTGAGTCGCATCGCACCATAGCCTATACGATTTACGGTTATGTCTTGGGCGATCGCAAATGTCTGGGAAACTGATTTTGTGGTGTTCATAGTTTTGTTTTAATGGATTATTGTTGTTTTCTAGGTTCGTAGTAAGGGCTTAAGCCCTAACGAGGACTAAAGTCCTTACTACGAACTAAGAATTAAGAAATCTCAACGATCGCTTTACCAATCATCTTGCCGCTATCTTGAGCTTCGTGAGCGGCTGCAAGTTCTGTTAATGGGAAACGTTGAGCAATGTTATGATGCAATGCACCTGCTTTTAATGCAGTCGTAATATCTCGAATCGCTGCCTGTTTGGCTTCTTCAGGCATGGTATAAACCAATATTGTACGGATAATAATATTTCTCAGCATCAACGAAAGAATTGGTAAAGCAGGAGCATCATCTGGATTCGCTGAATACATCGCTACTCCCCCGTTGGTACGTAAAACTGCATCGGCTACGGACAAATTACGGCTGAAATCAACATCAACAATGCGATTGATTCCCCGTGTTTTACCAGTAATTTTCTGAATGCGTTTGATTACATCTTCATTCTTATAGTTAATGATATAGTCCGCACCCGCAGTTTTGGCAATCTCTGCTTTTTCGGGACTACTCACAGTAGTAATTACAGTTGCACCACCCCATTTACCCCACTGCACCGCATAGTTACCCACGGCACCCGCTCCCCCAGTTACCAAAATCGTTTGTCCTTTTACCTCACCATCTGCGAATACTGCACGATGAGCAGTCATTGCGGGAACTCCCAGACAAGCACCTTCGGCGAAGCTGGTATTATCAGGTAAGATAACTGCTTGTTGGCTTGGTATGACAATATATTCCGCACCCGTACCGAAAGCTCTTCCTAATTGTGCTTCATAAATCCAAACTCGTTCTCCGATACGAGAATTATCGACGTTTTCACCAACGCTTTCAATTACACCCGCACCATCTTGATGGGGAATAATCCGTTCAAATTTGAGTTCGATACCACCCCAACCACCACGAGATTTTGTATCTGATGGATTTACACCCGAAGCGTGGATTTTGACTCGCACTTCACCAGCGCCGGGTTGTGGTATGGGAATTTCTTGATATTGAATTACCTCTTTTGCTGCACCTTGTTTTTCGTAATAAGCAGCCTGCATTAATTGTTCGCTCATGGTTTTTTCTCTCTAATTCCTCTTGAAATTATCATAAATTTCTAAGACTTTTGCTTCTCCTGCTTTTCCTGTTTTGGAAACAGAATGTTCCATTTCAATTAATCCGTCATATCCCTTAGACTGGATATGTTTGAGAATATTTGTATAGTTCATTTCACCGCTCGTTGGCTCAGTTCTTTTAGGAGCATCGGCAATTTGAAAAATTGCAATTTCATCCCAGACGCGATTGATGTTTTCAATAATATTTCCTCCTTCCATCTGTGCTTGAAAGGTATCAAAGATTAATTTAACCGCTGGACTATTAACTGCTTTGACAATTAAATAGGCATGAGGAATTGTCGTTACAAAAGTACCGTTCCACAATTTTCCTGTAATAGCTTCTATTCCTAAAATAATTCCTGCTGACTCTGCGAGTTCCGCACAATATTTGAGATTTTCAATCATATTTGTAGTCTGATAATCTCTTTCTAAACTAGGGTCTAAAACTCCAGAAAGGGTTGTTACATATTTACCATTAACTCTTTTGGCTACTTCAATAGTTTCGTGTAGTTGTTGCAGTAGAATTTCTTTAGCTTCTGTTGAGTCACTGACAAAAGTAGGACGGTCGAAGATTAAATTATTTACAAAACAACCCATTTGCAGGTTATGTTGTTCTAATTCCTTACCAATTTTTTCCTGAACTTCAATTGGACGCAATTTAAGAAAATTATCTTCAATCCCTGCAAACCCTTGGTCAGCGATAAACTTAATTTGGTCTATTGGATCGTGTCCAGCATGATGGGGAAACATTACATCATCTGACGAATTTAATCCAATATGAGGGGCAAATTTCATTTTTATTTCTAATCCATTTTATTTCCAATCTAATTTGTAAAGAAATCATGATTTATTTACAAACTAATAAGATATTACCTTCCTATCGCGCCAATATTTCCCCGTCTCCTCGCGAGGTGCATCAGTCGCCAACCAAATCGCTGTATCTGCTCCCTGCTCTGGTGTCCGAGGTGCGCTATCTCCACCCATATCTGTTTTTACCCAACCGGGGCATATGGCGTTAACGGCTATTTTCTGAGAGCGCAAGGCTTGCGATAACATTATTGTTGCGCCATTCAATGCTAATTTTGATAAACAATAGCTGGGATAGTCGGAAGACAGTCCATTGATTTCACCGAAACCGCTAGAAACATTAATTACCCTGGCATCTTGAGATTTTTTCAACAGCGGTAAAAATGCTTGTACCATGCGAATTGCTCCGAAGGTATTGGTATTAAGTGTTTTATCTAAAAGTTCGCGGTCGATAGTGAGAATATTTACGCCTTCGTCGGGATATATACCTGCATTGTTAATTAAAACATCTAAACGTTCTACCTTTTGCTGTATGCTTTCTATTGCTTTATTAATAGAATTATCGTCAGCAACATCTAATTCTATAGGTATAACTTGACCATTTGAATTTAATTTTTCGGCAGCTTGTTTTGCTTTGTCGAGGGAGCGTGAAGCAATAATTACCTTATAGCCGAATGCCAGTAAACCTTGAGTAATAGCAAATCCAATTCCTCGATTACCACCCGTTACTAATGCGATTTTGCTTTCCATTTTTATTACTTTAACTACCTGCTTTTAGTATCAACGAGCATCAATAACCATTCGCAACATCAAAGTAAATCACTCTTATGACAGCAGAAGCAATTTTATAGTTATCTTTTACCCGTTTTACCACCGCTTGGTCTTCACCAACTAGAGATAATTGGTTGTCAAAGAAAATCCAATGCTTAAAGTTGAAACGAAGCGAATCTTTCTCAAATTTTACAGCCTCCACATTAGAAGCAATGTTGTAACGATTCTTTTTGAGTGGATTGACAAAACCATCATAGAACTGATGTGCTTCAGGAGAATCCAACCCATTTATAACTATTTTCTGGTCGCCAAAGTCAAAAGTTAATTGCACATCATCTGTAAATACTCCACTTTGACGCATCGTTTGAAGTTGCTCATCACCTGTTTTTGCCTGGATAATAACGTTATTCCAAGTATTGACTAGATTTTGGGCATTCCAGTACATCAAAGCCTGTTCCGTTGTGGCGATCGCACTATAATGTTCGCTGGCATGAATTGCAGGTGATGCGGCTTTCAGAGATGCAGCTTGGGCAGTTTGAGGAACGCCAAAACAAATCAAACACAAAATTAATCCATAATAGAATAATCGATTAAGGCGGTATTGGGCATTCCGAGAGTTGATATTTAAGCGAATCATGAAACTCCTAATGAAAGTTTTTGAGAAAGATTAAAAAAAACCACAGACAGATATAGAATCATCCTGGAAACAAAAGCAATAGAATGATAAAAAAATTTAAACTGGTAATAGTATCAAAAGGGAACAGGAAACAGTCAAACTCGACGGGATTTCTTCTTTTTTCTATTTGCTTGTTCGGGATAAAGCCAGCGAGCAAACAACTTAGTCATTCTGGGCATGACAACGTAAGTCATTAGCAAAACGAGAGTAACTGTTAAAACTAAACTACGCAACAAGGGGGGCAGTTGATTGAGTACTGAAGCAAACAGTAGATTGATAATATTAATCAAAACAAAGATAGCTAACCAGGTAAGCAAAGCCATTTTGTAGCGAGGAGGGGGGAGAATTGGCTTTGATGTAGGCAGTGTAAACCAGCTTTCCAAACCCGTTAATATTTCTACCATTGGAGAACCCAAGGTCAAACTTTCTGCCCGTGCTAGCCACTGACGACGACATTCAGACTCTTCCCAACGACGCAGGTTACTTTGACGATCAAATTTAAAAATAATCCGATATTCGTTTTCCCCAGCATTGCTAGGACGAAAGATGTTTGTACCCAGATGTCCTTCAAAAGTCATTGCAGCAGCAGTAATACCGGAAATAAATTCTTCAAATGCTTTTTCGCACCCAGTTTTAACTTGCCGCGAAACAACTACGGTGACTGGTGGGTCGCTGTTGTTATAGTTCGAGTCATTCATGTATTCTCCCAATTCAACCACATTTGATATCAGGCATTGTAATCAGGCTCGGAGGGATGGCGATTATATTCGCTATTAGCTTCACCTTTAACAGTAATAGGTGCGCTGAGGTGTTCGTGAATCATTTTCCAATCACCGTTGATTTTCCTCCAAATATGAGTACTATGCTGACTACCTTCATAGCTGCTATTATCCGCTCGCTTTCCTTCTCCCCAGAAATTCAAAGCTGACCATGCTAAATTGCCTTGCACTTCAACTCGAAGCACGTCCATCTTGGTAATAGTCCAATTAGGAAAGCTTTCGTTAACGTCACGCTCCCAAATGCGGCGATATTGGATGAAGCCATCAATTTGAGTGCTTGCCCATTTTGGCGAATAGTTATCGAAGACAAGTAAGCCATCCTCACCATCGTCAGTGAAATAAATATCTTCGTAGCCTTCGAGAGTAAATTGTTCGCCGCGTCCGGTAGCGCTAAACATCTCCACCCAACGCTTAAACTTTGCATAAATAGCTGCTTCATCTTGGTTAGAAGCATCGAACTGAATAGAAGAAACCGTCTGCATATTTAGCTGCTCCTAAAATTTACAATATTTATTAAATGTGTCATGTTATGTTTATTGTTCAAATCCCTTTGAGCGAGCCAGCAAATTCAATAATGTTGCCATTATTATCTTTGAAAAAACCCACTCTTCGTCCAATGTTGGGATAATCAGCACCTTTAACAAATGTAGGAACACCACGGCGATTCATTTCTGCTAATGCTGCATCTACATCATTGACTCTAAAACAAAAATGCCCAATCCCAGTATTCCGTAACGATTCACCAAAATCTGAGGCTATTGGCATTCCGCTTTGTGCCTGGGTACTACCAACTACTTCTAAGCGAAAACCGTAAATATTTAGATAGGCTAATTTCAAATCTGGCAATTCATCAACCAGCCATTTTCGTTCAATCGTTGCATCCAGCTTTTCTTGATACCACTGAAGGGTTTCTTCATAATTTGGTACGCAAATCATGATGTGGTCAACGCTCATATAATCTAAAGCACTATTCATTGTTTTATTTATTAAATATCGTTACGTTACGTTATTTAATTTAGCAAAGAGGTTATGATTATGTCAACAGGTAAAAATAAAAAAGCCAAAACCCCTGTAAAACAAGGGCGCGGGCGACCTCGATGTGAAGAAGCCGATAAAAAAATTCTCAAGGCAACCTATGAAATGCTTATCGAAGTCGGATTTATGGCTCTGACAATTGAAGGAGTTGCAGCAAGAGCGGAAGTTGGAAAACCGACGATTTACAGACGCTGGAAAACGAAGGCACAATTGGCGATGGATGCATTTTTATCAATGGTGACTCCAGAGATTGCTTTTCCCGATACGGGTTCGGTGAAAGAAGATTTTAGAGAGCAAATGTACAAAATTGTCAAGTTGATGAATAGTTCTAGGGGGGAAATTTTAGCCAGCGTTATTGGTTGCGGGCAGATGGAAGATGAATTGATAGCGGCTTTTCGAGAAAATTGGTTGTTACCACGACGCGATGATGCAAAACGAATTTTTCAGCGTGGGGTAGAGCGGGGAGAATTACGTCGTGATGTTAATGCAGAAGTTGCGATCGATGCGCTTTATAGTCCTCTTTTTTATCGATTGCTGTTAAAGCATTTACCTTTAAACGAAGCTTTTGTAGATGAATTAGTTGATATTGTAATTAAGGGATTGGGGTAATAGGTTGTGGTTAATGTAGAGACGTAGCACTGCTACGTCTGCTACGTCTAGAACAACCCGTCGGAATTAATGCAACGCAGCCTTTACCACTTCTCCCCAAAAGGTCGTAAATCTAACTCAAATGTCCAAGCCGAATCCGGTTGCTGAGTTAAAAAGAATACCGATTCGGCAATATCATCGGATTTCATAAAGTAATCTTCGGGTTTATCTGACATCGCTTTACGAGTGCGTTCCGAATTAATTACACCATCCACGATAATATAAGAAACGTGAATCTTTTCTGGGTCTAAATATCTCGCCATCGATTGCGCTAAACTACGTTGAGCGGCTTTTGCGGAAGCAAACGGGGTGAAGTTAGCACCACCTTTAATAGAAGCAGTCGCTCCAATAATCACAATATTACCTCCGTTAATTTTACGCATTTGGGGGATAACCTGTTGAGCTACGGTAAATAAACCCCTTGCGTTGACTTCCCAAGCACGTTGAAAATCTTCGACTGTAGCATCATCTACGTTTGCAAAAGCACCAGCACCCGCATTGTAAACCAAGACGGATATCGAACCCATTTCCGATGCAATTTGATTAAATACCTCTGCTGCTTTATCAACTTTGGTAACGTCGTATTGATAAGCTTTAGAATCGGGTATTTCTTTAGCTAATTTTTGCAGATAATCAATATTTCTGGCTAACATTGCCACCTGATAACCTTCCTTTGCAAACTTACGCGAAAAAGACTCACCGTTGCCCGCACCGACACCAACTATTACACAAACTGGTTTACTCATTGTTTTAATTCCTTTAATTCTTTACTGGGAGATATAGTTAGCAGATTATCGTCATTCCGCTATCGGAACAGTTCAATTAAGCTGCGAGTAGGGTATTGCTGCTTATAATAATGTTTGAAATTGCTACTTTTGAAAAACTGCTCTAACTACCGAAGCCGATCCAGAATGGTAACTTCCTTCATTCAGTTCAACTTCCGTTTCTTGCAACTCGATTACTTTAGCTGCGAAAAAGTCCTCACAGAGTAGTTCGGAACTATACAACATATCTACCATCGAGGGTCCACCTGAGTGAAACTTTGCCTGGTATTCTAGTTGTGCTGGAGTAAAAGCTTCTAAGATTATAAGACCACCAGGCTTGAGTGCTTTGAGCATTCCATGATGTATTTGAGTACGGACATCAGGAGAGAAATGTAGAAAGATAGATACAACTAAATCATAGCGATCGCTCTCCCAATTCCAAGTTGCCAAATCTGCAAGCTCGGTACGAATAGTGACATTAGCTTTTTGTGCTAAATCAACTGCTTTACGCAAACCTACTGCTGATAAATCGACTGCAAGAACATTAGCACCTTGTTGAGCTAACCAGACACTATTACGACCTTCACCATCGCCAGGAACAAGCACCTGCATTTCCGATTGAATTCGCTGTTTTTGAGAAACGAGAAATGCGTTAGGTTCTACCCCATAAGCGTAATCTGATTCACCGTATCTTCGATCCCAAAATTCTTGATTATGTCCTTTGAACATGATTTACGTCTGAATAAAGTTTAATGTATGGTTAATTACTGGTAATTGCTTCAAACATTCATATATCCACCATCAACAACCAAATCGCTAGCTGTCATATAGGAAGAATCATCGCTGGCAAGAAATACCGCAGCTTTAGCAATTTCGTCTACTTTTCCTTCTCGTTGCAAAGGTGCTGCTTGTTTAACACTATTAAAAAATCCTTCCAGCACTTCTGATGGTAAATCCATTTTGCTCTGTAATTCAGTCATTACCAAACCGGGGCTAAGTGCATTAACTCGAATCTGACGGGAACCCAATTCAGCCGCAAAGGAACGAGCAAAGGAACGCACTGCTGCTTTGGTTGCAAAATAAATGCTTCCTGTAGCTGCTCCTTTTTGATTAACTGCTGAAGCATTGAGAATCACGCTTGCTCCTGGCTTCAACAATCCCGCTAATTTCTGTACGGTAAAGAAAACACCTTTAACGTTGATATCAAATTGATTGTCGTAAAACTTTTCATCAATTTGCTCTAAGGGGGAAAATTGACCGACTCCAGCATTCGCAAAGATAATATCTAGATTGCCAAATTCTTCACTTACTCTAGTTGCCAAATTATCTAGGTCAGTAAGCGATCGCACATCTGCTTTTACAGAATCAGCATTCGTTCCTAATTTCTCAACTGCTTCTCTCAACCTCTCTTCATTGCTTCCGGTAATTATTATCTTTGCTCCTTCTTGAATAAACTGCTTGGCAGTTGCAAAACCAATACCAGTAGTACCACCAGTAATCACCGCAGTTTTATTATTTAAACGTCCCATAATCATTTCTCCTTGTTTAGTTATTTAGGTAAATCAAAACCTATACCAATCGGTCTAAGTTTTATCAAAAAAAAATTACATCTTCTTTAAAGCTTTGATAGTTGCCAAAACTACGCTTTGAGGAACGGTTTCGCTATCCAAAACTCTACTTACCAAAGCCATACCTTGAGTAGTACAAACCAGCATTCTCGCCAAATCGCGAGGTTCAGCTTCCGTACTTAATTCTCCTGCTGCTTGGGCTTGAGAAATAGCTTCATAGTAGATATTCTCCAACCTCGTAAAGTAACTGCGTAAAATAGGAGCAATCTCTACATCGCTAGTGTCAAAATCTGCCGTACAGGTACCCAGAAGACAACCTTTACTACCAGATTTACCGTGAGTTTTTTGCATCCCTTGCAAAAGCTGCTCGATATTCTTCAACGGTGAACCCGATGCTAATAGTTGTTCCCTAATCGAACGGAGATTAGTTTGAGCGTAATGCTCTAAAGCCTTGAGAAATAAAGCTTGCTTGTTACCGAAAGTGTCGTACATACTTTTACGACTGATGCCCATATTTTGCAGCAATTCGGCAAGACTCGCGGCTTCGTAACCCCTAGCCCAAAATACCTCCATCGCTTTTTGTAACGCCATTTCTGGCTCAAAGTTTTTATTTGGTCCTCTGCTCATGTTTTTACAATAGCAAAACTTAAACCGATTGGTCAAGGTTTACGATCGAATAATTTTATATTCAAAATTGAGTAATGTTAATTACCAAGGCATCGGCTGTTAATTTTGGTCAAAAAAGCTCCAATTTTACCATCTTCGGGTAAAGTTGACAACCAAACGGATGTTGCAGCACCTTCTTCTTACCCCCAAATGTAAACACGCGATATATCGGCTCTCTACCTGTAGAAACAATACTATTCTTGTTTAGCTTGTGCTTGAAGTAATTGGTAAGCTTTCTATTCCCAATTCCGAAAAGAATTGATGACAATAAAAAACCCAGCTTATTATGAACCGGGTTTCTCAACAGCTAAAATTATTAAAACTCATATATAATTGCTATATTTGGCTACCGTATTTTTTTCTGCGATTCTTTTAAGAATACGGTTAAAGCTTTGATAACATTATCAATACCACCAACATCTAACTAATGCAGACATGGTTGCTCGTCTTACTATTCCATCAGCCGTCATAGCATTATTTTTCTGAAACTTGATCACAGCAGTTTTTGTTCTCTCATCAAAAACGCCATTGCTTCTACAAGAGTAAACACCAACAGTCTTTAAACACTCTTGCAAATTAACTACAGCATCTCCGGTTGAGCCTTGTTGAAGTGTCATAAAAGTTTTCTTAGCCATGATATTCTCCTCTTAGTGACAATTACTTAATTTAAATTCTGTGAGCGCATTTATCAAAAAAAAATGCCTGCAAATCAATCAATCTTTATAGATTGAAACATTTGTTAATAGTTCAAAAGTTCTCTCGCCGAAGCATGAATCAGAGAAGTTTTTATTGTAAAGTGAGTAGGATTCAAAAGCTTTATGCTTGAGACAAGGTAGCGATGAGTCGCTATTCCAAGGTTTCTAGTCAAATTTAGGTTACATCTTGTACCAATCTCGACAAGCCAGAAGAAACCTAGTAACACTCGTAAGATCCCAGATTTACCTTACTTGACATAGTTTTATTTTCTTCGTGCTTGCCTCGACTCGATCCAATTTGAGTTTTACTGGTTTAATTTGTATATGAGACACCGCGATACTTGAGATTCTTAGGCGATCGCTTATTTTGAGAAATAGGGCGATGAAAAGAATAAGGTATGCCGCGATAAATTGCAAAGATATTGGTTTCTGAAGTTTCCAACTCAGAATTATTTCGTTTGTAAGATAAACCGCGATAAGTTAGTTTCATTTTTTAATCTTCAATCAAGATATTAGTTAATGTTCTAGTTGGTTTGTGTTTTGTTATTGATTTCAAACCCTTGCAACAATTTCAATATAGGATTTACGACTTTTAGACACCATACAGAAAAGTGAGGGAGTTATCGGATAGCGATTTGACTTAACTTTCCATAAATTAAACTTAATTTTCACGAAACATGGTGAATGGAGAACAAAGAATGGGTAAGAGGTGGTAACTTACGAACATGAATGTTGTCTCCTATATCTAATAGGGTAATTAATCTAAACTTATGCAGTTTGAAGAGAAAAATTCGGATAATCGAGCAAAATATTCCCAACACTTCATTTGAGAACCAGTCAGCGCAAGCATTCTAAATAGTCAAGCCTGCATTATTTATATAAGCTTCTCAGTTAAAATACTGTGTTTTAATCTTGGGAGTAATATAAAATGCTTAAAATATATAGGAAATAAAATGAACTTACCGCGATGAGGTTGTATGGACGAACTCGTAAAAAAAATAGCTGGATTAGGATTACCTGGAATTATTTTAATCGCAGTCATGGCAAGCACTGGTTTAACGGGTGCTGCTGCGATTACTGCTGCTTTAGCTTTTTTAGGTGGTCCTGCGGGGATGTTAGGAGGTATCGCGGTATTAGGATTAACGGGGTTGATTGCGGATGCTTTAACTAACGTCGGTTTAGAAGAGTTACTTACAGCAGTTTACTGTCAAAGAAGGCAGTTAGAACCCCAAGGAAAATTGTTAGAAGAAATCAATTCTTTATCGCTATTTGATGGGGATTTAAAAGAAAGACTCAAATTTACGGTAACAGATGGGTGTGGTTGTACAACCGTAGTCAGCAAAAATATAACAGATGATAGCCAAGAGATTATCGAGATATTAGAAAACGTACCGGGAATAACTCGCGCTCACCATCGAGATTTTAAAAGTTCTAATCCTGTAATTCGTTTAAGGGATGGTTCAACTGTGAAAACTTGGAAAAATCCCTTATTGATCGATCATGTTTTTATTGCCGATCGCAATGACAATATGATTTACGGTGGTTTTGTAGGTTGGATTCATAGCGATGGATTGAATGCAGCGATCGATCGGATTCGACTGGATTATGTGTAAGATGAATTTTCCTCATTTTCATCCCAACATCTTTTCGTAATCCTTAACTATTTATTTATTTAAAATAGGCTGAATTCAGCCCACGCAGGTGGGCTTTGTTTGAGTGGTTCCCCACTCTTCCCTCTTTGAGGGCGTTTTTGTCAAATACATAACAATAACCTCAAACTAAAAAGTAACATTAATATCATCAATCCAACTTTACCTTTGCAAAAATAGAATTTAGTTTAAATAACAAAAAAACTTTATTTTCTAATATTATGAATTTAATTTAATCAACAAAACTATTTATAATAGACAACTTATTTCAAGCGATCGATTTGATATGAAAATCGGCTTAAATACCTATTGCTGCTAAACTTTTACTAAAGAATATTTCTTTAGTAAGATGATAAACATCAAAGTTATCTAGCATAATCAATTCTAGTTAAATCATTTCTAGCTTATTGATTTAAATCTCGTTCCAACCCTTTTAAAGATTGGAACCTAATTTATTTTCATTATCAATAAAACGCCCGTTTATGCTCTTAACTGCGCTAATTCTTGAGCTATAAAACCATCATATCTATATCTGAATTTCAACACTGCGTCTTTAACTACATTTAAACGCGACATAAATATTATTTAATTAAAATGAATCTACAAAATCTGGAAACAAATTTAAAAGTGAATAACCTTTCTGCATCTCACCATTCATTACATAAGGATATTCTCTCTACCGATCGCCATCTCGAAGGAAATCTAAAAAACCCTTCATTAACTGGTTCTTCTCAATCCGATCCTCTTAATTTTGAACAAGTTACAAGTGACGTTCCCGATCGAATTTCAATTTCTCGGTTTGCGGATCTGGAGTCAAATAATTTTGAATCGGAAGCGGCTTTCAATGAAACTCCTATTTCTGTAGAGTTTGTTGATGGAGAAATCCACAAACAAATAAGTATTCCTGTCTTTAACAATGATTTAGATCGATCGAGCGAAACGGTTGATTTATCCCATCGATTTACAGATAGCGCGATCGCAAATGAAAATACTGCGGTTAAGGTTGCCCAAACATTGCCTCAATCTAATCTTAAATATGAAGATACAGTAGCGGCAACCAATGTAAATAATCTTGAAATAAACATCCAACCTGTAGGTAATGATGCTGCTCATGTAAATGACATTTCACTTCATAAGTTTGAGGAAAATCAGTACGCTAATAATGAAGCCGCATCTGATGGAACTATTAGCAATCAAAGCATATTGCAAACACAGAGTTATGATGCAACATTCAATGCTCAAGATGCGAGCGAGTATTTAGATCCGAGTGTTTTACCAGTTCAAGGCACTGTAACGGGTGGAAGCGTAGAAGGAATTTTACTCAACTCAGAAATAGAAAATAATCCCACCATCCGTAACGTAGGCTTCAGAGAATTTAACAATCCTAACGACGCTCAACAAACTTGGGTTCTCATCCACGGTTGGAACGATACACCCGATGGAAGATTTACAGATTTAGCACAAGAAATTGCTGCTGCACATAGTGGCGATCGCGTTCTGTTATTAGACTGGAGAGAAGCAGCTTTTAACAGTACGGAAACGTTAGGAATTGAGAACGGAGCTTTAGGTAAGGGTAATTTCCGCGCAGCTAGTTGGATTAATCCGGTTGCAGAATTCGCAGTCGAAGCATTAAACGATTATTACGGAATAGATAGTCTGGGAGCTTCACAAAGTTTAAACTTAATCGGTCACAGTCTCGGTTCTTTGGTAAGCGCGGAAATCGGAAGACTTTATCGAGATGGATTGACTGTAGACAACGAAACTGTAGTCACGGGTAACAACGAAGGTGCTAGAACAATCACCGCTCTCGATCCTCCATCATCCAGAAATGGCGATGACAATCCATTTACCGTCGATCCGATTAAAGATATCTACGATATGGATGGCAGAATCGAAGGTATTCAAGCTGCTACACAATACGCTGATGCGTCGGTATTTTCCAGAGCATTTGTAGGAGAAAAAAGCATTGCGGGAAATAAACAATTAGCTCTTGGTGCCGACGAAGCCTTTGAAATGACTTTCGGAACTGAATCTGAATTCACCGATTTTGGTAGGGAACACGATAGGGTAGTTCGTGCTTTTACAAATACGATTAACCAACAGGGTATACTCGGAGATTTACTCGGTATCGGGGCTTATCAATCACTTGAAACAATGCCCATTGATGATTTAGGAGAGCTACAAATCTTTGAAGGAAACAATAAAGGTTTCAAAGGAATCATTGATGTTAACGAAGATAACCTAGTAACTTCATTAGCTGGGATATTAAAAGCAGGTAATCACGACGATATAGTCATCGGTAGTTCTGGGAACCAAGAAATGTACGGTAGCGACTTGTTTAATTTTGGTGAAAATAGTTCTTATGGGGATAGTAATGATATTTTCTTCGGTGAATCCGGTAACGATATGATTGTCGGCAATAAGTACAATGACATTCTGATCGGTGGTATTGGTAGAGATATTCTCAACGGTGGTTCCGGAATAGATACATTTATTTTTAAACCCGGTGACGGTGGTGCTACAGAATCGGATGCCGATGTAATTGAAGATTTCCAAATTGGTATCGATAAAATTGGTCTGACAGACATTAATTTTGACCAATTAACTTTTCAGCAATCATCCGATGGAACCGCGATCGTGGCTGGCTCGGAAGTTATCGCATTACTCCAAAACACTAAAGTAGAAGAAATTCAAAATCCTGAATACTTTGTAGGTGTGGCTGAAAATCAATTTCGAGTTAGTTGACTTCAAAGCATATTCTTAAAATTTCACCGTAGCTCGCTGTTAAATATTGCAGTGGGCTATTTATTTTGTAAGCCAATAATTAAAGTTTGATTTACAACCTCGATCGCAGTTATTTTTACGTAATCTTTAATTTAATTGTCGCACAAATCACTATATTTACTAAAATCAATAAGTAACATTAGTATAATTAAGGTCATTCAATTTTAGATTTTGCAGAAAGTTTAGGAAGAGAAGTTGCCTGCCGGGGTTCCCCATTGAGCAGCCAAGAGCTTGTAAGTACTTGCATATAAAATCTAAATCTAAAATCTAAAATATAATAAGCTACACGAAGCATTTTCACATTTGATTCTGAATTTTATGCTACGTCTAATAATTTTAGATTTTGAATTTTAGATTTATCCTTAATCTAAAATCGAATGACGTACATATTATTTAACTAATACTATGGATAATTTAGAAAATCCCATATCGAGTTTTGACAATATTGACCTTTTTACAATTGATAACTCGTTGAATCCAGATATTCTACCAATTGATGATAATCCTTCAGGAAGTTTTCAAGATCCTATATTAACTGAATCTTTTCAAACAACTCCTCTACCGCAAGCTGTTTTAAGCACAAATATAACTGATAATGGCGTATTCACTGTCGATTCTACGGGTGAATTTACCATTGATTTCTTATTTGACGCAGGTGGTTATCAAAGCGAATTGGGAATTTTTAATTTGACGGGAATGGAAAGTTTAAATCCCGGTTCCGATGAATATATTCAAGAAGCTGCTCGTCGTGTTTTGAGTGATTCGATAAACGGTTATATTGTCGTGAATGATGATTCCGAAGGTGCTAGATTTACGGGAGAATTGGGAGAAACAGATAGAAATCAAGGGGATTACGAGGGAGTTAAAACCTTTAGTATGAATCCTGGGGATAACTTTGCTTTAATGTTAGTTCCCCAGGGTAATATTCAAGAAGTATTAGATAATCCAGCAGTAGATGGTGACAAGCGTCCTTTATTTTCCTTGGCATCAGCTAATCCCGAAAACGCAATTCAAATGATGCAGTTGGTTGAGGGAACAGGTGTATTTGGAATAGAGGATTTACGCTTAGATAAAAATTCCGATACCGATTACAACGATCTTATTTTTCAAATTAAAGGTGCAGCAGGTAAAGCCACTCCTTTTGAAGAAGTAAGTTCTAATAATTGGGATGAAACTGAAGCAGGAAAACAGTTAATTGAATTTGCTCAAAATAATATTAATGCAGCAAGTGAGAATTCCGGTAAATTAGAGTTTCAGAAAGCTGAATTTAATACTTTTGAATCGGGAATATCTACTTTATCAGCTAAAGTTATTCGTAGCGAAGGGGATTTAGGAAACGTTAGCGCCACAGTTAATTTAACAAACGGTACTGCTACCGCTGGCGAGGATTTTGATAATACTCCTATTGAGCTTAACTTCGCTGATGGAGAAATTGAGAAAAATGTAACTATTCCTATCTTCAGCGATAACTTAAAAGAAGGTAGCGAAACTGTTAATTTATCTTTAGAAAACTTGACTGGTGGTGCAGTTTTAGGAAATCAAAATACTGCCATTCTCAATATTGGTGATGAAGATACAAGCAATATTATTTCCACAACTAGCAGCGAAAATTCTGCATTATCTTTAGATACAGTAAACGTCTTTTTGAAACCAGATGAAGAAATAAGTTTCGATCTTACCGTTACCGTACCCGAAGCATCCGCTGCTAATATCTCCTCACCAACTCCACAAAATGCAAGCAATCAAATAAATATTACAACCGTCGGTGATGATGCTGGTTACATCAAAGAAATTACACCAACCAAAGTTGAAGGAAACCAACAAACCTATAACGTCAAACTTGCATCCGATGGTACTGGTGGTAATCAAACCATGACGTTGCAAGCTGGGGATTATGGAGAGACAACAATCAATGCCATTACAGGAATAGACGATCCTTCTACTCTACCACCAAATCCCCTAGAAGGTACTTTACCAGTTTCAGGATTTGTAACGGGGGGAAGCGAAGAAGGAGTTTTATTTAACCAACAGGTAGAAAATAATCCCAGCCTGCGTAAAGTTGGCTTTTTAGAAGTTAATAATCCCACAGAAGCAGAACAAACCTGGTTGATAATCCACGGTTGGAATGACGCTCCCGAAGGAAAAATTGCCGACGTAGCACAAGAAATAGCTAATACAAAACCTGGCGATCGCGTCTTATTATTAGACTGGAGAGAAGCAGCTTACAACAACTCGGAAAGTTTAGGAGTTGAGTTTGGTGTTCCCGGTAGGGGGAATTTCCGCGCGGCGACTTGGATTAGCCCGGTTGCAGAATTTGCAGTCAAAGCTTTAAAAGATTTTTATGGAATTGACATTCAAGAAGCTTCCCAAAGTTTGAATTTAATCGGGCACAGTTTGGGTTCTTTAGTCAATGCCGAAATGGGAAGAATTTACCGAGACGGACTTTTGTTAGAAAATAATAACTTTTTATCAGGTAATACCGAAGGTGCGAGAACAATTACCGCTTTAGATCCACCAAGCGCAAGAAATGGCGACGAAAACCCATTATTTGACGATCCAGATGAAGATATATACGACGTAGATGGTAGGATAGAAGGAATTCAAGCTCCCGAAAAATTCGCGGATGTCTCGGTATTTTCCAGAGCATTTGTAGGCGAAAAAAGTATTGCTGGAAATCCAGAATTAGCGGTAACAGCTGATGAAGCTTTTCAAATGGATTTCGGAACAATATCTGAATTTCTCACCGATTTCGGCAGCGAACACGGTAGAGTAGTTAGAGCTTTTACTAATACAGTTAATCAACCAGGATTAATCGGTGATTTACTCGGTATTAGAGCTTATGATTCCATAGATAAATTACCCATCGAAGATTTTGACGAGTTAAGAATTCGTCGAGAAGACAACGGAGGTTACAAAGGAATTATTGACGTTAACAAAGATAACGAAGCGACTTTATTAATAGGAAAAGCAAAAACAGGTAACAAAGACGATATAGTTATCGGTAGTTTTATCAATCAAGAAATCAACGGTGCCGACTTTGCAGGGCTTGGTGGAGATAATCGCTACACTGGAGACGGAAACGATTTATTCTTCGGTGAAGCTGGTAACGATACAATTATCGGAAATAAAAACGATGATATTCTTTTCGGTGGTAAAGGTAAAGATAAATTAAACGGTGGTTCCGGAATAGACACATTTATTTTGCAACCCGGTGATGGTGGTAGAGTTAAAGATGAAGCCGATGTAATAGAAGATTTTAAAATAGGAACCGATAAAATAGGTTTAATTAATCTTGATTTTGGACAATTAACCTTCCAAGAATTTCGTAGTGGATTATTCCGTCGTAATAGAGATACAGCTATTATTGCTAACTCCGAATTTTTAGCATTAGTTGAAGATACTAAATTAGAAGAAATCCAGAAACCGGAATATTTTGTAGTTGTGGATGAAGAAGAATTAAGAGTTAGTTAATTCCATACAAAAAATGTAGAGACGTTGCAGTGCAACGTCTCCTTATATTTTAGGTTGTAACGATAATCAGTATGACAAAAAACAATAAATTGATGTTGGTAATGATTTCATATTGTTGGAGACGTAGCTAGTAGGTTGGGTTAGAGAGGAAAATTAATTCGGCTTATAACGGAAATCTTATTTATCCTGTCGTAACCCAACATCATGATTATAGATAAATATTGTAAAATATCCGCTAGCTAATGTTGGGTTACGGTTCAAATATAGATTATTTGTTTATAACTCATTTCTCGTGAACCTAACCCAACCTACAAACTAATATAAAAGTATGTTTGAAAAGTATCTTTTTTAACGTAATTCTCGGATTATCCCCCCTTCCCCCCTTATAAAGGGGGGGGTTAAAGTCCCCCTTTTCTAAGGGGGATTTAGGGGGATCTGAAATGTTTCGATTTATATTAGTAACTTTGCCGCGCATCCTCTAAGAGTGAACCGCGAGCCCAACCTACAAATTAAAAATGTCACAAAGCAGAATCAAAAATTTGTTGTGCTGTAAGATTTAAATCAGGAAATAACGGAGACACTATTAGCTTATTACCTTGAAATTGAGTAGTTTGATATTCACCATCAACTAGTTCGCAAATCGTAATAGTTTGTTGTTTGGGGTTGCCAATAAACCGTTTACCACCCAAAGCTGCGTAGTCTACAATCCAATATTCGGGGATACCCATTTCTTCATAATCCCCAAATTTATCGTGATAATCATCTCTCCAATTTGTACTTACAACCTCAACTACCAAAGGAATTGATGCAGGTTGAACAAGTGTAGATTGTTTCTTCCATAAAGGTTCATTGACGAGATTATCGTGATTAACCAACACAATATCTGGGGAATAGGTTGAATCATTGTCAGGAGTTTTGACAAGTCCAGTTTTGGGAATACGGTAAGGTAATCCTAAACGGACATACTCTATAGTAATTTTTTCAGCTAAAAAGCCAATAACATTTTCATGTTCGCCATTAGGTGGTGGCATTTCGACAATTACTCCTTTGTGCAATTCGTAGCGCATCCCGTTATTAGGATACCATTCAATGAATTCCTCAAAGGTTGTTAATTTGTTTATTGCTTGAGCCATACAATTTTAGATTTTGGATTTTAGATTTTAAATTGAGCCTATGTCTAAAGTAGGTAGGTTGGCTTCACGGCGCATAAAATAAATTAATTGGTAATTACGATTTAAATACGCGCCCCCTTCCCAACATAATTTATGGTTGAAAGCAAACAGTAGGTAGGTTGGGTTAGACACGAAAAGCTTTCTTCAGCTTATAACGAAAATCTTATTTATCGTGTCGTAACTTAACGTCATGATTATAGATAAATATCGTGAAATATCCGCTAGCTAATGTTGGGTTACGGTTCAAATAATTATTATTTGTTTACAACTAATGAGACAGTGAACCGCAAGCCCAACCTACAAACTGTTTTATTAGTTAGTTTAATTTAATTTAACGAGTAAGAGACACCACGATACTGAAGATTTTTCTGTAATTGCTTATTTTGAGAAGAAACAGAACGACGAATGCAATAAGGTACGCCGCGATAGATTGCAAATATATTGGTTTCGGAAGTTTCCACGGGAGAATTATTACGTTCGTAAGAGACACCGCGATAAGTTAGTTTCATTGTTTAATCTTTTAATTTGTAAGAAACAGAAGGAATTTTTATATTTGTTCTTTCCTCTATTTATAAATAGGTGCAACTTATATCAAGTTATGCAGTTTGAAGTTAAACATTCGCATAATTGCAAAACCCTAACGAAAAAAATCCCTTTAAAAATCTCAGAAAACAATTGGTAAACTAACTGTAAAAGATGTCTCCCCCTCCGAAGTTGGATCGAGCATCAACTCCCCATGATGAGCGCGAACAATTTCACGAGCAAGACTCAACCCCAATCCAATTCCTTCTATTTTACGGTTGCGAGACGGATCTCCACGATGAAAACGGTCAAAGATTAAAGCGCGATCGCCATCTTTTATTGCCTCAGATGCATTGACAATCGTTACCTGAAGTGAATTATTACTTTGAAAAGCATCAACTTTTATCCAACCGTCAGCAAGATTATATTTGATTGCGTTACTAAATAGATTTTGCAAAACCTGCATCAGCAAATCGCGATCGCCTTTTACTTTCAACCCCTTCGCAATATCAGTTTGTACCGTCAAATCGGGAGCCAACATTTCCACATCTTCTAACATTTGAAATAATAACTCCGTCATATCCACCTCTACCAGATATAAACTCATTTGTCCCGCATCTGCTAAAGACAGCAGTAAAAGTTTGCGGATAATTGCGCCCAGACGGTGAACTTCATCTAATAAATAGCTCAAACGCTGCTGTACTTCACTTCCGGGAATCACTTGCTGTAATGTTCTTTCTAATTCCCCTTGCAAAATAGTTAACGGGGTTTTCAATTCGTGAGCAGCATCACCGCTGAAGCGAGAAGCTTGATGAAAACTGCGTTCCAAACGTTCTAACATTTGGTTAAATACCCGAATCATTTCCACAAATTCCACATCTGTTTTTTCAATGGGAATTCTTTTATCTAACCCTTTTGCATTAACCTGTTGAATGACGCTGGTTAATTGATTTATCGGATGTAATGCGCTTCCAGACAGCAACCATGCACCAATTGCAATTAATAGCAATACTCCAGGGATAGAAATCAAGAAAATATTGCTAATCGTAGCCATCTCTCGATCGACTACTTGCAGATTAACCGCGATCGCAATTTGAATGTTAGGAGGTTTAACAGCACCAATTCGCCAAGCTCCTGTTTTTGTTGTTTCTGTAGTCAAGGGAGGTGGAGGAGGTGGAGAAGAGGAAAATGCTTCGCGGAAAGGGGAAATAGTCAATTCTAATTTTTTAGCCAGCAGACGATACAAATCTTTATCTTCAACTACTTCTTGAGATTGGTAAATTATATTATCTTCTGCATCAAATACTAAAAGAGCAATCGGAATTTCTGTATTTGTTCCTAATATATTTGATAGTGACTCTGTATACTCCTGCCATCGCGGCTGCCGAACGAATTGCGGAGGTTTTCTAGATGGACGACGCATCAACTGATTAACTATTTGTGCATCCAAACGATTAACTTTAGCGTTGTAAATCTGGAACCAGGAAACTGCACCAAATCCTACTAAAGAACTACCAGCAAGAGCCGTAGAAAATAAAGCAATTCGCAGCCGAAACGAAGGTAATTTCATAAACTAGCATCCGGTTGACGAAACCGATAACCAACCCCGCGAATACTTTCAATCCAGCCTTCTTTCTCAATAAGGTCGATTTTTTTACGAATCCGCTGAATGCAAACATCTACAACGTTAGTGTTGGGATTAAAATCATAACCCCAAACGTGTTCCAATATTTGAGTGCGGGTAAAAACTCTTCCTGGCGATCGCATTAAATATTCCAGCAGATTAAACTCGCGGCTGGTAAGCTCAATGACTTTTTGATTACAAGTAACTTCCCTGGTAATTCTATCTAACTTCAAAGCTCCTACAGCCAGAAAATTTTGGCGCTCTCCTACACTTCTACGAATCACAGCATGAATCCGAGCAACCAATTCTTCCACAAAAAACGGTTTAGCAATGTAGTCATCAGCCCCCAAATTTAACCCTTGCAAGCGATCGTCTAATTCGTTGCGAGCCGTCAGTAAAATTACGGGAGTATTCCGACCTTCCCGACGCAAATGTTTGAGAATTGATAGCCCATCTTTTCCCGGTACCATAATATCCAGCACAATTGCATCATATTGATTATCTAAAGCTTGCAAGTAACCATCATTACCATTGTCATAGTAATCTACAGTAAATCCCTGCTCCTTCAAACCAGCCCGAACAAAATCAGCAATTTTTGCTTCATCTTCGACAAATAGAACATTCATATATATAGATTAAGATTATTTTCTCTCCTTCTCTTTCCTCAGCGTCCTTAGCGTCTCTGCGGTTTTTTATAATTTCTTTTCTTCTTCTTTTTTGATAGTTCTATTTTAAATTCGCTACTCACAAACTTAAATTACAAAATTGTAATCAAAGATCGCACTCAACTGTAATTTTGGGCTGGCTTAATCATAAATGTAAGCAACTTATTCGGAGTTTAAGAATGAAACTTAATCAAGTGTTGACCTTAACCGCAATTCCCGTACTACTCGGAACATTGGCTTTTACTTCAATCAACATAAGCGACGCAGCAGACACAACTCAAACTATGGCTCAGAACCAACCACAAGGAAAAGGCACAGGACATGGACCAGATTTTGCCGCAGCAGCAACTAAATTGGGTGTTACCGAACAACAATTAAAAGATGCTTTAGGAGTACCCGACGAAATGACCCCAGGACAACGACCACCCAGACCAGATTTCGCCGCAGCAGCGACTAAATTGGGAGTTACCGAACAGCAATTAAAAGATGCTTTAGGAAAACCACCCGGACACCATCACCGTAGACCAGATTTTGCAGCAGCAGCCACCAAGTTGGGAGTTACCGAACAACAAGTAAAAGATGCTTTAGGAAAACCACCACAACCAGATTTTGCAGCAGCAGCGACTAAGTTAGGAATCACCGAACAACAGTTAAAAGATGCTCTGGGAGTACCGGAAAATCTTTCCGAATTACCTGAAGGACAAAGACCGCAACGACCAGATTTTGAAGCCGCAGCAACAAAGTTAGGAATCACCAAACAACAATTAAAAGATGCTTTGGGACGACCACCTAGACCAGATTTTGCCGCAGCAGCAGCGAAGTTAGGAGTCACCGAACAGCAATTTAAAGATGCTCTAGGATTTCCCGAAAATCCTTCAGAACGTCCGGAATAACTGTTAAAATAGCCCCCCTTAAAAAAGGGGGGTTGGGGGGATCTTGCAGATGTGGAATACTATTTGAATGGTTTGTTTATCCGCTAAATTTTGGGAGACGTAAAATTTTACGTCTCTACATTTATGGGATAACGATTCCTACACGGCTACCTCAGATTGATATGTAGGAAAATCTGTATAACCTTCCGCTTCAAAGGAATACCAAATAGCTGGTTCTGGATCGGGGTTAAGTTCCCAACCATTAGCAAAACGAGCAACTAAATCGGGATTGCTAATAATTGGTCTGCCAAAAGCAATTAAATCCGCATCACCATCGGCGATCGCTCTCTGTGCACTTTCTTTGTCATAACCGCAGTTACCCATTAAGGTACCGTGATAGACTTTTCTCAATTCGGCTAAAGTCATTGGTTCACCTAATTCGTGGAAACCAAAACCCAAACCGTCCATTATATGCAAATACGCTAATCCATATTGATTTAACTGTTGCGCTACATAAGTAAAGGTTTCCCTAAAATCTGGAGAACCCATATCGTTATAATTGCCGTTGGGAGAAAGCCTTACTCCTACTCTCGAAGCATCCCATACGGTAAGAATTGATTCTACAATTTCCTTTAAAAAACGATAGCGATTTTCTAAACTACCACCATATTTATCGCTGCGATGATTGGTTTTTGATTGCAAAAATTCATCGATAATGTAGCCGTTAGCACCGTGAATTTCTACTCCATCAAAACCAGCTTGTTTGGCATTGGCTGCGGCTTTGCGGTAATCTTCCACAACTTGGGAAACTTCTGCTGTTTCCAAAGCTCTAGGAGTTTCGTGAGGCTGTTTACCATCTGGTGTATGAGCTTGGGAACCTTCAATTTTAATTGCCGAAGGTGCAACTGGAAGCCGATCGTTTTCCTGAAAACTGCTGTGAGAAGACCTACCCGTATGCCACAACTGTAAAAAAATCGGCGTACCTTTCGCGTGTACGGCATCAACTACTTGTTTCCAAGCTTCCGTTTGCGCTTCGGTATAAATACCAGGTGAATGCAGCCAGCCGTTTGCTTGTTTGGAAATGGTAGTACCTTCAGTAATAATTAAACCCGCACCTGCTCGTTGAGCGTAATATTCTGCCATTAAAGCGTTAGGCATTCTTTCCTTACCCGCACGAGAGCGCGTCAAGGGAGCCATTACCACGCGGTTTTTTAGAGAAAGATTACCAAGATTGAAAGCACTGAGGAGGTGAGAAAGGTTTGTTTGAGTCATTCAATTTTAGATTTTAGATTTTAGATTTTAGATTTTAACAACGGATGCGTTTGGTTTGGTTTGGATTTTGGATTAATGAGATTAGCGTTCGTAAATCCCTACTAATCTAGCTTGTGCGGTCACGTAATCAGATATTGCTTCTAACAATTCCTCCCGACTCAAACCAGGCTTAAGGTCTAGAGACTTATTCAAAGCATATAGCCAAAAGTAATAATGGTGAACCCCGTGTCCCGACGGTGGAGCCGGACCAGTATAGCCATTGCTACCCGCACTGTTAACGCCTTCAGTAAATTTACTACCACCACCTTCAGCTATCTCATTGACATTTGCAGGAATATTATAAATCGTCCAATGAGTGAATCCTAATGGTAAAGGTGCATCGGGGTCATGACAAATCAATGCTAATTGTTGCGTTTCCGGCGGTATTTTACTCCACTGTAATGCTGGAGAAACATTCTCCCCATCGCTGGTATAACGTTTGGGGATAGATTCTAAAGTCGAAATCACAGGGCTGTTAATTTCTAAATCTTTGAGTTTCAATTCCATAAATAATTTCGTGCAATTATGTTTGATTAATTCTGGTAGGTTCGTAGTAAGGGCTTTAGCCCTTGATATAAGCGATAAATCGCTTACTACAAACCTTGACTTAAGCACAAATTTTGCTCACGCTATCAAGATTCTTGACCTCATCCCACCAGGCTCGAAGTTGTGGCGTTTTAGCCGTAATTTCATCAAATTGAGGAGTCTGTGACAAATAGACGAAAATAGGAATCAGATGAAAATCACTAAGACTAATCTCGCTACCTAGTAAGAAAGGGCTACCTTTGTATAAATCTTCAATTGCTTTTAAAGCTTTTTGAGTAGGTGCTACTGCTTGTTTGACCGCTTCTTTATCAGTTTGACCACCTTGACTGGGGACAATTAAATTTTGAATCACAATCGTACCAATAGCAGGAGGATAAAGATAGTTATCTACAATCGCCATAATTTGATACATTCGAGCTTGCATCAAAACATCCGACGGACTATATTCACCATCAGCTATTTCTTCATTTATGAAGTAAGTAATCGCGACTGTTTCATAAATTTGTTCTCGGTCTATTTCAATGGTGGGGACTTTACCAAAGGGATTCTTGGCTAAATAATCATCTGTTTTGTTGTCACCGTTAAAAATATCGATATCTTTCAAGTCATAGTCGATATTTGCTTCTGCTAGTAACAGTCGCACGGTACGGACATAGGTACTTTGAGGTGTACCGTAAAGAGTTATGTTAGGCATGGTTGAGATAAATTAAGTTGATTTACTGGCGTTGCCTTAACGATTTACCTGACTCATATCAGCATAGCGATCGCCTGCGGCAGCTCCTTGGGGAGCAACGGCTTCAATTTGATTTAATTCCTCTGAAGTTCATTTTCTTCTAAATACTGACGCTGCTTAGTACCCGGAATCGGCACAATATCATTTGCTTGAGCTAGTAACCAGGCGATCGCCAGTTGACTCGCGGTTACTTTTTTTGGCTAGAGGAGCCAATGGGTGTTTTCTGAATGAATCAAGCACCGGGTTGGCTACTCTACACTTTATCCTTGCCCAGAAGCAGCTTCTCTCAACGCCGATTTATTTAGCTGCTAGCTGTTTAGCAAACAACTCGATCGCCTTAGCATTAAAAGCGGGAATATCGTCGGGGTTGCGGCTAGTAACTAAACCGTTATCTTCCACAACTTCGCGATCGACCCAGTTAGCTCCCGCATTCTCTAAATCGGTTTTAAGAGATCGCCAAGAAGTTAAAGTACGACCATTAACAACTTTGGCTTCAATCAAAGTCCACAACGCATGACAAATTGCAGCAACGGGTTTACCAGCGTCGAAAAAGGATTTAACGAATTGCACTGCTTCATCGTTGGTGCGTAATTTATCGGGATTGGCTACTCCACCAGGAAGCAACAGCGCATCATAATCAGCAGATGAAGCTTTTTCTAGAGGAACGTCAACTGTAAAAAAGTCGGCTTTATCAAAATGATTCCACCCTTGAACCCGTAGCGGAGTGATGCCGTCAGGCTTATCGCTATTTAAAGAAATAATATGAGTTTGCGCTCCTGCATCTTCAAAAGCTTGCTTGGGCTTGGTCATTTCTACTTGTTCAAATCCATCTGCCACAAGGATGGCAATTTTTATATTGTTTAGTTCTTGGCTCATGATTTGTTCTCTTGTGTTGTTTAATTTTGTTGAGGTTAAAGACTCTTCACACCTTATTACTTAATTACTTATGGTTTAAGCACGACTTTAATACAGTCATATCTTTGTTGTTTTCTTAGTTCGTCTTACCAAAGTATGAGATTTCTTTGTCGATTCTAAAGTTCTTGCTTGGTAGGACGGATAATCATCTCGTTCACATCAACATCTTGTGGCTGCTCGATCGCAAAGGTAATAGCGCGGGCGATCGCATCTGAATCGATAGCCACTGAATACAGTTGATTAACATTCTTAGCTGTCTCTTCGTGAGAAATTGTACTCGTTAATTCGGTATCTACCGCACCAGGGGAAATATTTGTCGAACGAATTTCACCGTTGGATTCGAGTCTAATTCCTTCGGAGATGGCTTTAACTGCAAACTTGGTAGCGCAATAAACTGTACCCCCAGAAAATACTTTGTGTCCCGCAACTGAAGAAAGGTTGATTATATGACCGGATTTTTGTTGCCGCATTATCGGTAATACCGCAGCGATCGCGTACAACACTCCTTTAATATTCACATCTACCATTTTGTCCCACTCATCAACCTTCGTTTCATCCAAAGGTGATAAAGGCATTAAACCGGCATTGTTAACCAAAACGTCTATCCGTTCGTAAGCTTGATGGGTAGCTTTCGCTAATGCTTCAACTTGAGATTTATCTGTCACATCTGTAACTTGATACTTGGCAGTACCACCATCTTTCAAGATATCATCAACTAACTCTTTGAGACGGTCTTCCCGTCTGGCAGCAAGCATTAACTTAGCCCCATTTTTCGCCAACCTACGCGCAGTAGCTTCACCTAATCCGCTACTTGCTCCCGTAATAATGACGACTTTATCTTTGATCTCAGACATAATTTATTCTCAATATTTTATCCTAACTAGTAGACCAGTCGTCTATAAGAAAATAGTACTAATTAAAACAGCAACATTAAATCTAACTAGAGGTAGATTTACCTAAAACTTGATGGAATAAAATACTGACAAAGGTTTGCATCGGCACAACAGATTTTGTCACCTTAGCTTGTAGAATCGCTCCTTCCCAACCTGACAAAATAAACCGAGCTAAATCGTCAAGATTGCTATCTTGAGAAATTTCTCCTATTTCATAAGCTTGTGCGAGGCATTTACCAAAATATTCTTCCCATTCGGCAAAGACTTTATTAAGGCGATCGCGAAATAATTCGTTTTGTGCTGACAACTCTTGAGCCAGATTACCAATTAAACAGCCATCAGTACAATCACCAGCTTCCATCTCGGCAATTTTTAACTCGAAAAAATTACGCAGTCTGGTTAAAGGAGAATGTCCGTCTTCTAAAAGATATTTCAGCTTATTTTGATATTGAAGGGCAAAATCATCAATAATTGCCAGTCCAAAATCTTCTTTACTCGCAAAATAATAATAAAACGAACCTTTAGGAACGCCAGCAGTAGTCAATATATCGTTAAGACTTGCCGAATTAAATCCTCGTTGAACAATAATTTCCCTGCCAACGCGAATTAATTCACTACGTTTATCAGTGCGTTTCATAATACTGTCAATATTAGACCAGTCGTCTATTGCTGTCAAATTATTTTAGGATTTAAAAAAAAACGGACACTTATAACCTCCAATAATCGCTTAGTGTCATCTTAATTAAATATTCCGATACAAAAAACTTTACCTATCGAAATATTTTGCAATGTTTTGACCGCTTATTGATGTTATTATCAATAGTCCAACAGCAGTCTAGGAGTTACAGTATGTAACACACTATTTGTAGGCTGGCGAAAGTAATGCGCTGTTTTAATTTCGGTTGTTCAAAGCTAGATAAATCGTTGTTTTTTTGTAGTATACAGCTTGTTTATTAAAGCTATTTTTAGTGATTTACAAAATTTAATCCACTTATTGTTTACATTACCTAATGTTAGATAAATATCGATTTGATTTGATGAGGATAATTATGAGATAATAGAGAGTTTTATAAACGCAGAGTGACGCAAAGGTAAGCGGAGATTAGAGAAAGTTAAGTCTAGGGATGACTAATTTGTATCAACCTTTCAACATCACCCTTAATTAAAAACTCAGCGTTACTCCGCGTTAACCTTTGCGCTCCTCTGCGTTTCAAATATAGTGTCATGAAAACTCCTTAACCACCTCAATCAAACCAACAATATTATGATTAAAATTAAATAAATCCTCCGCAGGAATCCAGTATTCTTGATGTCGAGAAGCACCAACAACTTGGGCTGAATAATTACTCAAAAATTCTGCTTTAACTTCAAACTTAGTTACATAACCTATATTATTATCAACAGCATTCCAATCGCGAGCAATTTCTATTGCATACTCTTCATTTAACACCGGATAAAAAATTGGTTGCTCTGGTAATCTTGGCGGAAACTCTTGATAACCACTTTCCTTAATTAAAATCAATTCCTTCTCTCCCACAGGACGATATAAAGTTACAGTTTCCCTTTGCAACTCTTCCTCATTCAAATTAATCCACTTCGGTAAAGCTTCTCGCGCTGACAACCATGCCTTCGGAATACCTTCCACACCCGCAGACAAAGCCACAATACCACCAACGATCGCACAATTAGTATCG
Organism: Rivularia sp. (in: cyanobacteria); assembly: GCA_965234645.1. Taxonomy (GTDB): domain Bacteria; phylum Cyanobacteriota; class Cyanobacteriia; order Cyanobacteriales; family Nostocaceae; genus Rivularia. The sequence goes on along the minus strand of OZ248344.1, from coordinate 2,048,634 downwards.
CGATCGCCCAAACCGCTAATCGTTAACCAGAGCGCTTCCTCGTAATTATCTAAATGTTGAGCGGCGCACCATAAAGTAAAAGGTACCGTATCCTGCGCTGAAATCTTAGTTCCGTTTCCTAAAATTGCAGCAGCCGAATTTACACTTATATCATCCCGTAAATCTCGCGCTTGACGAACTTTTGAAGCTACCTCACTTTCTGGAATATAAGGCAAAATCAAATCGAGAAATTTCGTTTTATTTAGTAAATTTGACTTTAACCTACAGGTAAATGCGGCAGCCACAGCAACGGCAATCGCACCAGCAATAGCTTCTTGATGAGCGTGAGTAACTTCCGCACTTTTCCGAGCTTGTTCCACCACCAAATCCATATCGTCAGCGAAAAAAGCCCCCAAAGGAGCAACCCGCATCGCCGCACCATTACCGTAAGAACCTTGTCCATTAAACGAATTACAACTTAAATCCTGCCATTTTCCACCATTGCGTATACTTAATAGCAGCCTTTGCATTCCCGCACCATAACCCCTTTCCCCGTCATACCTGCGAGCAAAACTTGAAGCTAATTTATCTTGGTTAATTTCGCCATACTCTCGTAAAATTGAATAAATTGATAGCCCCATTTGAGTATCATCCGTGTAATACCAAGGCAATGCGGGAATAGCGCGAGATGCAATCATATTTTCAGCAACATCAGGATGTAGAAAAAACTTTTCCCCGAAAGCATCACCCACTGATAAACCTTGTAGGGAATTAAAAGCGCGATTTAGGCGAGAATTAATTGTATTTAACATGAATTAAAAAATAAATGCTTTGGATAATTGAGTCCAAATGTGGGAAATAACAATTAATAGCGTTACAGTTTTGTTTTGAATCTACAATTACTATGCTTCTCTTAATATAATAAACTCTCCCGAATTCAAAAAGGGGAGAGTCTAAAGCCATTTAACTAATTATCCTTGTTGATTTAACCAAGTTTCTAAATCGGTAACTTCTGTAAAATCTAACAATGCTTCTCCCAACCCTTCCAATTGTTCAATAGATAATCTCCGTACTTGTTCCATTAAAGATGAATCAATTTCTCTAAAGCGGCGATTTAACAAACGTATAATTAGACGTTGTTCTCCATCTATTATTCCTTGTTCTCTTCCTTCTTGCTTAGCTTGTTCCCTATCTCTTTCATAAAGTGGTTCTAATCTCATAATTAACTCCCTATCATCTTCTTCTAAATTTTGATTTACTCTTAAGTTTTCTCGTAGGTTATAAACTAATTTTAGCGTTGCTTTCTGAAATGGATTATTAGATGGTAATGCTTGCAACTCAAGAATTGCTTGCTCTTGTACCCTTCCCCTACCCAAAAGCCTCAACCATAATGTTTCCGATGTTTGTGGTAGTTGATGTATTGCTACAATTGCTGTCCGTAAGGCATCACCTAAAAAGTATACTCCTCGCAGCCATCCTTCTTTTTGGCTAACGTTAAAGCTAGATAATATTGTCTCAGATGCTGTTGGGGTCAAAACCCACAATTTGGGTATTTTATCTTCTTGAAGTTTGGTTTTATTTGCGTTAGCTTCCCGTCGTAATTCAGCTTTTACTTCTAACAGTTTTAGAATACAATCACATATTTCATCGGCAGGAGCAGCATTGCGGAATGGTTCTAAGATTGCAGGATATGCTGCAAATCTTCCTAGCAATCCTAGTATTTGTAAATCAGAAGTTTGCTGTGAGTCAGGAGTAAATAAAACATCTACTCTTTTTATTTCGCCCGACACTTTTTTATCAGGATTAACTTTTCCATAATTTTGGAGTAATTCTTCTAGATAATCCTTGGCGAATTGGTCATGAATAAATCGAGTCATTCAATGGATCTTTATTAAAAAAAAATTATATTTGAGCGATAATATTTTCTCATTTTATTTGAGAAAAACTACTACTTAGTCTTGATATTATAAAAAAGCATGGTGATTAACTTTAATACGTGTTTTAATGTCGAATATTAAATAAATTTTAAGTTGAATTGTTATTGATTTCCTTGTTGTGGTGGGTTACGGCATTTATATGTAACCTACTTCAATGTGTAACCGTGCCGTAACCCACCCTACAAATAAACCCCACGGTGGGTTTTGTCTATGTAGCCGCGTTCACCGCTCGCGGTGCGGCATATTAAATCGCCAGGGATTACCTAAGTTCCCTTGCGATTGCGAATATGTTCGGGCATATGATAGCGATCGCCTAAAATTTGCAATAAAGGACCGTGAACGTCAAATGTAACCATACTTACTGAGGCTACTAAAATATTAATTCGATAGCGATAGCGACCTAAATCGATACCTAATAAACTACAAAGCATAATCCGAATCGTAGCTTTATGAGAAACTACTAAAACATTGCCTTGGGGATGTTTATCTTGAATTTCCGCAATTACAGGCATAGAACGATTCGCGATATCCACCGCAGTTTCTCCACCTTTGGGTGCATTCCAAGCAGGCTCTGTTAACCATTTAACATAGTTTTCAGCATAATTCTCTTCAGCAAACGATTTACTTCTATTCTCCCATTCGCCATAACTACCTTCTCTAAGTCCATCGCGCAACTGCATATCAATTCCCGTAGCATCGCAAAACGGCTTTGCAGTCGCCACAGTGCGCTTCATCGGACTAGCATAAACCGCTTCCCACTTAAATTTCTTATAAACATCAGCAAAAGCCTCCGCCATCTGCACCCCTTCTTGCGTTAACTCCGCATTAGTTTCGCCGCAAAAATTACCACTTTGGCTAAAAGTAGTTTCTCCATGTCGCAGAAAATATAAATTAAGAATCATAACTTGTATCGCGATTAAGGCAATAAATAATGTACTTAGCAATCCTATCGAATATTACGAGAAACAGTTATCAGTTAACAGTGAGCAGTGAGCAGTTATCAGTTAACAGTTAACAGTGAACAGTGAGCAGTTACCAGTAGTGCGTTCGCGTAGCGTGTCCTCTTAGGACAGCATCTTGCTCGCTATTTAACTACCCTCATCTCCCCCATCTCCCTCATCTCCCCCATCTCCCCATCTCCTTGTCTCCCCCTCTACCCCCTCTCCCCCCTCTTCCCCCTCTTCCCCCTCTACCCCCTCTCCCCCCTCTCCCCCCTCTTCCCCCTCTCCCCCCTCTTCCCCCTCTTCCCCAATTCCCTATTTAAAAATAGTAGTCGGCGCTACGGGTAAAATGGTATCGTCAAAACCTCCCACTTGATTGGTTCTTAAAACCCATGCCATAGCATTTTGCTTGAGAAAAATTTTGGTGGTTTCATCCTGCGCTCTTTTAGGTAATACGGTTCGCCAACTTTTGAGCATATTGATGGCAGTTGTAATAATGTTGTCGTTTTTATCGTTAGTTCCAAATAAATCTTTAGCATTTTGTCGCCAGTCTCGTCGTACAATTCCAAGGGGAACTAACTGCTTTTCTAAAATGTTTCCTAAAGAGATTAATTCGTTAAAATACTGAGTTTGCTTGTCTTCTGGATGCTTTTGTAACCATTCGCCAATCGTCGGATTTAACTCCATAAACCTTTGTATATCGTAAATCGTGGAGTAAAGCGCTTGGTTAGAATCTTGAACGCAGGAAGCTGTTGGGGTAATTAATGATGCACCCGTTCCGTCACCGACGCGATAACGGGCTGTAATTTCTCTAAGTTCTTCAATAAATTCTGTTAAAGGAGATAATTTAATTCCATCAAAATCATAATCGGTAGTCATCGGCTCGTACTTTATCAAAATATCGCTTACGGGACGAGTTCCCAACCAACCCTGCCATAAAGAACCCATATAAGCAGCCCAAGTTGAAGCCCCAGATATTATTCCGTCTAGATTATGACCGTAAACTTGATAGTAAATGATATCGAAGCGTAATTCCGACGTGATGCGATCGCGCACTACCTCGGCAATCCCGTAGGAAAAGTGACCTGGTACCGGAAGCCAAGCGGCTGCTTCTGCTTTTTTACCGCCGATACCGCCATATAAATGCACCGCCAAAGCTTTATCGCCTAAGTGCCATTGAGACACGGCGCTTTTTGCATCTCTATTTGGTGCTAATAAAACTGTCTGGCACTTTCCTTTTTGCAATTTAATTTTCGCCCAAATTTCTCGATTTATATATTCAAATACTTGCTCGGATTTCGTAATTACTTTTTGTGGTTCTACTTTAACTAAAGCGCGGGGTTCAATAGCCTGTACTACAAAGGTACCATTGGCATCGGGTGCGCCATAAATATACCAACCTTGAAAATTCAGTAGCGATTTTTCGATATCTTTGTTACTTGAACGAGCAATGCCCCGTATGTCTGGCGGTACTTGTGGTATGCAAATAATTTCTTCAATTCCCCGATAAAAGTTTTTAGTTGCTTTGTTGTAGTGACAAACTTTAAATAAATCGGTTTCTAACTCTATTCTTGCTTGAATCTTCACCAATCCAACAAAACGTCCGCTAATTTGCACGGGTTCGCGATCGATAATTAACTGCGTTTCTCCAGTCGTATTAGTTTCTACTTGTGGTTGCAATAGCATAACGCAGACATCATCAATCGGTCTTGCACCTGCTAAAGATTCCAAAGGATCGACTTGAGAAAGCCCATCCAATCTTACGGGATGAACAAAACCTTTCTGATGACTTTTCTTCGCTTGTTTGGTAAAGTTAACGTCAAAACTTACCCGTTTGACGTATTCTTGCACCAAAATATTGTTACTCCACTTCAACTTCACAACTTTACCAAGCAGATGCATATATGAATCGGGGGCATTTTGCACTTCAAATTCAACAAAACGCTCGTTTTGAGGTTCGGCTCGTAAAATTAAGCGCCCGCTCCATTCTGCTACAGGTTGATATAGTTGGTTTTTTTGATTGATGGGATAATAATCGCTATGAAATAAAGGCGAATTGCTATTTATTTTATAGTTTGATGATTTAGTTTGTACGGACTTTTTAGAAATAACCACATAAACAATAAAGCCAATTGTGACCCAGACTACAATTATGACTATATTTTCCATAGTTTTGAATAAATTATTACCATGTATTTTATTTATTTAATCAATATAAAAATATAAAAAATTCTGACTTGTATCATCCTAACTTGTAATCTTACATGGGAATTACTGTATTTTTAACCTACGCAGAAATTTAAAAATAAACCTTAGTGGCAAGGAGTGATGATGTCTAAAAAAATTGCAATTGCAGCCTTAAGTTTGCTGTTAACAGCAGCGATGCCTAGCGTTGCTTCAACAGAAACGGTAATGCAAAAAGTTAAGCGCACGGGTGTACTGACAGCAGGAACCAGTAAAGATGCTTTCCCCTTTGCCTATAGAAATAACCAAGGACAATTAATTGGTTATTCTGTGGATATGCTTAATCCGATCCAGCAGCAGTTAGAAAAAGAACTAAGTAAAAAAGTTCAACTTAAATTAGTCGCACTCAGCCCAGCCGAACGCATTCCTAATATAGTTAACGGTAAGGTTGATATTGTCTGCGACGCAAGCAGCTTTACCTGGGAACGAAATAAAAATATCGATTTTTCTTTTAGTTATGGTGCAACTGGTACTAAATTATTAGTTAAGAAAGCAAGTAATTTAAGTTCTCCACAAACCTTAATTGGCAAGCGAATTGGAGTCTTAGCAAAAACCACAAACGAAAATGCTATTAAGCGATCGCAACCGCAAGCAAAACTAATATATCTCAAAGATAGAGAGCAAGGATATACTGCTTTGCAACAAGGAAAAATAGATGCCTTTGCTGACGATGGTATTCTTTTAGAAGCGTGGTTGGGTAGAAAACAAAATTTTAATACTTATAAAGTAGTACCAGATCGTCCCTATTCTAGAGAAGGTATTGCCTGCATGGTTCCTGAGAATAATTCTGATTTTCTTGATTCGGTAAACTATACCTTCTACGGGTTCATGCAAGGATTTGTAAATAATGAAAGTCGATATGTAACAATATTTGACCGTTGGTTTGGTCCTCGCGGGGCAATTCCGTTAAATCGCGATTTACGGGAATTAGCGGTAGAAACCATGCGGTTGGTTATTGATTCCCATCAAGACATTCGTGAAAAATAATTAATTTATTTCTTATGAGGTATTGAATATAACACTACCTCAAAGGTAATATATTTTTATACCGTCAGATTAATATAAGTAATCTGACGGTATACAGGGAACACACCGAACACATCAATAGTCTTCCAGGGAAGAAGAACTATTTGGTTTGCTAGTAAATTGGGTATTTGATTGAATCTTTATTTTGGCATCTAAGAATATTTGCATTCAATGGCAGTTAAGCCAGTTAAGAAATTTTTTACTGATTCGATTACATTGGATCTAAATTGAGTTGTTTGATTCAGCATAGAATCATTCGATAATCAAATAGTGTAGAAGCAGTAATCTCGCAGTTAGTACGTTAATATTTTTGGTACAAACGAATGAGTATTTACCAAAATGGAGGCAGCTAAACAGAGGAGAAGACGAGGTATAGTACTGACTGCAAGAGGATTAAAACGGCTGCAAACAGCGATACAGTCAGCCCAATTAGAAGAAAATAATGGTAGGCGTTTTACTCAAGAAGAATTAAGCTGTCGCATCGGCATTTCCACCAACACATTATCGCGATTGTGGTCTTTGAAAACGGGATTAGATTCGCGATCGGTAAAACTTTGCTTTAGCGCTTTTGATTTAGAATTAACTGAGTCTGATTACAATCTCTGGGAAGAAGTAGAACCAATTGACAATATCGAATATCCCAGCGGACCTGTATCGCTATATTCTAAATTGTATATTCCCCGTTCCCCGATTGAGGAATTAGTTAATCGGGAGATTTGCCGTTCTGGAAGTATAATTCGCATCAAAGCCCCCAAGGGAATGGGAAAAACTTCTTTAAAATTTAGAACCTTAGATTATGCAAAATCGTTAGGTTACTATACGGTACATCTGGATTTAAATTTAGTTGATACTGATAAATTTCTAGATTTAAATGTGTTCTTGCGCTGGCTGTGCAGTATTGTTTCCAGAAGTTTGGATATTGAACCACAGCTCGATGAATATTGGAATGAAGAAATTGGTAGTAAATTAAGCTGTACTCTCTATTTTGATTATATATTAGAAGCTCTTAATAATCCCTTCGTTTTATCATTTGACGAACTCAATCTTGTTTTTGAATATCCGCAATTAGCTCAAGAATTTTTACCACTATTGCGAGCGTGGCATGAAACCGCGCAGTACAAACCCCTTTGGTACAAATTGCGCTTAGTTCTGGATTATTCAACGGATATTTACGTCCCTCTCGATTGGAATTATTCGCCATTTAATATTGGATTACCCATTCAATTACCGGAATTTACGCAAGAGCAAGTAGAAGAATTAGCAGCGCGTTACGGGCTAGATTGGCAACAGGGACAAGCTCAAAAATTAATGGGAAAAATTGGGGGACAACCGGCTTTAGTTAATATTGCACTTTATCATTTAAGCCAAGAAGGATTAACTTTAAAAGAGTTATTAGAACAAGCAAGTACGGAAAGAGGAATTTATCGGCATCATTTAAGAGAAAAATTGGATGATTTACAACAAAATCCGGATTTAGCAGCAGTATTCGCTAAAATACTGACAGCGCGATCGGTCGTAAATCTTCCACCTACAGATGCTTATAAATTAGAAAGTATTGGATTAATTAAACTTACTCCTGATGGTGCAATTCTTAGTAGAGAACTATATCGTCCTTATTTTTCTGAATATTTGGGCGATATTGTTTAAGTAGGTCAGCGTTGAAAATCGTAATGCCGGACAAGGACACCTTATAACGATATGTCCCCTACCTCATTCATCTAGGTAATCGGCTATATATCAAATAATCAATGCCAAAAAAAGGGACGCGATCGCATCGCATCCCCTCAACTGTTATACTTTTAAACTTTTATCAACCAAACTTCTCAAATTTGAGAAAATTGATGAATAAATATTACAAACTCGGAACGTATTGTGGTTTTTCAGGTACATCCGCATACTCAGCCACAATTTGACGAAACTCGTCGCCATCAATGGTTTCTTTTTCAATTAGTAGATCGACTAATCTATCCATCAAGCTGCGATGATCGCGCATCATCTTTAGAGCGTTTTGGTAACATTCGTCTACGATCGAGCGAACTTGAGAATCAATCCGAGCGGCGATCGAGTCGGAATACTCCGAACGTGTTGTCCAGTCACGACCGAGGAATACTTCTCCTTGCTGACTTTCTAAGGATAAAGGTCCCAAATCGGACATCCCGAATCGCGTTACCATTTGTCGCGCCATGCCAGATACCTGTTGCAGGTCATTTCCGGCACCAGTGGTAATTTCATCTCTACCAAAAATCACTTCTTCAGCAGAACGTCCGCCCAAAGCACCAGTAATTCTTGCTTTCAACTGAGAACGGCTAATTAATCCTTGGTCTTCACTAGGAGTAAACCAAGTCAAACCCTGTGCCTGTCCGCGAGGAATTAAGGTAACTTTTTGTACTGGATCGTGGTCTTTAACCAATGTTCCGATTAAAGCGTGTCCGACTTCATGGTAAGCAATCAACCGCTTGCTCTTGCTGTCTACCAAAGGCGTGCCTTCCATACCAGCAACTACCCGGTCTACAGCGTCATCAATTTCTGTGAGCGTAATACCTTCTTTGCGTCGTCTGGCGGTGAGAATTGCCGCTTCGTTGAGCAAGTTAGCCAAATCCGCACCAGTAAAACCGGGAGTTCGACGAGCGATCGCTTCTAAGGATACGCCTTTATCTAATTTCTTGTTACGGGCGTGGACTTCCAAGATTTCCAAACGTCCTTTGATATCGGGTGCATCAACCATCACCTGTCTGTCAAAGCGTCCGGGACGCAACAGCGCCGCGTCTAGTACGTCGGGACGGTTGGTAGCAGCAATAATAATGATGCCGGTGTTACCTTCAAAACCATCCATCTCGGTAAGTAGCTGGTTGAGGGTTTGTTCGCGCTCATCGTTACCGCCACCGATACCCGCACCCCGCTGTCTTCCTACAGCGTCAATTTCATCAATAAAGATGATACAAGGAGCGTTGTCTTTAGCTTTCTTGAACAAATCGCGAACGCGGGAAGCACCCACACCCACAAACATTTCCACGAACTCGGAACCGGAAATACTAAAGAAAGGTACGCCAGCTTCCCCAGCAATTGCTTTTGCTAGTAAGGTTTTACCAGTCCCTGGAGGTCCTACTAACAATACACCTTTAGGAATGCGTGCGCCTACAGCAGTAAATTTCTCCGGCTGTTTGAGGAAAGTAACAACTTCACCGAGTTCTTCTTTCGCTTCTTCAATCCCAGCTACATCATCAAACATGACTCCGGTTTTCGCTTCCATTTGGAAACGTGCCCGCGACTTACCAAAATTCATGGCTTGTCCGGGACCACCTGGAAGATTGCTAGAACGACGGAACAAAAGGAACAGTCCGGTAATCAATAAGATTGGAAAAACCAAATTGCCCAACAAACCCCAGATCGCTCCATCATTTCTTACAGGATGGGCATCAAAACTGACATTTTCTTCTTTAAGCTTGCTTATCAACTCAGGAGCATTATAAGGTAAATCGACGCGGACGCGCTGAACCCGGTCTTCCAAGTCTGGGTCAACAGCTTCCACAATAGCCGTTCTACCACCTTCATACAAATCTACCATCGTCACCCGACCGGCATCTAAGTATTCCAGAAAACGACCGTAGGTCATGCGAGTACTAGCTGCATTTTTACCCATATCAGCAGGAGTATTCGCGAACGCTCCTTGCCAAAAGAAAAAGCCTATCACTAAAGCAGGCAAGGTCCAAAGAACTAGGACTCTCCAGGAGAATTTCATTTTAATTTGCCTCTAAATACCAATGGGATGCATCACCCCGTTAACATAATTAATGTGAATTAATGTGAAACGGATGTATATAAATCCCGATTTGTTTAATTTTCATCTCTTGAATGATTTGCCATATTAGCCCGATTGAGCTATAAGACATTTGCCAAGACATTATTATTATTCTTAATTAAATGTAACTTAATTTTAAGACTTTTTACCAGGGAATAAGGAATTGGGCATAGGGCATAGGCAGAAAAAGTTATGAGTTAAGAGTTAAGAGTTAAGAGTTAAGAGTTAGGAGTTAGGAGTTAGGAGTTAGGAATGATCTTCCCCCTGTCCCCTTATCCTCATCTCCAATGCCCCATCCCCCATGCCCCATGCCCCATCCCCCATACCCAATTACTTAACTTCAGTAATTTTCAGAGTATAGGGAAGATACTGTTCTTTTTGATAGGAACCGATCCAAACTTCGTAGTTTCCTTTGAGCCATTCACCGACAATGCCGGGATTTTTGCCTTCAAATTCGTCGTTACACCACGTACCGCCCGGACCTTTAATTACTAAAGTGGTATCTTCGGGACTTTCTATTACTAGTTTCATATAGTCGAATTTATTTTTTAACCGCAGGGTGTGGTCTGGTTCTCGATCTACATAGCCGGTACAGGCTCCGGTTGGCGTATCTGCTCTGTTGGAAATTTCTTTTGCACTTATAGTACCACCGCTCATTCCGCGAGCTGTCAAAGGATCTTTGGATAAGGGGCGCTTGATAGTTATATCTCCAAATATCGGCGGAGGAGCTTCTTGAGCGTTAACTGCGGAGTTTATTCCGGATGCTGTTGCTAGCGATAAGAATACAAATGAAAGTTTTATTACTCGACTGATTAATTTAGTAGACATTTTGATTACATTTTTATCTAAGTGTTTGGAATGACATTAAATTTACATATTTTGTTTCCTTAAATCAGAGTAATTGACTATTGTTTACGTAAATAAAAATTACATAGATACTGAGATTAGATTTTAAGGATTAATAATAATTGCGAATAAACAAGGGCGCATTTTATGCGCCCCAAGATAATTATTCAAGTAGAAGGCTTACTTCACGGGATTGTAATCCTTTTATTTATAGAAGTTTAATTCGAGAAATGCGATCGCCCGCTACGCTGCCGCGTCGATCGCTTTTTCTAAACGAAGCTTGTCTAAGCCAATATTGTTAAGCAGTACCCAGGATTCGATCACATCGGGACCGTTCATTTCTCCGGTTAAAGCAGCCCGCAAACTCCGCATCAGTAAACCTTTTTTGACGTTTTGCTCTTTAACTACCTGCTTTATAATGTCTTTGGCACTTGATGCATTAATTTCATTATCTAAAGCCGCGATAACTCCTTGAAGGGCACTTTTAACGCCTTCTTTTTGCAGTTGTTCTCGTGCTTCGGCATCAAATTCTACTGTTTCGATAGCAAACATTTTGGCAATGTCTACGGCTTCAGTTAAACGGGCTAATCCAGGTTGAAGTAAAGCTACTAATTGTTCGATCCAAGCACGTTCTTTGGTTTCAGTAAATTTATACCCGGCTTCTTCCCAGAAAGGTATGAGCATATCGGTAAGTTTATCTACCGGCATACTGTGAATATACTGACTGTTGATCCAGTCTAATTTTGCCCAATCAAACTTTGCACCGGCTTTATTAACGCGATCGAAATCAAAGTCCTTGGCGGCTTCTTCTAAGGTAAATATTTCTTGGGTAGAATCCGGGGGCGACCATCCAAGCAATGTCATATAGTTGACCAAACCTTCTGGAGTAAAACCCATTTTCTGGAAGTCAGAAATTGAGGTAACGCCATCTCGTTTGGAAAGTTTGCGCCCTTCCTCGTTCAAAATTAAAGGAGTATGAGAAAATTCTGGGACTTTTGCACCAAATGCTTCATACAGTAAAATCTGTTTGGCGGTATTGGCAATATGGTCTTCCCCTCGAATCACATGGGTAATTTGCATATCCATGTCATCCACCACCACGGCAAAATTATACAGCGGCTGACCGATACCATCTTCAGAGGCACGAGCGATTACCATATCACCGCCTAAGTCGCGCCCCTGCCAAGCCATCTCACCTCTTACCAAGTCATTCCAGGTAATTTCGCGTCCGTCATCAATTTTAAAGCGAATTACACAGCTGCGTCCTTCGGCTTTAAATTCCGCTTCTTGTTCGGGTGTCAGATTGCGGTGACGATTATCGTAACGGGGTGCTTGGTTTCGAGCTTTTTGAGATTCCCGCATAGCTTCCAACTCTTCGGAGGTGGTGTAACAGCGATAAGCCAATTTCTTATCCAGCAAACCCTGCACCGCTTCCTTATACATGGACAAGCGCTCGGTTTGAAAAAATGGACCTTCATCCCAGTTCAATCCCAACCAACGCAAACCTTCCAAAATATTATCCGTATATTCGGGACGCGATCGCTCTGTATCGGTATCTTCGATTCTTAGAATAAATTTACCGTCATTATGGCGAGCAAACAACCAGTTAAATACAGCTGTTCTCGCCGTACCAATATGTAAATTCCCAGTTGGACTAGGAGCAATACGCACTCTGAGTGTCATACAATTCTTATTATTTGAGATTTTGGAGTCACTTGTAATTTCGAGAAAAATGTCCTTTGAGACTTACTCGATTATTAAAAGTGACGCGATCGCCAATTTTGATTTATCGCTCTTGACAATTGCAATAGTGACACAAATTTAAACCTTCACCATCATAAAAAAGGTAAAGGTTAAGTTTGGGTAATTATAGATTCACCATCTAGGCGATCGCTAAAAACTTAAAATCAATCTTTTAAAATTAGAACGGGACCGACGGGATTCGAACCCGCAACTTCCGCCGTGACAGGGCGGTGCTCTAACCAGTTGAACTACGGTCCCTTAATTCGCAACTTTCTAAGTATGCCTCTTTTCTCGGAATTTGTCAAGGGGTAGTTTTAATTAATTTTGGAAGGAGATGGGGGGATGGGGAAGAGAAGGCAGAGGAGGCAGAGGAGGCAGAGGGGGCAGGGGAAGCAATTATTTTTTTTACAAGAAAACTAATTATTTATTTTCTCCCTCCGCTTCCTCCGCTTCCTCCGCTCCCTCCGCTTTCTTAATTCCTAACTCCTAACTCTTAACTCTTAACTCATAACTCCTAACTCATAACTCTTAACTCCTCACTATTCCCAATGCCCAATGCCTAATTACCAATTACCAATTACCAAACTATTTAAACAGTCTATTAAAAAAATTAGATATTAAAGCCTTGATATCTATTTTTGCTTCTGGATAGTCTATTAACTTTTGCAAAATTTTCGGTTTAATTTTTTCGTACTTTGCTTTGAGAATGGTTTTACTTTGCTTGGGTGAGATAAAGCTTTTAGAATTGTGACTTGCTTCTAAACAATTTGACAATTGTTCGCGCTGGTGGGGTGTAATTGTTATTGTCATAACATGAGCGCATTTTGTTGGTTCTTCTAATGCAAAAAATAGTAGATGATAGTAGCCTTTTTCTGCTAAATGTTTGACTATTCTTTCTCCTTGTTTATCTTTGATATCTAAAAAATAAGATAACCAACGTGTCAAAGAGGAATTTGCATCGTGTAAAGCTGTTACCCACATAATCATCGGGTAAACATTGATTTTTTGGATAAATTCTGTAGTGCTTTTTTTGTCTAAAAATTTGCGAATTTCTGCTTGAGGTAACATCGCCCAAAAGGTGGGTATTTTACCTTGTGCTGTATACAGTAGATGGGGAAAACCTATTGATGCGATCGGCTTATTTTGAGGCCAAGTTTTTTGTAAGCAAATATGTTTTGATATTAATGTTGACGGTGTTAAATCGAGCGTTGGTGAATTTGGAACAAAATTATCTTCTGTTTCTTGGGTCTTGTTAGATTGACGCTGAATTAATTCTAATTTCTCTAATATTTCTGCAATATTTTGAGGTCGATTTTTTACTTCTTTGGCTAAACAACTTACGATCAGTTTTTCTAAATCAAGAGGTATATTTGCGTCTGGAATTACCTGATTTAATAAAGGTGGTGTTTCAAAACGATGAGCTTGATACCATTCTCCAAAAGAATTGCTTTTTAGCTGGAATGGATGCTTTCCGTAAAGCATCTGATACATGATAATTCCCAAACTATAAATATCGGAGCGTATATCTAATAGTTTACGTCCTTCCATATGTTCGGGAGAAGAATAAGGTAAACTACCGATGAAAGATTTAGAAAGTGTTGCTCCAGCCCTTTCTTTTAAAAATTTGGCAATACCAAAGTCTAAAATTTTGACTATTTCCCCTTTTTTGATATCTTCTGTAATAAAGATATTTTCTGGTTTGATATCTCGGTGAATAACGGGACAAATTTTTCCTTTGACGCTGACACCGCTATGAGCGCATTGTAAACCCAAACAAATTTGATAGGAAATGTTTAAGAATTTCTCTAATGTCAAAGACTGATTATTAATTACTTGCAATAAGTTTTTACCTTGAAGATATTCCATTACGTAAAATGGAATCTTCTCATCAGTAATACCATAACCCAAAATTCGGACAATATGTTTGCTTTTACGTCCTAATTGAGTGCCAATAAAAACTTCTCTCGCAAAGCGTTGAGATATTGTCTGATTATCCAAATTCAACGATAGAATTTTTACGGCTACTGGCATTCCGCCATTGGTACAGTCTTCGGCTAGATATACTTTACCTCCTCCTCCCCTACCAATTGAATCTCGGATTAAGTAACGATGATTTAAAAATTTACCAATATAAGCGTCTAATTCTGTTTTATGTTTTTGAGTTAACATTTTATTGATTTCTTGCTTCAACATAAATCAGTAAATTAATATATTTTCAAATATGGGAGGAAGTTGGTATTTACTAACGGAAATCAACACCAATATATATTTTGATTGAATATACCGAGATTACTAGGAAACACCCTAAATATTATGTAACACACGCCACTAGTGATGCCTATGAGAAATTTCACTGAAACACTTTTTGCTGCTACCCAGAGTTTGGGAATTATTCTAAGTGAATATACTGCGATAAGTGAGGCAGAAAATCAAATTATCGGGTCTAAAAGCTTACCAGTGCAAGGATGTTCGATAAATATCAAACTTGTGCTTGTTGAACTATATTTTATGCGGTTAAATACTTATTTTTAAGATATCAAAGGAAATATACGCAAAGTAATCCTACTCCAGTAAGTACGGGCTTGATACTCCCTACCACTGAGGAGATTTTAAGAAGTACGTTCGCGAATTAAACGTAATAGTCTTTCCAGACGCGATTCTATTTTGAGTTGGAATTCTAAAAACTGGGTACGTTGGAGGTTGTTAAAGTTATTATCGCTGACTAAAATTAATGATGGTCGTCCTTTTGGTAAAGTTGCACCAATAGTTAAGCCTTCGGTGTTATCTAATGCAACATCTAGTTCTGCCAAGTCTAATAACAGTTCTTTCTTTACTGGTTTAATGGCTTTGGAATCAACT
Organism: Rivularia sp. (in: cyanobacteria); assembly: GCA_965234645.1. Taxonomy (GTDB): domain Bacteria; phylum Cyanobacteriota; class Cyanobacteriia; order Cyanobacteriales; family Nostocaceae; genus Rivularia. The sequence continues at coordinate 2,033,260 of OZ248344.1, read as the reverse complement.
TTTTGCAGGCTATCAATATTCTTAATATCGTCAGCTTTCTCCAAAGATACTTTAAATAATGAATTTACAAAACCAAATCCAGTAAAAGTTCTTTCTATACTTAGAAAATGTCCTTGATTGTCGAGTGCGAGTAAATCGGTTAAACCGCTAGAGAATTTACCAGTAAGTCTGAAAAATGGTTTTACTAATTTGGTTTGATAAAGAAATTCTTTTTCTAATTTTTTAGTAATTAAGTTGTATTGCAATATTCTACACAAGCTTCCCCGATTGGGTTTGGCTTCTTCACCATCTTGAATCAGCGCGTTTTCGGTAGCTGTAAATAAATGCTTTTTATCGGGTGTAATAGCGAGACTTTCAAAAGCTAAGTTGTCACGAATACCTTGCTTTTTATCTTCAGATGGTAAAAATTTCTCAGGTATTGGTAAGCTAGAGATTTCTTGTCCGGAATCGAGAGAAAACTCTTTGATAAATGGGTTTATTCCTTCTCTTACATCACCTTCAGATGAAACAAATACAGATGAATTACCAGTTAATGCAATTCCTTCTGGGTCTATAGTACCAGGAGAAAAAGTTTTACCGTTTTTATCTTTTAAAGTTGTGACTGCAACGGGTTCAATATTGCTTTTTTGAAAAGTATCCGCATTAAGATCGATCTTAAAAGTGTAAAATCTCGCTGGTGATTTTTGAGAGCGATCGTCGGATATAGCATAATAAACTTGGTTCGCGGCATCATAAGTTATTCCCGATAAGCCTCCTAATTCGGTATTTTGAAAATTAGTACCTGTAGGTAAAGTTGCTTCCCCAATAAAATCGATACCCGTTACTTCAACCGCAGAAACGCTAAAGTTTGCGAATAAAAGCGTGACAATTAGAATTGTGACAAAGAAGACAATAATTAGCGGTAATTTAAATAATTTTTTGATTCGCACGGCAGATTATTAATTATCTAGAGCCAGGAATACGATATCACAGGATCGGGATGGAGTGATGGGGGAGATGGGGAGATGGGGAGATGGGGAGATGGGGAGATGGGGTAGAGGGGGAAGAGGGGGTAGAGGGGGAAGAGGGGGGAGAGGGGGGAGAGATGAGGTAGTTAGATAGCGAGCGAGACGCTCGCACTCCTAACTTCTACCTAATCCAAAATCTAAAACAAACCAAACGCATCCGTTGTTAAAAACATCCGTTGTTAAAATCTAAAATCTAAAATCAAATAACTCCTAACCTTTAACCTTTAACCTTTAACCTTTAACCTCAACTGTTGTTTTGATTTTCAAAAAAGTTAACTAGCCAATCTTTGAGTGCGTAAGTGGCTCTACAGTCGTCTTCGTTATAACGTTTGATGATTTCTAATAATGTGCGATCGCCATTTTTTAACCATTTGTCGTACCAGTAAATACATTTAGCTCCGCTGGCTTCTTTGTCACGCCATTCAAATCCCAACCACCGAGCAATTGCTTTTAAGGCGTAGCTTTCTAATGGTAAGACTACTGTAGCTGTTAGCTGTTCGTAAATATCTACGAATCTATCTAATACTGGTAATACTTTGCTTCCTTTTGTACGGTACAGTTTTGCCAATCGTTGAACTGTATCGAACTCATACACGCAAAAATGATAAATTGGTGCGTCGGGATACTGCCAAACTAATTCTAGAAATTGCTGCCAAATTAATTTTTCTTCGTCTGGTTTTTCTGCAATAAAAGAATAAAATTGTTCGGTGTGGTTTTCTCTGTCAACTACTAAAACTCCTAATAAATAATTTAAATTCAAATCTGGCTGCGCTTCTATATCAAAATAAAGTTCTATAGGAGCTGTATAGGTAACAGTTTCGTATACTACCGGGTCAATTTCTACTATTTCGGGATATTGAATTGGCTGCGGTTGTACTTCAATAATTGCTTTATCGTTTGATTGCGGTATCAGCAATTTTGAAGGTGTATCTCGATATGCTGTTAATTCTTCGGTAATTATTGGTTCAACTAACGCTTGCGGTAAAATTAAGGGACGATTTTCGAGTAAAGATTTTGCTTGTAAAACAAGATTGAACGCGACTTCACGATCGAAACCGGGTAAATCTTCTAATTCTGAAGGATTGATTTGAGTAAGTGATTCTAAAGTCGTAATGTCAAGATTTTTTAACCGTTCGTAACGTCCGGGAGTTACTCCGGGTACTAATGAAAGATGTTTTTGTGTGGCAGCAGTTTGATGACAGCTGCTGTACCAATTACAAAGACTGCATTTTTGACGCGAAATAAATACTTCGGGAGGTGTTGGTAATTCCAATGTCTGGATGCATTCGTCTAAAATGTCTTGCATCCGAGGAATCCATTTGACTAAATCAACGTTGTATCTGGTTTCTTTTCCGCGCAGCATTAACCAAGCCGTTTCCGATTCAACTTGCTGAACTGCCGTCAAAATAAAAGCGTAAAATGCGGCGATAACTTGGTATTCTTGTTTGGGACGCTTACCTAATTCAACCCTTGCGGGGACGTACATCCAATCTCCGAATCTTGAATTTCCCTTTTGCTTAATGAGTAAATCCGGACGCGCTAGTAAAGTATGACCATCTTTGTAACTTGTTATCAGCAATCCTTTATAAATACACTCAACTCCCTGCTGCATCAATTGTAAAGTTGCCGCTTCCCCAATTTTCGGTTCAGAAGCGGGAAACTGCGGACGCTGATAATCTATTTTTGCTAAAAGCTTTTTTCTATGAGCATATTTATCTTGATACAGCTTCAAAAGCAAGTCGCTCGGCGCATCTTGCTGAGTTTTATCGCCGCGAACATTCAAAAAAGGTCGGCGTTTACACTTTTGATATTGCAGCAGTAGTTCGGCATTAATTAACATTCTTTTAAACTAGCAATAATTAACGAAATCTGGGAGTAATCAAGATAACTAAAGTTATTGTTCTGTAAAATACATAGCTTCTAAAACTGTTGATTCGCAAAAATTTATTTGTTGAGACAAGCTTATTTTTGGAATATTAAAAAGTTGAATGTATTTTTTGAAAAACCTTTCTAAAATCTGAAATCTAAAATCTGTATGACGAGTATATCTACTACACAAACCGAATTGCATCAGTATCGACAACAATTTCCAGCTTTAGCGAATAAAGCCTATTTTAACTTCGGAGGGCAAGGACCGATGCCTTCTTCTGCTATGAATGCTGTAATTCAAGCTCAAGATGACATTCAGCGAATAGGTCCTTTTGGTAGCGAAGTTAATGCTTGGCTTACGCAACAGACTAAAGCCACAAGGGTAGCAATTGCAACCGAGTTGAATGTACCTCCAGAAACGATCGCGCTGACTGAAGATGTAACGGTTGGTTGCAATATTGCCATGTGGGGTATCGATTGGAAAGCAGGCGATCGAATACTTCTTACAGACTGCGAACATCCTGGAATCATTGCTACAGCCCGCGAAATAGCACGCAGATTTTCTGTGGAAGTGACTACCTGTCCGATAATGGCAACTTTAAATGATGGCGACCCTGTAGCAATAATCGCTCAACATTTGAGTCCCCGCACCCGTATGCTGGTATTAAGTCACGTACTTTGGAATACAGGACAGGTCTTACCCTTAGAGAAAATAGTAGCTTGCTGTAGAAGCAACAATACAAAATTAATGGTAGACGCGGCGCAATCGGTAGGATTGTTACCATTAAATCTCACCGAATTGAAAGCAGATTTTTATGCTTTTACAGGTCATAAATGGTTGTGCGGTCCTCCCGGTGTAGGAGCTTTGTACGTGCGTCCCCAAGTACGAGAAAGTCTTTATCCGACCTTTGTAGGTTGGCGTAGCGTCGTAATTGATGGTCAAGCTCAACCTGTAAAATGGCAGGAAACCGGAGAAAGATATGAAATTGCAACTTCCGCTTATCCCTTTTATATTGCCTTAACCGAAGCGATCGCCGTACATCAAAAATGGGGCACACCGCAAAAACGTTACGAACAAATTTGTCAGAACAGCAAATATCTGTGGCAAAAATTGACGGTAGTATCCGGTATAAAATGCTTGCGAAATTCTCCCCCCGAATCCGGTTTGGTTTCGTTTAAACTGGAAAATCAATCTAAAACCAGTTTGGAATTAGTAAAATTTTTAGAACAATTAGGAATATTTACCCGTACAATTGCCGATCCCGATTGCGTCCGTGCTTGCGTCCACTACTTTACTTTAGAATCGGAAATCGATCGCTTAGTTGAAGAGATTCAGGGATTTTGTAACTGAGGGAGGGGGTAGAGGGGGTAGAGGGGGTAGAGGGGGAGAGGGGGACAAGGGGACAAGGGGACAAGGGGATGAAGAGAGGGGGGTAATTAAATAGCGAGCAAGATGCATATCCTGGCGGACACGCTGCGCTAACGCACTACTTCTAACTCCTAACTCCTAACTCCCTACTCCCTACTCACTCCTAACTCCTAACTCCAAATTCCAAATTCCTAACTATTATTCTTAATCCAAAACAAAATAAACGCATCCGTTGTTAAAATCTAAAATCCAAAATGCAACGTCCTACTATATATATTGCAATTACTAACCACGGTTTCGGACACGCGACTCGTACTGCTGCTGTAGCGGCGACTATTCAGGAGTTATGTCCGGAAGTCTTGCTAATTATGGTGACAACTGCACCGCGTTGGTTGTTGGAATGTTATATCAAAGGTGATTTTATTCATCGCCCCCGTGCTTACGATTTGGGGGTGGTGCAAGCTGATAGCTTTAAGATGGATAAGCAAGCTACTCTCGAAAAATTATTAGCAATTAAGAAAAATCAACGTTCTATCGTTGCTTCCGAAGTTGATTTTATCCATCAAAATCGCGTCAATTTAATTTTGGCGGATATTCCCTTTTTAGCCGGAGAAATTGGTAAAGCTGCTAATGTTCCTTGCTGGGCGATTAGTAATTTTGGCTGGGATTTTATTTACCGAGATTGGGGCGGTAATTTTGTTGACATTGCTGACTGGATCGGTGAATGCTATTCCAAGTGCGATCGCCTTTTTCGTCTTCCTTTTCACGAACCGATGCAGGCGTTCAATAATATAACTGATGTGGGTTTAACTGGTGGTTATCCCTTTATTGATGCCGAAGAAATAAAATCCAAATGGGAAATAACCACACCTCCCGAAAAAACCGTATTGCTTACCTTTGGCGGTTTGGGTTTACAACAAATACCCTACGAAAACCTCAGATATTTTCCAGATTGGCAGTTTATCACCTTCGATAAATCGGCTCCAGATTTACCAAACTTAATCAAAATTAAAGATATAAAAACCCGTCCCGTTGATTTCATGCCAATTTGCGGACGAGTAGTTTCTAAACCGGGCTTCGGTACTTTTGCGGAAGCAACTAAGTTGGGTGTGCCGATTGTTTCAGTTACTAGAGACAACTTTGCAGAAGCAGCTTTTCTCATAGAAGGCATATCCGATTACAACTATCACCAAATTTTGACACCCTCGGAATTATTTGAAAGTTCCTGGGAATTTCTCAAACAGCCATTGCGATCGCCGCGCTGTAAACAAGCGATCGCTATTGATGGGAATGAAGTTATCGCTCGAACAGTAGTAGATTTTTTTGAGAAGAATCTTAAATAAAATGTAGAGACGTAGCATTGCTACGTCTCTTTACAATCGCAGTAGGCTAAATTTTATTCTTCTTTCATCACCTCAGCAGTTTTATTTCTATCTAACTTCAAAACTAATACTCCTAAAGGTGGTAGACATAAATCCAAAGAGTCTTCTTGATTGTGCATTGACCAGCTTTCAGTCCACTTGCCGCCTAAATTCCCCATGTTACTACCGCCGTATTCTCGCGCATCGCTGTTAAATAATTCGGTGTAAAATCCGGGTTCCGGTACGCCGATACGGTAGTGAGAATGGGGTTGTGGGGTGAAATTACAAATGGCAACGACAAAATCTTCTGAATCTTTATCGCGACGGATAAATGAAACTACGCTGTGACGATTATCGCTACAGTCAATCCACTCGAACCCAGGTTCTTCAAAGTCTTGAGTATATAGAGAGGGTTCGCTACGGTAAAGCTGATTCAAATTTCGGAAGAATGTCTTTAACTGTTGATGTGGCTCAAATTGCAACAAACTCCAATCCAAATCTGCCCAGTCATTCCATTCAGTCCACTGCCCAAATTCCATGCTCATGAACATAGTTTTCTTGCCGGGATGAGCGAACATAAAGGCAAATAAACAGCGCACGTTTGCTAGTTTTTGCCAGTTATCTCCGGGCATTTTACCGATAATATTTTTTTTACCATGCACTACTTCGTCATGGGACAGCGCTAACATAAAGTTTTCGCTGTGGTGATACCACATACTAAAGGTGAGATTGTTTTGATGAAACTGACGAAACCAAGGGTCCATGCTGAAATAATCCAGCATATCGTGCATCCAACCCATGTTCCACTTCAGGTTAAAGCCCAATCCGCCGGTGTATGTAGGCCATGATACCATCGGCCATGAAGTCGATTCTTCGGCAATGGAAAGGGAACCGGGGAAATAACTGAAGATCAGGTGATTTACACTGCGGATAAATTCTACAGCTTCTAAGTTTTCTCTACCGCCATATTTATTTGTATCCCATTCCCCAGGTTCGCGACAGTAATCGAGATAAAGCATTGAAGCAACCGCATCAACGCGAATGCCATCGATATGGTATTTATCAAACCAAAATAAGGCGTTCGAGGTGAGGAAATTACGTACTTCATGACGCGCATAGTTAAACACCAGTGTTCCCCACCCTTTATGTTCGCCTATGCGGGGATTTGCGTGTTCGTAAAGATGGGTTCCATCGAAGAAAGCTAAACCGTGACCGTCTTTTGGGAAGTGACCGGGAACCCAATCTACAAGTATGCCAATGTCGTTTTTATGACACTCATCCACGAAGTACATAAAGTCTTCAGGACTACCGAAACGGGAGGTAGGAGCGTAATAACCAGTTACCTGATATCCCCAAGAACCATCAAAAGGGTGTTCGGCGATCGGCAGGATTTCAATATGGGTGTATCCCAATTCTTTGACGTAAGGAATCAGTTTTTCTGCTAATTCCCGATAAGTCAAAAAGCGCGATCCACCTTTAAGATCCGAAACTGGCACCACAGGCTCGGATTTACCATCTGGTAATTTATGCGGTTCGTCAATCCCAGCGTGCAGCCAAGAACCCAGATGTACTTCATAAACCGAAATAGGCGTACTCAGTTGATCGGTATGACGGCGTTTTTCCAACCATTCGCTGTCGTTCCATTCATAAGTATCTAAGTCAGTCACAATAGACGCAGTTTTGGGACGCACCTCTTGAGCAAAACCGTAAGGATCGGATTTTTCGTAAATATGTCCGGCAGGATTTTTGATTTCGTATTTGTAGTGTTCTCCTACTTTCAATTCGGGAATAAATAATTCCCAAACTCCAACATCAGAACTTTTACGCATTTGATGCTTGCGTCCATCCCAACTGTTGAAATCTCCCAGCACCGAGACATTGCGTGCATTTGGTGCCCAAACAGCAAAGTAAACACCTTTAACACCTTTAACTTCAGCGAGATGCGCTCCTAATTTCTCGTAGATTCGGTGATGATTTCCCTCATTAAACAGGTGCAAATCAAAGTCCGTTAGCTTAGGAGAACGGAAAGCATAAGCGTCATAAAATACCCGTTCTTGGTCTTGTTCTTTAACTTTTAGCTGGTAGTTGGCTAATTCTTCAGTATCTATAATACATTCAAAGAAGTGGGGGTCATGTACGCTGTGCATTTCTTGTTCCTTCCGTTCCTCCGGAAGAACCACCCACGCAGCGCTAGCATTGGGAAGATAAGCTCGCACAACCCAGACGTGTTTGCCATCCTTTTCTATTTGATGGGAACCAAGTATTTCAAAAGGATCTTGATGTTGGTTCCGAATGATGCTGTTAACCTGTTCTGGGGCAATAGTGGTCATAGACATGGAGCTAATTACGTTAAATTTATGGATAAGTGAATCTACTTTTTGAATATCTATATATATTCTTTACATTTATTTGCAATTTTTGCCCGCTTCTTTAGAAAAAAAGATCGGCGATCGGTAAAAGTTAGAAGTTAAGAGTTAGGAATTTACCTTTGACCTTTAACCTTTAACCTTTAACCTATGCCCCATGCCCAATCTTAAAAATTCACAAAGGGGAAAAACGTTTTTAATATCTTGCGTAAACGCAGCAGAAACACTGTTTCCCGGACTTTGGGACTAAGTTTGGGTGGGTAGGGGCGTGTTTTTAATTGGGCTTGCAGTTGAGCGTACTCAGAGGGGCTTAGAGGTTTACCGTCAATTGGCGATCGCGCTTCTAAGATAATTTCTGTTCGCAATATTTCTTCTGGAATATCTGCTTTTGGAGATAATGCGATCGCAAATTTTTTATGATATGAAGTAAAAAGTATACAAGTACTAAATACCGCAGTTAAAAATATCAGAAAAAACTGCTTTTTTGCCATTTATTCCCCTCATTTTTGAATTTTTTCAAGTATTTGGTTCAAATATACTGTAAATCTAATTTTTAACTTTAAATTTTGATTAAATGATTTCATAGTAAGGCTTTTAATCTCAAAGCATTATAAACCTTAACTGTTAATTTTTTTGCTTGTGCGATTAAGATAATAAACATAAAAAACCTGGCAATCTCGATAATCGTTACCAGGTTTATTTTTTTGACCTAAGTTATATAGGGAAAGCCAAAAAAGATTAACCCTAAAGTACGTGACTTTACTATCAAATTGTCATGCGGCAACAGTTAATTCTGTGAACTTGCATGAAGTACCAAAATAAAGTGAGGAGCGACCTCTAAAAAAATAGCGAGAGTAGTTTAAATACTAACTATCAACTATGGAGTAGTGGTTGGAATGGGGGTAGCATCAGGTACCACTGGAGCATCATTAGGTTCGCCAATTGGAGCATCAGGGGTGGTTGCTGGTTGATCTGCATTCTCGCAGGCTCCAAGCACTGTAGCTAATCCTAATAATAAAGCAAAACCAAAGATTTTTATTTTCATAACTCCTCTTTCACCAATTTAGTTTAGAACTGTTTTTAGCCTGTTGAATACGATACCTTATTTGCCGATCTTTTTAAATATTGTAGTTTTAATTAGGTTTTATTGACAAAAATATTTATTTTTATACTGACACGCTCTACGTAAGCTGTTTTAATAGTTAACACGAAGGAGCCAATATTTGTAAATTAATTACTTTTAGAGTTCTTTAGTCCTGGTTGGTTACAAAAAAAGTTATCATACCATAAATTACAATATTGCGAAAGCCAAACGCTTAGGAATAATATATATTCTCATACTTGAGATGGTATGACACAGCGAACTAATTGTGAAATTATGGCAAGCAAGATTTAAGCAGACCTTAGCCATTTCTACAAATAATTAAAAAGGGGTGTAAGATGTTAGGCTGGTTTATTGTAAAAAAAATCACTTGGCTTTGAGAAACAAATCGATATCTATCTAAAGTACAGTATTTCTAATGTAATAATGTGAAAAATTTATGGCTGCTATTCGTAAATCAAATTTAACAGGCAAAAAACGCTGGTTGGGGCGAGATGCTAGCCGTCAAGATAATTTTAGGGGTTCCAGCGTCAAGGAGCATACAAGCCTTTCACCTTTAACAAAACCCACACCAGGATTTTTAAGTAGACAAAGGCATTCGAGTATTGTTTCAAATAATTCATCCGCTCCTCAAGTCAACCCTCAACGTATAAATAACAAAAATCGCAGAAGTCGAAATCAGAAAGCGATACCTGTAATGCCAGATGGTAGTAAAGTACCGATGTGGTTAATGCGTTGGAATTCTGTTCACCGTCATACTTCGATCGCAACTTTTGTATTGGTAAGTGCAACGTTGGTAGTTTATGGTTTGACGGTATATTCTCAGCATCTTTGGAGTAGTTCGTATAAAAAGTTGCAAGATTTACAAAGAGATGAACGGCAGTTAACAAAGCACGATCAGACGCTGAAAAATCAAATGGCACAAGAAGCCGAAAATCCACATTCTGGATTAATATCGCCAACTCCAGCAAACACTATTTTCTTAGAAGAAACTACACCATCAAGTTCCCAACGGGTTGATAAAAAGTTTTCCGAAGAGCCACAACCAACAAACGTAATGGGATATTAATGGAATATCAATAGCAATTCTTAGCCCGTGTTTATTCTCAGTTTGCAATTCAAATACATTTCTTAATGTTGGGTATTAAAACAGAAGTCCCGTATTTTGAAGCTTTTTAATTAAGGTTGCAAATGCCTTCTTAGTGTTAGCGCAAGTTTTCCGCAAAACTTTATTTATGAGCAGGTTTATGCAAAACTTTCCAGATAAAACCAGTAGAATTCCCAAAAAAGAGTATACGCAGTCGCGTTTGAATCGCAGTATTTCCAAGGTTAAAAATCAGCAGCTATTTCCAGCAAAGTTTTCGCAGGTTTCACCTAACCCAAAAAACCGATTGTTTATGGTTTGGGGAGTTTTAATCGCTGCTTGCTTGGGTTTGGGAATAAACTTATACCGCTTACAAATTGTTGACGGTGCCAAACTAACTAAAAAGGCGCGAAGTCAGCAGATGTTTAGTATGCGTCCTTTTATTCCTCGCCGTCAAATAGTAGACCGTGACAAAAGGGTTTTAGCGATTGACCTTCCGGTTTATACTTTGTACGTGCATCCCAAAATGTTTGACAAAGATAAATCTTCCTCTCAGATTGCACGTAAGCTTGCAACTATTTTGGATCTAGATGCACAGGAATTAGAAGAAAAATTTAAGAAACAAAAAAGCGGTATATTTATTTCTGACAAATTAGCAGAAGAAATTGCCGATCAAATTAGTGCATTGAAACTTAATGGTATAGATTTAAGAAAAAAATATTCCCGATACTACCCCTATCAAGATTTAGTCGCTGATGTAGTTGGTTATGTAAATTTAGATCGTCGCGGTAAAGCAGGAATAGAATATTCTCAAGAGAAACTCTTAGAACGTTCCATGAAAACGGTGCGTTTATCAAAAGCGGGGAATGGTGCATTAATGCCAGATCATACACCCGATGGATTTCTTAATTTTGACAAATTGCGGATGCAGTTAACGGTTGATAGTCGTTTGCAACGCGCCTCAAGATTAGCACTTCAAAAACAAATAAAGAAATACAAAGCCAAACGCGGGGCAGTAATTGTCATGGATGCATGGGATGGTTCTATCTTAGCCTTGGCTTGTCTGCCTACTTATAACCCCAATCAAAAATTTACTGAAGACGATATTTCTCTATTTAGAAATTGGGCTGTAGCAGATTTATACGAACCCGGTTCTACTTTCAAACCTTTAAATGTGGCGATCGCGCTAGAAACTGGCAGCATTCAACCGAGTAGCGTATTTAATGATACGGGTTTAATTAAAGTTGCAGACCGTGAAATTCAAAACGCAGAGAAAAATGCCAATGGAAGAATCAGCGTTACTAAAATTTTGCAAACTTCCAGCAACATTGGTATGGTCAAAATCATGCAGCGATTGCAGCCAAGTATTTACTACGGTTGGTTGGAAAGATTGGGATTGAGACAAAAATCCGATACAGATTTGCCATTTGAAACCAGCAGTCGTCTGAAACCCCAGGAAGAATTTACTAATTCGCCGATTGAACCAGCAGCGGCTTCCTTCGGTCAAGGTTTTTCGCTAACGGCATTACAATTAGTCCAAATGCATGGAGCATTAGCTAACGGTGGTAGATTAGTCACGCCTCATGTGGTAAAGGGGTTGATCGATGATAAAGGACAAATACATGAAGAAAAGGATTTACCAGCATCCCGCCAAATTTTCTCCCCTCAAACAACTCAAACAGTATTGCAAATGATGGAAAGCGTCGTTGAGAAAGGTTCGGGTAAAGCCGCGAGAATTCCTGGATATCGCATTGCAGGTAAAACTGGTACGGCTGAAAAAGCTGGTGCTAGTGGAGGTTATATTAAAGGTTCAACAATTACCAGCTTTGTGAGTATTTTACCAGTAGAATCACCCCGCTATGTAGTTTTGACGTTAGTAGACGAACCGCAAGGAGAAGACACATACGGTAGTACTGTTGCCGCACCGATCGCAAAAGACGTAATGGAAGCGTTGATTAGTATTGAAAAAATTCCACCAACAACTCCTCGGTGATTTTAATTCCCGCTAATTTCCACTAATATTTCACCCGATCGTAAAAGTTCCAATGCTTCAAGAAAAGTTGCATCTAAAATTTCCCGTAGTCGAGCATTTGAACTATTACCGCAAGTCAACCAGATGATTTGCGGTGGTGAACCAAAACGATTAACTAGTTCAACAAAATCACTATCTTTGGTTATCAGAATAACTTCTTGAACCTTCGCGGCTTCAAAAATCTCGGTATCCTCTGCATCTCTTAAACCCACATCACGTAACGAAGCGGCTGTTATTCCAAAAGTAGTAGTAATCCAAGCAGCAATACCACTTGTAGTTGCGCGTCTACCCAAATCGTCATGCTATTAATACTGGATGATTGAGTTTGCGTGATGCATATAAAAGTGCTGCTTTGAGGTCTTCTGACTCTAAATCGGGCATTTCTTCTAAAATATCGCTAGCATCTAATCCAGCTGCAAATAAATCTAACACATCTGATACTCTAATTCTCATACCTCTAATGCAAGGACGACCTCCACATTGTTTGGGATTGATAGTGATTCTTTTAAGTAAATCTGACATCTGATGCAGCTTTGCAATTACCTTTTTCTAGTATGATAATGGTTCTCTAGATTAGAAAGCTCTTTTACATCTTTGATTTTTTTATGCCAATTATTTTTTTAAATTCAAACTATTAATTTACACTCGGTTTCGACCAAACATTCTTGTTGAATTGTTTGTCTAAAGGAGTTTTGGCAATATGATTGGTGTAATTGTGCATTACTTTAATTGCGATGCCCAAAATTACTTCTAATACTTGCTGTTTGTTATATCCAGCAGCCAGAAATGCCTCAATTTCACTATCTTCAACCCAGCCACGAGCTTGTACCATTTTCTGCGTAAAGTGACGTAGCGCTTGTAATTTTTCGTCTGACATTGGCGTTCCATTTCTCAGCGCTTCGATATTCTCTGGAGACATTCCAATCATTTTGGCTAATCCCGAATGGGCTGCCATGCAGTAATTACACGAGTTTTCATAATTTGCGGTTAAATAAATAACCTGTTGTTCTACAGGAGTAAAACTTGTTGTTTCAAACAAATCCCACAACGCCATCGAACCTTTTAACAATGCTGGAGCCTCAGCAAAAATTCCTTCTAAATTAGGAATAAAGTTAAAAGTTTCTTCAGCGTGAGCTAACGCTTCTTTAGAATCATTTGGAGCTGTTTCTAATGTATGAATTGTAAATTCCATTGCTAAAATCTCCTTTGCAATCGTTTGGTAGACAACTTTGTCTACCAGTTTTGATGGTAGTATACCTTTATGGAGGCAACTTTGTCTACTTAATGTTGCAATGAATTCAAATACTAATCCTCGCCAAAAAATTTTAGAAACTGCTTCCGAACTCTTTTATCAAAAGGGTATTCAAAACGTAGGTATTAACGAAATTATTGCTACTAGTGGCGTAGCTAAAAAGACTCTGTATCGGTATTTTGTTTCTAAAGAAAAACTGATTGAAGAAGTAATGAAACATCGAGCCACAGAATGGTTGCGATGGTTTGAAGTAGCGGTAAGAGATAGCGGAAATACACCTAAAGAAAGATTACTAGCAACCTTTGATGTGATGCGGGATTGGTATGCTAGCCCTAATTTTCGGGGTTGTCCTTTTATTAATGCCGTATTAGAAATAGCTGATGCTTCTCATCCGGCTCATAGCGTTTCGGTAGGAGTTAGAGAGTCAATTCGTCTTCACGTTAAGCAACTAGCCGAGCAAGCAGGAGTCAAGGATTCAGAATCATTTTCCCAACAATATTTACTGTTGATTGGAGGGGCTAGTTTGATGGCTACGATTGAAGGAGTTCCTGGAGGTGCGAATCATGCTCAGAAGGTTTTATCTACTTTAATTGATAGTTCTGTAGGATAATCTGGGTTAGTTGTATTTCTCCTCAAATAATTCAGGTAGATTCATTTTAGATGGGTTCCCAAAGTAATAATCTAGAACAGCAGGAACGGCATCATTAATTGATGCGAACTCTTCCTCAAAATCACCAGGTTCTACTGCTGATGTGAATTCCCCGACTCGAAAAATCCATTTATTATTTTTTGGGTAAAGGTAAGAAATAGGAGTATCACATCGTACCTTATTCCATTTAAGACCTCCTTTAACAGCTATCAAAACTTCCCAGTTTTTTCTTGTATTACCACGAGCCTGTTTTGGTTTTGCAATAGTATAACCATTCTCACATGGTTTATTTGTTCCTAATGCGTTTATAAATAAGCCTGCACTCTTCAATTTTTTTACAGCATCAACTTCAGACATACTGATATACCCTACTCGCTACTCGCTACTCGCTACTCCCCATCCTCTTTTACTTCTCCCCTTGATGAATCGATTCCCAAATCTTTGTAACTGCTTTTTTAGTAAAAACAGAAAACTCCTTTTCCATCATCCATTTGTAATAATTCGGTTCTTTCTTAAATGATTCAGCTACAGGTTTACCTTTGTATTTACCAAAATTAAAGATTATTTCGTTGTTTTCGTCGTAAATAACTCGTTTTGTGGGGTCTAAAAAATCAAAGGGTATGAATTCTTGTAATTCATCCAGATTATTTTTTACGGGATAAGATATATTGCCATCTTTGTCCTCGTATTCCTCATTTTCGTAGCGTTCTAATTGCGCTTTAAAAACTTCGTATGTAGCTCGGATATCGTTTTCTGCATCGTGAGCGCCGACCAATTTTTCCCCGCAATAATATCTATAAGCTGCTTTCAAACTACGAGGTTCCATTTTATGAAAAATGGTTTGTACGTCGATGATTTTTCTTCCTTCAAGTTTGAAATCGATATCAACACGTGAGAATTCTGCTATCAATACAGGAATATCAAATCGATTCGAGTTATATCCTGCCAAGTCGCTATCATTAATGTAGTTTGCTAAACTATCGGCTATGTCTTTGAAAGTCGGATTATCTTTTACGTCTTCGTCGTAGATACCGTGTATTTCCGATGTGACAGCGGGAATCGGAATAGTAGGATTAATCATCCATGTTTTCATTTCTTCCTTACCGTCAGGAAATACTTTTAATACAGCAATTTGTATAATTCTATCTTTGACAATATCTATTCCTGTTGTTTCTAAATCAATAAATGCAATTGGACGTACTAAATTTAACTTCATAGGAGATTCCTGTAACAATTACGAATAAATATAGTTGTATAAATATTTAACAGATTTATAGTAAAAACATTGTATTATAAAACAATTATCAAGGGAGTAGAAAGTAGGGAGTAGAGAATAGGGAAATGTTCTAACGATTGTGGTTACTGCTATAACAACATAAGAAAAATAGACCAAATTAACTATTTGGTCGCTAATTAATTGAATTATTAGTACTGATATACCGTTCTGCCCTAGAGATTATAATTTAATTGGAAACTCCCGAAACTGCTCGTTTTTGCAAATCTAATTGAAAGCGATCGCCACTTTTTGGTTCGAGTACTTCGGCTGATATATTGTGTTTTTGTAACAGCAAACGAAAGTCTTCAACGGTTCCTTCTGGCTTGATGAAGTTCATTAGCAATCCTTCAAACGTAATATCACCACCTGCGGCTGTTGGTAACATTATTTGGGGTTCGAGCCATTTAGCGAGTTCTAAAGCTTTTTCTTTACCTTTAATAATTGATCCGATCAGGGGTAAGCCTAAATCTATCAATGGGGTGATGACAACATCGATGGGAGCCGATTTTTTCAGTAACTCAGAATGATAACCATGAGGTTCGTAGTAAAGAATAAAACCGCTTTCAAGCTCTTTGAGAAGATAACCGTTTTCTACTAAATTCGGACCAATGGGAGAACCGGGAGTAGCTGTAATTTCGACATTACCATTAAGAGTGAAAGTTTCACCGTGAGCGAGTGAGTTCACCTTTTGGTAATTTAACTCATTGACGACTTTAGCAGCATTTTCGGAAGCGACAACCGGAATATTGCGATCGAGTTGCTTAAGCGTCGGCGGATGAGCGTGATCTTCCAAACCCTGAGATAGTAAAATCAGGTCAATTTTTTCCGGTATGGCGCGTTCTTGAGGGCGAGAACCTTTAAATAGCCAATCTAAATTAGCGAAAGTTAGGGAACCAACTAGCCAAGGGTCAATCAGTATATTTTGACCCCCTATTTCAAGTAACCAACTGTTGCTGTCTAAATAAGTTAAGTACATAGCTTTGTGAGAGTGAACCTTTGTTAATTATGAAGTATATTTGCTCTTTGGATAGAAGGGGGAGAGAGGGAAGAGGGGGAAGAGGGGGAAGAAAAAGTGATGAGTTAAGAGTTAGGAGTGATGAGTTAGGAGTTAGGAGTTAGGAGTTAGGAGTTAGGAGTTAGGAGTTAGGAGTTAAGAGATTTAACCTTTAACCTTTAACCTTTGACCTTTGACCTTTAACCTTTAACCTTTAACCTTTAACCTATTTTATTTTTCCTGGTATTACAATCAGTTAGCGGTAGATTTTTTTCTTATGTTTATTCCAAAAATGCGTTTTGTATTAGGTTTGGCTAGTTTTTTATTGGCTGGGAGTGTGAGTAGCTATGCTTATGGTTCTTCAGAACAACGGTTAACTCAAAATAATAATTCTCTACAAAATATCAAAAATACATCTTTGAATCGGCAGAATATTTCGACCGTACCCCAACAGCATTTAACGAATTCAAGTCTAAAACTAACTTCTAGTTTTTCGCTTCTACCTGATACTTCATCACCAACTAGATTAACAAATAATCTATATCAACCTCAGCTACTATCGCAGGCTTACAAAGTTATTGACGAATTAAAAAAATATCAATATAGCATTAATGGTAATAAACTTTTTAGTCCTGCTAAATTACCCAGCAGTAATAAAGTTAGTTTCAATCAATCGGATTTATTAGCTACTTTAATCAATACGAGACAATATTATCAAGATCATGCTAATGATGACCCTAATATTTTACGTCCGGGGGTGCTTGGTACTCAAGGAGTATCTGTAGAAGATATTACGAAAACTCTTGATTTTATGATTGCTGTATTGCAAGAAGATATTGCAAATAATCGTCCGACTCGTTTACAAGACCCCAATTTTATCAACTCTAATTTTCGAGTTATTAGATGGTCTGCTTATAATCCCAAAGAACCACAACGCAAAGATTTACGAATTACCAAATACGCTGTCTTTGTTCATCCTGGTTCTCGTAAGAAAACTGCTAAATTCAATATTCCTCTTTACAGCCTCAAAGATACTGCCATTACCGATAAATTCTACACTAAATACACTAAGCAAGATGTATTATCGGGTATTTACGAACCTGGTGGAAAGGAATTTGGCAAAGTTGAGCCTATTGTTTATATGACAAGAGAAGGTTTAGAAGAAGCCTTGATGGAAGGAACAATACTTGTCGATCTAGGTGGCGGTTCTTCTGCTTATTTCAACGTTGATAGAAGTAATGAAATACCTTATGTCAGAGGAATAAATCCGCGATCGCAAAAGCGTTATTGGTATTTCAGAGAAGTTAAGGATATTAAAGGATATGGCTATAAAATAGATGAAAAAATATCTATTAAGTCAGGAGTCACTTTTGCTGGCGATGTACTGAATGTTGGTTTGGGTAAAATGATAGTTATTGAGTATATGAAAAATGGACGCAGACACTTAAGAATGGGAGTTGTTGCAGATACAGGTGGTGCGTTTTTACCCAACTTTCATCAACTCGATTTTTTGGCGGGTATTTTTAAAAGTAAAGCTAGTTTTAATCAGTATATTAAGCAATTACCGACCTACGCGAAAGCGTATATTTTGATCAAAAAATAAAGCTATTCTTGCATAGCTTACCAATTTACCAAAATAATTATCTATTTGGAAATAGGTGCATCAGAGTTTGAGGTAAATTGGTAATTTCTCGAATTAAGTCTTCAAAGGAAACACCAAAAAATCCTAGAATAACAACGATAATAAAAACAGCGATCGCCGTACTAATGGTAGTTTTTAGTAGTTTTAATAAAGCTTGAAAAACTATCCAACCTACAATCAGTGCAGCAATTAAAACAATTAACTCAGTTGACATAATCAAGGAATTAGCTAATTTTAAATAAATGGAGAAACTATTATCCGGGCTTTGACTCTTTTCAACAACAGCGAGTGGAGAAAACCCCCAACACTGCGCTGTTTCACTATTTTTTCAGAGTGCAAAATCGATAACAAGTAATTTACAATACATTTTGATTGATTACTCTACGGTTGCGCGATTTGCTGATGGGGGAAACCCCTGGCGATCGCTTACCATTTAGATACAACTTCATATCGGCTAATTCAGGATATCTTGCAATTTCGCTACCATTTGGGTACGCGAGGAAACTTCTAATTTACGAAACATCCGCTTTAAAGCTTGTTTGACTGAGTTTTGCGTAATCCAAAGTTCCGCACCAACTTGTTTATTAGTTAAACCCCGTGCTACAAGTTGTACTATTTGGATTTCGCGGGGTGTGAGACGATAGCTTAAATGTGAATTAAATATTGTTTGTTGATTTAGGGTTGCAATACAGGCTGAGAGATGAATGCAAACACCGCTTAAATCGGCAATATTTTGATAATTAAATGCAGTAGTTTCACCTACACGTGCAAAATGAATCGCACCAATAAGCTTTCCTCCACCAACTATCGGTCCCGTCATGATATGTTCGTGGTCGTAATAAGCACAGCAATTTTTATATAATTCGCATTGCTTCCAACCACCGTGAGGTAAGACCATTTCTTCATGGGCTGGTGCATGATGTTCGGTAACATAACGCAGCACCGGGTCAACATTACGACCGAATTCTGCGTATCGTTCTACAAAGCGATCGACATTAGGTAAACCGCGAATCTCAACTGCGATATAGGAATTATTTTCATTAAACATATGAATTCCCCAACGCTGTACGCCGAAATGCTCGCCAACCATATCCATAAAGCGCATTCGCAACTGATGCTCGTTTTTTGCTGTGGCTATAGCGTCAAATAGATTGTGTAGATTAGCCATTTAATGTACCCAGTTGAGGACTATGCAAATTTTGAAGTCATTTTTAGCATAGTAGATAACATTAAAGAAAATATAAAAATGACTAATCAACCTAAATATCACATTGGTTTAGTTATTTACCCTGGTATGACTCAGCTTGATATAACCGCACCGCATCAAGTATTTTCCTTGATTCCCGATGCTCGCGTGTATCTTTTATGGAAAAATCTGGACTTAGTAACCAGTAATGAGGGGTTAACTATTTTACCAACTACGATTTTTAATCAATGTCCGCAATTAGATGTTATTTGCGTTCCCGGTGGTGCGATGGGATTTGTGCAGACAATGGCTGATTCGGAGGTACTGGAATTTCTGCAACAGCAATCTAAAACGGCAAAATATATAACTTCTGTATGCACTGGTTCTTTAATTCTTGCTGCTGCTGGTTTGTTACAAGGTTATCGCGCTGGTTGTCATTGGCTATTTCGCGAACATTTGGCAATGCTGAAAGTTGAAGTTGCAACAGAAAGAGTAGTAATAGATCGAAACAGAATTACAGGTGGTGGTGTAACCGCTGGTATTGATTTTGGGTTAGTAGTTGCCAGTCAGCTTTGCGGCGAGGAAACTGCAAAAATGATTCAGCTTTTATTGGAATATAACCCCGCACCGCCGTTTAATACTGGTTCCCCCGAAAAAGCCGGAGAAGTTTTGGTCGAACAAGTTAAGAAGTTTGGGCATCCTTTAATTCAAGCATCCTTGGCTCAGACAAAAATTACAGCAGCAAATTTGTAGAGACGCTTTTGTTCCCCCTAATACTCCTTTTTATTAATTCTGATAGGTTTGTAGTAAGCGCTTTAGCGCCTCCGGATTTGGGGCTTAAGCCCTTACTACAAACCTGTCAAATTTAATGCAATTGACTACTAGTCCTAATACTTAAAAACCCGGTTTTGAAAAAAACCGGGTTTCTAGATTTATGAATTATTCAATTGCCTTTCCCCCATTAAAAAAACCCAAGCAGTCTTGCCTGAGCCGTGAACGAATCAAAATTTATTGACCAAACTAAAAGACTAAACTATTTAAGTTAAACCAATTAAGCTTAGTAGCGGTTGCGGAAATTGTTATTTCTCCGATTACCACCAAAGGAGTTTCTCTCCTCTCTGGGTCTTGCCTTATTTACTTTAAGGTCGCGTCCCATCCATTCAGCGCCATCAAGAGCTTCAATAGCTGCTGCTTCTTCATCTTCTGAACCCATCTCGACGAAACCAAAACCGCGTACTCTACCTGTTTCGCGGTCGGTAGGAATTTGAACTCGTCTTACAGTGCCATATTCTGCAAAAACGGCGTTCAAGTTTTCCTCTGTAACGTCGTAAGAAAGGTTGCCTACGTAAATTGACATGGATCGTCTCCGAAATCATGAGTGTGTAGAGATTTACATTTCGGAGATAAGTCTGTGAATACTAAAAACAAACGCTGTCTACCGAATTCTATTCTCCTCGGTAAGTATAACATACAGAAGTAGTAATGGGGAGATATTAATTTCTAGTTTGGTAATTAGTAATTCAATTTCTTTATAAGAAGATATGCAGATGGCTTCTGCTTCTATATAATCCCTATTTTTTATTTATTCGATTTAGCAACCTAAATATATTACTAGTATTAAAAATTATACGTATTTTTGTGTTTTTTTGGTATCATTTGTTGTTAATTGTCTTTTTAAATTAACTA
This sequence comes from Rivularia sp. (in: cyanobacteria), assembly GCA_965234645.1. Lineage (GTDB taxonomy): Bacteria > Cyanobacteriota > Cyanobacteriia > Cyanobacteriales > Nostocaceae > Rivularia. The sequence continues at coordinate 2,012,385 of OZ248344.1, read as the reverse complement.
TTGACTTTTAACTAACATTTTGCAACATTCTCAATTCCGCTTAAAGAAACCCGGTTTCTAAGAGTAAATTTTAAACAAGAATCACAAATATCTTAGCTGAAGCTCGAATTATTGCTTTGTTACCAGCAACTATAAAAGCGCGTTGCATTAGAAAACCTTATATCTATATTTTATTAAATAACCAAGTAGTTATATTTGAAACACCCTTGTAAATGTCCTCCCAGCCAAGCAACATCTAACATCCATCTCACTAAGCTTTCTTTATCGCGGACTTTAATCAAAAATTTCAAAGGAAGAATTACAGCATCTTTAGAAAAATTCCGCCATTTAATTAATTTAGGCATTCCCATTTGTTGATGTTTTTGATGTAGCAAAATATCGTAACAAGCTAATCTCCAACAACGACGGTACATAGCTTTAACAGTGTCGCGAAACCGAAAATAAATCACTGCATCTGATGCGGCTTCAAGTTTTATACCCGTTTGTTGTATTCTCCAGCAGTAATCTATATCTTGAAGCAACAGCATCGTTTCGTCGAAACCACCTACTGCATTATGAACCGAACGTTTAACACCAAGATTGTTTCCTGCCGCATATGGAAAATATATGTAATCTTTGATTCCGTTAGCTTCTCTTAATCCGCAGCATTTTACTACCCAGGATTCGTTTAGTTTTGCATAATCGCTACAACCAGCTACAAAGTCATGCTTGGAAAGTGCTTCGATCATTGCTGCTACCCACACAGAAGTGACTTCATCATCAGCATCGCAAAATGCTAAATTCTTAGATATAGCTATACTCGCACCGACATTACGAGCATGGGCTGAACCTTTAGTAGCTGATGCATCCGCTATACGTATATTAGGTAGAATCTGCTGATATTGTTTAACAATCTCTAAAGTTTCATCTGTTGAACCGTTGTCAGAAATAATAATTTCCCAAGGTTGGGAGCATTGCTGCTTGGTGAAAGCCTCTAATTGAGCCGCAATAGTATTAGCTGCGTTAAAACATGGAATGACAACACTTAACTTCATAAAAATCTAGTTTTTTGTTAATTAATTTGATTGCGTATATCTGGCGTAATAATAAAAATGCAGTTTATTTTTTGACGTTTTTATCTGTAAAAAACAACACTACAAATTAAAAATCGTTAATACAAATAAACAATAGTTTATTATTTACTTTATAACTTACGATGAAAAGCTGTTAATTACCTTGAATTAATGGTGAATTTTCTGTAAAGATAGTTAAATATAAATATAAAAAACAAGTTCTTTTACCTAAGCGATCGAAGGTTCGGGAACTTGCTTATAAAAACACAGGGTATATGAAAGATAATCAGTCTAGTGATACATCCGATGTAAGTGTTACCGAAAGTAACTCGCTAACGCCAGAACAGTATCGTAAAAAAATGCAGCGACGTAAAGAAGTGCAAGATCAAAGAATAGCAGACGCTTCTCTCGAAAAAGGTCTAATTATTGTCAATACTGGTAATGGTAAGGGAAAAACGACAGCATCTTTAGGAATGGTGCTGCGTTCTCTCGGACATGGGTATAAAGTAGCAATAATTCAGTTTATCAAAGGTGCTTGGGAACCTTCGGAAAAAAAAGCATTTAGTGTTTGGAAAGAAAATGGACAGTTAGAATTTCATGCGATGGGTGAAGGATTCACTTGGGAAACCCAAGATCGCGATCGCGATATTGAAAAAGCTCAAGCAGCTTGGGATAAAGGATTGGAATATATCCGCGATCGTTCGTATAAGGTAGTACTTTTAGATGAAATAAATATAGCTATTAAAGTAGGCTATTTAAGAGTTGAGGAGGTATTAGCTGGATTGGAACAAAAACCCGAAAGAAATCATGTAATACTAACAGGTAGAGGCGCACCTCAATCGCTAATCGATCGAGCCGATTTAGTTACCGAAATGAACTTAATTAAACATCCTTTCCGCGATCAAGCTGTAAAAGCACAGCCCGGAATTGAGTATTAAGATTGGTTAGTTGTTAGTAAAAACTAACAACTAACAACTAACAACTAACGCGCTTTATTGAAAATTAGCTTGACAGGCTTTTAAAATATCTCGGTCATTATTCCCAACGGTATCAAGCTGATAATAATCTTGTAATGTAACCGAATAAGCGTAGTTTGATAACTCATCATGGTCAACAGACGGCAAACTATTCCTCGAAGCTACTTGAGTTGGGTGAATATCTCCAGCATAACCTTTAACAGTCATCGCTATTTCACCTGAATTATCTAGAGTTCCTTGGAAGCAATTGAACTCCGAAGAAGGCATATACATTGCACCTACAACCTTACCGCCAAGTTTTTCAAAGACAATATATCCTTTACCAAATTGTCCCGGTTGCCGCGAACTTCCATAAAGAAATACACCATTTTCATTCGGAAAATTTGTTTGAGGTATCGCTGCTTTAATAGATACCTTCTCTTCAGAAATCCTTGCTATCGGACTATTTACACTTTCCAATTCTTGTGTAACATCTTCAGAACTAGAAGTATTTCGCTGTATCCAAGTATAAGTTTCACCAGGAGATACGTTAACTACAGGTTGCGATTCGGGAGAACTATCTAGCACTCTTCGCAACCGCGCTGACTTGGAAATCGATTCGGAAGTAACGTCAGTATTTTCATCTTCCATCCAAATATGGACAGGCGTTTGTTCTTGCAAATCTGATGGAGATGTTGTTTGCAGTCGAGCAATTTGTTCGGATAAAACTGGCTGAGCGCGTTGACTTATTGCACCAATAGCTATAAATATGCCTAACAAAGGAACTGCAAAACGACGGGGTGGAATAAATTTGTTGATACGTTTAAGCACCCGATTTCTCCTCTAAATGAATGTTTATCCGTGTAATGTCTAAAATCAAACTACGTGTTTTTGAATAGTGCTATTAAAACTTTAATTTATATTGTCCGGTTAAAAAAACCGTAAGTTCTTAAAACTTTTGTTTAACTTTTCGATGTTGACTTTATACTACCATTGCTATAAGTGTTCGTATTCTTCCTTATGGTTGACTCAAAAGAATGAATTAGAAAAACAATATGCTACCAAAAGTAGATACATAAATTTAAAGTTTGTAACCTTTGTCATCTTTCTATTGACATATATTAATTTGCAAAAACTTATAAAACTGACTGCGGTGTTACAGAACGGAACCTAGTTTACACAAGATTTTCAGGGTTTATAAACATTGACATACAGCATTTTGATTATTTATAAAAATTTCTAATTAATTGTTTCTCTCTGAAAATATAAAATAAATAAATTTGCTGAGTGTTTTGGCGAGGCACTTGAAGAAAAACCAATTATGAACAGATTATTTATGGATTTTTACCGAAATTTTGATAACTACATCAAATCATCATGCTATATAACAATTTTATATGTTATGAAAATTTGATGTATTCAGAAAGCTGGTTTTTTCAATTAGGGAATAGAGAATGTACTAAATAGAGCAATACAAAGAAAATCGCCCCCCTTTCGGGAGGCGCGTCGTAGATAATCTATTCGATTGCGACATCTAGTTATTAACTAGCGACATATTCTTTAACATTGGCACGACGGCGACGTAAATGAGCAAGTGCTTGATGCTCTAATTGACGAACCCTCTCGCGGCTAAGACTCAAACGTTCGCCGACTTTGGCTAAAGACATTTCATTGCCATCATTTAATCCAAAGCGTAAAGTCAGAACTTCCCGTTGTTGGGGGGTAAGTTCCGCTAATAAGTTGTTTAAGTCTTGGCGTAAGAACTCCTGAGTTGTGTAATACTCTGGTGAGGGACCGTCATCTTCGAGCATTTCTTGTAACTCAGTATCTTGATTGTCACCAACTCGGACATCCAAAGAAACTGGTTGACGAGCCATGTTTAAGTACTCGCGAATCTGTGCGGGTTCCAAATCCAACTCTTTGGCAATTTCGTTTGGAGATGGGGATCTTCCCAACTTTTGAGCAAGTTCGCGCTGTACTTTTTTGATTTTGTTGAGCTTCTCAGTAATATGAATTGGTAAGCGAATAGTTCTTCCTTGTTGTGCGATCGCGCGAGTAATCGCTTGGCGAATCCACCAGTAAGCGTATGTGGAGAACTTATAGCCGCGAGTAGGGTCAAATTTTTCTACACCCCGCTCTAATCCTAAAGCTCCTTCCTGAATTAAATCCAGAAATTCCATGTTTCGCTTCTGGTACTTTTTGGCGATCGCCACAACTAAGCGCAAGTTTGCTTCAATCATCTTCTGCTTAGCGCGTTTACCTTCAAAAACCGTCTTTTTCAGTTCAGTTTCGGGTAAATCAACTTCAGTTATCCACTCTTCTAAGCTAACTTCTCGCCCCAGCTTCTTCGCTAAAGCCTCTTTTGCTTCGACAAGCTTCATCATTTTTTGCACCTGCTTCCCGAAAATAATTTCTTGCTCGCGGGTAAGCAACGGTACTCTACCAATCTCGCGCAGATAGGTTCGCACCATATCAGCCGTAAACTTGGTATTATTTTTTTCAGCTACAGTGTTTTCGATGGGCATTGGTGCGTCTTCCTCTACTCCGTAAATACGATGAGTATTTAATTACTTGGGAGGGCATGGAAAATAATATGAATATACTAGTCCGGGAACTAATATAAAATACCTTCAGAAAACCCTTAAAGTGTATAGGGATTTCCCAGACGGCGAACTTTCCCCATCAGTTCCCCAGCCTCCCTTTATTTATCAATCCCCTAGAAGTAAACTTTTATGGTTTCAACAATTTATCTGTTTTCCTGAGTCACTAACAGCGACACTTAAATATGAAGTCAGTATGAGTTTTACTTAATTTAATATTACGACATATTTTGTCGATAGTAAAGTAGCTTCAAATAAATCTTTCCATTATAATGCATTAGCAGCAGCTTTGCCAAAAAAGATAATTACTTATCCTTTTTGCGAATGACTTTATATATATATAGTGACGTGAAAAAAGCTAATCCGGTTCTCCGCAAATAGCCGGATAACCGAACTTAAGGGGATTTGTCATGGGTGGATGTCACTAAATTAAGCTATTGCGGAATCGGTAATTGTGAATTTGTAGTCATATTGTTGTCCTGTAGTCAGTATTTTCGCCGTTCCCAGCTTCAAAATACTCTATCTGAAGGTTAGTTTAGGACATAAAAAAGGATGATATCACAATGTATGGTAGTATCGTATATTTGCAACACCAGGCACTCAGACTTATCAAGCTTAACACTGCCAGAATCTTGAAATCGCGTCAAGGAAACTGGATTACATTTTGAGAGAGAGGCGAGAGGGGGTAGAACAAGTTAGGAGTTATGAGTTATGAGTGAGGAGTTATAAATTCATAACTGGTAACTGTTCACTGCTCACTGCTCACTGATTAAAACCCCAAATCTGCTTTTGCTAATTCTGCTGCTGCAAATACTTCTTCGTCTGGTTTTTCTTCCCAGTCGGGGTCGCCAATTTCTTGGTAAAATGCACTGTCATAAGGACGGGTACGCACGACGACGGGCATGGGAACGGCATGACCTAAAATTAATGCTTGTTGCTTGGAATCTAGTTTCGCTAACACTGATTTCAAGCCTCCAGCCCCGGAAACTCCTGTAAAAATCGCGTCGATGTCTTTTTCGTCGTTGAGTAAGGCGGTGATGCGGGTACCAACTTGGGACATGACTTCATTATCTATCCCTGAAGGTCTTTGGTCTACTACTAGCAAAGTTACGAAATATTTCCGCATTTCGCGAGCTATTGTACCAAAAATAGTACTTTGCACGATCGCCGAGTCAAGAAAACGGTGTGCTTCCTCGATTGTAATCATTAACTGCAATGGTTTATCGACGGGATTTTTGGTTTGCAAAAACTTTTCTGCTTTACGAACGTATTGTTGGTGAATGCGTCGAGTAATCATGTTCGTCACCAACATATAAGAAAGCATATCCGATTGAGAACCGAATTCTACTACAACATTTTTCCCAACTTCGAGCGATCGCATGATTTGAGTAATATAATTGTGCGGACAAGCAGCACGCATATACTTCATGTTGTCCATCCGCAACAGTTTGCGCTGTAATGCGGTAATTGAACCTTGGTGTCCCCGCTTTTCTTCACAAAACATTTTGATTTCTTCGTTTGTCATGTTCAATAGTTGAACAATCCAAGATTTACCAAATTCGGCATGAAGAATATTAGCATTATCAATACTCGCGTCGGAAAGTCCCAATTCACGAGAACATAACTTAATATCTTCTACTTCTATTTGGTCGTAACTTAAATAAAGGTCTTGGGCGTGAGGCACTCCCCGACGTTTTGCAGACTCTGGATCTAAGGTGTAAACTTCTACTTTACCGGGAAATAACTGTTTTAAACCCTTAACAATATTTAAATTCTTACCTTCGGAAACCGCTTCCCAACCGTATTCCGAGTGCATATCAAAAATTAAATTTACCGCAGCATTTTTCTTAATTGTCCCGGCTAAAAGTAATCGCGTCAAGAAGGATTTACCAGTTCCAGATTTACCAAAAACGCCATTACTTCTTTCTACAAACTTATTTAGATCGATGCAAACGGGTACATCCATATCCAATGGTTGCCCGATGGAAAAATTCTTCCTTTGTGGATCGTCTTCCCAACCAAATACGCGGCGAAAGTCATCTTGGGAAGCTTCGTAAACTTGGCTAAAATGACTTGGAATTGTTTTAACTGGCATTAATTCCATTGTAGTACTAGTTTGTGCTTGAAACGATGCCAAACTAGTATTTACAGCCGCTTTTATCTTTGCAGACTTATTATCTCCCTCAAAATCGGATTCGTTGGATTCGGGAGTAAACATCAACATCGGTGAGAGATTAATAGTACCGTAAGTACCGCTTCCAGCCAAAATATCGCGCATAAAAGTATCTTCCCAACTCGGAGGATAAGCCACAATCCTCTGGTTGGAAATTCCCAACGCCACATCCGTCAGCATACAGAAAAAGCGCGATCGCACCCCTTGCACAACCAGAAACTTACCCACCCGCATATCTTCAACCAAAATATCGGGATGTAATCTTACTTCCAACCCCCCAGTTAAAGAACCTTGAATAACCGAACCTAATGGTTGTCTGCTAATAGAATTCATATAGTCAACGCATAATTTATTCGTTCTGCTTAAAAGAATTTTAGTTCTACTGTATTAATTATGCGAACAATTGTACGAACAAATTTTAATGAAATTAGAAGTTAGGAGTTAGGAGTTAGGAGTTAAGAGTTAGAAATTAGGAGTTGAGAATTTGTAATTCATAACTTACATCTAATGTGTAGGAAAAGCTAAAAGCTTATATATAAGCGATAAAGACGCGGTACAATAAGTTGGTCTTAAGCTTTTCATATTAGATGTAACTCATTACTTCGTAAGCGTTCGGTATCTAGCTAGCAGTCATGAACTATAATTTTTTAACTCCTAACTCATCACTCCTAACTCCTAACTTTTTTAATCAATCTGAATCGATGTCGGCGCACTGGGGCTGTTAATAGTGGAACCGATTATTGGTTTGCGAAATTGCACGTAAAGTTTGTCGCGCCAATCAAAGAAGGGTTGGTAAATTGGATTGTCTGCTAAACCCGGTACTCCTTTACCTTTAATAGTTGGCGGTAAATCTAAATAAGCACCGTCTGGAAACTTTAACAATATAGATAAACCTGCTACTGCAAAATCGGCAAGACACGGTTCATCTCCTAGCAAATAAGGGCTATCTTCTAATATCAATGTCAAAGCTTCTAAATCTTGTTTCAAGTCTCTCATGGCACCTTGTACCGCATCGGGGCTGTAACCTACCCCCACACCCAACACTTTGAGTATGTCACCCGGTACTCCTTCCACCAAGGTTTTCAGTACATCTGGCGTTGAATTGGGTAACAAAGATTTACGAAAATACTGGTCTTTACTGATAGCGGAAAATAAAGCTTTTCTACTTTTTGTACCAATGGATTCATCTGCCCATTCTTCCATCATTAAGCATAATCCCCGAAGTTTTGCATCTTGCGGCATCAGCGGACGTTCGGGGTATTGTGCATCTATATACTTCGCTATTTCCGTAGAATCCGCGATATATCTGCTACCGTCTTTGAGTACGGGTACTTGACGTTGCCCTGTTTTTTGAAATAATTCTACCTGCCCTATGCCAGGTGTTACCTCTATTTTGCGGTATTCTAGACCTTTATAATCTAGAATCAGACGCACTTTTTCTGAGTATTGAGAAAGTTCAAATTGGTATAACTCTAACATAATTAGCACTTCAGTAATTTGTTGACCTATAAATTCTACAACTTTATTTTTGTTAAGAATAATTTCAAGTTATAAATTAAGATTTTTATTACCTGGGAATTATGTCTACAGAGCGATCGTTTTTTTGCTTCCTTATGCTTGCGAAATTGAAGACTTATTTGATTTTTGATAAAAAACCATTTTTTTGAAGAAAATTGTCAAAGAATACTCGAATAATTGATTATTTATGAATAACTAAATTCAACCAAATATTTTTATATTAAATTAAAAATGCTTACCCAGTATGGCATTTAGCTTTTGGTCTTTAAGTCCCGTGACTTATAAACCATAAAAAAATCAAATATTTACTAGCACAGAAAATTCAATCCTGACATTTTTTTATTTAATCTTTTACTTATTCTATATCTAGCCAACTTATGTAAAAAAGTTATCTTTAAACTTATGCGTATGCTACAATAATTACAAACATATACTGTGGAACTATAAATAAAAATAGAGAGTCTTTACTATTAAATAATCGCGATATTGCGATCGATAAAGTTAGCCAGATGATTTGGGATAAATAGAGTATCACCAACATTGCCATAAAGCAACATAAATCCGACTCTACGAGTTAGATTTTTTGCCTGAGAAAATGGTATAAGTCTTTAATGTAAAGTGTGGAATAAAAGCCAGATAACATCACCATGAAGGTATATTACAGTAATTTACTGACTAAATTAACTGGCATTGTGGGAGTGACCAGCATCAGTTTACTGATGGGTTTGCCAGCGAGAGCAAACAACGCGCTCAATCCTAATCCCAGTGTTTTTACAGAAGCTGCTTATAACCGCAGTCAAACAGTTCCGGTATCCGAAACTAATAATGAAGCAGTTATACGGACAAACAAAAGCGATAAGCCAAGTAAAATATTAGCGCAAAGCGGCGGGGTACTTAATCCCAGACCAAGTATTTTAGATGAGTGTCCGTACAATCGCGCTGCTTGTGGAAATAGAACACCCTCAACTTCACCAGCACCTTTACCACCCTCAACTGTACCAGCACCAATACCCGCACCAATACCACCGACACCAGGAAATGTACCTCCTTTGCCGGGAACGCAAGTTCCAACAGTGCCGGGGGCGGAAACACAACCAACTCAACCATCAGCAGGAACCGAGAATCAGGACATTGTAACTGTAGCGCAGTCAAATCCTTCGTTTACAATGCTGGTTAAAGCTTTGCAAGCAGCAGGGTTAGTAGATACTTTAAAGGGAAATGGTCCTTTTACAGTTTTTGCGCCTAGCGATGCAGCATTTGCGAAGTTACCACAAGACGCGGTACAGGATTTATTAAAGCCAGAAAACAAAGAAGTACTGGTGAAAATTATGTCCTATCACGTAGTACCGGGTAGAGTACTTTCCACCGATTTAAAATCAGGGGAAGTAAAAAGCGTCGAAGGCGGACCAATTAGCGTTAAAGTTGACCCAGGTACGGGCGTACAGGTAAATGACGCTACCGTAGTTCAGCCTGACATCAAAGCCAGCAACGGTATAATCCACGTGATCGACAACGTTATTTTGCCTCCCGATTTGTAAAAATTTGGGAATTGGGCACTGGGAATTGGGCATTGGGAATTGTAAATAGTTAAGAGTTAGGAGTGAGGAGTTAGGAATAAAAAATTCTTTTCCCTATCTCCCTCTCTTCCCTCTCTTCCCCCTCTCCCCTCTCTCCCCCATCTTCCTAACTCCGCGTATAACGATGCTTCACGCCTTGAGGAAAATACTCTGGTTCTCCCATTGGTAATAATCTCACTTCTGGTGTTTGATATTCTGGGGGAACGTAATTTGCAAATTCGCTGTTAAGTCGTATTAGCTGTTTAAGAATAGAATCCTCTACAGCTTGTTTTTTCTCTTCATTGGCTTCAACTTCAGGAGCTAATTCTACAGCTATAGATATAAAATTATTTTTATCTGCATCTTCTTGGATTTGCATCACAAACTTACCCGTTACCCAATCTCGGATTACAGGTTGTTCTAAACCAACTTTAATATTTTCTGGATAGATATTCGCGCCGAAATAGGAAATAGTAAAGTTGGAACGTCCAAATACAAAAACGAAGGGTAAATTACGAATTCCTCTGGTATTTGATAATGCTTCTGTCGGGTTAAATCCCCATTCTAATAAAAACTGAAGCATTGCATCATAAGTAATTATTCCCCCATTATCTAAAATGTTGTAACGTACCAAGGGAATTCCATTGTCTCCAGAAAATAAGATCGTACCTCTTTCTATGCCTTCTTTATTAGAATTAGAATCCGCTGATGGTATGACTTCAAAAAAGCGATTCATCGGGTCATACTGAACTAAAGTCGGTAAACGAGATTCACCAAATAAAGTACGGGCAGCATAAGGATTTTTTGCCAAAAACTGCCGAATGCAGATACTTAACGGCGTTTCGTTGCCTAAAACTCCCGCATCCGCCGTACCGTAAAGCGATGCGAAATCATAACAGGGATTTTGTGAACCAACTCTTTCCCCTACTAAACTCCGCCATTCTTCACTAAATACCTCTCCCGCCATTACAAATTTAATATTATGTCGCTTCAATTGAATACCGATCGCAATACCCGTATCAATTACATCTTTAAGAAAAGGCGGATATCCTAATAAAACAGTTTGTTCAAAATTAGGACTTAATTCTTCTATAACTCGTAAAATTTCGGCTTTATTTGTACCTGGAGAAATTACGGTAACGGGATAACCTTTACTAGAAAGATAGCGACAGCAGTTAGTAGTAAACATTCCCCCTACCCAAGTTCCCAACGCAAAGCAAACTACAGCTAAAGTACGTTTGTCATCCGCGAAAAAACTATCGTAAAATATTTGTTCAAACCGGGTAGCGATCGCCAACTCATCAGTGAAAAAGCGCAGCCAAAAAGTAGGTTTACCCGTAGAGCCAGATGAAGCCGCGATCGTATCGCAGCTTTCTATTTTTCCGTCGCGGCAGAAATCCGCTAAAGGATAGCACTTGAGGTAATTATCTTTAGTGAGTGGCGGTAATTTTTGAAAATCGTCAAAAGTTTGAATCGTATCCGGATTAATTTGCTGTTGCGTCAAAAAAGCTTTGTAAGCTGGTACATTTGCAGCAACATCCCGAAATAACTTAATTATTTCCTTTTCTGGATGATTGTGAAGATGCTTTTGTAATAAAGTTTCCAGAGGAGTATGTAAAAAGTCGGATAATCCCTTAATAGCCCGTTGACTTTGGTTTTCGTAGTTCATAGCGCTTGTTGTACTCGGAAAATCGGATTATTATAGCCATTTAGAAGATGGGAATTGGGGATGGGGTAGAGGGGGTAGAGGGGGTAGAATTTTGAACTCCTAATTACTAACTAAAAATCTAAAATTATTTAACTCCTAACTCCTAACTCCTAACTCCTAACTCCTAACTCCTAACTCCCTACTCCCTACTTTCTACTTTCTACTCCCTACTCCCTACTCCTGGAAATTATACGTAAATTCATCTGACAACGTTGTAGTTATTAGCAAAAACCCTTTCATTTTTTGGGCATCATGCAGGTTTATTGCACTCGAAATCACGTTAACTCTTCAAATCACCGCTTTTGTACTGTATGTGGCGAACCTTTGCCTCTTCCTTCTGGGGAGATTATTATCGATCGCTATAAGATTGTACGTCAACTTGGGCAAGGTGGTTTTGGACGTACTTATTTGGCGGAGGATATGCAGCAGTCGAATAAAAACTGCGTGCTGAAGGAGTTTGCACCGCAAGTCGAAGAAGATAAAGATTTAAAGAAAGCAAAAGAATTGTTTGAAAGGGAAGCGAGCGTACTAAAACAGCTTCAACATCCACAAATTCCCCGCTGTCACTGTTCGTTAGAGGTAAAGTTTTCCAAGAAAGATTTGTTCTTTTTGGTGCAAGATTATGTTGAAGGTAAAAATTATCAGGATTTATTAGAAAAACGACTCAATCAAGGAAAATGTTTTAGCGAACAAGAAGTATTTGATTTATTAACGCAAATTTTACCAGTATTGAGTTACATTCACTCAAAAGATGTAGTTCACCGCGACATTTCACCGGATAATTTGATTTTACGCACAACCGATAATTTACCAGTTTTAATTGATTTTGGCGGTGTCAAGCAATTACCAGCTTCTCAAGGATTATGGTTTACGCAATTACCTGTTAATCGCACGTTGTTGGGTAAAAAGGGTTACGCACCCGAAGAACAATTGCGTCAAGGTAAAGCTTTTCACAGCAGCGATTTGTACTCGTTAGCAGTGACAATTTTGGTGCTACTTGTTGGGAAAGAACCGCAAAAACTTTACGATAGTTATCAAGGTAAATGGCGTTGGGGAGAAGAAATTAAAGTTAGTCCCAACTTTGAAGCGGTGTTAAGAAAGATGGTGGCTTATAAACCCAGCGAGAGATACCAAAACGCCCAAGAAGTTTTAAAAGATTTACAGTCTTCTACTCCTGTTTCTACTCCTGCTTCTAGTTTTAATGCCAATGCTAATATTAGCAAAATTCATACAGCCGTAATTGCTCCGGGACGTAATGCGGGTGCGATCGCGACTAAATTTCATAATAAAACTAACGCTTTTGCTCAAACAATCCATTTACCCGTTTGGATGCGTCCTTTTTTCGTCAGTTTGGTAAGTACTAGCGTCATTGTCTTAGTTTTTGCGGGTACTTGGGCGGTAATTAGTGGAATTATTAATGCTATCACCTCGTTTTCTCTTCCTAGTGTTTCTTTACCGCAATTACCGTCAGTTGAATTACCTAGTTTGCCAGGAGATAATAATTCCGATACTGGATTAAGCCGCCAAGAAACAAACAATATTGGCAAAATTGTAAAGCGTCGTCAGCAGTTACAAATACCCGAATTATTTTTTAATCGCACCGTAAATCAAATTTTTTATACTCAAAATCCAGACGCTCGCGGACGTACTTTAAGCAACAGTCCAAAAGATGAAACTTTGAGGAAGAAGTGGTACGGTATTGCCAAAAACTTGCTCGATAAATTAGAACAAGCTAATCTGGGTACGCAAACTCGACAAAAACTAGGAACCTATAGCGGACGAGATTATGAAATTTGGGAAAGACAAGCGCGATCGGGAGAATTCGGTAATTATACTATTGAAGATTTAAACAGAGATACCAACCGTAAGTTTGACAAATTATTTCCTGGGGAAAGACAGGGGAACCTTCAACAACAAACTTTTGGTCAAATTTGGTATGCGTTGGCGGATGAAGAAGTTAGTAAAAGATGAAATCAATTATCAATTAACAATTATCAGTTTTCACTAGTCGGGTGTGGATAATTAATTATTACTCAGAGGAGGCAAGAGCATTTAAAGGAAATTTACTTACTGTCGCTGTAGCTTTAGTCGTAATGCAGGCAGTTTGAGCAGTTTGAGTAGATCGATTTTACATTCTTAGTGGGTTAATCTTAAACTTATCTTCAAAACTATCTAAATTATCGAATAATATTTGTTTATACCATGCATTAGCCGATGTAAATTATAAAATCGCGATCGCCCACTAATCTGCCAGGGAATGTAAGTCCTTGTCTCATAGCTAAAGTCTTAAGTCCTCTATATAGGATTAAAGATTGATGCTCCCTAACTCTTAACTCCTAACTCATAACTCATAACTCCTAACTCATAACTCATAACTCCTAACTCATAACTCCTAACTCCTAACTCCCAACTCCTAACTCCCAACTTCTAACTCCTAAACCCTCCCATGACATCCCTTAAATGCTCGAAAGGACATGAAAATCCTGGTGGTAGTCGCTTTTGTCAACATTGCGGCGAAATGTTGGTTGAGACTCCAGTAAATAAAGGTATCCAACCGGGACAAACTTTGAGCGATCGCTATTTAATAGTACGTCAGTTGGGACAGGGGGGATTTGGACGGACTTATTTAGCTGAAGATGTCAACCGTTTTCGCGAACTTTGTGTTTTAAAAGAATTTTCTCCCCAAGTTCAAACTGAGTACGTTTTACAAAAATCGGAAGAACTTTTTGAACGAGAAGCCAGCGTACTTTATAAACTGGAACATCCCCAAATACCCCGCTTTCGCGAACTTTTGCGACTGAGCATTGAAGATAAAGAGTATTTATTTTTAGTCCAAGATTATGTCGAAGGAGAAAATTATCGTTCTTTGTTAGATAATCGCCTCCAACAAGGAATGAAATTTAGTGAAACCGAAGTAAAGCAGCTATTACAGCAAATATTACCAGTATTAGATTATATTCATTCCCTGGGTGTAATTCACCGCGATATCTCACCCGACAACTTAATTTTTCGCAAAATTGACCAACTACCAGTATTAATAGACTTCGGCGGTGTCAAACAAGTTGTAGCAACCGTAGCTTCCCAATATTACGCACCCGGTAGCCCCCCAGCCACCCCAATCCCAACTTTACTGGGAAAAGTTGGTTATGCTCCCCCAGAGCAAATGCAAACCGGGTTAGTGGAACCCCATAGCGATTTATATGCTTTGGCTGCAACAGCACTGGTTTTACTTACAGGTAAACAACCAGCAGAACTAATTGATAACTATAACCTGCAATGGCAGTGGCGACGGTTCGTCAATGTTAGTCCCGCATTTGGGGAAGTGCTAGATAAAATGCTATCTCCCGCACCGAGAGAACGTTATCAAAGTGCCAACCAGGTTTTACAGACGCTTAACCCTGCTCCGATAAATAACCCGCCACTACAAACACCACCTCCTCAACCAATACCACCACAGCAAACAGAAAAAACCTTTGCTGTCGCACCTGCCGCACAATCTGCCCCTCCAACTCCCCAACCTAGAACCGTATCACCCGGTTTCTCCGAGCCTCAACCCAAATCTACAACTTGGTTTACACCGGGAAGAATCGCCGCGATATTTTTAGCCACAGCTGCTTTAGGCGGTTTAACATACTTTGCTGTATCTCAGATAACATCCAGACAAGACCCCACACCTACAGTAACGCCGACATCAACAGAACCCCCAGTCGATCCAAAATTTTCCGCAGAAGAACGAAGACGTAAAGAAAGACTAAAAGCACGTCGCGAACAACTAGGTATAGACTTTAACTTTTATGTAAAACTAGTAAACCAAAGATTTTGGGAGAAAAACCCCAGCTTAAACGGGCGGATCTTGAGCGACGAACCCGAAGACGCAGACCTCCGCGCCCAATGGGATAGAACGGCAAGCGAATTGCTCAACAAAATGTCAGACCTGAGTTCCGACGCTCGCCGCAGACTGGGAACATTTACTGCCGCAGACCGCGATCGCTGGAAAGTCAGAATCAACAATATTAACGTTGGCAGCCGTTCGGTATACGACTTAGCCGACGCGCCATTCTTCCGAGAATTCCCCGAACAAAAAGGTAAAAATTTCCTCAATCAACCCGTAGGACAAGTTTGGCAAGGATTCGTATTCGACAAAGTAAATGCGGTATTCGCACGCAGCGCTTTCGAGAAACTAGAGTTTGCAAGCGGCGATACAGGTGTAACTAGAAGCGGTAACTTTAAAAACCGACAAGGTAAAATCTTCATCGCCCAACTCAACGAAGGGCAAGAAATGTCCGTCAACTTAAGTGCTTCTCCCAAAGTATTATTTTCCATATATTCACCCTCCGGGAAAAGAGCATTATTAGAAGACTCCACAAGACGCTCCTGGTCTGGTACTTTGAGGGAAAACGGATATTACGAATTCGTCATCGTCTCCACATCATCCGAATCCCAAGATTATCGGCTGCGCTTACAAGTAGAAAACCCCGCACCACCAACACCAACATCAACGCCAACACTAACACCCACACCAACGCCAACCCCAACACCAACCCCCACACCAATACCAACACCAATACCAACACCAATACCAACACCAATACCAACTCAGGAATCGCAACCGTAATTGGAGGGAATGGGGAGAGAAAGAGTTAGGAGTTAGGAGTTAGGAGTTAGGAATTAGGAGTTAGGAGTTAGGAATTAGGAGTTAGGAATTAGGAGTTAGGAATTAGCAGTTGAAAATTCTTCCCCCTCTCCCCCTCTTCCCCCTCTCCCCCCTCACTCAACGCCGGTAATCATAAAGCCGGGAAGGGAGTAGGAATTAGGAGTTAAAAGTTAGGAATTCAATATTGATGAACCGCATTCTCTGGGTGATAACTAGTCACCGATCGCTGGTCACTGTTATAATAATAGGTTTGTTATTGAAGGGGAAGAAATGACAAATCAATCATACTTAGAAAAAGACACTCCTTTGGTTCCGGTGGGCAGCCACTGTATCTTGGAACTGTATGAATGTCCTAAAGATTTGCTTAACGATGCTGATTTTATTAAAAAAGCCTTGGAAGAAGGAGTCAAAGAGGCTGACTCAACTTTGCTGAGGGAACTGACGCATCAGTTTGAACCTTACGGAGTAACGGCTTTGGCATTGTTAGCAGAATCTCACGTTTCGGTTCATACATGGCCCGAAATTGGTTATGTTGCGGTAGATATGTTTACTTGCGGCGAACACGCAGAACCAGAAAAAGCCTGCAAGTATTTGGTAAAAGCTTTTCAAGCTAAAAATCACATACTCTTGAAAATTCCTAGAGGTAGACTGACACCGCAACTTAAAAGACTTGAAGAAAGTTTAACCGCTGGTGCCTCTTAAGGAGTGATGGGGACATGGGGTAGAGGGGGTAGAGGGGGTAGAGGGGGTAGATAATTATTATTAACTCCTTACTCCCTACTCCTAACTCCTAACTCCTAACTCCCTACTCCCTAATCCCTACTCCCTACTCCCTACTCCCTACTCCCTACTCCCTACTCCCCATGCCCCAATCGTCAAAAGGGGGCAAAACGTTTTATCTGTTTCTAAAATTCATAAGCACCTGCATCAACAGCATTTTGACGTTGTTTCCCATCTTTATCGAGTTGTGCGTAATCACCAATTGAAGAGGAACCAATATTGATTGCTGGTGAAGTCGATGTGAGATGGTAATCGTTACCTTCTATATTTACAAAATCAACTGCCAAAGCTAATTCGTTATCGAAAGCGTTAAGATTTCTGACATTCTCTCCTTCGTCATACAGAATTTCGGTTTTATCTTTAAATTCCTCGGTATTTGTAAATAAGTTATTGTCCAAAGTTACGTTACTTGCGTTTTCAATAGATACATTTCGGTAACTATTTTCAGAAAAGATATTGTTGCGAATCAAAATGTCACGAGGATTATAACCGTTAAAACTGTTGTTATCGACAACAACACCTTGGACATTATTGACAAAGGTATTATTGACAATTTCTACATCTCTAACATTGTTAGTAACAGCAACTCCTCTACCACCATTCTCTACCCGTCTTCCATTTCCATAGATGACGTTGTTGTAGATATTAATATCAGATACATCTCCTACATTCGGAACTTCATCTGCAATCCAAATTCCATCGGCAGTATTAGCAAAAATTTCGTTGTTGTAAATATCTAAGTTGAATGAATCAGCACGATTGCCATCTACATAGATCGCAGCACCACCTCTAAAACCCTCGTAAGTTCCAGAAATCAGGGCTTGAGAGGTTATGGAATTATCGTGAATCAAACCGTTGCGAGAACCAACTTTGATATCCATACCTTCTCGCTTCCCATCGATCATCGTATTATTTGCAACCTCAAAACCATCGACACCCCAAATGCTCAATGCTTCTTGATCGCCGTCGGTATCTCCCGGACCATCCCACTTCCAGTTAGCCCGTTCGATAGTATTGTTAAGTATTTTGACATTGCTTCCAGTAATCTCATCTTCTCCACCTCCAAAAAAGGTTTTAGGCAAAACGATGATTCCAGAGCTTCCAGTCTGATAAGTTTCGTTATTTTGAACGGTAATATTTTTCGCGTCACTCAGAGAAATTCCAGCCCAAGATGTATCCTCTATCCGGAAGCCATCAATTACCCAATTACTCTCACCTGGGGATTGAATCACCCCTTCTGGAAAACCGCCACTATTAGGATTGGGATCGCGCAACGTTACATCACCGTTAGCTTTGAGGGTAATCCTCTCGGCATCGTTACCAGATTTACCGAGGCTAATCAACTCTGTATAAGTACCCGGTTGAACTAAAACAGTATCACCCGCATCGATAGGAGATTCTTCACTAACTGCATAATTAATGCTTTTCCAAGGTTGAGAGAGCGAACCGGGATTTTCATCGCTACCACTTGGAGAAACGTAATAAACATCGATATTGTCTTCTACAGCAGGTAATCCCGTACTAACGTTTTGATTAGACGATTCTTCTAGAGGATTTATTGGAGCTATTGCAGGAATTTCATTTTGCAGAGAAGTATCGGGTTGAAATTGTAATTCAGTATCCATGTTTCTCCTTAATCTTTAAGCCGATTGTTATTTATTAAGTAGACGCGCAATATTAAACCGACTCAAAATTAGCTTGGTCGATCGCTAATGCGTCAAAATTTATTACACTGGGTTACACAAATCTATACTTAGATTTTGTAAATTATGTAGAGTCTTGAAAAGGTCATAGATGAGATGCGTCCCAGATAATAGCCGATAAAATTCATGAAAAAATTACTTGAATTGCTTCTACGGGTTACTACCTCTAAAGATGAAATTTTTACTCTTAGTGCGATCGCAAGGGAAATATTGCAAAACTTAGTATTCTCAAATCAAGATTACTAAATTGTTTTATCGCTTTTGAGTTAATTATTCACTCGTATATAAATATCTCAGGCTTCGATTATTAACCAATCTATCAAAAGTAGTAGTTAGTCTAATTAATATTACTTTAGATAGACTATATTACTTGAAGTTTATATAGAAATAAAAGTTTATTCTTTTTAAGTAGATTAATCAAAATCCGTCGGTAAATCTGGATTGCGATCGTATTCAAATAATCGAGTAATTTGTGTTGGTAATTTTTTATTCGTTCGTAGTAAGGGCTTCAGCCCTTGTTTTGACTAACTTCCTGACGTGCATCACATTTTCACGATTAATAATAATTTTTACGTTATTTCAATCGCTATACTTTCACCGGGAAGAAAATAGGACTAAAGTCCTTACTACAAACTTAAAATAGGACTAAAGTCCTTACTACGAACTTTAAGCTGAGTTAATTATTAATTAGCAACTAACAACTAACTCACCTTATTAAGCATCATTCAAGGCTGCAATACCAGGTAAAGTCTTACCTTCAAGTAATTCTAAGCTAGCGCCGCCTCCAGTGGAAATATGGCTCATTTGGTCGGCTAAACCAACTTTTTCTACTGCTGCAACGGAGTCACCACCACCGATAATGGTAGTTGCACCGTGCTTGCTAAGATTTGCTAAAGCACGAGCGATCGCTTCGGTACCGACGGCGAATTTATCAAATTCAAACACGCCCATAGGACCGTTCCAAATGACTGATTTACAGTCTGCAAGGGCTTCTTGGAACTTTTTAATCGATACCGGACCGATATCTAAACCCATCCAACCATCGGGAATATTGTCGATGTTGACGGTTTGAGAATTAGCATCGGCAGCAAAGTTATCGGCTACAACTACATCTGTAGGTAATATTAAATCTACGCCTTTTTCTTTGGCTTTAGCTTCCAAAGTCTTCGCTAATTCTAATTTGTCTTCTTCTACTAAAGACTTACCAACATTTAAACCACGGGCTTTATAGAATGTGAAAATCATTCCACCGCCGATGAGTAGTTTGTCGCACTTATCGAGTAAAGTTTCAATAACGCCAATTTTACTAGAAACCTTGGAACCGCCAATAATCGCCGCTAAAGGACGCTGGGGATTTTCGATCGCATTTTGTAAATACTGCAACTCTTTCTCAATTAAATATCCAGCGATAGAAGGGGTGAGATAGTGAGTTACGCCTTCAGTAGAAGCATGGGCGCGGTGTGCGGTACCAAATGCATCATTTACGTACAAATCGGCATTTGACGCTAATTGCTTCGCAAATTCAGCATCGTTTTTCTCTTCTTCACTATGAAAACGGACGTTTTCTAATAAAAGTACGTCTCCGTTTTGCAATGCCCCTACTTTGTTTGCAACTTCATCACCAATACAGTCATCGCATTTGACAACTTCTTTGCCTAACAACTCAGAAAGACGTTTAGCAACTGGGGTTAAGCGTAATTTATCTTTAACTTCACCCTTTGGTCTTCCAAAGTGACTTGCTAGAATTACTTTGGCATCTTTACTAATTAAATCTTGAATTGTCGGTAAAGCAGCCCGGATGCGCGTATCATCGGTAATATTACCCGCATCGTCTAGAGGAACGTTGAAATCGGCTCGCACCAAAGCCCGTTTACCTTCCAAGTCGCTTTTAGATAAATTTGCTAAAGATTTTTTGGACATAATTTAACTCTCCCGATCGCCTTTTTGTTATTGTGATTGAAAATAGAACTATCAAGATTTTACAGAGTTTCGGGGTCACAGGGAATCCGATGTTCAAAACAATTCTTTTTTCAGTAGATCAAAGTCGAGAAGCACGGGAAGCAGCAGAGTTTGTTGCTCGGTTAGTACAAACGCACCAAAGCGATCTGATTTTACTGAGTGTGGTAGAAGAAGCTACCCCCTCAGAATCATCCAGCGATGATGTAATGAAGTCACCAAAAAAAGTCGAACAATTACTTAAAGATGCTCGAGCTTTCTTTTCCAGCCAGGGAATAGAAGCAGAAATTCTTGAAAAAACAGGTCAACCGGCTTTTGTAATTTGCGATGTTGCCGATGAAATTAAAGCCAATTTAATCGTTATGGGCTGTCGTGGATTGGGATTAACTGATGAAGGTTCCCACGATAGCGTTACCAATCGCGTAATTAATCTTTCTCCTTGCCCGGTGATGATTGTGCCTTAGATAATTTAGGAGTTAGGAGTTAGAAGTTATAGAATGGTTTTTCTGACATTTCATCTTTTTTAGCTTAATTACTTAATTGATAAACCGCATTTGGTATCTTTTATTCATCTCCTGCTCCAGCACTTCAAAATCTACACCAGTTTGCAAGTCTAGGAGGTACATTTTTCTACTCCCTACTCCCTACTCCCTTGCTTAAAAGACTGGTGAGTGCTACCGATTAAATAGATCCCGTCAGGAGTTCTATGCTGTTTTATCTCCAGTATTCTCATAGAAAGATTTTTCTGCTTTGGAATAATTATTTGATTCTGATGAATCATTTCCCAGAATTGAAGTTTGGATGGTTCGCAGTAACAAGTAATTTAAAATTGTCCGAATAACGATAATTGCAGCTAATCGCCCGATATCTTCCCAATTGGGAGTTATCGTAGTTCTGAGAATAGAACCACCAATCAAAAAGTTCAATCCCAAGGAAAACGAATAACCCATTTGCAACCGGCTTTCCTGAAAGGTTTTAGCTGAACTTGACAAAGATAAAGCATTCCGCAAAAAGATGATTAAACCTTTGATTAAACCAATCGAAATTACGAACAGGGCTAATAGTTGACAAATGTGTATTGCTGTGGTGCTAAGATTTTTGATTAAGGGTTCCATTCGAGTTTAGTAATTAGTAATAAGTGAAAGAGTAAGGGGCGATTTATAATCTAAAGTTGCACTTGAGATATTTTATGTACATTAATCTTACTATGTCGGGTTTTTATAAAATTGTAAGTATATTACGGACACCTATTCTAAAAACCCGACTTCTTAATAATAATCCGTCGAACTCCTAAACTATATGGGTACCTTACTTACGCCAACCTGTACTAGTATGCTTGGGTTTCGGTAAAAAACTCTAAAATGCTCGCACAGCAGCCAATTAATATTGTCGTTTTTCCTAGTGCCTATTCGCACTTGAATAATTATTTAATTAGCACCTTCTTTGTACGGAAGAACCATTTATTTTAAGATGAGAGTTCCTAAGTAGGGCAGTTTAAACAAGGTATTAAAACTATCGGGAGCAAACAACCAAACAAACTTTATAGCTTTTCAAATAATTCTGCTAACACTACATTAGAGAATAAAAAACCATCGGGATCGTGTAATTGTAACCTTCCATCTACGAGTTGTACCCAACCTTTGTCAAAATAAGGTTGCAATACCTGTAATACTTTCTCAATTTTATTTTCACCAAATAGTTTTGTTAATATTTGCAAATTTACTCCTTCTGCCAAACGCAACCCTAACATTAAGGTTTCTAACAAAACTTCATGGGGCGCTGTGACTTCGCAATCAATTATACTTCCACCATTCACCCAAGCATAGTATTCTTTGGTTTTACGGGGACGGGTAAAGCGTTTTCCCATAACATAGCTCGCCGCGCCCATTCCAAAGCCGTAATAACAACGGTTTTCCCAGTAAACTCGATTGTGACGACATTGATATCCCGGTTTGGCATAATTGGAAATTTCATAATGCTCATAACCTGCCGTCTTTAAAATGTCCTGTGCCATACGGTACATTTTTACCGTCGTTTCATCTGTAGGTAAAGGACGATCCCCAGGTTTGTAATAACGCCCGAAAGCCGTACCAGGTTCGATTGTTAGGTCATATATAGATATATGCATGGGTGCAATTTTAATTGCTTGCTGTAAAGATTCTTGCCATATGTCTAAAGTTTGATGCGGTAAACCAGAAATTAAGTCTATGCTAAAGTTAGCAAGATCCGCTTGGTAAATTAAATCAACAGCAGCAAAAATGTCTGAAACCGAGTGATAGCGCCCAGCATACTGCAATAATTTTTCTTGAAAAGCCTGTACTCCTAAACTTATCCGATTTACACCAGCACTTGCATATCCTTGCAAATGTTCTTCGTCAAAGGTACCTGGATCGATTTCCATTGAAATTTCTGCCAAACTGTCAATACCAAATTTCCCATCTAGCACTTCCAATATTTTATGTAATTGTTGAGTAGAAAGTAATGAAGGAGTACCACCACCGAAAAATATTGTTTGTAAAGGTTTAGTATCGGTTGGAGTTGTAGAAATTTCTTGACATAAAACTTCAACATATTGAGACATTGCTCCAGATGTTTCACCCCTGATGGTGTTTCCTACCACATATATGGGAAAATCACAGTAAAAGCAGCGCCGCCTGCAAAAAGGAATGTGTATGTAGGCAGCACTCGGAATACCTGAAGTACTTGAATTAATAGGTTTATCGGACATTATGAGAAATAATTAAAGTTACATTACTAATAATTACAAATGAATTAGGAATAGTAAAAATTAATGAGAAATCTACATTTTTGTATGGTTTTATCACAAATTTAGGAGAATAAAAAAGCTGTAAATATTTAGTTATAATGATCGAATAGTGCTTTATCTTAAGCTTGTAGAATAACTGCAAATATTTTTAAGATTTTTAACCCGATTACATACAAAGTTACTTGATGGCCTTCAGGTAATGCAGTTGCAGGAAAATACACAATCATGTTTGACGCAATTATAATTTTCTCATTCGTCCTAGCAGCAACCGGAATAGGTTACTACAGCATTGATTTACTACCCGAAGGTACGCTAGAGGGTGTAAGTAACCTAGAAGCTTTACGCTTCGTAGTTGCAGCTTTCGCAGCCATCATCGGCGGCGCTGTTGGGCTTCGAGTTCAAACCGGATATCGCCGTTTTGAAGCTCAAGTTCGAGAATTACCACTCGAAGTTATTTTGACACGTTCAATTGGTTTAGTGATTGGACTGTTGGTAGCCAACTTAATGTTAGCGCCGCTATTTTTACTACCAATTCCTGATGATTTTAGCTTTATCAAGCCATTAGTAGCTGTTATGGGTAGTATCACCCTGGCATATAGTGGCATGAACTTAGCCGATACCCACGGACGCGGTTTGTTACGATTAATTAATCCCAACACTTTAGAAACAATGGTAGCGGAAGGAACTCTAAAGCCAGCTTCTACCAAAGTTTTAGATACTAGCTGCATTATTGATGGTCGCATTGAAACGCTGCTAGATACCGGCTTTTTGGAAGGACAAATTATCGTACCGCAATTTATTTTGCTGGAGTTACAGCAAGTAGCAGATGCTAGCAAAGATCAAAAGCGGGTGCGGGGAAGACGAGGATTAGAAATTCTCAACCGGATTAAGAAATCTTATCCCGAACGTATTGTAATTAACTCCCTCGATTACGAGGAGATTGCTACGGTAGATGCAAAATTAGTCAGGTTTGCTCAAGAAATCAACGCGACTTTGTTAACTAACGACTACAACTTATCAAAAGTCGCTAGCGTGCAGAAAGTACCCGTTTTGAATGTTAACGATTTGGTGAATGCGGTGCGTCCGAATTATTTACCAGGCGATAACATTGACTTGAAAATACTTAAAGAAGGTAAAGAACCCAGTCAAGGTATCGGTTATTTAAACGACGGTACGATGGTAGTTGTTGAGGAAGGAAGTACTTTTGTTGGTGGTGAATTACGAGTCGTAGTTACCAGTTCATTGCAGACTTCTGCTGGTAGAATGATTTTTGCTAAACCTCAAGCTTCTGCATTTGCCTAAATGTTTGAAGCATATTTAAACAACTCCATAAATTTAGGCGATCGATGTGGTTTAACTGCATCGATTGTTTTTTGAGATATATGTACTAAGTAGGTAGACGTAATTAACTATAAGATAAAACCTCACCCTCAATCCCTCTCCTTATTAAAGAGAGGGAAGCGATACGGTAGGGTAATGTTTTATATTTAATTGACATTTTTCCGCAAGTGATAATTGATAAATAAATGACACGTCCGTTACGACAAAAAAATTGCTCCCTATGCAGTCAACTTGCATTAATGTTATACAGAGTTAAATATCTTGAAGATAGCGATTGGGTTTTTGTATGTCCGCAATGTTGGGAAAAAGTCAGTCAAAATAATCCCTTCTATGTTTATGGCGGAACTTGGAAAGCTAAGAAAAAGTAATGCTAAATAGTTAGAAGTTAAGAGTTAATTAATTATGAATAATAACGAATTTGATATTCCTAAAAAAATCAAATCGCTTTCTCAAAATTTACTATGGATGAGCGAGTCAGATTATCCTTTTGATATTTTTACATGGTCTAATCAAGAATTACAAGAAGTCAACACCCACAATTTACTGCAAAAAACGAGCCACTCCCTTGATGCTCCAGTAAAAGTAGTGGATATGGAACACTTTTTTCAACGAGCCACAGATGAAAAAGACTGGTACGACGATGAAGAAAGGGAAACAGCCAAAAAATATCAAGCTCTTGTAGACACTTTAAAGCAAAACTTAGACAATATCCAAGTTTATAAAATAGGTGAAGTTGAAATCGATGTTTATATTGTCGGTCAACTAAAATCGGGAGATTGGGTTGGTTTGTCAACAAAAGCTGTGGAAACTTAACAATCATCAATTATCAATGCCCAATTACCGATCGACTTTACTTTCAATTACTTGCTGAACGGATTCTGGTAGTCTACTCAGAAAGTTATAACCCGTTTCAGCTTCGAGTCGATCGACTGAGACTAAATATCTTTTCCAATCATCGCTGGTATTTTGGCGATTGGTGACGTTTACAGCGATAACTCTTGTATTTTCAGATATTTCTCCTATACCTTGTCCGGGTTTATCTAAAACCACAATCACTTTCCAGGTAGTTGTAGGTGCGGTAACTTCTTTGTTTCTGCCAATTTTTCGAGAATTACCATCAACGCCAGCAATAATATAAAGTTCTTTACCTTGCTTCACCAAATACCGACAGTATTCTTCTAATTCACGCCACGCACCTCGGTTGTTATCTGGAGTTTGTGGGACAATGTTGGTCATTAAAAATGTAGCTAAATTATCTGCTACGCTGGCTGTTCTGTCGGCAGAGGGAACCATATGCCCGCGATCGTAGCCGCTACCAGTATAATCACTTGGTTTAATGCGATACCAGTCTGGAGGTAGAGAATCATCGGGACTAAAATCATCTTGACGTTCAACACTACCCAACCAACTTTTATTAAGTTGCCAAGCTACCCAGTTTGGTGTACCTCTTTCCCGACTATATGATAAAGCGTATTGAGGTTTTATCATTAAATAGTTATTTGGATTTTCCCCTGCATTACTGGGATTACCCATTAGTAAATGAAGACTAACTGGTTGTGGTAGCAGTAATTGACAACCAGCCATCAAGGTGACTAAGAATACGGGAATTACAAAAACTAGTTTTCTCACAATTATTTTTAGAAGTTGCCGTTTAGAAGTATTCCATTGTCTAGCACCTTTGAAAAGCGGTAATTTAACTAAATATTCGATCGAGAAACCCGGTTTTTACAAAAAACCAGGGTTTTAAACAGTCTAAAATGTTGGGATTGCTTGCTTAAACTACATTTGAGTAGCATTGATATTCTTTTTAAATAAGTCCTATAACTAATTATTATTAATTACAGCAAGATGAACTAGCATCAACTGCTTGTCATCGTCAAGTGTTTTGAGCAAAGGACTTTTGATAGCTTTTTTCGCGATCGCAATTTGTGTTTCTAATGGTAAGTTTTCAAAGTCTATTTCTTGAAGACGATGACTATCTTTTTCCGGACAATGCCATTCGTATTTAACTAGAAAATTACCATACAGCGCCCATTTACTTAAGCTGCCATATTTTAGATGGGTAAGGTCTTTGGTATAAGTTACGATCAATTGCGAGTGCATATTTGCAAGCAAATTAGATGAGTTTCTATTTAAATTGGACATTTTATTATAGCAGTTGGTAAAAAGTAAGAAAAAGAAGGTAGAAGCCGGAATTTAAACTATTAACTTTGATATTTCCAAGTTTCAGCCCGATTTATCTGAAAAGACTGTTTCTAACTATTAGTATATTGTCATAGGAATGTGACAGTAAAGTGTTTTCTTGGCAATCAAAAAAATATGTACGGTTCTACTATCTTTGAAAACAAATTCACCAATAACTTTTACATAGTTTGACTAAAAAATCAGTTTTTCTGATGATAATATTCGACTATTTTTAAGTAAAAAAGAGGCTAAAACGTAAAATTTTAGTTTTTTTCGCTTGTATTCGCTGTTTATCAACAAAGTAACTATCCGATCGTTCCAATAAGCACTAATAATGCTTTTATATTTATTGTTTTATCACCATAACAAATACACATAGGTAAGTGTCAATTGTATTATGAACACTTTTGACTCTTTGCAAAATAATCAATTATGTTTTAAATCAGTAATGCTACTTAAAGTATCAACAATAATTGCCGATTGAACCGAATAGAGGATGTTAAAAAGTAATTCATTATAGCCTGTATATATCGAATACAACACATCAGAAGTGCAGTAAATTTTAATAACGCTTTATTTATAATTAAAGAGGACTTACGCAATAAAAAAATGTCATTGCGAGCGGAACGAAGTGGAGGGAAGCAATCTCAGCATTTTGAGAGATTACTTTGCTTCGCTCGTAATGACGCAGTTATGTTAATTTTGCGTAAGTCAGATTAAAGAGGTATGGATTTTTTTTTAGTTATAACAATTATGTATGACTTTGCGATCGATCCAGTTAGATTTAATTTTCGTAAATTTCTAAGGGTAAATCATTAGGGTCTTTAAAAAAAGTAAATCGTTTTCCAGTAATTTCATCAATCCTAATATCTTCTACTGCTACACCTTTTGATTTTAAATAGCTAACACTTTCTTCTATATCATCCACTTCAAAAGAAAGATGTCTTAAACCACAAGCTTCTGGATTACTAACTCTTTGCGGTGGATTAGGAAAGGAAAATAGCTCAATTTGGTCGTTTTCTCCAACTCGCAAATCTAATTTGTAAGAGTTTCTCGACTGGCGAAAGGTTTCTTCTACAATCGAAAAACCTAAAACTTCTGTATAAAACTTTTTGGACAGTTCGTAATCCGAGCAAATAATTGCTATATGGTGGATTCGATTGACTTTCATTAAAGGATTTTAGATTATAAGTTGGTAGTTAGGAGTTAGGAGTGAGGAGTTAAGAGTTAGGAGTGAGGAGTTAGGAGTTAGGAGTTATGAGTTAGGAGTTTTCTACCCCCTCTCCCCCCTCTACCCCATCTCCCCATCTCCCCATCACAAAATCAAGAATCTTGCAATGTAGTTTTAGAAACGATTCTGGTTTTCTTTTTATCGGCTTCTGATAGTTCTTCTCCAGATTGCAAGCGGGTTGCAGAAGTTTGTAAAACGGTTGCTGCACCGCTATCTCCCATTTGCAAAGCTGTTTTCGCTGCGGTTTGCAACATGGTAGCAGCACCAGCGCGATCGCCTTGTTGTAGTTTGGCTTCTGCAAGCTGGGTTTGCCGGTACTTAGCTAATGCTAGTATGTGGGGCTGAACTTTTGGATTGGCTGTGGGTTGGTATGTTTGAGCTACGTTAATTTCTATGGGGATTGTATCTGAGAGCAATCCCGCCATATTGCTTGCTGGGTCGTCGTAACGGACTTGCAGTTGAGCTATTGTATGATTACCTTCGGCGAATTGTCCCAAATAGATATTGGCTAAAACTGTTCTTTTACTATCCTTCATTAAGTCACCCAAACGCACGGCTAAACGTCCGTCTGGTTCTTGCTGCACTGGTAATTCGATGGTATCGGGGAATACTTGGGCAACGGGTTTAAGTTCAGCTAACCGAACCTTGGGCATTAAAGAAAATAGTAGATAGGCATTGGTTAAACCGACAGTTTGAATGCGGCTGAATAACTGATTAAACTTATCTTCTGCTTCTTCCGGTTGTGCGATATGCGACAAACTACCACCGCCAGCATCAGCAATTTGTTCGAGAATATCCTGGTTCCAATTATCGCCAAATCCGAGAGAATTTAGGGTTAAACTGTAATCTATGGCTAATTGGGCAAATTTTAAACAGCGATTATTATCACCGTGTTCGTTTTCACCATCAGTTAATAGAAAAGCTTGAGAAATCGCTTCTTTTTTGCCTTTAGCTAATTCCTCAATACCCAAACGTAAACCTTCATCAATCGAAGTACCACCATCAGCACTGAGACGATTTATTTGCTGTTTGATACCTTCCCTGTCTTCAATTTCCTGATTGGGAACAAGTACCTTAGCGCGGTGATCGAAAACTACAATACTGAGGCGATCGCCATCTTTAAGTCGATCCACAATCCGGTTTGCGGCTTTTTTTACAGTTTCTAGCGGACGACCGTTCATGGAACCGCTATGGTCTAAAATTAAGCATAAATTGAGGGGAACGTTGCGATCGAGGTTTTCAGCCTTAGCGGTTAAAGAAACTGCCAACTGACGTTGAGAGCTTGATTGATTTACATCTAGATTACTATCATTGAGTTCGGGCAACAAGCTAACTTTCATATGGGTTGCGGTTCCTTGCACGGACTATACATTATATATAAATAACTCCAGGATGCAGCACTGTCACTACGGAAAAGTCCCCAAAAGGGTTCGATATACTAAATGATATTCATAATCTTGCTTGCTTGAAAAAAGAAATTGTAGGCAAGGAAGAGGACAAGGGGACAAGGGGATTGGAATATTAGAAGTTATAAAAGCATTTGTGTACTGTCCGCATCTTGCTCCCTAGTTGTTTTCAATTATCAATGCCAAATTACCAATTATCAATTCCCAATTCCCAATTCCCAATTCCCAATGCCCAATGCCCAATACCTAATCAAAAATTCTAAAAAGCGAGAAATCCACACCTCCATAGTCGCTATCCTCGCGTTAGTATGTACTACAGTTAACAGCATCAATTCAGGCAACAGTTGAAAAATGGAAAATTCCCCCATCAAGGCTGTACAAGCGCCTTATTACGGAGATAACAATTACCGCACACCGCCACCAGACTTACAATCGTTGCTACTAAAGGAGCGAATTGTCTATCTTGGACTGCCATTAGTATCTGGAGCATTTTCCCAGCTTGGCGGTCATTCTGTCGCCGACTTAATCGTTGCTCAACTGTTGTATTTACAGTCGGACGATCCAGAAAAGCCGATTAAAATTTACATCAACTCGACTGGTACCTCTGGTTATGACGGCGATCCAATTGGGTTTGAAACAGAAGCTTTTGCCGTCTACGATACGATGCGGTATATTAAGCCACCTATTCATACGATTTGCATGGGTTCGGCTATGGGTATGGCAGCACTACTTCTTGCTGCTGGAACAAAAGGTTGCCGCGCTAGTTTACCAAATGCGTCGATAGTTCTGCACCAACCCAAAAGCTTTGCTCAAGGGCAAGCCACCGACATCCAAATCCGGGCAAAAGAAGTTTTGGCAAACAAAGCAACGATGATCGAAATCCTCTCAGAAAGCACCAATCAAGACAAGGCAAAAATTGAGAAGGATATGGATCGTCTCTTGTACATGACACCCTATCAAGCGGTGGAATACGGTTTAATTGACCGAGTATTTGAGAAAAACGAAGTTGCTAATCCTCCCGTTCCCGCTGGCATTCTTTAAAACATTTAGGAGTTGGGAGTTAAAAGTTAGGAATCAAAAAATAACTCTTGATTATTGCTTCTAATTCCTTAACTCGTAATTATAACTATTCAAAAACTGGAGTTACACAAAATGCCTATAGGAGTTCCTCAAGTTCCTTACCGGATGCCGGGTGGACAGTTTACGCAGTGGATTGATATCTACAACCGTCTTTTCCTCGAACGAATCGTATTTTTGAGTTCAGAGGTTAATGATGGAATGGCGAATCAACTTATAGCGCAAATGCTGTATATGGATTCAGAAGATCCAGGTAAAGATATTCTTTTGTACATCAACTCTCCAGGTGGCTCGGTTACAGCTGGTTTGGCGATTTTCGATACCATGCAGCACATTAAATCGGATGTGGTAACAATTTGTGTTGGTTTGGCGGCTTCAATGGGTTCTTTCCTATTGGCTGCTGGTACCAAAGGTAAGCGATTAGCCTTACCTCATTCGCGGATTATGATTCACCAACCTTCCGGTGGCGCTCGCGGGCAAGCAACCGATATCGAAATCGAAGCAAGAGAAATTCTACGGATTCGTCACCAGCTAAACGGTATTTATGCCGCAAATACTGGTCAAACAA
This sequence comes from Rivularia sp. (in: cyanobacteria), assembly GCA_965234645.1. Lineage (GTDB taxonomy): Bacteria > Cyanobacteriota > Cyanobacteriia > Cyanobacteriales > Nostocaceae > Rivularia. The sequence goes on along the minus strand of OZ248344.1, from coordinate 1,981,155 downwards.
TCGAAAAAATTGAAAAAGACATGGATCGTGACTTTTTCATGTCCGCCGAAGAAGCGAAAGAATATGGTTTGATTGACAAAGTAATTGAAGATCGACCAGCTTAGAAGAGATGGGGAAGAGGGGAGAGGGGGAGATGGGGAGATGGGCAAGAGGGGCAAGAGGGGCAAGAGGGGCAAGAGGGGCAAGAGGGGGTAGATAATTAATTATTAACTCCTAACTCCTAACTCCTAACTCCTAACTCCTAACTCCTAACTCCTAACTCCTAACTCCTAACTCCTAACTCCTAACTCCTAACTCCTAACTCCTAACTCCTAACTCCTAACTATTTACCAATGCCCCATGCCCAATGCCCAATGCCCCATCCCCCATTCCCTGTAAACTTGTGCGAGACGAACTTTAAATTTATTGTTGAGTCTTTATCATTAATAGCTTCAGCAACAAGCTGGAAACATATTATAATCAGTCACTTACTTTAATTTAAGGTAAGCTGACAGCTGTTAAAAGTGCTTCTGATAGCTCGAAATGGATCTTTTAGATTGCTACCGTTTATTGGGTTTAAGGTCGGGAGCTTCTTTTCCCGATATCAAATCGTCTTATCGCCGACTCGCACAGCAGTATCATCCCGATATTAACCCGGATGATGAAAGAGCTAAGGAAAAGTTCATTGCCTTAACTGAGGCATACAAATTGCTGTTGCAAGTTATACCGCCTCAACAGGATTCGGATCGGAAAGTTTCGCAAGCTTACGAAACCCCGCAAAAGAATCCGACGCGGGTTAAAGAAACACGGCAGCAAAAACCGCATTCTGTGCCGAAGCAAGCGCCACCGTCAAAGCCGAAACCAAAACCGCCTCATGTTGCAGAAATCGAACGACGGCTAAAGTGGAAGACTTACGAACAACTACAGCAATTTTTGAAGGAAAGACGTTTCCCGCAAGCGATCGCCTTAGCAGAAGCTTTGATGGAACGTTTACCCCATGATGCTGAAGTGCGACAGTGGTTAGCTATATCATATCAGCTTTGGGGACGGGCATTAATTGCTGAAAAACAGTTGCTTAAGGCGAGAATTTATCTCAAAAAGGCTTTGAAGACCGATCCTAAGAATAAGTCTTTAATTAATGAGGTGCAGCGCGATTTTAAAAAGTTAGAGCAGGTTTTTTAAGGGAATTGGGAATTGGGAATTGGGAGTAGAAAGTAGGGAGTAGGGAGTAGGAAGTAGGGAGAGATTTCAAGTTCTATTCCGGTATTTATATTTGGGTTATGTAAATTGATAAAACATTAACAAATAAATGTATGTGGTCTGGTATGATTTGCAATGCGATAATCTGCCAGTCTTTTTTTTTTAGTAGGACTTACGCAATAGAAGTCTTCTAAATTTATTTCATAGCGTTTCGATCCCCCCTAACCCTCCTTTTTTAAGGGGGGAATTGGAATTAAAGTAGAACTAATTAGCGGGGGATAATGGAGGATCTTACGAGAAGTGTGTACACCGTAGCCTTGGCAAGGATTGTTAATGGAATTCTTGGTTCTACTAATTTAAAGCTTAATTGCAGAGGATGTTGAAATATACTGCAATCAGTCGCATTTCCTCTGACGTTTTAGTTCAAATTGTATTGAAATTTTGATATTTTAATAATTATCATCTGATTGAATTTTATTTATTTTTTTAAACTAGTTATTTAGAAACTGATATCTTGTAACTTTTTTTATCGGATAAAAAAGAATATTTCTTAATAAATAATTTTCAATAAATTAATTAAATAGTGCGATCGCAGCTATTGCTATAACACACCCTACAAGATGCTGTTAATAGTCGCTTGACAAAAATAGTTGCTTGAAGTAACCTTTCGATATACTGAAACTACTCATATTGATTTATATAAAGATGAAGCTGTTCTCAGTGTTTTTTCTAATACATAAAAACTCGTTAAAAGCTGACATTCGTTTTTTTGAATATTTGTATCTCCCTATTATTAATTGTGAGATAAGATAAAATATTATTTGGAAATAGTTCGTAATTTTACTTTATTACTTAGTGCCTAATTCTGAGTAGTTAATCTATTTGGGATTATTTCAATTAAGAAGGAACACTATTTATTTTTTATAGTCTCTAATCTCTAATCATCACTAAAACAGTAATAGGGGTTAATAATTATTGTCCAATATCCTGAAACTGAAACTAACTTCGGGTAAGTTAGAAAGCGGTAGTGCTATAACTATGAAAATCTGCCAGAATCCTAACTGTTCTAATCCTTTTAATTCAAACGGTAATCGGTTTTGCGTTGGTTGTGGTGCCGATAATTTTGGCGATTTGTTAAGAAACCGTTACCGTGTCAAAAGGTTATTAGGTACGGGTGGTTTTGGTAAAACTTATGAAGCGCAAGATTTAGATAGACTTGATGCTGCTTGCGTTGTGAAGCAGTTTATCAGGGAATCTCAAGGAACTACAGCCCGTGCTAAAGCAGCGCAATTGTTTCGTCAAGAAGCCAAACGTTTGTTTGATTTGGGGGAAAATCATTCGCAAATTCCCCGCTTGGTGGCTTATTTTGAACAAGGTACCTGTATGTATTTGGTACAGGAATTTATTGATGGGGATAATTTATATCAACAGTTACAGCGACAACCTTTTAACGAATCCGAAATTTGGCAAGTTTTAACCGATTTACTTCCGGTTTTGGAATTTATCCATCAACGTCAGGTAATTCATCGCGATATTAAACCGGAAAATATTATTCGTCGGGTTGGTGATGGTAAGTTAGTTTTGATTGACTTTGGTGGTGCTAAACAAGTTACGCAAAATAATTTAGCCCAAAAAGGTACGGGAATTTATACCCTTGGTTATGCAGCTGCCGAACAAATGGCGGGTTATGCTTGTGCGGCTAGCGATTTGTATGCTTTGGGTGCTACTTGCGTGCGGTTGTTAACTGGCTGTTTGGTGAAACAAGATGATTCTGGAAATCTTTACGACCCAATTTATGACCCAATTAATGGAAAATGGTTGTGGCAAGAATATTTGCTAAGTAATGGTATTAGTATAAGCAATAAGCTGACGCGAATCCTGAATAAGTTACTCAAGCATTTTGTGCGGGAAAGGTATCAATCAGCTGCCGATGTGCTGTTGGATGTGAAAGATACTTTATATGATGCTATTACTTTACCCGTTTTAAATATGAATTCTGCGTGTTTATCTGAATCAGAAAAAGCTGATTCGCAACACAAGTTTCAATTTGAGACAATTACCATAGATAAATATGCGAAAGTTGTAAATCGATCGCGCCATCAAGCAAAGTATTTTGTCCAGGAGTTGGATGGCGCAAACCTAGAAATGGTATACCTTTGCGGCGGTACCTTTATGATGGGTTCGCTAGAGGATCGAGGTTATGATAGCGAACATCCGCAACATTTTGTGTCTATCAAGCCTTTGTTTATAAGTAAGTTTCCAATTACTCAGGCTATTTGGTTAAGAGTAGCTAAACTTCCTCAAATTAATCGTTCGTTAAATCCAGAGCCATCCTATTTTAAAGGCGATCGCCACCCCGTAGAGCAAATAACTTGGGATGAAGCGGTAGAATTTTGCGATCGCTTGTCCGAATATACGGGAAGACAATACCGTTTACCCAGCGAAGCAGAATGGGAATATGCTTGTCGCGGCAACACTATTACACCTTTTCATTTTGGCGATACCATCACTTCCGATTTAGTAAACCACGACGGTAACTATACCTATTCGTTAGCACCCAAAGGTAAATATCGTCAAGGTACAACACCCGTGGGAAACTTTCCTCCCAACGCCTTTGGATTATATGATATGCACGGTAATGTATGGGAATGGTGCGCCGATTCCTGGCACGATAGTTATTACAACGCTCCATGTGACGGTAGAGTTTGGCACGAGGGAGGAGATGATAATTTGCGAGTCATGCGCGGTGGCTCTTGGTTTAACGTACCTCGGTTTTGTCGTAGTGCTTTGCGGTATAAAGGTGAATCAAATTTGCGGGATGTTTTTATTGGGTTGAGAGTTGTGAGTGATGTGGTTTGAGTTGGGGTTTGTTAAGTAGAGTTTTAAAGGTAAGTGGCGGTTGAAACCGCAGCTACACAGGCAAAGTCCACCTGCGTGGACTTATAAGGTTTGTGTAGCCGCGTTAGCGTTTACCGCTTGGTATATTTTAGGATTTTACAGACTTTTAACCTCCGCAATTATATTAAGTACTTCTTGCGCTTCGGCTTGTCTACCTTGTTTTTGATACAGTTGAGCAGCTTTTTGAAAATCTGCAATCACCCCTTGCTTATCTTTTAATGAAGCACGAGCAACACCCCGGTTGTAGTAGGCATTGGCATTGTTGGGATTAATTTGTATCGCTTTGTTGTAATCAGCGATCGCTCCTTGATAATCTTTTAATTCATCACGAGCAACACCCCGGTTGTAGTAGGCTTCGGCATAGTTAGGATTAATTTGTATCGCTTTGGTGAAATCAGCGATCGCTCCTTGATAATCTTTTAACTGACCACGAGCAGCACCCCGGTTATTGTAGGTATCGGCATCGTTAGGATTAATTTGTATAGCTTTGTTGTAATCAGCGATCGCTCCTTGATAATCTTTTAATTCATCACGAGCAAGACCCCGGTTATTGTAGGTATCGGCATTGTTGGGATTAATTTGTATAGATGAGGTGTAATCAGCTATCTCTCCTTGATAATCTTTTAACTGACTACGAGCAGCACCCCGGTTATAGTAGGTATCGGCATTGTTGGGATTAATTTGTATAGCTTTGTTGTAATCAGCGATCGCTCCTTGATAATCTTTTAACTGACCACGAGCAACACCTCGGTTGTTGTAAGCTTCGGCATCGTTAGGATTAATTTGTATAGATGAGGTGTAATCAGCTATTGCTCTTTGATAATCTTTTAACTGAATACGAGCAGCACCCCGGTTATAGTAAGCTTGGGCATTGTTGGGATTAATTTGTATAGATGAGGTGTAATCAGCTATTGCTCCTTGATAATCTTTTAACTGACCACGAGCAGCACCCCGGTTATTGTAGGTATCGGCATCGTTAGGATTAATTTGTATAGCTTTGTTATAATCAGCGATTGCTCCTTGATAATCTTTTAACTGACTACGAGCATTACCACGATTGTTGTAAGCTTCGGCTAATTTAGAATTAATTTCTATAGCTTTGTTGTAATCAGCTATTGCTCCTCGATAATCTTTTAATTCATCACGAGCAACACCTCGGTTATAGAAAGCTGTGGCATTGTTAGGATTAATTTGTATGGCTTTAGTGAAATCAGCGATCGCTCCTCGATAATCCCCTTGCTCAAAGCGCTCGTTACCGCTATTCAAGTATTTTGCAGCATCTTGGGGATTTGCTTGAGCTAGCTGTAATTTAGATTCCTGTCTTAATTCAATAGTCGAAGGTAAATTTGCATTAGCCTTGGAACTAAAAGCAATTATTCCCAATGCCAAGATTGCCGTTATTTTTGATACTTGCACCTTGAAGTCCTAATTAAGATAAATGTTTATTAAAAGCTTATTTTGAAACAATTTTAACTGACTTGAATTAAGATATTTATACGCGCTATTACTTAAAAAAATATAAATTTATGTTCGATAATCTTGTAAGAATTAAGCGATATTACGAAGATTCGTTTTGATTATTTTGAATGCATAAGGCTAAAAAATATAAAAAACCTCTCCTTTTACTACAGGAAAGGTTTGAATTAAAGAAAAAATGCAAGATATGAGTTTACAAACTTTTAACCTTCGCAATTAGGTTAAGTACTTTTTGCGCTTCTGCTTTTCTATCTTGTTCTTGATACAGTTGAGCAGCTTTCTCTAAATCTATAATTCCTCTTTGCTTATCTCCTGATAACCCACGAGCAAAACCCCGATTATTGTAGGCTTCGGCATAGTTGGGATTAATTTCTATGGTTTTGGTATAATCTGTTATTGCTAGTTGATAATCTTTTAAATCAAGACGAGCATTACCCCGGTTATAGTATGCATCGGCATAGTTGGGATTAATTTCTATGGTTTTGGTGTAATCTGCTATTGCTAATTGATAATCTTTTAAATCAAGACGAGTATTACCCCTGTTATAGTAGGCATTAATATATTTGGGATTAATTTCTATGGTTTTGGTGTAATCTGCTATTGCTCCTTGATAATCCTTTAACTGACGACGAGCAATACCCCGGTTATAGTACGCTATAGCATATTTAGGATTAATTTCTATGGCTTTTGTATTATCATCAATTGCTCCTTGATAATCTTTTAAATCAAGTCGAGCAATACCTCGGTTGTAGTAAGCTTCGGCATCCGACGGATTAATTTTTACTACTTTGGTATAATCAGATATTGCTCCTTGATAATCTTTTAAATCAAGACGAGCAAGACCTCGGTTGTAGTAGGCATTGGCATAGTTGGGATTAATTTCTATAACTTTGGTGTAATCAGCGATCGCTTCTTGATAATCTTTTAACTGACGACGAGCAAGACCTCGATTGTTGTACGCATTAACATAGTTAGGATTAATTTGTATAGATGAGGTATTATCATCAATTGCTCCTTGATAATCTTTTAATTCATAACGAGCAAGACCCCGGTTATAGTAGGCATTAGTATATTTAGAATTAATTTGTATGGCTTTGGTAAAATCAGCGATCGCTCCTCGATAATCGTCTCGCTTAAGGCGCTGATAGCCACTGTTAAAGTATTTTTCTGCATCTTTTAAATTCGCTTGAGCTAGCTCTAACTTAGATTCTGGTTCTAATTGAGTAGTTGCAGGTAAACCTGTTGCATTAGCCTTGGGGCTACAAGCAACTACTCCTAATACCAACATTGCAACTGTTAACTTAAGTGCTTTCATTTTTGTTCTCTAATAAGTACAAATTATTCGGGGAATTATGGACTTGTTACCAATTGACAAAGTAGATGCGAAATCTTGGGGTTGGAGATTTATCATTTTTCAAACGGGAGTTATTCATAGCCTTTTACAAAAAGTTATAAATTGATTTCGCTGCCCTATAAACATTACTCGCCAAAACCCAAAAATTACGAAGGTTGTCTTGCGTTAAAATAAACGATTCACTTTAACCATGCGATTGAAATGCTTACCGCTACTAGGGCTGCAAGCTTTTGTATCATCTTCGTAAAACTATCTTTTAAGGAGTTCAATGTCTCGTTGAAAGTATTTATAACTACGAGATTAACTGACTACAACTTAACTTAACTACCAATTATCTCAGCATAATTACATAAAAACAATAGATAGATAAGTCTTTACATAAAAACAACATATAGATAAGTCTTTTACATTTATTTTTAAGAAGTCTAAATGTTTTTTAAAATACTTTTTTCTAAATATAGGACTTACGCAACCGCAACGATAAATTAATTATTCCAGCCGTTTAGATCCTCCTTACCGCCCTTCGGAATTGGGGGGCTTTGCATAAGTCCTGTATTGATTGAAATTTAGATAAAGTTTATTCTAAAAATAATTTTCTGCTCGTTAGGTCATAATTGATTTGTTGGATATCTAAAACCTTTGTAGAGACGCGATATAATGCCCTTGCGGGCACGCTTTGCTAACGTGTCTCTACATTTAAATTCATACCTGGATTCAGCAACACGGAAAATTTATCTACTCCAAACTATCTCAATGAATTAAATGATATGTTTGGCGTACAGCATATCTATTTACAAACTTCTAACTTTCATAATTATCTTAAGTATTTGCTGCGCTTCGGCTTCTCTACCTTGTTGTTGAAACAGTTGAGCAGCTTGCTGAAAATCTTTAATTCCCCCTTGATTGTCTCCTAATAATGTCCGAGCAAGAGCTAGATTTTTGTAGGCTTCGGCATAATTGGGATTGATTTCTATAGATGAAGTGAAATCTGCTATTGCTTGAAGATAGTCTTCTAAAAATGTACGAGCGTTACCTCGATTGTTATAAGCTTGGGCATCAGACGGATTAATTTCTATGGCTTTGTTAAAATCTGCTATTGCTCGTTGATAATCTTTCAACTGATGATGAGCGTTACCCCGGTTATAGTAAGCTTCGGTATGGTTGGGATTGATTTCTATGGCTTGGGTAAAATCGGCGATCGCTCTTTGATAATTCTTTAACTGACTATAAGTTACACCCCGGTTGTTGTAGGCTTCGGCATCCGACGGATTAATTTCTATGGCTTTGTTGAAATCTGCTATTGCTTGCTGATAATTTTTTAACTGATGGCGAGCGTTACCCCGGTTGTTGTAAGCGATCGCATAGTTGGGATTAATTTCTATAGATGAGGTGAAATCGGCGATCGCTTGTTGATAGTTGCCTCGCATCAAGCACTCGCTACCGCTATCCAAGTATTCCGCAGCCAATTTTAATCCTTTCATTTTTGTTTCCTAATAAATATAAATAAATATTTGTCGGAAGAATTACACGCTGGTTACTAATTACATATGCAACTGCCTATTACTTCAGTGCAATTACGTAAATAACCGCAAGTATGATTTTTAGTTTATGTTTGTATAAGTGATATTACGTATTAAAAACCATTAAAACTTGACAGCGATCGTCCCTACAGTAAAATTAATGGTTCGTTTATGCCCGAAACCCTGTAGAGAACTCCGCACTGCTAAGTAAGTTGCCGTTAAAAAATCAAGGTATGTCATTGCGAGTGGAACAAAGTGAAACGAAGCAATCCCAGAGGTTTGATGATTGTTTACATCCTGTTACATGATTCGGTTTATTTGTGCCGACTTACTTACGTCTCCAAAAATGTGAAATCGTAACTTCATATTTTGATTAAGCAATGCCAAAATATTTATGTCATTACGAACGTTCCACTCACAATGGCAAATATACAATTAATTTTGTCTAAGTACTTATAGGATTTAAATAATTCAAAATCTCGAAGTTTGCGCCTTTACAAGGGTTTATTTTTCTTAACGACCCCTATATATAGGCGCACCTATTCCCATAATAAAAAAACATTACCATAAACGAAAAAAATCGTCAAGACCCTTGATATAAATTTTTTCCCAGACAGGCATCGTTATAAATTATTAATATCCGTACCAACCGCAAACGATTGTGGAAGTCGGTGGGATAACAGTTAAAGGGTTAAAAGATGTTTAATTCGTCAGAAACAGCAATTATAGCTGCAATTGTATTGTCTACTTTGGGAATTCTGGGATGGGGCTTTGTTCGCGCTAAACCTTTTGGTAAGTTGGGCATCCTAGCTTGGCTTCAGTCGGTGGTGTTGATAACCCCCTGGCTGTTATTTTTCGGTTTGCTTGCTATTGGGATCTATATCAATATTGCAGGTATACTCTTTCTCGTGATTGCTTCTGCTGGTTTGTATATTGCCCTGGGCAGACAGTTACGGGCGATGGGACAGGAGGAAATGATTAAGAAAAAAGCGTCCGAAAGGATTGCCGAGGAAGCATCGCAAGAAGATTCCAACCAAGCACCAGGAGAAAACCAGCCATCACAACCGGAAATAACACCGATTCCGGAAGAAGATTTAAGTAATATTAGAAGTATTTTCGGTATCGATACATATTTTGCTACTGAAACTATTGCTTATCAAGAAGGAGCTATTTTTAAAGGTAATTTGAGAGGTGAGCCGGAAGAAGTTTTCAACCGTTTGAGTACGAGTTTACGCAATCGTGTTGGTGACAAATATCGCCTATTTTTACTACAAAACCCGGAAGGTAGACCTACTATAATAGTCTTACCGAGCCGCAATGACCCGCGTTCTATGACTCTGGCACAAAAAGCCTTTGCAGGTATCCTTTTATTAGCAACTATCGCCACAAGTTTAGAAGCGGGAGGAGTTTTATTAAATTTCGATTTCTTTTCTAATCCAGCCAGGTTTCAAGAATCTTTACCGATCGCAGTGGGGTTTTTCACGGTTTTAGTAGCTCACGAAGTCGGACACCGGGTATTTGCTCGCCGTCACGATGTCAAATTAAGTTTACCTTACCTGCTTCCTTCGGTGGAAATTGGTTCGTTCGGTGCAATTACCCGCTTTGAATCGTTGCTACCTAACCGTAAAGTTTTGTTTGATATTGCTTTAGCAGGTCCGGCATTCGGGGGAATTGTTTCATTCTTAATGTTAATTGTGGGATTATTGCTTTCCCACCAAGGAAGTTTGTTTCAATTACCAAACGAGTTTTTTCAAGGTTCGATTTTAGTCGGAAGCTTAGCACGGGTTGTGCTTGGTGAAGCTTTACAATCGCCAATAGTTGACGTGAATCCTTTGGTGGTAATTGGCTGGTTGGGTTTGGTGGTTACGGCTTTGAATTTAATGCCAGCCGGACAACTAGATGGCGGTAGAATTGTACAAGCTATTTACGGACGTAAAATCGCCGGACGCACTACATTCGCAACCTTGATTATTTTAGGAATAGTTGGTTTAGGTAATTCTCTGGCTTTATATTGGGCGATCGTGGTTTTATTTTTACAAAGAGACTTAGAACGTCCGAGTTTAAACGAAATCACCGAACCCGATGATGCACGCGCTGCATTAGGACTATTAGCATTATTTTTGATGGTTGCAACTTTGATACCCCTTAGTCCCGGTTTAGCGGGTAGGTTGGGGATTGGAGGATAGGAGAGGGGGTAGAGGGGGGAGAGGGGGTAGAGGGGGTAGAAGGGGTAGATAACTCCTAACTCTTAACTCCTAACTCCTAACTCTTAACTCCTAACTCCTAACTCCTAACTCCTAACTCTTAACTCTTCGAGTCGGCTAACAAACTCGGATATTTCGCTGGTGTAGAAAATAATCCCCGCAAACCAGAGAGACGATTTTGCGATGGTTCTTTACTTATGTTCCACAGGGTTTCGTAGAAGAAGAATGATACCCCTGCAAAGTTGCGATCGCGAACTTGTTTCACCTGTGCTTTAATTTGTTTTGCTGGTACGTGTCTGTTTTTTAAGCCGGAAATAATGCCAATACTTGTAGGAATATGCTTTTTGGCGGCGATTACTTCGGGATACTGCAATTCTTGTACAAATACGTTCATGTCATCGCGGTAAATTTGCACGATCAAATCTTCGATCAATCCCATACGTTCCCATTTTGCCCAATCCGCTAAAAAGTATTCGTAGGAAAAGCGTTGGGGATTTGGTGCGACGGAAACTATACAGTTTTTATCCACTGCTTTGATGGCAAAGAATACATCTTTCATGAAATTGGTAATCTTATCTGCACGCCATTTTACCCATTCTGGGTTTTTATTATCTCTGGGAGGTGCTTTACCGTTATGCTCTTTTCTATATAGCGCTACGGTATATTTATCGTATCCATACTCCGATGGTAAGCCCAAATGGTCGTCGAATTGAATGCCATCAATGTCATAATTTTGGACGATTTCCACGATTAAATTTTTAACAAATTGCTGCACGTCGGGACGAAAAGGATTTAACCAAACGCGATCGTGGACACCTTCTTTTTTAATCTTTCCACCATTAACGCGATTGGTAAGCCATTCAGGATGACGTTTTGCTAATAGTGAATCAGCAGGTGCCATAAAGCCAAATTCAAACCAGGGAATTACCTTCAAACCCCTGGCGTGTCCTTCCAGAACGGCTTCTTTGAGCATATCGCGCCCTTGCAGCCCAGGTTCTGGATCTATACTACGTCCGATAACGCTTTGTGCAACTTTACTGGGATACAAAGTGTAACCCCAATTCCATACCGCAGGATAGACAACGTTGAAATTTAACTCCTTGAGCCGCGTTAAAGCATTAATGAGATTTTCACGTTTAAATAAAACATCGCTATCAATATTAGTTAACCAAACTCCTCGTAACTCAGTTGGTAGTTGACGGCTTGTAACAGTTTGCGGGCTATCCGGTTTAATAGTCGGTAACTGCCCAGGTGTAACTGTCGGCAATCGACCAGGTTTACTCGTTGGTACAGGTGGTATAACAGTTGGCAACTTTTGGTTTGTAACAGTCGGCTGCTGGCGGGTTTTAATAATAACTTGAGCGGGAGCCGGGACAGAAAACATTACCCCAGCCATCAGCGAAAGAGTAAAAATAGCTGCAAGAAACGCCGGTTTTTGACCGCGCTTGTGACTAAACAAAAACAGATCCACACACCACTTAACAAATTTTTTCATAATTTACTGAGTACAAAACTAACTTTCTTGACTCGGATAACTGTTTCGATGTTGCATTAATCAGTGAGGAGTTAGGAGTGAGGAGTTAGGAGTTAGGAGTTATGAGTTAGGAGTTAAGAGTTAGGATTTAGTAGTTTAAATTTCTCCTTGTCCCTTTGTCCCCTTGTCCCCCCATCTCTCCCTTTTCCCCCTCTTCCCCCATCTCTCCCTTTTCCCCCTCTTCCCCCATCTCGTAATTCTACCGACCTCTGATACTTAGTAATTAAAAATGCGGGGTGTCACACCACATCCTCAATAATTATCCTGTGACTATACTTAGGTAGTTGGAGCAAAAAAGTTATTCAATTTAGTCTTACATATCATCCTTAAGCAAGAGTGCATTGGGTGATATTACTGATAAATTGGATATCGTCTTTAAATAAGTTCATTAGAAATAAACTCAGGATTACTGATGATAGGCTTGATTGATTCTCAGAACGGTACGACAAATGATACAGCGGTTGTTCAAAGATTGGCAAGGGCGATTGCGCTTTCCGATGGAGAGTTTTCGCTGCTATTGGCGTGCTGCAATTCTGCGAACAAGCAAGAAGAAATTCTCAGCGTTTTGAAAGAGTTTTCAACGGTGGATATCAGAAAAGTAATTCTGTCATCAAAGGCAGAAACGCTTTACACGAATATTGTTTCCGTGCTGGGTTCCGATAAACCCGATGCTTTGGTAGTCAGGGGTTTGGAGTCTGTGGAAGCGATTAATCAACTGATTATTTCGACAAATTTGATGCGCGATGAGTTTGCGAAACAGTTTAAGTTTCCTTTGGTACTATTCGTGAATGAAGATATTTTACGCAAGTTGGTTAGGTTAGCACCCGATTTAAAAGACTGGGCTGCTAGTACTTTTAGATTTCAAAATTCCCAAAGAGAGTTGGTGAAGTGTTAGTGGCGAGTAAGTAATTATAAGTAGATGGTTTTTTATTATAGTTGCGGAAAATACTTAATTTATCTACTATCTAAATAAATATTTTTAACTTTGAGATAATCGAAGCAATTTCAAAGTTTTATCGATTGTTCCTAGCATTACGCCTTATCCATTCACCCTATACGAAGGATAAGGTGTTTTTATTTTTGGGTTTTTAAAAAATTAGTCAGTTAACTAATTTAGACAAAGTTTCTAAAAAAAAAGAAATATGATATTTGGGGTTACTGCTATGTTCCGAATAAAACTTTCCGATTTCCAGCAATAACTGATCTTTGAATGCTTCAACAGAGCTATTCCAATCTGGTGGTGGTTGGATTTGATTCCAGTAATCTTTAGCTTTTCTAAGCGTCAGTAAACTATATATCAAATCATTTTTTCGCAATTCATCGTTACAAGCTTTAAACTCAAACTTCCATGAATGACATAATTTTTTTACTCCAGAACAATCTAATCCGGTGCAATCACTAATACGATTAGATACTTTCGCTAAATTCTTTTGTAAATCGACATCATGAATAAAATCATCTGCCATTTTTATATAAATTTTTTCAAGCGAGAGCTTATTACCTTCGTAAATTGGAGTATTCAAAGAACTATTAAATACTGGTTGAAGTTCGGGTGTTAAAAAATATGCTTCTTTATGGATTAAACCTGTAACCCATATACGATGCTTTTTTATATTTTGTTCCTTGACTTTGGCATTTTTATAAATATTTTGAAAAATATCTTCTGTATCGGAAAAGGGATAATTATAAAAGTTTGTGATATTTTGAATTTGAATATCTAAATCTACAATTGCAAATAGCTTTTCTGGACTTAAATAGGAGTTATTAATATCTTGATGATGTAATTCTAAAAGATTAAAGTAACTATCTATTACATCCTTTCTATCTCCACAGTTAAAAAATTGCGGTCGATACTGTCTCCAACGATTTGGAACGCACGCATTATAAAAATTTGCATCTGGCATTTGTTCCATTTTGCTATAAGTTTGAGGTGATGGACTACCTTGATTTTTTTTAATTTCACCTTCACAGAGAATAACAATTTTATTTAAAATTTTACGTTGCTTAAGAATTTGCTGGCAATGTTCAAGCAATTCTTCAGGTTTCAACCCCATATTTATGATTCCGATTCTTGCTTTATTAACCTTGGTTCTAATTCTTTAACATGAGCGGGAGTAACCGCTTGACACAATTCATATGAATGAGTAGCAATAATATATTGATTTTTCGGTGCCCATTCAGCAATATCTTTAATTATTTGATATTGCCAATCTGGATGAAAGCCATTTTCAATTTCATCTATCAAAACGATTGAATCTTCTATGATATTGTACTTTATCCAAGCATAAATACTAAGTCGTTTTAATTCACCGTGACTTAAATCTTCTGGGAATAGTTCTATATCTTGACCATCTGCGTCTAATTTAAAAGTGAAGCCAGATAAATCGGGATTTATGTTTATTTTTTTATTGAATAAGATTAAATTTAAATCATTTACTAGTTGTTGATAATTATTTCCGTATTCTCCTGTTTCTATAGCTTGTTTAAAATCTTTATCTCTAGCGGATTTAAAAACTTCCATTAGCAAATTAACTGCAAGAAAATCATATGGGAAGAAACCACTCAGCTTAGATTTGGTTGATTGAATTTCTGATTGGTAATTATTATGCTGTTTAAACAATGACTTTCTGGTATCTTTAGTAAGAAATAGAAACATTTGGGTTGTAGGTGCTGTAATAAATATTTCTTTTGATAGTTTACTTAAAAAACATCCAGCTTTTTTTAGCTCTAAATTATCAATATGACATAGTATAACTTTCTCTTCGGAATTAAAATAATCACATATATATAATAATCTATTTGAATGTAACGATTTTTCTATCTCTTGTGAAATACATTGTAAATAATCAAGTTGTTTCAAAATTTCTTTTATCTTTAATTTATATGCATCTATTGTTTCTATAATTATATCTTTTATATCGTCAATAATTGTTTGTTCTTTGAAGTCTATATGTCCTAAAGAACGAAACCCATTTAGCTCTCTAATATTTGGCTCTAAAATTATTAATTGGGATTCTCTCTCATGTGGACTTTCAATTTTTTGGATATTTCGCAATGAATTTAAAATAGAGGTAAAAGTTGTAATTTCTGATTCTAATTTCTTTATTTTTTCGTTATTTTGTCTAATTTCTTTTTGAGCAGGAAGCAAGAAAAAATCATCATTGTCATCAATCCATGTATTATTTGTATTAAATAATTCTTCAGATGAAATAAGCAATTCATTATCGTCAAGGTATTTATAAGCAACAAATTCAAGATTAACTATTTTCTCCCCATCCCAAATATCAATTGCTGCTATTACCCCTTTCCCAGAATCATCAATCTCAAACCCATAAAGCATATTTTTGATAAACTCATGCTTGTCACTATCACCCGAACAGTGCAGTAAGACAAAAATTAATTGTAAAAGCGTACTTTTTCCACCACCATTTTGACTACCTAATGGAAAAATATTAGGTACAAAATCCTTCTCGAAAGATATATCAACGTTCTTCAAGACGCGAAAATCGGGAACTTGAACTCTTAGTAATTTCATATACAGTTCCTATTATCAATTTTTTATCAATTTCAAAACTTACAGATTGCATTTTACAAAAAGTATATATTCAACTCTCCATCTCTTTCACTCTTTCTCGCCATTCTAATGCTGCTTCTAAGGGATCGATCGCCAGCACATAATAGGTTAACATTGACAAATTCAAATGCGGTAAAATCTCGCTTTTTGCAACTCGTTCGTAACTGCGATCGCGCAAACAATAAATTTCAAACCGCTCGTTTTTAAAAAACCAAACTTCTCTAATACCCAGCCGTTTGTAAAGTTCCAATTTATCTAAACCACCGCTGGTAACAACTACTTCAATTGCAATATCGGGAAATTCTTTTTCTAAACCAATACAATAAGATTCATCTGGTTCTGTTCCACCTCGTTTTTCAGATTTGCGAAGAGTTGTAGAACCTAGAGGAAAATAACGAATGCGTTTTTCTTGGCAGTAAGCTTCTACTAAAGAACCAATATTTTTTTTGTTGCGTTCGTGTTTGCGATTGGGTGACACAAATTCTAATACCCCATCTAAATAAGTAACCCGATACTGTAGACTATCCCCCAGTTCACTCAACAATGTTTCATAACTTTCCCAACTAACACCACTGATTATTTGACGTTCTTCTGGGTCTTCAGCTTGTATAATTTCAAAAAAGTCTTCAAGTAAGACCATAACAGTTTAATTTTTATATGATGGGTGACTTAAATCAAGTTTATCTATAAAATCAAAATCATTAATTCTCTTTCTTCCAAGCAATATGAAAGGCTGAAAGATATGATGTCTCGATGGTATCTCCAAGATGTTTACTTAAAGTGTCTCTGAGATCGTTAAATAAAGTATCTCGCTGCATAGAATCCAAAGCTATATAAGGTGACAAAGTACTCAGCAAGGTTAGATAATCATCAATGCTGTAAGCGCGATCGCACTCCATCTGCTCGTAAACTAAATCTTTGAATAACCCGGATTTCTCAACGTTTTCCCCCAATTCCCTGAGAATTTTCTCTTGAGTTCCCCTAGCTTCGTATCTTGAAAGGGAAGGAACTTGTTTTTGATAAACCTCATCTAAGATTTCGTATACTTCGTAGCTGGGTTGGGGTTCTTTGTTCCATAATAAAATCAATGAGCCATTATCTTTTAATGCTTTTTCTAGCTTGGGATATCCTACTTCTGGTGAAACCCAATGAAACGAAGTTGCAGCAAGAACGGTATTAAATGTATTTGTTTGTAATTCCCATTCTTCAAAGGTGGTGTTGATAATTTCTACACTCGGAAAGCCCGCACAGTTTTGTCTCGCTAAATTGCAGGATTCCTGACTGGGTTCGAGACACACCATTGAAAAACCTAGTTTAGCAAACTCCGTTGTTGCAGTTCCAGGACCGCACCCTATTTCTAAAATATCCGTATGTTCGCGGAGTTTAGCTAATTCTACTGTACGATTAATCAGTTGCTGGGGATAGCGAGGTCTGGTTTTGTTGTACGCATCCGCAACTTTACTGTACCAGTTCTTTCTCTGCTCCAAACTATAGTCATTTCGATAATTTTTATAGGTATTTTGGATTTGTTCTGAATCTTTCATGATTCTATCTATATTAATAAGAACATTGGATATAACCTTTGACCTTTGACCTTTGACCCTTAACCTATTTATATAAAGTTATTGTAAATAATTGGGAACAAACTACCAACTAAACTACGTCAAAACTCGTATACAACCACACATACTAACATCATATTTGTCCCTACTAAGTTTATAGTATGGGATAATTAATTCTTTGTATTTAATTGTTTTAAGGCGCTATTGCTCAGAAAACCGAAGATTAGATAATTTGTAATTTTAATTCAATTCCGGAAACAAATCTTAATCATTTGTAAACTAATAACCGATACAGGTAACTTTACTATGACATCATCTAAAAGTAATTCTACTACTAATCAAGCGCGGATAGTTGCTGTTTTGCTATTAACTGGCATTATATCTGTTGCTAACGAATTTGCGCTATTAAAAAGTGCGATCGCAACTCCGGTGGTTGTCCCTACATCCCAAAATTACAAGTTAGGTAATGCGGGAAATGTAGTTAGCCAACAAAACAATCAAACCACAATTCAAGTACAGAGACAGAATGACACAAAAAGCGGTTTACCTCTTGCGGTGGTGAATGCTGTCATCAAAGATGTATCTGGCAATGAAAATATTCCCGAAACTAGATTAAGAATCGTCAATTACAGCAAAGAAACTTGGCGCAATGGATGCTTAGAGGTACTTAAACCCGGTGAAATGTGTACCCAAGCTTTGGTTCCCGGTTATAAAGTCACGGTATCCGATGGCAGCCAAAAGTGGATTTATCATACTAATAATAACGGACGTAATTTACGTTTAGCGTCTGGAAGTAATTCTGGCGATTCTGGTTCGCAATTACCCGAATCGGTAAAATCGCGAGTCATTAGAGATGCTTCTCAACGCTTGCAACAGCCGGTTTCCAACTTCTTCATCATGCAAGTACAGCAGAAAACTTGGAAGGATGGCTGTTTGGAATTAGGCGACGCTAACACAGTTTGTTCTCAAGTTTTAGTTCCCGGTTATCGGGTTATTGTCGGTACGAAAGGACAAAGTTTGGTTTATCATACCAATAAGTCTGGTTCGGTAATTAAGCTGAATACTAAAGCGAGTGAGATTACCGATAACGGCTTACCTTCTCAAGTCAAAGACACGGTTTTAAAAGCTGCATCGGAATTCATTGGTAGTTCTCGACTCCGCGTTACAAAAGCCGAGCAAGTCACCTTTACCGATAGCTGCTTGAATTTAGGACGTGCAAACGAATCTTGTTTGAGAGCAAATCAGAAGGGATGGAGAGTTACCGTCAAAGGTGCCAGACAAACTTTGGTATATCATACTTCCATCGATGGTAATCAAATTCGTTTGAATGCAGCAGCTAGCGATCTAAGATTACCCAGAAACGTTCGCAATGGTGTTTTAAAAGAAGCAAGAAATATTTCTGGATTACCGGGAAGAAGATTGAGAATCGTTTCCTTTAAGCCAGCAAAGTGGGAATACGGTTGTGAAGATTTTAGTTTTAATAATCCCTGCGATCGAACTAATGTTTCCGGTTGGGAAGTCACCGTCAGCGGAAACTCGCAAAATTGGGTATTTTTCACCGATGCAACGGGAAATCAAGTTAAATTATCGAATCAATCTAATCAGAATCAACCGACATCTGGATTACCTCAAGCTGTTTCGGGTGCTATTCTTAAAGATGCTGCACAATGGTCTGGTTTATCTCAGCAAAGAATACGGATTGTAAAGAGCGATCGCAAAATTTGGGATAATCCCTGTTACTTAACCTTCAATCGCATTTGCAACAAAGCTTTTATTCGCACTCCCGGTTGGATAGTTACAGTAGAAGCAAATAGTCAAACCTGGATTTACCACGCTAACGATAACGCTTCCATAGTAACTCTCGATCGCACCCAAAGCTTAACTCAAAGAGCGGCAGCAGTACTTAAACAAGATGCAGCAAAACGCTCCCAATATACATCATCTATCGAGCAAATCCGAGTTATCGAAGTTGAACAACTCAACGAAAGAAAAGATAACGTTCCTTTGATGAAAGCTACCTTATCGGATGGTAGAGAAACTTGGACTTATCGTTTTAAACAAGATGGTTCGGATTTTGAACTTGATGCAACTGCAACTTTACCAAAATCCATTGAAAATGCAGTATTATCCGACGTAAGAAACCGCGTCGAAGGTGGAATTGCAGTTTCTCCCAGCAATATTGTACAAGCCGAACAGGTAAGATGGAGCAATGGTTGCTTGGGTATAGTTAACCAACGCAGAACACGCTATTGTTTCTCTAGAATTGTAAACGGCTATCGAGTAACCGTAAAAGTTGGTTCGGAACTATTCGTTTACCATACCGATAATAGCTCCACAGCAATTTTAAACGAAGCCGCCAGTAAGATAAATGGGAATCAAAATCAAGCTACAGTTTTACCCGTAAGAATTAAGCGCAACGAACTACCATCACCTTTAACCAGAGGAGTAGTATTTCGTCAAATTAGCAGCGGTGGTTTTGCCGGACAAACTTACGAAACCGTTTTATTTGAAGATGGACGGATAATGCGCTATCGCATAGGTGACATGAATGATTCTCAACGTAGCGTTCGTCAGGTTTCCCGTCAACAAGTACGTGATTTTCAAAGATTATTGCAGCGTCAGCGCGATGAATTTAATAATATGAGCTATCCCGCACCCAGAGGTGCCGCAGATTACATCACCTACACCCTTACCAGCCGTGATGGTACGGTTCAATTCAACGACACTTCCCGCGATAACATATCCAAAGATTTAATGAATGTAGTGCAAGCTTGGAATCGGATTTCGAGAACGTAGGGTATAGGAACATATACGTAGGTTCGTAGTCAGGCATCGGTTCCCTTCCACACGAGGATTAAAATTCTCCCTACGAACCCGTCGGAATTAATGAGACAGAGTAGTAGTACTCCAAATCATTAATTATGAGGGGTAATAAGGTTCGTAGTAAGTGCTGTCTTCGCCTCATATTACGGAATCCGGAGGGGGCTGAAGCCCTTACTACAAACCTATCAAAATTAATGAAAATAACTAGTAGATTGCATTAAATTTGATGGGTTAGTTTTTTCCGTTAACTGTAGGTGCGGCTCAATGTTGGGAGACTATTCTGTGCTACGTCTCTACAAACCGTCAGAATTAATGAGACAAACCAGTAGTAAGAAATACTGAAATTAAAAGCGGGCAAGTATTAGCGATGATACTTGTCCGCTTTTTTATTAAAAATGCCTGTATTACAAAATGCTGGCAAGATGCCTGCACTACGAATTTACCTGCATGAACGCTAACTACTTAGTTTTAAGCATCTTTGCCTACTACTTGTGATTTAAGAGTTGTGATTTCACTACTTAACTCAGTGCGAGTGGAGGCTTTGAGTAAGTAGCGATAGATAAACCAGGCAGAATAGCCAATACCAATTAACTCAAAGGTTGGTGCTACTAAGGGTACATCATTTAATGCATCTAGGATAGCTAGCACGACTCTAACTGCAATTAAAGCACCTACAGCAATACCAAGGTAGATAAAAAACTGCTTGTACTTGTTGAAGAAGGTACCTGCGTAAACGGTGAAATTATCTAAGTAGGCAGAAAGTTGCTCTCCGTATTTCAGCCATTGCTCTTGAGATTGCGTGGAAGGCTGAACTTTGGTTATAGTTCCAGTAGGATTGTTCATTTCTGGCACTTTTGTCTCTGAAGTTTGAGTTTCCACGATTTCCGGTTCTTGCATTGGGGCTTCCATGATGGTATTAATTGTTTTTATTCTTCTGGGGACAGTTACAGCTACAACCGTTATATTATTTGGTTGGGTAGGCATTACCGCTTTTTTTAGAGAAAGCTAATTAGCGGTGCAAAATGATTTTACTTTCCTACCTTTATAATTGTCCCTTAACCACCACATCAACTTTAAAGTTAAAAGTTAAAGTTATATGACAGCAGTTATGAGTCAGAAGCGAGCAGAATATATTATTTCCAGTAATAAAGGACTTCTAAGCTAGATAAACTAGAATCCCAAAAATGGTAATTGTATCCTGCGCGTGCAAGTTGCTAACAATCATAGCCATTTAAGTACAGGTTATGCAAAAATCTGTTAACTTTTTAGTTGTGATTAGATTTTGAATTAAACCGTAAAAAGTCCGATATTTAGCTTGAAAGTCGGGAGCAAAGAACGGAATGAGCAAACAATCTTCACAAAAGCGATTATTAATTTGTACTTTTTTAGCGCTAGCATCCGGCTTTTTCGGCGGTTATATCGGCGGACATTTTAGCGTGCAAGCCCACAGTCAAAACTGTCAAAATCAAAGGTGGGATTTGTTTAAAGCGGGTTGTAAAGTTGTCGTAACACCCGGTGCAATGTGGCAAGGTAGCACTACAGGAATTTGGAGTGGAAGTGTTTTAGGTGCCTTTTTCGGTGGTTTAGTAACGCGGAAGGAGTGAGGAGTTAGGAGTTAGGAGTGAGGAGTTAGGAGTTAGGAGTTAGGAGTTAGGAGTTAGTAGTTGAGAGTTAGGAGTTAGTAGTTTAAATTTCTCCTTGTCCCCTTGTCCCCCCATCTCCCCATCTCCCCATCTCCCCCTCTCCCCCCTCCCTAATTAAACCGACGAGGGGTTTGTAGACTATTCCAGTTTTTCCATGAATTGGTATTGGTATCGAAACATCGCCATGAAGAACCATTTTTTGATTCTCGATAACAAAATAAACTGCGTTCGCTGGCGTTAAGGTTGTCAGTAAAATAATATACGATGTCTCTAAAAGGATAGGTTTTGCGGCTTAATCGTTTTGCTACAGCTTGATTGGGACATTCAACAATAAACACTGGCTCGGAATCTATATAGCCTAAAGAGAATATACACATTCGTAAGATAGCTCGCAGCCAGCTTTCAGAGTTTTCAAAACATTTATCAACAATTGTATTGCTTAAAGCTCTTTCTAATTTACGATTTTGTTGATCGGGAATACGATACTCTGACATAACGCTACCAAATTACGAAAAGCATTGATTTGAGATTAAACTATAAGCTCTATAGGTGACAAGCGCATACGAAAAATTACGGCTTCTATTGGTTCATTTTAAAGTTAATTAGGTATGTATGTTAAAAGTTGAAAGTTAGTAGCAGTACCGTTGACTGGTAAAATTCAGTTACGTTAATAAAAATAATTTCTTATGAGTGCCCAAGCGAATCAAATGGATGCATCAACTAAGGGTGCAGATGCTGTTGACGAAGCTATTGCTAAGGGAATTGATTTGGATGGTTCTCCTATTGAACCTGAAAAGCTGGATTTATACAATCAAGTCATGGCGCTGGAGGGGAATAGGCAGCGTAGTGGTGTAAAGAATACGATGAGATCCCGTATTGTCAGAATTGGGGCTAAACATATTTCTCAAGCGGAACTTAATAAAATGCTTGAAGATGCTGATTTTGCACCTTTGAAGGAAAAGGAAGTCGCTTTTTATTACGGTGGTAAGTAAGGTAGTCAACTTGAATACGTCAGTTAAATAAGGCTTGTAATACTAACTCGATCGAGACTTACGCAACCAAAACTTTAGCGTAGCCTGTATCGTAAGGGACATAAAATTAAACATTCCAGATATTGAGATCCCCTCAACCCCCCTTATTTTAAGGGGGGCTTTGCGTAAGTTCGATTTGAGAAAAAAAATATAAATTAAAAAAATCACTGTTTTTGCGTAAAAGTTGCAGGTAGGGGAAGATACCAGAATATACCTTACCAAACGCATTGATGAACAACGATCAAGAGAGAGATAATGCTCTCAATCGGCAATTACAGGAGTTAGTCGAGGAGATAAAACAGTATTCGGCTAATGATGATAGTGCGATCGTTCGAGTTAACCGACGGATAGCTTTGAATAAGTTTGTCAAGGCTATTGTAAATTCTGGACGATTGAGCAAGCAAACTCGGTGGTTGGGATTACCTAATTATGAAGACTATCATAATGAAGCGTTGCAGTTAACTTTGATGGAAATATGCAGCAAAATTGACGAATATAATCCACAATATCCGGTAATGGCTTGGGTGAATAAAATTTTTCACTGGCGATTTATTGATGTGGTGAAGAAAGAAGAAAAAAAAGGGATTACTATGGTTCCAAAAGGAGAAACAATATCACCCGTTTTATCTTTGGACGATATTAAGAAAGAATTACACGGCTCAAATGAAATATCTCAAGAAGAAATAATTAAGGGAATTATAACAAAAGATCCAGAGAGATATTTAATTAGTCAACATTTAAAGGGACATCCTGACGCTAATTTAAAAGTAATTTTGCTTTTTTTATTATCAGGAAAAAAATGGAAAGAAATTTCTCAAGAGTTGGATGTTCCTCTGACAACGGCTTCTAGTTTTTATCAACGTCGAATGCATAAAATAATCGACTATCTAAAGAAGTATATATAGAAGTAAATTCACGGCTCGGCACCTAAATATTTTTATTATGAATAGCACCACTCAAGAACTTAGCTTTACCATTCCATTGTCTTTTGAAGCCCATTCAATTGCTCAAGAATTAGTATCGGAAATCACGAATAAAGAAAAGCGTTCCTCTGTTTACTTAAATAGTTTGGCTGTATATACAGTAAATAATTATTTGCGCTGCATGGGGTTTGAGACTGATTATTTAGAAGGTGACAGTCGCAATCCTTTCGCCGTTCAATTAATGAATGTTGCCGATTTGATAGTTAAGGATATTGGTAAATTAGAATGTCGTCCGATTTTAGCGGGAGCGGAAGTTGTGGAAATTCCCCCGGAGGTTTGGGAAGATAGAGTTAGTTATGTTTTTGTAGAGTTAAGTAATTCTCTTAAGGAAGCAAAAATTTTAGGTTTTATCCCTCAAGCTGCGGCTGAAGTTTCTTTGAGTCAGTTACAGTCTTTAGAAGATTTTCTAGTTTATTTAACTGAACTTGAAGTGGTTGAATCTACGCAAACAGAAAAAACGTCAAATCTTGTTAGTTTCAGGCAATGGTTAAATGGAACTGTTGATGCTAGCTGGCAACAAATTGATGAATTATTAAAACCTCAACAGTTAGGTTTGGCTTTAAGAAGTAAAGGGATAGTTGTTACACGGGGACAAAAAATTGATTTGGGAATACATTTAGATAAAATTTCTGTTGCTTTGGTAATGAAAGTGATGGCAGAAAATGAAACGGAAGAAGTTGATATTTTAACGCAGGTTTATCCTGTTGGAGAAATGTCCTTACCAGAAGGAATTAAATTAATTATCGGTGATGAAGCCGGAAAAACATCAGAAGTGGTTTCGAGAGAAGATGATAATTGGATTCAATGGGAGTTTAGTGCTGAGTCTGGGGAAAAATTTAATATTAAAGTTGTTTATGGTGATGCGGAGGTGACGAAAGAATTTGAAGCGTGAATTAGGCAACGGATTTATAGTGGATAACGGATGTATTTGTTTTGGATTTTGGATTTTGAATATATTTTGAATAAATTGTTAATCTAAAATCCTTTTTTTTATATTATCTTTTTGACATCTAATGACTTTAGGACGATTCATTTCATCCGCGAAATGACAGCGAACCGCATCACGCACCATTTCTTTTAAACTAGTCATATCTTCAGCCTGAGTAAAAATCGATTCTCCCAAAGCCTTCGCTGTGTAACCACCTTCTGGATCTTCTTCAATTAGAAATACTATTTCAGTTGCGATATTATTCACAGATTTTTTTGTTTAACTCACTAGCTATTTTATAGCAATATATTTTTTTTGACTTAACCTAAACTCTGCACTTGAAAGAGCTTATACCGCAATACGGTTCGTTCCCTGTTCCCTTTTGTAGACGAAAGCAAGATAATTTTACGTAAAAATACTAAATATTTACGTAAAATACTACCAAAACTACCGATAACAGAATATAGCTTCTGGATAGTTGCGGCAATAAATATGAAAAAGTTAGTTGTACTCAAACTGGATGGTGATTTTAACCAAGGGTTTAGGGTTAGTTTAGAAATTGGTGAAGATGGTAAGCGTGCGGATTTTGAGTTGAGTGACGATCGCTTAAAATTACCTCCTATCCCCAAGCTTCCCGATATTTATCAAGATTGGTGTAGGAGCTATCGCGGTTTAGGTGGACATCGAATTAAAGCTAAAAAGGGACAAATATCAAATGTTAAATTTACTTCTTTGAAAGAAGCTTGTCAGACGAAAGCCGATAAGATCGAGCTGAATTTTACTAAGTGGTTAAAAGCTGATTCGTTTTACCGGATTAAGGAAGAATGTTTAATACATTTATCTCCCGACGATGAAATTCGGTTTATTATTCGCACTACTGAATTTCAATTACGAAAACTTCCCTGGCATTTATGGGATTTGTTTGATAGTTATCCTGATGCTGAGATAGGTTTGAGTTGTTTTTCTGCTCGTCGTCTTTTTAGAAGCTATCGCAACCGAGTCAGAATTTTGATTGTTTTGGGCAATAGTGAAGGAATCAATGTTGCTGACGATGAGAAACTTTTAAAAGAATTATGTCATGATGCGGAATTAGTTGTTTTAACTGAACCTTCAGTATTAGAATTAAACGAACATCTTTGGGATGATAAAGGCTGGGATATTCTTTTCTTTTCCGGGCATAGTCGAACGGAATCCGAGCAAGGAATAATTTATTTAAATAGCGTCGATCGCTTGACAATAGAACAATTAAAGGAAAGTTTAAAAAGGGCGGTTAGGGGTGGGTTGCAGTTAGCTTTTTTCAATTCTTGCGATGGTTTAGGAATTGCGGCTGAGTTGGAAAGTTTGCATATTCCGCAAGTAATTGTGATGCGGGAACCCGTTCCGGATAAGGTTGCTAACCAGTTTTTAAAGTATTTTTTTGAAGGATTTACCAAGGGAACATCTTTTTATAAGTCAGTTAATGTTGCTCGGAGAAAATTACAGGGATTAGAGAAAAACTATCCCTGTGCGAGTTGGTTGCCGATAATTGTGCAGAACTTATTAGAAATACCTCCAACTTGGCAAAACTTGGGTGCTATTAATAAGTGTCCGTATTTGGGTTTGGCTGCTTTCAAGTCAGAAGATGCTGCGAACTTTTTTGGTAGGGAATTTGTGACGCGACAGTTGGTTTCGACGGTTAATAAAAAGCCATTTGTTGCTGTTGTAGGTGCTTCGGGTAGCGGTAAATCAAGCGTGATTTTTGCGGGTTTGATTCCTCAGTTAAAGCAGGATAAGAAGCGCAATTGGTTAATTGTTAATTTTCGTCCCGGTAATAATCCTTTTGAATCTTTGGCGATCGGTTTATTGCAAGGATTACCTCACACTAAAAACCTAACCCCCCAGCCCCCTTCCCTGCAAGGGAAGGGGGATAATTTAAATTCAAATCGTTTAACGGAATTGGAATTAGAAGTCGAGTTGAGAAGCGGTAATAATAGCTTAGAAAATTTTGTCGAACCGTTTCTTATTGAAAATCAAAAGTCTCATTTAGCAATAATTTTAGACCAATTTGAAGAACTTTTTACTTTATGTAACCATGCTGAAACTCGTCGTCTTTTTATTGATAATTTACTTAATTTAATTAAAGTTCCTGGCTGTACTGTAATTATTACTTTACGAGCGGATTTTTACGCAGAAGCTTTATCATATCGTCCTTTGGCTGATGCGTTGCAGGATGCACAGGTAAATTTGGCTGCGATGGATGAGGAGGAATTGCAAGCAGCGATTGAAAAACCAGCGGCTAATTATAGTGTCAATTTGGAGGAGGGTTTAAGTCAACGGTTAATTGATGCGGTGTTGGAATCTCCGAGTAATTTACCTTTGTTGGAATTTACTTTAACTCAGTTGTGGGAAAAACAGCAGGATGGTAGGTTAACTCACCAAGCTTATGAAGAAATTGGCGGTGTGGAAACTGCTTTAGCAAATCATGCAGAAGCAATTTACGCTCAATTGATAGCAGATAAAGAAAGGGTGCAGCAGATATTTATTCAATTGGTGCAACCTTCAGAAAGAAGCGCGGATATTCGTCGTCTGGCGATTCGGGAGGAAGTAGGAGATTGGGATTTGGTTTCTCGGTTAGCTGATGCACGTTTGGTGGTGACAAATCGCAATCAAGTTACTGGAATAGAAACTGTTGAAATTATCCATGAAGCCTTAATTAAAAATTGGCGACGGTTGCAGAAGTGGATGCGAGAAGATGGGGAATTTCGGTATTGGCAAGAACAATTGCGGGTTTTTATTAGACAATGGGAAAATAGCGATCGCGATAATGGGGCTTTGTTGCGTGGTAAGCCGTTGATTGATGCCGAAGAATGGTTATCACAACGTTTGAATCAGATTAGTTTGGTTGAACGAGATTTTATTAATTTAAGTTTAGAATTACGTCGTATAGAAGCACGAGAAAGAAGGGTAGCGAGAAGACGGGTTATTGTTGGTTTAGTTGGTGGTTTAATTGCAGCTGTAATATTAACTGTAATTGCTGAATTTCAGTCGCAACGTGCAGATCAACAACGTCTAGAAAGTGAAATAAATCAAGTTAAAACTTTGAGTTTGACTGCAAAAACTTTATTAAATTCGGGGAATCAAGTTGAAGCATTGACTTCTACTTTAGTTGCTAATAAGAAGCTGATAGAGTTAAAGAATAATTTGGATGTAGAAACTAGAAATGGATTGTTTAGTTCTCTGCTAGAAAACTTTAATTCGATTCACGAATATAATAGTTTAGTTGGTCATGATGCTTCTGTTAATAGCGTTTCTTTTAGTGATGATGGAAGGCTTTTAGCTTCTGGTAGTCAGGATAATACTATTAAAATATGGCGACTAAATAGATCCCCCCTAGCCCCCCTTAATAAGGGGGGTTTCAAGCAATTAGCCCCCCTTGCCAAGGGGGGTTGGGGGGATCTCAATGCGGGTAAATACGACAATACCCAATTAATCCAAACTTTACGGGGACATCAAGACGGTGTTTTTAGCGTTATAATTAGTCCCGAAAATAAGTTTATCATCGCTGGAAGTTTTGATAATACAGTTAGTTTGTGGCGATATAATTCCACAACAGGTTTATTTGAAAATCGTCCTTCTGTAACAATATCAGAACCTGATGGATTGTGGGGAGTTGCCTTTAATTCAAGTAACAATATTATCGCTACAGCAACTGAAAATGGTAATGTAAAATTTTGGACGGTAGACGGCAAATTAATTAAAACAATTCCCGCGCATCAACAAAAAATCTGGGGTTTAAATTTTAGTCCAGATGGTAAATATTTTACTACTGCCAGCGCTGATAATACTATTAAGTTATGGGATAGCGAGGGAAGGTTTTTAAAAACTTTCACAGGTCATAAAGATAAAGTTTTAAGCGTTAACTTTAGTCCCGATCGCAAACTAATTGTTTCAGGAAGTAAAGACGAAACTGTTAAACTTTGGGATTTGACAGGTCAATTATTACATACATTTGCGGGTCATATTGATGAAGTTTTAGACGTGCGTTTTAGCCCTGACGGTAAATCGATCGCTTCAGCGAGTGCTGATGATACGGTTATAGTTTGGGATGTCGCATCACGAAAGCAATATCAGCAGACGAGATATGGTAGCAAAGCTGTTGAAGTTAGCTTTAATCCCAACGGTAAAACCTTGGCGATCGCAAGTGCAGATAATACCGTTAAGCTAAGTCATCTCAAGGGCATTTTACCAAGATTTGCGGGGAATAGCGTTAGTATTAGCCCCGATGGTGAAATTGCGATCGCGAATCGGAATATAGTTAGTTTGCGACGAAATTATGGATTGATAAACCGCAGAGGCGCGGAGGGCGCAGAGGAAAGAGGTGTAGAGGAGTTATCGGTTGTTTTGCAGGGGGAGGAAGAATACGAAGTTAACAAGGTAATATTTAGTCCCACGGGAAAGTATTTTGCGACGATTGATAGCGAGAATCAAATCAAAGTTTGGAATTTGCAAGGAAAGCTGTTAAGAAAATGGCAGGGACACAATGTTAAAAATAATCTTATGGGTTTTGATGCAATTCAAGATATTAGCATTAGTCCCGACGGTAAAAAAATCGCCACGATTAGCAGAATTGATAAACAAGTTAAGCTGTGGAATTTGCAAGGGAATTTAATTAAAAGCTGGCTATTAAATGATGATTGGATTACGAGTATTAAGTTTAGTCCGGATGGAGAAACCTTAGCAATTGCTGAAGGTAAAAATGCAACTTTGTGGGATTTAAAAGGGAACTTATTGCGTAGAATTACTGGTCATAAAGATAATATTGCAGCCTTAAGTTTTAATTCTGATGGAAAAATGATTGCCACTGCTAGTAACGATAAAACAGTTAAACTTTGGCAGCGCGAAACGGGTAAGCTGTTGCAAACTTTAGCTCATCAAGACAATGTTTATGCCGTTACTTTTAGTGCCGATAATCAATTTGTGATAACTGGAAGTCGGGATAAAACGTTGAATTTATGGAGTTTGGATGGAAAGTTACTTAATACCATCAAAGGACATCAAGGGGCAATTAAGGAAATTGAATTTAGTAGGGATAATAATATTTTTGCTTCGGTAGATATGGATAATAATGTGATTTTGTGGAATTTGGATATTGATGAATTGCAACAGCGCGGTTGCGATTGGTTGCAGGATTATTTGATGACGAATGTTGATTTGGATGATAGTCAACGTGGGGTTTGTGATTGACTGGTTCCTAGCCTCTGGCTGGGAACCCATATCTGGAGGCTCTGCCTCTAAAGTGTGCGGGAGGCAGAGCCTCCTTAAATACATTCCCAGCCGGAGACTGGGAACGAGGAAAAAGCCGGAGACTGGAAGACTAGCTGCGGTAAACGAAAAATTAAGAATTATTATTATGTCTTACAAAAAACTAATTTCCCTAACTCTAACAATTGCCACGTTAACCACAATAAATACAATCATCCCACAAATTAAAACATCCGCTAACCAACCGCAAAATAAACAAACAAAAGCCAGCGATTGGTATTATCAAGGGATAATTAAAGCTAACAAAAAAGATTACCAAGGTGCGATTGATGATTTTACAAAAGCGATCGCAATTAATCCCCAATATGCACAAGCTTATTATCAAAGAGGTTTAATTTATGCCAACTATGCTCGCAGTAAAATATTGCGTCCCGATGGTACTTTACCAGGATGCGTGAGAGTTAATCAATATAGTGTTAGCTGTGATGTTAAGGTAACTGCGAATTGGAAACAGCAGAATCAACTACAAGCTATTAAAGATTTCAATCAAGCTATTGAAATTACTCCCCGATATACAGCAGCTTATCATCAAAGGGGATTGATTCAAGAAAATCAGCAGGATAAGTTAAAGGATTTGCAGTTTGCAGCTTTAACTTATTTGAAGTTTAATAATTATTCAGAAGCAGCGAATGTTTTAGAGGATATTGATAAATTATATTTAGAAGAAAATCCAGATGTGATAATAGAACGTCCTACGGGTTCTCCTGGGTTGTCTGCTGAATTGAAAAAATCGCCCCATCAGTTAATAATTGAAGGGCGAGAGGCTTTGAGGAAAGCGGATTTGCGAACTGCTTTGAGGAAGTATAGATTAGCTGCGAGGAAATTGAAGAAGGGTGAGAAGTATAAGGAAGTGCAGCAGATTATTAGTGCGATCGAGGGGAAGAAGAGGTGAAGGGGATTAGGAATTAGGAGGTTCCTAATTCCTGAATTTTATTTTTGTAGCTCTTGTATTTTGTTCATTACTTCTTCATAATATGCAGTATTTTTTTGAGCTTTGAATAGCTGGGCTGCTTTTTGGAAATCTTGAATAGCTTTTTGTTTATTACCTGTTTCAAACATAACTATTCCTCGACCTACGTAAGCTTGAGCAAGGTCAGGATTAATTTGAGTTGCTTTATTGAGTTCAATCACTTTATCAAAATCAGCTTTAGCCAAATCCCATTTTTGCTGTTCTACGTAAAAACGCCCACGCAACTGGTAAGCATCCCCTAACTTAGGATTAATTTCAATCGCTTTATTGTAATCGGCTAGTGCTAAATCCCATTTTTGCTGACTAGTGTAATACACTCCTCTAGCAAAGTAAGCTTCATATGACTTAGGATTAAGTTGAATCGCTTTATTTATATCAGCCAGTCCCAAATCCCACTTTTGCTGTTTGAGATAAACAATCCCACGGTAAGCATAAGCTTCGTCTGACTTAGAATCGAGTTCAATCACTTTATCAAAATCAGCTTTAGCTAAATCCCATTTTTGCTGACTAGTGTAATGCATTCCTCGAACAAAGTAAGCTTCAGCAGAATTAGGATTAA
Organism: Rivularia sp. (in: cyanobacteria); assembly: GCA_965234645.1. Classification (GTDB taxonomy): domain Bacteria; phylum Cyanobacteriota; class Cyanobacteriia; order Cyanobacteriales; family Nostocaceae; genus Rivularia. Next base: position 1,949,616 of record OZ248344.1, on the reverse strand, counting down.
GTTGAATCGCTTTATTTATATCAGCTAGTGCTAAATCCTGCTTTTGTTGTCCTAAGTAAACAATCCCACGGTAAGCATAAGCTTCATCTGACTTAGAATTGAGTTCAATCGCTTTATCAAAATCAGCTTTAGCCAAATCCCATTTTTGCTGACTAGTGTAATACACTCCTCTAGCAAAGTAAGCTTCAGCAGAATTAGGATTAAGTTGAATCGCTTTGTTGATATCAGCTAGTGCTAAATCCCATTTTTGCTGTTTGAGATAAACAAACCCACGGTAAGCGTAAGCATCAGCAGAATTAGAATCGAGTTCAATTGCTTTATCGAAATCGGCTTTAGCTAAATCCCATTTTTCCTGCTGTATATAAACCTGCCCACGATATTGGTAAACATTAAAATCACCATTATGAGGATTGATTTTAATCGCTTCATTCAAATCAGCTAGTGCTAAATCCAATTTTTCCTGTACCTTGTAAGCAATTCCCCTCAAAGCGTAAGCATAATATGACTGAGGATTAAGTTTTATCGCTTTATCAAAATCAGCTTGAACTAAATCCCATTTTTTCTGGGTTACGTACACAATTCCTCTGAAAGAGTAATTAATCGCATTGGGATTGAGTTTAATTGCTTCTGTCATCGCTGCTTCTGCTTCCGCATAGCGCTCTAAATAAATCAACGCAGATCCTTTCATAAAATATCCGCTTGAATTTTTTGGCTGAAGTTGAATTGTTTTATTTGCTGCGACTAATGCTTCATCATATTTTTCTGAATTTAGATACATTAAACTTATCAATCGCCAAGCAGCAACAAAATCTGGCTTTAGCTTTATAGCTTGCTTAAATGCTGTCGCAGACTCTTCCTCTTTATCTTGGTTCCCCAAATTAAAACCTTTACCAAAATAAGCTAAGTGGACAAAAGATGGTTTACGCTTAATTACTTCATCAAAAGCTTTATCTGCTTCTTTATACCTTTCTAACCGAGAGAGTTGATTTCCTCTTTCCAACCATTTATCGGCTGTTGCATTTCCACCTGAAACGTCTGCTGTTAGTCCTGCTTTTTTAATAGACTCAACTTGTTGAGGATTCAGTTGAGCTGGTCTATTATTTTCTAATTGTTGTGGTTTTATACCCAGTCGCGGAACTAATCCTAAAAAGGTACTTACGGGAATACCCAAACTAAATCCTATCTGAATTTGACATTTAGACCCAGAACTCCCACAGTCTCCTGTTTGTGCGTCGTAAGCTTCTTCTCCCTCGGCACGTCCGTGAATACCAATTACACGCCCCTTTGAGTCCAACACCGGACCCCCACTCATTCCACCATAAGTTATGCTGGTGTAAACTAACTCATATCCTCCGGTTAAAGAATTGATACCTTTTGAGCTTAAAGAACCTACTCCTAATGTGGAAAAGTCGGAATCTTTGACTACTAACAATCCCGCTTCTTTACTAGCAATTTTCCCCACAGTCAACCGCCAAGGTGAATCATTTTTTAACTCAGGATACCCCGCAGTGAATATATAGTCTTCATCATTAGGATTGTAATCAGCAAGAGTCGCTATTTGATAATTCTCAGAACTCTTAAACTCAACAACCGCTAAATCAACTCCTTCCTCAATTTTGATACTACTTTTATCTACAGGATATTTATTCCCATCTGACGCTAATATTTCATAGTTAAAATCACCACATGGCTTTGTTGCATTATCTCTTTCACACAACACATGAGCGGATGTCAAAACCGTGTAAGTATTTCCTTCTTTAGCAATTATTATTCCCGAACCATTAGCTGTACTACTACTATCAATTCTCACCGTAAATTGTTTAGCTTTTTGTTCTAAATCTCCCAACCATCCCGTATATTCTCCTTCCGCTACACTAATAGAAGATGTTGGTAAAGGCAATTTATAAGCAGTCAACACATCTCTATCAACCTGCGCTAAAACAGTTGAAATCGGAATCCCCCAACTCAACTTTCTCATTTCTTGAATTTCCGCTTCGCTGGGACGATTACCGTTTTGATAAACATAACCAGTGTTTAAAATCGGATAAGCACTTTTACCATTTATCCCTACAAGTTCTCCCATCGAATTGAGAATTGCACCACCGCTCATTCCTTGTTCTATGTTGCTGCTGTAACCGATTTCATATCCTTCTTTAAGGTTAGAAGTCTTTTTAACTTCCCCTTCGCTAAATGCAATATTTCCTGTTGAACCAGAAAAACCCGCAGCAAGTATGGGAGTATCAATTTCAGGAGTTGTTTTAGCAATTTCTGGTAAACAATAACTTTGACTGCTTTGGAATTTTAATAAAGTTATATCTGATTTTTTAAAGTTATTTTGGGGTACGATTTCTGCTGAATAAGTTTTACCATCGGCAGTTTGCAGTTTAATAGAATCAACACCTTGAATAACATGATAATTTGTGAGAACTAGATAATTATTTCCTTGTTTACCGATAAGCGTTCCCGAACCACCGTTGTTATCGCCGATGACTTTTACTGTTATTTTATTGGCGAGGGTTTGTAGTTCTTTGGTTGAATAAAATTCGTCTTCTCGTTCGATTTTGCAGGTGGAATTTTGGGCTATGGAAGGAGGTGCAGCTTTGATGGGTAAGGTGGGGATTTGGAGAAGGAATAATGAGGAAAGAAGGATTAGGTGGCGGTTCATTTTATTGGTAGGTGAAAGGTGAATGGATGGTGATTTGAATATTTGAATAGCGGACAATTTTTCGTTATTCCGGCAGATGTAGAGACGTAATATATTACGTCTCTACAAGTCAATTCGTGGGTAACAAGAGGATTGAATGAATACCTGGCGATTGGAAATCGCGGCTACACAGGCAAAGTCCCTTCGGGTTCGCTAGTTTTGGGGACGGAAACCGACACCCCAAACTAGACTCACCGCCTGCGCGGACTAATTAGCCCACGCAGGTGGGCTTTGTATCTGTAGCCCCACCCTTCGAGGGTGAGGGCGATCGCGAATTACGAATTACCCGAATCTTCAACCTTCACCGCAGGTGCATAATCTAACATCGTTTGCACTTCAACGTGTAACTGCTTACCCGAACTTTGATAAAGAGGGGCTAATGATGATTTACCTTCACTTATATCTATAAGTTTTTGTAAAACTAACTGAGGATTATTACCTTGTTTGATGGTAAACAACTGATTATTTTGATTACAAGTTTCTCCTGGTTTAGCAGCGCAAATAACTGGATATCCGTTATATTTTCCAGTTGATAAATAAGATAAACGACCTTCGTTATAAGACTTCTGAAACTTTTGCGTTACTGACTCACAACGTTTTTTCGGACTCCAATTAGAAAAATATTCAGATTTCCAAGCAATAAACAGTACGTGAGTTCGACGTTTAGGAACCCAGACAACTGTAGCCGGAATTTGTTCGTCACTTGCTGGATCGAGTATGTCTTTGCACATAAAAGTGACGGAATCCGCTTGAGTATTGTTAGTATTTACTTGGCTCAAAGTGTCAGCGGCATTACCAGCAATCATCTGACTAAAACTTGGTGATATGCTACTAGCTAAAGCGACAATTGTGGTTAATGCAGAGAGTCCGACACTTAGAAAAACTTTGCGTTGCATGGGTTTGATTCCTTGGTTTTGAGTTGAATTAATTGATAAAAATACACCCTGAAAACCTCTCTCCAAACCTCTCTCCTACAAGGAGAGAGGCTTTAATTTCTCATTCTCCCCATTCCCTAGTAGGGAAGGGGGTTGGGGGGTTAGGTTTCCTAGTTTTGGGTTAAACATGATATTCAAACAACTTTTAAGGCTCAACAGTAGCTCGTAAACTATAATCACCCGATTGTCTATCTGTAGAAGATTTTGCTTCTATTACATAAATCCCATCTGCTGGTAAAGTAGTTGTAATTAAAGAATTAAAATCACCCGCACCCCTATCGTCGTTTTCTGTAATTAATAATGGTCGATCGCCTTGAGCAGTTTCGACAAGCTGATATAAATTTAAAAACGGATTTATAGTTTTACTTGTCATTTCAATAATTACTTTTTGACCCGCTTTACCTTGAAAGACATACAATTTAGCAAAGCCATTTTCTTTACTAAATTTGCCATTTATATCTTGACCGTTAAGCGAAATAGTTACAATCTCTGACTCTTGGCTTGGTTTCTCTAAAGTCGAAACTGGTGATAAATCTCCCTTCCTTGCTGCGGCTATAAATGACCGTACATTAGATACCGGAATTGCAAAATTCATTCCTGTATTTAACTTTCCAGGTGCGCCAATAATTGATGTATTCACCCCAATTACTTCAGCTTTAGAATTGAGCAAAGGTCCCCCAGAATTCCCACCGTAAACGGGTGCATTGTGTTGAATCACTCCATCGCTCTTATTAATGCGAGTGATGTTTCCTTGGGTAAAGGTGTCTTTAAATTCGGGGTCGAGAGGTGAACCAAGCGCAAAAACGCGATCGCCAACTTCACCACTATCAGGATTTGCTAATGCAATTGTCGGCAGGTTCTTCTGATTGTGGATTTTCAGCACTGCTAAATCTAATCCTCCTTTAGCAAAACCCATCACGTCAGCAGGAAGTTGCTTTCCATCTGCAAATACAACCGTGACTACACTCGGACTTCCCTCTACAACATGAGCGTTGGTGATAATCAATCCATCTTGACTGACGACAAAACCGCTTCCATGTCCTCTACCATCCTTAACCGTCACAACTGCCGGACTGACTTTTTTATACACGTTACGAGCAATCTGTTCTTCTGCGGTTTGCGCGATCGCACGGTTGGAATACCCTAATTTACTAGGATTATTAGATAGCAGTTTTTCAACGGCTGTTACAGTTAATAAGTTAAATAAAATACACAGTGTCAGACCACCAAATCGAAATAATTTTTCGTTCATAATAACTTTACATTTGCTTTATAGACTGTTTATCAGCGGTCAATACAAAATTAAAAGCGTAATTATTTAAGGGAATTTAATTGACCATATAACTTGGAGCAATGTCAGTCAATACACTTAACTGACATCTTTTTGTGTAAATTCATCTTGAACCCCTTGAAATTAGCTTCCGATAGGATTACTGACTGAGGAGTTGTTTTTTACGCAAATTATTTAATTTTTTTAATGTTTTATTTTTTTGTGGGGGAATATTTTCGCTTAATATCACTTAATAATTAAGTAAATATAAAATAAGCAATTTTAAAGATAAAATACTAGCAGACTGGCAATTCTTTTCATGATTATGACAACAGCAACATCTTTGAATCTCGAAGAATTTCTTGAACTGCCAGAAACTAAGCCCGCCAGTGAATTTATCAACGGTTGCATTTACCAAAAACCCATGCCTCAAGGTAAACATTCGCGTTTGCAACTGAAGTTTTGTAATGTAGTTAATAATGTTGCAGAAACAGCGAAAATTGCTTTAGCTTTTCCAGAGTTGCGATGTACTTTTGGCGATCGCTCGATTGTTCCTGATGCGAGCGTATTTCTTTGGCAGCGAATTCCTTTTGATGCAGATGGAGAGGTTCCCAATGCTTTTAACACTTATCCCGATTGGACGGTAGAAATCCTTTCACCAGACCAAAAAGCGACTAAAGTTATTAGTAATATTTTGCACTGTCTCAAACATGGTACTCAGTTGGGATGGTTAATTGACCCTGAAGACAGAATAATTCTGGTATTTATTTCCAATCAAGAGCCTGTGGAATTAATTGGTAACGATGCTCTTCCTGTTCCAGAATTTTTAACGCTAGATTTAACTGTTGAGCAAGTTTTTAGTTGGTTGAAAGTTGGTTGATTGTGTATAGTTGTAAATTGGTTAAATTGGTGCGTTATGGCAAATTTTAATTTACTAGAACTATCAAATTCTTGCATAGCCGTAACACACCCTACAAAATTAATATTATCTTGTGGGGTGGACATCCCTGTCCGCCTTTTTTCTGCCCTACATCATATAGACAGTTTGTAACTATAACCTAAAATACGGAGAGACGTTGCATTGCAACGTCTCTACATCAGTTATCTGTATTACCTATCACTTGGAATTCTGCAATTTCTCTTCGCTAATCCAATCGCCGTGGAAACCATAGGGAACTCGCTGCGGAATCAATACCCGCGCAACTGGCTCCGATGTCATATCTTGTGCGTCAACAATTACTAATTCAGATTTATCCTCGTTGGAATCATACACGAAAGTCATTACCCAACCTTCATCTTCACCATTCCCACGAGGTACATATACTGCTTCCCCACCACAACGCCCTTTGCCAAATTCATGACTTTGAGATTTACCGCTATGCAAATCATATTTAAATACACCATCAAATGAACCTTGTCCCATTTTGCCTGCGTAACCGTAGCGGGTTGGCTGCCCTAAAAAGTTATCGTTGACGCGGGGGAATTCTGAAGCTGCATCGTCTAACCTTTCTTCGCGCACGCTACCATCTTTCATGTTAAATCGCCAACGGTGCAGTCTGGGAATATTACTTTGGGCATCGCTTTCAACATCCTCGGTGGCAAACATATTTGCGGAATTCACCCGACAAGCTAAAAGTATTACTTCATCTCCTTGTTCGTAAGCGTTGAAGGTATGCCATACAAAACAAGCGGGTGTTTCAAACCAGCGCACATCATTATTATCGCCGTGACGCGGCACAATACCGAAACGACTGGCTCTGTCTTTCTCAAACATTAAACCGGGTTCGCCTTTCTGCATCCGCATGGGATTGAATGTCATGGGCAAATCCATAAATATTGTATAGTTGGCGGTGATGGCGAAATCATGCATCATCACTCCCATCGGTAATTCAATGGGTACGGTTTTCACAAGTTCGCCTTCTGCCGAAACTACGCTGTAATGCAAGTATGGCGGCGCGAAGGAATAGCCGAAAAACATCATTTCACCCGTTATTGGGTCTACTTTGGGATGTGCTGTAAAGGCAGATTGTAATTTATCGTTGTAAGTATATTCACCGTAAGTGTCCAACTCTGGAACGTCGATCGCATAAGGCGCACCTCCTTCCCAAAGCGCTAAAAATTTACCTGCGTGCCAGACAAGGGCGGTATTGGCAACGTTTTTATATGCACCGTGGGGGTTATCCATTTGCGGCGGTTCTAGTAACCCGCTCCACACGGCTTTACCGGCTTCGTGTTCGATTTGCCACCCTTTTGTCCGCACGTAACGATTGCGATAGCTGGCTTTACCGTTAGAAATCCTTACGCCGTGCAACATTCCATCGCCATCAAACCAATGATACTGCCCTTTGGGCTGCCATTGAGGATTGGGACCATTTCGCACGAACATCCCCGATAAATCGGCAGGTAATTCACCAATTATTTTTAAGTTGTCAGCGGTGACTTCTTCACGCACTGGGGCATAATTACCGTCGAGAAAGGGATTTACTGCTGCTGTTACCATTATTTTAGGTTAAAGGTTAATCTATTTTAGATTTTAGATTTACGATTTTGGATTTACCCGAAGGATGAATTACGAGTAAGAATTTGTGCTATTGAGAAACCCGCTTTTTTAAAAAAAACGGGTTTCTAAATTCTGACACATGATTTAAGGGTGCTATAGAGTCATGTTTGCTGTGTTGTACTAACCAAAAACTGATTTAACCCTCTGTGGGCATCGTTGCCAGCCCCTGAGAGTAATTATATTGCTAATATTTAGCTTGCCTTTTCTAAAGCTATAGCAGTTTTTTCAGAAAGCGTAAGAGGTTTACGTTTAACACCGAATATTGAAGATATCAGTTTAGGAAATACAAGACAAATAACGCTATTGAAGAGGGTTAATAAAATACCATCTGTTAAACTCATCTCGAACTCTCCTTTGTGCAAGAAAATGCTTATACTTTATTGTCGTACAAAATCGCAATAGTTAAATCAGTACTGAGTTTTAATTTTCTAATGTTTATATATAATCAGTCTTGAATAATGTTTATATATAATATTCCTAATTTATATGAATTAATATAACATACTTTTTATACATATAAATTTACATTCAATAGAAAAATAGTCATGCTTAAGATAGAAGCATTTGTATTTAGAGTAGTTGTCGATTTGTTCGAGATGAAGGAATATGCTGGAAGTATAAATCATTGACTGTTAAAGAAACCGCATTATGTCTAACACGTTTAGTACAAATAATTCATTTTCTAAGCTTACACAAAAAGATCGGCAATCTTTAAAAAGCATGGTCGATTACTCAAATGTGGAGTCTTTACCCGAAGTTTGGGCGATCGCAGCAAGTCAATTTGGCGATACAACTGCTCTGCACAATCCCCATACTAAACCAAAGCAGGAAATATTTACTTATAGAGAACTTTTTAATCGAATTCAACAGTTTGCTGCTGGTTTACAGTCATTGGGAGTCAAGCCACAGGGACGCATTTCGCTGATTGCTGATAATAGTCCTCGCTGGTTTATTGCCGACCAAGGTATTATGACTGCTGGGGCTGTAAATGCTGTACGCAGTTCTCAAGCCGATATTGATGAGTTAGCGTTTATCTTGGCTAATAGCGATAGTACGGTGCTAGTCGCGCAAGATTTAGCAACTTTTGAGAAATTACGATCGCGCTTAGATGATTTACCAATTCAGTTAGTAATTTTGTTAACTGAAGAATTAGCACCAAGTGATGAAGCTATCAAGGTGTTGAATTTCGAGCAGTTGATGGAAATTGGTGCAAAACATCATTTAGAACCCGTTAAGCAAAAACGCGATGATTTAGCTACTTTACTTTATACTTCCGGTACTTCGGGTAAGCCCAAGGGCGTGATGCTTTCTCATGGAAATTTGCTGCATCAAGTAATAAATTTACGCGCAATAGTTCAACCGGAAGTAGGAGATATTGTTTTAAGTATTCTCCCTACCTGGCACGTGTTTGAACGTACTGCCGAGTATTTGCTACTGAGTCAAGGCTGCACCCAAGTTTATACCAATTTGCGATCGATAAAAAATGATTTGAAAAAGTACAAACCACATTACATGGTGGCAGTACCGCGTATTTTGGAATCAGTTTATGAAGGGGTACAAAAGCAGTTTCGCGAACAACCAGCTTCTAAGAAAAAGTTGATCGATCGCTTTTTAGGTATTAGCAGCAGGTATATCAAAGCACGGCGAATTGCTCAAAATTTGGATTTGGAAAACCTCAATCCCTCGGTAGGGGAAAAAATGGCTGCTAGCATTCAAGAAAAAGCCCTTTTACCCCTTCATGCTTTGGCTGGAAAAATGGTTTATGCCAAAGTGAGGGAAGCGACGGGAGGAAGAATCAAACAGTTTATTTGTGGTGGTGGTGCCTTAGCGAAGCATATAGATGATTTCTACGAGATAGTTGGTGTAGAAATTTTGGTAGGTTACGGCTTAACCGAAACTAGTCCGGTTACTCATGCGCGTCGTCAATGGAGTAATTTACGCGGATCTTCAGGATTAGGGGTACCGGGAACCCAAGCCAAAATCGTCGATTTGGAAACTCGTCGAGAATTACCAATCGGGGAAAAGGGTTTAGTATTGCTTAAAGGACCGCACATAATGCAGGGCTATTACAAAAACCCCGAAGCCACAGAAAAAGCCATTGATGCGGAAGGCTGGTTTAATAGCGGCGACTTGGGCTGGTTAACTCCCCGTCAGGATATAGTTTTAACCGGACGAGCTAAAGACACGATCGTATTAACCAACGGGGAAAACATTGAGCCGCTTCCCATCGAAGATGCTTGTTTGCGATCGCCATTTATCGACCAAATAATGCTGGTGGGACAAGATAAAAAAAGTCTTGGTGCTTTGATCGTGCCAAATTTGGAAGCATTAGAAAAATGGGCAGAAGCTCAAAATCTGGAATTATGTGTTAAAGAAGACAATGTTACGGGATCTACAAGCCAAAAAATCAACCTTGAGAGTAAAATGATCCAGGATTTGTTTCGACAAGAGTTAATTCGAGAAGTGCGAAATCGTCCGGGATATCGATCGGATGACCGTATTGGACCGTTTCAACTGATTCTGGAGCCGTTTTCTATGGAAAATGGCATGATGACACGAACTCTCAAAGTCCGGCGACACGTTGTGATGGAACGCTATCACGATATGATTGAGCGGATGTTTGCCGCAAACTAATCCATTTGTTATTGAACTCAAAAGGAAAAAAAAGATACTTTTATGGACATCTCCAATCCTCAATTGCTGCTTAAGCGCGTTATTAATGTTAAAGCCATTGTCACTCCTCTATGGAAAGAAGAAGTGACGCAGCAACTACAAGGTCAAATCAATCAAACCGACCAGCAGCTACAGCAAATTGATGTCCAAGGGCAACGTGCAATTACTGAAATTCAAAAGCAAGGATTGCAACCCCCCGGACCTCAAACTCTACAGCAAATTGAGAACATCCAAGTTCAAGTAAACGAGAAAAAAAGCGAGATGCTTGAACAAAAAAACCAAAGCTTGCAAAACCTCCAACAGGTGCAAATGCTTGAGTTGGATCAAGAAGTTAATCAATTTCAGTTGGAAGGTTTCTTCCGAGCAGAACAAGGCGATAACCTGATCAGTAAAATGCAGGTCGAAATCGTTCTGCGCGATGGCGTTATCGAAGAAATTCGTGGCGATATCTAATTAAGTAAGAATTCTGAGTTCAACCATTGTGAATTCAGAATTCTTAATTTTTATTTGATAGGTAAAAATAAATGCTCTGGGTGCGATCGCTAATCAAGGCAATCTCGATGAGAAACCCAGTTTTTGGGGATTTGATAAATATTGCAAAGTCAACGACAGACTGTGCTTGTTACCGTACTTGTTGCATCTGCTAAACATTGTTCGGAAGTACCAGCCCAAACAATTTGCCATAGAGGAGGCGAAGTTACAAATAGCGATCGCCCAAAGCTTGTAAGTTTGACTAGATGTTTAATTGGCTTCGGCTTGGATGCAGCTATGTTGGTTTGAGTTATTGTTACCATCGCTTCATTGGGTTGCGGATAAACTACCTCTACCTTACGACCTAAATTTTTTACATGATTTGGATCGAAAGCATTAACGGCAAGGGCAGCCGGATCTGTACCTTTAAGTATGGTTTTGAATCGAGACAGGGGTATGGTTTTATATTGAAAGCTGTATGCATTTACTATGATATTTCGAGTTGAATGCTTTGCTTGAATTTGCTGTTGCTTACGGGCAATAGATAACTGATTAGAATGCCATTGTTTAATCGTGTAAACTCCAGCTAAAGCAGCGGTACCAAAGATACTCAGTGTAAAGACTAGAAAAAATTTGAACTTTGCCGACATAACATTTTAAGGGAATTTTAAGCAGCTTGTTTTAATTAAGCCATGCATGAATTCTAAATCCAGACATGACTCCTTACTTCATACTTTAAGTAGAATTTCCGACAAATTTTTTAAAAAAAGAATTATGTAGAAAAAACACAGGAGAGAATTTACGCAGTTGTGGAGTTACAAATAAACAAGGATTTGAGATTGTCTATTTTTAGAAACGAAGCATATCCAACTCCGCCTGCTTAGTACGCCAAAATACAGATTATTCTATCAGTGTAGTTCTAAAATAGTTGCTCGCGTCCGCGCTCGCGATACAATGCAATCTGGAAAAAACTAATAAAGTTGATAAATTATTAAATTCGCTTTCTTTTTTTATGAGTATTCACGAAATATTTATGCCCGCGCTAAGTTCTACCATGTCCGAAGGTAAAATTGTCTCCTGGGAAAAATCTCCCGGTGACAAAGTTGAAAAGGGCGAAACGGTAGTAGTTGTTGAATCCGATAAAGCAGATATGGATGTGGAGTCCTTTTATGAAGGATACATGGCGCATATCGTAGTAGAAGCTGGGGAAAGCGCTCCTGTAGGCTCTGCCATTGCTTTTCTAGCAGAAACCGAAGCCGAAATTGAAACAGCAGCAGCGCAAGCCAAATCTCATGGGGCACCAGCAAAATCTGAAGTTGCTGCGACAACCGCCCCCGCCCAAGTAGCAGCACCAGAACCAGCAATAGACGCTTCAACAAACGGCACCGCTCAAAATGGTAGTAGTAGTAGAAGCGGTAGAACAATAGCTTCCCCCCGCGCTCGTAAATTAGCGAAAGAATTGAAAGTTGATTTAAGCGGTATTTCAGGTAGCGGTCCTCACGGTCGTATTATTGCTGAAGATGTAGAAACTGCCGGGAATACAGGTAAATCTACACCAACACCAACTACTCAGCCAGCAGTTACACCCGCCCCCAGCGCTCCTAAAATCATCCCTGCGGCGACACCCGCACCGATGCCAGTTGCGGCAACTCCCGGACAAACGGTACCTTTGACTACCTTACAAAATGCCGTAGTGCGGACTATGCTGCACAGCTTATCCGTGCCTACCTTCCATGTGGGTTACTCGATCGCCACCGACGAATTAAATAAACTTTACAAACAAATCAAACCCAAAGGCGTGACAATGACAGCGCTGCTAGCCAAAGCGGTAGCGATGACATTACAGAAACACCCATTGTTAAATACGAACTATTCCGAACAGGGAATGGTACATCCTGCTAACATTAACGTTGCCGTAGCCGTAGCAATGGATGACGGAGGATTAATTACACCCGTACTGCAAAATGCAGACCAGCAAGATATTTATAGCTTATCGCGTAACTGGAAATCCTTAGTAGAACGCGCTCGCAGCAAACAGTTACAGCCCCAAGAATACAGCAGTGGCACCTTTACCATATCCAACTTAGGTATGTTTGGCGTAGATACATTTGATGCCATATTACCACCGGGGCAAGGTTCAATATTGGCGATCGCTGCATCGAAGCCGGAAGTAGTAGCAACGAACGACGGCATGATGGGAGTACGTACAAACATGAAAGTAAACATTACTTGCGATCATAGAGTTATCTACGGTGCCCACGCTGCGGCATTCCTCCAAGACTTAGCGAAGTTGATTGAAACCAATTCTCAATCTTTAACAATGTAGTAGATAATAGTAATCTTTAGTAATCTTTTACACTTGGGGTTTTACGCTCCAAGTTTTTTTTATTGGGTATGGGGCATTGCGTAGCAGCTTAATTATTAACTGTTTGTTGGTAATTGATAATTGTTTATTAATAATTGATATTGGTCGGAATCGCTACCTTCCAAGTTGTAGAATACTAAGAAATTCAGTTAAATAAACAAAAGTTATGTCTTTTAAGTACAATGTATTATCAATTGATGGTGGCGGTATTCGCGGCATCATCCCGGCAATAGTTCTTAAAGAAATCGAAACACGCACTCAAAAGCGAATTTGGCAATTATTTGATTTAATTGCTGGAACCTCAACTGGAGGTTTTTTAGCGATGATTTTAACTATGCCGAATCCCGATAATAAAACTGTTGCTCGATATGAAATGGAAGATATCATCAATATGTATCGAGACGATGGAAAAAATATCTTTCACGAACCGTTTTTAGAAAGCTTAACAGAGGTTGATGATTTATTAAGACCAAAGTATCCTTCTGAAGGTAGAGAAAGAGTTGCTAAGAAATATTTTCAAGATACCCTCCTTAAGGATGCATTAACAAATATTTTTATCACGAGTTATGATATACAGCTACGAATACCCGTCTTTTTTATCAACAATCCTACATTTCAAAGACATTCAGGAGCTAGTTTTCGCAAGCTTTGTATCGATTACAAAATGATAGAAGCATCAATGGCAACAACTGCTGCTCCAACTTTTTTTCAACCTTATAAATTAGCAATGCGCGGTTGCGAAAATAATATTAATGAAGATTACGCTTTAGTAGATGGTGCAGTTTTTGCGAATAATCCTACAGCCTTAGCTATTGTAGAAGCTATTATATACACTCAAAATAAAGGCGAACAAGTAAGTTTAGAAGATATTTTAGTTGCTTCATTGGGTACGGGTTCTCTAACTCGAAAATTCCCTTACGAACAAGCAGTTAATTGGGGAAAACTGCAATGGATACAGCCACTAATTAATATTTTTCTTGATGGTGCGAGCGAAGTTGCAAATTATCAATTAAAACAGTTGCTACCCGATGCTCGAAATAGTAGTAAACAGTACTATCGCTTCCAAAAAGAATTGACTGAAGCAAACGATGATTTGGATAATACTACCGAAGAAAATATGGAATTACTCGAAAAATCTGCACATACAATTATTCAAGAGCAAAGTAGGGAACTTGATAAATTGTGCGAGCAACTTTTAGCTTAAGGAATTCTGTTGAATTTTCTGAAGGGCTGTTGATAAACCTGGTTTTTTGGAAAAACCGGGTTTGTGAATTTGTTGATTATTTATAAATAAAAATGTATGTATTCCCTATTCCCTTAATCGCTTCTAACACTCAAGACATATCTCTTTAGACTGAGATACTTTTACGAATAAATTCCTTTCGGGTGAAGGATTTTAACAATAAACAACGTTAACCTACAGCAGAGAAGTGCAGCTACTGTTTATTTTGAGACGGTAATAAGTTTTCTCTATAGTTACAAATTAACCTTGCCGTTGTCAGCCTATGAAATTAGAAAGTGATAGCTTTTCTGCTGATGGATTGATTCCACCAGAATATACCTGCGATGGTGAAGCAATTTCCCCGTCTTTAAAATGGGACGAGCCTCCCCGCGAAACCCAGAGTCTGGCGTTAATTGTTGACGATCCAGATGCTCCTGGTAAAACTTTTGTTCACTGGGTTCTTTACGATATACCAGTGCAAACTCGTTATATACCTGAAGGAATTGCAGCCGATGCGATGTTAGACGGTAGCGGTATTCACGGTACAAACGACTACGAACAATTTGGTTATGGTCCTCCGTGTCCTCCCGACGGAACCCATCGTTATTACTTCAAGCTGTATGCTTTAGATATATCTTTAGGTTTAGCCGCAGGTGCGAGTAAACAAGACGTAGAAACGGCGATGGAAGGGCATATAGTTACTCAAGCCGAATTAATTGGACGTTATAAACGGCAGAAGTAATTTTTAGTAGTTTTTAGTAGTTTTAAAGTCTTTATTGAAGGAATAAAAGGAAATATTATGTCTACAGCAAAATCCTCGGATAATATACCAGACGAATACAAAAAAGACTTGAATCCCCATGAAGGTGCGGGTTTGAATCATGGGCTTGATGGTGAAAATCCGGAGAAAGCAGGTTTAAACGCTTACGATATTAAGGAATTGCACGAAAAGCTCAAAGATTTTACCAACGATGAATTAAGGCAGATTACAATTATCCCTCACGGTGGTCGCTTGGCACAGACTGCAACTTATATCGATCTTAACGATCCAAAAAGAGAAGAATTTACCGCGATGGGTGCGATAGAAGCCGAACCCGATAACTATTACGTTCCTAAATCAGAAGTCGGTTATCAACTGTGGAATCGATTAATTGGTGTAGAAAATAGCGATCGCACTGGGGAAGGGAATTAATAATATAGGAATAGGTAATAGAGCATAATACGCATTACCCAAACCAGAAGAAACCGGGTTTTTGAGAAAAATATTATTTTTTCGTTTAGCGATTCATAAAAAACCCGGTTTCTAGTCGAGGCACAACATATAACTTTAATCTAAAATTGAAATTATAGTCATGTGAGGTGCGGTTTATGCCTTCTCCTTTTCCGGGAATGAACCCCTATTTAGAAAATCCTGAATTATGGTCGGAAGTGCATCATCGCTTGATTACAGCCATTGCCGATGCCATAGAGCCACAACTTGGGATTGAATATCGAGTCGCGATCGAAAAGCGGACATATTTAGGTGATATTGAAGATTCAGTTTTAGTAGGAATTCCAGATGTCGCTGTAACAACTAAAACAAAGACTTCTACTCAAAATAAAATAACAACGGCAACTTTACCCGCTCAAGGAGAATCGGTAACTGTAAAGCTTCCAATACCAGAAGAAAAGAAGGAAGCTTATTTAGAAATTAGAGAAGTAGCAACTGGCTATGTAGTAACAACTATTGAAGTTCTTTCCCCTACAAATAAACGTACCGGAAAAGGACGAGATGCTTATGAAGAAAAGCGCCGAGATGTATTAAGTAGTCCGACACATTTGGTAGAAATTGATTTGCTTCGCGCTGGAAACCCGATGCAAATTCTTAGCGAAATAGCTAAAACAGATTATCGTATCTTAGTTGCTCGCGGAAATCGTCGTCCCTTAGCGGAAGTCTTCGGGTTTAATCTTCAACAAGAAATTCCACAGTTTTTACTTCCCCTCAAATCTGGAGATAACGAACCATTAGTAGACTTACAAAGTTTGTTAACGCAGGTTTACGAACGAGCAAGATTTTATTTAGCAATCGATTATAATATTGAACCAGTACCGCAGCTTCAAGATGATAAGGTTTGGGTTGATACTTTGTTGAAACACAAAGGTTTGCGTAGTTAACAAATGGTGATAGTTTTCTATATCAACTTCAATTTTACCTAAAAATCTTTTTTGGAATTAATCTAAAATTGAAATTATAGTCATGTGAGGTGCGGTTTATGCCTTCTCCTTTTCCGGGAATGAATCCTTATTTAGAAAATCCTGAATTATGGTCGGAAGTGCATCATCGCTTGATTACAGCCATTGCGATCGCCATTGCTCCACCAATTCGTCCTAAGTATCGAGTCGCGATCGAAAAGCGGACATATTTAGGTGATGTTGAAGATTCTGTTTTAGTTGGAATTCCCGATGTTGCTGTAACAACTAAAAAAAAGGCTTCTACTCAGAATAAAACAACAACAGCAACTTTACCCGCTCAAGGAGAATCGGTAACTGTAAAGCTTCCAGTACCCGAAGAAAAGAAGGAAGCTTATTTAGAAATTAGAGAAGTAGCAACCGGGTATGTAGTAACAACTATTGAAGTTCTTTCCCCTACAAATAAACGTACCGGAAAAGGACGAGATGCTTATGAAGAAAAGCGTCGAGATGTATTAAGTAGTCCCACACATTTGGTAGAAATTGATTTACTTCGCGCTGGGAACCCGATGCAAATTCTTAGCGAAATACCTAAAACTGATTATCGTATCTTAGTTGCTCGTGGAAATCGTCGTCCTTTAGCGGAAGTATTTGGGTTTAACCTTCAGCAAGAAATTCCACAGTTTTTACTTCCCCTCAAATCTGGAGATAACGAACCTTTAATCGATTTACAAAGTTTGTTAACGCAGGTTTACGAACAAGCAGGTTTTGATTTAGCAATAGATTATAATATTGAACCAGTTCCAACGTTTAAATCAGAAGATAAAGTTTGGGCTGATGCTTTACTCAAAGAGAAACAATTGCGTAGTTAAAATTATTTGAAATAACCAGTGTAGCAATATCCAACCTGCTCAAAATTTAAACAACGGTAAAGCGCGATCGCTGCAATATTCTCTTCATCTACCCACAACTTTACTGCTGTATATTCTTGAAGTAATTCTTTGATTAAAAACGCTAGTAATTGTCGAGCAAATCCCTGTCTGCGAAACTTTGAAAAAGTAAATGGTGCAGCAACTAAAGCATAATTATTGACAGGATTGTATTTTACAACTGAAACAATTTGTCCGGAATATTCTAAAACTGCTACCTGACGCTTTTGAATTAAACTGTTCCAATCGCGATTTAGATTTCCACTACCACGCTCTTCAATGTATGCTTTTTCATAAGCCATTAGCATAGGTTTATCTTGCAATGATGCCCAACGACCTTTACCATTAAGTAGCGATCGAGTACAAGTCATTACTAATTGATCGTATTCCCGTTCGAGTTGGAGATGTTCCAGAAAAAGCGGACGAATCCATTGCTTAACTTGCATTGAAGTGGTTATTTTATTGGGGAAGCCGCATTTTTGAATCAGGGAAAATAGGGATTGGGTGGTAATTCTATTGCAATCTAAAGACGTTTGAGTATTTAAAGAATTTACCATCATTGCTCCTTGAATATTATCTGGAGTTACCCTTTGTGTTATAGATGGATTGTAGGAAATAGCAATTAATTCTCCAGTTTCGCAAGGGTTAATCTTACCTTGTAAAACAAGATTGAGAGCGTATTCTAAATCTAGGTTTGAATGACGATATTGTAACCAGTAAGCAGCAGCTTGAATTTGTTGATAAGAAGGGAATGCGATAATTTTATTGCGATCGGTTTGATAATGTATGTTATTAAGCATAGTAAATGAATAACTTTTTGCTATTCATAATGATACTTACAAGCGGCAATAATTATTTCTGTATCGTTAATATTATAAATTAAACGATGTTTTTCATTGATTCTTCTTGACCAGAAACCAGTTAATTCATGTTTCAATGGTTCGGGCTTTCCTAAACCAGTGAAAGGTGAACGGTCAATATCTTTAATAAGTTCAATAATCTTTTTGTAAAGCTTTTTATCTAACTTTGACCACTCGTTAAAATCCTCAAATGCACCCGGTTCAAATACAATTCTTCTATTCATTCGAGGTTTTTAATATCAACTTCAATAAGATTAGACTTATCTTTTACGTTTTCTATAGCTTGTAACAAATGTTTCTTATTTGCTTCAGAAGCTAAAAGATAAGCAGTTTCATCAACTTCATATACGACAATTTCAATTTCTTTATCTGGGTAAGTTGCTTTCAATGCATCAATAAAACTAGGGTCTAACTCATTGGTGTTTATGCGGTAAATTGAATGCATAACTTTACTTTATTTTTTGCTATTAGGTGCTTATAAACTGATTATAATTCGTACTCAGCATATTAAATGAAAAAACTTTATGTGAAACAAATATCAACTTCAATATCGAAACGAAGGTAGGTAAAATATAAAAAAATATTTCAAAAAAAGGATTTACGTTGATTCCCGTTTATTCTTTAGCCAGTAAATCTATTTAATGCACTGCTGCTCTGGTTGCTTCAGCATCAATCGGCTTCACCATAAACAACCGCACCATATGTCCGATGATGGAAAGGAAGGATGGTATTTTTTGCAATAATTTAACGATTTTAGGGCGATCGCTCTTATCGATTTCCGCTAAGTGCAAGTTGCGATCGGAACATTCTTCCAATCTGCGGAAAAATTCTGGATGTTTGGTATTCAGAATCACTGGAAATGCTCTTGCGGCTGTAAGGTTGGTTTTTTCAATCACTTGCTGGTTGTATTCGATCGCATCTATATTAAGGGATTGGTAAAAGTTGACTCGTTCAAACACCGTTAGCGTGTGCGTTACGAATACCGTTAATAAGAAGAAACGCACCCATAAACGCGCTTTCCAATTATTGAAAAGTTGCGGTTGGGATCTCAACAGTGCTTTGAAGAAATCTCCGTGTCTGTTTTCATCCTGACACCAACTTTCAAAATAGCGAAACAAAGGATAAAATTGGTCTTCTGGATGCGCTTCCAAGTGACGAAACATAATAATGTAGCGCCAATAACCAATTTTCTCAGATAGGTAAACCGTGTAAATTATCCATTCCGGGGGAAAGAATGTATATGCACGGCTTTTGGTTAAATAACCCAAATCTAGAGAAAGATTGAAATCTGCCATTGCTTTATTCAAAAATCCCGCATGACGCGCTTCATCCCTTGCCATACAGTTAAAAGCATCCGCTAGCATGGGATTGCGGTTTTTGAGTTTGCGCGATAACTCTTTGAATAGCAAAAACCCTGAAAACTCAGATGTACAGCTTCTTTCTAAGAAATCAATGAAAGCTTCGCGCTTTTTACCATCAATGCTATCCCAAGCTTGTTTAAACTCGTCATCGCGCACAAAATGATGACGGTTATAGTCGGCTTTCAACTCGTCTACAATCGCTTTCAACTCTTTTTCATGCGCCGAAATATCCATCAATGCCACAGCATCAAAGTCTGTCGTGTAAAACCGAGGGGTTAACAGCGTTTCCTGCACCGGCGCTTTTACACCTTCTTTAATCAATGGCTGTGGGGTTGGAAGAGACTTTACCATAAGAATTCTTCAATAATTCCGTTTAATCGCTCTATAACCATTAATAGTTGCAAATTTTCATCTTTAGCCAAAATATTTAAATTGATTTACAAAAACAAATTATTTATGCTGGTTTACTTGCTTTAATGATATTTAAAGTCTATTGAAAATAATATTCAATAATTTATCTGCATTTATATTAACTATATACACTTATCTCAATGCTCTAAATATAAATAAAAACTGATAGTTTAATTCTTCTCTATTCTGTAAGTTTAAGTAAATATACATGAAAAGAATGTCTTTTTTTTTACGACGTTCTATTATTGCGTAAGCCTTAAGGTAGATGATTAATCAAATGTCAATCAATACACTAGAAAGATCGTCACTAGTAAGGTTAATGTAAGGTTAAAAAGAACTTAATTAAATATTATCCTGGGAGGATTATGGTAAATGGAAGATTCCGATAAAGCGAACAAAGAAAACTTTCTGTACCCTCGCAGTCGTTATTACGGGGAATTCAAGCCAGAGAACTTAGTATTCAACGCCAATTTACAAGAATTTGCTCAAAAAGTAGGCTATATCGTTAACTTACAAACTTCGGGTAAAGTTGCTTCCGAAGAAGCATATACGCAAATTAAGCAACTGTGGAAAAAATTGAAACACAGTAAGAAAGAACTAGGAATAAACGACGAATCTGCACCAGATGATTAAAGCTATGCGATCGCCAAGCACGATCGCGCTTTCTACTAGATTAAGAATGCAATACAACCTACAACTCGGCTAATAATTCAAATTCTTTTGGAGTCAGCGACACCATAACATTTTCCGAATCTATAAAGATAATCCAGCGTTTGCTAACCTCTTTATCTGAAGATATTTCTTTTGCGTAGATAAAACCAGTTTTTCCTGCGATGTGCGACGGACGCAATATTATAACTTTATCTCCGATTTTAATACTTTGTGAGTTAGCCAATTACACCCCCAAACCTCAAATCCATATTAAAAACTCATTAGTAACTAAACTTAGCACAAACCGATGTATCACTTAACTTAAATTTAACCTAAAATTTATATTAGCGTTCTTTCAAGTAATTGAGACATCAATCGTTCATAGTAATTACTTATGGTTAGTCAAATATTTAATAATTTAACTGAATTGTGTTTGTTTATAAAAAAGAATCCTTTGCAATAATATCTGATGAATTAGTGCCACGGTTTTAGAAGTGAAGCTAGTTTTTCCAATCCCTTAGAAAAACATATGAAGGAATGTCGATCGCTATATAGCGATACAAAAAATAAAAAGTACAGCAAGTATTGTAGTCATAGTGCGTAAATCCTGTTAAAGATAGCGTTTCATCAATACAGGATTAAAAATGAGTAACAATCTAGCTATAAAACTTCGTTCTGGAACCCAGCAATCTCATGCTGCGACAGAAAATATTGGTTTTATGAAATGTTTCGTCAAAGGTGTTGTCGATAGAAACTGCTTTGCAAAATTTTTAAGTAATTTATACTTTGTTTATAGCGAACTAGAAGCAGCGCTCGAAAATCATAAAAATCATTCTTGTGTTGGTGTTGTTTACTTTCCCGAACTAAATCGTAAAGCCAACTTAGAAAAAGATTTAGAATTTTACTACGGTTCAGATTGGCTTTTGCAAATTACACCATTAGCCTCTGCTCAAAATTATATTTCCCGCATTCGCGAAATAGCACAAAAACAACCAGAATTATTAATCGGACACGCTTATACACGGTACATGGGCGACTTATCTGGCGGACAAATGTTACAAAAAGTAGTCCAATCAACCTTTAATTTAGTTGGCGATCGAGGCACATCTTTTTACAACTTCGAGCAAATACCCGACAAAAATACATTTAAAAATAAATATCGCGAAGCACTCGATAAAGTACCAGTAGACGATAAAACAGCCGAAAAAATTGTTGCAGAAGCCAATAATTCATTCCAATTTAATATGCAAATAGCGAAAGAATTGGAAGAAACTTTAATCAAATCAATCGGTGAAGTAATGTTTTACAAACTGATTAACAACGAAACCGCTACAGCTTGAGAAGATGGGGGAGAGAAGTTAGGAGTTAGGAGTTAGGAGTTAATACTCTTAAATAGTTACTAGTACTCCACCACATCAATTTTGAGGAGCAAAAAGGTTCGTAGTAAGCGCTTTAGCGCTCTGGATTTAGGGAACCAATGCCCTTACTACGAACCCTTTAAAATTAATGAAACGCACTACTATTAGTCCTTTGGATTAATTTTTACAGGTTCTACGTGCCGATTTTAGTTCCAAATCCGAGCGCTAAAGCACTTACTACGAACCTGTCACACTAACTTTAATGGGTAACACATTCGTAGTGCGAGCATCTTGCTCGCTGGTTGCTTTTAGCTCGCTGGTTGTAACGAGCGAGACGCTCGCACTCCCTCAAATCAACGATGCCCAATGCCCAATTACCAAAAACTAACTACTAACAAAAATGATATTCCAATTTCCAGCCGTTAAATTTGACTTAGATATTATTAAAAAATACGATACTCCGACACCGAGATATACTAGCTATCCACCTGCAACGGAGTTGACTGAAGCATTTACTGCAACAGATTTTAAGCAGGCTATTTCATCTTCAAATCAAAGAAAAACGCCCCTCAGTTTATATTTTCACATCCCTTTTTGTGAAAGTGCTTGCTATTACTGCGGTTGTAATACTGTAATTTCTGAGAAAAAAGAAATTGCTATTCCTTATGTAGAACATTTAATTCGAGAAATTCAGCAAACAGCTACTTTGATCGATCGCGATCGCAAAGTTGTACAAATGCATTGGGGAGGAGGTACTCCAAATTATTTAAACGTACATCAGGTGAAACAGCTTTGGGGAAATATCAATCAATATTTTAATCTTGATGTTGATTCGGAAGTTTCGATTGAAATTAATCCTACATATGTAGATAAAGACTACATTTTATTTCTCAAAGAAATTGGGTTTAATCGGATCAGTTTCGGGATTCAGGATTTTAATTATCAGGTACAAGCAGCAGTAAATCGAGTTCAACCTGAAGAAATGCTGTTTAATGTCATGGATTGGATTCGGGAAGCTGGATTTAAAAGTGTGAATGTAGATTTAATTTATGGTTTACCCCATCAAACTTTGCACGGTTTTTGGAAGACGATAACAAAAACTATCAAATTAAACCCTGATAGAATTGCCGTGTTTAACTTTGCTTACGTACCTTGGCTGAAACCACTACAGAAAAAGTTACCAGTAGATGCGCTTCCCACACCTCAAGAAAAATTAGAAATTTTCAAATTAACTATTGAGGAGCTTACCGCCAATCAGTATCAGTTTATCGGTATGGATCACTTTGCCAAAGCTGATGACGAATTAGCGATCGCGCAAAGCAATGGCAGTTTGGGGCGTACTTTCCAAGGATATACAACCCATGCGGAAACTGAGTTGTTTGGTTTTGGTTCGACATCTGTAAGTTTGTTAAGAGATGCTTACGCTCAAAATCATAAAAAACTCAAAGATTATTATCAAGCAGTTGAAGCGGGAGTTTTACCAATTAGTAAAGGATTTAAATTAAGTGGGGATGACATTATTAGAAGAGATGTAATTATGTCTATTATGTCAAGCGGAATTTTACGTTTTTCGGATATTGAAGCAAAATATCAGATTAAATTTAACGAATACTTTTCTCAGGAATTAGCAGCATTAAAAATGTTAGAAGCAGATGGCTTAATTAAGTTATCAACAAATCAAATCAACGTTACAGAAATAGGTAGATTGTTAGTTAGAAATATTGCCGTTATTTTTGATTCTCGTAAAACTACGCAACAAAATAAATTCTCCCGCTCAATTTGACAGTTAGATGAATAAAAGGTTCGTAGTAAGCGCTTCAGCGCTCTTTTACGCTAAGGTTCTAAACCATAGTTTTTCAAGCTATAGTAGTAAGGACTTTATTCCTATATCCAAGGACTTCAGTCCTTACTACGAACCTATTAATCTACAAAAACATCACTAACAAAATTCCCATGCAAACCATAGGGAATATGATGCTTGAGATGTAACCGTGCGATCGGTCCTTTGTTCAAATCCTTGGCATCTAAAATTACCACATCCGAACGATGGTGAGTTGAATCATAAACCAAACCTAACACCCAACCATCATCTTCATCACCGTGGCTGCGCGGCACAAAATTCGGCTCGCTAGCGTAACCACGAGGTGCAGCACTCCAAAGTTGTTTTTCACCAGTTTCTACATCAACTTTTTCAAATGCTTGCAGTGGTGCATTACCTTCAGCAGCATGAGCCGCACCCATGTATAAATAACGATGTTCGCGTCCGACTTTCTCCGGATGCACGCTAGGAAATTCACAGCAACGATTTTCAATTAATTCTCGTCGCACCGTATTATCTTCAAGGTTAAGATAAAACCGCCATAATTGACCGGGTGTTAAAGATTCAAAATCAGTATCTCGAAAATCGCTTTCGGGTTCGACTTCCGGTAAAGCTTCGTAGCAAATAGAATCGATAACTATTTCGTTATCTTTTTCAAAAGCATTGGTGTGGTGGAAAACAAAACCCGATTGCGTTTCCAAAATTTGCACCTTACCATTATTCCCCCCCTTCCCAAGGGGGGCTAGTTCCGTTCTTCTAGGAATTATCAAAACCTTAGTAGGTTGATCTCCCTGAAACTTAATACATTCCCCAGCACCGCGCATTCCTAAAGCAAAAGGAATCGGATTAAAAGCAACGGGATTTTGAAAGAATATGCAGTAATTAGGAGTAATAGCAAAGTCGTGGATAAAAGCAAAACCGGGAACGCTATGAGCAGTTTTACGGACAATATTACCCGCAGTATCTAATTCAAAAATAGTAATAGTTGTAGATAATCCCGGTTTGATAGAAAAATTCACCAAACAAGGTTCGCCATTATCTTGTTCGCAACTAGGATCGAAACGTGGATGTGCTGCGAAAGCTTCACCTTCGGATAAAACATCATTAAAATGTTCTTTACCCAAAGTTTCTAATGTACGCGGATCGAGTTTATGAGGATCGGCGGCTTCCCACAATGCTAATAGTTTACCACCCCAATAAATAACATTAGTATTGGCAATATTTTTCAAATTAAAATCGAAAGCATTCGCCAACCAACCGCCAGCTTTTTGAGTTCCAAATACACCGCGATAAAGAATTTTTCCAGCTTTTTGTTCTTCGATATAAGCTTTAGTCCGAACAAAACGATTGCTAAAATGAGCGCGTCCGTTAGTAAAAGTAATCCGGCTAATCATCCCGTCGCCATCAAAAGGATGATGAATCTTTTGTCCGTTAATATCTAACAAACCCGGACCATTTTTAAACAGCGTACCGTTTAACTCCGGCGGAATTTCACCTTCAATATCATCAATCCAATAATCATGTTCTTCTTTTAAAGATTGATATCCTTCCCGCCAATCTTCACGAGAATAGGATTTTTCTGTAATTGAATTTCGTTCGTCAATTTGAAAATTCTGCATAATTAATCAATAGTTATGAGTTATGAATTATGAGTTAGGAATTAGAAATTAGGAGTTATGAATTAAAAGTTAGGAATTTTTTCTTCCCTATCTACCCCCTCTACCCCCTCTACCCCCTCTACCCCTTGCCATGTCCCCATCCCCAATTATCAATCAACCGCTTCCTCTGCTGGCTGTTGCAAAATTAATTCTGACATTAAATTAGGTAAAATTTCTGATTCGTCGCCGTCTTTTGAAGCTGGTTGCGGTACTTTTGGAGTTTCCTCACCTGCCGCAGGTAGCCAATTAATAAAGGGTAGCGGTAGCAAAGTACTGAGATTGGTAATTGTCACTAACAGCCACAAGTTATCAAAATTGGTTTCGGTGACTCTTAAATAATGCATCAATCCCGCACCCAACTCGTGGGAAACTAATCCCGCTAAATTAGTTACCGACATTAACAATGCAAATAAAGTCGCTTCTACTCCCGGCGGACAAATTCTTGCTGCTAATACCAAAACTGGCATATAGGCAATTTGTCCCATTACCGTCAAAATCAAACTATCACCCAAACTAAACCAATGATCGTCTATTCCTAAAGCCCGGTTAGCATGAGTTACTAATAACAGCGACGATAATCCTAAAACTGCTGAAATTACCGTACTCCAACCAAAAATTACCCGAAACGGAACGCTTTTAAGAAAACGTTGGAAAATCCAAATCCCGACTAAAGCCGCAACACTCGTTACTAACCGCACCCTTCCCAAAAATTCTGGTTGAAAATGTAGCTCGTTAGTAGTGAAGTAAAAGAATGCCGATTCCGAACTTGGTGTAGCTAGCCAGATGAAGAGGAAGGCAGCAGGTAGCCAAATTACTTTTTTAGTTATAGCTTGACGCAGTAATTTGATTTGCCCTTTAACATCCTCGATATTGCTGTTTTTATCATCTTCGGGATTATTTTCTACGGGAGATTCCGCAATTAACCAAGCAACTCCACAGACAATCAACGGGAAAGTAGCGGTAATCCAAAATACAGTGCGTGTAGTGAAATGTTCTAACAAAAAACCGCCAAAGTAAGCAGTGATTAAACCTCCAAACGCAGAAGCACCCCAACAAATTGATTGTAAAGAACCTGCTTCCGCTTGCGATTCTGACCTGGCTCTTTCTACTACCAGTGAATCTACTATGACATCACTCACTGCAACCGAAAGCGAACTTAATAAAATGGCAGTTGTCGCAGCCCAGCTACTATGAACCACAGTTGCCATAGCTACCCAGGCTAACGTTCCGAGTATCCCCGACAAAATTAAATAAGGTCGTCGTCGGTAACCAAATATGGGGAAACCATCGGAAAAGAACCCAAATAAAGGCTTAATAATCCAAGGTAAAACCACAATACCAAATAAGGCTGAAACCTCAGCAGGACTTAGCCCAAGTTCATCTTTGAGAAAAAAGCTAACTGCTAAACGCGACAGCCGCAAAATACCTTGGACAAAATAAACGGTAAGAATTGCGAACAACTCTGCTGTCGGCTCGTTACCGAAAAGAATTTTTTCTTGTATTGAGTCTTTGACTTTAGACCAGCCAGAGGAAGAAACCTGCATTAGTAAATATTCTTTAAGTTTTCTCTACTTTTATTATGATAACTAGTAACAATACTGGCGACTGTCTTTGGTATGGAATGTCAAGAAATATTAACTACTTCGATCTGGAACTAAGATTATTAAAATACTTCCAAAAGTAGTTGATTAACATACTTAGCAACAATTTCCATCATTCTTTTTGGTGTTTTTTTAAACAGAAGCCTAAATTGAAAAATATTTGTAAAAACTCCCCTCAGCTATATTTTTTCTGCTTAAAATTTTCAATACTTACTATCAATGCTTTTTAACGTCACTTCCATTACTTAAAACTGCAACCGCATTTTGCCCCCCAAACCCAAAGCTAAAACACATTGCTTTTTCAACATCACTTCGACGCGCTTGTCTAATTAAATTTAAATCAAATTCGGGTTCTGTCAAACCTACGCACGGCGGTAAAATTTGATGCCGCAAACTCATTAAAGAAAAAGCTACACCTAAAGCACCGGAAGCTCCAACAGTATGACCAGTGCTTCCCTTAGTTGAACTAACCGCCACGTTTTCTGAAAATATCTTTTGTATAACCCGACTCTCAACCCGGTCATTCATCTGCGTAGCCGTACCGTGAGCGTGAATATAATCAATATCTTTAGGAGAAATATGAGCGCGATGTAAACATTTTTTAACAGCAGAAATAGCGCCTTTTCCTTCAGGGTGAGGTTGATTTGAATGATATGCGTCCGAAGTTAATCCAAAATCAAGTATTTCACCGTAAATCTTTGCTCCACGCCGATTTGCTAACTCCGCCGACTCCAATACAAACACCGCTCCACCTTCCCCCAAAACCAAACCTTCCCGATTGACATCAAAAGGATAAGCACCAGTTTTTGCTAAAGCGCCCATTTTATCGAAACCAGTTATCGTCAAAGGCGTAATTGGAGCTTCCACCGCACCAGCAACAACGCGATCGCAACGTCCAGATTTAATTAAATTAAAACCTTGAAAAAGCGCCCAAATTCCAGTAGCACAAGCAGCCATCGGCGCGAGTACAATTCCAGTTGCACCAACGATTTGCGCTGCTGCGATCGCATTCATGTGAGGGAGGGAAGAGAGGAAGAGAGAGGGGGAGGGGGTAGAGGGGGTAGAGGGGGTAGAAAGTTTTTCACCTTCTCCTTGTCCCCTTGTCCCCTTGTCCCCTTGTCCCCTTGTCCCCTCTCCATACATCCACCTCGCCATCCTTTCCAATTCCGCTTGATAGCTGCGACTCGAACCAATTACTATTCCGCAATCGGGCAAAGGTGGAACTAATAAAGCATCTTGCAAAGCAGAATTAACAGCTTGTTGAGTCAGACTTTTTACATTTGCTGGGCGATCGCCAATTAAACCTAAAGGAAGCGGTTGTAATTCCCGAAACAACTGATACAGCCTAATTCCAGACTCACCCGCAATTAAACGCCGCCAACTATCTTCCAGGTTATTACCCAAAGCAGAAATCAAACCAATACCAGTAACTACAACCCGATTCAATTTTGGATTTTAGATTTTAACAACGGATGCGTTTGTTTTAGATTTTAAATTGAAGATTGGGCATGGGGAATAGAGAGTTTTGAGTGAGGAGTGAGGAGTGAGGAGTGAGGAGTGAGGAGTGAGGAGTTAAGAGTGAGGAGTTAAGAGTTAGGAGTGAGGAGTTAAGAGTTTGAATTTCTTCTAGTCCCCTAGTCCCCTAGTCCCCTAGTCCCCTTGTCCCCCCATCTCCCCATCCCCCCATCCCCCCATCTCCCCATCCCCCCATCCTAATTACTCGGCGTTTTTCAAATTCTCCGCGCCTTTGGTAACTTTGGCGCTCTCGATTTTGTCGCCTTGTGTAATTTTATTTACCACATCCATTCCGTCGGTGACTTTACCAAATACTGCGTAGTTACCGTCTAAGAAAGCTAAATCTGCTAGGGCGAAGTAAAACTGCGAGGAAGCAGAGTTTGGGGATTGCGATCGCGCCATTGCTAAGGCACCTGCTTTATGTTGCAATACTGGTGGCTTGGAAACATTTGCCATCTCAAGTGTTTTGCCGTAAATAGGCTCATCAGCACCTTGTGGCTTAATTTCTAGGGGTACAGTACGTTCTTTACCACTTTTATCTACATAACCACCAGTTCCATTGCCTTTGGGATCGCCTCCCTGAGCTACAAAAGGTTGAGGATCTTTTACTACTCTATGGAAAGTTAAGCCATCGTATACGCCTTTTTGGACTAAATCGACGAAGTTACCGGCGCTGATGGGAGCATTATCTCCATCTACTTCGATAGTGACTGGCGAACCATTAATCGTCATCACTACTTCTGCTTTGCCTTCAAGTCTTGGTAAATCGTTCATTCCAGGAGCCTCATTTTTTACTTCAGATGCAAGAGTTGCTTGTGCGGTTGTGTCGCTATCTGCTGCGGCTACTGTAGAGTCTGAAGTAGTAGAACCTACCTCTTTACCCGAACACCCGTTCAACATCAAAGCACCGACAACCAAAAACGTAACCAAAAAATATTTAGGAGCTTTTAACAGCATTTATAGTACAAAACTCAACCCATGTATCTTAGCTTCTATGGTGATTTAGGCAACAGTGATTTAGGTCAAAGGTTAAAGGTTAAAGGTTAAAGGTATTGAGTTAGGAATTAGGAGTTAGGAGTTAGGAGTTAGGAGTTAAAAATTCTACCCCCTCTACCCCCTCTCCCCCCTCTACCCCCTCTCCCCCATCTCCCCATCACCTTGTCTCCCCATCCCCTTGTCTCCCCATCCCCTCATCCCCCCATCTCCCTACAACCCTTCGAGCGGTACTCCTAAAAATTTCGCCAACTGAGCGCCTTGAGTTTCCAATTCTTTTAAAGTTAAGGGTTGACCTACTCTTGTTAAAGGAATATCTCGGCGACCTTTTGCCCGTAGATAAAGGGCGCGGCGGGGGTTGATTCCTTCTTTGATATCGACTCGCACCGATTGCACGTCTTGGGTATTGCAATCGAGTACAATTCGCCGGTTTTTGCCTGGAAATCCCCAACGGAAGATTTTTATTTGACCTGTCTCTCGATTAAATTCGTTGTATCCGCCTCCTAAATCCCATAGAATTACTAGCCACAGATATAAAGACAGAAGCAAACCCGCAATACCGTATAACCCCATAACTAAACCTTGGGGAAAGAATATCAACTGAGTTGCATCGGTAACTAAAAGAAAATTTTTCTGAAAATAGCTTGACAATCCGGCTAAAAAGAAGCCTGTAGCTCCAAGAAAAACGATTGTTGCCCACCAGTAATTACTAAATCTACGAGATCCCAGAACCTTTTGTGTAAGGACGTTACTGGCTTGAGTGGTTGTTGATGCGGTCATGGAACTAATGTTGGAGGTTGTGAGAAATTCTCTATTACAAGTCTGCCATCGTAGCGGTGACTCCGCACAATTTCTTTAGATTTTCTGATAAATTAAGTTTTCTGAGAAAAGTTGTGTCAAATTGTAAAATTTCTGATATTGATTGTATGTGGTCGGTTTGCATTTAATACCCCAAAACTGAGTATAAATTCCTCACAAAGCTGGACTAATGTGATAAGTTAAGAATTATTAAGCGATCGTATGCTGTGAATGCAGTCTGCGATTAGGGTCTGGCACAATCCTGAGAAACAGTTACTCACTTGGTGTATTTTCTCATAAAATTGATAGTATTAAACACTGTCGAGAGTGCCCAGATAAAAACGTTTCCGTACTAAACAAAACGTAGCAATTTTAGAAGAGGATTTTTGTCCTAATGACCATTGCAGTTGGACGCGCCCCTAGTAGAGGCTGGTTTGACGTACTCGATGACTGGTTAAAACGAGATAGATTCGTATTTATCGGTTGGTCGGGTATATTGCTGTTCCCCTGTGCCTACATGGCTCTAGGTGGATGGCTCACAGGAACAACTTTTGTTTCTAGTTGGTATACTCACGGTTTAGCATCTTCTTATTTGGAAGGCTGTAACTTTTTGACCGTGGCAGTATCCACACCCGCAGATAGCATGGGACATTCCCTGTTGCTGTTGTGGGGTCCAGAAGCTCAAGGCAACTTTACCCGTTGGTTTCAGTTGGGTGGTTTGTGGCCGTTTGTCGCATTACACGGAGCCTTCGGTTTGATTGGCTTTATGTTGCGTCAATTTGAAATTTCCCGTTTGGTGGGAATTCGCCCTTATAACGCGATCGCATTTTCTGCACCAATTGCGGTATTCGTTGCTGTATTCTTGATGTACCCCTTGGGTCAGTCTTCTTGGTTCTTCGCTCCTAGTTTTGGTGTAGCAGCAATCTTCCGTTTCTTGCTATTCTTCCAAGGTTTCCATAACTGGACTTTGAATCCCTTCCACATGATGGGAGTAGCAGGTGTACTGGGTGGTGCGCTGTTATGTGCAATTCATGGTGCAACCGTAGAAAACACCTTGTTTGAAGACGGCGACGGTTCTAACACCTTCCGTGCATTTGAACCAACCCAAGCAGAAGAAACTTATTCGATGGTGACAGCAAACCGTTTCTGGTCGCAGATTTTCGGTATTGCATTCTCCAACAAACGCTGGTTACACTTCTTCATGTTGTTTGTACCAGTAACCGGGTTATGGATGAGCGCAGTAGGTGTAGTTGGTTTAGCGCTAAACCTACGTGCTTATGACTTCGTATCTCAAGAATTGAGAGCCGCAGAAGACCCAGAGTTTGAAACATTCTATACGAAAAACATTTTGCTGAATGAGGGTATCCGTGCTTGGATGGCTCCTCAAGATCAGCCCCACGAACAATTTATATTCCCAGAGGAGGTTCTACCACGTGGTAACGCTCTCTAATAGACAGATGGTAATGGGAGCAGGCGGACGCGACCAACAAAGCACTGGCTTTGCTTGGTGGTCCGGTAACGCTCGTCTAATTAATCTTTCCGGTAAATTGCTGGGCGCTCATGTCGCTCATGCTGGATTAATCGTTTTCTGGGCTGGAGCAATGACCTTATTTGAGGTTGCTCACTTCATTCCTGAAAAGCCCATGTACGAGCAGGGTTTAATTTTGTTACCTCACTTAGCAACCCAAGGTTGGGGTGTTGGTGCTGGTGGTGAAATAATTGACACCTTCCCCTACTTTGTTGTTGGTGTACTTCACCTAATTTCTTCTGCCGTATTAGGTTTTGGCGGTATATATCACGCACTTCGCGGTCCAGAAACCTTAGAAGAATACTCTTCCTTCTTTGGTTATGACTGGAAAGATAAGAACAAAATGACCACCATCATCGGGTTCCACCTCATAATCTTGGGATGTGGTGCCTTATTGTTGGTGCTTAAAGCAATGTTCTTTGGTGGTTTGTACGATACTTGGGCACCTGGTGGTGGTGATGTCCGTGTCGTTACCAACCCAACATTGAACCCAGCGGTAATCTTCGGTTACTTACTGAAGTCCCCCTTCGGTGGTGAAGGTTGGATTGTCAGCGTTAATAACCTCGAAGATATTGTGGGCGGTCACATTTGGGTTGCCATCATCACTATTTCTGGTGGTATCTTCCACATTCTTACCAAGCCTTTCGGTTGGGCACGTCGTGCTTTCATCTGGTCTGGTGAGGCATATCTCTCCTACAGTTTGGGTGCGTTGTCCTTAATGGGCTTTATCGCTTCGATTTACGTTTGGTTTAATAACACCGCTTACCCTAGCGAATTCTTTGGTCCTACAGCTTCAGAAGCGTCTCAAGCACAAGCTTTGACCTTCTTGATTCGCGACCAACGCTTAGGCGCTAACGTCGGTTCCGCTCAAGGTCCTACAGGTTTAGGTAAATACTTGATGCGTTCTCCGACTGGTGAAATCATCTTCGGTGGTGAAACTATGCGTTTCTGGGACTTTCGCGGTCCTTGGTTGGAGCCTTTACGCGGTCCTAACGGTCTTGACTTAGAAAAAGTTAAGAATGACATTCAGCCTTGGCAGGCTCGTCGTGCAGCTGAATACATGACCCACGCACCTTTGGGTTCATTGAACTCTGTGGGTGGTGTTGCTACTGAAATTAACTCCTTTAACTACGTATCTCCTCGTGCGTGGTTGGCTACATCTCACTTCGTATTAGGATTCTTCTTCCTAATCGGTCACTTATGGCATGCAGGACGCGCTCGTGCTGCTGCTGGTGGCTTTGAAAAAGGTATTAACCGCGAATCCGAACCAGTAATGTTCATGCCGAATTTAGACTAGGTTTTCTAGTTTGTAATGTTTAATTACTGATAATCAGTTGCTCCCGTGTGAAAGCGGGAGCTTTTTTTATCTCGAATTTTAAAGAAATAAAAAAATTAAAACGTATATTCTAATAAAATAAATTATTGGCGATCGCATTACCAAACCAGCAATTTAGATAATTTTTTATTAATATCTAATTATTCCATTCCAAAGTAATTTCGATATTACCTGTGGAAGCATCTTTTACAAGCAAAGGTGTAAGTTTACCAGATTCAATGCCAACGTCTATCCCAAATCTCACACAAGCTTTATCTGGCTTTATCTTTTGTACTGTTTCCGCAATTTCCTTTGCCAGAGACTCAATAGCGCCAGTCATTTCATTAAATGGTCGGGCTTGAAAAGTTAATTTGCGATCTCCAATAAGAGTCGCTTCAACTCTTATACTAGTGCCATCACTCAACTCAACAGTAATAATTTTGCTTTGAAGTTCCATTCTTATTTAACTGTATTAGCTTGCCGTAATAGAATATCAGTGACCAGTGAGCAACGAGCAGTTATCAGTTAAGAATAATTATTTAAACGCGATTTTACATAGGGTATTTTAAGTATAAATACTGCAAAAAGGCGGATTGTAATGATTTACACCATTAGTTGGAGAATTTTTTTAGTATCAATACTGATATCTTGTACCATTATTAATACCGTCTACACTTCAGCCTTTAATGAATTTCTCGGAACCCAATTAAGGTTTGATTATGGCATAGCGGACATAGTTTTAGTGTGTTTTAACCTACCTTGTTCCTAATTTCTTAAAATTAATTTCAAGCTGAGAATTTACACTTAGTTATTAAGATATAAGATATATAGCCTCAAGCTGATACAAAGCAAAGCTTTTTCATGCAGGATTGTATTTATTGATTTTAATGATATGCACCAAAAGTTAGTACGTATTTTTCACTACCCAAACATATCAAATAAACACTTCCTTATCTCGGAAATCTGTATTTTATTAAAAAAAGAACTGCTAACTGCTAACTGATTCACCCCACATTCATCGCGGCTAAAAATGCTTTTTGACTGGCATCTTTATATACTAAATTGAAATATTTCATGACAATATCTGTAGAATTGATATTTGCTTGCTTCTCATCTTCTTTTGCTAAAGGTATAGAACCTAATACATCTAAAACAGTTTCGCCGGTTGATGGTGCAATTACCACTAAAGAAGATTCTAATGGTTGATTGTATTCCCAGAAGTTATCTAGTTTTAGAGAATTTTGTTTGTTATTAATTGATTCAGTATCCGAAGTTTCTGCAACTGCAACGTTAGCATTACGTAATTTTCGTAAATCGCTAAGAATTGTTTCTTTAGTACGTCCCCTTAACTGAAATAATACAAATGGATCTTCACTAAAACGGTCGGCTAATTGATAGTAAATAGCACCGATATGTTTGCAGGGGTTAGCTTTATCGGGACAAGAGCATTTACTATGAACTTCGGATAAGGTAAAAGGAAATAAGGACAAGCCATTTGCGGTAAATACTTCTTCTATATTTTGCGGCATTTCTCCCGCTAATAATTTAGCCGCGAATATTGCTTTTTGGGACATAGTTTCAACTACATAACCCCATTCTTCATCGCTGAAAGAGTCAAGAGAAAGAGAGACTTTGTAAGGTTCCGGTTCGCTTCCTTGTACATCAGCCTTTACTTTGGCATTTTCAAATTTGATGCTGAGAATATTTCCCTGACGTGCATAATTTCTCGCACGTTCCAAACGCTTTTTAAAACGGTAAGAATCTAATAATTCTAACCACCGTTGCGACCACCATTCTCTTGATGCTTGAAAATCGTAATTTGCTTGCATAATTTCAATTTTGTATTTTAGAGTAAGGAATAGGGAATAGCAAGTAGCAAGTAGCAAGTAGCAAGTAGCAAGTAGCAAGTAGCAAGTAGCAAGTAGGGAATAGGGAGTAGGGAATAGGAAATAGAGGGTAGAGAAGATAGTAAAAATTTCTAATTACTCATAATTCCTAACTCCTAACTCCTAACTCCTAACTCCTAACTCATAATTCTTAACTCCTAACTCCTAACTCCTAACTTTTAACTCCTAACCATCTTCTTCAATTACTGCATCGCGATCGAGTATTAATAAGTTACGCAGTTGATCGGTGTCCATTTCGGTTAACCATTCTTCACCAGCACCTACAACTTGTTCGGCTAATTGTTTTTTACTTTCAATCATGTCGTGAATTTTTTCTTCTAAAGTCCCAGTACAAACAAATTTATGTACCTGTACGTTTTTTGTTTGACCAATACGAAATACCCTATCTGTAGCTTGATTTTCTACTGCGGGATTCCACCATCGATCGAAGTGGAAAACATGATTTGCACGGGTTAAATTTAATCCGACACCACCTGCTTTTAACGAAAGAATCATCACTGGTGGGGCTTGCGGATCGTGTTGAAAACGGTCTATCATTTCCTCACGTTGTTTTTTGCTCGTACTTCCATATAAAAACAAAGTTTCTCGGCTCAACTTCTCTTCTAGATGGGGTTTGAGCAACTTACCCCACTCCGCAAACTGAGTAAAAATTAAAGCGCGATCGCCATTTGATATCACTTCTTCTAACATCTCATCCAAACGCTGAAGTTTGGCGGAATCACGATCGTCTAATGTCTTTTTTTTCAAATACTGCGCTGGGTGATTGCAAATCTGTTTTAACTTCACGAGTAAACCCAAAATCATTCCCCGACGTTGCAATCCTTCTGCATCGTCAATTTCGGCTAAGGAATTTTCTACTACTTGTTGATAAAGCTTTGCTTGTTCGGGAGTTAAACCACAAAAAACAGTCATTTCCTGCTTTTCTGGTAAGTCTTGAATGATATTGCGGTCTGTTTTCAAACGGCGTAAAATAAAAGGCTGAACTAAAGAGCGCAATTGTGACAAGGAAGAAGTATCGCCGTATTTTTCAATTGGCATTGCAAACCGTCGTTGAAAAAACTGTTTGTTTCCTAAATATCCCGGATTTAAGAAATCCATAATCGACCACAATTCTTGCAGTCTATTTTCTACTGGCGTACCCGTTAAAGCAATACGAAATTCTGGTTCTAACTGTCGTACTGCTTGAGATTGTTTCGATTCTGCATTTTTAATATTTTGAGCTTCATCTAAAGCAATTATCTGCCAAGAAACATCTTGTAATGTTTTTAAATCTCGGTGAACTAACGAGTAACTTGTAATTACGATATTTTTATCTTTGACAGCACTTTGAAAAGCTTTTCCTTTGGGACGTTTATCACCGTGATACTGCAAAACTTTAAGGTTAGGAGCAAATTTTTTCACTTCCCTTTCCCAGTTTCCTAATACGGAAGTGGGACAAACTAACAATGTCGGATTTTCTAAGGCTTCTTCTTCTTTAAGGTGGAGTAGAAAGGCTATGAATTGAATGGTGTTGTGGCAAATAATATTGTTGGCAACAAAATTATGATGTTTTTCAACTTCAAAATCGTAAACCCATCCTTCGTAATCTACATTTTCAATACTTTCTATTTTGGAATACAGAATTTCTTTGCCGTGCTGTGGTTTTTCTTTTAACGCAATATTGTCTTTTGAGGGAAGAGGAGTTGTATTTTTGAAACGCAAAGGTACGCGGAGGTTTTCGCAGAGGTTCGCTGAGGAGTTGTTAGGAGGAATTCCAATGCGATCGCCTACCTTGAGGTGATTTGTCCAACCTTTATTTGTCAACAGTTTATGACGACGAGTAATAGTAATGCTACTACCATCTTGTAATTTGATTTTTCTTAACTTTTCTTTGACTTGTTGTCGGTAAAGTCGTCGAATCGGAGCTTGGATAATTTTACCCGTTGATTCATCTATTGAATTAACTATTAATTGCTCGGTGGATTCGCTCCAAAATCCTTCACCGTCAAATTTTGCTTCTCCTGCATAGCTTTGCCAAATATTCTCAGCCGTGTTTAAACAACCATTGATGTAAATTTCTGTATCGGGTGCTACACATTTCCCCAAACCCATATCATCCGCCAAACAAGCACCCAAACCCCAACGTTCTAAAAATGACAGCCAAGACATTCCTCGTCGTTGATATGGGCGCAATTCCCCGTGAAAACTTTCGGGAGTTGGTAGCGATTCTATATCTTGATTATCCGTGAGATTTGTAATTAATTCTTGCAAAGCTCCAGATGCTTCAAAACTAACTACGGGTAATTTTTCAATCATCTGAGTATCGCCGGAACCCAATCGCAACGCATCTTCTAAAGACAGCGACATTTTTTCTTTTCTACCAGCAAAGAATGTTTGTGCTGTTTTAATGTCTTGGGGACGCAATTCTACCCACTCGCCATTGATTTCTACCAAGGGACTATTTAACGCTACAAGTTTGTCAAACTGCTGCTTGGAAAGAGTTTGTCCGCCAATTGCTAATTCCCACCGGAAATTAAGTAAACTTTGTAAACCCAAACGTTCGGTTTTTTTGTTCGGAGTTTGAGCGCTGACTTTCAAACCCAAACGATTCGCCCAGCCATCGCGATTTGCTAAAGAATCAGGTAAAACCACACCCAAACCGCTATCTTCAAACCGCCAAGTTACCGACTTAATAAAATCATACGCTTGCATCGGTTCAAGACGACAAGATTGAGGTAAAGCCGTATCTAAACTAGGTGCAATAATTGGATAAAGCCGCGAAGCTAAACCCAAACCTCGTAAAAATGTTTCTTGTGGCTTATCGATCGTGCGATTTTGGTAAACAAACTTGTCAACCGGATGATTCCAAATGGTTTGTGCATCTAACAAAAATTCTTCATCGTCGATCGCTTGCAAATAGTACTCTAACAACCATTCGGTATCACTTTCTTCTGGAGTACGCAATACAAAACAAGTGCGAAAAAGACTTCTTTGTCCGAGTTGATTTTGTAAAGGCATAGTCCAAGCATTCAGCGCCGCTTCTAGCCTTTCAACTTCTGGGGTATCGGCACTAAGTGAATTTTTATTACTTGTTAAACCGAGCAACCATTGCTTTACTACAGATGGTAAAGATGCCAGCGATCGCGCTTCTGCTGCATCCAGATTTACCATTTCTCGCAGTTGAGCATCTACAGTTTTATTCAAAAAATCTAGCAGTAGTTGCTCGGATTGCGGTGGTAAATTAACTGATGGGTAATCATCTGCTTGTGTTTGTGCTTGAATTTGTCCTTGATACATTCGACATGACAAAGGCATCAATCGCGAATACTTATCCAATCGGCTGCCATCAACGGCACTATCTAAAAGTGCTTTCCAGCTAGCAATTGGAGAATTATCCGATGCATTCTCAATTTCAGGCAAAAACTTACATCTTGCAATTAAATCTAAACTCCAACGGGCAACTTGCGACCAAAAACGTAAATCTTCTCCGATAAAAGCTTGCTCGTCATTAGCAACACTCATCGGTAAAGAAGTTAAAAATTTGTTCGCTTCCTTAGAGTTCAAACAAAACCCTTCAACTTGCCAAGGGTGCAAATATTGTGTTTTCGCCGCTTCTTCAACCATTGCCGAATGTAACGGGTATATATCAATATTCTTCTTCTTTTTATTTGCTTGAGGAATATGGGTAGGTAAAGCGATCGCAATAGATGAGGAAGGTAAATTTACATTGGTAGCTGTAGCTTTGCGTTTTTTCCCAGACTTAGCGCTCGATTGGGCTTCAACTTTTCCCCAGTTAGGAATTGAAATATTACGTTCTTGCAACAATTCTAATAATTCAAACGGTGTCATCGCTGCATAATGAGGCAGCACTTTAATTAATTCATCTGGACTCGAATTGCTATCTAAAGAACGCCAAGTTTCTCCCCATACGAAAAAACAGCTACCTTGAGTGTTGAGTAACCAACTACCGTGTAAAATTGCCATAAGTCAATTACATTGTATAACTAGAGATTTCAACTACTTAATTTTGAATAAAAAATTTATTTAACAGATTCATACTTTTGCAATAATTTGTAATAAATTAAATAATCGCGATCGTCGCCGGGAATAACTATAAGCATGATTCAAATAAATTTAGTTATCTTCATTAATAAGTTTTCTTTTTTTTTGCCCTGAGTCTGTATAATTCACATTCAAAAACTATTTTTTATGATTTTTCAACTTAATTAACAATTGTCAAATAGAACTTAATC
Source organism: Rivularia sp. (in: cyanobacteria) (assembly GCA_965234645.1). Classification (GTDB taxonomy): domain Bacteria; phylum Cyanobacteriota; class Cyanobacteriia; order Cyanobacteriales; family Nostocaceae; genus Rivularia. The sequence goes on along the minus strand of OZ248344.1, from coordinate 1,910,311 downwards.
AAGATTAACAAAAATGCAGTTACCAGTTTATACAAATTTAAAAAACGGCATACAAGTAGAATTAGATTATATGCAACATAAGGAATCCGAGCAGGTAAAGAAACTGCTCAATACCATAGTTATAGAAGGAAAATCATATCCCCAAAAACAACCTTTAACAGATTTAGAATTCGATGCTTACTGGCTGTTAGGTCATGCCTTTGTAGTCAAAGCAGTAGATCCAAGCAATCAATCTCTAACACAAGAGATACTAGCTGCTTTTTACATCAAACCAAACTTTTCTGGGAGATGTAGCCATATTTGCAACGCTGGTTTTATTGTACAACCCCAAATGCGAGGTCAGGGAATTGGGCGGTTGATGGGTGAAACAATGCTTTCGATCGCTGCGAGTCTTGGCTATCAAGCGGTAATGTTTAATTTGGTCTTTGAAACTAATATAGCTTCAATTCGGCTCTGGGAATCTCTAGGATTTCAAACTATCGGACGAATCCCCACTGCGGTAGAGCTAGACAAGAATTTATATATAGATGCTTTGATAATGTACCGTAATTTAACGATCGCCCGATCGCCGGAGTCAGGAGTAAGCAGTTGAAAATTAGGATTTTTTTACCTTTAACCTTTCAATAGTAAAGAATTTGAAACAAAACTAAAAGAAAATAAATAACGATCGCTATTAAGAGATTTATAAATATAGTGCGGCAAGCAAGAGAGCATAAATGTTAGGATTGCCACTGAGAGCGAATAGTGCGTACAAGGAAAAAGAACTGAATGGAAGAATTTGAAAAGTCAATATCCTTTGACGGACGGGATATTCGACTGAAGGTTGGCTTGTTAGCTCCCCAGGCTGGCGGGTCTGTAATGATACAATCTGGGGATACAGCAGTATTAGTGACAGCGACGCGATCGCAAGGAAGAGAAGGAATTGATTTTCTACCTTTGACTGTAGATTACGAAGAAAGATTGTATGCAGCAGGTAGAATTCCCGGAGGTATTCTGAGAAGGGAAGGACGACCTCCAGAAAAAGCGACTCTTACCAGTCGTTTAATTGACCGTCCCATGCGTCCTTTGTTCCCTTCATGGTTGCGAGATGACCTGCAAATTATCGCAGCAACTCTTTCGGTAGATGAAAAAGTACCCCCGGATGTGCTAGCGGTGACAGGTGCAAGTATTGCTACTTTGTTGGCAAAAATTCCCTTCAAAGGACCAATGGCTGCGGTAAGAGTTGGCTTAGTGGGAGACGATTTCATTATTAACCCCACCTATGCAGAAGTCACTGCTGGAGACTTGGATCTGGTTGTCGCTGGTTCGCCTGACGGTGTAATCATGGTGGAAGCGGGAGCCAATCAGCTACCAGAACAAGATATTATCGAAGCCATTGAGTTTGGTTACGAAGCGGTACAAGATTTAATCCAAGCGCAACTGGATTTGATTGCAGAACTAGGTATTGAGATTGTTAGCGAAGAACCACCCGAAGTAGACACTACTTTGGAAAACTTTATTACCGATCGCGCCAAGGATAGAATCAAAAAAGTTCTGTCGAAGTTTGATTTTACTAAAGCCGAACGCGATGATGCTTTGGATGTCATCAAAGACGAAATCTCAGCAGAGATTGAGGAGTTACCTGAAGAAGATGCAATTCGAGTAGCTGCAACGGAGAATAGTAAGGCACTCGGCAATACTTTTAAAGACATCACCAAAAAGCTGATGCGCCGTCAAATCGTTGAAGATGGCGTTCGCGTTGATGGTCGTAAGCTCGATGAAGTTCGTCCGGTATCCTGTCAAGTAGACCTTTTACCAAAACGGGTTCACGGTAGCGGTTTGTTTAACCGGGGACTCACCCAAGTGCTTTCTATATGTACTTTGGGAACCCCTGGAGATGCTCAAAATTTAAACGATGACCTGCAACCAGATCAGCAAAAGCATTATCTCCACCATTATAACTTCCCACCATATTCTGTTGGAGAAACCAAGCCTTTACGTCCACCAGGAAGAAGAGAAATCGGTCACGGTGCCTTAGCAGAACGAGCTATATTACCTGTATTACCATCAAAGACCGAATTTCCTTACGTACTTCGAGTAGTATCTGAGGTACTTTCTTCCAACGGTTCTACATCAATGGGTTCGGTGTGTGCTTCCACGTTAGCGTTAATGGATGCAGGCGTACCAATTAAAAAACCCGTTAGCGGTGCGGCAATGGGTTTAATTAAAGAAGAAGATGGAGTACGGGTTTTAACTGATATCCAAGGTATCGAAGACTTCTTAGGCGACATGGACTTTAAAGTTGCCGGAACCGATACTGGCATCACCGCCTTGCAAATGGATATGAAAATCTCCGGCTTATCCTTAGATGTTATAGCCCAAGCAGTGCATCAAGCTAAAAGTGCTAGATTGCACATTTTAGAAAAAATGTTGGCTTGCATCGACGAACCCCGTGAGGAAATGTCACCTTATGCTCCACGCTTGTTGAGCATCAAGATTGACTCAGACATGATTGGTTTGGTAATTGGTCCTGGAGGTAAAACCATCAAAGGAATTACTGAAGAGACAGGTGCCACAATCGACATAGAAGACGACGGTACCGTGACAATTGCCGCCTTGGATGAAAATAAAGCTAAAAAAGCCCGCTTTATTATCCAATCAATGACGCGCAAGCTCAATGAAGGTGACGTTTACGTTGGTAGAGTCACTAGAATTATCCCAATTGGTGCTTTCGTAGAGTTTTTACCCGGTAAAGAAGGGATGATTCACATTTCCCAGCTAGCAGACTACCGAGTTGGTAAAGTAGAAGACGAAGTTGCAGTTGGCGATGAAGTAATTGTCAAAGTTCGGGAAATTGACAATAAAGGTAGAATAAACCTTACCCGTTTGGGTATTCACCCAGAACAAGCAGCTGCGGCGCGAGAAGCAGCTACTAACGCTTAAACCATCGGGATTTTAGATTTTAAGGACACTGTGTTGCTCTTTTTGAGTTGCAGCAAGTGTCCGGGATTGCGACTCGATCGCAAATCTAAAATCCGCGTTTTGATTTGAATGAATATAAACCTCTATTATTAATTAACCACCATTGTCAAGTATTTATTGCTTGGTGGTTGAATTTCAAGAATTGATTACATTTAAAATAAATTTGATTTGCCTTTGTGTCACTTGCCCAAAACATTTACTGGCGTAATCTATGCGGATTGAAGAGAAAAAAATAATTTATATACTAATTTGAACAAATAAAAATTTAAGTTATGTTAAGTGTATGGATTACGCACCAGTAAATAAAAAATCCCCTTAACCGCTCCTTGAAAAAGGGGTGGCTCTGCGTAAATCCTTTTATGTAAAAATAATTATCCAGTCAGTATTGCAATAAATCGTGAGTTCTAAACGACTACCGAAAACCACAGCCCACGTCAAGATTACACGACAATCGTGGCAAAACAGTCTGCTAAAAGGTGAAGTAAGAGCAGGTGAATTTGAGTGGCAATTTGAGTGGCATTTTCGCGCCGGAGAGTTGTCAATTACACCTTCTCAAGGTCGAGCATTAATCAAAGAACCTCTCAGCCGCTTTTTAGAACAAAAAGACTATCAACTCGAACCGGGAGGAGATTATGTTTTTACGATTCGAGCAGAAATTTGAAAATCAGGTTAAAGGTTAAAGGTTAAAATCATCACTTCCGTCCTCATAACTCATAACTCATAACTCATAACTTTCTCCCCCCTCTCCCCCCTCTCCTTGTCCCCTTGTCCCCTTGTCCCCTTGTCCCCTTGTCCCCTTGTCCCCTTGTCCCCTTGTCCCCTTGTCCCCTTGTCTCCTTGTCTCCCCATCCCCCCATCCCTTAAACTACTCAGTCAAGCGGTTAAGATATCTTTCTATAAGCAAAATGGCAACAATATCATCTATTGGACGCGGTGGTGTTCGCATTCCTTTGGGTAATAGTTTGGTTAATCCTTTGGGTGGGTACATTAACCAGTAACGATCGCGTGCTTCTAAACTTGAATAGCGCTCATCTACTAAAATAATATTTACCGTCGGGGATAATTTTTCTTGTATTTGCTGTTTCCAACTCTTTGATGTAGTTTGGTTTCCCATTACTAATAAAGAAATTGGATATTTTTGATACAATTCCTCAATAGCAGCGATCGCCGAGGGGGAGGATACGACTTCGTGATACTGAAGTTGTCTATCAAGCCCCATGACCGCTACGCCACATTTATCTTTTCCAGGATCGAAACCTAAAATCACCGACTCGGAAGGCGAAAATTTACGGGAAGTCATATAAAATTATGTTAAATGATACCTATAGAAGTTTTGTTAGTAACTTATAGCTAATAGTAAAAAAGCAACTCGCTTTTAGCAATTAATTAGATAGATGGCAATAATTTTTCAAGTACTAAATACTATTTGTCCATTTAACAGTGCTACCAGTTTAACTTTTAAGGGTCCGGCTCTGTAAGTATCTTGGGCGGCAACCGCTTTGATATCTAATGATTTGTTGTATTGCCGTAATAAAGCTATAAATCGAATAAAATTACCGTCTATTTGAATACTTTCTAAAATACCAGCATTACGAGCGCGAAATTGAGAGGCAGAAATTAACAACTCCAATCGCTGAGTTATGCGCTCTGGTGTCATGACGCTTGGATCTGCTGTAGTAGTTGCTAGCACCTCACCTCTTTCAAAGACAATTTGATTGGGTGCTGCGTCAGCAAAAAACTCGATGCGCTTTTCTCCTCTAACGTAGTTACCTGCGGAAAAAATTCGCACCACATATTCTCTACCATCATCGATCTGCTTGCTTAACTGCTCAATTTGTTTTGCACTTGCGAACAAAATTGATGATTTCCCATCATTTGAGGAATCGCTTCCGGGTTCGCTTAATTGTTTGAGAGCCGAACGGTTGGCTTCCTGCAATAACTTAATTGCAGCTTGTTTGGCAGCTTCGGGTTTTTCAACGCGAATTACTGCTTCAGCAATAACTTGCCCGCGTACTAAGGCTAACTTACCCAAGCGCAAATCCCGATTGGATTGTCCCAACTTCGCGAGTTGCTGTTCTAAAGAAGCCTGCTGTCTTTCTAACTCCGAAAGACGGGCTTGCTTTTCGTTAATCACTTTCTGACGTTGAGCAATCATTTTCTCGCGTGAAGTGATTTCTGAATTTCGCTCTTGGATTTGCTTATCAAGCTGAGCAATTTTTTCATCGCGCTTGTCAATCGCCTCTTGACGTTTGTCTAATTCGCGATCGCGTTTATTAATTGCAGCTTCGGCTTGATCTAGAGCTTTTTTGGCTTCTGTATATAGTCGCTGTCTTTCTGCTCTAAGCTCCTTGATTTCCTTAATTTTGTTGTCTCTTTCATCAATAATGCTTTGCAGCTCGTTAATAGCTTGTTTGTAGCGAGTAGCAACTTGATTTAGTTTTGCAGTCGTACTTTGTAATAAAGCTTGAGTGCGGGCTTGCTCCTTGATGGTTTTATTGAGTTGGGCTTGAGTTAATCGTTGCTTGGCGTTTGCAGCAATAAGGGAGCGGTTAATTGCCTCTAAATTCTTTTGTGCTTGCGCTTGCTGCTCTCTGGCTTGCTCTAACTCTTTTTTAGTAATTTCTAAATTATTCGCCGTACCTTCAAGCTGCACTCGCTTTCTTGTCAAATCTCTTTGAATGTCCTCAAGCTCGAAGACTCCTTTACGCAATCCTTCATCAACCAAAAACAAACTTGCTAAAGTTGATGCCGAAATACCGATTCCGGTGAGAATCGTCACCAAAACCGCAGTCTTTTTGGGACGTAGATTGAACAGTGAGAGCCGTTTTTTGCCAACCCGCGTGCCAATGCGATCGCCGACGGTAGCAATTACGCCTCCCAAAATCAAGATTGCCGTTATTAGGATAAATGCGGTGGTCATATAATCGTGCCGAATTCATCCTTTCACATACAGCCTACTTCTTTGAGTTATTGTGTGTGGGAAAAGGTAAATAAGGCAAGAGCTGAATATACTCAATTTTCAGGTGTACCTCACAAGGTTAGAAAAAGTGCGATTTAACACTCAAAATATCCTTTCTACCCAATTAATTTTGCAAAAATACAATTAAAAGCTTTTTAAAAATTTGGTAGCAGCCTCAATTATCATTCATCTGCTACCAAAATCAAAGCATCTGTAATATTAACCGACGGAACTTCGTCATTGCCGGATCGATAATTTCAGATGTATTTTTACAACCATCAAATTAACTTTAGGGCGGGATATACCGCACTACTTTCGACCTCCTATTAACATAATTTGACCGATCCTCGTACAATGCCGTTTTAAGTAAATTGCCGACTTAAAGTAACTGGCTTATGAACGGTAATCTTTTTCTTGTGGATTGAAATCATCTTTTTTTCTCGTAGATCGCCTAATAATCTGGTCACGGTAACGCGAGTAGAACCAATTGCTTCAGCAATTGCTTGATGAGATAACTTTAAATCGATAGTTATTCCATCAGCACATGGAACTCCAAAATCTCGACACAGAATTAGTAAAAAACTCACTAATCTAGAACCCATATCTCGGTGAGCAAGCGTTTCAATCATCATCTCTGTCTGCAATATTCGCGAAGAAAGACCTCGCAGCATCAACATAGATAATTCTGGATTTTCTTTGAGTGCTTGCTCAACTTGTTCAATTGGAGCGGAGAGTAATTCTACAGGCGTGAATGCTACCGCATGATAAAACCGATCCGATTTGTTTCCTGTCAATAAGGACAAAACTCCAAAAACGCTATTTTCTCGTAGCAACGCCACCGTTATTTCTTCACCTGCCTCGTACACCCTGGAGAGCTTAACGGCACCTTTGAGAAGAAAATAAACTCGTTCGGCTGGATCGCCAGGAAAAAATATCGTTTTGTTGCGTTCAAAGGTTTCTACAACAGGCGGAAAAGCTCCCGTCGCCATTTGTCGAAACACATTTGCTAGGGCTTTATCTTGTGTCACAATCATCTCCCTTCCCCTACCCAATGCCGGAAAATTAAAACAGATTACCGTATATTACACTTGAAAAATCAATATTGCATTGTTAACCTTTTTGTACTTTCCTATACTTAACCTCCTAAGCTCATTACTATTTGTTCATCATGATACATAAATTTTAGCTCTTAAAGCCACTAATTTTTAAGAGTTATTTAGTTATTTGATTATCTACATAATTTTGATGAAGAAATATTGAAAATATGATGCGTGAGTGAAGCAAGCTATGAAAGTAGCAGCTTTTTAACAACCTCGATCGCAACTCCGGATAGATCGCATTTAAAAGTAAGAGAAATCTGCCGAATATCTAGTATGCTCAACCATGAACCATTATTTGATAGGTCATTTTTATGCTGGATCTAACAGGGAAAAAGGCGCTTGTTACAGGTATTGCTAATAACCGTTCTATTGCTTGGGGTATTGCTCAACAACTCCATAAAGCAGGAGCAAATATTGGTGTTACCTACCTACCAGACGAGAAAGGAAAAATGGAGAAAAAGGTTGCGGATTTAGTAGAACCACTTTCTCCTAGCCTGTTTTTGCCATGTAATGTCCAAGATGACGAGCAAGTCAAATCAACTTTTGATACCATCAAGGAAAAATGGGGTTCTGTAGATATTTTGATCCATTGTCTTGCTTTCGCCAAAAAAGACGATTTAACCGGAGGTTTTAGCCAAACTTCTCGTGAAGGTTTTAATTTAGCTTTGGAAATAAGTGCCTATTCATTAACCTTATTAGCCGGTGCAGCGAAGCCTTTAATGTCCGAGGGAGGAAGCATTTTGACTCTTACCTACTTGGGTGGTGTTAGAGCAATTCCTAACTACAATGTCATGGGAGTTGCTAAAGCAGCATTAGAATCGAGCGTGCGTTACCTCGCAGCGGAATTAGGAGAGCAAAATATTCGCGTCAATGCAATTTCCGCAGGTCCCATTCGTACTTTGGCTTCAAGCGCGGTAGGCGGCATCTTAGATATGATTCATCATGTGGAAGAGGTTGCTCCCCTTAAACGCACCGTTACCCAGCTAGAAGTGGGTAATGCCGCAGCTTTCTTGTGTAGCGACTTAGCGAGTGGAATTACAGGTCAAATTCTGTATGTAGATGCAGGTTACGAAATCATGGGAATGTAATCGTTAAATTTCCCAATTTTTAATATTTTCTTAAGTTTGTAGTTTGTAGGTTGGCTTCACGGCACTCGAAAAATATTGGTTTTAAGCAAGAAATTTATCTGTATTGCCGTAACCCAACATCAAGATTTTGGGATATGGGTTGCAATTAAAACCCGGATGTTAGGTTACGGCGTATCAGAAATTGTCGTTGACTATGAATTAATTTATCCGCCTTTAACCCAACCTACAATCCAAAATCTAAAATCTAAAATCTAAAATCCGCCAAGCTAAGGGATAATATAATCAAAGTATTTTTTTATAAGTGCGGCTACCATGCGCTCAATTGAACATCCCGTAATCTCTTCAAATCATCACAATAATGGTTTGTTACCTCGCATTGCTACCGTTAGCCGTACTACTGGGGAAACGGACGTGCAAGTTACCGTTAATTTAGATGGTACGGGTAATTGTAATGCTCAAACCGGCATTCCGTTTTTAGACCATATGCTGCATCAAATTTCCTCCCACGGACTGATTGACTTAGAAGTCCGAGCTAAAGGAGATATAGAAATCGACGACCACCACACCAATGAAGATGTCGGGATTACATTGGGACAAGCTTTGAAGAAAGCACTTGGCGATCGCAAAGGTATTGTCCGTTTCGGTCATTTTGTCGCTCCCCTTGATGAAGCTTTGGTTCAAATAGCTTTAGACTTTTCGGGAAGACCTCATTTAACTTACGGTTTGCAAATCCCCACCCAAAGAGTCGGAACTTACGACACTCAATTAGTGCGGGAATTCTTTGTGGCAGTAGCTAATAACAGTCAGATGACATTACACATTCGTCAGCTTGACGGTATTAATTCTCATCACATTATTGAAGCGACATTTAAAGCATTTGCGAGAGCGATGCGAATGGCTACAGAAATCGATCCCCGGCGTGCGAGTACCATACCTAGTTCTAAGGGAGTTTTGTAATTTGGGTTGTCTTTTAATCTATTGACAAATTAGGCTGTAGAACTTTTTCTTTTTTAACTTGAAAATTCTAAGTAATTTACCGCCATCGTCATCGGCATAGAAAAAAGTACGACCGATTATATCATTGATGATATATATCATTGATGATAACATATTGATATGTGTTGGAATGTTGAATTCTATGCTCTATTTGCATAAGAATTTTTGAATTTTTCTGAAGCTGTACAGGATGCTTTATTAGCAGAAGTGGGTATGTTGGAAAAGTACGGTCCGCTGCTAAACAGACCTCATGTGGATACACTCAAAGGCTCTAAGCATACAAACATGAAAGAATTAAGGTTTAGCGCGGACAACGGTGTATGGCGGGCTGCATTTGCTTTTGATACTAAGCGCCAAGCAATTATGCTTATCGCTGGTGATAAGTCTGGGATAAGTGATAAACGGTTTTATAAGCAGCTTATCAAAAAGGCGGATGAACGCTTTGACAATCATTTGAGCCAGTTACAGGAGGAGAATCAATGAGCAAAGGAAAAATTTTACAAAGTATATGGGATAATTTGCCAGAGGAGCGCAAGCAACGTATACAGGCTCGGACTGAAGAATTAGAAATTGAATATCTAAGTTTGCAGGAACTGCGAAAAGCCGCAGGATTAACACAAGCGGAAATTTCACGAATCTTGCAAATGCCGCAACCTAACGTGTCGCGTCTGGAAAAAGAATCTGATATGCTGCTGTCTACTTTGAGGAACTATATTCATGCGATGGGCGGAAATCTAACTATTTCGGTTGAACTTCCAAACAAGCCACCTGTTCGTTTGAATCTTTTAAGTGACCTTGTAAACGGCTAGTTTGTAGGTTGGGTTAGGCAGTCGAAAAATATTGGTTTTAAGCAAGAAATTTATCTGTATTGCCGTAACCCAACGTCCGGATACCGATAGCAACATGCGGATAACCTCTTGCTTTTATATGTTGGGTTACGGCGCATCAGAAATCGTTGTTAACCATGAATTTATTTATGCGCCTTTAACCCAACCTACAATCTTAATTGTTATTCTCACCACACAACTGGGTATCTTGTAATTAGTTTACCGTTTTGTGTGTTAGTCATGAAGTCTTTAGAAGAGGCTGCGTTTTCTGCCGATACAACTCAAGATTCCCCAGTAGTTCTGACTTCGGAACTACGAAAAGTTTACCGCACTGGTTTTTGGATGAATCAAAAAATCGTGTCTCTTAAAAACTGTTCTTTGCAAGTTGAGCGGGGAGAGACTTTTGGATTGCTCGGACAAAATGGTGCAGGTAAAACCACCCTACTGAAATTATTGCTGGGAATTATCCGTCCAACTTCCGGACGAGGTTTATTATTGGGTAAACCACTTGGCGATCGCGCTGCAAAACAAAATATCGGCTATTTACCGGAAAATGCTTATTTGTATGACTTTTTGACTGGCTGGGAGTTTCTAGTTTGGAGTGCGAATTTATTCCAAATTCCCAAAAAAGTTCAAAAACAACGCATTCCTCAATTGCTGGAATTGGTTGGATTATCTAAATTTGATGCTCGCAAAAAACAAATGCGCCGTTACAGTAAGGGAATGCAACAGCGTGTAGCGATGGCGCAAACTTTGATTAATGACCCAGATTTGATATTCTTGGACGAACCAATGTCTGGTTTAGATCCTATGGGACGCTATCAGATGCGCGAAATTATTTTAAACCTGAAGCAGCAGGGTAAGACAATTTTTTTCAACAGCCACATTCTTAATGAAGTCGAATTAATTTGCGATCGCATTGCAATTCTTAATAAAGGTGAGTTAATTTGTTCTGGCAATGTTAACCAACTATTAGGAACGCGCAACACGTATCGAGTTAAAGGTAAAGGTGGCGATTGGGAAAGTTTACAAAAATGGATTCCTAACCTGGAATCTTTGTCCGATGGTTTGTGGCAAGGCGAGTTGCAAGGAGAAATGTATGATTTTATGGCGAGCCTGCGTTTAATGGGGGGATATCTGCTCTCTCTCAATGCCTATCGCCCTTCCTTGGAAGAGTTTTTTATGCAGAAAATTCAGGGAAAACTTGATAACTAAGAGATAGCGAGATTTATGTTTGGTATGCGGTGAAAAAACCGAATTTGATATTATCATTTAACATTGATGGAGAAATTAATAATTTATTGGAGGCTGAATTTACTTCATACTATTTAAAGAATAAAATTAGTGTATTAATTTCAAACTAATTAGATGTATTTATTGTCACTTAAACCGGAATTATCTTGTATAAAGCCAATTACACTTTATACAAACTTTACGAAAAATTCAAACTTAAGAAACAATTTCCCGCGATCGAGTTCCGGTTATTTTAGAAAATAAAAGTGTAATGGAACTTGAATACTTAAGTATAGTCAAAATAAAATATTAAGACGGCGCTTTACAAATCTGATTATGAGTGGTGAATATGCTTAACACAGGTCTATTAAAATTCGTTGCGCGACCATTAGTGGGTGTAATGCTATTGACTGCTGCAACCGTTGCTTTGGAACCAGTTAATCCAGTATCGGCACAACAAGAAGCCCGAATTCGGTCAAATTACGCATTAGGCGGAGGCGATCGCATCAAGGTAAATGTGTTTGAAGTGCCCGAATATTCAGGTGAGTATGTAGTTCCGCCTGGTGGAGCAGTTAACCTACCTTTGGTTGGTAGTGTCTCCGTTGATGGGCTGACAACGGAACAAGCTGCTGATGCAATTGCTAGAAGATACGCTCGCTTTCTCAGACGACCGATTATTTCCGTCAATTTACTATCCCCCCGTCCGATCAACGTATTTGTTGCTGGGGAAGTAACCCGTCCGGGTGCTTATACTCTTAGTTTGCAAGGTGGTGCCGGTCAAGACCCAGGTATTCAATACCCAACCGTTTTAGCGGCTTTAACAACTGCTCAGGGAGTCACTCTTAGTGCTGACATCACCGAAGTACAGTTACGTCGTGAGCTTGGGAATGGAAGACAGCAAACAGTCACTCTCAATTTAGATGACTTGATAAAAACAGGCAGAAGCTATCAAGATATTACTTTACGTGATGGTGACACCGTTTATGTACCAACTAGTCAAAACTTTAACGTTGCAACAGCGCGTAATATAGCAGCAGCCAACTTCGCGGCTGACCCCACCAGACCCCGTACTGTAGCGGTGGTTGGTGAAGTAATTCGTCCGGGTTCATACTTGGTGACTTCTGGATCTACAGAAGGTGGTGGAAACAACCAGAATGGTACACCAAGTATCAGCGGTCAGCCAACCGTAACCAGAGCGCTGCAACAAGCTGGAGGAATTACACCAACAGCGAACGTTCGTAATGTCATAATTAGACGACCTACAAGAACGGGTACCGAACAAATCATCAATATTGATTTGTGGAAATTGTTAACAAGTGGTGATATTGACCAAGACGTAATTGTCCAAGATGGAGATACGATCGTATTCCCGACTGCAACAGAGGTTAATCCAGCAGAAGCGACGCAGTTAGCGACAACAACTTTATCTCCTTCACAAATTCAAGTAGATGTAGTAGGAGAAGTTAAAAGACCAGGACCAGTACAAATTAGACCAAATAGTTCTCTTAACCAAGCCTTACTTGCAGCAGGTGGATTTAACGATGCTAGGGCTACTGATGGTAGAGTTGACCTGATTCGTTTGAATCCCGATGGTTCCGTTACTAAACGCTTGGTAAAAGTGGATTTGAAAGCGGGAATCAACGAGGAAACTAATCCCATTCTTCGTACTAATGACGTAGTATTAGTCAGCCGTTCTGGTATAGCCAAAACTGGTGACACCATCAATACGGTCGCAGGACCACTAGGTACTATTTTCAATGTTCTAAGAGTCTTCGGAATCTTTAGATAAACTATATTCGTCTAATCTAGAGACTTGCGATTGTCTACGCCAAGGGGCGATCGCAAGTCTTTTTGATTCGTTAGGATATATCAGTCTCTTGCTGGGAACCCACATCACGAGGCTCTGCCGAAGCGTCAACCCCCTAGTATTGAGCCTCTAAAAATGCATTCCCAGCCGGTCGGCTGGGAACGAGTTAATGTAATAGTTTTAACTGCCTTTTTTAAGTATTTCCGTGAAAGAGCCAGTTTTATTTATTTTATTTAAGCGATCGCAACTAAATCTAACTAGTATAAATACGAACTAATGAGCAATATGTTATTCAAAGCCGAACGACGATTTAAAGCGGGTATGTTCGGTGTCAAAAGTTTATTGTGCGGCTTAACCTTTGCTTGCTGTACCTCACTGGGTATAAATAGTGCCTCTGCTGCTCAAACCGTTACTATTCGCTTTGGTCCCTTTGAACAGTCAGTAAAAATAGCCGATTTAGAAGAGTTTGCCAACACTGGTAAATTACCTAGTTCGCTACAAGCTTTTTCACCAATACTTCCCACTCAAACGCGGAAATTATTACAACAGCGTTTACAAATAGATCCTTCAGCAGCCGATAATTTTACCGAGGAGCTACAAAAAACGTCCTTTGGTAGACAACTAATAACTTCATTGACAGCAGCTTTACCAGGCTCCAGTATTGAAAGCGTGCAAGGTGCAATTCAATTAGCTTTAAGACAATTTAACGGTTTGAGTTTAGTCGGCTTTTTACGAGCATATCCCCAGCAAAATGTTACCTTAGATGCCACAAAAGCTGTCAGTTTGGCTGTGGAATTCAATCCCAATCGCTTGCAGAGTCAAGCTTTTGGCTCTTTACTCGCACGAGAATTATATGTAAATAATCAAACAGACACCGATCGCACTTTTAGAGATTTCAATCCAGCAACTATTGGCAAACAACCAATCGAACAGCAAACAATTACACTGCGAGACGCAAAGCGAAATCGGACTATTCCCGTAGATATTTATTTAAGTGGAGTTAAACAATCGCAACAGCCATTGGTGGTAATATCCCACGGTTTTGGTGCAAATCGTCGATATTTAGCTTACTTAGCCCGTCATTTGGCTTCTTACGGAATTAGCGTTGCGGCTATCGAACATCCAGATAGCAAAATGGCTGCAATCGATCGAGCCACAAATGCACCCGATTTAAAAAAATTGCTCAGTCCAACAGAATTTATCGATCGACCAAAAGATATTAGCTTTTTACTAGATGAATTAGCAAAACTAAACGATCGACCGGGAAGATTTCAAGGAAAATTAAATACTCAACAAGTAAGCGTTATCGGACATTCTTTAGGAGGTTATACCGCCTTAGCCGTAGCAGGGGGAGAAATCAACATACAGCAACTGCGTTCGTTTTGTAATAAATCTTTAAATATAGCGAACGCACCCGGCGACTGGTTAGAATGTGCCGCAGCTTCCTTACCAGAAAACAAAATACAGCTTAGAGACGAACGAATTAAAAGTGCGATCGCGCTGAATCCGATGGCGGGTAAAATCTTTGGTGACAAAGGTTTAAGCAAAATTAATCAACCAGTTTTAATATTAACTGGAACCGAAGACGCGCTCACACCAGCTTTGAGACATCAGATACAGCCTTTCAATCAGTTAGGCGCTCAAAAGTATCTATTAACAGCAATTGGGGGAACGCACCTAAGCATAAGTGATGGGGAGAGTCCCGTAAATTCAGCTACAGCGATCGTTAAAGAGCGACGAGGAATACAAGCTAAACCTTTACGGGAATTACTTCAAGGGGTAAGTGTAGCATTCGTCAAGCAACTAACACCCGAAGCAAAAAACTATCAACCGTTTCTAACTTCTGCTTACGCTCAATCTTTTTCTACACCACAAATTAAATTGCGCTTGAATTCTCAACTACCTGCGAATATTAAACCTTGGTTAGAGTTGACAAGTCGGTAATTGGAGATGGGGAGATGGGGTAGAATTATTAACTGCTAAGTGCTAAGTGCTAACTCTTAACAACTAACTTTCCCGCTATTGCAAAAATGATGTTTAAATAACAGTGTCATAAAAAAAAAGATACTTGTATCATATGTGCTGGTGGGAATTGTCTCTTGTCTGAAGTAGTCCAAGCGTGATAATAAAATTACACGTTGATAATTATTAAACTAAAAGTAAGACAACGTAGTTAAGTACCACCTCCATAAAGTAAATTTCCCTATTGCTGTACAAGGAGCATAAATCGTGCCACCAATTCTTATTGCTATATTTTTAGTGCTTATAGGTTATTCATTAGGATCGGCAAAGATTATCAACCAAGGTAACGAAGCTCTAGTAGAACGTTTGGGTCAGTATCATCGTAAATTACGACCTGGATTAAATTTCATCGTTCCTCTTATCGACCAGGTTGTAATGGAAGATACTACGCGGGAACAGATATTAGATATTAAACCGCAAAATGTAATTACTAAAGATAATATCTACTTAGAAATAGATGCGATCGTGTATTGGCGCATCAAAGATATGGAGAAAAGCTTTTACCAAATTGATGATTTGGCACAAGGTTTAACTCAAATTACTACAACTTCGCTGCGGGAGATAATTGCGACTAATACTCTAGAGGAAACTAATGCCTCTAGAAAAGAGATGGATAAAGAATTGTTGGATATGTTGAATGAGATCACCGCAGATTGGGGAGTTGAGATTATGAGGTTAGATATTCAAAGAATTACACCTCCCGAAAGCGTGCGGAGGTCAATGGAAGATCAACGTGCTGCTGAAATCAAGAGCCGTGCTGCGATTCTGGAAGCAGAAGGTGAACGTCAAGCTGCAATTAAGAAAGCTGAAGGTACTAGTACGAGTATGCAGATTCTTTCGGAAGCTTTGCGTAGTGTCCCTGAAAATAAAGAAATTCTGCGATATTTGGTAGCTCAGGATTACATCAACGCTAGTTACAGTTTGGGTAAAAGCCCTAATTCCAAAGTTGTTTTTGTAGATCCCGGTTCCGGTCAGAAAGATATTATCGACCAAATTACGGCTGAAACAGTAGCCGAGGATACTCAAAGAAAGCCTAAAAACGGTAATGGCAATGGTTCGGAATAGTAAGCTAAAAATTGTATTAATCGGCGAAAAAATTAACTATTGTTGGTCTTTCGTTGAAGCAAGATAAATAAAAGTCGGGAAATTGGTGACGAGTTTTTTTCTGGTGATAATTATTGTGCTGTTTTCTTTGAGGCTTTACCAATTTTCCCATTTTACCTTCGATCTGAGAATTTTAACTGTTCTAATTAGGTCGCGATAGGGCATCGGCAACCATTGAAACATCGCGCATTTGTTCAACATCGTGAACTCGTAAGATATCGGCACCGTTAAAAATAGCAGCACAACAAGCCGCAGCAGTTCCCCAAACTCTGGCTTTGGGATCTGGTTGGTTGAGAATATGTCCAATAAAGCTTTTACGAGATGGTCCAACTAAAATCGGACAGTTAAGCTTTTTTAATTCTGTTAAGCGGCGAAAAATTTCTAAATTTTGATGTTTATTCTTAGCAAAACCAATACCGGGGTCGATAATGATTTTTTCTCTTTTGATTCCCGCCGTTATTGCTGCGGTTATTTGTTGTAATAAAAAATTAGATATTTCTTCGATTACATCTTGATAATCGGTCATTTGCTGCATTGTCTGCGGAGTTCCTCGGATATGCATTAATACAATAGGCACATTTAAACTCGCAACAGTAGAAAACATAGACGAGTCAAAAGTGCCGCCAGAAATATCGTTAACCATATCCGCACCAGCATCAACAGCAGCTTTTGCAACACTAGCTCTTGTGGTATCTACAGAAATTGGGATATTAATTTTTGGACGAATAATTTTTATAACCGAAAGCACTCGTTCGAGTTCTGCCTCTACAGAAATTTGTTCCGCACCAGGGCGAGTTGATTGTCCGCCCACATCGATAATATCCGCACCAGCAGCCGCTAAAGCTAGTGCGTGATTTAAAGCAGTAGTGGGTCGATCGAACTCGCCACCATCGCTAAAACTATCAGGCGTAACATTTAAAACACCCATTAAAAAAGTGCGATCGCCCCAGTTGAAATTCAGCATCAGAAATTCTTCGTCAAAAATAGAGGATGGAGGAGATGGGGACATGGGGGGAAAAGGGGATGGGAAGAAAGTTAGGAGTTATGAGTTAGGAGTTATGAGTTAGGAGTTAAAAATTCATTATTCCTAAAAATAAATAATGCCCAATACCCAATGCCCCATGCCCCATGCCCATTTCCAATTAATTCACTTAAAATTGACAATTCGGGCGAAACTTTGCGATTCCAAACTGGCTCCACCAACTAAAGCACCATCAATTTCAGGTTGAGCCATAATCTCATCAACATTATTCGGCTTTACGGAGCCTCCATATTGAATAGTTATATTTTTATTGCTCAACAGGCTGCGAATCAAACCGATAACTCGATTGGCTTCGGTAACTTCACAAGTATCTCCGGTACCAATTGCCCAAACTGGTTCGTAAGCGATTACCAAATTATTTTGGTCAATATCTATCAAGGCTTGCTTGATTTGGTTGGTAATTATCGATTCGGTTTCTCCGGCATCTCTTTGTTGTTTGGTTTCCCCAACGCAAAGAATCGGTGTCAATCCGTACTTTTGAGCGGCTTTGAGGCGCTGATTTACGGTTTCATTCGTTTCACCAAAATATTGCCGTCGTTCGCTGTGACCGACAATGACATAACTTACGCCAATTTCAGAAAGCATCAAACCGGAAATTTCACCCGTATAAGCTCCCATTTCTTCCCAATGAACATTTTGCGCTCCCAACCTGATGAGACTACCGTGCAAATTCCTCGATAAAACGCTTAAATCAGTAAAAGGAACGCACAATACCGCTTCTCTATCGTCGGGAGTCTCTTGTAATAAAGGCATAAATCCTCGTAAAAATTCCTCGGATTCTGCCCTGGTTTTGAACATTTTCCAGTTGCCAGCAATAACAATTTTTCGCACGGGTGATTCAGTCAAGTCCAATAAGCTACTTAATGCAATTTTTAGTTTATGACTTTTTCGGAACTAATTGTAAGGTTAAAGGTTAAAGGTCAAAGGTCAAAGTTGGGAGTGAGGACCACCAAAGTGAAGAGTTAGGAGTACTTCGACAAGCTCAGTAACCGTATTGGAGTTAGGAATTAAAAGTGATTTAATAGTGAGGAATTTTTTCTACCCCATCACCCATTCACCCCATCACCCCATCACCTAATGCCCAATGCCGAATACCCAAAAATCATTAGGATGGCAGAAGGCATGACAAAATCTAAAATCTAAAATCTAAAATTTATATGACTTCTCAATTACCTTTACCGGAACCCCAAAATAATAATTGTAGTACTGAAGAACTGGATAAAGCGATTTTCACTTTTGAAGAGATACAAACTGAACTTCACTATAAGCAGGCACAAACGGCACTGCGGGAGATGGTGGCGAATCTTAACCTAAGTTTATCGGAAACTCAAGGGTTGGAGATGGAAATCGCCGATTTGGAAGCGATGCTGACAAAGTTGGAAAGCATGACTATCCAGATTGCTGCTTTTGGTATGGTGGGACGAGGTAAGTCTTCTTTACTTAATGCAATGGTTGGACAAGAGGTTTTTGAAACCGGACCTTTGCATGGTGTGACTCGCGATGCACAAACTGTAAATTGGACTATTAATGAAGAAACTTTTGGTGATTCGGGGCTGGTACGAGTAACTTTTTCTAGCAGTAGCGGACAATCGCGAGTGGAGTTGATTGATACGCCGGGATTGGATGAAGTTGATGGTGAAACTCGAACTGCATTAGCAGAACAAATTGCCCAACAGGCAGATTTAATTTTGTTTGTAATTTCTGGGGATATGACAAAACTGGAACACGAAGCCCTTTCACAGTTGCGAGAAGCTCGTAAACCAATTTTATTAGTGTTTAATAAGGTTGACCAATATCCGAAAGCTGACAGAATCGCAGTTTACGAAAAAATTCGCGATGAACGAGTAAAAGAATTGCTTTCACCGGATGAAATTGTTACTGCTGCTGCTTCACCTTTGGTTAGAACATTAGTTCGTCGCGATGATGGTTCTAAGGGGGTGCAGTTGGGTAAGGGGAAACCTCAAGTTGAAGATTTAAAGCTAAAAATATTGGAGATTCTGCACCGCGAAGGTAAAGCTTTAGTTGCTCTTAATACCATGCTTTATGCCGACGATGTAAACGATCGATTGGTGCAGCATAAATTAAAATTGCGTGAAACTGCGGCAAATCAGTTGATTTGGAAGTCCGTAATGACTAAGGCTTTAGCTGTGGCTCTTAACCCGGTGACGGTATTAGATATTCTCAGTGCTGCGACTATTGATGTTTTTTTAGTTTTGGGATTATCCCGGCTTTACGGTATTCCGATGACGGAAGCCGGAGCGATAAAATTGCTACAAAAAATTGCTTTGAGTATGGGCGGAATTAGTGCCAGCGAACTGCTAGCAAATTTGGGATTAGGTTCTTTAAAAACTTTGCTTGGTATTTCTGCACCAGCTACTGGTGGGGTAACACTTGGTCCTTATGTATCGGTTGCACTTACTCAAGCTGGTGTAGCTGGTGTTTCTTCTTATGGTATCGGGCAAGTCACCAAGGCATATTTAGCTAATGGAGCTACTTGGGGACCAGATGGACCAAAAGCGGTAATTGGAAAAATTTTAGCAAACCTTGATGAGTCTTCAATTCTGAATCGCATCAAAAGCGAACTGCAAATCAAGTTGAAAAAAGTTTGAAATTGGGAATTGGGAATTGGGAGTAGGGAGTAGGGAGCTTGTAACAACTAACAACTAACAACTAACACCTTTTAAGCAAGTAGTTTGAAGTATGAAGGATGAAAATTCTCAATCTACAAAAGATAGAAAGAACAGGAAACAGGAAGGGAATAGGGAACAATAAATTATTTCCTGGTGATTTCATTCTTCATACTTCATTAATTCTTTCTAGCTTTTGTTCTTAAAAGAATTTACCCATTGCTGTACTTGAGATTTAGCAATATCGCGAGAACCGAGTCCGAAAGATAGGGCAAGAGCGACTGCTAAAGCACCTAATAACAAACCAAAAGCTAAATTGACAATATCGGGAGCAACGCCGATTTGTTGCAGTGCCATCGCCGAAACTAAGGTGATGATGGCTATTCTTGCTATCTGACCTAAAATTCTTGCTTGAGCATTACCGGAACTTGTAATAATGCTGAATGCTAAATTTGCTAAGAATAAACCAACAGCAAATACTATCATTCCAGCTAAAATGCGTCCCAATATAATTACGATACCCGTTATTAGTGCAGTCAAAGCTGGAATATTCAGGATATTGATTGCTGCCACAGCAGCAAAAAGCATAATGCCAATAAAGGCAATGATGCCAACAATTTCTGATGGGGTGCGTGATGTTGAAGAAGGAACTTGTTCTCCAGTCGCGTCATATACTTCTCTTCTAGGAGGTGTGGGTAAACCCAGGATGGAGAAAATATTGTTGAAACCGATGCTGGTAAGAATGCTTGTTACCAATTCCGAGACAAATCTTCCTAAGAAATAGGCAATAGCCAAAATTGCCGCAGCAGTGAAGATTAAAGGTATAGCATTGAGAATCTGTTGCAGCATTACAATTGCAGGTACCGAAATCGCCTGAATTTGTAAAGCATTAAGCGCCGCGATCGCTACAGGAATCAAAATTAAAACGTAGACAATCGTACCTAAAATCGAAGATAAAGATTGCCCAGTTGAATTTCGCGAAAGTCCAAATCGACTTCCTAAATGGTCGATTCCAGTCGTAGCAAGCAAGTTAGTTACAATCCGACGAATAATATTAGCCGCAAACCAGCCAACTGCGCCGATAATTACCGCAGCTAAGATATCTGGCAGAATTCCTAAAATTTCCGAAACTAACCCTTCTATTGGTGCAAGAGCTGCTTCCAACTGTAAAGTATTTAGTATCGGAATTAGGAATAGTAAAAAGATGAACCAGTAAAGAGCAGTACCAATAGTCTGAGCAATCGAAAGTTGATTAGTATCAGTAGTTGCATCTTGCTGTGCGTTTAATCGTTCGTCTACGTGTAGAGCGTTGAGAGCAGTTACTGCCAAAGTCTTGACGAGAGTCGCTACCAACCAAGCTACTCCCAAAAGGATTCCCGCACCTAATAATGCAGGTAAGTATCCCCCAATTGTATTGAGAAATTCATTCAGCGGCTCGGAAGCTACCCTTAGCTGCAAGGTATCTAAAACTGCAACTACTGTAATCAGTAGAATAGTCCAAAAAACCAACCCAGAAATGAATTTCTCTACTTTGAGAGTGTCACTACCAGTTAATCCAGAAGCAATACGGTTATCGATGTTAGTGCGATTAAGAAGTCCTTCGACTATCGCTTTAGCTATATAGGCAACAAGCCAGCCAACAAACAAAATCAGAACTGCACCCAGCAAGCGAGGCAATAAGTCTACTACCTGTGCAAGAGCATTCCGGCTATAAGTTTCAAATCCGTCTACTCTATCTGGTGACAATGAAGGCGATTGTGCCAAAATTGTCCCTATTCTTATTGACAAATCGGCACCCGCCACTTGGGTTATATCTTGCCAAGTTGAAATCATGATTTTCCAGTTTTAAAGTTTACTGTTATCGCAAAAAACATCTGAGATGATAAGGTGGTAGATTGCCTGAAACAATACCACACCCTGACAACTTTGTTTATGTTTTGCAACCTAATTTACCAGTAAATCTTACAAATAATTTATATCAAGGTTAATTTTTACTTTTTTTATTTTTATTCACACTTTTGCTAAGAAAAACTAATTAAAATATTTGACAAATACTGAATTATATGTATCTTCATATACCTTCAAAGCGGATATCAAATACTTTGCACTATTACAGATGCGCTTGCTAATATCTGCCTGTTTTACGTTAATCTGAATGCGGAGATTAAATTAAAAACTTGAAATGCCCGATAAAGAAGTTTTTGAGCAATCGGTTGATATTAATGCTACATCCGCAGTAGTAGAACAATGTATCACAGACCGTGTTTTAATGCATCAATGGTTAAATCCCGCTTTGTGCTGCGAACCAATAGGGGATTGGAGTACAGAGGTGGGTAGTAAAAGCAAATTTATTATTCAAATACCAGTAATAAAACCGACATTGATTAGTACAGTTGCGATGAGGCAACCAGGTTTGGTAGTCTGGCAATTTGACGGTTTTTTTAAAGGACGCGATCGCTGGGAATGTCAACCAATAGATAATGGAACTCGTTTAGTAAATCGTTTTGAATTTGAGATTCCTAACCCCTTAATAAATTGGGGTTTTAAAAACTTCGCCGAAAAATTTACAAAGAATGATATGCAAGCACAACTACATCGTCTCAAGCGTGTCGCAGAGAGTATAGGGAAATGAAGGAGTTAAGAGTTAGGAGTTAGGAGTTAGGAATTAAGAGTTAGGAGTTAGAAGTTAAGAGTTAGGAGTAGTGAGTAATGAGTAGTGAGTAGTGAGTAGCAAGTAGCGAGCGAGTTAAGAACTAATTTCTCCTTGTCTCCTTGTCTCCTTGTCTCCCCCTCTTCCCCCTCTCTACCCATGCCCAATCCCCCATTGATAATTGATAATTGATAATTGTTCACTGATTATTGCCCATTTTCATGAGTAAGCGCCGAATGGTACTTGCATCTTGCGCGTCGGGAACTTGTTGTAGATAGGCTTGTAAGTCAATTGAAGCTTGATTGAAGCGTCCGATTTGATAGGATAATAAACCGCGATCGCGTATTTCTAATGTTGCACTGGGAAACAATAGTAAAATTCGCTCGACATAGGATAAAGCTTTTTCTAATTCCTGCTGTTTGAGATAAATATATTTCAGGTTAGTCAACATTCTTCCTAAATACTGCTTTTTAGTAACTGGTGCCAAAAATTCTGGTTGCAATGTTACGTTTTGCTGATAAATTTGACTTAGACGTTCCTGGCAGTCTTGGGGAAACAGTATTTCGCCATTGTTAAAAGCATCGACGAAAATTTCAACTTCTGAAATATCTGGACGAATCAGAAAGTGTCCCGGCATTCCTATACCTATCATCGGGAAATCAATGCGACGAGCAATTTCTATATAAATTAGTGCTAATGTAATCGGAATTCCAACTCGGCGTTCGATTACATCATTTAAAAAACTGTTTTGCGGGTCGTAGTAATTTTGATTATTACCTGTAAACTTTAGGTCATCATAAAGATATTTGTTAATGCACTGAATAATCTTTAAGGGATATTTCTCTAATGGCAAACGTTCTTCTAATTCGACTGCCATTGTATCAAGTGCATTTAGATATTCATCTACGTCCAGTTCCGAATATTCTTCTTGAGCAATGTACAAAGCTGCTTTTGCTAAGTCAATATACTCGTCAGGCTGTTGAATCTCGCGATCAAAAAATTGCCGCGCTGACGATAAATCCATAATTACTTGTGTTGCTAAACGAACAATATTGTTTGGCTCTATAAAAATGCTTTATTTAACTAAAGAGGCAAAGTTCAAGCTTTATAGAATTAGAACCATAAGATTCAACTGCGAACAATCTGAATCTATATTTATCATGATAAGAAAATTTTTAAATGCATACAAGTCTTATAAATTATCTATTTTGAGGATGGTATACGCCGATTATTTTTTTTGTAAAACAGTAGTACTAAAAAAGTTAACTAAATTTACTTTTGTAGAAGGTAAAACCTGAAGGCGACGCTGTAACCATATGACGAAACTATTCTAGAAGAATTGCTGACTCGTATGAAGCTAAAGTTGCAAAATAGTCAAGTATCTTAGGGTAGAGAAGAGATGCTTCTCAATGTAGGTAATGTAGTACTAGATTTACATTAAATAGCGAATTGATTGAAGCACTCAGGGGTATTAGTTATCGCTTACAAAGATAATATTATTTGAAGAAAGTTTTTTTAATTGTAATTTGATTCGTTGATTGATATAGATAAGTAATTTAAATTACATGATTTACCAAAAAAAATAATTAAAATTTATGCGGAAAGTATGAATATTAGAGTGAATAATATAAATGAAACTAAATTTTTGATTAAGTTAAAGCGTCAACAACATCTACTGGCGATCGGTAGGAAAGTACAATGAAGGCATATAAATCATATGCCGTCTTATTGACTGTTAAATATCTTTTATGCTAAAGGTATTCGCGATTATATCTTTTTGTAAAAGCGGATATTACTATTGTTATAGTGGGTAAATTATTCACCTACAGTTATGACTAAATTGTATTGATGAAGTTTAATTGATATTTTAACTAATATTTTTCGACGGGAGCATTACTGAAGATTTAAATTTGTAGTGAAAGCTGTTCGGCAGACATTACAATATATTGACCTAGAAGTTTAACTTGATTTTCTAGTAATTAAAAGTATTAGAAATAACTGGCAATTTATATTTGATTAGTTTTACATTTATTGCCGGAATATACAAGTAAATTCGCACTAAACTTTAAACCTTAATTAAATAGTCTAAATTAAATAGTCTATGTAAAAATTTGTGGTTCGGTAAATTGAAAATACCGAATAGCCCAAGCATGATTGTTTGGGTTACAGATTAAACATATTCACTTTTAATAAATTAGAGAAAATACTTAATCCCCGATCGATATTTTTAAATGTTCGATTTTAGGGTTCTATCTAAGCCGCCATTATATTTTTGAGAGAAATATCAAGTGGAAAACAGAAAAGTTTATTTTCTACCGCATAAAGTTTTTATTGCCTTACTCTTGTTTGTTGGTATTTTGAGTTTGAGTTTAATAATGCCTGGAAATTTAAATTTATCTACTTTATTAGGCATAAATAAACCAAAAATAAAAATTATAGATGCCGAAGTAGATAATCAGCAGCGCTTCACAGGATTTAAAGCTGCAATGGAAGCGACATTGAACGAACAACTAAAAAGACAAAGCTTACTTTCTGCTGCGCCAGCTAGCTTTAATGGGAAAGTAATTTATGAAATTAAACCGGCTGCAAATAAAAAAGTTATCGCTTTAACCTTTGATGATGGTCCTTGGAAAAAGTCTACCAGACAGACATTAGATATATTGAAAAAAAATAATATCAAGGCAACATTTTTTGTCGTTGGTAGTGCGCTGCAAAATAATCCTGAGTTAGGAAAGCAGATTATAGCTGAAGGTCATGCGATCGCCAATCATACTTGGCACCATTGGTATCATTTTATGAATCCTCAAGCTGCTGCTTTTGAAATTGATAAAACAACGGAATTAATTTATCAAGTGACCGGAGTTAAAACAAACTTATTTCGTCCACCAGGAGGACATTTAACTAATGGTTTGGTTGCTCATGCTAAAAATAAAAAATATGCAACTTTGATGTGGTCTGCTGATTCTCGCGACTTCCAAAGACCTGCACCTGCTACTATGGTGAATACCGTGTTAAAAAATGCACGTCCCGGCGGGATTGTATTACTGCACGATGGTGGTGGCGATCGCACCCGAACAATCCAGGCTTTACCGACTATAATTGCTAAATTAAAACAGCAGGGTTATAGCTTCGTAACTATCCCCGAACTTTTGGAAATGGAAAAAAAGTAAGACTTAGACCAGCGATAATAGGAAATATAGCTGTATTTTGGATTTAGAGGCGTGATAATTAATATTTTAAAACCCGGTTTTTTTGTTTGAAAAAGCGGGTTTGTTAATAAAAATTTACGAATTGTTTAGAGGATGTTGTAAAGTCCCTTCTTAATGCTTTAGCTGGCGCTTTGTTACCACAACTAGACATAGCGAAACCTTTAGTCAGGCGGGTTTACTTCCTGCTTCCTATTCCCTCGATTCAGTAAACTTAGAACAGAAATAGCAGTAATATAATTAAATAGAAAATAACTGGCATTTTGCACCATTCGAGGGCAAGCTCAAGAAACCCGGTTTCAAGAGTATTTCACCACGAAATTATGCTTCCACGAAGAGAAACCGGGTTTCTGAAATCGGTGCAAGATGTGAAAAATAATATAATTTGAGAAAAGAATTTTAAACGATTTAGATTTGCGGAATCCGATCTTTAGGATGTGATTGTAAACAGTAAGTGAAATGGCATGGCGTATGCCCTCTTTGAGATATAGCAAAGGGGGCTATTTTCTTTTGTATTGCGAATAAATATTTATAATTTTTGGATTTTTGAATAACTACAGCAGTTCGGCAAGTTGCAGCTTTGTACATTCCTCTACTGCCAACTCCCTTATTAAGTACATTAATGTCTGCGATCGCCTTACTTAATTTTTTTGCCTCGCCCCTTAGTATAAATTTTGACTTTAAAAAGGCGATCGCGTCCACAAACATCAAATCGGTAACTATTTAAACAAAATTACTTATATATTTCTTAGTCGCAACTTTCTACTCCCTACTCCCTCGCTTTCAATTTTTGCCCGATAATAGTGTCGTTCGGTGCTAATCTTGAAGATGAGATGAGTTAATCTTAAAGTCTCTACGTCTCTAAGAGTAAAAATATAGCTTCGTAATTTAGGCTCAGCATGGTTTCCACCGCAGAAAAAACACAAACTGGTTACATTACTCAAATTATTGGTCCAGTTGTAGACGTAAAATTTCCTAACGGAAAAATGCCCGCAATCTACAACGCTTTGATCGTTAAAGGTACTAACGAAGCAGGACAGGAAATGTCCGTTACCTGCGAAGTGCAGCAGTTGCTGGGCGACAACCAGGTGCGGGCTGTTTCTATGACTTCCACCGATGGTTTGGTGCGAGGAATGGAAGCTAGCGATACTGGCGCTCCTATCAGCGTACCTGTAGGAAAAGCTACATTGGGTAGAATTTTCAACGTCCTCGGCGAAACTGTTGACAATCAAGGTCCAGTGGGTACCGATGAACGTTCTCCGATTCACCGCGATGCTCCCAAACTTACCGACTTAGAAACAAAACCTTCCGTTTTTGAAACCGGAATCAAGGTTGTTGACTTGCTAACTCCCTACAGACGCGGCGGTAAAATCGGTCTGTTCGGCGGTGCAGGTGTGGGTAAGACCGTTATTATGATGGAGTTGATCAACAACATCGCTACCCAACACGGTGGTGTATCGGTATTTGGTGGAGTAGGGGAACGTACCCGCGAAGGTAATGACCTCTACAACGAAATGATCGAATCCAAAGTTATCAACCCCGATAACTTAAACGAATCAAAAATTGCTTTAGTATACGGTCAGATGAACGAACCACCCGGTGCAAGAATGCGGGTTGGTTTGTCAGCTTTGACAATGGCAGAATATTTCCGCGATGTAAACAAGCAAGACGTACTGCTGTTTATTGACAACATCTTCCGCTTTGTACAAGCAGGTTCCGAGGTATCGGCGCTGTTGGGAAGAATGCCTTCTGCTGTGGGATACCAGCCTACATTGGGTACTGACGTAGGTGCATTGCAAGAGCGGATCACCTCCACCAACGAAGGTTCAATTACCTCGATTCAAGCGGTATACGTACCTGCGGATGACTTAACAGATCCCGCACCAGCAACTACTTTTGCTCACTTGGATGGAACCACAGTATTGTCTCGTGGTTTAGCTGCAAAAGGTATTTACCCCGCTGTGGACCCATTAGGTTCTACTTCTACAATGTTGCAGCCCAACATTGTTGGTGAAGACCATTATCAAACAGCTCGTGCGGTACAATCCACACTGCAACGCTACAAAGAACTTCAGGACATCATCGCCATTCTTGGTTTGGATGAATTATCCGAAGATGACCGTCTGATCGTAGCTCGCGCTCGTAAAGTAGAACGTTTCTTGTCTCAGCCATTCTTCGTTGCAGAAGTATTCACCGGCGCACCTGGTAAATATGTGAAGCTTGATGACACCATCAAAGGCTTCAAGTCGATTCTTTCTGGTGAATTTGACGAGTTACCAGAGCAAGCTTTCTACATGGTTGGCAGCATCGATGAAGCCAAAGCAAAAGCTGAAAAAATGAAATCGAAATAAAAGTTAGTTGTTAGTTGTTAGTGTTTAGTGTTTAGTGGGAGCCGAACAGTTGCGCCCGTCACGAGCGACGAAGATCGTCGCACTACCTGAAATGACTATAACTAGCAACTAACAACTAACAACTATCTACTAACAACTAGCAATTATGACATTAACCGTTCGTGTAATCTCCCCAGATAAAACAGTCTGGGATTCAACGGCACAAGAAGTCGTTTTACCAAGCACTACCGGACAACTTGGTATACTTAGCGGACACGCACCAATGTTAAGCGCCCTGGATACAGGTGTAATGCGAGTGCGTGCCGACAACAATCAAAATTGGGTAGCGATCGCACTTTCGGGTGGCTTTGCAGAAGTCGATGAAGATGAAGTCACAATTTTGGTCAACGGTGCCGAGAAAGGTGATTCAATTGACCTTGAAGAAGCCCGTACTGCTTTTAACGAAGCTCAAACTCGTTTGAATCAGGTAGCGCAAGGCGACAGACAAGCCCAAATTAAAGCAACTCAAACTTACAAACGCGCCCGCGCTCGCTTTCAAGCCGCTGGCGGTATGGTGTAAGTATCAACTTATTTAGATTTGAAATCAAAAACTCCTCCTTTGCATCTTTAAGGGGGAGTTTTTTATTAGGTAGGGGATGGGGAGATGGGGGAGAGGGGGGAGAAAAAGCAGAGGAGGCAGAGGGGGCAGGGGAAGCAATTAATTTTTTTGCAAGAAAACTAATTATTTATTTTCTTCCTCCGCTTCCTCCGCAACCGAAGGCTTCCTCCGCTCTCTTCCATGCCCAATTCCCAATGCCCAATGCCCAATTCCCAATTCCTTATTTCAACTCATATTTTAAGCTAGGCATTAATCGCTGGAAATTCTTTAATAATCTGACTTGCCAAGTCAAAGCGTTAGAACCAATAATATTTATCTGAACCGTCTTTTTCTTGCGGGTGGTAATAATAAATTTTGATAGCATATCGATTCCCGAACTATTTATAAGTTCAAGATGTTGTAAATTCAAAGTTATTGAATTTGCATTTATTTCTATTACCTTATCGAACAAATCAAAAACAACGGTATACTCTTGCAATCCCCTCAGCCGAACTCTACCAGTAAAGTTAATCACCTTACTATTGCGATCGTAAAAAATATTGAAATTTTCGCCCTTGATTTCTAATGGTTCGCTAATATTATCTTGTTGTGGCTGTTCGGTTTGTTGTACCATAAAACGTACTAAAGTAGTAACACTCATCAACAACGGATTTTGCTCTAAAGTTTGGAATTTCCAGCCCAATTTAGCAGAATAGTCATTAATTATGCTTAAAAAACCCAGTCCAGAACTAGTGTTATCTGTATTATCATCTGACGCAGTTTTTTCTAACTGACGAATGTAAAATTCATCTGGATCTGAATTATTTAATTCTTTAATAAAATTTTTTAACTTTTCCGCATTTGCAGGTATAACCGTATTTTCCAAGAAAAATCTGATTTCGTTAGCTGCTAATTCTATATGAAAAGTTATGGGATAATGTGTTTGTTCGTTGCAATATTTCATCCCGTTTTCAAGTAATTCATTAGCAATGTAGCTAGCCGAACTTTTGATTTGGGCTAAATACTCTGCATTCTCGGATTCATTTTCATCAGCATTTAATATAGTTGTCAGATACTCAGCAATATAATCGGCAGATAAACCGTTATTACGCCAACGCTCCTGAATTGGTACCGTAGAAGGAGAGAATCCTAAAGTTAAGTTTTCTTGTTTTTGCGTTGACTCAACAAAGTCACCAAATACTTGCACCACCGCGATATTTTCCTCTTTGATAAAGATAAATTTTTGTCGATGAATATCCTTAAATCAGCTAACAGCAAATAGTCGATCGGTGGGGCTAATAGCAAGTTAACTGATAATTGATAATTGTTAAATGCCAACCGTTTCCAAATTCTCAGACTCCCACAGATTTAAAGTAGAATCTGTAGCTTTCTGCTTCAATACCAACAGCGTGATATCATCAAATACTTCTTGTAAACCAATATGCGATCGCACATCTTCAATTACGGCATCTTTAATTCCAGTAGCGCTCAAATGTCGGTTTTGTTTGATAACTTCGCAAAGCTTTTCGATTCCGTAAAGGTTTCTATGAATGTCTTCAGCTTCGGTAATGCCGTCAGTGAAAAGTACTGCTACATCACCAATTTCTAGGTGTATTTTTTGCTGCCCAACAAAATCGGCAATTTCATCATCTAAGCCGATAGGAAAACCTAAGTCAGTAGTATCTAACAGTTCCATTTCACCATTACTGCGTACTATTATCACTTCCTCATGTTGTCCGGTTAAGTTAAGTTCGCCGTCGCTATAGTCAATTAGAGACAAAGTAAGATTTTTACCAGAATCCATCCGCTGAATATTTTTGTAAATGGTGCGGTTTAACACATCCATAAACCTTACCGGATTGGTTTCCTCAACTTCTTGTAAAGTACGGACAGCAGTTTGCACCATCAACATTAGCATTCCACTTTCCAAACCATGCCCGGTTACATCGCCAATACCAATTTTTATTTTTCCATCAAGGTTGAGAACATCATAATAATCACCACCAACTTCATCCGCAGGTTCCATATATCCAGCAATATCTAATCCCTTAACAGACTCCAATTCCGAAGACTTGGGTAGAATCATTTGCTGTAAGCGTCTGGTAGCATCCAATTCAGACTTCAAACGCATATTATCAGCTTGCAAGCGTTCGTTAAGTTGAAGAATTTCTGCATTAGCTGTTTCAAGTTCTTGATCCGATATTTGCAAGCGTTTAAAGCTACGGGACAATAAAACAAAAAAGTTTGCTAAAGCTAAAGCTATTCCCACAAGCTGAATAAGTTGCAAATATCCACTTTTTGTTTGAGCAACTTTTTCATGTTCGATAGTTAACTGGTTCATTAAATCGAGAAGGTTAAGATTATTTGCTCTACCATATGTAACAGCAGCTTCTAAATCTTTGAATTGAATTAATTCATCTGCTTTTAAAATCGGCTGGAGCTTTTCTTTGTAAGGGTTCCATATTTTTAAAGCTTCTTCGATAATTTGTTTTTCTTTCTCATCGTCTACTGCATTTAAATATACAGTTTTGCCTTCAGCACCCTTAACAGTTTTTCCTCGTTGAAAACCATCTAAAGCATCATCAAATAAATTATAAGCCTGATTTAATTCTGCTTGAGACTGCTTAAAAGAATTACCGGCTTCCTGTTGATTTTTAACTTCCAATAGCGATTTTGTTATTTTCTGAGAAAGCATTCTTTGCCTTCCCGCCAAATTGATAATAACTGCATCTTTTTTAAGCAAAGTTGAAAAAATAAAGGTAGGAATCAAAGCCCCTAAGTTAAAAGTTAAAAATAATGCCGCAGAAACTAAAATAGGTCGATATTTTTTATCGCTAAATATAGTACGTATTAAATTATGATTATTTGTATCTTTCATTTGACATTTTGACTTCTATTGAATATTTTGTGAAAACGATAGCAATATTAAATTAGATTAAATTATTTGTAAACAAGGATAAAAATATTGATCCAATTTGAAAGTCGTAAAGCTTGATTTGATATAGAGCTACAATTTCCATTTGCGATCGCGGCTAAACTTACTTGAATCAAAACGATTATTGTATATCTAAAGCCAATCCCGGCATTAATCGCTGTAAATTCTTCAAAGATTTACTTTGCCAAGGGATATTTTTAGAACCAAGAATTTTTATTTTTACGGACTTTTGCTTTCGCATCCCGATCGCAAATTTTGATAGCATACTAATTCCCGAACTATTAAGGAATTGTAATTGCTGTAAATTAAGAACCATATTTGCTGGTTCTGTAGAAGCTATCTCATTAAGTAACTCTAAAATTGGCGCGTAATCCTGCATTCCAGTCAATCTTAGTGCGCCATCAAAATTAATTGCACCGTCATTTTTGTCATACCAAACGTTATAGTTTTCACCCTTAACTTGCATATTTAAAGCTCCTTAACTCCAAACTATTTGTAGATGATTTTATATTCTAAACAGCCAACTCAACCATAGTAGTTACAGTCATAACTGGTGATTTTTTTTCGACAGTATCAAACTTCCAACCAAGCTTGGCAGAATAATCGTTAATCATAGTCAAAAAACCTAATCCCGAACTAGAACTATTTTCACTTTCTGCATTTTCTTCTAATTTACGAATGAAAAGCTCGTCTGGGTCAGAATTTAGTAATTCTTTAATAAATATCTGAAAAATTTCTGCTTGTGAAGCCAGAATACTATTATCTACAAACAGTCGAATTTTATTATTCTCTATCTGGGTATGTAATGTAATTGGATAGAACGTAGTTTTGTCAGCATATTTCATGGAATTTTCTAACAGTTCGTTAGCAATATAGCTGACTGCGCTTTTCATTTCTGCTAGCTTATCTATGCTGTCAGGTTCATCCGTTTTAATTTGAAAAAATGTAGCTAAATAATTAGCCACATAATCGGCGGATAAACCATTATTACGCCAGCGTTTTTTAATCGGAATAGCAGATGGTGAAAAGCCTAAAGTTAAATGTTCTTCTTGTTGTGGTCTTTCCACATAATCGCCGAAAACTTGAGCTTTTTCTAAATTATCCTTATTAAATAAATTTTCTAGAAAGTTTCCAAATATCTGAATCACGGTTATCTTATCCCCAGTGACCTATTTATGCTAAAAAATTGTGCAGTATATGATGTTTTAACAGACCAACTAGTTATATACCTAAATGGTTTTCTTTAGTAATGCCTGTTTAATTGATACCATTTAAAAAAAGAAATTCTAAATTACTTCTTTACCTAATATCTGTTAACTATTTTGCAGCTATATAATACTTTTTACTTCAGTGATTTTGCTTAAAATCAAGATTATTTATTGGAAACAAAACAACTTGGCAGAACAAATTAAACGCATTCATCAATAATATTTATTTAATTATTCGCTTGTTAAGTATTTTTTCGGTTATTAAGTAAGTGTAAGTACAAAATGCTTTATCTTACATTTACAATACTTACGCAGCGATCGCGCAAAAAACCATTGAAAAACCCGGCTTTTCAAAAAAACCGGGTTTATAAATACTTAGCTTAGTGCAATCTGCTCGCAGGGCTGATAGTTTAGGAGTTTAAAAGCTTCACTGCTTAATTACTACCTGTGAAGATAACTTCAGGAAACTTACCTTGAGCCTCAGTCATAGGTCGTCTTCTACCTTCTTCTTGCCAGTAATTAATAACTTCGGTAGCCTTGTTGAGCATCTCAACTCGCTCCACTTCAGCAATCCAGTGTTTCGACTCCAGTTCATTTTTCAACTCTTCCCACGCATCAGTCCGAGGCCAGAAAAAGTACTTTGTCAAAGGGCTAAAACCCTTACCTACTATCTGATCGACCGCCAAAGCCACATTATCATCCAACCACAGAATCTTTAAAATAAACTTGGATGCCTGTTCTTGAGTTTGAATTTGATCTTCCATATATTCCAGCAACCATTAATAACAACAGCAATCGCTTATTTTAACTTAATACCTTACCACCTGAGCAACGCCGGATAAGGAAATGGGCAAGAGGATGGGAAGATGGGGAGATGGGGAGATGGGGAGATGAGGAGACAAGGGGACAAGGGGACAAGGGAAATTTTAACCTTTAACCTTTAACCTTTAACCTTTGACCTTTAACCTTTGACCTTTAACCTTTAACCTTTAACCTTTAACCTTAATTACTAATAACCATGAATCAACAAACGTCAATTCCTGCCATTGTTGTTTTTGATATTGATGGCGTAGTGCGGGATGTATCGGGTTCCTATCGACGAGCGCTAGCAGATACTGTAGAGCATTTTACTCTCAGAGCGTATCGTCCTACAGCCGATGATATTGACCGTCTTAAGTCTGAAGGTGTGTGGAATAATGATTGGGAAGGTTCTCAAGAATTAATTTATCGTTACTTTGAAACTCAAGAACAATCCCGCGAACAAGTAAATCTTGATTACAACTCGATTGTCGCCTTTTTTCAATCGCGTTACCGAGGTAATAACCCCGATAATTTAACGGGATACATTCGCGATGAACCATTATTATTACAGCCGAGCTACTTGAACCAACTTACCGAAGCCTTCATTCGCTGGGGATTTTTTAGCGGTGCAACTCGCGCTTCAGCTACCTATGTATTGCAACAACGTCTCAAGTTACAATCCCCCGTATTAATTGCAATGGAAGATGCACCGGGTAAACCAGATCCCGCAGGACTATTTTCTACACTTGAATTACTTCAGTATGGTATTGATAATTCGCCACCAGTAATTTATGTAGGAGATACGGTAGCCGATATGTACACCGTAGAAAAAGCGCAGGAAAATCAGCCAAACCGCACTTGGATTGGAGTCGGAGTACTACCACCTCACGTACAAGAAACTGCACAAAAACGCGATGCTTACACCGAATCACTCAAAAAAGCCGGAGCAACAATAGTGTTAAGTAACGTGCAAGAATTAACTCCTGAAAAAATTCAGGAATTAGTTCGGGAGTTAAGAGTTAAGAGTTAGGAGTTATGAGTTAGGAGTTAAGAGTTATTTCTCCTTGTCACCTTGTCACCTTGTCCCCTTGTCCCCTTTTCCCCCATCCCCCCCTCCCCATCTACCCATGTTAAAAAACAGAGAACTTGCTGCCCACGAGCAAGCAATGGAAGTTTTAAATAATCTTGCGGCTTCGTTTCATATTGTGACGATTAGTCGTATTAAAGGAATTATTAGCGGGGAATTACTCAGACAAGCGCTTGATGTTGTTCAAGCTCGTCATCCTTTACTTAATGCTCGGATTGTTGCGAAATCAAATAGTTTTTGGTTTGAATCAGGAGCGGATAAAATCTCATTATCAGTTGTAAAAAAGCAGCAGATAGAGCAATGGGAAGAAGTTGTTATTGAAGAATTAAATCAAAAAATAAATAGCGATCGCAATCTGCTGCGAGTCACGTTGATTAATTTTGAGGAAGAACCAAATATTTGTTATCTGATTACAACCATACATCACGCGATCGCAGATGCTTCATCATGCATCCAATTGCACTCGGAAATATTAACTAATTGTCAAAATATTACTGAAGCGAATGGGGAAACCAATCTTAATCAATTAACTCAATTAGCTTCTATTCAAAAATTAATTCCGAAATCACTTCAGGGTTTTACAGGGGAAATAGGTAATATTTTTTATTTATTAAACTTGAAAATACAGTTATTACGTTATCAACCTATAACTTTAAATTTTGAAAAAAGCATACCTTTAGAATCTCGTAGCTGCGGTATGGTTTATAGAAACCTGAATTCAGAATTAACTACACGCTTAGTAAATGTTTGTCGTCAACAAAAAACTACCGTACAAGCTGCTTTAAGTGCTGCAATGTTGTTTGCAGTTGCGAAAAAAACTAAACTTTCTGCAAAAAATAACAATAATTACAGCTTTCTTTCATCTGTAAGTTTGCGTAAGCGTTTACAACCCCAAATAAGTAATGAACATTTAGGTGCAGTTGCTTCTGCTATACCTTCTTTTCATAATCTTCAAGAAAATGACAATCTTTGGGATTTAGCACGAGATATCAAACAAAAACTAGAAAAAGTTTTAGCAAGCAACGATGTATTTAGACAAATGTTGATGTTTAAAATGATTACGGCACCTTTTCTTACAAATCCTTATCAATCATCTGTTAGTGCAGGTTTAACTAATATCGGTCGGATTAATATACCGCATAATTACGGTGAATTTGAATTAGAAGAAATAAGCTTTGTAACAGCACAATCAGCATTTGGAGGTGTTTTTGCTGCTGCTGTTTCTACTTTTCGCGGGAAAATGTTGTTGAATTTTATGTTTTCTCAACCTTCAATTAGTACAGAAACGGTAGAAACTTTGGCTTCGGAAATGATTTGTGTTATTAGTAATGTTTGTAATCAAAAAAATTAAACTCCCCATTCCCTTATAGAAAAGGGTTATGAGAAGTTAGGTTTCAGAAAGGATGTTAATAATCAAAGTTTAGCTATTACTTTTCCACACATTACGCGCACCTAATGTATATAGTAAACTTTTAAAGACACCTAAAAAACCTTGAATTTGATATCCTAAGTAAGCTCGAATAAGCCAGGTTTTAACAAGGTTTTTAGGATAATAAATGAATATGAATTTGAGCATTCCCCATATCCCTTGAGTAACGCAAGTGGTATAAACAGCATCGCCATAACTCTTGAAAGATTTTTGTTGCGGGTATCCTATGTGCAAAAGTGGTACGCTGTTCCAAGGATCGAATTGCTCAAATTTTGTCGAAAAATCCCAGGTTGGACGGACAAACATTTTACCGCGATCGTTTAACATACAGGCAGTAAAACTAAAAATGCTATTGCTGATACCGACTATATCGCAGTTACTTAATAAGTAGAAGTCGGTGTAAAACCCAATATCTAAATCTTTCATCCTTTCCGGTAGCTTGATATCTAAATCTTTGTACGTGATGGGCGAAAATTTTTTAAAATCATCAATTACATTGTCTAAATCATCGCTACACAAGAAAAGAACCGGATTTTCTAATTCATCCCAGATACTTTCGAGCCACTCGCACCACCATTTTGAAGGAACTACAAGAGTGAATCCAGCCATTGGCACTGAAAAAAAATCGCCGCGTCGAATATGAACTCCAACTATTGTTTTACCTTGGGAACGAAGAACTTCTAATCCATCTAATAATGCAGATTTTAAATCACTGACGGGTTCAAACCACGAGCGAATTTCTTGTTTGTATGGCTGTAAATACTGGGTGTGAACTTGGAAAAAACCCCATAAATCTACATTTACTTTTGCACTTTCAATAATTTCTTCTCCCGGAATCCGAAAACTACTTTGATTTGAGAGTTTTTCTAAGTAAGGAATGAATTCGGGAATATAGTCAAAAAGATTTGGACCAAAATACGATTCTTCCACAGCTAAAGGTAAACGTCTAGAAATCGGTGCATCCTTAAGTCCAAATAGGGTTTGTCCGATCCAAGAAGAACATTCCATTCGTGCGTTAGACTTCTTCGCACAGACTTTTAAGAAAGCATATTGTAATAACTGGTTGCCAAATCTCCCCAAATCGCCCAAAGACGACATACTAATAACAGGTTCGTTGGAAATTGTAGCGTCATCGGCGGATAAAGATTTGATTCGTTCGGCATCTTTTTGAAAAGTTTTAAAGACACTAACTCCTCTATCCGTCTCGCTTTTACCAGCATATTTATCTTTTGTCATTAAGCCCCGAATTTTTGAATAAATTACTGTTACTAATCAGAATTTATTCTTAATTGCAGGGTCTTAATGTTGTTTCATAACATGAAAAAAAATCTTATGTTGCTATCTTTGAACTAATACTGGTTCCCTTGTTGTTACAGCTTTTTCAATAATATCAGCAGCACTTTTTACACCTCCAGCATTACGAATTGCTGTCTGTAACTTCAGAGCATTTTGTTTGTAATATTCTTCTGTTAATACCCGTTTAATACTTTCTCGTAATTTAGAAACATTCAATTTTTTTAAAGGAATCACTTCCCCCGCACCACTCCAAGCTGTACGCGCTGCAACTCCAGGCTGATCGTTAGTAACCGGAATTGCTACCATTGGAACTCCATTATTCAGTGATTCTAAAGTAGTATTCAATCCGGAATGAGTAATTGTTAAGCTAGCTTTCTGAAGTAGTTCTAATTGCGGTGCATATTTAACTACTAAAGGATTTCCAGGTAGATTTCCGATTGCTTCGGGTTCGAGTGCGCCCCCCAAAGAAATTATTAATTGTGCATCTAACCCAGTACAAGCTTCGGCAATATAAGAAAATACATACTTTAAACGATTTTGCAAAGTTCCCATCGAAGCGTAAATCAACGGTTTATCATTTAACTTTTCAAATGGGAAATCAACGGCTTTTCTACCTGTAGAATCGTGAAACGGTCCGGTGAAGTGGAAATGTGTCGGTAATTTTTGACGGGGAAATTCAAATTCAACAGGTTGTTGACTAATAATCGCCACCTTGGAATCATATTCATTGATATCGGATATATCGGAATAAGCAGGTAAATTCCATTGACGGCGATACTCCGATACAATTTCCCAAGTTGGTTTAAAAAGACGATTAATTTGAGAATAACCGAGTTGGTTTCGCAATTTTGCCCACCATGCCCGGTTATAACCCCAAGATACGGCAAACGGCGGTATATTAATTTCTTGATTGAATGGCAGCGCACTGCAAAGAGTAATGAAAGGAATGTTAAGATATTCTGCAATCGTGCCGCCTTCAAAACTAGTTTGATCTACTATTAACGCTTCTATACCTACTTCCTTAATAATTTGTGGCACATCTCTTAAAGCATTAGCAGTTTTCTTTTTTAACGTCCCAAAGGTAAAATTTAAAGCTTCCTTACCGCTGAGTTGAGCTAATTTTGCATAAGATTGCGTTCTAATCTCATTAGACCATTCAGCTTCGCCAAATACTTGAAAATCAAAACCTGTTGCTGAAGCTAAAGTTTCGGCATAGGGAATGTTAATTACTGTAATATGATGACCGCGCTTTTGTAGTTCTTTGGCTAAAGGAAATATGGTATTGATATGACCTGTAGCAGTAGGGCAGATAAGACCAAAATGAGTCATGATAGATGCTTTTTACTCCAACGGCTTTGTTACACATACCTTCTAATATTTATTTGGGTGCATTCCTAACTAACTTATGCACAAATTACTAATAGAAAATAAATTAATTCAATATTCAGGATAAAAATATTAAAAGCACATTGATGCAAAAGAGCAACAAGTGCATTTTTTTAAACATTATTAATAAGTAAAATTACTGCAACTTCAAAAACTTTTCCAAAGCAGCCACCATACTATCGGGCCAGCGTCGCACGTTTTTCACCCAATCAATATCTTTATAACGACTGTCTAATCCATAAGCTGCTACCCAATTACTTTCAGCTTCTCCTTTTTCTCCTTTCACCCAAAGCGCTGCGGTGAGGGCTGCACGAACATCGGGAAACTGAGGATATTTACGGATAATATTTTTCATTTCCCGTATAGCTTTATCTTTTTGACCAGTTTCATAAAGTGCCAAAACGTAGTTAGCACGAGCAAAAGCGAAATTTGGAGCTTTTTCCACCGATTTTTGATAGTCTGCTATAGCTTCATACCATTGTCCCAAACCAGCTTTGGCATTCCCTCGATTGTTATATGCCATTGCATCCGACGGATCTAATTCCAAAACGTGATTGTAATCGGCGATCGCTTCATCCCATCTTCCCAAACCTTCTAAAGCGGTTCCTCTATTTAAATAAGGATCTGTTACATTGGGTGCAAGTTCTACCGATTTATTAAAATCCGCCAGCGCTGCTTCTAACTTGTTTTGACTAACTCTAGAATTTCCCCGATTACTCAAAGCTGCTGCATTATCGGGAAACTTTTCTATAATTTTTGTCCAGTATTTTTCGGCTGTAGCAAAATCACCTTTATTAGTAGCATCAAAAGCAATGTTAGCTAATTCATCTTGTTGTTTTAATTCTTCTTTTGTCAGGTTAGAAGCTTGAGTTGTTAGAGCAAATACAGGCTCAACCCAGCTAAATATTAGAAGTAAACTTAGTAAAATCGAGATTAGTTTGATCATAATAAGTTGATAATGAAATTGATATAGAAAGGACGGTCTGTAAGCTTAAATTTTGTAAGCTTAAATTCTGTAAGCTTAAATATAGTTCGAGTATCTTAGCCGGTTGTAATAGCGAGCAAGATGCTCATACAGCGAGCAAGATGCTCGCACTACTATTGTTATTAGCTCGCTTGTTGAAATATACAGCGAGCAAGATGCTCATACAGCGAGCAAGATGCTCGCACTACTATTGTTATTAGCTCGTTTGTTGAAACATACAGCGAGCAAGATGCTCATACAGCGAGCAAGATGCTCGCACTACTATTGTTATTAGCTCGTTTGTTGAAACATACAGCGAGCAAGATGCTCGCACTACTATTGTTATAAGTTACTAATTCCTAACTCCTAATTCCCAACTCCTAACTCCTAACTCCTAACTCCTAATTCCCAACTCCTAACTCCTAACTCCTAACTCCTAACTCCTAACTCCTAACTCCTAACTCCTAATTCCTAACTGACATGAGACTCCGCAGTGCTACGTCTCTACAACTATTTTTAAATTAGGAAAGCAAAGATAACTGTTCGTTTGGTGGCTTAAAACCCAAATGCTTGTAAGCGGCAGGTGTTGCTACCCTACCACGTGGAGTCCGCTGTAAGTAACCAATTTGCATTAAATAGGGTTCGTATACTTCTTCAATAGTTAGCGTGTCTTCACCCGTAGCAGCGGCAATTGTGTCTAACCCCACAGGACCGCCATTGAATTGCTCTACGATCGCGCTTAACATGGTGCGGTCAGTCCAATCTAAGCCGCAGGGGTCTACCTGGAACAGTTGCAGCGCCTCTGCTGCTACGGTTTCATTTATCGCACCAGATAATTTTACTTGAGCATAATCGCGGACGCGCTTAAGTAATCTATTCGCAATACGCGGCGTTCCTCGCGACCTACGTCCAATTTCTAACGCCCCATCTTTTGTTACGTCTGTTTTAAGTAATTCAGCGGTGCGTAAGACAATTTGACTGAGTTCTTCTACTTCATAAAATCTTAGTTTTTGAATTAAACCAAAGCGATCGCGCAGGGGAGAACTCAGGGCACCAACGCGAGTTGTGGCTCCGACTAAAGTATATTTTGATAAAGGAATGCTGCGGGTACGAGCGCTAGAACCTCTACCTACAGTAATATCTAAACGATAATCTTCCATCGCCGGATATAATATTTCTTCGGTCATTCGGGAGAGGCGATGAATTTCGTCAATAAAGATAATGTCTCCAGGTTGAAGGTTGACTAACAGTCCCATAATGTCTCTAGGACGTTCCAAAGCAGGAGCGCTGGTAATTTTATAATTTACTCCCATTTCTGATGCTAAAATCATTGCCATTGTAGTTTTACCCAGCCCTGGAGGACCGTAAAGCAGCAGGTGGTCTAATACTTCACCTCTGGATTTCGCTGCTTTGATTGCAATGTCAAGTACATCTTTTAAATCTTTCTGCCCAATATAATCGGCAAATCGCTGTGGACGAATACCAACTTCATTATTATCCCGTTCATCTTTAGCTGCTTCGGGTTGCAAAAGATTTTCATCACTGGGCTTTTTGGCAATTTCCTTTCGATGAGGTGGTTCTTTGTCTGGTTCTTGAGGCTGGGGCTGTTTTTTAGAGGAGATAATCGCCATAGTCCGCTTATAAATAGGTTTTTTGCTGGTTTTAATTAATGAATCCGAATCGATCGCCGCACTCCATGTGAGAAAACACGGATGCCAAAATTTTTTTTGTCGAGTAAGCAAGTCAGTTTTAAAATTTATATTCCGGGTAAATACGATGGGAGTGCTTTCGTAAATTATGCTAGCTAAGAGAATTTTACCGTGCTTAGATGTCAAGGCGGGACGAGTTGTAAAAGGAGTTAACTTTGTAGACCTTAAAGACGCTGGCGATCCAGTAGAGCTAGCTCTTGTTTACGACGAAGCTGGTGCAGATGAAATAGTGTTTCTAGATATTACAGCTACTCATGAAGACCGAGGCACTATTATTGACGTAGTTCACCGTACCGCCGAACAGGTATTTATTCCCCTAACCGTCGGTGGAGGAATCCAAACCTTAGAAAATGTTAAAGAACTGTTACGAGCAGGAGCAGATAAGGTTAGTATTAATTCTACGGCAGTACGAAACCCAGACTTTATTAATCGAGCCAGCGAACGCTTCGGCAATCAATGTATTGTTGTAGCTATAGACGCGAAACGAAGGTTAGATACACAAAACCCTGGTTGGGATGTTTACGTTCGCGGTGGACGTGAGAATACTGGTTTAGATGCCCTTCATTGGGCGAAAGAAGTTGAAAAGCGAGGCGCGGGAGAACTATTAGTCACAAGTATGGATGCTGATGGTACTCAAGCCGGTTATGACATTGAATTAACAAGGTTGATTGCAGACTCTGTAAATATCCCGGTAATAGCCTCCGGTGGCGCTGGAAATTGCCAACATATATATGCCGCAGTTACCGAAGGTCAAGCGGAAGCAGCACTTTTAGCATCGCTTTTGCACTACGGACAGCTTAGTGTCGCGCAAATCAAAAATTACTTAAACGAGCGAAAAATTCCCGTGCGAAATTAGCTTTATATAAGATAATCTTAGCTTCTTCATTATCTAAATTAGTTCAACACAGTTCTTAGAAACAATGTTAATATAAATTAACTATAATTAATATATATTAAGAAATATGTTGATACCTATTTTAGTTTTTGATGTAGCGTTAGTAGCTTGGTCTTTACATTTAATGGAAAGGGCAGTTGAAGACAAAGAATTTTCATTGATGCTGGCTGGTATGTTGGTTGCTCTAGCAGCAGCCGCGATGATGGTAGTTTACTTCCTGATGGGGCACTGTATGAGCTACTTGCTACAAGCTTCATCATAATTTTTTTTTTGATTGCTAAATAATTAATTTCATTGTTTTAGTTAAACATCTTCAAATTTATATATTGACAAATAGTCAGTAATTAAGGCATCATAAAAGATGCATTTTGCGGGGTTATAGCTCAGTTGGTAGAGCGCCTCAATGGCATTGAGGAAGTCAGCGGTTCGAATCCGCTTAGCTCCATTTTTTAAGTAAATTACAAACCGGGCGAATAGAATATGCCGCACCTAGCGGTGAACGCGCGGCAGTCGCTACAACGGGGGGAACCCCCGCAACGCGCTGCCTTGGCTACACAAGCGAAACCCGCAGTAAGGCGGGTTTAATTTTCTCGTTTTCTCCTTCTCTCTCGTTCTCCTCGTTCTCCTCGTTACAAGGAACCCTTGCTTGTAATGCATTTCTGGAAGGCTCTGCCTTTTACTTATACTGGAGGCAGAGCCTCCGGTTATGGGTTCCCAGCCAGAGACTGGGAACCAGTAAATAAGCAATCCAAAATCTAAAATCCAAAATCCAAAATTGAAATGACCGTACAATTGCTCAGACGGAAATTTACAGTCGAACAATTCCATAAAATGGCAGCAGTAGGCATTCTGAATGAAGATGACAGGGTGGAATTGATTCGGGGTGAAATAATTGAAATGGCGGCTATAGAAACTAAGCACGCTGCTTGCGTAAGACGTTTGGATAATGTTTTGCATCGGAAATTGGGTGATGAAGTAATTATCAGCGTTCAAAATCCAGTGGGATTAGATGATAGTTCACAACCACAACCTGATATGGTTTTATTGAAACCTCGTGAAGATTTTTATGCATCAGCCCATCCTCAGCCAAAAGATATTTTGCTCGTTATAGAAGTTGCTGATAGTACTATTAAATATGACCGAGAAGTAAAAATTCCTCTTTATGCCCAAGAAGGTGTTGTAGAAGTTTGGTTAGTTGATATTAACCTCGAATGTGTAGAAGTTTATCGAGAACCTGCAAATGGTATTTATAAAAATATGCAGAAATTTAGCAGGGGTGAATTATTTATTCATGCTTTTGATGATCTGAATATTAGCTTGGATGAGATTTTGGGGAATATTTAAAATAATTAATTATGGTATTAGCAACGCTTAAGTGGGATAATTTTTCTCTAGAGGATTTTACGATCGATCCACCAGAAAAAACCGAATGGGTGGATGGTCAATTAATAGAAAAAACGGATATTACCCTCAGACATGGGAAAATTCAACTAAGGCTCGGTCGCTATTGGCAAGATTATAAGGATTCTAGTGGACAAGGAGGCGAAGTTTATACAGATGTGCCTTGTCGTACAAATCAACAAGGGCGTTCACCTGATGTAGCTTATTTAACTCCCGAACTTGTTGCAGAATTTGGCAATCTTCCGACTTTACCACAGAGTTTTCCTTTAAGTGCTGAGATTGTCTCTCCTACAGATTTAGCAGAAAATGTATTGTTAAAAGCGCAAGAGTATTTAGAGTCTGGCGCTGAAGAAGTTTGGTTAGTATATCCTGAAAGCCGATGGGTGATGGTAATTATTGAAAACCAGGGTTTGATGTTTACATCTGGTCAAATTGTAAGTACGCAAAAGGTTTTGAAAGGTTTTAGTGTAGCTGTAGATGATTTATTAGCTTGAGATAATATTAAAATCATTAATATTTCCCTTCAAATAATACTACTCCGCTTCGCCAACCAACGTAAACGCCGCCCAATGTATGGGCTCGGGATTATTTTTCATAGTTATCAACATAGCAGTACGTAACGAAGCAGCTTTATCTCCTGTTTTCTCCCATTGGCGATAAAATTCGGTCATCAATTCCGATGTGGATTCATCCGGAATCTTCCACAGGGAAACAATTACACTTGATGCACCAGCAGTTATCAGCGATCGCGATAAGCCGATCACACCATCTCCGGTAATTTGTCCCCTACCAGTATCGCAAGCACTGAGTACAACTAAATCGGCGTTTAGTTTTAAATCTA
Organism: Rivularia sp. (in: cyanobacteria); assembly: GCA_965234645.1. Taxonomy (GTDB): domain Bacteria; phylum Cyanobacteriota; class Cyanobacteriia; order Cyanobacteriales; family Nostocaceae; genus Rivularia. The sequence goes on along the minus strand of OZ248344.1, from coordinate 1,865,809 downwards.
TAATTTCTGTGGTTTTGAGTAAACCTTCGTTTACATCTACCCCCCTCTTTCCCCCCTTAGTAAGGGGGGATGATGAAACAGGGGTATCAGGAGCAAGCGCGATCGCACCGGGAGTACGTTCCCCAAAATCCTTGCCATCAAGCAATCCATGCGTTGCAAAGTGAATAACTCTAGCGCTAGATATTTTTTGCAGTACGGTAGATTTGGTGGCTTGATTTCCAGTGAGTGGAGTAGTGTTGAATAATTTGGCGATCGCAAGAGCTTCTTTTTCTGTGCCTGGTAGCGGGGGTAATTACGCGGGTGGAATTCCTACAATCGGCATGGTAGGATTACCTACAATTAATAAATCTTTTGGTTGTAAAGAGCTTAAATTTAATTTGTTTTTATTATTTTTATTTGTCAGTTCCAATACCTGAATAGCTGGCGCACTCATGATGGTATGTTTTTCAATTAGATATTTACCCGAAGCATCCATCAGCGCAGGGAAAGGAACCAGAAATAAAGATTCGTGAGGGATGAAAATTACGCGATCGTCTGGGTTGGTGGGGAGATGTGAAGCGATCGGTTTGATTAATAATTCATGCAGTTTTTGTAAGTTTTGTTTTTGATTAACTGGTTTGGTTGGTTCTACTTTTAAACCCCTTGCACCGATTGATAGACGACTGCTTTTTACAAGTTCTGCTAAAGGTGTGTCAAGGGATTTGAGATCGACTTGTTTAAAGGTTACTTCTCCCGTGGGTTTGATTACCCAGATGTAGAGTTTGGGATGTTGTTTCTTTTTATCCTCAACTGATTCGTTAACAAATGAATATTCGACAAATGTAGCTTTTTGTTGTTGAGCTATTTGCTTAATTTGTTCGATGTTGGGTGGTTTGATATTTAGTTGTTGATTGGGGTTAGATTTAGAAGATAATAATTCTATTAATGCTCTAGCTCGACCGCGTTCGGATACTTCTAATGCTGCGAACGTTTTATTTTGGGCGATTAAAGCTGTTTGGAGAAAGCGGTAAGCAGAAGCTTGTTTTTCAAAGATTGATATTTTCTGGTCATCAGTTAATCCCGGTCTGAGAGATTCTAAAATCTCTATTGCAGCAAATAGATTTTTTTCAGCTTCTGGATATTTGTTAATAGTATTGTAAACTGAACCAATATTGTTGAGAGTATTACCTTCCCCCGCTTTATTTCCAACTTGTTTGACAATAGCTAAAGCTTGTTGGTAGTAATCCAATGCTTTAGGGTATTCTCCTAAATGGCTGTAAACCCCGCCAATATTGTTGAGAATAGTACCTTCCATCGGCTTATTACCAACTTGTTTGTGAATAGCTAAAGCTTGTTGAAAATAATCCAATGATTTGGGGTATTCTCCTAAATTGTCGTAAACTGAACCAATATTGTTGAGAGTAATACCTTCCCCCGCTTTATCGCCAATTTGTTTTCCAATAGCTAAAGCTTGTTGGAAATAATCTAATGCTTTGGTATATTCTCCCAAACTACGGTAAACTTCTCCAATATTGTGGAAAGTAGTACCTTCCATCGGCTTATTACCAACTTGTTTGTGAATAGCTAAAGCTTGTTGATAGTAATCTAATGCTTTGGCGTATTCTCCCAAATTGTTGTAAACTTCTCCAATATTGTTGAGAGTAGTACCTTCACCAGCTTTATTACCAACTTGTTTGTGAATAGCTAAAGCTTGTTGGTAGTAATCCAATGCTTTGAGGTATTCTCCCAAATGGCTGTAATGTAAACTGCTCCAATATTATTGAGAGTAATACCTTCTCCTGCTTTATCGTCAACTTGTTTTTTAATAGCTAAAGATTTTTGGTAGTAATATAATGCTTTAGGGTATTCTCCCAAATTGCGGTAAACTAAACCAATATTGTTGAGAATAGTACCTTCACCTGGTTTATTGCCAACTTGTTTATAAATAGCTAAGGCTTGTTGGTAGTAATCCAATGCTTTAGGGTATTCTCCCAAATTGCGGTAAACTAAACCAATATAGTTGAGAGTATCACTTTCTTCTTTACGCTGCTTAATTTCTCTAAAAATAATTAAAGCTTGCTCAAAATTATTTAACGCTTCTCGATATTCACCTCTATTCAACTGCTGCAAACCTAATGTAGTCAACCGCAAAGCTTCATCTCTACGCTGTTCCTTCCCTTGTACCTGCGCTATCTTCACTTCTTGACTAGCAACAGATAACTTGGCAACGGATGGCTTATCTGTTACCACAGCTTCAATAGGTAAGGTAATTAAAAACACAGTTGCAACGGCGTTCACCAAAGGTGCGGTTAACAATTTGAGACTGTAGCGCATAGGATAATCCTCTCGCAGTTATTTATTATGGGCAATTATTCATACCTCTGAGCAAGTAGAGGGTATGCAATAATTTTTGCAGTAGCCCAGATAATTTATCAGTATTTTTATGGTTTTAATACGAAGTTTTATGCAAAAAATGCTTATTCTTTTACGGAATAGGTAAAGTTGTTTAATTTAGCCCACGTAGGTGGGCTTCGTAATTGTAGCCCGTCGGCTCCTTCTAGGCTGAGGGCGGTTATTACGGAATAGGCGGTTGCACCAAAATTTCGCGTTATCCCCATAAATAAAGAGACGTAGCAGTGCTACGTCTCTACACGATTAACTTTTTTTAACCCGCGCAGGCGGGTTTTGCCTGTGTAGACGCGGTTTCAACCGCCAAAATTAAACAAACTCAATACCTATCCTTTAAGACTCCGGTGTAGGAACTGGCTTGATATCCCTCGCCTTGTAAAATGTTTCTAGACTATCGCGATCGCCAACAAACCTCCAGTGCCACGGTTCGTAACTTACGCCTTGTATATTATCTTTGGGAAATGACAGTTCAAAACTGTAGCGTGCTGCGTTGGCTTGCATCCATTTAAAGGCTTGGGTGTTTTCAAAGTTTGTACTCAGATTTGTTGCGGGTACTGCACCATCCCCAACATCTACAGCGTAACCCGTGTGATGTTCGCTGTGTCCGGGAGGAGCGCTTACTGATGCCCTTTCGGCTGGTGTTTGATTGCGTTTAGCACCTACTTGAAAAAATAACTGTTCCTGTTCTTTTACGGAGCGAAATCCTGAAATTGGTACCAATCTTATACCGGCTTTTCGAGCATCATTCACCATCTGCTCAAACTTTTTAGCCGCAGATTCTCGCAATCTTATCCGTTTTCCGTTGGCATTAACTGCTACAATTTCCGATTCGGGAGCTTCTGGATATTCTAGATGACCTAATAATGCATTATTTTTTTCTTTGTTGACAGAATCACGATCTTGTGTATTGGGAGAAGCCGTAGTAGTAGGTGGCTGCGACTCGACGGTCTTTTTTGGTGCAGCAAGGTAAAAAATCAAACCACTGATTGCAGCAAGCAGAACAAAACCCGTAACTCCGGCGATCGCCAAAAACGAGGGGCGTAAACCTAATTTGGGAGCCGCATCAGGAGTATCGCGCAAAGCTTGGGGGATATCTTCGCGAATTTCGGAGGGGGTTGAGTTTGGTACTTCTTCAGAAAACTCATTATTCAAGGCTCAACTCCTGATGAATGTTCGGTAATCATTAAAGATTGTAGACTGGAGAAACAAAAACCTGTTAGATAATAGGTTACATATGGAATTCCCGATCTTGTCTTGATAAACCTTTTAGAACTATACCTTAAGCTGTTTGGATTGGTCTTAATCGGATTTATGCTGGGACGCATGCTCCCGAATACGGTTCCAACTCGCTTAGGACAGTTTCTGTTTTGGATAGGAGTACCGATAGGAATTGTCGCTTTTTTACGGCAAGCCGACTTATCTTTAACAGTTTGGATTGCACCCGTAGTTGCTTATGCAGCGATTTTACTGGGAGCATTTTTTGCTTGGATAGGAATAAAATGCCAAGCTTATTTTACAAATACAGTTCCTCAACTGCCAACACAGGGAAGTTTTATTTTATCGGCGATGGTAGGAAATACGGGTTTTCTTGGCTATCCGATCGTGTTGGCAGTGTATGGTACTCAGTATTTTGCCTGGGCAATATTTTACGATCTATTGGGTTCATTATTTGGTACTTGGGGCTTAGGTGTAGCACTTGCAGGGCATTTTGGCGGTAGGGCTACCAATTTGTGGCAGAGTAGCAAAGTAATATTAATCAATCCTGCTTTATGGAGTTTCGGATTTGGCTTACTGTTTCGCCAAGTACAAATTCCCCAACTAGCAGAATTTTATTTAGAAAAACTGGCTTGGAGTGTCATAGTTTTATCTTTACTTTTAATGGGAATGCGATTGAGCAAGATAAATTCTTGGCACAACCTACCCTCTGGTGCGATCGCGATCGGCATAAAAATGTTACTAGTACCCCTGATCTTAGGCATCAGTTTAAAAATTTTAGGATTAACCAGCACTCCAGCAAAAATAATTTTACTGCAAACCGCAATGCCTCCCGCCTTCTCCACCTTAATCATCGCCGAAACCTTCAATCTCGACAGCGATTTAACAGTCACCACAATAGCATTAGGAACAGTGATATTGCTCCTAACTCTTCCGATGTGGCTCGTACTATTTTAGATTTGAGCATGGGGCATGGGGCATGGGGCATGGGGCATGGTAAAAAGGTCAAAGGTTAAAGGTCAAAGGTCAAAGGTTAAAGGTAAATAGGTATGTAACTCTTAACTCTATAGTCATAACTCCTAACTCCTAACTCCTAACCCCTAACTCCTAACTCCTTCCCCCCCTCTCCCCCCTCTCCCAATTCCCAATCAAATCAACAAGGTTGACTTACCTTCTCGGCAAGCTCGGCTGGATTTGTAAATTCATAATGTTCAAATGGTTGATGAATCCAGGGGTTATCGGGTAGGTAATCCGTGTAGTAATCGGGAACTATTTCCGAACAGGCTTTATACCAAATAACGGCGGAACGAATTTCTTCGATAGTAGTTTCGCTATTTTTCTTTAGCCAAGGAATAGTTTCTTGGAGCGTAACCCCTGAATCTACTAAATCATCAACTAAAAGGATTCGCGAACCTAACGCCTCAGTAGTCATAGTTAAATGTCGAGAAAAGGTTAATAGCCCTCTTTCTTGCTTGCCCGCACCGCTGTAAGATGATGTTGCTAATATTGCTAGCGGCTGCTGGTATATACGGGATATAATATCCCCTACTCGCAGTCCACCCCTGGCAAGGCAGACTATTTGGTTGAATTCCCAGCCGGATTGATAAATTTGAGCAGCTAGTTGTTCTATTTTGTGGTGATAATCTGACCACGAGATATAAAGGTCTGGCATAAGGGAGATAATAATACAGCTAATAGTAGATGCCAAACTCTTTATTGTAATACGAGTGTAGGTATTATGAGCAATTCTGCGGCTGATGGTTATCCCCAAGATATCGGTAAAGATAGAAAACTCGACTTAAAAACTAAGCTAGCTTACGGTGCGGGAGATTTGGGACCGGCGATTACTGCAAATATTTCCGTATTCTATCTGCTATTTTTCTTTACAAATGTGGCGGGTATTCCGGCAGGTTTAGCTGGTAGTATCTTGATGGTGGGCAAGATTTGGGATGCTGTTAATGACCCGTTTGTAGGTGTTTTGACGGATAGAACAAAATCTAAACGTTGGGGTCGTCGTCTTCCTTGGCTGCTTTACGGTGCAATTCCCTTTGGTATTTTCTTTTTTTTGCAGTGGATTGTCCCAACTACCAACGTTTGGGGATTGTTTTGGTATTACGTCATCGTTGGGGTGATATCTCAGGTATTTTATACGGTAGTCAATTTGCCTTATACGGCAATGACTCCAGAATTAACTCAAGATTACGACGAACGAACCAGTCTTAATAGTATCCGTTTCGCTTTTTCTATTGGCGGTAGTATTGTTTCATTATTGTTAGCACAACTGATATTTTCGCAATTATTTTCGGAAATTTTTAATCGTCAACAGCAGTATTTAGTTTTAGCAGCAGTTTGTGCGGTAATTTCCGTCTTGGGACTATTTTGGTGCGTTTGGGGAACTCGCGATCGCATTTTGGCTTTTGAAGCGAAACGTACTCAAGGTGAGGAAAGCGAATCAATTCCGATCGGCGAGCAAATCAGAATCGTCTTTAATAACAAACCTTTTTTATTCGTAATTGGTATATATCTTTTTTCCTGGTTGGGGGTACAAATAACCGCTACCGTTATCCCTTACTTTGTTATCTACTGCATGAAACTGAAAGAATCGGACGTACCCACGGTGATGATTGGGGTACAGGGAACCGCTTTATTAATGCTGTTTGTTTGGGGATTATTAAGTAAACGAGTGGGGAAAAAAGCCGTTTACTTTATGGGAATGATTTTATGGATAATCGCAGCTACGGGATTATTCTTTTTACAGCCCGGTCAAATTGGTTTAATGTACTTTTTAGCAGTAATCGCAGGTTGTGGGGTATCGGTAGCTTATTTGGTTCCTTGGTCAATGATGCCAGATGTAATTGAATTAGATGAACTACAAACCGGACAACGCCGTGAAGGATTATTTTACGGCTTCATGGTACTACTGCAAAAATTCGGTTTAGCTTTCGGTTTATTCTTAGTCGGAATTGCCTTACAAAGTTCCGGTTTTCAAGCAAATATTCCCGGACAATCTCAATTACCCGTACAGCCAGAATCCGCACTATCAGCAATCCGTATCGCCGTAGGTCCCATTCCGGTAATATGTTTAATCTGTGGATTATTTTTAACTTATTTTTATCCCATCACCCGCGAAATGCACGCAGAAATGTTACTTAAACTCGAAGAAAGACGGAAGAATAATAGTTAGGAGTTAGGAGTTAGGAGTTAGGAGTTTTTAATGAGTAGGAAGTAGCAAGTAGTGAGTAGCTAGTTAGGAATTAATTTCTCCTTGTCTCCTTGTCTCTTTGTCCCCTTGTCTCCTTGTCCCCTTGTCTCCCCCCTCTCCCCATCTCCCCATCTCCCCATCTACCCAATTACAAATTATGTTGTGGTTATTCTGGATTTTAGCAACTGGTGCGGGTGGTGCGTTTATCGGTTATATGGCACCACCTGGTGATTTTTTCTGGGAATTAATCATGAGTGGGTTTATTGTTGGAATAGCCCAATGGGTGGTTTTGCGACGTTATATTAAGTCTGCTATTTGGTGGATACCTGCAAGTGGTTTAGGTTGGATATTAGGTATTCATCTGATGATATTTACCGGGGTAATTCTTAATCCTTTATTTGAATCTCTTGAATCTATAGGCGGACTTTGGCAAGTTTTTTGGTTAAATATTACTCACGAACCCATAAATTTTGCCGTTTTGGGATTTGCACAGTGGTTGGTGCTACGTCGTCACTTTCGATATGCTTATTGGTGGATAGTTGCCAGCGCTTTGAGCGGTGCTGTTAGAGGTGCAGTAGGTTTTTATGTTTGTGCAGTTACCTGTAAATTTGACGGTGGGACTATATCTAATGGCGTAGGTTGGGCTGCAAGTGCTACAATTACTGGTATTTTATTGCTATGGCTGGTAAATAATCATCGTAAAAACCTGCCATCGGGCTAATGTCTCTAAGCTTGGGTAATGTTACTTATAGAAATGTAACTAGTAAAAACTATTTTTAAATTAAATGTCAGATTCAAGCTTACAAGAAATTACTACTCAATTAGAAAGTTCTTCTTTAAGGGATCGGATGGTAGCCCTTGCTTCTTTGAGGAATGTCCCCGCAGAGGATGCAGTTCCTTTAATTAAAAAGGTGCTTGATGATGAATCTCTGCAACTGCGATCGATGGCGATATTTGCTTTGGGGATTAAACAAACACCAGATTGCTATCCGATTTTAATACAAACACTACAAGCTGACTCGGATTATGGCATCAGAGCCGATGCTGCGGGTGCTTTGGGATACTTGGGCGATCCGAGGGCTTTAGAGCCTCTATCGCGAGCATTTTATGAAGATACAGATTGGCTGGTACGTTTTAGTGCTGCGGTAGCGCTTGGTAATTTGAAAGATACTCGCGCTAAGGAAGTACTTTACAAAGCTTTAGAAAGTGAAGAAATTGTCATCCAACAAGCGGCGATCGCAGCTTTGGGAGAAATCAAAGACATCGATTCTGTAGATAAAATTCTTCGCTTTGCTCAATCGGATGATTGGTTAGTGCGTCAGCGTTTGGCAGAAGCTTTAGGAAATCTTCCTACCGATAAAAGTATTTCAGCTTTAAAGTACTTAGAAAAAGATAGCCACTCTCATGTTAGTGAATCGGCAACAATTTCGCTATCAAGACTTGAACAAGCGAACAATCAAATGGGATAATCAGAACACATTGCATTGTGAATAAAAATTTGCGATAGGTATCTTGTGGTACGGGCATCCCTGCCCGTTCATAGCGAATTAACATATTTGTAGTTACCGCAAGCGATCGTCAAAAGTTACGAAAGATTTGATTTTGTTGACTTTATTAAAAGATAGTACTTGCTTGCTGTTACATTTTTAAAAGTGAGATTATAAAAATTTTGACGTAAGGTAATTTGATTGATGAATATTGAAGAGTTTTTTGAATTAAGTGCTGGTAAATGGTTTTCCCATCGTACTAGCCATCATCTGGCTTTTAAACAATCCGAAGGCGGTAAATCAGATATTATTATTGAAACTTTAGCAGCAGATCATCCAGAAGTAATCAAACTGTGCGAACAACATCAAGTTGAACCCAGCGGCACAATTTTTGGTGCAAGAGTAACCTGGAACGGCACAATGGAGTGGGATAAAGAAAAACACGAAGGTTCGACAGTTTTGGTTGCGGTACCAGATGCAGATAACCCGATGTTAGGAAAGTTACTGCGAGAAATGGGTTATGCAGAAAAAACTCCAGTTGCCGGAACTTATAAAATGGGCGACGATGATGCACTTACCCTAATTACAGAATATGAAACCATGTCGTCTGAAGAACGTTTATGGTTTGCAAGTCCAAATTTACGGATGCGCGTTGGTATTCTCAAACGTTTTGGCGGTTTCAGCATGGCTTCTTTCACTTCTGAAATTCGTATGGGTGGAACACCTGCTGCAAAAACAAATGATGCAGCAACCAACACCGCATCGTAATTTAATGTAGAGACGCAATACTATGAGCGTCTCTATAAATCAATTATCAACCAAGTGATGTACCCTTCCTAGTATTAGTGTTTCTGCCTTTCGGCTTTCTAGCTTGTGTTGTTTGATTCAAGCTAGTTTCAAGCTTGGTTACTGTCTTCACCACATTATCAATTTGAGTCTTCATCGCCTCAAACCCTGCTAATTTTTCAACAATAGCTTTCAACTGTTCTTGGCGATCGCTTAGCTGTGCTTCTATTTCTGCACGATTGGGGTTATTTTCCGATTCAGAATTAGTTTTATCTAGCTGAGCAATATGTTTTTCAAGTTTTTCAGTAGTTTTGGTTAAATTATCAACCTTACTTACAACTTTAGAAACTGCTTCTAATTTCTCACTAAGTGCTTGTAATTCTTGTTGTGTCTGACTATTACCTTCTATAGTTTTAGTAAGATTTTCTCTAGTGTAAGTATTAGCTTTATCTAACTGAGTCAGATGTTTTTCAAGTTTCTCTGTATTTTTGGTAAGATTCTCTACATTGCTAAAAACAGAATCAACACTTTCTAGCTTTTTGTTTAATGCTGTTAAGGTTTCTTGCTGTTGGCTGTTATTTACTTCAAGAGCTTGAGTAAGACTGTCTCTGGTTTGAATATTTGCTTCATCTAACTGATTTAGATGAGTTTCAATTTTTTCAGTAGTTTTGGTAAGATTCTCTACTTGACTAGAAACAGAATTAACAGCTTCTAATTTCTCACTCAATGCTTTTAAACTTTCTTGCTGTTGGCTGTTATTACTTCCTAAAGCTTGAGTAAGACTTTCTCTAGTTTGAGTATTTGCTTTATTAACAGCTTCTAATTTTTCGCTCAATGCTTGTAGGGTTTCTTGCTGTTGGCTGTTATTACTTCCTAGAGCTTGAGTAAGACTGTCTCTGGTTTGAGTATTCGCTTCATCTAACTGATTTAGATGACTTTCAATTTTTTCTGTATTTTTGGTAAGATTCTCTACTTGACTAGAAACAGAATTAACAGCTTCTAATTTCTCACTCAATGCTTTTAGACTTTCTTGCTGTTGGCTGTTATTACTTCCTAGAGCTTGAGTAAGACTTTCTCTAGTTTGAGTATTTGCTTTATTAACAGCTTCTAATTTTTCGCTCAATGCTTGTAGGGTTTCTTGCTGTTGGCTGTTATTACTTCCTAAAGCTTGAGTAAGACTGTCTCTTGTTTGAGTATTTGCTTCATCTAACTTATTTAGATGACTTTCAATATTTTGAGTAGTTTTGGTAAGATTCTCTACTTTACTAGAAACAGAATTAACAGCTTCTAATTTTTCGCTCAATGCTTTTAAAGTTTCTTGCTGTTGGTTGTGATTACTTCCTAGAGCTTGAGTAAGACTGTCTCTTGTTTGAGTATTTGCTTTATCTAACCGATCGAGATTAGTTAATGCAGAAGTTGTATTTTGAGTTAAATTCTCTACCTGACTTTTTAAAAGTTGGGAAGACTCGGTTTGATTTTTACTATTATCAGCAACTATCTGAGTTAACTGTTTATTTAATTCGCTTGTATCTTCTACAAGTTTTAATAGTTTTTCTTGTTCGACTTTACTGTCACCGATCGCATTTTTTATTTGCAAAACTAATATAGTAACTATTCCGACAAAAATTACTGATACCGTGGAGAGAATTAGCAATGTCATCCCTATTTTTATCCTTAGCGTAAATATAGTTAATTATTCATCCTATGTTCAGTTTAGATCGACTATAGAATGATACATCATCATATAGTAAATAAAGCCATTTTGTAGAGCAAAAAATTTACCATTCGAGATTTTTTTTCTAAATGTAAACTTATTCTAAGTAGATATAATAGCGGTTCCCGATCGAGTGCAATGCATTTTTAAGCCATCTCTAAAATGCTCCTCCCCCAGACAGAACTGTCAAAAGCTTTCTTGCCTTTAAATCTACGCTAATTAGATATTTAACAACCGAGCAACTGTCTGTGGTAATGGCAACACAATCAAAATTAACAGTGCAATTGCTAAAAGCCCAAAAACATCTCGTTTATTATCTAATTCAGTCACATCGTTTAAAGCGGGTTCGTCTGCCAGACGTACAAATATCAAATAAATCGCCCACAATAAATATTCTGACTGAACTAAAGAAAGTAACAACAGCAATAAACGAGCAATTTGTCCAATAATCATTGCTGTTTTCTGTCCAAACATTGCATGAATAATGTGCCCGCCATCAAGTTGTCCTACAGGCATCAAATTTAATGCCGTGACAATTATCCCCAAAAAACCAGCTACCGCTACTGGATGTAAATCTATTGCCATATTAGAGCTTAACCGAGCGCCTAATGTTAATTTCGATAACAGCGCGATTAATATCGAATGGCTGGGATTTAAAGCATCAGTATTTAGCAGTTGTGCTTCGTCGCTTAGGGGAACTACATTTGAATTAAGCAAACCCCAGATCAAAAAAGGTAAACTTGCGAAAAAACCTGCAACAGGACCGGCAATCCCAACGTCGAATAAAGCTTTACGATTAGGTACGGGACTTCGCATCTGAATGAATGCACCAAAGGTTCCCAAGAAAAGAGGCATGGGAATAAAATAAGGCAGTGTAGTAGGAATTTTGTAAAACTTTGCTGCTAAATAGTGTCCCATTTCGTGTATGCCTAAAATGGTCATCAACGATATGGCATACGGCAATCCTTGTAATATTAAACCGGGATTAGACGATACTTCTTTGACTTCAATACCAGCAATCCTCGTTCCCACTAAAGTAGTAGTTATCAAAGTTGCCACTAGTAACAACAGCGCTAAACCCGGTCGAGTTAACTGTTCGGCTTTTCCTGAAGATGCTTTCTGCTGCTGATGATTGGGAACTAGCAAAAATATTGGTTTGCCATTTATATCTTCTTGAAAAATTAGAATGAAGCGATCGCCAAATTCTGATTCGATATTTTCCTTTATTTGCTGATAAGCCTTTGTCGCCGAAGTTTTTAACTGACCTCGACAAATCACTGTTTGGGGACGGTATTCAATATTATGAATATAGTATACAGACCAAGGAAAACACGAACGCAGTTGTTTTTCTTCCGCTGGTTGAATAGGACGCACTGGTACTGATTCTACGGTAGGATTTATAACCGATTGTGTTTCGAGTGTTTGGGATTGATTTTTCTGCTCTTTTATGGAGCTACGCCCCCACTCAAATAGTATGAAGTATAACACGGAACTAATTACTAATGTCCCAAATACTAATGCTGCTGGTAGTTCGGTTTCGTATTTGATTGACCAACCAGTCCATATTATGGGTGGAGCCATCAATACTAACCACAAAATCCAAGCTGGAGTCTTTGTTAGGTTTGCAACAGATCGTTTGAGAATATAGTAAGTAAATATTCCTAGAATAATCAGGAAGAATGTCATTTTATTTTCAGTTATTCTGATTGTTTGTCTTGCTGTAGTATCAGAACTAAATTTCTTTGTCAAAAGACAGAGTATAAAGCCGAATTTTTACGTCAACTCTTAAGTTGCGTACTGTATTAAACCTCGTATTAACCTTGATTTCAAGCAGTCTCTCTCCTTAAAACAGTCTTTTTCTTATGTGCCCTCCATTTCCAGAGCAAAGTCATCACACACACAAGCCACCACGGATAATTCTCAACTCTATAACTGCATTTCCTCCCAATCGGGACACTTTAGGGGGAACCGCTTATTTCATTGTAAGAAACGAAGGCAATATTCTCATTGATTGTCCCGCTTGGGACAAAAATAATCAGGATTTTCTAGAAAGTAAGGGTGGTGTACGTTGGTTGTTTATTAGCCATCGCGGTGCAATTGGTAAAAGTGCAGAAATTCAAAAAACTTTTGGCTGTGAAATTTTAATTCAAGAGCAAGAAGCTTATTTATTGCCTGAATCAAAGGTAACTGCTATAAGCGAAAAGTTTACTATCGATTCACGATTGCAGGTAATTTGGACACCCGGTCATTCTCCCGGTTCGTCTTGTTTGTATTACAATTCCGAGGGAGGAATATTATTTACTGGAAGGCATTTAGTTCCCAACCGGGAAAAAGAACCAGTACCTTTAAGAACATCTAAAACCTTTCACTGGCACCGACAAATCAAAAGTATCAAGACTTTACTAGAAACTTTCACGGATCGAACCCTCCAATACATCTGTCCTGGTGCAAACACTGGCTTTCTCCGAGGAGAACGTTTGATAGATAATGCTTACAACCGTTTAGCCAATCTCGATTTAACCGAATTACTCGCAGCACCATTGCTTCTTTAAGGATGGGGTATGGAGGGGAGAGGGGGACAAGGGGACAAGGGGACAAGGAGACAAGGGGACAAGGGTAATTTTAACCTTTAACCTTTGACCTTTAACCTTTAACCTTTAACCTTTAACCTTAACTACTCCTAACTACTCCTAACTACTAACTGTTCGCTGTTAACTGTTTCTTCTAAAAGCTCCACTGCTGCTTGATATTGAGCGTCTGATGAAGTCGCTACTTCTTGCAGTTTTATTGGTTCGGAGGAAATTACTTTATCTGGAGTAATGCCTAGCTTATTAATGTCTCGATGACTGGGGGTTTCGTATTTAGCAATTGTCACTGCTAAGCCGGAACCATCTGATAGTTCAAATAATGATTGGATTAAGCCTTTACCAAAGGTTTTTTCTCCTACGAGAGTTGCACGTTTGTTGTCTTGTAGTGCGCCTGCTAAAATTTCGCTGGCGCTAGCTGTTCCCTGATTAACTAATATAACTAATGGGTCTTGTGTTAATGCTGGACCAAAAGATTCAAAGTTGCCTTGAATACCTTGTCGATTTACCGTATAAACTACAATACCTGAATCTAACCACAGACGAGCAATTTCTATTCCGGCTTGTAACAAACCACCGGGATTGTTTCGTAAATCTAAAATGTAGCCATCAGCGCCTTTTTCTTCCAATTCCCCGATGGCGCGAGCTAATTCCGTTGGAGCATTAGCGTTAAATTGAGTTAAGCGGATATAGCCAATATCGTTTTTATTTTCTTTACCTTTTTCCAATTTAGCAATTACCGGATTCAAAGTAATGCGATCGCGCACGATCGTAATTTCTTTGGGAGCAGCGCCATCTCTTTCTATAACTAAACTAACAGCAGTGCCAATTTTACCGCGCATCAAAGAAGCTGCTTGGTCGAGAGTAATATTTTCTGTAGAGTTACCTTCGATTTTAACAATGCGATCGCGCGGTTGAATTCCTGCTTTTTCTGCTGGGGAACCAGCAATAGGTGTAATGACTTCTAATTTACCTTCGGGGTTTAAAGCAATTTGCAATCCTACACCAGTTAACTCTCCAGAAGTATTGACTTGTAGACTGCGGTACTGACGGGGGTCTAAAAACCTTGTAAAAGGGTCATCAAGGGATTTGAGCATATTTTGGATTGCTTCATAAGCCGTTTGGCTATCTTTGAGGCGTGTTTTCAAAGCTTCTTGCCGCACTTGTGCCCAATTTTGATGATTAAATGTGTCATCTAAATAAGTACGGTTAACAATTCGCCAAGCTTGGGATACCAGTTTTTGCTCATCTGTTAAAGCGAGTGCTGGGGAGCAAAAGCTAGCAAATGCGACCCAAAACGCCATCAGGAATGATAAAATAGAACGAATTGCCTTTAAATTATCCATAAACTTGATTTGTACTTGATTTTCCACCAACAATACCTATCTTAAAAGCGGATTCGCTCTTTTTGATAAGATGAAATCTATCTCTCGATTATGTTACTTTTTTTATAGAAGTGCTGTGTTGCCGCTAATAATTTCGGGCAATTGACTTCTAATAGTTGGGCACATAACGCCCGCGAAACGCTATGATCGTCTTTGTATCCATCTATTTTTTTTGGCAAGGGATGCATAGCACGCAATATATTCCCTCCTGAGAGAGTGTTAAGTTTTTTAAAGAATTACCACTCTGACAGTTTAAAAGTAAATCTACTTTTTTGCTGTCTTCTTAAGTCTCGGTTGGCTTAATCCGCCGATCCGCCGAGATAATTATCAACCGCAATTTATATCTAGGAAACTGGGTTGTATGGCCAACGTTTATGACTGGTTTGAAGAGCGCTTAGAAATCCAAGCGCTTGCTGATGACGTTACAAGCAAGTACGTTCCCCCTCACGTTAATATTTTCTACTGTTTGGGTGGAATCACTCTTACTTGCTTTTTAATCCAGTTCGCAACTGGATTTGCAATGACCTTTTACTACAAGCCAACCGTTGCTGAAGCTTATTCTTCAGTAGAGTACATCATGAACGAAGTCAGCTTCGGTTGGTTGATTCGCTCCGTTCACCGCTGGTCTGCCAGCATGATGGTGCTGATGATGATTTTGCACACTTTCCGAGTTTATTTAACTGGTGGCTTCAAGAAGCCCCGCGAGTTAACTTGGGTAACTGGTGTAATCTTGGCAGTAATTACCGTGTCTTTTGGTGTAACAGGCTACTCATTGCCTTGGGATCAGGTAGGTTACTGGGCTGTGAAAATCGTTAGCGGCGTACCAGAAGCAATCCCCGTAGTTGGAGTTTTAATCTCTGACCTGTTGCGTGGCGGTTCTAGTGTAGGACAAGCTACTTTGACTCGCTACTACAGCGCTCATACTTTTGTATTGCCTTGGTTAATTGCAGTATTTATGCTGGCGCATTTCTTAATGATCCGCAAACAAGGTATAAGCGGTCCCTTGTAATTTTGAGCGAAATTTCAAGAGACACGTAGCTGTATTCTTCGAGTTGTTTGTTTTAAACTTGTGTTTAACAGACTTACTTTGAGTAAACCTTGTATCTTCAGTTTTAAAGGGTATATTTTCCTTTAGAACTGCGAGTTAGGTGACGGTTTTATCTTTTCACAATACTCAATCTTCAGAAGAGTAACTAAAAAATGGCAACAGTAAAAAAACCGGATCTAAGCGATCCACAATTGAGAGCTAAATTGGCTAAAGGCATGGGTCACAATTATTATGGTGAACCTGCTTGGCCTAATGACTTACTTTACGTTTTCCCCATTGTAATTATGGGTTCTTTCGCCTGTATAGTGGCTTTAGCAGTGCTAGACCCTGCGATGACAGGAGAACCAGCGAATCCTTTTGCAACACCTTTGGAAATTTTACCAGAGTGGTATTTGTACCCAGTTTTCCAAATTTTGCGTTCGCTTCCTAACAAGCTTTTGGGAGTGTTGGGAATGGCTTCCGTGCCTTTAGGACTAATTCTCGTTCCCTTTATTGAGAACGTTAATAAGTTCCAAAACCCTTTCCGTCGTCCTGTAGCGACTACCGTGTTCCTTGTTGGAACCTTGGTAACAATCTACTTGGGTATTGGTGCTACCTACCCCTTAGATAAGTCTCTGACTTTAGGATTGTTCTAAATCAGTTCGTTGAGAACGTGTTTTAACGCCTGTGGGTTTCTTTACCAAGTGCTTAGAAATAGGTACTTTTGAGAAACCCGAACAGGCGTTAATTTTAATAAAAGTTAATAAAACTTATACTTTAACAGGATGCCGGGATTTTGATACAAGAATTATTGTTTCAAAGTCTAACTATCATTCATAAGCATATATATTGACATTTACGTGCTAAAGCTCCTTTAAAAAACGGTGCTTTTCGTCATAAGGTGGTAAAATAATTAACACACATAGTCCTTATGGACTTGAAGACGTTAGTTAAGCCCGTGATTTCCGATCTAAATTTAGATGATATCGAAGATTTTTGTAAATTAAGAAGAGCAAAACAGATTTCAAAATCTAAGCTTTATAAACTATAAAAGATGTAAGTAAAATTCATTCACTTATATTTAAGTCAAGGTCAATGCTAGCAATTTTGGAGCAAGACCATCTGACGGTTAAGAGCGAACTTAAGCTTCTAAACCAGGTACAACAATGGTTTGAACAATTCTGTCTGCGTAATTTGTCTGGGCTTAATTGGCTAGAAAGTCAACAGTATCGACTTAATTTAGCATTAGCCGAAGGCTTTACTAATGCCGTTCGTCATGCACATCAAGCTTTACCGCCAGAAACAAACATTGATATTGATGTTTTGTTATGGAATGACAAACTTGAAATTAGAATCTGGGATTACGGTAAACCATTTAATCCAGATGCAATAGACGAACCGGAACCTGGTACTCTGCAAGTAGGCGGGTATGGATGGTTTCTACTACGGCGATTAGCTGATAAAGTTGTTTACAAACGCGATACGGATGGCAGAAATTGTTTGCTCATCGTCAAGTATGGTACGCAGGAAAAATAATTAGGACTGGTATAAATTGTAAATTATTGTTAATTACCAAACTAGTCCTGCTCATTACTCAGAATGTAATAATCGATGTAACTAAAGTTTATATTTTTTCTATATTCTTAGAGAAATTATCGGATGTGTATTGATATAAAATGCCTATTCGGCTTTGGAATATCAAAGTATTAAGCGGTGTCAATTTTAACTTAGTTTTTGCTGTACTTAAATTAAAGGAAATATATCCATATAAAAAATATTAATAATATAAAAAATCAAAATTTGAATCTAGATAAGTACTTATGCAAAATGAATTAAAAATTTTGTCTGGGTAGGGTTGCGGGGAATAGAAAATTCATCGTTTAATATCTCAATATTAATCAAAGACAACCAATGCATAAGCTAATTGCATTAATAATTAGGTTATTGGTAATTTACTTTGATTATTCAGACACTAAGAAAAGTTTATCTAAAATTTGGAATAAATTTTTCATGTAAATTAGACTTGAAATTAAAGTAAATACAATAAGTAAAAAATTAATATGTGTATAAAATAAAATCTTCAATACCGTATACACAGCATTAGTGTTGCAGTTATCTTTTTGTTAAAATTTGACAGCAAGAGTCAAACTATAGCAAATAGCTTGTTATCAAGTTGAGTAATTATCTGAAAGTAAATTTTTTATGGAAAAATATACAACTAGTTAAATAGAGTTAAACGGGTAAAAGCATACATAATCGCGCACTGCGCCGTCTTAAAAAAAAATTATGCTGTCCCATATCTATTATTTTCAAAAATTATTACTAAAACAAAGTTATCAACCAAGAAGAGTGTGATTGCGATATCCGCAGCACTTAAAAGGAGAATATAAAAAATGTTAATTAGTACCGAGCGAAAGACCGAATTAAAATTGATTAAAAATAAAGAGACTAAAAAACTTAACCATATCTTCGTTTTTTTAGAAGTATTTTCCCGCGAAGGTGGAATTCAATCTTATGTAAAAGATGTGTTTCGAGCCTATGAGGCATTAGAAGAACCGACGACAGCAGAAGTCTTTTTACTCAGAGATGATAAAGGCTGTATAAATCCTTTTGAATCGGAACGCTTAAAATTTCATTATTTTAAAACTAAATTTTCCCAATTAGGACGAGCGAGGATGACTTGGGCGTTACTAAACCGTTTGATTAAAGAACGTCCCGATCGCGTATTTTGCGGTCATGCTTACTTAGCCCCTTTAGTTGGTATGTTATGTCAACCCTTGGGAATTCCTTATACAGTAATTACTCATGGCAAAGAAGTTTGGCAACCTTTACCGAAATGGAAGCAGGTTAGTTTACAAAAAGCTTCACAAATCTGGACGGTAAGTCGCTATACTCGTGAAATTGCTAGTGCTGCGAATAATTTAAATACTGATAAAATTAAAATTTTACCTTGCGCTGTCAATGGTAATAACTTTACTCCCGGACCAAAACCAGCAGATTTATTGGAACGTTATGGTTTGCAGGGAGCCAAAGTACTGATGAGCGTGACGCGATTATGGTCCGGCGATATTTACAAAGGAGTAGATGTCACAATTCGAGCGTTATCGCAAATAGCTGAAGTTTTCCCCGAAGTCAAGTATTTGGTAATTGGGCGTGGTGACGATCGCCCTCGTTTAGCACAGTTAGCAAAAGATTTGGCAGTGGAAGACCGAGTTGTTTTTGCGGGATTCGTCCCGACAGAAGAATTAGTAGAACATTACCGTCTTGCCGATGCTTATATTATGCCTTCTCAAGAAGGCTTTGGAATTGTGTATTTAGAAGCAATGGCTTGTGGCGTACCCGTACTATCTGGTGATGCTGATGGTTCGGCAGACCCATTACAAGATGGTAAATTGGGATGGCGAGTACCCCATCGCGATCGCGATGCTGTAGCAAATGCTTGTATCGAGATTCTCAAAGGAGATGACCGACGTTGTAATGGAGATTGGTTAAGGAAAGAGGTTCTTTGTGTATTCGGTATAGAAGCCTTTCAAAAACGCCTGCAACAGCAATTTTTATCGTCAACAAAAATTAGTTAGGAATTAGGAATTAAGAGTTAGGAGTACTTCGACAAGCTTAGTAACCTTATTGAGTTAGGAATTAGGAGTTAGGAGTTAGGAATGAGATTACTTTCACAAGTACCAAATAGCAAGTAAGTTACATATGATTTTCCTACTCGTTACTCGTTACTCACTACTTTAAGAATGTCCCCATCCCCCCCTCTCCCCATCCCCCCATCCCCCATCCCTGTAACGTTTAATTTTTAATTCTTTATTCTTAACTTTTAAATAAACTCGCTATCCTAGAAGGAGACTTGGATAAATTTAAAAATGAGCTTTAAAACCTTTCAATCGAATTTGTCTCATCTACGTCCTTGGCTTACCTTATTCGCAGTTGTTTGGTTGCTAGGTACATTCGGCTTGGGTTGGTTGGTCAATTCGTTATTAATTATTCTTGGGTTGCTATTTTTAGCACCTATTTTGGCTTTTTTCGGGTTTCGCTGGTGGTTGCAACGTAATTTGATTGCTGATAGTTGTCCGGTTTGCGGAACTGAAATTACGGGTTTAAATAATACTCAGTTAGAATGTCCTAGCTGTGGCGAAAATTTGCTGGTGCAAAATCGGACTCTCAAACGCTTCACCCCAGAAGGAACTATTGACGTGACAGCAGTAGAAGTTCCAGCACAATCAATTGAAGATTAATAAGAAGGTTATTACTTTGGGGCATACCGTATTTCATAGTCGAAACCGCTCAAAGCCTTAAACTATTTTTTAATCTAAAATCCGTTCGCGTTCACCGCGCTTGTGCGGCTTGCGTGTGTCCTTCTGACATCAACTAATATCTAAAATAGATTCGGTTACAAAAAATTACTTTGTGCCGCGCCTGACGGTAGATTGGTATTTTGACGACTGAACCTTGACTTTTAACTATTTTTGTGGCATCTTCTGTTGGGATATTGAGAGGGTGTATGTATGTTGCTCTTTAGACAAGTCGCCTATATATAGCGAGTATTTTCCTGCTTGCCAATATCCAGAAATTTCTGGTTTATCTTGGGAATAATTATCCCCCAATACGCAAAAGCGACCTTCGAGACCATCAATTAACAGGGTTGGTTTTCCCTTACTTTCTACTGTTAACCGTAAATAAGGCAGTGATTCTGTAACTTCAAGAATGCGATCGGGTTGAGCAGCAATGTTGCCACAATTACTTTTTTGTGATCCTCCAGATTTACCGCTAAGAATTAACGGATCTGGTTGAAAATCGCGTTCAATTTGTACAACTTCGGCGCTCACTAATTGAACGCTAATCAAAATCAAGCTTATTGTCAAAACGATGGGAAAAAATTTAATGAACCAGGGCGTTTTCATTTTTACAAACCGTATTAATAAATCGGTAGATTTAATTATTTAGAAAGATAGACAAAGATCGATATTATCTGTTCCCCAGTTTAATTTTATTAATCGGCATATCTAAAGCAATAATTATTTTGTAAACCCAATGGTGTATAAAATAATTAGATCGTGCAACTTCTAGTTGTCTTAAACACATTTGTATTGGATAAAATTACATACATAACCGTCACAAATGGCATATAAGTTTATTTGTTATATAAATTTCCTAACTGAGGTAGAAAATATTTATGAATCCTCAAACTGAAGAAAATCTAGACGAGTATCGCCTCCAGAAGCTATTTACCGAAATTGATTCGGACGATGGAATTACCCCTTTACCAATTTTACCAACCACTAATGTAAGTGACACGGGTATTTTTGACTACATAGCTAAAACTATTAATTGGTTTTACTATTTGCCCGGTTTGGCAAAGCTTCTTGTTACGGTTGTGGTATTTGTACTTGGTTTTGCTATCTTACAGGCAGCACTTAAACTAATTGCTTCTGTTATAAGTATGGCATTGCTATTTGGATTGGTTTACCTTGGATACAATTTTTTCGTAGCTGGCAATAGTTCTCAAATAAAACAATAACTCCTAATAAAGTAGCGCTATTTTTTGCAGACAAATCAATTTATAGGAATATGGTAAATGGCAACTCCAATGGTAAGGAGAAGTAATAATCAATTGGGACACCCAAAACAACCCCGAAAAACCAATCCGCTTTCACTTTCCTCGCGGCGCGTTGCGGCTTGGGTGGCGGAAATCACGCTTTGTGTTGTGAGTGGTTTAGTACCTTTCGGAATTGGCGCGTATATCAATACAAAAACCAATATGGAGCGCGTACCGCTCAATCCTGTATTGGTAGCAGCAGAAAGAGCGATCGCCTATCCTTTGGCTTTACCGATAAGTTACGGTACTCGTAATGTTGCATGGTCTACTAATTTCTTATGGACGGTAGCAATCTTAGCGCCCCTGTCACTTACTTCTTGGCAATGGTATTTGCTAGCTAAAACCGGCAGTACTCTTCCCAAGCGATGGTTTGGCGTTAAAGTGGTTACTCAAAAAAATGAACCACCCGGTTTTAGAGCAGTTTTGATGCGAGAAGGAAGTCGTTGGGCTGTGCCAGTGTCTGTAGCTTATATGCTGTGGCGCTACACTTTTTTGTTTCCCCATCTCAGTATTTTCGCGATATTGGCATTGTTGATGTTACTTGCTGAAGGAATGGGTTTTCCGATGTTGCGACAAGGACGCTCAATCCACGACAGAATTGCAGATACTTATACAATAGATGCCACCGTTCCTTTTGACCCCTCAGTTTTACGCCGCAAAAGCACTCATATGTCCCGATGGGGGCAAGCAGACGAAGAAGCAGCGATCGAATCAATTGTAGTTACGCCTCAACAACAACAAAAGCGTAATCTATGGGATTGGATGCGGCAAAACCCCAGCCTGACTTTGCTAGGAGTAGCGCTGTTGAGTATGGCTGGTGTATTGATAACTTTAGTCGGAACTCAAATTTATATTCAAACTCAGGAAAATCTAAAAGCAGCCCAGCAAAATAACAGCAAGCAGTTTTTAGCGCTCAAACAACAGTTGAATGCTGATTCTGGAATTAGTAAACAAGAACGTCAGCGGACAATTTTAGCATTAGGAACCCTTAAAGATTCTCAAGCTACTAAATTTCTTGTTGGTTTATTAGTTGAAGAAAACGACCCGATTTTATTAGAAACTATTGAGCAAGCTTTGGTAAGTATTGGTCCGCAAACGATTCCCGAACTCAAGCGGATGAATCTTTTTTTAGAAGGTAAGTTGGATACATCTAGCAATGGCATTCAAGAACGGCAGTTACGAGAAAAAAGTTTGAATGCAAACCAGCAGGCGATCAATAAGATTCTATTTGTTTACAACGGAAAAACAAACGGTATTGACTTAAGTCGCGTCCAATTATCTCAAAACGGTTCTGGTACAAATTCTATCTCCAACTTGGCATTAGACAAAGTTGATTTATGGGGAATTGATTTCAAATACGCAAATCTTGACCGAGCTAGTTTTAGCGGCAGTCGTTTCCGGGGACCTGGCGAAGATGGTCGCTGGGACACTTATGATGATTGGATTACCGATTTTAGTCAAGCCAAGCTAAAACAAGCCGATTTAAGTGGTGCTAATCTCAGCCGCGTCTTAATGGTTCGTACCGATTTAAGCCGTGCAAATCTAAATAAAGCTAACTTATCAGCTGCGCGTTTGGTTGGCGCTAATCTTAGTAGCGCTAGGCTAGCAAAAGCCGATTTACGCGGTGCTGTTTTAGAAAATGCCAGTCTTACAGGAGCAGATTTAGGCGAGGCAAACTTGAAAGATGCCGATTTATACGGCGCTCGTTTAGGTCGCGTTATTGCCATAGGCACGCAATTATCTAATACCAACTTAATCAAAACCGAATGGCAAGGAGCTGATTTGTCATCAGCTTATCTTGACCGTGCCAATTTAAGTAATGCTAATCTAAGTGCTACAAGACTTACTGGTGCTATTTTGCGCTCTAGTAACTTGCAAAACGCCAACCTACGAAATGCTGACCTTAGTCTTGCAGATTTACGGGGTGCAAATTTAGCAGGAGCAGATTTTCAAGGAACAATACTCTCTCCAACACAGCAAAATCCAGCAGACCAATTTGTAGAAAAAACGGCAACAACCGGAAGTCAGTCTGCTGTGATTAAAGGAGTTGATTTTAGTGAAGTGAAAAACTTAGATGATAAGCAGAAAGCTTACATTTGTACTCAGGGAGGTATTCATACCATTTGTCCGTAGGGGAGAATGGGAAGAGGGTGATGGGGTGATTGGGTGATGGGGGGACAAGGGGACAAGGGGACAAGGGGAAGGAGTTATTACACCTTTAACCTTTAACCTTTAACCTTTGACCTTTTTACCATGCCCCATGCCCAACTCCTAACTCTAAATAAATCTATCCGTTGTTAAAATTCAAAGTTTAAAATCCAAAATTGCTTGGGGAGTGGGAAAATGAATTGTCATAAATGTTTAGCGTCCGTACTTTTGGTTAGCTCAAGTTTGAGTTTGGTATTGGCGAAACCTGCACAAGCTCAAGTTGCATACGGCAGTTATGTAGGTGTTGGTCCAACACTTGGTATATCTGATGGAGCGCAAATTGGCGGAGTTCTCGCAGTTCGCTATAAGCTTTTAGAAACACCCGTTTCTTTCCGTACCCAGGCTTTAATTGGTGAAAGTACGGCAGTTGTACCTACGGTTTCTTATGATGTTCCCCTTAATTGGCAAACTGATGCTTATCTGGGGGCTGGATTAGTTTTGGCTGGTGGCGATACACCTTCCCCCGTCGGTAATAAAGTTAGTTTTGCTTTACAACCGGGTGTTGATTACATGGTACCCAATAGTAATACCGTGATTTTTGGTAACGCGATTATTGCTTTTGATGCTTATCGCGATAAGGGCGGTACTGCTGTTTCAGTACAGGGTGGTGTCGGTTTGAGGTTTTAAATTAGTAATAATGCTGAGAAACCCGGTTTTTCCTAAAAATCGGGTTTTTTAATGTTTTTTAACTAGAAAATTAGCTGTTTGTATTTCTTGATGTTAATCAAGCTGCAACCACATCCTCAAATTCACCTAATTCTTGTGCTTGGGCGATGTAATTTTGACCGTAGATTTTAGCTATTCGTCCGGTTTGGGTTAAAACTGTTCGCACTTGTTTGTTGGAAAAGTCTGCGAGGTTAACGTTACGCCATAGCGCCATTCCTGCTGCAATCCCAACTCCTTGTCCAACGCCGCAATTGAATTCTACAATTCTACCAGCTGAACTTGCATAACCCTCGAATCCAGAAGCTGGACTGATAACGGCTAAGTTGGGTATATCTTTGATTAAGGCGTGTTGAATGCCAATATTAAATAAAGGTTGCTGGAGATGTAAAAGATTATGAATGTGTTTTTGTTCTGCTCTTATACCTAAACCTTTGATACCGCCGCGAATATCGAAATGATAACCAAAGGTTCCTAAAGCTTCATCTTGTCTGACTCCACCTGTCAGCATTTCTGCCCCGGTTAAAGGATCGATTACTCCGGTAACGTTGCCTGCGTAACGAATGTATAATTCTGTCGCTGGAATGACTGTATCTGCACCAATCGCTTTAAACCATTGAATTACATAATTCATTTCCGCAACCATTTCTGGTGTAGGTTTGGCTTTACCCCGTGCTAATGCTTCTGCTGTATCCGCATTTACGTCATATAAAAATGCGTTCCAAGATAATCTTCCATCTGAAAGAATGGCGACGTTACCGTTATCAAGAATTGCGCCGCTTTTTTCTAAAATTAAAGGAGTTCCTCGGAAGGAATGGTAGGCAATGGAAAGCGCTAGAGAGCGAATATCGATGTAATCTTTACCGACGTACATGGTTTTGAAGTTGCCATTGCGATCGCTTAAATCTTCTCTAAGAAAATTGGCTATTTCCGGGTTATTACCTGCGGCTTGATTTAACCACTGTTGAGCGTGTGTATCGTTGAGGTTGGTAAAGCGATCGAGGTAAAGTTTTTCTATATGTTGCAGTCTTTGTACGCTCAAGCCTTGAGTTTGAAATACTAAGGTAACTGAAAGTTCTGAATCCGGTAAGCCGAAGGTTTCAAATCCTTTTAGTTTTTTAACTCCAGCAGCTTGCGCTAATTCTGCATTTACGGTGGAGTCAATAAATTGTTTGGCTAAATATGTTTCTTTTTTAGTTAAATTAATTCCAATAATTTTATTGCTCTGCTTGATAACTGACTCAATTTCAATATTGCTTAATATATCGGCGCGAATTTCTCGCAACATCTGCCGCAAAACTCTATCTGCTAGACGTGGATCTAAGGCAACTTGCACTACTCCAACTCTTTGCAAAAATTCTTCGTAGATAGCGGGTGCGTCTCCGAAAGATGATAAATTGTGCGATCGCCGAATTTCTAAAGGAATGGACGATCTATCCAAGTAGCTTAAACCACCGCGTACTAAGTGTCCGCCTATACCTTGTCGCGAATCACCTTTGAACATTAGCAAGCTGCGCGGGTATTTATTAGTACGGCGGTAATATTCTCGTGCGGCACAGATTAAGCTTAGTATACCGGGAAGTTCATCTCCAAAAGCGATGATGTCATAAGTGCTTGTGTATGTTTGAGGCATGATTTTTTCTAATAATTATTAATTTCTAGAAAAAATCAACAGTGTTTATTTTTATAATTACGGAAACTGTAGGGTACCCGAAAGGGTAGTTTTAAATATTAATTATCTTTGATTGTTGCAGAAAAAAATTTACGAGTTAAGGGAACTTAGTCAATAATTCATGGTTCTAATATCGCGTGGCGATCGCAAGAAAAAGTCAATCCTATAATTAATTGTAAATATGAAGTTTTCTAAAGGTATTGCAACTGAAGTATCTTCTCAACAAATTAAGCAAGTTAAGGAATGGATTTACCAATGTTTGGAAATAGACGAAGAAACTTCTATTTCTCTGAGTCAGTTACAGTGTACCGAACCTGAATGTCCGCCAATTGAAACAGTAATTTTGGTGATGAAAAATCCCGTACAGCAGTATAAAATTCATAAAAAGATTGCGGATATTGAATACGCTGATATTTCTTTTCTTGTAGGAAAGACTTAAATATCTATTTAAAATAATGGCTCTTGCTTACAAGCTCATGGCATTAAATAAAGTGAAAACTGACACGTTATAATATTAAATAGATCGGAAATTATACAGTTGAAAAAAATATTTTTATCGATATTATAACGAACTTCGATACAAAAGAAATTAGTTTTTTAAAATTAACTAGAATTTGTTATGCTTGAGAAGTATTAAGAAAAAGTTAGTAATTAGTGGTTGGGATGAACGTGATGCTAGCAGTAACTAACAACCACCAACTAAATACTAATTATTGATAAGTAATGGAACTTAGGTAATGACTCTATCTATTCGTCCCGAACAGCCTTCTCCTAAGCGGACGTTATCGTCTTTATCCATAGAAAGTCAGCACAATGTAACGGATACAGAAATGATGCAGGCTGTACGTACTTTACTGATTGGGTTAAAAGAAGATCCAGAGCGTGAAGGACTAAAAGATACGCCGAAAAGAGTTGTCAAAGCTTTACGATTTCTCACCAAGGGATATCATGAATCCTTGGATGAACTGTTAAATGGTGCGGTATTTACGGAAGATGCCAACGAAATGGTATTAGTTCGCGATATCGATATTTTCAGTTCTTGCGAGCATCATATCCTACCAGTTATTGGTCGCGCTCATGTAGCGTATATTCCTAATGGAAAGGTAATCGGATTATCTAAAATTGCTCGAATTTGCGAAATGTATGCACGACGTTTGCAGGTACAGGAACGTCTTACCGTGCAAATTGCTGATGCGTTGCAAGGTTTGCTCAAACCACAAGGGGTGGCTGTGGTTTTAGAAGCCAGTCATATGTGTATGGTAATGCGTGGAGTACAAAAACCTGGCTCTTGGACTGTTACTAGCGCTATGCGAGGAGTATTTGCAGAAGATGCCAGAACTCGCGACGAATTTATGAATTTGATTCGCCACAAGCCTAGTTTTGGGTAAGGATAAATGCATTGATTTCGCAATATAAATAGTGAGACGTAGCAGTGCATGGGGAGACGTAGCAGTGCATAGGGAGACGTAGCAGTGCATAGGGAGACGTAGCAGTGCATGGGGAGACGTAGCAGTGCATGGGGAGACGTAGCAGTGCATGGGGAGACGTAGCAGTGCATAGGGAGACGTAGCAGTGCATAGGGAGACGTAGCAGTGCATAGGGAGACGTAGCAGTGCATAGGGAGACGTAGCACTGCTACGTCTCTACAAAAAATGTTATCGGCTACCAGCCCAACTTACCCATCTGTGGGATGTACCTACGTGGGTTTCTTTTTCATTTATTTCTTGATTTGTAATGTTAGATTGCACTAAATTCCCATCACTGCTCAAAGCTTCACTAATATTACTATCAGTTAAATTAGCATCATTGAGATTAGCTTTAGTTAAGTCAGCACCACTGAGTTCTGCTTCTGCGAGATTAGCTCGAACCATATTCGCGTTTACCAAGTTTGCACTCCGCAAATCTGCTTTTTGTAAGTTGGCTCTTTCTAGTTTGGCATTAATTAGGTCTGCACCAATTAGATTTATCTCGCTCAGATTTGCATCACTTAAATCGGCTCCACTCAAATCTGCATCAGTTAAATTTGCTTGACTCAAATTGCATCCTCTTAATTTAGTCCCACTTAAATCGGCTCCGCTTAAATCGGCTCTAGATAAGTTTATGCCGCTTAAGTCAATATTTTGAAGATTAGCTTGATGGAGATTAGCTCCACTAAAATCTTTTTCTCCGGCTCCGTATCGGTTTAAAAGTTTATTAACGTCCATGTTTTTAACCTTATTCCTTTTAGCAATCGATGATTTTATCGACGAACTGTCTTTGAAGGCAGTAACGTTTTTGTATTTACGTGATAAGCTTATTTTGCTAAAGTTTTTTTGATGTGGAACGTTTACTTAAAGTAACTATATAGATATATTCAAAACTTCTCAGTTCTTATCAAAAGTTTTGAATAATACTGATTTTGAAACATTGTAGATTAGCATCTCAAAATCAGTATTTGCATTATGATTGAGCTAATCCGACTTTAGAGCTATTGTTTGCATCTTGCTGTAGTAAATCAAATAGTATTTGTTCAATTACTTCACTTATTAACTGATTTCCTTGTAAATTGAAATGGATGTGGTCGTGATATAAAGCTTTTGGGTTTTGGTTGGAGTTGAATATAGGTAGAAAATCGATGTAGGTGATACCTTGGGTTTTGGTAAACTCTTGTAGGCGTTGACGTGCTTTAATTTCGTAATCGCGGGGTGGTTGCTCAATTTCTCGCAATAAGGGAGTCATGGCAAGTAAAAATTGCATATTGTTTTCGCGAGTAAATTCTTGAACTTTACTAATGGCTTTTAAGTTACTACCAACGCGATCGCCACTTTCATTTTGTAGCTCTTTGAGTCCCGGTATCGGTTTTTGCTTGATGATGTAGCGATTTAATATTTCCGCTAATGCTAGAGGTGGTTTTTTCGAGGGATAATTGCGATCGCGTCCGACTGGTAGTGAAGTGGGTGCGGTGGAAAATAAGTCATCGGTATTAATTAATAAAACTACAGCTTTCGCGCCGAAGCTGCCAAACCGTTGTAAATAGGCTAGTTCGTTTCTCGGTCCCCAGGAATTAGCTGAAGCGTTTAATACCTCCACTTGCGAATTCGGAGATACATTTTTACTCAAAGAATCTATCATTAAACTAGAAATAGTATTCTTTTGGTCAGTCCACCAACCACCATTAGCGATCGAGTCTCCTAAAAGTAATATTCGCAAGCTTGAAGGTAAAGGAGTCTGTTGAATATTGGCACCTCGCATAGAATACTGATTAATTTCTATACGATTACCAAAACGGCGAGTACGTTGAGAAGGAGCTAATAAATAGCCAATTTTTTCATCGCCAACATAAGTTAAAGGATTGCCAAAACCAAACAGCAAACGCAATCCGATTTCTGTAGCTACAAATAATCCGACAATCGCTGCAACAATAATTAGTAAAATAAATCTCACGGTTTAATACCTTTTTTCGTGTGATGGCACAAATTACACCAATATACACGACGGAGGGAGAGGGGGGAGATGGGGAAGAGGGGGAAGAGGGGGAAGAGGGGGAAGAGGGGGAAGAGGGGGAGATGGGGGGATAGGGAGAAAAACCACCGGAGTTATTCAACCTTTGACCTTTAACCTTTAACCTTTGACCTTACTTTACTTTTCTTAAGCAAATTGTTATCGGAATGTTTTACTTGTATCTGCTTATATAAGAGGTAACGAACTACAATCAAGGCGGATAGTTCGCATAATCAAAAAAGGAAGATTATTTATTATGTCCGACTTAAATCGAGGAATCATGAAGTTTAAAGGTGCGGATACTCCTAAAGCTGTAACTATTTCTACCGTTCTGGTTTTGGGTTCGATCGCATTACTGATATTTTGGGCTTTGCAGGTGGCTTACGAGGTAAACTAGGAAACGAGCAACTCCAGTCAAGGCGGGAAATGTATTACAGATGTGTTAAAACAACTCGACAATATTCACTTACCGACGCTGTAGGGAGTTGAGTGGGAACACGAAAATAATTATGAATTCTTGTTGATCGGTGACAATTCATTAGCAAACGATTCTAAGGGGTGCGGATTATATTATCATCGCCCCTTAGTCCATTATCAAAATCTAATCATAGGAGATTTTGGATTTAGATTTAAGGGAAATCAAAAATCAATTATATGCTTGAACTCTGGGGCGCTTTAGTTATTTTTATTGTCTGTCCGCTTTTGGGTGGATTACCAGTGATTTCGTGGATAACCAATGCTTTGGCAAAGCGGCGATTGGCGGAAATCGGTACTGGTAATATTGGCGTAAGTGCTGCTTTCTACCACGGTGGAACTTTGGTAGGAGTTCTGGCTGTTTTATCGGAAGCCCTTAAAGGAGTTGGTGCGGTTTTAATTGCGCGGGCTTTTTTCGGTAATGGTTCCTACTGGGAAATAGTTGCCTTAATTGCCTTAGTCATAGGTAGATTCTGGATGGGTAAAGGTGCTGGAACTACAAACGTTGTCTGGGGATTTGCAGTACACGATCCGATGGCGGCGGCGTTTGTATTGTTAGTTGGTAGCATCAGTTTTCTGCTTTTACGTTCCAAGGAATTAGCAAAGTATGGGGTGTTGATTTTATTTCCCCTAATTGTAGCTGTACTGCATTTTAACGATATACCGCACATTTTGGCTGCGGTTGTGTTAGCAGGGTTACTTGGCTGGATTTACCAACAGATTCCCGATGATTTAAATTTAAAAGCATCTGAAGCTAAACCAGAGTCACAAGCAATGTTTCAATTGTTACGCGGCGACCGAAAAATTCTTTCCTTAGATGATGAATTGGATGCTGCGATCGTAGGGAATAAAGCAGCTAGATCCTCAGAAATGAAGCGCGTTGGTTATCCAGTTCCCAAAGGTTGGGTACTGACTCCAATGGACGAACCCAAAACGCTGATTGATTTTCTTCAGCCATCAGATTTATCTCCCCTTGCAGTACGTTCTTCGGCGTTAGGAGAAGATACAGAAGAAGCTTCCGCAGCCGGACAGTATGAAACTGTTTTGAACGTTACAACAAAAGAAGGTTTACTACAAGCTATAAATACAGTTCGCGCTTCCTACGAACATCCAGCCGCCGCTCAATATCGACGCGATCGCAATTTAAGAGAAACTGCAATGGCGGTGTTGATTCAACAACAAGTCCAAGGGGTATTTTCTGGAGTTACTTTTAGTCGCGATCCAATTACTCAAGAAAGCGATGCTGTAGTAATTGAAGCAACAGCCGGAAGTGCGGCTCAAGTAGTTTCTGGGAGATACACGCCGGAACAATATCGGGCTTTTGTTGTGAAAACAGAGAATTTATCTTCCGTACATTTGGAAGGTGAAGGACAAATACCCGCAGTATTAATTAAACAAGTAGCATACTTAGCTCGTCAAATTGAACAATACTATCACGGCATTCCCCAAGATATCGAATGGAGTTATGATGGTCAAACTTTGTGGATATTGCAAGTTCGTCCGATCACAACTTTATTACCGATTTGGACGCGCAAAATTGCCGCCGAAGTAATTCCGGGAATAATTCACCCCTTAACCTGGTCGATTAATCGTCCCTTAACTTGCGGCGTTTGGGGAGGAATTTTTGCATTAGTATTGGGCGAACGTGCTTTAGGCTTAGATTTCAACCAAACGGCGACACTTCATTTTTCCAGAGCTTATTTTAACGCCAGTCTTTTAGGACAGATTTTTCGACGCATGGGTTTACCTCCCGAAAGTTTGGAATTTCTGACTAGAGGAGCCAAGATGAGCAAACCGCCTTTAGATTCTACTTTGTCAAATTTTCCCGGATTGCTGCGGTTGCTGACAAGAGAATTAAGTTTAGCAAGAGATTTTAAACGAGATTACCGTAAAAGATTTCAACCAGGTTTGAGTGAATTAACGCAACAATCGCTACTCGAACTCGACGAGGCTCAGCTGTTAGAACGAATTGAATTTATTTTAGAACTGCTTCGTAGCGCTACTTATTATAGTATTATGGCTCCCTTGAGTGCCGCTATCAGACAAGGGATTTTTAAACCAAAAGATAGTCAAATTGATAACAGTGCGGCTCCCGAAGTTGCAGCATTACGAGAACTTGGCGAATTAGCCGCAGCAGCAAAATTAATATTACCCGAATTTGATTCAGAAACGCTATTTGAGGATTTAGCAGTTTCCACGCCGGGACAAAAAATTCTCGAAGAGTTTGAAATATTGCTCAACCGCTACGGTTATTTAAGTGATGTCGGCACAGATATTGCAGTTCCAACTTGGCGAGAAGAACCCGAAGCTGTAAAACTGTTATTTGTACAGTTAATGCAAGGAAATCAACCCCCAGCCTCAAAGCGTAAGCGAGGGGGAGCCGTACAACGTCGGGTAGATTTAAAAGGACGAGTTACAGAAATTTATTCTCGATTATTAGCACAGTTACGCTGGTCTTTTATCGCATTAGAACGCAATTGGTTGCAAAACGGTTTACTTCAGGAACCCGGAGACATCTTTTTTCTAGAAATTGAAGAGATACAAAAAATAATTAGGGATTCAGATTATCAACTGATAAGTCATTTAATGGAGTTGGTGAAAATTAGAAAAACCCAACTTGCAGAAGATAGCCAACTCAATCCCGCGCCCCTGTTAGTTTACGGTAATGCACCTCCCGTATCAATTTTCTTTTCTCGTCCTTCACTCGTCCCCGATGGAATGCTAACCGGAATCGCCGCCAGTCACGGCTTAGTTGAAGGCAGAGTTAAAGTGTTGCGAAATTTACAGGCAGTGCCGGATATTGATAAGCAGACAATTTTGGTAGTTCCTTACACCGATTCTGGCTGGGTTGCTCTATTGGCAAGGGCTGGCGGATTAATAGCCGAAGCTGGCGGAAGGTTGAGTCACGGCGCAATTATTGCTCGCGAATACGGTATTCCCGCAGTCATGGACGTACATAATGCTACTTGGTTATTGCAAGATGGTCAGCGAGTACGGATTGATGGTTCTAGGGGGATTATTGAGATATCGAACGATTTAAGACCAGATTGAGGAGTTAGGAGTTAGGAGTTAGGAGTTAGGAGTTAGGAGTTAGGAGTTAGGAGTTAGGAGTTATGAGTTCTTTAATATTAACCTTATTACTTTGACCTTTAACCTTTAACCTGTAATCTATTTTTATGAAATTAACTTCGTTAAACAATTTATCGCCAGAAGCTGTTTCTCATAATCCTGAAATTAAGAAAAAGGTGATGTTGCGATTTGGGGATTTACCTCATCTGACTAATTTCTCTCAAGCGCGTTTTGCTCCTGGGCAATCGGCAGCGGCGCACGCTCATCAGGATATGTGCGAGGTGTTTTTTGTGGAATCGGGTTCGGGTTTGATTCGTGTTGACGATCGCGAATATTCTTTGCTTCCAGGTAGCTGTGTAGCGGTGGAAGCGGGAGAAGTTCATGAGGTTATTAATAATGGCGAGGATGAATTGGTATTGACTTATTTTGGGTTGCGGGTGGAGAAGAGTTGAATTCTCATGTACTAGAATTTTTATTAAGGTTTGTTTTGATAGCTTTTTTATACTTAAAAATTAACGTTTTAAGCTGGTACGTCTTGTAAATATAAATACCGCTGAAAGTTAATAAATACTTCACTGATATTCGCCACGCTCCCTAGTTCATCAACAGCATCACGAACAGCATGATATTTTAGCTCTAACAGTTGAGGTAATTTAGCGCGATCGAGTTCTCCTACCCCTGCTTTAATGTATTGTTCGAGTACAAAGTCAAGAAATTCCTGCTGTTTGCCTGTATACCGTGAGAAGATTAAGGACTTATGAGCAAGAACACGCTCTCGACGGCTTATGGGTGGAGAAGCATAGGCGATATAAGCTAGCACATCATATAAATCGCTTTTTTCAGCATCAATTAGACGACTAATTTCTGTGAGTTGTTCTTTTCCATAACCCTTCTCTGCCATTGCTTCTAATAGGGCTTTGCGGGTTTCGGGACGACTCCATATTACTCGTAACTCGTCTTCATCTTTAAATAGTTCAGGAATTTCACCGAAGAGACGTTCTACAAATTCTGCGGCGCTCATGGGTTTACCGTCTGGACTCCAAAAGGTGGTAGATATCTGGTGTTGGAAGGTACGTTCTTTACCATCAGCGAGTTTTATCTTGATTTTTTTAGGGCGGCGTTCTTCAGGAGTTTTCTCGTTATCTTTGTTGGTATCATGTATGAAAACTTTGGTTTTATCTGCACCTTCAGGCTTTTTTACTACTACAGGTTCTTGGGGTTCGCCGTCCCATTCAGGATCGTTGAAGTGTTCGTAAGCTTTAACGAAATCGTAGATAGTAAAATAGTCTTTGCCTTCAAATAGTCGCGTACCACGACCAATAATTTGTTTAAATTCAATCATTGATTTAATGGGACGCATCAAAATGATGTTGCGAACGTTACGAGCATCAACCCCAGTAGAGAGCTTTTTGGAAGTGGTGAGAATGGTGGGGATATTTTTCTCATTATCTTGAAAGGTGCTGAGGTGCTGTTCGCCTAGTTTCCCATCATTGGCAGTAACGCGAACACAGTAATTAGGGTTAGTGCTAATCTTCATTTGGTTGATTAAATCCCGTACTGCTAGAGCATGGGATTGGTTGGCGCAAAATACCAGAGTTTTTTGATTCTGGTCAATTTCTTCCATAAACAGTTGCACCCGATAGCGTTCGCGATCGCTAATTTCAATAATTTGATTGAAGTCGGCTTCTGTGTAGGTTTTGGCTTCATCTACTGTACCTTCGATTAATTCATCGTCAGGACTATAAATATATTCATCTAAGTTCGTTTCAATTTGCCTGACTTTAAAGGGAGTAAGATATCCGTCGTTGATGCCTTCTTTGAGGGCATAAGTGTAAACTGGCTCGCCAAAGTAGGCGTAGGTATCGGCGTTATTCTCACGTTTGGGCGTTGCGGTGAGTCCCAATTGTACTGCGGGAGAAAAGTATTCCAAAATACCACGCCAGGTGCTTTCGTCACTGGCTCCGCCTCGGTGACATTCATCAATGACGATGAAGTCAAAGAAGTCGGGGGGATAGTCGCTAAATTTAGGCGTAGAATTGCCAGCGTCGTCCCTTCCAGTCATAAAAGTTTGGAAAATAGTAAAAAAGATACTGCCATTTTTGGGTACTCGATCGCGTTTTTTGATCGCTTCGGGGTCGATGCGGACGAGAGCGTCGTCGGGGAAGGCTGAGAAAGAGTTATAGGCTTGGTTGGCTAAAATATTGCGGTCTGCTAAAAATAAAATTCGCGGACGACGGGTGGGTTTTCGGCTGAGGTTCCAACGGCTTTGAAAGAGTTTCCAGGCGAGTTGAAAAGCGATGAAGGTTTTCCCCGTACCAGTTGCCATTGTTAACAAAATCCGTTCTTTTCCATTAATGATGGCTTCTAGGACGTGCTTAATCGCATTATGTTGATAATAGCGGGCTTCCCATGTACCACTTTTGTCTTCAAAGGGTATGGCTGCAAACAAATCGCGCCACTGGTTATCTTCGCTAAAGGTGGCTGACCAAAGTTGTTCTGGGGTGGGATATTGGTTGATATAGCCTTCTGCACCTGTATGCATATCAACTTGGTAGATGCCGATGCCGTTTGTAGAGTAGGCAAATCGGGTCTGCAATTTTTCGGCGTATTTTTTGGCTTGTCCTAAACCTTCGGTATCTGGTAAGTTGCGTTTTTTAGCTTCGATGACGGCGAGTTTTTCACCGCGATAAACCAGCACATAATCTGCATATTCGGGGTTTGCACGTTTACCATTGCCAATTAAGCGACCAGGGGCGATAACTTCCCGGCGAATGCGACTGCCTTCGATAATGCCCCAGCCAGCAATTTTAAGTGCGGGATCAATTAGTTCGGCGCGGGTTTCGGCTTCGTTCATCATGGCTCGTCTTTGGAATATGGTAGATGGTAGTTGGCGATCGCAATCGCTTTTTTTAGTTTAACCTGTCACATTGCCTTAAGTGTTAATACGGGAATTGACTTTGCAATGTGGAGTCAATGTATGTTTAGTTCTCCTCACCGCTTGGACGATTTGCGTTAAAACACTTTTTTGTAGATTTTGCAAGGGTTTCAGGTTTTGAGAGCGACTGATATCGGTTTGCGTTAAAACACTTTTTTTGGTTTTGCAAGGATTTGAAGATTTGAGAGTGACCGATATCGGTTTGCGTTAAAACACTTTTTTGTATATTTTGCAAGGGTTTGAGGATTTGAGAGTGGCTGATATCGGTTTGCGTTAAAACACTTTTATGCCCAAAAAGGAAGATAGCGAGCATAGCGGGTAGAGGTTGATTCAGATTCGTCTGCCTTGATCAAGCCAGCTTCTTTGGTCGCTCCTATAATTAGAGAAACGGTTGCTACCTTTGACTCACTTAGACGAAACCGCTCTCGTAAAGTTTGGTTAGACATGGGTTGATTGCTGACATATAGCAGGCAGCAATGTTGGTAGCAGGCTCGAATCCGATCTGTCTTACTCATATCGACAAAATCTTTATGGGCAAATAGCACGGCTGTAGTACGTGTGTCACCAACTCGAAAATCTGGTGCTGGTAGTTGGAACTCTTCTGCTGCGCTTACAACTTTATCAATGCCACTACCTTTTTCTTCACATATACCGAAAAGTCGCATTAGGTTGGCGAGTTGTTCGTTGCGGGATCGATATTCATCAATAAATCGCTCTACCTTAATAGGCGGGATACCGGGATTAGATATCTCAATGCGATCGCTATACATCTCGATCATCACTGAAGTACCCGTTGCTAGAAAATCCTGATGTACTAAAGCATTAGCAATAAGTTCTCGTAAAGCCTGTTTCGGGAACATCTTTACTTCTTCTCGCACAATTTCCTCTATAAAGCGATTTTGCGGTGCTGCTGAGTGGACAAAATCCAATAACCCGTAAAAGCCAACGGCATATCCTTGGTTATCTGTCTTTTCAACACGAGTTTGTAGTTTATTAATACTTTCATATATAACAACACGGGGTGCTTTACGAGCCAATGCAGGGGAAAAGGCATCCAGTTTTTTTGCTAAAAGGATAGCAGCTAGGTTTGTAATTATCCAGCCCCGTGCTGTTTGTTTGATTAAATCTTGGCTCTGCAATCTTTCTAGAACAGCATCGCGGCTAGTTGGATAGGGAATTTCTAGCAGTTCAAAGTAGGTTTGGGTATCTAGGAGGGCGATTACATTGTCCGGGCTTGCGTCACATTGGGCGGGTTGGCAAAACCAATCTTGTTGATCTTCTGCAAAAATTCTCTTGAGTACATCTGGTGTCATCGGCACCAAATCTTCTCCTGCTCTCATTAGGTAAGCTCCGTCAAACGCTAATGGTTGCCCGACGGGACGGGTTGGTACTTCAAAAACTAGGACTCGTCCATCAGGATGCAGCAATTCTGTAGCGTCTACCCGAAATCTGAGTTTGTCTACAATGCGAGATTTGATATCGTTGAGGTCAGTTGGGGATACAAAAGCTTGAGAACCTACGACACTACGTGGGCGCTTATCGGTTACGCCCAAAACCAGATATCCACCACCCTCGTTGGCTAAAGCAACACAGTATCGCAACAGTTTAGTTGTGTCGTACTGTTGTTTGGCTTCTTTGAATTCAAGTCGTTCTGTTTCTGCGGGTGCATTCAGCCATTTTTCAAGGGTTTCAAGAGTAATCATGCTGCGATTCCCCCCTTAGCTGTTTTCCCTACTTGGTTAGCGGTATCTGTAGTAAGTTCGCCAGTGAATGCTTTTTGCAGAATGGATTGTTTGAGTTCCTTGAGTGCGGCTAGTTTTTGGCGGTAGATGGCTTCGAGGCGATTGACTTGTAATCGTAATTGCTCTAACTCTTCGATACAGGTTTTTTGTACCTGAATTGGAGGCAATTCACTGATTGCAAGATCGCGAATATCTTTCATATTTACGTGCTGGACTGTTGCACCTGTAGATTTAGAAAGAAGACGTTTTTGCATGAATGGGTGTAGAAGTAAGAAAGCTAAATATTGAGAATCTACACTATCTTTATTGGGGCGTATTAATACAGTTCTTTGACCTAAGCAAACTTTTGTATTTGGAGGGATAACACCAACATTACCTGCTGGTGCTTCTCTTGCAAGTATTAAATCTCCCGATTCTGGCTTACCGCGTCTTGTCCACAACTCATATGTTTCCTCTGAAACACGGTTAACATTATCAAAAATCAAATAACCTTTACCAATATTTGGGGTGCGGATAGAAGGTATTCCTGTTTCTTGAGTTGGTGCAGTTTTATGTTCACAGTCAATAATCAATTCCGTAATACATGAGAGGTTTTGTGTTGGTTTACCGGAAGCTATCGCAAGTAGTTTAAAATTTAGATAGCTTTCAAATACTTCGCGGGAGTTGGCGAGGTTTTTTTCGGTGTTGGCGATCGCTCTATCAATTCCCTCAAACGCCTCATCCAAAATTGTCACAATCCGCTTTTGTTCGGGGAGTGGAGGGATTGGCATAGAAACATTTAGCAAATCAGCCTTGGTTAAGCTTGGTAATGTAGTTCCCCTATCATGCTTTTTGAAGTTATAGCCCAAGCAAAAATAGTATAAAAACATTCCATTTAAAGCGTTTAAAGGTGATAAACCAAATGCAGTATCAACATTCCAGAACTTTTTAGATACATAGATAGGGTTATTTATAGATCCCTTTCTTCCGATAATTGTAGTTCCCTCATTACAGATATATTCATTTGCATAACCCATAATTCCGCCACTGCCATATATGGGATATTGACCATCAGGATTAGTCACTTTAGACTGATTTCGTCCATTCTTTATTTCAAGAACAGATCCCCATTTCTTCATTTCCCATCCCACTGGCAACTGTCTACTATCAACTGTCAACTGCATAAAATTACCGATTCTCCAAAAGTTTCGACATGAAATAAAATAGCCGATCGCACATCATTTAAAGCTTCCTCATAGGTGTCGCCTTCACCAATTACAACTCCTTGAATACCTAAAGGATAGGCAACATAACCATCAGTGTGCTTTTCCACAATGATTTTGATATTTTTCATAAGTACCAGTGCAAAATTAATTTGACATTTAAAAGAAAACTAACATAATTTGTCAATTGTCAACTGCCCACTGTTAACTGCATAATTCCCGCCAAAATCTCGGCACTCTCCGCATCCAAAGCTGCAATTTCCTCTAAAATTTCCTGCGGTTCTCGTAACAGCGATTCCTCAGCTTTATTCGGATTCTTCACCGATAAATCAAACGTCTCCCGATCCACATCAGCAATATCTACCAGCCAAGATTTTTCTGTTTCCGCAAAAGTAGCCTCTAACTCTACAAACTCCCGCAAATCATCATCATTGAGTGCATTTGTTTTCCCCAAACTACGCCCCGGATCGAGTTGGTAATACCAAATTTTCTGAGTAGCCATTCCCTGAGTTAAAGGTTTTCCCTGAGCAAATAAAGGCGTTCCTTGAACGGAGTCAAAGGGCTTTCCTTTCTCAAAAAACAACACCACCGTTTTCACCCCAGCCCCGATAAAAGTCCCACTGGGACAATCCAAAATGGTGTGCAGATTGCAACTACTCAAAAGCTCTTGACGCAAAGCCCACGAAGCATTATCCGAATTTGACAGAAACGTATTTTTGATTACCACCGCAGCCCTACCGCCCATCTTCAGCATTTTAATGAAATGCTGCAAAAACAGAAACGCCGTCTCCCCCGTCTTAATAGGGAAATTCTGCTGTACTTCTTTGCGCTCCTTCCCCCCAAATGGCGGATTAGCGAAGATGACATCAAAGCGATTCTTGTCCTGAATATCACTGAGATTTTCCGTCAGCGTGTTGGTGTGGATAATATTCGGCGCATCAATGCCATGTAAAATCATATTCATGATGGCTATGACATACGCCAAACTTTTCTTTTCCTTACCCGTAAACGTATGTTTTTGAAGAATCTCAAGCTCTTTTGTTGTCAGCTTTCCCCGACGTAAATAATCGTAACTCTCACACAAAAACCCCGCCGAACCGCAAGCCCCATCATAAATGCGATCGCCTATTTTCGGCTTAACCACCTGAATCATTGCGCGAATCAACGGACGCGGCGTGTAATATTCCCCACCATTACGCCCTGCATTACCCATATTTTTGATTTTGGCTTCATAGAGATGGGATAGCTCGTGTTTCTCCTGTTGCGATCTAAACCGTAGCTCATCAATATATTCCAGTGCATCTCGCAAGCTGTAGCCGCTTTGAAACTTATTCTTAATTTCGCTAAAAATTTCCCCAATCTTATATTCTATTGTGTCTGGGCTAGTAGCCCGTTGCTTGAAACCTTGTAAATATGGGAATAGTTTGCTGTTAACATAATCAATTAGATCGTCGCCAATCAGCGCATTATCATCATCCAATTTACCATCTGCTTTTTTTGGTGCTGCCCAAGATGACCAGCGATGTACCTCATCAATGATAAATTCATCAGGTTTACCAACCAGTTCTGACTCTAACGCCTTTTCCTGCTCCAAATCATCCAAATACTTCAAAAACAGCAGCCAAGAAGTTTGCTCCGTGTAATCTAACTCTGTAGTACAACCTGCTTCTTTCCTGAGAACATCATCAATATTTTTAAAAGTTTGCTCGAACATTTAGCTTGTTTTCTTAGTAATTAATATTTAGTAATTAATATTTCTTGCTAAAAGCACCATGCTCCACGGAAATTTCCAGGGCAAAGTAGCGATAAACCAACGGTTTATACTCGTGCGATCGCAAATAATAATGTCGATAAAAATTAGACTTACTCACTTAATCTGTCACTGTACATCAATTTGTCACGACGACAACAATACTTTCTTACAAAAAATATTAATCAAAAAGCCAGCAGTCGGATTTGAACCGACGACCTACGCATTACAAGTGCGTTGCTCTACCACTGAGCCATGCTGGCAGCATACTAACTTTGTAATTGTACCAGAAAAAATAATATTGTAAAGCCCTCGATTTATTTTAAACGATCGGATAAGGTAAATATTTTTATCTGTCCGGAGAGTGATTTACCCGCACCTGAAAGCACGGGTACTGTAATAAAAAAATAGAATGCTAAACATAAAAAAAATTAAAACTTTTCTGCCACCTCTACAAGTTATCTTAAAATTCGGGCATTTCAAAGAAAACTGGAGGATTTTAAAGTCTATTTGATAACTGTCTAAACAGATTTAGCATAATACCTAATTGTCCCTAAAAGTAATTAAAAAAGTATGACAGCGTTAAGCAAACGAGATTTATTGAGCGTAGCAGATTTGAGCGCGGTGGAAGTTGAAGAACTTTTGCAAATGGCAACTCAATTAAAATCGCAACAGTTGAAGTTGCAGTGTAATAAAGTATTGGGACTTTTGTTTAAGAAAGCTTCTACTCGAACGCGGGTAAGTTTTACTGTTGCAATGTATCAGTTAGGCGGGCAGGTTATCGATCTTAATCCTAATGTTACTCAAGTTAGTCGTGGGGAACCAATTCAAGATACCGCGAGAGTTTTGGATAGATATCTTGATATTTTAGCAATTCGTACCTTTGAACAGCAAGAATTACAAACCTTCGCAAATTATGCTCAAATTCCGGTAATTAATGCCCTGACAGATTTAGAGCATCCCTGTCAGATTTTGGCGGATTTATTGACAATTCAAGAGGAATTTCAAACTTTGACAGGTTTGACTTTAACTTATATTGGCGATGGTAATAATGTTGCAAATTCCTTGATGTTGGGGTGTGCTTTGGTTGGAATGAACGTCAAAATAGCCACACCTGGGGGATACGAACCTGCTTCAGATGTTGTAGAACAAGCACGTGCAATTTCAAGTGGAAAAACTGAAGTTATTATTACCAAAGATCCTCAAATTGCCGCAAAGAATGCTAATATACTTTATACTGATGTTTGGGCAAGTATGGGACAAGAAGAAGAAGCAGACGACCGAATGCCAATTTTTAAACCCTACCAAATTAATCAGGAATTGTTGAGTTTTGCTGACCCAAAAGCGATCGTTCTGCACTGTTTACCAGCGCATCGCGATGAAGAAATAACAAATGATGTTATTGAAGGCGAACATTCGCGAGTTTGGCAACAAGCAGAAAACCGACTCCACGCTCAAAAGGCTTTACTTGCCAGCATTTTAGAAGCGGAACAAGTTTAGATTTTAGGAAGACGGATTTTGGATTTTCTCTTAATTACTATCCAAAATCTCCCCGGTTTCCACTTAAGATTCAAAATTTATTTAAGAAATTGCAATATAAAAGGCAAAAAACTTTGCCGTAATGAGGTTTTTTGTAGTACTAATGTTCTAGGGACATTTGTATTTTACTTCCCTATAAATCTATGGAAAAACTGACAGAAGCACAAAGAGAACTTTACGATTG
Organism: Rivularia sp. (in: cyanobacteria); assembly: GCA_965234645.1. GTDB lineage: Bacteria > Cyanobacteriota > Cyanobacteriia > Cyanobacteriales > Nostocaceae > Rivularia. Next base: position 1,823,500 of record OZ248344.1, on the reverse strand, counting down.
GCTGACGGAATATATCCGAATGCGTCAGCATTCACCTTCAATTCGTCAGATGATGCAAGCGATGAATTTGAAGTCACCTGCACCCATTCAAAGCCGTTTGGAGCATTTACGCAACAAAGGATATATTGAATGGAGTGAAGGTAAAGCGCGGACTATTAGAGTTTTGCATCCCGAAGAACCCGGCGTACCGATTTTGGGAACCATAGCTGCTGGTGGTTTAATTGAACCCTTTACCGATGCTGTGGAGCATTTGGATTTTAAAGAAATAAAATTACCTTTTCAAACTTATGCTTTGCGGGTAACTGGCGACAGCATGATTGAAGATTCCATAGTTGATGGAGACATGGTATTTTTGCGTCCGGTACAGGAGCCGGATATGCTCAAAGACGGTACCATTGTCGCCGCAATGGTAGACGGACACGGTACCACATTAAAGCGATTTTATCGTACAAGTTCCGAACGAATTACCCTCGAACCTGCAAACTCTAAATATCAGCCAATTGAAGTTGATGCAGGGCAAGTACAGGTGCAAGGTTCGTTGGTTGCTGTTTGGCGTAATTACAATTGAAGCAGGGAATGGGGGAACAGGTTAAAGGTTAGGAGTTAGGAGTTAGGAGTTAGGAGTTAGGAGTTAGGAGTTAGGAGTTAGGAGTTAGGAGTTAGGAGTTAGGAGTTAGGAGTTAGGAGTAGTGAGTAGAAAGTAGCAAGTTAATAATTTATTTTCTACATTCTCTTCCCCCTCTACCCCCTCTTCCCCCTCTACCCTCTCTCCCCATGCCTTTAATTACGAATTACGAATCATCACCGGGGTTGCCGCCATTTTATGTATCTAACGCAAAAAAAATATCATAAGACACCAACTACTTTTCGCCTGAAAATTCCTTATCGTGCGGGTGAAAAGAAGGGTACTTATCAAGCAAAACAGCCATTACCGGGATGTCCGAAAATTCCGCCATCTCTGCAATTGCGAGGCTACCAAAAGCAAGCTGTAAATAATTGGTTTGCTAATAATGGTAGGGGTACTTTGAAAATGGCGACTGGTAGCGGTAAGACTATTACAGCACTAGCAGTTACTTGGGAATTATATAGTCAAATTAATTTGCAAGTATTGTTAGTGGTGTGTCCTTACCGCCATCTTGTGACTCAGTGGGCGCGGGAATGCGAAAAGTTTGGTTTACAGCCGATTTTAGCTTTTGAAAATGTCCGCACTTGGCAAACGCAGCTTTCGGAGCAGCTTTATAATGTGCGTTCTGGTTCTCAACAGTTTCTCACGGTAATTACTACTAATTCTACGTTAATCGGCGATGGTTTCCAATCTCAGTTGAAATATTTTCCTGAAAGAAGTTTGATTATTGGTGATGAAGCGCATAATTTAGGTTCGCCAAAGTTAGAGGAAAGTTTACCACGCAATGTAGGCTTAAGATTGGGGTTATCTGCAACACCGGAAAGATATTTTGATGAGATAGGAACTCAATCGGTATTAAATTATTTTGGTACGGTTTTGCAACCTGAATTTACTTTGAGAGATGCGATCGCTCAAGGTGCTTTGGTACGCTATCTTTATTATCCGGTGTTGATAGAATTAACCGAATCTGAAAGTCTTGCTTATGCAAAATTGACGAAAAAAATCGGACGGGTTTTACAGTATAAGCAGCAAGAAACTGGCGATTTAATTAATATTGAAGACAATGAAGATATCAAATCATTATTAATTCAGCGTGCGAGGTTAGTAAGTGCGGCTGAAAATAAGTTAAATGCTTTACGGAAATTAATGTTAAGTCGTCGCGAAACTACTCATACATTATTTTATTGCAGCGATGGTTCCCAGGAAGCCGAAGGGCGTGCGAATTTACGTCAATTGAAGGAAGTAACTCGCATTTTAGGAGTTGATTTAGGTTATAGAGTTAGTACTTATACGGCGGAAACTTCTTTGGTAGAGAGAGAAGCTTTAAGAAACCAGTTTGAAAGCGGAGAATTACAAGGTTTAGTTGCAATTCGCTGTTTGGATGAAGGAGTTGATATTCCAGCAATTAAAACAGCCGTGATTTTAGCAAGTTCGAGCAATCCTCGTCAATTTATCCAGCGGCGGGGACGTGTTTTACGCCCTCATCCCGGTAAGGAACGTGCAACTATATTCGATATGATTGTACTGCCTCCAGATTTAGATAGAAATACTTTAGAAGTGGAGCGCAATTTGTTAAGAAAAGAGTTGCGTCGCTTTGTTGAGTTTGCCGATTTAGCTGACAATGCTGGTGAAGCCAGGATGAAATTACTGGATTTACAAAAGCGGTATGGGTTGATGGATGTGTAAGTTGGGCATTGGGCATTGGGCATTGGATTAAAAAAATTTTCAATTTATTCGTTAAAAAAAGAAAAATGCTCGCGATGTGGGATAATTAAATAAATATAGAGATAGATAATTTCATAATGGGAATATTGATCAATTTTTTTTAGCCAGCAATATTCCCATTATGAAATACTTTATATAAAAATAATAGCAGAAAAGCGGTTCTAAAATAAATTTATTTTTTTTGCAAGGTGTGTTGGATGCAGAACTATTTACAAATCTAAACGATAACTTTGATGCATCTAACGCACCATCCGAGATTATTGGGCAATCAAAAGATATCACATATTAAAATTAAAACGGTGCATTGAAAGGGGAAAAGAGTATTTTGCGATCGCCGAAATTACCCGTTGCGCCATAACACACCCGAAAAAATTCACGCTCCCAGGCTGAAAAAAACAATTAAAAGACGACCGCAATGTGGGATAATTAAATATAGAGATAGATATTTTTATAATGGGAATATTGTCCAATTTTTTTTAACCAGCAATATTCCCATTATGATGAAATACTTTATATAAAAATAATAGCAGAAAAGCGGTTCTAAAATAAATTTTTTTCCGAGATAAATAGTAAAAAACGATTTAAATTTCTTTACATCTTATTATACATGAAATTTGTTTCTTAAACCTTATTTACGGTTTCAAATAATACATTTATAAAATAGTTGGCTATTAAGAATCAGCCTTAAAAGCATAATTGAAGCAAACAACGTTACAGTGAGTTTACGGATAACAGAGTATAGCGACTACGGGTAAAATATAGCTTAAATTGCTATATTGAAAACCGCGATGAAAAAACAGCATAATATAGATGAAGTTCAAGAACCAATTACCAGCGCATCACCAGAAGTACGGCAAATTATCGAGCAAGTATGGCATTTAGAAAAAAGCAGACTTGATAAAAAAAGTTTTGGTCATATTAATGAAGATATTTTAGCAATCGTTAAGGAAGCTGTAAAATGAAGCTGACTTCTATCAAGCTTTGTAACTTTCGCTCTTTTTACGGTAAAACTTGTGAAATCCAGATTGCGGGGACAAACTCAAACAATACTACTATTATTTACGGTAATAATGGTGCGGGTAAAACGAGTTTGCTGAATGCATTCACATGGGTATTATACGAAAAATTTAGTGCGGCTTTTGCCTCCATCGATCAACTTGTAAATAAAAGAGCGATCGCCGAAGCGAAAATTGGGCAAGGTGTGGAATGTTGGGTGGAGTTAGCGTGGGAACATGACGGGAAACGCTATCGAGTAAAACGCCAATGTCGGGTTTACAAACACCAGCAAGATATTGATGTTGGTAAAACAGAAATATATATGCAGGTAGCGGGAGATGACGGTAGATGGTATCTGCCACCGCAACAACCGGAAGAGATTATTGGACAAATTCTACCTGCAAGTTTACATCAATATTTCTTTTTCGATGGCGAACGAATTGAAGAAATAGTTCGTTCCGATAAAAAGGCGGAAATCGCGGAAGCTACTAAAATATTTTTGGGTGTAGAGGTAATAAATCGTTCGATTCGACATTTACAAGAAGCGAAGAAAAGTTTAGAAAATGAGTTGAGAATAATTGGTGATTCGGAAATTAAAAAACTATTAAAAGACCAGGGTAAAATTGAGCTTGAAATTGAAATAATTAGCAAACGACAGCAAGAAATAATTAAAGAATTAGAATATCAAAATACTTTTAAAAAAGAGACTAGTAAACGATTGCGGGAACTGAATGCAGCGAAAGATTTACAGGAGAGACGGCAGGAATTAGAAAAACAGAAAGCGTCGCATCAAGATAATTTACGGCAAACAAGAGAAACTATTAAAAAAGCCATATCTACGCGTGGGTATACAGTATTATTACCGGAAACAACAGTACAGTTTCGAGAAATTGTTGATAATTTGAAGCAGAAAGGAAAATTAACTACAGGGATTTCGCGAGAGTTTATTCAAGAGTTGTTGGAGTCAGATAGCTGTATTTGCGGTACGAGCTTAGATGAAAAGAATCATGCTCGTAGAAATGTCGAAACCTGGTTAGAGAAAGCTGGCTCCTCGGAAGTTGAAGAAACAGCAATTAGAATCAGCGCTCAAGTTGATGAAATTGACAAACAAGCAGCGATATTTTGGGAAGAAATTGATAAGGAGCAAGCTAGAATTAGTCAGTTAAGACAAGTTATTGCTGAAATTGAAGCAGAGTTAGATAATATTGAAGAAAGATTAAGAAAAGATCCTAGTGAAGAAATTAGAAGTTTACAAAAGCGTTTAGATAAAATTGAAGAGAAGATTACAGAGTTAACTTTAGAACAAGGTGCCAACCAGCAGAAGGTAATTAACTTAAAAACAGAATTGGAAAGTTTGAATAAACAAATATCCAAGCAGAAATTAAACGAAGAAAAACAAATATTAGCACAGCGTCGTATCAGCGCCACACAAGACGCGATCGATAGATTAACCCAAGTTAAAGTTTTGCAGGAAGAGCAATTCCGCTTGCAATTAGAAAAACGAGTCCAAGAAATATTTAGCGAAATTTCCTTTACACCTTATATTCCCACAATCAGCGAAAAATACGAATTAACGTTAATAGAAAATACTTCTGGTTTAGCAATGCCAGTTGCAGCATCCACCGGAGAAAACCAGGTTTTGAGCTTATCATTTATCAGCAGCATTATCGATCGCGTGCGGGATTGGAGTCAAAATAAAATGCTTATGGTAGCAGATAGCAGTACGTTTCCGATTGTTATGGATTCACCTTTCGGAAGCTTAGATGTAATTTACCGAAAGCACATAGCTCAAATCATTCCAAAATTAGCAAATCAATTAATCGTGTTGGTAACAAAGACACAATGGAGAGGTGAAGTAGAAGACGAAATGTCATACCGAGTTGGTAGAGAATATGTATTGACTTATTATTCTTCCAAACCCGATTGCGAACAAGATTTTATTGAATTGAGCGGAGAAAGATATCCTTTAGTAAAACAAAGTCCGAATGAGTTTGAATATAGTGAAATTGTCGAAGTTGAGAGGGAATAAACAGTGAACAGTGAACAGTGAACAGTGAACAGTGAACAACTAACAACTAACGGGTAAATTGTAGGGTGTTTTACGGCACGATAAAATTTGATTTTAGGTTATAAGTTATAAAATGCCGTAACGCACCATTCTTCTGATTAAAAGAATTTAAAAAAACCGCAGAGGCGCAGAGAGCGCTGAGGAAAGAATTGAAAAGGGTTGGTAATTTTAGGCAAATGTAATATGTAAAATTTCATTTAAAGAAGCAAATAAAAATTAACAATCAATATAAATTGATAACTGATAACTGTTCACTGTTTACTGATAACTGAAAATGGCTGAAACTGGTAGAATTCGGGTTGCAAAAGATAAGGCGGAGTTAGTACAAAGTTTAACATCTTGGAATGGTGCAACGGGACCTTTTCAAACTTTTGCCGACGTGGTTGTTTTTGCGGCTACTTTGGGTAAAAAGCACGATCGCCGTGTGCCTTTGGGAGATATTTCTAAAAGGGAACCTTCGCCTATAAAAGTAGAAACTTTTGCTTCAATGGGTTATGACTGGGTAATTAAACTGATTGGAATTACCGAAACTAAGGATATAAAAGTACTTTCGGTAACTGAGGAAGAATCTCAAACTGAACGCAATCATATTTTTGAAGAATATACGAATGGTGGTTTGGAAATATTGCAAACTGAATTGCGAGGTGCGGTAGATTATTCGGAAAGGCTGTTGTTGATATTGAGTGCGGAAAGGTTTAAGGAAGATAAGCAGGGAGAGTTTGATTTGAGTAAGTTTTTGTCTTGAGAATAGTTAATACGCCTTTATTACATCATTTATAAAAATTATAAACCCGGTTTTTTAGAAAAACTGGGTTTTTAAGCAACGGTTTTTTTAATTAATTTGAATCACTTAATACTAATCCTAAAATGCTTAATTTATCTATAAAAACCAAATAAAAGAATCTATTGCTGTAATATTTATTTGAACTATTAAGTATTTATACTAAGTAAAGCAAAATACAAGTGTTTAACTAGTCACGTTTTTTCGCTGCTAGCAACAAATAAAAAAAACATATATTCTCGTAAATTCTTGAGTTTTAGCAGATAAACCTTATAGAAAGTGTTTCTTCGGAGCAAGTAGACAGCGTGACGAAAGCTCTGGAGTTTTGACTTTAAAATTGAAAAAAGTGAAAAATTAGAATGAAACTAACAAAAATAATCCAACGATCTTTGCTATTTGCTACCGCTCTATTGCTAACGCTGACTGTTTCGATTAACCATATCAACGCTCAAACAACACCATTTTACTGGGAATTTATCAATGTTGATATCGCAGTGCAAAATAACGGCGATATGTTAGTCACCGAAACTCAAAAATATACATTTACTAGCAACCACACAAATCAACGCTATCGCTACATACCTCTTGATAAAGTTAAAGAAATCACCGATGTATCCGTTTCCGAAAATAATCAAATTATTCCATCGGATACGGGAATTGAAAATAATCAATTATGGATAACCTGGAAACATCCACTTAATCCACCCGAAAGTCATACTTTTGTAATTAAATATCGCGTTATCGGAGGATTACATAAATCGGGAGACAATCTACAAGTTTACTGGAAAGCGATTTTTTCAGAAAGAAATTCTTCGATTCAAAAGAGTCGAGTTACCGTAACCTTTCCCGAAGAGTTAGCAGGAGAAATCATTAAATATCAAAGCTTTGGTGTATCGGCACAGAGTCGAAAAATAGATGATAAAACCATTGAATTCATAGCACAAGAAGAATTAGCTCCTCAAACCGAATTAGAAGTTCAAATTACCTTTCCCAAAGGAATTTTGAATGTATCTGATGTTTATTCGGGGAATTCATATTTTCCAGACATTAATCGTGTAATTGCGATTGCAGCGCTATATATTACTGCCTTTTTTTTAGGAAATATTTTACATAAAAGAATTGACCAGACACCTCGAACTTCCCAGCAACTACCATCACTTGATGACTATGAAATTGCCTATCTTGTAGGAGGAGAAAAGCGCGTAATTGACTTAGCAATTGTCAACTTGATGCATTCAGGAAGTGTCACCTTTTCAGAAGGAAAATTTAATAAAACCAGTATACATAATCCAAATTTACGTCCAATCGAACAAAATCTTCTTTACAAGATTATTAATAACTCATGCGATTCTATCTATTTACAGGGAATTGTAACTTGTTTACGGAGAAAAGAATTACTTCTTACTCTACAGCAATTAGAGAAAATAAAACTTTATCGCTATGTAGTTGGCATACCATTTGCGATCGCACTGTTTACTAGTGGTATGCATCTGATATTTAGTATCGTCATCCTATCTATAGTAGATAAAGTAAACTGGTGGCTACCTCAACAGGAGCGAAGTTGTTATGGAGATTATGTCTTAAAACAGTTATACAAACTAAATCCCCGTAGCAGAATTTCATCTAATATTTCCTTGACATTTGCTTTATTTGGTTTAGGAGCAATTAATTCTAATTCTGTTGATTCTATCAAAACTGCACTTGCATGGAGTCATAGTTTTAGCAGCAGTGAAGGTGGAGGTGGCGGAGATGGCGGTGGCGGAGGAGGAGGAGGTGGTGGTGGCGGAGGTGGTGGTGGAGGTGGTGGAGGTGGTGGAGGTGGTGGAGGTTAAAAACACCTGACAAAATTCATCAGAATCAAACATGAGTGTAAACAATATTTTATAGGTTTTATAGTCCACGCAGGTGGACTTTGTTTGTATAGCCCCAGAATAAGAGTGATTTGCCACAACTCCCCTCACAAAACCCCCGGCAACCCCACCTGCTTCGGCTCTACAAACTTACCTTTAAAATCCACAGTTTTATCTTCAATAGTTCTTGCTTTCGCTAAATCATTCCTTAATTCTGCACGCTCCATCTTATCTTTAACTCCACCCAAAATATAAACGAGTAACCGCGTTGCCAACTCTTTCCCCGCAACTAATACCCGCTTGCGATTCGCGTCATATAAAACCCCATACCAAAGAGATTTCGGAAATTCCATTCCACTAAAACCACCTTTACTATCAAAGAGTTGCAGCTTGGCAAAAATATCTTCGATAGAGAAACCTTTTTCAAATATTAAGATACCTAAAGCTTTTGCTAATGCCATTTGTCCGACGGGACGAAATAAAATATTACCTTCTCCCTCATCTTTTTCAAAACTAAACCTCCGGAACATTGGAGTATCTTCGTGTTCTAAAAGTTTATAGCTTGGTAAACTCGCTAAATTATCAAATAACTGATTAAAATCTGCGATCGCTGATTCTAATTCTTCATCCTCCGGGCGCATGGGAATTAAACCTTTATCTAAGGGTTTCCAGTGAGGATATTTGTGTTCTAAATAACGCTCTGACATCTCTTTTAAAGCTTGCAAAGTTGTCAAAACTGTAGACTTAGCTGCAACTGTAGCACTATTCCAATTTACGCGAGATTTCCGATCTTTACGCTGTTCTAAAAGTGGATGGCTAACTGCTATCTTTCTGGCAACAATAGAAAAACCATCGTCTTCATTTAACTGTGCTAACTGTCCTTTACTCAAGGGTACAGCCATCAAGTTGACGTGTACAAAAATTGACCTTACCCTACGTCTTGCTTCCTCGCGGGTTTCTCCCTTCTCTACCGCACAAATCAATTCTATACCGATTTTTTCTTGGGGTAATTGTTCTAAATATTCGGCTTCAACTCGGTATTTTTCTGTTAAATTATCAATGGTAATAAAATTATTATTCTTAGCTTTATCCTTCTTATAGCGCGGTAACTTACCAGTTTTGAGTATCTCCATCAAACCCTGTACCGCCATCAATCTATGCTGACCATCTAATGCATAAATAGTTACATTTTCCGTACTAATATCGAGCAAGCCAAATTGACCATTTTCATCTAAACTAGTAAATTCCGTAGTGGATTTTTTAGCTCGTCCTTTACTATCCCATTCAGATGCTTTAGAATTATCAACCCAAGGCTGACTAATTACAGCTAATACGGGAGGAAATTTATGATTTTTACGTGCTGCTAAATACTGAACTAAAGGTGCTTGTCGCGACCAATCTAAAGGGCGTTGCTGAATATCATCTATACTTTCTGCGTCAATTTCGATATTATCAGTATCGGGATTGTACTTACTTCGCAATAATGGTAAAAAAGATGCAAAGCGAACTTGAGATGCAAACCATTCTAAAGTAACGGAACCGACGTAAGCTTGAGTACCGCCCATTTCCGTTTTCTGGACTAATAGCTGTTGGTTTTCGCTTAGATATTTAGTTAGTAAATCAGAAAATTTTTTTTTATCTTGACTGGAAATAACCGCTGCTGAGGTAGATGTACTTTTTTTCATCACAAATCTTAAAACAATTAAATACTGACATCCAAATACTATATATAAAAACGATTCAAAAAAGAAATATTAAATTAGAAGTTTTTAAAAACCGCTATTGGTACAAAAATATGTAATACTAGTTTTTGCTCTTATATAGGAATTTGGTTTGATTAATAAAACTATTTGTTGAGAAAGGGAACAGGCAACAGGCAACAGGCAACAGGCAACACAAAGGTGTGCCAGTATTTCAAATCTAAGTACAGGCTATACCAGCAAGCCCTATGTAGAGTTTTCGTTTCTCTATATAAATACAAATATCCGAACAAATATCTGACAGTCAATTATCGCGGCTAATCCAAAATCCTATTAGCGAAAATCCAAAATCGAATGACTCTTGCCCAACAATCAGAAAAAAGCCAGCCAGCACCCGCTACGGTAATTGATAAAATTCCACAGATTACCAAAGAAATTCAGGAATTATATTTACTAGACGAAATACCTTGGATTATTGGCGTGTCTTGGGGTAAAGACTCCAGCACGATTTTGCAACTTATTTGGAATGCGATCGCAGCTCTACCGCCAAAGAAACGCAGTAAAAAAATCCACGTAATTACTACGGATACGCTCGTAGAAAATCCCATAGTTACGGCATGGGTTAAAAATTCGATGAAGTTGCTGGGATCTGCGGCTAAAGAAAGAGGAATGCCCATCGAACCTCATTTGCTGTTGCCAGTAATTCAAGATACATTTTGGGTGAATTTAATCGGCAGGGGTTATCCGGCTCCCCGCAATCAGTTTCGTTGGTGTACGCCGCGTTTAAAAATTAATCCAGCCAACCAGTTTATTCGAGAAATGGTTAGAGCTAACGGCGAAACAATTTTAGTATTGGGTACTCGCAAAGCCGAAAGTTCGAGACGGGCTGCCACCATGCAAAAGCATCAAGCAGGTAGAATACGCGATCGCTTGAGTCCAAATGCCAGCTTACCAAACTCTTTGATTTACACCCCCATCGAAGATTGGAGCAATAACGATGTATGGATTTACCTCAATCAATGTGAAAATCCTTGGGGAGGGAATAACAAAGATTTATTTTCGATGTATCGCGGTGCGACGGCAGATAACGAATGTCCTTTAGTTGTCGATACTTCTACCCCTAGTTGCGGCGATTCGCGGTTTGGCTGTTGGGTTTGCACGATGGTAACTAAAGATAAATCAATGGAGGCAATGATTCAAAATGATGAAGAAAAAGAATGGATGCAGCCGCTTTTAGATATTCGTAACGAGCTAGATATTCAAGACGACCACGATAAGCGAGATTTTCGCCGAATTTGGGGCAAAGTGCAACTTTTTGAGCGGAATAAAGATGGTCAAACATCAGTGCAACCCGTACCAGGTCCCTATACAAAATATTGGCGCGAACATTGGTTAACGAGGGTATTGTCAGCGCAAACCCAAGCTCGTCAAACTGCTCCCGAAGATATGCGCGATATTACATTAATTACCCCAGATGAACTGAGTGAAATCAGACGCATTTGGTTAGAAGAAAAACACGAATTTGACGATAGTTTACCCCGAATTTATCAAGAAGTGACAGGCGAATCTTTTGTAGACTCCCGCCCCGGTGCGGGTTACAGTTTATTAGGTAGCGATGAGTGGGCAGTATTAGAAGAAATCTGTGAAAACGATGCGATGCATTTAGAATTGATGGCGAAACTGTTAGATACAGAGCGTCAATATCGCAAAAAATCGCGTCGAGTAGGAATCTACGATGCCTTAGAAAAATGTTTTGAAACAAGCTCGCGAACTCAGGAAGATGCAATTAAAAACGCCCACTTCAAACGTGACTTAAAAGATGCTGCTGGTAAAGGCGATATAGACAAAGTAAAACAGTTGACTTTAGGCGACGTTACAGCACAGAAGGTAACAGATGAAAACCTAGAAAATTGGGCAAGTATAAAATTCAAGAAAAACAAGTCAGATGCCGAACAGTGAGTACTACCGGAGTTAGGAGTTAAAAAGTTAAAAATTAGTTTATTACACCTTTAACCTTTAACCTTTAACCTTTAACCTTTAACCTTTAACCTATTCCCCATGCCCATCTTGATATGATATTTCTCGAACTTGTTTTAGAAAACTTTGGCCCTTATTGCGGTCGTCAAGTAATAAATTTAGCACCAAATGACAATGAAAATCCTCGTCCAATTATCCTTGTAGGTGGAATGAATGGTGGGGGAAAAACAACCTTTATGGATGCGATTCGTCTGGCACTTTACGGACATCGCGCTCAATGTTCGACTCGCGGTAATTTAAGTTATCATGACTTTCTCAATCAATGCGTAAATACCCATAAATCACCTACAGATAAAACTCGCATTGAGCTAGCTTTTGAACATATTGAAAACGATAAACCCGTTAGATATCGTGTAGTTAGAACTTGGGAAAAAAATCCTAAAGACGGTAAAGACCATTTAGGTATTTTAGATATTCGTGAAAACGATGAATGGCTGGATGAAGGATTAGTAAATATTTGGGATGAATATATTGAAAATCTCTTACCTTTAGGAATTTCTAACCTATTTTTATTTGATGGCGAACAGGTAAAAGAATTAGCAGAACTTGAAGTTACACCCGCCATTGTAGTAGAAGCAATTCGCGCTCTTTTGGGTTTAGAATTAGCGGAACGTTTGACAGCAGATTTAGAAATATTAGTTAATCGTAAACGAAAAGAACTTGCCGATACAAAAGAACTTGCAAATTTAGAAGGAATAGAAAAGCAGCTTAAGGATTTACAAGAAGAATACGAAGAAACCAAAAATGTAGAGGCGCAAGATAATAAATTTTTACAGCAAGCAGAAAAAAATCAACAAGAAGCCTTCGATAAATTTGTCAGTGAAGGCGGAAAAATTGCTTCAGAAAGCAGTCAGCTAGAACAACAGAAAATAGCAAAAGCAAAAGAAGCAGAAAACACTCGTCAGGAAATGAGTGAATTAGCAGCAGGTGTTTTACCATTAAAATTAATCGAACCATTACTAAATCAAGCTCAAGAAAGAGGTGAAGTAGAATCGAGAGTTAAACAGCAGCAAATAGCCAGAGATATATTAGTAGAAAGAGACAAACGTTTACTGAATTTAGTTAAAAACATAGATATAACATCAGATAAATTTGCTCAAATAAAAACCTTTTTAGACGAAGACATACAAACTATAAATACATCCTTAAAAGAATCACCTTGGTTAATGGCTGATGCAGAAAGTTTGAGTCAATTAGGTAATATTCTGTACTACTTGCAAACTACTAAAATTACTGCCAAACAGCAACTAAAACAATTAAAAAATAAAGAAGAAGAAATAATTACTTTAGAAAGACAAATACAAGCAGCAGCAGCACCAGAAGATTATCAAAAATTAGTAGAATCAGTTAAAGAAGCGCAAAATCAAGTTGCCGATATTAAAAGCAGTTGTGAAACAGTAACTCGTCGGTTAATAGAACTACAAACAGAAATTGATAAACTCAAAAAAGATTTAACAGAATATAGCGTCCAAACCATCGAACATAAAAGTAAAGAGAACATCATCAATGCATCGACAAGAGTACAACAAACCCTCAAACTATTTCGCGAACGACTTACCTTAAGAAAACTAAATAAATTAGAAACCGAAGTCACAGAATGCTTCCGCTACCTGCTGCACAAATCCGACTTAGTACACCGCATCGTCATCGACACCAACAGCTTCAGCCTTTCCCTATACGACTTAAATTCCCAACAAGTTGACAAACATCGTTTATCAGCAGGAGAAAAACAACTATTGGCGATCGCCTTCCTTTGGGCACTAGCGAGAGTATCCGGGCATCAATTACCCGTTGCCATTGACACCCCATTAGGAAGATTAGACTCATCCCACCGCAGCAACCTAGTAGAAAGATATTTTCCCTCAGCATCCCATCAAGTAATATTACTTTCCACCGACACAGAAATAGCAGAAAAAGAAGTAAAAACCCTCCGTAAAAACGAAGCGATCGCCCGCGAATACGTCCTCAAATATTCCCAAGAAACTCGACAAACAACCGTAGAATCGGGTTATTTTTGGGAATAGGGCAAGGAAGTTAGGAGTGAGGAGTTAAGAGTTAGGAGTTAATAATTAGGAGTAAGGAGTTAGGAGTACTTCGACAAGCTCAGTAACTGAAATTTAATACCGCGTTGCTGTAACCAATAGAGTGAGGAGTTAGGAGTACTTCGACAAGCTCAGTAACCTTTAGGAGTTAAGAATTTTAATTTCTCCTTGTCACCTTGTCACCTTGTCACCTTGTCACCTTGTCTCCCCATCCCCCCATCTCCCCCTCTCCCCCATCTCTCAAAACATGGAATCACCAATCGAACGCATCCGCTTATCCCAGACAGGCAAAGATCAACTTTTAAAACTGAGACGCTTTACTAAAATTGACCAGTGGAATATACTTTGTCGCTGGGGGTTTTGTCGTTCCCTCGCAGAAAAAAGTATTCCTTCTCCCGTACCGATACCCCAAGATAGTAACGTCGAATTAAACTGGCGCATATTTGGCGGTGAAATGTCCGATATATTGCTCATGGCGCTCAAACAACGCTGTCATAATGACGGATTAGGAACCGATAAAGAAACCCTCGCAACCCAATTTCGCTTGCACCTACATCGTGGTATCGGCTACTTAGCAGGAGATCCAAATATTAAGAAAATTGAAGACTTGATTGAATTAGCGATCGAGAAGTAAGGGGATGGGGGACATTATTAAAGTAGCGAGTAATAAGTAACGAGTAGTGAGTAAGAAATATTTGAATCAGCGCAGCCCGCGCAGCCCTATGACAATAACTTACTTGCTACAAGAAACTTGCTACTCACTACTCCTTACTCCGTGAGCTATGCCCAATGCCCTCCCTATTCCCTTTTTCCTCTTCTATCAAGACCTTGCTCTAAGTGAGAACCCCGCTTGCTTATAGCCAGGGGATGAAACGGACACGCCCCTGTTTTAACATGAAGTGTGTCTTATTATTTGCTCGATCAATTCACTAGGACTAGTATCATTAGCCTTAGCTTGTTCCTTCAACCATTCCCATGAACTTGGAGTTAAGAATATACTGTGCCTCTGTTTTACTTCGTCATAAAGGAATGGCGTATTTTTTGTACCTTTGATACTTTTTCTTGTTGACATATTTAGCTTAGGCGCTTATACTAAATATAGATTAGCAAAGGAAAGGAGGTTCGTCAATATTTTTAGGACTATTCCAATAAAAGCTAGGTTCTCTCAAGAAGAATTGAGTTTTTGGGTGTTGCAGTGTGAAGTTTCTAATTCTCTTTACAACTCTGGCATTTACGAGTTCAAACAACGTCATTATCAGCAACTAGAAAGTACTGGGGGACATTCAACTTATTGGAGGGAGGATGATTTAAGAACTGGCTGGAAGCTGAGAAAAATAACAGCAACTAATTACTACGAGGTAGAAAGATTGCTGAAGCCGTCAGAGCATTATAAGATAATGGCTGCTCAATCGGCACAGCAAACCCTGAAATCGGTACAAGAGGCTATAAGTTCGTTCAACAAACTAGTTGATTTATTCTTCAAAGGAGAAGTAGACAGACCTAGAATTCCTGGATATCGCAAATCCGGTGGACTATATTCTGTTGTGTTTCCGTCTCAAGCCTTGATCTATAAAGATGGTTACGTCTACCCATCAATAAGTAGGTTAGCTAAACCAGATGTCCGACGTGAAATCAAGATAGAAGTTCCTGAGTTTGTCGATTTCAACTTAGTGAAAGAAATCAGAATACGTCCGAGTCGTGGTGAATTTTGGATTGATTGGGTCTGCGACGATGGAAAAGAACTTTTAGAAAATAATCCAAACTTTCAATACCACCACTTTCTTGCTATTGATCGCGGTGTAAAGTACTGGCTTAGTTGCGTTACTACGAGAGGAAAATCTTTCATAATTGAAGCACCTAAGTTAAAAACTGAGTTGTTTAAGTATCGAGACAAAGTAGCTCAATACAAAGAAGGAAAAAATCAGGACTTCTGGGATGACTACTTAGACAGCCTGACCTCTAAGCGTAACTTAATAGTCCGAGATGCCGTAAACAAAGCTTGTCGCTTCTTAATCAATCATTGCTTAAGAAACAGAATAGGAAGTGTAGTCATTGGCTGGAATAAAGGGAATAAGCAGAATATTAATTTAGGGAGAAAGAATAACTATGAAGTTGTAACAATGCCGACTGCACGTTTAATACAAAGATTGAAAGAGTTATGTAACGAATACGGCATAAAGCTACACGTCATTACTGAAGAATACACATCAAAAGCATCATTTTTAGACCGAGATGAATTACACAAGTTAGGCGAAAAACCCTTAACGTGGAAGCCGTCAGGTAAAAGAATAAATCGTGACCAATACCGTACAAAGACCGGATTAATCGTCCATGCCGATATAAATGCAGCAGCCAATATTTTGAGGAAGATGCTTTACTTAGTTGGTACAGCAAGGACTAAAATTAGCTTATTTTTAAAGCGAATAGACGGGGTTTTGACTGACCCCAAGCAGTATAATGTTTTTCGCAATCTGAGGAAAAAGTTTCGTGACAAAAGTTGCGTTCACCCGCAAGGGTGCGGCTCAGCACGTCTTCAGACTGCGTAGCAACAACTGCTTAGAATCCTCTCTCTTTCAAGGAGAGGAGAAGTCAAGAGATAATAATTGCCAATTGCCAATTGGATTTGTAGAGATGCTGGAAGCTTTAGCAATTGAACGCCACAGAGCAGCAATTTACCGCACAGATTTATCCCGTCCGATAAGATTAGCAATCGAATTTGAAATTATTAATACGAGTACAACATTTTTTGACTATGGATGCGGGCATGGCAGTGATGTAAAAAAATTGACTGCTATGAAGGTGCGTAGTGCGGGTTGGGATCCTTATTATAGTCCCGATGCGCCTTTGAAATCTGCTGATGTGGTTAATCTGGGATATATTCTTAACGTCATAGAAGATACTCAAGAACGCTTATGCAGTCTTCAAAATGCGTGGAAATTAACTAAAAAAGTATTAATAGTTGCTGCTCAAGTATTAGTAAGTGCCCCTAGCAGCAAAAATCAAATAGCTTATGGCGATGGTGTGGTAACTCTTCGCAATACATTTCAAAAATATTACGAACAGGGAGAACTTAAAAAGTATATTGATAGCTCCTTGGAAGTTGATGCCGTACCCGTGGCGTTAGGCATTTATTTTGTGTTTCGCGACGAACAAGAAAAAGAAAACTTTCGTGCTGAGTACTATCAAACGCGCGTAATTGCGCCGAGAATCCATCTTGCTACTAAAAAATATGAAGACTGCAAACAGGAACTAGCACCATTAATTAAATTCTATATAAAACGCGGCAGACTACCAGTTCAAGGAGAATTAGAGCCAGAAATCGAAGAAAAATTATTGCTGGAATTTACCAGCATTCGCCGCGCCTTCAAAGTAATATTGCAAGCAACAGACGAAGCCGAATGGGATGCGATCGCCTACCGTCGTTCTTTGGATATCCAAGTTTATCTTGCTCTAGTGCAATTTAAGAAAGAACGTCCCAGATTCTCAGAGTTACCCGAAAAAATCCGCCACGATATCAAAGCTTTTTTCGGTACATATCGCGATGCTTGTGAAATCGCCGACGAAAAATTATTTAGTTTAGGGCAACCAGAAGTTATCAAAGCAGCCTGCAAAAAAAGTAAAATTGGTAAACGTACTCCAAGCGCCCTTTACGTTCATACTACAGCATTAGGAGAATTAGAACCATTGCTGCGAATCTACGAAGGCTGCGCCAGTCGGGTATTTGGAAGACCTGAAGAAACAACACTAATCAAACTTCACTTCAACGAACCACAAATATCTTACCTGTATTACCCCGATTTCGATACAGATGCCCATCCAGCATTAAAAGCAGGTTTAGTAATCGACTTAAAGACATTTAAAATCACCCGTAGGGACTACTCCAAAAGGAAAAACCCACCCATACTGCACCGTAAAGAAACATTTGTCAGCCCCAAATATCATTTATACGAAGAATTTGCCCAACTCACCCAACAAGAAATTGCAGAAGGATTATTTGAAAAACCCAACGAGATTGGAACCCGTAAAGGTTGGCAAGAATGTCTCGACAAATGTGGCGTAGAAATTAAAGGACATCAAATTTATAAAATAACTACGGAATAGGGCATTGAGAGTGAGGAGTTATGAGTGAGGAGTTATGAGTTAAGGGACTTCCAAATTAAGAAATATCTAATTTATATTAAGTAGTGCGAGCATCTTGCTCGCTGTATGTCTCAAGATCGCAAGATGCATATCCTGACGGACACACTGCGTTAACGCACTACATTAAACTCCTTGTCCCCTTGTCCCCCTCTCCCCCTCTCCCCCTCTCCCCATCCCCCCATCCCCCCCTTCGGGTTGCGCCACTTCTCTCAACGGAGGGAACCTCCGCACGAGAGTGGCTTACCATCTCCCCCTCACCCCCTCTCCTCATCCTCCGATTCGGCGTATTGGCACACCAGTAAAATACAACTGTGTCAAGATATCGTTGATGTTTTAATCTAATAAAATTTTTTCTAAAGCCAGGGTGCAAGCATCGACTAATTGTAAAAAATATTTTAATGGGTATTAATAGTCCTTTACAAACTGGGCGATGCTTTGGTAACAAATATATCTACGTTCTTTTTGGTACAAACCGCGTTTACTAAAACCGAGATTGTACATTAGGAGGGTTGTGGGGTTACTTGCGACCATTGTCGGCACGCTGGCTGGAGAATTAGTATGGTGTATAATTAGTATTATGTATGTTCTTTTAGTTTTTGATGCACTCTAAGTGGTGTGTAAGATAGCATACTTGGCTTTAGGAATTACTACCCAAACAGAATTCCAATTAGCGATCGCCTCATAAGTTAAGGCGTAGATTGTAAGATCGCTAGACGACCACTACTTTTTCTAAACTACATTCATATAGCCAGTCTTTGCCCAATGGAAGCAAGAATCCCTATTTCTTAAACCAAGACATGAAAAAAATGTTGTAGAAGGAAATAGATTTATGGGGCAAGAATTCGTTGCGATTGTATCAATAGTCATTCTAATGACGATAGGGGTTATGCTGGGCTATGTTCTTTCCCAATTAATTTTGGGTTTCTTAATGCTGAATTTGGTAACTTTCTTAGGAACCCTCAGCTTAATAATTATTTTTGGCACATTATATTTTGTTCTATTTTGGGAATTTAAAAAGCGTCAGTCGCGATCGTATTCCACACAACCAGCATACCCAGAACCAGAACCCACAGCCGATGCACATTTGCAGAATCGACTCTTTGCTTTAGTTGGCGATACAGCAACTGCAAACCGCTTAGTTGAACAACTAAAGCAAAATCATCCCGGTATGTCAGAAAATTGGTATTGGCAAAGAGCGATCGCTGATTTGGAACGCGACAGAGGGCGGTGACGTACCCCGGATTTCATATTTTGGATAAATCGAGGGACTTGTTACAGAAGAAAGTTAAGATAAGTTAGTTAAACTAAATAATAATTCCCTCACATTATCTACTACAAAAACATCTATCTATATATATATGGCAATAATACGTCAATACATAGCTCCCCTAATTGCGGTACTAATTTTCACCTTAGCGTTAGTAGCAGTTAGCGCCCGTATCTTTTTACCTTCAGATATGGCAGCCCCCGCACCCATAGAAGATCCAGGCATAAGCAGATGGAATAATGGTGCAGCAGAATTTGTATGTTTAATTTCATTCCCTTCCTTAGAAGACAGCAGTAACGTAAAAATATAAAGGGCGCGAATACGTTATTAGTGGCAGAAAAACTACTACCGGATTATACAATTCGTTCCGGCTCCACTTTGGATAGAGCGCTGCTGGTAAAGTTCATGCAGCGCACCTACCAAGATATGTTTCCGCGACAAGATTTTTCACACTTATCGCAAACAGTCGAGCAATACCTTTCTAGAGACACCCCCTTATGGTGGGTAGAACATTCAGCAGAAAAAAAACAACAAATAGCTTGCTTGTGGATGGGAAACGCGATCGATCAAATTAGGGGATTGCGACACGCACACATATTTCTTCTCTACGTAATTCCAGAACATCGCCGCAAAGGAATTGGAACAGCTTTAATGCAGTACGCCGAAAATTGGGCAAAAGAAAGAGGCGACATTCAAATTGCGCTCCAAGTTTTTCAAACAAACACCCCAGCACTAAACCTTTACAACCAACTTGGCTATCAAACCCAATCATTGTGGATGGTTAAACCATTACAGTAACCAGTTAGGAGTTAGAAGTTAGGAGTTAGGAGTTAAGAATTTTTCTCCCCCCATCTCCCCCCTCTCCCTCTCCCCCCTCTCCCCCCTCTCCCTCTTCCCCCATCGCCTCATCTCCCCATCCTCTTCCCAAAAATACTGGGTAATGGTAATTTTAAATTTATGTATGATGCAGATGACCATTACCTACTTGATGTTGAAGCGGAACTAGAAAGCCCTCTCGATAAGATGGAGCCGCTGAGTGCGGAATCATCCGAATCAAAACCGAATCCAGAGGCGATGTTAGCGCTGCTTGAAAATCCCCAGCCACAGCAGAGAATGCTGGCGGCACGTGCTTTTTGCGATATTGAAGATGCTCGTGCTACTCCTCATTTAATTAAGTTGTTAACAGATACTTGTCTTCTGGTGCGAGTGAGTGCAGCATACGGTATCGGACGCAATCCCAGCCGGGATGCGGTTGAACCGTTGATCGACCAATATAATCGAGATTGGAATGGCTACGTGCGAAAAGGTGTTGTTTGGGCATTAGGTAATTGCCGAGATATACGTTGCTTGGCACCTTTAGCCGATGCCTTAAGAACTGATATTTCTGCCGTGCGATTGTGGGCTGCTAGCTCTCTGGCGCAGATGGCAGAAGTCGGTTATGAAGCCGTTGTAGGTGCAATTCCACCTTTGATTGAAGGGTTGGTAAAAGACTCGATGCCAGCAGTACGCAGTAATTGCGCTTGGACAATTGGACAATTATGCCGCGAATTACCGAATAATATTGTTTACGCTACTGCTATTGATGCTTTGATTCAAGCTTTCGCCGAGGATCGAGATTTAGGAGTGCGTGAAGATACTAAAGCCGCACTTTTAGGAGTAGGTGATCCACGTGGACTTCAATTAATCGAAACTCTCGAACAAGAAGGTTGGTTTTAGTTTGGGGCATTGGGCATAAAAAACGGTTATAGGATATTCAACTAAGTCAAAACTCTCCCTGCTTACTCGATCTATCAAGTTGCTTCGATCGCAAATTACCTATTTCCCATCCTCAAACCCCTACCAAACGCTTCGGTAGGGGCTATTTATTTGTGTTGAATATGAAGCGGGCTATGCTGCTTTCAACTGAGAATTTTCGAGAATTTAACTAATACTAGAGAAAAAACCACTTTGGGTAGCAGAGGGTTTGGGCAAATTTTGGAAGTTTATACGGATGGGTATGGGTAAAAATGGTTGAGTTGAAACTAATCTATTAACAAGCTGTAGCTACCCAAAGTTCCACTTGAGATTTGGTGTCAGTAATTGTAACGTAGTTTCCTTCTCACTTATAGCCCACTTTGCTGCATTCAGAAGTCGAATAATCATAGAAATAAGCATTAAGCAGCAACTTTGACGGAGTTAAGGAAAAACGAGCTTGTGAATTTATCCGAGATAATCCGGTTTTTTACGCTTAAAACCGCCCATAACCCATCACCTTATTTGTAGAAGTTAGACTTATAAAACTACGAGAATTTTCTCAATCTTTGACTTTTTACAAGCTTTTGCTCAAAACATCTATAAATTTTCACAAAGTATAAGAATAATTGACTGTTAAACAGCTATTGCGATCGCATTGACTACACAAATCAATGTAATTTTCATTTTTATTTATCTAGGTAATTTTCCATAAATTATTGCCAAGATTAAGTTCCGATAAATACTGGACGTAAGAGATGACATATTCACTTACACCGAAATACTATACAAACATGGATACGAAAAAACACACAAACAAAGTATCCAAGACAAACTTAAAAAAATCAGTATTTTCTGGAGAAATTAAAATGAGAAACTTCAAAAAGTTAGTAAAAACCCTCGCTGTTTCCACCATCGGTTTAGGTATTGTTACTGCATCTATCTCGGAAGCACAAGCAGCTTCGTTGGTTCCTCAAAAAGAAGGTGAAATCAAAACTGGCCTTGGTTGTCTAGATCCAAACTTCTGTATTGATACGACTGATAGCAGCAAAGTTCCATTCACTTACTCGGTTGAGAGCTTAGAATACGACTTCGATGGCAAAGGTCCACAATTTGGAAAAAGCCGCTTATTCGCTGACGACAGAAAAACTACTAACTCTAACTTACAAAAGTTTGGAATCACATTCAAAAGAGAAGATGAAGGAACGAATCCAGCAATTGGACAGACTTGGTTCCGTGCTGTAGCCTACGAAGAAGGTGCAAAGAAACCCTTTGAAAATGGACGCTTAGAAGTTGGTCGCTTCAAGTTTGATTTTCTAGGCAAAACTGCGAATGAAGTAAGACTAAGCTTCTTTGATACAGAAGATGCAAACTTCACCGGGGTTGTTGAATTGAATGGACAAAAGCTTACAGGACAAGCTTTGCTCGATATGCTACTTCCAGCAGGACCTGACGGCAACATCCAAACTCTAGTATTGAATGGTGTGGAAGACTTAGTAGTCCAGTTCGGTAAGCCCGGTCCCGACAGCGTTTTCTCCAAAACTGGTGATGGTGTTTCATTACAAGTTAGCGTACCTGAGTCAGAAACAACCGTTGGCTTGAGCGTTCTAGCAGTAGCTGGAGTACTTACCCTCAAGCGCCGCAAGAGAGCTTCACAAAAAGCTTAATTCTATTAGGTCGCATTTCACCACTAAAATATTTGAAATCTTCTTTGGTATAAATATGTTGTAACAACCGCATCTAGACTTATAAAAAATTCCTTCTTTTTAAATCTTCATTGAGTAGATAGGTAATCTAACTGTAGTAGTTAAGTTATCTTACTACTCAATTTTTTTTTGCCTTTCAAATATTGAAATTACCAGATAAATTTCCTAGTTATTACCGAAAAAATCTTTGTTGGCTTGAAGGTAAGCGTTTAAAGAGCATAAAAATCAGTAATTTTTCGGTATAGATAGCAATTAAAATTTGCTTTTTGATAATTAATAACACGCCAAACATCGTAATTTTTCGGAAGAATAGTCTGTTTTTATCTCAAAGTAAAGTTTGGGTTAATTCTATTAGCTAGGGCTTACGTTTTTGCCAGTTGGTCTATTAAGTTAGTAAGTAATCAGAGGCGAACAAAACAAATTAGTTACCGCCTCACTTAAATAAAAAGGGAAATTATGCGTAAGTTTAACGTTATTGCTGCAATTTTCGGTTTAGGTTTAGGATTCGCTGCTGCTGCACCTGCTGCTAATGCTGCTAGCTTGATACCTCAACAAGAAGGTGAAATCCAATTGACAAACCTCCAAGTTCTCGATCCAACTAAAGCTATTAATACCAGTGGTTTAGGTTTCAAGGTTACAAGTAAACAGTTTGACTTTGATAATAAACAAAAGGTAAATTACGGACTCAGCAGATTATTTGTAGATAAAAAAGGAACTGAAAACAGTTACGGTACTGGTACTGGTGCTGTTAAATTCAAAGCTAAAGATGGTGGAACAACTGAAGCTCTAGGAGAACATTGGTTCCGTGCTGCCGCGATCCAAACAGATGGTAAAGCATCTGAAGGTGGTGAATTAGAAGTAGGTCGCTTCTTATTTGAATTTGACAAAATGCTTGAGGAAATTACCCTTGAGTTCTTTGATGTAGAAAAATCACCCTTTAGCGGAATCCTTGAAATTAACGGACAGACTGTAAATAAGTTCTTAGCAGCAGGAAAAGACGGTAACAAACAATCGTTAAAGTTTAATAATGTAAGTTCTTTAGTATTACAGCTTGGTAAAGATGATGGTAAAGGAAGCGGTGATGGTGTTACCCTTTCTGGAATAGAGGTTGTTCAATCCGTACCCGAACCTACAACAACCTTGAGCCTTGGTGCTTTAGCACTGGTTGGTATGTTCGGTGTCAAGAAGCGTAAAAAGTTTGCAAATTAGGTTTTTTTGATAATCAAAACAGGGTAAATTCTTTTTTTAAAGCTTCTTTTTAATCGACTATCTAACTAAAATGTTTCGGATATACTCCTTCGCGGGTATATCCAGTCTCAAGAAAAAACAATAAAACAATTGTTCTAAGGAGCTTTCGTCTCATGCTTTTTGTATAGAATTTTTAACTTGATGTGACATTTTTTTGGAGTATAGATGATTCTATACTCCAATTTCGCTTTATTTATATTGCATTACAATTGGTCTATTTTCGATTTCGATACTCTAACAAGCTGGTAATTACTTGACTTACAATTGACTGCAAAACTTAACTTCCAAACACCTGGGACCAAGTGGTAAAAAGAAAAACTATAACTGCTGCTAGAGCCAAACAACCTTGAATAATATTGCCAATCAAACTACCTACAACAATTCCCAAACCAGCTTTAATTGCTACTAATAAATCTTTTCGATAAATTAATTCACCAATAATTGCTCCTAAAAGCGGGCCAATAAAAATTCCGATCACAGGGCCGCCAACAACTAAAAAAGGTGGTAACAATCCAAAGAATGCTACTGCTAACCCAATCATTGAACCAATTTGTCCCCATTTACTTGCGCCAGCTTTTTTCGCTCCCCAGTACGCGGCTAAAAAATCAATCCCCATACTTAGCAGCAAAACGACTCCGGTAACAATTAAGGGGATACTAATAGAAGCGAATGTTCCTTTGATAAATCCCCAAATAATAATTCCAATTAAAATCAAACTCGTTCCCGGAACACCAGGAACCACAGCACCAATTACACCCGCGAGCATTAAGGCAATTATTAAGCCGTAGATAAGTTGCATATTTCTTAATTTCTTAGTTATTAATTATGGAAGAGATGGGGAGATGGGGAGATGGGGGAGATGGGGGAGATGGGGGAGGGGGGACAAGGAGAAATTAGTTCCTAACTCACTACTCACTACTCACTACTCACTACTCACTACTCACTACTCACTACTCCTAACTATTCCCAATTCCCCATGCCCCATGTCCAATTCCCAATCCACTAATTTAAAGTAACAGCTAATTTATCGGCAATTCCTGCAATCCATTTTTCGTCTTGTTTGGTATAGCTGCGTGGAGCGTGCGCTCCTAAAATTAAAACTCCTTCTTTACCAATTGGTTGACAAATTACACCTTGAGTATTGCTTGGTAAATAATCAAATTCAACTCTTCCGGGATACACTTTTAAATCGACTAAATAAACTGGCTGATGCTTGGATAAAACTCTTTTTAATATTGCTCCTGGTGTAACGTCCGATTTTTCTCCTAAAATCCCGCGACGCAATAAAACTTTGCCTTGATAGTAAACCACTACGCTACGAGTTACTGTATTTGTCAACAATAAGTGAGATCCCCAAGCTAATTCTGTTTTTACCGTATCTGATAAATCTGGCACGAGAAAAAAACCTTCTTCGCCTATAAGTTGTACTGTATCGGGTATTCTGGGCTGTACCTGCTGCCAAATTAAACCCGTTAATATTAAAACGGCGCTTAAAATTACACCAAGTACATCGGCACGAGCTTGAGATTCTGTTAATTCGGGTGATTGCAAGCGGTTAATTAACAAAAGTACAGCCCCTAGCCCACCCACAACGATAGGTAAACGCCTTAAAACGCGATTGGGATCTGGATTAGCCATGAAGAATTTAGTTATGAGTTATGAGCCAATTCAATTTTAGATTTTGGATTTTGGATTTTGGATTTTGGATTGTTCTCTTGGTTAAACTTTAAGGCTCGTTTAATCTCAAGTCTAAAATCCATGCGGAGGTTGCTTCTATGCTGTATTTTTTGCGAAATTGTTTACTGTCACTATAAATTCCACGAAAAGCACTACATTATATCTAACTCCTCACTCCTCACTCCTCACTCTTAACTCTTAACTATGGTGGTATTCTTATTCCTCCCCTGGTTCGATTATGCGCTGAAATAAGTATCCCGTACCTCTGGCGGTAAGAATCAATTCTGGATTTGAGGGATCGTCTTCTAATTTGGCTCGCAAACGGGAGATATGTACATCTACTACGCGGGTATCGACATGACGTTCTGGTGTATATCCCCAAACCTCTTGTAAAATTTCCGACCGAGAAAAAGCTTCTCCGGAACGGCTTACTAAGAGTTCTAGTAAATTGAACTCCATTCCCGTTAACCGAATACGTTCGTCACCTTTATAGACTTGGCGCTTATTTGTGTCAATTTTGATCGTACTTACGTGTATTACCCCAGAACTGGGAATTCCAGAACCACCAGTTTTGTCTACTCGTCGCAATACCGAACGAATCCGAGCTTCTAGTTCTTTGGGGGAAAATGGTTTTACTACATAGTCATCAGCACCGAGTTCTAAGCCGGTAATTCTGTCTGCGACATCTCCCAAAGCTGTTAGCATAATTATAGGGACATCGGATTCCTTACGTAATTCTTGACAGACACCATAGCCATCTAGCTTGGGCATCATTACATCTAAAACTACTAAGTCAGGAATTGCTTTACGAAAGGTATCTAAAGCTTCTTCCCCATCACCAGCCGTGACCACATCGTAGCCAATCATTGAAAGGCGCGTTTCTAAAATGCGGCGAATGCTGGCTTCGTCGTCTACCACCAGGATTTTCTCTTTATGACTCTCCAATCTCAACGCTCCTTAACTAAAGTTTTTCTAGATTAATTTTTAGTACCATATTATTAAGATATCATTCCAATTATTCATTAGTAAAAACCTTGAACTTATTACTATTATTAGATTTTGCTTCGTTCCAGAACTTAAAACAAAATTAAGATTATTTAAGTTTATTTAATAAGATTAAGAATGCCTAAGCCAAAAACCTATTACGTTTGCTCTGAGTGTGGTGCGGAAACTCCTCAATGGTTAGGTAAGTGTCCGGCTTGCGAAACCTATAATTCTTTGCAAGAGGAAATTGCTGTACAATCCTCGACTGATATACCTTCTCGCGGTGTGGGTGCTTGGCACTCTCAGATGAGTAAGAAGAAAACCTCCAATAAACCAGCCAAGCCGCGAGCATCTTTAAAACTTGACCAAATTAGCGATCGCCAAGTTGAGCGTTGGAGTTCTGGCTATGGAGAGTTAGATCGAGTGTTGGGTGGTGGGGTGGTTCCTGGTTCTATGGTATTAATCGGTGGCGACCCCGGCATTGGTAAATCTACTCTGCTATTGCAGGTATCAAATGCATTGTCTGAAGAATATCGCGTTCTTTATATATCGGGTGAAGAATCCGCGCAACAAGTTAAATTAAGGGGTTCGCGTCTGGGAGTTGCTCAGAAAGAGCATCAAGAAGCTAATGGTAATGGTGCAATTACGGTAGCAAAGGAGACTGAAGATAAAAAACAAGAGAATAAATCTACGCAGGTAAATAGCGATTTATATATCTTACCCGAAACAGACTTAGAAGAAATTTTAAAAGAAATTGAATCTCTCAGACCAAATTTAGCAGTAATTGATAGTATTCAAACGGTATTTTTCCCAGCCTTAACTTCTGCACCAGGTTCGGTAGCACAGGTGCGCGAATGTACTGCGGCTTTGATGAAAGTGGCAAAGCATGAAGACATCACCATGTTAATAGTAGGACACGTTACCAAAGAAGGCGCGATCGCAGGTCCGAAAGTTCTGGAACACTTGGTTGACACCGTACTCTATTTTGAAGGAGACAGGTTTGCTTCTCACAGATTATTGAGAACCGTAAAAAACCGTTTTGGTGCTACCCATGAAATTGGTATCTTTGAAATGGTTGCGAACGGTTTGCGAGAAGTCCCCAACCCCAGCGAATTATTTTTAGGTAGTCGCGACGATCCAGCACCCGGTACTGCTATTGTAGTAGCTTGCGAAGGTACTCGTCCCATTGTTGTGGAATTACAAGCTTTGGTAAGTCCGACAAGTTACTCTTCTCCCCGTCGATCCACAACCGGAGTTGATTACAGCCGTTTGGTGCAAATTTTGGCGGTATTGGAAAAACGAGTCGGGATTCCCATGTCCAAATTGGATTCTTACGTCGCTTCGGCTGGGGGGTTAAATGTAGAAGAGCCAGCAGTAGATTTGGGAATTGCGATCGCCATCGTTGCCAGTTTCCGAGATCGGATTGTAGATTCGGGTACCGTATTAATTGGTGAAGTCGGTTTAGGGGGACAAGTGCGATCGGTATCGCAAATGGAATTAAGGTTAAAAGAAGCAGCGAAACTGGGATTTCAACGAGCGATCGTTCCTAAAGGGCAGAAATTTCCCGAATTAGATATAGAAATTGTGCCAGTTTCCAAGGTGATAGACGCGATTATTGCAGCAATACCGCAGCAAACTTTGACGGATGAAGATTTGGAGATGGATGATATTGAGATGGAAATGGAGGAGTGATGGGGGGATGTGGGGATGGGGGACAAGGTGAGGAGGAGAGGGGGTAGAGGGGGGAGAGTGGGTAGAAAAAAATTCATAACTCCTAACTGCTAATTCATAACTCCTAACTCCTAACTCCTCACTCCTAACTTTTCTCAATTCCCAATTCCTAATTCCCAATTATTAACTAACAATAAAATCCGTTTCTGCTAAAGGTGGAATACCTTGGAGTGTGGCAAATTGACTTCCATCTCCCAAACCTTCTTCAGCACCGTTTTGGTTGTAGAACAAGTTACCTGTTTCTAAACTGTAGGTAATTAAACCGCTACTACTACCTACAGCCGCATCACTGTCAACAATATCAAATTGACTCGATTCTAGAGAACCATTTTCTGTAAGGATAAGTTCGCCAAAATTTCCTAAAACAAGTTTGTCTATTGCTGGCTCAAAATCGGTAATAGCATAAGCTTGAAAATCAACTGGAGTCAATATAAATTCGTCAGCACCAGCATTTCCTGTAAGAGTATCACCCCCTTGGCTACTATTAAAAATACTACCAAGGGTATCATTACCTTCTCCACCGACTATTAAGTCATTAACAATTCCACCAGTTAAACGATCGTTACCTTTTCCACCTCTGATGGTATTGCTACTAAATGAACCACCAGAAATAGTATCATCGCCGTTTCCACCTATTAACAGGGTATCACTCCCAAAGTTGCGATTATTATTACCATCAATTGAGTCATTTCCATTACCGCCTATCAAGGTATCGTCGCCAGCGTCTGAACCCACCAAGGTATCGTCACCGTCTCCACCCAAAGCTAAGGCATTAGTGATAAATCCACTTGTTATTAAGTCGTCACCAGCACCACCAAAAAAAATGTTGTCTCCACTTGACGAAAAATTTTCACCACCAACAAGAGTATCGTTACCCAATCCTCCTACTAAGGTATCGTTTCCAGGTCCACCATCTAAGGAGTCATCATCATTACCACCTAAAAGTAAATCATCGCCGCCAGTTCCAAACAGCGAATCATTACCTTTTCCACCTCTTATAACATCATTCTGACCTTGCTTCTCTTCATTGAAGTCAGTACCAACGTCGCCAATTAAACTATCATCCCCATCAAACCCGAATATCGTATCTTCTCCTAATAGACCTTTTATCTGGTCGTCTTCTGGAGTTCCATTGATAATATCTGGATTATCGGTTCCGTTTATTTCAGCCATGTTTAAAACCCCGTGTAACTACTTTTGAACTGTGATTTTCTAGAATGCTCTCATCAATAAAAATCTTGTTCTCAACAAGCTTGGTAACTTAGAAATCAGATAAAATCAATGTTTCAATCGTGCAATATATCACACCATTACTAACAGTAAATTCTCGGCAATACCCAATCTATATATAATTAATATAATTAAGAGCAATTAAAAAACTTTTTTCAGATAAAACTAAGTAAACCTTAACAATTTATGGTTGAGGATTTTTACGTACTTTACATTTTTTTACAAATGGATAAAACTGAAAATCTATTGTTTAAGGAAGTTGTTATTTTTAGGTTTTATGCTATCAAATTAAGATTGGATTAACAGCTGATATTTGTATTCTTAAAAGCTTGCGATCGTCAAGCAGATAGTAAAAACACGTGTAACTATTTTTTTATCAATTCAGTACTTGATTAGGGAACAGCCCAATTTAATAAATCAAATAAATCAAGTTAGCTGCTATATATTAAATTACAATTATCACTTAATCCGTGGTTACTGGTCACTGATAACCGATCGCTGATAACTGAATATATGCGTATTTTATTTTTACACTCAAATTTTCCGGCTCAGTTTCGTCACTTAGCTGTAGCTTTAGCGCAAAATCCAAATAATCAAGTTGTTTTTGGTACTAATCGTCGTGAGGGTTCTTTACCTGGAGTTTTTAAAGCTATTTATGGTTCTAGTCGAGAAGCTCGTCCTGAAACTCACCACTATGTCAGACCTTTAGAAAAAGCTGTTCTTCAAGGACAAGGTGTTTATCGTTTAGCTGAAGAATTAAAACAAAGGGGTTTTATCCCAGATATAGTTTACGGTCATTCGGGCTGGGGTCCGACGTTATTTATCAAAGATGCTTTTCCGAAAGCTACTTTACTTTGTTATTTTGAATGGTTCTATCATGCACATGGAACGGATGCTGATTTCGATCCTACAGACTCCTTAACTGCCGATGATGAAGCTCGGATTAGGATCAAGAATGCTCCGATTCTGATTGACTTATACAGTTGCGATCGCGGTTTGTCTCCTACTAATTGGCAGCGTCAGCAGTTTCCGTCAGAATATCAAAGTAAAATTACTGTATCTCATGATGGGATTGATACAAATTATTTTCAACCAAAGCCCGGAGCAAAGTTAGTTATACCGCGAATTAATTTAGACTTATCTGGAGTAGAAGAAATTATTACTTATGTGGCGCGGGGTATGGAACCTTATCGAGGTTTTCCGCAGTTTATCGAAACCGTTGCGCTGCTTCAACAAAAAAGACCAAATTGTCATGCGGTAATTGTCGGAGAAGACAGAGTTGCTTACGGAAAACAACTTCCCGACAATCAAACTTATAAACAGTTAATGCTCGAAAAAGTACCATTAGATTTAACAAGAGTTCATTTTACAGGTTTGCTACCCTACGGTGAATATCTACAAGTATTGCAAGCTTCCTCAGTTCACATTTATTTAACTCGTCCTTTTGTTTTATCTTGGTCAATGTTGGAAGCTTTATCTACAGGTTGTTTAATAGTCGCTTCCAACACCGCACCAGTTACCGAAGTAATTGAAGATGGTGTTAACGGTTTACTAGTAGATTTCTTTTCACCTGAAGAAATATGCGATCGCGCCCTCGAAGTTCTCGAACATCCTCATAAAATGTCTTCAATTCGAGAAAAAGCAAGGGAAACTATTTTACAAAAGTATGATTTAGCGCGGTTATTACCAAAGCATTTGGAATGGATACAGCAAGATTTGAATGTGGCTTTATCAGTTCCGTAATCGGTAAAGTATTGGTCGGAAGCTTTTGACTGGGAGGAATGTATTAAAATCCAGCCGCGTTGTTTGGTTGGTCGGCTGCGGTATTCTGCTCCTTTGATGCCCTTGGCATAAGCATGAGGTGCATGGATGCTAATTGCCTTAATTTCGGAATATGATTGTGTCATGGTTTGACCGAAATGGGGTTAATAGGAGCGGTCGCATGATTGGTAGTCGGGCAACCGCTTTTTAATGGCTTAAATTAATTGTATGCCGCTTGTCATACAATACTAACTTTGTATGCCGATTTTATGGAAAGTAATACAAAGTGGTTCTATACTTGAATTACATTGTCATACAAAGAAACGAAAATGAAAGCAGACGATAGGTTAATATTCCGGTTGCCAACATCCAGAAAAACGGAGTTTATTAATAAAGTAGAGAAGGAAGGCAGGAAAACGTCGGAAGTACTAAACGAATTGGTTGAAAAATATTTAAACGAGCCGGATCAAAGAATTGGGGTCGAAGAGTTAAGCTCAAGATTGAAAAAGATAGAGGAAATAGTCATGGGGGAATCAGCCGCCTAAGAGAAGAAAATAACACTCTTAGGCAACAACATAATTTAATTTCTCAAATAGTTAAGAAAAGCCCGCTTCACTCCAATGAAGACGGGTTTTAAGTTTTTTATGGCTTTGTATGACATAAAATTTATCCTGTCATACAATTAGAGATGCGAACAGTCAAAGCGACCAAACTTACCGAACCATGAAAACCGAATATGAAGGCAGAAACGCTTATAGCGCTTAGAGCAGCATATAGAAAAATGCAAATCTTGATTGAAGAATTGTACTTTGCTGCTCAAGCTGCTTTGGACAACGACGATTTACCAGATGCTGGTTTGCTTCAAAGTACAGCGGATAAGCTTTATGTAGAAGCAGAAAACCTTGACATTTTAATTTTAGAAATGGAGGAGTAATGAAAACAACCGCAGAACTTAAAGCCCGAATTAAAGAGTTGGGCAAACAAGCAGCAGAGTACAGTCGTCAAGCAGTACAAGTTTTTGACACTGACCCCGAACAAAATAGAAGCTTGATGAAACAAGCTCACCATGCTAGTAAAAGTTGTCAAGTTTTGATTAATGAATTAGTGAGACGCGAATCTTGACCGAAAATCATAGGACGCAAGCCCCTATTTTCTAAATATGGGGTAAGTCCCTTAAAGGACAATTTATTGTCCGTCCAAATTCTTCTATTAACTCACTAATACTTACGCCACGCCTACTTGCTTCTCGTTTCATATTCTTCCAAGCAGTAGGTGTTACTACTATTTGGTGTCGTTCCTTAACTTCCGAGTGCAAAATAGGAATATTTTTTATTCTTTTGTGTCCTTTTTTAGTTGTCATTTTTTAGATGTTGTGTATATACTAAACATAAGCTAACAAATACAAGGAGGTGATGCAAGAGTGTTAGTAATGGAATATAAAGCTGTAGCAAACAAAAATCAAAAAACCGCTATAAACGAAGCTATACGGACATCTCAATTTGTGCGTAACAAAGTATTACGTTATTGGATGGATAATCGCGAAGCTCGCCACGGGGATGCATCCACGTGGCAGACTTCGCGCGGTGTTGGTAAAAAAGAGCTTTATCGTTACAACACTCAGTTGAGAGAAGAATTTAAGTTTGTGAAAGACTTGAATAGTCATGCAACTCAGGCATCTGTAGAGAATGTAGAACGCGCTATTAACCGTTTCTTTGATAACTGTAAAAAGGGTAAGCCTGGTAAAAAAGGTTATCCACGTTTTAAGAAGCATAGCCGTTCGGTTGAATACAAGCAATCTGGATGGAAGTTACACCCGACCAAAAGACGCATTAACTTTACCGATAAAAAAGGTATTGGTGAGCTAAAACTTTTAGGTAAATGGGATATCAATACTATTGATGAAAAACTAATAAAACGGCTACGTATAGTTAAACGTGCTGATGGTTTTTATGTTCAGTTTTGCGTCAAGATTGATAATGCTCAAACTGCACCCGAAACTAATAAGATAGTTGGGATTGATGTAGGTTTAGAGCATTTTTATTCAGACAGCAACGGTAATCATGAAGAAAACCCCAGATTTTTAAGAAAAGCACAGATTGACATAAAGCGTTCTCAGCGCAAGATTTACAAAAAGAAAAAGGGGTCATCCGGTAGGATTCGGGCGCGTGGTGTTTATGCCCGCAAACATTTGAGAGTAACAAGACAAAGGAATGAACACGCAAAACGACTTGCGCGTAACTTGTGCCTACTTAACAGTATGGTCGTTTTGGAAGACTTGAATGTAAGCGGCTTGGTGAAAAACCACAAACTAGCTAAGAGTATTGCAGATGCGTCTTGGTATCTATTCCGCCAGTGGCTCGAATATTTTGGTAGTAAATTCGGTCGGCAAGTAATCGCAGTACCACCACATTATACGAGTCAAGAATGTAGTAATTGTGGTGTTAGGACGACTATTAGTCTAAGCACTCGGACTCATTCTTGTTCACACTGCGGGCATACCGAACAGCGAGATATTAACGCTGCCAAAGTAATTCTAAGTCGTGTAAACGGTAGGGGAGGGCATCCCCAAACTAACGCTAGTGGAGTTGTAGCCTCTACTTTTATTGGTAGCAATACCTCCTATAAAAGCAAGCAACGACAGTGAAACTAGAATCCCCTTCAATTTATTGATGGGGAGTGTCAATAAACCAAATTTTTCAGCAATGTCTGATAAAAACTTAAGAGCTTACGTGCTAGCAAACAAACACGACCAAAACGCATTTCACGACTATTGTGACAGAATCTATGCCAAACCTGGCGTAAAAGTTACTTCACCAGAGCAATTTGAGCAATTAGTTCGAGAAAAGGAACGGATTAATCGCTAACTTCCCGGCGGACTGAAATAAGAATCTTGTTGCTAATAGATATTTTGCATTCAGCGCAATGCCTATTAGTAATATTTACCTAAACTTTGTAAAGTTTTTATCTCGTGGTAATTTTCCTATAAAGGTAATTAATTTGACCGATAAATTGTAAATACTGAATTTAGAGGAGTTTTTTATGATTTTAAAATAAAAAGATTAACAACTGTTTTAGCTGCATTAGTTTTATTGATGCCTACACAAGCTTTGGCTTATGAGCCTTATGAACCGACTGAAGCTGAATATCAGTAGTTCGAGGCTAGATTAGACGGATTCTTTAAGCAATCTCCTTTCAAGGAATACGACATTAAGTTCTTGTCAACCAGCAATATAGCCCGACAAGCTGCTGGAGCGGTTTATTGTAGAATAATGGATGAATATTCAGTAAAACATTTACTAAAATTAGTTAACGAACACGGCTTTCGAGAATTACCGTTGCAACAAGTAAAAGCGCGGGTTGCAAAACTTGAATTAACAAAATACTGTGACTTTAACTTAAAGAATTTTTATCATCCCATTCCAGATAAACTTACCTTTGAAGCTCGAATTTTTCCAGTTTGGCTCGATCCACAGGCGATCGTAGAAGCTGCGGCGTTATGCGAGGCAATTCTTCGTTACGCGATCGGTGAATTTGAAATACAGCATATTGCACCCTTAGAGTGGAAATTGGAATCGGTGCAAAAATTTCTTAAATCCCTTCAAATGTCAGAAGATGTTCGTAATGTGTGGTTATCTCGCGCTACGAGTATTAACAGATGTAGCACCTATTCAACTTCAATCAAACCCATAATATCTTTTGTTTGTTAAGATGCGCCGAAATTATAGATAATTTGAATATGACCATATGCATCTTGAGGAAGTTCCCTAAATTTCAACATTCATAGGAAACTAGATAATTAGTGACATAACTTTAATTATCAAACGAAAGACCGTCAATTGAGGGCTGGAAGTTTTCCATCTTAGTAACTTATCAGCGATCGATTCGATAGTATTTCAAAATCGAGTACTTCAATTCAATACCATTCGTAAAGCTACGACTGTTAGAAACCAATAAAATGGAGGATTTATGCGAGCAGTACTTATGGCTGGAGGTTCCGGAACGCGGCTTCGTCCGTTAACTTGTGACTTACCAAAACCAATGGTGCCTATCCTCAATCGACCAATTGCCGAACATATTATCAATCTTCTCAAACGGCACGACATTACAGAAATTATTGCTACCTTGCATTATTTACCAGATACAATGCGAGACTACTTTCAAGATGGTAGCGATTTTGGCGTACAGATGACCTATGCTGTGGAAGAAGATCAGCCTCTAGGTACGGCGGGTTGTGTAAAGAACATTGCCGAGTTGCTAGATGATACGTTTTTGGTGATTAGTGGAGATAGTATTACTGATTTTGACTTAACAGCAGCAATTAAATATCACAAAGAAAAAAAATCCAAAGCAACTTTAATTTTGACCCGCGTTCCCAATCCAATTGAATTTGGAGTGGTTATTACCGATGAAGAAGGAAGCATCAAACGCTTTTTAGAAAAACCTTCCACCAGCGAAATTTTTTCCGATACGGTTAATACTGGCGCTTATATTTTAGAACCCGAAGTTTTAGAATATCTCCCAGAAAACCAAGAATCGGACTTTTCTAAGGAGTTATTCCCCCTACTGCTTGAAAAAGGCGAACCAATGTTTGGTTATGTTGCTTCCGGTTACTGGTGCGATGTCGGACATTTAGATGCTTACCGCGAAGCTCAGTATGATGTACTTAACCGTAAAGTCAAAGCTGATTTTCCCTACAAAGAAACTTCTCCCGGCTTGTGGGTTGGTCAAAATACTCACATCGAATCTTCAGCAGTAATTGAAACACCAGCTTTAATTGGCGACAACTGCCGTATAGGTCATAGAGTCCAGATAGAAGCCGGAACCGTTATTGGAGATAACGTTACCATTGGTGCCGATGCCAATTTGAAACGTCCAATAGTATGGAATGGGGCAATAGTTGGGGATGAAGCTCAATTAAGTGCCTGCGTAATTTCGAGGGGTACCCGTGTAGATCGTCGCGCTCACGTACTGGAAGCAGCGGTAGTTGGTTCGCTTTCCACGGTGGGAGAAGAAGCCCAAATTAGCCCCGGCGTGCGCGTATGGCCCAGTAAAAAGATTGAGTCGGGTGCAATCTTAAATATAAACTTGATTTGGGGTAACACCGCCCAACGCAATCTATTTGGACAGCGCGGCGTGCAAGGATCGGCAAATATTGATATTACCCCAGAATTTGCCGTGAAATTGGGTGCTGCTTACGGTTCTACTTTGAAACCAGGTTGCCAAGTTACGGTTTCGAGAGATCAGCGGACTATCTCCCGCATGGTAACTCGGTCATTGATTGCTGGTTTAATGTCTGTAGGCATTGAAATTCAAAACCTGGATGCAACAGCTTTACCGATCGCCCGTACCATCATACCTAATATGAACGTAGCAGGCGGTATTCACGTCCGCATCCATCCCAACCGTGCCGACTATATCCTGATTGAATTCATGGATAACAAGGGAATAAATATTCCCAAAGTCAAAGAAAAGAAAATTGAAGGTGCATACTTTAAAGAAGATATGCGACGGGCGCAAATTGATGAAATAGGTAATGTTGCCTATCCTACTCAATTAGTTGACCGTTACTGTAGCGCTTTTGAAAATCTTTTAAATATCGACACCATCCGTCACAGTCGCGCAAAAGTAGTAATTGACTACGTTTATGGAGTATCTGGGGCTGTATTACCGCAGATGTTGGATAAATTTGGTGCTGATGCGGTAGTACTCAATGCCAGTTTAAATAAAACCGCCACCTCAGAAACCGATCGCGAAGCCTTATTAACTCAATTAGGTCATGTAGTAGAAGCACTCAAAGCTAACTTTGGCGTACAGGTGACGGCAAACGGCGAGCAAATGATATTGGTTGATGAATCCGGTATTCCCATTCGTGGGGAAATGCTCACAGCCTTGATGGTAGACATGATATTAACTGCCAACCCCAGAGGAAGTGTAGTAGTACCAGTTCATTCTTCCTCTGCTGTAGAACAAATTGCCCGTCGTCATGACGGTAAAGTGATTCGCACCAAAGCAAATTCCACAGCATTAATGGAAGCTTGTCAAAAGAATCCGAATGTGGTTTTAGGTGGTAGTGGCGACACCGGGTTTATTGTTCCAGCACTGCATCCCGGATTTGATTCCATGTTCTGTATCGCCAAGCTGATTGAAATGCTGACAATTCAAGAACGTTCTCTTACCACAGTGCGTGCCGAATTACCCCGCGTAATTCACAAAACTTATACCACCCGCTGTCCTTGGACGGTTAAAGGTGCATTAATGCGTCACTTAGTAGAAACTCATCCCCAAGAACAATTGGAATTAATTGACGGAGTGAAAATTTGTCAACCCTACGAAGACAGTTGGATACTAGTTCTACCAGACGCAAGCGAACCATTAGTGCATCTATACGTTAACAGCAACGATCGCGAATGGGTAGACGAAACCTTAAGAAAATACCGCGCCCGCGTTCAAGAGTTTGTGGAAAGCGAACAAGAAATAACGGAAGTTTAAGAAAATAGGCATGGGGTTAGGAGTAGGGAGTAGGGAGTTAGGAGTAGGGAGTAGGAGTAGGGAGTAGGAGTTAGGAGTTAGGAGTTAGGAGTTAGGAGTTAAGAGTAGTGCGAGCATCTTGCTCGCTATTTAACTACCTCCATCTCCCCTTGTCCCCTTGTCCCCATTTCTCCTTGTCTCCCCATCTCCCCATCCCCCCATCCCCCCCTCTCCCCCTCTCCCTTCACTGCTAAGTAAGTCGGCACATAAAAAACTAACTATGTCACGAAATGTAAAAAGCCTGAAACGGTTGCGATGAACCGCACCCTCCGGGTGAATGCTTCCTCGTGCCTCGTCGCAATGACAGAACACAATTATATTTATTCACGCCGACTTACTTAACTGTTTTCAAACGGTAAAGACGGGGAGTTGCTTTTGGGAAATATCGCTAGTTCGGTTTCTGGATCGAAAAAGTGAATTTTATCTGGGTTTAAGGATAACCATACTTTATCTCCGGTGTTTACCAGTTTTTCTGGGGGTACTCTTACTTGTAATTCATCTGTTGCTAAATAATCTCTTTGAAATTTTGTTTCAATTAGTTTGACTGCTAAATAATTATCGTTGCCGAGATTTTCCATCCATTCTACTTGTGCGGGTAAATTCTTAGTTGCGGGTAAGCTTATATTCCAGTGTTCTGGGCGAATTCCTAATATTAAGGTTCGTCCGTTGTATTTTCGCAAAGCATTACCCCAATTTTCTGGTAAAGTTAAGCGAAAATCGCCTTTAGTTATCAAGCATGGCGACTGAAATTTTACATCAATAAAATTCATTGCTGGAGAGCCGATAAATTCTGCCACAAAACGGTTAATTGGATGATTATAAATTTCTAATGGGGGAGCAACCTGGATTATTTGTCCGCGATTTATAATTGCTACGCGATCGCCCATTGTCATTGCTTCTGTTTGGTCGTGGGTAACGTAAATTGTAGTTATGCCTAGTTGACGTTGCAGCTTGACTATTTGGGCGCGGGTTTGCGTGCGTAATTTGGCATCTAAGTTAGAAAGCGGTTCATCCATCAAAAATACTTGGGGATTACGAGCGATCGCCCTTCCCAATGCTACTCGCTGTCTTTGTCCCCCCGATAATTCTTTGGGATATCGATTTAACAACTCTTCAATTTGCAATAACTTAACTACATTATTTACTTGTTCGTTTACTACTCGCTCTTTATCCGAAACGTACCGCAAACCCTTGGGCAACTTTCTTGTAACCGATACCAATAAATCCTCTGCGATTTTTATTAGTTTCTTCCTCCCCCCCTCTCCCCCTCTCCCCATCTCCCCCTCTCTTCTTCCTGCTTGCAGTCTCAAACCAAAAGCAATGTTGTCATACACCGTCATGTGGGGATAAAGGGCGTAATTTTGAAACACCATTGCAATGTTTCTTTGCGAAGGCGGAAGGTAGTTTACAAGATTATTTCCTACCCAGATATAACCTCCGGTAATATCCTCTAAACCTGCAATTAACCGCAGTAAAGTACTTTTTCCACAACCAGAAGGTCCTACAAGTACCATAAATTCCCCATCTTCTACAGTGAGACTAATTCGCCGCAATACATTCACGCTTTCACGGCGATCGGTATTATTAGATGCAACAACTTCACCTTTATGGGTAGGAAAACTCTTGTAAACGTTTTCTAAAACAACTTGCGCCACGAGTCCTTCCGTACTTCGATACTTTTCGATTCTTGATACCAACATTCTGCGGTGGCAGAGCGTTTTGCGCTAATAATACAGCTTTGATTTGTTAAAAGAAAGTAAATAGACTCATATAAATAAATCGTTGCGGATAAATTTCCTTACGATGGTACAATAGTACTGATTAGCAGAATCAGCAGTCAGGCAAAGTTACCGAATGGTCGATCGTAGCTGTTCGTAACTTTCGCTTGGCTTTTATCATAGAAATAGCTTGCGTGGTGATATCAACAGATTTTTTCGTTAAGAAAGTTTGAAAAACAAGCAAAAGTTAAACATAAATGTAAACTACGCAAGCATAATTAAAAATCTTATTTCAGGAGAATTAAATGAACAGTTGCGTATTGATGGCAGAAATAATACAAGAACCCGAACTGCGGTATACGGCAGACAATCAGCTAGAAATTACAGAAATGCTGGTACAGTTTTGGGGAACACGAGATAACGATCCACCAGCCAACTTAAAAGCGATCGGTTGGGGAAACTTAGCCAAAGAAATTCAACAAAACTATCATATTGGCGATCGCGTTATTTTGATCGGGCGTTTGGCTATGAATACCATCGATCGCCCCGAAGGTTTCAAAGAGAAGCGTGCTGAAATGACAGTGCAGCAAATTCAGCATATAGGAGCAGGTTTCGACACCATTCCGATGCAGCCCATGCAGGCACAACCAGCCCAAACAATTCCCGTCGCCAC
Organism: Rivularia sp. (in: cyanobacteria); assembly: GCA_965234645.1. Taxonomy (GTDB): domain Bacteria; phylum Cyanobacteriota; class Cyanobacteriia; order Cyanobacteriales; family Nostocaceae; genus Rivularia. The sequence goes on along the minus strand of OZ248344.1, from coordinate 1,783,282 downwards.
ACCTCAAGCTCCGGTAAATCCCGTTCCCGTAGCTGCGACTGCTCCCCCAAGAAATAAAGTTAACGCCGCACCCGATAATATTAGGCAACCGCAACCCGCACCCCAACCGACAAATTACGAACCTAGTACTTATCCTGCGATGGTAGAAGAAGACATCCCCGAAGATGACATCCCGTTTTAGTTACCCACTGTAGAGACGTTGCACTGCAACGTCTTCATTCAATGTCGTAATAAATAATTATCCATCTATATTTAATTATTTTGTTCAAATTACTCCTATCTCGCTCCTGGCGATTACCTATAAAATTTTTCCCCCTCTTCCCCTCTCCCCCTCTCCCCCCTCTCCCCCCTCTTCCCCCTCACTCAACGCCGGTAATCATAAAGCCGGGAAGAAAGTAATTAAATACGATCGCTCCCAGGCACAGCTATAACATCTGAAGATTAAGCGCCGGAATCTGGGAACCAGTAACCAGAGAATCGCGTCTCTTTACATTAATTTAACAAATCAAACATTTGTGATATTTGTTACTGTATACGTTGTAACATTTGCTATAAGCTATTTATAGTATTTTTCATAAAAAATAAATATTTGTTTGAGCAATTTTGCTGTTTTCAGATGTAAAAATCAACAAAAATTACTTTTACTACTGACAAATCAAAATCTGCTGTTAAAATCCAGTTAATTTAAAGTTAATTCAAATTAAGAATCTACCCGACTTCCATGAGAGAAACAGTCCTAGACGTTCGCAATCTGCAAGTTGAATTCTCCGATGATGGTAACGTTGTCAAAGCAGTAAATGGAATCTCTTTCCAATTAAATAGAGGAGAAACTTTAGGGATAGTAGGGGAGTCGGGGAGTGGTAAATCTGTCACATCCCTTGCTGTCATGGGTTTGTTGCAGAATCCTGGTAAAATTAGTAACGGTGAAATTTGGTTTCGTCCCCAAGAAAATGGGGAAGCATTGAACTTAGTAGAGTTACCAGCAAAGGAGCTACAACTCCACCGGGGTGGTGATATCGCCATGATTTTTCAAGAGCCGATGAGTTCGCTCAACCCTGTTTATAACGTTGGTTTTCAATTAACAGAAGCAATTTTACGACATCAAAATATTTCTCAAACAGAAGCACGTCAGAAAGCGATCGATAGTTTGCAGGAAGTAAAACTTCTTCCGAGTGACGAGCAAATTCGTCAAAATTTGATTGAAACATCGCCAAAAACCCTAAACGAGCCAGAACTTCCGCAGTTAGTAAAACAACATAAAGAAGCAATATTAGAACGTTTTCCCCATCAACTTTCTGGGGGACAATTACAAAGAGTGATGATTGCAATGGCGATTTCGTGTAACCCATTGCTACTAATTGCAGATGAACCCACCACCGCTTTAGACGTAACAGTACAAGCAACAATAATCGATTTGCTGGGAGAATTGCAGCGAAAGCGTGACATGGCGATGATTTTTATTACCCACGATTTGGGATTAATCGCGGAAATTGCCGATAACGTAGCGGTAATGTACAAGGGGAAAGTCGTCGAACAAGGTGAGGCAAGACAAATATTTACAAATCCCCAACATCCTTATACCAAGGGTTTGCTTGCTTGTCGTCCGACTTTAGATCGTCATCCCCAAAGATTGCTGACAGTTTCCGACTACATGAATGTAGAAGAAACACCTACTGGAGATGTAGTAATTAAGGAGATGCAACCAGCACAACCCCCAGAAGTAACTTCCGCAGAAATTGCTCAAAGATTAGCAACATTAGAAAAACAAAAGCCGCTTTTACAAATCCGGAATTTGAATGTCGGTTATCCCATCAAAGGAATGTTTGGCGGTACAAAACGGCATTTTATGGCTGTGAATAACGTTTCCTTTGAAGTGCAAAAAGGCGAAACTTTGGGATTGGTAGGAGAATCCGGTTGCGGTAAAACAACTCTTGGTAGAAGTTTACTGCGATTGGTAGAACCTTTGAGCGGTGAAGTAATTTTTGAAGGAAGAGACATCACCAAACTCAAAGGAAAAACGTTGCAAAACCTGCGTCGAGAAATGCAAATCATCTTCCAAAACCCCTTTAGCGCCTTAGATTCGCGCATGAAGGTAGGAGATGCGGTAATGGAACCCTTAGTAATTCACTCCATCGGCAAGAATAAAAAAGAACGACAACAACGAGCAGCTTATTTATTAGAAAGAGTAGGATTGAGTGCCGATGCAATGAACCGTTATCCGCACCAATTTTCTGGAGGGCAACGTCAACGAGTTTGTATTGCCCGTTCCCTAGCGTTGAATCCCAAGTTTATAATTTGTGATGAATCCGTTTCCGCTTTGGATGTATCGGTACAAGCGCAAGTATTGAATCTGCTCAAAGAATTGCAGGATGAATTTGGATTAACCTACATCTTTATTTCTCATGATTTGAGCGTAGTTAAATTTATCAGCGACAGAATTTTAGTCATGAATCGCGGTGAAATAGTAGAAAGTGGTAACGCACAAGAAATTTACCGCCAACCAAAACAAGAATACACTCAAAAATTGATTGCATCTATTCCCACAGGTAGCCCCGAAAGGATGCGGAATCAGCAAGGAGTTAGGAGTTAGGGGTTAGGGGTTAGGGGTTAGGAGTTAGGAGTTAGGAGTTAGGAGTTAGGAGTTGGGAGTTAGGAGTTAGGAGTTAGGAGTTAGGAGTTAGGAGTTAGGAGTTAGGAGTTAGGAGTTAGGAGGGGAGCATCCTAATTTAAAAAAATATAAAAAATATATATATCGTAGTGCGAGCATCTTGCTCGCTATATATTTTGCTCGCTATATATTTAACGTATTTTGTTTTTGGTTCCTGGGAATTCCCAACCGAGGCGCGGGTATCTGGGCTAATCACGAATAATGCAAGATATCAGTTTGAATGGACTATACAACCCTTCTTTTGACGGATAAAAATATAAAAAAGGTAAACCTAAAGGGTGATGAATTTTTGAATTGTATAGGAGACACTGTGAAAGAGAAAATCAGTTGAAAAAAACCTGTCAAATTAATCCGCAATTTGTAATCAGTAACCTTATATATAAATGCAGGGTTATAAAAAGATTTGACGACTTTGATTCAAAATTCAGCATTTTTTTTTGCGTAACTTTGTGGCGCAAATTTCAAAAAAATTACTAGTTGCTGAATTTTTTTGATGGGACAGGTTGCGACAAATAGTATTACTATGAAAGCTGATTTAAATAGATAGATATTTTAGTTACACGAGGAGAAAACATGGTAAGTAGAAATTATAAGCGTGCTGTTGGTACATTTGCTAGCCGAGGTGATGCAGAAAAGGCGCTTTACAAACTCAGAGATTCTGGCTTTTCGATGGATAAAGTTTCTCTGTTGGCGAAAAATGCAGACGGCAACGATAATATTGCTGGGGCTGATGTAAAAAACGAACGCGGTGAAAATGAAGCTCAAGAAGGTGCTGGAATTGGTGCTACCACTGGTACTGTTTTAGGTGGTTTGGGCGGTTTACTTTTGGGTTTGAATGAATTATTAATTCCCGGAATTGGACCTTTTCTAGCAGCAGGAACGATCGCAACTACTTTGGCTGGTGCCGGTTTAGGTGCCCTCTCAGGTGGTATTATTGGTGGTCTAACTGGTATGGGTATTCCGGAAGACGATGCCAAACATTACGAAGGTCACATTAATAACGGTTACTACTTGTTAATTGTAGATGGTTACGAAGATGAAATAGACCGTGCGGGTTCTATTTTGAGCAGTAACAATATTGGTAATTGGAAAATCTTTGACGCACCCGCTCCTGAAGTTGAAACTGAGGTTAAAGAAGTTCCAGTTGCTCCCGTTGCTCCCGTTACTCCCGTTGTTGAAAAAGAGGTAGATGTAGTTAAGCGGGAAAGAGTTGTAGATAGAGATGTAGTTGACAGAAAAAATGTAATCGATCGCGATGTGGTAGAAATTGTTGATAAGAGAGATGATACTCTTCGCTAATTGAATTAACTTTAATTGATTTTAAACCCGGTTTTTTGGAAAAAGCCGGGTTTCTGATTGAAAGTTTCTCTTGATATAACCACTATTTTATCGTTGTGCGATCGGCATATTCCGGGTTTCTAGATAATTATCTTAAAATAAAATTCAACCATCTGGATGCCAGCAGGAAATTCCTTCGATATTAACGCTACCGCAGTTACTACAAGTTGCATCAAAGGGTCAGTAACTCAACCAATACGGGGATTGAGCTTGTAAGAAAAGTCGAACAAGCTATACTGACCAGTCTAAGTCTTAACTGACTACGTTTTTTGGGTCACGATACCGGAAGATGCGAAGCTAGTTTTCCGCTCTATCATTTGCAATTAAACAGTTTTAAAGTCACTGAAACAGTGTTGCAAATCTAAAAAGCTCTTAAAACATTGACGTTCGCGTAGCGTCTCCCTTTGGGAGAAAGCTAACATTACCCAGCAATGGAGGGACTTATGTCCAAAACACTCGTATTAGACACAAACAAAAAACCATTAGATCCAATACATAGCGCACAAGCAAGACAATTATTAAGAAACAAAAAAGCGGCAATTTATCGACGCTTCCCATTTACCATTATTCTTAAGGAATCAAAACCCGATAAAACAGTTTCACCACTTAGATTAAAAATAGATCCCGGAGCGAAATTTACGGGTTTAGCCTTGGTTAATGATTCAACCGGAGAAGTTGTATTTGCTGCTGAATTAAAGCATAGAGGTTTTGCAATTCGAGATGCTTTAACATCTAGAAGACAATTAAGGCGTTCTAGACGTGCAAGAAAAACGAGGTTAAGAAAACCAAGATTTTTAAACCGAACTCGTCCAGATGGATGGTTAGCACCAAGTTTACAAAGTCGAATTGAAAATATTAAAACTTGGGTTGAAAAATTGCGTAAACTCGCATCAATTAATGCGATTAGTCAAGAACTTGTACGCTTTGATATGCAACTAATGACTAACCCAGATGTCAAAGGTAAAGAATATCAACAAGGTACACTTGCTGGTTACGAAACCAGAGAATATTTGCTAGAAAAATGGGCAAGACAATGTGCTTACTGTGAGGTTAAAGGCGTTCCGTTACAGGTAGAACATATTCAACCTAGAGCTAAAGGTGGTAGTAATTCAATTACAAATTTGACCTTAAGTTGTGAGAAATGTAATACCAAAAAAGGAACTAAAGACATTAAAGATTTTCTTAAAAAAGACCCAGCTAGATTAGAAAAAATTTTGAAGCAATCTAAACGACCATTGGTAGATGCAGCGGCAGTTAATACTACTCGATGGGCATTATTTAAAGTTTTAAAAGAAACTGGATTACCTATAGAAACGGGTTCAGGAGGTTTAACAAAGTTCAATCGTAGTCAACAAAAATTAGAAAAAACCCACTGGATTGACGCAGCTTGTGTTGGAAAATCGACTCCAAAATTAAATATTAAAAGTATTAAACCATTACTAATTACAGCTACCGGACACGGTTCTCGGCAGTCATGTAGAACTGATAAATATGGGTTTCCTTCTAGATACGTTCCCAGGTTTAAATTTATCAATGGGTATCAAACTGGAGATATTGTTAAAGCAATAGTTACTTCGGGGAAGAAAATAGGAACATATATAGGACGTGTAGCAGTAAGAACGACTGGTAGTTTTAATATCTCAACAAACAATGGATTAATTCAAGGGATTAGTTACAAATATTGTTCAGCAATTCACAAAAAAGATGGTTATGGTTATGCAAATTAAAAATACCACGGTGGTTAAAACCACGCGGGGCGTTTTTCCTCCCAGCTATAAATAGACTGGGGCATCCTTACTACCGAGATTTTTTTATGAATCAACCCATTCGTTGTTACAATTTCGACAATGACAAAAAATGTTGTTACGGTTAGCGATTTTTATTTTTTCCTGCCATTTAGAAATAACAGAATCATTTTCATCAGAATCGAATTGGGTCATTTTTTTTAATTAATCTTGAAAAAAGTTTAAAATAATTTTGCTGGTGCAATTCTTAAGCAAGAAAGTTATTAAATTAACGCCACTAATAATTAGAAATGAAAAGCGAAGATAATCAAAATTATATAGTAGTAATTACGGCATCGGCTGGAGGGCTGAGTGCTATTAACGAAATTTTATCAAGATTACCCGATGATTTTCCCGCACCGATCGCGATCGCCCAACACCTATACGCCAAACACCGCAGTATGATGGCGGAAATTTTGGATAAGCAAACTTTGTTATCTGTAAAAGAGGCGCAAGCAGGGGATCAAATATGTCCGGGTAAGGTTTATATTGCTCCACCAGATTTACATCTGTTAGTAAATGCGGATGGTTGTTTGTCTTTGTCTCACTCAGAAAAAGTGAATTTTACTCGCCCTGCTGGAGATGTATTATTTAAGTCGGTTGCAGCTAGTTTTAAGGAAAAATGCATCGCTATTGTTCTGACTGGGATGGATGGAGATGGCGCTGCGGGGGTAAAAGAGATCAAGAAGATGGGTGGTATGGTTATCGTTCAGGATAAAGCTAATTGCGATTTTTGTAGTATGCCAGATGCTGCAATTCAAACTGGTGATGTTGATTTTATCGTGCCTCTTGAATCTATTGCCTGCTGTTTAATGGATTTAGTCGTGCGACGGTAGTGAAATCCGCCAGCAAAACATTAATATTAATAGTATGGAGTAGCTGATAATGCTGCATCAAAAAGGAGAAATTATAAATAAAAGAAATATCATCGTTATTGGTACGTCGGCAGGTGGAGTAGAAGCGCTTTCTTATTTAGTTCATCATTTGCCGCCGGATTTAGATGCTGCTCTAATGATAGTTTTACACGTACCCAGCCACGCTACAAGCGTTTTACCGAGAATTCTTAACCGGGCTGAAACATTACTAGCTTTGCATCCTAAAAATAACGAAGAAATTGTTACGGGTCGTATTTATATTGCTCCACCGGACTATCATTTATTAGTCAAACCCGGACATATTACCTTGATGCGGGGACCCAGAGAAAATAATCATCGTCCGGCGATCGATCCTTTATTTCGCAGTGCGGCGCGGGCTTACGGAAACCGAGTTATAGGGGTAGTGCTTACGGGGGTACTTGATGATGGTACTGCGGGACTCCAGGCTGTAAAAATGCGCGGTGGTGTGGCGGTTGTGCAAAGCCCGGATGATGCAATATATCCGGGAATGCCTCGGAGCGCTATTGAGAATGTAAACGATATTGACTATATTCTGCCCTTGTCGGAGATTCCCCAGGTATTAGTAAAACTAGTTGATACCCCTGTCGAAGCCAAAGCAGAAAACCCCGTTTCCCATCAAATGGAAATTGAAACTGATTTGGCAGATATGGATATGGAAATTTTAAACAGCAATGACAGGGCGGGTAAACCTTCGACTTTTGGCTGTCCCGACTGCGGTGGTACTTTGTGGGAACTAGAACAAGCTAATTTGTTGCGCTTTCGATGTCGTATCGGTCATGCTTATTCCTTGGAAAGCTTGCTCGCAAAGCAATCAGACGCTTTAGAAGATGCGCTGTGGTTTGCCCTCCGCGCTCTAGAAGAGAAAGCTTCTTTAACAAAACGCATGGCAAAAAGAATGGGCGATCGCAATCAATTATTAGCCGCACAACGATTGCAAGAACAAGCAGAAGACGCTCTTGCTCGTGCCAACGTGATCCGAGAAACGTTACTCAAGGGAAATGCGAATATCGAAGAAAAGCCGGTTTAGGATTACTGGGAACCCCACTGGTTTGTACCAAAGACGATATTTTGTTCCAGACGCGATATTTCGTCCCAGACGCGATATATCGCGTCTCTACATTTATGGTTTCACAAAAAATAATATTTTATTATAAAGGAATAACTTCCCCATTAATCAAACCCCTAGATAGTAAAATTGTTCGCAACAAGTAAAATTAATATAATAATTTTCTGAACTATTTATATGCTTGGGGGAGGATAACATATTGAGCAATACACCAGAAAACCCCGATTTAGAAAATTTATTGCAATACATCAAAAGCAACCGTAGCTTTGATTTTAGCGGCTACAAACGTGCTAGTTTGAGTCGTCGCATTCGCAAGCGGATGCAATCAATTAGTATCGAAAGTTATGCCGAATATCTCGATTACTTAGAAGTTCACCCAAACGAGTTTGTTGAGTTATTCAATACAATTTTAATTAACGTTACCGCTTTCTTCCGAGAACCACAAGCTTGGGAATATATTGTCAGTGAAATTATTCCTAGAATTCTTGCTAATAAAAACTCTAGTAAACCAATTCGGATCTGGAGTGCTGGCTGCGCTTCCGGAGAAGAAACCTACACCATAGCTATTTTGCTCGCAGAAGTTTTGGGTATGCAAGAATACACGCAGCGAGTCAAAGTTTTTGCGACAGATGTAGATATGGAGGCGCTCAACTATGCTCGTCAGTCAAATTACACTACTAAACAAGTCGAAAACGTCCCCCCAGCCATACTAGAAAAGTATTTTGAACGCATAAACAATCACTTCAGCGTTCAAAAAGAATTACGTCGCGGGGTTATTTTTGGTCGTCACGATTTAGTACAGGATGCGCCTATATCAAGAATAGACTTGTTGATATGTCGCAATACTTTGATGTATTTTAATAGCGAAACCCAAAGTAAAATTCTCGATCGCTTTCACTTTGCCTTGAATCACGGCAGTTTCTTGTTTTTAGGTAAAGCCGAAATGTTGTTTAGCCGCAACCATCTATTTTCAGCACTAGATTTAAGACAACGAATATTTACCAAAATTCCTAACGGCAACTTTCGGCAAATGCTGATGGGAATGAGCTACACAACGAACCAAAAACAAGTTCCTGAAACAGTGGAACGCGATCGCATTTATGAAGCAATGTTCGAGACAGATCCAGTTGTCCAAATAATTGTAGACCTTAACAGCATCGTTATTTTAGCTAATGCAAAAGCCCGCAGTGTATTTAATATTAATCCCAAAGATATCGGTCGCCCCTTACAAGATTTAGAAATTTCCTATCGCCCTGTAGAATTGCGATCGCGAATCGATCAAGTTCATAGCAATCGCCGTACTATTAATTTAAAAGACATAGAATGGATAAATCCCGATCGCGAAACTAAATATCTCGACGTACAAATTATGCCGTTGCTGCATGAAACTACCGATGAATTACTTGGAGTCAAAATTGTCTTTGATGATGTGACGCGCTTTAAGCATTTGCAACAAGAATTAGTGCATGCCAACCAAGAATTAGAAACCGCTTATGAAGAACTTCAATCCACCAATGAAGAATTAGAAACCACCAACGAAGAACTTCAATCAACCGTTGAAGAATTAGAAACTACTAACGAAGAACTACAATCAACTAACGAAGAGTTAGAAACAATGAACGAAGAACTGCAATCTACCAACGAAGAATTGCAGACAATGAACGAAGAAATGCGCGAAAACAGCGACGAACTCAACCGAGTTAACTGTTTTTTAGAATCTATTTTAACAAGTATACGTTCTGGAGTAATTGTTCTGAATCCGGAACTGCATATATTAATTTGGAACCGCAAAGCAGAAGACTTGTGGGGATTGCGGTTTGAAGAAGTTTTTTCCCAGCACTTCATGAATTTAGATATCGGTTTACCCATCGAAAAACTTAGACAGCCATTAAAAGCAATTATTAATCAAGAGACTTTTAACCACGAAATGGTATTAAATGCAAGGAATCGCAGAGGCAAAGCAATAGAATGTCACATAACTTTAACTCCATTATTAAATTCATCAGCAAAAATTGAAGGAGCAATTTTATTAATGGAAGAACACGAGGTTAATACAGTGAGTGACCAGTGACCAGTAATCAGTGACCAGTTATACCTTTAACCTTTAACCTTTAACCTTCAACCTTTAACCTTCAACCTTCAACCTTTGACCTTTAACCTTTGACCTTTAACCTTTAATCTTTAACCTTTAACCTTTAAATAAATCAGTATTTAGATAGATATATGATTCTAGTAAGATTGTATACTTTATATTATTTGGGCTTTTAGATTTAATTTATAAAATAAAGGTATTCTATGTCTTTTGATAAATTCGCAAAAAAAATAGAAGGAGTTCGCCAGCAAACAAATTTATTACAAAACTCCGTTAATCAAGTACCCGATCGGCAACAAGAATTATTAACAGAAGCTGTCGAGCAACTAAATATCAGCTTGGAAGAACTTAATGTAGCACAAGAAGAATTAATTCAACAAAATGAAGAATTAGAACTGACTCGTCAAGAGGTAGACAAAGAACGACAGCGCTATCAGGAATTGTTCGATTTTGCTCCCGATGGCTACCTTGTAACAGATATTAATGGAAAAATTCTGGAAGCTAACCAAGCGGCATCCCAATTATTTGCAGTTACCAAAGATAGACTGTATGATAAACTTTTGATCTGCTTTGTTCCCTCTGAAGCACGTAGAAGATTTCGCAATCAACTGCACGATTTATGTGAAGAAATACAGCTTCAAGATTGGGAAATTTGTTTGCAAAATAATCAGGGAATTTCATTTGATTGTGAAATCAGTACCAGTATCATCAGCGATAAAAATGGTAACTGCATTGGTATCCGCTGGTTATTACGAAATATTAATGCTCGCAAACAAGCAGAAGAAAAAGCACGCTTTATCGAAATCCAGAATCTACATTTACGAGAAGCAGCACAATTAAAGTCGAAAATTGTCTCGGTTTTATCTCACGAATTGCGTACACCTTTAAATGCAGTTTTAGGCTTTTCCGACGTACTCTTACGGTTAAACAAAAATCAGTTTACTCCCCAGTCCATAACTATAGTAGAAACAATAATTAAAAACGGCAAACAGCTATTAGCACTGATAACTAATATGCTGGATTTTGCCAGATTAGAAGAAGGCGAGTTTAAACTTAGTCTGCAACAATTTAATATCATAGAATTAACAAAAATAATTACAGAAGAATTACGTTTTCTTGCTAATCAGAAAAAAATCAGTTTAGATGTTAGTATAAATATCAAAAACGTTAAAGTTATTAACGATCCAGTTCGTCTTCAACAATTATTAACTAACTTAATTTCCAACGCGATTAAATTTACAGAGAATGGTAGCGTATTTGTTGAATTATACGAATTAAACGAAGATAAAATTATCATAATAGTCAAAGATACAGGTATTGGAATTTTAGAACTTGATTTAAGATACATTTTTCAAGCATTTCGCCAAGTAAATCAAACTAAAACTCGTCCTTACCAAGGAACCGGAATAGGATTAGCAATAGTCAAAGATTTATTAGACTTAATGGGAGGAGCGATCGATGTTGAAAGTGTACCTGGTGAAGGTTCAACATTTCGCGTAGAGTTACCCAGAGAAGTTAAATCAATTATCAATTAACAATTATCAATTATCAATTATTTAGAGAAATAACCAATAATCAGCTAAACGCCCGCACTTAAAAGCCCGCACCCAAAAGCCCACACCCTAACGCCCGCACCCTAGAAGGGTGGGGCTACAGAAACAAAGCCTGCCTTCTATTGCTAAAAAACTCTTAAGCCTGCGAAGGCAGGCTTCGTAAATATAGCCCCAGGCTTACAGCCTGCGGGCATTTTTCCTTGATTAATAACTGTTCATTGTTCATTGATAACTGACTCAGCTATTCTCAATTTAGCGGAGCGAGCGCGGGGATTTTTGGCAATTTCTTCTTCTTGGGCGGTAATCGGCTTTTTTGTTAATACTTTTAATGATGGTGAATCTTTAAAACTATGTTTTACTATTCTGTCTTCTAAACTATGAAAGCTAATAACAGCAATTTTTCCATTTTCAACAAGTGCATTTGGTGCTTTTTCTAAAAGAGTTTCTAAAGTCTTTAGCTCATCATTTACAGCAATTCGTAAAGCTTGAAAAACGCGAGTTGCTGGATGAATTCTTCCATAACGATATTTTTTAGGAACGCAATAAGAGATGGTTTGGGCTAACTCAGTTGTAGTATGAAACGGACGGTTTTCAACAATACGTCTAGCAATGCGTCGCGATAGCCTTTCCTCACCATATTTAAAGAAAATATTTGCTAACTCCACCTCATCCCAATGATTTATTACCTCAGCAGCAGTTAAAGATTGTCTTCTATCCATCCGCATATCAAGGGAGGCTTCGTGACGAAAACTAAAACCCCTCTCCGGATTATCCAAATGGTAAGAACTAACGCCTAAGTCTGCAATAATACCGTCAAATCTATTAAGTGGAAACTCGTAGGCGGCGAAATTGCTGCGGACAAATTCTACACGACTTCCATACTCAGCCAAATTATTTTTTGCTGCCGTTAAAGCATCTTCATCTTGGTCGATCGCAGTTATTCTAGTGTTATTTGCAGCCTCTAAAATTAACCGAGAATGCCCGCCACCACCAACCGTTGTATCTAAATAATGCCCGCCGCTACGTATCGCCAAACCCGTAATTATTTCTTTACCTAAAACGGGAATATGTAAAAAAGCAGGTGTTTCAGTATCGGATGGTGTTGGCGATTGGTTAATCATGGTAAATTGTTGCGATAATTTTGGACGAGCAGGGATGCCCATTCCACAAGAATTATATATAAATTGTAGGGTGTGTCACGGCATTATATCTGTTCGGGTAAATGAAAGATATAGTTAAGAGGATGTTTGGAAAGCTACTAATATAACTCGAAACTTTTGAGATCCCCCTAAATCCCCCTTTTTTAAGGGGGACTTTACCTCCCTTGAAAAAGGGGGGAAGGGGGGATAATCCGATAATTGTGCTAAAAACGATACTTGGAAAACATCCTCTTAGAATAAAGAGAGCAACTTAACAGCATTCTCCTCCAACCAATCCTCCAACAAAAACATTTTATTCACACCATTTAATACACTTTCATAAGTAACCTTCCCTTCTAACAACCAACCAGTCCAATAAACAATACAGTTTGCTTGTTGCAACCGCCAAACCGATATTAAAGCTTCGATTTCTAACTTTGACAAACAAATATAGTTTTTATATCCATTACTAAAAGGCTTTATTCTTTCCCAAATAGGAACTTCATTTCCAATACGGGTAAAATGGTCGATCGCTGCGACAAAATCAAGCAATCTTAAATCGTAAGTTGCAAATTCAAAATCTATAATTCCCACTACACGATCGTCTGCAATCAAAATATTGGGACACAAATAATCAGCATGAGTCGTTTGTAATGGCAGCGTTTGATATAGTTTTGGTGTAATTGCGATCGCTTCCGCCAGAATTTTTACAAGTCGCTGTTGCTGCGACATTTCCAAATTTAATAATTGCGGTACTTCAAGAGCATTTGCGATCGACGGGTGAATGCGATTAAGTTCTCCCCAACCAGGTAGCTGTGCTAACTTACCTTGAGAATCGAATCCAACCAAACCACGATGCAATTCTCCTAATGCTTTACCTGCTGCATAAACATGATGAATATTTTGACGATTTGCAGGTTGTCCGGGAATATAATTTTGTAGAGAAAATCTTAGCTCCAAGTTATTGCGATCGACTTTGAGTAATGTTTCCCCTGAAGAATCGGGTATCGGTGCTGGTACGATAAAAGACAAATTACCAGATTGCAAATGTGCTAGCAGCGAATGCTCGTAGTTAATTTGTGCGGTAGTTGTAGTATCGTCGTACAGCTTCAACACAAACTTACCTTGTGGTGCATCGACAAAAAAAGTCGAGTTGACGGTACCTTGATTTGTCGGTTGAATGCGTGGATTATCGATAAATGACCATGCATCAAGCAATTGAGTGCGATCGGCAGGGGGAGAGTTCAAAGTTTCTTTCATGCTCTAGAGAAAGGTTTTTCAAATACTGCTGATTTGTCAAAATAATGCACTTTAACTGGTTTCATCCTTCATAATTAAAGAAATGCTCTTAAAAATATCTTCACCCAATCAAACAGCGAGCATCAGCAAATATTTGATTGAAAATATTTGATTAAAATAACTAAACTTAGGGGTGAGCGCAAAAAAACATATTGGGGAGAATTACTGATTCATGGCATTAATGGAAACTCGCACCGAACCGATGGTGCTGAACATGGGACCGCACCATCCTTCGATGCACGGGGTTTTGCGTCTAATCATGACGCTAGATGGTGAAGACGTAGTAGACTGCGAACCCGTTATCGGCTACCTGCACCGGGGAATGGAAAAAATCGCCGAAAATCGTACAAATATCATGTACGTTCCCTACGTGAGTCGGTGGGATTACGCAGCAGGAATGTTTAACGAAGCCGTTACCGTTAACGCACCAGAAAAATTAGCGGATATCGAAGTTCCCAAACGTGCCAGCTACATCCGCGTCATCATGCTGGAATTGAACCGCATCGCCAACCACTTATTGTGGTGGGGTCCATTCATGGCTGACGTAGGCGCACAAACTCCCTTCTTCTACCAGTTTCGCGAACGCGAAATGATTTACGATTTATGGGAAGCGGCTACAGGTTATCGCATGGTAAACAACAACTACTTCCGCATTGGTGGTGTAGCGGTTGATTTACCCTACGGTTGGGTAGATAAATGTATGGAATTTTGCGAATATTTTTTACCCAAAGTTGACGAATACGAACGCTTAGTGACCAAAAACCCGATCTTCCGCCGTCGTGTGGAAGGAATTGGCGTAATTACTCGCGAACAAGCGATAAACTGGGGATTATCCGGTCCGATGTTACGCGCTTCTGGGGTAAAGTGGGACTTAAGAAAAGTTGACCATTACGAATGTTACGACGATTTCGACTGGGATGTGCAGTGGGAAACCGCTGGAGACTGTCTCGCCCGTTATGCGGTAAGATTGCGGGAAATGCGCGAATCCGTCAAAATCCTCAAACAAGCCCTGAAAGCGCTTCCCGGCGGACCTTACGAAAACCTCGAAGCCAAGCGGATGCAGGAAGGTAAGAAGTCCAAATGGAACGACTTTGAATATCAATATATTGCCAAAAAAGTTGCTCCAACCTTCAAGATTCCCGATGGTGAAATCTATTCCCGCGTAGAAAGCGGTAAAGGTGAATTAGGAATTTATTTAGTTGGAGATAATAACGTCTTCCCTTGGCGTTGGAAAATTCGCCCAGCAGACTTCAACAACCTGCAAATTTTACCCGAATTATTGAAGGGTGTGAAAGTCGCAGATATTGTTGTGATATTAGGTAGCATCGACGTAATTATGGGTTCCGTTGACAGATAAATTCAATTTTAGGTTTTAGATTTTAGATTTTGGATTGTGTTTGAAAGTTCAAAATCTAGAATCTTTTTTTTTAATGGTTTTATTCTGGTTCTCAGGCTCAGCAAAACGATTATTGCAACAATTGTGTAGCGCAAGCGATTGATTTATCTTTATTTGGATTGCTATTTATCGATAAAGGAATTTCAATCCAAAATTCGGTTCCTCGACCTAGTTCTGACTCACACCAGAGTCTTCCTTTGTGTTTTTCTACTACAATTTGATAGCTAATTGATAAACCCAATCCTGTCCCTTTTCCTACAGGTTTAGTTGTAAAAAACGGATCGAATAGTTTCGCTTTTACTTCTTGAGTAATTCCCGGTCCATTATCGGCAATACGGATAATAAGAGAATTCGTGTCAGCAACTTCTGTCGCGATCGTGATTTGACCGGAGATTTTACTATTATAGTTATCAAGTACATCTATTGCATTACTAATAATATTCATAAATACTTGATTGAGTTGTCCTGGAAAACAGTCTACCAATGGTAAATTACTATAGTTTTTGATAATTTCGATATCAACCGTTTGTTTGAGGCGATTTTGTAAAATTAGTAAGGTACTATCTATACCTTCATGAATATTAACCTCTTTAGTTTCTGAGTGATCCAGCCGAGAAAAATTACGAAGAGATAAAACAATCTCGGTTATACGCTCTGCTCCGATTTTAATCGAATTAATAATTTTATGTAAATCATCAATTAAGTAATCTAATTCAATTTCTTTTGTATATTCTTGAATTTCTGCTTCGCGATCGCCGTGCTGATATAATTTTACCAATTTTAATAAAGACTCGATATAATCTTTCAAATAGGTTAAATTTCCGTAAATAAAACTGACTGGATTATTAATTTCGTGGGCAATTCCTGCTACCATTTGCCCTAAGCCAGACATTTTCTCCGCTTGAACTAATTGCGTTTGTGTTTGCTTTAAATCTTCGAGGGATTTTTCTAATTGCTCGGCTTGTTTGGTCGCAATTTGACCTAGCTTTTCCTTGATTTCAAAAGCTTTTTGTAATTGTGTCTTCTGCTTAGTTAATTCTGTAGTTAATTTTTCAGCATCAGTTAATGCTGTATTTTTAGCTTGTAATAAAAAAATAAAATCAACTATTGGATCGTGAATTGCAAAATCTTTAAGCTTAATACCTAAAGGAGCGAGACTAGCGGTATCAGTAATCCAAGGAGAGCCAAGAAAAAAAATCATATCATTTTCCGGCTCGTAGATCATTTGACCTTTGATTTGCAGACTATTGTAAATAAAATTTACAATAAATAGACAGCCAGACTTTTTGTTAATAGTATCAAAATCTATCCTGATGTTGGGACGTTCTATTTGGAAATATTTCTCTATTTTTTCACCAACAATTGAATCTGGAGCAATACGCTGTAAAACTTCACCCGCTTGAATTATTTCCAGATTGCGATTAAATACAAAATGGAATGGGAATGCTTTGGTAAATAATTCTGGTGAAAGAGACAGATGAGGAAGCACCATATCAGCATTCTTGTTGTTTGTACTTAACTAAAAATTCATCGCAATCTGCACCTTCATCCCGACTTTGAGTTTGAGTGATATCAACTTCTGTATCAAACCTCTTTCCTAACCCTTTAACTAAACCAATTACCATTGGAGTTAGACCAACTCTTGTAGAGTGATACTGTAAATTTAAAGCATTATCTTCTATTTCTTCCGTTTCAAATGAAGGGGGTTGTAGTTTGGGAAAACTTACCCCAACTCGGGAATGAAGATTATCGAGATTTTCTAGAAATTCTGGTAGGGTATCTCCAAACATATCCATCATTTCCCCATAGCCTTCAGTGGATGTATACTCAACCCAAAATTCTCCGAAGGCTTGCATAATTGCTTGGGGAGATAGTTCCAAAACTTGGCTAGCAGCTTTTACCAATCTGTGAGTTACATCATCGGGATAACCCTCCATGCTCACAAACATATCTACATCGATCTCGGCTTTTTGCTTAATTTCTTGCCATTTTTGCTCGCCAAAGCGACTACAAATTAAATCTTGAATCGCTTTATTTACTAATCCGTACATAGAATCCTCCCATCGCAGCACCACTGTATAAGTTGGAACAAAAATAGTTAACGATTAAAAGTCATTTATCAAGCAAATTTACAAACTAAATATACCGGGTGATTAGTTGAGTATCGAATATCGCCCTAAGTTAATCGAAAACCCGATTCATTCAATTCTCAATAGTCTTTTAGTAGAGGATATAAAGAAAACTTGTTGCCATTTTAATCGTTAACATTGGCGCAGTCGCATCAGTATTTATACGAATTAATTGCGAATTTGGTTACGCATTTACCAAAAATAGGGAATTCGCAGACAATTTGCGATCGCACATTTGATGTTCAATCCCGTTAAAAAATTGCAGCCTTGCGTCCATAACTTCAGCAACCGCTTGCTTAATATTGTTTTCTTCCTCTAGTGTCAAAATGCTAGACTCTATTACCCTTTCTAAGTTTGCTGCATGACTATCATCAAGATCGATATGAAGTTCAAAAAATATCAAGCTATCTTTGGGTAAATTTGCAGTGTCAATTATTCCTTTATACAGTTGCGAGTACAAATAACTCACAATTCCTTCTGATGCATAACAAACAGCACCCAGTGCAGCTAAATAGCCGTACTTATGCGGTATCTGGAGGTAAGCATTAATCAAGGTGCGAGTTTCCGGTGTGACGATTTGTGCAGCCAAAGTTTCATCGTCCATACCCAAAGCGCGAGTAAATCTACGGAATAACTCAGGATGAGACTGGTTTATATCTCCTTGTCCCATTTCATCATATAGATTTTCTAAGATAACTAACTGGGCATTTTTATCCGGACAGCAAGATAAAATACCAGCCAATATGCGATTAAAATTATTGCAGAAATTATACATTTGTACTGCTAGTATCCGTATTTCTTCCAGGGAAAGTTTGCCATTCCCACAGCGTTGAATAAATGCATGATTCCACAGTGGATGATTCTTAGTTATATTACGCAAAGAATCTTGAAAAGTTAAATTTAAAACTGTCATTTTGAAACCTCTATAGCTAAATGAAGTGGTAAATCGAACAGAGGACGGAAAAATGATTCATCTAAGGCAATATGTTCTGCTGTTACCCGTAATTCTCGTAATACAGGCATGATTTTAAAACCAGCATTTTTGAGAGCATCAAAATAATCTGTAAAAGTTTTGTGAACTAATTGCACGTTGAGTGAGGAACCATCTCGTTTCCAAATCCGACCGGGAAATTGGCGATCGCGCTGGCTAAAATAGCCTTTATCCTCAACTTCAAAGTAGAAGGGATAAGCTGGTTCTCGCATATACGGAAAACATGGATGGGGAACGCTAAATATAAATCGACCACCGGGACGTAAAACCCGCAATACTTCTGTCATGCATTGCTGAGTCTGAGTCGTGGTTAAATAGTTGAACAGGAAAACCGCAACCACCAAGTCAAATTGGCGATCGTCAAACTGCTGGAGATTAGTAGCACATCCAACTTCATAATCAATACCCAGATTGTCTTTTGTTTCCTGCAAGCGTGCTGCTGCAATCATGCTTTGTGAAAGGTCAATACCGTGAAGTGCAGCACCCCGTCGGCTTAATTCTCGACTGCAATAGCCTTCACCACAACCGAGATCGAGTATTTGCCGTTCCGCAACAGGTTCGCACATTTCTAATATAAAAGGACGTGCAGTAAAGTCAGAAAGCGAACTAGGTTCACCTCTAATCCACTGTTTCGCCGTGTCATTATAGAGGTTTTTAGTTGAGTCTTTATTATTGGTAGATACTGGCATATATATTTGTTTGAAACTTCAATTCAATTTTCGCTCGGATTACACTTTCAAAAATCGTTTATATGTAATCTGTATAATATCTGTTTTAACAATTTTCTCCTCTATAAAATACGTTGATTTTACGGATTTTATTGTGAATATAATATGAACTGAAATACGAATTAAAAAAATATAAAATCTAAAATAAAAATAAACTTAAAAATAAATCCTGTATATTTGCCGAGGTATGTACAAGATAATATTGTTAATTTGTAATCGAAGTTAATTAAACAAAAACAGATTTAATCGGATTTAAGATCGGGATTGCTCTACCAAGTGCGACTTCTTAATTTTCAGAAGAACTTGGAAAAAAATAATGACAAAATTATTAACAGAATTACCCCCACAGGAACAGTCGAAAATCGCTTACTCCGAACTTGGCGATCGCCTATTCAATGAGCTTGCAGATCGAATAGCGACTAAACATCAATACCGACTGCTGTTTGAACATAAGTTAAAACCAGAATTATTCCAACAGATCCAATTTGCAGCAGCTAATTACATTTGTGCTTGCCTAAATACTCCCATCATTTTATCGGAATCAGAAATGCTCCAAAGGCTGTTGTCAGCCAGAAGTAGCTTGACAAACTATACTGGTACTGGGTTATTAATGCCTAAGCGAGAACATACTTTGGCATTTAACTTGTTTCAAAAAAGTGTTGCGGATGCTTTCTATAGCCTGGGGGCAAATGACTTAATTGATGCTGTAGATTTGCCCGTAAATTTGCGGATGGTTTATGGAAAAGCTAACCCGGAGAATTTAACTTTACCCTTTACTAGTTCCAAATGCCACAGCGATGTCTGGGCAGGTGTCGCCGCCGATGCTACCGTGGTAGTATTGCCTCTATTTGGCGATATCGAAAATATTACCATCGAAGCTGGGGAAATGCCCAGGGAAATGGAATTACCGTCAATGCACGTCATGTCGGACTTTGATGAAGGTAAAGATATACATATGGTTGTCTCCTACAAAGAAGCACAATTACAGCACGGTACAATGTACTTTAATGATGCTCGTGGATTGCACCAAACTGTTAGACGCACATCTGAAGGAGTAAGAATTTCTGTTGATTTTCGTTTTCGGAGAAAATTCAACGAAGATTACCGAGCAATGGTACCTTCAAATACAGGGGGTGTTGAGCAAGATATGAGCGTACCTTACCAAGATTGGCTCGAGGTTGGCAAAGAAAGATTAATTGTATTTGATGAATCGGTTGAGGAAGCTAAGGTTAAGAATGCTAACGCTTCTGTTCCACTTTATACTCGCGGATATCGTTTAATCGATATTTTTTGATGAGATTTAGAGTCAGTTTGACTAACTAATACAATAAATGGCGTTGCAGAACATATTTATATTTTGCAACGTCATATTTTTTGGTATCCAAAATGATACTTTAACGTGCAGTTTAATCTGAATTATATGTCGCCAATTTCTCTAATAATATTTTTATTTTTCTTTCCTGCTTGTCTTGGTATATTAAAACAAGTTATTTGGAGTCCGGAATTAACCCATCAATTATTAGCTGTGGGAATATTTTTATTTTGTATAGAACAAGCTAATATGGCAAACCAGGATTTACAAAAAGTCGCTGATGCCAGGGAGCTAGTTAAAGATACTCGTTTGGATATTTTTAAAAATATTATACTTATTACAATTATTATAGAACTGACAGGATTTTATCTATCATCAATATGGTTGGCATGGGGTTCGATTTTAATTTTACTAGGTATAATTTGGTTTAACTTATTTGCTAACATAAAAATTAATATTTCAGCCAAAAATATCATCCAAAATTGGAATATTACCGAACGTTTACCAGTTTTAATTGCCGATTTGGCTGGATCGATCTTAATTAGTCTGTGGAAGTTAAAAATCGGTTATTTTTGGATATCTTGGGGACTTTTCGCAATGGCTGTGGTTTACTGCGGTATCAAGTCAATCTTGTTTTTAAATAAGAAGAATTTCGTTGGGGAAATATGATTTATTAAATCTAGTTCCCTGGCTCTGCCTAAATCTAGTTCCCTGGCTCTGCCTAAATCTAGTTCCCTGGCTCTGCCTGGGAACGTTTGGCGGGAGGCTCCGCCTCTAGAGGCAGAGCCTCTATAAATGCATTACAAGTCAGAGACTTGTAACGAG
Source organism: Rivularia sp. (in: cyanobacteria) (assembly GCA_965234645.1). Lineage (GTDB taxonomy): Bacteria > Cyanobacteriota > Cyanobacteriia > Cyanobacteriales > Nostocaceae > Rivularia. Next base: position 1,762,066 of record OZ248344.1, on the reverse strand, counting down.
AACATGAGAAAACTAGAAAACTAGAAATTTTTGATATTTACATAATTTCATTCAACATGGAACACAACCCGCAATTACATCAAGAAATCACCAGCCGCATCGCCGCAACTCCTCACCATCGCATTACCTTCGCCGAATATATGGACTTAGCACTGTATCATCCAGAATACGGTTACTATTCCCAAAAAGCTACAAACTTAGGCAAAAAAGGCGATTTCTTCACCTCAGTACATCTCGGCACTGACTTTGGTGAAATGTTAGCAATTCAATTTTTCCAAATGTGGGAAATATTAGAACAACCCGTACCATTTTATTTAATAGAAATGGGTGCGGGACAAGGACATTTAGCAGCAGATATTCTCAACTATATTAAACAACAATATCCCGATTTTTTAAAAGTTTTAAAATATATTATTGTCGAAAAATCACCTGGATTAAAACAAGAACAACAACAGCGCTTAAAAGAATTTCAAGTAACCTGGTGTGAATTAGAAGAAATACCAAACAATTCCGTCACGGGATGCTTTTTTTCAAACGAATTAGTAGATGCTTTTCCCGTTCATCAATTCATCTTAGAAAACGGAGAATTACAGGAAATTTACGTTACGAATGCAGAAAATTCTACCCTCTCTTCCCCCTCTGCATCATTCACCGAAATCGCAGACAAACCTTTCACAGAGGAACTTGTTGACTATTTAAACTTGTTAGAAATAGACATTCATGAATATCCCTCCGGATATCGCAGCGAAATTAATTTAGCGGCTTTGGAGTGGTTAAGTGTAGTAGCAAACCGTTTGCAGCGCGGGTATGTGCTAACAATTGATTATGGCTATACTCAAAACCGTTACTATAATCCCAGACGCGATCGCGGAACCCTACAGTGCTACACTCAACATCATCGCCATAACGACCCGTATATTAACATTGGACAACAAGATATTACCGCTCATGTTGATTTTACAGCCTTAGAAAAAAATGGCGATCGCCGTGGTTTGCACAAAGTTGGTTTAACGCAGCAAGGATTATTTTTGATGGCTTTAGGATTAGGGGAACGTGTAGCGACTCTATCCCAATCAAAACAACCTTTATCTAGTATATTGCAACGCCGCGATTCACTGCATCAACTTTTAGATCCATTAGGGCTTGGTGGTTTCCACGTTTTAGTTCAAGCCAAAGGATTAAAAGAAACAGAAATATCCCGATCGCTCAAAGGCTTTATCCAACCATATTAAAATCGGTTTTTTTCTAATTAATGCATTTAGGACTAAAGTCCTTACTACGAACCCTTGATATAAGCGAATATAGAAAAAGTTAAAACTTTATTCAACTTATATTCGCGATCGTTGGTTTACCATAGCAGTAATTACAACGCTATAGAAACACAACAAAGGTAATAATTATGTCTACCCATGACTTATTAATGTTAATTGGATTACTTATTCCCGGAATCTTACTTTCAGTAATGATAATGGTGACATTCGCCGCCGGAGGCTAATTAAAAAAGTTAGGAGTTAGGAGTGATGAGTTAAGAGTTAGGAGTTAGGAGTTAGGAGTGAGGAGTTAGGAGTTAAGAATTAGGAAGTAGCAGTTAACTTTTGTAGTGGGAGCATCTTGCTCCCTAGCGACAAAATCCTAATGTAGTGGGAGCATCTTGCTCCCTAGCGACAAAATCCTAATGTAGTGGGAGCATCTTGCTCCCTAGCGACAAAATCCTCAAAATTCTCCCCCCTCTACCCCCTCTACCCCCTCTCCCCCCTCACATATTATTTTCAAAACAATATATAAAAAGGAATTAAAACATGAAGGTGGCATTTCTGGGTACTGGATTAATGGGACAACCGATGGCGCTAAGGTTGTTAGATAAAGGTGTAGAATTAATTGCTTATAACCGTACTCCAGAAAAATTAGAACCGATTATAGCAGCAGGAGCCGAAGTTGTAGAACATCCCCATCAGGCGATCGCTGCTGCCGAATATGTGGTACTTATGCTTACTAACACGGCAGCAATTTACACCGTCTTGCTTTCAGATATGTCTTCGAGGAGCGTAAAAGGAAAGCAAGTTATTCAAATGGGGACAATCACCCCCACAGAAAGTAGAGAAATTAGAGATGCAGTAGTTTCTGCTGGTGGAGATTATATCGAAGCACCAGTACTTGGCAGCAGACCTGAAGCTAAGGAAGGTAAACTAATTGTTATGGTAGGCGCACAGAAAGATCAGTACAGAAGGAGTTTAGAATTATTAAAGCATTTCGGTCCCGATCCTATACTTGTAGGTTCCGTAGGAAGTGCAGCAGCATTAAAATTAGCTTTAAATCAATTAATTGCATCTTTAACCTCTGCCTTTGGGCTTAGTCTCGGATTTATCCAAAGTCAGGGTATTAATCCAGACGTATTTATGCAGATTTTGCGTGAAAGTGCAGTTTACGCGCCTACGTTTGATAAAAAACTGCAACGTATGGTAGATGGAAATTACGCCAATCCCAACTTCCCCCTAAAACACTTAGTAAAAGACACAGACTACTTCATCGAAGAAGCCAAAGAAGCAGGATTAAACGTCAGCAGCATCCAAGGTGTCCGAGAAATCCTCGACATGGCAATGAAAATGGCAATGAAAAACGAAGATTATTCTTCTTTATTTGAAGCGATTAAATTAGGAGAGCATGAAGGGGTTTGATTGGGGATTGGTAATTGGTAATTATTAACTCATAACTTATGACTGCTGAAGAATTGTTGAAAAGATATGCTGTTGGGGAGAGGGATTTCGCTGGATTCTATCTGAAGTCGTCAAAGATTATTAAAGACGCTGATTTAAGAGGAATTAATTTAAGAGGAGCTAACCTAAGTGGAGTTAGGATTTACAATAGTGATTTGAGTGAAGCCAGCTTGTTCGGAGCTTGCATGGTTGGAAGTACTCTGATTGATGTTAACTTGAGTAAAGCCGATTTGGCTTGTGCTAGTTTATGTAGAGTTGATTGGCGTGATGTTAACTTGAGTGAAGCCTATTTGTGGGGAGCTAATTTGACTAGAGCAAGTTTGATGAATGCCAATTTGTTCTTCACTAATCTCGAAGAAGCTATTTTGGTTCGCACTAGCTTGAGGGGAGCTATCAATACTGAGTCAGTATTCCGAATTCATGATGCCTTTATTTGGAACCTGCGATTACCCGACGGAAGTATTGATGAAGGACCTCGGTTCGAGTATCTTGAATATTAAGGAAGTTCGTAGTTCGTAGGTTGGGTTGAGGAACGAAACCCAACATAATTTACAAAGCTAAACTATTCAATTCAAAATAATATAAAACACCTAATAAAACCGCGCTTCGTTAAAAAATGTATGTTGGAAAATATCGGATGAAATCAAAACACCGATGTTGGGTTACGACGCAATTTCAATTAATCTATTAAAATTTAAATTTTTCGTGCGTCTAACCCAACCTACGATTAAAAACAATATTAAACACCCAATCAAACAACACGCTTCATTTTAAAAATGTATGTTGAGCAATTTCGTATGAAATCAAAATATTGATGTTGGGTTACGACGCAATCTAAATTAATTGTTTCATAATCAAATCTTGTCGTGCGTCTAACCCAACCTACCACTCAATGCCCAATGCCCCATGCCCAATTTACAACTTTGGCAAAATCTCCGGTAACAATTGTCCGGGAATTTTAGATAAGGCTACATTTTGTCCTTGAATTCCTAATTCATCGTGAAAGCCGCGAATTGTTTTGACTATGTAGGTAATTGTGCTTTGATAAGCTTCTGATTCTTGATTTATTCCACTCAAGGCTTGTAAATGATTTTCTAATGCTTTTTCTAAATGCTGGGAACGAATGGATTTATCTTCTGTAAAAAATTTATCTGTTGCTAGCTGGTAGTATGCTAAACCCAAATTATTATGAGTGGCAAATACATCGAAACTTAAAGTTACACCTTTGAGTGAATGAGCTAAAGCTAAGGCTTCATCATAAGCCTCGATACACATTTTTAAATACTGCAATTTCTGATGTTTGTCTGTATCTGGTTGATTCGCTAAATGCCAATAAGCTGTACCGAGATTATTTTGTGTTGCGGCACAAGCTGTAGGAACGTTTGCAGGAGTCCGATATTTTAATGCTTCTGTATAAGCATCAATGGCTAATTGCAAATTTTCTGCTGGCTGTTCGTATTGGGCAAGATTCCAGTGAGCCGTACCAATATTGTTTTGAATCATACCGTATTTCAACGGTTCCTGCCCGGAATTATAATAAACGACGGCTTCGTTGTAAGCTACTACAGCTTGCTTTAAGTTTGCTACGGGCTGATTATATTGCGCTAGATGCCAGTAAGCCGTACCTAAATTATTTTGGCAGGCTGCATACTTTAAGGGTTCCATTTCGGCAGTACGAAAACGTAGAGCCTCAGTATATGCTGTTACTGCATTTTGCCAGTTGCGATCGGGATTATTAAAACGAGCTAAATCCCCATAAGCCGTTCCCAGGTTGTTTTGCACTCTAGCGTATGTTTCGGAATGCGTTTCTGGTGAAATCAACTTCAGCGCTAACTCGTAAAATTCAATACCCTGCTCGATATAAGCCGAACCTTCTTGAGAATTAGGTGGCGTGCGGTACAGCATCCAGTAAAGCGTACCTAAATCATTTAATATATCTGGCACTATAGGGGAAGAATCATCATAAGAAATTGATTCCTGATATGCCAGAATTGCCACCATTAAGTTTTCTACAGTCGATTGTCCTTGTTCGATGCGGATGCGATATATATTTCCTAAACGATAATAAGCAGCTGCAATATCTTTATCATTCGTTTGCTGCGAATGTAATTCTTCAATTTCTTGCAAAATTTGCTGTACTTGCAAGTTCTGCTCGCGATCGCCAGCTATTGTAGTGCCGATAGTCGCCAATATTAGCTCGGTTAATTCCTGACTAATATGAGGTAAATCTGACGACGATCGAACAATATTGCTCGAATCACTTCTGCGGTTGAGTTCGGTATTTTCTTCCTGCTGCATTCCAGGAGTAAATATCTCCAATTCTGATAGCGGATTTTCTTGCTTTGTACTTAAGGATTCCGCTGACGGCTGCAAAGATTTGCGAGGCGTTTGCGGTGGTGGAACTAAATCTTCCTCAAACTCAAAATCCCCAGGAGGTGTTGTCAATTCTTCGTTTGCGATCGCTTCCTCCACGGAGTCTAAATCTATTCTGTGAGCGGAAAAACGTCGTGGCGCACTTCTAGTTGGAGTTGTTGGAGTTGGTTCTCCTGCAAACAAAAATACACCCGTTCGACTACGCCAAAACTGTGGCGCAGACTGTTGAATTGCACGTAACCACGGACGTGGAACCCATAGTAACAAGCTTGATTCTAAAAATCTGCTATCTGCTTGACTTGATAGTTGCTGTTCGGTTAAACGCAAATAATGTAAAAATAAACGTTGTATGGCAACAGGTTGTCTAGTTAACTGTTCCATACCCACCACTTGAAATGACGGAATTGGCAAAGCCTTTCCCGGCACATCTTGGGAACCACCTACAACCGGCGGCGGATAATTAACTAACCATTGATTTATCTGCGCTATGGGATTTGGATCGTTTAGATTCAACCGTAAAGTGACTAATCGCGGATAAGCAGGCGTACTAGCTTCAAATTGCGTATCAATTGGCTGATACAAAACCTGCCCTACGGGATATGCCAAAGTTGAATGCAAACGAGCCGCTACCTGATTTCTCAGGTTTAAATCATCACATACCGCTATGAAAATTTGTCTTCGCAAGCCCAGACTTAAAGCAAGTTTCAGGCGGTGATATACTTGCCGGTTCCAGGGGTCATTATTCGATATAGTATCCTTTAAGCTCATAGCGGCTCATCATCAGCCAAATGCAGTTTACCTTCCCAAAAATGGGTATATATAAGTAGCAACCTTAGTTGTGACTTTGACTACGATTTTCAAGTAATTATTGCATTGCTCAGGAAAAATCCGGTCTTTAAGCTTTTACTGAGGAAACAAGTTCTATTTTATACTGTTTAATCTCTGGCATTCTAACAAATAAAAAATCAGGCTCCTAAAAAAAGTGGAACCTGTTATACCAAAAACAGATAAATTTTTGTTAGAAACTTTTTTCAAGCAGCGTGAGACACTGAGAAGGCGACGAAAAATAAACCGCCAATTAATACAGCAGCACCGATTCCTAAGACAAGATAGCTTACTTGTTGTTTTTGATCGGGAGGTTCAGCCTGATAAACCTTGGGTTCGCGAGCAAAATTATTTAAACGACCGCCTTCTTCTTCGGTATAGGGCATAATTTAAAATCCTAGTTTTTCTCTTCGTATTATTTTACATGACAAGTATATCTACTGGGGATGGGGAGAGGGGAAGAGGGGGAGATGGGGGGACAAGGGGACAAGGAGAAATTTAAACTCTTAACTCCTAACTCCTAACTCCTAACTCACTACTCACTACTCACTACTCCTAACTCCTAACTCACTACTCACTACTCACTACTCACTACTCTTAACTCCCAATGCCCCATGCCCATTTTTCAATTAACCGTCCCCGTTAAGGGCGATGAAGCACTTGCGTAATCCTTGAGGGGCATTCTACCGGCTAGATATGCCAAACGTCCGGCGACTGCTGCCATGCTCATGGCGCGTGCCATTGCGGGTGGGTTTTTGGCAAGCGCGATCGCACTATTTATCAACAAAGCGTCTGCGCCCATTTCCATTGCTTGGGCTGCTTCGGATGGGGCACCGATACCGGCATCTACAACAACTGGGATGTTGGCATTTTCAATGATAATTTTGATGTTGGCGGTGGTTTGCAGCCCTTGTCCGGAACCAATTGGGGATGCTAAGGGCATGACTGTGGCACAACCGACTTCTTCTAAGCGTTTCGCTAGCATCGGGTCGGCGTTGATGTAGGGGAGTACGGCAAAGCCTTCTTTTACTAGTTGCTCGGCGGCTTGCAGGGTGCCGATGGGGTCTGGAAGTAGATATTTTGCGTCGGGAATAACTTCTAATTTGACGAAATTATTATCTTCTTGTCCGAGAATTTTCGCCATTTCTCTTCCTAAACGGGCAACGCGAATTGCTTCTTCTGCCGTTTTACATCCTGCGGTGTTGGGTAACATCCAAATTTTGCTCCAGTCTAATGCTTCGGCTAAACCTTCATGTCCTGGAGCGTTGGTTTGAACTCTGCGTACCGCAACTGTAACTATTTGACATTCACTCGCGGCGACGCTTTGCTGCATTTCGGCAATATTTCGATATTTACCCGTACCCGTCATCAAGCGCGATGTAAATTCTTTACCAGCAATAATTAGTTTGGAATCTTGAATTGAATCTTCAATCGGTAATGCGGTTATGCCGTTTTGTGAAGAGATATTACCAGATAAATTTGTATTGTAAGTCAGCATGGTAGATTTGCACGAAGAATTGTAGAAGCGTGAATAATGGAAGCGATCTAGCAACGAATCGGCTTTTTCTTCAAGAACCAAATCGGCGATTAACTTTGCTGTTATCGGTGTTAGCAGAATACCATTACGATGATGACCAGTGGCAAATATTAAGTTTTTGCAGCTGCTATGACCGAGAATAGGTAATTCATCGGGAGTAGTAGGACGAAATCCCCACCAAAATTCATCGATGGGATAATTTTCTAATTGAGGATATAGCCGGATAGCTGCGCTCAGTAATTTTTGTATTTCCCCTGGTGTATTTCCCGGAGTAAAACCGACATCTTCGGCAGTAGCCCCAATTAGAATTCTGCGATCGCGTCTGGGTACGATGTAAACGTCATCTCCATACAAAACCCTATTTAAAGGTAATTCATGAGCAGACAAAGGTACTTTTACGCTCAACATTTGCCCTTTGAGGGGACGCACGGGTAAAGGAAATAATTCATTACACCAAGCGCCCGCTGCTAGCACGTATACAGAAGCGCGAAACGTGCCAGCATTGGTTTGTACGCCAGTAACTTGTCCTTGCTGCTGAATAATTCCTTTTACGGTAATACCTTCTTGGATTTCAACACCAAGATTTTCAGCCGCACTTAAAAGCGTTTGAAATAAAGCCCTGTTATCTACTTGACCATCTTCAGGATACCACCAACCGCCGATTACTTCTTCACTTAATCCCGGTTGGTATTGATGGATTGTTTGTTTATCTAACCAGTATTTAGTGGAGGGGGAAGAGGGGGTAGAGGGGGTGGAGGGGGAAGAGGGGGTAGAGGGGGAAGAATTTCCGACATTATCTCCTTGTCCCCTTGTCTCCTTATCCCCTTGTCCTTGATAAACTGGGGCTAAAATACCGCAAGCCCAATAACCAGTATCTAAACCTGTAATTTCTTCTAATTTTCTCGTCCAATCTGGATATAGAGATAGCGATCGATTGCACAATTGCAGCATAGCCGTATCGGCGATTTGTTCGGCACAAGGGGCTAACATTCCTGCTGCGGCTGTTGTTGCTGCTGCTTTTTGATTTCGGGCGATCGCGGTGACTTTTGCACCGCGTAGTTTTAGCTCAATGGCTGTTGCTAAGCCGATAACACCGCCACCAATAATTAAAACGTCACTAGTCATTATTTAGCCGGTCATTAGTCGTTAGTTATTATTAACTAGTAACAAATAACTATCGGACTTACACGCGATCGCTCTTAAAAATGTAACTTATAGGTTATAAGCGATTGCTAATAACTAACATTTTTTACCATAAAGCGCGAATTGGTGCTTTATTCTCAGATTGACTGCTACTTTGACCTACACTAGTTGATGGTGTATTAGAATCCTCCGATCTGTTGCCTTGAGCAGTTGTTGTTGGCACGCTGCGAATAGTTCTATCATTACTCTGAGCAACGCTTTCCTGATTTGTGTTTTCTCCAGAAGATCCAGTTTCAGTACTATTAACATTAATATTAGCTGGAAGGACTTGGGATTCTTTTCTTCCTCCTGTGGGAGCTTGAGCGTTGCGTCCATCCATAGGGAAGTTAATGCCTAATAATGTACCTAGCAAAATTGCCAAGCCACCTGCCATCAAAATTAACGGTGTCCATCTACCCATTTGTGTAATACTCCTTTTCAAGCGTAAATAATAGTATTTTTTCTTTGTTGTTGATATTCCAAATTTTCCTCACCCAAAACCAAAGCCTTTAATTTTTATCAAAATTTTCAGCTTGGGAAAATCGGGCGGAGCAACATTGGAACCAAACCATACAGAGGTTTTGCCGGTAGACTTACCAAAATTACTAACAGCTAATTTTAATTACTGTATTCACTGTCGTTATAAAGGTCAATGCCATTCTGCTGCAAACAAGAATTTAAGCTTCAGCCTGCAAACCATAACACCCGGATTGCATATAAAATCATTGTCTAAGGTTGAGCTAAAAAAACAGGCATATTACGTTACCAAACTGGCAAATTATTGTTCTATATTGACACACATCTTAATTGTTGCTCTATTCTCTACAATTATGACCGTAAATTCCTCACACCAACTTTGGATGTATGACACCACGCTACGAGATGGTACTCAGCGTGAAGGCTTATCTGTTTCGCTGGAAGATAAATTACGTATCGCTAGGAGACTAGATGAATTAGGAATTCCTTTCATTGAAGGTGGTTGGCCCGGTGCTAACCCTAAAGACGTACAGTTTTTTTGGCAGTTGAAAGAACAACCACTCAAACAAGCGCAAATTGTTCCTTTTTGCTCGACTCGAAGACCCAATAAAAAAGCAAGTTCCGAACCAATGTTGCAAGCTATTCTTGCTGCGGGAACTTTATGGGTAACTATTTTCGGTAAGTCCTGGGATTTACACGTCTCTGAAGGTCTGAAGACTAGTTTAGCAGAAAACTTAGAGATGATTCGCGATACAATTGAGTATTTTCGCTGTCAAGGTCGTCGCGTTATATACGATGCAGAACACTGGTTTGATGGCTACAAGCACAACCCCGATTATGCTTTACAAACTATAAAAACTGCGATCGCTGCCGGTGCCGAATGGTTGGTTTTATGCGATACAAATGGCGGTACTTTACCTCACGAAGTTTCCCAAATCGTTACCGATGTAATCAAAAGTTGCCCGCAAAATATTCAACTGGGAATTCATACTCATAACGATTCGGATACGGCGGTTGCAAACGCTTTATCTGGGGTCATGGCTGGAGTTAAAATGGTGCAGGGTACAATCAATGGCTATGGCGAACGCTGCGGTAATGCCAATCTTTGTTCTTTAATACCGAACTTACAGTTAAAGCTGGGTTACAAATGTATTAAGGATAACCAGCTATCGAACCTTGCACAAGCCAGTCGTTTTGTCAGTGAAGTAGTTAACCTCGCCCCTGACGAACACGCTCCCTTTGTTGGACGTTCGGCTTTTGCCCACAAAGGAGGTATTCATGTATCGGCAGTGCAAAAAAATCCCCTTACCTACGAACATATAGAACCGGAGAAAGTCGGAAATTTTCGCCGCATAGTAATTTCCGAACAAGCCGGAGTCAGCAATGTTTTAGCTAAAGCCCGTGGATTCGGCATTGAACTTGATAAAAATCATCCAGCAACGCGAGAAATATTACAGCGCCTTAAAGAATTAGAAAGTGAAGGATATCAATTTGAAGCAGCCGAAGCTAGTTTTGAATTATTAATGCGCGAAGCCTTACAAACTCGTCCCTCATTTTTCCAAGTCAAAGGCTTTCAAATCCATTGCGATTTAGGAAAAGGCTTAGAAACAACCAAAGCTTTGGCAACAGTTAAAGTCGCCGTCAACAATGAAGATATTTGGGAAGCAGCCGAAGGAAACGGACCAGTTGCAGCCTTAGATGCAGCTTTACGCAAAGCTTTGGTAAAATTCTATCCGCAAATCAATACATTTGAACTAACAGATTACAAAGTCCGGATTCTCAACGGACATAGCGGCACCTCAGCCACCACCCGCGCAATAGTAGAACTAGGAAACGGACAACAGCGCTGGACAACGATAGGAGTTTCTAACAATATATTAGAAGCTTCTTATCAAGCAGTAGTAGAAGGATTGGAATACGGTTTACTTTTGCACTCCCAAGTCGATTCGGCTGTGAAGGTTTTTTAAGAGGGGGGAGATGGGGAGATGGGGAGATGGGGAGATGGGGAGATGGGGAGAGGGGGAAGAGGGGGAAGAGGGGATAGAAAATTATTTAAAACTCAAAACTCAAAACTCCTAATTCCTAACTCCCTACTCCCTACTCCCTACTCCTTACTCCTTACTCGCCATTCCCTACATTATTAATTTGTTTGTTAAAAATTGTTTCAGCCCACGTAGCCAATCTCATAAAAAAAATTTTAAAAACACTCTCACACCTATTTTATGATTGGCGAAGCGGGCTTAAATAATCCTCAGTTGGAGTATTATTTCTTTTTTTATATCCCGAATGAGGATTTAAGCGAAACTTTCCCAAGCTTGTGCTACGACTTGGCTAAGCCAGCGACGTTGCTGTTTATCAAGTAAAGCATCTTCTGCTAAAACTAGATCCGTCAATTCTTCTAACGATCTCCCTTGAGAACTGACTAATTTTATTACTCCTGCTATTGCCACAGCAACCAGTTCTTCATCAACCGGCTGTTGACTCATCGCAAAGATTTCTTGGGGGTTATCTGGGATGGGATAATTCATGGCGTATGTGTGTGAATAATTAAAGGAACAAAAAAACTTGCAAACTCTTAAACTTTCTTTACAGAATATTTATTCAACTGATAGGGCGGAGTGTACCGTGATTTACGACTTTCTTAAATCTGTCTTAATGAGTAGATTTTGGGGAGATAGCCAATAAAAATGAAAGAAATTCTTTATTTAGAAATCCCAAATCCAGATACAGCAGTAGTAAGAAACTGGTTGCAAACAGAATTTGAGCCGGGAACTTGCGACAAAATATTAACGTCTGATGGCATTCGCTTGAAGTCATCCGATCCTACAGATACTGCTACAGGTATTACTGAATTACCAAACGAGTTATCCGTATTTGTGTGGAACGTGCAGCGAACCACGTATTTAAAGGTGTTTCGATGGGGCGATCGATTTCCACAAGAGATACAAATTTTACGAAAGCTCACTAAGCTACTACGCGATCGCTTTCCCCATCATTATCCTTCTCCACCCGCGATTGATTTGTCCAAACAATCAATTTTTGAAGCGTTAGCTCCTTTTTATCCGCTTACCGTTAAGTATTTTCAGAAAATGCCTAACGGAGAATACGATTTAAACCGTGCTTACTGGTGGGAACAACGTTGGCGTGAAGGTGTAAGAAATCCCCAGCAGCCGCGACAGGTTTTGTTTTCTCATGAAGTCAGTAGGGAAGTAATTTCTTCCTCTGCTTCCTCCGCCTCCTCTGCTTCCTCCGCTCAAAAAAACCCGGCTTTCGACCTAATCTATATCGGCGGAGCGCTGGGGGTTATTCATGCGGCTGTTATGGCTAAACTGGGCTATAAAGTACTGTTGGTAGAACGCTTACCTTTTGGAAAGATGAATCGGGAGTGGAATATTTCCCGCTCGGAAATTCAAAGTTTGATAAATTTGGGTTTGCTAACTTCTGTTGAAGTGGAATCAATTATTGCGCGAGAGTATAAAGACGGATTTAATAAATTTTTTAGTGCTTATGTTCCCGATAAACTTAAAGCGCCGATTCTACACACGCCCACAGTACTAAATATAGCTTTAGATTCAGAGAAATTACTGAAGATATGTGGCGAAAAATTGCGATCGGCAGGCGGTGAAATTTGGGATGAAACGGAGTTTATCAAAGCGGATATTAATACATCTCAAGTTGTGGTGACGCTCAAAGATTTATCCGAGCAAAACCAACTTGTTAGTGGAAGGTTGTTAGTAGATGCAATGGGAACGGCATCACCGATCGCATGGCAACTCAACCCAAAACGCGCTTTTGACAGCGTATGTCCGACAGTAGGGGCAGTTGTCGAAAGTGGATTTGAACCTGGAGTTTGGGATAGTGAATACGGCGATGTTCTCAACAGTCATGGGGATATTTCGCGGGGAAGACAGTTGATTTGGGAATTGTTTCCTGGAGAAAACGAAGAACTAACGATTTACCTATTTCACTATCACCAGGTAAACGCCGAAAATCCCGGCTCCTTAATGGAGATGTACGAAGACTTTTTCACCATTTTGCCTGAATATCGACGCTGCAATATGGACAAACTAAAGTGGAAAAAGCCCACGTTCGGATATATACCCGGACATTTCAGCGTCGGAAGTCGCGATCGCACCGTTGCTTTTAATCGTTTAATATCTATTGGCGATGCCGCATCGCTTCAGTCTCCGCTTGTATTTACCGGCTTTGGTTCCTTAGTACGCAACCTCGGCAGATTAACGGAACTTTTAGATACTGCGCTCAAACATGACTTACTTGATGCAAAACATTTAAATCAAATTCGCGCTTTCCAAAACAACATTGCCGTAACTTGGATGTTTTCCAAAGGTATGATGGTTCCCACGGGTAAATTTATACAACCAGAACGCATTAACGCCATGCTGAATAACTTCTTTGGGCTATTAGCAGATGAACCCTTGGAAGTTGCAGATACCTTTATTAAAGATAGATTCGATTTATTAACCTTTAACCGACTTGCATTAAAAGCAGCTAAAAAAAATCCCGCATTGCTGCTGTGGATTTGGCAACTAGCGGGAGCAAAAGATTTACTCAGATGGGTTGGTAATTATATCGACTTTACCCGTCACAGCTTAGTTAGTGCTGTATTTAGTAAATGGTTTGGGCGATTTATCCGTTCGATGCAGCCAAACATAGAATCTCGCTTCCCCGCATTATGGTTGCGACTTTTAGCGATCGATTATGCATTAACCGCCGGTAAAGCAGTTTCCCAAAACCAAAATTATCAATTGAAAGTTGAAAGCAATCGGGTAACAGTTAACAGTTGACAATAATGGGGCATTGGGCATTGGGAATAGTGAGGAGTTAGGAGTTAGGAGTTAGGAGTGAAGAAAGCAGAGGGAGCGGAGGAAGCGGAGGGAGCAGAAGGAGCAGAGGGAGCAATTTTAAATTTTCTTCCCCTGCCTCCTCTGCCTCCTCTGCCTCCCCTGCTCTTTTCTCCCCCTCTACCCCCTCTCCCCCCTCTACCCCCTCTACCCCTTGTCTCCCCATCACCCATTCTCCCCATCGCTCTTGTGGGAAAATTTTGGTAATTCCACAGATGCAAAAGATTTTCGCCCTTTGGGTGGACGTTTGGGATAAATCAACGGCGAAGGAAAATTTTCATGAGTATCTGTATCGCTGAGTATCTCAATAGATGCAGGGTTTTCGGATACAAAAGCTGGAAAATGCGAAACTTCTTCCCAATAATCTTGAAGTTCGTTGGTATAATTTTGGTTCATGGATGAGGTAAAACTTACCGTTTGCTCTTCCTGTGGGAAAGAATTTTGGTGGGTTTCAACATTCACAACGCGATCGCTTGTTCCACTTGGTTCGATGAGTGTTTTCCAAATAGGAATTGTTGACTCATCAGTTTCTGCATCTTGCTCTGGGGAAGCTTGTGAGGATACAGATTCTGGTTGAGAAGCAAAAAATGTTTGGATAACGCTATCTAGTTGTTCTTCTAATTCCGATGAATCTGAGGGGGAAACTGTTTGTACGGTTACTTCCCGATCGGCTGAATCATCATTTATTGGACTATCTACCAATTCTGTTTGAGTATCGTCTGTATTTTCGTGCGATTCTATATCGGGATTAGCTGTAAATTCCCAAGTCGAAGATTCTTGAATTGGATTTTCGCTGTTATTAGCTGGCTGGGTTTCCAGAATTTCTTCCCAAAGGTTATTTTGTGACTTGTAAGAATCTAATGGAGCCGACCAAGGTTTAATGGATTGTATACTATTTACAGTTTGAGTTTGCTTAAATTTATTTAAATGTGAATTAGTTCTTATATCTGGGAAATTGCTGTCGCTATCATCAAGGGTATCGTAACTGGGAACTGATGTTTCTAAACTCTTTTCCAAAGCAGCTTTAAATTGTAAAGTTTGACGCTGCTGACGCTTAAGTCTAGTACGTAACTCCCGACAAGCATTTTCTGATTGCGATAAAAGCGTCGTTTGTTCGCTGTACTTATTTTGGATCGAAGCACATTCGCGTTCCAACTGAGCGAGACGTTGCTGGCTCAATTCGAGTTGTCTTTTACATGAGGAGGCTACATTTTCTTGACGTTGAACATTTTGTACGGCATTTTCTAACTGTTCAAACAGAGATTGTATCTGTACCTGAGCAGCATTTAACTCACTAGTTTGCTGCTTCAACATTGATTCTGCAACGGTTGAACGCTTATTTTGACGCTGCAAAGCCGCTTCTGACTCGCTCAAAGCGTTGGTCAATTGCTCTGCTTGCTCGTACAATTTATCGTTAGCGCTGCGTAATTCTTCATTTAATCCCAGCAGTTTCTCAAATTCCGTATTAACTATCGCTTGTTGTTCAACATTAGGTTCTGCAACCCAGTCATCGCGATCGCTTTCAAAGTTAGTTTCCTCATCTAATTGAGGCTCGGTATTTGACTGAGAATCAATAATTACTTCTACTGTATGAATATCGTCCGTAACTTCCTCAACGTCAGGGGAATTTACAGCTTGATTTGGCGATGATTCCTTAGAGGCTGGTGCTAGCAAAAACAATTCCTTTGCTTTATTTTCACCAGCTACAATCGAATAAAAAGGATTAACCGCCCTTTCAGACGACTGTGGGGAATCAACATTTAAATTTTCAATATTAGCCCCATCATCTGGGGTTAGGGCTTCATGCATTAATCTTCACCCACCAGCTTCAATTTAAAAGCAGACACTACGGTACAATTCATCATTGATGCTGTCTTAACAAAATCTTCTCCTAAAGGCAAGACATACTTTTCCCGATATAAGTCATTAATTATCGGTAAACTGCCGTTTTTGGCGTTACTGGCGCAAAAAAAAGAATTTGTAAAAGATTAACAAATCCGATACAAATCTACACAATTTTACTCAAACAGTAATTTTTAATTTGTTTACTGCCCTTCGCAATCGCTTCGATCCATTTTGACACTGTATTCTAATGTAGCAAATTACTCCCCCTTTTCAGCAAGTAATAATCGTACATCCCCCTATGGCAGCCAGTTGGGATAATAACCCATTAAGGGAAGTTGTTCTGGTTTTAATTCTGCATTGATTTCGCTGTCGTTAACGGGTAGTAGGGGCATTAGCCACAAACTGCTGGTGCTAATTTCTTGTCCGTCGTTTGTTTTTAAAGAGTTTCCTTGTACTGGAGTAGAGATATCTGTTGCTGATTCTACTTGATCGAATAATAATCCTAAACCGTCGGGGGATAAACTCATGTGTAAGTCCCGTTTATCGGGAGGTAATACTAATAAAGGTTTCTGCTGCCCGGTTTTGAGGTTAATTGCGACTACATATGGCTGCTCTTGATAGTCTTCTCCTGGTAGTAACTGGGTTAACAAGCAGTAAAGAGTGGGTGAAGCTGGATCGAATTCGCATTTGAGAATTGAACCTGTGGTTTTTACTAATTGCTTTTGCGTGCCTTGGTTGGTAACTAAAAATAAATCTTTTGTGTAATCGGTGTTGAATTTAACTAAAACAGCTTGAGAGCCATCTTTGGAAAACGCTTGCAGTACACCAAATTGCGGTAGAAAATCTAAGGGTTTGCTAGCGTCTGTCTGTATCGGTAGTATCGCCGTTCCTTGCCCTTGAGCAACTGCTACGGCTTTACTATCTGGAGTAATTAAAAAGTCTCCCGCAGGTTCTTTGTTTTCAATACGTTTGGTTTCGCTCTCTTTGCCGTTATCTCCAATTGAGGTAAACCACAGTCCGAAATCACTGGGATTCTCTTTAGCCGCTCTTTGCAAAACTATCGTTTTCCCGTCGGGAGATAAGTCAAATTTGAGGATTTGATATTCTTTACTATCTAAAATTAAATCAACTTTAGCTGCTGGTTTTGCTTCTCTTCCTGTTTCTCGAGCAATCCCTGTAGTTACTGTATATAGTTGAGCCGATAAAGTATCTTGGCTCGAAGCAGCATGAGCAGAAAATAAAATACGATCTCCGTTGGGAAATGGTTCAAAATCCATTACCACCAAGTCTTTAGGAGTTAATAATGTTTTTTTCTGTTGGGTTAAATTGTAGAGAATTAATCTTCCTCTTTCTTGTTTCTCGGCACCTAAATAAAGAATAACTCTGTCGTGGGAGCGAAAAGTACCTATAAAAGGTTGGATAAATTTATCTGTTCCCTTCGCAGCAGAAAATTTATCTTTTGCATTCTGTAACTCGACTGTATATTTTTCTCCATAAGGGGCTGGTGTTAAAAGCGTGTAAACCATCTTTCTTCCCGCCCAACTTATTTTTCCTGCGAGAGGCGGTTCAATTTTTAAACTATTTTCAACGCTTTTAATATCCATTGGGCGGCTAAAGGTAAGGCTAAAAGATATATCGTCCGCTCCAATTTTTGTATTTTCCCAGCTAAAATTACGAACGCTCGGTTTAACCGCATCACCTTGAAATATTATCAATCCAATCAGCAAAGTTAATACTAATATTAGTCCTAGAGCAACTCGATCTAATGGTTGAATATTTTTATTCGTTGTCATTTTACTAGTTGTTGGTTGTTAATTGTTAATTGTTAGTTATTAGTTATCCATTATTTCCTAAGCACTATTTAATAACTATAAGGATTTTTGGGTTGAGAAACTTTCTTGACGGAATTCGAGATAATTGTTAATTGACGTTTTTCCGAAAGAACTTCTGTTGCCATTTCTCCTTCAATTTCCAGCCAACTATCTTTTTTAAATTCTTCTCTTGTTATTCCGTCTTTTAGTTTGACGGGTAAACCTACTGGATAAGCATCTGCGGCGCAACAAGTAAGCACAAATCTGGCTAAAAATATATATCGATCGCTCAATTCTGGTGGATAAATCACAAAACCCGTAACTTTGACTTTTTGCCCTGTATATGCATCGGGTTCGGGATAAACGCTAAGTGTCCGCGTCCAATCTACTAAAGTGCGTTCTTCTGGACGAACGGAAGCCTGGAATGACTGGGGTTGGAGACGAGAATTTCCTGCTGATAAGTCAGTTACACCTCTTTGTATTGCTTTGTCGCTGGCAAAAACCTGGGGTGCGATCGCAAAACCTAAAATCGCTACTGCTATTAACAAAATGCTACCAAAACGCGGGGGTATTAGATTCATGTGTTGGACATTTTGTACAGCCGAGCCTCGTCGTAAAAGTTGTAATCCTTTGGCAATTCCAATTATGATTAATCCGACACCACCTAAAACAACTAATGCGAAGTAATTGGGGTGAATAAGCAAATATAGCTGTTGCGTCAGCCAATATTTCAATAATAAAAATCCCCAAGCTGTAATTGCGAGGACATCTAGCCAAGGAAGTAAATTATTTAAGGTTTTTGACTGGCGTTTTTTACTTGAACTCATTGCTTGTTGATTGTGGGTGTAAGGAAGCGAAGACAGTGACGCTTGGAAGGTAAATGGGAACTAATTTCCTTAAAGGGTGCCCTAAGATTCAGATAAACTTTTTTATAACTCGAATCAAGGTAAAATCATTTTTTTGATGGCATGCATTTATTTAAATAAAATGGAGGTTAACTATTAAGCAGAACAGAAATGTCAACTGTGCGGCTAATACAAACAGATAAAAAACTGCTTTTGGTTTAAATATTGATAGCATCAAACCAATACCTTTTAAGTCAATCATTGGACCGAATACCAAAAATGCTAATAAAGAACCGCTAGTAAAAGTAGAAGCAAAGGATAAAGCAAAGAAAGAATCGACAGTAGAACAAATCGATACAACCGCCGCAAGTATCAGCATTGTAAGTATGGAAACAATTGGTCCCGCACCCAAACTGAGAATAAAATCGCGGGGCGCTAACACTTGAATTGCAGCAGCGATCGCACTTCCTAAAACCAGTACTGCACCTAATTCCCGTAATTCCTGTACGGTATTATCTATAACTAACTGCATTTTGTCGGCAAAGGGTTTACTCGGACTAGTCGCGGCAAGGGTAGCTTCCATTCCAGCAGCTTCCAGTCGCATGGTTTTACCGGGTTTTCCACCCAATAAATAAGTACCTGGCTTTAACATAGTTGGTACTGCTGTTTGTCCTAAACTAGAACCTTCGAGAACTTCTTTGGGTTGCGATCGCGGTTGATTAAATTTTAAGTAGCGGGCAATTGCAGGTTGAACCATCGGGCTGATGTCTTTTTGAAAGCTGAAGACATAGCCAATAATTGTGGCGATTAATAAAGAAAATACTACTCTTAATACTACTATTTCCGGCTGTTCGCGGAATGCCACCCATGTCGCCCAAATCACGATCGGGTTAATTGTCGGTGCTGCTAGCAAAAAACCAATTGCCATAGACGTGGGCGCTCCCTGCATCAACAGTCGTCTAGCTACAGGAACGTTACCGCACTCGCACACCGGGAACAGAAAGCCCACCATACTACCAGCTAAAGCCGCAAGTAGGGGATTTTTGGGTACTTTTTCTACCAATGTCCGTTCATCGACAAAAAACAGCAGCACACTGGAGAATAAAACTCCTAGCAATAGAAAGGGTATTGCTTCCACTAACAGACTAAGAAATATGGTGAAACCGTTGCTAAGTTGATTCATAAGTAACGTTTATTTAGTCGCCTTTCAAAGCTGTGTTGATTTTTTCGGATATGCCTAAGTTATTTTAGCGGAATCGCGATTATACGCACGTAGGTAGAGTAAACTATACATTATTTCAATAGCTTTTATGGCTGTTATGCCATTTCGATCGAGTTACTCTTTTTTTGAGCGCGAAGGGCGATCGTACTGTGCGACTATGTTGGATATTTGAACCCCGTGCTGTATGCATAATAATTTAATAGCGGCTGAAAACTGATAACTAACAACCATTAAATGATTAGAAAGCGGAGCAGGATCGGGTTTTAACTTACAGACTTGATATTTCAACCTTTATTTGTACCGAACCCTTTCAAATATGACTAGATTATATTGATAGAGCGCATTTTAAAGAAAAATGGTTCCAATTTAATAGTTTAAGTTCTTAAGCACGGATTATTCTTGATATATCCTTATGCTTACAGTAATTTAACTTGATATGATGTTATCCTCGACGCATTTTCATAAAACACTGAAAATTTTCGATATTTAGTATTTGTTCGCGAGTTCTGCTTGTTGTGAGATTTACCAACGGAATACCTCTGGTTATACCTAACGATAGAGTTTTGCAGGTCGAGAAAAAATCGTCAAGTCAAATTTGCCAGTAAAAAGCAGAAAAATGGAGTTAGAGCGCGAAATTTTGATTTTTACTGCTAATTCAACTCCATGCTCTATTTACAACATCCAGATCGAACGAATTTTTATTATTTAATCAATGCAAAATAGGCTACCTATACTTAAGATTCAATCGTTAGGATGAAGACATAGTGATTGATTCAGGAGATACTATAAACAGTTGATTAAACAAAACATTTTGAAATTCTTGATGATTAATAAATGTTTTAAAGACAAAATTTAAAACTTTATTTCAAGTTAATGAATCATCAAAATTTTAGAAGTGGTGGAGGAATTAAAAGAATGAAAGCTCAGATGATTGCGGTTGCAGCGGCACTAACTACAATGTTTATAGGCGCTCCCGCTAAAGCAGAAAATCCTATATCGACACAAGTTTTACGCTTGAATACGACGGGAGAATGCTATGGCTGTAATCTTAGAGGCGCTAACTTAAAAGGCGCTCATTTAATTGGTGTTGATTTAAGAAATGCCGATTTAACAGGTGCGAACCTTGAAGAAGCGAACTTAGAAGGTGCCGATTTAACAGGTGCAGATTTGGAAGGTGCGAATTTGGAAGGTGCTTTTATTAATAGCACGACATTGAATAAAGCCGATTTGACAAATGCTGATTTGAGCGATTCTCAGCTATATAGCGCTCAATTAGAAGATGCGACATTAGTTGGTGCAAATTTGGAAGGGGCTGATGTATTTAATACTTCCATAGGCGTTGGTGGAGAATACCCCGAAGAATAATTTTAACTACTAAGAATAATGTTTGGGTAGAGCAAGATTAGTCATATGCTAATCTGCTCTACCTATTTTGCTGTCTTAACATATAACTAATGTAGAGACGTTGCAGTGCAACGTCTCCATTTCTTTATTCTCCCGATTTATTTATTCTCCCGTAATCGATAAACCTTCAACCCAAATCCGGGGACAAACTCCTCCCGGAGTTAATTCTCCTTCTTTCTCTACAAAAACAATTGATTTAAGAAGTTCGAGAAAATCTCCAGCTACAACTGCTGAATCAATGCTGGTTTTTTCTCCTTTATTCATTAACCAACCGTCAAATGGTAAAGAGAATGAGCCTTGCAAAGATTGAACCCCTGCATGAAGGGCTTGTAAATCGTCGATAAAAACTACATTTTCAGCACTGTCCAAATTAAATTGTTGTTCGGGTGCTGAACTCGCAAAAACATGATAAAAGTTGGGGCTGATGGTAACTTTTGCGCCAATATTAGCATTACCTGTGGGTTGAGCATTCATCCGCTTCGCAGTACCCGCACTATGGAGAAAGTTTTTCAAAACTCCCTTTTCAATTAGCGATACCTGACGAGTGGGAGTTCCTTCCCCATCAAATGTTTCTGCGCCAATGTTTGCTGAATGTAATGCATCATCGTAAAGCGAAAGCAAGGGAGAAGCAATTTCCTTACCTATATCATCGGCAGTAGACAAACTTTGTTTATCAAGAATACTTTGAGCGTTAAACAAATTAGAAAAAGCACTCAGCAAACTTAAGAAAGCATCTGGAGAAAACACAACCATATACTTACCACTTGGAATTTTTCGATAATTCAAGTGACTGATAGTCTTTTCGGCAGTTTCTTTGATGCAGCCATCAATATCTAAATCGTTAACACCGTAACTAATTCTAAAAGCGCCCGCACTGCGAGGTTTTCTACCTTCTTGTTCGGTTTTACTGTAGAGAAAAATTGATGCTAAAGAGTGAGATTCGGCTCTCATTGCACCATCGCTATTCAGATAAAAGCGATCGATATCTCTTTGCGATAAAGAATTATAGGGTACTCCCTTAATCGCTTCATGAGCAGCAAGTACCTCTTTCTCTGCTGTTAGTAAACTATCAATCAAAGTTGGAACCGGGGCAAGAGGTGCTTTTTCTTTCGATGTATCGTTATTTATCTCGGCTTTAGCCTCTGGACTAAAATCGGGTACATTTTCTTTAACGCCAAACGAACTCGCTTCAAAGGCGGTTTTCAAAGCCAGCTCTAATCCTTTGGGGTCAATATCCGTAGTACTAGTGACACCCATTGTATTATCTTTATTCCAGACTCGAACGGTGACACCAGAAAGATTGGTGGCTTTAACTTGCTTCGGCTCACCTTGGTCAACTTGAACGCTAGTTGAATCTACAGACGAACCATAAATATCAAACTTTTTGATACCAATCTTATCGGCACTTTCCTTAGCAGAAGCTGCAATTTCCTGTATGTTAGGCATAGTTATTTTGGATAAAATAATTTCAATATAAAAATCTGGTTTAATTTATAGAGAGTAGGGACTCGGAGGGAGTAGGGAACAGGAAATAGGTAAATTATTTTTAACTCCTCACTCCTAACTCCTAACTCCTCACTCCTAACTCTTTACCGTCCGCCAACAGTAATCGAATCAACTTTGATATGTGGCTGTCCTACGGTAGTATAAATGCTACCACTAACCGAGCCACAGAAACCTGGAGCTAAAGATAAATCTTGGGAACACATGGAAATTTTATTCATGATTTCCTGGGCTTCTCCAATTAGAATAGCTCCTTTTAAAGGCTTGGTAATTTTACCGTTTTCAATCAAATAGGCTTCCTCTACACCAAAGTTAAATTCACCCGTAGCCCCAACGCTACCTCCACCCATTTTCTTACAGTAAATACCTTTATCAACTGAAGCGAATAAATCCGAAGTAGAGTATTCGCCAGTGGCAATATAAGTATTTCGCATCCGACTAGCCGCAGCATAAGTAAAATTCTGCCGTCTGCCGCTACCTGTTCTCGGATGTCCGGTACGTGTTGAACCCGTTCTATCAGCTAAGAAATTCTTAAGAACGCCTTTTTCAATTAATAAAGTTCTTTGGGCTGGCATACCTTCATCATCCATATCAATGGTGCCAAAGGCGTTATCTGTGCGTCCTTCATCCCAAGCGGTTAAAGCTTCATGGGCAATTTTTTCGCCTTTTTTCTTAGCAAAAGGAGTAGTATTGCGTTCAATTTGAGTGGTTTCAAGTAAATGTCCGCAAGCTTCGTGAAAGATTACTCCACCGAAGTGATTCGCCATGATAATCGGATAGTTACCCGATTCTACATAGTCAGCGTGAAGCATTTTTCCGGCAGATTCGCTAATTTTCTCTGCCGCTTGCTGGAAATCCCAAGTTTTGAGAAAATTGGGGTCGCTAGTATTACCACCACGTTCGGCTATAGAACTGCGATGGGCACCTTCAGCACACAATAGGCTTAATGCCACAGATTGAGTTAAGCGGATATCGCGAGCAAAAGTTCCATCACTAGCGGCAACTAAAACTTCTTGCCAGTCGCGGAAATAAGAAGCACGGCGGGATTGGATATGCTTGGCTTTCTGCTTTATTTGAGTGGTACTATCAAGCAACACTTCTCCCATTTCGCGCATGGAAGTACATAAAGGTAGCCATGCATCTTTGCCTCTTTTAGTAGCGTAGTCTCTGAGCAATTCCAGGTTAATTTCCGCGATAAAAGCATTCGGCACGGGTAATTGTAAACCAACGATCGCCAAAGCTTTTTCTAAAGCTGATTTTAAACCATTGAACGAAATATCATTTGTGCTAACGTAGCAATCAGCCTTACCGCGAAATACTCTCACCCCAGCACCTGTAGAAAGACGAGGAGTAATGCTAGTAATAGTGTCCTCTTCTGCGAGGCAGCTAATATAATTTACGCGCTCTAAAAAAAATTCGAGAAAATCAGCACCCGCAGCGCGTCCCAAACCTAAGAGAGTAGATAATGGTGCTGCCCAAGTTTCATCAAACTGCTCTTTTGTAGAAGAGTATTGCAGATTGGGAAGTTCTTTAGAAAGAAGCAGAGTACTTGTTTGCATTTTAGACCTTTTGGTGGAGGGGCGTTATTTTAAATTAGTTATTGCAGTTCTTATTATCAGAAGATACAACAAACTTTAAAGGGCTGTGTATCATCTTAGCTAATATATATTATGTTGTTGATTCTGTAGAGATGCGTTCACCCAATGTGCCGTTCGCCGTAAGGCGTAGCGTTAGCCATAGGCATTATATTTTATCTCTACAATTCATCGGGATTAACGCCTAATTCTCGCAGTTTTGCTGCTAAACGCTCCGCCCTTTGACGTTCTTGTTCTGCTCTTTGACTTTCTTGTTCTGCTCGTTGACTTTCTTGTTCTGCTGGAGTTGGCAGCCAATTACCGTTATTGTCATACCAGCGCAACCACAAGCGTTCGATACCTTTATAATTACCTTGCCAAAGTCCCAAACCCATTTCTAATCTTGGCATCCAAATACGCGGTTCTTCTAAATTCAGTTCTTTGTAAGATTCAGCTTGAAGAACAAAGGCTCGTAAATTATCTGTATATCTGTCAAATACGATGTAGTAAGGAACTCGAAGAATTTGTTCGTAAACCTGCCATTTAGTTGGTGGTTTGTCTGGTTCTACTATACGCAGGCTTTGACCCAAATCTTCTTTCTCGGTGCCAGGAGAAAGCAGTTCTACAATAACAAAAGGGTTTACCGCTTCTTGCCAAATTACGTAACTTAAACGTAAATCTCTTTGTTCGTAAAATCTAGAAATTCCGACTACTGCAAACCAATCGGGACGCTTGTGCCATAGAGGATTGCGAGAATTATAGTAAATATTTAAATCGGTGGCGACAAAAATTTCCTCAGCGCTGTAAGTTGGTGGACGGAAAGTTTCTTCCAACAATTGCGGTTGATAAATATGGAATTCGTCCGGCAAACCAGGTTCCTCGGGGTCTTCACTAGGTAGATCGTACATCGTCGGAAGACTTTCTTTTGCGGGAATCGGTGGGTCAGTTTGGTACATACGTGCTATGACATCAGCATCTTACTTGATGGTAGCGGATATTAACAGTTACCAGTTACCAGTTAGGAGTTAGGAGTTAGGAGTTAGGAGTTAGGAGTTAGGAGTTAGGAGTTAGGAGTTAGGAGTTAGGAGTTTTGAATAATTTTCTACCCCCTCTACCCCCTCTACCCCCTCTACCCCCTCTACCCCCTCTCAATAGCATAGGTAATCAACATCCCGAACAGCTATCTGTTACCAGTTATTAGTTATCGCATCTTCTACTATCAGTTAAGGAAAGTCTGGGATTAAGACTTGCGCCAGTGCGATCTGTAATCAACCAAAATATAGAACGAAATATATCGCGAGAAATATGTACGAATGATTCTTTTGGTAACTTTGAAGGAACACAAACAGGAGTAAAAGTTATACCGTGAGTGCCCAAAACGATTGTGGCGATCGCTTTTGCTCTGGGCATATGAAAATCAGAAGTAATTATATACAAGTGTTTGAGTTTGAGTTTTTCAAAGTCTGTTACTAAATAAGTAAAATTAGTGACTGTATCGACGGCGCGATAGTCGAGGTTAATTCGTTGTTCAATAATTCCAGCTTCGCGAAAAATCCTGTTAGCTTTCTTGCAGGAAATACCGCTAGAAACCCAAATATTTAAAGAAGGATGATTTTGAGCAAATTGAGCGGTAAATTTTTCTCTTGCTTCTCCACCGCCAAGGGTAAGAATAGCTTGGGGTTTAGGAGCTTGGTAAGACGCAATAGCTAATTTTATAGATATTGTTCCTAATAGAATCAGAAAAAATACTGCTAGAGCGATAATCCCATATTTAAGGATGAAATAAAGCCATTTCATTAATTATTTAACAGCTAAAGTAATAATTACATATCCTTATTTAATATTATGCTCTAATTCAGTATTTGAAATAGTTTTTATGTTGAATCTAAGACTTAGCCGCAAACTGAATATAACCCAGCTTTTCCAAAGTAGCGATCGCTTTATTTGCACTTTGCTCGACAGTTTCTCGAGCGCTTTCACAAACAACTTCTGGATTTGTAGGAACTTCGTAAGGGTCATCTATACCCGTAAAACCTTTGATTTCTCCGGCTCTGGCTTTAGCGTACAACCCTTTAACATCTCGCGCTTCACACACTTCTAAAGGCGTATTAATATAAACCTCAACAAAATCTTGATTAATAGCTCGGATTTCATCTCTAATTTCTTGATAAGGACTGATCGTGGCAGCAATTACGATTACTCCATTACGACTGAGCAAATTAGCTACAAATCCCACCCGACGCACGTTAATATCGCGGTCTTTTTTGCTAAAACCCAATCCCTGAGATAGCCAAGTTCTAATTAAATCGCCATCCAAAACTTCAACTTTACAATTTCGAGACTTAAGTTCTGCTTCCAGACATCTGGCAACACTGGTTTTACCCGCACCACTCAAGCCTGTAAGCCAAACTGTTACACCTTTATGATTCAAGATACTTAACTCCAAGAATTCAAAATTTATACTTATACAATTACGTGAAAAGGTTAAAGGTTAAAGGTCAAAGGTTAAAGGTTAAAGGTGTAATAACTCCTTCCCCTTGTCCCCTTGTCCCCTTGTCTCCTTGTCCCCCCCTGAGCCGCACGCTTCGCGTGAACGGGTTGCGCCACTTCTCTCAACGGAGGGAACCTCCGCACGAGAGTGGCTTACCATCTCCCCATCAAGCTACCAATTCAACCATTTCGCGGACGTTTCCTTTTACTTTGCCTACTCCTTGAGTAAAATTACTGTCTTGTTGGCGAACAATCATTTTTATGCCATTTTTGGGTGCCATGACTATTAAACCAAAACGGTCTATTGTTTGGTTTTGGATATATTCTAAGCGGTATTTTTGCAATAACATTGATAATACAATTTTGATTTCCATCATTGCAAAACCTGCGCCTATACAGATACGACTTCCGGCGCTAAAGGGGTTATATTCAAACATTGTTGGTTCAAATTCCCACCTTTGAGGATTGAATTTCTCTGGCTGGGAATAAATTTCAGGTAGATGATGAGTTTGATAAATGCTCACAAAAACTTCCGTTCCCTTTGGTAAATCATAACCTCCGAGTTGGGTTGGTTGGGAGGTGACGCGACCATTCCAGGGTACGGGAGGTAATAAGCGCATACTTTCTTTAATTACTCTTTCTAATAAAGGCAATTTCTGTAATTGTTCTACGGTTGGGGCTTCTCCTTTTAATACGCTTTGCAGTTCATCCACTACGTCTTGGGCTATTTGCGGATGTTGCGATAAAAGAAATAGCGTCCAGGTTAGTGCATTAGCGCTGGTTTCATGCCCTGCACCAAAAATTACCCCTGCGTGCCCTAAAAGTTCATCTTCGCTTAACGTCAATCCGGTTTCGGCATCTTGCGCCCGAATTAGCATCGAAAGTACGTCACCATCATCTGTATTGCTTGCTTGTTTGCGGTGAATTAGCTGACGCATTTCTTCATCGAGTTGCGCGAATAAATTGAGTAAACGATGGTATGGAAATCCCGGAATATCGAAAGGTAAAAGCGCGATCGCTAATTTTCCATTCATCCGTAATGCTTCTTGAAGAATCTGCCCGCTTTTGGCACCTTCTTCACCAACATCGCTACCAAATAAAGTTTTAGTTGCTACTCGTAGGGTAAGAAGTCGCATCACTTGAGCGATGTCAACAGCATTGTCAATCGTTAATTGTTCAAGTTGCGATCGCGTAATAGCAACCATATCGTCGCGGTAAGAATCAATACGTTGCTTGTGAAAAGCTGGCATCAAAAGTTGGCGATGTTGCCGATGAGTTGCACTATTAACGCCAAATAAACCCACACCAAAATGCTTTAAAGGTTCAGTTCGTGGTGAATCGTTCCGCTTCTTGTACATCATCCCGGATAAAGGATATTTATAATAAACTTCGTGCTGGCTAGTGACTGTACGCACATTTTGGGCACCACAAGTAAAAACAGTACCGGGACATTCCGCAAGAGGCGAGTATATATGAGTACCGCCCCCCGCCGTCATAGATACAACCGAACCATAAGTTTTAAATAAAGGGCGCGTATATCCAATAGAATCCTTCGCAAACCGTAAAATCATCGGTAAACGCCCTAAAATTGGATTTAAAGGCGGTCCGGGTACGGTTAATTTTGGAAGATAAGTAGTAGTCATTTTAATAGGTTAAAGGTTAAAGGTTAAAGGTCAAAGGTTAAAGGTTGAAATAACTTTAATAATGCACAACTCCTCATTCCTAATTCCTAACTTATAACTAATAATTCATAACTCTTCACTCCTAATTCCTAACTCCCAACTTCTCACTCCTAACTTATTACCGCTTTCGCCAATTATTTTCAGCTTGGTTTAAAACATAGATAGATACAGCTTGTATTTCTGATTCGCTTAAACGATCTTTGTAAGCTGACATATTATTTTTGCCGTTGGTAACAATATGAGAAATAGCTTCTACAGAATCCATATTATATTTTTTTAAAGCTTTCGTTTTTAGGTTTTTGCCGCGTCGGAGAATATTACCTCCATTAATATGACAACCCGCGCAATTTGCTTCAAATATTTTTGCACTATCGGCTGTATCTGCTAAAGCTGGTTGTTGTAGATAATTTATCAATAAGAGAAAGGTTAATAATATCAATCTTATAATTGTTCTCATCTGTATAAATTTAAGCTGGGGTCATATTTAACTTTATCACTTCTCAATTACCAATTAACAATCATCAGTTCTAACTATCAGACATACATCTTATGGAATAAATCTTTGATTTTTATAGCTATTTTCTATCTAAAGGATGTACCGATCGATAAAATGCTACGTCATTATATAAATACAATATTATGTCAATAAAATTTTCTAAATTATTCTGCATAGGTATAGAATATGGCTGACAATATCAAAGAGCAAATTAAAACCGACTTGCAACAAGTCAAAGAAACCGGACAGCAAAGAGTTGATAGAGTTCGAGAAATTGTCAAACTTGCTGTTGGTGGAGTAGTTTCTGAATTTAAAGAAGGTTCTGTTGAACTTCGCGTACTTATTAAAGATGCTGTTTCTGCTGTAGTTGAAAACTTACAAGATAAAGGCAGCGAAGTTAAAGAAGAAGTAACTGCATCGATTGAAGGTGCTGTAGAAGCAGTTAATAGTAAGCGACGCGAAGCATTAAATAAAACTCAGACGGAAGTTAAGCTATTACAAGCTCAACTAGATGATGAAGAAGATAAAATTCAGGAAGAAGTTGATGGTATTTTGACAGAAATTCAAGATACAACTCAAACTAAATCTACTGAAGCTCAAAGTGCAATTAAATCTGCTGTTGAGTCTATTAAAAATAGCGAAGAAGCTTCTTTATTAAAGAAACGTTATGCTCAACTGCAAGCACAAATAGCTGTTGTACGAGCTAATTTAGCCGCACGTTATGGCGGTGATGACGTTAACGTACAAACTTATTTAGATGATGCTAAAACTTGGTATCAAAAAGCTCGTCCTCAAGGGGAAGAAATAGTTTCCCAAGTTAAAGACAAGCATTCTGATGTAGAAATTAAACTTGGTGAAGCCGGTACGTCATTAGCTAAAAAAGAACGCCAGCTAAAACAAAAATTGAGAGAGTTATTTTTAATGAGTGCTGAGTGGTTAAAAGACAAAGAACCAACTAAAAAATAATTACCATTTTAGCGCAGGTAAAATTATGAATAACTAATGTAGAGACGTTGCAGTGCAACGTCTTTTTAATCGTATTTTTAAGATTATGAAACAGGCAATAAATAGATTTGATAAATATAAGTAACTAGTATTCTTTTGCATTAATTATGCGGGATAACACATTCGTAGTGCTGCCTTCCGCACCTGCGGTGAACGCGTAGCGTGTCCGTCAGGACAGCATCTTCCTGGAAGCGCGGTCACGAGCGAGCAAGATGCTCGCACTACGCAAACCCCGCAAAACTTATGTGGTTGACCACTAATAGTGCATTTCATTAATTCTGAGAGTTCGTAGTAAGGGCATTGGTTCCCCTCCGGATTCCGTAATATGAGGCGAAGACGGCGCTACTACCAACCTTTTTACCCTTCAAAACTAATGAAATAGACTACTAATAGTTGATTGCATTAATTCTGATAGGTTTTTAGTAAGGGCATTGGTTCCCTAAATCCGGAGGCGCTTAAGCGCTTACTACGAACCTTTTTAATCGTCTTTTTAATATTATGAAACAAGCAACAGATAGATTTGATAAATAATAAATATAAATAACTAGGTTGTTAAAATCCAAAATCAAAAGGGTGGACATCATCCACCCCCACTTTCAAGATAAATTGCTTAACACAACACAGCAAAGTTATACAGTTCCTTCTCGTTCCATTTCATTATGCTTGGCGATCGCCCACACTGCATGAATGCTTCCGGGAAGCCAACCTAATAAGGTTAGTCCAATATTAATAAATAAAGTAGGACCAACACCATAAGTTGTGAAAATACCAACGGGAGGTAAAAGTAAACCTAGTAGAAGTTTCATAGTTTCTGTTCTTTGAATTACAATTGATTGAGTTTATTTGAGACAAACCAAAATTTACGATTCTATCTAAAGATATATTTTGGTTTGGAATTTAAGGGATTAACAAACGCGCTGACTATTGATTAACTAGCTAGAAGGTAATTCAGCGTTGTTGCTTGCTTTACCTGCAAGAAGATTTCTTTCAAGGAAGTAGTTACTAATAAAGGTATTAGCGAAAGACATAACTACAGGAGCTAGGAAAAAAGCGATAATTCCTTTAACTGCAAATCCGGGAGTTAGTACAGCAGCTAACCAGAAACAAAATCCATTAACTACCAGCGAAAACCCGCCTAGTGTTAATAAGTTAACTGGTAAGGAAAGTGTCGATACAACAGGTTTAATCGAAGCATTTATTAAACCAATTACCAAACCAGCAATTAAAGCAGTTGGGAAATTAGCAAGGTTCACACCTGGAACCACTATGTCTACAATTAGCAAACTCAATGCGGTTGCTAAAGTTGTTAAAAATATGCCTAACATGGTCTTTACCTAAAAACGAAAATCTTTTTTTGAACTCTTATATCTATAGTGAACAATTAGATTAACTCTAACCTCTCTAACAAGATAGATTTGGTTTATATCAAAAGGTAGGGAATAGGGAATAGGGAATGGGGAATAGGGCATTGGAAATTAAGAAGTAGATTAATGTTAAAAAATGTAAATAGTAGCTGTAAACTCCTAACTCCTAACTCCTAACTTTTGATTTGTATATTTAATTGCAATTTTATTATGTTTATATATCGGATTTAAAGTAAAGCGAAGAGTTATATAAAATTTGTTCTTGATGAGTTTGTAAGGTGCAATCTGACAAAGGATAAGCAACACAGGTGATAGTGTAACCAGCTTCGATTTCGTGGGGACGAAGAAATGTTTGCTCGTTTTGGTCAACATTTCCACTGATAATTTTTGCTACGCAGGCGGAACAATTTCCTTGTTTGCACCCAGATGGTAAGCGGATGTTTTCGTCTTCGGCTATATCTAATATATATTCGTTGTCGGGTACTTCGATGGTGCTGTCTAACCCGATGTCTTGATTGATTAATCGTACTTTGTAAGTAGGCATTTACAATTTTAGATTTTAGATTAAGGTTCGTAGTAAGGGCTTTAGCCCTTAATTCGAGGACTAAAGTCCTTACTACAAACCTTTATTTACCAATAATTTCTGAAACTTTGTCAGCCATCGATTTATCCAGACGAGCGCCGTGAACTTGTACTATACTTGAAGCAAGATAATTTCCCCAACGTGCTGACTGTTGAGGGTTCAAACCATTGGTGAGTCCGTATAATACTCCGCCAGCAAAGCAATCTCCAGCACCAACGGTATCAATGGCTTTAACCGGAAATCCGGCTACACTAACAATTTCTTTGTTTTCTACTACCAAACAGCCATTAGCACCATCGGTAATAAATCCGGTGTCAACTATTTCGCCGAGTTTGCTGGCACAATCTTGTAAAGATTCGCTACCGAAGAAATTACGAACTTCATCAGCGTTGCAAAAAACTACGTCGCAGTAATCTGAAACTATTTTGTGAAAATCATCGCTGAAGCGGCTGACTAAAAATAAATCGGAAAAAGTATAAGCAACTTTCACACCCAAACGCTTGGATTGCTCCATAGTCTCAACGCTGGCTTTCTTTGGATCTGGTGCATCCCAAAGATAACCTTCCACATAACTATATTTACATTGACCTAATTTTTCTACATCAATATCTGTAGGAGCTAAATTCGTGGAAACCCCCAAATGAGTACACATAGTACGTTCGGCATCGGGAGTAGTTAAAACCAAACAAGTGCCAGTGGGACCACGATCTTCTTCAGTGGGATGCACATCAAACCCAATTCCAGCTTCGATTAAATCCTCACGATAAAACTCACCATTAGTATCGCGAGAAACCTTACCAGAATAAAAACCCTTACCACCACTTTGCGCGATCGCAATCATTGTATTAGCAGCAGAACCTCCGGAACTCAATTCCAGGGAATGGTGTTTCAACTCCCGCAACAAATGACCTTGTTTTTCGGCATCCATCAAAGTCATACCACCGCGACTCAGATCGTTTTTCTTAACGAAATCATCTTCTACCATTGCCAAGATGTCCACCATCGCGTTACCTACGCCAAAGACATCCACTGACTTAGAATTGTTTTGTCCTGCTGTCATTTGATTTACGTTTATGTTAAAGCTGCAATTTTAGTTTAGGGTAATCCGTGGAATTAATATAGTTGTGGTAGGGGAATCGAATTCTTGTAGGGTGTGTACGGCTTGAGATAAGAAAGCGATCGCAACAAGATAAATTGTATTGCCGTAACGCACCATCTTTAAAAAATATTCGTAAAAATAAACACTGTATCCACATCCGCCTTCTTGTTGCAAACCCCCGGCTAATAGCGAAAGTCCATTGAAATGGACTGAAAATATATTTAGTATTAATTTGATTTTGATCTTGTTGTCAGGTTTTTAGTCATTTATTAGTAAGTTATAAAATATGAATAAAATACATTAAAAAATCAAATTATGACTGCTAAAGACATGACTGCTGAAGAATTGTTAGAGCGTTATGCTGCTGGGGAGAGAGATTTTAGTGGAATGAACTTAAGTGGAATTGATTTAAGTGAAACAGATTTGCTCCGCATCAATTTAAGTGGTGCAAATTTAAGTGGTACAAATTTCGCCAACGCAAGACTTTATGGTGCTGATATGCGAAAATGCAACCTGAGCGGAGCCGATTTGAGGGATGTAGATTTACGTGTCAGCAGATTGGAAGAAGTTAACTTACAAAATGCCAATCTGCAAGGTGCTAACTGGCGGAATGCTGAACGATTTGGTGCTTTTTTCCATAACACTACTATGCCAGACGGGAGAATTATTACTGAACCTAATTATTATGAATGAGTTAGTCGTAGGTTGGGTGTAACGGAGTGGAACCCAACATAATATTAACAGCATAATTAAAGAATTAATCGTAAAAATAATCACAACCGCCGCTTGTTTTTAATTCCCCGTATAATAGCTAAATTCTATTGAAACTGATAACTTGCACCGTTCCCTATTCATTTTACCTTCCCACCTTGAAATCAATTTCAAGGCTTATACACAAAGTACGTTAAAACGCACTGAAAATATTACTTAGTCTGATTTATCAGACTTTGCTTATGAGCCTGGGAATTTATTCCAAGGCGGTATTATGCTAAAACAAATCAATATAATATCCCTTCCCTTCAATCAAAAGTCCGCGAGACTTTGTGTTATAAAACATTATATCAACATAAAAATGTTGGGTTACGGCGCATTATCAATATCTCATAAACCACAAACATATTTGCGCCTTTAACCCAACCTACCATTTAACATTAAACTTCCGGCTCCCTCTCCTTACCAAGGAGAGGGCTGGGGTGAGGTTACTGATTCACGGCTTTCATCGATAAACCAATCCGCTTCAATTTCTGATTAACTTCCAACACCTTCACTTTCACAACTTCCCCAACTTTAACTATCTCATTTGGATCTTTCACAAATTGATTCGCTAACTGAGATATATGCACCAAACCATCCTGATGCACTCCCACATCTACGAAAGCCCCAAAGTTTGCAACGTTAGTAACAACTCCTTCTAATACCATTCCTTCTTCTAAATCGGAAATTTCATTAACTCCTTCTTTAAAAGTGGCATATTTGAATTCAGCACGGGGATCTCTTCCGGGTTTTTCTAATTCCCCGATAATATCTCTTAATGTCGGTTCCCCTACTTTGTCGGTGACGTACTTTTTTAAGTCGGCTTTTTTGAGTTTTTCAGCTATTTGAGTAACTTGCTTTAATTCGACTTTTAAATCAGCAGCAATATTCTTTATTACTGCATAACTTTCTGGATGCACTGCGGTGTTATCTAAAGGGTTTTCACCACCGCGAATTCTTAAGAAACCTGCTGCTTGTTCAAATGCTTTTGGTCCTAATTTGGCAACTTTTAACAATTGACGGCGATTTTTGAAAGCTCCGTTTTCGTTTCTATATTGAACTATATTATTAGCAATGCTAGACGTAATCCCGGAAACAGAAGTTAAAAGTTCTTTGGATGCTGTATTTAAGTCAACTCCTACATAGTTAACACAACTTTCTACGGTTTCATCTAATTTCTTTTTGAGCAATTTTTGGTCTACGTCGTGTTGATATTGTCCCACGCCGATGGATTTGGGGTCAATTTTGACTAATTCAGCTAAAGGATCTTGTAAGCGACGACCTATACTTATTGCTCCGCGCACGGTAATATCTAAATCGGGGAATTCTTCGATCGCGACTTTACTGGCTGAATATATCGATGCACCGGATTCGTTTACCATGACTTTGACTGGTTGACGCTGCATTTTTTGCAATACTTCGGCAACAAATTCGTCGGTTTCGCGGGAAGCTGTACCGTTACCGATCGCTATTAATTCAACTTTATATTTTTCCATGAGATTTTGCAGCGTTTTGGCGGCTTCGCTGCGTTTTCCGGCTCCGGTATGGGGAAATATGGCTTGATACTCCAGAAACTTCCCGGTTTCATCTAATATCGCGACTTTGCACCCGGTTCTAAATCCCGGATCGATAGCGATCGCTGGTTTCATTCCTGCTGGTGCTGACAGTAATAAGTTACGTAAGTTGGTTTCAAATGTTTTGATTGACTCAATATCGGCATATTCTTTTTTCTCGGATATGACTTCATTTGTCAGCGATGATTTCATCAAGCGGTTAAATGCGTCTTTGAGCATTTGCTGATAAAATTTGCGAATTTCTGGCTGTCTGCTGCGAATTTCTTCAGATTCTAAATACTCAAGTACATAATCTTCATCAAAAACGATTTCGTAACTTAATATCTTTTCCTTTTCTCCCCGACACAAAGCCAACATATTGTGAGGTGCAATATTGCTAACTCTGATTTGATAATCGCGGTACATTTCATACTTTGTCGTACCTTCAGGATGTTCGTTTTTGATATGAGAAACAAATACTCCTTCTTTTAACAACATTTCGCGCAAATACGCCCTCAAAGAAGCCTTTTCTGCCGTTTCTTCTGCTAAAATATCGCTGGCACCTTTAAGCGCTTCTTCTGCGGTTTTAATTTCTTTTTCGACATTTATATATTTAGCAGCTTCTGCATTTAAATCGCTTGCAGCACCATTTTTGACATTCAACGACTTAATTAACTCAGCTAACTTATCGAGTCCCTTTTCCTTGGCAATAGTAGCGCGAGTGCGACGCTTGGGACGATAAGGTAAATATAAGTCTTCCAATTCTGTTTTTTGCAAACATAATTCGATTTGCTGTTTTAACTCCGGAGTAAGTTTATTTTGTTCGGCGATCGCATTTAAAATTACTGATTTTCTGTCTTCTAATTCTGTAAGATAAGTGAACCTATCCGACAAATCGCGCAACTGGGTTTCATTCATCTCCCCAGTACGCTCTTTACGGTAGCGTGCTACGAAAGGGATAGTTGCACCTTCAGCAAATAATAAGAGGGCGTTTTGCACCTGAAAAGGCTTGAGATTAAGTTCAGTGGCTAACAGTTGGGGAATATTCAACATCTTCCTGCGATTCTTAAAGGAACACTATATTAAAGGTAATATTACGCCCATATTATTGGTTGAGCGTTAGTATAAGTGATAAGCTAATATACTAAACGATAAAAAAATATTCGGATTATTTATCCGATACGCTTTTTGTATAGGCAAGACGTTGTAACCTAAAGCTAAAAAGGTGTAATATTAATTACATACGCTTTTTGCAACAGCTTTATTATGTTTGTATAAAAGCAAATAATTTGAATTCGGAGTTGAGAAAAGATGCCTTTGTTTTTTCTAGTTCCACTTTCTATCTGTGTAATTACTAGCTATATTTGTAATAGATGTAGCGATGAAGTGGGATATCTTGCTGGCTTATTCGCCATTATTAGTCTTGTTTTGAGTTTGATTTTAGCACCTTGGGTAATCCAGGTTTTGCTATTAGTTGTAGTATTGGTTACTACTAAGAAATTGTTGCAGCGAAACGCATATAAACTCAGGCAAGGAAAAGAGTAGTAATAAAAGGGAGTAAAGAGTAGGGAGTTATTGGTGACAACTTAGGATTAAAATAATTATGTCAATTCGTAATTATCCTTAAGATAAAGGTGAATAGAGAGTATGAAACTAACTTTCATACTGAGTTTTTAGCGTAAGAATGAATTATGCATTCAAAATTTGGCGATCGCCCCACCAAAAACAGTGTTTTCTACCTCCCGTCTTAAAGTGAACTTTAAGCATTACTGCTTATTAACAAATGGTTTATGACCTTAAGTTGTCACCAATAGTAGGGAGGAGGGAACTCGTAACTGAAAATACTCACAAATAATGGTTTTTTTCATTTAAAATCAATTGCTAAGTTAAAGAGTAAAGTCCAGGTTAAATAAACATATTTTTTAGATTCTTACCTCTCACCCTACTCACTACTCCCTACTCCCTACTCACTACTCCCTACTCACTACTCACTACTCCCTACTCACTACTCCCTACTTCCTTAAATTTAATATATATACAATCGCAAATAATTCTTAATTTCAAATATCAAATAGAAGCAATTAATTTAGATAAAAGTTAAATTGGCAAAGTAATTATAAATTTGGTTTCCTTGCCGGGGGTTGATAAACAATCAATTTGTCCGTGATGTTTATCGACAATAATTTGATGGCTAATCGCTAATCCTAATCCGGTTCCTTTACCTACAGGTTTAGTGGTGAAAGATTGCTCAAAAATTCGAGCCTGTACTTCGGGAATCATACCCAAAGCATTATCTTCAATGCAAATTGAGACAGTGTTTTGCGAGGAATCTACAGATGTGGCAATTGTAATGCTGTATGGTGCAGCAGCTATCTTTCCGTCGGAACTTTCGTGTAAATCGTCAAATGCATCAATAGCATTAGCGATAACATTCATAAATACCTGATTTAATTGTCCGGGATAGCAAGTAATTGGTGGTAACTCGCTATAATTTTTGATAATCTCGATTTGCGGACGATCTCCTACATCTTTAAGTCGATGTTTGAGTAGCATTAAAGTGCTATTTAGTCCTTCATGAATCTGATATTCTACTTGAGATGCAATATCGGCACGAGCAAAAGTTCTTAGAGATAAACTGATATCTTTTAAACGAGCGATTCCCTGATGCATTGATTTCATCATTTTTGGTAAATCTTCCATCAAATACTCTAAATCAATTTCTTCAATAAATTCTTCGATTTCTTCATTATTAGAATCCGATAACTTTTCCTGTTGAAGCTTTACCAGAGTAAAAATATCATTGATGTATCCTTCAATATGCGAACAATTTCCGCCAATAAAACCAACTGGGTTATTAATTTCGTGCCCGATACCGGCAACAAGCTGTCCCAAAGTTGACATTTTCTCGCTTTGAATTAATTGTAATTGGGCTTGCTGTAACTGCTCAACAGATTGGGTTAATTCTGAGGTGCGTTGCTGTACTTGTTGCTCTAAATTGCGAGTGAGTAAAGACAGTTTCAAATGTAGTTTTAATCGAGCAATAACTTCTTGGTGTTGAAAAGGTTTGGTAATGTAGTCAACTGCACCAATTTCCAAGCCTTTGACTTTATCCGTAGAATCTGAAAGAGCAGTCATAAAAATAACTGGAATATTTTCAGTAGTAGGATTAGCCTTTAACCTGAGACAGGTTTCAAAACCATCAATACCCGGTGGCATCATTACATCTAGAAGAATTAAATCGGGTTGAGCATATTCTGCTTGCTCGATAGCCGATTCACCATCAGTCGCCATCAGCGCTTTCCAGCCATAACCCTGGATAGCCTCAAATAATACCTTAAGATTGGTTGGATTATCGTCAACCAAGAGAATATGCATTGATTTAGAGAGAATATCGTTCATTTTTGAGTTGATTCCTTAGCTAGAAACTGTTTGAGAAACTTACGAATTTTCGCAGTTTGAAAGCTAGCAGCAAGTTTATTTATTTCGTCTGCGAAACCGAGTAATTGCTTATCTTGGGTTGTTATTTCTTTTAGTATTCCCTCAATTGCTGGAATATCACCCATCATTGCTAAATGATATAGTTGCTGCACGATTTCTTCTGATGGAGGAATTATCTTAACTGGAGAGGAATCTGTTTTATTAACAGGTGAAACTTCGCTTTTGCTTGTATTACCGAGATTAGAATCAGAAACATCTAAAATCCATTCCAAATTTAAGATATTTCCCAAGGTATTCGTTAATTCTTCCGCTTGCAAAGGTTTCGGTAAAAAACTTTTTGCTCCGGCTTCTAAACTGCGCTGTCTATCTGCATCAAAAACGCTAGCGCTAGAAACAATAATCGGAATAGAGGATGTTTGAGGATTAGCTTGAAGTTTAACCATCAGTTCAAAACCATCCATATTCGGCATTGCTAAATCCAGTAAAATCGCATCTGGATTATTTTCTGTTGCTAACTTTAGCCCTTCAAAACCATCGCTTGCTTCTAAAGTACGAAAGCTAATTGCTTGTAATATATTGCTCAATACACTGAGGTGATTTTTATCATCTTCAACAATGAGAATTTGCGGCGTATTCCCTTGAATACCGATAATTTTTTGTTGAGTTGAGCTTATTTCTGCTGCATAGTCATCGTTAATTGGCATTGTAAATTCTACAGAAAAAATACTTCCTTCACCCAAGCTACTTTCTACTTGGATTTTACTTCCCATCAACGCCGTAATTCTTTGGCTAATTGTTAATCCCAAACCAGTACCATCGGGACGTTTTCCGACATCACCAACTTGCTCGAAAGGTTTAAATATTTTCTGCAATTGTTCCGGCGACATACCCACACCTGTATCTTCTATCCGGAAGCAAATAGTGCAATGTGTATGATTTTTTTCTATATCTTGTTGTTCGAGTCGGTTAACTTTTAAAGTTACTCCACCTTTATCGGTAAACTTAATTGCATTACCCATTAAATTAATTAGTACTTGCCGCAATCGTTTTTCATCGACTTCCACAGCGGGGGGTAAATCTCGATCTAAAACAACATTAAATGAAATACCTTTTTGTTCCGCTCGAATCCGACAAATTTCTGTAACGCCATTCAAAAGACTTTGTAAATGAACGGTATTGGGAAACAATTCTAATTTACGAGCTTCAATTTTAGAAAGGTCTAAGATATCATTAATTAACATCAGCAAATGCGAACCACACTGACGAATAATACCCACACCTTCCAAGCTTTTGCCGCTAATATCTGGGTTTCTTTCTAATACCTGAGCGTAACCAAGAATACCGTTAAGTGGCGTGCGTAACTCGTGACTCATATTGGCAAGAAAATCACTTTTAGCTTGATTTGCACTATCAGCAGCAAGTTTCGCTTCTTTTAATTCGTGGGTTCTTTCTTCAACTTTTGCTTCTAAAGTTTTGGAGTAATCTAATAATTTGTTATTGGCAGCTTCTAACTGACGATTGCTTTGCACAAGCTTCTTTTGTTTATAAGCATTAGTAGTTGCAACCACACTACTAATAAAAGCCGCTAAAGCTGGGGTAACGGGTATTAATAAACCATTTAAAAATATATAGTAGCTACCACAAATAAATCCCGCAGTAATTCCTACAGTTGCCCATAAAATATTGCCTCCCGGAAGACGCTTTTTTTTATAAGTTTTTGCCAAACACCAACTACCAACCGAACCCACAGCCGAACAACAAGTTATCCAAATTAGAAAATATATTCCAGACAAACCCTTCAAATTACCTTTTCCAGTTTTTGCTCCATGTACCAATTGCAAAGCGATATTGGCATGAATAACAACCCCTGGAGTAGGAGTTCCCGTAGTTAAAAAAGATGAACTAAAAGGAGTACCGAAGAAATCATTTGTACTCTCAGCAGTCGAACCAATAAATACCATGCGATCGCGCATCATGTCTTGAGATATCTTTCCGGCTAAGACATCGCGCATTGATACCGTCGTAAATGCTTCTTCCGAGCCGTACCAATTAACTAATATTTGATACCCACCCGTATCAGAATAGCCAGCCTCTAAATTCTTTAGTGGTGAATGAATTTGTTTACCCAACTTGAACTTTTCCCCTTTCTCGTCAAAAGGTTCTAAAGAAATTCCTTCTGCTTCCAGATACTTTAAAGCTACAACAGTCGCTAAACTTCCCTTATCAGTATTTTCATCCTTTGCCGACAACAACGCACGCCGCACGTGGCGATCGCCATCTAAAACCAAGTCAGCTAAACCCACCTGCCCCTGTTTTTTTAACTCCAGTGGCGGCTTAACTTTGTTCCCGGTAATCTTCTCAACTCCGAATAAGTTTGGAGTCGTTTGAAAGACTTTTACAAGCTGTTCGTACCCTTCTCCTTCCGGTAAATCTCTGTATAAATCTAAACCAATAGCCCGAGGTTTTTGCGCTCTAACTTTTTCGATTAAATCGGCAAGCTCGGCATCGGGAATCGGCCATTTTCCTATTTTTTGGATATCTTTTTCATCAATAGTTACTACTACAATTTCTGAAGCTAAATCTTTGCTCTCTAATTGAGAACGCAAGCGAAAAAACCAATCTCTGGTTTGCCATTCCGATAAATTAAATAATCCTACCCCTTGAGCCAGAGTCACAGTCAAAGCTATGGTGGGAGTAATAATAATAACGCTGCGATTTCGTTGAAAAAAAGATTTTAATTTAGACCACATAAATATATTTTATATTTTAGATTTTGGATAAAAAAAATATAGTGTTCTATATATTGAGATCCCCCCAACCCCCCTTGAGAAAGCAGGGCTGATTCATTCGACAAGGAATGTAAATTGTGAGTTCGATGAAACGCAATGGTCAGAAGTCGGGTTTTTATAAATTGTCAGATTGTTACAGATACTCTCAAAAACCCGACTTCTCAACTGGATTTACAAACATAAGAGACGATTTCATAATTGAAACCGTCTTAATTCTAATTACAATCCAAAATCTAAAATTAATTAAGAGCCACTAGGGGAGCTTTTTCAATTTGCTGAAGTTCAACAGATTCAAGCAATTCTGACCAGTGTTTATCTAAACTTGGGTTGTTTGGTTGAGTAGCTCGTAATTTAGCTAAAGTTGCCACGCAGTCATACCAAACACCATGCTTGCCGAAAGCTGTTGCTTGCTTGAGTAAATCTTTTTGCTGCATTGCCATTGCGATTTCCTTCGACGGTTGAATGCGCTTAATCCAACCATCAACGTAAGGCGTTCTAGTAGTGAGTTCTCCATCAATTTTTAATGCTAGAAACCACTGGTAGTTTTTCTCTAGTTTTAAATCGGTGGGAACTTTAATCGAAATAACTTCAGTTTCACCGGATACTGGTACATTCATTTCATGTAAGGTATTACCCTCAGCATCCTTGAGACTAAAAACACCTTCTCTTGCTTCCGATTGAGGTAGATAAACCAAAATGGAAGCACGTTGAGAAACCGTTGTTCCAAAATAGGTTTGAGGTAAAAGCGCCAAAATTGCCGCTGGTTGCTCTATGGTAGTGTCGGGAACATTTAGATAACGGCGACCTTCCCGCGATGCACCACCCGCAGTTCTTTGCGGAGCAGATTCACCGGATTTGCGAGTAAATACACCGTTACGAGAAGCCCCACCCGTAGCTCGATTCGGAGCAGATTCACCGGATTTGCGAGTAAATACACCGTTACGAGAAGCCCCACCCGTGGCTCGATTCGGAGCAGATTCACCGGATTTGCGAGTAAATAAGCCTCCACGA
Source organism: Rivularia sp. (in: cyanobacteria) (assembly GCA_965234645.1). Classification (GTDB taxonomy): domain Bacteria; phylum Cyanobacteriota; class Cyanobacteriia; order Cyanobacteriales; family Nostocaceae; genus Rivularia. Next base: position 1,719,629 of record OZ248344.1, on the reverse strand, counting down.
GAAGCCCCACCCGTGGCTCGATTCGGAGCAGATTCACCAGATTTGCGAGTAAATAAGCCTCCACGAGAAGCCCCACCTGTTGCTTGACTCGGAGCAGATTCACCAGATTTGCGAGTAAATAAGCCTCCACGAGAAGCCCCACCCGTGGCTTGACTCGGAGCGCTACTATCAGGTGGGGCACTAAACATCACAGCATTAACCTTTTGTGATGGTATCCATGCTGCACTAGCAATCAAGGCAAAGCCTAAAGTACTAGCCACGATATTATGTTTCATTTATTACTCCTTATTTCAATTTTTTTGTATTAAATATTTTTTCGGATTGATGGTTGTTCATAAAATTCCAGCAACAGAATATATTAAAAAGCTTGTATCGATTGAGTTTTAATTCTCAAATTTGAGATAAAAAAATCTATTTCTATTTTAAAAATATTACTTATTATTCGGATTGATAGAATTACTTATATTAAAGTTATTTTTGTAACCTTGCATGATTGTAGAGACGCGATATATTTTATCTCTACAGGGTGGTGCGATCGATCTAAATTGATGCTTCGGAAATAGTAGTAGTGCATTGTCCGATTAATTATCATAGGTTCGTAGTAAGGGCTTTAGCCCTCCGAATTTAGTACTAAAATCGGCACGTCGAACCAGTCATATTTAATGCAATCAACTAGTATTTCACCACATTAAATATGATGGGTAACACATTGGTAGTGCGTTCGCGTAGCGTGTCCTCTTAGGACAGCATCTCGATCGCTGGTGAATAAATTAACCCTGTAGTGCGTTCGCGTAGCGTGTCCTCTTAGGACAGCATGCATCTTGCTCGCTGGTTATAACGAGCGAGCGAGACGCTCGCACTACGCAAACCCCTCATAACTTATGTGGTGGAATAGTGGTACTCCGCCACATAAGTTATGAGGGGTTCGTATTAAGGGCATTGGTTCCCTAAATCCGAGCGCTAAAGCGCTTACTACGAACCTTTATTACCTATCAAAACTTTTGAAAACGATCGCTAGACAGTTAGGCACGATTAATTTGATTCGTAACAAGCAACCATCTACTGCCAATTCCCGACTAAAACAAATGCAGACCAGAAAAACGGCTCTTGGAAGTCTGTTTTTTGCATTATCTCTATCTGAGCTTGTCTGAGGGCTTCTGCTTTTGTTGTTCCTGGCTTTAACAAGTTTTCGTAAAAGCTATTCATTAAAGTTACTGTAGCTTGGTCTTTAACGGGCCATAAAGAGGCGATTGTGGAACGTGCGCCGGATTTAATTGCTAAGCCAGCTAATCCTAAAACAGCACGGTTGTCTCCTGCTGCGGTGTCGCAAGCACTTAATACTAATAAATCGATATTTTGAGATTGTCTGCTTTGTCGATTTCGCAATAGTTCGGAGAGTTCTTTAATATTGATTTGCCCATCCCAAGTCAGGAGAAAGGTGTCATCTAAACGAGAACTAAACTGTCCGTGAGTAGCTAAATGAACTACATTCGCAGAACCATTTTTTACCTTTTTAGCTAGGCTTGCTTCTGTTAAGTTCTCGTTGAGTAAAGTAGAGGCGGAACTGACTTTCTCAGAGATTTGTTTGACTTCAGTCTTTACTGCCGGAAGCGAACTAAAGCCAGCACGAGCTTCGCTAATACCCGCTACAACTGCTTTAATATTATTTGATTTTAATGACGTTCCCTGCATCAATTGCAATCCCGGTGAAAGGGTGACGGCATACTTTTCAATCAAATATTGCTGCCCGTCATAAAGTGCTGACATCGGTATATTCCGCAGTAAGCCATCTAAAACGAATACCAAAGTCTTAGTATCTTTGAGATTGGGTTGACTTTCTATCGGAGTAATCAGCCAGTTATAAACCTGTTGAGATAAACGATTGCGATCGCGAACATCGGAGACTGGATTTAAAGCGGCTGATAGTTGTCTTAAAGTTTGTTCTACTTCTTGATTTGATTTGTTAGTAATGCTGTAAGACAGCGGCTGTCCGGCTTTGGAGTAAATAATTGCTAAACGATCTTCGAGAATAATCGGATAAACTACCGTCGCAGTAGCATCGATTTTGTCAATTTGCTCGGCTTTATCCAAACAAGCTTCCCGTAAAAAGTTATCTAATTCGGCAACCTGCAATGATTCAATTAAATCTCTGGCTTGCACGAGATCATCTTGAGCGGGTTTCCCTTCGAGTAATAATCCTACCAATTCTCTGTAAACAGGTTCTACACTTTCGCGGAATGAAAACTGCACATCTGAATTTACTGCGACTAAATCTGTACGAATGGCTTTGAGAGAGTTAACGGCTTCGGTATAGTTAGCGATCGCCTGTTTATTTTTATTCTGCTGTTTGTGCAAACGTCCTAATTCCCAAGCAGCTTGAGCAATAATATCTTCCGATTGCAGTTGACGAGCAATATCTAAAGACTGCTGAGTTAATTTTTCGGCTTCAGAAAACTGTCCCGTAAAACGATAAAACTCACCCCATTGTTTGAGAGCATAAGCTTCTGCAAGATAATCTTCAATTTGTCGAGCTTCTTTTACGGTTTTCGCCAGCATTTTACCCAAATCGTTCAAAGGTATCAGCTGTTTGGAATTTTCTAACTTATTAAAAGCAGCAATAAAATTAATTCTGCTGTACAAAGATGTCCGACTGGGGGGTAATTCGTTGAGTTGCTGATACAGTTGAGGAGCTAAGGAAGTTGCATAATTGTTAATACCATAATCGGCAAACAATTTAAACCGCTTCAAACGTGACTGTAATTTATCTTGAGGATTGCTCGCTGCTTTTTCTGCTTCTTCAAAAAATAGCAAAGCATCATCGGGATTTTCTAAATCGACAGCAGTTTTACCCAAAGTTTGTAAAATACTGCTGATTTGGTTATCTGCCTTAATTTTTTTCGCAGTTTCAAAACCTTGGATGAGAACATCCTGACTCTCTTGAGAAATTCCCATAGACTGCAAAGTTACGCCAAGACTCCGCAAACCAGTCACCTTGATTTCCGAATCTGGCATCAACAGCAACTTCTGATTTATCGCTTCCAACTGCTTTCTGGAGCGACGATAAAACCCTAAACTTTGCAAAGCCTGAGCCTGATTGATTTGAGTGCCCAAACTTCCTTCCTTATCCCCCGCAAGCGAATAATATTTTTGCGCTTGCTGCCAGCTTTCTACTGCTGCTTGCGCTTTCCCGGTATGCAATTGCAAACCAGCTTGAGTATTCAATACCTGCGCCCAGATAATTGCATCGGCAGCGGGTTTTGCAGTTTTTAATAATTCCAAAGCTTTGTTAATCGATTGTTGTGAATTACTTAACTGCTGTAATTCCTGTTGAGCCAAAGAAAGATAACTATAAGATAAAGCAGAGTTTAAAGTATCGCCTTGGATTTGATATTGTTTCGCTGCCGTCTGCCAAACATTCGCAGCTTCCGTCAAACGCCCTTGACGATAAAGTTCTCTTCCTTGTGTTAATAAATCTTGCTTTATAGCCAATGTTGAAGAATCACCAAAAGAAGCAGTAGCAGGATTGATATTTGCAAATAAGGGTAATAAAAAAGCTAAACATAAACTAAAAACGCTGAGACTGATATATAGCCAGCGACGCTTTTGAAAACGGTAGATCATTTGAATTGTTTTAATTAATAACAGTTAAATTATATAGAGAGCTCCGCACTGCTACGTCTCCCTATATTTGGATTAAGAACGAGAATTTTTATTTTATTTCTGAAGTTATAGTTCCCTAATTATGAATACTACTAACAAAAAAAATAAATTTAAGTATTATTACTCAGCGATTCGGCAGTTACTCATCACCTTTTCTTGTTTTCAGGCTGTGCCACTTAACGCTTGGCAGAGCCTCACATACAGGAGTTCCCAGTCGGAGACTGGAAGCAATTATTTATAAAGTCAACAGCCTAGCTCCGCACTGCTACGTCTTTCTATACTTGGATTAAGAACGATAATTGTTATTTTATTTCTGAAGTTATAATTTCTTAGTTTTTATTACTACTAATCAAAAAAATAAATTTAAATATTATTACTCAGAGATTCGGCAGTTACTCATCACTTTGCTTCTGCTGCTCTTCCAGCAATAACTGCTCGTATTCTTCAGCAGATTTCAGTTTTTTTAATAGTTTTTGTTTGTGAACGCGAACTTTCTCAAGCTGGTCTGTTACATAATCCGTATTCAAAAACGCTTTCACAATTCTGGCTTGCTCTTCTTCGGGTGGTAGAAGACCAGCGATAACTCCATCATTATTGTCAAGACGCTCCCACCTTGCCAACTGTTCTGGTGTTGGTTGGTAAGTTTTTGATCTTGTCTGTGGTGATTCCTGTGACATATGCTTAAACCTTTTTTTTCTAATCAAAAGTTGCGGAATTTCGTTTCCGATCGAGGTCAAGGAGTAACATTGATGCGGCATTTGAATCAAGTATCATTTCTCCAGAACCATTAATTCCCTCAAAACCTAAATCACTGTAAAAACTTTTTGCATCTGGTATAGCCAGCAGCTTGTATATATCGCCTAATCCGCTTTCCCGGCTTTCCTTTATTATACCTTCAACTAGTGATGTCGCTGCCCCTTTTCTTTTCTGTGGCAGCGGGTACTCTTATCGTGTTCCAAGGACTATTAGCTATACTTTCTATTTCAATACAATCTACTAACTCTTCCTCAATTAAAATTGATGTTTCTCGGATTATGCATATGGAGGCTAATAAATTCTGGTTATCCATAACGCTTCTCAAACTATCTTCTTTTTCCAGCAAACTATCTGCAATTTCTCTGGTTTTCAAAATACTTTGATAAAATTTGGTTCCTTTGGCGTTTTCCTCATCTCCGTCGTAAAAAGTATAAGTATATTCTTTAGCTTTTCTAGCCCAAAAAATCAAGCCTTGTCTCACTTCTCTTGTTGCCCCAACAATATAGCTGAATTCGTTCATTACAAATACTAAGTAAGTCTCTATTCCATTTTCTAAAATTAAGTTAGCATGGATATACAATGAGAAAATTCATTTTTTTTGATAGAAGTGAAATACTTTCAATAGTGGAGGACGATTAAATTTTATCAGTTATTATTGTCACAATTTACAGATGGTACGTGACGCTTCAAGTCTTATAATCACATAAAAAATTTATTCAAGCGTCACTACACCCTACTAACACAATATTGAGATTCCAGTATTATTACGTTTTATCTCCGCTACAATTAGGAACTTGTTTTGTTGTAAAAGGTGTATTTTGAACTGCTACAAGTTCAATTTCTCCATCTGCATTCCGGATAAAATCAGTGGCTTCTACAATCGCTGGTTTATTTGATATTTGTGTAGCTTGAATATTATTAGTTTGCTTGCGATAAGCTGATAAATCGCGAATATCCGACCAAGTTGGATTTATATCAACCTGCTCGCTGGGGTTTTGTGGTATTCCACCTCTTCCAGTAGCGACAAAAGTACTGCTGGTATTGCTAGAACATCCCGATGCAATTTGTTGCGATGAATCTGCTAAATCTACGGATAATTCTACTAAACCAGAACTAGGATCGATACCAATATTGTTGATGTCTACGGTACCGCTAACACCAAATTGAGAACTGGCTGTAATATCACTTTCGTCTGTAAGTTCGTCGCGGAATTTTAAACCGAAAATACCTTGAGTAGTAATATTAATATTACCGCCCCTACCTTCAACAGCATTAGCAATAATGTCACTATTTTCCAATCCTAAAATAATTGGTGCATTAATGTTAATATTGCCACCGTCGCCAGTACCTCCAGCTTTGGTATTAATTATTCCTTGTTGCCGTAGGGTTAATAAATTAGCGTTTAAAGTGATATTACCACCAGCCCCTGAAGCAGTCTCGGCAGACAACTGACTATTCTGGCTGATGTGAATTTCCCCCGCATTAACAAAGAGTTTACCACCCTGTCCCCGTCCTAGATTTCTGGCTGAAATATCCCCACCATTAGTAATGCTAATTTTGGGTGCATTTACCCGAACTATGCCTGATGCACCGTCAGGTAAATCTGTTAAATTAAATAACTGCCGTAAAAAAAGATCGGCAACTACAGCTGAGGAATTGATTGTACTACGAGCAACATTTTCACCAGCAGTATTATTTACAAATCCGCTGACTTCCACTGATTCGATCGCATTTACCGAAACATTTCCTGCATTGCCTTTTGCAAAAGCAGTCGCGATCGCAGATCCACCATTTAGCAACTTTAGGGTACGTGTATTAATTGTCAGTTCCCCAGAATTACCATTACCAAAACTCGATGAACTCAAAGCACTGGAAACCCCAACTTGATTAGCCCCGTTGATGGTAATCGTATCCGCATTTATCTTCACTTGACCACTTGCTCCAGTGTTGATTGCGGTTGTGACAATCGCCCCGCCATCCGATAGCTGGATATTACCTGCATTAACTGCGACATTACCACTGTTTGCAGCGCCAAAAGTCAAAGATCCCATACCGCTAGTTATGAGAGGATTCGATGGAGAAAATCCTTCTACTTGAAGGGAATTAGCTGCGATAATCTGAATATCGCCACCCAAAGCGCGGTCAAAAGTTTTAGTAAAAATAATCCCTCCCGCTTGCACCAGCACTTCGGGAGCCGCGATCGCAATTTTACTTCCATCACCAAACCCGATGGTTTCACTGATAATACTACTCTGAGTTTGAGTGTCTGATGTTGTCCCACTGACATCTAAACGTTTTGAGGCATTGATTTTAATTTCTCCACCGGCTTGCATACCCTGATTTTGCGACAGTATCATCGAACCATCCCGCAGGCTAACTTCTCGCCCCCGAACTTGGATCGAACCAGCATTTTCACCACTGACATCAAAGAGCGATCGCCCTCTGAGTCGCACATCCCCAAACTCGTTTACATCTGTGTAGCCCAGTTGCATTGAGGTTGTAGTATCTAGACTCACGACTCCGTTGGCAACACTACCGACTTCCAAACGTCCGCGATCGGCTCGCAAAACCCCATCATTAAAAGTGAGATTACTTCCAACCAATGCTAGTGTATTACCTGGCTTAACCTGTAAAGCAGGATGGTTAGATTGCGTAAAAGGTGCAAATCCAAAGCCACCTGAATCTATCAAATTATGTCCGCTTCCGTTTACCTCAATTGCTCCCGGATTTGTCCCCATTTGCAAACCAACGGGAACGCTAACAGTTAACAATGGCGCATCTGTAGGATTAACAGCGCTAAATTCAAATGCATCTTTAAATAAAATACTTTCTGCGGTACTTCCGAAAAACGAGCCACCAATATCTAATTTGGCATTTTCACCAAACATAATCCCCGCAGGATTAATCAAAAATAAATTTGCATTTCCTTGAGCTTTAATTAATCCATCAATATTAGAAATCGAACCACCAGTTACCCGATTAATGATATTTACTACATCGGTAGAGTTATTGAAAGTCGCCGAACCACCAGTAGGAATAGAAAATTCACCAAAGCTGTGAAATAAATTATTCCCTTTTTGAATACCGTTAAGAATATCGAAATTATTACCGTTTTTATTAACAGTTGTGTTAGTAGTACCGTCAGATGTTACCTGAGCGACTGTTGGTAAAACAATCCCCGAAGTTAGTAAACCACTTATCAATCCAGATAGAAATACAATTCTTTTCATGTCGTATTTTTTTTAATTCTGGATTTATGGTTCCCTAATTATTATTGTTACTAACACAATCTTTAAAATGTAGTATTATTACGTATTCGCTCCGCTACAATTAGGAACTTCTTCTGTATTAAAAGGTGTACTTTGAGCAGCAACAAGTTCAATTTCTCCGTCTTCATTCTGGATAAAACCATTAGCTTCTACAATGGCTGGTTTATCTGATATTTCTGTAATTTCAATATTATTATTACGCTTGCGAGATGCCGATAAATCGCGCAAGTCTGACCAATTTGGATTTGAATACAAGGATTGAATCGGGTTTTGCGGTATTCCACCCCTTCCGGTAACGACAAAATTGCTTCGGGTTTGAGCAGCGCATCCAGATGAAATTTGATTACTAGAATCTATTACATTTGTAGGTAATTCAGTAATTCCCGAATTTGGGTCAATTCCTGGGGTATTAAGTTCTACTAAACCACTAAATTCTGCTCCCAACTGTGAACTTGCAGTAATATCACTTTCTAAAGTTTGTCGAGATCGAAACTGCGTACCAAAAATACCTTCAGCATTAATAGTTATTTTTCCACCAAAACTATTTTGAGCATTTGCGGTGATGTCGCTATTTTCCAAAGCAACAAAAGTATCGGTATTAATATTAATATTGCCACCATTTCCAGCACCGCCAGCAGATGTGGTGATATCGCTTCCACGGCGCATTTGTAAGCTTTGGGATTGTAACGAAATATTCCCTCCTTCACCAAATGCTGTAGTTGCCGAAAGACTACCTAAATTATCTAACTTAATAAAATCTGCATCTACTTTGAGAATACCAGCATTCCCACTTCCTAAATTACTAACACTCACAAAAGCTCCATCAGCTACTAAAAGAAGTGGCGTATCGATCGTGACATTTCCACCATTACCGCTAGGAACTTTTGGTAAGTTAAATATACTCTGCAAAGCGGGAACTGTTGAGACACTTGACTCTAATCTGCTAGCCGCCCTCAAAACATTTTTACCCACTACCTGCATGGATTCTGTTGCATTGATTGCGATATTGCCAGCATCTCCACTGTTGAGGCTAGTAGTATTTACAGTTGCGCCTCCTTCTATAGTCATATTTTTAGTATTAATTTCGATGTTACCTGCCGCACCGTTTGTAAAAGTTGAACTAGCAATAGTGCTATCTCCAAATAAACCCAAACCAGAGCCTTTTACTTCTAAATTTTGAGCATTTATATTTAAATTACCACCATCACCATTGCCAAAAGTCGTAGTTGAGATAATTGCACCGTCTAATACAGATAGCTTGAGCGTGGAAACAGATATATCGCCAGATTTACCGTCTGCAAGTGTGATTGAACCGATAGCGCTAAATGCTTCTGGGTTAATTTCTGAAAATCCGCTGACTTCAATTAATTCGGAGGCATCTAAAGTAATATTGCCCCCTTGTGCGGGGCTAAAAGTTTTACTCGCGATCGCACCCCCATTTTGAACAATTAAACGTGGTGTAACAACGTTAATATTCCCACTAATTCCTCCTAAAGTCTCGTTTAAAATAGCACTACGAATTTTGCCATCGGGAGACATCCCATTAATTTCTAAAGATTCCGTTGCATTAACATTGATATCTCCTGCTGGCTGCAACCCTTGATTTTGCACCAACATTACAGAGCCATCTTTAAGGCTAACGGAGCTACCATTCACTTGAATTGAACCAGCACCCGCATCTATCAAAGATTTTTGCGATAGTTGAATATTTCCCCCATTTGAATCTTGAGGAATGTTTGACTTAAAATCAAGATTTGTTTGATTGAAATTAACTTTTCCTTCTCTAACGCTGCTTAATTCAATTCTTCCTGTTTCTGCATTTAAAATACCACCATCAAGCGTAATATCTCCACCAATCAGCGCTAATGTTTTACCTGGCTTTACCTGTAAAGAATTAACGCTTCGGGGATTAATGTAAGGTGCGAAATTAACATCTTGTGTAATTAAATTATGTCCGCTTCCTTTAATGTTAATATTTCCGGGATTTTTTCCCATCTGCAAACCAATGGGAACGCTAACAGTCAACAACGGCTTTTCTTCAGGATTAACAGCACTAAATTCAAACCCGTCTTTAAATAAAATGCTTTGTGCAGTAGTTCCAAAAAACGAACCACCAATATCTAACCGTGCATTTTCACCAAATATAATTCCTGCTGGGTTAATCAAAAATAAATTGGCATTTCCTTGAGCTTTAATTAATCCATCAATATTAGATATATTTCCACCAGTTACGCGGTTGATAATATTTACGACATCAGTGGAATTCTTAAAAACTGCGGAACCACCAGTAGGAATAGAAAACTCTTTAAAGCTGTGAAATAGATTGTTACCTTTTTGAATCCCGTTAAGAATATCGAAATTATTACCGTTTTTATTGACAGTTGTATTAGTAGTGCGATCGGATGTTACCTGAGAAGAAGCTGGTAAAAAAAATCCCGAACTTAGTAAACCACTTATCAATCCAGATAAAAATGCAATCCCTTTCATATTGTATTTTTTTAATTCTAGATTTATGGTTCCCGAATGATAGATGCTACTAACATCATGACAAGAATTACGTATTATTACTTAATATTTAGTTATATTAGAGTTACCTTTGCACCAAAACTATTTTCGGGAGAAGCAGTAATGTTATTATTCTGTAAGGCAACGAGAGCATTGGTATACACCAACAATACGGTAAATATGATAGTGTAATTCAAATAATTAATATTGCATTACCACTTTTCTTCGATCGCATATTTTGATTTTTAATTTCAAAGATAATAAATCCCCTGTAGATACATAATCATGATTTGCTGCCTTAACTCAGCCTGTCGTAATCCATCCGTACCCGATAATACAAAATTTTGTCCTAACTGCGGTGTTCCTTTAGTAATACTAAGAACTCGTTATCGTCCGGTTAAATTTTTAGGTGGTGGAGGATTTGGTAAAACTTATTTAGCAGAAGATATTGACAAATTAAATGAAAAGTGCGTAATTAAGCAACTAGCACCGCAAGTTCAAGGAACAGCAGGGCTGCAAAAGGCAACCGAACTATTTAAGGAAGAAGCTTATAGACTGCAACAACTAGGGGAGCATCCGCAAATTCCTACTTTGTTAGGATATTTTCAAGAAGATAGTCGCTTGTATTTGGTACAGCAATTTATTGATGGGCAGAATTTATTAGAGGAATTGCAGCACCAAGGAACTTTCAATGAGGCAAAGATACGGGATTTATTGCAGGATTTATTAAATATTCTTCAGGTTGTACATGAGTACAAAGTTATTCACCGGGATATTAAACCAGAAAATATCATTCAACGTCTGTACGGTAAAGTTGTTTTAATCGACTTTGGTGCATCGAAGCTACTGACAAATACTGTAGTCACAGGGCAAGGAACTATGATTGGTTCCTTCGGTTATGCATCATTGGAACAAATGGAGGGAGGAGTAGCCTATCCTGCAAGCGATTTATATAGTTTGGGTGCAACTTGTTTTCATTTGCTAAGTGGAATTCACCCTTGGGAATTGTGGAAAAGTCAAGGTTATGGTTGGGTTAGAAATTGGCAACAGCATTTAGTGCAACCAGTTACCGATCGATTAAAGAATATTATTGATAAGTTACTCCAAGAGGATTATCAGCAACGCTATCAATCTGCTGGGCAAGTTTTACAAGATTTAAATTCAAAGCCAATACCACCAACTCAACCTGTTACACCTCCAGTTGTTCCTACTCCTGGGGTACAACCTACTCAAAGTGCAGCAAATATATCCGATGGTAAAAATACTAAACAATTATTTCTGATTGCTATTCCATTACTGATATTAATCGGTGCTGGAACCGTTTATTTTCAAGGATTAGCAAATAATTCTTCATCCCAAGAAGCGGCATCAACAGAAATAGAACAAAAAAGTGCTGAAGATTTTTACAAAGAAGGGAGAGAAAAGTACGATAAAAAAGACTTGAGTGGAGCGATTGAAGATTTCAACCAAGCGATTAAAATTAATCCTGATTATGTACTAGCTTACATCAGCCGGGGTTTAGCTCAAAGTGATTTAGGAGATAACCAAGCAGCGGTTGAAGATTACAGCAAAGCCATCCAAATTAATCCTAACTATGCATTAGCTTACTACAACCGGGGTGTGGCTCGTAGTGATTTAGGAAATAACCTTGCAGCGATTGAAGATTACACTCAAGCGATTAAATTCGATCCTAACTATGCACTTGCTTACTACAATCGGGGTAATATTCGCAGTGATTTAGGAGAGAAGCAAGCAGCGATTGAAGATTATACCCAAGCGATTAAAAATAATCCTAACTATGCACCTGCTTACTACAATCGGGGTAATATTCGCAGTGATTTAGGAGAGAAGCAAGCAGCGATTGAAGATTACACTCAAGCGATTAAAATTAATCCTAACTATGCATCTGCTTACAACAACCGGGGTTTAGCTCACAGTGATTTAGGAGAGAAGCAAGCAGCGATTGAAGATTACACCCAAGCGATTAGAATTAATCCTAACTATGCACTTGCTTACTATAACTGGGGTAATATTCGCCGGGATTTAGGGGACAACCAAGCAGCAATTGAAGATTACACCCAAGCGATTAGAATTAATCCTAACTATGTAGATGCTTACAACAACCGGGGTTTAGCTCACTATAATTTAAAAGATTATCAAGCAGCGATCGAGGATTACAACAAAGCCATCCAAATTAATATCAACTATGCATTAGCTTACTATAACCGGGGTTTAGCCCGCCGTGATTTAGGAGAAAAACAAGCCGCGATTGAGGATTATCGTAAAGCTGCTAGTTTGTATCGGCAACAAGGAAAAGAAAGCAGCTATCAAGATGCATTAAACCAGATTAAAAAACTTGAAGGATAAGGTTAAAGGTGAAAAGCTAAAATAAACACTCGTTTTTTCTTCATCTCGTGTTTCTTAAAAGTGCTATAACAACTGACATGATTCGCTTTTTCACTAACCTTTTTCCTTTATATTACCCTCCTCCCTCATTCGCATAAAATAATATGTTGGGTTACGACGCAAATCTCAATTTTTCGTCAAAATAATACTTCTTCGTGCGTCTAACCCAACATACAAACTACTGAATTTGAATTCTCAGATTGACGATATTCGCGTCCTAATTGCATCGCTTCATCATAAGCTTGATTCTCAGCAAATGTTCCAGAAATTTCCTCCCACCAAGGTTTTTTTGCCCAAGAAGTAATTTTCAACTGATTTTTAAGTAGTGCAACTTCAGTCTCTAAAGCTTCTACTCGTTTTTCAAATTGTTCTGGTATTGTTGACATGATTCCTTTTTTGACTGACTTTTATCTTTAATATTATCCCTTGTTATTCGCACAAAAAAATATGTTGGGTTACGACGCAAATCTCAATTTTTTGTCAAAATAATACTTATTCGTGCGTCTAACCCAACCTACTAAAATCCAAAATTTCTAAGCTTTCCCACTACCAATCAAATAAAGCAAAGCCATCCTCACCGCAACCCCGCTCGTCACCTGATTCTGTATCAAACTAAACTCCGGATCGTCCATTAAATCCGAGCTAATTTCCACACCCCTATTTACCGGACCTGGATGCAGTACTTTCACGTTATCATTACAGTTTCGCAATTTATCTCGCGTAATCCCGAACAAATGATGATATTCTCGCAACGAAGGCAATAAATGCTCTGTCATGCGTTCCTTTTGCAGTCGCAGCGTCATTACAAAATCGGCATCTTGCAAAGCTGGCTCTAATTCCCAATGTACAAATAGCTTACCAGGTCTATTTTTACCGTAATCTGTAAATAATTTAGGTAAAAGCGTTGGTGGTGCTGCTAAATGTAGCTCTGCATCGGTAGCTGCGGTAAGACTCCAAATATTCGACCTAGCAACGCGAGAATGCAGAATATCTCCGACGATCGCAATTTTTTTACCTTGCAAAAGTTCTAATCGGGGCTTTTCTCGATCGAGCAAACTACAAATAGTAAACAAATCTAGTAGCCCTTGCGAAGGATGCTCGTGCTGTCCGTCACCAGCATTTAACACGCTAACTTTGACACCCAAACGATCCATTTCTGTTGCGATCGCGTTTGGTACTCCTGCTTCTCGATGGCGCACCACCATGATGTCAGTGCCCATCGCTAAATAAGTTTTGGCTGTATCTAAAATTGTTTCTCCCTTTGTCATCGAAGAATTTGCTGCGGAGAAATTCAACGTATCTGCACTCAAGCGTTTTGCAGCGAGTTCAAAACTACTGCGAGTCCGAGTTGATGGTTCAAAAAACAAATTCGCCACCACTTGTCCCTGCAAAGTAGGCACTTTTTTCATCCGCCGCGTTAGCACTTCCTGAAAACTCGCAGCAGTCTGTAAAACTGCGTTGTATTCAGTAGCGGTGAAATCAGCCAGGGAAAGAACGTGATGACGAGTCCAGGTGGTAGTAGGCATAGATTTTTATCGACTCTGGCGTGCTTATTATTGCACGAGCGATGATGTCTCTACAGTTACTTAGTTTAAGTGTGCAGAGCAAATCATACCACCTTCGTTGCAGTTTTAAGTATTAAAGATGTGGGACAAACATTGAAAAATTCTTTACAACCAACTATATAAGTAGAATAGTTCTCGTTCCCCGTTCCCTACTTACCTAAAGATTCTTTTTAACTGCTTCGGCAAATTCTTCATAAGGTTTAACACCGACAATATTTTCTACTAACTCGCCATTTTTGAAGATTAAAACCGCAGGAATGCTGCGAACTTCGTATCTTTTAGCCAGCGGTTTATCTTGATCTACGTCTATTTTTACTACTTTAATATCTTCATGCTCTTGCGCTAATTGTTCAACCAAAGGTGCAACCACACGACAAGGACCGCACCAAGAGGCACTAAAATCAACAACAAGTAAATTTTCCGATTTTAAAAGCGTATCAAATTCTGTTTCTTTGACTTGGGTTACTGTACTCATAATTTTCGCTATATCTTACTAGTTTTTACAAAATTCCCCTATTAGACATCAAATCGATATCAATAGTAAAAGTGGTATCGGGCGTTATTAATCGATGCGATCGAATTCGGCATTCACCAATTTTAAGCGATAACGGTCAAGTTATGAACAGTGACCAGTGACCAGTAAATACAGAATTTTCTTTTGTATTCAGATACAGGGAAGGGAGATTAAGCTGTTTATGAAACTGATTTTAAGGCTCGTAGTAAGGGCTTCAGCCCTAAATCCGAGCGCTTTAGCGCTTACTACGAACTTTTATTATTCCTCAAAACTAATGGGACAGACCACTATTAGTCGATTTCATTAATTTTGACAGGCTCATAGTAAGGGCTTCAGCCCTAAATCCGAGCGCTAAAGCGCTTACTACAAACCTTTACTACCCAGCAAAACTAATGTGGCTCCGTACTAGATGATAACTGTTAAGAGAATACTTGCAAAGCGAAGGAAATTAAAGATAAAAATGTCATAAAACCAACTGCGTCTAAAGTTGTGGTCATTAAAGGACCGCTAATTAATGCTGGATCGAGGTTTAAGCGTTTTAATCCCATTGGTAATACTGTTCCTAACGTTACGGCTATCATTACGTTTACAGCCATCACGCTTCCAGCAACAAACGATACCCAGCGCTCATCGGGAGGCGACCACATCATTGATAAAGTAGTTAAAGCTAAACCCAATCCGATCGCCGTTCCTACACCTGCCGTCAGTTCTTTTTTCAGTAAAGTTAAAGTGTCTTTTGGGGTTACTTCTCCCAAACCCAATCCCCGTACTGTTACTGATAGAACCTGGAATGCTACGTTACCGCTACTGTTAGCCAAAATCGGCATGATAATTGCTAAAACCGGCACTACTTTAATCACTTCTTGGAAAGGTGCGATCGCGCTAGCAGCAGCAATGTACAAACCAATATTTCCTAGCAGCCAGGGTAAACGTTTGCGGAGGGTAACACGTGGAGAACACAAAGCAGTTTCATCACCACCGCTAACTCCTGCAAGTTTTTGAATATCTTCTGTAGCTTCTTCGTCAAGAATATCTACTACGTCATCAATGGTAACAATACCAACGAGTCTGTCTTCTCTATCGACTATAGGTAAAGCAATTAAATCGTATCGCTTCATCATTAAAGCAACTTCTCGTTGGGGGGTGTCTGTGGTAGCTCTAATAACTTTAGCAGCAGCAATATCCCCTAATAAAGCGTCAGGATAGGAAAAGAGCAATTGTCGCAACGATACAACGCTAACTAACTTGCGGTTGTTATCGGTAACGTAGGCATAATAAATAGTTTCTTTGTCTTCGTCTTGAGAGCGGATTTTATTCAGAACTTCTCTGACTGTCAATCCTTCCTGCAACCGCACGTATTCGGTAGTCATTACTCTTCCTGCGGTTCCTTCGGGATAACCGAGAATCGTTGCAGTAACTTGTCTTTGCTGCGGACTTAATGACTGTAATAACCGTTTAACAACCTTTGCGGGTAGTTCGTCGAATAATTCCGCACGTTCGTCAGGACTCATTTCTTCCAATATTTGCGCGACTTGTACGTCATGCAGGGAATTTATTAACTGCTCCTGTACTTCTGTCTCTAAATATTCAAAAACATCAATAGCTCGATTCTTATTAAGCAAACGAAAGGCGATCGCCCGCTGTTTTCTAGATAAATTGGTGATGTATTCCCCAACATCAACGGCTGGTAAATGGTTCAAATCCCATTTGAGTTCATTTAAATCTGTAACGCCAAAATCAGCAATGTTGATTGCACAATTGCGAACATCTTGAATAATCATAATTCCTCCTGTTATCTCCCCCGCGCTGAGAGACAAACTCTACAGCTTAGAGGAGGATGGTACTACCGTCTTCCGGACTTCTGTCCATAAATATTTAAAAAATCAACATCGATTACCTATCGAGGCATCGCTAAGTCATAATACTAACCCGGAACTGTGTAATCCGGTAGATGCTGAGCTTCAGTATTATTGTTATGTGATATTACGCACTACTGATTAGCTCTATGCCCCGATTTTCATTCCAATAGAGTAGATTTTACTACTCTTACTATCTATGTCAAGGGAATATTTCAATTTACTTGAAATTTTCAAGTGTCAAATTATTAACATTGTAGCAAGTAGTTATTGTTTTAAACACTTAAATATATATATGTGATAGTACTGATAAAAATGCTCTGCTTTCCCGGAGATTACAACCAAAAAATCGAGCTTCTAAGTCTGAGAAATCGATCTCAAATTACGAAAAATAATTAAGGCTCGCCACGTAATATCCGGCAATACATTTACCGTAACTTAACAATAGACATTAACCCCCATCAGCTTCATATATATAGCTGTCTGTATCGTCAACAATCTAAAAACGATTAAAAACTACTATCAAAGACGAGCAAATATTGAAAAAGAAATTCTAACAGCAAACTGCTTGATAATAATAGACTTTTTGCAGAGAATATTGCGAATAAATAGCAATAAGCTCAGTAGATCGGAATTTAAATTGAGAAGAATGTGAGAAATTTATGATATTTATAATCTAAGGATTTAAGAACCAAATACTTTGATTTGTTGACAATCTGGATAAAAGACAACAATCTTTACTGTTTGGCAACTGTAAACGTTGAAACAATATTTCTGACGGTGAAAAAATACTAACTTTCCACTAACGGGAGGAAAGCAAAATTGCTAGAAGCGATTACAGAAGTTATGCTGTTTTTGCTTCTATACTTCATACGGTTAGGGGATAAAATCCCGCCAAAAGTTAACGAATTTGATTATGTTTAGAACCTTACAGTTACTTCCACGCCTAGAATATTATTATCAGCAAATCAAGACTATTATTATTTCGCGTCAAAATCCGATTACTGGTTTGCTCCCCGCTTCAACTGCAATAACCGCCCACGGAGACTATACAGACGCTTGGGTGCGCGATAACGTTTACAGTATTTTAGCGGTTTGGGGATTAGCGTTAGCTTATCGCAAAGTGGATGAAGATAAGGGGCGCACTTACGAATTAGAACACAGCGTTATCAAGTTGATGCGAGGATTATTATTCTCGATGATGCGACAGGCGGGTAAAGTAGAACAATTCAAGCATACTCAATCGCCTTTGGATGCTTTACACGCTAAATACAATACTGCAACTGGCGATATTGTGGTTGGCGATAATGAATGGGGACATTTGCAGCTTGACGCGACATCGATATATTTGCTGATGTTGGCGCAAATGACTGCTTCGGGGTTGCAGTTAGTTTACACTCTCGATGAAGTAGATTTTGTGCAAAACTTGGTTTACTATATCGGACGAGCTTACCGCACCCCAGATTATGGAATTTGGGAACGAGGTAATAAAATTAATCACGGTAATGCAGAATTAAATGCTAGCTCTGTAGGTATGGCGAAAGCTGCTTTGGAAGCAGTTAACGGACTAGATTTATTTGGCGTACATGGAAGTAGAGCATCGGTAATTCACGTACTACCCGATGAAATTGCCCGCGCTCGCATTACGTTAGAGTATTTATTACCTAGAGAATCGCCTTCCAAGGAAGTTGATGCAGCGGTTTTGAGCGCGATCGGTTTTCCGGCTTTTGCTGTGGAAGATGAAAATTTACGTCAGCGCACGTTAGAAGAAATAATTAATAAATTAGAAGGTAATTACGGTTGCAAGCGATTTTTACGCGACGGGCATCAAACAGTTTTAGAAGATAGTCATCGCTTGCACTACGAACCCAGCGAGCTTAAGCAATTCGAGCATATAGAATGTGAATGGCCCCTATTTTTCACTTATTTGCATTTAGATGCATTATTTGGCGGCGAAACAGACAAAATTAAGCATTATCAGCAAAGTTTGGAATATACGCTAGTCGATCGCGATAATATGCGTTTGCTACCGGAAGTTTATTTTGTACCTGAAGAAAATATTGAAGCCGAGAAACAAGCACCCGGAACTCAAAAACGTTTACCCAACGAAAACGTACCTTTAGTATGGGCGCAAAGTTTGTATTTTATCGGACAAATGTTGAGTGAAAAATTGCTTTCTGTCGGAGATATTGACCCTTTAGGAAGACATTTATCCGTAGGAAGACACCGACAACCGATAGTACAAATTGCTTTATTAGCAGAAGATGAAGAACTACAGTCAAAATTAGCAGTTCGCGGAATTCAAACCGAAACCTTATTACAAATTAAACCAATTCAAGTACGTCAAGCAGGAGATTTAATTGCTATTTATCAAGGAATTGGATGTAATGAAAAACTTGGTTTAACAGGAAGACCAGCAAGACTACCTAGAAGTTTAACTACGTCGAGAATTTTCCGCATCGGTAACGAAAACGTTGTTTTTCTTCCTTCTTTCCTTGATTCAGAGCAATTTTACTTAACCTTAGATTATCACTTTCTCGTAGCTCAATTCAAAAGCGAACTAGCTTACATTGAAAAATATTGGAGTGATTTAGGTCGTCCGACTTTAACTTTAATGTTGACTCGCACCATGTTAGAAACAGGTAGCGAAGCATTATTATCATTAATGGAAGAATTGAAAGAAGGTGTATGCGATGGCGTGCGGGTAAAATTGGGCAGGCTCAATCAGTTAATGCTTTCCGCCAACATTCAAAGAGTTGACGTACAGCAAAACTTTGAGTTTAAAAAATCGCCAGTTACAAAAATTGCTCCCCGCAGTTCCTATTTACTTTATAATGACAACAACAACTGGTTATTAGAACATACTCAAGAATTCCAAATGGAATGCGAAACCAACTTAGAATTCTTGCTTGATTCCTTGCGCTCCTCGGATAATCTTTACGAACAAATCGAATTATTGCAGACATTAACCCGCTTGCAGGGACTTGATTTCGATACTGGCTTTGGCGATGGTAATACCGTCACAGTATCGGATTTACTCGACGAAGTTTACTACAAAGCAGGCGAAATCGGACTTTGGGCGGTTGTGCGTCGCGCTGCCGGATTGCTGCAAATGGCAGATATGCGCTTATCGGATGTAGTCACCAGCCTTTTAGCACGCGGTAAGCAAATTGCAGTTGGTAGAGCTTACAACGAAGCATCTTTAATTACAGCACCGCTTTCCCACAAAGAAATAGTCGAGAAAATTAAAGATTTCTGTCGCGAAGACGTGAGAGACGGAGTTTTAACTCAAGAAATTCTCATTTACTTGCGTACCTTAATTCATTCCGAACCAGAAATATTTAAAGGATTACTTACCATTAGAACAAGTCATCTGATCTTATTTATTACCAGTAAACTCGCCAGAGAATTAGATATTACCCAAGACGAAGCTTACGAACAATTGATGCAGCGATCGCCCTTTGAAGTTAAAACAAGGTTACGCGACTGTTTGTTAGAATATTCCGGCATGAATCAGTTGTTGCGTCAGCAAGAATCACTGCACGTCAAGCAGAAAGAAAACGAAATAGATTGGATAGTGCAGTCAGTTAGCTTAGAAAAAATAGACGTACCAACCGGAGGATGGCGGCGATATCGGCAAGCAGAAGGAGCTATCAACCGCGTACCCGAAGATTTCTTTGAAAGAGTTTGGGAATTGATGCATAACTGCAAAGGTTTGATAATTGGGGATAAATTAGAACGCCGCAACCGCTTGGATAGTATTCTGGTATCGGAAATGACGGCATTAGAAAAGAACTTTGCCCTCAGAGTCGAGCATTTGTTAAACAAAATCGAAGCTCCAGAATACCGACAGGCAAACGTCGAAGCCTTAATGGAACTAGCAGCGATCGCCAAAAATAATCCCCAATTACAAATACAAGAATATATTGTTTTAGATGTATTAATTGGTCATGCCGTGCGATTGAACTGGTTAAATAATCAACCCGGAAGAAGCGATAAATACGACGAAGATAAAGCCGCAGCATGGCGATATTTTTACAATACTTCCCCTCAAGAATGTGCCAGAAGTATAGTTAAAGCATTGAGATACTTAATGGAATTTGGGGATGAGTTCGTAGTAAGCGCTTCAGCGCTCTCTTAAAATTGTAGGGTGTGTTAGACGCATAAATATTTATTGTATTAACGATAATTGAGAAAATCGTCTAACGCACCATCTGCTTGTTAGTTAATTTAGATAATTTAAACCGTTGGCATTGGAATTATATATTTTAAAACGCAGAGTAACGCAAAGGAAACCGCAAAGGGACGCAGAGTTTTTTTACCAAGAGCAAATAAGTAAAGAGGATAGGTAATTTTAGAGCGGGGTAGAAGTAGTTAAAAGAATTCACGCATTTTCCTTCCCCAAAAGATTAAAATAATTATCTCGACTCCTGCATCTACCCTTTCCATGACAAAATCAGCCGACATCAGCAGCAAAAAGATAATCAGCCTCGCACCAGATAAATGGGTAAAGTGGGTAACTCAAATCCCTGACATCACAGCAACAGAAATTCTCGACTCGGAATTTCAATGGATAAGCCGCGAATCCGACGTACTCATCCGCGCTCAAAGTGAATAATATGGGGAATTTCTTGCTTTAAACGAATTACAATTGCGCTATAAAACAGAAATGCCTCGACGAATGCGGGCTTACATTGCACTAGCAGAAGAAAAATATAATCTTCCCGTTTATCCCGTACTGATAAATATTCTCAAAGTCAGCGAAACGGAAATACCTACCAGCTACCAGTCGGAATTTGCCGGAATAACCGCCCGTCAAGATTACCGCGTAATTAACCTGTGGGAAGTTGACGCTAATCTCGCATTTGAGGAAAACTTATCTTCCTTGCTCCCTTTCGTACCAATTCTTAAAAATGGAGCAGAAGAATCGATCGTACAGCAAGCCTTACAAAGACTTCGTGCAGATGAAGACTTAAATCAATTAGAAACCGTTTTAGCTTTTTTTGCTACCTTCGTATTAGATAGCGCATTAGTACAACAAATAATGAGGTGGGATATGGCAATATTAACTGAATCTCCTTGGTATCAGCAGATTTTGAGGGAAGGTGAAACTCGTGGGGAAAGAAGAGGAATAATATCTGGAATAGAACTTGATTTAGAAGTCAAATTCGGTGAAGAAGGATTGCAATTAATGCCACAAATCTCTCAAATTACCGATTTAGAACAATTAAAGGTGATTCAAAGAGGTGTTAAAACTGTTAATTCTTTGGAAGAATTACAAAGATTAATCGCTTCTTAGCAGAAAATCACCGATTAAAAAAAAACCGCAGAGAGCGCAGAGAGCGCGGAGGAAAGAAATTTAGAGAAGTAAAATAATATTCCTCCTCTGCGAAACTTTGCGTTAAACCTCCGCGTACCTTTGCGTTTCAAAAATATAATTCCTCTCTAGAATCAAGCCAAAATCGGACGAGTATCGCGCAACAAACGCACTACTCCTACAAACACTGTAAAGAATTCCAAACGCCCTAAAAACATTCCTACAGTTTCTGCCCACAACAAACCAGGTGCAGCATCGGCAGCAGTTACCCCCACGGATAAACCTACTGTTCCCATTGCGCTGGCATATTCAAACAAACTTTCTTGCAGCGAATAACCGTGAGCGGCGATAATTGCGCTACCGATACCGAAAATCATTAAGTAAAGAAATACAAATATACTAATTTGCTTAACTTGGTCGTTTTGCAGAAATTTCCGTTTATCGCCTTCCCAAATATGAGCTTCATTTACCGTACCTGCTGGCATTAACATCTGCCGTATTTCCCAGGTTAAAGCGCGGTAAAGAATATATACGCGCATCTGTTTTATACCGCCTGCTGTGGAACCGCTTCCCCCACCAATTAACATTAATAGTATTAATATTAACCATCCTAAAGCGTTCCAATCAGTATATCCCACAGTAGAAAACCCAGTTGTGGAAAGAGCGGTGATGGTTTCAAATATAGATACTCGAATTGCTTTACCTAAATTGGGATAAAGTGGCAAAACTACACCAAACAGCAAAACAATGCTACACAAGACGTATAAGAAAAATTGCAGCCGGATTTCTCCGTTACGCATCACCGATTTAAACTTACCCGTCAGCAACATATAACTAGTAACAAAGTTGAATGCGCCGACAATCATCAATACATTTGTTACCACTTCAACAGCAGTATTATCCCAGTAACCGATAGATTCGGGACGAGTGGAAAACCCTCCAGTAGAGACGGCAGCGAAGGAATGGTTAATCGCATCAAAGAAACTCATTCCCGCCAAATCTAGCGCTATGGTTCCTACGATTATATATCCGAGATAAATGCCCAAAACCAGCTTTGCCGATCGCCGCACGTTAGGAACCAACTGCTCGGTACGTCCTTCCGCACTCGCTAAACCAGAACCACTAGGTCCTGCGATCGCGCTCAATGTAATAATCGCCAATCCCGCTCCACCAAACAGTTCTATGGTGCTGCGGTAAAGTAATATCAACCGCGAAGCTTTGGTTACGTCTACCACCGACAACCCGGTAGTTGTCCAACCGCTGGTAGATTCAAACATTGCTTGGGTAAAGTTCAAATTCTGTATTGTCATCAGCGGTATCGTACCGACAACAATTGCTACCAACCACGACAAAACAACAATTACCGCACCTTCTTGCAATGTCAAACTGGTGGCTTTTTTGGGAGCTAAACTGCGCCATAAGATAAAGCCTAAAGCGCAAAGTATGATACCGGGTACCAGAAAACCCCAAGCCAATGAAAGTTCTTCGGGGTAAAAAATTAATGCAATTAGGGGTAAAAGTATAGCGAGTCCAGAAATCAGACAAACTAAACCCGTATAGCCGAAGATAGCGCGGTAACGCTGGCGTAAAAAGCTTTTGTAACGACTCATGTTATTTCTCCCCCATAATCACACGTTGAGCCTTAGCACATTGGTTTGACTGACTGATTAAAATTAGGCGATCGCCACTCCGCAAACGGCTGTATTCCCTAGCCTGCAAGACAGTTCCACCGCGAATAATGCAGGCGATCGCAGCTCCATTTAAATTCAGTTGTTCGGGGGTTTTCTCTACTGCTGGACTATCATCTTGCAGCGTCATTTCTGTTAAAGTAACTTCCGTATCTGCTACAGGTAATAAATTTTTAATATCTTGAATATCCGCTTGCTGTTCAATTAAAGAACCGAGAATTTCTGTTGCTGAAAAAGCTTGAGTCACACCCAACTTTTGAAAAACCTCGCGGTTGTCGGGGTCATTAACTAAAGCTATAGTACGAGGTACCCCATAACGATCTTGAGAAATTTGACAAGCAACCAAATTATCTTGGTCAAGAGCCGTCAAAGCCAACAAAACATCAGCACTATAAGCACCAGCTTCTTGAAGTATGCTTGGATTGCTACCGTCACCTTTAATAACCGTTGCCTTCAGCTTGCGAGATAAAGTTAAAGCTTGCGTTTCATCGGGAGTAATAATAGTTAGTTGATAGCCCTTACTCGCAAACTGTCTGCCTAAAAAATAAACTAATTTATCACTGCCAATTAGAATGATTTTCATAAATTATTATCAAAGGTCAAAGGTCAAAGGTTAGAGGTTAAAGGTTAAATCTTAAAATTTCTAACTCCTAACTCTCAATGCAAAATCTAAAATCTTTTAATTCTTAACTCCTAACTCCCTACTCACTACTCACTACTCCCTACTCACTACTCACTACTCCCTACTCCCTACTCCCTACTCCTAACTCCTAACTCCTAACTCCTAACTTAAAGTTTTCACAAAAGCTTCCGCAGAAAGTTGCGTCGGACTAATTGTTTCAATTCCAAATTCGCGGTAAATTGCTTCGCGATTTGGGTCAAATACGCGAGCTAATACCGTTGGAATTTCAAACAACTTTTTGGCAATTTGCGCCACCATAATATTAATATTGTCAGAATCGGTGACGGCTAGCAAGCAATCGGCTTTATCGGCTTTTGCACTTCGCAATACAGCAAGTTCGGTTGCATCACCAACAATTTGAAAACCGCTAAATTCACCTCCCAAATTATCAAAAGTAGACTCGTGGCGATCGATAACTACAACAGAATTACCTTCGCCACTCAATTGACTCGCCAAAATTGAACCCAAACGTCCGCAACCTACAACTACAATGTATTGATTTGCCATACCAATTTTTTAATCTTATATAAAATATAAAACGACTCCACACACTTTCTATTCCCCATGCCCTATGCCCTAATATCTACATCCGTAAGCGAGATTTTGGCTCCGTTGTGGCTCGTTCCAAATTTTTCTGTGCTGGCTTGTAAGATGGATCTAAATCTGTAGCGACGCGATAATTTTTTATTGCTTGGAGTTTGTCTCCCGTCACTTCCAAAAGTTCTCCTAACATATTGAATGCTTCGGCATTATTCGGGTTGACACCAATTGCTTGTTTAACTAAAGTTATCGCTTCTTCAAATTGGCGTTTGCTAACGCGATGTTTGGCGGCTGATATCAATGAATCGTAATCTGTTGGTAAATCTGAAACGTCTTCTCTACCTAATACTCTTGATACTAATTCGCGAATTTCTTTGGGAGTAAAAGGCTTTTGCATAAAGTCTACCGCTCCTAATTTCATCGCATCTACGGCATTTTCGACATTAGCGTGAGCCGAAAACATAATTACGTGTAAATCGGGTAGAACTTCTTTTGCTTTTTCAAGTACTTGTAAACCATTCATTCCCGGCATTTGCAAGTCTAGTAACATTAATTGAGGATCGTATTCCTCAAGATGATCGAGTGCTTCTTGTCCGTCGATCGCAGTTTTAACAGTGTAACCTTGCGGCTCCAAACATTGCACTACCGTCAATCGAATATTTTTTTCATCATCTACAACTAAAATGCGTGCTTCAGACATGAGTTAATTCTCCTTGTTGATTGGAATTTACAATAATTGGCAGTGTAAAACTGAACGTGCTACCCTCACCCACTGTGGAATCTACCCAAATTATACCGCCATGAGCTTTGATCATTTCTTTGCAAATAGCCAAGCCCAAGCCGCTACCACCGATATCACGCTCTGTTTTAACTTGCACGAACTTGTCAAAAATCTTGCTTTGATATGCGGGATCTATTCCTTGTCCGTCATCGCTTACGGAAAAATAAATCCAGTTACCGTGTTGTTTGGCTGCAATTTCAATTTGCGATTTTGCATAGCGTAAAGCGTTTGCTACCAAATTTGTTAGCACCCAAGTAATTTTGTTAGCATCGGCGTTTACTTGCGGTAATTCGGATGCTACTTTTTTATTTAATTGAATATTTTTTTCTTGCGTTTGCACCTTAAATAGCGATATTACTTTATCAATTATTAGATTAGCTTCAATCGGTGCCCTTTCCATATCAATTCGACCAGATTCTATTTTAGAAAGATCGAGTAAATCGTTAACCAAACTCCGCAAACGCTGTACATCTTCCGCAGCAGCTTGTAACAATTCCTGTTCTCGTTCCGATAACTTTTGCTGTGCGGTTTCCAAAAGTAAATCGATACTCATTGCCATTCCCGTTAAAGGGGTTCGCAACTCGTGAGAAGCAGTCATTACAAAATCACTTTTTAACTGGTCGATTTGCTTGAATTTGGTCACATCTTGCAATAACAATACTACACCCAAACGTTTACCATCTTCAGTTTTTACGGGAGTAGTAACGTAGCGATAATAATACTCAATCCCGTTTTTTTCTATGGTTAAAACCGATTTCTCCGGGTTTAATTGTGAAGACTCCCCAGCTTCCGCTGTTGCTTGGATTTGATTGTATAAAGTCCTATCTTCAACAACTTCTAAATAATGTCTTCCTTCTGCTAATTTAGGCTTCGCATTGAATAAACTTGCAGCTGTGGGATTAATATCAATAATATTACAGCGGTCATCTACTACTATAATTGGGTCAGTAATGCTATCAATAATCGCTTCATTGCGCTGTTTTTGAGCAATAATAGTATTAACATTTAAAGCGTGAAAATTCTTGAGTTTTTGACTCATTGAATTAATTTCTCCCGCCAAATGTCCCAACTCATCATTAGACTGTACCGGAATATTCACACCATAATTACCTTCAGCAATTTCCTCAGTCGCTTGCGTAATTTTACTGAGAGGGCGTGTTAAATTTTTGGAGAGAATTAAACTGAAGATTAAACCCAAAACAGCAGCAGAAGAACCTGCAAAAATCATCGATGCGATCGCATTTCTCGATGTTACCTGTGCTTGTTGCGAAGCTGCTTCCATCGTCTGCTGATTCAAATTTCGCAACTCGATAGAAGTTTGACGTACTGCTTCAAACTTGGGTAAAACCGATTGATTGTAAAAACTTCTCGCTGTTTCGGGCTGATTTTGTAAAGAACGAAATTGAGCAACGCTGCTAAGATACTCTCGATAGCGTTTTTGCAACTTAGCTAAAATCTCAGCTTCGCCATTGATAGTAATATTATCCTTAGCTCGCGACAACCATTGCAAAAACTCAACTTGATTATTTGCAAATAAATTAATAGCATTGGTACCACCTTGCGACAGCGAAATCAAAGTAGCGCTATCTTGACGCTCCAAAGCATCCACCATACCTTCAGCAGCACGAATACTCCGGTAATTTTCCCGCAAAATCGCTTCACTAGCCTGTCCCAAACGCCAAAGATTTGCCACACCCCAAGCACCAACAAGGAGAATTAAAGCAAGACTAACACCATAACCAGCGAGAATCTTAGTTCTCAGCTTCACCGCAACCTCTTTAATCGCAAATGAAATATAGAATACCAAAATTGGGTTCACATTCCTCTCATTCCTCCGACGGAGTATGAGTTTATCTTTAGATAAGCAGGTGAATTTAATT
This sequence comes from Rivularia sp. (in: cyanobacteria), assembly GCA_965234645.1. Classification (GTDB taxonomy): domain Bacteria; phylum Cyanobacteriota; class Cyanobacteriia; order Cyanobacteriales; family Nostocaceae; genus Rivularia. The sequence goes on along the minus strand of OZ248344.1, from coordinate 1,692,210 downwards.
AAATATTAGATAGCGTATTAGTTTAAGAACGCGGAACTACGGTGAAATATGGCTGCATTATAGGAATATGCTTGGTATCAGCATTTGAGAAAAGGTGAAGTACGTAGTGAAACACGTGGTGAAACACGAGGAATAATATCAGGGATTTAAATGGATTTAGAAATTAAATTTGGTAATCATGGGACAATTATTAATTCCGGTGGTCCGGTGGTCCTAACTCCTAACTGTTCACTGAAAAAAAATATCCCCCTTTCTCGGCGCATTATTGTTGCAGAAAAAGGAGGTTAATTAAGTTTTATTTTATTCCCGACACTATTTTAGGGAAACGGCATCAACATCAATAGTATCTGCGCTCTTAGCAGCTTGTTGGGAAGCATTTGCCCCTTTATCTGTATCCGTAACTCCCTTACGTGCTTTAAAGCCTTCGATAACCATTTGAGAGAATTCGCTAACTAATAAAGTTAACAGAAAAACATCATCAAGTTCCCCAACAATTGGGAAAATGTCAGGAATTACATCAATCGGACTCACAAAATATACGAGAGTCCCTAAAAGTACCCACCAACGATACTTTGGATCGCGAATCAAACCACGATACCATTCATAAACTGATTGTATTGAGTATTTCATATTTATAGCCTCAACTTACCTTTAATTTTGACAAAAAATGACCATTACTTCCTGTGGGAATAACCGCCCTATAACGGTATGGAATATCCTACCTAATTTTTTAGTTGCGAAAGGCTTCCAATGTACACGATAGTTCAAAAAAATGTAGAACTTGTGCATTAATCTCTAAAATTAAAGTGGTGTGAATTTGGTTGAGGATGAACGGAGGAGACTTATAAGCATGAACATTGAAGATATTGTACGTAAGATAGGTCCTGTAGTGTGGCCTTTACTTTTTTTCTCGATTTTATCTTTGAGCGTAATTTTCGAGCGGATATGGTTCTGGCTGAGAATTCTAGCTCAAGAAAGGAAAATTGTCGATCGCGTATTAGACGCAGCTCGCGATGATTGGGGACTAGCTACAGAAATTGCACAACGAGCAGATCGTCAACCTATAGGCAGGTTTCTCTATGCGCCTTTAAGTTTACCCAGAAGGGACCCCGAAACTTTTAGATTGGCGCTCGAATCTAGTGCAGAAAACGAATTGGCTTTAATGCGTCGCGGCGAAAAAGTTTTGGAATTGGTAATTGCGATCGCGCCTTTACTCGGATTATTTGGTACGGTTTGGGGTTTGATTCAATCTCTCGAATCAATCAAAATTTCGGATTTAGGTACCGAAGCTAGTGCTGGAGTCACCACTGGTATCGGGGAATCGCTATACAGTACCGCAGCAGGGTTAGTGGTTGCGATCGTCAGTTTGATATTTTACAGATGGTTTCAAGCTTTGCTATTTAATCAAGTCAAAGTTTTCCGTGCATCTGGAAATGAAATGGAGCTACTTTATCGCCAATTTCCTCCAACCGATAGCAATCTCACACCTGTAAGAGCGCTACCTGAAGTAATTGAAAGAGATAAGGATACAAGGAATGAAAATTCTACAAACCCACGCAAGCGAGGTAAAAACAAGTTATCCGAATTTCCTAAAACATTAGATTCCGATTCACCCGATGAAGATACTAAACAGTAGGAATTAATGAATAGGCTCCACACACACACACGGAGTAAACGTTCTCTACAACGCCGTGTTTTTTTCTATAGGATACGCCCGCAAGCAAGTTTTATTTAAATTCGGCTAAGCTATGCGATGCGATCGCCTTCAACTGGCGCGATCGTACTCGATCGCTAGATGCTTTTATGATGAAGTGAGAATTAAAAGATGAAAATAAACCTCAATAATCCAACCGAAGAAGTTCAAATCCAAATTATCCCGTTAATTGATGTTGTTTTTTGCATTCTGACATTTTTTATTCTGGCATCGTTACAATTTACTCGCCAACAGTCAATCAACATCGATTTACCTCAAGCTAACACTGCGACATCCAGCGTACAGGCACAAGGAGAACGGGAAATTTTACCTGTAACAATTGATGCTGTTGGTCAAATTTATGTAGAAAAACAGCCAGTACAACGTCAACAGTTGGGAGATATTTTAAAGAACTATCTTGCACAAAATCCCAGAGGTACTTTAGTATTATATGCTTCGCGATCGGCGACTTATAATGATGTGATTGAAATATTAGATTTACTGCGACAAGTCGGTGGTGACAGAGTATCTTTAGCAATTATACCTGGTTCTGAAGAACAACCCGCAAATCCATTACAGCCACTTCCTAATTTACCGATCGATCCAGGAGCTACTCCTGGTGGAACGTTACCTTTACCAGGCTCACCACTCACTCCTGCTCCTAACTTACCTCAAAACGACCCTAACCTTAACTTACCACCAGGCAGCACTCAAATCCCGCTTCCTACCATCCCCAATCAACCCCAAACCGGACAAGGAGTTCCGCCAGCATCGGCTCCCACAGCACCAGTCCCTCAAGCAACCATTGCTCCCAGTGCGCCAAACCAGACTAATCCCAGTCCTTAAGGGGATGGGGGGATGGGGAGAGGGGGAGAGGGGGAGAGGGGGAGAGGGGGAGAGGGGGGACAAGGAGAAATTTAAACTAATAACTCCCAACTCCCAACTCCCAACTCCCAACTCCCAACTCCCAACTCCCAACTCCCAACTCCCAACTCCCAACTCCCAACTCCCAACTCCCAACTCCCAACTCCCTACTCCCTACTCCTAACTTTTAACTCTCTTTAACCTTTGACCTTAAATTTATATGAATATCGTCGCACTTTTGGTTGCTTGGCTAGTAACGGCTGTTAGCTTTTTAATTATCAGCAAAATTCCCTTGGTAGGAGTTGAAGTTGATTCTCTAAATAAAAGCTTTGTTTCTGCGGCTGTTCTCGGTATTATTAACGTATTAGTTAGACCAATCCTCGGACTATTTTTTTTAATACCAAATGTTCTCACGCTAACTTTATTTCAAGGCGTGTTTACCTTTATTATCTCCGCGATCTGTTTTGGTATTGCAGCCTATATAGTACAAGGATTTCGCTTGCGTTACGGAATTTGGAGCGCAATTATGGGGGCACTAACACTGTCAGTTGTTAGCAGCATAATTTATTCAATTTTGCCCTTGTAATTTTAAAAGTTAGGAGTGATAAATTTAAATTTTCCTCCTAACTCCTTCACGAATAATTAACCATCTGAGTCTACTCGCTTTTAGATTTTAAATTTAGATTTTAGATGGTTCTCTTCTTTAAATAATAAACAATAGGCTTACTAATTTTAGATTCTATAGTTGTAAATTAAGATTTTAAGATTTGGATATTTTAGATTATCCCCTGCGGGAGCGCTAGGGGCTTGTTTTTTTAATCTAAAATCCGTCTTGAATTTGCTCAACGGGGGGAACCCCCCCCACCGCAACTTTCCGCAAAATCCAAAATTTGGAGGATCATTCTTGAGAGGGAGGCGCAACTTTAGTATCGGCTTTCTCAGCAGCGCGTTGCTCGCGTCTTTTACGATCTGCTGCAATCATATCCGCCATTACTATGGCAGCTTGCGCCATTTTATCCAAGTTAGAGCGGTATAGTTCTAAATCTTTGCTCAGTTTATCATCAGGTAAATGCAATCCATTTGCAATAGTTTTCAAAGCTTCATTACGAAGTTTTTCGTCTTTAACCATTTCTGGATCTGACGTTTCCAATAAAGTATACAAACCAATCGCAAATAAACGACTGTATTTAAACTTTGAATTATTAGCAATACTTTCTAATAGTGCCTGTAAATCAGACTCATTACCCAAGCGTTGCTGACTCAAATTGCTAACTAAATCTTTAGCTGGTATGCTTTTAGCTAAATTTTCTAATCTTTGAGCATCTTGTCTGTATTTCTCTGGGTCTTCTTCCACAGACTTAATCAAAGCATTATAAATCGATTCTTTGTCTTTATCGGGCTTGTAGCCCTGCATAAATCTTTCAAAGGTAGTCACTACACCCAAAGCATAAATGGGATCGTATTTAAAATCGGCATTTACACCCAGCAGGTGCATTTCTACCATTAACTCTTCTACCACGCGACGATAAATCGTGTTGATTGGACGGGTGTGAAGACTGTAGAAAGTTCTTTTTGTTTCAGAAACAGTACGGACGTTATTCACGAAGAAATTTTTATGAAATTTAAGGGTAATGTAAACTTATTCTCGCGCTTGTATGCAACTTTGCCAAGTAATGATTCGCTAACTGCTTAAAAATTACGATTTTACAAATGGCTGATTCAGGCTACAATAAAATGTTACACCCATATTTTAGGTATGGCGATCGCAAATACAACCGCTTTTCCTATATAATCAACCCATATAAATAATAGTTTAATATCCAATTTGTATTCATGAGTTCTTTGCCAGATTTAAACACCATTAGCGAGTACTTAGCAGGTGAGTTTGAGAACAAAGAGCAGGCAATGACCGATCCTGCCTGGTACGTGTATTTACGTATGTGGCAAAGACCTGTATCTTTATTTCAAGAAGACAGTTTGACGTTATTTGCCGAGCAAGCAAACACCCTCAACATAGAAAAACCTTACCGTCAGCGAATCATCAGAATTACACCCGCGATCGCTGATGGATCGTTTAAGGTTCAGTACTATATGTTTAAAGATCCAACAGCTTGGATTGGTGCAGGTCGCAATTATACATTACTTAATGCTCTTACCCCTGAAGAATTAGATATATTACCGGGATGCGTTTTAACAATGAACGTAGAAACCCTCTCTCCTTATCAATACAAATTTATTGCTAAACCCATACCAGATACTCGCTGCACGTTTGACTACGCTGGTAATACGACAGAAGTTTCTTTGGGATTTGAAGCAACCCAAAAAGAATTTCTTAGCTATGACAAAGGAATTGATATAGAAACCCGAAAAGCAACCTGGGGCGCGATTTTAGGTCCTTATCGCTACACCAAGTTGCAATAATACTGAAGTTAAGAAGTTAGGAGCACCGGAATTAGGAATTAGGAGTTAAGTAAGTCGGCACAAATAAACCCCTTGGCATGTAACAGGATGTAAACAATCATCAAACCCCTGGTATTGCTATCTCCCTCCGGGAGACGCTGCGCTAACGTTTCACGTAGTGACCCTCGCTTCGGACATAGCTTGATTTTTTAACGCCGACTTACTTATACCGTTTCAAGAAGACAGGTGAAATTGTATTAAGAGTACTGGAGAATAGGTAGCAATACTCGAATTACTAATCTGAATTTTAATAGCCCTTTAATATTCAAAGGCGAAATTCAATTCTCCTAAAAATGGTGAATAAGAATTACAAATATTTAATTTTAACTCCTAACTCCTAACTCCTAACTCCTAACTCCTAACTCCTAACTCCTAACTCCTAACTCCGGTGGTTAATTTTTAGCTAGCAATACTACGAGGTACGCCTTCCAAAGCTTCCTCTTCAGTTTCAAATATTTCAAATACGGTATCCATCATCGTTACTTCAAAAACCAATTTGGCTTCTGGATGTACGTTACAAATACGGAAACTACCCTTCACTTTGTCCGCATCGCGCATTCCAGCAACTAAAGAAGTAAGACCGGAACTATCAATAAAATTTACCTGTCCCAAATTTACCACCACATGGGGACTGACTTTAGAAATACATTCTTGTAGCTTGAGACGAAACTGCCAAGCTGTGGTGATGTCTAAACGCCCAGTCGGTGATAAAACGATAACGGTATTCCCGTCTTGAGTTGTATAACTTTTTTGTTCTATATGAATCATAAATTCCCCTAGCACTCTTCAAACTAACTAATAGATACAGCTATTTGTGCAAAATACTGCTAAAGCTTATAAATAAATTTTATAGTGTCTATAAAATTTATTTATAGATTAAAACAACTAGCTTCATCAGTAACAAAATGTATTAATGCTGTAGCGAGAGTTTAACAAGCTACAGCCTTAATTGTCACCTTGCACAAATACTGATTTTAGTAGTTTAACTTACATTATTTAAGTATGGCTCTGGTTCCAGTTGACCCAATCTTGAGGCTTGAGGAAGGTTTCGTACAATTCGGCTTCTGGGGAATCTGGTTCGGGCTTATACCCATATTGCCAGCGAACTAAGGGTGGTAAGGACATCAAAATGGACTCAGTACGTCCGTTGGTTTGCAGACCAAAAATTGTACCCCGGTCGTAAACCAAATTAAATTCGACATATCTACCCCGGCGATACAGCTGAAAATCTCGCTGGCGATCGCCATATTCCATCGGGTGTCTTTTTTTCACGATTGGTAGATAAGCCGGTAAAAATGACTTACCGCATTCTTGAACAAAGCCAAATATTTCTTCCCAATTACGAGTGGGTAATTCACCAATTTCATTGCTATACTCAGCCGCTGCTTTATCTGGATGGGGACCGCGATACAAAGCACCCGTTCCGTCTTGGTAATCGAAAAATAAACCGCCGACACCCCTCGTTTCATCACGATGCTTGAGGTAAAAATACTCATCGCACCAGCGTTTGAACACCGGGTAATATTCTTGATGGTGATTATCGCAAGCCTCTTTAAAAGTTTGATGAAAATGCATCGCATCTTCGGCAAAAGGATAGTAAGGAGTCATATCCGCACCGCCACCAAACCACCAAACAGGACCTGCTTCAAAGTAGCGGTAATTCAAATGGACGGTAGGACAATACGGATTGCGGGGGTGCAGCACCATTGAAGTTCCCGTCGCATAAAACTTGTGTCCTTCAGCTTCCGGACGATTTGCAATAATTGAAGGCGGTAAATTAGAACCCCAAACTTCAGAAAAATTTACACCACCTTGTTCAAAGATTGCACCTTCGAGCAAAACTCGCGAACGTCCACCACCACCTTCGGGACGTTCCCAACTATCTTCTTGAAATTTTCCTGAGCCATCAAGTTCAGCTAAAGTTTGAGAAATCTCATCTTGTAACTGCTTCATAAACGTACTGACTCTAGATTTAGCGTCAGATGGCGGTAAAGGTTGAGAAGAAGGCGATTTAGGGGAAGTTTGCGATGTCAACATAATCTAGATATAAATAACGTTTTTACTTTTTCCCAACAGAAATATTCGCTTTGTTAAATCCCGCAATCAGGCAATGTAAATAATCCGCGTAATTTCCCGGTCGGGTGAATAATGTTATTCTCCCTCAAATAGGTATAAGCTTGTATATTGATTAACTTTTGTGAAGGATGCCCGTGTGAAGCATCACGAATAATGCCGTTACAAATTATTTTGCAACTTTTTTGTGCAAATACCCCACTATTGAGGCTAAATTCTGTAACAATAACCTGTAGAACCTGCTTATCTGAAGGGGCTTTACTAAGATTGGCATTTGCGAATCAGGCAACAGCGATCGAGTAAGATTGGCGTTCTGTAGGGGGATACCTTTATTTTCACTTGAACCACTGTAACTGCTGCTATATTTGCCTTTTATAGAATCCGAGTGACTAAAAGCAGACATTTCCTCTGAGAGGAAAAAGATATTGGTTGCTCGCTTGGGCTTAATGTAATTAAACATAAGCAACATATAAAATTGCTTCTATAAAAAAGATTGGAATATCTTGTTTAATTTTGTTTTGAAGAAGATTTATGTGTCTTATTACGTGGAGAGAACACAAGCTAAATACTTTAAAATTCGGGCATTGCAGCCAATCTCCTGCGTAAGGGGCGATTGGGAATCATTCAAGATCGCTCGTTCACTTTCTTAGCGGGAACTACTAGTCAAAATCCAACATACCCTCATTTACTCTTTAAGTGTGTAGCCAGGAGGATTAAAATAATGCAAGGTTGGTTATCGAAATTTATCAACCACAAACGTCGTCGAGTTTGCGCCTCTTTGGTGCGAAGTTATCGCGAAATTAGTTCCGCTTCTGTGGATGAAATATGGCATAAAGTTGTTGACTTGGCAGACGTTTCCTGGCACCCATTATTTAAAAGTACTAACGTACCTAACGGATTAGTACCCAAACCAGGATTGATTTATCAAGTTGTTACCCGCCTCTCACCAATTCCAATCCGCATTTTTGTCGAGCGCGTTAATCCCAGAGAACTGTTAAGCGTGCGAATTTTGGCAATTCCCGGCGTAGAAGAAAGAATCAGTTACAAAATAGAGTCCACGGTTTGCGGTAGTTGTTTATCTTACTCCGTTACTTTACGCGGTTGGCTGTCTCCGTTAGTTTGGTCTTTTTCCCGCCCTTATGCTCACAAAGTAGCGCGGGCTTTAATCGAAGCCGTTGAAGAAGCCGCAATCAAAGCAGTATCTGGAAAAAGAAAATCAATGCAGTCGGAACTGTTTTAAGAAAGGGGATTGAGTTAGGAGTAGGGAGTAGAAAGTAGGGAGTTAGGAGTTAGGAGTTAGGAGTTAGGAGTTAGGAGTTAGGAGTTAGGAGTTAGGAGTTAGGAGTTAGGAGTTAGGAGTTAGGAGTTAGGAGTTAGGAGTTAGGAGTTAGGAGTTAAAAATTATCTACCCCCTCTCCCCCCTCTCCCCCCTCTACCCCCTCTCCCCTTGTCTCCCCCTCTCCCCATCTCCCCCTCTCCAATACCCAATTCTCATAAAGATAGATAATATTTTTTTGTTAAAAATTGTTTCAATAGTTGTAAAAATACTATGCAAAATGTTCTTTCGGCGAGTTCGGTTTTAGAAATATTGCGACCAGTGGAAGATCCGGAACTTCGCAAAAGTTTGGTGGAACTGAACATGATTCGCAATGTCAAAATCGAAGATGGCAAGGTCAGCTTCACTTTGGTTTTGACTACACCTGCTTGCCCTTTACGAGAATTTATCGTTGAAGATTGTAAAAAAGCTGTTAAAAAACTTCCAGGAGTTACAGACGTAGCGGTAGAAGTGACGGCAGAAACACCACAACAGAAAAGCTTACCCGATCGCAATACTATAGCCGGGATCAAAAATATTGTTGCTGTTTCTAGCGGTAAAGGTGGTGTCGGTAAAAGCACGGTAGCTGTAAATATAGCCGTAGCATTAGCTCAAACCGGAGCCAAAGTGGGTTTGCTCGATGCGGATATTTACGGACCTAACGACCCCACAATGTTAGGACTTGAATCGGCTCAAATTACCGTTCGTCAGGGTGAAAAAGGCGAAATCTTGGAACCTGCCTTTAATCATGGTGTCAAACTAGTTTCAATGGGTTTTTTGATCGATCGAGATCAACCCGTAATTTGGCGCGGACCGATGTTAAATGGAGTGATTCGCCAGTTCTTATATCAAGTGGAATGGGGAGAACTAGACTACTTAATTGTAGATATGCCTCCGGGAACGGGTGACGCTCAGTTAACATTGACACAAGCCGTACCGATCGCGGGTGCAGTGATAGTAACTACGCCGCAGAATGTAGCTTTACTAGATTCTCGTAAAGGGTTGCGGATGTTTCAGCAGATGAACGTACCAGTTTTGGGGATAATCGAAAATATGAGTTATTTTATACCCCCAGATATGCCCGATAAACAGTATGATATTTTCGGTTCCGGTGGTGGCTCAAAAACAGCCGCCGAATTGGGAATACCTTTATTGGGGTGCGTACCGTTGGAAATATCTACCAGAGTCGGGGGAGACAACGGTGTACCTATAGTAGTAGGCGACTCAGATTCAGCATCAGCAAAAGCTTTAACAGAAATTGCTTTGGCGATCGCAGGAAAAGTATCAGTGGCTGCCCTGACATAAAAATAATTGGAATTTCTGTCTGGGTAGCGGGCACAGTGCTGAGAATAAAGATAAAAAGACGCAATTATCAAGTATTTTAATCGCTCAGTTATCAACAAGACTCGATGTTACTAAAAAAGTCACGCTACTCAAGAAACAGAAATCCCTGGCAGTATTTGTTTAAGCCCTGGCATCAGGTAGACTTACTGCTATTTTTGCTGCCCATTGCCGTCAGTATCTTTGGCGGGTTGATGATTTTCAGTACGGAATTAAAGCAAAACGTACACCACTGGTGGTTGCATTTATTAGTTGCGGCTGTTGGTTTTTTTATATCGTTATTGTTAGCCCGCAGCCGTTATTCCAATCTTCAACGTTGGCACTGGATTACTTATGCATTAACTAACGCCAGCCTGATAGCAGTAATGGCAGTAGGTGTTAGTGCTAAAGGCGCACAACGGTGGATTAATGTTTTTGGCTTTAACGTGCAGCCGTCAGAATTCGCCAAGCTAGGGGTAATTATTACTTTAGCCGCGCTATTACATAAACGCACGGCTTCGACTCTTCCCAACTTTTTCAGAGCTTTAGCGATTACGGCGGTTCCTTGGGGATTGGTATTTTTACAGCCAGATTTGGCAACATCATTGGTATTTGGTGCGATCGTATTAGCAATGCTGTATTGGGCAAATGCTAATCCAGGCTGGTTAATACTGCTAATTTCTCCAGTAGTAGCGGCGATTTTATTTAGCATACCTTGGCCCTGGGCTGAACCAATAGTTTTATCTAAAGATATATTTTTTACACCTTTGGGATTAATTTGGTCTATAACTATGGGGTTAATAGGCTGGATTACGCTGCCGGGGAAAAAATTTGCTTTAGGTGGTATCGGCGCGTTAGCTTTAAATCTGTTAGGTGGAGAGTTAGGAATCTTCGCTTGGAATCACGTACTCAAAGAATATCAAAAAGGTAGAATCACCTCATTTCTCAACCCCGAACTAGATCCCTTGGGAACCGGCTATCACTTGATTCAATCTCGTATCGCCATTGGTGCTGGTAAATGGTTTGGATGGGGTCCGTTAAACGGTCCGATGACTCAATTAAATTTCGTTCCCGAACAGCATACCGACTTTATTTTCTCAGCAGTTGGCGAAGAATTTGGTTTTGTCGGCTGTTTGGTACTATTACTGGTATTTTGCTTAATTTGTCAAAGGTTATTGCACGTTGCTTTGAGTGCTAAAGATAATTTTGGCTCATTAATCGCAATTGGCGTTTTGGCAATGATTGTGTTCCAGATGGTTGTTAATATTGGTATGACCATAGGTTTAGCACCAGTAGCAGGAATTCCTTTACCATTTATGAGTTACGGTGGTTCGGCGATGTTAGTTAACTTTATCGCCATTGGATTAGTTGAATCAGTAGCGAACTTTCGGATCTTTAATAAGTATTAGTAACCAGTTTTCAATGAACGATCGCAGGCTCAAAGCAAAGCGCGATCTGCTTTGTTCGTGGATAAACAATAGATTCCCGATCGTCCCTACTCTAAAAACGGATAATTGATAATTGATAATTGTTGATTGATAATTGATAAAGAAACTTTAAAGAGCAATAATCATGATTTTGCCTGGAGCAACCGTTCGCGTTAAAAACCCCGCAGATACTTACTACCGTATGACTGGACTTGTGCAGCGAGTCAGCGATGGTAAGATTGCCGTACTATTTGAAGGTGGTAATTGGGATAAATTAATTACCTTTAGACTCAGTGAGTTAGAAGATGTAGATCCTACGGCAGGACGTAAATAATGATTTTGTTTTAGTTACGAGTCAAGAGTTAAGGGTTTTGTTTTATTTGTTATTATTTTTTAACTGATAATTCATCACTCATAACTCATAACCTTTATTTATGCGCCTTCCTTTACCCCAGTTTAGTAACACCAATCGTCATCCCAATCACTTTGCCGAAGTGATTGAAACCTCTACTTGTGACTTTTTAGCACAGTGTCTGGACCCGGAAGACTTGAGCTTTCCACCAATGCCTCCCTTCGGTAGTTGGGTGTGTTCGGTGGACGAAGAATCAGCAAACAAAGTGTTTGCCGTTGTGTTTCATGCAACCACCATGCCCATAGATTCCGTACATAGACCTGTAGCTTTAGGCTTATCGCTGCAAGATTTACGAGAGGAGCAACCCCAAATATTCGCCATGCTCAAAACTGAATTTCGTGCCGCAATTGTCGGATTTGAGCAGCAGGCTTGGGGTAATAAAATTTACCAGTATCTACCACCCCGTCCGCCGCAAATTCATCAAGCGGTTCATCGATGCGAAGCAGAAGAAGTCTTGAAATTCACAGAAGAATTTGATTTTTTGCAAACACTGCTTAGTGTCAATAGTGCCCCAGTTGAAGCTTTGAGTGCAGCAGCAATCAGGGATGTATATAAGTTACGTAAAGCTGACCGACAATGGTTGGTTGAAGCTGGACGTTACTTAAGCGTGGTGCTTAAAGATGACTACGATCGCTTGCGATTCATTTTGAATCAAATCCATCCATAGGTAGTTAATTTCAAGATACTTTTTAAGTTATGCTAGGTATCATTTTTTAAATTTTTTCAGGATTATTTTTACATTTGTATTTAAAAAAGTTTTATTAATTATCAAAGGATGCGCCCTCAAATGAGATTTTCTGAAAACTTTTCTCCTCACCTGGGTTAAGTTCGCATCCTACTCGCATAAGTTAAACATAATTATTCAAATAACATCTAACTTCTATCTGCCTGCACGGTAGAAAAAGCCGGTTGTGTGGTGGAAAAAGATCGCCAGCCAACTCCAGCACTTTGGATTGTCCGTAATAAATATGGTACTTTTAGAGCGAATTATAGTCTTACCATACAGTCAAATTCTTGATAAGCAATCAATCGTTCCCTTTGCGGTAATGCTAGTAGTTATTTTAGTCGTACCTATTTTATTTGAACGACTTAGACTACCGGGATTGATTGGTTTAATAATATCAGGAATATTACTTGGTCCTAACGGCTGGAATTTATTTCAGATAGACCATTCTGTTTGGCAATTACTATCAAAAATAGGTTTGATTTATTTGCTGTTCGTCGCAGGTTTGGAAGTTGACTTAGAGCAATTCCGCCGTCGGCGAAATCGCGCTTTAGGATTTGGTAGTTTTTCCTTTGGCGTACCTTTAATTATGGGAACTTTAATCGGAAGAGTTTTTGGATTTGACTGGTTAAGTTCAATATTAATTGGCTCAATACTAGCTTCTTATACGATGCTGGCATATCCCATTATTAATCGTTTGGGATTGATGAATAACGAAGCTGTAGGTGTAACCATTGGCGCAAGCGTGTTTACAGATATTGCTGCGTTGTTAATGTTGGCTGTATGCGTGGCGATTCATTTAAAAGAGCTTAATATTTGGCAAACTATTGCATTCTTGGGTTGGTTGACTGTTTACTGCGTCGTAGTCTTAGTCGGTTTTGACTGGATTGGTAAAGAATTTCTGCGAAAATCCGGAGAAGATGAAGGAAAACAGTTTTTGTTTGTGCTGCTAGCAGTATTTTTAGCGGCTGTAGGCGCTCAATTAATCGGGTTAGAAATAGTTATTGCAGCCTTTTTCGCTGGATTAGCAGTCAATGAAGTTATCGGAGGAGCAGTCAAACAAAAGATTGTGTTTGTAGGTAGCGTCTTATTCATTCCGATTTTCTTTGTTGACTTGGGTTTTCAGCTTGATTTACCTGCCTTTGCGAAAAACATGGGTTTGGTTAGTTTGACGCTATTTCTTGTTTTGGGTTTAGTCGCAAGCAAATTTATCGCAGCATTATTCGCAAAATTAATTTACCGCTACAACTGGCGGGAAATATTAACAATGTGGTCGATCTGTGTACCTCAAGTGGCTGTTACCTCAAGTGTGGCTTTGGTAGGATATCAAGCACAATTGCTAACGCCATCCGTATTAAATAGCGCCATAGTTTTGATCCTGGTAACTTCGTTTATTGGACCAATAATTACGAGTCGGGTTGCTGTTACCTTTAATTCTTCATTACCAAAACACCAAGAAACAGTAGATATATCTGGCTCCGAGTTAGACAGCCCTTTTAGCATCGTAGTACCCGTTTACAATCCACAAACGCAGCAGCATTTAATGGAAATGGCTGCATTATTAGCCAATCAAGCCCACGGCAGAATTATACCCTTAGCAATTGCGACAGCTGCTGCGAGCATGGATGCACCTCAGTTGGAAGAATCGCTGCGAAGAAGCGAACGATTGTTGAACAAAGCCATAGCATTAAGTCGCTTCCTTGATGTAGAAGCAGAACCATTATTACGAATAGATGATGCTTTTGCTCAAGGAATTAGTCGGGCTGCTAGAGAAAAAAAGGCAAACTTAATTGTTATGGGTTGGGGTAAACGCACCGGATTCAAAGCGCGTTTATTCGGTAACGTCATTGATGGGGTATTATGGGCATCTCACTGTCCGGTAGCCGTAACCCGTCTGGTTGAATCACCTTCCAAAATTCAACGCATCTTAGTACCGATCGAAAATTTAACCGCACCTATATTGCAGCCAGTGCAGCTTGCTCAAATTCTCGCATCGGCAAATCAAGCACAAGTCACCGTACTCAACGTATGCGATCGCCGCACCAGTTCCAATAAAATATCCTGGCGGCGATCGCAACTTTCACTATGTATTTCTAAACTCGGTTTTTCTAATCCACCCGAAGTTCAAATTATCGCTCACGAAAATGTTGCTCAAGCAATATTACAAGCAGCCAGATTATATGACTTAGTAGTTCTACCTTTTATTCGCAATCGTACTATTCCTGGCGGATTGGCTATTAGTGATGTCACAACCCAGTTAGCGAGTCAATTAACTTGTTCCATTATTATGCTCGGAGAACCATCACAACGTACCAATAATGCCACCGTACAGGAGGCTGGTGTTGTTAGCAATCAGTTACCAGTTACCAGTTATCAGTAAGCAGTTACCAGTTATGTTAAGGATATGTATTATTAATCACTTATAACTTTTAATATTTCCTATTTCTTAAATCTTCAACATAAATGTAGTTTCCTACAGTAACTTTAACTTCTTAAATTTTTGATAAATTTTGAGACGTTACTTCACGGTTACTACATAATTTTTGTTATTTTTCTAATGGAATTGTAAAGAACGTAGATATAACCGGAAGGATTTTATTTGTAGAGGAGAATAAGGGAATTCAGAAAAAATTTTGAATTATCCGTACTTTTACTATATTTTTGTTGTCAGGCTGGGTATCCTAAAGACAAGCATAATCGAATAACGTAAATATTTGAAATTAACTGGGCAACTATGAAAATATTGGTGACGGGCGGAGCGGGGTTTATTGGTTCCCATCTGATCGATAGATTGATGAATGATGGGCATGAAGTTATTTGTTTAGATAATTTTTACACGGGACATAAGCGGAACATCGTCCAATGGATGAATAATCCGTACTTTGAACTGATTCGCCACGATATCACCGAACCAATTAGGTTAGAAGTAGAACAGATTTATCATTTGGCTTGTCCTGCTTCCCCGGTACATTATCAATACAACCCCGTAAAAACAGTTAAAACCAATGTGATGGGTACGCTGAATATGCTGGGGCTGGCTAAGCGCGTCAAAGCAAGAATTTTACTGGCTTCCACTAGTGAAGTTTACGGCGATCCAGAAGTTCATCCCCAAAGTGAAGAGTATAGGGGTAGCGTTAATCCGATTGGACTTCGTTCCTGCTATGACGAAGGTAAGCGGATTGCTGAAACGTTGATGTTTGACTATCACAGACAAAATGATGTTGATATTCGCGTTGCTCGTATTTTTAACACTTACGGTCCGAGAATGTTTGAACATGACGGACGAGTAGTTAGCAATTTTATAGTTCAAGCTTTGCAAGGTATTCCTTTAACTGTCTACGGAGATGGTTCGCAAACTCGTAGTTTTTGCTACGTTGATAACTTAGTAGATGGACTGATGCGTTTGATGAATGGCGACCATATTGGTCCGATTAATTTGGGTAATCCGGATGAATACACCATTCTACAATTGGCGCAAACCGTTCAAAATATGATTAACCCAGATGTAGAAATTAAATTTGAGCCGCTACCTTCCGACGATCCCCGTCGCCGCCGCCCCGATATTACCAAAGCAAGGACTTTGTTAAATTGGGAACCTACCATTCCTCTTCAAGAAGGGTTAAAACAGACTATAGAAGATTTCCGGGAGCGGGTAACAACTACTGAAAAATCAGTTGTCAACAGTAGCAAGTAAGTAATCAAATCTAACTGCTTAAAATTGACTATAAGTCACAGGCTCCTTGACTATCGGCTACTAAAAATTTGTTGGATAACTTCAAAAAAGTGAGGAATTAAATAAAATGCGAGTTTGCGTAATTGGTACTGGTTATGTTGGTTTGGTAACTGGCGCTTGCTTGGCTCACGTCGGGCATGATGTAATTTGTATAGACAATAACGAAGAAAAAGTAAAGTTAATGAAGTCCGGGCAATCGCCAATTTTTGAGCCGGGACTCTCAGAAATTATGCAGAATGCCATAAAAACTGGAAAGATTCAATTTTCCAGCGATTTGGCTGCGGGCGTTTCTCACGGAGAAATTCTCTTTATTGCTGTGGGAACTCCACCTTTACCTACAGGTGAAAGCGATACCCGTTATGTAGAAGCGGTTGCAAAAGGTATCGGTAGCCATTTAAATGGCGGTTATAAAGTAATCGTGAATAAATCTACAGTACCCATTGGTTCGGGAGATTGGGTACGGATGATTGTTCTCGATGGAATTGCCGAGCGTCAAAAAGAATTAGTACCCGCAGGTGGGGCACCGAATGAAGATAAGTTGCCCACGGGTGATTTTGATGTAGTTAGCAACCCCGAATTTTTGCGCGAAGGTTCGGCAATTTACGATACTTTCAACCCCGATCGCATTGTTTTGGGAGGCAATTCTCAGAAAGCTCTTTCAATGATGAAAGAACTGTATACTCCGATTGTAGAGCGTCAGTACGCTGAAGATAAATCTTTACCGACCGTACCCGTACTAACTACAGATTTGTCCTCTGCTGAGATGGTCAAATATGCGGCAAACGCATTCTTAGCAACCAAAATTAGCTTTATTAACGAAGTTGCTAACATTTGCGATCGCGTTGGTGCTGATGTAACTCAAGTTGCCAAAGGTATCGGTTTAGATTCCCGGATCGGTAACAAGTTCTTAAACGCCGGTATTGGTTGGGGTGGAAGTTGTTTCCCTAAAGACGTATCGGCATTGGTTCACACCGCTGATGACTACGGCTACGAAGCGCAGCTACTCAAAGCTACAATCAGCGTTAACGAACGTCAGCGTTTGATTGCAATGGAAAAACTCCAGCAAGCGTTGAAGATTCTTAAAGGTAAAACTGTAGGCTTGCTTGGTTTAACCTTTAAGCCTGACACCGACGATATGCGCGATGCACCAGCCCTCAACTTAATCGAGCAACTGAATCGATTGGGAGCCAAAGTTAAAGCATACGACCCAATTATTTCACAATCTGGTATGCGTCACGGTCTTTCCGGCGTGCAGGTAGAAACCGACGCTGAAAGATTAGCAGATGGCTGCGATGCTTTAGTACTTGTTACCGAATGGGAACAGTTCAATAGTCTCGATTTCGCTAAAATGGCTAAATTGATGAACCATCCCGTGATTATAGATGGTCGTAACTTCTTAGATCCAGAAACAACCATTAGGGCTGGATTCCAGTATATCGGCGTTGGTCGTTAAATTAACTAACGGATTTTAGATTGATTCTAAAATTCGATTTGTGCATTACACTATTGAGACGTAGCAGTGCTACGTCTCTACATTTTTTTCGGTTTGATGCGATACTAGGGAGCAAGATGCGAACACTACAGAAATTAATTTTTAATTACTAACTCCTAACTCCTAACTCTTAACTCCTAACTCTTATCTCTTATCTCTTCATCCTGGCAACGGCGTGCCAAATTAATCCCGCAAAAATCAGCGCTAAACCAACTTGCCAAATAAAGGGATCAACCCAAAAAGCTAGAAATATACAGGCTGATAAGCCAAGAATTGACAGCCATTTAGGATAAAGTCTTTGGTGACGCGGTAAAGAGAATGCAGCTAAATTAGTAACCGCGTAATAAATTAGAACCGTGAAAGCACTGAAAGACCAAGTGGTTTTAACGTTACCAATCAAAACCAGAATAGAAATTATCGCACTAACGGCAATTACAGCAGGCGTTGGAGTTGTACCAGTAGTATTTAATCTTGCAAAAATACTCGGCATATCTAGTCTTCTACCCATCGCCAATAATACGCGGGATAAACCCAAAATTAAATTCAGCAATACTCCGAGCATCGCGAAAATTGCGCCAATTGCCAAGATTTGCGCTCCCCCCGGAATGCGAAAGCTACGCACCGCCACTTCTAAAGGTGCAGCTTGCCCCGTTAGTGCCGATTCACCAAGCTTTTCTGCCCCTATAGCCGCCACAGCGATCGCCGCGACTCCCACGTAAATTAGCATTGTCACTATCATCGTGACGATAATCGCTTTAGGAATAGTTTTACGCGGCTCCTTGGCTTCTTCACCTAGAGTCGCAATTCGTCCATAACCCGTATAAGCCACAAACATCAAAGCGCTAGCATGAAGCACTGTAGAAAACGAACCGTTAAAATTCGGCGTGAGATTTTCCCTACCTGCCGCGATCGCTGTAGGAATTCCCCCAAGTATAAAGAAAATTAAGCTAAAAACTGTTACAGATACAATTGCAATATTTATTCGATTAGAACGGCGAATACCATTTAACACAATAGCCGTAATTACAAGTACAGCAGCTAATGCCAAAGGTACAAGTAAACCACTTCCATTTAAACCCGTCGCATTTAGAAAATAGCTAGCAAAACCCAAAGCAGCAGTAGCCGCAGAAGCAGATTTTGCCAATAAAAACATCCACCCAGCGGTAAATCCCAACCAAGAATTTAAATATTTATAGCCGTATTCATAAGAACCCCCACTTACAGGATGATTCGCAGCAAGTTGAGCGCTGTTGAGTCCGTTACAGGTAGCAACCAATGCACCAATAATTACAGCGAGAATAACCGCCGTACCAGCAATACCAGCAGCAATACCAATACTGACAAAAACCCCAGTACCGATAATCGAACCAAGCCCCATCACAGTTGCCCCTACAACCCCTAACTCGCGTCGCAGTTGCGGTGATGATTTGAGTGACACAATACCTTTCCCCTTTTACACTCCTGCGGTTGATTGTACAATTCCAGGCTTGATTTACATAGGCTTTTGATTACTAAATGGGGGATTGGGGATAGCTCACGGAGTTAGGAGTTAGGAGTTAGTAGTTAGGAGTTAGTAGTTAGTAGCAAGTAGCAAGTAGTGAGTAGTAAGTAGGGAGTTAGGAACTAATTTCTGCTTGTCCCCTTGTCCCCTTGTCTCCCCCTCTCCCCTCTCTACCCCCTCTCCCCTCTCTTCCCCATCTCCCAACATAATTACCCCCCTGCAATCTTCCAAAAGGCTGGTTGACTACAAGGGGGTATTAACTCTGGTGACATTAGATAAACACTTTCCTCAAAGAATTACGGTGGGAACAATTATCAAATTTGGGTTGATAACTGTTCGCGAATCATAACTTAAGTACGTGGTATGCGCTCAATTTCAGCATATCCGCTAAAAATTAACTTTTGACCTTCTGTTTCTAAACGATTAAGCCGCATTTTTACTCCATCTAGGTCAAAACGGTCTAAATCGACCATATTATCTAAAATTTCTGCCAATGCAGTACATAAAGTTTGTGAAATTTCTCTTTGCTCTTCTGGTACCGACTCCAGATCGATTTGTGGATTTTTGAAGGAAACTTTGCGTCGCCGTTCAATACCTACTTTTACAGTCATATTCAACGGTACTAATTCGCCGTTGTTTAAGTCAGCTTTGGCAAAAATCTTTAACCGATTATCTGGTAACAATTCCACCTGAACATCGGTAAAAGAAACGGGTTCGCCGTCAGATAATGCCGTTAATGTTGGTTCGCTCAGGTTTATCAAGCGCTTTTTCACTAATTCAGCTTTAAACGCCTGATTAATACCGGATTGAGTCAACACAACTTGAGCGATCGCTTGAGTGGCTTGCTTCAAACGCAATTTACCGCTTAGTACCGAGCTAAAGTCAATAGACACTGCATCGGTTTCAAACGACATTTCCTCAACGAAGAAATCTTTGCGAATTATTAAACCACGCCCGCCCATCTTAAAGCTGTCAATACTGCCCTGTAAAAGCTTGCTGGAGGGGTAGCAGCGGACAAAGACTTCTACCGACTCGCTTTTAGTAAACAAGTGGCGAATCGTTTGACTCGCAACAGTGTTGAGCATCTGCTCGCCCCAGTCGCTGCCCTTAGAATCTTTAAAACCAGTAAGTCCGCCAAGCATTTTTTTAGTACAGGTTACTAGAAGTTCTTTGTATTTTTGTAACAAATTGTGAACTACTCAGCAACCTCCTAGAGATTAAATATGCTGATTATGAAACACAAAATGATTAATATCAGTTAATGGATTTATTGTCAAAAACCTTGACATGACTGGTTTAGAGGTTATTTTACTTATCAGAAAAAATTATTGTAAAAATAACAAATGTTATTACCAGCTTACAAATCCATATTTATCAAAAACGAGAGTAAATCCTCAGCCTTTGTAAATTTTTGTTTTTACGTAGGGGTTTAAGAGAAAGTCGCTACAAATTTCCCCTTGGTTGCATTATTGAATACTGAGAATATTTATCCTTAAAGCAATTTTTTTTATAACTTTAGATAGATGTAGTGTATAAATTAGGAGTTTGATACATCTAAATCAATCTATTTTCACGATGGTTGTGTATAAAAAATAAGTGACTATTTTTATAACTTTGGATTTGCTATTAAAATCATTAAATTGCTACTTTTTAGTAGTAACACGAACTATTAGCAATTTGGTTTTATTTATCTTATATATTTCCTCAGAATTTGCTTATATAACTCAGTTTTGACGGCAGCCTACTTCGTTAATATAGCTTTCATCTGTGCCGATTTAAATCTATTTCTAGTTAATTTAGGTATATTCAATATTTTTGTTATTTTTGCGATTTGTTTGTTAATAAGCTAAAACTTTGCGCTCTGTACGAAAATAATTGGAATATTTTGGTTTATTTTCTAGGGGCAATTTGTGATTCCAAAAATCTTGATTGGGCATTAATAAATACCGAAGGTGTCAGCATTTTCAATTAATTTTGGAATTTAAGTGGTTTTGATTCAAATTGTTTCTACTTAATAAAGAGAATTAAAAAAATACATTTAAAGTGCTATACGCTATTTACTTGGGTTTATTCAGTTGCGATCGCTGCTGACGCTTTAATATAATTTATCGTTTTTATTTATACGTTTTTATTCTCAAGGTAAGTGTTATTTCTTAGCTTATTCTGGGAACTATAAAAATATAAGTTTCCGGGTGCAAAAATGGACACCTTTCAAATAGCAGCAGTTGAAGAGATGCGCTATGACAGGCATCACTCGATTGACTGGTGGAATCAAAGCAGGCTGAAGGATTCCAAAATACTGGTTGCTGGAGCGGGTGCTTTGGGCAATGAAGTACTAAAGAATCTAGCAATGGTGGGTGTTGGAAATATTACCGTTATTGATTTCGATACGGTATCAATTACTAACCTTACGCGGTCTGTTTTGTTTCGAGAATCGGATGTTGGTTTGTCTAAAGTCAAGGTTGCTCGTCAACGGGCTTTAGAAATTAATCCAGAAATAGAGATTCAGGCAATTCATGGTGATTTGGAATTCGATCTTGGTATAGGAGATGTTCGCGATCGCGATTTGATTATCGGTTGTCTTGATAGCGTTAATGCTCGTTGGGCTATCAATCAGCTTGCTTATCGCGCCGGAATTCCTTGGATAAATGGCGGTATTGGTGTAGCTGAAGGGGAAGTAAGCTTTTTCGATCCGAATAAATCTACTGCTTGTTACGAGTGCAGCATTTCTAAGCAGATGTGGCAACGGCGCGATCGGCGATATTCCTGCCAGGGGATGAAACGGAATATACCAGAAGCTGCAATGCCCACTACGGCAACGATTGCCTCAATGGTTGGAGCAATGCAGGTACAGCAAGCTCTTTTGTATTTGCACGATAAACCGGGTTTGGTAAATCCCGGAGAAAAAGTATTTTTGGGTTTAAATCCTTGGATGGCTTTCAAAGTGCAAATTCAACGACAAGAGGATTGTATTGCCCATGACATGAATATCGAACCAACAATATGTGTCAAACATGATGCAAATTTGAGCATTCAAGAAATTCTCAACCATCTAGATAACTGTGGATTTTCCGAACCAATTTTACGGTTGCGAAACGAAGTTATCAAAACAATGCGATGTCTCAATCCAGATTGCGGTTATCAAGAGCAAGTTAATACACCTTTGCGTCTGTTTCCAGAATCAAAGTTAATTTGTCCTAAATGCAGTCACGAACGAGATTTTGAAGTCATCAGGAATCTTTCACTTAAGGATTCTGAAGCAATTACCCTTGGAGAATTATGTCTACCCAAGAACGAAATACTACACTGCAAAACCGCGAAAGAAACAATAGCAATTCAATTTTGCCAAATATAGGAGCAACAATGTCAGATTCACTTTCTTTAATTATTCGTTCAGCAGATCAAACTCGTAAAGCTGCTGTTTCCCTACCTGCTGTACTGAGCGTAGAGCAACTACTTCAAACTACCCAGCAGAATTGGAATTTGCCATCAAATACAAGTTACGCGATGCGTGTTGAGCGTACAGGGCAACAGTTAGATCCGGCAACAAACCTTGCCTCAGCAGGAGTTCAGGAAAATGATGTTTTAGAAGTTTACCCAATTTTGGAGGCTGGTTGTTAATTATGAATATCCGAGAAAAGCGTTTAGAAAATGATTTTAAAGAATTATCTCAACTCGTTCGTAATTCTGGTGGTACTTTAGCTATTGCTTCAACTCAAGGAAAACCAGTAGAAACTTACACAATTGAATATCGCTGTAAGGGAATAGAAAGTTTACGAAATAATCAACCTGTTTATCGCACAACCCATAGAGTAGAAATTACTTTAGGCAATAACTACCCTAGACAAAAGCCAGACGCTAGATTTCTTACCGACATATTTCATCCAAATGTTTTTGATAATAAAAAAGTTTGTCTCGGTAACTACTGGACAATGGCGGAGAATCTTTCTGAATTAGTTATCCGTATTGGCAAAATTATTCAGTATTCCAAAGATGTTCTGAATTTGAAAAGTCCAGCAAATTATGAAGCAAAGGATTGGGCTAAAAATAATATGCAACGTTTTCCAGTGGATACTCAAACCTTTAAAGCTAGTAAAAAACCAACATCAACAATTGTTTGGAATGATTTTTAAAATATTAAAACGAAATTTAGTAACAATTCCTTCACGGTTTATGAAGCGTAAACCGATGAATCAAGATGAATTAACGAACACAGAACAAAATGAACCAGTGTTAACTCAATCCAATCAAATTGAATGGGTTGAATGTGAGGATGTTTATAAGCCAACGGAAAAACCGATTAAGGAATTCATTGAAGAAAAAGAAATTAGTCTTCCCTACCCTCAAGTTTATATTTTCCACTCAGCACTTACAGCACTTAAAGAACATCTGGAAACAGATACAACTGTTGAACAAGGAGGTATTCTTTTTGGTCAAGCCTACAACGATTCCGAACATGGAATATATGTAGAAATTACCGCAGCAGTACCAGCACCAGCGACAATTGGAACCGGAGCGCATTTAGAATTTACTTCAGATTCTTGGCAAGGAATTATGGATTATTCTAAATCTACTCATCCAGAAGCAAATATAGTTGGTTGGTATCATTCTCATCCCAACATTGGGGTTTTTATGTCGGGAACAGATATGAGAACCCAGCGAGCATTTTTCTATCATCCTTGGTGCGTTTCTATTATTTATGACCCAGTTAGGAGAGAAATTGGTTGTTTTTTGGGTGAAGAAGCAAAGGCTGTACAACCAGTCGAGATTGAGCCTATCTTACTAGTTAAAGAATGTTTTATTAGCTAATAGGTTTAAGCACGATAATCGCCAGGGATTGTAAATCCCTGGCTAATAGCAAAAGTCATCTGAAGATGACTGATGAAAGTTTTTATTTTATTTGGACTGACATCTTGTACTATTCTCAACAAGCCCTAATAAACCCCGTTTATTTTTGTTAAAACATGATTTTTTCGTTGTGTTACCAGCAATAAATCGGATGACACAAGTGCAAGATGTGAATTTGAATGGATTTAAGTTATTAACGAAAAAAAATTTTTCGAGTTTTATATTCAATGGAATAGTATTCAACAATCAAAATTATATGCTTCACTTTTAATATGAGATTTATTGTTTTTTTGATTCAGCTTTTAATTTGGTTTCATGCGGAACCATTATTTTGGATAATAATTTTCCTTTTATTCATAAGTTTTTGTGTATATTGCGTAATAATAGATGAATCAAATAATAGCAATAAATCTTCAAGTTCATCTACCCAAACACCTAGCTCATCCTCTAATAATCAAGTCAGCAATACTCAATCATCAACAAGTGCAAGTCCACAAAATATTCAGTGGACGGAAGTTGGTACATATTACTCAAATAATTCCCAGACAAGCGAGCAAAATCAGAACATAACTTTTGATAACGATTTTCTCAATGGTAAAAATCAAAATTTTAATATAAATGAACTGCTAACGCATCTAGTTGGTCAAAAAGATCGTGTAAGTAGTGAAATTCTTCAACCAGGAGAGAAAATATATGTTTGTGAACCTTGTCAACTTGGATATCATAAAGATAGTTGGGAGTTTCTGAATAAAAAATGCGAACAATGCGATTCTTCAATTAACAAATTATATAGTCTTCCAATTGCTATAACTTTTACAGATATTCCACAGACTCAAAATATTGAAAGTTTTAATGGTGCGGAGAATTTATTAAATTCAGGATTAAAAAAAGCTAAAAATCAAAATTACGGTGAAGCAATTAAACATTTTAGTGAAGCATTGCGACTTAATAGCAATTTTGCTGAAGCTTATTATAATCGAGGTCAAGCTTACTATGAAATAGGCAATTATCAAGCTGCCATTGATGATTTTACTCAAGCTATTACTCTCAACCCTAATTATGATGTAGCCTATAACGAAAGAGGTGTAGCGTATCATAAACAACGAATATTAATACGATTAGCTATTAAAGATTTCACTCAAGCTCTTTATATTAATCCTCGTTTTGCTGATGCTTATAATAACCGGGGTAAAGCTCACTATACTTTAAACAATATATCAGCCGCTATAAAAGACTACAATCAAGCTCTTAGTATCGAACCTAATAATACTGAAGCACGAAACAATTTAAATATTGCACGTTCCAAACTTAAGAATAAACAAAGAAAACAGAATTATAATAATCATGACATATCTTCTAGATCAACTAAGGTATGTGAAAAATATATTAGCGTTTTGGATTTAGATACTATCTATGAAAATATTGGGAAAGACTGCTATTTAAAAGGAATAATTATAAGTGTTTTTATAGATAATCAATATGAAATTATTCACTTTAAATTTAGCGTAAATACCTCAGATTCATTTTATGCTTATGTACCGAAAAAAAGTTTTCATTTATTTCCTAATGCTTCATCTCTCACTGTTAAAAATGTGATAATCTCAGGCAAAATAAGTCTTAACAGAAGAAATAGACCTGTAATAGTTATAAATACACCTTCGCAAATAACAGAATTAAATTAATGAAACTTTTATACGCTCTTGAACCAGATTTATGTCTTATCAATCCCCAATACATTAATAATTTTACAAAAGATATTATTTTACCAAAATACTTTTATACCCAACTACAACATCTGAGTTCAGGTAACTTCCAATCTGCTACTGACACTGCAAATCTCATCATCAATTCGTTAATAGAATATGATGAATCTGAGGTTCTGATATTTAAAACAGTTGCTGGTGGAACAGTCTATTTTATCGATGAAAAAATTCACCAAAGAAATACTGAAAATAATAGTTTGCTGGATTGCTACTTATATAGTTTGCTCAAACTCTCAGAAAATCTTGAAGCTAAAATAGTTTTTCTCGCTTCTTCTCCTGAAATTATTCGTAAATGTAACGCTTTGAATATTGAAGTCATTATTGTAGAAGAATATTTAGCGATCGCTGAATCTTGGTTACAACCTGAAATGTTATTAAACTTTCAAGCTAGCTGTAGAGAAAATATTGATGAAACAGAAGAATTCCCAACTCAACAGCAGGAAGATGCACCTCAGCTACAACCCTCTACACAAGTTGAATGGCGAGATATCACAACATTACAACAGCAAAATAATATTCAGTGGGTAGATATTCCCCGCAGATGAATACTACTGTTTTCTTGATGTAATATTATATTTTATTTCAAGTTGGATTTTCATATTCCCAGTCCATTTTAACTAACATCTTGCACCAGTCGCGATAACCGCCTTGGAATAAATTCCCAGGCTTATAAGCAAAGTCTGATAAATCAGACTGGGCAAGGCTTTTAGTACGTTTTAACGTACTTTGTAATCGGTTCCTTGAAATTGATTTCAAGGCGGGTTTGGGGGCTTGTTGACACTGCTGCAAGATGTGAATTTTAATGGACTTTAGCTATGAGCCTGGGAATTGATTCCCAGGTGGTTGTCGATGCTAATTGAAATTATGAATAACACTAATAACTGGTGGTAGCGTTCTGTCCGGCTTTGTTGCAATGTTGGGTTACGACACGATTAATGTAGTTACTTGTTACAAATCAAATTCCTAAACCTGTCTAACCCAACCTACCATCTACAAATACTCTGCGTTCCTCTGCGCTTACCTTTGCGCCCCTCTGCGTTAAAACCCATAAACTCACCTTCGCTTCAACAACTTCCTCCGCAAACTATCCAAAGCATTACAAGCGCTGAAGTGACGAATCAACATTCTACCCCGCACGGGATTAAACCGGAATTCAAAACTTTCGACTTCATTTTCTCCCGCTAAACCAACGTACACCAAACCCACGGGCTTAGTTTCCGTACCCCCACCCGGTCCCGCAATCCCGGTTATACTCAATCCCCAAGTCGTAGCCAGCTGTTTTCTTACACCTACAGCCATTTGCTCTGCTACAGTTGCACTTACCGCACCATATTTATCTAAATCTTCCGCGCTAACTCCTAACATCCCAATTTTCACGGAATTATCATAAGAAATTACACCGCCCCAAAAGTAATCGGAACTCCCCGAAGTATCCGTCAACATTCCTCCCAAACTTCCCCCAGTACAGGATTCTGCTACCGAAAGCGTTTCCCCATGCTTACGCAATAAATCACCAACTACGGAAGCAAGAGTGTCATCATCAGCACCAAAATAATCTAAGCCGGCAATTTCTTTAATTTGCTTTTCCACGGGTACAATTAATCTTTCCGCTTGTGCTTCACTACTCGCTTTAGCAGAAACTCGTAATTTTACCTGCCCTTTGCTCGCATAAGGCGCTACCGTTGGATTGGGTAAATTGAGATAAGCAGATACTTTCTCCGCTAAAGTTGATTCGGGAACGTTCCAAAACCGCAACATTCGACTGTAAATGATTTGTTTGCCCCAACCCTGACTTTTCAAGTAGGGAACGGCGGTTTCTTCCCACATCCGATGCATTTCTGAAGGTACGCCAGGGAAGGTAAAAATCGTTAAATTAGGGCGAGGTTGCCAAATGATACCCGGAGCCGTACCCGTAGGATTGGGTAAGATTTCCGCACCTTCAGGAATTAAAGCTTGTTTGCGATTGCTCGCGCTCATGACTCTATTTCTTGTCGCGTATTTTGCGGTGATATCCTCAATGATTTCCGCACGTTCAATTAAAGGAGAACCAAAAAAATCGGCGATCGCTTCGCAAGTCAAATCATCGGGAGTTGGACCTAAACCCCCAGTAAAAATTAGTATAGACGCTCTTTGAGTGGCAATTTCAATAACTTGTTTTATTCTCTCAACATTATCTCCGACAACGGTTTGATAGAAATGAGGAATACCTAACTGAGCTAACTGTAGCGCTAAATATTGAGCGTTGCTATTGAGAATATCTCCCAGCAACATTTCCGTACCGACACAAATAATTTCTGCACTCATAGAATTTGGGAATTGGGATGGGGAGATGGGGGGATGGGGGAGAGGGGGTAGAGGGGGAGATGGTAAGCCACTCTCGTGCGGAGGTTCCCTCCGTTGAGAGAAGTGGCGCAACCCGAAGGGGGAGATGGGGAGACAAGGGGACAAGGGGACAAGCAGAAATTAGTTCCTAACTCACTACTTACTACTCCTAATTCTTAACTCCTCACTCCTAACTCTTAACTCCCGCCCTCCTAACTCCTAACTTATAAATCCTAATCCAAAATCCAAAATCCTTAAACTCCTAACTCCTAACTGCTCACTGCTCACTGCTCACTGCTCACTGTTTAAATGCCATGTGATTTCCCGATAACCCAATTACGACGGAAAAAACGAGCTAAGGATGACTCTTCTAATGATAAATAAATTGGTCTTCCGTGGGGACAGGTGCGGGGGTTGCGGGTGCGCTGCCATTCGTCTAATATTTGCTGCATTTGTGGCAGGCTCAAGGTTGTACCGTTGCGGATGGCGCTGCGACAAGCGACAGCTACTTGGGATGTATTCAAGTCGCCTCCTTTACTGAGTTCTAATATCGCTTCGGCGCAATCTTCGCGCTGGTGTAAGAGTGCGGGTACTTGACGAATCGCCCAAAGTTGTTCGCCGAATGGTTCTATTTCTAGGTTAATTCGCTGTAGCTGTTCTATTTGCTCGGAGGATAGTTGATAAAGAACGATCGGTGGTTCGCATTTTACTAATTGCCAATGTTCGCAAATTTGTTCGTATAAAATTCTTTCGTGAGCGATGTGTTGTTCAACTAACCACATTCCCCCCGGATGTTCGGCTACTATGTAGGTTTTGTTAATTTGAGCAACTGCTTTTAAATAAAGTGCTGTGGAGAGAGAGGAATTTTGCGTTAAGGTTTGGGATTTAAAAGATGTTTTATTTAAATTTTCATTTTCTTCAAGGTTCTTTTCTTCAAGATTTCTCCGGTTGAAGTTATAACCGCTTTTTGCTTCTGCGGCTTTGATTAATTCACCTACTCGCGCTACCTGGGAAGATTCCTTAATGGTGGAACAATTGATGCTAAATGCTCGATCGATCGATTGAGCAATTTGTTCTCGCCAATAATCAAGTTGATTGAGATAAATTTCTGTTTTGGCGGGGTTGCGATTCCAGTTAATTTGATTCGGGGAAACAGATAAATGTAGAAAACAAACTGGATAGCGATCGCGGGGTAATGTTTTGTGAAATGCTGCCAGGATGGTTTGTTCGATTTCTTGGCATTTCACCATACGTCCGTTTACAGCTACACGTACCCAGTCTGGACGATGGCGATGGCATCTATCGGGTAATCCGATAACGCCCGAAAGTGAGGATTCTGTCTGTTTTAATTCAACAATTAATTCTTGTAAGTCTGATGGATGCACTCTACGGATGAACTGAGACAGAGTTTCCTTGATGTTAGCGGTAGGATAAATAGCAAACCATTCGCGTTCGTTTTGCCAAACTTGCCAGGTAACGTAGGGATGACACAAAGCAGTTTGTTGAATTACCGCTTGCACCGCTTTCATTTGCTGAGCTATAGAAGGTAAACCCTGACGACGACTATTACAATTACCAAATAAATTAGAAATTACCGCTACCGTACCGGGTGCGATCGCTGCTGCTTCCATTAGTAAAGCTTCCCCGCGATCGTCATATACAATCCGCCAACCGCTGCATTCTCTTTTTTCTTGGGGTTGTGTTTCTGGGCGGCTGATAATTTCTAAATCGGCTAGGGTTGTTAAGCTGTGTAACGCTTCACCGCGAAAACCCAAACTATTGATTTTCCATAAATCTCCACAGGAGCGTATTTTGCTAGTACTGTGGGCGGTTGCGGCTTGCTGCAAGTCGGATACACTCATTCCACAACCGTTATCCGCGACACGTATCCGCCATTGTTGCGGACACAAAGAAACTATAATCCTTGTCGCACCTGCATCCAAGGAATTTTCAATTAATTCCCGTACCACCGAAGCAAAAGAATCAATTACCTCTCCGGCTGTAATCAGATGTACGACTTCTGAGGGTAGAGCTTGGATAGTAGATGCCATAGCGTACAGTGTTGGCGAAGATACAAATTACTCTACCGCAGAACCATGTTTTATCTTAGTTGTTAATAGAAATTCATGCTTTTTAAGATTTTGTAATGATTTTATTTATACTGGGAGTAAAATATTAATTGTGTTTTTAAATTAACCAATAATTAAGTATTAATCGATTAATTTCATCAGGATACAGCCCGAACAAAGCAAATTATCAAAGAAAACATTACTATGATGTTTAGTAATTATACAGATGGTTAATGTATTTTATTTTCAAAAATTATTCTTGAATAGATTTATCTGCTTCCCCGCTTGCTTCTGACTTGAGATAGGATTTGTACGTATATATGTATATCAATGTGAAGCATCAAAGCTTTAATGCAGACCAATTTTTTAACGAGCAACAAAAACAGCGTTTATCCGAACTGATGCATTTGTGGAAACAAGCAAGAGATCGAGGACAATCACTTCCAAAAGAACTGCAAACTGAGTTAGATAATCTTGTTGAGGCTGAATTAAAAGCAGCCACTGCTCGAACGCCATTTCTAAGCTAAAACCCTTTTAATTAGTATATTGAAATTTTATGAAAGTCTTGTAGTGCGAGCATCTTGCTCGCTAGAAAAATACAAATTAAATGCGTAACAGCTTATAACAACGGAGTAAATAAATCCGGGTCTATAAATTACGCCAACTATGGATTCGTTTGCGCTTGTTTCCTTAAAATATTTCTTCGATAATTCACTTTCAACCAAACAATAAAAATTCACTTTGCTGCAACAAAAAATACTTTTTAACCGATCGCTTCTGACTAACTATCTATTAGCAATTACTGTTTGAGGTTGAGGGTGGAGTAAACCATTTAACAACTGCGCCGGACGTTCGCCTCCGTAGGGCCAAGCAAAAGCATGACGGAAAGCGGCATCTTGACAAGCTTGGAGCATTTCAAAGCCGATAATGTCATAAGTCAAAAGATTTTCGTACTCAAATGGTAAACGCACGTTATGTAACCCGGCGTTATCGGTACAAATCGCGATATCTACCCCAGCATCAAAACAACGCTCAAACACCAACTTTAACTGGCGCATATCTTGCAAGGTACCCGTTTTAATGTAAGTTGTGGGACACACTTCCAAACATTGTCTGCGACTTGCTACATCTGCAAGTAAATCTGGATATAACAGCGGAATTTGAATACCGTGACCAATTCGCATTAAATAAGGTATTAATTCTGGATGACAGCCATCTTTGGTTTCATAAAGGTGTCCGGTAGTATTTAAACCAACAGATAAAGCGTATTCGTAAAGCTTTTTCCATTCATCCATACGTTCGCCATAAGCGCTATCTCCCCCCGCTACATCTACAGCACATACATACTGTCTGTTTTGAGCGGCTAAATCTACGATCGCTTTGTTCACCTCATAAGGAAGCCGCGAGTGCATGCACAAAATCTGACTCGTAACAATCGGATATTCCGGTACAATGCTTGCTTTACCCACAACATCAACAATTTCCGCCATCTTGTCAATTCTCTGTGATTGACTTAAATGTTCTGGGGTTCGCAGGTAGGGAGTATAGCGCAGTTCTAAGTAAGCTAAATTTTCAAAAATATATGCACCGCGTACCAACCGATAAATAAAGTAGGGCAAAGTTTCTACAGTTTGCACGCTTTCAACTAAAGTATGCAATTCTAGATATTCTTCTAAAGTATTGCGGGGTTTGGTGTAAAACTCTTCAAATTCTTGATAATTAGAAAAGCGTGCAACGAACTCCGAGGAATGACGCTCGAAATATCCCCATAAAATCCGGGGTACAACCGAACCGCCCAGATGTCTATGCAATTCAGCGTATAAAGCCATAATTGAGATTTTATTCTAAAAATTTTATTAATGGTAACAAAAACAAACAGTAAAAAAATATATACTCAATAAATTTTTTGGTAAATTCTATTTAAATTCTTGGGAAACTTTACCGATCGCCTGCAATAATTCTTTACCAGTACAGGGTTTTGATATAAATGCTTTCACGCCTTGACTTGATTTATCATTAATTTTGTGATTTAACACCAAGCCACTAATAGCAATAATTTTGACCTGTGGGTTGATTTTTTGTAACATCTGGATCGTAGTTTCACCATCCAATTCAGGCATCATCATATCTAGCAAGACTATATTGATTTCACTTTTATATTCGGCGTACATTTCCACAGCTTCGATTCCATTAGATGCTGTTAGTACGCGGTAATTATATGCTTCTAAAGATGATTTAGTAATTTGGCGGATAGCTGGTTCATCATCAACTACTAAAATTAATTCGCCACTACCATTAAGATTGGACGAGCGATCGCAACAGGGAATATTTTCTTGGCTGGGCTGAGCGGGTAAATAAATTTTAATGATAGTACCTTTATTTAACTGACTATAAACATTCACAAAACCGCCGTGGTTTTTAACAATGCCTAAAGCGGTGGAAAGACCTAATCCCGTACCTTTACCTACTTCTTTTGTAGTAAAAAATGGTTCAAAAATTTGTGATTGAATTTCTGGATGCATACCTACCCCCGTATCCGCAACGGCGATCGCAATATAATCACCAACTTTGGCATAGATATTCATTTGGGCATAATATTCATCAATTATGAGATTTTCGGCAGTAATTTTGAGTTCACCTCCTTGAGGCATCGCGTCGCGGGCATTTACTACCAAGTTCATCAGTACCTGATGCAGTTGTGTAGTATCGCCGCAAACATAACCTAAATCTGGCGGTATATCTACATTTAATTGAATTGATTTAGGAAAGGTTTCTCTAACAATTTGCTCAATTTCTGCAATTAAATATTTGACTTGAACAAGAGTGCGTTTACCTTCAATACCTCTAGCAAAGGATAACAACTGTTTGATTAAACTAGCACCGCGTTGAGTATTATTTTCTAAAGTTTTGAGCAATCTTAAATGTTGCGAATCTTGTAATTTTCTCTCTAACAATTGAACCGACATTAAAATCGGTGCTAATACATTATTAAGATCGTGAGCGATACCGCCTGCTAAGGTACCGATACTTTCCAAACGTTGGGTTCTTAACAGTTGAGTTTCAAGTTGTTTCTTTTTGGTAATTTCTATATTTTCTACTAAAATTGACTTTGGTTTTCCCTTGTCGTCTCGCAATAGCGTCCACCGACTTTTAACAATAATATTTTTACCTTTTTCGGTTACTTGATGTAACTCTCCTTGCCAAATACCAGAATCGATAACGCTTAATAATGCATCGTCTTGTTGTGAAGAATATTCTTTATATAGCAATCGCGATGATTTTTTTCCAACTACTTCGGATGCTTGCCAACCGTAGATATTTTCGGCACCTTTATTCCAATATGAAATTCGATTATCAACATCTTTTACTAAAATTGCGTTTGTGACTACATCTAATAGTGCAGCTTGAAGTTCAAGTTTTTGTTCTGAAAGTTTACGCTGGGTGATGTCGCGAGTTATAGCTAAATGTAAAAAACTACCGCTACCATTTGGTAAGGGTACGGCATGGGTTTCCATCCAGCGACGACTACCTTTGAATCCAATCATCTCGAATTCTAAAGTTTCTTTGTTGCCCCGGCAAACGCTTTCATGCATTAATCTATAGGCTTTTTTAAATTCCGGTATGACTGTAGAATATATCGATTTACCAACTATGCGATCGGCGGAAGCCTCCATCATTGCTAACCCAGAGGCATTTATTTCTAAAAGAGTACCGTCAAGTTCAATTAACTTAATCGATTCGGGTTCATTTTCTATTATTGTTTGCAAGCGGTTTTCACTTTGTCGCAAAGCTACTTGTGTTTTTTTTAGTTTAACTATATAACCTTTAAGCAGATAATAAAGTTGAGCAACCAATCCTAAATTCACACAGCTAGCAAGAAAAAAGGCTGCAATTGCTTTTTGGAAGCTGAATTGCGATCGCTCGATTCTATTTAATAATAACTTTTGTTCTACGTTCTCAATTGAATCAACTAAGTTTTTTATATCATTTGTTAGGGCTATATCTTCAGATAAATTAAAATTATTAATTTGTTGGCTGTATATTTTTTCTCCAAATAGATTAAGTCTACTAGTAATTTTTTTTCCGAGTAATAAGATTCTCTGCTGCTCTAGTTCATTATTTTCAGATAATTCTTTTAATGATTGAAGATTTACTTCAATTTGTTCGCGTGCGGCAACATAGGATTTTAAATAATCTGTATTAGTTGAGATTAAGTACTCATAACCAGATATTTGAGCATCTTTGAAGGTTGAAAGCGTTCTTTGAAGCTGAGTAATTACTTGATGTGAACGATCTACACTTTGTCGATTGATTTTTAGGTTGATAGTGTTACGATATGAAATCACCCCATTCGCCAATACTACACAAATAAAGAGTATAAATACTATTCTTAATTTTTTAATGCTAGATAATTTCATCATGTGTGGAGGGAAAGTTTTTTTATCAAATATCAAGTAATTTAACTAATCGTTCGTGTAAAATTTTAAGATTTATATCGATGTAAATCTATTTACCGTCATTTTCAATTGGGGAATAGCGGTTTTTCGATCGCATTCTTAAATCAAGAAGTATTCGTGGCGTAAAAGTTTCATCAAATAATAATTATCATAAAACTGCTTATTCATCTAATTTTACGAATAAGGAAATCAATAAACATTAGTAACAAAATATAGAGAAGCCGAAAGTAATTACTCGTAAGCTCAAAGTTAAAAAGAATAAATAAATAATTTAATATTTTTGCCGATTATTGTAAAGCTATTAATATAACATTTATTGAAATTATTTTTTTCTTAATCTCTCCTTCAATTAATATTCATAATTAAGTTGATTATAGTAGTTCGATAACTACAAATATAAGTTTTATCTATACATATTCTATACATTTATTGTTGAACCATTACTTTGACTTTATTCGTAAATGTAAGTTAAGAATGCTACTGAATACTTTCAGGGTAAATTGTTATTAATTTTACCAGAAATCAAATTTTAAATTGTAGTCAATGAATCAATTCCGATAAAGCGAAAGGTTGCGTATGTCACGAATTTATAACGCGAGTCGCATTTTATTGAATAATGTAGCTTGTTAGTCTTGACATTAGTAACTTAACGTGTGGATAATAATCATTTGTGGAAACTGTATTCTTAATAAAATCTCTTGGCTAACGTTATTGTTATAGGTGCCCAATGGGGCGATGAAGGGAAAGGAAAAATAACCGATTTACTCAGCCGCTCTGCAAATGTTGTCGTGCGTTACCAAGGGGGGGTAAATGCGGGACACACAATTGTAGTCAAAGGTCAAACTTTTAAATTACACCTGATTCCAAGCGGTATTTTGTATCCAGATACTAAGTGTATTATTGGGTCTGGAACTGTAATTGACCCTTCTGTTTTGATTGGGGAATTAGATCAAATAGAAAGTTTAAATATTTCTACTAAAAATCTGTTAATTTCCGAGACGGCACACGTTACGATGCCGTATCACCGATTAATTGATAAAGCTTCGGAGGAGCAGCGCGGTAGTCATAAAATCGGTACTACAGGTAGAGGTATCGGTCCGACTTATGCTGATAAGTCCGAGCGCACGGGTATTCGGATGTTGGATTTGATGGACTCGCTCGGATTTCGCGAACAGCTAGAGTGGACGATTAATTCTAAAAACGTCATTCTCGAAAAGCTTTATAATTTACCGCCCATAGATGCTGCCTCTGTAATTGAAGAGTATTTAGAGTATGCAGAACGCTTGCGTCCTTACGTTGTCGATACTTCCTTAGAGATTTACCAGGCAATTAGGGAACGTCGGAATATTTTGTTTGAAGGAGCGCAGGGTACCCTTTTAGATTTAGACCACGGAACTTATCCTTTTGTCACTTCCTCAAACCCCGTGGCTGGTGGGGCTTGTGTGGGTACGGGTTTGGGACCGACCGCGATCGACCGAGTGATTGGAGTCGCCAAAGCTTATACAACTCGTGTTGGAGAAGGACCATTTCCTACCGAACTTTCTGGAGAAATCGGCGAACATCTCTGTTCTATCGGAGCAGAATTTGGTACAACTACCGGACGCAAACGCCGCTGCGGTTGGTTTGATGCAGTTATCGGTCGTTATGCAGTGCGGATTAATGGTATGGACTGTTTGGCGATTACCAAACTCGATGTACTTGACGAACTCTCCGAAATCAAAGTTTGTGTCGCTTACGAAATTGATGGCGATCGCACGGAACATTTTCCTACCAGCGCTAGGAAGTTTGCTAGTTGTCGTCCGATTTACAAAACTGTACCGGGATGGGGGCGATCGACAAGTGATTGTCGGAGTTTAGAAGATTTACCGCCACAAGCGTTAGATTATCTGAAATTTTTGGCAGAATTGGTTGAAGTTCCTATTGCGATCGTATCTTTAGGTGCGAGTCGCGACCAAACAATCATTGTTGAAGATCCAATTCACGGACCAAAGCGAGCATTACTGCAACCTGACGGCACCCCTGTTTCTTTAAAGACCGCATAAGGTACAATGTGATATTTGTCTGTATATTTTAGAGACACGGTATAACCAATCTCTAGTAGCTGTAAACCGATCCTTAATTAATAAGAACAAAACAATGGAAATGACGGTCGAATGTCAAAAACGACCAGAAGGAAGCAAAACCAAGGCTTTGCGTCGTTCTGGAGAAATTCCTGCCAATTTGTACGGGCATAAAGGTACGGAATCAATTTCTTTAGTAATTAATGCTAAAACTGTCGAACGCTTGCTCAAAAAAGCTTCGGTTAATAACACCTTAATTGACTTAAAAATTGAGGATAATTCTTGGTCTGGTCAAACCTTACTGCGAGAAGTTCAAGCTCATCCCGCATCAGGTAAACCTTACCATCTCAGCTTTTTTGCTGTCGCAGGTCATGGTGAAATGACAGTAGAAGTACCTTTGAACTTTATCGGCGATGCATTTGGTGTAAAACAAGAAGGCGGTATATTAGATACCGTAATTACTCAAATGCAGCTAAACTGTTTGCCGGAAAACATTCCCGATTCAATTGATATTGACGTTACCGATTTAAAAGTTGGCGACAACTTGCACGTTAATGAAATTAAGTTACCCGAAGGCGTAAGTTTAACAACAGAATCGTCCGAACTTGTTGTTAGTGTTTTACCACCTCAAGTTAATGCAATAACAGATGAAGATGAAGGTGAAGGTGAAGGTGAAGGTGAAGGTGGAACCGAAGGGGAAAGCGTAGCCGAAGCTAAACCTGAAACTACTTGAACGATGCTTGATTAGATTAGAATACCAGGGGGCGAACTCCTGGTTTTTTTGTGTAATTTTGGTTGCAAAATACGACAAACAGCAATAGGAGAGGCGAAGTCATTGTACGTTAACTCAACTGTTGCACGAACAATTGTCAAGGGCACGGGTAACGTAGCAGATTCAACCGCCGATTTGTTAATATCACAAATGAAAGCAGCCGAACCATTTACCGAGAAAGAAAAATCGGACTTCAAAATTTTGGATACAACTCAGCCCCAAAAGGCACAATTAAAACAACTAATTAGCCAATAGCCGAATTATGGCAAAAAAAAGTTCTGGTGATTTTTTACCTATATCTCAAAGCTTTCTCTCTCAACTGATATTCGGAATATTTTTAGCGTTTGTATTTTTCCTGTCTTCTGGAAAACCGGAACTAAGCATCTTCCTCGGAATATTAGGGGGGTTAGGATTAGGCTTGTTTACAACAACAACTAGAGACGGTCCCCATCCCGAAACTGTAGCATCTTCTGATGGTGTAGATGCTGGACTCAAGTACTGGTTATTTTTCTTGCTTAGCTTTTTACTTTTAGGCTATCAACCGCCCGTGAGCATTTTGTTAAGTGGATTAGCTGGTTTGAGTGGGGGCTTTGTTTTTGCTTGGTGGGGAAGCAAGGAACCAACCGTTACCAAAATAAATCAGAATCAGCGAGATATAGAAATTGAAGATGAGGCAGTTTCCTCCGCACCGAGAATTAACTCGCAGCGAAGTAGAAGAAATACCCGTCGTTACCGTCGCCGTTCTGGAATCAACATTAAGTTTTGGGAAAAGTAGCCCAAATTTAACAAGACGGAGTTATGAGTTAAGAGTTAGAAATTAAAAGTTAAGAGTTATTACTTCACAGCTTGTATATTACTTTGCGATTGAAACCTGGGTTTATTTACGATCGTTAAATTATAAGTATTTAATTTTTGTTTCATAAAACCCAGTTTCTTAAGGTTTTCTTGAGTTTAAACTGCAATAAGTTATAGCTCATAACTAATAACTCCGGTGGTTCTAACTCATAACTCCTAACCCATAAGTAATAACTAATAATTAACAAATTATATAACTCATGTTTTTATATCTCTCTAAACTGCTACCCCTTTTTTTCTATCCTCTAGGGTTCGCTTGTATTTGTAGCTTTTTAGCACTGATCTTGCTTTGGAAACGACCGCGTGTAGCAGCATTTTGCATTGCACTAGCGTTGTTTGTATTGTTATTTAGCTCTAATGCTTGGATTTCTCGCCTTATGGTGTATTCTTTGGAATTGCAAAATATTCCGTCGGGAGAATTACCAACAGCACAAGCAATAGTAGTGTTGGGTGGTGCTACTAGGTCCGCTTACGAACCGCGAAAAACTGTAGATTTAAGCGAAGCAGGGGATAGAGTTCTTTACGCAGCTCAACTTTATCGCGAAGAAAAAGCTCCTCTGATCGTTGTTAGTGGTGGTCGTATTGATTGGCAAGGCGGTGGTACGCCAGAGTCAGAAGATATCGCAAAATTACTTAGATTTATGGGAGTACCATCGAAAGATATTTTACAAGACCCCGATTCGCTTAACACTTATGAAAACGCCGTAAATGTAAAAAAAATTCTTTTAGAACGTAATATTGACCGTATACTACTAGTAACTTCAGCAATGCATATGCCGCGATCGCTGGCGATTTTCAAACTTCAAAAGATTGAAGCTATTGCCGCACCCACTGATTTTCTAGTTACAAAGGGTGAAATTCAACAACTAGCTAGTACACCTAAAGGTGCAATTTTAAATTTGTTGCCAGACAGCAAGAATTTAGAGAACTTTACCAGCGCTCTCAAAGAGTATATAGGTATGGTTGTATACCGTTTGCGTGGGTGGGTTTAAATCAATTATCAATGGTCAATTATCAATTATCAACTAACAACTAATAACAATGTCTCAAGAATTACGAAGAATAGTACCGTTGCCGGAGTCTCAAGTTGAAGAAACTATTGCTGTTAATGAAACTGCTCACCAATTTTACCGAGAAGTTGAAGTGCGATCGGAGTTTAGAGATTATTGTGAGTGGTATTACGCCACAGCTCAAAGCAATCGTGAAGAACTTGAAAAAATGCGCGGCGAACTGAATATATTTCAGTGGTTTCGCCGCAGAAGCTAAAGTTTAAATTTTTTCTAACTCCGCAGTACGTAAGTGAGCTTTAAACTTTTTAGTAAACTTCACTTGAATAGGGAAATTTGCACTAACAGGTCTTCCTTGCCACTCCGTAGCAATATTGATCACTTCCCCTTCTAAGCCTTTGATATCAAAAGCTTCACCTCGATGTTCGGGATGATGATACATTACTACAGATTCAGTTACACGAACGCGATCGCCAACTTTCATATCACTATTTACATCTAGCTTTTGGTTTTCCACAACTGTCGTCACGGCTATCCCTCAGTTAATTCGTTTTTTTATCAAGATATAGACTGCTTGCCACTTTAAATTTTGTTTTAGCTTTTAAATATGATACAGAAGCCATACATACAACTGTGTCAGCGAGACTGTCATACATTCACCGTTGATAGTTCCTACAAGCAAAAACATCAAGGGAAATTAAGAAGCACTAAAAGCCACCTGACATCAAGGCAAGAGGTCTAATCTTTATATATTCACTCTTTATGTTTACTTTGGTCAACTAGTATTAAGGTTAAAGGTCAAATTGGGAGTTAGGAATTAGGAGTTAGGAGTTAGGAGTTATTAATTGCGTTCAGGCGGAGCCTGCGGCTCATTGCGACTTGTCCCCATCCCCCCATCCCCTTGTCCCCTTGTCCACTTGTCTCCCCATCCCCCCATCCCCTCAATAAGGAGGACAAACCTCCTGCACTTCCTGGGGAAGTTGCTTGCAGGTTGTGTTAAATGATTTGGGATTAATCAGCCACCATGCTAACAATCCTAATGCTGTACCTAGTAAAACGAACAGCAGTAATCCGGATAGTAATAATATTGGATTGCGTTTTGATTTGTTCTTGGCGGCTGCGGGAGCGGTGGTTGTAACGGGTTCGTCGTCGGAAAGTTGCAAGTCTAAAAGTGCTTGGGAACTTAGAGCTAATTCATCTTCAGCAGAAGCTGTTTCTCCTTCTAAAACTTCTATATCAGATGCTTTCGGACTTACTATGGCTAAGTAATCTGGGATGACGCGGCAGTGAGTTATAACTACTGAAATGTTGTCGTGTCCGTTTCTTTGATTGGCTAACTTTATCCAAGAATCGGCGGCTTGTTGGGTTGTCACTTCCCCTGTTAATACAGGTAAGGCGTAATCGCGCCAATAATGTTCTACCAAATTGTTGTCGCTTAAACCGTCGGAACATAACAGCAATATTCCATCTTCTTCTAAAATAAAGCGTCTAATTTGGGGGTGGAGAAATTCGCCTGCTTTGGTACCCAAGGCTTGAGTCAGAGCAGTCGCATCGGGACGGTGTAATGCTTGACGGTATAAGCTACGGGTGTGAATTACTTCCCGCGTTGCAACATCGTCATCAACTGTTAGTAACTGACAATATTCGCGAGTAATCCAGTAAGCGCGACTATCACCGACATTAGCTAAATAAAGTTCGCAAGCATTGGACGATCGCCAATTAGCCGCAGTTTGCACGCTTTGCGGTATCTGTACCGCCATTACTAAGGTTGTCGCCATGCGTTCTCTTTTTTCGCGTTTTTGGCGATCGTTGGCATTGCAAATTAAGTTATTCACAACTCTCAAACTTGCTTCAATTTGCTGTTTCAACAAATCTGGAGATACAACTTCGTTAGAAAGTGCTACTTCAGCAAGTAATGCGCGAATTTGTAATTTTATTGACTCTACAGCCAAAGTGGAGGCAACTTCACCACCTTCGTGTCCGCCTATACCATCGCAAACTAAAGATACTTGGGGTAATAAAGAGTCTTCTTTAGATGCGGATGCGGGGAAACAATTGTCTTCGTTTCTGGGTAATCGGTTTCCTTTATCTGTAATTCCAGATACTTTTAAAGTTAAAGGTAATTCTGCTGCTACTGATAGTAATAGCTGATTGAGTTGAGTCGAAATAGCGTCAAAATCAACCACACCGCTACACATTTGTTCAACAATTTTTTTTAACGGATTGTTAACTTTTGTGTGGGAAACAGCTACAATTGGTCGCCAACATTCTCCTAGCTGCTGTAAAGTTGGTGCGATCGCATTTTCTGTAAGTTCGAGCAAGCGCACGCACCATCCTTGTACGCGCAGGTTTTCTGTATCAAGTAAGCTACCCGCAACTCCTACTTCAGATAAAGGCTGCCACAATTCGAGAATCTGCCACAACCAGTAAACTTGTCTTACTGCCGTTGAATCCCATACATCAGTAATTGCCGGATAAAGGCTACCTTTGTCGTTGATAGGTGCATTTTCTAGCAACAAGATATTATCTTCATCTTGACGCAATCGTGTAAATCCGTACACATGAGGTATATGTAATCGATATTGATGCAGACGCAGATAGGGAAGAGTTTTTTTAGGTAAATTTTCGAGTATATCTGGTGTTTTTATTGGCTGAGTATCCAGCCAAATTTGAGGTGATAAGACGGAGTAACGACTTGCAATTTTTTCTCCTGGTTCCAGATTATTTTTTTTAGTATCTACTGCCCAAACATATCGGTAGACAAGAGGTGTAAAACAATTAGCGCAAAGACGATTCCCTACTGTATTAACGGGGTCGGTACAGTGGAGATTCGGGCAATAAACTATCCTTTGAGTAGAAATCATCAGGTATAAATTCCATCGATTAGTATCA
This sequence comes from Rivularia sp. (in: cyanobacteria), assembly GCA_965234645.1. Lineage (GTDB taxonomy): Bacteria > Cyanobacteriota > Cyanobacteriia > Cyanobacteriales > Nostocaceae > Rivularia. The sequence goes on along the minus strand of OZ248344.1, from coordinate 1,650,151 downwards.
ATACGTAAATTTCAATTACATTTTGCAGTCAAAGAATTTGGGCTTGGATTAGACTGGATGAGTATCCTTTTAACCAAATGTTTTTAGAAGTAATCAAAATTTAGCGCAAAAAGAACAATCTTTACTTTCCGAAAATTATTCGCACGCAAGTGTATTTAAATTTAGTACGGATAGGATTAAATTAATCTTTCTTTTTGAAGCGATAAAAAAGCTTGCAACTGCATAGTGAAGCTTTGTATGTACTAGTAACTGCGAATCAATTTATCCTGAATGTATATTTTAGGATGATATGTCAATAACTCCGACAATCAGGTACGGAGCTTGTAAAGAGCAAACTTTACGTGTTTGACTAGCCCAGCGAGATTAATTGCGGTTAAAACTTCCAAATACTTCCCCAGTTTGGAAATATTTTAAGACCTTTTGTTGGGTCGTCGGGTTGAGCCGAGACATCTGTAGTTAATTGGGCGAGGGGACTTCACACTTTACTCGCAAGGAACCAAAACTTATCGAGGCTGGGTAAGTGGCGATACAGAAAAACAAATATCTGTTAGTAATGCAAATTGGCGACGGTTGGGACAGTTCAGCAAAAACAAGGTGCGATTAATCCAGCGTTCGACTGGTTTGATTGTCACAAATCAAAGTAAAGCCGTCTTATAAGGACGGGGTTTCAGACCCAAAGGAGTTTTGATGACCACAACTTTAATATGGCTGATAGCCGGAGCCTGTTTGTGTTTGTCGGAATTATTTATCCCGACTGCTTTTGTCGCTTTTATGATGGGCATCAGTGCCTTTGTAGTAGCGTTGTTGTCTTTAGCGTTGGGAAATTTATGGCTGCAAGTACTGTGTTGGTTGCTGCTTTCCACATCATTAATAGTGCTTACCCGCAAATATATTTCGCCACGGCGACGTAAATCGAAAATTCGGGATGCGATTTTAGCCGAGACTATCACTGAAATAACACCGGGGCAACCAGGACGAGTTTTATACGAAGGCAATTCTTGGCGAGCGCGATGCGATGATGACCAAGCTTTTATTGCGCCCTATCAAAGAGTTTACGTAGTCAGGCGCGAAGGTACAACTTTGATTGTCATGCCCGAAAATATTTTGCATTCTTGATTTTGTATTTAATTTTCGTGTTTGATTTTCATGTTTGAAATAATAATATTAGGAGAAAACAAAATGATAGAACAACTATTTTTACTGATATCCTTAGCTTTAGGCGGTTCTGCTTTAGCCGGTTCCGTAAAAATTATCAACCAAGGAAACGAAGCGTTAGTAGAAAGATTGGGAAGCTACAACGCAAAGTTAGAACCCGGACTTAACTTTATGATTCCTTTCTTCGATCGCGTAGTTTTTCGCGAAACCAATCGAGAGAAAGTGATCGATATTCCTCCCCAAAAATGTATTACCCGCGACAACGTAGCCATTGAAGTGGATGCTGTAGTTTACTGGCGCATTGTCGATATGGAGAAAGCTTACTACAAAGTAGAAAATCTCCAAGCGGCGATGGTGAATTTGGTATTAACTCAAATTCGCTCGGAAATGGGACAATTAGAACTCGACCAAACTTTTACCGCTCGTACCGAAGTTAATGAAATTTTATTGCGGGATTTAGACATTGCCACAGACCCTTGGGGTGTTAAAGTAACCCGTGTAGAATTGCGCGATATTATTCCTTCTAAAGCGGTACAAGACTCAATGGAATTGCAGATGACCGCAGAAAGACGCAAGCGGGCAGCAATTTTGACATCCGAGGGCGAAAGAGAAGCAGCGGTAAATAGTTCCAGAGGTAGAGCAGAAGCTCAAGTTTTAGAAGCAGAAGCCAATCAAAAAGCCGTAGTTTTACAGGCAGAAGCACAGCAAAAAGCTACCATACTCAAAGCCGAAGCCGATCGCCAGCAGCAAGTACTCAAAGCCCACGCAGTTGCTCAATCATCAGAAATTCTTGCTCAAAAAATGAAAGATAATCCCAAAGCCCAGCAAGCATTAGAAGTGTTATTAGCCTTGGGTTACTTAGACATGGGAGCAGCGATCGGACAAAGCGAAAGTGCCAAAGTCATGTTTATGGACCCCCGCACAATTCCCGGTACCCTAGAAGGTATACGCTCTATTGTCTCTGAAACCCAAGATGGCAATTCTATGCTCGAACAGGTTAAGAATCATCAGCAACGCGGTTAGGAGAGAGGGGGTAGATGGGGAGATGGGGGAGAGGGGGAGATGGGGAGAGACAGGGAAGGGGACAAGGGGAGAATTAATTCCTAACTACTCCCTACTTTCTACTCTCTACTTTCTACTCGCAACTCCCAACTCCCTACTTTCTACTCGTTACTCCCTACTCCCTACTTTCTACTCTCTACTCCCTACTCCCTACTTTCTACTCCCTACTTTCTACTCCCTACTCCTAACAAGCTTGCTCTGCGTGGCATTTTTCGCATAAGCCGAAGAATTCTAATGTGTGATAAAAGATTTTAAAATTTTGGTTGGTTTCTAATTCGGTTTCTAGTTGATGTACGGGACATTGATCGATCGCAATTGATCTACCGCATTGCAAGCAGGTTAAATGATGTTTGTCTTGCTGTACTAAGCTATAAAGTGCTTCGCCGTTAGCTAGGGTTCGTACTTGTACTAAGCCTTCGAGTTTTAACGCTTCCAAAGAACGATAAACTGTTGCTAAACCCATACTTTGATTGCTATGACGCAGTTCCACATATAAATTTTGGGCGGAAATGCTTTGTTTCATGGATTTGAGCAGGTTTAAAATCCGCTCTTGGCTGCGGGTACGTATGGGTTTCATAAAGATAACTATTCAAATAACACTAAGAAATTATTTCTATTACCACTTCTACTTTTTAATTTACTTTAACGATCGCACAATATCATTTCCATTTAGTCACCCCAGAAAGATATAGTATATCCAGAGCAGCATTGGGTAAGATTAAGTGCCAATAAAATATCAAGCCAAAATTTTTGTAACTCTTCGTCCGTCAGTTTTAGATCCGGCAGGTGTCGCCGTACAATCCGGGCTAAAGCAGATGGAATACGACAACGTTGAACAAGTAAGAATCGGCAAATATATAGAATTGACGATTACCTCTGATTCTGAGGATTCAGCCCGTCAAGACTTAGATAAAATATGCGACAAAATGCTCGCAAATCCAGTAATTGAAAACTACCGCTTCGATTTAACTGAGGTGGAATCCGTTATTGGAGCAATTTAGGAGTTAGGAGTTAGGAGTAGTGAGTAATGAGTAGTGAGTAGCAAGTAGCGAGTAAAGAATATATTTCTCCCTATCCCCTTGTGCCCCCCTCCGGGTTGCGCCACTTGCTACAAGTCGGGGAACCCGCCCAACGCAGTGGCTTACCATCTCCCCCCTCTTCCCCCTCTTCCCCCTCTTCCCCCTCTATACCTTTAACCTTTAACCTATTTTAATAATCATGAAATTTGGCGTTGTTGTTTTCCCTGGTTCTAATTGCGATCGCGATGTTGCTTATGTGACGCGAGATATTTTGTCCCAACCAACTCGCATGGTTTGGCATCAAGATACGGATATTTCCGATATTGATGTGGTAATTCTACCCGGCGGTTTTAGCTATGGTGATTATCTCCGTTGCGGTGCGATCGCTCGGTTTTCTCCGGTGATGTCTTCTGTTATCGCCCACGCACAGAAGGGTAAGTTTGTCTTGGGTATCTGCAATGGTTTTCAGGTATTAACTGAGTCGGGGCTGCTACCGGGTGCGTTAATTAAAAATCGAGATTTACATTTTATCTGCGACAGAGTACCGCTTCTGGTTGAGCGTAACGATTTACCCTGGACGCAAGGTTATCAAAATGGCGAACAGATAATTTTGCCGGTTGCTCACGGAGAAGGGCAATTTTACGCCTCGGAGAAGACTTTAGCAGAGTTGGAACAGAATAACCAAGTTGTATTTCGCTACGGTGAAAATCTCAATGGTTCGTTAAGAGATATTGCAGGTATTTGCAATCGTGACGGTAATGTGTTGGGAATGATGCCGCATCCTGAGAGGGCAACTGAAGCGATGTTGGGAAATACTGATGGGTTGAAGTTGTTTGAGGGATTGTTGGAGAAGGTTTTAGCAACAGTTTAGGTTTACATCTAAAATTAGGCAGATACTACTAATAATAATCTAATCTTTTTACAGATTCCTTGGATAATAAATGTATTCTTAATGAGTAAATCAGTTGTTATTAATCTGGGAAGTAGCGATTTGTATGGAGGATGCGAGCAAGTAACGGCTCAATTATGGGTTTCTGGTCATCCTCTCCCAGAACAATTTGTCGGCTCATTGCCACCAGCACCGCATTTGGTGGAATTGTATCAGCGATGGCAATTTATGTATCGGAGTTTTTACGATTGCCTGAATTTGCGATTCCGTTCGCGATCGCTTGAAGATGATGATGAAATAGAAATTGATGAAAATGATATAACTAATATTTCTGATGTTAGCTTTAATGAATTATCCGAGCATTTGCGGTTAAATATTAATGCTTGGCTAAAATCTGAAGAATTCTTGAATGTAGAACGTAAATTACGCTCTGCACTAAGTCGAGAAGAGGAAATACAGATAGTTATTGAAACTAACGATTTATGGCTGCGAAGGATACCTTGGTGTTGGTGGGATTTTCTTGATGATTATCCCTCCGCAGAAATTGCTCTTTTTAGACCGGAATATAGAAGAAGTACTGTTGTTACACAGTCAAGACCGACTAAGAATAAAGTCAGAGTTTTGGCAGTTATGGGTAATAGTTTTGGTATTGATTTAGAAGCAGAAAGTAGTTTTCTTGAGAGTTTAGAAGATGCAGAAGTCAAATTTCTAATTCAACCGTCACGTGAGGAATTTAATAGATACCTTTGGGATTCTAAGGGATGGGACGTGCTTTTTTTTGCAGGTCATAGTCAAACTGAGGATGAAGCCGGAAAAATTTATATTAATGAAAATAAAACGAATAACAGTTTAACTTTAGAACAATTAGAAGAAGCCCTCAAAGCAGCAATTGAAAATGGTTTGAAATTAGCAATATTTAATTCTTGTAATGGGTTGGGACTGGCTTCGGTGCTGGAAAAGTTAAATATTCCTACAACTATTGTGATGAGGGAGCCAGTACCGAATCTGGTTGCACAAGTTTTTTTCAAGTTTTTCTTAGAATTTTTCGCGAAAGAAAGAGATTCTTTATACATATCTTTTCAGAAAGCACGCAGACAGTTGCAAGGATTAGAAAATAAATTTCCTGGTGCCTCATGTTTACCCGTAATTTTTCAAAATCCAGCTTTAGACCCACCAAGCTGGTTGAGTTTGGGAGGAATGCCTCCTTGTCCTTATCGGGGATTATTTGCTTTCTCCGAAGAAGATGCAGACCTGTTTTTTGGACGGGAACTGTTTTGTTTTAATTTGCTAAAAGCTGTAAAAAGTAAAACATTTATAGCCGTGGTGGGTCCTAGTGGGAGTGGTAAGTCGAGCGTTGTATTTGCTGGTTTGATTCCTCAATTGCGACATGATGAGAATGTAAACTGGCAGATAATTTCTTTTCGTCCCGGTAACAAACCCTTTGAAGCGTTGGCAAGTGCTTTGTTACCTTTATGCTTATCAATTAATTTTTTGCAGCAGAATGCAACTTATTCAGAGAATAATCCACGTTTGCTCAAAGAAGAATTAGCTGCAAGATTAGAATGCGATCGCCAAGTTTTACAAACAATGATTGCAGAGTTTATCGAGCAAAATCCCAATACTCGTTTAGCATTGATAGCGGATCAGTTTGAAGAACTCTACACTCTTTGTCTTGAATCTGAAACCCAAGCTTTTCTAGATATATTATTGGCTGCTGTCAGTTTAGCTCCAGCTTTTAGTTTAGTTATTACCCTTAGAGCCGATTTTTACGGTCATGCTTTATCTTACCGTCCATTTAGTGATGCTTTGCAAGGAGCAGTGCTTAATTTAGGGCCAATGAGTCAAGAGGAATTGTACTCGGCAATTGAAAAGCCTGCAACCAAGATGAAAGTAAAAATGGAAATGGGGCTACCAAATAGGTTAATTGATGATGTGTGGGGAGAATTGGGTAATTTACCACTGCTGGAATTTGCCTTAACTCAGCTATGGGAAAAGCATCAAAACGGGCAATTGATGCACGATGCTTATTCTGAAATTGGCTGTGTAGAAGGTGCTTTGGCTGAATATGGAGAGCAAATATATGCCCGGCTTTCGGAAGACGATCGAGAAAGAGCCAAACGGATATTTATTCAATTAGTGCGTTTGGAAGAAGGTACTCAAGCTACTCGCAGGTTAGCAACTCGCTCTCAAGTAAACAATTGGGATTTGGTAACTCATTTAGCATCTGCTCGTTTATTAGTCACAAACCGTAATGATTCTACTGGTGAAGAAACCGTAGAAATTGTTCATGAAGCTTTGATTAAAAGTTGGGGACGTTTAGAACATTGGATACAGGTTGATACTGACTTTCGACGCTGGCAAGAACAGTTGCGATCGGCAATATATCAATGGGAGAAAAGCGGTAAAGATAAAGGTGCATTGTTGCGGGGTGTACCCTTAGCAATAGCCCAAGACTGGCAGCAAAAACGCTCGGAAGAACTTAGTGTCAAAGAAAAAGAATTTATTCAAAGTTCTCAGTTAGTTTGCGATCGCGAAATCGAAAATCAAAATCGCAGACGACGAATTACCATTTTAGGACTTATTATTAGTTTGATTTTAGTTGGGATTACTAGATGGCAATTACGATGTAGTTTTTAGTTTTGCTTTGATTGATAAAATCTCTACATAATTGTTGTTAAATCAAATAGGAATCCGGGTAAAACGTCTTCACCGGATAATGTTGTAGGATTTTCTAATATTTCTACATCTTTTCCTAGACGATAAATTTCAACTTGTTTTGCTTCTACATTAATTAACCAACCCAAACGAATTCCGTTTTCAATATATTCCTGCATCTTCTCCCGTATTTTCTTCAATGAGTCGGTAGGGGAACGAAGTTCTATAACAAAATCAGGAGATAAAGGTAAGAATTTTCGTTTTTGTTCTTTAGTTAAAGATTCCCATTTTTCTATAGTTATCCAAGAAGCATCGGGAGAGCGGTTTGCACCGTTGGGTAGTTTAAAACCAGTTGAAGAATCAAAAGCTTTACCTAAATTATTTTTACGACTCCAACCTTGGAGTTGATATGCAATTTCAATATTGCGGTTTCCTGTTTCTCCTCCGGTTGGTGACATTATTAATAATTCCCCTGATGCTGTGCGTTCAAATTTCCATTCTTGATTTTTTTGACATAGTTGCCAAAATTGTTCGTCGGTTAAGTCGATTGTTAGTTGTAGGGTGTCAGTTGGGGGGATTAATGAAGCGTTCATGTTAAAATTAAAATATTTTTTATTTTTTATTTTAAACGCAGAGTCACGCAAAGGTTAGCGCGGAGGAACGCAGAGTTTTTGGAAGTTGGTAAATTTATTTGAGTTGATGGAATAGGAGATGAAGTTCGCTTCGGAGGAGAACTTCTTGAGGCTGGATTCACAATTTCTGGGATGGGTATGGTGTTTTCAACGAATATTTATTAAGTCAGCGAGTGGCAAGAAAAGATTTAATGTTTTGGGAGCTTTAAATGCCATCACGCATGAAATTTTTATTGTGACTCCCCGATTCTGGCTCTTGAATTCTTACATGAATGCCGAATATATCGTTCTTACTCTATCAATTCGCCCATATTAAAATCTATTCTTATCCAACCTTTGAGTTTTCGTAAATTGTCGAGAATCAGTAAGGGAATCTGCCAGTGATGTACCATCAGAAAGGGTAAGGGATCGCTCACCTCAAAAATTGCTTCTTTCCCCCGCAAAATGTTTCTTACCCAAGTTTGCAGTTGCTTAAACGATCTAATCTCATTCAGCCGCCAAACTTCGTGGTACAGCCAATAGGTTGGCTTACTATCAGCAAGAGGCTGCAAACATTCAGCCAGAGGTTCACCAAGATAGGCATCGGCTACCCCTGGATGATTATAAAACATAGTAATGGCGGAGTGAGTACGGGGGTTACACTCAATCGCGTAAACAGTTCCGTCTTCTGCCTCAATGAAGTCAAAGGAAAGTTGCCCGGTTTTTCCCAGTTCTTTGGTAAAATGACTTGCCCATTGCATAATTTCTGGCTGCTCAACGTTCTCGTAGTTGACTTGAAAGGCGGATGACTCACAGCAGCAGTACATTCTTGACTCTCCATCTCGCGCGGTAGTGTGAGTGCAGTATTCCTTTCCAGGGATGAATTCCTGCATAATCCAGGGGTTTTCCTCACTGATAGGCAAACTATTGACAAATGCTGCTGTTTCTGCTTGCGTATCGCAAGGTAGCTTGGTGAGATTCAAGCGACGTATTTGATCGTAGGGAATGCTTTTAAGAATGTATTTGCGCTTATCCTCTTGAAAGTCAAAGTTGATGACTTGTTCGGGATCGGTAATTTTGAAGGATTTGGGGACTGATAAACCGAACGATCGCGCTGTTTCGGCAAAGGCGAATTTGTCATCCAGGATCTTTGTGACATCAGCATCGAAGTGGAAAAACTCGCAAAAGTCTGGTAATGGTGGCTTGCCGCGATCGTAGTAGATGACAGAAAAAATGGCTACCGGGATAAAAAAGTCGATCTTTTCTTTTTTAGCGATCGCGTGTAGGGTTTCAACGTAGCCTTCTAAGTCTTTGCTGGGATCGGGAACAGTATAAAAGCCTGCAACAGAGTTGGAATATTCGTTACCACTTGGCCAGAATTTCTCGATGTCAATTATAATAACCCGATGCCCTGCGGCATGAAATGAACGCGCTAGCTGAAGAGTTTTCGTCATTCTCGCGCCAGCGATCAAGATATTTTTGGAATTGGGGTTGACAACAATTGACTTACCAAATGGTTGCTTGAGAAAGCTCCATAGTAGCGATGTTAAGACGACGATGCAGTTTAAGGGAAATGCGATCGCCAGTAATACAAGAGTGCCCAAGTTTTGGAACACTACAAAAATATGCTCCTTCATAATTATGATTGTGACATGATAATGGAATCAGTAGCTGGTGGCTAAGAAAAATGAAGCGGCACAAAAAGACGCGGGGACGCGGAGACTAAGAGACGCGGGGACGCGGAGACTAAGAGACGCGGGGATGCAGTTTGAAAAGCTTACGAAGCTCAAAGCGGGAATTATATGAAGACGATGCGCTTGCAAAGCGCGATCTTCGTTTACTTGCCCTCGAAGCAATATGTTGCCCACATAAGTAAACTCCACAACGAGACAACAATAAGTCAGCTTACGATCCGATCGGGGGTTGCAGAGGTAGATTTGTTATATTTTATGTCTTCTCCAAACTGTATGAGTTTGCCGATGTTGAAATCAATCCTCACCCAACTTTGTAAGGAGCGCAAACTATCGAGTAATAGTAAAGGAATGTGCCAGTGATGTACCATTAAGAACGGCAGTGGATCGTTGACTTCAAATATTGCATCTTTTCCTCGCCAAATATTTTTAAACCACTTTTGTAACTGCTTTAACGATCTAATTTCATTAAGTCTCCAAAGTTCGTGATAAAACCAATAAATAGGCTTACTATCACGACTAGGTTGCAGAGGTTCGGCTGAAGGCTCTTTACTAAGATAGGCATCGGCTAAACCTGGATGGTTGTAATACATTGTAATTGCAGAGTGAGTGCGAGCATTGCACTCAATGGCATAAGTCGTCCCATCTTCTGCCTGAATGAAGTCAAAACAAAGTTGGCCAGTCAATTGTAATTCTTTGACAAAATGACTCACCCACTCTTTAATTGCTCGATGTTCCAAGTTTTCGTAATTGACTTGAAAAGCAGATGAAAAACAGCAGCAATGTACCGTTAATTCACCATTTCTTACTGTGTCATGAGTACAGTATTCAATTCCTGGAATAAACTCTTGCAATATCCAAGGGTTATCTTTACTAATTGGCTTACTTTTAACATAAAGCGCCATTTCTTCGTCAGACTCCATTGGTAGCTTGGTCAAATCTAAGCGTAAAACAGAGTCATAGACAATACTTTTAAGAATGTACTTGCGTTTTTCGTTGGAAAAGTCGAATTTAAGAATTTGTTCGGGATCGGTAATTAGAAAGGTTTTAGGGACAGATAGCGATAGCGAGCGCGCAATTTCGGCAAAGGTAAACTTGTTATCGAGCATATTCATTGTATCAGCATCGAAGTGAAAATTCTCACAATAGCCTGATAACACTGGTTTGCGCTCGGAATCAAAGTAGCTCGCAGCAAAAATTCCTACGGGCACAAAAAAATCTATGTTTTCTTTTTTGGCGATCGCACGCACGGCTTGAGTATAGCCTTCTAAGTCTTCGTGGGAGTCAGGAACTGTGTAAAATCTAGCCACAGAGTTAGAAAATCGATAACCACTGAACCAGTATTTGTCGAGATCGAATAAAATGACTCGATGCCCTGCCGCGTGAAACGATCGCGCCAACTGAAGGGTTTTGGTCATTCTACCACCACCGATCAAGATATTTTTCGGATTCTCGTTTAAAACCACTTGCTTGGCATAGCTTCGGCCCAAAAAATTCCACAGCAGCAATGTAAGTACCACAATGCAGTTAAAGGGAAATGCGATCGCCAGTAATACAAGAGTACCTAAGTTTTGGAAAACTGCAAAAATCTGCTCCTTCATAGTTGTAATTGTGACACGATCGTTGGACTTTGGACAAAACCGACTAACTATCTAGATTTAGTAAAGCATTCAATCATAATTTTACCCAAATTTGTAGTACTTTAGATAAATTATTGAATTTCGGCAATCTTGAATTACGATTTATCAATGGAAGTTTATTAATAGTACCAGTTCCTAAAATACGCATAAAGAAACTTATCTTCTTCGAGTGCTAGATATAGCCATTTACGCTAACGAAACATTATGGCAGAATATGCTCCCCAATTACCCGTCGTAAATCTTATCCCGAAAATTTACGCTCTGCGATCGAAGATGCCATAGAATTAATTCACAAACTAAAAGAAGAAGTCGATAAAACTCAAAAGCTGGAGTAATTCAGCCAAAATTCAGACCAATATTATGCTTTACCATTATTTACATTTATAAGGGGTGAAATACTCAAATAATATTTTACCAACCAACCCGAAGAACCTGAAGACGAACGCTTTCGCGATATTCTGGCAACTTATATCTCTATTACTTTATCCCGTTAATAATATTTTACCGATTGGTGATGGATACAGGGAATTTCCATTTGTGCTTTTTATAAGTTACAGTTTAGGAGAAATCAGAAAAAAGAGCTTTACAGATAAATATTTATTAATTTATAACGAATTAAATGTATTAAACTTGATTTTTTCTAAAGTAAAATATTAAATTATTTCAACAACAACCGCTACAGTAAAACTAAACCGTTATCACTTCTCTCATGCTCTCTACCGCTCCCGAATACCAAATCACTTGGGAAAAACTCCCCTTCGGACTTTGTTTTAGATAATCAAGCCGTAGATAATATTAATCAACCGTTGCTTTCTGCGGCATTAACAGAAAGCTTGAAAATTGCAGGTAAATAAACTAATAATTCTCTTACTATTTAGACAAACGCGATCGCATATTTTGATTTAAAGATTTGACAAAGTAGCAATGTTCATATAATTCCTACGTTAATTCGCGGTAGCGCTTGGGTACCTATAAAGATTACTTATTAAGTAGTCATTATTTGCAACATTAAGAAAATAGGAGCTACTAGGGTGAATACTCTACAATCGGGAAATAACGAGTTAGTTTATGTAGACTACAGCGATTTATTAAATAAGATTTTACAAGTTTTAAATAATCCGCAGCATGAAAATATATTTAAAATATCTCCCGATCGACAACGATTATTGATTGGTATTAATAATGTTGCGAATCAAGTTGCAAGTTTATCAATAAATAGTCCTTTGGGTGCTTCTAGTAACGGTGCGAAGACTGCTAGCGTAAATTTTAGTCCCGGCTTTGCAGCAAAGTTTCCCAAACAAATTCGAGAAATTAACGATCGTTTGCAGCATTTATTAACATCTCAACTTGAGCGACATTCATTATCAATTCAGCAGTTTGTAGAAAATCTAGCTACAGATTTAGAAAGTTTTAAAGGTAATAGTTCTAGTTTAGATTTTAGCTATGCTTTCAAGGATTATAACAATTTACAAAAGCAGCGATTAACTGTATCTGATAAAAATGAAAAAGGCAAAGAACTTTTACGATTTCACAAGTTAACTATTAGCGTACAGAAAACCAAAGAATTTAACGAGCAGTTGCGATCGGGTTTAGAAAAGTATATCAAAGCTGAATTTGGCGATCGAAGTGAATCGGAGCGTGAAGATTTAAGCTATATTCTTGATGATTTATATCAAGATAAAGAGAAAGCAGAATCCGATTTTTATAAGCTGAGAGAAATTATCGATAGACAAACTTTAGGAAAACTCAAAAAACAAGCACAGATAAATTATTTAGAGTTTCTGCACGAGAATTTAAATACAGATACTAGTAACAATGCTCGAGCTGCGGTTTATTTACAAGATACTATCAGACGTTTGCGTTTAGTCGAAGGGTATATCAACGATATTAATAAAGCAGATGGTGATTATTTGGTGAATTATGCGGGAGTTTCCTTAAATTACAGAGATATTTTTTCTCGTGGTGAAGCTTTTGATAGTTTACCGATTATTCCCAAAGTTGAAGGTTATTTGGGAGAAACGAAAGATGAAGATAAGGGAGAAATTCAGTTTATTTTTGGTTTGAAACTTAAGTTTGATGGCAAGGTACAGGCTTATGGTGGTAAAAATGTATTTGAATATTATTTAAATTTACTGAATCCAGATAGCAAGGAACATCAGGAGCAATCAAACGATGATTTGAAGAAAAAGACTTTTGCGAGCAAAGTTTTAAGAATCGTTTTTTTATATTATCTGATGTTTGCCTTTCGTCCAAATCCGGCAACGGATGACAGTAATCAAAATTGGGAATTAGAATATAATCCGATTCCAGGATTTGACGAAAAGGTGATACCAATTCTTAAAGGGGATGATGATGAAGCGAAAAGAAAACTTTTTAGAGGAATTCTCAAGGGTTTTGAAAAGTATAATATTCAGAATAAAATTACAACTCTCAAGAATTCTTTAAGCAATCTGATTAAATCGAAGCGAAATTTTCCTACTAGAGAATATCCTTTACATATTTCTGTAGGTAAAAGCATTCTTGAAAGAGATATTCAGGAGATATTCGATCGCAATACATTTTTTAAACCTGTTTTGAGAGGTAATCCCAAACAACTTCTTAAATATATATCCATCGGTGAAGCAAGTGCGAAAATAAATACTCTTTGCTCTCTCCCTGCTAAAATCACTATTAACGACATTCATTACGCTTCATCAGATGAACGACAAAGTTTTAATATGGAGTACGATATCAAAAATGTTCGTGCTTTACCCGTATTGTTTTTACCGTTTGAAAATAGCCAATGTCAAGATGTTTATAATAAAAGTTTAAAACAACGCAAGTTAATATTATTTCCTTATAGATTAGAAAGCGATCGGTTAGAGTCTCAGCAATTATTTGTTTATAATTTTACTTTTTCTCTGTTAGCATACATGAGTCTAAAAGTATTATTGCACGAGCATAAACCATTGTTTATCCCGATTTTACGGTTGCATTTGCACAATATAGAAGATGATGCACCAATAGAAAAATCGATAGTATCTTTATCTAAATCATTATCTCATTTATTAAATGACGAACATCGTTCTAATTCTCAAGGTGTAGATATTAGAAGTTTAAAATATAAATTACCTAATGTATTTAGTTCGCTATATTCGGTACTTCCGAAAAAGTTTACCTTCAATGATGCGTCATCTCCAAAAATATTACATAAACTGGCGATCGTTATAGTATCAAGCCGGGAAAGCGATAGAAGTTGGAAAAGCTCTCAGAAAGTTTCTAACGTCATGGGAGAAATTTTAGGTTTTACCTGTCAAAATGGCACGGTGAAAATAAAACTGATCGAAACTTTTTCCGCTAATTACCAACAAAAACAGGTATTTAGTCATCCTACGGTAATAATCGATCGAGTTACGAAGCTTTATCAACAAGGATACAGACGCTTTATTTATATTGCTAAAGCACCTTATACCAGTAGTTTATACATGACGCAAAAGGAAGATGATGATGGATTATTCTTTATGTCAAAAGAAGTTATTCGGGCTTTGAAATCCACACACGATAATATTAAAATTTATCCGATGTTTTTCGATAAATATTACGCTAGCAAGTTTCCAGGACAAATTGGAGATTCTTTATATATTCAAGATACTGTAGAATTAGCGAATATTGTCGATGACCCCAGTAAAAAATCTGTTGTATTCTTCAATTTATTTAATGGTGTCAACATTGGTAGTAGCGATCGCAATTATAATGGTGTAATTTCCTACGCTACTTTTGCTAATATCTATCAAGGTATTTTAGATGATGAAGATATTTACAAAGGTTTGATTTTTAACGGGGATTTGAAAAATGAAATATTAAACTTATTGACTTTGTTTCACTTTTCGCGGTATGAGAAAGCGGACAAAATTAGCCTTAAGTTAAATCCTTATGAAAATTTGATCGGTGATGATTCAGTTGGGGCACTTTCTTTGTTTAATCATATGCGAGGAAAGTCGCTATTTAATTTGTTGGCGTTTTTAACTGAAGTAAAGAAAATTTTAAATGTACGGGAATAGTGAGCATATTACTCGCTATTTATATGGTATAGTTGTCTGTTGGGTTGGTTGGTTACTAACTTGATGACGGATAAAAAAACCGCAGAGACGCAGAGAACACAGAGAAAAGAAGGAAAGGAGTAATTATTAGATTGGTAGTGCGTTAGCCGCACCTGCGGTGAACGCGTAGCGTGTCCTCTTAGGACAGCATCTTGCTCGCTCGATAGAAAATCCCAAAGCTCGATACAATATCCCAAAGCTCGATACAATATCCCAAAGCTCGATACAACGCAAGATGCATATCCTAACAGATACGCTGGGCTAATACACTTCAAAATAAATATAAATCATAAATTAAATCGGGATGTCATCTAAAATTGCGGAAGAATTAGGGCGTTTATTTGAAGTCGGTTTCAATATCGGAATTCTGGCTTATATCAAAGAGAAGCAGATAACGCATGGTTTTGATAATTTATATGTTGAGGAATTGCAGCAATTAAAGTTTCCTCAAATGCTTAAGCGTATTGTTAGTCAGGTTATCAGTACTCTTGAAAGAGAGATGGTGCAAAAGTGGAGTACGTTTTATTTGCAAAAAGGTTTTTTATGTGGATTAAATTTTTTTGCAGAATATTTACAGTCTATAGGTTGGGATGAGCCACGTAAAATCAAAAAGGTAGAAATTCTATATTATCAATGTCAATTTTGTGGCGATAATAGTATTGGAACTTATGAAGGTAAAAATAAAGTACAGTGGTTTCAAGAACTTTTACCTCAGTTAAATAACTTTACTTCAGATGAAGTTGAACGTTTTAGCAAACAATATTTTTGGGAAGATTTAGATTTAGGTAAGAAAGGCGAATTTGTTAATGCAGATACTTTAATGCTGTTACGGTATCGCAAACAAATAAGAATACTTTGTGTAGACTTATCGGTATTTTCTATAAAATCCGATCGAGAAGTTAAAAATCTTGATTTTGTAGAAATTTTAAGAAATTTATTAATTAGAGATATTAGTTATTTACGCTCGAAAAGTGTTTTTTCACAACTTCGGATCGATACCCAGTCTTTAGGTTTCGAGTTTAACGACGATTTGAAGAGTTATTTTACTGCGTTTAAATATAAGGATAAGGAAAGCGCTAAGTTAATCCAAGCTGGTGGTTATGCTTATAGTTTTTATAATTTTCTCAAAGATAACAATATTATCAATGATGAATCAATAACCTTTAATGCGGTGGGATATAGCGATCGCGGTGTAAGTGCTATGTTTATAAAGCCGGAGAATATCACGGTTTTAGAAAATTGCTATGACATTTATACTCATGATTCTAGCAGTAAGGATATAAATGAAGCTCGTAAACAGGTTTTATATCGTATTAGACGCAGTGCTTATAGTAGTTTTATCAAAGGAAAGAATTTTGTTGATGCTTTGTTAGATATTCCTGTTAACAGTACGACTACTGTAACTCATCAAGAAAGAGTTGAAGGATTTTTCAATTCTGTAGGAATTTCTCAAGTTTTGATGGATAAATTAGGATTAACTGCAAGTTTAGATTTACGAAATGCTCATGCAGAATTAATTAAAAGAGAACTGATTTCGGACTCTAATTACATCTTTTTGACGGGTAATCCCGGTATCGGTAAAACAACCGCGATCGCAAATTTTCTCAAAAGTCATGTTGACGATGGTTTTCTGTTCTTTTATGTCAGCCCTCGCAAGCAAGTAAATTTAGATATTATTGAAAAATTTAAGGATAAAAATTCGCAGAAATTATGCGATGACAGAATTTTAGCTATTAATACTTATAGTAATTTAATTGACGATAATCAAGGAGAATATACGGTTCAGTATCTATCGAATCAACGTCAAGGAGATTTTAGATCGCAGTCAGTACATTTTTACGATAGTCGCAATGTTGAATTACGTTTACGACGTAGCGATAAACTTAATAGAAAAAATTATGATACCATTCAAGATGCCAGTAAGAGCAGTAAAGGTGTTTTAAATAGTATTTGTGAAGCAATTTCCACGGTTATAGATCGTCAATTATCTCATAATATTATCGCTACAGTTTCAATTCAATCTCTGAAAAAAACTTTTGATGGTACAGATACTTTAAAACATTTTGAGAAAATTTTTATAAATGCTTATAACGATAGAGTTGGTATTGTTATACCCGAACGAATGCAAGCTATTTCTAGCAAAATAAAGCATTTATTCATTATGATAGATGAGATAACTGGTGATGATAGCGGTGTTGAATTTTTACACGGTATCCATCAGATTTTATCTAAATATAAATTAACAGATCCTCAACATGGTTTTAATACAAAAGTAATTATTGCTGATGCTTCTATAGTCGATAAAAACGTCATAAATCAACATCTTGCTGATAAAACAGCGGAACCAGATAAAATATACTTTCGTAGAACTTCGGATATATCTGAACCTCTTTCAATCGAGCATTTTACGTTCAAAGAGTTACCATCTACTGTAATTAACGCTAATTCTTATCCAGCTAAAAGTTTAACGATCGCATATAAAGCGATCGTTGAATCTCAACTATATATAGATCGGCTTAAAGATAAAAATAGTTTAACTAAAAGCTTACAGAAAGAGATTCTTCAAGATATACAAGCATTATTAAATCGTTCCGAAGTCGAACAAATTATAGTTTACATTCAAGATAAACAAAGATTAGGCGAATTAATTGCAAAAATTGAACGGCAAAGAGAATTTAAACCTTTTAAAGATTATATCAAAATTCACGCGAATATATCCGAATCAGAAAAAGAACAAATTAATCAATCTAAAAATGATGTCAAAATCGTTTTTATGACAGCTTCCGGAAGTAGAGGTTTATCTTTTCCCAAAGCAAAACATATTTTAGTGGAAATTCCTGGATTTCAAATTGAGAAAAACTTGATGGAAGTGATTCAGGTAATATATAGAGGTCGCGGAGATGATAAAATTGATAATCAAGATAAAGAACTCATTTTTTACCTAGCTCAAAAGTCAGTTTATTATCAAGATGACCTGGAAAATCAACAATTAGCTATCTAAGAAAGTGTATTATCCTTATTAAATATACTATTAATTTTAAAAGCTTCCATCAACACCAGAATATTTGGTCATGGAAATATAGGTAGAGAAAAATTTATTATCATTCCTATCGGCGGTAAATCTATTTTTACTGCTGGCGGAACATTTTCTGCTCAGATAGCAAACCTGATAAAACAGTTAAAACAAGAACATCGTCGCAATAAAAGCGATATTTTAGTAGAACAAGTTTATACAAATTTAGAAAAACTATTAGGTACGGCAGATTTTACCGTCAGAGATAGCACAGATTTTAATTATCTCGATTTATTCAAAACCTTTAATAATAGCTTTGCAAAAATTTGTAGTAGTTTAGATAAATTATTAGATTTCGGCAAACTTGAACTAGCTTATATCAATGGAAGTTTATTAATAGTACCAATTCCAAATAATGCTTTAGAAGAAAATTACCAAATGCGGGTGTTAGATATAGCCACTTACGCAAACGAACAATTATGGCAAAATATGCAAATAATTAGTCGTCGTAAAACTTATCCCGAAAACTTACGTTTTGCTATTAAAGATGGCATAGAATTAATTAATAAACTCAAAGAAGAAGTTGATAAAACCCAAAATCTCGAACAATTGAGCCGAAATTCCGACCAATATTATGCCTTCCCATTATTTACATTTATCAGTGGTGAAGTGCTAAAAGAATATTTTATCAATCTAAACGAAGAACCCGAAGATGGGCGTTTTCGCGATATTCTCGCCACTTATATCCGCTCGGTGTATCCCGTTAATAATATTTTACCGATTGGTGATGGTTATAGAGAATTTCCTTTTGTGCTTTTTAGAAGTTACAGTTTAGAAGAGATCAGAAAAAAGAGCTTTACAGATAAATATTTGTTGACTTCTAATGAATTAAACGTATTAAATTTGATTTTGTCTAAAGAATAAATTTCAAGAATTCAAAACTAATTTATAACCCGCGCAGGCGGGTTTTGCTTGTGTAGCCGCGATTTAAATCGCCAGGGTTTTCCCAATCCTCCAACCCCAACCGCTAAACTAAAATTAAACCGTTATCATTTCTCCCATGCTTTCCACCGCTCCCGAATACCAAATCACCTGGGAAAAACTCCCTGATGACTTTGTTTTAGAAAACGAACCCGTGGATAACATCAATCAACCATTGCTTGCTGCTGCATTAACCGAAAGTTTAGAAATAGCAGGTAAATTACCAGATAATTCTCTTACTTCTACCAATTACGGTATCTGCGCTACTGTAAATCAAAAGATGGTAGTAAAAGCTCCAGATTGGGCTTACGTGCCTAATATTACCGTATCGCGGCAGGAAGTTAAACGCAGCTATACGCCGCAACTTCAAGGCGATATTCCGGTTATCGTCATGGAATTTCTCTCTGATACTGAAGGCGGAGAGTATTCGATTAAACCTACTTATCCCCCTGGAAAATGGTTCTTTTACGAACAAATTTTAGAAGTTCCCAACTACATCATTTTTGAACCAGATAGCGGTGAAATAGAAGTTTATCAATTGGATGATTCAAAACGCTATCATCTACAAAAACCCGATGCTAATAACCGTTTTTGGATTGCTCAAATGCAGCTATTTTTAGGAGTATGGCAAGGAAATAGAGAGAATCGCACGGGTTATTGGTTGCGCTGGTGGGATGAAAATGGCAGTCTGTTATTATGGGGTTCGGAAAAAGCAAATCAAGAAAGTCAACGAGCAGAACGTTTAGCAGCACAACTTAGAGCAGCAGGAATCGAACCGGAGATTTAAAACCATCGTAGTGCGAGCATCTTGCTCGCTAGCATCATCCATCTTGCTCGCTACTATCATCCATCCTGCTCGTTAGCATAATGCAAATTAAATCTACACTCCAAACCATCACTTTAGAAGAATTCCTCAAACTACCGGAAACCAAACCCGCTAGCGAATTTATAAACGATCGCATTTGTCACAGAATCTGTATGAAAAAATAATTCTTAATTTCCCTCAAAATTAACACCCTAGTACCACACGGCTTAAATAGCGCACCCATTTAATGGTCAGAAGTCGGGTTTTTCTAAAATTTGTAAGTGTATTACAGATACGTATTCTAAAAACCCGACTTCTCAACCGGATATGGGTACCTGACTTACGCCCGTCTGTACTAGTACCGTGGGCGCGTAAATACGCCTACTATTGCAAAAGCTATAAATGCTTATTTGTTTAAGGTTCTTAATGGTGGGTTTATTTCCGCCATGCTGTACTAGTCACACACCCTACAATAAAAAGCAGTTTTTTTAAATTAAGACTAATCTTTGAGCAGAATAAAAGTAGTCTTGTTAAGAATTCCGCAAACAACGTATCGCTTCCAACAAACCCCGCGCCTTATTCAAAGTCTCCTCATATTCCTTCTCCGGCTCGGAATCGGCAACCAATCCCGCACCTGCTTGCACCATCACCGTATTATCGCGGACTACCATCGTGCGAATTGCGATCGCGCTATTCAATTGCCCTTCAAAGTCGTAATATCCATAAACCCCCGAATAAACTCCGCGACGACTGGGTTCTAATTCGTGGATAATTTCCATTGCTCGTATTTTTGGTGCGCCGCTGACGGTACCCGCAGGAAAGCAAGCTTTGAGCAAATCCCAAGCGTTTTTACCCGATGCCAATTTACCGACTACGTTACTAACGATATGCATAACGTGAGAGTAGCGCTCAATTTTCATTAAGTCATCAACTGTAACGCTACCATTTTCACAAACGCGCCCTAAATCGTTACGTCCTAAATCTACTAACATCACGTGTTCGGCGATTTCTTTAGGATCTTTGAGCAAATCCTCAGCAAAGTCTGCATCTTCCCCCACAGTTTTACCACGCGGACGAGTTCCGGCGATCGGACGCACTGTTGCAATAATTCCATCCCCATCCTTTTCTGCTTTTACCATTACTTCCGGACTTGAACCGATAATTTGCCAATCCTTAAAGTGGAAGTAACACATATAAGGTGAAGGATTTATCTGACGTAGGGAACGGTAAAGCGCAAAAGGTTCGCCATTATATTGAGTTGATAATCTCTGGGAAACAACAACTTGAAAAATATCTCCCGCTTTAATATATTCCTTGGCTTTTACAACGCTTGCACAAAACTCTGACTTCGTAAAATTACTTTTATATTCTTCAGCAACATTTACATTTCTTATTCCCGGTGGAGTCCATTCCATGATGGTTTTTTCTGGTGGCAAAGGTTCGGAGAGCTTGTTCACCATTTGAGAAACCATAGCGCTAGCTTGTTCGTAAGCAGCTTTTAAATCTACATTCGAGTCGCGTAAATCCGCATAAGCAACCGCCCAAATTTTCCGCTTCACCTGGTCAAAAATCAACAGGTGATCCACCTGCATCCACAACCCATCGGGAATATTTCGCTCGTCTTGCGGATGAACCTTTACCCGTGGTTCAATCCAGCGAATTAATTCATAACCCCAAAAACCAAACAAACCGCCAATTCCCGGCGGCAATTGAGGTAAATGAACTGGTTGTAAAGCTGTCAAACATTCGCTTAAAGCATTGAAAGGATCGCCTTCAAAAACGATTCGCTTTCCATCGCGGAAAGTTTGAATCGTTTGATAACTATCAACCCCCGAACCTTGATTTTTACCCGTAGCTTCTAAAATCCATAAAGGATCGCAACCCACCAAACTATAACGTCCTAATTTCTCTCCACCTTCCACCGATTCCAGCAAAAAACTATAAGATTGACCGGCGCATACTTTATACCAAGCTGAAACCGGCGTATCTAAATCCGCCACCCATTCTTGATACACCGGGACAAAATTACCTTGTTTTGCCAACGAGCAGAATTCAGAGAAATCGGGAAAAATCACAGGATTACATCTTAATTATCAATAAATTATAGGGTGCGGGGTATAGGTTAAAGGTCAAAGGTCAAAGGTTAAAGGTCAAAGGTAATATTCCTATGCCCCATGCCCCATGCCCTATGCCCCATGCCCCATGCCCCATACCCCATACCCCATGCCCTAATTACGGATTAGGAGCGTCATAAGGTGTTACGCCACTAAACTTAAGTTTTGCAGCACTGGGATTGTCGCCAATTTTACGGTTAACCAAACGTATTTTTTCGCGACCTTCGTTGACCTTTTCGGGGAAGACACCATCAGCCGGATGCAAGTACTGAGTTTCACCACTAGGATAAATCCGGTAAATTTTATAATCAGTGATCTTCATTTTCCGGAATATAGCGCCCAAAGCGATGCCGTACTCTTTACGAGCAATTTCCAGCATATTTTCGCCTTCATTCATCACAGCAGCGCCACCAGTAGGCATTTCAAAAACCTGCTGCTTGGGGCTAGTCCAAGTAATCGCGTACTTTTCTTCTTCTACTGCTTTCTTGAGCAAGCCGCCAGTGCTGCCACCAAATAAAGGAGTTTTTCCAGAGAGTGTTTCTGCCATAATCAAATGTTCTCTCAACGTTTTTACGGCATCGTAACACTGCAACCGGGGTCATATTACCATTACGTTAGGAAGTTTAACAGTTCTTACAAATTTGGTAATTAGGAATTGGAAATTGGTAATTGGGCATTGGGAATTGGGCATTGGGAATATTGAGGAGTTAAGAGTTAGGAGTTATGAGTTAAAAGTTAGGAGTTAAGAATTTTTCTCTACCAGAGTAGTGCGAGCGTCTCGCTCGCTGTCGGACTCCCCCTCTCGCCCCTCTCCCCATCCCCCCATCTCCCCCTCTCGCCCATCTCCCCATCCCCTTGTCCCCCCATCTCCCCATCTCCTTGTCCCCTTGTCCCCTTGTCCCCTTGTCCCCTTGTCCCCCCATCCCCTCATCCCCCCGAACCCTATCTACTTCCTCGCAGCCAGCACTACCCTCTCTTCCTGGCTTCCTTCAACACTCGGTACGGTGAAGTGAAATTTGGAGCCTTTATCTTTACCAGATGATTCTGCCCAAATTTCTCCTCCCCAACCAATGACTATTTGACGACAAATTGCTAAGCCTAAACCCGTTCCCCCGGTGGTACGTCTTAAGGCTCCTTCTTCTTGATAAAAGCGGTCAAAAACTATTTCTAATCGATTGGGTTCTATTCCTCTTCCGGTGTCGGCAACGGTAACTTCAACCATTTTATTGCCGTTTTTAGTCGCTTTGATGCTAATTTTTCCTTCGGGTGGCGTGAATTTACAAGCATTATCGAGAAGTTTGGCTAACACTTCGACTAACCAATCGCCATCTGCTCTAACTAAAGGCAAATTGTCGGATATTGTTGCGGAAACTTTGGGTAAGTCTTCTATTTTGGTGCGAGCGTTGATTCTGCTAACTGCTAAATCTACACATTCTTGTAGCGTTAGTGTTTCTGGATGCCATTCTATTCGACCGCTTTCTAAGTTGGAAAGAGTAAGAAAATCTTGAATTAGTTTCCGCATTCTTTCTGAGTCGGAAAGTGCCGTACTTAGCATTATTTCGCGCAATTCCAAGGGCATATCTGGTTCGGTAGAGAGGCTTTCCAAGCACACCTGAATTGTGGAAAGTGGAGTCCGCAGTTCGTGCCCGGTAATAGCGATCAAATTGCTGCGAGTGCGTTCTAATGCTTCTAATTGTTGGTTAAAATCTTCTAGGTTAACGTAGGCTTCAGCTTGAATTAAAGCGGCTGCGACGGAGGTGGCGATCGCTGTAACTAAATCTAGTTCGCCAGCTTGCCATTCGTGGGGTTCATTGTCGCAATACTGCAACTCTATCATGCCTAACATTCGCCCCTGAAACCATACGGGTTCCATCAACCAGGAACGAATCGAAAACTTTTTCACAAAATCCGCGATCGCTGAAGAACTATTCACCCGATAATCAGCGAAAGTATCGGTAATACACACGCCCTCACCCGTTTCTACTACTTCCTGAAATAGCGGATTATTTTGTAATTCTCTGGTTTGTCCTAATAACGATAAAATACCGGGGCTGATAAATTCATGTTCGATGATTGCGCTCGTATCGGCGGCTTGGGCGCGATAGATTAAACAGCGACTAGCTTCTAAGTTTTCTCCTAACTCCTGTACGGCTACTTCTAGTACTGATTGCGGATTTAGCGATCGCCGAATTGCGGTACTAATTGAGTTGACTAAACGTTCTTTTCGTGCTTGAGCGGCGATCGACCGATAAGCTTTGTGTAGTTTATATTGGCTGGCTTGTAAATAGGTAACTAAACGCTGCACAAACGGGTTAGTATCAATGTCGCAAGCATATTCGTTAGTTTCGTCTATAATCTTCTGAGTGCGATCGTCTCCAATGCCAAACCGTTGACGCGCTCGTTCAATTTTTGATGCTAATTCCGGACGATAAATAAGTATTTTATCTAATAACAAGTCGGCAGCTTTCAAGCTTACACCCCTTTGTGCCGTCCAAATTCCCTCGAATCTTCGCGCCGTGTCCATATCCAGACTCGGACTTAATTCTGGTAAATTTTTAGCTATGGAAGTTGGATATTCTCGACAAACTAAGCAAGTTGCATAATTAAAAGCAATTACCACTAAATGCCATTCTTGAGAAAGTGCATCTTTTGGCTCAAAAGCTATCTTTTCGTAATATTCCGAACTGTTGCTAAAATCTGTTTCTGGTGCAGATAAAACATATACCTGATTGCTTATTTGCGCTAGACGCTCATAGCGATGAGATTCTTGACGGTAAAATCTTTCCCTTTGAAAGCTGGCAATCACCAAAGGCTGCTCCATTGTCGCAGCCAAAACTTGATCTTCCATCGCGTGGGAGAGCGCTGTTAATGAAGCTTTAAAGTATATTTGAGGTCGCAAGTACGGTAGTACCTGTATCAAATCACTCAGTACGGAAGTCGAAATGCTCATGAATGTCGTTAAGGAGCCACAATCTGGATTTGAATCCACGTCACAGCTGCATTGTACAAACTACAACGGAGTCTCAGGTCAAACATTAAGTTGCAATTTGTAAAGAATACTTTCATCGGTTTAAAGGGCTGTGCAAATAATTACAGTTCTTTAATCGCAGCTATACTACAGCCGTTAGGCATCTAAAATTTAATAATGAAAACATTTTACCTCGTTGTCTGCTGAGATTTCGACAAAATAACTTTATAATTGCCATCGGTGAAGAAATGTTAAGCGTAACCAGAATTTTGGAAAAACTTTGTATATTTTCTGTTCCTTTCAAATCCGGCGTTCCCTACCTAAACCAATAGTTATGGCTACCTCAAACTATCGCTAACATTAATCAATCTGGATTCCTATATATAAATTAAATTTTATCTATCTTACACTTTTTTTTATCAGTTAAGCTCGTTTGTCTGTACTGCTTGGGACTAATTTTATAATTTAAAATGCTGCGATCGAGGAGTTCATATTTAATTCAATTATCCTTTTTAATTTAGTATTTTGGTGATTTAAAATAATTGATTTTTTTGCTTATATTCTTACTTAACCGATTGATGTCTTTGTTTATTAAAACAATATCAATATACTTTTTTTGTTTTTATATTACATTTATTTTTTGTAATAAAACATACTTTTTTTGCCAAAATATACAATATTATTTTATTTTAATGATTCATAAGTAAATTGATGTATCAAATAATTGCAGTTAAGAAGCACGAAGGAGATTTTCGTGAATAATTAAGGCTTAAGCGGCGAAACTATCTATTTAAACTTCCGAGATGAAAGTATAGTTTTTGGCTAACCAATCTAGTTTATTTGTCAAAAAATGCCATTGTTTTGTGCTTTTGTATTGTTAATGTAACTTATTTTTATACCAACAGCGAAGATTTAACATACATTCAATAATTCAGTATGTATTGCATCATATTCATGTTTCATGTAATATTATTTTGTTGATTCAAGATTCATCAATCAATGTAAAAGAATCTAAAATTAATGGCTGATAATATCCGCTGATTTATTTTATTGCCATTAAGCACAGAGTAAACGAATTTTGGATAGCTTAATTGCGATCGAGTAATAAGCAATGGTAGCGACACATTATTAAATTCATAAAGTGATTAACGATCGCTGCTTAACTGTTGTTCCCTTATGCCTTGTTATTAATATATACCCAGGTATTTAAGCTACCTTTGTCGGGTTATTAAAGCAAACGAAGGCATAGCATACTTACCCCGTCGGAATTAATGGCCTTAGAATAATATGTACGGGGCTGATATGCTTTATTTACCACATCGGTGAAACATGAGAATTGCTCAAATTTCTCCTTTATGGGAGCGCGTTCCTCCCTTTCGCTACGGCGGAATAGAACTGATTGTCAAACTTCTCACGGATGAATTGGTTCGGCGCGGACATGAAGTAACTTTGTTCGCTTCTGGTGATTCGATTATTTCTTCAAAGTTGCATTCGGTTCACGATCGAGCTTTACGGCTCGACTCTTCTATTCAAGAGCCAGATGTTTACCATCAAATGATGCTCGCTGACGTTTATCAAGAATGTTACGCCAATTTTGATATTATTCATTCTCACATTGGTTATGCATCTCTTGCATACAGCGGTTTTGTCAAAACGCCTACCGTACATACGCTCCACGGCGCATTTACATCCGATACTGCTAAAATACATCGGCGTTTTAGCGAGCAGCCTTTAATTAGTATTTCCTCTTCACAGCGAGAACCTTGCCCGGATTTAAATTACGTTCATACAGTCTACAACGGCATTGATACGGCTGTTTATCCCTTCGTCAGCCAACCCGCACAACCTGCTTATTTGGCTTTTGTAGGTAGAATCTCGCCACAAAAAGGAGCGGTAGAAGCGATTAAAATTGCTCGTGCTAGTGGTTTACCGTTGAAAATCGCCGGTAAAATTGACGCGGTAGACGTTGATTACTATCGAGAAAAAGTAGAACCATTAATTGATGGCGAACAAATTCAATATTTTGGGGAGATTTCCCATGAGGATAAGGTGAAACTCTTGGGTGAAGCAACCGTAACATTGTTTCCCATCACTTGGCGAGAGCCTTTTGGTTTAGTGATGATTGAGTCAATGGCTGCCGGTACCCCTGTAATCGCCATGAATTTGGGTTCCGTACCGGAAGTTATCGCCGATGGAAAAACAGGTTTCGTTTGCGACAACTTAGAGCAAACGATTGAGATGGTTCCAAAAGCTACAAAACTAGATCGTCAAACTTGTCGGGAATATGTCGTTAGCCGCTTTAGCGTTGAATCGATGACTGACGAGTATGAGAGAGCTTATTCTATGGTTCTGAATTCGACTCAATCTTTATAAGCTATAACTGTCAAGGTTTGAATACCTTTTACTTTTTCTAAAGGTATGAGCTTTGACAATCGGTGTTAGTGTAGAGTTATATAAGCAAAGTCTGCCCCAAGCGGACTTTGTTTTATTGTGAAATATTTTATTTTATCGATCGCCTGTAAAACCCATCCCCTTGTAGGTGGGGCAGTTGACTAATAGCGTTCTTTGATAGTATTTATAGTTCGATCGTAAAGGCAGCTAATGGATTTAGTAGTATCAATATACTTACCTTTTCAAGAAATATTAAACTACTAAAAAAATTGCCGTAAAGCGCGGCTAAATTTTGGTGGTTTTGAATTAACGATTAATTTTATGGTATATATAAAAAAATGCATTGTTTTTGTCTATTCAAGATTAAAAAGAATGTTTATAAGTATGGTTATATTTACTTTACGTATAGATAAATAAATATAGATAAAAATTATATAACGTGTTTAAATAATTTACTGTAATAGTTAATAGATAAAATATACATAACTTGCAAACCAACTAGTTGCATCGACAACAGTTGAAATGTATTATGTTAATGGTTTTTTGCTTGCATAGCGCTTTAAAAGTTAAGTACAAATCAACCAAATTATTACTTGGTTTTATTTAAAATAGGTTTGCTAGTTACGATACTTTTATAAATATACAGATTTATCAAGATTTTAGATATTTGCTCTTGTTGTGTCCCTCGATTTAACTGTATGCGATTAATGTTCTTGCTCAATGGCTCAAATAAGTTTTAAACCGCGTCTTTTTTCCTGCTGACGCATTGCTAACTTTGAAACTATACACCTGTACACGGAATTTTTGCTAATGACACCGGATACCCTAATGACACCGGACAAGATTTTACTAGACGGAAAAACTTTTGTTCCTGCCGACCAAATTCCTATCCCAGAATGGCCCTGCGTTTTAAGTGAAAGACCGCAAGCATCTTTAACTATAAAAGATGATGACTTGTTTTTAGTCACAGACACTTTAGGTAACATTGCTGGTTGTTCGCTTAATGATGTTAATCCCAGCATGGGAATGTTTTGTTGCGATACCCGCTTTTTAAGTCGATTGGAATTTCAAATTGAAGGGCGATCGCCAATTTTGCTCAGCAGCACTGCGAACAAAGGGTTTTCACTTTCGGTGTTGTGTACTAATCCCAGGATTGACGACCGATTGCAAGCGGATACTGTAGGAATTCGCAGGGAGTTGGTGCTAAATGGTGCCTTGTTTGAAGAGATAGAAGTTTCTAACTATAGTACGACCACTGTTAGCTTTGAGTTAAGTATTAGCTTTGATGCGGATTATGTAGATTTATTTGAAGTCCGAGGTTTTGGTAGGGAGAATCGCGGTAGATTGCTGCGTTTGGTAGAACCGCAATCACAAGAAGCAAGCAATGATGTCGGATCGAGTCAAGATGAACGCTCCTCAAGGAAAGAAGAAGTTTTGACGCTTGCTTATCAAGGATTGGATAACTTGATAATGGAATCGCGCATCCATTTCCAACATCGTCAACCAAATTATTTTAAGGGTTATACTGCTGTTTGGCAGTTGGAATTAGCCAGCCACGAAACCCAAAAGCTGGGTTATCGGATTAATATGTTTACTAATAACAAGCCTACCTCCACAGTTAGCGCTCCCGTTACCTTGGTTCAGGCTAGATCCGCCGAGATGATGGAGGAACAAAACTGGGTACAAAAGATTACTCAAATTCGTGCGGATAAAGGTACTTTTAACCGAGTAATCGAGCGCGGCGAACAAGATATGTATTTGTTGCGCCAGTCTTTTGGGAAATCAATGACTGTTTCTGCTGGAGTACCGTGGTTTTCTACTTTGTTTGGTAGGGATTCGTTGATTACCGCTTACCAAACTTTGATGTTAAATCCGGAAATCGCCAAAGAGACTTTAACTTTACTCGCTCGCTATCAAGGTAAAGTTGACGACGACTGGCGCGAAGAAGAACCGGGTAAGATTCTCCACGAGTTGCGTTTCGGAGAATTGGCTCGCACTCAGGAAATACCTCATACGCCTTACTACGGTACGGTTGATGCTACACCTTTGTGGTTAATGCTTTATGCTGAGTACTTTGCTTGGACTCACGATGGCGAAACCTTAGAGCAACTTTGGTCAAATGCTTTGGCGGCAATGGATTGGATAGACCGCAATCTCAAAGAAACTGGCTACCTCAGCTACTTCCGTAGATCGAAGCGCGGTTTGGTTAACCAAGGTTGGAAGGATTCTGGTGACTGTATTGTAGACCGTAAAGGAGAATTAGCGAACGGTCCAATTACCTTATGTGAAGTGCAAGGTTATGTTTATTCGGCAAAAATGCGTCTTGCAGAAATTGCTCGAATGAAAAAGCGACTCGATTTAGCAGATCGCTGGCAAGAAGATGCTAGAAGTTTAAAAGCTCGTTTTAATAGAGATTTTTGGATTGAAGACCAAGATTTTTGCGCCTTGTCTTTAGATGGCGATGGTCGGCAAGTAGACAGTATTAGTTCTAACCCCGGTCACTGCTTGCAGTTGGGCATTTTTACACCTGAAAATGCCTATAGCGTTGCGGAAAGACTGCGGGCACCCGATATGTTTAACGGTTGGGGTATTCGTACTCTCAGTAGTTTGTCTCCAGCTTATAACCCAATGGGCTACCATGTCGGTTCGGTATGGCCCCACGACAACGCTATTATCGCGATGGGATTGCGATCGCTAGGATTAGTTGACCAAGCTTTGGAAATTTTTCAAGGTTTGTTCGATATGACTTCCATGCAGCCTTACCAACGTCCACCCGAATTATTTTGCGGCTACGAGCGTAACGGTGATGAAGCTCCCGTAAGGTACCCGGTAGCTTGTACCCCCCAAGCTTGGGCTACTGGTTCTATCTTCCAGCTACTGCAAATGATGGTTAACTTAGTACCCGACGCGCCCAACAATTGCTTGAGAATTATCGATCCGGCATTACCAGAGTCGATAAATAGTCTTTCGCTTCATAATTTGCGAGTTGGTCCAACAATTCTCGATTTAGAATTCGAGCGTTCTGGTAGCACCACTGCTTGTCGGGTTGCCAAAAAACGCGGCAACCTCCGAGTTGTGATTGAAGCCTAAATAAATGTAGAGACGCTCATAATATCGCGTCTCTATATATCGCATCTCTATAAAATTAAATTATTAGCTCTAACCTTCCTCGGAACTATCAGCTTTACTTCCTGGAGACGATTCGTAAAGAGCATCAAGCTGTTGGCGAGCATCTTCAACATTAATCGAACGCATTACTAACAGTGGCTCTTTAACGATATTGCCAGAATTATCTAAAAGTTCGGGATGGGGTACAAACTGTCTTCGAGATGCAGACAACGGATAATTACCTTGATTGGGATAAACGCCTCCAACCTCAGTTCTTCCGAATCGTGGTGGATAATTTCCAGGTCTATCAAAACTAAACATGATTAAATTACGAATCAAGTTAGCAACGGCTATGAAAGCAAGAATAGTAAAAGCGAGAATGTAAAGCAGTTGTAATAGCATTGAGTTTTTCCTTTAGAAGCAGCAAGTTTTTAAACATTCATTTGAATTGGACAAGCACTCTAACTTGCATCCGTAATATACAAGTTCCCGATACGCCATGAGTGCGACCATACTTAATCGAGCAGATTCGCTATGCAGAAAATGATTCCATGTAACATTAATTACATTTTCTCCCAAACGTCATTAATCTTAAAGAAGTTTAGAAAAAGTATTATTAATTTTATAGTTCGTCTCGCCCTTCAGAATCCTGCTTAGAGCGGAATCGCATCGCGACATTCCAACATTCAGTAACTAACTTATGCCTTGGCATAAGCGTTGCCATATCAATCCCCACCTTACCTTCAGCAACTGTAAACATTTTTGCTGTCACTTCATCACCTGCAAACTTCACCCTTGTCAATAGATCGGATTGTTCCTGCTTATCTAAGAATGATAGCTGCTCTGTTTCAAGGAAGGTTCGCGAACGAGCAAACCAGTACTCGAATTCCAACAACGGCTGCAACACCGTCTTTAGTAATTCAGGCTCCGGTAAATTAGAGTCTCGCATAAATGAGAAGAAAAATTCGATTTTTATTACTAATATTAACGTTCTTTAATATTCTTAACATTTAACGCAACATACTTCTCAAGATAGAACCTTAAAAAAATCTGTAATTTTTATTACACTTTTTTATATTATATATATTAACTTTCTGATTTGTACCTATCCTAAAGACAGAGAATAGGGAGCTCTAAGCAGGAAGCAGGGAGCAGGGAGCAGGGAGTTAGGACTTATGAGTTAGGAATTATAAGTTAGGAGCAGCTTTCATAATGGGAAGGTTTGGATATTAAAGGTGAAAAATCCCCTCGCTACGAATGAATTAAATTAATAAAGCTAGTTTTTACAGTATTTTCGGCTCGTTGCTTCTTAAAAGGACGCGAGTTAAGAATTATTTATTCTTCCCCATCTTTCCATCTCCTCATCCTCCCTACTCCCTACTCCCTGATGTTAACAACATTTCACAAGGAAAAATGATGCAGTTTACCCAAGGTCGTTAATATAGATGCAGTTCCAAAATAAAGTAACTTTCGCCAATGGTTAAACAGCCGATGTCACCTTCGGAATACTTGAGTGAATCTGAACCCCAAAAAATCAATCTACCGCGTACCAGCGAATCTGAAGATTTGAAAAAGATTCGTCATACAGCTTCTCATATTATGGCAATGGCGGTGCAAAAGCTGTTTCCTAAAAGTCAAGTCACGATCGGTCCGTGGATTGAAAACGGCTTTTACTATGACTTTGATAATCCAGAACCGTTTACCGAGAAGGATTTGAAAGCCATCTATAAGGAGATGGTGAAAATAATTAATCGTAAATTACCCGTTATTAGAGAAGAAGTCAGTCGCGAGGAAGCCCAACGCCGCATTCAAGAAATTAACGAACCTTATAAGTTAGAAGTCCTAGAAGATATTAAAGAAGAACCAATTACAATCTACCATTTGGGGGAAGAATGGTGGGATTTATGTGCCGGACCTCATTTAGAAAATACCAGCGATTTAACGCCAAAAGCGATCGAATTAGAAAGCGTCGCTGGTGCTTATTGGCGCGGAGATGAGAATAAAGCACAGCTACAGCGTATTTACGGTACCGCTTGGGAAAACCCAGAGCAGTTAACAGAATACAAGCGGCGTAAAGAAGAAGCAATGCGTCGCGACCATCGTAAATTAGGTAAAGAATTAGGATTATTTATCTTTTCCGATTTAGTCGGACCGGGTTTACCGCTGTGGACTCCTAAAGGTACTTTATTAAGAAGTCTATTAGAAGATTTTCTCAAGCAAGAACAGTTGAAGCGGGGTTATTTGCCTGTAGCAACACCTCATATTGCCAAAGTTGATTTATTTAAAACTTCAGGACATTGGCAGAAATACAAAGAAGATATGTTTCCTTTAATGGCGGAAGATGAGGAAGCTGCAAAATTAGAAAACGGTTTTGTAATGAAGCCGATGAACTGTCCGTTTCACATTCAAATATACGACAGCGAACTGCGTTCCTATCGAGAACTACCAATACGTTTAGCTGAATTCGGCACGGTTTACCGCTACGAACAATCGGGTGAACTAGGTGGTTTGACAAGGGTAAGAGGCTTCACGGTAGATGATTCTCACCTATTTGTAACTCCCGAACAACTTGATGAAGAATTTCTCAACGTCGTAGATTTAATTTTATCGGTATTCAACAAACTGCAATTAAAGAATTTTAAAGCCAGATTAAGTTTTCGCGACCCCGAAAGCGATAAATATATTGGTTCCGATGAAGCTTGGAACAAAGCCGAAGGTGCAATTCGCCGTGCCGTAGAAAAGCTGGGAATGGAACACTTTGAAGGAATAGGGGAAGCTGCTTTTTACGGTCCCAAATTAGATTTTATCTTTCAAGATGCCTTGGAAAGAGAATGGCAGTTAGGAACGGTACAGGTAGACTATAACTTACCCGAACGCTTTAAATTAGAATACGTTGCTGAAGACGGTACTCGTCAACGCCCGGTAATGATTCACCGCGCTCCTTTTGGTTCCCTAGAGCGATTAATTGGCATTTTAATTGAAGAATATGCAGGTGATTTTCCTTTATGGCTAGCACCAGTACAAGCAAAATTATTACCAGTAACTGAAGCGCAATTAGATTTTGCTAAAGATGTTGTTTCTAAAATGATTATGTTAGGTATTCGTGCGGAAGTAGATACCAGTGGCGACAGACTTGGTAAACTAATACGTAATGCCGAAAAACAGAAAATTCCCGTAATGGCTGTAGTGGGACAAAAAGAGGTAGAATCCAATACTTTAAGTATTCGTACCCGTGCTTCTGGAGATTTAGGAACCATGTCTGTATCAGAAGTACTGGACAATATGAAGAATGCTATTACCAATTACAGCAACTTTTAGGAGACAATAGAGGTGGGCATATGCCCATCAAGCTATTTCCGAATTTATATAAATACCCAAAAAATAAGATTATGAGTACTCCAAAGGAAAGCATCCAATCTATTTTGAAGCAATTACCAGATAATTGTTCCGTTGAAGATATTCAATATCATTTGTATGTGAGCGAAAAAGTGCGACGTAGCATAGAAGTAGCCGATACTAGAGGAACAAGGACACATAATGAGGCCAAAGAACGTTTAAGCAAATGGCTTATCAAGTAGAATGGTCACCTAAAGCTTTAGATGATGTAGAAGCAATTGCCATATATATCTCTCGTGATTCTGCTTCTTATGCTGCGGCAGTAGTTAAGAAAATACTTGATGTGACTCGCAGTTTGAGTCACTGTCCTACTGCTGGTGAAGTTGTGCCAGAATTCGATGACGATAGTGTTAGACAACAGTTTGCCTATATGTATCGAATTATCTACCGTATCAAAGGTAAAACTGTTACCGTTGCCGCAGTTACTTACAAGAAGAAACTATTGGAGGAATTTGGCAAAGATTAATACATCTATTCTCTAAAGCACAACTTTAACATGATTCTCAAAACTCGGCTGAATTCTACAGTCGGGTTTTTTCTATTTTGGATTTTAGATTTTGGATTCAAGACGAAGAGTTAGCAGTCTTGAAGTGTCACGCACCATCCGACTTGTAAATTAATAATTGTAGGGTGTGTGACCATGCAGATAATTCTTCTTCGTAGTTATAAATCTTGTAGCGTCACGCACCATTCCACTTCTAAAAACAATTATAAATGTTAAAATCACCATTATGGTGTATTCAAGCGAAAAACAAAACAATCAGCAAGAAAAAAATGCCAGCCATTGTTAAACTACAACTTTCTTTAGAAACTTTAGCAGAAGCTATTTCTTCCCTAGATTTAGAAGAAAAATGTCAACTTCAAGAAATAATTGAACAACAAATTTTTGAAGCTGAAGAAGCGGTTTACGAAGATAATTTAGAAACACAGAAAGAAATTCAAGCTGTTCGCGCTGAGTATACAGCTGGTGAGTCCATGACTATGGATAAATATGTTGCTAACCGCTCCAATCAAGCATAATGAGTGACTACACTGTAGTTATTTCAAAATCAGTACAAAAGCAGATTGACAATTTGCCGAATGATTTCCTTGAGCGTGTTATTGAAAAAATCTAAATACTTGCTTCAGAGCCTCCTCCTGATGGAGTTGTTAAACTAAAAGGTTTTGACAATGAATATCGTATCCGGGTTGGTGATTACATTCGTTATGAAATTAATGATGAAAATCAACTTGTACAAGTTTTGCAGTGCAAGCATCGAAAAGATGTTTATAGAAAAGGTTGATTTATATACCTCAATAATAATTGACAATTAACCAAAAATAAATGGGTGTGATGCATCATCACCCCCACCAAATCTTTCTAAAGCTATCTAATAGCACCAGCACTGAATTTCTTACTTAATTACTCTGCAATATTAACCAAACCTGTAACATCTGAATCTGCCAGTGTTGGTGTGGTAAAAACTTGAGAATATAAACTTGATGGTTGTTCGGATGCAACTACTGGTAACGCTTCACGTACACGAGCCGCTACTTGTTGCGTCTTCACATCATAAGTTTGTGTCGCTAATTTCGGATATAAGCCAATACCGATAATTGGAAGTAGTAAACAAGCAGTAATCAAAAGTTCGCGGGGTTTGACATCGGGTACTATTTCATCCAAATGTAATTCTTGATTCTGTTTGCCGTAAAATACTTGTCTCAATAGAGATAGTAAATAAATCGGAGTCAAAATTACGCCTACAGCACTTAACAATACAACTACAACCTTAAAGCTGGAGCTATATACATCGCTGCTAGCAATACCAAGGAATACCATCAATTCTCCAACAAAACCACTCATTCCCGGTAATGCTAATGAAGCCATTGCTCCAGCAGTATATAAAGCAAAGATTTTGGGCATAAATGAAGCCATTCCACCCATTTTATCCATATCTAAGGTGTGGCTGCGTTCGTAAGTTACGCCGGAAAGGAAGAATAAAGCCGCTGCAATCAATCCGTGGGAAATCATTTGTAACATCGCACCGCTCATACCAATTTCGGTGTAGGAAGCGATTCCGATTAACACGATACCCATGTGAGCGATGGAAGAATAAGCCAAACGACGCTTCAAGTTGGTTTGTGCGAAAGCACAGCAAGCACCGTAAATGATGTTAACTACACCCAAAATTATTAATACGGGAGCAAAAACAACGTGAGCGTTGGGCAGCATTTCCATGTTGATGCGAATTAATGCATAACCACCCATCTTTAATAAGACACCAGCCAAAATCATCGAACCTGGTGCAGAAGCTTCACCGTGAGCATCCGGTAGCCAAGTATGAAGAGGGAAAATTGGCAGTTTTACGCCGAAGGCAATTAAGAAACCAGCATAAGCAAGCATTTCCAGGGTTTTGGGATATTGCTTCATTCCCAAAGCTGCCATGTCAAAAGTTACGGTATCGCCAGAGAATGCCATTGCAAACGCTGCTACCAAAATAAATATAGATGCAGCCGCAGTATAAATAATAAATTTAGTTGCCGCGTAGCGACGTTTTGGTCCTCCCCAGATGGAAATTAGCAGGTATACGGGAACCAACTCAATTTCCCACATCAAGAAGAACATTAATAAATCTTGAGCGACGAAAACGCCAATCTGAGCGGCGTACATCACTAACATTAAACTATAAAATAAACGCGGCTTGTTTGTAACTCTCCAAGCCGCGAAAATCGCCAAAGTATTAATTAAACCTGTTAATAAAATCAAGGGCATTGACAAACCGTCAACCGCCACAGACCAATTTAAACCCAACTGGGGTACCCAAGCGTATTTCTCAACCAGTTGAAATGATGCGTTTTGAAAATCGTAACTATGCCATGCGGCATAAATGATTAATGTAAAGTCGGCGATCGCTACACCCAAACCATACCAACGAACGGTTTTACCTTCTTTATCAGGAAGCAACGGAATGAAAACTGCTGCTACCAATGGCAACAGAATTATAGAAGTTAGCCAAGGAAATTCACTCATTACTGACAATCAGTTTACATTATTTCTTAATGTTTACATTATATTAAGCAATTTATAGTTTTGTAAACAGAATTTACCCCTATAAAATAAAAATTTCGGCTTTTTTTAGTAATAAATACTCATAAAAACCCGAAAAATCATATATTTTATAAACTTTTGTTAAGACGAATTGTAACGGAAGCTATAGCCACCGTTGCAATTTGTAACATAAACTGCGTCTTCAGAAAGATAGAAAATAGTTAACAATCTTCAAACGATACGATTAACAATAGTCCAAACATCATCATCACAACGAACATAAGGAACGGAAATAGTTTTGAAGCCAGTAATAAAAGGTTTGTAATACACTCGCCAATAAAGCGGAGTTAAATTGTCGGCACAGGCTTTGAGACTATTGACTTCTGTAGCAAGTTCTGATGATAGTTGATTGATTCGCTCTGCATGAGCTTTAGCTTCGGTTTTAACTTTCTCTAATTCTTCTTTCTGCTGAGAACGGGTAATATATCCTTTGTTAGATTTTTTTAACAAAGTTTGTTTTTCTATTAGTTGAGCTTCTAAGGCTGCGATCGCATCATCTATACCTTTAAGCTCGGCAAATAATTGAGGATTTTCCCTTGCCTGACGACGGTAAGCTTCGGCGATTGCTTGGGGTGAATCTTCTTGGGAAGGGGTTATATTTACGGCAAGAGAAGCACCTTCTCGGCGCAGTTGATTAATTTGGGAGCGAATCACTCCAATTTCTGACTGAATATTTTGCATAATCGCAATTATCCTTGAACAACGCTTCTTGTTCCTTGGTTATCAATCTGGAGTATTTTTACTTGGGCTTTAATTCCTTGTTTTTCCCACTCAGAAGCCATAGCCGCTGCTACAGCTTGAACATTATTAGTATCAGTTAATGTCAGTAATGTGGGACCAGCGCCGCTAATAACCATGCCATAAGCACCAGATGATAAGGCTGCGGTATAAATATCATCGTAACTATGAATCAGGTCTTTTCTGTAAGGCTGATGTAACTTATCTTGCAAAGCAGCCCGCAACCAATTTTTATTGCCAGTTTCCAATCCACGCAGCAACAATCCCAGATGCGCTGTATTGAAAATCGCATCTCCACGACTTACTTGAGTTGGTAATACTTGTCTTGCTTCACTAGTTGAAAGTTCAAAATCTGGAATTGCTACTACTGGTACGACATCTTTACACCAAGGGATGTCACAAATTTCCCATCCCGTATCACTTGTCGCTGCCAAACAACATCCACCCCATAGCGCAGGTACTACGTTATCCGGGTGCCCTTCGATTGCGATCGCCAATTCCATTATCTGGGCTGGAGTTAAAATTTCACCTGCCAATACATTCGCCCCGATTAATCCACCAACAATAGCTGTTGCGGAACTACCTAAACCCCGCGCTAATGGAACCCCTAATTTAATCTCAATTTTTACTGGGGGTGGTGTTTGTTGTATGTGTTGAAAAAATTTTATAAATGCTTGATATACAAGATTGCTTTCATCTTTCGCTACTTTTGCGGCTTC
Source organism: Rivularia sp. (in: cyanobacteria) (assembly GCA_965234645.1). Taxonomy (GTDB): domain Bacteria; phylum Cyanobacteriota; class Cyanobacteriia; order Cyanobacteriales; family Nostocaceae; genus Rivularia. The sequence goes on along the minus strand of OZ248344.1, from coordinate 1,612,029 downwards.
ATCTCCAGTAACGTTAATAATTAGTTTTTTACCTCGATCCAATTCTGAGCAAGTAAATTTCAATTCGTTATAAAGGGTTAAAGCTGCACCAATACAATCAAAACCCGGGCCTAAATTCGCAGTTGTTGCGGGAACGGTGACGCAGACAGAAGAAACAACAGACATCAAAATAAATTTAACTTTAGAAAAAATTTCAGCATTTAATTAATCAGCATCTCATATAAATCGGCACCTACGCAAAAAACAAGTTTTTTATCGATTTGAAATTGAAAAAACCTCGCCGATCGAATAAGCGAGGTTTTAATACCCTATTGAATTACAGATAACTGAAGTTGTCGTTAAAAAATGTTAAATTCAATATAGGCAAAGCAAAAGGGACTGGGTAAGTCCCAATCCCGAAAAAGCGGGTTAACCGCTATTATTTAATTAAGTTAACCCGTGCAGCTTTGGGAACGCGCAGAAAAATTTCTATTGCAATACCAACTTGACGTTAGCATTTTGCAAACCGCGTTGCTTAACTTCAGTCAAAGTCTTGTTAACAGCATACTTTTGATTGATGGAGTTGATTAACTCGGTCTGGTTGTGCTTCTTAGCAACACCCCAAAGATCCGCAATTAAATCAAAGGAACCATCGCTGTTGCGAGACCAACCTAAATCATATTCGCCTTCCAAAACTGCAACGATGTCGGAACGGACGCGCTGACCGTTATAACCACGAACATCAGCTTCAGATTTAACGGTGATACCTAAATCGCTTAAAGAAGCTTTGAGAATTTCAGCGTCGGTAATTTTGGTACGTAGAGTGCTAAAGTGAGACATTTGGGTTTCCTCCAAAAAGAAGATTGAGATTTAAGACAACGGTTTTTTTTGACTCAGCCGCGCTTGACAATTGCGCGGTTTTTTTATTTGCTAGCTTTGGGTTTGCTAGCCTTTGCTCCTACTAAATAAAGTAGGAGAAAGCTTGTTAAAACTCCATTCGCTGATATTCAGCTACGGAGGCTGCCGCTGGACGCGCTCTTTGTCTCGCCCAGTCTCTAAGCGCTGTTACTTGCTCTTGCATCGTTCGAGACAGCGGTAACGTCGCTTTGAGTGCAGCAATAATATCTAGCTGGGTGAACTCGCGATCTTGAGCAAAAGCTTCGTACATTGCCGCTACAATCGCTTGTTCAATTTCTGCCCCAGAAAAGCCATCAGACATCTTCGACAACTGTTGCAAATCGAATCTAGAGATGTCCTTACGGCGCTTGGTTAAGTGGATCGTGAAGATATCTTGCCTTTCCTGAGATGTAGGCAGATCCACAAAGAAAATTTCATCAAATCGACCTTTCCTTAAAAATTCTCCTGGCAAGCGTTCTACCCGGTTAGCAGTCGCCATCACAAACACGGGTGATTTTTTCTCTTGCATCCAAGTTAGGAAAGATCCGAATATCCGACTCGAAGTTCCTCCGTCTGAATCACCAGAACCGGAACTACCAGCAAAGGATTTATCTAATTCGTCAATAAACAATATTGCCGGGGAAATAGATTCGGCTGTTTTAAGAGCATTTCTTAAATTGGCTTCACTTCGTCCTACCATTGAGCCATCGTAGACACGCCCCATGTCTAAACGCAACAGTGGTAAACCCCATAATCTAGAAGTAGTTTTTGCTATTAAAGATTTTCCACAGCCTGGAACCCCCAGAATTAACATACCTTTTGGTTGCGGTAAGCCATATTCTCTCGCTTTCTCCGTGAAAGCATCAGAGCGCTGCGTTAGCCACTTCTTCAATTCTTCTAAGCCACCAACAGCATCAATCGTTTCATCTTCTTCAATGTATTCTAATATACCATTGCGTCGGATTAGCTGTTTCTTCTCAGATAAAATTATATCTACTTCTTCTTCGGTTAAACGCTTTTTCGTTACTTGAGCTTTGCGATATACTTTCTCGGCTTCATCTTTAGTTAATCCTAAAGCCGCTCTGAGTAATTTTTCCCTTGCCTCAGTTGTTAATCGTCGCGCATTTTGCTGACCTATATGACTATCCAAAACTTGATTAAGCTCGGACATATCTGGCAGCGGAAAATCTAAGACTACAACTTCCTTCTCTAACTCGATGGGAACCTGCTGCATTGGCGACATCAAAATTATATTTTTCTGAGTGCCTTTGAAACTGGCGATCGCATCTCGTAAAGACCTCGTAGTCGCAGGTGCATCAATAAACGGATGTAAATCTTTAAGAATAAATATACTTGGCTCTTTCTGCCGAATAATCCACTCAATTGCCGCTTCTGGAGAAACGGTATTATGCTGAGTTACGCTCCGACCTTGACCATACTCCACTATACCGTGGGTTACTGTCCATACATACAATCGACGCTGTGGCTTTGAAGATTGAGCGATGGAATAAATTGCTTGCTCAGCCCGCTCTTCCTCGGAGGTCACAAGGTAGATTAAGGGATATTGAGCTTGAATTAGTATGTTGAGCTCTTCTTTCATATATCAACCTACTTGGGACCTACAAACACTACAGACATCGTTCATTTTTCTTTAAATTTTGGTAAAGACTGAATTATGAATTAACTATTCATAATTCTCGCCTAATTAACAAGGAACTAACTCCTCGTCCGCTTCTTGATTAACTGACTCTTCATTTTCTACCTTACCGATAGAAACATCTTTACCAATCAATCCTGGTTGATTACCGAGGGCAACCAATTCCCCATCACGCAAGACTAGTGAACTTTCGCAGTTAGGACACGAGTAAACCCTGTGAGTTCTTCCGTAAGAACCTTCGACTTCATCTACCAATTCTGAATTTGCTAGATAAAATACGAGGGCACGCTCGGCAAGCTCTGACATTGGTTCGCTTTCAACTGCTGAACGTATTTTTAAACTTTTGTGCAGTTCTGGGGATAGATACAAAGTAACTTTTTGCTTAGCTTGCATATAACTCTTTTACGTTCTTACCCGGGTATGTATCTCACGATATCGGCTTCCCCATTAGTTGTCAAGACTCCAAAGCGTTTTGACGGCATTATCGTAACAGTTCTTTACAATAAGGCTTGAAACTGCCTGAAACTGGTGCATTAAGTTAGTAGTCAGGAGTGCCGGAATTTTAATTTTTCCCCATTCAGCGCGTCCCCTAGTGCTTTGTTCTCATAAAAAATGCCGGGTGAGGGCAGGATGGGGGAGAGGGGGAAGTGTGGGGAGAGGGGGGAGAAGAGAATTTTAGATATTTCCAATTACCCAGCAAAATTAATGTGGTGGAGTACTCGTTTTTTTTTAGAAGCACGCCATTTCTCAGACTGCGCCGTGGGCGATCGCAAGGTTAATATAAAAAGTTAAAAATTATTTATGTTTGGATTTGGGTGCGGTTTTTCGTGGCTGTGTCGGGCACAATTCATCTTTATGAAGGTAAGAATCTTCAACTTAGTATCTCGATGATGGTTTCTAAGGGACACAAACCTGATAGATTTAGCTATCAGCGAGTATAAAAGACGGAAAATGAAAGTCCTGGTAATTGGTGGCGATGGATATTGTGGTTGGGCAACTGCACTTTATCTTTCAAATCGTGGTTATGAAGTTGGAATTTTAGATAATTTAGTACGACGGCACTGGGATAATGAATTAGGGGTGCAAACTTTAACGCCCATTACACCTATTCAACAACGTATCCAGCGCTGGAAAGATTTAACTGGTAAATCTGTCGAATTATTTATCGGCGATATTACTAATTACGAGTTTCTTCAAAAAGCTTTACATCAGTTTGAGCCAGAAGCCATAGTGCATTTTGGCGAACAGCGCTCGGCTCCTTTTTCAATGATCGATCGCGAACACGCTGTTTTAACACAAGTTAACAACGTTGTTGGCACATTGAACTTACTTTATGCCATGCGTGAGGATTTCCCCGATTGCCATTTAGTCAAGTTGGGGACAATGGGTGAATATGGTACGCCTAACATCGATATCGAAGAAGGCTATATCACCATCGAGCATAACGGGCGAAAAGATACTTTACCCTATCCCAAACAGCCAGGTAGTTTTTACCACCTGAGCAAGGTTCATGACAGCCACAACATCCATTTCGCTTGTCGAATTTGGGGATTGCGAGCCACAGATTTGAATCAAGGGGTAGTTTACGGTGTCTTAACCGAAGAAACGGGTATGGACGAAATGTTGATCAACCGCCTGGATTACGATGGCGTGTTCGGTACGGCATTAAACCGTTTCTGCATCCAAGCTGCGATCTCACATCCCCTCACCGTTTACGGTAAAGGCGGACAAACTAGAGGCTTTTTGGATATTCGAGATACTGTAAGGTGTGTTGAATTGGCGATCGCAAATCCAGCCCAACCTGGAGAATTCCGCGTATTTAACCAGTTCACCGAACTTTTCAGCATCGCCGACTTAGCCATGATGGTGAAAAAAGCTGGTAATGCTATGGGGTTGAATGTAGATATCAATCACTTAGAAAATCCCAGAGTAGAGTCAGAGCAGCATTACTTTAACGCTAAAAATACCAAACTGCTGGATTTGGGTTTACAGCCCCACCTACTTTCTGATTCTTTGTTAGATTCCTTATTAAACTTTGCTGTTAAATATCAGCAAAGAGTTGATAACAAACAAATTTTGCCGAAAGTCTCTTGGCATAGAAAGTAAGGGGTAACAAATTTTTTAGTAGTTAGTAATTAGTTGGAAAAAAAACTGCTAATAGCTACCTACTAAAATTTTTTGCTCGCAGGCAATTATACTTTTAGCACAACCAACATACCTAACAATAGCTTTAAATTTTTAGTCAGGGCGAACGCTACGAAATTTGGTGAATTTAAAATGCGCTTCACCGCCGATCGCTATTTACATTTTAAATTTTAACTAACGATGCGAAATGGGATTATCCTGCTACGGAAATTGTAACCCTGTTATACTCCATATTCTATGAGAATTGCCTTATTTACCGAAACATTCTTACCGAAAGTTGACGGCATCGTCACGCGCCTTCGTCATACCGTCGAACATTTGCAGCGTAATGGCGATCGAGTATTAGTGATTTGCCCGGATGGCGGCATGACAGAATATAAGGGAGCTAAGATTTATGGTATTTCTGGCTTTCCTCTACCGATGTATCCAGAATTAAAATTAGCGTTACCTCGTCCGGCGATCGGTGATGTTTTGGAAGAATTTAACCCAGATATTATTCATGTAGTTAACCCGGCTGTTCTAGGTTTAGCCGGAATTATTCATAGTAAAATAAATAACATTCCTTTAGTAGCTTCCTATCATACTCACCTGCCGCAATATCTACAACATTACGGTTTGGGAATGTTAGAAGGATTGCTTTGGGAATTACTCAAAGCAGGTCACAATCAAGCCGCTTTAAATTTATGTACTTCTACGGCGATGATGCAAGAATTGACCTCCCACGGCATCGAACGTGTAGATTTATGGCAGCGAGGAGTAGATACAGAATTATTTCATCCAAGTCTTGCAAGCGAGCAAATGCGTCAGCAACTGTCGCAAAACCATCCGCAAAGCCCCCTGCTACTTTATGTAGGACGTTTGTCTGCGGAGAAAGAGATCGAGCGCATTAAACCAATTTTAGAAGCTATTCCTGAAGCTAGATTGGCGTTAGTAGGGGATGGTCCCCATCGCGAAGCCTTAGAAAAACACTTCGCCCAAACGAATACTTATTTTGTCGGCTATCTTACCGGCACTGATTTAGGCTCAGCCTTTGCTAGCGCTGACGCTTTCATTTTCCCTTCTCGCACGGAAACTTTAGGATTAGTGCTATTAGAAGCAATGGCGGCTGGATGTCCTGTAGTTGCAGCACGTTCGGGAGGTATTCCAGATATTGTTACTGATGGAGTCAACGGATATCTTTTTGAACCAAAATCTGATGATGCAGGTGCGATCGCTGCTACGCTTCGTCTTTTAGAAAAAAAAGAAGAGCGAGAAGTTATCCGTCAAAATGCTCGTGAAGAAGCAGAACGTTGGGGATGGTCGGCTGCTACCCGTCAACTACAAACTTTTTATCAAGGTATTGTTTCTTCTCAAATGCCAAAGGCAGCGTAATCAATTTCGAGTATAGTAGTACTCCGCCACATTAAATTTGATGGGTAATACATTCGTAGTACGAGCATCTTGCTCGCTCGTGTTGGCTAGCGAGCGGGACGCTCGCACTACGCAAACCCCGCAAAACTTATGCAATCGACCAATAGTAGGGCGGGTTTGTCCCGTCCTTAAGAAGCAAACTCAAATTTTTACAAGTATTTTTAGTGATTTTAATGCTTTATATAAAATCGTAATTCAACTTGTATAAAGCACTTTGATACATATTATTTATACAGATACGGATAAATAAATTACCAAGTAAGTATGTGCATTTACAAATATTTATAAATTGCAAAATTTAGATTATGATTTGGATGTAAGTATAAAATTGTACCTAATATCTTAATCAATAATCTTAAATATAAAATTCCCATGACACTTTTAAATCCTGGCAGCGTATTAGCTACGTTAACTGAACTTACTCAAGTTAATCGTACCCACGCTCTATTGCGGCGTGTCAAAGACCTTTCTGTAAATGAATTTGTTTGCTTGTTGGACTTTATTACTGCGGAGTTCCAACAGTTTATCAGAGCAATAGAACTGATAAACAATGAAGCTCTAGAAACAATGCTAGAGAAAGTACTTGAGGCAATTACGTTAAAAATCGGTCAAATTCTTCAAGCAGAACATACTGCTATTTTTTTAGTTGACCATGATAAAGGTCAGTTATGGTCAAAAGTACCGCAGAATAATATTAATAAGACGTTAGAAATTCGGACTCCGATAAATGTAGGAATTCCGGGTCATGTTGCAAGTACGGGACAATATTTAAATATTGCTGAAACTATTACTCATCCTTTATTTAGCCCAGAATTAGAAAAGCAACTAGGTTACAAAATTCGGAATATTTTGTGTATGCCGGTTGTAAGCAGCAAAAATCAAATTGTTGCAGTTGTGCAGTTAGCAAATAAAGCCGGGGGAATTCCTTTTAATAGCGAAGATGAAACCTGTTTTCGGGAATTTGCGGCAAGTATTGGGATTATCCTGGAAAGCTGCCAATCTTTTTATGTAGCAGCACGAAATCAAAGAGGTGCAACCGCACTTTTACGAGCAACTCAGACACTCGGTCAAAGTTTGGACTTAGAAGCGACTTTGCAAATAGTCATGGAACAAGCCCGAATTTTGATGCAAGCAGATAGAAGTACGCTATTTTTGTATCGCAAAGAAATGAGTGAATTGTGGACAAAAGTTGCGGCTGCTGATGGCAAAACTATGATGGAAATAAGCATTCCTGGCAATCGTGGAATTGTGGGTTATGTAGCATCCACAGGCGTTGCTTTGAATATCGACGACGCTTATAAAGATCCTCGTTTCGACCCAACTACAGATAGAAAGACGGGTTATTTTACTCGTAATATCTTGTGCTTGCCGGTTTTTAATTCAGCGAATGAATTAATTGGCGTTACACAGTTAATTAACAAGCAAAAAGGTAGTTTTACAGCATCAGATGAAGAATTTATGCGGGCTTTTAACATACAGGCAGGAATTGCTTTAGAAAATGCCCGTTTATTTGAAAGTGTATTATTAGAAAAACAATATCAAAAAGACATTCTACAAAGTTTATCAGATGCCGTAATCTCTACAGATATGGAAGGTAGAATAGTTACGATCAATGATGCAGCATTAGAACTATTAGGTTGTCCGCTAACAGGAGATGCAAGTACTAGAAATCATCAGATTCTTTGGGAAAAAAATTTAGTTGGTAGGCAACTGTGGGAAGTTGTACCAATTGATAATCTCCGATTTCGGTTAGAAGATAGTTTGAAGACTGGTGCAAAACATTACGTGCCAGAACAAAGTTTGATGGTAGGACTATATTACCTACCCGGCGAGTCGGAAGAGTCGGAAGAATATATACTCGCATTACCAAATCCTACTAACCCAGAAGTTTTTATTCCTTGGAATCACCCGCTGACTCCCCAATCCCAGTTTGTACATTCTTCTCAAGTTGAGCCGATAGAAAGAAGTATAAATCTTACAGTCAACCCGCTAACTAACCCAGAAGGCGGCGTGCGTGGTGGATTGGTGGTTTTGGAAGATATCAGTCAAGAAAAGCGGCTTAAAACTACTATGTATCGCTATTTAACCCCTCATGTAGCAGAGCAAGTTATGGCGTTGGGGGAAGATGGTTTAATGGTTGGCGAACGTAAAGAAGTCACCATTTTATTTTCTGATATCAGGGGCTACACAACACTTACAGAAAATCTCGGTGCTGCCGAAGTGGTATCGCTACTCAATCAGTATTTTGAAACAATGGTGGAATCAGTTTTTAACTACGAAGGCACTTTAGACAAATTTATTGGGGATGCCTTGATGGCGGTATTCGGTGCGCCGCTACCTTTAACAGAAAATCATGCTTGGCGAGCCATACAGGCGGCGTTAGATATGCGACATCGGCTTAAGGAATTTAACGATCGCCGTATTGTTCAGGAGCAGCCACAAATTCATATTGGTATTGGCATTAGTTCCGGGGAAGTAGTTTCGGGAAACATCGGTTCTCGCAAGCGAATGGATTACACCGTGATTGGAGATGGAGTTAACTTAAGTTCGCGTTTGGAAGGAACCACCAAGAAGTATGGTTGCGATATTGTCTTAAGTGAATTTACTTACCAATTGTGTAGCGATCGCCTGATTGTCCGCGAACTTGATAAGATTCGAGTCAAAGGTAAACACCAAGCAGTAAAAATCTATGAATTGATTGGCGATCGCACTACTTGTTTGGACGATAATACACAAGATTTTTTATCTTATTATCATGCAGGACGCGCCGCTTATTCAATTCGTAATTTTCCACAAGCACTAATTTGTTTTGAAGCTGCAAAAAAAATTAGACCAACAGATAATGCTGTCAATATTCACATTCAACGCTGCAATAAATACTTATCACAGCCTCCGGAAGAATCCTGGAGTGGAGTTTGGACAATGGTTGATAAGTAATCAGTTATCAATTATCAATTATCAATTATCAGTAATTAATTACACTTAGTACGGACGAACTAAAACAGTATCAAAGTGTTCGAGCAATGCTAAAATTTTGCTGATAAGTAGTCAAGCCTGCATTATTTATATATTTACAGAGGAAGTTATATAACCGTTTCTTCTTACCTACTCCCTACTCCCTATCTAAACGAAATGTTTAAGTGTTTCCGGAATCTCCTTCCGAAGGGTCTTGACCAATTTGCAAGTTGTGTTTTGACTGCTTCAATTCTTTCCATAATGCTTTTATTTGCTCGTAAGCTTCCAAGGTGGGGATTTTACCAGAAGTTTCTAAGTTGCAAATGTAGCTAATTCTTTGAGCAAACTCTTGCAAATTGGCATTAAATACTAAGTTTTCTGGTTTTACTTGACCGTAGTAACGACTGCGAGGGTAAAGCAAATCATCTTTATCCATTTTATTTATCTCCAGTTATCAAAACTATTTTTAATTTTAGCCTTAATTATTAATAAATGTATAAATGGAACGTTAACTGATTGTATTAATAAAGACTAGCCTAACGGTAAAAAAATCCATTTTAAATAATTCTCGCTAGCTCTTGAAGATAACAAATATTACTAATAAAGATAAAATGGTTAAGCCATTAAGAAGGCATCAGTTCCGTTTGCCAAATAATCGTTCTACCTATGTCTGTTACCTCCAAACTATACGAAGGAAAAGCCAAAATTCTGTATGCTACTGATGTACCAGAAATCTTGCTTGCTGATTTTAAAGATGATGCGACAGCTTTTAATGCCCAGAAACGCGGCAGTATAAGCAACAAAGGAACTATGAACTGTAGCATTTCTAGCCAGCTATTTCAACAGCTAGAGAAATCCGGTATTAATACTCATTACGTGGATAACCCAAATCCAAACCAGATGCGGGTAAAGGCGGTGAAAATTTTTCCCTTAGAAGTGGTTGTGCGAAATATTGCAGCCGGAAGCCTTTGCAAGCAAACAGGTTTAGGATTAGGAACCGTGTTAAAACAGCCTTTAGTTGAGTTTTATTATAAAAATGATGAATTAGGCGATCCTTTATTGACGATCGCACGTCTACTCTTGTTAGAACTAGCTACCCAGGAACAAGTAGAGGAGATTATTCATCAATCATTGCGAATCAACGAATTTCTCAAAGATTTTTTCGGCAAATGTGGCATTACTTTGGTGGACTTCAAGCTAGAGTTTGGTTTGGACTCCCAAGAAAGGCTACTTTTAGCGGACGAAATTAGTCCCGATACCTGTCGTTTGTGGGATACCGCGACTAAAGATCCAGAAGACCGAGTTTTAGACAAAGACCGTTTTCGGCGAGATTTGGGAAATGTAGAGAATGCCTACCAAGAAGTTTTAGAAAGAGTGTTAAAAACAGTAGAGACAAATATCTAGTTGCTAGTTAACTAAATTTTGTTTGATGTCATGCGTTATGACTGTACTTGACAAATAACTGCTGACTGATGACAAATAATTATCATATTGAACGACGGTGTGTGGAAGTGAAAAGGAATCTAAATAAAATGCGTTTATCTCCCTTTCTAGTGTCGGTAATAACTTTTGCGACGACATTAGGAGTTTCTTTAAGTGCAAATGCACAAAGTACCAATACCTCTGAAAAGTCACAAGATATTTTAAAAGCAGTAAGCACTAATCAAAAATCTTCAGATGCAAAAAAATTGCAGGTAGTTATACCAACTTCAAATTCGACAACTGCACAAAATACTCCGCAAATTCCCCCTCCTGAGAATCTCCCTAGCGATAGCGAACCAACGCTAACAAACCCTCCTGAGAATCTCCCTAGCGATAGCGAACAACCAACGCTAACGGACCCTCCTGAAAATACTCCATCCGACGAGGCTCAACCTCAAATACCTCCAACCTTAGATAATAGCCAACCAAACCAACAGCCAGCACAACCCCAATTTCAAACTCCGGGGACACCGCAACAAAATCAACAGCAACCGCAATTTCAAACTCCGGGGACGACGCAACAAAATCAACAGCAGCCGCAATTTCAAACTCCGGGGACACCGCAACAAAATCAACAGCCGAGTGCAGATGAAACCCGCGTGTTAGTATCGGAAGTCTCGGTTAGGTCGGAAACTGGACAATTAACTCAAAATTTGCAAGAACAAGTTTATAGAGTCATTCGTACTCAACCCGGACGAACTACAACTCGTTCGCAATTACAAGAAGATATTAATGCTATTTTTGGAACCGGCTTTTTCTCTAACGTTCAAGTTGTACCCGAAGATACACCATTAGGAGTTAGAGTCAGCTTCGTAGTTCAACCCAACCCAGTTTTGCGAAAAGTGCAAATAGAAGCAAATCCGGGCGCAAACGTTCCCTCAGTACTACCTGCTAAAACTGTAGATGAAATATTCGGCAAAGAATATGGTCAAATTCTCAATTTGCGGGAATTGCAAGACAATATCAAGCTGTTAGTCAAAAGCTACCAAGATCAAGGTTACGTACTAGCGAACGTAATTGGAGCGCCTCAAGTATCGCCCGACGGAGTAGTTACGCTTCAAGTTGCGGAAGGCTTAGTAGAAGACATTCGAGTTCAGTTTCGTAACAAAGATGGTGAAGTCGTTAACGAAGATGGGAAACCCGTAAAAGGAAGAACCCAGCCATATATTGTCAAGCGAGAAATACAACTCAAGCCAGGACAAGTATTTAACCGCAACACCGTACAAAGAGATTTACAGCGGGTATTTGGACTGGGATTGTTTGAAGATGTCAACGTTTCCCTTGACCCCGGTCAGGACCCCAGTAAAGTAGATGTAATTGTCAATGTAGTAGAACGAAACAGCGGTTCCATCGCCGCAGGTGCTGGTGTTAGTTCTGCTAGCGGATTATTTGGTACTATTAGCTACCAAGAGCAAAACCTCAACGGCAGAAACCAAGATTTAGGGGCAGAATTGCAGCTAGGAGCAAGAGAATTCTTGTTCGATGTCCGCTTTACAGACCCTTGGATAGCAGGCGATCCTTACCGTACTTCCTATACAGTTAACGCATTCCGTCGTCGATCGATTTCCTTAATTTTTGACGGCGATGATGACGAAATTGAAACATTCGACCTAGATGACCCCAACGGCAATGATGACGCACGCGATCGCCCCCGTGTTGTCCGTACTGGTGGTGGTGTAAACTTTAACCGCCCTCTGAATAAAAATCCTTTTGAAAAGTCGGAATGGGTAGCTTCTGCTGGTTTGCAGTATCAAAGAGTTAACATCACTGATGGAGACGGGGATACTAGACCTCAAGGCGCGATTTTTAATGATGACCAAATAGATTCTTCACGAATAATTGACCTTAGCGCTTCCGGAACGGGTAAAGACGATTTGCTACTGGTGAAACTAGGAGCAGCCCGCGACAAGCGAAACAACCCCTTACAACCTACAAAAGGTTCCTTCTTCCGTATGGGTGTAGACCAGTCTGTACCTATCGGACAGGGTAGTATTTTTCTAACTAGGTTGCAGGGTAATTACAGTCAGTACATTCCTGTCAAATTTACCAACTTTAGCAAAGGACCTCAAACCCTAGCTTTTAACGTTCAAGCTGGAACCATTCTCGGCGATTTACCTCCTTATGAAGCTTTTTCATTAGGTGGTAGTAATTCCGTTCGGGGTTATGACGAAGGTGGATTAAGTAGCGGACGCAGTTATGTAGAAGCATCTGTTGAGTATCGCTTCCCACTTTTCTCAGTACTTAGCGGCGCATTATTCGTTGATGTTGGTAGTGACTTAGGAACCACAACCGAAGCAGCAGAAATACTTAATAAAAATGGTACTGGTATCGGTTACGGGCTTGGAGTAAGGGTACAGTCACCGCTCGGACCAATTCGGATCGATTACGGTCTTAACGATGAAGGAGACAGCCGAATTAATTTTGGTATTGGGGAAAGGTTTTAATTAGTTAGGAGTTAGGAGTTAGGAGTTAGGAGTTAGGAGTTAGGAGTTAGGAAGGAGTTAGGAGTTAGGAGTTAGGAGTTAACAGTTTTAATTTTTAAACGCCCTCCAGTTATAACTAGGAGGGTAAATTTTCTTGCCGATTGTAAAACAATGCAAGTTCAGATAACCGACTTTTTACACCTGTGTCAGAAACCCGGTTTCTTTTGGTGAACGCATTATTATCTCGTTGTCAAATCAGCAAGAAACCGGGTTTCTTTGGCTTGTTGAGAACGGTGCAAGATGTGAACATAACCGACTTCTTAAATTATTCGAGGGCATTGGCGGGGAATAAAATTAAAAGTCTCATATAACATGCAGACCTTGCAACTGTTTTCCGTTTAAGTTGCCAATTTTTACCTTTAATTCAATAGTATTACCTAAAGCATCGCTTCTAAAAATCTTAGCTGTATTTATTCAAGATAATATTTTTAATACATAATATTCCAGCCGAATTAATTATATAAAAATAAAAGCGTGACTTATGCAACAGCGTACAATAGCTGCCCAGATTAACCAAACAGGAACGGGATTACATAGTGGGGTAATTACTAACGTCAGTATACTGCCAGCTCAGGCGGGGAGCGGACGCTATTTTGTGCGGGTGGATTTGCCGGATTTACCTACTATTCCAGCATCGATCGCAGCAGTTAGTGAGACGGTTCTCTCGACTCAATTAAGGGAAGGTGAAGCCAGCGTTCGTACTGTAGAGCATTTGTTGGCTTCTTTAGCCGCTATGGGGGTAGATAACGCCCGCATTGAAATTGATGGTCCGGAAGTACCGCTTTTAGATGGTTCGGCACGAATATGGGCGGAAAATATAGCCGAAGTCGGTACGGTAAAGCAAAATTCAACTGTTTCTGAGAATGCTTTATCCTTAGAAGAACCAATTTGGGTACGTCAGGAAGATGCTTTTGTTAGTGCTATACCAGCACCACAAACTCGTTTTAGCTACGGTATTGATTTTGAATTACCGGCAATTGGTAATCAATGGCACAGTTGGATGCCCTGTGGCGATCGGCAAAAACCCGATGAGAGCTTTGTTGCAGAAATCGCTCCTGCCCGTACCTTTGGCTTAATGCATCAAATCGAACATTTGAAGAAATCGGGTTTAATCAAGGGTGGAAGCTTAGAAAATGCCCTTGTATGTGGTCTAGATGGCTGGGTTAATCCACCACTACGATTTGCAAATGAACCTGTACGTCATAAAATCTTGGATTTAGTAGGAGATTTAAGTTTATTAGGAATTTTCCCCCGCGCTCATTTCTTAGCCTACAAAGCCAGCCATAATTTACATATTCAACTGGCTCAAAGGATTTTAGATTTGAGAAATTAATTTTTAGATTTGAAAACTAATCTAAAATGCAAAATCGCTCGCGGGAAGTTCCGCAGAATTATCGCCTACTCTCAACATCTTTCAGAAAAAATTTAACCCAACAAAGCAATCATGTCAATTGTTACCGAAGTCAACACCAACAAAGCGAACGCACCAGCATCTACCGAAGATAAATTGGATGATAGCGCAATCAAATCCGAGAGCAAAACAATTTTTACAGTAGAAGAGATCCAGAAACTGCTACCGCATCGCTATCCATTCGCATTAGTAGACCGAATTACCGATTACACTCCTGGAAAACAAGCTATTGGCATCAAAAATGTTACTTTCAACGAACCCCATTTCCAAGGGCATTTTCCCGGACAGCCAATTATGCCGGGTGTACTAATTGTTGAGGCGATGGCACAAGTCGGTGGTGTCGTAATGACTCAACTACCTGAATATGAAGGCGGACTTTTCGTATTTGCTGGCATTGATAAAGTACGTTTTCACCGCCAAGTAGTTCCTGGAGATCAACTGGTAATGACCTTGGAACTGTTGTGGGTTAAGCGTCGTCGTTTTGGTAAGATGCAAGGTCGTGCCGAAGTGGACGGTCAGCTCGCAGCCAAAGGCGAACTAATGTTTTCTCTTGTTAATTGAGAAATAACTTTCATTTGGTAAAGGCACGATTATTATCTGCCTTTACTGAACTTTGGATTATTAGAATATAGGTAAAAAAAATAGTCCAATAGAGTATAGTAAAAATTCCGAATTTTCGCCGCCCTCACATTAATCGTTGCGAATCATCGATGCTTTCGGCTACTGATTACTTAAATTACTCAGCAAGCAAACTGTTCTGGAGATGCACCCTTGAAGACACTAATTCACCCAACTGCTGTAATTCATCCTAAAGCGCAATTGCACCCGACTGTCGAAGTTGGTGCTTACGCAACGATTGAGGGAGACGTAAAAGTCGGTCCGGAAACGATTATCGGTTCTCATGCAGTGCTTGAGGGTCCTGTGGAAATAGGAGCGCGAAATCGCATTTATGCAGGTGCGGTTATTGGTTCAGAACCTCAAGATTTAAAGTACGCTGGGGAATTTAGTACGGTTAAGATTGGCGACGATAACAGTATTCGGGAATACGTTACTATCAATCGCGCTACTGGTGCGGGTGAAGAAACTCGCATTGGTAACGGCAACCTGTTGATGGCTTACGTGCATATAGGTCACAACTGCGTTTTAGAAGATTCTGTAGTCATTGCTAATTCAGTGGCGTTAGCAGGTCATGTATATATAGAGTCCCGTGCAAGACTAAGTGGTGTTTTAGGCGTTCATCAGTTCGTACATATTGGTGCGCGGGCAATGGTAGGGGGTATGGCACGCATCGATCGCGATGTTCCACCATATATGTTGGTAGAAGGAAATCCCGCACGCATTCGCACGCTTAATTTAATCGGACTTAAACGCGCTGGCTTTTCCACTGAAGAATTACAAATCCTCAAAAAAGCCTTCCGCATTCTCTACCGTTCCGATATCACATTCAAAGAAGCTATAGAAAAATTAGAATTCTTAGGCGATACCGAACATCTAAAACATTTACGTCGCTTTTTATTACTTTCTCAAATGCCCGGAAGACGCGGTTTAATTCCTGGTAGAGAGTGAAAGGGATGGGGAGATGGGGGGAGGGGGAGATGGGGAGATGGGGAGATGAGGGGACAAGGAGACAAGGAGACAAAGAGACAAAAAACTCCTAACTTCTAACTCCTAATTCCTAACTATTCCCGATGCCCAATGCCCAATGCCCAATGCCCAATGCCCAATGCCCAATGCCCATTGCCCAATTCCCAAATTATAAATGCGAATATTTATTAGTACTGGCGAAGTGTCAGGTGATTTACAAGGTTCACTTTTAATTACTGCGCTCAAAAATCAAGCCGCTTCATCTGGATTGGAATTAGAAATTGTGGCTTTGGGTGGCGATAAAATGGCTGCTGCTGGGGCGACTTTGATCGGAAATACTACTTCTATCGGTTCTATCGGAATTTTAGAAGCTTTACCTTTTATATTGCCAACTTTAAAAATACAGCGACAAGCGATTGCTTTTTTAGAACAGAATCCGCCAGATTTGGTAGTTTTTATTGACTACATGGGGGGAAATCTGCCGATGGGTAAGTATATTCGCCGTCATATGCCTGATGTACCAACGGTTTATTATATTGCACCTCAAGTTTGGGTTACTTCCATCGGGGAAAAAGATACAGAACAATTAATAAAAATTAGCGATAAAATACTAGCAATATTTCCCGAAGAAGCTCGTTATTTTCAAAATAAAGGTGCTGATGCAGCTTGGGTTGGACATCCTTTGGTAGATAGAATGCAAAGCTTTCCTGATAGAGAAGCAGCGCGTGCAAAGTTAGGAATAGCTGATAATGTAATTTGTATTGCACTTTTTCCTGCTTCTCGTTCTCAAGAAATAAAGCATCTGGTACCCGTAATGTTTGAAGCAGCACGGGAAATTCAAACTAAAATGCCAGATGTACATTTTTGGATTCCTTTATCTCTAGAAATATATAGAGAAGAAATAGAAAAACAAGTACATAAATATCAATTGAGAGCAACCGTTATATCAAATCAACAGAAAGAAGTATTAGCTGCTGCGGATTTAGCGATCGCCAAATCAGGTACGGTTAACTTGGAATTGGGATTGTTGAATATTCCGCAAGTAGTTTTATATCGTTTAAATCCCTTCACCTACTGGGTTGGTAAAAACATACTCAAAGTAAAAATTTCCTACGCTTCCCCACCTAATTTATTAGTAATGCGAGAAATCGTACCCGAATTTATTCAAGAAACAGCTACATCCGAGAATATTGTGGAAGCAGCGATGGAATTTTTATTAAACGAACAGCGACAACAAAAAATGAAAGCTGACTATCAAGAAATGCAGCAGTTTGTCGGAGAAATTGGAGTTTGCGATCGGGCTGCGAAGGAGATTTTAAAGTTAGCAAATAGGTCAAAGGTTAAAGGTTAAAGGTCAAAGGTTAAAATTCTTCTTGTCTCCTTGTCCCCTTCTCCCCATCCCCCCATCTCCCCATCCCCCCATCTCCCCATCTCATCATGTCCAAGCGCGGAAAAAGTTACCATCTTCCCAGATTCCAGCTACTTGTTTTTCGATCGCAACTAATTGTTTGTCATTTAATTTCTGGAAGTTTCGCGCTACATTGACGTTTTCTTCTAATTGTTTGATATTCTCGGCAGCGACTATGCAACAATGTACTCCTGGTTGAGACAAGCTGTAACCTAAAGCTTGATTCATGCCTGATAGTCCACCAGGTTTAAATAATCTACCGTAAGCTGGTACTTTCATTGCAGTCACACCGACGTTTTTCTCTCGCGCTACAGGTAAAACTACGGGAAGAAAAGGACGAGGATGATATTTATCGGCTGCATTTACAGGAATTAGGGTGTGATCGAAAGGATAGCGGCGCAAACCCTCAGCAATGATGTCAGGTTCATGATGTCCGGTAATTCCTGCAAATCTGATGAGTTTCTGTTGTTTGGCTTCTTCTATCGCTTTGATTGCACCGGAATTAGAAAATATCGTATCAAGTTCTTCGGAGAAAGATACGTGATGCAATTGCCACAAATCAAGATAGTCTGTGTTTAATCGTTTTAAACTTTTTTCTAGTTCTCGCCAAGCACCATCTCTATCTCTAGCGGCGCTTTTACTCGCTAAAAAGATTTTTTCTCGGTGAGGTGGAAGTACTTTCCCTAAGTAGTCTTCACTAGGTCCATAACTAGTGGCAGTATCAAAGTAACGAATGCCTAGTTGTAAAGCTTTTTCAATTAGTGCTACAGCATCTCGTTCTCCTTCATTCCAGGATAGCGGAGTTTGCCCCGCACCACCCAAGCCAAATATAGGAACTTTTACACCTGTTTTTCCCAAAATTTGTTCTGGCATTTTTGCAGGTGGTGCAGCATTGCTAGAGGTATTTTGCTCTTGTGCAGGAGGTGCAGCATTACTAGAAGTATTTTGCTGTAATGAGTTACATCCGACAATACCGCCAGCAACAGCCGCACTGGTAATTAAGAAGTCACGCCGCGTGGTTTTATCTGACATGATTGGGGGTGAAATTACTTTGCTGGTTTTATTTTAGCGAGGGGGGAGATATTTGATAAAACAAATCGCCCGCAGACTCGAAGTCTGGGGCTACATTTATAAAGCCTACCTGCGTGGGCTAAGAGTATTTACCCTACATATGTTGAGTTTATTTTTTTTAATTAATTATATTTTTCTAGCTGCTGAATTTGCTGTAGCCTTTTGGATATAACGAATGATTACATCAAAGTTATTGCGAATTTCTAAAAGTTGTTTTACCGAGGTATTTGAAGTAGCAATAGCTTGTTCTTCTTGTTGCCGTGCAGCCATTATTTGTTTTTCAATTTCTCCGTAAACCTGTTGTTCAAATTCCCATAATTGTAATTCAATCTGATTTTCTAAGTCTTTGGCTATTTTTTGAAACTGGCTTGTAATCTCGCACCGGATATCAGCCATCTGCTTTTCTCTCTGGTGTTCTTGATGCATTTGAAGACAATCTACTCCGATTGATACAACTGCTAAAGCTGGACCTAAAAATTTAGCGGCATTGCCAATGTTTTTAGCGATACCAACAGCCTGCCAAGGTTTAAATTTGAAGCCGACAAATTTTCCTACAGCTACAACAGTTAGATGTACGCCGCTTGCGGCTACATCTTTTGAACGAAGTAAACCTTGTCCAGCAGTACTTATAAAACTTCTAGTTGCAAAACTGCTTAACTTTACTCCTGCTATTTCGCCAATTAGTTTAAGAAAATTAACTTGTCCGTTAAGTCGCTTTGTATTTGTACCAGAAGCTACATTTTCAGCAGATACATTTTGAGTATTTCCTAAACAAGCTATAAAAGTTTGAACTAAATTTCCTTGCAATACTTCTGCAACTTGTTCTCGAATGTCTTCCACTGCTGAATTTACAGCGTCTTGTAGTTTTGTTTCTGCTTTTTCATATTGTTGCTGAACATTTAGTTCCGTTATTTTATTAAATTCTTCAAAGTCTTTTTCAGTTCCAACAACAGAAGCGAGTATAGTAGCTTCTTTAGCAATTGCAGCGGACATTTCTAAGGTTATACTCTTAACTTTAGTTCGCAGGCGATCGCGTTCTTTTCTTACAGTTCTAGATAGTCGTGTTAGAACTTCTAAAAAAGCTGAATCTTCACTGGAATTCCGCGTAAAACTTAACTGAGCTTCATCAACCAAACTTAATGCAATTCGCACTGGTGTATCGAATTGTGCTAATGCTGCACGTTTTTCGACAAAATTATTCAGCGCATCAATAAAAGTTTGAAAACGACTAATTTCAATCATAAATTCTTCGTCTTCGTCTACACCTTCGCAATAATCTTTAGCATCAATAAAGCATACAGGAAACTCGTCTAAATTATGGGGTTTAATTGCTTCAGCTAAACTTTTACGATAGTTAGCAATTTTTTGTGCTTCTTCTCCAGCTTCATCAGACATTTTATTGATGACAAGCATCATTTTCCATCGATAACCTTTTTCATAAGCTAATTTTTTAAAATTTTCTACTGTCACTGAATCAAAAAGCATATAGGTGAGACTAAAAACCAGTAAATCAGCTTTATTTATTGCCTCATAAGTGATTTCATCGTGGTCTTTTCGATCTGTAAATAATCCTGGTGTATCGATAAGGTTAATACCATTCCAGTCATAATTCGCAGTTTTATCGGTTGCAATATCGGAATCAATACGAATATCACGTCTTCCTGTAAGAGCAGAAATTGTGGTAGACTTACCAGCATTATATTGACCGACAAAAGCAACTGTTAGAATTCCTTTCTCTTTATGTTCTTTTAATTGTTCTCTCAGTTTTTGACGAATAGTTGTAAGTTCGGGATGATTTGCTTGAGCTAGTAATTCATCAAATTTTATACAAGTTTTTTTGAATTTAGCTCCTACAGCAGCAGCATCAAAGGCAATTTTATCTTGATTCATTTTGGTTGACTCCTGTTTGTCAAAGATTTAGTTAAACTACTTAATTTATTGATTTACTGTATGGAAGTTGAATTGCTCGGATTTATCGAAACATCCTCTTGCAAAACATGTTTAATTTCCTCTTGAGATTTATTGAATTTAATTTCAGATTTGGTTTGTATAGTCATACTTTTTCCAAAATCACGTTTGACTTTAGCAATGGTTTTAATAATCGAACTATCATTCAATGGTTCGTATTTACCGAGACACCAATCAATGATTCGTTTAGCATAAGCGCGATTAAGATAATTAGCATTTTGGTCGAGTTTTATTTTTGCTGTATTAAGCTCTTCAGTAATTCCTTCTAATCCTGCAATCAATTCTTCAAAGTAATTACTCACACTGTTCGCAACATCATTACAATATTTTTTGAATTCATTTTTAGCTTGTTGAAGAGTTTTGTGTTGATAATCATCAAGTTGACTGGTTAGAGAATCTGAAATGTTTTGAGCAGCTTCTCGCTGTTTGTCCTCTTTTGATTTAAACCATCCAGTAACAGAGCCAATAACTGTAGCTACAATCCCAATAGCAAAGCCAATAGGAGGAGCAAAGAAAGTTAAGACAGTTCCTGCTACTAAGAGAATACCTCCACTAATTCGTAATAAATCTCGAAAACTATTTGAATCTTGTTGACTAAATTTAAAATGACCACCTGTTAATTTGACCAGTAGTTGTAATTCAGTTCCAACTTCCTCAAGTATTTCTTGAATTTCTTTTTGAAATTTTGTGCTACTTTCTGCAAGAATATTTTTCAGACGTTCATCAAAGTTGAGAGATTGAACTTTTTTCTCCCAATTCATCTTTAATGTCATCTCGTCAGAGTTCCAATTATCTTTGGAAAATTGAGGAATTGCGTTGAAAGCTTCTTGAAAAATAGTCCTAATTTCTAGTATTAAATAATCACAATTATCATTTTCTGCTTTGTGAATATCTCTTTTGATAGTTTTATGCTTGTTTTTAAGAGTTTCAGTCAACTGTTGATAAATTTGTAGTTGTTGTGTTACCCATTTATCCGGCTTATCAATTGCACCTACTGTCGAACCAAGTAGAGTTTGAGAACGCCTAATAGCACCATGTTCAACTAAAGAAACCCGAATTGAGTCAAGAAAATCTTGCATTCGGCTAGCTTTAAACAGCTTTTCTTTATGCTGCTGGTGTTCTGATTCGCGGGAAAGCTGAGCCACAAGTAGCATAACTGGAACAATATCGAAGTAATCATTAGCATAATGCTGTTTTGCATAACGGCGAATACGTTCAATATGCCCATCCAGACCACTTTTACCAGTCTTAGTAAATGGTTTGTTTGGCTCCTTCAAGAAATACTCTAAACGCCGAGAATCTCGTAAGTTATTCTTGATATTAAGTACAATAATTAGCGGTTTTGCTTTCTCTTTTAATAGTTTTAAGAATTCAAATTCAGTTTCTTGTACGCTATCGTTTGTTAATAGATAACAAATAACATCAGATTCTTCGACAATACTTTGAGCGATTTCTTCATCCGTTTTGCCACCAGGGGCACCAATACCGGGAGTATCAATAATCCGAATATTTTTCCATTCATAAACTCGATTTAAACGAGTAGTACGCTGTTTACCTACACCGATCGCATCCCAGCCACCACCTGTAATAATAGCGTGGAGAGTACTTTTTCCAGCTTTGGTTTTACCCATAAAGGCAATACTAAAATGATTGAGAGCGCGTTGTTTTGCTGCAAGCGACTCTCGTACACTTTCAATTTCTTTAATAATTTCTACGGTAAGAGATTTTTTGGTAGTTTCAAGTTGCTTCGCTACCTCAACGGCTGTTTTGGCTTTATCTTTAGCATTTTTTATATTAACTATTTCTAATTGTTTTTGAATACCTTTTCCTAAGTCTTTCAGCGTTAAACCAGTTCCTTTCAGAGCAAGAACGGCAAACTTATAATCTTCAGCAGCAACAATTGAACATTGCTCGATAGCATCGTCATATTCGGGTCCAGTCAATAATATTTCTCGTCGCAGTCGTTCAATTTGCTGCCCAAGGTTTTCAGGAGCAATTTCTCCTAATTTGTCAACTAATTTATGTGAAAGGATTGAGTCTGCTCCCTTAAGAAGTCGCGCACCAAAAGAGAGTTGCAATTGCTCTTTTTCTTCATTATTAGTATTAATAGTTTGGGATGTACCTAAGTCTTCTGCTTGTTCAATAAGCCGTTCAACTTCATCTTTTGACCAATTCCAAATTTCTGCGACTAAATCCACCATTTCGCGCTCTAGTGGTGAAAAGAAACCGTCAATATAAGCGATCGCCAGTATTTGTCGCATTACTTCATTTTGCTTACCTGGGGAAACTTTACGTGCTACATCCTCTACGGATAGTAACTGTTCGTCTTGAGCAAGAATTTTCTCCATTTCTTCTATGGTGCGTTTTCCCATGTTGCTCTGTTGTGCTAATTCGTGCAGAGCTTTAGCTTCTTGACTATGTATCTGTCGATCTGCACAAACAATGTGAGGAAGCAGCAAAAAAGAATAGTCTATGATTTCATCAGCTTTTGTAATTGCTTGAGTCATATTTATGCCTAGTTAAATGTTGAATTTAAGTAAAACCATAATTAATAAGTTGACTTGAAGTCTTCCTATTTTCTATATGTGAGGTTTATCTTCGCATCTGCTTGTTTAGCAAGTTATAAAATATTTTCCTGTGTCATAAACAGTACCCCTGATAACAAAATAAATAATTACCTTTTATTTCTAGGATTCCCCATTTAAAAGCACTACGAACATAATTTATATTTTTTGTTGAAATTACGGATATGCAAGTATATTCACTTAAGAACTATTTCGGATAAATACAAAAAATCCCATAACTATAAGTCATGGGATTCCGTTTAAAGAAACGCTGAATATTATTAAAAACTAAAAATCACTCAGCCTCAACAGCTTGTTTCTCTGCTGCATCTAACTTTTCCTGATATTCTCCGATTTTTTGTTCGGCAACTATAAAATTAGGGTTTTCTGGTGGTACGGTTTGCATTAATATCATTGCTGCTTTCCATTTACCTGCGACTTTATTCCAATCTTCTTTTGTGGTTGCGAATTCTTCTGTTTGTGCGGCACTGTTAGCAAGTGTCAATGCTTCGCTGAATGAGCTACCTTGATTTGATAATTTAGTAACCTGAGTATTAACTAGTTTGGTTTCGGAGCTAATTCTTTTTTGAATTTGTTCTGCAAAATTACCATCGGATATACTTTGTTGAACGTCTGGTAAGGTGAAAAACATATACAGCCATGCACCAACTAAGCTCAGAACAAAAATATTTAAAAATGTCTTTGATGGTTTTTTCTTAACTGCAACAGTAGAGTCATCCGAAGTTTTTTTAGTTGTATCGGTGGTAGTGACTACGGTTGTTGAAATGATTTCGTCTTCTTCAATATCACTTTGCTTTGATTTATGCTTGTTTGTATCTATTTCATCTATACTATCGCCCAAAACAAGACGGGTTTTGAATAAATATGCAACTTGATAAAATATAGCGGCGCATAAAATCCATACAGCAGCAAATGCTAATCTTAAATTGCTGGGATTTTCTGCGTATGTCGCAATTACTTTCGTGTAATTAAGCTGAAATAAAGGTAAAAAAGGCGTACAAATTAAGGTTGCTATCAGTGTAGATAAAACAATTACCAACCAGCTATACAAACTTTCCCACCAGCTAATTAATCCGGGGAAAAATCCGGAAGTCGCGTTTATTCTTTCTCCTGGAATCGGAGACATTAAGCGACTGAGGAATAAATGATGAAAAAGTGCGATCGCTGGTATAGGTAAGATTAATAATAAAATAACAATGACGGTCAATTGTTCGGGGGCGTTTGACCATTTGGGTAAATTGTCAAGTGAATCCGCATATTGTCTGAGGATACTTAAAAATGCACCCATCAACACGGACAACATCAAAGCGCTTAACCAAGCATTCGGATAGGGAATCCATACGGGCAATAATCGCATTCGTTTCATCAGGAATACTCTCTTTATTAATTTATGTAAATGGCATCTGCCCTGAATACGGAAAAAAAGAGAAATTTATATGTATAAGCAAGCACAGTAAAAGTTGATTTCAAATGTATTCAGCTTGCCTATATAAAAAACAACAACAGTGATGTTTCGGGCATCTCCGGCTGCTTGTGAATCAACTTAAAAGCTCATATTTGCATAAAAGCATACAGCTTCTCAAGTCTCAATAAGGAGATATTTTAGAAAAGTTTATCAAGCAACTAGCTTGATATAAGCTAAAGTAGTTTTCAAATATGCCCTCTTTTAATAAAAATTGCTTCGATCGCATAGTCTCACGTCTTTTCGAGAATGTCATAATTGAAAAAATAGAGTTTGACTGCAATGGCTGCTTCGCTAAAATACACTAAAGAACCATATAAGGAAACTTATAGTGAAATAATTGATGTTCGTTCAAGTAGTGAGTTTGCAGAAGATAGAATCCCCGGTGCAATTAATTTGCCGGTTTTAAATGATGCCGAACGCGCTCAAGTCGGAACGATATACAAGCAATTTTCGCCCTTTCAAGCTCGGAAAATAGGGGCAGCAATAGTATCAAAAAATATAAGTCAACACTTAAACGAACACTTCGCTAACAAAGAAAAAGACTATCAGCCTTTAATTTACTGTTGGCGCGGCGGTCAACGTTCTGCTAGTTTGGCTACAGTATTATCTCAAATTGGTTGGCGAGTAACTTTACTTGAAGGTGGTTATAAAACTTATCGAAATTATGTACGTCAAGAATTAGATTCTTTACCGCAACAATTAAATTACAAAATATTATGCGGTTTAACTGGTAGTGGAAAAACGCATATTTTAGGAAAGATGCATCAACAAGGTTTTCAAGTCTTAGATTTGGAAGCTTTAGCAAATCATCGCGGTTCATTGTTAGGTGAAGAATGGCGAGGTAAACTTTCCCCTCAGCCTACGCAAAAATATTTTGACACTAAATTGTTGCAAGCACTGCAAAGCTTCAACCGCGATCGCACTGTATGGGTAGAATCGGAAAGTAGCAAAATAGGGCAAGTTCATTTACCTGAATCTTTATGGAAGGAAATGAAGCAATCTAGCTGTGTAGAAATTGATTTACCCCTTGATGTTAGAGTCCAATTTTTGTTACAACAATATCCACATTTGATAAATAATCCTGAAATTCTCAAAACAAAGTTAGAAAAATTAAAATCTAATTGTGGATGGAAAAAAATCAGTCAATGGTATCAGATGATAAATAACCAAGATTGGGAATCATTTGTAAAAGATATGTTGGAATCACATTACGATCCAACTTATCGTAAATCGATGCAGATGAATTTTAATCGAGTCGAACAAGTAGTTTCTTTAAATGATTTATGCGATCGCACTATTGATAATTGGTTGGATTCTTTAGTCCCAAGTTTTGTAGGGGTGAAGTGAATTTTGGTGATTAGTAATGGATAATTGGTAATTACCGATCGCAACCTGCAATATGCCGATCCCCCCAACCCCCCTTATAAAAGGGGGGCTTTTTATAGGCAACTTCCAGCAATTTTGGATAAAAACCATAATTACTATAAAGACGTAAAATTTTACGTCTCTACATTCATATTTAGTTGTTGCCGGGATAAATTATAGACAATTGCTTTGAAAGTATAAATAAAAATATGCAAATAAAACAACGTCATGATTGGAATTTAACCACATCAGAAGCGAAAGTCATCCAGGAAGAATTACAAAAAGAAGTTATTACCGAAGATAAATTTAAACAACCAGTAAAGTACGTTGCTGGTGTGGATATGGGTTTTGAAGATAATGGAACAATCAGCCGTGCAGCTGTGGCGGTATTGAGTTTTCCAGATTTACAGCTACAAGAACAAAGTATAGCTAAACGTGCGACGACCTTTCCTTACATTCCCGGTTTTCTATCGTTTCGTGAAATTCCGGCGGTATTAGATGCTCTAGAAAAGATAAATACAATACCAGATATAATATTGTGTGACGGTCAAGGAATCGCCCATCCTCGTAGATTGGGAATTGCTTGTCATTTGGGTGTAATTCTTGATATGCCTACAATTGGCGTAGCAAAATCTTTACTTATAGGTAAATACGAAGAAGTTCCTCAAGAAAAAGGCAGTTGGCAACCTTTAATACATAAAAACGAAACTATAGGAGCAGTTTTACGTACTCGTTCTCATGTAAAACCAGTATACGTTTCTAGCGGACATCGGGTTAGTTTACCAACAGCAATTGACTACGTATTGCGCTGCACCCCGAAATATAGATTACCCGAAACTACCAGGATTGCTGATAAATTGGCTTCTGCGAGATGAAAAGGGAGAGGGGATGGGGAGACAAGGAGATGGGGAGATGGGGGGATGGGGGGAAAGATTTATACAACTAACCACTAACAATTAACTCCTAACCTTTAACCTTTAACCTTTAACCTTTAACCTAATTTATTTTAAGTTTTTCCCATGATACTTGATTGCTTGTACTTGCTCGTGTTAGGAATCGCACAGACAATGATTGAAGTTGCTTAGAGAGAAGCTCAAAGCTTGTTAATATCATGAATTCACTAACTTTACAGTGGCACGATGCAAATCAAGAACAAACTCAGATAATTTACGAGCAGCAGCCTAGTAAGAATCCTGGAACTGTTCGCATTGGTCGCGATCCTTTACGATGCGATATTGTCTTGAGCCATCCTACCGTATCGGGTTTACACGTTGAAATATTTTTTAATTCTCAAGAAAAACGGTTTTATATTCGCAGTTTAAGAGAAAAAAATCCTCCTTTAGTGGATGGAAATCAATTAGTCCGAGGAGATGCGCTTTTGAATCAAGGCAGCATTATCTGTTTGGGACAAATGCAATTGAAAGTTATTAATATTAGTATTCCGCAAGTTAATAGCTTCCCGGCGACTATTTTGGAACCGCCAAAACCAAGTCAAAATAGTCAACCAGTAACACCTGCTCCACCGTTAAAATCGCCTTCATCAACTGTACCTTTACCAAAAAGTGCTTATAGTTTGCAATGCCCGAATTGTCATAAATTATCTTCTATTGAACATATAGAAGTTGGTTGTCCTTGGTGCGGTACTTCTTTGGCTGCGGCGATAAGTGTTTTAGTTGCACCAGACAGTTATCAATGAACAATGAACAATTATTGATTAACTACTAACTACTAACTACTAATTAAAATATATGAAAAATAATTTAGAACTTCATTTAAGCTGGGAAGATCCAGCGACGGGAGAATTACGAAAACCAAGTTTAACGGTACCTATTGCTTTTGGTAGAGAGTTTTCTCAAATGCCTGCTGAACTTCGCGGACAACGGGTTGCGCGAATGCTGCTTGATAGTAGTGAAGTTTCTCGATATCATGCACTGATCGATTGGGAACAAGACCAATTAATAGTAATTGACCAAAATAGCGTTAATGGTATTTATGTTAATGCTAATCGTCAGACGCGCAGTGTTATTAATAGTGGCGATACTTTAAAAATTGGTCCTTATGAAATTACTCTTTCTTTCAGTTTAAATACACCTACAGCAGCGTCTACGCCCGCACCGATATCTGCGCCCAGATCGACTAATTCCACGATTCAATTTAATCCCGCCACTAATTTACCCGACGCGACTTTACCTCCAGAGCCAGCAGTAACGCCTCTCGCTTCGAGTTTTCCACCACTAATTTTTCGAGAGGAAAAAGTTCCGGTACAAGCACTCCACGCTACTGGTTTGCCAGTAGATGAAACCGATTATTTGACTTTGGGAGCGGGTTTGGGAAGTTATATTTGGGTAGATTTACTGAGAACATATGGTGTTAATAGCGAAAAAATTATTGCTTTGGGTTTAGATAAACAACCATTCGCTCGGTATAAGCGGTTGTGTCTGAATTCGCAAATACCTTTACATGAAAGATTGCGTTCTAATTCTGACTCTTGCCCCGATAATATCTGGGGTTTCCCTAGTTATGCTTTGCGAGAAGCTTGGCGCGATTTTGGTAAAGGAAAGTTAAGTGATTCGTTCAAGTATCTATGGAAGGTGTTTGCGGAACCAGATTATGCTGAAACTTATACTCCCCGTGCTAGCAATGTTTTCGATTCTATAGATAGGGAAGTACAGCGTATTGGTTGGGAGCAAATTTATCGTTATGGAAGAATACGAGCGATTCGTAAAACTGATGATGGTAGATATTGCGTGGCTTATTCTCGCGGCAGAGGAGACTATGCTTTTTACGTGGCTCGTTTTCTACATTTAGCAACGGGTTATCCAGCAATTCAGTTTTTACCAGATTTGCAGGCTTATCGCGAGAAATATCGCGATTTTAAATCTGTAGTTAATGCTTATGAAGACCATACTCATGTTTACGAGCAGTTAGAACGTCAAGGTGGCAAGATATTAATTCGAGGACGCGGTATTGTGGCTTCTCGGATCATTCAAAGGGTTTTTGAAGCACGTAAGAAGAATCCCAATATTACAGTTTTGCATTTAATGCGATCGCCAAAACCGCAGGGCAATAAATTCGGTAAAACCCAGCGAATAGTGAAGCATCATTTTGAATTTCAACCGTTTAATTGGCCCAAAGCTTGTTGGGGTGGCGAGTTACGGGTAATGTTAGAAAATGCCAGTCCCGACGAGCGTAAAAGCTTGTTAGCAGACTGGGGAGGTACAACCACCGCAGATCGTCAAGATTGGCAGCGCATTACCGAAGAAAGCTTGCGAGAGGGCTGGTATAAAATAGAATTTGGTGAAGTGCAAAGTGTAGAACAAGATGCTCAATATGGAACTCTTACCCGCATTAAAGAAAAGAGTTCTAATGGGCAAATTACCATCAATGCAGACTTTATTGTGGATGCTACAGGATTAGATGCCAAAGTTCAGGCAACCCCGTTATTAGAAGACTTAGTTGAACGTTATAGCTTACCCTTGAATCACTTATCAAGATTAGTCGTAGCAAACGACTTTGAATTAGTAGAAATGCGTAACGGCAAAGGTAAAATGTATGCTGCGGGTGCAATTACTCTGGGTGGACCTTATGCAGCAGTAGATAGCTTTCTAGGTTTGCAGTATTCCGCTTTACGAACCGTAGATGGATTAGCAACCGCTCGCGCCCCCGGAGTACATCGATTAAATCTTTTTTCTTCCTTCAGACAATGGTTAAAGTGGGTGTCAAATCAATCACCTTAATTCAGTTATCAATTATCAGTAAAATAAATGTAGAGACGTTCATAGTATCGCGTCTTTACATTTATTTTCTGTTTTCATCTGCAATTTATCTCATCGATCGCACACAGAGAAAGAAAATATCTAGTCTCCTATACATAATCTTTCAGCAAAAGGGTATTTATATTAACAAATCTTCTAAAAAATTGCCATTATTTAAAAAAAAACAAATAAAATACCCTTAAATGGTGTAGAAATGTATAGAATCTTTTAAAGATATAAAATATAGTCTTTTCAAATGCAAACATTTGTAGCTCCTTCAATGCAGCTATCTTTAGTACCAAATAGCACTCAACCTTTAAAGATTGTCGCACTAGGGGATAGTTTAGTTTACGGATTTGGCGACCCGGATGGAGGTGGCTGGGTGGAAAGATTGCGCCGAACTTGGATGTTACCGGAAAGCCCAGGTCACGTTCTTTATAATTTAGGTGTACGCGGCGATCGCACCGGACAAGTAGCAAAAAGACTAGAAGTTGAATTTCGCCATCGGGGAGAATTACGAAATCGCGTTCCTGACATAATTATATTGTCGGTAGGAGTAAATGATTCAGCCCGTGTGGGTCGTCCTGACGGTAAGAATTACACCGATTTTGCAAATTTTGAACAGCAGCTTACTTCTTTAGTGCAACAAGCACAACAACTTTGTCCCGTGCTATTTGTGGGTATGGTACCAGTGGATGAGGCGAAAATGCCATTTCTCAATTGCTTGTACTATAACCATGACGACCAATATCGTTACAAAGAAGCGACTAAAACTGCTTGTCGAAAACAAGGAATACCGTATCTAGATGTATTCGACAAATGGATGCAGCAACCTGAAACTTGGAGGGTAAAGCGCTTGAGTAGCGATGGACTCCATCCCAATACACTAGGCTATCAAACCTTATTAGAAACCGTAATCAACTGGGAAGCAATTGCTCGCTTTAATTCTAGCGATCGCTACCGCCTAAGTTCATAAAAACTTTACAAATCTTTTCTAAGAAATAACTTCTTTTCTAAAACGCCACAAGCGTATTGAATCGTTCAATATGAGTGGCGTTTTTCAATATTTTTTGGTTATACCCGTGCTTGTTATGTTATCAAAATGGAGAACAGGTGTTTTCCAAGTATCGTTTTTAGCACAATTCTCAGATTATCCCCCCTTCCCCCCTTGTAAAAGGGGGGTAAAGTCCCCCTAATGTAGCGGGGGATATAGGGGGATCTAAATTTCGAGTCATATTAATAGCTTTTCAAACATTCTCTAACTCTTAACTCTTAACTCTTAACTCTTAACTCCTAACTCATAACTCCTAACTCCTAACTTCTAACTCCTAACTCCTAACTCCTAACTCCTAACTGTTATGACTCCAACTTTATTTGGTCGTTGGCAAACTCGTTTATTATTACTTTTTACAGTAGGTTTATTTGTTAGCCTACCATTTGCGATTGGCTTGATTGGTTCGCCGCCAAGTTATGTATATTTCTGGATACTTTTTTATGTTGCGATTTTTGGCTTGGGTTGGGATGTAGCATACGACCAAATACAAAAGTATCGTTGGGATAGAGATTGGTCCGCAGTTTACCAATTATTTGCCGGTATTTGGGAATTTATATTTATAGTTTGTGGAGTCAAATTTTTGGGATTTTTACCAATACCTATTCCAAAAGAAGAATTACCTTTGTTTTGGATTTTCCTACACTACGCCACCGTTTGGCTTGCGGTTTTCATTGCTTCTCAAAGCATAATGCGGGTTCTTTTCGTCCGTTGGCGCTTTTTCGGCGGACAATGGCTGTAAAGACTTTTGCTTAAATTTTAATAAACTTCTAAAGACTTCGTACTTGCTTTTTCTCTACATTTTTGTTGCAAAGATGTAATTAATATAGCGGTTTTCAACTGGGTGAGATAAAAATTAATTAATGAAAATTAACCTGCTTATTTATACTTTGTAAAAACGTTCGATCGCATCTCTGATAAAGTTATAAGTTTCAACAAAGGTTCGGAATGATTGCCGCGAAAAAATATCTTCTTGAAGTAATGTTTCTGTTGCATCATTGCGAATCCGATCTAAATCTTTTAAAAGCGAATCGGGTTTTTCTCCTGTATCCAATCGCTTCAACAGTTCTTTAAGCTGCCCCCGCATAATTAGAAATCAGTCGCTGTCGATCTTCAATTGAGAGCCTCGCCCAGAATATAACTTTCTCCCGTCCTTTTTCCTGCTGCTAAAGTAATTTTGTAATTTAAAAAATTGCGGCGAGCATAGTCAAACCTGACATCTTGCACCATTCGAGGGCAAGTTCAAGAAACCCGGTTTCAAGAGTATTTCACCACGAAATAATTATGCTTCCACGAAAATATTCCGGGAATAGAGCCATCGGTGCAAGATGTGAAGAACCCGAACCCGATCGCGACAAAAAGAATAAAAACTCCGAATCCATTAAGAAGATATTTCTCACTCCTATCCCACTTAAAATTTTGAAAGCGTCTTTGAAGCTTACTAATAAATATCATTTTGGCATTATGTTAGCTAAGTAACAATTAATACAAAAACTATAGATAAATACAAGCTACCAAATACCATTTCCGATTTCGAGTTTGAATGTTACAAATAAGCGCAAAAAGAAGTTTATCGGAGTCAAGCAGTTGTAAATAAGTTGTCAGGAATAATTAAATTAATAGTAAAATCTCGAACATCAGGTGAACATTTTCCGTATTATCCAGATGCGATCGCGATAATCTTATGTACCGAAACAAATTATTGCTAAAAGTTAGTAACTAATTGATAATAACTTCATCAGCTTTTAGCTCTAAGCTTTAAGCAATTATCAATTAAGAAGCAAAATTTGGCTTAACCTATAAAGGATAAAAATAATGGATAAGCGATTCAATAATAGACAACTTGTCTCTTGGTGCAAGCGATTGATTCGTGTTAGCTTGTTTAGCTTGTACGCAGCAGTTGCTTTCGATACCAATAGCAGTATTGCCGCACCAACAGGAAAATTAGAAGATTGGCGATTTTCTCCCGAAGGTTCGCAGTTAGAAATCTCTCTTTCAGCACCTTCTCGTCCTCAGTATTTTTACCTTTCTGAGCCTCCTCGCATTGTTGTAGATTTGCCCGATACCAAGTTGGGCTACGTTCCAACTCAGCAAAATTACACCGGAGCAATTCAGAGAATTCGCGTTTCTCAGTTAAATGAGGACGTAACTCGTATTGTGATGGATTTAGCGCCGGGAGCCTTTTTTGACCGCGATCGAGTACAATTGCAACCCGCATCCTGGGAAAATCCTACTCGTTGGGTGTTTCGTCCTTTAATCGCAGACAATAGCAATTTTTCGCCGCCAGGATATTCACCTGTTGGAGGTGAATTACCACCGGGATCTCCATCACCATTACCAAGCAATCTCTACACTCCACAGCCACCAGGGTTTCTTCCAACCCAGCAAATACCAGATAATCTTCCGCCCGGTGCATTATATAATCCGTCACAAAATTTACCGAGGGTAAGTACGCAGTCACCTTTGATAGCACCATTACCACTAACGCCTATTAATAATGGAAATTATCGAAATAATGGAAATATACAGCAGCCGACTGTGAGCGTACCACCGATTACATACAGCAACCCATTCCCACAAATCCAAAATACAGTTCTTCCACCTGCAACATTTCCTTCACCGTCAGGAATCAATTCTTCCCCATCCTTTTTTCCAGCGCCAGCATATAATCTTCCAGCAATTAATACGCCCAATCCTGGGGTAGTTGATTTCGTACAGCCTTTTCCCGCTCCCACTCGATGAAAGGTTAAAGAAGATTTTTAGTACAAATAAATAGAGACGCGATATGACATTATCGCGTCTCTAGATTAAGTTTTGGTTTTCGGTAACAGCCTTAAACAAAAATAATGATTCTTTAGAATCGTTCCGTTTCTCCCGGTAAGTTGATTGCTCCTTCTTCTGTATTAAAGAAGTTTTTCGCTGCATCATTTTGATAGATGCATTTAATATCAAGCTCTTTACTATCTAATCTACCTGTAAAGCCAAAAGTATTTAAGCGATTTTTGCAATCTCTTACCTGGTCTGATGTGACTAGATTTTTTTGTGTTAAAATCTCCCAGTTACTTTGACGTAAAACGCATCCAGGACGCATACTCGGTTGAGCAACGTAAACGTTAAACGGGTTAAGAGTTACAAATAACCTAGTATCCATCACCATCGCACTGGCTCCATACTGCACGCAAACCTCTGGATTTGGTGCCTTGGTATCAATATATTCACGAGAAGCTACATTAGATGGTGAAAAAGTTACTGTAGAACTAAAAGCGATACCGATACCAATACCTAAAATAAATATGCCCCCCAGAATGGCAATAGTTGTGAAATTAAATACTGAGGAGACAGGATTAGAACCTCTTGAAGAGGTATTAGCCGACCTATTATTATATCTACGTGTCATATCTGCCTTTTTAACTTCACGCCTCGGACAATAGAGAGCAGTTAAATAAAATCTCCCTCTTTCAGTATGACGATTATTTAGTGTAATTGTCTTGTACTTCTTGAATAATGTTTCAGTTAAATTACAAAACGATCGGCGATTGGAAGAGAGGGGTAGAGGGGGGAGAGGGGGGGATAAAGGGGACAAGGTGATAAATTGTTAATTCTTAACTCCTAACTCCTAACTCCGTGAGCTATCCCTATTCCCCATGCCCCATGCCAATCTTTAGCTAGCGTAAGCCAAAGTTTCTTCTAAAGGCATAAACCGGAAAGCGCGATCGCCACCTCTTTCGATTACAACTTTCACTCTTGGTTCGATTTTGGGTAAATTTGACAAATACTCTAATTCTTGGTCGTCAAGAGTATGCCCATCAATAATCCACAATACTAAACCTTTTGATTTTGGCGGCAAGTTGTCTAGCTGAGTACTAATAATTGGCGGTACGTAATATACGTCACCTACCGCCGCTCCGCTACCAGTACTTTTTTTACCAAGATGTGGAGGTCTTACACCGTGAACTCCGGTTAAATAAGCAGCCACATCACCCAAACCCTTACCGCTGATACACAAAGCATTGTAGCCTTTGGCACGCAATCGCCGACGATAACGACCTTCAAACCCGCCTTCTAAAGGTACGTATACCCCAAGAGCGCCACATTTTTCTAATTTGCGGATAAAACCGCCACCGTTAGTAAGTAATGCCATAGACCTTTTTCAAATACCGCTTCGATAATTCTATTATCAATTAACAGTGACTAGTTACCAGTTACCAGTTACCAGTCAAAATTCTGTATTCCTAACTTCTAACTGCTAACTCCTCACTTTTATAAAAAAAATCTGGACAAACTGAAATAGATAATCTATAGTAATAGATTGTGACCGCATTTTAAAAAGCGCCGCTTTACGAATAAGATTTTTGGCTAATAGTATTTTTGAGGTTTTATAAAAAAAATCTATAGAAATAAGTTAGTCAAAATTGGTAAGAGAGTGGTAAATTAATAAGTCTTGAGGTAAACTTAGGACGCTTGACTGAAATCTTAAAGATTATTTAAGGTTTGCGTGTCGAATAAAGTGTTAATGTTGGTGGCGGCGCAACGTCAACCTTTGAAAAAAGGATACTGAGCGGATTTGTCTGCTTAAGTCCAGCGAAGTGAAAGAGATATAAGTGCCAAAGCAATTGCTCAGATAAGGCAGTGCTGCACGAATCGCAAAGCTATTAAGCATTGCATTTAATTTTTTTATTCCTTCCTTATGGGAAGGTACTTTTGAGCGCGTCAATAAATCGAAGAAATTTCTACATTGATTGGCGTACTTAAAAAATAAAAAACGAGAAACCGGCGATAGAAGTTAGATTGGCTTAGCCTGAGTCATTTCTGACTTCTCAGGTTTCTCGATAATAAGGCGGGTAGTTACTTGAAAAAGTGACTTCATAATTGCCTCCAACAGCTAAAGTTCCGGAAAGCGGAAAACTTGTAGAAAGGAGACTTGTAACTGTGTCTGTAGGTATTCTCGGCACCAAAGTGGGTATGACCCAGGTTTTTGACGATGCGGGAACGGCGATTCCTGTTACCGTCGTTCAAGCCGGACCATGCACCATAACCCAAATCAAAACACAGCAGACCGACGGTTACTCCGCCATTCAATTAGCATATGGTGAAGTAAAGCCTAAAGCATTAAATAAGCCGAAGTTGGGGCATTTGGCAAAATCATCTGCTCCTCCTTTACGGCATTTAGAAGAATATCGCGCCGCCGGTACAGACGATTATTCTTTGGGTCAGCAAATTAGTGCTGATATTTTTGATGCAGGTCAGCTAGTAGACATAATCGGTACGAGTATTGGTCGCGGTTTCGCTGGGAACCAAAAGCGTAACAACTTCCGTAGAGGTCCGATGTCTCACGGTTCTAAAAACCATAGAGAACCGGGTTCCATCGGTGCTGGTACTACTCCCGGTCGTGTTTATCCCGGTAAGAAGATGGCAGGACGTTTGGGAGGTAAGCGCGTAACGGTTCGCAAGCTAACAATCGTGCGAGTCGATGCCGAACGTAATTTATTGCTAATTAGGGGAGCTATTCCTGGCAAACCAGGAGCATTAGTTAATATTGTGCCCGCGAAAGAGGTGAAATAGTCATTTGTCTTTGACTGACTTTAAAAGTTTTTTTAGATTTTAGTTTGTAATCCAAAATCTAAAATCTAAAATCCAAAATCGAATGGCAAATGACTAACGTAAAAAGGACTCAAAAATGGTAGATTGTACAGTTAAAAACTGGCAGGGAGAAGAAGTCGGACAGAAAACCTTGGATTTAAAAGTTGCCAAGGAAGAAACGGCTTCTCATATCGTGCATAGAGCCTTGGTTCGACAAATGACTAATGCTCGCCAAGGAAACGCAAGTACTAAAACCCGTGCCGAAGTTAGAGGTGGTGGTCGCAAACCGTGGCGACAAAAAGGAACGGGACGCGCCCGTGCAGGTTCTACTCGTTCGCCGCTGTGGCGTGGTGGTGGTGTAATCTTTGGACCAAAACCCAAAGAATATAACTTGAATATGAACCGTAAAGAGCGACGTTTAGCTTTACGGACAGCTTTCGTTAGTCGTGCCTCGGACATAATTGTGGTTGAAGAATTCACCGAACAATTACAGCGTCCGAAAAGCAAGGATTTAGTAGAAGCTATTTCGCGTTGGGGTTCTCAACCCGAACAAAAGACTTTATTAATTTTGTCCGAACGTTCGGAAAACGTATATTTGTCAGCCCGCAATATAGAAAATGTCAAGCTGATTGCAGCCGACCAACTCAACGTTTTCGATTTGCTGCACGCAGATAAAATCGTGGTCAGTGCATCAGCATTAGATAAAGTTCAGGAGGTCTACAGTAATGGCTAAATTTGACCCCCGAAATCTTCCAGACTTAGTGCGTCGTCCGATTGTGACCGAAAAGGCAACAATCGAGATGGAGCAGAATAAATATACTTTTGAAGTATCGCTAAAAGCGAATAAAACTCAAATAAAAGCAGCAATTGAAGATTTATTTGATGTCAAAATTTCAAAAGTAAATACCGCAGTCCAACCTCGTAAAAAGAAGCGAGTCGGTAGATTTATCGGATTCAAACCTCAATACAAACGAGCGATTGTTACCGTAGCATCCGGGGATGAAGACAAAATTCGTCAGGCTCTATTCCCAGACGTTTAAATCAGGTTAGAGGTTAAAGGTTGGGAGTTGGGAGTTGGGAGGTTAAAGGTAATGGGAATGAGTAAATATCTTAAATAAATAACGATTAATCTTCTTTTACCTCTTACCTTTAACCTTTAACCTTTAACCTTTGACCTCCCCATCCCCTCCTCTCTCCATCCCCAAAATATTTTCCTTAATAAGTTTAAAACTATGGGTATTCGTTCATTTCGTCCCTACACCCCCAGTAACCGCCAAGCGGAAACTTCGGACTTTGCGGACATTACAAAATCTAAGCCGGAAAAATCCTTAACCGAACATATTCATCGGGCTAAAGGTCGAAATAATCGCGGTGTAATTACCAGTCGTCGCCGGGGTGGCGGACACAAACGTCTTTATCGGATTATCGATTTTAAAAGGGATAAGCGGGGTATGTCCGCAACGGTTGAAGCGGTCGAATACGATCCCAACCGGAATGCAAGAATCGCACTGGTGGTTTATGAAGATGGCGAAAAGCGTTATATCTTGCATCCCCACGGCGTAAAAGTCGGCACTCAAATAATCGCAGGTCCTGATTCCCCAATCGAAAACGGTAACGCCTTGCCTTTATCAAATATGCCCTTGGGTACCAGCGTTCACAACGTAGAATTGATTGCTGGTAAAGGCGGTCAAATAGTACGTTCGGCTGGTGCAAATGCTCAAGTAATGGCGAAAGATGGTAACTACGTTACTTTGAAATTGCCTTCCGGGGAAGTCCGCATGATTCGGCGCGAATGCTACGCTACCATCGGACAAGTAGGTAACGTTGAAGCCAGAAACCAAAGCTTGGGTAAAGCAGGTCGCAATCGTTGGAGAGGTCGCCGTCCCAAGGTTAGAGGTAGTGTAATGAACCCTTGCGACCACCCCCACGGTGGTGGTGAAGGACGCGCTCCAATTGGTCGTAGCGGTCCTGTAACTCCTTGGGGTAAACCGACTTTAGGTAAGAAAACTCGTAAGCCCAAAAAAGCAAGCAGCAAATTAATTGTTCGCCGTCGTCGTAAGGCTGGAAAACGGGGACGTGGTGGTCGTCAATCGTAGAATTTTGGATTTTAAATTTTGGATTTTAGATTGGAAGATAAATTGTGACTAATCTAAATTTCAAAATTCCAAAATCCTTAATTTATTTACAGAATTACGGACTAGTTAGGTCTAGTGATTTGAAATTGCTTCCTTTGTTGCAACGACTACGATCGCGTTTTCCTTATTTTAGTCCTAATCTAAAATCTAAAAGAAAAGCATCCGCTGTTAAAATCCAAAATCCAAAATTGTCCTATGGGTCGTTCTCTTAAAAAAGGTCCTTTTGTAGCGGACCATCTACTCAAAAAAATCGATAAGCTCAACGAAACCAATAAAAAAGAAGTTATCAAAACTTGGTCGAGAGCTTCTACTATTTTGCCCTTGATGGTTGGTCATACCATCGCGGTTCATAACGGCAGACAGCACGTTCCAGTTTTTGTTAGCGACCAAATGGTAGGTCATAAATTAGGAGAATTCGCTCCTACTCGTACTTATAGAGGTCACTCTAGAGATAGAAAAGGAGGAAGATAACCGATATTGCTAAAAACATTTTTATGTAATTAGTGATTCGGTGAGATAAATTATGGCTACTGATACTAAAGAAGTGAAAGCTGTTGCTCGATATATACGTATGTCGCCCTTTAAAGTACGTCGCGTACTTGACCAAATTAGGGGACGTTCCTATCGGGAAGCACTGATAATTTTAGAGTTCATGCCTTATAGAGCTTGCGATCCAGTGTTAAAAGCTCTTAGAAGTGCTGCTGCTAATGCGGAACACAATGAGGGAATGGATCGAGCTTCTCTAATAGTTTCTACCGCATTTGCAGACCAAGGTCCGGTATTCAAGCGTTATCAGCCCAGAGCGCAAGGTCGTGCTTATCAAATTCGCAAACCTACGTGTCATATAACCGTTGCAGTGGCTGCTGACCCAGCAATGGAGTAGGCACTCAGTCATAATTAAAAGTCATTGCCTAAATAGAGTGCTAAGAAATTTTAGAGGAGATCGTAAGTGGGACAAAAGATTAATCCAATCGGATTTCGCCTTGGAATTACAAAAGAACATCAATCTCGTTGGTTTGCAGACCCTT
Source organism: Rivularia sp. (in: cyanobacteria) (assembly GCA_965234645.1). Taxonomy (GTDB): domain Bacteria; phylum Cyanobacteriota; class Cyanobacteriia; order Cyanobacteriales; family Nostocaceae; genus Rivularia. Next base: position 1,572,615 of record OZ248344.1, on the reverse strand, counting down.
CTCGATATCCAGAATTACTTCAAGAAGACCACAAACTTCGCCAGTATATAGAGAATAAGTTGGGTAGAAATGCTCAAAATAATGCTGGAATTTCTGAAGTTAAGATCGAGCGTAAAGCAGACCAGATCGATCTAGAAGTACGTACTGCAAGACCTGGTGTAGTAGTAGGTCGAGGCGGACAAGGTATTGAAGCTTTACGTACCGGACTGCAACAGGCATTAGGCGGTAATCGTCAGATTCGGATCAACGTTGTTGAAGTACAGCGCGTTGATGCTGATGCCTTTTTGATTGGCGAATACATAGCCCAACAACTCGAACGCCGGGTTTCTTTCCGCAGAGTAGTGCGCCAAGCGATTCAGCGAGCGCAACGTGCGGGAGTACAGGGTATCAAAATTCAAGTTAGCGGACGCTTGAACGGTGCGGAAATTGCTCGTACAGAGTGGACTCGTGAGGGTAGAGTTCCCTTACATACCCTAAGAGCTAACATTGATTACGCTTATGTTACCGCGAAAACCATTTACGGTATCCTTGGCATCAAAGTTTGGGTATTCAAAGGAGAGGTTATTCCCGGAGAAGAAGAACCATCAACTTCTAACCCTAGAAACGAACGCGAACCTCGTCGCCGTCAAAATCAAAACCGTCGTCGTCCTTCTTTTGAAGACCGTTCAAATGAAAATTAGTTGTTAGTTATTAGTTACTAGTTATTAGTTATTGATTATTAGTTATAAGAGCTAACAACTATCTACTAACAACTATCTACTAACAACTATCTACTAACAACTATCTACTAACAACTAACAAAAATGTTAAGTCCTAAAAGAACTAAATTCCGCAAACAACATCGCGGGCGGATGAAAGGGTTAGCAACGCGAGGTAGCAGTCTCAACTTTGGTGATTTTGCTCTCCAGGCTCAAGAACCATCTTGGATTACCTCTCGTCAAATCGAAGCTTCCCGACGAGCGATGACTCGTTACATTCGTAGGGGTGGTAAAATCTGGATTCGAGTATTTCCTGACAAGCCAGTAACAATGCGTGCCGCAGAAACCCGAATGGGTTCTGGTAAAGGTAATCCAGAATATTGGGTAGCTGTAGTTAAGCCAGGAAGAATTTTGTTTGAAATTGCTGGTGTAGCTGAAGAAACTGCTCGCGAAGCAATGCGTTTGGCATCACACAAGCTACCAATTAAAACTAAGTTTATTGCCCGCGAAGAACAGGAGCCTTCTTCATAAATTATGCCTTTTCCTAAAATTTCAGAAGCAAGAGATTTGAGCGACGAGCAATTAGCGCAAGAAATTACTGCTACTAAAAAGCGATTGTTTGATTTGCGCTTGCAACAAGCAACTCGACAATTAGAGAAACCCGCACAGTTTAAACACTTCCGTCACCGTTTAGCTCAATTAATGACAGTAGAAGGCGAACGCAAACGCGCCACAACTCAAGATTCGGATCGAGATTCGGAGTAAATAATAATTTATAGCTAATACCAGTAAAAAAAATGAATTTAGTGAATTATGGCTATTAAAGAAAGAGTTGGTTTAGTTGTCAGCGACAAAATGCAAAAAACAGTGGTAGTCGCCATAGAAAGCCGGACTAGCCATCAAAAATACGGCAAAATTGTAGTCACAACTAAACGCTACAAAGTTCACGACGAAGAAAATAACTGCAAAGAAGGCGATCGCGTTCGGATTCAGGAAACCAGACCCCTGAGTAAGACCAAACGCTGGCAAGTTAAGGAAATCCTTAATAGTAGGAATAACTAGTAATTAGCGGTTGTTACATAGCTAGCAACTTTATAACGGAGAAAAATCGTGATACAAGCCCAGTCTTACCTTAATGTTGCAGATAACAGCGGTGCCCGTAAATTAATGTGCATCCGCGTTCTGGGTGCTGGAAACCGTAGCTATGGCAGCATTGGCGATCGAATAATCGCTGTAGTCAAAGATGCCCAACCAAATATGGCGATCAAAAAGTCTGATGTGGTTCAGGCTGTAATCGTCCGTACTAGAAAAGGCGTAAATCGTGACAGTGGCATGACTATCCGCTTTGATGACAATGCCGCAGTCATAATCAACCAAGATGGAAATCCCAGAGGAACGCGGGTATTTGGTCCCGTAGCGCGGGAATTGCGCGAGAAAAACTTTACTAAAATAGTTTCTCTGGCACCGGAGGTACTGTAATGGCAGTTAAGAAAAAAACGAAAACCCAATTTCATAAAATGCACGTCAAAACTGGAGATACCGTACAGGTAATTTCAGGAAAAGACAAAGGCAAAGTCGGTGAAATTGTTCAGGCAATTCCTAAAGATAGTAAAGTTATTATCAAGGGTGTAAATATAAAAACTAAGCACGTGAAGCCGCAGCAGGAAGGTGAATCTGGAAGAATTGTTACCCAGGAATTTCCCATTCACAGTTCCAACGTCATGCTTTATTCCACCAAGGAAAACGTAGCTTCTCGCGTATGTTACACCTTTACCCAAGAAGGTAAAAAAGTCCGTATGTTGAAAAAAACTGGGGAAACGCTGGACAAATAGTTAGGAGTTAAGAGTTAGGAGTTAAGAGTTAATACACCTTTGACCTTTAACCTTTAACCTTTGACCTTTAACAAATTTATTCCCTGACCAAGCCCAGGGATTAGGAGAAAAAATGGCAGTAGGATTAAAAAGTAGATATCTCGAAACTATTGTCCCCAATTTGATGAAACAATTTGAATATTCAAATATTCATCAGGTTCCCAAGGTTACAAAAGTAACTATTAACCGAGGATTGGGGGAAGCTTCTCAAAATGCAAAGGCATTAGAAGCATCTTTAAGCGAAATTGCGCTGATTACCGGACAAAAGCCGGTTGTGACGCGAGCAAAAAAGGCAATCGCGGGATTCAAAATTCGGGAAGGTATGCCTGTAGGAGTGATGGTCACTCTTAGAAGCGGTAAAATGTACAACTTTCTCGACCGTTTGATAAATTTGTCATTGCCTAGAATTCGCGACTTTCGCGGTATCAGTCCAAAAAGCTTTGATGGTCGGGGAAATTATACTCTGGGAGTCAGAGAACAATTAATTTTTCCAGAGGTCGAATACGACCAAGTTGACCAGATTCGCGGTATGGACATCTCCATCATTACAACAGCTAAAAATGATGAAGAAGGTCGCGCTTTACTAAAAGAAATGGGAATGCCCTTTCGGGAGCAATAAGTTCATTTAATAGAGGAAATGATGGCGGCAAACGACACAATTGCAGATATGCTGACGCGCATCCGCAACGCCAATTTGGCTCGGCATCAAACAACACAAGTGCCAGCAACGAAAATGACCCATAGTATAGCTAAGGTACTACGGGAAGAAGGCTTTATCGGTGATTTTGAAACAGCCGGAGAAGGAATTAGGAGTCATTTGGTAATTTCTCTAAAATACAAGAAAAATCGTCAACCAATCATTACTACCCTCAAGCGGGTAAGTAGACCGGGTTTGCGAGTTTACTCTAATAAGAAAGATTTACCAAGGGTATTAGGCGGTATTGGCATCGCCATAATATCTACATCCTCCGGGATCATGACCGATCGACAAGCACGCCAACAAAATGTAGGCGGCGAAGTACTTTGCCACGTTTGGTAATCAGTAAATTTTGGATTTTAGATAATAGAATTCTTTAGATTCCCTACTAAGAAATAAGATTTTCTTTTTAGTAGTGATTATAATTTCCTCAATCCAAAATCCAAAATTGAGACATTTAAGGACAAAGAACCATGTCTAGAATTGGTAAACAGCCAATAACAGTACCTAATAAAGTACAAGTAACAATTGACGGAGCCAAAGTATCTGTAAAAGGTCCCAAAGGCGAACTGTCTCGCGAACTTCCAACTGAAGTCAGCATTTCTCAAGAAGGAGATACTTTAACGGTTGCGCGTCAAGATGAGTCGAGAGTGTGCCGCCAAATGCACGGCTTGAGCCGTAGTTTGGTTTTCAACATGGTTGAGGGCGTTTCTCAAGGATTCCAGCGTAAGTTACAACTCCAAGGGGTTGGTTATCGAGCGCAACTTAAAGGTCGCGATTTAGTTCTGAGTGTTGGATACAGCCATCCGGTAGAGATTGCTCCACCAGATGGGATTCAATTCGCTGTGGAAGAAAAAGGACTTGCGATCGTAGTCAGCGGTTACGACAAAGAAGTAGTTGGTAATACAACTGCTCGAATCCGTGCCGTTCGTCCACCGGAGCCTTATAAAGGTAAAGGTGTTCGCTATGAGAACGAAGTTGTCAGACGTAAAGCTGGTAAAGCTGGTAAAGGTGGTAAGAAGTAAATCGTTAAATCATGAAAATTACCCGCACAAAATCGAGAAACCGTCGTCATCGACGCATCAGAGGCAAAGTATTTGGGTCGAGCGATCGCCCGCGTTTGGCAGTGTATCGCTCTAACGAGCATATTTACGCTCAAGTGATAGACGATACCTTACAAAAGACTTTGGCTACAGCATCGAGTATAGAACCCGAATTAAAATCTAAATTGGAATCTGGTTCTAATCAACAGGCTTCTACTGAAGTTGGTAAGGCATTAGCCGCACGAGCCTTGGAAAAAGGTATTAATCAAGTCGTTTTCGACCGTGGAGGCAACCTTTACCACGGACGTGTTAAGGCTTTAGCTGATGCAGCAAGAGAAGGTGGTTTAAGTTTTTAGGTAACGTCTAAGTTTATCGGCGATTCATGACGGTAAATAACAATTAATTTGATTATTTATTACTAATTGAAAGGCGTTCGATAAGTAAATACACAGAGCATTTAAACATGGCAAACAATCGTCGTAAAACGAGCCGAGCTAAAAAAGAAGAAACCAACTGGCAAGAGCGGGTAATTCAAATCCGACGGGTAAGTAAAGTTGTCAAAGGAGGTAAAAAACTCAGCTTCCGGGCAATTGTAGTCGTTGGTAACGAACGCGGTCAAGTTGGTGTGGGAGTAGGTAAAGCCAGCGATGTCATCGGAGCCGTGAAAAAAGGCGTAGCCGATGGTAAAAAGCATTTGGTAGATATTCCAATTACTAAATCAAATTCTATTCCCCATCCCACTAACGGTATTGGTGGCGGTGCTAAAGTCATCATGCGACCCGCAGCACCCGGTACTGGTGTAATTGCTGGTGGTGCGGTGCGTACCGTATTAGAATTAGCTGGCGTTCGCAACGTCTTAGCAAAACAACTGGGGTCTAACAATCCTCTAAACAATGCCAGAGCAGCAATGAACGCTCTTGCGGTATTGCGTAACTTCAGTGAAGTTGCTGAAGATAGAGGTGTTGCTATTGAAAAGCTCTACGCACAGTAGAGTTGTATTTACAATTAATCGTGTAAATTAATACAAAAAAAACTAATTATGAGACTACACGATGCTCGCCCTCAAAAGGGTTCCAAAAATCGCGGTCGCCGCGTTGGACGAGGTATTGCAGCGGGTCAAGGCGCTAGTTGCGGCTTCGGTATGCGGGGTCAAAAATCTCGTTCCGGTAGGGGAACCAGACCGGGTTTTGAAGGTGGTCAGCAGCCCCTTTACCGTCGGGTACCCAAACTTAAAGGTTTTCCCCTGATTAATCGTAAAATATACACTACGATTAATGTAGAGAAACTATCTTCACTCCCAGAAAATACAGAAGTTAATGCGACCTCGTTGCAAGAGAATGGTATTCTCACTACCGTAAAAAGACCATTAAAAATTCTTGGAGATGGAGAATTAAATGTTGCTCTAAAAGTACAAGCCGCAGCTTTTACGGGTACGGCTCGTAGCAAAATTGAGGCAGCGGGTGGTAGTTGTGAAGTTGTATAAGTAAGTCAGTCTTCTTACGGACACCATCCAGAGCCTGGTTAACAATTCATCGGTAGACCGTCATTATGATAAGTCGAGATAAAGCTCCTTCCGCTCAAGAAACTTTTATGCAGATGGCGCAGGCAGCCGGTTTAAGAGGTCGGCTGTTTGTGACCATAGGTATTTTACTTTTAATTCGTTTGGGTATCTATATACCTATTCCAGGAATAGACCGTCAAGCTTTTAGTGCCTCGCTTGCACAAGGTAATGGTTTGGGAGGCATTCTGGATATCTTTTCTGGTGGTGGATTTTCTGCTTTGGGAGTCTTCACCCTTGGTATTCTACCCTTTATCAACGCTTCGATTATCATCCAACTACTCACGGCTGCTATTCCAAGTTTAGAAAAGTTACAGAAAGACGAAGGTGAAGCTGGAAGACGAAAGATTTCTCAAATTACCCGATATGTAGCTTTGGGTTGGGCAATCGTACAAAGCATATTTATTAGTGCAGTTTGGTTGAAAGGCTTTGCGATCGACTTCGGTCCGGTTTTCGTGTTTGAGACTGCTTTAGCTCTTGTTGCTGGTTCGATGTTCGTGATGTGGGCATCGGAAGTGATTACAGAAAGAGGAATTGGTAATGGAGCTTCATTACTTATTTTCCTTAACATTGTGTCTTCCTTACCTAAAACTTTGGGCAGTACCATTACCTTTGCTCAAGTTGGAGGTCGTCAAGCAGTAGGTCAAGTAGTTGTATTATTACTGCTTTTCTTAGCAACAATTGTCGGTATTGTATTTGTGCAAGAAGGAATGCGCCGCATTCCCATCATTTCGGCTAGACGACAAGTAGGCAGAAGAGTTCTCGCCGAACAGCGCAGCTTCTTACCCCTGCGACTCAATCAGGGTGGAGTAATGCCGATTATTTTTGCAACTGCAATTTTGAGCTTGCCGCTTTTAATTGGCAACTTTACTAAAAATCAGCAAATAGCTAACTTTACAAGCAGCTATCTAAGTCCAAATGGTAGTCACTGGTGGGCTTACGCACTAATATACTTGTTTTCAATTATTTTCTTTAGCTACTTCTATTCTTCCTTGATTGTCAATCCAGTTGATATTGCTCAGAATTTGAAGAAAATGGGTTCTTCTATTCCGGGAATTCGTCCTGGTAAAGCAACAAGCGAATATTTAGAAAGAACGATTAATCGACTTACCTTTTTAGGTGCTGGCTTCTTAGGATTGGTTGCGATTATTCCTACTATTGTGGAACAGACATTGAATGTAACAACTTTCCGAGGTTTGGGTGCTACATCTTTATTGATTCTGGTAGGTGTAGCTATTGATACTGCTAAACAAGTCCAAACCTATGTTATCTCTCAACGTTATGAAGGGATGGTGAAACAATAGTGACGCGAATCATCTTTTTAGGACCACCCGGAGCCGGTAAGGGAACTCAAGCTATAAATTTAGCCCAGCATTGGCAAGTTCCTCATATTTCTACTGGCGATATTCTGCGCGAAGCAATTAAACAACAAACACCTTTAGGGGTTAAAGCTAAAAGCTATGTAGATAGCGGTGAGCTAGTTCCTAATGAATTAGTGCAGGATATGGTGTCCGAACGCTTGCAGATGGCGGATACTAGTTCCGGATGGATTCTTGACGGTTTCCCTCGCACTGTCAATCAAGCTATTTTTTTAGATAATTTGTTGCAAAAAATGAATTTAGGTGGCGCAATGGTGGCCAACCTAGATGTGCCAGATGATGTGGTAGTAGGGCGTTTGTTAGAACGGGGACGAAAAGATGATACCGAAGTTGTTATTCGTAATCGTCTAGAAGTTTACCGTTCTGAGACTACACCTTTAATCGATTATTACGGCGATCGCAAACAGTTAGTCGTAATTGATGGCAATAAATCTGCTGATGAAGTTACTTCTAATCTCAAAGATTTAACTGTCAGCTGTTAGAAGCATACGCTGTTAGTAGTTAGTTTTTTATCCTAATAACTATCTACTAATAACTAACCACGCCCCTCCTATTTCGGCAATAAAACTTTGAATAAGATATATTAATAAATTGTTGATATAAACGCTCGGAAAAAAGGCAGTTTCGGCAACTGCAATCAAAAAAAAGACTGTTAAGTTGAAGGAAAAACAAATTGTCCAAACAAGATTTAATTGAAATGGAAGGCACGGTGACAGAATCGTTGCCTAATGCCATGTTCCGTGTAGACCTAGATAATGGCTTTAACGTTTTAGCTCACATTTCTGGCAAAATTCGCCGTAACTATATCAAAATTCTACCCGGCGATCGCGTCAAAGTCGAGTTAACTCCTTATGACCTCACAAAAGGTCGAATTACCTATCGTTTGCGTAAGAAGTAAGCTTATGTTGAATATTATACTACAATCTAAGATTTTTTGTCTTACACCCATTTAACGGAAAAATTTCGTATTTCGTGTTATAATTCAATATTTGGAGTTAATTGAGAAGGCAATGAAAGTAAGAGCCTCCGTAAAGAAAATGTGCGAGAAGTGCAGCATAATCAAACGGCGCGGTCGCGTAATGGTTATTTGCCCAAATCCGAAGCACAAGCAACGTCAGGGATAATACCGCTACGATTCGTTTTGGATCGGCTTTTGGTAAAAAAATCGTAAGCATCAAACTAATTTTAGATTTTGGTTTTAAGCAAGAAGATTTCAAGGATGGAACGAACTTGAAAACAATTGCATGCTTCCTAGATCCATCGTTATAGTTTGGCGGAACGAGGGACTAATACAGCTGTTACTTGAAGCAAAATCAATAAGGCAAGTAAGGGTATGATTCATTGTTCGGATGTACTTTATTGGCAGCATCCGGACATTAAAGCCACAGTATAGATGAATATTAAATACTAGGAGACTTCTATAATGGCACGTATTGCCGGAATAGACTTACCGCGCGACAAGCGGGTTGAAATAGGTCTAACTTACATTTTTGGAATCGGCTTAACAAGCTCGCACAAAATATTGGCGAGTACGGGTGTTGATCCCGATACCAGAGTTAAAGATTTGAGCGATAGTGATGTCGCAGCCTTGCGAGGTGAGGTAGAGAAAAACTATCAGGTGGAAGGTGATTTAAGGCGCTGGGAAGCGATGAATATCAAACGCTTGGTTGATATTGGTACTTACAGAGGTCGCCGTCACCGTATGGGCTTACCAGTTAGAGGTCAAAGGACTCGTACTAATGCCAGAACTCGTCGGGGAAGAAGGCAGACAGTAGCTGGTAAGAAGAAGGCACCAGGTAAATAAAATAATTAATTATTTTTCGATGCCGCTTAGACAATCGATTTTCTACCTTAATTAAACTATAACGATATGGCACGACAATCAGGAAAAAAAGGCGGAAGCAGAAAACAGAAGCGTAACGTACCTAATGGAATCGGCTTTATCCAGTCTACTTTCAACAATAGCATCGTTACCATTACCGACCCCAATGGAGATGTAATATCCTGGGCTTCTGCTGGTTCAAGTGGTTTTAAGGGAGCAAAAAAAGGAACGCCTTTTGCCGCTCAAACAGCAGCTGAGAGCGCAGCAAGAAGAGCGATGGATCAAGGTATGCGCCAGATAGAAGTAATGGTAAGCGGTCCGGGAGCCGGTCGAGAAACAGCTATCCGGGCGATTCAGGGAGCGGGACTGGAAATAACCTTAATTAGGGATATCACCCCAATTCCTCACAACGGTTGCCGTCCACCCAAGCGACGTAGAGTTTAAAGCGAGTTTCTTATCGCTCTTAAACAAAGCAACAATTTGAGATTACATTTGCCGCAAGCCGAAACTTCCCTCAAGAGAAGAAAGCGGTTGTCCGTAGAAACAAAATAGCTCTAACCCAAAAAGCTATGAAATTTCGCATCTTGATAAAAAATAAATAACGTCCCGGTGGCGATGAAAATTATCGATTTGATAATCAAAAACCGCAATTCGGGCATTAATCATGTTTGGGTAGGGAATAATTTAAGACTTACCGAAGGCTATAGGATCTGATTCAGAAGGGAGGTTACTCCGTGGCGCAGTTTCAAATTGAATGTGTAGAGTCTAATACAGAAGAAAGTCGGAGTCATTATTCTAAATTTGTATTGGAACCTTTAGAGAGAGGTCAAGGAACAACCGTTGGCAACGCTCTGCGACGGGTTTTACTATCTAATTTAGAGGGGACATCAGTTACAGCAGTACGAATTGCGGGGGTAACTCATGAATTTGCCACCGTTAAAGGCGTGCGGGAAGATGTGTTAGAAATCCTCATGAGAATGAAAGAACTTATTCTCAAAAGCCATTCCCCTCAACCTCAAATTGGTAGATTACTTGTGAACGGTCCTGCAACAGTTACCGCAGCGCACTTTGATTTACCAAGTGAAGTAGAAGTCATCGACCAGACCCAGTATATAGCGACCTTAGCAGAAGGTGGCAGGCTGGAAATGGAATTTCGGATTGAGAAAGGTAAAGGCTATCGCACGGTAGAAAGAGGTCGTGAAGAAGCTACATCCCTAGATTTTCTGCAAATAGATTCGATATTTATGCCGGTGCGGAAAGTTAATTACAGCGTTGAAGACACTCGTGGAGAGAATGGGTACCCCAAAGATAGACTGCTTTTAGAAGTCTGGACAAACGGTAGTATTGCTCCCCAAGAAGCGCTTTCTTCTGCTGCGGCTATTTTAGTAGATTTATTTAATCCGCTGAAAAATATCGAAATTAACTCAGAGGATACGGTTTCCGAAATTGACCAAGATCCAACCGCTCAAATACCGATCGAAGAATTGCAGCTTTCCGTGCGAGCTTACAACTGTCTGAAGCGGGCGCAAGTGAACTCGGTAGCCGACTTATTGGATTATACCCAAGAAGACCTCTTAGAAATTAAAAACTTCGGTCAGAAGTCAGCAGAAGAAGTAGTAGAAGCTTTGCAGCGACGCTTGGGCATTACTCTGCCAACAGAAAGAGCTTCAAAACACGTTTAAATTGAACAAGAAATTACAAACACGCCCATTGCCACCATGCGTCACCGTTCTAAACTCAAAAAACTGAGCAAACCAGCCGATCAGCGCCGTGCCTTATTACGAGCGCTTTCTACCGAAGTAATTCGTCACGGACGAATCACTACCACCATAGCCAGAGCTAAAGTGGTACGAGCAGAAGTAGATAAAATGATTACCCTAGCCAAAAACGGTTCTTTAGACGCACGCCGTCAAGCTATTGGCTACCTTTACGACAAAGATTTGGTTCACGCTTTGTTTGAACAAGTCCCCACTCGATATGGCGATCGCAGCGGAGGCTATACCCGAATATTGCATACGGTGCCTCGTCGCGGCGACAATGCCCAAATGGCAATTCTCGAACTAGTCTAAAAAGGATGAGGATGTAGTTTTTTGGAACAACATCCTTAATTTAATTGTATGTCTCTAAGCCAACCACCCGAACTTACTCAAAGGGTTGCTTTGGTAATCCAATACCAAGGCACTCATTTTCATGGTTGGCAGTGGCAGCCCAAATATCGTAGCGTTCAGGAAGAAATTGAAAAAGCAATTTCTACTGTAGTAGGATCGCGCATAACTTTATATGGTGCCGGGAGAACAGATAGTGGAGTTCATGCAGCCGCTCAAGTAGCTCATTTCAATATTATAAGTAAGATTCCACCGTCAAAGTGGGCATCTATTTTAAATAGTTACTTACCGTCGGGTATATTGATTAGGGCTTCGGCAGGTGTTAACAATGATTGGCACGCTCGTTTTAGTGCAACGTATCGCCGGTATCGTTACACGTTATACAACGAGAAACTACCCAATCTATTTGTGAAACCCTTCAGCTGGCATTATTATCATGCTCCCTTAGATGAATCCTTAATTTATTCTGCGCTCAAACCTTTAATTGGAAAGCATCACCTAGCAGCTTTTCACCGTGCTAATTCCGGGCGCAAGCATTCGTGGGTGAACGTACAAGCCGTAGAATGCTATCGTCGTGGAGCATTAGTACATATCGAAATTCAAGCAGATGGATTTCTATATGGTATGGTTCGTCTGTTGGTAGGAATGTTGGTTCAAGTTGCTACTAAAGAGTTAACTTTAGAGAATTTTACTCAAATCTGGCAACAAGAGCGTCGAGAGCAAGTAAAATATGCCGCACCTCCACAAGGTTTGTGCTTGTTGCGGGTAGGCTATGATGATTTTCCTTTTCCTCCTGAAATTTGGTACGATACTCAACCCTTATTTAATTTTCCAGACGATCGCTAGTTAATTCCGATAATCTAGGTAAGATCGCTGGTTAAAAAAGTATATTAAATTATGAGAAACGAAAATTAACAAGTAAGAACACAAATGAACAAAACATATCTTCCCAAACAGGACGTAGAGCGAGATTGGTATGTAGTAGATGCTGCCGACCAACGCCTCGGTCGTCTAGCTACTGAAATTGCCATGATTTTACGTGGCAAAAATAAACCACAATTTACTCCTCATATGGATGCAGGCGACTTTGTGGTTGTCGTTAATGCTGAAAAAGTTGTAGTAACTGGTAAAAAGAGTTCCCAGAAACTTTACCGTCGTCACTCCGGTCGTCCTGGCGGGATGAAGACAGAAACCTTTGAACACTTACAAGCACGTTTACCAGAACGTATTATCGAAAAAGCTGTTAAAGGTATGTTGCCTAAAAACGTTTTAGGGCGACAGTTATTCAGAAAGCTCAAAGTTTATGCGGGTTCGGTTCATCCTCATTCCGCTCAACAGCCCAAAGAACTAAAAATTAACACAATTCCAGGAGAACAAAATTAATGCAAGCAACAGATACCGATAGCGGTCGTGCCGTATATTGGGGAACTGGTCGTCGCAAGTCCTCAGTCGCAAGAGTACGCCTGGTTCCAGGTAATGGAAAAATGACCGTCAACGGTAAAGAAGGCGATTTGTATTTCCAATTCAACCCCAACTATATTGGAGGAATTAAAGCGCCTTTAGAAACATTGGGATTGGAAAACGAATACGATATTTTAGTTAAAGCCAACGGTGGCGGTTTAACAGGACAGTCGGATGCAGTGCGTTTGGGAGTAGCCCGCGCTTTGTGTCAACTCGACCCAGATAATCGCTCGCCCCTAAAAAGCGAAGGTTATCTGACTCGCGATCCCAGAGCGAAAGAACGTAAAAAGTACGGTTTGCATAAAGCTCGTAAAGCACCTCAGTACTCCAAACGTTAATATATGAACCTTTGCCAACTCTATATTTTAAAAATTGAAGTTGGATAAGTCATAATTGATATACACTCACCACGAAGAAGAAAAATGGCAAAACCAGAAATTCATCCAGAGTGGTATCCAGAAGCCAAAGTTTACTGTAACGGTCAAGTTGTAATGACCGTTGGCTCCACCAAACCCGAATTACACGTTGATGTTTGGTCTGGAAATCACCCCTTTTATACAGGTACTCAGAAAATTATTGATACCGAAGGTCGCGTAGAACGCTTCCTGCGTAAGTACGGTATGTCTAGCAGTCAAACTAAGAAAGCCGACGAAAATAAAGCCGACGAAAATAAAGCCGACGAAGAACAGAAATAGCTACCAGGCAATACTGCAATCGAACGACTCAGCTTTACTGAGTCGATTTTTTAGTCTTTGCCTGTAGAACTATTTTTTTTAGGAGCGTTGCACCGTCATGGCTGAACAATATTTACTGGAAAAATTACAATCCGTCGAACAAACATTTCACGAATTGACTCGTCGCTTAGCCGATCCAGATATCGCCAGTAACCCGGATGAGTACCAGGAAGTTGCTAAGGCGCGTTCTGGATTAGAAGAAGTCGTAAATACCTACGAAATTTGGAAAACGACTCAGGAAGAATTAACTGGGGCGCGTGAAATTGCCAAAGAATCGCAAAGCGACTCAGAGATGCACGAAATGGCAGCTTTGGAAGTCAAAGAACTCGAACAGAAAACAGAAGAACTCGAAAGTCGTTTAAAAGTATTGCTTTTACCCCGCGATCCCAACGATGATAAAAATATCATGTTGGAAATTCGTGCCGGTACGGGTGGCGATGAAGCGAGTATCTGGGCTGGCGATTTGGTCAGAATGTACTCGCGCTACGCCGATACTCAAGGTTGGAAAGTAAAATTACTCAGCGAGTCTTTAGCTGAAATGGGCGGTTTCAAAGAAGCAGTTCTGGAAATTAAAGGCGATAGCGTTTACAGTAAACTCAAATTTGAAGCCGGAGTACATCGGGTGCAGCGCGTACCCTTAACTGAGTCTGGGGGGCGAGTTCACACTTCCACCGCCACGGTAGCGGTAATGCCAGAAGTGGATGATGTGGAAATCCATATTGACCCCAAAGATTACGAAATGTCCACCGCTCGTTCTGGTGGTGCTGGCGGTCAAAACGTTAACAAAGTTGAGACAGCAGCAGACCTTTATCACAAACCTACGGGTATCAGAATATTCTGTACCGAAGAACGCAGCCAGTTGCAAAACAAAGAACGGGCTTTACAAATTCTTCGTGCCAAGCTGTATGACATGAAACTGCGCGAACAACAAGAAGCAGTTACCGATTTAAGGCGATCGCAAGTAGGTACGGGATCGCGTTCAGAGAAAATTCGCACTTACAACTACAAAGATAGTCGCGCTACCGACCACCGTCTTGGTGAAAACTATTCACTAAGCCCGGTTTTAGAAGGCGATTTAGACCCAGTTATTCAATCTTGTATATCTCAAGATCAACAAGAGCGTTTAGCGGAACTTGCTGCTTCGGTAACAAATTAATCTTGATAGAAAGTTAAAGAGTTAGGAATTGAATATTAAAGGTTTGAAGTATTCCCACTCGCTAGCCATTCCTACATCATCTGAAACCGTCTGTTGTGCTGTTGCTTTCAATACACATAGACGGTTTTCTAATGCGTTATAAATTGCGTCTTCCATCTCTACAGGATAGGGATAACACTTAAATTCCCGTTCCATGATGTGATTTAGTAACTGCAATCTTTTAAAATTAGGGCTATTTTCAATTAGTTTTTCTACTTCCCTTTGCCAAGTTGGGAAAATCCGGTAGCTGAAAAATCCACTACAAACCCCACCTTCTTCGTTCCAATAAGAAATACAAACCTTATATTTAAGTAAAGTAATTTTTTTAATTTCTTTGACATCTAAACCAGTAGCTCTCAAAGCAACTTTTGCTTCGATTGCCGAAATGCGCCATAAATCTGGTTTAATTCTATTAGACGTAATTAAATTTTTCCCTTTTGGGCGGTATCGATTCTTTTTAAATTTTTGATTTAACATGATGCAACCCGTTTGATTATTCGCAGAAATAACCGATAAATTAGTAGATTCTTAAACTTTTTGATTCTTTTGGCTGTAAATATATAACCAAAGTAATCATACATTAAGGAAGACAAAGCAGTCAACAAAAAATTAAACTTGTAATATAGGAACGAAAGTTTTTGATTTTTATAGTTAAGTAGCGATCGTCTTCAAACGTGGATACAAAAAGCAGACAAAAACTTATAGAGATAATTAAATTAGCTCGCGGCGAGATGAGTCAGCGTGCTTTCGGTAAACAGTTAGGAGTTTCTGCAACTTCTGTCCAAATGTGGGAAAAAGGACTTAAAACTCCGGACACGGCTAACTTGGGTAGAATTGCTGCTCAAGCTGGTTATTCTTTGGAAGAATTATTATTGTGTTTAGAAGGAAAACCAGTTCCAGAAGCTTCTGACTTAAATGTGATTCTCAGACAAATTAATAATATGCCTTTGTCTGAAGTTGCTCAGATAGTACAAGCCGGTGCTGCTCGATTTGCTGCTTCCACTCAATCAGTGAGTGATGAGGCAAAAGCGAGTTAAGTTTTTATTGTTATTAGTGGCATTACGCTAAGTCATGATGTACCTTAATAACTGAATTAAAAGAGCGACCGTTATGTACGCTTTTATTTACTTTAGTTAGCTAAAATTAACAATACACCTCACAGACAAAGCTGTCAATAAAAAATTAAACTTGTAATATGGAAACGAAAGTTTTCAAATTTTATAGTTAAGTAGCAATCGCCTTAAAACGTGGATACACAAGGTAGAGAAAAACTGGTAGAAGTCATTAAACTAGCTCGCGGTTCCATGAGTCTAAGAGCTTTCGGTAAGCAGCTAGGAGTTTCTGCAACATCTGTTTTAGCCTGGGAGAAAGGAGAAAAAGTCCCAGACACGGCTAATTTAGGTAGAATTGCTGCTCAAGCTGGTTATACTCTTGAAGAATTATTATGCTGTTTAGAAGGAAAACCAGTTCCAGAAGCATCTGAATTAAGCGTGATTTTAAGGCAGATAAATAATATGCCTTTATCTGAAGTTGCAATTATTGCTCAAGCTGCTGTTGCTAGATTTGCTGCTTCAACTCAGTCAATCGGTGATGAGGCAAAAGCGAGTTAGAGAAAGACAATTGCTTGTATTAATGATTTTTGTTTTCATAATCCACCTTCTTTATAATTCGATTTGATTACAATCCATTTAAATTCCGGGCTAGAATAAATTAGTCATAGTTTTACTTTCGCAAAAGTTGTGGCAGGTAAAATTGTAATTGACAACTATACTTTTAAGTTACCATTGGCAAGCTAACTTGTAAACGACAAGTTTATAAAAGTTAATCTTGCAAAAGAATAAACGATTATATTGAAGTAGAATCAGTGTTACAGCAGTGGATTTAGAAGCTCGAAAGAAACTAATCGATCTAGTTAAATTAGCCCGTGGCTCTGTAAGTCAACGAGCATTTGGTAAACTTTTGGGTGTTTCTCCTACTGCTGTACAGCTTTGGGAAAAAGGAGAATCAATTCCAGATACACGGAATTTAGCCCAAATTGCCGACAGAGCGGGCTATACAATGGAAGAATTACTTCATTATCTAGGTTTGAAGCAAACATCAGAAACCTCGGATGTGAACCAGATTGTGAAGCAGATAAAAGTAATGCCATTGTCGGAAGTTGCAATTGTTGGTAAAGCAGTTATGGATAGAATATCCGCTGCTGCTGAATCTATCGGTAACGAAGCCAAAGCCAGTTAGAGAAATATAGTTAGTTGTATGGATTGTTAATATTAGATTTACAATTCGTAAAAGAAGACTTAAAAATTACTTTTGCAGTAGCGTTCATAGTAATAATTAGTGAAACCAGAAGGCAGAAAGAAACTAAGTGAGATAGCAAGAGCGGCTCGTGGTTCCATGAGTCAAAGAGCGTTTGCTAAATTTTTAGGGGTTTCATTCTCCACCGTACAGGCATGGGAAAGAGGCGATTCTATCCCAGACATTCAAAATTTAGCTAAAATCGCCGATAGAGCAGAGTATTCCATAGAAGAATTATTTGGTGACTTAGGTATAAAGCCTGCGTCAGAACCTTCAGATTTAGCAGTAATTCTTCGACAATTAAATAAAATGCCTTTAACTGATGTAGCTCAAATAGTTCAAGCTGGTGTGGCTAGAATATCCGCTGCGGCTGAGTCTATTGGTAATGAAGCGAAAGCCAGTTAAATTTATTAATCAAATTATTAATCAAACACAATACCTTCCGGTAGAGACTCCGCAGTGCGGAGTCTCTTATTCTTTTATTCTTTGCAATATTCCCAAAATTTCTTCTGGTTACAACAATTTCAACACGAAAAATGTAGTTAAATTTTGTTAAGATTGGACACAATAGAAAGCGCCTTCCCTTACTGTTACTATCCCTTACCTGGAGATTCTTGATGCTACGACTAGAACATATCAGTAAAATTTATCCCACTGGCGAAGTTCTCAAGGATGTCAACTGGGAAGTTAAAGTTGGCGATCGCATTGGTTTAGTTGGTGTGAATGGTGCGGGAAAGTCCACCCAGTTGAAAATTATCATTGGGGAGATGGAACCGACATCCGGCGAAATAATTCGTCCCAACAGCTTGCATATAGCTCATCTTAACCAAGAATTTGAAGTTGAACCGACTCGTACCGTCAGCGAAGAATTTTGGACGGTATTTGAAGAAGCGAACGCGGTACAATTGGCTCTAGCTCAGGTGCCGCGAGATATGGAAAGCGCCGATCCTGACGAACTCGATAAATTAATTAATAAATTAGATAAATTACAAAGGCAGTTTGAAGCCTTAGACGGTTACGGCTTAGAAGCTCGTATCGGCAAAATTTTACCAGAAATGGGATTCGAGCAAGAAGATGGCGATCGCCTGGTAAGTTCTTTTAGTGGTGGTTGGCAGATGCGGATGGGTTTAGGTAAAATCCTGCTGCAAAAACCCGATTTACTGCTATTGGACGAACCTACAAACCACCTCGATTTAGAAACTATTGAATGGTTGGAAAATTACCTCAAAGGTTTAACTACCCCAATGGTAATAGTTTCTCACGACCGAGAATTTCTTGATAGACTCTGTACTCAAATTGTCGAAACCGAACGCGGTGTTTCTACAACTTATCTTGGTAATTATTCTGTATACCTACAGCAAAAAGCTGAAAGCCAATCAGCACAATTAAGCGCATTCGAGCGTCAGCAGAAAGAATTAGATAAACAACAAGCCTTTGTAGAGAAATTTCGGGCTAGCGCTACTCGCAGTACCCAAGCAAAAAGCCGGGAAAAACAGCTTGATAAAATCGAACGAGTTGAAGCACCAATCGCTGGAGTTAGAACCTTAAGATTTCAATTTCCCCCAGCACCCCGCAGCGGGCGTGAAGTAGTGGAAATGAAAGATTTAACTCATGTTTATGACGATAAAATCTTATTTTTGTCGGCGAATTTATTAATTGAAAGAGGCGATAGGATTGCTTTCTTAGGTCCTAATGGTGCGGGTAAATCCACTTTGCTACGCCTAATTACAGGTATGGAAAAACCTACAGAAGGTGAGGTTACATTAGGCGAACACAACGTTATTCCTAATTACTTTGAACAAAACCAAGCCGAAGCTTTGGATTTAACTAAAACCGTCATGGAAACTATCCATGATGATGTTCCCGACTGGAAAAACGAACAAGTACGCACTTTGTTGGGACAGTTTTTATTTAGTGGCGATACAGTATTTAAAAACGTTGCTGCTTTGAGTGGTGGAGAAAAAGCACGTTTAGCATTAGCCAAAATGTTATTACGTCAGGCAAATTTACTTATTTTAGATGAGCCGACAAACCACTTAGATATTCCAGCTAAAGAAATGCTTGAAGAAGCTTTACAAAACTATGACGGTACCGTAATTGTAGTTTCTCACGATAGATATTTTATCTCCAAAGTAGCTAATAAAA
Source organism: Rivularia sp. (in: cyanobacteria) (assembly GCA_965234645.1). Taxonomy (GTDB): domain Bacteria; phylum Cyanobacteriota; class Cyanobacteriia; order Cyanobacteriales; family Nostocaceae; genus Rivularia. The sequence continues at coordinate 1,553,612 of OZ248344.1, read as the reverse complement.
TAGTTGAAATTCGCGATGGTGAATTCCGAGTTTATCTAGGAGATTATCACTACTATTTAGATAAAATTGCTGAAGAAAAAGAACAAGCAAAAATAGCTGCAATTGAAGCAGAAAAAGCCGCTAAAAAAGCTGAGAAACAAAAGAAAGCAGCAGCCAAGCGTAAATAATTTCTTATGGTTAGTAGGACGGTAATTAGGGTAATAAATTTTGTTCGAGAATTACCGTTCTATTTGCATTTAAAATGTCAACCACCTGTTGTTACAAAAAAATATCGTAAAACCAAGATTATTTTAAGAAATATATATGAAAACTAAAGATATTTCATAAAATAATTTAATAGGCAAAAATTCACTTGCGATTGTGAGTGTCAATGGTATTATTCTGATATTAAGAAAAGTAAAGGGTATTTTTGTTATGACACAAGCACCTGTTTCTCCCGTGGTGCTAGTAATATTAGATGGATGGGGTTACTGCGAGGAGACTAAAGGAAACGCTATTGCCGCTTCTTCAACACCTGTGATGGATAGCTTAATGAACGCTTATCCAAACACGTTGATAAATACCTCCGGAAAAGCGGTAGGTTTGCCAGAAGGGCAGATGGGCAACTCAGAAGTAGGACATTTGAATATTGGTGCAGGGCGAGTTGTACCTCAAGAATTGGTACGAATTTCTGATGCTGTAGAAGACGGTTCGATTAATCAAAACCCAGCATTAGTTAAGATTTGCCAAGAAGTACGAGGTCGTCAGAGCAAACTGCATTTAGTCGGATTATGCTCTGAAGGTGGAGTACATTCACATTTAAGCCACCTATTCGGCTTATTAGATTTAGCCAAAGTTCAGGGAATCTCAGAAATTTGCATTCATGCCATCACTGACGGACGCGATACTAAACCCAGTGAGGCTGTAGAATCAATTGGACTTATTCAAGATTATATAGACCGTATAGGAGTTGGACGCATTGTAACTGTCAGCGGACGCTACTATGCAATGGATAGAGATAAACGTTGGGATCGCATCCAAGCCGCTTACGATGTAATGACGCAAGACGTAAGATGCGATCGCCTTTCTGCTGTAGAAGTGGTGCAAGAATCTTATGCGGAAGGCACAACAGATGAATTTATCATTCCTGTAAGAATAGCCCCCGGAGCCGTAGAAGCAGGAGATGGAGTCATATTTTTCAACTTCCGTCCCGATAGAGCCAGACAATTAACTCAGGCTTTTGTCAACCCAGATTTTGACGGTTTTGAAAGACAGCAAATTAAACCGCTGTCCTTTGCTACTTTTACGCAATACGAGCAAGATTTACCAGTAGAAGTAGCGTTTAAACCCCAGAATCTCGACAATATTCTGGGTGAAGTAATATCTCAACACGGTTTAAAGCAGTTTCGTACCGCTGAAACCGAAAAATACGCACACGTTACCTACTTCTTCAACGGCGGTTTAGAAGATCCACTCGAAGGAGAAGACAGGGGATTGGTAAGCTCTCCAATGGTAGCTACCTACGATAAAGCGCCGAAGATGTCAGCGCAAGCTGTCACCGACGTAGTTTTAGGGGCTATTAACAAAAGAATTTATTCCTTAATAGTAGTTAACTATGCCAATCCAGATATGGTAGGGCATACAGGAAATATGGAAGCTACCGTCGAAGCATTAGAGGCGGTAGATAAATGTTTGGGAAAATTGTTAGAAGGAATAAGCAAAGCTGGAGGTACGGCATTAATTACCGCCGATCACGGTAACGCCGAGTATATGATCGATGAGACAGGAAATCCTTGGACTGCTCATACTACCAATCCAGTTCCTTTGATTGTGGTAGAAGGTGAGAAAGTAAAAATTGCCGGACACGCTGCTGATGTAACCTTACGAAGTGATGGCAAATTATCCGATATTGCTCCGAGTATTCTGGAGATTCTACAGCTTCCCCAGCCACCAGAAATGACTGGTAGATCGCTGTTTAAAGCCTCAGAGTATGAAGTAAAAATTCCTCGCACTCCCATGAACTTGGTAATGCAAAATAATTAAACTTGGTTAGTTGTTGGTGGTTAGTTGTTAATCGCCCTTACTCTATAAGAGCTACGGTGTACACAGAAGTCTTCTAAATTTATTTCATAGCGTTTCGATCCCCCCTAACCCCCCTTTTTTAAGGGGGGAATTGGAATTAAAGTCCTCCTTTTTCAAGGGGGATTTAGGGGGATAGAGCCGAGATGTATGTACACCGTAGCTCTATAAGAGTGGGGAACTATCCATACAAAGCTAAATTAAGCATAAATTTAAAAATAGATGGCATAACTGCTAACTCCTAACCGCTAACGCAGGACTTTTTATTAAGGTTTTAGTATAAAAATTGAGTTAAAATCTGTTTAATTGTAAGTTGTTAGAGGCGTTTGAAAAGTACTAAAAAGTACTAAGGTGAATATAATTCATTGCTACAAAAGCAAAATATACCTTCGTGGAATTTAATTTATCATTAACTCGCCTTAGTGCGGGTTTTGCTTGTGTAGAAGCGGTTTCAACCGCCAGGCAAAACCAACAACTAACAACTAACAACTAACAACCAACCACTAACCACTAACCCTTAAAATTATGACACTTTCAAACGTTGTACAAGCCATTTGGTCGTTTTCCGCCATTGGTTTAATAATTTTAGTATTGCTACACAGCCCCAAAGGAGATGGAATTGGAGCGATCGGCGGACAAGCGCAATTATTTAGCAGTACCAAAAGCGCCGAAGACACCTTAAATCGGGTTACTTGGGCACTGACGGTAACTTTTCTCGGTTTAACCGTAGTTTTAAGCGCGGGTTGGCTTCCTAATTAGGAATGAGGAAACACGCTAAAATCAATATTCCAAAAAGCTTAATTAAACAAATAAAAATAGCTGTATTGTTAGCGATCGCCACAACACTGCTCGTTATTTCAACTAACGTGCAGTCTTTTGCCATGTTTACAAATATTCACTTGACAAAAGTACCGCAATACTCATCCAAAAGCTCGCTCATCTCTCAAATCCCACCACAAAAACCTCATCCTCTACCATCAACCCTAGCGCGATCGCAACACGATGGTAATAGCGGTGATTATTTCGATGAAATTAAACCCACTAAATATGGTTATTTAATTTGGTCGCAATTTCCAGTTAAAGTTTACTTAGAAACGCCACAGGGAAATAACAGCCAACAGTCGCAACAATGGATTGATACTGTCTCACAAACAGTAGAAGAGTGGAATAATTATTTACCTTTAAAAATAGTTAAAAACCCAGAAGCGGCAGATATTAAAATTGTGCGGAAATCTCCACCGTTAAAGTTTACTCCTGGAAATAAATTCCCCCGCGCTCGTTCTGCGGAAACTCGCTACGAAATCTATACAAAAGACAATATTTTATACCACAGATTTACTATATTATTAAGTCCCAGTCAAACGGGTAAATACCTTTTAGCAGCTGCTCGCCACGAACTCGGTCATGCTTTAGGAATTTGGGGACACAGTAAAGATAAAGGTGATGCTCTATACTTTTCTCAAGTTAGCAACCCACCGTTGATTTCTTCTAGAGATGTGAATACTTTGAAGAAGATTTATCAGCAGCCTACTAGTTTGGGGTGGGAAAACTAATCTTCGGCTTTAACTAATCATCACCACAATTATCATTTCGGATGCTTCCATCTGGCATGATGGTATTGCAGTAAATAGGGTTAGGCGGATTGATGGAAGTGTTACTCAAATCGGTACCCCTAAGATTGGCATTCGTGAGATTAGCACCGTTTAAATAGGCTAAATTGAGGTCAGCATTAGTCAAATTGGCACCGCTCAAATCAGCTTCCCTCAAGCTACACATGAACAAACAAGTTCGGCTCAAATTAGCACCGCTCAAGTTAATCTCTTCCAAACAAGCTTGGCTAATATTGGCATCACTCAAATCGCAACCACTAAAGTCAGCCTTAATCAAGATGGAATCTGCCAATTCAGCTTTACTTAAATTAACTCCACTCAAATTGGCTCCTTCCAAATCGGCATCACCCAAATCAGCCCCTCTGAAATCTCGCTCACCAGCAGCATACCTTTGCAGCAATTCTTCGATATCCATAATTTAGCTTTTGCATTAATTGATGTATATAAAGATAACTTACTGAATATCAATCGTATATGTTGTTTAACTGAATTATCTTGATACAACCCAAAACACGTCGAGACGTTGCACTGCAACGTCTCGACATCAATTTCAGTTCATTAAAACTCAAATCTTGCACCATTCTCGTTAAGCCCGAATTCCCGCCTTGAAATCAATTTCAAGGCTGATATACAAAGTACGTTAAAACGTACTGAAAACGTTATCCAGTCTGATTTATCAGACTTAATATATCAGCCTGGGAATTTATTCCAAGGCGGTTGTGAAAGCTAACTGACAATAGTGCAAGATATCAGTTGAAATGAACTTTCGCTATTAGACTCTTAATTGCATTCCCCGGCAGGTTATCGCATTACAGCGTCACTCTTCAGCTACAAATTTACACCGCTCCCGTAAAACACAATCACCACAATGCGGATTTTTTGCAGTACATACCCCAGCACCAAAATCAAATAACGTTAAATTCCATATGCCCACATTATGAGGCGGAGCTATTTCTTCTGCTGCTTGCCAAAGTAAGGGACAGCGAGACTTTACTCTACCTCCTTGCAAACCAAAGAAGCGCTCGAAAATCCTTGCTACGTTGGTGTCAATTACTGCTTTACTTTGCCCGTAAGCGTTAGCGCAAATTGAACGGGCTGTATATTTACCAACACCGGGTAATTTAAGTAATTCTGCTTCTGTATTCGGAATTTTCCCAAGATAATCTTCAACTAATATTTGTGCCGATTTATATAATCTTTCGGCTCTAAATGAAAGTCCTAAAGGCTGTAAAATATTTTTGATTTCGATAAATTCTGCTTCGGCTAACGCTTCAACTGTCGGATATTTTTCCATAAATTCTTCGTACAAAGAAGCAACTGAGGGCGCGTTAGTTTTTTGCAACATGAATTCTGCTACCAAAATAGCGTAAGCGTCTTTTGTTTCGCGCCAAGGGAATTTTCTGCGGTGTTGTTTTCCCCAAGCTAATAATTGACGACGAAACCATTTAAGTTTGACTCGATCGAGATTCACGCCTATTTACCTCAAAAAAAATATAGTGCGACATCATAAGCACATGACGGTGCTGGCGATCGCACTACAAAAAATAAGTTAGGGTGTCAAACTCAAACGGCTTTTTTAGTGTGATGGGGACGAAAATGTAGGTTTTGTCTTTTCACGACTTCTTCATAAAGCTTTTCTAGTTGAGTTATATTCTTGCTGAGAGTATAACGTTCTAGTACTCGCTGTCGTGCTTTTTGTCCTAACATTAATCCTAATTCTGGATGATCCTGGAATAACGGCAATAAAGTGCGTAATTGCGATCGCACTCTATTTGTATCAAGGACTACACCTGCTCCATCTTGCAGTACTTCTCCATCGGCACCGACATCAGTAGCCAAACAAGCCAAACCGCAAGCCATTCCTTCTAGTAGAGATAAAGATAAACCTTCTACTAGAGATGGTAAGATAAATACATCTGCTCCCCGTAATATTTCGATGCGCCGATTGTCATCGGCAATGAATCCCAACCAAATAATGCCAGATTCGGGACCGTAAAATGGCTCCAAACCGGCTCTTAGGGGACCATCGCCAACTATCAATAATTTACTTTGCAATCCCATTTCAGCCTGTTTCCAGGCACGTAGCAAAGGTTCAACGTTCTTTTCAGGGGCTAGTCTACCTTGATAGACAAATAAACGTTCGGCTTGAAATTCGGCTTTGATGGCTGAAAAACCGGGAGAATATTTATCAACGTCTACTCCATTAGGAATAACGGCAATATTTTGGGCGGGTACACCCATACGTGCCAGCAATTCTCGCTGAAGTTGCGAAAATACTATTGTGCTATTGTAATTACCTAAAAAAGGTGCATACAATTGATACGCCAAAAGCTGGGTTCCGGATACAAGTTTTGCTCCTTTACCAGCAAACGGAGTATGGAAAGTTGCAACCAAAGGTATATTTAATTTTTCGCAGATTTCTGGTAGCAAAAAATCTAAAGGAGATAAAGTCAGAGAAGCGTGAACGATGTGTGGTTTAATCCGTCGTAGCGACTCAGTTAAAACTTTAGTCGCTTTAAACGTAGGAATAGTATAAACCTGAGACTTATAAATAAAAGGTAGGGGTACCTCCGGACAATTCAACTCCTCTGAGCCTTGGGATACTTCGGCAGCAAAATGAAGAAAGCTAACTTCGTGTCCCCGCTCTAGCAAGGAATTTGTAATTTCTCTACTGTAGGTAACGTTGCCACAAAAGGGCGTTTTTTTTCCAATCCAAGCTATACGCATTCTTGATTAGTAATCTGGAAAGGGGGTTTATTCGGTCAGCTTTTCTGTAAGTATGACTGATATGAATTTACTGTTGCATTTAGCTTTGTGGATATCATAATATCTCAACCATAATTACTTACAACGCAAATTTTTACGTTTTTAAAACTAGTAAATTTATAATGTATTTATGCCATTATCATGCTGTCAATTACTATACGTTTTTATATAACAAATTAAGACCCTATGTATAGCGTCTACCTTATGCAGGTTTGATCCCCAATATTCTGGGATACATTTTGGCTCATGTAATTTTACCACGATAGTAAAACCAATAATCCGGCAGGGCTATAATATCAAGCTGATAAGTAATAATCCTTTTAAACTGATTTGTACCTAGTTAATATACCAGCACAAAAGACGATCGCAGCTAATATTAAAAAGACTGTCTGCAATCCGAAAAAGGTTTCTGCTATACCTGCTAATGCTAAAGGTAAAGTCAGAGCAATATTAACTAAATTGTTTTGCAGACCAAATACTTTACCATGCATTTTGGTTGGGGTTTCGGTTTGAATGGCAGTTTGTAACGGAATACCGACTAAAGCGCCAGACACGCCTAACAAACCGATCGCAAACAGTACAGCCCATAATTGTTGGGTGAATATTGCCAAACCAGCTAGGGAAATTGCCATTCCCATAGATCCAGCCAAGCTTAAGGCTGAAGTTGAAAAATGCTGCCCAAATTGACCTAAGACTATTGCACCAACGGCGATACCAACACCACCAGATGCAAGCAAAAAGCCAAATTGCTCTGGTTTAATACTAGGTATAATTTCTGCTACGCGAACCGCTAATACTGTTAATGCAGCCAAAACTGAAAACAAAATTATTAGCTGAATCAAAGCATTGCGGAGACGATGATTTTTTCCTAAATACACAAAACCATCTTTTAAGTCAGAAAAAATATCGTTAGATTGTTTTTCCTTTTCTTGGGGCTGCTCATTCGTCGTCAGTAAAAGTAAAACTAATCCGGCGATGATATAAGATCCACCTACCAAAATTTCTTTTCCTAATTCACCACTACCCCCAAATTGCAGCCATAACGAGTCTGCTGCTGATAAAAGTGGTTCTCCAATAGCGAATCCGACAATTACCGATGCCATCATCGTTGTAGTGTAAAGCGAATTAGCCGAAAGCAAGTTATGCGGTTTTACTATTAAAGGTATAACAGCTTGCTCTGCGGGTGCAAAAAACTGGGTTAAGGTGGAAACCAAAAAAGTTACCGCCAAAATAATTAGGAAACCAGCAGGAATATTACCTACACTGCCCCAATCCCTAGCCAACCATAGCAGCGGCACAATTGCTAAAACTAAAATACCGCGCCAAACATTAGTTGACACCAGCACGGCTTTTTTCGCCCAGCGATCGACAAATACCCCCGCCAAAGAACCAAATAGTACTGCGGGAACGGTAAAAGTTATCATCAACGCCGATACCCAACCGCTAATGCTGCTTCCTTGTGACTGAAACTGAGAATTAATCAAAGCAATCATCAGTACCAAATATACTTTATCTGCTAACTGACAAAATACCTGACCGCCCCATAGGGCAAGGAAATTGGGATTAGTTAATACGGGTAAAAACCCTTGTTTGGTTGTATTTTTATCAAAATTACTTTTTTCATTTTTTTCTGCGGATAAATCGGACTTATGAGCATTCACAGTAACTGCTTTCTCGTTTTCCTGTTTATTGTTTTTGCTACTGGGATGGGAATGTAGTTCATCTTTAATTGGATTTTCCCAATTTTTATTCATGTCGGTTTTAAGTAACTCCGACATCGGTGTTTGCTGATTTCTATCGTTTTTAGAAACGTCTCCTGCTGACATTTCGTTTGTAGTTCTAATCTACTGTATGGTGGACTTGAAAAAGCATGGTTAATTTAGCAAAGGGAAAAATAGACCCTACTAACCAAAAAATACCAGCTTATTGGTTTGTTAAATAAGTTTTTTGGCATAATGCCGCAAAAACCTTAAATATCTTCACAGATTTTTAAATTTAGCCACGAGTTGTAGCGAAAAAAGAATCTATTAAAGCTGCCGAACGAATTGAACGACCGAAATGGTATTGAGTATATTGTCTTAACAGACGTTCAATATACAACCAGTCTTCATGTGAAGCAGTTTCTTCTATTATCGACCATTGCGGGAGCTGCTGTAATAAATCTAGTTCTACAGCACTCAAACGACGCAGTAAAGCGGGTAATTCTTCTTGATGGAAAACAGTTTCGTAAACGGGGGAAGAAGAAATCTCTTTAGGAGTTACAGAATAAACTGCACCAGATTCCGCAACAGACGCTATTTCTAACCGATTGTTCTCTTCTATTCTGCTTTTTTCTATTTTTGTTCGCAGATTTTCCCAAGCCGACATTGAAACAACTCCACCAGCGGTGATGCTAAAACCTACTAGAGATTTAGGATTAGTAAAATCTGGTGTAACCGCATTCTCAGTTAAACAGCAAGCTTCTACTTGAGGCTTTAAACCAGCCAAAGTCAAAAGCCCATAAACACCATGCACGAGATATGCTAAAACATTCCGACTCGCGGATAATTTTTCCAAACGATTGAGATGTTCGTTAAATAATTCAAACAATTCATCTTGAGGTTGTTCGCTTAAAGCTTGAGCAAGTACTATTTCCGCTAAATACTGAGAAGCTGCTAATTTACCCAAATCTCCTCCCAAGCCGGGATAACTTTTGATAGTTTGTGCTTGGGTAATTTTATCGAGACTTCGCCCTTTAGCAATCAGTAATTCATTCACCACAAACATTCCGCTTCTTCCGCCCAGACTAGAAAGATGCTTGCGTGCGCCTGGAGCGGTGGCTCGAATCAATCCAAATTCCCGCGTCAAAATTGTCACCAGCCGATCCGACTCGCCAAACGCTTGGGCTTTTAAATTAATTCCAGTTGCTTTGTAGGTTCTACTCATTAATGATTGTTAGTTGTTAGTAGCTAGTAGGTAGTTGCTAATGTTGTTAATAATGAGGGGGGAGAGGGGGTAGAGGGGGTAGATAAGTCTTAACCTTTAACCTTTAACCTTTAACCTTTGACCTTTGACCTTTAACCTTTAACCTTCTATCCTTCTTTGCGCTGACGCAGCAAATCCACACCTCTAGAAGTACCTAATCTAGTAGCACCTGCCAATATTAATTCTAAAGCCTGGTCAACAGTGCGAATACCCCCCGAAGCTTTAATTTCAATTCTGTCTTTGGCTACTTCCTTTAAAAGCTTCACATCTGCTAGTGTTGCACCACCATTCCAACCAGTACTAGTCTTTAAAAACGCCGCACCTGCATCCATCGATACCTCAGCAGCCATTTGTTTCTCAGTATCGGTTAATAAATTAGTTTCTAAAATTACTTTGACAACTTGTCCGGTTTCTTCGCAAATAGCGGCGATTTCCCGGTGTATTTCCTCTGTTTTACCAGCCTTCAACCAACCTAGATTCATGACTACATCTAACTCAGTTGCACCGTTTTCCGCTGCTTCTTGTGCTTCATAAAGTTTGACTGCGGAAGTAGTCGCGCCAGTGGGGAACCCTATTACAGTACAGACTTTGGGCTGTTTTCCATGCAGAAGTTCTGTTGCAAGAGGTACCCAAGTAGGTTGAATGCAAACCGCCGCAAAATGATATCTATCTGCTTCTTCACACCATTGCTCAACCTGTTGTTGAGTAGCGATAGGATGAAGTAGAGAGTGATCGATAAATGGCGCAATATCAATATCGGAATGTTCTGCTGCCATCGTTTTTTTATACTAATAATAATTTTATCTTCTTTATAAGAGAGTAATACTATTTTTGAGAAATTGGACGTTTATTTTGGAAAATTTTATTCTTTACCGTTTAACTTATTATTGTAGGGTGTGTTAAACGCACGACTATATATGATATTGACGATAATTTTGATACGTTTAACGCACCATCCGGGATTAACTGGGTTACGGCAATTGATATTTACTCCAATCCTCAAATCTATTTATAGCTAGAAAATACCTTATTTATTAAGATATTTAATTTAAAGACTATTGTTAAGAAAATTATGTTTGTTTTTAATTAAAATATAAATATTATAAGAAAATATCATAATCGATTTTCAAAATGCTAGAGAAACAACCTGACTGGAGAGAATACGAAAGCTATACTCATAAAGTCTTTAACCAAAATATTCTTAAGAAATATTTTGAGGAATACTTAAAATTGTTGGATTTAGTTATAAAGCCAAAAAAGAAGCTTTCAGGTAGAAAAACTCAGACTCTATGGGAAGTTGATGCTTATGGATATGATACAAATAATCAGCTTGTTTTAATTGAATGTAAACATTACAAAGATAGGCGTGTTACTAAAAATACTGTAGCTGCATTTGCTTATATTATTCAGGATATCAAAGCAGAGGGGGGAATTGTTGTGACAACACAAGGACTTCAAAAAGGAGCAATTCAAGTAGCAAAAGCAGAAAATATAGCTCTTATACAACTACACTACAATTCAACAGATAAAAACTTTTATATTAAATTTTCATCGTTTGAAGATTCAACGAAAAAAGATGGGGTTGGAAGATTTACTGAGCAAATGAGTCATAGTGCTATTGGACATGGGGTAATGATAGCACGACATTATTCTCCGGAAGAAGTATATAAGAATAGTCAAAAGCAAAAATATTCTTGAAGCTTCAGCTAAGTCAGAACCAATTGTTTGAAATAGTGCGTTACGCTGTCGCTAACACACCCTACATAACCGAGTTTGTATCGATAAACCATGAGACGTAGCAGTGCTACGTCTCTACATTATTAGTATTGCCTTGAAAAAATTAAACTGCTGCATTCTCAATGGCAACAACTTCTTTCTCAGTCTCGGGTAATAAACGCTTAACACCTTGTTTGACAAAACTTTGCAAAAATACCACTTGCTGATTTTGAGCAAATACTTGCTGTAAACTTTGTCCGAATTTCTCTAAGTTGAATTCACTTCCAGTTGCAGCGATTTCTTGCTGCTCGAAATATTCAACTAAAGCCAAACCGGCAATTCTAGTTAAATAAGCTGCACTTACACCTTGTACAACTCCACCAGCGACAAAGGTAATGGCGTTACTTTTTAATACTGTACTAATTGTCTTGGTAGAAAGTTCCACCAAACCGAGTTTTAACATCAAGCTTCCCATTTCTCCAGCAACGGTTTTCGCTTGCTCTAAAGAAAACTTCTGCTGATATACTCCACCCAAATCGAGTACCATTTGAGCGTTAATTGCCGCAGTTGCTAGTATATCAAGGGCGGGTACTGGATTTGCAAATGCCGCAGCAGCGCTTATCCACTGATATTGCTCGATCGCTGGTAAGACACGTAATTTTCTAATTCCATTTAACAAATCTTTGGTTTCGCCTTTGAGCAACTTGGCTTTTCTCATCGTAGTTGCCCATACTAACTGCTGTCTTTGAGTTAATATTTTATCCAGCTTTTGATTTAAATCTTGAATATCCGGTGCTGGTTTTTCCATCCATTCTTGCACGGAATTATCTTCAAGATGCTTGCGTACTTTGATTGCTTGGGGAGAAGCTGCTGTTGCTGCAACATTTCCATTAATTCGCTGTTTCAAAGATAGCAAAACACTAGCACGTTCATCGGGTAAGCATTGGTCTTGCTTATTGTAAACCAACATCAACCGTTGATTTTGTGCTTTTAACTGTTCTAAACTTTGAAATTCTGTCTCCGTTAAATCCCCATTCGTCAGAAACAGCACAAAGTCGGATTTGACAGCATTATCTATTGCAGCAGTATCCGAATTACCTTGAATAAATAAAGGTGATGTCTCTTGAAATTCTACAGAGGCAAAATTATGCTGCTGTAAAACTTGAATTAAAGTGGTTTTACCCACCGATTTACCACCAGTAACTGTTAATTTAATTGATTCTCTATCTAATTCACTCTGTAAGTAGGGAATTTTTTCTTGTAGTAAAGCCGCTTTTTCTAACGCTTCTTCACAATCCCCCGCTTCTTCTACCAATTTATTTATAGCGATCGCACTAGTTGCAATGGTATTTTCTACCGTTGCGCGATCGATAGCCATTTCATTTAACTGCTCGTCGGTACGTTTGGGACGATTTTCTTTAATTAACCACAAACCACCACCAACTGCAAGCAAACTTAGCAAACTAAATTCACCAAGCTGCATCACTTTATCATGCCAACTTCCTAACATCCATAGAGAAAAGGATAAACCTACTCCTCCCACTAAAATCGGACGCTTTAATTTCCAAACCATGATTAAATTTACCCAATTATGATGGATGGTTTTGTTTCTCCAGAGTATATCAAAATCTTGCCAATAAAGAATTACAAGGATGAAAGTAAAGGGTTTTTATTTTTCTGATTTTTCTGGTTCGATTGATTATTAAGTGTAGGAATAAACTTTGGAATGAGGTTATATGTGAATTTATTTAATCTCTAATAGGTATAATCTTTGTAAAAAGAAATAATAATGTCAATAAAAGAAAGTAAAACTTTTGTTCTAGAATTTTATCAAGCTTTCGACAACCGAAATATTGAACAAGCTTTAGAATTGCTTGCTCCCAACTTCGTTGCTCATATGGCTGGTTTACCAAAACCTTTAGATGCTGAAGGTTTCCGAGATTTTGGCATGAAGTTTTATTCCGCTTTTACAAATAGTAAACATCAGTTCGAGCAAGTAATAGTAGAAGAAAATAAAGTTGTTACTTGTGGGACATTCACAGCTAAACATTTAGGTGAATTTCAAGGTATTCCCCCAACCAACAAACAAATAGAAATATCAATTATGCATATCGATCGCGTCGAAAATGGCAAGATTGTAGAACATTGGGGACAAGGAGATGCTCAAGGATTAATGCAACAGCTTGGTATTATGTTTCTTCTCAGCCCCAAACTTGTTCCATCCATCTTGAAAAATATTTTATCGAAGTTGTTGAAGATTTCTAAATAGGCAGGTGTTGTATCGCGATCGGGATGTATCCGTGCGGCTCCGGCTTCAACGAAATGTCCATCAGAAAAATCACCACGAAAAGTCAAGATTCTTCCTCAAATGCGATCGCGAGCTTCTAAAACCGTAACAGTGTGACCAGCCCTAGCCAATTCATAAGCTGCTACAAGACCAGATATACTTACTCCAAGAGTAATTAAGCATACCGCAATCTATAAATACCGTTTTAACTTCATAATCTTTACCTGGTAAGCAGCTTATCTAGTTACGGATCTCAGACAAGAATTTTAAGTAATATGTAGTTGCTTGCTCTGAATTTTCTATTAGCAGCAAATGTCCTGTTTTTGGTAATCGGATTACTTGGCTTCTAGGAATACAACGTTGCAGCCTCGCAGCTCCACGAATGTCGTAGATTTTGTCTTCTGTCCCCCAGATAGCAAGAGTCGGAAGCTGATTTAGTCGCCTCTGACAAAGAACGTCATCGTACAGGTTCACAATATCCCAAATCTGTTGATAGTCACGGTTACGAGTAATATAATCGTTCACTTTCTGCGTTTTAATAGAATCAGGGATGCCCGGAGGCGTGACAAACAGCAAGCTAATTTCTAGGTCAAACTGTTCTTCAGTAATAGGAATAAAGGGGTTTATGCCGTCAAAGATGGAATTTCTGACGCTCGAAGCCCAATCAATCACACCTAAAGGTGAACCTATAAAGGCAAGACTACGTAATTCTGGGTAACGCTGGCTGTAAAGTGTGGCGATCGCTCCTCCCATCGAACTCCCTGCCACATCAAAGGAGCTAATTCCTAATTGATTTGTGAACTCGTGCAGTAGTGTAACCTGATTCTCTAGGGCATAGTCTCTCGTTGCAAAGCCAGTGCTGTTACCGTAGCCCGGTAAGTCGGGAGCGATCGCCTGATAACCCGCCGTACTCAACTTACACATCATGCTGTTCCACTGCTCTTTGTCAGCAAATAGTCCATGCAGCAGTAAGATCGGTTGTCCGGTGCCTACTTGGTTGTAGGACAATGTTCCGTTGTTGATAGTGGTAGAATGGGTAGCGATCGCGCAGTTTGAAGCAGATGCGGGGCTATGAAAAGCAATGTAACCCACTAATCCACCCAATAATATCAAAATGACCAAGATAGGCGGGATAATGAGTTTTTTCATGGTTATTTTTCAAGCTTGTGTTGCAAAAATAAGGACAAAGCTTCCGAAGCGATCGTAATTATTGACCAGTTTTGACGAATCATTCTCATTTATGAATGCCTTTATCCAAAGATTCTGAGAGTTGAGTAACTGAATAATCGATTTATTCGCTTCGACTATATATATATGGATGCGTACAAAAACAACTTATGCAGTTTTTTCGCAAGTCTGTAGAAAAATTTTTTATTTTAATTGTCAGCGTGTTACAAATACTTATCCTAAAAACCAACTTCTGACAATTGTGGAACACGTTCCATCGAGCTAACGTTAAACTGGCTCGCTTGAATATACACACAAAAACAAATCCTCACAATTATAAAAATCGTGAGGATTCATTTATATTTAATTTGGTAGCGGGAAGTGGATTTGAACCACTGACCTTCGGGTTATGAGCCCGACGAGCTACCAGGCTGCTCTATCCCGCGTCGTCTTTATTTAATATAACCCAATCTCTATTATATGTCAACTACAACATTGATAATTCTCCAACGACTTCCAAACGCTTGTATTGAGCCAATGTCATAAACTTTTCTTCAAGGGCTTGGGCGCTGCTGGGGGTAATCCAACCGAGTTGAGTTAGTAAATGAATAGCTACGGCATATTTTGCCCGCTTGGCTCCATCTATTACTTTAATTACTAAACCCATGCCTTCACCAAGCCTGCTAATGCACTGCAATCCTTCGGCACCCGATTTAGAAATCAGTTCTCCTGGAGTTAAACGCATCAGTTCGGTGTCAAATTTGCCTTCACCAGCTAACATCGTCGGATGATGATTCATCGCACGGACGATCCGCTCCATATCCAAACTGTTTCCAGAAGCCAAACGAGCGTAAAGTGTAGCGATTTGACAGAGTTGCATTAGGTAAGTCGGTACGCCACAATCATCGTGGGCGCTGATAAATTCTGCTGCGGGCATTCGCAACAATTCCGAGACTTTGTTTAATACCAATTGCTGTACGGGGTGCTTGCGCTCTAGGTAATTAGTTAAAGACCAATTGCATTGCTGGCAAACTGCTAACATCCCCGCGTGTTTGCCAGAACAGTTATATTCTAAGCTGCTGCGTTTACCGGGAGGAACGGGACATTTAATTGCTGTGGGGTCAATGTCGGCTCGCCATAAAATATTAAATACTTGTCTGACGTGTTCTATGCTTCCGTCGTGGGAACTACAAATAATTGCTAAATCTTTGTCGTTGAGGTTATAGCGTTCTAAAGTTCCCGTAGTCGTCACGGCGAGGGCTTGAAATGGCTTGAGCGCCGAACGAGCAAATGTAGCCGTTTCGGCGTTTCCTGCGACAGAAAGCACCCGTCCCCGTTCGTCACACAGTGCAGCTTGGACTGTATGTTTTGATTCAATGATTCCTTCACGCAGCAATCTTACTTCTACGGAGGGTGCTTGAGTTCGTTTTGCCATTACCAATCCTGATAACAATTGTGAGCGATAAATTATGAGTTATTACCTATTTACTGCTATATAAAGCCAAGACTTGTCTAGACATTATTTGACGTGTCAACGGGAGCATGGGAGCGGTTATCCCTCAACGCCCAGGCACGGTTAAGCCCACCGTACATAGTTTTCTAAATTTTTAGCTGCGTTTAAATCTCGATCTTGAATATGATGACATTTCTCACAGATATAAACACGTTCGGATAAACTAATTTCTTTAATTTTTCCACAATTTGAACACTTTTTAGTAGATGGATAAAACCTGTCTACAAAGATAACTTTTCCACCGTATCTAACTACTTTGTATTCAACCTGTCTTGAAAATTCAGAAAAATTAGCATCGCTAATTGCACCAGCTAGTTTATGATTGGATAGCATTCCACTGGTATTTAAGTCTTCCAAAGCTACTACCGCGTGGTTTTTGCAAATAAAGGATGTAGCTTTATGAGTTGCATCTTTCCGAATATTAGTAATACGTTGATGAAGCTTAGATATTCTCAGCTTTTGCTTTTTATAACGATTACTACCTTTTACTTTTAGAGTTAATTGACGTTGAAATTTAGATAATTTTTTTTTAGCTCTCTGTAAAGCCTTTGGGTTAATAAAAACAATTTCTGTTGAAAGTGTTGCTAGAGTTTTGATTCCCAAATCGACACCAACGTATCGATGTTTTTTTAAAGTGGGTTGCGCTTCTATTTCATAAGAGCAAGAAATGTACCAATCACCCGCAATTTTAGATATTGTTACCTTTTTAGTTGTGGTCTGTGGCAAAGATTCATAGGTTGACACCCAACCAATTGTGGGTAACTTAATTCTAGTTCCACCAAGTAAAATCGGTTTACCACCTGCATTAATTGAAAAACTATCCTGTAAACCTTTCTTTTTAAATCTCGGATAATTGCCCCTTCGAGCGAAAAAGTTTTTGAATGCTTTACCTAAATTATCAAATGCAAATTCTGTGACTTTTTGACATATGCCTTTTTCTTTAATCCAAGTTAAACCTGGTTTTACATTATTGTTAAAAAACTTCTTTAATATTAAATGGTTTGGTTTAAGACCTTCTTTATACAAAGCTTGCCATGTTGCAAGTCCCCAGTTATATGTAAACCGAGAAATGCCCTTCTGTTTTGACATCAATATTTTTTGCTCGGATGTCAGCTTTAGCTTTGTTTTAATCGAAGTTAATAACACAATTGCGGATACGTAAGTAAAGCCTATTTAACAGAATTTCTGGATTTATTAATGATATTTATAATTATTACAGAAACCGAGGAAAATTGTAAAGGCGGCTCATGTTAATTTTAATCCCTAACAAAGCTGTAACAGTAAACAAGCCGGTCGAAAAGTCAATCTGGTCTTACTTGTACGCGAATGTATAGCCTTGTCTATAAAAATGCTAGCTAAGGCGTAACTCACAACTTCTAACCGATCGCCGTCCTAATTTGAGATTTAGCGGACACTGCCGCAGAAATCAGCAAGTCTTCTTAAATTCTCAAATTAGCAAATTTATTCACAAGAATTGCCAAATTGCCGATCCAGCAACGAACAACATAACCAAGCACAATGCAGTTATTTGTAATCTTTGAATAATCGGTTTAACTTCATAGCTTACAACCAAAAGGTCGCGGTCTAAAACTTGCTGGGGTTTGATCCAATTTTGACCGTCATACCATCCCGATTCTTCATAAAAAATTATCGGACTTGCTAAGCGATCGCGCACGTAAGACCAACCTAAATACAAACGCAATACAATTAAAACTACTCCGATACTGGCTCCTGCGGCTCCACACAAGACAAATTGAACCATATACTTGTGTGGGGGGAAGCTTGAGTAAGCTATTGGTCCTGCTACCAGCCAGGATAAACCCCATATCCAGGCGATTCTAGTCAGATAAGTGCGTATGTCTTGGCTACAATCGCGAAATAGCCAAGAGCTTTTCAACTGTTCGTATTCATTCAACGGTTGCTGTTCGCTAGGAACTGGGCAATTCGATACCTCATAATCAATCATCTTGATTCACTTCCACCTCCGGATGCCTGAAAATCCACACGTTCCGCATGACCCCAGAACGCCTCTAAGTCATAAAATTCTCTTTCCGAGGGCATCATAACGTGAACGATGACTTCACCGTAATCTAATAGTACCCAACTTCCTTCTGCTTTTCCTTCCGAACGCAGGGGTTTGCGCTTGCACTTCTCTTCGACAACACCTTCTATCGTGTTGGCGATCGCTCTTACCTGTACGTTGGAATAACCACTCATCATCACGAAATAATCGGCGAGGTAAGATACGTCTGTGACGCGAAGTACTAATATCTCGCCTGCTTTACGGTCATCACCTGCCTCAGCAATGGTTAAAGCTAGTTTTGCGGTTGAATCGTCAGGATCGAGCTGTTGAGAACTAATTCTGGGGTTGGTAACGGTAACAAATTCGGATTGGAAATAATCAGACATTAAACCTTGCTCTGCTTCTTTGGGTGAGGTTTTCAGATTTTTCTCGAATACAAAGGATAATCGCGGGCGTTAATTGCAAATATTAATCAACAGGTTTCTTGAATACTAGCAAAAAACAGATGTTTGTGATTTCAAACATATAATTAAATACTAGTATTTACACTGAATTAAAAACTTATTTTGGGTAGCAATTAGTCGGGGATGAATCAAACGAGGACTATCTAACAATTTTTTTAGCTTGTAATCGCACGTCAAATATACGGCTTTATCAATCGAGTCGCGGCTAATTTGCCTCAAAGCTTGTAAAGAAGCGGTATCGCCCCGCCCTGGTTCTAAAGTATCGGCTAAAAACACGATATAAGAAAGCGAACTTATATCCGATCTACCTAAAGTACGATCGCCTATTGCATTTAACACTTGTTTATCTTCAATAGCGAATGTATCTCTAGCTACAATAGCACTGACATCTGCGTGCAAAAGATGGGGATTTGCTGACAAAATTTCATCGATAATTAATCCCTCTTCGATCGCCATATGCAAAAGAACAGCGGGCTTAAAACATTTAGCCGTGGGGTGCATCAACCCGGCGGTTGCAGCTTGTTGCCGATCTAAATCGTAAACACGAGCTAAATCTACCGCCGTTTGTTCGATCGGAATATGATTTATCCGCTTTGACGGAACGTTTTGTGATAGATAAGTTAATATTTGTTCGCGCATCCCAACACAACTGCTGGTTTTGTTTAATTGCAATTAAAACGGTCATAACTTTATTGTAACGAACTTTTCGTTTAAGACTTTTGCGATAAATTACAAAGCTTTGCAAAAAATGAACCCCACCTTTCAAGGGTGGGGTTGAGTTTTTATAGTTTAGATATATGACCAAATATGACCAAAAAATTAGAAAAAGCGAATTAGACTTCCTGCTTAGACACAACCCTAGTCTCAATTGTGGAATTATTATCTTTCACCGATTCAAATAACGACTCGTAATTATTCAAAGCTTGCTCGAAAGCATATTGCTCAACGGCATATTTGCGACTGTTGTAACCTAAAGTTTTAACTTTTTCTGGATGCTCGTACAAATCCAAAACAGCATTAGCTAAAGCGGATGGATCTTCTGGAGCAACAATGGCACCGCCGCCACTTTGCCGAATAGCCCTTGCAGCCGTACCGCTATCGGGAACGGATGCTACTATTGCCCTACCGCTAGCAAGTAAAACTTGAATTTTCGATGGCATATTAAAAGAAATCACATTTTTCTTTTGTACCACCAATCCCACATCAGCAGCAGCCAACATTTCTGGTAAACGGGAGCGTGGTTGGAAAGGTAAAAGCAGTACGTTATCTGCACCGCATTTGTTACATTCCTGCTGAAGTCGCTGCAAACCCTTAGCTTCGCCAACAATTACAAAAGCAATATCTGGAATATGCCGTAAATTTGCAGCAGCTTTTACAACTGTTTCTAAACCTTGAGTCAAGGCAATATTACCCGAATATAGAACTACAAATTTATTTTCTAATTTATGTTCGGCGCGAAAAGCATTAGTTTCTTTTGGCATGGGGCGAATAAAATTCACATCCACCCAATTGGGAATTTGCACAATTTTATCGGGCGCTACATTTTTAGACACCAAATTATCAACAAACCCATCGGCGATAACGCTAATTTTATCGGCAGAGCGATAAGCAAATTTTTCTAAAATCGAAAATATGCGAATCAAGAATTTGTTCTTTAACAAACCAACATGAACCGCAGCGTCTGGTAATATATCTTGTAGATTCAAAATTACCGGGCATCTGTGTAGCCATCCTAAAAGCGCACTAGGTAGACAAACTGGTAAGGATGGCGATGTAGTAAGGATTACATCGGGTCGCCACCCAAACAAAGCGGGTATAAAACTAGTAAAAACAAAACTTGCATCCAGCATCACCCTATCTAGCAGATTAGGTTGGGGACGAATCCAAACATAGCTTCTTTGAATTTTTACGCCATTTTTATATTCTGTTAGATACAACTTGCCGCGATAGTCTTGATAAATTTTACGCTCTGGGTAGTTAGGCATAGCAGTAACGACACGTACTTGGTGTCCCCGTTTAACCAATCCCTCTGCCAATTCAGTCATCAAAGGAGCTATACCAATTGGTTCTGGATGATAATTGTAAGAGTAAATTAAAATTTTCATAGTATTAATTCAGGAAAACCCTGGCGGATTATTTTAATGACAGCATTTATTTGTGAAATCGTTCCGCGCTAAAAACAGCACTTGTATTTTATTTTCCTTGTAATATCTTTTAACGTCAGTCTATTTTCTTTAAAGATTGAGTAAAATTTAATGCTGCCTACGGTAAGCACTGTAAATGCAATGTTATCTATTAACTCAGATTAACAAATACTCTATAGCAGCAATACGTAAGCAAATGCACGATCGATATTCATTACCAACGATCCGCGATCGCTATAGCTTTTTGTAAACCGTGCGATCGCGGATATTTATTAATTCTGGGCAGAGAAAATTAAATAGTAAAGAAAGATAATTAGTTTTCTTTTTGAGGCTTAGTTTAAATATAATTACTAATATTGTTTTTAACTATTTTAACCCTCACCTACTTTTGAAGGTGGGAATCATTCTACAAAACTAATTAAAAATTTTGTTTAGGTAAGCAATAGAAAGTAGAGATTAGAGAACTTTTATAAACCGAGCAGTAAATATATAAATAATGGCTTAAAGTTTGAGCCAAAATAGCTGAGATAATTACTATGTCAGGATTTTCGCTCTGTAGTGGTGCATTTATCAATAGCGCCCTTCTTCAATACTCCCTTGTACCAAATAACCTAAATAATTTTGCTTGACTAGTTATTTTTAAGATTAAATTTGATAAAATTCCAGAAATTCAAAAAGAGGTTTAAATGGATAAAATCACCATCATAACCTCCCATTGTTAAAAAAAGTTGCCAATAGACGACTTTAAACTGAGTAAAGTTATTAATTACATAGCACCACTGCTTTTATTAAATAAGATCGCAACTGTTTTAAAAATAAGCTTCAAATCATACATCAAGCTCCAATTTTTTTGATACTCTAAATCTAGACGAATTACATCCTCAAAATTACGAATACTTGAACGTCCGTTTACTTGCCATTCTCCGGTCATACCCGGTTTGACATCCAAGCGTTGCCACTCAGGTACTTCGTAACATTCAACTTCATCAGGTGTAGGTGGACGTGTTCCAACTAAACTCATTTCTCCTTTGAGAACATTCCAAAATTGCGGTAGTTCATCCAAACTAGTGCGCCGCAACAATCGACCTACCTTGGTAACTCTAGGGTCATTATCTATCTTAAAAAATGCGCCTTGAACTTGATTAAGCCTTTGGAGTTCGGCTTTTTTAGCTTCCGCATCAACGCACATCGAGCGGAATTTCCACATTTTAAAATGCTTACCCATCCAACCACAACGGGTTTGACCGAAGAAAATTGGACCGGGATCGTCGATCGCGATCGCAATAATAATCGGAATAGATAATATAGCTGTAATTACCAAACCTACTAATGCCCCGAGAATATCAATTAACCGTTTCGTCAAAGAACGTACAGAAGGGTGAGTTTCTGGTAATTGTTCTTCTCCTCGGCGAGTATGAGTTGATGGAGGTACAAATTCTCCTTCTTCAATAGTAAAAACATCTACTAAACCCGTAAGGTTGAGTACTGCCATTACTTGTGGGGTAACATTTTGCAGTACCAATTCATTTCCTTTTTCTTGAGCATTCTTATAATTACTAACCAAAGCACCCAACCCACTACTATCCATAAAATTAGTCTGTACAAAGTCAAGAATAATTTTTTTTCGAGTTGGATTTGCTGCAATTATTTCTTCACAGGTTTGCTTAAAAACCAAAGCTTCAAGCACGCTTAAACGGACGCTTACCTGTACAAAAATCGTGTCTTCTAATAATGTAACCGGAAATTTTCCCTCTGTAGGTTGGTTACTCATGAAACTCTGCACTTTAATTGCCATATCAATGTTTTAATACCTACATTATTTAGTCCCAGGAACGTTTGAAACAAATGAGTGTTTATTAGCTCTTAAGGAGTAATTACTTGCTCTTTTATTATGTTGAAATCAAATATTGTTATATTCGGTTCACAATAGAACAAGAAGTCAACTAAAGTCGGTAAGTATCAAGTATAAAGTCTGAAACATAAATTTTTCCTTACAACAAGCTGTATAAAGCTACTAAATTTGAGGATAAACCAAAAATCAGACTTCATAATTGAAATTTGCTTAAAAACTTCTGTTATCGTGTCGCCATAGCGCATATACGTTGCCATTCGTCTTATGACTACCATAACTACCGATCGCGAGAACGCACGCCTGATAGAAGTCTTTTCCGCAATTCAAGGGGAAGGACTGAATGTTGGAACGCGTCAAATTTTTATTCGTTTTGCCTTTTGTGACTTGCGCTGCCACTTTTGCGATAGCGCTCATACTTGGAATGCACCCGCCACTTGTAGAATTGAGCAAACCCCTGGGTATCGCGATTTTGAAATTTGCCCAAATCCTATCTCATTACCCATCTTAATCGAATGGGTAGAGCGGCAAAATATACCTCGTTTACACGATAGCATTAGCCTAACTGGAGGCGAGCCTTTACTCCATGCCGGGTTTTTATCAAAATTCTTACCACAAGTCCGCTTAACCACTGGTTTACCTATATACCTTGAATCTGGGGGACATCGCCCGGAACAACTCGCTATGATTCTACCTTACTTAGACTCTGTAGGCATGGACTTAAAGCTACCTAGCGTTAGTGGTGAAAGCCGTTGGCAAGAACACGAAAATTTTCTCAAATTATGCTATGACGCTCATTTAGAAGTCTTTGTTAAAATCATTATTTCTCAAGATACTGACCTTGCCGAATTGAAACGTTCTGCTGAGTTAATAGCAGCGGTAAATCCAACAATACCAGTGTTTCTACAGCCCGTCACACCATTAAACTCTACCGAACAATTAAGCGATCGGCCAGTGCTTGCTCCAACTCCCAAACAAGTCATTGATTGGCAGGCTTTGATGAAAAATTTCCTCAAATCAGTCCGCGTGATACCCCAAACTCACAAAATGATTAACCAGTTATGATGAATACTTATGTTCTTAGTGAATATACTTAGATACGATTAAACGAATCTTTATAGCAAGCCGATTTCGAGTTTATGTAGTTAAATAAACAAAGTTTCAAATAATTCCACATCTTGCTTCTAAATACTATTTTATGAAGATATTGCTAAGACAAAAAGAAGTTTTTGTAAACTATTACTTTCAAAAGAGTTAAATCAACAAACGATAAAGTTGTGGTTAAAATTTTGATAAGTTAATCTGTGAAAAATTAAAAGCAAGATTCAAGTTTTTAACAAGGATTTGATTAGAACTTAGTAATAAATAAACAATACTTCTTGGATACAAAGTAAACAGGTATACCTTTAAGTATAAAAAAATAATTTCTTTTCGCCTGCGTGTTTCTGTTTGTAGCAATGTAATTTTAATAAATTGGTATTACGGGGAAAAAATGGGCAGGCTATTGCCTACGGGAACGCCTAAAAGCCTGCCCCTGCATTTAAGGTGGGCATTCCCATCTCTACTTGATACGCTTTAATACCCGGTTTCGTCCATATTTCGAGATTTGGATTTTGCTTTGTTAGCACTGCGCTTAAGTGCGGAAAGTCGGGCTTCATATTTTGACCTCTGGCGCTTGCTAGGAGATTTTTCAATTAAGGTTTTTAAAGCGCTACCTAAACTTTTATAGGCATTGGGCAAACTGTAACCAAAGCGAGTTGCTAAAGCAATAGCTTTCTCATCAGCTTCGATTAATTCTCTAGCTTGCTTTTCGCCACTGTTTTTCTGAAACAATCGCCAGCCAGAAACGCCGCATAAGGCTAATGCAAGTACCAATAGCAATCCATCTTGTACCCACAATTCACCTACAGCACCGCCCAAACCGATCGCCAAGGCTGCCATTTCCCAACCATCTTTGGGGATGGTATCGTTTTGAATCCGAGCGACTTCGTGCCAAAACAACAGATTTCGCTGATCCATTGCCAACTCATCCCATTTTGCCAGGTCGATTTGAATTTCTACCTGGTCTTTTCCGATTTCTTCGCTACGAACTAAAATTGGATTGACTTCAGTTGTGCCTTCAACCGTAACCCAGCTTTGTAATTCTGGGGGTAATAAGCCTTTTAATCGCCGGAGTTCGCTCATTTCTGCTTTAGCAGAAGAGGTTGCGTAAGATGTCATAAAACCCAGCCTAAGAAAACTTCAGTATATATTGAGGTTGCTCTACAAGGAGTATAGCTATATCATAAGCAATTCGACTTTATTCGCTAGGAAATCTTCCGCGTTTTTTTCTTGCTTCCATTGCCTTTTCAAGCAGATCCAATAATCCAGGAGCTTGCTCTTGAATGCTCAGTAACAGTCTTTCGCCTACTTCTACATTACCTGGATCGTGACCAGTTTCCATCACTTCCTGAAGACGAGGTATTGCTACATTGTCAACAAGTTGAATTAATCCACTCAAACAACGATTAAATTGTTTTTCGGTAAGGGTAGAATCTTCAATCGGAAACTCAATAATCGCCCGAATTTCACCATCTGAGGGGTCATATTCCCATTGCAGCATTTTGGTTTCCCAAGAAATAACTAACATAGTTTGTAAGATTGCTGCCTTGTGCGGATGATCCTTCACGCCACTTAACACTTGAGGTGCAAACACGCGGAAAAATTTCCCATCTTCATCCAACTGAACCACAATCAAAAAATCTTCAACATTATCACCTTCGACACCCGTAACAATACGCTCTTCTTCCTCGTCAATGCGATAGTCCCAGCCCAGTTGGTCTAGATATGCGCCAATTTCTTGCACGTTTACTGCCATAAAAAGCCCCTTTACAAACCCTCTATAAGGCTGTTACCAGATTTAGTTTAACTTGCCTGGGGAGAAGCTTATAAGTGGAATTGCTACCATCTACTACCCTTATTATAAAAAATGTCATTCAAATCACTAATTTGATTATAAATAATTCCAGGGTATACAGCCTTTATACAATTTTGCTCCGATCTTCCTCCTCAAGACATATTTAACATAGTCACTCAAACTACTTAAAATATAACGAATTCAGAATTTGTTATTTATTTGAGAATTTCAAACATCAACAATATGCATGATTATTCTGCCACTACAGCAGCCATAATTGACCAAGCTATAAGTTTAGAGAAAACTTTACCAATAAAAAATGAACATTGCGAATCCAAATTCTTTCTTCATCCCAATCCAACTGAAAAAGTTTGTCTTTTCTTTCACGGATTTACCGCAGGTCCCTACCAATTTGAGCCATTAGGTAAAGCTTTATTTGAAGCTGGCTATAACGTTCTGATTCCTTTACAACCAGGTCATGGAGTAGCGGGAAACTTTAATAGTGATAATCCTCCTCCTTTACCATTAGAACGTGAAGTTTATCAAGAATATGCCCTTTCATGGCTGCAAACTGCTCAAAAATTGGGCGTTAAGCGAAGCTCTACCGAAGGTAATCGCGTAATAGTTGGAGGATTATCGAGTGGTGGAACTTTGGCTGCTTGGTTGGCATTAGAATACTATCGAGAAATTGAAAGAACTCTATTATTTTCTCCTTATTTAAGCAGTAAAAATGCAATTGTAGATTTTGCTGTGGAAGTATTGCCGATATATTATGAATGGTTTAATAAAGATAATCCGGGCAATTTCGGCTATAACGGCTTTCAAGTACCAGCATTGCGGCTATTTTTAGATATGGGTAAAGAAATACTGGAGCGAGTGAAGAGTAATCCATCATCGCCGATGTTTATTATCACTAGCGAGAGCGATGCAGTTGTCGATCGCAGCGACCTCAAAACCTTGTTTGAATCGGTAATCAAGAAGCAGCCAAAAACTTGGTATTTCTGCTTTGAAAAACTATTTAATATTCCCCACACAATGATGACCGAACTTGAAGGGAATAATTATGTAGGTTTATTAAATACCGTAGCAAAAGCTTATTTAGAAAGCGATATTACTTGGAATCAAGTGTTAGAAATTGGAAATGGAATTTTACAAGGACAAACTTTCGATCGTGCGGTAAAAGATTTAGGTTTGATAGAAAAAGTTTCTCCGGATTTATCGGTGATGTTGGCTGTGATGGATAAGAAGGTAATTGTTGATTTGAATGTCTAAATTGAAGCCCTCACCCTCGAAGGGTGGGGCTACAAGAACAAAGCCCACCTGCGTGGGCTAACAATCAGTAAAATTTGTACAGGTGTATTTAGGTTATATAGTTAAGATTTTCATCAATAAGAATAGTTTTTAAGTCTTGTAATAAGTATATACGTCGAACCGTTCCAAAAAAATGGCTTTTCTTAAGCTTATATACGCAACCATTACTGAGCAAGGCGTGTGCTGGGTGATGGTTAATCTTAATTTTATGGGCAATTAATCGCCGAGTGAATACTAAAGCGTGTATTTTGTCAATAAGTTAATGATAATTTAACAATTGTGGGGATGTTTTTACTTTAACTGAAATTGCTTGCGGTTTTAAATAAAATGTTCCTATCGCGAACACATTCACGAAAAGATATCAAACACAGTACTAATACCTAATAGAGATTTTCAAGATTATGTTATCTTTGACTTGGAAAGAACCTGGGCTTTTTAGAGTAGCCAACCTGAAAATAGATTGGCGTAAATGACTAAAATTCTAAAATCAGTTTCCAAAGTTAGAAATGATGTAAACAGTGAATTAAAAAAGCTACCCAAAAGTAAAAGTAGCGAATCTCGAAGATATATTCTAAATCTTCTTTTAGAGCGTACCGAGACTATGATTCACCTGATTAAACTCATTGAGTAACTTTTTATAAAAAAGCCTTATAAACCAGGATGAAGTTATCCTGGTTTTTTTTTAATAGAATTGCTGAATATACTGAGGTTTTTAAAAATTTCAATAAATATAATTTTCATATATTCTATAATTATATTGAAATGAATAATGTAATCAAGGTTTTTATTCGTTTATCTTCGTTTGTCGTTTTAATTTGTATTAATTCATGTTATGAGGGAACACAGAATCAATCTAAAATCTCGGAGGACTCTGTAGGATTAAAAGCAGTAATTACAGATGCCAGTAACGTTTACCCTGACATTGGTAATACAGATTGTTTAACTTGGAACAGCCCATCTGTAAAAGAAGAAGTGAAGAGCTATAAATGGCGACAAAGAAATTATTTTCCTGAAAAAGGTGATGAAGGAATTATTGTTCATTTAACTAAGCATTGTGATACTCGTAAGCCAATAGCTATACTTAAAGTTGAAGAAAACTATGTTCCAATCGAGACTAGTGGTATTAAGCAAATAAATTAAAAAGTATTTGTTCGACTTAACCATTACTAGGCACTCTGGATTAAACAGCATCGCTCGCAAATCACACTAGAGCAATCCGATACATACATCCTTCTATACTTCTTACAACTGTTGTTGATTCCTAATCAATTCTCGCTACTCTCCAGGAATCAAAGGATACAGGAGAAAATCAACGTAATCTTTTGATAATACAGGCTATGCTCAAAATTACCTTAATTATCAATGGATATTGCAAAATCAATGTTTTTAGGTGGTAAGTTTGTAGATGTTGAACTATGCGATTATCATTCTTATAAAGATTTAGGTTTAAAGTCTATTCTCTGTGGTGAAGATGTTGATTTAAAAAAAGAAAATATTGGATAAACGTAACTTCCTTACATTTTATAAATAATTGGTATTAGTATTTAAGATGTTGAAAAACCCGGCTTTTTCAAAAAACCGGGTTTCTTTATTTATTAATTGAAGAAGCTTTATTTTAAATTTTCGCTTCTTCCCTTACCAACTTATCCCAACCCAAATCTTTCAAGCTATTATTACGACGCAAGGGACGAGTTACTAATTCTAAAATATCTCTTGCATTGGTAAAGCCGTGAATTTGAGCGAAGGTAAATTCTACGGACCATTTGGTATTGATTCCCCGCGCTTCTAAAGGATTAGCGTGTGCCATTCCGGTAATTACTAAATCGGGATGCAATTCGTTAATTCGCTGAATTTGATTGTAGTTATCCGGCTTTTCAACAATTCTTGGTAGAGGTACGCCCATTTCATGACAAGTCTTTTCAAGAAGTTGCAATTCAGCAGCTTGATAGCGCTTGTCCATGTAAGGAATACCAATTTCGGGAACTGTCATTCCGCAGCGAACTAAAAACCGAGCCAAGGAGATTTCAAGCAAGTTATCTCCCATGAAGAACACTGATTTTCCGCGAATTAACTTCACGTAGTCTTCCAAGTTTTCCCAAATTTGCGCTTCCCGTTCGTCCAAACCTTTGGGAGTTATTTCAAACACCGAGCAGATTTTCTCAATCCAAGCGCGGGTACCATCGGGACCGATAGGAAATGGTGCGCCGATTAATTTACATTTACGTCGCCGCATTAAAGTTGTAGCGGTGCGGCTGAGAAAGGGGTTGACTCCAGCGACATAATACCCTTCTTGAATTACTGGTAGTTCTGTAAATCGTTTTTCAGGCAACCAACCCGTTACCTTGATACCTTGCCTTTTCAATTCCAAAGTCAACTGAGTGACAACTGGATCGGGTAAGGAACCAAAAAGAATTAAAGGTGGATGATCTACGTATTCCGAATCGGATTGAGCTACTTCTTCTTTCTTCTTACCAAAATTAAGCAGCTTTTGAATACCGTTACGTTCTTCTTTATCTTTTTCTACTACAGGGGCTTCATTGGGACAGCGATTAGCCATTGCAGCTAAAACGGTATCTTCTCCCTGAGTGAAGGCATAATCTAAGCCATTTGCCCGCGCTACCACTACAGGAATGCCGATTTCAGCTTCTAATCTGGGGGCTAATCCCTCCAAGTCCATTTTGATGATTTCAGTGGTGCAGGTGCCAATCCAGACAATTACGCTGGGATTGCGATCGCGTTTTATTTGCAAGCACAATCTTTTAAGTTCTTCATAATCGTTGAGTTGTGCCGAAATATCTCCCTCTTCCAACTCCGCCATAGCATAACGGGGTTCTGCAAAAATCATCACCCCCATTGCGTTTTGCAAGAAGTAGCCGCAAGTCTTTGTCCCAATTACCAAAAAGAAACTATCTTCGATTTTTTGATATAACCACGCTACGCAGCTAATCGGGCAAAAAGTGTGGTAATTACCTGTTTCACACTCGAAATTTAAAGCTTGTGGTTCAGCAACTGTCATTTTATTATCTCCCCTTTAATTTTTTAGTTAGGAGTAAGGCAAGAATGAGGAATGAGGAGTGAGGAGTTAGGAATTAAATTCAAGATTTATAACTTTTAATTCTTGATTCTTAACTCATAACTCATAACTCATAACTCATAACTCTTTACTCATAACTCCTAATTTGTATTAACTGTTGGGGAAGAGACGGGCTATTTCCGAATCGTCAGTAGAACCGTCTGTCATATCTTCCCCTGAAAATATTTCGTTATCTTTTTGTTCTTCGCCCCAGACATCTGTTAGCGCATCGCCAAAGCCAGTGCTATCGCCATCTTTGAACTCGTCAAAGGAAATATCACCAAAAGCGTCTTCAGATTCTGCACTTGGGGTTTGCTCGGACTCGTTATGATTCGATTCTTCCTCACCTAGAGAAATATCTTCCAAATCTGATTGGATGTCATCCAACCCGTTGTCTTCGCTACTATTGGTTTCTTCTAACTCTTGTCCACCCCAAGCTTCTTCTACTACCAAATCGCGATCGGAATCATCATTATCCATACCTGAAAAAGCTCCTATTTCTCCAGAATCGTCCTGAAGGGAAGCCACTTCGTTTAATTCGTCTGGGTTTTCATCTACAGCGAATTCCGATGTTTCTGCTTCTTGGGATACTGGCTGCACTGGCTGTTCTCCAAGGGCGCTATCTGGGTCAAAATGCAGATCGAGGACTTCAATCAAAGTATCCGCATCTGCATTCAACTTGGAAAATGGCAGCATTAACTGCGCTAACTTCGGTTCTAGGGCGTTTACTACTCCCAGAATGAGGTATGAAGACGGGCGTTTACCACCATCGGGTGTATAAACCGAGTCCACCTCCATATGTAATTTAATCCAGTCGCGATTCGATGTGTAGAATTGCAACCACTTCTGCTTTAAGGAATCCGTGAAACTATAAAAGAATGCCATGTTATCTCCTCATCCTGAGAAATAAACTAATGATTTATACAATCATCAAGTCTAATTGCTCTTCGGGATTAGGAACCTGTGGTTTACTCGGATTTAGATAAAAATCTGATAACAATGAGAACAGTTCTCGGTCTGGAGAATCCTGTGGAACTACCCCCTCGGGACGCGCTAAAAGCTGATCGGCGATACTGAGATAATAGTCGCAAACGAAGTTTAAGTCCGGTTCTGTCTCCGCCATTTCAAACAAAGTCTTACCTTTGACTCGGGAAACACGGATATCTTCTATCAAAGGTAGAACTTCTAAAACTGGCATTGGTACGGATTCAATATATTTTTCAATTAAATCGCGTTTTGAGGTGCGGTTGCCAATTAAACCCGCCAATCGCAATGGATGAGTCCGAGCTTTTTCTCTGACAGAAGCGGCAATCCGGTTAGCAGCAAATAAAGCATCAAAGCCGTTGTCAGTAACAATTAAACAATAATCGGCATAGTTGAGCGGTGCTGCAAAACCACCACAAACTACGTCACCAAGAACGTCGAACAATATTACATCATACTCATCAAAGGCGTTGAGTTCCTTGAGTAGTTTTACGGTTTCTCCAACAACGTAACCGCCACATCCTGCACCGGCTGGAGGACCGCCAGCTTCTACACAATCTACCCCGCCATAGCCCTTGTAAATTACATCTTCGGGCCAAATATCTTCGTAATGAAAATCCTTTTCTTGCAAGGTATCAATGATTGTCGGAATCAGAAATCCTGTCAAGGTGAAAGTACTATCATGTTTGGGGTCGCAGCCAATTTGTAGAACTTTTTTACCACGCTTGGCTAAGGCAACAGAAATATTACAACTGGTTGTGGATTTACCGATTCCGCCTTTTCCGTAAACTGCTAATCTCACTTGAATTGCCTCTTATAGTTTCATTTCAAACTTTTGACTCAAACACTTTCCTTTACCCAGACAGACAAAGGCTTTTAATGGAATGGTCATTTTTACTGGTTAATATCCAACTTACAACCAAAACGATAAAGCTCTGAAGTTGTAAGGCGGTTTATTGCTTAGAAATACAGATCATTAATTACTATTTAAGACACTATTATCTACAAAAGTCTAGCAATGTTTAAATTAACTTAATAATAGGTTTTATTTAATTATTTATATACAATTAGTTACAATACACAAAAAATCTCAAATACTTGATATATCTGACTTCGGTCGGAAAATATTAATTATCGATCGATATAGAATCCACCTACAGCCGCAGTAAAAGGGAGTTGCGAGCATATATTCTTCTAAAATAATATTTTCATCAAATAATCCGTAAATCTTTCTAAGTGTTACTCAAAGATATTAGGTATTAGCACTGAGTGGAAAATATATTTTATCAGTACTATAAGTGAAAATACTTAGAAACCTCAAAAAGCTTCTATACCGCTTATTTATAGGCTTTTTAACCTGCTCCGCACCTAAGTAAAAACTCGGTTTCTTCACAAAAAAAAGTCAATTAAGCACTCTGCCCAAAAGCCGCTTAATTATTTTGACGGTAGTTGGTAAAAGTTTTTAATGCAAAACCTTATGGAATAATGATTTCACATGAAGCGGAGTTAAATTCAGGAATGTTAAAAATAATCACATTTAGGAAAATCGAGTAATTTTTTGAGAATTTGACATCTAAATCGATTCAAAACTAATCTTACTCACAATAATTACAATGTAAATATAAAAAAAAGCTTAGGATTTAAGCTTTTCGTTAATAATTTATATTGCAGCAAGTTTTTCGATAACAACTAAATTTTCAACTTTTCTAAATCAACAAGCATTTTCTTCCTTAACTTGCGCCATCTCTTGCAAAGATTGCCAACCCGGTTGCCAATTTGAACGGTCTTGTAATAATTTGGCGTTAATCCAGAAACGAACCGTACTATCGCAAGAAGCGACCATTTCTGCATATACCCACTTACCTTGATTTTTGCGGTTGATAACTTGAAAGTGTCGCCAACCGTCGATTTTGTGCCCAGATGTCCATTTAGAACCCAGTAAATAAGGAAATTTCTGTTTTTTAGCCATTTCTTGCTGCCCCATTCTCATATTTATGTTAACTCGGTATGGGGATGGGGAGAGGGGGGAGAGGGGGAGATGGGGGGATGGGGGGACAAGGGGACAAGGGGAATTTTAACCTTTAACCTTTGACATGCAGACCTTTGACATGCAGACCTTTAACCTGAATTTAGGGAAATACGACTAACTGAGGGGTGAACACCGACCCTGTAAGATGCATAACTTTTTTTAGAATGTTTTATAGAAATTGTTTATTTTAAATTTTTTTGTAGTAATCAAGTTGTTAACTTTTTTACAAAACCTATGCAACCTACTAATCCAAATCAATTTACCGAAAAAGCTTGGGAGGCTATTACCCATACTCCTGAGATTGCAAAAGAATATCAACAGCAGCAGATTGAAAGCGAACATTTGATGAAGGCGCTGCTGGAACAAGATGGATTGGCTGCACCTATTTTTACTAAGGTGGGTGCGAATCCGACTAAAATCAAGGAGCGTGCGGAAGAGTTTATCAAAAGTCAACCAAAGGTAACGGGTAACAGTAGCTCTGTATACTTGGGACGCAGCTTGGATACGCTTTTAGACCGAGCTGATGGCTACCGTAAGGAGTTTGGTGATGAGTATATTTCGATCGAACATTTATTGTTAGCCTATGCCAGGGATGACCGTTTGGGTAAAACTTTATTCCGAGAAAATGGCATAGATGAAAGGAAATTAAAAGATACTATTAAGCAAATTAGGGGGAGTCAAAAAGTGACTGACCAAAATCCAGAAGGTAAATATCAATCTCTGGAAAAATACGGGCGTGACTTAACTCAAGCTGCAAGTGAAGGTAAACTTGACCCCGTAATTGGACGCGATGATGAAATTCGTCGTACTATTCAGATTTTGTCGCGTCGGACTAAAAATAACCCCGTATTAATTGGCGAACCTGGTGTTGGTAAAACTGCGATCGCTGAAGGTTTGGCGCAGCGAATTATCGCGGGTGATGTGCCGCAATCGCTCAAGGATCGCAAGCTGATAGCTTTGGATATGGGTGCTTTGATTGCAGGTGCGAAGTTCCGGGGTGAGTTTGAGGAACGTCTCAAGGCTGTATTGAAAGAAGTTACCGAATCTCAAGGTCATATTGTTCTATTTATTGACGAAATTCATACCGTTGTCGGTGCTGGTGCGACTCAAGGCGCGATGGATGCGGGTAATTTGCTCAAGCCAATGTTAGCGCGGGGTGAATTGCGCTGTATTGGTGCGACAACTTTAGATGAATATCGTAAATATATTGAAAAAGATGCGGCTTTAGAAAGACGCTTCCAACAAGTTTACGTTGGTCAACCCAGCGTAGAAGATACTGTTTCGATTTTACGCGGTTTGAAGGAACGGTATGAAGTCCACCACGGGGTAAGAATTGCCGATAGTTCTTTGGTGGCGGCTGCTACTTTATCTAACCGTTATATTACCGATCGCTTTTTACCCGATAAGGCGATCGATCTAGTAGATGAAGCCGCAGCACGTTTGAAAATGGAAATTACTTCTAAACCAGAAGAATTAGACGAAATCGATCGCAAGATTCTGCAACTGGAAATGGAGAAGCTATCGCTGCAAAAAGAAAGCGATACGGCATCTCGCGAACGTTTGGAAAGGTTAGAAAAAGAACTTGCCGATTTCAAAGAAGAACAGCGCACGCTTAACGGTCAGTGGCAGTCGGAAAAAGATGTAATTACCAAAATTCAGTCGGTAAAAGAAGAAATTGACCGGGTTAACGTAGAAATTCAGCAGGCAGAGCGGGATTACGACCTGAACCGGGCTGCTGAGTTGAAATACGGCAAGTTAACCGATTTGCATCGTCAATTAGAAGCTGCCGAAACCGAACTTTCTCAAGCACAGCACAGCGGGAAATCTTTGTTGCGGGAAGAAGTCACAGAAGCCGATATTGCGGAAGTTATTTCCAAGTGGACGGGTATCCCCATCAGCAAATTAGTGGAATCCGAAAAAGAGAAACTGCTGCATCTTGAAGATGAACTGCACAACCGCGTCGTCGGACAAGATGAAGCTGTTACCGCGATCGCGGATGCGATACAGCGTTCCCGTGCGGGACTTGCCGATCCCAATCGTCCCATAGCTTCGTTTATTTTCCTCGGTCCTACAGGTGTTGGTAAAACCGAATTGGCTAAAGCTTTAGCTTCCTATATGTTCGACACCGAAGAAGCGATGGTGCGGATTGATATGTCGGAATACATGGAAAAACACGCCGTTTCTCGCTTACTTGGTGCGCCTCCGGGGTATGTTGGTTACGAAGAAGGCGGACAACTTACCGAAGCTATCCGTCGTCGTCCTTACGCGGTAATTCTCTTCGACGAAATCGAAAAAGCGCACCCGGATGTGTTCAACATCATGTTGCAAATCCTTGATGACGGACGAGTTACCGATTCTCAAGGTCGCACGGTGGATTTCAAAAACACGATTATCATCATGACGAGTAACATCGGTTCCCAATTTATCCTTGATGTTGCTGGGGATAATTCTCGTTATGAAGAAATGCGTAGCCGAGTTATGGAAGCGATGCGAAATAGTTTCCGTCCGGAATTCCTCAACCGGATTGATGAAATTATTTTCTTCCACGCTTTGGAAAAATCGGAATTACGCAAGATTGTTCTATTACAGGTAGAAAGATTACGTCATCGATTAAGCGATCGCAAAATGTCTTTGAAGCTTTCCGATGCTGCTTTAGACTTTTTAGCAGAAGTCGGATACGATCCGGTATTTGGTGCGCGTCCGTTAAAACGTGCGATTCAGCGCGAATTAGAAACTCAAATTGCTAAGTCGATTTTGCGCGGTGAATTCAATGACGGCGATACCATCTTTGTAGATGTAGAAAACGAGCGGCTTGTTTTTAAGCGCGTTCCCGCAGAGTTAGTTGCAATGTAATCCGCTACACATTTTAATTAATACAATTAGTAAGCCCGGTTTCATCAAAGAAACTGGGTTTTTTTTTAGGTCAAAGGTTAAAGGTTAAAGGTTAAAGGTTAAAGGTTAAAGGTTTAATAACTTATATAGTAATTTGATTATTTATAGTTAACTGTAGGGTGGTATTATTGCGACAGCACAACGCATCATCATAAATTTCGTTGCTTTTTAGTGTTCTTGACGACAAATTAAAAACGAAATCTACGCCAATAAAACTTGCGATCGGTTTTATTTTTAAATTCTGAATAATCTCTTAAATACCCAAAAAATACATATGATATTGAAAACAAACTTAAAGTTATCTAAAGCACCAAATATAAATTAATAAAACGGAATTAACTACAAATAGATACATATTTACCCGTCGATATAGCTAAAATACAAACTGCTTATGAGGAACGATAACAGAGATTATCTTAGTGATTTGTTAGCTAGATAACTAAATTGACATATAGCTGAATATTAGGCTAAAACTTGAATTGTCGAACTACTCTTGTATAATTTTCTTGAGGAGTATTAATAATACATAAAAAAGAAATTTACTTAGACTACAGTGTTTAATTTTTATTGCAACAAATGTAACAATAGTTATGAATAACTGTATTTCAAGTAAATTTATTGATTCTATAAATAACTGCCAAAGTGGCAACAACCTATCCTAAAATTTGTTATTCATTTATTTACCAGCTTGGTTAAAGTTATTTTTAGAAGTATGAAGTCACAGAGGCATTAATTCAAGCTGTTATCAGGATAGCCAATTAAAATGTTGAATAATTATCTAGAGTTAAATTCAG
The DNA here is from genome assembly GCA_965234645.1 of Rivularia sp. (in: cyanobacteria). Lineage (GTDB taxonomy): Bacteria > Cyanobacteriota > Cyanobacteriia > Cyanobacteriales > Nostocaceae > Rivularia. The sequence goes on along the minus strand of OZ248344.1, from coordinate 1,517,072 downwards.
TAAATGTAAAAAATATACTTTACTGTCATCATTTTTTTGTAACTACGTGAAAAATTAGATCCCAGATATTTCAGAACTGAAAGTCACGCCACTTATTTGCATAGGAGAGAACTGCGCGATCGCTTGTGGCTCTAAAAACGAAAATAGTATTTGATACAGTTACAAATCAGACTCTTAAGCGTAAAAATTACTTTTTAAACACCGTACTAGCATGATTGGTCAGTTACTAGCAGGACGTTACAAAGTTCTCCAAATATTAGCAGAAGGAGGCTTTGGACAAACTTATATTACTGAAGACATTCACCTTCCCGGAAAACCGAAATGCGTTCTGAAGCATTTAAAGACTACTAGTACTTTACCGGAAACTTTAGAAGCAGCTAGAAGATTGTTTCAAAAAGAAGCCGATACATTACAACAGTTGGGAAATCACGACCAAATTCCCAGACTTCTAGCTTATTTTGATGACAATAATCAATTTTATTTGGTACAAGAATTAATTGAAGGACATTCTCTGAGTAGAGAATTACCTCAAGGAAGTAAATTAAGTCAAAGCCAAGTTATCGATATTTTGACTGAAATATTGTCAATTTTGCAATTTGTTCATAGTCAAGGAGTAATTCACCGCGACATCAAACCGGATAATCTTATTAGACGTAGTTCAGATAATAAGTTGGTCTTGATTGACTTTGGTGCAATCAAACAATTACGCTCTCAAACGGCGACTAATTCGCCAAAACAAAATGTCACATTGGTTGTAGGAACTCGCGGCTATATGCCTTCCGAACAAATTAGGCGTTTACCGCGTCAAGGAAGTGATATTTATGCTTTGGGAATGATAGGCATTCAGGCGTTAACTGGCGTATATCCTTACGAACTTCAAGACGATCCAAATACCGGAGAAATACTTTGGGAACATCTTAGAGAAGTAGATCCAGCTTTTGCCGAAGTTTTAAATAAAATGACGCGCTACCATTTCAAAGAGCGCTATCAAAATGTAGATGAAGTAATACAAGCCTTAAAAGAATTACCAATTCTAGAAGAACCCGCCCTCTTTAAAAATAATACTAATAATGATGTCTACGAACTCACCTTAGAGTGGGAGGAAACTAACGAAACTAAAACTTTTAAAATCACTAATAATCAACTAACTAAAACCCCAGGAAAAATCCGTATCGGTAGAGATCCCCAAGATTGCGACGTTATTTTATCGGAACCAACAGTATCCGCGCTACACGTAGAAATATTTTTCAATCAAGAAAAAGAAAAATTTTATTTACGAAACCTGCGTCACAAAAACCCACCTATTCTTGACGGGCAATTACTTTTAGCCGGAGAAATGCCACTTTCTATTTCCAGCGTACTGCGCTTGGGACGGCAGCATTTGAAAGTTAAAGAAATTACTTCCCAAAAGTATCCCAACAACTATATTCCTGTAGATTACAAGAATAAAAATTTTGCAGTTGAAGCACAACAACCCATAACTAAAACTGCTCGGCTTCCGAAAATCAACAGTAAATTAGAAAAACCCCCAACTACTTCTCTACCGGGCAAACCTTTGCTAAACTTGCCCATGCTTAAAAATGTACCGTTGATTGGAGTACAAAGTATAGGTGTAGCTGCTGTTATAGCAAGTGTTGGAGGATTTGCATTAGTAAATGCTGGTAACTTGGGTAAAACTAACTCGCAACATAATAATTTGCTATCGCAACAACCCCAACTATGTCGCGTTGTTTCTCCCACCGAGTTGTCAAGATTACCAGAATTACGCCATCAACCTTATAGAGAAGCCGAAGGATTTAAAGCATTGAATCAAGGAGAAAAAGTTTTATTTCTCAAATCCCAAGGTGATTTTGTACAAATAAAACTTTCTGATGGTAATCAAGGTTGGATTTTTTGGGACCAGATACAGCCTTGTGATTGAGGGATGGGGAGATGGGGAGATAAAGGGGACAAGGTGACAAGGGGATAAATTGTTAGTTCTTAACTCCTAACTCCTAACTATTCCTAATGCCCAATGCCCAATACCCAATTGGTAACTGGTAACTGATAATACGTAATTTCCTCATGGCGTGACAGGCAATACGTAAGTAAAATAATACATATCATCAGGGTTTTTGTTCCTGACTGCTTCAAAGGTTAGTCTTAGTATCGGAACAATATTTTTTTCATGAGCATCTATCAGATTTATCCGTGTAACTACTTTCAACCTATGAATAAGAAGTTATCCGTAAGGAAATCTACAGCTTTGGTATGTAGTTTTTTATAATTAAGTCACGCTCAGGAGATCGGGTTTTATGTCATTACAACAGGTTGATGCTTTCTACGAAAATTTGATGGCAAATCAGGAAGTTTACGAAGAATACTACAAAAAGTGTTCTGTAAAAGGGACTTTTGGTGTTTGGAATTGGGATAAGACGAAGATAGTTGATTTTGCTGCAACTCTAGGTTATGAGTTTACCGAGCCAGAGTTAGATGAAGTTTTGTTTGATACGGGAGCGACAGTTTCTAATCAGTCTTTAAATGTACGTTAATAAGTTGTGTTTTAGGGTATTGAGTTTTAATTTAAGTTTTGATTTAAATTCTAATCAAAAAAAATACCTCTTATTAACCTTAAAAATATTATTTTTCATAATTTTATTATTTACTCAGCAACTGATATCTTTTGTTTAAGAGTAAATAGTAAAAATTTTCTATATCTAAATTTTATTGTTTTACCTTAAAACTCATACCATTTTTGAATTTAACTGTTAAATATTCGGAGATTGCATCTACAAAAATCAACTTTCAATTTTGTCTCGCTTCGGTGGCAAAAAATTCGACTCAAACACAAAGACGCGAATCAATTTGATATTACGTCTTTGTGTCTTAATAAATTGAAATTAAAATCGCGCTCCCGGTTCTTTCAAAAACTCTTTTTCTTCAGGAGTTGAAGGTCGTCCTAAAATTATATTGCGATGGGGAAAGCGCCCAAAACGTTCAATTACCAACCTATGGCGGATTGCGTTTTCGATCGCGCTGGCACTATCCCTGTCTCCACTAAGTTTTTGAAATAGCTTTACCGCTTTACGCTGGTGTTCGATATTTTCACTGTGTACAAAAGGTAAGTACACAAACCAACGCTGTACGTTTAATAATTGTACGTCATAACCTTGTGCGATCGCCTGATGTGCGGTTGAGAGTGCTTCCCAATCGGTAGCGAAAGCTTGGGGAGTTTCACGAAAAATATTTCTCGGAAATTGATCCAGCAGCAAGATCAAAGCCAAACAGTCCGATGGTGAATCTTTCCATTCATCTAAGTGTCCTCCTGCTGCCTTTTCGTAATCTGTAATAAAACGTCTTCGTAGTTCTTCATCAAACTCTGGTTCTTTTGCAAACCAAGATTTTCTAGACTTACCGTAGTCTGGCTCATCCTGCTTACCAAACCAAAAGTCGAGAATTTCATTTGCCTGTGACATCGCTTTTACATTCCCTTACAAAGGACTTGTCGCATTTTACGCATATTAGCAGGCAATTCAAAATTCATCGCTTGTTGAATAAACATTGAAGGTATGGGGATTAAAGGAGTAGCCTGTACTGAATAAGTTAATAAAGTACCGCTACCGCAATCTTGTAAATCGATATCCGCACTGAAATCGTGAAAAGTTCCTTTATCCAGTTTAAACTGGACTTTATGTCCGAAATCTTCCACTACATTTAAATAAATATCTACTTTCGCAGTGAAAAACATAAAAGCTTTTTGTGCTGCCTGATACAGACGTTTGACATCACCTTTGTGTATAATTTCACTCTGAGTAATATCGGGGAAATACTGCACCCAACGTGGATAATCCGTTATCTGTTGCCAAACTTGCGGACGTATCAGTGGTAAATACATTTTGGCACTAACACACCCACCCCAAGCAGTATGAGAATGTGTTTCTACTAAAATTTCACCGCTCAGCAACGCTGCTTGCTTGTTTTGATTCCAAGCCATATCCGAACCCGTATTAATTAAGCCTGAGAAAAAAGACGCAGACATAATGTTTCCCTCGCTCCTAAATATTCCACACTACACTTGAATAATGAATACAGACTCTACAGTTGAATAGAGGCTTATTCAATAATTCTAATTCCAGTTCACTATACAAGCGTTCCGGAACTAGCTGTGTATCTAGTATATTATTCCCAAAATTTACCCAAAAATATGTCACTATTATCACTGAAATTGTGAAGAGATGATGTTGATAAGTAAGGGAGAGGGGGAGAAAGGGAGATGGGGGGATAGGGAGAGGGGAGATAATTATTAACTCTTAACTCTTAACTCCTAACTCTTAACTCCTAACTTCTAACTGATTACTGGTAACTGGTAACTAATTACTGGTAACTGTTTAAATAGCTAGAATGTCTTAAGCACTATTGATTTGAGAGGGATATAAGGTGAGTCGAACTTCTAAATTGAATCAAAGATTAACCCAGGCTTTTGGGATATTTCTCGGTATTGCGATCGCTGTATGGATTCTTAGAGGTTTGGGTATTCTGACTTTTGTTCCTGGAGGTGTTATTTTGCTATTGTTTTTAGCCGCAATAGCTTTTGGTATTCTCAGTTATGCTCAAAAAACTTGGTTGCGTTTTTAGATAAGCGTCTAAAGTATTTGCGATCGACAATAATAAGTTCGTTTTTGCGTCGGAAAAGAAGCTTGATTTACGTTGTGCTGTAGTAATCTATTAATGTCGGCAGTTCTATAAGCGTATACACACATCTTGCATCACTTTCAATAAGCAGAAAAAAAACCCGGTTTCTTCTCCTGAAAAGATTAGTTTTTCGTTTATCAACTTGCCATAAACCGGGTTTCTCGTCTTTGGTGCAATATATGAATATAGAAACTTGAACTAGATTAGCTATGCATAAAGATAAAATAAATGAAGAACTTTTATTTTTTAAATCGTTGTATCCAATTCGTTTATAAATAGTTCGGAACTTGCAACCATTAAAAATTGTAATTGTTGGCGGTGGGGCTGCGGGTTTTTTTGCGGCGATATCAGCTGCTAAAACTAATGAGAATGCCTCTGTTATCTTACTTGAAGCGAGTCGTCAGCTACTGGCGAAGGTTCGTATTTCTGGTGGGGGACGTTGTAATGTCACTCACGCTCTTTTCGATACGAAGGGTTTTATCCAAAATTATCCTAGAGGTTCAAAAGCTTTATTAGGCGCTTTTTCTCGCTTCCAAGCTCAAGATACTGTTGATTGGTTCGCATCTGAAGGAGTGCAGTTAAAAACTGAAGCTGATGGACGGATGTTTCCAATTACAGATAGTTCGGAAACGATCGTAGATTGTTTGATCAAAACTGCTTCTTCTTATAAAGTACAAATTCGCACGGGTTCACCTGTAGTTTGGGTAAAGTCTCAACAATTAGAAGAATTAGAAGAAACAGAAGAAAGAGAAAAAACACAAGACAGTTCTAATATTTTCGCAGATGATGATAAATCAAGATTCGAGATTTTACTTAAATCTGGGGAAATTTTACACTGCGATAAACTACTGCTGGCAACTGGTAGCAACCCAGTAGGTTACAGAATCGCCAAGAAATTCGGTCATCAAGTAGAACCAACCGTTCCTTCTTTATTTACCTTCAATATTTTAGATAAAGAACTGCGATCGTTAGCTGGTGTTAGCGTTAATCCCGTACAGCTACGTTTAACAGTACCGGGAAAACCGCAGTTAGAACAAACTGGACCGTTATTAATTACTCACTGGGGTTTAAGTGGTCCAGCGGTGTTAAAACTTTCTGCTTGGGGCGCGAGAATATTCCACGAATCGGGCTACAAAGGAACCGTTACTATTAATTGGCTGCCAGATTCAAATCAAGATCGAGTGCGAAAAGAACTACAACAGGTAAGCCAAGAGTATGGAAAAAGAGCGATCGCACTACACCGAGGAATAAAATTACCGCATCGCTTGTGGCAATATCTCATATCCCGCGCCGGTATTGATAAAGAAACGCGCTGGGCTGAATTACCTAAAAAAGCTTTAAATAAATTAGTCCAAGAACTAACTCAAGGACAATACATTATTAGCGGTAAAGGAGTTTTCAAAGATGAATTTGTCACCTGCGGCGGAATTAAGCTTAAAGAAGTCAACTTCAAGACAATGGAAAGCCGCTTAGTAAAAGGACTATATTTTGCCGGAGAAATTCTCGATATCGACGGCATCACCGGCGGCTTCAACTTCCAAAGCGCTTGGACAACTGCTTATTTAGCAGGTTTAGCGATGGGCGAGGAGGAGTTAGGAGTTAGGAGTTAGGAGTTAGGAGTTAGGAGTTAGGAGTTAGGAGTTAGGAGTTAAGAGTTAGGAGTTAAGAGTTAGGAGTTAGGAGTTAAGAGTTAGGAGTTGTAAATTAACATTTCTCCGCATCTTTGTAGTGCGAGCGTCTCGCTCGCTATCTACTCCCTCCCCTCCCCTCCCATCTCCCCATCTCCCCATCCCCTTGTCTCCCCGTCTCCCCCTGAGCCGCACGCTTGAGCCGCACCTAGCGGTGAACGCGTGAACGGGTTGCGCCACTTCTCTCAAGGTCGGGAGACGACCCACGAGAGTGGCTTACCATCTCCCCATCACCCCATCTCCTTGTCCCCTTGTCCCCCATCCTTTAATATGGCGGATACCCAAAATCTTCTTCATCTGGGTAAAGGTAAGAATTAGAAACTCCTGCTACTGCCATTGGGCGCGTTTCTGTTTTGACTGGTTCTTTGGCAAAATCTTTGTATTCTTCAAAATTCTTAGAAATCAATTGAGATTCCTTTGAGTCTGAAGCAATCAAATAATTAGTTAATGTTGAAACTGTAGGATGCTTATAGTCTACAGTTGCAGCAACTAAAACGGTATTTGTGGCAATTCCTCTTTCTTCACATTCAATTATCGGTGAAAAAATACCGTGAGCGTGAAATAAAGGTCCTTTTGGGGTTGCGGCTTGACGACGATATCCGGCATATGCCCTTTCTAATTCGGCAACAAATCCCCCAGTTGCTCTTCCTTGCTGATATTCGCAGTAAGCTTTACTAAAACTTGCTCCAGCCGCACCATTCAGAGTTAATTGTAAAGGTAATTCATGTAAAAAATTCTTATCTTTCCCTGCCAAAAAAATCAGATAGCGAGTAAAAGTTTTAAATTTAAGCTTGTCCTCTTTAAAAGCATCATAATTATCTTTGAGAGTTCCTAACTTTGTATTTGTTTCGCGGTCTTTTACCGATAAAGGTCCTCGACGTACTATAACTATATTTGGGGTTGTAGCGATCAGAACCGTTTCAACCGACGTACTAAATTGATGTTCCACCTGCTGCCAATCTTCATCCGGTACAAAGCCAACAGCACGGGCATTTTCTAATTTAATCGCCAAACCGTAGGAACTTACCCCATCAGTCCCATATCTGGGATTTATCATTTGACACCAAGGGACAACACGAGAAGGTGGTGCATTGAACTTCTCGTCCTCAAAGTCGAATTTTGCAGATGCTTTCATCGTATATGCGCGGTTGTCGATTTTGTAGTTTTAAAGTTGACTCGGTTGGGTATTAGTTGAGTGCGAGGAGTGAAATTAAATTTTAGGCAAACAAATGCCGCTATTCACCGCAACCAAGAATCAATCAAATTGATTTAATAAAGCCAATGATTATTTATTTATCATTACCAAGGGGCATTACGCATCTACCTGAAGCAGTTTTTAACAAGAACTTCATGTTCACCGTGGTACTAGGATAAAAGTTTAATGCTTCGCGATCGGGGCTTAAAAGAAATTAATTTTATAAAAAATACTAAGTATATTGATATTTCTCGACTTTTGCCATGTCCGGCTGCGAATGCAATTCCCCGCTATTATAGGATAAGTCCATTAATATAGACTGATAAATTAATCAAAACAAACAGTAATATTCTTAACTAAAAATTTATTAGGTTAAGTATTTCCTAGTAAGTTGCTGTAAAGCGTAAAAATTTACAGTAAAACATACAAAACTTCTTCAGCGTCAGAATACGGTAACATTTCTCGGCTGCTAAGATTTCGAGCTTCACATAAAGCCACGAAGAATTGTAAACTATCTAAATATTGTGCGATCGCAACTTGATGATGCGTTCATGTTTAATACGATCGATTTAAAAGTATTTACAAAAAAATCCAGCGCAAACTAAACACGCTGGAAATAGGCATAAAAATTGAAAGAAGAGAACTTAACAGCATTCACTCTTCTTGATTTTCAACTTGAGTATTCTGTAATTGCTGCACTTCCTCAACCGTCAAACCAGTAGTTTTTGCAATTAAATCAATGGAAAGCCCTTCTTTGAGGAGATTGAGTGCAATATTCCGAGCAGCTTCTTGACTACCTTCTGCTCTACCTTCTGCTCTACCCTCTGCTTTTCCTTCTGCTTTTCCTTCGTTCACTAATAATTGATAAGTTACTGACTCTTGCATAATATCTCTCCTTAATAAACGTTGAATATCCCCTTGCTCTAATACTAGCCCAGCCAGAATAAATGCAGATGCAGCTACATCGGTTTGAATTTGTTTATCCTCGATGTTATCGATTCGGGTTGCGACTTCCTGCAAAGTGTCGATTTTACTTTCGGTGTTGCTTAAAACAGCAAATGGAAGTAAACCGGGAGTTTGCATAAATATTTCTGTCGGCTGTTCCCAAATACGAATTACTTGGAAACGATGTATGGTTTGTTCAAGTTCAAATGTGGTTTTGTAAACTTCTTGAGAGTTGGTTTCTTTAAGATAAATTACTACTTGAAGCATTCGTTTGTTTGGGAATCGGCGATATCCTCGTAAACGATAGTCAGCCATTCGGAAAGGAATTTTTACATCTGGTTGAGTTTGAAATTCAACGTGCAAAATAAGTTCTTCCGATTGTCGTAATATCAGAGCATCGGCACGAATAGGTTCGAGAGAAAGTTCTTTGGGGCTTAATTCGGTTAAAGTTACTGGTTCCCCTAACAACCAAGTAGCAAAATCATCAGAAAAGTTTTCAACCAGAAATTTACACAGATTGTCAAACATGGTATTGCGGTGCAAAGCTACCAAAAGTAGACCTATTTGCTAACTTATAATGTTTTTGCGGATGTTTTTTTTTAAATTAATAAACCGCAATATTTTTCTCTGCAAACAAGATAATATTGCTTAATGACTGACATTTTTTTATGTTCTTTCACCATATGAGTATTTTCAGGAATCAAGCTGGATTTAGCAATTAATTGGAAAAATAAGCAATCCGAAGACTTTGAATTAAAAGAAAAAGGGATGCGATCGTGATTAAAATATTATAATTAAATAAATTAAACCCGTGCGGTCATTTGATATCAAACTTTCACTCGGATACCAGTTTGTAAAATCATTCCACAATTGACTCATAAATAATTTTTAAATAACTTTTAAATAACTTTTTCAATTAAATTAGGTAATTAATTTATAATATTGTTTGCTTAACAATTAAATATTTACGGCGTTACTTGGTACAGATGAATTATCTAGCTCATTTATTTTTATCCGATGGTACACCAGAGTCTTTGATAGGAAATCTTTTAGGAGATTTTGTAAAGGGTTCGATAGAAAGTATTTATTCAAAGGAAATAATCAAAGGTATTTATTTACATCGAAAAATAGATAGTTTTACCGACTCGCACCGAATATTTAAGTCAAGTAAAAGGCTGATTGGTATTGGTAGAAGTAGATTTTCGGGAATTATGATTGATGTATTTTACGATCATTTCTTAGCTCTAAACTGGTCTAATTATTCAACTATTTCACTAAACGATTTTACAAATCATGTTTATCAAGTATTGCAAGAAAATAAGAATATACTCCCTGACAGATTAAAAAATATTCTTCCAGATATGATTGCTCATGATTGGCTGGCATCATATAAAGAAACTGCTGCAATTGATAGAGCTATTAACGGACTTTCTTGTAGAATCAAAAGAAAAAATAATTTATTTGGTGGAGTCGAAGAATTAATTTTTAACTATCAGCAACTTCAAGCTGATTTTGCGGCATTTTTTCCAGAATTAATTGATTACAGTTTGACAGTTAGCAGTTAGCAGTCAACAGTGAAGTTTTTTAATTACGATCGCCTTTAAATTACACTGTCATAATAAAGTGAACTATTATCGGCTCAAATTAACCATGAGCAATTTACAAACAAAAATACCGGCTGATACTTGGGTAGCAGCCTCTTGGGATGAATATATCCAAATAATCGAAAACCCAGCTTATGAAAAAGCTAAGGGTTACTACTACAACGGTAGAATGAGGATTGAAATGCCACCAGTAGGTTTTGACCATTCACGAGATCATGCGCTGATTATCTTAGCTGCTAGCAATTACGCAGCTATCAAAGGTATTCCTATGAATGGAAGAGATAACTGTACTTACATTAAAACTGGCTACCAAGGAACACAACCGGATGTTTCTTATTATATTGGCGATCGCGCCGATGCAATTCCTTATGGAACTTCTATAATTACTCTTGACGACTTTCCACCACCAAATTTAGTAATTGAAGTGGCAAATACTTCTTTAGCCGATGATAAAGGTGAAAAACGTCTGCTTTATGAAGAGTTGGGAGTAAATGAATACTGGATTGTAGACGTAAAAAACGTTCAAATTATCGCTTTTTTAATAGAAAATCAAGGTAGTAGAAGAATCACTCAATCTCAAGTACTACCAGGTTTAAATATTTCAATTCTTGAAGAAGCTTTTCGTCGTTCTCGTCAAATGAATCATAGTCAAGTTATTTCTTGGTTGTTATCAGAATTTCAAAAATAATTAGTTTGTTAGTTGATAGTTAAAATACCCAATTAACAATCAACTATTAACTGCTAACTACTTATAACCGCTGAAGTAAGCTTAAACCGTGAGTATCCGTACCGCAAGTACTATACAATCCGTATTGATTTGCTAGTTGCTGAATTTGTTGCGATCGCGTTGGACTTGGTTTCCAAGGTTTGGGATTGTTGTAAGCGTAGAAGCTCTCCACACCATCAATTCCTAATTCAGCAGCAGCAGGAATTAAGTCAAAATGGCTTTTTCTTCTATAACGTGCTGGATGAGCAAGTACTGCAAATCCTCCAGCTTCTTGAATCGCAGCAATTACGTTTACAGCTTCATATTCGGAACCCGTAACTGCTTTTCCTTGAATATAGGGTTTTATGCTCGAATGCTCTGGCTCAAATGCGTAACCTAAAATATGAACTTCCACATCCAAAAGATTGGCATTAATTTCAACACCGCTCCATAAATAAGGCACATCGGCATCGGGATTATTCAATTTCCAGTCTTCCAACCATTTTTTAGCAGCTTGATAGCCATCTGTATTATGATGGTCGGTAATTGCAAGTCCTTTTAAACCATTGTCAATTGCTTGCTCGATTACTTCTGAAGGCTCCATTTGACCATCAGAATATACGGTATGCATATGAAAGTTATAATTATTCGGACAACTTTGTGCGTCTAAGTTCTGAAATACTTCTTTTAAAAGCGTCTTAGAAGCACAAGTAAGGACAGTATTTACAACCATAGCCTTTTCTTGTGTAAAATTATTTATTCCTAACACTCCATTCAGCCACACCTGTAGTCCGGAAAACATTAATAATCCGAATTAGTTTTGGCATTAACTTTGGGCGTGCTTTAACAAAATTTTGCAATATGTTAAGACTAACTTAGCAAATTTTAATGTTTATGGGCATGAGTCTTTTAGATGATTTATCAGTATTGCAGTAATAAATAGTTCTTATTTCTTAAGTAATTAAGCTCTAAAATAGTTTTTTATAACAAGTAAAAATACCGTAAACAAAAATATGTAGCGTTTTGCCTACGTGAAAAAATGCATTCAATAGCAGGGTGGATGTATAATTTTTTGCTTTTAATCTGGTAAACCAATCAATTCTCCACTACCAGAAATTATTTCACCAATGTTATAAGCTGCAATATCCTGAGATTCAAAAAAGCTAATCGTTTGCTGTGCTTGTGACGGTGGAACTAATACAACAAAACCAATTCCCATATTGAAAGTATTGTACATAGCACTCGGATTAACATCACCGACTTGTGCTAACCATTCAAAAACGGGGGGAATTGTCCAGCTATGGGTTTTAATTTCAAAAGATTTTCCTTCTCCCAAGCATCTGGGTAAGTTTTCCGGTAATCCACCACCTGTAATATGCGCCATCGCGTGGATTTCTAAACCAGCTTTTTGCGCCGCTAATACTGGTTTAACGTAAATGCACGTCGGCGTTAAAAAAGTTTCACCTAAAGATTTACCGCCCAATAAACTTGGGGTATCGTTCCAACTTAATCCTTTATCGCTAATAATTTTTCTTACCAAACTAAAGCCGTTGCTGTGTACTCCAGAACTAGCAAGAGCGATCGCCACATCACCTATTTCTACCCGACTTCCATCAAGCATCTGACTTTTCTCGACAATTCCTACGCAAAAGCCAGCCAAGTCATATTCTCCCACTTGGTAAAACCCCGGCATTTCGGCGGTTTCTCCTCCCAATAAAGCGCAACCCGCTTGCTTGCAGCCAGAAGCGATACCTGCAACTACTTGGGTTAACTGCTCAGCATCGAGTTTACCCGTCGCTAAATAATCTAAAAAAAATAAAGGTTCTGCACCAGATGTCAGCACATCGTTAACGCACATCGCCACTAAATCAATACCAACCGTGTCATGACGATTAATAATATTGGCAATTTTCAACTTTGTACCAACACCGTCGGTACCCGAAATTAGAACGGGTTGCTTATAACCTGTGGGTAACTCAAAGCAACCTCCAAAGCCACCCAATCCACCAATTACTTCCTTTCTAAAAGTGCTGTGAACCAAATTGCGAATTTGACCAACAAAATCGCGTCCAGCTTCAACATCAACCCCTGCATCCCGATAATCCATTTCAGTTATCAATTATCAATTATCAATATTGTTCATTGTTCATTGTTCATTGTCAAAATACTTTATCTTCGATGCCAACCCACCATTCACCTAAGTTCATTAAGTCTTGATGGATGTCTTGTAGGTTTTCGGCATATTCGTTTTCTGAAAGCTTATCTCGGTTTTCTTCTAACTTTAGAAGACGTAACTGTACTAGCAGCCAAGGTTTGGAAATACCTTCAGTCGCTTCTATATATTGACCTAACTCTGTACTATTCATGTAATTGGTAATTGATAATTGGTAATTGATTATGGAAATTTCGAGGTAACTTTGCCAAGAATTTTATTAAGGGGGATAAAACCGTAAGAGCGGCTGTCAGTACTTGCTTGGGCATTGTCTCCTGTAAGAAAACAAGAACCATCTTCAAGTACTGAAGCCACTCTCTTAATTATATGTTTTGCTTGATAGGGATGTCTTGCAACTACGATATCGCCTACTTTTGGCAGCTTTTGCCGATAAGCTTTTGGATTAAATAATATTTCTTCTCCTGGCTGAAGCTCCGGAAGCATTGAAGGACCGCTAACACGCAATCTTTTCCGCATTCCCACAAGCAACTGTAGCAATTTTAAGGCTGTTTGTAGTTCCTCGTTCATTGCTCCAACCAAGTTAACAGCTTTATCGACTCAACTTTGTCTTAGCTAGCTTTGTACCAAGAAACATCACGGTCTTTGGTTGCCCAGAACATATTATGGATTTTATGTACGGCTTCCATTAATTCGTTCGCGTGGTCGAGGTTAACTTCTACTTTACAAGCGGAGCAAAGCTTTGCTGCTTTCCAGAAAGTGTCGTGCAAGTCAGGATACTTTTCGAGGTGTACTGGCTTGAAATAATCTGTCCAAAGAATTAATAAGTCTTCTTTGGTTTTTTGAGCTTGTTCTTCTTTGATAGCAACGAAGCGAGACAAGGTATTGTGATAAGCAATCATTGATGCTTTGTCGCCAACCTCTGGATGCTGCAAATCCATGATTTTCTTGGTCATGGACACTACTGCTTCTGCTGTAATTCTTGCAGAAGAGGGATCGTAGACTCCACAAGGTCCGTCGCAATGAGCGTGTACCTGTGGTGCGGGGAAATTGGATTTTAGTTTAGCAGCTATTTTTTTGAACATGGTTTTTTTTGGAGAAGGCTTATCTTCAAAATGTTTGTCGAAAGCGTGGGGAAGCATTATCTAGCTTGGAGTAAAGAAATCGGATGTAAAACTCCGGCGTTTTTACTCTGCTATCCCCCCCTACCCCATTTAGCTTAGTGCTATTGGGGAACTCAGACAACCCTTTATTTGGGATAACTTACCTACTTATCCGATATTTTTTTCTTTTCAATTCTATTAAATATCCAAATGGTATTCTCCTGTCACCACCAAAAGTGCTAACAGAAGATTTATTAATTTCTAACTAGAATTTGAGAACTCTATCCCCTAAAAAGGATGACAGAGTTTCTTTATGATGCCAAAATAGAAAGTGGTCGTTAACTTCTCCGAGCGAAGAAAAAAGATGCTATCGACCCGAAAGCGATTACAAATGAGCCAAGCACTGGTGATAAAGGTTCACAATTCTTGTTGTTACTTCATCAATCGTTAATCCATCCGTAACTATTTCGGTAGCATCTACTGCTTTCATTAGCGGTGAAACCAGTCTGGTGCTATCTTTCCAGTCGCGTTCAGCTATGCTACGTTCGAGTTCCTCAAGACTGACACGATCGTGTCCTTGTCTTTGAAAGTCTTCCTGGCGACGGCGTGCGCGTTCGGAAACGGTTGCGGTTAAGAAGATTTTGACCTCAGCATCGGGAAAAACTTGAGTCCCGATATCTCGTCCTTCTGCCACTAAACCGCCTTTTTTGCCCCAGCTTTGCTGTTGTTTTACTAATGCTTGACGCACGGCACTTTGTGCTGCGATCGCCGATACTTTCGATGTCACCTCTGGCGTGCGAATCCGCTCGGTAACGTCGTTATCATTAATCCAAACTCGTACCGGCGATTTTAAATCCTCGCTGGGAGCCAATTTAATTAAACAGCAGTTAGCCAACTCGGCGATCGCACATTCATCATCTATTGCAATTCCCTTTTGCAATACCAGCCATGTAAAGGCACGGTACATAGCACCCGTATCTAAGAATACTAGTCCTAGTTTAGCTGCAACTTGACGAGCTACAGTAGATTTACCGGCACCAGCAGGTCCATCGATGGCGACTATCGGTTGGCGATCGCGCAAAATGATATTGTCAATCAGTCGTGTAGAACCAAGATGAGCGGCGATCGCAATCATTCCTTCCTCCTTAATTTCATCTAGCGGTATTAACGTAGTTGGTTCAATCAATTCAGTATATTCTACAGTCACATCACTAACTATTACTACTTCTTGAAGAACAGTTTCAATCAGTATGCTACTTTTGCGAACTCCGGAGCGAAACGCAGCACGAGCTTTTTGCAAGCCACGATACAAAGCAGCTGCGGAGTGTTTTTGACTTGCAGTTAAATACTGGTTGCGGGAACTTAAAGCAAGACCGTTCGCTTCCCTAACAATTGGGCAAGCAACAATTTCTATTGGAAAATTGAGATCCGTAACAAGCCGTTTAATCAGGGCTAATTGCTGACCATCCTTTTGACCAAAGTAAGCCCGGTCTGGCTGCACCAAGTTAAATAGCTTGGTAACAATAGTAGCCACACCTTGAAAATGCCCTAGCCGAGTACGACCACACAAGCCTGATATCATACCAGATGGGGGAGTAACTTGTGTAACATTTGAATCTTGTAAATTTTGAGAAACTTGTATACTCTTCCGGACAACCCCCATCTCTTCCGGATTTGGTACAAACATAGCATCTACCCCAGCTTTTTGGCAGAATTGCTTATCTTGCTCTAAAGTGCGGGGATAGCGATCGTAATCTTCGTCAGGACTAAATTGTAGCGGGTTGACGAAAATACTAACTATTACAATGGCATTTTCCTTCCGCGCCCGTTCAATCAAGCTTAAATGACCCTGATGCAAAGCTCCCATAGTAGGAACTAATCCTACTTCTGTTTGGAGGCGAGTTGTCATCTCATGGGGTAGCGGCTCCTCAGAATGCAAAGGCTTGCTTTGCCAACGGAGTAGATTTAAATAGCAGCGTAATGCCGCGACCGTTGTCAACAGGCGCACAAAAAATCCTCTATCTACACTAGCTTTCCCCCGTTAGTTTATATCCGAATTCGGGGAAAGAGACTAATTAGATAAAGGATTATCAAGATATTTAATTAAATTTAGGCGATGTGAAGATGGGGAGATGGGGAGAGGGGGAGATGGGGAGAGGGCGAGATGGGGAGAGTGGGAGCATAACTAATTCTACTCCCTACTTTCTACTCCCTACTTTCTACTCCCTACTTTCTACTCCCTACTTTCTACTCCCTACTTTCTACTCCCTACTTTCTACTCCCTACTTTCTACTCCCTACTTTCTACTCCCTACTCCCTATTTCCCATGCTCAATTCTTATCTTCCTAACACTTCAATTCTGACTGGTGCGACACCTCTACCAATCATTTTGATAACTCGTGCTGCACGGTGGGAAAGGTCAATGACGCGACCGCGAATGAAGGGTCCTCGGTCGTTGATTCGTACAACGACAGAACGACCGTTGCGTACATTGGTAACGCGAACTCTAGTACCGAAAGGTAAGCTGCGATGGGCGGCTGTCAATCTCTCTGGATTAAATCTTTCACCAGAAGCTGTCTTGTTACCAGAACCGTCATAACCGTAGAAAGAAGCCATACCTCTAAACCCTCTTTTTCTTTTTCTTCCTCTTGCAATTTTTGTCTGGTGTTTGGCAGAGGCTATTTCTTGGGCTTGTTTTTCTGGCTTTGCTTGTGCCGTTAGTTCTGGAGGTAAGCCAGCAATTGTTGTTAGAGGAGATGCTTTACCTACAAGTCTCCGCAAGCGATTGGTTGCTTGCAGCGCATCTTGTCTGAGATTCTTAGTTGCGTCGGGAAGCTGGATGTCGTCGTTGATTTCTATTAGTTCGGAGCCGTTAACTTTGATAATGTAGCGTTCGGTTGGGGTTTCGGCTCCAGACTTAGATTCGATGCTACCGTTCCAGCTAACGGTAATCTGGCTGGCATCAACTTTCTTGTCGATTAAATCATTGATTTTTGCGGCTAGTAGGGTTGCTTTCTCTACAGGCTCACTATTATTGCTGTCAACTGCTACTTTATCTGAATCTTGATTGCTAGCAACTGAACTCAAGAAGGTGAAAACAGGAATGTTGCGAATATAGAGAGTTGCTGCCTGACGGTCTGCTAATTTGTGTGCGTAAACCTTGGTAACAACTGTATTCGAGCCGTTATTATTTACCTCCTCTGTATTTTTTTCAAGGGTTTTCTGGGAAGTAATTAATGGTTCATTTACCGTCTGAGAGCGACCAATAGAAGGTGTTCCAACAACGGTTGAAATGACAGCTACAACAGTCCACAAAAGTCTTTGATTCATGCGTCTTAATTTTAAATTAAAGCTACGAAAGAACTGAGGTTTGATTATTCTCCGAACGAACGTACTGCCCGCTCATGATATTTGCCAAACCTTGATTTTTTTGGCTTTGACTATCTATTAACTGCAACAGAATAGCACGAAGCTTTTCACTTGGGTATCCGAGTTTTAGCGTAGATTACTGTCAAAATATCAGACATTCAATTGACATTGCAAGGGTAAAACCTTTATCAATTCTTGATTGTGACGGTGTAACAATTTAAAAAAAAAATACAAAATTTATTTTTTCTAATTTTGGTTATTTAAAAATTAAATATATCGGCTATATCTTGTCTATTAACTAACATTTTATACAATGGCAAGTCATATTAGAGTATTTTATTGAACAATAATTATTGCTCAATAATACTTAGATAAAATATCCTCGGTTCAGTAATTAAAATCAGACACGCCGTATATATTTAGTTATTCTAATCACTATGTCCTTCGCTATTTTTCTGTGCTAAGGCTGAAAAAACCGCGTATTTACTGAGTTTTGCGATTAATTAGATGGTAGTTGATATTGGTGTTCAAGTCTGGCTAGATACTAATAATTTATTTCAATATGTTTTAAATTAGACAAGTTATATAGCAGAAAAATAGTAGGTAACAGTTCATATCTGAATAAATTTATTACATCCCACCAAGTATAAAGAGTACTAATAATATAAGTTTTTTCGATTAATATTTTACGATTAAAAAATAAAAAATGATGAGATAATACGCTCCATTAATGTTTTACTTCCCGCAAACTTTTGTCAGCATTATCGAATTCAAAAACTTAGATAATGCAATTTGTCAAGGGTGGTTTTCCAAGACTGGCGAGCGATGATGAATTATTTCTAATATGAGTTCCGCTCGATTGTTTGTGATTCCTGCTTTAACTCACTTCTACCCTTTCCTAAAACAGGAGAGGGTAAATTTATGCGGCGTGAGTTTCGATGGGAATTTAATTAGCAATTATCGAAACAGATATAACTACACGTACATTTTGATTAATCATTCTATCGACGGCACACGCCGCACGTATATTCCAGGTTTAACGATGGCTTTAGTTGTACTTGCCTTCTCGAATTCGCTGAATCCATTTGTTACCAGTATTTTTGTAAACCACCCAATAATAAATATCCCCGCCGAGGGGGAGAGGGGAGAGGGGGAAGAGGGGGGAGAAAAAATTTTCTGTTTTTTAGGATACACCCATGAGAATTAATGGGACGGGCTACTAGTTTTATAAGTAATATTACTGTGTACTTAGTATTTTGAATAGCGAAGCTGGGGGTATTGCATCAGCCCAGTCTAGGAGCGTTTTGACTCGTTCGACTCGAATTGAAATTCATATGGTGGAGTACTGTAATAGCAACAAATCTTATATTGTAAGGAATTAAACAGAAAATATTTGAGTAAAATATGACTCGATATCCTGATTTACACTTTATAAACTGTAACGGTAATTAGCTGTATATAATTAACTTTGTTAGAAGTATTGCGTAAATTTACTTATATAGTGTTTTTGTCTAGCTTAATCTGTGTACTGGGTTTTTCCTACGTTTCCGAAAAATCGCCAGCTATAGCTTGCAGTCACTGGGGATTTTCTTCCAAAGCTGAAAAATACTACACTTATCCGGAAAAGATAGTAGTAGAACCCTGGAAAGGACAGCATCATGTATATGGTATATTTCAAATTCCAGGCGGCTATCTTAACGATAGAATGTTAAAGATAGAAATACCGGGTAGTGGCAGCTACTGCGGGATACTTGCTTATGGTGGTACTGTTGCAACTGATGGCGTGTATGCTAAACCCGGACATTATTTAATGAAAGGAATGTTGAATACTCGTTTTGCTTTAATGTTGATTTTAGAGGGTAAAGAAGAAGAGTTGAAGCAGTCAGAAAATTGGAAGTTGGGATATACGAAGATTGAGGAGAAGAGTTAGAAGTTAGGAGTTAGGAGTTGAATTGGGCTGATGGTAAATTAGCAAAGGCTTCCCCAACTGTTACGTAAGGTTGAAGTCCAAATAATTCTAATTGAGAGCTATGAGTTGGTAAGGGTAACTGAATTTTACCTATGTCTTTTCTACAACCGAGAAAAAATAAGCGGCGACGTAATTGAGGAGTACCGAAATCAGCAGCTAAAAGTGAATTAACTGCCACGTTATAACCTAAATTAGTCATATTTTCTAAAATACTTTTATATAAACTACCGTTTGCAATACCTTTAAGATTAGATACATTTTCCATGACAAAAAAAGGCGGTTGCAAATGTTTTATAAACCGCAAAAATTCATCAATCATTACTCCACGTTTGTCAATAAATCCTTTTTGTTTACCTGCTTGACTAAATGCTTGACAAGGTGGTCCTCCAAATACAATATCCGGTTTATCTGTTTCACCTGACTGTTGTTGCCATAAATTTAAGGGTTCTTCTACAGCACAAACATCTTTTTCTAAAATACGGCTACTATCTTTAAAAAAACCTCGCAACGTAGCGCAAGCATTCGACCAATTATCTATAGCTAAACAAATGTCTATATTATTAGTTAGGTAAGCACCAATATCCATTCCTCCCGCACCGCTAAATAAACTTAATGCTTTGAGGGAATGATTTTTATATCCTAATAAATTTGCCTGTTTGATTAAATGTTGAAATACAGCTTTAGCTAATGGTACGGGTACGGCATTACCTACTTGAAGTTGAGTACTAGTTAATGTGCCTTCAAATTTTATATTATCGGGAAAACCTTGCAAACGAGCGGCTTCTCGAACCGTAATAAATCTGTTTTCATCAGGATGAACGAATTTATTAAAAACATATCCGGTAACTGTTAGTGAAGGTTTATTTGGTTCAAGCCGAATCATTCTTAGATTTGGACCACCTTTTCTATTAGGGTCATGTTTGACATAATATTTAAAGCTATCGTGCCATAATTCTTCCGGTAAATCCTGCATTTTTTGTCCTACCTTTAGGGCATTGATGCGTTTTTGAACTTCAGAACCTACCCGTCTGGTAATATGATTGGCGATCGATTGATGCTGAATATTAGAATTGGAAATTTCGTTCAATCCATTCATCTCTTATATAGCTTTTAGTAAAGGTGATAATACCATCAAACAGATTATAAATGTCTTTTTGGGCTGGAAGGTCGGCAATTTTCTTAGCTATTCCGGTTTCATCTAATGTCCATACTATATCTTGAATATCCAACAGATATTCATTATAATGACGTACTGCATGAATATTTGATAATAAAGCTATTTTTACGTTTATGTTTTCTGAATTAGGCTTTGCAGATGCAGCAATTTTCAATACTTGATAAATTCCTTTTTTTATATCATCAGTTCTATCCATACCGACACTGGATTTACCATCAGAGATTGATTCATAACCTTCGCCGCTTTTTCTTACAGCCCAATTAGCAGGTCTGGGAATTGGCTGTCCGCAACCGTTTGTCAACCAGTAGACAGGTTCGGGTAGCGTTCCTTTAACCCGTGCAGTTTTATTATATGCAGCATAAGAGATATTCCAAAATTTGAAATACTTAGAAAATATTTGATTATTTTCTTGAAAAACTCTATCAATTTGATTGTATGTCCAATTTACAATATTTTCGCTTCCTCTTACTCCTAAAGTTAGGAGTTCGTGATTCCATCTTTTGTTTTCTAACTTAGGAAGAACAAGATGTAAATTCGATGAACTAAGAAAAGAATTATTGCAAGAAGAGTGTAAACAGGGCATTAACTCACCTTCATCTCCAATTTCAGTTTGTGTTTCAACAGCAACAGCTAAAGGTAATGTTGTTAATGGAGCAGCTTTTACTTCCGCAAGTAAAAGAGTATTTTCTGTCCGATCGTGAATTATCACATCAACAGGTTCAGTACCAAAATAAATCTTTAAATTGCGTGAATTAATTTCAAACAACTGACTTAAAAACACATATAGCAATCTACTCGTGGTCTTACCAATAGTTCCCGAAGGAGGTTTATTAGCCTTATGAAAATGAAAGTTACCTTGCAAGACACATCGCGGACAAGTATTAGTGTATGGATAAATTAATAAAGGATGATCGTTTATCGGGCAATACAACCATCCTTTATGAGCTATTTTTGTATAGTATTCGGCAGCTACCATTAAATCAAAAGCTGCTGCAAGTGAAATACCTACAGGAGTAGAAGTTAATTCTGCATTTTCTAATGCTTTCTCAACCAGAGTTTTAGCTAAAGTTTCCTCATGAGGATGTACTTCAAGAGGCTTTAATTTTTCCAAATTTATATCCATAGTTTTAATCGGTAAATCACAACAACATCCCCGCAATACAGGCTGTCATAAAACAGGCGATCGCACCACCAACCATTGCTCTAATTCCCATTTGCGCTAAGTCTGCTTGACGGTTGGGGGCGATCGCGCCAATTCCACCGATTTGAATGCCGATCGAGCCAATATTCGAGAATCCACATAAGGCGTAAGTAGCAATTATTCGCGCTCTTTCGGAAATTGCAGAGTCTGCTACCATTTTTTGCAGGTCTTGGTAAGCAATAAATTCGTTTAAAATCGTCTTTTTACCGAGCAATATTCCTACTTGTCCGCAATCTGCCCAGGGTACGCCCATCAACCACGCTACGGGGGCGAGCAGGTAAGAAAATATCCACTCTAATGAAAGTTGTGGTAAACCAATTCCCGAACCAATAAAGCCTAAAATACCGTTTACTAGCGCTAATAATCCCAAAAAAGCAATCAACATCGCGGCGACGTTTAAAGCTAATTTCATCCCTTCACTGGCACCAGTCGCGGCTGCGTCGATCGCGTTAGAATAAGCGCTTTCTACATTAATTTTTACTTTCCCTGCGGTGGGAGATGACTCGGTTTCGGGGTAAAGCACTTTAGAAACGGCTAATGCTGCGGGTGCAGACATTACGGAAGCGGCGATTAAATGTTCTGCTGACACCCCAAAGGAAATATATGCAGCCATTACCCCACCTGCGATCGTCGCGAATCCTCCCGTCATAATGGCGTGTAATTCGGAACGAGTCATAGTTGCTACATAGGGTTTGATTAATAACGGTGCTTCAGATTGTCCGACAAAGATATTCGCCGCAGCACTAAGGGATTCTGAACCCGATGTTTTCATGGTTTTCATCATCACAGAAGCTACTACCTGCACTATTCTTTGTAAGATGCCGTAGTGGTACAAAATGGTGATGAAGGATGAGAAAAAGATGATTGTCGGCAGTACTTTGAAGGCGATGTAGTGTTCTTCAAAGTTGTCACCAAACACGAATTTTGCTCCTGCATCGGAATAGTTAAGAAATTGACTGACTACATCGCCGAGAAATTTGAATACCACGAAACCGGGTTTTGTTCTCAGAATTAGTATCCCGAAAATCAATTGTAAACCAATCCCCCACAGCACGGGTACCCAACGGATAGCGCGACGGTTGACAGATAAACCATAAGAAATTCCTACAAATGCAAAGATTCCGAGCAACGATATTAAACGCATAATCAGTTAGGAGTAGGGAGTAGGGAGTAGGGAGTAGGGAGTAGGGAGTAGGAAGTAGAAAGTAGGGAGTAGGGAGTAGGGAGTAGGAAGTAGAAAGTAGGGAGTAGGGAGTAGGGAGTAGGAAGTAGAAAGTAGGGAGTAGGGAGTAGGGAGTAGGAAGTAGAAAGTAGGGAGTAGGGAGTAGGGAGTAGGGAGTAGGGAGTTAGGAGTTAGGAGTTTAAATTTCCCCTTGTCCCCATTTCCCCTTGTCTCCTTGTCTCCCCATCTCCCAATCTCCCCATCTCCCCTATCCCATCCGCACCTTCGGTGATAGAAAAATCAAACAATGGGGAACTCTAAGTTAAGGACTTTATAAAATGAGCATATAACAATGGTTGTAATTACTGGTTATGAAATTCTGGAACAAATTTATGAAAGCAGTAATTCTACGGTTTATCGCGGAATTAGAAAAGAAGATAATCAACCAGTTATTCTCAAGATTCTTAAGCAAGATTATTTTAATCCCCTACAGTTGACTCGCTATAAGCAGGAGTACGATATCACTTGCAATCTTGACGATGGGGGAATTGTCAAAGCTTACGATTTACAACATAAAAATTCAGTGGCGATCGTTTTAGAGGATTTTGGGGGAGAATCGCTGAGGAATTTAATTTCTCAAAAAGAATTTAGTTTGGTGGAATGTTTGGAAATTACTTGTCAAATTACTGATAGTTTGGCTCAAATTCATGCAGCGCAAGTTATTCATAAGGATATTAATCCTAGTAATATCGTTTTTAATCCCGTTACTAAGCAGTTGAAAATCATTGATTTTGGTATTTCTACAAAACTGGGAAGCGAACATACTGGTTTATCTAGTCCGAATGCTTTAGAGGGAACTTTAGCATATATTTCTCCCGAACAAACTGGAAGGATGAATCGTTCCCTTGATTACCGCACTGATTTTTACTCTTTGGGAATAACTTTATATGAATTATTTACCCGTCAGTTACCTTTTGCTGCTAACGATGCAATGGAATTAATTCATTGTCATCTGGCTAAACAACCTGTTTGTGCCGATCGAATTAATTCTAAAATTCCTCGGATGGTTTCAGCTATTATCGTAAAATTGATGGCGAAAACGGCTGAGGATCGCTATCAAAGTGTTTGGGGTATTAAGAAAGATTTAGAAACGTGTTTGCAGCAATTAAAAAATAATGGCTACATAATTGATTTTGATTTAGCTAAAGAGGATATTTCTAATCAATTTCATATCCCAGAAAAACTTTACGGTAGAGAACAAGAAACCATCACTCTGTTAGCTGCATTTGAGCGAGTTGTAGCCGCAGTTAGCAAAACAGAGATGATTTTAGTTACGGGTTATTCGGGGATTGGTAAATCTGCTTTGGTAAGAGAAATTTATCAACCAATTACTGGTAGGCGGGGTTATTTTATTGCGGGTAAATTCGACCAGTTTCAACGAAATGTTCCTTATTCTGCTGTAGTAAAAGCTTTGAGCGGATTGGTAAAACAGCTTTTAAGTGAAAGCGAATCACAACTCCAACAGTGGAAGCAAAAATTGCTATCCGCTATTGAACCAAATGCTCAGATTATTATCGATGTAATTCCGGAAGTAGAATTAATTATTGGTAAACAGCCAGATGTAGAAGAATTAGGAGGAAGTGAAGCTCAAAATCGGTTTAATTCGGTTTTTAGCAGCTTTATTCGTGTTTTTTGTCAAGCAGAACATCCATTAGTTTTATTTCTGGATGATTTACAGTGGGCAGATTCGGCAAGTTTACAATTAATTGAATTGATGATGACGGACGATCGAATGCATCATCTATTGTTAATTGGTGCTTATCGAGATAATGAAGTTGATGCTAATCATCCTTTAATTATTTTATTAGAAAAATTAGAGGTTGATGCATCTATCAATCAAATTAATTTAACTCCTCTCAATCAAGATAATATTACTAAATTAATTGCCGATACTTTACATAGAAATATAGATGATGTGAAATCTCTGGCGAAATTAGTTGCTGATAAAACTGGTGGGAATCCTTTCTTTGTTAATCAATTTCTTTATAATTTACATTCCGAAAAATTGATTTACTTTCAAGTACCGCAAGGAAAACAAAAGCCGAGGTGGGAATGGAGACAACTTCAAATCGAAGCGATGGATATCACCGATAATGTTGTCGATTTGATGATATCTAAATTAATTAAACTACCTAAATCTACACAGCAATTGTTACAATTAGCAGCTTGTATCGGTAATCGTTTCACTTTAAATACCTTAGCAATTGTCAGTGAAATTAATGAAATAGAAGCTTTTCAAAATTTAGCGATCGCCATTCAATCTCGTTTCATTTTACCAACTTCTGGATTGGAGTTTGTCGATGGAGAAATTATTGATTCGCAACTTGTTATTTATAATTTTAAGTTTCTCCACGATAGAGTTCAACAAGCAGCTTATGCTTTAATTGCAGAATATGAAAAACAAGCAATTCATTTACAAATTGGCAGGCTGCTATATGCCAATCTTTCTACTAAAGAGAAAACTGAACGTGTTTTTGAATTGGTAGATCATTTGAATTTGGGTAGAGAATTAATTATCGACGATCGAGAAAAAATTGAATTACTAAAACTAAATTTAACTGCGGCGAAAAAAGCTAAATATGCGATCGCATATAACGCAGCTAGAAATTATTTAACGATTAGTATGGAGGAATTACCTAGTGATAGTTGGTTAAGATTTTACGAACTTACTTTAGAAGTATATAAATTGCTGGCTGAAGTTGAATATTTAAACGGTAATTTTGAAAAATCGCAATATGCCATTAATTTAATTATTGAAAAAGCTAAGACATCTGAAGAAAAAGCAGATATTCACAACTTTTTGGCTATTGTGTATACAAGTCTAGGTAAGTTCAACGAAGCTATAAAAGCAAGTAAAAATGGGTTACAATATCTTGGGATTGATTTGACCAAAAAGAATTTAGATGAAGCTTTAGAAATCGAAGTTATTCAAGCTAACAAACTTCTTGAAGGTAAAAAAGTAGCTTCATTAATAAATCAACCCGACATGATAATAGCTGATAAAATTATCGCGCTTAATTTATTTACAAACATATATCCTGCTTGCTATTTAACAGATCAAAAACTTTATAGCTTAGTTGTTATTCAAGCACTCAATCTATGTTTAGAATACGGTAATTTAGCAGAGTCAATACCAGCTTATAGTAATTATGGAGTATTATTAGGTTCAATTTGGGGAGAATATCAAAAAGGTTATGAATTTGGTAAATTAGCATTAGATATCAGTGAAAAATATCGCAATCAATCTCAAAAATGTAAAGCGTGTTTTCTTTATGTGACTTTCCAACTGGCTTGGGTAAAACACATTAAATTCACGAATGATATTGCTAAGATCGGATTTCAAGCAGGTATAGAATCTGGTGATATACAATTTTCTGGTTCTACATTAGCTTGTCAGCTATTTAATATTTTGCATCAAGGTATAAGTATTGATGAGTTGCTTTATGAAGCTAATAATAGTTTAATATTTGTCAACAAAAATACAAATCAATTTGCACTGGATACAATTTGGGCTGCAAAACTATGTTTACTTAACCTAAATGGCGAAACAGAAGAATTACTTAATTTTGACAGCCCCGATTTAAGCGAAGCAGAATATCTTCAAAGCTGCTGGGAACAAAAAAGCTATATGTCTTTGTTATATTACTATACTTTTAAGTCCTTCATACTGTATTTGTATAATAAACCAGTTGAAGCTTTAGAAGCAGTTATTGAAGCAGAAAAATTATTAGAATACGTTGCTGGTATAATTACTATTGCCGACCAAAATTTCTATCAATCTTTAATTTTAACTGCATTATATCCCGCTGCAACTTTTGCCGAACAAAAACAATATTGGCATCAATTAGAACGCAATCAAAAGCAAATGAAGATTTGGGCGGATAATTGCGAAGCTAATTTTTTACACAAATATTTAATTATAGAAGCGGAAATAGCGCGAATTTCCGGTAATAAATTAGAAGCGATGGAATTATACGACATAGCTATTGCTTCTGCAAATACTTATGGATTTATTCAAAATGAAGCTTTAGCCAATGAATTAGCGGCAAAATTTTGGTTGGGGATGAATAAAGAAGATTTCGCCCAACTTTATCTCCAAAAAGCCTACAATTACTATCAAACTTGGGGTGCTAATTATAAAGTAGCAGATTTGGAAAATCAATATTCTTTCTGGTTAAATCCTAGATTTGTCAAACCCTCAAATAATTTAATTACAAATTCTCAATCAACTGCGATTCAACATTTTACAACTAGTGATTTTGGAGAATCCTTAGATATCGAAACTGTTTTCAAAGTCTCTCAAACCGTGTCAAACGAAATCGTCTTAACCCAATTAATTGACAGATTGATGAAAATTGCGATCGCAAATGCAGGAGCGCAAACGGGTTGTTTGGTTTTTGTCAGCGAGCAACAATTAGTTATTGAAGCCGGAATCAATAATGATGGAGAAGTGGAAGTCAAACATGGGATTCCGATAACAGCTTTCAATAATTTACCAATTTCAGTGATAAATTACGTTACTAGAACCCATAGTGATGTTTTACTCGATGAAGCTAATACTCAAACTGAATTTGCTCAAGATTCCTATATTATCAAGCAAAAACCTAAATCTGTTTTATGCATTCCTCTAAAGCATCAAGGTAAATTAATCGCTATTCTTTACCTTGAAAATAATCTTACCACCGCAGCTTTCCCCAAACAACGTTTAAAATTACTCAAACTTATTTGCTCTCAAGCAGCTATTTCGATCAAAAATGCCACACTTTACAACACCCTCGAACAAAAAGTAGCACAACGCACGCAACAGCTTTCTCAAGCTTTAGAAAATTTAAAAGCTACTCAAAAACAACTTATCGAATCCGAGAAAATGGCTGCTTTAGGTAGTCTTGTGGCGGGAGTCGCACACGAAATCAATACTCCAGTGGGTACCAGTATCACCGCTGCTTCCACTTTAAAAGATGAAACCACTACCTTTAATCATGCTGTGGTAGAAGGAAAATTAAAACGTTCATCTTTAAACAATTATCTCGAAGTCGCCAGTGTCAGCACTGACTTAATTTTAAATAATCTTAACCGTGCTTCCGACTTAATTCAAAGCTTCAAACAAGTAGCAGTTGATTCTTCCAATTTAGAAAAACGCGAATTTGCAATCAAACCATATATCGAAGAAATTTTAAATAGTCTTGCACCTAAATTGAAGCATACCGCTCTTACTTTAACGATAGAAGGTGAGATTAACATCAAAATAGATACTTATCCCGGTGCTGTTGCCCAAATTGTCACAAATTTAGTGATGAATTCTCTGAATCACGCTTATCAACCGGGAGAAAAAGGGCAATTACGTTTTCAAATTACCCAGCAAGAAGATACAGTTTCGATCGAATATAGCGATGATGGTTGCGGTATTCCCTCAGAAAATTTAAGAAAAATTTTTGAACCTTTCTTTACCACTGCCAGAAACCAAGGTGGTACCGGATTGGGTTTGCATATTGTTTATAACCTAGTTACTCAAAAACTTCAAGGCAAAATTGATGTTAAAAGTCAGGTTAATTTGGGAACAATATTTATAATCGCATTACATAAGAAAGGTTTGTAGTAAGGGTTTTAACCCTAAATTAAAGGACTAAAGTCCTTACTACGAACTTATGACAATGATAATTATAATCTTAAATTCGAGCGGTTAAGAAAGGTTTGTAGTAAGGGTTTTAACCCTTAAAGGACTAAAGTCCTTACTACGAACTTATGATAATGATAATTATAAGTTGTTTTAGATCGGGATTCTAAATATATGACAGTTAATAGCAATCTTAATTTTTCGGAAACAGACGATGATATTTTAGTATTTGAGTCAGAAGAAAACGATAATACTGCGATAAATACACCTAAAATAGAACCTTGGAAAATCATGATTGTGGATGATGAACCCACAGTACATCAAGTAACTCAATTAGCGTTAAAAAATTTTACTTTTGATAGCAAACCTTTAACTTTCTTTTCTGCTTATTCCAGTCAAGAAGCAAAAGAATTAATTGCCGCTCATCCCGATGCCGCTTTAATTCTACTTGATGTGGTAATGGATAGTAATGATGCAGGTTTGCAAGTAGTTAAATATATTCGTGACGAATTAAAAAATAAACGAGTCAGAGTTATTTTACGCACCGGGCAACCGGGAGATGCACCGGAGGAGTCGGTAATTATTAATTATGATATTAACGATTACAAACTTAAAGTTGAACTTACCAGACAAAAGCTGATTACTACAACCGTTGCGGCTTTACGCTCTTATCGCGATTTGATGGTTATTGAAAAGCAATCTATACAATTAACTGAAGCTTTAGAAACTTTGCAAAAAAACCAACTTCAATTAGTGCAAAGTGAAAAAATGTCCGCATTAGGTAATTTAGTCGCAGGAATCGCACACGAAATTAATAATCCGATTGGGTTTGTTGCGGGTAATTTAAAAGTGGCGCGAGAATATATAACTAATTTATTTGAACTTATCGATCTATATCAAAAATATTATCCCAATCCAGAGCCGGAAATTGAGCAACAAACCGAAGAAATTGACTTAGAATACTTGCGCGACGATTTACCCAAACTATTTAATTCTCTTAAGGTAGGTAGCGAACGAATTCGTAATATTAGCACCAGTTTGCGTAGTTTTTCGAGAGCAGATACCGATCGCAAAATACCTGTGAATATTCATGAAGGAATTGATAGTACTATTTTAATTCTCAAACACCGTTTAAAAAGTTCGGAATCACAACCTGAAATTAAAATAATTAAAAACTATAGCGATTTACCTTTAATTGAGTGCTATTGTGGACAACTAAATCAGGTATTCATGAATTTATTAGCCAACGCTATTGATGCTTTAGAAGAATCGAATTTAGGAAAAACCTTTGAAGAAATTGAAGCAAATCCCAATCAAATTATAATTACTACGAGTTTAATAGAAGATGAAAATTATGTGCTAATAAAAATTGCCGATAACGCTTTAGGAATTCCCGAAGAAGTTAAGCAGAGAATCTTTGAAAATTTATTTACTACAAAATCAGTAGGAAAAGGAACGGGGTTGGGTTTATCAATTGCTCGTGAAATTATTGTAGATAAGCACAATGGTAGTTTAACCTTTGATTCAGAAGTCGGGAAAGGAACAGAATTTTTAATTCAACTACCAGTTATCAATGTTAGCTCCGCGTGTGGCGATCGCGATATACAATCTTAGCGCAGCCTGTTGCGATCGCCATATACAATTATCAATTATACAAAGGCTCCTAGTTAACCCCTATTCGCTTAATATAAGCACGCCCATTACTTACTACAAACCTACGGATTTAAGACTAAATACCACCGATAATTGATAATTGATTACAGTTCCATCACTCCGCGATAATGGGTTTCAATTTCTTTAACAGTTTTTGATTTACGCTTGGTTTGCCATTGACTATGTTTAAATAATTCTTGCCGCAAGTTATCAACGTCGATATTTTTAACTTTACCATCACAAACAATTTGCTTACCATTCACCCAAACGCTATCTACTACATTTGTAGGTCTTCCTAATACTAATAAACCTACTGGATCGGTACGGGGTAATAATGATAAACTGGTTAAATCGTACATGACTAAATCGGCTTTTTTACCCACCGTCAAATCACCAATTTCTTCTCCTAAATTAACACCTTTTGCACCACCCAAAGATGCCATTTTGATTGATTCTCTGGGTGTAATCCAATGCTGATAGTCTAAATCGGTAACGTTATGTAAAATCGAACCTATTTTAATCGCTTCTAATAAATCTTGAGAATCATTACTTGATGCACCATCGCAACCAAAAGAGACATTTACCCCTGCTTGACGATATTTTAAAATCGGTGCAATTCCACTTCCCAAACGTAAATTACTCAAGGGATTATGAACTACTGTAGATTTAGTTTCTGCAAGAATATTAATATCGCTGTCAGTTAAATGAACGCAATGCGCTAGAGAAGTGCGATGATTTAAATAACCAATTTTGTGTAAATGTTCGACAGCCGTACAGCCATATTTTTCTTTAGCTAACTTTTCCTGGGCTTTGGTTTCTAATAAATGCGAGTGACGGCAAAGATTGTATTTATCACTTAACTCAATACATCCTTTAAATAAAGCATCGCTGCAAAGTTGAATTCCCGTCGGTGCTAAAGCGAAATAAATCCCATCTTCCGGTTTATGAAATTTATTTATCGCCTCTTCCATTATGTCCAACGTCGCTTGAGTCGAGCGAAAATAATCCTCATGAGTTACATCCGACTCACCCGAAGGCATCCCGGCGGTAAGAGATTCATCTTGAATTAAAGGTGCTATAAAAGCGCGAATACCAACCTTTCGATAAGCTTCAACTGCCACAGTGATAGTTTCAATTTCCTTGCCGGGAATCAAAACCAAATGATCCACTACACACGTACCCCCAGAAAGTAAAGTTTCTACCGCAGTACCCAAAGCACTAAGATAAACTCGTTCAGTATCCAGAGGTGCAAAATCATAAAGTTCCGCCAACCATAACTCTAAAGGATAAATCGACATGATCCCCCGCTGCCACATTTCCGAAGAGTGGGTATGAGCGTTAACAAATCCCGGCAACAGCAGCTTATTCGTACCGTCAATCGCTTCGCCTACCACATCTAAATCGGGAGAAATCGCCGCGATATTTCCATCTTTAACTTGTACGTTTACCGTTGCGTAATCATCCTCAGTTGGAATTAAAACATTTTGAATTGTAAAGTTCACGATTTTAACCTTTATTATGAGTTAGTTGTTAGAAGTTGGGCATGGTAAAAAGGTCAAAGGTCTGCATGTCAAAGGTGTAAACTCCTTCCCCCTCTTCCCCCTCTTCCCCCTCTTCCCCCTCTACCAATTATGAAACCATTACGAACCCTGGGAGTTGCACCGAATGCTTGGATGGTAAACGATACGATCGCAGATATCAGCCGCCCTCCCGTCGATCCACAACCCGTTATTGTAGCCACAGAAACGAAAAATGTGCGCTTTGATTTGGCAAAAACTGCTATTATCGTCATCGATATGCAAAACGATTTCTGTCATCCCGATGGTTGGTTGGCGCATATTGGGGTAGATGTAACGCCCGCACGTCAACCGATCGCGCCTTTACAAAGTCTACTGACCGTATTGCGATCGCACAACGTACCCGTAATCTGGTTAAACTGGGGGAATCGTCCCGATTTACTCAATATCAGCGCGGGTTTGCATCATGTTTATAATCCTACTGGTGAAGGTGTCGGTTTGGGAGGTGCTTTACCCAGTAACAACGCCAAAGTTCTCACCAAAGATAGTTGGGCAGCGGCAGTTGTGGATGAATTAGAACAATCACCTCAAGATATTTACATAGATAAATTTAGAATGAGCGGGTTTTGGGATACCCCATTAGATAGTATTTTAAAGAATTTGGGTAAAACAACATTATTATTTGCAGGTGTCAATGCCGACCAATGCGTTCTATGTACCCTGCAAGATGCTAACTTTTTAGGATATGACTGTATTTTTATCGAAGACTGTAGCGCAACCACTTCCCCCGAATATTGCTGGTTAGCAACGCTTTATAACGTTAAACAATTATTTGGTTTTGTTACAGACTCGCAAGCGATCGTTGAAGGAATCGGAGGAGAGAGGGGGAGAGGGGGGAGAGGGGGAGACTGATAGCGAGCGAGACGCTCGCACTCCTCACTCCTAACTATTCCCAATTTCCAACAACTAACTATTAACAACTAACTACTAACTACTAACTACTAACTACTAACTACTAAATATGATTAACAGTTGCGTAATTCCGGTTATTAAGTCTCCTTCTGATTATCAAGCGTATCGGATTAGTCCTGATGATTCTAACCGTTTGGCGATTGTTTTCGATCCGGCGATCGCTAATTCATCGTTAACTTGTTGTGTGGAAATTTTCGATGTGGGTGGCAAGACTCCGCCAAATCGCCATTTGTTTGCTTTGGAGATGTTTTTTATTCTTAAAGGTGAAGGTAGAGCAACTTGCGATGGTAAGACTGTAAATATCAAAGCTGGAGATAGTTTACTCGTTCCTGCTACTGGTACTCATATCATTGAAAATACGGGATCGGGACGTTTATATACTTTAACTATTATGGTTCCTAATGAAGATTTTGCTGAATTAATTCGCAGCGGTACACCTGTAGAATTGGATGCTGAAGATATGGCGGTTTTAGGTAGACAATATCAATAAACAATCAACAATTTATGAGCCTCACTTGGAGGTTGATAATTGATAATTGATTTATGGCATTTAGTAATTATAAAAGTATTAGCGCGGTAATTAGAAAGTTTCAATTTTCTCGTTCCCTGGCTCTGCCTGGGAATGACTTACAAGAGGCTCCGCCTCCTGCGTGTGTGGGGAGGCGGAGCCTCCCGAAATGCATTCCCAGCCAGAGACTGGGAACTAGTTATAGCCAAAGACTGGGAACTAGTTATAGCCGGAGACTGGGAACTAGTTATAGTTACAATTATCCGGAGACTGGGAACTAGTTAAAAAGCTATATTTCCAGTACATCGATATTTAAAATTCCTTCCATATCCATATAGTTACGATAACTAGAATATCGCCAGTGAGCGGGGTTATCTATATAACCACGCCTTACCGGGTTATTGTGTATGTATTCCAACTTTTGTATCAGCATCTGTTCGCTCAATATTGTCTGTGGATGCGAACCTTCTTGCCATAATTGATAATCTTGATTAGTTTTGTGCAATCTTTTATGAAACTTTAATTGTGTAAGTAAATACTCTGCTTTATTCTGTTTCAACTTGTCGATTATCGAACGAGCAGTAAATGATTTAAAAGCAGCTATTTCTTTTGAAATATTTTCCGCCGAGGCAATTAAGTGAAGATGGTTTTCCATAATTACATAAGCGTGCAACGTTAACCGTTGATTGCGCGAAAGAAAGTCGAGGGATTTGAGAATTATTTGGGCAAATTCTGGTTGGCTAAATACAGGAAGCCAATTGACAATCGTACAGGTGAGAAAATGTGGGCTATTTTCAATGAATTTATAACGAGATCGTCCCATAAAGTAGTGTGAAATGTTTGTGTTAGGGAGGCAGAGCCTCCTTAATATAGTTCCCAAACACAGAACTAAAATCCATCTAAGCTTTATTTCTCACTTTTTTGTCGCCCCCTTTTCTCTCGCTTCTCTCGTTCCCTGGCTCTGCCTGGGAATGCTTTCAGGAGGCTCTGCCTTCTCGTTGCTTTTAGGAGGCGGAGCCTCTGGAAATGCATTCCCAGCCGGAGACTGGGAACGAGTTAATTGTTTCTAACGGTAAAATATGGCAATTCGGTAAACTTAAATCGGATATTTTTACTAGAAATAAGAATTTGTATGTAATTCAGGATTTAGATAAGTTGTTTGCTGCGGTGAATTATATATTTCAACAATGCGAACGATTGATAGTTAACAACTAACAACTGCAAAATATGGCATAATAGGCATCAGTTTAATCATCAAAAACGAATTAGCAGCTCAAAAACGGGCATAAATCGACGCAGAATTTGCAGAAATGGCGAATGATGCCGAATATCAATTAGAAACTCAGATAATTAACCAGGAATTTGCTCAATCCGATTGGGAAGCTTTGCAATTGTCAAACAATGGTGCGTTACAGCAGTAGGTTATTGATTATTGATTATTGATAATTGATTATTAATTAACGTGGAAGCACATCATTCAAACTAAGTTTTATTTTAGGGAGAAGTGGCGATTCAATTAATTGATTGAGCCGGTATTGTTTTTGAATATAGATATCTTCAACTAGTTGACAAACTGTGAAAGTAGGTTGTTTGGGTTTGCCTATAAATGCTATACCACCTAACCCTCGGTAATCTACAATCCAATATTCTTGAATCCCTAAAAGTGAATATTCCTCAACTTTCCGCGCATAGTCAGTTTCCCAATTTGTACTGACAACTTCCACGGCTAATTTTACAGTATTTCCTAATGTTATAACTGGTTCTCGTTCCCAAAGTGGTTCGTTACATAAAAGCGTTTCATCAAGAACTACAATATCGGGACGACGAATTGTAATTGCGTTTGCAAGGGGACGAATTAAACAGGTACGGGGAATAAACCAAGGTAGTTTTTCTGCAACCAAATGGATACCAATTTGAGTTGCAAGTTTACCACCAATTTCATGAGGTCCAGTAGGTTCCATATCAATTAATTCTCCGTCTGCTAATTCATAACGGGGATTATCTTTATATTGAGAAATAAAATCTTCAATACTAAATAATTTTTGGGATATTGATGTCATTAGAAATAGGATGCGATCGCTGCATTAATTGTACTTCGGCAAATTTATATAAGTAGGTTGGCTCAAATAAACACAACTATGTAACGAAATGTAAAATACCTAAAACCCTTGCGATTGCTTCACTTCGCTCCGCTCGTTCGCAATGACATAGTTATAAATTTTCCCACCCACCTACTTTAAAACCGTAATTTATTCTCAAATAATGGTGCGTTACGGCTTCAGTATTCACCTCAAATATAATTTAACCAGCCGTAACACAACCTACAAAATTGATAATTGTTTACGCCGGAATCACAAATTTCTCGTCTCCCCCCAACTCAAATGCGGCATGAATCGCTTTTAAGGCTTTGACTCCTTGATTTTCTGCTACTACACAGCTAATTTTGATTTCTGAAGTGGTAATCATTTGAATGTTGATCCGCTCCTGGGATAGGGATTCAAACATTTTGGCTGCAACTCCTGGCTGCCCTACCATTCCCGCACCAACTATGCTTACTTTGGCGATTTCCATGTCAAGTACTACTTCACCCCAACCGCATTCTCCTGTGGCTTTCTGCAATAATTCTTGGGCTGCTCGTGCTTCTACTCTGGCTACGGTAAAGGCAATGTCTCGCGTGGGAATACCTTTAATTACGTGACAGCGCTGGGATTGAATAATCATATCAACGCTGATGTTATGTTGCGCTAGGGTTCCAAAGATTTTTTCTGCCATTCCCGGTAAATCTGGTACTCGGCGAATGCCCAAACGCGCTTGTTTCATATCTAAGGCTACTCCTCTTACTGGTGGGGAGGATGGGGAGAGGGGGAGAGATGGGGAAGGGGAGTCGGAATCTTCTTCTATTTCAAATGTTTCTCGTAGTGCTTTTACTGCTTTTTTACAATCAGAAGAGTCAATTACGCAACTAACTTTTACTTCGCTCGTGGAAATCATTCTGATGTTAACGGAATTACGCGCTAGGGTAGCGAACATTTCTGCTGCAACACCCGGACGACCAATCATTCCCGCACCGACTATACTTACTTTGGCAATCTGCTGCTGTACCATGAC
This sequence comes from Rivularia sp. (in: cyanobacteria), assembly GCA_965234645.1. GTDB lineage: Bacteria > Cyanobacteriota > Cyanobacteriia > Cyanobacteriales > Nostocaceae > Rivularia. Next base: position 1,480,680 of record OZ248344.1, on the reverse strand, counting down.
TTCGGCTTCTTGAATTTCTCCATCATTGGTGCGAAGTGCTGGCGCGATCGCTGAAGCAACTGCCTCGGCTTTTTTCAATATCGGTGTCATCACTGTAAAGGCAATGTCGTTTGTATTACCTTCGTGGATGGACTGAATAATTAAATCTACGTCTACTTTTTGACGGGCAATTTCCCCAAATAGCTGCGCTGCAACCCCCGGTTTATCCGGTACGCGCAATAATGATACTTTCGCTTGGTCTGTATCAAATTCAATATCGTCAACTGGTCTAGCTATTTCTAAGTTAATTAAAGGACGCGGTTTTGGTTTGGGTGAATCAACTATAGTACCGGGGCAATCCGTCCAGCTAGAGCGTACTACCAAACGCACGCCGTAATTGCGGGCTATTTCTACAGCGCGGGGATGCAAAACTTTTGCTCCTAAAGACGCTAATTCCAGCATTTCATCGCTGGTAACTTCTGGCATCAACCGCGCCTCTGGAACCAAACGCGGATCTGTAGTTAATATCCCCGGTACGTCTGTATAAATTTCACACTTTTCTGCGTTCAAGGCAGCGGCGATCGCTACCGCTGAAGTATCGGAACCGCCGCGTCCCAACGTAGTAATCTCTAATTCTTCGCTGCTGCTAATTCCCTGAAAACCCGCAATTACAACGACTCTACCTTCATCTAAACATTTTTCTATTCTTTCTGTAGCAATATGTAAAATACGAGCGCGGGTGTGTTCGGCTTCAGTAACAATTCCTACTTGGGCACCAGTCAAAGAAATAGCTGGCTGTCCGATTTCCTGCAACGCCATACTAACCAAAGCAATAGATACCTGTTCCCCAGTAGAAAGCAACATATCCATTTCGCGACGACAAGGGTGGGGAGAAATATCAGAGGCGAGTTTTACAAGTCCATCAGTAGTTTTTCCCATAGCAGAAACCACCACTACTACAGAATTTCCTCTTGAAACAGTTTCGCAAACGCGCTTTGCTACTGCTTGAATGCGTTCAACCGAACCAACAGAAGAACCACCGTATTTTTGAACTATGAGCGCCATGATAATTATATGGAAAATAGTATATGGAAAATTTTTGTTACCGTTTCAACACGCCTGGCGATCGCAAGGCATCAACAAGTATATTATTATTCACATCTTGCACCAGTGTCAGAAACCCGGTTTCTTCTCGTGGAAACATGATTATTTCGTTATGAAATCAGTAAGAAACCGGGTTTCTTTGGACTTGTTGAGAATGGTGCAAGATGTCAGTTATTAACAACTTATCAGACACCACATCTCATAAGTAAAGCCTATTATTGCATTTTATCGATATTTATTATTAATCACAGATTATGAAAAAGAGGGGGAAGAGGGGGAAGAATTGTAACCAGTAACTGCTAACTGGTTACTGGTAACTGGTTGATTACTGTACTATCCCAGAGCGTAAAGCCCGTACTGCTGCTTGAGTGCGATCGTCAACGCACAGTTTGCTGAGAATCCCTCGCACGTGGGTTTTTACCGTACCGATTGTCAAGTATAGTTCTTTGGCAATTGCAGCATTGTCGCATCCAGAAACTATCAATTCTAATACTTCTAATTCCCGTTTTGTTAGGGGATAAGTTTCTATAACTTTTTCAACTTCTGGATCTACCGCTTGAATTGCGACTGTTTTTGCATCCGCATCCGCTTTTCCTTGGGTTACTTCCTGGCGCACTTGTCGCAGTACAATATCTGCAATAGCTGGATCGATCCAAGAGCCACTTGAAGCTGTTGCCTCTACTGCTTCGACTAATTTTTCGCTTTCAATATCTTTCATGCAGTAGGAATCAGCACCAGCGCCAAAGGCTGCTAATACCGCTTCATCGCTGTTTTGCATAGTTAAAATCAACAGCTTTGTAGCATCGCTTTTAATCTCTGCTTGATATTGTCGAAATCTTCGCGTTAATTCAATACCGTCTATATCCGGTAAACCAAGGTCGATTGTAGCAACATCTGGTTTTAAACTTTTGAGAAGATTTAAGCCATCAGTTCCGTTAGAAGCTTCACCAACAATCTTGATTTGTTCGCGAGTTTCCAAAGCTGCTCGTAAACCGATTCTAGTTAAATTATGATCTTCAACTACGACAACTCTAATTTCACTCATATCAACGCAACCTCTACCCACATTATTTAAAATCCTATTTAAGATAGCAGAGCTATTTTAAAAGAAACTCTATGTTTATTGTATTAGATACGTTCACAACTATCATTACAAGCCTTTTATTTACAAATAGTTATAAAGTAAATTTTTGCATTTCTTCCTTACGATAGATAGCTATATATCAAATAACTGAACTACGGAAGCTAGATAAAACAAGGCTTAAACGATTATATATACATAGAGGTTAGAAGTTAGGAGTGAGGAGTGAAGAGTTAGGAGTTAGAAATTAGAAGTTAAGAGTTATAAGTTTAAATCTCTCCTTGTCTCCTTGTCCCCTTGTCTCCCCCTCCTGGTTGCGCCACTTGCCTGACTGTCGGGGAACCCGCGAGGGCGCAGTGGCTTACCATCTCCCCATCTCCCCATTCCCATCTCCGCGTGCCCTGTGCCCCGTGCCATAAATTATGAATCCAAGTCGCCATCCTGTTGAAATTAATCGCATTGCTCGAGGTGAAGCTCGCTTTGAGCGAGTTATGCAGGCTATGACGCAAATTGTTTTTTGTGCGTATCGAGATGGATCTGCTACCTATTTTAATCGACAATGGTACCAATTAACGGGATTGAATGAAAGCCAATCTTTGGGTTTGAATTTTTTACAAGCAATTTATTTTCAAGAGCGCGATCGCGTTTCTGTGTCTTGGTTGTCGGCGATCGAAGGGCAACAAGTATGGAATGATGAATTTAGAATTATGCATCAAGATAATCAAGCTTATTGGTACGGGGCATCCGCTCAACCTTGTTTTGATGAAGAAGGAAAAATAATTGAATGGGTAGTTACTTGTAATAATATTGACGAATATAAGCAAAAAGAAGCTGCGTTAGAACGGCAAATTTTATCTCGGCTAGAAGGTGTAGAAGAGCGCGATAAACAAGGAAGCTTAACTTTGTGCAACCAAGCTGCGGTAGATTTTCAAGGTTTATCAAAGGTGCTTCCAGCAGAACAATGGAAACACTATTACGATTTACGTCCGCAAGGTAATTTAATACAGAATCAAGAAGTACTGCGGCATAAAATTTTGCAGGGGGAAGCAGTAAAAAACCAAAGGTTAAGTATCGTGCCAAAACAAGGAAAAACCCGCATGTTGGTAGGCAACCCAATTTTTAACGCTTCGGGAGAAAAGTTGGGTGCGACGATCGCGATGCCAGATGTTAGCAGTTTTAAACAGCAAGAAGCGCAAACCGAGAATCAAAAATACTTTGAAAGACTTACCTTAGCGTTGGATGCTGCTAAAGTGGGTTCTTGGCATTGGGATTCATTTACCAATAAAAATATATGGACTCCCTACCACGATGTTATTTTTGGTTACGAACCGGGTAATGGAGAACATACCTATGAAGATTGGGCAAGTCGGGTTCATCCGGATGATTTACCTTCTGCTGAAGCTGCTTGGAAAACTGCTTTAAAAGAGCATAAAGATTATGTTTGCGAGTATCGAATTGTTTTACCCGATAATACCGTGCGCTGGGTTGAATCTTACGGTCGCTACTATTATGATGACAATGGCGAAGCTTTGCGGATGGCAGGAACTGTTGCCGATATTACCGATCGCAAAAAAGCGCAGCAGGCTTTAGAGTTAAGCGAACTTCGCTATAGTACTTTAGCTAAAATTTCCCCGGTTGGTATTTTTCGTTGCGATGCAGCAGTGAATTTACTTTATGTAAATCAACGCTGGTGTCAGATTTCGGGATATACTTTCGAGCAGGTAATTAACCAAGGATGGCGAAAAACAATTCATCCAGAAGATAAAGCGCGAGTAGAAGCAGAAATAAAGCGTACAGTAGAGCAGAAAATACCTTTTGAATGCGAGTTTAGGTTTCAACGTCCCGATAAGTCTGTAGCTTGGGTATTTGCTCAATCCGTAGCGGAAACAAATGGGGATGGTGTATTCATCGGTTATGTAGGTACAGTTACCGATATTACTAATCGCAAACAATCGGACAAAGCGTTACGAGAAAGTGAAGAACGTTTTCGTTCAACTTTTGAACAAGCAGCGGTGGGTATTGCTCACGCAGATTTAAGCGGTAAGTTTATTCGCGTAAATCAGAAATTGTGCGATATTTTGGGCTATAGTCGCGAAGAACTTTTACAGCGCAGATTTCACGAAATTACTTATCCAGAAGATTTACAAAGCGATTTTAAACAAGTTCGCGATTTGCTTGCGGGTAGAATTGAATATTTCTCGATGGAGAAGCGCTACATTTGTAAAAACGGTTCTGCAATCTGGGTAGAGACAACGGTTTCTTTTGTGCGTCAAGCAAACGGCGAACCCCAATACTTTCTTGGTGTTGTTCAAGAAATCGAGCAGCGCAAGCAGGCGGAAACTCAAGTGCAGCAGCGAGCGCAAGAGCTAGAGCAAACAAATGTGTTATTAACTCAGACTACTGCCCAATTAAGAAAACGCAACTCGGAATTAGACCAGTTTGCCTATGTTGCTTCCCATGATTTGAAAGCACCATTAAGAGCGATCGCCAATATTTCTGAGTGGTTAGAAGATGATTTATCGGATTTAGATCCAGAAAATCAACGTCTGTTAGAATTGCTGCGTCAGCGAGTCTACCGCATGGAAGCTTTGATTGACGGTTTATTACAATATTCGAGGGTTGGACGTGTTAATAATGCAGAAGAAAAGGTGAATGTTGGTACGCTTCTCTCAGAAATAATTGATTCTCTCGCACCACCCGAAAATTTTACCATCGAAGTAAAACATCCCATGCCGATCCTAAATACAAAGGGTATGATGTTAAGGCGAGTATTTATGAATTTAATTGATAATGCGATTACTCATCATCATAGTTCCGCAGGTCATATTAATATTTCTGTAGAAGATAAAGGAGAATGTTATGAATTTGCAATATCTGATGATGGACCGGGTATCTCTCCCCAATATCACGATAAAATATTCGTAATTTTCCAAACTTTAAAAGCTCGCGACAAAAAAGAAACTACGGGAGTCGGTTTATCTATCGTCAAAAAAATTATCGAAGGTGAAGGAGCTACAATTACTGTGGATTCTGATGTTGATAGAGGTGCGACTTTTCGTTTTACATGGCATAAGTAATAATGGATAATGCCACAACTAAATTTAAATTTGTTCGCTAAAACAAATGCTATCTGGCAGTCTTTACCAGTACGCTATCGCGGTGCAATTATTGTTGCGCTACCTTTTTCTTGTTTGATAGTAACTTTAATTGCTTCGGTTTGGTCGAGACAAAGTGCGATCGCAACTTATAAGCAAATTGACCATACAAAAACGGTAATCTTAGATAGTAATAGATTGCTGAAAATTTTGCTAGATGCTGAAACAGGTACTCGCGGCTATGTAATTTCTCGCAATCCCATATTTTTAGAACCTTACAATAAAGCCCGTCAAGAATTACCAGCGATCGTCAATCGGTTAAAGCAAGATTTACCTAATGATGTTCAAGGAAAAAGATTTAAACGGATAGAAGTTTTAGCACAAAAAAATACTGATATTTTAGAGAGAAGAATAGAAAAACTCGAACGCACAAAGCAAACCAATCCCCAACCACTATCACCGGATGCTTTGCTTTACCAAGGTAAAAGCGTTATGGATACGATTCGCGATGTAATTGATGTTTTTCAAGAAGAAGAGTTACATCAGTTAGATATCTATCGTGACAATTTAAACGATATCCGCGATCGAGATATTACTATATTATGGTTTACGGTGACGATTAGTATATCTAGCTATGTGGGTGCCATATATTTATTCAGTAAGCTTGATTGGCAAATTGAAGGACAAGAATTACAACTTCAAGAAAAGAAAAGCTTGCTTGAAGGAATAATGGGGAATGTTGTAGATGGAATTATTACTTTAGATAGACAAGATAAGATTGATAGTTTTAATCAAGCAGCAGCGACGATGTTTGGTTATCAATCTCAAGAAGTAATCGGTAAAAATCTTAACTTATTAATATCTGACAAAATAGAATCCAAAAAACCCCAATTTAATACAAGTATTTCCGCAACGCATCAAGCTTTACCAATGTACGCTTTGGGAAATCGTCAAATAGGGGCAAATTTTCCCATAGAAATATCTATCAGTGACTTAAAAAATCACGGTAAAATGTTAATCGTCCGCGATATTACCGAAAGACAGCAAGCGCGAGAGAAATTAGAAGCTAACGTTCAAGAATTATCTCGTTTAAGTTTATTGTTAGCAAATACTAATCAAGCTTTAACCGAAAGAAATCAAGAATTAGACAGCTTTGCTTACATTGCTTCCCACGATTTAAAAGCACCGTTGAGGGGAATCGCCAATCTTTCTGAATGGTTGGAAGAAGATATTAAAGATGATTTAAAGGCAGAAAACCAGCAGCAACTCCAACTTCTCAGAAAACGAGTTTACCGCATGGAAGCTTTGATTAATGGTTTACTAGAATATTCGCGAGTAGGAAGAATTCAAACTTTGTCGGAAAAAGTTGATGTTAGCGAACTTTTAGCAGAAATTATCGATTCCCTCAATCCCCCTTCAACATTTAAGATCGAAATTGCTCCCCAAATGCCGGTATTTGTGACCAAAAAGTTACTGCTTTCACAGGTATTTGCCAATTTAATTAGTAATGCTATCAAACATCATCCCCGCAAGGATGGTAATTTAAAAATTTCTGTAGAAGACAAAACAGAACTATATCAGTTTATTGTCGCCGATGATGGTCGCGGTATTGACCGAGCAAATCAAGATAAAATTTTCACTATTTTTCAAACCCTCGAATCTCGCGACAAAAAAGAAAATACTGGCGTTGGTTTGTCTATTGTCAAAAAAATTGTCGAGTCAGAAGGTGGAAAAATCCGCTTGGAGTCTGAGTTGGGTAAAGGAGCAGCTTTTTACTTTACTTGGTTAAAAGAAACGGTAGAACAATAGTATTTCATCCGATAGGAATAGGTTATTTAGTCTCAAATCCTCACTAATGGTCGGACACCGCCGTGCAAGTATCGGTTTACAATTCATGAAAGTACACTTTTATAATGCTCTATTGATGTTTAGATAGACATTTAAAGGATTTATCTAAAATTACAATGCAGGAACATGACAGAATCGTAAATGTCTTACTTGTGGAAGATGACGAAGTTGATATTATGAACGTGGAGCGAGCATTTAAAAAAGCTAATATTAAAAATCCACTTTACGTAGCTAGAAATGGAATAGAAGCATTAGAAATGTTACGCGGTGGAAATAAAGAACTTCCCCAAGTGCCCCATCAACGCCGCTTAATTTTACTAGATATTAATATGCCTAAGATGAGCGGCTTGGAATTTCTTCAAACAATACGTGCCGATAAATTTTTAAAATTAACTCCCGTAGTGATGCTGACAACATCCAATCAAGATAGAGACATGATAGAAGCATTCGATTTAAATGTTTCTGGTTATCTCCTGAAGCCGGTAACTTTTTCTAGATTTGTTGAACTAATGACAACTCTTAATAAGTATTGGTCTTCATCGGAAATGCCTAACTAATTAAAATTCTGGTATTGTCAAAATGATATGATGTTAGAAAATCCAATTCTTTTTATCAATAAAAAATATCCTGTTTTACTTATAATATAGATTATCATAGATAAATTGAATTTGTAAAGAAATAATTTGTAATCAAAAATACAGTTAAATACAGTTATTAAACCCCATAAATGTAAGCTTTAACCGATAAGATGCAGCCCCGATAGAAAAAATTAACAGCAACCGATAAATTGTTGCTTTTTTCAACCCTATGGAAGAAACCTTAAACATATTAATTATCGATGACGATGAAGTAGATCGCATGGCTGTGAGTCGCGCTTTAAAAGCAGCAAATATACGAATGAAACTGTCTGAAGCTAGCGACTATTCTGGGGCTTTTGAAATATTATCAGAAAATATCTTTGATTGTATATTTGTAGACTATCTTTTGCCGGGGAAAGATGGGTTAGCGTTAGTTCAAGAAATACGTGCTTCAGGTTCAAAGGTACCTTTGATAATTTTAACCGGACAAGGAGACGAGCAAACAGCGGTTGAATTAATGAAAGCAGGTGCTTCCGACTACATTACCAAGTCAAGAATTACCCCGGATTTACTAAGTGCGACATTGAGAAATGTCATACGTATTTATGAAGTAGAACTACAAATAGAGTTATTTAACCAGCAGCTAAGAGAAAGTAATGAATTATTAAAAAAGAAAAATAAAGAACTAGAAGAAAAGAGAGAACAAATTCATATCCAAAACCTGAAATTGTTAGAAGCTTCGGAAACAAAATCTAAGTTTTTAGCAACAATGTCTCACGAACTGCGAACGCCTTTAAATGCGATTATGGCATTTTCTCAAATGTTAGAGCGTAAAAACAAAGGCAACTTTTCCACTTCGCAAGTGGATATGATCCAGCGCATTCACAATAATGGAAAAAATTTACTTGCCTTAATCAACGATATCCTCGATTTATCCAAAATTGAAGCCGGAGGTTTACAATTACATCCCGAAGAATTCGATTTATCTCAATTAATTACTACCACTGTAGATGAATTACGCTCTTTAAAAGTACAAAAGAAATTAGAATTAAAAATTAACATAAATCTGCAAGATACCAAGACAGTTAACGATCGCACCCGCTTGCGTCAGATTTTGGTAAACTTAATTTCTAACGCCATTAAATTTACCGATGAAGGAATGGTTTGGATAGAAGCAAAGGAAATATCAGAGACTCACCTTGCTATTGAAGTCGGAGATACAGGTATTGGTATTTCTGCAAATGAAATTAAACATATTTTTGAACCATTCCGTCAAATTAATCAATCAATTTCGCGTAAATATGCCGGTACGGGATTGGGTTTAGCAATTACTCAATCGTTAGCCAAAATGATGGATGGAAACATTTTAGTTGAAAGCGAATTAGATAAAGGCTCGACGTTTCGAGTCGAACTACCGCGCTATATTGAAGTAGAGGAATCAAATTAATGTTTCCCCACGAGCAAATCAATATTTATTGATTAAATTAAACTTAATTCAAACAAAACTTCCTAACCTAAATTATATAAAATCCTTTAAAATGTAGCCAAAGTAAAAATATTTTAAAGAAAAAATATTATGTTTTATAATCAAGAAGAAAAAAAAGACCGTATTTTAGTAGTTGACGATGTTTTTGATAACTTACTAGTTATCGAAACAATTTTAGAAGATGAAGGATACGAAATTGAAATTCAAGAAAGTAGCAAATTAGCTTTAGAGATAGTGCAAGAGTCGCTACCAGATTTAATTCTTCTAGATGTAATGATGCCAGAAATTGATGGCTATGAATTTACTCGTCGCATCCGACAAAATAAAGAATTACCATTTATTCCCATCCTATTAATTACTGCTTACGATAGCATCAGCGTTGTGGAAGGATTAGATGCAGGTGCCGACGACTTTATTCGTAAACCAGTAGATGCTGACGAACTTCAAGCGCGAGTACGCAGTCTTTTGCGTCTCAAACACAGTATAGATGAACGCGATCATATGGCAAGTTTGCGCCAAGATTTTGTTTCCCGCTTCACCCACGATTTAAGAACACCTCTAGCTGCTTCCAACCGCGTTTTAAAATTACTCCGCGAAGGTAGATTTTTTGAAATCACCCAACCAGTTGAGCAGATATTTTCTACCATGATTACCAGCAACGATGACTTGTTGCACATGGTAAACAGTTTGCTCGAAGTTTATCGTTATGAAGCTGATTGCAAACAAATTAACTTCGATAAAATTAATATTTGCGATTTAGTTCGAGATGTAATTCAAGAGTTAACACCTTTAGCAGAAGAAAAAGGATTAATTTTAAAGTCTAATTTAGAAAATGTTAATTCAAAAGATAGCGTATTTACGATTGAAGCCGATCGCATTGAAATTAAAAGAGTATTAACTAATCTGATCGGAAACGCGATTAAATTTACGAGTACTGGCTCTATAGAAGTTAGTTTACAACCATCAGAAACTACAGAAATCAAAATTAAAGACACGGGAAGCGGAATTTCTCCAGAAGAGCAAGCAATATTATTCGAGAGATTTCGTCCCGGTAAACACAAAAATTCCGGTAGCGGTTTAGGGTTATATTTATCGCGGCGTATTATTGAAGCACATAAAGGCACAATTACTGTAGAATCCGAACCTGGGAATGGAAGTTTGTTTACGATCGCTTTGCCGAAATCGGTTAATAGTTAGGCATGGGGCATAGGGCATGGGGCATTGGATGAGGAGATTATGAGATACATCACCTCACGCTCTATCTATAGGTAGAAGAATTATTACTTATCCTTCTTTAAGACTGATAAGCATATGAACAAAAATACTTACCGTCATTGTTCAATTATTATTAATTGATAATTGATAATTGATTATGAAAAATATATTTGAACTCGATGCTCCTAAAGGTACTTCTATTGCCGGACATTTACTAGATTTGGGTAGAGATCCTTTAGAATTTTTAACAGATTGCGGTCGCAATTATGGAGATATTATTCCTTTACAGTTGGGATTAACTCCTGCTTGTTTGATTGTTAATCCCGATTATATTGAACAAGTTCTTAAAGACAGAAATTCTTTTGTTAAAAGTAGAGGATTTCGCGCTCTTAAAACTTTGCTTGGTGAAGGTTTGCTGACTAGTGAAGGTGAATCTTGGTTTCGTCAGCGCCGATTAGCACAACCCATTTTCCACCAAAAACAAATTAATGGCTACGGGAAAATAATGGTGGAATACAGCGAAGCGATGAGTGATTGGGCTGATGGGGAAACCCGTGACGTTCACGCTGATATGATGAGCCTTACTCTCAAGATTGTGATGAAGTGCATTTTTAACCAAGATGTCGGTGAGGGAGAAGCCAAAGTTGTCGCTAATGCATTAGATGTAGCGATGAATTGGTTTGAAAGCAAGCGCAAGCAGAATTTTTTGATTTGGGAATGGTTTCCCAGACCGGAAAACATCCGCTACCGCAATGCTATAAAAAAGATGGATGAAAGTATTTACAGTCTCATTCAACAAAAGCGGGAAAGCAACCAAGACGGGAAAGATTTGCTGTCAATGTTGATGCAAGCGCGGGATGAAGATGATAACTCCCAAATGAGCGATCGCCAGTTGCGCGATGAAGTGGCTACTTTGATGCTGGCAGGGCACGAAACTACTGCGAATGCTTTATCTTGGACGTGGATGCTGCTGGCTCAACATCCGCAAGTTGAAGCGAAGTTATGGGATGAGTTAAAAACAGTTTTGGATGGGCGTTTACCAACTATTGAAGATGTGCCGCGTCTGCAATACACCAATATGGTAATCAAAGAGTCGATGCGATTGTACCCCCCAGTGTCGCTTTTTGGACGGGAAGCTGTGGAAGATTACCAGCTTGATGATTATCAAATTCCGGCTGGATGCGCGGTAACGATCAGTCAATGGGTAATGCATCGCCATCCCAAATATTTTGATAATTCCGAAGAATTTATTCCGGAACGTTGGGATGATTTAGAAAAGCGATTGCCCAGAGGCGTTTATATACCTTTCGGTGATGGTCCGCGTATTTGTATTGGTAAGGGTTTTGCCATGATGGAAGCGGTGCTTATACTGGCTACTATTGCTCAAAAGTATAAATTAGAACTTGTTAAAGACCATCCTATAGTTCCTCAACCTTCGATAACTTTACGACCGGAGCATGGTATTAAAGTAGAAATTACAAAGCGCAATTAAGGTTAAGGACTGTGGACGCAATTTTATCAACGGCTAAAGAGTTACATTTAGAATTACTAGATTTTGTTTTGGACGCAGAAGGAGATTTAGCGGTATCTTTAGAAGCTTTTAGTGCGGAACAATTAGCGATTTTTTCTGAATCTCAATATCAGGGTGCGGTTCAAAATGATATGGTGCTGAATATGTTTCTTACTGAAGGTATGGTAGGAGACAAGAAGCTTATTGAGATATTTTTAGAATCTCACCCCGATTTATCTGCACAAAAACGGGATCTTGTTAATAATTGGCAGCGCAGTTTTGCAGGTTTGTTTGTAGTTAACCAAATTTCGGATGATAGTTTTGCATTAAGAAACTGGTTAACCGATAAAGAATATTTAGTTAAGATTAGCGAGGAAGAGCAACAACAGTTAAAACGTGCAAAAGAAGCAGAAATTTTATTAGCGCGAATTGTACCTGTAAATAATAGCTACTGGATGTTTTCTTCCCCAATTACTTTAATGGGCAGGTTGGGTAAACCGAAATTGGCTGTAGCGATCGGAAATTTTAAGAAAAATTACAAAAATTATCTATATGGCGATGCACCAGAATTACTCGAAGAAGCATGGCTTTCTGTAGAAAAATACCACCAAAGGTTTATTGACTTTTTTGGCAGCGATGAAATTACGTTACCGGGATATCAATTAGAGCAAAAACTCAGCGAGCTTCAAGAACAAGTAACTGAAAGTAGATTGGCAGCAGCGGGGATTGACAGCTCAAAATCTCTCAAGGAAATAGCGCGATCGGCAGAGATTTCTGATGAAGAAATGGCTGAAACTGTAGAAGAAATGGGTTTAGAGGGTAAAGCTGTTTCTCAGGTGATGAATAGCAACAAAAGCCTGAAAATGGTGATGCCAAAAGTAGAATTACCCGCACATTTGAAAAAAGCTGAAGAAGTTACCATGCTCAGCTTTCCCCATTGGGGACAAATCTTTTTAACAAACTATACTCAATTTAAAAGCTTGCTAGTAGGTGACAATACTAACGAGCAAATAGATGCCGATAAATTGGTACGCGAATATTTAGAATCGGACGATATTAAAGCTTGTGTTTGGCATCGTTTATCGCAACAATACCCAGAACAATTAGAGAAGCTATTGCAACAGGTATTAAATCGCCCAGAATTTAATTTAGAACGCGATCGTATTGACTTATTGAATGAATTTGGCAAAAATTTAAACGTCGAATTACCTGAAGTTGCCAGCGTTCCATTACATTTGCACAATCTGTTCCAAGAAGCATTATCGGAAGTAAAAGGAAAGAGTAATAAGAAGGGTAAAACCAAATCTAAAGGAGGATTTTCTTCGTAAGTATTAATGGTTGAAAGTTTAGTGTAACATTACACAGGACATCAAAAGTTAGTACTTAAAAGCGAGCAAAAGCTTGATTTAATGCGTTCTCAACTTGATAACTGCATCCTGAATTTTGGCGAAAGAATCAATTACTTAATTTGATTTAATCTAAAAGGTGAATTTCTATTCCTTTGGAATATCAAGATTACTTCTCGCTATAGATTTGCAAGTTATTATAAATTGATAAATTAAGGATAACGAAACGAACACAACTCTTGTTGAGGAGAATATAAGTATGTTTGATATTATTGCATGGGTTATTTTAGGTCTTATCGCTGGTGCGATCGCTAAAGCAATTTATCCCGGTCATCAAGGTGGCGGAATCCTAGCAACAATGCTTCTAGGTATTGTGGGTGCATTCATTGGTGGAACATTGTTTACATTGTTAACGACGGGAACGTTTGCATTAACTTCAACTGGTTTTAGCATTGGTGGATTGATCGTTGCTATCATTGGTGCTATGATTGCTGTATTCATCTGGGGTTTAGTCACCAGACGTGCTGCTTAATAATAAACTAAAGATTCTCTTGGAGCGCTGGAAATTTTAAGAGGATGGGGAAGCTACAAAAATGTAGTTGAGGAAATAATTAATCGCTTCTTAATTATCAATCCCCTTGCCAAGAGAATCTATTTTTTTAACAAATCCGCGTAAATTCTTCAGGGAAGCAAATTGTAATTTTTCAGGTTTATAAATATGGCTAATCAAGATAAAAAACAACCTTTAACTCCGGAACAGGTTGATTTTGAACAAAAAGATCGTCAAAAACAAGAATTAAAAAACGCAGACGATCCTCATGTATTAAATCCTGGCGATCGCGTTGATGAAAGCAAATCAGTAGATGAGAAAGCCCAGCAAGTAGCGGTAGACGCGCCGGATATTACTGGAGATCATATTACCGTTCCAACTTACTTTGTTGCCGAAGATGAAGAGACAGGTGAAGAAGAAGCATTGCACCACGTTAAAGATGCTGAAAAGATTTCCGATGTAATTCGTCAAGCAAGAGTAGACGAAGACGGCGATCGCAAATGGTGATAAAGCTTAATTTAGCTTTAAGCGCGATCGATATTAAAATTGCGAATAAAACCCCAATTTAACGGGGTTTATATTCGTGTTTATAGGCTGGAAACTTCAGCCTACCTTCAGCACCCCTCTCCTGATTTATGGAAAGGGGAAGGGGTAAGGTTGATTTTGTATTTTAATCAACTAAAAACCGCTGTATTCGTAAGCACTATTACTTAACTACATTAATTTTCATGGGTAATAAGGTTCGTAGTAAGCGCTTTAGCGCCTCCGAATTTAGGGCTTAAGCCCTTACTACGAACCTGTCAGAATTAATGAAAAAGAATACTAGCTTAGGTATAGTTGTAAATTTTATTTGGCGGTAAACTGCTTTTTAAGCATAGTAATTATGTTGATAATTTAAAGTAAATATTTAAATTGTTGTTTGCTCGTGAAAAAGGTAAATACATCCGACAAAACATTGGTTGCTGTAACAAATATTACTATTCCTTCAGATATTTATTTCTTAGGGCTGATTTTAAGCTTGTTCTTTAGACTGAAGCATTAACTGGCTGCAATCAAATATTATAGAAGAATATTAAATATTAATTTAAATAAAATTAGTAGACAAATAAGGAGGCAAAAGCAATTATTTCAGGTAACACAAAACACACGAACGCTGTAGTTTCAGATAAAAATAATATTGAACTGTTAACTCTAAACTTGAATTATCAAGGCTTTCCGATGGATCGAGTTTATCGGATCGTACCTCGTGAAAACCAATGTTTTACTGGTATTTTAGACGATTTAGAAATTCCCCTAGCGAGAATTGATTTTTATATAAATTGTCTTCAAGACGGTAAATATCTATTAGTAATAAAAACTACAGAACCGCAAGTTAAGCAGGTTGAATCCATATTTAATTATTTAGCTATTCAGGATTGGGAAATATATTATTCAGTTGAAGCTTATCATTTAATATCTTCAAGTTTTGATGAAGTTTCAGTTTCTCAGAACGCCGTCGGTCGTTTTATGTTAAGCTCACTTAATTAATTCTCTTGAAGGAGTTTTAGTTTTAAAGATAAGTTTTTAACCGGACAGGGTACCACTACTTGATTCATTCAATAGTCATTTTACTTTTTTACTTAAAGTAGTTCGCATTTTAACAGAGAAAACCATGAACTTTAGAAAAATCACAGCTTGTTCCATTGCTAGTATTGGTGCTGCCATCTTTGCTTTTGGCGGAGAAAAAGCCCAAGCAGAAACCCCTCAAATTCAAGCACAATCCCAAACACCCAACGCATACGTTGAAAAAGCACCTGAAAAAGTTGCACAATTCACACCCGGTACAACCACTCGTTCGGGTCCTAGCTGGATTGGAGTCGGTGGATTTATCGGATTTGATGACAATAGTACGTTAGGCGATAGTTCTTTTTCAATAATGAGTAAAATCGGTTTAAGTAGGAACTTTTCCATTCGCCCATCTGCGATGATTAATGACGATCCAGTATTCTTTATTCCCGTAACAATTGACTTTCCCGTTGATGATATTACAGATACTGGAGTCCAAAGAATTAGCGTAGCGCCTTATGTGGGTGCTGGCGTATCAATTAATACTGACAACGATGCTGATGTCGGCTTCTTAGTTACTGGAGGAGTTGACGTTCCCGTTTCCGATAAAATCACCGCTACCGGAAGCGTTAATATTGGCTTTTCTGATAACGCCGATGTTGGATTACTCTTGGGTGTAGGGTACAACTTCTAAACAGGTTAAAGGTAAGAAAATCTTTTTGACTCTTATTCCTTAAAATATTAAAAAACCCGGTTTTTCCAAAAAACCGGGTTTTTTATTCTCACTAAAGATTTAGGAATGCTATAGAGAAATTATTAATTGAATTGCAGTTGAAATACTACAAACCAGGATTTTCTGACTTCTCAATATCAGGAACAATATCAGGACGTTCTTTATTTTCCCAACCTACAGGACGTTTGGAATTATACCAAGCAACAGAGCCTATGGTAACGGCGGCAATAAAGCCTACTACAACTATCCCTGTTAGAGACATATAGTAGTCAGTCCGACCATAACTATTGTCAATTAGCTCTGCTAAAACGTAGTTAAAAGAAATATTCATTGTCACAGTCCAAATTTGAACAAAAAATTAGTTAACAATCCAGATATATTTCAATCAGAAATTAATAAAAATTCTCACATTTTTTGTTACCACTTGTCAAATAGAATTTAAATTTTGGATTTATGATTTTAATATTTGATAATTTTAAATCTTTTCAAATAACCTTAAAACTACTTATTAGTATTTTATTTTAAGACTGTACCTTGTTTCCCGTTACCTTTTTGATAACTTTAAATACTACAATTCAGGAGTTAGAATTTTATCTAACTCCTGAATTCTGAGAACTCAATTTACCCATAACAGAAATACTAATCTGCTAAACGGGATGGTATGCACCTATTGAATAATCGTTAAAAATCAATTAGTCAATTGCTTTCTTAACTTTATCTTTCGCATCTTCAACGCCTTGACGAGCTTCAGCTTCACCTTGCTTCGCTTTTCCTTTTGCTTGATCTTCGGGATCGCCAGTTACATTGCCCATTGCTTCTTGAGCTTTACCTTCAATGTTTTTAGCAGCAGCTTTTGCTTTATCTTCAGCGCTCATAGTTGACTCCTTTATTTTTTTTATAATTAACCAAAAAACTGGTTATTTATTTGTTTTTTACTTTGTTACCTATTATCTTAGCCATTATTTTTTTGCTCTCCATCCATCAGAAGAAACCTTTTTTTGCAATTATCTATATCTATTTATATAGTTAATTTGGATGAGTTGGGATCGCCGGAGTTAGGAGTTAGGAGTTAAGAGTTAGGAGTTAGGAGTTAGGAGTTAGGGGTTAGGAGTTAAGAGTTAGGAGTTAGGAGTTATAAATTCAACTTTGACCTTTAACCTTTAACCTCTAACCTCTAACCTTTAACCTATTTATGAAGGCTGATGAAAATCTGGATGTAAAGTTAATCCACCGTCTACAAATATAGTTTGTCCGGTGATGTAAGAGGCTTCGGAGGAGGCGAGAAACGCTACAACAGCAGCCATTTCTTCGGGTGTTCCGGTGCGACGCATGGGTATATGTTGTTCAACTTTGGCTTTTTCGTCGGGTGAGGAAGCCCAAGGGTTGATGGGTGTAGCTGTAGTACCTGGTGCTATGGAGTTAATTCGGATTCCAAGATGCGCGTATTCTAAAGCAAGCGTGCGCGTTAAGTTTTCCATACCTCCTTTACTTGCCGAATAGGCTGCAAAATAAGGTTTGGGAATCAGTTCGTGAACGCTGGAATTATTGATGATTACACCACCGTGGCTTGTTTCTAAAAAGTGCTTAATAGCTTCGCGGGCGCAAATATAAGTCCCTCTAAGATTCACAGCAATAATACGGTCAAATTCTGACATATCTATTTCGTGAGAAGAAGCACCATTCGCTTGAATATTAGCGTTGTTAATTAAGATATCTACACCACCAAAATTCTCTACAGTCTTAGAGAACATATCTATTACATCTTTTTCCTGAGAAATATCAGTTTGAATCACCAAATGCTTAGCGCCATAATTTTCTATTTGCAGGCTAGTTTGCTCTTGAAGCATCATTTCTTCGGTATCTTCTGATTTTTGCGTATAATAACTTAGAGCAATATTCGCCCCTTCTTGAGCAAAACGAATGGCGATCGCTCTTGCAATTCCCGTACCAGCACCCGTAATAATGACGTTCTTTCCTTTTAAGTCTTTCATAAAGCTTTGTATATGGATTTACCCTGGAATAAATGTTTAATCTAAGTTCAAGATAAACATTATTAATCGAAGCGAAATCAACCAATAGGTTTAGTTTTTTTGTAACTATTTACTGATTATAAATGTGTCTTATTTTTCTGTACTTTACTGTATCCCGGGCGAGAAATATCCCGAAAGCGATAAGACCTCAGAAACCGGGAATACTTTCAATTAACTATGATAAATTTGTTCTAGTACTAATAAAAATCCGGTTTCTAAAACACCATATCAACTGCTAGATGTACTTTACAAATAGTTTGCGAGATTAAAAATACTTTTGTAAAATATCAACCATTTTTTAAACAAAAAAAAATAATCCTTATACCTGATTTATTCCTAAAAAACCAGTATCAAATGACAAAAAATATTTTGAAATTAATATACCTCTCTTGACAGAGATAGACTTTTCTTAAAAGATTTATGTTAATCGTAATGTCGTAATGACAATTCACAAATCGATCGGGACTTAAAAATGAAAATGTTTACAGGTATGAAAAAAGCGCCAACTATGATTTTAGCAGGATTTTTAACTTTGATGTTACCTGCTTTTGTGCTTAATACAGTTACTGCAAATCCCGCTATGGCTCAGTTAGACAGAGATAATGATAATGATAACGATAATGATAACGATAATAACTACAACAACAGAACAGTTCCCGCTCGTGGTGTAGATACTGGTGCTGGTGGAACTGCTGTTAACGGCGCTGATTCTGCACTACCCATTGGTGTAGCTGGTGGATTAGCCCTTGTCGGTGCTGGCGCAGTTGCTTATAATCGTCGCAAAAAGAATTAGACGAGACTTTAGATGAGATTATTGACCAGACAAAATTCCTCAAAGCAGCGATGCAAATATCTGGAATTTAATTTACTGCTTCTTCCTTTGCTGTTAATACTTTCAGCTTGTTCTACTAATAACCAAATTTCCACTAACACTAAGGCGATTACCTCCGGTAGAGCTTCGCTTAACGCTAATAGCAATACACAATTAACTACAGCGTTAAAAACCAGTGCGTCTACTACTAAGTCAGGAATAGATCCCGAACGAATTGTAATCCCTAAAATTGACGTAAATGCTAAAGTAATCGACCTTGGATTAAACCCTGATGGGACTTTAGAGGTTCCGGAAAATTATGGGGAGACGGGATGGTGGACTGGAGGATCTAAACCAGGAGAAAAAGGTTCAGCAGTAATAGTCGGTCATTTGGATTCTAAGACTAGTCCAGCAGTTTTCTATAAATTACCGTCATTGAAAGCAGGTGATTTAATTAAAGTTACAGATACTGCTGGTAAAATAGTTAACTTTAAAGTCGAACGATTAAAACAGGTTCCTAAAGATAATTTCCCTACCAATGAAGTTTATACAATGACTGGTGAACCTAGCCTCCGTCTTGTTACCTGCGGTGGTAACTTTAATCGTTCATCGGGACACTATGTTGATAATGTAATTGTATTTGCATCGCTTGCGGATAGTTAATATTACGGATTACAACAATTGTGTCAGCCTCTTTTATTGTAAAGTAGGTTGGTTTTTAATTATATTTTAATAAGAATTCCTAACTCCTAACTCCTCACTCCTCACTTTCACTAAACTACTTCACTTTTCTTGTTCCCAGTCGGCAGAGCCAGGGAACGAGAAGAAGAATTTGATAGGAAGAAATAAGTCGGTGGGGTGCCGTAACTCACCAATTACAGATGGTGCGTTAGACGTATTAAGGAACCAAATTTAATAAGAATTTCTAACTCCTCACTCCTCACTCCTAACTTTCACTAAACTACTTTCAAAACGCCAAATACCATTACCGCGAGATAAATCACGTATACGCCATTAAGTATTAAAACTTCTTTAAGAGAAAAACTATAGTTTGGTTTCCCCCAATAAAGAAACGCTGCATAAATTATTCCCAATATTGCAACGAAAGCCAGATTAACCGAATATAAAAGTAAATTTTCAACGGGTAAGGTAACAAGGGCTAAAGGAAAGAAAGCAAGAGTCATGGTTGCTGTATTATCGGCAATAACGCTAGTGGTAGCTGCTGTCAGTTGTCCGCTACCGGCAACGCTCCAAGTTGCGAATACTTCCGGAACAATACTTAAGGTTGCTGTAATAAATAAACCGCCAATGACTCTGGAAATTCCTAAATTAGAAACTATTTTTTCAGTTGCCGTTACGGTAAAATAAGCCCCAAAAATTAATAATATAACTCCGATCGCAGCGGTAATTACTTCTTTGCGATTCCATTCAACTTCATCACCTTGTTTGCGCTGACGCAATATTGCATTACCTAAATAAATTACATAAGCAACCAACATTATCCAAGCGTCGATGGGCTGTAAACCTCGCCAAGGCTTGGGTAGAGTAAGCAATGCAGCTAAAGCAACTATTAATAAATAAGGTATTGCTTGTACGTATAATGCTTCTGACTTAACTTTTAAAGCTTTCGGAGATGTCGAATTATTATTTGAATTATTATTATTTCGGGATTTTCCTCTATTGCGCCACCATGAAGCGATATAAGCAACCGTGACAATTGCGGGAACGGATATAATATTGCTTCCTAATAAGTTTCCTAATCCAATATCAGAAAAGCCGCGAATCGCGCTGGTAGTATTAGTACCAATTTCGGGGCTAGCGGTAGCGAATGCAACAAATGCCGCACCTGCTGCTTCGGAAAGTCCCCATTGTTGCCTTAGTTTCTGTAAGGGTTCGGCGATTTTGTCTGCTCCCCAATGGGCTGCGTATACAGAAGCAAGGAGCATCGCTACCCAAGGTAATATCGACATTTTAGTAATTTAATTTACTATTTTAATTTGCAGTCGCGTTCGTTCAACTTTTACCCTACTGTTGCATGAATCCGCAAAGTTAATATATACAATTTGACTTATTTTTGGCTTATTTTTGGCTTATTTTTAAATATAAATAAAATAATAAATAATTACGTGCAATTACTTGCGATAAACGGAGCGAAACAAAGAATCGAGAACATCGGCTGCTTTGATTTGTTCTAATGCCCGAAAACCAATAATATCTCCCACATTCAGGATAATATTACCTTCTTTATCGCAAATAGTCCGCTTCACGGGATGACCTAATATATTAGTGATATTATTATCTTCCCAAAAATTATGATTTGATTCCTCGTTTTCACTTAGTTTATGCGAATGTTCGTAGCTCATAGTTAACATTTTTTAACCTTCAAAATATTAATTAATAATTAAGTTTTGGTCTTCTGTTTCGTTGATTTAAATTTGAATCAACGATAAGCCCACTTTCCTAATTTATAAGTCAAAGTTGCCTTGTTCTACATCACTCTACAGTCGCAATTAGGCTCTATTAAAAGATAAATGACGGCATCTTCCTTAAGATGGATATGTTGAGTTTATTGTATTTTCCTTTAAAAATTGTTTTGGAAATTAACATTTATTAATCATATTTTTAGTAATTATTTTCTTGTGGAGCAGCAAATCTAAAAGTACTTGTGCCTCCATTAATTAAACATTTCGTTTAGGTAGGGAGTATTGAGAAACTCAGTTTTTTCAAAAAAGCGGGTTTCTTGATTCTCACTTAGGGAAAGGCATGAAGCGAAAACAAGGCAGGCAATAGATGCTAATTGTGTTTAATAACTTTGGCATAGAGTAAAAAATAGTTAAAAATATAAATATCTACTAATATTTTGGTCAAAAATGCTTATTGTGACAGCGAACTACTTAGCCACTATTTCCTTAATGCCTCACGGTACCTGCTACCTGTGGAAGCCGGGATTGGTGGGACTGCATTTAGTCAGCGACGCTGTTATTGCTTTATCTTATTTTTCTATTCCGATAACTCTGATATATATCCTTCGTAAGCGAGCAGATATTCCCCTTAACCAGATTTTCTGGCTATCTGCTGCTTTCATCATTTTTTGCGGTAGCGGACATTTGGTGGATATCTGGACTTTATGGCATCCGGATTACTGGGTTTCGGGGTACATCAAAACGATTACTGCCATAGTATCGTTGATAACCGCAATTGGTTTAATTTATCTAATTCCCCAAATTCTTGCTTTACCAACACCTGAGAAACTGCAAGCAGAAATTCAAGCTAAAAATCAAAAAGAACAGTTTTTACGCAGTATTTATGAAGGGGTAACGGAAGCAATTTTTATTGTTGATGCTACAAAAGAGGGCGAATTTATTTATAAAAGTATTAACGCAGTTACTGAAAAGGTAATGGGAATGAGTTCGGAGCAAATCGAAGGAAAAACTCCGGAACAGGTTCTCCCAAATAATATAGCAGTGGCAGTCAAAGAACGCTACAATCGCTGCTTGTCAGTTGGGGAAAGCATTACTTATGAAGAATGCTTAAATTTCGATCGCAATGAAGAATGTTCTTGGTGGTTGACAAGCTTAACACCTTTGCATGACGAAATAAGCCAAATTTGTCGGATTGTCGGTACCAGCCTTAATATTACCGAACGCAAGCAAGCAGAAGCGCGATTAAGAGAAAGCGAAGAACGCTGGCAGTTAGCTTTACAGGGTACGGGAGACGGTATTTTTGATTGGAATATTGCCGATAACAAAGCTTTTTTCTCTACTCAATATAAAGAGATGCTGGGCTATACCGATTCGGAAGTAGAAAATAGCTATCAAGGATGGCGAGATTTATTGCATCCAGAAGATATTGACTGTACTGAAGCAACTTGGAAAGCTTATATAAACCACGAAATTCCTAAATATGAAATTGAATTTCGTTTGCGTTGTAAAGATGGTACCTATAAATGGATTTTAGCTCGCGGTATGGCTCAGTGGAATCGAGCAGGAGTTGCTATTCGTATGGTTGGTTCCCAGCAAGATATTAGCGATCGCTTTGCAGCGCAAGCAGAAATTGTGCGTTTAAATCAAGAGTTGGAAGCGCGAGTTATGCGACGCACGGCGCAATTAGAAGCATCAAATCGGCGCAAAGAAGAGTTAATTGAAAGCGAGCAATTAGCAAGAGCAGAAATTGAGATTTATGAAGATATAGTCAAAAATATTCAAATTGGTTTATGTGTTTGGCAGATGGATGATAGAAACGACATCAGCAGTTTTCATTTGGTAACTACCAATCCTGCTGCATCGCAAATGTTAGGTTTAGATATCCAAAATTATATAGGTAAGCCGATAGAAGAATGTTTTCCTAACATTTTAAATGAAGAGCATATTCCAGAGTTAGAAGCTTATGCTGAAGTAGTTAAATCCAAACAAGTTAAAGATTTAGGAGAATTTGCTTACGGAGACGAGCGCGTTGCTAGATCGTTTTTTAAGGTAACAGCTTTTCCTTTACCGGGTAACTTAGTTGGTGTGGCTTTTGATAATGTTACCGAACGCAAACGCATGGAAACAGCTTTAGAAAAAAGCGAGCGTTTGTATCGTAATGTAATTAACAGCGTCAAAGAAGTTGTTTTTCGGATAAATAAACAAGGTTGCTGGGATTTCCTGAGTATAGCGTGGACTGATATTACTGGGTTTAGCGTAGAAGAAAGTCTGGATCTGCCCTTTACTGATTGTATGTACGCACAAGAAGATAAAATTCGAGCCTCCGTATTATTTGCATCGGTAATTTCAAGGCAACAAGAATATTTTCAATATGAATTTCGTATCCTGACTAAAGATGGTAATTTTCGCTGGATAGAAATGTACGCTCCAATTGAGAAAACGACACCTCAAGGAGAAATTGCCGTTTACGGTACGCTAAATGATGTTACCCAACGTAAGCAAGCAGAAGCAATTTTACAATCAAGAGCTGATGAATTAGTTCAAATTAATTTAATACTGCTGCAAACTACTAAAGAATTAGAAAAACGCAATCAAGAATTAGATCAGTTTGCTTACGTTACTTCCCACGATTTAAAAGCACCTTTAAGAGCGATCGCCAATTTATCGGAATGGATTGAGGAAGATTTGCAACAGGTGCTAACTGAGGATACACAAAAGCAAATGAACCTGTTGCGCGGTAGAGTGTATCGCATGGAAGCCTTGATTAACGGGCTTTTGCAATATTCCCGTGTCGGCAGAATCAAAACCCAACCCTCCCCAGTCGCCGTTGCTCAACTTCTAGAAGAAATAATTGACTCACTTGCTCCTCCTTCCGAATTTACCATCGAAATTATTGGGGAAATGCCCATTTTTATTACTGAAAGAATACCTCTGCAACAGGTTTTTAGTAATTTAATTAGTAATGCCATCAAACACCACAACCGTGCCGATGGTAAAGTAACAATTTCCGTTAAAGAACAAGATGAATTTTACGAATTTGTAGTTGCAGATGACGGTAAAGGAATTGCAGAAGAATATTACGACAAAGTATTTGTCATATTCCAAACTTTAGAAGCACGAGACAGCCAAGAAAGTACTGGTATCGGACTTGCTATAGTCAAAAGAATAGTTGATGAACTTGGAGGAACGATTACATTAGAATCTGAAGTCGGAAAAGGCACAACTTTCCGGTTTACTTGGCTTAAGTAAAGTATGTTTTGAAGAAAGGAAGCGGTAATTGTTAACTGATAACTGATAACTTAGGTTAAAAAGGTATTGATTAAAATTATAGTTGGAACGGAGTATGGGGGAGAAAATTTTAAATGTACTGCTGGTAGAAGATGATGAAGTGGATGTAATGAATGTTAAAAGAGCATTTAAAAAAAAGAATATTACAAATCCACTTTACGTTGCATCTAATGGACTTGAAGCTTTACAGATGTTACGAGGTCAAAATGGCAATTCTCCCAAAATACCCCTAACTAGAAGAATCATTTTGCTAGACTTGAATATGCCCAGAATGGGCGGATTAGAGTTTCTGCACGAATTAAGAGCGGATTCTAATCTCAAGTCAATACCAGCAATTATACTGACAACTTCTGATGAAGATAGAGATAGAGTTGAAGCTTATAATTTAAATGTGGCGGGATATTTATTAAAACCAGTAGCTTTTACTCAATTTGCCGAAACAATGGCAACATTAAATAATTATTGGACTTTATGTGAAATGCCTTAAATAATACAAGTAGGTAGTTGGATAATAATTGAAATCATAGCAATTTTAAATAAGTCTTGCAACTCATGCAAAATTATCTAAATCGCATTATGCAATTATAATTTGTAGGATGTAAAAATAATACGACAAAATGTATTAAATTTGGTTATTAACACTATAATTTGGGCGAAAACTATTTAATTGTCGCCTAAAAGGGTAGAAATTTGTTTATAATTTACTGTAATATTCTGATTGTATCAGCTTAGATAGTTCCTTTCCTTTTAATTAAAACTAAGCAAAGGATTACTAACCTAGAAGGCGAGCTACGAGCCAATTCATCCACTATAAAGCGTCGTTGTGGCTGCTGGAGAAAAGTCTCGTCTGTGCTGGCGGCAGGTATATAAATCTACTATGCACGGAGCAGACTATGCAAATGGAACTTTACGAATCTGGCGAACAGCAGCGCATTTCGGAGCGTCCTCTTGTTTTGGCAGTTGAAGATAACGAAGATAATTTATTAATAATTAATTATGTTGTCGATTCTTTAAACTGTAGATTTATTGGGGAAGCTGATGGTAAGAAAACACTGCTAACTGCACAAAAATCTCAACCTAATTTAATATTATTAGATATCATGTTGCCAGAAGCAAACGGTATCGATTTGTTTCATAGTTTGAAGCAAGATAGCTCAACAAATCATATACCTGTAATTGCGGTAACAGCATTAGCAAGGGTTGAGGAAAGACAGCGGATTTTAGAAGCTGGTTTTGATGCTTATATCAGCAAGCCTTATATGCTTGAGGAAATAGAAGAATTAATTTGCCGCTATCTTAATTTGAAACAGAACCCTTACTAGATTTTTCTTTTTCATTGGAAGGAAGCTGATAATTGTCGGCAAATAAAGCGATAATACTAACGTAATTGCTATCAAGATGAGTGGCAAAAAGCATATTTGTAACTTGAGAATTCGTCACTTCCTCGATTATTTCCTTAAACTGAGGTCGTAAAATCTCCTCAATACGATCTCTTGCTTTTATAACTACTTCTTGATAACCTGCTGCCATTAATAATTGTTCGGGTTTAGTAATAGCATTCTTAATTACGATTGTTAACTTATTCTCCAAGAAGTTGCAGCAGACATCTTCAGGTTTATGTCCAAGCTGATTTATAAATAAAGACTGTATGCGTTCGGAAAGAATTGCTTCCGAGTTTTGAGATTGAGACTGAGAAATTTGAGAATGCATAGTAATACCTATCTAAGACAGCCGTAATTTATTGATTTTATTTAATAAACTAGAATACCTTCTGGCGGAGCGTTAATAACCTAACCGATCGAGGGTAATTAGATTTTATTTTGATTAACTATATTTAATTACCCTTCAACCAGTAATAGTTATTAAAATTATTGAATAGAAGGATTACTTCCATTCCGATCGTTTAATACTTTAGATTTTGCTTTAGGAATTGCATCTGGATTGCGAACTTCCGGCGTATCAGATAGCACGATAACAATACCGCTCCTACCAGTTTCTAAAGTTGCATCGCCCATTATATCTAATACTTTTACTTCTAAAATTTCCTCAACCAGCGCTTTAAGTTTTGGTTCTATTGCATCATCCAAACCAGAACGAACTTGTTCGGCTAAATCTTCTTGCCCTTGATTTACTAATAGTTGTTCTGCTGGAGTAATTGAATCTTCCATGACAATTGCTAAAGAATTATCAAATAGTTGACAAGTAACTTTCGTTGGTCTGTGTCCTAATTGATTGGAGTATAAAGCTTGAATGCGTTGCGAAAGTTCTCTCTCTCTTTGTCCCCTAGTTGGTATTGATATTTTCATTCTGTTCTCCAGCTAAATTAGACCGCTATCGATAAGCCATCAGGACTTAATGCATATAACTGCTGCCTATCTTATCTTTGATTTCTGATTTTATTTCCGCGTACAGCAAACTGCTAAGTAAGCTAAACATCTCAAAATAATTCAAGTTATCAAAAGCAGTGATATTCAATTTCTTTGCAGCCCGTATTTGGTAATTAACTAATAGAATAAAGGTTACAAAAGCTGAAAACAGCATTCGAGTGACAGATATTAAAAGCGATCGACTAACTCTCTAGATGTAGATTGTCATAAACTAATCTGAATTTACTAGACTTATTGAATCACCAGGATAGCGCAAGGAGCATGATGCATTACATGGTTGCTGACACTACCTAAAAATGCTTCGGCAATACCGTTATGTCCTTTACGACCCAAAATTACCAAGTCTACGTTCAAATCGTGGGCAATTTGGCAAATTTGAGAACCTACGCTGCCAGTTCCTTCATAGCATTTGGATTGAACCGAAATACCTCGTGCAGAAGCTTCTTGTTGGTACAGCGTCAAATGTTTTTGAGCTTGTTCGTGCTTGCTAACATTCGCTGACTCAATTAAATCCATGTTCGCCATTGCTGGGGACATAGTATTTCCAGCAGTACTTCCAGGCAAACCATAGCCGCTACCTAGACTTGTTTGAGACATCATTGCCATTTCGGTCAGGTCAGATAAACAATGAATTAGCGTTAACTGCGCTCCTATATATTGAGCTAAATTTACCGCTTCAGAAAACACAGCTTCATCTCTCGGTGAAAATTCCAAAGCTACAAGGATTTTTTTGAAAGTCATAAATTAATTCCTTTTTGCTACATAATAATTATTTGCTTGATTTATTTATCTATTATTTTTTATTAATAAATAAGATTAGCTTATCTATGTATGAAACTATTTAATCATAACTTAAAGAATTCAACCAAATTTTACAAGCATCTTTATAGATAATTATAGAGATAACAATTCATTCCAAAGATAGATTATTATTGATTCCGGTAATGATATTTAGTTACCAGTTATTTATTAACCTTTAACCTTTGACCTTTAACCTTCTTATCATCTTTTTACGAAGTTCAGAAAAAAGAATTAAAACTGGGATGATTTCTAATCTTCCCATCCACATAAATATAATTAAAGTTAGTTTTCCTAACCAAGGAAGTTCGGGGCTGGTAATCCCAACAGATAAACCTACACTTCCTAAAGCTGAAGCTGCTTCAAATAAAACATCGCTTAACGTGAAGTCTGGTAAGGTTAACTGTAATAGAATAAATACGCCGACTATTAATATTACTATCCACAAAAACGCTAAAACTGCTGCTGCTTCTACCTGACGAGTAGCTTCTGTTTCATTCAATACTTTGTCATCAAATTTGTAGCGCATTAATTCATGAGATGTTAGTAAAATTCTGCGAAATCTCCAAATTATTGCTTTACATAAAAATACCAATCGATTGAGCTTAAATCCCCCGACAGTAGAACCAGCGGTACCGCCAATAATCATTGCTAAAGTTAATAATAATTTGGCGCTGTCACTCCAATCATACAAATCAATCGTATTAAATCCGCAAGTTCCCAAGGCGGAAGCCCATTGAAAAACTGTATGCAACCACAATGGAGAACCGAAAAAACTGTAATTTATCAAACCTAGAAACGCAATTCCCGTTGCTAATAAAAACCATAAAGCTTGATGTTGATTATCGCTCCATAATGCAGATAAACGCCTGAAGGTTAATAGCCGATAGTGAACTGGAAAACTAATAGCGCCGATAATCATTGTCGGGATAACAGCCATTTGAATTATCGGAGAATAAGCGCCAATACTATCATCGCGAACGCTAAAACCTCCAGTAGACATTCCTGCCATACCGTGATTTAATGCTTCCCACCAAGGCATTCCCGCAATTCTGAATATAAAAATGCTACCAATTGTATATATTAAATAAATCCACCAAATTTTTCTGGCTGTAGTTTTTACGTTAAGGGCAATTCTCTTATTTCTCCCTTCACTAGAATAAAGTTGATAAGCGTCGGTAGTAGGTTCTAAAAGCGATATAACTAAGACAATAACCCCTACACCACCAATCCATTCCATAAAACTTCGCCACCATTGCAAACTATGAGGTAATTGACTGGCTCGGAGTGCAACCGATAACCCGGTACTAGTAAACCCAGAAAAAGATTCAAATAAAGCATTCCAAGGGTTTTGAAAATTCAGAATAGTTTGAGGTGTTTCCGGAAAAGCTGCCAAATTTGAGGCGATCGTTAATAACGGAATTGCCCCAATAATCGGTACGATTAACCAACATAAAGCCACAGTAATCATTGCGTGATGTATCTTACTTTTCTCTGCACCAGGAGAAAATAAACGGTATAGTAATTGTCCTATTATTAAAGGTATAATACCGCAGATTATGAAAGGTAAAATTGCGTAATATTCACCCCACAGCAAACAAATAGGTATTGATAATAGAGCCATCGCTCCCGGTACGTGCAGAAACAAACCGATGTCGCGAAGAATCGTTTTAGTATAAGAATTCATTTAATCAGTTAAGGGTTTAATTTTCTATCATGCGTCCGATAGCTATTTACTTAATTAGTCTGAATCAAGAAAACTAAAAAGCTGTTGTGCAATTAACTTTTCCGGTTCGGCAATAACGCGAACACCCAACCTTTCAAACATTGTTTTATGGTCGGTATTTTGTAACATAGAAACTAAATTTTTTATCCCTCTTTCCTTACCTAAAAACATCGCCATCAAGTTTGCAGAATCATCTGAAGTTGTAGCAATCATTGCATCTGCCGCATCCACTTCCGCTTCATCAAGAATTCCATCTTGAGCAATATCGGCTTCAAACACCTTGACATCGTATTTATTTAAAAGATTCTGAGCAAGTGTCTTATCTTTTTCAATAACCGCAACTCTATGATTGCTTTCCAAAGCAAGCGAAGTCAAATATCGAGCGATCGCACCAGCACCCACAATTATTAAGTACATATATTGTAAAAATAAATACTTTTAAAAATTAATATTTATGATTCTAATCTTAATTCTCAATTATGCAAACAAACTAAAGTTTTAAATATCAGATTTTGCCATCTATCTAAGGATAGGTAATTGGGAGAAAGGGGGATGGGTAGACAAGGGGATGAAAAAGCATCCGAGTTAGGAGTTATTATTCATTATTATGTTTCGCTAAAAGCTGTAAATACTTTTCGTTATTTTTAGCTTGCTGCCATTTCTCTTTAAATATCGCCGCCGATTCTGCTTTCACGGGGTCTACTTCATTCGGTAAAATTTCTTGACGTAATTTTTTTTCTTCTTCTTCCGAGGTAGCTTTTTGGGGATTGCTACGATATTTTTTACCACTTTTATGATTAGCATATCGACGCGCACGAGTATAGCCCATTTGTAAAAACTTTCGCGCCATATCAGCACCGACAAAATCATCTTGACTCAGATAATCTAAAAATAATTGATAAATCTTATCGCTCGATTCTTTAGCAATATCCGGAGTTTTGAACCGCCAAAAAGGCAATATCTCTGATTTATACGGTTCTACTAATAATACTCCCTGTTCTCCCTTACCTACTATATAAAGTTCGGGAGATTTGCGGAAATCGATATTTTTATAGTCTAAAGAATAATCAAATTTTTTCATGACTATATTTGGTAATTGATAATTGATAATTGGTAATTGATAATTGATAATTGATAATAAAAAAGGGAAAAGGCAATAATATACCTCTCCCCCCAGTTCCCTATAGCTTAAGTAGCAAGTGTGTTACGAGTGTCAAACAGTTTATACTTTCTCTTTCATTGGATCGGCGATGTAGCGGAAGTTTTCGTCGGAATTCCAAGGACCGCGCTCATCTTTTGCACCGTTGGTAGACAAGTTGTAGTAAAGGTCTACGGTAGAATCGGGTTGGATGTTACCGAAGAATGGCTCGGTTAATTTACCCATCGAATCCAAGGCTTTCATGAACATCTTGGTGTGGGAAATTTCCCGCGTTAACAAGTGTACTAAAGTTTGTTTGGTGCCTTGGTCTGGTGCTAATTGAATCAAGGATTCATAAGTAGTACGCGCACCGGCTTCTGCTGCAATGTTTGCGCGTAAATCTCTTACCATGCTACCACCTTCATTTAAGTAGGTCGCAGTCCAAGCAGAACCTTGAGAATCTAAGAAGTGAGGTCCTTTACCGCGTACTGCGAATAAAGTGCTTTTGAATGCATCGGTTTGGTCTACGTTATCGGTATGCATTTCGATGAGTTTACCAATCATTTCCAAGTGGCTAAACTCTTCGGTGGCGATATCTTGCAGCATATCTTTAATACCTGCGTCTTCCGTGTGGAAAGACTGCACCCAGTATTGTAAAGCTGCGGATAGTTCGCCAGTTGCACCACCAAACTGTTCTAGTAAAAGTTGAGCGAAACGAGGATCGGGTGCGTCAATTTTTACTTCTTTGTTGATTAATTCTTTCTTATGGAAAAACATTAATTACGTTCCTTCTCTTTTTCGGACGGTATTTATATAATTCAGTTTTAATTTTCAACTGAATCTTCTTTTCTCTCTCTGCTACCAATGTTAATTGAAGCTTTGCCGATAACCCTTAATCTATAGATAGATTGTGGAGTAACATTTTTTTATATAGAAAGAGGTAGGGATAATTGAAACGTAAGGATGATGGAGTTTGATAAATATGAGCAATTATTTTGGCGATCGTAAAAATTATCTATATTAATTATGTTTATTTACGATAAATTAAGCTAAAATTACCCCTTCAGCTAGATTTATTTTTTGAAAATATTGTTCAAAATCGGTAAATATCGAATAACATTCGTAAGTCCCACCTCGGTAAGCCGCCACAGTTTCTTATGAGTCGTCGAAAAGCTTGTCTGATTTTTAATCCAGTATCTGGTTCAGCTGAACCCGAACAAGAGTTAGAAAGAATAAAAGAACTTTTATCTCCTCAATTTGAGTTAGATGTTCAATTTACCACGGAAGAAGTTAGCGCCTATGAGTTAGCTGAACAAGCGATAAAAAATGAATTTGAAATCGTTATTGCCGCTGGTGGTGATGGTACTCTTTCAGAAGCAGCGAGAGCTTTAGGGGAAACAACTATTCCTTTAGGAATAATACCTAGAGGTACTGCAAATGCTTTTGCTTCTGCTTTAGGTCTTCCCGATACTTTGGATGAAGCTTGCGAAACGATTTTATCTGGTAAAACCCGTAGAATTGATATTGGTAGATGCAACGGTAGATTGATGACGTTGCTGGCTGGTATCGGTTTTGAAGCTGAAACCATAGAACATGCTTCGCGAGATGCAAAACAACGCTGGGGTGCTTTGGCTTATTTGGTTTCCGGAATACAGCAACTACGGGAATTAGAACTTTTTGATGCTGAAATTGAAACCGATGAAAAAATTATTCGCGTTTCTGCTGGTGCTTTAACTGTGGCGAATGCAGCACCGCCAACATCAGTATTAGCTCAGGGTCCGGCAGGTATTCTTTATGACGATGGATTACTTGATATTACCATCATCTCATCTAATAATTGGGGAGCCGCGATCGCAGCCTCCTATCACTTACTACAAACGGGTTTGCGGGGGGATGCAGCCAAACGCGATGACATCGGCTATTTGCGAGCCAAGCGCGTAAAAATCACTACCGATCCGCCGCAAAAAATTGTTTTAGATGGGGAAATGATTGGCAATACACCTTTAGAAGTAGAGTGCATTCCGGGTGGTTTAAGCGTAATTGTACCCATGTTACCAGCAGAGAGGATTTCTGAAAAGTTGGAAGGTTTACCGGATTTGGAAATCGAAGAGAAATCACCACCAGTTACAAGCGAGTAGAAAGAGAAAAACGGATTTAAAAAGAAATAAATTTATAAGTTTATATTTAATTCTCAATTAAAAAACCCGGTTTAAAAAAAATCGGGTTTTTAACAATTTGAATTATTTAAGAGAATATTTGGAAAGCTACAGATAAGACTAGAAGACCTTAACCCCCCTTGGCAAGGGGGAAGGGGGGGATCGAAGCAGTAATGAGGTTACAATAGATACTTGGAAAACATCCTTTAAAAGAAATGCCATACTAAATTTTTAAAAATAGTAACTATACCTTTAGAAAGAGAATAGAAGGAGAAAATACATTCGATATTTATCTAAAATCATCTTTTAGAGAGAATCATAAATTTAAAATTATTCTAATAATTAAACTATATCCATATCCGGTAATTACTTGATGGATTGGCGACGAAAGTTACAACTTTCGTTGTCTTATTTTACTGTCTATAATCTAGAAGCTATTTATTTCTACTTCTCTTAGCTTCTCGAAAAGACAATGAGTAATTCTGGATAAAAATATGAGATTAGAAAATTAGAAAAGGTATTATGAATTATAAAGATGTACGCGTAGCAAATGCTTCAGATTTAAAAAAAGGTGAGATGCGCTCCTTTGATGTGGGAGAAAAGCAGATTTTACTGGCGCGAGTTGAAGATGAATTTTTTGCAACAGCAGCACATTGTACTCATTACGGCGCACCTTTAGAAAAAGGTATATTGAATGGAGAAAAGGTAGTTTGTCCTTGGCATAATGCTTGTTTTCATATTAAAAGTGGCAACTTAGAACAACCTCCCGCGCTTGATGCTTTGCCTCGTTTTTCTGTCAGGGTAGAGGGAGAAGATTTAATCGTACAGCTACCTGAAGAAATCCCCGCTCAACGCACGCCAGATATGGTGAAATCTAATCTGCAAAAAGATAACCGCACTTTTGCAATTTTGGGGGCTGGTGCTGCGGGAAGTGCGGCAGTAGAAAGCTTACGTCAAGCTGGTTTCGCAGGTAAGATCGTCATGTTAACTCGTGAAGATATCTTACCTTACGATCGCACTGCTTTAAGTAAAAAGTATTTGCAAAACGATTCACAAAAGGATTCTTTAGTATTACGCTCCGCAGAATTTTACAAAGAATGGGATATTGAAGTTCGCGATCGCAAATCGGTTACGAAAGTAGAAGCAGCAAAGAAAACTGTTACTTTTGCAGATAATACGACTTTAGAATACGATGCTTTATTGGTAGCAACTGGTGGTAAAGCTAATAATTTAAAAGTACCGGGTGCCGATTTAAATAATATTTTTACTCTACGAAAGCCGGAAGATGCCGATCGCATTATAGATGCAGCCGAAAACGCCAAAACTGCTGTAGTTATAGGTTCTAGCTTCATCGGCATGGAAGCAGCTTCAAGTTTGACTCAACGCGGTATTAAGGTAACTGTAGTTGCACCTGTCAGCGTACCTTTTGAGAAAATTCTCGGAAAAGAGATAGGTACCATGTTTCAGAAACTGCACGAATCAAATGGCGTAACTTTCCAGATGGGAACCAAAGTAAAGCAGTTTGAAGGTAACGGTAAAGTTGAAACTGCGGTATTAGAAAACGGCGAAACTTTAAATGCAGATTTAGTAGTAGTTGGTATCGGAGTTGAACCCGTTACCGAATTTTTGCAGGGAGTAGAGTTAAATGAAAAAGATAAGAGTGTAAATGTAAATAAATATTTGCAAGCAGCCGATAATCTATATATAGCTGGAGATATCGCTCGTTTTCCTTACGCTGCAACGGGGGAACCCACCCGCATAGAACATTGGCGGTTAGCGCAACAGCACGGAAGGATTGCGGCTCGTAATATGGTAGGAGAGAAAGTTAAATTTGACGACGTTCCCTTTTTCTGGTCGGGACAATTTGATGTAAAGTTGCGTTATGCCGGACACGCTGAAAGTTTTGACGATATTATCATTCAAGGTAATTTAGACGAGCAAGAATTTCTAGTTTTTTACATAAAAGATAATCAAATTTTAGCAGTAGCTGGCTCTCAACACGATAAAGATATTGCAGCAATTACCGAATTAATGCGTTTAAAACAAATGCCGTCATGTGATGAAGTGCGTAGTGCGATCGATTGGGTTGAAAAATTAGATTCTCAGCAATTGGTTGTTGGGTAATTGGGGATTGGGGATTGAGGATAGTTAGGAGTTAGGAGTTATGAGTTATGAGTTAGGAGTAAAGAAAGCGGAGGAAGCAATTTCATTTTTCTTCGTCTTTTCTCCCCTTGTCCCCTTGTCTCCCCCTGAGCCGCACGCTTCGCGTGAACGGGTTCACCACTTCTCTCAACGGAGGGAACCTCCGCACGAGAGTGGATTCACCATCTCCCCATCCCCATATCTTTATTAATTTCCCTTTTGTAATTGATTTTGTAACTCCCGTACCCGCTCCACAGTTAACTCAGTTATTTCCATCTCCCCATCCCCATATCTTTATTAATTTCCCTTTTGTAATTGATTTTGTAACTCCCGTACCCGCTCCACAGTTAACTCAGTTATTTCTGCAACGTCTTCTACCGTCATCCCTTTCCGCAGCGAATTCATCGCTATTTTTTCAGCTTTTTCTATTCCCCAACTAGTTAACATTTCCATATATTTGTTAATTTTCCTTTCGTAATTGCGTTTGTAACTCCCGTACCCGCTCCACAGTTAACTCAGTTATTTCTGCAACGTCTTCTACCGTCATCCCTTTCCGCAGCGAATTCATCGCTATTTTTTCAGCTTTTTCTATTCCCCAACTAGTTACAATCTCCATATATTCCTCCTGCTCATCATTAGTTAACCCCATTGTATCGATAGTGGTTTCAAACACTTGCTTCTCTTGGGCATTCAATCGTAAATAAGTATCCACAAACCCAGAAATCAATTGCATCCGCGCCCGGTCTAATTGTAAAGTAAGTAATAATCTCAAACATTCAGCTTTTACTCGCGGACGTTCGGATATTGCGATATTCATCTTGCTCATCAAAGCCGCAGCAACTGGATTTCGTTGCGTTAAATAATCTCTCCAACTCAATTGATTTAACTGAATTGCCGCAAAATTAAATTGCAATACATCTAAAGTAGGAAAAGTAACGCTGTAATTGCAAGGCTCTGGGCGTTTTGGTTCGTCAAAGGAAAATATTACTACCGGATAAATTGGTAAATCGTACTTTTCATGGAGTCGCGCAAAATACTGAAACATCCGCTTAGTAAATTCTGCCTGACTATAAGATTGCGCTTCAACATGAATTAAAAAGAAGGTATCTTGCTGCCGATACTTTACTTTTACAAGTATATCCACCGTTTTTTTATCTCCAGAAGTCACATCTGTCAAAACTTCTTGTGGTAAAAACTGTATAGTATCTCGATCGATATCTTTTAAAACATCCGGCAGAAACAATTCGAGAAATTCTACAAAAAACGTTGAAATTAACTCTTTAAATAATCGATCGTGGTCAACCATTATACACCCTAATTTAATGCTGCTTTTATCTATAGGACTTATACAAAAAAAAATCTAATAGTATTCCACACAATTAGATTTCCCCAACCGCCTTGAGGAAGCAGGGCTTTGCGTAAGTCGTAATCTATTTATATCAAGTTAGGATGCATATTAATAATAAATTAAACTTTTTATTTTTTAAAATAAAAATTTATTTAACTATA
Organism: Rivularia sp. (in: cyanobacteria); assembly: GCA_965234645.1. Classification (GTDB taxonomy): domain Bacteria; phylum Cyanobacteriota; class Cyanobacteriia; order Cyanobacteriales; family Nostocaceae; genus Rivularia. The sequence continues at coordinate 1,444,202 of OZ248344.1, read as the reverse complement.
AGTAATATTACAAAAGATAGCAAATCTTAACTTAATAATTTATTTCTAGAGAATCTCAATTTTATATCGCCAGATGGATAAATTCTTTAGAGTCAACAACTTAATATCTAGAATACGGCAATATAATTATTTGAGGATATTATAATGAATACCTTACGACATTTTCCGATTATAGGCGCATCTATAATAGCAGTAGGTTTGGCAGTAGGTGCTGTAGGCATTCCATTGGTAACTAATGCTCAATCCTCTCCACAATCAACATTTCCCGATGTAGAACCCAATTATTGGGCGCAACCGTTTATTAAAGGTTTAGCAGAAAGAAATGTTATAACTGGATATCCCGACGGTAGATACAGACCAAATCAGGCATTAGATAGAGATGAATTCGCTGCTATAATTCGTAAAGCTTTCGACCAAAATAAAGAAAAGCAAATTAAAAGTGGTTCTGTATATAAAGATGTTCCCCAAGGTTATTGGGCGAGTAAAGCAATAGAAGAATCTGTAGAAGAAGGGTTTTTATCCGGTGATGATAATCTATTTCGTCCCCGTCAAGAAGTTACCAAATTAGAAGCAATTAATGCTTTAACAAGAGGTTTAGATTTAAGTTATCAAGCAAAACCCGTACAAACTTCCGCCGTTACAACAAACACTCCGAGAATTATTCCTCCATATATGAGAAGAAGAGCCGCTCAAACAAAAAGAAAGCGTTTGATGTTGCCAATCGGGATTACTTCTTTGATGCAGCCTTTACTGATTCAAAGAGCTAATGCTGCTAAAATGCCCCAACCGATGAATAATAATGTCGGAAATAATCCAACTGCGGCTAATACACCGGCAAATACCAAAGAAACCAATACAGCCACAGCACCATTAACAGCAGCAGCTATCGTTCAAGAAGCTTACAAAGATGCTAATAAAATTCCTGAAAATGCTGTTCCACAAGTTGCAGCAGCAACTACACGGAATATTGTTGTAAACTATCCTAACACCAATATTCTTAATCCCAATCAGTTAATAAGTAGGGGAGAAACAGCGGCTTTAGTTTATCAAACAATGGCTGCTCAAGGAAAAGTACCTCCAATTCAAAGCAACAACCCGGCTTATAAATTTATTGTGAAAGTTGAAGATGCTAAGTAAAAATATTCTTACTTTCTTGTAGTTTGGGTTAGATGCGAAACATGAATAGGACTTACGCAATGACATTTCTTCGTTGTATAAGTCCTAATAAATAAGAATATTAATCATGTTGTAACCCAATATCGGTGTTTAATATTCTGTGAAATTGATTTTAATTAGTTTGTAGTAAGAACTATAGTTATCGAATCAGAGCTAAAGCTATTACTACGAACCATTAATTAAAAAACCCGGTTTATTGAAAAAGCCGGGTTTCTAATTTTTAACTATTAACTATTAACTATCAACTATTTATCTAATCGCGAAGGGACCTTTTTTATCGTTAATCATTGCTTGCCAGGTGCTACTACCTACAATTCCATCTGCTCTTAATTTAGCTCTATTTTGCTGAAAAGATTTTACCGCAGAAGCTGTTGCACGTCCGTAAATACCATCAACTTGTCCGACATAAAAGCCTTGCTGTTTAAGATATGTTTGTACGTCTCTTACAGCTTGCCCTTTGCTACCAACCTTTAACATGGGTGCGGTTGAAGGTGAATATTTACCCAAATATGCGAAACGTGTGGGTGATGTACGTTTATCTAAATCTATTAATGCTTCCCAAGTTTTAGCATTTACAACACCATCTGCGGGTAAGTTTCTAGACCTTTGGAAACTTATAATGGATGAACGCATTCTCGGTCCGTATATCCCATCCATTGCACCGTAGTAAAACTTATTTTGGTTCAACAATAATTGTACATCTTTTACAGCTTGCGATCTACTACCAGGTCTTAATACTGGTGCAGAAGTTGGTGAATATTCGGTCATATTACCATCTGCAAACGCTGTTACTCTTTGTGCCATTACGGGCTTACTAAAAGGTACGGCGGTAATCGCGATCGCAGAAGCTATACCTAAAGGTAAAAGAAAGATTTTTGCAATTTTGTTATTCATTAGTGTCTCCTTTGTTCTTGTTCTAATTAGTTCTAATTTTTTAAAATTTTTGCCTTAAACTATTTCACGTTGAGGTTAATTGTAAGTAAATGATATTCGTTTTCTAAAATCAACTTTTTTATCTAATCTAATCTTAGAACAAAATTAAGTAATCCTAAATCATTCATAAGTTAGAATTACAATTTCTTCTAGTTCTAACTAAAGAAATAATTGTGAGATTATTAACTTGATAGATGAATCTCAATCAAAAACCCGGTGTTTTGTGGGAAAAACCGGGTTTATATTTACGAAAAAACGATTTATAATTTCAGTTCAAACTTCAGCAAATGCAAAATCGGGTGCAGCCATAACGTACATAATTGTGGGAAGGTTGGCGGTGCGTGCGTGCATTTGTTCGTAATATTCGGTAAAGTTTCGATCTGTGGGAGTTGCCATTCCCAAAAATATTATGTCTGCATCTTGGGAAGTTTCGTGTAAAACGGTTTCAAAAGAACGATTCGCTGCTACTATTACTTCGGGTATAGCTGCGATCCGAAACCGACTCAGCATGGCATTTAAGTTTATTTCGGCATTTTTTGCGCCTGCTTCGTTGGCAACAAGTAGCTTGATATATATCTGAGCGTCGCGCCATTCGATTGTCGATCGCAACATATGAGCGAGCAATAGCATTAATCCGCCGTTGTCTTGCATTCCTCCCCACCATACATCTATCCGGCGAAACTGCCCAAATCCTCGTTCCTCATTTTCTCGTAAAACCATAACGCTGCGTTTGGCATGATGGAGTTGGGCGATCGTGTTGCAGTATTGGTCGCGTCTGGTTGCTTGTTCGCTGTCTCCTAATAATATAATGTTGGGTACCAAAAGACCTAATCCATAGGCTTCGACGAGTTGCAGCATTCCTTCAAAGGGATCTGGTGCCGTTACCACGCGAACTAATGCTTGCACGTGCTGCTTTTTCAACTGCTCGCGAATTGTATTTTCAAGCTGCATTTGTCGCGCTAAGTCTCGCGTACCACTTGATACAACGCTTGATACGGTAATAAAACCTCGTTTGTGGGTTAATGCATAAGCTAATTGAATCAACGACCAACGCTTGTTAGGACTCCCGGAAAATACTAAAATATTAGGTCGCCAATTCTTGGTATCTTCGACACTATCAATTTGAAAAATTCCCGTGCGGAGTAATGTCATCCAGATTCCTTGACGTACATCTCCCCAAGTAGTGGCTAGTTCGCGTTGTTGCAGCCAAAAGAATATTGCCAACACGATTGCAGCCGCGACTATAGTAGCAACTGCGTTGATCAAAAACATCACTGCCAAACAACCAATTCCCCCCAGCAAAGATAAAACCCAATGGACTTTAAAACTAGGTCGAAATGAAGGACTTTGCAGCAATCCTTCGATAGTTGCCGAAATATTTAATACTAAGTAAGTGGTGAGGAAAAACATCGTCAGCACTGGCGCAATCAAGTTTAAATCGCCGATGCACACCGCCGCGATCGCCACACCCAGAGTTACCCAAGTACCGATACGCGGTTCGTCATTTTCACCGCTACCTCTACCTAAAAAGGACATCCAACGCGGTAAAATTCCATCTCGTGCCAAAGCTTGCAATACGCGGGGAGCCGCCAAAATACTACCCAAAGCGCTTGACAAAGTTGCCCCCCATACACCGAATAAAATCGCCGGTCCCCATAGAGACATCATTTTCATTGCTAGCGGTACCTTAACCAAGGTTGCGGTATCCGCACGCATGGCAATTATCAGCGGCAAAATCATGTAAACAGCGTATCCCGTAGCGACGGCTGCTAAAGTACCGCTAGGAATAGAGCGGCTGGGATTGCGTAAATCCCCCGACATACTAACCCCCGACATGATACCAGTTACCGCAGGGAAAAACACCGCAAACACTCCCCAAAAAGGAACGCCGTTAGCAGGAATATCCCATCCTTGGGGTGTAACATTTGGTATGGCACCGCCAAAAACCAAACATACAAGCGATAAGGCGATCGCTCCCATAATTACATATTGTGCTTTCACCGCAACTTCCGCAGAAGTCACCGCCAAAATTGCCACCAAAATAGTTGTAATTAGAGCCACATAAGTTTGATTGAGACTGGCAAAAGTTTGCACCACACTTTCAGCAAAACCGATGGTATAAAGAGCGATCGAAAGCGCTTGAGCAAAATAAAGAGAAATACCCACAGCACCACCGACTTCAATACCCAAACAGCGGCTAATCATGTAGTAAGCACCACCCACCCGCACAACTTTATCGGTGGCGATCGCGCAAACCGACAAAGAAGTAAGCAAAGTAATAGATGTGGCAAGAGTGACAATGATAAGAGAACCCACCAACCCCACATTCCCTACAACCCAGCCAAACCGCAGATACATAATTACGCCCAAAATTGTCAAAATTGAAGGCGTATAAACTCCACCAAACGTCCCTAAGCCAGGAGTTTGGGTTTCAACTGATTTCGAGTTATCTTCTTGTACTGGGGGCGAATCCTGCTTAAATAAAAACTTCATCGTCGATACAACTCCTCGTAGAGCCACCTAGTATAATCACAGTCGTTTTATTTTAGGCTGAATCGAAAAATATTCAACTGTTAAGTGTTACATCGGAAGGGATGGGGGGACAAGGGGATGGGGGGATGGGGAGATGGGGAAAAGTAGTTAAACATAATTAATTACACAATGTCATTGCGAGTTGAAGGGATTGAAACGAAGCATTCACCGTCAGGTGCGGTTCATCGCAAGGGTTGGGATTACTTCACACAGCGAATAATCACGGTCAATATTTTTGTTCAGTTACTTACTTTACTCCAGCAGATGCAAAACTTACCAACAACACGCAGGTAAAGCGTAAAAGTACCCCTACGGGTACTGTTAAAAGCTATACATATTTTCTATCTTGCATATGATGGCAAGTAGCAATAAATCTATTACGTATATACGTATAGTAATATTTTTTGATTTAAATTATTCTGAGTATTTAAGTATGTTTTGCTACTAATAAATCCGTGTATATTTTGGGAACTAGTAATTACTTAGTTCTATCAATAATAATGACTAATAGATCGGGAGATAAAAACTCAGATTTTCCGACTTACAGTATAAATATCTTTAGAGCGATCGTCGCTTGCAAAGGATTTAAGCGCAAAATACGCTTTACAGATATTCATTCATACCTAGTAATATCTACAAGGATTTATATTTGTAATTAGTATAAAGTATGTGAGTTTTGGCAAATTATGCATATGATAAATTTATATGGATTACGTAGTTATTGATACTGAGGGCAAGCCAGAATTAAGCGAACTGGCAATTATAGATAGTCAGGGACGTGTAATCTACGAAGGGTTTTCTAGCGACTATGCCAATAATGGTTCTCATTTACCTAATCTCAAAAGTTTAAAGAGTTTATTATCCGACTTTTTAAACATTGTTCAAGGGAAGAAAATAGTTTGCCACTATGCTAAACACGATATTGAAGTACTTAAATTCAGCTTCCATAAAGCGGGTTTAAAAGTTCCTCCCCTGGAGTTTGATTGCACTTGTATAAAAGCAAAAAATCATTGGTTAGGGCTGGAAAGCTACTCTTTAGAATATCTCAGTAAATATTTAAATTTGCGGGTTAATAACCGCTACTTTATCCGGGACATGGCTCATTCTGCCCGGTATGATGCAGAGTTTACCTATTACCTTTATCGCCAGTTAATGATAGACAAATTAAAAGAACAACCAAATCCATTTAGCAGTAGTCGAGTTGATACCCCTTTTCAAAATCATCCCGATAACTTCGATACCTATCACCAACAATTTATTACCCTTGAGTCAATATTAAAAAATATTGAACTCGATGACAATCATCAAAGCAAAGGAGCGGTGGTAATTGGAGAACCAGGTTCGGGAAAGACTCATTTGATGATGCGATTGGCACAAGCGCGATTATCAAGTAATCGATTGCTTTTTATCCGTCAGCCTAACAATTCTGCGTCTGTGCTGTACCATATTTACAGCCGCATTTTGGAGTCTTTAGTCGAGCGGGTTGGAACATTTACTCAATTAGATTATCTAATTATTAATAGCTTTGATAAAATTGTTGCTGACCTCTCAAATCTCACTAAAAAAGACCAAGAAATTATCAAAGCACTAAAGGATGAAAATCTAGATGCTCTTGGGGAAGAAGGAACTTATACTAAGGTAGTATACTGGCAGCAAATTCACAAACGAATTAATGAGTGGTGGGTCAAAAAATACTCGGCTGGTGGTTTTGCTTTCTCAATTCTTAAGGGAATTACCAAGTATTGTAGCTACAGTGACTATAATTACAAAAATATTGCTACACGTTGGCTAGCAGGTCAGGCTTTATCAAAAGAGGAAGCAGAAAAAGTTGGTTTACCAAATTGGCAAGAAAACCTTAGCTTAGAAGAATTTTCTTTAGAAGCTATTTCGGTTTTAGGTAAATTATCTATCCTCGATCAGCCTTTGATTATTATCTTCGACCAGTTGGAAGGATTGGGACTTCCCCAAAATAAGGAGATATTGCTTCAGTTTGGAGAAACTATCAAGGAGATTTTCACCCACGTTCCTAATAGCTTGATTATCCTAAATATGTTTCCCGATCGCTGGGAGCAGTTTAAAGATACTTTTGATAACTCAATTATTGGTAGAGTATCTCAGTATCAAATTCAGTTACAAAGACCGCAGGAAACCGAACTTTTATCTATTCTCAAAGTCAAGCTGCAAGGTTTAAATATTCCTTTAGAAAAAATATTTTTACCTGAAGATTTAGAGGATATTCTCGAACAAAAATCTGTGCGTGCGGTTTTGAATCGAGCCGCTGAATACTACAATTATCGGGTTTGTCAAATTCCTTTACCCTCTATAAAAGAAAATGTTCGTAAGCTAGACGGTAATGAAAAAATAGAACAGCAGTTACGAATATTAGCTTCCGAGCAACAGCTATTTAAACAAGCATTACTGGGTATTGTACGGGAAATGCAGACACCTGGTTCGGTTGACATAGAAGACTTGGTAAAACAGCTTGTTCCTGAAGTTAAAAGTGAAGAAAAGCGAATAGAAGAATATGTTATTGAGTATTTAACCAAGCAAAAAGCTTATCTAGAAGCGCAATATCATAAACTGCCGATTATTTCTGATTCGGATGATATCGGTAAACTCAAGACTATTGCCGAAGCTTTCAACAATATCAAACCGATTAAATTGACTTTATATAAGTTAGGTAAACGAGTTTTGCCAGAGCATATTGTCATTGAAACTGAGCGTCAAAACTACGTACTGGGTTTTCTGCAAGTGTCTCCTAATGCGTCTTTCACTAGTCGAATTGGTAATTTCAACGAGTTAGTTTGCCTGCACCCCAAAGACAGCTTTAGTTTATTCCGGGATGAGCGCTTAACTGAAATTAAAGGTCTTGTTGCTAAAGAGAAGATAAGTCAGCTAAACAATTCTCATAATGGCAAATTTATTTTCTTTTTTAAGCCGGATAGGATTCACTTGGAACTAACTTATAAATTAATTATTGATATTCAAAATAGAGATTTGGATGTTGATTTGGAGTCAGCTTTAAAGGTTTTTATAAATAAACCTGAATGGTATCACTGGCTGTTTAATTTGTTTGGTTTTAGTGAACCAACAGCATAAGTAAAAGGGGAGCAGGCGCATAGTAAGATTGATACAAATTGTCGAATAACTCCTAACTCCTAATTCCTAACTCCTCACTCCTAACTCCTAACTCTTTAAAACCGAATGCAATCTCACTACCGCACCAATAACAACGATCGCTGGTGCTTCAAAGCCGGTTTTTTCAACTTGCTCGACAATAGTCTCTAATTTACCGATTAATTCTTCCTGCTCTGGGCGGGTACCCCACCGGATTAAACCTATGGGTGTATCTGCACTCAACCCGGCTTTTAATAATTCTTCGATAATATGGGCTAAATTTTGAATTCCCATGTAAATCACTATCGTTTCCGAACCTTTGGCGATACTTAACCAATCGACTGCCGGACGATATTTTCCTACTGATTCGTGTCCGGTGACAAATGTAACTGATGAACTATAGAGACGATGGGTTAAGGGAATACCTGCATAGGCAGGAGCGGCAATTCCGGATGTGATTCCCGGCACTACTTCTACAGATATCCCGGCTTCGAGTAAATCTTGCATCTCTTCGCCACCGCGCCCGAAAACAAACGGATCGCCGCCTTTCAGACGCACTACGATCGCATTATCCTGAGCTTTTTCAATCAATAATTCAGTTGTTTGATTTTGCGGTAAAGAATGCCTTCCCCGTCTTTTCCCGGCGTTAATTTTTTCTGCAAGAGGGTTAACCATTAAGAGAATGGACGGACTCACCAAAGCATCATAGATAACTACATCGGCAGTTTCTAACAACGCTTTACCCTTGAGAGTCATCAACCCCGGATCTCCTGGTCCCGCGCCTACGAGATACACCTTACCCACAATTTTTTGCGTGTTTTCCCGGTTCATTTTTGCATCAAATCCCAAATTAAATCTGTTAATTCCCCATTTGCTCCCAAAGGTTCGTATAATTCAAAACTCACCCCAGGAAACTGTAATTTTAAATCTTGTATAGATTCCGCGATGGCATCGGTAATACCACCTGCGAATAAAAAATAAGGTATAATTGCGATTTTTTTCTTGCCATCAGCCGCTAACTGAGCCACAATATCTTTCAAACTCGGAGCCACAGCCCAATAAGCAGCAACCGCATTCAAAGAAATAGCCATTGCTTCAATGCTGGTATTTGCTTCCACGCGACGGCTACCGTGGGCTACAATTATTCTGCCATCTAAAGATATATCGTTAATTTTGTTGGCGAGCAACCTTTGTAAACCCAAGTGAGAACCTAAATATGGTTGCAAGTGGATGGAAATATCTTCTTTTAAGGTTTTTTTAGCTAAATTCACCTCTTCGGGGATATCTTCGGTAACGTGAATTCCCGGCAGTAGAAACAAAGGTAGTATTTTTAAACTACGACATCCGTTAGCGATCGCTTTGCGGCTAAAATCTACAATTTGCTCGTGTAGCGGTTGGGGATGTAATTCCAAATAAGCCGTACCTATTTGATAATCGCATTTCGTTGGCGATCGGACTCCACCAATCGCATCAGAATTTAAACCACTTTCTAATTTATCGCCCAAATTTCTGGCTAACTCTTCCATAGCGACTTCAGGACGCGGATCTCGACTTCCGTGGGATACTAATAAATATGCTTCAGACATTGGTGATTTTAAACACTTACTAATATTTTATCTATTGTAAAGATAAATTTACAATATGAATTTTAAAAGTTAATATATTAATGAGTCAAAATTTACTTTTTTAAGAGTTAATAGGATTTGTCATTATGATTATTTATTTAAACAAGCAAGTAATAAAATATACAACTTTTAACAGTAATATTATATATTATTATTAATTGTTTATCAAACATAATATGTATTTAGAAAATAAAAAGATATGTAAAAATGAACAGAATTGAAAATATTAAAAAAGCGGCTTCTAATAGACAAAAATTAACTTATTTGAATTTAGAAAAGTTTAAAGGTCTATTATCTTATTTTTCTTATTTACAAGCTAATGGAGAAATTAGTGATAAAGCTTTTGAAGCTTTAGTTCGCCATGCTTGTTCAGTTTTTATTGAAAATGAAGTTGAAATTATAGTTCAAGAGACTTTAGAACAAAAGCTAACGACATTTTTAGCTTCTAAATTAGCTACATCATTGGAGGATTTAGAAAATATTGACTCAGCTATTTTTTCGTCTGGTTTATCTCGTGAAATTAGGAGTAGATAGTAATGTCTGAATCTGAAAACGAGCCTAAACAAAATTCCGATAAAATATCTGAGAATGAAAAGGACAAAGGAGACTTAGAAAAGCTTCCTGATGAGTTAGAAGAATTACCTCCCCAGGTAAGGAAAGTTTTAGAAGCAAGTGTCTCTATGCAACGTGTTTCTTCTTCCTCTTTAGTTTCTCCAATTTATGAAAAAATTAATGAGCAGCATATTTCTAAAATATTGGATATAGCAGAAAAAGATGATGAAAGAGCTTTTGCAGATAGTCAATCAGCAAGAAAATATTCTTTTTTTACTTTAATAATAGTTTTAGTGTTTTTTGTATGTTTAACAGTTTTCTTAGTAAACAAAGATGTAGCAGTATACCAGGAAGTATTAAAGATAATTATTATTTTTGGAGGTGGTTTTGGTAGTGGAGTTGGTTTCAAAGGATACATAGATAGAAAGAATAAATAAGAATCACGCCGCTAAACCTTGACGCACTGCTACCGACATCAACTTTTCTCTATCGCTAATTGACTGTTTTAATTTGTAGGGGAGACAAATTTGGGTGTGGATTATCCTCCCCAAATATTGCCGTTGTGTTATAGCGCCAAACTTAATTAGGATTGCAACAAAACATATTGTTGGGAGCGCATAACGCACCATTGATTATATAGTTTATTAAATTATCCTAGTGCGTTCATATCCACTATGCTTGACTTTCAAAAATTACATCTTAAAAAATAATCTTGAGAAGTACGAAGCTAGCAAAGCTAATTTAGGAACTTTTGCATCCGGGTTATAAGTCGATCCATCGTCTCCAGAACTTAGCCAGTAGCAGTTTCAGCATTTTTGCCCTGTTAAAATAATCAATTACAAGTTAAGATAGGTATACACTTTAAGGTGCGTTTTTAGATGAAACTTCCTGATTACGAGCGGGTAATTTATCAACGCAATCCATTGATTGAAGTGGTTTGCCTGTTACGATTTCCGACGATTCTCAAAATTAGCAATCAAGAGCCAGCAGAATTTCAAGATGTAATTCGATTTGATTATCCCATCTATGAAGTTCAAAAAACCGTTAATATTCCCGGATTACCTACTGAAGTATTGAAAATGTCTCAGCAGTTAGGTATTTCTCTGAATACACAAAATACTATTTATCACTTTAAGTCGGAGAATTTAAGATGGCAATTATCTCTAAATCAAGAATTCATATCACTTTCAACAACTGAATATGAAAGATATGAAGATTTTAAATTGAAGTTTCAGAAAGTTTTACAAATATTTGAAAATATCTATCAACCATCTTTTTATACAAGAGTTAATTTGAAGTATCAGGACTTAATAGTTCGTTCTAATTTAGATATTAAAGATAAAAATTGGTCAGAACTTATACCCGCTCATATTGCTTCAGAACTTCATAGTCCAGAAATTGCTGCTTCATTAAAAGCTTCTATAAAAAATATAGAAATAAGAATCGAAGATGTAGAAAATGGACAATTAAAGTTTAATCATGGGCTAGTTATAGCTCAAGATGAAGAGAAAAAAAATCAAGAAGCAGCATATTTATTAGAGTCAGATTTTTTTACTATAGGGAGATTAGATAAAAAAGATGTCTGGACTATCGTTGACAAATTTAAACATTCAGCAGGGAAACTTTTCCGATGGAGTATTACGGAGGAACTTCATGACGCAATGGAGCCTAAATCAATTAGCACCAATGATTAATAATAGTTTAGAGTCAGAAAGTAACGTTTCAATTACTGTTAGAAGATCGTATAAAAAAATAGATGATTCAATTTCATATCCTTACATAAATCCTACTTCTCAGGTCAGTTTTGAAGTAGAATTTCCTTATTCACAAATACCTCAAAGAGTCGTAAATTTATTAAAATGTATACTTCTTTTAAGTCTACTTCCTCAAGAAGGATTAGATGAAGCTGTTAGTGAATTGGAAAGCATTAAAGAATATTACAGTGATTTTACAAATGATTTTGATTCTTTACAAGAAAGCTTACCACCCAAAGTAATTAAAGCAAAGGTAAATACCGCACAAACTCGACCTCCTCTGGTTTTAGATTTGGATTAATTATTCATGTCAGAATTACCTAAATACGATATATCTGTCAGAGATTCAGCCCTTAGACAAGGAGAATTTTTGACAGGAATTATTCAGTATAAACCGATTATTACAGATGGTTCTCAATTTGAAAATGATGATATTAAACTTGAAAAAATTATTCATCCTTACGTAATTGTTACCACTCAAGATTGCGATTTAGATTGGGATTTTCGAGCTAGAGAAGAGATTAAATCAACAGGAGAAATAGAAAAAAAGCGCGGTAAACTGTTAAATTCTGTATTATTGTGTGAAATTGATACCGCTCAATCAATAAGACCGAATAAAAGTTTAATTGATAATAGAAAAGAATGGGAGTTAGTTAGCGCCAATCGTCACGAGCGCTTTTATTTTTTTGAAATGATATCGTCAGATTTAGACTTAGAGGGAGAAGGTTTACCTGAATTAACCGCAGATTTTAAAAAAGTATTTGCAGTAGAAGCTGATGTTTTATATTCTCAAATAACAGCTGGAGTTGCAAAAAGACGTACTACTTTAGCTCATCCTTATCTAGAACATTTTTCAGGACGCTACAGAAGTTTTCATGGAAGAGTTGCATTACCATCTTTATACAGCAGTATGAAAGAAGGGTAAATAAAAATCATACCGCTAAAACCTGACGCACTGCTGCTGACATCAACTTCTCTCTATCCCCGATAGACTGCGTTAGCTTCGCTTCAAGTTCGTCGCATAATGACATCAGTTGGTTTACTTTGGCAACGATGCGGTGTTGTTCGTTGAGGGGGGGAAGGGGGATAATTGTATTATTAAGTTGTGGTTGATTAACTTTAGGTATAACTATACGGTTATCCTGAGTTACGACTAGGTTTAAAAATGTATTAGATAAAATATAGTAATTTAAATAAGTATTGTAAATATAAGAATTGATTGGATACATATCAGCACTACATAAACCATCAAAATCTATTACAACTGACTTTGATAAGTTTGGTCTTATTTTAGAGTAAAGAATATAGCCCTTGATAAATAAGTGTTTTGGACTAATAACCTTATCTTCTGCAACAGTGTTGTAAGTGAGTAATTTACCAGTTCCTTTTTCTATACTGTTTGGTGCTATATGAGGATATTCAGGATAAGCATCTGGTTTAACTAAATTAGATTCAATGGTAGCTACATTAGCAAACCTCACCCACTCCCAACCCTCCGGCAAATCAAAAGCCATCTCACCCGCATCAACAGACGGCAATTCCTTCGACTTCTTAATCTTCCCTTCCTTAACCAACCTTTCCTTCTCTTCCTTAATCTTCTCCAGCAAAACCGAAGCGGGTTCATCATTGGGATTTTGCGGAACTAACTTACCCATGACAGCGAGTTGCAAAATTGCTTGACGCAGTTGTTTGACGTTTTCGGGGGTGCTGTAAAGTAAGTCGAAGTTGTCGCTGATGGTTTTCCAGTGCTGGTTAAAGCTTTCTTTGGTGGTAGGTGTGAGTAATTTGGTAGTTGCGACTTCTCCTAATTTGAGAATGCGATCGCGCTTATTTTGCGATCGTGTTTCCAATTCGTCGCATAGTTTCATCAGTGCGTCTACTTTGGCGACGATTCGGTGTTGTTCGTTGAGTGGGGGGAGGGGGAATATAAAATTTTTAATATGTTTAAGAACTAAATTTTTATTACCTATTCCTTGGGTATTTTTTTCGGACTGATCTTTAACTAAAGGTGAATTAATAACCAACTCTAAATAATAGGGTGAAAATAAATTTTGATTAAACTTTAATAGTGCTAGACTTACAAATATACTAAACTCTATGTCTACATCAATAACTTTTCCTATTCCTGTTGTACCAACCTTGGTTAGTAAAACGTCATTAAATTCCGGTTTACATCTTTTTATAAGTTTTTCATGTGTTTCTTCAGAAATATATCTAGTATTAGATAAATTAATTGTTCCTCCTGAAATATCTTTAACAGATAAAAAAGGAATTCCTGTAATTGTATAAGTTGGTGTATGATGTGCGCCGTCTGTAATTTGATTACAAATTGAATCAAACCTCACCCACTCCCAACCCTCCGGCAAATCAAAAGCCATCTCACCCACATCAACAGGTGGCAATTCCTTCGACTTCTTAATCTTCCCTTCCTTAACCAACCTTTCCTTTTCTTCCTTAATCTTCTCCAACAAAACCGCAGCGGGTTCATCATCGGGATTTTGCGGAACTAATTTACCCTGTACGGCTAATTGTAAAATCAATTCGCGTAATTTATGCACGCCATTCGGTGCATCGGCGAATAATTCAAAGTTGGAAAAAAAGGTTTCTAAATTCATAAATTGTTTTTAATTAAATCTAAATTTACATAAATACCTGGCGAATAGAATTCACGGCTACACAAGCGAAACCCGCCTGCGCGGGTTATGAATTAATTCGTTGTTAACATTAAACCTCGTTTATTTATTAATATTAAACCCACGGAGGTGGGTTTTGCCCGTGTAGATGAGCCATTGCGTTGCGGGGGTTCCCCCCGTTGTAGCAAATGGCGTGCGGTTTCAACCGCCAGATTAAATCTAATTTCACCAAAAAATATTTTATATTCACGCATTAACCCTCGCCAAATAAGCTTGAATCGGATTTAAAATAATTCCTAAAATCTTATCAACCTGATTAATATAATATTCCACCATATCAATACAAACTTTAGTTTCATTTAACATCAAAAAACGCCAATTAGTCCCACTGGTAACAACACCATAAATAACCGGAATATCAAGATTTTGACGTTGATTAAAAATCTGAGATGCTACCATTTCCGCAATACATTGTCCCAAACCGCTAATAATATTTTCGTTCTTTGCTTCTACAATATTAATTACCGGAGCGCTAATAAAAAATTGCTCTGAAGAAGCACTTATTAAAAAATCGCAGTATCCCAAAAGTCCTTTTTCAATATCGACATTAAAATCCGTACCGGAAAATAAACTAACTTGATTATTTAATTGCCTTCTAACTTCACTTAAAATCGGTGCAATCAGAAATTCAGAGCGAGCTTTTTCTGTGCCAATTGCCGTAGCCAATGGAATATAATCTTGCAAAATCATAGTTAAAATTTCCGATGGCTCAACCGCTGGAATATCATTAAATAAATTTTGCGTTTCATCAACCGTCAATCCAAAATCTGCTTTAACTTTAGCTAAGGTAAAATTACTGTATGCCATCAATAAACCTCCGTTTAACCTCTCTCCAAACCTCTCTCCTAAGTTTATAATTATCTTTTGAGATCCCCCTAAATCCCCCTTAAGAAGGGGGACTTTAACTCCGGTTCCCCCCTTTTTTAAGGGGGGTTAGGGGGGATCTAAACTCCATCATCCCCCAAAGCTCCCATCAATTCCGCTTTCAACAAATTCCTCGTCTCGCTCAAACCAGCATTCAATTCCCCATATTCGAGCAACATTTCTCCTAAATCCCGATGTTTTTCTTTCTCTTGATAGGGATTTTTAATATCTAAATTGTAACCATTAGCAATAATCTCTTCTACCGAAACTTTCCAAGCAAAATCATTTTCTTCGCGATTATCCCACCAAGCTTTCTCAACTGCAAATTCTTCAATCTTTATTGGTTTAGTTTTAGAATAAGACTTATAACCCGCTGGGTAAGGATGTTCGTAATACCAAATTTCTTTTGTGGGTTTCCCTTTAATAAAAAACAATAAATTAGTTTTAATACTTGTATAGGGATTAAAAACACCGTTGGGTAAACGCACAATTGTATGTAAATTGCACTCACTCAACAACTTTTCTTTAATCCGGGTTTTCACACCTTCACCAAACAGCGTACCGTCGGGTAAAACAATTCCCGCTCTACCGCCATCTACTAAAAGATGCATAATTAAAACTAGGAATAAATCAGCCGTTTCTTTAGTGCGATAAGCAGCAGGAAAATTAGTTTCAATTCCGTCTTCTTCCTTACCACCAAACGGCGGATTAGTAACAATTACATCTACCTTTTCATGGGGTTTATAATCTCGTAACGGACGCGCCAAAGTGTTATCGTGACGAATTTCCGGAACTTCCACCTCATGCAATAACATATTAGTAATACACAGCAAATGAGGTAAAGGTTTTTTCTCCACCCCTGCAATTAACCGCTGTAATTTCTCTTTTTCCTCAACAGTGTTTACCTGCTTTTTCAAATATTCCAAAGCGCAAGTTAGAAAACCACCAGTGCCGCAAGCTGGATCTAAAATGCGATCGCCCAAACGCGGATTGAGCATATCCACCATAAACTGAGTTACAGCGCGAGGAGTATAATATTCGCCAGCATTCCCCGCATTTTGTAAATCCTTGAGAATTTGTTCGTAAATATCGCCAAAAAGTTGTTTATCCTTAGAATTATTAAAATCAATTTCATTCAGCTTATTAATCACCTGACGCATCAAAGTGCCATTTTTCATAAAATTAAAAGCATCTTCAAAAGCATCGCGAATAATTCTTCCTTTAGAATCAAAAACCTCATCTAAATTGAGATTTTTCAGCTTCACAAATAACTGATTATTAACAAAATCTAATAGCTCATCACCCGTAATTCCCTCAGAATCAGCAGCCCAATTTCGCCAGCGCAACTCATCAGGTAAAGGCGAAACATAATCATCATCAAAAATTTCGTACTCCGTTTCGCGATCGTCAAAAACCTTAAGAAAAATCATCCAAGTCAACTGACTAATGCGTTGAGCGTCACCATCGACACCTTCATCAATACGCATGATATCTTGGATAGTTTTTACAGTAGTGCTGATCGACATGGTTAGGAAGTTATGAGTTAAGAGTTAGGAATTAAATTCATGTTCGTAGTAAGGGCTTCAGCCCTAATTCCGAGGACTAAAGTCCTTACTACAAACAAATACATAACGCATAATTATTGCATTATTTACTACTTTTCGGTGCGTTACGACGCATGAATTCTAATATTAATTCTATCCTGCTCCAAAAATACCTATCTCTCCTTACCTCTTTTCGCTGTCTTGAAAAGTTGTTCATGGGGGAAACCCCCAAGACCACACTTTTCGCTGCGCTCTCCGCGTCTCTGCGGTTTTTTTAATCCGTAATTTTCTGGTGAATCAAAAAATTACGTTAATTGTGCGCCTAACGCACCCCACAAAACTTACATATAAATTGATATTTAGTCCTATTTATCTTACACCAGTCGCGATAACCGCCTTGGAATAAATTCCCAGGAACCCACAACAAAGTCTGATAAATCAGACTGGGCAAGGCTTTTAGTACGTTTTCAACGTACTTTGTATATAAGCCTTGGAATTGATTCCGAGGCGGGTATCTGGGCTAATCGCGAATGGTGTAAAATGCGAAATATTACGGGAATTATGAGGGAACCAATGCCCTTACTACGAACTTAATATCACGCAACTCGATAAAGCTCGGTTTTCAATTCCCCTAATGCTTCTAAATACTGCTTTTTCCCACCAAATAATTTAATAATTTCCATCGGTGTTGCTAATTCTGTAAACGGTGGAACTTTCAAAACTGCCATTCCTTCTATTTCTTCGATTCCTTCTGAAGCATATTTATCTAACAATGCAGTTAAAACCGCTTTCGCTTTTTCGCTATATTTACTAAAATAATCGCCTTTAGAAACCTTTTGTGCGCGTTGTTTTCTACTTAATGGTGGTTGATCGAATGCTACGTGACAAATTAGATCGAAGGGATCGAAATCTTTACCAACTTCTGCTTCTAAGGCTTCAAATAAAATTCCTTGTTCGTGCAATTCGTTAACGATCGCTTGTTTTTTGTCTGACTGATTCCAGCGTCGCAAAAAGTCATCTAAAGAGCTATATTCTCTACTCACTGTCTTACGAGTATAGTCTTTTAATGATTCTGTAATTAACTTACCATCTTTAGCGTAATATTGAACTCTTTCGGCACTAACTGAAACTTCTACATCATCAACTACATATTTTGTCCGCTTTTCTCCCGCTACTTTCCGATCTATTTTTTCCGTACCATATTTAAATTCACTTTCCTCTACTGGTACAATAGGTTGATTTATATTCGGTTCGTAAATCTGTACGGGTTCGCCATCAAAGTCGGTATCGGCGAATAATTCTGTGGCTTTTTTAAAGTCTATTATTGTAAAGTAAGTTTTGCCATATTCCTCATTAATTCGAGTTCCCCTACCGATTATCTGCTTAAACTCAGTCATCGACTGAATACGCCGATCTAATACTATTAATTTACAAGTTTGAGCATCTACTCCCGTTGTCATCAATTTAGATGTAGTAGCAATTACGGGATATTTACTTTCGGGCAAAATAAAGTTATCTAACTCCTCTTTACCTTCCTTCTCATCGCCAGTAATTCGCATCACGTATTTGCGATTTTGTAATACCAAATCTGGATTTTCATTTACCAAAGCCTGACGCATTCTTTCTGCATGGTCAATATCTTCGCAAAATACAATAGTTTTAGCAAATCTATCGGTTTTTTTCAAAAACTCGCTGACTCTTCTCGCAACTAATTCCGTCCGCTTCTCTAAAACCAAACTGCGATCGATATCCTTTTGATTGTAAATTCTATCTTCTATTTCTTGACCATATTTATCTAATTGTCCTGCATTTGGTCGCCATCCCGATAAATCTTTATCAATATCAACCCGAATTACTTTATAAGGTGCTAAAAATCCATCTTCAATACCTTGTTTGAGCGAATAAGTATATATTGGTTCGCCAAAATAATCAATATTAGATACTTCCTTAGTTTCCTTTGGTGTCGCAGTCAAACCAACTTGCGCGGCGCTACTAAAATACTCTAAAATCTCTCTCCAAGCTGAATCTTCCGCAGCGCTTCCCCGGTGACATTCATCGATAATTATCAAATCAAAAAATTCCGGAGAAAACTGCTTGTAAATATTCTTTACTTCCTCATTCCCCGTCACCCCTTGATAAAGCGCCAAATAAATCTCATAAGACTTATCTACCTGACGCTTACTAATTTTAGTCATCGCTTGACCAAAAGGTTTAAAATCATTAGTCTTAGTTTGGTCGATTAAAATATTTCTGTCAGCTAAAAACAAAATCCGCTTTTTAGTACGCGACTTCCACAACCGCCAAATAATCTGAAACGCCGTGAAAGTCTTACCCGTACCCGTAGCCATTACTAATAGTATGCGGTTTTCACCCTTGGCAATCGCCTCTATTGTGCGGTTAATTGCCGTCAACTGATAGTAGCGCGGTTTTTTTCCACTACCATCGGAATAATAATCTTGAGTAACAACTTTATTTTCCGCTTCTCCAATCCCCTTCCAAATACAATAACGCCGCCATAATTCTTGTGGTGAAGGGAAATTTTCAAGACTCAATTCTTGCTCAATTTTACCAGTTATCCCGGTAAAATCATGCTCTAAAAAAGCATCGCCATTTGAGCTATAAGCAAAGGGAATATCAAGTATCTCAGCATAGCTCAACCCTTGCTGCATCCCGCTGCCAACGCTATGCTTATTATCTTTGGCTTCAATTACAGCAATAGGAATATTCGCTTTATAGTAAAGAATATAGTCAGCGCGTTTGCTTTCACCTCTACTAGTTAACTTACCCCTAACCAAAACCCTTCCTCTAGTAAAAGTCACCTCCTGACGGATTTGAGACATAATATCCCAGCCAGCTTTCACCAAAGCGGGAGTAATGTATTTAGTACATATATCCTGCTCGCTCAAAGATTTTTTATTAAATGCAGCCATATTATTTTTTTAAAGATATATTTACGCAGATATTGAAGGAATTCTTTTTAACTCCTAGTATCTGTTTTAACTTTTATTTAAGTAAATATAAACACATGGCAATTAAAATTTGAATCTTAACGGTTAATTGCATTGATTTTGAGAGATTGAGGAAGATGCTTACTACACTCAAAACAAAAAGAATCTCCCCAATCCCCCATCTTTTGATATATTTACTTATGTAATAAATATTTCTGTGGATAGATGAGTAATCACACTCACCGCGAATCTCACAATAGGCAACGATCGCAACTTCATGAACCGATGTTTTATTATTTTGCTTACGGCTCCTGTATGTGTCCGGTGGATTTAAAGCGCACTATGGGTGAAAATACTCATGATTATGTCATAGGTGCGGGAATTCTCAAGAATTATAGATTGGGGTTTTATCGTTACAGTGCTTTCCGTAAATGTGGCGTATTGGATGTAGTAAAAGATTCCATCAGTAGCGTGCATGGAGTACTTTATCGATTACCTTTAAGGCTTAGCGAAAGTTTGGATAAGCGCGAAGATGTGCCCCGTGGTGGCTATCGTCAAGAGTCTGTAGAAATTTATTTTCAAGGAAAGGTATATAAAAAAGTCCGCACCTATGTGGTGGTAAACAAACTTTTGGAAGAAATGGCACCCAATGATTGGTATTTTAACGTTGTGTTGCGGGGTGCGATTACGTGTAAGTTACCTGAAGAATATTGCTGGGGTTTGTTTAATCATATGCACGGTTTGCAGTCGTCTCAATTAACAATTAGTAACGCACGATCGTCAATAATCAATTGTTCGTAGTCAGGGCATTGGTTCCTTAATTTTAGGACTAAAGTCCTTACTACAAACTTGAAATAAGTCCTAGCTAATAACGCACCATTATCAATAATCAATTGTTCGTAGTCAGGGCATTGGTTCCTTAATTTTAGGACTAAAGTCCTTACTACAAACTAAGTCTATTAGACACTGTAGAAATTATTACGATCGAACTACGAATCACCGTATATTTTTTGGGTAAAATAAAACTCCTCATTCCCTATACCCTTGTTAAATAATCTCTATCCAAAGAATGAAGACGTAGATATAAAAAAGGTGGTATTTCACTAAATGAGTAATACAATACAATTCTAATAATTAAAATACGGAAAAAGAAAAAGATTGGTAATAATACGGATTTGACGTTAGTAGTATTGAATTATTTAAGTAAATAAGCATAAATAAAATCAACTCGTATGGTAAGTACTCCTCCATCTCGATCGACAGAAGCTCAATATCAAGTAGAAAATCCGGAAGCTGAAGTTAAAGCGATTATAGAAACTCCTGATTCCGATGCCGATATTAATTTGGAGTTTCTCTACACTAGGGATATTGAATTTCGCCAAGAAACCATCTATTTTCTTGTAGTTGACCGTTTTTTCGATGGCAATCCTAAGAATAATAAAGGGTTTAATTCGGAACTTTATGACCCCGATCGCAAAGAATGGGGTAAGTATTGGGGAGGAGATTTAAAAGGAGTTATTGATAAATTAGATTATTTGAGAAACCTGGGAGTTACAGCTCTTTGGTTAACTCCTTTGTTCGAGCAAGTTGAAGAATTATTTATTGAAAGTGCGGCAATTCATGGCTATTGGACGAAGGATTTTAAACGGTTGAATCCTCGCTTTATTGCCCCCGACGATGAACCTTCTTTGAATAAAACTCAAGATACGAGAAATACTGTTTTCGATCGCTTGGTTGAAGAATTGCACAAGCGCAATATGAAGCTGATATTAGATATTGTGTGCAATCATAGCAGCCCCGATACGGGTGGTCATAAAGGTCAATTGTACGATGATGGCGTGAAAATTGCCGATTTCAACGATGATAAAGACAACTGGTATCACCATTATGGTGAAGTAAACGATTGGGAAAGTGAATGGCAGGTACAAAACTGCGAATTATCGGGTTTAGCTACTTTTAATGAAAATAATATTCAGTATAGAACTTATATAAAATCAGCAATCAAGCAGTGGTTGGATAGAGGAGTTGATGCTTTAAGGGTAGATACAGTTAAACATATGCCAATTTGGTTTTGGCAAGAGTTTAACAGCGAAATGTACAATCATAAGCCTGACGTATTTATCTTCGGGGAATGGATTTACAGCCGCCCAGATGACGATCGCTCTGTAGAATTCACTAATAACTCTGGTATGACTATACTAGATTTTGGATTGTGCATGGCACTCCGTCAAGCTTTAGGAACGAATGATGAATCTGGGTTTTATTTAGTTAATGATGTTTTAAAGCAGGATTATCGCTACAACGGTGCAACGGAATTGATAACTTTTATCGATAATCACGATATGCACCGCTTCCTGACTCTTAACCCAGATGTTGATAATTTGCGTTTAGCAGTTGATTTTTTAATGACTAGTCGCGGAATTCCCTGCTTATTTTACGGTACCGAACAATATCTGCATAACGATACCAACGGCAACGATAACATCTACGGAAATAACGATCCCTACAACCGTCCGATGATGGATAAATGGGATACCGAAACCGCGATTTATTGGGATGTGCGGAAGCTTTCGGGGTTGCGTCGTTTGAATCCAGCAATATCGATGGGCAGTCAGTGGGAGAAATATATTACACCAGATACTTTCTGTTACGTGCGCCGCTATAATGGCTCTCGTTGTTTCGTAGCCTTGAATAGAGGTGATGCTACAACCGTAGAAGAAGTAGATACCGAGTTACCGGATAGAGAACATACTTGCGTATTAACCGGACGTAAATTTGAAGTCAAAGACGGAAAAATTTATAACTTAGAACTTGGTGGAAAAGAGGCGATCGTTATCAGTCATGTAGGGGAAAGATTGAAAGCGCAAACAATAGTTAGAGCGCAATTAAATGGGGTACAAACTCAACCAGGTGAAAGAATTGTCGTAATAGGTGATTGTCCCGAATTAGGTAACTGGGATATCAGTAAAGCATATCCTTTGGAGTACATTAATTCTAATACTTGGTTTAGCGAGATTCCCTTTAATGAAAGCGCTGGTAAACTTATTAGTTATAAATATGTAATCTTGCGCGAAGGGACTTCACCGTTGCGTGAAAACCTGCTGGCTCGTCGCTGGGTAATTGCCAGTGAAGGTACCGTTAAATGGCGCGATACTTGGGCTTCGGGGAGAGAGTCTTGAGCAGTTAACAGTGAGCAGTGAGCAGTGAGCAGTGAATAATTCTACCCTCAGACTGGAAGTCTGGGGCTACACAAACAAAACCCGCCTGCGCGGGTTATTTATTTGTAATGTAATAAGGCTCGTAGTAGCGCTTCAGCGCCTCCTTTCCGTAACTTTTGTGATTTTTTTTCACAATCCACCTCCGTGGATTTTGCCTGTGTAGTAGCGGTTTCAACCGCCGAATATTTGCTTAATTCCAACAAGGCTTTTCACTTTCTTTCAAGCACTTTTAACCACCCAAAAACTTCTTCTGCACTTAAAGTTAAATCAATTCCTTCTAATACTTTGAGTTGAGTACTACCTCTGCAAATTTTGGGTTCTTGTTGTGGAGTAAAAATCAATATTGAATAATCATCTGGGTCTATTAACCATCCTAAATGACAACCATTTTGGAGACAATGTAATATATTATCAATTACCCGGTTTACTTTTTGGTCGGGGGAAAGAATCTCAATAGTCCAATCGGGTGCTTGCTCAAAATTATCAACTGGTTCACCGACTTCATTGAGTTGAATTCGACTCCAAGCCACAACCGCAACATCGGGAACAATAGAGCGTCCAGCAAAGGTACAGCGCAATTCTGGAAACGCGGTATATTCTTCGCTATTATCATCAACGACTCTCAACAAGCGCTTTTGTATAATCGAATGTCGGAATTTTGGCATTGGCTTTTGAATTGCAACCCCATTTAAATATTCCCAAGCTGGTGATTCCTCAATCTTAGGCAACTTGAGGAATTCTTCCAAGGTGATAATTTGGGATAGTGAGGCTGTCATTAGCTAGAGTGAAGAATAGCTTTAATTTTTTTAATTATACAGCTAAAATTAGAATGGACATTAGTGCTGTTATAGTTTTCAGGTTTTATTATAAAAAATACATATAGATTTTTCAGTATCGCAGACGTTATATAATACTATTTTAGAATCGCAAACTTTTTGAGATAAATGTCAGCTAAAGATAAGTTTCATGAATCAGTAAAAAAAGGACTTCAGAAAGAAGAGTGGGTAATCACAAATGACCCTTTAAGAATCGAATTTGGCGAAGAAGATGAAGTTAGAATTGATTTAGGTGCAGAACGATTATTAGCGGCTCAAAAGAAAGATGAAAAGATTGCAGTAGAAGTAAAAAGCTTTTTAAGCGATTCTGCTTTGTCCGATTTTCATCTAGCATTAGGACAGTTTTTGAATTACCGCTTAGTTTTGAAAGAAAAAGATAAGGAACGTGTTTTATATTTAGCAGTACCTATTTATGCTTATGAATCGTTTTTTCAAAGAGATTTACCAAAAGCAGTGATAAAGCAGTATCAATTAAAATTAATTGTATACGACCCAGTAAAAGAGGTGATAGTAAAATGGATAAGTTAGAATTTTATCGTCAGTGTATTCAAAAAATACTAACAGAATATAGTAAATGTCCGCCTGTCAACGGTGATATCGAAGTACAAACTATAGTTGATACAAAAAATGACCATTACCAAGTCGTAGATTTGGGATGGGATAAACATCGTCGGATTTATAATTGTGTAATGCACTTTGATATTAAAGACGGAAAAATCTGGATTCAACGCAATCAAACGGATGATTTACTTGCCGATAACTTGATAGAAATGGGTGTGGCTAAGGAAGATATTGTATTAGGTTTGCAGCCGGAATATGTGAGAAAGTATGCAGGCTATGATATTGATTAAAATACGGCTTTGATATTAAAGTTTCAAAAAATCAACTCTTACAAAAAGTGATTTTGATAATTCTATATGACCATTTTCGTCAAAATATGGCATATATTCATAATTTGGCAACCATGCGTTTTGACTAATAAAAAAGTTGTTTACAAATGTTTTATCATTTTTAACTTCATCATCGGAAGCATTTCTAATTTTACTAAGAAATAAAAACAAATAATCTCTATTTTCGTCTTTTATATAGGAATCATAGCAACTTTCTAAATCGAATTCTTCTTCAGTATATTCTGCTGATTCAGCCATCTCCTGATAATAATCAATACCGAAACTATAACCTTCTATCTCAACACCATTTCTAAAAAAAGTATATCCTTGCCAACTCGATGTTTTTTCATATTCGTAATAAATACAATCAGTTTCTAAAATTTTAGATAGGTTTTGAGAAAATTCGCTTTGACAAACTCCGTACCTAGACATCGTCCAATCATGACCAAAGTATTGCCATACGAGATAACCGTAATCAGAACATTCTGCAAAATTGCTATATAAATCTTTGATAACAGTTGCCGATTTTAATTTAGCTAGAGTTGAACTAACTTCATCAATTCCAGCTTTTACCAAAACGTAACCGAAGGAACAAGCATAATCCTTTAAATCAAAACCACGCTTATTTTCTATTACTGATGCTTCCATAGCCAAATTACCCGAAGAATTTCTCGTAATCGTCGTGGCTACCAACCCAAAACCACGTTACAGTATCACCTTCAAGAATACCAAGCGCTCGATAACTACGAGTAATCCGTGCAGACCAAATATCTTCATCATTATTGATACATTTAAAATGTAATGATGGATGAAAAGGATTTTCTCGCCATAAATGGTAGGCTTTCTTAGCACTACGTCTAGTTTTTTCATCAAGTGAGCCATAACCTTCCCAGAAAGAGGGGAGTGTTGCTGATTTTATAACTCGTCATAATCCATTGGCTTCGCCGATCCTTCAGCAATTTCTTTTTTCGCACGTTTAGCAGCAGCAATTAAATTCGGTTGCGTTTTCTTAAAAGATTGTTCCCATTTAAGTTCTTCTTCTAAATCTTGAATATATTCTTGAAGATGTTCTAAAACACGATTTTGTGCGTTTTCTGGTAGAGATTCAATCATTTTAAGTACAGTCGCGATCGCTGGGGATGACATAATTATTGTTACTGACAAAGGTTTGAGAAAACTTCAAATCTATATGAATCTAATTTTAGTTGAAAAAATGGCGATCGCATAAAATCGCTTTCTGTATAAATTACATTTTCAAGCAACACCATAATCGGTATATTGTCGTTTATAAGGAGCTTGCAAACCCAGCACAATATCTTCTCTAGGTATTCCCATTTCAACTAATTCCTCGGCAGGGTTTAAATCCGTCAAATTCTGCTGAAGCCATATTTTTTCATCTTTAATATCGAAATGCATCACGCATCGATAAATACGATTTAATTCTTGCCAACCTACATTCATCCACTGATAATGATCTCTTTCTGTATCTAAAATAAGTTGTACTTCGACTTCATTATCTGAAATATCATCGTTAGTATAACTAGTTAATAGTTTTGTGACACAATCGCGGTATTTTGTTACTTTATCCACCGTACAATTACCTCCTTCACTGGATCGTATACAATTAATAAAAGCTGATATTCTTTTATCGCCGTTTGTGAAAATTCTAATTGAAAAAAGTTATAAATATCTGATAATAAAATATCACCATTCATTACCATTTTAGTAACGCTTATATATTTGCTGTTAGATATATCTATAATCTACTTGCTAGCCATATATTTAGTCTCTAAAAAATGTTCTCTTTCTGCTTCAACTTCCCAGAAGTTATCTTGTTCGTAATACTGAGCCGATTCATACCAATCCGCTATGTGTAAAATCAAATCTTTTAAACGACGGTAGCGAACAGAGAAGTCTCTACAATATATATCCAGCATCCTTACAGGATAGTTTTGAGAATCTTCGCAAACTACACTTAGAAGAACACCATTTTCACTCCAAAGTTGAAAAATTGGAAGAGATTTATCAAAAAAAGATGCTTTTTCAGGCTCCTCAAATAGTGCCTCTGATAACCATTCATGATAAATTGCAACAGCACTTCCTAATGACAAAAAGTCATAGTTCTCCATAAGCAATCTATCAACACTTCCATCATGCCATTGATACAATTCATACACTTCTTCTGGTAAGTTAAAAGGTAAATCTTTAACTTGTTCCTCAATTTCATTCCTTGTAAGTCCAGGTTTTAATTCAGCAGCGCGATTCGGCATATGATTTTGTAACCACACTTCAATACGCTGCAAAGCTTCAGTTATTTCCGACATCAGAACATTTCAATCAAACTAAAGATACGCTATCAAATTAACACTAACCACCCCTCTTTCCCCTCTTCCTCCGCCCTCTCTGCGGTTATTTCCCCAACTCCTCAAACTGCAACCAACACATATACATAGCTCTGGGAACGTGAAAACAACCCTTCCACTTACCACCTTTCAAATTCAACAACACTTCACCGCGACGATTTAAATAACCAAACCACTCCCCATACTCCGCATCCGCAAAATGCGCCCAAGTATAATCGTGCATTTTCTTGTACCATTCCCAACATTCCTTCCTTCCCGTCAAGCGATAACCCATTGCTAAAGCTACCAAAGATTCTAAATGCACCCACCACAACTTTTGATCCCATTCGAGTTGTTGCGGTGGATGTCCATTTGCATCCATAAAATAATACAAGCCACCGTGTTTTTTATCCCACGAATAATTAAGAATATTTAACGTCACATCAACGGCTCGATCGATTAATTTTTTATTCCCACGACGTTGAGCGATATCCATCATAAACCACATGGCTTCAATACCGTGACCGGGATTAATTAATCTTCCTTCAAAACAATCAATATGAGAAGCATCGGGAGCAACATTTTCAAACATTAATCCTCGTTTTTTATCGAGGAAATCACCCATTACTTCTTCTACAGTTGAATCTAAAACTTGTTCTAAAGTATCGTCTTCTAATAACCAAGCCATTTCTAACGATAAGTTAGCTAAAATCATCGGTACTGCTAAAGATTTCATCGCACGAGTACCGGGGTAGGCTTTATTGTATTTTCCTTTGGGATTTTCTTGACGACGTAAAACATTATTATAAGCTTGTAATGCAACATCTTTTGCCGATTCTTCACCAGAAGCGAGAGCGTATTGACTAAAAGCCATTGCCGCGAAACAATCGGAAAATATATTGTAAGGTTGTATTAACGGCTTACCTTCGCGGGTTAAAGAAAAATACCAGTTACCTTCTTCATCTCTACCATTTTCTGCAAGGAAATTCGCACCATTTGCAGCAATTTTCAACCAATCTTCCCGCTTCTCCAACTGGTTGCACAGCATGGAAAACAGCCATACCTGACGATTTTGCAACCAAATAAACTTGTCGGTATCAAAGACTTTACCAGTTCTATCCAAGCAGGTAAAATAACCTCCTTTTTCCCAATCTACCGAATGCTGTTCCCAAAATGGCAGCACATCGTTGAGGAGGGTGTCTTTGTAAAGTTTAGCTAACTGTTGAAAATCGTACTCCATAGCTTCTACCCGTAAATCAATTTCGATGGAGTAATTATCGCCTTACTGGGAGTAGGAAACAAGTAAGCTATATTGTTATTGATAAGAATTTAATTTATGCAGAATATAATATTGGTTCGTAGTTGCGTTTTAGCATCAAGATTTTTAAAACGGCTAAAGCCCTTACTACGAACTATGAAATATTACTTATACAAATCGATTAAGGTTTGGCGTTTGTCGAATTAATTCGGAATAAGATTTTTTAACGCAGAGGAAAGCAAAGTTAAGCGCAGAGGTACGCAGAGTTTTTATATGAAATATTTTAATCCAAAATCTAAAATCTAAATTCCAAAATTTACATGAGGTTTGTTTTGCCAAATACATCTGTTTCATGTTGAGAAGCGTTTTCTATTTCATCAACATAACCACATTTTGCATCGGGGAAAGCATCGCAATAACTTACATAAGGTTTAATATCTAATACTGGTGTGTTATCAAGTAAATCAATTCCTTCTACATATAAAACTAAACCTTCTATTTTTATTAGTTTCGGTGCGCTAAGTCCGATAGGATTAGGACGATGGGGTGCGCGAGTTGCTAAAGTACCTCGGCGAATGCGCGGACCGCGTGGAATAATTACGGTAGAATTCCAATGTTTATTTAAATGCAACCATGCAATTACCCAAATCCGCTCGAAGCCTTCCATGTCTTTGAGTGCTTCTTGGGGTATGGTGTCGAAAAGTTCTATTTGCGCGATCGCTGGTTGATAATTTGACGGTGCGGCTTGAAGTTGCGACTGTCTGGGGGTTCCATGTCTTTCCTTGTATGGCGATCGCACTACGCCGATGGGCTGTAAGTTAATCTCGGTGGGAAAGGGAACGGTTTGAATGTAGTCTTTTGGGGGCAGTTTGGGCATATTGTCATGTGTTGACTTTACGAAGAATTTTACCGCAGCTTTAATACTACTAACCTTCGTACAACAGTTCTAAATAATTCATGAAATTGTAGTGGGAGCGTCTCGCTCCCTATTGATAATAAGCAAATAAAATCCTCTCATAACAAAAAAGCCCAACTAGCTTATTTTAAGTAATTCTACGCACACAATTACTGTAATTATTTCCATACAATGAAGCTATAAAAATAACGTATATTGAAAATCTAAACAGTAGAAATGAGTGTATTAAAAACTAGGTTGTCAGCTACCCTGACGTGCTTATGTTTGTTATTCTCCAATGTATTAACAACCAGAGTAGAAGCATCTTCAGAAAGTAATTCTATTTACCAAGACGCTAAAACACAACTACCTCCAGACTTTTACGCACTTTATCGCATAGTCGATAGGATAGCGCGTGCTAATGAATACGATACCCGTCCTTGGCAAGTGGTTCGAGTTGCTAAATATGATACTCAAGCCTTTGCTAAAAATGCCAATCTCATACCTATTTATAATGGTGCGTTAGAACAATTGGGCGGCGATGCTTCGGCTTTAGCCTGTATGATTAGTCATGAAATGGCGCACCACAAGCAACGCCATCAGGTTATTACCAATGTTGAAAAAGCAGAATTAATTGCTGAGATTAGAGAAGAAGCAGCACAATCCATTTTAAGCAGAAAGAGAAAATCTCCAGTTGCAGCAGTGGGTGATTTTGTTGTCAGAAGGGTGATTGGAGGGACTATTGGTACTGTTGTTAATGGTGTTTTAAGCAATCAAAATAGCAGAAGGTTTAGAAAACAGCAAAAACGTATCAACGCAATTGTAGAGAAAAAGACGGCAGAATTAGAAGAAACTATCCAAAAACAAAGTAGTAAAGATGAATTTGAAGCGGATAAATTTGCTTATCTTGCTTCTGTCAAAGCAGGTTTCAATAAACAAGGATGTTTGCGTGCAATGTCGGTACTTAATCGTACTCCAGGAGTTAAATTTGATGACAACCATCCCACTGTAGAAGAAAGAATTACCGCAATCAAAGCTGTAATGAAAAAGTATCCTGCCGAAGTTTTGATAGAGGAAGGAAAAGACAAATTACTTCAAACTCAACCTTTAACTTACAATTTGTCTGCAAATCAAACATCCTTGCGAGTTAATTCCCGTCACGGCGCTTCGGTAGGGGATGATATTGATAGAATGTTTGGTGGTTGATTGTTACATAACAAACTATTAATTAAAGTATGGTTCGCTGTGGTTCGGAGAGTGTAATTTGAATTGTAATTCTACCGTCATTTAATAACCACGGACGAATGGTAAATGTACGGGCACCGCTGGTATGCATTGGGTCAGTTTTTGCTATTTTTTCTGCTTCTTCTACAGAATCTGCTCGGTAAATTAATAAACCATCACCTTCAAAAAATTGTCCGTCATCCGTCCAAAGTGGTCCGGCTCCGAATAAAATATTTTTAGCTTCTAATTCTTTCAAATAAGCTCGATGTTCTGCTAAATTTTGCTTAACTTTATCTAAGCTTTTAGCCGTCGAAGTTACAACATAGAGTTGCAATTTTAAAGAATTACCGGAAGCTTCGATAATTTTAGCGGCTTCTACTCGTTCGTTCATATTTTTGATTGCCAAAATAAAGTTTATTCGTTGAAGTTTAAAGAAACCGGGTTTCTTCTGGTAAAAATATGATTTTTTCGTTTATTCTTAGCAAGAAACCCGGTTTCTCGTCTCGCTGCAAGATATGACTTGAATTTCTTACAGAAGTAGATGAAAAAAAGAAATTAAAAAACCGCAGGTAACACATCTTCAAACATCACCTGTTGTAATTCTCTTCCTTCTGGACGACTCCAATCTTGAGCAAGTTCTGCCACGATCGTATTAGTTGCTGTTAAAATAACCCCTTGATTCTCCATTCGTCTTCTGGACATATCTTCTGAAATTTCATAAGGAGAACCACTAGCATCCATTACAGCTTGGACTTGATAACCTTCCTCACGAGCGCTGATAGCTGGAAATACCAGACATACATCGGTTGTAACTCCTGCCATAATTAAATTTTTGCGTCCCGTTGCT
This sequence comes from Rivularia sp. (in: cyanobacteria), assembly GCA_965234645.1. Classification (GTDB taxonomy): domain Bacteria; phylum Cyanobacteriota; class Cyanobacteriia; order Cyanobacteriales; family Nostocaceae; genus Rivularia. The sequence goes on along the minus strand of OZ248344.1, from coordinate 1,412,954 downwards.
TCAACTGCGGATTTAAAATTTTTGTCATTCCAAGCATTAACAATACCCGCTCGTTTGATACGGGTTTCAAAAGCTTCTGGAAGAATCGATGATAATTCTGGTATCAAAGCACCCTGAACATTTTCTTCTTGGCTGCTAGTCAGAATTACAGGAATATTCAAAATTTTTGCTGTCTTAGCTAAAGCTAAAGTATTTCTTTTAACTACCTCTAAAGAAATATTCTTGATTAATTTCATTGTACCGATTTGATGGTCAATCAAAAGCAATGCAGAGTTTTCAGATGTGAAGATATTACTCATTTTTATGTCCTTGAATTATGCAGCTTTTATTAGTGTTTCAATTATGAATGTTGCACTTTAAAATCACAAGTAGGTACATAAAACTGCTATACATACAAATATGTGCGTGTAAATATTTTAATTATGAATGCTGAAACCAACCTTCTTGATTCACACCCTTATCTACGACAAACCCTTGAGTTAATCTCTGATAAATGGGTTGTCGCTGTTTTTTATGTTCTTTCTAGCGGAACAAAACGTTATGGAGAATTGCAAAGAGCAGTTGGTGATATCTCACAACGAATGCTGACTCGTACACTACGAGATTTAGAACGCAACGGTTTAGTGCATCGCCAAGTATATCCCGTTGTTCCTCCGATGGTTGAGTATTCCTTAACACCTTTAGGTAAAACACTTAATGAAGTTTTGAAAGCTCTATGTTATTGGTCTACTGAAAATTTTGAATCTGTAGAAGCTGCTAGAATAGATTATGATAATAGTCAAGAATAATCAACTTTTATTACATATCCAACGAAAAACTATTTCTCAGATGAAAATCCGCTTCTTTACCACAATGCTTTAACGCCCAATAACTAATATCTCCATCTTTTTCTTTGATAACGGTAGTAATGGAGATATGAAAATTTTCGTCTTCAGAAGTCAAATTTCGCAAATCAAATCTGTCTGTTCCTAATAATAAATTACGGGTTTCACTATATATATAACAAGGAAGCGATTCAACCTTGGTTTCCTCTTGCATTCCTTCTCGATAATTATCGAAGCGATAGACATTCCAATCTCCGTTTGGTGAAATATTAAATTCCCAATAGCGAGTCGAATTTTCTATTCCTACAAAAAGCTCGAAACAAGTAGTTTGCCAAAGTTCATTTTTACGAGCTTCGTTGTCTGCTATTTTGGAAATTTCTAGTTTTTCTAAATCACCTTTAAGTACAAAGCGAAAAGTTAAAATATTGTTTTCTCGACTGATTTCACCCGTGATTTGCAAATCAGTTTTCGTCTGTTGAAATGGTTGTAGGGAAAAAGTCTGTTTTTTCATTTTATTCAGTTTCTATTACTAAAATTTGATATAATTTTCCGAATCGAATTTTCTTGCGTTTCAATACTTTCGGTAAGCTTGAATTGTACCAAAGCCCTAGCTAAATTATGTTCTGGATATTTAACTTTGAAATAAACGTTACCTACCAAATAATCGGTAAAAAACCGCAACCCTAATTCAAAAGCAATCAAACGAATTGCATCGTACATATATATATAGTCGCTTTCGGTTAGAAAATCTTTTGCAATTGAAAGATAACCTCCCAAAAGTGACTGACAAATATCCATATCGAAAGTTACCGTTTCCCAATCTTCGGTTTCTTCACCCAAAGCATTGCAGCCAGAGCGCAAACAATCGCCAATATCGTAATGTACCAATCCCGGTTTAACGGTATCCAAATCAATAATACTGATGGCTTGCCCGTTAGTAGTATCAATCATCACGTTATTCACCTTCGGATCGCCGTGAATGGCACGCAAACGCAGACGTTCTTGCATTTGAGCATTTTCTAAGACGTGCGCCCAGGTTTTGCGGCGATCGATGAATTGCAAGCAGTATTCGACTTCGGCAGATTTAGAAGACGCATTATATTGCATCTCTACATTTTCGTATTGTTTTAAATAAATAGGTGTAACGTGAAATCCAGGTAGAGTATCGGCTAATTTTTCTACAGGTAAATCGCCGATCAAGTTATGAAACATTCCCAAAGCGTAACCAACTTCACTCGCGTGTTTGTTATCTTTGATAGTATCAAAAGTTTGTGCATTATCAATAAAACCAATTGCCCGCCAAAATGAATTTTCAGTATCAATAAAATGGTCTTGATTATCTTGAGTTAATAATACGAGTGGTACTTCCCAACGACGATTTGAAGTCAGGGGAGAATTTTGTAAACGTTGACGCACGTGATTGGTAAAAGTACTCATATTCTGCATTACCAATTTAGGTTTGTGAAACACATTTTGGTTGATGCTTTGTAAGATAAAATGCTTTTCTTCTATAGAATCTAAAGTAACAAGAAAAGTACCATTAATATTACCGCGACCAAATTCTTCAACTTTAAGAACCTTACCTGGTGTTTCAAATTGATTAGCAATTTCAATAAGGTTATTCAAAACTGTGCTTTCTGTATTAGCGTTCAAAGTAATTACCTGATGTCTAATTTATAATCAGTGCTGGTTTTTTATCTGGTTTTTTATAAATATATATGCCTAGAGTGACTAAGCCAATATCAGTATGCAACATTCTGATATTAATTAAGACAGGGAAGGATGCCCCGTTCACCCGCAAGGGTGCGGCTTATTTTGAGGGAAAGAACATCTCCCCGTCAAATTCTCTCTATCCCACAATTTGATTATTTTAGATTAAAATCGCGGTTCGGTAAACCTCATCAACTATAGTTACCGATGATTTAAAACTTAGTCAAATCAAGGAAATCAGGTTAAATTGCTGATTTACGGTAAACTTCAATACTAATCTGAGAATATACTCGTTACAATTTAAATAAGAAAACAAGTTAAGGAACCCAACAGATGCAAGAAATTACATACAATTCAGATAAGCGTAAACTGCTATCGAGTTTGTGTCATGGGGCGATTTTCTTTAGTACGACAATGTTTTCAATTGGCGTTCCAATTGCCATTTATTTTACTTCCGACGATCCGGTTGTCAAAAGCAATGCCAAAGAATCGATTAATTTTCACCTGAATGTTTGGTTTTGGGCAACTGTAATTGGAGTACCAATTGCGATTTTATCTTTCCTTACTTTCGGTTTGGGCGGAATTCTATTTTTCCCCGTTGTCGCTTTTGGATTTTTAATACATTGGGGATTGACAATTTGGGCGTTGTTGCACTGTTTTAGCAATCCAGATGAACCATTCCGTTATCCGTTTACTTTTCGATTGTTTTAATCGCTTCAATTTAATATTTTGTTTTTTTGAAAAGGGTTGTGACGAGCAGCCCTTTTTTGTTGTGAGCAAGGAATACTAACAATATATTAGTTTTTACTTGTAACTGATAGACTTTATTTTATTGATTTAAAATTCCAAATATTAAATTAACTTTAGATTTTTTGTAAAACTGTTTAGCTTGCAAAATGCACTATTAGCTTTAAAATCAATGGTTTTGCAGAAATAATGTATTGCAAAATAAGTATGCTGGTAACATGAAAACGATGCGTTACTGTCGTCAATGCCGTGCTGATGGGGTAAGGTAATTAGGCAAGGATAAAACCCATGAATTTAGCAAAGAAAAGTCTTGGGAATTGTCTTTGAATACGAACCTGCTTGCATCTCAAAACATTCATGCAGGCATCGAAAATTTCTGAAAATTACTCGAAACAGCTAAAAAGCTAATTAAAGATATTAACCTGACACTTAGTATTAAAATCCCGATCGCAATGGCAAACAAAAGTTAACCAACACTTCCGTCATCAAGCGGGAATTCCAATACCAAGTAGACAGTTAGTTGAGTACATCAACACTCTACACATTCGCTTCAAAGGAAAAAGAAATGAGTTCACTATACGAAAAAATTGGCGGGCAGCCAACTATTGAGAAAGTCGTCGATGATTTTCACAAACGCATTCTAGCAGACAGCACCGTCAGTGGCTTTTTCGATAATACGGATATGGAAAAGCAACGCGATCGCCAAGTTGGTTTCTTTTCTCTAATCCTGGGTGGTCCTAAAGACTACAAAGGGCGTAGCATGGACGAAACACACACCGGAATGGGTTTACAGCAACCACATTTCGATGCGATTACTAAGCATTTGGCTAATTCGATGACTTCATCTGGAGTATCTGCCGATGACACAAAAGCAGCAATGGAAGCAGTTGAAAAATTAAAGCCTGCTATTTTGAATAAGTAAATTACTAGTAAATTTGTAGGTTGGATTAGACATGAAAATAAATTATTTGATGACAAGTAAATGATTTTGTCGTGTCGTAATCCAACATCGATATTTTAAGAAGATTTTGTTCGAGGATTTTACAAACTTCTTTAGCAGAAAGAACGCGCAACTTACCCAATGCTCACCTCTAAGCGCATAACAAATACTTCTGTGTGAACTCTGTCTTCAATTTCAGACGGAGATGCGATTTCAAAAAATAGTTCTACTGCTTCAACTAAATTATCCTTTGCTTCTTCAATTGTTTTACCTTGACTAGCAATATCTAATTCTGGACAAAGTGCTACGTACCAATCGTCTTCACGTTCGATAATTGCTGTTAACTGTTTTTTCTGTTTCATAGTAGCATTAGGTTAATCAAAAACACTTGTTTTTAGAGGTTAATATTTTGAATTAATATACTTTCTCCTTCTCCAATTTCATCCCAGTTAATTACAGCTACCCAAACATTTTCTTCGGTAGAATACTGGACAACTCCATCAGCTTCTAAATCTTCGCTATATAATACTAATTGCAAACCATCTGAGAGCCAAATTTTTTGTCGAGCTAAATCTTCAATCGTTCCAGTACAATTAAGTCGTAAACGACCTTCAGTATCGGCATTATGGAAATCAACAAAGACTCTTGGTGTATTCATAATAATTAAGTGATTAAAAGTTATTTAATATTTATCTAATGTCTAATTTGATTTAGCTGGATTACTAATTGTTGGAGTTAATAAACTACTAAGAAAGTTGTGGAGTTAAACCCGTTAATGTTGCATGATAGGGACTTCTACCAGAAGAGTGCGAATAACATCACCTCCCTTAGCACGGACTTCTCGAACGGATGTAATACCTATTTGTCCATGAGGAATTTTGACTGCCAAATGTTCTATAGATAATTCTATCGCGCTTTCTACAGAAACTCCCGTTACGCCACTCGGATGAGTTCCTATAGCACGTTCAATATCTTCCGGACGATTACGTCCACCCCTAACAACTAATGCTTCGTCTGGTATTTTTTCTACGGTCACAAGTAATTTTGATTTTATTTAACCATGAGTAGCATATCAAGTTAGCTGTTCCAAATTTTAATATGTAGAAAATTTACACAATATGATGATTGGGCTGATGTACTGATAGATGTTAAGTGCGTAGGTTGGGTTAGACACGAAAATAATTTGTTTTGTAACAAGAAAATAAATTAATCGTTTCGTAACCCAACATCAATATTTTAAGGAGATGATGAATATTTTGTTGTTGATTTAATATGCTCTTATTACCCACAAATTATAATGTTGGGTTACGACGGAATCAAATTCTCTACATTTATGCTCAATATTATTTGTCCGCCTAACCCAACCTACAACTAGAATCTATGTTACAAACGTTTAGTCATCATAATCATACGTTGACTAACTTGAAAGCCATTTTTTGAATAAAATTCTTCTACATACTCATCTTTCATCGTTAATAAATAAACTGAGTTAACACCAGTCTCATTTAATCTATCTATTAGGTTTTGAATTAATTTTGTACCGATACCCTGACGCTGTTGATTTGAACTCACGCAAATTTCTTTAAGATAAAAATTTTTCTTTATATCCCTCTGTTCGCAGCACCCAATTACAAATCCTAAAATTTTCCCTTGTTTTTGCAAAATTAATCCGATAAAATCAGGAGTATTAATAATTTGCGATAGTAACGATTTCGCGGTTTCAAAAGTCCAACTCTCATTCCAAGGTTGGTTGTTAAACACTTCAACAAATAAAAACGTACATTCATCTAAATGTTGTTGTGTAAATAAACAAATATCTTCTGGCATAAATAAACTAATATTATTATACTTAGGACGACCGCAACGACAGATGTAGGTTGGGTTAGACACTAAAGAAAATTAATTGATGACGAGAAAATGGTTTTCGTGTCGTAACCCAACATGGATATTTTGGGGAGGTTATAAGCTTAATTATAAAAATAGTGATTTACAACCTTTGAATTAACTCGTCATATTTATCATGCGAACCAATCCAAAACCAATAAATATGATTATCTGCCTCTAACAAACCTAAAACGCGATAATTAAGACTGATACGAGCAGAATAAATCGGTTGTTGCTGGCTCACTCGTTTAAACTGTAGGCTTTTATGATAAGGGTCTTCACGCCATAATTCATAAGCTTTTTCAGCTTGCTGTTGTACTGACTCAGGTAGTTTATCAAGCTGCTTGCGGAAACTTTTGGTTACACTTGACTTCATTGTTTAACTTGGAAAGACATCATCAAGTGGAGAAGTTTCACCATCTGCTATTTCCTGTCTTACCATTTGCGCTAGCTTATCCCATTGCTCATTAGTAGTTGCTGCAAAACGATTTTCCCAAGCTTGCTCATCTTTTAATTCTGCCAAAAGACGAGTTGCGATCGCATCTTGTTGTTCTGCTGGGAGTTTTTCTATTTCTGCAACAACTTGACGGAGTAGTTCAGTCATTTTGTAGAAGTTTCTTACTAAATTGAATCACCGATTAATCTTATATTAAAGCAGCGCTGGTTGACTATGGCAGGTTAAGAAGGCTATTCAACAAGCACATCATTAATTTTTATCAAACATAATGGATTAACGTCACAATTATTGGTGTTCAATTTACTATAGTTAATTTCACTTACAAACTGTAGTTCATTAGAAAATAATGTACTGTATAATACAATCTAACAGTGGAAATATGTTGTTCAAATATCTAAATTAGCATCTTACTTCAGCATGGACGATCTAAAAATAGCCTTTGTCTCAAAATATCTATTTGATAGTGATGCATTTCGAGGAGCAGTATTAGTCACTGATAAGGAGACAAAACCATTGGAGTTTCGTGTCACAGATCCAGTTCGTCCTACAAAAATTCAGAAAACGCTTTACGGAGAGATTCTGTACGATTATATTCTCGTAGAACTTATAGCTGTTCCATTACTTGCAGCTTTGAAAGAAATACCTAGTTTTGTATTAGTGCAAGATGAGATTTTTTTGGAAGCTAATAATAAGCAAGAAATTCCTGTAATTAGGCTCTTAAAAGAAGAAGATAGAGTCTATGGTAAAGAACAAAATATTCAAGAGATAAAACATTCCTCAAAATTTTCTCCCTTGCGTATAACAACCTCACTAAATTTAGAACAACAATTAACATCTGTAAAGCAGCACTTAGACGATATATATATATCTAGAAACTTACTCGAACCGTTTGAACGTATAAAAAATGCTTGCGAACAAATTCCAGAATAGATTTCTATGGGAGAGGAAGTTTAATGATATTATCTTGGCTTGCTAAAACAACAATTAAATATTTTTCAAAATTTAAGAATCTGCCTCAAACTAAAATTGAAAGTTGGAGAATAGAATATCCAGCTATTAATACAAAGATTTTTAAAATACCGCGAGCATTGATATCAGATGATATTTGCTCTAATATATCAAAAGTAGTAATTTCAGATAATTTATTACTTATTTATCCCGAAATATTTGAACGTCATGAAGCATTACAAAAGCTTAAAGTATACCAACCTTTTGAAAATTGGCATTTAAATTTAATTGATACAAATGACTATTCTTCTCTGTTATCAATAGATTTTCCCAAAATTTTAGATAATATAAATTCATTTATCCTGCAAAGACCAAATGTATCTGAAGATTTACTTGAATTCTTAGGAGAATTAGATATACATGGTAAAATTTTTAATCAACAACGTAAAATTCAAGCAGGTGTATTACAATCAGTTCCGAAAATGCGTAAGGCATCTTCTCATGTTGGAGATTTAGATGAATGGAATTTACTTTATCCATCACTTTGCCCTCCTTTACTTTTTGACTTCGCTGATATCGATTTTTTTAAGCCATTACGTAGCTATCAAGTAGATGGCATTAAGTTCTTAATTCAAAATACCTTTGCTTTGCTTGCCGATGAAATGGGAACAGGTAAAACGGTTCAAACAGTAAATGCATTACGAATTCTCTTTAGGCAAGGAAAGATTCGTTGTGCGCTTATAATTTGTCCTTCGGCAGTTGTTGGTAGTGCTTACTTAAGCGAAGAAACTGGTAAATCAGAAGGATGGGATGGACATTTCTATTATTGGGCAAAAGAACTATTAGTTACAGTTCTTAAAGATAAACCTGAACAGCGTCAAATTGATTGGGAAATTCCTGCTCATGTTTACATTACAACTTATGAGACTATTAGAAATGATATAAGAAGTCAAATTTTGAGAGAATCGGATTTAAGAAAGTTTAGTTGTATCATTATAGATGAAGCTCAAAAAATCAAAAATAAAAATTCTCAAATATCAAAAGCTGTTCGTAAACTTAAACCTAATTATCATTGGGCATTAACTGGTACACCTATAGAGAATAGTCTAGAAGATATTGTATCTATTTTTGAATTTGTCAACCCAGGTCTTTTCACAAGAGCGGTTAATTACTCACCGCAGGAGATTAAAAATAAAATAGCGCCATTTATGCTCCGACGTTTGAAACGGGATGTATTGAAAGATTTGCCTGAAAAGATTCATCAAGAAGACTGGCTAGAACTTAATAATGTTCAGAGAGAAGAGTATGAGCAGGCATTACTTGATGGTCGTAGTCAACTTGAAACATCTATTCAAACTGAAAAGAATTCTAATGTTAGGAATCATATTTTTGCATTAATTATGAAACTAAAGCAAATTTGTAATTTTGCTAATAGTAAGTCAACTAGTCCAAAAACTGAACTTCTAATTGAATATCTTGAAACAATAATTGCAAATGGTGAAAAGGTTTTAATTTTTTCTCAGTATGTAGACAAAGGGATTAATAAGCTGGAGAAAATTTTACAAAAAAAAAGAATTGGCTTTGTTTCATATAAAGGTGGAATGTCTGAACAACAAAAAACTCAAGCTGTAAGCGAATTTAGAAGCAAAGCAGATATTTGTGTGTTTCTTGGTACATTTAAGACCGTTGGTGTTGGATTAACCTTAACGGAAGCATCTTACGTAATTCATTTCGATCATTGGTGGAATCCTGCTGTAATGCAGCAAGCGGAAGATAGAGCGCACAGATTTGGACAAGAAAATACATTAACTGTTTATAGCTTTTGGATGCGAAACACAATAGAAGAAGATATCAAGAAAAAGCTATATGAGAAACGCTCCCTAATTGAAAAAGTTATCGATCCACTTGCAGAAGAAGCTTTTGACAATCTTGTTACTACTGAAGAATGGCTTGATATGCTTGGGGTCAAAGCAAAAGTTAAGCAGTCAACTACAGAAAATAAAAAATTATTTATGCCACAATCAAATACTGAATATAACAAAGAGGTTAATATTAATTCTATAGAATCTCTAATAGATTTTGCAATCATTACAGCTATTGAGATTGAGCGAAAGGCTGTGTGCGAAGCTTTTCAAATGACAGATAAACATCGAGTAAATAAAGGATCGCGTGTATACTGGCGCAACCGTATTGAGCTTCAAAACGGTGGTTTTTATGAAATCGTGGTTGCACAGTCACCTGATATGGCTAATGTGGACGTAGCCCTTTTAGCATCTGATACAATTCACCATTGGCATCCAGAGGCTATGTTGATGGTTGGTATAGCAGGAGCAGCAAATCAAGAGCAAGGTTTAGGGGATCTTGCTGTAGGAAATGCTGTTTATTACTATGAGCGAGGAAAAATTACACCTAGTGGTTTAAAGCCTGAACCATACCAATATCCTGTCGATCAAACTTTATGGAGCCGAATTATCTCTGTTCCTGAGTGGAATGAAATGATTTCAGTGCCAAGACCTGACGGTACTAACAATAGACCAACGATTCACCGTGGAGTAATTGCTTGTGGTGAAATGGTAATAGCTGACGCTGTGACACGAGATGAAATAGCTGCTGCTCATAGAAAAATAGTAGCAATTGAGATGGAAGGCTACGGAGTAAGCAAGGCTGCTTGGCAAAGCTTTGAAAGAGTTCGCCATATAGTAATTAGAGCTATTTGCGATTTTGCAGACTCCAGTAAAAACAGTCAATGGCATCCTTATGCTGCTTCTGTTGCCGCAGGCTATGCTAAACATTTCTTACTTGACCAACCTCTTGAACCAAGAAACAAGTACCATTAGCTTTTTAGTTTTGAATTTATTAGTAGATTTCTCATTTTGTTTCCCAGGAGTTTCACATGAGTGACGATCAACAAAAAATGTTGGAAATTTATCTTCAGGAATATGAAAAACTCAAGGACGAGCAAACGCAACGCATAGGTTTCCGCGACAATCTACTTTATGTCACGCTTGGTGTTTTTGGCGCTGTTATCTCTTTCACTGTTTCTAATAAAGCTAATTATTATGCACTTATTATTATCCCTTGGGTTTGTCTTATTCTCGGTTGGACTTATGTTGTCAATGATGAAAAAATTACTGCTATCGGTAGATATATCCGGTTAACTTTGGTTGAAAAAATTAAAGAGCAGACAGGTAATACTAATATAGAGTCTATCTTTGGTTGGGAAATTGCTCATAGGAATGATAAGCGACGTAAAAGGCGCAAAGTAGAGCAGTTAATTATTGACCAAATTACCTTTGTATTCTCTGGGATAGCTGGATTAATAGCATTTTGGCTTTTAGTACCACGGCCTCATTGGACTATTCAAATTATTTGTTGGATTGAATTAGGACTTTTAATTGTTTTGGGTATAGAAATTGTGATTTATGCGGATTTAGCAAAGGGTAAATAATTTTCAATTGTTGAACCTTGCATTAGTCATCGGTTGGGTTAGGCACAATAATAAACCGTTTTATTGCAATAAGTTAAATTTATATGTGTCGTAACCTAATATCAATACTTGTGAGAAATGATAAAGATTTTGTTGCGCTCTTTAATACGCTAAATTACTCACGAATTCTAATGTTGGGTTACGGCGGAATGAAAAACTTTGTGTTTATGCTTAATATTATTTGTCCATCTAACCCAACCGACAAAATGTTTTTATGTATTTACCTAGAAGCACTTTCCCCATTTTTAAACTTTTAAAACAATTCAAAAAACTTATTTAAAGCATCTTTTTCGTCAGCAGAATAGAACAAAATAATGTCGTTCCAAGCGTGAGAAGACTTGATCTCAAATCTTTCTTGTATCCATTCTTGAAATTTATCAAATTCAGTTTCTTCTTCAGTTACAGGTAAACCTAAGTCTTGTCTTGCTCCCATGTATCCATCCAAGAATGAACGTAAACGGGTAATAGAGCATTTTCCTAGATACATACCGGGACGCTGCTTGATGCGTTGCAGCATTTCATAAAAATATTCGGATTTTACTTCTAATTGGATTGTATTTATTTCTTGCATAAAACCTCTGTTAAGCTAAAATATTTCTTTTGTTATCTGAAAATTTTTATTATTGTGTATCTTTCCGTAAAACTGAAGATTGGCAAGCCATTGAATTTTGGAGATACCGTTATGATGATGGTTATCAAAAACGATTTCTATTTCGTTAATTAAAACCGATATTCCTTTAGATTAATTTCAATGGTAGACGCTCCCTAAATCATTTTTTATTTTGACGAGCAAAGATTGCCCGCACCACAACTAAGACGACCGAATACTTTCAATTAACTGAATATTATTTCTCAACCACTCGTTAACTAAAGTTTGGATATCAAGACCTTTTTCTTCTGCTAATTTATTCAAAAATTCATTCACATCTGGTTCTAAATAAACGGGAAAGTTAAAGGTTGCATTACTTTTATAAAACTTTCCTTTTTCTGCTTGAGAGAAATCGTATTCTGGTTTCATATAAACTTATTATTGATATTGTTTTGCTTCGTTACTAGTTGCTTTACGTGCCGAAATTACCCGAATTTGACATGAAGATTCATCGATTTGTTCAAAGGTATGTATTACAGTTTGTAAGATACCAGCAGGTAGGTTGGGTTAGGCACGAAAGTAAATTGCTTGATGATGAGAAAATTAGTTTATCGTATCGTAACCAAACATCGATGTTTTGGAAGACGACCGATATTGTACTGTTAATTTAAGATGCGTAATTATTCACGAACTATGATGTTGGGTTACGGCGGAATTCAATTTTCTGTTTATCTTATCAAATTAATTTTCCGCCTAACCCAACCTACAAATACAAATAATTTCAAGTAGTGCGAGCTTCTAGCTCGCTTGAGAAAAGTAACGGGCAAAGTTTTAATTAATCCCCAAGCGGGCCGTCCGGCCCGGCCCGCACTACAACCAATCAACCCAAACTAGCTTTCAAATCCCCCTTCGCTTTCTCCAATGCTTCGGGTAATTTACTCGCATCTCTTCCCCCAGCTTGAGCTAAATTCGGTCTTCCACCACCTCCACCACCGCACATTTTGGCTACAGCACCAATAAATTTACCTGCCTGTACTCCTTTTTTGTTAATGTCTGCGCCAAATGCTGCTACTAAGCTGACTTTTCCCTCTTCTAAAGCGCAACCCAAGACTACGGCTGCATTATTACCGATTTTCTGCTGCAATCTTTCGGCTGCTGTTTTCAAAGATTCTGCGTCAACTCCTTCCATTTTGGCGACGAGATATTTATATTCACCTACCGATTCAACGGTTTCTAGTAAACTGTCGGATTTAGCGATCGCCATTTGCCCTTTAATCTTCTCAATTTCTTTCTGGGCGTTTCTCAGTTCGGTTTGCAGTGTAGTAATGCGATCGGGAATCTCTTCGGGTTTAACTTTGAATCTCTCGCTTAAATCTTTGACTACATTATCCCTAACGTTGAGGTAATCTAATATTGCGGGTCCGGAAACGGCTTCTATCCGCCGCACGCCTGACGATATCCCGGCTTCGGAGATTATCTTAAATACTCCTATCTCCGCAGTATTACTTACATGGGTACCGCCACAAAGTTCCATTGATACGCCTTGAAAGTCGATGACTCGCACTTCCTCACCGTATTTTTCGCCGAACATGGCAACTGCTCCTTTAGCTTTTGCTTCTGCTAAGGATAAAGTTTCAACTTTGGCAGCATGAGCTTCGGCTATCCAGTTATTAACTTGTGCTTCTACTTGCTGCACTTCTTCGGGTGTCATGTTGCGGGGACAGTTGAAGTCGAAGCGCAATCTATCGAAGTTTACTAAAGAACCTGCTTGAGATATGCTGTCATCGACAATTTTTTTCAACGCTGCTTGTAACAGATGAGTTGCGGTGTGGTTGGCTTGAGCGCGACGACGACAAGCGCGATCGATTTGAGCGGTTACGGAATCTCCTACTCGGATTGTACCGCGTTCGATGCGTCCGAAGTGAACAAAAAAGTCGGATTCTCTTTTTACGTCTTCAACTCTCACCACAATTCCATCACCGCTGATGTAACCGCGATCGCCAATTTGTCCCCCAGATTCGGCGTAAAATGGGGTTTTGTTAAGGACAATTTGTACTTCGGTTCCGGCTTCTGCTTCTTCTTCGGAAATTCCTTCTACTAATATCGCTTCAACAATGGATGTTGCCGTGGGTTCGGTATAGCCGACAAATTCGGTAACTTCGATATTTTCTGCTAATTTATCGAGTTCGCCTTGGACGGTTAAATCGATGGTTTCGTGAGATTCTCTACCGCGATTCTTTTGCTTTTCCATTTCGGCATTAAAGCCGTCAACGTCAACTGTTAAACTTTCTTCGGCAGCGATTTCTTGAGTTAATTCTAAGGGGAAACCATAAGTGTCATACAGTTTAAAAGCATCTTCACCGCTAATAACAGTTTTATTTTCCTGCTTCAATTTAGCGATAACTTCTTCAAGCAGTTTCTCACCACGTTCCAAAGTTGTGAGAAATTGAGATTCTTCTCGTTGTAATTCAGTTTTGATGGCATTTTCGCGTACCCGTACTTCGGGATATGCACATAAAGAAAGTGCGATCGCTGTTTCTGCAACTTGAGTGGTAAATTCCCCTTCAATGCCAATTAATCTGCCGTGACGCACCACCCGACGTAACAACCGACGCAATACGTAACCTCTCCCCACATTAGAAGCGCGGATTTCATCGGTGATCATATGCACCACAGCACGGATATGATCGCCAATTACTTTCAAAGAAGTTTTGGTTTTCTCATCACTTTTACCGTAGTCAATTCCGGCAATTTCGGCAGCTTTTTGAATAATTGGGAAAATTAAATCGGTTTCATAATTATTGGGAACCTGTTGGAGAATTTGCGCCATTCTCTCCAAACCCATCCCGGTATCGATATTCTTATTCGCAAGCGGGGTTAAATTACCATCTGCATCGCGGTTATATTGCATGAATACCAAGTTATAAAACTCGATAAACCGTTCATCATCTTCTAAATCTATATTCTCATTGCCGCGTTCGGGATGAAAATCGTAGAAAATCTCAGAACATGGTCCGCAAGGTCCCGTAGCACCAGAAGCCCAGAAGTTATCTTCATCTAAACGTAAGATTCTCTGTTCCGGTACGCCAATTTTATCTCTCCAGATAGCGTAAGCTTCGTCATCTTCGTGATAAACGCTCACCGCGAGTCTTTCGGGGGGTAAATTAAATACTTTTGTGGAAATTTCCCAACCCCAAGCTATAGCTTGCTCTTTAAAATAATCTCCAAAGCTGAAATTACCCAACATCTCAAAAAACGTATGATGTCGCTTGGTAACTCCGACATTTTCAATATCGTTAGTCCGAACGCACTTTTGAGAAGTCGTAGCGCGTTTGAATTCTGGGGTACGCTGTCCGAGAAATATCGGTTTAAACGGCAGCATCCCCGCGATGGTTAGTAATACCGTAGGATCTTCCGGTACCAGAGAAGCACTTGGAAGAGGTTGATGTTCCCGTTGCGCGTAAAAGTCGAGAAATTTTTGCCGGATTTCGTTACCGCCGAGATGTTGGGGTACAGACATGGGACTAAGCCTTGGTTAAGGTTTACTCAAGTTAAAACTATAAAATACCAAAAATTAATGGGGAGATGGGGGAGATGGGGAAAAGGGGACAAGGAGACAAGGGGATGGGGAGATGGGGAGATGGGGACAAGGAGAATTTTAACCTTTAACCTTTAACCTTTAACCTTTAACCTTTAACCTTTGACCTTATTATTCCCAATCCCAATTTTCAAACTTAATCCTTTAGGATATGCTTTTTTTCTTTAAGAATAGGTAAAATTCAAAAAGACCAATCATGTGAAATCTAGAGAGTGAGGTAGTTCATGGCGCTTAAATTGAAAATTACTAATATGAAGTGTGACGATTGCGCTTCTAAGATTAGCGAAGCGATAAAGGTTATGGAACCCGATGCCAAGATTGAAGCGGATGTGGATTCCAAAACCGTTACCGTAGATACCGCCGCTTCTGACGAAACAGTTAAGCAAGCGATCGTGGCTGCTGGTTATCACGTTGAAGGTTATCAGTAAGTATCCCACGTGATGGTAAGTTGATTGTCCAGATAAAGTGTGACTCCTAAACTCCCCCTGCGGACAGGGCATTAGGATCGAGTTTTATCACAAGATGCTTATTGTCAGTTTCCTTGTAGGTCGTTAATCGTGGAAACGTTCTAATTTTTTTTGATTTAAACAGGGTTTCTTTGGATAAGTAATTGAGTTAATCTTGATTTACTTGCGACGTATATTTACTTAAGTATATTCCGAATGCTGAAGTCATAACTTAAGTAGATATACGTCCTAAAAATTACATTTTTATTAAGTCGGGCTTCTAAATTTTATAGGTTATTTTTGAGAATTTGCTTTACCTCGAAAATCCGGTTGACTTTTTTTTAAGCTAATTTTCTTCATATTTTTAAAGGCAAGATTTAGAAAATATTGAAATTTAGTCCTTTTTATAGATATATCAGCGATCGCGTATGTTACGTATTTAGTAAAAACTTTACAAAACACTCCGAGCTAATTATATAAAATTGAGAAATTTTACTGAGAGAACACTTTTGTAAAGTTACATTTATCCTTGCGCCTCTACCTGTATACATGGAAAAGTATTCAAAACTACTCGGTTAGTGGAAATCACCGTCGAATATAAAGACTTATCTTAATGATTCCGTATTTCTACTGTTTGAAATATATGTTGTTAAGACTCAAATTAGTGATCGGGAATATCAGTTTAATGATTGTAGTTAAGAATGCAATAATAAAAAGGAGATTAATTTGAAATTTGGTTATCAAATTAACAAGAGAAAGATTAAATGAGGGGTCACACCCCCTTGGCATAAATACATTTCTATTGAGTAATTAGTAAGTTCAGCAGGTTTAATTGGGGTTTTACCCTATCTCTCTTGTATTAGTATCGGAAATAAATATCTATTTAATGGGCAGTAAATTAGATTTAATTTAAGAAAACGGCTTTATTGTCACAAAAAAATCGTAATTAATAGCCAAACATAGATTATATTCATGTTTTTCCAAACTGATAGAAGAGAACGACTAAGTTGAAACAAATAATATAAAAAAGTAAAAATCATGAACATTTCCATTTTGGTTTTTGGAAATGAAGAATTTCTAACCACACTTCCAACTCAAATTCGCAATGCAGGTACTTTTAATATAGAAGCGATCGCGAACCTGCAAATGGCAATGTCTCGCATTCAACTTAAGCCTCCTGATGTCATTCTCGTTCAGTCAAGCCAGAGTGACAGCATGCAATTGTGTAGTTGGTTGAGAGAACAAACGAAACTTTCTTGGATCTATTGCATTCTTTTAGAAGATAGTCCCCAACTAATTGCCGATCGAGAAAATCAAAGCTGGGAATGGGAGTCAGAAATGACTTCTAGGGCTTTGAGAATTGGGGCTGATGCCTATATTTGGTACGGAGATATTCAAGATTTGGATTCTATCCGACAACGCAAAACAGATTCTGTAGCAACACAGTTAAGCGCCCCTCATCGCTTGCTGCTATCGCAATTAACGGTAGCTTTGCGTAAAGCCCAAAAATATCGCGATTTGATGCAAACTAATGATTTGCTATCAACTATCGCCTTGGCGGATTCCCTAACAGAATTAAATAATCGTCGAGCTTTAGAGTGGGATTTACCCAGACAGATTAAAAACACGCGCGATCGAGATTCTTGCCTAAGTTTAATTATTTTAGATGTAGACTACTTCAAAAAAGTTAACGATAACTACGGACATTTAGTTGGCGATCGACTATTAAAATTATTGTCGAGTCGCATACGTCACAATTTGCGGCTTCAAGATACTGCTTTCCGCTATGGTGGAGAAGAATTTGTGATTATTCTCAGCGATACCACTGCCCAAGAAGCACAAAAGGTAGCTCATCGTCTTAATAGCGTAGTTAAAGATAATCCCTTTGTAATTGACAGCACGTTAACTATAAATGTCACCATCAGTTTGGGAACTGCTTATTTGCTTCCGAATGATGACGAACAAGGTTTAAATTTGTTACATCGCGCTGACACCTTTTTATTGCAAGCAAAATCTAAGGGAAGAAATCGCGTAGTTAGTTGCAACGATATGATGCCAAGCAATACAATCCCAGCCACTAACTATATTTCTCCCAACCGTAGTACATCACAACCATCGCATTTAAGAGTTGCCGCAGGATAAATTTTGGAGTTATAAGTGATAAGTAATATTTTGATCTTGCTTTGCTTACGGTATAAACAATTATGTCTCGATGTAGAATTTTAGATCGAGACTTGAATGTAAGTTATGCAAAAAGTTTCTATTCAGAATTAGCTGTTAACTTTTCACTTTTAACGCCTTGTTTTATCAGAACATTCCCGCATTTTTCCACTGTTGCACGCTCTCGCATAGTATCAACTAAAGCAAGATAAGCGGACCAATTATTTTCCAACAGTGTTTTTGCTTGCAGAATGCTCAAACGCTGTTTTTGTTGGCACATAGATACAGAACAGCCTAAAGACTTCAAAACCCCCATAAGTTTATTTTTATCATCCGCACCACCATTCGCATCGCTATAAACCATATTTTCCGCTGCAATACCAGCCATCCAAATCGTATAGTAGCGTTCTAACATTCGAGTAGTAATCGTACCCTTTTCAAATTGAGACAACAACTCAAGATCATCAAAAGTCACACCACCAAGTCCCTTTTGTTTTTGTTTAAGTGCTTCCCAAGCGCTCAAAGTATAGCCCGTCACCGGAACCCCCAAAACATAAGCAACAAGGAAATGTCCCGCTTCGTGGTGTAAAATGCGTTCCCTATATTCCCCAGAAAACCTACTAATCAAATCCAAAAATAAAGTGGAGGCCCTACCTTCCAAACTCCAAGAATCAAAACTTGCGATCGCCAAAATTGCAAAAGTAGCCACAGCAGGAACCGCAGGAGATAAATTAATTAAAGGTCCCAACAGTATCGAAAAAGTCATCAAAAATATCGATATAGCAACCAAATTTAAACTTGTTTTATTCATTTTTTCTTACAGAATGCGTAATCCTCTTAATTATGTAACAGGTTAAAGGTTAAAGGTTAAAGGTTAAAATTCTCCTTGTCCCCCCATTCCCTTGTCCCCATCCCCCCCTCTCCCCCTCTCCTTGAGAAAATCAAGCGATAATGTGATTTAACATACATAATGAGTATTTGTGACAGTGTATTTGCTGTAGAGATATTTTATTTGTTATTAACTGCAAAATTAAAGAATAAATTTTTGGGGAGAATTATAAATGAGAACTAATGAACCATTTCAGATTCTTGCTCTTGATGGTGGTGGGGTACGTGGATTGGTTACAGCGATAATTTTAGAAAGTTTAGAAAATAAGCTGCAAAAATACGAGCCACACAAGACACTTACGGATTATTTTGATGTTATTGCTGGAACTTCTACAGGTAGCCTTATTGCTTGTGCTTTAGCTAAAGGTTTGAATGCCAGCGAAATTAAAGATTTTTATATCCATAATTCTCAGAATATATTTCCTCCAAGTAGGATATTGGTTCACAGTCTCTTAAATTGGATTCGTTTGGGTTCTAGTCAGCCTATTTACAGCGATGAAGGCTTGAGAATGGTGCTTAAATATATTTTTGGAAATACGAAGTTTGGAGAATTAACCAAACCTACAATAGTAACTAGTTACGACACTTATAACCGTCAGGCTGTAGTATTTAAAAATACCAAAATAGCTCATGAGGATATCCCAGTATGGGAAATTTGTCGTGCTTCTTCAGCCGCACCGATCGGGTTTCCCGGTTACGAGATGAAACATCCAGCTTTTTTAGAAGATTGGCAAAGCAAAGGTTATGCAATACCACCGAAAAGCGGTATTCCTTTAATTGATGGTGGCGTATTTGCTAACAACCCAGCTTTATGCGCGATCGCCGAACGTTTGCGATGGAACAAGAAGTCACCAGACAGCCCTAAATGGAATGCGATATCAGAAAACGTCCATCAAAAAGATATCATAGTAGCCTCTTTCGGAACCGGACAACACATCAAACAAATTGGTGCAAAACAGGTGAAACAATGGGGAGCATTAGAATGGTTAAGTCCCCGTCAAGACTTACCCTTGTTAGACGTACTATTTGATGGCGCTGGCGATGCAGTATGTTACATAGCCGAGCAAATTATTGGCAACACTTACTTTAGATTCCAACCGCATTTCGACAAAAACATAGCTACCTTCAGCGCCAAACAAGAAAATATCGATGCAATGATAAAGTGTACCGAAGAATATTTAAGTCAGCCAGAAATTGACAGCAAACTGAATAAATTAGTAGAAATGCTTAATCCTTTGCCAGTTATCAGTTAGGAGTTAGGAGTAGTGAGTTAGGAGTTAGGAGTTAGGAGTTAGGAGTTAGGCGTTAGCAGTTAGCAGTTACCAGTCTTGCATTTATAGTTAATTCCTGCGAAAAAAAAACACGTATATATCTACTTAGTTGCAAGGGAGCATTTTACTTTGTGGCAACTAGTGCTTCACCAAATTAATTTTGATGGGTTTGTAGTAAGGGCTTTAGCCCCTCCGAATTCGTTAATATGAGGCGAAGACAGCGCTTACTACGAACCTTATTACCCATCAAAATTAACGTGGCGGAATACTAGTGCTTCACCAAATTAATTTTGATGGGTTTCTAGTAAGGGCTTAGGTTCCCTAAATCCGGAGAGTTAAAACTCTTACTACGAACCTTATTACCCATCAGAATTAATAGGACAAAGTATTAGTAGTGCGAGCTTCTAGCTCGCTGGTAGCTTCTAGCTCGCTGGTAGCTTCTAGCTCGCTGGTAGCTTCTAGCTCGCTGGTAGCTTCTAGCTCGCTGGTAGCTTCTGGCTCGCTGGTAGCTTCTGGCTCGCTGGTAGCTTCTAGCTCGCTCGTTGTAAATAGCGAGCGAGACGCTCGCACTACAAAAATATAACTCCTACTCCCGTCTCTCCCCATCTCCCCATCTCCCCATCTCCCCTCTCCCCCCTCTCCTCTTGGTTTCGGAATTAAATATTACAGCATAAATGTTCGCATATGTCTGAATAAAAAATCAGTTTCCTGTAACGTCGTAGGCAAAACCAAATATCATAAATAGATAGCAAAATGAAAATTTGGGCTACTACGCTTGTGTTAGCTTTTTTTGGAATGATATCGCCGCTTATAGCTTCTCCTACAGCGATCGCTTACGAAGGAAAAAGCAATACTATAAAATCAAAAGCGATTATAGCAAATAAACCAATTATTGTTAAAAAAGCTGAATTTGGAGTATTAAGAACCGGAAAAAACGGTAAAACTACATTTATTCCCACAACTAAAGTACCTTTTCAAGAGGGAAAAGTATACGGATGGCGCATCCAACTTCAAGACTACCAAGGTGAATTAACTTGGCAGGAAGTGTTAACTTTACCAAAACCCCCTTTAACTTGGGGAACAGATAATGGCGAACATTTCTTTTTATCTCCTGATGGTACTAAATCAGTTATAAAACGTAGTGCAAATGTTAAAAAAGGTATAGTTAGTAATTTTTGGACTGTTTCCCCAGGAGATCCTGATGGGTTACATATATTAGAAGTCTATGCAGGTAAGCGTCGGATTGCTACTTTTAAGTTTGAGGTTATACAGACTTTAAAACAGAAGTTACGCTCAAACTTATCCGATCGATAGTCCCATAGATCAATTATAATGTTTAGCCTCAACCCTCCTAATAATTAAGCTATTGGAGGGTTTTTACTGTTTGAAAATTTATGTCTATAAAATTCACATCTTGCACCATTTGAGTAGAAGCTCAAAAAAACCCGGTTTATTATGATGAAAACATTATTTTTTCACCATGCGATCGCGCAACGAAACCGGAAATAAGGATAAATTTGTCAGTTTTAATCAATGTAAATCGTATTTACAAATCATTTTTGTTAAATCCAGACGATCTACAGCTTTGATACAAATATAGTTAAGCTTAAATTTTTATGAAGTGTAAATAAGGGTTTTTACTGTTTTATAAATTCGTTATTTGAGATAATAGTATAAGAATAGTGTGCCATTTTTTGGTATTGCTTTCCCCTTTTAGAGCTTTTAAAATGGCTTAAAATAGTTTACGTGCATAACCGAACTGTAATTACTTCCTTTTTTTGTAAAAATAGAATAGTTTTTGTTTTCTCCCCCTAAACGGGCAGGGTTATCATGGGTTTGTAAGAGTTTATCTAAGAACTATATTGCCTTTTCGCAGGCAATGGTAGTAATTATTACTTAGTTCTGATTAGCTCTAATTGAGATTGATACAACTAATTTTAAATTTAATTGTATAAAATTATAAGTACATTTTCATGAAAAGTTGTATAAAATAAAATAGAATAAACAGATTCTTGAATAAGTAAGTAAACTTTGTATATTTTCCAATTTTGAAGTCGATCGCAAATAAAAAAATGGTTTTTGCAACTAAGGTAGGCAACTAAAAACTTGTTAACGGAACAAACTTTTATAATTTATGTCGTTGATAATTCACTTATAGGTATAGCAAGTCATAATCATGCTCCAAACAATTCTAACGAATTTAGCGATTGTATTTTATTTAATAATGGCTTGTTGTTTCTTTATGCACTGGCTGGATTTTATAATCGCCGATACAGAAATGAATTTAGCACAGCGCTATTTTTCAATGCTAATTTTAGCGATCGCGACAATTTTATGGCCCGTAATTGTACCTATATCTTATTTAGAGTTATTAAAGTTTCATAAAAAGCATAAGCAAGTAATTAATTTATTGATAAATTTATCTGATGCAGAATTATGCGACGAGTGATAAATTTTATATTTAAAATCTAATTTAGGTATTATCTTTTTTATATATTTTTATCTCAATTTTTATTTCAATATTTTTCCAAATTATTAATTATTAGGCACTATATTACTCTTTTGTATATGGATTTGATGTTTGCCTTGGTAAGCTTTTTATAGGAGTAGGTGTTGGAGTAGGTGTTGGAGTAGAAGTAGAAGTTGGAGTAGGAGTAGAAGGAGAAGTTGGTGTTGGAGTAGAAGTAGAAGTTGGAGTAGGAGTAGAAGTAGAAGTTGGAGTAGAAGTAGATGTAGAAGTTGGAGTAGAAGTAGAAGGAGAAGTAGAAGTTGGAGTAGAAGTAGAAGGAGAAGTAGAAGTAGAAGGAGAAGTAGAAGTTGGTGCTGGTGTTGAATTATTCGGAATCGATTTCGGTGTTGGGTTAACTGGAATTGGTTTAATGGTTGGAATAGCTCCTGGAATTGAATTGGTGGGAGTAGGGATAGTAGGTAAAGGAGTTGGAGATGGATTTAGACTATTATCTACAGCTTTCCATTCTGAGAGCGAACGGTTAACTGCATTTTCAAACTTCTTGGATACCAAAACTACTTCAACATTTCCATCTGGTTTGTTCGCAAAATTATTTTGAGCGTAAACAAAACGGTTATCAAAGTTGGGTTTACCCAAAGTTAATTTATGAGTTTTTCCATCGTTCAAAGTAATATCAATAGTTGCTTGGGGTGGGTTTAAGCCGAATTCCGAAAGTTGAGAAGTAGGAGTATTTACAGTGCGATCGCTCTTTTCCGTTTCTAACGAATCTAATAGATAAGCAACCGTACCATCATTAGCAGGAACGGTATCGGGGGATTTCATCAACCATTTAGGCTTGTCCTTTCCCGATTCCGGAGAACGTTCTAAAGTTATAGTTTGCGACGGAGTAGTTATTTTCAGGTTTTTGACATCTTCTTCTTTAAAAGAGAAAAGTTGCTGCTGTTTTTTCTTAACTTGCTCTTGTTGAGACTTCCATTGAAACTCGTACAAATAAACAAAACCACCTAACAAGATTGCTAGCAACACTAAGCCCAAAGTTGTTCGCTGTAATTTCATGAAAATCAGTTATCAATTATCAGTTATCAGTTATCAATTATCAATTATCAGTTATCAATTATTCATTGTTCATTGATAATTGTTTATTGTTCATTGTTCATTGTTTACCGTCTTTGAAACCAAAGAAGTGCTGCTGCTGCAAAAGCAAGTATGGGTAAAACTAATACAGAAGATAATGCAACAAGATTTGCTTGCGCTTGGGAGAGGTTGAGACGACGATTTTTGGCTTGTTTAGGACTAATTGAAAGGGGTTGTGAATCTTGTTTGCTCAACCAGGTAACTGAATTGAGAAATACGTCTCCATTTAATTGCTGACTAAAGAAACCATCTGTAATAAAATCTGAATCCCCGAATACTACCATTCTTGATTCTGTGGGTTTGTTTTCTGAAGCTGTAGGAGTTGGTGTTGGGGAAGGAGTGGGAGAGGGGGAAGGAGTCGGTGTTGGGGAAGGAGTCGGAGAGGGGGAAGCTGTGGGAGTGGGTGTTGGTGTTGGTGTTGGTGAAGCTGCGATTTTCCTTGTTAAAGCGAAACCTAAAGTAAGGGGACCTGGAATATCGACATTTTCGTTGTATTCCAATTCTTCGCTTTCCCTGTCGCTTTCAGCCCAACTCGCGGGTAATGGTTGAGTTCGTAATAAAGGTGTACTTTCAATCCCGTTAACGGTAATTGTTTCAATCGGTCGCGCTAACTTATATATAGATATACCATTTTGAAACTCTTTAGTTATGGGATGTTCCCCGTAATCGGTGACAACAGATATACCGGGAGGTTGTTGTTGAGCGCTTTCTGAAGCATTAATCGCCAAACGTTTATCTAAACCGACTCCCCATTCTTGCAACAAAGTGTCTAATTTGGGGTCAACACCAGGGTCAACCATCACTAATAAATTACCACCATTGCTAACATAATTTTGCAAAGCTTGAATTTCACCGTCTAATAAAGCCCTTTGGGGACCTGCAAGAATCACAGTATCAGCATCCGAGGGAATTTGAGCAGCTTGAGTTAAATTCAAAGGTTCGGCGATATAATTCTTGTCAGCTAAAGCTTGAACAGCTTGAGAAATGTTATCTTCTCCGCGTTCTAATTGACGTTCCCCATGCCCTTGGAGAAAGTAAACTTTAGATATATTTGGATTATAAATTTGTGCCAAACGATTAGTTAATCTTGATTCTGAAAGACGCTCTTGGGGATTAACAACCTGTACTAATTGTTGATTTTTTCCAGATTCTAAATAAACTTCACCATAATCTTTGACACCGAATTTATTAGTTAAACTCGGTTTGGCTAAAGGATCTACATATTCAAACTTGAAATTTTTACTTTGTCTTGCGTAATTTTCCAACAAATCCTCATCTAAAGGATTTTTATTGGGATCGAACACCCACACTTTTACGGGTTGCTCTAAATTTTCTACTACTTCTTGGGTTTGAGGAGCAAGAGTAAATAAATTATTCTCGGTTAAATCGGTACGGACATTATAGCGAGTAGCCAAGAAATTAATTAATCCCAAAATTGCCACTACAGCCAAAGTTGCAATTAATGCATTAGCACCAACTTGAGTAGAACGACGACTCCACCATTTAGTAGAATAGCTTTGCCATAACAGCCACATTACAGCAATAACTAATCCTAATATTATTAATATCAGCGGAATCGTTCCCCAATCTTCTGAAATAAAACCCACCGTCAAACCCGCAGTTATCAGAAACGGTGCCAACCAAATCAAATACTTCATCAGTTATCAATTATCAGTTATCAATTATCAATTATCAATTAGGAGTTAGGAGTTAGGAGTTAAGAGTTAGGAGTTAGGAGTTAGTATTTAAATTTCCCCTTGTCACGCCAATGCAGTTCAACTGGGGGAACCCCCCGTTTACCCGTTAGGGTGCGGCTCAGTTTGGCGGAAAGAACATCTCCCCGCTAACTTCTCTCCCCTCTTTCTTTAACTCATCACTCCTCACTCCTCACTCCTCACTCCTAATTCTTAATTCCTTTGAAAACGAAATGCATCAATGGATTGCGCTGTGAGAAAAATACCTAAAATAATGTAGCTGCCAAATAATATCAAACTACTACTATCAAATATCCCTTGTATCATGTTGTTGTAATGTTGTAATAATGAAAAATGACCTAAAGTTGCTCCTATAGTACCGCCGATCGCTTTGGCTACTAAATCTATAAATAACAACATTAAAATTACTGCAAAAGTTAGAACGGCAGATAATATTGTGCTGTTTGTTAAGGATGAAATAAACATTCCCAAGGATAAAATTGATGCTGCAAGCAAGATTAATCCCAAATGACCTAGCAAGGGAATTGTGACGACGGCTGCTGGTTCTGATGCGCTCAAAACTACCGCTTCTAATACCATCAACGGTAAAATTAATGTTATAAAAAACGTTAATACACCTAATAATTTTCCTACGGCTACAGCCCAGTTAGTAATAGGAGATGTGGCTAAAAGTTCTAAAGTTCCGCGTTTCCTTTCTTCTGCATAAAGTCCCATCGAAAGAATCGGCAATATAAATAATAAAAGCCATCCCATCCGATCTAAAAATGCTTTGATAAATTCGTAGGGAACGTCGATCGCCGGTATTGGTACTCCCAATCTTTGTGCCTGCGATTCATAGTTTGCAACTGCTGCTAAAATTCCATCGGGACCGAGCAAAATTAAGACAAAAAATAATCCAGCTAAAAACCAAAAAATACCGGCGATCGCATAAGCTAAAGGCGATACAAAGTAGGTTTGCAGTTCCCGACGATAAATAGCAATTATATTACTCAGTACTATACCCATTAAGCGGCAACTCCTTAATTTACTTCCTCGTCTTCTGTCTGGGTTTCTAAACTTTTTTCTTCGCGAGTCAACTGTAAAAATACGTCTTCTAATGTAGCGTTAATTCGCCGCATTTCGTGTAAACCAAATCCCGCTTGGTACAAAGAGTAAGCGATCGCGTTTCCCGGTTCGGTTCCCGGTTGCGATACTACCCGGATTCTGACGCGGTTTTGTTCGAGTTGATTTTTACCATCTCTTCCTAACATCGGAATTGATTCTACCAGATCGACATCCGGTAAATTCTGCAACATTTGTTTTGCTAAAGCAACTTCCCCTTCAACCTCTAATTCATAACCGGAACCGCTAGTTAATTCACTCATTAAATTATCTAGGGTATTAGTTGCTACCACTTTACCGCCATTAATAATGGCAACGCGGTTACAAGTCATGCTGACTTCTGGCAAAATGTGCGTAGAAATAATAATTGTATGACTACCAGCGAGGCTTTTGATTAAATTACGTACATCTATAATTTGTCGGGGATCTAGTCCCACGGTGGGTTCATCCAGAATTATTGCCGGTGGATCGTGGACAATTGCTTGAGCAATGCCAACTCTTTGACGGTATCCTTTAGAAAGTTTGCGGATTAATACATGACGTTTTTCTGTTAAATTACAGCGTTCCATCGCTGCTGCAACTTTAGCTTTGCGATCGCCAGCACTAACCCCCTTAATACGTGCGACAAAAAACAAAAAACCTTGTACCGACATTTCCGGATATAGTGGCGGATTCTCCGGTAAATAGCCGATTCTCTGCCGTACAGCCAAAGAATGTTCGTGGACATCCAAACCAGCAATCCGCGCCGTACCGCTCGTAGCCGGAAGATAACCAGTCAAAATCCTCATGGTAGTGGTTTTTCCAGCACCGTTAGGTCCCAAAAATCCCAGAATCTCTCCTTCCTCAACATTAAAAGTTACATCCTCGATCGCCGAGGTAGAACCGTATACTTTATTCAGATGTTCAACTTCAATCATTTAAATGTTTCCGATAATACAACAAATTTATTTTAATACCAACTATAGGAGTGAGGAGTGAGGACCACCGGAGTGAGGAGTTTTTTATTTAGCACAATAAAAATACTAGTACAGACGGGCGTAAGTCAGGTACCCATATCCGGTTGAGAAGTCGGGTTTTTAGAATACGTATCTCTAATACACTTACAAATTTTAGAAAAACCCGACTTCTGACCATTAAATGGGTGCGCTATTTAAGCCGTGTGGTACTAGTTGCTTTTGTTACTTTAAAACCATAAAAACTGAGTACAAAACACTATTTTAAATACTACACACAAAAGTTAGATTACAAAGTACTTAGATATTATTACTCCTAATACCCTATTCCCAACTCTTAACTCTTAACTCCTAACTCCTAACTCCTACTCCTAACTACTTCTAATGGTAAATTCAACTTTAGCTACCACAGTTTATGTCAACCCGGTTACTGGTAGCGATAACAATAATGGTTCGAGGTTGTCTCCTTTTAAAAGTCTTACTTATGCTTTAAATGACCTTCGTCCACCTACAATTGTTCAATTAGCTTCTGGAATTTATCAGAGTGCTAATAATGAATTTCCACTAATTATTCCCAGTGGTGTCTGGGTGGTGGGTAATGAAGCAACTAAAGGTCAAGGTATTGTAATTGAAGGAAGCGGTGACTATCAAACTAAAAGCTTTGGCTTACAAAATATTACGTTGGTGATGGCTGATGATGCTCAGTTAATGGGTGTTACCGTTACCAATCCAGTTAATAAGGGGACGGGCGTTTGGATTGACTCGACTTCACCTACTGTCGCTAATAATACTTTTATCAAATGCCGTCGGGAAGGAATATTTATCAGCGGTAATGCCAAACCGGCAATTTTAGATAATATTTTTCTGCAAAATGGTTCTGCTGCGCTGGTAATGGCACGCAATTCCAAAGGCGAAATATTGCGAAATGTCATCCAAAAAAATCCTATCGGTATTGCCATTAGCGATTTTGCCGCGCCTTTGATAGCTAACAATAAATTATCAGAAAACCGCACGGCAATGGCTTTATCTAGAGAAGCACGCCCCGTACTTAGATATAATTTGATTGCCGATAATTCTTCTGGTGGTTTGCTGCTCAACGGTGATTCAACTCCCGATTTAGGTAGTTCTCAAGACCCCGCTGGTAACATTTTTCGCGACAATCACGAATACGACGTACAAAATGCTACCTCAATTAAATTAGTATCGGCGGGTAATTTATTAAATCCGACTTTAGTAAAAGGTTTGGTAGACTTTATTGCTACCACTACCGACAAGAAGCGCGAGCTATCGGTTAATACTAGTTTTCCCGATTTAGACGGACATTGGGCGGCATCTTTTATCGAAGCAATATACGAAAAAGGATTAATTAGCGGGTTTCCCGACGGTAGGTTTGCCCCATCAGCACCAATTACTCGCGCTCAGTATGCGGCGGTAATTGCTAAGACTTTTCAACTACCTTTAAAAAACAGAATCAGAAAATTTACCGATATTCAACCAAACTTTTGGGCAGCTTCAGCTATTTATCGCGGTGCTGGGATGGGCTTTATCAGCGGCTTTCCCGATGGTTCGTTTCGTCCCGGACAAAATTTAACTAAAGTCCAAGCCATAGTATCAATTGTTAGCGGATTGAAACTCAAAGGCGGCAATCCCAACATTTTGACAATGTATGCCGATCGCGTTCAAGTTCCCAGTTACGCCACCAATGCAATGGCGATCGCCACTCAAAAATTATTAGTAGTTAATTACCCGCAAACCGAGCAACTAGAACCCTTACGGGATATTAGCCGCGCTGAAGTGGTGGCATTAATTTATCAAGCTTTGGTAGCCCAGGGCAGGCAAAAACCGATTGCTTCCCCCTACATTGTTAAACCCGATGTAGATATTATGCCTTCCTTTACCGACTTAACCGGACATTGGGCGGAACCATTTATCCGCAGTTTAGTTAGCCTCGATTTAACTCGTGGCTTCGCTGACGGTACATATCAACCGGATATACCGATGAATCGCGTTCAATACGCCGACTTAATCGTTAAAGCTTTTAATCCCACACCTAAACTATCTGTCGTTAATTTTTTCGACATCCCAGCCAATTCATCCACCTATAAAGCGATCGCAGCAGCAGCGAGCGGCGGTTTCGTCGGAGGATTTAGCGATGGTACCTTTCGTCCCCACGAAAACGTTCAGCGCCTACAAGTGATTGTATCTCTAGTCAACGGGCTTGGATTGACAGCAGCTCACGGTGATGCGTTACAAAACTTTATAGATAGTCAAACCCTTCCTAAATATGCGCGATCGGCAGTTGCAACTGCGACACAACAGAGAATTGTGGTAAATTATCCAGACCCCAAGAAAATTGAACCAAAGCGGGAAGCAACGCGAGCTGAAGTAGCAGCGATGGTTTATCAAGCACTGGTAGCCATAAAGCGCACGCCTCCTATAAATTCACCTTATATAATTTTTCCCTAAGCGGCAATTGATAAGTAAAATATACTCATTCGTAATTAGCCGCACCTTAATCGGTTTTATTGTTTGTTATTAGCTGCATCTTCATAAGTAAGTTACCCAATTAGATTTAAAATACTTGGGAACATTACAACGTATCAAAAGGTACTTTAATTTTTTTAAAGATGGTAGCAGAATATATGCCCATCACCTCGAGTTTTCAGCCCATGTTCACCCAAACCTCGGACGTGACTAACAGCTTGGCAGTATCCTTATTAACACATTACAGTTTTGACCTCGGTGGGTATAGTGCCAACGAGTTAGTGAAGCGTTGGGAAAACCAATACCCGTCGAATTGGGTGCATTTGGCAATAACTGAGGCACTGTATCAAGGACGTTACAAAGCAGTTTCGGTGCAGCAAATATTAACTCTTTGGTTGAGAAGAAATCATCCCGGCTACCATTTCAACATGGAATTTGAGCGCTTAATTTGCAACAAATTACCGGAGGATTTGAGATGGAACAGCTTGCCACCATTGCGACCAGCATTACCGAGCGTAAGCAATCATCGTACCATCAAGGACGTAATGAAAACTTATCAATCATCGCCAACCTTAAATACCTCATATCAAACAAATAACCAACAAGCCATAGAAACGCCCTCCGAAAGTAATAACCATACAGCAGAATTAGCAAGTGCCCAAACCGAAGAAAACTCCAGTCCCCGAAATGCCACAAAAGCACTTTCAGCCTCAACTAGTATGGTTTTTACGGCATCAAACCGGGCATCAACCGCTCAAGGCACAACATCGCGTTTAATAGAAACGATACATATTGAGAAAGATTCCGAATCTACCTTGGAAGAATTCCAACCAGAAAAACCTTCAAGCAAAACTCTAGCCAAGCTTCTTCCCCCAGCCAGAAATCATCCACCCATCGAACAATTCACCCCAGAGAAAAGCGATTCCACAGAAACATTTACCTCGAAGCTGAAAGCTATTGTTAAGGAATAGGGCATTGGGCATTGGGCATTGGGCATTGGGAATGGGACAAGGGTAGAGGGGGTAGAGGGGGGAGAGGGGGTAGAGGGGGAGATGGGGAGATGGGGAGATGGGGAGATGGGGAGATGGGGGTAGTTAAATAGCGAGCAAGATGCTCGCACTCCTAACTTCTACCTAATCCAAAACAAATGCATCCGTTGTTAAAATCTAAAATTCCTAACTCTTAACTCCTAACTCTTAACTCCCTACTCCTAACTCCTAACTCCCTACTCCCTACTCCCTACTCCCTACTCCCTACTCTTCACTTCATCGGTTCAATTTTGGCTTTCAATCCGTTGTTTTTGAATTGCCGTACTAAGTTGTTGGCTTTGTCGCGGTTGGTAAATATTCCTGCTTGCATGACTCTTTTTCCTTGTCTGCTGGTGCGGAATGCGTCGGGTACGATGAATTTTACTAATTCTTGCTGTCTTGGAGTTACTGCTTCTACTATTACTCGGTAACGTGAAGTTATTTGTGTTGTTCTTGCGGTTGTTTGAGGTGGATTTCTCAAGGTTGGGGAATTTGCTGAAATCCCTGGTGGTGGCATATTTATGCTGCCATTTTGACTTAGTTCCATTTTGCCTGCGGGTACGGGTAAAAGGGCTGATTCACCTACAGGAGCGGGTTGTAGTGTTGGTAATGATGAGGGTGTATCTGCTGGGGGTTGAGCGATTTGGGGTGCGGTGAATTCGATTGTATCTGGCTGCACTTGCACGTAATTTAATTGCTGTTCGTTATCTGTGCTGGGTGTTGGTAAGGGCTGTTTCTGAGAAACGGTATCGCGGCGTGCTGTTGGTTGGAGTAATGTTGGCGTGCGTCTGGGTTGGGATGTGGGTTTTACTGGCGCAGCTGTTGCGGTAACGTTTACTTTTCCGGCAATGCGATCGCTCGCTAAAGTATTGCCGTAAGCGGAAACTTCTTGGGTGGCAGCTTCGGCGTTGATGTCATAGCGCCCGTTGAAACTAAATTGATTGCCGCCGGGATTGGATGCATTACCCAAATCCGGTATTGAAGCAGCAATTACTACTAAGCCGTCTTCTTTATTGTTGAAGATAGAATTATTTCGCAAAAGGGGGCTAGAGTCAGCTTGAACTACAACGCCAGTTCTGTTTTGTGAAATTTTGTTACTAATTATTTGAGGAGAGGCATTTTGGGCAATATTGATCCCAAAGCCCGTATTTTCAAAGGTATTTTCTGTGATTTCAGGTTGGGATTTTCCTGAAACTGTAATCCCATTTGCACCGTTGCTGTGAAAATGATTGTTACGAATTTTAGGCGCGGCTTTACCCGTGACTGCAATTCCATCTTGGGTAGAGCCAGTAAAGGTGTTATTTTCCACTACTGGCTGGCTTAATTCAATCCACATACCGTAACCGCGAGGGTTGGGATTAGTTACTGTCACGCCAGCTAATTTTGACTTACCAGTGGCAACGATCGCAATGTTTTTACTGCCGTAGTAGCGACTGAGATATTCACCACCACCCTGAATCAGAATGCTTTTGCCTCGATCGTTAATATCCCCTTGAATAGCAACGCCCCCTTTGAGGATTAAGGGAAATTGTTCTCCCGTTTGAGCGCTGTAAGTACCCGGAGCAAGTCTAATTACAGTATTTTCTTTGGCAACTTGCAACGCTTGAGTAATTGTTTTTAACGGAGTGCTTTCGCTATTGTTTGCCTGGGTGTCATTTCCAACATTTGGGTTGACAAACAGTACATTAACCTGAGAAATTGAGTTTTCACTCTTAGCTTCACCGGATGATATGGGCGACATTTGAGCAATGGCAATATTTGAGCCTACGCCGAACAATGCCGCAGTTATCGAAGTGAAACTTACAGTTATAAATAAAACAGAAGATTTAGAAGATATACGCATAGGAGATTTGGGGTAGGAAGATGATTGTAAAACTTCAATAATCAGTTAACACAGAATATAAGTCTTAGTTGGGTGGAATGAATTGAGGCGATCGCTCGCTTTTTTTGATATTTTTATACCATCCTATTCGACAATATTGACAATTTTAGTCAGATGGTTAACCGAGTAATTTTTAAATTTTAGATTTTAGGTTTAAAAGTATCTTATGATACTAAAAACTATATTTAACTATAGAACCAATCCCAAGGGCTACGAAATCACAAATCTAGAATCCAAAATTTTACGCTGCCAGTAGCTATTTTCAATACAAAGCAATTTGGAAAAAAATCAACGATGATAACAACATTAAGAACATGAAGCAGGCTGACTGGTACGATGAAGACAATAACGGGGTTGTTGTAATGGTCGAGCCATACAGCCAGAAAGAGCAAGTACAGCAAGTTGTCCTGCGGATTCTGGACGCAAATTTAGACCGCAGTCGCGAAGGTTTGCGAATTATCGAGGAATGGTGTCGCTTTGGCTTGAACAATAGCGAATTTACTCGAGAATGCAAGCATTTGCGGCAAGAGGTAGCTAAATGGCATACCGCTGAATTAAGGGCGGCGCGGAATACGCCCGGTGATACGGGAACGGAATTAAGTCATCCTCAAGAAGAACAACGCGAAAATATAAAATCGTTGTTACAAGCTAACTTCTGTCGAATAGAAGAAGCCCTGCGAGTACTTGAGGAATACGGAAAGCTTTATAGTACCGAGATGGGCAAAGCATTTAAGCAAATTCGCTATCGAGTTTACATTCTCGAAAGTAATTTGATGGGCTTTGCTCGATATCAACAACTTTTGCGATCGCGTTTGTATTTAGTCACATCAGTCAGCGAAAACTTACTGGAGACTGTAGAAGCTGCCCTAAAAGGTGGACTTAGCATGGTGCAATATCGCGACAAAATAGCTGATGATACCGTTCGTTTGGAAAAAGCTAAAAAGCTTTGCGGGCTATGTCACGCTTATGATGCCCTGTTTTTTGTCAACGATCGCATAGACTTGGCTTTAGCAGTAGATGCCGATGGCGTGCATTTGGGACAACAAGATATGCCCATATCTATAGCCCGTGATTTACTCGGTCCTCATAGGCTGATAGGTCGTTCTACCACAAATTCGGACGAAATGCAAAGAGCAATTACCGAAGGTGCCGATTATGTTGGTGTGGGACCAGTTTATGAAACTCCAACCAAAGAGGGTAAGCCAGCAGTTGGGTTGCAATATGTAAACCACGCGGCAAAAAATTGTCCAATACCCTGGTTTGCAATTGGTGGAATAGATCCATCAAATCTTAATGATGTAATCGAAATTGGAGCAAGTCGCGTAGCAGTAGTGCGAAGTATCATGCAAGCAGAACAACCAACTTTAGTAGCGCAATATTTTTTGTCTCAATTACACCGTATTCAAACAGTAGATAGCAACTCAAAGATGTATGAACGATCTTGAATTGCAAGTAAACGGCGAAACCCGTAATTGTTCTGTTGAAACTACCTTACCCGATTTACTTGTGCAGTTAGGTTATAACCCCCGCCTGGTTGCAGTCGAGTATAACGGCGAAATTTTGCATCGTCAATATTGGCAGCAAACAAAAATACAACAAAATGACCGTTTGGAAATAGTTACTATTGTCGGAGGAGGATAATCAATTATCAATTATTCTAAATATGGATTGCACTTTGTTGGTATGAGTCGTGTTGAACCCGAACGAACATTCTCGAAGACAGTGTGCGATCTTGTATTATATAAAATTACGCTTTATTTTAAGAAGCAATTGGTACGCTTTTAATAGTAACTGAAAATATTTATTTAATTGTATTTAATGTTGGCGCAGAGGAAATTGTGCAATGGATTCTTTAGAGGATGTTTTCCAAGTCATAAATAAAACCATAAACTTTCAGATCCCCCTAAATTCCCTTTAAAAAAGGGGGACTTTAACCCCCCTTTCATAAGGGGGGAAGGGGGGATAATCCGAGAATTGTATGATTTAATTGCACTATCGCACTCTGAAATTATTTGTGAAAATCAAAAAACCCGGCTTTTTCAAAAAACCGAGTTTCTCAACACTTCAAATTTTTACGATTCAAACTTCGCTTAATCTACCTTTTCAATTGCCTTAGCAGCAAGATAAGGTTTGTTTACATAAGTTTGAACTATCTCTGGACTCGCATCCCAATCGTAATCTTTTTTAACTAGCGCAGCGTCAAAAGTTCCGATTACGCCACTTACTTCAACATTTGTACCAACAGGAGGAGCATCTTGATTGCTTACTACTAATATTGGTTGTCCTCTTAGAGATTCTTTATCGTAAGCAATAAACGCTTTTGGACCGACAATTTCTGTAACTTTGGTGCTGACGGTAACATTTTCTCCAACTAGTTCTGCGTTAGGTAATCCCGCACTTTCAGGTATGTTATCGGTAGAATCTGGTACCGCTGCACCCGTAGTCCCTGTAGTTCCTGTAGTCTCTGGAACTTCTGTAGTTGTACCTGTAGTCGGGGGGACTTCTGTGGTTGTATCTCCTGTAGCTGTCGCTCCTGGTGTTTGTTCTATTGGTTCTACAGTACCTATTGTGTCATTTGTTGTATCGCACGCACCAAGAAATAATGCTAAAGATGCTATTGCGATCGCGCCATTGGCTTTAGCGATTTTTTTAATTAAATTACTGACTTTAAAATCTCTTTTAATTACGCTATTATTTTCAATTTTATTCATCATCTGTCAATCTCCTCAATACGGTACTATATACAATTTTCAGCAATTAGTAAGTCCTATTTAGAAAGCAGCTTAATCGCCATCACATTAGCCTCTATTTCTGATCAAGAGTAAACGTGAGGAAAAAGCATGACAATCCATCAAAACCAAAAACTGGATATAATTTATTAATAGTAGCTTAAATAACTTCACTACATATCACTTCTATCTCTAGAAGGAGAATAAATAAAATTTGTTTAATTTAAAGTTTTCTCATTTCCTTTCTTTTGGTGGATGCGATAATCTTATGGATACCTAAAAAAATAATATTTATATCTATATAGTTAAATAATTGCCATATAATCATGACACTTCTTAACGCTCGCAATTTATCATTAGAAGATGTTCAGCGTCTTTTAGGATTTCAAGAAAATTACAATGAGTCATTTACTTCATTATTGTCTCTCGAACCTTTAACAGAATTAGAACAGCAGGAACTTTTACAGATTCGGGATGATTTTCGTCGTTACCTTACGGCTGGCAAAGTTTCCGAAGGACAAGTAAAATTCCTTGTAATTGCTCCTTTAATGCGTTTAGCAGGATTTTATAGTTATCCAATTCAGATAAAACTGGAAGAAGATATAGCTGAAATTAAAATAGAAGATGAAGATACAACCATAACTGGCAGATTAGATATTTTAGCTGTTAACAAAGTTAGAAAGCTCACAGACAAAACTTTTTTTTGGGTATTGTTAATCGAATCGAAAAACAGCGGTATTTCCCCATCAGAAGGTTTACCTCAACTGCTAACATATGCTGGCTCTAACTTGCAGAATAAAACATCTGTTTGGGGATTAGTTACGAACGGACAATATTATCAATTTGTATATATTCAACAGGGAAATCCTGCAACTTATCACCTAATGCCATTATTAAACTTAATGGAATCGAACCGTGCAGTTGAATTATTACAAGTTTTAAAAGCAATTTGCGGTTTGTAGTAAGGACTTCAGTCCTCGGATGAAAGGGCTTAAGCCCTTACTACAAACCTTTATTCACAAATCCAACAACTCCATCACCTGTTCGGGCTTCACCAAAGAATTCGCACACAAAATACCGCTTGCAGCCACCGCAGGAACTCCAATTCCCGGCATGGTGCTGTCACCAACGCGGTACAATCCTTTAATCGGTGTATTATTGCCCGGAAACATCCCTTTACCCGCAGCGATCGCCGGACCGTAAGTTCCTTGGTATCTTCTTAAATAAGCAGCATGAGTTAATGGTGTACCGATAAGTTCTAAAACTACACGCTCTCTAATATCTGGAATGACTTTTGCGATCGCGCTATATAAACTTTGCGCTTTGTGTTTTTTCTTCTCTTCGTAATCAGAATCTTTTTCCCATCCTGCATAAGGTTCCAAAGTGTAAGCGTGAACCACGTGATGGTTTGGGCGTGCGAGTGTTGCATCCCAAACGCTGGGAATTGATATCATGCAGGTGTTTCCCGGTACGGTAATATCCTTTTGGGCATCATGAACTACCACGTGATGTCCCGTCAATTCTTCTAATTCTTTGCCGCGAAAACCTAAGTGTAAATGCATAAAGCTTTCCACTGCCGGGGTATCTAAAGCTGCTTGACGATATGATGCGGGTAAATCTTCAGCAAGCAATAATTTAGTATAGGTATCCCAGATTGTGGCGTTGGAAATTACCACCGGAGCTTTTATAACCTCTTCACCCCCCTTCTGGGAGTGGGCAGAAGATAAGCGTACACCGACAGCTTGGTTATTTTCTACAACAATTTGCTCTACATGACATCCCAAACGCAATTCCCCACCCCAGCGCTTCAACCCGTTTACTAAAGCATTTACGATCGCACCGCTGCCTCCCCTCGGATATTCAATGGCAGTATTAGAACGTTCTCCTAACATAAATGCTACTTCCGGGGCAATGGTACCGCTTGCCTTTAAACCAGATAGCAGAAAGCATTCCAGGTCAATTAGTCGCCGCACCCAGGGGTCTTTGACGGTGGCATCCATTACACTACCTACCGAACTTTGTACTAAGGGTAGATTCGGTAGCATTTTTAATAAAGATGGCAAATAACGCCTCAGTAAAATCGGAACTAACTGCCAATCAGCCCGCAAAGCCAAAGTGGGAATGCCTTTCATGGCTTCGTATAGCGGCAACAAACGACTTTCAAATTCTGCTAATTCCCTCGCTCCTTGGGGTGTAATTTTAGCTACTTCTTCCCGGTAGCGTTGGGAATTGCCGTAAACTGCAAAACTACCTTCAGGAAAATGATAGTGTCCGAGAGGATCGTAAGGTACAGTTTGGAGAGATTCGCCTAAAATATCCAGAACTTGTTTTACAGGATTCAAACTTCGGGCATCACTCAGTCCACAATAGAAGGAAGGTCCAGAATCAAATTCAAATCCTTGTCGTCGAAAACTATGAGCGGCACCACCCGCTACTGTATGGCTTTCGCAAACCATTACTCGCTTACCGTAACGGCTGAGCAATGCAGCAGCAGTTAACCCGCCGATACCACTACCAATGACTATGACATCAAAATTTTTCACTATTAGTTGTTAGTTGTTAGTTGTTAGTTGTTAGTTGTAATTTTTTACCGACTACTATCTACTATCCACTATCTACCCTCTTGATAAGTTAATGACAGAACAATTATTAGAACAATCGTTAGAACAACCGTTAGAACAACCATTAATTGAATTAAAAGGCGTTTCTAAGTCGTTTGGTAGCAATAAGATTTTAGATAAAATAGATTTGAATATTTACCGGGGAGATGCATTAGGAATAATTGGTCCTTCAGGAACTGGTAAGTCTACTATTTTGCGGATAATTGCTGGGTTAACTCCTGCCGATGAAGGAGAAATTTTCGTGCAAGGAGTGCGGCGAGAAGGTTTGATCGAAGATGGTGTGGATGCGTTGGGAATCGGTATGGTTTTCCAACAAGCAGCTTTGTTTGACTCGTTAACGGTAGATGAAAATGTCGGGTTTTTGCTATACCAGCATTCAAATCTTTCTAAAAAAAGGATTCGAGAACTTGTTGAGGAAAAATTAGAAATGGTAGGTTTACCAGGAGTTGGCGATCGATTTCCCGCAGAACTTTCTGGAGGGATGCGAAAACGAGTAAGCTTTGCTCGTGCTATTATGTCTAATCCAGAAAAGCCGGAGGAATCACCAGAAATTTTACTGTACGATGAGCCTACAGCCGGGTTAGATCCCATTGCTTCAACAATCATTGAAGATTTGATTCGAGAATTACAGGATGCTCCCGAAACTAGTGGTAGCCACGCTATTGTTACCCACCAACATAGTACAATTCGTCGTACCGCTGACAGAATTATTTTTCTCTACCAGGGTAAAGTGCAGTGGTCTGGAAAAGTTGGCGAAGTTGATACTACAGAGAATCCTTCTATTAGACAATTTATGAGTGGAAGCGTTGATGGACCGATTAAAATTGCCGGTGTATGAAAAATTTGATTAGATTATAACTTTATAAATTAACAATGATAAAACAATGTCCGAATATCGAAAAAACAACTATTAACTTTAATACAAGGAGGTGAAAAATGCGATCGCGATTGGTTAGAGAAGGTTCTGTAGGATTGTTAATCTTATTAGGTTTGGGAGTCTTTGGGTTAATTTTCCTTTGGCTGAACCGAATAAGCGCCGCCGGTCGTACTTATAGCTTTATAGTAGATTTTAAGGACGCTGGCGGGATGCAAAAGGGTGCTGTTGTTCAATATCGCGGTGTGAAAGTCGGCAATATCGCCGAGATTCAACCAAATGTAAATGGTGTAGAAGTCAAACTTGATATTAATAAAACCGATTTAATAATTCCCCGCGATGTCAAAATTGAAGCTAATCAATCTGGTTTAATCAGCGAAAGCATTATTGAGATTACACCAGAAACAACTATTACTCGTGCTAACGTAAATGCCGGACCTTTAGATAAAAATTGCGATCCGACGCTGATTATCTGCGATGGTTCCCGTCTCAAAGGTGAAATAGGCATCAGCGTTGACGAACTGATTCGCTACAGTACCCGTTTATCAGAAGTTTACAGCCGACCGGATGTATATGAAAATGTCAATCAAGCTTTAAAAAATACTTCCTTAGCAGCAGCACAAGTTGCTCAACTGAGTCGCGATGTCTCCAGTTTGACAAAATCTACGCAACAAGAATTAAAAACTTTTGCTTCTGCCGCCAACCAAGTAGCAACAGCAGCGAACAGAGTCAGCACATCCACCGACAGAACCATCAATCAATTTGGTAATACAGCGAATCAGCTAAACGCAACAGCAAGAGAGTTTAGCACTACAGCAGAAAAATTTAGGGGTACAGCCAACGATATTAGTTCCACCGCCAATAACGCAAATAAACTGTTATCAAACATCGATAACTTAGTAACTACAAATCGTTCCTCACTTGTTACTGCATTAAACGACATCACCGCAACCAGTTCTCAATTAAGAACAACCCTTAACGGTTTATCTCCAAGCATCGATAGATTTACCAAAGGACAATTGCTCGAAAACCTGGAAACACTTTCAGTCAATGCAGCAGAAGCATCAACAAACCTACGTGATATTACCAAAACACTCAACGACCCCAACAACCTATTAGTACTGCAACAAACATTAGATTCTGCCAGAGTAACCTTTGAGAACACCCAGAAAATCACATCAGATTTGGATGAATTAACGGGAAATCCAAAATTCCGGCAAAATCTCGAAGAACTCGTAAATGGTTTAAGTGGCTTAGTATCCTCCACCGAACAAGTAGAACAGCAAGTTAAATTTGCTGCTACCCTCGACTCAGTAAAAGCAAGCTTAGATAACCCAGATCGAACAACACCAATTAGAAAACAACCTTTTAGATTCAATTCCTCATCCGCTACCTTTAAAAGCGAACCGAAAATCAAGCAAAATAAAAACCTACAAACAAATTCATCTCAAGAAGAACTTTTGAAGCAACTTCGGGAATATCAGAAGACAAGAGAGTGAGGGGGAGACAAGAAGATGGGGAGACAAGGGGACAAGGGGACAAGGAGATGGGGAGAAGAGTTAGGAGTTAGGAGTTAGGAGTTATTAATAATATTTACCTTTAACCTTTAACCTTTAACCTTTAACCTTTATCCTTTAACCTTTAACCTTTAACCTTTGACCTGTAACTAATTCCAATCTTGTTCTTCCTTCTTCCCCTTAGTGTGATAAATTCCACCGACGGCATGAATTGCTCTAGTTTTCTCAAAAAGTTCCGCTTCGGTAATTTCCCACTTCTGCAATACCTCATCCAAACCTTGCTGAATATCTCTCGCACCGGGAAAATTATGATAGCGAATCCGCAACCTAGCCAATTCCACCAAGTTAATATCGCTCGCTTCCCCCACTAATAAATTTTCTAGCAAAGGGCGATCGCGATTATATTGCGGGTGTTGTTGATCTTTGATTTCTTCACTCATTACCAATCTGTTAGTTGTTAGTTGTTAGTTGTTAATAAATATGGCTGTAGGGTGTGTTATGGCGCGACTTTTGATTTAAATTGTGACAAAATATATTTTTTTCGCGCCTAACGCACCATTTTTTTGTTATTAGGTTGTATGCAATATTCGATAGTTTGTTACTACAATTATCATCAAAAACAATACTCAGCCCGATCGATCGAGACTGAGTAAATAATTGTCAATATTTAATGTTAGAAATCAAATTAGGAGCCTAAACTATTCTTGACTCCTAACTCAATACTCCTAATTATTTTTTACTGTTTCCAACACCAAGTAAAAAGAGTACCGCCTACTGCGATTTTTGCTACTTCAAATAGCCAGTAACCGCCATGCAGTAGACTCATATTTGCGGGAGTTTCGCTAACTGCTTCAAACCAGTTTAATTGCAGTCCGATAGCAGACATTTGTGGAGTTAATAAATAAGTATCAGCGAAAGCGATCGCTAGCAGTACGCTTGCTAAGATAATACCGCTTCGTTGCCAGTTGAATTCACTTTTGATCAAAGCCAAAACGCCACTTAATACCAATCCCGCACACAATAATTCAATGCGATTGAAATTCCAAAATATTGTGTAACCGGCTGACGCAAAACTTGATTGAGTCATCATCCCGGAAACGTAAAGACTAGGCATAATTACCCAATCTAAAATTAAGCTGGCGCTAAGCCAAAAACCTAGACTTAAGATGACAACATTTTGCCAAACTGGACGCTTAAATTCTACGCCGGAAGTGGAAATGGTATTCATAAAAATAATTGCTTCGTTATATTCTTAGTGTGAAACATGAGAAGTTGTTTTGACCACTCTTCTCAACTAACCTTTACAAAACAGTCGTATTTTTACGGTAAATATAGTGTTAACCGTACATTTTTGATAACATTTCTTAATATTTGGATTTAACTCAAATCGGTATAAATAAATCAACATGGTTTGTAGTTTACCTGGCGACTAGAAGTCGCGGCTACACAAGCAAAGTCCACCTGCGTGGACTAATAAATATTAAATCCTAACTCCTAACTCTTAACTCCTAACTCCTAACTCCTAATTTTTAACCATGCGCCCTGCAATTATATTAAGCACCTTCCTTGCTTGCATCATCGGTATTGAAAGCTTGACAGTTAAATTAAGTCAAGCAGTACAGTTGCGGGATGGGAAAGTATACTTTGTTCAAGCACCGCGTTTAGTGAAAGCGACAACAACTTTTGACGATGTATACATATGGGGTGCAACTTATTACTTTATCGTTCAGGTACCGTCAGATGCGGGAGAACCTCTGCAAGAAATAACGATTAACCAGCATTCTGGATTAGATGATATTGATTTTGATTTGAAAGACAGCTTTGCTTTTATAAAAAATAGCAACGGTAAAAAAGAAAAATTACCGCTTCAGATTACCGAAAAGCGTCGAGAAAAAACAGTATCGCTGACATTTAACCCACCAGTTGAACCCGGTAAAACAATTACTATTGCTTTGGAGCCGATACGAAATCCTTCGGTTGAAGGGGTTTATCTATTTGGTGTAACCGCATTTCCTGCGGGTGAAAAATCCCACGGGCAATTTTTAGGTTATGGAAGATTGCATTTTTATCGAAATAATAGTTTTTTGTTTTCGCCGTTTGGGTGGTAAGTGAATATGTTAATCAACCACGAAATCATTCATTATTCTTGGGCTGCTTTTAGCAATCGGAAGGTTTGTAGTAAGGACTTTAGTCCTCGGATTGAGGGCTTAAGCCCTTACTACGAACTTAAATAAAAATCGATTACCAGTTACCATCTCATAACTCTTAACTTACTTTCCCCAAAACGCGGTATATTTTCTGATATGAACGTTGGGGGGAAAGGATAGATGCCAAAAGTTATAGCTATCCTAAATGGCAAAGGAGGAGTAGGTAAAACCACTACCTCAATTAATCTTGCAGCATCTTTCGCGGATAAAGAAAAGGTACTTTTGGTAGATGCGGATGTCCAAGGTTCGGCTAGTTGGTGGTTCTCAAGGAGTGATTCGGGGATGGGCTTCGATCTATCTCAGGAGACAAATCCGAAATTATTAAGTAGTTTACGCTCTATAAAAGGTTACGATTTAGTAGTAGTCGATACGCCTCCAGCGCTGCATTCTCAAGCATTAGCAGCAGTAGTCAAAAATGCCGATTATTTGGTTTTGCCAACACCCCCAGCGCCAATGGATTTAGCTGCTTTGATTGATACAGTCAAAGAAGCAGTTACTCCTGCGGGTACTCCCCATCGAGTGCTATTAACAAAAGTGGATACGCGAAGTTTGAAAGAAGCGATCGAAGCTCAAAATACTCTTTTGAGTTTGGGAATTCCCGCTTGTAATGCGTTTATCCGTATTTACAAAGCCCATGAAAGAG
Organism: Rivularia sp. (in: cyanobacteria); assembly: GCA_965234645.1. GTDB lineage: Bacteria > Cyanobacteriota > Cyanobacteriia > Cyanobacteriales > Nostocaceae > Rivularia. Next base: position 1,369,647 of record OZ248344.1, on the reverse strand, counting down.
CGGCGCTTGATGGGGTGGCGATTACTCAATGGCGGGGGAAAAACGCACGGGAGGCGGAGTCTGACTATCGCCGCGTGGCTGATGAATTACAGCGTGATTGGAAAAAATAATGGCTAAAAGAAATCTTTCTGATTTATTAAAAGAAGAAGTAAAAAAACCAACTGATAGTGAATCAACTATTGATGTTTCTGCGTCTGAGGTAAAAGATATGGATAAACAAACTAAAACCGCTTCTGTTGATTTAGAAGCAACTGTCAAAGAATTGCAAGCAACTTTAGAAAAAACACGGAAAAACGAAGAAACTTTACAGGAGCAAGCGTCGGGATTTCAATCTACAATTGCCGAACAAGAGAAATTATTCAAGCAGTTGCAGAAAGAAGTTGATGAAGCGAAAAAATTAGGAAATTTACAAGATACTGTTGAAGAACTTAAAAAAGAATTGGCAGCAGCACGTAAAAACGAAAAAAGCTTAGAGAAGTTAATTGGAGAATTACAGTTAACTTTAAAAGAGAAAGATGAATTAGCACAAAAGTTAAACACAGAACTTTATGCAGCTAAAAAAGATGCTTTACAGTTAGCAGAAGCAAATACCAAACTTACAGCAGAGGTTAATACAGCCAAGAAACTAGCTGCTATGGAACCTGCTCCCAGCCAACTGGCTTCCAGACAACCTGCTGCTAAACAACGAGTTCCCAATCAATCTGCTATAACTCAACCAAAGAAAGATTACTCATCCGCATTAACTTACAGGAAACATTATTCTCGTCCAGTAGGTCCTGTACCGGATAATCAAACCCAAGAATCTGACAGTACTGCTCCAATGTGGTTGCTTGATTAGTAAGGTAATAGTTAGGAGTTAGGAGTTAGGAGTTAGGAGTTAATAGCTAATAACTAAAATCTAAAATCTAAAATTTCTTGTGCGGTAGCTTGTGGCTGTTCTAAATGAGGAACGTGTCCGCTATTTTTAATCCAAGTTAGTGTACTATTAGGAATTGCCCGTTCAAATTTCTGGGCATCCTTAGTACCTAATATTTTGTCTTCATCTCCCCACAATATCAGCGTTTCTTGCTTAATCTCTTCAAGTTGATTCGCTTTTAAAGGTTGATAGCCACCGCTTTTTGTAAAAGCAATTAAAGCTCTATTCCAGTTCGGAATTTCTAAATGTAACGCACCACAAAATAATGCATCTTCAGTTGCAAGCTGTTTATTTTTATAAGCCATGCGACTGATACTTTGACGTATTTTACGATTTTTCAAAAATTCTGTTGCAAAATAATCTAACGGTGGAAACATTAATTTACTTGCTGGTGAACCACCTGTTAAACCTGCGCTATCAATTAATACCAGTTTTGCTACGACTTCTGGATAAGATAAAGCAAAATCGATCGCCGCAGCACCTCCCATCGAAGCACCCACCAAAATTACAGGCTGGTTAATTAAGCTTTTCCAAAAACAATAAAGATGGGTTTTAATATTATTTGGGTTAAACTTTATCCCGTAGGGGCGATCGCTAAAGCCAAAACCTAATAAATCAACTGCCCAAGTTTCATTTTGTGCCGCTAATAAAGGTAACAAACGACGGTATTCCAACACCGAACTATCGAAGCCATGTACGAGTAGAAACGGCGTACCACCACTACCTTGATGCACGTAAGTTGTATTGATTGGCTGTTCGCTTAAAGGAGTTATCAGAAGTGTTTGCTGGATAATTTTAGCAAGAGCAATTGAAGCAGGTTCCGTTAATTGCTCAACCCCAGCAGGAAGAAATTTTGGAAACATAAGTTTTAGTTTATCTTGTTGTGCGTCTTTAAGGGAGTTAGGAGTTAGGAGTGAGGAGTTAGAAGTGAAGAGTTAGGAGTTAAGAATTAGGAGTAAAGGGAAGTGGAGCAAGAAAAAATAATATTTATGGAATATTTTGTTTTATTTTTAGGACTTACGCAACCGGCACATTTTTCTCGTAGGGTGCTGTGATTTGACCAATGTACGAACGTAGTAATAATGTTTTTAGTGTCACGCACCATCTGGGTATTGTGACAATTGCGTAAGTTCTGATTTTCTTTATTATCTCTTTCATAACTCTAACTATGTCTAGCGATCGCCATCCACAAACATTACTAATATCGAATGTCGGATGTAAAATATCTAATTTAATTTTGCTTCAAACTGGCAGCAGCATCAGAAGTTATTTGCTTAATAGCTGCTAAATCAAGCTGCGTGGTTTCACTGTCACATTCCAACCATAAAAGATACTCGATATTTCCAGCCGGACCAGTAATAGGCGACCAAGTTAAACCTTTGTAAAACCATCCTAACTCTGTAGCGGTTTGTAAAACTTGAAAAATTGCATCAGCTTGATCGTCTGGGTTACGCACAACCCCTTTTTTACCAACTCGGTTTTTACCAACTTCAAACTGTGGTTTTACTAATAACAAAGCTTCGCGAGGAGATTTCAGAAGTTGCCACAGCGCAGGCAAAACTTTAGTTAAAGAAATAAACGAAACATCTACCACAGCCAAATCAGGAAATTCCCTTTCATAAACCTCTCCTGTCTCAGATAGGGGAGGTAAATTTTTTTGATGATTATTTTGAGTTAATTCTTTCTCCCCTTGTCCCCTTGTCTCCTTGTCTCCCTCTCCCCTTGTCCCCTTGTCCCCTTGTCCCCCTCTCTCCCCCACTCCATACAAATCTTCCGGGGTTAAATGCCGTAAATTAGTACGTTCGCGTAAAACCACCCGCGCATCATTTCGCAAACGCCAATCAACTTGTCCGTAACCGACATCAATACCGTAAACCAATTTAGCTCCCGCTTGTAACAAACAATCGGTAAAGCCACCCGTAGAAATTCCACCATCCAAACAAACACGTCCTTCTACAGGAATATTAAAATCATCCAAAGCTTTAACTAACTTTTCTCCACCACGAGAAACAAAACGCGACTTCTGCTTAACCCTAATTACGGCTGCAACATCAACCGAAGTTCCCGCTTTATCCACCAACCGATCGTCAACCAACACCTCACCAGCCTGAATCAACCGCTGCGCTTGCTGACGAGACGAAGATAAACCGAGTTCTACTAACAAAACATCAAGTCTTTGTTTGGGCATGGGGGATGGGGAGATGGGGAGATGGGGAGATAGGGAGATGGGGGGACAAGGTGACAAGGTGACAAGGAGAATTTTAACCTTTGACCTTTGACCTTTAACCTTTAACCTTTAACCTTACTAACTACTCCCTACTCCCTACTTCCTACCTTAAATATCCGTTTCGCTCAACTCTCTTGTCATATAGTCAAAGGGTTCGTCTACAAAGCTGGTATTGTCAATACCTGAAGATGCAACTTGCTCTTTAACCATTTCCTTCATGATTTGAATCCCGGCAACTGTAGGAGCGATAGGTACTCCTAAAGAGTTGTAAGTTTCGCGCAAACCTTGCAATACTCGCTCGTCTAGCACGTCCATGCTGCCAGCAACTAAGGCATAAGTGGCGTAGCGCAAATAGTAATCCATGTCCCGCAAACAAGCCGCATAACGACGTGTTGTATAAGCGTTTCCGCCGGGACGAATCAATTCGGGCTGGTCTTCAAATAACTTAACGGCAGATTCCTTGACAATTACTGCGGCATTGGCATTGATCGCAGCAGCAGCTTGTACTCTTTCCGTGCCGGTTTCAAAATAAGATTTAAGCGAATCTACTGCATTTCTATCGAAATAGCGACCGCTAACGTCATAATTCTTAATTAAATTTGTTACGGCATCTTGCATTTTTATTATCCCCCAGTATTCCTAATTATGATTTGATATTAATTTGGCTAAATAGTCCATCAAAAAACCCATTTTGTGGTAACTTAGCCAAAACTTGGCACAAAAACAATCCATACTACTTAAGGATTTTATGCCAAAGTTGACCCATATAAGATGAACTTTTATTTTTGTATAGATGATTTATAAAAAGGTTAACATTACCTTTAGATTAGATTTTTCGTAACAAATGATACACTTTTTCGGATCGCCTCTATTTAGGATATTCCAGGTGTGTCAACAAGTGGTTCCAGCTTCTAAGGGTCAACAGTTTTTGATTTCAGTTTCAATCCATTGCGTATCGGCAAATAAGGAGTAACCATGACAACCCCACAAGAAGTCTTGAAAATGATTCAAGACCAGAAAATTCAGATGATCGATCTGAAATTCATCGATATGCCAGGGATTTGGCAGCATTTAACAATGTTCCAAGACCAAATCGATGAAAGTTCCTTCACCGAGGGTGTACCATTCGACGGTTCCAGCATCCGGGGTTGGAAAGCCATTAATGAGTCAGATATGTCAATGGTGTTAGATCCAAATACTGCTTGGATCGACCCTTTCATGCAAGAACCTACCCTCAGCATTGTATGTAGTATTAAAGAACCCCGCACGGGTGAATGGTACGATCGCGATCCTCGGGTAATTGCTCAGAAAGCAATTGATTATTTAGTAGCATCCGGTGCTGGTGATACGGCATATTTTGGTCCAGAAGCTGAATTTTTCATCTTTGACGATGTTCGCTTTGACCAAACCCAACACTCAGGCTATTACTACGTAGATTCCGTAGAAGGGCGTTGGAACTCCGGTAAAGATGAAGGTCCTAACCTGGGTTACAAGCCGAATTATAAATCAGGTTATTTCCCTGTAGCTCCAACTGACACCTCGCAAGATATGCGGACGGAAATGCTGCTGACAATGTTAGAATGCGGCGTTCCCATTGAGAAGCATCACCACGAAGTTGCGACTGGCGGTCAGTGCGAATTGGGTTTCCGTTTTGGTAAGCTCATCGAAGCAGCCGATTGGTTGATGACTTACAAGTACGTAATTAAGAACGTAGCTAAGAAATACGGTAAATCAGTTACCTTCATGCCCAAGCCAGTATTTCAAGATAACGGCTCCGGTATGCACACCCACCAATCGATTTGGAAAGACGGTAAGCCTTTATTCGCTGGCGATAAGTATGCCGGAATGAGCGAAATGGGACTTCACTACATTGGTGGTATTCTCAAGCACGCACCAGCGCTGTTAGCGTTCACCAACCCCAGCACCAACTCTTACAAGCGTTTGGTACCCGGTTACGAAGCACCAGTAAACTTGGCTTACTCCCAAGGAAACCGTTCCGCTTCGGTGCGTATTCCTCTTGCTGGCGACAACCCCAAAGCCAAGCGTTTGGAATTCCGCTGTCCCGATGCAACTTGTAACCCCTATCTAGCCTTTGCTGCAATGCTCTGCGCTGGTTTAGATGGCATCAAAAATAAAATCGATCCGGGCGAACCTTTAGATAAGAACATCTACGAACTTTCTCCAGAAGAACTAGCCAAAGTTCCTTCTACACCAGGTTCTCTGGATTTGGCTTTAGAAGCTCTTGAAAAAGACCACGATTTCTTAATTGAAGGTGGAGTATTCACTAAAGACTTCGTAGAAAACTGGATTTCTTACAAGTTAGACACTGAAGTTAACCCCATGCGCTTACGTCCTCATCCCTACGAATTTTCTCTTTATTACGACTGTTAATTTGAGTTTTTTTTGTAGATTTCGGTCAATCCGAGATAATTAAAAACCATAAATTTAGCCACCTGTTTAAAGGTGGCTTTTTTTTAGGTTCGTAGTAAGGGCTTCAGCCCTCTATATTGCTGCTTGAGAGCTAAAGCTCTTACTACAAACAAATATTTGATTGAGAGCTAAAGCTCTTACTACAAACAATTATTTCTTAGCTCATCGTCGCATTGCTGCGATCGCAAGTTGTCCAAGCGCTGGGATTGATCTTTCCTTGAACTGGGTTCCAATAACGAGATGTTTCTCCAGGAAGACCAATTTCTTTTCCCGCACGTCCAAGCATTGACTGTTGGCGATTTTTAATGGTTTGATAATGACCTTGCATTAAAGCACGGGCTTTTTCTTGAGTATTCATATTTTTTGGACTCCTTATTTTTTATTAATATCTAGAATATCTAGTAAGCTTATTTTCGCTTTTCTTAATTGTACGAATAATTCTGTAACAAGGACTACGGTTTTCCGACTTTATTATTAAAAATATATATAAAGTTATGTGAAGTCTAGATTGCCTTTGATTTTAAAGGCTATTGGCGATTTAAATTACTTTTACTAACTGTTTCCTTGCAAAATTGATATTTAATATTCAAAAAAATATATCGAAAGGAAGTACTCATGTTTAACATCTTCCCTTCGATATATCTTCGTCAATTACACAATTTTTTTTTTCAACGTTTATGATTGTTTATTACAAAATATTTCAATAAAATGAGAATAGGTTACAAAATTTAGAGATACTATGCCAGACACTTTAACAAAATTTACTTACCAGACATTTCAGCAGGGTAAAAGTATTTTTGGTTTAGCTCATAAAATTATCAGCACGGAACTGATGAAAGCTTTGTCTCCGGTGGAAAAGAAAGTAACACCGATTCCGACGGAGTTATTACTCAAATTACAGGAGCGTCTAAATAATTTATTGGAAGCTGACTGGGAAGATGCCGAAAAAGGCGTGTATCCCAAAAGCCTATTGTTTGATAATCCTTGGGAAGATTTTTTTCTTTACTATCCCCAACTATGGATGGATTTACCCCAAACTTGGGAGCGAGCTAAACAAGAAAAATATCAGGAATTTTCTCCAAATATAGATATTAAAGATTATCCCAAATACTACGCACGGAATTTCCACTATCAAACTGATGGTTATTTGAGCGAATCATCTGCTAACCTGTACGATTTAGGGGTAGAAATTCTCTTTAATGGTGCTGCCGATGCGATGCGACGCAGAATTTTGGCTCCATTAAAAGAAGGGTTGAAAGTATTCGCTAATGTATCTCCACGTCAACAACGTGTTTTAGATATAGCTTGCGGTACCGGGCGTACTTTAAAGATGATTCGAGCAACTTTACCTCAAGTATCGTTGTTTGGTATGGACTTATCTCCTACTTACTTGCGGAAAGCTAATCAACTGCTGTCGGAAATTCCTGGAGAATTACCGCAACTTTTGCAAGCCAATGCTGAAGAGTTACCTTATTTAGATGACTATTTTCACGCTACAACTTGTATTTTTCTCTTCCACGAATTACCAGCACCAGTACGTCAGCGAGTAATTAACGAAGCTTTCCGAGTTACAAAGCCGGGTGGAACTTTTATTATTTGCGATTCAGTGCAAATGAGCGATTCACCGGAAGTCGAACCCGCAATGGAAAACTTCCACCAAACCTTCCACGAACCTTTCTACATGAATTATGTGACTGATAATTTAGTAGAGCGTTTGGAAACGGCTGGTTTTGAGAACATTGAGATGCAGGTTCACCATATGAGCAAATATCTGATTGCTCGCAAACCATCAGCGTAGGTTTTTTTTGAATCATTAATAATGTAGAGACGTAAAATTTTACGTCTTAAGATTTTACGTCTCTATTCTATAGATTTTCGGTTGATACAAGAAATGTATTTGTATTAATTTTTAAGGGCATATAACAAACGCCCTTTTTTCATATTTTTATCAAAGCAAATACTAGAGACGAATTTTCGCCCCTAGTCTTAAATAAGAACACGATGCATAACATTTAGGTGAGTCAATCACCTTTTTATAGTAATCAGACTGTAACTAAGCACAAATAATTTAGTAATCTTGATTATCTGCTCCGGAGCGCAAATGAGGTTACTTGCTGGTTGTACTTAATTTATAAAAAACGGACGCTTGGATTTTTTCGTCTTCTAAAAGTAAGCATATTTAAACTAGATATCCTGTGCGATCGTAGGAATCATATTCCAAATATGGAAACAAATTGAAGATTAAACTGGATTGTGGCAGACGTGTGTGAGAAAAATTTTTCGGCGGAGAAGCGATTATGATGCTATCTAACTAGACAGTCAACAAACCGTTGATATATATGGTTTGACTGGCTATTTATACAGACAGATGAAATAAATAATAACGAGCAATTATCTAACAATGCCGTGTTGCAAATTTTATATCTGCACGAAGCAAATAAGGTAAATAGTGATTTTTAACACCCTACAAGCTATACGGGAAATGTACTTCAAATAACACGACTGACTGGTTCTATGGGTTGCAATACGTTTCGCGGTGATAAAGCAGAATTAACCGTAATTGGAATATTCCACAAATTCTCTACGACCGCTACCGCGATGAGGTGTTCTAGGCTTGCGTGGATTGGATCTACTCAATAATAATTCTTGCTCTCCAGAGGTGGAAAACATTTGTTTTTCTAAAGAGTTTCCAATTCCTTGGAAGTTAACAGCTAAGGAGCCGAATACGAAACTTGTAACTAAAAGTGAAATGGCTGTACGCATAGTAGATGTTTATTTTTGAACTATCTACTTCCTGATACTTAGTTTTAAATACTGCATCCGGACTTTTTACCGAACAGTGTTTTTTTTTACTAGATTATTCCTTTGCTTATTTATTTGCGATATGTTCTACTAATAACCAGCTACCAGCATGATTTATCCGACCCCAAACATCTAATAAAACTTTGTCAGACAACAACTCTAGGGCTAAAGCTACATCTGGCTTTAAAGTTACAAGCTGATAAATGTATTCTTTAGATACAGTTCGATCGGTAATTTTCAATCTGTAATCTTGCTGATGTATACGCTGAAAAATGCCTTTGTAACAGTAACTATTCCGTAGCGGTACTGTATTAGCATTCCCGTATGAGTACTTAATCGGAGATGTGTCGGGACAATTACCGCTCGCAGGATAATCATGAAAGTTGTCTAAATAATACAGTTGCTTTATGAACCAATCTGGGTGTTTTGGTAGTAAATTGAACAACATATATTGCTGCTGTGCTTGTACATCATTTAATAAAGCTTGTTGCAATGCTCTTACAGGTAAATCTCTGGGTTGAGAATTTATCTCAATACACATCGCCGCAGCCATTCCCGGAGCTTGAGCAATATTCATTACCACAGGCTGCAATCTAGTAGCACCGTTTGCTGGGAGACAGAAATATTTTTTTCGCAGACTAACAAACCATCTATTTTCAACGGAACTAAGCAACGATAAGGAATAGTGAAAGGAGTTCCCGTTAAACGCCCTCCCCAACGGATTGATTTTGGTTGCAACTCGAACTTAACACCGGGATAATGACGATCGTTGGCATAGTTCCAATGGCGATACTATCTATATATAAAGGATATAAAGGCGCTGCATTTCCTCCTTTAATTGGTAAAATATCCTGTCTCACCGTAGTTACTCCTACCAAGCGGCGACTTTCCCGATAGTAAGGATGAAGCGCGATCGCACCACAAGAATTTTGGATTTTAGATTCCTGGGGAAAAACTTCTGCCAAACCGTAGCGACGACCGAGTTGTGATTGGATGAAATGAGCGAAATTTTGGCTATAATTACGACATTCATGGAGAAACTCACTTGAGGCTGACTCCGATTCAACCACTCGTCCTAAATATAAGCCGTAGTCGTTGCCACAGTTAGGGTAATCGATCGTAAAAAGATTATTTCCCAAGCATCCATAATTCAAGAATTTTTCTGCACCGCGATCGTACCAAGCACCTGCAAACAGGGATGGATCGTAATTTGATGCCTTTTGAATTTGCGGCGCTAAGGTTTCGCCATAATCTTGCATTATTACTACCCAAGTTGGGGCTTGTACCGGATATTTTGCTGTGAGAAAGTTATGTGCAACCGGGGCGCTGGGTTCTTCATATTCAGATTGCAATTCCCAACCCCAGCGAAAAGGTATATCACCAAGGCAAGTAAATCTCCTAATTCGGTACCGTCAAGGGTAATTTTGGCTTTAACTGTAAAATCTGCAAATCTAACTCCCGTAACGCAGTTATCTTGAGATAATACGTAATTAAGGTAATCGTCTGGAAATCCATTGCAGATTTGTTAATTGGGCTACCCAGTCTGCAAATATTTGCGCTCCTATATTTGGGGGTGATAGCTAAAAAAACTTGCCCAACAGTTATCTAATCTTCCCGGTTGTCGAGAACGCAATTCTTGTAAAAACGCACCCCAGATTCCGGTTTGAAAAGCTTCTAACTCGTTGCCATCGGGAGCGCAAACGCCAGCAGAAGTTAGCATTCCCCCCAGCCAGGAAAATTCGCTCACCAAAATAGTTTTTGCACCACGTCGCGCCGCTTGAATCGCCGCAGTAGTGCCCCCGGTGCCACCACCGACTACTAATACATCGGCAGTGTATATTTGATTAGTCATTTTTCTGATTATTAAGTAGTTTAATAATACCGGCGCTTTGTTACCGCTTCTACACAAACAAAACCCACCGTGGCAGGGGTTAAAGAACCTAATATTTTCCTATGAATCGTTTATTGCATTTATGTAGTATGCATTATGTTACGTCTTTAATATGTAACTCCCTCTGAGGATACTTATAAAATACTTATTTATCCGTAATTTTGGTAATGGGGAAAAAAAGTTATGAGTTAGGAGTTAGGAGTTAGGAGTTTTTAATTACCAATTACCAATTAACAATTACCAATTACCAATGCCCTATCATCCGATAATTAAATGACAATCAACATTTTTATAGTTATCTTATTAGCTTTCTACCTTGCTTGGAATCTGGGAGCAAACGATGTTGCAAATGCAATGGGTACTTCGGTAGGCTCCAAGGCTATTACTTTAAAACAGGCTTTGATAATTGCTGGAATTCTGGAATTTAGTGGTGCTGTTTTATTCGGACATGAGGTATCCCAAACTTTGGCGACGGAGGTAACTAATCCGGAAATATTTGCCAATGTACCCCAAGTTTTTGCTACCGGGATGTTTTCCGTGTTATTAGCTAGCGCTATATGGTTGCAAATTGCCACATCGCGGGGTTTACCAGTTTCTTCCTCCCATGCAGTTGTTGGTGCGATCGCTGGTTTTAGTATTACGGCTGTTGGGTTTGGTGCAGTTGAGTGGTCATCAATTGGAACGATTACTTTGGGATGGATTATTACGCCTGTTGTCAGCGGTTGTATTGCGGCTTTATTTTACAGTCAAGTTAAGCATTGGATTTTAGACCAACCGCAACAATTACGACAGCTAAATGAGTGGATTCCCTGGTTGAGTGCTTTGTTGCTGGGAGTATTCGGAGTCATCGTTTTACCCAAAGTAACTCAACCGCTGGCAAGTTATTTAATTAATGATGTTGGTTGGAATATACCGTCTCATGATGTTCCACTTTTTATCGGCACATTTGCGGCTATAGGGCTTACGGTTTATAGTTGGCGAGAGTTGGAAGGGACAAGGGGATGGGGAGATGGGGAGATGGGGAGAGAGGGGGGAGAGGGGGTAGAAAACAATGCTCAATTACCAATCCCCAATGCCCAATTTCCTAATCCCGTTGAGCGTGTATTTGGTAGATTTCAATTGTTGAGTGCTTGTTTTGTGGCGTTTGCTCACGGCTCTAATGATGTGGGAAATGCGATCGCTCCTTTGGCTGCTATAACTTATGTGAATAAAACCGGGAATGTCCCTATTTATGATTTAGATATTCCTATATGGATTCTGGCGATCGGTGGTGCTGGGATTGTTTTTGGTTTGGCGGTTTGGGGTAAAAAGGTGATCGCGACTATTGGCGAAAGTATTATTGCTTTGCAGCCAAGTAGCGGCTTTTGTGCGGAATTAGCAACTGCTACTACGGTAATTCTCGCGTCTCGTTTTGGTTTACCCGTTTCTACTTCTCACGCACTTGTTGGTGGTGTGGTTGGTATTGGAATTATTAAAGATATTAAATCGGTGCAGTTCAAAACTTTACAAGGAATTGCTGCTGCTTGGATTATTACGCTTCCGGTGAGTGCAGTTTTAAGCGCGGTTATTTTTAGTTTGGTTCGTTTGGTGTTGGGATAAATTGAAAATATGTTTGTAGTAAGGACTTTAGTCCTCAGATAGAAGAAATAAAGCCCTTACTACGAACTTAAATTCACAAATTGCTTTTACCAACCGGACGTTGACCATCTATATTTAACATATGGTCTATTTGTAAATCGCTTGCATCAACCGGACGCTGACCGTCTTCGTTTATCATTTCATTATCTTCAAAGTTGCTCTTGGCAATCGGGCGATTGCCATCTACATTAAATGTTTCTTCTACTTTAAAATTGCTTTTACCAACCGGGCGATCGCCATCGTCTCTAAAAGTATGGTCTATTTTTAAGTGGCTTGGATCGACTGGGCGATTACCGTCTACGTGAATAAATTCACCTTGTTTATAATCGCTTTTGGCTATTTTTGCCTGATTTTCGACGTTGTAAGTCTCTTCAATTTCAAGATTGCTCTTAGCAACCGGACGTTCGCCATCTTCGTTAAAAGTATGGTCTATTTCTAAACCGTTTGAGTCTACTGGACGATTGTTTTTGGTGCTAATTTTCTGAGAATCAGTTTTTGATTTTTTAGTTTTCTTAGTTTTTTTACTCATAATAATCCTAAAGTCAACAGAAAATAAATTCTGCAATGAAATTATTTATCAATTTCAATAGTATGATGCTTGCTTGACTTAATACTTGTATCTTTGGGATTAATATTTCAGTTTGCACAATAATAATTAAACATTTACATTCTGTTACATATTCGATTAAATCTACTTAATAAAGCTGTTTACGATATCGTTTCTCATAAAGCTTCCGTTACCACAACAGTTTCCTATTCGTCCAAAACTGAACATAACTGGTAGATGTTAATTTTGCCCTCACGCACCAATTGTTGGAAGGTAGCAGCAAAATGCATAAAGCAATAGTTTCACAAAACTATGGTTTGAATAAGACGATAGCCAACATCATATTGCTTCTGCCTTCGTAAATGTCCGTATTCTTTATCCCATCTTCCCGTTTGCAAATCTTCTTGTAAGCGCAATACCCCTCGATCGACTTCCTCTGGATCGATTTTCGTAAAAGAAGAAATACCATCACGAATGCTGCGATCGAGGTATAATTCCGGTCTTGCCCAACCAACAGCTGCAAAGGAATCTGATAAATTATGCGGCAATCGAAAAGGAATTATGTTTGCGTTATTTCCAGTTACCGAATGAATTTCATCAGTTAACTCCGACATCGATATAAAAGTAGATTCAACATCTTTAATAAACGAAGGAAAATATTTAGTTAACCAAAAGCTACTTATCATTGCCGGATCGTAAGTAAATACAATTATCTTACCGTTACCAACAACTCTATGAATTTCGCGCAATGCTTGCCGATAATCTTTGAAATGGTGGAAAGCAAGGATAATTATCGCCGCTTCTGCCGATCGATCTGGTAATGGCAAATTTTCAGCATACCCATCAATCCACTCGATGGCTGGATGAGATATCGCCTGATTTCTCATTGTCGCTGAAGGCTCTACTGCAAGAACTTCATAACCATACTCGGCAAGGAAAAATGCATAAGAGCCAGTTCCAGCACCAATATCTACAATTTTTGAAGCGTGTGTTGATTCTAGAAGCTGTAATAGTTTTCTTCCTATACGTGAATCGCTCTTTCGAGTTTGTGCGTAGGTTTTGCCAATCTTATCGTAAAGTGTCATGCTGTTTCCTCAATTTTTTAAAGTAAACAGTTACCTCAAGATGATTTATTTTTTGACTTAAAACGGTATTCAATTCTTAAACGTTTGGGAAATCTACTGTTTTTCTCGGAATAACTATTACGGTTAATCTCTTGCAATCCCAACTTGAGAAAATAATCTATTTCTTCTAAGGATAAAGGATAAGGTGGTCCATCTGGTTCTTCAGGAGTATCGCGGGTAACTGTGACGACTAATAATGTTCCTTCATTGGCGACTAATTGAGCAACTGCTGACATTGTTTGCGATCGCACTGTTAAAGGTAGAGATTGAATTGTTCTCGCTTCAAAAACAAAATCAAATTTTCGCTGCCATTGAGGATCTAAGTTAAATAAATCAGCAACAACATAATTAACTGAAGAATCGGGAAATCTTTGCTTGCACCAATCGATCGCTGTAGGAGAAATATCAAAAGCCGTAACGTTGAATCCTTTTTCGGCTAAAGCTTCGGCATCGTCTCCCAATCCGCATCCTACTACTAATGCTTTTAAGTTTTTCTCAAGTTGCGGATTTTGATTTAACCAATCTTTGAGATAGGCATTTGCACTCATGTTAGCCCAAGGAACTTGGTTGGAGTCACCTTGAGCTTTGTTGTATACGTTGTCGAACCAGTTTTGGGTCATTTTGGGTTTTAGATTAGGGGGATATTTGTCAATTAATCTGGCGCTTTGTTACCGCACGCCAGTTGCCGTACTGTCGGGGAACCCCTTCGGGTTCGCTAGTTTGATGGGACGGGAACCGACACCATCAACTAGACTCACCGCCCAACGCACTGGCTTAGCTACATAGGCAAAGTCCACCTCCGTGGACTAAACTAATTAATTTATAACCCGCGCAGGCGGGTTTTGCTTGTGTAGCAGTACCTGGTGCCAGACACTTTTAAAACCTACTTATCCCAGGCATTTCAATAAAACGAGGTAATTTTTTAATGCGATCGCACCATTGATTTATGGCAGGATATTTATCTAAGATCACACCACCTTCTGGCGCTAAAGCAATATAGGGAAAACAAGCGATATCCGCAATGGTAGGACGATTTAAGGCTAACCATTGATGTTGTTTCAAATGTTGTTCGATAATACTTAGAATTGATTCTGCTTTTTGTTGTGCTGTATCTAAGTTAATAGCAAACCCAAATTTTTTGCTTAACCTTGCATCCGCAGCACCGCGAGCAATTTCGTTTGCTGCTGTTAATAACCATTGAGTTACCTGTGCCATTCCCGCAGCATCGCTAGGAAACCACGCTTCTCCACCATGTTTTTTAGCTAAGTAAATTAAAATTGCTTGGGAATCTCTCAAAACTAAATCGTCATCTTCTAATATTGGGATTTGTCCCAAAGGATTTAGCTGCAAAAATTCTGGTTGTTTGTGTTCGTAAGCCATGAAATCGACGGGGACAAGCTCATATTTGATATCTAGTAAAGATAAAAATAAACGTATTTTGTAGCAATTTCCTGAAAGCTCTAAATCATATAGTTTCATAGTCGAAATGCCTCGATCTTGTTGTGTAGCGTAAGGATAAATTTGGTCGAACTCTAATACGTTGCCATCTGGATCGCGAATGAAACAAGCTCGACGGCGCTCTCCTATATATTTCGGTTCTTCGGTAACTTGAATATTCTCTTGTTCTAATTTTTCTAACAATCGATCCAAGTCATCCACAATAAAAGCTGGATGAGTAATTCCTGGGTATTTAATAGGTTCATCCATCAAGATGTTGCCATCGCGTTTTGCTCCATTAAAAATCAAATTAATATAAACGCCACCATCTGTAACCAACTCGCTGGCTTGATGTTCGGGAAAATACCCCTCTTCGATGAATCCTAACTTTTCGTAAAATTCTAGAGCTTCAAGGCGATCGCTCACCCGAATCCCTATATGCTCGTAATCAATAATTCTCATTTACTGTACCGAACGTTCGGTTTAGAGGTTATAAAAAACCGTACCGATTGTTGGGTAAAATGTCAATACAGCCAAAAATAGTTGTAAATGACTAGAGAAGAAGCGATTGTCAAATTAATTCCAGCATTTAGGAAGCATGGTTATGAAGGTGCTAGTCTATCCTTGCTGTCAAAAGCGAGCGGATTAGGAAAAGCCAGCCTTTACCATTACTTTCCTGGTGGTAAATCGGAAATGGCTGCTGCTGTATTTGAGTATGTGGGTATTGGTTTTGGTAGCTTGGTGCTGAAGACTTTGCGGGGAGAAGGTGAACCTGCTGCTAAAATTCAAGCTGTTTGTAATAGCTTGCGAGAGTTTTATGATTCGGGGAGAAATTCTTGTTTTTTGGCGATTATGTCATTTGGTGAAGCCGATAACCTGTTTCATGACAGAGTAAAAGCAAGGTTGGAATTGACGATCAAAACCTTAGCTCAAGTGTTGGTAGATGCAGGGATTGAAGCGGAAGTTGCTTATATGCGAAGTATTGATGCGATCGCTCAAATTCAAGGAGCGTTGATTTTGGTAAGGATTTTGGATGATATCGAACCTTTTGAAAGAGCGGTGAAGGGTTTGCCGGGGAAGTTGTTGGGTTGATTTCTAATTACGAATATCAAACTTGATTAATTAATGAAAAAATTGGTGTTGAGCGTTAAATTCCGCGAAGTACTATGGAATCTTTCCGCAACAGCATCAGTTGCACAGATGTCGAAGCCTCACGAATACCTATCCAATGTTTACCGCGATTAGACCGCACTCGTACATTGGGATTGCCCCGAATGCGACTGGAAAGATGATTCGGTATAGCGCGATCGGCACTACTCAAGTCGCATAACCGCACTTTTACGGAATTTCAAGCAAAGCCCACCACATTCATGGGTGGGATGTGGCGCTAACACTTTCAAGTGCCGTCACTCTTACAAATCGCAATATGCATTTATAACTTTTCCTTGTAGAATAAAACAAGGAGGTGTAACGGTATGTTTAACCTGATATACGAATTCAAACTCAAGCCTAACAAAGAGCAGACAAGCATCTTTGAGACTTGGTTAGAAATTAACCGACGTGTATACAACCATGGATTGCGAGAGCGTAAAGATTGGTATAAATCACGCAGTTGTCGGGTTGACGCTTGCAGTCTCCAAAGTTGCTACATTATCCCAGTCAATGCACCTAGACCAACCTATGCATCTCAATGCAAGTCTTTGACTGCTGCAAAAAAAGAATATCCTGATTTAAGAATAGTTCAATCTCAGGTATTGCAGCAAACGTTAAAACGCTTAGAAATCGCTTTTGTTTCAATGTGGGAGCGTAATTATGGGTTCCCAAGATTTAAGAAACAAGGGCGGATGCGCTCATTCGTGTTTCCTCAAATGGAAGGGGAGAGATTGAAGCCTAGTATGGTCAATCTTCCTAAAATTGGTTGGGTTAAATTTCGCCAGAGTCGAGATATACCCGCAGGTGGAAAGGTAAAACAGGCACGTATAGTTAAGCGTGTTTCTGGTTGGTACGTAATGTTAACCGTTCAGTGGGAGGTGAATCCGCCGCAACCGATGCCACGCGGCGAAGGGATAGGGATTGACGTAGGTTTAACATCAATGGTTGCAACAAGTAGTGGTCTTTTAATTAAACGTCCTGCATTTTTTGTTGACGCAGAACGCAAGCTTAAATTGCTAAGGCAAAAAGCGGTGTGGATTTTCCTCCCGCTTTATTGCCGCGCAACAACGTGTTAGTAGAAAGCATAAAGGCTCGAATAATTGGTTAAAAGCGACAAAAAAAGTGGCAAAATTGCATGAATATGTTGCTAATTGTCGTAAGGACTGGCATAGAAAGTTATCACATCGGCTGTGTGACAACAACGGGATGATATTTGTAGAAGATTTGAATTTAATCGGATTGAAAGCAGGGATGTTAGGAAAACATTGTTTAGATGCTGGTTTCGGTCAGTTCTTTAATATCCTTGAACAAGTTTGTTTTAAGCGTGGTGTTTATTTTCAAAAAGTTGATGCCAGAAAAACTTCTCAAATTTGCCCTAATTGCCAGTATGAAACAGGTAAAAAGACATTGGCTGAACGTATTCATAAATGTGATAATTGCGGCTATACAACTGATAGAGACACAGCAGCCGCGCAAGTAGTTCATCTTCGTGGACTTGCAGCCGTAGGGCATACGGTCAAGATGCTTAACGAGGGCAAGTTCACTGGAATCCCTGTGAGTTAAGAATCCCAACCATTTAATGGGTGGGAGTGTCAAGGACGGACACCACTACAGTTACAAAGATTAAAATTGCTTAACATTTCGTTACTATAGATGTATTGAGAGAACTCAAGACAAGCCTCTCAATGTAAAAAACAAAGGTAAACGCCATGAATAACACAATACGTGTTGGCAACCTCTTCGGAATCCCCTTTTATATTCATCCATCCTGGTTTTTGGTATTAGGTTTGGTGACTTGGACTTATGGTAGCGGACTAGGAAATGCATTTCCTTATTTGGGAAGTGGGTCTGCTTTGCTGCTGGGTTTAATGACAGCTTTGATGGTTTTTGGCTCTGTTGTTGCCCACGAACTAGGACATAGTTTTGTTGCCATTCGCCAAGGGATTGATGTTAAATCCATCACTCTGTTTATATTTGGAGGTCTGGCAAGTTTAGAAAAAGAATCAAATACTCCAGCATCTGCTTTTTGGGTAGCGATCGCGGGTCCCCTAGTTAGCCTATTGTTGTTTGGTGTATTTGCAGCGATTGGTTTTGGTACTGGAGCATCTGGAGTATTCTCAGCAATTTTGGGACTGCTCGCTTCTGTTAACTTGGCACTTTTCGCATTTAACTTAATTCCTGGCTTGCCCTTAGACGGTGGGAATATACTTAAAGCGATAGTTTGGAAAATCACAGGTAATCCTAACAAAGGAGTGGTTTTTGCAAGTCGAGTTGGACAAATCTTTGGTTGGATTGCTGTTTCAAGTGGTTTAATTCCACTATTGTTAACTGGCAGTTTTGCTAACTTCTGGAATTTGTTAATTGGTTTCTTCTTATTGAGAAATGCTGGTAATGCAGCCCAAATAGCAAAGGTGCAAGAACAGTTTACAGGTTTAACTGCTGGTGATGCGGTAAGTAGCGATAGCCCGATTGTTGCCGATAACCTTACCCTCAGAGAGTTTGCTGACGAGCAGATAGTAAGCGGACAAAAATGGCAGCGGTTTTTAGTTACCAATAGTGACGGACAACTGGTAGGAGCAATATCTGCTGATTATTTTCGTTCTATTTCACCGTCATTATGGTCGGAGACTCAAGTTAAAGATGTAATGCGATCGATTGCAGAATCTACTACAGTAAAAGCCGACCAACCTTTATTAGAAGTAGTGCAGTTAATCGAACAACAAAAACTATCTGCACTAACCGTGATTCGTGATAATGGGGTGTTAGTGGGAATTTTAGAAAAAGCTGCAATTCTCAGCTTGCTTCAGAAAAGAATGCTTTCTAATCCTGCTTAATTCCTCGAACTAGTAGATAATTAATAGTGATGTTAATGAAGCGAAATGGCTATATCGCTTCATTCGTCGTTTAAAGATGATACAGCAATTAATTTAACCATCCCCGCAGATAATTTACTTACTAATTGGTTCAGCTTTCTCGACTGAATTATCTCCTACTCCCAAAGTTAGTTCTAAGGGTGTACGAGAAGGATAAGCTTTTACTACCTGTCTGTAAACATCGTAATTTGTAGGTAATGTCTTTTGTTGAGAATCTACTTGATACGTAAATTCGTACTTTACTGATTTTAATAATTCGGGTTTACTTGCTTCAAGTTCCGAACCTTGACGTTGTTCCACTTCATCAACTGTTGGTCTAGGTGGTAGTGCAGCCCACCACAAACCTCGGTCATCGGGTCCTGTAACTGCTCCCGGTGGTTTTAACCCATTACGATTTAGCAGAGAAGTTGTAGCAAATTCTTCTAAGCGTGGTGATGGTTCCGTTGTTAGATTGTTGGCATATTTTACTTGCCAGGTATAACTAGTAAGTGCTGTAGCTTCATATTGGCTTGTAGTTATATTAGTGCAACCAGTCATTACAGCAGAAAAAAGAAACGAAAATAATATCGGAGCGTATTGTTTTAATTTCACTGCTTTATTTATTGCTCGAACTCCTTAAAAAACTTTGGATTCCTATATATTACCGTTTACTTCATATATCCTGTAATGATTCTCAGAATGCTGATATTTGTCCTTGTGAATGGTCGTTTCTTTAATCCATACGTATCGCCATTGCGCCCTTCCCTTGCCAAATCTTTGCTTGCGAAGATGCGATCGCCGCTTGTGTGGGGAGCGCATCGCTGCGACTTCGAGCGTAGATTCGGATTCAACATCTTCAAATTGCTCAAAATATTGCTGCAAACGTCCGCAAAACTTAATTTTTGTATAACCTAGTTGTTCTAGCTTTCTTTTAGCAACTGTTGAAACTGACTTTCTTTTAGTTTGAGCTACTAAATTTTTTGGTGCCTCAACCGGATAATCTTCTACAATTTCTTTAGGGTAAGATTGCAAATAAAGTAAGCAGTTAATAACAAGTTTTAAGTATTATGCTGACCGTTCAAATGCTGTTTTTAGAATATGTTTTTGTTCGCTATGATAATGAGTAATATACTTTAAATCTCCATCGTTATTATCTATTAAATCTTGAACGTAATTATTATTTTTAAAGTAATGGGGGCGCATCAAACAATCGTAGGGAAGATGCTTTACCTAAATTATTTTCTTCGTGTTAGCTGGATAAGTTTTCCTACAGCTTTAGAAAACTGAGGGTCTTTGACATACCTCCTAGTTATGAATAAATTGGGTAAGATGTTGGGTTTCGTGCCTCAACCCAACCTACATAGTTTCTGTGATTGTGTTTTGGACGCGATCGCTATAATAAAACCAGTATTACGCTCTGGAAAATCAACAATGTCAATTACGCTCGATCTGCCACCGAAAATTGAGGCGCTGTTGCGACAGCGTGCCGAAAGTACTGGACAAGATATTTCGCAAATGGCACTATTCGTTCTGGCTTTGGGGCTAAGTTTGGACGATCGAGATTTTTTTGAGGCTTTAAAGGGAATCCAACGTGGGCTTGATGATTTTGAGCAAGGAGAATTTTCGAGTTTAGAGGAGTTTATTGCCGAGCAAAATCAAAAGTATGGATTGTCTCTTGAAGCATGACATACCGCATTGATTTATAAGGGCGTTGCGAAAGAGTCCAGCGGATACAGCATTCTTAAATTTGTCTGGGTTTACCACAGCCGAACGTGCCCAAATTTGGTACCAAGGGCTAATTAACGCAATCGTTTCTCTTCAAGAATATGCCTCGGCGCTGTGCGATCGCTCGTGAAGATGCCGCCTTTAGCCAAGAAATTCGTCAACTTTTTTACGGGCAAGGAAAACAAACTTATCAGATTCTATATACGGTTCTTGATGATATTTTTTAATGCGATCGCTCAAATTCAAGGAGCGTTGATTTTGGTGAGGATTTTAGATGATACGGAGCCTTTTGATAGAGCGGTGAAGGGTTTGCCAGGGAAGTTGTTGGGTTGATTTCTAATTGCGAATATTAAACTTGATTATTTCTATTGTTGGTACAGATATTTTATTTTAAGGAAATGAACAATTTGAACTCCGTGCAAAATTTTAATTAACGGCTTATCATCTTTTATGGGCAACTTAGTCAATGAAAAAGTAAGTATCGCAACAATAACTAACAACGTATCTGATTTTGCAGGTGAACCTTAATCAAAATTTATAAAATGAAAGGATTCGGATTTCAAAAAGAAAAACGTCTGATTACCAAGATAATCAGTAGTCAAAATTCAGAAGCGTATGAAAAGTTCATAAGAAAACTGTGTTTGAGATTAGGAGCAGAGCGCACAACAGATTTAGTAATCAATGAAGTTTTGCCTACGCTACCGTCAGAGGATTTTAAGTGGTGTTATAAAACTATGATGGGTCAGGCAGGGTACGAGCGCATGATGCAAGAAGCATTAAAGACTCTTTACCAAATGCTTGTTGAAAAGGGGTACACACCGGGCAAAGATTTTAGCGTTCATCCGCAAGGAGGAATCATACTTAGTGACAATGCCAGCGAAGCACTTTTGGCTGATGTTCCAGAAGATTTTAGAGCCAAAGCTCGCACAGAATTGAAAGTAACCACAATGCCTAGTGCCTTAGATGCCTTGGAAAAACATTTAGGGGTGCCATTCCTTGAGCGGTTGCAACAACGAGTAAGCACTCGCTTACCAACCTTCACTGATAGCGAAGCTGCTGCATACTTGGCTGTGATGGCAAGCGGATTCCAAGACAGAACGCAGATTGAACTATTTCCTATCTTGCTCAATTATGTGCAAGAAGCCCATCCAGATAGAATTCAGGGCATTATAGGCATAATGGAAAAACCTGACGATCTCGATAGTTCACAACCTACTCATAAGATCATGGTTGATTTAATCTGTGCTGCTAACGGAGAAAACGAATTGAAACCTCACCCCGAACATCCTGATGACCCCGATGAAGGTCTTATTAGCCGTCGCGGGATGGAAATTTTTGCTCAGGTATGGCACGGCGATCGCTCGGTTTATGAGTTGATAGCTGCGCTTGATGCGGCAATGAAGAAACATCAGGAGCAAGAACAGCAATCCTAGTGACGAGCCAAGACTCCAGAGCGATCGCCTGGAGAATCGTTGAAAATAGCGCCTCCGTTCTCCAAATCGCATTCCATCTCTTTAGGAAGGTCAACATTATCCCCGAACATAGCGCCCTTTACTTTTGCTTTGCTAAGATTAGTGCCGCTCATTTTTGCTCCAATTAAGTTAGCATTACTCAAATCAGCATCACTTAAATTTGCACCACTCAAGTTAGCATTTTCTAGGAAGGCACCGCTCAAATCTACACCACTCAAATTAGTATTTCTTAAGTCAGCACTTCTCAGGTCAACATTTCTTAAGTTTTGAAATACAGCATCAAAATTTACAATTGTCCAGACAAGAAACCATTTATTATCAAGCTTTGTTTTGTTATTAATTTTTGTACCCTTTAAGTTAGCAGCACTTAAGTCGGCATCACTCAAATCAGCATCATTGAGATCGGCATAGCTTAGGTCAACAGCACTTAAATCGGCACTACTTAAATTAGCCCCACTTAGGAATGCATTATTTAGTTCGGCATAGCTTAAATCGGCATAGCTTAAATCGGCACCACTGAGGTCGATAAATATTAAATTGGCACCACTTAAATCTGTACCGTTCAAGTTCGCACTGCTTAAGCGGCTAGCCTTCAGGTCGGTAAAGGTTAAGTCTGCACCACTAAGGTCGGCACCACTAAGGTCGGCACCACTAAGGTCGGCACCACTAAGGTTAGCACCACTAAGGTCTGCATCACTCAAATCAACACCTCTCAAATCTCGTGCTTGAATTGGCTGAGTGACTATCTCTTGTACCAAACTCCATTTGTCTACTGCTTCGCTACTTAGGCGATCGCCTGAACTTTCGCCAAAAATTTGAAAGTTTGTAACAGGAAAGCCATTTACTTCCGTTATTTCTCCCGATTGTATGCGTTCTACAAGCCTTTGAATATCTTGTTGAGAACCTTCTATAGTTAACTTGATACTGCCTTCTTGAATATCAATAACTTTTATAGTGTCTCCCGAATGTTCTCGTAAAATTAATTCGAGAATTTTAAAATTACTAACTGAATTAATATCACCTTCTAATGTAATTTGAACTTTAATCGTTTCACTTTTTTTATCTATCACAGTTACTTGACGGCGGCTAGTCATTTCTACTTCCACCTCTTTATTAATCACTGAGCTACTGCAAGCAGTTGTTTTAAAGGATTCTAATTGTTTTTTTTCTGGTAGTTCCGCGATTTCTCCCCATTCTAATGTTAATGCATCGCATATTCTTTTAAATGAATCAAGCTGAATTGGTTGATGATTAAAAAATTTTGTAACCGTAGAGCGAGATATTAGTTGAGACTTTGCAAAATTTAATTGTGACTCAAACCCTAGCCTTTTTAAAGCCCTCTTTGCTTTTTCTACACCTTCTGAGGAGGCAGTATAAGTTATTTTCTGCTTTTTTCTGCCGTTAAGGTTAGGGTTTGTCATAATGTTGCAGCTATCTATCGCAATTGTTTACGCAATCAAAACTTAGTCATAAAGCAATCATACGTAAATCACAAGTTATTTACAACACAATCATTGAGCAGTCAATATCTTGAGTTAACCGGGTGATATTAGAGGTGTAGTCAACGCGGTTTAATCAATGAATTCACAATCTCAGTCCTCAATAGAACTAAGCATTACTCAAGAACGCTTACGCCAATCGCGTTACAGCTTTAACCTTGCAATTGTTGCAACTACGGTGTCTTTCTTTATTAGTTTAGTAGGTGCGGGAATACTTTTATCAAACAAGGTTTCACAAGGAACTGTAATTGCTGCTGTTGGTTTAGTCTCTGGCGTGCGATGCACCCAGCTTGCTAAAGATGCTAATGATAGACTTGATAAAATTTTGGTTGAAGAGGAGGAAGATTAAAACAGAATGACAAAATATGTTTTTAGTTAGTAGGTTGGGTGGAACTCACATCTTGCACCATTGTCGTTAAGCCCAAATTTCCGCCTTGAAATCAATTTCAAGGAACCCATAACAAAGTACGTTAAAACGCACTAAAAGCCTTACTCAGTCTGATTTATCAGACTTTATATATTAGCCTGGGAATTTATTCCAAGGCGGTTATTGCGAACGTTGCAAGATATCAGTTAAAACGAAGTGAAACCCAACATCTTTTACTAGCAAAGCTGTTATTAGCGATAATCTAAGTTTAAATATTCACTTCAATAATTTGCGATACATAAAGGTGAGCTTCGCTTAACGCACTCTAACCAACCGATTAAAAAATCACCAAAACCCAAAGATGGTGCGTGACGCTATTATCTTCCTTATAACCACCAACAAAATAATCGAAGCGTCACACACCCTACAAGAATGAATTTATAATAAGAACGCGATCGCACTCTAACCAAACCGATTAAAATATCCCCACAATCTAAAGATGGTGCGTGACGCTATTCTTCTTATAACCATCAACAAAATCGATCGAAGCGTCACACACCCTACAATTAATCCCCAATGCTCAATGCCCAATGCCCTATGCCCAATCCCCCATTCCCACACCACCTCCAAAACCCGCTATTATATAGGCGTTAACTATAATTACCAACAGACAAGGGAAGGGAGTTGTGACTCGTTTTAATTCAAAGATATTTGCTTTGGTTTCGTTCGGCAATATAATGCTTTCAACCCTTTTATTGTCTGTTGGGGTAGAGGCGGCGAAACCAACTTCACCGAATTCCAATTATGTTGTTGCTGCTGACTTTTCACGTTATCTAGAATCAACGAAAAACCTAACCCCCCAACCCCCTTCCCTACGAGGGAATGGGGAGCATTTAAAGCCTCTCTCCTTGCAGGAGAGAGGTTTGGAGAGAGGTTTTCTAAATACTGTGAATACTCAGATTGTTGCTCAAGCTCCGACTCAGCAGCAGATCGAACAGTTAGAGCAGCAGCAGGAAACAACAAATAAATTTATTAATCAAACGGCTTTTCTATTTAATACGCTACTCGCTACGTTAGTTGTATTAACGATCGCGTTAATTATTGCCATATTCTTGTTAAGGCGTGCGGTTTTTCGAGAAGTAACGAAGTTGGTTGCAGCACGTTTTAAGGAGTTGGGGGATTTAGAAACGAGAATTGCGATCGCTAATAAAAAGGTACAAAAACTCATTGACGAAGCGTCCGATTCTGTTGATGAGTTAAATGATGAAGCTAAGATTTTAAGTGAAGATATTGGCGGTAAGCGAGAAGGTTTATCGCTGTTGGTTGCGGATTTATCTGCGTCGAAGCAACAAGCGTTATCGGAAATTGAATCGCAAATTGCTGTTTTCAAACAAGCTTTGCATAAATTGGATACCGAGTTTACTGGTAAGCTTTCGGAAGTGCAAGCTAACGCTCAGCAGCAAGGTAATTCGATTATTCAAAATTTGGAAAGGTTAAGCGCTGAATTCGTACCGCAGATGCAGGGGTTGCAATCGGATGTTTTGCAGCAGAAGGATAATACAGTAGAAACTCTCAAGCAGTCGCAAGTTGATTTTGTCAGCGAGTTAAAGCAACTTCAATCGGCAGCGGAGCAGCAGCGGGATTTGATTTTGGTTTCTTTGCAAAGTCTTTCTGCGGAGTTTAAACCGAAGTTAAATGTACTGCAAACGGATTTGCAGCAACAGAAGGATTTAGCGGTAGAAAACCTCAAGCAGTCGCAAACCGATTTTACAACTGAATTACAACAGCTTCAATTGGCGACGCAAGGGCAGCAACAGCAAATTTTACAGAATTTACAACAGTTGGAAGCGAATTTTGCTCCTCAATTGTCAGCGATTTTGACTCACGTACAAAGTCAAAAAGATGCGATTATCGAGAATTTGAAACTCTCCGAAAATCAGTTTGAGCGAACGGTTGCTCAATTAGAAGTTGATTTGGAAACCCAAAAAGATGGAACTATTCAAAAATTTGCGGGTAAAGAATCCGAGTTTGTTAATCAACTTTCCCAACTTCAACAAGATGCTCAACTTTATCGCGATGCAGTTTTACAGAATTTACAGAAGTTAGAAACCGATTTTGCTCCCCAATTAGATGATATTGAAGCAGAAGCAAGAGAAAAAGCGGTACAACAAAAGGATATAACGCTGCAAAATCTCGAAAAACTACGCGACGAAATCAATGCCCAATTGCAGCAAGCGCAAAACTTGATTCAAGAGCAAGTTAATTCAACTCAAAATAATGTAGTTAATCTCGAAACTTCCGTTACTACGGAACTTTCAGAATCGCGATCGCAAATTCAACAGCAAAGACAGCAAACTCTCCAAAGCTTGTCGCAGTTGGAAACCGATTTAACGGCACAATTCGCTGTTTTACAATCTGAGGTGCAAATTCGCAAGGATTCCGCTTGGGAATTATTGCAAAATCTCGAACAAGAAGTTAATACCAAAATTTCAACTTCTACCAACGGAATTGAATCTCAACAAAATCAAACTTTAGAAAGCCTGCAAAAATTAGAAAAAACCGCTCGGGAGCAACTTGCGGCTTTACAATCGGAAATTACCGCTCGCAAAGATTCCAGTTTGGATAAATTGGATAAATTGGAATCTACTTTAAGCGAACAATTGAAGTTAGTGCAATCGGATGCGGAAGTTGAGAAGCAGCAGATATTACAAAAGCTATCCGAAATAACACCGAGGGAAATTGCTGACTCTGCCGTTGGTGAAATCTTGCAGAAGTTAGAGAAAGTAGTCGAACCAATAGAAAAATTAAAATCAAATCATCCCCAGTTATTTGTAAATCTCGATGAATTTGTTACTCAAGGTAACGAGTTATTTGCAGCCGGGAATTACCTTGAAGCCATTGACGCTTATAATAAAGCCTTAGAAGTACAGCCAGAAAACGAAAAAATCTGGTATCAGAAAGGTTTAGCGCTGTGGGAATTGAAACAGTATGAGGATGCGATCGCAACATTTGACAAAGTATTAGAAATTAACCCCTCACATACCGATAGCTGGTACCATCGCGGATTAGCATTGATGGAAATCAAGCGTTATGAAGCTGCAATTACCGCCTTTGGTAAAGTCGTGAAAAAGCAGCCAGATAACGAAAAACTTTGGTTTGTCTTGGGAATGAGTTTAGGAAGAATCAAACGTTACGAAGATGCGATCGCTGGTTTCGATCGAGCATTGAAAATTAAACCCGATTACCATCAAGCTATCGTTGATAAAGGTGTAATTTTAGGAAAATTGCAGCGTCACGAAGATGCTTTTAAATCCTTTGATAAAGCCGTAGAAGTAGAGCCTTCCGACGGTGTAGCTTGGATGAATCGCGGTATGGCTTTGGAAATGCTGGAGCGTTACGAAGATGCGGTTGCTTCTTTTGATAAAGCAATTGAATTTAATCCCACTCCCAAAGCTTGGGATAAGCGGGGTTATGTTTTGATTGAATTAGAAAGAGATGAGGAAGCGTTGACTAGCTTCGATAAAGCCTTAGAAATGGATGAAAACTACGCCAGCGCTTATTACAACAAAGCAATTTGTTACAGCTATCAAGGTAAAGTTGATGAAGCAGTAGAGACTTTGAAAAAAGCGATTAATTTGAATGAAAAGTATAAGCAAGATGCACTCAACGATCCAGATTTTGAAGGGATTGCCGAAGATGAGAAGTTTAAGGAATTGGTAATGTAGGGTGTGTTATGGCTTGAATAATTTTGGTTAGAATGAGTTGTTTTGTTATTGCCATAACGCACCATTCTACAATTTAGAGAGTAGGTTACTAATGGTGCTTTTATAAAGATGATTTTAAACCTCTTGAATTAGAAATTGCACCGTAACCCAACATTATCTGTGATTGCTTTAATTATTGATGTTGGGTTACGACACGATTAAAGGTTATTGTTTTCAATCTAATTAATCTTGGTGTCTAACCCAACCTACAAGCTGATGTTGGGTTACGACACGATTAAAGGTTATTGTTTTCAATCTAATTAATCTTGGTGTCTAACCCAACCTACAAACTGATTTTTCATTTTTGGTTCGATACATAACTTGAAAAGTCATATCCGGAATAAAACTCGAAAATTTTAAATAAAAAGTGAATTTATTACTATTAACTTTACAAAATTGCAATTTTTTGATGTGAGAATTGTTGCATTAGAAATTTTTCAAACATCAACAAAATACCTTATTTCTCATGGCAACTACTTATATTGCAACCTTGGGTAACGATAACAATAACGATTTTACACCTGATTTACCCGCTTCTATTTCTGGAGATAGTGTATTTGCTGATACTGACGGTACGTTAAGCAGCCATCAAAAAGGTGGCAATGACAAAATAGATATTACAGGAAACGGGAACGCTATTTCTGCTGATGCTTTAGATATTACTGATAATGCAGAAGGAGGCAAAGATAAAGTTACGGTTGCTGGTGATGGTAATCTGGTAGCGGGTGATGCTTTCGGAGAGATGTCGGGAAATGCTAAAGGGGGAGACGATAAGCTTACAGTAACTGGAACTAATAATCTGATAGCAGGTGATGCTAATGAAAATATTTCAGGAAATGCTATAGGGGGAGATGATAAGTTAACGCTAACAGGAAATCTTAATTTTCTGATAGTAGGAGATACTCCCGGTTTTCTTCTCGATAATGCCAAAGGTGGAAACGATAAGTTAGAAGTTAAAGGTAATGGTAATAGCGTAGGGGGTGAGGCTGAACAGATGTTTGGTCATACCCAAGCAGGAGATGATAAATTCAAAGTCATTGGTAATGGCAATGGTTTATTTGGTGATGCTCCTCTGATGTTCGATTATGCTAAAGCTGGAAACGATAAACTCAGAGTTATAGGTGATGGTAATGGTATCTTCGGAGATGCTAGCGTCATGAGAGATTTCACCCAAGCAGGAGACGATAAACTCATAGTCGAAGGTAACGGTAATGTGTTATCGGGTGATACTAGTTTCGATATTATCAACGAAGCCAAAGCAGGGAAAGACATACTTATAGTTAAGGGTAATAATAACGGCTTATTTGGCGATGCTCGTCGAGATATGGCGGATAATGGTCAAGGTGCGGATGATAAACTTATCGCTGAAGGTGATAACAACAGTCTGTTTGGTGATGCTCTCAAGATGTCCGGTAATGCTAAAGGTGGAGACGATAAGCTAATAGCTAAAGTCGGTGACAGCATACTGTACGGTGATGCTCAAGAAATGTTTGATACCGCGCAAGCAGGGAACGATAAACTAATAGGTGGTTGCGGTAATGACATCCTTTACGGTGATGCTCAATTAATGGATTCTGGAGTTGTTGGTGGTAATGACACTCTGTACGGTGGTGATGGAGATGATACTTTATTAGGTAGCGTTAGCGGTGTCGGAGAAGTAGATAAGCTGACGGGTGGTAATGGTGCCGATTTATTTGTTTTAGGCGATGCAAATAAAGCTTTTTATATAGGTCATGGTGACGCAGATTATGCTTTAATTAAGGATTTTGATTTGTACGAAGGAGATAAAATCCAATTGTTTGGTGACGATCGCAATTATGTATTGGGGCACTCTCCACATGGTTTACCAAACGGTACGGCAATATTCGAGCAATCTACTCACGATCTAATTGCAGTTGTGAATTATTGCGAACTTGATTTAACAAATACGAATATATTTGAATATGTTTAATTTTTAACATCACGGAATTCCCCATCCGTCTTCACGGTGGGGAGATGCTTCTTCCCGCAATATAAAAGAGAGTAGGTTGGGTTAGGCGCTTTTATAAATATGATTTTTAACCTCTTGAATTAGAAATTGCACCGTAACCCAACACTATCTGTGGTTGCTTTGATTATTGATGTTGGGTTACAACACCATTAAAGGTTATTGTTTTCAATCAAATTAATTTTAGTGTCTAACCCAACCTACTAACTAACTGCAATTTAGAAAAGAGAAGAAAACCTTACTAGACACAGAGAGTGCAGAGGAAAATATAGTTGTAGGGTGTGTTATGGCTTGAATAATTTCGGTTAGAATGAGTTGTTTTGTTATTGCCATAACGCACCATTTCGGAATTTAGGAAATAGAGAGTAAATTGGGTTAGGCGCTTTTATAAACATGACTTTAAACCTCTTGAATTAAAATTGCACCGTAACCCAACATTATCTGTGGTTGTTTTAATTATTGATGTTGGGTTACGACACCATTAAAGGTTATTGTTTTCAATCAAATTAATTTTAGTGTCTAACCCAACCTACAAACTACGACTCTTCAAAACCTTAGTTAAATTCTAGGCAAATACGCAGTTATTAAAGTAACATAGGATTACTTATATTCTTTTTTAAAATAAAAACGATGGATTTAACTCAACTGATGTTGATACTCGCAACTGTAGTAGGTGTGGTAGATGGGGAAACAATTCGCGCTAAAAACAATCAAGGGGAAGCAGCTACTGTAAAACTTGCCTGCATTCACATACCGACTCGAAAATCCCGCAGAAATGAAGCTAATCAAAGATTGAAACAGCTTTTACCAAAAAATAGTCCCGTAGTGATTCGGTTTGCAGATACATATAAAAACGACCAAATTGTTGGGGAAGTATTTTTAAATAATCAATCGATAAATCTGCAAATGGTGAAAGAAGGTAAAGCTGTTGTAGATAAGTTATCTGTACAAGCAGATTGTTACGAAAGCAGAACCCAATTTATGGTAGCAGAAGCCAACGCTAAACAACGAGGGTTGGGATTGTGGGAGAAATCCAGATACGTGATGAATCAGTGAGCAGTTACTAGTTACCAGTTGCCAATTAAGGATTTAGAAACCCGGTTTTTCCAAAAAATCGGGTTTCTTATTGTTCAAATTGTTATGTAGTAGAAGCCGAAGAACAATAAGTAACCTATATTACCAATTTCGTAAATTGCACAGAAATAAACTGTATATATATTAGATACACTTGCGAGGATTGTTTATTTATAGAGGGAATAGAAAATCTGGGTGTATTCTCGTATTACTAATGCAAAATTACAGATAATTGTTCATAGGGGTTTTCTGAAGACCATACTATCCTCAGTATATAAAATCGATAATAATATAGACATGGGAGAACATCGATCGGCTACAGAAGAACAATTTTTAGTTTGCGGTTTGGGAGGATTGGGGCAGCAATGCGTAGTTGCGCTGAAACAATTTGGCGTAAAGGTTGTCGCAATTGAATTAGTACAGCCAAACAGTTGGAGAATTCCCAATTTAGATAATTATCTCGATGAATTAATTATTGGTGATTGTCGTCAAAATAGTACTTTTGAGCGTGCAAAAATCGAACTTTGTCGTGCTGTCTTGATTGTCACGAGTAACGAACTGATTAATGCCGAAACTGCGATCGCGGTTCGACAACTCAATAAAAACGCTCGTTTGGTAGTTCGTTCGACAAAGGAAAATTTAAATCAACTTTTGGAAGAACAGTTAACCAATTTTGTTGCTTTCGATCCGATTCAATTATCCGCAGCATCCTTTGCTTTAGCAGCTTTGGGGGGAGATTCGTTAGGATTTTTTAATTTAGACGGTAATTGGTTGGGAATATTCCAGGAAAAAGTTCGTTATGGGGATAATTTTCATCGTCGTCAGCTATTTGAAATAAGTTCAGAACTTCGCAAATTACTTTGTTATTTACCCAATAATAATTATAACTTTAATTGCTTTTATGATTGGGATTCGGAAACAATAATTCAAGAAGGTTCAACTCTGATATATGTTGAAAAATTTAAGAGTTTGCTGTTAAGACAACAAAAAAATTCGATTAATCATACTCCGAAAAAACCGCAAGTATGGCAAAGACCAACTAATTTTATCCGTAAAATTGAAATTAGAAAAAAAATCTTAGAATATTGGCATTCAGCTTCGCAAGTTCGTCGCGTGGTAATTGTTTCTGGTTTAGTTACCCTCGCTTTAGCAGTTGTGGGAACCATACTTTTTAAATCTTTTTATACCACTGTTAGTTTACTATTAGGTGGATATGCAGATTTCTTATATAGCGGCAACTATTCCAATTCTCCAATTTTGCAATTTATAGCCTTAACATTAGCGGTAGCTGGAACTGCTTTTGTGGGTGTATTGTATGCCTTAGCTACCGAAAAACTTTTATCGGCTAAATTTTTGTTTTCTAACCGACGCGCTCAGGTTCCCGAAGCAGATCATATAGTAATTATTGGGATTAAAAGAGTAGGAAGTAAGGTAGCAAAATTATTACAAGAATTCCATCAACCTTTAGTAGCTATAGTTTTAGAAGACGAAGTGGACAATAATTTTTTGCCCAATATACCTTTATTTTCTGGCGATTTAAACGAATCTTTGAATAAAGTAAATCTTTCTACAGCTAAAACTATAATTGCTACCAGCGAAGACGAAATGTTAAACGTAGAAATGGGGTTAAAAGCTCGAAAAATCAACCCTGAAAGTAACTTAGTAATTCGTACTTTCGGACAAAGATTAAGTGAAAATCTAGCTCAAATCTTACCCAATGCTCAAATTATATCAGCCTATGCAGTAGCAGCAGAAGCTTTTGCTGGAGCCGCATTTGGCGAAAACATTCTCGATTTATTCCGTCTTCAAAACCAAACAGTTTTAGTCACCGAATATCAATTTAGCGAAGTCGATACTTTAAATGATTTAATGCTTTCAGAAATTGCTTATGGTTATGGAGTCGTACCAATTATATACCAAAATCCACCGCGACCAGCGGAATTAATGCCCAAAGAATACAGAAAAATAGAACCAGGAATCCGTTTAGTTGTACTCGCAACCATCGACGGATTAACAAGAATGGAACAAGGAAGAATTGGTATTTATCCCAAACATTGGCAAATAGTAATTGAAAGTGCAATGACAGAAGATGCTAAGTTTGAAGGTGCAAATCAAATTCACAAATTTTCTAACTTGTCCCTCGATAAAGCTAGAGAATTAATTAATAATTTGCCTCAAACTTTACCAATACCTTTATATAAACTGCAAGCACAAATTTTAATTAGAGTTTTGGAAAAGCATCAGGTGATGGCGAGTTTGAAGAAGATGGGGGGATGAGGAAGAGGGGGTAGAGGGGTGATAAGGAGATGGGAATTTTAGAGAAATGCTTATTTGTCTCTTGGCTGAATATCTATTGACGTACTCTATTTAATTTAAGACCTATTAGACCAGTCTCAGCACAAATACCTTCAAAAAAAGTAGCTTTTGGTGTATTATGTATCACATATATTATATCTAAGCCGTACCCTGACGGGTGAACGCACGCGGCGTTTTTCATCTTGTCCTAAGTGGACACGCTGTGCAAACAGCTTTAAAAAGACCGATCCAAACTACCGAAGTTTTCTTATGAAGCGTCGCAAATTCTTGAACCGTGGGCTGTCTGCTGTTGCAATTATCGGAAGTAGTAGCATAATTGCACGATCTATATCAGCATCAGCAAGAGATAGCCGAAGTATAAAGAGAGAACCCAAGGATGCAGAGCCGTCCGAAATTATAACACTAGAGGAAATACTGACCTTCCCTGATGTACCAGGCGATCGCCGTATCCCCTATGGTTCAGATTCTTCTCAGTTCGGCGAACTTTATCTTCCGCAAAAGCCCGGACCCCATCCTGTGGTAGTTCTGATCCACGGGGGCTGCTGGCTGGCAGAATACGGACTGAATCTTATGGGACAAATGGCGGCGGCATTAAAAGAGCAAGGTATAGCTGTATGGAATTTGGAATACCGTCGGCTCGGCAATGGGGGTGGTTGGACTGGAACCTTTGAAGATGTTTCTATGGGGACAGACTTTCTTGAGACGATCGCACCCGAATTCGATCTCGATCTCTCTCGACTTGTCACTGTTGGGCATTCAGCGGGAGGACATTTAGCGCTGTGGCTGGCGGGTCGGCATAATCTCCCGGAAACCAGCCCGCTGTATGTAGAAGAGAAAGTGCGCGTCCACGGTGTCGTGTCCTTAGCTGGTATTCCTGACCTCCGCCTCGGAGTGGAGCAGAACATTTGTCTTGGGGCGTGTCAGCAGCTTGTTGGTGGACTCCCTTCGGAAGTACCCGACAGGTATGAACAAGCTTCACCCCGCGAGTTACTGCCCTTGGGGGTTCCACAGTGGCACTTGTCTGGCATCGAGGATCAAATCGTGCCTACGGCATATCTCCAAGAATATGTGGAATTTGCCACTCAATATGACGAGGTGTATCTAGAGGTACTCCCTAATGCCGGACATTTCGAGCTAATCTACCCCAACACGTCTACCTGGAAAGCAGTGCGAAACGCCATCAAGGCTCTTTTAGAGCGGGCTGAGGGGTATGAGTATCGTTGGAACCATCGTCAGAAACCAAAAGCGAATTAATCCTTATAAATTCTTTGATGAAAAGCTGCGATCGTAGACTGCGCTTCTTCGAGCGAACGCCAGCTACCGATCGCCAATAAAAAATCGATCGATGTTTGATACGTTTCCCATAATCTCAAGGTTTTTGATAGGTACTCGACCATACGCCAACTTTTTGCGATCGTATTGCCTTCGTTCTTTTAGCCATAATTAGCTAATTCCTGAATAAACTCATCCAAAGCCTTAGTTCGGGTTTTCTTAAGGATGCGATAGTAACGATAGGGGAATTCCGGTAGGAAGAAATAGGAAAATCTTGCGTTTTTTTGACGATTCTTGCCTTGCTATTGATTTCGCAATTGCTTGGGCGTGAGTCTTGTAGAGTGCTTTAGGTGGCGCATTAGTTGGCTTTTTCATCCTGAAGTCAGCTATCTGGATCGTATTCAACACAGATGATTAGCCCAGCTAAAAGTTCTTTTAAGCGTTCAGAAGATATTTGTCCTAAACAGCGAACAAACCGATCCGTCGATAGACTACGAACCTGAAGAACATTTCCAGCAGACTCTCGCTCCAATCCATTGTCCGCTGTGGCTGGAATCTTTACCATAAACGGTCAATTAGTAAACTTGGGCTGCCACGTTGTTACCGGAATGATAATTCGCAGCGAAATTGGCTTAAATAAATCCGAGCTAATCACAACAACGGGACGGGTTTTCTGCAACTCTTGCCCTCTGCTGGGGTTGAGATCCACCAACCAAATTTCGCCGCGACTGGGGTTAGACATAGTTAACCTTCCCAGTCTTCAGTATCGAGGATTGAAAATTCGGTGAGTTCGGAGTCCCTAAGAAAATCTTGAGCGGTGTCAGGAATGAAAGCAGCCAGAATTTTATGACGTTGAGCAACCGAAAGTTTAGCAATCTGTTGCAAGGAAAGATTTAAAGGTTGTTTAGTAGAGGTTGCTTGCAGCGAACGAGCAAAATTAAGAACAGCTTCCTGCTGGGCTTGAAATAGCGATCGCCATGTTTCAAGCATTTGTTCAAAGTCAGCAGTTTCTGCCATCTATTATTAACATTACTTATTTCTAACTTTGATTCTATCAACCCTATGGCTAAATTTTCTGGGGTTAGTTGATTTTGCAATCAGTCAATGCTGATTTTTTGACGATTCTTGCTATTGATTTCTCAATTGCTTCGGCGTAAGTCCTGTAGCACACTTCTGATGGCGCGTTAGTTGGCTCTGCTCGCTAAATCCAACCGTTTGAGCAATTTTCGAGGATTTCCGAAGCTGGCTGTCGATAATGTTCAATTAAAATTCTATTCCAGTTTGCCTCATGACTGGTAAGAAGCGGCGCACGCAGAGCATTACTGGTTTTTGGTCGCGCCGAATAGATGATGCAAATCGGTTAGTATATGCAGTGGATGACGAGTATTTAACGATTATTTCTTGCCGATACCACTATAACGATTAACCTATTTATTATATGAATAAATTGGCGAGCAAGCGCTGTTTCATTAATCCCCAATGCCCCATGCCCAATCCCTAATTCCCTAACATCGCAACAGTTCTTATTATTACTTTTAATCTAAACTTGTACCCTTGATGGATGTTTTCTGTTACACAATAGGTAAAAATCAATTTTCGTCGTAAGCAGGATTTTAAATTATGCCAGCAACTAAGGAAAAAACTAAAGCTATCAAAGCTACAACTGTTAAAGCAACTGTGGTGCGGGTTGTCGATGGCGATACTATCCGCGTTGAAGTACAAGGTGAGGAAGAAAGCTTACGAATATTGGCGATCGATACCGAAGAGTCAAATGCGGGTAGCCCCAAACCCGTCACTCCTTGGGGAAAGGAAGCTAAAAAGGAAGCTGAAAAGTTATTCAAAGCTGGCGATAAAGTTAAGTTGCAATTCCCCGGCAACGAACCAGTAGAAGAATGTATCCAAAAATATCGGGGAAATTACGGCAGATTATTAGTGTTTCTTTATTTAGATGACGGCACCGACTTTCAGGAATACATGATTAAAAAGGGTTTTAGTCCTTATTTTGTGAAGTATGGTTATGCAGCACTTGCCGACAATCACGAACGATATATGCAAGCCGAAAAGGAAGCACAAATAGGAAATTTCGGAGTTTGGAATCAAATCGAGGTGAATGGTTCGGAAGTGCGAAATTACGCGGCTTTGGGCGTATGGTGGTATTTAAGGGCTGAAATAATTCAAAATTATCGACGGTTTAAGCAAACAAATGCAGATGCAGCTGTGTTTAATACCCGTCTCGATTATGAAAAAGTATTAGAATTAGCGAAAAAAGAAGAAGAAGCAACCATTTTTACTGAATTACGCAACCCCAAGCGCATCGCGGGAAGCAATATGTTTATCGGTATCGGTTCTGTAGATAAGCCGTTTTCAGTGTTTATTCCCAAAGTTGATGACGCTGCTGGGCAAAAAATCATGAGTTTAATTACTAACCGCTACATATCAACAGATGCAATACATCCACGTAGAAGCTATGCATATGTTAAAGGAAAATTGAGTATGTATGGAGATAGACCACAAATTATTGTAACTAACGTTAAGCAAATTATGGATTTACCAGAATTGAAAGATTAGAGGTAATAGGTTCGTAGTAAGGACTTTAGTCCTCGGATTTAGGACTAAAGTCCTTACTACGAACCATTATTAAACAGTATCGCTTCGGGTTAACTGACGCTCAATAGTTTCAATAGCTGCATTCAAGGCAGCTAATCTAGCTTCTACGTTATCTCTCATAAGTTTGAGAAACTGTAATTTGTTCTCTTGATGTCTCTTAGTAGAAAAGCTATCAGTACCGCAGCAAGAATTCATCCAAAAAGGAAACATAATTATTACCTAAATTAAAATTACCTCTATTTATATTTTGCCGCGAATTTTTCAAATTGCCCAATCCCCCATGCCCCATGCCCAATGCTCATTCTTCAAATAGAACGATCCAAATTATAAGCGGCGCTAATTAATGCTAAATGAGTAAAAGCTTGGGGAAAATTTCCTAATGCTTCGCCGCTATTACCCGTTTCTTCTGCATATAGTCCCAAATGGTTGGCGTAACTTAACATTTCTTCAAATATTAATCTTGCTTTATCTAACCGTTCGGAATCTTGTCCTCTTCCGGCACGAGTCAAGGCTTCTACTAACCAAAACGTACACAAATTAAAGCTTCCTTCTTCACCCTCTAACCCGTCGCTGTAGTCTTTGTTGTTGTAGCGATATACCAAACTGTTGGATAAAAGCCCTCCTTCCTGTGGCGATCGCATGATTGCATCGAGTGTTTTGAGCATTCGAGGATCGGTGGGTGACATGAAGAATATTAAGGGCATAATTAGATTGCTGGCATCTAATGTGCTGCTACCGTAATACTGCACAAAGGCTTGCTTTTCTTCGCACCATCCGTTTTTCATTATATCAAGGTATATTCGATCGCGAACTTCGAGCCATTTTTCGCGATTGGCAGGAAACGAACGTTTTTCGGCTAAACGCAAACCGCGATCGACTGCTACCCAACACATTAACTTTGAATAAACAAAATCTTGTTTTCCGTCTCTGGTTTCCCAAATACCGTGGTCTTTTATATGCCAGTTATCGCAAACCCATTCGACATATTTCTGTAAATTTACCCAAGTATCGTAGGATATCGGCATTCCATACTTATTAAAAAGATACACTGCATCCATTAATTCGCCGTAAATATCAAGTTGGGTTTGATTGTAAGCACCGTTGCCGATACGAACCGGAGAAGAACCCTTATATCCTTCCAAATGGTCTAAAATTTCTTCTTCTAGGTTTTTTCTACCATCAATACCGTATACAATTTGCAATTGCGAATCATCTTCTGAATGCGACGGACAAAGCGATATAATCCAATTGATAAACTGACCTGCTTCGTCTGTAAATCCAATTCGGATCAACGCATACAGGGTAAAAGCAGCATCGCGAATCCAACTGTAACGGTAATCCCAATTACGCTCGCCACCTAAAGCTTCGGGTAAACCACAAGTTGGTGCTGCTACAATTGCTCCCGTTGGCTCGTAGGTAAGCAACTTCAACATTAACGCCGAACGTTCTACAGTTTCCCGCCATCTTCCTTTATAAGTACATTTAGAAATCCAGCGCCGCCAGTAATGTATTGTATGTTCAAATATCTGCGTAGTTTCTTCTGGATTCAAAGGTAAACCGCAACCGCGATCGCAATCTACTTCACGCAAGATAAATACTGCCGATTCTCCCTCAGCTAAACTAAATTCGGCAAATACACCGGATTCATCCTGCTTGAGGGGGATATCACTCACCAATCCCAAATTTAAATCGGATGACTTGAAAATAACACCACCTTCACTAAGCTGCGTTTCATGCTTATCGCGAGCATAATTAAAAGCAGGGTAGCACTCCATGCGAAACTTCATACTATTCCGCACGCAATTTACTTTCCTGATCAACCAGTGATAACCATCTTCATCGGCAGACAATCCCACGGGCATAAAATCAATAACTTCCCCGACACCGCAATCTGCCAGAAAGCGCGTTACTAAAACATTAGTTTCGGGCCAGTAAAATTGTTTGTGAGTATTATCGCAAAGTGTAGGGAAAATACGGAAATGTCCGCCCTTTTCTTCGTCAAGTATACCGGCGAAAACGCTTGGTGAATCATGTCGGGGGTAGCAAAACCAATCGATCGAACCATTTTTCCCCACCAAAGCGGTGGTATGCATATTGCCGATAATGCCGTAATCTTCAATTGGT
Organism: Rivularia sp. (in: cyanobacteria); assembly: GCA_965234645.1. Classification (GTDB taxonomy): domain Bacteria; phylum Cyanobacteriota; class Cyanobacteriia; order Cyanobacteriales; family Nostocaceae; genus Rivularia. The sequence continues at coordinate 1,330,424 of OZ248344.1, read as the reverse complement.
TGATAGCCCATAATAATAATTCGTAATTCCTAATTCGTAATTAATTATCTATTATTTTGCTAATTACAAACGAACGAGTCGATGATAAACTACTGTACTTCTAACTCAAATAGAGTATATGGGTGTACATCTCTCATGATATTAGTGATATATATGCTTTGAGGACGATTGTGATGTTCAAGTGTTTAAAAAGTCTATTTATTATTACGGTATTGCTAGGTATAATTTGGAGTTCAACTGCAAAAATTACTCTTGCATCAAAAAAATATGAACCAACAATAGAATCGTTATCAAAGCATGAAGTTCCAAAATGGTTCAAGGATGCAAAACTCGGCATTTTTATTCATTGGGGCGTTTACTCAGTACCCGGTTGGGCACCACTAACTGGGGAATTTAACGAGGTAGTTGCTTCCCAAGGTTGGGATTATTGGTTTAAATATAATCCTTATGCTGAATGGTATTACAACTCAATGAAACTTGAAGGAGGCGATACCTATAATTATCATCGTCAGACTTATGGCGAAAACTTTACCTATGACGACTTTATTCCCAACTTTAACGAAGCGATCGCAAATTGGAATCCGTCGGAATGGGCAAGATTATTTTCTCAAGTAGGTGCGCGTTATGTTGTGCTAACAACTAAGCATCATGATGGTTTTTTGTTATGGTCTAGCGATACCGTTTATAAATCAGGAAATGTAGCATCGCGTGACATAGTTGGCGAACTTATACAAGCGGTTCGCCAAGAAGGTATGCGTATGGGTTTGTACTACTCTGGTGGTATCGATTGGTCTTTCCAAGATACAACAGTTACTGATTTTAATACATTATTAGGAGCAATTATTCAAGACCCAGTTTATGCTGAATATGCAAATAATCACTGGCGCGAACTTATCGATCGCTACCAACCATCTATCTTGTGGAACGATTTGGGCTACCCCAGTCCAGATGATACGTTGGAGGTTATGGCTTACTTCTACAATAACGTACCCGACGGCGTGGTAAATGACCGTTTTGATTTAGGAGGACAATTTGGTTTACCATTTGACTTTTCAACACCCGAATACAGTCAACTCCAAGAAATTGAACCCAAGAAATGGGAAAGTACGCGGGGTTTGGGTTACTCGTTTGGTTACAACCAAAACGATACCGATTTAAACTTGATTTCAGTAAACGAATTAGTTGACTTATTTGTTGATGTTGTAAGTAAAAACGGCAACTTATTGCTTAATATTAGTCCAAAGGCAGACGGTTCAATTTCTGAATTGCAAAAAGAACGTTTAATTGGTTTAGGCAATTGGTTAAATATAAACGGTGAAGCGATCTTCGGCTCTCGATACTGGAGGCGCTCGTCAGATATAACTTTTGAAGACATACAAGTACGCTACACCACAAACAGAAATAATTTGTATGCTGTGTTGCTTGATACTCCAACTACTCGTAAAATAACAATTCCGGAATTAGTTTTACCCAAAAACGCAACTATTACAATGTTAGGAGTAAGAGGTAGACTCTCTTGGCAGCAAGACGGACGGAACTTATCAGTTACGCTACCAGATATGTCTACAGTAGAACAATCACCAGCTTACACTTTGAAAATTGACCGGATACCTGACGCTAAGTAGGTTGGCGTTGAAAATTGCAATTAGGGCAAGGGAGTAGAGAGTAGGCAATAAGCAGATGTAAAAATTCCTCTTCCCCCTCTTCCCCTTCTTACCCCTCTGATTAAATTAGGTAATCTTCTGCATTCGGGGAATCTGCACCCCCAGAGCTACCATTAGTGTCGCCATGTAAGATGTCAGCGATAACCACAGCAGATGATTGTTGTGAAAATACCAAGCTATAGCTGCTACAGGAATAAATCCCAATCCCAATGCTATCAAGGCAGAATTACGCAGTTTTGCTTTTTCTTTTAACCCCACAGCATACCCTTCAAACATAAAAGCGATCGCACCACAAGTTAGAAGCGGTAGCAGCCAATCGCGATAATTTTCAACTGATTCACTAATATCTGTATGACTAGTCAAAATACCAAAAATCGTTTGCGGAAATAAAATCGTTACTGAAGCGAATATAGATGCAATTAATACCCCTGTAAATATAGAAACCTGCAACAGCGGCATCATCTGTTGGGTTTCTCCTTTACCTTTAAAGTTACCAATTAAAGATTGAGTAGTTAAACCGATACCGTTAACCGTAAACTGACTTAAGAATACAATTTGCAGCAGCAATCCATTTTCTGCAATTACCTCATTTCCCATCGCCGCACTCAAATTAGTAAAAATAGAATAGGCGGTAATCATAGCCAAATAGCGAATGAGAATATTGCTTTTAAGTACCAAACTCGCTTTCAAAGCTTGCCAATCAAACAGATTCTCGATCGCACTCGGTAATAATTCCCAACGAATACTCAAGCCTACTCCAATCAAGGCTACCAACAGCGCCAAATACTGACTCACAGCCGTAGCCAATCCCGCTCCCGTGCTTGCCCAACCCCATTTATTAATCGTGACATAATCTAATATCACGTTGGAGCCATTGCCTACAACAGAAATCAGCAATACCAAAAAATTCATTTCCCGCCCTAAAAACCAACCAATCAGCACGAAATTTAATAAAACCGCAGGTGCCCCCCAAATGCGAGCATTAAAATAGTCAATTCCAACAGCTTCAACATCCTTAGAGCCAGCCAGAATAGCAAAACCAAACTTTTGGATGGGATATTGCAGGATTAAGATGATAATGGCGATCGCCAAAGCAACCAAACCACTCTGCAATAAAGCCAGCACTATTCCCTTATCATCATTTTCTCCTACAGCTTGAGCGGTGATAGCGTTAGTACCATTCCTAAAAAATTTCAAAATTCGATAGAGGTAGTCAAACAAAATGCTCGCTAAAATTACCCCTGCCAAATGACGAATATCTGCCAAATGTCCAAGAAAAGCAGTATCAACTATTCCAGCTAACGGCACCATCATATTCGAGAAAATACTGACAGATGCCAGTCGGAAGAAACGAGGTAAAAAGCTGCTGTAGCGAGGAAGGGCAAAGAAAAAATTTGATGAACCCATAGAGAAGGTATTTTTTGATAGCCTTGAACATTACTAAGCTCAAAGCAATAAATGCTAGATCCACCCCCAATCTATGCTGAATTGAAGCAGATAAAAGTTACAAATTGGGCATAAAAAGAAAATGTTAGGTTCGTAGTAAGAGCTTAAGCTCTTTCATCGGGGGACTAAAGTCCTTACTACAAACCTATTAAAAATAAAAATTTCCCTACAAAAATCTTAGGTTCGTAGTAAGAGCTTAAGCTCTTTCATCGGGGGACTAAAGTCCTTACTACAAACCTATTAAAAATAAAAATTTCCCTACAAAAATCTTAGGTTCGTAGTAAGAGCTTAAGCTCTTTCATCGGGGGACTAAAGTCCTTACTACAAACCTATTAAAATTAAATATAAATAATGTAGAGACGTAGCACTGCTACGTCTCCCTATATTTCGGTTTGCAATCAAAATTCAAGCAAGAGTCAAAATTTCAAAACCATCATCCGTTACAGCAATGGTATGCTCAAACTGAGCCGAGAGTTTACCATCTTGCGTAATCACGGTCCAACCATCCTTAAGAAACTTCAGTTCGTAAGTTCCTTCATTTAACATCGGTTCAATCGTGAAAACCATACCCTTACGCAACTTCAACCCAGTACCTTGGGTACCGTAATGGGGAACTTGGGGTTCTGTATGAAACTCTCTACCAACTCCATGCCCAACCATATCTCGTACTACCGAGAATCCATTTGCTTCGGCATATTCCTGAATTGCAGCACCAATATCGCCAATTCTGCCTCCAGGTTTGACTTGAGCAATACCTCGCATCATTGATTCACGAGTCACTTCAACTAATTTCTGAGCTTTATCCGATACATTACCAACTAAAAATGTTCTGGATGTGTCGCCGTGAAAGCCGTCCAGAATTGGCGTAACATCAATGTTGATAATATCTCCGTCTTTGAGAATTGTTTTAGAGTTGGGAATTCCGTGACAAACCACTTCATTGACGCTAGTACAAACCGAACCCGTGTAAGGTTGATGATTTGGAGGTGCATAACCCAACGTAGCGCTAATTGCACCATTTGCTTTCATAAAACGCGCTGCTTCATCATCTAAATCTTTCGTACTAATTCCAGGTTGCACCATCCCTTCGAGATGATTGAGAAGATTAGCTGCGAGTTTGCCGACACGGCGCATCTTGTCTAATTCCCTAGCCGAAAGTAACACAAGTCCTTTCTTCTGTGGTTTAATTCCAGCTATTGAAAGCAAATTTTGATTGTTCATACAAAGGCTCCGACTCGCAGATTTATAATAGGACTTACGCAGTCAGAAAAATCAACGTTTTAGATAATAGGTAACTCTTAATAGAAAATTACGGCTATTTTCCATATTTGATTGCCTAACGTAAGTCCTGCATTATAATTGTAACTTTTACCTTATAACTTTGTTTTTTAATACAATTCTTTCACCCACTCCCATTCTTTCGTCAAACCTTCTCTTAAATTCACACAGGGCTGATAACCCAAAATCTGCTTCGCTTTAGAAACATCTGCCGCCGTGTGACGTGCATCTCCCATCGCTCTTTCAATATGGTTTCTTTTGATGGGTTTGCCAACAATTTCTTCCATTGTTTCGAGTACTTCTTTTAAAACTACCCTGCTACCGCCGCCAATATTAAAAATTTCTCCAACTGCATCTTCTACCGTAGCTGCGGCTAAGTTAGCTGCAACCGCATCACTAACAAAAGTAAAATCTCGCGTTTGCAATCCATCGCCATAAACCGGAATCGCTTCATCTGCGATCGCAGCTTTAAAAAATTTATGAAATGCCATATCTGGACGCTGACGAGGACCGTAAACTGTAAAGTAACGTAAGGCTACAAAGGGTACGTCAAAGTTTTTATGATAAAGCCCGCACATTCTTTCGGCAGCTAACTTAGTGATTCCGTAGGGCGAAACTGGTTTGGGACAAACTTGCTCGCTCGTAGGTAAAGTTTCCGCATCGCCATAGACGCTTGATGTGGAAGCGTAAACCAATCTTTGCAAATTTTTAGCGTCTTTTGCAGCTTCCAATAAAACTTGAGTAGAGGTGATATTACGTTCCGTATAAAAATGGAAACCTTGCCCCCAACTTGCCCTTACCCCTGCCTGTGCTGCTTGATGATAAACAACGTCAACATCTTTTAACAATGAATCCCAGTCTAGAAACTGAATATTTCCTTGAATTAATTTAAAGTTGGCATAGCTTTGTAAATTTGTAACATTTTTATGTTTAAACCAGGGGTCGTAATAATCATTGAATTCATCAATACCAACTACTTCTTCTCCTCTTTTTAACAGTGTTTCTGCTAAATGCGAACCTATAAAACCCGCCGCACCAGTAACGATATTTTTAGTCATGTCTCTTGATAATTAGATATTTTCTTAACTCAGTATTCACAGGTTAATCCGTATAGACAGTAGTTGCCACTAGTTTTGAAATTTTTATTTTACATACTTTACCTTCTAAACAATTATTTATTTCTTTTTAATCTGAATACTAAATAATTATTTTTAAAAACTCAGTAGTTATATTGAGTAAAAGTTATATTCATATCCATAATTTTACTAATAAATCGAGTTTAACCTGGACATAAATACAGTATAAATCCTGATGTTTTTTGAAAAGAAAGGGAACGGGGAGAGGGGATGGGGAGAAAAAGAAAGCGGAGGGAGCGGAGGGAGCGGAGGGAGCGGAGGAAGAAAAATTATTAATTGCCTCCTCTGCCTCCCCTGCCTCAAGAGCTTCCCCTGCTCTCTTCTATGCCCAATGCCCAATGCCTAATCCAAAATCCAAAATCCAAAATCCAAAATCCAAAGGCATACCTTTAAATCTAGATAAGTATTAAAATTGGTGAAAAAAAATTGGTGAAATAATAAAATGCATCATCAAAGGTTAAAAGCTGAATCCATATAATTAGACAATAATTGACATAGTTAGATATAAAGTTTGATATTAGGCTTTAATGTCCAAGATTAATCAATTAGGCGGTTTCAGTACAAATATATTTTATTAGCGACCAAAACCGCCGTCCTCGTGATAGATTGTTTGTAAGTTTGTCGTTGTCTAACAAACGCTCTTCTAAGATAAAGTAAAATGCTCTTAGGGTTTAAAACAGAATTGATCGTAAATAATACACACAAAGTTCTGTTATCCCAGCATGCGGGAGTAGCAAGACACGCTTGGAATTGGGGATTACGGTTAACAAAAGATATTTTAGATAACAACCATTCTCACCCAGAAGATAAAATAAAATTTCCCACATCAGTTGACTTACATAAATGGTTAGTAGCTCTAGTAAAACCAGAATTTCCTTGGTATTACCAAGTATCAAAATGTGCGCCCCAATATGCCTTAAGACATTTAAGAAAAGCCTGGGATGATTGCTTTAAAAAGTTGAAGAACGCACCACGTTTCAAGAAAAAAGGATTCGCGGATAGTTTTACTTTAGATGGCTCCATAGCCATAGAAAAGAATCGGATAAAACTGCCAAGAATTGGTTGGTTGAAAACTTATGAAAGACTACCCCAGGGAATTTTTCCTAAATCCGTAACTGTTAGTTGCATAGCAGGCAGATGGTTTATTAGTTTTAAGCTAGAAGTTAAGCCCAAAGATATAAAACAAAAAAATAAGACCGTCGCAGTAGACTTAGGTTTACTCAGATTTGCAACTTTATCAACCGGAGAAGAAATTGACTCACCAAGACCCTACAAAAAGTTAGAGAGAAAATTACAATTATTACAATGGCGTAATCGCCGTAAAGTAATCGGTTCATCTAACTGGAAAAAAGCCCAACATAAAATAGCTTTACTTCATTATCGTATTAGTTGTATTCGTTCCGATTTTATTCATAAGTTAACGACGAATTTAGCCAAGAACCACAGAAAAATCGTCATCGAAGATTTGAATGTTTCGGGATTAATGAAAAACGGTAAGTTGTCAAAAGCTATTTCTGATTCGGGCTTTTATGAGTTTAGGCGACAACTAACTTATAAAACTGAACTATATGGTAGTAAATTAGTTGTTGCTGACCGTTTTTTTCCAAGTTCTAAACTGTGTCCGTCTTGTGGACATAAAAAAGATAAACTTCCATTGTCTGTGAGAGTTTATGAATGTGATAATCATGATTGCGACTGGGTAGCTGATAGAGATTACTCAGCTAGTTTGAATTTACTAGGGTTAGCTGAACCCGAGAGAAACGCCTGTGGAGAAGCAAGAGCCGACTCTCTTTGAGGAAGCAGGAACTAAGAAATGGATAATGTCCAACATTGTCTAATTTTTAGAAAGCGGAAGCACACAAGAGGATATCAGTGAAAATTTTAGTTGTAGGTAGTGGAGGAAGAGAACACGCTCTGGCTTGGAAACTTCTTCAGTCAAGCCAAGTCGAGCAAGTTGTCTGCGTACCGGGAAATGGCGGTACGGCTAGTTTGAATGGCTGTTCTAATCTTTCTCTAACGGTAGATGATTTTGAAGGAATAAGTAAATATGCCCTTGAAGCCGGAATCAATCTTGTAGTAATCGGTCCAGAAGTACCTTTGGCGAAGGGAATTACAGATTATTTGCAATCCCAAGGGTTAAAGGTATTTGGTCCGGTAAAAGCGGGGGCACAAATAGAAGCAAGCAAAGTATGGGCAAAAACCCTGATGCAGGAAGCTAATATTCCGACAGCGAACACTGCGGTATTCAACAAAGCAGCATCGGCAAAAAGCTACATCAAAAGCCACGGCGCACCGATTGTTATCAAGGCTGATGGTTTGGCGGCAGGTAAAGGCGTTACGGTGGCAACAACGTTAAATCAAGCTGTAGAGGCAGTTGAAGCTATCTTTGGCGGTCAGTTTGGTAAAGCTGGGGAATTTGTAGTTATTGAAGAATGTTTACAAGGACAGGAAGTATCTGTTTTAGCATTAACAGATGGTTTAACAATCAGACCTTTATTACCAGCCCAAGACCACAAACGCATCGGTGAAGGCGATACAGGAGAAAATACAGGTGGAATGGGAGCCTATGCACCAACGCCCATTGCTACCGTTAATTTAATGGAACGCGTGCAAAAACAAGTTTTAGATAGAACTATAAATGCTTTAAGGGCTAAAAAAATTGATTATCGAGGCGTGCTTTATGCTGGTTTGATGATAACTCCCAATGGTGAATTCAAAGTATTAGAATTTAATTGTCGTTTTGGCGACCCAGAAACCCAAGTAATATTACCATTATTAGAAACGCCGCTACAGGAATTAATGCTTGCTTGTATCGAGCAGCGTTTAGAGCAAATGCCCCCCATCGCTTGGAAACAAGGAGCCGCCGCCACCGTAGTTGCCGCTTCTGGTGGATATCCCGGAGCTTATGAAAAAGGTAAAGTTATCACAGGTATTACGGAAGCCGAAACCGATCGGGTAACAGTATTTCACGCCGGAACCAAATTAAATCAACAATTAATTACAGATGGAGGTAGAGTTTTGAATGTAACGGGTATTGGAGAAAACTTCGAGCAAGCATTGCAATTAGCATACGCTAGTATCGAACAAATTAACTTTGAAGGAATGTATTATCGGCGAGATATTGGACATCAGGTTAAAGGTTAAAGGTTAAGACTACCGGAGTTGGGAGTTAGGAGTTATGAGTTAGGAGTTAAAAATATTTAATTGTCTCCCTATCACCTTGTCCCCTTGTCTCCCCCTCCAGGTTGCGCCACTTGCTACAAGTTGGGGAACCCGCGAGGGCGCAGTGGCTTACCATCTCCCCCTCTCCCCATCTCCCCCTCTCCCCATCTTCCCCCTCTCCCCCTCTCCCCATCCCCCCAATTCCCAATCCCCAATTCCAAACTTTCTTCCATGTTTGTCAACTTAGCTGTTAACTTTTAGTTGTTGGGGTTGTCTTAAAAAAACTACGACAACTTAATTTAAATTTAAAATGTTAGTTCTTTTAAAAACAATTACGGACGCGATCGCCAATTGGTGGTCCGATTTTAATCTCCAAACTAGGCTGTTGGCGGCTGTCACTCTGGTTGTGTCTTTGGTGATGAGCGGTTTGACGTTTTGGGCGGTAAATACTATTCAGCAGGATGCACGTCTCAACGATACTCGCTTTGGACGAGATTTGGGTTTGCTGTTGGCTGCGAATGTTGTGCCTTTCTTGGCTGAGGAAAATTATACTGAGGTGGCTCAGTTTTCTCAACGTTTTTATAGCAGTACTTCCAGCGTGCGCTATATGCTTTACGCTGATGAAACTGGAAAAATCTTTTTTGGCATTCCTTTTTGGGAGCCGGAAGTAGGAAATTCGCTGACTATCGAACGCCGGATTCAACTACCCGAAGACTACGCTGCTGATGTGGAAAAGCCAATGGTGCGCCACCATAATTCACCGGATGGGGAAGTTACTGATGTGTTTGTCCCTTTGAAGGCGAATGGTAAGTATTTGGGCGTGTTGTCAGTTGGTATTAATCCCAACCAAACTGCTGTTATTTCTACCAATTTTACCCGCGATGTGACGATCGCAGTGTTTATCTCGATTTGGGTAATGGTGATTTTGGGAGGGGTAATTAATGCTTTGACTATTACTAAACCAATTAAGGAATTATTGGCGGGAGTTAAACAAATTGCTGCGGGTAATTTCAAACAGCGAATCGAGTTAGAATTTTCCGGAGAACTCAAAGAGTTAATTCTCAGCTTTAACGAAATGGCTGAGCGTTTGGAGGGCTATGAAGAACAAAATATTGAAGAATTAACTGCTGAAAAAGCTAAGTTGGAAACTTTGGTTTCTACTATTGCCGATGGTGCGGTTTTGATTGACAACGATATGCAGGTAATTTTAGTCAATCCTACGGCGAAAACCATTTTTGGTTGGGAAGAAATCGAAGTCGTTGGTAATAGCGTGTTAGATTATATTCCTGCGTCGATGCAGTTAGAAATTAACCGTTATTTGCACACAATGACGGCGGGAGATTTAGAACGCGCCGAATTTCGCGTTACTATCAATCAACCTATTAGAAGAACTATCCGCATTCTTTTAACTACAGTCATCAACCAGCAGCGAGAAAGTATCAAAGGTATTGCAATTACCATCCAAGATATCACTCGCGAAGTAGAATTGAATGAAGCAAAAAGTCAATTTATCAGCAACGTTTCCCACGAATTACGAACGCCTTTATTTAATATCAAATCTTTTATTGAAACTTTGCACGAATACGGCGAAGAATTGGATATAGAACAGCGAAAAGAATTCTTGCAAACAGTTAATAGCGAAACCGATAGACTTGCTCGTTTAGTTAATGACGTATTAGATTTATCAAGGTTAGAATCCGGACGTAGCTACAGCATGGATGGAGTTGATTTAGCTCAAGCCGTCGAACAAACCCTGCGTACTTACCAATTAAATGCTAGAGATAAAGGTATTGAATTAGTCCAAGATATAGCTCCAAACTTGCCTTTAGTAAGAGGGCATTACGATCTATTGTTGCAAGTATTAGCAAACTTAATTGGTAACGGACTCAAGTTTACCAAAGCCGGTGGAAAAGTTGCACTCCGCGCTTACCAACTTCGACCGCAAACAGAGTTAAATACTTTAATACCCCGCGTGCGCGTAGAAATTGGCGATACAGGAATTGGTATTGCTTCCGAAGACCAAAAAGCAATTTTCGACCGCTTTTTCCGCGTTGAGAACCGCGTCCACACCCTTGAAGGAACTGGTTTAGGACTATCAATCGTCCGAAATATTCTTGAAGATAAACATCACACTCAAGTCTTTTTGATTAGCGAAGTAGGTATCGGTACCACATTTTGGTTTGATTTAGAAGTTTTTGAAGAAACAGCGAACAGCGATCGGTTAGCAATTAACAGCGAGCAGTTAGGAATTAGGAGTTAAGAGTTAGGAGTTAAGAGTTAGGAGTTAGGAGTTAGGAGTTAGGAGTTAATTATTAAGAAGTATTTTCTGCTTATCCCCTCATCTCCCCATCCCCTATTCCCGTTCCAAACATTTCTCAACGGTTGCTAAAACCGATTGAGAAAGCGTTGGTAAGTCGTAACCGCCTTCTAAACCAAATAAGATTTTACTAGTTACTTTTAAGCAATATTGCGTAAATAAACCGTAGTCTTCTGGTTGTAAATTTATCCCTGCTAAGGGATCGTCGGCGTTAGCATCGTAACCGGCGCTGACTATGAGTAAATCTGGCTGAAAGTTGGATAAGAAGGGCAATACCTCTTTCTCAAATGCTGGTTGATAAATACTAATATCGCTACGGGGAGGTATTGGTAAATTTAATACATTATTGTTTATACCCCGTTCTGAAGATTTACCCGTTCCGGGATAACAGGGGTATTGATGCAGCGAACAATAAGCAATAGTGGGATTATTTTCGACGATCGCTTGAGTACCGTTACCGTGATGTACATCCCAATCAAGAATCGCGACGCGGTTAACGGAGGGTTTTTTCAAAGCGTGGAAAGCTGCGATCGCGGCGTTAGAAAACAAGCAGAATCCCATACCATAATCGCTTTCCGCATGGTGCCCCGGAGGACGCGATAATACAAAAGCGGGTTTACCAGTTTCTAAAACAATATCTACCCCATCCAGCCAAGCATTCACCGCTAACAACGCCACATCATAGCTGCGTGGGGAAACATAAGTATCTGTATCCAAAAAGCCACCGCCATCGGTAGCAATCTCCTTAACTTTACGGATATAGCGCGGTGAATGGATTTCCTCCATTAAAGTAAGCGGCGAACTTTCGTTAACCGGAGTTGGCGACATCCATTCAATTTTTTCGGAAAAAGCAGCTGACTTCAAAGCCGATGCGATCGCGCTTAAACGTTCTGGCTTTTCCGGATGTCCTCTTCCGGTAAGGTGTTCGAGAAATTCGTCGGAGTAGATGAGGGGGAACATGGAATCGGGAGATGGGGGGATGGGGGAGAGGGGGAGACAAGGGGACAAGGAGACAAGGGGATGGGGAGAGGGGGGAGAGGGGGGAGATGGGGAGACAAGGGGACAAGGGGACAAGGGGACAAGGAGAAAATACTTCTTACTTCTTAATTATTAACTCCTAACTCCTAACTCCTCACTCCTAACTCTTAACCCCTCACTCCTAACTCCTAACTCCTAACTCCTCACTCCTAACTTATTATTAATCGTCCAGCATTTCGGGGGATACTGCGGGGTTTCCTTTGAGTTCGTCGGGGGATTGGTTAACGAGTGTACTGTTAATTGATGGGGGATGCTTAATTTTGTCAAGTACTTCCGGACTTAATTCCGGTGCTTCTTCTTTGGGATTTTCTTTTTCAGCTTGATTTTTTGCTGTATCTTCGCTCATATTCTTTTCGTTTTTCCGATGTAACTTAACTTATCACCTTAGAAGATGCTCTGGAGATAACACACTATCTAAAGAATGAAATGTCATTCCCCTTTTCGATAATAGATAATAATTCTTATAGAAAGTAAAAATAGAAAATGTTAAATAAAATTAATACCTATAACCTTTGACCTTTAACCTTTAACCTTCAACCTTTGACCTTTGACCTTTAACCTATTCCCCATGCCCAATTCTATAAAAATCAACGTTAAACTATTCGCAGCTTATCAAGAAGCATACGACGTACCGGAATTAACCTTGGAATTTCCCGAAAATACGCCAGTATTGGAAGTAAGAGAACATTTAATTAAAGAACATCCCGAACTCGAACAGTGGCGAGATGTAACGCGATTTGGCGTAAATTTAGATTTTGTCGAACCAGATACTCTTTTACATGATGGCGATGAAGTTGTATTGATTCCCCCTGTCAGTGGAGGATAATCGATAATGCTTTAAATAATCACAAGAATTACGCAACCGCAACGATAAAATAACTATTCCAGCCGTTTAGATCCCCCCAACCCCCTTGACAAGGTGGCTTTACGTAAATATTTAATGATTTAAAAGATTTTTATTGTGGGATGCTCGCCTAATTCCTTTTACAATAAAACTTCAAATAACATTCTGCTTTTAATCGCAATAATAATCATCATGGCAGAAAAATATATTCGCTTCGACTGGGCAATCAAAAAGCTATTACGGGATAAAGCCAATTACGTTGTTTTAGAAGGATTTATCAGCGAATTATTAAAAGAAGATATCAAGATTGATTCTATTTTAGAAAGTGAAAGCAATCGACTGACGGAAGAGAATAAACTGAATCGAGTTGATATTTTAGCTCAAAACAATAAAGGCGAATTATTGTTAATTGAAGTACAGAATAGCGCCGAAAATGATTACTTTCACCGGATGTATGGTGTATCGTCATTAATTACCGAATATCTTAGTAAAGGGGAAGCTTACAGCAAAGTAAAAAAAGGTTACTCCATTAATATTGTTTACTTTTCTCTCGGACAAGGAAGAGATTATATCTATAAAGGTAAACTAGATTTTTGCGGAATTCACCTCAACGATAAATTAGAACCTTCTGAGTTGCAGAAAGAAGTATTTAAAGTTGAGGAAGTATATGAAATATTTCCAGAATATTACGTTTTAAGAGTCAATAATTTTAACGATGTAGCGAAAGACAGTTTAGACGAATGGATATATTTCTTAAAAAATAGCGAAATCAAAGACGAATTTCAAGCCAGAGGATTAGCTCAAGCAAAAGATAATTTAAAGATTGAAAATTTATCGAAAGCGGAAAAAGCTGCATATCAAAAATATCTTGAAGATAAAAGATATGAAATTAGCGTAATTGAGAGTGCAGCAGTCACGGGAGAATTGCGAGGAAGGAAAGAAGCCAAAATAGAAATCGCAAAAGCAATGAAAGCCAGAGGTATTGATATTAATTTAATTGTTGAGACGACAAGGTTAAATCTTGATGAAATTGAAAAACTGTAATGTAGAGACGTAGCACTGCTACGTCTTTGTATTCATGGTTGTAGCGACTATTGCAACATAGTTTGGGGTTGTTTATGTTGGATTTGTAAGAGCGCTATATGGGGTTGTTTATGTCGTATTCGTAGGTGCGCTATATGGCGTTATCTGTGTCATGTTCGGGTTGTGGGGAGACGTAGCGGGGAGACGTAGCAGTGCTACGTCTCTACATCTAAATTATTTCACCCGTGCCCTAAATCTAACAAAACCGTAGGAAGTATTAGGAGTACCCGGAGCATTAGCATTAGGTAAATCTTCCAAATTTACGACAACTGCACCATTGGTATTAGCACCATCACATTTAATGCTGGGATAAACGCTAGAAGGTTCAATACTAGGAGGGAAATATTGCGCGAAATCCCCATCTTGAATATTAGTTAAAGATTCTGTCTTACCGTCTTTTAACCACAAAATACCTCTATCCGCGCTTTGTAATCCTCCTGTTGCTTGGGTTTGATTATTAAAGCTGTTGGGAACGAAGGTAACGTTTTCGGGAACGCGATCGCAAAATAGTACGCTCTTTGCTGGGATGGTACCAGAGGAGAGGTAGTAAATAGTGTATTCTATTTCATCATTGGGTTTGATTTTTCCACCGTTAGTTTCGCCAATTAAAAAAGTACTGTTAGTATCTTCGGTGGTATTAATCCATTTATCGGTATCTGGGGATGGATAATCGGGTGGTTTTGCTCCTTCGAGTTTATTATCATCATAAGGATTATCGGGGTCATTTACGTAACTTGCTAAATCCCTACCATCGTTGGTAGTTCCACCGTTAACGGCTGTAATACGTTTTACTAATAATACGTTTGGATTACCCCGAACAACGTTAGCACCGATAAAGCTGAGAATTTCGGTATCGCCGTTATCGTTAAAGTCATCATCACCGACAATAACTAATACTTGTTTGACGCGAGGTATAGCGTTGTTATCGATGAAACCTACCCAACGAGTTGACTCGTTACCGCAACCAGTTTCTGTACCTGAATTACCGCACTGACTTTGATCTACTGTTTGTGTACTATTGCCATCAGAGATTTGATTGGGTGCGATCGCAATATCGTTACCGATACGATTACCGGATGCATCTAACAGTCGCAAAACTGCGGGGGTTCCATCTTCGATACGGGTTTCTAAGTCGCCAAACCAAGCACCAAAGGATTTCACGGGTGAATCGAAAGTAAAGCGAACTGCAAAGCGACTATTATCTGTACTTGATGGAGGTACTGGAGTTTGATTCCAGAAAGCTGGTTGGTTGCTGCTATCGTACAAGCTGGCTGGACGTGGTGAAGATGCTTGCAAACTATCACCAGTACCCAGTATCGGATTAGAGGATGAATCATTTGCTTGTCCCGCACATGGAGCGATATCGGCTATGGGGACTTCTACTAATTCTACAGTTGTGTTCGTAGTTGCGGATGTTGCTGGGTCAACATAAGTGAAATTACTAACGCTTCCTAGTGCATTTGTAGTACCAAACCAAGGCTGAACTATATTACCTTGAGAAGTTCCTCCCGTTGCTGCTGCACGCCAGTCATCATCTAATGTATCTGTCAGATTACGGGTTGCAATAACGTTCCTTGTTACTTCCTGGCTGATGTATGGGTTGAGATTGGGGTCAACAGTACCACCACCGATGCTACAAATTCCTGGTTGCAGGTCAAACCCAAAGTTTATATCTGTAACTGCATTTCCGGAAACGGTTATGGGTAAATCGTTTGCTGTGCCTAAAGTATATCCACTGGGAATATCTGTGTCTGTGGTATCTACTTGGATTTTATAACTACCGTCAGCAACATCAGTAAAAATGTAAGTACCATCGCTCTGTGTAGTTGTTGTTGCGATAACAGCATTGTTGCTATCGAGAAGATTTACAGTAATATCCGCTGGTAGTTTCGGTTCATTTGGATCTAAATCATCCCCACCATCGCTGTCTTCGTAGAGAGTACCGGAAATACTATTAAGTATAATTTTAACAACAGTCACGTCTTGACTGGCACTCGCTTCCTGACGGTGGTTTGTCTCGTCACCATTTACGGGTTTACCATTAACTTCATCGGGAATGTTATCTGTATCTTCGTTATCTTGAGTATAAATATCTTTGGTAGTAGCATTGCCGCTATAAACTTGATTCTGTGCGTTTACTGGGTCGGTATCACCCATCACCACCGTTACTTTATCCCCATCGTTTATCCCAGAATTAACTTTGATGGGAACCCGAATAGTTACCGTACCTTCGGGGGGAATAGAACCGTTAGGTAAATCTAAAGCATTGGTATCTCCAGTACTAATACCACCGTTAGGAATTTTGACGGGAGAACTTAAAACAGTTGGTTGCGTTGCACCGTTTTCCCCATCTGGGTCATATTCAATAATTTCGATATCTCCAGCTTTAGTTCCATTAATGATAGATGAAGGAGCATCGGGAATAAAAAACTGGGTGGGGTCGTTACCTGCGTTAGTAATTTTATATTTGAAATAAACTATATCATCTGGATTAATTTGATTATTCCCTTGATTGGGATTGGTATTATTTACGTTATTATTGGCTTCTTCCGTACCGATACCCGTAACCGTAATACCTGCTATTTCTCCAATTGTCACTTGAACGGTATTTGATTCAAATATCTTTTCAGAATTGTCGGTGGGGTCGGTATAGCTACCAGTCGCTCGGTTGTTAATTACAGTACCCGGACTGGCGGCTAATAATGGTAATGCTGACAACCAGTTACTACTTATCAATAGTAATGCGATCGGCAAGAAGCGATGGTTATTATTAGGATGTCGTCTATTTATACGAGGGGGCTTAAATTTAAATTTAGGATTTAACATAGTATTTTTTAGATATTTTGTATTTTTAATAATTAAAATAATTTGATAGTTGAAATCCTGTATAAATGTTTTGTTTTTGTAGAGACGTTGCAGTGCAACGTCTCATTATTTTGGTTGTGGTTAATATCTATGGGTTGGGGTTTTCCGCGTTGTGTTTGGGATTTTTGTAAATACATTGCACTGCAACGTCTCATTATTTTGGTTGTGGTTAATATTTATGGGTTGGGGTTGTCTGTGTTGTGTTTGGGATTTTTGTAAATACATTGCACTGCAACGTCTCATTATTTTGGTTGTGGTTAATATCTATAGGCTGGGGTTGTCTGTGTTGTGTTGGGGATGCGGGGAGACGTAGCACTGCTACGTCTCTACATTAGTGATTAGGGTTACTTTCTGACGGTGGTTGTAAATCTGATTAATCCGTAGGAATCTGGTGTTCCTGGTGCTGTTGAACCGGGAATTTCTGTCAAGGTTGCATTAGTAACATCAACTACCAAAGTACCGTTATTATTAGGAACTTTGAGATTGCAATTAGAAGGAACGGCAGCATTAGCGGCTATTAATTCAGCGCGATCGGCATCCTTTGCACTAGTTAAATTAGTGTCACCCTTTTTTGATACGTTTAGCTGCAAGTCGTTACCAGTACCGTAAGCGGCAGGTTGGAAATCTTGTTGACCTTGGATTGCGTCACAAATTCTCAACTTTTCAGCTTTGAACTTACCAGCGTTGAGGAAGTAAATAGTGTATTCAATCTTGTCACCTACTCTTACTCTACCTGCATCGATTTCACCAACTAGATAACCATTTGGCCAGTTCGGAGAGTTATCCTTAGTATCAGAAGGGTCATCTACAAAGTTACTTAAAGACTTACTATCGTTGGGGTTGACAGTTTGACCGTTAATCTTAGTGATGCGCTTGACCATAACTACATTGGGATTATTTTTATCATATCCAAAGTTCTGATTGGCAACGCTAGCTCCTGCAACTTTCACGGCTAAATCTTTAGTGGTACGTGGAGTATAGTATTTAGGAAGATCGGGATCTTCAGCATCTACTCTTACTATATAGTCACCATTTTCAACGTCTGGGAAAATGTAATTACCAGTGGCATCGGTTTCAACAGCCTTTACAATGGTTGTTTCACCAGTATCGAGAACGCCATTGCCGTTTGTATCTCTGTACAAATTAACGGTAATCTTAGCAGGTAACTTTGTTTCACCATTATCAAAAGTACTGTTACCATTTTTGTCTTCGTACAAGGTACCAGAAATACTATTAGCGTTTGTAACGGTTACATCTTGACTAGCACTGGCTTCCTGACGGCGATTTGTTGCATCACCATTCACAGGTTGACCAGCAGATTCACCAGCTATTCCTTCATTATCTGCGTTATCTACGGTGTAAATATCAACATTATTCGCATTAGCTTGATAAACTTGGTTTTGAGTATTAGCAGAGTTATCGTTAGGTCCAGTATCACCCATGATGACGGTAACTTTATCATTATTTGCTAAACCAGCATTAACTTTGATGGGTACGCGGATAGTTATACTACCACCAGAAGCAATCGAACCTTTATTGGGTAAACCTGTAATACTTCCTGTATTGGTACCAGCAGCAGGAACAGCAGCAGGAGTAATACTAGTAGTTGGAGTACTACTATCAGGGTTATATCCAATAACTTGAATACTTCCACTTAAAGCACCGTTGGTAACAGCATTAGGTTTGCCAGGAATAAAGAATTTAGTCGGGTCATTACCAACGTTAGTAATTTTATACTCGAAATAAACTATATCTTCTGGGTTGATTTTGCCATTTCCCTGAAAAGGATTGGCATTATTTACGCTACTAGGGGCTTCTTGGGGGGTACCATTGCTCGTAACGGTAATACCCGCAACTTCTGCAATTGTTACCTTAACGGTGTTTGATTCGATAAGTACTTCCTTATTATTAGCAGGGTCAGTAAAACTACCAGTTGCTTGGTTATTAATTACAGTACCGGGTGTTTCTGCTAACAATGGCAATGCCGATAACAAGTTGCTACCTGCAATTACAAATGTCATCAGCAAAGAGCGGTAAATACGATTATTACGGCGATTTTGCTTGTTTTTGCGAGATGCACTGGAACGAAATTTTGAATGTAACATGACTTAGAGAATCGAATATTTAGAATTTGATATGACAATTTATTAGAGATGCATTCACCTGTAGAGACTCGATATAATGCCTTCCGGACACACTGTTTAAAGGTGCTTTTGATATATCGTGTCTTTACATAAGACAAGTTACGGTTGGACTTTGGTTGTAAATCTGAATAAGCCGTATGAATTATTCGGCGTACCTTTTCCTGTCGAACCAGGCATAGTGGTTAATGAAGGTGAACCTGTATTACCAGTAATGTCAATTTGTACGGTACCGTTAGTGTTTACACCTTTGAGGTTGCAGTTAGCAGGAACAGTACCACCGGCAGCAATTAATTGAGCGCGATCGACAGTATCGTTAGCATTGGTTAAGCTAGTCTGGGCGCTATTTCCCAGCTTTAACTGTATACCTCTACCAGCAGCGTAAGTATTGGGTTGAAAATTTTGGTTGGCAGTAATTCTGTCGCATAACCGTACATTGCTAGCGTTAGCGTTGCCAATATTGAGAAAGTAAACGGTATACTCTATTTCATCTTCCCGTTTTACTTTACCCGCATCAATTGCACCAAGAAGATAATTGTCAGGCCAGTTAGGAGAATTATCGTTGTTTTGTTGTGACGAAGTTGTGTCATCTACGAATTGATTTAGAACCGTACCGTCGTTGGGGTTTTGATTGCGGTTTCTATTGATTGCAGTAATCCGTTTGACTAGAATTACATTCGGATTGCTGGTAACGGCAAGGTTATATTGAACGCAGTCAAAAACTAGGGAAGTTAGTCTTTGGGTGGCAATATTAGTAGCGCTACCGGGGTCAATAATTAAACCAGCCCGATATTCAATTGACTGAGTATTTTTATCGTAAAAAACACTTCCTTGGTTTAAGGAATTGATAGTTATACCCTCCAAGTTAAAGGTTGTGGTACTTTCAAACTTAACTCTTGTAGGACTTAACTTAGTTGCAGTTAACCTAGACTTACTATCAATTGCATAAGAAGTAAATTCATTGCCACCAAGTTCGGAAGCTTCTCTAACTCTTACCTCATCCCCATCAATATCAATACCAGTAGCTAATACTTTTCTCAGTTCGACTCGTGTGGTAGTACCAGATTGGACGAAATTAATATCAAAGTCAACGCTATAATTACCTGCATTTTGAAAATTAGCTTTCACTTCTGGTTGAAAAGCGCTTTGTACCCCAGAGTCATTAACATCTATCTGAGTTAAAGTAGTGTTATTTAAAGACTTAATTTCTACTAAAGCATCAATATCGGTAGCAACATTTGAGAATCGATACACAGCCCCTTTAGTTAAAGCACTACCGGATTCAAGCTGTGGGTTTTGGAAATTAAGAAATGTTTGTTCGGGTAAGAAACTGCCAGCAGGACAAGTTTTTGAGACAGTGTTGAAACCAAAGTTTTGATTTGTGACATCAGCAGTGACATTGATTTTTATCGGGTTGGGGGTACCAATAGCATAAGTACTAGGAATGTCAGTGTCTCTAGTGTCAACTCGAATTATATATCTACCAGGAGCAACATCTGTAAATTGATAAGCCCCCGTTGCATTGGTTTCGATAGTTTTAACTGCTGCACCATCGGGTTGACCGTCGTCATTAAATAAATTTACGGTGACTTTGCCGATAGTTTTTTCACCACTGTCAAATTTGTTGTTATTGTTATTGGCTCCACCTGTGCCAAAATCTTCGTAAACTGTACCGGAAACAGTATAAGCACGTACATCAAAGCCGAAGTTTTGATTTGTGACCGGATTACCCGTGACATTCACAGTTAAATTATTTGGTGTACCTAAAGTATATCTGTTAGGAATATCTGTATCTGTGGTATCTACCTGGATTTTATAATTACCGTTAGCTATACCAACGAATTTATAAGCACCATTACTATCTGTAGTAGCAGTTGCAATCTGTTGATTATTATTATTTAGCAGTCTAACAGTAATACCTGCTGGTAGTTTCGGCTCGCTACCACCTAAATTATTATTACCGTCAGTATCCTCATATAAAGTACCTGAGATAGTTGTCAAACCATCTTTTAAGAAGATTCCTCCACCAGCCATCAAATCTAATCCGCCTTGTCCGGATTCTCCAGAAGTATTTTTAGGGAAATCAGTGAGATTAACTAGGTCATTAGTAGCACTAATATCGTTAGGAAACAGAGCATAACCATAAAATGTTTGACCATCAGCGAGTCCGAGAGAAGCGATTGAAGTATAGACACCCGATATAGTTTGGCTGCCAACAAGGTGTGAAGGTCGAAATGCTGGTTCGTTTTCTTCACGACGCATAACAGCGGTGTTTATATTAAAACTACTTTTTCCCCAAGTAGTTGCTTCTATCCTTCTTAGAGGACCGAATCCATTAGGTTTACCGCTGGCATCTAAAGATGTGATTGCAGCAATTTGAAATGGGTCATTTCCTCCACGTTCTAAAACTAGAAAACCGATATTGTTAGCGGAAACACCTGGAACAGAAAGACCTGTTTTAATAATATAGTCAATCCGCTCGATGTTATTACTGGCAACACTATTATCATTGGAAAATCCATTATCAACACCTCGGTTAATAGTGGTACCAAGCATTGCTCCAGCCAATGTATTAGTGTAAGACGTGCGAATTTTGTCCCTAGCATTGTATTCAAACAACACCAGGTTTCTTTCTCCCGTTGCACCTTGACCGTTTATACGTCGAAATCCAACTTCGTCTGCTAATTGAACTAAAGAATAATTGTCCGCTCCTACTTTAAATCCAGATAGAGTCAGGTCATTGGTAGCACCATCACCAAACTGCATATTAATGTTGCTATTACAACCGCCAGGATAATCGCCGACAATACAAGGATCTGCTACTGTAGTGCTATAGCTGCTAGAAGTTCCCTTTTGGTAAGTAGCATTGAGACTTGATATACCTGTAGGTACTTGGGCAGCAGCAGGACTGGCTGTTGTGATGGCGATCGCAATACTTAAGCTTGTCCCTAATCCTAGTTTTTTGGTTCTGCGTGCGGTGGTATTTTTTTTAAATAATGTTTTCATGATGCAGGTGATAAATAATATAGATAATTGTTTTCACAGAATTAACGATGTAAATATAAAGATGATTTAAAGTTGCTTATACACTGGCATTAAAACTTTTATTTATAGTTTTTGACTTCCGTATAATTACTATTTGAAAGATTCTTTTGTACGTGAAAATACTATTTTTTTAAGATTTTGTGTTGTATCCGGCATTTTGTAGAGACGTAGCACTGCTACGTCTTTGTATGTAGGGTTGTAGTTAGCATTTATCGGTTGGGGTTATGTATGTTGTGTCCGGCATTTATTATTGGCGGGTATTTTACATCCATAAATCTGGGGGGTTGTTTTTGTCCTGTTCCCATTTGGCGGGGTTATTAATGATGTATTGGCGAATTCTATCTACAGAACCATCGGCGCGAATAATGCTTTCATAAAAACGTTCTTGCCATGCGAAATATTCATGTTGATTGCGACGACACCAACGGGTAACAGCGGATTTGTAAGAACGGATAATAGTACTCAAAGAACCTGGTTTCGGCGATATTTGGGACATAAATTCATTTTCTGTAATGTCCGCTTTTATATTCTTCTGAGGTGATTTCGCAACATTTGTAGGTTTATCGATAACCACAATACCGTGGACGTGATTGGGCATAATTACATATGAATCTACATAGGTATGTTTAGAATATTTGGGAATTTCTACAAAGAATTTTTCGGCAATTTCACCAATTGGTGTTAACTCTACCTCACCTGAAACAACCGCATTACCCAAATGATAAATACAATCATGTGTACAAATAGTGACGAAATACCAACCATTAGCAGCATAATCCCTATCTGGTAAACGGGTTGATTCTATTCGGTATTTACCCTGGAATTTTGGTTTAGTCATAATTTGATTTTCTAAATTGTTTGCGGGAATGGTGTAGAGACGTAGCACTGCTACGTCTCCGTATTTATGGTTGTCATTAGCATCTATCGGTTGCGATCGCCTGGGGTTATCTGTGTTGCGATCGCCTGGGGTTATCTGTGTTGCGATCGCGTTGCTGGGGTTGTTTGTGTTGTGTTTGGGTTGCTGGGGTTATCTGTGTTGTGTTTGGGTTGCTGGGGTTGTTTGTGTTGTGTTTGGGTTGCTGGGGTTGTTTGTGTTGTGTTTGGGTTGCTGGGGTTGTTTGTGTTGTGTTTGGGTTGCTGGGGTTGTTTGTGTTGTGTTTGGGTTGCTGGGGTTGTTTGTGTTGTGTTTGGGTTGCTGGGGTTGTTTGTGTTGTGTTTGGGTTGCTGGGGTTGTTTGTGTTGTGTTTGGGTTGCTGGGGTTGTTTGTGTTGTGTTTGGGTTGCTGGGGTTGTTTGTGTTGTGTTTGGGTTGCTGGGGTTGTTTGTGTTGTGTTTGGGTTGCCCGGAGACGTAGCAGTGCTACGTCTCTACATTATTGTTTTGCGGGATAACAAATAAATCCAGTACATTTACTGTTCTATCTGCAAATCTCTTTCCTGATTTTCAAATTCGATATCTATTCCCCTAACGTCGAAGAACAACACTTCTACTCGACGGTTGCGTGCGTAATCCACTCTATTATTCTCTTCAGTTCGCAATTTCCTTTCGCCGAATGAACGTATTGTCATTTTTTCGGCTGCGATACCTTTTTTAATTAAGTAATTTCTCGCATTTGTTGCCCGTCTTTTCGCCAAATCTTGGTTATAAGCAACACTGGCGCGGGAATCGGTGTGTCCCTGTAGTTCGATTACTATGTTGGGATATTGCTGCATGACTTCGGCAATTTTATCTAGGATTTCTCCACTCTTGGAACTAATAAAGTCTTTATCTAATGCAAAGTGAATGTTTCTGGGTACGCTCAAACGAATTGGTGTGGGTGGTTCGGGTATTGGTGTTGGTTCTGGGATAGGTGTCGGTTCTGGTATTACTGGTGGTGGTACAACTGGACGTGTTGTACAGTTGGGATTTTCAAAATTTTGGATTGGGGATATTAGATTTTGGTCGGAATTAACGGATTTAATCATGGAATTCGCTGCTGGTTCGGAGGTGCCGTATTTTGGTAGAGTTGCGATCGCGCTAATAATTTCCCCCGGTTGCAGATTGGTAAAACTGGCTTGAAATCTACCTTTGTCGTCGGCTTGAACTCTACCAATTACTTGCCCTAATGCAGAATATGCGGGGTATAAATCTATTTGCTGTTTGCTGGAAGGTACAACGCGGTAAATGTCAATTTCGCTACCTGGATCGGCTTTGCCATCGATGTTTACTTTACCGTTAATAACAATAAATTCGGAACTGAGAAATTGTGGTGCGTTGATGGCACCGTTAGCGCTATCTAAACGGCGATTTCTAGAGTTGCGCGGTGGGTTGGGACCGTCTCCTCTTTGAAAGTCGCGGACGCTGGTATTATGTCTGTAGTTGAGGTCGATACTCAATCCTTCGATGTTGGCAAAGCTGTTGTCTCTAATGATGTTTTTCTCGCTGTCGGGAAATGCTGTAACTGCAACTCCGGAGCCGGGTTGATTGTTAATTTGGTTATTAAGCACCTGATGATTGTTACCCATCAAGTAAACGCCCGCACGTCGCAAGCGTCTACCGTTGAATTTGATGTTGTTTGACTGTATTTGTACGGCACCTTTGGGTTTAAACAAGTACACGCCGCTACCGTCGTTGGCACAAATTAAGTTTGAGGTAACTTGAGAATTGTTAATTTGCCCTTCTAATCGAATCGCGTCGGGAACTCCGGCAATGCCGTTACCGACGATGATATTTGATTGAATTTGAGTATTTTCCGCTAGCTTTCCGGTAATAATTGCACTACCTTCATGGTTGGCGATGCGGTTGCGGCTAATAGTTGTACCTATAGCATTAAATACCGAAACCCCAAAAGCCGAAGTCTTCTGAGGAAATTGTTCAAGTGATGTAATACCCAACCAGTTATTTTGGATAGTTGTATTTTTCGGAGATTGAGAATAATTCTCCTTGTCCCCTTGTCCCCTTGTCTCCTTGTCCGTTAACAAAACAGAACTGTAGGGTACAACAATAATATCCCCTGGCGGTAAACTAGCGGTATCGCGATGTTTGGAACTAAAGCCGTGTACGCTCAATCCTTGAATTGTGACGTTATCGGCAGTTACCGTTAAACCGCGAAATACTTCTTTGTCAGCAGCGGAAGTTATTTCCACTACCGGAATTGGGATTTCAATTTCTGCGGTAGCCGATTTACTCGCGTCGTAACCTGGTTGAGAAGTACCGTCAATTATTAATCCTGGAGCAGTTAAGGGAGGGAGAACACTTGAGAGGGCGATCGTAGTTTGTGCGGGAGGAAGTTGGAAGGTAATTCGGGATCGATCGCTCGTAGATGATACTAAAGATTTTTCAGCCGCGCTAAGTTGTTCTAAAGGTAAATCACCGTTGGCGATCGCAATTGCTTCGCGTAATGTCAACGCATCATCAGCTTGAATTGCTCCATCTTGGTTGCTGTTGACTACTACACGTATTAAAGCTGTATTCTGTTGAGCAAAAGCGATATTGGGAGCCGTTAATAATAAAACTGGTACGCTTGTTAATAAACGTTTCGCTGCACTGAGCCGATTAAAAGGGTTTTTTCTATTTTTTTTATACATATTATTTACCGTTGTTTTACTGAAGACAGTACGAATAGCCTGTCCCCAGCAAAAACAAGGGGACAGAAGCTCGTAAAGCAAATGTATATTTTGCTTCATATATATTTCTTCATCTCCCCTGCCCTGTCGTCAGTCTTTGCAACAGCGTTTTTTCTTCTTTCTGAGATTTATTTCTGACTTTAATTCTTTCGACTAATTTTTCTAAGGGATTTTTCCGAGCATTTGAAAGAGGCTTTAAATTCTCCCCATTCCCTCGTAGGGAAGGGGGTTGGGGGGTTAGGTCAATATTTACCTTTTCTTTGAAGGAAAGAGGCTTTAAATTCTCCCCATTCCCTCGTAGGGAAGGGGGTTGGGGGGTTAGGTTCCCTGTTTTCTTCTCATCTTTAAGCTGATTCAACAAAGATTGTCGCGCTTCTATTTTTTGACGAGGTACTTTTTTCTGCAAACCGAAGCCGCTGAATAACTCGTTGAGCTTCATCGTCACACCTAAGTAGGGACCGCTTGCGGAACGACTTCCATCAAAATCGCGATCGTCTATTTCACCAAAAGCGTAACCCCCAGCTATTCTTAAATTCGGCGTTAGGTAGTAACCTGCTTCGACAACAAAGCCAGTTTCGGTATAGTCAGATTGAGTAATTAACCGCGCTTCCCCGACTAAATCCCAACTGTATCCCAAACGATAGGTAGCGCGAAGCTGTCCGAGATTGGTGGTATTGCTGGATGAGAAATCGTTGGCTAAGTAGGTGGTGCTGTTGCGTAAAGCGTATTTACCGTAAAATTCCCATTGCCAATTCGGTGCGTAAATAGTTTCTAAAGCAAAGGTATGGTCTTGGGCACCAGAACCACTTCCGAGTAAAATACTTTCGGGAATCGTCGAGGGATTTTTACGATATTCGTAACGCAATAAAGCGTTGAATTTATCGTTTTTAGGATTGCGGTATGCTAAACCCACTCTTAAATTAGCCGTGTCTCCTAATGCTCTCAAGGTTTGGTTGCTCGAACCTGCCTGTTGATAGCGGGCTAAAGCGGTAATTGAGGATGAAATTTTACCTGTAGCACCTGCGGAAATTACGGTATTGTTTCCGCTGGAAGAACTTCTATGCTCAAAACGAGCGCTGGCTTTGAAGTCGGGATTATCAGTGTATTCCAAGCCGACGCTGTAGCTATCTCCAGAAGCGAAACCTAACGCCGCAGTACTCGAACCGATCGCAAAGGGTTGTGCGAATTGTACTCCGGCACCGTTACGACCAAAGAAGTCGCCGAAAACGTGTTCGTAAGCCATACTCAACCGCAATCCGGGAGCTATAGTTACACCCTGTTTTAAACCTAAAGCACCTTGGGTAGTCGGTCCGTTAGCGCCACCTAATACAGAAAAGCGTCCGGTAACTAAGGTGTCTTCACCAAATTTATGTTCGCCGTTGACGTTGAAACTGGTGATGGAGTTACCGTCAAATTGTCCTTTAGTGTAAAACTGTTGCGTTAGCGAAAGGTTAATACCCGGAATCGCTTGCCAATTCAACCCGACGATAGTTCTATCTGGGAAAACTGCGTCGGTACTGTCGGATAATGTGGTTTCGTTTTGCGCTACGAAGCTGAGTTTATTGGCAATGGGAACGTTAAGACGAGAACGTAATTGAGTTGAATCTGTATTTAGTGTTTCGGGTGTTATCCTGTCTTCTCGTTCTCGTTTAATCAAGTCTACAGCTAAATTCGCTTTACCAAATCGCTGTACAATTCCAGCGGAAATTGTAGTTAAAGAGTTATCAACTTCACTACCAGGAATCGGTCTTATAGGTGAAAAGAACTCTTCAAAAGTATCTATCGGTTGGGGTGCGATGCCAAAGTTGTCTTCATGGTCATATTGGAAGCGTAAATTGGTTGTGTTAGTAACTCTTCCGTTAACTTGTGCCCCGTAACGAGTTTGTCCGGGTACAAAACTGATAGTAGCGTTGTTTGCAAATCCGGTATCGGCGAAACGGTAATAAGCGCGAGTCCGCAAACCCTTGAAAAGTTCCGCTTCAACTTCCGCACGAGCCGCATCACCATCAACCATGCCCATCTCGTTGGAATCGTTGCGACTGCGAGCGTATTCGGCAACGATTTTACCTAACTTCCCAAAAGTAAACTGAGCATCCGCACCGTACAATTCAAAATCGCGATCGCCTTGATTTTCTTGGAAGTAAGTAGTAGCCAACCAGCTATCATTATCAACGCCGCGAGAAAAATTATATTGCAGTCTTCCGGCGTAAATATCGGTATCGGCTCCTTGTGCTTCGTATTGATAAGTAACGACGATGCGTCTTACCAAGACTTCACCAAATTCGTTGACATCCGTGCGTAAAATCGGTTCGCGGAATAACACCGTTCCTCTGTCGTAATCAATCTCATAATCGGCACCCCGACTCAATCGTTCTCGCTGCAATACGGTACCGGGACGATTCAGTTCTTCTAATTCAATAAAGACACTTTCGCTACCCGGTACGGTTAATCGACGGGATAAGAAGTAAAAACCGCTGGTACCGTCAGGAGGTACGATATCGCGTTGAAAACCTTCTATATTATTTCCGTAAAAAGCCGTAGCTTGCAATTTGCCGAAGTTATAATTCGCTTTGAAACCGTGTAGCTGACGAGTCAGGGAAGTAAACTGTTGTGAAGAACGAGAAAATTCTTCGGTATTATAATCACCCCACATCGCATAATCGGGACTAGCACCGACAATGTTAGACGAACGCTCCACCCGTAAATACACGCTGTCAATAGATGGGGTAGTTTGGTTTACCGTAGAACTATCGCCGTAAACTGGGTAATTCTGTTCGCTAAATTGATAGCTGCCAAATAAACGGTTGTCGCAATTACAATCTTCATTCAAAGAGCGACTGCTATCGTAAGCACCAGTTACCAACCATTCACCGATCGCACCAGTTGCAAACACAGCCGAACGGAATTTTACTTCAGTACCGTTGTCTTCGTCTTCGGGGAGAAAATCTTTAAATCGACTGTAAAAGTCCGTACCTCTAGCGCCTACACGAAAATCGATAACCCCCGTCATCAAACTTGGACGCAAAGCGGTTTGAAATTGCAGTTGCGTAAAAGCTTCTAATTTCCCAGCTTTCGCCTTAATTCGGACAGTTTTAGCTTCTAAATCGGATTTGAGAGTAGCGGTAAACTGTCCCGATTTTGCCTGTACTTGAAATCCCGGTTGCTCTGGTTTAAAATCGGGTTCGACAAATGCACCTGCTGTAGTTGCTAAAGTAACAACTGCATCATGATTAGAGCGGTTGCCGTTTTCGTCAATTAACGTACCCTTGATTGTCGCCGTAGAAATTCCATCGGCGGGAATTCGTGATTCTACAGTATCTATTTTCAGTTCGTGCGCTCCACCCCGTACCATGATTTTCACGGTAGCGGGAGGCTCCTTAGAACCGATTACCTGAGCGGATATAATGTTTTCCCCATTTTGCAGAGAAACACCATACCATGTCTGCGTAACTAGATTGGTTTCCGAATCGGTTTCGGTTCGTCCAATTAAGTAGCGATCGGATAAATCGCCATTAACCCGTAATTCTACCTCATTTCCCACCGGAAACTGGACGATAATTGGAGTCGCAGCTACATCTACAACAGCATCGGGTGTAGGTGAGAGGATTTTTACCGTTGCAGAATTTGGGGCACCGTCAGGAAATTGGGAAAGATAAGGAATCGAGAGCGGTGAGAAAGAAGGGTTTAAATTATCGGGGTTGGGTAATGCAAAGGGAGATTTAGAATAAGCTGCCAAAAGATTATTATTCGGATCTTGGTTGCGGTTATCCCCAGTAAATGAGTTATATATTGCTGCTAGTTTCATCTGTGACGAATTGCGATCGGAATTATCCGTCAAAAATGAAGGTTTTACAGCAACTAATGATGTAAAACTATAGGTTTTATTGGTAAGGTTATCTGTTGTCCAATTCTTAGCAATTAAAGTTGGTATGTTTGATGCTGGTTGAGTATCGGAGGTTATTGACTCAAATACGTTGATTGCAACTAATGTCGAATCAATTTTAGAAAACCATTCTGTTACATCTGTTTTTTCTTCTGATGGATCTTCAATCTCTGCTTCTGCTAGCTTTTGAGCATCGAGAAAAGGTTCTAGAGCAAGTAAATAATTTTCTGTGGTAATTGGAGCATCCCAATTTAAATTTGTAGTGCGAGCATCTTGCTCGCTCGGAACTACTTTTTGAAAATCAAGAAAAGGTTCTAGAGCAAGTAAATAATTTTCTGTGGTAATTGGAGCATCCCATGAAAATCAAGAAAAGGTTCTAGAGCAAGTAAATAATTTTCTGTGGTAATTGGAGCATCCCAATTTAAATTTGTAGTGCGAGCATCTTGCTCGCTCGGAACTACTTTTTGAAAATCAAGAAAAGGTTCTAGAGCAAGTAAATAATTTTCTGTGGTAATTGGAGCATTCCAATTTAAATTTGTAGTGCGAGCATCTTGCTCGCTGGGAACTATCAGAGAGCTATTTACCACCAGCGAACTATTTACCACCAGGGAGCTATTTACCACCAGGGAGCGAGACGCTCCCACTACGATATCTTTATCTTTTTCAAAAATTGGCAGCAGTCGATTTTGTAAAGATGCAGTGTATTCTGCCTCTTCAATATTTATGGTTTTGGGTTCAACTACAGACGCAGCAGACTCTACATTATTGTTTTCTTCTAATAACTTTTCTTGATTGATAAATGGCTCTAAGGCAATCAATTCTGGTTGTGAATCTATTACCTCGCTGCGTGTTTCTTTTAACTTTTGTACTAAAGATATGGTATCTGTATCTGTTACTTCAGCAGGCTTTAAAGCAATCAGCGTATTTTCTGCCGCATTATTTCGCTCGTCTACTAATTTCTGTAAACTAGCGGGTAAATTAGTATTAGTGTCTTCACTTTTTAAAGCAGTTAAGATATACTCGGCAGCATAATCCCGCTCGTCTACTAACTTCTGTAAACTAGCAGGCAAATTTGTATTGGTATCTTTTTTGTTTAAAGCAATTACATTTTTATTCTCGTTTTTATTATTCTTTATTACTTCAAGCGCTTCTACAAGTTGTTTTGAGCGATTATATTTTCTACTACCTTGACTCGCTTTATCTATAGATGCTTTTGAAGATTTCTGCTCGCGATCGCTATCTGCCGAGTTATTGGTATCGGCTCTTGCTACAAGTGGGTGTAATACCACACCTATAGTTCCTGCCATCGCGCCTATTAATTTAAAGTTGAAAATACTTGCACCGCTTAATTGTCTCATTTCTTTGCCTCCTCCCCGAAGTTAGGAGTGACTGCGAAGTTCATTCTCACCATTCCACCGGGTTCTAAATTTACAAGCCGTGA
Source organism: Rivularia sp. (in: cyanobacteria) (assembly GCA_965234645.1). Taxonomy (GTDB): domain Bacteria; phylum Cyanobacteriota; class Cyanobacteriia; order Cyanobacteriales; family Nostocaceae; genus Rivularia. Next base: position 1,299,477 of record OZ248344.1, on the reverse strand, counting down.
TTGACTGTTGCGTTCTTTAAATTTGACGTTGGGAGCCAAGGTATAATCCGGTAGGCTCTGTAAATCCAGAACGCCTGTATGTTTACCGGGCAATACATTTTTAACTGAATATAATCCTTCTGGGTCAGTAGATATACGGTTGCCGTTTTCGAGGTAAATTACCGCATTTGGTACTCCAGGTTCCCCTGCTTGCTGTTCGCCATCAAAGTTTTTATCAACAAATACGCGACCGATGATAGTACCGCAATTGGAAGTAATACCGGGTCGAATGCGTAGCAAATGCGTTGCCGGACCATCTTTGACAGCAAAATCATTATCATCGCGCTGAGCGTTAACAGTAGCCGAGTTGCGTCCCGAACCCCTTACCGCGTCGGGAGTTAATTTAGCACCGTAAGCTATATTAAGTACTGCATCAACTGGAATAGTTGCGCCAGTGCGGAAGGTAACGGTTGCACCGTTGCTTTCAGTAGTTACCGCAACTGGTTGACCAGCAACTTCACCGCGAACGGATTCTGGTAAAAACTTAAATCCGATGGGGAATTGGTCGGTAACAACCACATTATCCAAACCAGTATCGCCAGTATTCCTTAACGACAGACGATAAACAGCCGTTTCACCCGGTTCCGCAGTAGCGCGATCGCCAGTTTTAGTAATTTTGACTTGTTCGGAAGAACACAAATTCAAATCAAATCGCAGCGCTAAACTTAATCCCACTCTTTCCGCATCGTTGACAACTACAACCTGTTCGGAAATCTGAGTTTCGGAAATTTGAGTAGCGTTTTCACCTGTAGCGGTAATTGGCTGACCATCTAAAGCAGTAGCAACATAGGTAAGAATAGTACCATTCACGCTTTGAATTTCTATCCTCACTCTTCGTTCGGGGAAGTTGGAATTGCCTGGAGGATTGACAACTAAGATATAGGTTTTACCTGCGTCAGTTTGACCTCTAGCAGTGTCGAATAAAAAGTTGTAAATACCTCGCTTGCCGTTAATTGCTACATTTGTAATCGCATAGTTGTTAAGGTTTGTGAGGTTCGGCTCAATACCTTGAGGGGTACCGTTCTCTAAGGTTGGAGTTAGCTGAATCGATTGTCCTACTTCGGTTCCCGTAGGATCGTTTAAATCTGGTTCAAATAAACTGACGGTGAAACCCGTGTAATCATCTAATTCCTCTCCATTACAACCGAGAATTTGTCCGAAAGGGTCAATTAAAGGGTCTGTTGCTGGTATCTTTGGTGTGAGTTTAATTTGACTGGAAATACCAGATAACTTGTTACCATCTGAGTCTGTATAAGTATAAGTAGCTTGGTTAGTAAATTCAACACCAGATTTAGTTGTTACTTGCGCCAAGGCAGACATGGAACTGTGTAACACACTTCCAATAAGAAAAACTGCCGTTAATCGTTTCAAGCAATTCGCTGAATATTTTATCTGATGTCGTTTTTTTTGACGACGCACTGAATTTCTCTCCTGTAAAACTTCACCGTTGTCTCCGAAGTTGGGAAAATTAATAGTCTTTTGTAATTAGTTAGTAATTTGTATTCTTGTAGGGTGTATTAGCTGTTCTCGTAACGCATCCTACTGTTAAGCCATGCAAGCCAGTAAAAATAAAAACATATAATTTCAGATACAGTCTGTAATGCAAGCAAATAAAATTATTTGATTATTTATGAAAAGAAATCTTGAGAAATAGAAATTCGTATTTATAACTATTCTCAAGATATCTAAAATTTATTCTTGATTATTTAGTCTTTAGGAACTAACGTACCTTTACTTGATAAGTTCCTTTAACTGCTGCTTTTGCTGCAACAGAATCACCGAAATTCCAACGCACGTGGGTATAAGCAGTATCGGGTGCGGGACGGGTTTCTGTTTGACCGTTTGCTAACTTAACTTGCACGGTGGGGTTTGTTACATAAGTCTTACCACCGTCAATGCTGTAAGTAATTTTTGCACCTGAGTTTGCATTTACAGTTGCAGAACTAAGTACGTAAACCATTCCTCTAGGAACGGGTTGATTAATAGCAAGATTTTTAACTGCTTTATTGCCATTATTTGCACCAGTTACCGAGTAACGTAATACGTCTTTTGGCTGTACTTGAGCGCCATCTTTTAATCCTTGCCAAGTTACTTTTTGCTTGCCTTGAGCATCTTTGCTAACAACTTTCTTTTCTGCTTCTAACTGTAGCTGTACTTGTGACTTCTGCGCGCTTTGAGCAACAGCAGTTCCACCTTGAAATACATTTGCAACTACAGGAATCTGACTGCTGAAAGTTGCGCCTGCGATTAAAGCAACAGCACCTAAACTTGCAATAGAAACACGCTTCATATTATTACCTCAAATAGTTGGGTTTTCACAATTAATGTAGAGACGCAAGGGTATCGCGTCTCCAACAATTATCCGTACTTAATTAGTTGGGGGATTACCAGGATTACCAGGATTACCAGTTCCATTATTCGCGGTACCAGTAGGAGATACGCTATTAACTCGACGTTGGAAAGTAAACGTTTTGGTCACTCCAGGTGCTACTTCACTTGTAACTACGTATCTATTAGTATTCTCGTTATCTCCCGAAGGTGCGTAATTAATAGTTGCATCAGCAGCTACAGCAGTGCCGGTAACGTTGATAGTATCTAGTTCTCCATCTTTATCGTTATCCTTAGCCCAGTTGTTCAAACCATCACCAGGAGTCTGACTTTGAGTACCATCCTCAACAATCTCGACGTTGTTGGCGTTTAGGACTACGTTTCCTGGACCACCAGCTTCTTCAGAGATGTTTTCGTAGTTAATTCGATATTCTATGATGTTGCCCGGTCTGGGACTCTTAGGAGCATCGCTGAATGTATCTTCACCAGCAGCAATATCTGGACCAGTACCTTGGAGTACGCGGGATTCTTTGACTAGCTTCAAGTAGCCAACATAAACGCGGTTAATTGTAACGTTTTGTGCAGCTACTTCAGGTGTAGTTGCATCATTATCGTCATCAACCGTGTCAGCAACTCCGTCGTCATCGTTATCAACGAAAGCTCTTACAGGTACGGGATAACCTTTTTCAACACCATCATTAGTAGAAAGGTCGGTATCATCAGGCAAATCTACAGCTACCGTGTAACTTCTAGTAGCGTTAGATGGTACTGCACCAATCTTGATTGGGGTTTGTCCTGCATTTATATCAAAACCAGTTCCATTGTAGGTATAGATTGCTGTTTGTGGAGTACCGTTATTGTCGTAGGTCAGGGTAACTGTTGTACCTGTAGGCAAGTCACCTGGTGTAGCTGGTGCTTGGGGTTCTAAGATAATATCAGCGTTACTATTACCAGTGTTCTGAATGGTGTTTGTAAAACTTACACTACCTGGGTCAATCGTGCTACCAGGTGCAATTCCTCCCGGTACAGTTGCAGACTTGTTAGTAAAGTCGATATTGTTATCACCACCAACATTTGCAGTAGGTGCGCCATTTGGACCGTTAAGTAGAGAACTAACTCCTACTGCATTAATTGTGTAGACGTTAGCTTCACCACCTGGACCAGTACCATCGTTGTCGTTGTTGGTATCGGTTCCAGTATTTTCTAAGTCATCAGGAGTACCGTTATTATCTCCATCGGTTGGGTCAATATAACCATCATCTATATCACCATCGGCAATAGTAGTAGGAACTTCACCTGGTTGAGTAGTACCGGGGAAGAGTCTTGCTACTTCGTCGTAGTTACTTGGTTGTGCGTCACCAGATTCATCGTAAACGTCATTTCCATTAGAAGTTGCACCAAATAACTGAGCAACATTCGCAACGGTAACTGAGCTTTCGGGGCTTGTTACTTCAACTGTAATCTTGAAGTCCGTTACTGTTGTTCCTGGATCTACAGTTCCAGTTTTTACGAAACCAACTCGTCTTGTAGCTAAATCGCTAGGTGGTGTCGTAGTCCAAGTAGCCGCATTAGCATCAATTGCCGTAGGATCGTCAAGACTGTAAACAGCCGTCCAACCTGCTGGTGCTGTAACAGTACTAAGTTTTGTTCCTGCTGGAATCGCATCGGAAACTAAGATATTAGTTCCTGTTAAACCAGGAACAGCTTTACCTTGTAAAGCTACGGGGCTAATATTATTACCAGTTGGGTCGGTGTTGAGAACTTCTAAACTTAAGTTGTAGTCTAAAGTATCGCCGATAGGACCAGTCGCACCAGCACTTGTATAGTTGCTATTGGTTTTGAGGATTTTTGCTAAAGCATAAGTTGTTAAGCTGGAGTCAACTTTAACTGTCTGGGTATCGCTAGCTTCACGAACACCGTTAACAGGGGCACCAGCTACTTCACCAGGTGTTCCATTTGCATTATCTACAGTGTAAACATCTTCGGAATTATCTGTCCGTGGCTGGTTCTGTAAATCGGTGGTTGCATCACCTGTATTACCTAATTCAAGGCTAATTTCGGCGTCACTTGGTGCATTGTCATTAACTCTTACAGGTACGCGGACTTTAACAACTTCACCAGGATTAACCGAATTTGTCTCAAGTCCAGCCGCAGGAACAGTTACCCAATTAGTACCATCGTCGTAACTGATTTCAACTGTTTCACCAGTCGGAATAGCACCGGGACCATTTACTACCGGAGCGCCGGGAATTTGGAATTTAGTAGGGTCGTTACCAACGTTTTCTACGTCATATACAAAGTAGAATTGGTCTCTAGCATTAAACTTGCCATCACCGTTAGCATCACCTTTTACACCGTCGTCAGCCTGAGTCTTAAATTCTGGAATACCAGCAGTTACAGTAATACCAGCTACTTCAGCAACAGTTAAAGTAACTGTATTAGAAGTTGCGTTGATTTCATTTCCTTCTTGGTCTTCATAGGTAGCAGTTGCGGTGTTATCAATTTCTTGATTTGCTGCGGTACCTTCAGCGAATACAGGAGCAACAAACTGAAATACACCATTAACAATCAATGCAGATGCAACCAAGGAACGATAGACTTGTCCCTGCTTTTTGACAAATTTCTTTTTCTGTGACATTTTAGAATTAATAGCAAATTATGACTTCTCAACCTGCGTGCAAACACGTAGGTTTTTCTTTGCAACTCAATAAAGAATTGCCAATAGCTTTCTTGACCTAGAAACCCTAGTTCTTGAGTATGGCTTTTACCAATTTATTTTGATATTTCCCCGATATTCTGGTAGATGAAGTAAGCCCTGATGTCCGGAAGCTACTCTCTTACTCTTAAACATTGAGTTCGTTTTAGGTTTTCTGATTCGGTTGGAATATCAAAAGTATTTTTGGTGACAGATAAATCTTAAATTTAAATCTTTACTAGATCGTCAGTATAAATATGGAAATTTGGCTTTGTAGAAGAAATTTGCCGGATTAATTTTTTGTTTTATTAGTTACATAAAATTTAAGTGAATTTCTTTAATTTTTTCATAAGTTTGTCACGAGTTGTGTGATAAACTAGAAAGCTTTTCACTACTTATATGTATGCTTATTTACTGTTTTATTAATTACTTGACTTGGGAGTGAATTTTCCCTAACTTTGTCACGATTTATGTCATATAACTAAGGAAACAAGGTTATTAAGATATGTTGCAGCGATTCTTTTGACCTTTTCTTTTAAAGTTGCGTGCGCGTAACGCTAACTTCAAACATTTTATATTTATCTGTTTAATCAAATCACGACTTGTTACACTCAGTCTCTATGTCGTTAGGAATATTTTTGGAACCGATCGCTAATAACTGCTACTCCTATTCCCGTTCTAAGATTACTGAATCGAGGAAGTAGGAAGTAGGAAGTAGGGAGTAGGGAGTAGCGAGTAGGGGGAGAATAAATTACATCATTAATCTGAAAACTGATAACTGCTCAAAGACTTTCAAATTAAAAAATATTCAATGACGGAATTCATATTGGGTAGTGCGAGCATCTTGCTCGCTATCTATCTCAAGCAAGATGCTTCTCAAGCAAGATGCTTCTCAAGCAAGATGCTCGCACTACCGTTGTTGGATCGATTATTTTTGCAAGTCCCTAACTGATAACTGCACATAAAACCTATATTAAATCTAATCCCGACAAAAATTATCGGGATTGTTTGACTCGATTTTTGAGGCGTGTTAGTATCAGCCGACAGTTGACAGTTAAGCGTTCCGAACGGGAGTAATACCAAATGCAAGCAGCGACCAACATCCAAGACCAAACCCTTACTCAAGCCTTTCATGCTTTGAAGTGCAAAGAATGCGGTGCAGAGTACGAACTTGAAGCCAAAAATGTATGCGAGTTCTGTTTTGGTCCTTTGGAAGTAAGCTACGATTACAGCAAATTGCGTCAAACTGTGACTCGCGAAACTATTCAAGCTGGTCCGAATTCAATATGGCGTTATCGTCAGTTTTTGCCTGTAACGAGCGTTGACCCCATTGATGTGGGAACGGGTATGACTCCCTTGGTTCGATCGCAGCGTTTAGCGCGTCGCTTGGGTTTAAAGAAACTATATATAAAAAATGATGCCGTTAATATGCCCACCCTGAGCTTCAAAGATCGGGTGGTATCGGTTGCCATGACTCGCGCCAAGGAATTGGGTTTCACTACAGTATCCTGCGCCAGCACCGGAAACTTGGCAAATTCAACCGCCGCGATCGCAGCTCATGCTGGTTTGGATTGTTGCGTATTCATACCAGCCGATTTGGAAGCGGGTAAAATTTTAGGAAGTCTTATTTATAGCCCCACTTTAATGGCTGTTAAGGGCAATTACGACCAAGTTAACCGTCTTTGTTCGGAAGTTGCCAATACCCACGGATGGGGATTTGTCAACATTAATTTACGTCCCTACTATTCCGAAGGTTCCAAAACATTAGGTTTTGAAGTCGCCGAACAGTTAGGTTGGGAACTACCAGATCATATTGTGGCACCTTTGGCAAGCGGTTCGTTATTCAGCAAAATTTATAAAGGCTTCAACGAATTTGTCGAAGTTGGTTTAGTAGAAGCTAAAAACGTCCGATTCAGCGGCGCACAAGCTGAAGGATGTTCTCCTATCGCCAAAGCATTCAAAGAAAAGCGCGATTTCATCCAGCCAGAAAAGCCAAACACCATTGCCAAATCAATTGCAATTGGAAATCCAGCAGACGGTATTTATGCCGTGGATATAGCAAACAAAACCAACGGTAATATAGAATCAGTCACCGACGCTGAAATTATCGAAGGCATGAAACTGCTCGCGGAAACCGAAGGCATATTTACAGAAACTGCTGGTGGTACAACAGTTGCCGTATTAAAGAAACTGGTAGAAGCAGGCAAAATCGATCCCGAAGAAACCACAGTTGTTTACATTACCGGCAACGGCTTAAAAACCCAAGAATCCATACAACCCTACGTTGGCGAACCTTTGACAATTGACGCAAAACTCGATAGTTTTGAATCAGCCCTCGAACGTTCCCGCACCCTCGATCGCTTAGAGTGGCAGCAAGTTTTGGTTTAATTAAAGTTAGGAGTTATGAGTGAGGAGTTAGGAATTAAGAATTTTCTTTCTACCCACTCTACCCCCTATCCCCCCATCTCCTTGTCCCCTTGTCCCCTTGTCCCCTCTCCCCCCTCAACCCAATTTCCAATTTCAATTTTTAAAGATATGTCAGTTAAAGTTCTCGTTCCCACTGCACTTCAAAAATTCACTAATAATCAAGCTACTTTGGAATGTAACGGCAGCACTATTTCCGAACTGTTCGATTCTTTAGAAAAAGCTTGTCCCGGTATCAAAGCGCGTTTGTGTGATGAAGCCGGTAAACCACGTCGTTTTTTAAATTTATACGTGAATAGTGAGGATATCCGCTTTTTAGATGGTGCGGCAACACCTTTAAAAGATGGCGATGAAGTTAGTATTGTTCCTGCTGTTGCTGGTGGGTAGTCAATTATCAGTTATCAATTATCAGTAACTAGTAGTTCACCACATTAATTATGATGGGTAACACATTCGTAGTGCGAGCATCTTGCTCGCTCGTGTTTGCTAGCGAGCAAGATGCTCGCACTACGCAAACCCCTCATAACTTATGTGGTCAAATATTAGTAGTCTGTCCCATTAATTTTGAAAGGTTCGTAGTAAGGGCTTTAGCCCTCCAGATTTAGGGAACCTAAGCCCCAAATCCGGAGAGTTAAAACTCTTACTACGAACCTTTGTTACCCATTCCTTCACAAATTAAAAATACATAATGAACCGATCGCCTTGGGGTGAATGGGAATGTTCGCCGATAATTGCTAACTGCTAACTGATTTCAAGCCAGACTGCACGCGCCACAGACTTGCATAAATTCCATTGCGTTCTAATAATTGTTCGTGAGTGCCAGATTCTACGATTTCGCCGTATTCTACCACATATATGCAATCTGAATTGCGAATTGTGGAAAGACGATGCGCGATCGCAATGGTTGTTCTATCTACGGTAATTCTTTCTAATGAGCGGGCGATGGCTGCTTCGGTTTCGTTATCTACTGCTGAGGTGGCTTCGTCTAAGATCAATATTGGTGGGTTTTTCAATATTGCTCTTGCGATCGCGATTCTTTGTCTTTGCCCTCCAGATAATTTTTGTCCGCGCTCGCCTACTATTGTTTGATAGCCTTGGGGTAGCTGCATGATAAATTCGTGGGCTTCTGCAACTTTGGCGGCTGTCACGATCTCTTTATCGTTGGCGTTGAAGGTTCCATAGGCGATATTTTCGGCTACGCTACCGTGAAACAAAAAGACATCTTGACTTACCAAACCGATGCAGCGACGTAAATCTTGCAGGTTGATATTTTGTAGAGCGATATTATCAACGGTAATATTTCCGGAAGTTATTTCGTAAAACCGCAACAATAATTTAACTAAAGTGCTTTTACCCGATCCCGTAGAGCCGACAATGGCGATCGTTTTTCCTGCGGGTATTTTTAAGGATAAATTTTTAATTACTGGCTGTCTGTCTTTGTAAGCAAAAGTAACGTTATTAAACGCAATTTCCCCGCGTACATTTTCAATGGGTAAAGCGATATTTCCGGGGTTAATAGTAATAGGAGTATCTAATAAATTCATGACGCGATTGGTGGAAGCCATCGCCCTTTGATATAGGTCGAAAGTTTGTCCCAATCTTGTTAGGGGCCAAAGCAAACGTTGAGTTAAAAAGACTAAAACGCTGTAAGTTCCTACAGACATTTTACCATTAACTGCGGACATTCCACCGAATAGTAATAGTGCCGTGAACCCGATTAAAATTAACATTCTAATTAAGGGTACAAAAGCAGCAGAAAGTTTAATTGCTTTACCATTACTGCGGCGATAAGCTTCACTATCTGATTCCAAACGCTTACTTTCATATTCTTCGGCGGTAAAACTTTTAATAGTAGTAATACCGCTTAAATTATTTGATAAACGAGAATTTAAAAAACTCAGCTTTTCACGAACATCAGCGTAACGTGGTTCGAGCAAATCTTGGTAAGCGAAGGTTCCCCAGAGAATAAACGGAATCGGTAACATGGTCATCCACGCCACGTTAGGAGCTAAGATAAAGAATGCACCACCAAGGATTACAATAGTTGTGGCAGTTTGCAATAAATCGTTAGCTCCCACATCCAAAAAGCGTTCCAACTGGTTGATATCATCGCTCAGGATAGACATCAAACCGCCAGTACTGCGTTCTTCAAAGTAAGCTAATTCTAAATCTTGTAAATGCTTGTAGGCATCCAAACGCAAATCGTGCTGAATGCTCTGTGCTAAATTACGCCATAGGGTTTCTAAAGCATATTCAAAAATTGACTCTAATACCCAGATAATAACCGTTAAAAAAGAAAGTATTAAAAATTGCCAAAAAATATCTGTTATACCCCAACTGGCAATGATAGAATCTTCCTGTTTGACAACAACATCAACGGCGAAGCCAATTAAGACTGGAGGTGCCAAGTCGAATAGCTTATTGAGAATAGAACAAACTACCGCTAGCCTGATTTTTTGGCGATAATCATCTCCGTAATCAAGCAAGCGTTTCAACGGATGCGCTGAATCCCTACGCTGTTTTTGCAACCGATTGGATTTGAGTACTTGAGCCACAGTTTTTGGTAAATGCGTGGAATTTAATATTACCACGAAATATTAATGGACAATTATCAATTATCAATCAATGAGCGATCGTTTATGGTGTGGGAGGTTTGGAACAGTATCACTACCATCTACGAATTGATAATTGTTTGTTGATAATTGTCCATTGATAACTGATAATTCACATAAAAAGGAGTATTAATTTGAAAAGTCAACAATTAGGTAGTTGGCAAGCCGCAGTTGCAGGAACTCTGGTAGCAATACTTGTTGTTTTCAGCCTGAATTCATTTGTAATTATAAATCCCGGTCAAGCCGGAGTATTGAGTATATTAGGAAAAGCTCAAGATGGTGCTTTACTTGAAGGTATTCATTTCAAACCCCCAGTAATTTCTAATGTAGATGTATATGATGTGACAGTACAGAAATACGAAATTCCCGCCCAAAGTTCTACCAAAGATTTGCAGCAATTGACGGCGAAATTTGCGATCAACTTTCGGATAGATTCCGTAGAAGTTGTTGAAATTAGAAGAAAACAGGGAAGTTTAGAAAACATCGTCTCGAAAATTATTGCACCGCAAACTCAGGAATCTTTTAAAGTTGCCGCAGCCAGAAGAACTGTAGAAGAAGCAATTACCAAAAGAGACGAATTGAAGAATGATTTTGATAACGCTTTAGGGCAACGTTTGGATAAATATGGAATAATTATCTTAGATACTAGCGTCATTGACTTAACCTTCTCTCCTGAATTTGCCAAAGCCGTTGAAGAAAAGCAAATTGCCGAACAGCGATCGCAAAGAGCGGTTTACGTAGCAGCCGAAGCCGAGCAGGAAGCATTCGCCGACATCAACCGTGCTAGAGGTAGAGCGGAAGCGCAAAAACTGTTAGCTGAAACTTTAAAAGCGCAAGGTGGACAGTTAGTGTTACAAAAAGAAGCTATTGAAGCCTGGAAAAGTGGAGGTGCTCAAATGCCGAGAGTTTTAGTAATGGGAAATGAATCTCAAAGTAGTGTGCCATTTTTATTCAATTTAAGTAACACACAAGATCGATCCGAACTGTAGATTTTTGGTAGAGTAGAAACTCTACGCCATACGAAGTAAACCCCTAGTAGATTCCTTTTTAGGCTTATGACAAGCAAACCCCAAACCCAACTTACGGTTGAAGAAGCCAAAAAAATATTAAGCAAATATGACTTTGTTGATATTGCAGCCCAACTGAAGCCATCAGAAAAAATTTCAGTTCGTCGGGCTTTGACTTTGCTTGCTAGTCTTAGCGATTATCAAATTCTGGGTATTTCTGCCGATACCACCGAAGAAGGAATAAAAGCAATGGAAAGTTATTCCAAAGCATTGGGATATCAGCCTCCAAGTAATTTACCTTTAATTGAAGGTCCAATTTACATCAAGTTAAATGGAAAAAATGGTTTGTGCTACATTGATTCCTATTTAGGACATCATCGTGGGGTTTTAGTTTCTTGTCAGTCTTCTTCGGAAGGTGGAATGAACCATATGTACGGACATTTACCCTTAGATTTATTTGATTAAATTATCTTGGGCATCGGTAATTGGGCATTGGGCATTGGGCATTGGGCATTGGGCATAGAAAAGTTTGTAAGTTGTTACGGCTTTTAATAATGTAATTACACCTCGAAGATTTAAATAGCCGTAACGCACCATTATTTGTTGGTGTTTTACGGCTTTTTTAACTGGTTCCTAGCCTCCGGTTGGGAACCCCAAGCGTGAGGCTCTGCCTCCCAACTTGGAGGCGGAGCCTCCTAAAATGCGTTACAAGCGAGGGTTCCTTGTAACGAGATGAACGAGATGAAATAACTAAGCTATCTTATAAGATGGTGCCTGCACCTTATAAAAAATCTAAAATCTAAAATCTAAAATCTAAGATCCTATGGGTGTTATTACATTACAATCTGTCAAAAAAGATTTTGGCATCAAAGAAATTCTTAAAGATGCTTCTTTTAGCTTGGATGCTGATGAGAAGGTTGGCTTAATTGGTACTAACGGTTCCGGTAAATCTACACTATTAAAAATGATAGCTGGGATGGAACCGATTGATGGCGGGGAGATTATTGTAAATCCCGGTGCTAAGGTTATATATTTACCGCAACAGCCAGATTTAGATGAAAGTCGCACGGTTTTAGAGCAGATATTTGCTGATAGCGGCGAGCAAATGAATTTGGTGCGCGAATATGAAGAAATCTCTGATAAATTAGCTAAAAATCCCCAAGATAATCAATTGTTGTCGCGTTTGGGTGAAGTGACGCAGCGCATGGATATGATTGGTGCTTGGGAAGTAGAAACCAACGCCAAAATAATACTTTCTCAGTTAGGAATTACGGATTTTGATGCCATAATTGGTACTTTATCTGGGGGTTATCGGAAGCGGATTGCTTTAGCGACAGCTTTGTTATCCGAACCAGATTTATTGTTAATGGACGAGCCGACAAACCATTTAGATGCTGATTCTGTAGAGTGGTTGCAAAGTTATTTGAATCGTAGAAATGGCGCTTTATTATTAATAACTCACGATCGCTATTTTTTGGATCGAGTCACAAATCGGATTATTGAAATCGATCGAGGCGACTTTTATACATATTCTGGTAATTATTCATATTATTTACAAAAGAAAGCCGAAGCAGAAGAATCCGCAGCGAGCAGTCAGCAAAAGTTTAAAGGAGTATTGCGGCGAGAATTAGAATGGTTAAAAAAAGGACCAAAAGCCAGAAGTACCAAGCAGAAAGCGAGAATAGATCGAGTTAGAGAGATGCAGGGGACTGAGTTTAAACAAACTCAAGGAAAAGTTGAGATTTCTACTGCTAGTCGTCGCATTGGTAAGAAAGTTATTGAAGTAAATAATATCTCGAAAGCTTATGGCGAACGCACTTTATTTAAAGATTTTACCTACGAATTTAGTCCGGAGGATAGAGTTGGAATTATCGGTGAAAACGGTGCGGGAAAATCCACTTTAATCAATATTATTACCGGAAGAGAACAACCGGATACGGGTGAAGTTGATATTGGCTCTACGGTTTATATTGGTTATTTCGATCAGCATTCGGAAGAATTGATTGGTGCTTCTAACGATTCCCAGCGAGTAATTGATTATATCAAACAAGAAGGTGCAGAATTTATTGAAACTGCCGATGGAACTAGAATTAGTGCTTCTCAAATGTTGGAGAGGTTTTTGTTTCCTCCGAGTCAACAATATGCTCCAATTGATAAACTTTCCGGTGGTGAAAAACGGCGTTTATTTTTGTTACGAGTGTTAATGAGTGCGCCGAATGTTTTAATATTGGATGAACCAACAAACGATTTAGATGTCCAAACTTTAGCGGTTTTAGAAGATTATTTAGAAGACTTCAAAGGTTGCGTAATCGTAGTATCTCACGATCGCTACTTTTTAGATCGCACCATCGATAGAATTTTTGCCTTTGAAGATACGAAGATTCGGGAATTTCCCGGCAATTATTCAGTTTATCTCGATTTTAAGAGAGCCGAAGAAGCTAAAGAAAAGCAATTGCAAGCTGAGTTAGAAAAAGAAAAGCCGAAATTCCAAACGCAGAAAGTAGAGACTAAGGTTACAAAGGAAGATAATAAAAAGAAACGTCGTTTATCGAATTGGGAAAGGAAAGAATTCGAGCAGTTAGAAGGAAAGATTGCTCAATTGGAAGAAGAAAAAGTGGAAGCGGAAATGGGGTTAACCAAAGCTGCGGGAGATTATTCTAAAGTTCAGGAGCTTTATGAAAAGGTAGAGAAATTGAAGAAAGATATTGATAAAGCCACGGAAAGATGGATGGAATTAGCAGAGATTGATGAGTGAATTGGGAATTGGTAATTGGTAATTGGTAATTGGGGATTGGTAATTGGTAGTAGGGAGCAAGAGTTTTTATAATTATAGCGAGCAAGAGTTTTTATAATCATAGCGAGCAAGATGCTCGCACTACATTGTACCAAACGCGAAATTATTGTAGAGACGTAGCACTGCTACGTCTCCAGCAATTTGAAATCATCACTTTATATTTTGATTCAGCAAGACTATATAATTTATATTTTACAGCTTACACTACCAATTAGAAGATGTAGGATGAAAACGAATTTTGAAATACTTGATTATTGAAGATTTATAGATAAAACATAAATTATGCATAATTACCGCGAAATAAACTGGGTTGAGATTCAAAAACAGATGAAGTTAGCAAAAGAAGAATATTGGGGTTTTTTTGATTTAGGTAATTATAATTTAACGGAAATACCAACCGAAATTTTTGATATAGAATCTCTAAATGAATTAGATTTAAGCTATAACAGGTTAAAAAATATTCCCACAAATATATCTCAACTAACTAATCTAAGCTATTTAATTTTAGACTCGAATCAAATCGAAACTCTTCCCGATTTGACTCAACTAATTAATCTATACGAGCTTTATTTGGAAGAGAATGAATTAGTATCTATTCCTTCAGTGATTTTTCAACTTAGAAGCTTAACCGGCTTAGTTTTAAGTTTTAATCAGATAGATAAGCTCCCAGCAAATATCTCTCAACTTAAAAATCTGGAATCGCTTGATTTGAGAGGAAATAAATTAACGCAGCTACCAGAGGAACTTTTTGAACTGACTAATTTGAAATACCTCTTTTTAGAAGATAATCAATTAGAAGAAATTTCTGGTTCCATTTGTAAGCTGACTAATTTGGAAAAACTTACTTTACATAATAATCCAATCAAAGAAATACCCGATTGTGTTTCTAAGGTAATTGATTTAAATGCATCATCTTTTAATTAACTTGTAGGGTGTGTTGTCGCGGAGCGCAACGCACTATTTATATAATAGGTGATTTTAATTGAATAATAAATTCTAAATTTATGGATAGTTATTTTGAAATAGATTGGGATTGGTTTCAAGAATATGTTAAACAAGCAAAAGAAACACATGATACTGCTTTCAGCTTAATTACTTATGGTTTAACAGAAATACCAAGCGAAGTTTTTGAGATAGAATCTTTAACTTCCTTAGATTTGAGATGGAACCGTTTGAAAACTATTTCACCAGAAATATCCAAACTGAAAAAATTAGACGATTTACAGATGGATTCTAATCAAATCGAAACTCTTCCTGAAAGTTTTGGTGAACTGATTAATTTAGAAGAACTTTATTTAGATAGAAATAAATTTACGTCTATTCCTTCAGCTATATTTAAACTTAAGAATTTAACCTGCCTGCATTTGGACTTTAATCAAATACAGGAGCTTCCAGCAGATATATATCAACTTAAAAAACTTGAATCCCTTGGTTTAAATGATAATCAATTAAAAGAACTGCCAGAAGAGCTTTTTGAACTGATTAATTTGGAAGACTTATTTTTAGAGGATAATCAATTA
Organism: Rivularia sp. (in: cyanobacteria); assembly: GCA_965234645.1. Classification (GTDB taxonomy): domain Bacteria; phylum Cyanobacteriota; class Cyanobacteriia; order Cyanobacteriales; family Nostocaceae; genus Rivularia. The sequence continues at coordinate 1,284,058 of OZ248344.1, read as the reverse complement.
CAAGAAATCTCTGAATCTGTTTGTAAGCTGACTAATTTGAATTACATCGGTTTATATAATAATCCTATAACAAAAATTCCTGATTGTATTTCTAAGATAGTAGAATTTAACCATTAATTTTCAAGGTGCTACAAAAGATAAATCAAGATAATTTAAATCCAAAATCTAAAATCCAAAATAGATTGACAATGTTAATGTCTATGTCAGCGTTATTGTTAATGTCAATGTTAAGGTTTTAATCGATATTCGCGATTAATTTAATTTATAAATATACCTGTACAATAAAGTATCTCTTTGCTAATATTTAAAATCAAATTACCATGCTAAACTTCATCCAGGGAACTTTATGGTAGAGAATAGCAACTAATTTTACAGTTTGTCTCTAACTCCAATCCGCGTAAATATTAATTATTTGTTTACTAATATTTTGCTGTTATTGGCTGTAGACAAAGAATATTGTTTGTAAATTCTTGAATTACTAAAAAGCAGAAACGCATCTTTTATGGGAATCCGAAAAAATCTCAAACGGCTGAATTTACTAGGAATAGCGCTAATAAGCTTGTATTTGGTAATTGGTGTACCAAAACCTGCTTATGCAATGCATATAATGGAAGGTTTTCTACCATTTAAATGGGCTGCTTTTTGGTGGGCTGTTTCTTTACCTTTCATGATTTTGGGTTTAATATCCTTAACTCGCATCACTAAAGAAAAACCTCAACTTAAACTGCTTTTGGGTTTAGCTGGTGCTTTTGCTTTCGTACTTTCGGCTTTAAAAATTCCTTCAGTTACGGGTAGCTGTTCGCACCCCACGGGTACGGGTTTGGGTGCGGTGCTGTTTGGACCTTTGGCTATGTCGGTTTTGGGCACTTTGGTACTGCTGTTTCAGGCTTTATTACTGGCACACGGGGGCTTGACAACATTAGGCGCAAATGCATTCTCGATGGCGATCGCCGGACCTTTTGCAGCTTTCTGGATTTATCGGTTAACCATGAAGCTGTCTGGTAAACAAAAATTAGCGATATTTTTAGCCGCAGCTTTAGCAGATTTACTGACTTATGTTATTACTTCTATCCAGTTGGCTTTGGCTTTCCCCGCACCAGTTGGTGGTGTGATGGCTTCGTTTGCTAAGTTTGCAGGAATTTTTGCTATTACTCAAGTTCCTTTGGCAATTAGTGAAGGTTTATTGACAGTATTGGTGTGGAATTGGCTGCAATCTTACAATCCACAAGAATTAGAACTATTGAATTTAATTAAGCGGGAGCCTCAGCGAAATGAAACAATCAAGTCAGTCTAATCGCGGATGGAATAATTGGCTGTTGATATTAGCAGTTGTTGGTTTGGCTGTTGCACCATTAATATTTGTACGTGGTGAATATGGTGGTGCTGATGGTGAAGCTGAAGGAGTAATTACTGAAGTTCAACCAAATTATAAACCTTGGTTTAAACCTGTATTTGAACCCCCTAGCGGTGAAATTGAAAGTTTATTATTTTCTTCTCAAGCTGCTTTGGGTGCGGGGATAATTGGTTATGCAGTTGGTTTGTATAAAGGACGCAGTGAAAAGCAAAAACGTGAAGAATGAGGGAAGCATTTCTTTTGTAATGCGAGCATCTTGCTCGCTATGTATATCAAGCGAGCAAGATGCTCGCACTACCATATATTTTTGAAAAATCGGTATGCTTCTAGAATGAGCTTAAAACTCGATACTTTAGCTTACACTAATCGATTGCGGGGATTGCCACCAGAACACAAATTAATTTTTGCTTTAACAACTTTGTTAATTTCCCTTTGTACCCATCCACCAGTCCAAATTTTAATCGCGTTGTGGATGGGTATTTGGACGGTTGTTTATGCAAAAATTCCTGCTGGTATTTATATCAGGATATTAGCAGTTGCCAGCTTTTTTTGGCTGACTAGTTTACCAGCTTTAATTATTAACGGTGTTTCTGTCGCAGATATTTCCCAGGTACAAAGTGATTCTTGGCAGGGTTTAAATTTAGGATTTTACTATATATATAGTAGTCGTAGTGGATTTTATCAAGCACTAACTATATTTACCAGAGCCTTTGCTTCTGTTTCTTGTCTATATTTTTTAATGCTAACCGTTCCGTTTACGGAAGTATTACAAACTCTACGTCGATTCAAGTTTCCCACGCTGCTAATTGAACTATTATTATTAATGTATCGGTTTATTTTCATTTTATGGGATACAGCCACCGACTTATCCATTGCTCAAAAATCTCGTCTTGGCTACCGCGATTTTCGTACCAGTCTCAAAAGTTTGGCGCTTTTAGTTGGACAACTTTTAAAGCGAACCTTGCAAAAATACAGTCAATTTTCTTTAGGATTAGAATCACGAGGAATGAGCGGAGAATTTAGGGTTTATGCTCCCCGTCGCGATCGCCCATCAAAACGCTACATCTTAGAAGCAGTAATCGGTTGTGTAATCTTGATAGCATTAGAATGGTGGCTGAATGCAAGAATATTTACTTGAATTTGAGCAGGTTCATTATACATATTCCGGCGCTAGAGAATCTTCACTCAACGGTTTAACATTAAATATTCCATCTGGTAAAAAATGTGCGCTCATCGGTCAGAATGGGTGCGGAAAAACCACATTATTTTTATTAGCAAATGGTTTATATAAACCGTCGAGTGGAATTGTCCGCTGGCACGGTAAACCGTTACGTTACGATCGCAATTATTTAAGTAATTTACGACAGGAAGTCGGATTAATATTTCAAGATCCAGAACAGCAATTAGTAGCTTCTACAATTGAAGAAGATATTTCTTACGGCTTGTGTAATTTGAATTTACCAGACAAACAAATTCAAGCCAGAGTCGAGGAAATATTAGTAGAATTTGAATTAGAAGAATTAGCACAAAGACCAGTACATCATCTCAGTTTGGGACAAAAAAAACGAGTTTCCATTGCAGACGTGATGGTACTCCGACCTAAACTATTATTATTAGACGAGCCGACTGCATATTTAGATATTAAACATACCCGTCAACTAATCAAAACCCTCGATAAAATTCATCAAGACGGTACAACACTATTAATGTCCACCCACGATTTAGACTTAGTTTATCGTTGGGCTGACTGGGTATTTGTCATGGATAAAGGACAATTAGTTTTTGAAGGGGAACCCGATGATATATTTGCTCGAGGGAAACTTTTAGAACAGTTAGATTTAGGATTACCGTTGATATATCAGCTTTTATTTGATGATAGTTTATCTAAAGAAGAAAAAGCTGTTGTAGAAAAATTGCGGGAAAAAATATTAAAAATGTAGAGACGTAGCACTGCTACGTCTCCTTATATATCGATTGATAACGAGAATTTCGCGGTATTCCACACATTTAGATCCCCCCAACCCCCCTTGAAAAGGGGGGCTTATGTAAGTATTACCTACCGCTGACTAACAAAAAGCTGAGTGAAATAGTACTCACCCTTAGAATTCTTCGCCACACCAATACCAGTTACATCATATTTACCTACCATATTTCGCTGATGACCGGGACTTTTAATCCAACCATCAACCGCAGATTTTCCTGGATCGCGATAACCTTGATTGTAAGCAACGTTTTCCGCTACACCACGCCAGCGAATTAACTTAGAAATCTTTTGATAGCGAGACTTTGAACCATTATGTCCGAAAGCAACCTGCTTATCTGCCATTTTTTTACTATGCTCTCTGGCGATCGCGCTTACACTATCGTTCAATTTCAACGCTGGTAAGCCTTTCTTTTTACGGTATTGATTAATTTGTTGATGAACCGATTTCTCCATAGCAGCAACATCTGAAGCTGCATTTACAGGTTTTGAACTTAGCGCGATCGTCGAATCAGACAGATCGGAATTGCTTGAAAATTGGGTTATTTCCATTCCACCCAACATTACTGCTGTTCCTAAAACAACTCCTCCAAGCCCTGGGAACACTTTTGTCAAATTCGCCTTTAGCTGAGTATTCAACATTTCCATTTATTCCAAAAAACAACTAAATAAACCTCTACTTATAATTCCCTTCAGCGAGAGAAAAATAACATTTGACCTTGATTTAGGTAGATTTATTTGCGATTTGGTAGAAGCACGATTGAAAGTCTGTAATTCTGTTTACATCACCCTGTCACCAGAAATTACCGCAAAAGTCAAGTCAATTTATAACTTACTTGTGCAAAGTTTCTATGTAATTTTAGCCTTTTTTTCAACAAGTGTGTTGTGATTTAAAATACTACCTATATTTTTTATTCAATAAATATGAATCTATGAAAGTGAATTTGTATAAAACGTAAAGATTTACAAATTGACGGTAGAAAAATCAAGTATTAGTCAGATGATATTTTTATCCGGATTAATTATCTAAATTATTTACAACTTAACCGAATTAATTTAATGACAAAATCTATAAAATTACCACAAAAAATCATGCTTCTCGGTTCGGGAGAACTAGGTAAAGAATTTGTTATAGCCGCTCAACGTTTGGGTAATTTTGTCATTGCCGTTGACCGCTACAAAGATGCTCCAGCAATGCAGGTTGCCGACTGTTATGAAGTAATTTCTATGCTGAATGCTGACGATTTGGAAGCTATTGTCAGCAAATATCAACCAGATTTTATTGTACCGGAAATTGAAGCAATTAGAACTGAAAAGTTAGCAGAATTTGAGCAGCGTGGCATTACTGTAATTCCTACTGCTGCGGCAACTAATTATACAATGAACCGCGATAGAATCAGGGAGTTAGCGCATACTGAATTAGGTGTTCGTACTGCAAAATATGGTTATGCTTCATCTTTAGATGAGTTAATAACGGTTAGTAATAAAATTGGTTTTCCCAATGTAGTTAAACCAGTAATGTCATCTTCGGGCAAAGGACAATCTATAGTTAAAGATAAACAAGACGTTGCCAAAGCTTGGGACTATGCAAGTTCTGGTTCTCGTGGTGATAGTCAAAGAGTAATTGTAGAAGAGTTTATCGACTTTGAAATTGAAATTACTTTATTAACTATCAAACAATGGAATGCTCCCACTATTTTCTGTTCTCCTATAGGTCATCGTCAAGAAAGAGGTGATTATCAAGAATCTTGGCAACCTGCGGGAATTTCCGAACAAATGATATTACAAGCTCAAGAAATAGCGAAAAAAGTTACCGATGCTTTAGGTGGTGCGGGAATTTTTGGTGTAGAGTTTTTTATCCCCAAAAATGAAGTCATATTTTCCGAACTTTCACCTAGACCCCACGACACCGGAATGGTAACATTAATATCGCAAAACTTGAATGAATTTGAACTACATTTAAGAGCAATTTTAGGTTTACCAATTCCCAACATAGAACAGTTTGCACCTTCAGCCAGCGCGGTAATTTTAGCTTCAGAGAAATCCGATTCTATTAGCTATACTGGTGTAGCCGAAGCACTCGCAGAAAAAGACGTTGATATTAAATTATTTGGTAAACCCAACGCTCATAAATATCGACGCATGGGAGTAGCTTTAGCGAAAGGAAGTAACGTTGAAGAAGCGCGAGAAAAAGCTAAAAATGCCGCCGATCAAATTAATATAGTTTGAATTCATCCCGTTCATCTCGTCATTTCGTCATCTCGTTACAAGGTTCTACCTTGTAATGCATTTCCAGAGGCTCCGCCTCATTTTCAGTAGGCAGAGCCTGCTTAAGAAGGGTTCCCAGCCAGAGACTAGGAACCAGTAATTTCTCAATCTAACTATAAATCACAATTTAATATTTTGTAGGGTGTGTGACGGTACGAGCTAATTTGAAAGTAGTTATAATTCAATTGATACCGTCACGCACCAAGAATTTATTTTAGAGAAACTTTTTAATAACAAACAAATTACAATTTATATATCTAATTTATGGAAGAATATTTTTCAAAAGTTAATATTTCTAAGATTAAAGATTCTAATACATTAAATCTACTGCAAAACATCAAAACAATTCCCATCACCACACCTTTAAACTCACAACCAATTTCAACAGCTTACATCCATCAAGGCAACAACGGCACACCAATTCTACTTTTACACGGCTTTGAAAGCTCTTTATTAGAATATCGCTTACTTATACCATTACTCGCCGCCAAAAATGAAACTTGGGCAGTTGATTTACTCGGTTTTGGTTTTACAGAAAGACTCAAAAACATTAATTATTCCCCAGAAACTATCAAAACCCATCTTTACCACTTCTGGAAAACGCAGATCGATCGTCCAGTAATTTTAGTCGGTGCTTCAATGGGAGGTGCAACCGCGATCGATTTTACGCTTTCGTATCCAAATTCAGTTCATCAACTAGTTTTAATTAACAGTGTTGGTTACTCCGGTAGCTTTCCTCAAGGAAGATTTTTGTTTCCTCCCTTTGATTATTTAGCGGTAGAATATTGGCGACAACGCAAACTCCAACCGCTTTTCTTTAGTGATTTCGGTAATTTAACAGATTCCGAACTTACATCCTTGCAATGCGCTGCTTTACATTTAGATATGCCCCACTGGCATGAAGCGACGATTAGTTTTACTAAAAGTGGTGGTTATAGCGATATCGCACCGCGAATTAAAGAGATTTCCAAACCGACATTAATATTGTGGGGAGAAAAAGACGAAACTTTGGGTACCCAAGACGCTGATAAATTTCATAGAGATATTGTGCAAAGTGAATTAATTTGGTTGAAATGCGGACATACTCCCCAATTGGAACAGCCGGGAGAGGTGGCGGAATTGGTTTTAAGAAAGTCAAAAGGTTTCTAAAAATATCCTTGATTCAAAACCTTATCTACAGATGGGCTTGTATCATCAACTAAAGTTTGAATTTTGTCAATCATTCTTTGAAATACGTCAGGATAGTATTTAGAAGCATCTAAAAATTCAATATATTCTTGTCTGTGAATACGTCTTGCTTCTGGTGTCCGAAATTCCTGCCTAATATTGGAAGACATACGTTTCGTTTTACGTACTATTAGAACATCATCAATCTGAGTTGAGATGATTGAAACTGGTGTCATATCTAAAAATTCACAAATTAAAAAATATAAAGAACCAGGAACAGCTATTTTTAAATCTCTACTTGTTGCAACTGCTTCCTGAAACATAGTTTTATCTAAATTTGTTTTACATTCTGCACATACATAGCCAAGATGGGATTCGATTAATTTATAATTTTGGAAATCCGAGTCGAAAGATGTTTTTAGATATAACTTCTTACCTAAGATAAAGTCTTGATTTTTTGTTCTTATATTCGGTTCTCCACCTTCACCGGGATTACCAACAGATGACAAAAAACTAAGCCCCGCAAACGTATTTCTAGGACCAAGCTCGAAAGAATCGTCTATCCCTCTCAAGCTACGAAAAACTAGTTGGGGTAAAAATTATTCTAAAATAGTATTATCTAACTTGAGTTGACCTTTTTGCCTATATAAAAAATTGTCTGTACTATCAAATATTAAGTCAAGCTCAATAAAACGTTTATATTTATTAGTGATTTCCACTAACTTTTCTGCTGTATCAATTTGACCTCTTTCGACCGATTCCAGTTCACTAATCCATTCATGATATTTTATAATAGCCTCTTCTAAACATTCTTTATCAGCTTCCGGAAGTCGGGGGTTTTCAAGACAAGCTATTAATTTTCCATAATGTGGGCGAGATTCGGGCATAATTAGATAATTACTATATTTTCTAAACTCGAATTCCTATAAAATAGCTTGTTGTAATTGATAGAGATATTGTCTTCGATCTAACTTGGGTGTACTTTTAATAAGCATCACTTTTTCAATAGCATTTTCTAAAGATTCTAAATTTTTTTGGGGAACTAAATTAATCCCTGCTTTTAAAACGTTATTAGCTATTTCTCTAGCAATATTATCAATAATTTCTTCTGTACATTCAACTTTTAAATTACAGAAGTTAATTAAATCTTCTCTGATAACTTTACCAAATTTATTTTTAAACTGTCTTTTTTGTCTTAAAACTTTTGCATACATCCCAGTTTTAATTCCAATCTTTTCAATGATATCAGCATTATAAAAAGGTACTCCAAGAACTGTCGATTCATAACCTATTACAATTACAATGCGTGCATCTTTTTTACTTACCCTTGATATTTCCTGCAAAGTCTCTGCAATATCTAAGCAATACTGTACAACTGTATAAAAACGATTGACTCGATTAGCTCTATTAGCACCAATTTCAGATTTAGCTATTTTAAGCAAATCCCATCCTAAAATTTCAGCCGATTTTCTATAATTTTGATGATAGTTAAATACGTTTATATAAGGTGGAGAGGTGATAACAAAGTCGATTTTATTGTCTGGTAAAGGAATACATCTACAGTCAGATAGGTACACTTCAATCCTTTCATTGGAAAATGGTAAATTCTCTACCGATTGTATTAATTCATAAACTTTGCTTTGAACTAAGTTATTCGTAATTTCATTATTGCCTACATCTAATAAAATTACTAATGCATTAAATAATATTTCTGTATCTTTATTCAATATATTTTTTAACTTATTAATTTTTGCTTCCAAATCATCAATTGTTTTATCAGTATCTATCAAAATCTGAAAAGGAAATTCCTGCTTGATATATTCTCTAATCTGATTTATAGTATTTTTTCGATCGGGTTTATTGATAAATTCATAGGATTTGCTGAGTATCCAAGCTGCTGGATTTATCTCAACACCATATGCTTCAAGGGAACAAGCACCCGCTTCTAATAAAACAGTTCCACTACCTACAAAAGGGTCAAGAATTACTGAGTTAGGTAAACAGTATGCTTCAAAAATCGCTTCTACTAATTGTGGTGAAAATTGACCCCGCCAAGAAAATAAATTAGAACGTTTTTTTTCAGTAATATTTAAAAGTTCCTGCGGAATGGGTTTATCAAATTCTTTCAACTGTGAATTGTCCTTTTATTTAACATATATTCTACGGCTCAATGTAGTTTAACATTGCTTACTCGTACTAAATCATATACCTCATTCCCAACCTACAACCCCAAATCCACCGCTACCCGATGAGCGCAAGCAAACCCGGAAAACGCTACTGCATTCAACCCCTGCCCCGGAAAGGTGCTATCTCCCACAACATATAATCCTTCGATCGCAGTCCGATTAAACGGCATTCCCAACAATCCCCGTAACTTCCTTCTCGGAATTGGTCCATAGGTACCATCAACCCTTCCCAAATATCGCCGATGGGTTTTTGGTGTTCCGGCTTCTAAATAATCTAAATTCGCATCTATCCCCGGAAATATCTTTTCTAATTTATCTACAATCCGCCAAGCTGTAGCTTCTTTCTTGGCTTCATACTCTTTCTCGGTTAAACCCTGCCATTCATCAATCCAATGTGTAGCGAACGCATGAATGATATGATATCCCTTTGGAGCTAATTCTGGGTCGAGTAAAGTGGGAATTGACACAAATATTGTCCCTTCTGAAGCGGTCATTCGATCCCATTCGGACAATAATATGTGATGACATTCGGTTTGAGGAGATAGCAATTCTGCTTTTACTCCCATATGCAAGCTAAAAAAACTCGGCGACTTTTGATATCTTTGTTGCCATCTTTTTTCATTAGCTGGCATTTCTATTGGTGCAAGCAGTTTTTCAAATGTATTCCATCTAGTAGCGTTGGAAACCACACGTTTGGCTCGATATTCTCGATCGTTCGCCAGCTTTACACCAACAACTTTTCCTTTCTCCTTAATTATTTGCGTAACTCTGGCTTGATATTTTATTTCTCCACCCTTTTTAATTAAACCTTCTACCAATTTTTGAGCAATTTGTCCTACACCACCTTTAGGATAATTAACTCCACCATAATGTCTGTCGGAAAACACCATCCCAGCATTAATCGCTGGTGTCATATCGGCTTTTACTACCGACCAACAATAACACTCTATATCAATAAACTTTAATAATTCCGGGTCTTTAATATATTGTCGCGCTATATCTCCTACATTTTGCGGTAGGTACTTCGCTAAACCCAAACAAGCCAATGGATGCTCAAAAAACGCCCGCATTAAATACCGGGGTTCTTCTAAAGACAGCAACTCCATTTGATTTAAGCAGTTAAAAACCTTCCAACATTCATCATAAAAACGACGAATTCCTTTGCTTTCGTGAGGAAAATATGCAATTAAATTTTGTAAAAAATCTTCATAATCTCGTTCGACTTTTAAATCTAAAGAGTTGGGTAAATGATAGTGAATTTGTACGTTATCGGGAATAGTTTCCAAACTAACATCTACAGCTTGTAGCGCACGAGTGAGTAAATTAGTAGTTCCTTTATCCCCAAATCCAAAAATCATCGAAGCCCCGACATCAAAGCGATAACCTTCTCGCTCAAAATAGCCAGAGCTACCACCAGGAATAGTATATCCCTCTAAAACCAGCACTTTCGCACCTTTCGCCACCAACTGAGTCGCAGTAACCAAACCACCAATACCCGAACCAATTACAATCACGTCGTACATAACTCGTAAATACTTTAAGGTTAAAGGTTAAAGGTTAAAGGTTAAAGGTTAAAGGTAAATATTTAAAAGTCAGGAATTATCTATCCCCTCTTCCAATCCCCAATTCCCAAATAAAAAAAAGAGGGACAAGTCCGCAACTGCCGACCAATCCCGTCTGCCGTTCCTTAAAGAGAGGAGAACACTGGAAATTAATATAGCGTTGATTGAGAATAAATGTCAACTAGTAATGAAAATATTTCTCAATAAAATTTGAAGAGGAATTTAAATGAGTTTGCGATCGCCCCTCGCAGGCTATTAGTCACGGAGTTTAAAGAGTATTATGATGTTTCAGTTGCTATACCGTATATGTTGAAGCTTTTACGTAATTTGTTATGACGCTACAATTGCGCGTTTATGTTCCACCCCATCCTTTAATCAAGCACTGGCTGGCAGTTGCTCGCGATGCCGGTACACCTTCTGTATTGTTTCGTTCGGCGATGACTGAATTGGGGCGCTGGCTAACTTATGAAGCTGCTAGAGAATGGTTGCCGACTCTGGAGACAACGGTTCAAACCCCATTACAAGAGTGCCCTGCAACATTCATCGATCCTGAAATTCCTGTGGCAGTGGTACCGATTTTGCGAGCGGGGTTGGGATTGCTGGAAGGGGCGCAAACTTTGCTTCCTTTGGCATCTATTTATCATTTGGGTTTAGTGCGAAACGAGGAAACTTTGCAACCGCAGTGTTATCTAAATAAGCTCCCAGAAAAAATCAACCCCCAAACCAGAGTGTTAATTACCGACCCCATGCTGGCTACGGGAGGCTCTATAATGGCTGCCATGTCAGAATTAACTCAAAGGGGTGTTGATCCAGCTTTAACGCGAATTGTCTGCGTTGTTGCCTGCCCTCCCGCATTACAACAATTGAGCGCAGCTTATCCGGGTTTAAATGTTTATACTGCCACAATTGACGAAAAACTTAACGAACAAGGATTTATAGTACCTGGTTTAGGAGATGCTGGCGATCGCACTTTTGGTACTTAAAAAAGTATAAGGCGGCGTACCTACTATTGCCCGCGATGATTAAAGTAGGAAGTAGCGATTAAAGGTGGTAAACATATGAGTCAACGCGATGGTTTTGCGAGTGGATTTTTTGCTGGAGCGATTTTTGGTAGCGTAGTAGGTGGCGTTATCGGCACGCTGGCAGCCCAAAGACGCGATGCGGCAGAATTCACAGATGAACAAGAACAGCAAATAACACCAACGGGTAATTCAAACGATAATAAATCTGCCAAACGGCGACAGATGCGAGGTACGGCGACGACCGGAGTAGAAATGGAAATAGCGCGACGTTCCCTAGAAGATAAAATTGCTCAGTTAAACGCCACAATAGATGAAGTGCGCGATCAACTAGGTAATGTTAATAATAATTCTGGTGGAGTAAACGAACTTTCCTCTCGTACCGAAGAATTACAATCTTAGCCAACCTTGAGTTGAGCGGAAGTAAAACGATAAATTGTTTTATAGCCGCTCAAAATACTCTTCGGTAGAGAATAAAAAAAGCTGAATAATAAACAGTTCTCTCGGCATCCTGGTACCAGCTAAATTAAAATCAATAATAAGACGGCTTTTTACCAACACTCAAAAACACCAAATATCTATGTATTTACTGATTAGTACACTACTCACATTCATCCAGATTTACAGTTTTTTACTGATTGTTCGGGTTTTATTAACCTGGTTTCCGCAAATTGAGTGGTCTAGCCAACCATTTGCAGCACTCAGCCAAATAACCGATCCTTATCTCAATCTGTTCCGCAATATAATTCCCCCTTTAGGAGGAATGGATTTTTCTCCAATTCTGGCTTTCATAGCGCTAAACATAGCAAGCGCACTTCTTGGAAGTTTAGCTGGTTCAATGGCAATGACTTCGAGTTTTTAAACTTGCCTTGATTGAAGTATGAAGTCTGAATGAAATATGAATTACTTTTCACCAGTACGATAATTAATCATCAGTTATCAGAAATACAAATATTTGTTAAGCATGATAACTGATGAATAAACCTACCGATGGATAATTCGTATTTTTATAATTCATTCTTCATACTTTGTTATAAAACTTTAATAACGAACCTTTGAAGTAAATCCCGACGCTTTAAACTGCTTCAATTTTAATGGCGTAGGTTGATTTGCTGGAACGGTAATTCTCATTTCAAAATTACTTTCTCCTGGCGGTACTTCATCAATAGAACCAACGCGAGTACGGTTTTGCATTACCGTATTATTATTAGCATCATAAATCCGCCCAAAAATATCTGCATCATATACAGTTTTACTAGTCATATTTTTTGCAGTACCCGTGACTAGAAAACAATTTGCAGCCCTGCTAGCACCACCACTAGTAACATTCCCTTCCGCAAGTTCCGGCGGGCATTCTTGGTAAGAAATATTTGATAAAGGTATCTGAGTTATTGCCAAAGCAGGGGGAGAATAAATCCAGGAAAATATTCCGATAACGCAAGAAACAAAGATAGTCGTCAGCGAACGTAAAAGCATACTATACACCTTAAAAAAAATTAATAGCAGAAAACTCTTAAGATTAAGCTTATCAGTTACCAGTTAGCAGTGAACAGTGAGCAGTTAGCAGTTAAGTAAATCGATGTAAAAATCTCAAGGTACAACATCTGCTAATTTAACCTACTTTAGGGAAGCAATTTTAAATGAAAGCTTAAACACTATCAAAAATGGAAACTACTTTGATGCTTTTTACCCGGTGCATAGGCTTTTTGAAAATTTTAACAAATATCTTTGAATATTATTCCCACTTCTTGGATAGAAGTAGTCATTTGTAGTAACTATTCACAATGTTGATGTTGGGTTACGACACGATTAATACAGTTTCTTATTGTGAATTGAATTTATCTTCGTGTCTAATCCAACCTACTAGCTAAATTTAGAGATCAAATGATTGTAGATGAATTATCTTTAACCATTTGTACCGCTCCAAAGTTTATCCCAAAAATATATAAGTTAGATTCGGAAGCAATTCTAAATCCAAAACGCGAATAAAAAGATATTAAATCAGATTTACAAACCACATAAATTGGGCTTGGCAATAGATTAGTAACACAACTCATTAATGCCGAACCTATGCCTTAGTTGCGGTGAGTATTAATAACACACAATCTTTGTAACGATAAAAGATAGCTGCTACTAGTCGATTTATGGGTAGAAATTGTTTAACAGTTACACACCCCGCAAAACTTTTATGGTGGAGTACTAATAGTTCATTTCATTTGTTCTGACGGGTTGTAAAGACTTATACATAATCCCGACGGTTGTGTGAAAACGAACCTGTCAAAATTTATGAAGAAAAAGACTACTAATATTCCACCATATTTATTTTGAGTAATTTGTTTTCTCGCCAAAGTGGGGAGACGTAAAATTTTACGTCTCTACAACCTTTCAGAATAAATGAAAAATATTACTCACGACAAAAAAAATAAGATGAGCATTAATTGCCCACCTTACAATTTAAATTTATAAATCTTTACCGAAACAAACCAAAACCAAAATTTACTTAACGCTACCTTCCATCGCAGCAGCATCAATCGGTTTGATAAAGTACAATTTTACAGCTTGCCAACCGTTAGAAAGATAGTAAGGTAGCTTTTGGAAGATTTGCAGTAATTTTGGCGTTTGGGAATTTACGATCGCTCTAAGCTTCTCGTTATTCTGAATGCAAAGTTCCAAACGCTCGTAAAATTCCGGTGTTTTGATATTCAACATTACCGGGAAAACTCGCCCAGCGATTTCGTTGGTTTTTTCAATCACTTCTTTGTCGTATTCACGCGCATTTAAACCGATCGCAGCATAGAAATCTTGACGCTGAATATCGTTTAAGTACATTGTGGCAAATACCGACAGTAAGAAGAAGCGACACCATAACCGCGCTTTCCAATCATTCAAGGTTTGGGGTTGCGCTCTCATTACCGCATCGAAAAAGTCACCGTGGCGGTTTTCATCTTGACACCAATTTTCAAAGAATCGGAAAATCGGATAAATCCTATCTTCGGGATGCTTTTCTAAATGGCGGTAAATAGTTATATAGCGCCAATAACCAATCTTTTCGGAAAGATATGTAGCGTAAAAGATGAATTTCGGCTTAAAGAAAGTGTATTTGCGACTCTTAGTTAAAAATCCCAAATCCAGCGACAGATTAAAATCTGACATCGCTTTATTTAAGAAACCAGCATGACGCGCTTCATCTCGCGACATTAAGTTAAAGCCTTCAGCTAAAACTGGGTTTTTACCTTTGAGACGACGACCTAATTCTTTATACAGCAAAAATCCGGAAAATTCAGCGGTACAAGAACGCTCTAAGAACTCAACAAACAACTGGCGAGTTTCCCCATCAATGTGTTCCCAGGATTGCTCAAACTCCTCATCCCGAACAAAATGATGGCGGTTGTAGTCAGCACGAAACTCTTCGATGATGGCTCTTAACTCGTCTTCATTAACCGAGATGTCCATTTTAGCCATCTCATCAAAGTCAGTGGTGTAAAACCGGGGTGTCAGCAGAGTTTCCTTCGCTGGGACTTTAATACCCGGACGTATTTCTTCAAAGCCTGGTTTTTGTAGGGAATCTACCATTTCCTGATTGTTATAAGTGTCGGGTGTGTAGACGCTGTGTTGATGTTAAACGAGACATATAGCCGCGTCTAAAAATCGGAAGACAAAATTGCGTTTTTAAGTATAAATATCAGTTTACCAAGGAGTCTGATAGTAATAACCACGTGAAACGTTAAGAGTTGCAACAAATGGGATGGGGAGATAGGGGGAGATGGGGGAGATGGGGAGATGGGGAGAGGGGGAGAGGGGACAAGGAGACAAGGAGATAAAAAGAATTTTAACCTTTTACCTTT
This sequence comes from Rivularia sp. (in: cyanobacteria), assembly GCA_965234645.1. Lineage (GTDB taxonomy): Bacteria > Cyanobacteriota > Cyanobacteriia > Cyanobacteriales > Nostocaceae > Rivularia. The sequence goes on along the minus strand of OZ248344.1, from coordinate 1,268,676 downwards.
GACCTTTGACCTTTGACCTTTAACCTTTAACCTTTAACTTTAGAATTACCGGATTTATGTTGCTGATGAGTGTAAATGCTAAAGGTTGATAATTCAATATGAGCTTGACTTTCCACAAGCAGTTAATGTCTATTCATAATTTCCAATTCTATTTATAGGAATTTATAGGGAATAAATAATCACAAATTCGCTAATAAAGGAATTATGAAGTTATTGCTGAAGGTCACAGATACTTGGAATAACTCTTTGTTATAGCCGATTTCTATATTAACTTCCAAATTTGGCGATATTTAAAAATACTACATCAAAATTTAATTGTTAATATAGATAATTATTAATTCACAGAAATTTCAGTTGCCTTAAGCGTTTGATGGAGTTGAAATCATATGAAGATTGAAGTCAAAGATAAGAATAATAATAAGGAAAAAGATAAAGAAAAGGAGCGCCTCAAAATATCTTATATGCTCAATTTGTTGGGCTTTTTAGGGTTTACGGGCGGATTGCATCGTTTGTATAATGGTAAAGTTGCCACGGGTTTGCTGTGGATGTGTACCTTGGGTTTGTTCGGTTTAGGGCAATTTGTGGATTTATTTCTGATTCCTAACATGGTAGAAGAAAGAGAAATCAAACTGAGATTAAAAGCTGGTTTATCACCTTTTGGTGTAGCACAAACTCCTCAAGCCGTAGCATCAGAAATATATCAATCTCCTCAAGAAACCTTAATGCTTGAGTTATTAAAAGCTGCGGAACGTCGCGGTGGTAAACTCAGCGTTACTCAAGGAGTTATAGAAACAGGCGCGGCATTTTCACAGGTAGAAGCAACTTTAAAAGAAATGCATAACTCTGGTTATATTGGCATAGGTAACAACCCCGAAAATGGAGCCGTTACCTATATTTTTCACGAACTTACTTAATTTCTTCCCAACCACTTTTGTCCGTTCAAACGCTGTACTACTCCAAATACCATTAAGTCTAGAGTAATTCTACGTTCGTCGATTAAAAATGATTCAAGGGTACTAGGTCTTTTGCCTTCGTTGCAAGAAAACGCTTTTTTCCCTTTAATATCTTCATCGGGGAAATAAACGTTAAATTGACGCATACCATTTTGGAAGTTACCTAAAACTTGCCAGCATTCCTCTGCTTTCTCATATCCAGGAATAGAAAGTTTTTGCTTTGCGAAATCCAAATGCAAATCTTCCACGCCTTCTCCGGCGATCGCTTCTTGCAGCGCGGGTACATAATCCTGCCGCATAAACTCCTCAAACGGTTTATCTTCAACCGCTGGGGGTTTTTCTTTCTTTTTAGCAGCAGGTTTATCAGCCTTGGCTGCTGCTTCTTTAGCTGCGGGTTTCGCTTTAGCAGCGTTGGGATTATCTCCCGATAACGCTTCGGGATCGGGTGCGTTTGCAGATGGAATATCTGTCGCTTCGGGAGAGTCCGTTTTAGGCGCGTTCTGTTTAGCTACTTCCGGCGCTTTTTCATCCGTAGTGCTAGGAATTGCGTCTCCCGCTTCGTTTTTATTAGTTTCTTCTGCCATTACTCCGGTTAATCCTTCTAGTTTCGATCATCTTCAGTTTAACGAGTTAAATTCACATTCCCCACTCATAGAATGGGTTCTATTCTCAGTTCACTGACAAAACTTATCCCCTTAATTAAAATATTTCTTGCTGTAGTTGCAAAACTTATTATTTACCGCGATCGATTTTATTCCTATTGCAGGATGACAAATATTAATTTACGATTCGCTGTCTAAATATTTACATGGTTGTTACAAATTTAGTACGTGTTTGAGCGTCGCTGCTGCCCGCGTAATATATAATTTTAATGCGGATTTTTGAGATTCTGAGTGTAAGATATATCATGAATTTCAGTGCGTTTAATTAAGTATTAACGGGGTATTTGAAGTATGAAATGAAATCCACCAATCTGACAGTAAAATTGTAAAATTCTGGGAAGGAAACACTTTAGCTCTGGAGGGGGATTTGCATACAATATTTATTTCTTAATTTTTGTCAAGTCATTTTTATACGTAATCTAACAGTCATGTAAATTTAATTGTGATATAAAACATACAATAATATTATTCGTATTTATTACCTATTTAATCCTTAACTTCCAAGTAATTAAGAACTTATTTGCGATCGCTAGCTAATTTGAGATGATAAAAATAATACCAATATTCAGCAAAATAAATTTTATAAATTCTTTGATTGATGATATTTTTTTAAAGAGCTTTTATATTACTTGCGATCGGTTCATTTAAATAAAGAGAACCATTACTGACAAAATACAGAAAACTAGTAACAATCGCTTCGCCGAATCAGTCAATAGCAAGCCACACAGGTGGTCAAACAAGGGGCAGAGGATAAGGACTAATGGGACGATTTGATAACGGACCAGAAAAGCCGCGTAGAGCAGGCGAACCATACGGTTCTGCCGAATCTGCCTTACGGGCTGTCACTGAGGAATTACAAATTATCCAGCGGAATTTGCTCAAATCTTTGCAGGATGATGTCAAACGCCTACAAGGTGAAAAAATCCGCTTGGCTGACGATATCAAACGTCTCCAAGAAGAAAGGGAGCAGTTGCAAGGGGGAAGGCAAATTGATGAGTTACAGGTGTTAATGCGTCAGTTGGCGCAAGTTTTAGGAAATCACATTTCCGTGCAGTTGCAAGCTTCACTTGAAAGGTTGATTAATCAATCTACCACAAACACAACTCTTCAAACCGGAACATACAACCAAGCTCAAAATCAAGAATCTATTAGCAATGCTTTTAATAATGCTTTTAATGCGCTCCAACAAGATTTAGAAGACTATCAAAGTAGTCTTGCCCAGCAATTATCCCGAATGTCACTGCAACAGGAACAAGGGGAAGCGATTTTAGTAGAATTAGTAGATCGTCTCCGCCGAGAATTGGAAAGTACTACCACTTATACAAATCAAACGGCATTTCAAAACCAACAATTAGAAGAAGTAGAAGAAGTAGATTACGTACAAGATGTTGATTACGTAGAAGATTCTCTCGATCCAGAAGAAGAAACCCCACCGACTGAGCCATTTCCATCAAGTTTGTTTAAAGAAACCCCTGAAATAATTCCTCCACCGGAGGATACCACTACAGCAACTTCTACCGTTCGAGGAGCTAATGTTTCCTTACCAGATACATCCTCTCAAACTGCCCCCGAAGCCTCCAGTCAGCCTGCAACACCACAACAACCGCTATCAGCACAGTTACAAGCATTTGGGCAGCGTCCGAAGGGATTATTATTAATTGTACTGTCTACCGTAGCCACATCTATTTACAACGTCGCAATTAAAGCAATATTTCAGCCAAATTCGCGAGTCTTGGGTGTATTTGATTTAGAACAGTTAATATCGCCAACTTTAGGAAATTGCCTGTTAGTTTTAATGCTGAGAATGTTGGTAGTTGTGCCGCTGATGTTAGTTTTGGCACCCATCCTGCATCCAAGGGTTTGGCAAGATTTACAAAATTTAATCGAATCAGTCAAAGGAAATCGCACCCCTACGATCGTTACAGCTAGAAGAGTGCTGATGCTATCAATTGTTAGCGGATGCTTCTTGTTTTTATCTCAGATAATGCTTTATATAGCGATCGGTCAAGTTTTCACCGGAATGGCGATCGCACTTTTGTTCGTGTATCCAATTGTCAGCGGACTATTGTCATGGCTTTTGTTTCGCGATAGTCCAAGTAAATTCCGCGCTTTTGCTTACGCGATGATTGTTTTAGGAATAGTTTTAGTATTGGGGGGAACTGCAAGCGGTACGGGTAACGTTTCTTTAGGAAGCACGGCAGGAATTGTAGCCGGGATAAGTTTTGCATTTTACGTGATATTAACGCGCATTTGCGCCGCTAGACTGCATCCTGTTTCTTTTACACTAATTAACTTCGCCACAATGCTATTTTTGTGCTTTATCGGCTTACTGCTACCTTTACCTTCAAGTTGGAGGCTAGACATAAACTCAGCTAATTTTTTAGAACTGATTTTAAGCGCTTTCATTCTAGGAGTACTAACCCTTTGCGGTTACTTGCTAAATAATTTCGGTATTCGTAAACTCGGCGCAACACGAGCAGGTTTGATTAGCGCCACAGTTCCAGTTTTGACAGTAATTTTCGCCGGAATAATAATTCAAGAAACTTTACCATTAATGCAAGTTCTTGGAGTACTACTAGTCACCTTCGGAGCAGCAGCTTTCAGCATCGAGAAATTGCTGCAACAGCGAAGTCAAACGCCTCGTTCTAATTGATGGGGATGGGGAGAGGGGGTAGAGGGGGAAGAATTGTTAACTCCGGTGGTCTTAACTCCGGTGGTCCTAACTCGATTCCCAATGCCCAATGCCCATTCACGCCTTGGTGGGAGGTAGCCCAATGCCCAATACCCAATACCCTATTTTCAACTCACTGGTATACAGTAAAGCAACATTCATAGTTAAGAGCTGTTAACATACATCTTTGCGGGGGATGTAAAAACGATACGCTAGCTTTGGTAGGTTCCAAGGGGAAATGACGTGTCAAACGAAACCGGATTGTACGGGCAGTTTTAGGTATGACAATCTAATCATTGCTGCCCTTATATAAGTTGGTGAAGATACTGACAAAAACGTTGTGGCAATCTTACTTACAAGGTAAGTTTTAACTTTTTTCTGTAAAAATACGGGTAAAATGTTGTTTATCACTACCACTAATACCCTTAGTTATCGCATAATAGATAAATTAAAGTGAACATATAGTCTGCAAAGAAGGTGTATACTACTTACTTTCCTGTAATTCTTGATTTTGTAAACCTGCTATTCAACAGTTTGTAATATGCATAACGATACTGATCTGATCAAACGTCTTGGACCCAGCGCGATGGATCAGATCATGCTTTATTTGGCTTTCAGTGCCATGCGAACTAGCGGGCACAGACACGGGGCGTTTTTAGATGCAGCCGCTACGGCAGCTAAGTGTGCGATTTATATGACTTATCTGGAGCAGGGGCAAAACCTGCGAATGACTGGTCATTTGCATCACTTAGAGCCGAAGCGGGTGAAAGCCATCGTGGAAGAAGTCAGACAAGCGCTGACTGAAGGAAGACTGCTGAAAATGCTTGGTTCTCAGGAGCCGCGCTATTTGATTCAGTTTCCTTATGTATGGATGGAAAAATTTCCTTGGCAGCCGGGGCGATCGCGAATTCCGGGCACCAGTTTGACATCTGAGGAAAAAAGACAGATCGAACAAAAATTACCGTCCGATCTGCCTGATGCCCAGTTGATTACCTCTTTTGAGTTTTTGGAGTTAATCGAATTTCTCCATAAACGTTCCCAAGAAGATATGCCAACTGGGCACCAAATGCCTTTAAGCGAGGCTTTGGCAGAGCATATCAAGCGCCGTCTACTTTATTCAAGTACGGTGACGCGAGTTGATTCACCTTGGGGAATGCCTTTCTACGCTCTTACCCGTCCGTATTATGCAACAGCCTCGGATGAAGAGCGCACCTACATCATGGTGGAGGATACTGCCCGATTTTTCCGCATGATGAGAGAATGGTCAGAAAGGCAGCGGAATACAATGCGAGTTTTGGAAGAAATGGATATTCCACCCGAACGAATAGATGAAGCCTTAGAAGAACTGGATCAAATTATCCGCGCTTGGGCAGATAAATATCATCAAGTAGGCGGAGCGCCAATGGCTCTACAGATGGTTTTCGGTAAAAAAGAAGAATAATAAATCAGCAGTCATTAAAATGACTGCCGATTATGCCAATTTTTCAAGTTTAGCAAAAATATGTCCGAAAACAAAATTGAATAAAAAGTATAGGTTGGGTTTTGATGGTGCAAACCCGACCTGTTTTTTGTAAATGGGAATGGGGAATGGAGTTAAGAGTTAGGAGTTAAGAGTAATTAAGGTTAAAGGTTAAAGGTTAAAGGTTAAAGGTTAAAGGTTAAAGGTTAAAATTCTTTCTCCCCCCTCTACCCCCTCTACCCCCTCTACCCTTGTCCCCCCATCCCCCCATCTCCCCATCTCCCCATCCCCCCCCATCCCTCACCTACGGATTCGGAGGAGCTGGAATTGTTTCAAAAGTAGGACTGAATTCTACAGGAGGAGCTGCGGGTGTTATTCCGGGGGTTGATAAAGGTACAACATTACTGATTCTGCCGCTAGGGTTAATACAACTTTCCATTGCTTGTATCGGTGAAAAATCGATTTCAGAACGCAAACCTGCTACGCATTGACCAAATTTCACTGGTAGTAAACTGCGATTACAGTAAGCTAAAATAGCTGGATTAGCCGTTTCTTGACTTGTAGTACCGATATCAGCAACACAACTCGCTAAATCATTCGGACGACGTGCTTGTCCGCAGTATGGAAGCGAATCTGTCGCCGGAATTTGGGTTCTCCGCTGAATTTTACCCACGCACGAAGATACTTCTAAAGGTCTAAGTGCAGCCGCACAAGCATTAGTTACAGCTTCCGCTGGGATACCTACACTCAAAAGACGCGCCGCACATACACGATACTCATTTTGATTTCTTCTAAAAGGATTGCTTATAGCATACGCCGGTAAAGTCATGCTTAACAAACCAGCCATAGTTAAAACTGGTGCTGTTAATTTAGCTGTTAATTTAAACAATTTAAAATCGAAACGCTGCTGAGAAAGCATTTTTGTTTCACAATTTACAGAACCAAAACCGCGAACTTTGTCGAACCAACAAAATAGCATGAAAATTCTCCAAACACCTTTAAGTAATGCTATCTCATTTTTTGGGCATGGGGCATAGGTTAAAGGTGAGGAGTGAGGAGTGAGGAGTTAGGAATAATAAGTAGCAAGTAACGAGTAGCGAGGAGTGAGTAGTGAGGAGTGAGTAGTGAGGAGTGAGTAGTAAGTTTTTAAGAGTTAGGAATTAATAATTGCGATCGGGCGGAGCCTGCGGCTCCGCCGCGAATTGCGAATTGGTAATTGTCCCTCTCCCCATCTCCCCATCCCCTTTTCCTCCTTTCCCCATTCCATATTCTTCGTTCGACCTTTATAATGTTATGTCTGAGTAAAATTTAAAAGGATTAGATAAAGGAAAAGATAATGTCCCGATATAGAGGACCTAGATTAAGAATTACACGCCGCCTGGGTGAACTACCAGGATTAAGCCGTAAAACTGCTAGACGTGCTTATCCCCCCGGACAGCACGGTCAAAACCGTAAGAAGCGCTCTGAGTATGCTATCCGTTTGGAGGAGAAGCAAAAGCTCAAGTTTAATTACGGTTTAACTGAAAGCCAAATGGTGCGTTACATCCGCAAAGCAAGACGAGTCACTGGTTCTACCGGACAGATATTGCTACAGTTCCTGGAAATGCGCTTGGATAACACCGTTTTCCGCTTGGGAATGGCTCCGACTATCCCCGCAGCACGTCAACTGGTGAATCACGGACACGTTCAAGTAAACGGTCGCGAAGTTAACATTGCTAGTTACCAGTGTCGTCCTGGAGAGGTTATTAGCGTTAAAAATAAAGAGGGTTCTCGCAAGTTGGTGGAAACCAATTTGCAATATCCTGGTTTAGCAAACCTTCCCAGTCATTTGGAGTTTGATAAAAACACAATGGTTGGTAAAATTAACGGTGTTTGCGAACGCGAATGGGTCGCTTTAAGCATTAACGAACTGCTAGTAGTGGAATACTACTCAAGAAAAGCCTAACAATTTTGGATTTTGCGGAAAGTTGACGGGGAGATATTCTTCCCGACAAACTTTCCAAGACGGATTTTGGATTTTGCATCTTAAAATCTAATCCAAAATCTGAAAGGTCATTGAAAGGGCATAAGATATGAAAAATTAAAAAATAACTTTTAACTTTACACCTTTTTTATTGCCATAAATGAACCAGTCATTATTTTTAAAAGTGATATCAGTTTTGATTGTGCAATTTGGTATCGTTTTAATTTTATCTGGCTGTAAAGCTTCAACTATAATTAGCCAAAATACCGAGGCGGAAATCAAACCAGTTATAACAAATTATATTCAAAGTGAAAAATTTATTAAATATTTTAGTTCTAGCTCTATAAACGGTAAAACATTTTGTTCCTATCATTTTTTGGGTGCCGATAAAAAAAACAAAAATAATATTAATGCATATTTATGGTTACTTTGCGATGAGTATAATAGTAAATTAAAAAGAGGTTCTGTTACGAGAGTTCCGATTGTGACGGTGTTGAAAAAAAAAGAAAATACTTATCAAGTAACTAACTATCAATATCCAGGAAATGGTAGTTTTTACCAACGAGATTTAAAAAAGTTGTTTCCTGGTGATATTCGCGAACAAATATTTAAAGTTGATTCCGAACAACCCAATATAATTAACGATTTGAATCAAGAAAATTATCAGAAAGCTCAAGCGTATTTCAAAAAAAATTAGGACTTAAGTAAAGCTCCCCAAATTAGCGGGGGGTTGGGGAGATATTGACTGGTTCCCAGCCAGAGGCTGGGAACCCCCTGCATTCTCGTTCACTTCCGGGAGGCAGAGCCTCTTGTAATGCTTTCCCAGCCTGGAGGTTGGGAACGAGATGTAACAAGAATTCAAATCGGCAAGTGCTGCAAGGAGAATATTTTGCAAAGCTCCATCAGCAGCGATCGCCAAGCGTTTTTAGCGTGGAGAAGTTTTTAATTTCCCCACGCTAAGTGTGTTTTATTAGTTTGTAGTAAGGGCTTCAGCCCTCTTAGGACTAAAGTCCTTACTACGAACTTTTAATTAACTAACTAGTTGAATATTCTGGAATTGTCCAACTGCTGTTGGATTGGCTGTATCATCGTCGTTACCGATAGTTAAGAAGTCAAATTTACCAGTGAAGAATTCCCCTACGGCTATGGAATATTGCGTGAATCCGTTGTCGGAACCAGCAATATAATTGTCTAAGTCTTCGATACCCCAGCTTTGGCTACCATCAACTTGGAAGAAATGTTGACTATCCTGTTTACTACTAATAACGTTGTCGTTATCGAAGCCAATTCCCTGAATTTCAGCTTCGCCATTACCCGCAAAGTCAAATTTGAGTAATGTATTCTCAGTGATTTCATATCCGGTAATATCCAAGCGTTTCCAACCGTTTTTTTCTAGCTTCAATTCATTGTTGTTACTGACAGTTGAAATTATGCTTGTGTTTTGACTTGCACCACCGTAGGATAGAATCTCTTCACTTTCGGTTACTCCGTTGATGGAAAGATCGAGTAAATCGGGAGTACTTTCAAATATTTTAATATTGCTGAATGTACTTTCAGCATCGGGGTTAGGTCGATCGTCGTCGTTAGCAATTGTCAAGAAGTCAAAATCCCCAGTGAAGAACTCACCAACTGGGATGGAATAAATATCTTTATCACTCTTACCAACAATGAATCGACTGAGATTTTCGATTCCCCAGCTTTGGCTACCATCAACTTGGAAGAAATGTCCGCTGTCGGGTTTGCGACTAACGACATTATCATTATCGAAGCCGATACCCTGGATTTCTGCTTTACCGTTACCTGCAAACTCAAAACGCAGAACAGTATTTTTTGTGATGGTAGAGTTGATTTCAAGTCTTTGCCAACGGTTTCCGCTCAACTTGACTTGATTGTTAGAGGATATCTCGACAGTTCCATTATTAGGATTGTCTTGACTTCCACCATAGGATTCAAGTTTGAGCAGAGTATCGTCTCCTGGATTTACAGGAGTATCGTCTCCTTGGATAGGAGGTTTATCTTGCGGGGTAGCTGGTGTTGTTCCCGGAGGCACATCCGAACCACCAATCACCAATAGATAGCCGTCGTTTTTCCCACCTGCACTATCTTGGATAGCGTTGTGAGTAATTTGACCTCCCTTAAAATCGGTGGTGGTAACGACTGCTGCTTTACCGTTGCGAATTGCGGCTACAGCGGTTTCACTATCTGTAATTGGAGTCCACGAAAGTCTCTCTGTCAAATCTGGACTAATAAACGCAACGTATCCCTCAAAACCATCGTACTTGCTTACAGGTTTTCCTTCGATAGTCTGTTCATCTCGATTTGCAATCTTATATGCACTAGCTCCAGCCAGAACTACGGTACCGTCTTCTGTAGCTGAGATCGATTCATTGTTAATGGAATTACCTTTACCTTTATCAAGACGGCTTAATAATGATTGACCTTTAATTAAGTCACCGTTTTTGAGGTCATAACGACCATACCAAACCATCTGTACCGAACCGACATTGGTAGGGCTGGTATATTTATCTGTTTCGATTTTGCGATCGCCACTCAGCTTCTCTGATAAATCATTAGGATCGCGATAGAAAATAGAAAAGCCGGTACCGCCATTGACGTAATATGAAGAATAAAGCTGTCCATCACGTCCAATAGCAACGCGCTTTCCTCGCGTATCGGCGAGCAAGTTTTCTTTGTAGATGTCTTTATCATCAAAGTCGTAGTTTTTCCAAAGATTTTCTCCTTCGTATGACCATGCTTGAGTGAAGGCAACCTGCAAGATTCCGGTTTTTTGCTCGTACCCGGTGGCAATAACCATACCTCCTTCTCGATCGGTAACAGCTATATCAAGAAAGTGACGTTTGCTGTTATTTGTACTCCATTGCTTGAGTTCTTCTCCGTCGCTGCTGAATAAATAAGCTTTATCTTTACTACCCTTGATGTCCCGTACAACCCCGACTTTACCACCATCGGAGATCGCGATACGAGCAACGTCACTTAGAGATTTACTCCATTTAACTTCTGTCGCATCAGCATTTAATACAGCGATTCCGCCTTCGTAAGCAACAGCAATGTCCCCATTATTTGATACTTCTAAATCCAGTACTTTTCCTGGTAAACGAGTTGTAGCAACAGCTTGATTGCTTCGAGAATCATAACGGACAATCGTTCCATCACCACCACCAAGAAGTTCAGTCTCTTTTCCTCCCAGGTTAGCGTTTTTTAAAGAACCTCCTACGATAACGAAATTACCATCAAGGGAAATATCCACAGCATTGGTAAAATCATCCTCTTTTCCACCCAAATAGGTAGCAGCAGAAACATCTAAATTATTGGTAGGAGACTGAGGTAGAGCGTTATTTGATACCGACGAGAAGGAATTTTGGCTTTGAAGATTACTATCATCCAACTTGTTGATTTTAGTAGCCATTTTCACTCAATATTAATGAACTTCCATCGGTAGATAACTCTGAATAACTAACTCCCTATTGCAAATTTATACTTCGTTACTGGGGTATATACGATTAACGTACAGTTAATCAAAACCCATATGTGAACCCTTAGTACAGTTTAAAAAGTTGCCATATCAGTACAAAAATCAGTATTTTATGCTTGCTATTTACGAATATTTTTGATACTTTATTATACTTTTTTTACAGAACAACAGTGAATCTAACTAATATTTTTTAAAGTTTTTGCAAGTAATGCAATATACAAATAAATATCTAATTTTGATGACGAAGTAAGCTTGTTCCTGGAAACCCTTATTGTTTATAGGTAATATTAATCACTTAATAATAAAGTGCAGTTACTTGCTAGCTAAATTAATTTTTACTTTGTTTTTACTTTTAAATTATGTGAAGAAATTAGTTAATATCAAGTTCCTAATTTTAGGAAAGTGGATTTGACATCTTGCAGCAATCTCAACAAGCCCAAAGAAACCCGGAATATGCTGAATGAACAACAAGATATTCATCTTTCTACGAAAAGAAACCGGGTTTCTGACACTGGTGCAAGAAGTCAGTTAATATCAAGTTTCTACTTTTGAGAAAGTGGGTTTAACAAGCGAAACTCTTATAGAAAAGAGGCTTTCAAACCCCATTCCCAGGGAATGGGGGCTAGGGAGTTCGGTTTTTTTACACCGCAGGTTGTAGATCGAATTTAGTCACAAAATCATTAAAATCGTTGTCGCCACCGTTGAATAAGTCTTCAAATTGAAGTTCGTTTCCTACTTGACGGATATGTTGTTTGCTGTCTGGGTTAGCACCAAGAAAGCTGAAGTAAGCAATTGGAACATTTCCGCTTTCGTTATTGCTGTTTTCTTCCATCCATTCTTCTGCGGTACCGTTAGCGATTAAAAAGGGTACTAGCATTAGTCCCCCGCTTAACTCCGAAGTGAAGTTTCCTGTATCGCGTCTTAATTCTAAATCTACGCGCTGATTTAAAGCCGTTTTTGCATAACCTTCTTCTTCCGGATTAATTAGTTCACCTGTAAGAATATCTTTTACAGCACCATTGATATTTGCGATCGCATAATATCCGAAAGAGTTGTTATAACTTGCTTCTGATTCAATACCGGAAAAGTTAACTTGATTGTCTGTATTTAAGTCGATTTCAGTTAAGTCTATTAATCCTGCTGGAAATAGTGAATCAGGAAGTTCGTTTTCTGTTGAAGGATTATCTCCAGGATTTACAGGAAGTTCGTTTTCTGTAGAAGGATTATCTCCAGGATTTACAGGAGGTTCGTTTTCTGTGGAAGGATTATCTCCAGGATTTACAGGAGGTTCGTTTTCTGTAGAAGGATTATCTCCAGGATTTATAGGAGTTTCATTTTCTGTGGAAGGATTATCTCCAGGATTTATAGGAGTTTCATTTTCTGTGGAAGGATTATCTCCAGGATTTGTAGGAGGTTCGTTTTCTGTGGAAGGATTATCTCCAGGATTTGTAGGAGGTTCGTTTTCTGTGGAAGGATTATCTCCAGGATTTACAGGAGGTTCGTTTTCTGTGGAAGGATTATCTCCAGGATTTGTAGGAGGTTCGTTTTCTGTAGAAGGATCGCCCTCATCCACAGATCCGGGAGGCACATCCGAACCACCAATCACCAATAGATAACCGTCGTTTTTACCACCTGCACTATTTTGTATAGCGTTGTGAGTAATTTGACCTCCCTTAAAATCGGTGGTGGTAACGACTGCTGTTTTACCACCGCGAACTGCGGCTACGGCACCATCACTAGCTGTAATTGGTGTCCATGAAAGTCTTTGTGTCAAATCTGGACTGATAACCGCAAGGTATCCCTCAAAACCATCGTACTCACTTACAGCTTGTTCTTCGATAGTCTGTTGATCTCGATTTGCAATCCTGTATGCAGCCTGCCCAGCCAGAATTACGGTACCGTCTTCTGTGGCTGTTATTGAGTCGGTGGTGATGGAGTTACCTTTACCACTACTATCAATACGGCTTAATAAAGACTGACCTTTAATTAAATCGCCATTTTTGAGATTGTAACGACCGTACCAAGTTATCTTTGTTGAACCGATATTGGTAGGGGTGTTGTATTTATCTGTTTCGATTTTGCGATCGCTAGTCAGCTTCTGTGATAAATCATTAGGATCGCGTGAAAAAATAGAAGAACCCGTACCGCCGTTGACTTTGTATGAAGCATATAGCTGTCCATCGCGTCCGATCGCAACATGGGTTCCTCGCGTATCAGCCATCAAGCTTTCTGCGCTAACTTCTGCATTAGTAAAGTCATAGCTTTTCCAGAGATTGTCTCCTTGATATGACCATGCTTGAGTAAACGCAACTTGCAAATTCGCGCTTTTTTGCTCGTATCCGGTGGCAATAACCATACCTCCCTCTTGGTCGGTAACAGCTATATCATAAAAGTGACGACTACCGCTATTTGTGTTCCAATCTTTGAGTTGTTGTCCGTTGCTGTCGAATAGATAAGCCTTATCTGCTGCACCGTCGATGTCCTCTACAACACCAACTTTACCACCATCAGAGATAGCGATACGAGAAACATTGCTCAGAGATTTATTCCATTTAACTGCTGTCGCATCAGCGTTTAGTACGGCAATTCCACCTTCGTAAGCGACAGCAATGTCCCCATTCTTCGAGACTTCTAAATCGAGTATTTTTCCCGGTAAACGAGTTGTAGTTACAACTTGATTGGTTTGAGAATTATAACGAACAATTGTTCCGTCCCCACCCCCAAGAAGTTGATTCTCTTCTCCTCCCAGGTTGGTGTTTTTTAAAGAACCTCCTACGATAACGAAATTACCATCAGCAGAAATATCCACCGCATTGGTAAAATCATCATCCGAACCACCTAAATAGGTAGCAGCAGAAACATCTAAATTATTGGTAGGAGATTGAGGTAAAGCGTTATTTGTTACCGACGATTGAAGATTACTATCCATCTTGGAGTTAATTTGGATGAATTTACATCGGTAGATAACTCTGAATAACTGGTTCCCGATATTAACTTTTATACGTAAAAACTAGGGTAGCTACGATTACCGTACAGTCAATCAAAACTAATTTGTCAACCCTTAGTACAGTTTAAAAAGTTGTCACATCATCGCAAAAATCAGTATTTTATCCTGGATATTTGCAGACGGTTTTGATATCTTAATAAACATTTTGCCACAAAACATCCGTAAATTTAATAATGTTTTTTTTTAGCGTTTTCAAGTACTTAAGTATACAAATGAATATCTATATTTGATGATAAAGTCAGATTATTTTGTAAAAACTTTTTCTTATATCAGTAATATTAATTACGTTTTGATTAAGTTAGTTATTTGTTTGTTACACAATGAAGGTTTACTTTTGAAATTAGCTGAAAAACTCAGTTAATATTAAGTTCTCAATATGTTCTTATGAATTTAGAATTAAGTTGTTAGGTTGGTAGTAAGGGCTTTAGCCCTCGGATTTAGGACTAAAGTCCTTACTACAAACCTTGCTCGAACTATCTTCTACCAAACAACTGATTCAAGAAAGAAACATTTACCGCACGGTTTTCTATCGCTACCCCATCAGCATCGAATCTTTCAGCATTATTAAGGGCAATAATATAATATTTTCCTTTGATTTGAGCTAAGATTGGTCCTCCAGAAGAACCCCCCGTGGTATCGCAATCGTGGAATAACGAACCTGCTTCTTCTTTAAAAATGCTACAGCCAGCATCGACTCCAGCAGTCAATCCCGAACCTGCTTTGAGATAAGGAAAAGCTTTTAAAGTTTCAGGAGTCGGAAAGTCTCCAGAATAACCTACCATGCGGAACTTTTCGCGATATTTGAGCATGGCTGATGTCGGTAAGGAAACCCATCCAAAATGACCGTACTTTTTACCCAAAGGTTTATCAATTTTGACGATCGCCCAATCGTTTTTTAATGGATTTGCTTCTTTAAAATCCGTACCGGCAATAATTCTTTTCACAACAGCGGTGTCTTTGTCATCCTTCGATCTACCGTTGATGACATTAGGTCGAAATTTGATATTTTTGCTGACTTTATAAGTGTAAGGGTCAACAACACAATGAGCATTAGTTAAAACAATGTCCTCAGTAATCAAACTTCCCGTACAGTGATAGTCTTCCCCATCAGCTTTAACACCTTCAATCCGACCGATCGCAGCCCAAGGATAATCTCTACTCAGCATTGGGTGACGCTCATCGGGACCAATCACCGCTCTGCCATCACCAATAGGCTCATCAAATTGCTTGATATTAACGGGTTTAAAAGGTCTACCATCTCCTTGTAATTGAATTTTCTCACCATCTTGAACGTTGATAAATTCCGGAGTCGCAGCATTTTGAGATTCGGTTTCCGCTTCAGCTTGAATTGTCAAAGAACCGAAAATTAATGCAAAAAGAATCGAAGCGATAAAAAAAGCGAAAGGTTGTTTATTCATAACAGTTATCAGTGAACAGTGAAAAATATTTAACTCATAACTCATAACTCTTAACTTCTAACTTTTTAATTCCACTCACCTTGAATGGTAAAAGCAGCCCAGGAATAAGGATTTTGCCATTTGTGCGATCGCCACATTTTTAACTGTGCTTCCCTTAATGCGGTTGCTGGTGATTTACCTTGCTGCAACATTTCTTGGTAAAATTCACGCATCAACAATGCAGTTGCATCATCTTTAACGTTCCACAAAGACACCACAACTCTTTCGGCACCTGCATACATGAGTCCTCTTGTCAACCCTACCAAACCTTCACCTTTGACTTCTTTACCAATTCCGGTTTGACAGGCACTCAAAACCACTAATTCTGCGGGGAAGTTGAGGTTAAATAGTTCGTGCAGTCTGAGGAAACCTTCTTTTTGCGGATTGCCTTGTTTATCAAACAATGACAGCACAATTCCTGATAATTCTGGGTTTTTTGGATCGACAAAACCGTGGGTTGCGAAATGCAAATAACGATAATTGCTGAGTTGTTTTTGAGTAGCCCAGTTATAATTAGCATCGAAATCAAAGGCTTTCAAGCTATTTTCCGGTGATACTAGTTTGAGAATTTGTTCTGCTTCTTTGCGGGTATTTGGAAGTGAGTTAATTTTGTTAAAGTTGATACTTCTTAGCGAACTTTGTAACGCTTCTACATCAATGTCGTCAATGTTGTTGTTATTGCAAGAATTACCAGTAGCTGGTTGATAATCTTTACAAAATACTGGATCTGCTAGAACTGCTAAGGTTTTCGGTGCAGTTGGACGTTGTGCGGTTTCTTTTCTGAGAATATCGATGGTTGATGCTGAAGGTAAATGTACGATTTCGTGATTGATTAATAATGGTTGGTAATTTAAGTTTTTTTGTGGAGATGGGTTATTAGTTTGTGCAATAATTTGTTGGGTGAATTGTTCGGATTTTAAACTTTTCGCGAGCATCTTACCCGCCTGGGGTTGCAAACCCCAGTCTAATAGCTGAAGTCCGTTGAAACGGACTGACGGTAAAAGTTTTGGTATATTCTTTTTTGAAATAAGTAAATCTTTAGTCCTCTTTAGAGGACTTTCGCTATTAGCTAGGGATTTTGAATCCCTGGCAGGTTGTGAATTTAAATCGGCAAGTGCGGCAAAAGGAATATATTGCAAAGCATCATCACCAACAATTACCAAACGTTTTTTACCAAGTTTATTTGCGACGGGTGCAAGGATGAGTTTACTTAATTCGGTTGCAGCTTTACCCGTTTCTTCTGTCGAACGACTTTGTGTAGAAGGATCTTGTAACAATTTTCTGAAGTTGTTCGCGGCTGTTTCTATTTGTTCGCTTTTGGGTAATTCGTAACTTTCGAGGGAATCAGGAGTTACTTTCCATAGATAGCTGCGTTTTTCACCCAAAGAATATTGTAAAAGTACGGTGTCTTTATCTAATTGCTGCTGAATTTTAGGTAAGTTAAGAGGTTCGGGATATTTAAGCGCTGCGTATTTGGGATTAGTAGTTTTGATTTTGGTTTGAAGTTGATTGAGTTCGTAGATATGGTTTTGAACTTCTTTTTTAAACCTTTGTGCGGCAGCTTTTGAAATTAGGTCATTACTTTTATTCTTATCGCTGAGTATATCAAGTCGTAATTTTTCTTTAGCTTCTATTTGTTGTTGTAAACGCTTTTCTTGTGCTAAAAGTTCCGGATTAGCACCTTTGCGGATATCGGCGTTGGCTTCGATTAATAGTTCTAAAAGTCCTCTAGCGCGAGATTTTTCGCTGGCATGGAGTGCTTGAGCATCGTATCCGAGAGATGGGTTTTGCTTGTGCAATTGCATTAATATATCGATGTGAAGTTTGTAGATATCTTGTACGGTGGCGAAGTAGGATGTACGTAACTCGTTGCTATCTACTTTGGTGCGGAGGTTTTCAATGATATCTACTGCGGCTTTGCTGTTGGTGAGGGCTGTTTGGAGATTACCTTGTTCTTTATATGTTATAGCTATGTTGCGAAGGATTATTGCTTGTAACCGTTTATCCTCAGCTTCGCGGCTTAGAGGTAGTGCTTGGTTGTAGAATTTGAGTGCTTGCTGGTTGTCTTTTAATGAATTGTAGATTTTGCCGATATTACTTAGAGTTGTTGCTTCTTGAGTTTTATCCCCAACTTCCCGGCTCAAAGGTAATGATTGGTTATAGAATTTGAGTGCTTGCTGATTGTTTTCTAAATTGAAGTAAACTTTACCAATATTGTTAAAAGTTTTCGCTTGTACAGTTTTATACCCATTTTCGCGGCTTAAAGATAATGCTTGATTGTAGTATCTAAGGGCTTGCTGCTTGTCTCCCAAATCATCGTAAACAGCACCAATATTATTGAGATATGCTGCTTCCCCACTTTTATCCCCAACTTTGCGGTTTAAAAGTAAGGCTCGGCTAAACAAATCAAGCGCACGCTGCTTGTCTCCTAAATTATTGTAAATAACACCAATATTACTTAGAGTTGTTGCTTCTTGGCTTTTATCTTCAACTTCGCGGTTTAAAGGTAATGCTTGGTTAAAAAAATTAAGTGCTTTTTGGTACTCTCCTAAATCGGAGTAAGCAAGACCAATATTATTAAGGGTTGTTGCTTCCCCACCTTTATCCCCAACTTGTCGTCTTAAAATTAATGCTTGGTTTAATAAATTAAGACCTTTCTGCTTGTCTCCTAACTCAATATAAACAGTAGCAATGTCATTAAGGCTTCCTGCTTCTCCACTTTTATCTCTAATTTCTCGTCTTAGAAGTAATGCTTGGTTGTAAAGTTTGAGTGCTTGCTGTTTATCTCCTAAAAAATCGTAGACATAACCAATATTATTAATGGTTGTTGCTTCCACACTTTTAACTTTAATTTCCCGGCTTATAACTAATGCTTGGTTAAAGAATTTGAGTGCTTGCTGGCTATCTCCTAAACTAGCATGAACAGTACCAATATTACCGAGAGTTATTGCTTCTCCACTTTTATCCTCAATTTCTCGATTTAAAGTTAATCCTTGGTTATAGAATTTAAGTGCTTGCTGTTTATTTCCTAAATCCGAGTAGACTTTACCAATATTATTGAGAGTTACTGCTTCTCCACTTTTATCCTCAATTTCTCGATTTAAAGTTAATCCTTGGTTATAGAGTTTGAGTGCTTGCTGCTTATCTCCCCATATATCGTATACATAACCAATATTAACTAAAGTTCTTGCTTGCCTACTTTTATCTCCAGCTTTCCGCCATAAAAGAAGCGCTTGTTCCCATTTACCAAGAGCCTGTTTTGATGACTCTGCGGTTCCTTGCTTAAATAAGTCAAATCCTTCATCTGTCAACTTTTTCGCTTCCGCACGAATCGCTTGATTAGAATTTGCTTGCTTCTGCTGTCCTTTTATAGCGATCGCTTGTTGTAAATATTCTGAAGATTTAGCTTGATTCCCTAATTTAGAATAAGCTGCTCCAATATAGGTTAAAGTCGCGCTTTGCTGTGCTTTATCGTCCAACTTTTGCCATAACTTCAGCGACTCTTCCCAAAGGATAATCGCACTTCTCAAATCGTTTTGTGTACCTTTTTCATAAAGCTGCATTCCTTTTTGATAAGCTTGCTGTGCTTTTGCACGGGCATCTGGTTCTGTTACTCCCTGCTGTTGCGCTACCTCCACCCCCGCGTTCGGTATCGCGCTTACTGACTCTCCAACCAAGATAATACCGAGCAATGCTGTTAAACTGTAACGCGCTAAGTTGCGTATGACAAACTGCGAATAATTGTTTTTTCTAATTTCTTTCATATTTTTATACAGATAAGTCAAAAGTACCTAAAATTAATAGCAGTTAGACTAGCATCAAATTTAAGTCAGATAAGAATTAGGCACCCTCAAGTCACGCTGTATACATATATCGGTATTATTAAGCGATTTTACGCAACAACAAATATTATTTTATATCTTTTTTAAATAGTATGATTGCCCAAAGCGGTATTGACTTTTCTATACTTTGATGTATGTCGGTGTTGAATCTCTATAAAGATTACTGATTAAAAAAAAACCTTACTAGACGCAGAGAGCGCGGAGGGAAGAATTCAAGAAATTAATTAAGGTTCGTAGTAAGGACTTTAGTCCTCAGATTTAGGACTAAAGTCCTTACTACAAACAATTATCAAACCTACCACAATTAATAACTTGTTAACTGTTAACTGATTTTTTCGTCACAATAGAATTCTGACGTGTCGAAAACCTCAAATAATTATGACATCGAGTTACAATCTGCCACCAAGCCCGGAAATGCCTATATTTCTAAGACGGATGAAGTTTGTGTTTCAACCTTTGGAATACCTGGAGGATTTTGTTCAAGCTTATGGCGATCGCTTTAGTCTTCCCACTAAGGATGGTAATAATACGGTTTACTTTAGCGATCCTCAAGCGATGGAACAAATTTTTACGGCTGATGCGAATACTTTGGAAGCTGGTAGGGGAAACCGGATTTTGAAGTTTTTGGTTGGCGATAATTCTTTGATTTTACTAGATGGCGATCGCCACCAGCGTCAGCGTAAGTTGTTGGCTCCTCCTTTTCATGGCGATCGGATGCGGGCTTATGGTATGACTATCTGCGAAATCGCGCAGCAGGTAAGCGATCGATGGCAGACGGGTAAGCCTTTCAATATCCGCGAGTCGATGCAGGAAATTACTTTGAGCGTAATTTTAAGCGCGGTTTTTGGTTTGGATGAAGGGAAGCGTTTGAATGAACTTCGTTTAAAAATTTCTGCGCTACTGGATTTTCTGAGTTCTCCTTTGTTATCTGCTAGTTTGTTTTTTAGCTTTTTACAAAAGGATTGGGGTAGTTGGAGTCCCTGGGGTAGGGTTTTACACTTGCGGAAGCAGATTGATGATTTGATTTACGATTTAATTAGCGATCGCCGCGCCGAATCCAACCAAAATCGCCAAGATATCTTGAGTTTGATGATGTCTGCGCGTTATGAAGATGGTGGAGCGATGTCAGATGAAGAATTACGCGATGAATTATTGACGCTGCTATTCGCGGGACATGATACTACTGCTTCTGCTTTGACTTGGGCTTTCTACTGGGTTGATTATTTACCTGAAGTACGCGAAAAATTACTCAAGGAACTTAATGATTTGGGCGATAATCCAGAACCTGGTGTAGTTGCTAAACTGCCCTATTTAACAGCAGTATGTCAAGAAACTCTACGTATCTATCCTATTGCTATCAATGCTTTTCCTAGAATTGCATTAAATCCTATTGAAATTGGCGGTTATAAATTACCCAAAGATAGCTGGATAGTTCCTAGTATTTATATGGCACACCACCGCGAAGAAGTTTATCCGCAATCAAAGCAGTTTAAACCAGAAAGATTTTTGGAAAGACAGTTTAGCCCTTACGAATTTTTCCCCTTCGGTGGTGGAAATCGGCGCTGTATCGGATTGGCGTTTGCGATGTATGAAATGAAGTTAGTTCTAGCAAATATTTTATCGCAATATGAAGTATCAAGAATCGATAAACGTGCCGTCAAACCCGTGCGTCGCGGCTTAACTTTAGCGACACCCGCAGGAATGAAGATGGTTGCAACACCTGTTAAAAAAGTTGCCAATACGACGGTAGCGGTGTAATTGTGAGTTAGGAGTTAGGAGTTGTAAAAAATAATTTCTTGTAAGGTGTGTTACGGCACGAGTAAATATTCTTGGAAGTTAGCATTTAGATAATGCCGTAACGCACCATTATTTTACCTTTGGGCGATACCGTTAGCAATTAATGTTTCTCTATACAACCAAGCTTCCCTAGCTGTTTTAAAACCACTCATCCACTTAGTTTCTTTAGTATCTTTAGTTTGATATCCCATCTTCCAGGTGTCATTTTTAAAACAATAGAATATTTTATAAAGCATCACGGGTTGAGCAAAATCATTTCCATAATCGCGACCATATTCTATCTTGGTACCGTCTTCTCGAATACCATAAAAACGACGTTTATCTTTGTTTACATGGACTTCAACAACATCGCCTAAATGCTTGGAGTGTAAAGTAATAACTCCATCTTTGATAGTATGAAATTTAGAGTTCTGTGTAGGCATTGATATACTATGATGTAAAAATTGTAACTATTACATTACTAATATATTCTTTAAATTCTTTACCATCAATAGCTATATCCTAAAATCTAAAATCCAAAACTCTTAAACCCGCGCAGGCGGTGAATCCACCCCCGTGCGGAGGAACACGACCGTTGAGGGGAGTGGTGAACCCGGAGGGGTTTCGCTTGTGTAGCCGCGACTTCCAGTCGCCTAAAGTATAAAATTAATTCGCTCGTTGCCACAACCGTTTAATTTCTCCAATTCCTTTTTGACTTAGTGCTGGTAATGTTTTCGCTTTTTGGCAGCATTTGCGGTTGTGCGATCGACGTTTTGACGCACAATTGCAGCGGTTGCTACTGTTTCTACTGTTGGTAATCAGAATTCATAACCCACGCAGGTGGGTTTTGCTTGTGTAGCTAAGCCACTGCGTTGCGGGGGTTCCCCCCGTTGTAGCAAGTGGCGTGCGGTAACAAAGCGCCAGATAATTCAATCTCAATCACTTCCGAACCAGAAAAGCAAAGTTATCTTGTAAGCTAGTAAGCTCATCCGTAGACGCTTGTAACTGACTAACTTGCTGAGAATCTGTTAAATCGACAGTACGCAATTTATTTTGTATTTGTTGCAATACCCCAGCAGAATCTTGAATTAAAGTATAAAGACTGGTAATCTGAGCGGTGCGGGCGTTTTGTCCTTCTTTTGCTAGCTGAATATTGCGTTCCAAACTGTTGTTAAGCTGGTCTAAATGTTGACGTGCAATACCGGAAGAAGAAGAACGTTTTGTTTCTACTTCTTGTAATTGCTGTTGTAAATCGTTGACTGATAATAAAGAATTAGCACCGTGAATTCTTCTACCTAATTCATCAATTTTTATTGGTAGTTCAATTGCTCTTTGACAAGCTTCTTGCACCGCTACTAATAAATCCATTTCAAAGGAACCGCGACTTAATAATTGATTGGCTTCTTGACGTAATGTTTCGGCTTTTTGGGCTAAACTTTTCGCCGAGGTTTGCAGCATTTCTAATTCCCTTTGTATCTGCTGCTGGGCAATTTTTTGAGCATCCGGTTCTCTTGATTTCATTACAGCAGCACCACCCGCAGCTACTGCTACAGATGCTGGTAAAGCGATTAAGTTGGGTAATCCAACAAAGCGAACACCGGCGACAAGAACAACACCGCCAGCTAATACAGCGATCGGGTAATAAAGAGGATTTGCTAATTTCATAATTAAATTTGGTAATTGGGCATGGGGGGATGGGGGATAGGGGGAGAGGGGGTAGAGGGGGGAGAGGGGGTAGAGGGGGTAGAGGGGGGAGATGGGGAAGGGGACAAGGAGCTAAATAATTAACTACTCACTACTCATTACTCACTACTCACTACTCACTACTCACTCCCAACTCCCAACTCTTAACTCCCAACTCACAACTCCTAACTCCCAACTCTTCACTGCTCACTGATTTAAAATTCTCCTTCATTTCCATAACCTACCGTAAAAAAGGCTATACGTTTATCGCTGCTAAAGTTACTTTTTTCCAATTCTTGGCGTAATTGCTGCAAATTAATCTTGGAACTCCCTTTTATATTCACAATTGGAATCAAAGCAAATTTTTTAGCCTGTATACTACTCAATCAGTCTGTCACTGCAAATTTACGAAAAAACGCTGTTAAATTAAAGGTTAGTTTTTAGCTATTTAATTTTTGTCTTAAAAGTTTTGGTATTATCGGCGAGCTTTCCGACTCCGGCGATAATACCAAATTTAGTTTCATTTTTGTCGATCGCATCAGTATTTTTTAGGTCACAAAGTAAAAATAATTCTCAAAACTTTCGTAAAAACACTTTAAACGTCCCGATAATTAAATGTCGATGATTATTAAAACGAAATCATCCTTCCACATACTTTTATTAGAGTCATAAAACCAATGAAGATTGTTACTTTTTTCGATCGGGTGAATAACTTAGATTTACAGCCGGTTGCCAATAAACTTATGTTTTCTCAGGAATGGACAAAAGAAAAAACGCAAATGGCAATTAAACGTTACAAACTGTACTTATACCTCAAGTCAGTTTATCCTGCTGCAATATTGGTTCCCACTCAAGAAATTGATGCAGTTTGGCACGCTCATATTGAGGTGAATTTACTCAAATATATTCGAGACTCCTATTTTCTTTTTGGTTACATTCTAAACCATTGTTCCGCTATTGACGGCGAACAAAATCAAGAAACACATCAAATCTACGCACAAGCTTTTAGTATAACGAAAGCTTTATTTGAAGAGTTTTTCGGAGTAGGAGTTCTAGAAAACACATCTGTTAACCTTGCTGCTTGTGCTGATTTACCAATTATTCCCAATGCTTTATTAGATAATTGGTAATTGGTAATTGGTAATTGGTAATTGGTAATTGGTAATTGGCAATTGGCATGGGATTATTAATATAATTTAAAAAATATCCAATGCCCAATGCCCAATCCCTATTATTTTAATTCGCAAGTAAAGCATACATTTCTTGGGCTTCTGCACTCATTTTTAAACTTTCAAAGCTTTCCGCCGCTTCTTTTGCTAAACGATGAGCAAGAAAACCATTTCCACAAGTTTTTTCGAGTTTAGCAAATGTTGCTTTATGGAAAGCTATAATCCGCTTATCTTTATTTCTTTGTGCCATTGGTAAGCTAAATTCTAACAGTTGCCGAGATAAAGCTAAATCACCATTTAATAGTGCAATATCTGCCAACCAATTTTGAATAGCTGCGCTTGCTTTTTGCCATTCTATTTGTTGTGCTTTTGATAATGCTTGCTCGAAAGTTGTTTGTGCTTGTTGATAATCACCTTCTCGATAAAATATTTGTCCTTGATAATACAAAATCTGAACTTGCTGTGAGTGATATTCCGATTGACTAAGTTTAGCTTTTTCTAATAGCTGTTTTTTCACTTCGATCCATTTTTGTGCTTGCTGCAATTGTGAAAGATGAACGTGCAAAATTACCATGTTTGCAGCTAATTCTAACTGAAAACTTACGGTTTGATGCTGGCGTAAATCCCAAGCTTCTTGTAATAATACCTGTGCTTCTTGCAACTGCTCAACAGAGCGCATTCTTACCAAAGTCCAAGCGCGATCGCACATTGCTTCTAAGGCTGTTTTCCAATCACCTGCTTGCTTTGCAGCCTCAATCAACCAAGCACCCCACTCTAAACGCTCATCCCAATACCCACGTACATGAATATATCCTTTTATACGCTGCCATAAGGTTTTTACTTCAGAATATCGGGCGTGTGAAATACACCATTCCAATACTGCTTGCAGATTTTCCCATTCGGCTTCTAAATATTCATAGCTTAGATGCCATTCTTTCCAATCTTTATCCCCAAATGATTCGGAAAATTTAAGGTACCAATCTAACCAACGCTGGCGTAATTGTTGCTCAAATTCAGCATTTGCAGCTAATTCAGCCCAAGCATATTCGCGAGTCAGGGCAGAGGTACTATAACGCCCCTGTTGTTGATAAATCAAGGAAAGTTGTTGCAACTTGACTAAACTTTGAGATATTGCGATCGGATCTGGATTTTCAAAAATAACTCCAGCAATGGTTTCTCTAGTAACTGGTTGCAGGAAAAGAGTTAGTCCCATTAATAGATAATGAGGTGGCGAGTTTCTCAGAGGATCTACTGAAGTCGTAAAGCAAAAACGAGCAATATCACCTTGAGGATGTTTAATTAATACCAATACATCTGCGAGTAAATAACCAGCCGCCATCTGCCCGATAGCGTAAATCATCGCCGCCGGTACTCCACTTACGGCTTCATAAAGTTGCTGTGATTCTTCTTTAGTTAACTCAACACCTTTTTCTTTAGCTTCATGTTGAATAAGCCGCAAACCATGTTCTTTCGGTAGAGAATTAAGGCGAATCGGGACAAATAAAGTTTGTTCGCGGGTAGTAATAATTACTTTTACCGTCGGTGGTAAATCGTACAAAAAGGAAAGAACTTCTTGCTTATCTTCAATAGTTTCTAAATTGTCAACAATTAATAAAGTTTCAATCTGCGAAAGCTTGTGACGAATTACCTCAATTTGTTCTGGCAAAGATAAATTATTTATTTCCGAAAACTCCAAAACACCAGCGATTTCTCGACAGATATCGCGTAAAGTCCTAGTGGGAGCTAATCGCGGTAAAAGTCCCATAGGAGTAAGATGATTAAGCTTTGCAGATGTAAAGATTATGGTTTCAAAAGTAGGCAGATTGGAATATTTTGATGCATCCTTACATCTATAAGCTGCTTCTACCACCAAAGTAGTTTTACCTACCCCACCAATACCATCTACACTAATTAAATGTGCAGAATGTGCGTAATCTAACAGTTCCATCAATCGGGCAATTTCGCGATCGCGTCCGACGAAAGTTGTATATTCCCGCGCTGGTAAGTTCTGTATTATAGGAACTACAGGAGATTCGCTTTCTACCTCTTTAATAATAGTTGCATCTACTTGCTGAGTATTTACTAATAATTCTGAGTTATCTTCATGTCGATTGGTTTTAAGTTGTTCCCATTCTCTAGTTAAGAAAATTCGCAAACGATTTTCTTTACCTCGGCTACTACCGCTCACCTTAAACTTTTTATAAACTTGTCCCATCCTTTTCAGACAAGCATCCGCAGAAGTATCTAATTCCGAGGCTATTTCTTCGTAACTTTGACCATTCCCCATTCGCATCAAAAAAACTTCTTCTTGATCTTGAGAAAGTTCGTGTTTGTGCGCCATTTCAGTCAAAAAATCGCTTGGGAACATTTGCTTAAGATTATGTTGCTGAATATATTCTACCTTTTTAATATAAAGTTTACACGTAATTCGGAGTAATTCGGAGTTTATAGAAATAGTGAAGTTCTATGTGATACATTCTCCCTACTATTTTTGTAGATTAGTATGCAAATAACCAAACTACTTAGATAAGAATAAGCTTTTAGTAAGTCTTCTACAAAATATATTTTAAATTAGAGGTCAATCGCTTTTAACTGGGAATTGGTAAGAGTTTCATAACTAATTCAATTTTATATTCTATGAGGATTGATGCGATCGAAATATCAATTGTTTCCTCTGATTATTTTTTGTTATCGGAGTAAATTTACGTCACAAAATCACAATAAAAATAGAAATGTTGCTTTAGTTTCGTAATTTCACTTGTTTACATTGAATTATATTGTAATTGAAGCGTTTCAAACATAACCCCAATAATCAACATCTTTGAAATTTTTATAATCTGTAACTTTTACCCTGGAAACTTTAGACATCTCCGGTTAGGAAAAAGACCTTTTAATATTTGTACTCAATTCCGAGCTATTGAAAGGATTAAAGAATTTTTTTGATAATTGTAATTTAGTATACTTGTATACCCAAAACTATTGTCTTAACATATGAAAAAATAGGAGTTAAACAAAGGATATACGAGAAGAATAAGAGGGTATATCCTCCTTTTAGCTCTGAAGCTGGTAACAACTTTCATATTTTATAAAGGTAATTATGCAACGGTTTATTAAGTCTGCTGCTAAAGTTTCTGGTGTGTCCATAATTGCTTGTGCTTTGACTTTTATTGGAGCTACCAAGGCAAACGCTCAACCTAAAGGAATGCCTGAAGGTTATATCGGTGTTACTGGTGGTACTGCTGAAGATATAGGAGCATTTGGTGGGTTGAGCGGACGTATTTCTTTTCCAAAGGCTAAGGTATCTTTGCGTGCTTCTGTTTTAGGTGGTACGCTTGATTGCTTTCCGGAAGATTGTGCAGTTGGCTTATTTATACCTACTGTTACCTACGATATTCCAGTAGCTAAGAATACTAATGTTTATGTAGGTGCTGGCTATTATAGTATTGCTGTCGATGATGCTGCTGATAGTAATGGCAGCGGAGCCTTACTGCAAGTAGGTGCTGAAACAGGAATAGGCAAAAAGTTTGTTGTTTACGGCGACGGAAATTTTACTGAGGATGGTAGCCTGTTCAAAGCTGGTATTGGTTATCGCTTGTAAACTTTGACTAACAAGATTCAACAATGTAGCTTAAAAATTTATATAGATTGAAAATTGGGCGTTGAGAATTTCTCTTAACGCCATTACTATTTTCTTCTGCTATGAAATTATTGCCTTATAAAATCTTGCCTAATTTTAGGAGTCATTCAGAGTCATAAAGAAGATTTTATATAAGTTGTTTTCCATACCGACACCAGAAAAAATACTGAGCTAATATTCTAAGCACTCGGAATAAAAAGCATCTTTTGAATTCCGAAGATATCCCGATGAAGTTAAAAATTATACTAAGGCAATATTATGCGACAGTTTCTTAAGTCTGCTGCAAAAGTCTCGGCGGTGTCGGCGATCGCTTGTGCTTTGACTTTCGCATCTACATTGTCTGCTAACGCTCAATCCAAAAAAGGTTTGGAAGGAAGCTACGTTGGTGGTAGTTTTCAAACTGGAAGCGGAATAACTGGGGTTAACGTTTACGGACGTTATGACGTTCGCCAGTTACCAATCTCCGTGCGTGGTAGTGTAGATGTAACAGATTTTTCTGGCAGCACTTATACCCAATTTGCACCAGCAGTTACTTACGATCTAGCGATCTCTGAAAAGGCAAATGCTTACGCTGGCGCTGGTTTAGCTTTCGGTGAGGGTGATTCTACAGCGTTTCTGAATGGTGGTGCAGAAACAGAAATTGCCACAAATGTAGTAGCTTTCGGCGATTTAAAGGTTCCTTTAGATAATAATGCTGATGCTGCATTCGGTATTGGGCTTGGCTATCGTTTCTAAGCAACCTTAAAAAAGTTTGATTTTGCCTCAAGCGGCTATTAGTGTGTTCCAACAAAAAAAATAAGGCATAAATTACCAGGCGGGGAAGAGTTTAGACTTTTCCCCGCTTTTTGAGCTAAACTTTTTTTCAGAGTCTTTAAGAGCTTTACGGAATCTTCAGGTAAAATGTAGTATGGATAGCTAGTAGTCGCAATATTACGGAGTTATAGTGTAAAAAAGCAGAGTGTAGATGAGGTAAGCGATCGCTACTAAATTATGAAATATTTTATTTTTGAGGTGAGGAATTGCAGTTGATTTTAATTTCCAATTTTAAGCGCGTGTAACTATTTGGATCGGGTTTTTTTTTAACTACTACCAATTAAGAACAGATAAGTACATAAGTATGTATCCCAAACAAAGCATCTCGACGAGCAACCCGGTTTCTTTTAGTCAGAATGGTGCAAGTTGCTCCTGGAAAACAAACTATATCAATTTGAGTAACTAAATATGAACCTAATACAAAAAAAAGTATCTCCTAAAATTTTGATTGTTGAGAGCTACGAAATATTTCTGAATGGCACAATCAAAATATTGTGTTCCTATTACCCGAATGCTGTAATTCACGCTGCTACAACTGTAGAAAATGCTTTGTATCAAGTTGAGATATTTAAGCCAGAGTTAGTTATTACTGACATTTGCATTGCACAAAATGTAGGGGAAGCAACCCGAATTAATAATGGGATGCAACTACTTCAGAAATTATTAAGTGACTATCCCCAAATTAATATTTTCGTACAAAGCACCTGTATCAAAAATTTAGTAAGAATGAAGTCGGTAATTGATAATCATCCATCAGGTTTTGTAGTTGCAGAAAAATCTCTTACTACTCAGCAAACATTGGAGAGAGTCGATTGGGCAATGCAAGGATTAACTCATACCAAAGGTATCAAAGCAATTAATTCGGGGTTGGAAATTAAACCGGAGTGGATAAGGCTGCTTAATTTAGCATTTGAAGAAGGATTCCAAGATAAAGCAATTGCCGCACATATCTGTGTTTCCGAGCGTATGGTGCGTCATTATTGGTTTAAATTACAACTGATGTTAGATATTAATGTTGAAGAATTAAGAAATCAAGGAAAAAATCTTCGAGTTATAACTCATATTCGGGCAAGAGAAGAAGGTTTGATTGATTAGTTTTTCGTAAAAGTTGTTTATCTGATATTGAATAGGGATAATTGCGGCATCACAATAATTGAAGTGATGCTCTATTTATGTTTGATATTATTGCTTCAATTTTTACAATTTTGTATAAATTTATTCAGTAATCCAAATATGTAGGCGTTACATGACGTAACGTCTTAATTTTATTTATTTTACTTTATGCTTAACTACAAAAAGCGGTAATTAATAGGCATAATCATGGATGGTTTTCGTAAAAATCCGACATCGTGCTGATATGTAAATATAAATTATTCCGTAAATTAAAATAATCGTAGTGATTTGAATTGATATTAGCTGTATTAAGGTTTGTACCAAAGCATTGTTCCAGTATTGCAGGAGACACGAAAATGAATAGATTATCAGTAAAAGTTGTAATGCTTGGATTAGGTGTAATAGCATATACTTCAAAAGTTAGTGCAGCAATTGCATTTTCTCCTAAGCAACTATTTACAACACAACTACAAGTGGAATTAATTTCGCTGTTTACCCAAGTTAATACTGATAATTCCCTAGTAGCAACTTCCGGATGGAAAGAGTTTTATTCAGATGAGGGGAATTTTTCGATTTTTGTACCGGATACATCTGTAACTAATTTGAATTCTAAAACTGAAGATTATTCAATCAATATTTATTATGCGGATACTAAAAAAAGCTCGTATATAGTTGGTTATGTAGATTATCGTACAAACTTAAGTTACTTACCGTTGAGTAAAGTTTATAATAATTTTTTAAAACAATTTTTAGGAACTGACGTAAAGTTACTAAATAAAAACAATATTACATTAGGTAAATATCCGGGTATAGAAGTAGAGTATCAGAATAAAAATCAAGAAACAACTGCTAAAACTCGTTTGTTTTTGGTGGGTAAAAGGCTGTATCTTTTAGATGTTTCTGATTATAAAGCCGGAGATGCCAAGCATTTTTTTAATTCTTTTCAGTTAGAAGATAATACGAAACAAAATCCTATTGAAATTGCGATTAATAGGTTGAGATGAATATTGTGCCTTTAGACTATAAGTCTGAGGCTATAAAATTCAAAACTTCTATAAATCTTATCGGCATTGAAGCAAAACCCACATTAAAAGTTTGAAGCAAACCCTGCTTTTTCTAATAGTTGTTTACCTTGATTTGTTTTTAACCAATTTGCATAAGCTTGAGCAGCTTCGGCAGCGCGTTTAGTTTTTTCTTTTGACTTAAAATCATGATGTAAATCAAATTCTTCTTGATTAACAGAAACTTCTTTGTAAATTACATACAACCATCTGGTGATAGGATATTCACGATTGGAAAATCGATCGATATTTACTTTATTCCGATTTGTATTGCTGCAATCATAAGGAGGAATAAGTGGTTGTTGGTATGGAGCAACTATATTACTCTCTGTTTTTCCTAGTTTTAAAGATTTTACACTACATTGATTAACTACCTCTGAAGCTGAAGCATAGTAAATACCTCCGTCGTTTGCTGCTACCTCACTTACACCTTTTGTAGTAGTAGGAACGAATTTAAGGTTATCACCAAATTCTTTGCCTCTTAAAACGTCTTCGATAAAATACCCTACAGTACCTCCTGCTTCACTTCGAGAATAAGGTATTATTGGTAAGTTCGATCCGCCTAAATCTTTCCAGTTAAGAATCTTGCCGGTATAGATACCTTCAAGTTGCGTTAATGTTAATTCATCAACGTTGAGCCTATGGTTTACAACTACTGCAATTGCATCGATAGCTACAGGAATTTCACCTAAAACAAAGCCTTTCTTTTCTGCAATTTTTCGTTCTTCAGGCGTAAGATTACGAGAAGACAGCGCATAATCAAGTTCGTCATTCAAAAGCATTTTAATGCCAGTAGTGGAACCATAATTATCTTGACTAGGCTTGATATATTTGAGTTTAAAATTAGGATAAAGTATCTCGAATGCATTTTCAACTTTATCTTGAATAGGTGCCCAACTTGTGCTTCCTCCGTAGCGGAATGTTCCTGAAATATGTTCCGGACTTAATTTTGAATCGTGAGGAAGTTTTGATGAGACAGTTTCTATTAATGCTTGTTTTTGCGGAGAATCTGAAAATAGCTTCCAAGCAGCAATACCACCAATAACTAAAAAACTTATTAATATTAATGGTTTAATAAGGTTATTTGGCTTCGATTTTGAGTCACTCTCATCAGCTTTCAAATAGCTACTGTTCCCCGTACTCAGCGATTCCCAAGTTAAAGGTTCTACATTAGATGCAACGCAAATTGTAGGAAGCCAAATTGCACCGGGATATTCTAAATTATAATGTTCTAGACGTTTGCGGGCTTTATTTAAAGCTGTGGAAAGAGATCGATCGCCCGTAAATTCTTGGAAAAAGTTCTTTAAAAATTCGACTGCAACTTTATCGGGTACGGGTTCCCGCATCACAATACACCGAGGTAGATGCAGTTGTGCTAGTTGATTTGCTAACCCCAAACCATCGCAGGAATTAAAAATTGCTAACTGTAACCCCAGGTTAATAGCTTGTTTCAAAGCTTCTTTGAATTGCTCAATACTCAAACTATCATTATCGTTAAGTTCAATCCAACCAATATCGCCATCTTCTCTACTTCCACTGTGTCCTGTAAATATAAAAATATGATATCCTTGTTCATCCCACAAAGCGCTACATAATTCTTTAGGGGTAGGTTGCATTAAGCAAACAACTTCTGCACCATGTTGTTCTAACTCTTGAATTACTTCTAAATCATCTTTAGTATTAATACCGTCGCTTCTACCGACAGCAACTAAAATTCTAGTTTTTGAGCTTTTCGGAAATAGGTAATCTGTTTTTTTATAGGTACTTTTTGCCGCACTCAGGGCAATTTCTACCTGGGGATAATGTTCTTCAAATAAATTCCATTCTTGCCAAGGAAGGCGGCGCAAATTTACATCCTTAGCATCAATTATGATGCGTATTTCCTCATTTTTTTGATGCAACTGCTGAGCGATCGCAATTAATTTATCCCGCACGGGCAACCATCTGCGATCGCCACAATTAAGCCATTGATTTAAACCTTCTTTAACCGAGGTTGTATGCTCGGCGCTGGAATATTTGGTTACGCTTTTAGGAGTAATACGTAGTTGACGTGAAGTGAAAACAGAGCGCACTGCATCAATTTCACGGTAAGCAAGTTGCCAATCGTTAAAAGATAATTCCAACTGTGGTGGTAGAGCAGGTAAAAATCCCTCCGTTTCAACGTCTAGTTGCTTCGCAGTTAAATCTACCATCCATCCTTGTTTGCTTTCCCTGAGTTTAAGTTTTACAATCGCCATAATAATCTCTCTATTGTTTGATGCATTTAAACAACAAACTCTTCGGTAATACTTATTTCCCCTAACTTCAATTCCACGCTGAATTTCTCTTCATGTTGACAGCTAAATTCAAGCTGCATCCAATCATCATTGTTTTCTGCTTGAGTTTTCATACAAGCATTTCCCGACTCATCAAAGATAGTAAGTTGCAACTTTTTAGGTAGATGAATCGTATTTTCTGCCGGATAAACCCGCAAACGAATGTCAAAAACTGCACTGTTTGTTGGCGTTAATTCCATTAATGTAACTACTTGTCTACCAACATTAATTACTTTGGCGCGACCGATCGAATTTGTTATAGAATTAGTATTATGCTTCGTTTTAGCCGCAGCACTTCTGAAATCATCAGCTAAAACTAACTCCGGAGATTGCCAATCTCGATCGAATATTCCTTCCAACCACTGACACAAATTTACTAAATTTTTGCGTCCATATATAGTGTTAATTAGAATATCAAGGGATTGCAATCGGTTTATTTGAATTATTTTTGAATGCCCAATTATCGCTTTTGCTGGGAGAAAACCTAATATTTCAACAAAATCTAGCTGTTTTGTTAGCCCAACAGCCACATAACCAATTCGTTGCGTTACCTCTTGGGGCAAAACCAAAGTATCCTCACCAGGCAATACCGCACGACATTCTATTTTACCAACATTTGGCAAGATTAAATCGGCAACATCAAAGAACTTCCTAATACTCCAATTCCAGCTATCGCTTTGATGCAACGCCGTTTCAATATTTAGCCATTGCAGATAATTATTAACGGCATAAACTGCTAAAGTATTCAGATAAACTTGTTTACCTTTCTCTACAGTTTCTTGCTCCGCAGCAAATTCTTCAGCTTTTTGATGAGCATCTTTCCCCAAAGGAATTTGTAAACGATTTGGTTGCGCGTTGTTCATTAATCAATCCTTAAATTCACACCTATTTCTTTAAGTAAAGGTAAGCATTTTTTTTTCCAATGAGAGTATAGAGTTTGATTGCTTACATTAAACTCTCTGGCAATATCGGCAATTTTATGAGACGGTTTTGCCAGCAATAACCGTTTTGCTAACAATTGACAGTTGCATTCTGGATTTACCCTTGTACCACAGTTGCTCAACAGACGTTTTTCGTCTTGCTCGATAAATTGGATGATTCTTTCTCCCCAAGAGCAGCGATCGCGTTTTTGAATCTCAGCAATTTTTACATCTAGCAAGTCTAAAGTAATACTGCTGTACTGCGGATCTGGCAAGATATCCAGCCTAGTAACTTTTTTACCTTCATTATTAT
Organism: Rivularia sp. (in: cyanobacteria); assembly: GCA_965234645.1. GTDB lineage: Bacteria > Cyanobacteriota > Cyanobacteriia > Cyanobacteriales > Nostocaceae > Rivularia. Next base: position 1,234,369 of record OZ248344.1, on the reverse strand, counting down.
TTATTTGTCGGTCTAAACTAATTGTATATTTACTATCTGGAGCATATAAATCTCTAATACGCCACTTTAAATAGCCGTTAATCCATTTAACCAAGCATTCTTGTAAAGATTCGTTGGGATTTGCTTGAAATTTATCAACACTCCGACAAACCCATTGCCATGTTTTATTTAAAGCTTCTAAATAATCTTGATGGCTATCCTTTTTTATACCAGGAAGTTGTTGAACGGTTATCAGCAGCCTATTTAAAGCTTTTTGTCTTTCTGGGGTACCTTCTTCGTAACGACATACTTCGTCAATCAGTTTTTGAAGTTGTTCATCCACTCCTATTGTTCTCCCAAACAGCTTATTGATTAAAAGATAATCTTGCTTTAATAGCTGTATCCTATCCGAAACATTGGTAAATTAATTGTTGTTTAGATTACTTATATACTTGCGTTTTAAGTAATTTTTTTATTAAAAAGATACTAAGTTTATATTAGTATTGTTTAGCAATAAGATGGTTAATAAAAGGTTAAGCGTGGGTTTGATAGTCGCAATGGGTTGTAGAGAGTTCCGCAGTGCTACGTCTCCCAAAGTATACCGAAAAAATGAACCAGTCAAAACTTTTGAAAAGGACTACTACGGATCTTTTTTATTAATTCCGATCGGTTTGTAGTAAGGGCTTAAGCCCCAATCCGGAGGGAACCAATGCCCTTACTACGAACCTTTTTACCCTTCAAAAATTATGCACTCAACCACTACCAGCGATCGCTTCTCAGGATGCTGATAAATTGTTACGTATTTAATTTGTATGTTTCTAGCAAGCAAGTATTTTCTAGCGAGCAAGATGCTCGCACTACCAACGATCTGTTTTTTATTTGTAATAACGATAATTTACTGTAGATTTACTTATTATTTACCCCCAAGCGCTGGCGTATATCAGCTTTCACCCGGAGGATGCGATTGATCGACTATCTCTTCACTCATCCCCGCTTCTAAAAAATCCATTAATCGATCCACATCTTGGTTAACTTGTTTAAAACAAACAGGTGGTGGGGTTTCTGGTTCAAAATAAATTAACTTGATTTGTTCTTTGCCAATACCTATCATCAAGACTTCTGTTTCCGGTTGATGATTATCTATCAAACCCAAAATTTCCTGAACCTTATTATCTACATTATCGTTAAACTTCTTAATTGCGTCATGCGGACAATACACAAAATGCGGCGAGGGTAGTAGATCAATACCAATAGTACCCTCATTGTTACCATTTTGCTGCCAAAGTCCCCATGAAAGCGCCGCTAATTCAAGATGATGCGCTTTGACAAATTTATCTAGCTTATGCAGCCATTTGGGTTGGGGTGTGTCGGGTTGGGTGCTACCAAACATGATTGCATCTCTACATACGCATTTCAAATAATCATCTCATGCAAAGGTACGCAGACGCAAAGAATTATTGGGAAGGTTGCGGTTTTAGATGTGCTTTCATGCGAATCAGCAGAAATGTGAGTGGAATACTCAGAATAAAACTAATTACAATAAAAAACATCCATATCGAATACCATTCTAAAATCCCTTCAACTCCTGCAATTTCGTAAAATAAGCGATTGCTTGCGATTAATTTGGGAGTTGATTCAACGTTCGGTAATTCAAATAAGAATTCGTAATATGGATAATGGTCGTTACTAATTTGTCCGCCATTAACTGCTATAAATAAATACGATCGCTTATCTTTATCTTCAGCTTCAACGACTATACCTTCAAGTCGCTTACCATCACCTTTGGATATTAATTGTCCGCTAGTTTTATCCGATACCAATTCACCATTGTATTCCGGTTCGCCTTGATATAAAACTTCGGTTTTTTCTAAGTCATCATACAAAGAATTTAGCTTGTCAGGAGAAATGTAGTCAGCCTTTTTCGGCAGCTTTTCTGTTTTATATAAAGATAGAAGTATACGACTGTTATCGCAATATTCTGTGTTACATTTTCCCGTACCGCAGTTGCTTTGAATATTTTCACCCCCCGACTGTATTTCTTTTATGCAGGAATTTGAAGTATCAATCTTAAAAATTCTACTCCCATCATTTCTTTTAATACTGGAAACAGGAGTAATTGAACGGATTTTCTCAAAATTATCAACTTGACTGGGTAATCCAGGTGGATTTAAATAATATCCCCAATAAGACTTAGAAATAAATATAGAAGCTAAAAAGCCAACAAAAACACTACTACCAAAAGTAAGTAAAAATGTTACTGCAATCCAAAACGGTTTTGGATGATTATTATTTTTCATCAGTAGAAATAATTGTATAACTCAAAACACTGTTATAGCCACTAATATTGTTTCCATCAAGTTGACTTTTGTCCGGAAAGAATTGTTACTACAATTTGCAATAAAACAATTCCCTACAGGATTATTCAGGCGGATTAACCTGCTAATCTAGACAAGTTTTTAATCATTTATTGAGAGAATTGAACCGAGTGAATAAATATGCCGCACTTAGCGGTGAAGGGGGCTATACAAACAAAACCCGGATGGTGCGCGGGTTATAAATCTATTAGTCCAGGCAGGTGGACAATCGGCGGTGTAGCATGAAGTGGATAGTCGTTAATAAAATCAAACTCTAAATTAAATTTCATTCCCCATGCCTGTGTGCTACTCAATCCTAAAAAAATCTATAATTAATACGGCATCACATCATCAAGTTTAAATTGCAACCTTGGCAAAAGATAAGATGTAATTGCATCTCCTAAACGATATTTTTGCTGTTGATACACACCATTAACTAACTTACATATTGTAAAAGTAGGTTGTTTTGGGTTGCCGATAAATTGTAAACCACCTAAACCACGAAAATCTATAATCCAGTATTCTGGAATATTCAGAAAAGCATATTCTTCTACTTTCCTCGCATAATCATCTTGCCAATTAGTGAGGCAGTGCGTTGGACGGGTTCCCCGGCTTGAAGCAACTGCCGTACTAACAACTTCGGCTACAAGTTTAATTGTTTTACCGTTACAAATAATCGGTTCTTTTTGCCAAAGTGGCTCGTTGTTTAGTTCTGCTTTATCTAAAACAATGACATCGGGACGTAGTGCTGTAGCTTCTGCTGCTGGTGGTTTAATCAAACAGCTTTTGGGAATCAGCCAGTTTAACCTAGAACGAAGAATTTCTGTATAGATTCTACCAGCAATACTCCCCGAAACTTCTTCATGAGGACCTGTTGGTGAGCGATCGCGTAATTCTCCATCAAGAAGTTCGTAGGCTGGGTTATCTCCGTATTCTGCTATAAATTGCTCGAAAGTTAGAAGTTTCGGTGGAGTATAGGTCATAGGTTAAGTTTTGATAGTTAGTTTTTACCCCATATGCTTTACTGTTGCACCATTACAACTAGCTATAGTTATACTTTTGACATATTTTAATCTGACGCAGATTCTCTCAACTGAGGGATAAATAAATCAATTTTCAAGTTTAAGTTTGAATAAGTAGTCGATCGCTAGCTTCATTACAAAAGGTAGTGTTTTTTAATTTAATTGAAATTAGGATACAAAATAATGAGACTTAATTTAATTTTATTTTGGGTAACTTTATCATTTGTAGCTGTAGGAGCAATAATGCTGTTTGTCCAACCTTACATTGATTTTCATTAATTTAAAGTAAAGTTTGTTTGTGTTTTCTAGTTTATTAACTGTAGATTTGATTTATGAATTATTTAATTGCTGTATTATCCGATCGTTTTCAAGCAGAAGCCGCTTATACTGCTCTGGAAAAAGAAAACTTTCCCAAAGAGAAAATTAGCATTCTTGGACAAGGTTACAAAAGTGCAGATGAATTTGGATTTATTCAGCCAAATAAACAAGCTGGGAAACAATCAAAAAAACTTGCTTGGGTTATTCCTTTCGGGTTTGCAGCTGGTTATGCTTTTAATTTACTTTCGGGAATTGAAATTTTTAGCTGGGCTGGTAGTATCGGAAACCATCTGATTGGAGGTATTTTAGGTGCGGTTTCTGGAGGCTTGGGTGCTGTTTTAGTTGGTGGCGCTGTAGGTTGGACTGTAGGTAGCGGTGATGCGCTGGCTTACCGCAATCGTTTAAATGCTGGCAAGTATATCATTGTATTTAAAGGAACCGAAGCTCAGATAAGAGAAGCTACACGAATAATACGTCAGTACGAGCCGGAGAATATTCAAGGTTATACAGAGCCAGTAAGCGCCTAATAGCTGCAATCTTAAATCATGCAATTATCAAGCAAAACAACTCCAATTTTAATGGCAATTATTGCCACAATTTTAATAGTATCGGCTCTCAAAGCGACTCAATCTATTTCTGTACCTCTGGCGTTTGCATTTTTTATTGTTATTTTGGTGCATCCACTGCAACGTCGGCTCGAAGGGCGTTTACCTCGTTGGTTAAGTCTGATTTTAGTTTTATTGCTTCTTTTAGCAATACTAGGCTTGGCGGTGGGAATATTATCAATAACTGCTGAGATTATCGAACCGAAAGTTCCTGAATATGTCAATCAATTGCAACAAATAGTGGAAACAGCGCAATCGTGGGCAAAATCTCGCGGTTTTCCAATTGGGCAATTCACTTCTATATCCAATGGCTCATTAAATCAATTGACACGGGAAGCAATTGGCGGAATTAGATCGTTATTATCAGCGTTAAGCTTGTTTGTTTTGGTAGTATCGATGCTCGTATTGCTGCTTTTAGAAGTCAGTCAATACCATAAGAAGGTACAAAGAGCTTTTCCTTCTCGAATAGGCGATCGCATTATTCATGCTGTGGGAAATACTAGCGAAAAGTTGCGGCGTTATCTTCTTGTGATGACTTTGACAAGTTTTTTAACGGGAATTTTAACATGTATTTGGTGTTTTGTTTTAGGAGTAGATTTAGCCTTGGTTTGGGGATTAATCGCATTTATCCTTAATTTTATTCCTACATTGGGTTCGATTATTGCTGTCATCCCACCCACCGTTATTGCTTTTATATTTCAAGGAGCCGGTAGAGGTATTGCCACTTTAATCGGGTTAGCTGTTATCCAAACTATTATGGGCAACTTTGTAGATCCCAAGGTACAAGGAAAAAGTTTACAACTATCACCTTTTGTTGCTTTATTTTCTATTGTATTTTGGGGATGGGTTTGGGGAATTCCTGGTGCTATATTAGGGGTGCCGATGACGATCGCAATTGTCTTACTTTGCTCCGAATTTGAAACTACTCGTGGAGTTGCGATATTTTTAAGTGAGATAGAAGACTAATAAGTAGTTAAGCCTGCATTATTTATATAATTACTCCTGGATTATATAACCGTTCCCAGATTGGGCGTTCCCCATCCAAAGAAAATGTTAAATTGAATGTTGGCACGAGTACTTAGAAATAATAAATAAAGATTTATATGATTGACGATACACCTTTAAATGCCCAACAGCTAAATCAAAATACAGAAGAATTAAAGCAAAAGTTATTACAGCTTACTCAAGATCGAGATAGCCAACCACTCAAGCAAAAAGTACAGTTTTATCAAGAATATTTAGCGCCTATTGTTACTGAGTTAAGCCAGCGCAATCCTTTTCCTCAAGTAGAAGAGCAAGTACCTTTAATTCTCGGTGTATGGAAATCGGTTTTTAGTACAATTCCCTTTCAAGATACCTTACCGGGACGTTTACCAGAGCAATCTTATCAAATTTTTCATGATGATGGTTTCTATGCCAACATGGCTCGCTATGCGCCAGGTAATAAGCTCAAATTTGGTTGGCTGCAAAAATTAGCATCGGCATTCTTGGCTTTTGACTTAATGATAGTGCAAAAGTATCAAATTAAAGAAGATGAATGGCTGATTGAAAATATTGGTATTAAACAAGCATTAAGATGGCAAAGAATTCCTTTAAGTATTGAAAAAGCAGATAATTGGTTTACTAAGGTAGTGAAATCTTATCAAAATACAGAAACAGCAAATACCTATACTCAAGTGGAATTAAAAAACTTAGATAGCAGCACTGCAAAGAAATATAAAACAGCTTTGGGTGCTACTCCTGAATTTGAGCATTTGTATATAGATAAGGATTTTCGTATAGTCAGAAGTAGGCGACAAGCGAAACAAAGAAATTCTTATACTATTGCAGTCAGAATCAAATAATTTCGATCTTTGTAATCACTAAAAAATTAGCTAGATACAAAAAAGTAATTAGCGATCGTTTCGGGCATATAAGCTGTAGACGTAGGATCGAACCAAAATTGAATGACAATTAACCAACTTGAATCAAATGCTGTTTCTAAATGGCTATACGATCGCTTTTTAAATTTTATTATCTATCCTAGTATTTGGGTAGCTGGAGCAATTGCATCTTTAGGATTATTTACTCAAAATGTCCTGGAATTGGGCGATAATTGGCAACCAATAGCTCTGATTTTTGTGACTGCTTTAATTCCTTACAATTTAGATCGCATATTTGATTCCTACGTACAAAAAATTCCCGAAGCTAAAGCGCAGTTATTCTTCCAAAAACCGTATATTTTTGTTTTCTTATTTTGTGCGATCGCAACTACTGCTTTACTTCTTTACTATGCACCTTTAAGAGTCCGATATGTTAGTTGTGCGGGTATCGTTCCTTTAGTTTATGGTACACCTTTATTTCCCTGGAAAAATAAATCGGGATTGCAATGGTACCGATTGAAAGATATTCCCGGTTCAAAAGCCTGGATTGTTGGTAGCATCTTAACCTATGCCGTTATTGCTTTACCTTTAGCTTATGCAGGAGCTAAATTCGATCTAGCAGCAGCATTAACAACTTTGTTTATGTTTGTATTTATTGTTTCTAATTCCCATGTCTTTGATATTCGGGATGTAGAATCTGACTGTAACAAAGGTGTGGTTACATTACCAATTATGGTCGGAATTAAGGGAACAAAATTAATTTTAACTACTATGAATATATTGATGTTGCTGACAATAATTAGTGGATGGATAACCAATGCGATCGCTTATCATCCAGAGATGATTTTAGCTGTAGCGGTTAATCTCAGCTATATTTGGGCGGTTAAAGCGGAAACACCCCGTTCGGTTTACAGTATTTGGATTGAGGGATGTTTATTCGTGCCAATTTTAGCAAACTGGGCTATTCAAACATTTTGTTTTATAAGTACAAATTAATTGGTACAGATATCTTGTTCTTCTAAAAGAATAGTTGTCTCCGCACCTATTCGCCCAAAGTCTGGTTCCAAACCCATACTCATTTCAACGGTATAAATCCAGCTATGAACTTCTCTTTGAAGTTTCTTTACTTCGCCACTACCGCCAATAAAATAAACTTTTTGCTGCTGATGAAATTTTGGGCGATCGAGACAATTAATACTCATAAATTTCTCTAATATTGTTTAATTACTTTTTATTTGACTGCTTACAATCATGTTATTCGCTGATGATAACTATTAGTTCTATCCAAAGTCATAATTAAAATATTTATGCATCTAACTTTTGTTAATCCTGAGTTATATAATTTGTATTTTTATGAATCAATATAAACAATATTATATTTAATTGAAGATAATCTTCTTAAAGGATGTTTTCCAAGTCTCTTTTTTATCGCAATTCTCGGATTATCCCCTCTTTTCCCCTGATTTAGGGGGAACTGAAAAGTTTTGAATTATATTAGTAGCTTTCCCGCGCATCTTTTTATCTATCAAACACTCGCAAGATTATCAAAGTAATTGATGCTGCTGAATTACCTTAATTTTCACAAACCACACTCAACTGCAATACCGAGGGCAGATGTCACCCAGATGGTAGCAGCAATTAAGCATTAAAAAAATATTTGTTGTTAAATATTAGCGCCGGAGTTTAAAATAAAACATTCAAAACTTAATTCTCAACCGTAAAGTCGCAGCAAAAAAGTTTTTCCGGTTAAACACTATCTTCAGGGTATCGTCTCTTTAGATAGGCTTCAAACCAGACCAAACCCTTTGAGAAAGAAAAAGTACTAAAAGCTATTAATTAACAATACTTAATTCAAAATAACTCTTAAGAGTGATTTTTAAGGCATTAATTTAAGCTACACTTAACCTACTGTTAACCTAGAGGTTAAGTGAACTATTAGGGAAATGACAAATACTCTTAATAATCGGCAGAGATTAACTGAGCAATTGATAGATAGCGATAAAATCAATTCTAACAAAGCATCTAAATCTAATTCATCAGTACAGCCTGCTTCGGAACAGGTAGAAATAATTCATGCAACAACAGGGCGCATCCGTATCGGCGTTCGTGAAGGTGGCGATAACTCTGCATTAGAGGAAATATCAGAAAGTTTACAGCTGCAAGATGGTGTAAATGAAGTTACTATACATCAGCAAACGGGCAGTTTGGTAGTAAAGTTCGATCAAAATGAGTTGTCATTGCCCCAAATGTTGGCGTTATTAAAACAAATGGGTATTGAGATGCAAACGCAACAACCCTCAGCGAGTCAAAAAGATCCCTTTGCAGCTTGGAAGTCAACTGATTTTTGGAAAGAGCAAGGAATTTCTTTTATCCCTTTATTTGCCGGGTTAGGTGTGACGGGAGCTTTGGGGATCGGCGGTTGGGCATCGATTCCCGTTTATATGCTAACCGCAAACGCAACACGCAAAGCGATCGATTATTTTGAGTTAGATACAGAAGAAACAAAACAACCCCAAACTGTACCGCACGAGAATACAAAACCATCAACAAAAGTGCAAGACAAATCCGTATGTTCTTCTGAGTCAACCAATCAGCCAGCGATCGCTTATACCGTAGTTCATGCTATACCGGGACGTATCAGGTTGAATATTCCTAAACTGGCGCAAGATAAAGCTTATGCACGACGGTTAGAAAGAATGCTAAAAACCGATTCGGAAGTGAAAAGCGTTCGTCTGAATTGCGATGCAGCATCAATAGCGATTTCTTACAACAAAGATCGTATTCCTGTTTCCCATTGGGTGGGAATGATGATTTTAGCCAGCGAAGTTGCACCTCAAGCAGTCAAGTCAACTCCAACTGAAACGGTGGAATCAATACCCACAAAAGATATAGATATATCTAGTTTATGGGCTGATTATAAACCTCCTACGATGACAGCCTTATTAGATGTAATGGCGAATTTGTCTTTAGACGCATTAGATATAGAAAGAGCGGAGGTAAGCAATGGTTCTTAAACAATTGACAGCAACACAAAGCTATGAGGTTGTTTATAGTACGGTTTATGCATTACCGGGAAAAGTAGGATTTTGCGTACCTCGGATAATCGAAGATCCGCAATACCTCGATCGCTTGCAATCTTTACTGGTTCAACAACGTTGGGTGAGCGATCGGCAAGTTAATCGAGTTACGGGACTAGTGGATATTACTTACTATAAGCTCGAAGGAATGTCAGATTTAGATATGCGATCGCACTTAGCGACTCTGATTGAGTCCGCAAGTCAAATCCCGCAGCCTCATGAAAGTACGGAAGCAAATTCTGTCAAATCTTTAAATGGCGATCGTTTACCTGGGAAGGTAAATCGGGTAACGCAACAAGATAAAATTCAAATTGATAAAGCATCTATAGAGGATTTAAGCAAACATTCGAGTAGCAGTTTTAAAGAAGAATCTTTTGAGAAAAAGACTGCGGAAACCGGAAAAGTAACTTATAAAATCGTCCATACAATTCCCGGAAGGGTAAGGTTTCGGGTACCTCGCATTGCCAAAGATAGCGAATACACTCAAAGGCTGGAGAAGTTGCTCAAAGCAGATCCCGTGGTTAAAAGCGAACGAGTTAATAGCGCTGCGGCATCAATAATAATTAATTATGACCTGCTAACTACCGAATCAAATGGAATGGCGCATACTATCAATCAAATTTCCCATCTAACCAATCTAATTGAATTTGCTGCGAACTGCCAAGCCAGCTAGATTATCTACCCTGTTATTGAGTAAAAAAAAGACTCCATATAACAACCTATTTCACTTAATTTGTATGGGTGCAAAAAAGAACAATAATGACAGAATTACAAGTACAACTACCATCACATACCGTACTTTCAGCAGCGAACGAACTGCCGAAGCACGGTCGGGCAGACATAATTAAAACTAACGGACATATTTCCCGGCACTCGGTACAAGTTAAATATAGTGTCGTTCATGTTACGCCGGGGCGCTTGCGTTTTCGGGTGCCGAAGGTACGATATGATACCGGATACGCTCAAAGATTACAAATACTTTTAGAAGCTGAACCGCTTGTTACTAAGGTAAAGATAAAGCCAGCAGCAGCATCTGTGGTAGTGACTTATCAAGCTAAAACTGCCGATGCCAAAATGATTTCTCGTGTCAGCCACTCGATCCAGGCTGCGAGTGAAGTCAGCATTATCAAACCCAGATCGCTACAACAACAAGCAGAAGCAAAGTCATCTTACCCCGCTTTACAACTATCGTTAGCAGCGACAGGTTTAGCAGTTTTAGGGGGACCGTTAGGACTTTCGATTCCGCCAATAATGGTAGCGGGATCGATAGCTTTGGCGACATTACCCGTCGTACAACGCGCTGCCGAAGGGATTATTTTAGAACGAAAACTCAATATTGACTTTTTGGACTTGATGGCGATCGCGATCACCACAGTTCAAGGACAATTTCTTCCCCCAGCCTTGATGCTGGGTTTGATTGAAATTGGCGAGAATATTCGCGATCGCACGGCTCGTTCTTCCCAAATGCAAACTTTAGATTTACTAAGTTCGTTAGGTCAATTCGTTTGGGTTGAGCGCGACGGACAAAAACAGCAAATCCCGATTCAAGAGTTGCAGCGCGGCGACACCGTGATAGTTTATCCGGGAGAACAGGTTCCGGTTGACGGTAGCATTGTTCGGGGTAAAGCCTTATTAGACGAACAAAAACTGACTGGTGAATCAATGCCAGTTTTGAAGAAAAAAGGACAAAGCGTTTTTGCTTCAACCTTAGTTAGAGAAGGACGCATCTATATTTTGACAGAGCGCACGGGTAACGACACCCGCGCCGGACAAAGCATCAAACTCATGCAGCAAGCACCCGTCCACGATACCCGGATGGAAAACTACGCCGCGAAAATTGCTCAAAAAGCCGTAATGCCAACTTTGTTACTAAGCGGGGCAGTATTTGCCGCAACCCGCAACCCTTCAAGAGCAGCCAGTATTTTGACCCTAGACTTTGCTACGGGAATTAGGGTATCCGTTCCCACGACAGTCTTGGCGGCTCTTACCTATGCAGCCAGACGCGGCGTTTTGATTCGTAGCGGTAGGGCATTAGAACAGCTAGCAGAAGTTGACACGATTGTGTTTGATAAAACAGGCACCCTCACGTTAGGTGAAGTGACTGTATTTAACGTAGAAAGTTTAAACCCCGCAGCTACAGAACAGCGGGTATTGGAATTAGCAGCATCCGCCGAACAACGTCTAACCCATCCAGTTGCAGAAGCAATAATCCGTCACGCCCAAGCAGAGCAGGTAGAGATTTTACCTCGGAAAAAGTGGGATTATCAATTAGGTTTGGGCGTGCAAGCTAATATTGACGAGCAGACTGTTTATGTTGGTAGCAAGCGCTTTTTAGAGCGACAAGGCGTAGACATGACAGTGTTAGATAAACAAGAATCAGTAAATTCAGCAATTTATGTTGCTAGTAACGGTCAACTTCAAGGTAAAATAGAATATACTGACCTTCCCCGTCCCGAAAGCCGGAAAATAATTAACGCCTTGGTGACGGAAGAAGGAGTAGAAGTTCATATGCTTACCGGAGATAACCAGCGGACTGCGAACGCCGTTGCTGCCGAACTTGGCATTGCTCCAAATAATACCCACGCCGAAGCTTTCCCCGCACAGAAAGCCGATGTTGTCCGCGAGTTGCATTCGTCTGGTAAAACAGTTGCATTCGTTGGCGACGGGATCAACGATTCGCCAGCATTAGCATACGCCGACGTTTCCGTATCCTTCGCCAACGGTAGCGAAATTGCTCGCGAGACAGCAGACGTAGTATTAATGGACAATGACCTGCACGGTTTATTAGAAGCAATTGAAATTGCCCGTCAAGCCAAGCAACTGATTCGGCAAAACACAAGTATCATTGCCATTCCCAACTTAGGAGCAATGATAATAGCAGTCTTATTTGGCTTAAACCCCCTAGCAGCAACATTAGTAAATAACGGCACAACAGTTGTTGCAGGAGTCAACGGTTTGCGTCCAATTATTAAATCGGAAAGGGAGTAGGGAGTAGGGAGTAGGGAGTAGGGAGTAGGGAGTAGGGAGTAGGGAGTAGGGAGTAGGGAGTGAGGAGTTAGGAATGAGGAGTTAGGAGTTAAGAATTATTTTCCCCTTGTCCCCTTGTCCCCTTGTCTCCCCATCCCCTCTTCCCCCCATCCCCCCATCTCCCATCCCGATCGAAGTTTTCACCCACACATATAGGAGAATATCCAAAGATGGCACCTAAAATTGTTGATTTCGTAGAAGATGCAGGCGCACCTGGCATTATTGCTGGGATTGGTGCGGTAATATTAGCACCCGTAGTCATTCCAGTTGTTGGAGGAATTGGTAAACCTCTAGCTAAAAGTTTGATTAAAGGTGGACTCGCACTCTATGAAAAGAGCAAAGGAACATTCGCTGAAATTGGCGAAACCTTTGAAGACATAGTTGCTGAAGCCAGAGCAGAACTTGCTGACGAAAACGATTTACCAACCGTGGATGTCAGTGCTACCTCTGCCTCTGGTACAACCGAAAACGGTATATAATTCCCCGTTCGTAGTAAGGACTTTAGTCCTCAAGTTTGTAGTAAGGACTTCTTGCACCATTTTCATTAAGCCTTAAAACCCGCCTTGAAATCAATTTCAAGGCTAATATACAAAGTACGTTGAAAACGTACTAAAAGCTTTGCCCAGTCTACTTAAGTAGACTTTGTTTTTGAGCCTGGGAATTTATTCCAAGGCGCTTATCGCAATTGGTGCAAGATGTAAGTAGTAAGGACTTTAGTTCTCAAGTTTGTAGTAAGGACTTTAATCCTCAAATAAAAGGGAACTGAAGCCCTGACTACAAACTTGTGTAAGGACTAAAGTCCTCAAATAAAAGGGAACCGATGCCCTGACTACGAACTTTTGTTACCTCTTGGAACTAATGCGGTGAACTACTAACAAATTAAATTCAAAACAATGTCAACTAATACTAGTGCTATTACTCAAATGCTGACAAATAGCCAGAACGCATCTTTGAATCGATCGAAATCTATATCGACAAAAGTTATAAGTAGTACTCCTGGAAGACTGCGATTAAGAGTAGCGCGATCGCATCGGGGATCTAAAGAAATAAACCGGATTGTTAACGCATTGCAAAACAATCCCAATGTTCATCAGGTGCGGACTAATATGCAAAATGGCAGTATTACGATCGTTCATCATGGTAATATTGGCAGTTTGAAAAATGTTGTTGACTCCCTCAAAGACTTAGGGATTATTTTCGGTAGTGTGGCGATGGGAAAATCAGAAGCTGCTTCTGGAGTATCGAATGCAGTTGTTGACTTAAACCAGCGAGTCGAAAAGTTAACCAACAATGTGGTTGACTTGCGCTTTCTGTTTCCCTTGGGACTTGCTATCCTTGCAGCACGTCAATTAGCTGTTAGGGGCTTGCAATTTGAAATTATTCCCTGGTACGTATTAGCATGGTACGCCTTTGATAGCTTTCTTAAACTCCACGCTACGGCTCCATCGGAAGCCAGTGAATGAAGGTTCGTAGTAGCGCTTAAGCGCATCCGGATTCCGTAATATGATGCGCTTAAGCGCTACTACAAACCCTACCTTACTATTCCCCAAACACCTGCCAAATTCTAATCGTTTTATCGGAACTACCGCTAACAAGAAATTGACCGTCTTGTGTTACGGCGAGGGAATTAACTGCACCCGAATGTCCGGTAAGTGTATGCAACGGTTCCCCGGATGGTAATCGCCAAATCTTGATAGTTTTGTCGGCGCTACCGCTGTATAAAAATTTTCCATCGGGACTCAAGGCTAAAGTTTTTACTACGTCTGCGTGTCCCTTTAAAGTATGCAAAACTTTACCAGTTTGGAGATGCCAAATTTTGATAGTTTTGTCGGCACTACCGCTGTATAAAAATTGTTCGTCGGGGCTGATGGCTAAAGCGTTCACCTCGTCTTTGTGTCCGGTGAGCGTGCGTAATGGATCTCCCGTGCGTGGATTCCACAGCCTGATTTTGTGATCGCTAGTACCGCTAACAAGTACTTTGCTACTAGAACTTATGGCGATCGCATTAACTGCACAGGAATGCCAGAGTGTAGAAACACGTTCGCCTTTGTACAAATCCCAAATCTTGATTTTATTACTACCAGAAGCGAGAATTTGTCCGTCGGAACTAATATTTACTACATTAACTGGTTTGTGATGCCCTAACAAAGTCCAAACTAATTTTCCTGTGGCGAGATTCCATACTTTGACGTTATTTTGAGGAGTTTTGCTGCTACCAACCGCTAATAATTTACCATTCGGGCTAACAGCTAAAGATGATACTTCACCCCAGTTTTCATTTAAAGTACGGATTAATTTACCTGTCTCAAGATTCCATAGTTTGATGGTTTTATCCTCACAACCACTTACTATTTGTCCGTCAGAACTTATTGCTACCGATGTAACATTTGCTGAATGTCCCGTGAGATTTTTGTATTCATAAACATACTCCTGGCGCGGCTGCTGTTTGAGATTTTCAATCGCTTTTAATATTTCTTCAACTATTAGAATACTTTGAGTGTCGCCAATTGCCGTAAAATATTCTTTTAATTTTTCTACATATTCTGCGTCTTCTACTTTAACAGCACAAAGCATTGCCTCTAAGGGGTTAATTTCTGGTTGTAGTTGACGCAGTTGCAGCCATGCATTAATAGAATATTCTGCCTGTTCCTGAGTCCAAGTAGTATCGGGTAAATGGGATAAACTTTGCGCTAACTGCAAGGCTAACTCAGGAATCCAAAACCCGCGCTGTGTTTCTAAGGCTTGGTAAAGTTGTTTGTAACCACTAACTACTGCTTGCAGGGATTGTAAATCTAAAGCATCATCTTCAAGCAAACTCGGTAGTAATTTTGGTAACAGCGGCGGTACATCATAATGAATTAAATGGTAAGCATCTGCAACCCAGCTAGCAACCAGACAATAACAAGTAGTTAAAACACGAGCAAGTTGTTCAAAGTCTTGATGATTAACTTGGTAATCTACGGATAACTTACTAACATCAATTCCCTTTACTTGCCATTTTTCAACCTTTTCTAAAATTTCTAAGTTTTTAACATTATCGCCACCAATAATATTAATTTCTTCGATATTTTCTCCCAGTTTAACTAATTCATCGCGAATTTTTTTCCACTCTAAAGCTCGATTTTTAGCTGATTTCTCAATAATCTCTTTATAAGGTAGTCGCGAGATAGTTTTGTAAAAATAATTTTCTTGTCCCAGTCCCCAATAACCGATCCGAAAATTGAGATAATCCCCATCAATTTCTGATTCCAAAATTAAAGTAGGTTCGGTTTTTAACATTCCGAATAAAGCTTTAATACTTGATTCGCTATGAAAGCGTTTGCTATCCCAAGCACCTGCTAAAAATTCTACTGGTCTATCGGAACTGTGTAAAGAATAATATTTACTAAGAAACTCCCGCAAACCTTCAGCCGAAATTAATTCAATATCGGATTCTTCTCCCTCGCGATCGAACTTATCAAACTTTACTTTCGGAGGCGCAAGAAAAATTTTTAACGGCGTGCATCCCTGACGCGGATAAGATTGTAAAATTTGGGAAGGGTATAATCTTAAAGGCCAGCTATCAAGGATTTTATTAACTTCAGGCAACTTTAATGCTGTTTCTCGTTGTTGAGTTGCTACTTTTAATTGCGTTTCTCGGTGATAAACAGCTAATTGTAACTGCTGGATTTTGTCTTGATAAAATCCTGTATAACTGATTTGACTGGTTCCGTTTTCAGATAAAAGTAATTCTCCTATTTGTTTAGTTTCTTCATGCTTACGAAGAGCCAAATTAGCTTCATTCTGCTTTTGCACAAAACTTGCGATCGCAGGTGCAAATTCGATAATTAACTGTATTAATATTCTTAATCCTTGCTCCATCTGGAGATTCCTATAAATTCAATATTCATCTATTCAAAACAATAAGTTTCTACTTCTGTGCCAATAGTACTACTTGCAAGTACAAACTGTGGGAAAAAATAGCAAGTTCAAAAATCAAAGATAATCTTCCCATCGATCGAACACTCGCAAAATTATCCAAGTAACTATTGCTCCGGCTAAACCTAATTGCCACAAACCACAGCCAACTGCAATACCCAAAGCAGATGTCATCCAGATGGTAGCAGCAGAAGTTAAGCCTTTAACCTCCGATTCACGTAAAATAGTTCCTCCACCGATAAAACCAACACCAGTGATAATACCACTGATAATTTTGCCTAAAATATCTAAGTTCTGTTCTGCTGCACCAATTTCAATCGGAACAAGTACGAGCAAAGTAGAAGCAAAACACACTAACATATTAGTTCTAAGTCCTGCTGGCTTTTTTTTCATTTGCCGCTCTAAGCCAATAATTATGCCGATAATCAAAGCAATAATTAAACGAAAAGCAAGTCCCTGCCAGCCGATGGGAGCAAACGTTGATATTTGTGCCAAGGTAAATTAATTAAACATTTTTTGATCGTACTTATCAACCTACATTAATAGATTTTGAAGTTCTCTCGCAGAACAAAATAAGAGGGAATTCTTGGTTCAACGATGCTCCGTCACGCCAAACGATCGCAGCTACTATATCTAAAGATAGATATTTCTTCTGACATCTTCAAGCTAAAAGAACTATTGCTTTTATCCGTAATTAGAAAATTTTGGTATCAAATATAAACATAAGTAAATTTTATTTGTAACTGTAGAGCGATGTAAATTGAGCCAAAATGGTTAATATTAGTAGATATAGCGAATATCAAAGAATGTCTAATAAGTATATTTACTTGAAGAGCAGCATAGCTACTAATTATTGAGAACAGCTTAATTAAAGTTCCAGTATCTAAGCAATTGGTATCGCTTCTTTGTCATAGCTTAATTATGTCGTTTACTTGTAATATAAAAATGCGATCGCAACGTTCAATCCTACCTTTATCGTTAATTATGTTTCTCGTTCCTTTGGCATCGTGTCAAATCGAGAAAGAACAAGCGGCTCGCTTACCTGAAGTAAATATAGAACCCGGAAGATTACCAGAATATGATATTAAAGGACCTGATGTAAAGGTTGGAGTAACCAAACGTACCATTACAGTTCCCAAAGTGGTGGTAGTGCAGGAACAACAAACCGTCGAAGTTCCATATATTGATGTTGATTTACCTGGAGTAGAGCGGAAAGAACGTACTATTACCGCAGAAGTTGAGGCTCCTTCAAGTTACAATCTGGAAATTCAAGATGTATATGCAGTAAACAACGAACTGTGGGTAATTTCTCAACTTGAAGAAAAAAATCCCAATGCACCAAAAACAACAGTGCGCGTATCCGATCGCATTGCGATTAATGCTCCAGATATACCAGTACGTCAATACATTATTGGCGATCGCCCGTCGGGTAGCTTCAACGAACAGTACACATTTATTAACAACCGCGAACAGATTGCCTCCCAACTAGCAAACGGAAAGCAACTATACAGTAA
This sequence comes from Rivularia sp. (in: cyanobacteria), assembly GCA_965234645.1. Taxonomy (GTDB): domain Bacteria; phylum Cyanobacteriota; class Cyanobacteriia; order Cyanobacteriales; family Nostocaceae; genus Rivularia. Next base: position 1,216,693 of record OZ248344.1, on the reverse strand, counting down.
GTAGTAACAGACTACTAATGTAGAGACGTTGCACTGCAACGTCTCCATAATTTACATTTGTATCCAGAATCAGCATAAAATAAATAATCAAGCGAACTTTAACCTTTAACCTTTAGAGGATGTTTTAAAAGTATCCGGCGGTTAAAACCGCTACTACACAGGCAAAGTCCACCTGCGTGGACTAAATGATTTATAACCCGCGCAGGCGGGTTTTGTTTGTGTAGCTGCGGTTTAAACCGCCAGGTGATATATCGAATTAGACTTTCAAAATATCCTCTTAACCTTTAACCTTTAACCTTTATTACCGCTTTCGTCTCTTCTAACAATTCCCCAAGGGTATAAGGCTTAGATAAAAATGCTTCTATCTTAATATCATTTGCATCTATTAGCTGACGATTGGATTCAAGTCCGCTCATCACAATAATTTTGACATTAGGATTCATTCGTTGCAAAACTTTAATAACTTGAAACCCATCTATAGACGGCATTTGTATATCTATTAATACTAAGCTAATTTCATGTTTATATTTAACAAACAGCGCAAAAGCCTCTGTACCATCACTAGCAGTAAGTATTTTATAATTATGTGTAAGAAGGGAATTTTCGGTTATTTCTCGAATGTTTTTTTCGTCATCTATAACCAGAATTAATTCCCCGTTACCTTTACTTATCTCAGATTCAGTTGTTTGCTTTATTTCTTGGTTTTGGCTGGCAGGTAAATACATTTCAAACTGACTACCTTTACCTACTTGAGAGGAAACCTCTATAAAACCACCGTGGTTTTTGACGATGCCAATTGTTGTAGAAAGTCCCAATCCCGTGCCTTTTCCTACTTCCTTTGTGGTGAAAAACGGTTCAAAAATTCGTTCCTTAATTTCTTGCGATATGCCACATCCGGTATCGGTAACAGTTATCGCTACATAATTACCTACCTTTGCTTCGGGATTCATGCTCCGATAATTTCGATCGATGTATCGATGCTCCGCTGCAATACTCAGCTTTCCTCCTTCCGGCATAGCATCACGAGCATTAATACATAAATTCATCAATATTTGATGTATTTGAGTTGGCTGTGCTTGTACCGTCCATAAACTTGTTGGTATTTTAGTACTAAATTCGATTGATTTGGGAAATGTACTATTAACAATCCGCTTAATTTCATTAATTAGGTGCCGTAATTGAATGGCAACGCGATCGCCTTCTGCTCCCCTGCCAAAAGAGGTAATTTGCTTGACAAGTTGGGCACCGCGCTTGCTGTTGTCTTCAACCATCTTGAGAAGCAACCGATTTTTTTCGTCTAGTTGGGGAAGTTTACGTGACAGTAGTTGAGTGCCTGTAAGAATGGGAGTTAATATATTATTCAAGTCGTGAGCGATACCAGAAGCTAAGGTACCAAGGCTTTCCAGACGTTGCGCTCGATAATATTGTGCTTCGAGTTGTTTTTTCTCGGTAATGTCGGTATTGACTATCAAAATTGATTTGGGGTTGTTTTGTTCGTCGCGCATCAAAGTCCAACGGCTGTAAACAACTATCTTTTTACCGTTTTTTGTAACTTGCTGCAACTCACCCTGCCAAAAATCATCTTCCAAGACTTTAATAAAAGCTGAGGAGAGTTGAGACGAATTGTTTTGAGCGAAAACTTCTTGAATATTCTGGTTTATAGCTTGTTTTTCCAGCCATTCGTACAAACTTTCTGCTCCCCGATTCCAAAACAATATTTGCATACGCAAATTGCAAACCATAATTGCATCTGTAGTAATATCAAGTAAAGCGGCTTGCTGTTTAATCTTCTCTTGTGCCTGCTTGCGTTCGGTAATATCGCGAATCATCAAGCGCTTGCCCACTAGCTTACGTTCTGAGTTATGGATGCTGGTGATGGTAATTGTGGCATTAAAAGGCGTGGTTTTTCGTGGCTGTATGTAACATTCCCAATCCTCCACCCGCTCCAACAAGTTGACTTGGGTACGAAAGCTTTGGCGATCGGGCTTAGCAATAAAAACAAATATGGGTTTACCTATCAGATATTTTCGGGATACACCAAGCAAGTTGCTAGCTGCGCGGTTAGCTTCTTGAATCTTTCCATTAGCATCAGTCACCAAATACGCATCCGGAGCAAACTCGAACAAATTCTCATAACGCTGTTGCTGTAACTTAGCGTTTTCATTCGCTATAAATAATTCTTCGTTTTGCTGGCGTAATTCTTCTTCAAAAACAGTTTGTTCTTCAAGGCTTGCACTCAATTCTTTGTTGACTTCAAGAAGTTCGGCAGTTCTTAGTGCAACTTGTTTTTCTAATTCAATCGAAGCTTGACGGTATGCTTCCTGACTTTGCTGACGTTGATTAATTTCACTTCGTAATCGATCGGTTACCTGTATTAACCGAGTTGTTTTTTCTTCTAATTTTTGTTCTGTATCCGTAAGTAAGCTGTCTTTTTTTTTACACCCATTAATACTTGTAAACACTTAGATTGAGTTAAAATTCCTACCAATTCCCCTGCATCCCCGACTACCACTAATTGCTGCAAATTTCTACGCTGCATTTCTGATAAAGCATCAAAGAGCGAATCAGTTGCACGCACGCAAAATAACGAGCTACCGATCGCCGTTTTCGCCTGAATATTAGCTAAATCCAGTTCTAACCCTTGAAGTAGCTCTACATCTCGTTCTGAAATTATTCCCACGGGAAAAACTTTTCTTTCTGCTGCCACTACTCCTTCTCGTGCAATTACAACACTACTAATTTTCTTCTGTGCCATAATTTGAGCGATGCTAAGTAAGTCAGTGGAAGGGGATGCATGAATCACTGAACTTTGCATTACCTCTGACACAGTTCGCATTTTCATTAAGTCGTTATATTGCAAGCCTTGAAGAATATTTGTAGGTGTCATTTAGTTTATTAATTTAATAAAGATAAATATTGACAAAATTGCACTTTTCCGCTTAATTAAACAAATTTCTCCTTGTTATCTTGTTATTGTTGATAGTTAATTATTATTCGCATTATCCACCATTCGAGGACAAGCTTATAAATCCGTCTCCCGATCGTTCATAATTAATTCGTTGTGAGACGAGCAATAAACCGGGTTTCTCATAATGGTACATATTCATAATAGTACATATAAATTATTCTAAATCTTTGTTAAACTTGACCAAAAAATTACACACAAATGTTTAAATTTGAAGTCGATCGATATAGCAGCAGGTTATTGTTCGCATCTTGCGAGCTAGCGATCGGCAGGCAGCAAGACGCGAACACTACAAATGCATTATCTATGGAAATTAATGTGGTGGAATACTAATTTAAGTACTTACGCAAAATTAATTGTAAATCGTCATTACGAGTGGAACGTTCACGCGGCTAGCGAAGCGTACCGTAGGTATTGCGTGCGGCTCAGCGAAACGAAGTAATCGCGATCGCAGTTTGGGAAAGATCCACTTCGTATGTCCTATCGGACACGCTGCGCTAACGCAATGACACAAATAGTTTTGCATACCCACTTAGGTGTCCGATTTTTGTTCGTGATACTCGGAAATCTGTTCGTATATCTCAGAGGGAAACTGCAAGTCTTTGTATACATTACAGGAATCTGGGTCATCGGGATTGGGGCAGATTGGAAAATCTTGTTGAGATTGCCATTCCAGAATACGTTCCCGTTGAGGTGGATTATAGTCTTTGCCTTGCACCTGTAAATACATAGAGCGGGCATCTTCTTCGCTGAAATCTTTATCTTTTCTTAGATAACTAATTAGCTCGGATTCGCTTAAAAAGTGACGCGCTACCATTGCAAATACTAATCTACCGTAATGACCTATATCTTTACCTTTATCAAGACTAGAAAGCAGATGCGCCATCATATCGCTTTTTTGTAACTCTTTCACTGACATATATTTGTTCCTTTAATTAATTGCAGGGGAATGTTATTTGAATCTTCGAGGTAAGTATTACTGCTAAGAGGATGTTTGAAAAGTATCTATTGTTACTTCATTACTGTTTCGATCCCCCCTTCCCTCCTTTTATACTACGGTGTACACACATCTCGAAGATCCCCCTAAATCCCCCTTGAAAAGGGGGACTTTCAATCCAATCCCCCCTTAAAAAGGGGGGTTAGGGGGGATCTAAACGCTGTGAAACCAATATAGAAGACTTCTGTATACACCGTAGCCTTTTATAAGGGGGTTAAAGTCCTGCTTTATAAGGGGGATAATAGAGGATCTGAAAAGTTTAGAGTTATATTAGTAGCTTTCCCGCCCATCCTCTTACCCAGTAATAATTTGATATTTTAAATCAAAATGTGTGTGTTAATTTCATTTTTTGCAAGGTGATTTAATACCTTTAACCTTTAACCTTTGACCTTTGACCTTTAACCTTTAACCTTTAACCTTTAACCTCCTCGAAAGACGCTCTCTTGCTGCCATATTTGCCAATAACCTCGGATTCGATCGCTAAAATGTTCTGGTGATTCAACATAAATTCTTTGTCCTAAAGATTTAGCGTCTGATTGTAACTGCTTTCTACGGCGATTTATCAATGAATTAACAACTTCCAATTCTGCTTTATTTTTTAACATTTCTTGGCGATTATTAATAAATTCATGCAGCACGGCTAAATCGTGGTCGTCTCCCAAATATTCTGCTAATTTATGAGTTTGGCTAGCCCATTCTTTAATTATATCCGACCAAATTGGGCGCAAAATTCGCAGGTGATACCAGAGATATTTAACCCGTTTGCGCCAATCGTGGAGTTCTTCTACTGTTGGTTGTTCTGCTTTTAATATAGATTGACAAGCTTGATAACCGCGTTGATAAACTCGCTGCAAACCGTTATTTAATATTGATTCACCGTTGCTTGATTCTAGCGACCAATTAGGGATTCGCTCTTGGGCATTTTTTATATCCGCAAGCACTTCTAAAGCTGTATTTTCTGTTTCTAAAACTCGTTGGCAAGTGCTTTGATGATGCTCTACTAATATCTGTTGTAAATCAACAAATCCTTCCGGTTTAATAAAATCTGCGAAATGTTTTTCTAATTTATTAAAAGTTTCCAATAATACTTGAGCATCTCGCACTTCAGACAAACCACGACCAGCATCTCGGAAGCAATTGTTTTCTCGTTTATAGACTTCTTTTCCTAACTCGTCTCTAACTAATCTTACAACTGCCCGTATTTTTTTGATTCGTTTGCGTACATCATGAATAGTTTCCGTGCGTTCGTTTACATCCGCCTCATTTGACGAAGAATCAATATTATCGCTTTTGATTTCCTCAGTTAACTGTTCGATCGCTTTATCGGTTTGTTCCCAGACAATTCGTTTAATTTCTGCACCGATAGATTCTTTGTTTTTAAGTCGATATGCCATAAGTAAAAGATTTTATTGTTATATGGAAAAAGCAAAGTTTTCTCCAGATGATAGAACTGAAGAAAATATGCATTATATGAGTCTTGCCTCGAATGATTACAAAGCTTTGTTTTCTAAACCAATATCGAAAGTAATTTCATGAACCCCTGGAATTTCTTTAATTTCCTCTACAACATGACGAGCAACTTCTTTATCTTTAACTCTTCCTGAAAGCTTCACCGCACCGTTGGTAACGCTAACAATAAGGTTATCGCTGGTATAAGGTTCAATACTTTTATTAATAATGTAAATGTTTTTGAGAAAATCAATCTAGCTTTGGGAGTAATTTAACTTTTTTCTCAAATCAAACCAAATTATCTTATTAAATTAGGACTTACGCGATTGTCACAAGTCTCGGATGGTGTCGTACTCTCATTGCCGCCTTTTATGAGTTGAGTATCAGTCAGTGTACAAGCACCCTACAAAAAAATGTGCCAGTTGCGACCATTCCTATAAATAAGTAATTCATGGATTTTTAAATGTCTATCACCCGTTAGCTCTAACTTATTTCTACTTCTTTCTATAGAAAAATATAATTTAATAATCTATCTAACGATAAAGGTTTTATTGATACAGCATCACATAACATCGGGAGGGAGAAAGAGAATAAGATTAAATTCGGTTTTATTCGATAACTCCTAAATTGACCATTAGTATAATTAATTTTCTTGTTGAACGAAAAGATCGGCATAGTCAAAGCACTAGCTTCGACCTTTATTCGACATGAAAAAATATCCAAAAAGAAAGATTAATTGTACGCAATAAATAAGGAAAACTAACATGACTATTACCCCAGACAAAATTCCTGCTCAGTCTCAAGATAAGAAGCCTGCATTAGAATCGGAAATGAACCCCCAACCGCAGTACGATCGCGAAAGCTATAAAGGTAGCGATAAATTAAAGGGTAAAGTAGCTTTAATTACTGGCGGTGACAGCGGTATCGGTCGTTCTGTGTCAGTGCTGTACGCTAAAGAAGGTGCAGACGTTGCGATCGTTTATCTCAACGAAGATGAAGATGCCCAAAAAACTAAACAGTTAGTTGAAGCAGAAGGACAAAAGTGTTTGTTATTGCCGGGAGATATTAGTAACGAAAAGTTTTGTGCTGAGGTAGTACAAAAAACCGTAGATCAGTTGGGCAAACTAGATATTTTAGTTAATAATGCTGCCGAGCAGTACATGGAAAATCCTGAAACATTAGAAGATATCGATGCGGCACGTTTGGGTAGTATTTTTAGTACCAACATCTTCTCGATGTTTTATTTGTGCAAAGCTGCAATTCCGCACCTCAAAGAAGGTAGCGCGATTATTAATACTACTTCGATTAATGCTTACAAAGGCAATGCTCCTTTACTCAGTTACTCAACAACCAAAGGTGCAATCCTTGCCTTTACTCGTTCCCTATCTCAATCGTTATTAAAGAAAGGTATCCGCGTGAATGGAGTAGCTCCCGGACCAATTTGGACTCCTTTTATTCCCGATGCTTTCCCTGCCGAAAAAGTCGAAGGCTTTGGCAAACAAGTACCGATGGAACGCCCAGGGCAACCCGTTGAAGTTGCTACCAGTTTTGTTTTTCTAGCATCAGATGACTCTTCTTACTTTGCCGGACAGGTATTACATCCTAATGGTGGTGTAGTAGTCGGAGCGTAGTAAGCGATCGCATTAATTGCGATGGGGTAATAAAGGTTCGTAGTAAGGACTTTAGTCCTCGGATTTAGGGAACCAATGCCCTTACTACGAACCCTTCAAAACTGCCTGTTGTGCAATCTGCAAACCTTCCTCAACGGGTATTACATAAGCGTGCAACCCAGAATCATCGCTACTAATTCGCCCTTCACGATCGATGATTTGTTGATTTCGTTCTGAGTCAAGCTTCAATCCGCACCACTTGAGTTGAGAACAAATATAATGACGCACGAAAGGCGTATTTTCTCCAATTCCACCACCAAATACAATCGCTTTAGCTCCACCCAACACTGCTAAATAAGCTCCAATATACTTAAGAATGCGGTAACAAAAAACTTCCATTGCCAGACGCACCCGCTTATCATTATCAAAATGCTTCATCAGCACTCGCGTATCGTGAGACATCCCAGAAACACCTAAAAGCCCCGACTTATTATTAAGTAAATCTTCTATTTCGCTGACCTTAACACCTTCTTTTGTGGCAAGATAATTTATCAGTGCGGGATCGATATCGCCGCAACGTTTCCCCATCATCAAACCTTCAAGCGGTGTAAAACCCATTGATGTGTCGATTGATTTTCCGGCTTTGATTGCCGTTGCAGAACAGCCGCTTTCCAAATGCAGGGTAATAATATTGACTTCTTCTTTGGGAGTATCGGTTATCTGCGCGTATCTGGTTGCCATATATTCATGTGAGATACCGTGAAAGCCGTAACGCCTTATATGATAGCGTTCGGACAGTTCAAACGGAATTCCGTAAAGGTGGGCATAATCCGGAATATCGCGGTGAAATACCGTATCAAAAACAGCCACCATCGGCACTTCATCACTAAGAAAATTACGGCTAGCCCGAATTACATCTACGGCGTTTGCATTGTGTAGCGGTGCAAGTTCTTCGAGGGCTTCGATGTCTGCTATAACCTCATCATTAATTAATGCTGGAGCGGTGAAGCGGTTTGCTCCATGCACTATTCTATGTCCGACAATATCGAATTTAGTATTTATTTCTTGTTCGTCAAGCCATTTTAATGCTTGTTCAGTCGCCGTACTATAATCATTGGCAGTTATTTGCTGCTTATTAATTACTTCTTTATCCTGCAACTGCGATAAAACGGTATCTCCTCCGATATGTTCGATGGAACCGCTGATTACTTTGTCTAACTGTTTTAGGGAAGGGTTTTGAGAATCAGCTTGTATAAATTCAAATTTGAGAGAGGCACTACCTGCATTAAATACTAAAATATTCATTATTGAGGTTTTTCTTATATCACGTTCAGCTAATTACTTACTATAAGTACTTGTGCCTTCATTAATTAGACATTTCGTTTAGGTCGCTATAGCCTGCCTTCAGCAGATAAGCCGCGCAGACGAGTCCATTATGACCAGCCCCAATAATAATAACATCGTAAGCTTGCATTATTTACAACAGTCCAAAGCTTGTCTAAGTTTATTTAGCTACCAAAAAATAGTTACCTTTTAACCTACTTCTAATCTTTGGCATTGCTCATCCTACTGAGGACAGGCTCCTGACGAATACTTTCAACATAAGCAAAGGTTTCGTCCCGGTTCGCCTATTGCTATCCTCCTTTAGATTGAGACAATTGCCGATCTTGTTTGATACTTTTTAAGAGTAGGCATTAATCGTGGTGGAGGGCGGCGATCGCCTAAAGCAACTCAGTATCAGGCAATGTCAGATCAATTGCGACTAGAGGAGCAAATCCTCTCCTAAATAGCCGAGATCGTGCTAGCTAACCAACTGAATGCCTTTGAAATCGACGATACCTCACCCGATCTTCCAACCCAGCATCCGTTATCGCCCGCATAAATTCCTCAAACGGTGACTTCATCACCGTGTAAGTAGCTGGACTTGATTAATTATTAGATAACGAAGCTAGCGAAACCTTTATGAACAGAAAATTGCTTCTCTGCTTGCTGTGGGCAGGCTTTATTAGTTACCTGTTACTATTAGCTCCTCCCTTTCATTGGGAGTCAACGGGGGCGCTAATTGTCAAGTTACTAACCTTCCAATGGCTGGCTATCAACCCAGTTATTTTTTCTTTATTCTCTTTAATTGGAGTTTGGATACTTATTTATAGTTGCCTATTGTTCTTTGATGGCAGAATGCAGTCCCTTCCTTTTTGGCCGTTTGCTTTGGTTTCTTTAGGCACAGGTATTATTGGGCTGCTCCCTTACATAGCTTGGCGCGAACCGAATACGGAGTTTGCCGGATCGAAAGACCTGTGGCTGCAACTGTTAGATTCGCGCTTAACGGGAATGGTGCTGACGTTGTTTACCCTGGGGTTGCTTCTTTATGCTTTGGTAGCTGGAGACTGGGAAGAATTTTGGCAACTCTTTAGGGGCGATCGCTTCCTCAACGGGATGAGCTTAGCCTTTTGCCTATTTTACCTAGTGTTCCCAACGGTTTTGGGCGATGATATGGCTCGTCGCGGCTATTTGAGAACTTCCCAATTGTTTTGGGCGATCGCGCTGGTGCCGTTGCTCGGTCCGCTTGCCTATTTGAGCTGGCGACCGCCTTTACCGGCGACGATCGCTCCTAGATAAAACCTTTTTAACCCGAAGGGCGGCTGCCTTGAGCTTGCTCAACGCAGCATTTTCCGACGCTGCACCCGCACGCGCTTCCATGTGAAAACTAAGGCGGAAGTAGTAATAACTAGCCCAGACTCAATCAACCAGCGCAACAGTCCTTTTCCAGCCATATCTAATCTGCCAGTGCAAACACCAATACTAGCGAGGGATGCTGATGGTACGAGAGCTAAGGCAATCATCACCCCAGAAGTCAGCACTGAGCGACGAGTGGCAATCAGGATCGCGCCAGCAACCCCAGCGACTAAAGACACAATCACCGAAGTAATAGTCAGATTAGACCAGTAGGCAAGCAGCGAACCAGCCTCTAGATACGAAGGCTTACTGCCGATTGGCTGTATTCCCAATGACAGCACAATTGTCGCGATCGCTGCCCCAAGTAAGAGTGCGCCGTAACCCTTAGCCATGTTGAGCAAACCACTACGCCAGTCTGCGCTTTGGGCGACGAAACCCAACGCGATCGCCACAATGGGTTGAAATCCGGGTGCAATCACCATTGCACCTACCACAATATGAATAGCATTGGTCGCAATGCCAACAACAGAGATGATGCCAGCAATGAACATTAAGATAATCATGTTGGTATTCATATTTGTTTCAGTTTCGATGAGTGCGATCATCTCTTCCCAAGGAGCATCATTAATGTCCTTGGAGATTTCTGCTGAGAACAAACTGGAGACTAAACTATAAGGCTCACTGGTAGTAATCGAGCCAGAACCATCGCGTCCAATACCATGTTGATCTAACAGCCGCAGTAGGCGATTGACAGAACGATTGGTGAGTTCTAGGGTAATGACATCCCCTGGAGGTTTAATCGCCGCTTGATAGGCAACTTGCAAATTGACTATCCCGTTAAGACACTGAATTTCCTCGATCAGTTCTTTAGTCAGGTGTGTAGGGACAAAAATCTCAACTCTTCTAGGCATATCAGCACATAGTTCCCGGCAATTCTAATGCTTTAAATTTCTCATTCCCATAATTGTGAGGCTTACCTCCGGAAAATTCTTTCCCCCAAAGAAGGAGACTTTTACGCTTCGGAAGCGGCGATCGCTCGATTGTTAATCCCAGCGCACCAAGAAGCGATCGCCTGCTGTTTGAATAAAATCATCAAGCTGCTGAAGTGTCAATGATTGGGGAAGGGGGTAGCGTGCCTCTATAATTCTTTTAATCTCAGTGTGGTAGCGAACTAATGTAGCTAAGTCTGCGGGATATTTATCCTCTTGTACCCCAACAAACTCACCCCTGACGCGAGCGCGATTGAGGATAGTGCGCCAGTCTTCTATAGAAGCCAAACCGATAGAATCTACTCCATGAGAGAAAAGCATCATATATATTTCGTCATAGGGGTCGGTACTATCAAGGTATCGTTGAAGTTCGCTCAAAGAAGGTTTCATGTTAAACTTCATCCAGAACGGAACTGAACCCGTTCGTAAAGCCCACAGAGGTTCTAAAAGCATAAACGATTCAACTAACAACCGATTAGTCGGAATCTGACGCTGCTGGTACCACCAGCGATAAAGCTCCGCCACGAAAGGACTCAAATGCTCCGGTTCCTTAAACACAATCCGGCGCAGACGATAGCCTCGCTCGCGGGCAAAGCGTTCAACATCTTTTCGTAAGGTGGCTTCAAAGCCCCACTCTGCTTCTGGACGTTCTCCATCAGGATCGGGTGGCTCCCACCGTCGTCGTTGCGAACCATAGCGCTTCAGGTACTCCGCCACCTGTTCGTTTCCCTCAAAGAAATCATTGAGATTGGCACCACCCAAAGCTCCGAATTGAAATATATGGCGATCGCCAATCTGAGTGGTCGGCCAAGTGCGCTGACATTCTACCAGAAAGATGGTGCCACCGGGTGGGAGCGCATTCTCCAAAAATCCTTCATATAAGGAGCCAAGACGCAAGCGTTTTACCCGAAAATAGGTCATTCCTCGAATCGTCAGCCGATCCTGACTGGGGTCGTGCATATGATGCAACTGTAAATCTTGATTGGCTTCCAGGAGGGGTTGAGCGTGCCGGAGTCCCCACTCTAATGCTCCTTTGGGGTCGTCAGGATCGATTTGACCTTGATGTTGAACCGGAATGAGATAGGTCTGGGGCAACCACGGCATACCAAATGCTGCACACAGGTGAACCAACGCGCCCGACGAAGACCCAATCGCAACGGCGGGATACATCTGCTGGGGATACTCACTCACCATCCACTGAGCCACTACCTCAGCGCTGACATCCCCCAAGCGCTCTGGAGGAATGCCTTCTCCAGCGCTACCCTGGGTGTAGATTAGTTCCCGAATCGAGCGCGGTAGCCGATCGAGCAGCATGGCAAGCGGCTCCAACGGTGGCGGTACCCCTACACCAGGGAAATCCTCTCTCCGCAAACAAGCCCCTGTAGCTTGCAGCATAGCTGAGGCTGAATCAAAGTTAGCAATGTAGGGGGGAGCAATGCGGCTGCTGGCGAGGATAGAATTGGGCAGACGATCGTAAAATGGGGATTTCATTTAAACATTCTCTCTATTCATCAAATCTAACTCTGGAGCTTTGAGAAAATCTTCAACAACACAAGCTAGCTCCAGTGGGGCACTGTAATTGAGAGCATGACCTCCCGGAATCACCACCAGACGACCATAAGGCAAAAGCTTTTGGACTTCCTCAACCCAGTACTGGGGAACCAAGGTATCTTTAGTGCCTCGCACAACTAGGGTTGGCACTTGAATCTGAGGTAACTTTGCTTCCAGACGGTCTTCCAAGGACATTTGAATCGTGCGAACCAGCCGCAGACCCCCCGCTCGCCAGTAGTCATAAATCTGCAATAGCCCTAAAGAGGGATGTTCGTTAGGAGCATCAAGTATAAATCCCCACAACTGCTGGGGGAAAGTGCGGGTATGCCGATCCGTTGTCGGTCCTTGCAGGATCGCTCGCTCAAGGCGATCGCCATGCCGCACGGCAAACTCAACCAGAACCTGACAGCCAAAGGAATTGCCTAGCAGGGTTGCTCGTTCAATGCCCACAGCATCCATCCAGCGACACAGAACATCAGCTAATTCTGGTAACTCCAGTACAGCGTCCGGCTTGTCGCTGTTCCCATAGCCGGGTAAATCGGGTACATAGACTCGGTAATTGGGCGCAAGCACCTCAGCTAGTGGCTTCATGTGGTAACTCGATACAGCCAATCCATGCAGCAGAACAATTGTAGGTGCATCGCCAGCAACGGGTTCTGCTGTAACCATTGAAAAGACCGATATTCCATCAACCGTTGTGTACTCCTCCCGTAATTTACTCATACTTTATGATTTAAATAACTTTATATGCTAAGCTACTGCCAAACAAAAACCTGTGCTTCGTATTCCCCTAGATCGATCGTCAACTGGTTATCCTCAGATTGCACATCGTAGTCTTTTGTCCATTCGTGCCAATTTCCGTTAGCAGGAAAGTCGGGAATTTGGTAGTCTTTTAAATATTGGTCAGAAAAGTTAACCACAACAACAACCCGCGAACCTCGATCGTTCCAGCGTTCGTAAGCAAAGACTTTGCCATCGGGATTTTCATGGAAGAATTTAAGGTTAGAAGTAAATAGGGCAGCATTTTGTTTGCGTAGCGCAATCAAACCCTTGTAATACTCTAATAAGTTGCGATTTCGGTCGTTATTTAACAATGACCATTGCAGTTGTTGGTTCTTATCGTTAGCATTAATGTCCGTGCAGTCCCCAAACTCTTCACCCATCCAAATTAGGGGAACTCCTACAGCAGTCATTAACAGAACTGCTCCCAAGGAAGCCCGCTTAAAGGCAGCATCATCTAAAATCTCGCGTTCTCCCAAGTCTACCAACAACCGCTTTTGGTCGTGATTGCACAAGTAAGCGATCGCTTTGGTAGCACCCTCCGGATAACCCTGCTGCTTTGGATCTAGCGCTTGTTTAAGCTGCTCTAAATCGAAGGTTTCGCCACAAATATGAGGCTTAATTGTATGGTAGAAATTGTCGTGCCAACACCCATCCATCGGTCCGTTGGGACTTACAATGTCGGGCTTTTCGGGAATATGTTCGCCAATGTTGTAAAAGGGTTTGGGTCCAGCAGTATTTTTAGCTTCTTGAGTAATCCAGCACAGAAAGTCGTAGTTATCAAGCTCTTTCAAGGCATCAAATCGAATTCCGTCAATATGATATTCCTGAATCCAGAAACGTAGGACATCGCCCATAAATTGCCAAGCGGGACGGATATCTAACTTTTCGTCGTAGTGTTCGTAATTAAACTCCGGTCCCCAGTAATCATTCGGGTCGGCATCGGGATGGTGGCGACCGTGATAATACCAGTAATCGCGGTCAATTTGTAGCAGTGGATTTTCTTCTGATGAATGGTTATAAAGCTGATCCAAAATAACTCGAATACCTCTTTTATGGCATTCATCAATCAGCCGTTTTAAATCGGCAGTTGAGCCATAGTTAGGTTGTGGAGCAAAAAAGTAGCTGGGAGTATAGCCCCAGTTATAATCGCCAGGAGCGTTATTTACAGGCATTAATTCAACAGCGTTAATCCCCAATTCGCTCAAATAATCCAATTTTTGGATGACTTCTTGGTAGTGTTTCCCTTTTCCAGATTCATCTTCATCTTCACTGCGGTAAAAATCTGAAACAAGTAGCTCGTAAATTACTAACTCGTGATTTTGGGGAAGTGGTTTGTCATCATGCTGCCAAACGTAGGTATCGACAATTCGTTCACCTTCTTTAATCCGAATTACACCATTATTTGTAGCTGCATCAATCTCATTTACGTAAGCATCATTAACTTCTACCCATTTATCGAGTTGATTTTCATTTTTAGATTGGACTCGGAATTTATATTGATAAACCCCATCTTCCAGTTCAACTGAGGTGTGGAAATACCCATCTTTATGTTTTTGCAAGGGTATTTCTTCCCAATCTGAGAAACACCCAATTAAGGCTGCTGCTTTGTTATAAGGAGCAAGCAACTTAAATTCAATTGAACTAGCCATCCATTTTTTTCCTTTAATTGCGATTAACTACAGATAAACACAGTTTCTATCTGTGTCCATCCGTGCATTGTTTGTTACTAATAGTTAATTAGTTCCTAGCTTGAGGTTAATTTAAATAACTTCTCTGGAAATATTGCCCGAATTTCTACTCGATATTACTAATTGCTTTACTGACATCCGCAGGAGTTTCAAATTCCTCATCCGGTAACTGCTCCAAGGCTGAGCAAACATTCTCATCAGCACCTTGTTGCTTGGCACGTTCAATCAAGTCTTGCTTGCTAGCGGGATAGTCAACTCCTTTCAAGAATTTCTGTACCTGCACCGGGTTAACTACAGCCATAATTTCCTTCCTAAAAGTTTAATGTGTCATCCACAGTCATCTCTTCAATTTACCTTGGCTAGTACCAAGAATCGTCCTACTAGAGATACAGCAGTTTTTTTTAAATAATATGTCTTAAACAATATGTCTAAGGAGATAGTTTTAAATTTTACTGTTGCTATATATATGTACGTATTTTTATATTTTAGTTGACGCTCAAGGATTTAGAGCGCCACATTCACCGCAGCCAAGGGTGTCTCCACCCCGTTACGCACTCGTGCTAGCGTTCCCGTCACTTTGTCCGGTTAGGGTGCGGACGGCACTGGTCACTTCAGGCACCGCGAGCGCCAGAGAGGCTAACGAGCAAAGAGTCGCGATTTGGCAGTATTCACAAAACGCTTTGTTCTCGTTCCACTCCTCACGCGCTAATTCGGTAGCGATGACTGCATCAACCAGGATTTTGGCACCCATCGCGAGCGGTAGCAGAGGGTTTTTCTGTGCCCGCTCCTGTCCACCTGCGGCAGCCAACCATGCTGTGATGCCGTAATTGACCAACATTATTGGTCCATCCGGACTATTCAAACGACTGTAAGCATATTCAGATGCATCAACTTTATCTGCATCAAAAATCGATATCGGCGGATCGGGTAAGTGGTCAATTACTCCTGTTTGGTAGAGCGAGACGATTTGCCCCATCGACGCACCGAGCATAGATAAGCTAAGGATTTGGCGACGTCTATTCAAGTCGGGGCTGTCTCCTTCCCGTAGTTCCTGGCTTAGTTGTTGTGGATTCATAAACTGTAGTCCTCTTGTCCTCTTGGGTATTGTCTTTGGGATAATTCTAATAAACTAGCGATTCCTCATCCTCATTCTTAAGTCTGATGTGCTAGGTTACACTTTATTTCAGCTATAACCGTTATCAAACCTGTTATTAAGCCCTGATAATTTTAGATTCAAAATCCAAAACAAAAGCATCCGTTGTTAAAATCTCAAATCTCAAATCGAATTGACCATCCTGGTGGAATCTTTACCTAAAACTGCCGGATTTCTCTCAACAGAAGTTTGGTCAGGCTTGAGCCAGTAGTTCCTTTGATGGCGAAAGGGGATGAGCAGGACATTTGGCAGCGTGTTATCAAGAGGCTCTGAATAAGCCGGAACCCCAATTGTAATTTCTGACTGAGGCACGTTCAGGTGTAGAGTGCGATGCAGCCTGTCCCACCAAGGAAAAATTACCGAATAATTAGAATTGGTTTCTTCCTTTACCCAAGAGTGGTGAATGCCGTGCATCCGAGGTGTCACTAACACTCGATTTAGCCAGCGTTCCAACCACAGGGGTAGGTATATGTTGCTGTGGTGAAAAAGGGTATTGGTTTGGTAAACCAACTCGTAGATGACGTAAGCCCAAACAGAAGCACCAATCAGAGCTACTTGTAACCCACGCACTGCGATAGATAGCGTCATCTCGACAAAGTGAAAACGGAAGCCCGTCGAGACATCTAAATCTGGGTCGATGTGATGAGCATTATGAAAGCGCCAGAGAAAAGCAATCTGGTGGTTTGCTCGGTGCCAGTAGTAGAAGGTTAAGTCTAAGAGCAAAAAGGCGATCGCTCCTTGAATTACGGGATTGATAGGTAGAACGCGAACCAGTCCAAACGATTGTTGCTCTGCCCATGCAATCGTGAATAAAGCAGCCGTTTGCACCATCGCCAAATTAATGACGGCGGCGATCGCACTGACACCAGCATTAACCTTAAGCCGTTCCACCAAGGAGCGCGTGGGTTCGCGCAATGGATTAACTCGCTCTAATAAAAATAAAATTAGGAAAACCCCGGTTACGAGGATTGGTAGCAAAATTAATAACATGACGGATGCTGGTAGTCTTAAAGATGGAATTGAAATCAAAGCAAAACTGAAAAACTTTACTTCAAATATAAACAAATTTAATTAAATATATTATTTAGTAGACCACCAAGGAAACTATCCAGGGTTAATAATTTTTTTCTCCCCCCCTCTCCCCCTCCCTGTCTTCACCCGGCAATGTTGGGTTGGCTCCGTACTAGTAGTCCTTTTTAAAAGTTTTGACGGGTTTGGATAGTGCGAGCGTCTCGCTCGCTGGTGGCTTCTAGCGAGCGAGACGCTCGTACTACGAATTTATTACCCTTCAGAACTTTTGAAACGCACTACTAGTACTCAATCTCATCATTTAACCTGCCAGTGCTGGTAAAACCTTTTCGCCGAACACCTCGATAAACTGTTCTTGCTCTCGGTTGACATTATGTAGAATAAGTTCTTCAAACCCTAAATCAATATATTCCTCTAACCACTTGACAAATTGCTGAGTATCTGATGAGATGCGAACAAAGTCGTATAATTCCTTTGGTTGAACAAACGCTCCAGCGGCATCAAACTGCTGAGGTGTTCGCAATTCTGACATCAAAATGTTCTTAAAAATATTATTGCGCCATTGCTGATGGGCTTTTTGTAACGCGCTTTCTTCGTCTTTATCGTAGGAAAGCTGCACTTTCAAAATCATCGGTTTACCTTCTCCACCACCTTCGCGAAAAGCATCAACCACTTCTTTCAATTTGGGCAGTGGATGAGAAATCGTAATCAATCCATCAGCCCAACCACCAAGCCATTTTGCAGTTTCAGGAGTGATAGCGGCTCCAAAAATTAAGGGAAGCGTTTGCGGACGGGTATAAAGTTTTGCTTCTTCAACGCAAACTAAACCGTGATGGGTAACAGTTTCTCCCGCCCAAAGAGCGCGGATGACATCGACACACTCCTTCAGACGGGCGTTACGTTGGGATTTGCAAAGCCAGTGTTCTCCGGTAATATGTTCGTTAAGTGCTTGACCGCTACCTACAGTTAGCCAGAAGCGATCGGGAAACATCTCTGCTAACGTTGCCGCAGCTTGAGCGATAATAGCTGGATGATACCGCTGACCGGGAGCGCAAACCACGCGATAGGAAAGGTTTGGAGTAGCCTGCATCGCTGCACCCAACCACGACCAAGCAAAACCGCTTTGTGCTTGCTGTTCGCTCCAAGGATGAAAGTGGTCGGAAGATAAAGCCAGGGTAAAGCCCGATCGCTCTGCCATTTGCACCCATTTAAGCAGTTCGCTGGGCTTAAATTGTTCGTGAGAAACGTGATATCCAATATTAGCCATGATAAAAAAAACCATTACTTGACATCCTCCCGTCACTGCCATCATGAGTACCGAATGCAGTGGGGGATTCCAAAGATCGCTATGAAGGGTTTCCTCTTTCCACGACCGACTTACATAAAACTTACCCAAAACTATCCATATATATTATCCATATATATAAAGAGCGAATTTCATCGCATCAAGGAAGATGAAATCCGCTATACGTAGTAAATCAAACTTTAGTTTCTTGACGAAAATTATTGCTTACCTGCTCGGTAAGAGCCTTTGGTTGAGGAATGTCTTCTCCAAACTCGCGCTGTCGTTGCAATGTGTTAGCAAGGTCTGTAGCTGAGATAATGCCTTTTAAGTTGCCATTGTCTGTAACGAGCAAGCGTTGCGATCGCGCTTCCCTCATTTTTTCTACAACTTGCATCATGCTCTCATTAAGACGGACGGTAATTCCCATCCCGACGGGAAGCATAATGTCTTTAACGGTACGTTGATTCCATTCGTCTCGCGGAATCTGCTTCACCTGATTCAAAGTTACCAAGCCGATAGGATGGTCGTTCTCCATGACTGGAAATGACTGATAGCTGCGGTTGAAAAAGTATCCATCCATCAGTTCTTGTAAAGTCAAAGTCGCGGGTACGGTTTCTGGATTGAATGTTGCTACCTCACGCACTCGCAATCCTTCTAACATTGAGCGAATTAGTAGGTCTTGATAGCTAGATTCTGCGGCATTGTTTAAAAACCATCCAATCACAATTAACCACAGTCCACCGATAAAATCGGGAGTAGGACTAAACAGTTGTAAGAATCCCCAAGTAATTAATCCAAATCCTAGCAATCTACCGCCAATAGAAGCTATACGAGTGGCTTTTCTGAGATTATTCGTAAATTTCCAAATGGTAGCGCGAAACAAACGTCCTCCATCAAGGGGAAACCCAGGGAGCAGATTAAATACCGCTAAAACAATATTAATCCAAGCTAGATAAGCAGCAATACCAGTTATGACAACACTCCAGCCCGCACCTTGACCGATATAGGAAATCAAGCCAAATAAACCGGCAAGTCCCAGACTTGTTAACGGTCCGACACCTGCAATTTGAAACTCGTCCCCAGGGGTTTCAGCCTCCATTCGAGTCCGCGATACACCACCAAAAGCGAATAGCGTAATCCCTTCAACTGGAATTCCTTTTGTCCGAGCTACTAATGAGTGGGACAATTCATGTAACACTAACGAAACGAAGAATAGTATAGTACCCGTGACACCCATCAGGATATAGGTACTTCCAGAAAGACCTGGATAATTAGCGGGAAATAGATTTACCGTCAGCGTCCATATAATCAAAAAGAAAATTAACAGCCATGATAAATCAACGCGAATCTCGAACCCAAACAGGGAACCTAATCGAAAACCTTGCATAAATTTAGACCTTTGTAATTTTTATTTTCAAGTTAAGTAACTTGTTTTAATCTATCTATTACTATCGTTCTTGAGAAGGTTCGCCTTCATAAGCTTGAACCCCTGATTGAGGATAATTATCATCCTTGGGACTAAAATTTTTGACTATTCCTTCCCAGAGTCGTTGAAATCCTTGTTGTAACTTTTGAAAGATATTCATTGCTTCTCCTTTTATCAAACTCTTCATCAAATTAATTATTAGGCTTGGCGAAATCGCTCAATTTATCTGCCGTGTCTATCGCAGTTTCAGTAAAATCACATTTAATCTGAATACAACAGTAGTTTTTCGGCAACCTTCAAATTTAATAACTAGTCAAGCTTTCTATTCCTTTCAGCCGTACCGCTGTGCCGAATGCACTTTTCCCAATCACCCATAACTTAATCTATTTAGAAAAATAATTACATCTATCAACTAATAGATTCTCAGTTGAGAAAAACTATTGAAGCAGCTATGTCTTAGGTTAGATGTTCGCGCAGCACGGTAAGTATTTATCAAAAGTGGAAGCAATCAATGCAACCTGCGGGCTAACTCTAACTAAAAATAGGGACGATTTTTATTGACATCTATTTTTTCTTGTGAATATCTTGTTCTTCCAAAAGAATAGTCGTCTCTGCACCTATTCGCCCAAAATCTGGTTCAGAACCCATGCTCATTTCTACAATATAAATCCAGCTACCAGCTTCTTTTTGCAGATTTTTTATTTTCCCCGTACCACCAACAAAGCTAACTTTTTGTTGCGGATAAAATTTGGGTTTATCAAGATAATTAATACTCATAACAGTCCTTATACTATTTTGGGTTCAAAAATAACCAACCAAGAAAGAAAAATGAGGCAGTAAAAAGCTGAATGATATCTTTAGCAGATAAATAACCATCAGCTAAGGAAACTAAAATACGTTCGCTTATACCAAACAACCAAAAACTCGTACCAAAAATCCAAACTCCTTTTTTCAGAGTTAAAGGAAAGTTTACTGTGCTTTTATGTGAATTCATTTACATTTTTATTTGAAAAGTATTTGTCTCTAACTAATTCACTATTAATTATGGAAAATTCGCAGATTATTTTTTTAGTCAAACATCTGAAGAGCAATTTGATTATATTTTATAAGTCTCATATCATTTGAAAAAAAATATGAGACAGAACTTCCCAAAGATAAAATATACGTAAAAAATATATTTTATGGAATAATTTAGTTATTTCTGGGAATTAACGTTAGCTAATACAGGAGAAATATGAGCGCGATCGCTTGCAATTAAAGTCCAACCGCTTTGACATAATTTTTGATAGGTTGCCCAACCCCTTGTACCTCCAGGAATTCTATAATCTGGAACAGAATATTGAGAGTATGCTGTATAGGGTTTTTAAGATTGAGATGGATATTCTCTAAGGTGAAGAATCCTTTGTGTTTTATTTTCTCCACAAAAGAGCCAACACATTTGTCCACTCATTTTTTATCCTTCTGAATTCAATTGCTTATATTCATATTATTCAGTCATTATTTTTATTGTTTCTATCCTAAGTTGTATTTCAAATATTGATGAATTTATGTTTTGTCAAATAGTTTAGTTATTTATTTTGATTTTTTTAACTAGTGATAAAGATTTATCAAATTTATCAAATAATCAGTAATATTTTAAGAATCGAATTAGTTACTAAATTATGCTTGCACGCTTGCGTTTTAATTAAAATAAACAAAAATATTCCTATTGTTTAAGCTATAGAAAAATGATTTATTACTTTAGTTAGATGGAAATAACCATAAAAAGGTCATAATTGTTTATTGAATGAATCATAATATTTAAAAATATGAGTTATAACAAGATCGACCTATTTCTGAAAAATATAATTAATAAGCTGGTATCTGCTTTATTAATACTGAGTATGATTGCGGGCTTATTTGCTTTTAATTTGCAAACTGCTACAGCCGAGCTTCGGTCACAGGAACTCGAATCTATTAAAGAAGTAACTCCAGAAATAACAGAAGATAAGAATCCGATTCCATCACCACTAGAACTGAATAATTTCGTAACCTCAGTAGTTAAAAAAGTCGAACCTGCTGTTGTTCAAATAAATGTTTCTCGTGATTTAGATGGTGTATTTTTGCCTTCTTTGTTTGGAAGACCGTCGAGAAATTCGCAGGTACCGATGTTGCGCGGTCTGGGTTCTGGGTTTGTTATTAATAGTAAGGGTTTGATTTTGACTAATGCTCATGTAGTTGAACGAGCCGATAAAGTAACTGTTACTTTTCAAGATGGTCGGCTCCTCGATGGCGAGGTGTTGGGTAAAGACCCCGTTACCGACATTGCTGTAATCAAAGTGCAATCAGAAGAAAATTTACCTGCTGTAACTGTTGGCGACTCGGATTTAGTCGAACAAGGACAATGGGCAATTGCGATTGGTAATCCTCTTGGCTTACAAGAAACTGTAACCGTTGGTGTCATCAGTGCTACACACCGTTTCAGTGGCGATATCGGCATTCCTGATAAAAAAATAGGCTTTTTACAAACCGATACAGCAATCAATCCAGGCAACTCTGGGGGTCCTTTACTGAATGCCTTGGGAGAAGTTATCGCAGTTAATAGTGCGACTATCGGTGGCGCTCAAGGATTAGGTTTTGCTATTCCCATCAATACCGCACAAGAAATAGCCCAGCAGTTAATAGCCAACGGAGAAGTAGAACATCCCTATATCGGTATCGAGATGGTTTCTTTAAATCCACAAATAAAACAAAGGTTCAACCAAATCCCCAATCGCAAGCTAGATATTAACAGCAATAGCGGTATTCTAGTTATGAGTATTGCCCGTAATTCTCCCGCAGTCGCTGCTAGACTACAGGTGGGCGATGTCATCAAAGCTGTTAACGGTCAGCCTGTTAGCCGAGCCGAGACGCTGCAAAAATTACTTGATGAGAATGGAATTAATCATCAATTGAAATTAGAAATAGAACGTCAGAATGGTACTATCGAAGTAAAGGTTAAACCCGAATCTTTACCCGCTCAAGCCTAATCCTTGACGAATATTTATCCAAAAGATAAACCAATTTACCTTCGTTGAATTCTCAAATAAGGAAATAAATATGAAACTGCAAGGAAAAGTCGCATTAATTACAGGTGGAGGTTCCGGAATCGGCGAAGCCTCTGCCAAGTTAATTGCCCGTGAAGGTGCGAAAGTGGCGGTAATAGGGCGAACCAAGGAAAAATTAGACAGCACGGTTGCTGATATCCGTCAACAGGGAGGCGAGGGATTTCCTATTAGTGCCGATATCTCACAACCAGAACAGATGCAACAGGTAATGCAGGAGATTATTGAGCGCTGGGGTAGACTAGACGTTGTGTTTGCTCATGCTGGAATTAATGGAGTCTGGGCACCCTTAGAGGAGCTAGAGCCAGAGGATTGGCAAAAAACAATAGATATCAATTTGACTGGAACATTTTTGACGGTTAAATACGCTGTCCCCCATTTAAAAAAGCAAGGCGGCTCGATTATCATTACCTCATCGGTAAACGGGACTCGTATGTTTAGCAATACTGGGGCAACAGCTTATATGTGTTCCAAAGCGGCGCAGATAGCTTTTATGAAAGCAATTGCTTTAGAACTCGGTCCTTGTCGAATCAGAGTCAATGCCATTTGCCCAGGTAAAATCTCTACCGATATCAATCAAACTACCGAAGCTCGCGACATCGAAAACTTAGGTAAGCAAGTGGAATTTCCTCAAGGCAAGATTCCTCTTACTGATGGAAAAGCAGGAACACCAGAAGAGGTTGCCGAGTTAGTCTTGTTCTTAGCATCTGATGAGTCTCGCTTTATTAGCGGTACCCAGATTTGGATTGATGGTGCAGAATCGCTAATTAAAGCTTAAAGTGCCTCAAATTGGATTAAATCATAGATAATCATAAAGGTTTTAGTGGGGATAATAATTCCCCACTTATTGACATCTAACTTAACCAATACCAAACCAATTACAGAGTTTTGTTAAACTACCGCTGCTTGTGGTATTAACTCTACTTTCATCCAGCCCGGTTGCCTTTTATCAAACGCTTTATAGGCATCAATTACATTCATCAAAGGTCCGACTTTAGTCAATATTTTTTCGGGATCTACCGTTCCATTGCGAACCATGTCTACCAACGTGGGAATATATTTGCGGTGATTGCAGTTACCCATGTTGATAGTTAGGTTTTTATTCATTGCCATGCCGATAGGGAAGAATTTATGGGTTGGTGGATAAACGCCAATAATTGAGAGCGTACCGGCTTTAGCTAAAGCTTGAACTCCCCACTCTAATACTTGAGAAGGAGCATTACCCGGATGCCAATTCCCATCTTGAGGATTAGTTTCGGGGGCAATTTGCTTTAACTGCTGCTGAAACTGTTGCGCCTGTTGCTGTGCTTTTTTGGCAGCAGGTCCGCTATCGGGAGCATTTGCATCAACACCAACAGCATCAATAACTCTATCTACACCAATTCCCCCAGTGAGTTCGCGAATCATCTCAATCGGGTCTTCGGCATTATAATCGATGACTTCTGCACCCAATCCGCGAGCCATTTCCAAACGTGAAGGAATTGTATCCACTGCAATCACACGTCCCGCACCAAATAATTGAGCGCTGGCGATCGCAAACATTCCCACAGGACCGCAGCCAAACACGGCAACTGTATCTCCCGGTTGAATTTCGGCAATGTCGGCTCCAAAATAGCCAGTGGGAAAAATGTCGGAAATCATAATTGCTTGGTCGTCTGTTACCTCTCGCGGTAACTTCACCAGCCCTGCATGAGCATAGGGAATCCGGGCATATTCTGCTTGCAATCCATTAAAAGGACCCGTATTTTCTGGACCCCCGAAAAAAGCTGTCCCGGCATCGCTTCCATTAGGATTAGCGTTATCGCACTGAGCTTGATAGCCGCTACGACAGTAAGAACAGGAACCGCAAGCGATAGTAGAAGGAATGACAACGCGATCGCCCACTTTGAGATTCCGCACGTTAGCACCAATCTCTTCTACAATCCCAATTCCCTCATGTCCCAAAATTGTTCCGGGTTTCATTCCCGTAAACGTTCCTCGAATCATATGTAAATCGGTACCGCAAATTGCGCTCGAAGTCAGACGGATAATTGCATCCGTTGAGTCTTGAATTTTCGGCTCTGGAACATCATCGAGCCGAATATCTCCAATCCCGTGAAAAACAACTGCTTTCATGGTTAATTCTCCTAATTTGGGCGTATTTATAAGGCTTACGCAACCGCAACGACTTATTAAGCATCCTACTACTACTAGATTAGATCCCCCCAGCCTCCCGTATAATTAGGGGGCTTTGCGTAAGTCCTAATTTAATTTCTTGTCTCTATCAAATCAGTCAAGAAATACTATCTGTTATTGAACGACTTCGGTTTTTTCTTGACTGGGAGCAATAAAGCCAAAGTAAGCACCTGCCACTGCGATTAACGCATGAAGCCAGACATCATTCCCGAAAATAGGAATAAAGCCCACTGATGTATTAGCAACCGGAATTAAACCCATAATTGCTAATAGGCTATAGACAACGGCTAAACCGCGAGAAAACAGACGCGACAAAACTTCATTCTTATAGACAGCAATTCCCCAAATACCGAAGCTGATGTGTACGATATTATGCAAAATATTGATAGGAAACAAAGCCATTAGCTTGCCATATCCCGTATCGATGATTAAGTCCGAGGGTATCGTTTCAGGTTTGGCAACTAAAAAAGGGATAAATCCGCTGATTCCAATACTTAGAAAAACGATACCCATAATTAAAGCAAAGTTACGAGTTTTCATAATTCAACTCCTTGATTTCAAAGTGCTTATTACAATTAACTGCATTAGTTCCCAGACTATTAACTTTAGATTTTTTTTAACTTCACCTAAAGGAATAAACTACTTTGTATACCCTTAGACATACTCAGAACCCTAGAAAATTTAGAAATTACCTGTAGATAGATATTTTTACTAAAATAAACTTCTTTGCTACTCCCAACACGCTCTATATCTCTTCACTTCTTTCCTCTGCGTCCTCAGCGTCTAGTAAGGTTTTTTTTTAATCAGCAATATTCTGCCGGGAAGAAAGTTATTTCATTAACTAGCAACATCTAATTACTCCCATCTCTTCCCCCTCTCTCCCATCACTCAATTAGCTAATCATCAAGCTAGGAAGAAAGTAGTTATCCCTTCGATGGTATTAAGACTTTAATTTTATTTTCACTCTACAGATAGAGTTATCTTTTGTTTTAAAAAACAACTATAAAGTAAGAAGTAAGAAATTATTAGTATTTTACTTTTATAAAAATTAAATTATGGATTTACGCTGCCTATTTATTTGGAATAAATTTATCTTTTTTATGAATAAATAATCAATTGTACAAATATTATTCATTTACGCGATAACTCTTATTTGTTAGTAATTATTGTATTACGTAAGCAGGTAAGTTGTAGTAGATATGATTCGCCGTCTGCACCAACAAATATAGTTTAATAACATTAGGAACAATTTCCACAATGCAATTAAAGCCAATTTCTCAACAGGTAGTCTGTATCGTCGGAGCTTCCAGCGGTATTGGAAGGCTAGCCGCTCTTGAGTTTGCCCTCGCGAAAGCGAAAGTTGTAGTTTCAGCGCGGAATGAAGTAGGGCTGAAGTCTTTGGTAGACGAAATCGAATCGAATGGGGGTGAAGCGAAAGCAATTACTGCCGATGTAGCCGATTTTGACCAAGTAAAGGCGATCGCCGATTTTACGGTTGAGCAATACGGACGAATTGATACTTGGGTTCATGCAGCTGCAACTGGTGTGCTGGCTCCCTTTGAGGAAATTACTATTGAAGAGTTTGAGCGGGTAATGAATGTTACTTTCATGGGACAAGTATATGGAGTCAAGGCAGCACTACCTTATTTAAGACAGCAAGGAGGAGCTTTGATTCATATTTCCTCAATGGAAGGTAAGCGTGGTTTGCCACTACAAAGCCCTTACTCTGCCGCTAAACACGCTCTGCAAGGCTTTTTAGAATCTTTACGAGTAGAATTGCAGCACGACAACATTCCTGTCAGCGTTACCAGCATTTTACCAGCAGTAATTAATACTCCTTTTTACAACCATGTTCTTACCAAGTTAGGAGTAAAACCTACTGGAATACCTCCCTATTACTCACCACAGTTAGTAGCTGATGCCATCCTTTACGTGGCAGAAAATCCGACTCGTGAATATATTGTGGGAGATGTAGGGCGAATTTTGGATGTATTAGAACGGCTATCACCGGAATTAATAGATACAATATTGGCGACAGTTGGTTTCTCCGGGCAAAAAACGAATCAGCCGAAATCCGCAGACGCGCCGAACAATCTGTATGCGCCGATGGAAGGTTACACCCAGGTTAAGGGAGATTTTAACGAGCTAGAGATACCCAGTATTTCCGATTGGCTGGAAATGAATCCGCCGCTAAAGTGGGGAGCATTAGCGGCAACACTTGCTGCAATAGCTTTTAGAATTAAGAATCAGATGGAAGAATCATGAACCAAGAAAGACAATTAGTCTTATTAGGTAATGAAAGCCAAGAAGCAGACTTTAATAGTGGTTCCCTTTTCTTCATCGGCAACGCCACCGTACTACTGCGCTACGCCGGATTTACAATTTTGACCGACCCGAACTTTTTGCATCAGGGAGAACACGTACATCTGGGCTATGGGATAAGCTCTGCACGTCGAATCAATCCGGCAATGGAAATTGAGCAATTGCCTGCCTTAGATATGGTTGTGCTGTCTCATATGCATGAAGACCATTTTGACCGCATAGCAGAAGCGAAATTAGATAAAAATGTACCTATTATCACTACCCATCAAGCTGCCGACGATCTCAAAAGTAAAGGATTTACCGCCACTCAAGGTTTAAATACTTGGGAAACATTGACTGTTACTAAAGATGATGCCAGGGTACGAATTACAGCGATGCCGGGAAGGCATGGTCCGGGAATACTTAGTGCATTGCTACCGTCGGTAAACGGAAATATGTTGGAGTTTCAGTCAACGGTAGATAAGCCAGTGTTTCGCCTCTATATTAGCGGGGATACGTTAATTTATGAGGATATCAAGGAAATACCCCAAAAATATCCCGATATTGACTTAGGTTTGCTTCACCTTGGAGGAACGAAAATCTTCGGAATTCTGTTAACTATGGATGCGAAACAGGGAGTGCAAGCAATTGAAATTATTGCACCAAATTTAACTATCCCGATTCACTACAACGATTACACCGTCATGAAGTCATCTCTTGAGGATTTTATGCAAGCCGTTACACAAGCCGGATTGGATAAACGGGTAAAGTATCTCGATCGCGGCGAGACTTATACATTTGAGGTGTCTGGGAAATAGTATTTGTATAAATAGCAATGGCTACTAATTTATTCAAATAATACTTATTGCTATTCATCTAAATAGTAGATATTAAATCAAGTTTTTTTGTTGATACAGAGCTATAACTTGCTTATATATGAACTAATAAAAATGTCCAATTTATTACTTCGTTACTGCTTTTTAAATCTCATTCTTTAGAAATAAAAAATTGATAAAAAATTAGATTTTTTATTATGTCTTGAGATAGGTTAACAGGCTTTGCAAAAAAAATAAACTGGAGCAAGATTTTTAATTAACCTCAAATTGAGGAGGAAATCAAAATGGCAGATAATAAAGACCAACGCGGCTTCGCATCTATGGATGAAGAAAAGCAACGCGAAATTGCTAGTAAAGGCGGAAAAGCTGCACATGAGAAGGGAAATGCCCATGAATTCTCTTCTGAAGAAGCTAAAGAAGCTGGCAAAAAAGGCGGTCAAAACAGCCACTAATTAGCTTCTAAATGCTGAATTAATAGATATTTGACTTGTCAAATAAACGCATTTATTTTAATTCTTTTGAACTCAAATAAATGCGTTTTTATAGTATTTATTTTTTTTGATATTCTTTTACTTAATATTTTGATTAATTTTTGATATTATTGTAGTTTTTTGACCTTTAGGAGCTAGGAATACTAATGTGCGCTTACATTAGTGATTTAGGACTTATATCAATTCCAGTTGCACCAAAATTATAAAAAAACCTTACTAGACGCAGAGGACACAGAGGAAGAAGAAGAGACTCACATCTTGCAGCAGTGTCTCTATTCCCGGTTTCTTGTTGGTTGGACAACGAGATAATCATGCTTTGAACGAATTATTCCGGGTTTCTTTGAGCGGAATTGAGAATGGTGCAAGATGTCAGGAGAGAGAAAATTTAAATCATTCCTATACAAACGGAAACGATATTACCTAAAACAAAATTGTAAGTCCTATAATTTCTAAAATGCAAACACTATAGAATATTGATTCTATATTTTATATTTTAGATCCCAGAAGGAAATGTTTCCGGTGCTTCCCCTGTTTCCCATTCAGGTGTCCGCTCCAATGGTTCGAGCGCTCGCGTTCGATCGAAATGGATTACGGCATCGAATTGGTCGGGCAAATGCGCTTGAAAGTAATGACTGACTCGCTCTGTCTCCGGACGATAAATAACTCCAATCGCTCTTTGTAATCGAGGCTGACGCAATTGAGCTACAGCAGGATTTTTATCTTGTAAATTTAGTAAAAACCGTGGCAAACCCGTATCGTGAAACAGTGCTTCATAACTTTCTCGTAATGCAGGACGCACCCGCTTGCGCTCGGCAGCAGCACCCCAATTTGAGGCAGCAGTAACTGTTCCGGTGTAGGTAGTTAAGCCAATCAGAAAAGCATCGCGGTTGTAACGTTCGCGCATTAGTTGACCGACGTTTAATTCTCCCGTCTTTCCCATATCTGTAGCTCTTGCATCACCTAAATGGGAATTATGTTCCCAAACGACGATTTTTGGATGTTGTCCCTGTTTATCAAAGTGAGTGAAAAGTCTGTCAAGAGTTTCTGCCATGTGGCGATCGCGCAAGTTCCATGAAGAAATTCGACCGCGAAACATGGCACGATAGTATTCTTCAGCATTTTTCACCAACCGTGCATTCTGTTCGGCATAGAAAAATTCATCTTCTGGTACGCGACCATCCCGTTGGGCGTAGTCGTGGGCGCGACGTTGTAGTTCTACTAACTGATTAACTACTTCCTGCTCGCAAGGTTCGCTCAAACCAAAGCTGGTAGTATAGCCATAAGTTTGGGTGTCCTCGCCAAAATGGTCGAAACAGGAATAACGATAGCGAGCGCGTTTAGCTGCCTCTGGGTCAATTTTATCGAGATAGTTTAGAACTGCTTCGATAGAGTTATACAAGCTATAAAGGTCGAGTCCGTAAAAGCCTACTTTAACAGCGTTTTGATTCAAAGAATCATTATAATTACGTAACCAGCTGACAAAGTTTAATACGTCTGTATTACGCCACATCCAGGTCGGAAAACGCCCGAAATTAGCTAGAGCGTCAATACTTTTAGTATCATCGCTAGCGGCACGGATGTAGCGGTTAATACGATAAGCATCGGGCCAGTCTGCTTCAACGGCTACGGCGGTAAAGCCTTTCTCTTGAATCAATCGTTTGGTAATTTCAGCCCGCTCTCGATAAAATTCATGAGTTCCGTGGGAGGCTTCACCGATAAGCACAAAACGAGCGTCGCCAATCTGTTCCATCAACGGGTTGTAGTCGGTAATCTTACCTGTAAGTTGATATGCCGCTTGGCGCACGGCATCAGCAGTATTTTTTGTCTGTGCCATTGTTAAATTTTTTTTCAGTAAGGCAGAATAGTTGTTAAAGCTAGTGGTCAACCGCATTAATTTTGAAAAGTTCGTAGTTCAAAAATTTGACTTCTAAGTATTTGCTTTAACGATGCGCGATTGATGTTTCCGGTAAAACTCTTGGTCGATCGTCTATTGAGAGTAAAAATTGAATCAAATCAGTTTGGTTTTGAGTGCTATAACCCGCTTTTTTATCAACCTAATATTTATGTCCGCTACCGTCTACGTTTGACCGTTGCAAATCAGGATTGGCTCGGTTTGCTGCCACTACAGCTTTCCGCAAATTCCGGTCAAGCAGTACTCGTAAACTAGCTTCTGGATTGGGTGCAATACCACGCATCAAAGTTCCAGACATTCCCAACTCATCCCCTACAGCAATAGTAAAACGTCCGCTTTCATCTTGTTTGATAGACTCAGCACTAGCAGCCACACCACCATCATGAAGATAAGGTGCGCTTAGATATAGTCCGATTAAATTCTGAACTTTGTAACCGCCATTTGGGTCGCTCAGGGCATAGGAAAGCTCAATATCCTCCTGTGGGGTGATGTCAGTTGGTACTGCTAACACGGGTGGGTTAGGAGGTAAAGGTACGGGTATATTAGGAGGATAAGTATCTGGTGGTACAAACTCTTGGGCAAATTTACGCGAAGCTGGTGCCCGTTTTGGTTGAGTTGCAATTTCTTTTACCGGAATTACTTCATGGTTAGTAAAGTAACGTCCGCTATGACATTGGGCACAATTAGCTTTTTGGAAAACAGCAGCACCTCGTTTCAAAGTGTCAATATCAGCAGCTTCATGGGGAGGTGGTGCTAAAGTGTTTTGGAATGCAGACATTCCATTTAATTGTGCTGCAACGGGTAAACCGGGAGTATTTGCCATTAACCCGTTTTGCATGAACAATGTACCTTTGGGATATTCCGGCATTTTAATTACACTATTTATACCGGGTTCCCCTGGAGTGGGGTCTACTTTATCGAAAAATTCTGATGGCTTTGCACCTTCTGGTAGTTGGAAGTTTTTACTAGATGCATTTTGCAGCATCGTGCCTAAATAAACTTCCTTATCGATTCCTAACACCGATTCACTTGCATCTGCCGTGGTAGTTGGATCTGCATTTAATCCAAATACAGCATTATTCAATGTAGTCAATCCGTGGAACCAACCGATGGAAGCGACTCCACTCCAAGCGTAAGGAAAAGTTTGGTGAGTGTAGGAAGTTGGAATTTGCGCCGAATTATTCTTCAAATCTCCATTAGAAACAAAGTTACCGGGTGCCCATGAAAGCATTGCAGCATCAACTTCATCTTCCATGATTTTTTGGTCGGGAAGTTTTGCTGTTTCTTTTTTGTTGTTGATAAAAGTATGCTCCCCTGATGGGATTTTATTTGGATTAACATCTGTCTGACGGAAGAGTGCAGCAGAATTACTCGCCATTGCAATTAACGAACCCAAATTGATGTTTGTGTTAATTGCACCTTCTAAAACACGTCCGGTTTCTTCACTTACCGTTGCATGACACAAAGCACAGGTAACTCCTACCCGAACTTTACCTTTGTCAAAATGAGTCATTAACCCCAAGGGGAATAAAGAACCACCAGGTACATCTAAACCAGTATTTACAACTGTACCAGCTTTGAAAGTGCGTTTACCAACGGTAATATCTTGGTCAATCGGAACTTGCAAATTAGTAGTTGGTTTTCCTTTTAAATTCAAAACTGAAGCAGCAATACTGCGTAAATTAATTGGACCATCGAGAATACCGATCGTATCTGTAAATAGATACTCATTACCAAAGGTTTTTCGGTAGAAAGCATCGCGACCTAAATCTATTAATTCTTCCGTAACTTCAACTGCACCATTATCGGGAGAAAGTGTTTCCCGTCCGGCTTCAGTTTGCAAGAGTTTTTCCGCTTCTGGTTGAGAAACCGTATAACCTAACACATCGTAAGAACCAATTCCTCGTGGTGGAGATTGTATTAAAGGTGTGTAAGTGTTATTAATATTCGGTGGTCTTCCTGGCAAGGTCAATTCTAATTGAAAACCTAAAAAGCCAACAAAGACCACCAAACAGATAAGAACGAGCGTCGCACGTAATCGCATAATTTTCTCGCTATTATTTACTCAAACATGATTTAACTTTCCGATTTTTGTTCGTGCTGTTAGCTGCTAACTAGTCGATTTCATTAATTTTGACAGGTTTGTAGTAAGGGCTTAGGTTCCCTAAATCCGGAGGCGAGTACAGCGCTTACTACGAACTTTTTTACCCAGCAAAAATGAGTGAAAAGGACTACTAGGAACTACCGATAACCATAGGCTTTGAAACCAAGGATGTTGAATAAAAGTGTCGTTCACAACCAAATCCACTAGCACCCTAATAACTGCATTAATCCCAAGACTATTCACTTTAGACTTATTTTTACTTCACCTAAAGGAATAAACTACTTTGTCTTCCTTTAGACATATTCAGAACTTTATAGTTAAATATTACCTATAGATTTTTTCGCAGCGTTCGCTTTTGAATTAAGTTGATGTACTGAATCTAACTTTCGTTTATCGTGAATCTAACTTCAGATAGATATTTGAGAAATCTGAAGTCTATTAAGCTAAAAAAGTTCTTAGCTAGAATATAGTCAATATAGTCATAAATTCATTAAATTTGGAAATTAACAATGAATTCGCCTCAAAAAAAATCTTCTAAGGTCGCTCAAAAAAATAGTTTAGAGCAACATTCTTCTAGTTATTCGGATAATCATGTAGCAAATCGCGTTCCTATCATCAAAAGTTCGGGAGATTGGGAACAGCCAGATTTTGAGGAACTTGACACTTGTATGGAGGTAACTGCATATATTTACCATTGGCAATAAAACGTGAAATAATTAAGGCAAATAAATAATAATAGGAAACTTAGGACTTGGTTCTGAGTTACTTCATAGTTAATATATGCTTCTACGTATTCTTGGGGCTTCTGCTGGTGGGGGATTGCCCCAATGGAACTGTTCCTGTTCTAGATGTCAAGCTGCACGCGAAGGTATTATTCCTAGCCTTACTCAGTCATCAATTGCCGTTAAAGCTGGAGGAGAGTGGTTTTTAGTCAATGCTTCTCCTGATGTGCGCCAGCAGCTTGAAAGATTAAGGAATGGCTCCGAAGATAATATTCGTTCTAATCCGATTGCAGGGATAATATTGACCGATGCCGAAATTGACCATACTAGCGGATTAATGATTTTACGAGAATCAAAGCAGCCGTTGGAACTTTATGGTACTGCAACGATAAAACAGGCACTTTCTGAAGGCTTCCCGGTGTTACGTACACTCACAAATTACTGCGGTGTAAATTGGACTGTACTTGAAACCGACGCTAGCCTGACCTTAATAAATAGGCGATCGGGTCAACTAAAGGTTGAGGTATTTCCCCTATCGAAGAAACCACCTAAGTATATGGGTGAGAGTAATGATGATATCTGGGCTATAGGACTTACGTTTCGAGATGTTGCAACTGGTGGTGTTTTTACCTATGCTCCGGTATTATCAGAACTAACGGATAGTCTCAGGGAACGTTTTGAAGCCAGCGATTGCATCTTAGTAGATGGTACATTCTGGTACAATGACGAGTTGCAGCGGCTGGGCATTTCTAAGCGCACGGCTCAAGCAATGGGACATATGCCACTAGGAGGTAGTGATGGAAGTTTGCAACAGCTTAAAACGTTGAAGCGTCCTCGTAAAATTTTGATTCACATTAACAATACCAACCCAATTCATCAACCAGACTCAGAAGAACGGATGAGCGTCGAAGCAGCCGGTTTAGAAGTTGGTTATGACGGACTGACCGTAGAATTATAAGCAAGGAACAAAAATGCAGCAATTGCAAAGGGAGGCGCAATCCGAGCAAAATCCCTCAAAACTACTGACACCAGAAGAACTAGAAGCAGCACTAAGAAGCCAACATCGCCGCTATCATCATCTCCATCCCTTTCATCAGCGGATGAATGCGGGGGAACTAACACCCGAAGAGGTGCGTGGTTGGGTGGCGAATCGCTTTTACTACCAAAAAAGTATTCCCCTTAAAGACGCAGCCATCTTATCAAATTGTCCCGAAGTGGAAGTGCGGCGGGAGTGGATTGGGCGAATTATCGACCATGACGGTCAAACCCCTGGTTCCGGGGGCATTGAGGCTTGGTTGAGGTTGGGGGAAGCTGTAGGATTATCCCGTTCACAACTGAAGAGCGAAGATTACGTGCTGCCAGGTGTTCGTTATGCAGTAGATGCTTATGTTAACTTTTGCCGATCGCGTCCTTGGATTGAATCGGTTGCTGCTTCGCTGACAGAATTGTTTGGTCCCGATGCAATTCGCGATCGCCTTTTAGCATTAGAGCAGCATTACCCTTGGATCGATCCTGCCGGATTTGAATATTTTCGAGTACGTTTACAGCAAGCTCCCAGAGATGCTAGTTATGCCTTAAATTTAGTTTTAGAACGCTGTCGTACAATTGAAACGCAGCAGCGAGCTATTCAAGCTTTAATTTTCAAATGCGATTTGTTATGGAGTCAGCTAGAGGCAATTGAGCGGGGTGAGACGCGAGCAGGGGTAAATAATGAGTAGGATTGAAGCTTATAGCCGTCCGCGAATGGCGCGAGGGGTACGACTATTTTGGGACGAGGTAAGGCAGCAGCATTTACTGTTGTTTCCCGAAGGTCTTTTAGTATTGAATGCTACTGCTGTTAAAGTAATCGAACTCTGTGACGGACGACGAACGGTAAACGAAATAGTGACAATCTTAACAGCCCAACATTCGAGCGCCAAGGTAGAGAAGGATGTGTATCGTCTGTTGTCCCGAATTACCCAACGAGGACTACTAAAGGATAGTAATGAATAACATACCTCCTAGACCTTTAAGTTTGGTGGCAGAACTTTCCTACCGTTGTCCGCTTCGCTGTCCCTACTGTTCCAACCCCTTGGATTGGGCTGACAAATCCAGTCAGGAATTAACTACCGAACATTGGCTGCGAGCGATCCGGCAATCAAGGCAGTTAGGGATCGTGCAGTTGGGATTATCTGGCGGTGAACCGTTGTTGCGACAAGATTTAGAAGTCTTGGTTGAAGAAGCTGCAAGTTTGGGGCTTTATACGACTTTGGTCACAGCAGCAACGTTATTAACTCCCAAACGAGCAGAAAAACTGCGTCAGGTGGGATTAGATCATATACAAATTAGTATTCAAGATAGTCGTGCCGCCGAATCAGATAGCATTGCTGGAATTAAGTGTTTTGAGCAAAAGCTAGCCGCAGCGCGACTGGTTAAGGAGTTGGGATTTCCCCTAACGCTTAATTTTGTCCTCCATCGTCACAACTTGGATCGGATTGAAGAAATGCTGCAACTAGCCGAAACTCTAGCAGCAGACAGGGTAGAATTAGCTAACACCCAATACTATGGCTGGGCATTACAAAATCGGGCGGCACTTCTACCTACCCACGAGCAGTTGCAGCAAGCCGAACGGGCTGTAAAAGCAGCTCGGGAACGAGGTAAAATTCCGATGGGTATTATTTATGTTATTCCTGATTATTATGCCGAATATCCCAAGCCCTGTATGGGAGGGTGGGGACAGCGCACAATCGTAGTCACTCCTCAAGGTGAGGCATTACCCTGCCAAGTAGCAAGCGTTATTCCCGATTTAGAGTTTGCTAACATCAAAAACCATTCTTTGGAATGGATTTGGTATGAGTCCCCAGCCTTCAACCGTTTTCGGGGCACCGACTGGCTGCCCGAACTGTGTCAGAGTTGCGATCGCGTTGAGATTGATTGGGGAGGCTGTCGGTGTCAGGCTTTGCTTCTTACTCAAGATGCTGCCGCTACCGACCCCGTTTGTCACCTGTCTCCCCACCACGAGCAGGTTGTCGCCGTGCGCGATGCCGTTGGGGTGCAACTACCGTTTATTTATCGTTCAATGCAAAATTAGAGGAGTTATATGAAACGTGCCTTTATATCTAGCTTAATCTTAGGATGCCTATCGCTGCCATTTGTAACTGCCTCTGCACAGCAGCCAGGGCAGCCAAAGCCAACCGATGTAGAAATCAACGCCCACGTCTATGAGCCAGTTCAGCTAAAGGTAACTGATGATTTAATTAGTCAACTTAAGCTTCCCGATGGCTTTAAAATTCAGAAATTTGCTGATGGACTGGGTAAACCCCGGATAATGACGGTAGCTGAAGACGGCACCGTCTATGTAACTCGTCGCGATCCCGGTGACGTAATCATGCTCCGCGATACAAACGGCGATGGTACCGCTGATATAAAACAGATTGTAGCTAAAAAACCAAAGCTTCATGGCATTGCCTTGCGCGGTAACACCATGTATCTGACAACTGTCCGCGAAATTTATACTGCCGACCGCTTGCCCGATGGTAGATTGGGCAGACTACGGCAAATTATCTCCGATCTGCCCGACGGCGGACAACACCCCAACCGCACCATTGCCTTCGGACCCGATAATACGCTTTACATTACCGTTGGCAGTACGTGCAACGCCTGCACCGAAGACGACAACAACGCCACTATTTTACGTGCCACCCCCGACGGCAGGAATCGCCAGGTTTTTGCAAGTGGACTACGCAACACCATTGGCTTTGGCTGGCATCCAGTAACGCGACAAATGTACGGTATGGATCACGGCATCGATTGGCTGGGTGACAACGAGCAGAAAGAGGAATTGAATCGCATCGAACAGGGTAAACGTTACGGGTGGCCCTATATCTATGCTGACGGTAAATATAACCCGCAAGACGAGCCGCCCAATGGCATTACTATGGCTCAATGGGCGCAGATGAGCGAAGAACCAGTAGGACTGTATACCGCTCACAGTGCGCCGATGCAGATGGCTTTTTATACCGCCAACCAGTTTCCTGCCGAATACAAAAATGATGCGTTTGTAGCCATGCGAGGTTCTTGGAATCGCAAACCCCCAAGCGGACACGAAATTGTGCGTATCCGCTTTGACAAAAGTGGCAATCCCACCGCGATCGAGCCTTTCCTAACCGGCTTTCTTGTAAAAATGAACAACGGCGACTACGGGCGTTTCGCTCGTCCTGTAGGGGTAGCTGTTGCTAAAGATGGCTCGTTGCTTATCGGTGATAACATGAATGGCGTTATTTACCGAATTTCCTATGCTAAATAGTTTAAAAAGTTTTAATAAATAACCCATGTAGAGACTTCGCAACTGCGAAGTCTCCCCATATTTCGATCGGTATTCAGAATCAGCGAAAAACTACAAGCCCACGTTACTACGAACGCCTCCAGTTGTGGGTGAATTATAAATTTCCCAATCTCGCACTCCTCGATTGCTTAAAATCGATTGAGCCGTATTAATTTCTGTTGAGGTTCCTTCAACTAACACTACATAATATCCTTCGGAAAGTCTATCATTATAATAGTTTGCGCGTTCTTCAGGTACTCCCCAACCAATCAAAGCACCGAGCAAACCACCGCTAGCCGCACCGATACCACCACCGATAAGAGTATTTGCAAGTATTATCCCTATTTCTGCTGCCGGACCAACACCAGGAATTGCTAAAACGCCCAAACTAGGAATCAAACCGATTATTCCCCCGGTGACTCCTCCAGCGGTTGCTCCAGCTTTAGCTCCTCCGGCGGCTTGTTCGCCCTTTGATTTTTCGTAATCCGTACCGCTTACTCGATCTTGACCTTCGGCGTTTTTAACAACTACGGAAATTTTATCCATATTAAAGCCAGAATCTCTCAGTTCATGGAGCGCTTTCTCTGCTTCTGGACGAGAAGCAAAAGTACCAACTGCACGCTGCATTTCACCTGTATACATAATTTCTCCTTGAGACTAAGTAATTTTTGGTCTAATTTAACCTCATACAACATTGATGTAGAGTTTAATTTTTTTCAATAGACCTATCGATAGAATTCGTGATTAAATTTTTCGCAATCTAAATTTTGTTTTTCTATAGATAGATAGTAGACAAGAATTATTTATTTAATCTAAGAAGTCTAATATAGGTTAAAAAAACTATCGCCGTGAAGTTGCTGCTGCGGGTTCGTATTCAATTACTTCGCTACGCTTCCGAGCAATATAAGCTAAAAGAACACCATAGATGAGTTTAACTTTATTTCCTTTTGGGCGCGTAGTCACCACAATTGACAGCCTCTTCACTTAAAACCAGCGCGGGTTGTACGGCACAAGGAAGCTGTTGATTATTGTCAAAAAACTGACATTTACGACAAGGAATGGAAGAAATACGCTTTAAATTAACAAGTTTGGTATATAAATTATTCTGATATTTGACTTGTTTAAAAAAGATAAACGCCAAAGCGATTACGAAAGCCACGGGAATGACGGCTAAACCAACTTGAATAGTTGAGACTTCCCTTGAAGGCGGAATATTTGGCGATATTTCGCGAGTGTTTGCTTGACTTACGATTTCTATTTCAGGAGCCATCTTGATTTGAATCTATTGCAATGGTGAACGTAGTTTATGAAATATTAATTGATTTATCTGCCGATAAATTTAATGTTTTAGTGATTTTTCGACGAACGACATGATATTAACTGTATAATTCAATAAAAATCGAAAGGTTTACTAATAAAATCTTTGATTAAAGCCGAACTTTTTAATAGTAGGCTTGCTCCCGTTAAAACTAAATCTACAATCTATTTACAACAAAATGTTATTGTAGATTTAAGTTAGGTAATGATGTTTACTTAATTCAATTAATATCTCTAAAAGTAGCAACGATACACCTATCTATAGTTAGGTTTGAAAAGTTGATGAGATGTATGTCTTAAGATAGTTATTTTATCAGTTTATATAT
Organism: Rivularia sp. (in: cyanobacteria); assembly: GCA_965234645.1. Taxonomy (GTDB): domain Bacteria; phylum Cyanobacteriota; class Cyanobacteriia; order Cyanobacteriales; family Nostocaceae; genus Rivularia. Next base: position 1,177,522 of record OZ248344.1, on the reverse strand, counting down.
GTAGAGATGCAATTTTTCCGAAAAAATGTTTTTTTATCAAGTTTCTTAAAGAAAATAACTGTATAAATCTTATATGAATTAGATAAATCATAAGTATTTGTAATAATGGAAAACCCGATTTTTCTAAAAAACCAGGTTTCTTAAATTATCATTTAATCAATTAAGCAGAGGTTGCCAAAACGCCAGTTAATTGCAGTAAGTAAACTATGGCGAATCCGACAAAGAAAACTCCGGCTAAAACAGTTATCCAAAAGGTAAATTTGGATGGTTGTAGTTCTTTTGGTAACATTCGCTGATTCAGATACAGCGTTAAGCCGGTGACAATAGGGATATGTGCGGCTTCTATTGCTCCCGCAGTTTGTAACAGGAATACTGGTTCGCCGAAAAACAAGTAAATTCCAATGGGTAATGCTGCAAGTAAAACTACTACGTAAACGCGCTGCAAAAATTTTTTATTACCCCATCTGCCTTTAACATTTTTCTCTTGTAAAATAATCTGGGTACCGTCGGAAAACATTCTTGCAAAACCATCTCGATCGGATAAAGTTGTACTGCAAAACGTGACGAAGGTAGCAATAATCATAAACCAAAAGCCTACCGGACCCCAAATATCGCCCAGCAATCTACCCAAATTTTCCGCAATTTGATCTTGTGCTGGCACCAATCCTTCGGGTTTGAGCAACTCACCCCCCAAAATTAAAAAGGCGATGCCCGAAGGGCGACGCTCCGCGTAACGCAATCAACAAAGCACCTACCACTGCTAAGGTATTGCCAATTGTCATGTGAGTCAGCCAACCTTGGAGGTTTTCCCGTTCTTGGTTGCTCATTTGTTCGGGATTCAAGGGTTCGTCTGGTTTCAAACTTGCAGCACCGTAACCCCTCGCTTCTATCCAGTAAGAATACCAAATCAACCCCGCCGCTCCTGCTAACATAAAGCCCAACCAAGGCAAAATATCTTGATAGTTAACACCTTGAGGTATTTAGGGTACTAAACCAGCGGCTAAATCTCCCGGCTGAGGAAAAATACTTATAGCAGCACTTAATACTGCAAGAGAAAGAGCAACAGCGAGAAATGAGGCGAGTTTATCAATATTTTTATATTGTCCTAACAATACAATTGTCGCCGTTACCAGGGTGACGATTACCATCCACATTTTTACGGTTCCCCCGGTAGCCAAAATAATCGCTGTCGCGGCTGCACCCGTCAATCCGGCTACGGTAGATATGGCAACAAAAACTTGAGGTATTAATATCAGCCATACAGCCCAGTTTTTTGGTCCCGGTATTTTTCCAAAACCTTGTAAAATCGTCGAACCCGTACAAACTGTGAAGCGTCCAACTTCACGGTTAATAAACCATTTGAGAGTAACTGTCGCCAATAAAGCCCACATTAAGGTGTAGCCGTATTGAGCCGCAATGCGCGGTGTAAACAGCAACTCTCCCGAACCTGCTGCCGAAAGCATCCATAAAAAACTCGGTCCCAACCACTTTAAACGCTCTTTACCTTTCGGTGGTTTGGGTACGGTTTGTTCTTCTTGTCTGTGTTGTTTATTAATTGTTTCGTCCATTTCCTCACAGCTTATACGATTTTGATTTTAGATTTTAGATTTTGGATTGTCTATGTATTTATTCGGTATTAATAATGTAGAGACGCGATATATCGCGTCTCTACAAAATATCGCGTCTCTACAACATCATCCTTTAAACAAAATTTCCTCAAATTCCCCAATCTTCAGACAATTTTCCTGGCAATCAACCTCTTTACCATCGACGACAGCTTGCTGTAATTCAAACCCGTGAAGATGAACTTGAATTTGTTCGTAAACAAAAGGATAATTCCCTTGTTGCTGACGTGTTAATTTCAAGTTTTGGTCATCCCACTCAAGATAGAACTTGTCTAAACGCCAATCACCGTAACCATCCCCCGCATCGCTATAAACTTCACCTTCGCTGGTTGCTTCCACTGGTGGATAAACATGGAGAATTAACTTATTTTCGGCTTCAAAAGGCAAAATACTGCCTGCTTTTACCAACAACGGTATTGTTTCTAAGGGTGCATTAATTTTATGTTCTTCTCCTCCTGCTAATGGCGTATTATTCCAAAAATCATACCATCTTCCCTCTGGTAGAATTATAGTGCGATCGCGTTTTCCTTCTTGGATAATTGGACACACTAGCAGTGCTTCACCGAGTAAAAAGGCATCTTGTATATTCCAAAGTCGTGTATCTTGCGAATCAGCCCAGAATAAAGGACGAATTGGCGGATGTCCGGTTTGAGTTGACTGCCAAGCTAAGGTGTAAAAATAGGGGATTAGTTGATAGCGCAGTCTCAAATATTTACTAGCAATATTTAACGTTGCTTCCCCAAAACCCCAAGGAGTGCGAGGCTTGGCATTATTCGCGGAATGGGTGCGGAAAAACGGTACAAAACAAGCTAATTGGAACCAGCGTAGGTAAAGTTCAGTACTAGGATTACCCTTGAATCCACCGATGTCGGGTCCGCTGTAAGGTATTCCCGACAGTCCCAAATTAAGCAGAGTCGGAATAGTCTGTTGCAAACCAGCCCAAGAGGTTTCGACATCTCCCGTCCAAGTCCAAGCATAACGTTGCAGTCCCGCGCATCCGGATCGCGAAACGATAAATGGACGTTTTTCAGGTTGATATTCGCAAAGTGCTTCATAACCAGCTTGTGCTTGAAGTAATCCGTAGACATTGTGAGCTTCTCGATGGTCGCCACCTCTTCCTTCCATTGAATGTTGCGTAGAATAAGCAGGTAAAGTAGCATCACCCCACAGAGTAAATACCCCTGGTTCGTTCATATCGTGCCAGAAACCTGCAATACCTAAATCGAGCAGATATTCATATTGACGACTCCACCAATGACGGGCTTGGGGATCGGTAAAATCGGGAAAGGCACACATCCCTCCCCACACTGGTGCTAAAATTGGTTGACCGTTAGGTTGCTTGCAAAATACTTCTTGAGCGCGTCCTTCTTCAAATAATTTATTGTTGTTTTCGCTTTTCACTCCTGGATTAATAATGGTAATTAATCTAATATTTTTTGCTGCCATCTCTTGCGTAAATTCACGCAATTTTGGAAAGCGATCGGGATCGATAGTAAAGGCGCGAAAATCATCCATGCAGTCAATATCAAGATGCATGGCACTTACAGGCAAGTTATGCTGCTCAAACCCTTTTGCTACTTGTCGCAATACTTCTTCTTTTTCGTACCCCCAACGAGACTGGTGATAGCCAAAAGCCCACCTTGGTGGTAGCGGTGGGCATCCGGTTAATTGGGTGTAGCGTTGCAGCAGTTGAGGTGGCGAACCTGTAGTAAAATAATATCGCAGTGCGCCGCCTTCAAAGTCTGCAATGGCAAATTCTTTAAAACTAAAATTAGCTGGGAAAGTGTTTTCGTAAAAAATTAAATAGCTACCCTGTTCGTGCAAGCCTAAGTATAGAGGAATACAAAGATACAGGGAATCGGTACCTTCTGTATATATACCACCTGCATCAAAGTTCCACATCCGGTAGGTTCTGGGTTTATCGCTGGTATTTGGTGAAGTGCGAAGATTAAAGGGAGCGGCTCTTTCTCCTAAGCCGTAGATGCATTCGGAGGGACGCAGTTTTGCTTGATGTACCCAACCTTGATGGGCAAAATTAGCTTTAACTTTGCGTTGGGGTGGTAATTCTTCACGTAGAGTCAGCCCCTTCCCATCTTGAAACTTAATGTTACCCTCTGAAGTGACAATTATTTGCAAACCATTAGTAGAAATTAACCAGCTATCATCTATTGATTGAAAATCTACTTTGACTTTTTCCCAATTACGATCGGAGATTGCATAAGGAACCGGAAGTTTACCAGGTTTCCAATCAACTCTAACTAAATCATTACTTAAAAAATAAATTTCTAATTCAACTTCTTGAAAATAAAATCTTCCCCCGTTTCCTGTTTTTTCGGTACGGATAATATTAGCTGGTGGTTTAATAGCTTTTAAAAGTTTGACTTGTTTAAATTGACGTTCTAACTTATCCCTGCGGATGGGATAAAACAGCGAACCAAAAAACCGTTTTAATTTAATTAAGCGCAGGTTTAAGGATGCTTGTTTGAGAATATTCATCATTTTTACCCATTACTATGGCAACCAATCTAAAGTTGAAACCCTTGAAGGATAAACAGTATCAGCAACCAATACAGGTTTTTCGTTATACTTTAATTCCATCTCTTTCTTCAATCCTTCATCCCAAGTAAACTTATACTCTTTTTCCATTTCCGCAACTCTGAATGGACGCAGAACCCCTGTTACGGCTACTGTTTGGTCATTATTCACAGCCATTGCAGGAGTAGGATTTAAAACTAATAAATCTTCTTCGCCGAGTAAATCATCTTCATCTAAAGTAAACATTTTGGAATTTTGAATACTATCTACTTCTCCAGTAAGTGCCAAGCGTCGGTTATAGTATTTACTCGGATTATCGGCAATATCATTTATTTGGGGCGCTAAAGCTATATGCTGAGCAACAATAGCAGTTACATTTTTATAGTCTTCGTAAACTTTATCTCGCAATCTTAAGTTAAATTCTTTTTCAAGCTTGGGTATATCTAACTGACGTACCGTACCCGTAACTTGTACTTCTGTATCTTTTTCTGTGGGAAGATTAAAGACTTTACCCGATGCATTAATAATAATAACTGGTTTACTTTGGATCAAGAATTTTCTTTTACTTACAGCAAAGGAAGTAGGACCGAGTTGTTCAATATATTTGCTTCTAACTGTGACAAATTTACCAACCAAATCATCTTTTTCTCTTGCTATTTCAGATACACTCATCATTCCTGGAGTTGCAGCAGGTTGCCGTACAAATATGAAGTAAAGCCCAACCAGAAGCCCAAAGAAAGCAATGGTAAAAATTATTTTTGGACTCCAATGAAAATTATTTTGCGTTTGATTAGCCATTGTTTCGAGGAATAGATAAAAAGAAGGTAGACGTAAAATTAAACAGTCAAAAGGCTGAGATAAGAACAATCCCAGCCTCTTCTTAATTAACAGATTTAACTTAGTCGGAAATTGCCGAAGGATATACGTTATCAGCGACAAATACAGGTTTAGTTTTGTACTCGGCTTCTAACTTCTGCTTAAGTTGTAAATCCCATCCTAGATCGTATTCGCGGTCAAAATCAGCAACTACAAACGGACGAAGTACCCCGGTAACTGCTACTACTTCATCATCTTTAACAGCTACTTTCGGTTTGGGATTGAAAACTAACAAATCTGTCGCACCGAATAACTTCTCTTCATCCAGCGTAAAGATGCTAGCATTTTGAATATCTTCAACTTCACCCGTTACCGCAAGTCGCTTATTATAATATTTTTCGGGATTCTGAGTAATATCACCTGGATCGGGTGATAATGCAATAGACTTAGCGATAATTGCAGGTTTGTTCTCGTAATCTACATAATACTGCCTATCTAAAGTCAGACTATACTCGCGTTCGACATCTGCGATTACCAAATTCTGCACTACACCCGTTACCTGGATTTCTGTATCGTCATCAGCAGGTAGAACAAAAGGTTCTCCCGAAGCATTAATAACCAAAATAGGTTCGCTACCAAAGAATTTTTCATCCTCTACGGTAAAAGAAGCTGGACCTACTTTAGCTTTAGGTTCGCTTCTTACGGTTACAGTTTTACCATCTAATGCAGCAGCATTATTTGCAACTTCTTCAGTGGTAACGTTTCCCGCACCGGGAACATTTGCTTGATTATTGTTGCAAGCAGGAAGTACTAAAGCCATTACAGCTAATACGATCGCACCCTGAAATCTCCAAAATTTATTCATAGATCCACTCAAAATTTTACTTAAATTCAACGACTTATTCTGTTTACGAACCTTTTGCATCTTTGCTCCAAAATGAAAGAATTACAACTTCTTAGTTCAAATTCTTAGTTCAAAAAGACATCACCATCTGACTGAATTCTTAAAACACCTTGGTTGTTATCAAATTTTGTTTTTTCATCCAAATTAACTGTTAACATACCATCTTCTTTAGCAGACATTGGCATTACTCGTAACAGTCCTTTATCTTCTCTTACCATAGTGATGGTTACAGGTGTAGGAAGATCGCGTAAAGTTACTTCTTTTCCAGGTTCCAAATACCGAACTTCAGTATACGTAACAGCTTGATAAGAAATGCGAGCATTAGTATCATTCTTCAACATTACGCTAACTTTACCCATCATTGGCTTGATAGTCGCAACAGCGTCAGCACGATTTTCGGGTATGGGTGGCTGTATGGGTCTTACGTTTGTAACCGGGGGTACTACATTTAGCGATTGATCCACAGCTTGTCCGGTTTGTTTCCAACGTTGAGTTGCAGCATTAGGCGTGCATCCTGCGGGAACTAATATCTTGTTGTTGTAAGGTTCCTCGTAATAAATTTTAGGACAGGGATTGCGGTTCGGGTTGGGACGAGCCGGAACAGCAAATGCGGTTAATGGAAGGAAAGGAATCGCAATTGCAAAGCCGCTCAAAAGTTTTTTCAAGCTTCCGAGATTTTTGTTTTTATTAAGCATAAATACCTCTTTAATCTTTAAAATAGTTGATTTTTGCCTGTAGAAGCACTTTTATTTATATAGAATGAATTTATCTATAAATAGATTTAAAACAATTGAATGAATCATTTGTAGTAAATCAAATTCTTAAATTCAACTTCATCTAATTAAAACTTATACTTTTTTTATCATCAATTCTTCTAGCTGAGGCAATAATTATTATTCTTATCGGACTCTATCTTTAGAGATAACATTTTATATCCTCAGAAATAGTAGAGAAATTATTTTTATACCTGCTTTGATTTAAAGACGGCGTATCACTTACTTCGGATTTCGGGTAAGTTACACGATCGAAACGCCGCCTTTTCTTTTCGGCGACTCAGGATATTACAGATCGATTACAAAGCTAAAAGTAAAGCACTATAAATTGCTGCACCCAATGCAAAAGCCCAAAAACGGCTTTCTCGTTCTTCGGGAAGTTCTTCTTTGAGTACGTTAAGAACAATTCCTCCTGCTAAAAAAGCAAAAAGAACGGCGATCGCCATTTCTCCAATTTGAGTACCGCTGCCTATTACCCATCCTACAACAACTGCTGCTGCTAATATCCAGCGTCCGATGCGATCGTAAAGATGCTTGTGATTTTCTCGTAAGCCGAAGTCATTGACAACAAAATGAAGCGCCATTGCAAAGCTATACAGTAACAAGTTTTTTAGATCCGGCTCTTCTCGATGCATTAATAAATAGCCAATTAAAGCATTATAGATTGCAAAAGAAGCAATATGTACCCAAAATACTCCTTGGGTTGTAATGTCTCCCTTACCTGCTTTTTCTTGATTTTCCCTTGATTCACTCGCCATTCTTTCTAAGCCATAAAATATGCTTAATCCTAATAAGGCTAGCAGGTAAACGTGATGTTCTAAATAAGAGATTAACCCGGTTTGCTTTTCGTCTAAAACTATTTGATGTTCGTTTAATTCCGGTAGTATATGTACAAAGACGTAAGCAACCGATACTCCCCCCGCACCACTCAACCAGCGATTGCGGGGAACTTTTGCGAAGTGCAATTTTCCGCCAAATAAATGCGTTAGCGCTAAGGCGATCGCAATTAATGCTGTTGAAATAAGAGTTGTGGATGTGGATGGTAATGATTCATTCATCAATTATTAAGTTATGCAAGGCTTATATTTATTTAATCCCTTGAAGCGAATTAATTTTTGTATATCGTTTATCAATTTAAATTTAATTGATTTACATAAATATGTAAACATTGTTAGCTTTATCTATAAAAGTTCTAAAGCCACAACTATCGCCAGAATGAATTATTTTATGTCTTAAGGATTAAAAAGTATTCAAGGTTATAGGATGCAGAGGGTAATAATTTGTGGTATTAATATAAGTTTTTCAAAAATGGTTAGTTGGGTTCACCTGCTATAGTCTGGCAATTTACTATTTCACATTTCAATACATAGATACTATACTGACAATTATTTTTACTTATTATTAAATTTATTTTTACTCTAAAAAACAGTATTATTTGTAACTTTAACAAATATATTTTCCTAATTAACACTTATTCCTTTATCAAATTGATAGCTGTGATACTGAGTCAGAATAATTGCTGAAATAAGTTAAAACTTTTTAAAGTCTTCATTTATAATTTGGAATCGCTTAATCTAAAAATAATATAAAAATTGCTTGAATTAGCTAGTCTTGACGGCTAGGAAAGGATATGCAAAGATTCTTTAAATAATAAAACACCGATTTTGACACGGGTATATAAAGAAACCAAACAACCTGGGTTAGCGTCTCAAGAGCCTATAAATTATGTAATTGTCCATGAGCCGAACTATTCTTGGCATTGCTTTCATGACACTTGTTCTAGCTAGCGCGATCGCGACAAAGCCCGTACCGGGTCATACGTCAACGAGCGAACCGACCGTGAAGAAGCCGTTGTTAATTCCATCACATCCGGTTAAGCTATCTACTACTGTAAAAACTACTGAATTAGAAAAGGCAATATTTGACAAAATAAATCAGTATCGGGCTTCTAAAAAATTGCCGAAGCTGAAACTGGATGCCAAAATTTCCAAGCAAGCGAGGATTCACAGTCAAAATATGGCTAAGCATCACGTACCGTTTAGTCATAACGGCTTTGCAAAGCGAGTTGATACTATCTCTATTAAGTACAACAGTGCGGCTGAAAACGTTGCTTTTAACGCTGGATATGACGATCCTGCCGTGGAAGCGGTAACGGGTTGGATTAAAAGTCCGGGACATCTCAAAAATATTAAGGGTAAATATAATATGACTGGGGTTGGTGTAGCTGTTAATAGCGAAGACGAGTATTTTCTTACACAAATTTTTATTCTTAGCCAATAACTTTGATTTATTATTTTCTTAAACAATAAAGTAGTGTTTGACAAGAATTTTCTCTGACAAACACTACAATAATTTTTAAGGATTCATGGAATTACAAGATTTTCAGGTTTGCGATCGCGATTTTGATGATGCGACTATGCAGGAGTATCTCAAGTGTGAGGCGATTGCTGTAGATACCGAAACTATGGGATTATTGCCTTTACGCGATCGTTTGTGTTTGGTGCAGATAGGAGATGATAAGGGTAAGGTTACGGTTGTGCGGATTGCTAAAGGACAAACCGCAGCCCCAAATATGAAAAAACTGTTAGAAGCAGATAATGTTGTAAAAATATTTCACTTTGCCCGTTTTGACTTGGCAACGTTACGTCATTATCTAGGCATCATGGTAAATCCGGTTTTCTGTACTAAGATTGCCAGTAAATTAGTTCGTACTTATACTCCCAGACATGGGCTTAAAGAGTTAGTACAACAATTAGAACAGGTGGAACTTGATAAAAGCGCTCAATCTTCCGATTGGGGTAACGCCGAAAATTTATCCGATGCTCAACTCAGTTATGCTGCTAACGACGTGCGTTATTTGGTTAGCATTCGGCGAAAATTGATAGAAATGCTCGAACGTGAGGAGAGATTGGAATTAGCCGAAGATTGCTTCAAATGCTTACCAACAATAGTACAGTTGGATTTGTTGCAGTTTAACGGTTTGTTTGAGCATTAAGGTTTGTAGTAAGGACTTTAGTCCTTGAGTTGAGGACTAAAGTCCTTACTACGAACTATCTATTAAATCCAAAATCCAAGCGGAGACTTATTTGTCCATATTTGCTGCTTGGTCTTTCATTCTATCGACGACGTTATAATCATCTTTACCAGCAGGAGTTCTTGATTCTACAATACCTTCAGTAGGACCGCCGATCGCTTTCCATGCAGCAAGTCCACCTTTTAGTTCGGATACATTTTCAAAGCCTTTGCTTCTTAAAGCTTGTGCGGCTTGGGTAGTATCGGCATCACTTGCACCGTAAACGTAGATATCGCGACTTTTAGCTAAACTTTCCGTTGCTGTATTACCTAAACCATCCATCGGCATTGACAACGCGCCCATGATGTGGCCTTCATTGTAGGTTGGGCGATCGCGCACGTCGAGAATGGTAAATGCAGGCTCACCCCACTCTAAGCGAGACTTTAACACGTGAGCGTCGGACTTCTTCTGGTCAACAGGAGGTTGATTGGGAATGATATTTTCGATTGGATTGTCAGCCATGTGTTCTTCTCTCTTTTTAATTTACGGAGGTCAGTAAAAGTGTTAAAGGTAAATAACAGATAAACGGCAAGACGAAGACGGTATAATTGTTTGCGAAACTTAATGGTTATTAAAAACGTAGCTCAATTCACAAGTAAAAATTTTTACGTGTAATATTTAACTGTGCTTTGCTGTAAATTAAGCCGTATGAACAGTAGCTTCGATACCGCTAGCCCTTGACACTTTTACAAGTATTTTATTCACTAATAAAAACTTAACGCTTGAAGCTACAAAAATTGCTCTTTCTTTAGAAGTAATATTTAGAATATTTTTCTGACGAGAGGATGAGAAATATTTACCAACTAAGACTCTATGATTTATTGACGATATTGATGATAATATTGATTCGGAAATAATTTCTAAAAATTAGAAACTCCCGAACCCTTTATAAAACATAAAAAAGGGCGCGATCGCTGCAACCCTTTATTAAAAAAATCTGATTTTTAGCTAACCTAAATTAAGCTAGAACAAAATCGACATCATTAGTACCAGCGGTTGTAGACTGCCCGGATTGCAACTTATCACCATTTACTTCAACAGCAAAAGGTGTCGGATCTAAACTGAGATTGTAATCAGTCTTATCATTCGTATATCCAACACTCGCAACCATCTTACGACCAGCATCGGTATACTTGAAAGCCATCATCTGATTTTTCTGTTGCTTATTGTCGTAAGCCCAAATCACCATGTACTGTTCGCCTTGATATTCAAAAATCTTAGGCGCTCGATTGGGAACGTAACGCCCAGCCTCACCAAAACTTGAATCTAAAAAGCCTTGAACCGAACTTTCCTCAACAGAAGCAAAAGCAACCTCATCTGCTGCGGGTGCTTCAGCATCAGGTTGACTTTCAGGTGGTGCTTCTTCTTTTCCACGGTTGCGGAAGTAATCTACAGCCTTTTTAGTTCCAATTGCACCAGCCGCAGCGACTCCCGCACCAATAAGCACATTACGAAGAGTATTCTTAGCCATGATTTATCTCAAAGAATAAACATCGAGGTATCATCCTATCACTAAGAGAGACTTATTCTTAATTGATTCATTTTTTTTATATAATCTGAGAATAATACAGGTAAAACTCCGATCGAGGTAAGTTTATTTTTATCAATAAATACTATCTTTAATTTAACTGTCAGCGATCGGCTGCAAACTAAATTCGAGTTTACCTTTAATCTTTTACATTGAGTCATGAACATCTATCAAAGTAAATTAATCATTGTTCTGTTAAGCATCATTGTTTTAACTGCGGGCTGTAATACAACCGAAACTGCCACCGAGGGAGGAACAACCGAGACTCCCGCGAAAGTTGCAGTCGTTAATCTTCAGCCAACAGAAGGAAACGATGTTAGCGGCAAAGTTACCTTTACACCGGAACCATCTGGGGTACAAGTAGTTGCCGATATCACAGGATTATCACCGGGTAAACACGGGTTTCACATTCACGAAAATGGCGATTGTAGCGCCCCCGATGCCAGTTCCGCAGGCGGTCATTATGCACCCAACAACAGTCCCCACGGCGCTCCCGACGATCCTGCCAACCAGCGCCACGTCGGCGATTTAGGCAACATCACCGCCGACGCTTCCGGTAACGCTGAATACAACCGCGTTGACAATATAATCAGTCTCGATGGCAATAATTCCATCGTAGGCAAAGCCGTTATCGTCCATTCAGGAGAAGACGATTTGAAATCCCAGCCAAGCGGTGATGCAGGTAATCGTGTTGCTTGTGGTGTGATTCAGATGTCTTAAATAAATACAGATAACTAATGTAATGCTGGTAATTATGTTGCTTGTGGTGTGATTCAAATGTCATAAATAAATACAGATAACCAATGTAATGCAGGTAATCGTGTTGCTTGTGGTGTGATTCAAATGTCGTAAATAAATACAGATAACCAATGTAGAGACGTTGCAGTGCAACGTCTTTCTTAGGTATTAGGTTGTCTATGTATGACATTTCCTTTTACCGCATTTGAAGGAATTATCGATACAACCATAAATACGGGGAGACGTAGCAGAAATACGGGGAGACGTAGCAGAAATACGGGGAGACGTAGCAGTGCTACGTCTCTACATTATTACATTGGGGGGTTTCTTTTATAGAACTAATGTACTATTATGTTTTCTAGGATTAAATTACAAATGGTGACGGGTAAAAATGTCAGCAAATGTATAAGCGATCGCCATTTCTGGGAAATCTAATAGCAGTAGTTCTAAAAAGATGTCATGGCAGAACAAAATCAACCTCGAAAGTATGATGCTGTGTTAGGGGGACAATCTCCACCACCGATCCATAGTGCGGTGTTAGGTGGAATTGAGGGTGTGCAGCGTAGATTATCAAACCCAGTAGTAGACGTGAAACTTGCAGCGCTTACCGATGCTTTGAAGTATGGCGATGCGGGTTTGGAGTTGGTAATTCAAGCATTGCAAGATAAGCCTAAAGTTTTACAGCGTCATGCTTATAAGTTATTGCGGCGCAGAGAAGAAGCACGGGTAAAGCAAGCTTTAGAACATTATCAGCCTTGGGATTTATTTGAGAGATTGCAGGGATATATTGGGTATAAAGGGCAGCACGCGGGGCGGTTTGCTAATCGTTTAGCTGTTGATTACAATCCGGAAGTTGGTATCGAAAACCCGGCAAATACAGCTTATGCTTTACGATGGGATGATTATTACCACGGTTATGATTATGATTGCCCTTCGATAACAGAACAACTTGCAACTCTTGTAGAACATCCACAAGCTAGTAAATTAGAAGCTTTAATTTTTGGGGTATGGCTGGATGATATGGCAGGTGGTAGCGATGAAATTATTGATGGGCTTGTCAACGCTAAAGATAAATTAACTAATTTGAAGGCAATATTTATCGGAGATATTCATTCTCAAGAAAGTGAAATATCTTGGATTGGACAAGGTGATATAAGTCCGATTTTGAGAGCTTATCCTCAATTAGAAATATTGCAAATTCGTGGGGGAGAGCGATTACAATTTAATCCTCCAGTAAGACACAACAATTTACAAGCATTGATTGTAGAAACTGGTGCATTAAGTAGAGATACAGTTGCTCAAATTTGCAACATGAATTTACCAGCATTAGAGCATTTAGAATTATGGTTTGGTGCCGATGAATACGGCGGAAATTGTTCGGTTGCAAGTCTAAAGCCGATTTTTGATGATTTAATATTTCCCGATTTGACTTATTTAGGATTGCGTAACAGTCAGTTTGCGGATGATATTGCGGAAGCTGTAGTTAAATCGGATTTAATTGAAACTATTAGCTTACTCGATTTATCTTTGGGAAATTTGAGCGGTAAAGGTGCGGAATTTTTGCTTAATTGTGCTGCGGTAAACGAGCTTGATATTCTCAACGTTTCCGAATGTTGTTTATCAGATGAAATGGTTGATGATTTGTCTACGCTTAATTGTCGATTATTAGCAAAGAAACAACAGCCAGCGGATGATCCAGATGATGGATTTCGTTATTGTGCTGTGGCTGAGTGAAGATTGGTTTTGGATGTAGGTTTATAATCCGAAATCACCTTGGGTTGCAAACCCAAGGCTAACAGCGAAAGTCCTATAAATAGGACTATGAAATTCAAATAAACCAGTCCATTTTAATGGACTTCTGCTATTAGCTTGCGGTTTGCAACCGTAAGCGGGTGTGAATTCAAACGCGAAATTCTTAAAAAGTTTTTTAACAGATATCAAATAATAAAAAAATGAATACAAATCAAAATCAACCAAGAAAATTCGATGCAGTTTTAGGTGGTAAAAATCCGGCTCCGGTAACTGGTGTTGTGTTGGGAGGAATTGAAGGGGTAAAGCGACGGTTGCAAAGTGAAATTGTAGATGTTCGAGTTAAAGCGCTGAATGATGCGTTGAATTATGGGGAAGCGGGTTTGAATTTAGTGATTGGAGCTTTGAAAGATTCTACAGGTGAAATACATCAGAATATTATTTCGATGTTGCGTAAGAATGATAATAAAGGAAAAAGAGCATTATTAGAATTTGATCCTTGGTTAGTTTTTACAACTTTTGATAATTGGGAATATGAGGAGCATTTTTATGATGGTGAATGCATTAGCGCTACAGATGACGCAGCATACCTTGTAAATGATAAGCGGACATTAATTAAATTACTTAAAGATAAGAGAGCTAAATATTTAGAAGCTATAAGGTGTGAGATGTATTATAAATTCTCAAACTCTAAAGAAGCTTTTCAAAATTTTGTAGATACGATTGTTGATTCTAAGGATTTACTTAAAAATCTAAAAGCTTTATTAGTTGGAGATTGTTGTGATATCAACAATGAAAAGTATAAATATTCTCGAATTAACGTTTGTAATATCTATCCAATCCTCAAAGCTTACCCGAATCTCGAAATACTTCATATTCGCGGCAAAATGGTTAATGAAGATGTTTTGGTGTCAGACAATAAAATTTTAGCAATCCACAATATCAAAAATAAATCTCTTGTTAAACCAAAAGCTATAAAACACGAATCTTTAAGAACTTTAATTATTGATGCTGATGGTATAACTGATAAAAATCTAGCCGAACTGTGCAATTTAAATTTACCATCTTTAGAATATCTTGAAATTTGGGTAAGTAGAAATAAATTAAAAGAGGTAAATATTGAAAGTCTTGCACCAATATTATCAGGACAATATTGTCAAAACTTAGCGTATTTAGCAATTAGAAAAAGTAACAATACAAGCCAATTAGCCAAAGCTATTATTAATTCTCCAATCATGAAAAATTTGAAAATTCTTGAACTAACAGATGGCAATATGGGAAGCGGTGGTGCAATGACTATTCTTGAATCTCCTGCAATTAATAATTTACATACTTTGAATCTTTGTGGAAACCGTTTACAGACAAAAATGATTCAACAATTATCGCAATTAGATTGTTTAGTAATTACAGCATCACAGTTTAGCGATAGATATTATTCCGTGTGGGAATAAATCAAAACCACCTTGGGTTGCAAACCCAAGGCTAATAGCGAAAGTCCTATAAATAGGACTAAAAAATTACAATCTTCAGTCCATTTTAATGGACTTCTGCTATTAGCTTGTGGTTTGCAACCGCAAGCGGGTGTGAATTCAGACGCAAAAGATAAATTTTTACCTAATTTTGGGAAACCTAATATAGTTATACAAACAAAACTATCATGTCAGAACAACCAAGAGAATTCGACGCAGTTTTAGGCGGAAACAACCCACCTCCGGTTATGGGTGTTGTGTTGGGAGGAATTGAAGGGGTAAAGCGAAGGTTGGAAAGTGAAATTGTAGATGTACGAATTAAAGCGCTTTCGGATGCGTTGAATTATGGGGAAGCGGGTTTAGATTTGGTGATTGAAGCGTTGGAAGATGATTCGTTACAGGTAAAAGGTTTTGCTGTGAGATTGTTGAAGGAAAGGGGAGGTGAAAAGGGAAAACGAGCGCTGTTGGAATTCGATCCTTATTTGTATTTTACGAAGTTGGATGATTGGGAAGCTGTAGACTTTAATTATGAAGTTGGGATTATAAATCCAGAGGGTAAAGCTTATGTTGTGAATTTGGAGAAATTAAAACTTTTAATACAAGATGATAGAGTCAATGAAGTTGAAGCTTTGATTTGTTATTTACAGAATCATTCTTATAAATGCAAAATATATCAAGAATATTATGATTTTGTTAATACTATTTTTGACAATCGCAGAAGCTTATCTAATTTAAAAGCTTTATTCTTAGGTGATGAGCAAAGATACGAATCTAGGCAATCTTATTTTGGGATTGGTGATATCAATTTATTGTTAGAAGGTTATCCAAATTTAGAAATTTTGCACCTTCGTGGTTGTTGTAATCATTTGGAATGTAGCATATTAGGACATGATAATTTAAAAACACTTGTTATTGAAACGACATACATTGGAAACATTGAGTTTCAGATGATGTGTTCGCTGAATTTACCTGCTTTAGAATATTTGGATTTATGGATAGATGGATGCTTTGAAATAGAGATAGGTAGGCAATTTGAAAATAGCTTAAACAATGTGATTAAAAATTTGAAGCCAATTCTTTTTAGCGAATCATTTCCGAAACTAAGCTATTTAGGAATACATAGCAGCAAATATGCTGATGAAATTGCTAATGCGATTACAGAATCTTCTTTTATGGCTGACAATCCTATAATTGATCATCTTTTAATACTTGATTTATCGATGGGAAATTTAAGTGATGAAGGTTTAGAAACCTTACTTGAAGTCCCTAGCCTTTCTAATTTATATACCTTTAATATTTCTCATAACTACGTGACTAAAGAATTTATTGAAGAAGTTGAACAATTATCACCTCCTGATTGCTGCTTAATTGCACATCCTCAAAATGAGGATGAATCTAGTATGCGTTATTGGGCATTATCTGAATAAACCATCAAAAAACCCATGCAAACCCTCACCATCATAGCCAACCCGGAAAACCGTCGCGTCGGATTGCTCCAGCAAGCACTTGCAAACCTCAACCTACCACCCGCAACTGTCATATCTTATGCAGACTTAATCACTGGTAAACAAAACCTCGAACAATTCAAACCCAATAATATGATCCGCTTTGATTCCCCTGAAAAAAACTTTGAGGTTGATAAAGCGATTATTGCTGCGGGGGAAGGATTAGAGGGGGTAGAGGGAGTAGAAGGTAATACCCATCAGCAAATTAGTAGTCAAGAAGTTGCGAAGTTGGAGTTTGATAAGGGAAGAATTCTTTACCCGCGACAGTGGTATTTGGGATGGCGGAATTTGTTGCAACGATGGGAAGCGCGATTGAACCTCACCCCTAACCCCTCTCCTTGTGTAAGGAGAGGGGGATTGGAAGTTATGAATCATCCCCGCGATATTGCGGTAATGTTTGATAAACCAAGGTGTCACGAAAGATTTAGCAAAAATAAGGTTCCGGTAGCGCGTAGTTTGGGGAAAATCCACAATTACGAACACCTACGCGAACAAATGCAAGCTCAAGGTTTGGAACGTGTATTTATCAAATTATCTCACGGTTCGAGCGCTTCTGGTGTCATCGCTTACCGTGCCGATTCCCGCTTTGAATCAGCTATCACCACGGTGGAAAGAGTGCGAGAAGACGGGGAAACTTTACTTTATAATTCCCGCAGAATTCGTAACTATACAAAACGCGAAGAAATTGCCGATATTATCAATATTTTAACTGCGGAAGGGGTGCAAGTAGAGGAATGGCTTCCGAAAGCAAGGTTACAAGGATGTGGTTTTGATTTACGGGTTGTGGTTATTAACGGTGAAGCACAACATACCGTTGTTCGTTTGGGAAAAAGTCCGATGACTAACTTACATTTGGGTAACGAAAGAGGAAATTTAGAGGAATTTTTAGAAAAGGTTAGTGATGATAATTGGCAGAAAATGAAAAAGACTTGCGAACAAGCTGCGGGTTTATTTCCTAATAGTTTATATTGCGGAGTTGACTTGATGATTTTACCCGATTGGGAACAGCACGCTGTTTTGGAAATAAATGCTTTTGGGGATTTGTTGCCGGGGATTTTGTGGAATGGGATGGATACTTATATGAGTGAGGTGAAAGCAATTATCAAATGAAATTAAACATATTGCTCATCTTCTATTGGAGTCAGAGAAATCTTAACTTGTTTATTAAGCGCGAAAGCAATTTTTTGCAGCATCGAAAGCGAATGTCCCTGATAATCAGCGTCTTCAAGTCGAGCGATTACGGGTTGTTTTGTCCCAACTAAATCGGCAAGTTGCTTTTGTGTTAATCCTGCTTGAGTTCTTGCTTCATATATAAGTTGCGCTACCTCCGCATTAATAGAAGCTGTAATCACCATTTCTTGAAGTTCGGAATCATTACGATTCATTTTTGC
This sequence comes from Rivularia sp. (in: cyanobacteria), assembly GCA_965234645.1. Lineage (GTDB taxonomy): Bacteria > Cyanobacteriota > Cyanobacteriia > Cyanobacteriales > Nostocaceae > Rivularia. The sequence continues at coordinate 1,159,416 of OZ248344.1, read as the reverse complement.
AATTATTTTCAAAGCGTCGTTAGTTTTCTTCATTTTCTTCGTTATAAGTATGAATATCTGGATTTTCTTCAAACAAACATTTTCGTGTTATTGCTCGTTCAATATCAATATCTGGTACTGCTGTTTGTTCTTTGGTAATAGCATGAGCAAGAATCGCTACGTTTTGACCGTGAAAAAAGTACAAAATACGATATTGAACCCGAATATGTTTTGCTCTGAGTTCATATATATTATCTCTCAAATAATCCGCAGCAGGTCTACGGAGTTCGTATCCTGATGATGCAAGTAACTCAATTTTAGCAACACAATTAACATAAGCTTTCCGATTCTCTTTTAAAAGTTGTTTCAACCATTCAAGAACAGGAACTTCACCATCCTCATCTTGATAAAAGACAATACGAGTTTCAGGCATCAAAGCTTGATTATAACAATATTGATATATTAGCTCAGTCGTGTAACTTACAAAACACCCATGCAAAACATCAACCAAATCATCGGCACCCACGACATCGTATTCATCACCTTCGACACTCTTCGTTACGACATCGCTACCGAATTACTCGCACAAAACCGCACCCCAAATTTAGCTAAGGTATTACCAAATGGTTGGGAAAAACGACATTCACCGGGAAGCTTTACCTATGCATCTCATCAAGCATTTTTCGCGGGTTTTCTTCCTACTCCCGTTACCCCAGGAATTCACCCCAGATTGTTTGCTTTGAAATTCGCGGGAAGTACCACGACTACCGAAAAAACTTGTGTTTTAGAAGGTGAAAATATCGTCAAGGGATTAGCACGAAAAGGTTATCATACCGTTTGTATTGGTGGTGTCGGCTTTTTCAACAAACAGAATCCCTTGAGTAACGTGATTCCCTCGATGTTTGCAGAAAGTTACTGGAATCGAGAAATGGGAGTTACCGAACCAAAATCAACAGAAAATCAAATATTATTAGCCGAGAAAATCCTCAATAAAACACCTCAAAATCAACGTTTATTCTTATTTATCAATATTTCCGCGCTGCATCAACCCAATTATTTTTACCTTGAAGGTGCTAAAACAGACACATTAGCAACTCACGCCGCCGCTTTGGAATACATCGACATTCAACTAGGAAAACTCTGGAATGCCTTACGAAAACGTGCTTATACCTTTTGCATACTCACCTCCGACCACGGAACAACCTACGGTGAAGATGGTTACACCGGACACCGGCTCGGACATTCGGTGGTGTGGACTGTTCCTTATGGGGAATTTGTGTTAAATGCCAATGCTAATCATACCGATACCCACTGGGGGTTGCAAACCCCCAGCTAATAGCAGAAGTCCTATTTATAGGACTATGCAAGCTTTTCAGTCTACTTCAGTAGACTTGAGCTATTAGCCTGGGGTTTGCAACCCCAGGTGGTTATGAAAGCAAACCCAAAATCTTACAAAAGCTCATACAAATACAAAATCATGATTGCCACCAACTCCCAATCCAAAATCCATCCGTTATTAAAATCCAAAATCTTCCAATCCTACGTTTATTCCTACCCCCACAAAACCGCTTATCGTCCGATTTCTCCCCAAAAACCCCTCACCGACGTATGGGCTAAAGAAGACAAACGCGCTTTATTCCTCTACATTCACATCCCATTTTGTGAAATGCGCTGCGGTTTCTGCAATTTATTTACCACCGTCACCCACAACGAAGATTTTGTCACTCAATACGTCAATACCCTACAAAAACAAGCGAAACACGTCAAAGCAGCTTTAGGTAAAACTTCATTTGCACGGTTAGCTATTGGTGGAGGTACACCAACTCGATTACCAATTCACCATTTAGAAACCGTGTTGAATGTTGCAGAAGATACGATGGGCGCGGATTTACAGCAGATTCCCATATCCGTAGAAATGTCACCAGAAACCGCTACCAAAGAGAAATTAGAATTGTTGCGATCGCGAGGTGTTACCCGTGCGAGTATCGGCGTGCAAAGTTTCGTTGAATCGGAAGTTGCAGCCATCAACCGCCGTCAAACCACCGCCGAAGTAGAAGCAGCACTAACAAGAATGCGATCGGCAGGTTTTCCCATCATCAACATTGACTTAATCTACGGATTACCCGGACAAACAGTAGAAACCTGGTTGCGATCGATACGCGATGCTTTGCGGTTTGAACCAGAAGAAATATTTCTGTATCCCCTCTACGTGCGTCCCCTCACCGGATTAGGAACATCGGATAAAGAATGGGACGACATTCGCTTGAATTGTTACCGTCAAGGGCGGGATTTCTTGCTTTCCCAAGGATACAGCCAAACTTCCATGCGAATGTTCCAACGCAATACGGAGACGCGATGTATCGCGTCTCTACACCAACCAATCTACTGCTGTCAAGCCGACGGAATGGTAGGTTTAGGATGCGGCGCACGCTCCTACACCGATGGTTTGCATTATTCCAACGAATACGCGGTAGGAGGAAAGGGAATTCGCGAGATTTTGCAAGGGTATATTCAAACACCGGAAGAATCGTTTGATTTTGTTAATTATGGCTTTCAGTTAGATGCTGAAGAGAAGCGCAGAAGGTACATTTTATTATCATTACTTTCTCATGAAGGATTGAATTTAAGTAGTTATCAAACGCAATTTAATACAAAAGCCCTTGATGATTTCCCGGAGTTGTCGGAATTATTTGATTTGAATTTAGCAACTGAGGATAAGGAAATATTGCGATTGACTCAAATTGGTGTGGAATATTCTGATGCGATTGGGGAATGGTTGTTTTCCGAGAAGGTAAGGGATTTGATGCAGAGATATGAATTGAAGTAGCGGTACTGTTCCCATAGAGGATTAATTTGCTGGGAGGGGGTAGAGGGGGAAGAGGGGGGAGAGGGGGTAGAGAATAATATTTTAAACGCAGAGGAGCGCGGAGGTTAACGCAAAGGAGCGCGGAGTTTTTTCAGTTATTTAGTAAATTAATGGTGGATAAAAATGACAAACAATCAAAACCAACCCAAAGAATACGACGCAGTACTCGGAGGAAACGCACCACCGCCAATTCACGGCGCGGTTTTAGGAGGAATTGAAGGTGTAAAAAGACGGTTAGCGAGTTCAAATGTTGACGCGCAAATTGCGGCTTTGAATGATGCTTTGAATTATGGGGATGTGGGTTTAGATTTGGTTATTAATGCTTTGCAAACCAAATCAACGAAGGTTAGAAAATCAGCTTACGAGTTATTACAAGATAAAAGCGAACCTAAAGCCGAACAATTTTTATGGCGTTACAAATTAAGTAGCGAGCGAGTTTATGAAGTATTAGATGATGAATATTATTTACCTTTTGAAGACTTTTACAATCGTGAGGTAAAAATTTATGACTCTAAGATAGGTATTGATAAAACAGATAATAATGCTTACGTTATTGATGAAAACAACTTTGATAGTTTATTGAAAGAAACTTTAGCGAGTAAAATTGAGGCATTGATATTTAGAGGTGATTATGCTTGCTCATTTATTTCTTATTCAGATAGCTTAAGTAATCTTAAAGCTGTTTCTATCGGTGCTTATGAATTAAAATATTATGAATTAGAAAATGGTTCTGAAACTATTTACGCATTTCACATATGGAATATTGGTATAATATTAAAAGCGTATCCTAAGTTAGAACTATTACAACTTCGCTGTGGGAAAGATGATTGTCATAGTTCTGGTTGGCGATATTTTACAAAATTTAAACATAATCATTTAAAAGCGCTAATCCTAGAAGCAAAAGGATTAAGTTACGAAAAGATTAGTCAAATATTTTCGTTAGAATTACCAGCTTTAGAGCATTTAGAATTATGGATAGGTAACGAGAATTATGACGAAAACACTTCTATCGAACATCTAACGCCGATTTTCTCAGGAGAAATATTTCCAAATCTATATTATTTAGGTTTGCGTAACTGTGAATACGCTGATGAAATAGCAACTGCTATAGTAAATTCTCCCATAATCAATAAAATCAGAATTTTAGACCTTTCGCTGGGATTTTTAACAGATGCAGGTGCAACAGCTTTACTAAATTGTCCGGCTATAAATGATTTAGATATTCTTAACATTGCTAGTAACCGTTTATCAAAAACAATGGTTGATAAATTAATGCAGCTAGATACCGAAGTTGTCGCTGACAACCAAAATATACATAAAACTGTGTCAAATCGATATGAGCCAACATGGGAATAATTGATTTAACAACCTTAAATTAGTCCACGAAGGTGGACTTCGTAAATGTAGCCGCACCCTTCGAGGGTGACAGCGATTCACAACACACAACGAACAACCAAACCAACAATAAAACCATGACAAACAATCAAAATCAACCCAACCAATACGACGCAGTACTCGGAGGAAACGCACCACCGCCAATTCACGGCGCAGTTTTAGGAGGAATTGAAGGTGTAAAAAGACGGCTGGCGAGTTCAAATGTTGAAGCGCAAATTGCAGCTTTGAATGATGCTTTGAATTATGGGGATGTTGGGTTAGATACATTAATTAAGACTTTACAGCATGATTCTGCAAGAATTAGGCAATATTCTTATAAGTTATTACAAGATAAAGAAGAAACTCAAGTTAAACAAGTTTTAAAAGATTATAAATTCTGGACTAGCTTTGAAAAAAGTTATAAATTTTCAACGAATCATGCAACTACATTTGCTAATCGAAAGGTTATAGAATTTGACCCCGAAATTGGAATTACTGATACGATTAACACAGCTTATGCTATAAGAGTATCTGATTGGGATTTGTCTCCGAAAAACCTTGTTAGTACAGAAAAATTACAAATATTACAACAAAATCCTCTAGCTCACCAGATAAAAGCTTTGGTATTAGGATTTTGGTATACAAAAGATTTATCTCTTATAGATGCATTGTTAAATGCTAGTGAAAATCTAACAAATCTCAAAGGATTATGTATAGAAAATATTCATAATAGAGAATACTATCCAATTGAAAATATAAATATTAGTTATATTTTATTAGCTTATCCAAATTTAGAACTTCTTAAAATTAAATTTAGTTATTTTAGAAAATATACTTTGAATTATACTAGATTTGGATTAGAGATAAATTTTATTCGTCATGAAAATCTAAAAGCACTAATTATTGAATGTAAGAGAATTGATATTGAGTTAATCTATGAAATTTGTAATCTTGAATTGCCCGCATTAGAATATATTGAATTATGGGCTATTACAGATGATAACGGCTGTACTTTATCTCGCTTGGGTATTAAAGAACTCATGCAAGTTTTTTCTAATATATTTCCTAAACTTAAATACTTGGGAATACGTAACTGGAAATATAACCTTCCATTCTTAAATAACGTTCCTTTTGGGTTAGTTGATTCTTCAATTATTGAAAATTTAGTTGAATTAGACCTTTCAATGGGAAGTTTAAATGACGAAGGTGCAGCAGCTTTACTTAATTGTCCATCTATAAAGAATTTAGATACCCTTGATGTTTCCGATAATTATTTAAGCGATGAAATGGTTGAACGGTTAAAACAATTAGATATCGAAGTTATAGCTGATCGGCAAGATCCATATTATCTCGATTACGAGTTAAAATTTTAAACTCTAAAAAACAAATCAAAAATGCACCTAAAAATCCTCTATCGCGGTTCCCTCATCAGCTGTAACTACGGATGCGAATATTGTCCTTTCGCAAAACGTCAGCAAACAGCAGCAGAATTAAATTTAGACAAACAACAATTACAACGTTTCGTAGATTGGATTTCTCAACATCCCCAGCATCAATTTTCGATTTTATTTACTCCTTGGGGTGAAGCTCTCATCCACAAGCACTATCAACAAGCTTTAGCTCAGTTAACCCAAATGTCTCACGTTAACAAAGCCGCAATTCAAACCAATCTTTCCTGTAATTTGGATTGGGTGGAAGATTGCAACAAGGAAAGTTTAGCGTTATGGGCAACTTTTCATCCCGAATGGGTATCCCGTCAAAGTTATGTTTCTCAATGTCTGGAATTAGATAAACGTAAAGTTCGTTTTAGTGCTGGTGTTGTCGGTTTTCCCCAGTACAAAAACGAAATTGCAGCTTTACGTCAGGAATTACCGTCACACGTTTATCTGTGGATAAATGCCGTCAAAAAGGAACTTCCCAACTTATCACCAGAAGACAGAAACTTTTTCTCCTCCATCGATCCACTTTATCACCTCAACACTCATCATTATCCCAGCCTCGGACGTTCCTGTCGCGCTGGTGAATCGGTTATTTCCGTTGACGGTGAAGGTACGATGAGAAGATGTCATTTTATCAAGCAGCCGATTGGTAATATTTATCACTCAAATTGGCAAGAAGTTTTACAAGAGCGTCCCTGTAGCAACGAAACCTGTCACTGTCATATCGGTTACGTGCATCTCGATTATTTGGAATTAGATAAAGTCTTTGGTTCCGGGATTTTGGAGAGGATTCCCTTATTTGAGAGGGGGTAGAGGAGCCATTGCGTTGCGGAGGTTCCCTCCGTTGTAGCAAATGGCATGGGGAAGAGTGGGGAGAGGGGGTAGAAAATAATTTATAACTCTTAACTCCTAACTCCTCACTCCTAACTACTTGCTGTTCACTGCTAACTGCTCACTGTTATAACTGTATTATCTACCCAGAGGAAAAAATCATGGCTGAGTATAGAAGAGTAGAATACCGCATTGGTAAAGACGGTAAAATTACTGAAACCGTTGTCGGCGCTTCCGGTGCTGGTTGTACCGAAACCACTTCCGGAATTGAAGACGCTTTAGGAGAGGTGGAAACTCAAGAATTGCTTCCCGAATATTACGAAGGGGAAGAAAATATTACTTCAACCCAAAATCAATCTTTGAAGAATCAAAATGGTTGAAACAATTCGCAATTACAGTTAAGTGCGGTATACGTTGGCAAGACGTAGCACTGCTACGTCTCTACATTAATCTCTTTTAAATTATGACAATCATCTACACATCATTAATATTCATCTTCATCCTAATCGCAGCGATCGCATCTCTCCGGTTTCTACTTGCGAGCATTTACGCTACGGGAAATCGCAATGACGATTTACTTTTAGAATTAATGCGTCGCAACAATATCCTTAATTGGAATCAGTTGCAACAAAAATCTGAATTGAGCAACTCTGCTATGTGGAAGTTGCGCGACGGTGACGGGATTTCGTTAAGTTTGGATGAGTTGGAAAGAGTTGCGATCGCGCTCAATATCCCATTAGGAAATTTTCTCGATAAGTTGGGGATTCTTCCACCACATCCAGAATTAGAAACTAAACGTCGGGAATGTTTGGAATTACAGCAGCAGTTACAGCAGCTTACCCAAGAAAAAGAAACCTTGCGAAAAGATGGTTTGCGATTGCATTCGGAATTACAGCAGCAGCAACTTGAATTAACCCAGGAATTTCGTAAATCAACATTTGAAAAACTGCAAACCTTGCTCGTTAATTATCCCAGCATTCATCAAATGGTGAAAATAAAACCAGAATTACCAGCGAAAAATCTGCTTTCCAGCTTCACCCCCCTCGAAAATTTATTAAAAGAATGGGATTACCAACCCATCGGTAAACCTTGGCAACAAGTTGAATACAATCCCCAAATCCATCAACCAGACACCGGAGATATTCAAGAAGGAGAAAAAGTTTACATCCGTTTTATTGGATATCAACATCAAGGTAACATTCTTTGTCCCGCTAAGGTTAGTCGTACACTTCCGGGTGCGAAGTGAAGAAGAGAGGGGGAAGAGGGGGGAGAGGGGGAAGAGGGGGGAGATGGGGGATGGGGAGACAAGAGACAGAGTTAGGAGTTAAGAATTAGGAATTATAAAATTATTTGTAGTGCGAGCATCTTGCTCGCTGACGCTCCCGAGCATTCCTAATTCCTAGCGAGCAAGATGCTCGCACTAACATTCACCTGTTTTCTATGCTCCATGATTTAATTCCTAATTCTTAGCGAGCAAGATGCTCCATGATTTAATTCCTAATTCCTAGCAAGCAAGATGCTCGCACTAACATTCACCTGTTTTCTATGCTCCATGATTTAATTCCTAATTCCTCACTCATAACTCTTAACTTTTTCTTCCCCCTCTCCCCCCTCCTCCCCCTCTACCCCCTCACATATTCCTAAACTAGACTCATGAACACAATAATCATCGACTTCGGAACCAGCAACACCGTTATTTGCACCACCGACGCAATTACTCAACAACCACGTACACTAAAATTTGATTCGCTTTCACGTCGCTTTAACGAAGTTAGCGTTATTCCTTCTCAGGTATTTGTCAAGTCACAAAATAATTTGATTTTTGGCGAGCCTGTACGCGCTCAAAGGTTGGGTTTTAGTCAGCCACAACGTTTTTTTCAAGCTTTTAAACGGGATTTAGCTGCGGATTTTGTTCCCCCTCCCCGCGTTTTGGATGATGTTAATTACAGCGCTGAAGCTATATCGGAACTGTTTTTAAAAGAAATTTGGAGTCACGTAAAACAACAATTGGAACCGAGTAAAGTAATTTTTACCGTTCCCGTGGGTGCTTTTGAAAGATATTTGCATTGGTTTAACGGTTTGGGTGAAAAGCTCGGTATTCCCGAATTGCAAATTGTTGATGAATCCACAGCAGCAGCTTTGGGTTATGCTGTCAAACGCCCCGGTAGCTTGGTTTTGGTGGTGGATTTCGGTGGTGGTACTTTGGATTTAAGTTTAGTTCGTACCGTCAAAAGTAATTCTCAATCTTCATCAGTACGTGCTGAAGTCATCGCGAAATCCGATGCTTTTGTCGGAGGAATAGATATCGATAATTGGATTGTGGAAGATTACCTGCGAAAAACGGCTTCGAGCCGGGAAGAAGTTGGAGAAGTTGGTTATCAGAATTTGTTAGAAATTGCGGAAAGGTTGAAAATGAGGCTTTCGACGGATGATGAAGCTAAGGAAGCTTGGTTTGATGATGAAAATTTTATGTCTCACGAATTGCAGTTAAACCGGGATGAATTAGCGGATATTTTGGAAAACAATCAGCTACTCGAACAATTGCGACAGAGTTTAGATGAAGTGTTGGCGATCGCTTTAAGTAAAGGAATCGGCAAAGCAGACATCGCTCAAGTTTTGTTAGTGGGGGGTAGCTGTCAAATTCAAGCGGTACAGCAATTAATTATTTCCTACTTTGGCAAACAGAAAGTTAAATTAGACAAACCCTTTGAAGCAGTAGCACATGGGGGTTTGGCTTTAAACGAAATGGTAGAAATCGACGATTATTTGCGTCATAGTTATGCAATTCGGTTGTGGGAACCCCATAGTAAAAATTATTCCTACATGACATTGATTGAAAAGGGAACGAATTACTTAGGAGACAACGAGAAAAAAGCCAGAATTAGCGAGCCATTGATATTACAAGCTGCGATCGAAGGACAAAAAGAGATTCGTTTGGATATCGGTGAAATTGCGGAAATGTCGCAAGCGGAGGTAACTTATGATTCTGAAGGAAGAATGACAAGCAGTCATTTAGTTAAACAAGAAACTTATCGTTCCTTAGATACCCAGCATCAACAGGTTTGTATAGCGCATTTAGAGCCACGAGGAGAATTGGGAATCGATCGCGTTTCGGTGCAATTTGGGGTTAACGAGCAGAGGATGTTGGTTGCTACCGTGAGGGATTTATTGACAGGGAAAACCTTGGTGGTGAGAGAGGCGATCGCTAAGTTGAAATAAAAATGCTGGCTCAATTCTTCTTGTAGGGTGTGTGACGCTTTGAAAAATTTTTCTACGTAGTTACAAATCGGTGAAGCGTCACGCACCATCAGAGTGTTGAATTATTAAACCGCAGAGACGCAAAGAGCGCTGAGAAAAGAGTTTTAAGAGAGTTTTTAGAGAGGTAATTTGTGATGTCGGATAATCAACCTAGAGAATATGATGCAGTGCTTGGTGGTGGAAATCAAGCTCCTGTTGATGGTGTGGTTTTGGGAGGAATTGAAGGTGTTAAAAGACGTTGGGAAAGTGCGAATATTCAACAGAAGATTGTTGCACTTTCAGAAGCATTGAATTATGGAGATGTCGGATTAGATTTTGTGATTCAAGTTTGGCAAAGTGAATTAGGACAAATTAGTTATGTTGCTTATTCATTATTACGTCAGAAAGAAGAAGCGAAAGTAAAACAAGCTTTGCAAGAATACAATCCCTGGGTAAAGATAGGATGTGTTCATACTTTGCAAGATATTAACACTAGATGTATCGCTATTCATTCAAATGGAAAAGTATTTTTTGATGGCTCAAACTCGATAAATACTTTTGATTTACATACTGGAGAAGTAAAAGCAACTTCTATGAATTATGAACACTTAAGAAATATTGTGCTTAACCCTAATGGAGCAATTATTATTGCTAGAGGTGGTACATCTTACTTCGAGAGTGGAATCAAAATATGGGATTTGCAAACTGAGGAGCATCTATTATTTTTAGATGAAAATTCTGAAAACGTATTTTCCTTAGCAATTAGTTCAGATGAAAGTACACTTTTCTCTGGTGTTAATTATCCTGGTACTGGAATCAGTGTCTGGGATTTAAAAACAGGTAAAAAAGTTAAAACACTTCCCGGACATTCTAATCATGGAGTTCAAGCATTAGCAATTAGTTCAGATGGAAAAACTATTATTAGTGGTGCTAACGACGGTAATGTTAAAGCTTTAAATGTAGAAACAGGTAAATTAATGTTTTCCTTAAAAAAGAAAAAACATTCAAAAGGTGTTGAGTCAGTAGCAATTAGCCCAGATGGAAAAACAATCGTTAGCGGTAGTAAAGATAAAACAATCAAAGTTTGCAATTTAGAAACGAAAAAAATTATAAATACATTAGAAGGACATAAAGGTTGGGTTTATTGTGTTGCTATCAGTCCCGATGGAAGTAAAATTGTCAGTTGTGGTAGAGATAAAACTATTAGAGTATGGGATTTGTATACAGGAGAATGTATACGTATTCTTGAAGGACATACTGATTGGGTTTACAGTGTAGCAATTAGTTCTGATGGAAAAACTCTTGTTAGTTGTAGTAGAGATAAAACAGTTAAAATCTGGGGTTAAAAGTAGAAAAATATTCAATTTATTCTTGTAGGGTGTGTGACGCTTTTAGAATTGTTGTAAGTAATAATAATTGTTCTCGCGTCACGCACCATTCTTGTCAAACAACATAACATATACGAGTATTAAATAATTATCTATGAGGTGTAATACTTCCTTCCACAACTGGGAACACTAATAATAGTGAAGTGGTAAAAATACAATGTCAGACAATCAACCCAGAGAATACGATGCGGTGCTTGGTGGTGGAAACCAAGCTCCTGTTGATGCTGTGGTTTTGGGAGGAATTGAAGGTGTCAAACGACGATTACAGAATCCTGATGTGAAAGCACGAATTGCAGGATTATATCAAGCATTGAATTATGGTGAAGCTGGTTTAAATTTAGTAATTAAAGCTTTATGGGATGATGATGAAAAGGAGGTTCAAACAATTGCATATTCATTGCTTGAAGAAAGAGTAGAGATAGTAGCAAAACAAGCTTTACAACAATGTAGCGATTATCAGTTTTTTGATAGTATTGTAACTCTTGAAGGACATGAATCTAATATTAATTCGGTTTGTATAACCCCTGATGGAGAAAATATTATTAGTGGTAGCGAAAATAATATTATTCTGTGGAAATGGCAAGAAAAACTGCCGAGAGTAATTTATACTGTTGATAATAACGATTTAATTAATTCTGTAGTATATAACTCCCGCATAAAAAGCCTCTTAATTCGTAGTAAATGGGGTGAAATTCAACATATAGACTGCTACGATACATCTTGTGTGTATTTTAGGATTAACAATGGTAGTGGATTACATCATTCTTTACATATTAATCAAAGTAGCGATACTATATTTATTGGGAATAAGAAGGGGGTCATTAAAGTACAAAATTGTTTCTTTAAAAAACGTAAATTTATTTTAGGAGGTCATACAAAACCTATTTTATCTCTAGCTGTATATGGACATATTTTATTTAGTGGTAGTGCAGATAATACTATTAAGATTTGGGATTGGTTGGGGGAGAATAAATTTATTCGTACTTTAGAAGAACATTCATCATCAGTAACAGCTTTGTGTCTTTCCCCAGATAGTAAAACGTTATTCAGCGGTAGCGGAGACAATACAATAAAAATTTGGGATTGGCAGCAAGGAGAACTAATACGAACTTTAGAAGGACATTCGTTAGGTGTTAATTCCCTTGCGATCGCTCCAGATGGAAAAACTTTAATCAGCGCTAGCAACGACACAACTATCAAAGTTTGGAATTGGAAGTCGGGAAAACTTCAAGCTACACTCAAAGGACATTCGGAAGAAGTTAATTCAATTGTTTTAAGTCTCGATGGAAAATATTTGTTCAGCGGTAGTAGTGATAAAACTGTCAAAGTTTGGGGATTAGAAGAGTAAAAAAATATTCCCCCAATCCAAAATCCAAAATCTAAAATCCAAAATAGTTTAACTCCACCTCGCCACAACAACCCTAACCGTACCATCTTCCATCACCTCATCTTCCTCCACCGTAAAACCCTGCTCTTGTGCCGAAGCCATCAAAGTATAATAACCGTAACGCTGCATCACCTTACCCAACCATTGTTGATTATATCTACCACGGTCATATTCAGATATAATCGCTTGAAACTGCCCATCATCCTGTAATTTAAAACCAATATCATTACTAGAAGATCCAACATATTTACGGCGAATAATCACCTCAGCAGTTTCCGGGCGTACATCACCTTGAAAACCATATAGATATTGTGCATTTTCGTGAACTTCAATATTTTTTAAACCCATATCAGCCAAAGCTTTAATTAATGCTTCTTTGTCTTTAATTTGGGTTTTTATAGCAGTGAAATGTGACATAGTTTTTATTGATAAATTAATAATTTAACGAAATTTGTAATATACAAAAAACTTGAGAATGGTGCGTTACGCTAACGCGATAACACACCCTACAAAACTACAAAAAATATATTTCTTGTGGGATGGGCATCCCTGCCCGTCCCCTCAATTAATACAAAATCAAACCCAACTCCCCACAACAACCCTCACCGTACCATCTTCCAAAACTTCCTCTTCCTCAACATTAAAACCCTGTTCCTCAACAGTAGCCATCAAAGTTTTATGAGCATATTTTTGAGTAATTGAATTTACAAACTGCTTTTGATTAATCTTCGCACCCCAAAAATCAGCTACTATTTCATAACTTTCACCTTGGCGACGAAAACCCAAATCGTAACCGTTACTTTGTCGAATTACATATTCAGCTTGAGTGCGATCGCCATGATATCCCCGCACCTGAGTATTGCACTCGACTTGATAGCCTAATTCCTGCAACACCTGATGTAAAATTTCACCGTGTTTAATTTGAACCTTGATACTTGTAAAGTGAGACATAATTAATTTGGTAATTGGTAATTGGTAATTGAAGATTGGGCATTGGGCATGGGGCATTGGGCATTGGGGATTGGTAATTGATAATTCCTAATTATTAACTCCTAACTACTAACTCTTTCTACCCCCTCTTCCCCCTCTACCCCCTCCCCCCATTCTCTCAATCCACCTCCAAGGGCGCAATCCCCTGCTGCACCGTATACTGTTTCAATTCTTCTACTAACTGCACGTCATTTGACGCACTTCTGGCTCCTGCTTGGACTGCCCACTGTTTTAAGGCTTCAATTTGTTCGTGGGCTATGCTGGCTAATGGTACTGTTTGCGCTACTGCTTGCAATATATCTTCTGTAATAAAGTCTCTTCTTTGTCCGTTTTCTTTGCGTGAAAATGCCCGGTGCATGGCATCTACTATTACTTGCTCTATCTCCGCGCCGCTAAAGTTTTGCGTCTGCTGCGCTAACAAATGCAAATCAAAATCTCGCACCCGATTGGGACGCAATTTCTGGATATGAACTTTGAAAATGTCTTGTCTTTCGGCTTCTGTAGGTAAATTTAAGAAGAATATTTCGTCAAATCTTCCTTTCCGTAATAATTCCGCTGGCAATATCTGCACGTTGTTCGCTGTGGCAACAATAAATACCGGGGTGGTTTTCTCCTGCATCCAGGTAATCAAGCTACCAAATACCCGGCGCGATGTACCGGAATCTCCATCAACTCCGCTGTTAATGTTGCCGAATGCTTTATCTATCTCATCTATCCATAACACGCAGGGTGCCATTGCTTCGGTGACTTGAATCATTTGACGCACGCGGCTTTCACTTTCCCCGACGATTCCGCCAAATAAGCGCCCGGTATCGAGTCTTAGCAACGGTAAACGCCATTCGTGAGCGATTGTTTTAGCGCTCAAAGATTTACCCGTACCTTGAATTCCTACGAGTAACGTGCCTTTGGGATTGGGTATACCGTAACGTCTGGCTTCTTCGGTGAAAGCATCTTGACGCAACTGCACCCATTGTTTAAGTTGATCTAATCCTCCGACTCGTTTCAAGGATTCGGAAGGTGTAAAAAATTCTAATATTCCAGTTTGGCGGATGGTTTGCTTTTTCTCAGCCAAAACACCGCTAATATCAGATTCATTAACCTGCTGTTTCGCTGCCAAAGCTTTTGCCAAAACTCGCTGAATCCTGGTTCGACTCAATCCCTGACAGGCTTTTACCAATTGCTCCCGCGCCAAACCTGCTAATTTCAGCTTTTCGGGTACCACCAACTGTTCGATTAAATAGTTAATTTCCGGTACGTCGGGTAAGGGAAAATCAATAACCGTAACTTCCTCTTGCAACTCTGCGGGTAATTCTAAAGTATGGCTGGTGAGGATAATCGACTTGCGACTGCGCTTCAATTCTCTGGCTAAATTTCGCAACTCCCGCATAATCGGCGCACTCTTTTCCGTGGTAGGATTTTTGATGTAAGGGTGCAAATCCCGCAACACAAACATTACCGATTTTTGGGCATCAGTTTTACCAATGCGAGACAGCGCCGCCATTACAGATCCCTTATCGGCACCGTTGTCACTCCAACCCCGCACCACATCCCAAAACAAAACTTGACGCGCCGGTTGCGAAAGCGCAGCAACCTTAAATAAAACCTCTTCCAAAGGCTCTTCCTCAACTGCGATCGCATATAGTATCGGATACCGCGCTCGAATCATCAAATCTATTTGCTCAACCAGCCCAAAATAAGGCATTTCCTTACTTTCCGCTGCTTTATTTTCATGAGAATTAGCCATTACACCCCCTACCCTAACTTGGCTTATCGCACTTACACAGAACATTTGTACTTATTACTTCAGTTTATTCGCTTCCCAGCAAAGTGCCAATACCTTTTCGGGAAAAATTGCATATCTTATTAAAAGTTTTACAATTTATTTGGGTATGGGGCATCGGGCATTGGTAATTGATAATTCCTAACTCTTAACTCCTAACTCTTAACTCCTAACTCTTTCTCCCCCCTCTCTCCCTAAATTAAATTAATGCTTAAAAAACTATTACAACGCTGTTTTGCGTTAAGCGAAGCTCTACCGAAGGTAATCGCCATTTTATTATCGATCGCGATCGGATTAACTACCCAAGAATCCGCAGCCATGCTTAGGCAACATCATGATGCACCGGGAGTTTTACGCTATCATTCCCAGGTATCTATCAAAGATAAACAAGAATATAATTGGCAAGTGTTACTTTTTAAAAAGATTAATCCCGGTGTAAAGCAAGAATTAGATTTAAGAATAGTTGGGTTCCCTGGTGTATTTGAATTTTCTCATCCTCATTCTTTAGAAATAATTACAGCGTCGGGGAAATTATTCAGTGCCTCCGACGTTTTTGCTGACTCATCACCAGCGCCAAATGTTGGAGAATATAGCTTAACTAATATTTTACCGAAGTTAACTACAGTTGAATCATTGCAATTAGATTTACCATTATTAGGCAAAGACAAAAAGATTTTAAAAATTCCTAAAGCCGTTGTAACTGAATGGCAATTATTAGTAACTGAAGTTGATTGAAATTAATCTCGTTACAAGTCGGAGCCTTCCTAATAAGTATTCCCAGTTTTGAGGCTGGGAACAAGTAAGAAGAGTGCGGAATATGGAAATTCAAACGATGTGATGCTACACTACAACTTTTTAGCGCAGCCTCTAATTTCGTAGCGATACCTGAAACCCCTGCCGCTATAATTAAATAAGTACAAAATTTAGCCAATTGCTCGATGACTCTCCAAGAATTAGAAAATCAAATCCAAGCGCTACTTCCTACAGAAAAAGCTGCAATTACCCTTCATCTAACTCAAACTATCAGCATTGGAGCAAAAGGTATTACTAAAACTTCAGGTGTTTGTGGTGGAGAAGCTTGTATCGCGGGTACTCGCATTGCGATTTGGCTATTAGTTGAAGCACGTCGCTTAGGAATTACTGAAGTTCAACTTTTACAAGATTATCCTCATCTTAGCGCTGCCGATTTAGTCAACGCTTGGGTATATGCAGATGCTTATCCTGAAGAAATTGAAGCTGCTATTAGTGCTAATAAGGTTGCTTAAACAATGGCACGTTTATATGCAGACGAAATGTTCCCACTCCAAGTCAGCGAACTGTTGCGAACAATGGGACATGATGTATTAACCGTACAACAAGCAGGTAAAGCAAATTTAGGTATTCCGGATGACGAAGTTTTAGCCTTTGCAATTAGCGATAATCGAACTGTAATAACGCTAAATCGTAAAGACTTTATCAAACTGCATAGAAGCTCACCCAAACATTCAGGTATTATTGTTTGTACCAATGATACTGATAGGTATCGAATGACAACTCGAATTAATGAAACAATTAGTCGAGAAGAATCATTGACAGGTAAGTTGATTCGTGTTGTACGTCCTGCTAGTTGAAAATAGCTGTTAGTTTAGTCTGTAATTTGTGATTCCAGGCATTTGTCACAATTGTTAATTCATAATAACTACCGCTCGACAAAATCTCAACAATTCCTCTTCCAAAAAATCTCTCTTCGCATAGTTAGCCATAACACTAACAAACTGGACATTTCCAAAAATATAGCCTTTACGAGAATCTATCCTATCCAAACTCGCTGTTTTTGGATGCAATATATTACTATCCCAATCGCTAGTTGTCTGAAGATTGTCTAGTTTCCATCCTGTATATGGACACCTACCATCCTGTTTTTGCCAAAGCTGTTTTAGATACTCCAGGGTAATATTACATTCTCGTCCATTACTCTTTACTCTTCTTCTCGCAAGTCTATGGTGCTGACGAAAGGGTGAATATTCGTCTCTTCTACTCTTCGTTAATACATTTGCAGCAACTTTCAAAGCTGTATTATTTATATCTATCGAGTTATTCTTACCTAAAATTCTGTATCTATAAACATCGTGACAGAATCTAATTAAATCTTGCTCTGTAAAAACGTTTTTCGCAAAGTTGGCAATTACGGCAACAAACTGTATGTTCTCAGGAGTGTAACCCAAAGAAGAGTCTATACGGTCAACACTTGCTCTGTCTATTGTTAAAGTCGCATTCTGATAATCTGTTGTACTAGGTAATAAAAGTAAATTCCAACCCGTATAAGGACAAATTCCCTGTTGCTTTTCCCATAATTGTTTCAAATCAACTAACGTTACAGAACATTCGTGCTTTCTCCGTTTAGCAGATTTTCTCATCACCTTCATGTGATTTCGGAAAGGAGAATATTCATCGGTTCTAATAATATCTTTTAAATGAGAAGTAGTTCTATTTGCTTTAACTTTAGAAGTACCAAGCCCCCTATATTTAGCATGATATCTTAAGGAACAAAAATGAGGTCTTCCTAATTTCTGACTTCTATTAAACTCACTACGACTTTTATTAAATTCCTTAGCACAAGTAGAATTTTGACAAATAACAGTTACTTGCGACTTACTCATAAATTATTTCTAAATTACTTAAAAAAACAAATCCACCTCTACATTTAAGTATAAGGTGGATTAAGTGTTTTTGTACTAGTGGATCTGGGCAGAATTGAACTGCCGTCCGAAATGGGTATTTACCCCCGCATCGTTCACAGGTTTAGCCTCGTTTACCCTTGAGGCAGGGACCGTTCATTATCCCGAACGGTGGGATGCTTTGGTAAAGTCTTTTCTAATAAGTCCACCAAAGGGAATTTATTAGAGCATCCGTTGGGGGTTGCTCTCTAATCCTTAACGGAGTCAAACTAGAGAGAAGCGTACGAAAAAAGTTTAAGCAGCTACTGCTTGACGCTTGAATGCTACAATGTTGTTTGCAGTTATTATTTGTTTTGAGCCTTTATTTACGAGATGTGACTCTCTCTCGACCTGAATCAACGAGCAGCTTTCGCCACCCCGTCGAAACCATTACAGACCCATGTGCTTCATATTTTATTATAGTTCGCTTTTTTGAAAATTGCCACCTTTAATAAAGTTAAGAGTTAGGAGTGAGGAGTTAGGAATTGAAAGTTAGGAGTGAGGAGTGAGAGATTGGGAATAAAGAGCCAATAAGTTGTTACGCATTTAATTTGTATAAGACTAGCGAGCAAGATGCTCGCACTATAATATTTTTACGGTTTCGTCGTATACAATTTAGCTGCACATCAGTTTAATTCTTAGTTGGTTTTCTGAATATGAGATTCTAAGTAAAGTATTAATTTCAACTTTACAAGTATCCTCTCAAACACTTATTACTTCAAAACTCCCAACTCTTAATTCCTAACTCCTCAGTATCCTCTTAAAAACTTACTACTTCAAAGCTCTCAACTCTTAACTCATAACTCCTAACTCCTAACTCTTTTTAATTACCCAAGCGCTTGGGCACCACCCACAACTTCTAAGATTTCTTGGGTGATTGCTGCTTGTCTGGCTTTGTTATAAGACAGCGAGAGACTTTTCATCAATTCCGCTGCGTTGTCGCTAGCGCTACTCATTGCTGTCATTCGCGCTGCTAGTTCACTGGCTGCGGATTCTTGCAATGCTCGCAACAGTTGGTTGCTTAAGTACAGTGGTAGTAAGGAATCCAGAATCTGTACTGGATCTTGTTCAAAAATCATGTCGCGAGGGAAAGCACGCATTTGAGTAGTAACTTTCTCTCTCTCAACTTCAAATTCACCACCACGGCTTGTTAAGCGGAAGAATTCGTCCTCTGCGGATAAACCTTTGGGATCTAAGGGAAGCAAAGTTTGTACTACGGGACGAGAACTAACTAAGGAGACGAATTTGGTGTAAACCAATTCGATTCTGTCTACTTCTTCCGACAAAAATAAGGAAAGTAGTCCGTCAGCGATGTTAGAAGCTTCCGAAGCTGTAGGAATTTGTTCTAAGCCGGTATATGAATTTTCAATTGGTTCTTCACGACGTTGAAAATACTGGTTGGCTTTGCGTCCTACCAATACAAGTTTGTAATTTAAACCTTCGGACTGTAGTTCTTTAGCGCGATTTTCCGCACGCTTGATGACGTTGGTATTGTAGCCACCACACAAACCGCGATCGCCAGAAATTACCAGCAAGCCGACGGTACTAACTTCGCGCTTTTTCATCAGCGGTAAGTCTACATCTTCAAAAGTTAGACGGCTTTGCAAACCAAATAATACCTGTGCCAAACGGTCGGCAAATGGACGGGTAGAAGTTACCTGTTCCTGGGCGCGACGTACTCTTGCAGCCGCAACCAGCCGCATAGCTTCTGTAATTTTCTTGGTATTTTTAACCGAACTGATGCGATCGCGTATCGCTTTTAAATTAGCCATAATTTTTCTAAAGTTAGGAGTTAGGAGTGAGAACCACCGGAGTGAGGAATTAGGAGTTAGGAGTGAGGAGTTAAGAGGATGTTTGAAAAGTATCTTTTTTAACGCAATTCTCGGATTATCCCCCCTTCCCCCCTGATAAAAGGGCGGTTTAAAGTCCCCCTTAAAAAAGGGGGATTTAGGGGGATCTGAAAAATTTCGAGTTATATTAGTAGCTTTCCCGCGCATCTTCTAAGAGTGAGGTGTTAAAAGTTAGGAATGAGTATTTAGAAGTGAATTTTTATTTCTACTCTTCATTACTTGCCGTTAACTCTTAATTTTTCAACTCTTAACTACCTACTCTTTGTTCTTTAACTCCTAACTCCTAACTCTTAACTGTTTTAAGCTGTTGCCATGAAGGTCTTCTTGTACTCGTCAATCGCTTCTTTCAAAGCTTTCTCTTCGTCTTCACCGAGTGCTTTCTTCTCGGAAACTCCTTGCTTGAATTCAGTTTTGTTGTTCTTCAAGTATTCTTGAAATCCTTCAACAAAATCTGTAATTTTATTAACTTCGATATCACTTAAATATCCGTTAAGACCCGCATACAAGATTGCAACTTGCTCGTATACTGCACGTGGTTGGTTTTGTGGCTGCTTTAAGGTTTCCCGCAAACGCACGCCTTGCGCCAATTGGTCTTGGGTAGTTTTATCTAAGTCGGATGCAAACTGCGAGAATGCTTGTAGTTCGTCAAATTGTGCTAATTCCAACTTCAATTTACCAGCAACTTTTTTCATTGCTTTGGTTTGAGCGGCGGAACCCACGCGGGATACAGAAATACCGGGGTTAATTGCGGGACGAATACCGGCGTTGAATAAGTCCGAAGATAAGAATATCTGACCGTCGGTAATCGAAATTACGTTGGTAGGAATGTAAGCGGATACGTCACCAGCTTGGGTTTCAATGATTGGTAACGCTGTCATGCTACCTGCTCCAAGGTCGTCGCTGAGTTTTGCAGCGCGTTCCAATAAGCGGGAGTGGAGGTAAAATACGTCTCCAGGATATGCTTCACGACCGGGTGGACGGCGTAGTAACAAAGACATTTGACGGTAAGCTTGGGCTTGCTTGGTCAAATCGTCGTAAATAATTAGGGTTGCTTTGCCCTTATACATAAAGTATTCAGCAAGAGCAGCACCGGAATAAGGAGCCAACCACTGTAATGGTGCGGGTTCGGAAGCACTCGCTGCTACCACAATGGTGTAATCCATCGCGCCATTGTCTTGTAAAGTTTGAACTACGTTAGCAACGGTAGAAGCTTTTTGACCGATCGCTACGTAAACGCAAATTACGTCTTCCGACTTCTGGTTAATAATGGTGTCGATCGCGATCGCTGTTTTACCAGTTTGTCTGTCACCAATAATTAATTCCCGCTGTCCCCTTCCTACAGGAATCATCGCGTCAATAGCGGTAATTCCGGTTTGCATTGGTTCGTGTACGGAACGACGTTCAATAATACCGGGAGCCATCGACTCAATCAAACGACCTTCAGAAGTTTGAATATCACCTTTTCCATCGATTGCTTCACCCAAAGCATTAACAACTCTGCCAATCATGGCATCGCCAACGGGTACCTGAGCAATCTTACCAGTAGCTGTAACGGTACTACCTTCTTGAATTTGGCGACCGTTACCCATCAATACCGCACCAACGTTGTCTTCTTCTAAGTTAAGAGCAACACCAGCGGTACCATCTTCAAATTCCAACAACTCGCCAGCCATAGCTTTTTCCAAGCCATAGATACGAGCAATACCGTCACCTACTGACAACACCGTACCAACGTTCTGCACTTTGACCTGTTGGTCGTATTGCTCGATTTGCTGTTGGATAATGTTACTAATTTCGTCTGGTCTAATGCTAATTGCCATTTTTTTTATCTTCTTTCTTACGATAGGAAAAGAGAGTTATGAGTTATGAGTTATGAGTTATGAGTTTTGAGTTTTGAGTGATGAGTTTTAAGTTTTTTCCGTTTCATACGTTAACTTTCAACTCTTGATTTAATTCCTCACTCCTAACCCCTAACTTTTCACTCCTCACTCCTCACTCCTAACTCCTTATTTAGCCTTTATTCAAGTTTAAAGTTAAGCGGCGTAACTGACCCCGTAAACTGGAGTCAACTACCTGAGAACCAACTTTAATAATTACGCCACCAATAATGTCGCTATCAATCTTAGAATCTAACTCGACTTCGCGAGCATTTGGTTCAATTGATTTGACTTTTTCCTTGATTGTCTGCTTTTGTTCGTCGGTGAGGGGAACGGCAGAAATCACTTCCGCTAATACTATTTGATTTAATTCTCGCAACTGGGTTAAATATTCCTGGGCTATGTCCTCCAGCAATATAATTCGCCGTCTATCTACTAACAGCATCAAGAAGTTACGGAACATTGGGTTGGTGTCGTCGCTAAGTATCTTGCTAATAACACCCTTTTTATCTTCACCATCAATAAACGGATTAGCAAAAAACTTTTGCAGCGGCTCGCTTTCTTTCAGTAAGTTCAATAAAGAACGTACATCAGAGTCAAACTTATCTGCAACGTTGTTTGACTGCGCTAGGGACATTAGCGCTTCAGCGTAAGGACGAGATACTGCTGCGGTTGCTGTGTTACTTGCCATAATTAACTCCCTAATTGCGCGATGCTACGGTCAACTAATGTATGCTGAGCATCGTCGGCAATTCCACTACGGAGTTGCGACTCTACTTTCTCCAAAGCCTGAGCGACTACGCGCTGTCGCAGTTGGTTGATGGCTTTGTCTCTTTCTGTATTTAAATCTGCTGCTGCTGTCTGCTTCATTCTTTCCACATCAACAGCGGCTTGTGCGAGTATCGATTCTTTAGCTTTACCAGCGTTTTCTTGGGCTGCTTGCTTGATTCTTTCAGCTTCTGCTTGAGCTTGAGCCAATTTCTTTTGTTGGTCAGCTAAAGCGGTTTGTGCATCTTGAGTACGTTTTTCAGCAGCTTTGATCGCGGCTTCAATCTTCTCGCGGCGTTCTTTTAAAGTACTACCTAAAGCTTTCCGTCCAAAAACGAACAGCACTACGATAATAATTGCTAGATTAATCAGGTTAGTGTCAAAGATGTTGGTATTTAAACCAAAACCTTCGTGACCTGCTTCCTCTACTAACTCACTTCCGATGGCGCTAGCTTCAGCCATCAATATTAACAAAGTCGCCATGTTATTTCATCCACTATTGCGCTACCTTCGGCATAAAAAATTACGATGCTATATAATTCAAGCATCTATAGATATCTCTATAACCTTTAGGACTAGTTGTAATTTACTTTTTTTATAATTCGTAATTAATCATTATTATTTTAAGCAGGGCGGTGTCTAAAATCTAAAATTGCCTCTACCTTATTTCTAAGGAATCAACAATCCAAAATCTAAAATTGAATTGACCCTTTACTTGCATATGGGGTAATAATTACGAATTACAAACCAGTAATTACTGAATTCGAGCCAAACAATTTTACAAACTTTCCTTTATCGAGCAAGTTACAGTTTGTTAGCGTTGAGCTGCTAAATCCGCTCCTAAAAGCTTTTCTAATATTTGGCGAGATAAACCATCAACTTCTTTTTCCAAAGAAGCAAAAGCTTCTTTTTTCTGCTGCTCAATTTCTTGAGCCGCTTGTTCTCTTTGTGCTTGCGCTTCTTGTTGAGCTGCTGCTACTTTCTCGGAAGCAGTAATCTGGGCTTCCTTCTGAGCATCAGCAATTACTTTTTGTGCTGCTCTTCTTGCACCTGCCAAATCTTCTTCGTATTGCTGCGCTAATTTTTCCGTTTTTGTCAAACGTTCTTTTGCTTCCAATTGACTGTTACGGATATACTCGTTCCGTTCATCAATTGCTTTGCCCAACGGCTTGTAAAAAAGTGCGTTCAGAATTAATGCTAAAAGTAGAAACTGAATTGCCATCAAAGGAAGAGTAGCGTCTATGTCAAAAAGACCACCCTCTTTGGCAACTTCTTCTACAGCTAACAAAGTTGTCCAATGAATCATCAAAGTTTGCTCCAACTTTTACTAGTTACGAGTTTTGAATTACTAGTTAAAAGTTCTGAGTTACAAGTTCTGAGTTACTAAGAAATTGCTAACTCTTCACTCCTAACTCTTCACTCCTAACTTTTAATTCCCAACTGTACAGACGTAGCAATGCTACGTCTCTACAACTTCTTTTCAGTACTCAGTACTTATAACTATGCGAAGGGGTTAGCAAACAATAGCACCAAGGATACAACCAAACCATAGATGGTTAGTGCTTCCATAAATGCCAAGCTCAATAGCAAGGTACCGCGAATTTTACCTTCTGCTTCTGGCTGACGAGCAATACCTTCTACAGCTTGTCCAGCAGCGTTACCTTGACCGATTCCAGGTCCGATCGCAGCCAAACCAACAGCTAGAGCAGCAGCTAAAACGGAAGCAGCAGAAACTAATGGGTCCATGATAATTTTCCTTGGTTTACTTAAATAGAATTGATTTTCAATTTGAAATTTTGTTACTTGCTAGTTGATAGTTGTTAGTTGTTAGTTGTTAGTTAATAACTAATTATCTAAACAATAACTTTCTATTACCAACAAATAACGGGATTATGGGGGTTATTAATGTTCCCCATGTTCTTCAGCACCGTGGTGGTCTTCTAACGCTTCACCGATGTAAGCAGCCGCCAAAGTAGCAAAAATTAGTGCCTGAATAGCGCTGGTAAATAAACCCAAAGCCATCACAGGTAGTGGCACAAATAAAGGTACCAGTAAAACTAATACTCCCACAACCAGTTCATCAGCCAAAATATTACCGAACAAACGGAAGCTTAGGGAAAGAGGCTTTGTGAAGTCTTCAATTATCTTGAAAGGCAACATGAACGATACTGGTTGGACGTAGTTGCCAAAGTACCCTAAACCCTTCTTGCTGAACCCAGCGTAAAAATACGCTAATGATGTCAACAATGCTAAGGCAATAGTTGTATTGATGTCACTAGTAGGAGCAGTTAATTCGCCTTCAGGTAACTCTATCAACTTGAAAGGAACAAGTGCCCCAGACCAATTTGACACAAAAATGAACAAAAACAAAGTGCCTACGAATGGCACCCAGGGGCGATATTCTTTCTCGCCAATCTGGTTTTTAGCCAAATCTCGAATGAATTCGAGGGCATACTCCATTAAATTCTGTATACCGCTCGGAATCCGCTTAATATTACTGCTTGCTAAGATCGAAACCAGTACCAGCACGGCAATTACAAACCAAGAGGTAAGAAATACTTGTCCGTGTAATTTTAAGTTACCTATTTGCCAGTACAGATGTTTTCCTACTTCCAATTCTGCAAGAGTCACAGAATTAAAAGCGTTCAGAAAATCTACCATTTTCTTTTCTTGACCTAATCTACGTTTCGACCATATTAACTGGATAGATCGCGTTTTGAGTTACCCAGTTTTATGCTAGTCAGGATTGAATGCCACGCGAATTACGTAGATTATCAGCGTTGCTTTATAGGTTAAAAAGCCTAAAAATATAGGCAATATTTCCAATTGATTCCACTTTCCTGCTAGCAAAATCAACAACACTAGTAAAGCCAACCGAGTTTTACTCAGCTGTTGCTTTTCTCTACCCAAGCGCTCAACGTCTTTTGCTAACATCCTCAGATAAACTAATCCCGCACATCCTCCAATTAAATAATTTAGAGCAATGTTTAAGGAATAAGATATCCAAACAGAGATAAAAATAATCCCCGTTAAAGCAAGAGTAATAACTAACAACTCTTGATAGAGTTTGTAGAAATCTTGCATGGAATCCGATTCTGCATTCTCAGAACCAGCTTGAGCATTTTCTATTGTCGAAGGCGCGGATTCAATCGTATTATCTGACAAGCTCACGGGACTTGAAACCAGTACATTCCGTTTGATGTTGACTGCAAATCCAGTCAGTTGAATCATATCACGGTTGGGTAACATTACTTTAGAAAAAAACAATTAACTTCTTGTTACCATCAAACATCATTCAACTAACTGTCCACCTTAATTTTTCGACACATTTACAAACATAAACAACATTAGCGAAGAAAACATAGTAGCTAAAGATACACGCATACACGGGTGACAAACAGAGATTAATATGTTTTCCCGTTGCTATCCGATTCGACATTCTTGGAGAGAAGACGATAGACGACAGAAAAACGCTTATCCAGGATTTTATCCCCCAATTCACAGGATTGTCATCAGCGATATTAGCATTTACCTCTTGTTGAACTGTTAACTCGGAACAGTTGGGAATTAGGAATTGGGGATGGGGAGAGGGGGAGATGGGGAGTGCGAGTATGTTGCGATCTTGTATCGAGCGAGCAAGATGCTCGCACTAGTTAATACTCCTCACTCCTAACCTTTGACATGCAGACCTTTGACATGCAGATTTTTGACCTTTGACCTTTAAACTGTACTTAGCACGATCAATTGCTGCTTCTGAAGTTCTTTGACTTTTTCTAAGTCCAGTTGAACTTTATTCAAAATTTCTTTTACGGTTAAGCAACTGTCGCAGGCTTGCATAAACTCAATCTCGCTTTCTGACAATCTAACTAGTTGATAGTCGTAATTAAATATACTTGATGCCGGAAACCCATCTATACAAGGATTTAATTCTGGAACTGCTGCCAGCATTGCATTATCATCATTCCAATCGGCTTTATCTAAAGGTGGACGACTTAAGAAAAATTCGTAGTGGCTAATATCTGGGTCTAATAATTCTATCAGTCGGTAACGTTCTCGTTCTCCTAAGCTTTCGGCTCGTTCGATTAATTCTGGTGAAGCAGCTAAAAGTCTTTCTAAATTCCAGTAGCTGGGATTGGAGAAACCTACGAAATCTAAACCGGAAGCGTCAATCAACTCAAACAAAGTTTCGATATTGTAATCAATCTCTTGGGGATGAACGTACATATCGGCAAAGTTTTCGTCTCGCTGATTTTCCAAAGCCCATCTTTCTTTTTCTCGTTTGACTATGCGATTATTTTCGGGGAGAGAATCAAAAAGCTTTCTACCGACGCTAACACCATCGCGATAATCGCCGCGTTTATCATTTTGGAGAAGTGCGATCGCCTGTTGCATCAAGCGAATTTCCCAGCGTCCCAATTCAGCATATACAAAGATATGCATCAAACCACCGGGTGCTAATTTTTTGGCTAAAGCTTGAATACCGCGAATCGGTTCTGATGTATGGTGCAAAACTCCCACACAGTTTATTAGATCGAATTCACCGGGTATTTTTTCTACATCAAATAAGCTCAGGTGATGAAATTGGGCGCGATTAGCACCAGAGCGCTGACATCTTTCTTTGGCAACATTCAGCGCACCTTCACTTAAATCAATTCCGACAACTGTTGCTTGGGGATTGAGATGAACTAAATATTCCGTGCCCACACCAGTACCGCAACCCGCATCAAGAATGCGAATATCTTGTTTTTGCGGTTTTCTTCCCGTACAAAAATTGTAAGCAGCTAACCAATTCCAGCGCCAATTGTAACCCGGTGGTGGTTCGTCGAGTAAGGGTTCCGGGGGAAAAGGGTAAGTGTTATAAAGACTAGCTACAGCGTTGCTTACTTGTTGAGTATCGGACATGGGATTTTGGATTTTGGATTAAAGTTGTTTATTTTTATTTGTGTAGCACTGCTACGTCTCGATCTATTATTTTGATTTATATCGATGATTTAGTTAAATCAGAAAATTTGGTCAAGTAGTATATTAATGTTTCCTACCATATTTTGTAGATTTTTGGGAAATGTTGATTCTGATAGTTTCATGTAGTAGACAACTATAAATAAGCGTTAAATTACAAAGGATAAATCTACTATTATTTTCGCATCAATCTAACTAAAGATATAAAATAATAATTATTATCAAGTAATTCGACGATCGGAACCTTAATTAAAGTTGTGAAGTCTTATTTGTTGTTAAAGTGTCTTTGAATGTTGATTTTTGTATTTTTATCAATTGATTAATAATTTATGTTGAACGCAAAATATTCTCGCTACCTATTAGCAATTATCGGATTTGGTCTACCAGTTTTCATTTCCCTAATATCTCCCATGCAGCCAGCTTATGCTTGTAGACCAGCACCAGGAAGTAAACCAGCAACTGTTGCTCAAAGAGTGGATAAAACTCCGATTGTATTTCAAGGAATTGTGAAAAAAGTTAAAGGAGACACCCTGACAATTAAAGTTAAGCGATATTTAAAAAATAACGGTCCGGAAATGGTAAATCTTAAAGGATTTAATCTTACTTCCTGCAATAATATTATTCAGAAACCGGGTGGAAATTACATATTTTTTGCAGAGAATAAAGGTACTCAACCTTGGAATGCAGTCTATGATGGTGCTTTTGGTTCGGTACGCCCTTGGGATGAAGAAACTCGGAAAGAGTTAAGGGAATTGGGATTGATTGGTAAGAAAGTAGAAAACACTTCTAAATGCGCTTTTGATAGTAGAAAAACTGTAGCAACGGTAGAAAATAAAATTGGTAGAATTCAGCGTATTCATGACAAGCTTTATATTATAGTTACTGAAGATGGTAGTAAATTCGCGCCTTGCAATTTACCTAACAAATTTAAAAAAGATGGGTTAATGATTCGTTTTGGTGGAGATATTAAAGAAATTTATCCTAACGAACGTTGGGCTGCTACGCTGTTTAAATTGAGTGACTATAAAGGATTAAAATAATTAGCATATTTATAAACCGAGCAAGGGTTTTGTTTGTTTAGTCAGGGTTTCAACCACCGGGTAAAATAATAAATTAGACTTTTAAATCCTTTAAGAATTAAGAAACCCGGTTTTTTGGAAAAACCGGGTTTCTCAGCATCTAAAATGTTTACAAGGCATATAAAATTGTTAAACTTCCAAAGTCAAAACCAAGAAATACATACCATCTTGCTCTCGTTGAAATTTCTGAACTTGTTTAAATCCAGCTTTTTCATATAGTCTTATTGCTTGCTGATTAAATTCAGCCACCGTAACCCGAAATAATTTTGTTGAAAAATGACTTTTCGTAAAATCATATACAGCATTAATTATCCGAAAAGTTATTCCCCGTCTGGTTAAATTTGGACGCATCCCAAACCCAATATCTAACGCTTCAATATCGTAATTACCACCTTTAACCCGTGCATCTGCGCCAAAGCAACAATAAGCGATAAGTTCATTAAAATTATTAAAAATACTATAATAGAAATAGACATTTTCAGGATTCAAAAATTCTTGTACGGTTTCTTCAATTTCAGAAAGATCGGGATTGTAGAAGTTGAGTGATTCATCATAACGCCAACTGAATATTTTTCGGGCGCTTTCTTCACTCATTGGTGAGAATAAGTAAGACATTTTTTAAACAATTATCAAATACATACTTTATAACTCAGAATTCCTGGCGAATAGAATATGCCGCACAAGCGCGGTGAACGCGGCTACACAAGCAAAGTCCGCCTGCGCTGACTAATTACAGCCGGAGGAGGCAGGCTTTGTTTCTATAGCCCCAGACTTACAGTCTGCGGGTGATTGCTTTTGACATTCCGCTGTCATCTTTTAGCGTCAAAATAAAAATATAAATTTCAACCTTTAACCTTTAATCTAAAAATGTCATCCTTACCAAAGCGATTTTTATCAGGTATCGCATTAGCCTTTATCCTTGCTGGATGTTCGGAACCGCAAAATCCCCTAAATACTTCCTCAGCAATAGGTTCTGAAACAAATTATGGAATCCCACCTTCGGGTGATGTTCCCAAAGCTAATAATTTTAAGACAACAAAAATATTATCCGGTTTAGAACATCCGTGGAGTATGGCATGGCTACCGGATGGGACAATGTTAATTACCGAACGTCCCGGTAGATTACGAATTGTGCGTAACGGGCAACTCCAACCAACACCCGTAGCCGGAGTTCCTGAAGTATTCGCGGCTGGGCAAGGTGGTTTGATGGAGGTTTCGCTTCATCCCAATTTTGCCCAAAATCGCTTGGTTTATTTAACTTATTCTTATGGTGATGCACAAGCGAACCGTACCAGAGTTGCCAGAGCTAAATTCGACGGTAAAGCATTAAGCAACTTAGAAGTAATCTTTGAAGTATCGCCAACCAAACCCGGTACGCAGCATTTCGGCTCGCGCATTGTTTGGCTACCCGATAATACAATGTTGCTGGCGATCGGTGACGGTGGTAATCCACCACTGAAAATTAATGGCGAACTTCCTCGCAAACAAGCCCAAAAACTCAACAGTCAACTGGGTAAAATTGTCCGACTCAATGACGATGGTTCGATTCCAAAAGATAATCCCTTCGTAGAAACGGAAAATGCCAATCCTGCTATATGGAATTACGGGCATCGTAATATACAGGGATTAACTTTCGATGCTGAGAATAAAAGAGTTTGGTCAACCGAACACGGTTCAAAGGGTGGCGATGAAGTCAACGTTGAAGAAGCAGGTAAAAATTATGGCTGGCCCGTTGTTACGTACAGCCGCGAATATAGTGGTGGAGAAATATCTCAAGAACGATCGCGTCCCGGAATGGTAGACCCCAAGCTCGTTTGGACACCATCGATCGCACCATCAGGACTGGCATTTTACAACGGCGATTTATTTGCAGGTGGTTTGGTTTCCCAAGATGTGCGTCAGATCGATTTGGATGAAACAGGTAAAGTGGTTGGTGAAAAATCTATTGAAATCGGTCAGCGCGTGCGTGATGTTAAGGTGGCTCCTGATGGCAAATTATACGTTATTACCGATGAGGATAATGGGCAGTTGATTCGATTGGAAGCTGTGGGGAGTTAATAATAGTATCGCATCAATAATGTAGAGACGTTGCATTGCAACGTCTCCCTGTATTTAGATTCGCACCGACAATTCCGTAAAATGGTATTGATGAAAGATTTTGCATGGTTCAATTTTGCGTATTTAGATTAGCATCGACAATTCTGTGAAATGGTATTGATGAAAGATTTTGCGTAATTTTGCTAGATACGGAGACGTAGCAGTGCTACGTCTCTACAAGATTAACTTGTGGGTACGGTATGGTTAGCTAATTAACTAGCTTCTTGATTTATTCGTTTTCGCAATTCAGCTTCAAATTCTTCATCTGTGGTACAAAGCACACCAGGACGAGCGCTCAATCTATCCATGTATTTGTGAAAAGCACCTGTGTCTTGTGGATGACTTCTTACATAAGCTAATAACTCTTTATCGGACATTCTGTCAAAATCAAATTCACTCATTTAATAAATACCTCCCCATTTGGAAATATCTCTACTTCAATTGTGTCCCCAATCAACAGGAAAAGTCGTTTGTTTCGTTCGTCTAAACGAACTAAGTTAATTGGTTGCATTAGGTTGCTTGCTATTACACATCTACGATATAGCTCTCGTAACTGTTCAAATGTTGGTTGCAAATAATTTTTCCTGCTTTTGATAAAACCCCATTAGGTCAACCATGACACAAGCAGAGCAAGCTATTGAAGGGAAAAATTATCATTGAGACAAGGCAACAAAGGAATAGGATGATTTTTAATCAATCGGAATTCGATTTACGTTGCGAATGGGGACATCAAGGAGTTACTCAACTCGCACCCATCAGCGATGTGGTGATAATAGTTGATGTCCTATCTTTTTCAACCGCTATCGAAATTGCTACTAACAAAGGAGCGATTATTTTTCCGTATCGCTGGAAAGACAGTTCGGCAGATGATTATGCAAAATCTATCAAAGCAGAATTAGCAACAAATCGAACTTCTACCACTGGTTATTCCCTTTCTCCTCAATCTTTAACCACAATTCCCACGGGGATTAAACTTGTTTTACCTTCACCTAACGGTTCTTCTTTAACGTTGCTTACCCCAAATACATTAACCTTGGCTGGTTGCTTGCGAAATTGCGAAGCTGTAGCGAGATTTGCTCAAAACTATGGTTCTAAAATTGCTGTAATTCCTGCGGGTGAAAAGTGGGAAAATGGTTCTTTACGTTTTGCTTTAGAAGATTTAATTGGTGCTGGGGCAATTTTGAGTTATTTATCTGGAAGTTTATCACCGGAAGCTGAAGCCGGTGTTGCAATATTTAATAATTTTAAAAATGATTTATTGAATGTTTTGAAAAAATGCAGTTCGGGAAAAGAATTGATTGCAAGGGGTTTTGAGTCGGATGTTGAATTAGCTGCAATGATTAATATTAGCGATTGCGTACCTGTTTTTAATGAAAATGCTTATGTCAGATTAAACCGCACCTGACTTTCAAGCCCTCACCCTCGAAGGGTGGGGCTACAATTACAAAGCCCACCTGCGTGGGCTATGAAAAACTCAGATTTTTAGTTTTTTGAAGGAGCAATAGTCTCAGACATTGCTCTAAGAATACTAGCAAAACGCTCGTAATCTAAGTAAGTCACTATATGCTTATTTTCTAATACTTCTTGTAATGAATTCCAATCATCGATCAAAGAGCCTACTACTGCTTCGGGAGAAGAATCAAAATTACTCCATACATCACTTGTAATTAGCCAATAAAAATCAGTTTCAACCTCTATAAATTGAATGTTATCATCGTTTATTCGCTGAAGTAAAAGCTCGAATATTTGCTTGAGTTTATTTACTGTAATGCAAATTGTCATGGATTTATTCCTCTATTTTGTAACACGCTATCTTTTTTTGTAGTGCAAAAGCATATTTTTCTATAATTTTTCAGCGTATTTCAGAAGTAAGAGCATTTGTTAGCAATCCTTTATTTTAATAAGCTTTTGCAATATTTCATACGTTGAAAAAATGTAGTTCGGGAAAAGAATTGATTGCAAGAGGTTTTGAGTCTGATCTTGAATTAGCTACGACAATTAATGTTAGCGATTACGTGCCTGTATTTACTGATAATGCTTATGTGAAAGGGGATTTGTGTAAGTCGGAATAAATGGCGATCGCATTGCCTTTCTCGCTTAGCTATCCCATAAAGATGAGCTTAACTTAACGCACTTGCTAAAACTCCCCCGAAAACCACAGAGCCGGATTTAGATATAAACGCATTCAAATTTGTAGACAATTTCCTAAAAAGCCTTGATGCTTATATTCCTACTTGGTTCGGTAGGAATAATAACGGTGCAGGTCAGCGAAAGATTTTAAGAGTTATCGGATTCGACCCCGAAGACATTGAACGGATGGATTTTATTGCTATTAGTTAAGGATTAAAAATTTTTCAAATGACGTTTATTAATATATAAAATCGTAGTGCGAGCATCTTGCTCGCTAGAAAAAAACTAATTGCTCGCTAGAAATAAAATAATTGCTCGCTAGAAATAAAATAATTGCTCGGCAGAAAAAACTAATTGCTCGCTAGAAACAAATAAATTGCTCGGCAGAAAAAAATAATTGCTCGCTAGAAACAAATAAATTGCTCGGCAGAAAAAACTAATTGCTCGCTAGAAAAAAACTAATTGCTCGCTAAAAAAAAACTAATTGCTCGCTATAAATCAACTAATTGCTCGCTAGAAAAAAACTAATTGCTCGCTAGAAAAAAACTAATTACTCGCTAAAAAAAACTAATTGCTCGCTAGAAAAAAACTAATTACTCGCTAAAAAAAACTAATTGCTCGCTAGAAAAAAACTAATTGCTCTGTGGTAATGCACGCAATCCTAAAGCATTCAATTAAACACCTCATCTACTTTGGAGGCAGAGCCTCCGTTTAGGTATTCCCAGCCTGAGACTGGGAACCAGTCAAATTCCTCACTCCTCACTCCTCACTATTCCCCAATCCCCCATGCCCAATGCCCAACTTTATTAATGGGATTTCGACACACTTCTTAACAAACACCCCGATTAAACTCAAAACATTCTAATCTAAAAGCTAGTGGGTTAAAATTTTTGGCAGTCTTGAAGGCAACACGGTTCAAGTAAAAACACACCGCTCCTTGAAGCCTAAAGGCAATCCAATATACGCACACGCGCTTATATCAGATAGGAGTTTAAGAAATCACATGAGTGTTAAGGCAAGTGGTGGAAGCTCGGTTGCACGTCCGCAACTATATCAAACTCTAGCTTTATCAACTATTACCCAAGCGGAACAGCAAGACCGTTTTTTGGGAAATGGTGAATTAAAGGAATTAGAAAGTTATTTTGCTTCAGGTCAGAAGCGTTTGGATATTGCTCAGACTTTGACTGAGAATTCCGAAATTATTGTTTCTCGCGCTGCGAATCGGATTTTCGTTGGTGGTTCGCCGATGTCTTTCTTGGAAAAGCCGAGAAAAGAAGAACTGGAAATGGCTTCTGTTGGCGCAAGTGAAGGCGCTATGGATGTAAGAAGATCGATGGAATTAGGAACCGTCACCTACGTGGAATCGAAAGGCGGATTCTTGGAAAATTTACGTTCCATTTTTAATTCTTCTCCTAGCGGTCCGACACCTCCAGGTTTTAGACCGATTAACGTTGCTCGTTATGGTCCGAGCAATATGTCTAAAAGTTTGCGGGACTTATCGTGGTTTTTACGTTACGCTACTTATGCGATCGTAGCTGGCGACCCAAATATTATTTCCGTAAACGTGCGGGGATTGCGAGAAATTATTGAAAGAGCTTGTTCTGGTGAAGCAACAATTGTGGCTTTGCAAGAAATCAGAATTGCTTCGCTGTCCTATTTCCGCAAAGACGCTGAAGCCACAGATATTGTGTCTCAGTACATGGATGTTTTGGTTAACGAATTCAAAGCACCTACCCCTTCTACTAAGAAGCGTCAGCGTCCTTCCGGCGATCAACAAGGTTTAGAATTACCGCAAATTTACTTTAATGCGGCAGAAAGAAGACCCAAGTTTGTCATCAAGCCCGGTTTGTCGGGAATGGAAAAAGATATGGTCGTGAAAGCGGCTTATCGACAAATCTTTGAGCGCGATATTACTCGTGCTTATTCTCAGTCGATATCTTACCTGGAATCTCAGGTAAAAAATGGCGATATCTCGATGAAAGAGTTTGTCCGTCGTTTGGGCAAATCTCCTTTATATCGGAAACAATTTTATGAACCATTTATTAATAGCCGCGCTCTAGAACTTGCTTTCCGTCACTTTTTAGGACGGGGACCTTCCAGCCGCGAAGAAGTACAAAAATACTTTGATATTATCTCCAGAGGCGGTCAAGCAGCTTTAATTGATGCTTTGGTAGATTCCAACGAATACGCCGATTACTTTGGAGAAGAAACGGTTCCTTACCTCAGAGGTTTGGGTCAAGAAGCTCAAGAATGTCGCAACTGGGGACCTCAGCAAGATTTGTTGAGATACAGTGCGCCTTTCCGCAAGGTTCCGCAGTTTGTCACAACTTTCGCCGCTTATACCCAACCTTTACCAGATCAGCATCCCTACGGTTCCGGTAACGACCCCTTGGAAATTCAATTCGGCGCAATCTTTGATAAAGAAACAAGGAATCCTAGCAGCCGTCCCGCACCTTTCAGCAAGGATACTAAGCGTATCTTGATTCACCAAGGACCTGGAATTAACAACCAAAACAGCAATCCCAAAGCTCGCGGTGCATTCCCCGGTTCGTTAGGTCCAAAAGTATTTCGCTTAGACCAAGTTCCCAGTACTTTAAGTAGAGGAACTGGTAAAGGCGCAAGCGTTAAATATTCCGAAAGTTCTACTCAAGCGGTAATTAAAGCTGCTTATCTACAGGTATTCGGTCGCGACGTTTACGAAGGACAGCGGCTAAAAGTTGCAGAAATTAAGTTAGAAAACGGCGAAATTACCGTCCGCGACTTTATCCGTATGTTGGCGAAGTCGGATTTATTCCGCAAAATGTATTGGACATCGCTCTACGTTTGTAAAGCAGTAGAATACATTCACCGTCGTTTGTTGGGTCGTCCTACCTACGGTCGTCAAGAAAACAATAAATACTTTGACGTTTGCGCTAAGAAAGGTTTCTACGCCTTAATTGACACCTTTATTGATAGCCCAGAGTACGTTGAAGCTTTTGGCGAAGATACCGTTCCTTACGAGCGTTATTTGACTCCTCAAGGTGTGGCATTACGACAATTGCGTACTGGTAGCATCCGCGAAGATGTTGGTACTCAAGTTGAAAAAGAAGAAACACCAATGTTTGTCGAGCTTGGTACCGTCGAACAAAACCGTACCGAACCAGATATCCAGTCTCGGATCAACCAAGGCGTTAGCAAACAGCGCGAACAGCGGAAAATCTTTAAGTTGGTAGCAAATACCAATAATAAAGTTGCCGTACAAACCGTTATTAGAGCAGCTTACCGCCAGGTATTCGAGCGCGATATTGAACCTTACATTGCTAATGCTAGCGAATTCAAGAATCTAGAAAGCAGATTGGGTAATAATGAAATCAACGTTAAGGAATTCATCGAAGGGTTAGGATGTTCAAATCTTTACCTCAAAGAGTTCTATACACCTTATCCCAATACCAAAGTAATCGAGCTAGGAACCAAGCACTTCTTGGGACGCGCACCTTTAAACCAGCAAGAAATTAGGAAGTATAACCAAATACTTGCTTCTCAAGGATTGCGTGCTTTCATCGGGGCAATGGTAAACAGCAACGATTACACGGAAGCGTTTGGTGAGGACACCGTACCTTACAACCTCTATCAAACCTTACCAGCGGCGAACTTCCCTAACAGCCAAACCTTGTACAACCGACTCACCAAGCAAACCAAGGACATTGTAGTTCCCAGTTTCGAGCCGGTTAAATCCAAGATGCAAGTTGCTCAAATGCCGATGATGGGTAAAGCGATCGCAGATATGGCAGCCAAAGCCCGCGAAATCGATAAGAGCAGACCGCTGTTTATCCAGTTGGGACGTTCTTACAACGATGGTAGAGGACAATCGGTAGAAGTAGGAGTCGGAACAACCCGTCGCAAGCCAGCACGGATTTTCCGCATGACCTATATGGCTAACCAAGCCGAGAAGCAACAAACAATTGATGCAATTTACGTTCAGGTAATGGATGTATTTAGCGGTCAAGTTCCTTCATACTTCCGCCGTAGCGACTTGGATAGTAAACTGCGAAACGGTGAAATTTCCGTCCGCGAACACGTTCGTCGCTTGGCAAGTTCCGATATTTACCGCAAACGCTTCTATGCGCCATATCCCAACACCAAAGTGATTGAATTCCTATTCCGTCACATTCTGGGACGCGCACCAGCGACACAAGCCGAAATACGTCAGTACAACAAACTGTTAGCTGACGGTGGCTTAAAAGCTGCTGTAGAAGAAATGGTAGGTAGCGAAGAGTATTCCCGATTCTTCGGTGAAGACGTAGTACCTTATCCTCGCTTCCCATCCCTACCAGCAGGAAACTACATCGGTAGCGTCAAAGCCGCTGCGGACTTAGTGAAGCAGTCATGGTCTAGCCTCAGTCCTTCCGTACTCACCGGACGTTACAACGAACGGTAGATTCAGGTTAAAGGTTAAAGGTTAAAGCTCAAAGGTTAGGAGTTGGGCATGGGTAAGAGTTAGGAGTTAGGAGTTAGGATTTTTTATACCCTCTCTCCCCCCTCTCCCCCTCTC
This sequence comes from Rivularia sp. (in: cyanobacteria), assembly GCA_965234645.1. Lineage (GTDB taxonomy): Bacteria > Cyanobacteriota > Cyanobacteriia > Cyanobacteriales > Nostocaceae > Rivularia. Next base: position 1,122,158 of record OZ248344.1, on the reverse strand, counting down.
CCCATCCCCCCATTTCCCATTCCCAAAACCGGCGAACATGAAAATTAATGTTACGAACTGTTAAAAAGAGTTATAAATACTCAACAAAATGCCGGAGAATAATTTTTGTGGATGATTGAGTTTCCAAGTTTGGTAATGGTGTTTAATCAAACAGGCTCGGAATGTATTTGAAATTCCGAAGTAAAAGGCTCGGTCATCGATTTTTAAGAACACCGCTTTGAAATAAACTCAGGTTTCATTCGTATTGGAGGAATCCTTCTATGAGTATCGTCACGAAATCCATTGTTAATGCTGATGCAGAGGCTCGTTACCTCAGCCCTGGCGAATTAGATAGAATCAAAGGTTTTGTTACAGGTGGCGAGCGCCGTTTGCGGATTGCTCAAATGCTAACTGAAAATCGCGAGCGCATCGTTAAGCAAGCTGGCGACCAATTGTTCCAAAAGCGTCCCGATGTTGTATCTCCTGGCGGTAATGCTTACGGTCAAGAAATGACCGCTACCTGCTTGCGCGATATGGATTACTATCTACGCTTAGTTACCTATGGAATCGTTGCTGGTGATGTTACACCCATCGAAGAAATCGGTATTGTAGGCGTTCGCGAAATGTACAAGTCCCTCGGAACTCCTATTGATGCAGTTGCTGAAGGCGTTCGCGCTATGAAGAACGTTGCTACCGGCATGATGTCTGCTGAAGACTCTGGCGAAGCTGGTTCTTACTTTGACTATTTAGTAGGTGCGATGCAGTAGGGCGAATCTTTTCCCCTATCACATCTCCCAAATGTTGTAAAACAGTTGGAAATAAGGAAATAATAAAATGCAAGACGCAATTACTTCTGTCATTAATTCTTCGGACGTTCAAGGTAAGTACCTCGATACCGGCGCTATGGAAAAGCTAAAAGGCTATTTCCAGACTGGTGAATTGAGAGTACGTGCTGCTACCACAATTGCTGCTAATGCTGCTGCGATCGTTAAGGAAGCTGTAGCTAAGTCCTTGTTGTACTCTGATATCACCCGTCCCGGTGGTAATATGTACACCACTCGCCGTTACGCTGCTTGTATCCGCGATTTGGACTACTACTTACGCTACTCCACCTACGCTATGTTGGCTGGCGATCCTTCCATCTTGGATGAGCGCGTATTGAACGGTTTGAAAGAAACCTACAATTCCTTGGGCGTACCTGTTGGTGCTACCGTACAAGCTATCCAATCCATGAAGGAAGTAACCGCTAGCTTGGTTGGTCCTGACGCTGGTAAGGAAATGGGCGTATACTTCGACTACATCTGCTCTGGCTTAAGCTAGTAGCATTTTTAGCAGTACTTAAGTTAATTCTTGAATTTGTTTAAGTACGACTATGATGAAGGTCTGGAAATCAGTTATGAGTGCTAGAAAGTTTAATTGCTTATTTTTTCAGAATTTGGAATCATATGTATTAGCTGTCTGGTATTGATGATTGATTTCCAGCCTCGCAACAATCAAATAAAGATTTGCTTTTTTTGAAATTAATAATAAAGAAATTCAGGATAGCCGTTAATTCTGAAATTCTTCTAATAAAAAAATTCTCAATTACTACCATAAGGAGATTTAATCCCATGCGGATGTTTAAAGTTACTGCTTGTGTTCCCAGCCAAACTAGAATTCGTACTCAACGCGAACTACAAAATACCTATTTCACCAAACTAGTTCCTTACGAAAACTGGTTCCGCGAACAGCAACGCATTCAAAAAATGGGTGGCACAATTATGAAAGTAGAATTGGCTACCGGAAAGCAAGGTATGAACACTGGTTTAAAGTAGATATTAATATAAATCAAGAATAAACCATATATCAATATAAAATGTTGCGAAGAGGTCAGAGACGACCTCTTTTTTTGTATGTTATTTGAGAAGGGGTAAAAAGGTTCGTAGTAAGCGCTTCAGCGCTCCGGATTTAGGACAAAAGTCGGCATGTAGAACCAGTTATATTTAATGCAATCGACTACTACATGGAGACTCGCCGCGAACATTTGTGGAATTGACTACAAATTGGGATGAGTAAAACGGATGTACCCTCAAGTTGTGAATAACAATTTTGTTAAAATACTGATATTGCGGGAGGTGAAAACCCATGAGCCAAAGCATAGAAGATAGAGTACGTTGGACAACAGCTGATATTGAATTACTGCCCGATAACGGCGATCGCTACGAAATAATTGATGGGGAGTTATTCGTAACCAGGGCACCGCATTGGAGACACCAAAGAGTCATCGGTTCTGTTTTCACCGTGCTTGACGATTGGTCGGAGCAGAACCAGTCGGGAAAAGCTATTCCCACTCCCGGAGTTATTTTTACTGATGCTGATAACGTAATTCCCGATGTCGTTTGGGTTAGTTTTGAACGTCTTTCTGCTTTGATTGATGACGCTGGACACCTAACCGGAGCGCCAGATTTGGCTATTGAAGTACTTTCTGAGGGAGTTATAAACCAACGTCGCGATCGAGAAGCGAAGTTAAAATTATACGGTCTTAGAGGAGTGCAAGAATATTGGATTTTAGATTGGCGATCGCAGCAAGTTGAAGTTTATAGACGTGACAAAGCTCAACTCAAGCTGGCTGCAACTTTACTCAGTTCTGACGAGCTAACTTCGCCGTTGCTTGCAAATTTTACTTGTTCGGTTTCGCGTTTGTTTCGTTAGCTTTAAAGGTAAGAATAAGTTTCCTTTTATCCCTTCCCCATTCCCCACAACCCTTTTTTCAAACCCTAAATATAAAGCTTTGATGAAGAATCAGTATTAATTATAGTTATATAAGTCAATCAAATGAATATTTCGGCGTGTCTGTAGTTAGATAAACAAAGACAATTAGTTTCTCTATACTTCCTTTTGCAACTTACTTTTTGTTTTTCTTCCTAAAACGGAACATCAGGAAGGAGAGGGAAGACGTAGAAACAAACTTTGCTGTTTATATGCAGTTTCAAAACAATGAATATCCTCAGCAAGCAACTACTCACGCCTCTACTACGTAAATTAAGTTTCTTTGTGCTACTGATATCTACAGTAGCAATGCTCTTAGTTTGGAACAATAGCATGATATCTACCCAAGCTATAAATCCGCAAACATTTAAATGGAGTAACGTAAATATTCAGGGTATGGGTTACGTTACAGGTATGGCGATCGCACCTGTCAAACCCTATGATGTTTACATTCGCACGGATGTTGGTGGTGCTTATCGCTTTGACCGTAAAAATCAGAAATGGCTACCTCTGATGGATATGTTTGATACCAACTTTTCTGGAGGTGGTATACGTGTTGAAAGCGTCGCCGTTGACCGGCAAAAGCCTAATCGTGTATATGCTGCGCTAAAACATGGAAGCTCAATTATTACCCAAGATGGCAGCAAGAAGTATAAATATTCAGGTGAAGTAATGGTTTCCCAAGATAGAGGAAACACCTGGAACCTAACAGGCTTAGGTAAAAAAAATGTTTTCGTGGGAGCGGATAAAGAATACCGTTCCGATACAGGGGAACGTTTGGTAGTAGATCCCAACAAAAGTGAGATAATTTACTTTGCTTCTCGTCGCGATGGACTGTGGAGAAAGAACGGAAATCTTGAATGGACGCGAGTTAGCGGTGGATTGCCAGATGCTAGCAGCTTACCGGAATATAACAAATCTGACGGCAAAGAAAATGAAGATATACCCGGCTTTACCTTTGTAGCTTTCGATAAAAATTCCGGGAAAGCTAACCAACCAACTCAAACAATATATGTAGGAGTTCACGGAAAAGGCGTATGGAGTAGCAGCGACGCTGGTCGATCCTGGCGTAATATTGCGGGAGGAAAAGATCCCTTACGCGGCACAGTTTCCGATGACGGTAGGCTTTACGTAAGTTTCGGAACTAGACCGACGAACGGCGGAAAAATACACGGTGGAGTTCGTAACTATAGGAACGGAAAATGGAATGATGTTACCCCCGATGGTACAGATAAAGTTTATTCAGCCGTGAGTGTATGGGGAAATAATCCCACTACGGTTATAACGATTTCTGATAAATACCTTTACCGTTCCACCGATGCTGGTAACACTTGGAACAAACAAACAATGTACATGGGTGCTTATGATGCGAATAATCCCAAAGATAAAGTAAATCCATCCGCTCCCAAATATTATCAATCTTATTCTGGAACTGGGGCATCAGTAGTTGTAATTGACCCAGCAAATCCCAAACAAGTATGGTGGACAAACGGTTTTGGTGTGGCTTGTACTTCGGACATAACTGCTAAAGAGCCGAACTTCAAATGGGTGATGAACAACCTAGAAGAACTTGACCCCAATATTGTACGGGTTCCACCAGTCCCCAAATCCCAGGGAGGAGCAGATTTAATTAGCGCGGTACAGGACATGATTGGTTTTCGTCACGCCGATCGCCATCAGGTACCTTCGGGAAAAATTGACCCAGTAAACATTGATGTCAGTCCTTATTTCAAATGGGCTAACCCCCAGTGGAAAAAATATCCCGTACCATTTCCCCATGTAGCGGGAGCAACGGGTATGGATTATGCCTATAAAAAACCTAACTATGCCGCCTTTGTGGGTTTTCACCAATGGCAAGGGTTTTATCCGATACATGGTTTTACCAAAGATAACGGTAAAACTTGGCAGGGTTTCGAGTCCATACCCGCAGAAGATATGTGGAAAGCCGAGAAATCCAAGCGAGAGAAAACGATCGCAATGGGCGGTCAAATTGCCATGTCACCCACTAACCCACAAAACATGGTTTGGTCGCCGACTTGGGGACCGTGGACTCACTATACTATGGACGGTGGTAAAACTTGGAAGCTAGCGCATAACTTAGAACCCGACCCCAAACCAGAACCTTTCGATCCCAACAACGACGACCATACCCACTACGACGCATTACCCAGAGCCTGGGCGAATAGCATAAATCCGTGGTTGAGTTCGTATATTTTGGCAGCAGATCGTCAAGACCCCGAAGGTAAAACTTTTTACTATTACAACGGTTGGACGTTTTACTACAGCAACGATGGCGGCGCGAATTGGAGAAAAGGAGCATCCAATAAATTACCTACATGGAAAATTCGTCCAGCGATAGTTTCTAACCCCACAAAGCAGGGTGATGTATGGATGAGTTTTGCTCGTAACCCCGAAGATTTAGAAGGAAACAAACTATATCGTTCTACTGACGGGGGTAAAAACTTTAATGCCATTGCATCGGTAGATACCTGTGAATTTGTTACTTTTGGTAAAGGTGCTTCAGGCAAAAACCCCGATGTCTATATATTTGGGCGTGTAGGCGGTGCAAAAAAAGATACTATGTATGTTTCACAAAATATGGGGAATACCTGGAAACAAATTAGTAACCCCGAAGTACAGCAATTTCCCGGAATTACCTGGTTAGAAGGAGATATGCGATCGCCCAACTTAGTGTATGCAGCTTTATCAGGTCGTGGCATCATGGTTGGGGAAATAAATAATTCTCCAAATAAATAATTTTTGTTATTCCCCAAAAAAAAATGTAGAGACGTAGCACTGCTACGTCTCAAAGATTAGGTTGATACCGATAGTTTTGAATTTTATACCATTTAACTGAATTATCGATATAAATCCCTCGATACAAATCCAAATTAAATAAATAAATAAGTAAATAAATAAATAAAGACGTAGCAGTGCTACGTCTCTACATAATTGTTAGATAATTAACAAGAATTATTTATTACCAACCGGCATTACAACCTTCTTAGCCAATCCCAAGGTTTGCAAAGTTTTAATTGCCCACCAAGTCATATCTATTTCCCACCAGCGCAATCCAGCTTTGGCTACATTTGGATGAGCGTGGTGATTGTTGTGCCAACCTTCACCGTAAGTAAAAATAGCCGCCCACCAAAGATTGCGGGAATTATCATCCGATTCAAAAGTACGATAACCTCGGATATGGCTTGCAGAATTAATCAACCAAGTTGAATGCCATAGCAATACTGCTCTCAGAAATACACCGTAGATTACCGCATTCCATCCACCCAAAGCATACAATAAAACGCCTACGGGAATTTGCAGGAATAAGAAGTAGCGATTTAGCCAAATGTAAAATGGATCGCGTACCAAATCGGGAGCATATTTTTTGTACATTTCAAAGTCAAAAAACTCCTCACGAGGATAGAAAATCCACAGCATATGACTCCACCAGAAACCACGCTTAGCAGAATAAGGATCTTTCTCTTCATCCTCAGTATGAGCATGGTGTAAACGATGTCCGGCTACCCAAAAGATTGGTCCTCCCTGCATCGCCATAGCTCCAAGAATGGCAATGATATATTCCAACCACTTGGGAACTACTAAACTACGATGGCTCAAAATTCGGTGAAAACCCAAACAAATACCAATACTGCCAAACAGCCAATGTAAAAATATCATTACTCCCAAAGCAGACCAAGAAAAAAACCAGGGAGCCGATAAAGCTAAAATGTGAAATGCACCGAAAAATGCCACATTAGTCCAACTCAAAGCAAGCGGTTGCTTACCCTCAGCCACAGCAGAGCGCGTAGTCATAATTATTTCCTTAGACAATGAATATTTTTAATAAAACCGTTCGATATATTAGGGCGATCGCAATTTCGCACCCCAAAAGCACCCTTCCCCGCCACACCCATTACATTAGACAGCGGGTAAGAAATACACTTGAGAATTAAATTAGAATATGCAAGTGTTGCTTACATTCCTAAGTTAACAAATAAAAAGTAAAAATGCAAGTGGCACTTACATACTTTTTTTTTCGTGTATGTTGGAGAAACCGGGTTTCTATTAGTGGGTATTAGATATTCTGGTACTTAAGTAAGTCAGCATTAATCAAACTAACGGGAGTAATAAAAGGCAAAAAACCCGTTCCCGACTGGGATTGCTTCCTCGTGCTTCGTCGCAATGACAGAACACAATTGTATTTATTCACACCACTTACTTAATAAAAAACCCCGTTTCTAGGCTCTTAACCTTTAACCTTTAACCTTTAACCTTTAACCTGTAATGTCCAATTCCCAAATAATTTCAACACGACAGCGAATAATTAATGCAGCAGTAGAACTATTTGCCGCTCAGGGAGTTACCGACACTACAACAAAAGCAGTAGCGCAATTAGCGAAAGTTAATGAAGTGACCTTGTTTCGGCATTTCGGTAACAAACATGGATTGCTTTTAGCAGTAATTTCCGAATCGCCAGTCTTTCAAGAACTGGGTGAATACTTAAAAACTCAAGCCACTAAAACAACTAATGTCCATCAAGCTTTTAAAAACTATTGTGAAGATCGCTTGCAAGCATTAGAGCGATCGCCAAATTTAGTACGCTCCGTTGTGGGGGAGGCTGGTAATTATCCATTAGAAAATCGTCAAGCACTCGGAAAAACTTTGAAGGAAGCGAATCATTATGTTGCCGAATTTTTAGCAACAGTCATGGAGCGCGAGCAATTACAGGGGCATTTACCACCTCAAAAATTAGCAAGTTTGCTTAATATTACGCTGTTGGGATATGCCGTAATCGAATTTACGAGTGAATTTCACGAACTTTGGCAGAATAAAGATGAATTTTTAGAAGATTTGGTAACGTTATTTTTGATGGCAGCTAGTAAATCTAAAATAGTTAGTTCAGAGTTGAGAGAGATAGAAAAAATAATCGATTTACCTTTCGTAACAGTTCATTTGATTTTGCAACGTGCCAAAAAATCGGGATTGCGAGATTATGCTTTAATATATATTTTATTTGGAGCAGGTTTATCAACAGCAGAAATTACTAATTTAGAAAAAACCCATCAAATATGTGACGCTAACCAGCATTTATTGCAAATAGTTAAAGGTGAACGCCAAGTTCCCGTCAATCAATGGATTATGGGAAAGCGTTATGGTTCCTATAATAACAATCCATTAACCAAATACTTGAAGAGTCGTAAAGATGAAAATCCGGCATTATTACTTAATAATCAGGGAATGCCAATATCAGAAGCAGAAATAGCAGAATATTGGCAAAAAATAACAGACGGATTATCAACACCATCCGGACAACAACCAGCAATAGAACAAGCTCAACATAGCTGGTGCGTAGAAATGCTAATGAAAGGAATGAGCTTAGAAAATATGAGTTTAATTACAGGTTGGGATTTGGGGAAATTACAATCTTATGCACGTAGAGCAAAGGAAAAAGCCGCTTTAGAACAAGCAATAAAATTAGATAATAAGTCTTGAAACTCAACAAAGCATGAAGATTTTATCAAGCTTTCCCAAGCAAGCAGATAGCAACTTAACTTAAGTTTACATTTTTATACAAAAATCAAACTATATAACGAATAAACTTGCCTACAATAAAACTAAACTTTGTTATAGGTAAAAGATGTGATGAAGAACATCAGAAATAATTTTTTTGCAACATATATCCGCAATCCTTTTTCTGTTGCACGGTCAAAATTATCTAGTTTTACTCAACCTAAACTTAATACCGATCGCGACTTAGAAAATTATGAATCGGAATATCAAGCAGATATAAACTCGCTACAAGAATTACATCCTTATTTAATAGATAGAGTAGAACCATCAGTTCGACATATTATATTTTCTTCATATATCAGGTATTAAATTAATTGGGCTTCAGCCTTTCATCTATCCATTGCTTTGATTTCCTCACAGCCTCAGTGGGAGTCAAAGCATAGGGTACGGCGATCGCACAACCGCGATCGTGATTTACCCAAGCAGCATAAATATCTTGTCGATCGAAGCGATCGCGTTCAATCTGAATTGTGCATTCGCGATAAGTAAAGGACATGATAATTTTTGGGTAATGAGGTTCTATCATTAATTTTGTGTTGCTATAACTTTTGTTTTAAGTATAAAGTTGGCGAAATATTTATGTAGAGATTTCACTCTTACGTCTTTACTTATTCCCTATCTAAAAATTGGGTGAGTTTCTACCCACCCAAACTTAATTAAAAACTATGCTGCTGCCATATTCTGAGCAACAAAATCCCAATTAACTAACTTACCCAAAAAGTCATCGATGTAAGCGGGACGTTTGTTTTGATAATCTAAATAATAAGCGTGTTCCCATACATCCATTGTTAATAAAGGAGTTTGTCCGCTAGTTAAAGGATTATCAGCATTCAGGGTTTTTGTAACTTTTAAAGTACCGTTATCTAATACCAACCAAGCCCAACCACTACCAAACTGAGTCGCTCCAGCAGACTTGAAAGCTTCCACAAACTTATCAAAACCGCCCAAATCAGCATCAATCTTTTTCGCTAAATCTCCTCCAGGAGTACCACCACCATTAGGCTTCATACATTGCCAATAAAAAGTATGATTCCAAGCTTGGGCTGCGTTGTTAAAAAGTCCTTGTTTTTCAGAATTTCCAGCTATTTCTTTGATTACTTCTTCAATTGATTTTTTATCCAATTCTGTTCCTTTGACTGCATCATTGTACTTACTTACATAAGCCGCATGATGCTTATCGTGATGAAATTCTAAAGTACTTTTAGAAATAGCAGGTTCTAAAGCCGTGTAGTCATAGGGAAGAGACGGTAACTCGTATGCCATATTATTGTCCTCTCTTAATATCTCTCTTGGAACGTTTTGAAGTCAAGGTTAGAAATTACTTCCTCTAAAATCATCTTCCAATAGTTCAGCAGTTGAATTTAAACAGGATATATCAACGGGAAGATTCTATTTATTGAAGCTACCAAAAGTAGTAAAAAGTAAAACTACCTTAACTTCCTTGCGCTCAGATATTATCGCAATCTTGGTAAATGCGATATCCTCATCCAGGGGATGGGGAATTAGTAGAAATATACGCGGATTTATGAGTAAATATGTCTTAAGACTGAGGTAATTTTTTTTAATCAACTATCCATTGGTCTAATAAATAAAGAAAAAACATAGAGTCAGAAGCGAAAAACATTATTAGCCATACCCCCATTGTCGCGATGAAACGTATTAACCAATTACTTCCCCGATAACGTACTTCTTGAGCAAATATAAACGCGATATTAGTAGATAGTGAAAAAGCCAAAAGCTGAGCTGACAATATCCAATTGTTTTCACCCACCCCAAAAAGCCAAGGTATTAATGTACCAGCATTTGCGCTATTAGGCTGAAAGCTTGGATCTCGCAGTGGTGAAATTTGGTACACAAGAATAACCCAAGCTACAATTAGAAGCAGAGAAAAGCCGAGACTTACAAATTGAAGACGTTGAAATCTCGAAGACATAATATAGAATATCCTGAAGTATCTTAATTTAATATCAGGACTTATCTAAGTTATTATGAGTTTCCTTAACGTTTCTCTGGGTAAAAAATTAGAAACCCATATGAACTTTTTCAAAATATGAAGTGATGATTTCATGTTGTTGGAGACGTAGCGGTGCTACGTCTCTACATAGTTTTTATGTTAAATCGGATAATTATTGCTTAAAAATTCTTCAGCACTACTCTTATCATTCACTTCCCCATCCAAAGTAGCCGCTAACAAATCATCCAAAATTTGCTTATATTTTGGTCCCGGTTTATAACCCAATTTCTTCAAATCGTTACCATTTAACGGTGCCTCCACATTTGATAACACCGTCAAATAATGCCAAATTTGTTTTCTAATAATTCGCGGGCTTTGCAATGCGATAAAAATCAACATTGGTAAATCGTATTTTCGCAACAGCTTAACAACTTCCGAAGGCTTTTCGCATTTATCTAAATTTTCTAAAACATTATTCTTCGCTGCGGCTAAATTTTCTAACCTTTTAATACTGTCATCTGCAAATTGGAGATTTTTAGCTACCTTTGTGCGATATTCTGGTTCTAAATGAGCGATTATAACTTCTAAACGCATCTGCCAATGGGTAAATCTTTGCTCGCCAGAATCAAATTTTTGTAAGCAACGCTCCATTAAACGTAATTGTTTGAGTAAATCTTCATCTATTTCCAAAGTCGGATGAATGCATACAGAAGCATTTAATTCATCCAGCATTCTTAAAGCCGGTTTCCAATAGGAAGTTTGCAAGATGTATTTTAATTCCGACTTTAAACGAGTTTGTAAAGCTGGTGTCTTGGAATTCTCTTTTGCTGTACGCTCGTAAACGCCGCTAGCAATTGCATATCTAATATATTCTTCCGTTTGCTTTTCTAAATGAAAACCCAAACGTACCGCAAAACGCACGGCTCTATAAATCCTTGTTGGATCTTCAATAAAGCTGTTAGCGTGTAAAACTCGAATTTGTTGAGCCTGTAAATCTAATAACCCGCCAAAGAAATCCAATAGTTTACCTGGATTTGGAGGAGTTAACCGCAAAGCCAAAGCATTAATACTAAAATCGCGGCGATATAAATCTTGACGAATCGAACTTGCTTCAACTACCGGATTCGCGGCTGGGTAAGGATAAAATTCCGTTCTTGCTGTAGCGATATCAATACATAAAGAATCTAACTTATCGTCATTGTGCCATAACAAAGCAGCAGTTTGAAAATCACCGTGGACATCCAAACGCGCACCGGGGTAAATTTGCAGAATCGCTGAAGCTAACTCTACACCAGCACCAACATCGGCAGCATTGTGAAAACCATCAACTACCATATCAATATCTGGAAGCAGCAAAGGCTCATCGGGATTAGCTAATAATAAATCTCGCACAGCACCACCAACTATATATAAATGCCAACCCCGCTGCTCTGCCTCTTTTGAAACATTTGTGAGAAACTCCCATAGAGCTGGTGCAAGTCGCGATCGCAATTCATCCAAAGTCGGATCTAAATTGTCTTCTTCTCCTTCTTTCTTCTTCTCTTTCCCTTGATGCAATTCCCGTAAAACATCGGTACGAGTTACAATTCCCACTAACTTCCCATCTTCTAAAACTGGTAAACGTCCGATATCATGAGTAACCATCAACGATTTAATTTCGGGTAATTCCGTATCCGGTGCGATCGTCTTGAGATTCTTTGACATATAACCTTTCACCGGCGCGTGAGCAAAACCGTGGTGTAAAGCAATATCCAAATCGCGGCGAGAAATTATTCCTACCAATTCGCTAGAAGTATCGACAACAGATAAACCAGAATGTCCGTAACGCAACAAAATCCGATGCGCTTCCTCGATGGTGGTATCTGGTGGAATAGTGCGTACCGGAGAAGACATTAAGTCTCGCGCAGTTGGTGGATGGGGAATCGATTTTTTCAACTCCTCTAAAATTTGACTGATTATTTCTTGAGAATTTACATCTTTCAAACTTGCTGAAGCAGCTTTTGCATGGCCACCACCACCAAAAGGTGCCAAAATATCATTTAGATTAGTTTGGGGAATTTGCGATCGCGCTATTACCGACAAACCATTACTACTTTTTTTCTGGTATTGGTGAGCCAAAAACAAAGCGTCAATTTCCATTAAATTAACCAACTCCGACGCTAAACCGGATAACCCAGCCACAAATTCTTCAGTTTCAAGAATTACCCAAGCAACTTGATAACCGCGTACTTTTTCAATTTCAATATCTTCCAAAGCAATTTTCAACAACTGTTGTAACTGCGGCGATAATCCTGGCTCTACATATTCGGCAACTACCGACAAACTAGCACCTTGCTGCATCAACCAAGCCAAAGCCAAAGCATCATCCGGTGTCGTGTGGCTGTAAGTTAAAGAACCCGTGTCAACATGGATACCCAAAGCCATTACAGTAGCTTCCGTAGGAGTTAAAGAAATACCGTGCTTCTGTAATTCTTGTACCACCAAAGTAGTAGCAGCACCGACTGGATAAATATGAGATTCTGTAGCGGGAATATCCAGAGTTTGTTCTAAATGATGATCGAAAACAATTACTTTTTCAACATTCGGTAAATCAAACCATTCCGCAGCCTTTCCCAAACGGTTGCGCTGCTGAGTATCAACCACAGCCAAACAGCGGATATCTTCAGTAATTACCGCACGTCGTTCGATGAGCGGATATTCATCCTTATGTAGAGCTAAAAAATCCTTAACCGTGGGATGAGAGCCACCAGGTAAAACAATGAAGCTGCCTTCAATTAACCGCGTCAACCCCACCGCAGCCCCCAGTGTATCAAAATCTGCTGTTGTGTGGCATAGAATTAAATTCATACAGATGTTGGTGTTTGGGAAGGGTTTTATTTATTTTAGAACTTAATCGGACGGGCAGGGATGCCCATCCCACAAGAGGAAGGTAGATTGTAGATTGTAGGTTGGGTTGAACGGAGTGAAACCCAACATCATGTGAAAATCAACCTTTAATTTGTTTTGCGGGTTAGATTGTAGTTAGTTTGTAGGTTGGGTTGAGGAACGAAACCCAACATTATGCGAAAATCAACCTTTAATTTGTTTTGCGGGTTAGAGTTTGTAGGTTGAGTTGAGGAACGAAACCCAACATTTTACGAATTAGAGTTAAAGAAAATAGGTGCAGTCTTAGAAATAAATTTAGAGCAATGACTAGAATTAAGGTTAAAGTCGAAGAACTTTTGCAGCGCTATGCTGTTGGGGAAAGAAATTTTGTTAACGTCAGGCTTTATGATAGTCATAACATTTTATACGGTTGCAACCTAAGTGGAATTAACTTGAGTGGCTCCAAAATTGCTGCCTACTTAGCTGACGTTGATTTGAGTGAAGCTAATTTGAGCCATGTTTCCATGCCGGAAACCAATTTCGATAAAGCTAACCTCAGTGGTGCTAATCTCAGTGGTGCTGTCCTCTGGCAAAGTGGTTTTGTGGGTGCTAATCTAAGCAATGCCAATTTGAGCGGAGCCGATTTAGGAATGGTTTGTTTTCAGCGTGCGAACTTACGGGGAGCCGATTTGAGTCAAGCTAGATTGGACGGTGTTCGTTTTTATGAAAGCGATTTAATGGATGCTAATCTCAGTAACACTGTTATAAGTGGTAGTCTGTTGAAAAGCAATTTGACTGGAGCTAATTTGGAAGGAGTTGAATTCAAAGGAATTAGCATCCAGGAAACTATTATGCCTGATGGAAGTATCTGGAACGAAGATAGATAAAGTATTCTTAACCCATAAAGGTGGGTTTTGCTTGTGTAGCCGTGTTCACTGCTAGGTGCGGCATTCAATCGCCAGGTATTATTTTAGGCGGGTTTTCCGACTTCTAGCAAGCAAGTGGTGTGCGGTTTCAACTGTCAGTATTCTTAAAATTATAAAAAACAATAATACATTCAGTTATTTTAAATTACTATAGTCTTCAGCATACAAATATACACGGTTTAAAGTATAAAAAATTGGAGACAAAATATGGCTACTACACGTCGCGTCTTTTTTTCCTCTTTACGAAATAACATTACCGCCAGCTATAATGGTGAACCAGATATAACTACCGTCACTTTTGATGGACCATTGGATGGGCCAGAAGATACGCTTACCTTCACTTTTGATGGTGTAGTAACGATTTCTAATGAGAACGATTTCAAATTCAATGCTACTAATCCCGATTACTTTGACAATATTGTTAATTTTGAACCAGACCAATATTTAGCTTCTCATAGTGATTTGATTGATACCTTTAGCAATCTTCCTTACGAGGAAGCTGTAAATTCTGCAAATCAACATTACATTGAGTTTGGAATCGGAGAAGCTCGAATCGTAGATACTTTTGAAGCAGACCAATATCTAGCTTCTTATAGTGATTTAATTAACACCTTTAGCAATCTTCCTTACGAAGAAGCCTTAGATGCTGCGACTCAACATTACATTGAGTCTGGATTTGAAGAAGGTCGAGTTATAGATACTTTTGAAGCAGACCAATATCTAGCTTCTTATAGTGATTTAATTAACACCTTTAGCAATCTTCCTTACGAGAAAGCCTTAGATGCTGCGACTCGACATTACATTGAGTTTGGATTTGAAGAAGGTCGAGGCTTAGATACTTTTAATGAAGACCAATATCTAAATTCTTTCCCTGATTTGATCGCTGCCTTTGGCAATGACTTAAGTGCTGCGACTCAACATTACATTCAGTCAGGATTTGAAGAAGGTCGAGTATTTTAATTTACAAGTTTGTAGGTTGGGTTGAGGAACGTAGCGCCAGGCACAACCCAACATCATGATATAAAGTAAAACAAAGAATTTAATACAAAAACAAACAATACACTTGATTTATAAATTTATTTGAAATTTAATCAAAACCAAAACCTAAATGTTGGGTTACGGCGCGTTTATATTACTCGTAATTCATCTAAATTACTAATGCGCCTTTAACCCAACCTACAATTAAATTCAGCAATTTTAAAATCTTCTTCTTTTAACTAATTTGAACTTTAAAAAAATCTTACTAGGCGCAGAGAACTAACCCAACCTACAATCTACAAACTACTACTCTTCATTTTCCATATCGGTTTCTAAATCTAAAGCAAACACAAGAGCTTGCTTTATTTCCAGCATCGCATCTGTTGGTAAATCGCCTAATTTACGCTCAAGTCTCACCCTTGGAACAGAACCTATACCTTGTACATTAGCTACAAAACCTTGTGTTAAAAAACTAACCTTGGGTAATTCAATTTCCTACAGGCTTCCTCTATTTTGAGTCGTCACCGGAACATACATTACTAATGCTCGTGGTGGATTTGAATCGTAGCGAGAGACAATTATTACAGGACGCATTTTCGCTGCTAATCCCAAATCAACAAGCCATACTTCACCTGGTTTCGGGTTGATCTAAAATATCCAGTACTTCTTGCTCAACAGTGCGCGATCGCAAAACATCCAATGCATCACAATCCGCTAAATCAATGATTTCTTTAATGGATTGTCGCACTTGCTGGGCAATATCAGGTTGCCATTGACGTAACTTAACATTTAGTTGTTCTATTAAGGTATCCATACAATTGAGGCTATAGCTTCTTCTTGAGCGTAACACTACATTTAAATTCGTTTATTATTAATGGCAAATCTCCACTTAATCTATGGTTTTGCAGGAGCAGGTAAAACAACCTTTGCTCGAAAATTAGAAGCAGATATTTCAGCTATACGTTTTACTCATGATGAGTGGATGGTAAAACTCTACGGGCATAATCCAGAAGAACAAAAATTTTCGGATTACTATAACCGAATTTCCGATTTAATTTGGAATCTTACCCTGCAACTTCTTCGCTTAAATCAAGATGTGATTTTAGACTTTGGCTTTTGGAGTCGAGCATCTCGCGATGAAGCACGTTCTAAAGCTAAAATCGTGAATGCTGAGGTCAAATTATATTTTGTAACCTGCTCGGAAGTTGTTATGCGAAAGCGTGTAGTGAAGAGGAACAATAATTTGCCAAATGATTCATTGTGGATTGATGAAAATGCTTTTGAGCTATTTAAGAAAACTTATGAAGCTTTAGGAGAGGATGAGAATTATATTGTTATTGAAACCGATGTTTAAATTATCGATTAAATCCCAAAACCTGGATGTTGGGTTACGGCGCATTTACATTTCTCGCAATTAACATAAATTACTCGTGCGCCTTACCCAACCTACAATTATAGCTTATTGTTGAGCGTAACAATACATCAAATAAACAATCCCGCATCTACATGAAATAATTCACCTAAAACTTTAGCTTGAGCTTTACTAATTTCTCGCTTACCATTCACAACTTCCGAAACTACACCCTTTGAACCAATAATTCCTACTAAATCAGATTGTTTAATACCTTTTTGTTCCATTAAAAATATCAACATAGAATGAGGTGTAGTTGGTTGATCCGGACTATAATTATCTTCCTCAAACTTTTCAATTAAAGTAATAAGTAATTCATAAAGCTCATTTTCTTCAGGAGTACGATTAGGACGATGCATTAATTCTTCGACAAGTGCTAAGGCTTTTTCATTTTCTTCTTCAGTTTTAATCAATTTAGGTTGATATTTTACTAATAATTCTGTATATTTTTCTGGATTAAAAGTAAGGGTCATTTTTCCATTCCTCCTTATCGTATTCAGCGTGAGTAAAAATATACTTCATGTAAATTAATTGCTTTTCATAATCGATACTTACAATCAAGCGATATTTATTACCTTTGATATTAAAAACAGTAAAATTTCCTACTGCTTCAGCTTTAGAAAAAACAGATTGCACCTCAATCAAATTAGACCAATTCGCCTTATTTGCAACTTTATACCAATTATCAATAGCATCACCGCAATCGACGTGTTTTAATTTAAACTCTTTTAAAAGTCGATAGCTGATAATATGCATTTTTTCATAACCAAATTCTAACTTAATTTTGTTCTCGCAATGAGAACCTGAGAAAATAATATCACGCGCTTAGTATTTATAAACTAGCCTTTGTTAAAGGGCTAGAAACTGTTAAATAATTTATGCCGATATAATTAACCCAAGGTGGGTTTTGCCTGTGTAGCCGTGATTTCAATCGCCAGGTATTCTAAACACCTAATAAAGATTAAATCAAATAATTCGTATTTTAAGTAATCTCATAAAAACCAAAACCTAAATGTTGGGTTACGGCGCATTTACATCCCTCGTCATCCATATAATTTATTTTTACGCCTAACCCAACGTACAATTACTAATTATTTTCTTCCCCCTCTTCCCCCTCTTCCCCCTCTCCCCCTTCTCCCCTCACCCAACTCTCAACCCCAAAATCACCAAACCACACTCTATACCATCAAGCTCTGCAATTCTCGGCATATGTCCCCAACGTTCAAAACCGAATTTTTCAAACAGCTTTAAACTCGCTTCATTACGATCGAAAATAAATCCAATTAATGTATTTAAACCCAAATTAGGACTTTGACGAATCGCTTCCTTTAAAAGTCTCTCTCCCAAACCCCGACGCTGATAATTTGAAGCTATATAAATACTCACTTCGGCTGTTGCGTGATAAGCTGGTCTTCCGTAAAAAGGCTGAAAACTCAACCATCCAACAACTACACCTTCAATTTCTATTACCCAAAGAGGATGTTTAAGGGGCGATCGCTTTTTAAACCAATTCACGCGACTCGCTACAGATACTGGTTCTAAATCCGCTGTTGCCATACGGCTGGGAATTGAAGCATTATATATCGCCACAATAGAGGGTAAATCATTTTCAGTCGCATGACGGATAATCATTTGCAATTTATAAACGACAATATTAAGAAATGATACAGAAATATCGTTCGTAGTGGAATTATCAGTTGCCCATGCTTGAGTTAAAAGCTACAAAAGCCTATTGACTTTCTTTCCAATTTATTTCAATATCTATACAGATTAGTTGCGAGTCTTTTGCAACTGTTAATAAAAATAATAACTACCATAGAGGAGTACTGCGAATGGCTCGTAGTCAGAATGTTATGGGTGTAGTATTGGCTGCACTTGCTGGTTTGTCTGCGATCGGAGTAAGTACACAGCAATTGTTTGCTCAAAATAGACGCACGATTAACGTTGTTTTCCCAAGTCGTTCGGACTCAACCGATTTAAAAACCAAAGCCGATGCAGTGGCAACATTTCTATCCAGAGAAACAGGAATGAATGTTCGCGCTCAGATTGGTGATGATACTGCTGCTGTGGAAGCGTTACGAGCGAATCGAGCAGATGTAGCGTTTTTGAGCAGTCGTCCAGCCTTAAAAGCAGAGCAACTTGCAAATGCCAAGCTGTACTTAGCAGAAGTGCGCCAAAATTACTCTGGTGGCTATACCTATGATTCAGTTTTTGTCGTTCCCAAAAATAGCTCGTTACGTTCTGGACAATCGAAAGCGACTTTAGGGCAACTCAAAGCTAAAAAGATGTCTTTTACTTCTCCGACATCGGGTAGTGGCTTTATTTTTCCAGTTAGTCAGTTGGTGAAAATGGGGTTTGTTCCTAACAAAGATCGTCTAAACGGTTTTTTTGGACAGGTTAGTTATGGTGGTAATTACAGCAAAGCTCTACAGGCTGTTTTACGCGGACAATCAGATGCAGCAGCAGTATCGGAATATGCGATGTTTCCCCCCTACATCACCAACCAAGAACGATCGCGGTTACGAGTACTTTATAGAATTAGTGGAGTTCCTGCCCACGGTGTAGCAATTGATGATGATGTATCCGTGCAAGACCGCAATAAGTTAATTAATGCAATGTTGAAGTTGAACCAGCCAGGAAACAATGGCTTGTTGCGTAACCTTTACAATTCGACCAAGTTAGTACGGGTTAACCATAGTAGTCATCTTGCTCCCGTTCGGACTGCGCTGCAACGAATAGGCATTGAACCCTAAATAACGCACTATCAGTAAGTTGTTGCTAATAATTAACAAAAAGCCTTGAGTGATAAAAAGTACAATTCAAGATTTTTCTTAAGAATTAATAGCATTAAGTTGGTATTGTATATCTAGGTGCATCTACTCCAATCTCAATTTAAAAATCGCTGTTCGGTAAAATTAATTTCACTTACCTTCATCCCATGAACGAAACTGTAATTGAGTGTTTGGGTTTAAAAAGCGTTTATTCTCAGAATTTACAGCGTCCGATTCTCAACGGAATTGATTGTCGTATCCATCGTGGTGAATTTGTCGCATTGCTGGGATTGAATGGAGCGGGAAAATCTAGCTTGTTGCGATCGTTCGTGGGATTAATGCCAGTTGCCCGGGGTACTGTGGAAATCAATGGAATTAAACTAAACCCTCGTACCCTACCAGAAATTTGTCGTCAAGTGGGGATGTTATTTCAAGGAGGTGGTTTAATTCGGCAAGTTTCGGCGATTGATAACGTTTTATGCGGTAAATTGGGAAGTTTAAAAACGAGCCAGACTTTATTTGGTTTTCCCAGACACCACCGTCATCAAGCATTAGAATTATTAGAAGAATTGGGGTTACGCGAACAAGCATATCAAAAAGTTTGCCATCTTAGTGGTGGACAACAGCAACGAGTTGCGATCGCACGAGCTTTAATTCAATCACCACAAATATTACTTGCTGATGAACCGACAACTGGATTAGATGTTATCGCATCGCAACAGGTGATGAAAACCTTGTCAGAACTTAATTCTGTGTCTGGAATTACAGTAATTGCAGTGCTACACGACTTAGCAATGGCATCTAAATATGCCCATCGAGCCATAATTTTGAATGCTGGAAAGATTTCCTATGATGGAACCTGCGAACAAGTTCAAGAAAAGTTTGCTCAAATGCCTGCTTAAGTGCTTGGGAATTCTCTCACCACAAGACACTCCCCTTTTTCGGTATTTTTAATCTAAAATGAAAAATCTGACTTTGCTGTGGTCTAACTTTTGGAATCGCTATATTTGGATTGTTCGGTTAATTATTTTAGCAATTATTATAGTTGTATATCGATGGGCTTTAAGCGGATTACAAGTTGATTTTGGTTTGTTCAAAGATAGTTATCCATATATTATTGATTTTATTTCACGCTTATTTCCTCCTAACTTATCCGTTCTTGATATTGCAATTAAAGCCTTAATCGAAACTATTCAAATGTCATTATGGGGAACCACCATCGGGGCAATTATCTCATTCCCCATTGCGATCGCCAGTTCCCGAAATATCGCTCCTCAATGGTTACGTTGGTTAGCAAATTTACTTCAAAATGCGGTGCGTTCGGTTCCTTCCATTGTTCTAGGTTTAGTATTTGTTGCCGCTACGGGATTAGGTGCGCCTGCGGGAATGCTGGCTTTAAGTATATATACGATTGGATATCTAGCTAAATTTTACCAAGAAGCTATCGAAGCCGTAAATCCGCGCAGCCTTGAATCATTACGTGTCATTGGCGCATCTCCCAGCCAAATCGCTCAGTATGGGATTTTACCACAGATATTACCTTTGTGTTTGGGGTATACCTTATGGATGTTTGAGTATAATATTCGCGCAGCTTCGGTTTTGGGTGTAGTAGGAGCGGGTGGAATAGGTTTTCAACTTAAAAGTTACATCGACGGGTTTGAGTACACAAAAGCCACAACAATGATGTTGGTATTGTTGGTAGTTGTGACAATTATTGATGCTATTAGTAGCCAGCTACGTCACCGTTTGGAATCAATGTCTTGATACCGGAGTAAATCATTTTCAGTCGCATGACGGATAATCATTTGCAATTTATGAACGACAATATTAAGAAATGATACATAAATATTGACATTATTTGTTATGCCTACCGCAATTATTACAGGTGGTTCTCAAGGAATTGGTAAAGCAACGGCACTTTTGTTTGCCCGCAAAGGATATGACTTAGTTTTAACTGCGCGATCGCCAGAAAATTTAGAAGCAACGGCGGCGGAAGTTCGCACAATTGGAACAAAGGTACTGGCTGTGCCTTGCGATGTCAGTCAGGAAGCAGAAGTAAATAACTTGATATCAGAGGCTTTAGAATCTTTTGGCAGCATTGATGTTTTAATCAATAATGCCGGAGTTTGCATGAATGGTCCAATTGAAAACACTTCTTTAGAAGATTGGCATCGGGTAATTGATGTAAATCTCTGGGGATATATTCACACAATTCATGCGCTTTTACCACATTTTATAGCGCGTGGTACTGGAACAATTGTCAATGTCGGTTCTATCGGTGGTAAATTACCTTTACCCGAAATGACCGTTTACTGTACCAGCAAGTACGCGATTACGGGGTTGACGGAAACTTTACGGATAGAATTAAAACCTAAAGGTATTCATGTAGGTGCGGTACATCCCAGCGCTACCGACAGTAATTTTATGGAAAGAGCGCAGTTTCGCGGCAGCAACGAACAAGATGCCGAAAAACGCCGTAATTCCATGAGTAGTTTTCTAAAATCCCCAGCAGCCAGCAAAGCCGAAGATGTTGCAGATGCGGTTTGGGATGCAGTTAAACATCAAAAAGATGAAATAGTAGTTGGTTCGGGTTCGGTGATGTCAGCAGCTTACAAATTCTTCCCCGGTTTAATGCAGTTTGCGATGCAGACATCTAAACAGTAATCAGTTAGCAGTGAGCAGTGAGCATTAACGTTTGGAGATAATTAATAGTTTATTTATTCCTGTTGAGAGGACTTTTGCTACTCGCGGGGGGAATTTATTCCAAGGTGGATTAGGGTGTAATTGTCGAATATATAACAGTCGCCATTAAATTGTTAAGGCATAAAAAATCAATTATCCTGGTGGGTTGCGCGACAACACACCCTACAACTTCTGCTCACTGTTAACTAGTCACGGAATTACTATCTCCAGACTGATGCAATTTTTTAACTTTTCGGTATATGTCAGGCTATAGACATAAATTAATATAACGTCGTAAATGTCAATATTTTTTTACTAAAATATATATATGTATCCTGATACCCTATATTTTTACTTGCTAATTAAGGAAAATTAATTTAATTCTTAAGGTGTATCTAGATGCTATTTAGATATTTATGTCTTTTTTGAGGACGTAAATAAAATTGTTTAAGCTAATCTGCTTGGTGCATCGTACTTTTCTTTTGCAAGCAGTATAAATTTTATTCGGTAGAACAGCATTTCTCAAACAAACCCTCTTTCTTTCTTTATTTGAGAGGGGTAATTTGTGCTATGCCAATATTAAGTAATATCCCATGCTAGATAATATTACAAAAACAGAATCGGTTGAGAATAAAAAGAGTAATAAAGTTAGAGAGATTGCTTTTCTTATCGGCAGAGTCAGAAGCGGTATTTGGCTATTTGGTATTCCATCTTGGCTGTTCGGTATTGGCGACAGAAGTTTTGCTGCGTTTGCTGACGGTTATATATCTGTAATTGAAGTTATACAGTTATTTACAGCTTCTTTATTCTTTGCAAGCTGGCTATTTTTAAGACCAGAAAATTCACTGGACGATCGTGATGTTATAGCGTTACAAGGTAATTGCTGTACTACTCATGCTTTAAAGTCTGGCTTGAAGCAAAGATACATGATTAGTCAAGAATATATCTTACCTTTTCCTTACATCTGTCAAATTTATCATTTATTAAATTTAAAGCATTTAGAAAGTATTCATCATTTTAGTTTAAATAACCTGAAAGTTGTTAATATTAGTGACTTTCAGCTTACAGATAATGGTGGAGTGATTAAATTTCAAACTATCTTAGATTCTCCTTTTAATCCTTTACGAATTTGGAGAAAACCGACTGTAGAGGTAGATTTAATTTTGCACAATCCCTACACTGTAGAATTAAGTATTCCAGTTTACAACCAAAAAAGAATTACCGTGATCTTTCATGCCGTTCCTTTAAATGAAAACGAGCATTATTTCTTTATTGATATTTACAGCGATTTAGAATGGTTTAAGCCATTTTTACAGTTATTATTACATTTTGCTTCTTGCTTAACTCTATTTGAAGATTTACCTTATTTACGCAATCTCGCTGAAAAAAACCGAGATAGTTTACTCAAATTAGGCAGAGTTTCCAACTGTAAAAGTATGTCGCTCTATAGAAGATTTATTGAACTATATGGAGCGAGTTTAAATAACTATCCGATGCTAGGTTAAAGGCAAAAAGTTAAGAGTGAGGAGTTAGGAGTGAGGAGTTAATAGTTAGGAGTTAGGAGTTATGTGAATGAAGATGAAGATTTAGAAACCCGGTTTTTCGGAAAAACCGGGTTTCTTAGTTCTTAAATATCATAAAATCTGACAATTCATATAGGATTGCTATATTTATGAATTTTTTAGCCCTACACAAGCACAGTCAACACCTTTATTTATTCATGCAGAGTTTTTTGAATTTATAACTCCTAACTCCCAACTCTTAACTCCTAACTCTTAACTCCTAACTTACTCTAAGCTCTTGCTAACAACGGTGCAGCAGCAAGCAAGGTTTTAGTATAAGGATGCTGGGGATTGCCGAAAATTTCTTGTGTCGCTCCAAGTTCGACGATTTTACCACCGTTCATGACGGCGATTCTGTCGCACAAAAATCTGGCTAACCATAAGTCGTGGGTGATGAATAAGTAAGTTAAATCGAATTCTGCTTTTAATTCCAACATCAAATCCAAAACTTGCGACTGTACGCTGGCATCTAACATACTAACGGGTTCGTCGCAAATTACTAATTTGGGACGGGTTATCAAAGCTCGTGCGATCGCAACTCTTTGTTGTTGCCCGCCGGATAAGTCGGAGGGATAGCGTTGATAGTACATTTCTGATGGGTTTAGCCCAACTTTATCGAGCATCCACAATACTTGCTCTTTTGCTGCTCCGGCATCGGCTATATGATGAATAATTAACGGATCGGCTATGTTTTGTCCCACTGTCATTGTAGGATTTAAACAAGCGTGGGGATCTTGGAATATCATCTGCATTTGTCGCCTTTCGGAGCGTACTTGTTGACGCGACAAACTGGTTAATTCTTTACCTAAAAATTCAACTTTCCCCCCGGTAGGACGAATTAATTGTAATATTGTCCGCGATAAGGTGCTTTTTCCACAACCAGATTCACCAACTAATCCCAGAATTTCTCCAGAATATAGTTCTAAGTCGATCCCGTCTACTGCCTTGATGGTTTGTCCTTGTCCTTTAAATATTCGTTCGATAAAGTTAGGCTCGATGGTATAATGCTGCTTTAATTCTTTGATTGCCAGCAACGGCACGACGTTAGATGATTTTTCTTTGAGACTGGTTGGGAATTCTTCTACTGTATCTGCGTTGTCCGGATCGGAAAATGTCTGTATGTGCAATGCTGCTTTTAAAAGCGATCGCGTATATTCGTGCTGCGGATTTTGGAATACTTCCTTGGATAAACCCGTTTCTACCATCTTTCCTTGATACATTACCCCAATGCGATCGCAATATTCGGCAACCATTGCTAAGTCGTGGGATATCAGCAGCAATCCCATGTTTTCTTCGGCGCACAATCTGGTTAATTCTTGCAAAATTTGGGCGGAAACGGTGACATCTAAGCTGGTTGTGGGTTCGTCAGCAACAATTAATTTGGGATTTAATAATAAAGCTAAAGCGATCGCAACCCGTTGACGCATTCCACCGCTAAATTCGTGGGGATATTGACTCCATCTTTCGGGGGGAATGTTTACTTTTTGCAAAGTAGCGATCGCTTTTTCTTTTGCCTGTAAGTTGGATAGTTGTGGTGAATGGGCTTTGAGAGTTTCCAGACAGTGATTGCCGATTGTCATTAATGGATCTAAGCGCGTCATCGGGTCTTGAAAAATTAATGCTACCGCTTCCCCGCGAAATCTACGCAATTGTTCGGCGGTCATATCAAATACAGGTCGTCCTTGAAACATCACCTTTCCTTCAATGCGTGTAGATTCTGGTAACAGCCGCATTCCCGCACGCCCCATAGTGGATTTACCACAACCGGATTCTCCGACTAATCCCATCCTCTCACCCGGTTGCAAGATAAAAGAGACATCATCAACCGCCCATTCCTCCTTTTCCGTACCGCTTGTAGCGTACCCTACTTTCAGATTTTGAATCGACAATAAAGCATTACTCATAATTAGTTATCAGTTATTTAATTAAATTTTTATACTTTACCAGATTTGCTTTATAAACCTTGTTACTTTATCCCTGAAAATTTTGTAAATCCTAGCGGGTATTATCAATTACACTTGTGCCTTCATAAAAATCAAGCAAAAAATATCGTATCCGTTCAAATCGACTACTTAACAATAATGGCAAGCAATTAAAACATAAAATTACTTTATTACTCATGCTTTTGACCGAAATCGGCAGAAATAACCTTCTTCATAAGTAATTCATTAGATAAGACTCGAAAATACTTCTATATGAATACGACTAATTTGCCAAAATATCGGGGAAAAATGTTAATATCTACTTGAAAGCTAAACATCACTCTACAAGTAGAAGTGCTGAAATCATCTTTCTCTAATATCAAACTGTTACAATGGTTTTTCTTTTTTAGAAGAAAAGTTTACGTATAAGAGGATACTCTTATTTGTTTGTAATTGTTTGATATTTGCTTTTTAATTAATGTTCGTCATCTGCCACTTTATCCATCTTAAGAATGGCATCGCAGTATCCAATTAGGGTTGTTAAGCGTTCGGTTAAAGCATCTATTCGGCTTTTAGCAGTAGAAGCTTGTCGCGCTCCTTGAAAAAACATTATATCTATTTGCAATAGCCGCAATTGTTTGCTCATTTCGGTCTGATAGGACTGCTCTGTGGGATATTGAGTGGTCAAAGGTACGATATCGGCAACAAAAAAGCTTTGCAAAGATGCCATACTCTGGCGCAGTTGGTCAGCATTAGCTAGATTAGAAGAGATATCGTCACGCAATTGCCGCAACAAGGTTTTAAATGCGCGATATTTTTCTAAATTGAGAGACATATCTAACCTTTATTGAGATACTATTAATGTCAAGAATTTTATCTCATCAATAATCTAATCTTTAAAAATTAGTTTTCCTGACTTCCGCCTCAAGTTAAATATTGAGGCAACATTTGCCATTACACTTTTTGAACAAATATGATGCGAAACACTTATTTAATAAGAAAAACATTGCTAATTGAACCAAATCCTGATAAATTAGCAAGCTTATCCTTCACAATGAAAGCAGCATCCCAGAGACAGCAATGCCGTTTGCGACGTTCATCTTCGATAGCTAAACCTTTAGACTCAGATATGAACACTACACTTGTAGATTCCAAGATAAATATTACTCTTCCCGAATGGTTGGAAGACTGTATACATTCAGCATCCATTAATAATGTAGAAAATGACCCCAATTATGCCGATAAAGATTTAATTAGTCGCGCCTTTAAATTTGCTTACAACCTGCATGAAGGACAGATGCGTAAATCTGGGGAACCATACATTTGTCATCCCGTTGCTGTTGCCGGATTGCTTAGGGATTTAGGAGGCAGCGCTGTAATGATAGCAGCTGGATTTCTACATGATGTAGTTGAAGATACAGAAGTTACAATTGAAGAAATTCAAGAAAGATTTGGAGAGGAAGTAGCACGCTTAGTTGAAGGGGTAACAAAGCTTTCTAAAATTAATTTTAAAAGCAAAACAGAAAGTCAAGCAGAGAACTTTCGACGAATGTTTTTAGCGATGGCGCAAGATATTCGCGTTATCGTTGTAAAATTGGCAGACCGCTTGCACAATATGCGGACTTTGGAAGCGATGCCAGAACATAAACGTCGCAGCAAAGCTTTAGAGACTAGGGAAATCTTTGCTCCCCTAGCTAATCGTTTGGGTATTTGGCACGTTAAATGGGAATTGGAAGATTTAGCGTTTAAGTATCTCGAAACCGATTCTTATCGTCAGATACAGCAGTTAGTTACCGATAAACGCACAGCGAGAGAAGAAAGAATAGCCAACGTCACTCAAACTTTACGTTCTCGTTTGAAAGAAACGGGAATTGAGTGTGTAGAATTATCCGGTCGTCCCAAGCATCTTTATAGTATTTATCAGAAGATGCAGCGCCAACACAAAGAATTTCACGAAATTTACGATTTAGCCGCGCTGCGAATTATTGTCAGATCCAACGAAGATTGCTATCGCGCTTTAGCATTAGTTCACGATTCTTTTCGTCCGATTCCCGGTAGATTTAAAGACTACATTGGACTGCCCAAACCCAACCGTTACCAATCATTGCATACTGGGGTCATCGGTCCGTGGGGTCGTCCGATGGAGGTACAAATTCGCACCTTAGAAATGCACCGTATTGCCGAGTATGGCATCGCAGCCCATTGGATATATAAGGAAACGGGTGCTTCTAATAATACTCATATGACCGCATCGGATGAGAAATTTACTTGGTTGCGACAGTTACTTGAATGGCAAAACGACCTCAAAGACGCTCAAGAATATTTAGAAAGCATCAAAGATAATCTATTTGAAGACGATATTTATGTTTTTACCCCGAAAGGCGATTTAGTTGCATTAAGTCCGAATTCTACCACCGTGGATTTCGCCTATCGCATTCACACCGAAGTCGGAAACCATTGCGCGGGAGCCAAAGTCAACGGACGAATGGTACCGCTTTCTACGAAGTTAGACAATGGTGATATTGTTGAAATTGTTACTCACAAAAACAGTCATCCTAGTCTAGACTGGCTTAACTTTTCGGCAACTTCAGCTGCTAAAAATCGGATCAAGCAGTGGTACAAGCGATCGCGCAGAGAAGAAAATATTGCCCGTGGTAGGGATTTATTAGAAAAAGATTTAGGTAAATCTGGTTTTGAAAGCTTACTCAAATCCGAACCAATGCAAATGGTAGCAGAAAAATGCAATTACCAAAGCGTAGAAGACTTACTTGCTGCTTTAGGTTACGGTGAAATCACTTTAAACTTAGTGTTAAATCGGTGGCGAGAAGTAATCAAAGAACAGCAACCTTTAGTCACAGATTTAGATGAAATTCTTTCCAATTTACCCACCTCCGCATCAAAAGCATTACGGGATATAAATACTACTACTCGCAACAGCGATTCACCGATCGTTGGTGTAGAAGGGTTAATGTATTATGTCGCGGGTTGCTGTAATCCCATTCCAGGAGAACCGATTATTGGTATAGTTACGCGGGGTAGAGGAATTTCTATTCATCGTCAAGGATGCCAGAACCTGAAAAATACGGGTTGCGAACGTTTAGTACCTGTTAGCTGGAATAATACCGAAGTAAGCAAGCGTCGTCCCCAAAGTTATAGCGTCAACGTCCAGATTGAAGCTTTAGATCGCGTTGGAGTTTTCAAAGATATTTTATCTCGCTTAAGCGACCAAAAAATCAACGTGTCTCATGCAAATGTAAAAACCGCCGTAAATCAACCAGCGTTAATAGATTTGGGAATAGAAGTATCTGATAAAGAACAATTAGAACAAGTTTTTCATCAAATCAAAAAAATGAGCGATATTCTTAATATCCGTCGTCAGGGACAGATTGAAGATTAACGCTATTATCTCCATAAGCAAATTAATTGTTAGCAAGGCGGTTTTATTATCGGCAACCGTCTTGTTAATTGGGAATTAAGAGTTAGGAATTAGGAGTTATGAATTAGGAGTTAGGAGTTAGGAGTTAGGAGTTAAAAGTTAGGAGTTAGGAATTAGGAGTTAAAAGTTAGCAGTTAGGAGTTAAAAGTTAGGAGTTAGGAATTAGGAGTTAGGAGTTAGGAGTTAAAAGTTAGGAGTTAGCAGTTAGGAGTTAGGAATTAGGAATGAAATTATTTAACCTTTAACCTTTAACCTTTGACCTTTGACCTTTAACCTTTAACCTTTAACCTTTAACCTTTAATCTTTAACCTTTAACCTTTAACCTTTTTCCGATACCGTATTATTGCGATCGCCAAGCGTTAAGAAACCAGCAGTAATAATAGATAAACCCCCTAGAAATGAATTAATATCCCATAATTCATTCCAAAATAACCAGCCAATTAAAGCACCAAATATCACTGAAGAATAAGAAAAAATCCCCACTTGAGAAGCAGGTGCCGATGCATAACCGCGAGTTGTTAACAACTGAACCACAGTACTAGAGATACCAACTCCCATTAACAATAACCATTCATTAGGAGTAGGAGTTTTCCAAGCCCAACTTAAAGGTATAACCGATACCAAGCTAGCAATAATCGCAAAATACAAAACTGTGCGTACAGCAGGTTCCGTTGCCGATAACTTACGGATAGTTACCATAGAAACTGAAGCAAAAGCACTGCTAATTAAACCAATTAACATTATCCAATTAAAATCACTACCGGGTTTTAAAATTAAAAATACACCGCAAAAACCAACCGCGATCGCCACACGAGCCGCAACCGAAATTTTTTCTTTCAACCAGCTAAAAGCAACCAAAGGAATAAATATGGGAATAGTCGCTTTCAGTAGCATTGCATTCGCCAATTGAATGCTTGCCATTACGTAAAACAAACAATACATAGCCGTTACACCGCACAATCCCCGCACTAAATGCAAATGCAGCTTTTTAGTATGTACGATCGCCGTACCTTCGCGAGCAAAAATCGGCATCAAACTTAATAAACCAAACGCATTTCTAAAGAAAACAATCATTTCATTTGGTAAACCATCTGATGCTAACTTAATAATTACTCCATTCATAGTTAACACCAACTCCGCAGCAATAATAAAAATCGCTCCACGGACAATACTTTGTTTATAACCCATGAAATAATTAGTTGAAAGGTCAAAGGTTAAAGGTTAAAGGTCAAAGGTTAAAGGTTAAAGGTTAAAGGTTAAAGGTCAAAGGTCAAAGGTCAAAGGTCAAAGGTCAAAGGTTACAGGTTACAGGTTAAAGGTCAAAGGTTAAATAATTTCATTCCTAACTTCTAACTCCTAATTCCTAACTCCTATCTTCCTATGCCCAATTCCCATCTTCAAATAGACAAAACCCAATCTCTTAACAATGGATTCAATTGATTCGGTACTTCATCATGGGGACAATGACCTGCTCTAAGATAGTATTCTGTTAATTGCGGATAATATTGGCGATACTTTTGAGAACGTTCTCTTGCATTCATCCAGGGATCGGCTTCTCCCCATAACAATAACAACGGACAAGTCAACTGCTGTAAAAGCACGTCAACTTTCTCTCCTTGGGGAGTACTAAAAACCGAACAAAAGACATCAAAAGCACCGTCATCACCGGAAGGGCGACGGATTTCTTCTATTAACTGGTCGGTAATTGCACTTTTATCTAAATAGACTTTTTCTAGAGTTTGACGAATTACCCAAGGTTGGCGGATGTATTGAAATAAAATAAATTGAGCCAAGGGTTGTTTAAAAATCAATTTAGCAATATCGCCGAATAATTTTTGCAATTTTTCATTCAACGGAGGTTCAATTTCTGATTGCAATGCTTCCGGTTCTGCTGTAGGCTCGTCTTTACTAAAGGGACCTGCACTATTGAGCAATACCAAACCCGCAACTGAATCCGGACGTTGGGCTGCTACACATAAACAAGCATAACCACCGAGGGAGTTACCTGCTAATACGGCTTTTTCACCAATTACTTCGGTGATAAAATCGTGTAATTGATCGCGCCATAAATCGCCACCGTACTGTAATTTAGGTTTTTGCGATCGCCCAAATCCTAATAAGTCGATCGCGTATACTTCAAAATCGTTCTGGAGTTCGGCGATATTCTTGCGCCAGTGGTCTGTGGAAGCACCGAAACCATGCACTAATAATAGAGGTGGACGCTGGGAATGTTTCTCTCCCGCTTTGACATAGTAAACATTATGTCCGCGCCATTGCCAATATTTACCGGGAATCGGAGTTGTAGAGGGAATTGTAGCTGCCTGCATTTTTTAAGATTTGTTAAGCATATTCTAATTATTGTAAAACAGGTAGCAAAAATTGTTCTCCTTCCGATGGAGTAAGCATCAAGGATGAAAATTGAAAAAATTTCTTAAATAAAATTGAAAAACCCTACTCCCCATTCCCTACTCCCGACTTTCTACTCCCTACTCCCTACTCCCACCGAATAATCTCCCGACTTCCCACCGCTCTTACTAACTAAATGTATTGATTCAATTTGAATAGATTTTTCCAAAGCTTTCGCCATATCGTATAAAGTTAGTGCAGCAACAGAAACCGCCGTTAAAGCTTCCATTTCCACGCCGGTTTCAGCTTTGGTTTTAACTGTCGCTTGAATTTCATAACCCGGTAGTTGAGGTAAAGCCGTTATTTGCACTTCAATTTTTTGTAACGGTAAAGGATGACATAAAGGAATTAAATTCGCTGTTTGTTTAGCAGCCATGATTCCCGCAAGCCTCGCCGTTGCTAAAACATCACCTTTAGGAGCGTTTCCCGATTGAATTGCGGCAAAGGTTTCTGGTTTCATCCGCACTTTACCCGCAGCTACAGCTTGTCTAACGGTGGATGCTTTGGCAGATACATCTACCATCTGGGCTTCCCCGCGACTATCTAAATGAGTTAAACCCTGTTGAGGAATTGAATTGAGCGAATTTTGAAAATCTTCTTGTGTCATGTGGCTGACATATGTTAGTATTATCTAGTTGCAAGGGCGTGTAGCTCAGTGGACTAGAGCACGTGGCTACGGACCACGGTGTCAGGGGTTCAAATCCCTTCTCGCCCGTTTTTTAAATAGTTAGGAGTTAAGAGTGAGGAGTTAAGAGTTTTAACTTTTTGCTCTTATCTTTTTAAGTATATGTTATTGGTGTGATGGGATTAAATCCGGGTATTTATCTTACACTCCGAGAAGGGTGAAATGCGATCGGTAGTCAGTTAAGGCATTACAAATACCGAAATTAGACACATTTTTACATAGAAACGGTAACAGCATATAAAAAATATCAAGGGTTTTACGTTTCTATAGAGATGGTATGAATCACAATCCAATTACCATTCTTTGTTTGACCAACTAAATATACATGAACCTGTGTTTCTCCTAATCTAAAAAGTGTGATATTACTTAAATTATCTGTGACGACATTAGCAAAATTTGAATATTTATCTATAAAATCCTCATCTTCAAATCTACCACCATCACAATAAACGTATCCGAAAAAATAGTCGAACAACTCGTACTTAGAATATATTTCGCATTCAACTACATAATCATCTGAATAATCTAAATCTGGCTTAGAATATGGGTTAGGAGGGTTTTCGATAATTTCGTATTCAATACCATCAATAATAAGTGGTTCTTCAGGTTTAGGTTCGTGTTCGCGAGCAAAAGCAATCTTCAAATCTTCCTTATCTGGAACTTCTTCAATGTTGCCGAGTCGATGATTGGGATATGAATAATTTGGATAGCCAACGATTCGTATTAGTTTATCAATTGTAAATTCACCTTGCTTATTACTGTCCCATAAAAAGACTTCATAGAGAGCATACCCTTCGCTAAGAACAAACCAAAGTCCGTGAGAAGATTCTTTTATAGAGGATAAAAGTTCTAAATCCGGATTTTCTTCAGAAGGTTGATAAAGATGAGCTACAGTTACAGCATTAATAGCATTATTTAAATTTACTCCGCTAAGGTTAGCGCTTGTTAATTCAGCATTAGTTAAATCAGCTTCATTTAAATTTGCATTTTTTAAATTAGCGCGGTCTAAATGAGTATATTTTAAACTAGCCTTACTTAAGTTAGCTGCTTCTAAATTTGTACCATAAAGTGTTGCATTTTCTAAATTTGCATTACTTAAATTTGTATTACTGAGATTAGCACCATTTAAATTAATAAATTTTAAGTTAGCATTACTTAAATTTGTATTACTGAGATTAGCATTACCCAAGTTTGCACGATGTAAATTAGCGTTGCTAAAGTCAGCACCACTTAAATCTATAGATATCATAGATAATCTACTTAAATCTACGCCAGCGAAATCTCTCTCCCCAGCAGCATATCTTTCTTTTAATTCTTTTATATCCATAAAATCACATCTTATAGATTTTTAAAATAAAGCGTATTCTAATTATTTGTATTCTCAAATCTCAACTTTCATCAACCCAATTCTCTAAATCAATCCCCTCAACTCTTCTCATATCCGAATCATTAGAAACCAAAATCAACCCGCGTGTAATAGCAGTAGCAGCAATTAAAACATCTGCATCTTGAATTGGTGTACCTTTGCTCTTCAAATCGGCATGAATTCTACAAGCGGTTTCTATAATTTCTATATTATCTAAATATAAAACTTCATATTTCTGAAAAAAAGTTTCAAATTCAGCTAATTGCCTTGTAGCATTTAAAGCTAAAAGACCCCTTTTAACCTCATAGTAAGTTATGCAACTTATAAATACTTCTTCTCCCTGACGAGTTACCTGCTGTAACTTATTATTTACAGAAGCATTGTTTTTAAGTATGTAACTAACAATATTTGTATCTAATAAATAATTCACCCGATCTATCTACCTTCTACCGCTTCGTCATAAATTGCAATTTGCTCTGGTGTCAAATCATTTAAAGTACCTGAAACAGCTTGTAAAACTAAGAGTTTATCAATCCGGCGAATAAGTTCATTTTCGGGGATTGCTCTAAATTCTTCTTCAGAAAAGCTTGCAAATAAATCTACTAACATTTCTACCATTTCATGCTTTTTCAATTTTACTTGATAGAGGCTATTTGCTTTAATTAGTTTTTCTACTATTGGTTTAATTCGATTTTCAAGTTCGGGGTTTTGGCTTTTAACTTCTTGCATAATCAACTCCTATTTTTTATTTGTAGAATACTTCTTTATCTAATTTAACGCAATTTGATTTAACAATTGGTTCGTAGTAAGGGCTTTAGCCCTTTTCTATTTATACCATTCCACCGAATTATCGTTAGCGAAGCGTGACGCGATCGCGTCATTACAAACCTAAATTTAGGCAGACGTAGCAATGCTACGTCTCTACATTAATTATAAAAAAAATTAGATTTTTCAGCCCACGCAGGTGGGCTTTGCTTCTGTAGCCCCAGACTTCTAGTCTGAGGGTATTATTTATGAGTAAACAAAAAAAAGGCGGGCTATTAAACCCACCTCAAAAACAATTATTCAATTATTCAACTACTACTAATTAACCTAATTTCTTCGCAGTTGCTACAACGTTATCAACGGTGAAGCCGAATTTCTCCAGCACAATGGCACCAGGAGCGGAAGCACCGAATCTATCGATGCTTACCATCGCGCCTTCCATACCAACGTATTTGTGCCAGCCAAAGCTTGCAGCAGCTTCTACAGATACGCGCTTTGTAACGGCTTTTGGTAATACAGATTCTTTGTAAGAATCATCTTGATCTTCAAATATTTCCCAACAAGGCATGGAAACTACGCGAACTTTCTTGCCTTCACCGGAAAGTTTTTCAGCAGCACCTACACAAAGCTGTACTTCGGAACCAGTACCCATCAAAATTAAATCTGGTGTGCCGTCGCAATCTACTAGGATATAAGCGCCTTTAGCTACTTTTTCCATCGAAGTACCTTTCAAGTTGGGTACACCTTGACGGGTGAACGCTAATAAGGTAGGATCTTTTCTCTTTGCTCTTTCGATCGCTAACTTATAACATCCGGAAACTTCATTTCCATCAGCGGGACGCATCACGTTTAAGTTAGGAATGGCTCTCAATGATGCTAAAGTCTCAATTGGTTGGTGTGTGGGACCATCTTCACCTTGTCCGATGGAGTCGTGAGTCATTACCCAGAGCGTTCCAGTATGAGACAGTGCTGATAAACGGATAGCAGCACGCATATAGTCGGTAAAGATTAAGAAGGTTGCACCATAAGGAATTAATCCCGAATCGTGCAGCGCCATACCGTTACAGATTGCGCCCATACCGTGTTCGCGCACGCCGAAGTGGACGTTACGGTTTTTGTAATTACCTTTCTCAAAATCGCCCGATTCTTTAATTTCGGTGAGGTTGGAGTGGGTTAAGTCAGCCGATCCACCGATTAATTCAGGTAAAACCGATGCTAATTTGTTCAAGCAAGCTTCGGAATATTTACGAGTTGCTAAACCTTTATCTTCGGGGGTAAATGTAGGCAGTACTTTGTCCCAACCATCGGGAAGCTTACCAGTCAAATAACGGTCGAATTCTGCCGCTTGTTCGGGATATTTTGATTTGTAGGTAGCAAAAGTTTTGTTCCACTCTTCTTCATAGCCAGCACCGCGTTCCACTGCTTTCCGCATATGGTTTACAGCATCTTCTGGCAATTCAAAGGGTTCGTGGTTCCAACCCAAGTTTTCGCGGGTAAGTTTAACTTCATCAGCACCAAGAGCGGCACCGTGAATACCTGCTGTATCTTGCTTGTTTGGCGCACCATAACCGATGGTGGTTGTCACCTTAATCATGGTGGGCTTATCGGTGACAGATTTAGCTTCCTCAATGGCTTTAGCGATCGCGTCTAAATCGTTGTTACCATCTTTGACGTGGAGAACGTGCCAACCGTAAGCTTCAAAGCGCTTGGAAACATCTTCGGTAAATGCGATGTCGGTAGAACCATCAATGGAAATGTGGTTGTCGTCGTAAAAAGTGATTAGTTTACCTAAACCTAGATGTCCGGCAAAAGAGCAAGCTTCACTAGCAACGCCTTCCATGTTGCAACCGTCACCGACAATACAGTAGGTATAGTGGTCAACAACTTTAGCATCGGGTTTGTTGTACATTGCAGCTAGGTGTGCTTCTGCCATTGCGATACCTACTGCATTACCAATTCCCTGACCCAAAGGTCCGGTAGTAATTTCTACCCCTAATGTCATGAAGTTTTCAGGGTGTCCGGGAGTGCTAGATTCCCACTGACGGAAACTTTTGATATCTTCTATGCTGACGCTATCGTAGCCTGCTAAATAAAGCAGAGCATACTGCAACATAGAACCATGTCCGGCGGATAAAACAAAGCGATCGCGATTAAACCATTTGGGATTTTTGGGGTTAAACCGCATAAATTTATCCCACAGCACGAACGCCATTGGCGCAGCGCCCATAGGAAGTCCGGGGTGTCCGGATTTTGCTTTTTCGACGGCATCAACTGCTAAAAAGCGAATTGAGTTGATACAGAGTTGTTCGAGGGTTTGGGTTTGGGTTGCAACAGTCATAATACGATTGTTTTTAACGACTTTAGCGTTCTGTTAAGAGCTTCTATGTAGCTACTTGGGTTATTTTAATCCCGGCATAGCTTTATTCTCATCATCCCATTACTGCCTGTTGACGGACAAGACGTACAGCAAAATAATTTTTATGAAGGGACTTGGGATTAATTGTATAGAGGATTGCCTTCGTTATTTCGTTTTTAATTAAATTAATTTGTCGGGCAAGGTGCATCTGCACCCTGCACAAACCGTCACAAGCAGGTGTTAAAGATCGAGGATGAAGCATCAATTTTTACTTCGGACTTCATGCTCCATTGTTGCTTCACTAAACGTACTTCTTAAAGGCTAGCGTTACATTATGACCGCCAAAACCAAAGGAATTGGACAACGCTACCTGAATATCTAGAGCGCGACTTTCATGGGCAACATAATCCAAGTCGCATTCTGGATCTGGATTATCCAAATTGATTGTTGGTGGAACTCGATTATTGGCGATCGCCAACACTGTTGCTACGCCTTCGATACCTCCAGAGCCACCCAACAGATGCCCAGTCATGGATTTGGTAGAACTAATCGCTATTTTATAAGCGTGTTTTCCCAAAACTTCTTTGATCGCAGCAGTTTCGGTGGTGTCGTTTACGGATGTGCTGGTACCGTGAGCGTTGATATAAGTAACCATCTCCGGGGTGATTCCGCCGTCTTTGAGCGCTAACTGCATGGCTCTTGCGGCTCCTTTGCCACCGGGCACTGGTGAAGTCATATGATAAGCATCACAAGTCATGGCATAGCCAATCATTTCAGCGTAAATTGTGGCTTTGCGACTTAAAGCGTGTTCGAGTTCTTCCAAAATCAAAATACCGGCACCTTCACCCATAACAAACCCATCGCGATCTTTATCAAACGGACGACTGGCGCGAGTCGGATCGTCATTACGAGTAGAAAGCGTTCTTGCAGCAGAAAACCCAGCAATAGATAAAGGTGTAATTGCCGCTTCACATCCGCCGCAAATCATCGCTTGAGCGTATCCATCTTGAATAATGCGGAAAGCATCACCAATCGCATTAGAACCCGATGCACAGGCAGTTACCGGACAGGAATTAGGTCCTTTAGCTCCGGTATGAATTGCTGTTAGCCCAGCAGCCATATTGGCAATCATCATTGGTATCATGAATGGACTACAGCGATCGGGACCCCGGTTGAGGTAAATCGTTTGCTGATCCTCCAACACTTTGATGCCACCCACGCCGGAGCCAATTATGACACCGACTTGTTCTGCATTCAAATCGTTGATAGTTAGATTCGCGTTCCTAACAGCTTGTTTTGCCGCCGAAACCCCAAATTGAGCAAATCTATCCATCCGCTTAGCTTCTTTACGATCCATGTAATCATGAGGATCGAAATCTTTTACTTCACCAGCGATGCGGCAATCATGGTGTGAGGCATCAAATAAAGTAATTTCACCAATACCATTACGACCATTTGCTAATCCAGACCAATATTCTTCTGGCGTTTTACCAATCGGTGTAATCGCGCCAACACCAGTTACAACAACGCGCTTTACTCTAAATTCTGTCATGATGATATTTATGATGGCTCGACGGCACAAGCAGCTTCAACACATAGGAATTTCTAAATTGGAAATTAGGAACTAGGGATAAGAAAATTGTAATAGTTAGCGAGACAAAATTTGATCGTAGTTTGCCGACTAAATCACGACTAACTTTCAACTGCTCCTCGTCCCCAATCCCCAATTATCTATTCCCTATGCTAGGCGGATGCGGCGACTTTATTGTTAATGTAGTCAACTGCCTCTTGAACTGTAGTAATTTTTTCGGCGGCTTCGTCAGGAATTTCAATATCAAATTCTTCTTCCAAAGCCATTACGAGTTCTACCGTATCTAAGGAATCAGCCCCTAAGTCATTGGCGAAATTAGCATTTGGGGTGATTTTCTCATCCTCAACACCTAATTGTTCGGCAACAATTTTCTTGACTTTTTCAAAAATTTCCGCTTGACTCATAGATTCAAATACCTCTTCGGTGTTGCTTATTTTTGCTCTTAAGGCTCTGTTGCCATTTTGAGCATATACATCTTATCTGAAAGCGCGTTCGCATACACGATGTATATGTTTCTGTTTTGTAATTATTACTAAGTTTTTTTCTTTGAATGTTACTAATGGTTAGTGTTGATATCCACACTCAAAGCCGCCGATTGGCAACAGCAACAATGATAAAACAGTAAAGACGGAAGGATATCACCTCCGAGCGCCAATTGCTTTGAAAGGGGAAATCCCAAAAGCAGACTAGCTCAACTTTCCGCATCCCCAATTAATCGCTATTGTATTCTATTCCAAATGCTTAAATACGCTTATTTTCCAGGTTGTGTTGCTCAAGGGGCTTGCCGAGAACTGCATTCTTCTACCGTAGCTCTTTCCAAAGCTCTGGATATTCAACTGATTGAACTCAAAAAAGCAGCTTGTTGTGGTTCGGGCACTTTTAAGGAAGATTCCCAACTATTAGAAGATACAGTCAACGCCAGAAATATTTCTTTAGCAGAAGAATTAAATCTACCTTTACTAACTCATTGCAGCACTTGTCAAGGTGTTATCGGTCATGTAGATGAACGTCTGAAAGCGTGCGGGCAAAATAATCCCGATTACTTAAATAAAGTTAATAGTTTGTTACAAAAAGAAAGCTGTTCGCCTTATCGCGGAAGTACCGAAGTCAAGCATCTTCTTTATGCTTTAGTGAATGATTATGGTTTAGAAGAAATAAAAAAACGGGTTACAAAAAAATTAACTAATCTTAAATGCGCGGCTTTTTATGGCTGCTATTTACTACGCGCTCAAAATATGCCCTCCGACGATCCTTTTAACCCAGAAGCGATGGAAAATGTGTTCCGCACGGTGGGTGCAACGCCGATTCATTATCAAGGTCGGACTAAATGTTGCGGATGGCCCCTCTCCAGCTATGCAACTACCCAATCTTTCCAAATGGCGGGTAAACATATTCAGTCAGCCATCGAAGCTGGTGCGGATTGTATGGTTACACCTTGTCCTTTGTGTCACCTCAATTTGGATTCCCGTCAGCCAGAGGTAGAAAAAGTTATCGGGCGTAAATTAGGTTTACCAGTACTGCATTTACCCCAATTAATTGCTTTAGCCTTGGGGGTTAGTCCTAAAGAACTTGGTTTACAAAGACATATTGTTTCCACTAAGCCAGTTTTAGAGAAATTAGGATTTTAAAATCCGTCGATCTATTGACTATTTTCGGAACCTCATCCCCTGAATACGGCGGGGTGAGGTTTTTTGCTCTTAATCAAGTAACTTAATTTTAAATTCTGACAAAGAATCCAAGATTTCTATAGAATTTTACTGACTAAATGTTTATTTGATAATTTCGTTTTTGATAACTAAATATTTATACTTATCTTCCCGATCTTAAATTTATCAATCATCCGGAAAATAACAATATTGTGTTTAAACATTTTTAAATAAGCCATCATAAATAAAGCTTCACGAGTTCAATGAAAATATAAAAAGAATAACTATTTTATTTAGCTTTCATGAAATACTTATAAATACTTAAATAGATTCAATAATTGTCTAAATAGGCAAATAAGTGGGATTGTAGATATTACTCAGCCGCCATAAAAATTAAGGGTTTGTACTAACGCATTCTAATTTTTATCTCAGTTTATCAGTTGCGTGCATTATATTTTTTATGAGACGTAGCAATGCTACGTCTCTACATTTTTGGGATTATTTCAATTTTCGCTGCAATTGCTTGATGTACTGATAGATTTCCGGTAATTTTTGAATAATTGCAGATGATTTTAAATATATTTTGTAAGGTATGGCTGGATTCCCGGAGACAATTTCCCCTGGTGCGACGTTGCTATGAACTCCGGCTTTCGCGGATACGATCGCACCATCGCCAATTTTGACTTGATTTGCAACTCCTGATTGTCCTGCTAGAATAACGCGATTACCAATTTTAACTCCTCCTGCGGTGGCTGTTTGTCCGGCGATCGCACAACCAAAACCTACTTTAGTACCGTGTCCTATTTGCACTAAATTATCAATAACTGTATTGCGCCCGATGCGTGTTTCTCCGACTGCGGGACGATCGACTGCACTGTTTGAGCCGATTTCTACTCGATCTTCTATGACTGTATAGCCGGATTGCTCCATTTTGAACCAGCCGGATTGCGTGGGCACAAAACCGAAGCCTTCAGCACCGATAACCGTACCGCTATGGATGACGCAATCCGCACCAACCACAGAGCGTTCGTGAATGGTACAGTTAGCGTGTAAAACAGTGCGATCGGCAATTTTTACATCTGGATAAATTACGACGTTGGGATGGATGCAGACGTTGTTGGCAATTTCTACGTTTTGTTGAATTACAACATGGGCACCGATATAAACATCTTTACCAATTTTTGCACTTTCGTGAATTACAGCGCTGGGATGAATTTCTGGAGCGGGCTGCCAAGCTTGATAAAATATCTTGATTGTTTTAGCAAATAAAAGTCGCGGCTCTTTTGTTGCGATCCAAGCAATTCCTTTTTCTTGTGCTTTTGACTGTAATAATTCGTCGGCAGGCAAAATCAAAGCATCGGCAGTTGTTGTATCTAACGAACTAGCAAATTTAGCACCTTCGATATAGCTAATGGTGCCAGTTGTTGCTTCATCGATCGCCGCTAATGCTGTAATTTCTGGATCGAGGTTTGGTTCGTTAGCTAGACTCGAATTAGTGGCTGCTTCACCCAGTTTTTCTACTATGAGGCTAAATTTCATTTTTGCAATATCGGTGAGATTTATTTACAAAGGCTTTTTAGTTTGTCGTTATTTTTAGAAATTTTGTTCTATGGGGAAGGGAGTAGGGAGTAGGGAGTAGGGAGTAGGGAGTAGGAAGTAGGGAGTAAGTAGGGAGTAGGCAATAGGCAACAGAAAGTTTAGTAATTAAAAAAAATCTAATTGTTTTCCTATATACAACCGTATAAATTGATTAACCAGAAATTTTATAGTCATTTTAAATCTGAGTAGTCCACCACAGTAACTTTGCTGGGTAACAAAAGTTCGTAGTAAGGGCTTTAGCCCCTCCGAATTCGGTAATATGAGGGGACTACGGCCCAACAACGAACCCTTTAAAATTAATGTGAGAGAGAATTAGTAGTCGATTTCATTAATTCTGATAGGTTTGTAGTAAGGGCTTTAGCCCTCCGGATTTAGGGCTTAAGCCCTTACTACGAACCCCTTAAAATTAACCTGGTTGACTACTATTCATAAAGAAACTGTTCGGCTCCTACTATAGAAATTAATTAATGGGAACTAATATATAAATTAATTAACCAGATACTTTAATTAGTGAAAAATTAAACCAATTATCGAAAAGTATTGCACAATTTTCACGCAAAAATAAGGAGCCAGAAGTCGTAAATAAAAAACAACTCCTCACTCCTAGTTTTAAAATATGGTTTGATATTGTTCGGGTTCGGATAAAGCTAATCTATGCCCTATGCCCTATGCCCTATGCCCATTCTTATCTCTTCAGCAGTAAATAGTACAAACTTCCATTACCACCCGTAATTCCAGCGCGATCGCCTGCGACTTTTCCGGTACCCATGAAGTAATCAACTCTTCCGGGTGTCTTGATGGCGCTACCTGTATCTTGGTCTAATACAAACCTACTAACTTTACGATAGTCTAATCTTCCACCGTATCCGACATAAGGAAAACTAGCGTTGATTATAGCTAAGGCTCCGGGAGGCATTAAAGATTTATCTGTAGCGATGGAACGTTCGGGTGTTACTGGTACGCCGATGCTACCAGTAGCTGGTGTATTGCCTTTATCTCTAAAGAATACGAAACGTTCCCAACGCGGTAGATAATCATCCATAGCGCGGGGATTTCGCTTGAAAAAGTTAATAATACCCGGCATAGTGGTTTCTTTGCGGGTTATTTTGCCGTCGTTGAGTAATGCTTTACCAATGCTCGTCCAAGGATAATCGGTTGCCTTAGCATAACCCACACCAGTAATGCTGCCATCAGTTAATTTTAATTTGGCAGAACCTTGGATATGAATTAAGTATGCATCAAAGCGGTCTTTGAACCAAAATAGTTCCAAACCTTTGATAGGGCTGTTTTTACCTAATAAACCATCTTTCCCTTCAAGCTGTAGCCTTGTCGGATGTGGTTTTTGCCATTGGTCGAAGTTGGGTGGCAATCCATAAATGGGATATTTATATTCCGAGGTAGGAACGCGGCTTGCTGCGTAAACTGGCTCATAATATGCGGTAAATTTAACGGTACCCTTGCCGTCGTTGCCGGTTGATTTGTAAAACGTAAACTCGCGTCGAACTGCGTCTTGCAATTCTGCTGCGGATTTTGATGTACGCACCAATTCGCGGAAACGTAACAAACTACGACGCACGCGGTCTAACGTAATTTCCTTGACGGGATAATTTTCATATTTTTTGGCAGCGCTAGGAGCTTGCAGGTAACGCAAACTATTGTCAATTGACTGAATTAACGCCGAGCGATCGCCAGCTTTACCTTCGCCTTTTCCACCCCAAAAAAGTTGCTCATCCCAACCCAAGCAAGCGTATTTAGGCGTGCAGTCGTTGGACAAACCAATTGGTTTTAATGGAATCGCCGCAATCATCTCAGATTCTGGTTGCGGTACGTTCGGAGCGGGTATGACAATAGGCGGCGCTACTCTTATAGGAGTGGTTGAAACCGGAGGCGCTGTCCTAATTATTACTTGAGCGACCGAACGCACCGGGTTAACAAAGGCTATTCCCAGGCTCAAGGAAAACAAAGCAAGGGTTTTTCTCATGATTTATGTAAATCTTTCAACACTAGAACTAAATAATGGTTCAACTCGAATTGCAACAACCCGAGATGGACGAAGTACCATGTATTCGCCGCTTATATTCTTAATTGGTACGTTTATAAAGTCATTAGAAGCAGATTTGGGCATAAGTTCGCCGCTGTACCACTTCTGAAACTCTTGAATTGTCGGAAAACGCACTTCTTCCCGGTGTCCGCTTTCCATCAATAGGTGTACTGCGTATTCGCTTGCATTTCTAGGCATAACTTTTGAATCATTTGAAACACGTCAACCATATTGTTAACTTACCTATTGCCCGAATGGAAAGGGGAAAAAAACCGGATATTGAAAAATATATTGACATTTGCAGCAGTGGGCGTGTCAAATTATCGTTATTCTCAATTCATTTTTAGTAATTATTCCTGTTAGTTGTAATTACTACTTACCAATTGGAAACTACGAATTATCTCGGAGTAATTTAACTCCTATATTTTGACCTCAATCTTTCCCCCATGACGCAAAATATAGGAAAAACTGTTCCCAATCATCTATTAATTTCAACGATTTTATTAACTATCTCAAAATTGATATCGGTTTTAAGTAATACTTACACTATCTACGTGTAATTTAAAAATCTTATAGATTTATGCTGAGTTTATGACGACTTTTAATCTCTTCTAGTTCCGATAAGTTGTTGAGAAAACCGCTTAATTCTCAGGCGGGAGCCTTTAAAAAAATATCTAGCTTACTACTTATTATCGCCTTAATTGTCAAGGGCGAGCAATTACTTGTCTTGTATTTTCTTATCGGTAAATACTTATAAGCCATTTTTATTTAATACTCATACTTCGGGTAAACATTAGTATAAGTTTAAGTAATACAGAAGTTAAATTATTACGTGCAATAATAGCTAATCCGCAATATTCAAGAGAAATTATCCTCTATTTTGGCAGCTAGAACGTTTAAGCCAATTACAAATTAAATTCTCAGTTATATCCAGGTTAAGCACGATTAAAGCTATTTAACAGTTAATTACATAGCAAATCGCTGAGAAACTGTAATTTGGATTTAAATAAATCACCTACTATCTCCTGAAAAAACAGAAAATATGTACAAAGGTAGATGCAAAGCCTACCCAGGGGTAACATATCATACTATTGAAAACTCAAAGACCATTCGTCAGAACTACTAAAATTTACCGCGTTGGGTAGATGCGGCAATGAACTAATCGATGTCTTATATTAACCACTTACGCCAAAACAATTCGGGTCAAAATATAGTGCATTCACAATCTATAAAATTTGCACGTGTATTAGTATCGT
Source organism: Rivularia sp. (in: cyanobacteria) (assembly GCA_965234645.1). Lineage (GTDB taxonomy): Bacteria > Cyanobacteriota > Cyanobacteriia > Cyanobacteriales > Nostocaceae > Rivularia. The sequence goes on along the minus strand of OZ248344.1, from coordinate 1,077,642 downwards.
TTATCGTTGCAATTTTGTTGATAGTAGTAGGGTGGTTATTTATTGTGGATGAAAAAATCCTACTATCCGATTCGGCTTTTACAATTATTTCTGAAGCTCTAGTCACAATTGCAATTTTTACAATATTAATTTGGAAAGGTACGAGCATAATTAAAAATGCTTGCATTCAAAGGGATAAGGCAATAAATGCCCTTGAAGAAAATGAAGCAAAGTTTAATCGTGTTGTAGATGCAAGCCTGAATGGTATTGTATTCGTGAATGCCGATGGGAATATCTCGATCGCAAACGATGAATTTCTGCGGATAACAGGCTATACCGATTCTTGTTTGCAAGCGGGTTTGAATTGGTTTAATATTACGCCCTCAGAATATTTAGATATAGATAAACGTAACTTTTCCCAAGCTAAAGCTGCTGGTAGCTGCAAGCCCTACGAGAAAGAATTAGTTTGCGCTGATGGTACGCAAGTGGCAGTTAAGGTAAGCTGTACCTCTAGCATTAAGACTAAGCCCGATACATATATTATTAATGTCAGCGAACGCAATCAAATAGAACAAAAACCCAGCTATCGGCAGCAGTGGTTAGAACATCTATTTGATGTGATGCCAGCACCGCTGTTGTTAATTGAACCGGGAACAGCAAGAGTAATTTTTGCGAATAAAGCAGCTGACGAAATGGCAGGTGGTAAATTCCCTCTGGCGCAATCTCAAGAAGAGTATAGCGAATTGTACGGTTTTACCAATGCTGAAGCAAAACTGATGAAACGGGTTGCACTTGGCGAAAGGCTTGAAGGAGTTGAGATTAACTGGCGTAAAGGAGATGATATCTACCCACTACAAGTATTTGCAGATGCTTTGCCGCCAATGCACGGTTATCCGGCAACTTGTATTGTTTTATTTCAAGATATTACTAAGCTCAAGCAGTTAGAAACATCTTTAAGTTTAGGTCAGGATCGGCTGGAATTATTATTTGAGGCAACTAGCGATTTAATATCTTCGGAGCAGCCAAAGGAATTAATCGAAATTTTGTATGGTGAAATTGCTCAGAGATTAGGAATAGATTGCTATCTGTATTATTCGGTTGATACAGATACGAGAGCAATACAGTTAACTAACTATAGTGGAATTACTTGTTCTCAAGCAACATATTTTGAAACGCAAAAATTTGGTGAAGGGATTTGCGGTACTGTAGCCGCCAACCGTAGTGCAACAAAGATAGAAAATGTACTTAAATTCAACGATTCAAACACAGAATCAATTCGTAATTTAGGCATGAGAGCTTACTACTGTTGTCCGTTAATCGCTCAAGGGCAGCTTTTAGGTACAATTAGCTTTGGAAGCCGGACTCGTTCTGACTTTGCCAGTTACGAAATAGGTATGATGCAGGCTGTCTGCAACCAAATAGCGATCGCAATTCAACGGGCTAACTTAATTGACTCGCTACAAAAAGCCGATCGCATCAAAGATGAATTCCTGGCTATCTTATCTCACGAATTGCGATCGCCATTAAATAGCATCTTGGGATGGGCGCAGTATTTACGGGTTCGCAAGCTTGACGAAACCACCACATCAAAAGCTCTAGAATCTATTGAGCGTAATAGTAAAGAGCTTGATCACGTCATCGAAGAACTGCTAGATGTGTCGCGGACAATTCAAGGTAAAATGCAACTTAATATCCGTGAATGTAATTTAGCTTCAATTATTGTCGCAGCTATTGAAAACTTGCGATCGACAAGTATTGCTAAGCAAATAGAAATAAAATTATCAGTTCACAAAGGTTTTGGTATGGAAGAAAATATAAGGAATCGAGCATTTACGAAATGTGAAGAACCGCCCAAATTTGCATCTCTTAATCAAATTCCTGCTGACTATGAAGCTATACTCAAAAGTAACGATCTCTTAATTGCTGGCGACGAAGAGCGATTAAAGCAAGTAATTTGGAATTTACTTTCTAACGCAATTAAGTTCACCTCTTGCGGCGGCTGTATAGAGGTTCGCTTATTAGAAGATAAGACAAGCAATTCATTATCATATGCGGTAATTGAAGTCAGCGATACAGGAATTGGTATAGATTCCGAGTTTCTTCCTTATGTTTTTGACCGTTTTCGTCAAGGCGATAGTTCCAACGCCAGAGCGCATAATGGACTGGGATTAGGATTAGCAATTGTACGTCATATAGTCGAATTGCACGGCGGTAGCGTTTCTGTAGAAAGTCCAGGAGAAGGTAAAGGCTCAAAGTTTACAGTCAAATTACCACTGATTAAATCAACTGAGTCGCAATCCGCAAAAAAAAATTGTGAAAAAAAATTTGTAGTAATTAATTAGTTACTCCAAAAGTAATATTTATATATAATTTCTATAGTTTTTAACAAATAAAAGATTAATTTTCAAGTTGATAACGCTCGCCAAGTTCTAGAGCCAACAATACCATCTGCCGTTAAACCTCGACGGGTTTGAAAAGCTCTAACAGCAGTTTCTGTTAAAACACCAAAATCACCGTCAATCGTAATCGGGTAGCGTTTGGCGATTAAAAGCCGTTGCAAAACTCTAACAGCACTTCCTCTATCGCCAAAACGTAAAGTAGGTAATCTATTCATGGCAGTTGCTTGCAGCATTATAGGTAATTCTCGATCGATATTTTGTTTCATCACAAATCCTTAGTTACACCTTATCCAGATAGTCAAGCAATTGCCTCTGTGTGCAAATAGCTTTTATAGTTACCGAATCTTAATTCAATAATTAATAGATATTATCCCATTTCAGAAAAAACCACAGATAAAAACTTTACCCGTGGTTACAGTTCACACCTCCATGAACTACGATTTCACATCTACAGCGTAAGTTAGATTAATATGCCTTAACAGTACCCGTTGGGGGGAGAGGGGGTAGAGGGGGTAGAGGGGGTAGAGGGGGAGATGGGGAGATGGGGGAGATGGGGGAGATGGGGGAGATGGGGGAGATGGGGAGATGGGGGAGATGGGGAGATGGGGGAGATGGGGGAGATGGGGGAGATGGGGGAGATGGGGGAGATGGGGGAGATGGGGGAGATGGGGGAGATGGGGAGATGGGGGAGATGAAGGAGATGGGGGTAGTTAAATAGCGAGCAAGATGCTCGCACTACTCTTAATTCCTAATTCCTAACTCTTATCTCCTCACTCTTAACTATTCCCAATGCCCATTCACCGGAGGTGGGAGGTAGCCCCATGCCCCATGCCCCATGCCCCATGCCCCAAATTATTATCCAATCCCTTCAATTACTGGATGAAAGAAGAAAGCAAATCCTAATACGGCATAGGTTGCGAGCAGTAATGTTCCTTCTAACCAGTTTGATTTTCCATCGGAACTAATGCTGTTGGCAATTAAAACTGATGCAGCAACAGCTACTAGTTCAAAGGGATGGAAATCTAAATCCATTGGCTGCCCCATGAATTTACCGATTATGACTAAAAGAGGAGCTACAAATAAGGCTATTTGCATCGTGGAACCCACGGCTACCGAAAGCGAAAGATCCATTTTATTTTTCATTGCGACGGTAACTGCTGTAGCGTGTTCTGCGGCGTTACCAATGATCGGTACTATAATTACACCCGTAAATAATGCCGTTAAACCTAGTTGAGATGTAGCTACTTCTAAGGAATCAACTAATAATTCCGACTCAAAGGCTACAAGTATGGTGCATCCAAATAATACTCCAAGCCATAACGGCAGATTTGTTGTGTCTTCCTCAGTTTCCAACAATTCCGTTTCTGCTAAACCCACATCATATAAATAGGAGTGAGTTTTCATGGAAAATAACAAAGTCAAGAGATAAACAATTATTAAGACTACAGCTACAGCAAGAGAAAGGTTTTGCAAAGTTGTTTCGCTAATCCCTTCTGAGGTAAAGTTCACAGCTGTAGGTACCAAAATTGCAATCACTGCCAAGTTCATGGCTGCTGCATTCATCCGGGCTATTAATGATTGAAAACTTTGTTCTTTGTAGCGGATTCCGCCCAACAACATGGAAAATCCCATTACCAGCAGCAAGTTACTAATTATAGAACCCGTGATACTTGCTTTCACTACGTTGACATAACCCGCTCTCAGCGCAATTATGGCGATAATTAATTCTGTAGCATTACCAAAGGTGGCATTTAATAATCCTCCTAGATTAGGTCCTACTACTACTGCAATTTCTTCTGTAGCCGTGCCCATCCAAGCTGCTAAGGGGATGATTGCTAATCCAGCCGTAATAAATATTATCAAGTCTCCCCATCCGAGATACTTTGCCGCTAAAGAAACGGGAATTAAAGCGAGCAGAGACACAAGCACAATTTTTTTTCCAGACATTTTTTACCTTATGTTGCCGTTGGTTAGTCGCCCTAAGTCTTGTATAATAAGGATTTTTATCTGAAGAAACAGTAACTAACCATTTCGCTTTCTTGATGCCAATCCTTGATTAATTATCTTTTCATCAATCACTAATATTAATCAAATATATGAAGACAGAACGACTAAACTTCAACATACTCCCCAGCCCCCAACCATAGGCTTCCGAAATTTTACTGTTTTGATTTTTTCTCCGGAAATATAAAATAAGATTACGTTTTACGTAGTGCGAGCAATCTTTGTTTGTAAAATTCAAAAAATTCGCAATATATTCTATACTGATTTAGGTGCTTTAATCTATATAAGACAGAATTAAAATTTTTCTTAAAACTAGCGGGAGAAAACTTTACCCATAAGAAAAATAAAACTGTTAGTTCTTTCTTGTAGTTTGTCTGCATGACTCGATCTAACCGAATGGCAGACATCTAGTATAATTTTTGATGCAGATGCCGTCTCTGAGTGCCCAAACAAACTATAAATTTGATTATTTACTGTAAAATTTTCATCTACAATTTCTGAAAATAGCTTTATAGAATAAAACGATAGGTATTGTTCGGCGCAATTGCAAGTTTACTTCTTAAAGGAATAACTCTACATGACTTCTGCTGCTGAGTTACCAACTTCTGTTGGTGCAAGTTCGATCGCAAAAAATATCGATATCCCTAGCCTCGATCCTTTAAAGGCGGCTACAGGGGTTTACGTAACGGTACACGGTCATTTCTACCAGCCACCAAGGGAAAACCCTTATTTGAACGCGATCGAGCGTCAACCGGGTGCCGCACCGTTTCACGATTGGAACGAACGAATTCACCACGAGTGCTATCGTCCCAATGCTTTTGCCAGGATCTTAAACGAGTATGGTGATGTGGCGGGGATCGTAAATAATTTTGAGTATATGAGCTTCAATATCGGTCCGACATTGATGTCATGGTTGCAAAATTACGATATTGACGTATATCAGCGAATTATCGAGGCAGACAGGAAAAGTAGCGAGCGTTTGAACGGTCACGGTAATGCGATCGCGCAAGTATACAACCACATTATTATGCCGTTGGCAAGCGAACGCGATAAATTAAGCCAGATTCGCTGGGGTAAAGCAGATTTCCGTTCCCGGTTTGGACGCGATCCCCAAGGAATGTGGTTGGCGGAAGCTGCCGTCGATTATGCAACCTTAGAAGCTTTGGTGGCTGAAGGTATTCGCTTCATTGTTCTTGCACCTTCCCAAGCCGAGCGTTGTCGTCTGATTCCGACTAGCGACAATCCTGAATCTGAATGGCACGAAGTAGGGGGGAATCAAATCGATCCCACTCGTCCTTACCGCTGTTATTTACCGGGGGATCGTGGAGAAAATACCAATTCAGAACGCCAATATATTGATATATTTTTCTATGACGGTCCGATTTCGCGAGACATGGGTTTTAGCGATGTAGTTTTCAATTCCAGCCACTTTGCAGGACGAATCGGTGCAGCAGTGCGTGGCGATCGCCGTCAGTCTCAAGTGATTTCAGTCGCTACCGATGGAGAGACTTTCGGACACCACAAAAAGGGTACCGAGAAAACTTTGGCGTATGCTTTTACTCAAGAATTCCCTCATAGAGGTTGGACGGTAACTAATTTCGCTCACTATCTCAGCTTAAATACTCCGACGTGGGAAGTTGAGTTAAAACCAGTTACCGCTTGGAGTTGCGCTCACGGTGTCGATCGATGGCAAGATGATTGTGGTTGCGGTGGTGCCCCCAATTGGCATTTAAAATGGCGCAAACCCCTCAGAGAAACTCTCAACTGGCTCCGGGATCGATTGGTAGAAGTGTATGAGGAACAAGGTAGTAAATATTTTTCCGATCCCTGGCAAACACGAGATGAATATATAGAGATTGTACTAGATCGGTGTGCCAGCAATATTTCCAGCTTCTTAAATCAACATCAAAACCATAAATTACAGGCATCCGAACAGGTAGACGCTTTACGTTTATTAGAAATGCAGCGTCACTCATTATTAATGTTTACCAGTTGCGGATGGTTTTTTGAAGAACTTTCCCGCCCTGAAGGAACTCAAATTCTCCGTTATGCCGCTCGCGCTATGGAATTAGCAGCAGAAGTGGCAGGGGTGCAATTAGAAAAAGATTTTATCAAACGACTGAAGAGCGCCCCTACCAATATTGATAGTTTTAGAACGGGTGCTGAAGTTTATCGTCAGTTGGTGCTACCTTCTCAAATTAGCTTCAAAGAAGTTACAGCCCACTACGCGATTACATCTTTATTTAACGGACACCAGCCTGTAGAGAAGTCAGGTTTTACTGACAAAAACAACGATTTTAACGATTCGCGTATCTACCAAAAACAGGTTTATTGTTACACCGCGAGCGAATTGGATCATCAATTGCAGCGTTTGGGTTCTTTAACTTTAGCGGTAGGGCATTTAAAGTTAGTCTCCGAAATTACCTGGGAAAGTCAGCAAATGACCTTCGCCGTGTTGCATTTAGGAGGTTGGGATTTTCACTGCTGCATCCAACCGTTTGAAGGTAAACGCAATTACAGCCAACTCAAAGACAAACTGTTAAATGCTTTGCAGCAAGGCAGCGCGGCTCATACGATCTTAGTAATGACCCAGATATTTGGCGAAGAATCCTTCAACTTACAAAATCTTTTCGCTGAAGAGCGCCATAGATTAATGAGGTTATTGAGTGAAGAAACACTTTCCAGAGTAGATCAGCTTTATACTCAAACCTATCGGGATAACTACGGAGTGTTGATGGCATTCCACCGAGACGGATTAGAAGCACCCAAAGAATTACAGGCAGCAGCCGAAATTGCCCTAGAATATCGGTGTATGATGACATTGCGAGCATTAGAACAGGATATCGACGAAGCGCTGAGTTGGAATCACCTGGTAGAATTAGAGGCGATCGCCAACGAAGCCAAACATTTACACTGTAATTTGAATCTGCCCGAAGGAAAACAGATACTAGAGCGATTGAGCTTGCGCTTGTTGTGGCAATTATTGTACGATGCCAACGGTAGTTTTGATTTCCAGATACAGCGTTTGGAAAGATTGATTGAAGTTGAAGAGCATTTAAGTTTAGGCATTTCCTTAGAGCGTTCTCAAGAATTGTACTTCAATTGCCTGCACGCTGAAATACTACCTAAAGCGATCGGTGAAATTGTCAACCATAAAGATACAAATCAATTGCGTCAACTTTTGAAATTGGGACAAAAGTTAAAGGTTGATGTTAATCGTTGGTTGAGTCAATTGGGATAAAAAATCTGTAGACAACGGTATTTTTTGAATATAACTGATTAATTATGTAGAGACTTGCTGTGGCAAGTCTTTTTTTGTAGGGTGTGTTATCGAAGAGCGTAACGCACCTTCATTATGTGGTTGGTAGGTTGAATTACTAGCGAGCAAGATGATTGAATTATTAGCGAGCAAGATGATTGAATTATTAGCGAGCAAGATGATTGAATTATTAGCGAGCAAGATGATTGAATTACTAGCGAGCAAGATGATTGAATTACTAGCGAGCAAGATGATTGAATTACTAGCGAGCAAGATGATTGAATTACTAGCGAGCAAGATGCTCGCACTACTAAATATATGTTTTTTCGATTTCGTAGTTTGTAGTTTGTAAGTTGGGTTAGACACGAAAACCAAATTAAAGTTGTAACGAGAATCTATATGAATCGTGTCGTAACCCAACATTAAGATTGTGAATAAACAATGCAATGTTGGGTTAAGTTGCAATATTTATTCTTTGTTGAAAACCATGTTTATAAATGCGCCTAACCCAACCTACGAACTAAACCCCTACATTTTTACAACCACCCCAAAGCGCGATCGCAATTCCAAAACACCCACATATCAAAAAAGCTAAACTATCAACACCCTTACCCCAGCAAAAGTAATGGTTACAACCACTCAAGCGCTAACCCTAGAAGAATTCCTCAAACTTCCAGAAACAAAACCAGCAAGCGAGTACATCAACGGACAAATTATTCAAAAACCGATGCCAAAAGGAAGACACAGCCGTTTACAGGGAAAACTCTGCACTGCAATTAACCAACTTGAAGATAAAAAAATTGCTTATGCATTTCCTGAGTTGCGCTGTACCTTTGGGGGACGTTCTATAATACCGGATATTGCAGTTTTTAAATGGGATAACATCGATTTTACTGCTGATGGTGACGTTCCTGACAACTTTGAAAATCCATCAGATTGGACAATTGAAATCCTTTCACCAGATCAAAAACCGAATAAAGTGATTGGCAATATTCTTCATTGTTTGAAATATGGTACTCGCTTAGGATGGTTTCTCGATCCTGATGACTCAAGTATTTTAGTATTTGAACGCGAAAAACAACCAGTACTGTTTCAAGGAGAAGAGGTTTTATTGGTATTACCAGAAACTGAATTAACGCTTACTCCCAATCAAGTTTTTGGATGGTTAAAGATGAGCTAATAGAATAACCCGCGTTTACCGCTAGGTGCGGCATATTCCAATCGCCAAGTATTATATAACTCACATCTTACACCATTCTCAACAACCGCAATAAATTCTCAGGCTAATACACAAAGTCTTCTAAAGAAGACTGAACAGGGCTTTTAGTGCGTTTTAACGTACTTTGTTATGGGTTCCTTGAAATTGATTTCAAGGCGGTTATGAAGGCTTAACGAAAATGGTGCAAGATATCAGATATAACTCACATCTTGCACCAGTGTCAGAAACCCGGTTTCTTTTTGTAAAAACATTAATATCTCGTTGTTCATTCAGCAAGAAACCGGGTTTCTTTGGACTTGTTGAGAATGGTGCAAGAAGTATTATATAATTTACTAAATAATCAATTAGCTAATTTTAAACGGTGCGTTAGCCGCGAAATAAATATTTTGTTATAACCCTAACGATCGATCGCACCATAATACAACCTACAATACAACTAATCAAAATAACGCCGAAACCGATTATCAATATTATCAGTTTTCTTACGATTACACGTAAAGCACAAAGTTTGTAAATTGCTAATATCGTTTGAACCACCACGCGCTAAGGGAATAATATGGTCAATAGTTAGATCGGTTTCTCCATACTGTTTACCGCAGCTTTGACATTGGTAGTTATTGCGTTCAAATACATATTTTCTCACTGCTGAGGGGATGGAAATACGCGGTTTTTTGCTCATAAATACTTTTTAAAGCAGTTGTTTCTATAGAATCAATTGTAGATGTTTGTTTAGTTTCTAATTCTTGAAGTGAGAAATATATAAAAACTTTTAAGTTACAATATTCGTTATTTTTAGTTTCTTAATAAATATTTGCATTTAGCGGTGATGAAAAGTCTAAAATAACTTTTATTTGTAATTCTGATAATTTTCTAATTTTATCAAGGGTAATTAATTTGCATTGAATATCTTCTTTTAACCAAAACTTCCATTCAATTCGATCAAATATTCTCTGGTTATTTATTTCTCTAAAATATTTTCTCAGAAATAGATTTTTGCGACAAAAATTTAAATTATTCTTTTTTGGTTTAAAATCTTGAACAATACTGGTTTTAATTTGATTAGCATTAAAAACAATATTGTTGAGTACAATAAACTTATTATCTTCAGTCAAAGATTCAAATTGATGATGCATATTTATGATAAAATTTTGTATTTCAGATAATTATAAGTATGCAAAAATAACTTCACAATTCGTAGAGATAATTCAACTTTTTTATAGTACAAATTCGTCGTTGAATTTTCATCTCTAAACTGAGACGATCGAACTTGGATAGAAAAAGTCTTAACTTATCTGTTATGCAGCATACATCATATCATCAAAAGATAATTTCGGCTTTTGAACTTCGTATTCCTCGGAGAAGAATTCTAAGTTAAACTGAATTTGAGCTATTTTAGTAGCATCTTTCTCGTTGGGTAAGAAATCTATAGATGATTGAATTCTAATTTTTCCTTTCTGCCAGCTTTTAGCACCAAGTCTGAGAATCTCGCAATCATTTCCTTCTTCTGGTGAAGATAAGGTAACGCTGATATTGCAATAACCGAAGGAAGTATTAATTAACTCATATATTCTTTCTTTGCTATGATATTCATCATTTTCTTTTGCGAGCAGATAGTTGACTTTTTGCCATAATTCATCTTCTAATTGCTGCTTAAGCTGGCTAAACTTAAGTAAGTTACCGTTATAAGACAAAACATCATCGTTATTGCACCTCAAAGGTTTAAATTTGCTTTCCATATACATTTAAATCATTTGTGAGAATTTTCAATTAAGTTACCAATATTTTGATGGTATCTCTGTCACCAAGACGACATCAATGATAATCGCTTATATAGTTTGAACGATACCGTTATTTTCAGACGATATACTATCAACTAAATAGGTGGGTATTTCGCCGATTGTAGGTAATAAATAATCGTATAATTGCATCGCTTGTAAGCAACTGTTGATAGCAGTTACAGATTGATTGAAACTAGCAATTTTACGAGAAACAGCATCTAAGAGTCGTTTGTTATGAGCAACTTTCTCTTCGGCTTCTTTTTCCAAGGTTTTTTCTAAATAAGCACGCGCTTTCGGATACTGCTGTAAAATTTCATCACTTTTGGTTTCCGCCATTGGTAAAAGCTGAGTTTTAAAACTTTGATTTATGGTTTGGCGAAATGTGATGCGAATAGTGGCGCTGACTTTTGGTTCAAAATCTAATTTCAACAGTTGTTTAATCGCTGGCTCAGCTTCTACCATACTTTCACAATCGAAAGTTTGAGAAGTTTGCTGCAATGTTTGGCGAAACTGATAGATTGAAAAAGTACCTTCGTCGTAAAATCTCGGACTTTCTCTTACAAATCGATCGCACTCAACCCGCGCTGCATTTTCTAAAGCCAAAGAAAGCAGTTTTTCTAACTTTTGTAATTCTTGTTCTAAACCTCCGTCGTTACCTAATAAACGATATAGCTGACGATAATATTCAGCTTTACGAATCCTTTCATTTAACCTTTGAAAAAAATTAGCAACAACTTTCTGGGAAGACTCCACCAAAATATCTTCCAACTGATTCGCTAAGTAATAAAACGCTTCTACCAAAATAGCAATTAAAGGCGCTGTCGCATTGCGAGGATGACTTAAAGTCGCCCGTTTATAAGTGTCGGCAACGGAGAAAGTATCCAACAGCTCATCCAAACGGTGAATCATTCGCGATCGCAATTGATTAAAATCCGCTTCAAATTTGTCGCAAGCATTGGTTACTACCTGGTTAACTTCTGCTGCAATATGATGGCGAAAATCATTTCCTACTTGTTGTAATTGCTGATTGAGGCGTTGCAATTCCTGCGCTTTCATCGCCTCAATTTCTTGCGGTTGACTGTCTAAATCTCGCTGTATACTTTGATAATATTTCTTGATTTGAATACAAACATCTTCTAAATCGTCAGCCAAATTTTTAAATAACTGGGGACGTTTTTCTTGAGTAAGATAGCGAGTAATAGCTGTTTTAAATTCCTCAACACCGCTATCTTGAATTAATTGATTAACTAATAAAGTTCCTTGTTCTGATAAAATTCTTACATAATTTTGATTCTGAGTTTCAAAATTATTTACAGAAATCCGAAATTTTTCGGAAGATAGTTTACCTGAAGCAGTACAGTAACGCAGAAATTCGTAGACAAACTGTGGCGTTTCTTCTTCTAATTCTGTCCGATGAATTTTACCTAAGAAAATAGAATCTAAACCAAACCTATCCTCGGCAGTAGTTTGTTTAATCTGACTGCCGTAAAATCCTAGCAATCCACTAGTTTTAAAAACCCTACCCGTTTGAAACTGAGTATTAATTAAATTATCTAGTCTTTGCCTTAAATCGGTATTGTACCAACTTTCATCAATACGATTGAAAACGTAAAAAACTCTATCTCTAATTCCTGGGTTATCGCGAATTTCTTGCAAAAGTTGAGTTTCAGCTTTTGTCATATCCCCCATCGAGGCAGGTTTTAAGACACACACCACCGCAGAAGTATCGGGATGCTGAATTTTCTCATAAGTCAACCGGGCATCTTTTTCTACCGGCGCATCAATACCGGGAGTGTCAATAATTACGTTACCATCCTGCAACAGTCGATGGTTGCAATAATATTCAATCCGCTTCAAAACCGCACTATTACTTCCCCGACGCGCATACCCAGCAGCTTCCTTGAGGTTGTTAAAATTAAACTCCTCCATCGAGTAAGTGGCATTCTCGATCGCATGAATGTGCTGGCGGTTTGCTACGTATCCCGACAACAATAAAATTAACGCTTTCGCCTGTTTCGCACGTTCGGATTTACTTTCGCCACCTTCTTGCTGGATAATAGCTTCACATCCTTGGTGCAATAGCTCAATTGCATCTTCAAGGTTAATATTTTCAACCTTATGCAATCCCAACCGATCGCATAAAGAAAAAATCTGGAGACGAACTTCTGCTTGACTCAAAAACGTCAAAACAACTCGTTCATTTTCGGGATGTGCGTACTCTATTTTGCATTCCGTACCCGTCGCGTGTCCTTCTGCACTATAAAGCAATTCCCGCTCCAACAGCGCATTAATTAACATCGATTTACCCGCACTAAACGCACCTGCAAACACGATTTCAAACTTGGGAGAGATTGCTTTCCTCAACGAAGTTTGAGTCGGGGTAACGTCACAAGAAGCCAAAGCTGGTTCTTGCTGTAATTGCAAAATAGATTCTACTTGTTCTTTTAGATTTTGACATTGAGGCAGCAGTTCTGCCATATGTAGCATCCCGATAAAATTAACTAGAAACGATACTTTTGCGTATATTCTAAAAATGTTTGCTTCTATACGCTTCCGTAACATTACTGATAATACATCCAATTGATAGAGATGCTTAAATTTCTGTCCATGATTCTACTTTGTAGTGTAAAGAAGAGATAAAGCGGAATTAAAATTAAATTAAATTTAATTAAATTACTCAGTTTGATGATATATAAGGGGTTCAACCCCTCAGATACAAAAAATACTTCAAAGAATATTAATGTGCCTATGTTAAATATTGCCTAATTCATATATACTTTCACGAGCATAAATTAAACTAGCTACCCGTGCAGCATGAAAGTTTTTCCGATTAGACTCAAATCCAATGCAGATTTAAGAACAAGTTTAAAAAGCTTTGCAATCGAAAAAAATATTCAAGCAGGTTTTATATTAACTGCAATTGGTAGTTTAAAACAGGCGACAATTCGCTTCGCCGATCGCGAGAATACTACAGTTTTAACTGAAAAATTTGAAATACTTTCACTCAACGGTACTTTAGCAGTTACCGGAATACATCTTCACATCGCGATCGCCAACAGTCATGGTAAAGTTATTGGCGGACACCTCAGCGATGGTTGCATTATTTATACCACCGCCGAAATTGTAATTGGCATCGCCGAAGATTTCACTTTTCACAGAAGCCTTGACGAACAAACGGGATTCAACGAGCTTGAAATTGTATCGTTAATATAGTTCTTTTTCTCCCCATCTCCCCCTCCGGGTTCGGTAGTTCGCTCAACGGAGGGAACCTCCGCACGCGACTACTCTCACCATCTCCCCATCTCCCCATCCATCATAAGTAGCGACGACAGACGTTTCTACTTGAGTAATGGGGGCGGGTTTCATTTCACCTCGAAAGTCCAAAATTTGAACTATTACAAGGTAAGCAACAGCTAAAAGTATAGAAATTACACCCGTAACGATCGCAACTATTTTTCCTCTATCCATAAGTCTTTTCCTAAATCAAAGTTATTGTACTATGCTTATATCAACATTGCCACAATAATTGCTCTTATTTGACTTGGATTTTTTTGAAGTACCCGAATAGATTTTAGCATCCAAAAACGCTTGTAAAAGTAGGATGCGATGAACAATTTTCTCGCTGAAGCGAAATCCCAAAATATCTTGAACTAAGCTATAAATCTTTCTTTCGCTTTTATGCTTAAAATCAGGACACAAAGCTAAAGATTTATTCAAAAATCGTAAATATTGCTCGTAGTCGATATACATATAATCTCTAGCTAGTTCAAAGTAGCCTTCAGCTAAAGCACGGCGATAATTAATCGGAATTTCTCGATTTTCTAGTAACAGTCTTTTTTCTACCTTTTGCAAAACTTTACAGTGATTTTCTACCCAGCGCGGTTTTGAGGCGGTTGATACTGTAACGTTGCCGTATCTTCTATATATTGAATAACAGCCGGGTTGATAGACAATTTTTACATTACTCATCACTACTGATATGAAAAAATCTCTATCTTGTGCTGCTGAAAAACTTTCATCCCATCCGCCGCTTTTTTCTACAGCCGTTCTTCTGTAAAATAATGATGCCACAGCAGTCCACCAATTTTCTAATAAAGATTGGAGAATATCTGTTTGCGTTCCAGGTTTTTCTATTTCGTCTAGGAATATTACCCCATTAGATTGATGCCCTTGATATCGCCAATCACCGTAAACAACATCTGCTTGTGTTTCTTCTAAAAAGTTTATTTGTCTTTCTATTTTTTCTGGTAAAATTAAATCATCTGCATCCAGAAACTGAATATATTCTCCTTTTGATAAAGCGAAGCCTCTATTCCTAGCATAGCTTCCACCTTTATTTTCTCTTAGATGTTCCCATATTATTTTATCTCCATAGCTTTTGACGATCTCCATAGATAGATCCGTGGAAAAATCATCAATTACAATAATTTCGATATAAGGATAAGTTTGCTTTAAGCAGCTATCAATTGTCTCTGCTATCCACCTTTCGGCATTAAAGCAGGGAATAATTACGGAAACAAGTTTTTGCGTGTTCATTTTTTTAAATTCAATTTGTCGGTTTTAAAAACTGATGTTCATATAATTAAGTAGAGGGATATAATGCAGGTTAATTAAAATTAGTAAATGCACTCTTGGAGCGATCGGTTGGGAAGTAATAAAAGAATAAAATTTCATTAATATTAATATAATTATATTAATTCACATCGTGTGTCTATCTGTGTGAGGAACCGGGCATATTTTTCTAAATACATGATTTTTTTATTGTGCCGCGAGCCATAAACCGGGTAATTTGGCTTCTTAATCATGATACAAGATGTTATTTTAAGCTTTATGCCATAAATTAGTTAGTAAATGTTTGTGTTCTTGAATATCTGATTTTTTAGCCTGTAAAAATCCTGCTTCTCGGATATCTTTGGGAACTGGTTTTTTGATAATATCAACCATTTCTTCGATGGAATTGTAAACAAATCCCGCTTCTCCGACATATTCTTTAATGTCAGGTCTAATATTTGGCATACATACACCTACGCCCGCTGCTTGCGCTTCTGCTACAGCCATTGGCCAGCCTACTGTTGCTAGATTAAAATCTGCTGTATAAACTAACCACTGATGTTTTTTATACTGCGGACTCATTTCGTTTGGTTCTATCGGTAGGGTGACATTTACGGGATTGCCTTTTGACTCATTAACCGATTTTAATTCATCGACTCTATAACCAAGTGCATAAAGGTTGAATTCCTTCTCTGGAACTAAAGTCGAAAGTTTGATGTAGTCTTCCATTTTCTTTTTAGGAATAACTGCACCAGTATTCATAATTGCATCGCCATTAGCAGATTTATCGTGGAAGAGTTCATAGTTTACCACGGGAAAGCAATCAATAATCTTTTCGGGACGAACACCGCATTCTTCTAGATATTGGCGTGCAAAAGGAAAAGCTAAAACCCCCAAACAAAGTTCGTGGTTTATCCGATGTAAATTGGCTTTAATGCGAGCAACTTTCTGGAACTGCGGCGTATTTTTTTCCAATACTTCTCGCATACGTCCCCGCCAATTTTTACGACGCAAACAAAGCGTGTCGTAAGAATGCGATCGCACTGTAAAAGGAATGCCCAATTCTTCTGCTAGCGGTGCAATAAAATCCAGTTGATTTAAATAATGCGTGTGAAGAACATCTGGTTTAACTTGCGCGGCTAATTCTTTAATCGCCTCTTTTTCAGTTAAATGATGGTAGGGAAAGTAGTTTTTGTAAGGGATATCTGAAGGTTTGCGAGAAACTATAGTAATGTCATAATCTTTATAAAGTGCCTCAAGTTCGGTCTTGAGGTAGGTTTGAGAAATTTGAGGATATCCTCGGATAACGTACATTACCGACAATTTTTTTTCCATAATTCCGGCGTTAGATATTTGCAAAAATTATTTTAATTGCTATTTAAAGCTTCTTTAAACACCTGCTTGGTGTAGGTTCGCAATTGATACGTTAATAGCGATTTGATTCGTCCCAATGTAGGCTTTAAATCTAGCTGCATTGCCCGCAAGAAACTAAAAATCGCAGCTTTTGGTTGACCGAGTTCAAATGACCTTGCTGCATGGTCGCATAAGAAGTTAGCAAAGGCTTTTGGATGTGCTTTAAACAGAGATTCATGCTTGTTTGCCAGACGCTCAAAATTCACTTGACGCAACGCTGGATCTCTCGAAATTCTGGCTCCCTCGTGAGCGGTAAGCTGATAAGTAACGGTTGGTAAACCCAAAATTGAACAGACTGGGTTGAGTCTCAAAAACATCTCGGTGTGGACGCGAGAGGTAAAGGTTTCGTCGTAACCGCCAATTTCTAGTAGAAGTTCTCTTTCTACAATTAATGTCTGTTTGGATAAATAAGATTTCCCAGGCTCGATGTCTTCAAGAAAGAAATGAGCACCACGCAGCAAAGTGGGGGGTAAGCGTCTGTCAACAACTTTACCATCGGGTTCGATCACTTCCAAGCCGGAAAGTACCGCTACAGGTGAGGGTAATGTGGTATCAGCCAGAGCATCTAAGGATACTTGCGCCATATGAGGCAATAATTGATCGTCGTCGTCGAGATAGGTAATGTATCGACCTCGTGCAGCGTTTAACCCTACATTACGAGCTACTGCATTACCGCTGTTTTTCGATAGTCTAATCACTTTAAGTCGAGGATGTTCTGGTAGATGTACTGGCTCGTCGGAACCATCATCAACTACGATTACCTCTAACTCTTCTACTGTTTGCTGTAAAGCACTGTTAACAGCACGCGGTAAAAAATGAGGTCTGTTGTAGCTAGGAATGATGATACTAAGTAGAATATTGTTCATTTGTACACACCCGATTGTAGATTTTTAAGTTTATTCAAAAATTAAACTGTTCTTGAATCAATAGAAATAATTAAATATCAAATAGATTTGATATAAAACCTTTTCTTAGACATATGTTTTTATGTTTTTAAGATTTTATACAGCTAAGATTGCCAAACTATTGCTTCTATTTCATCTAGTTCATTTACTTACAACCTGCCATGTTCTCGGTTGATAAAATTGACATCTGCTGATAGTTTTATTGGCTTTAACCGTGAATCGAAATGATTCAACTATGTCATAGGAAAGTACGCCATTACGAATGTAGATTCTGGCGCTATAAACACCGGGAATCATCGAACAGTATGGCATATACATTTGTATTTCGGATTTACCAACTGGAATTTCTAATTCTTGATTATCGCTGGTGGTTGTCATATATAAAACAAGACCTTCTCCACCGGATAATGCCGTAACTAACATTCCTAAATTGGCGCTATGAATATGTTCGTAAGATTTACATTCTACACTTAAATATGCTGCTTCGCCAGTAAATAAATTTTCTAAATTATTGTCTTTTTCATCTTTAAAGCATAGCGAAACGATATCTAAACCATTGCTTTTTTCTTTTGGTTTGGGTGGCAACACCATTCTTCCTAAAGCATTTTCTTTACCGCTCAAACAAAGGTCTTCTTCATATGTCCGAATTACTTTTTCAGTATCTCCAGAAGCAAGTAACTCACCTTTTTTCAAAAAAATCGAAGTTTCACATATATTTAATATGCTGTGAGAATTATGGGTAACTAAGATAAATGCCGTACCATTTTTACGTAATTCTGATAGCTTGCGATGGCACTTCATTTTAAATTTGACATCACCCACTGCCAGCACTTCATCTATTAATAAAATATCTGGTTCGATGTGAACGGCGCAAGCAAATCCTAATCGTGCAGCCATGCCGGAACTATAAGTTTGAACTGGCGCATCAATTGCATCGGCGATTTCAGCAAATTCGACAACTTCGTCAAATCTTTTTTCAATTTCTGCGGTTGGTAAACCGAGAATTGACATATTAGCGTAAATATTTTCCCGTCCCGATAAAATAGGATTAAAGCCCGCTCCCAATGCAATTAAAGGAGCAACTCTACCTTTGACTCTTACGGTTCCGGTATCGGGTTTAATTAAACCACTAATAATTCGTAATATGGTACTTTTTCCGGCTCCGTTAGAACCTACTAATCCCAGTGCTTCACCTCGATGTAGTTGAAAGCTAACATCTTTAAGCGCCCAAAATTCATTTTTACGCAGAGCATCGCTTTTCCTTCTTCCACCCGTAACTTCAATGGCAATATCTTGTAAGCCGTAAAATAAAGAGCGTTTTAAATCCCTACAGAACTTTTTAGAAACGTTTTCAACGGTAATAACTGCTTCACGCTCTTCGGGCTGCGTATCAATTTTTCTGTTTATTAAACTAGTCATAATTTAAGAACTTACTCTTTCAACCACAAAAGGCATTGCCAAACGAAAACCAACCCAGGTTACAAATAATCCAATTATAGTAATAACGCTGACTATCCAAAACCCGACGGGTTCCGATATGATTCCCGTGGTTGCGAGTTCTCGCGTTGTTACGAGTAGGGGGGTAACGGGATTTAGCTTGACTATATTACCGAAAATTCCTTGTGTCGGAACTGGATAAACTACAGGAGTTAAAAATAGCCAAAAACTGGTTAGTAAAGTTAATCCTTTCGATACATCTTGATATAATACTCCTAAAGGTGATAGTAAAACACCAATAAACGTACCGAAGAAAATTAAATGAATCAAAGCTACTGGTGTTAATATTACCGTCCAACTAACAGGAACGCGGAACCAGATAAATAAGCCGATAATTAAAATTAATTTGATGGCAAAATTAAAAAAAACTTCGCCTAATTTAGCTAAAATTAACGCTTCTCTAGGAAAGTTAACTCTCGCTAGCATCGGTTTTGCTTCCGTTACCGCTTTTACCGGACCGTTAATAGCTTCTACGAAGGTTTGCCATAGAGCGGTACTAAACATTACATACGCTGGATAAGGTAAGTCAGTTTGCCCAATGTTGATCACCTTAGCTTGACTGGCGAGAGTGAACCCCGCAGCCATGACTATTGGCGGTACAAAAGCCCAAATTATTCCTAAAAATGACTGACGATATTGAGCGCTGATATCCCTTACGAATAATCTCCAAGCTAGTTCGCGGGAACCTAGCAAGTCCAGCCACATTTGTTTAAATAATCTAACAGGATGTCTCAGTAAACTTTCCGGCGTGTAAAACGCTTCCTGCGGCTGGTAATTTCTAAATTTTTTTCTTTTCAATATTTTTCACCCTTTATTAAATAAGTTTTTCGCGATGATGTAGAGACGCAATATATTACGTCTCCACACTGGGGTTACACAACTATTAACCCTGCGATGATGCAGTTATTGCATTCGGTGGTTGAGTGGGGGGAGTTTGATTTTTGTTTTGCAGGTGTTTGCGGGCGTAGCTGCTGGTAATGTAGTTGTTGAGCATTCTATCTGCCTTACCAATTAATTTCCCGGCAACTTTAGATAAGAAACGATTACCAAAGCTGAGTTTCTGGCTGATGGGTTCGATAATTGTCATCTTTCTGCGCCATCCCAACCGCTTATATTTATTTTGGAAATACTTGTCTTCGCTCAGATTCCACTTTTCGCGCAATCTTTTTAAACTCGCCATTTCCCAACCGTCGCTCCAACGCAACATATAATACCCGACATCCGACCATTCTAAAGGTGGTCCGGGTACGTAAGTTACTAAGGAATCGGGTTCTAAATAAATAGTACCGCCAGCTTCGGCTACTAAAATACACAAATCTACGTGTTCTTTGGTATTTAATAAGCCTTCATCGAGCAAACCGATTTTATCGAAGATTTCCGTGCGTACCATCATGCAGTGAAATTCCGCCAATCCGGTTTCTTGACGCTGCAATTTAGGACGTACATCTGCAACTTTTCGTCCTTGCTTGAAAATCTTTTCAATAAACCGTCTTCTTGTGGTGTCGTTTTTGGTTTCTACTTTGATTCCCGATTCACCACCGGCGCAATGCACTTCTTCGTGTAGCGGTAAATATTGACAGACAAGGGGACTAACTACGGTTGCATTGGTTTCTTCGGCGCAATCTACCGCAGTTTTCAACCAACCGGGAGTCACCACCACATCATTATCGATGAACACTACATACTTAGTATCAACTTGACGCAAACCAAGATTTCTGGCGTGATTGGGAGAAAGGTAATGTTCGGTGCGAATTACTTGAAATTGCTTTTCGGTGGCTTGAGTTTCCAGGTAATTCTTAATATGAGCAGGCGAACCACCGTCAACATAAATTAACTTGAACGGTAACTGTGTATGCTCGTAAATGCTTTCTAGAGATTCACGAGTATAGCTAAAACGTTCTCGTGGTGCGACTATAATTGTTACTTCTGGTTTGGAGTTCATTTAATCCTCGATTATATTTATATGTATTTGGGACTTACAGGAGAAACAAGCATTTTTTCTTCTGATAAATTTAAATCGTTACCCGATACTTGTTGATAAATTTCCACTAATTCGGAGTTTAGTTTGTTGATATCATATTGCGTTTCCACTTGTTGGCGACCGGATAAACCCATTTGTTGCCAGATTTCGGGATGCTCTATTAAATAAATCAATTTCTGTGCAATAGCTTTTTCATCTCTTTCGGGAACTAAAAATCCAGAAACACCATCTACAACTAATTCGGGAATACCACCGTGGAGGGTACCGATAACTGGTAAACCCATCGCCATTGCTTCTTTCAAAGTATTAACTGGAGCATCTTGATTTCCGTCGCTTGCTGTGACGCTTGGTGCTACAAAGATGTGACTTTCATCAAGAATAGATATAATTTCTTTTTGATTTTTCCATCCTTTGAGATCGACTTTATCGGCAATATTTAATTCCTGAATTATTTGAATAAAATCCTCTTTTAATTCTCCATCGCCAATAATATTAAATTCAATATTAGGATAAACTTTTGCAACTTCAGCTACCGCACGAATCGCGTATTCTATGCCTTTCTTTTCAGTTAAACGTCCTGTTGTCGCAATCCGAATTAAGCCGGAACGATCGGGATATCGAGCTTTAAATTTAAACCGACTGCAATCTATTCCAGAACCGTGAACGACTATTTTATTTGCATCGCATCCGAGTTCAATTGCTCGCCTTCTAAAAAATTCGCAGTTGGCATAGAAAAAGTCTCCTTTTTGAAATAACTCATCATAGACATTTTCACCATACTCCTTTACGTACCAACTAATATCGTAGCCGCGAAAAGTTGTAATTAACTTTCCTTTGACTGCACCAATATCCCGCAGCGCCACGCCTTCATAACTGTAAGGACCAAATTTACAAACTGCTTGTCTGCCAAATTGACAGTGAATAATATCGTATTCAGGTGCGTTTAAAAAAGGTAAACTTGAGTAAAATAATCTTAAACAAGCTGCTCGTTTACCATACTTAAAAATATTCAGAGAACGCAATAACACGCCCGGTGCTTGAAAAAAGTTTTTCGCGAACAAATAAAGTACGTGAAATAAACGCCACAAGTAATTTTGCGGAATTTCAGGTAAATAGCGCGTGCGTTCAATTAATTTATATTTTTCGACATCTGGATGCACCTTATTTTCATCAGTCTGCTTTCCATAAATATGTACTTCATGCCCGCGATCGAGCAATCCTGTAATTTGGTTGATAATGAATGTTTCTGATAAAACCGGAAATCTGTCTACGATAAATGCTATTTTCATAAATATCAAAAAACGAGCGGTTAAATGTTGTTTAGATATACATCAAAGTGCTAACTTTTGCTTGTAAGTGGTTCGCTTTTTACAATAATCTCTTTTGTTTTTTATCACACCTTTTTCCGCGTAACTTCACTGTTTCTTTATCTGCGATCGCGAATAATCAATTTTTTTTAAAGTAGATTTTTGGATACCGAACGTGAAAATACAGCCTAATAAACGGCTCAAAACCCTTTAATAACTGACATTAGCACTCTATAGCTTGAATAATATTTAGAAAAATTTAATTTATCCGTATATTGACTGACATTTTACAGTAATTATACGTTATAAGAATTCAAGGTGAATTTTCGCCGTCAAAATCAATACCAATTAAAGCAAATATTTATTGAATTTACTATGATCTTTTTTTCTGCATAATCATAAAAAGTAAGAAAATTAAATATATACAGCTTTGATAAATTCGCACAAACAATAACTATGTCTTTAACACAAGAAATTCTCTCACAATTACCAGGAGATGTTTTCGGGGGATTACGTCGCGCCGATCGCATATTGACATCCATCAAATCAGGAAATGCACCCGTACCGATGGTAGTAAAAGAAAGTCAGCAGCCTTTAGGTAATGTAGATTGGGATGTTGTTATTTCTGGTGGAACATTAGGTATTTTAATTGGTTGTGCCCTAGTTTCACGAGGTATAAAAGTCGCCTTAATTGAAAGAGGAATTTTGCGAGGTAGAGAACAAGAATGGAACATATCTTGTAACGAATTACAAGTACTTTTAGAATTAGATTTACTTACCTCTGAAGAGTTAGATAAGGCGATCGCCACCGAATATAATCCAGCCAGAGTAAGTTTTACTGCGGGTACGGAAGTTTGGGTGGAAAATGTTCTCAATATCGGCGTATATCCAGTTTATTTACTCGAAACTTTGAAACAGCGTTTTCTGGAAAGAGGAGGAAAGCTGTTTGAGAATACACCTTTTAGCGAAGCGGTAGTACATCCCGATGGGGTGATGGTAAACAACTTCAAAAGTAGATTGTTAATTGACGCGATGGGAAACTTTTCTCCCATCACCCAACAGATACGTCAGGGAGTCAAACCAGATGCGTTGTGTATGGTAGTGGGAACTTGTGCATCGGGTTTTCCGGAAAACGAAACTGGCGACTTGTTGTTATCGTTTACTGAAATAGAAAACCAGTGTCAGTATTTTTGGGAAGCTTTTCCAGCAAAAGATGGTAGAACAACTTATATGTTTACCTATATGGATGCAGATCCGGATAGAATCGGTTTAGAAGCATTTTTTGAAGAATATCTGCGCTTGATGCCAGAATATCAAGGTGTGGAATTAGAGCAACTTGACTTTAAAAGAGCGCTGTTTGGTTTCTTCCCTTCTTATCGTCAAAGTCCTTTAAAAACACCATTTTCTCGTATTTTACCCGTAGGTGATAGCAGCGGAAATCAATCACCTTTAAGTTTCGGTGGTTTTGGTGCCATGATCCGAAATCTCAAGCGTTTAACTTTGGGTGTTGATGAAGCTTTGCAAAATAATCAATTATCAGCTGCATCGCTGTCATTATTGCAACCATATCAACCGAGTCTAACAGTTACTTGGTTATTTCAAAAAGCGATGAGCGTGGGTGTAAATCAAAAAATAGAGCCAAATCAAATCAATGAGTTGTTATCAGTTGTATTTGCTCAAATGGAAAAGTTAGGGGAACCAATACTCAAACCATTTTTACAGGATGTGGTGCAGTTTTCCGGTTTAACAAAAACGCTTTTTCAAACAAGTTTAACTAATCCAGGTTTAATTATCAAAATTATTCCCCAGGTTGGTTTGATAACTTTACTAGATTGGATGTGGCATTTTATTAACTTAGGTGTTTATTCTGTTTTATTCAATGTCAGTCAAATGTTAGAACCGTGGGTGAAAAACTTACCGAATAACTATCAATATTATTGGCATCGTTGGGTTGATGGTTGGAAATATGGTTCTGGAAATGATTATGACGAATAAGTTAGGAGTTAGGAGTTAGGAGTTGAGAGTTAGGAGTTAGGAGTTAGGAGTTATATAATTTTAGATTTTGGATTTTAACAACGGATGCATTTAACAACGGATGCGTTTTGTTTGTTTTGGATTTTGGATTGCAAATAAAGTTATAAATTTGATTTAGCAATAAGTAAATAACAACTATCAACTATCAAATAAAATGATTCAAAAACAATCAACAGCTAATAAATACTTTGTTGTATTAACTAACTTATTGCGGGAAAGGCAAGTATTTTTAACAGAAATTCGTGAGAAGGTAAGGTTACAAAGTAAAATCATTTCTTTATTAGTTTGCAGTTCGCTATTTTTGTCTATCTATGGCGCGATTATTGGTGCTTATCATAGCTGGATGCAGGCTTTATCTTCTGCTGTCAAATTACCGGCGCTTTATTTAATTACGCTGCTGATTTGTTTGCCTACTTTGTATTTCGCTAATATCATTTTTGGCGACAAACGTACTTTTCCTCAATATTTTGCTTTGGTGTTAACAGCAGTTTCAGTAACAAGCGTGCTGTTGTTCAGCTTTGCGCCAATAACTTTGTTTTTTATGCTTAGTACTGGTAACTATCAGTTTTTAATTTTGTTAAATGTAATTATTTTTGCGGCTACCGGATTTATTGGGATTTCTTCTTTATATAAAGCTGCGAAAGTTGTTTTAGAACAAGATGGTGAAAATAGTACGACACGCCGGAAAATTTTGCGATCGTGGTTGTTTTTGTATGCCTTTGTTGGTAGTCAATTGGGGTGGACTCTCAGACCATTTTTCGGTACGCCAACAGCACCTTTTACGTTGTTTCGAGAAAGAGAAGGAAACTTTTATTTAAGTGTTATTCAATCTTTAGCTCACCTTTTGGGGTTTAGATAGTAGTTAGGAGTAGGGAGTAGGGAGTAGGGAGTAGGGAGTAGGGAGTAGGGAGTAGGGAGTAGGGAGTAGGGAGTAGGGAGTTAGGAGTTAGGAGTTAGGAGTTAAGAGTTAGGAGTAGTGCGAGCATCTTGCTCGCTGTTTAACTACCCCCTCTATCTCCTCTTCCCCCTCTACCCCCTCTACCCCCTCTACCCCCTCTACTCCCCATCTCCCCATCTCCCCCTCTACCCCGTTCCCTGTATTCATAAAATCTATAAAAACTACTGAAATAAATAATAACAATGAATCAAGATAATAAAATGCTGGAAAAAAAGACTGAGTTTCAAGGAACTTAACATTTTAATGTTCTACTTAGCTTACTGCGCGATCGCCAAGGCTTTTTAGAAGAAATTCGTCAGGAAATAAGATTGCAAAGTAAAACTAATTCTCTATTAGTTTGTAGTTCTATTTTCTTCGCAATTTATGGCGGTATTATTGGTGGTTCTCATGGCTGGATGCAAGCATTAACCAGTACTATCAAGCTTCCTGCATTCTATTTGCTGTCGATAATGATTTGCTTTCCAACTTTGTTCTTTTTCAATGTTCTATTCGGTTCTCGCAGTACTTTAAAACAGCATTTTGTCGTATTGCTTACGGCTGTATCTGTAATTAGCGTCTTGCTTTTCAGCTTTGCACCAGTGACGCTATTCTTTCTAATCACTACACCTAATTCTTACCAATTTTTCAAAATTCTCAACGTGTTTATTTTTGTTATTACGGGTTCATTTGGAGTTAAATTTCTTTACGATGGAATGCAGCTACTTTCCGAACAAAATGAAACTGGGAAGGGTACTCGTACAACTATTTTAAGGTCTTGGTTGCTACTTTACGGCTTTGTCGGTATGCAGTTAGGATGGTTTTTAAGACCGTTTTTTGGTGCCCCCGATACTAAGTTTGAATTATTCCGTGAAGTGCAGGGAAATTTTTATCTTGATATTGTTAAAGCAGTTTCGGAAATTTTAGGGTTTAGGTAATAGGTAGGAGTTAGGAGGTAGGAGTTAGGAGTTAGGAGGTAGGAGTTAGGAGTTAGGAGTTAAGAGTTAGGAGTTAAGAGTTAGGAGTTAAAAGGTAGGAGTTAAAAGGTAGGAGTTAGGAGGTAGGAGTTAGGAGTTAAGAGTTAGGAGTTAAAAGTAATCCCATATCCTTACGAACACGCTGCGTTAATAGATTAATCTCTCTTATTTTGAAATTAAAAAATTTGTATTTTTTACAAATATTTCCAATTTCTAATTATTAACTTTTAATTTTTAATTCCTAACTCCTCACTCCTCACTCCTAACTTTACTTTCCTCATGCTAATAATTCATCAACTTCAACGCTGAAGCCATTTAGCAGTCTTTGAGTGTAAACAATATCGCCAGAAGTGAATACAAGTCGTTGATTTTCCGTAATTATGATAATCCAGCGATTTTCGGGGAAAATTAACCAAATTTCCTCGCTTCCCGATCGCAAATATTCGTGAGACTTTGCAATCAATTCTTCTGCTAAATCAGCAGGAGAAGCTACTTCGGCGATTAAGGGAAAACTTTGAGGGAAAACTTCAAGTTCGCCAAAATGCTTTGCTAACTGCGGCGTAATGTATGCAACGTCTGGCGATCGCCCTTGAATTTTGGTGCGGCAGGGTACGTGATTGTAGACTTCTCCACCTTGTCCGCTAGAATCTTTATAAGTTCTCCAATAATAGTAAAGATTCCCTAAAATTCTTCTTTGTTTGAGTGTTAAAACCTTTTGTTCGCCAAATTCTTCATTTACCCATTCGATTTCGTAAGCTTCATTAACTTCATCGAATGATTCTGATTTATCTTCCGAATTTTCCATCCAATCTTGTATTAAAGTATCTTCTTTACTTGTCGCATCTTTTAGTGGATTACTGATCCATTCTTCTAATGAAAAATCTGATGGAACTGCTGTAGAATCTTTCACTTACTTCTCCTCTCTCACCTATGAATCTGTTTTTTGTTTTTCTATAAACACACCCTACAGTCAGGAATTTTAAAAATATTGGTAGCTGCTAAAAGCTAAATTTCATGAATAGTTTGCAATATCTTAAAGAAACATCTTCTGCTGTAACTATAAGTATGATACGGTTTCTAGTCGGTATAACCCGGAAAAAGTTTTATTAATATCTGAGTAATTTCCCAGTGTTGGTTTTTGAAGCGAAACCCAACTGTAAAAAAAACAATGTAGAGACGTAGCACTGCTACGTCTCCATCTGCCGACAAACGAAACCTACTGCTTTATCTGACCAAATCCCCAATCCAACCAATGAGTTAAAGCTTCCATATCTTTGGATTCTATCGTCGCACCACCCCAAATACGCAACCCTGGAGGTGCATCGCGGTAGGAACCAATATCGTAAGCAACTTGTTCTTTCGCCATCAAGGAAACTAACTCTTTGGCTTTGGCTGCTTGTTCCTCTTTAGATAAAGATTTATACCATTCATCAACAATCTTGAAACAAATAGAAGTGTTAGAACGAATCGATTTATCTTCTACCAAAAAATCAATCCAGTCAGATTTAGCAACCCAGTCTTCTAAAACTTGTAAATTATTATTGGAACGCTCAATTAACTTCGATAAACCGCCGATGGATTTCGCCCATTTCAAACCATCGATCGCATCTTCTACACACAACATTGATGGTGTATTAATTGTCGAACCTTCAAAGATTCCCTCAATAAGTTTACCGCCTTTAGTTAACCGAAAAATCTTTGGTAACGGTCTATCTGGCGTATAGCTTTCTAATCTTTCAACTGCTCTTGGTGATAAAACAATTACACCGTGCGCGGCTTCTCCACCCATGACTTTCTGCCAGGAATAAGTCAAAACATCAATTTTGTGCCAAGGAATTTCCATCGCAAAAGCGGCGGAAGTTGCATCGCAAATTGTTAACCCCTGACGGTTATCTTTTATCCAATCACCGTTAGCAACTCTCACGCCAGAAGTCGTACCGTTCCAGGTGAATACTACATCGCGATCGCAATCAACTACCGAAAAATCGGGAATTTGTCCGTAATCGGCTTCATAAGTATTGATATCTTTGAGCTTCAACTGCTTGAGCGCATCAGTCACCCAGCCCTT
The DNA here is from genome assembly GCA_965234645.1 of Rivularia sp. (in: cyanobacteria). Taxonomy (GTDB): domain Bacteria; phylum Cyanobacteriota; class Cyanobacteriia; order Cyanobacteriales; family Nostocaceae; genus Rivularia. The sequence continues at coordinate 1,049,337 of OZ248344.1, read as the reverse complement.
ACCAAAACTTTCCCATGCTAAAACATCAACACCGCGCTGTCCTAACATAGTCCACATCGCCATTTCCACCGCACCCGTATCAGATGCGGGGACAATACCCAATCGATAATTATCGGGAACTTGAAGAATTTCCTTAGATAACTCAATCACTTCCGCTAACTTTGCCTTACCTAACTTAGAACGGTGCGATCGCCCTATAGTTGCATCATTTAATACTTCCAAAGACCAACCAGGACGTTTAGAACAAGGACCTGAAGAGAAATTAGGATTTTGAGGACGAATGCTTGGCTTTTGCGCCGATTTTTGTTGTGTTTGCATCAATTTGCCGAAGAATTATGGAACAGAAAAGAGTGATGCTATAAGCTAATTTATTCGATCATGATAGCCGATTGTGGGTAGTTGGGTGAATGAATAATTTTTATGAATTATTGATGTAGAGACGGCGTACACAGTCCAACGTCTCCTTTAATTTGGAGGTAAACGGAAAGATTCGGTGGGGAGATGGGGATAAAACCTAAAGCACCTGGCGATTGGAAATCACGGCTACACAGGCGAAACCTGCCTCCGCAGGTTTTATGGAGTAGGAATAAGGAACTTCCGGCTTATTTTGATTTGTAGTTTGCGATCGCGCTAACTTGTAATAATTTATAAAAATACTAATTCTATAGCCCACGCAGGTGGGCTTTGTTCTTGTAGCTCCACCCTTCGAGGGTGAGAGCATCCTAAAATTATAAAAATATTAAAAAAAATCAACTCTCCACATTTTCATCTGGATGATGAGGTTCATTTTTAGCGCGTTGAAGCGCTTCTTCCAAGGCTTGAATTTGTTCTCTACGTGCTTCTAATTCTAAAGTTCTACGCGCTAAGTCTTGATTTTGTAAAGTTAAATTTTGTCGCCAATCTTCGGCTCGTTCGGCTTCTTGACGTAAAAATTCTGGTGAGATTCCGGTGGTAAGATATTTTTGCACTATTTCCAATACCCATTTGGTAGCGTCTTCAATTTTTTCAATTTCTCCTGTAGCAGAAAGTTCTACTAAAACGAGCAATTTTTCAGTCAGATGTTTACCTTTTCCCAAAAGAATAACAGCATCTTCTGGAATCATTGCCCACATATTTTCAGTTTCTTGACGCGCTAACAACCGTAACTCGGATTGAACTAAAAATTCATTTTTATGTACCTGGGCTAGATAAAGCATGATTTCAAAAAGAGTTAGGAGTTAGGAATTAGGAGTTAGGAATTAGGAGTTAGGAATTAGGAGTTAGGAATTAGGAGTTAGGAATTAGGAGTTAGGAATTAGGAGTTAGGAATTAGGAATTAGGAATTAGGAATTAGGAGTTAGGAATTAGGAATTAGGAGTTAGGAATTAGGAATTAGGAGTTAGGAATTAATAGTTAATAGTTATTTTCTGTAGTGTTCGCATCTTGCTCCCTAGCGACAATTTTATTCATCACTCATAACTCCTAACTCAATAAGGTTACTGAGCTTGTCGAAGTACTCATAACTCATCACTCCTAACTCCGGTGGTTATTTAATGCGTTGAAGGCGATCGCGTAAAATTTCGGCTTGTTTTTCGGCTTCTGCTAAAGAATCCCTCGCTCCTTGTACCACGTCTGCTGGTGCTTTATCAACAAATTTGGAATTACTCAATCTACCAGTTAAAGATTGTACTTCAGCTTCTATTTTACTGAGGTTTTTCTCTAATTTGCCACGCAATGCTTCCATATCTATTACACCTTCAAGGGGAAGCAGTACTTGTACGGTACCAACTACACCCGTTGCTACTTCTCCTAATTCGGGTTGCGATGATTCTACCGGAGTCAGGTTTGCGTCAGTTGATGATTTGAAGAATTTTTGTCGCAATTCTTGTCTCTTTTTATTAGAGAGTAAATATATCCGGATGAACCATAGTGAATAACCAAAACCTACTAGTTCAAAAAATGTTCCAAAGAAAGGAAGGTTATCCACTGAAATTGATACAGCGTAAGCGATTCTGGCTAAGGTAACTGTTAGCAAACCTAAGATAATTATTCTTAAAGCACCGCTCGTTTTCTTCTTTGTTACTGTATCGTTCTTTTGCTTGTTAGCTATGGTTAAATTCTCAACTTTCGCCAAATCTTTAATATATGGTTCTCCAATATTAAGAATTTGACGTTCTTTTGCGCTTTCGCTTTGCAAATTAACGGTAACTTTAACTGAAGGTTTAACGTCTGCTTCTGCTCTTAAGTTGCGAATGGTGCGAATTGTGCCGATTAATAATTCAAATTCTGACTCTAATTCGGAATCAATTAATTGTGTATTCGCTTCTGGATATTTTTGCAGCGATAAACTTTCACCGGATTCTGTTCCTTGTTGAGTCAAGGTATGCCAAATTTCTTCGGTAATGTGAGGCATAAAGGGACTAAGAAGTTTTAAAATCCCTTCTAATACATAAGCTAAGGTTTGCTGTGCAACTTTTCGCGAATTTGGTTCCGCATCTTCCTGCAAGCGAGATTTTACTAACTCAATATACCAGTCGCAAAAATCACCCCAGATAAATTCATAAAGTCCTTTGGCAGCTTCTCCCATGCCATATTTTTCCATGTAACTGTTAGTTTCTTGAACAGTTTGATGGAAGCGTGACAATATCCATTTATCGCTTAATTCTGTGGCTGCGGGTATTCCCAACTGCTGGGGTGTTTGTTCGTCCAAATTCATCATTACGAATCTGGCTGCATTCCATAACTTATTGGCAAAGTTGCGCGATGCTTCCACCGAGGGAGATTCATCAGTTTTGCGGTTGTAATCAAAACGGATATCTTGTCCAACACCAATTACTTCTTTAACCAAGGTGTAGCGTACAGCATCGGTACCGTATTTATCAATTAATAACAACGGATCGATACCATTTCCCTTCGACTTGGACATTTTTTTACCGTTTTCATCCAGTACCAAGCCGTGGATGTAAACATCTTTGAACGGCATTTGCCCAGTAAATTCACCAGCCATCATAGTCATTCTGGCTACCCAGAAGAAGATAATATCAAAGCCAGTTACTAAAACGCTGGTAGGATAATATTTCTTTAAATCGTCGGTTTCTTCGGGCCATCCCAAGGTAGAAAAGGGCCACAATCCAGAAGAAAACCAGGTATCGAGTACGTCTGCATCTCTTTCTAATTGAACGTTTTCGCCATATTGTGCTTTGGCTTTTTCCCAAGCTTCGGCTTCATCTTTTGCGACAACAAACGGCGTAGTATCGGTAATTTCACCATTCGTCTCGCTAACTGCATACCAAGCCGGAATTTGATGCCCCCACCATAGCTGACGAGAAATACACCAATCTTTTAATTTTATGAGCCAATCTTTATAAACCTTTCCCCAACGTTCGGGATAAAATTCTGGAGAATTCTGCTCGAAAAATTCCAAAGCTTTGTCAGCCATCGGACGAATTTTGACAAACCATTGAGTAGAAAGCAAAGGTTCTACAGGAACATTACCGCGATCGCTGTAGGGAACGGTATGCTTGTAATCTTCAATTTTGACTAAAACCCCGTCAGCTTCCAATCTTGCAATAACATTCTTCCGAGCCACAAAACGATCTTGCCCTTGAAACTCCCCGGCATTTTCATTCATCGTGCCGTCTTTATTCATAATATTGATAAACGGCAAATCGTGACGCTTACCCATTTCAAAGTCGTTGGGGTCGTGAGCGGGAGTAACTTTTACACAACCAGTACCGAAAGCCGGATCTACCAATTCATCGCCAATGATGGGGATTTCGCGATTCATTAAAGGTAAAGTCAAACTTCCGCCAATCAAATTATTGTAGCGATCGTCGTTGGGATTCACAGCTACCCCAGTATCTCCCAGCATCGTTTCCGGACGAGTTGTAGCCACTTCCAGATAGCCGGAACCATCCGTAAGGGGATAGCGGAAATGCCACAGCTTACCGTCAACTTCCTTTTGCTCAACCTCTAGATCGGAAACCGCAGATTGAGAAGCAGGACACCAGTTAACTAAGTAATTTCCTCGGTAAATCTTGCCTTCATCGTAAAGACGGACAAAAGCTTCCAGAACAGCTTTCGATAAACCTTCATCCATCGTAAACCGTTCTCGCGTCCAATCCACCGAAACACCCAAACGCCGCAACTGGTTAACAATCGTACCTCCAGATTCAGCTTTCCACTCCCAAGCACGTTCCAAAAATTTCTCGCGTCCCAAATCGTAGCGAGTTTTACCTTCTTCCTTAAGCTGCTTTTCAATAATCGTTTGTACCGCAATACTCGCGTGATCGGTTCCGGGAAGATACAAAGCATTAAATCCCTTCATCCGGTGATAGCGCACGAGACAATCAATCAAAGTATTGTCAAAAGCGTGCCCCATATGCAGTTTCCCCGTAACGTTGGGTGGGGGAATCATAATTGCGTAAGGTTCGCCATCGCGATCGGGGTTAGCTTTATACAAAAGTTTCTCTTCCCAAAACTTCTGCCATTTAGCTTCGGTGGAAAAAGGATCGTAAAGACTTGGAAGGTTTGTAGTCATGCTGGGAAAACTCTAAATTATTGGGAGGACTTTTATAAACTTAATAAATTTTGCCACAAGCTTGCCTTTATCTTGACCGAATCATCAAAAATCTAATTTATTCTTCGTGGTTGAATGGGGAAGTGGGGAGACAAGGGGGGAGAGGGGAGAGAGGGGGAAGAGGGGGAAGAGGGGGGAGAGGGGGATTTAAATTTATAACTCCTAACTCCTAACTCCTAACTCTTCACTCCTAACTCCTCACTACTGGTAACTGTATATAGTTGTATAAATAAATATTGACTTAAAAAAGTAATTATGCAATGAATACCATCAATATCTGAGTAATTAATGGTAACAAATTATAAAGATTGTCGGAATTTTATAGGAGTAAGCGAATTTTGTAATTTAGACTTACGATATTTAATTTGCCGCATTTCATTTGAATATGTGGCACAAGCTGTATCAATATTACGTCTGACTTAAATCCTATAAGTCCTGTCTATTTACATATACCTTCTTAGTATTAGTTAATGGCAATTATGACCAAAAAATAAGACAGTCTCATTATTTCGAGCTTCTGGCTTTAGACATAAAGTAAAGTTAATCCAAAATCTAAAATCTAAAATCGAATGACAATTCAAACTGATAAACCGAAAAGTAAATTTATTTCACCTTGGGCTTACATTCCCAGCCTTTATTTTGCTGAAGGGATGCCGTATATGATTATTAATGCGGTATCGGTAGTTTTTTATAAAAATTTAGGAATTGATAACGCTCAAATTACATTTTGGACGAGCATAATTAACCTTCCTTGGGTAGTCAAAATGTTTTGGGGTCCAGCAGTAGATATTTATTCTACAAAAAGAAGATGGCTGCTGACAATGCAATTTGCCATGTGCTTGTGCTTGGCTGCGTTAGCTTTATCTTTTCAACTGCCCACATCAAGTTTCTTTTCTCTTTCCTTAGTAATACTATTAGTTGGAGCATTTATTTCTGCGACTTATGATATTGCCACAGATGGTTTTTATATGTTGGCATTAAGTGAAAAGAAACAAGCTTTTTTTGTGGGGATTCGTACCCTATCCTATCGACTAGCAATTATATTTAGTACGGGATTTTTAGTATATTTAGCAGGAAGTTTAGAAAAGTCCACCGAAAATATTCCTTTAAGTTGGAGTATTACCATTGGATTAGCATCTTTAATTTTTGCAATACTTTTTATATTTCATCTTTTTATTCTCCCACAACCGGAAATTAAAAATAGAAGACAATCTGAATCTACAAGAAATGATATCCCTTTTGTAACAGTTATTCGCTCGTATTTTGCTCAACGTAATATAATCGCTATTTTAGCATTTATCTTACTTTATAGATTGGGTGAAGCGATGTTAGTAAAAATAGCCACTTTGTTTTTATTGGATGAAAGAACTGCTGGTGGTTTGGGTTTGACTACATCGGAATTCGGTTTAGTATACGGAACAGTTGGTGTAATTTCGTTAATTAGCGGCGGTATTTTAGGCGGATTAGTAATTGCTAAATACGGCTTAAAAAAATGCTTGCTGCCAATGGCTTTAGCGTTGAATTTACCAGATTTATTTTATGTTTACATGGCTTCTGCTAAACCACCTATAGAATTAGTTTATCCTTTAGTTTCCTTAGAACAATTCGGTTACGGTTTGGGATTTACAGCTTTCACCGTTTATTTAATGTACATTTGCAAAGGCGAATATAAAACCTCTCACTTCGCCATCTCTACAGGATTAATGGCATTAGGTTTGATGCTTCCCGGTGCAATTAGCGGTCAAATTCAACAATCAGTTGGATATCCAATGTTTTTTGTTATCGTTTGTTTATTAACTATTCCTGGTATGGCGACGATCTTTTTTATTCCTTTGGATGAAGAAGCAGAAAGTCGAGCTTAAATAGGTTTGTAGTAAGGGCTTTAGCCCTTTCTTAAGAAGGACTAAAGTCCTTACTACGAACCTTGATAATTTATTTTACTTTTTAGGTGGGCGTTGCTCATCTTTTTATTTAATAATGTTTAATCCATAATCCAATGGTTTATGTTTTAGGAATTGATGGTGGTGGAAGTAAAACAATTTGCGTTTTAATGAACGATAAACGTCAAATTTTAGGACGTGGTAAAGCGGGTTCCTCAAATTATCAAAGTGTAGGAATCGAAGCTGCAAAAGTTTCTATAGAATCTGTAATTAGTAAAGCAATAATTGAAAAAAATAATCTAAAAATAGACGCGATTTGCTTGGGTTTAGCTGGTATCGGACGTTCCAAAGATATAGAAGTTGTCAAAAATATAATTAAAGATATACCTATAATTAGCAACATCAAACCGCAAAATATAATTATTTCTCACGATGCATTAATTGCTTTGGTAGGTGGAATTGGTAACGATGTCGGAATCGTTGTTGCTGCGGGAACTGGTTCGATAGTTTACGGTAGAAATTATCAAGGAGAAACTAAAAGAGTTGGCGGTTGGGGATATATTTTAGGTGATGAAGGTGGAGCTTATCAAATTGCTGTTGCGGGAATGCAAGCGGCTTTGAAAGCTTACGATGGCAGGTTAGCTTATACGAGTTTAGTGGAAGATTTTAAAAGTCATTTTGGTTTAAAAAATATAGAAGAATTAATAGAAGTAATTTATAGAAAGGGATATGGTGTTAAGGAAATTGCTGCTTTAGCTCCAATTGTTGATAATGCAGCTTTTGAAGGTGATGAGGTAGCGAATAACATTATTGATGATGCTGTAGAAGAGTTGGTGAAAGCTACGGTAACTGTTATTAATGGAATTTTTGTTGAGGGGGAATTTTTAGAAGTAGTTACTACGGGAAGCGTTTGGAAAAGTAAATGCAAGATGTGCGATCGGTTTGTAAGTTGTATTAATAATCAGTTTCCGGAGGTTAAAGTGGTTTTTCCGAGGTTTGAAGCTGTTTTTGGTGCGGGTTTGTTGGGGTTGAGGAGTTTGGGGGAGGAGGTTAGTGATTGAGGTAAACCTCTTGCCAAATTGCATAAACACCTTCAAACTATAAATTTAGGGACATATGTACTAAGCATGGTTTCAATATGCTAGTACAAGTTTTATTTGTATAAAATCCTTTTAAAATAATTCTGATTTGTTTATCTAGGGGTAAGACTAATTGAAAATTCAATCTATTGATGATAAATCCCCGTATCTACAAGACGTTATACAACTATGGGGTCAAAATCGTAAAACTCTTGGTTTGTTTCCTAAAGATGCTTTTAGAGAACGAGCTACAAAGCGGCAAATACTCATAGCTATTGATTTTGAAGCCGAGTTTGCTGGCTATCTATTATTTCGCACATCTTACAACCGTATTACTATTGTTCATCTTTGCGTAGCACGGTCACATAGAGGTAAAGGTATTACAAAAAAGCTGATAGATAAACTCAAACAAATTACTAAAGATAAATATGAAGGTATAGGTTTAAGCTGTCGCAATGATTACGGATTGAAAGATATGTGGTCTAGTTTAGGTTTTATTCCTAAATGGGAGAAACCAGGTAGAAGCAAAGATGGAAAATTGCTAACTCATTGGTGGTTCGATTATGGTCATCCTAATCTATTTTCTATTGCTCCAATTCAAAAACTTGAATCAAAACTTTGTGTTGTAATTGACGATCGGGTTTTTTTCGATTTATATGCTGATGAATCTTTAGAAAACGAAGAATCAAAACTACTATTAGCTGATTGGTTAGAGCCAGAATTAGAGTTATGTATAACTGATGGAATATTTATTCAAATTAATAATATTAGTAGTGACGAAGAACGAAAACTTTATCGCCAATTTGCTGAAAATCAGCAGTTTACTGTTTTACCTAGCAAATCAGAGAAGCTAGGCAAATATCACGAAAAACTACAAACTTTTCTGTCTCAAAAAAGCATACTAAAATCAGAAATCAACATTCATCATTTAGCTAGAGCTATTGCCTCAGATTCTCATATTTTTGTATCTAGAGAAACACGATTGTTAGATATAGCTAATGAAATTTATGAACAATTCAGATTATCAGTTATTCGACCAATCAACTTAATCATTCAATTAAACGAACTAGGTCGAAATCCTGAATATCAGCCTATACGTTTGGCTGGAACTTCATTGGAGCAAGTACCAGTAAAAAAAGGAGAAGAAGAAATAATAACTAATTATTTTTACTGCTCCGAGCAGGATGAAACGAAGGCACAATTTCAACAGAAGTTACGGCGTTTTCTTACCTATCCTGAAGATTTTGAATGTTTTAAAGTTATTCAAGAAGAAGACAAACCCCTAGCTTTAATAGTTTATGGTAGACACAATAATTATGAATTAGAAATACCTATAATCCGCGTTAGTAATAATCCTTTATCAGCAACCCTTGCACAGCATTTAATTTTTAAATCAATATTACGTTCGGCTCGTGAAGATCGGGAATTTACAATAATTAATGACTCTTGCTTACAAAATACAGTTTATAAAGCTATTGAGTCACATAGATTTATTCGAGTTAATAACGACTTTTTAAAAATAAATTTAGCAGTTATGGAGACTGCATCTCAACTATCAAAGCGGCTTAAAAAGATAGAAAATAGCTTGAAAAAAGAGTATCATTTATCTCTTGAACTGGCGAATAGTCTTAATAGAAAAAATTTTATCCAAGATGTTCAGTTGGGAGCAAATATTGAAAGGTTTTTATTTCCTGCAAAGATTATTGATGCTGAAATTCCAACCTTTATCGTTCCTATTCAACCTAGATGGGCAAAGGATTTATTTGATGAAGGGTTAGCAAATCAACATTTATCTCTATTTGGAGCTAAAAACGAACTTGCTTTTAATAAGGAAGCAGTTTATTATCGTTCAGCGAAAACTTATGGAAGAATGAAAGCACCTTTCAGAATTCTTTGGTATGTTAGTCAAAACCCAAGTTATGTCCATGTTGGAGCAATTCGAGCTTGCTCTTTAGCTGATGAAGTGATAATTGATAAACCAGAAAATCTTTTTCAAATTTTTCAGCGTTTAGGTGTTTATAAATTAAGCGATTTATCATGTATCAATAAAGATAAAGATGGAAATATCATGGCTATTCGTTTTGGTTATACAGAGCTATTAAACAAGATAGAACTCAAAACAATTCAAAAAATCTTAAATAATCCAAAAATAACATTTCAGTCACTATGTAAAATTGACAATAATGCTTTTCATCAATTATATAATATTGGTACCGAAAAATAATTATAAAAACAGCATAAAAATGCCTGCAAATATATTATTATTATCAATAAAACCTGAATATGCATCAAAGATTTTTTCAGGTCAAAAAACTGTTGAGTTGCGTCGTGTACGTACTCGACTCATTATAGATGATATCGTTCTTGTATATGTTTCATCACCTACAAAAGCTTTGGTGGGGCTATTTGAAGTAGAAAATATTATTCAAGAAAAGATAGATTTAGAAGAAAATATTAAAACTTATTGGAATCTTGTTCGTGAAAAAGCTGGTATAACCTCTAAAGATTTTTATAAATATTATGAAGGTGCTTCCTTTTTTGTAGGAATCTTTTTGAGAAATCCAAAAAAATTTGATGTTTCAATTAACTTAGAAAATTTAAGAAAAAGAATACCTGAATTTACACCTCCACAAAGTTATCGATACTTAAAAGAACAAGAGTTTAAAAAGTTCAAATTTTTTATGTAATCAAATATACTGTAATTTTTTGTAAAAATGATCGCGACTAAGATAGATGAATTTATCCGACTTTTTCAAGAATTCGCTAATTCCTATCCCAATACAACCCAGGGAATAACTCATACAGCAGCTTATGCTCAACAGCGTGAAATTGGATGTCGTAACTTTAGGGCGATAGACGCAGCCGTTCGGCTGAACGCTAAAGTAGCAGATTCGGGAGAATATGTAACAGAGTCTGTTTTACTGAGGCTATTACCTCACAATGATACTCCTAATAATAAGCAAAGAGGAGCTTGGATTCATATTGCTCCAGCGATAAAAAAAGATATAAAACAATGGTTTGAAGGAGCCAAATGGACAGAATCAAAAGACTGGAAAAAAATTGCATTAGCTATTTTTAATTTTATCCATCGTTGTAATGTAAATCCAGAAGAATTATCAGTAGCTTGTAGTGAATTTGCTCAATTACCTTATTCTAAAGGCTTGCAAGCAGGAATAATTACACCTATTCTTAACGCACTACAGCCAGATAAATTTTTATTAGTTACTAATAAATCTAGAAAAGTTATTAATTATTTTGCTGATACTGCCTATACTAGCAAACTTATTGATTATCCTGCTTTAAATAGTACGGGAAAGAAACTGATTATAGAATTATCTGAGCATATGCATCAATCAGGTGTACCAGCTTTAAGGGATGACGACTTATTCGATATGTTTTCTCACTGGTTAGTAGCGATTTCTAAATATCAATTTTCTCATCAAAAAAAGCTATCGAACGTTCAATATACAAATAATGATTCGGATTTTAATAATATAGAATTACAAACAGAATATACTTTGTCTGAATGTGCTGAAGAAACGGTCATAAATGAAATTGAATTACAAAGTTGGATACGCTCAATTCATCGTAAAAAACAAGCTATTATATATGGTTCTTCAGGAACGGGAAAAACATTTATTGCAGAAAAAATTGCCAAACTTTTAATTAGCGGTGGTGATGGATTCTCAGAATTAGTGCAATTTCATCCAGCATATACCTATGAAGACTTTATTCAAGGGATTCGTCCCCAAAGTAAAAACGGAAAATTAATATATCCTCTTCTTCCAGGTTGTTTTATCAAATTTTGTCATCAAGCAGAAACTCGTGAAGGTATTTGTACTTTCATAATTGATGAAATAAACCGTGCGAATATTGCCCAAGTTTTTGGTGAGTTGATGTATCTGCTGGAGTATCGCGATAAAGAAATTCCTCTTGCTGCTGGAAATACTTTTTGCATACCCGAAAATGTCAGAATTATCGGTACTATGAACACAGCAGATAGATCGATTGCTGAATTTGATTATGCACTTCGTCGCCGTTTTGCATTTATCGAACTACGTCCAAATTATGAAATTTTGAAGAAAAAATATGGTGAAATTGACTTTCCCATAGATAAATTAATTTATGTTCTACAAAAAATAAATCAACTGATTAACGATAAAAATTATGAGATTGGTATTTCATTTTTTATAACAGATAATCTTCTTGATGATATTGAAGATATTTGGCGTATGGAAATTGAGCCTTATTTAGAAGAATATTTCTTTAATCAGCTTGAGACGGTAGATCAATTTCGCTGGAATAAATTACAGTTATTTAGATAAAACATATCCAATAAATATTATTATAATCTCATCTATAAATAGGTTCGGACTTTAACTAAATCTTCCGATGATGAATTTAGACAAAACTGTAATTATTGAACTTACTGAATATACATTAACATTATTACAAACTAATGAAATACCTGAATCAGTTGGAATCGAGCTATATCAAAAATACAAAAAACAATTAGATATCGAATTTCCCAACTACAAAACTAATTATAAATGGCAACTTAAAGCAAAAGGATGGGTAGGTTATATACCTTTAACTAATGAAATTGCTCTAAAGATCAACCCAAAAGTATCGATAAAAAATCTCTTTGTAATGCTGGAATATGCTTACAAGCTCAAGTCTTTTCGTTGTCTTGAAGGATTAATGAACTGTGATTCTTTAGAGGGTTTTTATAATAATTTAGCTTATATATTAGCTCAACTTATTTCAGAACGTGTTCGTAAAGGTTTATATTCCACTTACATATCCAAAACACAACAACTTGCCCACATCCGAGGAAGATTAGATGTATTAGAAACAATAAAAAAGCCGTGGAATGTTAAACCATTATGTCATTATCAAGAACGAACGGCTGATATTAAAGAGAATCAAATTCTTCTATGGACACTTTTTATAATTAGTAGTAGTAGCTTATGTTCTGAAAAAGTATCAACTATTATCCGAAAAGCTTATCATACTTTGCAACCATTAGTAACGCTACAGCCTTTTAGCTCAGAAGATTGTTTGAGGCTAAATTATAAGCGCTCAAATCAAGATTATAGTTTATTACACTATTTATGCAGGTTCTTTTTAGAAAATACTACTCCAGTTTATAAAAATGGTAATTTTAAAATCTTACCTTTTATTGTCAATATGGCAAGTTTATATGAACTCTTTATCGCTGAGTGGCTAAAGGTACACTTACCCTCAAACTTAATTATGAAGTCTCAAGAAAGAGTCAATATAGCTAAATATCTACATTTTAAAATAGACTTACTGCTATACGATATTTCAACCGCCAAACCTCGTTATATTCTCGATACAAAATACAAGACTCCTGATAGCCCATCGGCTGATGATGTAGCCCAAGTAGTTGCTTATGCTGTTTCTAAAAATTGCTCGGAAGTTATTTTGATTTATCCAACTGCATTAACTCATCCTTTGAATGAATTAGTTGGAAATATCCGAGTTAGAAGCCTAACATTTTTTCTAGATAACAACCTCGATAAAGCAGGTAAAACGTTTTTGAAGCAACTCCTGTCTTAATATTATTCTGTGTATATAATTTATCGAAACTATAAGAAAATGGCGGTATCCCAAGGGTTGAGATCCCCCCAACCCCCCGCTAACTTGGGGGGCTTTAACTAAATTTTGGCTTATATTCGTCAAAAATATTAAAATATTATCATCCGTATTCCCAGTATCAAATTAACTGTATAATTTTAGGTACTATTTTGACAGGTAATAGTTGCTGAGTTTATAACTCAAGAGAAATACTTACGAGTAGAAACAGGCTACTTGTCAATGGAAGTTCTAAAAAAGACGGTTAGTCTGCTGGTATTAAGCGATTTAAAACAGGTAAGAAATCGCAGAAAATTCTCTTTTCGTTTATTAATTATCAATTTATTTATTCTAGCAGCATTTTTTTGGATTCTGTCCGATTCTTATAGTCTAAAAATAAAGTTGAGTTTAATATTATTTACTTTTCTTTTAATATTACCTGGGATATTTTTAATTCGTTTGAATACTAGCGAATCCGATTATTTTGAAATTAATATTAGTCTGAATAAGTTAATTCACAAACATAGATATTTGTTTAATCGCAAAGTATATATAGCTGAATATCATTTAAAAAATATAAAATTCATCGGGGTTAAAAGAACTAGTTTCAACAGCGATGACGATAAAAATTATCGAGTTAGACTATATTTAAAATCTAAAAAGTATATAGATATTGGTTATTTCGCAACACCAGAAAAATCTTTTAGAATAGCGAAAATTATATCGAGATTTTTGAAAATACCTTTAAAATATTAATTTTTAAACTTCTGAAAAACAAATGCCCGCAGGCTTCGTAAATGTAGCGATACCCTTATAGGGTATTGCTTTATCAATTATTTTCCTAACCCTCGCATCGCTAATAAAGCACTACCATAAGCAGCTTCGGTATTTGTCGAAGAAAGTACGGGAACTCCTAAATATTGTTTTCTTATCTCACTCCAAACCTGATTTTTCGCACCACCACCAGCGGTATAAACGCGAGTTAACTTATCTGCGCCAAATTCTTGTAGTAAGTTGTATCCCCGCGCTTCAATTCGAGCCATACTTTCTAACAAACCATGCAGAAATTCTACGGAATTATCGGGACGCGGTTCTAGTTGAGGTGATAAATTAGGGTCATTAATTGGAAAACGTTCTCCCGGTTTTAATAATGGATAATAATCCAATTCGCTAGGTTTGCTTAAATCTATTTCACGGCTAAGACTTTCTAATTGGTTGCTTGTAAAATATTCTTTTAATACTGCACCTCCGGTATTAGAAGCGCCTCCAGTTAACCATAAATCCCCGAAACGATGGCTATAAATTCCGTATTGGGAATTATCTACACGGGTGCGACTCAATAGTTTTAAAACTAATGTAGAACCCAAAGAAGTCACCGCTTCTCCAGGAGAATTTGCTCCACTAGCGAGAAATGCCGCAATACTATCTGTCGTACCCGCACACACTAAGCAGTCTTTAGGAAAGTTGTATTTAGCAGCAATATCCGATCGCAATTGAGCGATCGCATTACCTGGAATTGTCACTTGTGGTAAATCAATTGGGATTTGCAGTTTGTCAAACCATTCGGGATATTGCAACGCTTCCACGTCGTAACCCAACTTCAAAGCATTGTGATAGTCGCTGATACCTAATTTGCCATGCAAAAGAAACCCCAACCAATCTGCTTGATGCAAAAAATATTTAGCTTTTGTTAAAGTTGGTAACTGCATCATCCACAACAGTTTTACCAAGCTGGAAGTAGCGCTTAATACAGTATTGTCCGGCGGTGCGATGTCTTTTAATTTTTCTCGCATCACCGCTCCCCGTGCATCGTTATACAGCAAAGGTGCATCAACAGGATTCCCCGCAGCATCGCACAGCAACACAGTGGAGGAAGTACCGTTAATAGCAATGCGGGTAATTTCGTGCCGTAATCCCTTGTTAAGTTGCTCCAAGAGACGAAATAAAGCAGTTTGCCAAGAATTTATTAGATCGTCCTCAGATGACATCTCAAAAGGGTATCGTACCTCCGCTCTTATATCCCCAGCAGAGTCGATCGCCACACCCCTAGCGCCAGAAGTTCCAAAATCTATGCCTAAATACATTTTTTAAGGTCAAAGGTTAAAGGTTAAAGGTTAAAGGTTTATTTTAAATAATTTCTAACTCCTAACTCTTAACTCCTAACTTTCTCCTTGTCCCCTTGTCCCCTTGTCCCCTTGCCCCCCAATTCCCCATCTCCCTATCTCCCCATTTTCCCATTCCAATTGTTGCATCTTGTAACAACTTATTTCCCAATTCGGGTAAAACAGTGAAAAGTAGAAAACGAAGGATTCTGTCGTTTAGTAACTGGGAGATTTCAGATATGCCTATTTCAGACACTCAAGTTTATATTGCTTTAGTTGTGGCATTAATTCCAGGTGTTTTAGCTTGGCGTTTAGCAACTGAACTCTACAAGTAAATAATCAATTCTTGAAACGACTGTAGAGTTTGTAATCCTGGTAACACTAAGTGTATTTTCCGGAAGCTTGTAGCGATGAGTTGTAAGCTACTTAAGAGAATGCACTTAGAAATACCAGGATTTTTTTTCCTTAGAATTCTAAGTGTAGCAGTTTGAAAAAAATGAAGTAAGATGGCATCACATGAAAACCGTAAATAGCCGTTATTAGATGTTTACGAAATATCCATTCTTTTTAAGGAGGTAAAGCCTATTATGAACGCAGTTCAACGGACAAGAGAGGAGCTACAACCGATACGGCAACGTCGGACAGTTCCACGACCAAAGCGTCGTCTACGCCAACGTTCTTATCAAATTATGGCATTGGAGACAACAGTAAAAATAGGAGTTAACTTAGCAATTTCCGCAGCAGCAGTATCGGCTTTAAGTCAGCTTTTACCTCATCATTGGTCGGGACAAGAAAAACTACGACAAATACGTACTGAAGTTAAGTCTACTCAAGAACGTGTCAACAGTTTGAGGGCAGAATTTAGCAATACTTTTGATTCTCGTCAAGCTAGTAGTGTCATGCAACATGAGGGAAATCGAATACCCCTCAATCAAAAAAGAATTGTATTGACAAATGAGACAACACCAGCTGAAATTAAAGAATCTACACCTTAATACTTAGAGGAAATATTTTCTAAGCATAAAATAAATCCGAATACTAGGAGAAGGTATATCATTGCTCAAAAAATTCAAAAGCTAACAGCTAATAGTTAATAACTAGTCGCTAATTATGAAGACGGTTCCCTATTTAGTTATCATCTATTAGCTATTAGCAACGCTCAAAATTTCAAGTATTATTAGAAGCTGTATTTCATTCCAAGATTTCCCATTCCGGATGGGTGGGAAGCAGTAGCTCACTTAACCAGTTTTCAACTTGTAAACGCAAGCGAAGCATTTGATTATCGTTTGTATTTTCACTTGGGAATTTTTCTAAAGCACGATAATAATCGGCGATCGCCATATTCCAGTCGCCCCACAAATGGTAGGATCTGCCTCTTTCAGCCAAAATATAACTTTCTAGTTTGCCAAAAAACAGCGCCGTATCAAAATTATCGATCGCTTCGGCATATTTTTTTAAATCGCGTAAAGTAATACCTCGGTTAATCCACGCCCTAACATGACTGGGATTTAAATCTAAAGCCTTTTCATAATCTGCTAATGCTGTTTGTAAATCTCCAATAGCAGCATAATAATTTGCTCGGTTGTTGTAAGCACTAGGCAATCCGGGATTTATTTGTAGCGCCTTATTAAAATCGCGAACCGCTTTTTGCCCTTCACCACTTTGAAAATAAACCAAACCCCGATTATTGTAATCGATCGCGTTGTCGGGATGACGCTGAATTAACTGATTTAAAGCAGCGATCGCGGTGAGATAATCGCCTGTTTTCGCCGATTTCAAAGCACAAGAGCGTAAATCTTTATCTTCGTAAGCGTATAATTGACTATTACTATCCTCATAGCGGTGGTCTCGAGCAGTAATTCTCGCAGTTTTAAGTTCGCCGATATTATCTTGCTTGTCACCGAATGTTGAAAATAAGTGAATCTTCATATCATCCTGCCTGAGTAGGTAATTCTATAAAATAGATTGATAGTACGCTCGCGCTTATTGTCGCGCCCCTGTATTCGGATTCGTCATCCGTCAATTCCAATATCCGAGCGCGTAAAAATACTCTCCGGTTTGGAACTAATAATAGATACCAAAGCTTCATAATCAATTCCAGAAAATAACAAATGATTGCAATTTAAACCGCTCCCCATCTTTACGGCGAGATCAACTGGTAGAATGCCTTCAACTGCTAACTGCTAACTGATTTAAGCAACCAAATGGTAAATACAATTTCTTATCCCAACGCTCCCGACTTAGCCGCAGATGATTACATAGTCATCGGTTTGGCAACCTGCTTCATCAAAGAAGACGGCGAAGTGCATGAAGTTGACGTAATCGAACCCATTCCCTCAGCATCATTAGAATCATTATTCAAAGGTATTCCCACTTCCTACAAATCAGCAGTAGCAACAACATTAGGAAGCGTATTAGACGGCGAAACACCTCGCAAACCACCAGAATTGGATAATTCCGCCCAAATTGTTAATGACTTTAGCGAAAGAGCATTTGCCGCAGCACGCACCTACAAGCGTAAACAAGAAGCACAATCTTTAATTCCTTTAGGTGAAACCTACAGCAAATTTGAATACTCCATAGAGAAAAAGCGAGTATTAAACGCTCAAAGAGTAGTTAACAAAGATGACAACGTGAAACAGCATTCCCATACTCATAAAGTTTTGTAGTTGGGGATTGGGCATGGGGCATGGGGCATGGGGCATGGGGCATGGGAATGAGAAATTATTTTCTCTTTCCTCGTTCCTTGTCTCCGGCAAGGAATGCAGTTATTAGAGGCTCTGCCTCGCGTTTAATCTAGTCAGTTAGTAAGGCGTAGGGTGTATGACGGTTACGAAATGCTTCTAAGCAAAACGTAATAAATTGGTTTTACTCTCACGCACCAACGATAAATATGATTACACCATAAATTCTTCGGTAAAAATCCCGATAAATATTAAACTTACCGCCAAAATAAACACATACATCATCAAAAAACTAAGCATTTTCCTGGAGTGAATATAATGGACTAACCTCAAAACCACCCCCTAACGGAAAAATGCAACTCTGGACAACCAAACAACAATTACAAAACGGTAAATTCACGATTCAAAAAGTCTTAGGTGGTGGTGGCTTTGGCATTACCTACAGCGCCGTAGATAAAAATACTAATAATATTGTTGCGATTAAAACCCTTAATCCCATTCATCAAAGCAAAGTAGATTTTGAACAACAGCAGATAAAATTTGTTCAAGAAGCTTTTCGTTTGGTACAGTGCAGCCATCCTCATATTGTCAAAGTCCATGAAGTGATTAATGAAAACGGACTTTGGGGAATGGTGATGGAATATGTCCAAGGTGAAGATTTAGCTGTATATATTAACCAACGCGGTAAATTATCGGAAGCAGAAGCGCTCAAATATATTAACCAAGTTGGAACGGCTTTAGAATACATCCATCAGCAAGGAATGTTACATCGGGATGTCAAGCCGAATAATATTGTTTTGCGTCAAAGTCAGCAAGAAGCGGTATTAATTGACTTTGGGTTAGCGCGGGAATTTAATCTGAATCAAACCGGAAGCATGACGAATGCGATGACGGAAGGTTATGCACCGATTGAGCAGTATGAAAGACGGGGTAAATTTGGGGCTTATACAGATGTTTATGCTTTAGCTGCGACTTTGTATACTTTGTTAACTGGGGAAGCTCCTTTACCTTCAAGATTTCGTATAACTGGTATTCCTTTACCGTCACCAAAGCAGCGAAATTCTGATATTAGCGATCGCGTGAATGATGCGATTATCAAGGGAATGGCTTTGGAACCAAATAAGAGAACTCAGACGGTGCGGGAGTGGTTGGAGTTGGTAATGCCAACTCAGGTAAAATCTTCAATCCCGACTCCGAAGTTGAAATTTGAGTACGCCAAAATAGACAAAAATCTCAAAATTACTAAATATCCTGGAGAAGCAGAGTTTTTAAAGGAAGATTTAGGTAACGGCATAACCCTAGAAATGGTAAAAATCCCTGGTGGTAGTTTTATCATGGGTGCCCCAGAAAATGAAGAGAAAAGTCGGGGTGATGAACGTCCCCAGCACAAAGTAAATATTCAATCATTTTTAATGGGTAAATTCCAAGTTACCCAAGAACAATATCAAGCAATTACAGGTAAAAATCCTTCTAGTTTTAAAGGCAAAAAGCGACCTGTAGAAACAGTGAGTTGGTATGATGCTGTGAAATTTTGCCAGCAATTATCTAAATTAACAGCAAAAGAATATCGATTACCCAGCGAAGCAGAATGGGAATATGCTTGTCGTGCTGGTACAACTACCCCTTTCCATTTTGGGAAGACAATTACCACCGATTTAGCTAATTATCGAGGTACAGATGACGAACAATATGAATTGTCAGGTTTTTATGGTCGAGGTCCAAAAGGGATTTATCGTCAGGAAATGACACCTGTGGGCAGTTTTAAAGTAGCTAATGCTTTTGGACTATACGATATGCATGGCAATGTTTGGGAATGGTGTCTTGATGATTGGCATAGTAATTATCACGGAGCGCCGATTGATGGTAGGGCGTGGTTTGATGATAATAATCATCTTTCTCAAAAAACTGGTTATCTCGTGGTGCGGGGCGGTTCCTGGGACTTCAATCCAGAATTCTGCCGTTCCGCGTGCCGTTCCTACTCTTGGGCGGAGCGCGGCTATTTCTTCAACCTTATTGGTTTTCGTGTGGTGTGTGCCGTCGGGAGGACTTAACTAGCCCTTTTCTCTAAAGTCAAAATTTCGGATATAAAATTAAAACTACACAAAATGTCTTTAGCTTTTGACAGAAATACCTACGGAAAACTTTTAGCCCAATATCAACCACAAGTCATAACATCAGAAGGTAAATATGAGCATATGCTTGCCGATGCGGAACGATTAATCGGTTGTAAAAATCGTTCCCAAGAGGAAACAGCGTTATTAAAAGTCTTAGTGAGACTGATAGAAGAATACGAAAATCTAAATTACCCGATGGGTAAATCTTCACCTCATATAATTCTCCAGCATTTAATGGAAGCACAAGGAGTACAGCAGTCTGAATTAATAGAAATTTTTGGTTCAGAAGAGATTGTTTCAGAAATTATTGATGGTAAACGCGAAATTACTGAAATACAAGCAGAAGCTTTAGGAGATTTATTTCATGTTTCTCCAGAATTATTTGTATAATTAATATTTGTAGGGTGCTGTGACGGTTACGAAAAGTTTTCAATTTTAACGAAATAAATTGACTTTACCGTCACGCACCAACCTGTTTATATGATGTATTAAGATTTCCTAAAATTTTATATGTTGTCACAATACGCTGATGGTGCGTGACGGTAAATAAATTATTAATCGTTTTTATTCAAATTAATGAAAACCGTCACACACCCTACAATCTGGAAATTTTCCCCGCGATTTTACAGGTAACGATATATTTTTGGCAGTATTACGAAATAAACCCATACCCATTCGCGATCGCAACACAAAGATCCCAAAAAAATTAGCGGAAGTAATTGATTTAGCCTTAATAGAAGAACCAGAAATTTATTTTAAAACCGCCAAAGCATTTAAACAGGCACTATTAAACGTATCGTGAATAATGTATGCTGCCTATTCATAACCCACGCAGGTGGGTTTTGCCTGTGTAGCAGCGGTTTCAACCGCCAGGTATAATGGCAAATCAAACCCTTCCCCCCCAACAATCAAAACCATGATAAAACTCTACGGTGGAACCTTCAGCCGCGCTTCAATTGTTCACTGGTATTTAGAAGAATTAGAAATTCCCTACGAATTCGTCAAGCTGGATATGAAAGCAGGAGAACATCTCAAGCCGGAATTCCTCGCAATAAACCCGATGGGTAAAGTCCCAGCGATCGCAGATGGTGATTTCAAACTTTGGGAATCCGGCGCAATTTTGCTATATCTTGCCGATAAATATAGTAAAAAAACTCTTTCGCCAGAGGAACGCGGTATTTATGCTCAGTGGAGTTTGTTCGCAAATGCGACTTTGGGACCTGGAGTTTTTGTAGAAGCTACCAGAGAGAAGGAAATGCCGCGTCTAATGAATCCCTTAAATGAAATATTAGGGCAGCAACCTTTTTTACTTGGTGAAGAATTTACCGTGGCTGATGTCGCTGTAGGTTCTATGCTCAACTATATTCCGATGATGCTCAAGCTAGATTTAAGCGAGTATCCAAACGTTACCAGCTATATGAAAAAACTTTCCGAACGTCCGGCATTTCAAAAGGCTATGGGTTCGAGGGGTTAGGCTTAGACACGAAAATCAATTGATGTAATGTGAATTTACAATTAATGTGTCGTAACCTAACATCAATATTTTGGATAAATTCAGATATTGCTAAATACCGACAATAAAGGCAGCATCTCAAATTTTTGATCTTGTAGTGCGAGCATCTTGCTCGCTGGCGCTCCCAAGCGAGCAAGATGCTCGCACTAGCAAATTCTTTTCAACAATTGGGATGTTCCCACAACAAAAAATGTTGGGTTACGTCGCTAACAGTAATTTTCTTAACAAACCATTATTTTCCGTGCGACTAACCCAACCTACTAACTACGTGCGAATCTAATATCAGTTAGATAGCGATAATTTAATCTTCTAACGATAATTTGTAAACTGCAAAGCGACTGGTAAATCTTCTTCTTTCAACCGCTGCATCACAACTTGCAAATCATCTTTATTTTTACTAGTAACTCGTATTGCATCTCCTTGAATAGAAGCCTGTACTTTTTTAAATTCATCGCGAATCAACTTAGAGAGTTTCTTGGAAATCTCTTGACTAATACCTTTCTTCAACTTTATTTCTTGATTGACGCGACTACCGCCACCAGATTCAGGTTCGCCAAATTCAAAGATTTTCTGAGAAAGTTTACGCTTTGCCGCTTTTTCTCGCAATATAGTATTGATGGTTTCTAAAGTAAACTCGCTATCTGTATTAACTTTAATACTTTCTTCTCCTAATTCCATTGTAGTTTTAGTGTCTTTTAAATCAAAGCGACCTTTAATTTCTCGCGTAACTTGGTCGATCGCATTAACCAATTCTTGTCTATCAAAATCGCTAACAACGTCAAATGAATAAGTAGAAGCCATAACAAATTGTCAGTTTTATTTATTAGTAATTTTACATTTAAATAAATAATAGTAGTTAGTAGTTAATTGCTATTTTTTCTACTATCTACTATCCAATTTCAACTAGTTGCTTGAATTATACTCAGCACGAATAAAGTACAAGAACAAGCCAAACCGATAGCATACATAAGCGATCGCAAAAGCGGAATATTTGAAATATAAAAAACTGAATACAACAAACGGGCTGTAATAAAGCTTAATGCCGCCCATGCAGCCAAAGAAGAATTAACGCCTGTTACGTAAGCCATCAACGCCGCAGCAGTAAAAATTGGAAAGGCTTCAAAAGAGTTTTGATGCGCCCAGGTAGCACGTTGTGCGTAAGCTGGAAGTTTCTCAAACATGGCGCGAGGTGCGTAATAATCGTAACCAATACTTACACGGGCATAAACAACTACCAGAAATGGTACGTAAATGAGCAAGAAAGCTATAGCAATACAGTACAAGAATAAAACTGATACGGGCAATTGCGAAAACATCAACATAAATAAATAGTGAAAAAATCTTGTTTTATATAAAATCGAATGGTTGAGGAAGCGAACATTTTTCCAACATTATTCTTACACTTTGCACCGTAATTGAGGTAAAAAGTTACCCGTTGATTTCCATACTTTAAATCGAGGCATACTTTAAACCGCAAATAGCTGCACGCTTTACTAGTTCACTAGTCATAAATAATTTTAGATTTTAGATTTTAGATTTTAGATTCAACAATTGTATATGAAAGGTACAAGTCCCTAGTTTAATGATGGAACTATGCGGACAGTATGGTTAATACTTTCATGGGGAAGCCCTCGTTTATCCGCAAGGTGCGGCTTATTTAGAAAGCAGGGGAAATCTAAAACCCCGGACACTTGCTAAAACTGTGGGAACGGGAGCAGTGTCCTCAAAATCATGAATCCAAAATCGAATGACTAATGATTAATAAGAAAGCGACTCGAATCACCTGCCGATCAATCAAAGTAGAACAATGTTACTACTTTTCTTTGTTCTTCTGCATCCTTGCACGTTTGTAACAGGGTGCCACTATCGTGAAAGGCGAAGCATACAAGTTGCTGACAGCGAGAGATAATCTCCTTATTACACAGGTAACTAGCTTCAGCAAGGGATAAATGGTCATTACTGGAATTTTCTACCAGGTGCATTACCTGTTCTAATTGCTGGCGCGATTCTGAAGGCTGACGATCTAAGCTTTGGGGTAAAATTACCGTTAGAAAGTTAGGATCGGCTCGCATTGCGCCCTTAATAGCAGCTGAATTTGTACCCGTCGCACCAGAGGTAATAACTCGATTCCCTGACAAAACCAGGGCATAAGTCATCATTTCAATTAAATTCTGGTGAGTAATTGGCACATGACGAGAACCCAGCACGGCGATTCGTTTAGAACCCATTTGCTGAATTGTCGCTAATTCTTGCGCTAACGTATCAATGCTATTTACTAGGTCGGTTGACTGACTCAAAGACGATTTTAATTGCTATTAAACGACCAAGATATTTTAGCAGGTGAAAGAGTTGTCGGGAACCTACTAATGGTTAGAGCGTACAATTTTTAAACTAATTTATTCCATAACTCGATCGCTCGATCGCACTAAGCAAGCTCCTTACGGCTTGATAATGAATACTTTTGTTTATAGCTAGATACTCGAATCAAGGCAACGCCAGATTGTTGTTGGGGATGCGCGAAAATATTTTTGTTCTAACTAAGAGTATTTAGATAATTTCTCAATATCAGCTTTGCGGCGATCTCTTAATTATTGCTCTAGAGTATCTTTGGATACAATATCTCCGCTAAATATTTTAACCGATAAATCATCTTTAACTGGCGTTAGTTTGCTTCGTTTAACAATCCATTTTTGTGATTCAACATTAAGAGTTGTGTAACACGATAAACTTTTTTATTTGGTCGTCCTTCTTGAGTAATTATCTCATGAAAGATAGTTCGTGGTAAATCTGAGAAAGAACGAATTTTTAGAGATTTTCGTTCGCTACTCACCAATCCTTATTTGCTTTCAAGTCAGCATAAAGCTTTAACTCCAAGTATTCCCGCTATGACTTTAGGAGATATTGATATGACTTATAGCTCTGACGACGTGCAAAAAATTCTTACTCTGGCGATGGCAGGCAAAATTGAGGAATCTTTTTCTAAAGAACAACTTTCAGAAATGGCTACAGAATTAGGAATTTCTCGCGAATTACTCAAGAGTGCAGAACAAGAATGGTTGAAGATAGCCAAAGTGCAGCAACAACAACAAACTCGTCGTGAAATGAAACGTCGAGCATTTAAAAAACACTTAATTACATTTGTGGCGGTAAATACATTCTTAGTAGTGCTGAATTTAGTCACAACCCCCCGTGATTTTTGGGCAATTTATCCAATTTCTGGTTGGGGATTGGGGCTTTTCATGCATTATGTAGCAGTCAATAGCGAAAAATAAAATCTTCACTATGAGGATTTAAAAGTAACTTGTCGCCCTTATTCCTAATAGTTATTTTCATTAATTACGATCGGTTTGTAGTAAGGGCTTCAGCCTTATATCCGGAGCGCTGAAGCGCTTACTACGAACCTTTTTACCCTTCAAAACTAATGGGACTGACTACTAGATAATTTGAATTAAGGGATAAATTATTTACGATCGCGTAGTTGCCGGACTCAAACCCATTAGAGAAAGCAAGCGGTTGATTTCAAAATGTTCTTGCATTAAATGACGAATGCATTCGACTTTGATGGGTTCGTGAACGCGAACTTGACCGAAGGCACGCTCAATAATTTCCACAGTGCTAAGAGTATCTAAATCTACAGATAAAATGGGAATTTCTAGTTCTTGGGCGCGACTGAGAATGAAAGGTGGAGGTGGTAACTGTCCGGTGAGAATCAGGCATTGGGTAGAAGTTTCCAATGCAGCCTGCTGAATTTCCACTCGATCGCCACCTGTAACTACTGCCATATTTTGACGTTTGCGAAAATATTTAACGGCAGCATTGACATTCATCGCCCCAATTGCAAGACTTTCGACTAATAAATTTAGGCGATCGCCACAACATAAAACTTCTGCATTTAACTGATGAACCAATTCGCGCACGGTGATGCTGCGTAGCAAGTTACTTTTGGGCAATATACCCAATACCGGAATACCTTGCTGTTCGAGAAAGGGACGCATGGTATCATCAACGGCTTGTAAATGTTCTGCCGGTATATCATTGATGACAACACCGATCAAACGCTCTCCAATCATCTGTTTGGCAGACAATAACGCTTCGATAGACAGCAAAGACTTATAGCGAAATACTAGAAGCACGCCAGCATCGAGGGCATCAGCTATTTGCATTAAAGACAAATCAAACAAATAACCTTCAGATAAATTACCCGAACCTTCTAGTAAAACTAAATCACCCAAGCTGTTTTGTAAATATTGACTTGTAAGAGAGGCACCATAATCGGTTTCATCTTTGCCGCCAAGGCGTTGTTGCAGTGTAGTTTCGTTTAAAGCAAGTAATGTCGGTAGTACACGAGAGGGAGATAGATTGAGACTTTGGGTAATAAACTCGACATCTTCCTCAATCAAGCACTCTTGAGATTCTCTCAAACACTTACCAAGAGGTTTGCCGTAAGCAATATCAAGTCCAGCTTGATGTAGATGATGAGACAAACCTAAAATAGTTGCGGATTTACCGCTAGAAGCCTCAGTTGACCCAATCAGTAAATATTTAGGGGATTTTGGCACGCACGCACTCCTAATTTCAACGGTATAAAACTTTCATCTTAAGTGCTTTGTATCTCAACCATTAGTTAATAATCGCTAATGGGGGAGAGTTGAATTGATTACTAATAGCCTAAAAAACTGTTTGGGCGTTTCCTAATTTTAGGTCGAACTTTCTTCAAGGGAGTTATTTATCAATTATTAGTTAACTATTAGAGTTTAGAGCCAACAGTTGAGAACTATTCATCCTATGCCCCGGCGCTGCCTAAATTTTATAAAATTAGGGAAAAAGGATCGAAACTCCTTTCCCCCGGAGCTAGTTGTTTTTAATAGGTTCTGTTAAAAAGCAGTTATCGCTTCATTATTCTTCCAGACGCAACAGCTTACGGTAAAACGGTTGAGAGAAATCAGTCATGCGTTGGCGCTTATAATTTTCCAGTATTTCTATTAAAAAATTTATAAACTCGAAACTTGCCAACATTACTTCATAACTCAGTTCGGCATTTCCATCAAACTGCATTCGGCAACGGGTTAAGTCCGAAGGTAAAGTGGCAATATTCCAAGTAGCGATAAAAGGAATGCTTTCGCTGCTTTCTATTTTACGCTGTCCCTCTAAAACGCCTTTTTGGTAAAGACCAATAGCATAAGGTAAAAAATTCCGCTTACCACTTTGAATGTAAGGCAAGTACACGCTCGCTTGTTGAGGAGTAGCAGGAGATAGCTGCTCAAATGCTGACATACAATATATTCCTTAAGTTATTTGAGAATTTGCAATCTTGGTAGATATACATAGTGTTCCCAACTTTTTTGTAAAATCTACACTCACTTTTATTGGAATGAAGAGAGGGATTGGGGAAGAGGGGGAGAGGGGGAGAGGGGGAGACAAGGGGACACGGAAATAAAAAGAATTTTAACCCTTAACCTTAATTACTCCTAACTCCTAACTCCTAACAGGTAACTGGTAACTGGTAACTGGTAACTGAATAACTGTTAACAGTTGAGGCTTATGCAAAGAAATGTGAAAATGTCGGTTACAATAAGGCTGCACTGATTTGTGTGAAGCTGGAGTAAAACTAATCTCACAGTAAGCTCCCGAAGCTCCATCAAATTAGTTTTGTTTAGTTTTGTCTAAAACTAGCTTCATAGCATTGTTGTATAAAATTACTGGTAATTAAATAAATTAAACTATGCCAGCGAATTCCTGGCCCGACAAAGATTATAACGAACTTGACCCCCTGAACTCGATGTTTGCTGATATATCGGCTCCGAGGTCGCCAGAAGAACAAAAATCAAAAGAATTGACTGTTCCTTCTCGGTTTCAAAATCGTAGGCGTAAAGCTGCTCTAGTTTTAACGATGGTTTGGAGCAGTACTATAGCTTTGCACTTAGTTTCTTGGGGTTCTTTATTTGTATTAGGGTTGGCTACCGTTGTCGGGCTTCACTCTTTGGTAATTGTGTTTGCCAAGCCGAGCAGTATAAGTAGAGAGATGGAAGGGGATTTACCTTTTGTCTCTTTATTAGTTGCAGCGAAAAACGAAGAATTAGTTATTAGCAATTTAGTAAATAACCTTTGCAATCTGGAGTACCCCTTGGGAGGGTATGAAGTCTGGATAGTTGACGATAACAGCAGCGACAAAACACCGGAATTGCTATACGAACTAGCCTCGAAATATGAAAATTTAAAAGTATTCCAGCGAGAACCTGGAGCGGGCGGTGGTAAGTCAGGAGCATTAAACCAAGTGCTACCACTGACTAAAGGTGAAGTTGTTGCCGTCTTTGATGCTGATGCTCAAGTTTCGTCAGATATTTTATTGCGAACCATACCTTTGTTTGAACGAGATACTGTTGGAGCGGTACAGTTGCGAAAAGAAATCGCTAACGCTTCGACAAATGTTTGGACAAAAGGTCAAATGGCAGAAATGGCTGTTGATACCTTTTTTCAACAAGGACGAAGTTTCAGAGGAGGAATAGGGGAATTACGCGGTAACGGTCAATTTGTGCGGCGTACAGCTTTATACAGTTGTGGCGGATGGAATGAAGAAACTATTACCGATGATTTAGATTTGACACTCCGTCTCCATTTAGATAAGTGGGATATTGAATGTGTATTTTACCCGGTAGTTAAAGAAGAAGGCGTAATCTCCGCAATCTCTCTTTGGCATCAGCGTAACCGTTGGGCAGAAGGTGGATATCAGCGTTATTTGGACTACTGGGATTTAATTCTTCGTAACCGCATGGGTACGTGGAAAACCTTTGAAGTGCTAACTAACTTCGTGCTGATTCAGTACATCATTCCAACCGCAGCAATACCAGACTTATTAATGGCGATCGCACGTCATCGTCTTCCCATTTTAAGTCCATTAACCGGGATGACAGTAACAATATCATTCTTAGGAATGTTTGCCGGTCTAAAGCGGATACATAAAAATAAAGGCTTGAGAACCTACACATACTTTTTACTGCTGTTACAAAGCCTGCGCGGCATTTTATATATGTTCCACTGGATAATAGTGATAAGCAGCACCACAGCCAGAATGTCAATACGTCCCAAGCGTTTAAAGTGGGTGAAAACCTCCCGGCAAGGAAGTAATTAGGACAAGGAGTAGGGAGTAGGGAGTTAGGAGTTAGGAGTTAGGAGTTAGGAGTTAGGAGTTAGGAGTTAGGAGTTAGGAGTTAGGAGTTAGGAGTTAGGAGTTAGGAGTTAGGAGTAGTGCGAGCATCTTGCTCGCTGTTTAACTACCCCCTCTACCCCCTCGACCCCCTCGACCCACTTGACCCCCTCTACCCCCTCTACCCTCTCTATCTCCTCTAACCCCATGCCCCAATTCCCAATCCCCAATCCCCAATCCTCAACTTTTAAAAGTCAACATCATCTTCAACTTCTTCTAATTCCGATGAATCAATAGGTTCGTCGGATATTTCTGTATTTTCTTCGTTTTGAATAATCTCTCCGTCTAATGCATCTGCTAATCGCTGTGCTGCGTACATTACACGATCTGCTTCTGGATCTTCTACTGTAGGTGTTGTTTGAGGTGGTGTTGGGGCTGCTTGCGGGGGAGGTGCGGCATTTTTTGCTGCTGCTGGAGATTGAGTTGTGGGGGTTGGTATTTGAGGTGTTTCTGGAGTGGGTTTTGGTGGAGGCGCGGGTTGTGGTTGTGTTTGTGGTTGTGTTTGTGTGGGTACAACGGGAGGTTGCTGTACCTTTGTTGCTCCAGCAGAATTTGATGGTGAAACTGCGTTGGCTATTTCTAAATTTACTTGGATTTCACGATCGAAAGTTACTTGAAATGCCGTTGTAATGTTAGATACCTCTTCTTTGACTTTCTTATACCATGCCTCTTTGACAGCCACGCGAGCTACAGAACCGTCAAACTCCAAGATATGGCACATTTGACGCAGTAGTTCTCTTCGGGAAACTGGTAAAAGATTGGTAAGTACCTGTTGCCAGACTTGATTTAGGTTGGTTTGTGGAGGTGTTTGTGGTGGTGGGGAGGAGGGGGGAGAAGAATTAGAGGGGGGAGAGGGGGGAGGGGGAGAAGTTGCTGGGTGTGATGTTGGGTGTTGCGTTTTTGTTTTGTTTTCTGTTTGTTTGGGTACGATGTTGTTGGATGCGGGTGGCTCAGAAGGTTGAATGGTAGGAGGTGTTTGCTGTACGGGGGGTGTGGTAGTAGGGTGGTGGTTTGTTTGAGGTGGGTTTGAGTTGAATTTAGGTAAGTGCCGATCGCTAATAGCTGGTGGTTGAATGGTAGCTGATGGTAATAATCCGAGTAAGGTTACTTCGAGCCACAAACGCGGTTGAGTGGTGTTTTTGATTTGCACTTCGGCGGTGCGTAGATGCTGCTGTGCGTGCAAAATCGTACTTATTTCTAGATTTTGAGCGACATCTACAAGTATGGACCACATACCTTGAGTACATGCAACCAAATCATTGCGTAGTGGTGCACTTTTGGCAATGAGTAAATCGCGGTAAAATGAAGCGAGATTTTGGAGAATAATTAAAGGTTCTCTACCACGGTCTAATATAAAACGGGTGGACTCTATTACTGCTTCGGAGTTGTCTACGACTATCGCTTTTAATAAGTTTAATAAATCCTGTTCGCTTACCGAACCAACTAAATCCCAGACTTTTTCAGGCGTTACTTCCCCCGATAATAAACCCAACTGGTCGAGAAGACTTTCAGCGTCTCGCAATCCTCCTTGAGCAACTTGAGCAACCAAGGTAACGGCTTCTTTGACGATATTAATATTTTCATTGGCAGCGATGTGAGTTAAATGCTGCACCATCGCATCTATTGGAATGCGTCTAAAATCAAACCTTTGACAGCGCGAAATAATTGTTGCTAACACTCTTTGCGGGTCTGTTGTCGCCAGAACAAAGACAACGTGCCTCGGTGGTTCTTCTAAGGTTTTTAGTAGTGCATTAAACGCCTGATTACTGAGCATATG
Source organism: Rivularia sp. (in: cyanobacteria) (assembly GCA_965234645.1). Classification (GTDB taxonomy): domain Bacteria; phylum Cyanobacteriota; class Cyanobacteriia; order Cyanobacteriales; family Nostocaceae; genus Rivularia. Next base: position 1,018,828 of record OZ248344.1, on the reverse strand, counting down.
GCATTCATCGATTACATAAACCTTATAGCGGCATTGAACCGGAGCAAATTGCGCTCTTTCGATCAGTTCCCGAATATTATCAACACCCGTATTGCTAGCAGCGTCAATTTCAATTACATCTAAAGTGGCACCTTTACTAATTCCTTGACAAGTGTCACATTTTCCGCAGGGTTGCGGCGTAGGTTTATCACTGTTAAGACAGTTGAGGGATTTCGCCAAAATGCGGGCGCTAGAAGTTTTACCCGTTCCCCGTGGACCAGTAAATAAATAAGCTGGAGCAATTTTAAGAGAATTAATTGCATTAGTAAGAGTAGTCGCGATCGCCTCTTGTCCAACTAATTCGGCAAAAGTCTTCGGGCGATACTTATGATGTAGTGGTTCGTAAGACATGGAAACGGCGCTTTCAACGTCCCTATAAGGGGTTAAACTATTTTAACTCTTCTCACGGAATTCCCTATCCTACGGAGGCGGTGGAGATGGGGGGACAAGGAGATGGGGAGATGGGGGGACAAGGAGATGGGGAGACTAAAAGAATTTTAACCTTTGACCTTTAACCTTTGACCTTTAACCTTTGACCTTTAACCTTTGACCTTTAACCTTTAACCTTTAACCTTTGACCTTTAACCTTTAACCTTTAACCTTTGACCTTTAACCTTTGACCTTTAACCTTTGACCTTTAACCTTTGACCTTTAACCTTTAACCTTTGACCTTTAACCTTTGACCTTTAACCTTTGACCTTTAACCTTTAACCTTTGACCTTTAACCTTTGACCTTTAACCTTTAACCTTTGACCTTCAACCTTTGACCTGTAAAAGTAAAATTTATATCTTAAAAAAAACACATACTTAGAGAAAATGCTTTACTAGTAGCTACAATCTTAGGGTAATTAACACACTGGTGGGTGCCCTTATGCTAAAACGGCTGGTTCAATGGTTTAAAAGGTTTTTTCAAAGGTTATTTGGTACTAAGCAGCATTCTGTAAAAAAATATAGTTCTCCTCCTTCTCATTCTTCTCCTTCGTCACCGCCTCCACCTCTAACTGATACCGATTTGGAGTTTTTGTTTGCGGAACTTTTGGAAGGTGTCCATCAAGCACGCGGGCAAGCTTGGGCACAGAAATGGTTGCAAAATATTGAACACCGGGTTCCCCAACAACGTTGGGTGGAATGGTTAAAACGATTCGGCGAAAAGTTATTGGCTGCACCAACACCAAATAATGAATTGGCTTCGCGACTGGTACAGTTGGGAGAATTAGGAGTTGGCGAAATTTCCACTGTTGCCTACGATATCGGGATGCGATTGTTAACGCGCAACCAAGCCGAACCTATATGGGAATATGAAGGTCCGGATGCAGCGATAAAACCTAGTTTACCTGAAGAAGATTTTCAACAACAGCAACCACAACAAGCTGTAAACGATACAGAAGGAGAATATCAAACTATTACTCTCGAAGAGTTAATGGACTTAATCCAAGAAGATGTCAATTTAAGGGCGCAAATTGCCGAACAATTAGGAATTGAAACAGACGATCCAGAAATTATTATCCAAACATTAGTTAATCAGTACCATACTGCTGGATAAGCGCAAAAATAATATTATTCAAATCATAGTTTGACTTTTTTACCTTAATGTGTAATGTAAATAATTGCGTTATTTGTCAATATTGTGCTTGATTGTGCTTAAAATATCCGGGATTGTCGAGTAAGTTTATTTTGTTGACAAAGCGTATTTTGTCTAGCAAGCTATTTTGAGAAAATTTTGTTAAGTTATCTCAGAAGTGACAATGTTACTTCTAATTCCACGAGTTTAAATTTTAGCGAGTGTTCCTAAAAATCAGCGTTCGTTTGTTGTAATGCTGACTTAATACGGGCGTAATTAGACTTAATTTGTAGAAAAGTTCACATACTTTGGTAGTCTGTTACGTAATTAATTATTTTTTTTACACTACGCTCGTTAAAATCTATGTGAACTACATTTTATAATGCAGCAGATGCTCAGGCGGCTAGTGCAGAGGCTCATCAAGTTTATTCAACAGGTTTTTGTTACCAGGCGGACTCCTTCGACAAGAGAGAAGGAGATGCAGACGGTTAGGGCGTTACCAGAACTGACGAATTCGGATCTGGAATTTTTGTTTACCCAACTTCTAGAAGGGGTAAGTCAAGCGCGAGGACAACATTGGGCACAAAGGTGGCTGCAAAATATCGAACATCGCGTTTCTCAACAACGTTGGTTGGAGTGGTTGCAGCACTTTGGTAATAAATTATTAGCTTCATCGGCACCAAATTACGAATTAGCTTCGAGAATGGTGGAGTTGGGGGAACTCGAAATTGGGCAAATAGGAGATGTTGCTTACGATATTGGGGTGCAGCTGTTGACGCGCAATTCCAAGCAGCAACCAATGTATTCGATTCCGATATCTACAGCTAGTGAGGGGTTAGCTCCTGCATCAATATCGGAACAACTAAGAATTGAACCAGCCCCAACGAATGGTGATGAGGAATTTAATTTCCAACTAAAGGAACCGATAATTGAATCAATTGCCACAGATGGTGAATTTGATGTACCAGACTCTTTAACCGATTCTCCGGGGCAAGAGTTGCTCAAAGAATTCGGCGAATTGTTATGGGAAGATTACGAACCTCAATCAGAACCAGTTGCCCCACTAAATAACAGTACATTCGCATCTCTATCCCAGTTTCCCGATACTTTATACGAACAAGTATTTGAGTACGATGAAGAATTAGAAGAAACAGTAATAGCGCCTTCTAATACGAATGAACCTTCCGCGTTAGAAGAAGATTTATCGAATATATACGAGCAGGTATTTGAGTCGGAAGAAGAGTTAGAAGAACAATTAGAAGAATTAGAAGAAACAGTACTAACACCTGAGAATATTAATACTGTTTCTTCAGTTGAAGAATCCGATATAGAAGAACAAATTACTCCCGATCGAGATTTGGTACGTAATTTAGGGGAATTATTATGGTTAGAGGATACACCACAAGTCGAAGATGAAAATTATTCTAATGCATCGGAACAAGAGTTTATCGATGATTTAAGCGATTTAGTATGGGATTATCCCGATCGCGATTCCGAAGATACAATTATTGCGCCAACTCAAAGTTTTGTTGAAGATTCGGAGCCTATAGATACAACTTTTGTACCAATTGAAGAATCGGTTGATGATGAAGAATCATTAGAAACCTTTAATGCTTTATTGGATTTAGCAGAGGAAGTACAAGAGGAACCAGAAACACAAATATTTGAGAAACCAGAAACACAAATATTTGAGGAACCAGAAACAGAAATATTTGAGAAACCAACAAAAACCGTAGATCGATTGTTGGTAAGGTTGGATGAAAGTGCAAATTTGGTTCAACAGCTTGCTTCTGGGTTGGAAACTGAAGAATCCGAAGTTATTCACGAGCTAGCTGTTGCTAACGATCGAGCAGCAAAATCAGCTTTATCGTTTTATTATGAAGGGCTTGCAGAAGCTAGAGCGGGTAATTTAGAATCTGCTGTTGAACTATACGAACAAGCGTTACAAATCAAGCCGGATGTACACGAATACTGGTTTAACCTGGGCTTGACGCTATTTCACTTGAGCGATTTAGAAGGTGCGATCGCTTCCTACGATAAAGCAATTGAAATTAAAAACGACTTTTACAAAGGATGGTACAACCGGGGTAGAGCTTTAGGTGAATTGGAATTATTAGAAGATGCAATTATTTCTTTTAATACGGCGATTGAAATTCGACCAAATTACCAGGAAGCTTGGTCCAGCAATGGTTTGGCGTTACTGAAGTTAGGGCGCACTGATGAAGCTATCTTCAGTTACGATAAGTCATTGGAGTTGGAACCCTTAGATCCAGAAAACTGGTATTACCGGGGTGTGGCGCTATCTAATAATGCAAATTATCAAGATGCAGTTTATTCCTATGATAAAGCGCTGGAAATCGAACCATTATTACACGATGCTTGGGTTGATAGGGGTGTAGCCCAGGGACAATTGGGAGAATGGGCGCAAGCTATTGAATCTTGGGATGAAGCGTTGAAAATTAGACCGGATTTCTACTTAACTTGGTTTAACCGGGCTGTAGCTTTGGATAATTTGGGACGTAGAGAAGAAGCGGTTGCATCCTACGATAAAGCTTTAGAAATTGAACCCAACTTCCACCTGGCTTGGTATAATCGAGCCGTCGCGCTGTTCTATTTAGAAGAATACGAACAAGCAATCTTTTGTTACGATCGCGCGCTACAACTCAAAGCCGATTATTGGGAAGCTTGGCTTGGTAGAGGTAGTGCGGCAGGAAAATCCCAAAATCTCGATAGCGAATTAAGTTTATCTAGTCCTGTTGTTCAAACAAATTCTGCTTTGAATGCGCGGGGTGAGGAAGGTAAATTAACTAGCTATTTGGAAGCTTTAAAATATGTAGGTGACGATACACAGCCAGAAGGTTGGGGTAGACTGCATTTGGCGATCGGTAATTGTTACTACGACATTGGTAAAAGATATTCCACTCCCCGCGATTATTGGTATCAAGCTGTAGATGAATATAATCAAGCGTTAATTACGATTACTGATGAGGCTTTTCCCGAACTACATTTAGAAGTATTGCAACACTTCATTAAAGTTCTAGTTGGTTTGAGAGAAACCACACAAGCCCAAGAATTGCACCAATACAGCACCGATTTCTTGCAAGAATTGTTAACTCAAGCAAATCGCAGCGATGATTCGAGAAAGCAATTAACTCTGAAAAATATTGCTTTTGAACAGTTAGCGGTAGAAATCGCCATCCAGTACGGTGAAATAGTCCAGGGCTTAGAAATTGCAGAACATGGTAAAAATGCTTGTTTAACTTGGCTGCTGTACGGTTGGACGGATAAAATTTACTCGCCAAATTACAGTTCGATTTTACAATTACTCAATCCTACAACCGCCGCAATTTACTGGCATATCAGCCCATCAAGTTTACGCACCTTTATTATCAAACCCAACGCTCCCGAACCGATTCCAGTATTTACACCGATGCTGAATGTAGCACCGGATGAGTTTCCCTTACCCGAAGCAGTAAACCGTTTAGTAGAATTTGAAGATTGGTTGTCAGAATGGAATCGTCAATATGCAGACTATCGCAGCGAAACCAGGGATAAACAAAGTAAGATCGATCGTTCCTGGCGCAAAGATATGGAACAGCAGCTGGCGAGACTCCGAGAAATACTGAGTATAGCAACCATCGAACAGGAACTTCAAGGAATTGACAACCTAGTGTTAATTCCTCACCGCGACTTACATCGACTTCCCCTACACGGATTATTTTCTTCAAAATTCACCATCAGCTATTTACCCAGCGTACAAATAGGATTAAATCAACAGCAACAAAAATCTTACGCCAACAAATTCTCGCCAAAATTATTGAGTGTCGAACATCCCGATACTAAAGATTATCTTCCTTTCAAATCTGCGAAATTAGCAGGTTTAGCTATTAGTCAAATGTTCGAGCAATCCCATCGCATTCAGGGATCGGAAGCAACAAAATTAGAAGTAGAAAACGCTTTATTAAGAAACTACAACATATTTAATTTTTACGGTTATGCAAACGATAACGCCAACGTTTCAACCTCAGAAATATTATTAGCGTGGGAAGACAAAATTACCTTAAATGACATTTGTAAAAAACCCCTTAATCGTTACAGCTTATTTACTCTCTCAGCCTGCGAAATTGCCACAAACAAGAAAAATATTACCACCGAATACGCCGGTTTAAGTAGTGGTTTATTAAGTCAAGGAGTTACCCACGTAGTAAATAGCTTGTGGAGAGTAGAATCCACCGCCAACGCCTTATTAACGATCGAATTTTATCGCAGATTGCATTCGGGTAAAACATCAGTTGTTGCCTTAAAAGAAGCCGTCGAATGGTTGAGAGAATTGACAGCAGGAGAACTTACAAAATGGTACGAAAACCTGTTGAGTCAACTTCCACCCGAAGGATTAAGAATGAAAGCGCAATTAGCAACGCAATTATATAGAGCCAGTCAAATGGAAGCCGATAAAAAGCTGTACAGTCATCCTTATTATTGGGCGGCATTTGTTATTGGGGGGATTAACAATTAATAATTAACAATTATCAATTATCAGTTAATTTCAAAGGCTACCGCGTACATACAAGTTTTCTAAATGTGTTCCATAACGTTTCGATCCCCCCTAACCCCCCTTCATAAGGGGGGAACCAGAGTTTAATTCCTCCAACTCCGAAGGGAGATTTATGGGTGGAGTTCAATTCCCCCAACTCCGAAGGGAGATTTATGGGTGGAGTTAAAGTCCCCCAACTCAGCGGGGATTTAGGGGGATCTTAGGAAATGCGTGTTTATTTAAAATGACTGAAGAATTAACTCCACAGCAAGAAGCTTTATTTTTAAATTATTTAGAAAAGTGGCGAAAAGTTGCTCTTTCAACCGAGCCAATTAACCGCGAGAAAGCAGAAGCAGCAATAAAAACAGCATATACATTAATTGACGAACCACAACCACAAGTATTCTTTTTTGATAGCCCTTATGCTGCTGTTGTAGCGCTTGAAAAATTAGAAGATGAAATAGGATGCTCGGAACTTGATTCTGATGATATGATTGATAGACTTTGGGAAAAGTTAATCGATTATCTTATTGTTCCACCAGATGATAAATGCGATCGTCAAATATGGCTGCAAACCGATGAATTGTATGAAATAATTACTGAAGACTTACAGGAATGCGATGAACAATCAAACGAGTATCTTATAATTCCCGATGAATTTGAACCGGGTACCGTACAACCAGATACTATCTGTAGATACATGGCTTGGTGGGATTTTTGCGTTTCTGAATTAAATTACAATTACAATTCCCAAATTTGGCAAACTTTTCAAGAAATCGTTAATAATTGCGGGTGGATAGCTTCTTATCAAGAACTTTGTGTGGTTTGCGTTCTGCTTGCAGCAGCGCTTCGCTATCGCCCTTCTATACTTACTTTTGATAACCAACATAAATTACACGGTGAAGATCAACCCGCAATTCAATTTGTGGATGGATATAGTGTTTACGCTTCTCACGGTGAAAGATTATCAAAGTTCGATCGATAAATAAGAAAATGTTGGGTTACAGCGTATCAAAACTTTTCGCAAAATATTAATATTATTCATGCGCTTTTAACCCAACCTACAATCTAAATTATTATCAGCATCACCACAAAATTCAGCTACTTTAAAATCCTCTTCTGTTGACTGATTTAAACCAGCAAACATTCCAAAAGACATTATTTGTGAAGTTGGCTGAACTGGTGTTGACTCTAGAAAAGTTACAATTACATGGCTTTGAGTAACGTCAGACGGTAATTCTGATAACTCTATTTTTCCGTGTTTATAAATTCCTTCTACTGACTTTAACATTGTTGCTCACTATCTAAAATATAAAGAACTTCTTGTTCAACAGCGTGAGGTCGTAAAACATTTTATGCATTGTCGCATTTGCTGGACAATCTGAATATTGCCACTGACGAAACCTAATATTTAGTTATTTTATCAAACTATCTATATAATAATTATTTCTATAAACATAAATAAAAAATAAGGTTCATTTCGTCATTCCTTAATATATTTTTTTTACAAAAATATTTTATTCATCCTAAAACTAATAATATAGTTATGCAGTTAGAGGAGAAAAACATGACAAACGAACTTGAAAAACAAGGAAGTTGTCTTTGTGGTGCGGTAAAGGTTTCAGTTAAAACGAAAAGCAATAATGTAGACGTTTGTCACTGCAATATGTGTAGAAAATGGACTGGTGGTCCTTTACTTGCGATTCAATGCGGTCAAGATGTGAATTTTGAAGGTAATGAAAATATATCTGTCTTCAGTTCTTCGGAATGGGCAGAGCGCGGATTTTGTAGTAAGTGTGGAACCCATCTTTTCTACCGTTTAAAAGAAGCAAATTATTATGCAGTTCCTGCTGGTTTGCTTGATGGTGAGGAAAGTTTTGTTCTCGAACTACAAATTTTTATTGATGAAAAACCCTCTTTCTATACGTTTGCAAATAAAACTAAGAATATGACGGGTGAAGAGGTTTTTGCAGAGTCTTCGGCTTCGTTGGAATGATAATAAAGTATAAGGATGTCCTCAGAAGGTAAATGTTGGGTTACGACGCATATCAACACTTGATTAACCATAGATTATTAATGCGCCGTGAAGCTAACCTACAAACAAAAAAATAACCCACGCAGGTGGGTTTTGCTTGTGTAGATGAGCCATTGCGTTGCGGGGGTTCCCCCCGTTGTAGCAAATGGCGTGCGGTTTCAACCGCCCGGTATTATGACAAATGTTGGGTTACGACGCATCAAACTTTTTCGTTAACAATAAATAATTCGTGCGTCTAACCCAACCTACAAACTATCAACATAAATATTGCTAATGATTGATTGCAGTTGATAGTACTAATGGGTGATTCGCGTAAAAAAACTTTTATGTAATATTCAAGTGCATCATTCTTTAACAAAAGAATTACGGAGCGTGGAATTATGCCAGACCTTTTAACATTTGTAATTACGATGCTAACTGGTGTACCTATAGGACTTGCAGTTGCTCTTTCAGGTAAGAAGAATAGTTATTGGTCAACGGCAGACTTCTTACCACTAGTATTCTGGATACTATTAGGGGTTTTTATCGGAATAGCTATAAAAGAGTTGCTCAGAAATCTATTTGAAGTAGATAATGAAACATTCCTTAAGTTGGTTGCGCTAGTTGGTCCAATTATATCGGGTTGCGGCATATATTGGTATAGAACTCGTCCTGCTAATTAATGTTGGGTTACGACGCATCAAACCGCTTCGTTAACAATAAATAATTCGTGCATAATACCCAACCTACGAATTAACTTTTCTGGCTTGCCGCAGCTACAGCTAATTGAGGCTGACGACGCATCCCTGTAATTGACATTTTGACTTTGTTAGCAGGTGCAAGATTAAAAGCACCATGACGCTGAAGCTTTTCTGGTTTATTATCTGCTAATTCCAGTTGATATTTTGAAAGTATTGTTGTTAAAACTAACTTCATTTCAAACATTGCAAAAGCTTCTCCAATGCAGCGACGCGCTCCACCACCAAAGGAGAAAAGTTCATATTGAGAATACTGTCTTTCTGAAAAACGTTCTGGTCTAAATTTTTTGGCTTGGGGATACAAATCTTCTCGGTGATGCAGATTGTAAAGACTACCAACTACTACTGTCCCCGGTTCTAAACTGTGTCCAAGCAATTCCACGGGTTCTTTTACTACTCTGGGAAATGTGGTCATAGATACCGGACAAATTCGTAAAGCTTCGTTACATACAGCCGTTAAATAAGGAAGTCGAAAAACTTCCATTGGATCTGGATTTTCACCCAAAGTATCAATTTCTGTCAACAGTTTTTCTCGAACTTGCGATGTGTGGTGAACCCAATATAATGCCCAAGCTATTGCTGTTGCAGATGTTTCGTGTCCCGCGAGCAACATAGTTATCAATTCATCTCGCAATTCTTTATCTGTCATCGCTTGTCCCTCTTCATCCTTTGCTTCCATCAGCATAGAAAGAATATCGGTTCTATCTGCATCAAAATTATTGCGACGTTCGTTTATTTCGGCATAAATTAAATCATCAAGTTGTTTTCGCAGACGGACAAACTTACCCCAAAGACTCCAAGCTCCTAAATCTTTTTGCAAAGCAGGGAAAAGCAGAAAACTAGCAGTCAAAGGTGAAGAAACAACATCCAACATCGATAGCAGTTTATTTTTTATTTGCTGATAACGTTCCCCTTCTGATAGACCAAATACAGCACCTAAAATAATTTCTAAAGAAATATCCAAAGTTGCTTTACTCGCAGAAAATGGTTTATTAGTAGGTAATTGACTAAAAACTTGTTCGGTATGGTGACACATTAACTCTGCATAAGAATGCATCCGCTTTCCATGAAAGGATGGCATCATCAACTTTCGCTGCCGTTTGTGGCGATCGCCATCCAATATCACTAAACCATATTCCCCAATTATCGGCTCAAATGTCTTATTAGTTTCTCCTACAGCTACAAATTCTTTTGAATCGTTACTAAATACTTTTTCTATTCCTTTGGGGTGATTTACAAACACCAACGTGTTACCGAAGCCAACTACTTCCGCAGTATAAAGATCGGGATATTGACGAGCCGCCTTTTCCATATATGCCACGGGATCGGCTACCCACTGCACCTTCTGCACGAAAGAAGGAGTTTTAAAAGTATTAGGTAATTTCATATAGTAATGCTTTAGAAATCTATCTGAAGGAATATTTGATTTACGTATAATCACATAGTTATACAAAAAAATCTATATCTCTTTAGCGGGATTGACAAATAATCGTATATATGAATTCAAAAGTTTTAATACCTACTTTTACCTTTTATTCCGCAGGAACATTATGTTTTAAAAACCTTGCAGTTGCTAGCTATGGGGGGGGTTGCTTGCCTTGCATCGTTAACTAAGTAGAATTTGAAAAAATGCCTTAATTAGATTCAATTCGTATCTGTACGAAAACTTTATCTATATTATTAAATAAACACGTATTTATATGAAGACTTACGCAACTGACACAATTTCTTTTGTAGGGTGTGTGACGCTTTCATCAATGAAGGTAAGTAATTACAAGTTTTGTCGCGTCACGCACCACCCGTCACTTGTGACAATATCGTAAGTTTTATATATGAAGAAAATCGTCCAAATTCTTTAACCGAAAGTAAATAGTACTAAGTCGGCGATCGCAATAGATGATTGCAGATAAGATGTGTTTAAAGGAAAAAAAACCAAAACGTAGATGTTGGGTTACGACGCATCTAACCTCTTGATTACCCATAAATTGATTCGTGCGTCTAACCCAACCTACAAACTACAAACTACAAACTAGATAGATAAACAAACAAAAAAATAACCCACGTAGGTGGGTTTTGTTTGTGTAGTCGCGGTTTCAACCGCCGGAATTCTTATTAACTCTTAACTCTTAACTCTTAACTCCTAACTCCTAACTCCCAGCAGGTAACTGCTTTCTAACTTGAGCTTCTTCCGTTACTAACAATTCTCTCAACACTCTTGCTACTGCTTTCTGCGCGACTTGAGAAGCAATTCTTTGTCCTAAAAGCTGCACGTTGGGATTAACTACAAGTTTGCTAATTTGTTCGATCGCTTTTGATGTATCGAAATTACCGCCTTCTTGCAGAATTTGGATAATATTCTTGATATGTTCTAAGGTTTGCTGTTCTTCAGTAGATGCGCCGGGGGTTTCGGTAATCGCAGTAACTCCAACTCTTTCTCTTAATAAATGAGTAAAATTGTGCATTACGTTTCTACTTACTGCATCGACTCCTTTGAATAATTCATCTACCAACTTAGTACGAATAAAAGCACCGCGATCGGATGCTAAGAATTCTAATCCTTGATTTAATGCATCGCTAGAATCATAATCTTGAGAGTTACGAGCATTTTTTAACAAGTTTTCTAAACGATTCCAGCGAAAACGACCATCTTTAAATAGTAAATCTTTTAATGACGCTCTTAATTCTGGTGATGGATCGGTTAATAATCTTTTGGAAACATAAGGATATGCTTCGCTGAGAACTTTAAAACTAGGATCGATATATATTGCCACACCTTCTAATGTTACCAATGAACGAATAATCAAAGCGTAATAAGGAGGTACGCGGAAGGGATATTCGTACATTAATTCCGATAAATCATCGGTGATGGTTTTAATATTTAAATCGGCAACGGAAGCACCTTGAGCATCGGCGAATACTCTAGAAAATGCTGGAATAATTGGTGTTAAATCGACATCCGGTGTTAAAAAATCTAACTTAACGTAGTCGTGTGCCAATGCATCAAAATCGCGGTTAACTACGTGAACGATCGCCTCAATTAAACCGTAACGTTGCTGTGGCTGAATCTCGCTCATCATCCCGAAGTCGAGATAAGCTAATTTTCCGTCGTAAGTAGCTAATAAATTACCGGGATGTGGATCTGCGTGGAAAAATCCATGTTCTAATAATTGACGTAAGGAACATTGAACCCCTACTTCTACTAAATAACGAGCATCTACACCTAAAGCGGCAATTTCTTGTACTTGAGTTAATTTGAGTCCGTTAATCCACTCCATCGTCAATACGCGACGATTGGTATATTCCCAGTAAATTTTCGGTACGTATACGTCTTTTAAATGACCGTAAAGTTGGAAAAAACGCTCGGCATTTTCGCCTTCGTTGACGTAATCCATCTCCTCAAAGATACGCTCGCCTAATTCATCGAGAATACCTACCAAATCGCTTCGCACCTGCTTGATAGCTTTTTGTCCCCAAGCTGCCAATCGGCGTAAGATATATAAGTCAATAGTTATACGTTCGCGTAAGTCAGGACGTTGAACTTTAACGGCGACTTCTTCACCCGTACTTTTTAACTTACCTCTATAAACTTGTCCTAAAGAAGCTGCGGCGATCGGATCTGGCGTAAGGTCGGTATAAATTTCTTCCGGACGCGCACCGAGTTCTTCTTCAATAAATTGATAGGCAAGTTCGTTGGGAAAAGGTGGTAACTTATCTTGTAGCTGAGTAAATTCTTCTAAATACACCGGAGGAACCAAATCCGGTCTTGTAGACAAAGCCTGTCCGATTTTAATATATGCCGGTCCCAACCTTGTCAGCATTTCTCGCAATTGAACGGCGCGACGGCGATCGGTTTTTACCTTTTTACCAAGTTTTCTATCCCACCACACGCCCAAAGCAAAGCCGATCGCGGGAGCCAAAACCGTAAATATACGCCCCCAAACCTCAAAAGGTCTTCTTCGATAATGCGCTGCAATTTCCAAAGCATTGTAACGCAATCCTAAATGTTCGCTCGTTGTCGCTTCTAACAAACTATTCTTTCGGGTTGATGAAGCTGGTAACTCAACAATAGTGGTATCTACTTTATCTGCAAGCACTAATTTTGTCTCTTGTGGTGTGGCTGGAGGAACTATCTTGGTATTCATGAAATTATCCCACGGCAGTTCAAACGTTAAGTATTGTAACAATCGCTTTCATCAGTGTAACTCATTAGGGGAATTGGGCATGGGGCATTGGGCATTGGGAATTGGGAATTGAGGTAAAGGGGGTAGAGGGGGTAGAGGAGGTAGTTAAACAGCGAGCAAGATGCATATCCTGGCGGACACGCTGCGCTAACGCACTACTCCTAACTCCTCACTCCTAACTCCTAACTCCTAACTCCCCCATCTCTATATATTTCTTAAAAATTATTACCTTTGACCTTTGACCTTTAACCTTTAACCTTTTAAACTAAGTTTGGTACACTTGTACGTTGGTGAATGAGTTTTGATGGGAACAATTTCTAGTATCCCAAATTGTAGAAGTATTGCGCGTCTGCCTTAACGGAGAATAAATCTGAATGTTGCTCTCCCTTTATATAGAAAATTTTGCGTTAATTGACAAATTAGATTTAGAATTCGGTGCTGGGTTAAATGTACTTACGGGTGAAACCGGGGCTGGTAAATCGATTATTCTCGATGCGATCGATGCTGTTTTGGGTGGAAAAGTTTCTAGTCGCGTAATTCGCACTGGCAGCAAACGAGCGGTTATAGAAGGTACTTTTAGTTCTAATTCTGCTTTGGCTGGTTGGTTAACCGAGCAGGAAATCGATCTACTTGATGAAAATTCAGTAGTTATAAGTCGTGAAATTACTGCCAACACTAGTAATATCCGCAGTCGATCGCGGGTGAATGGTGTTTTGGTAAATCGTCAGTTAATGAACAGTTTGCGGGAGCGCTTGGTGGAAATCACCGCTCAAGGACAAAACGTATTGGTAGGGCAATCTACACAGGTTCGCAACTGGTTGGATTCCTATGGTGGCGATGGCATAATCAAGCAGCGATCGCTTGTGTCTGCGGCTTTCAGTCGCTATCACGAAGCGCATTTAAAGTTGGAACACCGTCGCACTTCGGAACGAGAACGCTTACAAAAACTCGATCTATTAACTTATCAAGCTAAAGAATTGGGAGAGGCTAATCTTGACGAACCCAACGAATTAGAAAAGCTTTTGCAAGAGCAAGAACGTCTCAATCATGTTGTTGAACTGCAACAGATGAGTTACAACGTATACCAAGATTTGTATCAAAGTGACGGCGGAGGTTCTACAGCTACAGACTTGCTCGGAAACACCGAAGCTACGTTAATGAATATGGTGGAATTCGACACCGAGGAATTGCAGCCACTGTTGGAATTAATTAGGGATGCTTTGGGAGCAGTTACGGAAGTAGCGCGACAAATAAACGCTTATGGGGACGCATTGGAGGCAGATCCTCAAAGATTGGATGAGGTAGAAGAAAGAATTCGGGAATTAAAGCATATTTGCCGCAAATATGGACCCTCGCTGGCTGAAGTTATCGAACATTACAACAGCATTCAAGCGCAGTTAGATGAACTCAACGATGGTGAAAAATCGATTGAAACCTTAGAAAAACAAGAGCAAGAATTTTTAAAGAAACTTAATTCTGATTGCAGCGAATTAACCAAATTGCGTAGCGCTACAGCTGCTTTATTAGAAGCGCAAATTATTAGGGAACTCAAACCCCTAGCAATGGATAAAGTGCAATTTAAAGTTGAAATAGTACCCATTCCCCCGACTGCAAACGGAAGCGATAAGATCGGCTTTTTATTCAGTCCGAATCCGGGTGAACCGCTGCAACCGCTGTCACAAACTGCTTCTGGTGGTGAAATGAGCCGCTTTTTGCTGGCGTTGAAAGCTACTTTTTCAGCTTCAGATAGTCCAGGAACAATGGTATTTGACGAAATCGATGTCGGTGTTTCCGGTAGAGTAGCGCAAACCATCGCGGAAAAATTGCATCAATTAAGTTTGCAGCTTCAGGTATTGTGCGTTACTCACCAACCATTAGTAGCGGCAATGGCAGACAAGCATTTTCACGTTAATAAACAAGTAATTAATCAGTTAAAAGGTAAAAAAGAAGACAACGGACATGGGGAAGAACGCACCGTGGTGAGGATTACGGCTTTAGATAACTTAGATAAACGACGGGATGAGTTAGCGCAGTTAGCAGGTGGAAAGTCAGCCATTGACGCAGTAGCTTTCGCCGATTCTTTGTTAGCGCAAGCAGCAACTCATCGTCAGGGGGAAGAGAAAGGGAAAGGGAGGAAGAAGAAAGCGTAATTAATGCCATCAAGTCACTGATTTATCCGCGAATTGGCTTGTAGAGACGCGATATAATGCCTTCGGCACACTTCGTGAACGCGTCTCTACATTTATTCAAATAATCATATAAAATAAATATCTTCTACAATTCATGTCTTACAGAGAATTTAATATTTCAAAAGTAAAGCAAAAGTTCAATCTAACATTGGTAGAAGGTAAACGTTTTCTTCCCGAAGTTGAACCTGTTTCACCAAATCCTTATTTACTAGAGTATTTAAAAGACAGTATTCCCCTCGCTATTGCAATGGGTTCGGAAAAAGCCCGTTCGGAACTAATTATTAGTCCAATTTTATTTGAAGTAAGAAAGCTTTTTAACGAAGAAATTAGCTTTTTTTCCGGTGAAGAGTTTAATGTTGATGCCACCGTCGGATTAACGGGATTTTGTGATTTTCTCATCAGTCGTTCTCCAGAACAACTATTTATTGAAGCACCAGCGATTGTAATCATAGAAGCTAAAAAAGAAAACCTTAAAGGCGGTTTGGGACAGTGCATTGCTGAAATGGTTGCAGCGCAGAAATTTAATATAGAAAATCAGAAGTCGATATCAATTGTATATGGAAGCGTTACTAGTGGAAATTTATGGAGTTTTTTGAAATTAGAAAATACCACCGTCACAATTGATTTAACGGAATATTTGATTCCTCCGGTGGAAAAGTTGCTAGGAATTTTGGTGTGGATGGTGCGGGATGGATTGAATTAATCCCAATTGTCTTTTATTCTTTTATTTTTCATCTATTATATTAATAATATTTGGTTAGCTAATTTAAAATATTATATTAATAATTTAATTTTCGTTAACTATAATAATGTAAATAACATTTGCAATTCATGCCTTACAGAGATTTCGATATTTCAAAAGTCAAAGATAAATTTGATTTAACACTGGTTGGAGATGAAAATTTTATTCCAGAAGTTGAAGCTGTTTCACCAAGTCCTTACATAGCAGAATTTTTAAAAGAAAGTATACCTTTAGCTATTGCAATGGGTTCGGGAAAAGCACGTTCAGAACTGATTATTAGTCCGATTTTATTTGAATTACGAAAGCTTTTAAATAAAGAAATCAGCTTTTTTTCAGGTGAAGAATTTGACGTTGATAAAAACTTAGGGCTGACAGGAACTTGCGATTTTATCGTTAGTCTTTCTCCCGAACAATTATTTATTGAAGCGCCAGCATTTGTAATAATAGAAGCGAAAAAAGAAAATTTCAAAGATGCTTTAGGACAATGTATTGCACAAATGGTTGCAGCCCAGAAATTTAACCAGAAAAATGATGAATCAATATCGATTGTCTATGGAAGCATTACTAATGGGAATATATGGAGTTTTTTGAAATTAGAAGAAGATATAGTCACAATTGATTTTACCGAACACAGAATTTTGCCAGTAGAACAATTATTAGGAACTTTAGTATGGATAGTGCGTGATGGGTTGGATTGATATGAATTATGAATTAAAAAAATTATAGAGAATCAATTTTTTCTTTAATAACTCTTTCCATATCCTCATATGAAGTCTTTCCTTTTACCCATATTTCAATAAGTTCATCAGCTAATTTTGCTGATTCCTCGGAAAGTTCGCAGCTAATTACTATTTCCTCAACAAAATCCTGTGTTGCATCAATAGAACCAAATTTATCCATCCATGCTGCAAAAATAATTTTGTTTTCAGTAGGTTCATCTTGATTAATAGCAATACCTTTTCTATTATCAGGAGATATTAAGCTATAAATTGAACTGCCATCTAAAAACACCACGTTTAGCCAAACTTTCCATCCGTGTTTTTGCCCCTGATGTTTGACAATAATTTTCTCACACAAATCGCGCCAATAATCTTCAGAAGCTTTGTATTCCTCAAGATTTGACAAAAAGTTTTTATATAAATGATTCACCATAGATTGAATTCTTTTTAAAATAAATAAAGATCGTGGTGCGTTACGCTGCGCGATAACACAACGGCAATAAAGCAGGAAGAATATCTACACTGCTTTTTGCCTTCCCTACAGAAAAACTCTCTCTAACTCTTACCTTCGCGCTCTCCGCGTCCTCTGCGGTTCATTATAAAATATTAATCATCACTAAAATCCTCCCAAAAATGACTTCAACCCTCACAAAAAACCCAATTAAAACCAATCAATTACCCGCCGGTGGTACAGATCCAAATCAATTTGATGTATTAGAAGCTTGGTATCCCATTCATTATATTGACGACTTAGATAAATCCAAACTTACTCGTTTTACCATCCTTAATATAGACGTTGTAATTTGGTGGGATAAAAAAGCAACTTGCTGGCGAGTTTTTGAGGATAAATGTCCTCATCGTCTCGTACCATTATCCGAAGGAAGAATTGCCGAAGATGGACTTTTAGAATGTCCCTATCATGGTTGGGCTTTTGCAGGAAATGGTGAGTGCGATCGCATCCCCCAACAGCCGGAAAATACAAAAGCCGAAACCTCTCAACGAGCTTGTGTTAAATCTTTTCCAACAACTGTTAAACAAGGATTATTATTCGTCTTCCCCGGAAACGCCGAAAATGCAGAAAAAATCGAAGTTCCAATTATTGAAGCGATCGAAGAATCACCCGACGAATGGGTTGTTTTAAATACCTTTCGGGATTTACCTTACGATGCTTTAACATTATTAGAAAACGTCATCGATTCCAGTCATATTCCCTTTACCCATCACGCCACCGTCGGAAATAGATCCAGCGTTTCACCCGTAGAATTAGAAGTAGTTGAATCCGGGAAAAACGGTTTTGCAGGAATTTGGCAACAAGGGCCGAGAAAAGGTACTTTAGGAAAACAAGATACAAGTTTTATCGCGCCGGGATTAGTATGTCACGATTTAACATCGAAGAAATTTGGTAGAACTTTGACAGTAGTTTACGCTACTCCCATTCGTAAAGGTGAATGTCGTTTATTTGCGCGTTTCCCCTTCAAATTCTCCGCAAAACTACCTGCTTTCTTTATTAAGTTAACTCCACGCTGGTATTCTCACATTGGAAATAATCGGGTTTTAGAAGACGATCAAATTTTTCTCCACTATCAAGAGCGTTATTTAGAAGAATCCGGGGGAAGTGCTAATTTTAATAAAGCATTTTACCTACCCACCAAAGCCGATAGCTATGTATCAGAATTGCGACAGTGGGTGAATAAATATAATGCAAATCCGTTTCCTGGGGAAAGTTTACCACCAAGATTATCAACAGAAGAACTTTTAGATAGATATCATTCCCATACCAAAAAATGTGGAAGCTGTAGTAAAGCACTCGTTAGGATTAGGAAATTGAGAATGGCGATCGCACTTCTCGCCGTACTAGCTTGGGCAACGATTCCCCTAACATCTTTCTTGCAGGATGGATCGGTAATTTTACCTGGATCGTTCTCAGCAGTATTTCTGTTATGTGTGGGTGCATGGTTTGGTTTGGGAAGATTAGAAAAGCGGATGTATCAAGGAGAGGAAATACCACCTCGTAATTTACTTAAAAAATCTTAAGTTCGTAGTAAGGGCTTTAGCCCTCTCATCTAAGGGAAGCAACGCCCTTACTACGAACCTATATGCTCCCAAAGCCATAGCTGCGGCTGCAATTGGTGCAAAAAAACCGACTGTTACCGATACCCATCCACATAAAAAACCCACTACTGGATGATATATACGAGATAAATAATATTCACATTTTTTAAACTGCTTACTTGCATCAAATATTTTGATTTATAAAAATTATTTTTGAAACCTTTGCGAAATTTAACCTGTTAATTTTTTAAAAATTTTGGGAATAATATGAATATAGTCCTGTAGTAAATTACAACTCTACTATTCAATACCTAATGCTGTGGATGTTATTGCAGCAAACGGATTGAGATGAATCAAAGGTAGGGTATATTGTTCTGCTAAAAGAATAAAAATAGGACAATTTTCAAAAGCTCAGTAAGTGTATTTGCTTTTTTACAAGTATATTTACGCTGATTAAAGAAAACTCGAATTAAGATGTTTTTTAGAAGAGTAAACATAAAAATGAAATTAGAAAAAGACAATCTTTTAATTATGAGTTAATACAGAAATATCTAGGCTTATGTACTTGTAACTAAAAATTTAATTTGTTTTTTATTGTTTGATTATCTACGTATCTTCGTCAGTGACGTTTTCTCTGAGGAGAGATTAAACTGTGGATAATGTTCTTATTTGATTAGACTTCTTGTCAAAATATTTTTTAATTAGTTAAAAGTTAGGGAAAAAGCCGCTTTATGCTAATTTTTCTCTTTATCTCTTAACATTCATCGATTTATACAAGAAGTCTGTTTTTCTCAAAAGCAAATTTTACTTAGAATGCAGGTAGATTTATTGCCTGCAAACAGCCATTTCTAAAACAAATCTTATATCATAAGGCAGTTATGTCAGTCTACCAACGTAGTCGCGGTGAAACCACCGATTTAATTATCGGGGGCAAAAATTCAGGGGAACGCGACTTTATTCAAAATCCTACTCGATTGGATGCTCTTGCGAGTCAAGAGGAAGGAACTATTTCTACTTTCCTTGCTCCTTTGACTCAAGATACTTTTAAACAAGTTGTTAAAGATGTAGAGCATAAGTTACAAATTGTTAATCAAACCCTATCCATGCTGGACTCTAAAGGGTTTGAAGCAATTTTGCAAGAGATGTTGCAATCTATCACCTTAAAAACCGGGGAATTACTAGGGGCAGATAGAACAACAATATTTCTGTTAGATGAGGAAAAACAAGAATTATATACAATTGTTGCCGAAGGGGAAGGAAATCGCTCTTTAGAGATTCGCATACCAGCAAATAAAGGCATTGCTGGTGAAGTTGCTACTGATAAAAAAGTTGTAAATATTCCCTTTGATTTTTACAACGATACTCGTTCTTCTTTTGCGCGGGAGCATGAAAAAAGAACTGACTACCGTACCTTCACGATGTTGGCTTTACCTTTGCTCAACGAACAAGGTAAATTGGTCGCGGTAGTGCAATTGTTAAACAAATTAAAACCAGATAGCAACAGTGAAGCCCCTTTATCGGAACGTATCGATCTTAAGGGCTTTACTGATGCTGACGAGGATTTATTCCAGGAGTTTGCGCCTTCGATCCGATTAATTTTAGAATCATCGCGTTCCTTTTATGTAGCGACTCAAAAACAACGAGCTGCTGAAGCTTTGATGAAAGCTATTAAATCACTTTCCCAAAGCAGTCTGGATTTAGAAGAGACGCTCAAGCGGGTGATGGATGAAGCCAAACAACTGATGAACGCCGATCGCTCTACTTTATGGTTAATAGATCGCGATCGCCAAGAATTATGGACGAAAATTACCTTAGATGACGGTTCGACTAAAGAGTTACGAGTACCTATGGGTAAGGGTTTTGTCGGTCAAGTAGCTCAAAGCGGTAAAATATTAAATATCCCCTTCGATCTGTACGACAATCCCGACTCCGACACCGCCAAACAAATAGACAGTTCTAACGGTTATCGTACCTGTAGTTTGCTGTGTATGCCAGTATTCAACGGCGATCGGGAATTAATTGGCGTAACTCAACTGGTAAATAAGAAGAACAAAAATCAATGTCCTCCTTATAACCCCGAAGATTGGCCCCAAGCCCCCGAATGCTTCCAAGCTAGCTTCGATCGCAATGACGAACAGTTTATGGAAGCCTTTAATATACAAGCAGGTGTAGCGCTGCAAAACGCTCAATTGTTCGCCACCATCAAGCAACAAGAACAAATGCAGCGCGATATTCTTCGCAGTCTTTCTAATGGTGTTATTTCTACCGATAGTAAAGGCTACGTCGTTGCTGCCAATGAAAGCGCTTTGCGTTTGTTGGGATTAGAAGCAGAAGAACGTTTAGAAGGCAAATTAATCAACGACATCATTAATATCAAAGAAAACGACTTCGATAAATGGTGTGACGATGCTTTAAATGTTACCGATGATAAATTACGCGAACAATATTATCCCGATCGCACTCTGCTTACCCATCAATCTTTAGAAAATAGCATCAACTTGTCGATCAACACCATCGCTGACGCTAGCGACGATCGACAAGTTAGGGGGGCGCTGGTAGTAATGGATGATATCAGCGACGAAAAACGGCTCAAAAGTACCATGTACCGCTACATGACTCAGGAATTAGCCGAAGAACTACTTAAATTAGACGACGCAAAACTAGGTGGCGATCGCAAAGAAGTTTCGATTCTATTTTCCGATATTCGCGGCTACACCACTTTAACGGAAAACTTGGAAGCCGAAGAAGTAGTTGGGATGCTCAACGAATACTTCGAGTCAATGGTGGAAGCGGTTTTCAAACATAAAGGCACCTTAGATAAATATATTGGTGATGCCATTATGGCTGTATATGGTTCGCCGTTACCTTTACAAAACCATGCTTGGATGGCAGTACAAACATCCATAGAAATGCGCCATCGCTTAAACGACTTTAACATCCGTCGTCATGCGGATAACAAGCCAGAAATCAAGATTGGTATTGGTATTAACTCAGACGTTGTGATCAGTGGAAACATTGGATCGAGCAAACGCATGGAATTTACCGCGATCGGCGATGGAGTAAACCTTGGTTCTCGTTTAGAAAGCGTCAGCAAACAGTACGGCTGCGACATTATTATCAGCGATAACACCCATGAACCTTGCAAACACTTGGTATGGGCAAGAGAATTAGATTACATTCGCGTTAAAGGTCGCAACGAGCCAGTATCAATATACGAATTAATCGGTTTGCGTAGCGATAATATCAGCGGCGATAAACTAAG
This sequence comes from Rivularia sp. (in: cyanobacteria), assembly GCA_965234645.1. Lineage (GTDB taxonomy): Bacteria > Cyanobacteriota > Cyanobacteriia > Cyanobacteriales > Nostocaceae > Rivularia. Next base: position 996,777 of record OZ248344.1, on the reverse strand, counting down.
CGCGATCGAACATTATCATAAAGGACGCGAATACTACATCAACCGTCAATTTACCTCAGCCAAAAACCAATTCGCCCTCTGCTTGGAAATCGAACCAGATGACAAAGCCGCAATATCGCATCTTAAACGCTGTCACCATTGGTTAGATAATCCCCATACTCATGATGACTGGGATGATGGCGTTTGGACTTATAAGGAAAAGTAAGTTAGTTGTTAGTACTCCATTAGGTTAATTTTGCTAGGTTCGTAGTAAGGACTTTAGTCCTCGGCTAGAAGGGCTTAAGCCCTTACTACGAACCTTCTTACCTACGGTACCCACATTATGTGATAATAACCAAGCCTTTCACTTTCCTCAAGGAACCATTATTACCGTGCAGTCAACCGATAATATAAATGAACTGGTTGAAGCCTTACAACAGCCAGCAGACTTGACTTTCGAGCTACCCGATCCAGAAGATGAAGCAATCCCCCAGACAGAGTTTCTCCAGCAGCTTGATGTAGCTTGGCACGTATGCGATAAATTTGATTTACAAACCGATATCTGGCGAGGAAGAATTTTACGCGCCGTTCGCGATCGCGAGAAAAAAGGAGGAGATGGACGCGGTACGGGTTTTCTTAAATGGCTCAAGGAACGGGAAATTAGTAAAAGTAATGCCTATGCTTTGATTCAATTAGCAAACAGCGCCGATACCCTGTTAGAATCCGGCAAGCTTGAAACAACTTCTATCAATAACTTTAGTAAACGGGCATTTGTAGAAACCGCCAAAGCTTCACCAGAAGTACAGGTAATGGTAAGTGAAGCCGCACAAAATGGCGATCGCATTACCAGAAGAGAAGTAAAGCAACTTTCTGAAGAGTGGACGGCAATGTCCTCGGATTTACTACCCGAACCAGTCAAGCTCAAAGCAGCGGATAATACCCTTCCCCCTCGTTATCTTGCGCCACTGGTAAAAGAAATGGAAAAATTACCACAACCCCATCAAGCAGTCATCCAAGATGAAATTACTGCTAATCCAGATGTTGAGACTCTCAAACAGGTTACAACAGAAGCGCGTTACCTAGCAAAATATCTCAAAGCAGCCGTACAAGTACAAGCCCTTTCCAACGAAGAAGTTGATATTGAAACAGCATTAGAAGAAGCTCAAAGAGTCGGATGCATGAACATAGCCGCCGATTTGGTTAATCAAGCATCTGCGATCGAGCAAACCATAGCCAAGCTATACATGACTTGGAAACGCATCGCGAATTTATCAGATCGGCTTTACGTTGATACGGGTGCTTCCACACCACATTTAAGATCGCTACTCGATTGTTTAGAACCCCTCGGTGGTGAAGTCATGGAATTACGGATTAGCGGTACAACCGAACGTACAGTCCGCCTGCAAATCCAAGAAACCGAGTAATCAGGACTCCCTACTCCCTACTCCCTACTCCCTACTCTCTACTCCCTACTCCCTACTCCCTACTCCCTACTCTCTACTCTCTACTCCCTACTCCCTACTCCCTATTCCCTATTCACCGATTAAAGTTCGCTGTCAATAATAAATATTGCTCCACGCATTTGTAAGTCAAGCTTTGTAGACTTGGACAGTCCTTTGTTGTATCCAAATAAAGCATTCTCTACATTTGCACCATTGAGATCGGTATGAGTTAAATTAGCACCAACCAAATAAGCGCTACTCAAGTTTGCAGCGGTTAAAAACGCATTTCTAAAGTTGGTATAGCTGAAATTAGAATTAACCAGATTGGCGTAACGTAAGTCAGCACCGGATAAATTGACGCAGCTAATATTAGCATTACTTATGTCAGTACCGCGTAAGTCAGCATTTTTCAGCACGGCATCGCGCAAGTCAGCACCACACAACTCAGCTTCACTCAAATTTGAAATGCTTAAGTTAGCTTCTCGTAGATCGGCACCTATTAATTGAACGCCGTTAAGCAAGGCTTGGCTAAGATTGGTACCCTTAAGTTTGGCACCCGCTAAATAAGCATATTGCAGATGAGCTCGACTCAAATCGGCACCACTAAGATCGGCGCGAGTCAAGTTGGCATCATCCAATCTACTTCCAGGAAAATCTCTTTCTCCTACTGCATAACGTTGAAGTAGTTCTTTTGAACTTGATGCCATTAATACAGTAGGTAGTTTCTCATCATCCACTTTATTCATGTTGCAATAGATGCGCTTATTTCAATTTAAAGCTTAATCCAAAAGCCTTTAAATATTACTTCTTACTGATGACAGTTTATTTTACTGTCTCAAAATCATTACCTCGAAATACATTTATCCTCGTACCGAGTTATTACGCATATGTGACACTTTATGTAGTGGCATAGTATGAGGAGAGGGGGATGGGGGGATGGGGGAGATGGGGGGATGGGGAGATGGGGGGAAGTTAGGAGTTAGGAGTTAGGAGTTAGGAGTTAATACCACCAGACCACCAGAATTTAAACCTTTAACCTTTAACCTTATTACTTTAACCTTATTACTTTAACCTTTAACCTTTAACCTGTTCCCATTACCTAATTTTTAATTCCCGTTGTGGCGATACCGCGTATAAATTGCCGTTGACCGATGAGGAATAGTAACATTACTGGTACGGTGGCTATGGTGACTGCTGCCATTAATAGGGGCCAATTATTGGTAAACTGTTCTTGAAATTCTGCTAAAGCCAGTTGTACGGTTCTTAATTCTGGTCTGGTTGTAAATACTAAGGGTTTAAATAAATCGTTCCATTCACCTATAAAGGTAAATAAAAATAGCGTTACCAGTGCCGGACGGGCTAATGGTAACATTACTTGCCATAATATTTGCAGCCTGTTCGCTCCGTCTATGGCTGCTGCTTCTTCTAATTCTATGGGAATACTTTGAAAATACTGCCGCAGTAAGAAAATACCGAAACCGTTAGCAGCAGTGGGTAAAATCAGCGCCCAGTAGGTATTTATCATGTGTCCCCACTTGAGTATTAAAAATATAGGAATCACCAGCAACTGAAAGGGGATTACCAACGTCGCTAAAACTATTAATAGTAGTAGGGAGCGTCCCCTAAACTTCAACCTTGCTAATGCGTAACCTGAAGCCGCAGAAGTTATAATTTGAAAAGAGGTAACACAAACGGCTACTAAAGTAGAGTTAGCAAATGCTAGTAAAAACTTACCTCGCCCCCATGCATCGCGGTAATTAGATAAAGACCAGCCATTTCTCGGTAACACGCTTTGATTTGTACTTGGAGACGAAAATGATGTTAGGAAGACCACAAGTAGCGGTATGAGGATAATAACCGCCAGTATTAATAATATTCCTAGCGTAAGAAAGTTACCGTATTTTCGCGTCCAACTCGATCCGTACATAAACAAAGCTTTATCCAACCATTAGTTTTTCTGTTACTAGAGCAATCGCCCCCAGCAACAGCTAATCTATAACATAGTGGCTTATTAAGTAAAATTAAACCACGTAAATTCTGTAATTCTGTTGACGAGCGAGGATAAACAATGAAGCACAATTAAGGTAAACGATGATGGTTATTGAGATGGAAGTAATTGATACCCCCCCGAATTCATACTAGTAATAGGTTCGATCGCTGTGGTAGAAATACGTTCCTTCTAATTTCATCGATGCAGGTCAACTTCATTCCAAGTTCATCACAGAAGACTATCATATACTTTCATATCTGGAGGGAAATCAAGATGCAGGAGCTTATAGCCCCATCTTCACTCGATTATCGTAGCGAAACATATAAAGACGCTTTCAGCCGCATTAATGCAATCGTGGTTGAGGGAGAACAAGAAGCATACGAAAATTATTTATCGCTGGCGCAATTGCTTCCAGACAAAAAAGATGACTTAGTTCGTCTTTCTAAAATGGAAATGCGTCACAAGAAAGGTTTTCAAGCTTGCGCTAAAAATCTGGAAGTTACTGCGGATATGGAATTCGCCAAAGAGTTTTTTGCTCCATTGCATCAAAATTTCCAGGAAGCAGCCGCAGAAAATAAAATTGTTACCTGCTTATTGATTCAGTCTTTGATTATCGAATGTTTTGCGATCGCCGCTTACCACATCTTTATTCCAGTAGCGGATGATTTCTCTCGTAAGATTACTGAAGGTGTTGTAAAAGATGAATATACTCACCTCAACTTTGGAGAAGTTTGGTTAAAGGAACATTTTGAAGAATCCAAAGCTGAATTAGAAGCAGCAAATGCCCAAAACCTGCCTATCGTTTGGAAAATGCTTAATGAAGTAGAAAACGATGCGGAAAATATGGCAATGGGTAAAGACGCTTTGGTAGAAGACTTTATGATTCAATACGGTGACGCTTTGAGTAATATTGGCTTCACGACTCGCGATATCATGCGTCTTTCTGCATACGGACTTAGAGCCGCAAGTTAATCGCAGTAGCCTTTTTGTTTGACAATAGGAATAATTAGCCATGATTATTGCTCCTCGCCCGATCGCAATCGGATACCATTTACGGTTTTCCAGAGGAGCAATTCTTATGATGTCTATTTATATTCCACGCCTTAAATCCTTTCACAAAGCATAAGCCGAAATTAATAGTTCATGTTTGGTTTAATCGGACATCTTACAAGTTTAGAACACGCTCAGAGAGTAGCCTCAGAATTAGGCTACCCAGAATATGCCGACCAGGGGTTAGATTTTTGGTGTAGTGCGCCACCCCAAATAGTAGATAATATTACGGTAACAAGTGTAACCGGACAAAAAATCGAAGGTCGGTATGTAGAATCTTGCTTTTTACCGGAAATGCTGGCTTCTCGCCGCATGAAGGCTGCTACTCGCAAAATACTAAATGCGATGGCTCATGCCCAAAAACACGGTATAAATATTACTGCTTTGGGGGGTTTTTCCTCGATTATTTTTGAGAATTTTAAGTTAGAACAAATTCCTCAAATCCGCAACATCAAATTAGAGTTTGAACGGTTTACTACAGGAAATACTCATACTGCTTACATTATTTGTCGGCAAGTAGAGCAAGCCTCGAAAAAACTTGGTATAGAACTAGAGTCGGCAACAGTTGCGGTATGTGGTGCTACAGGAGATATTGGTAGTGCCGTCTGTCGTTGGCTGGATGCGAAGACAGATGTGAAGGAATTGTTGTTGATAGCGCGTAACGCCGAACGCCTTTCATCCTTGCAATCTGACCTCGGTCGTGGAAAAATAATGGGTTTAGAGGCAGCGTTACCCGAAGCAGATATTATCGTTTGGGTTGCCAGTATGCCCAAAGGTGTGGAAATTGACCCCACCGTGTTGAAGAAACCTTGTTTGCTAATTGATGGTGGCTATCCCAAAAATTTAGGAACGATCGTTGTGCATCCAGAGGTATACGTACTCAACGGTGGCATTGTAGAGCATTCTCTCGACATTGACTGGAAAATTATGAACATTGTCAACATGGATGTTCCCGGTCGTCAACTTTTTGCTTGTTTTGCCGAATCAATGCTGCTTGAATTTGAAAAGTTGTACACTAACTTTTCTTGGGGGCGCAATCAGATTACCGTAGAGAAAATGGAGCAGATTGGTCAAGTGTCTATTAAGCACGGATTTCGACCGCTGCTAGTGTGATTAACAGTTAACAAAGGGGCTTGCAAGACATCCTTTGATTCGGACAAGCGTAATTATTTATTGCCTGCTTCTAGCATTGGATATTTTTCACGAAGTTCTCTAGTAGTTAACGGTTAACTATTATTAGTTATGAGTTAGGAGTAAAGTAATTATCTATATATCTCAACTCTTAACTCATAACCCACTGTTTCTTGTAACTCACAACTCATTATTCAAACAATGGCTACACAAGAGCGTAAACCGCTACTTTTGGACTTTGAAAAGCCCCTAGCAGAACTGGCAAACCGAATTGAGCAGATTCGTAAACTTGCGGAAGAAAATGGCGTAGATGTAACGTCACAGATACATCAGTTAGAAGCACGCGCCATGCAATTACGTGAAGAAATTTTTAGTAGCCTATCGCCTACCCAGCGCCTTCAAGTTGCTCGTCATCCCCGTCGTCCTAGTACTTTAGATTATATTCAAGCAATTACCGATGAATGGGTAGAATTACACGGAGATAGATGTGGTTCGGACGATCCTGCTTTAGTCGGTGGACTGGCACGTTTGGGAAATCAACCTGTAGTAATTTTAGGTCATCAAAAAGGACGGGATACCAAAGATAATATTGCCCGTAACTTTGGTATGGCTTCTCCTGGTGGATACCGCAAAGCATTGCGACTGATGGAACACGCCAATAAATTTGGTATGCCCATCATCACTTTTATCGATACTCCCGGTGCTTTACCTACCGTTATCGCCGAACAACAAGGGCAAGGTGAAGCAATTGCTTACAATTTAAGAGAAATGTTTTCCTACGACGTTCCCATCATCTGTACCGTCATCGGTGAAGGTGGTTCCGGTGGAGCCCTCGGTATTGGAATTGGCGATCGCGTCATGATGTTTGAGCATTCCGTGTACACCGTTGCAACCCCCGAAGCTTGTGCGGCGATTTTGTGGAAAGATGCAGCTAAAGCACCCCAAGCAACCGCAGCTTTAAAAATTATTTCTCACGACCTGAAAAATTTGGGTATTATCGACCAAATATTAACAGAACCAGTTGGTGGCGCTCATTCCGACCCCTTACAAGCAGCTAATACCCTCAAAGGAGCGCTATTACAAAACTTGGAAATACTCAACGGTTTGCAAGCTCAAGAAAGAAAAGAAATGCGCTATCAAAGATTCCGTAAAATGGGGGTTTTTACAGAAGCTGCTCACTAACCCCACTAATAAGTTTGGAGAAAATTATTATCGACTGCGGCAATGATATAATTGCCTATGGCATTTGACAGTTCTTAACAATTATTGTCATAGGCTTTTGGTATTGACGGCTTTTTAAGCGTTGTACAACAATTAATTTAAGATAAATAATTGTTGATTAAGTAGGTCAGCGTAGCCAAATCATAATTAAGACGAGGGAGTAGGGAGTGGGGAGTAGAAAGTAGGAGTAAGGCTTTGAAGGTAATTTACCCAACCGTTACCGCCGTTGTATTTATTTGTGCCGACTTACTTACACAATGATTAACATTGAAACCCTGGTAAAAAGGGACTGGTTTCCGCAGCTGTTTAAAAATAAAATTTTTCAGGAGATTTCGTAAAAAATTTCTACCCTGTTAGCGATGTATCCCAATTTTATCAACTTTTTTGCTGCATTTTTTGATTTATTCAATTTATTTTATCAAAATGTTTTAGGGGATTTAACCAGCTATTATTTTGAAAAAAACGGTATGACCCAACATAAAGCACGCGCCTTAATTACAGGTGCAAGTAGCGGTATTGGTAGAGAAACAGCTTTAGCATTTGCAGAACGTGGAATTGATGTTGCCTTAGTAAGTCGTTCTGCCGATAAGTTAGCAGCCGTAGCAGAAACTGCAATGAAAGCTGGAGTTGAAGCTAAAACTTATGTTTTGGATTTAGCAGATGTATCTAAAGTAGAACAAGATATTCATCGAATAGTCCTTGATGGTAACATAGATATTCTTGTTAACAATGCTGGTATGGGTTACACCGCCACTTTGAGCGAAACACCTTTATCCGACTGGCAGCAAGTAATTGATTTGAATCTTACCAGCGTATTTGAATGCATAAAGGGAATTTTACCTTCAATGCGCGAACAGAAGCGAGGCACAATCATTAACGTAGCTTCGATTGCAGGCAAACAGGCATTTGCTAACTGGGGAGCCTACAGCGTTAGCAAAGCAGGCGTAATTGCTCTTTCTCAAGCCCTTGCTCAAGAAGAACGCGCCAACGGAATTCGCGTAACTGTTATTTGTCCCGGTGCAGTAAATACAGAAATTTGGGATACAAAAACCGTGAATGCCGACTTCGATCGCTCAAATATGCTGACACCAGAAATTGTTGCCCAATCAATACTTCACACCGCATTATTACCAAAACAAGCAGTTTTTGATGAATTAACTTTAATGCCCAGCGCGGGAGTTTTGTAAATCGGCGATCGGTTATTAATTACCAGTCATACTAGTAGTTTGTAATCAGCCACTAACTAATGACCCAATCAATCTTTTTAAAAATTTAATTAGACTTGGTGCAGATACACCATATTACAAATTTGCTAACTGCCAACCGTCTTCATTTATCACTCATTTTCCGAATTTTTAATTCAGACTGACATCATGACTACTGCTAGTTCCAACGGTTCCAATTATTCTCAATCTCCTCTGATTCCCAAAGAAGATTCCGTAAATCCCCGACCCGATCGCAATACAAAAGATGGTTCGCAACCGAATTTAAAACCTCCCTCAGAGGAACAGATGGAGGAAATGAAAGATGCTGTAAGAACGATGCTTTTAGGTGTTGGAGAAGATCCAGAAAGAGAAGGGTTGCTCAAAACACCAAAACGTGTAGCAGAATCGATGCGGTTTCTAACCAGTGGCTACAGTCAATCTTTAGAAGACTTAGTTAACGGTGCCATATTTGATGAAGGTCATAACGAAATGGTATTGGTTCGCGATATCAACTTCTTTAGTTTGTGCGAACACCATATGTTGCCATTCATGGGTAAAGCCCATGTTGCTTATATCCCCAATCAGAAAGTCGTGGGATTAAGCAAACTAGCTAGAATTGTAGAAATGTACTCTCGTCGCTTACAAGTACAAGAAAGATTGAACCGTCAAATAGCCGAAGCCATTCAAGAAATTCTCGATCCCCAAGGCGTTGCAGTGGTAATGGAAGCTACACATACGTGCATGACAATGCGGGGAGTGCAAAAACCCGGTTCTTGGACAGTTACCAGCTCCATATTAGGAGTATTCGAGCAAGAACAGAAAACCCGCGAAGAATTCTTCAGTTTAATTCGTCACCAACCAACGTTCTTTTAAGAATGGGGAGTAGAAAGTAGAAAGTAGAAAGTAGAAAGTAGGGAGTTGGGAGTAGGGAGTGGGGAGTTAGGGAGTAGGAAGTAGAAAGTAGGGAGTTGGGAGTAGGGAGTAGTTAGGAGTTAGGAGTTGAGAGTGGGGGATTGGGCATGGGGGTAGAGGGGGTAGAGGGGGTAGTTAAACAGCGAGCGAGCGAGACGCATGTCCTTCGGACAGACTTCGTTAACGCACTACTCCGGCTCCCCATCTCCTTGTCCCCTTGTCTCCCCATCTCCCCATCTCCCCATCTCCTTGTCCCCCCATCTCCCCATCCCCCCATCTTCCCATCTCCCCATCACCTTTCTCTTAGTTTCTCAAACAATTCACCAACTTTACCCAAATCCTTATCCCCAGGGGCTGTTTCGACTCCGCTTGAAAGATCGATGCCGTTGGGTTTGAGTTTATTTAGGGCTTGTAAAACATTTTGGGGGGTTAATCCTCCGGCTAGAAACCAGGGGCAGTCGGGGTTAAATTGCTGTAATGTATCCCAATTTAATGTTTTACCCGTACCTCCCAACTGCTGGGGATGATAAGCATCAAGTAATAAAGTATCTACATATTCTATATAGGTTTTTGCGCGATCGAAATCATCATTCGCTTTGATTCGCAAGGCTTTGATAATTTCTACATTCGGTAACGATTGACGCAGTTGCTGACAAAATTCCTTTGGTTCGTCTCCGTGGAGTTGTACGCCTGTTAATCCAGCCTCTGCAACTGTTTGAGCAATTTCTTCTTTGCTAGAGTTAGCAAAAACACCGATTTTATCAGTTTGTTTTGGTAACTGTTCGATTACCGCTTTAATTTGTTCTGAGTTAACATACCTTGGCGATGCAGGTACGCAAATGAATCCTAACGCCGTCGCACCAAGAGAAACAATGCTTTTACCCTGGTGTGGTTGAGTGATACCGCAAATTTTTACTCGCATAGAATTATGAATATTTGTAGCGAAACTTCAAAAAATTGTAAATTCTTAAGACATCTAATGGTTATTGTCCCAGCAATTTTTATAATTTTGATGGCTTAGATTGTTTGTCTCTTCATTTAGGAGAAAATACTTTGATTTCATCATTATTAGCAGTTCAACCAACAGTTGCCGCCACAGGTAGTTGGAGTCCAGCCGTAGGAATAATTATTAGCGTTTGCTGTTTGGTAACAGTTTTATTAGCTCCTAGAATTATTCGCTATCCCCAAGTAGGACCGAAATTTCCCGGTTTACCTTTACCTCTAAGTGTACCTGCATTTGTTGGTGCTATGTGTTTTGGTCATCTTCTCGGCGTAGGTATTGTTCTAGGATTGCATAATATCGGTCGTCTGTCATAAATGTTACTCTACCCTCCTCATCTTTGGGGAGGGATGGGGAATGGGGAGAGGGGGAGAGGGGGAGACAAGGGGACAAGGGGAGACAAGGGGACAAGGGGACAAGGGGACAAGGAGAGGGGGTAGAGGGGGGAGATAATTTATTTTTTACTCCTAACTCCTAACTCCTAACTCCTAACTCCTAACTCCTAACTCCTAACTCCTAACTCCTAACTCCTAACTCCTAACTCCTAACTCCTAACTCCCAATGCCCAATGCCCAATGCCCCATGCCCAATGCCCCATGCCCAATTCTTAATTCTTAACTCTTGAAACCGAACAATTAAAGTGAAGTTTACCGAATAAGAAGCGAAAATATACTATTGCATAATTGTTTATCCTAAAAGATAGAGCGGTTCAAAAAGCATTATTTTTTTATTTATGTTTTGAGTAGAAGTTTAAATTTTATTAAAAATAATTGCATTTTGAACTGAAGTTAAGAAAATCTGATTTAGGAAAAATATTATGCGATCGAGTTCGAGTTGGCGAATCGGTGTCTTGTTTGGAATTCCTTTATTTTTAGACCCTTTATGGTTTGTAATTTTGGGTTTGGCAACTCTCAATTTTGGAATTTCTTATCAAGAATTGGGAACCGTTCAAGGTTGGAGTGCTGGAATAATCATGGCGCTGTTGCTATTTGGCTCCGTATTGTTACATGAGTTGGGTCATAGTTTGGTAGCGCAAAAACAAGGTATTAAAGTTAATTCAATTACGCTATTTTTATTCGGCGGAATGGCTGCCATAGAAGAAGAATCCAAGACTCCGGGGCAAGCATTTCAAGTGGCGATCGCCGGTCCTTTGGTAAGTATTGGATTGTCTGTTTTGTTATTTTTGATGGCTGCTGCAATACCCGACACCATCGCCCTGCATATGATGCTGGGAGATTTGGCAAGAATTAATTTGGTTTTAGCGTTATTTAATTTAATTCCCGGCTTACCCCTTGATGGCGGACAAGTTTTAAAAGCAGCATTTTGGAAAGCCACGGGAAACCGATTTAAAGCAGTACGTTTAGCAGCAAGAGCCGGACAAATTTTAGGTTATGCTGCGATCGCGTTGGGTTTGCTAGTAGATTTTTCAACGGGTGAATTAGTAACGGGTTTGTGGATTGCTTTTTTGGGTTGGTTTGGTATTCGCAACGCTACAACTTACCTGCGCGTTACTCAGCTACAGGAAACCTTGTTAGCAATGGTTGCTAGCGATGCCATGACTAGGGAATTTCGCGTAGTTGATGCCGACAAAAGTTTACGTTCTTTTGCTGACGAGTATTTATTAGCAAGCAATCAATCGCAGGTTTACTTTGCCGATCGAGACGGGCGCTATCAAGGGATGGTTAACGTTGATGATTTGCGAGTTATAGAAAGAAGTTTGTGGGAAACTCAAACCGTACAAAGTATAGTACGTCCTTTAGATGAAATTCCCACCGTGGAAGAATCGACAAGTTTAGTAGAAGTAATTACCAAATTAGAAAACGAGAAATTGCAGCGTATTACCGTACTTTCGCCAGCAGGTGCGATCGCCGGTTTAATCGATCGAGGAGATATTTTGCGATCGCTCGCTTCAAAATTAAACTTACGCATCGGCGATACTGAAATTAAAAAGGTTAAAGAAGAAGGAAGTTTTCCGCCGGGATTGCAATTAGGAACGATCGCTAAATCAACTAAGTAAAGGTTAAAGGCTAAAGGTTAAAGGTCAAAGGTGAGAAAATTATTGTAGGGTGTGTGACGAAGCAAAAAAATTCTATCGGATAACAAATATGTTTGATAGAGCCTCACGCACCAATTGTTAATTTTGACACAACCCTGGTATCTTTGAGATGCCGGGTTTTAATATCCAAAATTTCCTTATTATCTATAAAACAAAATAATGGTGCGTGACGCTAGAAGGCTGATAACTACGTAGAAAATTTATAAAAGCGTCACACACCCTACAGTATAAAAATTTTCAATTGGATCTCTAAATTTATAAAATCATCTAGCTGGCACAAATGATGCTAATGTATTAGGTCACGGCAGAGGAACGCTTTTATACAAATTTATAGATAGAATAAAAATGGAAAATCAACATACAATATTAGTCTGCTCTAGCTGTGCCAGCGTTTGGCAAGATGGGAAGCGTGTAGGTACCAGCGGCGGTGAAAAACTATTAAAAGAACTCGAAGAAAAACATCAAGATTGGGCGCTATCCGAAGAATTTACGGTTAAATCGGTAGAATGCATGAGTGCTTGCAGTCATTCTTGCGCTGTAGCTTTTACCGCACCAGGTAAACTAACATATTTATTTGGCGATTTGAGTCATGATAGTAAAGCACTTTCGGAAACATCAACCGCAGTTTTAGAATGTGCGAGTTTATATTACGAAAAACCAGATGGTAAAATGGCTTGGTCAGAACGTCCGCAAGCATTGAAAAAAGGCGTTTTGGCAAGAATTCCCAGTATTTAAAGGTTAAAGGTTAAAGGTTAAAGGTCAAGGTAATAAGGTTAAAGGTTAAAGGTTAAAGGTTAAAGGTCAAAGGTAATATAGTTACAATCCTCAAATTTTTAACTTTTAACTCCTAACTCATAACTCATAACTTTTTCTTTCCATCCCCCATCCCCCCATCCCCCCATCCCTTTGTCTCCCCCTCTCCCCGGTTACACTTTACCCGTTTTCGCTGTGGCTGCTGCGAAGGCTGCTTTGATTCATTTAGATAATAGTTTAGAAAGTAATTTAGAAAATAATTTAAGTAATAAAACAGAATTATCGTCGGTTTCTCTGGATTTACTTGATGAAAGTGCAGAAATTCCGATAGAACAAGTTGCTGTTTTAGATGATAATACTGCTTTGGCGATCGCTCTGAGCAATCCCGGTGATAATTTGGATTTAACTAGAAATACTCCTATTTGGGCTTTAGTTAAATTATCGCCGCGACAAGAAGAAATAAAACAAGAAATATTAACTTTGGAAGCTGGGGAAGGTTTGGGTAAAACTGCGACGGGGGAAGCTGCGATTTACAGTTTTGCGCGTCGTTTGTTTGATGCGAATTTATTACCTTTAATTCCTGAAGATAAAACCGTTACTGTCAAAATTATTCTTCCTCAAGGTAGGGAATTAGCAAAACGTACTTCTAATGAAGCATTTGGGATTTTAGAAGGTTTGGCTTTGTTGGGAACTAGCGGTATTTCTCAACCTCTTTCTGCTGCGGAGCATTTGGAGGAGTTTCGCGGTATTTTGCGGGAGAAGGTGAAAAGTAATCCTAATTTAGTGCTTTGCATTGGTGCTAATGGTTACTCTGTCGCAGAACGCTTATCTATTCCAGAGTCGGCGATAGTTCCTACTGGTAATTGGTTGGGGGCTTTGTTGGTGGAAGCAGGATTGTATAAAGCCGAGTCGGTATTGTTGTTGGGTTATCAAGGAAAATTAATTAAGTTAGCGGGGGGAATTTTCAATACTTCGAGTCATATTGCTGATGCGAAGTTAGAAATTATTGCTGCTGCGGTGGTGGAAGTTGGGGGAGATATTGAAGCCGTGCGGGCTGTTTTGCAGGTTAAGACGGCGGATGAAGCTCATAAAAAGTTGATTGAATTAGGCTTGGCTGAAGCAGTTTTTGGTAATTTGGCGGAAAAGATAAGTCGGAAAGCGGAAGGTTACGTGAAAAAATATGCGGATGTGGATATGAAGGTTGGGGTGGTGTTGTTTGATAGGAAGGGGGAAGTTATTTATGAGGTTGGGAAGATGTCGTTTTAAGATTCAAATGGTATTTAAAAGCCCGCACCCTCGAAGGGTGGAGCTACAAAAACATTTATTTCTTAATTAAGTTACTTAAGGCAAGGTTTCTGTGCTGAGACATCCGCTGCTCGCCGCGCTTCTTGATTAGCTTTTGCTCCAGCTTTCACCCTTTTCGTTACACAAATATCATCCCCTGCGATCTTCGTTACCGTCAGGTAAGACGTTTTTCCATCTGGTGAACTGACTTGAAAGGCATTCATCCGCACGATCAAGGCGATGGGCACTACCTTTCCTCCCCTCCTCTCTACTCGCCATTCTGCTTTTCCCCCCCCTAAGTTAGAGAAAGCTCCTGCGATCATCTTGAGCCGATGCTTCTGCCCCTCTGGTGTCAGCACGGTTACGGACTGTAAACCATCTACATTTTGAACCAGCAGGCTATAACCCGCCACTCCTGGACATTTCTGCACAGAATCGCCGGTTTCCTTGTTAACTTCGATAGTTTTGCAACGATTAGATGAAAGACTGGTATAAATGCTGTTAATCGAAGTTGCAAAAGCGGGATAGGGAAGGGCACAACTCAAGATGCAGATAGCGATAAAATTTCTCACAAACATTACTTTTCCTTCTTTAAGCGATTGGATCTTGTGGAACAATATGTGCATACAAGTTTAAATTCAACACTGTTCTATTTGTTTAATAGGAATTTCTATAAGGTGCTTATGCAGTAATTGCTCGAAAAATCAAGAATTTTTTCAACAAAATTTCGTAGCCGTTTAGGAGGTAGAAGCGGGAAGAAACCCCAATAAGATGAACCGATTCTAGAATAAAAGCAAGGAATCAATCGGTGAGCTTGAAAATGACTGCACAATTACCAATCGCAACAGAAGTTATCCCAATGGTGTTGAAATTTCATCCCGTTATTAGCATGACGGATGAGCAATTATTTGACTTTTGTCAGCTAAATAAAGATTTTCGTATCGAACGAAAAGCCAATGGAGAAATTGTAATTATGTCCCCTACAGGTTCGGAAACCGAAGAGCGAAACTTCGATTTAACAGGACAATTATGGTTGTGGAAAAAGCAAGACGGTACGGGTGTAGGGTTTGGTTCTAGTGGTGGTTTTACATTACCCAACGGTGCTATTCGTTCACCGGATGCTGCTTGGATTAAAAAAACAGATTGGGAAGCAATTCCTGTAGAGAAACGTAAAAAGTTTGCTCCGATTTGTCCTGAATTTGTGGTTGAATTGCGATCGGATGATAGTTTAAAAGTTTTGCAAGATAAGATGCTTGAATATATTAATAATGGTACGAAACTGGGATGGTTAATCGATCGAAGAGAACGTAAAGTTTATATTTATCGTCCAGATACTGCGGTTGAGGAATTAGATAATCCGTCAACGTTGAGCGGGGAAGATATTTTATCTGGTTTTGTGTTGGATTTGAGTAGTATTTGGTAGGTTTTTACTTGTAAGGTGATTATAGAAGCATTTGTGACAAAATATTTTTGAAAACATTTAGTAGTTTTTAAATTAGCTCTTTACCCAATAATCGCCCTCAGACTGGAAGTCTGGGGCTACACAAACAAAGCCCACCTGCGTGGGCTAATAGGTTAATTAATCTTCAAGTAATTCTTGTCTACGTCGTTCTTTTTCCTGTTGCTCGACTCTCTGACGTGCTTCCTGATATTCTCTTTGTGCTAGTTCAGATTCACGTTTCATTTCATGCCTTAATTTCCTAAGCTCTGCTTCGTCACCTAAAAGACTAACAAATAACTCCTTTCTTTGAGGTTTTTTTAATGTTAGAAACCATTGAATAAAACCATCTAAAATCTTTTCTTTTGAAAGAGTATTATCATGAGCGATTACACAGGAAGGACATATATAGAATGGATAATAGTGTTGCTGACTGAGAGACAATTGGTCTTTTACCTTATCACTTCTATAAATACCTGGCAAAGTGACAATACTACATTCTTTACTTGATGCATTTTGAGTAATAATACAGTCCAAAAGATTTAGAGAACGCCACTCTGATAAGCCTGCAACGGCTACAGAACTAAGATATCCGGGAAGTATTTCTCCTGATGAAGAAAGCCAAGGTAATTTGGATACAACAAGGGAGTAATGATATCTTTTTTCTACGCATTTATCTAATATTTCTTTTTCCCCTTTTTCAGAAGATACTCTATTGGTAAAAGTCTTCATAAAAGCTGAAAAATATATACCCATTTTTTGATAATACTCATCTGAGATTACATCTTCCTGACAGCTTTTTGCAACCTGAGTTAACATTTTCATATTAACTTGTGCGGAACTTTTCAATGGTGTCAACAGCAATGCTGAACTTGTTACAGCTATAGTAATCAAGCTTTTTATAGTAAATTTAATCATTGTTTTCCTTCTCTTATTACGTTTTCCAAATCATCAGAAGCTCTTTTGATAGGAGCTTTGTTATTCCACGGTTGTGAAGCATCAACTGAGTTACCAGTTGGACTTACAGTAGTTGTTTGTTGTTTGAGTGGTGGTGGTTTCCACTCGTTTCTGGATTTTCTGGTTGTTTTTGATGAGAGATTTCTTTGCAAAGCAAGTTGTCTTTCTAATTCGGCTTTGCGTACAGCTTCTTGTCTGGCTTTTTCAGCCTTAATTGCAGCTTGTCGTCTTTTTTCAGCTTCTAAAGCAGCCTGACGCTGTTTTTCTCTTCTAGCTGCTTCTAGTTTTTTCTGTTGTGCAATAGCGGCTTGTTTTGCTTGTTCTACTTTGAGAGCAGCTTGACGTTGTTTCTCTTTCCTAATGGCTTCTAATTTTTTCTGTTGTGCGATCGCTGCTTGTTGTTTAGCTTTCAAAGCAGCTTGATGCTGTTTTTCTTTTCTAGCAGCTTCTAGTTTTTTCTGTTGTGCAATAGTGGCTTGTCTTTCTTGTTCTGCTTTGAGAGCAGCTTGACGTTGTTTTTCTTTTCTAACAGCTTCTAATTTCTTCTGTTGTGCAATAGTAGCTTGATGTTGTTTTTCTCTGCTAGCTGCTTCCAATTTTTTCAATCGTGCAATATCGGCTTTAGCTTTTAAAGCAGCCTGACGTTGTTCTTCTCTTTTAACAGCTTCCAGTTTTTTCTGTTGTGCAATAGCTGCTTGTCTTTCTTGCTCTGCTTGAGTGTTTTGCTTTGGGAATTCGGGGGAAGAAACTACAGAATTATCTTTGGATTTGTTGGCATTTTCGGTAGATGGGGTAAGTGGTGGAGGGGCTAAAACAGGAGTATTAACCGAAGCTGGTATTGAAGGGGTAACTGTGTTTTTACTGCTTGATTGATGAAAAATGGCTGTAGCAGCAAAACATCCTATTCCTAAGCCAACGAAGAATTTTCAAGGATTTTGGATTGTTTGAGGCTGACTGCGGGAAGATTTAAGTGGTTTGGTACCGCCAACAGGAGTTGTTTTTTGATAAGTAGAAGGCTTGGACTTATTAACTATTTTAAAATTTGTCCCCTGCACGTTAGGTATTTGTAAAGCTTGCTCAATCTTGATCAAATGTTGCCAAATCACCTGTGTATTTTGAGGTCGCTTAGAAGCAGTGGGAGCCATTAAATAGTCGATTAAATCTGCTAATAGCTCAGAAATATGTGGAGCATAGTTTCGCCAGTTCAACTCATTAGTTAAAGGATCATAGATATCTGAATTCTGCGGTTCTTTACCCGTGAGAAGAAAAACAAATGTCCGTCCTAAAGCAAAAAAGTCAGATTGTTTTACTGAATAACCGTTTTGTTGCTCTGGTGGGGAATAGCCTTCCGAAATAATTCTGGTGTGACAGTTTCCTGCCAAGATAGTTGTAGTGATTTGTCGAACAGCCCCAAAGTCAATTAATACAAGCTGCCCAGTTGTTCGGAGCATAATATTTTGGGGCTTGATATCACGGTGAAAATATTGATGTGCGTTTATTGAAGCAAGAATTTTAACAAGTTGTTTAAGCCAATCGAGAGCTTGTATTTGAGAAATGGGTTGATAATCATGAGATTCCATCCACTGCTCTAAATCTACCCCTTCGATTTTCTCCATTACTAGACAGTGCAATGGTATAGAACTATTTTTTGAGGTAACAATAAAATAACCATCTGGCTCAACTTTGGGAATTCCAGGACTTTGCAATTGGCTTAAAACCATTGCTTCTTGCTGAAATAGCTCAATAGCTTTTGAGTTCTTATCAGTTAGTAGTTTTAAAACTTTGGGTGTACCACAATCATCAATTTCAAAAGTGTCACCAAAACCACCACTACCAAGTTGCTTTATGACTCGATAGCGTCCTTGCAGTAGTATTTATGTTCCACAATTACGACAAATACTATTGTTAGCATTTGCAGGATCGACAGGTTTTGGGCAATGAGAACTGATGCAATAACTCATGGCATATCATCAACATCAATAAATAATACATGGCTATAAACGCTTGACTATACGATGAATTTATTGTTCATCTCTAAATCAAGGTATATGCCGAGTTCATTTGAAATCTTCTAATAATAGGGTTCCCTAAAATAGCGAAAACTTATCAAGTTGCAAAGTGATTTATCAAATCTTCAATTCCTTTTACCTGGGCAATAATACGCAAGGATGCCAGCAATGCGGCAGAATCATTATCTAGTAAATATTCCTGAAATATCTCGGTTAAATAGTCATCAATTTCTTCAGGGTGCTTGTGGAAGTACTCTTCTTCAAATTCATCGAGTGTTTTAAATTTTCTCATGGCTCAGGTATTCCTTCCAATAAACGGAAAGCCGACTACTAATAATAAAAATCAACAACACCTAAAATCATATCTTTTTATAGAGTTGCTCAATTCCCATATTCTTTCTCGCGATATAAGACACAGATTAGCAACTAATGCAAATATATTAATTATGGATACTGTAAAAAAACTCGCTACTCTCAAACGAATTCGTAGATTCAGTCGGCTGATGGATACTGCCATCGGTATTCCCGGCACGAAATTCCGCATTGGTTTAGATCCAATCCTCGGTTTAATTCCCGGTGCTGGAGATATTATCAGTACAATTGTTTCAGGTTACATCATCTATCTGGCAACTCGTGTGGGTGTGTCAAATGATAACCTCAAGAAGATGATTTTTAATGTTGGTTTGGAAACTGTTGTTGGCACGGTACCCTTATTTGGTGATATGTTCGATGCTTTTTATAAATCTAACATTCGTAACTTAGAAATTTTGGAACAGCATATTGTGGCTACTGAGCCGGAACTTGAAAAAGCTGATGATGAGTTGGGTACTAAAATGCCAGCACAGACGGTTTAAAAGATGCTATCGATTTGATTTATTGCACGATTTTAAATATTTTCACACAGTTGTAGAGACGCGATATATCGCGTCTCTACATTGTTTATGGTTTACCGTACTGATATTTATACAGTTAACCGAACATAATATTATCTACTTTTAATTGGTCGGTTTTCTGCATTTAATTTGTGATAAAAACCGAATTGATACTACCTCTTACCTTGATTAATATAGTAATCAAAGGACGCAACTAATACACACAACTAGAGGTTAATTAAGATGGCTTTAATTCGTTACAATCCCTGGCATGAAGTGAATGCTTTACAAAGAAGCTTCAATCGTTTATTTGACGATATGATTCCTTCTAATGATTCAGATTTTGGTAATATTTCAAAAGTACCTGCGGCTGAGTTATCGGAAACTGATGACGCTGTTAACTTGAAGCTAGAAATTCCGGGTATGAATGCAAATGACTTGGATATTCAAGTTACTGAAAATGCAGTTTCTATCAGAGGAGAGCGCAAGGAAGAAAAAACAACCGAAGAAAACGGTACTAAAAGAAGTGAGTTCCGTTATGGTAAGTTTGAGCGCGTCATTCCTTTACCAGCACGGATTCAAAATACTGATGTGAAGGCTGATTATAAAGACGGTATTTTGAATTTACATTTACCCAAAGCTCAAGAAGAAAAAAATAAAGTTGTGAAAGTTAACCTTGAGCAAACCAACGCATAATGTAAGCGTGGTAACAAAGTGTTCTGGGTAGTTGAATGAATAAGCTCGGTTGTGTGAAAGCAACCGGGTTTTTTTGTAATATGTTGAAATATTAAAAGTTGATATTTAATTGATAACTGCTATAGTAAAATGTTTCTTATTTAAAGTATTCTTTAAAATGAAATCAAGCTTTAAAGCATTAATAATTTTCCTAAAATATGTTTAAGAAATATTTCATAATTTTAACTTGCTTAACTTTTTCTTGCTTTCTTACATCTTGTGAAGAAAATGCTAATCATTTTACGAGAAAAGATTGTCAAAATGGCATTGGATATAATGCTTATTTAAAAGGATACTATATCGCTAAAAATTATTTACAAAAAACAGTCGTAAATACAAATGAAGTATATGGTTTTTGTTATATGCAAGGATATTTTGATGCTTTAGGATAGAATTTGGTAAAAATATTAATTCTCGGTGGAACTCATGAAGCTTCAGAATTAGCAAAAAAAGCCGATAATCTACCAAATATACAAGTAAAAGTATCCTTGGCAGGTCGCACTAGTCAAACTGCGATCTCTCAAAATTTGCGTATCGGTGGTTTTGGTGGTGTTGCAGGATTAATTAAATATTTAAAAGAAGAAAAGATTGATTTACTGATCGACGCTACACACCCTTTTGCGGCAAAAATATCTGAGAATGCAGCGATCGCAACAGGTAATTTAGGAATACCGCGATTGATGTTGGTTCGTTCTGCATGGGAATCTGTTATAGATGATAAATGGATAGAAGTTGAAAATATAGAAGCAGCAGCAGAAATTTTACCGGATTTTGCAAAACGAGTATTTTTAACAATTGGCAGACAAGAATTAACCGCTTTTTCACAACTTGAAAATATTTGGTTTTTGATGCGAGCGATCGAGAAACCTTCACCGGATATTGTATTACCAAAAGGTTTACTTTTACTCGATCGCGGACCGTTTGATAAGGATTTAGAAAAGCAATTATTGCATAAATATAATATTGATACTGTTGTGAGTAAAAACAGCGGTGGTAATGCAACCTATGCAAAAATTATTGCTGCGCGAGAGTTAGGGATAAAGGTGGTAATGGTGAAACGTCCGATGCTTCCGCAAGGGGAATTAGTGGAAGATGTTGAGAGTGCTTTGAGATGGATTGAGGGATTGAAGAAATATATATAAATAATCCTTAAAATTGTAAGACTTACGCAACCGTAATCATAAATTAAGTATTCCAACTGTTAAGATCCCCCCAACCCACGCCACTTCCTACAACGGAGGGAACCTCCGCAACGGAGTGGCTCCCCTTAAACAAGGGGGGCTTTGCGTAATCGCATTATAATGTTGATTAAAATAATCCGGGTATAGAAGAATGCCGCGCATTTTTGACAACATTAATTTACAGATGCTGCCGATTTTACGAGAAACACTTAATGTTTCTTACAAGGCAGATTTTTGTGTCGGCTATTTTAACCTCAGAGGATGGCAGAAAATTGATGATTTGATTGAAAGGTACCCAGGTGGGGAGGTGGGTTGTTGTCGTCTGCTGATTGGGATGCAAAGTTTACCAAGCGATGAACTTCGTAATGTTTTATCTCTTGTTGGTGGTGAAGGAAGGCTTGATAATAGTACTATAATTCGTTTAAAAAAAAAGATGGCGGCTGAATTTCGTAATCAGCTGATTATTGGTGCGCCGTCGAATCGCGATGAAGCTGGATTGAGACGTTTAAGCAGTCAGTTAAAAACTCAAAAATTGATCGTTAAATTATTTTTAAAACATTCTCTACACGCCAAGTTATATTTAGTACATCGCAACGATCCTAATACGCCAACTGTCGGTTTTTTAGGTAGCAGTAATTTAACTTTTTCGGGTTTAGCAAAACAAGGTGAATTGAATGTTGATATTTTAGACCATGATGCTTGTAATAAACTACAAAAATGGTTTAATGAACGTTGGGAGGAATACGGGTGTATAGATATTTCTCAAGAATTGGCGGCAATAATTGATAATAGTTGGGCAAGGAAAGAATTAATACCGCCGCATCACATTTATTTGAAGATTGCCTACCATTTATCTCACGAAGCGATCGCCGGACTTTCTGAGTTCAGAATTCCCCCCGAATTTAATAATTTGTTTGAATTTCAAAAAGCCGCAGTTCTATTAGCAGCGCGTCATGTAACTAGACGTGGTGGTGTAATTGTCGGGGATGTGGTGGGTTTGGGAAAAACTTTGGTAGGAACGGCTTTAGCTAAGATTTTACAGGAAGATTGTTTTTTAGAAACGTTGATTATCTGCCCAAAAAACTTAACGAATATGTGGCAGGAATATGTAGATAACTATCGGCTTTATGCAAAAGTTTTGCCTGTAAGTCAAGTCCAAACTAAGTTGCCAGAATTACGCCGCTACCGAGTTGTGTTAATAGATGAAAGTCATAATTTACGCAACCGCGAAGGTAAAAGATATAGAGCTATTTATGAATATATTACAGCAAATGAAAGCAAATGTATTTTACTTTCTGCTACTCCCTATAATAAAACTTATCTCGATCTTTCAGCGCAATTAAGATTATTTGTACCGGAAGACGAAGATTTAGGATTTCGTCCGGAAGCTTTAATTAATGAATTGGGGGAAATTGAGTTTGTTAGAAGACATCAATGTTCTTTACGTTCTTTAGCTGCTTTTGAAAAAAGCGAATATGCCGATGATTGGCGAGATTTAATGAAACGCTACATGGTTAGAAGAACTCGTTCGTTTATTAAAGATAATTATGCTAAATCAGACCCCCCTCAATCCCCCCTTGTAAAGGGGGGAGGAAAAATTAGAAAGTATTTGGAATTCGCTGATGGAACTCGTTCTTATTTTCCAGAGCGGATTCCTAAAACTATTAACTTTACTTTGGATGATGCTGGAAATTCTTACTCGTGTCTTTATTCTGAGTCGGTAGTTGAAGTTATTAATCGGCTTAATTTACCGCGTTATGGATTAGGGGAATACGTTGCTAAAAAACCGAAAACTCCTACAGAAGACGAACAACGTTACTTGAATGGTTTGTTTCGCGGTGGTAAACGGTTAATGGGGTTTTCTCGGACTAATTTATTTAAACGTTTGGAAAGTAGTGGCATTGCTTTTATACAATCTATTGAACGTCACATTTTAAGAAATTTTATTTATTTGTACGCATTAGAAAAACAGCTTGATATTCCGATTGGGACTCAAGACGCGAGTTTATTAGATACTCGTAATAATGATGAAGATGCTGATTCGGTAACGGCAATGTTTGATGTAGAAACAGAAGATGAGAATGATGATTTTGATTCACAAGATAATATACAGGCGGAAATTACCGAACAAACTTTTCGTATTAAAGCTGAATCAATTTATCAAGAATATACAGTTAAATATCCAAAACGCTTTAAATGGCTAAATTCTACTTTATTTGATAGTAAAAAGCTAAAACGAGATTTATTAGCTGATGCCAAAATTTTAATTAATTTGCTGCAACAATTTGGAGAATGGAAACCCAAACAAGATGAAAAGTTAGCAGCTTTAATTAACTTAGTTACTCAAACTCATCCTACCGAAAAAGTATTAATCTTTACTCAATTTGCCGATACAGTCCGCTACTTAACTGATAATTTACAAGCAGTTAATATTAACAATGTTGCCAGCGTTACCGGACAAGATAAAAATCCTACAGAACTAGCACAAAGATTTAGTCCTGTTAGCAATAACAAGCAAGATCGAATATCAAATAATGATGAGTTGCGAATTTTAATTGCTACCGATGTCTTGAGTGAAGGTCATAATTTACAAGACTGTGCAATTATAGTCAATTGGGATTTACCTTGGGCAATTATTCGCTTAATTCAAAGAGCGGGAAGGGTCGATCGCATTGGACAAAATGCCGAAAAAATTCTTTGTTATTCGTTTTTACCAGCAGAAGGAGTCGAACGAATTATTAATTTACGGGGAAGACTCAAGCAACGATTGCAGGAAAATGCGGAAGTTGTAGGAACTGATGAGACATTTTTTGAAGATGAATCTACACAGGTAATTCTCGATATTTATAACGAAAAATCTGGGGTTTTAGACGGTGAAGAAGATACGGAAGTTGATTTAACTTCAGAAGCGTTTCAAATTTGGAAAAAAGCTACGGATAACAATCCAGCTTTGAAAAAGAAGATCGAAGAAATGCCAAATGTAGTTTACTCAACTCGTTCCCACAATCCCAAACCCGTGCAGCCGGAAGGGGTGTTACTTTACATGAAAACAACCGAGGGTAATGATTCTTTAATTTACGTCGATCGCGATGGAAATAGCGTTACCCAATCGCAATTAGGAGTGTTAAAAGCAGCAGCTTGCGAACCAGATACCCCTGCTATTCCCAAACATGAAAAACATCATCAATTAGTGTTAAAAGCTAGCGAATTAATTGCCGAAGAAGAGAAAAACTCTGGGGGACAATTAGGACGACCTTCTGGTGCTAGATTCCGCTGTTACGAACGATTAAAAAGTTACGTGCGGGAGATGAAAGGAACTTTATTTGTATCAGAAGAACTGTTAAAAGCTATTGATGATATTTACCGTTATCCGTTACGACAATCAGCAATTGATACTTTAAATAGACAACTAAGAAGCGGCATTAGCGATCGAGGATTAGCTGAATCAACGGTTGCTTTGCGAACTGATGACCGTTTGTGTATTGTAAGTGAAGAAGTAGAAAAACGCGAACCGCAGATTATTTGTTCTTTAGGATTGTTTGAGGAATAATGAAATTAGCAGAATTACCAAAAGAAGCGATCGATGACCTTTGCCAAGAAGATAAATCTCGTTTGGATATCGATCCTGGCTTTGATGCCAAACACGAATTTTGGATGACTTGGGAAATGTTTATTTCTTTACCAGAAGAACCGCCTTCATATTATCAGAGAACTGAAGATGATTTAGCTGAATTCATTAATTTTAATGGTTTTGAAATACTGTTACCAGTTAGTCGTTCCCATCATCCCAATATTGAGTTAGTTCGCTTGATTCCGAGTATTGATAACCAAACAATAACGCTGTATTTGCACGATTCTTTTTTCGAGGATTGGTTTACAGATGAATCAGATGCGAGGTATGGTTTTCTTGCTGTTGCCGATCGCTATCAACAATTTGGCTGTGATTTTTATTTAGCTAGTTACTATCATTTTTGTTATTTAATTAATCAAGATTACGAAGTTGCAAGAGAAATAATGCAGCGGAAATTAGCGAATCGGGAAAAATTATGAGTGAAATAGGTGCAAACCCTTACGGAAAATTATTGATTGAAATCAAGCAGCGTATTCGTACAGCGCAGTATGAAGCGTTGAAAGTAGTTAACAAAGAATTAATTGCGTTGTATTGGGATATTGGAAGATTAATTATTACTCGTCAGCAGGGTGAAACTTGGGGAAAATCAGTGGTGAAAAAGCTTTCTCGCGATTTACAAGCTGAGTTCCCTGGGATACAAGGTTTTTCTAATGCTAACCTTTGGCGGATGAAGCTTTTTTATGAGACTTATCAAGGTAATGAGAAACTCGCACCAATGGTGCGAGAAATTGGTTGGAATATGCCAGCGAGCAAGATGCTCGCACTACTTAAAATTTCACGAATCATTTAGGACTCCTATACACTATCAGCAACCAAATATTTATTTATAATAAAATTATTATAGGGATAAAGTAATAAATAAATGACATTATCACCTCAGCTATCTTCAAACCTTAGTTTAGAAGAGTTTTTAAAACTACCAGAAACTAAACCAGCAAGCGTTTATATTGATGGCAAAATCTACCAAAAAGCAATGCCACAGGGAGAACACAGCACTTTACAAAGTTTTTTAGCTAGTAGCATTAACGAGGTAGCTAAACCACAAAAGTTAGCTTACGCATTTCCAGAATTACGCTGTACATTTGCGGGAAAATCAATAGTTCCAGATATTGCTGTGTTTGAATGGCAAAGAATTCCTTTACTTCCAAATGGAAGGATTGCCAACCAATTTGAAATTCCTCCAGATTGGACTATTGAAATTCTTTCACCAAAACAATCTCCAAACCGAGTTATTCGTAACATCACCTTTGCTATTCAAAATGGTACTAAATTAGGTTGGTTTCTCGATCCTGATGATGAATCTATTATGATTTTTCAACCGAATCAATTACCGGAAATAAAACAAGGGAAAGATATTTTACCAGTATTAGATGTATTGAAAGATTGGAATTTATCTGTAGAAGATGTGTTTAGCTGCTTGAGTTTTAGTTAAAAACTCGCTTTATTGGTGCGAGAAAGTTTCATCTGCTAAACCATCTGCTAACGTTATGTCCCAAGCATTGTCATTTTCAGCAGAAGCTTGTCGGTAAGCTTCTTCTAGTTCTTGGTTTCGTAGCAATTCCAATGCTTGTTCAATAACTTGAGAACGAGATTTGCATCCTTTGTCAAGCTTGTAATTCTCAATAAATTGCACTAAGTACGCTGGCAAAGAAATAGATAATTTTTCTGCATTCATATTCCTACCAATTAGTAGTACTAAATATTCTTACTAATATTTTAAGTTAATTTGAGGCTAAAAAGGCGATCGCACCGCACTATATCAGCCTCCTTATTCGGTCGAGCGATCGCGTAACCTAACCGCTCAATGATTGGCGATCGCCTTTTGGCTTACGAAGGTTGCGTAAAAGTCTTGTTTTCCCCATCTTCTTTCTTATAATTATCATCATCTAATTCTGCAAGCCCAGTAAGTACAACAAGTGGTCTGTCAGGAAACTCTACAACTAGTTGAAGTTCACCTCCCATCGCATTTATGTAACTGCGGAGAGTTGAAAGAAGAAGGTCTGTGCGTTTTTCAAATTTTGAAACGCTATCTTGGCGAATCCCTAGTAATTCTGCCATACGTTCTTGAGTAAGTTCCCTTGCCTTTCTGACATCGCGAAGCGTCATATGTTGTGCGATTAATTCAGCAGCTCGCGCTTCAATCTTATCTCGACGTTCGCTGGGAAGTTTTTGCATTATCTCATTCAGCTTTATTGTCATTATCTCTTTCTCCTTTTTCTTTTAATTGACTCAGATGTTTTTCAAATCGTTTATCTGCTTTTGCAATAAGTTGTTTGTAGAACCGCTTTTGACTTACTCCTAGTTTGTTACCAGCCACAAGTAAAATTGCTTTTCGTTCTGGGTCAAAAGCAAAAGCTATTCGCCAAACCCCATTTGCAATCTTAAAGCGAAGCTCCTTCATATTGTCATAACAAGAGCCGAAGCTGGGTATCTGCATGAGGTCTTTTAAGTTGCGGACCGCAATCAGAGAGTAGTTTTGCATAGGCAAGCAATTCGTCTTGAACCTCCTCTTCAAATTCGTCAAACTCAGGCTTAAATTGTTGATGAAATAATACTTCCCACGTCATATTCTTATATTATGGCTTCAAAACCATATGGATTCAAGTCCATTTTAAAGCTCAAAATCATATTTTCAGAATTATTTACCAACCAACTGAGCAACGAGTTTTAATAGATACGTTTACAGGACATAACGGCGATCGCTACTTAGTAATAATACTTAAATGAAACTAAATAAATTGTAGTAATTTTATTTTTTATTCAAATAACACTGAAGCTTTCTTTAACATAGCGCGATTTATCTAAGTAATTACCCAGAGTTAGCTAAAACCTTACCAGACAAGCATTTGAGGCTTTATCTGTATTTTCTGCTGGCATTAAATCAACAAAGCTTTTTTATACAGTCAAATTTTATCGGGAAGTTTTCTAACAGTATCAGTATATGCTTCTATACAAACGTATTTAAGCGTAAGTAATCGCACTGTACCGTTTCTGCCGTCGTAAGAGTTATCACAGAAACAGTATTATTGCATATCTATAAAGCCCTTATCAAGGGTTATGGTTCCAAGATTTCGATCTATGGGCAAATTTTTGATGCTCGTTCCTATACAAAATTTTATTATTTTTCCACAGGGTAGTATATTATGACACTCAATTTTCAACGCACGCGGGACTTACTTTACGAATTTCAATTCCAAGATTTGTTTATAGAACAGTTGGGTTGGGATAAACCAACGCAGGTAAAGCCGTTTGAGTTGAAAATTAAAAATGTAGAGACGTTATACATAACGTCTTTTCCCATAACGTCTTTTCACATAACGTCTATTGCAGAATCTTCCGGAGTTGCTGTATTTGAAGTCACAGCAGCAGATGGTGTGATTCCCGACGCAAAAGTTCGTGCTGCAATTCACAAAGAAGTTAGTAGTTTATTTGCAGAGAATTTACTGATTTTTATCGATAAAAAACGCACTCGCAGTCTTTGGTATTGGGTGAAGCGTGAATGTAACGTCTCTCAAATCCGCGATCATTTATATGTAAAGGGACAACCCGGAGACTTGTTTTTAAGCAAGTTGGGTTCTTTGGTGATCGACATTACCGAGTTAGAAGATGATATATCGGTTGTTGAAATAGCGCATCGATTACAAGCTGCTTTTGATGTTGAAAAAGTTACCAAGAAGTTTTACAAGGAATTTCAAGAGCAGCATCAGGAATTTTTGGGGTACGTTAAAGGAATTGATAATCAAACAGATAAGCGTTGGTATACTTCGGTAATTCTCAATCGTTTGATGTTTGTGTATTTCCTTCAGCGTAAGGGTTTCATCGATAATAAAGATACTAACTATCTGCATAATAAATTAGAAAATAGTCAGCAACGAGGGGAAAATCTTTTCTATAAAGAATTTCTGCAAGCTTTGTTTTTTGAAAGTTTTGCGAAACCTGAGATCGATCGCGATAAATCTGTAGAGTCTCTTGTCGGAAAAATTAAATATCTCAACGGGGGATTATTCCTCAAACACCGCATCGAGCAAAACTATGATATTTCCATCGCTGACGAAGCTTTTAAAAAGGTTTTGGATTTATTTGCGCGTTATTCTTGGAATTTGGATGATACTCCAGAAGGGAAAGACGATGAGATCAACCCCGATGTTTTAGGCTACATATTTGAAAAATACATTAACCAAAAGGCTTTCGGAGCCTACTATACACGCCCTCAGATCACCGAATATCTTTGCGATCGCACTATCCATAAACTGATTGTAGATAGAGTCAATGCGGCGTTATCTCACGATTATCAAGCACGTTATGAAGACATCAACGATTTACTAATTAACCTCGATGGAAAAGTCTGTCATTTGTTAGTTGAAGAGATTATTCCTAATCTCTCAATCCTAGATGGGGCTTGCGGTTCGGGCGCTTTTATGGTTGCTGCTTTAAAATCTTTAATTTCTGTTTACAGTGCTGTAATTGGCACGATTAAATTACAAGGGGATGCGAGAGCAAAGAAATGGTTGCAGGAGATAGAAACTAAGCATAAATCCTTATCATATTTTATTAAAAAGCGGATTGTTACCGATAACCTTTATGGTGTAGACATCATGGAGGAAGCGACGGAAATTGCAAAATTGCGTTTGTTTTTAGCTTTGGTTGCTTCTGTTGATAATGTCGATGAATTGGAACCTTTACCCAATATTGATTTTAATATTATGGCGGGTAATTCGCTGATTGGGTTAATTAAAGTTGATGAAACAGCTTTTGATAATGTGGGAAATTCCAAGCAAGGGAATTTATTACAGCCTTTAAAAGCAGCTAATTATAAAAAGATATTAGACGAGAAAAATAAATCGATTGAACTTTATAAAAAACACGCTTTTCAATCGGGAGAAGAACAAGGTACTTCTCAAGATTCGCGGTTATCGATGTTGAAGAAAGATATCGAACAGCTTAATCATGAATCGCAATTAAAATTAAATGATTTATTATTGGATGAGTTTAATAATCTCAAAATTAAATATGAAGAGAAGCAGTTAACTGGGAAAGCTAAAAAGCGTGGTTTGACTGCAAAGGATATTGAAGTTTTAAAGCCGTTTCATTGGGGTTATCATTTTGATAAGGTTTTAGAACGTGGTGGTTTTGATATCATTATCACAAATCCACCTTGGGAAACATTTAAACCGCAAGCAAAAGAATTTTTCGCTGAGTATAGCGACTTGGTGACGAAAAATAAGATGGATATCAAGACTTTTGAAAAACAACAGCAAAAATTGTTAGCAAATCCTGAAATTGCAGCAGCTTGGTTAGAATATCAAAGTCAATATCCTTATGTTAGTGCTTACTATCGTTCATCGGAAGATTATAAAAATCAGATTTCTATAGTTAACGGTAAAAAAGCTGGCACGGATATTAATCTCTACAAGTTGTTTTTAGAAAGATGTTTTCATCTCCTAAAACATAAGGGTGAATGCGGAATTGTAATTCCTAGCGGTATTTACACCGACTTGGGAACTAAGCAACTGCGAGAAATGTTGTTTAGTCAAACAAAGGTAACTGGTTTATTTTGTCTGGAGAATCGTAAAGCAGTTTTTGAAGGTGTTGATAGTCGTTTCAAAATAGTTGTACTTACTTTTGAGAAAAACGGTACAACTACAGAATTCCCATCGGCTTTTATGCGGTTGGATGTAAATGAGTTGCAAAGGTTTCCTAGTCAAGAAAGTTTGCGGATTGATGTTGATATGGTGCGGAAGCTTTCACCTGATTCTTTATCAGTGATGGAGTTTAAAAATGATGTTGACATCCGCATTGCTGAGAAGATGCTGAAGTTTCCTTTATTGGGGGAACAGATTGAGGGTAAGTGGAATTTGCGGTTAACCCGTGAATTTGACATGACAAATGATAGTCATTTATTCCAGCAACAGCCAGGAAAAGGTAGACTTCCGCTTTATGAAGGGAAGATGATTCATCAGTTTACTCATCAATATGCTGAAGCGAGATATTGGGTGGATGAGAAAGAAGGTAGGAAAGCTGTTTTAGGAAGGAAGGGAACAGATAGTGGTCAGAAATTGGATTATCAAAGTTATCGTTTAGGGTTTAGGGCTATAGCTAGAACTACTGATGTCAGGACATTGATTGTAGGAGCAATTCCAAACAATGTATTCTGCGGTAATTCGGTATTGGTTTCATCAGAAATGTCTCAGATATCAAGTTCTGAAATAGTTTTAAATCAAGCCATATTTAATTCTTGTGTGCTTGATTTCTACATTCGGCAAATGGTATCCGCCAATATTAATATGTTCTACATCTACCAACTTCCTGTCCCCCGTTTAGTAGAAGGCGACAAATACTTCACCGAAATAGTACAACGCGCTGCCAAACTCATCTGCACGACACCCGAATTTGACGAATTAGCGCGGGATGTTGGTTTAAATTCCCACAAAAACGGCGTTACCGATGAAACACAACGCGCTCAACTCCGAGCCGAGCTTGATGGAATTATCGCTCATCTTTACGGTTTAACGGAAGGAGAATTCGGATACATTCTCTCAACTTTCCCCATCGTAGCGGAGGAAACCAAACAAGCAGCATTATCAGCTTATCGGGCTTTGATTCCTAATTCGTCTGAAGTTGTAAACCGCTTGGAACGGGCTTTTTAAAGTACCTCACCTTGGCGATCGCTATGCGGCTACGGTGTACACACAAGTCTTTATACGGAAGGTTTCATAGCGTTTCGATCCCCCCTAGCCCCCCTTAAAAAGGGGGGAATTGAAGTTAAAGTCCCCCAATTTATCGGGGGATTTAGGGGGATAGAGCCGAGATGTGTGTACGCGGTAGCTGGTGGATGCAAGGAGGGATTGAGGGTGAGGTTTTTGTTAATCTTTTTTTGCTGGAATTTTCGCGAGTTGAAACACTGCTTCAACGGTGAATTGCAAACTTTCAAACAAAGAATCGGTAATTACCTCTTCACCCATATAAGTTTTCGGTGCTGCATCTGGATAAAAAACCGTGATACTTCTGGCTTTACTATCCACCACCCAAACCCGCAATACACCAGCATTCAAATAATCTTGCGCTTTAAGAGCCATTTCTCCAAAAGTTTGCCCAGGTGAGATAATTTCAATTGCTAAATCTGGTGGAATCGGACAAGCTTCATTCTCGTTCCAGCTTTCTGGTAAACGTTCATAAGAAATGTATAGTAAATCCGGTGTCGGCACCCAATTACGTCCATTACGAGTTAATATAATTGACCATTCCGGACATACTTCTCCTTTATCTTCACACCATCCATAGATTAAAAAAAGAAGGGCACGGGTAAGTGTTGAATGAAATTTTTTTGGTGACATTTTAGGAATTGCTTGTCCGTCAACGAGTTCGTAGGTGATATCTCCTTCACCGGGAGGAAGATTTAAGAACTCTTCGAGGGTTAGTTGCTGTTTAAATTGCAGTACCATGAGATTAATTAGCTGACGGCTAGCTTAATTGTAATTGGGTTTTATTTTTGACTACGAAGTTGTTGAATGCGATCGCTAAATGTTAACTGTAAAATAAAACTATAAACTCCCAAAACCCTATTTCCAATCATGTCCCTAGCCAAAAAATTAGAGACTACCCCAGATGTAACAGAAAATGTTATTGTTCTTCCAAGTGATTTATTCAGCGATGAACCACCCTTGGAAAGCGAACTGCATTTACGGCAAATTATTTTACTTTTAAATTGTCTAAAATGGTTATGGCGAGATAAAAATGATTTTTATGCTGCTGGTAATTTAACAATATATTACAGTCAAAATCAGCGTAGAAATGAAGATTTCCGTGGACCCGATTTCTTTGTCGTATTAGATACAGAACTCAAAACTCGTAAAAGTTGGGTAGTCTGGGATGAAGATGGTAAATATCCTAATTTTATTTTAGAAATTCTTTCCGATTCAACCGCTAAAGTTGATAGAGAACTAAAGAAAAAACTTTATCAAAACACCTTTCGTACACCCAATTACTTTTGGTTCGATCCTTACACTTTAGAGTTTGCAGGATTTAATTTATTAGGTGGCAAATATCAACCAATAGAACCTAGCGATCGAGGACATTTATGGAGTCAGCAGCTAGAGTTATATTTGGGTATTCATCAAGGGCTATTAAGAATTTTTACCGCAAATGGTGAGTTAATTCCTACACCAGAAGAACAAGCAGATTCCGAGCGCGAGCAAAAAGAATATGAGCGAGAACAGAAAGAAATTGCTCAACAAAAAGCCGAAAGATTAGCCGCTAAATTGCGAGAATTAAACATCGATCCAGATACAATTTAGAAAAAAGGTCAAAGGTCAAAGGTCAAAGGTCAAAGGTGATAACTCCTAACTCCTAACTCCTAACTCCTAACTCCTAACTCTTAACTCCTAACTCCTAACTCTTCATTCTTTCACCACAACCCACTGCGTCACGGGTACCATCGCTTTCCATCCCAAAAATTTACCTATGGGTTGCGCTCTTTGTATGGCTATCCTTGTTAAACTTCCACCTACTCGATCGTGCCATTCGAGTAGCTTCTGCTCGCTTTCCACCGTCACTGCATTCGCTACCAAACGTCCCCCCGTTCGTAGTGCTTGCCAACAGGTATCAAATATTCCTTCTGCTGTTGCGCCACCGCCGATGAAAATCGCGTCGGGAGGTTGTAATCCTTGTAATGCGGCTGGTGCTTCACCGTGAATTATACGCAGATTTGGAGTGCCTAAACTTGCTGCGTTATCTGCGATGTAATTAAGTCTGGAGTCATTTTGTTCGATGGCGATCGCCCAACATCGGGGATGAGTTCGCATCCATTCTATGCTGATGGAACCGCAACCAGCGCCGATATCCCACAACATTTGTCCGGGGATGGGTGCGAGAGCTGCTAATGTTATGGCTCTAACTTCGCGTTTGGTAAGTTGTCCGTCGTGGTGATAGGCTATGTCTGGTAAACCGGCGATTCTGGGAAGCTGCAATATATCTGCATCGGCGATACATTCGACTGCGATCGTATTTAAACTAGCTATTTTGGTGGTTTCCCATTCAGCAGCAATGCCTTCAACTATCCGCTCGCGCTCTCCCCCCATGTATTCCAATACTGTAATTTTACTGTTGCCGAAACCTCTATCTACCAGGGTTTGCGCGACAACTGACGGTGTATTTCTACCTTCGCTGAGAATCAGTAACCGCGCACCTGGATAAATTACCGGATGCAAAAGAGATATCGGACGAGCTGCTAAACTTAGAGTTTCCACTTCTTGTAAAGCCCATCCCAAACGCGCACAAGCCAAACTAAAAGCAGAAGGAGCGGGGATAATAGTTATTTCACAAATGGGTATGCGACGGGTAAGAGTAACGCCAATACCAAAACACATCGGATCGCCACTTGCTAAAATACAAACCGATTCTCCGCGACACTGGATAATTTCTTCTACAGAAGTGGCAATAGGAGAACTCCAAATTAACTTTTTTCTAGTATCATTTTCTGGAAGCATCGATAAATGGCGCGTACCTCCCACCAAAACTTCCGCTTTTTCCACAAGCTTGGAAGCTACCTGACTCAACCCAGGTAAACCATCCTCACCAATTCCCACCACAGACAACCATTTATGCATTAACGTGCGATCGTTTGTTTTGATTACATTATATTCGGGGTGGGTAATAGGTAAAAGGTAAAAGAGTTTACGAGCTATTTAGTACTTGCGTTCGTGGTATTCTAAATTTGAAAATCGTTAAATTTTCTTAATTCCTAACTCCTAACTCTTAACTCCTAATTCCTAACTCCTAACTATTCTCAATGGACTACATCCGCAACCCTAAAGAAATCTACAATCGTTCTTTTTCTATGATTCGTGAGGAAGCGAATTTAGAAAGCTTACCCGCTGACTTAGTACCTTTGGCTATACGTATAATTCATAGTTGCGGCATGACTGATATTGTGACAGATTTAGCCGCATCACCACAAGCTGCAACTATTGCCAAAAGAGCGATCGCGGCGGGAGAGCCGATTTTATGCGATGCCGAGATGGTAGCAAAAGGTATCATTCAACGACGTTTACCTGCGAAGAATAACATAATTTGTACGCTGAATTATCCACAAGTGCCGGAATTAGCGTGGAAAATGGGTAATACTCGTTCTGCGGCTGCGGTGGAGTTGTGGGAACCTGATATAGAAGGAGCAATAGTAGCGATCGGGAATGCTCCTACAGGTTTGTTTCATCTTTTAGAATTATTTGATGCCGGATTTCCTAAGCCTGCGGTTATTTTAGGTTTCCCCGTGGGTTTTGTGGGTGCGGCTGAATCGAAAGCGGCTCTGGCTGCGAATAGCCGAGGGGTGCCATTTGTGACATTACACGGCAGAAGAGGAGGAAGCGCGATCGCATCGGCTGCGGTAAATGCTCTAAGTCAGGAGGAGCAGTAACTTGAGTTGTCTCTACGGTGTTGGTGTAGGTACGGGAAACCCGGAGTTAATTACTTTGAAGGCGTTGCGGATTTTACAGTCTGTTCGGG
Organism: Rivularia sp. (in: cyanobacteria); assembly: GCA_965234645.1. GTDB lineage: Bacteria > Cyanobacteriota > Cyanobacteriia > Cyanobacteriales > Nostocaceae > Rivularia. Next base: position 961,431 of record OZ248344.1, on the reverse strand, counting down.
TAATTGCTTATCCTGCTTCGGAAGATGGTAATAGTTTTGCTCGTTCGATTGTGGCTGAGTTTCTCCAAGGCGATCGAATAGAAGTGCCGATAGTATTACCTTTTAAATTAGAAAAATCCGCTCAGCCCTTTTACGATAAAGCTGCCGAGGAATTAGCAGAGCATTTAAATAATGGAAAAGATGTTGCCGTACTCTGCGAAGGCGATCCGTTTTTTTACGGAAGCTTTATGTATCTTTTTAATAGACTTTCACGCAGATTTGCAACAGAAGTAATTCCCGGTATTTCTTCAGTAATGGCGAGTGCTGCAACGATCGGGGTACCCTTAACTTACCGCAATGATGTTTTCATGGTGCTTTCGGGGATACTTTCGGGGGAAGTTTTGCGGGAGAAATTGCAAGTTGCAGATGCTGCGGTAATTATTAAATTAGGGAGAAATTTTACTAAGGTAAAGCAGGTTTTGCAAGAATTAGGATTAATTGAAAGAGCAAAGTATATTGAAAATGCGACTATGGAGAATCAAAAGATATTGTCTATAGATGAAGTTGAAGCCCAAACCGTACCTTATTTTTCCTTGATTGTTATACCAAGCGAATCGGAGTTAGGAGTTAGGAGTTAGCAGTTGTGAGTTAATAATTTTATTTCCCCTTGTCCCCTTGTCTCCTTGTCTCCTTGTCTCCTTGTCCCCTTGTCCCCTTGTCTCCTCATCTCCCCCTCTCCAATTCATAGCTAGCAATAAAAATTAAATAATCATCAGCCGCAAGTTGATAATCAGCAGGTGGATTAGAAATGGTTTCTCCCTCATTACCATGCTGAATAGCAATAACCGTACTTTGAGAATCTTTCTTCATTTTCACAAAAACATCTATAAAAAAATTTCCAACATCAGTTTCACAAACGGCTATTTTAAATAATTGAGAACCATATTCATAAGTTACAATATCGGTAATCACTCTGCTAATACCGTGATTGATAGCAGCACTAGAAATTAGATTGCTAGATAACTTACTGCTGACAATTATTTCATCAGCGCAAGCCCGCTTACAAGTCTCAATATTATTTTCATTTATAAGTTCGACAATTGTATAAGCTTTTTTATTAATACTTTTTACTGTCAAAGTCGATAATATAACTCTTGCATCGCGGTGTTTATAGTCTAAATTTTCATCACCTAAAATAATTACAGTTTTCGCTTTCAGTAAATTGGCTTGATGCAATGTCTCATCGCCAACCTCGCCTTTAACAAAAAATAAATGTTTATCTTTTATAGGTTTTCTATCGATATCAGAAATTAAAACTATGGGAGTTTTTTCAGTTTCAGGTTCTATACGTAACTCTTTAATAACTATCTCAGAGCGATAATTCCACTCACATAAAATGATATGTTCTTCAAAGTTATAAGAATGCATTCCTAAATCCTTACTAATTTTTCTTTCTACTAAAATACTGGCAACTGTAGCGGTAAGTAGAGTTAGAACCCCAATCCCTACAAGCATATCAAGAAAAGCAATAAAACGTCCGGGAATTGTTTTAGGAGTAACGTCACCATAACCAACCGTCGTTAAGGTAACAACAGCCCACCATAAACTATCAATTAAAGATAGATTTGGTTCAACTAAAGATAAACTTAACGAACTGATTGCAATAATTACAATAATAATTAAAAGCGGACGAAGAAAATTTTCAGTTTCTAAAAATTCCCAAATACTCTCAATCCATTTCCTAATTTTAGATAAAATTGATTCCATTTATATAGTTAAATTATAGGGAGTAAGGAATTATAATCAATTACCAATTACCAATTACCAATTACCAATTACCAATTATTTTCGTAACATACCCTTATAAATTCCCGGTGATGAATCTTTGATAACCGTTGCACCGACAGTTTTACGATAAAAATCCGCTACTGCATCACTCGCACTACCAACGATCGCATAACCATATCCTTGCGATCGCATATCGTGCAAGCAAGCTAATAACAATGCTTTACCAACTTTACGCCCTCTTGCTGCTTCACCAATACCGATGGGACCAAAAAAATTCTTACAAGTGCATTCATAACAAGCAAAACCGAGAATTTGCTGGTTTTCCACAGCGATCCAACAGCTAGGGGGTGAATTTTTGAAAGACACGTCACATTCACTCATCCAGCGTGTATTAAATTGCTCCTCAACCCAAGCGAGAATTGTGTTTTTTTCCGGCGCGATCGCACGTCTAATAACTATACCCTGCTTTTCTTGCGCGGTAATCTCCGCTTCTACTGACGGCAAAGTATAAAGCTTAACTAACATATCAGCCATAATTAATTTTAGATTTTAGATTTTCACAACGGATGCTTTTATTTTAGATTTTGTAAGGTGTGTGACGCTTCGACAAATATAATACAAAATCTGTCATGTTTGTAGCGTCACGCACCAAGGATAAATTATGAAAATAACAAGTTTAATTCTATAATTTATAGCTTGTATAACCAATAGATTAGAAATACAAGCAAGCCGAAGTTTACAGTATTTATTACTTAAAATGCAACTAAACCGACTCACACAACAATTACAATTCATCATCGAAATTGACAAGCTCAAAAATGTATTGCGTCAAACATTATTAATAGATGCTTCCCGTAGAGAAAACAGCGGCGAACATTCTTGGCATTTAGCGATGATGACAATGATTTTAGCCGAATACGCAACAGAAGGAACCGATCTATTTAGCGCCATGAAAATGTCATTAATTCACGATTTAGTAGAAATTGATGCTGGCGATACCTTTTGTTATGACGTGCAGGGATATGAAAGCAAAGCAGAAAGAGAATTACAAGCAGCAACTAGAATATTTGGATTGTTACCGGAAGAACAAGCAAAAGAATTGCGATTACTTTGGGATGAATTTGAAGCGAGAGTTACACCGACGGCTAAATTTGCGGCAGCTTTAGATAGAATACAGCCTTTTCTCCACAATCAACAAACCGAAGGTGGAACTTGGAAAATACATAATATTAATCGCAGTCAAGTAATGAAAAGAATGGCACCTGTAGAAGAAGGTACGCCAGAACTTTGGGATTTTATACTAGCAGAAATTGAAAACTGTATTGCTAAAGGATATTTGAAAAGTTCGTAGTCAGGACTTTAGTCCTTATATATATTTAAATTTTTGACACTTATATTTAGTCCATTTGAACTGATATCTTGCAGCAGTCTCAACAAGCATCGCAAACCGCCTTGGAATAAATTCCCAGGCTAAAACACAAAGTCTGATAAATCAGACTGGGCAAGGTATAGAAGTACGTTTTCAACGTACTTTGTATATAAGCCTTGAAATTTATTTCAAGGTGGGTGTGGGGGCAAGTTAATAATGGTGCAAAATATCAATTTTAATTCACATCTTGCGTCATTCTCAACAAGTCCAAAGAAACCATCTCATTATCAGGTGGATGGAATAAGGACTAAAGTCCTTACTACAAACAATTTATTTAACCAAAGCCCAAGCAATAAATCTCTCAGTATAATACAAAGCTAGTTGATTGCTAACACCGTTAAAAATGCTATCAAAAGAGTGTTCTGCCCAAGGAATTTCTAAGAAAACAGCCGTATTTTTATCTCGCAATTTTTCATACATCTGTCTGCCAAATCTTGCTTCTACAACACGATCGCGACTTCCGTAAATTAACAATGTTGGTGGTAAATCGGGCACCACGTAATTTATCGGTGAAGCAGTTTCATACAGCATTGGCAACTGTTGAGGAGAACCCCCCAGAAACGCCTCTAAAACAGCACGGGAATTAATTGGATCGGGAATCGGTGGTTCGTTATATCCTTGAGTTAGATTCACCGGACCGTAATAATTTACCACGGCACGGATTGGTGGTGCATCCGGTTCGTAAGCTGCCAGCATTGCCAAATGAGCGCCAGCAGAGCGTCCAAATAATACCATTTTGTCGGTATCTGCCTCATACTCATCAGCGCGATCGCGAATAAATTTCAATGCAGAGCGGACATCATCTAATTGAGCGGGAAACTTGTATTCTGGTGCGTGACGGTAATCGATCGCAAATACTGTATATCCACGAGCCGCCATGTATCTATTAAATTCAGGTTTCACTGATGGATTACCATTTTGCCAAGCACCACCGTAAATAAATACAATCGCTGGATATTTACCAACTTTCGCAGGTTGATAAACTTCCATTTTTAACGGTACACCTGCGGGAGTCGCAAAATTAATACCAGTTATATGACGGGTTTTCTGTAAGCTAATCCCTCGAAAAACATCAGCTAAAATAAAAGGCTGCTTTCGCATTTGTGCTTTTACTTCAACTGGAATTTTTTGTTGATAGTCTGCACCTAATGCTTGATTCATCGCAGCATTCATTTGCATTTGAGTTGGTATAATGCTTGCTAATTCCCAACTACAAATCAGCAATCCTATCAAGCTAAAAATACAGAGCGATCGTTTTAATTGACGTTGATAAATAAACAATAAAGATAATATTAGAGTAATTAAATTTAAAACGAACAGCCAGGGACAAATCTCCGGAGCAACTACTCCGAATTTTAATAAAAAGAAAGTTGGTGCGGAAAGTATAATCCAGGAAGTTAAGAAAAGGCTTACAAAATTAAGTATTAATATCAGAACGAATCCAGGAGATAGAATATTTTTTTTATTTTTATAAAACATATTTAGTTACTTACAAATTATTTTATAATTCAAACAGCTACGGTAATTACTCAAGACAAATTAACTATTATGAGCTATTGATAAACAAGATATAATGTTTTATCAAATAGTTCCTCATGCTAGAAGCAGAACAAATATTCCAACAAAAATATCAATTAAAACAAAAATTAGCACAAAATGCAGGTCGTCAAACTTGGTTAGCTGAAGATATCTCAATTCAACCAGCAGAAACAGTAATTCTCAAATTTTTGGCATTTGGAGAACAATTTCAATGGCAAGATTTAAAGCTTTTTGAACGAGAAGCCGATATTCTCAAACAGCTTTCTCATCCTCGTATTCCCAAATATCGAGATTATTTTTCTATCTAAGATAAGAATAAGTGGTTTGCTTTAGTTCAAGAACATATTCCCGGTGAATCGTTAAAGCAATTAATCGAAAGTAAACAGAGATTTACCGAAGAAGAATTACGAATAATCGCTACAGACGTATTAGAAATACTTTGTTATTTACATACATTAAATCCCCAAGTTATTCACCGCGATATTAAACCCAGTAATTTGATGTTAGGTGGAGATAAAAAAGTTTATTTAATTGTTAGAAGATATGTTTTTTCTCTTGGGTTGGATAATGCGGAAATAGATTGGTTAGTTAAGGAAATACAAGATTGGTTAAATCAATAATTCTAACTAAATTCTCAAAATCTCTTCCCACTCAGCATCACTCAAACCTCTTTCCTCAAACTCCACCCCAAAACAATCTCTAGCAGCATCAACTAAAACTGCGATTATTCTTTCAATTTCCAAATCTTTATCTAATGTAACCCCATCAAATAACTCTTCACCAAAAACCTTTTCAAATAATTCCCTATCAGGTTTCAACCGCATCGAACCATGTTGCAAAATCGTATTACCACGTCTCAACTGAGCGCTACCAATCAACTTACAACCATCAACCGTCACTAAATCCGCACCAGTTGCAGTGCCGAAACAGTTGGGATTATTAATATAACCCCTGCCAGCAGTACCGTAATTCAACTCAATACCTAAATTACGCCATCCTTGAATCAAAAACTCGCATATGTTTTTATACGCTTCAATCCGACTTTGAGAAAGCCCAGAAGCCACCACAGCGTAAGTTAAGTCACCTTGATGCAACACCGCACGTCCCCCAGTCGGACGGCGTACCAAGTCTATCGGCTCGTTTTTCCAAATTAAATTTTGCCAATATTCTGGATACTTGCGTTGATGATAACCAAGAGAAATTGCAGAGGGCAACCAAGTATAAAAACGTAAACTAGGCGGATGTCCCAATTGATGCTGTTTTAACAACCATTCATCGATCGCCATCTGTAAAAAACCATTTGCTTCTAACAACGGAATTAATCGCCAATGAGAATTCAAGGTTTAATTATTAGTAGATAGTTGATAGGTTTGTAGTAAGGACTTTAGTCCTTAGAGCAGGGGTTAAAGCCCTTACTACGAACTTTTACTGTTACTTGCCAAACTTTGATTGTAAATCTTCGTCGTTATCATCGGCGATCGTCGCGACGATGGTAATTAAACGAGAAATTTCCGCAGCAGATAAATCTTCTAAGGTGCGCGTAGTTATAACTACGACTTGGTTCTCTATAATACCGAAACGCGCTTCCAAAGTACCCGAACAATTCATCTGCAAAATATGCCGCATCATTTTGGGTTCGTCTTTTGCGGGTAACTTTAATACAGAAGACCAAATTGTGATTGTATCTTCATCAGTTGTCCCCGTCAATCGGACAAACACTTCCACGCTACCGTACTTAAATTTCCATAGATAAGTATCGTCATTCGGGTGACTAACCATTGCGCTATCGTTTTCTTCCAGCGTATCGATAACGTTTTCAATTACCTCTACATGGTTGATGGTTTCCGTTTCTGTCATCAAATCGTTCATTTCGTCGCTTTCCGAATCGGTTTGGTAAGATGTCATACGAATTGTGCCTCAAGATCATGATTATTCACACCTACTTTATACCTAATAAGATGGAGTTAGGAGTGATAACCACCGGAGTTATGAGTGAGGAGTTAGGAGTTAGGAGTGAGGAGTTAAGATTTTTTCTACCCCCTCTACCCCATCTCCCCATCCCCTTGTTAGCGATCGCGCAATCCGGGGAATACTGAGTGTGTATTATATCTAGTTTCTCAGTATGAGTTATTGCTTGAATCCCCATTGTCAGAAACCGCAAAATCAAAAGAATGCTCAATCTTGCCTGACTTGCGGTAATAAATTGCTATTGAAACAACGTTATCGGGCAATAAAACCAATTGGACAAAGAACCTTATTAGCTGTAGATGAAGATAAACCCTCTAAACCACCTTGCGTTATCAGGCACTTACAGATAATAAAATGTTCCAACGTCGGTGTCGCCCTACCAGATCGCACCCCTGTATATCTCGGTTTTGTTCGGAATATTTGCAAAAAGGTACGACATTTTATTTCTTGGCTCTGGATCTCCCTGAAACAATTTTTTACTAAAGCGCAAGGTACTAATAACAGCCAAAAAGCGGCTGAATTATTTGAGCGAAAAGCACAAAGGTTAGATGAATTGAGTAAACATAAGCAGATTCCCGAATTATTAGCTTATTTGACTCAAGAAGAAAGTCAGTATTTAGTACAAGAATATATTGATGGACATAATTTAGCACAAATATTAGCAAAACAAGGCACTTTTAAAGAACAACAAATTTGGCAATTATTAAATAGTTTATTACCCGTACTTGAGTTTATCCACAAAAACGATGTTATTCATCGAGATATTAAACCAGAAAATATTATTTGTAGCAAAAACAGACAATTATACTTGGTAGATTTTGGTACTGCTAAAGCTGTTACGGAAACCACAATATTACAAAGGGGAACTAGCATCGGAACTCCCGAATTTGTCGCACCCGAACAAACTAGAGGTAAAGCTGTTTATAGCAGCGATTTATATAGTTTAGGAACAACCTGCATTTATTTATTAACTGGAATTTCTCCGCTTGATTTATTTGATTTTTCTGAAAATACCTGGGCGTGGCGATGGTATTTAGTTGATAATCCAGTCAGTGATAAGCTAAGTAATATTTTAGATAAATTAATTGAAAATATCGTCAGCCGCCGCTATAAATCGGCAAGTGAAGTATTAGAAGATATTAATTTCAATAAAAACAACACTTCTGAAAAAAAAGAAAATATCAGTAATACAACTCCGCAAAAAGCATTCAACTCTCCAAAAGTTAAAGAACAATCGGCAAGTGAAGTATTAGAAGATATTAATTTTAATAAAAACAACACTTCTGAAAAAAAAGAAAATATCAGCAATACAACTCCGCAAAAAGCATTAATCTCTCCAAAAGTTAAAGAACAATCGGCTATTGAAGTACTAAAAAACGTTAATTATCAGAAAACAAATCCTTCTGAAAATACAGAAAATTCAAATTATACAACTCCGCAAAAAACATTAATCTCTCCAAAAGTTAAACCCTTAAATTATTCCTCTTGGCGATATATTGATAATTTTACTGGTCATACTGGTTCTATTGATTCCGTTGCTATTAGCCCGGATGGAAAGTTACTTGCTAGTGGTAGCCATGACTGTAAGATAAAACTGTGGGAAATAAATACGGGTAAACAACTTCGGACTATTAACAATGAAAATATTGTTTATACTATTGTTTTTAGTCCTAATGGTTCAATTATTGCCAGTAGTGGTTTTGACAATAAAATCCAACTTTGGGATGTAAATTCAGATAATAAAATATGTACATTAAAAGGACACGTAGGTTGGTTTACTAGTGTGAATTCATTAAGCTTTAGTCCAGATGGTCGAATTCTTGCTAGTGCTGGCAGCGATAAAACAGTAAAATTATGGGATGTAAATACGGGTTCTGAAATTCGTATTTTTACAGGACATGATACATGGGTTGGTAGTGTTGCGATTAGTCCTGATGAACAAATTATTGCTAGCGGTAGTGGTGATAAAACAGCTATGCTTTGGGATTTAAATACAGGTAAAATACTCAATATCCTCAATCATACTGCTATGTTTGCTGCGGTTAGATCCGTTGCTTTTAGCCCCGATGGAAAAATTATTGCCACTGGTAGTGAAGACAATACTATCAAACTTTGGGAAGTAAGTACCGGACAAGAAATTTGTACTTTTAAAGGTCATAGCAGTGGTGTTAGGTACGTTACTTTTAATCCGAATGGAGAGATTCTTGCTACTAGTAGTTGTAGCGGTGATATCAAATTATGGGATATGAATACAAAGCAGGAAATATGTACTCTAACCGGACATTTAGGTAAAGTTAATTCCCTTGTTTTTAGTTTCGATGGGCGAACTTTATTTAGCGGTAGCGACGATAAGACTATTAAAGTTTGGCGATGTGAATGAATTTTAATTTTAATTTCCTATTTTCCCTTCAATCTCCCCACGAAAGCCACTCCCGTGCTGCTTTTTCCGCAGCTTCGGGGGTATAGTATAATTTCCTTTCACCAAACACTTCCCCACCAGAACTGATGATTCTAAATTGCCATTCCATTGCTTCGGTGTAATAAACCAATAATGTCAGTTTTTCAATGCCAACAACTAAATGAACGGTAGTTTGAGTCATGGTATTGAGAAGTGAAAACGGCAGGGTTTTGCAATTACAGACTTGTTATATATCCCAGAGTCATCAATTATCAAGTTTTCTCTATACTTTGTATCAATTATCAATTGTTTCCCTAGTACGGAGCTACATAAGTTTTGATGAGTAAAAAGGTTCGTAGTAAGGGCTTTAGCCCCTCCGGATTTAGGGAACCGATGCCCTTACTACAAACCTATCAAAATTAATGTGGCGGAGTACTAGTGGTTGATTGCATTAAATATGACTGGTTCTACGTGCCGACTTTAGTCCCCAATCCGGAGCGCTAAAGCGCTTACTACGAACCTTTCTACCCTTCAAAACTTTTGAAATAGACTACTCGTGACTAACAATTGCGATCGCGATTGCAACAAAGCCGCGAACGATCGCGTTTTATAAGTCAATTATATTTATTCACGCTGACTTACTTAACCGATCGTTGATAATTGATTTTACTGACTTTCCTTTACATTTTGCATAACCTGCTTGTATAGCTGCTGGTTATTTTGTTCTTGAAAAATTTCTGCTGCTCGCTGCAAGTCTGCCAAACCAGCATCTTTATCTCCTAATTCTACACGAGCATTTCCCCGATTATTATAAGCAGCACCAAAGTTGGGATTGAGGCGAATGGCTTCGTTGTAATCTGCGATCGCACCTTCTTTGTCTCCTTGAGCGGCGCGAGCGTTTCCCCGATTATTGTAAGCAACGGCATAGTTAGATTTGAGCTTAATGGCTTGGGTGTAATCTGCTATAGCCTCGTTTCTATCTCCTTGAGCGGCGATCGCGTTTCCACGATTATTATACGCTTCGGCATAATCGGCATCTAAAGTTATGGCTTGGTTGTAATCGTTAATTGCACCCTTTGCATCACCTTGGGCGGCGCGTGCATTTCCCCGATTGTTATACGCTTGAGCATTGTCGGGGCTGATACGAAGCGCTTCATTGTAATCGGCGATCGCACCTTGTCTGTCTCCGGTGTCAAACTGCACTAAACCCCTGCCGTTGAAAGCTTCAACGTAGTTAGGATCGAGTGTAATGGCTTGTGTGTAAGCAGCGATCGCACCCTGGGTGTCACCCTGAATATGCTTATACTGTCCCTGTGCGTAAAATTGCTTAGCAGTCGATGGATTGGCAACTGGATTTAATGCGGGACTTACTCCTATTTCTGTAACTAATAAGTCTTTCTCGTTGCTGCAAGAAACAGTTACAGTTGCGATAAATCCACTCAACAAGGCTACACCAATTTTGGAAACTCCTGTCAAATTTTGCTCGAACAACCACTGTTTCATAAGTCACTTTTTATCAACACACCCACAACTTTGACATTGATATATAAAAAATTCATTTTTCTTAACTTTTTATAAAATTGACTCCTTTTAATTATAGTGACTATTTTTGCACGATTTTTGTGGCAAATTTGTTTACATTTTACCAAACCAATTTTAGATTTTGGATTTTGGATTTTAGATTAAAAAAAACACTTCATGGTTAATATGCTGATTCTTCATTCTTCACTTTCGGTTTGCTTAGAAGTTAATCGCCAAGTATTAGTTTTCGATATGTCTACAGCAAGTTGCTCGATATTGTCACCTAAATTCTTTTGAATATCCTTTGTCAAGGTGAGATCGAAATCTAAATTTACATTTTGGGTTTCTACCAACCGTACCAGTTCGGAAAATGGCACTTTAGTTGTTGTGCGTTCGTAGCTATTAAGTTTAAAATGCGGGGTTTCAGATACATTTTGAGCCAACATTGCTTGTTTAACTTGCTCTTGCAGTTGCTCAAACTCCGATTTTAACAGCTTCCACTGCTGTTCCAATTCAACATATTTCGCACTAAGTAAACTTAAATCAACTGTCGCGGCATCAAAGTTCATCTTTTGAGTTATTTCTAACAAACGTGAATGAACTTGAGCCAGAATAATGCAGTCAAGGTAAGCATATTCAATTTGTTCTTCAGTTAATGGTCTAATTCCCCAATCGCTGGTTTGTTGCTGCTTATCAATATCTTGAAAATGACAAAGTGACGTTGCTAAAGTCTTCAATTTATAGTTAGGCAAAGGTAAAATATAGTATGGTATTTGTTTCGCCATTTCTAAAGTACAAGTCACACTTTCAGCTTTCTTTTTGCCTAAAAACCTCAAATCAAATTTAGCATTATGAAATACCTTTTCTATTGATGAATTTATCATAATTTTTTCTATGAACTCATCAACAACCTCTGGCTGTTCGAGAACATCCAAAATATAAACACTTTCTCCAGTCAAATCCGTACTGTCATCTAAAACTTGAATCAGCGATAGTCGAGGATTGCGAGTATCATAATCGGCGATTTCCGTATCCAACCAAAGTGTTTTACTTTTAGTATATTTAGCAACAAAAGAACTTATTTCATCCGCTGAATTTAGATAGGGCATTGAGTAATATTTCCTAAAAAAAACTTGGTCAAAGTAACTAAGTTACAATTTCCCAAGTTAACATTTTGTATGTATGTTTTTTGTAGTGCCGTATCTCTTTACTCTCAGTAATTGGTATAATCTTTAATTTTTTAACTAAGTTATACTAAATAGGGAATAGGACATTAGGAATAGGGCTACCTCCCACCTACGGTGAATGGGAATAGGGAATAGAAGTAATATCAATAATTTATTTAATGCAGTCGAGACTATTCACAATATGTAAAAAACTACTAGATAACCATAAAATTACTTATTCTTATTTAAAATATTTTGTATAACTTATTATTGATTATTTTCAATGCCCCATGCCCCATGCCCAATTCCCAATTCCCAAACATCTAATCACGAATAGAAGCAGCCTGAGATAAATTTTCAGCATCAGCCTGCATCATTTGAACATCTGATGTAGTCCATAAACGAGGTGCTTGGCAATGATGAGCTATTAGCAAACCCCATAAACCTTTCTTAGTTAAAATAGGTACAACTAAATTAGCGCGAACCTGTAAATTACGTAAAAAGTCGCGGTGACAATCGGCAATAGGTTCAGATTCAATATCCGAAATTGCCCGTACTCTTCCTTCCAGATATAAAGCAGCGTACTCATCATTAAAACACTCATCCGGACCAGTAGAACCAAGAATAGATAATTTCTTAGAACTCAAACATTCAAAAGTTACTTGTCCATCCCACCGAGAATAAAAATAATATAAAACTACCCTATCCACGCAAAGCGTATTTCGCAGCCGCTTAGTTGTTTCTACAATTAAATTATCTCTTTCTAATTTTTTATTTAACCGATTGAGTACCCTATCTAGACCACGGTCAAAACTTTGGTTAAAATTATGTGTCACCGTTCTAATATTACAGTTGAGCAATAGTTATGTTTAATAGTGGTATATTAACAATCACTTTATTAAATACGTCTTTAAATAATACTATTTTAAAATTAGAAAAGTATCTAATCAAGTAGGTTAAAGGTCAAAGGTTAAAGGTTAAAGGTCAAAGGTTAAAGGTCAAAGGTTAAAGGTTAAAGGTTAAAGGTTAAAGGTCAAAGGTTAAAGGTTAAAGGTTAAAGGTTAAAGGTCAAAGGTTAAAGGTTAAAGGTTAAAGGTTAATTAGAAATAACTCCTAACTCCTAACTTTCTCCTTGTCCCCTTGTCTCCCCATCTCCCCCTCTCCCCATCTCCCCATCCCCCCATCTCCCCATCCACTGCTTACTCGCTTAGAGTAATAAAATAAACAAGTTGACTCCTCCGAAGGTACTTACTTATGACAACTTTTCAAATCCGCTTTTTGATGTGTGCCCCGGAATATTATGATGTGGACTATGTAATTAATCCCTGGATGGAAGGGAATATTCATAAGTCATCTCAAGAGCGTGCGGTGCAACAGTGGCAAAAATTACATCACGTGCTTAAGGAACACGCGATCGTTGATTTGGTAAAACCACATAAAGGTGTTCCCGATATGGTTTTTACCGCTAATGCTGGCTTGGTTTTGGGTGATAATGCGGTATTGAGTCGCTTTTTTCATAAAGAGCGTCAAAAAGAAGAGCCTTATTTCAAAGCATGGTTTGAAGAAAATGGCTTTAATGTTTATGAATTACCCAAAGATTTACCTTTTGAAGGTGCGGGTGATGCACTTTTAGATCGCGAAGGGCGTTGGCTATGGGCTGGTTACGGTTTTCGTTCGGAATTGGATTCTCACCCTTTTCTGGCGAAATGGTTGGATATTGAAGTATTATCCTTACGTTTAATTGACGATCGCTTCTATCACCTCGATACCTGCTTTTGTCCTTTAGCAAATGGCTATTTACTTTACTACCCCGGCGCTTTTGATGCTTATTCCAACCGCTCGATCGAAATGCGAGTTGCACCGGAAAAGCGCATCGCGATCGAAGAAACAGATGCGGTGAATTTCGCTTGTAATACGGTGAATGTGGAAAGCATTGTGGTGATGAATAAAGCTTCCGATACGCTGAAAAAGCGTTTGGCGAAAGCTGGTTTTGAAGTAATTGAAACTTCACTTAGCGAATTTCTCAAAGCTGGGGGTGCGGCTAAATGCTTAACTTTGCGGGTAAACGAACCTGTACGGGAAGAATTACACGCCAACACTTACGTAGAAAGTAAAGTTGTCCGCATGGAAGGACATTTACTCGATTCCGGCTTAATTAACCGCGCCTTGGATTTAATTATAGATAACGGCGGTAGCTTCAAAGTGCAAAATTTCCTTTTGGGAGAGCAGCGTCAAAGTACTTCTGCTGCTGAGGTGAAAGTTTCCGCACCTTCCCATGAAGTTATGGAAAGCATTGTATCCCATTTAATTGATTTGGGTGCAATGAACTTACCAGAAGACGAGCGAGATGCTAAGCTTCAACCCGTAATTCAAAACGGAGTCGCGCCGGATGATTTTTACGTTAGTACTATATATCCTACCGAAGTGCGGATCGATGGTAAATGGATAAAAGTAGATTTGCAGCGTATGGATGGCGCGATCGCAATTACCGAAACTCCCGCAGGAATTAATGCTCAGTGTAAAATACTGCGCGACTTAGAAGCAGGAGAAAAAGTCGTAGTAGACGTACAAGGTATCCGCACCATCCGCAAACCCGAATCGCGGGAAAAACGCCACACCGAGGAATTCAGCTTTATGTCTGCGGGTGTTTCCAGCGAACGCCGCGTAGAATTAATTGTGGAACAAGTTGCTTGGGAATTGCGTAAAATTAGGGATGCCGGGGGTAAAGTTGTCGTTACGGCAGGTCCGGTAGTTATACATACCGGCGGCGGCGAACATTTATCACAGTTGGTAAGAGAAGGATACGTACAGGCGCTATTAGGTGGAAACGCGATCGCCGTTCACGACATCGAGCAATCAATGATGGGGACATCTTTGGGCGTAGACATGAAGCGGGGTGTTTCGGTACGCGGGGGACATCGGCACCACCTCAAAGCCATTAACAGCGTTCGCCGTCACGGTAGCATTGCCAAAGCCGTACAGGCGGGAATGATTCAAAAAGGCGTAATGTACGAATGCGTTAGAAATAACGTACCCTTTGCCCTCGCCGGTTCCATTCGGGATGACGGTCCCTTACCCGATACCCAAATGGATTTAATTAAAGCACAGCAAGAGTACGCAGAACTACTGAAGGGAGCAGACATGATTTTGATGCTATCAACCATGCTGCATTCCATCGGAGTAGGGAACATGACACCTGCCGGAGTAAAAATGGTCTGCGTAGATATCAACCCAGCAGTAGTAACAAAATTGAGCGATCGCGGTTCCGTAGAATCAGTTGGTGTAGTCACAGATGTAGGATTATTCCTAAGTTTGTTAGTACAGCAATTGGATAAATTAACAAGCCCCTACACCGCCCAAGTCGGATAACTAATGTAGAGACTCCGCACTGCGGAGTCTCCCAAATTGTAGATACCCAACCAACGAATTTAGTCCATCAAATCAGCAGCACCCGATTAAAAATGCAACGTTCGATTAAGCTTCTTCAACTCTATCTCGATCGACTGCTAAAAAATTAAAAGCTTTAAATGGATATTCCATTGAATTTACAAATCGTTCGTAGTCCAATGGCTCTCCCTGTGAAAGCCAATCCTTGATTAAAAATAACGAATAATTGTAAGTATGGAAAAACTCGTAAACTTCAGACGGAGAAACATTATGAGCTTCTAAAGCAGATTTAGCGCATTCAAAAAGAATAGTTGGGCGATCGCGCTTTAATATAGACTCACCACCTTTGAGTGCGGCTAATTCACCTCCTTCTACATCAATTTTGATAAATCCTATAGGTAAATCGGATGGAACAATATCATCGAGTCTGACGCAATTTACTGTGAGAACCGTTACGTCCCCATTAGACTCGTCGGAACCATGAAGGCGTAATCCACTAAAACCAGAACGCTGAGGCTGCAAATAGAAGTCTACTTCACCATTAGTGTCACTTAAAGCAACTTGAAATATTTCTGAAGAAGGAAACTTACTTTTCAACCATTTATATTTGTAGGGGATAGGTTCAATCGCAATATGTTTCCCATTTGGTGAGAGTTGATTGATGAGACTTAGTACCGAACCCAAATGAGCGCCAATATCAATACAATTCATCGAACTATTGATAATTCGACTCATAGCCAATTCAGATCGCTCTGACTCAACATAAATCTCATGTAGTTCAGGATGTTTCCTACGTTTTAAACTTTTTGTCAAATCGCGCAACTTAACGGCAGGCTTTTCTAAAGGGGTGCCAATAAGTTGATGAGCCAGGTATTCCTTTATTTGCATATTTAAAGCCTAAGTTTAATTTTTTCCCACATTTGCAATCTATATAATAAGATTTTACCAATAGATATGTCGGTATGTTCGTTTAAAAAAATTTCATCTGCTCGTTAGTCATGTAACTAATTGTGCTGCAATGAGTACAAAAGGTACATAATATAAAAACCCGTAGCTTAAAATCAAATTCCTAGAAACTATTAGTGAAAACCAGCTTTTAGCAAATGCAGCAAACAATTTCCAACAAACAACTCCAAATCAACCCCGTAAGCTTTATTGCCGACTTCCTACTCACGGGAATGGTAATCGGACCGATCGCCGCTCCCTTTCTTGCCGCTTCTGGGTTGCCGATTTTACCGACTATTGCAAGCATTATTTACTTCATGGGTCATCATGTCTGCCCTCAACCTGATATGGGGGTTGAATTAGCACCACCCTTCATCATGGCTGTATGTATGCGCTGTTACGGAACAGTATTGGGTTTATTGGCTACTAGGCTGCTGTACGTTACGGATAAAGGAAATAGTTTTTACTGGCTGCATCAATACGGTTGGAATGGTGCGGCGAGATCGACTGTATTAATGATGGCGTATCCCTTGGAAATGGCAGCCGAAATTTTTGGCTGGTGGAGTTTTCAAAATCCTATTGTTATGCCATTTGGTTTAATTACAGGTTTGGCTTGGGGCTTATTTACCATGCCGATTTTACATGGTAATTATTTGCCTGGAAAAAATAATTAAGAAATTATTCGGAGAATAAATAGGCTTTACTTAATGCCATCAAGAGACGTTGCACTGTAGCGTCACTTGAAAACAGCAACAATAAAAAGCCTATGAAACAACTTTTTTTAAATCCTTGAAGCGAATATAACTATGCAGTCCTGTATAAATGTGGTGTAATTATGTTAAAAATTTGATTGATATCCTTTTTCTTTTTCAATTAACTTTAGAACTTGTTGAGCGATTTTTTGATTAGCCTCTGGAGTAAAATGACCATCTGATACAAAGTTTGTCATATCGGTAGCAGGAACAATATCATGGGTACTGACGTAAGGAATTGACTCTTTGCTCAGAGTTGGTTCGATCGCTTTAAACAAATGATCGTCATAATTTACATTATTAATAACAAGAATAATAGGAACTTTACCATCAGCTTTAGCTGTTTTAGCAAATTGTTTAATCATTTCATTTAATACAGCAATTCCCTCCCATCGCTCGTTAAAACCTTCAGAGGTGTGAATTTGACTAAGTTTTTGACTTTTATATTTTTGTGTCCAAGCTCGACGAATCATACGGACAATAGACGAATTATCGAAAACATTCTGCTCAAACGAGAATGTATTGTAAAACTTGTCATTATTTTGCAACTGAGTTACAAAAGCTTGCCAACGTTTTTCATCCTGTTTAGCTAAACGTAAAGTTTCCAAGGAATCAATAGAAGGCCAAATCGCTTTCAAATTACCTTGTTCAAGATAATAACTCGGAAAAGTAAAGGGTGCTGGGACTTCCGCGCTCCAAGTCATGCCAGTCATGGCATTGAGTCCTTGAAGGCTCGATGCTAAAATTCCCCAAATTACAACATCAGCATTGTGATTTTTGCGATCGAGGGAATAAGCAGCAAAAGAATGGTTAGGAGGAGCTGTAGGTCCGTCAATTCTTCTGATTGTAATCCGAGGATCGATCTGCTCCATGACTTTAGCAACATCATTGGTAAAGGACATACCATACATAGCAACCAGTATGTCTTGTTTTGTATTAGGTTTATTCGGTTGTGTCTGCCAATCTTTAGGATCTAACCAACCCGCTTGTGCAATTGGCGCACTGTTTTCATTACTTGTTCCTAATTGTCGTCGAACTTTACCCTCAATAGACCTACCATAATCAAAATAGAGTGCTAATGTTCCGGGATTTGTATTTTGAGGATCTTGAGGATAAGGAAACAGTCGATTGACGAAAATTTCAAATAATATTATAAACCCCAAAAACCCGCCTGTAATTTTGAGGATATTTCGGGCTATTGGCGTTAACAAAAATTTCTTTTTGTGAGAATATTTCATAGTAAATATGACAGTTTAAAGTTAATTGAAAAACATCAATTTATAATTTTTGTTTTACTTTATTCGAGCCTTCGGATTATTTATGTGATTTTTTCTCTTCCTGCTTTCTACTCCCTACTTTCTTAAATCGGTAATCTTCCAACCGCATACGAGTATACTATAAAAAATAATTAAAATTGAAAATAGATAAATTGTGTTGGTTCATTACTCATTCCCATAATCATAATTGTTGTTAATAACGCGTACAAAACACCGCGAATTACAGCAGGCAACCTAAGATAAAATGTAGCGTTTTGGTTGTGATATTCAATTATTTCATAAATAAAGAGCAAAGGAAGACCACATAAACCAGCTAATGTAGGTTTAGATATTGAAATACTAAAATCTCCTATATCTGTGAATAATATCTGAGTAAAGTTGACAATTTGTTCAAAAGAATTAGCTCTAAATAGCAACCAACCATAACAAGTCAATATGAAAAAAAATAAAGTTGCGATCGATGAGTTAACCGTTGATTGAGAGTTAGGAAGTAGTCCGATCGATGAAAAAAACTTTTTCCCGAATCGATAAATACATAACAAAGCTCCTTGATAAAATCCCCATAAAACAAAATTCCATCCAGCCCCATGCCATAGCCCTCCTAACACCATAGTTATCATTAAATTTCGGTAAACATTTCCATAACGATTACCTCCTAATGGAATATAAAGATAATCTCGCAGCCAAGTTGAAAGACTGATATGCCATCTTTGCCAGAACTCACTAGGATTCTGAGAAAAATAGGGAAGATTAAAGTTACGCATTAATTCAATTCCAAACAATTTGGAAACCCCTCTAGCAATATCAGTATAGCCAGAAAAATCACAGTAAATTTGCACTGCAAAAAGCAAAGTTGCTAAAACAATATCCAACCAAGATACCTGTTGTCCGCTGGTTGCATAAATCGAATTGACCGATATAGCAATACTATCTGTAATAGCAATTTTTTTAAATAGTCCAAATAGAATTAAATACAACCCTCTAGTTGACTGTTTAAAACTTAATTTTCTGGGAGAAAGTATACGCGGAAGTAATTCAGATGCGCGTTCAATTGGACCAGCAACTAATTGTGGAAAATAAGATACAAATAAGGCAAAGTCTAAAAAACGATGGGTTGCTTTAAGTTGCCCTCTATAGATATCAATGGTATAACTCATTGTTTGAAAAGTGTAGAAAGAGATGCCTACGGGAAGAATTATATTTAAACTGGAAAAATTGGTTTGAACTCCCAAGGTTTGAAAAATGCTTTCTGCACTGTCAATAAAAAAATTAAAATACTTAAAAATACCTAATATTCCTAGATTGGCAACTACACTAAAAGTTAAAAAAATTGCTTTCTGTTTGTTTT
This sequence comes from Rivularia sp. (in: cyanobacteria), assembly GCA_965234645.1. Lineage (GTDB taxonomy): Bacteria > Cyanobacteriota > Cyanobacteriia > Cyanobacteriales > Nostocaceae > Rivularia. The sequence goes on along the minus strand of OZ248344.1, from coordinate 941,934 downwards.
GGGGTAAATCTTTTAAAGGGAAGTACGCTAAATTAGCAAGGATTACAAAGACTAATATCCCCAGAAAAACAGCCCATCCCGATAAGGTATAAGGGAAAAATTCTGACCACTTGGTTGAAAAAATCGGAGAATAAGGATTGAAGATAACATATTCCCATCTTAATGTCATAAATAATATACTAGCTAATATCAAATAGACAGAAGGAAGATATCTCTCCCATAAAGTAAGTCTTCCTGTGTCAATCATTAAACCACAGTAAAAATCAATTGTTGTTGATAAAACAATCAAAAATAAAAATCTTTCATCCCACCATCCATAAAAAATATAACTAGCTATTAATAGTAAAATATTTTGTCCTTTAAAAGGAAGAATACGATAGGCTGTATAGGTGACAAACAAAAAAATAGGAAATTCAATTGAGTTGAATAGCATTTCCGGTATGCCTTTTGCTATTTTGATTAGAAATCGTAGAATATTTTATCTGAAAATTAACTGATGAAGCTAGGGATAAATCTTTCTTCTAGAGAGGTAATACTACTCTTATAGCATATAAATGCCGGGTAAGATTATACGGATAAAATTATAAGAATAGTAGATAAACCTGCTTGAAAGTTGTTTTGGTAAAACGCGATCGCAACAATGTCAGCATCGCGATAAAGCTTCACCAAAAAGTATTATTAAATATTCTATCTTCGAGAACATTCCGCCTATAAAGGACTTTGACTATAAGATGAATACTTCAAAATCGGACTATCTAGATATGATTTGAAATGGAAATCCAAAACCTAAAGAATTACGAATGAAGATAAATAATACAAGTAAACCTACAAAAAAGACTGTAGCTTGAATATCTTGAGAAATACAGGATAGTTTTTCCCGTCTTAATCCTATAAGGTTAACTATGTATAAAGGGAAGTCGCCAATCGCGATCGCAATAATTGCTCCCAAGGTGCCAAAACGATAAAAAGCTAGTGGTAATCCGATACCAATCATCACAAACCGAGCGAAATTGCTTTGAGCCGAGTATAACGGTTTTTTAATTGCTAAAAGAGCAGGACTAATTGTGTAAAATAACAGGGAAAACCAGATGCCGCAGCACAGAATTGGCATCATCCACTGTGCCTCGTCATACCTTCGATCGTAAAGAGTGGCAATAATTAGATCGCCCACCGTTACTAAAGCCGCTAATAAAATTGCACATCCTAATAGTAAAGTCCTGCGCTGACGAAGAATCTTTGCGCGAAGACTGGCTCGCGGTAAATCTAGTTGATTGGCAATTGCAGGGAAAATAACCCTAAAACTCAGCTTTTTGATCATTTCTCGCGGTATGCTGGCTAGAGTATAAGCGATTGTATATACACCTAAAATCTTAAACGATAACAGTTTACCTAAAATCAGACGGTCTGCTTGGTCTGATACAAACATCAGTGCTGATGAAATAAACATCCATCTACCGAAAGATAAAATGTCTTTCAAGGCATCAGAATCCCAAGCAAAACGATTGACGTATCCTGGTATCAATAAATAGCTGCTCGCAGTTCTATAAATTGCTCCTAATATTACTCCCATAGCTAGAGCAAAAATACTAGGACTCACCCAAGCCCAAATAACAAAGGTAAATATAGTCATTACTTGTACGATTAAATCGAATCGGGTTAATTTACCCAAGTCCATTCGACGCTCGCAAGTGAGAGTACTAGTAGAACAAAAGCCATCGATAACCGAGGAAAATCCCATAAGTGGAATTAACCATATCAGTCGAGAGTCATTATAAAATCTTGCTACTGGTGCAGTAATCAGCAAGCAGAGAACCCAGAGTATAAAGCCCCTAACAATCTGTAACGTCCAGGCAGTATTACGAAAATCTGGTTCATCACCTCGTTCATTATTAACGATACTTTGAGGAATACCAAGGTCGGAAAATAGCTCGATACCAGCTCTGAAAGTATTAACTAAAGCCATCAAACCAAAATATTCTGGTACTAGTAGGCGAGTCAGGATCAAGTTACTGCCGAAGCGCATAACTTGACTAGATCCGTAACCTGCAAGAGTCCAGATTGCACCACGGTAAGCAAGCTTCTTCAAAGATGTCATAACTGTTTCATAAGACCAATAGGAATCTAATTTCCGTCACAGAACTATCTTCTCACAAACAGTTTCATACTGTTTTTCTAACTTTTACTAGGGCATATTGCCATTTACCAAAATCTGAAGCACCTAAATAATTTTTTAGCTAAAAACCTCTACAGTGCAAAAAATAATTTAGCGACTGTTATCGGCAGAATTAATATATCCGCATTCAGCCATACTTTGATTTACAAATGGCTCGGAGTTGTCAAAAATTGCACTTATCAATCTATTTAAACAGAGATTAAATAAGTTTTTTGAATTATGTTTTTTGAATTATGTTTACAAAATCTTTAAACATTTGAAACAATAGCATAATATCTCTTTAAAGTAAAATCGTTTAAGCCTCGATAAATATAAATTTTTGATGTAGAAAAAATCTTGTTTTTGAAGTTATTGTAAAGATTATAGTTATTGAGGCATAACTTAAAAATTGATTATCGACTTAGAAAGCAGCTATATTCAGATGTTTGGGCAACTAGTTTGAGATATTGAGAGACAATAGCTAATAGTAAGGTAAAAATGGTTAAATCTTAAGCGAGCATATTTTGGATTTAAAATTATGTCGTACTTGTAAATAAGTATGTTGTAGTAAATTATTTAATTAGCAACATAATTTACATTTAATATGTTCAATATGGACAATTATTGATAGCTGATTTCTTGTGATTTATATCAATCGCACTAAAGCAGCATTTGTCCTTTAAAACTTAAAGCTCATTACAAATAACTGCAAGATAATTAATTCTACGTATGGTCTTATCTAATACTACGGTTCAGAAGCCTAAAGTTCATTTTCAATTTATTGATGGATTAAGAGGTATAGCAGCTTTATGGGTAGTCTTGGTTCATACCGATCCAGATGGACGTATTTCTCAATTGACAAGCACTCTACCAGAATGGTTTGTGAATGTAGTGTTTAGATGGGGAAGTTTAGGTGTAGCCATCTTTTTTGTTCTCAGTGGTTTCGTGATGGCATATTCATTGCGTAACGTCAAAATTGACTTAAACTATCTCAAAAATTTTGCTTTAAGACGTTTTGTAAGGCTTAGCCCACCTTACTATATATCGATTCTTTTCACTTTAGCTTTTGCTTTTGCTGCTGCTTATGCTAAAGGTGTAGCGTTTGAGCCGATGGGAAAGCCCTTATCTTTTCAAAGACTTTTTGCACATTTATTTTACGTACAAGATATTTTTAAGCTCGAACACATAGACGACGTATATTGGACGTTATGTCTGGAAGTGCAGTTCTATATAGTATTCTGTGTTCTACTAAGTTTGGTACAGTGGCTTTATTCAAAGAGATTAAGTTGGGCAAGAGCTGCTGTATTCATCCCCACTACCTTATTAACAACTCTTTTCCCTCTAAATATTCTTACGGTTGATGGTAGACCTAATATATTTTTACCGTTACTGTATAGCTTCTTACTTGGAGTCTTTGCTTACTGGACTTGGCAGGAAAATTTAAAATCTGTGTGGTTTTATTTATACTGTACGGTATTAACAGCGGCAGCAATAATTAACACTTCAGACTTTGTAATTACCAGCGTGATTGTCGCAATTCTAATATTAGAAGTTGGACGAGCCAATCGAATGGAAAATTGGTTAAGTTGGGGATGGCTGCAATTTTTAGGTAAAATTTCTTACAGCTTGTATCTCAACCATGTTTCTATTATTGGCGCGACTTATTTCATCGGGTTTAAATTGCTCGGTAATAGTATTTGGAGTGAATTTCTCTGCTTAATACTAGGAATTACTGTAAGTCTTGCCTCTGCTACGTTAATATGGCAACTTGTAGAAAAACCATCAATTAAGTGGAGTAGAAATATCAAAATTGTAAACACTAATAAGCCTGTTGGAACATGAAACTACTGATTACAGGAGCATCTGGTTTTTTAGGAAAGTATGTAGTTACTGAAGCATTACGACGCGGTTTTCAAGTACGTGCCGCAATTAGACATACTTCGGATGAGAAACGTTTACCTTGGCGCAATTGGGCAAATTTAGAATTGGTACGCATAGATTTAACCCAATCAAAAGGACTGGACAATGCTTTAAAAGACATAGATGCTGTGGTGCATTTAGCCGCAGCCAAACAGGGCAGCTACGATACGCAATATACAAATACCGTTAGCGCTACCGAAAATTTACTGAAAGCAATGGTAGCAGTAAATATCAAACGCTTGGTAGCAATAAGTACGTTTAGCGTCTTCGATTATCTACACATTCCCGATCGCGAAATCATCAATGAAGATTCGCCAATAGAATCTCAGCCTTTACACAGAGACGTTTACGCCCAAACTAAACTGATTCAAGAAAATCTGTTTCGAGATTTTGAAATGAAAAATCAGGGAGAAGTTACAATTCTCCGTCCGGGGATAGTTTACGGAAGAAACAATTTATGGAATGCCCATTTAGGAGTAAACCTAAAAAATCGTTTATGGATTCGTATTGGTGGAAACGCCCAACTTCCTCTTACTTATGTAGAAAACTGCGCGAGTGCAATAGTTAACGCCTGCGCGAGCCAACAAGCCATTGGCAAGACGTTGAATATTGTTGACTCGGATTTACCAACACAAAAAGTTTATGCCGAAAAAATAATAAAACTGCTACCCCGTCAACCCTCTGCAATTACCATGAATTGGGCTGTGATGCGTTTGTTGTCTCGGAGCGCTTGGTTATCTAATAATGTATTGCTGCTCGGAAAAATGAAACTACCTGGAATATTGATACCAGCAAGACTCCATGCCCGCTTCAAACCATTTCGCTACAGCAATAGCAATGCACAACAGGTATTGAATTGGCAACCTTTATATTCGCTAGATGAAGCCTTGAAACGTAGTTGCAGCGATATTGATTTACTGAATGAATCAGTAGAAGTCAATTCTGTCTCTTCTTGAGAGGGGGAAGAGGGGGAAGAGGGGGGAGAGGGGGATGGGGTGACAAGGGGACAAGGGGACAAGGGGACAAGGGGACAAGGGGACAAGGGGACAAGGGGAAATTAACTCCTCACTCCTCACTCCTAACTCCTAACTCCTAACTCTTAACTCCTAACTCCTAACTCCTAACGATTCCCAATGCCCAACTCCTAATTTTTGATAATTGATAATTGATGATTGATAATTATGCGTATTGCTTATTTAACCGGAGAATATCCCAGAGCTACAGATACTTTTATTCAACGTGAAATTGCCGCCCTTCGTCAACAAGGTGCAGAAATACACACATTTTCCGTGCGCCCTACTGGTGAAGAACATATGGTAGGAGAAGAACAAAAACAAGAACGAAATCAAACTTTTTATATTCTCCCTCCACGCCCTTTTAAATTAGCGCGATCGCATTTTAATTTATTAATAAGTTCGCCAAAGAGATATTTCCAAGCACTTAAATTAGCTTGGTCAACTCGAATACATGGATTGCGCGGAAACTTTTATCAATTATTCTATTTTTTAGAAGCGGGTATTCTTGCTCAAGAAATCAAACAAAGAGAAATTGGGCACCTACACAATCATTTTGGAGACTCTAGCTGTAGCGTTGCCATGTTAGCCGCAGAATTAGGAGGCTTTAGTTACAGTTTTACATTACATGGACCCTATATTTTCTTTCAACCGTATCATTGGCGACTGGATGAGAAAATAAATAGAGCTTTATTTGTAAGTTGTATTAGTAACTATTGTCGCAGTCAGGGAATGATATTTGCACCTATTCAAAAATGGAATAAAATGCATATCGTTCACTGCGGTATAGATCCGACATTATTTAAAGTAGTACCTCATCAAGGAAAAGGAAAACATATACTTTTTGTCAGCAGACTCACCGTCGTCAAAGGTTTACCGATTCTTTTACAAAGTTTGGTTTCTTTGAAGCAACAGCATCCAGATGTGATTTTAACAGTAGTTGGTGACGGTAGCGATCGCACTTATTTAGAGCAAATGACTGCCGATTTAGGCTTGAGTGACAACGTAAAATTTGTAGGCTATAAATCCCAAGCAGAAGTACGTGAATACTTTGAGCAAACTGACGTATTCGTTTCATCTAGCTTCGCCGAAGGAGTACCCGTAGTCTTAATGGAAGCAATGGCAGCAGGAGTACCCGTAGTCGCTCCCCAAATCGCCGGAGTCAGCGAGTTAGTAGAAAATAACGTTAGCGGCTATATCGTACCTGCTGGCGATACAGATTCTTTCACCCAAAGCATTGAAAAACTACTCAATGACTGCGAATTAAGAAATAAATTTGGCACCGCAGGAAGAAATAAAGTAGAAACAGAATTTAATCTAAATCTTGAAGCTCAAAAACTTTATCAAATTATGAGTAAAGCATTGCAAACAAACAGTCCAGTCCAGTGCTTTCAAAATAAATTAATCTGAGTTCGGGATAAGCTCAAACCCTTTTAATACCGTTGGTTAATTCTAGTACTGATAAACGTGATTACGTTGTTTGAGCTATTAATCTGTCACTAAAAGTTAGCTGAAGCTCCTTAAACCGAACTGAATTCGAGAAAAGGTAACAATTATGATATCTCAGACAAAATCACTTTTTAGGAAATTTGGTTTATACCCACTCGCACGTAACCTATATCGTAGTTTCAGTCCCGTACACCGTAAAGAAAGATTTTTCAACAAACGTTTCTACAATGAAATTCTTAATACGGGCGATTTATGTTTTGATATTGGAGCAAACGTTGGTCAGACTATAGAAGCTCTGCTTGAAGTTAATGCATTTGTCGTTGCTGTTGAGCCAAACCCAAATTGTCTTCCTGTTTTAAATTATCAGTTTCCAAACCATCCCAACCTCACAATTCTAAACAAGGGTATTGGTTCTGCTGCTGGATTTGCGGAACTGTATTTCAGGGGAACAGATTCTACTGCAAGTTTGCGAGAAGATTGGCCTTTCCCCACTAAAGAATCCCTACAAGTTGAAATAGTGACCCTAGATGATATGATTGCTCAATTTGGACTTCCAAAGTTTCTCAAAGTTGATGTTGAAGGTTTTGAACTTGAGGTCTTTAAAGGTTTGACTCAACCTATCCCCCTAATTTACTTTGAAATGCACGCTAATGAGGTTGACTTGGTATTACAGATTTTCCAGAGACTATCGACAATTGGTGAAATTGTTGGAGTGAATGCAGTTAGTGGTGATAATTCCTCTTGGTTGATAAATCAATGGCTTAAACCGGATCAACTAATTGCAAAATTGGGTGAACCACTGCCAAAGCGTGCAAATATTTTGGTTAAAATGAATACAAAATAAGCCATCGTAAAGACTTGATACAAAACCTGAAATTCTTTCTAGTTTTTTATCAAGTCGTAATTTTGATTTTTGACTTACCTCGTGCGGTTGCTCCTACCTAACATATTTTTTAATCCTTAATATAGCAGCCTTTTAGCCTACTTTGCCCAATCCATAGGCTCCACAGGCTCAAACGAAGTTGTCATTCTACAGGGGGAACCCGTTTCTAAAGAATTTTGAATTGCTAAAACAATTTCATTATTGTGCAGCGAAAAATTAGATGAGAGTCTACAGGGACGATTTTCGATAATTGCATCAGTCATTTCTGCAACGCCCCGGCAGAAATCCATTTGTTGTGCGCCTCTATATCCAAATTTGGGCGCTTTTCTTACTAAAGGATAATTTTGCTTCCAAATGCCTTCGAGTCTTTTACGCCCTATGTTAAGGCTGCGGCGAATATAAACGGGGGTTCCATAAAACCAACAATCATCAACGCCAAGTAAACCTTCATCGCCAATAATCTTTAAAGAATGGTCGTGAGGTGCAACAATACTACAGGTCAATCTGGCAACTACTCCAGATACAAATTTTATACAGGCTACAGAAAAGTCTGGAGCATTAACATCTAACGGGATATCAGTGTGCTTATCTGGAATTACGCAAGATGAGAATGCAGAAACAGTCTCAGCAGGACCAAAGAAAGCTGTAAGCCAGTTGACATAATATCCTGCGTGTTCTAAAGTACAGCCTACCTCAAATTCATCTTTATAGGGCCACGGTGTACCGGATTCGCTCAACCATTTTTGATAAGGCATTTGATGAACTAATCCATCATCCATTTCGGCATAAACTAACCGAACTTTTCCCACCTTATTTTCTCGTAACGCCTTCCATACTGTTTGTGCGGTTTCGCTTAACAAGCTACATGGGGCGGAAGAAAGATATAAACCTTTAGTTTGGGCAATGTTTACTAATTCATTAGCTTGCGCCATTTCCATCGCCAAAGGTTTTTCAGAATAAACGTGTTTTCCAGCCTGCAAACAAGCTTTTGAAACTTCATAATGGCTGTTAGGATTAGTTAAATTTAAAACAATATCAACCGTATTATCCTCAAGTACATCAGTCAGAGTTTCATAAACGCGATCCACATTATGGAATTGGGCAAACTTATAGGCGCGATCGCCAATTTTATCCATAACTCCCACTAGCTTCAATTGCGAATGCATCGAGAGAGTTTTGAGGTAATAGTCAGCAACAAAACCGCAACCAACGATAGCAATAGATTTATAGGATAAATTATTTTGATTGCGATTTCGGTTAGCTGAAGATATTGAGTCAAAAGACGTAGAATCCTTCTTTTGAACTAGATTAGAAATCTTAAATACATTTTTGAGTAGCATAGACTTTTCTTCTTCTCTTACTGATAATTATTAACTCTTAACTCCCAACTCCCAACTCCTAACTCCTATGCCCAATCCCCGATGCCCAATTCCTAACTCTTATTTAACTAACCGCCGCACCTTTATATTCAACAATAGTGCGTTTCTTTCCTAAAGCGCGGGATAAATGAAACTGAATCTGACCTATAAATCCAGGAAATTTATCTAATACACAAAACAGACCATAAAGCAATGCATCAGAGGCAGGAATTTCTTTTGTTTTCGCATATTTATAGACGCGAGAAGCTAATAGAGCATAAGCCCCTAGCAGTAAAAGTATGCTTGCTCCCCCAGTGAACCAGGCGCTAACAACCGCTAAAAACGGTAAGATGAAACCCCAAAACCAAATTCTCCGACTTTCTTTTACCCAATGCTTTTCCGGAGGTTTTCCGTGCATAAGGGCACCTTCAGCATAAGCGTGTCCGTTACGAATCGAACGCTTCCACCACTGGCTAAAATGCATAATTTGAGCATCGTGTAAAGTCATTTCGGCATCTATACGCATAATTTTGCCGCCAGCTTGACGCAACCGCACGCATAATTCTGGTTCCTCTCCAGCAATTAAAGTCGGATTAAACCCCTCTACCTGTTTCAAAGCTTTGACGCGCATCATCGCATCACCACCGCAGGCTTTAGCTTCTCCGACTGGAGTATCCCATTCGATATCGCATAAGCGATTGTAAACAGATGTCGGAAACTCTTCCCGTCTTCTACCGCAAACTACAACCACTTCAGGTTTCGCATTCAATACTTCGGTGGCTTTTTCCAACCATCCCTCTACTACCAAACAGTCTCCATCCACAAATTGAACAAATTCAACTGACGGATCTATTTGCAGTAGATATTCAAACCCCGTATTTCTCGCACGTGCAGCGGTAAAGGGAATTGATAAATCTAAACACACAACCTCAACGCCTAAGCTGCGAGCTAATTCCACGCTGCGATCAGTAGAGCCAGAATCAACGTAAATAATTGTTCTTGCTTTGCCAATTACTGATAATAAACACGAGTTAAGACGGTTTCCTTCATTTCTTCCAATTACAACTACCCCAATTGCATTCACTCATTCTCTCCCACAACCTATTTACGAAATCAAAATAATAAATCAAAAAACTATTTTTTTTGGACAGGCAAGATACCTGTCTTATTTAAAAATCCTATTCATCTTGAAAAGACTTATAAGCAGCATAGGACTTTTCTAATAAAGCCTTTCGCTCTACATAAAACTTGCTATCGGGGAAAAGTTCGCGCATCCGATTTTTAGAAAGCACTGTGGTACTTCTAACCATTTCCGTCCAAACTGGTAATTTTTTCTCCCATGACTTTTGTAGATTTTGCCGCATGAATTCTGGTAGTAACCAATAACCAATTACCCCAGTATGCGGTTCAATGGGCCAATAATTACTCGGAGTTTGTATCCAATAACCTTTAGCTAAACGCATTACTTCTGATGCAAAATCAGCTTGCTTTGATTCATCCCCTACGTGTTCGATAACGGAATTACTAAACACGATGTCGAAGGATTTATCTTTAAAAGTATTAGCTAAATTAGTCGCATCTCCTTCAACTAAAGTATATTTTCCAAACTTACCTGTTTTCTCATAAGAACCCGGTAAATTAATTAATGTTACTTCAAAATCATGCTCAAACCATTGCCACATCGGCAGATGTCCTCCCAAATCGATAATTTTTGCACCCGACGGTGGTTTAACTAAAGCGAGAAATTGCTTCATTCGCTCTAACCGCCAAGCTTTACCAAATGAATTGTGTTTTGCCCATTCCGACGCTTTAGCATAAGCTACGTGCATTTTGTTAGTCTCCCAATTAATTTAAAGGATATAAAAATTTTGTTCTTTTTCCGATTTAAGTGAATCTATATTTCGTCTTTTTTACGTCCGAGCCAGATAGATTAGTTGCGATCGAATGTAAATTTACCATATCTAAAATCATATCAAAATATTTTTCACTCCACAAAATATTCCTGTAATTCTCTATGATATTGAAATTAACCGATTGCTATGTTCTAATATTTAAAAAAGGTATGTCAATTCTATTAACAAGACAAACAAACTGTAAAAAATAATGCAAACACAGCCATTGAAAACTCATCTTACTCCTTTACCATTTCCGGTTACATTCGTTTGTAATTACCCGCAAAAGTGGTCAGAATTATTTTTATTACCGCCAGATTCGCTTCTCGATCCCAACAAGATTCATAGCCGAATTATTACTAATGAAGATTGTTGGATTATTTTGACATATTTGTATTTGAAGCAACGGCATTTGAATGTATCAATATCGGATCGTTTTGTACCGGGAGAAATATGTGTTGTCAGTTCTATCGATTTCCGAATGAGACAGAAAACTTTCTCTTCTTTCGTAGTCGGCTGTCGTGGCGACGGACATAAGCCAGTTTTATGTAATTTTGCTATAGTTCAAAATCAGGCAAATGTAAAGTCAAAAACAGATGTATTAATCCCTCTTTGGCCTCAACCAGGTTTGATACCACGGAACCAAGAGCGAAGAAATCGAATTGAGAATTTGGTTTTTAAAGGACATGAAGGCAATTTATACGAAGCATTTCGTTCTCCAGAGTTTGTTCAAGAATTAGAAAAGTTGGGAGTCCGATTGGTAATTAGCCCCAAGCCGGAGAATCAACCAGTTCAATGGCACGACTATAGCGATGCCGATTTAGTAATTGCCGTGCGCGACCTACCACAGAAGGATTATCTTGTCAAACCCCCTAGCAAACTTGTTAATGCATGGATGGCAGGTGTGCCAGCACTGCTTGGACCAGAACCAGCATTTGCTCAATTGCGACGAAATCCATTGGACTTTATTGAGGTAAGAACGCCACAACAAGCAATCGATGCAATTCGTCGTCTCAAAAAAGAACCTTCTTTGTATCAACAAATGATTGCTAACGGACTTGAGCGATCGCAAGCTTTTACCGCAGACAGTATTGCCCAACAATGGCATGATGCTCTTAGCGGAACTGTAGCGCAAAGATATTCTCTTTGGTGTCAGCGAACCCAGGTAAGTCGCATGGGAGAGTTTGCAATCAACGCATTTCGGAATCAAGTTGCTAGAGCAACAGCTAATTATCATCGCCATCATGGATATCGTCCAATTTCCGGGAAAATAACTTAGAATTTTGGAGTAAATTGGGTGTTGATTAAAACTTCACCCAACAATAACAGAGCTTTTGGTTAATTATTTCTTAGTCCAATTTTAAGTCAAACCTCCAGTTAATTCTATATACTTATAAAGTTGTATTACCGAACGCGGTAGCGTTTAAGTGCATTACTTTAAAAATGCATTTTGAGAAGTGCGTCGCGAAAATCTAGTTGGTTTTCCCCCTTCTTTTTGGCTTCTGTTAATACTGACTGTTTTTCTTGCCGTCACAGACAAGGCAGTAGCTATATACAAAACCCAATACACGTTAGCAAGACGTAGCATATAACTTTCCATCATATTATTTAATGTCAAAAATATGAGATAAGCTAAAGGCCAAAGATCCTCTAAATTATCAGAAGCATAAGCCAGTTTCAGCGACCGAATGTAGGCTATAGTAAAACTAATTAGAAACAGAAAAAAACCAACAAAACCAACATCAAGCATTATGTCGATGAAGCCATTATGGGCATGAGGTGGTATAAAACCTTGGGAAACTGCATAACCTGCCTCAATTGCATATTTACTTTTCTGCGCCCAAAATGCTCCCCGTCCAAAACCAAACCAAGGTCTTTGCATAAGTTCTGTTAGTGCTACAGTCCACATGGGTATTCGCCCTGTTAAAGTAGCGTCTTTACCCATAGCACCTAAGATCTCTACCCACAAACCAAGTACTATAGTGGCAGCGGAACCAGCAAAAAGCAGTATAGCATCTATGTAAAAAACGCTAATTTTACCTCTCCATCTAAATTTATGATAAAACAGCACAATTGAGATGGTAATAAAAGAAACAACTAACGAAGTTTTTGAAGTTGAAAAGACTATAAATAACAGCGATATAGCAAAACCAGCCCATTTATATCGGCGATGTTTAAGGTTATCTACAGGCAATAATAGAAAAGCTATTGAGTTTAAAACCATTAGACTGCCAAAAGTATTTTTGTAGTCATAAATTCCTTTCCATGCACCTGGATGGTCGTTCCAGTGTAAGCCTGCACTAGGCAAACGCCAGACAACAAGCATACTCAAAAAAGCTCCAATACCAAAAGTCCAGGCAACTACTCTTAACTGTTGTTTTAAACTAAATCGGGTTGCAAAATACCAACCGAATGTAACCATTTGTAAAACTTCTGGCATCGATGTTTCAGTGAAAGTAGGATTCACCGACCAAATAGATGATGAATAAAGTATTGCTGTCAGTATCCAAACACAAATATCTCTACTGGCTATGTGTAAAGCTCTCTTATAACTAAAGCAAATTAATATAAAAGAAGTTGACCAAACAAAATATCTGATTATTGATACTATTGTTAATGGAATTATCCCTGGTGCAGTTTCAGTAGAACCAACCCCAAAACCTCCAGAAAAAAAAGTTAAGCCGATAATCGCAAATATTTTTTCAGCAGTTTCTAGATGTTGTCTTTTCATGGCGTGTATTAGTTCAAATATTTGCTCATATTTTAAAATAAATCTTTTGAAGGCGATGCGTTATTGTTTGATTAAATTTATCATTTATTAGCCATTATAATGATTTCTATTCTCAGCAAGGCGTTACCTATTCGACCCAGCATATTTAAGAATCTATAATTATCTCATTGGAATTTAATTTCAACCGTTTTTCTGACTCCATTGACAGCAAAATAGATTTTAAAGCACTTCCCCAACTCTTTGTAGTGTCATAAAACTGTTCTTGAAGCATCAAGCAAGCCTGCCTCTTTTTTTCGTAAAGTTGGCGACTTTCGTATAATGAGAGCAAAGCATCGCCATAAGCCTTAACATCATTAGGAGGAACTTCGATAACGGCTTCGCGAACATAGGACAACGCCGGACAAACAGCCGAAGTCACTACAGGACGACCAGATAATATGCTTTCACAAACTACCCGGTTAAAACCTTCACTAAAGTTTGTTCTTGTCGGTACGATCGCAACGTGAGAGCGCCTATACATTTCCTGCATTTGCGATTTACTACAATACCCATGACAAATAAAATTATTAATACCAGCTTCACTAGCCTGCTCTATTAGATTTTCTAATGCAGAACCTTCACCACAGATGTTAAAATATATATCTTCTATTCCGGCATCAGCAAAACCCTTGGCAATTTTCAGCAGGTCAAAAACTCCTTTATTTTCCTCAACCCTACCTGCAAAAAGAATTTGAAAAGTAGAATGTTCTGGAGGTGATTGGCTAATCAAGGCGAAGTCTGCTCGACGATAAGTAGAAAAGAATTCTAAAATCGGTCGGTGTTGACTGTTTGTTAATTCAGAAATTTGCTTGGAAGCATCAAGTGAAGCCACGAGTATTGCTTGAGCATCACGAGCAAATAAATTTCTACTCAGTTTTTGGTTAATTTTATCAAATTTACGTAAAGGTAAATACTTGTGCCACAACAGACAGTGCAGCGATGGTATGACTTTGATACCGAACCAAGAAAATAAAGACAATACAAACCAATAGGTTGTACCGCTATCTAAAACCACAACATTTGCTTTAAAACGTATTGCCTTTAAGAATAATAACAATCCGTTAGCTATGCATCCTAAGTGATACAAAATTCCCCTAGATGAAGCTAATAGTAGCGGACGACGTTCAACGATAAAGCGATCGTTTCGCACTAATTCTTTGCGATCTGAACTTGCAACTACATAACCATAAGCATTTAATTCCTGACAAACATCATAAAATTGACTGGAGAAAGTCACCGATACTTGTGAAGGCGCATCTTTTTTGTTAATCCAGCAATGGTAAGCTTCAATAACTTCTTCAGGACCAAGCGCATAAAGAATACGAAGTTGTTTAGGCATTTTGTGACAACTCCTGCTTGATGTTTGTTGCTAGATCGTAGATTTCTAAAATGCGGTCAACTTTGCGTTCCCAGTCAAAATTTTGCCGCACGCGCTCCTTCCCAGCATCACCTAATTGCGAAATCAATTGAGGCGATTCAGCCAGTTTTTGCATCGCGCTAATGAATCCGTTAACTAAATCAAATCTAGAAGTTGGTTCTATCAAAATGCCACAACTTTCATTCAAATAATCCACCGGACCACCCCATTTAGTAGCAATTACGGGTATTCCCACAGCCATTGCTTCTAAAACTACCGCACCTCCACATTCCAAAAGGCTGGGGAGAACTAACGCATCGGCTGTCTCTAATTTTGCAGCACATTGCTGCTGAGAAAGCCAGCCAGAAAAGGTGACTTTTTTACTTAAACCTAATTGCGCGGTTTGAGCTTCAAGAAGATTTCTGTCTTTACCATCACCAATAATTTCTAAGCAAACGTTCTTAGAAGAGGCAACTACGCTGAAGGCTTCTAAAAGTAAATCTACGGCTTTCCAATCTACTAATCTACCAATAAAAACAAAACGGGTTGGTTGATTTTCTCCGGGTGATTTGGCTTTATTTGTACGGTTCCATACAGACAAATCTACACCGTTTTCTACTAGTTCCAAAATAGTTCCATTATTCCCTTTAGGTAATGCTTGCTTGGTACGTTCGTTAGCAACGAGCAAAATTTTTGCTTGAAGTTTCCCAGGCATTAAACTATTAGCAAAATCGGAAAATTTGCGTCCTAAAGATAGCATCGAATCAACGAACCAACTTTGACAATTGAAGCCGGGAGGATATTCAATACCACCATTCATCGGACCAATTACCACAGGTGCCCCAACATTAAACATTAAAGAAGGGAATTTTGGAGATACGGGAATCGGTTCGTGGACAACATCTATATTATTTTGCTTAACAAGCTGACGAACAATAGAGCGCTGAATATTTTGTGTATACAAATGACTAATTAAGTCAGTAGTAATTAAAGCCAATCTTCTAGGTAAAAACTCTCCCAAACGCCATAATAAACGGTGTATCCAAGTATCCGGTACAAAGTACATCCGATCGCATTCTTGGGGTAAAAGCGATTCAAGTTCGGCTTGAGTACGTTGATGAACTACCAGCCAAGTCTCGATTTTGCGTTCTCGAAGCAATCTAAAGTAATTCAGAGGTAAAAATGCTTCACCACCAAATTTAGCAGAGGCATGTTCGGCGACTATTATTACTCGCATCCTTTTATTCACTTATTTAATCAACAGATTTTTGAGAAAAATTTTGAATTTCGATTACTTCTAAGGATTAACTGAGTCTCTTTCGGTGCGAACCCAGATTTTAACTGGTCGAAATATAAACAGTACATAAACGGGTATTTTTTTCAATATATAAACAGGAATAGATAAGAGTTGAAATAAAGGTAATTCTTTACGTCCAAATTTTGCCCAAGCTGTCAAAATTGCAACCATAAGCAGGCATCCTACTGTACCCGTAAGTATTGCCGGATGAGCTATTCCTAGAAAAAATGCGACTAAAAGCGACACGCTCATTAGTAATAGCCAAACAGCAACTAACAGAGATAAAGGTGGTACGCATAAATCTAGAGCGCTTGCTAACAAATCAATTCGTGTTTGCTTTACCGATGCCTCAATTAACTTGGGGACGTAGGTAAGTAAAGTTTGTAAATGACCGTGTTCCCATCGAGTTCTTTGAGTTTTGGCTGCTTGTGTCTGTTGTGGCAAACATCCTGTAACGGCAGCAGTTGGACAGAATAACGGTGGATATCCGGCTATATTCAAATCCAAGCCCAATTTCATATCTTCTACTATGTCACCGTTAGCCAGATTCACCGCGCGAATTGCAGACCAAGGAAAAGCCATGCCCGTACCAACTAGGGTGCAAGGTAGTCCCAACTTCTTCAATCCCAATAGACGAACCTTATTTTTGACTTTAAAAGCAAATGCAGAAACAGAATCTTTGGCGCTAGATAAGGCTGGTTTGGACATCAAGTAGGTGGCTTGAACGGGTCGCTTCGTAGCAATAGCGAGCTGCGTTAGCTTTTCTATGGAGCCTTGCCGAACAAAACAATCAGCATCAATAAACACTACAACCTCTGGTGGCTCTTGCTCCAGAAATTTCAAACCGTAATCTAAAGCGTATCCTTTACCTCTGTGTTTTGCATCGTTACGCTCAATTACAGTAGCACCAACCGTCCTCGCAATATCTGCTGTTTTATCAGTACAATTATCGGCTATGACAATCACTTTATGTTCTTTTTTTAACTTACACTTCAAATCCATCAGTGTAGAACGGATGATTACTTCCTCGTTATGAGCGGGAACTAATACGGCGACTTTTATATTTTGAATATTTTCCTCAGTATTCTGCTCAGAAAACGGAAATAAAGCCGCCATGCATTCCAAGAACAAAACTAAGCACGGAACGAGTAATCCTAATCCACAAATTAATAAAACGATATCGAAGCTTAACAATAAAAGCTGGCTAATAGACATGAGTTGCACCTTTTCATACGTATGATTACTGGAATATTTTATAATTACGTATCTTATTTACTAACGTTTACAGAATTAATCACCTTGGCAGGTATACCTACTACGGTTGCTCCCTGCGGTACATCGCATAAAACAACGGCATTAGCTCCTATATTCGCTCCGTCTCCAATTGAAACTTCACCACAAATCTTTGCCCCTGCACCTATGTTTACCCTTTTACCCAACTTAGGAGCATCAAAAGGACGCTCTAAATAGCGATTCCCTAAAGTTACACCCTGACGAATAATCGAATCATCGCCAATTGCACAGAATCCGCTAATCACAATCCCACTTTGATGTTCAAATATTACGCGCCGTCCTAACTTAACGGTGAATGGTAGTTCAATTCCGTAAGTATTGCGAACTTTGTTAAACATCATTTTATACAATACGCTAAAAGGCGCTCGCAAAAGCCTAGGCTTAATTTTCATTCGCCAAACTCCAAAGCGATGAACCGCAACTGCTCGAAACCCCGGTTTTGTCCAATCTTGTCCGTGAGCAATCCAGTCTTCCTTTAACTGCTCCCACAGACTTAAATCTTCAGCTAGTACTTGGCTATGATTTTTTTGGCTCAATTGGGTACTCATGATTCAATTTCAGTTTTTGAATAGTTCGTTCGGCAGTAGGCGGGCAAGCATATTTACATTTTGTTGGCTGTATTTATTTCTGCCGACTTCTTTAACTGTTAATTTTTAGAAGAACGCACTGCCGCCGGATTGATTTTTTCAACACTAGATTCAGATTGAGGACTGTAATAAAAATAATTATTTGGCTCGTGCTTAACATTTACTCCGTTAGCGATAATTCCTAAAACGTTCGCTTCCGACCTTTCTAGTAAAGACTTCGCGGCATTAGCACTGGCTGAATTTACTAACCCCGGTCTAACTACAACTAAAACGCCATCCACCATTTGCGATAAAACTGCTGTTTCCGCAGTTCCAACTAAGGGAGGTGTATCAAAAACTATACAGTCATAATCAACAGATAGCATGTCTATAAAATTAGTCATCCGCTCTGTATCTATTAAAGCGAGAGGATTCGGAGGCATAACACCAGCACTCAGCACTGATAGATTTTCAGTAATCTTTTGTACCGCATCTTCTAGCTCGTTCTCTCCCACCATCACGTTACTCAAGCCGATAGAGTTAATTAAACCCCAAAGGTGATGTTGAGATGGCTGACGCATATCAGCATCAATTAACAGCACCCGTCTTCCTACCTGTGCCATAACTGCTGCTAAATTAGCCGCGACTTCTGTTTTACCCTCACCCGTTACAGAGCTTGTGACTACAATCGAGCGAACTTTCTTATCCAAACTGATAAATTTCAAGTTAGCCTGAAGCATTTGATATGCTTCGTGAATTACCGTGCGAGGTGAAGTGGCAACAATAACTCTTTCGGATACACCTGTAATTTTCTCCTCCACGGCAGAGATATTATTATTAGTATCAAATTTGGGAATTAACCCTAATAAGGTATAACCAAAAAGGTTCTCTGCTTCTTTAGCAGTTTTCAGCCTTCGATCGATCAAATCTACAAAATAAGCCGAACCGATACTTAGTAATAAACCAACGCCTAGGCTACCAAAACTAATTAGAAATCTCTTTTTCTGATCTTGGGGACTGGCATGTACTTTCTTCGCTTTTTCAACGATGCTAGCATTCCCAACAGTTTGATTTTCTGCTAATTTAGCTTCTTCTAATCTTGCCTTGAGGTTTTCGTAACTTTTTTGGGCTATTGATAATCTTTGTTCTAACTGATTTTGCTTTCTCTCTAAATTTGGAATATTTTCAGTCCTCTGCTTGTACATATTCCTTAATTCAGACAAAGATTCTATTTTTTGTGCCAAACCTAAGCGCTGTGAATGTAAGTTAACAAATTCGGCAGTCAAGTTTTGCTTAACTTGTCCTATTTGTAAACTGCTTGGAGCAATCCGCGCTTGATATCCTAAAGACTCAACTGTTCGCTTCTGCAATAAATTATTTAAAGCAGCTTCTTTTTGTTCAAGATCCACAATAGATGGATGAGCGTTAGTCCGTGTAGTTCTTAAAGTTGTTAATTCAGTTTGTACTTTTTGTAATTCGTCTAATACTTCCTGTACCCCTTTGACTTGACTTAAAGAAGTTATATCTATAGCCTTATCCAAAGGTAAATTTACTTGACGACTGACTTCATTTTCTCTCGCGCTTATTTCAGCAAAGTCCGATTTAGCCTCGGCTAATTCTTGATCTATATCATTAATAATATCAACTGCTTTAACTGTCTCTTCTTTTAACTCGATTATTTGATTTTTCTGTTTGAAATCTCGTAAATCTCTTGTTGCGTTGTTTAATTCTCTTTCCGCTTTTGGCAATTGTCCCTCAATAAATCTTCCTGCTGCGATCGCTTCAGAACGATTGTTATAAATATTCTGTTTAATATAAACTTCCATCACATTATTAACTACTTTTATAGCTAATTCTGGATTATCAGATGTGTAAGAAACTCTCATTATATCAGTACCTACAATTGAACCAGTACTGATAGATATTGAATCTGGATTTAAAGGTTGACCATTTTTTTCTTTAAGATCCAGAGACTTTACAACTTCCTTAATTATTGGTTCGGACTGCAAAATTATTGCTTGCGTATCTAAAGGGTTAGCTTCGCGTTTGATTGATTCTAAATGACCAATGTCTTTTCCAGCACCCGTTAGAGATGAGGTGTTATCTGCTCGAAAAAGTAGTTTTCCTGTAGCTTCATAGTCAGGCTTTTGAGTTATCCAATTAAAACCGGAAAAAGCTGCAAATCCTGCAAAAACAATTGATGCTATCAGCCAGCGACGTTTCAAAACCAGCAGATATTTTTGTACATCTATCTCTTCAAGATGGTTTTGATTTTCCATAGTTTGTAAATAGTGAGGTATGTATGATTACTTATAGAAATAACACACAAAGCGGAATATCAACTTGTAAGTATTTAATGTTTTTTAAGAGAAGTAAAAATTACTTCTACATTCTCTTAAAACCTCTAACCATAGATAGAAGATTATTAGTCTTATTCGATTTTACTTTTGACCACGGATTTTTATACAGTTTAAAGCGTTGCTTGAAAATTAAATAAAAGAATGGAAGCGCATCCATAATATATCTCTTCCAAAGTCTTTTCGGTTCGCTCAAAAGTCTATACAGCCATTCCAAACCAACCTCACTCATCCATTTAGGGCAGCGTTTGATATTTCCTGCCTCAAAGTTAATCGTTGCACCAATTGCCAAGAATATTTTTACTTTACCTAAATTTTTTCTATTTTTTGCAATCCACATTTCTTGTTTGGGAGCGCCTACTCCCATTGCTAAAACAGTTGCATTCGAGGAATGAATTAATTTCAAAATTTTTTGACATTCTTCTTCATCGTTTTCAAATCCAAAAGGAGGCGAGTAAGTATCAACAATAATATTTCTCCCTACCTTAGAATTTATATTTCTGCTAGCAATTTCAGCAATTCCGGCTTCGGCTCCAAGCAAAAAAATCTTTATACTCTCATCGAGCTTGTAATAATCATAAAAAGCCGGAAACAGATCGGAACCTGAAATTTTCTCCTGTATGGGCGTTCCCAGAAAACGAGAGACATACATCAATATTTTGCTGTCGCAAACTATGTATTCTGCTTCTTGGTAAACTCCATAAAAATCAGGATCTCTCTGCAATTTCATCAAGTGGTCTACGTTGGGAGTCACTACGAAACCACCATTTTGCAATCTATTTAACAAGTCGCTCATGGCGACGTTGTGAATATTTACGTTTAGCAACTGCACCTGTGTCATCACCTATATCCAAACAGCAGTAATACGTTTCAAATAAAGTGTCTATCAATGACTAGCCAGGTTCGCCAATAATTAGGGAAACTCAACTAAGATTACGGAACAAGCGCAATTAAAATGCGACTTTAACAAAGTTATAATCTGAGATTTTTTAATGCTGTGTGAGATCGCATTAATTAACCAACAGATCGGACGGATATAGATACTTATTTGAAACAGCGTTAGCATTCTTCAATTTACGGAGCGCGTTAAGCAATATTTAATCACGGCGAGTATTTACTTGATTCAATCTCGATCGTATTTGCATTTAAAGATACAGAGAAAGCATCCTATTTTACATATACATAAGCTGACAATTTTTGTGGTAGATACTTGCTGTTAATATTTCATAGCTTTGACCCTAATTGTATTTACGTTTAATACCGTACTTAAATGTGCGAAACTATAGTTCTCTTAAAATTTCCATTCAGCAATCATTTATAAACGTATAAATTCAAAGCATTTTTTTGAAAAACGATTCAGATTTAGACAAAGATTTGATGGCTCCTTTCAATTTCTTCATTTTTTTGCGAACAAACTTTAATATAACTTCATTTGGAATAAATTAAACCAATTACTATAAAGTTAACGTATAGAACCTATTCCTTATAGTAAAGAAATTGTAAAGTTACCGTAAAACTGCGTAAAAAAATCGGGTTATTCCGAATCGATCGAGCTTGTTTTTCCGGCTTTGATAGTATTTCCGCCTATACTTAAGTGAAATCTCGGCGACTTATGCTGCCGATCGCATATAGAGATACAAATAAGTATGAAATATCAAAAATAAAGTCAAAATATAAACAAGCTGATACTTGATTGATATTTAACTAATAAAAGCGATCGGAGATTTTGTTCATTTTTAAGAAATACAGGAGTTTAAGAGTTTGAGAATATGTTTTCTCGACAAGCTACCAACACCATTAAGCAAAATACGGGACTTGAGAAAAAACCAAAATAATCGATCCCGAATATTAATTTTTGGTATGGACTTTGACACTATTATAGTGAACTAAGTATAAACCCGTACCAAAAAATGCAATAATTTATTAGCTTTTAGGTACAATCAATTTCAGCGATTATTTTTTAACCACTTAATAATTCCATCAGCAAGAGTTCGCGCCAATTTTTTTTGTTCTTTGGGATTTGTTACCCATTCAAACTCTTGGGGGTTACTCATAAAACCCAACTCTAATAATATTGACGGTGCTGCTTCCGGACGAGTTAGCGCTAAGTTGTTCCAAAATACACCGTAAGAAGGTCTATCCAACTTCTCAACTAAATAATTATGTAGATATACTGCCAGACTATGAGCTTGAGGATGATACCAAAACATTCCTACGCCCTTGGTATTTTCCGCATCGCCGTAATCGGGGAGAGCATTGTAATGAACCGATAGCGCTAAGGTAGGTTCAACATTCGCAATTATCGTTTGTCGATCCTCCAAGGATACGAACCGATCGTCTTCTCGCGTCATTACCACCGTCGCGCCTCGTTTGACTAATTCTTCGCGCAGCAACTTCGATACAGTTAAATTTACATCTTTTTCTGGTAAGCCCGTTGGTCCGGTGGCTCCCGATTCTTCACCACCATGTCCGGGATCTAATAAAATTTTGATTCCCGATAAAGGTTTGCGTCTGCTCCGAGCTAATTGGGGAGGATGACGTAACTTTAACTTTAAAGTTGTTCCTTCATATCCCAACTTGTATCCCCACTGTTGATTTTTCTTCAGATTAAAAATATATTGCACCGCGCCCGAATGTACTCCTGGGGAAGGAGGTATTTGCTGCCAATCCATACGCAATATAAATGGATTGTCGTTAAATGGAATGGTGTCCGTTTGAGCAGTGGTATTGTGCAGCGTTAGAGTAAATTTATCCGACTCCTGCTTGATGCTTACAGGTACGGGGGTTTGCAGCGGAAAACTTACCTTAGTTTCAGTTTCCGATTGACTTGAAGCAACGCTACGAATAATCGTCGATGGGACGATCGCATTGGGTAAAGAAACAGTTTCCGAACTTTTAATCCAAGCGCCATACTCCAAACGCAGCCATTCACCCGTTTTTCCGGTTACAGCCGAACGGGTACCACGCGGCAATGGCGTTAGTCTAGAATAATTAGTAGAAGGTCCGGTGCGAGCCACACCAAACTCGGCATTTACTTCCACAACTGGCAAATTGCTTGGTTGTAGAACGCTTATCTTTCCAGGGGCTTCTTGAGTTATTGTTTGACCGTTGAGCATTAGTTGATATGCTGGTTTTGCTTCAGCGGCAGATTCGATTGTGGTACAGCCAGAATATTCGCCGATCGTAGCCTGTTGGGGTTGATTGGTTCCTGTTAAAGCCGCTAAATTGCTCGGTAACTGTGCTTGTGGTGGTTGAAGCAGCAGAGGAACTTGTTTATTTTCAGCTAATTTTACAGATACTGTGGCGCTTGGAGGTGCGATCGCGCTAAAACATATAAGTTCTCCTGGAAGTCTAGCAATATCAACTTGTGGAATTAAAGAATCTTTTGCAAACCCTAATCCAAGGGGTACTTCTTGTTGGTCATTGGTTCTGGTTACTTGAATCTGAACTTCTTGGTTTTGATAACGTATTGTAAATGTGTTCTCTCCTATTTTTAGGGGAAAACTAGGTGCAAAATGACCCGATTGGGAACGATTAATTGGTTTACCATTTATCAGAACTTGTCCGGTTGTTGGAGCCGTACCAATGAAAAAGATTTTATCCGAAGTTGTTTTGTGGTTTGTCGGGGGATAAACCACTTTCAGAGATTGTTCTTGTGCCCAAGCTAAGTTGGGAGTCGCGATCGAAGCTAATATTACTAATCCTAACAGTGGTTTCACGTCGATATTACACAATATTCTCAACATCTACTGTGGCACAATGACGGGATGTAATTTTTATAAGTTGCTTGAAACTTAAAAATCGTATGACGAAGTTTGTATTTGTTACTGGTGGTGTAGTTTCTAGTATCGGTAAAGGAATTGTAGCAGCAAGTCTGGGACGATTGCTAAAATCGCGCGATTATTCTGTATCGATTCTTAAACTAGATCCATATATTAATGTTGACCCAGGAACCATGAGTCCGTTTCAACATGGTGAAGTTTTCGTAACCCAAGATGGCGCTGAAACCGATTTAGATTTGGGACATTACGAACGCTTTACCGATACTTCTATGTCTCGTCTCAACAGCGTTACTACTGGTTCTATATACCAATCCGTGATTAACCGAGAGCGGCGCGGCGACTATAACGGCGGTACCGTACAGGTAATTCCTCATATTACCAATGAAATCAAAGACCGCATTACTCGTGTTGCTCAAAATACTAATCCCGATGTGGTAATTACGGAGATTGGCGGCACGGTAGGCGATATTGAATCCCTACCGTTTTTAGAAGCAATTCGTCAGTTTCGTAAAGAAGTAGGGCGGCAGAACGTATTGTACCTGCACGTAACTTTGATTCCGTGGATTGCCTCCGCTGGGGAATTGAAAACCAAACCAACCCAGCACTCAGTCAAAGAACTTCGGTCTATTGGCATTCAACCAGATATACTAGTTTGCCGATGCGATCGTCAACTACCAGAAGGAATAAAAGAAAAACTATCGGCATTTTGCGACGTGCCGGTGGAATGCGTAATTCCTTGCATCGACGCTAAAAGTATTTACGAAGTACCGTTGATTTTAGAACAAGAAGGATTAGCCGTTCAAACGCTTTCCTTGCTTCACATGAAGCAACAGCCACCAGATTTACAGCAGTGGCAAACCTTAGTCAAACGGATGTATACTCCCCAAAACCGCATCGAAGTAGCCATCGTTGGTAAATACGTCCAGTTGAGCGATGCTTATCTTTCTGTAGTTGAATCACTGCGTCACGCGGCGATCGCTAGTCGTGGAGAATTACACATACGCTGGATCAATTCCGAAGAATTGGAAAGCGAACCGCCAGAAATACACCTCAAGGGAGTTGATGCAATAGTCGTACCCGGAGGTTTTGGTTCTCGTGGAGTTGATGGTAAAATAGCTGCGATAAAATACGCTCGCGAACGGCAAATACCATTCTTAGGCTTATGTTTGGGAATGCAATGCTGTGTAATCGAGTGGGCAAGAAACGTAGCAAAACTTAAAAATGCCCACAGTGCCGAATTTGAAGAAGATAGCCTCAATCCAGTAATTAACTTGCTGCCAGAACAACAGGATGTAGTTGACTTAGGCGGTACGATGCGCTTGGGCGTGTATCCTTGTCGTATTGTGCCCAATACCCTAGCTTTCAAGCTATACCTCGAAGAAGTAACTTACGAAAGACACCGCCATCGTTACGAATTTAATAACGCTTACCGAAACTTGTTCTTGGAATCTGGCTACTTAATCGGCGGAACTTCTCCCGACGGAAGATTAGTAGAAATAGTTGAACTACCCGGACATCCTTTCTTTATTGCTTGTCAATTTCATCCAGAATTTTTGTCTCGTCCTAACGCACCACATCCCTTATTTGAAGGTTTACTAGAAGCAGCTATTACCCATACTCGTCAACGTGATGGGTTAACAGCACCCGCTCAAGTCTCTTAGATTTTCCAGAGTATTTACCCACAACGAGAAGGCGGTGAAGGCTTTATACTCTGAATACTAAGCGTTGTATTACCTGTATTAAAATGTGTCGTTCAAACTAAATGTTGGACTTAAGGAGAAGTTGTGGCGTATTGGGTAAAAATCTACTACGAAAAAAAAGAATATGTAGTTGATTTTGAGCGCGTTACAGCTTTCTGCTGCGAACCAAACGGTCGGGTGACATTTTGGTTGCCAAATAGTGCCATACCTATTGTGATTATCCCCCACAACAACCAAGAAGACTACCAAAAAATTCTGGAATACATCGATCGCGTCAACAATTCCGAATCTGAAGGTACCTACTGGGTAAAAATTTCTTACGAAAGAAACGAATACGTCATCAATCTCAAATGTATTTCATCCTTTTGTCACGAACCAAACGGTAGGATAACCTTTTGGTTGCCCGACAGCAGCATACCCATAATTATCAACCCCGCCAGCAATCCCGAATCCTATGAAAAAGTTCTAAATTACATTCATCAAACAACAGGATATTGTTTATCTGAGAGTTAGGAGTTATGAGTGAGGAGTTATGAGTGAGGAGTTATGAGTTATGAGTTATGAGTTATAAGTTATGAGTTATGACTTATTGCAATTTTAACCTTTAACCTTTAACCTTTAACCTTTAACCTTTAACCTTTAACCTTTAACCTATGCCCAACGCCCAATTATCTTCTCAATTGCCAACTTCGCAGCCCCTAACATTCCGGCACCGTTACCTAATTCAGCCTTTATTATTTGCAAATCTACGCGAGATGTGGGCATGACTCGCCGCTCAATTTCTAGTTTCATTGATGGTAAGAAAAACTCAAAACTTGCACTAACGCCGCCTCCAATTACAACCGCTTCAGGCGTTAGTACGTAAATCAAACTTGTGACTCCAATTCCCAAGTATTTACCATATTCTTGCCAAAACTTCAGTGCTTGAGCATCTCCACTTTCAGCTAAAGCACCTAATTCCGCTGGTTCTTTGCCGGTGCGGCGGCGAATCGCAATTACCGAGGTATGCTGTTCCAAAGAACCTTGATTGCCGCTTTTGCATTGCGGACCATCGGGAATTAAACCGATTAAACCCAACTCTCCAGCAGATCCAAAACTTCCCGTAAACAACTTACCATCAATAAAAATCGCTCCACCGACACCAGTTCCTAAAGTTAGTAAAATAAAATTTTTATAAAAACGACCTGCACCTAACCAAGCTTCTCCTAAACCCGCGCAGTTCGCATCATTATCGATAATTGTGGGTTTACCGATTTTCGCTGACAAAATATCCGCTAAAGGAACATTCCTCCATTGAGGAAGATTAATCGCAATTTTGGCAATGCGCCCTTTCTCATCCGCAGGACCGGGAGTACCCACGCCGATCGCAACAGCATTTTTTTCCGGATCGACCTCAGCAACTGCATCAACAATAACCGCTACAACCGCTGACGGCGTTGCTGGTTGGGGAGTATCCACAGTTAATGAGTTTAAACAAGTACCATCAGACGTAAATCGTCCTAACTTTATCGCCGTTCCTCCCAGATCGATACCAATTACTTGAGTTACCACTTTTTTCAGTGAGTAGTGAGCAGTAAAAAATAAATGTAGGCCGTGTTACGGCACAAGCACATCTTTATTAAAAGATTACCATTTGAATAATGCCGCAGGGCACCATCGAATATTTGTCATCGTTCAATCCGCAACCGTAAAAGATTTGACAAAAGTTTGCAACTCTTTCTCAGCTTTGTTATAAGCCGCTTGTTTTTGATTTAATACGCTTTGAGGAATCGCTTTATCTTCGTACTGTTTCTGAGCTAGTTGATATCCCAGCTTTTTGATTTGATAATCTTGCTTTCTCAACGTGCCTTCCACCGATCCAACCCAATTGTTAAATCCTATTTGGATATCGCCATCGGTATTTCCGACTTCAGATACAGCTTGACTACCCAAAACAGGTTTACTTTTTTCAGTTAGAGCGCGAAAACTATTTAATGCACCGTCAATTTGCTTTATCCGTTCGATTGAATTATCAAAAGAAAGCCTTTGCTGCATATAGTTAACTGGTTCATCGGGATGAACTTGCAAACGTAAATCCGCTACTTTTGTCGAATCAAAACTATGTTGCGATCGCAAAGCCATTACAGGTGCGCCCTGTAAAATCCCAGATATAGCAACAAACAACATAAAACCACCAGCAGCAGCAGCAATCAACGAAATTTTATCTTTTACCATAATCTCGAAATATATATTGGGAATGGGGGTAGAGGGGGTAGAGGGGGTAGAGGGGGGAGAGGGGGTAGAGGGGGTAGTTAGATTTAGATAGCGAGCGAGACGCTCGCACTACTTCTAATTCCTAACTCCTAATTCCTAAGTTAGATTTAGATAGCGAGCGAGACGCTCGCACTACTTCTAACTCCTAACTCCTAACTCCTCACTCCTAACTCCTCACCTTTAACCTTTAACCTGTAGACTATTTTCGTTTCCTTAAACGGGGATTGACAAACTCATTTAAGCCTTCACCAAGTAGTGATAACCCTACTACCATTGTCGTCAGCGCTAAACCGGGGAAAAGGGTAGTCCACCAAATCCCTGTGGGTAGGGCAGCTAGGGCTTGTTTCAAATCGTGTCCCCATTCTGGTACTTCTTCGGGAAGCCCCAATCCTAAAAAGCCCAAACCGCCCAAAACTAAGATTGCATCGGCGGCGTTTAAAGTAAATAATACGGGTACGCTTTGAATTACGTTTAAAAATAAATACCGCGAAAGTACCTGCCAAGTATTAGCGCCGATCGCCTGTGCTGCTTCTACAAAAACTTCGGTTTTAACGCTTACCGTATGGTTGCGAACAACTCGGTAATATTGCGGAACGTAGGCAATACTAATCGCCAGCGCCGCATTGATAATTCCACGCCCTACAACAAATGCCAAAGTTACAGAAAGCAGCAGCCCCGGTAAGGTATAAATACTATCCATGATAAATAGCAAAACCTTATCCAACCTACCGCCAATATAGCCGCTCAACATACCCAAAGGCACGCCAACTACCATACTTAATGCAGTCGCAATTATTACCACCTGCAATGCTGCTTGAGCGCCAAAAACAGTCCGAGAAAAAATATCGTAGCCCAAACGACTCGTACCAAACCAGTGTTTTAATGAAGGTGGCGTATGAATTGGGTTATCTAGAAACTCAGTCGGATCTTGCAGCAATCCCAAAGCTTGAAGTAAGGGAGAAAACAAAGCTAGAAAAATAAATACCAAAGTAATAGTTAACCCAACCAACATTAATCGTTGAGAAAGGGTAGGTTTTCTATTGATGAAAGGTAAAAATCTCGGCAGGAAACCTTTAGCAACGGTCATAGGTTGATTTTTAGTTAGGTGTTATGAGTAATGAGTTTTAAGTTATCAGCGTCACTTTGTCAACTCAAAACTCAAAAATTAATATTTTAAATTACATAACCACCGACCATTTTTACAGATGATATAGTTCCCAGCAAAGATATAAATACACAAATTGGGGAATGGGCATGGGGAATTGGGGATGGGGCTACCTCCCACCTCCGGTGAATGGGCATTGGGCATTGGGCATTGGGCATTGGGCAATTTATCCACAATGCAAAACGCCCGCCCGCACCCTCGAAGGGTGGGGCTACAGATGCAAAGCCCACCTGCGTGGGCTAATATCAGTTTTTTCGGTTGCTACATATAAATAATGTAGAGACGTAGCACTGCTACGTCTCCCCGTGTTTCGGGTTGTATCCAGAATTCGGTTAAACGGTATAACCTCTAACTCTTAACCTCTAACTCTTAACCTTTAACCTTTAACCTTAATCAAAGAGTGCTTTCCAACAACTCGCGATACTGACTCTTCTGTTTCACACCTTTTAGTTCTTGTAACAATTCTTTATCTTTGAAGATTTGTACCGTGGGTGTTCCGGTTACATTTGCTTGTTGGGCAATTTCCCTATCTTTGTCGATGTCGATTTCTACGAAGTGAATTTTACCGTCAAATTCGTCCACTACTTTATTTAATATCGGTTTGAGGGTATGGCAAGGTCCGCAACCGGGAGAAACGTACTTCACCATCAAAGGGCGATCGCCATCGTGGAATATTTTTCTCAGGGCGTAACCACCTATATGACGGGTATCGTTAATATCAAAATCTTCTTCGGTATCGGCGGCGGTTTTTTGTTCTTGTTCGGGTTTTAGTTCGTTGTTTTCGGGGTTTTGAGTGAATTCCTGAATCAATCCTTGGGAAGATAACCAACGTTCCGCTAGCATCGCTCCCATGCAGCCAGAACCCGCTGCGGTGATTGCTTGACGAAATTCATGGTCTTGTACGTCACCAACAGCATATACACCTTCTACGCTGGTTTCTACTGAGTTGCCTTTGGTAACAATGTAACCGACATCATCAAGTTCTAACTGTCCTTTAAATAATGATGTATTGGGAGTGTGTCCGATCGCGTAAAATAATCCCTTAACGTGTAGCTCGCTCTCTTCCCCAGTTTTATTATTATGGACTTTGATTCCCTCCATATGTTTGTCATCACCGAATACATCAACACTTTCGGTATTCCAATGCACTTTAATTTTAGGATTACTCAAAACTCGATCTTGCATGGCTTTACTGGCTCGCATTGTATCGCTACGAACTAATAAATTCACCGTATCGCCGTATTTAGTTAGGTAAATTGCTTCTTCCGCAGCCGAATCACCAGCACCAATTACAGCTAATTCCGCACCGTGAAATATCGGAGTTGCACCGTCACAAATTGCACAAGCCGAAATGCCGCGACTCCAAAATTCTTGCTCGCTGGGCAAACCCAAACGCTTCGCCGTCGCACCCGTTGCAATTACAATACTATTAGTTTTAAATTCTCGTTCTTGCGATCGCACTGTAAACGGATGTTGATTTAAATCCACCGAAATCACATCTTCAGTATATAGCTCGGCTCCCCAGCGTTCTGCCTGTGCCTTCATTTTGTCCATCAATTCCGGACCAGTAACACCTGCGGGAAAGCCGGGAAAATTCTCCACCTCAGTGGTTGTCATCAACTGTCCGCCGGGTAGCCCCCCAGCTTCAAACCCTTCAAACACAACTGGTTTGAGGTTTGCACGCCCCGCATAAATAGCAGCAGTGTAACCCGCAGGACCAGAACCGATAATTACTAAATTTTCTACAGTTGGATTTGTCATAATATTTTTATGTAAACTCATAACGACTACGCTTTATTTAGCATAGCAAATTTTTGGGGTTGTGGGGTAGGTTGTTAAGAAACTTTTAGGGTGACTGGTTCCTAGCCTCCGGTTGGGAACCCATATCACGAGGCTCCGCCTCCCGTCAAGCTCCTAGTATTCCACCACATTAATTTTGATGGGTAAAAAGGTTCGTAGTAAGTGCTTTAGCGCTCCAGATTTAGGGAACCAATGCCCTTCCATGCAAGGTAACAAATCATCAGATAAGAGAGTTAAAACTCTTACTACGAACCTATCAAATAAAATGCAAAGGACTAGGCAGAGCCTTTCAAAACGCATTCCCAGCCCGGAGGCTGGGAACGAGTTAAACAAATTTCTTAAATAAAGCTGTAATCAGAATTGGTTTTATTGTTGAGTATTTTTCCTTACCGTTTCGATATCCAGCTTTAAACGTTCTGCAACTTGCTCAACGGTTAAACCTAAATCGAGTAACATTGGAACCATCTCCAGTTTTTGATTGAGAATACCTTGCTCGATACCTTGCTCAATACCTTGCTCGATACCTTCTTCTTTAGCTTCTTGATAAACTCTACTTGTTTTCAAATTGTTGAAAGAATCTAAATTTAACATCGCTTCAATTTCCTCTACAGTTAAACTCGCATATTTGTCAATCACCACTGCCTTTATAAATTCTAAAACCTTTTCCTTCAAGGTGGTATTGGTCAACTCTTGTTGAGCTTGACTCATCAACACTCTTGCCAACTCCCCGGTTTTTTTTTGACTTTTATTCTCGACAATTAAACGCATCACTCCCACCGAGAGCAAGGCTTCGGGAGTTGTTGCTAATTCATCAAGATAAAAGCGACGTAGATGGGGTAATAAAAAGTTTAAGTATCCGGGAAAATTTCCTTCACTACTTCTAGCGTTATAGATAACAACCGCGTACCAATCTTGATTTGGCGGTTGATATTGAGTTAGGTAAAGAACGATTTCGGCGGCAAGTTAGTTGTAAAAATTATCATCTTTATAAGAATGAGCTTCTAAAAAATAAATTGGCTCATTCGGATGGTTGTCAGAAGTTAAAAGCAAGCCATCTAAACGAAAACTTCTTTGCTTAATTTCTGGTGCTAGAAATTTATAGATACTTGGGTCTTTTTCTGGTTGACCGATTAATTCAAAGAATAATTCTGGTATTTCTTTGAATATTTCGTAGAAAAGTGGGTCGGCACTCATGCACTTTTTGCTAGTTTAAATATCAATACAAATAGTATATAATAGTTGACTTGTTATTTAGTAATTATGTATTTGGTGGTTAATAAAAATATAATTTGAAGTGTAATTAAGCTATTTAGAACAATATTAAAGCTTGGTTTATAGATGGCGATCGCCACGATTCGGATTACTTCTGTAACCAAGGTGACTGGTTGACTGGTTCCCATCTGGCTGGGAAATTATACCACGAGGCTCTGCCTCCCGTCAACCTCCTAGAGGCAGCAGCCCACAGAAATGTATTCCCAGCAGGTCGGCTGGGAACGAGTTAACAGATATAAGGTATGTTTAATTTTGCTGTAAGGCACCGCTATATAGATGATAGGCTACTTAATAAAACAATATATCCTCAAGGTGTAACCGACCCTACCCCTACTACAATGGCACTATGCAGTTTGAATGGGACGAGCAGAAAAACGCTGACAATATTCTTAAACATGGAATCGATTTTACAGATATTCCACCAGTTTTCGACAGTCCAATGCTCATTGACCTCGACAATCGGCAGGAATATGGAGAAGACCGCTCGATTGGAATTGGCTTGTTAAAAAATTTTGTAGTAGTGGTCGTATTTACCGAAAGGGAACACGATACGATTCGTATTATTTCTGCAAGAAAGGCAAATAAATATGAGCGCAAACGATACACCGAATCAATCCCGTACTGATTGGGACAAAATAGCAATGATGGCAGATGACGAAATTGACTACTCGGATATTCCGCCACTTACAGATTCATTCTTTGAACGTGCAAAGCTTATTATTCCAAAAGATGAAGCGCAGCAAATCATCCGCATTGACTCTGATGTACTTGATTGGTTCAAGGCTCAGAATCAGGAATATCAAACTATGATTAATCGAGTATTACGCACGCATATGGAGTTACAGCAAGAATAGTTCGTAGGGAAGATATATGATTTTTGATGTAACCCAACGCTATACTTGATGATGCGTTATTTTACATAGAATCAATTGAGAACCTGCTCTCTCACCCAAGCCCGAAAAGCGCGGGTTGTCGCCATCTCGCCGTTGATTCGAGTTTGTTGAATAAACCGAGGAATTTCCTTTACAGCTACCCGAGCAAAAGTAGGGCTTTGTTCGACTTCTATATATTGCCCATTATTAAGTATGTAAATTCGTAAAACGCTGCCGTTAAACCGCCAAAATTCGGGAACACCAATTGCAGCGTAAATTTTAAACTTGTCTACTTTCGGTTTGGTATATTCCACCTCTAATACTAAATCGGGAGGTGGTTCGTATTTAGGTTTATTTTTTCCTTATTTCTTACGCGGTATTCATTTTGTATGTAGTAGCTGCTATCTGGCTCTCCACCTCGTTCTAAGTCATCCCGCGTCAAAGTTAAAGAGCCAGTGCGTTTGATTTCTAATTCCAACTCCTCACACAGCACTCCAGTAAATACTTCTATAACGCGGTTGGAGTTTTCATGAGCCATGAATGGGGTCAAAATTTCTAATGCCCCATTTTCGTAGGCTAATCTGGTGTTTCTTGAGCTTCCCATATCCGCGAGCATGGCTTTGAAGGTTTGCCAGCTAATCTCAAGTAAAGTCCTGGTTTCTGCTGATGTTGATATTGCCACCATGTTGAAAGTACCTCAGTGAGAAGTCGGGTTTTTATAACAGTTGTCTGAGAGGATGTTTGTAAAGTTCAAATTGATACTTTATCTGGCGGTTGAAACCGCAGCTACACAAGCGAAACCCGCCTGCGCGGGTTGATTTTATTAGTCCACGTTCACCTTTATGTGCGGCTCAGGTGGACTTTGCTTTGTGTAGTAGCGAATTATATTCGCCGGAGACTTTTAAAACATTGTCTGATGTTACAGATACTTCAACCAAAAAAACCCGACTTCTTAATGGAATGTTAGAAATCGAAAAAACTGGGAATACTAATGCTTGAGTAACCCATTTGCTTAGGGTGCTAAGTCCAGACATAACTGGGAATAATTAGTATCAGGAGAAAATTCCATGCAAGCTCAAGCATCAGATTTAGTAGAAAAAATTCGTCAGCAATTTGACAGTGCGCCTTATCCAAGAATTCCTGTTGATGAATCTCCAAAGGATAAACCGAATTATCTCTATATTCATAATTTGGTAACAGCTTATTATTTAAGAAATCAAAAAGTTATAGATACTAAAGGAAAAGTTATTTTAGATGCTGGATGTGGTAGTGGGTATAAATCCCTTGTACTCGCGGAAGCTAATCCAGGTGCAAAAATTGTAGGTGTTGATATTTCCGAAGCATCAGTTAAGTTAGCTGAGCAGCGTTTGCAGTATCACGGAATTGAAAATGCTGAATTTCATGTAAGTTTTCTTGAGGATTTACCCAAGCTAGGCATGGAATTTGACTATATAAACTGCGACGATGTGCTTTATTTGCTTCCTGATGCTGTCGCAGGCTTGCAAGCAATGAAATCAGTTTTGCAGCCTGAAGGTATTATTCGCGTCAATCTTCACAGTTCGCTGCAAAGGGCTGGTTTTTTCCGCGCTCAAAATCTGTTTAAATTTATGGGTTTGATGGACGATAACCCAGAAGAAATGGAAATTAGCATAGTGCGGGAAATTATGAACGCATTGAAAGACGGTGTTTCTCTCAAAACTCAAACTTGGAATCCTAAATACGATGAAGATGAGAGCGTAATTCTAGCAAATCAATTGCTTGTAGGGGATAAAGGAGCTACTATTCCCGAATTCTTTTCACTTTTGAAAGCTGCTAATTTAGAGTTTATCAATATGGTTAACTGGCGGCATTGGGATTTAATGGAGTTATTTAAAGAACCCGATGACTTACCAGCTTTCTTGGGAATGAGCTTACCAGAACTTTCTGCTGAAGAAAAACTCAACTTATTTGAATTATTTCATCCCGTACATCGCTTGCTTGACTTATGGTGCGGAAATTTAGATAAATCGCGATCGTTCGTACCAGTTGACGAATGGAATGATTCGCAGTGGCAAGCGGCAAAAGTACATTTGCATCCACAACTAAAAACTCCTAAGTTCCGAGAAGATTTAATAGCCTGCGTTACAGAAATCAGACCTTTTATTCTTAGCGAACATTTATCACTAATCAAAGATCCAGTCAGTATAGATAGTTCAATGGCGCTTTGCTTAATTCCTTTACTCGAACAACCCCAATCGATGACAAGCTTAGTTGAACGCTGGAAGCAAGTTAGACCTTTGAATCCAGTGACTTTAGAGCCTACTGACGAAAAGCAAACATTTTATTTAGTGCAACAACTACTGCTGATCTTAGAAAATCTTGGCTATGTGATGTTAGAAGCTTAATTAAGTGGGTATGCAAAATTATTTGTGTCATTGCGTTAGCGTAGCGTGCGCGATAGCGCATACGAAGTGGATCTTTCCCAAACCCCTGCGATCAGCCGCATCTGACGGTGATTGCTTCGTTTCGCTGAGCCGCACGCTCCGCGTGAACGCCGCACTCGCAATGACAATGCACAATTTATTTTGCGTGAGTACTTATATTTTTGAATATTAAACAAATCCAAAGTAAGGAAGATCGGGAGTTGATTATTTCTTACATATCGGACGAAATCTCCTGTTATTGAGGGTTTCCCAATCTTCCAAAAAAAAATTTGCTCAAAGTGATAGTAATCCTGTCGAAATGGGTAAGTTATACCTAGAACTCAATAACCCATCCCCCACTTAAAGGAAACACTAATGAAAACCGAACTTAAAGCCAAGTTTTTACAAAACATCCTCCGCAACAAGAAAGAAAACGAAGGTTTTACCCTGATTGAATTGTTAGTTGTAATCATCATTATCGGTATTTTGTCCGCTATTGCGTTGCCTTCTTTCTTGAACCAAGCTAACAAAGCAAAGCAGTCTGAAGCTAAAACAATTATTGGTTCCATGAACCGAGCGCAGCAAGCCTATCAACTCGAAAACGGCTCATTTGCAAACACTGCTGCTTTTGGTAAGTTAGGTCTTGGCGTAGCAACACAAACCGAAAATTATGTGTACGTTCTTAATGGTGGTGGTGCTGGTGCCAGTAGTGTAACGAACCAAGCGCAACAAGCGGTAGCAAACGCTCCGCTTAAAGCATACATTGGTGGAGTGATGGTAGGAACTGTAGCTGCTACAAGTGAAGCTACTACCTTAGCTGTATTGTGCGAAGGTGATAAAGCATTAGTTGCTAAGGGCGCAAACGGTAAAGATCCTGCTACGTTCGCTGGAAACGCTCCTAGTTGTCCTACTAATTACAGCGCTCTTTAATTGCTAATGGCATAAGCACTATACAAGCAACTACGTTTAGCGGAAGCGCTCTTGCTTGTCTATATTTTATTTAATTCAAATAATAATTTTTCAGTGGGTAGAGTATTCTGCCCACTTTGTTTAATTGATATGCGTAACTGAGAAATTACATAAATAGCTCTACCATTTCATCCAAATATTTCTTCTATGATTGCTAATTTAATTAACTGGCAGCAGCAAGCTCAGCAATATTTAATTCAAGAAAAATACACTCAGGCAATAAGTTTATATGAAGAAGCAATTGCCGCTGAACCTAATGTTAAATCATACTACTGGCATTTAGGATTACTGTTATTATTACAAGGAGATGAAACAGAAGCACAAATGACTTGGATGCTACCGTTAACGGAGGTAGAACCAGAAGAAATTGAGTTTTATACAAATGAATTAATTCAAGTTTTGCAAACCGAGGCAGAACGACGCGAAAAGCTTGGAAAAATTTCTATTGTCTGGTTAATTCGTCAACATATACGCGAAATTAAGCCCGACGATATAGATAATTTACTCAAAATTATTCTACTCTCTATTCATTTAAAAAACTTTGAAGGAACAGAGCTAACAGAATGGGGAGTTATTGAACTTTTACAAGCAAAACAAAATGAAGATTTAAACGTAGAGTTATTACTAGAAGTATTACAAGAAGTTATAGATACTATACCTTTTCATCCAATATCTTTGGAATTAACAGAAGCCCTTTTAGCTTTCTTACCTAATACCGAACAATGCTTCCTTGTGTTTCTACGTGCTGCTATTAAGATTGGTCATACTCGCAAGCAGCCCGCTTTAGCAGCCCGTATTTTAGAGTTATATTTACGATTAGATGCTGATAATGCAGAATTATTAAGACATCTAGCAGTTTTTCACCAAGATGCTCAAAATTTTTCCCAGGGAATAGAAACAGCTAAGTTATGTTATTCTTTATCGGAAAAGCTGCCAGATAAAATTTTTGCTATTCACTTGTTGCTGCGTGGGTTAATGACTGCGGGTGGATATTGGCAAGAAGTCTGCTCAACCTGTCAAGAGTTAGAAACAGTACTACAAGAATTTATCAAAGCTCAACCGTTACCATTGGATGAAGTCAGAACTCTTCGTTTACTGACTCCATCTTTTGCAATACCTCATATTAAAGATGCTCCGGCAGAATTTAGAGCAATTTATAATCAGATAGCTAAAATATTTCAATCAAATATTCAAGCTGCTGCGAAAGAAAAAAATCTAAACCTAATTAAACCCGCGCAGGCAGGTTTCGTTTTTGTAGCACCACCCTTTGGGGGTGCGGGCGGTTCTCAACCACCAATAACTTCAACCAAACCATTAAAAATAGGATACCTATCATACGCTTTTAGAAGGCATTCTGTCGGCTCGTTGGCTCGTTGGCTATTTCACCATCATGACAGAGAAAAATTTGAAATAAATACCTACTTTGTTAACTATCAGCTAGTAAATGACTGGTTGCAAGAATGGTATGTAAACGAATCATCTCATGCTCATAAATTGGGCATGGATGGTTTAGAAATTGCTCAAAAAATAAACCAAGACGAAATTGATATTTTAATTGATTTAGATAGCATAACCTTAGATATTTCCTCTGAAGTCATGGCACTTAAACCTGCACCAGTTCAAGCTACTTGGTTGGGTTGGGATGCATCGGGAATACCTGCTGTTGATTACTTCATTGCAGATCCTTATGTTTTACCGGATTCCGCTCAAGATTATTACACTGAGAAAATCTTGAGATTACCTCAAACTTATATTGCAGTTGATGGTTTTGAAGTCGGTACCCCTACTTTACGTCGAGATGAATTAGATATTCCCAGCGATGCAGTTATTTATCTTAGCGCTCAAAGGGGATACAAACGCCATCCAGAAACTACAAGATGGCAAATGAAAATAATTAAAGAAGTATCAAACAGCTACTTTTTAATCAAAGGTGGTGCTGAAGAAGAATCAATTAAACGCTTTTTCAATCAAATAGCTGAAGAAGAGGGAGTTGATTGCTCTCGTTTAAAATTCTTACCTCAAGTCGCTTTAGAAGCAAACCATCGGGCTAATTTAGGCATTGCTGATGTTGTACTTGACACTTACCCCTATAACGGTGCGACTACAACTTTAGAAACTTTATGGATGTGCGTTCCTTTAGTAACAAGAGTCGGCGAACAATTTGCCGCACGTAACAGCTACACCATGATGATGAATGCTGCTATAACTGAAGGCATTGCTTGGACGGATGAAGAATATATAGAATGGGGAATTCGTTTGGGTAAAGATGCCAAATTAAGACAAGAAGTTGCTTGGAAGCTACGACAGTCTCGTCAAACTGCACCGTTGTGGAATGGCAAGCAATTTACCCGCGAAATGGAGAAAGCTTACGAGCAAATGTGGGCGAATTATATTAGTGCTAAATAGTAAATTAAGAAACCCGGTTTTTATTAATCACAATAAGAGACGTAGCAATGCTACGTCTCTACATTCTTTTTATTGAACAACCTGCTTGTAAAACTCTTCTAAACCTACTACGCAAGCTTTATCATCGTAAAGGCGATCGCAATTTTCGCTCATTCGTTGTGAAATCTGATTGCGCCAATTGATTTGGGTTCCTAATTTAACGGCTATTTCTATGTATTCCGCTTCATTCGCTGCAATAGTGTCTGTAACTCCGAGCATTTTCAAGAAACTATCAGTATGACGACCGCGCATGAATTCTCCCGGACAAGTTACGATAGGAAGATTGCAAGCTATTGCTTCTAAACTAGTGTTTCCCCCAGACCAAGTAAAGGTGTCTAGATATACATCTGAAAGTAAGTTGATCGTTAAATAATCAAATCTTTCGGGAATGTTAATAAATAAGCAATAGTCTTGATAATCAAGATTAACTACATCAAATGCACGTTTTAGACGCTTTTTCAACAAACCACCGCGTAAAAATAAGAATTTAGCTCTGGGCACTTGTTGAGCAATTTCTGCCAAAATAAAATCATATTGCGGCAGATATTTAAAAGGTGCTTGACAGCATAAATAAATAACCGCATCTTCTGGTAGTTGATAATCCGAACGAGTTTTACTAACGGGAGGAATATATGGTTTGGGATAAGAAACGCCAATGTTAGGTAAACGAATCAATTTTTCGGAATAATGCTCTTGAGCGTTTTCCGCTTCCATTAATTCGCTTGATAAAAAGTAGTCAATTGTTGGTAAACCAGTTGTTACAGGATGCCCCCAAGCGGTGCATTGTACTGGTGCTAATCTTAAACCAGCCATTTGCATTGTCGGTGCATTCATGCCAATTTCAGGATAGACAAGAATATGCAATTCATCATTAATTATCTGTTGACAAGCTGCTTCTAAATTGTAGGGAATGTGGTAGAAAACATCGCTGTATTTCTGAAATTCTTGAGTAATTGCATCGGTTTCATTTCCGGTGTAATAACAGTAGATTTCAAAATTATCGTGGTTATGTTGACGCAACCAACCAGTTAACCACAAGGTGCCGCTATAGCAATACAGATAACTAGAAACGTAGCCAATACGGATTTTGCCACTAGTGTCCAAATTTGCCATTGATAAAGGCTTAACCCATTGAGGATAGTTAGCAGTCATAATTTCATGAACTAACTTTCCGTACTGACGCTGTAAATCTACATCATTTTGAGCCTGATAGGATAAGTAAAAATTCGTAAGCCGACTTATTCCCGCTAAAGCATTCTTTTTTTCAGATAGTGTTTGTAAAGATGTCTCTTGGATTAAAGTTTGAAGTCTTTGGGTATATCGCTGACGATAAAAACTGATTTCCTCTTTATTATCGTAAATTGTTGGAACCGTTAAATGCTTAAGTAATTTAAAAGTATAATCATCAGGTAGTGAATTTGCAGCGATTTCAGCACAATGAATAGCTTCTTGAGTTCTTCCGCTGCGTCGCAAATTCATGATTAATGTAAAGTGGAGATTACCATCATTTGGGTAAATTTTAATACCCACTTTCAACACATCAAAAGCTTCATCTAATAGGTTTAATTGACGGTAACACTCGCTTAAGCACCAGTAAGTCTGTGGTTTTCCTAATTGAGCAGTGATTACTTTTTGATATTGTGCGATCGCTTCTTGCCATCTTCCCTGATGAAAGAATTTATCCGCTAACTCAAAAAAAAAACTGTGCTGTGCTGCTTCTAGATTGCCAAATTTTTCTACGTTTTCAGAGGAAAGGGTTTCTGCTTTTGCTAATGCGATCGCCTCTTGATTTTCACTTTCCAAAACAATTCGAGCTTGAATCTGAGGTAATAGAGTTTCCCATTGCATTTTATCCAATTGCCCAACCAAGGAAATTTCTAAACAATCAGTAATATCCAAATTTTCTTCCAACATAAGATTTATCACAATATCGGATAAAAACAAACTGACATCATCCTCATCAAGATTGCCAATGTTTATCAGTAGCGTCATTTGCTTTTGTTCGGCAGAATGCACTAGGCTGACAATAACGTTTTTTACTTCCTGATAAAGGACTTCTTCTGATTGACTCCAATCCGGAAAAATAATCAAGTTAGTCTCTGTCAAATTCAAATTTTGCTTTAGGCTATCTTGAAGATGATTGCTGAAGAGTTCTTGAAATAAGTTTCCTATTTTAGCTGAGTAAGAGCGACTATCAAGAAAACAAGGGTTATTCTGCATTTTTTTCTTGATTTTGGCACTTTTTTGTTGGCGTAATTCCGGATTGTTACCGAGTGCGATCGCCAACCTTACATAAGACTCTTCACTATCTGCAACTAAACCAGAAACATCTAATGCTTTTAACATAGCTGCGCCCATCGCAGAACGAAAATAACTTCCTTCTCTAGAAATTACTGGTAAATTAACCTGTAATGGTTCTATTAGCGATGTTGTTCCTGCAAATGGGTAAGAATCTAAATAAACATCCGCAATTTTGAAGTATTCTTTAATATCTTGACGATCCGGTACTGGTTGAGGATCTAAAACTATCAAGCGCTCGGTTTCTACCCCATGTGCTGAAAAAATTAATTGCAGGTGATTTATAAAAGCTTTTTTGGGGTAAGCATTAGACCAATTTGGTC
Source organism: Rivularia sp. (in: cyanobacteria) (assembly GCA_965234645.1). Taxonomy (GTDB): domain Bacteria; phylum Cyanobacteriota; class Cyanobacteriia; order Cyanobacteriales; family Nostocaceae; genus Rivularia. The sequence continues at coordinate 900,346 of OZ248344.1, read as the reverse complement.
CGAAAGGAAGAAGCACTAATACTGAGTTGGGTACTTGAGCAATAATTTTTGCCCATGTATTAACTAACTCAGGAATAGTTTTGAAATAGTTAGCACCAGAGATAAAAACAACCGCATCGTCAGAAATTCCTAAACTTGTTCGCTCAACTTCGACAGTTACTTTGTCCTGTTCCGTACCATAGCTGAAGCAGTGAGCAGTTCCTTCCAACTTAACTAATTTTTCTTGATAGTGCTGCTGTGCAGTTGGCGATGGATCGGTTAGCGTACCAGAGATGTAATAATCAATATTTCGCATTCCAGTTGTGACAACCGAACCCCCACTAGTAGTTTGTATTCTAGCTAACCTGTGTGTTGACAAGAGACAAATTTGATTAGTTACTGCTGTTACATTGGTAGCAATAAATAATATATCGAGATCGTCAGCGCGAATAGTATTTACCTGTGCTGTTAAATTTTTTGGTAGTAGTTTAAAAGAGTTTGCACAACTTTGGCAATATTGCTCTAGTGGATGACCAGTTTCTGTGAGCGAATATAAGATTACCTCAAAATCTCTACTCAGGTATTCGTAAACGGGAAGGTAAGCAAACGTCTCCGATGATGGCATAAAATGTGATGCTAATATTCCTAGCCGAATCTTTCTTCTAGTAGTAGTTTTATTTGGAAACTCATAATCTAATTCACAGTTATTGGCTTTGAGGACATACTCTATAATTTCGGCTCTTTTTACATAGATATCTTTGAGATTGTTCTCATTGAAATACAGAGGTATAAAATTAGCAATTGACACAAAGTTTTCTAAAACAACATTCCACAAATTGGAATTATGCTCAGATGAAATCGATGAATGTAAACAATCAACCCAACTTTGCATATAGTTGTAGTAATTATTCGCTTCTCCAACTTGTCGGAAGTAAGAATTAGAAATAAAGAAATAATTAATTAAATATTTTAAATAATCATTGAGCAACCAATCAGGTACAAGTGAAATCTCCTTGTCAACAGGTAATTGCTGAGGTTCAAGATATAGCATCGCTACCAGTAGATGTTGAATCGCTTTCGGTTCTTTAAATCCTTTAGCAACTTCATCTGAAATTTTATCTGCAAATTTTTGTTCTGTTTCAGTTAATGGTTCATTTTTAATACCACTATTAATAATTTTATTAAATAACTCTTCTATTTGTTCTAAATATACAGTTTTAAGTTCATATAATGATAAACAAAGCAAATGTTCCGCTATTCTTATTAGAGCATAACGAAACTTAGAGATGACCTCACAATTATTTGGATATTGCTGATATTTTTCTAAACAAGTATAGAGTTTATCAGTTAATTCTTTAATAACTTTATCTATATAAACTTCGTCTGTAAATATTTTTGTTTTTTTTGATAAAATAGCATTATCTTCTATTTTTTTGGTTTCAAATAATAATTTATTAGTTAATTGTATTTCCGACTTAACTACACTTAGTTCTGCTCTAATATGTACGATTTTATCAGATGATTCTTCATGTTCAAGTTGCAAAACTTTAAATGCACCTTTAAAACCATACCTTTGACAAAGTTGCAGATAAGAAGGAAAATCAACACAATAATATAGAAAAGAATTAATATTCCAAAAACTAACATGGGTTGGATCTTGAAATGCTCCTCTACCATCAGTAGAAGGCACGCGGATATCAACAACAGCACCTGGTTTGCAAATTCTCCATATTTCATTCATGGTATGCATCTTATCTGGTAGATGTTCAATCACGTCATGCGCTCTAACTTCATCTACACTATTATCTTCAAATGGAAATTTTGTATTAAGATCGGCAACAATATCTACACCCGAACCAGGATAAATATCTACCCCAATAAAATTATCAGGCTTATTTGTTCCACATCCTAAATCTAAACGATTAACTTTCATTTATATGCCTCCTGAAAAATATGTAAAATCTAATCTGTGACTTACCCTATTACTTCTTCAATTCCTTCTTCAAATTCTCCAAACCTTTCTTATAATCTTCCCTTCCAGGATTCAGCTTCACCAACTTTTCTAAAGGTTCAATTGCACCTGGAATATCGTCCAACTGTAGCCGCACTTGCAACAAACCGTCTAGCGCTGCTTGATTATTTGGTTCTCGCTGTAATACCAATTCATAACCTTGCTCCTGCTGTTTCAAAGTTGAATCCACAGATGCAGCTTGAGGCGCATTATCTTGTTGAGCAATTTCTTGTATAGCAGGAATTGCTGCCATAACTGTAGAGCCGAAAAAAGATACCATCGAGATTAAAATAATTAACTTTTTCCGCTTTTCATCTTTCTCGCGACGTTTAACTACGTATTCTTCCTTAGAACCATCCATATTTTAGTAGTTGCTGTGGTAAATACTTAGGTTAAAAAACCCTTTCCGTATTCAGGATACCCAGCATCTTAATAAAACTATCACTTCAACTTTATTTTGTTAGCGCGATCGCTATAGCTGATATTTTGCACTACGAGCAACTTGCCCCAACAAACTCGGTTTCTCATAGTAGAATCATGATTTTTTCATTGTGCGATCGGCATATTTCGGCTTAATAACACTAACTCGCTTTCTTACTCGTTGCATAACAAAAAAAATCATCTCTTCACGAAAATATTCCGGGAATAAAAATAAAGGTGCATTCCGGTGAAATAAAATAAACTTCTGCCTAATGTCAGATGTCGCACGGCTAAATCTCAATTATTTACTGACAACTTTTTGCAATTCACATTCATCTGATTAATTCCATAATGTCGAACAAAGAGATACAAAACCTTGAATCGGCTTCTTGGCTTTAACTACAACTTATCTGATGTTATCTCTGAGACACTGCCCCAGATGAGCAATTGTTAAATAAATGTTAAATAAATCTTTAGATGGTATTAAAATCTAGATGTTTGCGATAATGTAGATAACGATTAATAAAAACGGTGAATATTCACAAGCTTTACAGTATCACCGTCGTGCAAAATCATGTAGCAAATTTCTTACTGAATATAGTATTTGTCATGGTTTGTACATATTGTGTTGAATTAAGCATAAAAGATGAAAAAAATCTTCTTTAATTCTGCTAAATCTACAAAGTTGCTGACAAATTAATCTGTTTGATAAGTAAGCCTAATAACTTTTGCTGAGTTCTCAAGTTTATTAGTGGTGATTACCGAACAAAACCGAAATTAACAGTAACCATGTGGAAATAGTTATGCTATATTCAAGAATAGTGAGACTTGCTTTGCGTGCATTACCAAACTCTACGCAGAGAGCATAATTGCAAAACGGAAAGCATTTTTGATTAAGCATTTACCTAAACTTTCATTAGATTTGATTTGAGGTTATGACTCAACAAGTAATTCACCCAATGGTGAAATTGCAACGCAATGTTCAATCGCTCGTAGATTCTAAAATCATTAAGCCTACAGATAGCATCTGGAAGATTGCTTTGCTTTACGGCGACGAATGGCAACACTGGAAACGCGAACTGGTCGATTTCGGATTCACTATGCAAGATCCCGTAAAGGACTTGCTGGTAGTAGAAGGATGGGATGAAGAGTAAAGTATGAAAGGATAAAAGTATGAAAGCATAAAAGGATGAAGAATGAGTTAATAGCTTCATTTTTCATCCTATCTTTTAACCAAAACTATTAACTGACATATTCAATTCATAAAACGGCTGCTAACGCTGCCGCAAGTTCTTTAGCCGTTTGATATCTATCCCGTGGTAGAGGTTCTGTAACTTTGTCTATTACTTCTTTTAACTTAGGGGTGATAGTGGGAACTTTTGCAACATCAAACCTAAAGCTTCGTCCTTGCTGACGGTAAAACTTGAATGGGTTTTCCCCAGTAAGTAAAAAGATTAAAGTTGGTCCAATGGCATATAAATCCGATTGAGTTAAGGGCTGTCCCCGTTCTTGTTCTGGGGCACAGTATCCTTCTGCACCTATACGAGTCCCCGGTGCAGTACCGATCTCCTTAACAGCGCCAAAATCCAGCACAACTATGCGATTGTTGGAATTTCGCACCATTAGATTAGCCGGTTTGATATCGCGGTGAATCAATGGCGGGTTTTTACCATGTAGATAATCCAAGATATCGCAAGTTTGGATCGCCCATTCAACGGCTTGATTTAAAGTTACGGGTCCCTTGCGATAAACATATTTTTCCAAATCTTGTCCGTGGATTAACTCCATCGCCAAATATTTTTTCTCGTCTTCCACAAAAAAGTCGTAATATTTGGGGATTCCAGGGTGACTGAGTAATCCTAAAGTATCCGCTTCCCGCTGAAATAATTCCCGTGCTTTGGCAATTTTCGCCATATCGGCATTCATTTGTTTAAGCACCAATAACTGGGGATGCCCTGCGGTTACACCACTGGGGTCCCAAGCCAAGTAGGTAGTACCCATCCCCCCCTGTCCCAAGGTTCGCAGTACCTGATAGTGGCGAATTGTTAGCTGTACACAAAGGGGTTTACCGCAGTAAATGCAAAATAAATTATCGGGTGAGTTTCCTTGATGGGTGCAGGTAGCAGATGCAGCAACGGGAATATTTGCAGATGTTGGCTGTTGCACTTCTGGCTTTGAAAATTCAAATCTTAAAATAGGACCACCCCGCGCCAATTGCAGGAAACAATCACTTGTTATTTGAGCGTGCAGTACCAGCACACCATTAAGAAAAGTCCCATTAGTACCCTTACTAATCGCTTCCCAAGAATCAACATTGCCAGCAGAACTTGTATTTCTCAGTTCTAAATGATATCGAGAAACTAAATTACTATCCAAAACAATATCATTATCTGCTGCTCGCCCAACCCGAATCACCGAGGATTCATCAAAGCCCCAATCTTCCAGCGGCGTTTTATTTTGCGCTTCTAATAGGGTTAGAGTAATCACAATGCTTAGGAAATATAAATTATCAAGGATGAATTATGAAGTATGACAGTCTTTAAATCCAGATCCACATACCTATCTAATATTCGGCTAACTAATACTTTATTTACTTATTTAAACTCAATTTTTATGTAATTTACGGATAATTATGTAAAAAACTGTTGATTTATGTGTTTGTCAAGACATTAAAACATCTCCTCTGATTATTTTCTGATTAATTAGTTTCATGATGTAAAGACGCTCCAGATGCGATCGCAGCCTGCCCTTACTTGCATTACCCTTGCCTCTCCACATTTCGGGGATAAACGCACCATTACTGAAGGCAGATTCGTGCTATTGTTCCACCACATTAAATATGATGGGTAACAAAGGTTCGTAGTAAGTGCTTTAGCGCCTCCGGATTTGGGGAACCGATGCCCTTACTACAAACCTATCAAAACTAATGATTTGGACTAATAAATCATTAGTTTAGACGAGTAACAAAGGTTCGTAGTAAGCGCTTTAGCGCTAAATCCGAGGGCTGAAGCCCTTACTACGAACCTCTCAAAACTAATGATTTGGACTAATAAATCATTAGTTTAGACGAGTAACAAAGGTTCGTAGTAAGCGCTTTAGCGCTAAATCCGAGGGCTGAAGCCCTTACTACGAACCTCTCAAAACTAATGATTTGGACTAATAAATCATTAGTTTAGACGAGTAACAAAGGTTCGTAGTAAGCGCTTTAGCGCTAAATCCGAGGGCTAAAGCCCTTACTACAAACCTGTCAAAATTAATGCAATGACTACTATTGTTCGCATCTTGTTCGCTCATTGCCCTTAATAACAGCTAACAAAGCATCCTACATTCGATCCAAATTTGGACGAACTTTTGCTCGGATAAGTATGGCGGTAATATTGTCATGACCGTTGTATTGGTTTGCTAAATCAATTAAATCTCTTACGCCCTTTTCTAAGTTGGCTTCTCCACTAATTAAATTAACTAAATTGGTTTGCCAGTGTTTCTCTAATAAATCATTATCTGATAAACCGTCCGAAGTTAGAACAAATAGCGAATCTTCATTTATCTCTAAAAACTGTACCTCTGGAGCAATAAAGTTATTATCTCTAGGTCCTAAAGCTTGCGTTAGCTGATAAGCATCCGGACGAGAATAAGCTATACTCGGCTCAACTCCACGAGAAATTTCTCTTTGACCTACTTCATGATCTACGGTAATTTGTTCTAAACCTCCTTTACGAGTCACGCGATAAAGACGGCTATCCCCTACATGAGCCACCGCGACACGAGTATCCTGTATCAAAACTACCACCAAAGTGGTACCCATACGACCCACGCCGGAACGAGCATCTTGCTGATTGATGTCGTAAATCGCTTTGTTTGCTTTAAAAACTCCTTCGCGGATAACTTCTTCGCTGGGTAGTCCGTCAGTCCAATGTTTTTGGAAGTATTGCCGCAGAGTGCTTACCGCCAACTCGCTGGCTACTTCACCACCTGCGTGCCCGCCCATTCCATCGCAAAGTACGTACAAGCCCCGCGCCCCTGCAACTTTACTTTTGGGCAATTCGACTTTTTCAATATTTGTTTCAATGCCAAAATAGTCTTCATTACGATCGCGCTGTTTCCCGACATCGGTAAGCCCTGCGTTTTCTACGCTAGCCAACTGCATCGGCAAAACTACCGTCGGCGTATCGTCAATTTTGGTAGGACTTTGCTCCAATTCATCTAACTGTAAAATTGTGGGACTTGAATCCTTTTGGAGGGCAACAGTCAAATCATCTTCGCTTTCGTTCGACTCACCTTGCAACTCCGTAGAAATTAACTGCAAGCGCGATCGCAATTCTTTTGATGTTGCAATTTCACCGGATTCTAAATTACCCAAAAGTTCTAATAAGGAACCGAATTGAGTACGTTGGGACTCTCTAAATAATGCTTGCCAAACTTTTCCTAAAGCTTTAATTGTAGGTATATCTTCTTCGGGAGATTCAGATTCTTTGCGTACATCTACGTATAAACGTTGTAAAGCCAGAGACTGGTCTTCATCAACCCGCAAATTATTTAAATTTAAAACACTTTGACGACAATTGAAGGGTTCGAGCAAATCCCATAATTGAGTCATTTGATAGAAATAATGTACGATCTGCAACGATGTAGTTGTATCATCCTGCCATAGTTCTGATAAATAGAACCAATCCGAACGGTCTTCAAGCAGAATCACCTGCATATTTTCCAATTGCCATGCATCGTGAATTGGCGGAATTCCCAGGTTGCACTCACCTTGTAGGGCGATATAAGTTTTAGCAAGACTGGGAATCTCTAGCTCTTTTGCTGAAATATTTACCGACTCCGAAAATTGCGGTGCCAACATCGCATCTATTGGCGACACTTGAAAAGGTTGGCAATCGATAACTTTCACGCAGGCTTCAGTGTTAACAGCTTCAAAAAAAGTTGGTAGCGGTTCGAGCATTTTATAGCGCCCTTGTGAATCTAAATAAGCACCTGCTGCAAACAAACTGGTTTCTTGAGAAATATCTTGAGAAATATTTTGAGAAATATTCTCTTTATCTTCTGCCTTTTCCTCACCATCATCTACCGCAACAACTGCCAAACTAGCTTCTTTAGTCACAATTGCCAACCAAATCTCCGAACAAATGGTATCGCAGCTATGACACTGTGTTGCATCCAGAGGCAGAAAGACACCACACTGTTGACATTCCTTTTCGGTTAAGGATGCGCCGCAGCTTTGACAAAACTTGTTGCTATTAGGGTTTTCAAAATTGCACTGAGGGCAAATCAGCATTATATCCGCGTCCTTAATTCCCGTTCATTGGTGCTAGCCACGTTCATTGGTTATTACTGATAGTGTAGCCTCTGTTGCAAGCAGAGCAAATAAAATATTTATGCTTATACCAGAAAAGATATGTGACTGTTTTAATTGTGACGTATATTAACTAAAAATTTTAGATATTGACAACTTAATAAACAAAAACTATATCGGACAGCAGACAAAAAGATGCGATCGCAATTATTATTTACACCATAAATAATAATACTTCTTATATCCAGTTTATTTTGCCGTCATAGGGAAATAGACAACAAAATTATACGAATCATCCTCGCTTCATTAGAATGCCAATTGCGAGCAATTATCTCTCAAGTGGTAATTCAACGGAAAAACAAGTGATATTAGAACCGCTTTCAACGTCGATCGCGCCTCCCAAATGTTTTGTAAGTTTTTGCACCAATGCTAATCCTAAACCCGTACCTCCTTGCTTCCAGGGATCGTTACTGGGAATTCGATAAAACTTATCAAAAATACGCGGTAATTCAGCAGTTGGTATTTCTACTCCAGTATTTATTACTTGAAACTGAATATTATCAAATACAATCCTAGCTTTAACAATTATTTCTTCATTAGTTGGACTAAATTTACAAGCATTAGTCAGCAACTCGACTAAAATACGCTCTAAACTGAACGGATCGCAAACCATCGCTGGTAAATTCGGTTCTATCGCCAGCTTTAATTTTTGCCGACAGCAGTTACGATTCCGTGCATTATATAGCTCGACTACTCGCTCCAGCCATTGGGGGACTTCAATTTTTTCCAACACTAATGGTTTAGTACTAGTATCGAGTCGCTGCAAATCGAGAAAGTTATTAATCAAGCTAATTTCTCGATCGCACTCATTATTTAAAATTTGGAAATAACGAGATATTTTGGAATTATTTTGCGTATTTGCTGAGTGAGATGTCTCCCTAGCCTGTTTCTCAAGTCCAATTCCTAACATTTGAATCGCCATTTTCATGTTAGTTAACGGCGTGCGTAATTCGTGGGATACCGTGCTTAAAAATTCATCTTTAAGACGGTTGAGAGATTCTATTTCTTTTAATCGAACTTTTGCTGCTTCTTGGCTTTCTATAATTGCTAATTCCGCTTTTTTATACTCGGTAATATCAATACAGCAACCGATATAGCCAATCTTACTACCATCGGATGCAAGCTGAGGAACGCCGGTATCGGAAATCCAACGATACTCACCGTCAGCACGTTTTAAACGGTACTGTATTTGAAATTTTTCTTGTCGATCAAATGCTCGATCGTAGGTTTCTAAATATACATTTTTATCTTCAGGATGTACATTATCTAACCATCCCAAGCCCAATTCTTGCTCAATTTTACGTCCGGTAAATATTAACCAAGAACAGTTGAAAAAGTCATGCAGTCCCTTTTCATCCGTCATCCATAGCATAACTGGTGCGCGATCGGCTAATTCACGAATTTGTTTATTTTGATTTGAAATTTGAGCAATATAAGCAGTAATATCTTCACAAACCATCAAAATGGTTGGATTTTGCTCGGTATCAAACGCCATTCGCGCTTTAACTTTGACCCATTTAATTTTACTATCCGGGCAATTTAAACGAAACTCCCAATCTTCGACTTCTTCTGACGAATTCTTTAACAACCCTGCTAGTACATCAGATAGTCTTTCGCACTCAAAACTAGCAAATAGATCGAAAATTAATTTTTGACTTAAATCGCGAGGTGCATAACCTAAAGAGTTTGCACCAAATTGATTTACGGACAAAATTATCCCAGTAGTATCCATCTGGAAATATATGCCGGGATTATAGTCATACAAAGTACGATACCAATCAAGTTCTTCTTGAATTTGACGTAAATCCTCACTATAAATTCCCAAGTCAGAGGTAATTTCAGGCACAAATTCCCAGCTTGCAGATTTTGCAGATACAATTTGTTTTCGGTTTTGACACCAGTTAACTGACTGATTTAGACTCATAAGAATAATGCACCCTAGCGTTGACGATAATTTAATTAAGAATAAAAAAACAGTATTATACAGCTTTTATGCAGAAAAATATCAAAAGTAATTTGTCAAATAAAATACAAAAGAAAGTGTAAAATAAATCACAAAGTGTTTCTATTCTTGCGTGGTATATCTAATACCTTAGTCCGAGCAAATAATTTTTTTTAGTAATTAACTTACTTATTACGAATTTTAATCAAATATTGACTGTAAGGGGTAGTGGTGGTTAACCCCTTTTATTAAGCAAAGAGCCATGTAACAATTCAACTTCATCTGAAGTTAAATCTCGCCACTGTCCGATCTGTAAAGTATCCAATTTCAAGTGAGCTATCTGTATTCGCACCAATCGTAAAGTAGGAAATCCGACAGATGCAGTCATCCGGCGAACTTGGCGATTTTTTCCTTCAGTCAAAGTCATTTCCAGCCAAGCCGTAGGTACATTTTTGCGAAATCTGATCGGCGGAATGCGATCGCTTAACAGGGGTTGTGCCGATAATAGTTTTACCTTTGCCGGTTGGGTGAGATAATTTTTGATCGCTACACCTTGTTCCAACTTATTTAAAGCAGCAGCATCCGGAATCCGTTCCACCTGCACCCAATAAGTGCGACGATGCCCAAATTGAGGATGACAAAGCCGATTTTGTAATTGTCCGTGGTTTGTCAACAGTAATAACCCTTCACTATCAGCATCTAAACGTCCCACAGGATACACATCCGGAACAGAAATATAATCTTGAAGAGTCCTTTGCTCTGGCGTATCTTTAGAAAACTGACTCAGGACACCATAAGGTTTGTAAAAAATAATGTAGCGATATTTTTTTTTGGGCATGGTTAAGAGTTAGGAGTTAGGAGTTAAGAGTGAGGAATTAAGCATTGATAATTGATAATTGTTAAGGTATTTATCTCTATTAGTAAAAAAAGTGATAGCATAATTTTCAATATGCTAGGGGTGCCTGTTAGTCGCAGGCTGAGATTACACCCTTTGCACCTGAGTCCGGATAATACCGGCGGAGGGAAGCTGTTTATTGAGGAAACCGAATATGCGTACACAATGGGTTGTTAAGCGGCGCGGACAAGGTAATGTTTCTCAAATGCATTACGCTCGTCAAGGTGTTATTACTGAAGAAATGCACCATGTTGCCATGCGGGAAAATCTGCCCGTGGAACTCATTCGCGACGAAGTGGCACGGGGTAGAATGATTATCCCAGCGAATATTAATCATACCAATTTGGAACCAATGGCGATCGGCATTGCTTCTAAATGTAAGGTAAATGCTAATATCGGCGCTTCTCCTAACTCCAGCGATCTAAGTGAAGAAGTAGATAAGCTGAAGTTAGCGGTTAAGTATGGTGCCGATACCGTTATGGATTTATCTACGGGTGGCGGAAATTTAGATGAAATTCGTACCGCTATTATCAACGCTTCACCCGTTCCCATCGGCACGGTACCAATTTACCAAGCTTTAGAAAGCGTACACGGTAATATTGAAAATCTGACTGCTAATGATTTTCTGCAAATCATTGAGAAGCACGCTCAACAAGGTGTGGATTACATGACAATCCATGCCGGAATTTTAATTGAACATTTACCTTTAGTGAGAAACCGGATCACGGGTATTGTCTCTCGCGGTGGCGGTATTATTGCTCGGTGGATGCTGCATCATCACAAGCAAAATCCGCTTTACACTCATTTCGACGATATTATCGAGATTTTCAAAAAATACGACGTTTCTTTCAGCTTGGGCGATTCTTTACGTCCCGGTTGCACCCACGATGCTTCCGATGAAGCGCAATTAGCCGAACTCAAAACCCTCGGACAATTAACCCGCAAAGCTTGGGAACACGACGTACAGGTAATGGTAGAAGGTCCCGGACACGTACCGATGGATCAAATTGAGTTTAACGTTAGAAAGCAGATGGAAGAATGTTCCGAAGCTCCTTTCTACGTTCTGGGTCCTTTAGTTACCGACATTGCACCCGGTTACGACCACATTACCTCAGCGATCGGTGCGGCGATGGCTGGCTGGTACGGAACTGCAATGCTTTGCTACGTGACACCAAAAGAACACTTAGGTTTACCAAACGCCGAAGATGTACGCAACGGTTTAATTGCTTACAAAATTGCAGCCCATGCGGCAGATATTGCCAGACATCGCCCCGGAGCAAGAGATAGAGACGATGAGCTTTCCCAGGCTCGCTATAACTTCGACTGGAATCGTCAGTTTGAATTATCACTCGATCCCGAAAGAGCCAAGGAATATCACGACGAAACCTTACCAGCCGATATTTATAAAACCGCCGAATTCTGCTCGATGTGCGGTCCTAAATTCTGTCCCATGCAAACCAAAGTTGATGCTGACGCATTAACCGAACTAGAGAAATTCTTGGCGAAAACCGATAAGCAAGCAGTAGCGCAAAGTTAAGAGTAATACCAAAGATAATGTAGAGACGTAGCACTGCTACGTCTTCTTAATTCTACGTCTCTTCAAACTGGAAATTCCTTATCTTGTTGTGATATTGTAAATATACAAAACGTACAATTTGCATATTTATTGTAATTTGTACATTTTTAATTTTTCTTATACTTATTTATTTAGAGTGAGTCATTATGAATATTGTTAGTGCAACTGAAGCTCGTGCTAGTTTTCAGTCTCTTATTAGTCGTGCTGAATACAAAGGTGAACGTATATTAATTCAGCGTCACGGTAAGCCCGTTGTAGCAATTATTGGTTTAGAGGACTTGAAACGTTTGGAAGCCATAGACGATGCAATTGACTCTGCCGAACTTCGTCATGCAGTTGAGCAAAATGATGGCTTTACTACTTTAGAAGAAATTACCAAAGCTCGCGGTGAGCATGAGTGAGCGCTTCAGTTTGAGAATTGCCAAGACTGCCGAAAAAGATTTGCTTAAATTGCAAGCAAAGCAATATAAGCAAGTTGTTTCAAAAATACTTTCGCTTCAAGGCGATCCTCGACCGCAAGACTGCAAGATTCTTAAAGGATACGAAGGTGGTCATCGAGTTGACCAAGGTGAATACAGAATCTTGTATACCATAGATGATGAAAACAAGTTAGTTGATGTTTTCCGTGCTGGAAAACGTAATGATGGAGAAGTCTACCAAAATTTATAAAATTAATCAGGTTCCTATTATCCCCCCAGAAAATCAACTAGAAATTTGCTTATATCGCTTTTGAATATCGGTAATTGAAAACACAGATTCAAACTGTAAATCTACTGTCTTATAATATTCCGCTCCACCTTGCTCTCTATCTACTAGTGAAATTACTCGATCAACTGTATAACCAGCATCTCTAAGTCTGGTAACAGCTTTCATTGCCGATCGCCCGGTAGTAACAACGTCTTCCAAAACTATAACCTTAGCTGATAAAGGTAAACTCGGACCTTCTATATAAGCTTTCGTTCCGTGACCTTTGGCTTCTTTACGAACAATCAAAGCCGGTATAGGTCTATTTTCTAATGCCGACACTACGCTCACAGCACTAACGATGGGATCGGCTCCCAAAGTTAAACCCGCTACAGCTTGAGTATCTGAAGGAAGCATATTTAAGAGAATACGACCGATTGCCAAAGCACCTTGAGGATGAAGCGTTACCTCTTTACCATTAATGTAATAACTGCTACGCGCTCCTGAAGAAAGAACAAAATCTCCTTCCTGATAAGCCATCTGACAAAATAAATCTAATAGACGTTGTTTTATCAGATTCACATCAGTATCAGTAGCCCATAAATCTTTTTGGGTAGAGCTTTCAGTGGGATAAACCATTACAAATCATTAAAATTTATGTTACACAGGACTTGTCGAACTTATGCAAGTTCTGACATTTAGCATAAGTCAAAATTCGCACCAAAATTATTGAGTTATTAATATGCCCTTGAACTTGAAAACCATTAGCGGTTTACTAGTACTTGCTGCTACCATCGGTTTCCCAACTATTGCAGCAGCAGAAACAGAAACATCCGGTTATCAAACGCCAAATCAAGTATTTGAAAAAGGTTTTTACGAGAACTATCCTGACTTTTACAACAATGACGGTTTATTTAGGGAAATAGATTGGATATTTGGATCTGGTTCTTTGTTTAAGAATTCTTTTCCAGAACACGAAATTGAACGAGATGCTAAGCTAGTTAACATTCTTTATCAAGATGTACTCAAACAGCAGACAACAAGCGATCCATATATCCGCACTCCAGATTTACCAAACCCCTATAACACTTCGTTGTTGGGTTCTCCTCGCATGAGAGCAGATCAATTGCAAGTTGGAACTGAATTCCGCTTTGATAGCTTGCCACCTAGATAAAAGCGATCGCTATATCTATACTTATATTAGTCATTAGTTCTTCATCAAAAGCGCTAATGACTAAATACATGAAATTATATATATTTTATATGTTTACTTAAATCCAGGGTGCAGGAGTTGAACCTGCCTTACACGAATTATGAGTTCGTTGCCTCAACCGCTCGGCCAACCCTGGCTGATTAGGAATTATAACGCAAGTTTATCTTTTTGTGTAATAACAATGCAAATAGTTTACTAGATTTTATATTACATCATTTGACAACAAAATAGTGCAAACTAATATTTATTAAGTTGCCCGCTCGCCGTCAGGAACCATAAACTTCAATATCTTTCTTTTATCCATACACCGAACAACTATAGTTATTGTGCAATGAAACTAAATTCTACTGTACTTCTGACGTTGATTTTGTTAACCCTAATGTTAGGGGCTGGTTCCGTAAGCGCTTTTTGGGGATTTACTTTGGGAAGTGCCGCTCTTAAAGGAGTCACGGCACCAGATGCTCGTCCTACTACTAAGTTTGCCAGAAAAGGTACAAGTGGTGTTCAAGACAAAGAAGGGGTAGCCTTTGTAAAAGAAGAAGAAATTCTCAAAATTGTTAAAGCCCGCATTGAAGGTAAAACCAAAGCTGCTAAATCAAAAAAGGTTGATGATTTAGAAGAAGGAAAAAAAGAAACTAAGCGTAAACGAGAGCAGAAACCACCTGAAGCCGAAGAAAAACTCCAAGCAGGATTTCCCGTTCAAGCCGAAAGCGAGGGTGTAAGTCTTGCCGTACAGTCAGCCCGCTATTCAGGGGGTGCTTTGCTGCTAAAAGTAAAAATGGATAATAAAGGTGATGATTCGGTACGCTTCCTTTATAGTTTCCTAGATGTTACGGATGATAAAGGAAGAACTCTTAGTGCTTCCACAGAAGGTTTACCATCAGAATTGCCTTCCAACGGACAATCGCATTACGGTACCATCAGTATTCCTACTGCTTTACTTGATGATGTCAAAGGGATTTCCTTAGCCCTTACAGATTATCCGGCACAGAAATTGCGGTTGGAAGTATCAAATATTCCTGTACAAAGGTAGATAGCCGGAATATTAAGAATATTAAATCTTATTGTTCTAAATTTTAGATTTAATATTTCAGTATTAAAGAATCCAGGATACTGGGGCATCAGTTCTACATGAGAAAAGGCAGTGAATGGTTTTCATAATTTAAATTGGACGGAATTAGGACTGAGATTGCTATCAGTTTTACTTCTTATCGCCATCAATGCCTTTTTTGTAACCGCAGAATTTTCAATGGTGACAGTACGGCGATCGCGAATTCATCAGTTGGTGGAAGCTGGCGATATTCAAGCGATCGCGGTGGAAGTACTGCAACGTAGCATTGATAGACTGCTATCCACAACCCAGTTAGGCATTACTCTTTCAAGTTTGGCACTGGGATGGATTGGAGAAAGTACGATTGTTGAACTGATTAATGTATGGTTACAATCTTTACCCGTACCCCAGGGATTGAATATTGTTATTGCTCATTCCCTATCAATTCCAATCGCGTTTTTTTTAATAGCTTACTTACAAATAGTTCTAGGTGAATTGTGTCCCAAATCCGTAGCAATGCTGTATTCGGAAGAATTAGCCCGGTTTTTGGGACCTTCTTTTACAGCTATTGTGAGATTTTTCAGCCCATTTATCTGGATTCTTAATCAATCAACTCGTTTCTTGTTACGGTTATTCGGTATCGAATACACTGGCAAAAGCTGGAGGCCACCAGTTACTCCAGAAGAATTATTGCTAATTATTTCTACAGAAAGAGAATCCACTGGGTTAAGAGCAAGAGAACGAGAACTGTTAAAGAATATTTTTGAGTTCGGGGAAGTAACGGTTCAAGCTGTGATGGTTCCCCGCAGCACCATAGTAGCGCTATCCAAAAACGCAACTTTAAAGATTTTCCTGGAAGAAATGGCGGGTACTGGTCATTCTTGCTACCCAATATTTGGCGAATCTTTAGACGATATTCGCGGTATTGTTTATTTTAAAGACCTGACAAAGCCTTTAGCATTAGGACAACTAAGCTTAGATACACAGATTCATTCCTTTATGCGTTCTGCAAAGTTCGTACCCGAACATACACCCTTAAACGAACTATTGCCGATGATGCAGCAAGAAAAGCTGGCTATGGTCGTGGTAGTAGATGAATTTGGAGGTACTGTGGGGCTAGTAACTATCCAAGACGTAGTTGCTCAAATCATTGGCGACATTGGCGAAACGCAAAACAGCAATGATTTGCTGATCAAGATGTTAGACGAGCAGACATTTCTAGTTCAAGCGCAAATAAACTTAGAAGACCTTAACGAAGTATTAGAACTCAAACTACCTCTGACAAAAGAATATCAAACACTCGGAGGCTTTACGCTTTACCACTTACAAAAAATTCCCGCGATCGGCGAAAGCTTCCGCTATCAAAATCTAGAATTTAAAGTAGCCTCAGTAACAGGACCTCGCTTACAGCAAATTCAAATTAGAAGGCTGTAATAGAGTTATGAGTTAGGAGTTATGAGTTATGTGATTTAGATTTTAGATTAAAATCGACCTCTCCTTGTCCCCTTGTCCCCTTGTCCCCTTGTCTCCCTATCTCCCCATCTCCCCCTGAGCCGCACGCTCCGCGTGAACGGGTTCGGTAGTTCGCTCAACGCCGGTCGTGTTCCTCCGCACGCGACTACTCTCACCATCTCACCATCTCCCCATCCACCTTTAACCTTTAACCTTTAACCTTGCATCATACTCCACCGGATCTGTCAATCCTAATTCGGCAAAAGCGGCGAGACGTAAGCGACAGGAATCGCAGACACCACAAGCGACATCTCCACCGCTATAGCAAGACCAAGTTAAATCCCAAGGAACTCCTAATTTGTTACCTAATTGAATTATTTCGGTTTTTTTCAAATCTATTAAAGGGGTGACAATATTAATCGGATTTCCTTCACGCCCTTGTTTGGTTCCCAAACGAAATACGGACTGCATCGCTTGGATATAGTCGGGACGACAATCGGGGTATCCGGAATAATCCAAAGCATTTACGCCAATATAAATTCTAACTGCTGCGATAGTTTCGGCATAAGAAAGGGCAAAGCTTAAAAATATCGTGTTTCTCGCAGGAACATAGGTAACGGGGATATTTTGAGACATTTCTTCTAAAGAACGCTCTTGGGGCAAATCAATAGAATTATCTGTAAGCGCCGAACCACCCCATTGCCTTAAGTCAAATTTAATTACTTGATGTTCAACGACACCAGCTTTTTTCGCTACTTCTCGTGCTGAATTCAATTCTTTTCGATGTCTTTGTTGATAATCAAAGCTTATAGCGCAACATTCACATCCATCAGCCAATGCTTGATATAAAACTGTGGAAGAGTCAAGTCCTCCAGATAATAAAATTACGGCTTTCATTTTAATAGCTAAGTCTTTGTCAAACTACTAAACTACTTTACTTTAAACGATCGCCAAAAACTTTTTAAACAAGTGTTTGTCTTGGTACCTGATATATAATGATGCTCTATCAGTTGTAAAAGCTTGAGCTATGGAAAAACCTAGTTTGTTTTTGAACCGAGTTTATTAATTCTCACTAATCATCTATAAGTGCTGTTTTTCTATGAATTAATTGTACATCAGATACTCAAAACATTATTTTTTAATCATTGATTTATTAAGTCTGCACTGTTGTAATTCAAATTAACTCTAAAGATTTGCGGTTGTTGCTTATTAAAAAAAAAACGTAATACTTTAAATTATTGTCGGAAATTTGAACCTAAGAAAAAGTGATTATATTTTTTTGATAAAGAAAAAAACATCCGTGAAACGGCACTATGTAAAAAAAGACAAATATCGGGAACTCACAACAAACTTTGAAATTCTTCATAAATAGAACCTCTATGTTACCATCTGGATGGTTTTAGGTGGCTACTTTATTGGCGATAATGTATAAAAGTCAACGATTGTAGCACTTTTAAAGTTGGTGGTTGAGGAGAGAAAATTAGAGTGCAAGATAGCAGCATGTCAGCGGGAGAAAAAAATGGATACGTACAGCGTCATCAACCGCGCCCCATTCGTGTAGGCGTAATTGGTGTAGGCAACATGGGACAACATCATACCCGTGTACTAAGTTCGATGAAAGATGTCGAACTGGTTGGTGTAGCCGATGTTAATATTGAACGAGGGTTAGAAACGGCTAGTAACTACAAAGTAAGATTTTTCGAGGATTACTGCGAGCTATTGCCTCATGTAGAGGCAGTCTGTATTGCCGTTCCCACTCGCCTACACTATGCCGTTGGTATAAGTTGTCTGTTAGCAGGAATCCACGTTCTCATTGAAAAGCCGATTGCTGCAAACATTTCTGAAGCAGAATCTTTAGTCAATGCGGCGGCGGAATCTGGCTGTATTTTACAAGTCGGTCATATTGAGCGCTTTAAGCCAGCTTTCGGAGAACTGACTAAAGTTCTTAAAACAGATGAACTGCTGGCGCTAGAAGCTCACCGAATGAGTCCTTATTCCAATCGGGCAAACGATGTTTCAGTAGTGCTGGATTTAATGATCCACGATATTGACTTGCTTTTAGAATTGGCTGCTGCACCCGTAGTGAAGTTGGCGGCTAGCGGTACCCGTACTCCAAACTCTACTTATTTGGATTATGTAACTGCTACTTTGGGATTTGCCAATGGCATTGTTGCTACCTTGACTGCTAGTAAAATCACTCACCGTAAAATTCGTAAAATTGTAGCTCACTGCAAAAATTCATTTACTGAAGCTGATTTCCTTACGAATGAAATTTGGATTCACCGATACCCTACTTCTAACTCAGCAGATTATCAGCAATTGTATAAGCAAGATGGTTTGATTGAAAAAGTCTACACCTCAAACGTAGAACCATTAAAGGCTGAATTAGAACACTTTGTGAATTGCGTGCGGGGTGGAAATCAGCCTTCAGTTGGCGGCGAACAAGCTCTTAAAGCCCTTAGATTAGCTAGTTTAATCGAACAAATGGCTATATCTGACAAAGTTTGGAATCCCTTAAATAGTCAATCGCAGCCGATAATGCAATCTTTCAGTTCCACTATTTAGAAATTATTAGTCGGGCAGCGAGTATGTAGTTTCTGCCATTTTAAGCTCAATAACGGTCTTGGGAGTAACAAGGTAAGTATTATCTTACTTGTTACTCCTTTTTTTTAAGATAAATTTCAGATGAAATGATACAAATGTTTAATTTAAAGAAAATAAAAATAAAAAATATGTAAGAGTGTAGTCAATTTATCTTGATTAGTGACGCAAAAATAATGCACTTTTTATAGAGCATGCGATCGGTTTATATGAGAGGATTACCGTGACAATTTAAAAACTTAAATTGATGTATGATGTATCCAATATTTCATCATTACTTCATTTTTGAGGCTTGCCTCCACCGTAAAAAAAGAAACAATCTATTATCCGAAAAATATTCCGAAGTTAAATCGTTTGAGGAATTATGCGGGCATATATAGCTATTAGCCAACCTCCTTAAGCAAAAATGAAACCAGACAAATGTTTGACACAATCGATCGCTTGGTTATTTCGGTGATATTTGGTCTGTAGGTCGGGGTCAATGAATGTAATTTAAGATTCATAAAAGCATAAGCAATATCCCTTAACTGATTTACTTGAATTACACATATATAGTGGCGGTGCATGGGTAGGTTTGCTAACATACTCAGAAAAAGCACGAACTAAACAGTTATGAAGTAGTTTATGTTTTGACGCAAGCACCCGTCCGAACAATTCTACAAAGATAATATGGCTACATCGCGAAGGCGTTAAAGCGATGACACCAAAGCCTTATTTCTTAAGAAAAGAAAAAAAAACAGCCTTCCTCGTATTTTGAAGGAAAAATATACTACCTGTTAAAACAGGCTTCAATTGCCGTTTTTTCATTCGTACCTTGTTAACTCATGCTAAAAAAACAGTGAAAAGATAATTTTACTTTTACTGGGCTATTTGAGTAATTTTTGCTCAAATTATTTTTAACTAAAGTTGACTCTATTAGAAATAGATGATAGACGAATGCAGGTAAGATTAGGATGATAAATTGTTAGAGCTAAGTAGAAACTAGGAATTTCCATGACAGACCAACCTTCCGCTGCTACCCCAATGAATGCTGCTGCTATACCGATGAATAGAGTAACGGCATCTACTCCGATCAGTACAACTCCCAAGCTTACAAATACCAGTAGTGGTGGGAGTAAAAATATTCTTAGCGTCGATTTAGGTAGAACTTCCACCAAAACCACTGTAAGTCGCGAGCCGTCGAGCGTGATGTTCGTCTCCTCCAACGTCAAGCAAATGACAATGGAACAAGTTCGGGGAGGAGTATTTGAAGCTCGTGCAACAGATCCTTTAATGGATCTTTGGCTGGAGTACCAAGGTAATGGTTATGCTGTAGGTCAACTAGCAGCAGACTTTGGAGCCGATTTAGGAGTAGGTCAATCTAAGGTTGAAGCTGCACTGATTAAAGTATTAGCTTGTGCTGGATACTTCAAGCTTAGTGATGATATTTCAGTAATTTTGGGTCTTCCTTATCTTTCTCAAGAACAATTTGAAAAAGAAAAAGCACAGCTTATATCTCAAGTTACAGGTCCTCACGTAATGAACTTTCGTGGTGAACCCGTGACAATAAATATTAACAAAGTTTGGGTTATGCCAGAGGGGTATGGTAGCTTACTGTGGTGTGAATCTCAACCCAAGAAAGCACCTGGCGCAGCTGACTTTACCAAAGTTTCTGCGGCGATCGTGGATATTGGACACCAAACTACAGATTGTTTGATGGTGGATAACTTCCGTTTCGCCAGAGGTGCTTCTAAAAGTGAAGACTTTGGTATGAGCAAGTTTTACGAACTAGTAGCTGCCGAAATTGAAGGTGCGGATAGTCAATCATTGTCTTTGATTGCTGCGGTAAACAAGCCTAAAGGCGAACGCTTCTATCGTCCTAGAGGTTCTGGAAAACCCACCAATCTAGACGATTTTCTTCCTAACCTTATAGAAATGTTTTCGCGTGAAATCTGCACCCGCGTGTTAGCATGGCTGCCAGAGCGCGTTACCGATGTAATTCTCACCGGCGGTGGTGGTGAATTTTTCTGGGAAGACGTTCAACGCTTGCTCAAAGAAGCAAAAATTAATGCCCACTTAGCTGCACCTTCCCGACAAGCTAACGCTTTAGGGCAGTATATTTATGGAGAGGCACAATTATCTGCCAGTCGCTCTTCTAGGTCTTAAAACCAATGTTCCAATGGTCAAAAAAGGTAGTTAAATCGGTTACGTTTAATCCAGGGGTAGCGGATGAAAGCTTGTTAGATGTAGTTGAAAGGCACTTAGAAAAAGAGCCGGATAAGACTTTCAGCGACCTCTGTAAAGAAGCTTTATGGCAAGCTTTATGCGTACCCGAATCTGTACGACCAGATCCGCAACCAACAGCAACACCAGCGCCAAAACCACAACCACACCCGCCATCCGAGGCGGGCGAGCAGATTGCTGACCTGGAAAGAAAATTAGCTGACCTTGAGGAACGTTTCTTTACTAGGGAATCAAATCGATTGGTAACGATGGAACAACACTTGACACAGCTTAGTCAGCAAGTGGCTCAGCTGGCAATGATGGTCAATCAAGGTTCGGTTGTTCAACCTTCGACTCAATCGAGAGTATCAGAAGTATTAAATAATACTTCTGTATCGGCTTATGAAGTAAATACTGCTCCTGAAGAAGAAGACCCTTTAATCAGACGCATGAGCGAACTTGTGGATGATTTTTAAGGGAAAGCAGGGTGTACATATTTTGTGTTGCTGTCAAACATCGATTCACGGCAGTTAATTGCTGTTAATAGCTTTCTTTGCTGTCTTATTAGTTAGAAATGATGTTTGACAGCTATACTTTTATGTTTATTATTTTAAATTCAATTATCTATAAACATCAAAATATTTTTAAAACTTCAGATAGACAATAGAACTGAAGGTAAGTAATTTAATTTTAATAATTATAGTAATTATAATATTTCACCGAATTGATACAAAAATAGAATATACAAAAATGTTTCATTGCAAAATCTTTATGCAATGAAAAATAGTTTTATTTAAAAAACTTCAGTTTTGATAATTTTACTTTCTCATATTGATTATAAATAGCATTCCTCAATTATTAATCAGAATTAATCACTCTGCTAAAACTTTTACAAAGTAATGTTGCAGAATATTTATATTATTGAGTTTCTTTTCTCGACCTATTTTCAATTTTAATCGCCATACAGTTATATAGCGATTGAAAAATCTATGAAAAATCTATGAAAGCCTAAAAAGAGGTTAATGGTTTAAAAAAACTTAACTTAAATTTATGGTATGAGTTCATGGTATAAAGTAATATTATTTATAAATATTAAAATTAAAAATATTAGTTGAAGCACAGTTATGATCTGCTGCCTCAATCCAATTTGTTATAATCCTCCTTGTACTGAGGACACAAATGTTTGTCCGAACTGCCAAACACCGTTAGTGATACTTAGGAACCGTTATCAACCTATTCAATCATTGGGTGGTGGTGGATTTGGTAAAACCTATATAGCAGAAGATATAGATAAATTAAATGAACATTGCGTTATCAAACAATTTGCGCCACAAGTACAAGGAACGGCAGGATTTGAAAGTGCAAAAAAGTTATTTGAATCAGAAGCAAGACGGTTACAGCAACTAGGAGAAAATCCACAAATTCCCAGCTTATTAGCTTATTTCGAGGAAAACAGTCGTTTATATTTGCTCCAGCAATTCATCGACGGGCAAAATTTATTGCAGGAGTTAGAACAGCAGGGAATTTTTGACGAACAAAAAATATTGCAATTATTGTTCGATGTATTGTCCATTCTTCAAGTTGTTCATCAACAGAAAGTTATTCATCGAGATATCAAGCCAGAAAACATCATTCGTCGTTTGATTGATGACAAATTGGTATTAATAGATTTTGGGGCTTCTAAGCAATGGAGCCAGACGATTATGTCTGTAGAAGGAACAATGATTGGTTCCTTTGGATATGTTCCTATAGAGCAAATAGAAGATGGAAAGGCTTACCCTTCGAGCGATTTATATAGTTTAGGTGCAACTTGCTTTCACCTACTTAGTGGAATTCGTCCCTGGAAACTTTGGTACAAGAAGGGTTATGGCTGGGTTAATAATTGGCGATCGCACTTAAAGCAACCAGTAAGTCAGGAATTAGGAGAGATAGTCGATCGGTTGCTACAGGAAGACTATGAGAACCGCTATCAATCAGTAGTCCAAGTATTGCAAGATTTGAATTCATTACCTATAGCGTTCGCGGTATCGCAGCAAAATTCTGTTAAAGTTCAAAAATTCTTTTCATCACCTCAAGTTCCAGAGACTATTGTAAAACCTTCTAAAGCTTCACGGAGAATTTTACAAAGACCTTTTTCATTTTTATCTAGAAGGAAAATCAAGTTTAAAGAATTGTTGCTGGTAATTGGTGCGGTTTTACTTGCAGGTTTAGGAGGATATGGACTGCGATATATTACGGTATTTAATAGTCCACAAGTAAAAAATATAGACGATCGACTACCATTTGTTAAAACTATCCAAGGTGGTAAAGGTAAAAATTGTTACGTGTATACAGTTGCCCTGAGTCCTGATGGAAAAACTTTGGTGAATGGTAGTGACGATAAAACTATTAAGTTTTGGGATTTCCGAACTCAGGAATTACTTCATACTATTAAAGATGAAAATCCGATTCGTTCCATTGCTATTAGTTCCGATGGGCAGACTTTTGTCAGTGGTAGTAAAGATGGAGTAATCAAAATTTGGGATTTCAAAACTAAAAAAGCTCAAAGAACTTTTCAAGGTCACACAAACATAATTCGTTCTATTATTATTAGTCGTGATGGAGAAACACTGATTACTGGTAGTCGCGATCGGACAATAAAAATTTGGAATCTGCAAACAGGAGAGTTAAAAAAAGAATTTAGAAATTATACATCATCAGTTCTTTCTCTTGCGTTAAGCCCAGACGGTAAGACTTTAATTAGTGGTAGTTTTAATGGGATAATTAATGTTTATAATTTAGAGACCGGAAAATTAGTAAATCAATTTACCAAACAGAATAAATTAATTAGTTCTTTGGCGATAACTAAAGATGGAAAAAGACTAATCGGTGGAAGTGGCGACGGTTCAATTAAAATTTGGAATTTGCAAACAGCACAGTTAGTAAAAGAACCTATTTACCATAAACCATCAGTTTATTCTCTCGCTATAACCCCAGATGATAAAAATTTAATCAGTGGAAGTAAGGACGGTTCAATTAAAATTTGGAATTTGCAAACAGGAGAGTTAAAAAAAGAACTGATTAAAGATAAAAAAGATAAAGCTCCGATAAACTCACTGGTAATTAGCCCCGATGGGAAGTTCTTAGTAAGTGGGGATGGATATTGTAAAGTTAATATTTGGCAAATATAAAAGATTTTGATTGTTAATCATTCTTAAAGAAAATCAGCTTAACTAATTTAATAGCATCAAATATTTTTCTGATTTATTAAGGTATTAATCCATGATTTCAAAGCGAAACTATTCAAAAAATATTAGATACTTATTCTCTTTTATTTATTTACTTTTAGTAACCAGTACTAACATTTTTCCCCTACAAAAAACTTTAGCACAGCAAGCACCGCAGCCTTCTATAGAAACAGAAGAGCCAACCTCATTACCAGATACACCGGCTCCAACCCCACAGCCAGAATCCATAGAAGCAGAACCAGAACCGCAGCCTTCTATAGAAGCAGAAGAACCAACCTCATTACCGGATACACCGGCTCCAACCCCAGAGCCAGAATCCATAGAAGCAGAACCAGAACCGCCAGAACCGCAACCTTCTATAGAAACAGAAGAGGAGCCAACCTTATTACCAGATACAACAACCACACCAACTCAACAACCACAAATACAGCCCGAACCGATTGAGCAACCAACTATAGAACCTCAACCAACTCAACCACAAATACAAACCGAGCCAATTGAGCAACCAACTCAACAACCACAAATACAAACCGAGCCAATTGAGCAACCAACTCAACCACAAATACAAACCGAGCCAATTGAGCAACCAACTCAACAACCACAAATACAAACCGAGCCAATTGAGCAACCAACTCAACAACCACAAATACAAATCGAGCCGATTGAGCAACCAACTCAACAACCACAAATACAAACCGAGCCAATTGAGCAACCAATTCAACAACCACAAATACAAACCGAGCCGATTCCACTAGAACAGCCGGAAATAAAACCCGAAGCAGTTCCATTGGAGCAGCTAAACATAAAACCAGAAGCAGTTCCATTAGATAGAACTACACCACCATCTCTTGATTTAATGCCAAGTACGAACTTTAGAATTGAGCCAGTTTTACCCGAGCAGTTTCCGAATGGACCAACAATAATGGAAGTCGAGGAATCACCTCAAACTGCATCAGAAACAGAACCAGCATCACAACGCCAGCAATGTCAATGCGAACAAAAACCCGATCGCCGCAGCCCCAGAGCGCGATGGTAAAGCAATGATTATTAATGTCTATCGTAATAGTTTAAATTTTTTGTTAGGCGCAGCTACGGTGTTTTTTGTATTTTCATTACCGGCTGTTGCTCAACAAAATGCCGAGCTAAATACATCCGTTAATGTTAATAACAATACTGACGAAGATATTGATATATTCCGAAATGTTACATATACGAACGAGAATGAAATCCGTTTAATACTCAAGATCAAACAGCGAAAACTTTATGTTTATCAAGGGGAAAGTTTATTAAATACTTATCCAGTTGCAATTGGTAAAACAAAATGGGAAACCCCAACGGGTAACTTCAAAGTTATGGATATGATTGAAAATCCGGGTTGGACAAATTTCAAAACTGGAGAGCGTATTCCTCCAGGTTCAACTAACCCATTAGGAGATCGCTGGATTGCATTTTGGACTGATGGTAATGACTATATCGGATTTCATGGTACTCCCGATAGAAATTCTGTTGGACAAGCAATTTCTCACGGTTGCGTGCGAATGTATAACGAGGATGTGCGGGAGCTTTATGATTTAGTCTCTGTAGGTACAACGGTGATTGTGGAGAAGGAATGACAGTTTAAAATAAAAACTTCATTTAGCTTTCATAATTTTACGTAAAAATTTTTTAACCCTTGTATAAAGGAAGTGCTAGAATCGCGGCGAGTAGAATCAAATATAGGATAATGATGATGGCAGTTGCCAGTAAATCCATTAAGTTTGGTACCGACGGATGGCGCGGCGTTATTGGCGATGAGTTCACTTTTGAACGTTTAGCCTTAGTTGCACCAGTCGCCGCGCAAGTATTACTAAATACATACGGGAAAATGGTAGGTAATCGTACCATCATTGTTGGTCACGATCGCCGATTCATGGCTGAAGATTTTGCTCGCTTTGTTGCCCAGATTGTTATGGATGCAGGTTTTGATGTCGTTTTGACTGAAGATTTTGCTCCAACCCCAGCTTTCAGTTGGGCAGCAAAGGCTCAGAATGCTTTGGGAGCCTTGGTTATTACAGCTTCTCACAATCCGGGGAAGTATTTAGGGTTAAAAGTTAAAAGTTGTTTTGGTGGTTCGGTACCGTCGGAAGTAACTAAGGAAATTGAAGATTTACTGACACAAGAACTATCTTTAAATAGAGAAAAAGGCAAATTACAAACTTTCGATCCTTGGCAGAGCTATACCCAAGGTTTAGAAGGCAAAGTTAATATTGAAAAAATTCGAGATGCCATAAGTTCGGGTAAACTGACTTTATTTACCGATGCAATGCATGGTGCATCCGCAGGTGGATTGGGAATGCTTTTAGGCGATAAAGTCCAAGAAATTAATAGCGATCGCGATCCCTTATTTGAAGGGGGTGCGCCGGAACCTTTGCCAAAGTATATTTCTAAGTTCATAAAAGTAATAAAAAATCACCGCGAAGCTAATCCTGAAGGTTTATCAGTGGGATTAGTATTTGATGGCGATTGCGATCGCATTGCCGCTGTAGATGGCAAAGGAAACTTCCTGAGTTCGCAAATCTTGATTCCCATACTAATCGACCATTTAACCCAAAGACGCGGCTTTACTGGCGAAATCGTCAAAACTGTCAGCGGTTCGGACTTAATTCCGCTGGTTGCAAAACTGCATAATTTATCGCTGTACGAAACCCCCGTAGGTTACAAATACATCGCCGATAGAATGTTAGATGCACAAGTTTTGTTAGGTGGTGAAGAATCGGGTGGAATCGGTTACGGAAGCCACATTCCCGAAAGAGATGCCTTGCTTTCAGCGTTATATGTATTAGAAGCGATCGTAGAATCGGGAATGGATTTAGGTGACTATTACAGTCATTTACAAAAACAAGTTAATTTTAATTCAGCATACGATCGCATTGACTTACCTCTTTCAGGAATGGAAGCAAGAGAGCGGCTTTTACAGCAATTGCAAAACGAACTTCCTAAAGTTATTGCCGGAAAGCAAGTAGTTGATTGTAAAACAATTGACGGCTACAAATTTCGTTTAGATGATAATAGCTGGCTAATGATTCGCTTCAGCGGAACCGAACCAGTTTTACGCTTATACTGCGAAGCATCTACCTTGGATGAGGTACATAAAACCTTAGCTTGGGCGAAAGATTGGGCAGAGTGATGGGAGGATAGGGGGAGAGGGGGAGAGGGGGAGATGGGGGGAGAGGGGGAAGAGGGGGTAGAGGGGGAAGAGGGGGTAGAGGGGGAAGAGGGGGTAGAAAAATTAACTGCTAATTCTTAACTTCTAATTCTTAACTTCTAATTCTTAATTCCTCACTACTCACTCCTCACTCCTAACTCCTAACTCCTAACTCCTAACTCCTAACTCCTAACTCCTAACTCCTAACTCCTCACTCCTAACTCAATACCTTTAACATGCAGACCTTTAACCTATGCAATTAGTCGTAGCTACATCAAATCCGGGTAAATTAAAAGAGTTGCAAAAATATCTTGCGGATTTAGATTGGGAATTAGTTTTAAAACCGGAAGATTTGGAAGTTGAAGAAACTGGCGATACTTTTGCTGCTAATGCTCGTTTAAAGGCTTCTGAGGTTGCAATTGCTACAAAAAATTGGGCGATCGCAGATGATTCTGGTTTGCAGGTAAATGCTTTAAATGGCGCACCGGGGGTTTATTCTGCACGCTACGGCGCTAATGATTCCGAGCGTATTGCCAGATTATTAAAAGAATTAGGAGACGAAACCAATAGAAGCGCACAATTTGCTTGCGCGATCGCCATTGCTCGTCCCGATGGTACGATTGCTTTAGAGTCGGAGGGGATTTGTAGCGGTGAGATTCTTTATGAAACTCGCGGTGAGGGTGGGTTTGGCTACGATCCAGTTTTTTATGTTGCTGAAAAACAATCAACCTTTGCACAGATGACGACTGAGGTGAAGCGCTCAATTAGTCATCGAGGTAAAGCACTTGCAGGTTTACTTCCCCAGTTAAAGAAATTGAAGCCATAAATACAAAAATAAACATGAAGTGCAAAGATTGAAGAATGAATTTTTAACGCTTCAAACTTCAAACTTTAGACTTCATTTATTTCTTACACCGCTTCTGTATTCTTTTCTCCGGTACGAATCCGCACAACTTGTTCTACTGGTGAAATAAATATCTTGCCATCGCCAATTTCGCCAGTACGGGCAGCGGAAATAACTTTATCTACTACCATATCAACTTGAGCGTCTTCTACAACAATTTCTACTTTGAGTTTTTGTAGAAATTCTACGGTGTACTCGGAACCGCGATAACGTTCGGTTTGTCCTTTTTGTCGTCCAAATCCGCGCACTTCAGAAACCGTCATACCGACTATACCGGCATTAACTAAAGCAATTTTCACTTCATCTAGCTTAAAGGGGCGAATAATCGCTTCTACTTTCTTCATTTGACTTTCTCCTTACTTTAATCCGCTTTATCTATCTAACCAGATCCCCAGCCTCGTAAGCGGTAACTGGCAAACCACTATCAATTAATATTTACCATTTGCCGTCCGGTAAAAAAAATCAGACAGTAATTATACATTAAGTAATTACCCTTATCATAGAAAATTATTTATAACCTTCATTCAAATATTTTATTAACTATATCTAAAATGAAGCCCTAAGGGAGGAAGATTCTAGTTGAAGAAAGTGATTAAATGTTTTTATCATCTTTCTTAGGGAAAAATCATTTTCTAAACAGCGAAAACATATATGTTTACACAAAGTTATAAAAATTAAATTTTAGTAAGACTTAGGCACTTGCTTTGAAAGCATTAGCGTTGCAATGAATTAAACACGTCTTTATATGATGTAATTCTTGATTAGATTGCAGGAGATAGTAATTATCTATTTGGGAAAACGGGGAAAAAGAAACAGTTAACGGCTAAGGAATACAGCTATTTCAGTTATTTTAAAAAATGGCTAAATATTTATGCGTAGTTACTCCTAACAGTATTTTTTGAAAACACCGTTAGTGTGAACGAAAATTAGTTAGTCCAGCAATGGGAAATTATTAATAAAACTATAAATTTCATAGGATATAAATGTGAAGAAATTAGTAGATAACATAGACACGGAATTTATAGACGGATTTTCTCACCAAGTGGAGCGGATGTATGGTCGTTTAAAGGATTTATATAATAATGGTAACGATCAAGCATCGGTGTCAAGTATCTTACCACAAGCTCTGATCGAAATCGGTAATATTTCTGAAATCGTAGACTTGGCAGTAGAAGAATTATATCAACAAAATGAAGAATTAATAGAAACACGAAGGTTGTTAGAAGCAGAAAAGCAATCTTCTGAAGATTTATTTGAGTTGGCACCAGAATGCTATTTAGTTACCGATGAGACTGGCACGATCGTCAAAGTTAACCGTATAGCTGGTCTTTTGTTTGGTTTACCACAACAATTTATGGTTGACAAACCGATCGTTAATTTCGTTGCTGCTCAAGAGCATCAGCGTTTTCTTTACCTGCTTTCTAGGATATGCACTCAGAAGAAAAGCACAAGATTAATTATACGCTTCAAACAACGCAATGGTGTGGTTTTTGACGCATTTGCTTCAGTAGGAATTGAGAGCGATCGCCAGCAAGGAAAACCAATCTATTTACGCTGGATAATACGCGATATTACTAAGCGTCTGCAAAATGAGTGCGACATCTGTTTTAGTCGTACCGTGCATAAATATTCTAAAGGAGAAACTATCTCCTTGGAATCGCCAGTGATTTGGTATGTTCTTGAGGGTGTAGTCAAATTAAGTACGGTGAATCAAAGTGGCGAAGAAATGCTTGTAGGTTTAGCAGGAAAAGAAATGGTTTTTGGTTCTAGCATGACATCCCAAAAAACTCCGAAAGCAACAGCCCTTTGTAATATAAATTTAATATCAATTCATCAAGCAGAAATAGCAACCAATCCTGCTTTAAGTCTGATTATTTTACCAAAAATTAATCAACGCCTACAGCAGACAGAATCTTTTTTAGTCAACTTTGGACGACGACGGGTGAAAGAGCGTTTGTACTATTTATTGCAGCTTTTGAAACAGGTGGTTGGTCAACCAATAACCGAAGGAACTCGCTTGGATATTCGCTTGACTCATGAGGAGCTTGCTTGCGCTTGCGGTACCACTAGAGTAACAATTACAAAACTGTTAAATAAGTTAAAAGAAGAAGATAAAATTAGTTTTGACTTCAAACACCATATAGTCATAAGATATAGCCATTAATTAAATTGCGGCGGTAGGAATTTGTTTAAAATGAATTAAATACCGGATTTCATTGCTAATTTAAATATTGCTTTGTAACCGGCTACTTTTGGAAATAGTAATCGGCTTGCTTTGTAGCTTCTAAAATCAACTCTAAAATCTAAAATCTAAAATCTAAAATTAAATTACCTAACGGCTATGATTTTCTAAAAAAGGGCGCACGACTACATAACCAGCGCCAAAACCCATGAAAATAATTAGAACAATTGCAAAAATCAACCACCAGCCACTGACTTGGGATTCTGATTCATCAGTGTAGTAATAGCTTGCTTCTTCTTCCTCTATATATATTGGTTCTGGAAAGGGTTCGATATATTCAGTTACTTGAGGGGGTTTTGATGTACGCGGGCGTTTTGCTCGCTGCGGCGGTACTTGCCGCTGACGTTGTGTATTTTGTTGTGTGTTCTGTTGTGGATATCTCTGGTTTGCTTCCACTGATGTTTGATTAAAAGAGCTATGATAATTACTATTTTGGGCAACATTTGCAGAAGAATTCACTGCATTTTGTAGGTGTAAAACAGCATTCACGGTTTTCGCAATTTCTTGACGAAGTACGTAATTTTCTTGCGCTAAATGTTCGTTTTGTAGATTGAGTTGATGTATTGCAACTTGCGCTGCTTGCAACTCTGCTGCCAATTCGCGGTATACACTCAACGGCACGGAAGCTGAGTAAGCTTGCGCTGGTGTTGGTGACTGGTTGTAGGGAGGATCTGTAATTGTTCGCATGGGTACAGGGGATCAAAAATAAATGCCATTCCGATTTAATACAAACATTATCTGCAAGTATTAAAAAACATCGAACATACCTGAGAATAAGACAAGAAACCTTTACAGATAAAAAAATTACCTTTATTGAATCTTATAAGACATATCAATAAACTTATCATTAAAAATCATATTTTCCAGCTATTAAGGTGACGTTTGTCACCTTAGAAATAACTATGTAAAACAATTTTAAGAAGAATATGGATTATTTTTTAACAAAGGAAAAAAGTGCCCTACTGGTCCTTGTCCTTTACCAATATCTAAAGCATGATTTAATGCATGAGAAACATATTCTTTTGCTTGACGCGCTGCTTTAAATAAACTATCTCCTCGTGCCAAATTAGCGGCGATCGCAGCTGATAAAGTGCAGCCAGTTCCGTGTGTGTTTTTGGTGGCTACTAATTGTATGAGCAAGGTTTCGAGGTTTTTACCATCAAACCAAATATCAACTCCGCGCAAACTTCCTTGCATTCCGCCACCTTTAACTAAAACGGCTTTGACTTTTAGTTTTTCATGAATGGTTTGCGCTGCTGCTTTCATATCATCAAGGGATTTAATTTCTAAGCCGCTAAGAATTTGCGCTTCGTATCGGTTGGGAGTCAGAATAGTTGCTAAGGGTATAAGGGAATCGCGAAGGGTTGTCACGGCTTCATCATCAATTAACTGTGCCCCCGTGCGCGACACCATCACCGGATCTACCACTAAATTGGGAATTTGTAAAGTTTCTATTTGTTTGACAACGGTAGCAATAATTTCTTGATTCAGCAACATTCCAGTTTTAGCTGCTTGCACCCCGATATCTTCGCATACAGCCCGAATTTGCTGCTCAACGGCTTCTTTTGGCATTGCATCAACCCGCGTTACACCCAGAGTATTTTGTGCGGTAACGCAGGTAATGGCGCTAGTACCGTGGACGCAATGAAAAGCAAAGGTACGTAAATCAGCTTGAATTCCAGCGCCACCACCGCTATCGGAACCAGCAATCGTTAAAGCAACAGGCACCTTGGAGGTTGAATTGGCGTTCATGAATCAATAAAATGTTATGAATAATGAACTTAAAGTACAGGATTTTGTGTGGTTTAATCTCTATAGAGTCGTAATAATTTCAAATTGCATCTTAATATCTTATCTCTCACTTCCCCGATTCCTTTTCAATCCGTTGTAATTCACCTTGTAAAAACTTTCCCCATTCCCCAGCTAAAGGAATTTCTGTAAAAGGTACGCGAACCGATTTTGAGGCTTCGGGAAATACAAATTCTAATTCAATTTTTTTAGCTTTTCTAGGTAAATGTTCTATATCAATAACTTTGTCATCTATCAAAAGATTGATATCGGTAAGATCGTTCAAAGAAAAAGTGTCTAAATCGACGATACCTTTAACAGTAGGTTTGCCCCAAGTCATATCGTTTTCTTTCTGAGCCAAAACTGCATAAATATCGTACTTTGCTCGGTCAAAATTTTCTGCCCAAACACGATAAGCCTCAACTTTTTTAAATTCTCTAGAGCCTTGCCAAGCCAACCAAAAAAACGCTATTAGCAAAGGCAGCCATAAAAGTCCGCGTTCCATAAGATAACCTTAATTTTCTGCTTCATATAAAATAAAACAATAACGAAAAATACAGTTTCCCAGCATTCAATTCGTTAAAGCAAAAAAGCTTACTAACCGTACACTTGAAAAAGAAAGTAGATATGCTTTCGGCAAGATTGTTCCGTGTAAGCTATGGTAGTGTTCAAACTGACTGCATAGCGACCTTTAAATTCAGATGAAAAAACTAATATTATTTTGCTTGTTTGTCATCGGGTTGAGTTTTGCCCTGTTAACTTTTATGAACCTTCGGGGACTCGCAAGTCGCGGTGAATTTGAAACGATCGTGCTAGATTTCCGGGAAGATATCTCCCCTGAAGAATTGCAGCAAGATTTGCAAACAATAGCCCAAAAGTATGATGTAACTCCCCGATTTGATAATAAATTTTCCCAAAAGGATAATGTTTATATTATTGAAGGGGATAAACAGCGAATCAAGGAACTGCGTAAATCAAAATTTGCGCGAGATACGGAATTTATCGAACCAAACTATATATATAAAATCCCAGAGCAAGGCAATCCCGAACAAGATAAAATTGCACGTGAGGCTGAATATTTACAATCATCTGACGATATCGTAGAAGAAATAAAGCCAAACCTCAAAGGTGCTAACGACCCGCTTTATAGCAAACAGTGGCACTTACATAATATTAACGTTGAAGGGGCTTGGGATAAAACTAAAGGTAAAGGCGTAACGGTAGCCGTGATTGACACCGGCGTTACCAAAGTGCGCGATTTAGTTGAAACCGAGTTTGTCAAAGGCTACGACTTCGTTAACGATAAAGAAAATGCCTCCGACGACAACGGACACGGTACCCACGTTGCCGGTACAATTGCCCAAGCTACTAATAACAACTATGGTGTAGCCGGAGTTGCTTACGAAGCCAGCTTAATGCCTTTGAAGGTGCTTAGCGGTTATGGTGGCGGTACGGTAGCCGATATTGCCGAAGCAATTAGATTTGCTGCCGATAATGGCGCAGATGTGATTAATATGAGTTTGGGTGGTGGCGGTGAAAGCCAATTGATGAAAGATGCAATTAATTACGCTCATAGTAAAGGAGTAGTAATAATTGCAGCCGCTGGAAACGAAAGCCAGAATGCTGCTTCCTATCCCGCACGTTATCCCAAGGTCTTTGCAGTTTCGGCTTTGGGTCCCGATGGAGAGAAAGCGCCTTATTCTAATTATGGTGCTGGAGTCGATATTTCTGCTCCTGGCGGTAGCGATGCTGGTAAAGTTCTGCAAGCAACCGTTGATATGGACAGCAAAGGCGAAGAAGTATTTCTTGGCTTGCAGGGTACAAGTATGGCTGCCCCCCATGTTGCTGGCGTTGCTGCATTAGTCAAAGCGACTGGAGTAGAAGAGCCAGACGAAATCGTTAAAGTTATTACCGAATCAGCACGAGTTATCAAAGATGACGGCTTAAACTATTATGGTGCCGGACAGCTAAATGCTGAAGCAGCAGTAACCCTTGGGCAACAAGGAAGAATTAGTTTTCAAGACTTCTTCCGCTGGTTGCGCGATAGCGGCTATCTCAACCCCGGTTTCTGGATTGACGGCGGTGTTGTAGCGCTTCTACCCAAAATTTTGATGGTAGTAGGTTCTTACTTATTAGCTTGGTTTTTGCGAGTTTACTTCCCCTTTACCTGGAGTTGGAGTTTAGCTAGCGGTTTGGTTGCAGGTAGTTCTGGTTTATTCTTCCTTAAAGGATTTTATATCTTTGACCTTCCTCAATGGCCCTTCCGTCTTTTAGGTAGTTCCATTCCCGAATTAGGTAATACCTTACAAGGAACCGATGCTTTTAATCCATTCTTTGCCAGCATTTTAGTTCCTGTTGTTTTATTAGCGCTGCTTTTAGGACATCCAAAATGGAAATGGTTTGCGATCGGTTCGGGCTTAGGAGTTGCAGCTTGTTTAGCCGTAAGTTCTGTAACAGATCCAGCAGTATGGGGATTGGGAAGTGGTATGCTAGCCCGTGGATTTTTGATTGCTAATGCACTGCTTTGCTTCATGTTGGCTCGTTTCGCAGTCAAAAACGAAGAACAACCAGTTTAGTAGTTAGTTGATAGTTGTTAGTTGTTAGTTGATAGTTGATAGTTGTTTATTAACTCCTAACTCCTAACTCCTAACTTCTAACTCCTAACTCCTAACTCTTAACTCCTAACTCCTAACCACTAATAAAAACTACTAATAAAAAACATGAGTATTAAAGTTAAAGGAACCGTTGAACGCCGCGATATTGGCATGGGTGCTTGGGCGTTAGTCGGTGAAGATGGCAAAACCTATGAAATTATGAGAGGAGCAGATAAAAGCTTACTCAAAGCAGGACAAAAAGCAGAAGTCACCGGAGATGTACGCGAAGATGTGATGACAACTGCTATGATTGGTCCGGTGTTAGAAGTAAAATCTTTTGATATTACCAGTTAGTAAAGCGAACGTTAAATTATAAGAAACCGGGTTTATATTATTAAGACTCGAAACCCGGCTTATCTAATACGAGTTCTAATTATTTGCTATTTTCATCAACAACCGATCGCAAACGAGTTCTAAATTCTCCTTTGGGATGCCCTCCTTTCACTTCACCCAAAATATGAGGTTCTTCTTCTGGAGAATCGCAGATAATATAGGTAGGCCATCCCATTTCTGATTTATCAGGATATTGAGTTAATAAAACTTTACGATACTTGCGGTAAGTACTAGTATCCTGCATCTTGACATCAATAAATTGTAAACCCAGTTCTTCAACCACCTTTTTGTCATAAAAAGACATTTTGTGACAAATACCGCAGTCTTCACTAGAGAATTTAATTACAGCTAAAGGCATAATCTTAAGGCTTTTGAGCTATTTCTGATTTATTAGATATAAAACGAGATCGTACCATACCTTCACAATTGGAATCTGGGGAACAATTCATTCCTTTAGATCGACAGGTGATATCAAGTAAGGTATGCCGGGGATTATACGGTTAAATACCTAAACCGAGCAAAAAGCTGGTAACAAGGTATTCAAACAAATGATGCAGAGCCGCCATTGTAATTCCGCAATACTTTAAGGGCGCAATTTACCTTTAATATCATCGACAAGTAACTGAGAGTGAAGAATTAATTATTCTTGTGTCAGCTTAGTTTACGTAAATACAGGGAAATCTTTAAAAATAATAAACACATTACTTGCTTTCTGCTTGGATAAAATATCAATAAGCAAAAATGTGGAAAACCCTTAATAGTCAGGGTAAACTCGGAGATAAGCTCATAAATTAGGTAACTCTTAGATATAAACGGTTCTTATACCAATGTAAATCTTCTCTGAAAGTATGTTAAATTAAATACACTACTTAACTAGTTTTGCTACTTAGCGACTAATATGAGGTTATACTCTAAAAACGACTAAGTAAAAACACAATATTTAAGTTGTATTACTTAAGAAAAAATCCGCCTTTGGTTATCAATTTTCTTAAGGGAGTTAGTTCTCAGTATCTACCAACTTCGTTTACTTGGGTAAAGTTCGATCCGGATAGATTTGTCAATCAAACATTGTTTTTGATTTAAATAAAAACCCCCAGCGTGCTTGTAGGCTTACCGGGGGAGTTAGTTATCAGGGTGCATCTACCAATTCTATGTACCGTATCTAACCGCCACTCTCCGGATAAAACTGTATAAATGTCTTCGGGTGTAATTACTTGCATATAAAAAAACCCCCAGCTTGCTTGTAGGCTTACCGGGGGAGTTAGTTATCAGGGTGCATCTACCAATTCTATGTACTGTATCTAACAGTCATTTTCCGGATAAAACTGTATAAATGTGGTTAGGTACTAATTTTGCATATAAAAATCCCCCAGCTTGCTTGTAGGCTTACCGGGGGAGACAGTTATCAGGGTGCATCTACCAACTATATGTACCGCGTCTAATCGGTGCTTTCCGGATAAAACTGTATAAATGCGATCGGGTAATGCATATAAAAATCCCCCAGCTTGCTTGTAGGCTTACCGGGGGAGACAGTTATCAGGGTGCATCTACCAACTATATGTACCGCGTCTAATCGGTGCTTTCCGGATAAAACTGTATAAATGCGATCGGGTAATGCATATAAAAATCCCCCAGCTTGCTTGTAGGCTTACCGGGGGAGACAGTTATCAGGGTGCATCTACCAACTATATGTACCGCGTCTAATCGGTGCTTTCCGGATAAAACTGTATAAATGCGATCGGGTAATGCATACAAAAATCCCCCAGCTTGCTTGTAGGCTTACCGGGGGAGACAGTTATCAGGGTGCATCTACCAATTATATGTACCGTGTCTAATCGGTGCTTTCCGGATAAAACTGTATAAATGCGATCGGGTAATGCATACAAAAATCCCCCAGCTAGCTTGTAGGCTTACCGGGGGAGACAGTTATCAGGGTGCATCTACCAATTCTATGTACCATGTCTAATCGGTGCTTTCCGGATAAAACTGTATAAATGCGATCGGGTAATGCATACAAAAATCCCCCAGCTTGCTTGTAGGCTTACCGGGGGAGTTAGTTATCAGGGTGCATCTACCAATTATATATACCGTATGTAATCGGTGCTTTCCGGATAAAACTGTATAAATCTGGTTAAGTACTAATTTTAAATACAAAAACCCCCAGCGTGCTTGTAGGCTTACCGGGGGAGTTAGTTATCAGGGTGCATCTACCAATTATATGTACCGTATATAACAGTCATTCTCCGGATAAAAATGTATAAATATTTTCTACGATTAATATTAAATATAAAAAAACCCCAATCGCACGTAGGCGGATTGGGGAAGTGAGTTATCAGGGTGCATCTACCAATAAAATGTTCTATATGTAACTCTTCAACTCCGGATAAAATATAAAAATTAAGATTTATGCTTGTGCAAACCATAAAAAACCCCTAGTGGAAGGCAATCAACTAGGGGAATGAGTTATCAGGGTGCATCTACCAACAAAATGTTCTAAAGTTAACCAGTATCTTCCGGATAAAATCATCAAAATGCTGATAAAAGTTGTATACCGAACAACTTCCCGTATCTTATTTCTTAGCGTTTTGCTCTTGATTATTTTTCGGTTGAATTTTAATGCATCCCGTAACTGTTGTCGTTTATTAACAATAAAAAACTTCAGCAAATATTGGTTTTACTGAGGAATTAAAGTAGAAAGCGCATATATAACTAAGTTAGTTCTAGGCACATTTAGTTCAATCCGGATAAAGTTGTAAAAGTAGAGAAGTCAAAAAACCACTTTAAAATCAGAAACATGGAAGCAGGCAGATGCATCTAATGTATCAGGAAGAGCAAAATATAAACTTGAAACAAAAGCGTTTCCAACCAGATAAATTAGGTTTAGGTAAACAGGAGAAGTTGTGACCCAGGAATTTCATATTTCCGTAACCCCAGTAGGGCAAAATGACTACTTGGTGCGGACGGAACAAGTCGCCCCTGGGGTACCCTTAGCAGAAGAACTGGTAAGGTGGCCGGTGGCTGACTGGTTAGCCGCTGCTGGTAGTTTAATGAACGACCCATTGCAGTCAGTATTGCAGGGTGATGCGATGGCGTTAACCGCCTGTCTCGAAGAGACAAATGCAAGAAACTCAGTCAACTTGGTAGCACTGGGTCAGCAACTTTATAATGCGTTGTTTCAAGGCACTCTCAGGGACAGTTGGATTACGGCACAAGGTATTGCCCAAAACCACCAACAGGTATTGCGCCTGCGTTTGGGCTTAAAGGATACAAAACTAGCCCGCCTCCCGTGGGAAGTCATGCACCAGAGCGATCGCCCTATTGCTACTGGTCCTTATATTGCTTTTTCTCGCTATCAAAGCGGAATGAACGGAGCGTCTCTACCATCAAGAAACATACCACAGTTACCAACAACTGGTGGTATCAAAGTCTTAATGGTGATTGCTTCCCCTGCCGATCAAGTGCGTCTCAATTTGTTAAAACAGGAAGCGATTAGACTGCAAGCGGAACTCGAACGCAAAACGCAAAGCGACATTCATCTTCCAGAAATTGAACTATCGGTACTCGAACAACCTGGAAGAGAAGAATTAACTCAAGCTTTAGAACAAGGAAATTATCACGTTCTGCACTATTCGGGTCATAGTAACTTTGGTGCAAACGGCGGCGAAATTTATTTGGTCAGCGCTAGAACGGGTTTAACTGAAACTTTGTACGGTGATGATTTAGCTGGTTTGTTGGTTAACAACAATATCCAAATGGCAGTATTTAACTCCTGTTTGGGAACCTACGCCGCTACTTCAGATAGCAATCCAGATACCGCACAGCGCAACCTGACTGAAACTTTGGTGAAGCGAGGCATCAAGAGCGTTTTAGCAATGTCAGAACGCATTCCCGACGAAGTAGCACTAACGTTAACGCAGTTATTCTACCGCAATCTTTCTCAGGGATATGCCATAGACTCGTGCGTAAGTCGGATGCGTCAGGGATTAATTTCTGCTTACAGTTCCCATCAACTGTATTGGGCGCTACCAATCTTATATCTTCAGCCAGAATTTGATGGTTATTTAGATCCAGAAGTTTACTTACCCCAAAGCGGAGAGTTATTTAACGACTACGATCCCAATTCCAGCGCCATCTCAACATACGCTCCTAACACGTCAAGCTCCGACATGGTACCAATGCAAGGAGCGATCGGTTCTTATGAAGAAGACACTTCTGATTTAGACTGGTTAGGTGAAAATACTTGGGGGGATCTCGTTGATGAAATCGAATACGATGATTCAAGTTATTCAGAAGATTCTGCAATTGTTTCCGACTTGTTCCGTCAGTTGGATGACGAAAAATCCTCAACGGAACCTCCCATGAATGCTGAATTAGTACAGCAAATTGAGGATGATTACGAACAAAATCAACTGCAAGATATCGATTATCAATCTGAAGATACTTTGATATGGGACGAAAACGAACACCCCCTACAAGTTGGTTCTAAAGGGGGCGCTGTTACCAATGAAACCTCTAGGCAAGATTGGCAAGGGAATCAAGTTACCACCGCATCAGCAAAAGCCGCAGCTAAAAAGCAGAAACAGCACCAGCGTTTGGCGTTTCTTGGTGTTTTGGGAATCAGCGCGATCGCATTTGTTGGAGGTATAGATTATTGGCGCAGTCAGCAAAAGCCCTCGACGATTCAACCAGCTATTGTTCAACAAAAGCAACAAAAGCTATTTGATTTAGAAACTGCTCAAACGGAAGCTGTTACTAGATACGCTAGCGAACAGTTGAGGCAGGGTGAGATAAAACAAGGGCTTAAAGCTGTAGAAGAATTGCTCGATCGCAGTGCGTTGAGTAATGCTGAAACCGCATTAGAAAATCTCGATCGAGAACAAATTAACAATCCATATGCAAA
The DNA here is from genome assembly GCA_965234645.1 of Rivularia sp. (in: cyanobacteria). Taxonomy (GTDB): domain Bacteria; phylum Cyanobacteriota; class Cyanobacteriia; order Cyanobacteriales; family Nostocaceae; genus Rivularia. The sequence goes on along the minus strand of OZ248344.1, from coordinate 859,732 downwards.
CTTTGTCAAAGGACGTTTAGCTTGGCAATTTGTCCAAAAAGGAGATACTAAATACAGTATTGATGATGCTCGTCGTTATTGGGAAGTTGCTAATGAAAATGACCCAAATTCATTTGTGTATAAAAATGCTTTAGGCTTTGCTTACTATGCCGAAGGTGATTTAAACCGCGCTAACGATTCATGGTTTAAAGCTTTAGACTTAGCTTTAAAAAAGCATTCAGCCCAAAACGTATCTTTAATGTCCGTTTCTCAAATAGTTGATAAAGATGCTTTAACAGCTTATGCCGGACTAGCTTTGAGTTTCTACCGTTCTTCACAGGAGCAGCCTTCTGATAAAAAGGTAAAATATTTAAGTGAAGCAATCAAAATTCGCCGAATGGTGATGAAAGATAACTCAGGAAGTTTTCAAAGAAATAGTTTAGCTCAAAATTGGCTGTGGACAGAAAAAGCGATTCAAGATTGGCAATCTTTACTTAAACTTGATTAGATTCGTTAAAAGTAATTACTTTAAATGACTCGATTCTCATCCGAATATATATCAGCCGATTACAATTTATTTTTAAATACGATTACTCCATAAAACAATTTATTTAAATAAATTCGGATGAGAAATCTAAAGTAAGCGATCGCAAAATAACTATCCACATTATATGAACTATCACTTCGGATAGATTCTTTCCTAACCCACTTTTTTCAAGAAAGCGGGTTTATAAATAGTCGTAAATAAAAAATAGATGATTCGTTCGCTACAATCTCCGCTGTAAGTCGAACAGTACGAAAATTTGTTTGTATTAGCGCTTGATTATAATTTCTTAAATTATCACAATTGAGTCGGAATTTATCGGGATTTACGGACTCGGATAAGTAAATAGCTGTAATTCTCTGTTCTCCCTTCGGACTCAATAGTTGTTAGTGGGGGAAACCGACAAATGTTGATTTTCGTTTTACTGCGTAATTATGTATAACAGCAATCAAACTTACAAACAATACGTTATCAAAATGTAGTGATTAATTATAAAACAAGAAAATTTATTATAAATGTCTTTTTTTGTACTGGATAACTTGAATAAATCGCATTGATAATAGACTAAATAACTATTGAAGCAGTGTTACAATGCTGTCTTTATTAGCTATGTATCGTTAATTAACAGTTATTCATATTCAAAGTCGATCGCCGATCGACTGCACCCTGCAACTAAATACTGCTCACCGATCGCTATTATATGTATGACTAGAAAAAATCACACATCCCAACAGCAAAGTAAACCCTTTGTTTTTCGATGTCGCGTGCAAATAGATTCCGGATGCTTGACAAAAGAAATAGCCCAAAAATTAACTCCGTTTCTAGATCGATCGCAGACAAAATATGCGATCGGAGATTATTTACGCAAACAGAAAAAAGCCGGTGAATCTTTGATAGATTTTAGAACCGATATGGGTATTTGGCAAGTAGAATTTTCTGGAAGACGGGGTGGATGTTACCTATGGGATTTATATTTTGTTTCACCTTATTGTATAGCTGGTTGAATCATTTACCGGATTTGAAAAACTACATACATTTGGCAGTTTGGCAATAGAAAAGTAAGAGTTAATTGTTAATTTTGCAAAGTTCGTAGTAAGGAATGCGCGTCCTTTATTTAACGAGTTTAGTCCTGACTACGAACTTGTTGAAATAGGTAATTCAATTATAAACTCAGTTCCTTCTCCAACCACAGAATTACAACTGAGTTTGCCAGCATGGGTTTCTTCGACAATTTGCTGGGCGATCGCCAATCCTAATCCCGTACCTTTACCGACTCCTTTGGTAGTAAAAAGATTATCAAATATACGTTCTCGAACCGATTCAGGCATTCCCGAACCATTATCTTTGAGACAAATTAATACTTTGTTTGCGTCTGTAATAAGTTGAGTTTTAATAGTTATTTTGTGAGGATTTGCTTCTATTTCGGCAAAACTTTTTCCTTCTCCGACTGTATCTAAAGCATCAATTGCATTAGCAATAATGTTCATAAAGACTTGATTTAATTGACCCAAAAAACACTTTATCAACGGTAGATTACCGTATTCTTTGATAACTTCGATTGCGGGACGTTTATCGTTAGCTTTGAGACGATATTTTAAAATTAAAATTGTGCTATCAATACCTTCATGAATATTGCAAGCAACTTTTTCAGAAGTATCGGCTCTAGAAAAAGTACGGAGACTGGTACTAATGTCTTTAATGCGTTCAGTAGCTAATCTCATCGAATTTAACAACTTTGGTAAATCTTCTGTGAGGTATTCTAAATCGATATCTTCGGCATTTTCTACAACTTCTTCTTCTGGAGTCGGATAATTTTCTTGATAGCATTCTATGTGAGCTAATAAATCTTGAAAATATTGTTCGGCATTGCTGATACTACCTGTGAGAAATCCGATGGGATTATTAACTTCGTGTGCTACCCCGGCAACTAAATTACCCAAAGTTGCCATTTTTTCATTTTGCACCATTTGTAATTGGGCAAGACTTAATTCTTTTAAAGCTTTTTCTAACTCTTGCGATTTCTCAATTACCGCTGATTCGGCTCGTTTTCTGTCGGTTATATTTCGAGTAATACCAATCAAGCCCATTGTATTTCCTTGAGAATCTCGTAACGGTTCTTTAATAGTTAAATAAGTGCAGTTTACTCCATTAGTTGGCACTACCTCTTCAAAGTTTTCGGTCATTTCTTTGGTAATGATTTCTCTATCTTTAGCCATAATTGGTTCGGCAACTTCTGGAGGTAACAATTCCGCATCTGTTTTACCAATAATTTCCGCAATAGATTTACCAAAAAACTTAGCCAGATTAGAATTTACTGCAATATGTCTTCCTTGTAAGTCTTTAGCAAAAAAGAAATCTGGTATGGTTTGCAAGAGTGAGTTAAGCAACGTATTGGTTTCTTGCTGAGCTTTGTAAAGACGAGCGTTTTCTAAAGATATCGCAGCTTGCGTACACAAAAGGTTAATAACTTCCAATCGTTCCCGTGTAAATGCACCTTTGATTAATTTATTATCTAGATACAGCAACCCGATTAATTTTCTTTGGTTTAAAATCGGCGTACATAATAAACTTTTGGGTTGCTGCTGTATTAAATATTCGTCGGTAATAAAATTGTTTTCAACAGTAGCATTATCTAACACAACAGTTTTTAAACTGCGTTTGACATAGTTAATAACTGTGTTGGGAATATCGCGGCTAGTTTCGTATGGTATTGATAAATGAGTTACACCACTATCTTTAGTTGCTATAGCTTCTAAACTTAAGTTATCATCTTCCTTTAAGAAAATTAAAGCTGCTTTTTCTGCTCCAGCATTTTCGATTACTATTTGTAATAAAGTTGAAATTAATTCTTCTAACTGAATTTCGCTTGATAAAGCCTGTGTTGCTTTAAGAATACTGGCGAAATCTAAAGTATCAGAAATGCTACTGCTAGAACGACTTGTTTGGATAGTTTGATTTATAAAAGATGATTTTCCAACAGTTTGAATGTAGGTTTCATTGATTTGGAAACAAGTGTTTTGAGTCTTTAAGATTGGTGCAAGTAATTGGGGATAACGTTGCTCTAAATCATCGGTTTTGGCTTTGGCTCCCCAATGAGCGTAACAATAGTATGCTTCTTGCATATAAACTTGAGCAATTTTTTCTTTACCCCAATTAAAATAAAATTTGGCTGCAAGTTCGTTAGAAAGGGCTTCTTCATAACCATACTGATTAAGTTTAGCTGTAGCTATGGCTTGTTCGTATAAATCCATAGCTGACAAATTACGTTTATGTAACCGTGCTTTTTCTGCTTGGATTATAAGACACTTATGTAAAATATTTTGAGGACAGGCAGCTTTCCAATTATTTAATTTTTCTTCCAGAGGAATCAACGCTTCTAAATGTAATTCACGCTCTTTATATCCAGCTTCAGCTAAAGATAAATGCATTAATGCTACATAAAATACACTTGAAGGAACTTTAGCATGACTGGAAATGGTATTTTCAATTATACTTAGCTGAGAAATTAAATCTAGATATGCGGCTTTGTTGTCAAATAAATAAGCATGACGAATTTTGACAGAATATAACCAAGCCAGATGATAAGGTGCGTTGCTATATTTTTGTAAAAACTCAGCTTCACTGAAACTATCATCATCAAAAGATAAAGGACTTTTTGTCAAACCAACAAGATTGCGAATTGGTTGAATAACTCCGACTATTAAAGCATCTAAATTTTCTAAACTTTTGATTTGACGCAGAAAATCTGCATGAGTTCGAGCAATTTCATACAATTCATTTAAATTTTTACCGTAAGTCAATCTATCGGAACCGCTCTGCATCATCACAAAGCCAACGGTTAGCCAGTTACCAGCTTCCATACCATACTTATAAGCGTTATTGTAATAGGTGTCTGCTTCTCGAATTGGACGACTCCAGCTATGCACGTCGGCAGCAAAGAGAAAATTAGTCATCCCTCGCACATCAGCATTATCAAACTGCTCGCAAAGCTGCACAGCCATTTCTCCAAATTGGTAAGCTGTTGCAGAGTCTTTCAACATAGCATTAGCAATTAAGCCATAACCAACATAACCAAAGGGAGACATATCGCTATTGCCATATTGCAAAGACAAAGTGGTCATTTTAGCAAGTGCTAAAAATGCTAAAGTAGGTTGACCATCAAGCCATGCAGAATAGAAAAGTATTTGTAAAATTCGCAACATTTCTGAGATGCTGGAATCTTCCATCTTAGAGTTGTTAAGAATTGATGCAACTGTTTGCCGTTCTAAAAATTTTTGAACTTTAGTAATTTCTCGATCCAAACTAGCTTGAATTAATTCTTGTGTAGGCATTTCCCAGCCAAGCAATTGTAAAGAGAGCCGTTGAATTTCTATTGCTTCACTATTTCTTCCTTGAAGCTGATATTGAGTCATTTGTACCCGATAAATTATCGCTTTATCCAAGGATGTTTGAGTATGAGTGAGTGCTTCCGTGTAAAGAGCTTCCGCTTGTTCAAAGTTGCCAGATAAATATGCTGCTTCTGAGGCATAAAGGTGCAAATTGTAGATTAATTTATAGTCAGTCTGCCAAGTGTTTGCAGATAATAAATTAATCCCAATAAAACAATAATTTTGAGCAGCTTGATAAGCAGCAGAGAGCTTCGCTTTTTTTCCAGCTTCTAAGTTCAAGCTAGCCAATTGTTGTTTTTCTTCACCAGTTTTTATCGCAGCTTGTCCGAGATTTAATTGATTTACTAAATCAAAAATTCTCTCTGATTTTTCTGAGTGTGATAATCTTTGTAATAATAATTGCCCAATTTGTAAATGTGTTTTCTGCTTATCTTCTTCCGGAATCAAAGTATAAGCTGCTTGTTGCACTCTGTCGTGCAAAAATTTATATACAATTTGCGAATCTACCAATATATTCTTCGTTTCAAATTCTAGATAAAACTTGTAAACTTCACTTTGCGGTAAAATTAAACCTGACTGTAAAGCTTTCCATAAATAATTAGCCGTTTCTGCTTCCGATTGTTCGCAAACGATCGCCAAAGTTGCTAAATCAAATTGATTGCCAATACAAGCCGCGAATTTTAATACATTTTGCGTATCTTTAGGCAACTTTTGCAATTGCAACCCCATAAATTCAACAACATCATCAGTTAAAGATAATGCCTTAACTTCAGATATATCGCATACCCACGAACTATTATCAAAATCAAACTTTATTAATTCGCTATCATACAATCCCTTTAAAAATTGCGTACTAAAAAATGGATTAGCCCGAGTTTTTTGATATATTAACTGTGTCAATGGCTGCGATATGGTCGGCTGACAATTAAGAGTATCGGCAACCAGTTGATTTAAACTGTCTTCGCTCAATGCAGCCAAAATAATTGTATTTATATTCCCTTGTGCTTTACCAATCTCTTCTAAAGTCAACATCAAAGGATGAGCCGGAAATATTTCATTATCTCGGTAAGCACCAATTAATAATAAATAACCATTTTCAGATTCGCTCATCAACAACTGCATTAACTGTAAACTTGCCGAATCAGCCCATTGCAAATCATCTAAAAATATTACTAAAGGATGTTCTTTACTGGTAAAAACTTGAATAAACTTTTGAAATAATAAATTAAATCTATTTTGAGCGGCAGCACCTGATAATTCTGTTACGGGTGATTGTTTACCAATAATTTGTTCTAATTCGGGAATTACATCAATAATTACTTGTCCGTTTTCATTCAAAGCCTGTAAAATTTTCTGTTTCCAAATTGACAAATGAGCATCAGTTTCGCTCAATAATTGTCCGATCAAATTTCGCAAAGCTTGGACAAAAGCCGAGAAAGGAATATTTTTATTAAACTGGTCAAATTTACCTTTAATAAAATAACCGCGTTGTTTAACTATCGGCTTATGAACTTCATTAACAATTGCGGTTTTACCAATTCCAGAAAAACCAGCTACCAATATTAATTCGCTGGTTCCTTTAGTAACTCTCTCAAACGCTGCTAATAATTCTTTAACTTCTTTTTCTCTACCATAAAGTTTTTCAGGAATAATAAAGCGATCGCAAATATCTCGTTGAGCAATTTCAAAATTTTCAATATTACCAGTTTCTTGAAGCTGTTTTAAACAAATTTCTAAATCGTACTTCAATCCCAAAGCATTCTGATATCTATCTTCAGCATTTTTCGCCATTAACTTCATGACGATATCCGACAAAACTTGAGGAATCTCTTCTAAGTATTCCCTCTCCTTACCAAGGAGAGGGTTAGGGTGAGGTTTGCTTATTACTGGAGGAGTTTTCGCAATATGACAATGCACCAATTCCATCGCATCATCAGATTTAAAAGGTAATTCCCCAGTTAATAATTCAAATAAAGTTACACCTAACGAATAAAAATCACTGCGGTAATCTATTCCCCGATTCATTCTTCCGGTTTGCTCTGGTGATATATAAGCAAGTGTCCCTTCTAAACCATTCGGATTTTTAATTTCTTGGGTTTCCTTGGGTAGCAATGAAGCGATACTAAAGTCAATTAATTTAACTTCTCGTGTTTCGGGATGAATTAATATATTTGCTGGTTTAATATCTTTGTGAATAACGCGATTTTGATGCAAATTATGGAGAATATCTGTAATTTCCAACGTAATTGATAATATATCTTCAACAGAAGCAATTCCCCTCTGCATATATTTGTGCAGCGAAATCCCACCGAATTCCATTACCAAAGCATAACTATTCTCGTAAGGTTCGAGACTGTAGGGACGAATGATTTGGGGAATATCTAAGTTTTTGCTAATCGTGTACTGATTGCGAAATTGCAGTAATTCATTGAAGTTAGGATAAGGATTTTTCAGCAGTTTGATAACTACAGGTTTTCGGTCCGAATCTCGAATAGCACGATATACCATTGTTCTTGAACCGTTATAAAGTTCTTCTTTAATGTCATATCCGGTGATGCTAATCTGAGTTCTAGCCATACTGCTTTCATCCTTAACAAAATAATTCTGGATTTAGTATTCCCAAATCATTTCAAAAAAATTATTATCAAGGGGAAAATCTTAATATTGCTATTGACAAAATCCTCAAGGTTTGTAGTAAGGGTTTTGGTTCCCTAAATCCGAGGGCTAGAGCCACTTACTACGAACGCAAAAAAAGCCCTACTTCCGGGTTAGAAAGTAGGGCTAATTAATTTACTTATTCAATTGAAATACAAGCGTGAAAATTACAAACTTCTAGGCATATCTCCTTGTGTAGAGATTCCAGGTCTATCTAATTCGGCATATCCAATGGTGTCAGCTTCTTTAGCAAAACCACTGTAAGCTTCCATTCCGTGTTCGCCAATATCCAATCCTTCTAATTCCTCTTCGCGGGTGACGCGGATACCTAATGTAGCTTTCAATGCTACCCAGAAGATGGTGCTAAGTAATACGGTCATACCGCCTACAGCCAAAGCACCTGCTAATTGAGTGAATAGGGGAGCAATTCCACCACCGAACAATAAACCAGCAGCTGGTCCTTCAGCATAAATACCGTCGGGAGTTCCTCCAACAGCAAACAAACCTACTGCCAAAGTTCCCCAGAAACCACAAACCAAGTGAACGGAAATCGCTCCTACTGGATCGTCAATTCTGATTTTATCGAAGAAGGTAACAGCAAATACTACCAAAGCTCCGGCGATCGCACCAATTATTATGGCACTAGGCAAGTTAACCCAAGCACAACCTGCGGTGATACCTACCAAACCAGCTAAGGTACCGTTGATAATCATCGATAAGTCTGGCTTACCCAAGTAACCCCAAGCTACGAAACAAGCAGTTACTGCGCCAGCAGCAGCAGCTAAGTTTGTGGTTAAAGCAATGTGAGCAATTGCGTTTGCATCAGCAGCCATTGTAGAACCGGGGTTGAAACCAAACCAGCCCAACCACAAAATCAAACAGCCCAAAGTAGCGATGCTCAAGTTATGAGGAGGTATTGCATTGGTTCTACCGTCGCTATATTTACCAATACGGGGTCCAAGAATAGCTGCACCCATCAAAGCTGCCCAACCACCAACGGAGTGTACAACTGTGGAACCAGCAAAATCCCAGAAACCGGCATTTGCTAACCAGCCACCACCCCAAATCCAATGTCCGGTAATTGGGTAAGCAATACCAACTAGCAACAGGCTAAAAATTAAGAAGTCAATAAACTTAATTCTTTCGGCTACGGCTCCAGATACAATTGTCGCAGCGGTTCCAGCGAATGCTAATTGGAACAAGAATTTAGCAGACAAAGGTACGCCAGCCCAGTTAAGAGAGCCGAAAACGCCTTTGTAAGCATCTCCCATCACCGGACTATTATCTGTCCCTGAGAGCAAGAAACCATTCAAACCAAAGAATCCATTTCCATCGCCGAACATGATGCCAAAGCCGATTACGTAAAATGCCAAAGTAGCCAAAGCAAATACGATCAAGTTCTTAGAAAGAATGTTGACGGCGTTTTTCTGACGACACATTCCGGTTTCCAACATTCCGAAACCAGCGTTCATGAAAATTACTAGAAACGCTGCAACTGCTACCCAAAGCGTATCTAATGCAACCTTGAGTTCCGCTGTTGTCGGTCCTGCGTCTGCGGTAGGAGCTTGAGCAACTGCCGCATAACCCGATGCCAATACAATAAAACCTGCGATCGGCAAACAGGCACGCAAGTTAGGATTTAAACCTTTAATTCCTTGCCCTACTTGTTTGACAAATGAGAGATTACGTGTAGCGCTAGTAGCCTTTGAATTACCCCGCTTACCGTTTCTATTATTTCTTCGCGTCACTTTTTGCATCTTCACTCCTTTACTTCCTCAACTAGAAAACACCGCTTTCTTCGGGTAACACCGTTGTGATTTCAACGCCGGTTAGATATCAAAAGCCGAATTTTTCCGAATAGCATTACTTGCGGTTCGGGAATTTATCTTTGATTCTTGTACCTATGAAAGTTGCTGCTCAAAAAGCCTGTTAAAAATCTAGGAAACCAAATAATCTAGTTACTAGTCAACAAAGTAACGATACATATGTTGCTGCAACCAGTTTTTCTTAAAAGATTATTATTATGTCTTTTTGGAAACCTCTGCAACTAGCCTCATCAATTCTTTAACAATTAGGTTTACGTCTAAAAGCCTTTATATTCCATGATTTACTGCAATTAAAAAGTTACAACGGTTAGAAAACAATAATTACAGCACGCTCTTTGTAAGTTCTGTAGCAGTTGCTACTATTTTTTGGTATTTTTGATTATTCGCGATTGCATTTTAAGCCAAAAATAACCTAAAAAATGACTATTTTGTCAATATTTCATAACTTTCCGAACGCAAATAATTATGCTAATTATTAATCTTTTATACGAATAAATTGCTTGTTCACTTACGTATAAAAATATTAATTTTTTATAATAAATGTAAATAATTTTGATTCAATTTTTTCAATAATTTTTTTTATGGGAATTTTTAAAACCCGTAAATAGTAAAAATACTTGTTTTATAAGTCAGACTTAGTACATTCTTATTTCATCATTTTTTGTATCATTTCTATCGCATCACATTTGATTTAAATATTCTTGGTAGCCTAATTTTTCAAGATTTTCTTGCTTTTTAATTACAGAGTCGCGGAGATTTTGACGATATAGAATAACTTTTTCCAGCAAATCCGATCGATGAGTAGCAAGTATTTGTACTGCTAAAAGTCCGGCATTTTTGGCATTACCGATCGCCACAGTTGCGACAGGTATACCAGCAGGCATTTGCACGATCGAATGTAAAGAATCGACACCTTTTAAATGACGACTGGCAACGGGAACTCCAATTACCGGAAGTGGAGTTAAAGCAGCAACCATACCGGGAAGATGGGCTGCACCACCTGCTCCAGCAATAATTACTTTTATACCGCGAGAAACAGCTGTCGTAGCGTATTCCACCATGCGTTGCGGGGTACGATGGGCGCTAACGATCGCAACTTCGCAACTAACGCCGAATTCTTCACAAACTTTAATAGCATCTTGCATGGTGGGTAAATCGGAGTCGCTACCCATGATAATTCCGACAGTCATAGTGATTTTGGGTATTGAGTTAGGAGTTAGGAGTTAGGAGTTAGGAGTTAGGAGTTAGCAGTTAGGAGTTAGCAGTTAAGAGTTAGCAGTTAAGAGTTAGGAGTTAGCAGTTAGGAGTTAGGAGTTAGCAGTTAGGAGTTAGGAGTTAGGAGTTAGCAGTTAAGAGTTAGCAGTTAAGAGTTAGCAGTTAGCAGTTAGCAGTTAAGTATTTTTTCTACTCGCTACTCGCTACTCGCTACTCGCTACTCGCTACTCGCTACTCGCTACTCGCTACTCGCTACTCGCTACTCGCTACTCGCTACTCTTTACTCCCTACTCCCTACTTTTTTCAATTTTATTCTTGATTAATAGTGTTAGTTTCTATCAAAATCTACTCAGCTTTATTCGTAAATTTGGTAAATCCTATGATAAAAACACTAAGCAATTTTACTACACCATTAAACATTATTAATGCTTTCGTCCCCGGTTACGAAGGTAGACAAATGTTATTTATTAACCGCGATGGCATTATTGAACAAATAGTGCCGATGGATAAAATTATCAAACGGGTTCCCCTTAAGGATTTGCAATTATTGGATGCCCAAAGCGATCGCCTTTCTTTGGGTGGTGTAGATTTGCAAATTAACGGCGCGTTGGGAACTGCGTTTCCAGAATTGAATGCAGAAAATGCACTTAGTTTGCAAAAAATCTGCGATTATCTTTGGGATGGCGGTGTTGATGGATTTTTACCCACTGTGGTGACAACTTCTGTAGAAAATATCGAGCATTCTCTTGCAGTAGTTGCCGATTTCATGCAAAATCAAACTTCGGGTGCGAAAGTTTTAGGAGTGCATTTAGAAGGACCATTTTTAAATCCTCAAAAACGCGGCGCACATCCACAAGAGTATCTGTTGCCTTTATCGCTTGGGGAAGTAAAACGAGTATTGGGCGACTTTACAGAGATTGTTAAAGTGATGACTTTAGCGCCAGAATTAGATTCACACAACGAAGTCATACCTTATTTACGTCAACAAGGGATCACCGTTAGTTTAGGACATTCCCAAGCCACCGCAGAACAAGCGCAAACCGCTTTTGATATGGGTGCGACTATGGTGACTCACGCTTTCAATGCGATGCCACCATTACATCACCGCGAGCCTGGTTTATTAGCTGCGGCTATTACCCACGAAAACGTCATGTGTGGTTTTATCGCTGATGGTAAACACGTTTCGCCGATGATGATAGATTTACTGTTACGGGCAAGCGATTATACAAAAGGACTTTTCTTAGTCAGCGATGCTCTGGCTCCTTTAGGATTACCCGACGGCACTTATCCTTGGGATAGTCGAGAAATTACAGTTAGTGATGGTACCGCACGGTTAGCAGATGGAACTTTGTCAGGAACAACTTTACCGCTGCTTGCTGGGGTGCAGAATTTGGTCAAATGGGGAATATGTAACGTTGAAACAGCCATTGCGATCGCAACCACCGCACCGCGAAAAGCAATTGGTTTATCAGCAATTGAAGGCGCTCATGCTAGTAATTTGTTGCGCTGGAATTACGACGAATCTAGTAAAGACTTGACTTGGCAGCGCTTGTTATCTTAAAAGGCAATCAATAATCAGAAGTCGGGTTTTTATGCCAATGGTAAGCATATTACAGATACTGCTATCTAAAAACCCGACTTCTTAACTGGTTTTTATGCCAATGGTAAGCATATTACAAATACTCCCATCTAAAAACCCGACTTCTTAACTGGTTTTTATGCCAATGGTAAGCATATTACAGATACTGCTATCTAAAAACCCGACTTCTCAAGTGGACTCTTTCAAACTCACGTTTTTTTTATTAGGTTTTGTCGTCATCAATTGATATCCTACCGATAATAAGCATTTTGCTCGACTTGAAACCGTTAATTATTAAATTTTATGAACGCAACAGACGATAAAACCATTGTTAAGGAATATTTCAATTCCACGGGCTTTGACCGTTGGAGGCGCATTTATGGCAATGGTGAAGTTAATAAAGTGCAGCTTGATATCCGTAAAGGGCATCAAAAAACCGTAGAAACGGTACTTAGCTGGTTAAAAGCGGATGAAAACTTGGCAGAAATATCAATATGCGACGCTGGATGTGGTGTGGGTAGTCTCAGCATACCCTTAGCCCAAGCCGGAGCAAAAGTTTACGCCAGCGATATTTCGGAAAAAATGGTCGAAGAAGGTAAAGAGCGAGCCAAAAATATTTTAGGAAACGCCGATAATCCAACTTTCGCCGTCCAAGATTTGGAAGCCTTGAGTGGTAAGTATCATACGGTTGTTTGTCTTGATGTTTTGATTCACTATCCTCAAGAAAAAGCTGCCGAAATGATATCTCATTTATGCAGTACCGCAGAATCACGGATAATTGTGAGTTTTGCGCCCAAAACCTTTGCCCTGAGCATATTAAAGAAAATCGGAGGTTTCTTTCCAGGCCCCAGTAAAACCACCCGTGCATATCTACATCGTGAAGCCAATATCGTCGATTTTCTGCAAAAAAACGGCTTTAGCATCAAACGTCAAGCAATGACGCGCACGCGATTTTACTTTTCCCGGATACTGGAAGCTACACGCAACTAAGGTTAAGATCGCGGCAAGATATCATATCTTGTCGTGTTTCTATGAAGTTTCTCACAAAAGTTTCAGCTGGTTTGCTACTCTCATTCAGTTCTATTTTTCTCATGCACGTAACTGTGGAGGCATTATCGACTAATAATCAAGAGACTCAACAAGAAGAAATGGCGGATAAAGCCTTTACTGGTATAGGTTTCGCTTTGGGTTTATCCGGTGTCGGATTTGGTAGTTGGCTGATATTAAGCTTGAAAAAGCAAGATCGAAGACAGTTAGCAAGTCATCTTCAGTCTACTTTTTATCGTCTTGTCGAAGAACAAAGAGGACAAATTTCCTTATTACGCTTTGCCAAAGAAGCAGAAATAACAGGAGAAGAAGCCAAATTATTCTTAGATTCAAAAGCGAAAGAGTTTAATGCTACCTTTGACCACAGTCAGAATGGTGGCGTTTATTATCACTTTCATCTTTGATCTTCGATCGGGTGTATTTATTTTAATTCTGTTTTGTTTTAATTAACTTGTGGAAACGTTGCGATCGGCGCGTTTCCACATCAATAAAACTTACGCAATCATATTTATATTTCCCCATTCCCGCTCAAATGCAAGGTCAGGTTTTACTTCCTTCCTGGCTTTATGATTACTTAATTGAGTGAGGAGGAGAGGGGGAAGAGGGGGAAGAGGGGGAAGAGGGGGAAGAGGGGGAGAAATTTTATAAGTAATCGCCAGGAGGGAGACAGGAGTAATATAAACGTGACACTACGTAAAATCAACCATAAAAAATAAAATAATTGTGAAACAACTATCAAGCACAGATGAAAAATCGGTCATCGATCGTTAATAATCGATAATTGCTTACTGGAAGCTTTGATAAAGTGAGGTTAGAATCAACCTTAAAAGTAAAAACTTTAAAAATATTATGAAAACTGTTGAGAAATTAGCTGCTGGCTGGTTGATTGTACTAGGGTTTATGCTGACAACACTATCAGGCAGCGCAATGATAAATAAACACCTAATGTATAAGGATATACTTAGTGAAAACGATTATATTAATGATTATGCAGTAGCCGAGCTAAATACCACAGCAATAAATGGGATTATTTTCGGTTTACCCAGTTTAGCTTTAGGTGGATGGTTAGCTTTGGGAATGCGCCGTCAAGGGAAAAAAGAAGAAACCGCGATCGCGCAACAGATCAATCTTCACCTGCAATCGATGTTTTATCGCATGATAGCCGAAAACGAAGGACGCATCACAGTTTTAGGCTTTGCAATGCAGTCACAGCTACCACCAGCCACCGCCAGAGAATTCTTAGACGACCAAGCCAAGCAATTTAACGCTAACTTTAAAGTAAGTGAAGACGGTGCAGTGTCTTATCACTTTGATATTTAAAATAAATAGGGAATTATTAGGAGTTAGGAGTTAGGAGTTAGGAGTTAAGAGTTAGGAATTAGGAGTTAGGAGTTAAGAGTTAGGAATTAGGAGTTAAGAGTTAGGAGTTAGGAATTAATAATTATCTACCCCCTCTACCCCCTCTTCCCGCTCTTCCCCCTCTTCCCCTTGTCTCCCCATCCCCCCATCCCCCTCTTCCCCATCACTAACAATGATCAAAATATTCATCAGCCTAGCAGCCTTATTCGCTGGTTTATCAGTGGCTGCTGGGGCTTTTGCTTCTCACGCTTTAAAAGAAAGACTTAGCGATCGCGCTCTGCAAATTTTTGAAGTCGGCGCTCGCTATCAGATGTATCACGCTTTAGCGCTGTTACTAGTTGCAATCTTACTTATTCAAAGCAAGTCACCATCACCAAGTTTAGTCACGAGTGGTTGGTTATTTATTATCGGTATATTTATTTTTTCAGGAAGTTTATACGCCTTGAGCTTGAGCGACATCAAAATATTAGGAGCCATAACACCAATCGGTGGTGCAGCATTTATCGCTGGCTGGGGTGCATTGGCGATCGCTGCATTCAATTATCAATGAACAATTAAAAGTTAGGAGTTAGGAGTGAAGAGTTAGGAGTTATGTGATTTGGGATTTTAGATTAAAATCTATCCCCTTGTCCCCTTGTCCCATTTCTGATGGGTAGAAAGGTTCGTAGTAAGAGTTTTAACTCTCCGGCTCTGAGGATTTGTTACCTCGTATGGAGGGGAACCGATGCCCTTACTACGAACTTTTATTGCTTTTCAAAACTAATGGCACAGAGTACAAGTTTGATTAAATCGGTATGGAAAATCACCGCAATAGAATTAAACATTTGTACTATTTTTGCTATAAGTGATTAGTTGAGCATTGGTAGGATAGGGGGAACAGGGGGTAAAATTTCTAACTCATAACTCCTAACTCCTAACTTCTAACTCATAACTCATAACTCATAACTCATAACTCATAACTCCTAACTTATTTTATGTGCCGATTACTTGCTTATCTTGGTTCGCCTGTTTCTTTAGAAAGTTTACTTGATAACCACGAACATTCACTGATTACTCAAAGCTATAAGCCCCAGGAAATGATTTCGGGAACTGTGAATGCTGATGGCTTTGGTGTGGGCTGGTATCACGCTCAAAAGGATACCGATCCTTTTACTTACAGAAGTACGCTACCGATTTGGAATGATGCTAATCTACCCAGCCTTAGCCGTTATGTTGAATCTGGATGCGTTGTTTCTTATGTTCGTAGCGCCACGCTGGGACAAGCCCTCGATCTAAGTAATTGTCAGCCATTCCAAAGAGAGCGTTTATTATTTATTCATAATGGTAAGATCGATCGGTTTCGTCAGACCTTATACAGACCTATACGCAGTCAACTAAGCGATGAAATTTATCAATGGATAAATGGAACTACAGATTCAGAACACATTTTTGCTCTCTTGCTCAACGAGTTGCAAAATAATCCCGGTAAAAGTTTAGAGCAAGCTTTGCATGTGACTTTACTTAAATTAAAAGAGTTAGCGGAAGCTCATAATACTTATACTTTAGCTAACGTAGTTGTAAGTGATGGGAATCGTCTTGTAGCATCTCGCCTTAGTACAAAACCTCCATCACCTTCTCTATATTGGCTGCAAAATGATGCAAATTTCCGTAACTCCGTAATTATTGCTTCTGAGCCGCTGTTTAAAGGTAATTGGAATTCGTTTCCAGAAAATAGCATTCTTAGTGTGGGAGAAGATTGTGATCTCAGAATTGAGCAAATCTAGTCTAAAAGAATCTGGTTTAAAAGAGAGTATTATTCGCGCTTTCGTCGAATGTCGCGCAAAAACTCTTGAATTGTTTAAAAATATGGATGAAGCGACTTTTTGTCGTCAAGCTCATCCCGATTTTAGTCCTGTAGGCTGGCATTTAGGGCATATTGCTTACACTGAATCTTTATGGATATTAGAACGTACTGCTGCTTTACCTTGTACGTTTCCGCAATATCGTAAGCTGTTCGCGGCAGACGGTTTGCCTAAAAATCAGCGCGTCAAATTACCTTCTTTAAAAGAAACTCGCCATTACCTGGATATAGTTCGAGACAAAGTTCTGTATCACATGGAAAGAACTAATTTAGAACAGCAAGAACGTTTATGGCGCTTTTTGCTACAACACGAAAGCCAGCACAGCGAAACGATTAGTTTTGTGTTGGAGTTGATGAGGAATCAGCAATCTAATAACGAGCAAGAAAATTCTTGGCATCAAGCTTACTCTTCTTCTCCTTTACTTCCCAATCCTCTTAACGAGATGATTCAAATTCCGGGGGGTGAATTTGAAATGGGTAGCAACTCTTTAGATGCGCTTGATAACGAAGGCTGCGCCCATAAAGTCTATTTAGATACATACTCAATCGATCGCTATCCAGTTACCTGCAAGCAATATCGGATATTTATGGAAGCGGGCGGTTACAAAAATGCTCAGTGGTGGTCGGAAGCTGGTTGGAAATGGTTGCAAGCAGAAAAAGCCACACAGCCACTTTATTGGGAAGATAACCCAGCTTGGTACAATAATCCGGTTTGGGGTGTAAGTTGGTACGAAGCAGAAGCTTATGCAAACTTTGTAGGTAAACGTTTACCTACAGAAGCAGAATGGGAAAAAGCCGCGAGTTGGGATGAAAAATCAAAATCCCGTCGTATTTATCCTTGGGGAGATAAACAACCCACACCCGAAAACTGCAACCACAACAACATTCACAGTCAAACAACACCAGTAAACGCTTATCCATTTGGGCAAAGCGCCTACGGTTTATACGATACCTTGGGAAACGTTTGGGAATGGACTGCAAGTTGGTTTGATGCTTATCAAGGCTTTCAACATTACCCCTACAAAGGCTACTCCCAAATTTACTTCGACAACGAGCATAAGGTTCTCAAAGGTGGCAGCTGGGCAACTCGTCGGTGGGCATTACGCAGTAGCTTTCGTAACTGGTACCATCCCGGAGTGCGTCAGATATTCGCCGGATTTCGTTGCGCTGCTTGAGGAAGAGATGGGGGGATGGGGTAGAGGGGGAAGAGGGGGGAGAGGGGGTAGAGGGGGAAGAGGGGAAGAGGGGGTGACAAGGGGACAAGGGGACAAAGAGAAATTAATTAGTTTTCCTAACTCGCTACTCACTACTCGCTACTCCCTACTCACTACTCCCTACTCGCTACTCTTAACTCCTAACTCCTAACTCCTAATTGATAATTGATAATTGATTACTGGTTACTGGTAATCTAGATTTGGTTTGAGGTTTGTTTTCAAAAGCAACCTTTGTGCCAAGCAATCGGAGGCTCAATGACATTTTCCAAAGCTACCAGCGGCAGGGTTGGTTACTCTAACAGCGTTGAAAGTCGGTTAAAAGTACAACACTTACAACAAGCAACTAAGAAAGTTTCTTCTGCTGTTGGAAGCGATGTAGTTGAAGGATTAACTCATAATCCTAAATATCTCTCTCCACGCTATTTATATGACGATCGCGGTTCTGAGTTGTTTGAAGAAATTTGTGAATTACCGGAATATTATGTAACTAGAACTGAGACTTCGATTTTACAAAACTGTGCTGAAGAAATTGCCAAGACAACTGGCGCTTGCGAATTAATAGAACTTGGTAGCGGTAGTTCAACAAAGACTCGTATCTTATTAGATGCTTACCAAAAGCTTGGTTATACTTTGCATTATTTACCAGTTGATGTAAGTGCGGGTATTTTAGAAGCAAGCGCTCGACAACTGTTGGTAGATTATCCCTCATTGCAAGTTCATGCATTAGCGGGAACCTACGAACAAGCGTTAGGAGAATTGCAGCCAAGCGAATTACCCAGTCGCGCGATCGCATTTATTGGTAGTACTTTGGGTAATTTGAATCCTCAAGAATGCGACGATTTTTTATCTAAAATTACTGCTGCTTTACAGTCGGGAGAGTATTTTTTATTAGGGGTAGATTTACAAAAACCCAAACATATTTTAGAAGCTGCTTACGATGATTCTGCGGGGGTAACGGCAGCTTTTAATCTTAATATGTTGAACCATTTGAATCGCCGCTTTGACGGTAACTTTGATTTAAGCAAGTTTGAACATTGGGCATTTTATAACGAAACAGAAAATCAAATAGAAATGCATTTGCGATCGTTGGAATCTCAAACCGTAAAATTACGCGCTCTCAATCTTAAAGTTAACTTTGAACTCGGCGAAACCATCAATACCGAAATTTCTCGCAAATTCGATATTAATGATATTCAGCAGTTACTTAAAAGTAAAGGTTTAGTTCCCCAAAAAGTGTGGACTGATGATAATCAATGGTTTGGTTTAATTTTGTCTAAGCTTTCTTAGATAATTGGGTGGGCATTATTTTTGTCCACCCGATCTTATTGTAGGTTGTGTTACGGCACGTATAATTTTAAGGATAAATAGGTATTATTCTTGTCGTAACTCACTGCGATCGTTGGCACTTTCTCGCTATTTATAGAGTATAGCGAGCAAGATGCTCGCACTACAAAAAATCCATTTGCACTTTCGGTATACTTTCGGTTGATGGTGCATTAGGGCATTAATTAATGTATAACCTCAAATGATATTACAAAATGCCTAACGCATCCTACAAATACTATTTTAAAATTTCTACTTCATGAGCAATAGTTTTAGGCTCAGGAATTAGCAATCCATCTTCTTCCATACCTTCTAAATGAAATTCAACGGCTGACTCTATTAACGTTTTTACTTCTTCTACACTTTCAGCTACTGCAACACATCCAGGTAAATCAGGAACGTAAGCACCGTAGCTAGTTTCTGCTTTTTCAATTACTACAACATAACGCATTATTCTTCCTCCAATTCCCTATTCCCTATTCTTTAATACTTACAATTGCCACTGAAAGAAATCAACTATATTACCTAATATTCTATGTTTGATTAAAGAACGCTTTTTCCACTCTTCATAAGTAATGCGCTTGCTTTGTGCAAAACCTTTTTCAAAAGTATCTTTAATCCCTTTAACTAACTCAGGTTGGGCGCTACAAATGTCTAATTCTTCGTTATGACAAAAGCTGCGGGGGTCAAAATTAGCACTCCCCGTCGTTACCCACAGATCGTCAATTAACAGCAATTTTGCGTGAGTCATGCTGGGCTGAAACTCATAGATTTCCACATCACCTTCAAGTAACTTCCCGTAATGCTCGAAGGAAGCATAGTGAACGGGCTTTTTATCGCTGCGTTTGCTGGTGGTAAGAATGCGAACATCTACCCCTTTTTGTTTTGCTTCTACTAATAAATTGATCGAGTTTTCGTCGGGTAGAAAATAAGGGCTAGCCAACCAAATTCGTTTTCTAGCACAAATAATACTGTTGTATTTAAAATTTTGAATCGGTGAAAAACGGATTTTGGGGTTTGCTCCCGGTATTACTAACATTAAATGCTGATTCTCTTTATCGCTACCGGGTTGAAATTTTTCTCTAGCGAAATTTGCCGTACAGTCTGCAAAAGTCCAGTGTTGCGAAAATACGCCTTCTAAAATCCGAATAATTTCTCCTTCTAGACGCATTTCTACATCTAACCAGGGCTGCGTATCATCATCTTTTTGGGTACCATCCCACAAATCGGAAATACCCGCACCACCTACTAAACCAAACTTACTATCGACTAATAATAGCTTGCGGTGAGTGCGACCGGCATAATCTAAAGGAGCTTTCCAATTAAAGGCATTAAAAAAAGAGACTTTTACCCCCGTTGCTCGCAAACGCTGCCAATATTGCTTGGATATCTTTTTTGTGCCATATTGATCGACAATTAACCGTACTTCAACACCCGCTCCGGCTCTTTCGGCAAGCGCGATCGCAAAATCATCGGCTCTCTTACCGGGAGTCATAAAGAACGTTTCAAAGTCAATTGTATGTTGTGCTTGACCGATCGCATCTAAACGAGCCTGTTGAATAGCACCAGCTTGATTCCAGAAATTGGTAACTACGCCGGTACTCATAAAAGAGTTGGTCGTACTAGCCAAGACAAAGGGAAACTCTGGATCGTCCGGTTTAAGCGCATTTTTAACTCGATATTTTATGCGATCGCGAAAGGCTCCTCGGAAATAAAAACCGATAAGAATAACTAAGCTGAGTATCAATAATGCAATAAACAGCCGCCACAAAATCGACTCAACCATTATGTATATTAAATAACTATTTCTATAAAGGTTCGTAGTAAGGGCTTTAGCCCGGAGGATGAGAGGGAACCAATGCCCTTACTACAAACTTGTCCAAATTAACATATTATCCAATGGGTTGCTTACCTGGATTAACTGCATGAATAAATTCGCTACCAGATGCAGGAAATCCTCGTTTATAACAAGCTTCTTCTGGTTTTCCCCATCCCAACTGCAAAATGATTTCTAAAAAATTAGAATTTTCCCATTTCCATAGACTAGCCCATCGGGTTCTATAGTCTATTCTGTTAATATCTTCTATATTAATTTGTTGATATTGTTTACCGTTACTAACGCTTAAATAAAAGTCCATGCCGACAGTTACTTTGTACCAAAATTCTAAAATTGAACTTTTGGCAGACTCTAATATTTTCAAGTCGTTTTGTAGCGCAATTAACTGTGCATCAACTTCCGGGTAACGTAAACTTTCGCCTTTCACATTTACCTCTCGCCACATAATACCGGAAACTTGATGTTCCCTTTGATATTCGTGAATAGCGGCTTTAAAATCTTGATAGGCAGTAAACTTTTGCAAGCCTTCAGTTTTGATAAACTGGTCAATAACAGGATTACCAGATACCTTTACCTCTAACTTCAGACGTTTTCCCGTCAGACAAGCTTGGCGCTCATCTGTTAAAATTTTGATTAGTTCCTCGGTAGTGTAAACTTCTGACATCAGAATACACTCTAATAGTTATTACATCGATCGGTCATCAGGTAAGGCAGTAATTTATAAATGCTTAATAGCTGACCTTTAGATATTATCGCTTCATTTCAGAGATTGCAGTATTAGATATCACTAAAAAGTAAGTGCCGAACAAATTCTTCGGCACTTTATGTTATTCAGCTAACTCACTACTGAACTCATTAAAGGAACGCCGCTTTAATTCTACTGATTCAGAACGCGGTAATAAATCAAACACTTCTCGGAATTTGTCATCTATTTCTTCAAAAGGAACTTGCCCTTTTTTGTTTAAAATCACATCTCCCGCTTGATTAAATACTACCACTTGAGGAACGGCACCATCATAGTAATAACTTGGTTCTGTAGGAGAATTCGCTTCAAGTGGAATTCGATCTACATTTACAGCGATAATTTCTGCTACGCTACCGTAAAACGACTGGATGCGAGAAATAACAATCGCGTGCTTTTTGCAATCGCGGCTGTCATCCACATAGAAAGCTAACATTGTAGGTTTATGCTCTGCCAAAGCTTGAGCTAAAGTCGCGTGTGCGGGAACCATCGAGCCGTTGCCAGCATAAACCATAAAGATATTGCCTTCATAACTATCATCATCAACAGCTGCTAATGCTGGTTGCATACTCGTAAATAATATGCAGCTAATTAGTATTAATAAAGACAAACAACGCTCCCAACCATAAAAGAAAATATGTAAAATATACGATTTTAATTTACTCATTCAAAGCAACCCTTTAAGCTAGATTTTGTTTTTAGTTTATGCTGAAATGAACTTTGCAAGATGGATATATAGAAAATTGGAAATAGGTAATTGGTAATTGGGCATGGTAAAAAGGTCAAAGGTCAAAGGTTAAAGGTCAAAGGTTAAAGGTTAAAGGTGTAATAACTCCTTCCCCCTCTTCCCCCTCTTCCCCCTCTTCCCCAATTTGTTACCTCAAGGCTGGCTTTTTCTCCGGGGATTCGCTAAACTCACGCTAATTAAATTTGAAACTTATATCTTTAAAATTAGGGTACGTTTGTGGGAAATGAACTTATAGATAAATTTCGGCTTGGTTTGGCTGTGTCTGCTGCAAAAAGCGTGACTTTTGGTGTACGTAGTTTGCGTCTGGGTGCTGCTTCTGTTTTACCCGGTTCGATCGCACGACGTATTTATCCTGCGCTTTTGCAGTCTTTGAGTCAGCAAGTTAAACAAGGCATTATTTTAATTGCTGGTACTAATGGTAAAACTACCACATCTTTGCTGTTACGGACGATGTTGGAGGAACAGGGGTACCGCGTTGCTCTCAATTCTACTGGCGCTAATCTAGAAAATGGTTTGGTAACTGCGTTGATGGAAAGTACCAATTTGATTGGTAATTTAAATGTAGATTACGCCATTTTGGAAGTTGATGAAAATATTGTAGCTAAGGTATTGCAACCGATTCAACCCAAGATTATTCTTTGTTTAAATTTATTTCGCGACCAATTGGATCGATATGGTGAGGTAGACTCTATTAGCAAGCGGTGGACGAAAGCAATTTCTACCCTCGCACCAGATACGGTGGTTATTCCCAATGCTGACGATCCGACTTTATCTTATTTGGGTCAACAATTATCTCAAAAAGTCGTATTTTTTGGTTTAACCGAACCGGAAAAGTATTTAGAAGCGATTCCTCATGCAGTTGATTCGATTTACTGCCCTAATTGCGGGCATTCTTTGGATTACGAAGGGGTTTATCTATCGCATTTAGGAGATTACACTTGTCCAGCTTGTGGTTTTGCTAAAAGCGAACCCGATTTAAAAAGTCGCGAATGGGAACAAGTTCTAGTAGGACTTTATAACAAATACAATACCTTAGCCGCTGCCACTGCCGCCAAAGAATTAGGAATTGATGAAGCTAATATTCGTAAAGCTATTCCGAAATTTCAACCAGCTTTTGGGCGTGCGGAAGAGTTAAATATTAATGGTAAAAAAGTCCGAATTCTGCTATCAAAAAATCCGGTAGGTACCAACGAAACCATTCGCGTAGTTACCGAAAGCAATAACAAAACAACTTTGCTGGTTTTGAACGATCGCGTACAGGATGGCGAAGATGTATCCTGGATTTGGGATGTTGACACCGAAGAATTGGTACAGCGGGGAGGTACATTAATTGTAAGTGGCGATCGCGTTTACGATATGGCATTACGTCTGCGCTACAGCCAAGAGTCCACCAATAACAACTTAAACTTGATTGTCGAAGAAGACTTACGAAAAGCAATTACAACCGCATTAGAACATACCGCAGAACACGAAACCCTACATATATTACCTACTTACACGGCAATGTTAGACGTAAGAGAAGCATTGACAGGTAAAAAAATTCGGTAATTTCAATTATCAATGAACAGTTAGGAGTTAGGAGTTAGGAGTTAGGAATTAGGAGTTAAGAGTTAAGAGTGAGAAGTTTAAATTTCCCCTTGTCTCCTTGTCCCCTTGTCCCCTTGTCTCCCCATCTCCCCCCTCTTCCCCCTCTACCCATTCCCCATTAGGAGTGAGGAGCGAGGAAAGTAAATGTCACCCAAGATTTTAACCTTTAACCTTTAACCTTTAACCTTTAACCTTTGACCTTTGACCTTTGACCTTTTACTATGAATAACCAAATTGAATTAACTATAGGCTGGCTTTACCCAACTTTGATGAGTACTTACGGAGATAGGGGTAATGTCATCGTTATCGAACGTCGCACTCAGTGGCGCGGATATGACGTTAAAGTTGTGCCTTTAGACCAAAATTCTACCGCTGATGAGATTAAATCTGTAGATATTATCGTTGGTGGTGGGGCACAGGATAGACAGCAAGAAATTGTGATGCGCGATTTGAAAGGTGCGAAGGCTGATGCGATGCGCCTCAAGCTTGATAATGGTACCCCCGGCGTGTTTACCTGCGGTTCCCCACAACTGTTGGGACATTATTACGAACCCGGTTTGGGACAAAGAATCGAAGGTTTGGGAATCTTGGATTTAGTTTCCGTGCATCCCGGTGAAAATACCCGCCGCTGCATCGGTAATTTAGTGATAGAAGTTACCGCTTCTAAATTAGCCAAAGATTTAAAAGAAATGTTGGGTGGCGTTACACCTTATTTAGTCGGCTTTGAAAATCACGGCGGACGTACTAAATTAGGGGAAGTTGAAGCTTTAGGTAAAGTAGTTTACGGCTTGGGAAACAACGGTGAAGACGGAACCGAAGGAGCGTTTTATCAGAATGCGATCGCAACTTATTCTCACGGACCATTATTACCGAAAAATCCCGTTGTCGCCGATTGGTTGATTCAAACTGCATTGCGAAACAAATATCAAGAAGCCGTTTCTTTGACACCCTTGGATGATACTTTAGCGATGCAAGGGCGCGAAGCCATGTTGAAGCGGTTGAATGTGGATGTTGCTAAAGATGAGATGGCGAAAGTTTAAGGTGATATCAGGGTGAACTTGGTTCACCTTGGTTTACTATTGTTTTTTTCCGATACGATAAGCAATATTAGCTCTAATTTTTGGATAAGAAAATTTATCTAAGTAGACATCTAAATCTGACTTCTCTTCATCAGAAGGTAAAATAAAATTACTTTCATTTTTTTTGATAATTTCAACATTGTAGGTTCCTGCCAAATTATCAAACCAATTATAAAATGTAGGACTATTATTATCAATAAATAGAAACAACGCTCCAGGTTTCGCTTCAGCGAATAAAGTAGCAAAATATTTTTCAGATGAGTCCCGCGATGCATATACTTCAGACATAAAGTAAATCATTGTAAAAACATCTGATTTGTAATAATTTTTATAGGCTTTCCAATCATCCAGATCGGTTACATCAAGTGGTAAATAATTAGTTGATATACGAAATTTAGGATCAACCTTATCATCAACATCATTCCATGATTCTGCCCATGTTTTCTCTTTATCACATAGTTGAAATTTTACTTGAGGCGACTTATTATTTGTCATAAGATACTTTAATATTCCAAGAAAATCGCTACCTGGTCCTCCTCCAATACAAGCAACATTTACTTTTTCATGATTAAAAATATTTCCTAAATCACTATTTTGTTCAATTACACTACATACTAAATTAGCGTGTGATGTTACATATCTATAGATATAAGCGAATCTAGTAACGGGATGATTATATTTTATATCATGCCCGAATGATAACTTACTATATTCCGTTTTTAAGTATTCTAATGCATCTTTAATTTGTTGGTCTTTCTCACTTTCATCTTCTGCAATTTGATTGTATGCTTCATCAAGTACGGATTTTATAATTTGAAAACAGTTCATTACATTTGATCCTTGGTAAATTAAAAGTTAGTGAATTGAGTTAGCTGGCATTATTGAACCAAATACAATTAACTTAAAATCATAGTAACAAATTATACCTAAAATAGGCGTGTTAAATTATACCGGCAATTTAAAGATTTTCAATTATTTTGCGTAGAGACAAATGTATACTCAACTTTCATTATTGCCAGAGGCACCAAATATAAATTTCCAGCAAGCTGAGGCATTACCTATGCCTGATGCTGATGTAATTATGTACCGCGATTTTTACAACCAAGATAATAGTGACCAGATATTTTCTGAGTTATGTAATACTATCGATTGGAGACAAGATACTACAATACTTTTTGGCAAGCAAATTAAATTACCGAGGCTCACTGCTTGGTACGGCGATCCAGGTAAATCATATTGCTACTCTAAAATTAAGATGGAACCTCTTTTATGGACTTCTACATTGATAAAAATTAAATCTAAAGTTGAATCTTTAGCGAGTACTCAATTTAATAGCGTTTTACTAAACTTATATCGTGGTGGTAAAGACAGTGTAGCTTGGCATAGTGATGATGAGGCAGAACTTGGAAAGAACCCTGTAATTGCTTCTGTAAGTTTTGGAGCTACTCGCAATTTCGCTTTCAGACATAAATTTAACAAAGAATTAAAATATAAAATTGAACTTACTCATGGAAGTTTTTTATTAATGAGGGGAGCAACGCAGCATTTTTGGCAGCATCAAATACCTAAAACGAATAGACTGGTTGAAGCCAGAATCAATCTTACTTTCAGAACAATAAGCTAAATAATTAAAGAATCAAAGACTTTTAGGACTTACGCAAAAGTAACGGAATTACGTGATTATTCGCTGTGCGAAGTAATCTCGCCAGACGCGCTCGTTTGCTTCCCTACACTGCGTTTCGGTCGCAATGACAATATGTCAGTTGCGTAAGTCCTGACTTTAACTAATCCACATTTTTAAGTCTTTGCAATTTAATCAAAAATGCATCCCCAGAAACACGATTATTTAAACTGCGTCTGCTAAAACAGAATAGCCCTCACAACACACAATATAAATGTTACCTAAATGGTTTTTGCAGCACTGGCGCTTATTATGTGGAGTGCTGCTTCTGAGTGCAGTTGCAACGACTTTGGCAATAAATTTTTACGTAACAATAGTTACTAGCAGTCGCCGCTATAATAATCCCAATCAAATTCCTTCCCAACGTGTTGCGATTGTTTTAGGTGCTGGCATCTATAACGGGCAACCGTCTCCGATGTTAGCAGACAGAATATCTGCTGCTGTGGAACTTTATAAACTCGGACGAGTAAAAAAGCTGTTAATGAGTGGTGACAACAGCAGTGAAGACTACGATGAAGTAACCGCCATGCAGCGTTATGCGGTGAAATTAGGCGTACCCCAAAAAGATATTACCTTGGATCATGCTGGTTTCAAAACTTATGAAAGCTGTTACCGTGCAAAAGAAATTTTTGGAGTCAAGCAAGCGGTTGTAGTTACCCAAAATTTCCATTTACCCCGTGCGGTTTATCTTTGCAATCAATTAGGTGTGGATACTACTGGCTTGGGTACCCCAGATTGGGGAAGTTATAGTCAAGAAACTGTAATGCGCTATACACTTCGTGAATATATTTCTACGCTTAAAGCATTATGGCAAGTTAATATTACTCGCCCTAAACCAACTTATTTGGGACCTTTTGAAGGAATAAAATAATTTTAGAAATAGGGAAAGGGGAACAGTAGGAAAAGAGAATCTTTGAAAAGTCTAGAGATAAGTAGGTGAACAAAAATATTTATATATTTATATTCCCAACTCCCAACTCCCAACTCCCAACTCCCAACTCCCAACTCCCAACTCCCTATTCCCTACTTACTACTCCCTACTCCCTACTCCCTACCCCTACTCCCAACTCCCTATTAATCGATCAATTATTCCGAAATATCCTTATCTAATCGCGATTTATGGAATATATATATATATATCGGATTTTACTAGATGAACATATTAAAAGCGTTAACTACATCTATTATTAGTATTGGATGCGTTCTTACCAGTTTTCCCGTTCATGCAAGAGAATGGTCGCCACAAACTGTTGTAGATGGAGTTTACGAAGGTATTCAACATATCCACGGTTATAAAGCAACACCAAGATTACTTTGGAATGTTCGTTTGGGCGATCGCAATGTTTGCGGACGTATTTATGGTAGCCATTATTGCAAATTGAATCACACCGTTTATATTACAAATAGAGATATTCGCATGGCTTACCAGCATGGTGATGCAGCTTTAGCTTATATTATTGCTCACGAATATGCTCATGCCATGCAAACTATTCACAGATTTACTCCGGGTGCTACTCAGATTACGGAATTGCAAGCCGATTGTTTGGCTGGAGTTTATTTAGGTTTGATTCCTAATATCACTCTTGATAACCAAGATATTCGTGAAATTGCTACGTTTGCTTATCGAATTGGCGATTATGCTTGGGGTCACGAACACCATCACGGAACCCCAAAACAACGAGTTCAATCTGTTGTAATTGGGATGAAAGGTTCTTTAAATGGTAAGAATATCGGAGTTTGTCGCATTTAAATTATGAAATTAAGTAAGTCGGCACAAATAAAACCACGTATGTAACGCAATGTAAATTAGCATGAAAGCCTATTTTCTACTCGCTACTCGCTACTCGCTACTCCCTATCCTGATTGCGATTTTCAACGCCGACCTACTCATTAAATTATTAACCCACAGAATTATCTTCAATTAAAATCACGGGAATTGGGCTAGATTCCAATACTGCCACAGAGACAGAACCGAGCAATACTTTATTCCCAGGCTGATGCCCGCGTTTGCCTATGACAATATCAGTAACTCGGTAGTCTTGAGCGGTACGAATAATTTGTTCTGGAATTAAACCTGCAACGGTAATGAATTTATGGCGAATGTCTGCTAAAAGTCGTTGAGATTTTTTTTGTAGAAGCTCTATTTCTTGGGGATCGCTTGTGTGGATGACGTGCAATACAATCGCTTCACCATCACTACGGCGGGCAATATCGGCAGCTTTAGTCAATACTCGATCGGCTACAGCAGAGGTATCAACGGCAGCTAAGATTACAATACGATCGGTTATCGCCACCTTTGTCGGATCTACCTCGCCGCGCTCTAGCAATTTTGGTGCAAAAGTCGGAATTGCCCAGGCTCCCAAAGGTGCAGTCACCAAGATAGATAAAGCAGCGATCGCCAAGATTGTCTCTCCACCCTCAATTCCTTGTGCCAGGGGGATCGCTCCGATTGCTGCTTGAACGGTGGCTTTTGCGGAGTTTCCAGGTAATAAAAATAACCGTTCTCGCCATTTCCAGTTACTTCCCAATGTAGACAAATACCATCCGCAAGCCCTTCCTATCGAGGTTCCAATTACCAGAATTATTAATCCCGGTACCAGGGTTTTTTCTAACACTTGTATTTGAATACTTGCCCCTAATAAGACAAATAAAATAATGGATGCTACTACCCATAAACTATCAAACCCAGATCGCAATCTTCGCGCTAAAGGAGCGTCAAATTCAATTAAGAAAAACCCCGTTGTCATTACCGCTAAATAGCCGGAGAAAAAAGGTAATTTCTCAGCTAACACTACCAAAAACAACGCTAAACTCGCCGCAACTAAAGTGTCTTGTACCGTGTTTTGAGTCCACTTCTGCTTCGTTAGTAATAAAACCAAGAGTTTTGCTGTTACTAAACCTAATACTATTCCTAAAAGAATTTGGCAAATAATTTGAATGGGAAGCAGTTGAAACGCATTTAGAGTTAAGCCAAGTAATGTTATCCCGGTTGTTCCACTTGTCAAAAAGTTGAGCAACAAACTAAACACTAGCAGCAGCAATACATCTGACAGAGCGCTGCCCGTAAGTATGGCATCGGGAATTCCTTTAGCAACCCCCCAACCCAAACTTTTTAGCCGCAGCATTCCCGGTACGATCACCGCAGGCGATTCCGCTCCAATAATACAGCCCAATAATAATCCCGTCGGAAAGTCAAACTTTAAAATCCACATCGCAGCCAAAGCAATAACTAAAGCTTCGCAAGCCGCAGGTAGAAAGCCCAACCGTAGCGCCACCGTTCCCTGCTGTACCAGTTTTTCCCGATCTAAACCCAACCCAGCCTTCATCAAAATTACCATTACCGCGATCGTTCGCAAAGAAGTAGATGCTGCAAGTACCGAGGCATCTATTAAGTCAGCAACTTGAGATCCCAAGATAATTCCTGCTAAAACCATGCCCACCAGTGCAGGAGCTTTCAGTCGTCGGGCAATCTCTCCGCAAAAAAAGCCCACAAGTAAGATTAAGATAAAACTTTGTAACATCACGCTTTAGGTAGAGGGGTAGAGGGGGAGAGTGGGAGATGGGGAGAGGATTTTATACTTCGTTTTATCTCGTTGAAACAACATCAACATACAGCAGGAAGGCAAATTACAGGAAGTACATTCCTCTACTCTCTACTCCCTACTCCCTACTCCCTGCTCCCTCATCTAGGTAATCGGCTGTAAATATTCTTTACCTATTCCTTATCCTCTCATCTAAATAACGGATTGTCTGAGCAATTATTCTCGCTATCTAAAAGCGCGATCGCTTCTTCACACCGATCGATCCGATAATTTTCATAACGAACTTAAAACAAATAATAAATCTTATCAAATAGAACGCAAATTATTAGAAGTATTATAAACTAACGGAAAAAGGTTTTAATTAGAGGGACAATTCAAGCGGGAGACACAATCGTTACTGAAGGGACTCAAAGACTTGTTCCCGGTCAATTAGTTAGTAAAGGGAACGAGGAATAGTGAGAATAAACAAGATTAATAATATTAAGAACCTTCTCCTAATTGACGTTTGAGTTGAGCTACTTCTCTTTCTACTTTGGCTAATCTTTCCACTATATCTAAACGCTCAGAATCAGCAGATTGGTGATAACCATAAAACTGATTGAATTTCTCTCTTTGATCTACCGTTAATTTGGCTACTTCTGTAACCAAATTGCTGATTTCTAATCTTAAACTACTGATATCTTCTCGGTTGTTTCTAATTAAATCTATATTTTCCTGAATCTGTTGTGCATTCGCAGCTATGTTGGCTGTATTTCTGATTTGACTTTCCTGTATCTGTCTTTGAACGCCCAACATCTGTTCTATAGTGTTTTGAATCTCTTCTGGAGTCATGGTTTATTAAAATTATCTGATTATTTAATAATATCAAATTTCAAAAGAGAAGATTATTATTTCATTAATCAAGACCGATGTGTGTTAAATCTGATATCTTGCAACGTTTTCGTTAAGCCCGAAATCCCGCCTTGAAATCAATTTCAAGGAACCCATAACAAAGTACGTTAAAACGCACTGAAAACATTACTCAGTCTGATTTATCAGACTTTGCTGTGGGTTCCTGGGAATTTATTCCAAGGCGAAAATGATAGGCTAATTGAAACTGGTGCAAGATGTCAGTTAAATAAAACTTTGTAATTGGTTATAAGTAAATTGGTCAAATTAAATGTAAAACCTGACTCTGCTTCCAAGTTCCCTCCTCCCCTCAATCCAATTACCAATGCCTTTCTGTAACCTTCAAACAAAACCCGTTCTATTAAAAGCTTAAAACCTACATCTTGTTTTTTTCTTCACAATTAAGATCGGGGTTACATTTAGATGATTTTTGGTAATTTTATTTCAACTATACAGCTAAAAATTGCCTCAAATATTTGAGATTCAAATGTTTTCTAGTTAATATTCTCTGCAACAAGATTTTTAAATTTAAATTACTCTTCAAATCCGATCGCGAAGAAGTAATAGTCAGCGCCCAAGGAGAATAAAAAGTGTTGAAAAAAATTACATTGATAGTACTTCTAACTCTTCTGTTTATAAACGGAACAACGGCTGATGCTTTTGCTCAAGTACAGTCACCAGGGTTTCCACCTCCTGCCAATATTGGTAATGCTTCTACAGCGTTTGTATTAATCTGTGCGGCGCTGGTGTTGCTGATGACACCGGGGCTTGCTTTTTTCTATGGTGGATTTGTCCGCACCCGCAATGTCCTCAACACGCTGATGATGAGCTTCGTTGCGATGGCTATTATCGGTGTTACCTGGGTTTTGTGGGGTTATAGTTTGGCTTTTGCACCTGGTAACGCATTTTTTGGCGGCTTGGAGTGGTTGGGTTTAAATAATGTTGGTTTGCAACCGAGCGAATATGCACCACAAATTCCCCACTTGGCATTCATGGCTTATCAAGGAATGTTTGCTATTATCGCCCCAGCGGTGATTTCCGGCGCGATCGCAGAACGTATGAGTTTTACCGGATACTCAGTATTTTTGGTTTTGTGGTCAATTTTTGTTTATTCCCCGATCGCCCATATGGTTTGGGGTATAGGCGGATTATTAAGTTTATCTGGTGGTTGGGGTGCCTTGGATTTTGCTGGCGGTACGGTTGTACATATTAGTTCGGGGGTATCTGCTTTTGTGGCAGCGATGTACCTTAAACCTCGAAAAACCTTTCCTAATAAATTAAGTCCACCGCACAACGTACCTTTTGTTTTATTAGGTGCTGGCTTATTGTGGTTTGGCTGGTTTGGCTTTAATGCCGGAAGTGCTTTAGAAGCCAATAATTTAGCAGTAGTTGCCTTTGTTAATACTAATACCAGTGCAGCCGCAGGGGCTTTGACTTGGTTGATTTTAGAAAGAGTATTGCGCGGTAAACCCACAGCAATAGGAGTAGCGACAGGAAGCGTGGCAGGCTTAGTAGGTATTACACCAGCAGCCGGATTCGTCACACCATTAGCAGCAATCTTAATTGGTAGCATCACCACTTTTGTTTGCTTCTACGCCGTCAGCATCAAACATAAAATGCAAATTGACGATGCCTTAGATACATATCCCATACACGGCGTAGGCGGTACCGTCGGCGCGATTTTGACAGGTATATTTGCCACCAGGGCAGTAAATCCAGGAGCGAGAAACGGTTTACTCGAAGGCAACCCCGACGAATTACTATTAGAACTTGCCGCGATCGCAGTTACCTACTTTATCGCCGGATTTGGTACCTGGATTATTTTGAAAGTAGTCGATGTTACCATTGGATTGCGAGTCCATGAAAACGCCGAATTACAAGGAATGGACATCAGCGAACATGGCGAAGAAGCCTATAACTCGGAATATACAGACAAAGTAAACAAAAAGTAATATTCAGAATTGGGAATTGGGAATTGGGCATTGGGCATTGGGCATTGGGCATAGCTCACGGAGTTAAGAGTTAAGAGTTATGAGTTAGGAGTTAAGAGTTAAGAGTTAGGAGTTAGAAGCTTTTATTTCTACCCCATCCCCCCATTCCCCTCTCCCCCCTCTCCCCCAACCTATTTCCCGAAACACGGTAGTGTAGATTAAAATCATATCCAAATGATTTATCTCGCTACCCGTGTCTAGTTCAGCTAAAACTTTTCCTGCTTGGGCATTTTTCTCTTTATTAAGTAACGTCATACTTTTATTAGCGGTAATCTTGCTGATTGGCAAACAGCAGGGTTTTACCGTTTGGGGTACTGGGGTTTCTCCGACTGCGGAATCGAATACTCAAGCTCAACTCGTTACACCTCAACTGGGTAAACGTCATAAATTCGACTATCAAAAGTGGCTGAATATTCTTAAACAGGAAGCTGAAGTCGCAGTTCAAAAGAAGCCCCGCGATTTAACTATAATGGCTGGTGATTCTTTAAGTTTGTGGTTTCCTGCGGATTTATTACCAGCTAATAAGACTTGGTTAAACCAGGGAATTTCTGGGGAAAAAACTGATGGTTTATTAAAAAGATTAAATTTATTCGATAAAACCACACCGGAAACTATTTTTGTGATGATTGGTATCAACGATCTTATTGCCGATGTCAGCGATAAAACAATTTTAGAGAATCAACAGCAGACTATGGCTTATTTGCGTAAAAAGCATCCCAAAACACAAATAGTTATTCAGTCAATTTTGCCACATCAAGGAGAACAGGCAACTTGGGAAGGCAAAGAAAAACTCCTAGCCATTCCTAATAGTCGCATTCGCAACTTAAATCAACAGTTGCAAACCATAGCTGCAAAAGAAGACGTAAAATATTTAAATCTATATCCTCTGTTTGCCGATAAACAAGGAAATCTCCGCTCTGAATTTACTACAGATGGGTTACACCTTAACAATGATGGTTATTTAGTTTGGAGTTCCGCTTTACAGTTAACAATGAACGGTGAATAGTTGATAGTTCTTCTAATAACAACTAACAACTAACAACTAACAACTAACAACTAACAACTAATATCATGGATACAAAAGCTTTTAAACGCTCGTTACAACATTCGGAAAATTACCATCGTCGGGGATTTGGACATCAAGAAGAAGTGGCAACTGTGCTACATTCGGAATATCAAAGCAGCTTAATTCAGGAAATTCGAGATAATAATTACACTTTAACTCGCGGTGATGTTACTATTCGTTTGGCGGAAGCTTTTGGCTTTTGTTGGGGTGTTGAACGTGCTGTAGCGATGGCTTATGAAACTCGCAAGCATTTCCCTAGCGAAAAGATTTGGATTACTAACGAAATTATTCATAACCCATCTGTAAATCAACGTTTGCGAGAAATGCAGGTTGGTTTTATTTCTGTGGAAGCTGGTATTAAGGACTTTTCTGCGATCGAGTCTGGAGATGTTGTGATTTTACCTGCTTTTGGCGCAAGCGTGCAAGAAATGCAGGTGCTGTCGGATAAAAGCTGTAAAATTGTCGATACAACTTGTCCTTGGGTTTCTAAAGTTTGGAATACAGTTGAAAAGCATAAAAAAGTTGACTGTACTTCTATCATTCACGGCAAATATAAACACGAAGAAACCATTGCAACTAGTTCTTTTGCTGGTAAATATTTGATTGTTTTAAATTTGCAAGAAGCCCAATATGTTGCCGATTATATTTTGCATGGCGGCGATCGCTCTGAATTTCTGGCTAAATTTAGCAAAGCTTGTTCAGAAGGATTTAATCCCGATACGGATTTAGAAAAAGTTGGGATTGCCAATCAAACTACAATGCTCAAGGGAGAAACCGAGCAGATTGGTAAGCTTTTTGAGCGCACCATGATGAAAAAGTATCCTCCTACCGAATTAAATCAACATTTTCAAAGCTTCAATACCATTTGCGACGCTACCCAAGAAAGACAAGATGCAATGTTAGAGTTAGTGGAAGAAAAACTTGATTTTATGGTAGTGATTGGCGGGTTTAATTCATCAAATACTTCTCATTTACAAGAAATTGCGGTGGAAAGAGAACTTCCTTCCTACCATATTGATAGCGTGAAAAGGATTTTATCAGAAAATAGTATCGAACATTGCCAGCTAGATGGCAGCATTGCAATAACTGAAAAATGGCTGCCAGATGGGAAAATTGTTGTCGGAATTACCTCTGGCGCTTCTACACCCGATAAAGTTGTAGAAGATGTAATTGAGAAGATTTTTGAATTGAAGAGTGCAGTAGCAGTGGTTTAACTTAATTGTAGAGTTGCACTATGCACATTGTCTCTACATATTTTTTTTTTGCATCCTTTGTAAATAACTTTACCAGAACTATTAGATGTACCTGATTTAACCCGCCATACAGCGGGCTTTCTTTTTGCAATCTAAGTGGAGAAAAAGTAGTTTGCAATTAATCGAGAGAAGGGAACATAGTACGCACTCAAACTGTCATCGAAAAAACGAGTAAGCGCATCTTTATCAGAAATTAGATTAGCTTTTATAGCATACATAAGACAAAAAAATTACCTGCTAATGGATGTAATAATTACGTAATTAGTAAGGTGCTTTTTTCGCTAAATATCTTTCTCCAGATGGCTGTGTATTTAATACGAAAAATAGGACTATTGGATCGTAAAATGTAAACTACGAAAGCAGTATTAAACTTTGACCAGAGAAAATAAACTTTTTATTTTATCGGTTTAAACACCAATAATGCTGTATTATAACTAACACTAATAGCAAAAGTGGTTTAATAGACAAATTGTTAATTGTAACATAAGCTAGTTGATTTTACACTGTAAAAACTAGTACAACTAACAGAAGCTAACTGCTATTGCTAGCCAAACTTTAGGTATATAAAGACTATTCCTCTCTCTACTAATTTCCAGCTTAGAGTGAGGAATTATCATCATATGTCTAAATATCTACTCAATTCAAAAAGGTTACGCATTATGATGAGGATGACTCACAAATTAATATTTACAACTGCTTGTCTAGCGATATTTTCTGGTGTAGTTGTAAAACCGGCGAGTGCTATTGATAATGATTTACCAGGGCAATCGATCGCACAGACTTTCAATGAAGAACCAATTATTGTCGAAGAAGAAGTGCCCGAAACGTCTGATTCGAGTCGGGAAAAAGTTGATGTGCCTAACTCCGATCGACAAAGTTCCGATAGTTGGGTACTTCCTGTTTTATGGGGATTAGGTGGATACCTGATTGGGAGTCTCGTTGGAACAAACAAGACTTATACCAAAATGAATAAAGGTCGTTGAACGGCATTTATGCAACGCGAATAGATAACTAAAATTTTCGATCGGTGTGCTTCTACTATATAAAAAATTGTAAATACGTGACTCCCTATAACGATTTAATGGTGGACAATTATGATTTTGTCCACCGTTAATTAAGGTTAAAGCTAATAAGTTAGGAGTTAGGAGTTAGGAGTTAGGAGTTTAAATTTCTCCTTGTCCCCTTGTCCCCTTGTCCCCCCATCCCCCCCATCCCCCCATCCCCCCATCCCCCCATCCCCTCTACCGTTGCGGTATTTCTTTACCAAATAATGTTAAGTACATCAGACGGTAAATATCTGTATTGTCTACAGTGGATGGTAATTTATCTGCATTTAATCCGTGTGCTTTGGCAACAACTGAACCAGTGAAATCATTGAAGCCTGCCCAGGCGATCGCAAAGGGATAATTATTTCCCCCTTTATCTGATCCTGAGACAAATGGTAATGTAGCAGTTCCATCTTTACCATCCCACGGTGCGCCGTTATCACCTTTTTCTGGTAACGGTTTATCTAAGGGGAAATTTTCGGTAGTGCCTCCAATTACTTCCAAACCACCTGCATCGCTATCGGCGGCAGTTACTAATAAAGTGTTAGGATTTTTGTCGATAAATTCCATTGCTACACCAACGGCATCGTCGGCGCGTTTAACTGCTTCTATACAGCCTTTGGCGTTGTTGTAATTACAAAAGTTGTCGCTTCCTTCTTCTTCTAAAACAATAAAAAAACCATCGGCATCTTGAGATACAACTTTTAAAGTTGCATCTAACATTTGGGAAACTGTCGGCGTATCTGAAACGTAGAGTGGTAAATTTTTCTCTTTTAAATCTTCTTCGGATCGATCGTTATAAGTATCTGTCGCAGCGAATATTCCTAATACTTTTTTGGTGTCTGCGGGTAAATTCAAAAGTTCGTCGCGGGTATAAACTACCGTATAACCCTTTTTTTTCGCTTCTTCAATTAAATTTACTCCGTCTTCCCGCTGACTTTCTTCGGCTTTGGCATACTTTCCCGCCGTACCTTTAGGGAGATAAAATACTTCACCACCACCTAAAATTACATCGACACCAGATTCTATTATTTGCTTGGTAATTTCTGTAAACTCGCGCCTCGTCTTGGTTTTAGCAACAAAAGCCCCCGTACCGGGTTCGGGGATGATGCCGGAATTGATTATCGCCGTTGCCTTACCAGCTTCAACTGCTTCTTGCATAATTGTTTGCGGTTTACCGGAAGCTGCAACTATCGGTTGTCCGTTTTCATCCAAGCCAAAGGAATCGGCGTTGACTTTAACTCCGGTGGCGTGAATTACCGCACCCGCGTTAGAAGTTGCGGTAAGTTGATTTTTCAAATGTCCTAAATACACGCCCAAGTTTGACATCTTATCCCAATTCAGCCTACTATCCGGACCGTAATGCAGCATCCGCGCCGCACCCCAATGAGATGCACTGGTACCATCTGGGTGGATAAATATTACGTTTCCTCGATCGCTTGGATTCGTAGTAGTTTGATTGGGTGTTGAGTTAGTA
Organism: Rivularia sp. (in: cyanobacteria); assembly: GCA_965234645.1. Classification (GTDB taxonomy): domain Bacteria; phylum Cyanobacteriota; class Cyanobacteriia; order Cyanobacteriales; family Nostocaceae; genus Rivularia. The sequence goes on along the minus strand of OZ248344.1, from coordinate 821,826 downwards.
CATCCAGCTAAAGCCACCATCGTCAAGATTGTTAAACCAATTATTTTTCTGTTAATTTGTAACACGATTTTTTAGATATATATATTGGTTTCTGATTTATTTACGGCTTTTGTCAAGCCTGGGCTAGATATATCAATCTGTTGAGGTTTTGTAAATATCTTTTTAGGATGTTTTTGATTGTTGTGTAAGGTAAAACTGGATTTAAAAGATTTAAAAACCTTACTAGACGCGGAGAACGCAGAGGGAAGAAAGAAAAGTTTTTTTAGATTCAGGTGATGCCGGAATCAACACGTTCAAAGATATAAATGTATAAGATGTTTCGATTAATTTCGCGAACTTTTTAACTATTAAAATCTTTAATCCAAACTTTTGATAGGACTTACGCAAAGCCCCCCTTTTTAAGGGGGGTTGGGGGGATCTAAAGCTCTAGGATGCTCAATAACTCGTTGCGGTTGCGTAAGTCTTATTTTGATTATTTTGACTCTTTTATCCCGTCCAAAATATTCTCTAGCAAAATAAAAATACCTGTAGTTTAAGCTACAATAAAATTAATAAATATCAGCTTTATTACATAGGATTTTATCTGAGGGAATGAAAAAGAAATCGTAATTTAGAATAGATATATATGATAAATAATTAAGCCTCATATTGATTCGTGAAACAAAAGAAGGTGATTGATGCGATTTGAATGGACGGATATTTTTGCAGATATTGACCCAAGGTTGCAAAGACTTATACAGCGTTGTCGCCGTGGACTACCTACTCTACCTACAGCTTCAACAGAGGTGGGAGAAGTCGCGGTAATTGCTAAGGTGAATGATGTTCAAGCATGGCGATCGCTGAGTGAGGTACGGGAAGGTGCAGAAGTTGGAAGTACGCCAGATGGAGATATTATTGTTACCGCCAGAGTTCCCGTTTCGCGGTTGCAAGCGGTGCGTAGTTCGCCTTGCGTTGTTAGTTTGCAAGCATCGCAAAGTTTGCAATTGACTACACAAAACCTAACCCCCCAGCCCCCTTCCCTACCAGGGAAGGGGGAGAATTTAGAAAAGCCTCTCTCCTTGCAGGAGAGAGGTTTGGAGAGAGGTTCTACTACAGAACAGCAGGGACAAAATGTAGTTGTAGGAATTATTGATGTGGGTTGCGATTTCGCTCATCAAAATTTTCGTCACCCAGATGGCTCTACTAGAATAGTGGCTTTATGGGATCAAGATGGTTTATCGGAACCCGATAGTCCTTTTGGCTATGGAAAAGTTTATCGCAGTGCAGAAATAAACCAAGCTTTACAGGCAGACGATCCTTATTTGGCTTTGGGCTACTATCCCGGAAAACTCGCTCACGGAACCCATGTCATGGATATCGCTGCGGGAAATGGAAACGGTACCGGGAATCCGGGTATTGCACCGAGAGCCGATATTGTCTTCGTTCATTTTTCCAACGGTGCTGTAGAAGCAGTTTTAGCTAATGGAGGTTCGGCTGTAGATAAGTCTTTGGGGGATACTACCGAACTTGTGGAAGCGGTAAATTTTATCTTTGAAATTGCCGATGAACGCGCTTGTGTAATTAATATTAGTTTAGCGTTGCATGGCGGACCTCATGATGGTACTGCTTTGGTGGAACAAAGTATAGATGCTTTGGTCGGTGAAAAGCCGAATCGGGCGGTAGTTATTGCGGCGGGAAATTCCTACGATAAAGGAATTCATGCTTCGGGAAAAGTGCCGCAAGATGGTTTCACCGATTTGCATTGGGATATCCCCAGGGGACATTGGCAATACAAAGCAATGGAACTTTGGTACGATGGCGGGGATAAATTTCGTTTGGAAATTATTCCTCCCGATAGCGAACCTTTGGTAAGTCTGCAACTAGATGAAAATGGAGAAATTGTAGACGAACACGATAACACCGTGATTTACTTATCTCACCGTTTTTGCGACCCCAACAACGGCGATAATATGATTGGTGTTTTTATGGAATCCAAACTTCCGGGAGGCATCTGGACTGTACGACTGCATGGAGTTGAAGTTACTAGCGGTAATTTTCACGCTTGGATAGAACGTGAAGATGGTTCTCAAACCAGCTTTGTGCCGCCATACGATCGCACTCATACCGTTAACTCCATTGGCTGCGGACGCAATATCATTATGGTTGGCTGTTACGATCCAACAAAACCCAATCAACCTTTATCATATTTTTCCAGTTCCGGACCAACTCGCGACGGACGACAAAAACCCGATTTTATCGCTCCCGGACAAAATATATGGGCAGCCAGTTCACTGACTCAAACTAAGTCTTCGAGAAAATCAGGCACCAGTATGTCCGCACCAGTTGTAACTGGAATCATAGCCTTGATGTTAAGTGAAGCTAACGCTCGCAATATCAAATTAGATATTAACCAAATCCGCGATATTTTAATCCAAAGTGCTGAAAATAATCCTCCCAAAGACCCTTTAAAAAAAGCACGTTACGGTTACGGTCCTATTAATGCCCAAGCTGCTATTTCCGCCGTCAGAGCGATGTGATACTATGAAGTGATAGAATATAATATTATTCGATCGCAAAAATAGGGTCTTTAATAAGGAATAGTTACCAATGCTTTACATAGCAGGTAAACCCGTGCGTGTCAGAAAAACTACGCTGCACGGCTGCCATAAAAAAGAACACGGCTCTGAAATAGCTCAATCGCAACAAGACGGCGATGATATTTATGGAGTTACTGTAAAAGTTGCAGAGCCTGGATATGTACCCGCAGGTCTTAAATTAAGAGGTCATATTTCAGCCAACTTATTTACAGCTACCGTTACCCCGGAAGATATCCAGGATTTAGAAATGGATTCTATGGTAGTTTCAATTAGTACGCCCAGAAAACTGCATCCGGCTAATAATGATTCTGTTGTCTAAATACTTTTAATATAAAGCAATTTAACTTTAGTTGACAATTATGCTATTTTATGCATATGTACGTATTGTAGCGTAATTTAATAAAAATTGTGAAGTTTTTATTTTTGATTTTGATTAAACAGCCCAAATTTAAGAAAAATATGATATTAGAGGCGGCTATTAACTAGTCGCCTTTTATTATCGGTTTTTACGATAAAGCTTCTGCTGCCTCTTCAACCAGGGGATTTAAACGATAACCAATACCATAAACAGTTTCAATAATATTGTTAGGGGCATCCACAGCTTTGAGTTTCATTCGCAATCCTTTAATATGAGTCCGAACGGCTTCTTCTGTAGGAGCGTCTTCGTAAGACCAAAGATGGTCTAAGATCGTGGTGCAACTAAATATACGATCGCTGTTTCGCAACAAAAGCTCTAACAAGGCGTATTCTTTGGGAGTTAAAGCTAGGAGTTGTTTATTATAAGTTACTTCATAACGCTTGGGGTCAAGTTGCAATTCACCCCACTTTAAAATAGGTAAGGATTTTATCTTTCCTCTACGCAAAAGCGCCCGGATACGAGCGGTTAATTCTTCCTCGTCAAAAGGTTTAACCATGTAATCATCTGCACCAGCATCCAAGCCCACAGCTTTTTCATGAGGACAACTTAACCCCGTCAACAGCATAATTGGGGTTTGTAAACCATCCGAGCGTATCTGTCGGCAAAGGCTAATACCATCTAGTTTCGGTAAAGTGATATCGAGAATAATTAAGTCGTAATCAAAAAGCTTTATAAATCCCCAAGCTTCTTCTCCATCAGAGGCTATTTCACTCACATAATTGCGATCGCTCAGAATTAGACTCAACAATGAGGCAATATATCGATCATCTTCTACTACTAATATTTTCATTCCCTATAGCTTTTTTGATATCAAAGCAGGAAAGGATTAAAATGACAAAACTGTAATCTAAATATTAGAATATCAAATCAATAATGCTTCGCCTTACTTAACAAATATAAACAAAAGTTGATATATTTTAAAATTAAAAACATAAGCCACCCCTTAACTTTTCTTGGGAGTGGCTGAGAAACATATCTATATAAAACTGAATCAAAAACGATCGTGCCTATAGCAGTATTTAATTGATTCAACCATTATCGCATTAGAGCAAGTTTGTCAGAATTAGCAGAAGTTACGGGACAATTTAAACTCGACTTTTCTCGTTTTTGATGGATTATAGCGAATTTATCCGATAACGATTTTGTTAAAGAATGACTATTAGATAAATCGCATACAGGCATTTCTTGCCAGCAACTTGGACAAAACCAGTAAGTGCGATCGTTGCTGATGTGGTACAAAAGCGTGTCTTTGCAGCAGGGACAGTTATTCATGGTGATTTTTTTAACCTCTTTTATTATTTGCGATTATTTCAGGAAGATAAATAAGTAAATGAATTGTTATGCCTTTAGGATAGAAAACAAATATGAGAAACTTGTGAGGAAAATCCAGAATTTATAGCGAACGATTAATCCCTCTTTTAAGTAATGTAAAGTGTGAAGCTTTTACTGCAAATCTATAAATTAAACTTAATACTCACAAGTTCCTCATATTGTTTGTGTATAAGGCGATCGGTTAGCGATTATTAAGTGTTCTATATTGGAATTTATACATAAAAATATAAAATACATATTATAAAATTTTATTGATGAATGGACGCAATATATAAACTAACTCTAAAGCTAACCGTGTATTTTTAAAACATTGCTACAATACTAATATCACTTTTTTCAAGTTAACAACGATAACTCTTTTTGTTTTATCAAGTTTTATTTAGAAAAATATAAATTTTCAGATAAATTAGGTGAAATTAGCGATACCATCACTCCTAATTGCCTTCATTATTTTTAAGGCATTTAACTATGTTATCCATTACCAATTCTAATAGTTTTATTGATTTAAATCGGGTAATTGAGACTTATTGTTTGAAAGTTACACCCGATACTTTGGTAAGCGATGCGATTACTTTAATGCTGAATATAAATGCACGTGAAGAAAAGGCAAGTTGTATTTTAGTAACTCAAAAATGTCGTTTGATTGGAATACTGACTCAAACTGACATATTGAGACTTGCTGCAACTGGTAGAAATTTATCTGTTATCAAAGTAGCTGAGGTGATGACACGGGAAGCAATCAGTTTAAAAAAAGCACCGAATCAAGATATTTTTACGGCGTTACGAATAATGCATCAGCATGGAATTTCCCATTTACCAATTGTAGATGAGACAGATAACTTGCTGGGAATTGTCGAAGAAAAAAGTTTATTGCAACTATTTGTGGATAAAGATGATGGTACGATCGACATAAATGGAAATGCTGACACAGAGCGGGACGATCGCATCTCGGTAAGTGAAGCACAAATTAAATTTGATGCAAATATATTAGCTCATGTTAGCGATGCGGTGATTGCGATCGATAACGAGCATAAATTTATTTATCTAAATAAACGCGCCGAGCAGCAATACTATATTCATGCATCGGAATTTATCGGGCGGGGTTTAGAGGAAGTTTATGAATATCGATGGCTGAATTTGCAAGACAAGCAGATTGCGAAAGAAAGTTTGTCTACAAAGGGTTGGTGGCAGGGAGAAAATATTCATATTAAAAAGAATGGCGAACGAATTCACGTTGAGTTATCAGTTAGTTATCTAAAGAACGATCGCGGCGAAAAAATTGGCTTGCTGGCTATGATTCGAGATATAACCCAACGCAAACAAGCGGAAGAAAAATTACGCCAAACTGAAGCTTTGCTGCAAGAAGCACAACGAATTGCTAAAATAGGCAGTTGGTCTTGGGATTTGACTACAGATGAAGCTTGGTGGTCAAAAGAATTCGATCGATTTACTAATTGCGATCGAGGTAATAGCATAGTTGATATTGAATCTGTAAATCGAGCTATTTATCCGGAGGATAGGGAACGGGTAAATCAACTGATTAAAAATGCCATCCAACAAGGTATTCCCTATGAAACAGAGTTTAGATTTATACATCCAGATGGGAGTATTGGTTACGCATTTTCTTGCGGAAAAGTGGAAACGAATGCAGTAGGAAGGGTTGTCCGTTTTTACGGTATTTCTAAGGATATAAGCAAGTATAAACAAGCACTATTTGCCTTACGAGAAAGCGAAGAACGATTCCGCGCAATGGCAGATACAGCCCCCGTCATGATTTGGATGGCTGGATGCGATCGACTTTACAACTATTTTAATGCTACATGGTTGGGATTTACGGGAAGAACTTTAGAGCAAGAAATTGGTAATGGCTGGATAGAAGGAATTCATCCAGACGAGCGAGAGCGCTGTGTAGAAATTTACCTTGATGCTTTTGATGCTCGGCAAGCGTTTTTGATGGAATACCGATTGCAAAATAGGAATGGCGAATATCGCTGGATTTTGGACAAGGGTACCCCTAGATTCGATGTAGATGGAAGTTTTGCTGGCTATATTGGTTCTTGTATAGATATAACCGAGCGCAAGCAAGCAGAAGAGAAGATTGCTCAACAAGCACTGTTACTCGATGTTGCTACAGATGCAATTTTGTTAAGAAGTTTATCGGGAACAATTTTATACTGCAATCAAAGTGCTGAAAAAATGTACGGTTGGACGGCACAAGAAGTTTTAGGTAAGGATGCCAACGATATTTTATATAAAGAAATTACTCCACAATTAACCGAGGCGATCCAAGAAGTAACCCAAAGTGGTTCCTGGCAGGGTGAGCTACAAAAAGTTACCAAACAAGGTAGGGAAATTACTGTCGCCAGTCGTTGGACTTTAGTATGCGAAGCCGGAAACCCAAAATCAATTCTGAGCGTAGATACCGACATCACCGATAAAAAACAGCTTGAAAGCCAGTTTCTTCGCGCCCAACGCTTGGAAAGCCTCGGTACTTTAGCTTCCGGTATTGCTCACGATTTAAATAATATGCTCACACCAGTTTTGGCGATCGCGCAGTTGTTACCGCTCAAACTTGGCAATGTAGATAAGACTTCTCAGGAAATGTTGGATATGCTCGAAGCCAATGCCAAACGAGGCGCTAATTTGGTGAAGCAAGTTCTCTCATTTGCTCGTGGCGATGAAGGTAGGCGCACGGTGCTGCAAGTCAAGCATCTTTTGAGAGATATTGAACAGCTTGCTCGCGGGACATTTCCTAAAAGCATTGAAATTGAAACTGATTTACCGCGAGATTTATGGGCAGTTTCGGCAGACGCTACCCAGCTACATCAAGTATTTATGAACTTAGTAGTAAACGCCCGCGATGCAATGCCTTCAGGGGGGATTTTAACTATCGAAGCTCATAATAAGTTTATCGATGAAAGCTATGCCAAAATGAACATCGACGCAAAAGTAGGGCACTATATTGTTGTTACCATTGCCGATACAGGAGTTGGTATTTCTCCACAAATTATAGATAGAATTTTCGATCCCTTTTTTACTACCAAAGAAGTAGGAAAAGGTACGGGATTGGGTTTATCGACGGTATTGGGTATCGTCAAAAACCACGGTGGCTTTATTGAAGTATCGAGCAAAATTGAAAAAGGTACTCAATTCAAAGTTTATCTACCAACCATAGAAGGAGACGTTTCGCCGATATTAGAAAATAGGCAGCTACCCATAGGAAATGAAGAATTAATTTTAATAGTAGATGATGAAGTCGGAATTTGTGAAATTATTAAGACTACACTGGAAACCTATAATTACCGCGTCATCACAGCCAAAGACGGTATCGAAGCAATTGCAGTTTACGTGCAGCAAAAAAAAGAAATTAGTATTGTTTTGATCGATATAATGATGCCATCAATGGACGGTGCAATAGCTATCCGCACCATACAACATATGAATCCACAAGTAAAAATTATTGCCATGAGTGGATTAGTTTCTACTGAAGCTTTAGTACAAGAATCAGTAACCAACATTCAAGGATTTCTAGCTAAACCTTTTGGTGCAGATGATTTATTAAATATTTTAGAAGCAGTTAAAAGGTAGGAGTTGGGAATTAAGGTTTTACAAAAGTGATTTACAATAAGCATAAGATTTTTTAATCTATCTAAAGAGTTATTTTATGTTATCCCTTTAAAATGTTGACAAGAGTGCAATGATAGTATCTGAATAGATAATAAATGGTTAATCTGTGATTGATTTGAGGTTTTGACGACTTATATAGATTCAAAATCAAAAAATTAATTTCCGCATACGGATACACATATTTTGCTTGTCTTTTGCTTCTTTCTTAAGATAGAAGCCAATTTGCTTTATATGTTTTATTCTTGACAGAGTTAAATGTCTGAAATGTTGCGAACTATTGCCTATCTAAGAAAAGTGGTTAATTTTTATATAGCTGCAAATCTATAAATAACTATTGAGAAGCAGTCTGAGGAGGATAGTAAAATTTTACAGAATAATCTATAATCGCCATTTGAGTCAATGCATTTTAGCCATTTGACTAATTGTAATTATCTAAATAGATACAAATTTGAGGAGTAGAATTTTTGATGTTGAATAGATTTCGTTCAAAAGCGTTGGCATTGGCATTAGCTGCGGTAATTCTTCCAGCTTGTGCGGAGACAGCAGATAACGTGACACAACAAGAAAAAGAAAACGTTACGGCTGAAGAAGTTGCGGATAATACTAATAAACTTATAGGTCAAAGCGTAACAATTAGAACCAATGCTATAAACAAGATTAGCGACACTACATTTGCCGTTACCGACGATGACTTTTTTGGTGGAGATACCATCTTAGTTGTGAATGCAACCGGAGATACTCAACCACTTCCCGAAGATGTAGAGTTGCAAATCACTGGTGAAGTGAAAAAGTTTGCTGCTACCGATTTTAATAACGAGTATAAGTTGAAATTAAACGACAAAGATTATACAAAGTTTGAAGGTAAGGCAGCAATTGTTGCTCAATCGATCGCACTAGCACCAAAACCCGGTCAAATTACATCAAATCCTGACGAGTACTATAATAAAGTGATTGCGGTACCGGGTAAGATTCAAGATGTAACTGGCAATAATGTATTTACTCTTGATGATAAGTTGATTGGTGCTGATAAGCTATTAGTTTTGGTACCAGACGATCCAAATGTAGTTCCTTATTCAAAGAATGTGAAATTAAATGAAACGGTTGTTGCTACAGGTACTTTGGAAAAGTTTGTAGTAGCTGACTTGGAAAGAGATTATAAGTTTGGATGGGATGATAACGTGCGGACAAAATTGGAAGCAGATTACAAAGAAAAGCCCGTTTTAATAGTTAAGAATATTTATCCTTCAGCACTACCTAATTCTGTTGAGAAATAAGTTGATGTTTATACATCGCTTATCTAAATAGCTTTTTATAAATAGGGGTTTTCATGAAAAATGGAAGCCCCTATTTTGTACGCATTTTTTACTAAAGGAATTTAATCTAAAATTACGATGTTATCTATCTTTTGAAGGAAGAATCACTTAAATAATCGTAGATAAACTAATATTTAATCTAATTTTTAATTTTCGATAAATTGACCAAATATAGTAAAGGAAAAATCAATGCAATCAAAAACAGCTTTATCTTCCCCCAGCAAACAAGAATTCGCCGGAACTTTTCGTTTACTTGGTAGAATCAGCTTTTGGATTCATTTAGTTTTAGGTTTGACTGCTGGAATTATGTTGTTATTAGTTATCTTCAGCCGTAATTTCAGCGAAATAAATAGTCCTTTTATTGGATTCGGAATATTTTTAGGAGTATGTGGAGTACTTGCGGTAGCTTTCCGAATTTTTTGGGCTTATCGTTACACTCGTTTAGCTAAACGTTTGCAGTTACTCGATACTAATTTACACCCTAAGAAAGAAGAAGTTATTAGAGTTTTGAACATCGGTTTAATTATTAGTTTGGTAGGAATTGGGTTAGGTTTCTTAGCCACTGAAGAAACAGTAATTGCCGTTTTAGCAAAGACACTTGCTCAACCCCAGGGAGTAGCAGTTTATAATCCAGAAACAGTAGTACGCTCTGTAGATTTACTTCTCGTGCTTGCAAATGTGACTATTATTGGTGCCCACTTTTTAGGTAGCGTTAATTCTTTAGGATTAGTTGAATGGTTAGAGAAATAGTTTCAAAAAGGGAAAGGTTTGTAGTAAGGGCTTTAGCCTTTTCCTTTTTATCAGAAAGCTAAAGCTTTTACTACGAACCTTAATTATCAGTTTTTAAATAAATAATGGAGATTGAATGCGCTTCGGGAAATTGATTGGCTTTCTGTTGTTTGCTATTTTTTTATATGTTTTATGGCAGTTAAGACAGGTTTTGCTGTTGGGATTTACTGCGGTAGCTTTTGCGACGGTTATTAATAGATTGGTAAAAATAATTCAGTCTCGTCTTCATATGAAGCGGGGGTTTGCCGTTGCTGCTTCAATTTTCCTGATATTAGCTGGTTTGATTGGACTTGTTGCGATTCTTGTGCCGTCTGTGATTGATAAAATACCAAAATCTAACAACTTATTTAATCAAGGATTAGAACAGTTAAGAGATGGTTATAGCTGGTTACAAAATATAATTCCCGGAGAAGTACTTAACGATATTGGTAGTTTAGAAGATTTTTGGCAACAATTACTTACTTCAGATTCTAATTGGTTTGGGGGCTTTTTTAAAGTCTTTTCCAACTCTCTTGATTTTGTATTGAATCTGCTATTGGTTATTGTTGTCACCATTATGCTTTTAGCCAATCCTTCAGCTTACAGAGAGGTTTTTCTGTTGCTATTTCCGGGGTTTTATCGTTCCCGTGCTTCGGAAATTCTTACTCAATGCGAACAATCTTTGGTAGGTTGGTTTATTGGCATTGTATTTAACATGACGGTTATAACAACGCTAAGTTTTATCGGATTATTTTTATTAGGAGTTCCCTTACCTTTTGTAAATGCAGTAATAGCGGGATTGTTAACATTTATTCCCAATCTAGGACCAACTTTAAGCGTAATTCCTCCTGCTGCAATGGCTTTAACTGTCGCACCTTGGAAAGCTTTGGCTGTAGTTGTTCTTTACATAATTATTCAGCAAACTGAAAGTAATATTCTCACACCTTTGGTAATGAAGCGGGAAGTTTCTTTGTTACCTGCCATTACTTTATTATCGCAAGTTGCTTTTGCCGTGTTTTTTGGATTATTGGGTTTGTTTTTAGCTTTACCTTTAGTAGTTGTTTCTCAAGTTTGGTTGAGGGAACTTTTGGTAAAAGATATATTGAATGATTGGAAACCAAATAATAATCGTAGGATGACTATTCGTAGCAATTGAAAAATTAGTTAGTTGGGTGTGTTAGACGAATTTATTATATACGATCGTTAAAATAATTAATTAAAGCAACCTAAGTCAATATTATATTATTTTTGCGATCGCTGCGGTTGGGTTATGACAAGATTAAGATAGTTTTCGTGTCTAACCCAACCTACTAGTTAAGAGTTAACATCACTAATTTCACTTCTTCCGTCTGAAGTTGGTATATGTGCCCGCATTTTTATTTCAGCTATGCCGACAATTTTTAAATTGACTTCTAAAGACACATTTTCAGCCGTAACTTGTTTTTCTTTTACTCTCTGACTGGCAATTTCAATTATATTAATTGCTTTATCAACTGCTGTAACGATAGCTTCTTCAGTAATATCCTCAGCTTTATTCTTAGTTACTTCAGAAACATTATCTACCATTTCTTGTCCTTTCTTTTTTACATTGTCCACTAAATCTTCGGCGGCTTTCTTACTTTGTTGAGGAATCTTATTTAAATCCATAAGTTTCGATTTTTTTATAGGTTTCATATTTTATTTTATAGTAAAAAAAATATATTAATCAAGTAATGTATCCGAATATCAAATAAATTATAATAAATTCTGATGTGCCACTAATTGTTGATGGTGCGTTACGGCAATTTCATCATTACTCAAGCTATGATAATTTTTTGTAGCCGTAACACACCCTACAAGTTAAAAATTAAAACCTAAAAGATTCCAATAAGCTAAGAAAGGAATGAAAATCAATGCAGCTAAAGTAATTAAAGAATAATGCGATCGCCCAAATATCGACCAATATTTATACTTCCAAATTACTATAGAAAAGATTAATAATGACAAACTTAAAAAAGTTGTAATTAATGGAAGCATAAATAAAGCAATTACTATCGTAGGTACACCATAAACTAATTTCCAAAAACCAATAAGCCACAGCGATAAAGGTAAGCCAATTAAAAATACTAGATTTAAACTACCAACCAAACCAGCTATTACCCAAGCACCGTTAAATTCACGTTCCAATTTACCCGACTTCCCCCGCAAACGTCGGATAATTGGAATAATCGGGTACGTAATGAAAGCTGATAAAAACACAATTGTACAAAAAGCTGCAATACCAAGCTGTACCGAAACACTTTCATACCAAGCAATTTTCTCGTAAGCTCCTATTTTTGGAAAAAGCGGATTAAATGCAAACTTTATTTCCCCATTTTTATTTTCACCAAAAGCTGTGAAAGCATTATCTGACGATCGTCTAAATAAGAGTTTATCAATTGGGACTAATTCTTTATCGGGTATTTTGCTTACAAAAAACAGTTTTGGAGTATCTATAATTAAGTCACCTTTATCACCTTCTTTAATATTAATATCCTTAAATGGTGCGGTTACTTTTGCAAAAGTATTACGAGGATATTCAACATCTCGGTAGTTACCTGTAAATTTTTCAAGTTGTTCTTCGTTTAAAGCTAAAGTTTTAGCGTATTTAGGTGGTTTTGTAACTGGAAAATATCGGTCAAAAAATTGGTTTAGGAATGGACTACTTAAGCTGGTAAAACTGTTGTTAGCAATAAAAATACCAATATTTTGCTCTGGCATTAAAGTAAGAGAAGCAGAATATCCCCGTAAACTTCCTAAATGTCCCCAAGTGCGAATATTATTTACCCAACGTTCGCGAAAACTGTAACCAGTTCCTGGTAACATCGGATGGTGAGTGAAATGTCTTTGCAGCATTTCGCGCACGGTAGCTTCTTGGAGAATGCGCTTATCTTGATAGCGTCCATACTGCAAATATGCATTCATAAAGTGAGTCATATCTGTAGCCGTTGTACTTATTGCTGCTGCTGGTGCAATATTTAAATATAGATAAGGAACGGCTTGATATTTACCTTTACTATACTGATATCCTGTAGCTAAATTATCCCCTAACTCTGGTGGTGGGGGTTGCACAAAAGTAGTACGACGCATCGACAGCGGTTGCAAAATATTTTTGTCGATGTATTCAACAAAAGGAATTTGAGAAATTGTTTCTACTAAATAACCTAATAAAGCAGTACTATGACTCGAATAACTGTAAAGCGTACCGGGTTGCCATTCAATTGCAGGCATATACTTAGCTAAATAATCGCCCAAAGGTAACATTTGTTCGGGTGTGGGGGCTGCAAGTCCGATGCGTCGTTTGGTAGTACCATCGGTATGCATCATCATTTGGGCTGCGGTTACGGGTTGCGGAAAAGGATTTTTGATTTTAAATTTTTTCAAATATTGATTTGCATTACTCTTTATGTCTAATTTTCCTTGTTCCGATAACTGCATTGCTGCTGTTGCTGTAAATAGTTTGGAGAGAGAAGCAACACGAAATAACGTTTTATCAGCATCTACAGGAATCTTTTTCTCTACATTTGCATAGCCATAACCTTTAGTAAAAAATACTTTACCATCTTTAACTATAGAAATAACTGTGCCAGGAATGTGAGACTTTGACATCTGATCATTCATAAATTTATCTACCCATGCAGTAAATTCCTGGGAATTGTTTAAACCTGGTGCGGAGTCAGATGATGTTACAGGTGTTTGTGGTTGCGTGGGTTGCTGTTGTTGGGAATCTATCGCTGAAGGAAACTTAGGTGGGATATCTCTAGCGAAACTGGTTAAGCCAGAGAGAGATAAAAATAGAATAAATCCGATAAAGCCAATGCATATGCGCTCGATCCACTTCACAAATATCATGATTCTATAAATGGTATTTGAGCTTTTTCAATAAGCACGATAATTCTGTGGAGAAAATCAACACTATTAGTAGTTAAGCAGTTTATTACTTCACATTACTTCGATAAACAACTATTTCGGTCTTTCTAGAGATGGATATTGCTTCTTTTTGTTTCTATTTTGGGTAAAATGTTACCTACTTCAGGAGGAAGACACGAATCAAAATCGCGGATATTCTACATATATATTGGTAAAAACTGGGAAAATACGGAGGCAGTTTGTGCGTTTTGGAAAATGGATTGGCTTATTTGCTTTTGTCGTATCAATATATGTCTTGTGGCAAATTAGACAAGTTTTATTGATAGTCTTTGCTGCGATAGTGTTAGCAACCGCTTTAAATCAAATTGTTAAAGCTTTACAAAAAATTCGTGTTCCGCGAGGGATTGCAGTTGGGCTATCAGTTCTCTTACTACTTACAATTGTTGCGGGTTTTTTCTCGCTGGTTGCACCAAAAATTATTACACAATTGCGCGAATTTACTTCTTTAGTACCAACAGTTTTAGCACAAGTGCGGACGTGGAATGATTGGCTTTTGAACGTAATTCCCGAAAATGTTTTAGATGAAATTCAAGGTTTAAAATATTTGACTCAAGGTTTAGAAACTTGGTTAGATAGAATTTTAGGAAACTTTCTTCTCATATTAAGTCAGTCGTTAAACATTGTTTTAAATGTTTTACTTTTCCTGGTTTTAACAATAATGCTTTTGATAGATCCTGCGCCCTATCGAAGCGGTTTTATATTACTTTTCCCAGCCTTTTATCGTCGCCGTATGGGTGAAATTCTTGATAAGTGCGAACACTATTTGGTAGGTTGGATAAAAGGTACGTTGCTTACCATGTTTCTTATCGGTGGTTTGAGCTACATTGGATTATTAATTTTAGGCGTGCGGCTACCTTTAATTAATGCAATTATAGCTGGATTTTTAGAATTTATTCCTAATATCGGTCCGACATTGAGTTTAGTTCCACCGATGTTATTTGCATTACTTGATGCACCTTGGAAAGCTCTTGCTGTAGTTGCATTATATTTCGGCATTCAGCAGGTTGAAAGTTTGATTGTTGTACCTTTGGTAATGAGAACGCAGGTTTCTTTATTGCCCGTAGTAACTTTATTAGCGGTGGTAATATTTGCTAATTTCTTTGGCTTTCTTGGTGTATTTCTGGCAATTCCTTTAGTACTTGTGCTTCAAATATTAATCCAAGAAATTGTAGTTAAAGATATTCTTAACCACTGGCAATTAAAGGATGGTAGTAACCAAGAAACTAATCTTGCTTTTGTACAGGTTAATCCGACAAATCCAGATATTATAGTAGATGATTCGGTAATAAATAAAGATTAAATGTTGAAGGTTAAAGGTTAAAGGTTGAAGAGGTTAAAGGTTGAAGAGGTTAATAATTATCTATCCGATCTATTTGAGCGGGAGGAGAAGCCCGTTAATGTGTTTTCAGTTTTCAAAACTACGTCTTCTACTAGTCTTTCGCTAAATCCAGCAACAAAGGCGACCGCCATGTAAAGATAAATGGTACGGTTTTCGCGGGCGGAGATTTGGAAAATACCGGAAAATACCCCAGATTCAATTAATGCTACGGCGAAAATAGCGAAAGACATACCGACAATCGGACGGAAAAAGCCGGTAAAAAATAAGTCTGATTGTCCTTCTTTACCTTGTTCGATAAATTTATTCGCACGTACAATTATGCTCACTGCACTTCCTAACGCACCCATTGAAACAGCTACTAAAATAAAATAAATACGGGTTTCAAAAAAATCTTCACTGACAAAATTTGATTGAGAATTACTGTTATTTAAATTTCCTTCTTTTTCGTTTATCAGCTTTAGAATATATTGATATGGATTTTCTGACTGAAGTTGCTTTATCTCTACATCTGTCATTTCAGAGAGAGTTTCTTCTGGCTGCGTGTCCGATTCCGTTTCTTTTACCACTTCTTGTTGTTTCTCTACTGATTTCAACTCGTTTTTGATATTCTGCTGTAAATTTTTTATTGTTTCTTTACTTTCGGTAATATTAAGGTTTAACAGACTTTTATTATTGCCCTCTTTAGCGTTATTAAATTGAGATTCTAATGAATCTAATTCCCGGTTTACTTTTGAAAGCCTAGTTTTAAGATCGTTAATAAGGCGATCGCTCTTTGTTACTTGCTGCTGCGTCTTATCTAATTCTTCTATCAATGGTTTAATCGTATCGAACCGAACATTTTTTTCTTTATCGATAATAAGGCTTCTTGCAAACAACGTTAACCCACCTCCAAAAATGGGACAAATTACAAATATGATAAAAAACCAACTTAAACCAGAAAGCAGTCGATTATAAGCACCTCCAGTACCTTTGATAATCGCTTTAAAAGGATGAGGATATTCTTGCGATTGAATTGCTATTTGTCGTCGCGCTTCTTGGATAAAAACTAGGTTTCCAGAATTTTTATGAGATAGTTGATTCGGAAAATTAGAATTTTTAAAGTTTTTGGTAGTATGTTCTTTTTCTTTACTTTCCAGCAGAATAGAAATAGCTAAATCTAAAATATCAACTTGTTGAGGATTGCGATAATCTAATGTAGATATCAAACTTAATAATTTAGCAAGCTCTCGCTGCATTTCTATACTTAATTGCTGTTGTTGCAGACTTGTTTTAATCTGAGCCAGCAAGCTTTGTACTTTAGCTTGCATTTCGCTGTCAAGTGCTGGATTTTTGGCGATATTAGAAAGCTCTTCAACTTCTTCTTGTAATTCAGCAGAGGGTTCGTTATTTTCATGCTCATTGTTAGATGATGGTAGTTGCATGACAGTTAATATTATTAGGTTAAATATATAGTAATGATAAATACATGGATGGCTGTAATGATTACGCAAAGTTAATTAAAAACTAAAATATTAATTTTTGTAGTGGGAGCAACTTAGAGGATGTTTTTATAATTAGCGAGCGTCTCGATATCTTGTTACAACCAGCGAGCAAGATGCTCGCACTACGAATGTATTACCCATCATATTTAATGTGATGAAGTATTTCCGACGGGTTTGTAGTGAGGGCTTAAGCCCCAAATCCGGAGGCGAGTACGGCGCTTACTACGAACCTTTTTAGCAACAAGAAAGTGCGAACATTACCATTCACCAGTTTTTTATTTGAAATAACGATATTTTTTGAAATAAGGGCACTAAATTATATTTTTTCAGTCTGACTCTAATAAATGGAATCATATTGTCGATCGATTCAACGAAACCAATGAAAACAAATATTTACTTAAGTTTAAAAGTATAATTTTTACTTGATTTTTTGTATCAAATTCTGGAAAATAAACTTTCATTTCGGTGGTTAAGATTATTCTCTGCTAATTTATTAATGAATCTAAAATGTTAACGCTTGTTTTGAAAAGGCTATCATTTTTACTTTTACTTAGCTTGTTGGCTAATGGTTTACCTGCTTCTGCTTCTGAATTCGATACTCTTTTATGTTTAGAGAAGTCTGGAAAAATAGCCAGAGATTATGGACGCTCAAATCATCGAAGATACGGCGATCGCGATGGCAGCGATGGTAGTAATGGGCGCAGTGGCAGAAATGGACGCAGTGGTAGAGACGCTATCGTGTTTGCTGATGGTTCCCCTGTAAACCTGGATTTGTCAGGTAGTGATGGTGAAGATGGCGAAGATGGTGAAGATGGCTATAGCGCTCGCTGTCGTCGTCGATATGGTGGCAAGGTAAAGGGCGATCGCAAGGGCGATATACACGCACCTGATGGTGGTAAAGGTGGCAATGGTGGTAGAGGTGGAAACGGTGGAATTGGCGGATCTTTAAATGTTTATTACAGTAATATTGCCGATTTAAGAAGTATTTTAGTTCGCAGCCAGGGAGGAGAATCAGGGCGCGGTGGGCGCGGTGGTGATGGTGCGATCGGTTGCAGATGTCGCCGCCGCAGTTGGACTGTTAAATCCTGTACGGGTAAAAAAGGTACTGCTAATTACAAGTGTAAAAAGCGTACATATAGATGTTACAACGGTAGCGATGGGCGCGATGGTTATGACGGTAAGGATGGAAAAAGAGGAAGTTTAGGATTTTTGAGTTTAGTTAAGGGTAAAACACAGCTTGCAGCAGATAATCCCAAAGCACAATTAAGTTTTTCTGAGTTGCTCTTTAAATCAATTCGTTTATCAAGAAATCGTTGGATTGCTCGTAATGGTGCCATTTCGTTACTCGCTCCAGGCTCGGTA
Organism: Rivularia sp. (in: cyanobacteria); assembly: GCA_965234645.1. Taxonomy (GTDB): domain Bacteria; phylum Cyanobacteriota; class Cyanobacteriia; order Cyanobacteriales; family Nostocaceae; genus Rivularia. The sequence continues at coordinate 803,662 of OZ248344.1, read as the reverse complement.
ATTGCGGATAAATATCGCGAATTCGATCGGCGGATAGAAAGAGATTTTCAGGTAGTTTGGCAGGAAAAGCAGCCGATAAGTAATTTTAGTAAAGCTAATCTCAAATTGAACTTAAACAACGACGGTAAAATCGAAGTTGATTTTCCTAAAAAGTTATGGCTTGACATTAGTAAAAAACAAGAAGGCGATTTAACAAAGTTAGTAGTTAATAACGCAATTCCGGAGAAAGAAGTTACCGAATTAGCAGTTGCTGACTTTGTAGGAAGCGGTGAAAATTTGACATTAAGTTTAGTAGACTTAGCTCGCAAATCGGATGTTATCAAAACTCGGTTTCGGGTAGAATATGAAAGTATAGGCGATCGCGGAGGCGAATACGAAGCCGACATTCCCCCCGAATTCGTAACCCAAGATTATAACCGTTTTATTTTAGCTTTGGGAAAATTACCAATTCCTCAAGAAGGATTGGAAATTGGTACAAAAGTCCGCATCAAAGTTTCAGCAATTCGTTCCTTGGGTAAACGCTCGACAAAGCAGACAATTAATTATAAAGGTAGTGTACGAAGGTTAAGGTCAAAGGTAAAGAGTTAAGAGTTAGGAGTTAGGAGTTAGGAGTTAGGAATTAGGAGTTAGGAGTTAGGAGTTAAGAATTCTCTCCCCATCTCCCCATCTCCCCATCTCCCCATCTCCCCATCTCCCCATCTCCCCCTCTCCCCCTCTCCCCATCAAAAAAAGTCCATCATCCACGGAGACGTACCAGCGAATATCTGCGTAGCGGTGGAAATTACTGCATCTGTCGCGTCGATTCCGGCAAGTTGTAATTGTTGAGGTGAAAATAATCCTGTATATAAAAGTCCTAATCCTCTGATATCTAGCTTTAATTCACCCTTTCCACCTTTTACAATATTTCCGCGTCCGTTGGCAATTGATAAAATAAATTTCCCGTTGTTTTCTGCTATCAAATCATCTTCTATCTCTAAATGTAATTCGCTTTCAATACCTGAAGGATAACCGCGTGCTGATAACGCTTTCTCTACATTGATTACTCGCAACATCCAACGTTCAATAAACCTATTTTTAGCAGTTTGTTCTGGTAATATTAACGTGAGATTATCAATTGCAGAGCCGCGCCAACGTATTTTATCTATTTGAGAGCGATGATTGCTAAGGAATGACCAAAAGCTTTGTGCTGCTGCATTTGTTAGAGTTACCCAATCAAAAACTATCAAAATCTTATCATTTTCAATGCGATTCTGGCTGAATATGATATAACCTTCCGGTTTTTCAATCGAACCGATAATATATCCATAAAAAACATCTTTCTTATCCGGTTTCATGATTCGATTCCAGATAGTTTGATTCCGGTTTAAATATCCATTTATATTTTTTGCCTGCTTTGAATATAGTTCGTAAAAAATGTCTGAATCTATCGCAACAGATTTTATCGGTAAAGGTTGTTCTCTAATTTGAATACTCTGCGCTGGAATTTCCCAACTGCACAAACTACCTCCCTGCTCGTATCCAACTTTCCGATAAAGCCGCTGGGTTGCCGGATAAAGTACCGAAATCGGCACATCATTTACATAAAGTTCTTTCACAGCTTGCTGCATTAAACTCAACGCCGCACCACTACCGCGAGACTCTGGAGCAATCCCAACCCCAGCAATACCCGTCATCGCAACGCTTTCACCACCCCACCATTGCCCCATAGGAATAACCACCAATCCACCGACAACTTCTTTTTCCTGACGGATTACACGTACATTTTCTACCCCCATCCGTTTAAGCCAAGCTTCTTCCTCACCCGGATTACCTAAAAAGCATTGCTCCAGTATTTTTCCAAACCTTGGAACATCTTCTGAATTACTAACAGTGCTGTATTCAAATTGCGAATTCATTATGTTTACCGCCATGCTTTGATATTACAAACATACTACATGAGGGGGAGATGGGGAGAGGGGGAGACAAGGGGACAAGGAGAAATAATTTTTAATCCCAATTACCAATCCCCAATGCCCAATGCCCAATGCCCAATCCCCAATTACCAATGCCCTATCTCATTTGCCAAAACATAATGCTACCGCCAACTATACCGATAATCATTCCGCTAACAATAAGAGCAAAAGTAAATCCTATGGGAACAGCTATAAAGTTGAAGCCGAAGATAAAAGAGCTACCGTCAAATAACGCCAAAAACCAACCGACGGTGATATAAAAAATATTAATCCAGTTATTTAACAGTTTATAGTGCTGTAATAGTAAAGCCGTAAAAAACCCACCAAGACAACCGCCTATAGTCATGCCAACAATCATACCTTTGCTAAAAATTGGACTTGAAGCATCAAGCAGAAATACTTGCCAACCTATAATTAAACCAATCAAGAAACTGGCTCCCCAAATAAATGTTAGAAGAGCAACATGAGATGGCTTAATTGAATTAGTCCACATCAAGACTATACCGATTGTCAATCCCCCGATAGAACCAATAGTCGCACCATAGCGGGTAAACTCTGACATAACATCTAAAGCGTTGAGTTGGTATGACAGATTCGATAAAAATAGAAAAAAACTACCAATACTAAGAGCAACAGCCCAGCCAAAGGCTATAAGGAATATTTTCATGTTTTTTTAAATTGTGAATGAGAGAATGAGGGGGGGGATGGGGAGACAAGGGGACAAGGGGATGGGGAGAGGGGATGACAATTACCAATTCGCAATGAGCCGCAGGCTCCGCCTGAACGCAATTCGCAATTAATAACTCCTAACTCTTAACTCCTAACTCCTAACTCCTAACTCCTAACTATTCCCAATGCCCAATAATTATCAACTAACTACTAAAATTTATTTATGAAACAACAATTAACTGAAGGCAATGTCGGCTCTACGTTGGTAAAACTAACCATACCGATGATATGGAGTGTATTTGCGATTATTGCTTTCAATTTGGTAGATACATATTTTGTGGGGCAGTTGGGAACGAAACCTTTGGCGGCGATGAGTTTTACGTTTCCGGTGGGGATGACGCTGGGTAGTTTGTCGATGGGCTTGGGTGTGGGGGCTTCTTCGGTGATTTCCCGCGCTATTGGAGAAGGCGATCGCCAACGTGTGAAAAAGTTCACTACCAATAGTCTGACTTTGGCGGTAACTGCGGTTGCAATTTTTGTGATTATAGGTTTATTAACTATCGATCCTTTATTTACCGCTTTGGGTGCAAGTGCCGATATACTGCCATTGGTACGAGACTATATGCAGATTTGGTACATTGGTATGGTGTTTTTGGTAGTGCCGATGGTGGGTAATAGTGCAATTCGCGCTTCCGGGAATACGGTGACACCCAGTTTAATTATGATATTTGCAGCAGCAGTAAATATCGTTTTAGATCCTTTGTTAATTTTGGGAATAGGCGGTTTTCCTCGTATGGAATTGCAAGGTGCGGCTTTGGCAACAGTAATTTCGAGAGGAACTACTTTAATTGCTGCTTTATTTGTACTGCACTTCAAAGAAAAAATGCTGTATTTAAAGCTGCCATCTATTCAAGATACTTTATGGTGCTGGAAAGATATTTTATATGTAGGTTTGCCTGCTGCGGCAAGCAATATGATTAATCCGATTTCGATTGGTGTAATTACAAGTCTTTTAGCAACTTTTGGGGCTGAAGCTGTGGCAGCATTCGGCGTTGCATCCCGGATAGAATCGTTTGCATTAATTGCCGTGTGGGCATTATCTTTTTCTATAGCGCCTTTCGTCGGTCAAAATTGGGGTGCGAAGAAGTATGCAAGAGTTGGTAAAGCTTTGCAGTTAAGTTTCTTATTTTGTTTATTTTGGGGGTTAATGATGGCGGCGATTTTAGCAGTAGCCGCGCCGACTTTAGTTGCTTTCTTTAATCCAAATCCCGATATAGTTGCAATTGCTTCCCAATATCTATGGATTGTACCTATTAGCTATGCCGGAGCGGGAATAATTTATGTAGCAAGTTCCGCTTTCAACGCTTTGGGTAAACCGATACCTTCAGTGGTGATGACGGTAGCGCGGATGTTCGTACTTTATATTCCCTTAGCGTATTTTGGAGGACAACTTTACGGAGTTTACGGAATATTTGCTGCGGCTTGTATTTCTAATTTAATTGTCGGAATTGGCGCATATGTATGGAATCAAAAAACTCGTGGTGCTAAAGCTGTAGATAATGCTGAAATAGTAGGGAATTAAAATCTTAGTTCGTAGTAAGGGCTTTAGCCCCTCTTATTCTAATATTTAAGATGCAACCCGATACAAAATTAAAATCAATCGCGATTTTGTAACTCATAAATTAACTTAATTCCTCAGAGTCAAAATCTGTATCGCTTGGTCCCGGCATCCATTTGGGAGTAAAAATAGGCGATTTTGCTTCGACTCTACCGACAATTGATGCTGCTGCACCGCAAACAATTACTACTACTTGAGCGGCATCTTCACCGTAGTTTACAGGTTCTTGCTTTAAAGTTTTATCGATATCTTTGCCAATAATAGGCGCGATCGCTGCGGTTGAAGTAAAAACAATACCCCAAAAAGTTTTACTTCCAAATATACTTTTTCTTTGTTTGTGAGTAGCTTCTGACTCTCGATCGTTTTGTTCTTGTGGTTGTTGGAAAGCAGTCATAATTCTATTTTTTCACTCCTTAGATAGGTACGATATTTAAAAATGTTTTGTAATTTAAGCTTCACCGTATAAACCCCCATTTCGGAAAGATTTGTGAAAATAATTTTAAATGTTTAGGTGAAACTACTGGGTAGATGCTCGAACTATAAGGTTTTATAGGGTTTGTTTAGCTGACTTATGCATTTTTAAAGTTTAATTAAATATTAGTGAGAGAATAAATATGAATGAAGTTGATTAGGAGTTAGTAAATTGGAGCCAACCTTGGAGCAGTTGAAATCGCTATATCGCGTCAATTTGCTAGCAAGTAGTTTGTTTGTGCCAATTAATTTAGTACGCCTTGACGAACGTAATAAACGGATATTTATTTTAATTGGAGACACAATAGAAATAGAAATATATCCGGCGCGGAGTGGTTATAATTCGATGACACAATCAAATCTCAATGCACTCTCGGATAAAGAGTTGCTTACTTATGTAAGAATGCATCCGGAAGATAAAGAAGCTTTTCATTTATACATGGATAGATTAAGTTCTCGCCCTGGGGTGGTTGTAACTACAAATGAGGAACTTGAAGCTGAAATGAGAAAGCGAATTAATCAATCGCAATTGCAGTAAATTATAAGAGAGACTTAGCAGTTGCGAAGTCTCTACATTTTTCTAACGTTAACGTAAAAATATTTTTTTAAAGCCCCTTGCACCTCACGTAACGTCAGGCTCTACAAAATATCGTTCATAAAATTCACACAGGGGTAAATAGTTGTGCAAGCTTCTTGGATTGGTGAATTGACTTCGCAAACTATTATTCAATTCTTACGTCTTTAATAGATTGTAATCAACACAGTTAAAAAAAATGAAAAAGCTTTTATTTTTAGGCATTTTAGCCATTGGCATCATCATTCCTACAACATCACTATTAGCACAAAATTCAGTAGATAACCCAGATAACAGTAGTCCTCCTGGATTTAGAAGACCTCCAGAGGCTAGCAAAACTATTATTCCAGAACCACCATCACCAACAACGCCAACAGAATATCTTTACCCAGATAACAGCGTTAAATCTGTTTTGCAGTTGATTAAAAAAGAACGTGCGATCGGACAATTAAGAGAAGGCTTGAATCTAAAAAATGCACGGCTTGTATCTTACGCCGATTACATCAAATTTAAAAGTAACCTTGGCGGCGATAGCATCGAAAACGCTCAAGTACACCCCAACCGTCGTGTATGGTTAATTGAAATTGACGCACCAAACGGAATTGATGTACCACAACGAGTCCGCGATGAAAATTCACCACGTCCAGAAAAGTTCAAAAAAGCCAAAATTTTAATGGTAGTAGATGCGGAAACTGGAGACAGACTAAGCATCGATATCGCAGAAAATCAATAATAATAACTTACTCCTATTCCGCTCTAAGATTACCTATCTCTCTTTACCTCTTTCCTTTGCGCTCTCTGCGTCTCTGCGGTTTTTTAATCGGTAATCTTCTGCCGGGAAGGGAGACGTAAAATTTTACGTCTCCCGACGTTCTAGAGAAAACAAACCACTCAAAATTAATGAAATGGACTGTAGTTCTTTTCATTAGTTTTGATAGGTTAAAATTTGGCTCTGCCGGAATGCTTTCATATGGCTTGCCCCCCAGCCCCCAATACTGGGGGAGATAAATATTCAAGTCCCCCAAAATTGGGGGATTTAGGGGGCATCGTCAAAATTAATGCAATAGACTACTAGGTAATTTGTTCACTGTTCCACCATTTCCAATAACTGCTCCTCGCTCAATTGAGCAATCCCCAATTTTTCGGCTTTCGCTAATTTAGAACCCGCGTTTTCTCCTACTACTAAATAATCGGTGCTTTTACTAATTGAATTAGATACTTTTCCCGCAAATTTCTGAATCAATTCTTTGGCTTCATCCCGCGTAATCGTGGCTAATGTTCCGGTGACTACGAAGGTTTTACCAGCTAATTTTTGATTAATCACAGATGTTGCTGGTTGCGTTTCTACTAACTGCAATCCGGCATTTTTCAAGCGTTCAATTAATGCTTGATTGGCTTCTATACGGAACCATTTATAGATACTTTCGGCAATTTCTGCACCTATTCCGTAAATGGCTTCGATATCTGTAACTTTGGCTGCTGCTAATTTTTCTACGCTGTCAAATTTCTCTGTTACGGTTTGAGCGATCGCACTTCCTACATGACGGATTCCTAATCCATATAATACCCGCGCCCAAGGTTGATTTTTTGATTTTTCAATGGCATCTATCAGCTTTTCTGCCGATTTTTGCCCCATTCTTTCTAAATTAGCTAATGTTTCTGCCGTCAATTCGTATAAATCGGCTACGGAATTAACTAATTTTTTATCTACCAATTGATGCACAACTTTCTCACCCATGCCGCGAATATCTAAAGCGTTACGGCTTACCCAATGCTCAATCGAACCTTTTAATATTGCAGCACAGGAAGTATTTACGCATCTCGTCACCGCTTCACCTTTTTCTCTGACAACAGCTTGCCCGCAAACCGGGCAGTGAGTCGGCATTTCAAAAGGTACGGTATTTTCGGGGCGTAATTCCTTGAGTACTCGCAACACTTCCGGAATGATTTCCCCGGCTTTACGCACGATGACGGTATCCCCAACTCGGATGTCTAACTGAGCAATGCGATCGCCATTATGTAGTGTAGCTCTCGATACTGTAGTTCCGGCAAGCTGGACGGGGTGCATTTCCGCTAAGGGAGTCAGTGCGCCAGTTCTACCGACATTTACCGCAATATTCTCCACGCGGGTTGGTGCTTCTTCGGCTGCGTATTTGAGTGCGATCGCCCACCGAGGGAATTTGTTTGTAAAGCCCAATTCTTGCTGTAGCGGGAAGGAGTTGAGCTTTACGACAACGCCATCGGTCATGTAAGGTAAATTTAACCGTTCTGTATCCCAATGCTGATAATATTGTGCAACTTCATCTAAGGAATGACAAAGTTGTTTATTCGGGTTTACTTTAAAGCCCATTTTTTGCAATAACTCCAAAGCTTCCCATTGATTGTTAGCAATACTCGCATCATCTATACCGGGAATCTGCAAGGTATAAGCAAAGAAATCCAAGCGTCTTTTATCTACTTTGCGGGAATCTAACTGTCGGAGAGTACCAGCAGTAGCATTCCGGGGGTTGGCAAATTGACTTTCACCAGATGCTAATCTTTCCTGATTAATTTTTTCAAATACATCCAAAGGTAAAAATGTTTCACCACGTACTTCTATTGTTTGTAAAGCATCTTTATTTTCAATTTCAATCTCATCCAAATTCAATCTTAAAGGAATCGAACGAATTGTCCGCACATTTTGCGTAATATCTTCCCCGCTCACTCCATCGCCGCGAGTGACACCTCTTACTAAAATACCATTTTCATAAGTTAACGCTAAAGCATTACCATCAATCTTCAACTCGCAGACATAATCTACATCTTGTTGAGCAGGTGCATTTCTTCGCCATCTTTCATCCCAACTTTTTAATTCATCAATATCAAAAGCATTTTCTAAACTGTACAGCGGAATGTTGTGGGGTACGGAAGTGAAACCAGTTGCAGGTTTTTCACCGACTCGCTGCGTTGGGCTATCGGGAGTAATTAATTCCGGGTATTGTGTTTCTAAATCCTGCAATTCGCGATACAATTTATCATAGATTGCGTCTTCTATGGTGGGAGCGTCGAGTACGTAGTAAGCGTAACTGGCTTGGATTAAGAGTTTTCGTAGTTCTTCGATGCGTTGTTGATCTGGTTGGGTGGATTGCACTATTTACTCCTCCTAATTTAAAAATATTGAGTTTTAATAGAAGTATTTAGTGCATTTGTACTGGATTTATTTGTGGTTGTCAAGATTTTTGGGATTATAAACCGCAGAGAGCGCAGAGAGCGCGGAGGGAAGAGGGGAGAGAAGTTGTAGGTTAGGGTGAGGAAAAAATGCATAAGGGTGAAGCGGTAATTCAAGAATATTGTAAACAACGGAGGTATGCTAAACATGTAATTGAAGGAGGGCTGGAATACTTAATTCCAAGATGGGAAAAAATAGTTATTGAAATCCAAAATGGATACACCCAAACAATTTACGAATACCTCAATGATATGAGTTGTCGTCATATCATTCATGAGGTTTGGTCATTAGCGTCAGAACAACAGATAAAAAAATATAAAATTCGTCTAAAAACTGCGGACAAGGAGTATTTTACTGCTACGTTTCCGGTTATAGATTGTATTTGGGGCAGTCAAACAGCAAAATCTAAATATAATTCAGAAGTGCATTGGTGGTACTATCGTATTCCTAAAGTAAGTCATATACAAGAATTTTTACCGCGCTTTCAACACAATTAAAGTCGTATTAAAACAGTTGATACTAACGCATCAAAACTTTTACATATTATAAAAAAGTAAAGCTAATTTATTTATAAGGATAACTAATGCATATTCAAATTAAAAAAGAACATGAAAAGTTTATTCAAGCGCAAATTGCTACAGGTAAATATAACAATCCTGAAGAAGTAGCTGATATCGCATTTCAATTGTTAGAAAAGTTGAATGTTGAATATGCTCAGTGGATAGAAGAAACTCGTGAAAAAGTTGATGTAGCTATTGCAGAAATTGAACGTGGTGAAGGTTTGGATGGTGAAACTGTTGTTAATCAGATATTAGAAAGATTCCAAAAAGCGCGTGAGAGACAAGAATCATAAATATGTCGTTTCGCCATCAGCAACTAGAGATTTAAATCAGATTGCTGATTATTTTCTCACACGCAATCTTGAAACAGGAGAAAAATTATTTAGAGATTTTAATAAAAAGTGCCAAAATTTGGCGAACTTTCCCAACATAGGACGCAGTTATGCTTATATAAAACCTTCATTACGTGGTTTACCATTAGATGGATATATCATTATTTATCAAGTAATTGATGATGGGGTTGAAATTTTGCGAGTAGTTAGCGCACGTCAAGATTTAGAATCTTTATTTGTAGATTTAGGTGATGAATAAAGAATTATAAATTTCTAAATTCGATTAAAGCGGCTCAAAAAAACCGCCTCTAAATAGGCGATACAAGTTTCAAATGGCAATTTTTACTTAAGTGAAAAAAAGAATTTGCTCAAGATTTATGTTTACGAATAGCACCATTCATTAAGTTAATTTGCTCTACATGAAAAGAGGGAGGCATTAAACTGTGGATTCTATGGTCTAAACCATTATTCATTACATCAGATGGCAGTAAAGAGTGATCCAATCCTAATGTGTGACCAATTTCATGTGCGATAGTGTTAGCAACCAAATTAGATATCTGATTAAAACTCAAACTTGCTAGATAAGAAGCATTAAGTATATTATCTATGCGAACACCGGCACAATCTGTAACTTTGCCAAGAATAAAGCTAGCAATTCCTAAGTAGTCGGCTTGTTCTTCAGCAACAAATACATAAACATGAGTAAAGTTTTCTCCCCATTCTCTGGAATCGGGTGGATCTGAGGTTAAAAATACATTAACGCTTCTAAAAGCACCGAAAATTTTAGCAAATGCATCTGCCAAAATTTCTTCTAACATGGTTCTTTGCTCTTGAATAATAAAGCCCATCCCTGAAATATCAACCCAGATGCAACGGCGAGTTTCCTTGTGTTGATTGGCAATTAACCATCCACAGAGCGGACAAACTCGCCAGTTTGTCTGGATACGGGAACGGCAACCTTGACAACGAGGTATGAAAGGTCTTTCTAGATTAATCCGTTCCCAAATCGGGACTTTAAGCTTACGACTGGTCTTTTTTAAATTCAGGCGATCGTAAAGCGACATTTTATTTAGAGCCAGCTACCCAATTAAAGCCAAAACGATAGAATTTATCTGCTTCTTGATGTCCGCTAAAGTACCTTTCTTCTTTCAAAATGGTTATTTGAGAACCGAGATTGTTTACCATAGCAGCAGCACAAAAGGTTCGATTGCTATCTGGGTTATTGAGTTCCAAATAAACTTCTTCACCATTACTAATCTTGAAAAACATTTGACCACCTACAGAGCTAAAATCAGACGCTCCCTGATAAATTAGAGCAAAAAACATCACTCGCTTAATCGTCTGAGGTTTGTAAATAGTCATGTTTTCCCCGTCTGTAGCTGTCCCAGTACGGTCATCTTTATCAAGAAAGATGTAAGGGGAAGAATTTTTAGAACCAAATTTTCCACCTAGAGGTTGGATAACTCCTTTAACACCGTCAACCGTTTCATACATACAGCCTAAATCAAGATCGGGGGCGCTGTTACCTCCGAGTAGTTTAGTGAAAAATCCAGGATTTTGATTGGACTGCTGATTCCAATTCAAATTAACATGAACTGTCAGTTGTTTTGAGCTACCTGTTTTACTCAGGTCTATTTTGTGTGAATCGCCGCTTTTCTGAAGTGTAATAGGCATAATAGATTTACTGGGTATTTAACAGTAGGACTCGATGAGTTTCACTAAACCAGGGACATTAACCCCATTGCCGATCGCCGCCATTTTCCACTCGTTATTATGGCGATATACTTCTGCCAAAATCATTCCAGTCATACCCATATATTCCTTGCCAGATAAATTGTATCGAGCCAGTTCTTTATTATTCGATGAGTTGACTAAACGAACAAAAGCATTTTCAATTTGACCAAAATCTTGCTTGCGAGTCACACATTCATAGATATTAACGACAAATATCAGCTTGGCAATATTGGCGGGGATACGAGGCAAATCGATAATAATTACCTCGTCATCTCCATCACCAGCACCAGTCAAGTTGTCTCCTTGATGAATAATGGCTCTAGATGAATGCTGCAAGTTACCAAAGTAAATAACATTTTTGTTATCCGTAAGCTTGCCGTTCGCATCTAAGCAAATGACAGATGCGTCTAGGTCATAGTTATGTCCGCTACCGCCAAAATTGCTAAAAAATCCACCACCCGAACGTTTAGCAACATCCCAACCCAGTCCACAGATTAATTTAGTTAGACCTGGTGCTTCCTTAGAAAGGGAGATTCGCTGTCCTTTTTGCAAATTAATTCCCATGAAAATCTCCTAACTATAACGATTTAATAAAGCCTGCAATCCACCTTGATAACCGGAGCCAACGGCATTTAACCGCCACTCTCCGTCTTTACGATAGATTTCCGCCATAATTAAAGCAGTTTCAACTGAATAATCTTCAACCAAGTCGTATCGGACTACTTCTTGATTTGTCTGAGCATTGATAACCCTGACAAAAGCATTTTGAACTTGACCGAAATTCTGCCCGCGCTCTACGGCTTCATGAATTGTTACAGTAATGACAATTTTTTGAACTTCAGCAGGAACTTTTTTTAAATCGATGTTGATTACTTCATCGTCACCATCACCTTCACCCGTAAGGTTATCTCCGGTGTGTTGAACTGATTTACCTGCGTCTGGACTAGTAAGGTTGTTGTAGAAAATAAAGTGTTGGTCAGAAATAACTTTTTCGTTACTCCCCAACAAGAAAGCACACGCATCTAAGTCAAAATCGTAGCCAGTATCTGTCGGCTTGACATCCCAACCCAAACCAACAAATATCTCAGTCAGACCTGGTGCAACCTTATCTAAAGATACACGTTGTCCTTTTTTCAATGTAACTGCCATTGTTTGATAAACTCCTTAAATTTTTTATCTGGTTAATTCGATCTTGTCTCTGAATAATTCTCTACTTGTAACTATCTAGCAGTGCCTGTAAGCCCTTCTGATAGCCAGAACCTACAGCTTTGACACGCCATTCACCATCTTTAGAGTAAAGCTCAGCCATAATCATAGATGTCTCTGTGGAGTAGTCTTCTGCAAGGTCGTACCGAACAATCTCTTCGCTAGTCTGGGAATTGACTATCCGTACAAAAGCATTTTGAACTTGACCAAAATTTTGCTCGCGTTCTAGGGCTTCATGAATAGTTACAGCAATGACAATTTTTTGAATCTCAGTCGGTACTTTTTTCAGGTTGATTTTGATAGTTTCATCATCCCCTTCACCTGCACCAGTAAGGTTATCTCCAGTATGTTGAACTGATTTATCTGTATCTGGGCTAGTAAGGTTGTTGTAAAAAATAAAGTGGGCATCAGAAAGCATTTTTTCATTTGCACCCAGCAGGAAAACAGATGAATCTAAATCAAAGTCACGACCAGTATCTGTTGCTTTAACATCCCATCCCATACCAACAAATACTTCCGATAGTCCTGGTGCAACTTTATCGAGGGATATGCGTTCTCCCTTAGTTAAGGTAATAGTCATGTTCGAGAATCTCCTTAAATAGAAACAGTAAACTTATAAGCTGATTTGAAAATGAAAACCTGCAATAAATGTCGCTAGAATAGCGCCGATAGCTGCAATGGCTAGATTAGTCATATTGGAAGCGCTAGCAGAAGCTAATGCTGTATTCAGATCGGGAGAAGTTAAGCGTTCGTAATTTTCAATTGCGACAGTTAGCTCCGGGAGCGAAGTAACAATAGACCCTACAAAATAATGCAAACCTGCAAAGATTGCTACCCCAAAAATATTGCTTAGTGAATCAGAGTACAATTCTGTCCAAGCAAGGAAAAGAGAATTAAGGATATAAGTGCTGGCAATTAAACCAATTGTTCCTACACCAAAAGCACTCCAGCTAGCATTCTGCTGTTCATCATTAATATCGTCAAATAATTCTGGTCTTTGTCTTTTAAGATTTCGCTCGAAAAAGAAATACAAAAATACTCCACATACAGCTAGTATTCCAGCTGTTACAAACCAGTACCATTGCCGAGGTGCATTCTCAGTTACGGGCGAAAACTGAAAAGCTCCTGTTAAGCACCAGTAAGCCAAGCTAGCGAAAACAAACATGAAAAAGGCGATAAGTGTGTGCCATAAGAATAGTCCACGCTCCCTATTTACTAACTTTCTCAAACTTAAGAGCTTATCTGAACGACCTGTAAACAACCATTTACCTGCTACAAACACAGGAGCGATAAAAAACATTAAGTACATATTCGTGAAATTTGAACCTAATGGATTAGCAATTCCTCCTAAGCGCAGCAGACTCAAGGAAATTAACATCGAAAAAAGCTCGGGATTGTTTGTACTAGCGTTAATTACTAAAGTGCGCTGGTTTGAACCAAAATATTTTTCTGCTAAACCAGCAGCCGAATTCACCATTAAGTCTGTGGTAAAAGGAATAGCTTTAAAGCACACAACTGCTGATAGAACAACCGATATTAAGATGAAAGTAAAATTACCAAGCCGATTGTTAACTTCAACTAGTGTATTTGCAATCATGTTTTAATTTGTAATGTTTCAATCAAGCTTAGTAACGAAGAGATTATTTATAAATAGGACTTGCGTAACGGTAACTAAAAAGCTAGTATTCTAGACATTTAAATTTCCTCAACCTCAGTTAATTTAGAGGCTGTGCGTAAGTCAGAATCAAGTAAATACTAAAATATTAGCTATTAACGGTGTTCGAGAAACCAAGTTTATTCTCAATTAATGGCGAAAACATTTGATATCCCAATAACCGAAAAAGCAATTTATTAAATATTAAGTTTACTTTATTTATAAATGACTTCTATCAACTTCATTCAAATTAAGTTAATGAAATAGTTTCTGGGAATTAGAAGAAATACCGGAATTAAAAAAATTCCTAAAATTTATGAAAGATAGATATAGGTAATTCAACTTAAGTAATTTTTCATCTATCTTTCTTTTTATGCAAAAAATATTTAGTTTTTACTGCTTTTAAAACAGCAAACAAAAACGCCCGCAGGCTGGAAGCCTGGGGCTACAACTGCAAAGCCCACGAAGGTGGGCTAATGAAATTCAGCGCGCGTTGGTGGGCTTCGTTCCTGTAGCGATACCCTTCGAGGGTATTGCTACTACAATTTGCGAACTTATTGCTAATCCACCCGACAACGCCCTTCATCATCACAACCAAGTCTTTCCCGACGCTGTTTAATAACGGTTTCTAAATTAGGTCTTCCTGTCAAACGCAAACGCAAATCCGCCCAAATACCGTAAATAAAGTTAGCTAATGCTCCCAAAATCGGTAACTTGGTTATCGCATAAACCCAACCCATCCCCAAGGCTTCGTAAACCCGACGGAAAACTTCGACGTTTTTAATTACCGTACCGTCGGGTAAAACTCCGTGAATTCGTCCCATCGCTGTTTCAAAGTCAATTCCACCATTTTCTTCTGGGCTGTAATCATCTGCTGCAATATCTACAAACGCAACTTTACCTCTCCCCGCATCGCGTTTTTGTAAAAAGTTAACTTCGCGCAAACATAAGGGACATTCACCGTCGTAAAGTAGTTTGATTTCCCAAGGTTGGTTAAGGGTTTGACTGGAATTATTTAGGGTGCTGGTTGAGGAAGACATAGGTATTTGATATATGGCCGATATCTCTATTGTGTCAAATTATGAAGAAAAGTGAAGCAGATTATTAAAAGTCTTTTTTCTTCTATTTTCAATCTCTCTATGATTACCCTCGACAAAACTTTATTAAAGAAATGTTACAAACTTTAGTAAAATGACACTAATAATAAAATGAGTATTTTTTCTTATTGACATCATGGCGGAACATTTTCCTTGGCTTACCGCAATCATATTATTACCACTTGTTGCTTCCTTGCTCATCCCCGTATTGCCAGATAAAGATGGTAAATTCATCCGCTGGTATGCTGTTGGTGTGGGTATGGCAGACTTTTTGTTGATGTGTTTTACCTTTTGGCGGCATTACGATGCAAGCAATGCAAGTTTTCAGCTTGCAGAAAGTTATGCTTGGGTACCTCAGTTAGGTTTTAACTGGGCTGTTTCCGTCGATGGTTTGTCTGTTCCTTTAGTACTTTTGGCGGGATTTGTAACTACGCTGGCGATGTTTTCGGCTTGGCAAGTCGATCGCAGACCGCGTTTATTTTATTTTCTCATGTTGGTGCTGTATTCGGCACAGGTTGGGGTGTTTGTCGCCCAAGATTTAATGTTGTTCTTTATTATGTGGGAGGTGGAACTCGTTCCCGTATATTTACTGATTAACATTTGGGGCGGTAAAAAGCGACGTTATGCTGCAACTAAGTTCATACTCTACACCGCAGCCGCTTCGATATTTATTTTAGTCGCCGCGATCGCAATGGCATTATACGGCGGCGAAAATGTAACTTTTGATATCGCGACTTTGGCAACGAAAGATTATTCGCTGGGTTTTGAGTTGTTGCTGTATGCAGGATTATTAATTGCATTCGGCGTAAAATTAGCTATTTTCCCCTTACATACTTGGCTGCCAGATGCACACGGCGAAGCTTCTGCTCCCGTATCGATGATTTTAGCGGGTGTATTGCTCAAAATGGGTGGATACGGCTTAATTAGGCTGAATTTAGAATTACTTACCGACGCACACATTTACTTTGCCCCAGTTTTAGCCATCCTTGGGGTAATTAACATTATTTACGGTGCTTTAAATTCCTTTGCTCAAACTCATATGAAGCGACGTTTGGCTTACTCGTCGGTTTCTCACATGGGATTTGTGCTGCTGGGTATCGCTTCCTTCACCGACTTGGGAATCAACGGCGCAATGTTGCAAATGATTTCGCACGGTTTAATTGCATCGGTACTATTCTTCTTGGCTGGGGTGACATACGATCGCACTCAAACCATGAAAATGGATGAGATGGGCGGTGTCGGGCAAGCAATGCCGAAAGTTTTCGCTTTGTGTACCATAGCTGCAATGGCTTCCCTAGCGCTTCCAGGTATGAGCGGATTTATCAGCGAGCTTTCGGTATTGGTTGGTGTCACCACAAGCGATATTTACAGTTCAACTTTCTGTACCGTAACGGTTTTCCTAGCTTCAGTAGGAATTATTCTGACTCCGATTTATCTACTTGACTTGTTGAAACAGGTATTTTACGGCGAAGGTAAAGTTGTCTGCGATATTGGTAACTCTAGATTTGAGAATTTAGAAGCAGAAGGTACGGCTTGTTTCGGTACCGATTGCCTTTTACCAGGTGAATCGGTTTACAGAGATGCCAGCCCCCGTGAAATATTTATTGCAGCTTGTTTCCTCGTAGTAATCGTGGGAATCGGGTTTTATCCCAAAATTGCAATGCAGATATACGACGTGAAGACAGTAGCGGTGAATGCTCAGGTGCGCGACTCTTATACTCAAATTGCCCAAACTAATCCCGGTGTTTATGCAAAAGGATTTTTGACACCGGATGTAGAAGCGGAAGTTGCGCCAGTTTTAGGAGCTTTAAAGTAAAGATAAAATTGAATAATTAATAATGTAGAGACTCCGCAGTGCGGAGTCTTTATTTATTTTTAATTGAATTTCTACTTATCTTTTATAAAGCTATGCTGTTGTTAAACCAATTACTTCTTTTAAAATTTGTTTGAGTTCTATAATAGGTAGAGGTTGTTGTCGTCCAGCGCCAATAAGATAATGCGTAACTCCATAATAGACATTGGTAGTAATATCTTTTGGTTTAAGAACATCTCCTTTCTTTGATAAAAATTCAGTACGTTTATCAAATTCAACATTCCAGCATACTAAAAGGTCAATGTGACTCAAGTCTTTTTTATTTGAATCGATATCTCTATATATATCATTCAACCTTTTTTTAAATTCAATTAATATTTCTTTTGATAATAAGCCGCCATTAGAGTCAAATACATTTCTTTGTATACCAAGCTGATTTGAATTAGAGTATTCAGTATCATATTCTTGTTCCAAATTATAATCGAATAGCCCATCATAAACTTGATATCCTGAAAGGATTTTAGGTTCATACCCTTTCAAGATATCAGTAACTATTAATTCTATAAATAAGCTAATTACTTCTTGTTCTTCGAGAGGAGGAAAGTACTTATGCTTTAATTTAGATTCAAATCTTGCTTTTTCATCTAATTTATCACGAAGTTCTTTTTTTGGGTCATAAAGAGGATTTGTAATACGACTATCTCCACCTCCAACAACATATCTCCTATACTTTATAAAGTTATTAGTACGGAGTAACTCATAGACTTTTTCAGCAATCTGTTTCATTCTATAAGCACTTATTCCCTTTCTCCCAGCATCCAATTCACGGCGAATCCATTCATCTTGAATATCAACAATGACTGTATAAGGTAAATAATTACTGTGGTCAAATGCATCTAAACAAACACCAATAGGCATTCCAGAAATTGCTAACCATATGCCATGTTCTACCGTAAAGTCTGACGAATTACCATCTTGGGTCTTAAATCGTTGATTATACTGATTTATATGAGATTTACTAGTTGCTGAAATCAGTATTCTAGCTGTTAAAGGATTTCTTGCACCTATAGATACATGATTTATTTTTTCATCAAGAAGAATTGCTTTTCTTGCTTGGTCTTTTGCACTAAGAGGAATGTTTTCTGTAGCTTCAACTATTGGTTCATATTCATTTCTGCTATAAAATTGATTTTCAGATGAATTCAATACATCACTTACTATCTCTCTAGTTGTCAAAGAACCCGTTGCTACATTTAATTTTTTATTGTTTACTGAAAGCTCAAAATCAAAGCTTTGTTTACCATTGAAAACTGGATCTAGAAATCCAATGATAGTTTTTGTTCTCAAAACTGCTTTAATAGTTTCTTGAGAAGAAGCTATACGGAATGCAGCAGCCAAACTTTCTTCAACTGTTTCTTCGGGAAATTCTTTTGGGAATACTGCTGTAATAACAGTTCCATTTTCATCTGCAACTTGTTTAGCGAATCGATTATTTTCCTCTTCAAAAGAATTAGGAATTTCTCCTTTATTGTAAACAAATCTATAGAGGTCTTTATAAGTTCGTGAAGCTTTTCGACCATTCCTAATACTCTCTATTTTTAAGTACTCAGTCTGAAAAGCAACAAAAGTAAAACCAAAACCCATGAATCCAAATTTACCAGAATTATTTTCTCTTTTTAAAGACTTGCCTGTAACTATTATTTTAGATATCTGGTCTTCATCTATACCAATACCGTTATCAGATTAATTTGTTCTTCTTCTTGTTTAGATAACTCTTCTTTTAGTACATTGCTCATGGTATCGCACCTACGGTAATTACTGAATGATTATGCATTGTAACGTACTATAGACGCATATTTTACTTGTTTTTTGTACTTATCTAACCAGTCGTAGGTTGGGTAAAGTGAAGCGTAATCCAACCTACACATACAATGTTTACAGTAATTACTCTCAATAAAGTAAACAGCCATTATTTAGCGACGTTGCTCGATAACTGTCTCAGAAACAGGTTTACCTTGTATTTGAATCAATTTTCGCTGGTTTTGCTGATTATTGAATTGTCACAGTCAAGAGGGTGGTGCGTGACGCTACAAGTCTTATTACTACGTTCAAATTTTTTCATAGCGTCACACACCCTACAAAAAAAATATGCCAGTTGCGTAAGTCCTGACTAATAAGTCTCAGTTTTTGAGAAAACTTTAGTTTAAACATAAAATACGAGTCCATATAATTTTTAAGCTGTTTTCATTTGTATACAATAAATACACTTTAAATAAACCCAATGATAAAAAAGAGACGCAGCAACACGCTACATCTCTTCAATCAATCAAAGTTTATATTTTCACCCTACTTAAAATTCCAGAAACTTCGGTAACGGATTACCACCGCTTCTTCCAACAGCAGGTATTTCTAAAAGATCATCTTTGGCTTGTTGAACACCATTAGATGATGCATTGTTATCCACAACTACGGAATTCTCATCATTGGGATGTCCGTAAAATACTGGATTTTAAATAAATCGCCTTCAATGTCCAACCCAAATCTTTAAAAACGATACCATTGCAGATGTAGGTGCGATCGCGGATTTGTTAAAGCTGTAGTTGTAGAATTAATCAAACAAAAACTAAAACTTAACCGTATAGTTGAATATCTAAATATTGTCGAGTAGTTAAAAATGTTAGGGGGCAGACAAAAGCCCGCCCATCCTTAAAAATTTTGAAGTGCATAAACCACAAGGGTTTAGCTTCTTGGGCACACTGCCTGTATCCGGAATCAGTGTTATCCTAGTCTCTCAACTAGCTCCTCAAGCGTTAATTCCGGCACTCCCTGCCGTACATTATTTATTATAGAAAAATAACTGGGACAATAGGCAAACTACAAATTTCTTTACAAAGGCGGCTTTACAATGGGTAAACTAAATCCTTACAACCTGCAAATGCAGATTACCTCGATGTTTGAGCAGGGGCAATCGTTCTTTGCAACAACAAAAGTGCAGGATTGGTTAAAAGAACGCAATCAAAATCCTGCTGATTATGACATTATTTTCCACAAAAAACCCGCACCTCCAGGATCTAAGGAAGTAATGGTTGTTGAAATTGAGTTAAAGCGCAAAGATGGACAACCAGTTGATTCTTGGTTGCAAGAGCAAGCTAATCAGCAAGGAGGGTAAAACGATTTTTCTCTAAAATAAACTTGAAGGACTTCCAAATAAAAAATATCTAATTTTATTAGCTAGTGCCAGCATCTTGGCTATAGGTTTTAAGCGAGCATTCCGGCTCGCACTACAGTCCCAAAGATAAATTATTTTTTGGAAGTCTCAAACAGCAGATAACTACCATTAACGAATTTACAATTTTGATTTATTCTACGAAGAAATCTAAAATCCAAAATCTAAAATCCAAAATTGATTATGACAGCTACTTTACCTGTCGCGAACCAAACCGAAATCTTCTACCCCAGCGCTGATGGAGAACCAGTGGCGGAAACTTTCGACCATCTTTATGCTTTACTAACTACTCTCGAAGTTCTGAAGCAATATCTTGCAAATCGTCAAGCAACGGTTTTGGGCGATCAGTTTTTATACTATTCCCAAGGTTTTCCCAAATTGCGAGTTGCGCCGGATGTAATGGTAATTTTTGATGTTGCTCCCGGCGGACGCGATAACTATAAACTGTGGGAAGAAGGGCAAGTTCCCAGTGTAATTTTTGAAATGACTTCTGGTGGTACGCAAGATAAAGACCAGGTTTTCAAAAAGACGCTTTACGAGCAGCTAGGTGTCAAAGAATACTGGCTATTTGACCCCAAAGGCGAATGGATAGAAGAAAAATTACGCGGCTATCGTTTGCGGGGGGAAATTTACGAATCTATTACCGATAGCCGCAGCGAACCGTTACAATTGCGCTTGCAAATCGAAGGGCGATTAATTGGCTTTTACCGAGAAGATAACGGCGAAAAGCTGCTGATACCCGATGAATTAGCAGAAGCTTTACAGCAAGAAGTTGTGACGAGACAGCAAGCAGAGGAACAGGCAGAACAACAACGTCAACGTGCCGAGCAAGCAGAAGCTGAAGTGGAGCAGTTGAAAGCGAAATTGCGCGAACTTGGCGTTGAACCCGATACCTTTAGTAGTTAGTATTTGTTATCACTTTCTTACTACGGTATCTACGTAATTGCGTTTGTTATCTTTGAAGGCATTAACAAACGCTTTTTAATGTAATTTCTTATGAGAATAATCGTTCTTGGATTGTTGCCTTTTGGTTTTATATTGGAATTATTTTATCAATATCTATATCAGCTTATTTACAGATTATTCCCAATGAAATCAAACAATTCCCTTATTACGACACAATCTTACATTTTATATTAGTGGGATTTTCGGCTTTATTGGGACATTTAGCATTTAATAAACGTAAAATAAATATTTTTAAATTGTCTCTTCCCTTTGTGCCGATTATTATTAGCTTTTTTGTTTTAATTGAAGAATGCTTGCAAAGATTTTCACCTCACCGTAGTTTTGATTTAGTTGATTTAGCTGCGGATTTTTGCGGTATTGTTTTGTTTACTTGGTTGGCAGAAAGGGTGAAAATGAGGAGTTATAAAGCAAAATAAAATGTAGAGACAATTATAGGTTATCTTAAATCTGAGTTGAATCTTGAAGTGGTAAATTGCGAGTAATATCGGAAAATGGATGCTGAACAAAGACAAGAAATTGATGCCGATCGAATACTTGAGCGTTACGCTGCTGGAGAAAGAAATTTTGCAAACACTTTTATTGAGGGAAGCGATGAGTTAGCTGGTGCTGATTTGAAAAACGTAAATTTTAGCAATTCAATTTTAGCTGAGATGATTTTAGAAAGAGTCAATTTCAGTCGCGCAAACCTTAGAAAAACACACTTTGGCTTATCAACCTTATATTTTGCGAATCTTGAAGGAGCAGATTTAAGTGAGGCAATTTTAACATTCAGCGAACTAATGGGTGCAAACCTAACGAATGCAAAATTACTAAATGCCAATCTTAGTAGTGCCAGTATGGATAGCGTAAATCTTACTAATGCGGATCTAACTGGTTGCAATATTGAGGAAGCTTATTTGCAGAAAGCTATTTTTGACAATACAACAATGCCAGACGGTAGTATCCGTACCGATGAATAAAAATGCTTTTCTTGGGTTAAACTTGGTTTCACCCAACCTACTGGCTAAAAAATCTTATTTATCCGTCTTTAGACGACTATGGGTTTGGTTCCTGGGTATTTATTCCTAGCCGGATTATTGCTAATTAAAAACGCTACAAATTATCCCCAAAAAGCATCAAAAATCAAATAAATCATTTTATATAGATAAAACTCTATACTTACAATAGATAAGTCATATATAAGAATTGATTACACTTAATATTGCTTAATTATCTAGCAAACTCATTCCTTTTTGCTGGATATAAAGCTATTCTATATATACTTAAGATTAATTATTTTAATCTTATGAAATTTTATTAAGTATTACTTTCACAAGACGGTTGTAACTGTATAGCCGTAATTTATGCTGCTTACTTTAAAGGGGAATAAATGGCGCAATTTCTGCTAGATTCAGTTTGGTTGGTGCCTATATATGCCTTGATTGGCGGGCTTTTAGCTGTTCCTTGGTCGCCAGGAATAATTAAGAAAACGGGACCAAGACCTGCTGGTTATGTCAATTCAATTATGACGTTTTTGGCGTTTAGTCACAGTTTGATTGCTCTGTCAATTAGTTGGAATCAACCGGCATATGAAGTAGTTATACCTTGGTTAAAAACTGCTGGTTTAAGTTTAACCATTGATTTGGAAATATCTGCAACTAGCATTGCTGCAATGACTGTAATTAGCGGGTTAAATTTGCTCGCTCAGATTTATGCTATTGGCTACATGGAAATGGATTGGGGTTGGGGACGCTTCTATTCTCTATTAGGATTATTTGAAGCTGGTTTATGTGCCTTGGTTTTATGTAACAATTTGTTTTTCAGTTATGTAGTTCTAGAAGTTCTCACTTTAGGAACTTATCTATTAGTAGGTTTGTGGTTCAGTCAACCTCTGGTGGTAACGGGTGCTAGAGATGCTTTCTTAACTAAAAGGGTAGGAGATTTATTTCTACTGATGGGGGTATTAGCAATATATCCTTTGGCTGGAACCTGGAACTATTTCGAGTTAGCAGATTGGGCGGCGACGGCTAATGTCGATCCGACACTAATGACATTAGTATGTTTAGCATTAATTGCCGGTCCAATGGGTAAATGCGCTCAGTTTCCCCTGCATTTATGGTTGGATGAAGCGATGGAAGGACCAGTTCCCAGTACAATTTTGCGGAATTCGGTAGTAGTTGCCAGTGGTGCTTGGGTATTAATTGAACTGAAACCAGTTTTAAGTTTATCGCCGATCGCTTCTACCGTAATGGTAGCGATTGGTGTAATCAGTGCGGTGGGTGGTTCGTTAATTGCGATCGCGCAAATTGACATCAAACGCTGTTTATCCTATTCAGTCAGTACTTACATGGGTTTGGTGTTCATCGCTGTAGGAACGCAACACGATCGAGCTGCGTTGTTATTAGTGCTTACTCATGCTTGTAGTGCGGCTTTGTTAGTCATGAGTACGGGAACAATCGTCTGGAACAGCATTACTCAAGATATCACGCAGTTAGGGGGATTGTGGTCGCGTCGTCCGATATCGGCAATCGCTTATATAGTAGGCTTTTTGGGTTTGATTGGGTTCCCTCCTTTAGGTAGCTTTTGGGCATTACTGCAACTAGGTTCGGAACTGTGGACAACGCAACCTTGGTTAGTAGGGGTAATTATCCTCGTCAATACTTTAACAGCGATAAGTTTAACTAGGGAATTCGGTTTAGTTTGGGGTGGTAAGAGTAAACCAATGAGCGCCCGTTCCCCCGAAGTTAGCTGGCAAATGACTCTACCAATGATGATTTTGTTCGGTTTTGTGCTGCATCTGCCTCTAATATTACAAAATTTATCACTTTTACCAACTTGGGCAACTGTAAATAAAGACGTTGCACTATTATTAATTTGGTCGAGTATTTTCGGTTGTAGCATCAGCGGAGTGATTTACTTAGGGAATATTCCTAAACCCGTGCGCTTTCCTTGGAAAGGTTTTCAAAATGTATTCGCCAATGATTTTTACACGCCTAAGCTATATAAAAATAGCATTGTTTTAGGTGTCGATTTACTTTCAAAATTAACAGACATGATTGACCGTTCCGTGGTTGATGGCATTGTTAATTTAGTTGGATTAGTATCCCTTGGTGGTGGTGAAAATTTAAAGTACAGCAACTCCGGACAGACTCAATTTTATATGATTACCGTAGTTCTAGGAGTCGGTATCTTGGGCATGATTGTTACCTGGCAATATTGGGGAAATGAGTTTTTACAGTTAACAGCGATCGGTCATTAGTAATCAGCGAGCAGTAATCAATTACCACTAACAACTAACAACTAACCACTAACAACTATATGATAAGTGCTTTAATTTGGATACCAATTTGGGGAGCGGTAATCATCGCTCTATTACCGGCAAAAATTTCTGCGGAACGAATTCGTTTGGGTGCTGGATTGCTAGCAGTAATTACTTTTGTATGGAATCTGTTTTTATTATTCAGATTTGATATTAGCAATCCCAACATTCAGTTGCAGGAATATCTTCCTTGGAATGAAACTCTGGGTTTGAGTTACCAATTGGGAGTTGATGGACTTTCAATATTAATGTTGGTGTTAAATAGTCTTCTTACCTGGATTGCTATTTACAGCAGCAGTAAAGAAACCCAACGTCCCCGACTTTTTTATTCTCTAATTCTACTAGTCAGCGGTGGCGTTGCCGGTGCATTTGCAGCCCAGAATCTACTGCTATTTTTCTTATTTTACGAACTTGAATTAATTCCGTTTTATCTCTTAATTTCGATTTGGGGTGGAGAAAAACGTAGTTATGCAGGTATCAAATTTCTGATTTACACCTCTGTTTCTGGAATTTTGATTTTAGCTAGTTTCTTGGGTATAGTTTGGCTGAGTGGTTCTTCTAGTTTCGATTACAATGCTATTTCTACCCAAAACTTATCCGCGACGCTGCAAATAATTTTACTTGGGGGAATAGTACTAGGCTTTGGAATTAAAATACCCTTAGTACCTTTACATACATGGTTGCCCGATGCCTATGTAGAAGCAAACACACCCGTGGCGATTATGTTGGGTGGAGTGTTGGCGAAGTTAGGAACCTACGGTATTTTAAGGTTTGGAATGAGCTTATTTCCCGAAACTTGGAGTACCTTTGCACCGACTTTAGCAATTTGGGGGGCACTCAGCGCTATCTATGGAGCAGTAACGGCGATCGCGCAAAAAGATATCAAGCGGATGGTAGCATATAGTTCCATTGCTCACATGGGCTACATATTGCTAGCAGCCGCAGCCAGCACACCTTTGGCGTTAGTGGGTGCGGTTGCTCAAATGTTCAGCCACGGTATAATTTTAGCCATCCTATTCCAATTGGTGGGAGTTGTAGAAAGCAAAGTCGGAACTCGCGAGTTAGATAAGCTTAACGGTTTATTAAGTCCGGTACGAGGTTTACCAATAATTAGCGCTTTACTTGTATTGAGCGGAATGGCTAGTGCTGGTATTCCCGGTATGACAGGATTTATCGCCGAATTCCTGGCATTTCAGGGTAGCTTTCCAGTATTTCCCCTTGAAACATTATTGTGCATCGTCGCTACAGCTTTAACCGCAGTTTATTTTGTAATTCTGCTTAATCGTACCTGTTTTGGCAAACTCGACAACGACTTAGCTTACTATCCCAAAGTTTTATGGAATGAGAAAATGCCAGCCATAATTTTAGCAGGTTTAATTATATTCTTGGGAGTACAACCCAGTTGGTTGGTGCGTTGGAGCGAACCTACAACCACCGCGATGGTTGCACATATTCCTGCTATTGAAAAGATAGTAACTCCAAAAGTAGCTTTGAATCAGTTAACAGTTAACAGCAAACAGTGAACAGTTATGAGTGAAGAGTGAGGAATAGGGAATAGGGAGCAGGGAATAGGGAACAGAAAACAATAAAAATTACCTATATTTCTCTCTATTTCTTTCCTCAGCGCTCTCTAAGGCTGAAAAGTTGTTCATGGGGGAAACCCTTCGGGTTCGCTAGTTTGGCGGGACCCAAACCGACACCGCTTTCCTTGTCTCACCACGCCACTTCTCTCAACGCGGGGAACCCGCGCACGAGAGTGGCTCCCTAAGACCACACTTTATGTCCTTGCGGACACGCTCCGCTAACGCTGCGTCAAGCATCGGTTTTTTTTAATCAGTAATCTTCTACCACAAAGAAATAATAAAAACAATTCATCAGCTAAAAAAATGGTACAAACACCTGAGAAAACAACAGCAAAACTACCGCCATCAACTCACGAATTTGCAGAAGTAATTCACCGCTTAGAAGCAGGCGGCTCGATGTTACCGGATAACCCAGACAACTTGATGCAAATTATCGGTATTTATAAAGCATATGCCGTACCGATGGATTTTTATTGGCGCGATTTACTTTATATTGCCGAAAGAGAATTTTTAAATCCTTTTCCCTTTTTCAAATATTTCTTACCCAAAGAGTATTTACAAAGACACAATCACTATGCTGGAGATGATGCCGATTTAAGAGTTTGGCGCGGTGAAGCAACAGCACACCCCGAACTTTTAGAATTTATCGAAAAAGGTGAAACTAAAAAAATGCCAAAGTTTTGGCATCATTTATTCCATGACAGAATAAATATGGAATTCGCCGAAGCCTGTATGCGGGCAATGCTTTGGCACGGTAAAGATATGGGTTTAGGTAAGTTTGATGATTATCTAGACACTGAAGAATATAAGCAAAATGCAGATAGAGCTATCAAAGCTTATTTTAAAGGCAATCCGGCAATGCAGTTGCTCTACAAACTGTTTCCAGATATGTTTTTAGAACAGTGTCGTCAAGCTTCTTATTATTCCAACTTAGGTTTATTTTGGGAAGTCATGGCACCAGTTTTCTTCGAGATGTCAGATATGTATGACGAAGGAACGCTGACAACCGTACCGGAAGCAATGGATTTTTTAGTTAACGGTATTTTTGCAGTTGCAGGTCGTCCGATTTATCATCACCTCTATGTTGGTAAAGAATGTTACGAAATTATTCCCAAATCAAAAGGTTTTGTGTGGTTATATGAAGCCGCACTACCTTATGTAGAAGCAATTTTTTATCGTACCGCACCTTTCCGAGGTACAAAATCTTATAACGCTCAAGCAAAACAAGTACCTTCAGAGCAAAAAGACTTTCATTATGGAATTCTTTATGCTGATGTATTTCCTGTAGGTACCGCAGGAATTCCCCCAACATTATTAATGCAGGATATGCTGCACTTTTTACCACAATATTTAGTCGATTCTTATCAAGAACATTGTCGCGGTGAAGATGATATGTTGATTCAGTTGGGAGTCACATTTCAACGTTCGATGTACAATGTCACATCCGCTGTAATTCAAGCTTTACGTGCGGCACTTTTATATCCTTTAGATGATGAAAACCCCGAACATTTACAGGCAAATCGGGACTTTTTTGAAATGCAGTTAGATCGGTTTGCTCGTTACGATTATGGCATGAGAGATGCAGCGAAGTTAAGGGATATTCAGGGACAGGATTATCGGTAGATATTTTTAATCCCTCTTTATTCAAGGGGGATTACCATACAGTCAAACCAATTTGATGTACATCTATCAAACTTACTATTAGCAACTATCTATAATATTTTGAGACTATATTTAAGTGATAATAACTATTTAAACGGTAATTATACGGTCAACATATTTAGTTTGTTAGTATATAAAAATTAATATTAAACATTTATATTTCCTTAACTTTTTATATTTAAACTCGTATATCTAATAAACCTATAGCTAATTCATGTATTCTCACTTATTTCATAAAAATATTTTAAGTAAATTTACTATTGGGTTTTCAATATTCGTATAGTTAGCATATAACTTAATAAATAATTAGTTATATTTATAACTTTTGGCATAATAATTTATTCTTATGCTGCAAATATCCCATTTACCTATTGACTGAATCAATTTCAATTCAGTCTTAATTTATGCATGGCGATAGTATTTTTAAGTTGCAATAATTTCAGGGACATTAATATGATAATAATTTATGAAAATGAGTTTAATGTGTTTGGAGTAATCTATGAATTTTAAATACTTCAAGCATTGGTTGAGATATTTTTCAATTCAAAGTATTGTTGCTCTAATATCGATTGTTTTATCTACTGCATTGGCTCAAGCTAGTTCAAAAGGGTCAATTGACTGGATTGTAGTTGTAGATACTTCTGCTTCGATGCGCGGTGCGGGTGGAACCAAAAATATATTTAATCAAGTAAAAAATTCGATTACTGAGTTTGTTAATACTGCTAGATTAGGCGATACAGTAACTATTTACAGTTTCGATCGAGATGTAACTCTAGAAACTCAAAATATTCCTATTATAAGCAACTCAAACCGAGGTCAACTTAAACAAATAATTGCCTCTCTTAAAGCTGATGGTGCGCGTACTCATACGGGTAAAGCGGTGCAAACAGCTTTGCAACATTCAGCTTTGTTAAGTCAAGACAGTGATGCTTTAGGTCGCACTGTTAGCATATTATTTTTAACAGATGGAGTGGAAGACGTAAGCGGTATTCCGAATCCCGTTCCTATCCCCGGTAATACTCAACTTTTGCGTCAGCAACAGTGCAAACCCTATATATTTTTTGTATCTCTCGGACAAAAAGAACACGAAAAACAGCTAAATGATTTTGCGAACAATCCAGCGCTTTGCGGAAAGGGACGGGTATTACGGGACCCCGGAGGAGTTGAGTTAAATCGACTGGCTCAAAATATCCGACCAGTGTTAATAGAACCCAAGCTGGATGTTAATTTACCTACTATCAAATTGCAGCCAGTATCCCCCGGAACAATTACCGAAGCTTTCAATATTAATAGTATTAGTAATGTTAAGAATACGGTAAGTTTACAATTGCAAGACCCGAAAAAAACGGGTATTCGCTTAGTTTCACCTAATGCCAGAATTGATTTAACAGCGGATAAACCAACATCTATTCCCATTCAGTTACAGATTCCAGCCGATGTCGAAGGAGGTGTTAGTGGGTTGCGGTTGGTATTGGCAAGTGAAAATAAGGCGATCGCTCCTATTACCGTTGACTTACCTGTAACTATTCAAGCGAAACTGTTTCTTCAACCAACCTCGATAGATTTTGGCTCTGTGGAAGTTGGGGAAACGACTTCGATTCAATCATTAATAGTTCGCAGCAATATATCTGGAAACGCGAGATTGCAGCTACAGAATCAAGGTATTTCTGTCGTACAACCAAATTCACCAGTATCTTTGCAAGTCGGAGAGACTAAAATCCCCGTTCAGTTGCAGGTTGCCGACAATCATTCCGAGGGCGATCGCACTTTCAGTTTACAACTAGTACCAGAGAATCCGATTGCAAGTCCGATTGCTGCTTCTATTCAACTAAATATCTTGATACCGCTATGGCGAAAAATAATTACTTGGTCTTTATTAATCCTGTTGTTATTGTTAATTAGCTTGATAGTAATTTGTTTGATTCAGCGTCAAACTCCTCTGGAATTGCTTCAAGATATCCGCAATCGTAAAAATTTAGAAGGAGCGCTGATAATCTTGGAACCACCGCCAAAATCCTCACAAGATGAAGAGATTAGTCTAACCAATCTGTATAAAAGTAAAGTATATTTGAGCGATTTAATACCAGTGATTGCTGCTACCGATTCTGATGCCGAGTTAGTTACGGTGAGGGAAGCGGGTAAAAAGAATATCGATTTACGTTGTTTAAAAGGTAATATTTTTATCAACACTAAGGAGGTAACTACAGATGAACTTTACGATGAGGACATAATCGAGATTGGTAACGTTAAGCTCCAATTTAACTGGATTGAGCATCAAAGATAGACAAATTTTTAAATCAAACTTTCAAATAATTATATTAAAGGAGAGTTTATGTCACGTCCTACAGTTGTATTTCGTCCTACGGTTGTCATTGGTTTGGGTGGTACGGGCTACGAAGTTGTACTTAAATTGAAAAAGCGGTTCATCGATGTTTATGGTTCGGTACCAGAAATCATTCAGTTTCTTTCTATCGATACCACCGAAAATATTCAGGAGCGCGAAAAATCCCCCGATGGTAACATCGTTTACTTAGAACCAAACGAACTTTACGCTATATCTGTAGCAAATCCTAGTGGTTTGGTATCTGGACGTAACGAACACATAGATGAATGGTGGCCCAAACAAATTCCCTCACACGGTATTTGCAACGGAGCCGGACAGATTCGCGCACGGGGAAGGTTAGCATTGTTTGCTAAAGTTGGCGATATTAATAGTTTGATCGGTCAAGCAATTAATAAAGTACGCGGAATTCGCACCAGTAAACAAGCATTTTCAGATAACTTTCAAGTTTCTAATCGCGATGGTGTAGAAATTTTTATTGTTGGCAGTTTGGCAGGTGGAACTGGTAGCGGTACCTTTTTAGATACAGCATTTTTAGCACGGCAATATCTTAATAGCTTCTCGAATATTACGGGAGTCTTTGTTTTACCCAGAGTTTTTTCCAACCTTGCTCAAACTCACATGGTAAAATCTAATGCCTATGGCGCTCTCAAAGAAATCGAACATTTTTGGAATTTATCACCATCAAATGCGCTTGAGATTGATTACGGTATTTCCAAGGTAAAATGCGATCGCCCTCCTTTTGATGCTGTGTTTTTGATTGATGGTATTAACAAAAAAGGAACTGTAGTCAGCCGTCCCGACGATTTGCAGAATTTAGTTGCAGATGGCTTATATATTCAAATTGGCTCTCAAATCGGTCTTGATGCTGCTAACGTTGCCGATAACATTCGCGCTTATCTAGCGACTGGAGAAAAAGTTCGAGGTCGTAATATTAACTACTGTAGTTTCGGTTTTGCTACCTTGGCTTTACCCGTACATCAGTACGAACGGATGATGCTGGAGGATGCTTATAAATTGCTCAAGCATCAGTTAATTGGATCTACTCCAACAATCGATTTTGACATTGAAATAGAACGATTTTTACAAGAGTGCAAGTTGGGAGAAGCGAATACTGTCCTGAATACTTTGACTGAAAGTAAGGGTGGGGGACAGATAAAACCCGAATTTAGAATTGGTGAAATGCGCTTCGAGCGGACAGCCTTGACGACTATACAAGAACTATACAAGCGGCAATATGACAAGATTGAGCAACAGACGGCTAGAGAAATCGGAATGAATTTCTATAATTTAGAACAAGCTGCAACTGCTGCTATTTCTACTTGGTGGGAACGCGGTATCAACCGTCCCAATGGGATAAATTATGCGCTGCAATTTCTGACTAAACTTTCCTCGCAACTTGATGAATTACAGCAGAGCGTACAGCGGAAGTCGAAAGAAGCGGAGTCTAGTTTTAATGTTTTGAAATTAGATTCACAAGAAGAAAAAATTAAAAAAGCTGCTGAAGCTTTTTTTGGAAATAAGAAGACTATCCAAGCTGCTTGTCAGAGATACAAAGAACGAGTCGATCAAAAGTGGAAGATGTATTTACATTGGAAGCGTTGCGATAAAGCGGCTGAACTTTACGGTGTACTGCGAACCAAAGTAGAAGAAAGTCAGGAAAAATGCCGTTTAATTCATAGCAATTTAGATAAAGTTTACCGCGATATCCAGCAGATTTACAGTTCTCGAAACGGTCAAGCAGCAAACGACAATCCTTTTATTCACACCATTCAACGTGCCAATCTGGAATCGAAACGACCATCAATTACTGGTGAAGACTTTATCCGCTGGTATCGAGAACAGTCTCAAAGCTTGACTAGCTGGTCTGAGAAGAAAGCTGAAGAGGTCAAAAAAGAAATTATTGCATTTTTAAATGAAATTTACCGTCCTCTAACCAGTATGAGCGTTGAAGAGGTTTTAGCAAATAGCAATCCAGAAGATGCAGGAACAGATTTGGAACAGCTTGGTAAATTAGCAGTTCCGCTGTGGCAGTATGAAGAATCGGAAATTCCGACTCAACAGCAGCACGTCATCAATGAATTTTATTATTACGGGGTGGAGAGTAACAATACAATTTTTAGCAACCCTCCGCTTTCAAGTCGATTACCCAAAGGAAGAGAGAATCCTTCTTTTGTACCCACAGGGGAACCTCATAAAATTACCTTGTTTCGGGTGGAAGTAGGTGTTCCTTTATTCGCTTTCAATGGCATGAAGGATATGGAATTAGCTTACTTAGATCCGAATAAAGTATTCAAGCATTTAGATCGCAACTGGACTAATTTACCTAACTTAATTCCTCCCGAAGACGACGGTGGAGCCTTACGCTGGTTTGCTTTAGCTTTAGCACCTAATCCGTATAAAATAATCGTCAACAACAGTAGAAAGCAATATTTGGTTTATACAGATCAAGCGCGAAAATCGGAAGACGGACTTTTACTTTTAGGAGATAACCGCAAATCCGCATTTAAAGCTTTCAAAAGTAATTTACCTTTAATCAAGGAAATTTCTGAGAAAGTTGAGAATATTACCTATGAAGATGAAGATAAATCGAGATTAGTTTTAGAAAATTATATCAAGTATCTTAATAAGGTTTTAAGCGGGGGTAGAGTTGATTCCCAAATAAAAGAACAAGTGGAAATGGAAATCCAGGAAATTGAATCATACCTGGAAGATTTAGATGTAATTATCTAACGGGAATAATCTACTCTTAAATCAGTGAAATCATGCCAAAACCAACTATATTAATTGCACTCGACCCTCATAGTGCCGCTTTCTGTAACGCCATTAAAGGGCAACTTCAAGAATTAAATAATGTCCAAAGCAGTTTAATTCAAATTTATACTTTAAATCGGGAAAATCAAGCTTTTAGCTTTAGTTCTGAGTTAAATAATGCAGATAAAAATTTTGATTTAGAGAAAACTAATAGCAAACAAATTTCTGTCTCTCAAATCAACGCTGAATTTAATAAAACTACTGATACGCTGCAAACTGAACTGATTGATTTAATCAAAACTGCGACTCAATCGGAATCAGCAATTGATTTGAAACGTCAAGGAGTAGAAATTAGCAGCACCCATAGAATCTTTCTCATGATGTCAATTAGTAACCCTGAAGTTAGGGGATTTGTTTTTGACTTAGTGCGGTTGATTCGCTGGTTATTTAATAAATACTTTACACACATTCCTTACAGCTTAGAAGGTTTATTATTATTACCGGGATTATTTACTCAAGTTACAACCCCCGATTACGGTGAAGCCTACGCTTTCCTCCGCGAGTTAGATGACAAAATGAGTGGTGGAAGTGCATCGACTCAAAAAATACCACCTTTTAATAACATCTGGCTGTGCGATGAACGAATTGGCGGATTAAAAGATAATTTAACCAGCTATGCGGATGCTTTTACAGGCTTTCTCACCGTGGAAGCCGAAGCCAATAATTTATTAATTGGTACGCAGAAAGTCCGAGGAAAACTCCCCGCATACAGTGCTTTTGGCTATGGAGAATTGTTTTTCCCCAGCGAAATAGTTATTAACCGTTTAAGTGCTTCTTTAGCTTGTGATATTTTAAATCGGCAGTTTTTACCGCAGGCAAAATCTACTATAGAAGTGAATCGTCAATGGTTGTTAGATACCAAAGAATTCATCCTCAGCGAAGATTTTAGCAATGCTTTTCTCGAATTAGAAAGAGACAACGGTAAACCAGTTTGGCAAGATTTTAACCCGCGTATTAATCTGCGTGTTGGAATGGCGCAAGATTACGGGATAGAATTACAGCGTGCTTATAAGCAGTTTGAAAATAAAGAATTACTTTCCTACAAACGGACGTTAGAAAATTCTTGCAAACAGATGCAGGTATCGCTAACCGCCTTTTTAGATAACAAAATTAATCATTATGCCGATGCGACACCTAAAGGTTTAGATGAAGCAGTTACATTATTAAATCTTCTGACTTATTTATATTTAGAACTGCAAACCGATTCTATTAACGAAGAACCTCAAAATCTAATTACCGAACTGCGGGCAGCAGAAGCATTTCTTGATTCTAAATTAGAAGTAAAAATCGATAAAGAAAATACTAAAAATTTACTCAATCAAATTTATTGTTTGAGATTGCAGCGGCAACAATTACAAGATAGTTTAACTCAAACATTTTCAGAAGAACTACAGCAAGAAATTCAAACAATTCAGGAACAGCTAAAAACTGTAATTGATGAATATCGTCAAGCGTTAAATTTAGAAATAGAACAAACTCGACAAATTCGTTTTGCGGCAATTACTCACGCTCGCGAAGAAGCACAAAACGCTATTAATGCTAATATACAGCACCTAAACGCCGCTGAGAATCAACTCGAAACAGCTACAGATAAAAAAAATGAACTAATAGAAGAAGAAAAGCTGTTTCGCAAACAGTATTTATTTATTTTTCCTGCGTTTATTGCTGTGGCTTTAATTAGTATATTGATAATTACTGGAATTTTTAGTCAATCAACATTGTGGCTATTATTGCAAAAATTTTGGGGGAATTTAGTTACTTATTTGCTAGGAAGTGCGGTAACAATTTTGGCTTATTTAGGCATCGTTTGGTTGAAATATAGTAGTAAGATACGCCATCGTTTGGCAAAGATTCACAAACAAATTAAACGATTAGAAAGTAGTTTAAAAGCAAGCGGTGTAGAATTGCGTCGCAGCTACAACGAACAATTAAAATTAGAATATGACCTTTATGCTCAAAAACTTCGCATTGAAGCATTAAACTATTTAATTAAAACAACCAAACAAAGAGCAAGTACTTTACGCCAATCTCTTGCTAATTTCTCAGAATTACATAAAAATTTAGTTCAACAACGCGAACAATCTACAACAAAGTTTAGCGAAAATCGCCTCGCAGTTTTAACTGATGCCGATATAGATGCTTATTACCAAAATTTTCTGACAAAATTCCCAACCGAGAAATTTACTCAACAAGTAGTAACTCGTTCTAAATCGTGGAAAATTTCTGGGGAAGAATTTCAAAATCAACTTATCCCCTTCACTCGTCAACAGTTCGATGAATTAAGTAATTTATCAGTTGCTCAAGTATTAAAGCGATCGGAATTAATTGCGGAAAACACTGCGAATATGCGATTAAATCAGCTATACGATAGCGCTAACCTACTGGTGCGAATTCAAGATATCGATGCGAACTTAAACCCAACTTCTCAACCAGAAACCAGCCTGTGGGTGTGCGCTGAAGATAAAGAAGAAATGTTTGAAACCTACAGTCGCTTTAGTCGGACTTTAACCGCTTTAGTCGCTGAAGACAAACGCAGATTATGTATATTAACCCGTTCCTTGGGCTTTCCAGCTTACTTTCTCAGTCAAATTGAATTTTACCGCGACTGCTACGAACGCAGCCACAACGAACAAACCGAAGCAGACGAAATTCCCGATTTAATCCCAGACGAAATAGGCTCAAACAAAGAATTGAAGCTAGCCCATCAAAACTTACTATTGGCGATCGCACTCGGGTTAGTATGCCAAAGTACTCAAGGGGATTATCAGTTTAAAGGTGAGTTAATTGGTAAAGATAGAGAACAAATTAGCCAAGCTTTAGTAAATGAATTTAGCCTTCAAGAAATATACGAAGAAATTAAAGAAGGTATAGAAAAAATTGACCGCGATCTGATTTATAAAAACTTACAAAAATTAGTCACATCTACCAAAGATTTGACTCGTTACGAACGTAAAACTTTAGATAATCTTCTTTCGGAATATAATCCTTTGAATTAATTATTTTTATGGTTGCGAAATAATCTTTTATTAAAAAGTGAATTTTAAGCAATTTCTGGGAACTATTAAATTAGAAACTAATATAAAAACCATTAAAACAATGAGTGATATTAATGAATTGCTTTATCCTTCGCTAAGAGAATTAGTGAAGCAAATTAAAGCAATCAATCGTGCATGGAAAGTTGCGGGTGATTTATATGGAGATGATTCATCGCTATCTACTTCATCGCGTGATTTGAAAAGCTGTTTGCAGGTGCGTTTGTTACGTAGCTATGCACCAACCGATGTTTATTTAGCTATTGATTATCAGGCTGAAGGTGAGCCACAATTCGGCTTGCGGCTGCGAGAATCTATAGATAAATATAAAGATGCAGATCATATACCAGTGCGGATAGTAAACGAGATTCTTACATCAGAAGAAATAAATAAATTTAGCCAAAAGTAAACGAAAAAATCAAAAAAAGGGTGTTGCATGAATTTAGCAAATGTCTGGAAAATAGTTTGGCAGGATACACCGTTTCATTGGGCGATCGCCGGTGTCTTAGTTTTTGGCATAGGTTACGAAATTTTCACTACAGTTACGTATTTCTCTCAGAATGGGACGAAATACAAAAGTCCCCGCTTTGTAACTACTTTATGCACATCAATTGGTGTATTAGGAACCTTTTACGGTATTCAACAAGGTTTACAAAATATAAATTTAGGAGATATTTCAAATTCCCAGCAGCTAATGACTTCTAGTATTGAACTACTAGGAAATATGAAAACAGCCTTTTCGACTTCTTTAATGGGTTTGGGTTGCGGTAGTTTGTTTACTTTAGTTTTGTTTTTAACTGATTTTCTACGACAACTAAAACGCGATAAATCGCGAAATAATAGGACTGTAAACAATCAACAACCACCGAGTGCGGAAGATATTGGTGAAGCTGTAGCTACAAGTATTGCAGAACAATTTACAGCATTCAATCAGCTTACATCTGAAGCGATTGGTGAAGCTGTTGGACAAAGAATGCGATCGCCACTAAGGCATATATATGAAGAGCAACGAAGAATACGAGAACTCCAAGAAAACCAAGGACAAAGAGTTTTAGAACAGCTTATCCAAGATTTACGAGTTGAAGTCATAGAACCCGTTGCTCGAAGGTTAGATGAAAGCGCAGAATTAACACGACGAGCATCTCAAGCAGTAGAAAGTCTTCATCACGAACTCGGAGGTATTTCTCAGAGTTTGGCAAGCTCCATTCAAACAATTCAGAATTTTCAACAAGAGACTTTAGTAGAACTACAAAACTTTGCAAATAATTTAAGACAAACATTAAATCAGTTTCAAACCGATACAACAGGTGTTTTAGAACAAACTGCTCAACAAATTAATAGTGCAGTCGAGCAAAGCATTGAAGGAATGACAGCACAGCGTACCGCTTTTGAAGCAAGTGCAAATCAAGCTGCTGATACCTTCCGAGGTATTCGAGAGGAATTGCAATCAGCACTTCAAGAACGTGCAGAAGTCGAACAGAGAATGCTTCAAGGGCTTCGTAGTGGAATAGTCCAAATTCTTAATAGAACTACAACAGTTTTTGAACAACAAAATAGTACTCTTCAAACAGTAGGAAATGAAGCTTCTGGATTAATGAATAGTGCTAAAGATAATCTTCTCGCTACTTTAGGACATATTGACCAAACACTTACAGCAACCCGTCAAACTGTACAAGATGATTTGAAACAATTTCGAGAACAATATCAAAACAATCTTCAGACTTTCTTCAAAGAACAAAAAAATTTGCTAAAAGAAACATTAGGAGAACAACGCAATGGTTTAGCTGAAGTAGTAACAAACTTAAATACTGTTTTTCAAGAAGAATATACAAGACGTAGCGAATTATCTGACCAGGTGAATCAAACGATAAGTCAAGTTAGTACAGCAGCTACAGAAGTTAATCAACTTGTTTGTGCTGTTGGACTTAATTCTAGTAATTCTTTAGTACAACTAGAAAACGTTGCTCGTGACCTTAAAGAACAAACACAAGGTGTACAAAGAGAATACAGAGAATTATCTAATACTTTTAGTAACAGTTTGACAGATTGGAAAAATCATTTTGGCGAATCGCGTCAAACGTTTTTCAAGGAAGCTGATTCTTCAATGGCTCAAGTTTGTAGTAATTTACTTGAAACAGCAAAAGTTTTAGTAGCTGCAAACGACAACCGTAATAACGGTAACGGGAGAAATCACCATGCATGATTACTTCAAGGAAGAGATTGAAGCAGAAACTATTGAAGATGATGATGCTAGTACTTATCTATCAATTGGTGATTTAATGTCAGGGTTAGTAATGTTCTTTTCCCTACTTTTTATCACTACGTTACTTCAAATTGCAGAAAAAGATGCACCAAAACGGGTAGTAATTGGTGAAATTGTCGGTCAAATGAAAAAGAATAATATCAATGTCAAAGTCAACCCAGAGACTGGAGATGTCAGCATTGAAGAATCAATTCTATTTTCTCAAGGAAGTGCCGAATTAAAACCGAAGGGTAAAGTATTTCTGAGTAAATTTATTCCTGTTTACAGCGGAGTCATATTTTCCAAACCGGAATTTGCAACAGAAGTTAGTCGGGTAGTTGTTGAAGGACATACGAGTTCCGAGGGAGACGACCAAATTAATTTACAACTTAGTTTAAAACGTTCATCTTCAGTTGCAGAGCATATTTTTTCTAAGATGAATTTTTCTACTAAAACGAATTTACAGCAAAAATTTCTAGCCGCAGGAAGAGGAGAAATTGAAGCAGATAAAACTCGTAATAATCCAGAAGATCGCAAAGTTGTTTTTCGGTTACAGTTTCGCAGTGACGAATTTATAGAAAAATATCGTACAGATTCAAATTTATCAGAAAAACGTATTTATTTGAAAGAAAAACCATGAATTTTAACTTTCCCGAACCTTCTTCATCTCCAGCTTCTAAATTTATTCCCGAACAGTTAGTGCAACTTGCTAACCAACTTCCAGATCAAAAAATATCTCTACCTACAGTTGACAAAGTAATAGAAGATATTAGACAGAATAGAGCCTATGAAGTAACCAAATTAGAATGGATTTATTGCATTCATGCTAAAGAAAAATGGGATGAGGAAAACTTTAATTTTAAACGAGAAACATCACAATTAATCTGGAGAGTAGCAATAAATAACGAATGGTTGCGACATCAACTTTTGTGGCGTTTAGCTTTGTATTATGACGATCGACAAGATAAATTAGCAACTTCTCTAGCCAGAACTTGTGATATATTAATCAATTCACCTTTAGTCAATCAATTTTTGCCTGTAAAAATTATGCAGGCTGTTGTTAGTAATAATTCAGGTTTAAAATTAGCGAAAATAGCTTGCGAAGAGAATTTCACTCGCAACAAATTTTTAAATCATATTCAAAATGACTTACCTGTTTGGATTCCACAATTTAGCCAATTTACAGAATGTATTTCTCCCTACTTTTGTAATATCCCTTCTCCAAAGCAGGAACAAGTAAACTGGCTTTTGCGTTGTTTGGATGAAATGTCTTCAGAATTACAAGGAAATACAGTCAATCATCTATTAATAAATGTCTCGAAGGTAGTCGCAAGCAATCATCCGCAGTTAGTTGAATGGATGCG
Source organism: Rivularia sp. (in: cyanobacteria) (assembly GCA_965234645.1). Taxonomy (GTDB): domain Bacteria; phylum Cyanobacteriota; class Cyanobacteriia; order Cyanobacteriales; family Nostocaceae; genus Rivularia. The sequence goes on along the minus strand of OZ248344.1, from coordinate 764,246 downwards.
TAAAAATTACCATCGTAATAAAGATAATTGGAATAGACTTTCAGATGAAGCGCGAGAAAAACTTAGAGAATGGATTGGTGCAGTAAATTACACTGATTTTCAAAACTTTGTAGAGCTAATATTACCTAATATATCAGTTCTTAAGCAAGTAAGACAACTAAAAGCGCGACAAAAATTTTGGGCAAATTATAGTAATAGTCTACAACAGCTTCGCGTCTTGTCGCCTAAAAAATCACTAAATGCTATCGTGTCCCAATTAACAATAAATATTGACGTTTTAGAAGAGGATGCTAGTGACGCTACAGAAGTATGTATATTCGATTTTGGTGAGTGTTTAATAGTAGAATTCTTTCGTGGAAAAGGAAGCGAGACGCGGTTATTTGATAATAATCATAGAAATCAGCAGATACTTTTTAGTGAATCTAATCTATCTGTTAAACGCATTCGCGCTTTAGGTGGTGAAGCGCACGATCATGTTGTATGTTGGCAGTGGGCTTGTGAAAAATGGTTAAGACGAGAAAACATTCTTGCAAACAAAGGAACTCAATATTTTATAGGTTTGCCTCAAAAGTATGGAAAATTTGAGTCTAATACTGGATTACCTACCCCTTTTCCAGATAAACAACAAGAGCGAGAGAATCAGTTGAATGATTGGCGAAAGATTATATCTAAATTAGAGGAAGAAGCGGAACGTTACTGTGAATAGATTGGTTTGTTGACACTTATTTGAATTTGAATGATACGGAAGAACAAACCTTTCAAGCAGCAATAAGTCTGGCGGGGATTAGATAAAAGGGAGGAATATATGGAAATTACTACGAGTTGGGAACGCAAAGGTATCCAGAAAGGTACTCAACAAGCATTAGAACAAGTAGCGGTTAATTTATTGCGTGAGGGATTCTCTGTGGAAATGGTTGCAAAAAATACAGGTTTAATTGTAGAACGAGTGCAGCAATTACAAGCACAAATTTAATAATTTTGAAATATCCCATTGTAGATTAGCTATCCGCAGAGCCTCTGAAAATCCGTTCCCAGTCTGGATGGGAACGGAGCTATTAGTTATGTACGAGAGGATTTTGAATTACGCACTCGTATAAGAAGTATCAGAGGATTGTCGAAATACCGTACTAAAGGACGAAGCAAGTAAAATAAAGTTACATAAGCAAAAATACCTTTAGCAAATAAATTCCTAAAGTCAGGAAAAAAGAATCTTAGAAAATTTGTAATAAAAGTAACTTTGATAACTTGTTTACATCAAAAGTATAAAGAATCTTCTTATTTTTTGCCAAGAGAGAATATTTACTTAGTTTGATATTTTATATCTTGTATTTGAACGCTTGAACCTTATAACTACAAAGATGTCTAAAATATCTTTATCGCTTCAAGTTAGCTGAGTTAAGGGGTTTGAGGTTGTAAAGCTTTGCATCTAAAAGGTTTAGCTGAGCTACTGTACTTATAAGTCTTTTAAGCTTATGATAACTGCTTTGCGCCCAAATATAGTCAGGAAGATTTCCCGATCGCTATAAATATCAAACCTAAGCTAGATTACTAGATTAATACTGAGATTATTGGTAATTATAACAACATCAAATTATATTTTTACCTTAAAATTGAAAGCCGTTTATTAAGTCTTAAATAATACAATTAATCGCGCTTTTACTAAATAAATTGATACGCTATACTAAGGTGTAACAAGCATAATTTTGCGCTTATAGGATTATTTCCTTAGCTCGCAATTTATATGAAAATATGACTAACCTTTGGACTTCTGCCGAACACGCTTTGGGCTATCTGGCACAAGCGGATAATATTCCTCATCGCACTGAAGGCGAAGCAGTGCTGTTGGAGGAAGTTCCCAAAACGGTAAAGCGGATTCTCGATTTAGGAACTGGGGATGGACGCTTGCTAGCATTACTTAAAATTGAACGTCCAACTGTCTCATGTGTTGCCGTGGATTTTTCACCAACTATGTTAGAAGCGGTAAAATCTCGCTTTAAAAATGATTCTACGGTGGAAATTATTGACCACAATTTAGATGAAACTTTACCCGAGTTAAATACTTTTGATGCTGTTGTTTCCAGTTTTGCTATACATCACCTCACCCACCCTCGCAAACGTTCGCTTTACGTAGAAATATTTAATCTTTTGCAGCCCGGTGGTATTTTCTGCAACTTAGAACACGTCGCTTCACCAACGATTCGTTTGCATGAAAAATTTTTAAAGGCGATAGGTAGAACACCATCACAAGACGATCCATCCAACAAACTTTTAGATGTAGAGACTCAATTAAAATGGTTGCGAAATATTGGTTTTCATGATGTTGACTGTTATTGGAAGTGGCTAGAATTAGCCCTACTAATTGGATTTAAACCGAAATATTAACCAACTACGGTACGGTGAATGAATTTAATCTGGCTTTTATTAAAGGCTTCTTGGATGCAAGTGGCGATCGCCGTTTTTACGGGTTTAGTAAGTGGTGGAACTACAGCGCGATTAATTGCGTTGATAAATAGGGCTATTAGCGAGGGGTTCCAATCGTCAAATACTTTCGGTGACTTAGCTTGGCAGTTTCCGACTTTGGCATTGATAGTAGTTGTTAACAGCATTATCTCGCAAGTTTTACTGATAAATCTTTCCCAAGAAGCTGTATTTCAGTTGCGGTTGCGTTTGAGTCGAGGAATTTTATCTTCTCAACTACGGCATTTAGAAAAATTAGGTACATCCCGATTGTTAGCAACCCTGACGGAAGATGTTGCGACGTTAAACGCTACAGTTTACGCGATACCATTTATCTGCGTTGATATTGCCATTATTACTGGATGTTTGCTTTATTTATCATTCCTATCGACTACAGTGTTTACTTTTACCGTCGGCTTCGTAATGATAGCTGTCGGTAGCATTCAATTATTAATTAATAGAGCGCAAGTTTTTCTAATTTCAGCACGAGACGAACAAGACCGTTTGCTCAAACATTTTCGCGCCATCACCGAAGGTATTAAAGAGCTTAAACTTCATTCTGCCCGCCGTCAAGAGTTTTTTGAAGATGAATTGCAGCGTAGTGCAGCCGTATGTCGCGACCAAAATTCAGCGGCTTTGTTAACATTTTCTGTTTCTACGGGATGGGGAAATTTATTATTTTTCGTTTTGGTAGGTTTGCTGCTATTCGTATTACCGCAAGTAGCACCAGTTTCCCCTGGCGTGCTATCAGCTTATATACTAACAGTTACTTATTTAATGCTGCCCATGCAGAGCATATTAGATAAGTTACAGGCTTTATCTAAAGCCACCGTAGCTTTACAGAAAATCGAAAGAATGGGATTAGTTTTAGCTGGTAATAAAGAGAATTATATAGAAGAAAAGGATAAAGATACAAAAACATTTTCCAAACTAGAATTAAAGCAAGTTGTTCATGCTTATCCAGGAGAAGAAGAAAACCGCTTTAGTTTAGGTCCTGTCGATCTAACTTTTAAACCGGGAGAAATTGTCTTTATCGTTGGCGGTAACGGTAGCGGAAAATCGACTTTAGCTAAATTAATTACGGGATTATATATTCCCGAAGCTGGGGAAATTAGATTAAATGATAAAGTTATTACCGATGATAATCGGGAATGGTATCGTCAACACTTTTCAGTTATTTTCTCCGACTATTATTTATTTGAAAAATTATTAGGAATGGGTAAACCTGCCTTAGATGAACAAGCACAGGAATACTTAAGACAGTTAAAATTAAATGATAAAGTCACAATAGAAAACGGTAAGTTATCAACCACCGAACTTTCACAAGGACAGCGAAAACGGCTGGCATTATTAACAGCTTATTTAGAAAATCGCCAGATTTATTTATTTGATGAATGGGCATCAGACCAAGATCCAATATTTAGAAACATTTTTTATAAAGAGATATTAACGAACTTGAAAAAACGCAATAAAACAATATTAGTTATTAGCCACGACGACCATTATTTTCACCATGCCGATAGGATAATAAAATTAGATTACGGTAAAGTTGAATATGACAAAATTAATTCTAAATCAAATGTAGAGAATGGTGTAGTTCGGCATAGTGTATAGGGCATAAAGCATGGAAATTGAATAAAAATCTTGTGGGATTGGCATCTCTTGCCCCGTCCTAAATTTGTATTCCGTTCTTAAAAATATTTGAGTTTAATTTTATTAACCTTTTATATAAATAAAAAATCATCCAAAAACATTAATATACAATATCACCAGATTAATCATTCATTGATAATTGATAATTGTTCATTGATAACTGAATAATGGCTAAAGTATTTGATTCCATTACCGAAGAATTGCAAAAATTTATTGCAAACCAGCACATTTTCTTTGTTGGTACTGCACCTTTAGATTCTACCGGACACGTAAACCTTTCTCCCAAAGGTAATAACACTTTTCGCATTCTTTCACCTAACAAAGTTGCTTATTTAGATTTGACGGGAAGCGGCAACGAAACATCAGCGCATTTACAAGAAAATGGACGCATTACCTTTATGTTTTGCGCTTTTGAAGGATCGCCGTCTATTTTGCGCCTTTACGGTAGCGGAACAACTATTTTACCAGGAAATTCAGAATGGGAATCTTTATACTCGCATTTTCCCGAAATACCGGGAACCCGTCAAATAATAGTAGCCGAAATCGAGAGAGTGCAAACATCCTGTGGTATGAGCGTACCTTTGTATGAATATCAAGCACAGCGAGAAAGTTTAGTTAAATGGGCAGCGAAAAAAGGAGAATCAGGAATTAAAGAATATCACAAACAGAAAAATATGGTTAGTATCGATGGTTTAGCGACTCCGTTGAGTGAAATAGTGAAATAAATTGTTAATTAATTGTAGGGTGCTGTTACGGCTTTATAATTTATCGTTTAATACTACTATTCTGAAAATGCCGTAACGCACCATTTTATAATAAAAAAAGAATAACTCCTAACTCCTAACTTTTAAATCATGGTACTCCAACTTAATCAGCAACTAACCCTCGAAGAGTTCTTAAATCTTCCTCCAGGTGAAGGAGATATCACCTACGAACTTGTTGATGGACAAGCAATTCCTAAAATGTCACCAAAAAAATTTCACTCCAAACTTACCCGTGCTTTTCTTAATCTGATTGAAAATTTATGTGAAGATAAAGGAGAAGTATGTCCAGAATTAGCAATTACGTTAACTCGTCGCGGACGTAATTGGGTACCGACACCAGACTTATTATATATTTCTAACGAACGTTTACCAGATGACTGGGAAGAAGAAGGGGCTTGCTCGGTACCACCAGATTTAGCAATTGAAATTATCTCACCAGGACAAACCTTTGGACAAATGGCTGGTAAAGCGCAAGATTATTTGAATGCTGGAGTATTACGAGTTTGGGTGGTAGATAGTAAAGCCAGAAGCATTACAGTTTTTTATCCAGATGCAGCACCCAAGACTTATACAGGTGATGAATTAATTACCGACTCATTATTTGCAGGTTTAGAATTCACCGTTGAAGCAGTATTTCAGAAAGCGAAAATTCCAGCTAAAAATAATTTGTAGGGTGCTGTTACGGCTTTACAATTTATCGCTAAAGGTTATATTTTTGATAATGCCGTAACGCACCATCGTATTATTAAACATTTTTGAAAATAAGAAGAATTAGAAACATTTATCGATATGCTTTTACCCCGCTTACAGTTGCAAACCGCAAGCTAATAGCAAAAGTCATCTAAAGATGACTGGGTGATATTTTTAAACCATTTGTTCAAATTTTATCGTAGTTTTGCGGCGTTTATATAATTTAATCGTTCTGTTGATGCCATGCTTGATAAAATTCGGGGTATGTCATATTTTGGGCGCAGAAAAACAGTGTCCAATAGCACTCGAAATATAAAGCACGATTTTCTTGAGTTACATCCTCTAATATATATCGACTTAAAAACTTAGCAGCGGAAACATACATATCTCTTTGTAAAATATTATTTAAACTAACAACTGCTTCAACTTTTATAAATATTTCTTTGTCATTTTGTATTAGGTTCGTGATAAAGTTAAGCACTTGTTGATTACCAGCACCTAGAACCGACAAAATAGGTATAGCTTTTCGTTTAATGTTGTGATTACCACCACCTGAATAATTGGTTATTACTTCTATTAAACTATCGATAACTTCTTGACTATTACTACCAATTCTGGCAATACAATTTAAACAATCGAATAAATTTAAATAAATATCTTTATGTTTTTCACTAAGTAATTTGTAAATAAATTTAACAATAGGTGAAACTGCTTCATGATTATTCGTAACTAATCTTTTTAATCTTTCTGAGTGAAATAAATATTTATCACTGGCATCTAATGATAAAATTAAATCTGGTATTTCTTCTTCCAGATTAATTCTGTCTTGTTGGATACTGTTTTCTTGATAGTTCTGATTTAATAATAATTGTTCTTGTCTCTCATTCTGTGAGATCCACCAAAATGCATGACTTTTTAGAGCTTGTATTTGCACACTTGATTCCAGATGTTTTAAATTGAAAGCAATATCAGTACGATTGTTGCTATCATCAACGATTGCTTTGATAGCTTTTTTTGCTTCTAAATTTTCAGATGAAAAATCTAATAAAGTTAAAGCAATTTGCAAAATAATAATTTGAGCATTCTCTGAACCATTTTTTGCAGCAACACTTGCATATGTTTTATCATCGGTAATAGTTTTTAAGAATTGAATAAGGCATATAATCACTTGATCGTGAAGAGTATATTTAAGTAACCTACAAGCTTTTTTATTAAGAGGCATAAAATGTTGCCATCTATTTTCTTTATAACTAAAATATCCAAAAGCCCATTTAACTATTTGGAAAACAATCTCATCTGCTTTAGAACAGTTTTTATATTCTGCTATTCCAACAGCAGCTAAAAAATAGGTTTGGAAATGATAAAATTTAGCCTCTCCACAACCATCATCAAATTCCACCAAAGCTTTTATAAACTCTTCTTTCTCTACATCTGAAATATCATCTTCATTCCTTCCCAACCACAGTAAAATCACTTCTTTCCACTGCGGTTCAAAAATGCGATATCTATCTGCAACTGGCTTATTATCATGTTCGCGGGGTAAGAAATAATCCCAATCGCCAATTGCTAATGCTGCAAAATATTCCTGAAAGTTAGCATGAAAGAAAGCATAAACCTCTTTATCCGTTTTTGCATCTCTATCAACCAAATTCAACCAGCCAACATCACAAGCTAACTTAAAAAGCTCTTCACTCATTTGCTTGTATGCAACTTTACGATTTAAACGAAACCTCGCATTACTATCAATTCCTGCAAGTGCTAATTTACTTAATGCTTCGTGTAATTCATCTTTTTTCTCATAAGAATTCCTTAATTCTTCAGGAATATTTTCTGGTTTCCACTCATAAAAATAGTTTGTAAATCTCTCATATAATCCCGCTTTAGTTTCTGGTAATTCTCCTTGCTTATCCAAATAGAAGGTTTGACATAGTAGCGATAACCGCAGAGGATTTGTTAGCAAAGAACGGATTTTTTCGTGTCTGCTTTCTTTCAACTTCGTCTTTAATGTTGAACCTTTTTCTGTACTTCCTTTTTCTATACTTTCCGCACATTGAAACCAATCTTGAATAAAATCATCAACTTGTTTGGGTTCAAACTCTTGAGTTTTATAGGTTTCAAAACCCGTAAGAGGATTATTAATTCTTTCATCCCAAACATTTAACCGACAAGTCAACACAAACCGTGCTTTTTTGAGCCAATCTGGTAGTTTTTCGATTTTGAAAGCATCCAGGGGTGAATTCTCCGCCATTTCATCCACACCATCCAGCAGTAACCAAATATCTCCTTGAGAAAAGCGTTGTTTTAACTGCTCTATAGTTTTTGAACATTCAATACTAGAAAACCATGTATCTAGCAAATAATTTTCTAATGTCTCCCCTTGCAAACTAGCAAGAGAAATCCAAACTGGTAAATATTCGGTTTCATCTTTGAGGTATTCAGCAACCTTACTCAATAAAGTTGTTTTACCCGCTCCCGCTTCCCCAATTATTCCAATATGCTTTTTATTCTCAGTAGACTGTAAACCGATTACTTCCTGTAGAAAAGCATCATGCTCGTAAGTTTTGACAATAACTTCCTGTTCCAAATTATAGGGATTCTGTGGTGAAGAAGCTTTATCCCGTCGTTGCTGCTGTTTGCGCTCCACCAAACCCAAGGGAACATGAACGTTAATTTCAAATCCTCTTTCTGTGGCTTTGTGTCTAATGAATTCCAGTTGGTTTTCTAGTTTATTATGGAAAATTTCGCGCCATAAATCTTTTTCATTTTGCTCTTTTGACGCTAAATCTTTTGATTTACCTTGTCTCTTCTCTTCCCATAACTCATCAAACTTTCTTAGATTGGTTTCTTTATCTTTCCCCCATAATTTCAGCGTAAAAATCCACTCATCAGAACCTTTAGTTTTGGTGCGATTATCTTCCAGAATTTGCAAATATTCTTTTAAATAATGCTTTAGCGCATAATCAACTTGCGTTTTAGTTAACTTCGCATCATATTTGTCTTTACCTGTGAGCGCTACCAATTCCCGCAAGGTAGTTGTGATATTTAGATTATTGCTATCTTCTGGTTCCCACTTATATTCAATACGTAAATTTTGTTCAAATTCGTAGTTGACATAATCAAGTAACGCTTCCAAAAGACGCTTCACCCGATTTTGAATTGTTTCTCCATAAGAATACTTCGGCATGAGAACAAAAAAACTTTAATAAAGTTTGGGTTAACCCCGAATCAATTACTACCCCAAATTAATTAATCTCTTTTGGATTGTAGCGAATTCACAGCATAAACTGAAAATATTAGCATACTTCAGTCATCTTTAAATGACTTGAGCTATTAGTTAGGGGTTTGCAACCCCTGACGGATTGGTGATTTAAAAGTTTGATTCGGGGTACTACCCCAAACGGATACTTTATCCATGAACTAACTCAGATGGATAAATGAAAAACGTAACCCGTAAACTTATTACTTTATTACTAACCCTGCAAATCATCCTCGTGGGTATTCAAGCTAAAACCCGCATTCAAGATGGAGAATCACAAATAGAAATCTTTATTTGGATGGTTAACAACTGTATTTCACTACTTCAACAAGTTAAGGAAGATAAAGAAGATAATTAATATGTAGCAATTCTATATTCTTAGACAGGGAATCCCATTCCCTGACTGACGTATTATCAATTTAACAACCCATAAACAAACAAATGATTCTCGAAGTAGCAACTTTAAACGTTAAAAAAGGAATGTCCGATGAATTTGAAGCAGCATTCAAACAAGCTGCAACAATCATCTCTTCAATGCCGGGATACGTATTTCATGACTTACAAAAATGCGTTGAAGTCCCAAATCGTTATATTCTCTTTGTGCGTTGGAAAACTTTAGAAGCTCATACCGTCGGATTTAGACAATCGAAAGAATATCAAGAATGGAAACAATTATTACATCATTTTTACGATCCGTTTCCCGTGGTAGAACATTACTATTCAGCTTTTCGATAAATTGGAACTGTTAAACGATAAAATATATTGTCCGATCGCATAATTGGAATTTCTGGTAGTTACGACTTTATTTCTTCTGCTCCCCATTCCCCGTTACCTGTTTCTTAACAGTAATTCTGCCAATTTGCCACTATAAGCTTAATTACTCTCCCCTAAATTGTCGATTGTGTTGCAAAATTATACCTTATTGTAGAATAATCGCGCATCGATTAATTTAATAAAATGTCTCATAATTGTATGGAAAACATTTACAACTACCTAAAAATTTCAGATAAACTTGCTACAGCAGGACAACCATCTGTAGAAGAGTTTTCACATATAAAACAAGCCGGATATCAACTAGTTATAAATCTTGCATTAAAAGATTCTTCTAATGCTTTAGCTAACGAAAAAGAGATTGTAGAAACTCAGGGGATGCAATACGTTCATATACCCGTGATTTGGGAAAACCCTACAGAGGAAAACTTGCAAGATTTTATTCAGGTAATGAAAACAAACGCCGATAAAAAAGTCTTTGTTCACTGTGCAGCAAATAAACGGGTATCTACTTTTATATACCTTTATCGCCGTTATCAAGAAGGTGTTACTGATGAAGTAGCGAAAAAGGATTTAGATCGAATTTGGATTCCGAATCAAACTTGGCAACAATTTATTCAAGAAGTAGGAAATAACTATCGGTAATTAACTGCATTCATACTCATATAGCGGCAACCCCAACAAGAAACTCTGCCAGAAAATATAAATAGCAGGCGGAGCCTCCTTAAAATGCATTACAAGGTAGAACCTTGTAACGAGAGCGAAACTAAAAAATCAAAATCAAATAAAAATAAAATTAATAAATCATTAAATATTATTTTATTGTTACAAGCTTGTACTCAAACGTGATAACGTTTATAACTCGTTGCAACTTGAGCCTTTTTCCTCTAGGCAACTCCGGACAATTGCTACAACATCATTAATCGTGTCGTAGTTATGTCCTCGTATTTGTACGAGCTAAAATATTAATATTAACTATGTCTTCTCAACCTACAATTCAAAGTATATATACCGATGGCGCTTGTACCGGCAATCCCGGACCTGGTGGTTGGGGTGCTGTTATTTACTTCGATGATGGTTCAATCCACGAAATCGGCGATGCATCCAAAAAAACCACCAATAACAGGATGGAAATGCAAGCCGCGATCGCAGCATTAGAATTTCTTGAATCTTCGGGGCAAAACAAACCCATCACTCTTTACACCGACAGCGAATATCTAATTAATTGCGTCACCAAGTGGGTAAAAGGATGGAAACGTAAAGGTTGGAAGAAATCCGATGGAAAACCCGTACTCAACCAAGATTTATTGGAAATTTTAGATAACCTCAACAACCAAAAAATTAAATGGCAGCACGTTCGCGGTCACGCTGGTAATATAGGTAACGAACGTTGTGACACGATCGCCCGTGGTTTTGCTTCAGGGAAAATACCATCACTAAAGCAATTGCTGGATATAAGTATCAGTGATGCTAATTTCCCACAAAAAGCCGAAGTTGAGGTATCATCTACATCTAACTCACACATTACGCCACCCGTTATTAACAAAAAGATACATAATAGTAGTCTTGAATCGGACACAAACAATACGAACACTATGGAATCATCTAGCGCTTCTGCTACCTTGCAAAACGAAGACTTACCACGCGAAACAAGAGTATCGCAACTCCGCAGTTTAGTTGAAACTCTTCGCATTGCTGACGAAATAGCCGAAAAAGGTTACTTAATTACGAGTTCAGAACTAGCGGACTTAATGAACGTCCACGCTAGTGCTGTTACCAGTCGCGGCGACCAATGGCGCTGGAGAAACTGGGTAGTTTCCCGAGTACGTCGCGAAGGAAATCAAATACTTTGGGAACTCGAACGCGCCGACAAACTAGACGACGAAGAAGGAGAGTAAAAAGAGTTAGGAGTTAGGAGTTAGGAGTTAAGAGTTAGGAGTTAGGAGTTAAGAGTTAGGAGTTAGGAGTTAGGAGTTAGGAGTTAGGAATTATCTACTTCCCATCTCCCCATCTCCCCCTCCCCTTGTCCCCTCTCCCTCCTCCCTCTCCCTCATCCATACTCCCGTCCTCGCCACTGTCGCGGGGTACGTCCGGCTGATAAGAAAATTCTTAAAACTGCTAAGGGGTCTGCTATTGGTGAAAGCCAAAATAACCAGCCCCCTTTGGTTTGCGTTAGATCGTAAGAGGGTGCGATCGCAAATAGCATCATTGAACGAATTAGTAGTAAAAATAGATTTAGTGACAGTAGGAGAAGAGTGGGGGAGAAGGGGGGATGGGGAGAAAGAAATAATAAAAGCACTATTATTAAAGGTAAACCTTGCACGGATGCTAATAACCACAAGTCTCCCCAAGTTTGAGCGCGGGAGGATGCGTCTTTGAGGTCGAGGCTTCTTCCCCATTCTTTCCAGGTTTCCGCTGCACCTTCGTACATCCTTACTTTCAGCACTTTTGCTCCATCTAAGAAGCCAACTTTGAACCCAGTTGTTGCTATGTGTCTTGCCAAGGTGACATCATCGCAAAATGAACTTTTGGCGCTGGTATAACCATTGACTTTTTCTAAAACTGAGCGGCGACAGAGAAAACACTGTCCGTTCGCCATTACGCGCTCCGGTGCTTGCGTGTTTACACCAGCGGGGTCGAATCTATAAAGTAGCGTCATTAACAGCGCTGGTTGCAGTAAAGATTCACCCGGATATTTAAGAATGAATTGAGGAGACAGGGAAACTAAATCGTAATTGAGCGCAGATGCAGCTTTAACTAAACCAGCGACTAAACCGGGATGGGGTTGGGTATCCGCATCCATTCCCAGAAACCATTCACTAGTCGAAGTATGCAAAAAGCCATTGTGTAAAGCCCAAGGACGACCCACCCAGCCTGCTGGTAAAGGATCGTCCGTCATCAAACGAAAGCGGGGGTCTTTTTCCATCGTTGCTTTTACCAAGTCGCGGGTACCATCTTGAGAATTGCTGTCTACAACGATGATTTCCCGGACTTCATAACTTGCGCGGCTCAACCCAGCTAACAAAGGGCTAATACGTTCGACTTCGTTGAGAGTTGGAACCACCACGCTAACAGTTCCCAAAAGTTCCGGTGTCGGACTTTGAGGTTGAATTGGAGCTTGACGAAAAGGTCCTTTTAATAGACGCGACAGCAGGATAAAAACTGCTGGTACCTGAATAACTAGAATTAAAAGCGAGATACCGCTTAAAAGCTCCTGCATTATTGACCACTGTGTTGAATCGTTACTTTACAGCAACTTTGAGAGAAGCAACTGCAACTTCTGAACTTGCATTTTCCACGTCATCAGCGATATACGTTGGTGCGGTGGAACTTTTCAACCATAAAGCTATAGCTGGAACGACACCCAAAATTAAACCTAAAGAAACTGGGACAATAAAACCATTTCCCAAACTTAATCCAGCAGCGAAAACAAAGTTACTCACATAAACAATCAGAGGTAAAGTTAATTGTTCTCGCCATAATTTAATTGGCTTCGGACTCCATATCAAAGCCGCAACACTCATAAATAGTGCGCTAGTACCAAACCAACCAGCGTAGTTACGGTAAGGTGTACCAAAGAAATCCCCAGGCGTTTCCCAATACCAGAAAGGAAAAGCAGTTTGACTCATAGCCGGTTCGAGGGCAAAATCCCAACTAGTGAAGAGTAAAGCACCAATGGCGATCGCACCAACATGACGAATCAAAGTTGGTTTTTCGGCTACCTTTAAACCGCTTCTAGCAATTAAGTAAGCTGACAAACCTACATAAAACCAGGATAAAGGAATTGTAAACGGCACCAAACCGCCAATTTTATAACCCAAACCGCTGAGATAGCTATAATCGCCAAAAGGAAAACCAGTACTAGTTCCGAGCAATTCGCTTCCTACCGATATCAAAACAGAAGGAATCAGAAAACCCAGCCAAGTACGCCATCCCAAAACTCTACAAGCATAAATAGAAACAGCTATGATTCCAAAAATAATATCTACAACACCACCATTAGCCATACTCAACTGCATGGCTGTTTGTCCAACGTCTCCAAGATTCAAAATCATTTTGGCGTTAGGTATGATCAACATAATACCTATAAGTCCAAAAACCTTAGCCAAGATATGACTTATAAGGCAGACGCGCTCCGCAATAACAGATTGTCTCATGATAATCCCTTAATAAGATATGATAAGCCGCAACTTAACCGATATCAGTTTACAAATATTTATGAACATATTGAAATAATTTTTAATAAAATCTTATTTCACTTTAGCTCTCAATGAAACATTCATCTGTTTTTCTCGCTTTAATATAAAAGTTATAGTTTACGGCATTACAGGGATTCATAGTACAGTAGAATAAATTCCAATTTTAAAACTAAATAGTATTATTTTATACTTTTATTTCGATGACATTACCAGCTAAGATTAGGTCTGTTTTAGTACCTGTAATATCTTATAAATTTACAAAAAATGGAGCAGTGAGGTTTAACCAGTTATGATGGCGATCGTAAAAAAGCTTCCCTGGGTTTCTCTTGTACTTGTACTGCTTACCTACGGCGTATTCGGGTGGATACTATTTCAAGAAAATCTGCCGACAATTGCCTGGTTGCTAATTGTAATTGGCGTGGTACTTCTGGTTGCAGGCATAACTGCTCCTTGGACAAGAACTATTAAATATATTAGAGTTTTATTTGATACAAAGCTTAAATCTTTTGGGTTCGCTGTTTTAGGTGCTTTCTTATTCTTTCTTATCTTCGCTGAGTTCCGAATATTTCTTGATATTATGCTAATTACTAGTGCAACTATCTTAGTAAGACTAGATTTTCAATTAGCTGGACTTAAAGAAACACAAGCCTTTTGTTTCACTTCGATATTTTCAATAGGAGGTTTGATGTTAGGACTTTTATTGCATCAATTGATTTGATGAAATGGGCATGGGGCATGGGGCATGGGGCATAGGGCATAGGGCATAGAAACCTTCGGGGAATTAAAATTAAAGATAAAAAAATATAGGACGAGCAAAACACCCATCCTACATTCCATTCGTTAAAAATCTTGTGGGATAGGCATCCCGAAACGTCCAATAGTAGCTAGTATTCCACCACATTAATTTTGATGGCTTAAAGTAGTGCGTTCGCGTAGCGTGTCCTCTTAGGACAGCATCTTGCTCGCTAGCCACCACGAGCGAGCGGGACGCTCGCACTACGAATATATTACCCCGCATAACTTATGTGGTGAACTACTAGTAACTCTATTTAAGAAGCAACAGCAGCTGGCTCAGACTCAGTAGCATTTGCATAAACGCTAACTTTCTTACGGCTTTTGCCTTTTCTTTCAAAAGCTACAATACCGTCAATCAAAGCAAACAAAGTGTCATCTTTACCGATACCAACATTGTTACCGGGGTGAAACTTAGTACCGCGTTGACGCACCAAAATATTTCCAGCGCGAACACTTTCACTACCGAAGCATTTTACACCAAGGCGTTGAGCATTTGAATCGCGTCCGTTACGAGTACTACCCGTTCCTTTCTTATGAGCCATTATTTTCTCCTTTTGATAATTGTTAAATTAAGGTTATAGGTCAAAGGTTAAAAGCAGATAGTTGGGATTATCCTATGTCCAATTCCCAATGCCCAATGCCCAATGCCCCATCCCCCATTATTAATTATTCTGCAACTACTTCAGCAGTTACAGCTTCTGCTGGTGCATCTTCAGCAGTTGCGGCTTTAACGGGTTTTTCTTCAGCAATATCTTCAGCAACGGCGATCGCCGAACCATTCATACTAATAGAATCAATCATCAAACGAGTGATTTCTTGGCGATGTCCGCGCTTTTTACGGGTTTTCTTCTTCGGCTTCATCTTGTAAACCAAGACTTTGCGACCTCTATAATGGCGCATCACCGTTCCTTCTACCGTTGCTCCCGACACCAGAGGCTGTCCAATACTAACCTCACCATCGTGCTGCACGAATAAAACTGAATCTATAGTAACTTTATCATCCGGTTCGATGTGCAGTAATTCTATATCGTAAAACCGACCCGGCTCAACTTTAAGTTGTTTGCCGCCGGTTTCAATAATTGCGTAACTCATTTATTTATCCTTAAGTTGCCGTACAGGTAGCTGATTTATAACTTGTCAAATGGTTATAACCAGCTTTTACAACGTGCCTACCTGATCCGAGCAGGAATTAGACAGCCGACAGATAATATTACTCTTATGTCAGCCTATGAGTCAAGTTTTCGCTTGTCTTATTTTGTAGAGAAGCTAAAAAGTCAAGTTTTTGATATTGATTTTGATTACAGAAAATACGAGAGCAGATAAGCTGTTGTGTATCTACTTTGTATATAGCTAGCGAGCAAGATGCTAGCACTACAATAATTTGATGTTTTATCCTTATACAACTTAGCTGCACATGAGCTAAGCACCAAAAAGTCTTAGCGGCTTGAGAGAGCGCAACTATAATTATTTACTTTCTTGAGAGGACTAAATGCTGGGTTAGAGAAAGAGCAAGCTTTCCAGTTACTTTTAACTAAACCGTTATTTAATAGACTACAAGTCCCTCCACGCTGTCCTAACGGCGTGTAATGTTCGCAGCATCTACAAGTTGAAGTGGAAGGTTTTAAAGTACTCATAATTATTTCTATGTAAATAAATAAACATCCAAGTATGTACTTTCTAGCAAATAGCCAGCCGATCGCCAAGTGATTTATGAATGTTGTTTACAATCATCAATGATCGCGGCAAATGGTTAGCGATCCCACTATCTTCAGATTGATATTAGTTGGTATTTCTCAAGGATGAGATAGTACAAATTACTATGTACATCGGAATAGAATTTGTATGGAGTATTATAGATCGGTATTATTTAGCAGTCTCAAGCTAATTTTACGGATTCAGACCTTAAAATAGTTTTACCCATAGCAGTCTCAATTCGATTTAGCAATGCTTCTTGTCGCGAATCGAAGAAAGCTTGAAAGTTATCCGAACGTAAAGTGACTGGATTTATGGCGTGCGATCGCAAAATCTTATCCATTCGTTGCTCTGAAATATTTGCGCTTTCTTGAAGCTTGGATAAGTAAATACTAGGTGCCTTAGAGCCAATAACTTTATTTGTTCTAGATGATAAAGGTGCTTTGTTAATAATGCTGTCAAAAAGTTTGGCTTCGATTCCATTGTTTTCGCACCATTTTCGCGGGAATATATGATGGATATCAATTGCATCACCAAAATGCATTAAAGTATCGATTTCATAACCCGTGAGAAAATCGCATCCTTTATCTCGTAGCAGTAAAGCAGATAAACCTTTGTAAGCAGCACTTCTGCGAGTTTTAAGTCCTATTAGACGATTGGGTGAAAAATTGGCATCTGTGATTGTATCGGGTTCGGAATCTTCATCAGCTTGAATCCACTGCAACACCTGCGGTAAATCTTTAGCCATTTGGCTTTCAATTGCACTACTGTAAATTTCGCCAAAAACCCCGCACCAGTACCAGCGCACTAATTTTGCCAGAACTGGATCGGTATCTTCCTCTAAAACCGCGAAAATAGACGCTAAAACGGTAAGTTGGGGCTGGTAAGGTAAATCGATTGCAGTGAATATCTTTTGCGTATGCAGTAATTTTGCAGCCTTTTTAAATCCTTCTGTAACTTTATCTGCCCAGTCTTTGTATTCAGTAAGCGTTAGTTTTAATATATCTTTACGAGTACAGCTAATTGATGGGCGATCGCGTGTAGCAAGTAAGGTAACGGCTTGTAAAAAATCGGTGCTGGCAATACCTGATAATACTGGTAATTGCTGCAATCGGTGTTTGCGGGTTTCCCAATCTTCTCGTAATTTAAATTTATCTACAGCAAAGGTAGCGGTAAGTAATTCAAATACCGTAAGGGATACACCACCCGTATTAACTTTCTCAAAAACCTGACAAACAGCTTCTCTAGGAGTCTCTTGATGCAGCGATATTACTGGTACTTGATATTGTTCAAACGGCTTGATTACTTCTTGATTTAATTGATTAAAAAGCTTAATTTTGTCTCTATCATAATCCCAAAATTCGTAGTAATTCGACATCCAGTCAGAATAGTTAAAAATTTGTGCAACTGGAATTAAATTGTTTTGATATTCCTTCTCTGGTGTTGAATAATCTGCTACAACTTCTTTTCTAAAATTACGAATAATTTTATCTTTTGGTAAACTAATGAATGCTGACTCTCGGTCAAAATTAGGATTTAATGCTTTTTCTATATCAATATAGTACCAACGATCGATCTCTTTACCTCGTGCATCTTTAGTTTTTGCTGGCTGATTTAAAAGTAATGCTTGAAAAAGAGAAGTAATACGTTGCTGTCCATCTAAAATAAGTCGTTCGGGTTTAACAGAATCTTTTAACGTCACACCTTCAATTAAACGCTCCTGAAAGCGAACGTTATCATTCCCAGTTTGCAGCATCATGACTACACCAACCGGATATGAAAGCGAAATACTAGCTAAAATACTGCATATTTGATCGTCACTCCAAACCCAAGGACGTTGGAAATCAGGTAATTGAGTTTTACCTTTTTTAACAGTCTGCAATAAATCTTGTAATGATTCTGTGGTATGGTCAAAATTTTTAACTGGCATATTTCGGTATCCTTTGATATTGGTAGTATGCAAATAAAAGCAGTTACAATTAAAGAATTCCCAATTTTCGCTTCATTCTAACGTTGAGCCACTAATGATATTGATATCTTTTTTTGCTGGCACTTTCACCAATTTCAAAGATATAACTAAAAAACGATAATTAAATTAGAGCTATTTTTAGCAAACAAATATGAAAAGAATAGAAGTAGAAGCTAGAACAATTTTTGTCGGATTAGCGGGAAGCCACGGTTACGGATTAAATCGTCCCGATTCCGATTACGATTGGAGAGGCGTATTTATTGCACCCAAGCAATATTATCTAGGATTTAATAAAGGTATCGAACAAAAAGATAATGGTTGGAACGAACCGGGAATGTTTTCTTTTCTAGATAACAGCGAAGATACTGTTATTTATGAATTGAGAAAAATTATTCAGTTGTTAGCAGGAGCAAACCCCAATGTTTTAGAATTATTATGGTTGAGTGAATATCCTGTTTTAACCCCAGTCGGACAGCATTTAATTAATAATCGAAAGCTATTTTTGAGTAAAAAAGTCAAGCATACTTATTCCGGGTATGCCTTTGCTCAAATCAAAAAAATAGAAACTCATCGCAAGTGGTTATTAAATCCCCCCCAATCCAAACCGCTACCATCTGATTTCGATATAGAAAACGAAACACCGCTTGCCAAAGAAGAATTAAATGCTTTTTTAGAATATCTTTATTTATTAATTAGGGGTAAAATTGAATTTTTAGAAGAAGCAGAACAGCTTTACAAATTATTAACAGCCGATATTGACTTTAAAGGAATGTTGAAACAGCATCCTTTACCCGATGAAACAATAGAAAAAACACAGCAATTTACTAATAGCCGTAAAGACTTTATTCGTCTGCTGCAAAGAAGTCAAAAATATCATAATGCATTAAGAGAATGGCAAGCCTATCAATCTTGGAAGAAAAATAGAAACCCTCAAAGAGCAGAAACAGAAAAAACTTCCGGTTACGATCTCAAACATGGGATGCACTGCGTTAGATTGTTGCGTAGTGGCTTAGAAATATTGCGTACTCAAGAAGTAATTGTAGACAGAAGAAAAGTAGGCGATGCAGAAGATTTGAAAGCAATTCTTAACGGCGAGTATTCCTACGAACAGTTAATGAAAATGGCAGAAGATTTAGTAGCGGAAATGGACACAGTTTACGAAGAATCAACCTTGCCTCATAAACCAGATTTAGAAACAATTAACGATCTATGTATTGAATTGGTAGAAATGGAAGGGTTTTAATCAATTATCAATTATCAGTTACCTAAATAATTTCCGTATATTCGCAAAAGATATTAAGTCCAATTTTAAGAATATACAAAACAACAACAGTGGCGATCGCCGGATCGATTGGTAATCCAGATATTCCCACCAAATAAACAATTAACCCAGTTAGTAAAGGCGTGCTGGCTGGATTTCTACTGTATTCTTTAACTTGAGCGCGGAAACCATCATCACCGCAAAGTTCGTTCCGTAAAACTTTCAAAGTAGTTTGCCATAAAGACTTTTTCTCCGGTAAAGCTACTGCTCCGTTTCTTTCTACCCATAAATCTCCAAAAGCTGTGGGAATATTTCCGTTATGCCTTTCTAATTCATCTAATGCGCGTACTCCCGGTGGATAATCATGTAACATCTCGCGCATAGTATGAATTTCATTAACTGCTAATTGTGCATTCATCGCTCAACTCAATTATTCTTTACAAAAATCAAAATCATTTTACGTCGGTAGATTTTAAATTTCTGTTAACTGTGAGTAAATAAGGCATTGGGCATTGGGCATTGGTAACTGATAATTTCAAACTCCGGTGGTCCTAACTCTTAACTCCTAACTCTTAACTTCTAACTTCTTCAAACTCATGTACATTAAACTCATAGCAGCTTTACAACTACATTATTTAAAATGCAAATTACCCAATGTTTGCACGCAGCCATTCTTGTCACTGACTTAAATCGCGCCGAACATTTTTATGGAGAAGTACTAAAATTACCATTATGTGTAGAGCGATCGCGAAACTTTCCCGGTAGTTGGTATCTAGTTGGTGAATATCAATTACACCTGATAGTTGCATCCTCACTAACAAGTCAATCCCAAAACGAAAAATGGGGACGCAACCCCCATATTGCTTTTTCCGTTTCCGACTTAGATGCCGCTAAAGAGCGGTTATTAAATTATAACTGCCCAATTCAAGCAAGTGCTTCCGGTCGTCGAGCTTTATTTACCCAAGATCCAGACGGGAATATTATTGAATTAAGCGAACAGTAATAAAGAGTTAGGACCACCGGAGTTAGGAGTTAGGAATTACAAATTCACTATTAATAACTGATAACTGTTCACTGGTTACTGATAACTGATGAATTTCGGATACACTTACAGCGATCCTTTATTAGAAAAAACTCCCGAATCTGCAAGTTTAGGGTGGGAAGTAGATAAAATTTACCAAGATTTGGGACAAAGGTTTGAATTAGAACAATTATTCGCAGATTGTCAAATAAATCCTCCCGATCGCGTTTTTATCCGCCGCTTGGAAGAGTTGGGAGATTCTGTTGAGGAAGTGACGGCGCGTCTTTCCCAATTTGAAACGATGGGAATAACTCTAGTTGCGGTGGAACAAAATTACAATTCCGCAACAAAAGCTACTAACACTCACGCTAATTTACTCAAACTATTACACGAAATTCAGCAACAAAAACGCAGTCGTCGCATCCGCAAAGCATACGCACGCAATCGCTTGGATGCTGCACCGCCACCGGGTAAAGCACCCTACGGCTATCGTCGCGGCAAAGCAAAATATACCATCGATCGCAGTACTTCCCCGGTAGTTAAAGAATTTTTTGATAACTTTTTGCTGTACGGTTCCCTACGTGGTTCTGTACGACATTTAGCGAAAAAATACGGAAAAAAAATCTCCGTTACTACTGGAAGACGTTGGTTATTTAATCCCGTATATCGCGGCGATACCGCTTACCGCAACGGAGAAATTATCCGCGATACCCACAGTGCGATCGTTTCTCGTGAAGAAGCAGCCCAAATCGATCGACTTTTGCGCCGTAACAGTCGTTTACCATCTCGTACAGCAAGTGCCCCGCGTTCGTTAGCGGGTTTGGTTGTTTGTAGTCAGTGTCGATCGCACATGAGCGTAACTCGCGTTAGCATTCATCGACAAAAAAAGGAGTATCTTTATTTACGTCCGATTAACTGTTCTCAAATCCCAAAATGCCGTGCTATTTCTTACCAAGAAGTATTAGAAAACACTATTGAAACAGTTTGTCGTGACTTACCTCAAGCCGTAGAAAAGATGAACTTTCCTAAATTAGATGAGGTAAAAAACAACTTAACCGAAGCGATCGTTTGTCAACAAAAAATACTAGAACAAATACCGGCGTTAGTAGAAACAGGTATCTTAGATGAAGAAACTGCCAAAATCAGAACTTATAAACTCCGCACCGATTTATCTACACTCCAAACACAACTAGCAATATTACCACCAGTAAATTTACGTTCCGTAGCTCGATCGGTTTCAATACCGCAATTCTGGTTAGACTTATCAGAAACAGAAAGAAGATTTTATTTCAGAGAATTTATTCGTCAAATCGAAATTATTCGTCAAGATAAAGATTGGAATCTACAAATTATATTTATTTTTTAAATTACGAATTGGGCATTGGTAATTGGTAATTGGTAATTGGGAATTACCAATTAGGGACTTCCAAAAAATAATTTATCCAAAACAATCGTAGTGCGAGCATCTTGCTCGCTATATGTCTCAAGCGAGCAAGATGCTCGCACTACCGTAATTGGATATTTTTTAATTTGGAAGTCCCTTATTAACTAGCTAAAAGTTTCTTTCTTCATAATTCCTAACTCCTAACTCCTAACTCCTAACTCTTAACTTCCCCCAATGCCCATTCACCGGAGGTGGGAGGTAGCCCAATGCCCATTGCCCCATTCTCAACTACGGCTTCTTCCCAGTATTCCGCACGTTGGAAATTTTACTAATTAAATCAAACCAGAAAGGCGCACCCATTGCGATCGCAATACCGCTAATAATCCAACCGGGAATTGCACGGGCAAATGTTAAAAAAGGCATAATACCAGCGTTGCGCGATGGTAATGCACCTATTTGCTGTTTAATGTTGGCTTGTGTCCAACCAATAGGTAAAGATATATCTGATAAAGCTTCTTCTGTTTGGCTTCTAAGGGTTCCAATATCTATATAATTCAAATTTTCCTGGTTTTGGACTAATATTTGTCCGGCATTATTCACAATTGTATTTCGTAAGGCTGAATCTGTGGAAAGTCTGCTTACCATGTGAAATGCATCGGCGTTTGCTGCCACAGCGATCGCAATACCAATTAATATCGCGACTCCTTTGGCATTGCGTTTGTAAACTCCAGTAGCTCTTTCCATAGAACTATTAAAGGTGTTTTCCATTTCTTTTTTTAATACATTAATTCCAGATTCTGTTTTATCAATTCTGGCTTTAGTGCGATGAGCTAAAACACTCAAATTTTCTGTTATGGATTGCGGTAAAAGACTGGTTAATTGCTGAAAGTTTTGGTAAGTTTGTTTATCTTTATCTTTAATTGCCTCTTCAAATTCTTGATAAACTGCACTACCTTTTTTCATTAATTGAACGATTTCGCCGACATTCGGTTGTAAACCTCCCAACGTAATTGCTCTTTCAACTGAAGCAAACATATCTTGTCTTAAAAACTTTAGTTTTCGCACGGCTTTCTTAGAATATTCACTTTCTGGTATTTCTTCCCAAGTATCTATATACCTATCTATACTTTCTGCCATGCGATTTATACTGGTATTCAAGCTGGCTTTCTTTTGGTTGTAGTTCCACAAAATTTTCTCAAAATCAGCCTGCATTTCAGTAAATTCTTGATAAATTAGATTCAAAAAATTAGTAAACTTTTCATCACCTTGTACTTGTGCTTCTAAATTAAATAAAATATTTTGTAGTTCGGCGAGTCTTTCGTTTTTAAACTTTTCTAACCTTGATTCCGACAGTTTTTGAGAAAATTCAGGAATTTGCAAGGTTTCCATCAAAGTCGTTGCATAAATATCCGCAGGAATATATGATGGACCGCTATGTTTACCATTACCAAAAATCGTTTCCTCCTTAGTTGTTCCTGGACGTGCTACCTTTAACGGACGGGTTAGAGAAGAAAACGCCCAAGTAGCTTTTCTAGGTAAAGTTGCTAAAAATCCTTTCGCTTCTTGATTAATATTTCTAACTAAAGGATTGCCATAAATTTGATTTACTAATTGAATTATTTTTGCTTCTTCAGGATTGCGAATTCCCCCTGCAAGTAGAATTTCAATAGATTTCCGGAGATGTGCCGCCCGCCATTGTAATAATGTGGCAATTAGTTCTTGCATCTCCGAAGCTAATAAACTCAGTATCAGGTAGGTAAATACTAAACCTAAAGCGATATCCAAGATAAAAGGTAGATTCATATTATTCAAATTCCCCAGAACTAATTCGTTAATATTGGTAATATTCTGTCTTATTTTTTCATCAGTAAATAATATTTAACTTTTTATAAAGCTGACTCGATTATTTTGCTTGAAAAAAAAATCAAAAATTTAGAAAAAAAACATAAATAAATTAGATTTAACGAGATAATGAAAAGATAGTACTTCGGTCGAATGTTATTATTAGAGATTCAGTATTCGGTTTCTTCATCATTTAAGCAGCGATTTAAAACGATTGTCCTAGTTTATGCAAAAAGGAAGCTTTATTTGGGATCGCGTTGAAAAACAGTATCGTAGGATTGACAAACGGATAGATAGAATATGGATACTAATACTCCTGATAGCGGCAGTACTACTTTTTACTCTCAATCTAGGAGTGTTGCCGCTACGTGACTGGGACGAAGGTACTATTGCACGGGTTGCACGTGAATTGAAAGATGCCCCCGCTAGCGAAATGCGATGGCTTTTCCCGACTCTGGGTGGTGAACCGTATCACAACAAGCCACCATTGATGCATTTAGCGATCGCGTATTTTTATTCTCTAGGTGGTGTAAACGAGTGGACGACACGTTTACCAGGTGCAATTTTAACAGCTCTTTCAGTACCTTTTCTATATAGTATTGGCAGGGAAATATTCCATCGACGCATTTGTGCTATTTACAGCGCTTTAGTTTATCTCACAATGTTGCCAGTAGTACGTCACGGAAGACTGGCTATGTTAGATGGTGCGGCGGTTTTCTTTTTTATGGTGATGCTCTTATGCGTATTGCGATCGCGTCGTAATTTACGCTATTGCTTGGGGGTAGGCATCGGTTTTGCGCTGATTTGTCTGACTAAAAGCATTTTAGGATTATTGCTGGGTGCAGTGGCGCTGATATATCTATTTTGGGATACGCCGCGATTGCTCAACAGTAAGTATATGTGGATGGGAATGGCGATCGGTGCTGCGCCCGTAGCTTTTTGGTATGGTGCCCAGTGGTGGGTTTATAGAGACACTTTTATTAATCAAGGGATGATGAATCAATCCTTTAGCCGTATTTGGACTTCGGTTGAAGGACATTCAGGACCACCCTGGTATTATGTATTAGAAATTTGCAAATATACATGGCCCTGGTTGATTTTTGTGCCAGCTTCTTTACGTTTTGCTTGGGAAAGTCGCAATCTCAGTTGGGCGAAACTTGTATTAGTTTGGTGTGGTGTTTATTTGATCGCTATTTCCGTGATGGGAACCAAGCTTCCTTGGTATGTTTTCCCCATTTATCCAAGCATCGCTTTAGCAATTGGAGCAAAATTAGGTGAAGTCGAAAATTTACCTTTATTAACGCCTTTTCCTCGATTTTGGGTAGTAATGTTAAGCCTTTTGGCTGTAATTTCAGCCGTTGGTAGCATTTACTATAGTTGGAGTCCAACCCCCTCAACCGACTTGCAACTGATATTCGCCTCTGTGAGCGTCACGATGGCAATAGCCGCCTTAAGGGCACAAAGAGGTGATAGACAATTCATAAAAGTTCTTTTATGGGGAACTTATGTATCTTTACTATTATTTGTAAAGTCTAATTATTGGGTGTGGGAACTCAATGAAGATTATGCAGTCAAGCCAGTTGTGCAGATGGTAGCCCGAGCAAATCCCGGAGTTAAAACAATTTATATTTCTTCAACACACAATCGTCCATCATTAGATTTTTACAGCGAGGGTACTATAAAACGCGCCTCTCCAGATGAATTAAAATATTATTGGCAGACTGACAAAAAACCTTACTTCTTGCTTGACGAAGAAACTTTTAAAAATTTACCACTAGATTCAAAAGAAATAATCGCCAAAGAAGAAGGTTGGATTTTTGTCACAAAGAATTCTACCTCCGGACAAGGTAAAAATCAGCCATAGGGTGATTAACTAGTAACGAGATATTGCTCGCAGCAGTCGGGTGCGTAGGTATACCACCCCCTGACTTCTTCGTTCCTTAATTAATCAAATATGCCGCTAATTTTATATATAAATATGGATAATATCATCTTTTCGATCGGCGAGTGAATCGTTTATTTGTCTTCTGCATCATTTATTTTTTCTACATTAGGACTAATTTGATTACCCTTTTCGGTAGTATTTGTTTGAGTAGCTGCGATCGTGCCTAAGAAAATAGCGCTTCCTAATACAAAAGCGATCAAAGGATGCTTGAAAAATACGAAATCTCGCAGAATTCGTGCAAAAGGTCGGCTTTGACGACGTAGCACAGATGAAAGCGTAATTTGCTTTAAGGGAAAGGGATCGCGCACGTAATTACCGCTGCGACATACTACCAACCTTTCCTGACAGTACGGACAGTTGTATAATCCAGTACAAGTTTTCAGCTTTTTTGCCGTAGGATTTTTTTGGCAAATGGGGCAAGTAACGTAATGATTATCAAAGGTGTGTGTGTTCATCTACCTCGTTCGCTTATTCTATCTACTCGCTGTATAACAATTGATATAACTGATAACTGATAATATTGCGCTTATACCACCGCAATGTGGTAAAAAATAAGCAATACGCGATACATGACTTCTTTCTATTGGATTTGGGATTTTTTGATCGCTGCAACACGAGTATAACTAGATTTAAATTAATCTCACCTTGCCTATTTTAGGTTTTGAATCAACCAATTGTCGATTAATTTTGTTTTCATCCAATTTAATGTCTTAAATGCTACATATTTACAACCTCACTACACCGAACTTCAAAGATAAGCTATTGCTTGCCATAAATTGCAAAGCTAGCTTTCATAGACATTGTGACTTCAACAAGTATCTACTCTTTACTATTTAAGCATCTCCTCCACAAAAATTCTGAGCAATTACAGCTTTTTTTACCAAAGCTTTGTAAAGCGATCGGATAAATCGTAGAAATTACCTGTAAATTTCAACGAAGAAGGTAGCTACAGAAAGGGCTTTTTGTAAAAGTAGCGATTATGTAAATTAGACAAAAAGGTTAAGTAATCGATATTTCCCCTTTAACTTTTCTTAAAATAGCTTCATATGATTCGAGACAAGAATTTTACTAATCGCATCTGAAAATTTTTCAACTTAATTTAGATATAGATAGATTTGGCTCATATGTCTAACTTATAGGTTGATTCAATAAATATAAATAACTGTAAACTCAGTCAGCAAAATCTTGATAAATTTTCATAATGCTTAAATAATTAATTAATATATCCGTTACATTCCTTAAACTATTTTCTCTCATATCTATATAGTTTATTAATAAATGAGATTACTGACTTGAGTATATGAAGTATATGTTGTTATGAATATAAAAAATTTGCCCGAAACCATTACAGGTTTAGAGGCAGTTACAGTTTATCAAGTAGTTAAGTATAATAATTAACACCCAGACTTAGTAGTATTTTCATTGTTAATTGAAATAAGAATGAATTGATATCCTCAATACAGAAGATATTAACCGCAATTTTTATTTAAAGTAATATCTTGCCCCATGCTCAACAAGCCCAAATAAAGCCGGTTTCTTGCTCATTGCACAACAGAAAAATTGTGTTTTTACAAAAAGAAACCGGGTTTTACTATTAGGTGCAAAATATGAATTTAAACCAAATTATCGTCAACCTCAATCGTGCGTTATCGATCGGGACTAAATCTTTATGGATTTTCGTACCGATATTATCTGCACTTAACTTTTATCGATTAATTCCCAAAAACTGGAAGTTATATCCCATAGCTTTTGAAGCCGCGAGCAATTTACCGATATTAGTAATCTCTCAACTAAGTAAACCGATAATTTACTGTTTAGAACAGGCTCTCGGTTGGTTTTTACGTTTATAGAGCGGTGAATAAACGGTTCCGGACTTCACCATTATTTATCGGTAGCAGCCTCTATACAAGAATTCACTCGAATAACACGAGGTGTAAAGGGTCAGTCCCCCCAATAGAGGCGACTGGCTTTTTTTTGAAGTAAGTAATATCAAATGTCTATCAAATAATCAACATTCAGTCTTGTTTGATTATTGGATGACTAATTGGTTTGATTATTCTTCTTCTTCTTCTTCTAAATCTTCTGGGTCTACTTGTTTTAGACGAATGTGCTTTTTACCTAAAGTAATGATAAATTCATCTCCTGATTTAAGTCCCATCTGTTTTGTATAGGCAGAACCTATCAATAAATTACCATTAGACTGCACGCTAATTCTATAGCTAGCACTGCGTCCTCCACGCCCATTAGCACCAGAAGAGCTATCTAACTGAATACCTTCAGCATCAATTAGGGCATTCAAGAATTTCATCATGTTAACGCGCTCTATACCATTTTTGGTAACGGTATAGTAGCCGCACTGTTTGGCTTTATCTTCTTTGCTTATGTTTTCAAGCTCTTTTACTTTCTTGAGTAGATCTTCGCCGACTAGAGGTTCAATTTTTTTCTGTTTAGCCATCAACTTAAATCGAAAATTAACGATGGATGTGGTGGAATCGATTTCATTTTAACTGACATTGAGGTATTAAGAACACTCTAAATGATGATTTTTATTTTTTTTCCACTGGCAACAATATTAGACTTGGGCTTTTCGATCGAAAGTTTTAACCATGCAGATTACTTACCTCGATTGAGGCTATTAAAAAAATCGAACCAAAAAGCATAAGAAATTTTTTCTTTGATAGATAGTGTTAACTCTTATTGCAAAAGGTTTATCATACTTTATGCTGCTACACTATATTTATTGAATTTAGAGCAACGAGGAGCGGTAAATATTGCTCGCTTGCCAACATTTGATAGGAAAAAGCAGTTTGATAAGCATAAAGTATGGACATTTTACAAGTAAAACATTAAACGTTGCACAATTTGAATGAAACTTACCACTAAAGGGCACTACAGTGTAAAAGCGTTACTAGATTTGAGCTTGCAGCAAAATAATCGTCCCGAATCAACTAAAGTAATTGCAAGCCGTCAAAATATTCCCGCTCCTTATCTCGAAAAGCTGCTAATAGAAATGCGTCGTGCTGGATTGGTTAAATCAATTCGCGGTAAAGATGGTGGATATCAATTAGCGCGAGAACCTGTCAAAATATCTTTAGGAGAAATTTTAGAAGCGGTTGGCGAAACAATTGAACCTTTACCTCATCATCAAGCTTACCCACAAGCCTCTGTTGATTGGGTAACTTTTAGTGTTTGGCATCGACTATCTCAAAAGCTTAAAGAAGCATTATACAGTATTACTTTGGCAGACCTTTACTATGATGCTCGCAGCTGGCAAGCTTCCCTTGGAGAAGAAGCTAGTTTTGTGGTTTAGTTGTCAATTATCAGCTGTCATATGACATTTTTTTTAGATTTATTGCGGCTATATTGATACTTTTACCGAATATTCATGCATAAAACTCCGCAATGGCATCTTCCTCTGTTGTCTTATTCCTTGCTGCTAGTTTAGATTACTTGATAGGCGATCCGTGGAATTGGATTCATCCCGTACAAGTAATGGGTTGGTTTATTTCTCGCTTAACTAAATTTGCTCTTAAATATTGTCATAATTCCTTAACACAACGTTTAGCTGGAATAGCAATAACTATATTTTTGGTAATAGGTAGCGGTGTAACGGGCTGGTTAATAATACAATGTGCTACGTGGGTTCATCCAATATTAGGAGTGTTTGTAGAAAGTATCTTATTAGCTAGTTGTTTTGCCCTCAAAAGTTTAAGAATAGCAGCCGAAACAGTTTTACAGCCTTTAGAAGTAGGAAATATTCACCGATCGCGTTCTATTCTCAGTAATTTTGTTGGTCGAGATACGCAAAATCTCACTGAGCTTGAAATTCTACGAGCAGTCTTAGAAACAGTAACAGAAAACGCGACCGATGGCGTAATGGCTCCTCTTTTTTATGCCGTAATTGGTGCCTTTGTACCAATAATTAGACCTTCGACCTTTGCTTTAGCATATAAAGCTAGCAGCACTCTTGATTCTATGATTGGTTATCGTGAAGTTCCATATATTTATTTAGGATGGTTCAGCGCTCGTTTAGAAGATTGTTTAACTTGGTTTCCTTGTCGGTTAACAGTTATAACTCTAGCTTTACTATCTCGTAAACCCCTTCATATAATTAAAATTTGTCAGCGAGATGCCCCTAAAGATTCAAGTCCTAATTCTGGCTGGAGTGAATGCGCTTATGCTGCAATTTTAGGCGTACAAATGGGAGGTACTAATTGGTATCGTGGAGTAGCCAAAATCAAACCTTTGCTCGGAGATGCGATTCATGCGATTACTTCAGATTCCATTAAAACTGCTTTACAACTGACTAAATATTCTTTTTTACTGTGGTTGGGGGGAGCTGCATCTCTACTCTTATTAACAATAAAAAGGTAATTATAAATATAGGAAATTAGGTTTGGGATTCCGATCGATTTATCGGAGTAAAAAAGATTAAGTTAAACATTTGTGCTATAAGTAGCTAAACAAAAATATTTACTGTCATTATTCGCTGTGCAAAGTAATCCCAACCCTTGCGATGAACCGCACCTCCGGTGAATGCTTCGTTTCACGTAGTGACCCTCGCAATGCATTGTGTAATTAATTATGTTTAATTACTTGTATCGCCCATTACCTAACTTCTCTACAACATCGTATAATCAATGACTCAGTGATATCGGTTTATGAGCGTGTCCCTCAAAGTAGTTAAAATACTTTCATCAGAAGAACTTCGTCGTACCTTAAGAAGACTTGCTTCTGAAATAGTTGAAAGAACCCGCGATTTATCCCAACTGGTACTAGTAGGTATTTATACTAGAGGAGTGCCATTAGCCAATTTATTAGCAAGTCAAATTGAAGGACTTGAAGACGTGAATGTAGCGGTAGGTGCGTTAGACATTACATTTTATCGCGATGACCTAGATAAAATTGGTTTAAGAACGCCAGCCAAAACCAACATACCCTTTGATTTGACAGGAAAAACCGTTGTACTTGTTGATGATGTCATATTCAAAGGACGAACCGCTCGTGCTGCTTTAAATGCAGTAAACGAATACGGCAGACCAGAAGTAATCCGCCTAGCTGTTTTAATAGATAGAGGTCATCGTCAAGTACCAATTCACCCAGATTTTATAGGTAAACAGCTACCAACCTCAGCAGAAGAAATTGTCAAGGTTTACTTACAAGAAACCGATGGAAAAGATGGAGTGGAATTGATTGGAGATTGATACGATATGGGGGGATGGGGAGATGGGGGGATGGGGGGACAAGGGGACAAGGTAAATAATTCGTAATTCCTAACTCCTAACTGGTTGGTGAGCAAGTCGTTCCACTAACTCCCAACCTTTAACCTTTAACCTTTGACCTTTAACCTTTAACCTTTAACCTTTTATCTATTACTTATAATCGGACTTGCATGATGATGAACCAAATACCATTTACCACCAAGCAATTCAAATACATTGGTGGCTAAAGATTCTGCTTCTATTCTCGAACCTTTGGTGACTTGCATCACATTTTCAACCAGCACAATATAGGCAATATTTCCGCGAATTTCTATAGAAATTATGTCTGTATTTATCTCAATATAAGGGGTATTTTGAAAAATCTTTACCCACGAATTGCTAACTTGCTTCCAACCACGAAGTATATTCCATCCAGGATGAACGCAAAAGCTACCAGTACCTTGCGACCATATTTCACTCATCGCATCAATATCTTTCTTTTCAAAAGCGCGATAAAACGCTTCGTTTGTTGCCAATACTTCAGAACGCTGTTCGGTCATAATGGAAATTAGGGGGTAGGGAACTCATAATTGATAATTGATAATTGATAATTGTTAATTATTCGTTTTTACCTCACCAATGGTTTGTAATAATTGCTTCGCAGTATAAGGTTTGGATAAAAAAGCTTTGATGCCAATTTCAGTAACGGCGTTAATTTTCTCGTTAGAAACTAAACCGCTAACGGCAATAATTTTGACTTGAGGATTAATTTTTTGTAACGTGCGGATAGTTGTTAATCCGTCCATCGCTGGCATGACTATATCTGTTAACACAATAGATATTCGATCTCTATGTTCTGCATACAAAGCAATTGCTTCAATACCATCGTTAGCTGTTATTGCTTTATAATTATAGCTTTCTAATGATTTTTTTGTAATATCTCGAATAGAATCTTCGTCATCCACAACTAAAATTAATTCTCCTTCCCCTAATGGTAAATCTACTTCTATTTCTTCTACCCGTTCTTTAATTTCTTGCGCGGGTAAATATACTTGAAAATTACTTCCTTTGTTGATATCGCTTTGTACGTGAATAAATCCCCCGTGACTTTTAACAATACCAAGTACTGTAGAAAGACCTAAACCCGTACCTTTGCCAATTTCTTTAGTAGTAAAAAATGGCTCAAAAACCCGATCCAATACTTCTGAAGAAATACCGATTCCAGTATCGGCTACAGAAATCATCACGTAAGAGCCTACTTTTGCATCGAGATGCATTTGAGCGTAGTTTTTATCTACTATAAAGTTTGCCACTTCAATGGTTAATTTACCACCGTTTGGCATTGCATCCCTAGCATTAACACATAAGTTCATCATTACTTGATGCAGTTGAGTTGCATCTCCAGAAATCATCCAAAGGCTTTGCGGTATTTCGTCCGAGACTTGAATTGTTTTAGGAAATGTTTCTTTGATAACCTGCTTGATTTCATCAATTAAATGCTTTGGTTGCAATAAAGTGCGATCGCCTTCCATTCCACGGGTAAAAGACAGCACTTGTTTGACTAAGTTTGCTCCGCGTTTGGCGTTGTTGATTAATATTGGTAAAAGTCGTTTGCTTCGCTCATCGTGCAGTTGCGATTCTAATAGTTGTGCTGTCATTAAAATCGGTGCCAGTACATTATTAAGATCGTGAGCGATACCGCTTGATAATGTACCGATGCTCTCTAATCTTTGAGCGCGAAGAAATTGCGATTCTAATAGTTTTTTTTGCGTTATGTCAGTATTAACTACGAGGATCGATCGTGCTTTATTTTCAAATTCTTTTAATAGCGTCCAGCGACTCTCAACGGTGATTTCTTTGCCTAATTTAGTGGTTTGATAAAGTTCCCCTTTCCAGGAACCGTTTTTGATTAAATTATTTACAGCCAATCGTATTTTCGATCTTTTCTTTTCTTGCCAAAGTTCTGCTGTTGTTTTACCGATCGCTTCATTTTTATGACAACCATAAAGACTTTCGGCTGCTTTATTCCAATATAAAATTCTGTCATCCAAATCGCGTACAAAGATTGCATCGGTAGCAACATCAAGTAATGCTGCTTGTTCGCGAATTTTTTGTTCGGTTTGTTTTCGTTCCAAAGCGTAGCGAATTGAACGTTCTAATAAAGGTGCATTTAATTGACTTTTTTCTAAATAATCCGCCGCACCCGCTTTCATCGCTTCAATATCTATATCTCTATCTCCCCTACCAGTAAGCAAAATAATCGGAGAAGAACACCCGCATTCAATTGAAAAGCGTAATAGTTCTAATCCGTTTTCTGCTCCCAAACGGTAATCAAATAGATAAATATCATGTCGATTACCAGCTATAACATCTTTCGCAATTTGATAGTTATTTATCCATTCTAGTTCGCACTCGCCTAACTGGAATTCACTCAACCAATCGCGAATTAAAATATAATCATCTTCATCATCATCTACTAACAGAACTTGAATGGGATTATTATTCATAGTCGATCTCCCACCGTTTAATACGGTAGCTCTACAATATCAAACCAGTATTTTCCTATAGTTTTCATAACTTCAACTAGAGAGGCAAAGGTGACTGGCTTAATGATAAAAGAATTTGCCCCCAAATAATAAGAAAGTTGAATGTCTTCTTCTGCTTTTGAGGTTGTCAGTATTACGATAGGAATATGTCTAAAAGTAGGATTGGTTTTGATTTCTCTAAGTGCTTCACGACCATCTTTTTTAGGCATATTTAAATCCAATAAAATTAAACCTGGAGGTGGTGCATTGTTTGGATTTGCATATTTCCCGCGCTGATACAAATAATCCATTAATTCTTCACCATCCTTAACAAAATGCAGTTCGTGTTG
Source organism: Rivularia sp. (in: cyanobacteria) (assembly GCA_965234645.1). Taxonomy (GTDB): domain Bacteria; phylum Cyanobacteriota; class Cyanobacteriia; order Cyanobacteriales; family Nostocaceae; genus Rivularia. The sequence goes on along the minus strand of OZ248344.1, from coordinate 730,471 downwards.
CAGACGAGTTTCCGTTAACGCCTCGCTAGCTAACATACAGTCGTCTTCATCATCGTCAGCCATCAATATCGAAATGCTTGTTTGCCGAGCCTCCACTCTGCATTTTCTCCTTTACGCTGGTTTTGGAATCAATAAATTATTAAATTGCAACAAAACTTTGAGTAATATTTTGTATAACTATCTTTCTTATATACCCGGTATGATAAACCTTTTTTGAGCAAGAGAGAATTAGCAATGCCGCGATCGAGGGAGGGAAAGGGAGATGGGGGGATGGGGAAGAGGGGGAAGAGGGGGAAGAGGGGGAAGGAGTTATTAAACCTTTAACCTTTAACCTTTGACCTTTAACCTTTGACCTTTAACCTTTGACCTTTAACCTTTAACCTTTAACCTTTAACCTTTAACCTTTAACCTTTAACCTTTAACCTTTGACCTTTGACCTTTAACCTTTGACCTTTAACCTTACCAGAACTTAATTTTGAATTTTCAGAGTGACAATAAAACTTGCACCTTTTCCGGGTTCGCTTTTAGCTGTAATGGTTCCTTGATGTCGTTCGACTATTTTTCGACATATAGCTAAACCCATACCAGTACCTTCGTATTCTGTACGACCGTGCAGTCTTTGAAATACGTTAAATATACGGTCTAAATATTTTTCGTCAAATCCAATACCGTTATCTTTTACGATGATTTGACACAAATCCGAGCTTAATTGTCGATTTGTAGTGGTTTCACTATATATTTTTACAAATGGTGGCTCTTGTTTTCGATGGAATTTCAAAGCGTTGCCAATCAGATTTTGTAGTAATTGACGCATCTGAAGCGGATCGGCTTTGATGGTGGGTAGCTCGCCGACTTCTATACGCGCTTCGGTTTGGGCGATACGTATTTCTAAATCGGATAATACTTCTTGAGTTACTTGTGCAAGATTTACTTCTACAAAAGGTTTTGCTCTAGTGGTTATCCGCGAAAGAGTAAGTAAATCTTCAATCAAAGCCTGCATTCTTTCGGCTGCATTCTGCATTCGTTGTAGATAGTCGTATCCCTTATCTGTTAAGGAATTTTCGCAAGTGGCTTTGAGGCGATCGCCAAATGCTGTAATTTTACGTAATGGTTCTTGTAAGTCGTGGGAAGCGATGAAGGCGAATTGTTGTAGCTCTTCGTTGGAACGAGTAAGTTCTTCTCGCTGACGGGTTTCAAGTTCGAGCAGTTTGGCTTGTGAAGCGGCTATACCTATTTGATCGGCTAATTGTTGCAATAATTCGGTTTCCCACTCATTCCATTCACGGATACTGGCGCATTGATGAGCAATTAGTAATCCCCAAAGTTGATTTTGCATGATGATGGGAACTACTAAGTTAGATTTAATATCGAATCTTTGCAGTAATTCTACGTGACATGGCTGGATATCAGCTTGGTGGATGTCAGTAATAGCCTTGATCCTTCCTTTGCGGTATTTTTCGAGGTATTCTCTGGTAAAGCAATCGTCGTCAATATTTTGTCCGTAAACTACGGGTAAACCGGGAACTACTGCTTCTTTGACGGCTGCAATCGAACCATCATCAAATACTCGCAGAATTAATACACGATCCGCGTGCAGTAACTTTTGTACTTCCGTAACGCTAGCTTGAAGAATTTCATCGATTTGTAGGGAAGTGCGAATCTTGAGAGTGACATCGGCAAATAATTGACTACGCAAACTTTGTCGAATCAGTTCTTGCTGTACGCGCTTGCGTTCGGTAATGTCCATCATCGCGCCAATCATCCGCACTGGTTTACCCGTGTCGTCGCGGACAACGTAACCACGGTCAAAAATATTAGCGTAGGAACCATCCGCACGACGGAAACAGTATTCATTTGCCCAAAATGGTTGAGCGCTTTCTACAACGGCGTGAATGTCGGCAACAATTCTGCGTCTATCTTCTGGATGTATATGTTCGTACCACCAATCGGTATTACCTTTTACCGATCGTGCGGAGTAACCAAATAGCGTTTGCACCGAGTCATTCCACCAAACTTCATCTGTATGTAAATCCCAATCCCAAACGGCATCGTTGGTAGCACGAGCAAGTATTTGGAAACGCTGTTCGCTTTGTCGTAGTTGCTCCTCTTTTAATTTACGTTCGGTAATATCAGTATGGGAACCCGCCATCCGCACTACATTCCCATCCGCATCCCATAATGCTTGCCCTCTTTCTAAAATCCATTTATAACTTCCATCTTTACACCGGAGACGATGCTCGCTAATGTAAAAAGGAGTTTTATTCTCAAAATGGTTTTGAATCGTTTGCATTTGCAAGTCAAGATCGTCGGGATGCACCAAATTGAACCATTCATATAAATTATTGCCAATATCTTCATCTTCATAACCAAGGATTTCTCTAGAGCGAGTCGAATGGAAAACTTGATGGGTTTTTATATTCCAATCCCAAATACCATCATTAGTACCTTTTACTGCTAATTGCCAGCGCTCTTCACTTTCTCTAAGCGCATCTTCCATATGTTGCCGTTCGATAGCTGTAGCTAAAACGTTGGCGATCGCTTGTAAAAAGTAGATGTCATCACGACTAAATCTGCGTTTTTTAGTAGTATGCGCTGCCAAAACTCCAAAAGGGCGTTCTTTTCCTTGAATAATTACCGACAAACCGCTAACTACACTATGGTCTAATAATAATTGCGGACCAGTAAAGCGCGTTTCATTTGTCAAATCTTCCACAATTACAGCTTCTTGGGAATTAATGGTATAACCTGCTTGCGAATTTTCGGCAGCATTTACCGTTGCCGTTCCCACAAGTCCAGAATGCCAACCCACACCCGCACGCAATAGTAACCGATCGCCATCGGGCAATAATTCCAAAATCTTCGAGTATTCCACCTCAAGACATTGTGCGATCGCCGTAACAGCATCACTCATCAAACTATTTAAATCCATCCCCGCGAGTGCTGCTTGAGAAAGAGACGCTACCAATGCTTGTTGATTTGCATGAAAGAGTAAAGTCAGCTCAGCCTTTTTGCGATCGGTAATATCCATATCAATTCCCGACATCCGCAAAGCTTTCCCAGAAGAATTACGAAAAACTAAACCTCTCGAAGCCAACCAGCGAATATTACCGTCGGGTAAAACCACGCGATATTCAATGTTATATTCTCCTCCCTCTTCAATAGCTCTCTGGGCGGCTCGATTAATTAAATCTCTGTCTTGAGGATGAATAAAACTAATAAAGCTTTCGTAAGTTTCATTAAAGCTTAAACTTGCTTTACCAAATAGTGCTTTGATAGTATCCGACCAAATTACCTTATTAGTAGCGATATTCCAATCCCAAATACCCATATGGGCAGCTTCTAATGCAATTTTTAATTGCGCTTCTTGCCTGTGTGCTTGTTCGGTTTGCTGCCGTAATTTTTTCATCGTACTACTAGCTTCCAACAGACGGCGCACCCGTTGACGCAACACCAACCACTGAATCGGCTTAGTTATATAATCGGTAGCACCAGCATTAAAAGCTTTTTCTACAGAACTTTGCTCGTAAAGAGCAGTAATCATTAATATCGGTATTTCTTCTCCTCCAGGAAGTTGACGCAATCGCGCACAACAGCTAAAACCATCTACCAGTGGCATCAAAGCATCCAGCAGAACCATATCAGGCTGTAACTGAGTATACGCAGCAAGCCCTTCCTCTCCATTACCCGCCTCAGCCACCCAATATCCCGCCGATTTCAGCAATTCGCGCAACTGCATCCGCATTAAATCATCATCGTCTACAACCAGAATTAGTTTACTCATAAATTAATAGTTAGGAGTAGGGAGTTAGGAGTTAGGAGTTAGGAGTTAGGAGTTAGGAGTTAGGAGTTAGGAGTTAGGAGTTAGGAGTTAGGAGTTAGAAGTTAGGAATTACGAATTATTTACCATCTCCCCATCTCCCCCTCTCCCCCTGAGCCGCACGCTTCGCGTGAACGGGTTGCGCCACTTGCTACAACGGTCGTGTTCCTCCGCAACGCAGTGGCTTACCATCTCCCCATCTCCCCATCTCCCCCTCTCTCCACGCCCATTATTTCAAAACCGAATGCAAAGTTGTTAATAATTCTTGTGCTGTATATGGTTTAGGCAAAAAAGCTGTGTATTTAGAAGATTTATCAAAAGGTATTTGTTCGCTGGTTGCTAATCCGCTGACAGCGATCGTGCGTAAAAAAGGATTCATTCTATGTAATGTATTAATAGTAGTTGCACCATCCATATTAGGCATCATCATATCAACGATTGCTGCACTAATTTTATTTTTGTACTGAGCATAAAGTGCTATTGCTTCAATACCATCGTTAGCAGTAATTGCTTGATAATTATACTGTTCTAGGGAAGTTAAAGTAATATCTCTAATTGAAGGTTCGTCATCAACAACTAAAATTAATTCTCCGTTTCCTACTGGTGTTTTCAAAAATTCAGTTTGTTGGTTTACCTTAATGTTTGCTGCTGGCAAGTACACTTCAAATTTTGTACCAATACCGGGCGTACTAGATACGTTGATAAATCCATTATGACCTTTGATAATGCCGATGACTGTTGATAGTCCTAATCCCGTACCTTTACCAAATTCTTTTGTAGTGAAAAATGGTTCAAATATCCTATCTAACAATTTTTGAGAAATACCAATTCCCGTATCGGCAACGCTAACAACTACATAGGAACCCACTGAGGCATCAAGGTGCATCCCGGCGTAGTTGCGATCGATTATGATATTTTTGGCAGAAATCGTTAATTTACCACCGGATTGCATCGCATCGCGAGCATTCAGACATAAATTCAATAATACTTGGTGTAGTTGAGTACTATCGCCCCATATCTGCCATAAACCCTCTTCCATTGACCGATCGAATACAATCGATTTAGGAAAAGTTTGTTCGACAATTTGCTTCATTTCCCAAACCAATTCTTGAATCTGAATTACAGTGCGTTCAGCTACGCTGTGTATATCGCCTTCGATTCCCCTAGCGAATGACAATACCTGTTTTACCAGATTAGCACCGCGTTTGGCGTTGTTTTCCACGATTCCCAACATGGAAATTTCTTGTTCGTTACGACTTTTATTTTTGAGCAATTGCACTGACATTAAAATCGGCGAAAGCACATTATTTAAATCGTGAGCAATACCGCTTGCTAAGGTACCAATACTTTCCATGCGTTGAGCGCGTAAAAATTGGTTTTCTAATTCTTTTTTTTGCGTAATATCTGTATCAACCGTTAAAATAGATTTTGGTTTACCATCGTCATCTCTTACTAATGTCCAACGACTTTCAACAATAATTTTTTGACCCGATTTACCAATTTTTTTTAACTCACCTTGCCACGAACCCTGCTGTAATACTTGCTGATAAATATCTTGATGTTGCCCTAAAACTTCCGGTTGTAAAAGTTCATAAGCATTCTTGTTAATAGCTTCTTCTTCTGTCCAACCATAAATTGCCTCGGCGCTTTTATTCCATAATAAAATTATCTGAGATAAATCTCGCATAATAATAGCGTCTGAAGCAATATCTAATAATGCTGCTCGTTCCCGCAATTGATGCGATCTATGCTTGCGGCTCGTAATATTCTCAAACATATATAGCCGTGCAAAATTCTCGTTATCTTGATTTTGTATTTCTCTAGAAAAACGCCGGATAGTACGACCATCGGGTAATAAAATTTCATCTTCGCAAATGCATTTTTCAATAAAATCGGGTTGGCAAGATTTAATAAATGCAGGAACTTCAGATGTTAACTTGCGGCATTCTTCTACGATATCCTCGTGTTTAAACAAGCCACTTTCTACTTGTTCTTTTAAATGCTCGATACCCCAAATTTCATAAAAACGTTGATTTGCATACAAAATATTTTCAGTACGGTTTTCTACTACATAAAATGCTAGCGGTGAAACACTAGTCATCGATCGCAAAAGCGTTTGTTTCCAGCGAAGTCTTTCTTCTGCTTGCTTACGTTGAGTGATATCATCAACCAAATAAGCAAACCTTTGATGTTCCGAACTATTCGCAATGGGAGAAACTTTAGCTTTGAGCCATCTGCTACCATCAGGAGTATCGAAAGGATACTCAAAAGTTATAGAAGATTGAGTACGTTCTGTTTGATGATAAAAATTAATCCACCGATCGATCAGATGTGACGGAATTCCCATATCGCTAACAAAGCGGTTTCTCATTGCTTCTGGTGTCAAACCCAAAAAATTCGCCGCGTGAGCATTACCGGAAACGTGTAAAATATCATTTTCCCGAAGCTCAACAATCCCCATCATCATCGGCGCACTATCAAAAAAACTTTTAATAATACTTTCACTTTCATCCAACGCTGCTTTTGCTTGCTCGTATTCTGTTTTAATATCCGTTAATTTATTTAAACTCGTTCGTATTTCTAATTGCCTCATCACCAAACGACTAATCGCTTCGAGTGACTCTATTTGTTCGGAAGTAATCTCTCGCGGTACCGTATCGATCGCGCATAAAGTTCCGATTGCCTCACCTTGAGGTGCTATCAACGGTATACCCGCATAAAATCTTACATAGGGTTCCGAAATCACCACAGGATTATTAGCAAATTGCTCCAGAGCTAAGGTATCGGGAATAATTAAAGTTTCACCCAAACCCACACACAAAGAACCAAAACCGATATTCCTGGGCATTTCCGATACATTTAACCCCACCTTCGCTTTAATCCACTGACGCTCGGCATCAACAAAGTTAATTAAAGCGATCGGTGTTCCCATAACTTGCTTGGCTAACAAAACCAAATCATCAAAAGCAACTTCTGGTGAAGTATCAAGAATAGAGTACTCATATAAAGCCTTTAGCCTTAATGCTTCATTTTGAATAACCTTCTTATTCATCAAATCTTTCCTACGATTACCGAATTTTTTTTACGTTCAGAAAAGCAAACTGTTATACAACAGATATTAATAGGGAAAATTTCTTGGAGGTGGTTTGCGAAGGCTACTTGCTAGATTAATTATGAATACCATTGCATTACTACATCCTTAGTTTGATTAGAGCTATGAGAGGTTACTCGTAGCAGCAGCGATCGCTAATCAGAAGTTTCGATCGGGATAATTTTCCGAGACAGAACTTTCTTTATGGTGCTTACCTAGCCAAAAAAGTGATTTTATAGATTATCTACAATAGCTAAGAGACAATTTCGTCACATAAACTATAGTAATATGCCTGAAGCCCGATAACAGAATCATTGTTACACTCAAGTATATTTACTTATCAAATAAATAATGTACGTATTTTTAGGTATTTCCTACCATTGTATAAAATTAGTTAGCAGTTAGCAGTTACTAATTAGTAATTAAAATTTCTACCCCCTCTACCCCCTCTCCCCCCTCTCCCCCTCTCCCCATCTCCCATTCTCCCCCTCTCCCCCTCTCCCGAATTTCCATCTCGTACCCAAATCAAAGACAATAGACTTGAGACTTATTTAAAAACATTGATTATGAAAATTGCTGCAAAAACCTTTAATTCTGCACTTAAACCCAGAGAGGAAGATAGTTTTGCTATTACCTTTGCACCCCTTTCGCTGTCATCCGTTTACAATTTAGCCGACCACCCAGCCAACGGTGCAATTGTGGTAATGAGTGGAACAGTTCGCAATCAAACCGATGGAATACCAGTGATTTCGCTGGAATACCAAGCTTACGAACCAATGGCGTTACGAGTGTTTTATCAAATTGCAGATGATATTCGGAAAAAATGGACGGATACAAACCGTGTAATAATTCATCATCGCACCGGACATTTAAAAATTGGTGAAATCAGCGTTTTAGTAGCCGTGGGTTGTCCCCATCGCTCCGAAGCTTTCGATGCTTGTCGTTACGCTATTGATACTCTCAAGCATAATGCCCCCATTTGGAAAAAAGAACATAATCACGACGGCTCCAGTAATTGGGTAAGTATTGGTGCTTGTGAAGTAGAAGAGTAAAAATTAGGAATTAGGAATTAGGAGTTATGAATTTAAAAGTGTTCAGAAGTTTTTTATGAAGGAGGCAGGAGCCTGTAACTATTTACCTTTGACCTTTAACCTTTAACCTTTGACCTTAAATAAATTATCATTTCATAGCATTTCTTAACAAGAAATCATTCATATATTGCAGTTCGTAACAGAAGCATTACTTCTGAAGAGTTATTCCTTTAGACTTATTTTTTATAGAAAAGTTTTTGCATAAACGTGCCATGCATTCTGTAAATTTTATTTGTCACGAGTTTTTTGTAATGCTTTCGTTTGTTGCTTGCATTACGGGTTTAGGACTATTGTGGGATAAACACCAGCTTGAGAGCGAAATACAGCAAACTGAAAAAATTTTGTTTAGAATGAGCTTTTCATATTGGTTGGTTTATTGCATTGCTTTTGGGATTGAAAAAATAGTTTTGCCTGAGTGGGAAACTGTATTAATGAGTTTAAGAATGACTACCGCTTTGTCATACTTCCTAACTTTTTCCTGTATTCTCTGCTTGCCACTGCATAAATTTGCAATGCGACAAATTCATGATTAAAAATGGAATTTTTATTTATTCCAATTAATTTCCGTAGTGCGAGCCAGAAAGATCGCTTACTAACTCGTACTACTCACAATGTATTTTTGGTAGCTAATAACTAACAACTAACAACTAATAACTAACAACTAACCACTAATAATTATTTTTTCATTGCAATTGCGATCGCTTTACTAAATTCATCTTCTTCCAAAGTCGTTAAGATAAACACTTCTTGCACCGTCTTTCCTTGACGGGCGATGACTTTAAACCCACCTCGAATTGGAACCGATACTCGTAATTGCATATGAGGGGAGTGACCTCTTACACGGCGGATTTCTCCAGGTGTTATGGTTTGAATGCTATCTTGGTTGCAGAGACGTTCGAGAATAGGGATAAGACCGTTAATGTGAGTGGAGTGATTCCAAACGAGTCTACCGTTTTTCTCGCGGTTAGAAATTGCCTTACCGGATTTCGAGGTGGGTTTAGCCATTATTTTTACGCCGCCTCAAGAGGTGCCATTGTCAAACCAGCCCGACGCAATTGTTGGTGATATAGTTCGGCAGGTTCTTGAGGACCGATCCACACAGTTGCTTGTCCTTCATAATGTATCTGATTGGTGAGTTCCCAAGCGCGATCGGCAGTCATTCCCGGAATATATTTCGTCAAACAATCAGCAACGTGTTGAAAAGTATTAAAGTCATCGTTGAGGACAATAACTTTATAATTAGGATAGGGTTTGCGCGTAACCTCACTCACGCGATCGGGAGTTATGGTTGGTGCATTCGCCATCCCATAAAAATTGGAGTTTACTTTAGTTAACATAAAAATTGACTACAGATTTTCATAAAAATACATTACAAATAATTAGTTTAATGCATTGTTAGCAGTGAGTGGTTATCAGTTATCAGTTATCAATTATCATGTTTATAGCGCGAACAAATCAATTTAGCTATTATAAGTTGATACTACATTGGGGATTGCACGTTCTTATGATGACAAGTTTTTTGTGAACTTGGCACCATACTCCGTCCTTTCTTGTATGTAAAATAGCTTAGTTAACTATTATTTTACTATACTCCCCCTTAGCAAGCGATCGACCGCACTCAAATGTGATAGCTGGTGAAGCAGCGCGGTCTTGGGGGTTTCCCCCATGAGCGACTGCTGTTAGCGCAGCGTGCGCGAAGCGCATACCCGAAGGGTAACTGATAACTGGTAACTGATAACTGCTTACTTATTTCCAATCATCCCAATTTTCATTAAAAATTGAAGTATCGGGGAAAGCAGTCGGGTTGTTGTTTTGTTTTAACAGGCGTTGTAATTTAATTAGCTGGGGTTCGGGTAATGGCAATTCATCCACTAATTCATAAGGTGCGATATTATTTTTGAGTGCAAAAGCTGCTGTAGTTCCTGCCGCTGCACCTGCGGACCATTCAAAGGAATGTACGCGATAAGCAGCAGCAGCAATGTGGCTGGTAGCGATGCTTTTACCAGCTACTAATAAGTTATCAATTTTCTGGGGAATCATTGCCCGAAGCGCAATTTGGAACGGATAAGCTTGTCCCGCACCACGTCTTTCACCTTCACGTTCGGTATTTCCTGGCGCTTCTGGAGGACTTTTTGTCATGCAGGGATGAAAATCGATCGCGTAATGTCCAATACCTACCGCATCGGGGAAAATAGTAGAACGAGTCCGTCTGGCTACGTCTTCCGGACGCTTCTGCCCAGTAAGAACTGATATTGCTTCTAAACCTGCTAAAGAAGCTTTTAGGTTGCGATACATTCTTGCAGGTAAAGTCTTTTGGTAATATTCGTCATTGTAATCGCGGCGAGAAATATCAATTTCTTCGATAGTAAAACCTTGGGGATGTGCATAACCAGGGCGACCAATAATACGCCTTCCTTCACGCATATACGGATATTTTGATAAACCGTGTGCCGTTCCCATCGGGGAATTTAAACCTTTGAGATAGCGCTGATTTGGATGAGGTTTCTTTACACCTTCACCAAGTTGGGAATCCGTAGTTCCCGCAACCAACCAGTAAAAATATCCAAAGGATATTTCTTCACCCTTACGTAAAGCATCCGTTCTGAGTCCTCCCATCCAATTGCCAGGTTCTAACTGTCCGCTGGCTTGGAGTTGTCCACGGGTATAAATCAGGTTATCTTCAGCGGTTCCCGGACGGTAATCGTTACCCCAAGTCCAGTTTTGCATGGAAATATCCCCAGTCGTAGGAGCAGTAAAATTAATACCGCCAAATTTCATCGCTTCGCCCTTTTTAGGACTCCAAATACGACGATAGGTATACACCAAAGGAAAGCTAGCCAAGCGTTTTAATTCATAGCTGTAGTAAGGAGAATATTGAGGATAAAACGACGGCATCTCATGCTGTTGAGAATCCTTTGTTTGCTCCATTGCAAAGGTGTAAGTAAAGCCTTGAGTGCAGTAAGGGTCATTTGTCGCACTAGAAGAAGAAGGTTCTAGATAAGAACGTGGATCGATACCAAGACGATGGGGAACATCCGCAAGTCCAATAATTTCGCCGGTTTCGCTAGCGTCTACTACATACCAATTGGGAGCATTGCCATTACTAGTTTGCTTGGGAACAAAACGGATAATAGACTTATTTAAACGCGAAGAGTTTTGATAAGTATATGCCTCTTCAATGGTTTGAGATAAAGGAAAAGTATTAAGTGGAGGCGCACCTTTTGCTGCTTTGTGTTGAATAGCATAAGCGCCATCAATTATTTTTCCACTGTTAGCAGTTTCAAGTTCTTTAATAACAGTGTTAGGAAACCATTGCAGTTTTCCTTTGCCTTTTCTCTGAGCATCTTTGAGCATTGAAACCAACACTTTATGACCGTCATGAGGAAGGAAACAAGAATCACTTACCCAACAATCACCGGGATTTAGTTCACCGTAGGTTTGGCGAATGCGTTTTCGTAAGTCTAAATAGCCGCGAGAATAGAATAACTTTTGACGTTGAGTAGGACGTTCATCAAGTGCGGATGTTCCTTGAGAGGAAATTTGTCCTCCCATCCAGTCAGTTATTTCTGTTAAACAAACTTCTTTTCCTGCAAGTAAACCTTCATAAGCTGTGGCGACACCGGATAATCCACCACCCACAACCAAGATGTCACATTTGACGGTTTTATCTGGGCTTCTTGGTGGTGCAGCGACAACAAATAGCGGGGTAAAGAATGAAAGAAAAGTTGAGCAAAGAGTAAGTAGAGATAGTGAGCGTTTCATTGTTAGCAAATTCAGTTAAACTCCTATGACAGTCTTAGACGCTACCATTGCGGAAAAGTTTACCGCAAGCGTTTAAAGAGGAAAAAATAGTAATATTAGTTACAATTAATCTAGGTTTAATTTCGTAAGCCGATACAGAAAATCTATGCATAATAATGCACAATAACCTTTCTTCTCAATTAAGAGTGTTTTCAAGAAAACATTATTTTTTATTGTGTTTGGAATCTTTAAATAAATAGAAATCTATTTATGCTTTGAGAAAATTTACTGAAAATATAATTATTTGCTTCGCATCTTAAGCACTGAGATGTTTAAAATATACTAAAAACTAATTAATATAAGTTGAAAATACCTTCTTAATTCTCTTAAATAAGACGAATGCGATCGCACTTTATTGCTTTATCTAAAAAATATATTGGAATTTATAATCCGAACGGCAACAATAGAAAATATTATTCAATTATTTCTCTATTACTATTTATATAAATTTTATTTTTGTTAGTTTTATGTTTTATGCATTTAGCTATCTTTTCTGTTGCCAATCAAGCTGTTAAACCCACGATCGATATTTTCTGTTCTTAACGAACAGAATTTTATTTCTTGAGGGTATATTATAGTTATTAATTTCTTCTCCCAGCTGAAAATTCCTAATTTACTTTGCTTGGTTTATTTATTAAGCCAAGCAATTCTTTATTTTTGTACGGTAAAAAAATATTAATTAATTACAATATTTTAAAAAGATAATTAAAAAATTAACACTCCAATAATACATTTCTAGCCTAAATAATGTATGACTAATTTCTTCGTCTTCCGGTATTAGCTATGGGAAGTCGGTAAATTACTTGCATTCGTATATTCTATGACTACTATAAACTGCTGTAATTCTTGCTAATCTATCAAAGCTTTAAGATTATTTACAGAAAGATCGGCTTATTTTTTAGCGCAGTCAAAAATTAATCTTTGGCTAGTACTTGACAACTGAAGAAATAGAATATAGATGTATTCAAGTTAACAAAATTAATGTTAAAACAAGAAAATGTTGTAAACAAGAAACACTACATATAATACATTAGTCTGTTTTCTAACAGAGGCAATAAATGTGTTTATAGATATATGAGTAACGAGTCAAACGTAGCTAATTTTGGAAATGGATTACTTTCAACGATCAAAGGTATAGCGTTAGGTATTGCCACCGCTATCCCAATTGCCTTTGCTTCCGTAGCAGAAGCCGCACAAGTGCAAATAAATCCATCATCACCCAAACAAGGGGACACAATATCGGTAATGGTAACTCCCGATAACCCCGCTAATGGTGGTAATTTACGAGTGACTAGTAACGGAGAAACTTACCCAGTATTTCAAATTGCACCAAATCAGTATCGTGCCTTAATTCCTACTACTCCAGTACAAAAATCTGGACGAAAAGTAATTCAGGTTTTAGGTGATGGAACAACGCGAAATTTGGCTGTATGGGTAAAATATCGTAAATTTCCTACCCAAAGAATTACTCTGCGCGGTGGTAAAGGTGGTTTAAAAGCTACACAATACGAACTCGATCGAGTTAAAGCTTTCAAAGCACTTGTCACCCCACAAAAATACTGGAACGGTTCTTTCCGCAGACCAAATAATTCACGTATTAGTACAATTTATGGTGTACGTCGCTACTATAATGGTAAATTTGCAAATGACTATTACCATCGTGGCGTTGATTACGCAGGTGGCTATGGTTCGCCCGTAGTTGCACCAGCAGCCGGACGGGTTGCTTTAGTAGGTACGGTATCTCAGGGTTTCAACGTACACGGAAACGTAGTAGGTATTGACCACGGACAAGGAGTCACCAGCATTTTTATGCACCTGAATCGTATCAACGTTAAAGAAGGCGACATGGTTAAGCCAGGTCAACTTATTGGCGGCATCGGTTCCACTGGTGCTTCAACAGGTCCTCATTTACACTGGGGTTTGTACGTGAACGGACAAGCTGTCGATCCAGTACCCTGGCGGTACGATGGAATTAAGTAATGGGGATGTTGTTCGTTACTTTTGTAAGTAAAATGTGTATTATTTACGATTAGTGGGAAAAGTAATAAATTAAATTGGTACCGTCCTACCAAGCTTTGGGTGACTGATAATAAAATGAGCGTTATGAGTATCGAAAAAATTGTAGAACAAGCTCTCCAAGATGGTTATCTAACACCAGCAATGGAAGCTGAAGTTGGGCGCATTTGCGACAATGCCTCCGAACTCTCTATCGAAGAGTACATGGCACTTGATAGATTAATGGGGGCATTGTTGACTGGTGAGGTTGTGGCGGTACCTCGCAAACAATTCATTAACGTTATGGAAGAGTTGGTATTAACGGAGGCAATTGCGCGAGTAGCAGAAATTGAAGCAACTAGCGAAAGCTCCCTTGATGTAGGAGATATTGCTGCTTACGCACTCAACCGTCTTCCACCCTTATACGCTACCACCGAAGAAGGTGCTACCTATCAACGTCAAAGAGCGAAAACAGAACTTCAAGAATTTATTTCGCAACAAGTAGGAGAAGCAATTTCTCGCTATTTAGACAGACCTAACTTCTTCCCCGAACGTCAAGCGATCGGTAAAAACAGTGGTAACGAAGTATTGCGTCAAGTTAGTACGCTACTTCAGGCTTACGCACCAAACTTTGAGCAAAAAAGTTAAGGGTTAATGGTTGGGCACTGGGCATGGTAAAAAGGTGAAAGGTCAAAGGTCAAAGGTGTAATAACTCCTTTCCCCCTCTCCCCTTGTCCCCCATTCTCCCATGCCCCATTACCCATGAATTACTTACGCACTTGCACTGCAACTCCCAAACTTATTTGTTCGTAGAGTAAGCGAACGTCAGAATTACGCATTCTTAAACAGCCGTGAGATACGGGACTTCCTACCAGTTCCGAGTCTGGTGTCCCGTGAAAACCAATTTCGTTATGTCCATCAGACCAAAAACCAATCCAACGTTCTCCTAAAGGACTGTTTGCTCCTGCTGCAAAGACTTTACCAGTAATTGGATGTTGCCATGCGGGGAACTGTTGCATATGCATCACTTCAAAAGTTCCTACAGGTGTTTCCCAACCTTTTTTTCCTACACCAATCGGATAGCTAGCGATAACCGTATTTTGACGATACACATAAACTCGGCGATCGCTTAAATCAACTACAAGTTTTTTCTGGGGAGATGCATTTAGACTCGATAAAGATTGCTGTGGGAAGACACCTGGTGTCTTTGATGGTGTCGCCGAATCGGACATTACGTTTTTTCCTACAGATCCAATGCGTCGGATTTGCCGTGCGAAAAAATTTTCTGGTACGGTTTTACTAACTACATCTGGATTCTTAGCCGTTTTTGGCATCGAATCACTAATTCGCCAATGAAGGGTTAAAGATAAAATTGCCGTACCGAAGCAGAGTAACATCACTACACGCGCTAAAGAATCATTTCGTACCATTTTTGTGCCTCCAGAAAGCCTCCCATATACACGCTTCTCTTCATTAATTAACCTTTCTCCGTCTTGTAGTTGGGATTAATATCATCAAACATTTACAAACTCTTATCGGTTTGTTTACTAATTTAGCGTTTATTTGCGGGCAAACTAAGGCTAGCCCGGTTTTTACTATTACGAATATTACAAAAAAACTTCAGGTAATAGGTTAATATCCGGAACTTAATAACTGGTATTACCAATCATTAACGTAGGAAGGTGGGAGATAAATCATGTTAGAAAAATTATTACTCGCAGTAAGCATTACATTTTCCTTAAATATGTTTATGCAGGTTCAAGTACCGTTACATAACGATTCTGAGGGTATTTATCTGAAACAAACGGATATAGAACCTCA
Organism: Rivularia sp. (in: cyanobacteria); assembly: GCA_965234645.1. Taxonomy (GTDB): domain Bacteria; phylum Cyanobacteriota; class Cyanobacteriia; order Cyanobacteriales; family Nostocaceae; genus Rivularia. The sequence goes on along the minus strand of OZ248344.1, from coordinate 714,855 downwards.
GATTTTAGTCCGGCTGCTACAAAAATAAAATTTTGTTAGCTACTAAAAACTTAGATGTATCAAATTTTGTAGTTGATTAAATAACTGTCAAAAGCAATACTTATTGCTCAAAATTTATCAAACTTTTTTATAAAATCAAGAATATTATCATTTACCCTTCATTATATGAATTCGCCAAAATTCTGATTCATTTATTTTTACCGTGTTTATGACTTTATTTCGGAAATTTTTGATAAAAAAAATTAGCCTTTCAAGCAACTAACATCATTAAACCTTGCATTTGGTATAGCGGGATACAAGTCTACTCATTCTCAAACGAACCTAAAATAGGCAATTATAATTTTGGCACTGCATAACTATTCTGACTTCTAACAAGCATAATTGGTCTGAAAACGTCCTCTTAGCAGTTAGTACAGCCATTCGTGAAGACCAATAAAAAACCGTGATTTTACTTAAACTTACCTTAAATATTTGTTCCAGTTGTGAATCCGTCACTTTGTAGGGGAACTAACGAAGCATCGTAGGGTCTAATAGATAGGGATGATTTAAAGCCAGTAAGATATATGAGTCAATCGATTGCTGCATCTTGGTCTACTCTCGATGCTAGGTTCCCCGAAACGTCAGTAGAAGTTGATAAACTTTCAAACCATGACTTGATTTTGCGCTGTCAGACTGGTGTACGTCCCGAACGTACCGCCTTCGCAGAACTGATGCGTCGCTATCAATCGCAAGTGGATAGAGTTTTATATCACTTAGCGCCCGATTGGTCCGATCGAGCAGATTTAGCTCAGGAAGTTTGGATACGAGTTTTCCGGAATGTTAGTCGGTTGCAAGACCCCTGTAAATTCCGAGGTTGGTTGAGTCGTATTGCGACAAATTTGTTTTACGACGAGTTACGTAAACGCAAGCGAGTTGTTAGTCCTTTATCACTTGATGCTCCCCGTACCTTAGACGATGGAGAAATGGATTGGGAAATCGCTGGCGATACTCCCGGACCAGAAGAAGAACTGACAACAAGAGAATTTTACGAACAATTGCGCTTAGCGATCGCCGATTTACCCGAAGTATTTCGTACCACTATAGTGTTGCGAGAAATTGAAGGATTGGCATATGAAGAAATCGCCGAAATTACTGGTGTTTCTTTAGGAACTGTTAAGTCAAGAATTGCTAGAGCTAGATCCCGACTGCAAGCTCAATTACAAACTTATGTAGATATTTAAGTTGCAATATTGAGTTTTATATTGAAAGCAAAATTCTTCAATTAATGAAGAAAACGAGAATAAATCTAGAATTGAGTTTGGTGGAATTCTAAATGTAGATTTGACGACACTCAAATTCTTTCAGCCTAAAATAAAAGTTTAGGCGAGGATACTAAATGGTATTTTTAAATATTCCTCTCGAACCACCAAACTGCTAGACTTTTGAGCATTTACTAAAAACCGTAATTTTGCGTCCGCCGTTGGGATAAAATTCTCGTCAATTCTTAAGCTTGCCCGCTGTATATAGCCGTGTATTAATTGGTAAAAATGTTAAGATGAATACAGAACATCACTTTGACGATTCCCGCTTGCAAAATCAAAAATTGCGGGATGGGAATGACCCTAATACCAATAAATTAACGGGTGCTAAGAATATGATGAAGCGCGATCGCTTCGAGTTATTGAGTGCTTACCTTGACAGTGAGGTAACTGCCGACGAACGCAGGCAAGTAGAAGAGTGGTTGGCAAACGATCCCTCAGTACAAAGTTTGCACAGAAGACTTTTATCAGTACGGCAAGGCTTGCGAAATCTTCCAGTACCGCACTCAGACAATTCAATAGAACAAACGGTTAATAGTGTAATGGCACGCTTACGCCGTCGTACCAAAATAGTTTGGATGTTCGGAGGTGCTGCCGTTGCTGCTTGCGTTATTGGTTCGCTATCAAGTTTAATTCCAGGTAATCAACCTGGGTTGTTAGAGTTTGCGAGTCAATCTTTAGAACAACCACAACAAAGTAATAAAGATGAAATTGCATTGTTACCTATGGTTGCTTTGAATAATCCACCGATACCAATACCAAAAGCAGCGGAAAGTTTCCCCGAAGAGGGAATGAATCAAACACAACCAGTAGGTTGGGATTCTAAAAAGTCGATTAATTAACTGAAATAGCGTAAATCCCCTGGCTTTAGACGTGGGGATATAAGCGCTGCATTTTACATTATATTGTGTTATCAGTACAATAGTATAATGATAACAATTATGTACAAAGCTTATAAATACCGTCTATATCCAACTGTTGAGCAGAAAGAAATTCTCGCTCAACATTTTGGCAATTGTCGCTGGTTTTATAATTATGCTTTGAACTTATCCGAGCAAACATATAGAGATACGGGTAAAGGATTATCTAGAAATGCTATTCAATCTTTACTTCCTTTTCTAAAAAAAGAATATAATTGGTTAGGATTATGCTATTCTCAATGCTTACAAACTGTTGCTTTAAATCTTAGTACAGCTTATAAAAACTTTTTTGAAAAACGTGGTGGCTATCCACGTTATAAATCAAAGCATGGCAAACAATCAATTAGTTATCCTCAAAAAGTAAAGGTTGAAGATGATTATTTAAAGTTTCCAGGGAAAGTTGGTAAAGTTTATTGTAGATTTACAAGTCTATTTGAGGGAACTATTAAAACTGTAACTATATCTAAAAATACATCTGATAAATACTTTGCTTCTATTTTAATTGATGACGGTAAAGATTTACCATTACAATCAACTGTTGGTAAAGCAATAGGAATTGATGTAGGTATCACAGATATAGCTGTTACTAGCGATGGAGAAAAGTTTAGTAATCCTAAATAGATGTCTAAACATGAGAAAAATCGCATTCGTAAAGAGCGGAAACTAGCCCGTAAGCAAAAAGGTAGTAATAGAAGAAACAAAGCAAGATTACTTGTTTCTAAAATACATAATCATATTGCTAACTGCCGTTCGGATTTCTTACACAAGCTATCACGCTCTATAGTTGATGAAAACCAAATCATTTGTGTTGAAAACTTGAATGTAAAAGCAATGACTAAAAATAGAAAACTTAGTAAAGCAATTTCTCAAATTGGTTGGGGAATGTTGTGTACTATGTTGAAATATAAAACGGAATGGGAAGGAAAAATTTATTTAGAAGTAGATAGATTTTTTCCTAGCTCTAAAACTTGCAGTCATTGCTATTACAAAATCAAAGAATTACCTCTAAACACTAGAAGCTGGCAATGTCCTAACTGTGCAACTATTCATGATAGAGACATAAACGCTTCAGTAAATATTAGAGAAGAAGGATTACGAATATTATCGGTGGGAAGCATCGATACTGCTCATGGAGGAAGAGTAAAACCAATTCGGCTTGCCGAAAAGGTATCTTCTGGTGAAATGAGAATCCCCTAAGATTTATCTATGGGGAGTCTTCAAAGGGCTTCTAAAAAATAAATTAATATTCGATCGGTTTTGAATTTCAAATTACATTCATAACTTCTGTCCTCATAACTCCGAACTATTTAACCCTTTTCCACTCCACAAACCATCAGTTTGCGGAGTGCCTTTTAATTGGTGGACTTTAGCAAAACTCATTAAATAAGCCCAAGCTAAACCGAGAGAATTATTTTCTCGATCGAATACTTCAATTTGTTTGCGATCGTATAGATTTTCTGAATTAAGTCTTTGAGGATCGTAGTCTTCAAGTTCATCAAGACGACTTAAAACTTCGTTAGTAGCAAACGACAGTAAATATCCCCGAACTAAATTATTTCCTACAGTCATTGCTGGGTATCCTTGGGGAAGCGCATATAGTTCACCGCGAACACAAGCGGACGTTACGTTTACCACCATCGAAGCACAGTAGGATTCATAGTTTGCTTCACCTGGTTTGAGTGTACCGTAGACAAACACACGTATCAAGCCAGAATTTTTTTGTTTACTCATGTTGGGGATTGGCAATGGTAAAAAGGTCAAAGGTTAAAGGTTAAAGGTTAAAATTCTCCCCATCTCCCCATCTCCCCATCCCCCCATCCCTCCATCCCCAACAGCATCTACAATAGTTCATCAGATACGATTACAGTCGCACAGGAGTATTTTAGGTGGATACCCGATACAACCCAGCAGATATTGAGCAAAAGTGGCAAAATAAATGGTTAGAAGTTGGCTTGGATAAAACTTCTAAAGATAGTAACAAGCCAAAATTTTACACGCTAGCCATGTTTCCTTACCCGTCGGGTAGCCTGCACATGGGTCACGTCCGTAATTACACTATTACTGATGTGATTGCCCGTCTCAAGCGAATGCAAGGGTTCGTGGTACTCCATCCTATGGGTTGGGATGCTTTTGGCTTACCAGCAGAAAATGCTGCTATTAACCGAGGAGTACCTCCGTCAAAGTGGACGTATCAAAATATTGACCAAATGCGGGGACAGTTAAAGCGTCTGGGCTTATCTATTGATTGGGATTGCGAAGTTGCTACTTGTTCGCCGGATTACTATAAGTGGACGCAGTGGATATTTTTGCAGTTTTTCCAAGCGGGTTTAGCTTACCAAAAAGAAGCAGCAGTAAATTGGGACCCCATAGATCAAACTGTATTGGCGAACGAGCAGGTTGATAATGAAGGTCGTTCGTGGCGCAGTGGTGCCATAGTAGAGCGTAAATTATTACGGCAGTGGTTCCTCAAAATTACTGATTATGCTGAAGAATTATTAAACGACTTGGAGAAGCTATCGGGATGGCCCGATCGCGTTAAAACAATGCAGGCTAACTGGATTGGTAAATCCACGGGCGCTTATTTGGAATTCCCTATTGTCGGAATGGATGAGAAAATAGGCGTTTATACTACGCGACCGGATACTGTATATGGCGTAAGCTACCTAGTATTAGCACCAGAACATCCTTTGACTAAGCAGGTAACAACATCCGAGCAGCGATCGCCAGTAGATGCTTTTATAAACGAAGTTAGCAATCAAACCGAATTGGAACGTACTGCCGAAGATAAGCCCAAACGGGGGATTCCTACGGGTGGCAAGGCAATCAATCCGTTTACAGGGGAAGAGGTTCCGATTTGGATTGCCGATTACGTGCTTTACGAATACGGTACCGGGGCTGTGATGGGTGTACCCGCGCATGACGTGCGAGATTTTAAGTTTGCCTCAGAAAAAGATTTACCTATCAAGGTTGTTATTGCCCGTGCCGATGCTGCTGACGCGGTACTAATTCCTCAAGAAGCTTATACGGAAACGGGAATCGTCGTTAATTCTGACATTTTCAACGGGATGCCTTCTGCTGATGCGAAACTTGCAATTGTGGAATATGCCCAAAAGCAAGGTTTTGGTAAAGCACGGGTACAGTATCGCTTGCGTGATTGGCTGATTTCCCGTCAGAGGTATTGGGGGGCACCGATTCCGATCGTTCACTGTCCTAATTGTGGTGCGGTACCAGTACCAGATAAAGATTTACCCGTAGAGTTACCCGAAAATGTAGAATTGAGTGGGCGTGGTGGTTCGCCGCTAGCACAATTGGAAAGCTGGGTAAATGTACCTTGTCCGAGTTGCTCCACACCAGCAAAGCGGGAAACTGACACGATGGATACTTTTATTGATTCTTCGTGGTATTTCTTGCGGTTTACCGATGCCAAGAACGATCGCCAGGTGTTTGATTCGGCGAAAGTAAACGATTGGATGCCGGTTAATCAATATGTCGGCGGTATCGAACACGCAATTTTGCACTTGTTATATTCGCGCTTCTTTACCAAGGTACTGCGCGATCGCGGTTTACTCAATTTTGACGAACCCTTCCAACACTTGTTAACTCAAGGTATGGTACAAGGTTTGACTTACGTGAATCCCAATAAGGATGGTAAAGATAAGTGGATTGCTTCTGTGGGCGTAAATCCTGCCGATCCTCGCGATCCTGAAACCGGCGAACCTTTGCAAAAACTATACGCTACCATGTCCAAGTCTAAGGGTAATGGTGTCGCGCCGGAAGATGTTATAGCTAAATACGGTGTCGATACGGCGCGGATGTTTGTTCTATTCAAAGCACCCCCCGAAAAAGATTTGGAATGGGATGAAGCTGATGTTGAAGGACAATTCCGCTTTCTTAACCGAGTTTGGCGCTTAGTGACTGAATTTGTAGATAATCCGCGATCGTCCAAAAAATCCAAAGAAAAAAATCCGAAATCCAAAATAGAAAAAGATTTACGAAGAGCAATTCACACTGCAATCAAAGAAGTCGGCGAAGATGTAGACGGCGAATATCAATTCAATACTGCTATTTCCGAATTGATGAAATTAAGTAACGCCTTGAGTGACGCTAACTGCAAAGATTCACCAGTTTATGCAGAAGGAATTCAAACTTTAATTTTGATGCTCGCACCCTTCGCGCCTCACATCACCGAAGAATTATGGCATTTGTTGGGTAATGATAATTCAGTACATACCGCAGACTGGTTAAAACATGAGCCAGAAGCGCTAATTGCCTCGGAAATAACTTTGGTAATTCAAATTAATGGTAAGAAACGCGGCGATTTACAAGTTCCAGCACAATTGGACAAAGCTGGATTGGAAAAGTACGCCCGCGAATCAGAAGTTGCTCAACGTTACATCGAAGGTAAAACCATTAAAAAAGTAATTGTAGTACCTGGCAAGTTGGTAAACTTCGTTATCGCTTAAATTCTATGTTGCTTGTGCAGGTTTACTAATTGACACAACCGGGGCTAAAATCCCCGGTTTCTTATTTATGTTACTTTTTTTTGAAGTTGCGATTAATTTGTCACATGGAAAAGCGCCTGACAGTTTTGCCTACCAAGCGCCCCTATTGTATAAAGTTATACCAATTCACTAGTTTGATGCAACATTTGAACTCGACAGTATCCCTTTAGAGTGAGGGATTGCGAGAATAAGCTTATAGCAAACGTGTTGTGAAGTGGTATCACTCCTTGCACAAATATAGGATATCTTTTAAGACCATTATCAGGGAATTGACTGAGTGACAGTTTGTCAACTGCCATAGTAAAAAACTGCTCAGCATTTTCAACACTCACTGAGAACCTGGGATAAGAGTTTACAAAGCCTTCACAGGGTAGAATCACTACGAAGATGGTATTGCTTATGCCTAGAGGATGAGGAAATGGGGAAGAGGGGACAAGGGGAGAGGGGGAAGGAGTTAGGAGTTAGGAGTTGGGAGTTAGGAGTTAGGAGTTAGGAGTTATTAGTCAAAAACTCAAAATTTTCTATTCCCCATGCCCAATCCCCAATCCCCAATCCCCAATCCCCAATGCCCGATGCCCAATCCCCAATCCCCGATGCCCAATGCCCAATCCCCGATGCAAATCTAAAATCTAAAATTTAAAATGAAGAATCGAATTAAAAAAGCTGTAATTCCGGCTGCTGGTTTTGGTACTCGTTTGTTTCCAGCTACCAAGGTTGTTAAAAAGGAACTGTTTCCGGTAATTGATAAAGACGGTAGGGCTAAACCCGCAATTCAGGCGATTGTGGAGGAGGCTGTTAGTGGGGGGATAGAAGAAATTGGAATTGTGACGCAACCGGATGATAAAGAGGTTTTTGAAAGTTATTTTAAAAATCTGCCCTCACCTAAACTTTTTAACAAGCTTTCGCAGCGCGATCGCGAATATTGCGATCGTCTTCAGGAATTGGGTAGTAAAATTACGATTTTGACACAAGATGAACAAGTTGGTTACGGACACGCGGTTTTCTGTGCCAAGGAATGGGTAGGCGATCGACCTTTTTTATTGATGTTAGGGGATCATATTTATTCATCGGATGCCGAAAAATCTTGTGCGCGTCAAGTTTTGCAGGTTTACGAACAAGTTAATCGTAGTGTTATTGGATTGAATACTTTACCAGCGGAAATGATTCACAAAGCTGGATGTGTAATGGGAGTTTGGCAAGAAAATTCTCAAATGCAAGTTACACAGATTTATGAAAAACCCACTGTTGAGTATGCGCGGCAAAATTTACGGGTGGAAGGAATAGGGGAAGATGAGTTTTTATGTATATTTGGTTTGTATGCTTTAACGCCGAAGATTTTTGATTTTTTGGCGGAACATATTAATACGGATTTTCGGGAAAGAGGAGAATTTCAATTAACATCTTGTTTAGAAAAATTGCGGGAAGCACAAGGGATGACGGGTTTAGTTGTTGATGGGAAGACTTTTGATATTGGAATGCCTAATGTTTATCGGCAGACTATGATTGATTTTGGAAATTAAGAATGGGGAATTGGGCATTGGGCATAGTTAAAAGAGATAATTCTTGTAGGTTGGGTTAGGTGCCTTGATAAGATAATTTTCAACATCACAATTGATCTTGCACCGTAACCCAACATTACTTTCTTTTTGCTCTATTTCTTTCCTTTGCGCTCTCTGTGTCAAGCATCGGTTTTTTTATAAGTAATCTTCCTCCGGGAAGGGAGTAATTGTATTTGGGGAGCAACGCAATGTTGGGTTACGACACGATTAAATAATTCTCGTTACAATTTAAATTCCCTGCTCGTGTCTAACCCAACCTACAACTAATTATTAAAATATTTCTTGGGATATTATTCCTTCGGCTACTTTAGTGACTGCACCTGTCATCTGAATTGAAAAATCTTCACTAATTTCGATTAAAATATTTCCTCCAGGCATATGCACGGTAATTGAGGAATCGCATAAATCAAGACGACGTGCGATCGCTGCTGCTGCACTGCTACTGCTTCCCGATGCTAATGTGTAACCCGCACCTCTTTCCCAAATTTCTAATTGAATGTTTTCTCGATCGAGTACTTTCATGAATTGTACGTTGGTACGATTTGGAAAAAATTTATGGGTTTCGATTAAATAACCATATTGTTTTGCTAACTCTGGTGTAATTGAGGGTAAAGTAATTACACAGTGAGGATTTCCAATAGTCGCAGCACAGAAGTTAAAGGTTTTATCTTCAACTGTAATATTCTCGGAAATTACTTCTCTACGTTCCCCTGTAACCGGAATTTCATCGCTGTAAAAGCTGACTTTTCCCATTTCTACGCGAACTGTTTTACCGTTATCTAAAATCAGCGATCGCACTAAACCCCCTAATGTTTCAATAGTAAATACTTCTTCCTTAACTAATTGCATATCCCACAAGTAACGCGAGAAAATTCTTAATCCATTTCCGCTTTTCTCTGCTTCGCTACCATCTGGGTTGAAAATTCGCAGTGAAAATTGCCCTTTTTCAGATTTTAAAGGTCCGAAAAGTATACCGTCGGAGCCTATACCGAAATTTCTATGACAAATTTTTTTGATTTGTTCGGAAGTTAAATTTTTAGAAGTATCTTTTGGATTAATAACTATATAAACATTGCCGATCGCGTGATATTTAAAATATTTCATAAAAGTATTTAGAATAGAAGTGTTTAGATTAGACTAACGAACAGCCGCTTCTAACATTTTTATTATCCCAGTATTCGCATCAATTTCTACTTCTATACCGATGGGAACTGTAAATTTATCTCTAATATGACCGATCGCAGAACCATACCACGCAGGAATATTTAAAGGACGAATATGTTGTTGTAATACCTGCATCAAAGTAAATGAAGGTTCGTTTCCTACTTTGCAATTAGTGCATTGTCCAAACACGAAACCGGATAATTGATTTAATATTCCGGCATTTTTTAATTGAACTAACATTCTATCTACACGGTAAATATCTTCGCCGATATCTTCTATGAATAAAATACTATTTTTCCATACAGGTAAATAAGATGAACCCAACATTGAAGTTATTACCGACAAATTACCGCCGATAAATTTACCTTTTGCTTTTCCCGGTGTAATTATTTCGCGGCGAAGTTGAGTAACTAAATTATTATTCATTGTCACAGCTTGGGCATCAAATAATATACTTTTTACATATTTCAAAGTAAAATTATTCCAAGTAGAAGTAGCTACTGGACCATGAAAAGTTACCAGGGAGCTACGAGCAGTAATTGCTAATAATAAAGATGTAATATCGCTGTATCCCATAATAATTTTAGGATTAGCACGAATAGAATTATAGTTGAGTAATGGCAGAATCCGATTTACACCCCATCCACCACGCATAGCAATTATCGCGTTAACAGATTTATCGGCAAACATAGCGTTAACATCAAGAGCGCGATCGCGATCGTTTCCTGCTAAGTAACCGTATCTACTTAAAATATGTCTGCCCAACTTGACTTTTAAACCCAGTGCGGTAAATGTTTGCCGTGCTTGAGAGATGTCTTCGGAATCAACTATACCAGCAGGGCTAATTAATCCTACTGTATCCCCCAATCGCAAACGCGGGGGCTTGATAATGTTATTCGGGGATGTTTTAGCTTGAACAACAAATGATGGTATTTGGGTAGAGATAGCGGCTATTCCCAATGTTGTGATAAATTTTCGGCGATTGATATTCATAATGGCAGTATATTATCATCAACTTCTATATTTGAGCTTTTATTTCAATATGCAGCTATTTTGAGAACTAAGAGAAGCAGTCATAGGTGCTGAGGGAGAAACATAAGTTGAAGCTATTACACTCGCGATACTTAACAGCGAAAGTGACAAAAATATCATCAAGAAAAGCGGAAGTATATCTTTGAAAACTAATTTAACATATCGCTGTACTAAGACTGAATTACCCATTACTCCTACAGAAGTAAAGCTGAAGAGAATAATTAATTTTCCTAATAAGTCGATCCAATCTTCGGATATTGAACGTTGATTGATTTTACACAAGGATAATTTATTTTTATCAAATCTTAAATCAATGAAATCTGCTTGAGATACTTGTAATATTCCGTTTCTATTTTCAATAAATAAGTTATTTACAAAATCGGTAGATTGACCAAGATTTTTGATGCTAATTGCAGGTGTTGATTTAGTATTTATCGTAATTGTTACCAAAGCAACTACCGTCGCAACTACAGATGTTTTGTTAAGTTTCATTAGTTTGTAGAACTTAGATGCTTGTGATATTCAGGTGTTTCAGATTGCTTATTTACGTTGTGCAATGACTATAACCGATTTGTTTGTAGATAATTTCGGTTTAGCCTAAAACACTGCAAATTTAAATTCTATTAAACTTCTGATTACTAAGTCCGAAATCATTACTAATCCTGCACTAAAACCGGGAATCAAAAATATAATCATTAAACAAAACATCCCTGCTGGAGTACTTTGCAATTGCTTTAAAGCAGGAAAAATATTACTAAATATGTTAAAACCATCTAGTGGCGGAATGGGTAACATATTAAGTAGAAATAAAGTTAAGTTAATTCTTGCTGCAAGATAGAGAAATTCTTTACTTAACAATCCTGAATTGTAGTAAACTAATAGCAGTGCAATAGATACAAAAGCTAAAGCTAAATTAGATAAAGGACCTGCTGCGGACACCCAAATATCGCTAAGTCTACCATTACGAAACTTGTAGGGATTGACAGGCATTTGTCCCCAAGCGATCCCAGCAATACATAAAAAAATGATTGCTCCCCATCCCATATGAACTACGGGATTTAATGTAATATGACCAGTTTTTTCTGGCGTATTATCTCCCTGACTCATAGCTGCAAAACCATGAGCAAGTTCGTGTAAAGTTATTGAAATTATAATAATTACAACGTATCTAAAGAAAAAAACTGGATTAATTACAAGTGCATTAATAAACATATATTTTTAGTCCTGATAGATGCTACGTCTGAATAATTTGTTTTGAAATAAAAAATGAAAAAGCTTCGACACAGAATACTTTTAAATGCGGTTTATAAGCTTTAATTAATTATTTATATCTGTATTATCTAGCCATTTTTATTGCTATTGCAGCAGTTTATATACTGAAAAAACTGTAGTAAAACTAATGGTAAATTAGTTACAATGCTTGTCCTCAGTAGTTAGTTGTACTAATCTGACAGGCATAATAAACGGTAATTTCAGAATTGTTTTTATGAAGCTATCTGACTTTGGGAAAATACCCAGATTGATTCATCAGTAATAATTCGGAATCGATGTGCTTTGAATGATGATGATATTGGGAGATATTTGGGGAGATAATTTAAATGATGGCGATCGCGTGCAAACAAGCACAAATTTTCAGGTTATGAGCAATTTTTAACAGTTGATGGATTAAAAAAAAATATGGTATCGTTAATCACCCATATCCAATGCAAAAACGCTGAAGGCAAACGGTAAAAGTAGAAATTCTTCCCATTACTTTTACCTTTGCCTTTTACTTATAACTTCTCTACAGTTTCCCGTGAGGTACTTAAACCGCTACAGTACAAGTGGGATTAAAACAATCGGGGATGGTTATGGCACGTAAAAGATTTATTATTGAAATGGGAATGGGTATAGACCAGCACGGACAGGAACCAACTGTTGCCGCTGCCAGAGCTGTAAGAAATGCGATCGCTAATAATGCTTTAATCGGAGTGTTTGAAGTTGCTGGTTTGAGCGATCCGAATCAGATGATTGTAGAAGTGCAGATTGCCGTACCATATCCCGAAGAGGTACGCGAGGAAGAGGTTTTAGCCGTATTGCCTTTTGGACGTAAAAGTCTTACCGTCAAATCTGGGGGAATGATGGTTGAAGGACGAGCGATTGAAGTTTTACACGATAAAAATGACGAAATGTTGATTGCTGTAGCTGCGGTTACGGTTTTTATTGATAAAGATTAAAGGTAATAGGTAAGCTGCTATGCACTTGATTTATATAATTCTAGCGAGCAAGATGCTGTCCTTACGGACACGCTACGCGTTCACCGCAGGTGCGGCTAACGCACTACAATACTTTCAGGTTTTTACACTATATTTTTAGATAATAGCTTTTCTTGGGGTTCAATACTCTTTGTAGAAGAATCGCGTTTCGGTTTTGAAACGGGTTTCAGGTATGAAGATAGGTTTTACTCTAGCAGAATTAACTCGCTCTTAATTATGTGTAAAAGCAAATCTATAGAAATCCGGTGTGATTTATCTAATTATTTATTGAGAATAAAAATGGGCGTAGAAAATTTACAACTCCTAACTCATAACTCCTAACTGCTCCAATCTAAAACAAAAGCATCCGTTGTTAAAATCTAAAATCTAAAATTAACTGATGTCACCAGAACAAATTGAAAGCATTGTTAACTCTTATTTAGCAAATATTTCAGCGATGAATGCCGAAGGCTGGGTAGAAAATTTTGCTAAAGATGCTTTAAGTTACGATCCAGTTGGAGAACCCCCGACTTTAGTTCATGAAGTTTTTCAGGAATTTATCGGACAATTAAAAGCCGTATTTACTAAACTTGAAGCAACCAAAGAAAGTATTTTTATCGCCGGGAATGAAGCTGCCGTTAAGTGGACGATGCGAGGAGTTAGCAAGACACAGAAAGCTGTTAGTTGTGAAGGAATTACCGTTTTTGAAATCAACGATACTGGTAAAATTCAAACTATTCGCGCTTACTGGAATCCCAAGACGATAATAGCCCAATTACGTTCTTAACGTCCGCGCTGTAAATCGTAGATTACTTTTTCTAAATACCAACGTTCTGATTTTCCAGGATGCTGACGTTTCGCAGAATTGATTAGTCTTTCTGCTGTATTCCGATGTACTAAATTTAATAATTTCCGTCGTAGTGCTTTACATCCTTTATCGGATTGATAAGCATGATAACCACCTCCGCCGCGATCGCGGTTTCTGTTTATTAATAACGTTAAGATAATCGCAATTATGATAATGATTAATCCAAATGGCATAAATTCAGCACCCAGAAGCAGCCAGCAATATATACAAGGTATAAATATAGAATTCCCAAAAATTATGCTTATTCAATCAGTTGATTAAATATTGTTGTTCTGGGCTAAAATATAAATATTAGATAAGGGAAAATCTCTGGCAGTAAATCCTTTAAAACGCTAAATATTCACTGCTAAGAGTCATGATGTCTCAGAATAATAACGGATTCTCAATTGACGAACTGTACAAGTTAAAGCCAGTACACTTTGCTGACTTGGTTAGAGCTGCACAATTAGTTTACGATCCCGGTAAAGGAGTTACTGGAGTTGAGCCAAAAATTGATTGGAAAGACTTTGGTATTCCCGATAATATTGCCGAGAATCTGCAATTACTCGGTGAGGAGTTTCAATACTCATCTCCCCACGCACCTGTAGAGCATATTTGGAAAAAGTTAACTCCCGAAACTCGGATATGGTTTGTCGAAAACAAAGATAGATTATGGCTGATTGAGGAATCTTTCCCCGCTTTGGATGAAGATTGAAGAGATAGGGGGATGGGAGTTAGGAGTTAGGAGTTAGGAGTTAGGAGTTATGAGTTATGAGTTATGAGTTAGGAGTTAGGAGTTATGAGTTAGGAGTTAGGAGTTATGAGTTAGGAGTTATGAGTTATGAGTTAGGAGTTATGAATTTAATAATCATGAATTGTAGCCGATCGCTGGTTACTGGTAACTGAAAAGACAAAAAGCGTTCGGGAGTGTTGCCGTGTTTCCACCCCAAACGCTTTCTGTTTATCACTTGCTCCTCACACACAACCTTACAGTAGCATTACTTTTTAGGAAGCACAAGTATATTGGGTGACAGTTTGAATATTGTACCTGTTGAGTGTTACCAGCGAGCAGTAATCAGTTAACAGCAGAAATTTATCAGATACAGCCGGCATTTTGGAATTATTTGTGGAAATTGAGAAACCCGGTTTTTTGGAAAAACCGGGTTTCTTATAATCTCGAATTTTTATGACCGACTCAAAAATATCTAACAACTAACCAATAATAATTAAAATTAAAAAGCAAAAAGCGATCGGGAGTGTGACCGTGTTTCCACCCCAAGCGCTTTTCACTTTGCTCCTCACACACACAAATATAGATTAGCACTAGTTTTAGGAAATGAAAAGCATTTTAGACTACATTTTGAAAAATTCAGTAATTATTGTGATATAATATTAGTGCAAAAAATGCCTATTGCCGGTAAACACCATTGTTAAGCCTAGTTCGTTGGCAGCTTCGATCGAATCTGCATCGCGCAGGCTTCCCCCCGGTTGAATAATTCCAGTAATGCCCGATGCGGCTGCTGTTCTAACTGAATCATCGAAAGGAAAGAAGCCGTCGCTAGCAAGAAATGCGCCTTTCGCTTTCTCGGAAGCTTGTTCGAGGGCGATTTTTACGGCTCCGACTCGGTTCATTTGTCCCGCGCCGACTCCCAAAGTAGTGCGATCGCAACTTACAACGATCGCGTTTGATTTAACGTGTTTGCAAACTTTCCAAGCAAACAGTAATTCTTCTATTTCTTTTTGGTTGGGTTTTTTATCGGTAACTATTTGCAATTTAGTCGCGTCAGTCACAATATCGTCGGCTGCTTGCATCAGAAAACCACCTGCAATTACTTTGATGGTAACTTTGGCTCCACTTTGTAAATCTGGCAGTATTAATACGCGCAGTTTGGATTTAGCGGCGATAATTTCGAGAGCATCATCTTCACAACCGGGTGCAACTACGCATTCTAAAAATGTCTTTGTTAACTCTGTTGCCGTTGCAGCGTCAATTGGTTGATTTAAAGCGACAATTCCCCCAAAAGCAGAAATTGAATCGGCATTAAAGGCTTTTTGATAAGCTTCTAGCAAAGTATCTGCTAAAGCGACACCGCAAGGGTTGGTATGTTTGAGAACTGCGGCGGCGGGGGTATCGGTAAACTCTGCGATGATGCGTCTGGCGGCTTCCAAATCAACTAAGTTGTTGTAGCTCAGTTCCTTTCCTTGTAACTTTGTTGCAGCAGCCCATCCGTGAGTATCCGTTTGATACCAAGCGGCGCTTTGATGGGGGTTTTCGCCGTAACGTAGGGATTGTACTTGTTTTCCTGTAAGACTGAATTGTTGGGGTTGTTGATTATCGGATTGACTGCTTAAATAAGATGAAATTGCGCGATCGTATTCAGAAGTGTGCAAAAATCCTTTTAAAGCAGCTTGCTGACGAAATTCTAAAGATGCTTCGCCGTTATTTTGACGCAACTCCCGTAAATATTCTTCATACTGCGCCGGGTCGCATAATACTGTAAGATGAGCAAAGTTTTTTGCTGATGCTCTTAACATTGCCGGACCACCGATATCAATTTGTTCGATGGCTTCGGGTAAAGTAACTCCAGATGAAGCGATCGTTTCTTCAAAGGGATAGAGATTTACAACCACCAAATCGATCGGACGAATTTGATTATCTTGTAAATCCGCCACATCTTGAGAATTATCCCGCCGTGCTAAAATACCGCCATGAATTCGCGGATGTAAAGTCTTGACTCGTCCGCCCAAAATTTCCGGCGAACCCGTATAATCGGCGACTTTAGTAACAGTTAATCCGGCATCTTGTAAAACTTTTGCGGTGCCTCCACTGCTGATGAATTCAAAGTTAAACTCTCGTTGCAAACTTTGAGCCAGTTCGACTAAACCTGTTTTGTTAGATACACTCAGCAGTGCGAGACGCGCCATAATTTATAACTTTCCTATGATTTTAATTTATTAGTTAACAAAAGAATATTTTAGAACTAAGCTGGCACTTAAAAATATCGAAATTGATTTCCAACCGTTATTTTTTTAGGGAATAGGGAGTAGGGAGTAGGCAGTAGGGAATATTTTTTTCTTCTCGCTACATAATTTGTATAGTGCATCTCGTTTTTTGCTATGAATAATTAAGAGCAACCCTACTATTGAGTAATTGATGACTGATGGCTAAGGCTTTGGATTTTATCGACGT
Source organism: Rivularia sp. (in: cyanobacteria) (assembly GCA_965234645.1). Classification (GTDB taxonomy): domain Bacteria; phylum Cyanobacteriota; class Cyanobacteriia; order Cyanobacteriales; family Nostocaceae; genus Rivularia. The sequence continues at coordinate 698,109 of OZ248344.1, read as the reverse complement.
ACCGCCAAACACCGGGGAAACTGCGACTAAAGGATCGATCGTCATCTTACATGGTTGGGGTGCAAATGCAGAAGATGTGGCATCAATAGTACCTTTTTTACAGTTGCCAGGATATCATTTTGTATTTCCTAATGCACCTTTTCCTCATCCTCACTCACCCATAGGTAGAGCATGGTATGAGCTAAGTCGGGATAATATGTATGAAGGGTTAGCCCAAAGTCGGAAATTGCTAATTGATTTTTTGCAATCTTTAGAGAATAATACCGGCATACCCTTGAAGCAAACAATTTTAAGTGGTTTTTCTCAAGGAGGGGCAATGACTTTAGATGTAGGATTAAAGTTGCCCTTGGCAGGTTTAATTTGTATGAGTGGGTATTTACACTCAGATATCCAAAATCTTGAAACCTCAGCTACAAATTCTCTACCGCCAGTGTTAATTATGCACGGCAAACAAGATGAGGTTGTGCCTTTACAAGCTGCTCAAAAAGCACGGGATGTATTAGAATCATTTGCAGTTCCCTTGGAATATCATGAATTTGATGGAGGACATCAAATTAGTCCTCAAATGCTGGATGTCGCACGTACTTTCGTTCTGGGCAACCTTACCTAATTAAGGTTACAAAAGCTTTACAAAGTACGGTGAATTTCCGGAAGAAAATTCACGTAATTCGTGTAAATGAATGAGTATTATAGATTGGGTGAGTGCATTAAGCGCAATTAAACCCATGCTGGATGGTGTTGCTACTTACGGGAGGGGCTTAATAATGAAGACTTTGACCATTTCTAAAACCGATATTGCCACCATGACAGAACAAGAGGTGGATACATTGGCGACACGCTTGGAACAAGATAACTACAGTAATGCTTTCGACGGTTTGAATGATTGGCATTTACTGCGGGCGATCGCGTTTCAACGTCCCGAATTAGTAGAATCCTACATCCACCTTTTGGATTTGGAAGCCTACGACGAAGCATAGACAATTATCAGTTATCAATGAACAATTATCAGTAAATGCTCAATAATAAAAGGAGAAACACTTTGCGTAAAGCTTGTATCGCAAGTCTTTGAGATTTTCAAGCGCATAAGTGTTTCTTTTATATGTTGCGATCGCATTTCTTTACCTCCGTCGGGTGCCGATAATTGATAATTGTTTATTGATAAATGTCTAATCCAAAATTACAGCGGGTGCTAGTTGGTGTTAGTGGCGGTATTGCTGCTTATAAGGTTTGTGAAGTTGTTTCTACTTTATTTAAATCTGGGGTAGAAGTACGGACTATTCTTACCGATGCCGCACAACAGTTTATCGCCCCTTTAACTTTCGCGACTCTTTCTCGTCACCCTGCTTACACCGATCGGGATTTTTGGCAACCAACTAATTCTCGTCCCCTACATATCGAGTTGGGAGAATGGGCGGATGTCTTTTTAATTGCACCATTGACGGCGAATACTTTGGCAAAGTTAGCTTATGGAATGGCTGACAATCTTTTATTAAATACCGTTTTAGCTTCGACTTGTCCCATATTGCTCGCACCAGCAATGAATACCGATATGTGGGAGCAAGTTACGGTACAACGCAATTGGCAACAAGTTTTAAGTTTGAGTCGTTTTTATAGTTTGGATACCGCCGAAGGGTTGTTAGCCTGCGACAGAGTTGGTGCGGGAAGAATGGCTGAATCCCAAGAAATTGTGAGTTACGTACAGTCGTTGTTGCAAACTAGAGGAAAGCGAGATTTTTCTGGTAAAAAGATTTTAATTAGTGCCGGGGGTACGCGAGAATATTTAGACCCCGTGCGGTTTATCGGCAATCCGTCTACTGGTAAAATGGGGTTAGCTTTGGCACGTGCGGCTTTACATCGTGGTGGGGATGTAACTTTAGTACGTGGTACGGCAAATTGGGATTTTCCTTTGGGCGTGCGGGGTATTACTGTAGATACTGCTGAGGAAATGCGATCGCAGATGTTGAGTTATTTACCTGCAGCGGATGTAATTATTATGTCGGCGGCTGTGGCGGATGTGAAGCCGAGGGAATATAGTTCGCAAAAGTTACCAAAGAAGGCGCTTCCGAAAGCTTTACCTTTGGAGAATGTCGGAGATATCGTAGCCGAATTAGCGAGTTGCAAGCAAAAACATCAAAAATTGATTGGTTTCGCCGCCCAAACTGGGGATATCGTCACACCAGCTAGAGAGAAATTGCAAACAAAAAATTTAGATGCGATCGTTGCTAATCCAATAGATGAAATTGGTAGCGGTTTCGGTAGCGATACGAATAAAGCGATATATATCGATCGCTCTGGGAAGGAAGTTGAGATTCCGATGTGTTCTAAATTGGAAATGGCGCATCGGATATTGGATTTGGTTGATTGAATTTTGGATTTGGATGTAGTTTATCGGATCTTGTTTTTTTTCGGTGATTTTACGTAATTTTAGTGAAGCGAATCGGCTATTTAAGTAATATTACTTGGTTTGTGATATTCTTCTTTCACCGAAGATAATTAAACTAATTATTATGCTTAATCGTGTAGTTTCAGCTTCTTGCTTGGCGATCGCATTTACCGGCATCTCGAATCAAATTACGCTGGCTGAATCTGTGAATATCTACTTTAGCGGAGTGGTTGAACCTCGTGCTAGTTTCAGCAGTTATACTCCTGGCAAGATAGAATCAAGTATTTCTGGTAAAGGCGCTAAAAGTACCAATAATTTTAACAGCATAGCTCCTGCTAAAATTAGCGTTCAAACTAGTAGCCCTACGACAATTAACGTTTCTTCTCCCAAGCTTACAGGACATACCGCGATAAGAGTTGGTTCGAGTCAAATTAGCGGTAATAATGTGACTTTGCCTGCGGGTAAAAATACTGTAGAAGTCGATCTGTTATTGAAAAATCAAGTTTATGCTCCAGGAACTTATATTTATGACGTTACTGTAACTATGGTTAATCCATAGGAATTAAGTAATATCCCGGAAGTGCTTGATTATAAAAAATAGCTACAAAGTAATCGACATACCGATATAAATCGGCGTAGATTAACTAGGTTATTTTGTAATGTTATACCGTTTGGCGTTCGCCTCTGGCGTAGCGAAGCTGTTCGCTTCTGGATTATTACTCACAAGTTTTATTAATTTTGTTCCAACCGCACTAGCTGAAGTAAAATTTAGCAATCTTCAACCCGGTACTATTGAATCGGGAGGAGATTTGAAAGTATTAGAGTCAGTAGTACCCGCAAATATTAATGTCAACGTTCCTGCTGACACCACTGCTCAAATTACAGTTTTATCACCTAACTTGGTATCTGGTGCTTCGGAAGATCCAAGCGGTACTAAAAGCATAGGATTCTTAGAATTTGGTTCAAATAACCTTAGAAGCGAAGGGAATAATGCTACAGCTAAATTACCTGCTGGCGATACAAATTTAGAAGTTGGATTGCGGGTAGAACGTCCGGTTTCATTTACCCCAGGAACTTATAATTATGCTGTGAATCTTAGCGTGACGATTACGCCGGAGTAATAGAGGTTCGTAGTAAGAACTTTAGTTCTTGGATTTAGGACTAAAGTCCTTACTACGAACTTGTCAATTATTTTTTTGGAATCATCAAATTAACGTTAAAAGGAATCCGCTCTTTTTTATTTACTCCCCATCCCAATTCACCAGTTAACTGATACTCTCCCGGTGCTAATTTCAACTCTTTATTTAAGGATTTTGCGGTAAGATAACGCTCTCCTTCTGCTAAGACTGTTGTATCGGAAATATTTCCTTTTTGAATTACTTCTTTGCCTTTCTTTAATTGCCAATCTCCGGCTACTATTGCGGATGCTTTACCTTTGTTGCTAACTAATAGCTGAATATTGTTGGTTTTTGGGTCAAATCTAGCGCTGTCGGGAATTAAATTTGGTGAAACATCGCCTTTACGAACGTACAAAGCTACGCCGATACGAGGGATAATATTAGTTTGCAGGGTGACGTTGGTTTTAGAATCGGTTTCTGTTATCCTTCCTCTTTTTAAGTTTTCGGTAAAAATCATTGTGCGATATTCGCCATCGGGTAAACTGGGTGGAAAACGCACGATAAAACGAATATTCCGCTTGCTTGATGCACCTACTTGTAACTCTGTGGGAGAAAATTGTAGGTAAGGTGTTAAATCTTTTGGACTCGAAGATAAAGTTTTGAATCCGGTTTCTTTATCGTAAGTGAAAGGTGAAGTGTAAACGCGAGCGCGGAAGTCTTGAGAATCTGTATTAGAAACGCTAAATCTACCTTGTGCTTGTCCGCGTTGGGCTTCAGTTTCAACTACCATCGGGGAAATAGAAATATTGGCTTTAGCGATTCCCGACAGTAAAAAGCTAGATAGCAAGACGCTACCTAGCAGTAATGTTAATTTCCGGATAGAAGCAAAATTCATTGATAGTTTAAATAGATGATGGCTAATTTTACACAAGCGATAAATATGTCGAGATATACTGAGTAAATCGGTTGGAAGCTTGCAGGCACCAACCGATTGAGTAAAATTTAAATCTTATTCTGTGAGGGAACCTAAAACTTGTTTTAATCGGTTCCTTCTTTGTTTGGAAGGATTTAACTAAAAATTAATTCTTAGTCAGGAGTAGCAGTTACAGTTACATCATATGTATAGGTACCAGCAGGTAAAGGTGCAGTGCTTGCAACTTTCAGATCTACATCAACAGGAACATCAGTGTTGGAAGAAGTTAGTGAACCGCCAGTCGCAGTACTTGTAAATCCGGCATCAGATGAGGAAAGTGTTACTGTCGAAGTCGCATCCTCAACAATAAAGTCTTCAGGTACTTCTGGGTTTTCGTTTACACTAGTTACTATTGTGCTACTACTATTACAGTTAACTGTAACTGTACCTGATTGACCACCAACGGCTTCTGAACTATCTGAACTAAGAGTAGTAGGATTATCAGTATCCGTAAGTGCAAGGATACCAGGTGTAGGAAGGGTTAATGCACAACTAGAACCAACAGAACCGCTGAATGGAACTGTTTCATCATCAGCAACCTGAGCGCTCGCACTAGGAGCAAAAGCTACAGCACCTAGAACAGCGAAACCAGCAGTTAAAGCTAAACGACGAATCATAAAAAATATCTCCAGTAAGTGAAAATTGATTAATTAATTGAAACTGAGATAACAGCTTAAATGTTGCTCGATCGACTTTGAATAAATCAAAATTAATTGTTAATAAAGCAAGAATGTGAAAACTTTAACGATTTTAATATTCTTGCTTTCATCTTCTCAGCAACGACGGCAATAAACCTCTTCGTTATTAAAAATCATGGCTTTGATAAACTAAATTTGTCGTCAGCGAGATTACGCAAACATCTTTCTATAAAAAAGCTGGTGAAAGCATCGTTTTTTATTGTAATTAGTCTTCAATTTTTAAGGCATAATTGCGGATTGTACGGATATCATTCGATTGTAAAGTTGCTATAAATGAGTCGCTGAGATTACTGAAATTGGTAGTGATTATGTTTCTGTAAAGTTACAGCTACGTAAGCCCCCCTTAAAAAGGGGGGTTGGGGGGATCTAAAATGTCTGGAACACTATATTTATTTTTTGTTATTGCGGCGTAAGTCCTATAGTAGTTTGAAAAAGGTAAACAATACTATTATTTTCTTCCCGCTAGGAGATTACTGAAAAAAACCTTACTAGACGCACAGAGCGCGGAGGAAAGAGATTAAGAGAGATTGTTTCGATTGTGATTATTAATAAACTTATTTTGTAAATTTTCAATGCATAAAATATATTGGGTGCCAACGTTTATTTATATTGCCGTTTTTAACATAATTCCAAAAGCAATTGCTCAATCAACTGTTAATGATTCGGAGTTAGAAGATATTAACTTAGATGATTACAAAGCAGATGAAACTTCTAACGATTTAATTACAAGATTGAAGCAAAGTAAAGCCGAAAATAGAAAAAATTATCGAATTTTACGATTAAAAGATAAAATTAATTCGGAAAAGCCTTTAAATACTTCTGATACTTCGATAAACATCGATTTAGCCAAATTTAGTACGTTTCCCGTCGGTTTAAATGTCGGTAAGCGCAACGTGAAAGCTGGTGTATTGGTGCGGGGAAATGAAGATGGTTCCCAAGCAATTGATTTTCAAAACTGGCTTTTACCTTATGATGCGGTAATTCAAGCTTTGAAGTTGAACGTAACAACTTTACCAGATGGACAGTTAGAAGTTCGCTCTCCGGGAATTGTTACTCGTATTAATCCCGAACAGCTTCGCAATGACTCGGAATTAGGGTTAGTGTTTTCAATTGCAGATTTAAAAAGGCTGTTTGGAGTCAGCGCAAAGTTCGATATTGATGACTATGCGATCGCCTTTGATGTACCCTGGCTCAATAGAAGAGATAATAGAATCGGACAAGCTGAAATTCCCGTAATTTTAGACGGATTACCGCGCTTCCAACCGGGAAATTTAAATATTGCAGCAGTCGAACAAAGGATAGATGCTAGCGGTAGTGAAAATGGTTCGACGAATTTTAGAGGTGATTTTCAAGCTGTGGGTACGGCTTTTGATGGCTCGTGGTTTGTGCGTGCGAATCAGCCAGATTTAGGAGATAGGGGAAGTTGGAAGATTTCGGAAGCGCAGTATTTACGACAAACCGATAAAACAGATTATTTTGTGGGTTCTCAACCAAGTTTTTGGCAAAGATTGGGAACGGGTGGAGAATATTGGGGTTTGACTTTTATTCAACGTCAGGGATTTGAGCCTCCGCAAACTTTTGGTGCTACTTCAGATCCTCGTCAACGGTTGCAAGCCGACCAAATCGGACGTACTGTAACTGGTAGAGCGGAGCCAGGTACTTTAGTTCGGTTGGTGCAGGGTTTTGGTAATAATGTTATTGCGGAAGTTTTGGTTGATTCTTCTGGAATTTACCGCTTTGAAAATATCATTACTCAAAGAGGATATGGTAACTACCGCGTTTTTCTCTATCCTCAAGGAAGATTGACAGCACAACCGGAAATTCGCGAGGCTACTTTCACCACGGTACCCGGACAAATTCCCGCTGGTGCTTCGGCTTGGGTTGTATCGGGTGGTTTGCAACGGGATTTTGCGGGAAATGATAATTTATTGGGCAATTTCTCCGAATTTCGCGGTGGAATTGCCAGACGTTTGGGTGTGTCGGAAAATCTTACTTTAGGGTTTGGGGGAGTTTACGACGAATCTTTGAAAGGGTTGGCAGAATTATTTTATCGTCCTAAAAATATTCCTTTACAAGTCGCAGTTTCAGCATTAGCGGGCGATCGCGTAGATGTAATTTCAGATATTCGCTACGAACCATCAAATAATTTTACTGCATCATTTACTAGCGATCGACTTTCCAATCGTTTTAATGTTAATTGGCGGGTATCTTCGGGCTTGAGTTTATTCGGGAATACTTCTAATCGCAACCCAGCAGAAGCAGGATTGCAGTTTAACTATAGCGCTAGAAATTTCTATACTTTTGCTCGCGCTAGTTTGGATACCGAAAGTAATTTGCGATGGAATTTATTACAACGTCTGGGAAAGTTGGGATTAAATCTTCGAGGTAATGAAATTGGTACTTCTTCCGAACTTGCTTATAATTTCTCTAGCGCTAGATATTCCAATACCGGAAGCTCGTTACTTTTAAATTACGACACCCGCAGCAACAACGGTAACAGCAACAACTTACTTACTCTGGGTTGGCGGTATCGTTCGCCACAACGAGCTTTTGATGGTAATTATTTGTGGCAAGCGGAGTTAGGTTACGGTATGGGTTCCCAAGGTAACGGTATAGTTGCAACATTAGGCACTACAGTTTTACCCGGCGTTATGCTGCAAGGACGCTATCAAGGAGTTTCGCTAACTAGAGATGATTCCAGTTTTAGTATAAATTTAGTTTCAGGATTGAACTTACAACAGGGAATTCGCCCAGGAGATAGACGTTCAAAATACTTTCGTACTCAAGGTGGTTTGACAATTAAACCGTTTTTAGACAGTAATAATAACGGTAAAAGAGATTCTGGAGAGAAAATATATACCGATAACTCAGACTTGCTGTTAATGGTGAATAATAAATCTATCAAAAGTTGGCGATCGCACGTCCAAAACGACCGCATTACAGTTCGTCTGCCACCGGGAACTTATCGCTTAGACTTAGATGCAGCAGGCTTTCCGTTAGATTGGCATACCAGTAAAAGTGCTTTAGCTGTAGATGTTGTAGCGGGAAGCTATACGCCGATAATGATACCCTTTACCCGTTCGTATACCCGTACTGGAGTTGTCACCGATAGTACTGGAGAAGCGGTTGCAGGTACGAGAGTGGAAGCTATAGGAAGTACGCGAAAGTTTTCCGTTACCAACGGTGCGGGAGTTTATTATTTAGAAGGATTGCAGGAAGGTGAGTATGAGTTACAAATTAATGGGAAGCCAGTGGGTGAGTTGAAATTAAAAGAATCGGATGAAGCGTTTGGGGAATTGAATTTACGGTATTAATAGTTAGTTGATAGTTGATAGTTGATAGTTATTAGTAGTTAGTTGTTAGTAAAAATTATCTTCCTCATCTCCCCATCTCCCTATCTCCCCCTCTTCCCTCTCTTCCCCCTCTAAAAAACTCTTCAGATAAGCTAAAGTAATATTGTTCCGAGTTAAAAAAGTAAAATGTCTTCCCTTCCCATCAACGATGCTCAAAACAATTTACAACAACTTATCGACAAAGTTTCAGAAGACGGTAAACCAATTATTATTCAAGGTGAGCGTGGTAATGCTATTCTGGTTGCAGAAAAAGATTGGGCTGCGATTCAGGAAACTCTTTATTTATTATCTATTCCTGGGATGAAAGAATCTATTAAAGAAGGATTAGCAACTTCGATTGATGAATGTGATGAGGAATTAGATTGGTGAGTGAGGAAGAAGTAAGTCAGGATAAAGTAACTTGGAAGTTAGTTTACACAAAACAAGCGCAAAAAGATGCTAAAAAGTTAGTTTCTAGCAACTTGAAGGAAAAAGCTGAAGAATTACTTGCAATTCTTGAACAAAATCCTTTCCAAAATCCTCCACCTTATGAAAAATTAGTTGGTAACTTATCTGGTGCTTATTCTCGCCGAATTAATATACAGCATCGCTTAGTTTATGAAGTAATTGAATCCGAGCAGGTTGTGAAAATAATTCGGATGTGGACTCATTACGAGTAAATTTTTGGAGTTCAAAGTCATGACAAGCACTACAGTAAAGCAAAAAATTCTTAAGGCTGTAGAGGAAATGCCACAAGATGTTACGTTTCCTGAAGTTATGGAGCGTCTCTATTTTTTATATAAGGTAGAACGAGGGATTCAGCAAATTGCAGATGGGGATATTATGTCTCATGCAGAAGCAAAAGCACGTATTTCACTAAGATAAAATATGCTGTATGTATCAATATTAAATAAACAAACTAGACGAAACTTTAAAATACTCGCTCAAGGCTTTGGCTTGTGCTTTACTAATTGCTCTCTTACCATTTACAATATCTGATACTACATCGCTTGAGCCAATAATTCCAACTAAATCAATTTGATGAGTTCCACTTGATTCCATAATATGCTGAAGAATGGAATGAGGAGTAGATTCTTCCATTGGATAATTTTCTGTCTCATAAGCTTCTATTAGAATTACAAGTAATTTATGTAAAGCTTTCTCCTCAGTAGTGCGATTCTTTTTAAAAGTTAGCTCTTCAACTACTTTTAAAATGCGATCGTATTCTTCTTCTGTGTCAATCGCTACAGGAATCACTTCTGTGAGAAGATTGCGGTAAGTATTTTTGTCAAAAGTAAGGGTCATTTTTCCACTTATCTTTATCGTATTGGGCGTGTGTAAGGAAATATTTGTAGTAAATTACTTGGTTCTCATAGTCTATCCCAACAATCAAACGATAGGCATTACCTTTTATATTGAAAACAGTAAAATTCCCTACCGCTTCTGCATCCCTGTAAATTAAACGAACATCTTCCAAATTTTTCCACTCAGCTTTTCTAACGGTTGCATACCAGTCCTCAACTTGCTTTTTAACATCTGGAAACTGAACAACATCAATGCGAAGGTTACGAACTGATATTAGATGCATTCCTATGAGATTTTATTATCATACTTGTTAATCAATAAAATTAACTTAAAAAGAATATTCTCAATGAGAAGAGTATTTTGTCAAGATAATAAATTGGTGGTGAAAATTGTTTTTCATAGGGACTCTCTCCAAAAAATCTAAATCTTCAAATTAACTTCCTGCATGGTTTCGGAGTTCCCATCAAGATTAATCTCCCCTGGCTTTGAACTTTTATCATTAACTAATAACTTATAATTCCCCTGCTGCAAGTTTTCTAAGAAGAACATTCCCGCTCCGTTGGTGACGGACATGATTTTTTTATTTTTACCGTTACCTGTAGCTACGGCTTCCACTCTCGCACCACCAACGGGTTTACCTTCTGCATCGGTTACTGTTCCGGCAACGGTGTAGGATGAGATAAATGGTACGAGTAGTTGAGTGTAACCTCCCGCTGCAACTTCTACTGCATAAGCTGTTTGTGTTGGTTTCCAGTCGATGGGATAGCCTGCGGGGTCTAAATCTAAACGATAATTATCAGGTGGCATTTGCAGAAGTACGCCGTTGTTGTTAATATCTGGGCGTAAGCGTTTGATAGATTTGTTATTTAAACTTAAAAGTAAATCTGCATCTTCGGTATAAATTTTTTCGTTTTTATCTAATTTACCGTTACCGTTTTTATCTAGAAAAGGTTTAATTAATAATCCACCTTCGCCGCGTAAGCCTTCGTAACGGGTGTCTCCAAGGGCTAGTTTTGGTTGGATGTAGAAGCTGGGAGATAGTTCAATGCGGAAACTGTCGCTGTCGGAAGTTGTGGAAATTCCCTGGTATCTCAAGCGTAAATTCATACCTGGTACGGCAGCGGTAGAAGCGGAAGCGATGATACCGCTACCTTGGGAACCTATACCATAACCTAAATCAAAATCGAACAAACTGCGACCGTATCGATCGCGAGATTTGGAACGATATTGCCAGTTTAAAGAAGCAAGATTATTCTCTCTAGAAGTTTCGTAATTAAGATTTAGGGAGTTTCCGAAAGAGGAAGTTTGAGAAAAATTGTAGCTGAGTTGAGAATTAGTAGTAATTTCGTTTCCGTAATTTCTCAGTTCTACCTTTCCCAAACGGGAATTGAGACTCCACCGGAAGTTATTGTTAGTATCAATATCTGCACTTGCAAAAGTATAGAAATCCTTGCTGCTGCGAGAAACGCTCACCCCTGCTGCTAAAGCTTTTTCACGAGTGTTACCGCTAGCACGAAAGCTGATACCTTTGGAAGCACGAAAATTTGCCTGGAATCTTTGGGAAAGTTTGTCACTGTTTAAGTTTAAATCAAAGTTGTTGGATGGTCGAAAGCGAATATCGGCATTATATTCCAAACCTTCATCGGTTCCTAATAACCCCGAAAATGCAACTTCTAAAGGAAAACCAGCAGGTTGATAAAATAATTCTCCCAAACCCAGCATTGATTTATCGTAAATTACCCCCGTACCTAAAGTTAAATCTTCGGTGACACCAAGACGATAAGCAACACCACCGCGTAAATTGGTAAAGTTACCGAGGAAGGAATTAGAAGTATTTTCTCGATTCAAACCGCTAGAAACTATTAAAGCCGATGTACCTTTAGTTAATTGACCTGGTAAACTAGCAAAGATAGCTTCCCGGATTTCTGGAGTTGCGGTTAATTGTCCATTGGGATAAAGACGAACCTGATAGTTATTACTTCCACCAATTCCGCTTCCTGCTGTGGGGATATTTTCAAAACGGTAAATCCCGGATGAGTCAACCAAGATTTCTGCAATAACATTATCCCCAAATCCTTGAGTTAACTGTACCAAAGTTCCCGGTGCTGCTTCCCCGCTAATAGTACGTCCAATTTGATTGCTTCGCATTCTTTGACTGGGGCTAAAACCACCCGCTACAGTTTCCGGTGAATTATAGCCAAACCGTTGTACTGTCGTGACACCCCAAAATTCTCCACCTTGATTTTGCCAAAATGTCGGGTGGGAACCAACTACATAATCGGAAGTTGGGGTTTGACGGAGATATTGCGCTTCGTTGATATTCCAAGTTTTGCGATCGCTTAAAGTTGGTTGATTGGTGCGGACATACCAGCTACCACCCAACATTGTACCGATGGTAGTTAAATTACCTTGGGTATTCGTATTGTTACCAGTTCCAGAAATATTAATGCTTTGTGCAATAGTAGAAAAGCTGAACCCTGGGGAATTAACTTGAGGTAAACCATCTAAGATTACCGGAAGTTCTGCTTGACGAGTATCTTGCTTTCTTAAACCCAACCACGGAGGATTGAATACAACGGCGTATTTTATAATATCAAACTCCGTAGGAACTCCGAGAATTGTTTTGATATCCGCGACAGATATAACTAAACCTAACTCAGCATCTATTTTTAAATCTTTGGGATTGATACGCTTAACTAAACCGGGAGAACGTAATTCTAATTGTCCGTCATCTAAGTCAGTTTTTGTAATATTTAAAGCTGAAAGAACATCATCAAAAGGAAGCAGCCAGTTATCAAAATTAACTGCTTTGCTACCATCTTCAAAACCGCGAACTAAAGTTGATTCGGTGACGTTGCGTATTCCTAAGTTGATACCTACGGGGAGGATGGTAAAAACGTTTTTAGTTGATTTAAGTTGGTTGGCAATGGTGTTTTTTACATTATCTGGGGAACCTCTCTCGGCATCGGAGAGAGGCTTTGAATTCTTGAGCTTTTCTTGTAAGGAGAGATGCTTTGAATTTAAATTTTCCTCCTCCTTCTCCCCCTTCCCTAGCAGGGAAGGGGGCTGGGGGGTTAGGTCATTTTTTAGTGATAAGCGAGAACAATCGGGAATATTTATTTTATAATTTTGAGCGCTTGATTTTTCTTTAATGGAAGATATATAATGATTACAAGGTTGTGTTTCTATTATTTCAAGGTTAGGTTTAATAGGAATATCGGGATAAAGCATAACCGAAAATATTTTGAAATAATTGAATAATTGAAAAAATCATTTTAGGATGCAGTCTTCGTCAACGTAATGCAGCTTGCTTGGTGATGATGATGCTACTAATAATCTGTTTGATTTGTGATTAAGGGTAAAATTTCAGTCCTATTTATAGGACGAGTGCTATTAGACTGGGGTTTGCAACCCCAGTCGGATTGCGGTTAAAACCCGTCAATTTTAATCAAATTCAACATTAGTGTTCGATTAGATTAAATTTGGTAGGTTTGCTCGGACACTCACTTGGGGTTGCAAACCCCAAGCTAATAGCTCAAGTCCTATAAATAGGACTAAGAAATAATTCGTTAAATAACGCACCAAAACTGTATAAATGTTGCATTATCAGAACACACCCTACAAATATGAAATTGTTTAATTACTCTTCAACAACATCTTCAATCTACTTTCCAGCGGAGCTTTTTGATTTTCTGTTGCAGCAACTTTATCCAAAATATTCACATCAACATTAAAAGGCAAACTTTTATCTTTATCTCCCTCACTCCAAGTTAATTCACCAGCTAATTTATAGTTACCCGCAGCTATTTCTTTTTCCTTTGCAGATAAATCAATTTGGATATTTCTTTCACTCTCAGCTATCACTGCGTAAGTACTTGTTTTACCATCTGTCACTTTTCCCGCTGAATTTTGTAAATTCCAATTAATCTGTGGACGAGCCGTAGCATTTCCGCTATTTTTTAGTTGGAGACTAATTTTTTTAGTTTGGGGATTGTAACTAGCGCTTTCTACTTTTAAATTTGGAGCAGCATCACCATGACGAACATATACAGTTACCCCAATACGAGGTGTTACACCTATTGTCTGATTGCTATTAGTAGTTGTAATTTCTTGTAAATCTTCGGTAAAAATAACTGCTCGATATTCTCCTTTTGCAGAACTTGGGAGAAAGCGAGAAATTGCCCGAATTTGGCGGGTTTGTCCCGGTTCTAATACTAATTCACGAGGAGAGAAAGTTAAATAAGGACTTAAATCTTGAGAACTGGATTTTAATTCTTCAAATCCATCTTGATTGTAAGTAAAGGGCAAAGTATAGACGCGAGCGCGAAATGTTTGATTACTAGTATTAGTAATATTAATTACCCCTTGTGCTTTCCCCTGTCTGGCTTCTGTTTCAATAACTAAAGGACTAATTTTGATTTGAGCTTGGGCGATTTGAGGAAAAATGCATAATGCAGATAATGTGCCAGTAACAGCACATAGAAATTTCTGGAAATTATTCATTATTTTAATTTCAGTATTATTTTGTGGAAAAGATTTAAATATTTATAATGACAATCCCCATTGCAATTTTTTATAAATCACAAATGGGGAATTGAACAATCGATAGGACGATATATTTTTTTTATTGGTCGGCGGTAATAGTAATTGTGGTTTTATAGTTGTAAGTACCTGTTGGAATAGCTGTACCAGAGTCATCCCTTACATAACCAGCCACATAAAATGTTTGGGGAGCTCCATTTGAAGTAATAGATTTTGGACCGGTGTTTTGTCCTCCACCAACATAGGTTCCAATGAAACTAGATCCTGATAAATTTGCAGTCTTCCATAGTTCGGCTCCAGAGAAATATTTTGGTTTTTGTGAGAAACTTACGGCTGTTGGGTTCTGAGGAGTCAATGGATCAATTTTAATGTTTCCAGTTGTATTACAAGTAACAGTTATTTCTCCGGGCTTACCATTTCTAGCGTCTAATACATTCTTATCCGTTGAACTTAGTTTCATCTCACCAGGAAGAACGGTGCCGAATGTACAAGTGTTAGGAACAGTACCAGTAAACGGAACATCAGCAGATTGAGCATTCGCTTGTCCAGCAAAAGTGGTAGCACCAGCAACAGCGACAACGGAAGCGATTAAAGAATTGCAAATTAATTTGTTCATTTTCCCTTCTCTTTTAATTAAATGAAAATTAGTTATTCAACTGTTTTGATAAAAAGCTTTATCCTTATCAATTCAGAAACCCTTGTTTGATTTCATGTGTCTATAATCACTCATTCGCTAGGCTGATGTCAGTCGGATGAGTCGGGTGTTAAGGTCGGAAAAGTCGGATAGTAACTTAGACATATATCAAATTATATGTATCTAAATGACACTTTGATTTATACTTAGAGGCTGGACTGTTATAAGTGGGTATGCAAAATTATTTGTGTCATTGCGAGCGATAGCGAAGCAATCCCAGAGTCTTGCGATTGCTTCGTTTCATTCTGTTCAACTCGCAATGACAAATGCACAATTAATTTTGCCTAAGTACTTAACCAACCGATTAATAACCGTTGAAGAAGCATTAGAATTTATGGAAACGATCTCGTATCCCAGCACTGGTAAACAACTTGCAACAAAAAAACTCTGTCGCTAGTAATACCTACACCCCCTCGGAAAATCATGAGATTTCGCAGCTACAAAAGCAAATCAACGAACTCAAACTAACCAAAGAAATCCTTAATTCATATCCGGTACGGCAGCGGTAGAAGTTGAAGCGATTATTCCGCTACCTTGAGAACCTATACCATAACCTAAATCGAAATCGAACAAACTGCGACCGTATCTGTTGCGAGATTTAGAACGATATTTCCAGTTTAAGGAAGCATGGTACGCCATATTGCCCGGAATTATATTTCCGGGCTGATAGCTAAAGCTTTAAAAGTATTCGGCGAATGTAATTCGCTACTACACAGGCAAAGTCCACCTTCGTGGACTATTAATTTGTCTAACCCGCGCAGGCGGGTTTTGTTTGTGTAACCGCGTTCACCGCTAGGTGCGGCATATTATATTCGCCAGGTATATAATCTCAAACGATTTAACTAATTACTCTTCAACTTCTTCAATCTACTTTCCAGCGAAGTTTGTTGATTTTCTGTTGCTGCAACTTTATCCAAAATATTCACATCAACATTAAAAGGCAAACTCTTATCCTTATCTCCCTCTCTCCAAGTTAATTCACCAGTTAATTGATATTTTCCAGCAGAAATATCTTTTTTATCGCTAGGTAAATCAATTTGAATATTTCTTTTACCTTCAGCGATGACGGTGTAAGCATCTATTTCGCCATCAGCTTGTTTTCCTGCTGAATTTTGTAATTTCCAATCAATATTGGGGCGAACTGTGGCATTTCCGCTATTTTTTACTTGGAGACTAATTTTTTTAGTTTGGGCATTGTAACTAGCGCTTTCTACTTTTAAATTTGGAGCAGCATCACCATGACGAACATATACAGTTACCCCAATACGAGGTGTTACACCTATTGTCTGATTGCTATTAGTAGTTGTAATTTCTTGTAAATCTTCGGTAAAAATAACTGCTCGATATTCTCCTTTTGCAGAACTTGGGAGAAAGCGAGAAATTGCCCGAATTTGGCGGGTTTGTCCCGGTTCTAATACTAATTCACGAGGAGAGAATGTTAAATAAGGACTTAAATCTTGGGGACTAGATTTTAATTCTTCAAATCCATCCTGATTGTAAGTAAATGGCAAAGTATAGACGCGAGCGCGAAATGTTTGATTACTAGTATTAGTAATATTAATTACCCCTTGTGCTTTTCCCTGTCTGGCTTCTGTTTCAATAACCAAAGGACTAATTTGAATTTGAGCTTGGGCGATTTGAGGAAAAATGCATAATGCAGATAATGTGCCAGTAACAGCACATAGAGATTTCTGGAAATTATTCATTATTTTAGTTTCAGTATTA
This sequence comes from Rivularia sp. (in: cyanobacteria), assembly GCA_965234645.1. Lineage (GTDB taxonomy): Bacteria > Cyanobacteriota > Cyanobacteriia > Cyanobacteriales > Nostocaceae > Rivularia. Next base: position 681,339 of record OZ248344.1, on the reverse strand, counting down.
TTTTTTGAGAAAGATTTAAATATTTAAAATGACAATCCCCATTGCAATTTTCAACAAACTACAAATGGGGAATTGTTTCTATTTAAGCTAAAAAGCATCTAAATCATATATTAAGGCGGGCAGGGATGCCCCGAAGTTTGGGGGAAGAATATTTTCCCCCCAACTTCTCTCCACCCCACAAGAATTAAAATGATTTAGATTATATAGTTTAAATGCGGAACAGCTTAAAGAAGATTGGATCTTTTTTACTGTGGAGTGATAGTAACTGTGGTTTTGAATTGGTAACTACCACCTGGAATTGCAACTTGATTTTTCTTGTTTGCAACCATATGTACATACAGTTTTTGTGCGGTACCATTTGGAGAACGAGAAACTCCTGGTTTTCCGCTGGCTACAAGTGGAACACTGGCACCGTTAAAATTACTGTTGGTAGTATATAATTCAGCCCTATAGCCATTTGGATCTGCGTCGTTTTGTAAATTTATGGCAGGACCGCTTACAGCTTGTAAAGCTCCAATAGAAACTAGTCCAGATGTATTACAATTAATTTCAACTTCACCTAATTGTCCAGCAGTAAATTCATCCGATCTGCTACTTAATATATCATTTCTATTAATTTTATCAGCTATTCCTATTTTACCATCAAGAGTTTTGTTAATTGTACAAGTGTTAGGAACAGTACCAGTAAACGGAACATCAGCAGATTGAGCATTCGCTTGTCCAGCAAAAGTGGTAGCACCAGCAACAGCGACAACGGAAGCGATTAAAGAATTGCAAATTAATTTGTTCATTTTCCCTTCTCTTTTAATTAAATGAAAATTAGTTATTCAACTGTTTTGATAAAAAGCTTTACACTTATCAGTTCAGAAACCCTTGTTTGATTTCATGTGTCTATAATCACTCATCCGCTAGGCTGATGTCAGTCGGATGAGTCGGGTGTTAAGGTCGGAAAAGTCGGATAGTAACTTAGACATACATCAAATTAGATGTATCTAATGACACTTTGATTTATACTCAGAAGTTGGACTGTTATAACCAACCTATTAATGACCGTTGAAGAAGCACTAAAATTTATGGAAACGATTTTGTATCCCAGCACTGGTAAACAACTAACTGCTATAGAAAAAGAAATATTAAAAGCAACGTGGGAAAACGAAACATATGCCACCATTGCCGAAAACTCGCACTTGAGCGTCGGACATATCAAGGATGTAGCTTATAAATTATGGCAACAGCTTTCCGAAATCTTGGAAGAGAAAGTTACTAAAACCAACTTACGACTCGTACTGCAAAAAAAAACTCCGTCGCAAGTAATACCTACCCCCCCCCGGAAAACTCTGAGATTTCGCAGCTACAAAAGCAAATCAACGAACTCAAACAAAATAAACAAATCCTTTACCAATCTCGTGCATTTTTAGAAAGCGTTTTAAATACTTCCCTCGATGGAATTGCAGCAATGCAAGCAGTGAGATATACCACTACAGGGGAGATAACCGATTTTCGTTTTTTAATGGCTAATCCGGTAATTGCCAAATTATTTTATAGCAATCAGGAAGATTTAATTGGTGATTTTCTGCTTAAAAGTCAAATTATTGAAGACAATCCGAATTTATTTAATTCTTTAGTACAGGTAGTTGAAACCAGAAAACCATTAAATAAAGAGCTTAATTATAAAATTAACAATATTCAAAACTGGTATCAAATCATTGCAGTTAGCTTAGGTGATGGAATTACCTTAACAATCCGCGACATCACTCAAACTAAGCTTCTAGAATTAGAACTAACTCGCCAAGCCCGTGTAGATAGTTTAACCAACATCGCCAACCGTCGCCGCTTTGATGAATATTTAGCCCAAGAATGGCAGCGCTACAAGCGGGAAAAGTTACCAATATCTTTGATTTTATGCGAAATAAACGATTTTGAATCCTATAAAAATACTCATGGTAATCAAAAAGGTGATGAATGTTTAATCAAAGTTGCTCAAGTAATTAATAACTGTGCCAAGCGAGCCATTGACTTAGTAGCGCGTTATCGAGAAACTCAATTTGCCGTAATTTTACCTAATACAGATACCGATGGGGCGTTTTATGTTGCCCAATTGATACGGTGTGAAGTTGAAAAGCTGAAGATTGCTTATATAAGTTTGAGTTTGGGTATTGCAAATATGATTCCCAGTAACGATGTGGAAGCTGAAGCGTTGATTGTTGCGGCTGAAAAGGTTAGGAGTTAAGAGTTAGGAGTTAAGAGTTGTGAGTTAGGAATTATCTTCTCGTTTCCATGCTCTGCGTGGAAATGCGTTTTTGAAGGCTCTGCCTTCAGCGAAAGACGATCTACACAGCAAGTTTTGAACGCTACGAAAGATGAGGCAGCAGCCCACTCAATAGCATTCCAAGGTAGAACCTTGGAACGAGAATGCCCAATTCTCCATGCCCATTCGCTGCAAAAAAACGCAAAATGTGCTAAAATTGTACCAAATAATGGCGATTATTCAAGCATCATTTGGAATAATTTGGCTTTTTTTCGGATTTAAGCCCTAAAATTTGCGATTTTTGGAGTTTTTTAGGTTATGACAACCTCTCAGGAGCGGATAATCCCGACGGATCTGCGAAACGAGATGTCCAGGTCTTATCTGGAATATGCGATGAGCGTGATTGTCGGTCGCGCTTTACCAGATGCTAGGGATGGTCTGAAACCTGTGCATCGTCGCATTCTTTACGCTATGCACGAATTGGGGTTGACGGCAGACCGCCCCTTTCGTAAATGCGCCCGTGTTGTAGGGGAGGTATTGGGTAAGTACCACCCCCACGGTGACACGGCTGTTTACGATGCTTTAGTGCGGATGGCACAAAGTTTTTCGATGAGATCGCCTTTAATTTCAGGGCATGGTAATTTCGGAAGTGTTGATAACGACCCTCCGGCGGCTATGCGTTATACGGAATGCCGCCTGCAATCTTTGACTACCGACGCTTTACTGCAAGATATCGAATCGGAAACTGTTGATTTTGCTGACAACTTCGACGGTTCGCAGCAGGAACCTACGGTTTTACCGGCAAGACTACCGCAGTTACTTCTGAATGGTTCTTCCGGTATTGCGGTGGGGATGGCGACTAATATCCCACCACATAATTTGGGAGAGTTGATTGATGGATTAGTGGCGCTGATTCACGATCCGGAGCTTACCGATCTTGACTTAAATAAATATATCCAGGGTCCCGATTTCCCGACTGGTGCTGAAATCCTCGGTACTTCAGGAATTAAGGAGGCTTATACTACCGGGCGCGGTTCGATTACCATGCGCGGGGTAGCTAGTATTGAGACTCTCCAGCAGCGGGGAAGACCGGATAAAGAAGCAATAATTATCACTGAGTTGCCTTATCAAACTAATAAGGCGGCATTAATTGAAAAAATTGCCGAATTGGTCAACGATAAGCGCATTGACGGTATTTCCGATATCCGCGATGAAAGCGATCGCGATGGTATGCGAATCGTCATCGAACTCAAGCGCGATGCTTATCCCCGCGTGGTTTTAAATAATTTATACAAGTTAACGCCACTGCAAGCTAACTTCGGCGCGAATATGCTTGCGTTAGTAAATGGAGAACCCATTTTACTGACATTGAAGCGGTTTTTACAAGTTTTCATCGATTTCCGCATCGAATCGATTACTAGACGCACGCGCTATGAATTGCGGAAGGCGGAAGAAAGGGATCACATTTTACAAGGTTTATTAATCGCGCAGTCCAGTTTGGACGAGATTATTGCCTTGATTCGTCATGCTGCGGATGCACCGACGGCAAAAGGTGAATTAATTAGCACCTATGGGTTGTCGGAAGCGCAAGCCGATGCAATTTTGCAAATGCAGTTGCGACGGTTGACGGCTTTGGAAGCTGATAAAATTCGTTTAGAACACGATTCATTACAGGTTCAAATAACCGATCTACAAGATATTCTGGCTCGCAGAGAACGAATATTAGAAATTATTGAAACCGAAGTTAAGCAGTTAAGAGAAAAACACGCTACCCCCCGCCGCACGGTAATTACCCATAAGGAAGGGGATTTAGATGATATAGACTTAATTGCTAATGAAAAAGCGATCATTTTACTGACTGAGCAAGGTTATCTGAAGCGAATGCCGGTTAATACCTTTGAAGCGCAAAGCCGCGCTACTAGAGGTAAAGCAGGAGCGAAGGTAAAAGATGATGATAATATCGAGCATTTCTTAACTTGCTGCGACCATGATAGCGTTTTATTCTTTAGCGAACGCGGTGTCGTTTATTGTATGAGGGCTTATCAATTACCTATGGGTTCCCGCACAAGTCGGGGTACGCCTATCGTACAAATGCTACCGATTCCTAGAGAAGAAAAAATTACCTCGATCGTACCCGTAAGCGAATTTAGCCAAGATGAATATTTGGTAATGCTTACTAAAGGCGGCTATATCAAGAAAACTGCATTAGCTGCATTTAGCCACATTCGCGCCAACGGTTTGATTGCGATTTCCTTAGAAGAAGGCGACGAATTGCGCTGGGTACGTCGTGCGAAAGCTGAAGATAGCGTAATTATCGGTTCTCGCATGGGTATGGCGATTCATTTCCGCTGCACTCACTCACAATTACGTCCTTTGGGTAGGGCAACTCGTGGGGTAAAAGCCATGAAGTTACGTAAAGGTGGTGACGAATTGGTAGGGATGGATATTCTTCCATCTGACATTCTGAATAACATAGCCCCAGCAGAAACTGAAGTTGAAACAATTGATGTTGAAGCAACTGAAGTTGAAGCAACTGAAATTGAAACAACTGAGATTGAAGCAACTGAAACCGAAGATACAGATAATACTGAAGCTGTAGAAGAATCGGATAACAGTGATTCCGGACTTTGGGTATTAGTTATTACTACAGGAGGATACGGTAAACGGGTACCAGTTGGACAATTCCGCTTGCAAAACCGCGCCGGACAAGGTTTAATGGCAACCAAATTCAAAAACCGTAAAACTCAAGATCATCTAGCAACTTTACGTATTGTTAGTGAAGACAGCGAAATTATGATGGTGACTAGTCGCGGTATCATTATCCGACAAGCAGTAAACGCCATTTCCATCCAATCGCGATCGGCTACTGGAGTACGGGTGCAGCGTCTTGATGAAGAAGACTTTATTAACGGAGTCGCAGTAGTTCCCGCCGATAACGGTGAAGAATCAGAAGAATCAGAAGAATTAGATGAAGATGCAGCAGAAACAATAGAAACAATTGTTATAGAACCCGCAGATGATGTAGAAATAGAAGAAACAGCAGATGATGTAGAAACAGAAGAATAAAATCAAATATTGGTAATGTATTAACCATTAATGTAGAGACGCGATACCCTTGCGTCTCTACAATAGTTTTGGGATGTAATTAATTATGAAATCTAATATTTTAACCAAACTGATAACTCGCAACTCAAAACCGATAATCGCTTTAACCAGTGGAATTGCAATGGGTTTAACTGTCGCTCCTGTTGGCGCTTGGTTTTTAGCATGGTTTGCATTAATTCCCTTATGGTTAATAGTTGTAACCCCAAAACATAAAAATAAATTCTACCTATCCTCCTTCGCCTGGGCTATGGGTTATCACGGAACCGCTTTGTATTGGATTACCGGGCTTCATCCTTTAACTTGGCTGGGTGTACCTTGGTTGGGAAGCATTGCGATCGCATTATTTGCCTGGTTTTTCATCTCCTTTTGGGGAGCCATATTAGTTATGCTCTGGGCTAAGTTGATGAGGATATTTTCTTCTCAAAATAGCTTAATTCGCGTCCTTATTGGTACGGCTTTTTGGTGTGCGTTAGAAAGAGTTTGGAGCGCCGGTCCCTTATGGTGGAGTTCGCTTTCTTACACGCAGTCACCGCATAATCTAGTAATTTTACATTTAGGTCAGATTTCGGGACCCACAGCAGTAACGGCGGCGATCGTTGCAGTTAATGGGTTGTTAGCAGAAGCTTTAAATATTCGTTTTTATTCTCAAAAATATCGAGAAAAATATAACACGTCGGAATCAGAACATAAAGATAGCAATTTTCAGCGATTGGGAGTCATTGCAATTATATTATTTATTTCTTGTCATTTAATTGGTTTTGGCTTGTATTCTCGTCCCCTTTCCCAACCGTCGTCAGCTGCTTTAAAAGTGGGAATTGTGCAGGGAAATATCCCGAATCGCATCAAATTCGATCCTCAAGGGAATCAGCGTATTAACAAAAATTATACCCAGGGTTATTTAAATTTAGTCAGTCAAGGCGTACAAGCAGTTTTAACTCCAGAGGGTGCATTACCATTTTTTGAAGATGAAATTATTCGCAGCCCCTTACTTGCAGCAGTGCGGGAAAAAGGCGTTTTGGCTTGGGTTGGAGGTTATAAACGTCAGGGAGAAGGTAGGTATACCAATAGTTTATTTACTTTTACTGGTGAAGGTAAAGTTTACAGCCATTACGACAAAGAGAAACTAGTACCTTTAGGAGAATACATTCCCTTTGAAAATATTTTAGGCGGTATTATCAATCGGTTATCTCCCATAAGCGCCAGACAAATACCGGGAAAATCAAACCAGATTGTTAAAACACCTTTTGGTAATGCGATCGTTGGTATCTGTTACGGCTCAGCTTTTGCCGAACAATTTCGCACTCAAACACAGAATGGTGGCGAGTTTATTCTCACAGCTTCCAATAACGACCCCTATAGTGCAGCCATGCAGTTTCAGCATCATGCCCAGGATATCATGCGAGCCATTGAAAACGATAGATGGGCGGTAAGAGCAACGAATACCGGATATTCCGCATTTGTAAATCCCCACGGCAAAACATTGTGGATATCCGGACATAATACCTACGAAACTCACGCCGAAACCATCTATCGACGACAAACGCAAACTTTATATGTGCGTTGGGGCGATTGGTTGTGTTGGGTTTTGTTGGGATTGGGTTTTGGGTTTTGGGTTTTGGGAAAGTTAGGAGTTAGGAGTTAGGAGTTAGGAGTTAGGAGTTAGGAGTTGGGAGTTAATTAATTATTCTTGTTACAAGGATAAAACATCAAATTATTGTAGTGCGAGCATCTTGCGAGCTAGCTATATACAAAGTAGATACACAACAGCTTATGACTAGGAACCAGTAAAAAAACTCCTCACTCTTAACTCCTAATTTTTCTCTCTTACACACGGCGTTTCACCGAAATTCGGGGGATCTTCAAACACTGCTAAGGTGTTATATTCGGGACTACCTTCTCCATAAAGTACTCGGAAGGCGTAGAGTCTTTTTTTTCCGTTTCCTTCTGTAATTACGGTTAAAAGTGTATTGTCGGTATCGGGAAGTCCGGGAATATCGAGTTTTTCGATTCTTCTGAGGTGGATTACATTAGCTGCGGAGTCTTCGCAATCTCCCGTGTCAGCGTCTGCACCAAATTGCACGCACATCGGACCATCAAAATCTAGAGTAACTTGTGATGGGTCGTCTAACCAAACTTTTTTTATCGTTTCTCCTGCGGGGATAAAGCTTAAATTTGTCCCTTGTTGGTACCACACTTTAACAGTAGGAATTGCACCCCCCAAACCTTGAGCTTGACAGGAAAATATTGAACGCAAAACGGCGTTGTTTGCAAAAACACTACTCGCCATTAAGATACTTGTTGCGGAGAAAATTAAGGAAGTTATGGGGAGGTTGAGGGGTTTTTTCATCGAGAGGGGAGAGGGGGAGAGGGGGGAGAGGGGGGAGAGGGGGGAGAGGGGGAAGAGGGGGGAGAGGGGGAAGAGGGGGTAGAAAAAATTCTTAACTCTTAATTCCTAACTCCTAATTCTTAACTCCTCACTCCTAACTCCTAACTATTTCAAAATTGCGTTTCTTGATTCACAAATATTTCGACTTCTTTCCCTTGGGGTAGAAACCAAATGTTTGTTTTACGGGACATTTCAGACATGGCGCGTTGATTGCGACGGGTAATTTGCGGTACTACGGCTTTCATTCCGCCTTCTAATATACCGGCTGCTATGCTAGGGTCACGGTTGACATTTGTAACTCCTATTGGCTCACCATCGTTTCGGAAAACTACTTGAGATTCGTTACGGTTGATTAATTCTGCTGCTTTACCAACTCCCCCTGCAATAAATGATACTGCATCCCCACGAGCTATTGATGAACCGTTGTTGCGATATTGCTTGGCTATTAATGGTTTTCCAGCTTTACCGCGAATCATTAGCGCGTCTTGAGGTATGCTTTTTTCTACGATTTCGCCGTTTTCTCGCATGATTATTTTGACTGTTTCTAACTGCATTAAACCGCTGTCAGAAATAGAATTAATTTTGGTAAATATCTGACTTCCTCTGGGTAATGCTACGGTACCATCTGCGGCTTTTAACGGTTGTTCTAAACGCAGTACGTAAACGCTTTTATCAACATTTTCTTCCCTGCCTTCCCTGCCGGATCTAGTAGTTTCACCGAATATAGGAGTAGCTAATACAGCTTTTGCTCTGCTACCCACAGGTATTTTTTTAGGGTTTTTTCTAGTAGATTGTCTGGCTGTACGGGTTGGCGTTTCTCTAATAGGGGTGGTTGGGGTTTGTTTTGCTTCGACTTTTCTTGCTACTTGAACTCTTTGAGGCGATGTTCGATCGCTAACAGTCTGATTTTCACCAACAGAAACCTGTCCGTAACTACCCAATTTTGCTAACCTTGCCCATTCTTGGAGGGGACTGGGTTGGGGTGGTGGTGCGATTGAGAGTGGTGGTTGTGGTGGTAGTGCGGGTGGAGGTACGATTTGAGTTAATACTGGTAATCTTGGTGTTGGTTTCGGTTTCGGTTTCTGTACGACTGGTTGCGGTTTTGGTTTTTGTACGACTGGTTGCGATACTTTCTGAGGTTGCAGTTTGGGTTGTGGTTGTGGGACTTTAACAATACGCTCAACAACGCGATCGACTTTGACTATTTTGGGTACTTCAACAATACGTATTTGTGGTGGTTGGGGTTGGCGACGAATCGTAGACATGGATACGTCACGAGGAATACGCGGTTGTGTTTGGGAAGTTGGTTTTGCTGCGATACGGGGTGTTGATGGTGTAGGTTTAACCATTCTCAGTTTTTGCTGGGCAGCTTTTACCGCGTCGAGTTGCTCGGAAAGTGCGAGTTTGGTTTTTAATCCTTCAACTTCTTCTTGTAATTGTTGCAGTTGGGGTTTGGTTTTCGGTTGCGGTGGGATGCTGCGGATGGCGTTTTGCGTCGGTTGTGGATTATCGTTGCTCATGATTTGAGATAAAAATCCACCAGCAAACATGACTACAGCTAAGGTACCGGCACCAACTAAACCGGCTTTAGCAAAGGGATTTGCAGAAAGTGGCTGTTGGGTAACGCCCTGATTTGCATCTGGTTGTAGTTGCGGAGGTGGATCGAGATTCGATCCATCTTCCATATCTGCGGGAGTGGATTCATCCAAACCAACCAGTTTCGCCATCCGCGTTTCCCATTCGGTAAGCCCTGTTTCGGTATTTCGGTTAGTCATAATATAAGAATCCGGTTTGATTGATAAAACTATTTATTGGAATTAGGGAGTGGGGAGTAAGAAATAGGCAACGTTTTTCTATATAAATTCAATGTTTTAGATACTTGTAATAGGTTAGATAAAAACTTCTTTAAATAAATTAGAATAGACAACAGTAAATTTTAGATATTTTTTTAGTTTAGTATTGTTTATTTACTCTACTCCCTACTCCCTACTTTCTACTTTCTACTTTCTACTCCCTAACCCCCGAACAACTTTTATCTTCGATGTCACAGATATTATAAATTTGCATTTTTGCTTCTCCAAGTCGGTAAACAGCTAAATTCAAAGGAATTGGGATGTTAGGTAGGGAATTTACTCGATCTTCCGCTTCAACTAAAATTTGTTTGTTAAAAGGAATTGACTTTCCCAAATTATCGCCGCGAGTGAAAATTAAACGATTTGCGAAAATTTCAACTTTCCATTTGCCCTCAGAAATTACTTCCGGTTGAGAAATCCTTTGAATTACTAAAACATTTTCTTCGGGACTTTCTAATTCAAAGTTATTAAATTTCTGGGCAAATTCGCTTTTAAAATCATTTCTTAACAATTCCGAAGTAATATCCCACACTACTGTAGAAGATTGTTTATTAGACCAAGTAAACATCAAAGTCATTGTTTCACCTACAAAGCGGCGAATTGTTTCGCGATCGCGCTCCCAACTACTTTTAGCATCGGCAGTTATAACTCGTCCATCTTCTAACTGTACCAAAATTTGGGGTACCGATTTACGTTTAACTTGCTGTAACATTCCACCATGAAACATGAGCAAAAGTAAAGTGATTAAATGCAAACCGAATGTCCCGATCGCAAACAAGGGGACAATATTAGTTTGATTTTTATCGCTATTTAGGGTTTGCATTGATTGGGAATTGGGAATTGGTAATTGGTAATTGGTAAGAGTAAATAGAATATAGAGAATACTAAAAACAAAAATTAATTATTAAAACCATTGAATCATCGCCGATTTTGACAGCGATTAAATCCGTCTGTAGCTAGATTATCGTATTGATCGGTTAAACATAATTCTCGGATTTCGTAAATTTCTAATTTATCGCTACGAGTTGTATAAATTGCTTTTTGTAAGTCGGTAAGATTCGCTGCAATGGGGTAATTAAAAGTATCTACTGCCTGTACGAAAATATCTTTATTAAATGGTGTAACTATTTCGTTATCGCTACCCCGTTTTTGAACTAAATTTGCAACCATTCCCACTCGCCATTTACCGGGTTCAATTTGTTGCGGGGGATAGATTCTAGTAATATTTAATTCTGCTAATATAGCTTGGTTAGAATTGCTTGAAAAAACCTCTGGCGGCGTTAATTCTGCTACAGTTCCTAAAAACCCTTTACGAAAATCTTCCGAAAAAGCAAAGCTAGATATCCAACTACTTGTAGTAACTTTTTTACTACCACCTTGGAGTGTTCTAATAGATATTCCTAAATCTTTTTCTGGGTTAGTAGCTTGATTTATATTTTGTGCTGGTAGTTTACCAGACCAATTAAACATTGATATCATCGTTTTACTAACGAATTCTTCGACTAGTTCCGGTTTTCGCTGCAATACATCACTGTTATTTACAGCTTTTCCATCAACTAACTGCACAAAAGTAGGAGGTTTTTGCACACTTAATTGACGAATAGTCAACCCTTGAATAATTAATAAAAGTAAAGTTAATAAATGTAAACCAAAACTAGCAATAGCAAAGGTTACTAATAGATTTCCCTTTCGTTTTCGTTTTTCTAGCAAACGTACCATGTTAAGGTCAAAGGTTAAAGGTCAAAGGTCAAAGGTTAAAGGTCAAAGGTTAAAGGTTAAAGGTTGGGGAGTTGGTAATGGGTAATGGGTAATTGGTAAGATATAAAAACTTGTTTATTTATAACGAGCAAGATGCTCCCACTACAATATGTTTTTCAAAAATTGGGATGCTCCTCATAACTCTTAACTGTTCACTGTTCACTGCTAACTGCTCACTGTTCAAACTCTTTCCCTCACCCAGGAAGCGGTATTGCTGATGGCGCTAAATACTGCGAAACCTCCGGCTCCTGCTGTTATTAAGGATAAGATTGGGGCTAGTATTCCCAGAAAGATGATAAACCACATTAAGTCTGGGTTGGTGTTAGGATTTTGCGCTGGACCATTTACGATTACTGCTGCTGTTAATATGGCAATAATATTGAAGGAAATTTTGGCAATTCCTAACGAGAAGAACCCTGTCAACCATGCAAAAACGGGTTTCCCCGCAACAGGTAATAATGAACCACCTACCGCTAATGGTCCCAAAGCTGCTATCAGTAACATTGTAGCTTCTATCAAGTTCTGAAATGCTGATTGCAGGGAAATTAAAAAGTTTTTGATCGTAATTTGAACGGTGGAACCAATTAAGGAATTAAATGCTTCCTCTGATAAAACACCTGTGCCCAAAGTTATTTGATTTACCTGATTTTCTAATCTATTTATCCAAGGTGCATCTCCATATAAGTTTCTATATTCTTCCCATAAAATATCAATTTTTTCTGTAGCTTTGGTAAAACACTCTCTTTGTTGTTCGCCATTTAAAGATTGACAGGGACGTAAAAAAGAACCTACCACATCTTCAGCAATACTCATATTAATTGCTTGCTGGTAAGTTTGATTCACATCGGCTGATTCTACTACTTGTTCGTTGATGCTATTAACAAAATTTCGCACTCCCAAAGTTAAACTTGATAATACGGTGCCATTCCCAGTATTGGTTAAAAATAGTACTACAATAAAGGGCCAAATTAAACCCGATATCGGACGCGAATAATCGTTATTTATAGTATCTTTTAACCATTGCATCATAAAAATTAATAGAGTACCGACGGCAAAAAAGACACCAAGATTTGTTAAGGCTCCATATAAATTATTGTCGGTGTTATTTTGCAACAAATCTATCCATTGTTTATCCCAGCCTTCCGCAATACTTTGGGCAGTTGTCGCACCATCATTTATAATTTCATTTATACCAATTTGTGCTAATAGCATTTCGGGATTTTGGATTTTAGATTTTAGATTCTTAATTCTCGTTTCTCGTTACAAGGTTCTACCTTGTAATGCATTTAAGAAGGCTCCGCCTTCCGTTACATTGGAGGCAGAGCCTCCTAGATATGCATTTCCAGGCTGAGCCTGGAAACGAGTTATTTTTTCTAGTTTTTAACTCATAACTCATAACTCATAACTCTTTACTATTTCCCCCTCCCTATCAAATCGACTTGAGAAGTTGTTCTTAAAAGTCTTGCTGCTTCTGCCGAGGCATTAACTCTTCTCGAACGGTTTGATTCTTCCATTTCTTGAGAAATATTGGCTAAATTCAAGTTAGAATATTGCAAGGTTTGATGTAATTGCATTGTTTGAGCTAAGTTTGCTCCAATCATTTTTGATTGTTCGCTTTCTATTTGAATACTTTGTAATTGAAGTTTAATTAACTCTGATTGGCTTTGATTAAGGATTGATGATAATAATGGATTATTAACATCACCAGCAATTTTTGCGATCTCACCTAATATATTTTCAGAACTTTCTCGCGCTTCTTGAGCTATTTTTGAAGTACTATCTATAGAATTATCAATACTTTCAAGTTTGTTTCTCGAACGTATTTGTGCTTCTTCTCCCAAAACCCCTACCGCAACACCACGAGTCAATTGTCTATCAATTTCATTCCCCACAGATTTAGCGTTTAATGCTGGATTATTTTCAAAATTACCCGACAACGAATTAATTACGATATCATCGTTTAAGCTTCTTCTTACGGCAACGGGATTAGGAATATTTAACTCTCCATTAAAACTAGCGATCGCCGTTTGAGTTTCCGATTCCACAGGTTGCAAGGTATTTGAGACATTATCTTTTAAATAATTTTGTAAATCGATCGCATAATTCTGAAAATCACCCCAAACATTACCTATTTGAGCTATTGCTGGCAAGGTTGCGATTAATGTAAGTGAAAATGTAATTAAAATTGTTTTTTTCATCGTATTTGTTACTCGTTAGTGGTTAGTTGTTAAGAATTTTTCTACCCCCTCTTCCCCCTCTTCCCCATCCCTTCCTTATCCCCATTCACTGATTCTTCAAAGAAGCTACCAGTTGTCTTGCAAATGCGGAAATTGCTTCATATTTATCTTCATGACTTTCCATAAATTGATTTCTTGCTGTTTGCTCGTTGGGATTATTGGCTACTACTGCTAATTGCTCGTAACCGGGATAGTAACGACAAAAGCTGTAAATTCCGTTGTCGTCTAATAACCATTGACTGTAAATTCCTTCTTTACGAGGGAAGAAACTTTCTGATGCGTTACGACTAATTATGTCGCGGGGATATTTTAAAATGGTTTCAAAACTATCTACTGCAACCGGCTGAATTCTACCGATTAATCTAGTAGTTAAATTTTGCAAAATCTTCGATGCTGCTTTGGATTTGGCGATCGTATCCGGGTCTTGGGCTGATAAAATAACTCTAATCCCTGCCTTGGCTCCATTGGCGCAAATTCTGCCTACTAAATCCGCAATTTGGTCAAATTCAAACAAAATCGGCGCTTCATCGATGAAAAATATCGATGCTGGGCTACTCAAAGCTCTTCTCAATGCTGCTGAATACGCACTTAAAGATAGTACCGCAGCATCTTCGCTATCCGATAAATTCCTCAACGCAAATACTAAAAGTTGAGCGTCGGTGGGAAAACTCGATGGTGCGGATATTGCTTGCCCAACTCTACTTGATAACCAAAATCTCAACCGTAAATCTATCTGACTCAAGGCATCTTCTATTCTTCCACCAATCCCTTCTATATTTAAATGCTCTGGCGCACAAAATGTGAGAAAATCTTTTAAAGTGGGAGTTTTGTGCCAAGCTACGGAACCAAATCCCTCATGTATCGCATCCTCATATCTCTTCCTAATTCCTTCGTCGCTGAAAAATGCATTTAACGCTAAGTTAATCACCGATCGCACTGTCTGCGTTAACAGTTGACTTTCCCCCGATGAACCTAATATCATCGTCATCAAGGCTGATTCTAAGAAAGCAACGTAATCCCCAAATCGATCTTTCTGCTCCTCATAACTCAAAGCCCGTAAATCTGGCTGCTCAAATAGATTGTTCGATTGTTTGGAAATATCGAAGTAAGCTCCCCAATCTTCCATAAATTCCGTGTAGTCGGTGAAGGTTGAGGTGCCGTCGGGCTTGGGAAAATCCAACGCTACCACGGGAATATTATGCGCTAAAGCTTGAGTTAGAATTCCCGAAACCAACACCGATTTACCAGCACGAGTTGTGGCGAATAAAGCCAAATTTTTATGCTGATTAAATAAGTCTAACTGTATAGGTGTTCCCCCTTCTTCCGCTATTAATTCAAAACCTCTGCCGTCACCTTCCCTAGTTTTCACCAAAGGAATTAAACCAGGTACCTCGTTGGTTAAATAAAGCTGACGACGGTTAAAAGGTTTTGCGAGTAAACCTTCCCAGACAATTGGTAAAGTTTGCAGCCAAATCTTCCAAGCGTATTCGGTTTCTCGAATTACTTGCGCTGGGCGTTGAAAACAGTTTTCAATATATCTCGTAGCTTCATCCAATTTCTCTACAGTATCGCGATGCACCAGGATCGCAATACTTGTATAGATTGGTACAGCACCCTCATAAATCTGTTCTTGCGCCGCTACCGATTTTCTCAACTTCATTTGAGCGCCGACATCAATAGTTTTACTCTTCTCTTCTGCCAACCTTGCCGTCATATTAGATTGCTTCAAAACCCGTTGCAGAGTAGTTTTGACTATTGCCGGATTCGCCGCAGTTAACTGACAAAACACTTCCGTATCGACAACAGTTTCCCTCGCCAGCAATTCCCAAAGGTAGCGTAACTGAGATGATTTATTTTGCCAGCCTCCGGGTTTTTCCAGAAAAGTTAACAAACCAACGTATCGATTGTTAACGTTAACCCAACTGCGATCGGCGCACGGTACTTCTTTTTCCATCAACAAAGTTGTACTGTGAAGGTTATCAATCAACAACTTTGTACTGGCTAAATCCGAATAAACCTCTTCGTGCAATCCCCTCTCATCCAAAGTTACCAGTTGAGGAATATCGATCGCTTGAGTATCGTTAAACCTGCGCCAAATTTCACCCCAAAGCTGGTTTGCATTCATGGGCTTAATATCCAAACCCATCTTGTTAGATAAAAGCTGTTCCCAACGACGAAAACCTTGTTTGTAAGCACTTCTAACTACAGTTTCGATGCGTTGATGCTGGGTTGCGGTTAAATCTCCTTTGAATTGTAACCACCACTTTTCACCTTTCGCTAATAACCTTTCTATCCAATCTTCGGTATTAGTGCTATCAGGTTCGACGGTATAAGTAACGTAAATTCGTAAAAATTTTGGCTTGCGAATACCGCTTTGAGTTAATTCCTTAACTCTGGCACGCTCTGCCATCAATAAATATTTGATATTTGGGGAAGCAGCTTGTTTAACTAAACTTGCTAATTCCTGCTGTCGTCTAGTTTCCGAAGTAAAAGAACCTAAATGAAAAGTAAGTTTTTCACCATCAGGAATATCTTTTAACCCAGCTTCAATATTATTACAAATAGTATCAATTTGTTCCGGTCTTAAAGTAGTATGAATTCCCCGACATTCAAAGCCGAAAACAAAACAAAAACTATCTTTTTTATTAGCTTTATTTAAAATATAGCCGCCAACATCTCGACCATCAAGAGATACTTTTAACATCGTCGCCAGATGTAAAGCATCCTCAAAAGGAGTTAATCTAACCGAACTACCCGCGACGTTTGCGACGCTTTTCTTGCCGATTTTTGGCTTCATGGGTTACTTCTAAAAAGCTCTGATAACGTGCGATTCCCCTCGTCCACCTGGGGACACCAATAAACTTGCTTAAAAAGCGCCAACTTCTACCACCCGTTAATATCCACCAAGTTCCCATTCCCCAACCAGCAATCAAAGTAGTCCACAACCACCTTTGAAAATCATCATCAAATAAACCTCCAAAAATTCCATTGACAATAAAATAAGCAGCCAAACCAATTACCATCCAAGGAAATATTTGATCTGCTGGAAGTGGTCCTAGAGAAGGTTGAGTTCCTAAAATTTGATTTACTGGTCGAAAGTCTTTATCCACTAGGTGTTAGTTGTTAGTTGTTAGTTGTTAATGGTTAGTTTTTCACTGTTAACTGTTCATTGATTCACCTGCCGATAATAAAACCTGTTAGTACATCGGCAACTATGACGGCGACAACTACTAATAAAGGAGTTCTAACAATACTTTGCCAATCTTCATCTTTACGAACTGCATTCACTACACTAATTAAAGAAATCGCAATGTAAAGTAAGAAAAGCGCCCGTAAAACGTTAAATACTAAACTGACAGCGGTATTAGTACCCGAATCATTAGAACCTTCAGTTAAAGTATTTTTGAAAAAATCTTCAGCTTTACCGAAAAATTGCGCTTGCGCTGGTGCCGCGAAATAATCCAACCAAAATGCAGTTAACAGAAGCGCGATCGCCAAAATTTGCACTCCGATTAGTTGACGTTTTGGTAAATTAAACCGCCACGAAACTTGCTGCATTACTACTGCAATTAAACTGCCCAAAAGCAAACAAAACAGCAGCATCGGACTGTGTAAGCCGATCGCGCTTAAAAAAACCGCACAGGCAATCAAAAATGGTACGGATTCTGTTAAAATAGCGCGGCAATTATTAACTACCTCAAACAGGTTATAAGATGCTTTCCCCGCTTTGTTAGCTAAAGCTTTGAAAAAACGTTTCTGAAGCAAAAAAATAATTGCACCCATTCGCTTTATTCCCGTCAATATTTAACATATGTCTATACAGATTTTTCTTAAGCTGCATTAAGCGAAGATTTAATCGATCGCTATCCCAATTTAACACCAATTTGCCCAATTTTTCATCATCAACTTTAAAATACTTATGTCTTAAAGTTCTGATTTTTCATTGCTCAACTACACAAAAAGATATCATAGAAGTATTATTGTACTGCTATGCAAATAAATCCAGATATTTTACCCTACTTTTTCGCTTTTTTTCTCTCGTCAAACCCACGTTTAAAAGTACTCAGCATGATTTCCAACTAATAATTTGGCATCTTAGGTACTGAAGCAAAATTATTTAATCAAATTATACTACAGACTTTTTAAACTTGATTTACAAAAACAAATTTAATTACAACTAACGCATTGACAGAAAACTTATTCTATGTATTCAAACCCATCTATTGTTTAAGATATTAAAATTTATAGATTCTCTTCCACAACAACAGGTTCGATTTTGAAAACTTCTGCACTTTTAGGATCGACAGTTACACGAATCCAATTTACTTCATCAGCGCCAAAAGTTTGAACGCGAGTAAAGTTGCTGGCACCAGATAATGGTCGATCTAGCAAATAAAAGTGAAAATCCCCATGAGCCAAAATTACAGGTCGTCCAAATTCTTGAACTTTTTCTGACAGTAGCTTCAGAAAACGATTGAAACCTGCCCGTTCTGGATCGTCTTGTGCTAAATCGAATCTAGGATTGGCATGAATCATAATAAAAATGCCGGGACTATCAGCTTTCTCGGCAGCATCAAAAGTTGTTTCTAACCAGTTCACGGCAGCAGCTAAACGGTTGACAAATTCACCAGTACGTTGCTCGCAAAGGACTCGATTACTAGTTGTTTCGCCCGCACACTCTTCTGGAGAAGTAGCTAGAACACCGTCTGTGTCTGTCTCACCAATACCTGACCAAAGTGCTAGATTATTATTGCTACCTACTACATGAATTGTGGAGAAAACGACTCTTTCCTGAATCCAGAGTTGGTTTTCCACGTAGTCTTCATAGCCTTCTTGCTTTGCTTGAGTCAGCACGCGCTCCATTCTACCGATAGTTGAGAAACCAGGTCTGGGATAGAAGATTTCTCGTAATTTTTCGAGTCGCTCGATGGGATTATACTGACCTGCATTAGTGCGATGACAGTCAGTCCATTCGTTATCCCCAAGAGTCAAAATAAAAGGCAATCTAAACTTCTGATATTGCTCAAGTCGTGCTTGAAAACGTTCATCAGAACACTCACTACTGCCACCTTTAATATCACCAGCATGGAGGACAAAGCTTAGTTTTCTTTCTGCATTCACATCTTCAATTAAATTATCAAGTTTGCTAACGTTATTGTCGCCATAAGGAACATCTCCGATTAGAGCAAATTCAAACTTTCCTCTTGGTCTGACACGATTTTCTCCAGCAGTAGAATTTTTAATCAGTGTAAATGAACCTAATAAACCGAAAATAACCCAAATAGGTAACAAAACAATTTTTAGCTTGTTTAAGTGCATTTTATTCTTATTTCCAATCAATGGATAAATTCAATTTACTACAGTTAGTGTTTTTGGGAAGAACAATATCTAATCCTAAAATTGGTCATGGATAAATATTTTTTATACCGTCAATATCTCCAAATTAAAACAATAAATCAGTATAAATAAATACAAATATGAGAAGGAAGAAGCTTTTTTCTAATTGTCTATTGTTTCATCACTATGATTATTTTCATCTAGAATTACTTATCTTTTCACAACAAAAAATAATTAAGAGATATTGCTATATAAGCCCCAAATAATGTTGTATTTATAACTTTGTTGTTTTAAAGAGTATCAATTTAAGTTTAATTACTTGTTTAGCAAAGGTTAACGTAAGATTAAAAAAAATTAATAGAATCTTTGTTTACGATTAAAACAAGCAGTTGTTAAAAGTTTCATAATACAGTCAATCATAAACCAGTCGTCAGCGGTCTACTAAAATCAAATAAGCGAAAAGTTAACAAAATAATAAATATAGGTTAATGAAAGAAGTATTTTAAGTTAAGACAACATTATCAAACGCAAAAAAATATGGCTTTCAAAAAATTTTTTTTTTTTTTTACAAAACTTAAATTTCACTATTTGAGTAAAATTAGACTCAAATGGAAATACAAAATAGGTTGAATAAAAAATTGATTTAGTAGTAATCTGATAAACAGATAAAACAAAATGTATTTGTTTTAGAGAAGATTAAGTTCGAGTTAAATTAATAGTTTTGACAACAAGTAACTACGGAGACTCCTGTACGGAATCGGGGAAAAATTATGCATTTATCGCGACGGAAATTTTTTACCTTGGCAGCAACCAGTGCTGCTGGAACAGCGCTACTGTCCCCTTTAGAAGCTTTTTATGCTAGAGCAGCTCGCGGACAATCGCTTAAAGCACAAGGCTATGGTTCGCTGCAACCTCAATTACCGCAAAATGTCAGAGAATTGCCAGGGGAATATCAGAAGCCTCTGATTGCGCTTCCTCCACAATTTCAATACACCGCTTTTTCGATTACAGGTCAGCCGATGACTGACGGTAATCCGGTTCCTGGAGATCACGACGGGATGGCAGCTTTTCCAGGACCTGGAGGGTTAATTTATTTAGTCCGCAATCACGAACTTAGTCCAGATGAAGACGAGTTTCCGGCAATTGTACCCGCAGGATATGCTTACGATCCTTTTGCTAACGGTGGTACCACAACGTTAGTTGTCGGACGCGATCGCCGTCTTATCAAAGATATGGTTTCTTTGGGTGGTACCTATCGTAACTGTTCTGGCGGACCTACCCCTTGGAATACCTGGATTACTTGCGAAGAAAATACCTCTAAGCCAGGGGATGTAGAAGTAGCCGATCCGGAGGGTGGAGGAGAGCCAGACGATCCGCAGGAGAGACGCAGTGTCAGACTTCCCAACCAAGATGTAGTGTCTGTAGCTCACGGTTACAACTTTGAAGTAGACCCGAAAAAAGGTTTAGTTAAAGCCGAACCAATCAAAGCGATGGGTCGTTTTAACCACGAGGCGATCGCCGTTGACTCTAGAACAGGTATTGTTTATCAGACTGAAGATAGAGGCGATAGCGTATTTTACCGCTATATTCCCAACGAGCCTGGTAATTTACTCGCTGGTGGTTCCTTGGAAGCTCTGGTAATTCAAGGACAACCGGGAATTAACACCGCTGTTGGTTTTCCTCTAAAAACCCCATTTCCCGTGGAATGGATTCTGCTTGAGGATGTAGAATCTCCCGAAGACAATCTTCGGAAACAAGCTGCCGACAAAGGAGCAGCAATATTTACTCGTGGAGAAGGAATCGCTTTCGATCCTCTGAGTGGCGAAATATTTTTCTGCTGTACGGATGGTGGTGAAAAAGAACTCGGTCAGATTTGGCGTTACGTGCCTGACGTAAACGATCCAAGTGGCGGCACTATCGAACTCTTCGTTGAACCCAACGACCAAGAAGTATTAGATGCGCCCGATAACATCACGGTGTCTCCTTTCGGCGATCTATTTACTTGTGAAGATGGCGAAGGAACTGACCGGATCAATGGAATTACTCCAGACGGGTTGCTCTACGAATTTATTCGTAACAACATCAACGATCGCGAGTTTGCTGGTGTTACCTTTTCACCAGACGGTCAGACGATGTTTTTCAATATCCAAGACCCCGGTATTACCTTTGCTGTTTGGGGTCCGTGGCGGAAAGTAGCTCAACTAAGTAGGCATAGAGCTAGGCTTGCTTAATTCTTAAATCTTTTCGATGTCTCAAGTCGGGATTATCTTTCAATTAACGCGCCCTTATGTGGGTTATGGAATTTTATTCCCCTGTTTTTCGATCTTAAAAGCGATACTCCTATAGGGAGTCGCCGCAGGCTATTGCATTAATTTTGTAAGGATACAATTATGGATTTCATGGATTTTTGGAATGATTTCGTCAGCTATATAAGGAAATCTGTTAACGATGCCTTAGACAACTACCAAGAGTCTATGGCTGACTTGGGAGACACTGTTAATAGCAACGACAATCAAATGGATAATGTCGGCGATACCGAAAGCACACAAAGCACCGACGATATCATGGCTGACTTGGGAGACACTGTTAATAGCGACGACAATCAAACGGATAATGTCGGCGATACCGAAAGCACAGAAAGCACC
Source organism: Rivularia sp. (in: cyanobacteria) (assembly GCA_965234645.1). Taxonomy (GTDB): domain Bacteria; phylum Cyanobacteriota; class Cyanobacteriia; order Cyanobacteriales; family Nostocaceae; genus Rivularia. The sequence continues at coordinate 659,770 of OZ248344.1, read as the reverse complement.
GACGAACTCATGGCTGACGCGGGAGATACTGTTAATAGCGACGACAATCAAACGGATAATGTCGGCAATAACCTCATAGGTGGTTTGGGAGACGACTTGCTTGAAGGTGACGAAGGTGACAATTTCCTCGACGGTGGTATTGGCAACGATGTGCTTAATGGCGGTGATGGTGACGATTTCCTTCTCGGTGGATCTGGCTTTGGCGGTGACGGTAACGACAACCTAAATGGCGGTGATGGAGATGACGAACTTTTAGGCGAAGCTGGTAATGACGTTCTCAACGGTGACGGCGGAGAAGATATCCTCAACGGTGGCGAGGGTAACGATAACCTTAATGGTGGCTCAGGCGACGACGAACTCAACGGCGTATTTGGCTCGGATATCCTCAACGGTGGTGAAGGTGATGACCTCCTCAATGGTGGCTCAGGTGACGATATTCTTAATGGTGGTGAAGACGCTGATAACCTGTTTGGCAACGCAGGTAATGATATCCTCGATGGTGGTGAAGGTGATGACTTGCTCGCCGGAGGCTTGGGTACCGATATCTTAACTGGTGGTGAAGGAAGCGATCGCTTTGTCATCTCACCCGAAGAAGGAACTGACACTATCCTTGACTTTGTAAAAGGTGAAGATTCCTTGGTTTTAACTCAATTTATCGAAACTTTTGAATTTGACCAACTTCAAATTACTGGTTCGGCTGATGGTAGTGGTAGTACAATCTCGATTATTAGCACTGGCCAAGAGTTAGCTTCTCTCATTGGAGTTGAAGCAAGCGAACTCGAATTGGGAGATTTTGAGATTACAAATCAACTTATGCTTGGTTGATTTGTTGAATAAATTTGTTGAATATCCAATTGACGTTCTGCCATCTATCAGACGGCAGATTTTTTATTGATTGATTCGCCCTTAAACAGTGCAGATATTTTGAATTAATAGATAAGAACGAACAATAGGGCGCTGTTGTTGTAAGAATGCATTGTACTCAAGTTAAAATTGCTGTCAAAACATTTATAACCGTACTATTCCGACTTCTATTAATGCTTGGGTGGTGATTCCCAAGCCAATCAGCGAGATTAAAAATGCACTGAGAGCGGGCAAAATTCTAAGTAGACGCTGTGGTTTTGGTAACTGTAGTTTCTCAAACCGCTGTTTGGCGTAAATTAACAATAATCCTAATGCTGTTAGTACGAATGCTAGTCCCAAACTAAATGCTAAAACCAGGCTTAGTCCAAAACCCACACGCCCGATCGCGATCGCACTCAATAATAATACTAAAGCTGAAGGACAAGGTACGAGTCCACCTGAAATACCTAACGCGAGTAAATTTCGCCAAGTTACAGGGGTGTCTGAGGGTAAGTGATGGTGGTGGTGTTTATCGTCGTGGTGATGTTCGTGATGTTCGTGATGATGTTCGTGATGTTCGTGATGGTGTTCGTGTTCGTGATGGTGATCGTGTTCGCGATTTCGCAAACGGCTAATAAATAGATTTAAACCGATTACCAATACCATAAAACCAGATAAAATGCTTAACCAAGGTAATACCCGTTCTGGTAGGATAAATTGCGAAGCAAATAAAGTCGCCAATCCCAAGATAAATACGCCGATGGTATGGGTGAGAGTGGTTGTTAGTCCCAAAAACAGAGCGTGTTGAGCAGTCACTTTTGAACCCATCAGATAAGCACCAACTATGGTTTTACCATGTCCTGGTGACATCGCGTGCATTGCACCCCAGAAAAAAGCACCGATCAGCGCGATCGCAAGACTACCCCCAAGCCCGACTGCACCAGAAATTAACCAAAAATTCTGGTTTTGACGGTTAAAAATAAAATTTTGGACTTTTCCTTTATAAAATATTGTTGCTAGACAATGAGCCGCAGGTGCTTCAGCCAGAAACAAATCGTAATGCATTTTCTGGTTTTTAGCTGGTTGCAGCCAAGAGTAATTTAGTTGTAAAGTACTGTGGGTACTGGCATTAACTTTCATTGGTTGCAAATTGTTCCCTCCCACAGGTGCGATCGCCATAGCAGCTTTTTTACCTTGCTCGCTGGATAAAAGAATGCGATCGCCTAAAAACTGTTCGAGTTCTGTTTTATGGGCTGTGGTTTCTTCCGAGGAAAGTTGTCCATCACGGTTATCGTCACTAAAAGCTACTAAGCCAGTAGGAAAAGTCAGTGTAATCGCCGTGTCTTTTTCGCCCACCATAACTTCTGCAACAGACAAATCTGCCCAATGTGCAAGGCTAGGAGCGCTAAAGCTAATTGATAGCAGCAGTGATAGGAAGAAAGAAATGATACTAATTTTACGCCAGTGGTTTTTCATATTTTTAAGGGTTCGGCTAAAATTCAAAATCTAATCCCAATCCCGATGTCCGTCGCGCTTGTTCGTCAAAAGTGGGATCGATTTGTTGAGATAATTTTTGGTAAATCAAAGCTTGGCGATCGTTTCCCAATGCTTGTTCGATCGCGGCTGCACGGTAGAATATGGCAGCATCTTTTGTACCCAATTGCAAGGCTTCTTGAATAACTTTTTGAGCTTCTTTAATCCGTCCAGAGTCAGATAATGCCCAAGCAAAGGTATCTAAGGTTTGAGCATCCCGACGAATTTTTACTTCTGCTTGCATCAAAGATAAAGCTTCAGCAGTATCTTGAGGACGATTCTTTTCTAACAACAACCGCGCTAACTCTCGCTGATGTCCAAAGGAACCGTTACCATGTCCTGTCGCATTTTCTTGTCTGAGCAAGGTTTCAGCTTCAGTTAATAATTTTACTGCTTGTTGTCGATCGCCTTGCAATTGTTTGAGTCTGGCTTTACCTCGAAAAACAGCATGATCGTAAGTTGTAACTGATTTCTGGGAGTTGCGTAAAACTTGAGAGTAAAAACTTTCTGCGGCTTTGTAGTCTTCCTGTCTGGTTTTTAATTCTGCCAGATGCAGTAAAGCTAAAGGATACCTGGGGATAATTCGCAGGGCTTCTTTATACAAGTTTTCTGCTAGTTCTATTTGTCCGTGTTTGTAATAAAACTGACCGAGTAATACCCGCGTATATGCAGAACTGCCCGTTTCTCCGGCTTCTTCCATAGATAAAGCAGATTTAAAAGTATCAATTGCTGCTTGTTCTTCTCCTTGTGCAGTTAATACCAACGCTTGTAAACTTAAGTTTCCTTGGCTGGGATCTTTGTTTACTAAGGTATCGGCAGCGGTTTTTGCTTGTTGTAGTTCACCCATTGCTAACTTAGATGTGGCTAAGACAGCGAGGGCACCTTGATTTCGAGGTTGAGTTTTTAATACTTCTTGGGATAACCCTATGGCTTGCGTAAAATCATGTCTAGCTTGAGCAACACGAGCTAAGACTATTACCGCACCTTGGTTATTGAAAGGTAAATTCGAGAGAGAGCGTTCGGCTGCTTGTTCTGCGAGTAAATACCAGCTACTTTCACCAGTTGCCTTTGCCATTTGGAAATATGCTTGAGCCAAGGAAGCTAAATTTAAGCCGCTGTCCGGATTTTGACTGACTTTTTGGCGGTAAAAGTTGATTTCCTTTAAGACGGTAGCTCGACGATTATCGGTACCTGGTAAAGAGCGAGAAACAGAGTAACGATAAGCTGTTGGAAGTCGGTCAGATTGGGTAAAGTATGAGACTACAAGGGTAGTTGCGATCGGGACTATTAGCAGTAACAGCCACTTAGATTTGAGTTTTTGCTTGTAAATCGCTTTTGTCATACCACACAGAGAAACGAGAAAATTATTTGTTGAGTTCGTAGTAAGCGCTTTAGCGCTCAAAGGACTAAAGTCCTTACTACAAACCTTCTTAAAATTAATCAAACTTACTTCTAATTCGGTAGTGCTAAGTAAGGAAATTGTGGTTCTAAATCTTTATGTCCCTGAGAAGGATTACCGGGAGTACCTTCGTAAGAAACGTTATCGGAGGTTATTGCACCGTTGGTAAGTACGCTTAAGGTTGCATCAATCACATCGTCTTTGATTAAACGTCCGGTGATCGGGCTGCCTTTGGCGTTGAAGGCTAAACCGTAACCACTTGGCTGGCTGGTATCAATTCGCATCACGTCAGGAAGGAATGCACCTAGTAATACGTTAGCTCGTGCTTCGTCATTGCCCAGAGCTAAGAGGGTAGCTTTTGCTTCCGCTCCCACGGGTGCAGCAGCATCACTTAAGTCAGCACTAGGAGGAATACTGTTAAAGGCATTCAGAAAATCGTTAGTAACAATTAAGCCTTCGTTAACAGCAGGTCGTGCCAAACGTTCAAACTGTTGGAATCTATTACCACCGCGTTGCGATCGAAAGTCGGGGTTGCGGACGGAGATAGTTTCCCACACGTCGAAGGTTGTGTTGGAAGTAGATCCTTGCAATAAAGAGCGGGGTACTCTGACAACGATGGTATTAACGTTATATCCTGCGGCAAAGTCAACAGCTTCATCGGCTGGACGAAAACCAACTGCTGGTCCTATACCTAAAGCTCCTGCACGAACTCGGAAAAACTGTTCCACATCGAAGAAAAATGGATCTTCCCGCAATCCTGCAAATACCTTGACGTTGGAGCTTCCTACATTTAGTTCGTTGATAGTTGGGTCATTCTCCGAACTTAAAGGAGTAGTCGTACCTTCATCTGCACCAATTCTTTTACCGTCAGCGATCGCAGTTAATCTAAATGTTTGTTTCCCTTGGCTGTCGGGTTTTCCAAATTGAAACTGCAAAGTTACATCTTCTTTACCCGTTGGGGTTGCATCTTTATCGGCAACGCGGGTAATTTTAAATTCATAAAGCGCGTTGTTGCTGAAATAATACTGCTGACGAGCAACCGATCGCGGGTTGGTATTCATGATAAATACCAAGTCATCTGCATTCACACCGGGATTTTGGTCTTTTTCGCGGAACACAAATAAATCGGTTAGATTCCGGTTGCGACCTTTTGTATCCACCTCACCGTCATCATGGTCGGAAGCATTTACGTACATGGGGATAACTGTTGCTGTGCCAACGGCTAAACCCAAGGCTATTACACTGGCTCCGATAATTTTTTTCAGATTCAGATTTTTGAACCTCAAGCGCTGCGAGGATTTTTCGGTGGCATTTTTTACTGTATCTGTCATTTCGTTTATAAAAAAAAATATTTACAGGTTTAACTTTAGCAGAGTATTTTATTATCTGAAAACAAAAAATATAATTTTTATTACTACGTTTCATTCCCATCATCTGCGGACAAATATAGTCATATACAATTAATTAAACTAAGTAAATAACTATTAGATATTGACAAAGCTTTGTCAGCCATGTTAAGAAGTAAACTCTAGGTTATAGCAGAATTTTGTCTTAGCGATACAAATCCGTTAAATTTGTGTTTGCCTTACGTCTATGCTATGTAAACGCGCACTTTAGCGCAGTTAAAGTTACTCAGAAAGGCTATTAAACAAAAAATATGCTGATTTTTAAAGATAAGGTAGAGAATATATCGACAAAATTAAGATATTAGACTACACAATATTTATTCGCGAATCAATACATAAATATGTTAAAAAAAAATAGCTGAAAAGTTATACATAATTTCATAATAACCTTGATATTTTTATTTTTTTTAAATTAAATAATCAATGCAATATTGCTTTTGAATAAACGCAAAATTACTATAGACAAAGGATATTTTAACCAAAACTTAATTGTGAATTCATATTTTGTTAAAAGAAACTATTTACTATCTAATGGCGATTCTCAATAGTTACGATAGATTTAGCTTATGTTCATAAGTATACTAAGAAAATTACTGAGGTCAACAAAATAATAAATACAAAATAATATTGAGCTTGTCGTCAGACACACGGAGACGCTACGGGTAAGAGCTTACGCTCAGTCATCGTTTTATATAACTATTAACTAGGAGAATTTTATTAATGGCGAATGTATTAATTAGCGAAATTCAAGGTTCCAGTCACATTTCACCACTTAATGGTGAATCTGTAACTACTACAGGTATTGTTACCGCAGTAGATTTCGATGGCTTCTATCTTCAAGACGCTACAGGAGATGGAAACAATGCAACTTCCGAGGCTATTTTTGTCTCCAGTCCCCTGACTCTAACAGTCGCAGTTGGCGATAGTTTGGAAGTTACTGGTACGGTTAGCGAATTCTTTCCTGAAGGTGAGAGCAGCGGTAATCTTTCCACAACTCAAATTAATAGCGAGGATATAACCGTAATATCTAGCGATAATCCTCTTCCCGCAGCAACAATAATCGGTAGTGGTGGTAGAGTACCTCCTAACAAAAATATCGATGATGATGATTTCGGAAGTTTTGACTCTGACACCGACGGTATAGACTTCTTCGAGTCTTTGGAAGGAATGCTGGTGACAGCGAAAGATGCAGTAGCTGTTGCTCCTATTAATCAGTTTGGAGAAATCTTTACTGTTGTAGATAATGGTGAAAACGCTACAGGTTTAAGCGATCGCGGTACTTTAAATATCAGCCCCGATGACTTCAACCCCGAAAGAGTCCAAATTAATCCAAATTTTGACATTTTCCCTCTTCTTGAGATTCCTGATGTAAATGTCGGAGCAAAACTAGGAGATGTGACGGGGGTTGTTGGTTATAGTTTTGGCAACTTTGAAATTAATCCCACACAGCAGTTTACCGTCACTGATTCAACCATCCAACCAGAAACCACAAGCTTAATGGGTGGTGCAAAGAAGCTGACTGTTGCTAGCTACAACGTGCTGAACTTAGATCCTAATGATGACGATGATGATACAGATGTAGCAGACGGAAGATTTAGCGCGATCGCCAACCAAATCGTTACTAACTTAAAAGCTCCCGATATCATTGGCTTGCAGGAAATTCAAGATAATGATGGTACTGACTTCTCAGAAGTTGCAGCAAATCAAACTTTACAAAGATTAGTTGATGAAATTGCCGCAGCAGGAGGTCCCACATACAGTTTCATTGATAATACATTTATTGGCGATGATACTAACGGTGGTGAATTTAATGGTAATATTCGCACTGCGTTTCTTTACAATCCCAATCGTGTAAATTTAGTCGCTGGTTCTTTGAATGCAATTACCGATCCATCCGCACAGCAAACCGATCCGAGCAATCCTTTCTTTAATAGTCGTTTACCATTAGCTGCCAAATTTACCTTTAATGGTAAAGAAGTTACCGTTGTCAACAATCACTTTTCTTCCAAAGATGGTAGCGCTCCGATTTTTGGTGTAGAGCAACCCTTTGAAACACGACAGGAAGACTCGACTGTTAATGGTGGTTTGGATAAACGTCAAGCACAAGCCCAAGCAGTTAAAGGTTACGTTGATGGAATTTTAGCCGCAGACAATAACGCTAATGTTGTTGTACTGGGTGACTTCAACGAGTTTGAATTTGTCTCTCCCGTCCAAACTTTGGCAGATAACTTGACAAATTTAACAGAAACTGTATCCGAGGATGAGCGTTACAGTTTTATCTTTGAGGGTAACTCGCAATCCTTAGATCATATTTTGGTTAGCGATAGTTTATCTGACGATGCAGAGTTCGATATCGTACACGTTAACTCAGAATTTGCCGATACTCCGCAAAGAGCCAGCGATCGCGATCCGATACTTGCGAGTTTGTCAGTTTTAACAAAGTTAGAAAATCAAATCGCCACTGAGGAAGTAAACGGAACTACCATCGAATCAATTGACTTACGCGGTTTCACGGGTGAAGTAACGGTAGATTTCACCATTAGTAGAGAAGCTGATTTTAATAACACGGTTTACTTCTACGCAGTCGATGATATTACTGGTACTGTGAATGGTTTAGCTCCTGACGCTGATGGTTATTTAGAAGCGGCTTTAAGTGAAGATAATCTGGCTTCTCCCATGTTTTCCACCACCGACGATAACGAAGAAAGCGGAACAGTTGAATTTGATGCAGGTTCTATTATTGTTCCGGTAATTATCGCTGATGGTACTTTATCTGAAGCATTAAGCGGTGCAGCAGAAGTTTACTTTCCATACTTAGGCGCGAACACAGATAACGGTAACTTCGACCATATTAAGCTGCTTGATGACAACACCTTTGCTTTTGAAGATTTAGCCAACGGCGGCGATCGCGATTTCAACGATATTGTAATTCAGTTTGATAACTTTAGAGCGTAACCGTAAAAGCATACCAGAGGATGAAGATAACGATTTTGTCTAAATACGGTAATGACAAATTCTTGAATTCTACTCTGGTTAGCAATAACCGTACAGACGTAGCAGTGCTACGTCTGTACAACTCTTAACTTAATCAGTTACCAACTTTTATTTGATAATTGATAATTGATAACTGATAATTGAAACTATCTTCCGAAATAACGGCTAGCCATTCCCATAGCGTCAGAAATATCTACATCACCATCACCGTCAGCATCGAGGAAACTGCTGAGAACAGAATTTCCGCCACCCTGGGGATTTTGGGCATTAGTACCCGACTGCAAAAATTTCAATACTAAAGGAACCAACATCGGCAACATTTGCATAGCCATATTTGCATCCAAGCCGGTACGTTGAGCAATAGCTTGGGCTACCTGCTGCTGCATAGCTCCAGAAAATAAAGAATTTACAGCTTGAGAATTAGGGGAAGTACCGCTAAATTGGTCTACTATAGATTCAGCTTGCTGCTCGCCTTCTGTAACTCGCTTTTCTTGTAAAGAAGAACGAACAAAATTACCCACAACACCCATAGCCGATTGCATTGTGGAAGAATTTGTACCCGAATTACCGCTCAACTGCTGCACGGTATTTAGGATACCGCCAATATCGTCCATACTGCCTCGCGTCTGTGGGTTGTTTACCGCATTGAGAACTTGATCGAATAATCCCATAGCTTGATATCTCCTGATAAAATGTGCTGTTGAAAATTTTTACACGCGGAAAACCGCCTTCACGTTTATATTAGAAAAAAATAATCAATGCAGGTCAAAGGTTAGAGGTTAAAGGTCAAAGGTTAGGAGTTATGAGTTGTAGGATTATAGATTTTGAATTGAAAATCTTCTATTAATAGGGAACAGCGAGCAGTTATCAGTTATCAGTTACCAATTACCAGTTACCCATCGGGTTCAGCAGTCGCTCATGGGGGAGACCCCCAAGATCGCGCTGCTTCACCAGTTACCAGAGTATTAATATTGAATTTATAACTCCTAATTCTTAACTCTTAACTCCTAACTCCTAACTCTTAACTCCTAACTCTTCCCCTTTCCCCAATGCGCCAAATACCTGTATCCCGCTTAGTTACGTTAATTGTCGGTTTAATTGTCATCCTGGGGCTTAGTCTGTGGCTGATAGATTCGCTGTCTCGGCTTTACTGGCAATTGTCCTATTCCCCATTGTTGGGTAATTTGCTGCTGTTTTTGCTGGTTATTTTGGTTGCGGCTTTGATTGCAGCTTTTGTTTACTATGTTTTAAAAATTCAATCTGGCGAGCAGCGACGTAGCAATCGTAACCGCCCTACAATTAAGCTTCCTGAAAAGAAAACCGAGACTGCTTCTACGACTTTATCCGCCGTGCGTCAGCAGGTTGCTCAAATTCAAGATGAAGTTTCTCGCCAAGCTTTACTCAGTAAATCCCGCGAGATTGAAGCAAATTTATCACGCGGTGAAATTCAAGTGGTGGTGTTTGGTACGGGGAGTGCTGGTAAAACTTCTTTGGTAAATGCGGTGATGGGGAGGATGGTTGGTAATGTTGATGCTCCGATGGGAACTACTACCGTAGGGGAAACTTATTGTTTGCGTCTCAAGGGGATGGAGCGCAGAATTTTAATTACCGATACACCGGGAATTTTAGAAGCGGGGGTTGCGGGTACGGAAAGGGAACAGTTAGCTAGAGAATTGGCGACAAGTGCCGATTTATTGTTGTTTGTAGTCGATAACGATTTACGACGCTCCGAATACGAACCTTTAAAAGCATTAGCAGAAATTGGAAAACGTTCCCTGGTGGTTTTAAATAAAACCGATTTGTATGCAGAGGAAGATACTCAAGCGATTTTAGCGAAATTGCGCGAGCGAGTGCGGGGCTTTATTCCTACAAGCGATGTCGTGGCGATCGCCGCTAATCCCCAAGAGGTGGAGTTGGAAAACGGCGATATTTTTCGTTCGGAGCCGGAAATTGTACCTTTGTTACGACGCATGGCAGCAATTTTACGGGCAGAAGGTGAAGATTTAGTCGCGGATAATATCTTGCTGCAATCAATAAGATTAGGAGAAGAAGCCAGAAAACTCATCGATACTCAACGCCGTCGGCAAGCGAATAAAATTGTAGATCGTTTTCAGTGGATTGGTGCGGGAGTAGTTTCGGTAACACCTTTACCGATGGTGGATTTACTCGCAACTGCTGCGGTAAACGCTCAAATGGTAGTAGAAATTGGACGGGTTTACGGTTGCGAACTTAACATGGAAAGAGGAAGAGAATTAGCGCTTTCCTTGGCGAAGACTTTAGCGAGTTTGGGAATAGTTAAAGGTGCTTTGCAGTTAGTTTCCACAGCGCTACAGTTAAACGTTGCAACTTTTGTTATAGGTAGAGCAATTCAGGGAGTAACGGCAGCTTATTTAACTAGAATTGCGGGTAAAAGCTTTATTGAATATTTCCGTCACGATCAAGATTGGGGTGATGGAGGAATGACGGAAGTAGTGCAGAGACAGTTTCAATTGAATCGTCGGGATGAGTTTGTGAAAGCTTTTATATCGGAAGCGATCGCGAAGGTTGTGAAGCCGTTGACGGATCGGAAGGAAGTGGTTGAAGAGATGGAGGAATAAAGGATTGGTAATTGGTAATTGGGTATGAGAAATAATCATTTATCCGGCGGTTGAAACCGCTTCTAAACAGGCAAAACCCACCTGCGTGGGTTAATGAGGAATGATTTCTTATTCCCTCTCTTTAACAAGGGGAGGGTTAGGGTGGGGTTTAAATTAACTTCTAATAAACTCTACCTGATAAGCTTCTAATAAACCTAACCCAACTTACAAGCTGCAAGCTATTTTATAAAATAAAAATGGTGCGTTACGGCGAATAATATTATCTCGTTTATCCGCAACATTTACAATGCCGTAACACACCCTACAAAAACGGATAAAAAATCAACTTTTAATTATATCCACTTGATAAGAATCAAACTTTTGATCGCGGGTAATAATTTTCATCTTTTCGCAGATTGCCTGAGCAATTATAATTCTGTCAAAAGGATCTTTATGATGCAAAGGTAATTTTTCTATATAAGCAGCGTGAGAAATATTGATAGGTAACGGTTGAAAGTCATTTTGCTCAATTTGTATTTCCAAGTCGTCAGGAATATTCAATTTACCAATTTGTTTTTTAATTGCTATTTCCCAAACAGAAGCAGCGCTAATAAATATTAAATTATCAGGATTAGCTATAACTGTTTTAGCTTTTTCAGAAAGAGTAACATCGTTCGCTAACCACCAAATTAAGGTATGAGTATCGAGAAGAAATTTCAAACTTCCTCCCCAGTAAAACCAGCAATAATTTCTGGAGGTAATTCATCATCAAAATCATCTGACATTGTGACTTTACCTTCCCATCCCCCAGGAGTTCTAGGTTGTTTATTTTCTTGATAGGGAATCATTCTAATTACTGGTTTTCCTGCTTCAGCAATAATTACGTCTTCCCCTGCTAAAACAGCTTCGATTAATTTAGAAAGATTAGTTTTAGCTTCATGAATATTGGTAATTCGCATTTCTAGACTTAGCTAAACTTAGTTTATTCTAGCTTGTAATTCGGATAGTTAATTGGAAGGAATGATTTGCTCAATCGATATAAGCAGATTGAAAAATCTCTTTAGCAGTCAATTTTAAATCTGGGAATGATTTTAATTGAACTACCTCATCATCTTTATATAAAATGCTTTTGTACTCACCATCCTCTAATTGACAGACAGTAATAGTAGGTTGCTTAGGATTACCAATAAATTTTCTACCACCCAAGCCTAAATAATCAATAATTAAATATTCTGGTATACCTATAGTTTCGTATTCATCAAATTTTAAAGCATAATCATCACTCCAGTTAGTACTTACAACTTCTACAACTAAAGGTATTGATTCACTTTGAGAAACAGTAGACTCTTGCTCGTACAATAGCTCATTCTTTAAATTTTGCTTATTTAGTAGCAACACATCGGGTAAATAAGCAGATTCTTTATCTAATGGTTTTACTAATACTTTTGAAGCAATGAAATAAGGTAATTTTAAACGAACATACTCAACTAAGATTTTTTCAGTTAAAAATCCTACAACATTTTCATGTTTACCAATTGGTTGTGCCACTTCAACAATTATTCCGTTGTGCAGTTCATATAATTTATTTTCTGGCTTCCATTCGATAAACTCTTCAAATGTTATTGTTTTGTTTAATGTTGAAGTCATGAGATGGTAACGTGCGTTATCACTTCAGCTTAACGCACCATCTCTCAATAAAAATTAGTATCAAAGCCTTATAAATAATTGTTCGCAAATTTGAGCAAAGTCTAATACAAGTACTAACTCCTCACTCCTAACTCCTAACTACTAAACTCTTCTAACCAAGCTTGTAGATCGGTCATACTGTTAAAATCAAGCAACGCTTCTCCAAGATTTTCTAATTGTTCTAAGGAAAGATTTTCAACACGCTGACGTATTCCTTGGGGTAATTCTCCTACTCGTCGAGTTAGTAGACGGAAAATCAGCGATCGCGCTTCTATTTCCCTTCCTTCTTGTTTAATTTCTTGGTAAACTCGCGTTTCCTTAAGAGTAATTCCTAACATTTGTTCGACCTCGCTTCGACTAAGTTGTTCAAATCTGTACGCTATTATCGTCGTAATTAAATCTATTATTACCTGACTTGTAATTTCTGGCTGTTCGGTGGAAGAACGTGAGATTAAATACCTAGCTTCTTCGGGTGCTTGTTGTTCATCGACGGTAGTTAGAACCATCAGCGCTACCCATACAGGTAATTCGCGAATATTTCCCAATTCATCTAAATACACCCTTCGGACTTGTGGACTGTTGAGTTGTCCTCTATGAGGATAAATATCGCTTTGTTCTGTATTCCGGGATGGGTAAATTATTACTACCTGCCAGTCGTTGAACCTGTCACGGTTATAGTAGAAATATAGTGAGGATTCTGCAAATACTCGTTCGTAGAGTCTTTCATCCTTCTGAAACTGTACTTCGCAGAAATATACAGCACCCGGACTTTCATTTTCTGGTGGAAGAAATACCCCATCGATTTCAAATTTCGGTTCTTTAACAGCTACCGAATCAAATCTATATTCGGATGCATTTTCTGGTGGATTTGTCAATAGTTCAAACAATAAATTAGGGGATTGTTGAAACAGTTTGTGAGCCACTGCGTTGGCGAGGTTCCCTCGCTTAAAGCAAGTGGCGAACCCGGAGGGTAAAATATTGAATCTCGACGCATGAGATGATTTTATTAGCTTTTAACATTATTAATAACATTTTTTTGTACAAAAGGATAAATAATAAGATGCGTTACAGCTTAGACTATAACGCACCGTTTTAAAATGATGAATTGTAATTAATTTTATTGGTTCATAATTTAGTTAACAAGTTCTCGCAATCAGTCGGTTAGGAGCCAATCCAAACCAAGAAAATGCCTCTTTAAAATACAAAGCGCTTTTGTTAACAACATTTTCCCAAAGAAAGTTTGCCAACCATACACCTATACTTTGTCCAATAAAAGCACCAATGCTACCACCAATTGCTCCACCAATAGCAAAACCAATTGGACCACCGATAGCTCCACCAATCAATCCACCAATAGCTGTTCCTGCCGTAGCACCTACCTGTGTTGCAAGTTTACAAGATTGCTCTAAAAAAGCCATCTTATCTTCTTCTGAATCAAATTTGAAAACAGCCTTTTTACCACTGTTTATTTTATTGACAACTTTTGTTTGCAGTATGGTATCTTCTTTTAGTCTTTCTGCTTTGACTGCTAGCATGGTATCACCGTATTTATTAAAGAAAAATTAGTAAATCAATATACTCAGTATCTACAATTATTTTTATATCGTCAAGGAATTATAGAATCAATTCTTGTGGGATAGGCTTCCAGTCTGTTCTTAGTTAAAATTTTTTATATTCCACTTAATTGAAAATGGTGCGTTACGGCTTATCAAAATATCTCGTTTATCCGCAACATTTTCAGTGCCGTAACACAACGGCAATAAAGCGGGAGGAACATCCACACCGCTTTTTGCCTCCCCTACAAGAAATACTTAGTTAAAATTTTTTATATTCCACTTAATTGAAAATGGTGCGTTACGGCTTATCAAAATATCTCGTTTATCCGCAACATTTTCAGTGCCGTAACACAACGGCAATAAAGCGGGAGGAACATCCACACCGCTTTTTGCCTCCCCTACAAAAAATAAGTTTATAAGCACTAAATTTAACTATAATCTACGGCGACTTTGTTGATTTTGACAGCCAGCAACGCATTTTCCCGCTCCGTTAAACTGCATTGTTTTTCCGCTTAAAGGAACATAAACGGGTGCATTAGTTGTTTGAATAAATTTGTCAGTTTTAGTATTAGGAATCACCTTTCCCGATCGCGTTGCTGCTTCGTTAGCGTGTGAGGCTATCACCGATTTGGGTTTGATTAATTTATTAACTACATAAGCTGCTTCTTGGGGTCCGGTAGTGTAGGTATCTCCGATGTTAATCACTACCAATTCAGCACCATATTGGTTCCGTACTACGGTTTTTTGTTCTGCGGTAACGCCAGTATCCCCCGATAAATAGACTACCAAACCATTCGTAAATCTAAGCACGTATCCTGTCGGCGGCCCTACATAAGCAGTTAAGCCAGCAGCTTTTAAGTTTTCTCCCAATTCACCTTCGATAAAATCACCACTCAATCCATTCGAGTGAACTGCTGGTACGGTAGTAATTTTAACGCCGCCGACATCAACTGAAGCACCGAAACGGACAAGCTGCACTGAATTGCGATCGCCACCGTTAGCTTCTACTTTGTTCGCTAGAAAACTGCTCATCTCGCTGCCGACAACGATTTTAGCGTTTTTTGCCACAGCTATATTCACGCTGTTGGATTGAGGGGTTGCGCTAACTTCTACATTTGGTTTACCGCATTCACCAGCATTGACAGAAGGTATATGGCGATCGCCTAAATGATCTCCATGAACGTGACTTATTAATACTGCATCAATATTACCAAGTCGTGCATCTTTTGCACCAGCAACGGTTCTGCCTACATCGTAAACTAGTCGCGTACCATTGGGATCTTCAAATATCAAAGCGCGATCGAAGGCACAAAATTCGCCATCGTGACTTCCTACAGGTGTAACTTTTACTTCAGCTGCATGAGCGGGGCTAGCAATTATTTGGGCTGCAATTAGTGCGATCGTTCCTAAAAAGTATTTTTTCACGTTTAATTCTTGAAAATTCTTAATCTAATTTCATCATAAATCGATGAGTTTATTTAATCAAACAGTCTAAGGATTGAGTAATTGAATTCTAAAAGATTATCTTACTTTAATGTACTTTTCACATAACTGATTCCATTGTCAAACCTAAATAATATTAAGCAGTTGTATGAATTTAATGCTTCTTTAATATCTGGGTCATCGAAATCCTTAGAATTTCTATTTAGAAAGCAACACAGTCTTTTACCCGATTTGATTATATGGTCAAGTATTGAAGCGTAAACTAAGAACGAAGTGGATATTAGTAATTTTCATTTTTAGAATTAGCTAAACTTAGTTTATTTTATGATGTCTAAATACATAATATCAATCGAAACTCAGCCAGACTCAAAACAAATTGATTTTGTAGATAAACAACTTCATGAGTTTAATGTAGGCAAGATTGGAGGCTACCAATATACGCCACTGTTTGCGTTTGTTCGAGATTCTGAGCAAAAAGTAGTGGGTGGCTTTGACGGTTTTATGGGCTTAGGATGGCTCCACATCGGTACACTTTGGATTGCAGAGGAATTAAGAGGTTGCGGATATGGAAGAAAACTTCTTGAGAGGGTACAAGAGGTTTTGAAACATGGTTGTTTGAATGCGTATGTATTTACTTACAGCTTTCAATCTCCTGAGTTTTATAAACATTTAGGATATGTTTGAAGAATTAGAAGATTTTCCTCCTGGGTATCGTCAATATTTTTCAAAAAAGAAACTTTAACCCAACCTACGACTTCACCATATTAATTTTGATGGGTGGTAACACATTTGTAGTGCGAGCGTCTCGCTCGCTGGTTGGTTTTGGCTCGTTGGCTGCTTTTAGCTCGCTAGTTTCTTTTAGCTCGCTGGTTGTAACGAGCGAGCTAGAAGCTCGCACTCCGAATATATTACCCCGCATCATTAATAGGAAATATTAATAACAGGAGAATGGTGCGTTACGACGAATATTGTCTCTTAACTCCCAATTTTCCCTCTGCACGTAATTACACTTACTACAAACAATACATCTACGGATATATAACATTAGTAAAAAATAATGCTTATACTCAGGAATAATGGAAATATTTCGTACTCAGTGGCTGGCAAGGGTTTTAGGTAAAGCACAATATAAAAAAATACGTATAAATAAGTAGAAGTGACATTTTTATATCAATGAAACAGCGCCCTGAAACTATTTATTCATAGGGTATTCCGGAAATTGAACCTATAGTCCGAAAACCTAAATAATGGAGTGACTAAGTAACCGGCTCATGACTAACTACATGATTGGAAAGGTACTGCAACAGCGTTACCAAATTGTTCAAAGCTTAGGTGCAGGTGTATTTGGACAAACATACATATCTGTGGATATCGAACATCCACACAATCCCAAGCGTGTTGTTAAGCAACTCAAGGTTACAAGTTCGCAACCGAGTTACTTACAAGATTTGAGGCTGCGTTTTCTGACTGAAACTCGTACTCTCAAGCATTTGGGACACCATAAGCAAATTCCTCAGTTAATTTCTTGTTTTGAAGAAAATGAACGTTTTTATTTGGTACAGGAATTTATTGAAGGGCATTCGCTGAGTGCGGAATTACCAGTAAATAAAAATCCTGACTATTTTTGGAGTGAAAACGCGGTTGTACGGTTTTTAAAAGATGTTTTAAGTATTCTGCAATACGTTCATTCTCAAGGTGTAATTCATTGCGATGTTAAACCAGAAAATTTAATTAGACGTGCTAAAGATGGCAAGTTAGTATTAATTGATTTTGGTTCCATCCAGCCAGTTGATTTTGGCGCAGACGAAGTATTACCGATTTATTCGATTCCCGTTACTTCTTTGGGTTACATACCACCAGAGCAATTTATTGGTAAAACCCAAATAAATAGCGATATTTATGCTTTGGGCATGATTGCTATTCAGGCTTTAACGGGATTAACACCGCTACAATTAAAAAAACACCCATCAAATAATGAAGTATTGTGGCGCAGTCGGGATACCGCAGTTAGCGATTATGTTGCTGCACTGATTGGTAAAATGGTTCGCTACAGCTTCCAAGAGCGTTTTCAAACAGCAGCAGATGTACTGCAAGCGCTCGACAAAATTCCTTTGGATGCAGGCTCTCAAATTATTGATGCCGAGTATACCGTGTTCTCGGATTATCCGAAAAATGATTCTTATATAACAACCAAGGTATCCGAAAAAACGGAGTCATCTCCTTTATTAACGGGAATGAAGGTAGGGTTAGCTGCTAACTCTATAATTATCGGATTTGGAGCTTATTCTATTATGAATCATTCTCCAGCATATTCGGAAAACGATACTTTATCTGAGGCAAAGAAGGAATATCAATCTGGCGATTTACAAGGTGCGATCGCCTATTTAAAATCGATTCCAAAGGATAGCAATGTTTATCCAGAAGCGATCGCTACAATCGGTGAATGGCAAGATGAATGGCAAGTTGCTGCCGAGAAATACGAAGCCGCGAAAACAGCTTTTGAACAAAGTCGCTGGACAGATGTATTTAATAATGCTGCTCAAGTTCCCGATATTTCTTATTGGCAAACAAAAACAGATGCATTGATCGAGCAAGCGCGGGCTTATATTGAGGTGCAAAAAGACGAATTTCTGTCAAAAGCTTACGAAAAAGCCGCAGAAAAAGACTTTAGTACAGCTTTACATTTTCTCCGTCAAATTCCCAAAGAAAGTTCGGCGGGTGAATTAATACAGCAAAAGTTAGTAGAATACGAGCGAAAGCAGCTTGTAAGAGCAACTTACCTTTTACAACAAGCTTATAACCAAGCAGAATTAGGTAAGTTTGATACTGCGATTCAATTTCTCGAAAAAATTCCCGAAAGTACGCCCGCTTACGCTCAAGCTCAAATTAAATTAGCTGAGTATAGCGGTAAAAAGCGCTTTATTGCTAGATTAGATAAAGCTGCGGCATCGGAAATCAAGTCTGCAATAGAAGAAAATACAGGCTCATTTATTGATACCAAAACAACTACTCGAATTCAAGATTTCCAAATGGGAACCTATTTACAGGAAGTGAATATTCAGTAATTTGAACACTATTCTAAAGCCCTACATAAACCCGGTTTCTTTTCATGGTGTGAATAAGAAACCGGGTTTTTAATAATGGTGCAAGATATAAACCATATCATTTCTGTGGAGGCTGGGTAATAACCCATTACCAATCCTTGTTTACAACTTCAGGTGGAAGGGAATGCGGTTTAACTATATTACACTCAACCAAGACACTACATTATTAATCTTGGCAAGGTAATAAAGAGGATTTAAATGAAAGGAATAAGCGGAAAAAACGTTTTAGTTACGGGTGCAACTTCGGGAATTGGTCAGTCGATCGCCGTCAGATTTGCCGCTGATGGTGCGAATGTGGCAATTAACTATCGAAAAAGCCCTGAAGATGCCGACAATACCGAAAAATTGATTTCCCAAGCCTGTACCGATGCCCGTTGCGGTTGTGAAGGTAAAGAAATATTGGTGCAAGGAGATGTATCCAAAGAAAGCGATGTTGTAGAAATGTTTGCCGAAGTAAAAAAAGAATTCGGCGGATTAGATATTTTAATTAATAATGCGGGAATTCAAATACCGGGAGCGGCGCACGAAATTCCATTTGAAGAATTTGAGAAAGTAATCGACGTTAATTTAAAAGGTGCTTATTTATGCGCCCGCGAAGCAATTAAAATGTTTCTCGATCCAGGTAATGGTGGAATTATTATCAACGTTTCCAGCGTTCATCAAATTATACCCAGACCTCAGTATATAAGTTATTCCATTAGTAAAGGCGGGATGCAAAATTTAACTCGCACCTTAGCTTTAGAATATGCCAGAAGAGGGATTCGGGTAAATGCGATCGCACCCGGTGCAACCATCACACCCATCAACGATGCTTGGACTGACGATCCAGAAAAGAAAGCTAACGTAGAAAGTCATATACCAATGGGTAG
Source organism: Rivularia sp. (in: cyanobacteria) (assembly GCA_965234645.1). Taxonomy (GTDB): domain Bacteria; phylum Cyanobacteriota; class Cyanobacteriia; order Cyanobacteriales; family Nostocaceae; genus Rivularia. The sequence goes on along the minus strand of OZ248344.1, from coordinate 640,361 downwards.
AGTCGGTACCTCCGAAGAAATGGCTGCGGCAACAGCTTTTTTATGTTCCGATGAAGCAACTTACATCACCGGACAAACTTTATATATCGACGGTGGATTAACACTGTATCCCGACTTCCTCGAACCCTGGTCGGGACTGGGTTAGGAGGATTCGGGGATGGGGAGACAAGGGGATGGGGAGATGGGGGGACAAGGGGATGGGGAGACAAGGGGATAGAACTTATAAAAAATTATTTGTAGTGTCAGGATCTTGCTCCCTTGTTATTCTTATCCCCATCTTCCCCATCTCCCCCTCTCCCCATCTCCCCATCTCCCCCCAATGCCCAACTAACAAAACTATTACTTGCAGCACTTTGATTTTCTTCCTTGAGAGAGTCGTCATTCTTTTGCAACAAACTTATAGTGAAAGCAAAAAGATTTTTAGTGATACTTATTTAATTAAAAATGCAATTAAATACAACTATAAATCTTTTAAAATCTATAATCTAAAATATAAAATTTCAATTACTATGCAAACGACCTCAACATCTACAATAAATCCGAAGCAAGAACGAATCGCTAATATATTGCGTCTTGGTAGCTGGGTTAGTTTTTGGTTGCAGTTGGGATTGGGTGCTGCTTGCGGTTTATTGTTAATATTCGCGATTTCCGGACGTAGCTTTAATCAAGCGATAAGTAATGAGGTTGTCGTACCTGGGGCTGGTGTGCGTGCTGCTACGCAATATACCGATACCACTACCCCCGGATTGGGTATTAGTATGTTTTGGGCTACTTGCGGAATTTTATGCTTATTAGTCGGTATTTACTTGGCTTTCCGTTTATCTCGTTTCGCTAGAAGACTCCGCAACCCGAAACCAGAAATACATCCCAAGAAAGCTGAGGTAATGAAAATATTGCGAATCGGCGTAATTGTCGGTTTAGTGGGATTGCTGTTAACGATCTTGGGAGGAGGTTCGAGTTTGGGTGTTTTATTAGCAAAATCCATCGCTCAACCTCAAGGTGTGGCAATTTACGATCCGACGCGGATTATTCGCCCCCTCGATATTTTTGTAGCAATGGCAAATATGTGTGGTATCGCCGCCCATTTTATCGGTACAATTACAACTCTTGCATTGTTCAACTGGTTACATCCTGAGTTGTAATTATATGTATAAAAAATCAATTTGGCTGAATATAGTATTAAGCAGTATTATTAGTTGCGCTTTACCCGTTTTAACTCCGAGTCGCGCTGTCGGTGCCCAAAGGTTAAAGCTTTCTTTTGGCGTAGTAGAAAGGTCAATTTCGGTTGATTCTCTAGAACAATATGCCAAAACTGGTCAAGTAAATGATGAATTAGCAGCATATCTTAAATACGTTCCTGAAAGTAGGCGAGAAGAATTAAGACAAGTATTACTTGCTCCTATTCCTTTAGGAGCTGTTGAAGTTTCTCAATTTCTTTATTCGCCAATTGGTGAGAAACTATTAGAAAATCTTTCGCAAGTAGTTCAACGGAAATATCGCAATAGTGCAGAAATGACTAGAAATGAGTTGCGTCGCAGTAGCGGATTTTATGCAACTCGTTCGGCATTAATATTAGCAGCCGTAAACAAAGAAAATTTTACTTTATTAAATATATTACGTAAATTTCCTTCAAAAACTCTTTCAATCGATTTATTTCGCAGTTTTGAAATTGCATTACGGGCAAGAAATATTGTCAATCGGACTCAAAAAGCAGCTACTCTGATTAACGAAAAATCTTTAAAAGAAGCATCCAGCGAAACCGTATCAAATAATATTTTGTTTGATGTATTGCAAAAAGGTCGTTTTACCTATACAAAGCAAAGCGTTACCCTCAACGATTTATCCCGGATTCGCACTTTCCCTTTAGATATTTATTTACCGCGATCGACAAATAAGAGTCCGGTAATTGTAATTTCTCACGGATTGGGTTCCGATCGCACCAGTTTCGCTTATTTAGCCGAAAATCTGGCTTCTCATGGTTTTGTAGTTGCGGTACCCGAACATCCCGGTAGCAATTCTGGGCAACTGCAAGCATTATTAGGTGGAATTGCGGATGAGGTAACTGACCCCAGGGAATTTGTTGACCGACCTTTGGATGTAAAATATGTCTTAGATTATCTCGAACGTCTATCTAATTCCGATGCCGCATATAAGGGACGCTTCAACATGGAACAAGTAGGCGTAATTGGGCAATCCTTTGGCGGTTACACGGCTTTAGCATTAGCAGGTGCCCAAATTAATTTTGCAAAGCTACAAAAAAGTTGTCCGGTTGATGAAAATACGCTCAACCTTTCATTATTATTGCAATGTTTAGCTTTACGTTTGCCCGAATATGACTATAAATTATCAGATCCTAGAATCAAAGCAGCAATTGCAATTAATCCAGTAGATAGCAGCGTTTTTGGGCAAGAAGGCTTAAGCAAAATCAACATTCCCCTAATGATTGTAGCGGGTACTGCCGATACCGCCGCTCCCGCATATCCAGAACAAATTCAACCATTTACCTGGTTAACAAACGAAAATAAATATTTAGTATTAATGAACGGTGGAACCCACTTTTCTACAATTGCTGAATCACCCGACTCTACAATTCCCGTACCATCGCAAGCGATCGGTCCTTCTCCTAATTTAGCTCGCGAATATACAGAGTATTTAGCTCTGGCAATGTTCAATACTTATGTTACAAATGATTCAAGTTATCGCCGTTATTTAAATGCTAATTATATCAATTCTCTTGGAGAAGGGGAATTATTTTTAAGTGTTGTCACCGAGCTTACAAATAAAGATATAAGCTCGATTAAGAAGGGCGATGAAAAATTAAATGTAGCGGTTGGTTTATCTACTAATAATCAATATTTTTCTAACGCAGAGGAATACAAAGGTAAGCGCAAAGGTACGCGGAGTTTTTAGATTTATTGATAATATTGGTTTTAGGGGATGTTTTAAAAGTTTTCTTGTCGGTAGTAAAATGTTCTAGTTCCTCCTAAATCCCCCGCTAATTTGGGGGACTTTGATTCCGATTCCTTCCCTTTTTAACGGAACTTTGATTTCGATTCCCCCCTTTATAAGGGGGGTTAGGGGGGATCGATAAATGCAAGATACAGCTAACCATTTTTCAAACAACCTCTTAATTTTTAATCTTGGTTTTAATTAATAATATTAGTTTGAATTTTTAATCTTGGTTTGAATTAATAATATTAGTTTGAATTAATAATATTAGTTTGAATTATTAATAGCGGGCAAGATGCCCGCACTACAATAAGAGTAAAACATTATTCCCAATCTTCTAACTAGTAAACTGCACCACCTTCTGTTCTAAAACTTGAATAGAACCCACGGCAAATTGAATAACTGTCCATGCGATTACACAAATAAAGGCTGCTTTAGGAGTTTTGATATCTAAGGCTTGAGTAACTGCTACAATTACCGCTAATAAACTCCATAATGCTAATATTAATTCTATTGGTCTTCCTAATAAGGGAATTAAAGTTAGAATGTTCAATACTTGGGGTGCATAAGCAAATCCAATTGGGCTTAATAAATTATTAAATTTTGGATCTTTTGACTTTATCCATTGTCCAACTTTCCAAATAGTTAAACTCCAAAAATAATATCCGATAATAATTGAGAGAACATCAATTAAAAGTGCTAATAAAAGTAAATAGATCGCCGCTCTATTGATTAATAAAATAAAAAGACTTCCCAACGCATGAGAAACACCAGCTAAAATTACGATAGTTAAAGCTAATTGATTATTGTAAGGTGTATTACAAGCGTCGTCATAAAGTTGCTCATTTAAAAGTAAAGCGTTTTTGAGCGTATATAGTAATTGCCACTTAGAATTATTTTGAGTTGCGTCCATAATAATTGCGTTAGACATTGTTAAGAATTTGAATATAATCGAGTATTGTCGAATATGCAATATTAAAAATGTTAAAACTTATCAAAGTTATTCAACGAATTTTAGAATGGCTGCGAGGTGAAACCTTAAAACTATTAATTTTCGCGGGTATATTATTAATTATCTGGGGAATTATTGCTCCCGTAGGTACTTTGTCGTGGTGGTTGAGTACAAGTAGTCAAGCTTTAGGATTGGATAAAAATCCAACTCAAGATTTAATTAAAAATAATTTGAATATAAAAAACGTCGGAGAAAAAGACTGCTATATTATCTTTTTACCCGGAGTCGGAGACTTTTCCGCTAACGAATTGACTCCTGGAGAAGAAATCTTTCTCAATCAATTAGCAAAGCTTCATCCTCAATGTGCAATTGTAGACGATGTATTTCCCTACTCAGCTGCAAATGAAAGTTTGGGGGGACAGCGTTTTTTTGCACCTGTATGGCGTTTTGCTTCCAAAGGGCAAGGTTGGTTGAAGAATGCAGATGTGTTGATTAAAATTCGCAATTTATGGCGATTCGCGATTTCTACCGATAGCCGCTATGGTTCGGTTTATAACTTGGGAATTGCCAAAGCGATCGCAGAACGCATGAACGCTGTATCTCCTTTGAATCCTGAATCGCCGCAACCGATCGAGATTATTCTTGTAGGTACCAGTGGAGGGGCACAAGTATCTTTAGGTGCTGCGGAATATTTATATAACTGGTTAAATACACGGTTAATAGTCGTTTCCATCGGTGGTAGTTTCGATGGCGAAACGGGTTTTAATAAAGTTGAAAAAGTATATCACCTGCGGGGTAGTAGAGATTGGGTTGAAGATGTTACTAAAATTATATTCGCCGATCGCTGGTCTATCACGATCGATTCTCCTTTTATTCAAGCTGTACGGCAGGGGCGTTATCAAGTAGTTGAAACAGGTTCCCATACCCATGATGGTAAGAATGGTTATTTTAGTACCGCCACGGTTGATAATACTGAAAATACTTATGTAGGTTTATTGTTAGATAAAGTGAATCAATTGCCGATTTGGGATGATTAATATGCAGAATTAACAAAACACTTCTTTAAAGCAATTATATAATTTTTAAATCATTTGTAAGAATCAAAGAACCCAGTTTTCTAACACTTCAACTTCTTACAACTCATACAGTATTGCGATAAATTTACCCCACCAATTAAATTTTTTGAATCAAGATACGGGTAGAAATAAGTTGGTACATACATAGAATAGTATCCTTATTTTTGTGTGTGAACGAATAGAAAGCGATATTTACGTTGATACCAAGCTAATGACATGAACGCTGGTTTTAAATCAGTATTTATACTGATGCCAGTCTTACTTAACAGTCACTTAATATAGATTGCATAATCTACTGTACGTTCCATGATTGTTCTCAAAAAAAAGGGAGATTTGATAGAACTCTCTAAGAGATTTACCAATGTTGATATCAAACTTAATTGGACAAAATCTGTTGATTTGGATCTCCATGCATTTTACAAAATAAAAAATGGGGCATTCGGACATATCTCATTTGCTCAAAAAGGAGGTTTGAATCAGCCACCTTGTATTTTATTAGATAAAGATGCTGGTGTCGGTGCAACAGCAGGTAATAATCAAGAGAATATAAAAATAGCAACATTAGCTCATGTAGACTATGTGCTAATTGCCACAAATATATTTCGATTTCTCGGCTTTTTGTCATCAGGGGATAGTTTTTCAAAATACGATGGTAAAGTCGTTGTAAAAACTGATGGTGGGGATCACATCGAAGTACCATTAGTTTCTGAAGAAATTGGTAAGTGGTGTGTGATTGCAAAGATAGATAATAGCAACCCGAATTCACCTAAAGTAATAAATGTCAACAAGGTTCAAAAACAAGAACCGAGCCTTAATGAATTTTGAAGTTAACAGCTACCGTAAAATCTTCCGCTTAATCATTTCTTAAGTACTTAAATACATCAAAAATATTCAGTAACTCAACTCAATATCAACTTCAGGTACAAGTCGTTTTCTAGAAAGAGGTATTAATCATGTCAATTAACTTAAGCAAAGGCGAAAGAATCAATCTTTCAAAAGAAGCACCAAGCTTAAAAAAAGCTGGTATTGGTTTAGGATGGGATATCAATGTCACAGATACAGGTTCAGCTTTCGACTTAGATGCTTCCGTATTTATGTTAGATGCTAGTGGAAAAATTATTAACGAAAAATACTTTGTATTTTATAACAATTCACAATCTCCAGACGGTTCTGTAAAACATGAAGGAGATAACAAAACTGGAGAAGGTGCAGGTGATGATGAGACAATTAAAATTGAATTAGGTAAGGTTGATACTTCAGTTCAAGAAATAGTTTTTGTCGTGACTATCCATGAGGCAGAGCAAAGAAAGCAAAACTTTGGACAAGTCAGAAATTCATATATTAGAATTTACGATAACGCGACCGAAAAACAAATTGCTAAATATGAATTAGAAGAAGATGCTTCGGCAGAAACAGCAATTGAATTTGGTAAACTTTATCGAAAAGATGGAGAATGGAGATTCCAAGCTGTCGGGGCTGGTTATAAATCAGGGCTTCAGAGTTTTGTAGACCGATACGCTGCTTAGTAGCTATTTAAGTAGTTAATAAAAAGGGGGTATTCATTGTTGTTATCCCCTTTTTTTTCAAATTAACAACAGAATAAAAAATTCAACCAAGATAATTTATACAAAATGGAAATTGAATTAACCAAAGGTGGCAGGTTTAATCTTTCAAAAGAAGCTCCTGATTTAAAAAAAGTGGCTATTGGTTTGGGCTGGCAGGTAAGTAAGAATGGACAAACCTATGATATTGATGCTTCTGTATTCATGTTAGGCGCAGATGGCAAAGTCAGTCATGAAAAATATTTTGTATTCTACAATAACCTTGAATCTCTTGATGGCTCGATTAGACATTCAGGAGATAATAGAACTGGAGAAGGTAATGGAGATGATGAAACTATTTATATTAATTTGGCAAAAGTAGATCCGGTAATTCAGGAAATAGTTTTTGTGGCGACTATTAATGAAGCACTGGAGAAAAAACAAAATTTTAGCCAAATAAAAAATGCCTTTATCAAAATTTATAACCAAAAGAATAAAAGCTCTTTAGCTCGGTACAATCTGAGAGAGGCTTTTTCTCAAGAGACGGCATTAGAGTTTGGAAGGTTGTATAAAAAAAACGATGAATGGAGATTTCAAGCTGTAGGAGAAGGTTATAATACTGGATTACAAAGTTTTGTAGATAAGTATATTGTCAAGACTAAAAAGGAAGAAAATATTGAAGAACCGAAAGTAACCATTCCTGAAAATAGCCGTAAAAGTCAAAATAACATGGCTATTCAACTAAAAAAAAGCGGTGACTCACACAATATTGACCTCAAAAAATCGAGTGATTCCCAGCCATTAATCATTCATGTCAACCTTAACTGGAATCGTCAGGAAAACAATATTGGTGGGTTATTTAAAAACCTACTTGCTGGCAACAAAGCACCAGACCTTGACTTAGGATGTATGTATCAGATGGTCGATGGTCACAAAGGAGTTATTCAGCCTTTGGGAAACAGCTTTGGCTCGAAAAATTCTTCACCCTACATTTTTCTTGATAAAGATGACCGTACTGGGACTGCGGCTAATGGCGAGAATATTTACATTTTTAGACCCGATCTCATTAAACGAGTGATGTTCTTTGCCTTGATTTACCAGGGAACACGCGATTTTAAATCTGTACAGGGGCGCATATTCTTCAAAATCAGCAATGGTGAAGAAGTATCCCTTGAACTCGATAACCCGGACAGTAATCGACGTTTCTGTGCTGCTGCGATGATTAAAACCATCGGCTCTCAGGTTGTCATTAGTAAAGAAGAAAAATACTTTGCACACCATGAAGAGGCAAGTAAAAACTACAGATTTGGAATTAAATGGACTGCTGGTTCTAAATAAATTTCTTTAAATATATCCCAATAACATCACATGGGATATGTTAATACAACGAAATCTTTTTTAACCTTTAATACTCCCCAAAACGATCGCCATCAACGCAATACCGATCGTAATTACCAACATCAACTTACCACCAGGGACAAGCGGTTGATTCAATTCCTTGTATTTATCCCGCTGTATCCAAGCGATCGCAGCAGGAATTACACCTCCCAAAATTGACACGCTGAAGGTGCCAGCATAATCCAAAGCTGTAAAAAAGATGTTGGGATCGATCGCAGAAAAACCCATTGGCGGAAATAATATCAGCGATATTAACGGTAAACTAAACTTGGAGGTATCTGCAAACAAATTCATATCTTTGAATAAATCTCGTAATCCGTAGAAAAATCCGATAAAAGATGTCGCGATCGCAAACTCGGAAAATACTGTAACTAAAATCCCCAACCATTGCCCAGCATCACCAGCACGCAATACTTGCAAAGGATCGAAAATACTGCTATTACTGGAAATATTCTCTAACATTGTCGGAGTTACGCTTCCCAAAATCACCGCATTCCACAGCAAAAACATCGTTAAAGGAATTGCCGAACCCACAACAATAGATTTACGAACTTTTCTGGCATCTCCTTCCAACTGAGTCGCAACCACTGGCACAATATTATGAAAAAACAGCGCTACTAACATTACTGATAACGCGGGAGGAAGCGCACTCCAATTTTGCGATAACAAAGAAGTCGGATGAATCTGCGTTACACCTAAAACTAGCAACCCAATAAACGAAGCGATAACGATTGCCACAAAAAAGCTATTTAACTTCTCAATAAATTTATCTCTTCCCAAATACAAAATACCGCCAAATACCAAAGCAAATCCGGTACTTCCCATCCATGCAGGTACGGGTATATCCCATATTTTTTCCACCGCAGAGATTAAAATTTTCCCACCTTGAGAAACATAGGCTATCAACAAAGCATAATGATAAAACAGATAAGCAACACCCGTAGCTCTCGCTCCCACTCCACCCAGCGTAGATTCTACCACTGCCAACAAACCATTACTAGCGCGTCCGCTATAACGCATACCGTTTAAAATCACCTCTGCAATCAGCAAAGCCGACACCACAGCATACAGCCAAACGCCGATTAATAAAGTTGTAGAAGGTAAAACTCCAGTTGGTAAAGTTACAGCAGGTAAAGCCAAAATCCCAGCACCCACAGTAGTTCCAGCAATTAGCGCCGTACTGCCGATAACGCTACCTGGCTTATGAATTAGCTTATTTTCATCCAATGTAAGATTAGAAAACAATCGAGTCGTTTCTGCAATATTCAACTTGTCAATTGTCTTCATAAACATAAATATAAAGTTATGTGAAATATTTTAGCAAAATGTTGAGGACTATTGTATAGCGTGGTGCGCGTCTCGCGTCTAGTATTTCACCATCATAAGTTATGAAGGGTTCGTAGTAAGGGCTTTAGCCCCTCCGAATTCGGTAACATGAAGTGCCCAACCGCAACTACGAAACGGGAGCTATCCATCAAAACAAATGAGAAAAACTAGTAGTCGATTGCATTAAATTTGACTGATTCTACGTGCCGACTTTAGTTCCAAATCCGGAGCGCTAAAGCGCTTACTACGAACCTTTACCTGTCAAAACATTTAAGTCCGTAATCCTAGAGCGGGGAAAGCAGTAATGAATTTAAGCTCTATGGAATTATTTTTGATTTATTCATCGCTTTCTTGTCGTGGATATCCTTGCCAAGGTTCAACTTTCAATTTACCATTAGGTGAGCGTCGCGAAAATATTACTTGATAATGAGCTAAAGGTTGTTGATTTTTTGAAGCTGGGATATTAGATTGAGTTTCCGCAAACATTTTTGGTAAAGGTGTTTTCCGGAAGTTATCAAAGGCAGCTTTGTTTATTGGTTCATAATCGGCGATCGCGCCATCTTTTCTTACAGCCACTCGATACCTCAAGTTTTGTGAATATGTGGGATTACCTCCCCAGTTATTCCAGATATTATCGTAGAGCTTTTGTCTTAACTCTTTAATTTGATTAGCATCTGTAATTTCTGCCCCAAATAAATCCGGAGTTTTGTACTTGTACCCGATCCAAGGATTAATTGCTAACACCCCACCTTTAAGAAATCTTACCCGAAATTGAGCCACGGGTTCGTTTTTTATCGGTATTTGATTATTTAATTGATATACTCCGGCAATGGGAGTTTGATTTATATATTTCCGTGCCGATTCATCTAGAGGTAGGTAACTTAATACTGTACCATCTCCTGCTGTTATGACACGATAAAATAAATTATGGTTTAACGATTGACGATTCTTCCACGTTAAATCGATTTGTTCGTAAACTCGGCGATTTATTTTTCTTAAACGATATGCATACTTTATTTCTGGAACTTGATTTAAAATGTTTTCTAAATCGTCAGGTGAATACTTAATTTCAGGACTTTTATTTAAAATCTTTTTTGAATTAATGTAACTTACCAGCGATTCTTTCGGAATATTTACTAGAAATCCCAAAAGCCCCAATACAATAATTGCTCCAACAGATGCGATCGCATTTCTACTAGACTTGATGATTCCAGGCTTTCCAGGCTTTAAATTTTGTGGTGAAGTATGCCCGGAATCTATTTCTCGTTTTACTCGTGTTGCTATTCGGGGACATTTTGCTTGCTTTGGAGTTAAAACCCGTTTTTCAATAACAGCAATATCCTCATTTCTGAGTCCAAAATATTGCTGATAATCTTTGATATCTTTCTGTATTACTTGACTAAATGGATATTGTTTACTCGCTGCGTTAATTAGTACTTGTTCGTACTCGTGACATTTATGTTCGTACTCTCGATAGGGCTGCAATACCTCTTCTTTAATTGCAGTTGCTTCTTCGGGAGATATCTTCAAATCGTTGCGCTTTCCCTCTAAAATTATCAAAGCAATATTAGACAAATTTCCCTAATTTCTTTGGGCAAGACGTTCTAATTCCTGACGATATATTAACTTAGGATCGTCGAGGCGCGACTTTGCCAATATAATTTTATGTCCTTCTTTTACCGGGTAGAATTCCGGAGTCATAGCTGGAGATACTTCTTGCACCTTATTCTTCGCATATTCGTGCAACTCATCAATGCTTATATAACCATCCCCATCTGTATCCGCCGCACCAGTCTTAATACCTTCCACCAAATAGCGAGTGTAAACTGATAGCGAAGATCCTTGTTGCTCAAAAGAATATTGAGTTGAAGTCGAAGAAGTAAGAATGGCTCTACCCTTACCCCCTAATTGCTCTTGTACGTTAACGCTACCATCATCTTTGAGTGTCATTCCACTGGCGATCGCACCGCTAAAACAGCAGTCTAAAATAATTACCTGTCTTTGGGAACGACTATCATTTATACTTTCATGCAGATAACTAGCTGCAACAGCCGAAGCCTTTCGCAACAAACCATTATTTTTTGTGGTAGCGCGGGTTGAAAAATACAACTTTCCCCTTTCATCTTTAATTCCATGACCGGAGAAGTAAAATAATAGCAAATCATCCTTATGGCGATTGCTAAATAAATCCTCGATAGCATTTCTGACTTCCTGGGGTTGGGGATTTTTCAGCACCGTAATATTATCATCCGCAAAACCACCCATTTCCGCGTTTCCCAAAACACGCCGCATCGCTTCCACATCTTCAACAGCAGCTGGTAAGGGGTTTAATCCCGGTTGATATTCACTTATCCCAATTAGTAAAGCTACCTTCGCCATCTTGCCACCCTTTAGATTAAATACTTTTGGTATTGTTGAGAAAATCGGATGCTAGTTGCATCGCCGATGCAAAATCCTCCTCATTACTGGCTTCTAAATTTAATTCCCTACCGTCAGGAGCTTTGAGTAACAGCTTAATTGTTTCAGGTTTACCAGCAAAGCGATCGCGCAAGAAACCAAAAACATTTTTCAGATGTTCTTTATCTAGAACTGTTTTTAACATCCCCAAAGCGTAACCAGTTAGAGATTTAGAATTTTCAGGTACTTCAGTTACCTCCACCAAACCCGCATCTTCTACACCGTCTACTTCTCGAATCTGAGGTAGCAAATTTTCTACTTCCGCTTGTAACTCTTCCTCATCTAAACCCAGTTCCGAGAGGGAAATAGTTAGCTGAATATTTGAAGTTGCGATCGTCTTCATAGCTCGAATAATTTTTCAATTACAGATGCATTGTTCGCCATCCTACAATAAAGCAACCGTAATTTCCACAGTTATACTAGATAATATTTTACCCTTGTCAGAGAATAAATATGAGGGGTTGTATTTGTATAATACTAGCGAGCAAGATGCATGTCCTAACGGACACACTTCGTTAACGCACTACGATATCGATCTGGTTCCCAAGCTCAGCCTGGGAACTAGGCTTTCGAGGCTCTGCCTCCAGTAAAAAGTATTTATTCAAAACTGGAAATCTTTAACTATCTTTTGCCGTAGTCGCCAAGTATCACCATGTTCGAGGAGGTGCAATCCAACTTTGTATGGATAGTCACAAAGCATCTGCTGCGATCTTTTTCGCCCTTGACATTGGTTTATAGTCCATCCTTCGCGGATTTTCATGTATTGTAGGGAAAGACTTAAGCTTTAGAATTAAAATCTAAAATCGAATGGCTCAAACAAAAATAATTCAGCCACTAGCTGAGTATTTAACATTTGAAAAGTTTATAAAACAAAAGCCTTCAGAAGCACTATGGGAATTACATGATGGGGTATTAGTAGAAATTGCACAGCCGAAAGGTAAGCATGAAATTGTTGTTTCAGTAGTTAGCGGTAATTTGACGCTGGAATTTAAAAGACTTAATTTACCATTAGGCATCCCATCGAAAGCTTTAATAAAATCTGCGTTTAGTGAAGCTGCTTATCTACCAGATATATTACTGCTAAATTTAGATAACTTAGACAACGAACCTTACTGGGATGACTACTCAACAGTTACTCTCGCAAAATCCATTCCTTTAGTAGTAGAAGTAGTTAGTACTAATTGGAGAGACGATTATTATAAAAAATACGGTGAATATTCGGGTGTTGGGATATCGGAATATTGGATAATTGATTATTTAGGATTGGGTGGCAAGGAATTTACAGGTAATCCAAAGCAACCTACCGTAACCGTTTGCTTGTTGGATAACGAGTCGGAGTATATTAAAAAAGCTTACAGGGGGGATGAAATAATTGAATCAAAATTATTTCCAGAATTGAGGTTAACTGCGAAAGAAGTGCTTGGTGTTTAAATCGCTCAACCCAACCTACAACTAAGGGCTAAGAAGCCCTGGGGGAAACACCGCACACAACCCGGAAACCAATGTTGAAATCCACGCTGCCGCGCTCGATCCAGGAGCGATATGCACAACGGCAGTACCTCGGATCGTTAAAACACGAACCGCCACGCAGCAAGCGATAATCATTCTCGTTATCATTAATTACCCAAGCAGTACCATCGGTTGGCGCTCCTTGATAATTTTTATGCCAACTATCTTGACACCATTCCCATACATTCCCATGCATATCATATAATCCAAAGGCATTCGCGGGGAAGCTACCAACATCTGTGATTTGTTTTCGATATTCACCTTTAGAACCACTACCGTAATTTCCTGGGTATAATCTACCTTCGTAATTCCAGTCTGTCCCTCTATAGTTAGCTAGATCAGTAAAAATAGTTTCACCAAAATGGAATGGCGTAGTCGTTCCAGCACGACAAGCGTATTCCCATTCAGCTTCGCTGGGCAAGCGATAGGTTTTTCCAGTTCTCTGAGATATCCTACTACAAAACTCCACCGCATTATCCCAAGTTATTTTTTCCACAGGCTTTTTTTCACCTTTGAAGTGGGAGGGATTTTCATCCATGATTACTTCATACTGTTTTTGGGTAACTTGGAATTTACCCATAAAAAAGGGTTTAATATTGACTTTGTGCTGCGGACTTTCATTATCGTATCGTTCTAGCTCACTTTCCGGCGAACCCATGAGGAAACTACCACCAAGGATTTTCACCATTTCTAAGAATACACCACTGCCTAAGTCTTCTTGAAAAGACTCCGCTCGTCCACGACTGCGGTTAATTTCGTAGTTTCTTCCGATACGGAAAATACCTGAGCTTTTAAATAGTGTGGCTGTCTCAAATTCAAATGGTTGGGTTTGAATGATTGAAGGGGCTGTCTCAAATTCAAACGGCTGGGTTTGAATAATTGAAGGGGATTTTGGCTCTCGCTGTCTTTGTAATTCTACTTGTTGTGTTGGATATTTTAATCCTTGTTCTCGCTCTTGCTTTAATCTTTCTGCTTCCTGCTGATGACGTTGATATTCAGCTTGCTTTGAAGCCAAAACTCGTTGTTCGATAGCAGCGATATCTTCATCTCTAAGTCCCAAATATTGCTGATATTCTTTTATCTCTTTTTGTATTACTTGACTAAATGGATAATGCTTTTTTACTGCTTCAATTAATGTTTGCTCGTATTCATAACGTTTAAGTTCGTATTCTCGATATGGTTGTAAAATCTCTTCTTTAATTGCGTTTGCTTCTTCTGGAGATATATTTAACTCTTGGCGCTTCCCTTCTAAAATTCTTAAAGTAAAAATAGAAAAAGCACCTTGATTTTCTTGGGCACGACGTTCTACTTCTTGACGATATAATAGCTTGGGGTCATCTTTCGGCGACTTCGCTAATAAAATCTTATGTCCTTCCTTCACCGGGTAGAATTCCGGAGTCATAGCTGGAGATGTTTCTTGCACCTTACTACTTGCATATTCGTGTAATTCATCAATGCTTATCCAACCATCTCCGTCTTTATCCGCAACACCCGTATTGATACCTTCCACTAAATAGCGGGTGTAAATCGAAAGTTCGGAATCTTGTTGCTCGAAGGAATATTGAGTAGAAGTGGAAGAAGTCAGAATTGCTCTTCCCTTACCACCTAATTGTTCTTTGACGTTGACGCTTCCATCATCTTTAACGCTCATACCTTGCGCGATCGCACCGCTAAAACAGCAGTCTAAAATAATTACCTGTCTTTGAGAACGGCTATCGTTGATATTTTCATGTAGAGTCCTAGCTGCAACTGCCGAAGGTGTAACTAACTTGCCATTTTCTTTCCTGGTATCGCAAGTTGCCAAATAAAGATTTCCCCTATCATCTTTAATTCCATGACCGGAAAAGTAAAATAATAATAGGTCATCCTTCTGACGATTGGTAAATAGTTCGTAGATTGCATATCTAATATCATCCGGTTGGGGATTTTTCAGCACCGTCACATCAGCATCGGCAAAACCACCCATTTCTGGATTTACCAGCACTTGTCGCATCGCTTCCACATCTTTCACGGCAGCTGGTAAGGAATTTAATCCCGGTTGATATTCACTTACCCCAATCAGTAAAGCTACCTTCGACATCTTGCCATCCTAAACACTTCTGGTATTGTTGAGAAAATCTTCTGCTTTGTGCATTACGGATATAAAATCCTCTTTATTGCTAGCTTCTAAATCCAATTCTCTGCCGTCGGGGGCTTTGAGTTTTAGTTTAATTGGTTTATTTCCGAAGTTTTTAAAGAATCTTAGTTCTGACGTTCAAAAATTTCTTTTCTATTATAAAAATCGCGATTTTTAACTATAAGTAACGTTTTGATGGTATTATTATTTTTATAAAGTATTTATCATAATTGTAATATTGGCTAATTTAAAAATTTGACTAATATTCCCATTATAAATAATTTACCTCATAACTTAATTCTCCCACATCGCGAACACTTTTAAAAAAAAATTCTCTCTAAATAAATAAAATTTTATCCTATAAATTGAAACTATAAATTGATTAACATTTTATCAAATTTTAAAAGACTTTCGTAATTCACCAGAGGTTGAAAACCCCCGGTAAATTAACCCAATTACCAATTTCCAATTGTCTATTTTGTAAAAACTACGAAATACAACCAGGTACTCAATTCCTTAATCGGAAAGAATATATAAGTCAAAGGATTAACGGTAACGATAATATTGCGAAAGTCCCTACGCGCAAAAAATACAATTCCTTTGGCAACTTGTTGTGCTGACATCACCCCATAAGGATTCAACTGACTTTTAAAAGGTCCTAAAATCAACTTACGAATGGTACAAGGGGAATCCAACCGCTTTAACGTAATTATATTCCCTAAAGTTCTTTTACTCAATTCATACAAAGGACTCAAAGCTGGGGATACTTCCGCTTCCGATGTATTCATCCAAATTTCCTTTGTCGCTTTATCATTCGCACCCGTCACGGTGGAGAAAAATACGTCCATTAATCTCACTGCTGAAAATGCATTTACTTCAAAGGATTTATCAATATCGGAGGATGTGCGGCTACCATGCACATTTATGCCGTGGTTAATTATTAAAATATCAACCTTTTGTAAGCGCGATCGCAATTCTTCTTCTTTCCCGGATTCCCAAGGTATTACACTTACTTTGGGTTGTGCGATAATTTTTTCGGGATTGGTAGTTAACGCCACAACTTTAGCGTTATTAGCAATCAACTCGGTGGTTAAAGCTTGCCCTAATGTACCGCTAGCTCCGGTTATCGCAACCGTTTTACCTTTTACAGAAAGTGCCGTACCCAAAATTTTATCTACTATTGGAAATACACCACTATAATAAGCGTTTACGTCATCAAAATGATGTCGCCAGTGGTAAGTACGATTTACCCACCACGTTGAAGGAATAACGGATAAAGCTCCCGGTTTATGAGTATAGTCGGTTTCAACTTTACCTAGAAAATACCTTAACGACGCTCCATAAAGGAAAGTCGCAGCGTAAAGTACACCCAACCATAAACCTACCGGGTGAAAAATAATTGCGATCGCGCTGATTATAACTAGCAGCAACATCGATTCAACAATATCGTGATAAAGCTGAGAATCTTTATAAGCTTCCAAAGAAATTATCGATAAATCCCGCTTGTATACCTGATGGTGCTTGTTATGCCATTTGGATAACCATTGTACGTGATGACAAGCAGCATGATAGCTATCTCGAATCACCTCCGCAATCAAAATTGAGAGAAATCCCCAAGCAACAAACTGCAAAGCATACGTCGTCGCTACAACCCAATTAATTTGTAATCCTGCTCCCATCACGGTTTTAATCTCAGCTAATGATAATTTATGTATTTTTAGTGAATACACCATATATTCTATTTTTCACTATAGAAGCAGCAATATTAAAGATATATAAGAACAGTTTAATATCTTTCGATGGTAGGGTATTAAGAATTAGGCTGCCATTACATTTGAGTAGGTTACGTTAGGTTTTATGAATAAGGAAAATATTCGCGATCGCACAACGCCGGATATGGTATAGGTTAAAATCAACTACTCCCTTCCCACTCTAAAATTACATACCTCTCTTTACTTCTTTCCTCTGCGCTAAGAGCGTCTAGAAGGGTTTTTTAATCGGTAATCTTCTGCCGGGAAGGGGGTAAAAGAAGATGAAGCGGGAAAACGAAGAAAACTCGTCTCTGTTAAAAAAGCGCTATTTAATTTCTATTAGCTGCCATTGTCAAGATGAAAATGAATAAAAATACTTTACGAATAGCTACATACAGTTTATTCCTAGTTTTATTAAGTTTACAGCAAAGCTGCGGCAATACTAATGCTAAAACATCAGATATCGTAGATGATAATGCCCCCTTAGAAAAGTTATTCGATGGATTCAAATTTACCGAAGGTGCTGTTTGGAATCCTAGTGGCTTTTTGCTTTTCAGCGATATCCCAGCAGATACTATTTATAAATGGAATACTAAAGATAACATAGCCGTATTTCGTCGTCCTTCTGGAAATACCAATGGTAACACTTATGATAACCAAGGACGGTTAATTAGCGCTCAACATAACCGCAAACTCACACGTACCGAAAAAGATGGTAAAATCACTGTTTTAGCAGAGCGTTACGGGGATAAACCTCTTAATAGTCCCAATGATGTTGTAGTTAAGTCTGATGGTAGTATTTATTTCACCGATCCACCTTACGGAATCAACAAAGAGCAGGAAGAATTAGGATTTTATGGTATCTATCGTTGGCAAGAAAACGGACTAACTTTATTGAATAAAGAAATGGTACGTCCTAATGGAATCGCTTTCTCTCCCGATGAAAAAAAATTATATGTCAGTGATTCCGAAAAATTACATATCCAAGTTTTTGACGTTAAACCAGATGGCACTTTAAGCAAAGGTAGAGTATTTGCAGAATTACCCGGCTCCACAGATAAAGGTGTACCCGATGGTATGAAAGTAGATGTTAAAGGCAATATCTATTGTACGGGTTCTGGAGGCATCTGGATTTTTTCTCCAACAGGTCAACTTCTAGACAAAATTAACGTTCCTGAAAAAGCCACAAATTTAGCTTGGGGTAATCAAGACTATAAAACACTTTACATCACCGCAGGTAATAGCGTTTATAAAATTCCATTAAATATTCCAGGAATACAACCGGGGAGTAGAGCAAAAGGCGATCGAAAATAAATGCCCCCAGCAATACCCTCGTTAATAATCTAATTGCTTTTATCTAAAAGGTTTTTCAAGTAAGATACTTAATATCTCTGTTTTTTTTATCACAATATACATTGATATAACAGCGGTCTTTTCTCTATAAAAATACTGCTTTTACAGTTATTACGTGATTTTAATTACCCCAAATCTGCCTATTGAAAATCAATTATATTTTTCAATTTAAATAATATAGAAAAATGAATATTCCGAGTCATATCAAGGTTAAACACTTACTATTATTTTGTTTGGGATTATTTTTAGCAGGAATTTCTTATTTAACGGTAAGCATCAATATGTCAGAAAAAATTACAGTTACAAAAACCAATTATCAAGGTTGGTTCGATTCTTATATTTTGAGTAACTCCCAGGTAGAAGCAATTATAATTCCAGCAATTGGAAGAATAATGCAATTTCGCTTACTTGGTGGAGAAAATACATTTTGGGAAAATTCCCAGATATACGGTAAAGTACCCAATACCAAATCTGAAGAATGGGATAACTTCGGTGGTGATAAAACTTGGGTAGCACCACAATCTGAATGGGAAAAGATTACGATTAGGAGTTGGCCACCACCTACTACATTTGATTCCGTACCACTCAAAATACAAGTCCAAAACAACGAATTAACGTTAATTTCTGAAATTGACCCATTCTACGGAATTAGATTTTACCGTAAAATCACCCTTGAACCAAATAAACCAATAATGAAAATCACCACCACTTTTGAAAAAGTTAAAGGTGATGCACAACAAGTCTCTGTTTGGACGATTACACAGTTCAACGAACCAGTTTGTGTTTATGCAGCAATACCCCAAAATTCGATTTTTCCTCAAGGTTACAATCAGCAATCTGAAGATAACCCAGCTAACTTCAAAATAGATAACGGTATTTTATCCTTAAAACGCGATCGCAATAAAGCTCATAAAATCGGTAGCGATGCGAGTACGTTATTATGGTTTGGTGAAACAGTTGCAGTTCGGATGGATTCACCCAGAATAGATAAAGTAATTTATCCCGACAATAATAGTAGCGCTGAAATATATACCAATTACGATCCAAAAGCTTACGTTGAATTAGAATTCCTCAGTCCCCTCAAAACCCTGCAAATTGGCGAAACAATGGATTTAACTGTCACATACACTTTAATCAAAACCACATCTGAGAATATCCAACAACAAGTTCGGAAAATTCTGGAACGATAATTAATATCAAAGCCTATAATCTATTTAATCCTAATACTTAAAATATTTAATGTTCCCTTTATCACAAATACAGTTGATATAAACTACGGCTTTTCTGCAAATAAATACTTACTTTTTGCTTTTTATGTATTTTTAATCACTTAATAATTGATTAATTCATTTTAAGCCATAAAAAAGTGCGTTTTTTTGTTAAGAGTGACGCTTTCATGGTATTATTATTTTTAGAGAGTATTAATTATAATGGAGTGGCGCTTGCTTTAAAAATTTGACTACCATTCCATTATAATATTATCAAGCTCATAACTTTATTATCCCATGTCACGAGCATCTTTTAATATTTTTTCTTTGAAAACAAAATAAAAATTGAAATGATATTTTGAATAACTTTTTATACTTATCTACAAGACTTTTGCGTGCGATCGAGATTGAAAACGTTCAGTAAATTTACAAGCATAATTTATAATAAAGGGAAAAATTGATTTCAAGCTATAAAAAAGTGCGTTTTTTTTTGTTAAGAGTGACGCTTTCATGGTATTATTATTTTTAGAGAGTATTAATTATAATTGAATGAGGCTCGTTTTAAAAATTTGACAAACATCCCATTATGATATTATCAAGCTCATAACTTTATTGTCCCATACCGCGAACATCTTTTAAAAAATTTTTCTTTGAAAACAAAATAAAAATTGAAATGATATTTTGAATAATGTTTGCTCCTTATCTACTTCACTTTTGTAAATTAACAAGCATCATATATATAGATAAGTAAGTCGGCACAAATAAACCCCTTGGCATATAACAGGATGTAAACAATCATCAAACCTCTGGGATTGCTATCTCCCTCCGGGAGACGCTGCGCTAACGTTTCACGTAGTGACCCTCGCTTCGGACATACCTTGATTTTTTAACGCCGACTTACTTAAGGATATATCGTCCTGTTATTAATTACAGGAGTGCGAAATCGTATTCCCCTCCCCGTTCAAGCCCGCGTTTATAAGCAGGTCGTTGGTGAATGCGTTTCAAAAAAGCTTTAATATGAGGTCGGCTTTCAACCTGTTGTACAACATCGGCAAGCAATTCTAAAGGAAAGCTCATTTGAATATCGGCAGCGGTGAATTCCTCACCCACAAACCAGGTACTCTTACTCAACTCGTCTTCTATATAATCAAAGTGCAGCTTAATCTGAGGTGCGATAAATCCATCCATCGCGCTGCTATCCTTAACTTCAAAACGGGTAAAAATTAGATAAAGAAGCAGTGGTGGCATTGCAGAACCTTCAGCGTAATGCAGCCAATAAGTATAGCGCAGGTGTTCCGGTGTATCTGAGAAAGGGATTAACTTACCGTTGCCGTAGCAACTGACTATATATTCAACGATCGCACCCGATTCGGCGATTGTTTTTCCTGCATCTGTAATTACCGGCGACTTTCCCAACGGATGAACTTCGTACAAAGATGGTGGTGCAAGCAAAGTTTGTGCATCGCGTTGATAATACTTGATTTCGTAATCAACTCCTAACTCTTCGAGCAACCACAATATCCGTTGCGATCGCGAGTTATTCAGATGATGAACAACAATCATAATTTCTTCCCCAAAAGTTTAACTATATATATTCCTCCTAAAAAGCAAAGCATAAATAGCGGCGATCGCGCATCTTGCTGCCTAATAATTATTTGTTTGCAAGATAGATAGTAAAAAATATTTTTTGTCAACATCAGTATATTAACAAGCTATTTTTAGTATTTTTAATTACAATCAAATTTACAACACTTCACATGAACATCCTGAGTTTTTCCAAATTTTCTTGCTTTGTAATATGCGAATAATACAAATAACAGCTTAATTGCTGCTTTTTATGGGGTTAGTTGATTGATAAATGGGGAAAATTTGAAAAGTGGATAAACTGCTTCCCTCAAAATAACAATATCACGTTTTGGCGCAAAGTCTTGTAATCTCGTAAAATTATTGAGAATAGCGTCAATAAAATTATTATGTAAACTTGAGTAAAGGGATTGTAACGGAATATGAATACAAAAGTTTAATAGATGGGGGATTAATGGTAAGTTTTGATTATTTATGACTTCCAGATAAAAAAATATCCAATTTATATTAAGTAGTGCGAGCCGGAATGCTCGCTAGTCTTATACAAATTAAATGCGTAACAACTTATCAACACTAAAATTAGAAAACTGATTATGGCTTGGGAAATTACTACCGAAGAGTTGTTGAAAAGATATACTTCTGGAAAAAGAAACTTTGCTGGTGCTGTTGTAATTAGAGAAGAAGAATGCGGACGTAACTACATTGACCTTGAAGGTGCTGTGTTACGGGATATCAACTTGCGTGGAGCCGATTTAAGTTTCGCCGATTTGACAGGTGCTGATTTGAGTGGAGCCGATTTATTTGGTGCTTCCTTTATAGAAGCTCGGTTAGATAATGCGATCGTTCGGGATGCTAATTTGGAATGTGTTAATTTGTGTAGATGTAATTTGACCAATGCTGATTTAACTGGATCTAATTTGACTCATATGAATGCGATTGATGCCGTTTTTCGTGGTGCAATGCTCACTCCTTTTGAATATGCTATTTTGATTGGTGCTGATTTTCGAGGTGCTACTCCTCCTCTTGAAGATATGATTTGTCGTGCCATGAACGTAATTTGGGATACTATTATGTTCGATGGAACTGTTCAAAGCGGTCCATATTTCGGAGAGTGGAAATCCATCAGTAAATAAAGAAGTAGATTTATCAGGACTTACGGTCTTCTGAGCGTGACGCGATAGCGTCATTATTGTCACAAATGGTTGATGGTGCGTGACGCTACTTTCCTTATTGCTACGTTCAAATTAACTCATAGCGTCACACAACGGCAATAAAGCCCGAAGAGAATCTACACCGCTTTTTGCCTCCCCTACAAGAAAAATCTACCTTTGTGCTAAGTCCTATTTATATAAAAAGTTTATTTTCAACTCCTAACTCCTCATTCCTTACTCCTAACTTTCCTTAATAAGATCGATATTCCCGATCAACTTTGATTTGACCATCTTTATTAAAAGAGACTACATCAAACGGCTGTTTTTCTCCCATTTCCATTCCTGGGGTACCTGAAGGCATTCCGGGTACTGATAAACCAGTTTGCTTAGGCGATCGCGCGATAAAACGTTTAATATCATCAGCGGGGACGTGTCCTTCCATGACATAATTGTCAATAACTGCGGTGTGACAGGATTCTAACTGTTGAGGTACGTTATACTTTTGCTTGATTGCTTCCATATCTTCGGTTTTTAGATCGTATGCGATTTTAAAACCATGATTTTCCATATGTTTTATCCAGTTTCCACAGCAACTACAATCAGGGCTGCGATAAACGGTAACTTCCTGTTTATCCAAAACGCTAGCTCGAGCATTTCCCGCGATCGGCAGCCAGTAAAATATTCCTACCATTGCTAAAATAACAACGCTCTTAGTTAACTTCATAAACGATTTAGAATTAGTAAACATTAATAAAACCTCATTTTATATTTTAGATTTTGGATTGTAGGTTAGGAATTAACAGTAAATTTCTTACCATCTTGCCTATTATCTTATGATTTTACAATTCATCCAAATTTACAAATACTAATTTTTCCTACCTATAAACTACCGCAATGTAAACCAAAAACGGTCGGGTACTTAAAGGAGTGAGTTGTGCGCTTGACCAATTTTATAAGATAAAATCTAGTTTGAGAATGCATCCCACTCTTCAGAATCTAATCTAAGTAAAAGGATTTCAAAATATATAATGATATATACTCCGCTGCACTCACTTACTAAAATTACGCTCGTTGTTACTATCTGCTTATTGGTATTTTCTACAACTTCCTGTGCCGATAATCAAACAAATTCTCCACAAGTTGAAGCTACTCAAACACCTTCTAAAGCCACTAATTCTTCACAAATTGAAACGAATCTAACAGATAAAACAACTACTAACGAATTACCCCCCGCAGTCAAAAGCGCAGTATTATCAGATGCAACAAAGCGCGTCAGTAAACCTGTAGCTGCACTGCGGATAACTGACGTGCAAAAAGAAAGTTGGGGAGATAGTTGTCTGGGTTTAGCACAGAAAGATAAACTTTGCGCTCAGGTAATTGTACCCGGTTGGAAAGTTGTAGTTACCGACGGACAACGCGAATTAGTTTATCGCACCGACGAAAAAGGTAAACAAGTTAAATTGGAAGATTTACAATTCTAAAAATGTAGAGACGTAGCACTGCTACGTCTGATTAATTGTGCGACATCTGATTAATTGTGCTACGTCTGATTAACTGTGCTACGTCTGATTAATTGTGGTTATGTAACAAATAAATTTGATTACTCCCAACGCGCTCTATAATTACCTATCTCTCTTTATCTCTTTCCTTTGTCTTGAAAAGTTGTTCATGGGGGAAACCCCCAAGATCACACTTTTCGCTGCGCTCTCTGCGTCTTTGCGGTTTTTTAAGTCGGTAATCGTAGAGCCGGGAAAGGATTATGATTTATATATTCCCTAAATCAAAGCCAGAATTCTCGATCCAGTAACCCCAATCAAAACAATTAAACCCAACCCGCGACGAAAATAATTTACTCCTTGGAATAATTCTAGCCATCCCCAAGTAAACAAACAACCAAACGCCAATACTTCTAAACCTGTATTGACATCTCCTGTAAAAACTAATTGAAGTAAACTAGCTATACCCCAAACAATAATCGGTGGATTCGGCGGTTGAGCTATAACAATATTGCCATTGTCGTCGCGGAAGGTTTTATCAAATAACGTGTTTTGCGTTGTCATAATAGTCCTAAATAAGTAAGTAAATAAATAACTGTTAATTCCGAGTTGTATTTCTATGTTCCTATAATCGCCACTATCCTAACGCTCGCTACTTCGGATATAGGCAAATTAATCAAAAAGTTCTTCTACCCTCGATGATTCCAAGGTTTTAGCGTAAGGAAGTCCGAAATTAAAAGGAATTTGTAATACTATCGTAACTATTTATATTTAACAGGTACTTTTCATGAGTTAATACTAACTATAGTAGTAACCATCAAAATTAGAATACGCCAAAAAATCTTCTAAAAAATCTTCTCAAGGTGCGTTGCGTGCAAAATATATCAATAAATAACAACTCATGATTACGGGTACAACTAAATTACTTGGAATAATCGGACATCCGGTAGAACATTCGCGATCGCCACTCATGCAAAATGCAGCTTTGGCGAAGTTGGGTTTAGATTATATTTATCTTCCTTTTCCCGTTCAACCGCAGAATTTAAAACAAGCTCTCGATGGATTTGCAGCTATTGGTGTTGTCGGATTTAACGCTACTATTCCCCACAAAAGGGCAATAATACCTTTACTTTCAGAAATTGAACCGATCGCGATCGCTGTAGGTGCGGTTAATACAGTTGTTCGTAGAAATGATAAATGGATCGGCACGAATACGGATGTCGAAGGGTTTATTGCACCGTTGCGATCGCAAGACAAAAACTGGAGTCAAACGGTAGCAGTAATTTTAGGTAATGGCGGTGCCGCCAGAGCAGTTGTAGCAGGTTGCGCTCAGTTGGGTTGTGCGTCAATTCATGTGGTAGGACGTAATTTACAAAAGTTAAAAGAATTCCGCGATAGTTGGAAAGATTCCCCAATACAAGTAAATTTGCAAGTTCATCAATGGGATTCGCTACCAGAAATAATTCAACAAGCAAACCTGTTAATTAACACCACCCCCATCGGGATGTATCCCCAAGTTGAAAATTCACCAGTGGATGCAGAGTTATTTACGCATCTACCAAAAGATACAATTGTCTACGATTTAATTTATACTCCCAGTCCGACAAAATTTTTAGAATACGCACAACTTGCAGATAAAACTGCGATCGACGGTTTAGAAATGTTAGTTCAACAAGGTGCAGCAGCTTTGAAGATATGGCTACAACAGGAATCCGTTCCAGTAGATGTGATGCGTCAAACTTTGCAGCAAAACCTTTATCAAACATAAAGTAAAAGAAATAAATCTTTACTTTTAACTATTGCCTATTCCCCAGTCGCTGATACTTGATAAGTTAAAACTTTAAACTCGATCGCCAATTTTTAATCTTTAGTTATTTACTTTTTACACATTTGTCGTATTATTGGTTATAGCAAATAATACTTTCATAGAGTTACATCTATGCTAATTATAAAGATATCAGTCTATGATTAGCTTAGACTTATTAGCAATGCAATTTGCCGAAGTTATGTTCTAGTCTCAAAATAATAAAGTAAAAATTCATCATCATAATGGTAATATTCTTTATTATCCAAGACGATATTTACTATCGATCGGGGTTTTGTGCGAAATTTTTTGCTAATTGAATAACCGATTGCTAATAATAGTTTCTTTTGTAGCTTGCCAAGCTTTGATGTTTGAGCGGGTTGGGAGAATTATTGTATAAATCTAAAAAAAAACAATTATTACTCAAAAGATGGTAGAGAAGAATATGCAAATAACCAATCAAATCCATTTTAGGAACCTGCGCGGTGACATATTTGGTGGTTTAACAGCTGCAATTATTGCTTTACCGATGGCGTTAGCTTTCGGGGTTGCTTCCGGTGCAGGCCCAGCTGCTGGACTTTATGGTGCTATTCTTGTTGGTTTTTTTGCAGCCCTCTTCGGTGGTACTCCAACATTAATTTCCGAACCTACCGGACCGATGACGGTGGTAATGACTGCGGTAATTATACACTTAACAGATGCTGCTCCAGACAGAGAAACTGGGTTAGCAATGGCTTTTACGGTAGTAGTAATGGCTGGGATAATTCAAATTATCCTTGGTGCATTAAAGTTGGGAAGATACGTTACTTTAATGCCTTATACGGTGGTTTCCGGTTTCATGTCGGGAATTGGGATAATTCTAATTATTCTGCAAACAGCACCGTTTTTAGGGCAGAAAAGTCCTGGGGGTGGGGTGATGGGTACGGTGCAAAATATACCCAACCTGATCGCAAATATTCAACCTCTTGAAACCATTTTGGCTTTGTTAACGATCGCCATTCTGGTATTTTCTCCCAAGCAGATAAATAAGTTTATTCCCCCGCAGTTATCGGCTTTAGTTATAGGAACACTGGTTTCGCTTTTTGTCTTCGGCGATGCTGATATCCGCAGAATTAGCGATGTTGGCGAAGTTGCAGCCGGTTTACCTCAATTCGTAATGCCTATATTTAGTGCAGGAGAATTCCAAACCATGCTGATCGACGCTTTGGTTTTGGGTATGTTGGGTTCTATTGATGCCTTACTGACATCAGTAGTTGCCGATAGTTTGACTCGCACGGAACATGATTCTAATAAAGAATTAATCGGTCAAGGTATAGGTAATATCGCTTCTGGATTATTTGGCGGTATTGCTGGTGCTGGTGCGACAATGGGAACGGTTGTTAACATTGAAACAGGCGCTCGCACGGCGCTTTCTGGTATAACTCGTGCATTGATTTTGTTGGTTGTAGTATTATTCGCTGCACCTTTTACTTCTGTTATACCCCTAGCGGTATTAGCAGCGATCGCCTTGAAAGTAGGTATAAACATTATCGACTGGAGCTTCCTCAAACGCGCTCACAAGGTATCTCCCAAAGCTGCCTTGATTATGTACGGCGTGATAATTCTCACCGTATTTGTTGACTTAATCGTTGCGGTTGGTGTTGGGGTATTCGTTGCGAATATCTTGACGATCGAACGTTTAAGTAACCTGCGTTCTGAAGATGTGAAGACAGTTACCGATGCAGATGATGCAATAAACCTTAACGATGTAGAAAGAGATTTGTTAGATAGAGCTAACAATCGCGTGTTGCTGTTCCACTTAGAAGGACCGATGATATTCGGTGTTGCTAAGGCGATCGCTCGCGAACAAACCGCAATGAAAGACCATGATGTACTGATTTTGGACGTGACAGACGTTCCACACATGGGCGTAACAAGTTCTTTAGCGGTAGAAAATGCGATTAAAGACGCTATGGATAAAGGTCGTCACGTATTTATCGTCGGCGCTCAAGGTAAGATCGAGCAGAGAATGCAAAAACTGGGAATCTTCAGTATGTTGCCTCCCCATCACATAGTTAGCTCTCGTGAAGAAGCATTAAAGCAAGCACTCAACTTGGTGAGCTATCGCAGCGATGATGTTTCGTCGAACTATCCCACTACTGGATTCAACGAAACTGCATTCGGACAGTAAATATAACGGTAGTACTAGATCGCATTTAGAAAGCGGGTTTCTTTAGGGCGGAATTGAGAATGGTGCAAGATGTCAGTTAAGGCAACTATTTCTTCAATACTCATTCCCTTTTAATCAAAATATGATGTTCCAATTAATATATCCGTTGCTATATTTGTGTGAAAGTTAGAAGTAACGGAGATGACAAAATATATGTTTTAAAAGAGTTATAGGAGTTATAGAAGTTACGTAATTTAAGAGAAATATGCAAGAAATTCTGATAAACTCGCTCTAGTCAACAAACCTTTTAATCGGAGAATAAATTAATACATCAATGAATTATCCACTTGAACTGATTGCGCCGGGAAATTACTTACTGGCAACGGCTGAAGCTGAGAATGCACCCCTTGTCCTTGCAGGGGTATTACTGAGTTTAATTGTAATTTATCTTGCGAGTAAACTAGGTGGTGAGTTATCCCGAATGCTGGACTTTCCGCCGGTTTTGGGTGAATTAGTTGGTGGTGTAGTAGTCGGTGCTTCGGCACTAAATTTGATCGTGTTTCCCGAAAGTGGTGGCACTGCTTCCAACTCCCTGGTAATGAGTGCTTTACAACTTTTTGATGATATTAGTCCGGAAGCGGTATCGTCAATTTTTGCAAGTCAAAGCGAAGCAATTTCAATTTTGGCAGAATTAGGTGTAATTGTACTGCTGTTTGAAATTGGTTTAGAATCCGATTTAAGGGAACTGCAAAAAGTTGGTTATCAGGCAGCAGTTGTTGCAATAGTGGGAGTTGTTGCTCCTTTTGTAGCTGGTACTGCGGGTTTGATGTTTCTGTTTGACGTGCCGACAATTCCGGCTGTTTTTGCAGGTGCGGCTTTAACTGCAACTAGTATTGGTATTACCTCGAAAGTTTTATCGGAATTAGGACATCTGAAATCAGCAGAAGGGCAAATTATTGTCGGTGCAGCGGTAATAGATGACGTTTTAGGTATTATCGTTTTAGCGGTAGTGGCAAGTTTGGCTAAAACTGGTGAAGTTGATATTTTCAATGTAATTTATCTAATTATTAGTGCTAGCGCTTTTCTAATCGGTTCGATTTTACTGGGTAAATTCTTTAATAAAGCTTTCCATTTAAGTGCCGGATTTTTTCAAACCAGAGGAAACATCGTAATTCCGGCGTTTATCTTTGCATTGTTTATGTCTTTCGTTGCCAATGCAATTCACTTAGAAGCAATTTTAGGTGCTTTCGCTGCTGGCTTGGTTTTGGATGAAACCGATACACGCAACGAATTAGACGAGCAGGTGATTCCGATTGCAGATATACTGGTACCAATTTTCTTTGTAACTGTAGGAGCCAGTGTTGATTTAAGCGTACTTAATCCTATTGTTCCCGAAAATCGTCAAGGTTTAGTTTTAGCGGTATTTTTGATTGTAGTCGCGATTATCGGTAAAGTAATCACGGGTTGGGCAGTCTTCGGAAAACCGGGAATTAATCGTTTGGCGATCGGTGTAGGAATGATTCCACGGGGAGAAGTTGGGCTAGTATTTGCGGGAATTGGTGCAGCTAGCGGCGCACTTGATAAGCCTTTACAAGCAGCAATTATTATCATGGTGATTTTGACAACCTTTTTAGCACCGCCTTTTTTACGGATTGCGTTTAAAGATCCAGTTAAACCTGTAGAAGAAGCAGATGCTGCTAGTTAAATATTCAAGACTTTTTTAAGAAAGTAAAAATAATTTAGTCACCTTCTATGGTGGCTTTTTTTGTGAGAGTAAGTAGGGAGTGGGGAGTAGAAAATAGGTAATTGGTAATTGGTAATAATAAATTGAATATTTTCCTGTTTTTCCTCTTGAGTCTCTCACTATTTATTATATTTACGATTTATAATTGGGCATGATAAGTGCGACTTTAATTATATTTTCAGTATTATAGTAGATTTTAGCTTTCCTCATTACCGATTACCAATTACTCATTACCCATCCCCTACTCCCTACTCCCCACTCCCTTTTCAAAATTGATTCTTATGGAACAAATATTACAACAGCTTTCCAAGAGTCCCTTAATTGCTTTTACGATTCTTTTATTAGTAATTCTCGTAGTACCGCCAATTTTTGAACGTTTGCGACTTCCGGGATTAGTTGGATTATTAGCAGCAGGAGTCGTTTTAGGTCCCGATGGTTTAGGAATCTTGAATGCAGAAACTGAAACCATGAAATTGCTGTCGGACATTGGTAAAATTTATCTAATGTTCGTAGCTGGTTTAGAAATAGATTTAGAAGACTTTCGTAAAAATAAAAACCGTTCTTTAGGCTTTGGAATTGCAACTTTTCTGATTCCCATGATTTTTGGGGCTATGGTAGGAAGACTTTTTAATTTTGATTGGAATGCTTCAATTTTAATTGGTTCTCTGCTCGCTTCTCATACTCTCTTAGGATTTCCTATAGTTACCCGTTTGGGAGTCACCAGCAATCAAGCCGTTACCGTAACTATAGGTGCAACAATTTTTACCGATATTGCGGCATTATTAGTGCTGGCAATTTGCGTTTCCATTAGTGCTGGGGAATTTTCTGCGATTAGTTTAGGCATCCAATTAGGTACTTTAGCAATTTACTCCGCAATAGTTTTATTCGGTTTTGACTGGGCTGGAAAAGAATATTTTCGTCGTACTGGAGACGAACAAAGCAATCAATTTTTGTTCGTTTTGTTAGCAGTATTTTTAGCTTCAGTAGGAGCGGAAATTATTAATGTAGATAAAATTGTCGGAGCATTCTTAGCAGGTTTAGCAGTAAATGATGTAGTCGGACATTCCCCGGTAGAGGAAAAAGTAGAATTTGTCGGAAGTACTTTATTTATTCCGTTTTTCTTCGTCGGCATGGGATTACTGATAAATTTATCCGGATTTGTATCTAGTCTTAGTACTCAATTACCTTTAACGATCGCAATTGTTGGTGCTTTAATTATTAGTAAATTTCTGGCTGCATTTGTAGCAAAAGTACTTTATGGCTACAACTGGAATGAAACCTTAACAATGTGGTCTTTATCCTTACCTCAAGTAGCTGCAACTTTAGCTGCTGCATTAGTAGGTAAAACTGCTGGAATTATTACAGATGCTGTTTTTAACACTGTAATCGTTTTAATGCTAGTTACGGCTATTTTAGGTCCGATATTAACAGCAAAATTTGCAAGTAAATTAACTATACCCAAAGCAAGTTTAGAAAAAAAATCTCAAACGCAAGAAGTAGATGCAGAAGCAGAATTCAGTTTAGATACCGATAATTTGAATTACAACAATCTGTTCAAAGTAGTAGTACCAGTTTACAATCCCCAAACCCAAAGATACTTAATTGAAATGGGAGCATTATTAGCCCGCCATGAAAAAGGAATAGTTGTGCCTTTATCGATTCCGAAAGCCCACGTTCATATGGACGATCCACAGTTAAAATTTTCCATCAAACGAAGCAAACAATTATTACAGCAAGCTTTAACAATTACTCAAGAATTTGAAGCTGAAGCTAAACCAATGATTCGTATTGATGATGATATTGCACGCGGAATTAGTCGTGCAGCCAGAGAACAAAATGCCGATTTAATTGTTATGGGTTGGAGTCGAAACAGCAGCTTGCAAGCTCGTTTACTTGGTAATGTTATTGATAACGTCTTTTGGGCTGCACATTGTCCGGTAGCGGTGATGCGCTTACTAAACGAACCAATAAACATTCATCGCATTCTTGTTCCCGTAGGAGGCAATACACCTCAAATCTTACGTGTAATCCAATTTGCTCAATTTTTTGCCGATACAAACCAAGCATCCGTAACATTACTGCACGTCCGTCCGCGTAAAACCTCTGAGAAAGAAATCGTTTTATTTGAATCAGAACTATCCTCATATCTAAGTAACAGCAAATCTCGCAAAGAAGTAGTAATTCAAACAATTCGCCACGATGACGTAGCAAAAGTTATTATTAACCAAGCGAATTCCTACGACATGGTAATCTTGCGTTCTATGCGCCGTCGTACAGCTGGAGGATTAGCAGTTAGCGACGTAACTAATAAGCTACTTTCATCAATAAATTGTTCGATGGTTTTATTTGGGGAACCGCATTCGGGTTAAAGGTTAAAGGTTACAACTATTGAGTTAAGCAATGCAGTGAATTCAACGATCGCTCATGTTGCCTTAAAAGTAAGGACATCAATATCAAAACGATTACGCAGCAATAAATCTCCGCGTATGTGAAGCCATCTTCGCGGCAATATAAACTTTACTCCTGGTTTTGTCATAATGACTGGCTGTATATATGTGAGTATATTTACAGCGAAATTTAAAAATACCAGTCATTCACTTTTACGTAAATTTTTGTAATTACCGTAGTCGGGTCTATGCTAATCATAGGGGAAGTTGGAAATGATTTGCTCTTATCTTTCTCGAATCTTACTTCTCCTACTATATTTCCTAATTCACCGGCAGGCGTATATATAGAAAAAACTCAATCATAGATTCACATCAATCATTATGATTGTATTTTATTGATGATGGATTCAGTAAAGCTATTATTATTTAATAACCATAAAGTTTTACTTATATATCTAATATTATATTTTTTTAATAATTACCGATTTAGGGTATATATTTTTTATGCTAAACGTTGTATTCTAGTTTTAACACCAGTTAAGAATGTAAGAAAACAAACCAGCAAACAGATTTACGTTAATTGCATCGTAAATCTAATTCTTTGCTACGAGTTTTTTCCAAAGCAGACTACATTGATATTTGCGCTCTTGTTGCTTGCTGTTTGTAGCAGTAAGTCAAACGTTTTTACATTAGCAAATTCCAGTAGTTTAGTTTAAGTTTTGTAATGTCTAAAAAACATAGAACTATTTAAAGGAGACGACAGTGACGGACTTTAATTCAGTTTGTCGAAGCAAATTTCTTGTAACAGCAAGGTTATCAGTGGGGGCAGTTTTGCTCAAAGGTTGCATGGGGAATCCACCATAAGTGGGAGTTGGTAACACTCAAAATGCAACAACAGCAGAACCAGTGGCGATTATTAATCCTAAACAAGCGCCTATTCGTTATAAAGGTGAGTTGGATGGATATAATGTTCAACTAGCTGCGATGCTTGAAGGGTACCCAGACAAAACTTGAGGGCGGAATATTGCGAATATTGGGCTACAACCTACAATCCGCAGGGTAAATACAAGTACGATGTGTGATGGGTTGAAGAAGCAAAATTAAACAATAAAAAAAGACGCTGCGTAGTAGACAAGCAAGGACACAACGAAACCAAAATTTAAGAAGTGAATATTGGAAATAAGTTAAACAAATAGACTAAAGATTATTTAGTCTTTATTGATGAAATGGGTATTCTACTTGGTAGAGCCGCGAATCTATGCACGTAGCGATCGCCGTACATAAAAGTAAACGCGATGCGATTTATGATTTTAAACCGTTCTATAAAAGAGCGAAAGTCACAATAATTGGGGCAATAAGCATAAAGCAAGTTTTGGCTGTGATGACAATAAAGCGGTTCTTCGAGGTCACGCTTGCCTGCCGTTTTAACCCCTAATGTCTAATCAAGGAGAAATTATAACGTGGAATTTTTGACCGATTTCTTGACGAAATTCGTGGGGCAGTTGCAGTCCCCGACACTCGGCTTTTTGATTGGTGGCATGATCGTTGCCTCCCTCGGTAGCCGACTATCAATTCCAGATCCGGTATATAAGTTCATCGTCTTCATGCTGCTCATTAAAGTCGGCTTGACTGGTGGTCAGGCGATCCGCGACTCCAATCTGGCGGAGATACTGTTGCCCGCACTGTTCGCCGTGCTGATAGGAATCCTTATCGTGTTCATCGGGCGCTACACGTTGTGCATGCTGCCGAAAGTCAAAACCGAGGATGGCATTGCGACTGCGGGCTTGTTCGGTGCCGTGAGTGGCTCTACCCTCGCTGCCGCCCTGACGCTATTGGAAGTGCAAAAGATCCCATACGAACCCTGGGCAGCCGCACTCTATCCTTTCATGGACATCCCAGCGCTCGTGACTGCGATCGTCTTAGCCAGCATTTATAGCGGCAAGCAGCGCGATACCGCAGACGAGTATCCCAGCAAGCAGGAGTATCTCAGCAAGCAGGAGTATCGCGGCAAGCAGGCTATTGTCGCACGCGGGTATCCCAGCAAGCAGCGCGAGCGGGTCAAAATATGGCCCATCGTCAAGGAAAGCCTCCAGGGTTCTGCCCTATCGGCACTGCTGCTCGGCCTCGCTCTAGGGCTGCTGACCAAGCCGGAAAGTGTCTATCAAAGCTTCTACGAGCCCCTCTTCCGCGGGCTGCTTTCGGTACTGATGCTGATAATGGGTATGGAGGCGGCTGCAAGGGTTAAAGAGCTACGCACGGTAGCCCAGTGGTACGCCGTGTATGCCTTTGTGGCACCGCTGCTGCATGGGTTCATCGCCTTCGGTCTTGGCATGATTGCCCACTACACCACGGGATTCAGCCTTGGCGGCGTTGTGATCTTAGCCGTCATCGCCGCCTCCAGTTCAGACATCTCAGGTCCACCCACTTTGCGAGCCGGTATCCCGTCGGCCAATCCCTCTGCCTACATCGGCGCGTCTACAGCCGTCGGCACGCCGGTTGCGCTTGCCTTGGGAATACCGCTTTTCATGGGGCTTGCCCAGGCGCTGGGGGGCGGCTGATTCCAGACGGGTTGCGGTCTGCCGATGCTCCCCTAACCGGGCAACCAACACGGCGGCTAGATCGTCGCGATCGCGTGCGATGTTGACGTTTGCCTGAGTTTCTATGTAGTTTAATCAATACACACATCGAGAGGTAAAACACATGACCCAGAGAGCCAGCAAGCTCGTCATCGTCACCGAAAAGGTGCTGCTCAAACAAGTCGCCAACATTATCGACGAAGCCGGGGCTACCGGTTATACGGTGGTGGACGCTGGCGGTAAAGGCAGTCGCAATATGCGCTCGTCGGGACGACCCACCGTTTCCGAGGCTTACTCGAATGTAAAGTTCGAGGTGCTCACCCCCAATAGGGATATGGCTGTGAAGATTTCGGATGAGGTCGCAGCGCAGTTTTTCGACGATTATTCGGGCATCGCCTATCTCTGTGACGTGATGGAGGTACTGCACGCGCACAAGTTCTGATTCAAAACCCAACCGATCGAACCATAAAAAGTCGGGGCATGACCCCGGCTTTTTGGTCGCCGTAGTCGGGTCTATGCTATTCATAGGGGAAGTTGGAAATGATTTGCTCTTATCTTTCCCAAATCTTACTTCTCCTATATTTCCTAATTCACCGTCTTGCGTGAGTTAAAAATTTATATCTCTCCTTGTCCCCTTGTCTCCCCATCACCCCAAGCGATCGATCAAATGCTCTCCTACTCGCAAAGCGTTGGCAATTACAGTTAAAGCGGGACTAACCGCAGAGATGGAGGGGAAGAAACTACTATCAACAACGTAGAGATTATCTATATCGTGAGTGCGGCAGTTAAGGTTGAGGACTGAAGTTCTGGTATCTTCTCCGAACCGACAAGTTCCAGCTTGATGCGCTACTACTTGAATGGGTGCTTCGCCACGAGGATAAATAGTTTGTTTGTTTCCGTCTGCGGCTTTGAGTGCGTCAATCCAACGATAAATTAAACGGTCGTGTGCTTCGGTGTTATTAGCTGTATAGTCTATGTATAATCTGGAACCTTCTATCCGAACGCGATTTTTAGGTGATGGTAAATCTTCACTCTGCAACCACCAGCCGATAGAGCGTGTTGCTAACTGTTTTAAGCCAAATCCCGGCATTAATTTAGCGGCAACGGATAAAATTGGTGGCGATTCGGAGAAAATTACATCTTGAAGAATACCACCAGAATTTTGAATATGTCCCATTGGATAAGGAAACTTTTCATCACCCCAATAAAAATCATTGATGTAGCGAGTTCTTTGAAACAATCCGGAATTAGGGGTGTTAGTAATTTGTACTAATACCGTCATCAACTGTTTCATCAAATTGCGTCCCACCAAATCGGAACTATTAGCAAGTCCTTTGGGATGTTTTTCGTTCGCAGAGCGTAACAGTAATGCTGCCGAATCGATCGCACCGCAGGAAAGTACAATAATATCTCCCATGAACAAATAAGAGCGATTATCAATCTGCACTTCTACAGCTTTAACTTCTTTTCCATTCGGATTGGTATGCAAACATACAACTTTAGCAGAAGTTTTCAGCGTCACATTATCGTAAGCTTTGATAGTAGGAGAAATCCCGGTATCTTCCGAATCAGTTCGTCCTTGATTTCCAATGCCGATCGGAAGGTATGCTGGATGCAATCCAAGTTTTGAAATGCTCGTACAGATATCTTCAATTTGGGGTTCGCTATCAACTACAGGAAACGGAAAACCTTCGCTGCGAGGGGGTTCGGTAAAATCATCGCCAGCTTGACCGTGGACTTGATAAAGTTTTTCAGCTTCTGTATAGTAAGGTTCAAAATCCTTGTATTTCACATTCCATTCCGGAGAAACACCATCTTGATGCTGAACTTTTTCAAAATCCCTTTCTCGCATCCGTTGTAATACACCGCTATAAATTTTTGTATTACCACCTACCGAATAACTCGTTTGGGGATAAAAAGAGTCACCATCCTTTTCATACCATTGTTCTGGTGCATAGAAATCTTCTTTTTTAAACACTTCCACGTCAACCAATTGCGAACTTTCTTTTTCTAAGAATTCTCCTTGTTCCAAAACAAGAATTTTTTTACCAGTAGATGCTAATTTACGGGTTAAAGTCCCTCCACCAGCACCAGTACCGATAATAATTACATCGTAATGTTGGTCGTCAATAATCATTTTTAGTTGTTAGTTGTTAGTTGTTAGTTGTTGGGCATTGGGCATTGGGCATTGGATATATAAATAATTTAGAGTTTTAAATTAATAACTCCTAACTCTTAACTCCTCACTCCTAACTCTTAACTGTTCACTGCCATACATAAAGAAGTAGAAATAAAACAATCCAAATTACATCAACAAAGTGCCAAAATAAAGAAGTTGCATCTACGCCAAAATGACCGTTTTCATAGTTACCGGGAATGAAAGAACGAATTAACATTGTTAACTGCAACATCACACCAGTAAAAACGTGCAAACCGTGAAAGCCAGTTAATAAGTAAAACGTTCCACCAAATGTACCCGATGTAAAACCGAATTCTAGACTATTCCATTCAACAGCTTGTCCATACAGGAAATAACTTCCCATCGCCATCGTTAACAGCCAAAATAGGCGAAACAACCAAACATTATGACTTTTTAATGCTTTTTCTGCGAAATAAATTACAAAGCTACTGGAAACCAAAATCACTGTATTTATGAATGGTTCTCTAACTTCTAATCCTTCAACTCCTGGTGGTAGCCAATCAGTAGCTGTTGTTTTGTAAACTATATATCCCGCGAAAAAACTTAAGAAAATCACGCTTTCTGAAAGTAGAAAAACGATGAAGCCAAACATACTATTGCCTTCTTCATCGTGTTCGTGTGCGGCTAAAATCTCACTATTTGATAACTGCAATTCCTCTAATGTATTCTCGTGTTCTACCTGTATCGTTTTGCCGTTTGTAGTACTCATAATAGATTTTTGTAAGATTTTATTAGTTTGTAGTAAGGACTTTAGTCCAAGAAAGAACTAAAGTTCTTACTACGAACCAAATAATTAGTTATTAGTTCAAGTCCGCAGCGTTGGCAACTAAATCTTCTGGTTTCGATTTTCCATAACCGTAGGGTTCTTCTACTACAATTGGTAGTTGTTTTTCAAAGTTTTCTACTGGTGGTGGTGAAGAAACTAACCATTCCAAACCAATTGCCCGCCAAGGATTATCTGTTGCTTTCTTACCGTCAATCCAAGAACTTATCATATTAAGTAAAAACGGTAAGGTGGACATTCCCAAAATAAATCCACCGATACTAGCAATCACATTCCAAAATGCAAATTCTGGATCGTAAGAAGCGACTCGACGCGGCATTCCTTGCAATCCTAATGGGTGCATGGGGAAGAAGTTGAGGTTTGCGCCGATGAAGGTTAACCAAAAGTGCAGTTTACCCAAACCTTCGTAATACATCCTTCCTGTCATCTTGGGGAACCAATGGTATATAGCAGCATAAATACCCATCACGGTTGCACCATAAATCACATAGTGAAAGTGACCGACTACGAAGTAAGTATTATTAACATGGATGTCAATAGGAACCGCAGCCAGCATAATACCCGTGATGCCAGCAAATACAAACATCGTTAACCCACCCAACGCAAACAGCATTGGTGTATCGAGGCGTAACTTACCTCCCCAAACAGTCGCTACCCAGGCAAAAACCTTAATTCCAGTGGGTACGGAAATCAACATTGTGGAGAACATGAACAGCATCCGCATCCAGCCGGGAGTGCCGCTAGCAAACATATGGTGAACCCACACCACAGCACTCAAGCCGGTGATAATTAGCGATGAAACTACTACCACTTTGTAGCCAAATAGCGGTTTGCGAGCGTAAACCGGAAAGATTTCCGAGAAAATGCCGAAGATAGGCAGTATTATTACATAGACGGCAGGATGGGAATAGAACCAGAACAAGTGCTGATATAAAACTGGGTTGCCGCCTCTAGCAGGGTCAAAGAAACTGGTTCCCACGCTGAGGTCACATAACAGCATCACCGCACCCGCAGTTAGTGCAGGCAATCCAAACAATTGAATCATCTGAGCGCTTAATACCGTCCAAACGTAAGCAGGCATCCGGAAAAAGCCCATTCCCGGCGCTCTCATCCGGAAAATCGTAGTAACAATATTAACCGCGCCCAAAATCGAAGACACGCCCGATAATGCTACAGCTACCAGCCACAGAAATTGTCCGTTAATCAAATTACCCGTGGGATTTTGGGTACTCACAGGTGGATAAGACCACCAACCAGCTTGTGCGGAACCACCAGGAACCAAGAAACTCGCCATAAGTATAATTCCAAACACTGGAACCATCCAAAAGGCAAGGGCATTTAAACGAGGAAACGCCATATCTCGCGCTCCAATCATCAAAGGTACGAGGTAGTTCGCCAAACCTGCCAAGACCGGAAAAGTCCACATAAACAGCATTATCGTCCCATGCATGGTAAACATGGCGTTATAAACCGTGCGGTCTACCAAGTCAGATTCTGGGGTGATTAGTTCGCCGCGAATAATCATGGCGAAAATGCCGCCAATCAGGAAAAACACGAAGGCTGTAACGATGTATTGGATACCAATTACTTTATGGTCGGTACTGAAAGTAAAATAGGTTTTCCAAGTCGTTGGAGGATGATGAGGTTGATGTTGAGGTTGATTTTGTACAACCTCAATGTTTTTGTCTTGAGTACTAGTCATTTAGATTTTGGATTTTAGATTTTAACAACGGATGCGTTTAGTTTGTTTTGGATTAGGAGTTAGGAGTTAGGAGTTAGGAGTTAGCAGTTAGGAGTTAGGAGTTATGAGTTAGGAGTTATGAGTTAGGAGTTATGAGTTAAGAATCTCCCCATCTCCCCTTGTTCCCTTGTCCATTAATCGTGATAATTCACCACGGGAGGTGCTGCGGGTTTAACTGTTGCCCAATTACTTTCAATTGCTTTGTCTGTAAACCTGGTATATTCAAACATTGCTTGATTAAACGCAGGGGATGGTTTGCGATTTGAGGCTTCTTTTAACCACTGCTGATATTTTTCGGGTGATTCAACTACGACATCAGCCTGCATTGCTGCAAAGTAAGTTCCACTATATTGGGAATCCCGCAGTCTATATTTACCTTCAAGGATGGGGGTAAATTCAAAGTTAATTAATTCGTTGGGAATAACGTCTTGCTTTACCCGAAATGCAGGAATATAAAAACCATGTATGACATCCTCCGATCGCAATCTTAGATAAGCACGTTGATTTACAGGTAAATGCAATTCGGTGCTACTAACATTTGAAGGATAATGAAAAATCCAAGCCCATTGTTTGGCTGTAACTTCTATTTTTTCAGGACTTTGAGCGGTGTCTGAAGCTTCTGAAATAGGCTCGGCTGCTTCTGATTTTATCCCCATCGACATAGAGTGATGTTGCACTGAACCGAGAATCGACATCTGGTCGTAGATTTGGTAGCTATAGACTCCAATCCAAATCGATAACAAAAATGGAATAACCGTCCAGATGACTTCTACAGCGACATTTCCTTCTATTGGGGGACCATCGCTGATGTCATACTTACCCGCACGATTGAAGATAATTGAATATACTAGCGCTCCCGTAACTCCCAAGAAGATAAATGCGCCTAACGTTACCATAAAACTGAATAACTCATCTATTAATAGAGATTCAGTTGTAGCTTGTGGAGGCAGCCAAGAATAAGCCTGTTGTCCTATCCCTAAACTAACAATAGCTAAAATAATAGCAGTGATAGTTATTAAAATAATGTCGCGTCTTTTCATAATAAATAGTTGTTAATTGATAGTGGTTAGGAGTGAGGAGTTAGGAGTTAGGAGTTAGGAGTTAGGAGTGAGGAGTTAATAGTTATAACCTTTGACCTTTAACCTTTAACCTTTAACCTTTAACCTTTAACCTATTTATTTACCTCAACAAAGCATCAGGGTTTTGTCCCGATCGCAATAAATTATCTGCGGTATTGTGTATGCCAAATTCACCTGCCATGTGCGCTCCTAATGTTCCGTGAGCGTACATGATAAACATGATGAAAAGTCCAACTAATAAATAACTCCACTGGACTTGCAAAGCTTTATCTTTTCGCCACTTATAGCGCTGAAAACCACGCCATACGGTCATTCCAACAATCAGCGCCAGCAGTACAACGCCTCCAACACCATGCCAAATCATTGTTTCCATTGCTCCCAATCCCCAAGCACTTTTTATCTCAGATTGGGGTTGCGCTAGCATTATTTCGTAAAAACCTGCTGCAACTGTAAAAAATGTAATGATGGCTGAAGCCAACATATTGTACCAACCAACATCAAAAAATGCGGTACGAGTCGCACGAAGTGATAAAAGTTTGAAGACTGGTTTTTCTAATGTGAAAAATACGCCAACAATATCGAAGGCAATAGCAATAATAAATAATCCCAATGTTAGATGCACTAAATTAGGATGAATAGGAATAGTATAAGGTAATCCATTTGCTCCTAAATCAAATTCAATAAGTCCTGAATTCACTACAAAATTCCCTCTTTAACAGCTTCTACAACTGGACTTGTATGTAGTCCATAAACCCAAACTAATTTGTCTCCAAGATATACTTGAAAACACACCAACATTGTTAAAACTAATCCCGCTCCTAAATAAGAAACTGGTATCGTCTTAGAGTCGCGCAAACGAATCACATAGCGCCAGCTTGTAATTGCCGCAATAATTCCAGAAAGCGACCAGCCCATTAAAGTATGCAAATTGAGTACTGGTTCAACCGCATCGTAAGCTAATGCTAAACCGGCTTCAATTTGTCCAAAAACTATCGCAATGAAAATGGCAATTGTAGCGAAAAACATATTCCACCAACTTACTTCAAAAAGCCGATAGTTTTTAGTAAAATAGCCTATTACATCGCATACAAAAGCAAATAAAACCATCGCAATCACAAAATGGACAACAATAGGATGAATTGTATCTGGATAAGGTAAATTATGCTCGTTTAAAGCTGGAAGAAGATTTTCAAACATTGTATTTCACTTTACATTTTTAGCGAGCTATTTACCAAACGTTCTCGCTTTAATCT
This sequence comes from Rivularia sp. (in: cyanobacteria), assembly GCA_965234645.1. Classification (GTDB taxonomy): domain Bacteria; phylum Cyanobacteriota; class Cyanobacteriia; order Cyanobacteriales; family Nostocaceae; genus Rivularia. The sequence goes on along the minus strand of OZ248344.1, from coordinate 598,777 downwards.
TAGCAATAATATGTTATTGTTTGTAATATTTCTTAACTGTATTTAATCGAACAAAAAGCAGTATATTTTGCGATCGCTAAAGCTCTTTTTTTATCCGAACAAAAAAAATAATTAAAACGACAAACCGTCATAATTAGATACCAGCAAATATGTATTTAAATATAGTTTTTACAGTTTTAGATTTAGTTCATGTAATAGGGAAATGTTCTTAACCCGTTAGAGCTTAAGCAACCGAAAATTGCCGAGTTAGGAAAAGCCGCGAGCGATCGCTCCTACTGCGGTTTGATATTTATAAATAAAAAGAGGTTTGTAGTTGCGCTTATATAGTAAACACCGAAATGAAGAACTCTTAAATCTGAATATCAGCTATAAATAATTAATGTCCCAGATGTTATTTAACATCCGGGACAAGTATAAAAGATACAGCAGGAAGGCAAATTGCAGGAGGTACATTTCTCTTACTCCCTACTCCCTACTGCCTACTCCCTACTCCAACCTACTTAAAAGATATTCAAGCGTTAATCCTTATCCCAGCGCCACTGATAGCGATTCCATTGATAAATCCCCTGAATTTGATATTCTGCACCGTTATTGAAGCGGATAGTGCAAGTGGTATATGAACTATCATTATCGACAATTTCTTCAAGACTAATTACCGTACAGCGAAACCATTGAGGCTCACATGATGTACCCTCTTGTACCCATTCCCATAATCCATTGCAAACTTCAATGCGATCGCCAATTTTTAACTTAAGATTTTCTTCTGTATCAAATTCATCAAAATGAAATTTTTCAACCCTGTTTAACCACTGTATACCGTAGCGTTCGCGGAGAAATTGTACAACACCAGAATCTTTTTCTTGCAGCCAATCATTAAGTAATTGCACCTTCCAGGAACGATTTTGTTGTTCTTGTTCTCTTACAAACACTGAGAATATTTGTAATTCTTCAGAAGTCAGTTCTTTTAAAGGATTTACGTCATCTGATGAGCCTTGGCTCGAATTTCCATTGACTTGCTTGCTTAGTACTTGCAGCAAAATCATTTTTTGCCCATCAGTGAGAGGACAGCGGGCTGCATCGCAACTATTGAAAGCTGCTTGCAGTGCTACTTCTATCTCATCTGGTGTCATAATTGCAATTTCAAATGAGGGTCTATTCTTTTAATTATTACAAAACTTTTCGATATTTTAAATTCTATTTTGATACAATGTTACGTTAACAATTTAATTGTTCGGCTACTTTTAATAGAAAAGTGAAAGATTTAAGTAAAATAAAATGCATCGACTACTTCCGTGTTGATTGATATTAAGATGTTTTTTAGTTAATGAATTCACACGAAGTAATATCGTAAGACATATATCAAAATCCGGTTTGATTAATAATAGCAACAGTTCTCTTATATATATTTTGGCTCGAAAGTTGGAATTTCTGCCAATCCTAACGATTTTGCGGAATTCTGAAGATATTATATTTGCCAGCTAAAGTTAAAATTACTAGAGTGAAATTATAAAATAAATTATCTAAATCTTATGGCTGCAAAACGCAAATCTTCCGATAAATCCTCCGGTTGGCAAGAATTCGGTTCCGATAATGCTGCTACTCAAAGAGGAACACCCGACTTACCCCCAGAAAAACAAGATTTGCGGGTACAAGCAACCCGCGCCGGACGTAAAGGTAAAACTGTTACAATAATTACCGGATTTCAAAGTAAGCCGGAAACTTTACAAGCTTTATTAAAACAGTTAAAAGGTCAATGCGGTTGCGGTGGTACGGTTAAGGAGAATGAAATTGAAATTCAAGGCGAACACAAGCAAAAAATTCTCGAAATTTTGAAGAAACAGGGTTACAAAGCTAAAATCAGCGGTGGGTAGTTTTAGCAACCAAACGATACTTATTAAACGTCCTTTAAATTAAAATAGCGGTTTATTGTTAGGATTTTACGCGCATTTAGGAGACGTAGCAGTGCTACGTCTCTACATTTTTGTGCGATTTACTAACAGGTTTTATTTTCCGAATGGTGAATATTTATTTCTGATTTTTTATACCAATTTTCCGTAAAAATATCTCGCTGTATTTAAAACCAACAAATACACGGGAGATTATATTGGTACTCAAGAAAGGTTCTAAAGGTTCTGATGTAACTAAATTACAACAACGCTTAAAAAATCTCGGTTATTATTCCGGTGCGATCGATGGTGATTTTGGTCCTAAAACTGAAGCTGCTGTAATTGCATTTCAAAAGAATAATGCTGTTGTTGTTGATGGGGTTGTAGGAGATGAAACACAAGCAGGTATACAGCAGAAAAACTGGATTTTAAAAAGACCAATATTACAACAAGGTGCAAAAGGTAAAGACGTTGAATTATTACAGAATATACTGCAACAAGCTGAAGATATTTCACCGCAATTACAAAAGCCTATAAAGTTAAATGTTGGTGCAATTGATGGTGATTTTAGACCGAAAACTAAAGCTGCTGTAATTAAGTTTCAAAGTTATGAACAGATTGGGGCTGATGGAATTGTGGGTGGAATGACTTGGAATAGGTTGTCTTTTATCCTTACTTTTGATTTAGCACCTGAAGTCATTTATGCTAATAATCTTTTTGTAGTTGCTTAGTTAATAGTTTTTAAATTTAAGATAGCGGTTTGTTGTTGGGATTTCATACAGATTCTGGAGACTCCGCAGTGCGGAGTCTCTACATTTTTTGGGGATTAATTATTATCCGCGAACAAGTGTACCACCTGGACGCTGAATAATTATTTCTGATAACCGTCGCTTGGCTTGAGGATCGATTCCGAAAATACGTATGTAGTCGTTACTATGTTCGACTAAACACGCTTCCAAAGCTGCGATCGCCTCTGCCATATCTTCTATTTGATGCCCTGCGTAACTCTTCCAGGAACCCGTGCTGAATCTACGCTGGTCTACGTATTCTATACCGATGTGGCTTCCTGTTGCGAAGATTTCTCGCATTTGTTCTAAGACTACTAGCTCTAAGTGGGCTGAAGATATCTGTGCATTATTTACATTACCCGCACCGTAGCTATGATAATTACTTCCCACAGCTTGCGGGTGACTGGTTGCAGTATAGCTATGAGCTGCTGTATGGGGATGGGGAAATGGATCGGAATCTGGATATTGGAAACTTGAATCGCTACTTTGTTGGTTGTTGTAGGTTTTAGGTGAAGGTGGATAACGGAAATTTGAACCTCCTATTTGTGAGTTAGGAGTAGATGGCTCTGGATAATGGAATGTCGCACCACCCATGTGCTTGGCTGTTTCTGGATAATGGAATGTCGAATCGCTACTTTGTTCGCTGTAGTGTGGGGCAGATGTTTCTGGATAATGAAAATTTGCACCACCTATTTGCTTGGATGTTTCTGGATAATGGAAAGTTGAATCGCTACTTTGTTCGCTGTAATGTGGGGCAGATGTTTCTGGATAATGAAAAGTTGAACCACCTGTTTGTTTGGATGTTTCTGGATAACGGAAGCTCGAATCGCTACTTTGTTGGTTGTTGTAGGCTTTAGCTGTAGGTGGATAGCGGAAAGTTGAATCCCCGCTTATTTGTTTGCTGGGATATAGAGTTTGTGTAGGTGGATAATGGAAAGTCGAACCGTTGGTTTCGTTGGGATCTTGAATTATGGTTCCCATGACTGGCTGTTTGGTTTTGTAGTCGATTCCAGCTACGCGCACGTAGTCGTCATTGTGCTGAACTAAACATCTTTCCAAATCTCCGATCGCATCCGCCATATCATCGATTTCGTGAGTTGAAAACTTTTTCCAATCACCTTTACCAAGTTTTTCTTTGGCTGAATATTCTATACTCAAATGGTTCCCCGATGCCAAAATTTTCTGCATATAGCTGAGTATTTCGGGTCCAACATGAGTAGATGCAATTTCTTGATTGCGAGCGCTGTTAGGATTTTTACCCAAACTGCGGTTTCTACCAGTTACTAATTTACGAGAAGCGGGGAGATCGGGGATGTGTACGGCTTCCGCTGGTATTTGATGGCTAGGTCTTGCTTGGTAAGTAGATGATGGTTCCGGGTCAAAATGCGCTGTAGGTCTTGCTTGATATACGGGTAATTCCGCATCAAAATGTGAAGTAGGTCTTGCTTGATACACGGATGTGTCTGCGGGCTGCGGTACAAAATGCCTTTGATGCCGTAAAGCGCCGCGATTGTATTCTTCCACCAAATGCGAATCATCCACCCGATGCTGTTCCCCAACCATCAAGCGTCCCATTTCGATCAAATCCGATAAACCAAAATTCGGTTTTCTGAAAGATGGAATATTGTTGCTGTTGACAACCTGTGAAGAAACTTTATCGACTCCCTTATCGTGAATAAACCCGCGAATTTGCTCGTCATAAATTCGCGATCGCAATGCACTATAAAAATCAACTGCTTGGTTGGGAAACTCGGAAACCAGTTTTTCTATATCTTGGCGTGACAATTTATCTTCGCTAAAAATTCCCCCGACAATGCCAATCTTGTCATCTCTATTCGGTTCCCAGTAAAATTTTTCCATCCTACCGTCGCGAATCAACGGTGCATATAAAGTAGAGAAATCGTTCCCGGTGACAATAATCGGAACGCGATGCAAAGGCGTAGAATCATAGCTACCCGGTAACTGTACGTCGGTGGGATTATCCGCAATATTCATCAACGTAGCGTTTACCAACTGCGTATTCACCGTGTACTGGGTACCTTCATCAAAGCGTCCAGCACCAGCATCGAGATCGTTAATCATCAACACGCACATTTTACCGCGCACCTTGATTAATTCCGCAGTTTCCCGATAGCGCAACCGAATCAAACGCGCTGGATCTCCAGCGTCGGGACTTTCCAATTCACCACCAGAGATGTGAGTTACCTCCACACCCATTTTCTCAAAAACCAACTCGCACTGAAAAGATTTTCCTTCACCCTTGCGCCCGTGAACACCTAAAATCAAAGGTACTCGCACATTAGGTAAGTCGAGATAGTTTTTAGTAATGTGAACGGCAAGTTTATCTTCAAAACGGGGAGAAATATAGTAGCTCATGTAATAAAACGAAAAATCTAACACTATTACAACCATGTTAAATTTTTATGGCTACTATTTATCATGTATTTTTGTAAGCGAAATCCTGTTTCTACTTATAGCCCTAATATTTTTGTCTAATTACTGAAGAGTAATCCTGGCTGAGAACTAATTTAAAACTAATAGAATACATGGGTGTGTGAAGCTTTGAGAAATCTTGTACGTAGTTATAAGACTTATAGCGTCACGCACCACTTATTCAGAAACCTGGAATATGCTCGTCTCACAACGAATTAATTATGTTTCTACCAACAGAAACCGGGTTTATAGAGGCTTGTTAAGAACGATCGGAGTACGCACAGAGTGAAGATAAAGAGATACAAGTAAATTAATTACAAACTATTTTCTAAAAATTTTACTCGATTTTTATATTAAAAACATCTCCTAAATTTTGTCGCAAAATAAAAATTAATCGCTATCATTGGCATTAATGCAGCATCAAAGATAGAAAAAGTTTATTATATCGGGGTGAATCATGGGTAAATCAATCGTTGACTTAGTTGATAATCTACCTACTGATAATATTACTGTCAAAGTATTGAAGGCACTTGATTATATTGTTCCTGGCGAGTGGGAAAATTTCGTTGATTTCGACGATGCAATAAGTAAGATTACAGGAGAAACTAAATCTAAAAAAGTAAAAAAAATTCGTAAAAAAGCCGTTGAATTATACGACGATAAAAATAACGGATATCAAACAGCTATTTGGCTTTATCAAACTCTCGATGCAACGGATAAAGCAATTGGTGCGGCTGCTTTAGCTGATAAAGTCGGCGATACCTTTAGTTTTATACCTTTTCTAAGCCAATTGACTCCTAAAGCCGATACTTTACAAAGTATTGATTTAAAAATGAAATTGGTAGCGGAGTTAATCGCTTATAGCAAAATTAATGGACTTACCCTTTCTCCACAAAAATTTGCTGCTACTTTAAAAGAAAATTATCAAAATGAAGCCTTAATGCGAATGGTAGCTTTAGTTTGTATTGATGGCGTACTTCCTCTCGGCACAAATTTCGTTCCTAGAGTTGAAAACGATCTTACTCAAAGGGAAAACTTAGAAACCAATCCGGCTTTTTCAGCCATTTCTCAATTCATTCCCAGTACGGATAAAACGGGGTTTATTAATGATAGCTTCAAAGCAGTTGATGACTGGATGGCAAAATTAACAGATTCAGTTGATTTAACTCCTGAATCTATTGCCAGTCATTTGAGTAATTTTATAGACATTGCCGACGATAAGTTAGATTATTTGGCAGCCTTTTTAGACGTAAGTAGCAATTATTTCGAGCATACCGGAATTCAAACTGTTGCACGTAAACTAATTAAAGAAGCTTATCAAGAAATTGATTAATAAAAACTATTTTTGTAGAGACGTAGCACTGCTACGTCTTCAAATCTAGCGGGAAAACAAATTTATTATCATTTGCGCTTCCGTAATCTTATTTCACCAAATTATCGATACAGATTTAAACACCCAAAGACGTAGCACAGAATAGTCTCTACACAGTAAACCAATTTAACCAACCTTGCCAATTTTGCACAATCTCAGCAAATACTTGATATCCGCCTGCTCTCGGATGGGCACCATCATAGTTTTTTACTTCATCCATCCAAATATCTGATTTTATCAATTCGGAGAAAATATCTAAATAAGGAACGTTTAATTGATTACAAACTTTAGCAAACTCTTTTGATAACTCAGAAATTCTTTGATTCTGCTCTTTATCTTCTATTGGTGGTGCGCTAACTACTAAAACCGGGTATAAATCTTTAGCTATACTTAAAATATCCTGTAGATTACTAATAGAATCTTGTAGAGCAATGCGAGTTTTACTATTTTCTATAGTTGTGTCATTAGTACCAAAAGAAAATACAATCCTACCGTCGCATTCTTGAGGTAAACGATAAGAAATTTCCCTCCTCCACCGCTTTCTTAACTCAGTACTAGTTTCCCTCCTAACTCCTAAATTATAGTAAGTAATATCGAATCCTTTTAAAAAGGCATCTTGACATATTCTACCAGTCCAGCCCAAATATTCAGAATCGCCAGTACCGTTTACAAATGATTCGCCAACAAAGCAAATTCTGATTTCTTTTAATGCTTGTGAAGTCATTTAGATTTTAGATTTTAGATTTTGACGTAGATAGAGCGAATAAATGACGGCAATATTAATTTTATTTCAACCAATTTACGGCAAAATCAACGGCATCTCTAACAGAAAATAACTTAGTTTGTGCGGAGCCAACTTGTGAAACTTTTACATAACCTGCTTTCTCAAAATCCTCACCCATCTCTATAAAACAATCGGTTTCAAAATAAATATCTGTATAATTTTTCCAAACTCGCTTCCCTTGTTCAAATATTGGCGCTCCATAATTAGTCGTTTTTAAATCTCCTATTCGATACTCTGCTAAATGAAACGTTGTACAAGTATCGTAACCAACTCCTAATAAAAGTACATAACCGTTCAAATCGTAAAGACGAGCTAAAGGTGATTCTTCTCCTAAAGAATAATCAAGTGAATGATTTTTAATAATAGTTTCAGCATCATTTCCCCAAGCAGCAAAAGAAAAATTAGGGTGACAACTTCGTAAAACGTTTTCATAAGTTCGGAAAACTTCGACAATTTTCCCCATCTTTCTTGTAGGAGTAATTTTCGGATCGTAAGCTGGCATTGTATCGCGAATTATCTGCCACCATTGGGAAGAAACGGGTGGATTTTGCCACGGTTGTGGATCTGAATAATCGCTACTATGGGTAGGCATTACCAAGCTTCCCGACGGTGTAATAACATCCATCAAAGCTTGAACTACCGTTACCGCACCACCACAAACCCACCCCAAAGAACTAAGAGAAGAATGTACAATTACGCTTATTCCTGGAGTTAAACCTGCGTTAATTAAATCTTGTGTTAAAGACTTGCGAGTACGAGGTAATTGTGTGTTGGAAATACTGTCTGCTTCACTCATTCGATTTCAAGTGCAATTTAAATAGTATTAGAAGGTCATAAAAATTATATCGAGTCGTAGCAAGGCGATCGCAAACAAAAAAAGAATCTATAACTTCAATTGCTGTTACTGGTATTAAAAAAATATAATTTGCCGATTGCCTTTTAAGTAACGTTTGTATTTTATAAAACTTTTATTTTATTTGTATCTTTGCTAGCGTTAATCGAATTGCAACAATTGTGTAAAGAAATAATACAAAAGTTGACTTCTCACACAAAAAGTAAAGAAGAAGCAGTGAATAAGAATATGAAGCAACTGTAAATTCTTAGATTTTGTAGTTAGCAAACAAACCTTCGTATATAAGCTAGTAAAAAAAAAGGTTGAAGAATATGGTTAAATTTCGCACAATAAACGGTTCTAACAATCACCCGCAAGATTTGGGTAAAACTGGATCGCGATTGATTCGACTTCTCGATCCTGCTTTTGAAGATGGCTATAGCCTACCTAGAGGAATTACGGAAAATCAGCCGAATAATCCATTTATCGGTCCTTCACGTCTCCCTAACCCTCGAAAAATCAGCAATGCGATTTCTGCACAGTCTAAATCTGTTCCTAATTATCTCAACGCTAGCGACTGGATTTGGCAGTGGGGGCAGTTTTTAGACCACGATTTGGATCTGAATGAGGGTAATCAAGAGCGTTTCTTCATTCCCGTCGATCCTAACGATCCTCTGGCTTCCGGACTTCCTCGGATAGGTGGTTCCGAGGCTGCTTCGATGGTCAGTTCTTCAAATGTGGAATCAAACCTAAACTCTGCCGCCTCGGAGGTCATCCTTCCCCCGTTAGACATTTCTGGTGGGGAATCTGGCTCGCAGGTTAACCTTCCCTTTCTTGGCAATACTGTTGGTGGGGAACTCATAACTCTTGATGGACTTGGTTCCTCAACGCAATCTGACGAAATTGGTATTGCTCAAATCGGTTCGGATACACAGATGCAAGCCGCCGGAACGCCATTTATCCCTTTAACCAGAGTTACCCCAGCCCCTGGAACAGGAGTACCAGGAAACCCTCGCCAGTACACCAATGAAATTACTTCTTTTATTGATGGTTCGCAGGTATATGGATCGGAGTCAGAACGAGCCGAATTTTTACGTGCGGATGCAAACGGAAAGCTAAAAAGTCAGAATATTAACGGCGAAGAATTGCTACCTTATAATACCGGCGGTTTCCAAAACGCTGGTGGGGATGATAGAGAGGATTTATTTATCGCTGGCGATGTCCGCGCTAACGAACAAATCGGATTAACTGCCGCGCACACGCTGTTTGTCCGCGAACATAATTCTATAGCCGGGGATATTACTCGGAGAATTGAAGCCGGAGACGCAGAAATTCTAAAACTGTTGGAGAAATCAGGACTTGAAGAAAGTGAGTTTATTTACGAATCAGCCCGCAAAGTAGTTGGCGCTCAAATCCAGCAAATTACCTACAGTGAATACCTACCACTGCTAATCGGTAAAAATCTTATAGACGACTATTCTGGCTACAACCCAAAAGTTGACCCCAGGATTAGTAACGAATTCGCGAATGTTAGCTTCCGTCTCGGTCACAGCCAGCTTTCTCCAGAACTTCAGCGCGTTAATCCTAATGGTAGTTCTGACGGAAGTATCCCTCTGGCTGGAGCTTTTTTTAGACCTGACTTAGTTGTTAATGACGGTGCCGATTCTGTGCTAGTAGGTTTAACTTCCCAGGAAGCGCAAGCAGTTGACAATTTGGTAGTTGATGGTGTAAGAAACTTCCTTTTCCCTGCTGGTACTGGTGGCTTCGATTTGGCTGCGGTAAATATTCAGAGAGGAAGGGATGTAGGTCTTCCCAGCTACAACAAAGCCCGTCGAGGTTTGGGATTGCAACCCGTCACCGCCTTTTTAACTACCGATACCGAACTTGGGATTACTTCTGACCCGGAAGTTGCAGCCAGATTTGCATCGATTTATGACTCTGTAGAAGATGTAGATTTTTGGATTGGTGGAATATCCGAAGACCCAGTAAATGGCGGTTTAGTTGGTCAACTTTTTAACAAAGTGCTTACAGACCAGTTTACCCGTTTACGAGATGGCGATCGCTTTTTCTATCTCAATCATTTAGATGAGTTAAGCATTCTCGATCCAGATTTTGAAACCACTAAGCTCTCCGATATTCTTGAGGATAATACCGACGGAAATTATGTTTTTTCTGAGAACGCTTTTATAGTTCCCGGTCTTACTGTTGATTCCCTCAGCAGTCAAAAAGGATCGCCCTTAGAGTTTGTTGTCAGCTTGTCGGATGTGAGCAGCGCTGCTGTTACAGTGGACTTTCAGACGATTGATGGCACGGCTACATCTGGAGAAGATTACACTAAAACTAACGGTACTCTAACCTTTAATCCTGGTGAGACAACTAAAACTATCTCCGTAAATCTGCTGAATAATTCGGTATTAACGGATAATGAAACTGTTTTACTCAAACTCAGTAACGCCAGCAACAAGAACATTGAAGAGAATTTAGCTGTATCAAGACCAATTTTCGACCGTGAAATTATTGGTAGTTCCAAAAATGATATTTTGAAAGGTAGCTTTGGCAATGACTTAATCGAGGGTTTGGGGGGTAAAGACAAAATATCTGGTGGTTTTGGTAATGACTTCCTCGAAGGTGGAGACGGTAACGATACGCTCAATGGCGACTTTAATTTAAGTAAAAGTACTGAGCTAAATACCAATAAATTATTCAAGGCTGCCAATGTTGATAGCGATCGCAACTCCCATGTCTTAAACCCCTCCACCAAGTTGGGTAACAATGACATCAGTTGGAATCGTTCCAACAAGCTGAGTAGCAATGATACCCAACGTGGTGGAGATGGTAATGATACCCTCAATGGTGGCTTTGGTAACGATACCCAGCTTGGCGGCGATGGTAATGATGTACTCAACGGTGATTTTGATTTTAGTGGCGATCGCGATCGTCAGTACAATGGTGATTATGACTTTGGCAAGGGTAAGGGAGGCGATCGGCACGATAAATTTAATCGTGATGGTGGCAAGAACAAACAAATTCAAGCTGATAACCTTTCAAGCTTAGTCAAAGGTGGTAATAAAAACCGATTTAGTTCTAGCTTCTTTGGTAGCGATGATATCCAGTTTGGTGGCAATGGCAATGATACGCTCAATGGTGGCTTTGGTAGCGATCGCCTGACTGGTGTTGGTAATAATTTAGGTTTTGGTGAAATTGACCGTTTAACTGGTGGCTTCGGAAAAGATACTTTCTACTTGGGAGACGAAAACAATGTCTTCTACCACGGTAAAGGAAACTTTGACTATGCCTTAATTACAGATTTCCGAGCCAGCCAAGATACAATTGTGCTTCACGGTGACAAGTCTGACTACAAGCTAGCAACGATTGAGGATGCTGACTTACCTAAAGGAATTGGTTTGTATCTGGATCGAGATGACTTTAACGATTTAACTCCCCAAGACGATTTGATTGCAGTGGTAACTCAAAACATTGCTAACTTCGATCGAGGCTTTACTTTTATCTAAGAGGGTTTTGAAGTATTTTTTAAAACTTCTAACTTCTTAGTTCGTAGGTTGGGTTAGGCATACTTATATTTCATGTTGTGCCGTAACCCAACATCTTATCGTCCGTATTTTACAATAACTTGTATTCTTACGAGCGGATAATTTTTGTTAATATTACACATAATTTCCCCAGTCCATTTTAATGGACTTCTGCTATTAGCCTGGGAATTGCATTCCCAGGTGGGTAAGAACGAAGTCTAGCAAGTTAGAATAATAATTAGTGCATTGCGCTGTGTGACAACACACCCTAGATATTTTCTTCGCAATTTAAATGTTGGGTTACTCTAATTGATTAATATAATTTCTCGTTATAAATCAAATTGACTTTCGTGTCTAACCCAACCTACAAACTAATATCAACGGATTTAATATAAAACGCATCATCTAAACCGATAATTAATGGTGCGTTACTCTAATTATTTAAATAGTAGTATTTAATCAATATTTTTCCGTGCCGCAGGGCACCCTACAAATTGTGTAAATAAAAACCAAAATTCCCTCCCTACATTTAGCAGGAAGGGAAAATATTTTAAAATTCAAACCTTAGTATCTGTAACCGCCGCCACCTTGGTTGGGCTTGTGTACGATGAAGCTAAGAATTTGGCATTGCTTAACGTTGTCGAAACCAACTACACGAATGAAGCAGGTAGGAAACTGAGAACGACAACCTTGAACTTCAGCTAATACTTCTTGTGGGCTTCTAGCATTGAACAAAGGTAACTTCCACATTGTCCAATACATTTCTGTTGGTTCGGAAACTTCGTTAAATTCAATCGCAGGAAAATAACCTTGGTCTAAAATATATTGAATCTGACGAGTGATTTGAGCGTCATTTAATGGTGGTAAGTATGAAAGGGTTTCGTACCGACGCTCTTTTGGTAAAGTTTGCATATTTTTGATTAGTTGTTAGTGGTTAGTGGTTAGTTGTTAGTTGATAGTTAATAGTTGTTAGTTGTTAATTAAAACTCTTAACAGACGTAGCAGTGCTACGTCTCTACACTAGTAACTCCTAACTGTTTTCGCTGGAAGCTTCATCCGAGCTACTATCTAATGTTGGCTGTTCTTCTGGAGTACTGGGGTTAGATAAATCTAATTGCGTAATCCGCTCAAGATGATGGCGACGATGTTCCATATTGGCTTGCACAATTCCAGTACTTACCATTTCCGGCAAAAATTCGGCGACTTCCTCCGCTAAATGCTGCCTGACTGTCATTATCCTTAAAGCTAATTCCGGCTTTTCTAGGAATAATTGTTTAATATACGCTTCACCATCTTGGATTTTTTCCTTGGTAGAAAAGCGATGCAGCCAAGCTGCAACATAAGGATTCGTTTCGTTAATTTGAGCCGACACCGTTCTCACTGCCTGATATGTCAAGTAGCTTTGCAGCATCTTGGCTGTGTCTTTGGCAATTTGCTTTATATCCATACTTGACCCCAGCCCATAATAATTATGAGTTATAAGTTTTGAGTTTTAAATTAAAGTAGATTCTAAACTTAAAACTCAAAACGAAACACTCACAACTAATACATTTAGACGGTATCCATTGCCTCGAACTCGAACTTGATTTCTTTCCAAAGTTCGCAAGCTGCTGCTAGTTCGGGGGACCACTTACAAGCTTCACGAATAATATCGTTACCTTCGCGAGCCAAACTGCGTCCTTCGTTACGCGCTTGAACGCAAGCTTCTAACGCTACGCGGTTTGCAGTTGCACCAGGAGCATTACCCCAAGGGTGTCCCAAAGTACCACCACCAAACTGGAGTACGGAGTCATCGCCGAAGATTTCTAGTAGCGCAGGCATATGCCATACGTGGATACCACCAGAAGCAACAGCCATTACACCAGGCATGGAAGCCCAATCTTGGGTGAAGTAAATACCGCGAGACTTGTCTTGCTCAACGTAGTTTTCACGCAATAGGTCAACAAAACCCATTGTAATACCGCGTTCGCCTTCAAGTTTACCAACCACAGTACCAGTGTGGATGTGGTCGCCACCAGACATACGTAATGCTTTAGCTAATACGCGGAAGTGGATACCGTGGTTCTTTTGACGGTCAATTACTGCGTGCATTGCTCTGTGGATGTGCAACAATATACCGTTATCGCGACACCAGTGAGCCAAGGTAGTGTTTGCAGTGAAACCTGCGGTCAGGTAGTCATGCATGATGATGGGCATCTTGAGTTCTTTGGCATACTCAGCCCGTTGGAGCATTTGCTCGCAAGTAGGTGCAGTTACGTTGAGGTAATGACCTTTGATTTCGCCAGTTTCTGCTTGTGCTTTATAGATAGCATCCGCAACGAAAGTAAAGCGATCGCGCCATCTTTGGAAAGGTGCGGAGTTGATGTTTTCGTCGTCTTTGGTGAAGTCCAAACCACCGCGCAAACACTCGTATACAGCGCGTCCGTAGTTCTTAGCGGATAAACCTAATTTAGGCTTAATGGTACAACCCAATAGAGGACGACCATACTTGTTTAACTTATCGCGCTCAACCTGGATACCGTGAGGAGGTCCTTGGAAAGTCTTTAGATAAGCAACAGGTATGCGTAAATCTTCCAAACGTAGCGCTCTTAAAGCTTTGAAACCAAATACGTTACCTACAATCGAGGTCAAAACGTTGGTAACAGAGCCTTCTTCAAACAAATCCAGAGGATAAGCTACATAACAAATGTACTGATTATCTTCACCGCGAACTGGCTCGATATCATAGCAGCGACCTTTGTAGCGGTCTAGGTCGGTGAGCAAGTCAGTCCATACAGTTGTCCAGGTACCTGTAGAAGATTCAGCAGCTACAGCAGCACCAGCTTCTTCTGGAGGTACTCCGGGTTGAGGAGTCATCCGGAAAGCAGCCAAAAGGTCTGTATCTTTTGGAGTGTAGTCGGGGGTGTAATAAGTTAATCTATAATCTTTTACCCCAGCTTCATACCCTGATTTAGACTGAGTTCTCGTTTGAGAGTAAGACATATTTATCCAATCCTAAAAGTCAATCTTTTTGCTTACAAATTGCACGACAGCAGAAATTTAAATCACAGAAATGCCTTCCTTTTTACGGGAAAGACGAACAACTTTTGCTAGAGCTTGCGTATAATCCAAGGGATTTTTGTCTACCAAAACAAAGAAAAACTTGTAGAAACACGATTTTTCGAGTTTCCCTTAATTCTTTGTCCCCTTTCAAACTCCAAGCCAATCAAAAAAACTTTCTTTATCTGTTTTTCCTACTCCTTTAAACTTTCCCCCGCTTACCAGTTGACGATAAGAGCGAAAGCTAAAACTTTGTACTATGCAATCTGTAGCCTGTCTCACAATATATCAAGAATTCGACTGGTTATTATTTGATTCTTTTTAACTTTTATATTTAAATTTCTTATCATACATTTAATTTAACTTTTCATTAAGAAGTCTTTACAGAATGGTCGTTATAATGGTGAGTTTTTTTTATGGGGAGAGAGGGTGAGAGGGGGAGATGGGGAGACAAGGAGAAATAACTACTAACTCTTAACTTCTAACTCCTCACTCTTAACTCTTCACTCTTAACTCCTCACTCCTCACTCCTAACTCTTAACTCCTAACTCTTAACCGCTCGCTGTTAACTGTTAACTGTTTGAAGGGAACACTGTAATTAGTTGTTTTCGTGAAAATTATTATTGTGGTGTTTTTTAGTCAGCGTACTAGTTTAATAGTTTGTTCTTCCATACTCGGTTTAGTAGCAGTTTCGGGATTTTGCGATCGCGTTTTAGCACAGAAACTTCTTCGGGTTAAACCATCGGAAGTAACCCCCGCTTATCCTGCTGCACCACCACCACCGCGCAGACAGCCTTTACCAGAGCAAAGACGACAAATCGAAAATATCCAAGAAACCGATTTTAGCGTCAAAGCTTTGCAGGCAGACTACACGGGAGATCTTTGGGTTGGTTACGGACGAGGTTTAACGCGAATTAATCCCCACACCGGCGAAATTTTAGCTCGTGTTAATTTACCTAATTACGCTATTGGGGCAATGGTGCAAGATAAAGTTGGACGCTTATGGGTGGGAAGTTATGAAGGATTGAAGCGAGTAGATCCCCGCAGTAATGAAATTACAGCCCAGAATTTATTTTTACCTTCCAAAAGAGTATTATCTTTACAAGTTGACAAACGCGGTTATGTTTGGGCGGGTACTGATAACGGTTTGGCTTTGATTAGTCCCGATGAAGGATTAATTATGACTACCTTGAAAAAACTTCCCGGTGTCAGTGCAAACGCCATGACAATGGATGCTCAAGGGCATCTTTGGGTGGGAACTTTGGATGGTTTGGTGCGAGTTAACACCGCCAAAGCTGTTGTAATGCAGCATATTAAAGAGTTGCCCGGTACCACCGTACAAACATTAGCCATTGACTCTTTAGGATTAATTTGGGCGGGAACACCAAATAATCTACTAGTTATCAACCCGAAAACTGGTGCAATATTACGTTCTGTAACTCGTTTGCGAGGACGCAATGTCACATCTATAAGTTTTGCTAATGATAAGAGCGTTTGGGTTGGTACCGATAACGGTTTGTTACGATTAAATCCATATACGGGAGCCGTATTAGATGAAGTTGCCGGACTTCCTTCAAGTAGAATTATTTCTATTGCTCCCGACGTTGGCAACAAAATATGGATTGGTACCAGCGAAGGTTTAGCTTGGTTAATGCCAAAAATGGAAAGAGCAAAACCGCATCTGGCTTTTACTCGCGCAGTGCAATGACAAGTTAGGAGTTAGGAGTTAAGAGTTAGGAATTAAAAGCTGAGAGTTATGAGCTATTAGTTAAAAATTAAGAGTTTTAACCGCCTTAACCTTGACATAACTCCTAACTTCTCACTCCTCACTCATAACTCCTAACTCCTCACTCATAACTCCTCACTCATAACTCCTAACTAATTGAAATGGCTATCACTATCCAAAAGTTAATTCAATACAAACAGCAGCAGCGCCCTATTGTTGTCTTAACTGCTTGGGATTATCTTATTGCTCAGTTATTGGATGATAGTGGAGTAGATTTAATTTTGGTTGGTGACTCGATGGCTGGGGTTTTGGGTTATCAAAATACGCTGCCAATTTCCCTCGAAGAAATGTTATACCACGCTAAAGCTGTCAGACGCGGGGTGAAGCAAGCTTTGATGGTAGTGGATTTACCATTCATGACTTATCAAGAAAGCGTTACACAAGCGATGCATTCGGCGGGTAGGGTATTGAAGGAAACGGGAGCTACGGCTGTAAAGTTAGAAGGCGGATATCCGCAAATGATAGATACCATTGCTCGTTTGGTACAAGCGGGAATTCCGGTAATGGGGCACGTTGGTTTAACCCCGCAGTCAGTAAATCAAATCGGTTTGCGTCAAAAAGGTAAAACAGAAGAGTCACGCAACAGAATTTTGCAAGAGGCGATCGCCTTGCAACAAGCGGGTGTTTTTTCGATAGTTTTAGAGCATATTCCCGCAGATTTGGCATTAGAAATTACTCAAAAAATTAGCATTCCTACTATTGGAATTGGAGCGGGTTCTCACTGCGACGGACAGGTTTTGGTGACTTCCGATTTACTCGGACTTTCTGAAAAACAACCGCCATTTGCCCGCATTTATACAAATTTGCGCGAGACAATTACTCAAGCTGTAGATGAGTTTAGTAAAGAAGTTCGGGAAGGGAAATTTTGAAAAAGTTAGAACCACCGGAGTTGGGAGTTAGAACCACCGGAGTTAGAACCACCGGAGTTGGGAGTTAGGAGTTGAGAATATAGCAATCCTAAGTTATTTGTGAAAAATTAGACTTCTTAAAAAGTAAAACAGTAGTGCGAGCATCTTGCTCGCTAGCCTTCCCCGGAATGCTCAATAGTGCGAGCCGGAATGCTCGATCGCATTCCCCCGAAAGCTCGATAGTGCGAGCCGGAATGCTCGCTAGCGGGTAGCCCGAATGCTCGCTACTCGGTAACATCTTGCTAAGTATGAGGCTGCGCTAAATCACCCTCACTCTGGCTATGGTGGGGCTACCCAAGCAAAGCCCCTCCGGGTTCGCTAGTTTGGGAGACCCAAACCGACACCCCTTTCCTTGACTCACCACCGTAAGGTGGGCTGAATTAAGCGCATCTTTATAAAGAAATGGTATTAGTAGTGCGAGCCGGAATGCTCGCTATTGTCCCATCTTGCTCGCTATTGTCCCATCTTGCTCGCAGGTAGCCGAAATGCTCGCAGGTAGCCGGAATGCTCGTCATTACAAATATTAGAAAATTTTACTGATTATAAGTAGTCGTGCAAAATTAATTTTACATTCAGAAAGCTTTAAGTTATTGGGATTGCTTCGTTCCTTCCCTAAGAGGGAACACTGCGTGTTCAGCTTGCTGACCCGTTAGGGTAACGCAATGACAATATACAATTAATTTTGCTTAAGTACTTATGACTCTTTAATGTTCGCATTTTTAATTAACCAGCAAGCAAGATGCGAGTACTAAAATACCATTGGGTAGTAATATCTGATGATAATTCAATGTAAAAATATTAGAACAACAATAGATTTTATTTAGTAATAATATTGACATCTTTTATAGAAAGTAACTAATATCTTCTATATACCGGACTTATACAATAATAATTTGCTTTCTTTACAATTAATTGACATTTACATCGAAGTTTAAAATTATACGATCGCTTGTTATTTTGATTAAAATGTAGTACCGCAAGTTAATCGATCGAGTAAACTCTTTTACATCAAACTTTTTGAACAATATTTTGGGCTTTCTGAATTTTTTATAAATAGATGAATTGTAAACGCTATTCGTGTTATTGGTGGATTATATCTACCCCTTTCGGACGGCATAGTTAACGTATGAGGAAAACGCCACATAGCGCCAGTGGAAATTTCTCCGCAGCGTCAGACTATAGGTCAGCGTGTCATTATCATGGGATATTGTAAATAGTAATTTATATATGAATCGCCGTTCGTTTGAGTTTAAGACAATGCAGTTTCCTCTATAAACACTTATTAGCTTTAAAATATTTCTGTTATGTCTAAGGTTCTAGTTTCCGATTCAATTGACCAAGCAGGGATTGATATCCTTTCCCAAGTTGCTAGCGTTGATGTCAAATTAAATTTAAAGCCGGAAGAATTAGTGCAAATCATTGGTGAATATGATGCGCTGATGATTCGTTCGGGTACTCGCGTGACTCAAGAGGTTATCGAAGCAGCCGCAAATCTGAGAATTATTGGTCGTGCGGGTGTGGGTGTTGATAATGTAGACGTACCCGCAGCCACTCGCCGAGGAATTGTAGTAGTAAATTCTCCTGAAGGAAATACTATTGCCGCAGCCGAACACGCTTTAGCGATGATGATGGCTATGTCTCGCAATATCGCCGATGCCAATGCTTCGGTGAAATCCGGCGAATGGAATCGCAAAAGTTTTGTCGGCGCTGAAGTTTACAAAAAAACTTTGGGGATTGTCGGTTTGGGTAAAATCGGTTCTCACGTTGCTAACGTTGCCAAAGCAATGGGAATGAAATTACTAGCTTTCGATCCTTTTATTTCCAATGAAAGAGCCGAACAAATGGGCGTTCAGTTGGTAGATATGGATTTGCTGGCTAGGCAAGCCGATTACATTACGCTGCATATTCCCAAAACTCCAGAAACCACTCATTTAATTAACGCCGAAATGTTGGCGAAGATGAAACCCAACGCTCGGATTATCAACTGCGCTCGCGGTGGAATCATTGATGAGAACGCTTTGGCAGCAGCCCTCAAGGAAGGTAAAATCAAGGGCGCGGCGTTGGATGTTTACGAATCCGAACCTTTGGGTGAGTCTCCTTTAAAAGCTTTAGGCAAAGAAGTTGTTTTAACACCGCATTTAGGAGCATCCACCACCGAAGCACAGGTAAACGTTGCCATTGACGTAGCCGAACAAATTCGCGATGTATTATTAGGATTGCCAGCACGCTCTGCGGTAAACATTCCCGGACTTAATCCTAATGTCTTGGAAGAACTCAAACCTTATATGGAGTTAGCAGAAACACTAGGTAACTTGGTAGGACAGCTTGCCGGTGGTAGAGTAGAAACACTTAATGTCAGCCTGCAAGGAGAACTCGCAACAAACAAGAGTCAACCTTTAGTTATCGCTTCCCTCAAAGGATTGCTTTACCAAGCTTTGCGCGAACGGGTGAATTATGTAAACGCCAATATTGAAGCCAAAGAAAGAGGAATTCGCGTCATCGAAACGCGGGATGATTCGGTTAAAGATTACGCCGGTTCCCTGCATTTAGAAGCGACTGGTAACTTAGGAACTCATTCGGTAACGGGTGCTTTATTAGGTGGTGGAGAAATTCGGATTACTAGCCTTGATAGTTTTCCCATCAACGTACCACCAAATCGTTATATGCTATTTACCGTACACCGCGACATGCCCGGAATTATCGGTAAAATTGGTTCCTTACTCGGTAGCTTTAACGTTAATATTGCCAGTATGCAGGTAGGACGTAAAATCGTTCGCGGTGATGCAGTAATGGTTATAAGTATCGACGATCCATTACCAGATGGAATCTTGAAAGAGATTACCAAAGTCGCAGGCATTCGAGATGCATATACAGTAACTTTGTAAAAAAGTTAGGAGTTATGAGTTATGAGTTAGGAATAGGGAGTTAAGAGTTAGGAATGGAGAGTTAGGAGTTCATAATTAAAAGTGAACGGTAATAAATAAGAAAAAAGCAAACTAGTACCACACGGCTTAAATAGCGCACCCATTCAAATGGTCAGAAGTCGGGTTTTTAGAATACGTATCTCTAATACACTTACCTTCTTTCATAAAAACCCGACTTCTCAATCAGAGCGTCGCGTGTCAAAAGTGGTCCTTATGTCCGGTTATTATATGGGTACCTGACTTACGCCCGTCTGTACTAGTAAAAATTCCGTCTTACTAAGCTGTCCCGCATTTAATTTGTATTTCTCTAGCGAGCAAGATGCATGTCCTTCGGACAGACTGAGCCGCACGCTCCGCGTGAACGTTAACGCACTACAATAGTATTGCGTTTTTCTCTTATACAATTTAACTGCACATTAGCTTAACTCAATATTCCTAATTCCCAATTCATAACTCCTAACTCCTAACTCCTCACTCCTAACTTATTTAACCGTGACAAAAACTTGGTGGGAACTACAAATTTTATGCTCTCCAGAGATTGAAGATTCGGTCTTTTGGCGACTTGGAGAATTTGGCTGTCGGGGAACCGCCAGTCAAAAAAAAGGTAACGTAATTTCAGTACAAGCTTACTTACCGCAATCACAAGCGCATCTACTAGATTTAGCTGCACTATCGTTATGGCTGCGTCAAGATGCTCTTTGTTTGGAAACTTCTTTACCTTCGTTGCAGTGGAAACTTATAGACGAAGAAGATTGGTCCAGTAGCTGGAAACAACATTGGGAACCTCAAGAAATTGGCGATCGCTTTTTAATCAATCCTTCTTGGATACCGGCTCCGGAAAGCACCGAACGGATAATTTTAAAGCTCGACCCCGGTGTAGCTTTTGGTACTGGCGCTCACGCGACAACTCAACTTTGTTTGGAATCGCTAGAAATGCGTTTTAGCGACATACCGGAGTCTTTTGTCGGCACCGCAGAGAAAAAACATGATGTGGTAATTGCGGACATCGGCTGCGGTTCTGGTATCCTTTCCATCGGAGCATTACTCTTAGGAGCGAAAAAAGCCTACGCAGTAGATACCGATCCATTAGCAATAAGTTCAACCATAGAAAACCGCGAAATCAACGGCATTGCCAGCGAAAGTTTGACGGTAGCCCAGGGAAGTGTAGAAGCAATGCAGCAACTCGTTACAGAACCTGTAGATGGTATTGTCTGCAATATTTTAGCTGACATCATCATAGAAATACTTCCTGGCATGAGCGCGATCGTTAAACCCACAACTTGGGCTATTTTCAGCGGTATTTTATTAGAACAATCCAACGCCGTCACTGAAGTTTTAGAAAAGAATGGCTGGGTAGTTGCGACTTTGTGGAAGCGGAAAGAATGGTGTTGTTTGAATGTGAGGAGACAGTGAGCAGCGAGCAGTGAGCAGTGAACAGTTATTAATAAATTTACAAAAATACTTTTGTAGGGTGTGTTACGGCTTGAATAACTATCTTAGAAATTAACAATTATCATAATGCCGTAACGGGTAACTGAATGTAGAGACGCGATATATCGCGTCTTTACAAAGTCATGCAACACACTATTACATAAACTGTTGCAAATGTTGAACCAATTGCGGTGCTTGCATTACACCTTCAATTTTATCTACCGGCTTACCTTCTTTAAACAATACCAACGTAGGTAGAGCATAAATTTCATACTGAGAAGCCAATGCCGGATATTTTTCGGTGTCAATTTTTACAACTCTTATTTTTCCTTGAAGTTGGGAATTAACTTGATCTAAAATAGGTGCCATCATTTGGCAAGGTCCGCACCAGTCTGCGTAAAAATCGACCAATACTGGTACATCAGCACCAGATAACATTTCTTCAAAGCTGTGGAATTCTTTTTTAGTAGACATATAACAAGCCCGTTTTTTAGTGAGTGCAGTTTTATGGTAGTGCCTACAACAAAATTAGCGTAAATCATAGGTACGAATCAGCCTATTATATTTAGCGGGTTTAAATGATGAAATTATATTGAGGAAGCTTTATGGAACTAATGCCGGAAAATTTGCAGAGTCTGCGCGAACAAGTTGCCGTTGTGACTGGTGCTTCGCGAGGAATTGGAAAAGCGATCGCGCAAGAATTTGCCAAACTTGGAGCCACGGTAGTTGTTAATTATGCGAATTCCAGTCAAGCAGCCTCCGAGTTAGTTTCGGAAATTACCGCAGCCGGAGGAAGTGCGATCGCGTTGCAAGCTGATGTTTCCAAAGCCGAAGAAGTAGATACGCTCATTAGTAATGTTTTAGAAAAATTTAACAAGATCGATATTTTAGTTAACAATGCCGGAATTACTCGCGACACTTTACTTTTGCGGATGAAGCCAGAAGATTGGCAAGCTGTAATAAATCTTAATTTAACAGGTGTATTTTTATGTACTCGCGCCGTTAGTAAAGGTATGTTGAAAAAGCGTACTGGCAGAATAATAAATATTGCATCAGTAGCCGGACAAATGGGCAATCCCGGACAAGCAAACTACAGCGCCGCCAAAGCGGGAGTAATCGGTTTAACCAAAACCCTAGCCAGAGAATTCGCATCTCGCGGCATCACAGTTAACGCAGTTTCCCCAGGCTTTATTGAAACAGATATGACAAGCAACCTTCAATCAGAAGAAATTCTCAAAGCGATTCCTTTAGGGCGTTATGGAAAACCAGAAGAAATCGCTGGAATGGTTCGTTTCCTAGCCGCAGACACCGCAGCAGCATACATTACCGGACAAGTATTTAACGTCGATGGCGGAATGGTAATGGCTTGAATCAGTTATCAATTGTCAGTTATCAGTTAACAATTATCAAAAAAGCAGGCGGTTAAAACCGCATCTACACAAACAAAATCCACCTGCGTGGATTTCACTAACCTGCGGAGGCAGGTTTCGCCTGTGTAGCCGTGGTTTCAACCGCCAGGATTAATTCATAATTGAATCTATTAACAATTATCGGAAAAGGATTAATTCATAATTGAATCAATTAACAATTACCAGTTACCAGTGAAAAGCAGGCGGTTAAAATCGCATCTACACAAACAAAATCCACCTGCGTGGATTTCACTGCGGAGGCAGGTTTCGCCTGTGTAGCCGTGGTTTCAACCGCCAGGATTAATTGTTGATTGAATCAGCGATCGATTGTCAATTAACAATTATCAAAAAAGCAGGCGGTTAAAACCGCATCTACACAAACAAAATCCACCTGCGTGGATTTCATAACCTGCGAAGGATTAATTCATAAATTAATAAATTGATAATTGATAATTGATAATTGTTCATTGTTCATTGATAATTGATTTCTGAGAGAAGTACATAATTAAAAGTACGAATAAACCCAACCCGGTTAAATATTTAATCGGATCTGGAATGCTGGGGTTCGGAGAGAAAAAACCTTCAATAATCCCGGCAATTATTAACATCGGTACAATCCCAAATACCAACTGTACTGCTTGAGAACCATGAACTTTAATTGCATCCAATCGACGATATTTTCCGGGAAATAATATTGCTTTACCTATTAATAATCCCGCACCTCCAGCCAGAAAGATCGCAGGTAATTCTAAGGAACCATGTGGAAGTACAAACGCCCAAAAAGGATAAGCTAAATTATTTTGACCTACTAAAGTTGCAACCGCACCAATTAATAAACCATTAAATACCATTAAGTAAACTGTGAATACTCCGGCGGTAATTCCACCTGCAACCGCACCAAAAGACACTCTCAAATTATTGATCGTAATTCCTGAAGATGCCAAAGGCTCAACGCCAACAATCGAACCCATCCATAATTCACCATCGTCGCGAACTTTGGAAATTATTCCTGGAGGTACTATCAAAGACATAAACGTTGGATCTTGCCAAGCATACCACCAAGCCACTAATCCCCCTAACAAAAATAAAGCGGTTGCTAAGGCAATATAGGGAGAAGTCTGCCGTACTATCGCAGGTAATCCCCAACGGTAAAATTTGACGGCTCCCAACCATTCTTGCCGTCGCGAGCCTTGATAAACTTGCGTATAAGCACGAGTTGTTAAACTTTGTAAATTTTGTGTCAGAGTATTGCCCAAATTTTGGGTGCGAGCGCGGGCTAAATCTGCTGAGACGGAACGATATAAACTTGCTAATTCCCGGATTTCCTTAGCTCCGAGTGACTTTAAACCTTTTTTCTCTATTTGTCTCAACAAAGAATCCAAGCGTTGCCAGTTTGGTTCTCGCCTTGCAATCCAACGTTGAATATTCATGTCTATTTTTGGGAAATAATAACTTTTAAGTTAACTTAATATAACCTTTGAATTACTGTGTTACTTTACAACTACTTTATACATTATGTCTTCTAATCTCGGTTCTCCCGCTCCAATACAACCCCTAAATATTGGTGATATCGTTACTGGCGGCTTCCGACTTTATCGATCTCACATCAAGGATTATTTCTTGATTGCCTTGAAAGCTAATGTCTGGTTGCTCGTTCCAATTTTCGGTTGGGCAAAGTACTATGCACTAAGTTCGTTAATTTCCAGATTATCCTTTGGTGAATTAATTAATCAACCAGAAGATATAAAGTCAGGGGAAAGATTTGTTAATTCCCGGTTGTCACAGTTTTTATTGCAGATGCTGCTAATGTTCCTAATTTTTATAGGTATTGGTTTAGGTTTTGCGATCGCATTTGGTATTGTCGGGGCAATATTAGGTGGAGTAATTGCTGGATTCGGTCAAAATATTAATCCTGCCTTCGCCGTTGTATCTGTCTTACTAGGTATATTACTTTTTGCTGCAATATTTTTGGGATTTTTCTGGTTTATAACGCGATTCTATTTGGCTGATGTGACTCTAGCCATTGAAGATGATACCACTGCTACTTCAGCTATTAGCCGTAGTTTTGAACTAACAAAAGGAAACATATGGCGAATTTTTGGCATTACGTTTATTGCCTTTTTAATAACGCTTCCCCTGCAAATTGTGGTGCAAGCAATTTCTACTGTTTTGCAACTAGTTTTTGCACCATTAATACAAGAAAACTCCGGAATATTTACTTTACTATATTTTGTATTGATATTTGCAATTAGTTTTTCCAGTGGTGCGGTAATTATACCTTTTTGGCAAGCAATTAAAGCGACTATTTATTATGACCTCCGCAGTCGTCGTGAAGGTTTAGGTTTACGATTACGCGACAATAAAATTTAATTTAATTAATAATTAATAATTAATAATTACGAATTATTTCGTTATGCATATATTTAGACGTGTAAAATTCCGCACGCCAGAAAGTATCGAATTAGAATTTACCTTTGCAGGTATTGGAAATCGTGCTTGGGCGTTGTTAATTGACTATCACGTTTTAGGACTAACTATAGCAGTCTTTATAGCAGTTTGGTCAACGCTTTCGGTTCAACTATTCGATTTTTTGGAATCGATTTTTGGCAAACAAACTCCCCTATGGATATTAGCGATCGCCTTTTTCATTCTCTTCGCGATTTACTCTGGTTATTTTGTATTTTTTGAGGCATTGTGGCAGGGACAAACACCCGGTAAACGCATTGCTAAAATTCGTGTCATTAGAGATGATGGTAAACCTGTAGGCTTACCCCAAGCAGCTTTAAGAGCATTATTAAGACCAGTTGATGAAATCTTCTTTATTGGAGTTTTTCTAATCATGTTTGGTAATAAAGAAAAACGTTTAGGGGATTTAGTAGCCGGTACAATTGTTATTCAAAATCAACTACCCATAGCATCAACAACAATCGTAGTTTCAGAACAAGCCAAATCATTCAGTTCCGAGTTATTACAAACTACCGATATATCACCAATGTTAGCCGATGATTTCGCTGTAATTAGCGAGTATTTACGGCGAAGAGTAGCAATGTCACCAAAAGCCAAAAGTCAATTATCTATAAAATTAGCCGAACAAGTCAAAGAAATTATTCACTTAGAAAATATACCCCCAAATATTAGTTCCGATATATTTTTAGAAGCTATTTATGTTGCTTATCAAGAAAAAAATAAAAATGGAGAAATAGGGAATTGGGGATAGTTAGGAGTTAGGAGTTAGGAGTTAGGAGTTAGGAGTTAGGAGTTAGGAGTTAGGAATTAGGAGTTAGGAGTTAGGAGTTAGGAGTTAGGAGTTAGGAGTTAGGAGTTAGGAGTTAGGAGTTAGGAGTTAGGAGTTAAGAGTTAGGAGTTAGGAGTTAGGAGTTAGGAGTTAGGAGTTAGGAGTTAGGAGTTAGGAGTTAGGAGTGAGGAATTAAGAGTAGTGCGTTAGCGCAGCGTGTCCGGCAGGACATGCATCTTGCTCGCTATTTAACTACCCCCCTCCGCCCATCCCACCATCTCCCCATCCCCCTATCTCCTTGTCTACCCCATCACCCCATCACCCCATCCCCCCATCTCCTTGTCCCCCCATCTCCTTGTCTCCCCCCTCTACCCCCTCCCCCTCAATTACCTAATTACCTAAAACCAAAACTGGCGAATCTGGTTCTCGGTAAAAACGAGTCATATCGTCAAATTTACGGAGTTCGACGCGATGCATTGTTAAAGTGGGTAAATTTTCAATCCATTTTTGATTTAATTCACAAAGCATGGAAGCAAAATTGTCGCGGTTTAAATCGGGTACAATCTCGCCAAAATAACCTAAAGTCACGTGTGCCGTGAAATTATACTGTTGTTCAATTCCCAATGCCATCAGAGAAGGATTTTGATAAATTGCTCGACGCAAGTTGATAATTTGCTCGTAGCTATTTTTGTCCAACGGTACCAAACAAACCGCTACAGCCCTTGGCATAAGCATTAATCCCAGCATTTGCCATTTTGGGGGATTCTTTGAGATCCCAGATTTTTGATATTGTTGAAAAATATCATCAAAACATGACTGTAATTGGGCTGTAAAATATGGATTTGTTTTGCTAGCGTCGCGATAGGCGCTATCCCAAATTATGTCCGCTAAAGTCAAATGAAAGCTATCAGGAGGTACCGGAATAATTAAATCCGAACCTATAGGTAACTGTAAAAGTTCCTGTTGATAACCCTGTAACTGCGAGTAAAAAGCAGAATTTGTCGAATCTTCTTCCCCATGAGGTGGGGTAATTAACGTATACCCAGGGAAAGATACAGGTTTTGTTCCTTCTGGATGTGATGCAAATTTAGAAGATTCCTTCAAATGCTGAACTTGAGATGTGTAAGCTTCCGGTAGCGTCATTCGCGCCACCCGATTCATATAAGTTTGATAATTATCGTCCAACCTTTGTTTCCTCCCGCATTCCTTGATAGATTGTAGGCAAAATCACCCAACTTATCCAAAATAGAATTGGGAAAAAGGTCAAAGGTTAAAGGTCAAAGGTATAATAACTCCTTCCCCCTCTCCCCCCTCTTCCCCCTCTCCCCCATCCTCCCACTATGCCAATCCACATTTACTGGGGCGAAGATGATTTTACGATGGAAAAAGCGATCGCCAATTTACGCGACGAGATTCTCGATGCGAATTGGATTTCGTTTAATTACACGACTTTTCCACCAGATTATCCGAATGCCGCAATTGAAGCGTTAAATCAAGCGATGACTCCACCTTTCGGGGCTGGTGGGCGTTTGGTATGGCTGATGAACGCTAATATTACTCAGCAATCTAACGATAACTTGTTATCAGAGTTACAGCGTACTTTATCCGTAATTCCCGAAAATTCTTACTTACTAATTACTAGCACTAATAAACCCGATGAACGGCTAAAGTCAACAAAATTATGCAAAAAATTCGCACAATTTCGTGAATTCGGACTTATATCACCTTTTAATACGGATTTACTCAAAAAATCTGTCAATGATGCCGCCAATTCCCTTGGACTTAAACTAACTTCTAAATGTGCGGACTTTTTAGTAGAAGCTGTAGGTAACGATACTCGCTTGCTTTATAACGAACTGCAAAAATTACAGCTTTACGTCCAAGATAGTAATAAGCCATTAGATGTCGATCGCGCCGCTCAATTAGTCAGAAATTATACTCAAAATAGCTTACAATTAGCTGGTGCTATTAGAATGGGAAACACTGACAAAGCTTTAAGTTTAGTTGCGGATTTGATGGATGCTTCCGAACCTTCTTTGCGAATAGTTGCCACATTGATTGGGCAGTTTCGTACCTGGTTGTGGATTAAAATTATGATGGAAAGTGGCGAACGATCTTCACAAGCGATCGCTCAAGCTGCTGAAGTTCGCAATCATTATCGCATTAAACATTTGCTTCCCGAAGTTCAGTTTCTTTCCGTACAGCAATTAATATCCTGTTTACCTATACTACTTGAATTAGAAGTTAATCTTAAACTTGGTGCCGCACAAACTTTAACACTCCAAACTAAAGTTATAGAACTGTGTCAAATATGTAAAAGAAGCCGATAATGAGTGTACTTTCGGAATTTACTTTGTTTTTTAAGGGAACAACTACCGCTTGAAACAATTCAAAATTATTAACATCTTATTACTGTAGTTAATTATCACAAAGCATATGAAGAGAATTACTCATTCTTCTAACGGGATTAAAATAGCTCGAATGCTTTCTAAGTCTTTTTTAGTAGGTACTTTAGCCACTCTAGGTTTCTTTGCTAGCAGTACGGTTTTGGGCTTAAAAGCTGACGCTCAAACTCCTTCATCAATTGACAAGAATGAAATAGTTAAGTACTCCAGAGCCTTATTAACAATAGAGCAAAGTCGCCTTCAAGCATTTGATGAAATAAAGAAGATTTCCGGAGGTGGACAAATTCCTGAAATTGCTTGTAACGAGCCTAAGACTATATCTGCTTTGTCTACAAAGAAAGCAAGAGATATTGCGACAAATTACTGTCAGCGCTCTCAAACAATTGTTAAAGATAGCGGGCTTAGCATCGAACAGTTTAACAATATTACTTTGAAATTAAGGAATGATGCCAGCTTAAAAACCCAAATTCATAATACATTAATCCGCTTGCAAAAAAAGCCTAATTCTCAATAGGTAAAACCTAAATAATTTGCTTTTGGAGAATTTTAAATTAACACCCCCGGAAGCTGCCGGGGGCATGGCGTAGCGGTTTTATTTAACTTACAAATGCGATCGCGTTTATATGAATAATAATTATTTAATAATTAGTCTGTCTGAAAAAATCTTTAGTAGTACTATATAATACATCAATCGGACGAATGGGTTAACAAGTCATTTGTATTCTTGTATCATTTACTACTTTAAACCTAGTTTATGGAATCTGGATCGAGATAAAATATTAAGCAATATTAAGCAATATTAAGTTGAATAAAACTTTTGCTGTTTAGCACGAATATTTTTAAGGTGCTTTTTAACGGTATTAACGGTAATATAAAGTTTATCGGCAATGTGTTTATAGCTAGAAGTAGCTCGATAAAGGTTCCAAACTTCTACTTCACGTTGCGTTAAATGGTATTTATTAGCTTCAAATAAAACAATATTTTTCAGTGATTTGTAGCGATTCTCAATTGCGATCGATAAATAAGATTGCTCTGATACATGATTTAACCATCTTACCCTTAAACGTAAAATAACCGACCGATCGATAATAATATCTTCCGACCATATTGTTAAATTATCGCAAGACATTTGATTGTTTATTAATGATTTACAAACGTTCCAAATTATAGATGGTACGTAATTTGGGTTAGAGCTACCTGGATTTATTTGACTGCAAATACTGTAAGCACTAACATTAGCATAAATTAATTCACCAGTTTCAGATAAAATCAAAATACCATCTTCAAAGTTTTCTACTATTTGCTCTAAAAAACATGGTTGTTCTAATGGTTTTTCTAAAAATTCAATTTTTTCTGGTTTAATTGCTGTTTGCGTTAAATTATTCATAATACTATTAATTTGTTGAAAATTGGCAAGCGATATTTGCTGTGACAGCAATTTAATGAGTCATCTACAAACAGGTATGATAAGTATTAGTTGTTTATTTATTTGAAGCTTGTCAGGCTTGATAATTTTTTATACAGCTTTGCGCTAATGTATTTCGGATTTTGGGTTTGAACTGAGATAAAATTAATAAACCCGGCTTTAAAAAAAAACCGGGTTTATGAGATGTAAGTATTTAAGTTAATAGATTGAAATCCTACAAGGTGTGGTTAACCCCAGACAAAAACTTTTGCTTCAAATGGTCCCAAATCAATCATAATACCGTCATCACCGGCTTCTACGTCATAATTAGCCGTCCATTCGTGCCATTTACCCGCTTCTGGGAAATTAGCAACTTGATAGCCAGCGTAGAAATTCTCTGAGAAGTTAGCTATAACAACCACATGGGAACCTTCATTATTCCATCGGCTGTATGCTAATACCTTTCCTTCTGGATTCTCGTGGATAAAATCAATATTTTCCGTGTATAAAGCATGATTGTTTTTACGCAAGTTAATTAAACCTTTGTAATATTCAAACAAGCCGCGATTTTCGTCATTTTTTAACAATCCCCATTCGATTTTAGATGATTCTTGAGTTTGGGGTTTGTATTCACCAAATTCTTGTCCCATCCACAACATCGGTACGCCAACCGCTGTCAATAAAATCGCTCCTGCAAACTTTAAGCGACGAAAAGCTTCTTCATCTAAAATTTCGCGATCGCCCAACTCTACCATAATTCGATTATGATCGTGGTTGGTGAGATAGTTAACAACGTTTGTCGCACCCATGAAGCCTTGACGCTTGGGATCGATGACATCTTTGAGTTGTTCTATATCAAATTTTTCACCAGCAACATGCTCTTTTATGCAATGATAAAAACTATCGTGCCAGCAAGCATCCATCGGACCATCAACATTGGTAATGCTGGTAGTTTCAGGAATATGTTCGGCAATATTATAAAAAGGTTTTGCACCAGCGGTTTTTTTGGCTTCATCTACTATCCAATGCATGAAATCGTAGTTAGCAATTTGCCGCGCTGCATCGTAACGAATACCGTCAATATGATATTCTTGAATCCAGAAACGTATTGTATCGCCGATGAATTTTCGCGCTGGATAAGTCTCTAAATTCTCATCATATTTTTCGTAATTAAACTCCGGTCCCCAGTTATTATCGGGATCGCGGGGTTCGTGGTGGTACCAGTAATCGTGATCGATTTGTGTTAAAGGTGATGATGATTCTGAATGGTTAAAAATACCATCCATAAAAACACGAATTCCCTTACCATGACATTCATCAATTAACTTTTTTAAATCCGCCGTTTCACCGTAACTAGTTTCAGTTGCGAAAAAATGACGGGGGTTATATCCCCAGCTATAATCGCCGGGATATTCTTTAATTGGCATTAACTCAATCGCGTTAATTCCCAACTCTGTTAAATAATCTAATTTTTCAAGAACGTGTTCGTATTTTCCACGTGCATACTTATCTTCTTCACCACCGGAAAAGTCAGCAACGTGTAATTCATAAATGACTAATTCATTATCTGGAGGTAAAGGGTTATCGTCATGATTCCAAACATAGGGATCGACAATTCTTTCCCCATCTTTAATGCAGACAACTCCATTTTCGTGACCACCTAATGCATCAATATCAGTTGCATAAGGGTCAGTTACATCTACCCATTGATCTTCTTCAAAGAACCAAGACTTCGAGCGTACTTTAAACTTATATTTATAAACACCGTCTTCTAAATCAACTTTAACGCGAAAATAACCATCTTCGCTTTTTTCCATCTCAATTGGTTCCCAATCGGAAAAAGAACCCATCAAAGCTGCTTCCTTGTTATAAGGAGCAAAAAGGTTAAATTCAATCGGCTTTGCCATATATTTGTTTAAAACCTAATAAGTATAGAACCAGGTTTAAAAAATAAACATACTCTGCTCTTACTGCTTTTAGCTAATAGTTGATAGTTAAAATCTAAATAGCAATCGGCAGTTACCGAGTAAGAGGTATTGTTTAATTACTCGTAC
The DNA here is from genome assembly GCA_965234645.1 of Rivularia sp. (in: cyanobacteria). Classification (GTDB taxonomy): domain Bacteria; phylum Cyanobacteriota; class Cyanobacteriia; order Cyanobacteriales; family Nostocaceae; genus Rivularia. Next base: position 566,556 of record OZ248344.1, on the reverse strand, counting down.
CTTATAATATTTATTCTGCACTTTAATTCAAGCTAAATAAATCTTTCATCAGGAATAATTAAGATAAAGATGGCTATTTCTCAAGAAGTATCGTTTGATTAAGTAATCAAAATTCATATATTTATTTATTGTACAACTACCCATAGATACAATTTTTAGAAAATAGAAATTAGAGTAGTTGCTTCTTTAACCAACCCGAAGCTATCACGAATTTTCAAACCTCTTACAACATCAAAATGATTCAACTTAACAAAGAACATTTACAAATAATCTTTAGCCATGCCGAAAGCACTTATCCAGAAGAATGTTGCGGTGTTATTTTTGGGCATTTATCTGACTTCAGCAAAACAGTAGTTGAAATCATCCCCACCGAAAACGCTTGGAATTCACAAGCAAATGATTTTCCCAATGATGGCAGCGAAGAAAGTAAAAAACGCAGATATACCATTGCACCCCGAGAAATGTTACAGCTGCAAAAAACTGCCAGGGAAAAAAAATTGAATATAATCGGCATTTTCCATTCACACCCCGATTATCCAGCTACTCCTTCAGAATTTGATCGTAACTGCGCTTGGCAAGAATATTCTTATATCATCGTTTCCGTACAAAAAGGTCAAGCAGGTGACGTTAACAGTTGGGTACTTGATGATAATCATCAGTTTCAGCAGGAAGAGATGAGAGTGGAGAGGGGGTAGAGGGGGGAGAGGGGGGAGAGGGGGTAGAGAATTTCTAAACTCCCATTACCAATTACCAATTACCAATTACCAATGCCCTTCGGCCCAATCCCCATTCACCGGAGGTGGGAGGTATCCCAATCCCCAATTAATAATTACGAATTACAAAATACCAATTCCTAATTATCCCATTATTCGGTAGGATAAAAGGTCTGCTCCTCCAACTCACAATTGGTTATGCTCAATCCCAACTTGGATGAAATCCAACTGACGAAGGACGATTACGAACGCTATTCCCGCCACCTGATTTTACCTGAAGTTGGGTTGGAGGGACAAAAGCGCTTGAAGGCTGCTGCTGTTTTATGTATTGGTACTGGTGGACTCGGTTCGCCATTACTGCTATATTTAGCTGCTGCTGGTATCGGACGTATCGGTATTGTTGATTTTGATGTTGTCGATCATTCTAATTTACAACGTCAGGTGATTCACGGTACTTCTTGGGTGGGTAAACCCAAGATTGAATCTGCAAAAAACCGCATTCACGAGATTAACCCCGATTGTCAAGTTGATTTGTACGAAACTCGCATTAGCAGCGAAAATGCCCTCGATATTCTCGAACCTTATGATGTCGTGGTGGATGGTACCGATAACTTCCCGACACGGTATTTAGTAAACGATGCTTGCGTATTATTAGATAAACCCAACGTTTACGGATCTATTTTCCGTTTTGAAGGACAAGCTACGGTATTTAACTACGAAGGCGGTCCGAACTATCGCGATTTATACCCAGAGCCACCACCGCCGGGAATGGTTCCTTCCTGCGCTGAAGGTGGGGTTTTGGGCGTTTTGTGCGGAATAATCGGCACTATTCAAGCAACCGAAACGGTAAAAATTATTATCGGACAAGGTAGAACCCTCAGCGGACGCTTGATGTTATACAATGCCCTTGATATGAGTTTCCGGGAATTGAAATTACGTCCTAATCCCGTGCGTCCGGTCATCGAAAAACTGATAGACTACGAACAGTTCTGCGGTATTCCTCAAGCAAAAGCACAAGAGGCTCAAGAGCAAATGGATATTTCAGAGATGACTGTCAAGGATTTGAAGGAATTAATCGATAGCGGTACGAAGGATTATGTACTGCTAGATGTTCGCAATCCCCACGAATACGAAATTGCTAAAATTCCCGGTTCCGTTTTAATACCTTTATCGGAAATCGAAAACGGTCCCGGCGTTGATAAAGTTAAAGAAATGCTCAACGGTCATCGTCTCATAGCTCATTGTAAAATGGGTGGACGTTCCGCGAAAGCTTTAGGGATTCTCAAACAAGCCGGAATTGAAGGTACCAACGTTAAAGGTGGTATCACAGCTTGGAGTAAAGAAGTAGATTCCTCAGTGCCAACTTATTAAATAGTTAGGAGTTAGGAGTTAGTTAAGAGTTGTTTCTTAGGGACTTCCAAGTTAAAAAATATCCAATTACGGTAGTGCGAGCATCTTGCTCGCTTGAGACATATAGCGAGCAAGATGCTCGCACTACGATTGTTTTGGATAAATTATTTTTTGGAAGTCCCTTAACTCATAACTCATAACTCATAACTCATAACTCCTAACTTATATATCAACTCATAAAATGGCTTTAAAACTAGAAAATGTGGTTCCTTGGGGACGCTATTTTGATGAGTACGTGAAGATGTTTGATTTAACGTCAGACGATCGCAAGTTAAATATAGTTGATTGCGGTGGGGGACCTTCGAGTTTTAATGTCGAGATGACACAACTCGGTGGTAAAGTTATATCTTGCGACCCTATTTATCAGTTTACCGTTGAAGAAATTCAAAACCGCATTCAAGAAACTTATCCCAAGATAATTGCCGCACAAAAAGCGAGTTTAGATAAATTCGTTTGGAATGATATTGCTTCTCCTTCGGAATTAGGAAAAGTAAGAATGGCTGCTATGAGTAAATTTCTCGCTGACTTCCCACAAGGTATTTCACAACAACGCTACGTTAAATCGGAATTACCAAATCTTCCCTTCACCGACGGTGAGTTTGATTTAGCGTTATGCTCGCATTTCTTATTTACCTATTCCAATATATTGTCAGCAGATTTTCACGTTGACTCAATTGTGGAAATGCGACGAGTTGCTTCGGAAGTGCGAGTTTTTCCCGTAGTAACTCAATTCAGCAGTGAAACTTCTCCCCATCTTGAACCTGTAATTAATAAGTTAACTGCTCGTGGTTTCCAAGTTGAAGTGAGAAAGGTTGATTACGAATTTCAAAAAGGCGGTAATCAAATGCTTTGGGTAAGGTAATTATTGATTTGGTTGGTTTTTAGCGGTTTATTTATAAATAGAATTACTATAAATGCGCGCACCTATTCCCATTATATTTTTTATAGTATCATGATTTTTGTTTGAATACAAATTAATCTAATTAATAATACGAAAACTGATGTAGAGACGTTGCACTGCAACGTCTCCCAGGGATTAAGGTTGAATCAAAATATTGGCGTTGCGTTCGGCAGTTGGGTGAAGTTGTGATTTCACATTGTTGGAGACTACAAAAGTTTCTGGTTTACGACAAATTGTAACCAAATATAATTCATAACTTAATTCAGCAACGCCAAAATATTTATTATTTTTCAATTAATCATCATAACTAAAATTCAAAGCTACAAAATTATTAGAACCGGGAACTTGACATAATACTTCTTTTCTGCTGGAACGTTCATCTCTGACACAATTTACCTGACGTTTAAAAGCTGTCAAATTATTCTTATATCTACCGGGATCTATGCGAAGTCTTCTGCGAAATTGTCCCCAAGTGACATCAACAATTTTATCGCCGCAAACCATTTCAACTTCCCCGCGCTCCACATCAACATCACCGAAATCAACTTCAACTTCAGCATCTTCGATTTCAACAATATTGCAGGCTTCCATCGTGGCGCGATTTCCACAGGCTGATAACATTGCGATCGCGCTAAGGGTAAACCCGGTTGTACAGATGATTGATAGTATTTTCATTTTTTCTATTCCCCATTATCTAACTGTAATTCGCACTGTTGAAAAACGTAATTAATCGCAGCAAACAATTTTTCTAATTCCTGAATTGTATAGAAAAGTTTATTTTGAGTAAAAATATCTGTATTCAGCTTGCCAAACTGCCAAATTAACCCATTAGAAACAATACCAAATATAGTTTGTTCTGGAATTTGATTCAACCGCTGCACCGCGATCGTTTCAGCCAAACATTCACCCCAACCTTCAGAAAAATCGCTTTCTTTTTTAGCTTCAACTAAGACAAAATAAGGTTTATCAAATACTACAGAACCTAAAGGAGAACGTTTTGCTAAAACATAATCGGGAACACCGCATAAGCGATCGTTATAATTTAACGCTTGGTGACTCCAAAGTAGAAAATTACTTCGATAAGCTTTCCAAACTTCTTTTAAAATAGGATAAATAATATTTTCACAGATTGCGCTTTCGGAATTATCAACAACTCCTTCATTCAGAACCAATTCTAATTCTTGACGAAAAATTTCGCTGATGGGGAATTCGGTTTCTACGATAAAATCATCTCGAATGTATTTTATTTGAAATTCTTTGGCAACGGTACCGATATTTTTGTAACTACTGTAAGGCATTTTACCTGGCGGTTGAAACCGCTGCTACACAAGCAAAACCCGCCTTCGCGGGTTAAATCAAGCCAAAATTATCATTGCAGCACTTCCCAATCTTCTGAAGATACAGCAGGTTCAAATGGCTGTTCGTATTGAATTACTGTACCTTTTAAACTACGGGGATTTGCCTGTTGCTGAGATGATTGATTTTCTAAAATGATTATTTCAACAGATTCCCCTGCTTTGAAAGGTAAATCTTTTAAATTTAAAGCACCGTTTTCAGTTAAAGTTACTTCTAGGCGATGAGCTTTCATAATTAATTCCTAACTCTTTTTTTAACAAAGAAAGTATTTCTTACAATCCTGTTTATTAAACTCAGATAATCATCCAATTCTTCGTATCTATCTAATTCTTTTTCTTCTTCAACACTAATAGTAGAATCTTGTTGTCTATAGATTAATGTCTCAATACGTTGCTGTACCTGACTTGAAGCGCGAAAGATCGGTATTCCTTCAACTAATTCAATACGAACTGCATTATCTAAAGGTAGGTTTTCAGGTAAATAATCCAGATTAAAAGATAAGTTAGCTGTCATAGTTTTTTAAAACTTACGATATTGTCACAATAGTAAATTGGTGCGTGACGCTACAAGTCTTATTACTACGTTCAAACTTCCTCGTAGCGTCACATACCCTACGAGAAAAATATGCCTTAATGCTCAGGTTCTATTATTATCTAATATCTTAATATTACAATTTTAATTTATTTCTACCCCCTCTACCCCCTCTTTCCTACCTCCCTTCAAAAACCCCGATCGCATGAGGAATTTTCCTTTTTGTATCAATATAACGGCTTCCCATCTATAATTATTCCGGTACTTCCACCACCATCTAACATTGCACTGGCATTCGCACCAAAACATTTTAATGCATTCCTGGCATCTACCTGACGTGCATAATTACTAGAATAGAAAATAACCGTCTCGTTTAAATTATCGCCGTTGTCGTCTCGCACTCCTACAAAGGTTCTAGGTAAATATTTTGTTGCGGCTTTATTCGCTTTTGCGTCGAGTGCGCCAATTACTTCCGGAAAACGTCGAAATGATTGTGTAGTATAAGGTTGAATCTGGGCATTACCAGCTTGAGGATTGAACGAAAACGTGCGGATTTCTCCGGGATATTCGTTGGCGATGCCGTAACCGTAGGTAATGATTTTACCACTCGCTTTTAAACCAAAGGCGATTCCTGTCGGTTCTTGTTTGGTAGAAAAAAAGGTCCCGTTAATTACAATTCTTGCTTTCAAGGATGATGTATTACTATTAACAGCTTCTTGCCAAAAGTCAGCGAGCGGTTTTTTGCTTACTTTGCTCGCAGGTATTTTGAAAACAGTACCAGTTAAATTTTTTATTTTCGCTTTTGTAGCTTGAATTACAGTTATATATTCTTTTTTACTCGCTTGGCGATTATTATAGTAAACTGTTACCCCAGTAGCTTTTATAATTGGTTGAAAGCCGCACCTTGCAGGTATCGCTTTTATCGGATAGCCTATATTGGTTAAATTCAAGTTAATAGCAATGCCTACGATACCTATTTTCTGGATGATTACTTCTTCAAATAGTTTGTTCACGATTAATAAGTAAAAATAGCGAAACCTTTGTCAGCAAATTAAGTCTTTTGTGCAAAGTAGTCAAAAGTTGAAGCATAAAGTTGGTAATTTGAACTCGAAAATATGGTGTTGAAATATTCCGTGCCATATACGAATGATTCCGGTTACTCATTCCAGATACTGGAAAATATGACAAATTGTATCCTAAATGTGTAGTTTTGTACGTTTAGTAACCAAATGTGTCAATTAGTATCTTTTTACGGCTTTCCCGGTTTAAGAACAAATTCTTAAGCAAATCTATCTATAGGGGAATATCCAATTCAAGATTTTTATGAATGCCGCTTCTAAGCAATTTTGCTGCATTCAAGTCAAATGGCGGAAGAAAACGCAGAATCGCCACAAATATTTTTGGTAAATCCAATCCGATCCCAACACAGTACAAGGCAACCGAGGTTCTATAAATAATGTTAAGCCTATCAGTTAACAATTCTCAACAATCTCAGCAAATTAATGATTCCAATGGCTGGGAAATTATAGAAACAAGTTTTAATCCCAGTGAATTACATCATAAAGAAACAGTTTTTACTCTTGGTAATGGTTATCTAGGAGTAAGGGGTAGTTTTGAGGAAGGATACACCCAGGAGCATTCGGGAACAATTATTAATGGTGTATATGATGATGTAGCGTTAGCCAAGCGCTCCCTATGCCCCAACCAAGCGGAGCTTGGTTGCCTCGAAGCGGAGCTTCGAGGAGAGGGTTCCTCAAAGGAACCCTCTGGGCATAAACGGGAGATCGCCGCAACGGAAATCGTAAATTGTCCCAACTGGCTACCTTTGACAATTAAGATAGCTGGCGAAACCTTTGGTATGGATAAGGGCGAGATACTCGAATACAAGCGCACGTTAGATATGCGTTTGGGTATTTTAAGCCGCGATATCCGTTGGAAGTCGCCATCGGGATATACTTTAGAATTCCATTTTGAGCGGTTTGTTTCTTTAGCGAGCCAACACTTTTTAGCGCTTCGGTGCGAAATTACTTCTTTAGATTATGCGGGTGAAGTTGAAGTTACCGCCGGTTTTGAAGCTAAACCCCATACTTTGGGAATCGAACATTGGCAGACTATTAAAGAAGGCGGTACGGATAAAATAATTTGGCTGCATAGCAAAACTTTGCACTCAGAAATTGAATTGGGTATGGCTGCAAAGTTGGTTATAGAAAATGAAGCCGATAATTTTGCCCGTGAATTTGAATGCAAGCCATCTGTGACGAAACATTTTCAAATACAGCCGGGAGAAACGGTAAGTGTAGAAAAGATGGTGACGGTTTACACTTCGCGTGAAACATCGACTCCCGCAGAAATCGCTTTAATTGATTTGGTAGAAGCACCCAGCTACAGCACCTTACTCGCAACTCATATTGCAGCATGGGAACGAGTATGGCTTGATAGCGATGTCATTATTGAAGGTGACGAAAAAGCACAGTTGAGCGTGCGTTACAATATCTTCCAAATTCTGGCTGCAACACCGCGTCACGACGATAAAGTCAGCATTCCTCCCAAAACTTTATCCGGTTTTGAATATCGCGGACATATCTTTTGGGATACGGAAATCTTTATCCTTCCCTTACTCACTTTCACTCAACCAATATTAGCGCGTAACCTGCTCAACTACCGTTACCATACCCTACCCGGAGCCAGACGCAAAGCCGAGAATCTGGGTTACAAAGGAGCAATGTTTGCTTGGGAAAGCGCCACCACCGGAGACGAAGTAACTCCCCAATGGGTACCCGATCCCAACGGTAAATTAGTCCGTATTTGGTGCGGGGATTTAGAAGTTCATATTAATGCAGATATTGCCTATGCTAGCTGGAACTATTGGCAGCATACCGGCGATAATCAATGGATGCGCGACTATGGCGCGGAAATGATTTTAGATACTGCTGCTTTCTGGGAAAGTCGAGTTACCTGGAACGAACAGCGTTTAAGTTACGATATTCTTAACGTTATTGGACCAGATGAAAATCACGAGCAGGTTGATAACAATGCCTTTACTAATGTTATGGTGCGCTGGCATTTAAATACAGTTGGGGCACTATGGCAATGGTTAAGTGCAAATTATCCCGACAAAGCGACACAGTTGGCAGTGAAGCTAAATATAAATCCCCAAAGATTGGAAAATTTTGCTTTTATTGCTAAAAATATCTACTTAAATCATGACCTAAAAACGGGTTTAATCGAACAATTTGATGGCTTCTACGATTTAGAATACGTCAATTTCGACGATTACGAACCGCGCAATAAATCAATGCAGGGTATTTTGGGAGTTGAAGAAACCCAAGCCAGACAGATACTCAAACAGCCAGATGTATTGATGATGTTTTACCTGATGCGCGATCGCTTCGATCTAAAAACCATTGTCGCAAACTGGGATTATTATACACTTCGTACCGACCACGTTTACGGTTCATCTTTGGGTCCGGCAATCAACGCCATCATTGCTTGCGACCTCAATAACCCAAACCTTGCTTACACTCATTTCATGCGTGCAGCCTTGGTAGATTTAGACAACGTTCGCGGTAATGCTACTCAGGGAATTCACGCAGCAAGTGCTGGTGGGGTATGGCAAGCAGTAGTCTTCGGATTTGCGGGAATTAGAGTTACAGAAAATGGAATTACAGTTAATCCCAATCTTCCCTCCCATTGGAAACGTTTAAAATTCCGCTTAAAATGGCGCGATCGCTGGTACCAAGTCGATCTAAATGCGAACCAAGAAGACGAGGATAAGGAAGTTGAAATCAAACAAGTGTCTCCCACTTCTATTATTTCTACTTCCTCCGAAACTTCTGCTTCTGAATCTTCAACTTCCATCCAAGGAATTATTTTCGATTTAGACGGAGTAATTACCGATACTTCGGAATTTCATTACTTAGCTTGGAAAAAATTAGCAGATGAAGAAGGAATTCCCTTTGACAGAGAAGCCAACGAAGGCTTACGAGGTATACCGCGTAGAGAATCCTTGATGGCTATTTTGCAAGGTCGTCCGGCAACAGAAGCACAGATTCAGGACATGATGGAGCGTAAAAATAATTACTACATCGAACTGATGCAAAGTATTACACCCAACGACTTGCTTCCTGGAGCGGCTGACTTATTAGAACAATTGCAAGCAGCAGGGATTAAGATAGCTTTGGGTTCTTCCAGTAAAAACGCTCGCACCGTAATCGAACGTTTGGGAATCGCCGACAAATTTGTAGCGATCGCCGACGGTTATAGTGTAGCCAAATCCAAGCCAGCACCAGATTTGTTTTTGTTCGCCGCCGAAAAGTTAGGGGTATCACCTCAAAACTGCATTGTCGTAGAAGATGCGACGTCAGGAATAGAAGCGGGGCTTGCTGCTGATATGAAAGTTGTAGGATTAGGTCCCAACGAGCGAGTAGGTAAAGCCCACATCGTATTGCCAAGTTTGGAAGGTGTTACCTGGAAAGATTTGCAACAGCATTTAGCAAATTACGATAAGCAAACTGGACAAATCAAAATCAATTGTCAGTGAATTATCAATTACTAATTGACCTAGTTAAATACGAAACCCTTGTAGAGACGTAGCAATGCTACGTCTCAAACAATTTGAAATCACAACTAGACAATTGCATTTACCGACAGATATAAACGCAATCAAAAATCTTTCAACAAAGAATTTTCAATAAGAAAAAAGGCATGAAAGGGATAATCCCTTATGCCAATACCCCGTGTGAGTGAGAAGAAACCTTGGGCACAATTTGAAACGAACTATCTTGTGTCCCATACTTGTGGCTACTTATGAAGTAGCAAAACTTGTAAAAAATTCTGATATTAATTAAATATCGCAATTCACTTAAAACAATACATCTACTTTCGTGGTGGAATAAAAACCAGCTCTCAAGAGATAATTTGTATTGCACGTTTTAATAATTGAGGTAAAAAGTTGCAGATTAAATTGATTTAGCAAAAATTAAAGTGCGATCGAGTTCAACGGAATAATCAAATAGCATTTAAATCAAATATTTATCTTCGTAAGATAGAGGCACGGCAGAACCGCACCTCTAGGTTAGACTACTTCAATTAGAACTTGAAGGTAGTACGTAATGTACCTACGTAAACAGTGTCGTTATCGTTGTTATGTTCGGGGTTGAAGATAACCAACAAGCCAGGAGTAACGGCAACTCTGTCGTTAATCTTCATCTTGTAAAGACCTTCCAAGTGGTAGGAAGTGCCGTTGCTATCATCGTTAGCAGTAAGGGTGTTGTTAGTAACTTTGGGAGGCTGACCAAAAATCAGACCCAAGGTGTTACCCTTTTTACCAAAGTCTTTGACACCTAAAGTAGCAGCCCAGTACTGGATGTCTGCGCTACCATCGGTACCGTCTTTGCGGCTTGCATCAGCGAAACCGTACCAACCAGCAAGAGTTGTATTTTTGCTGAGCTTGTAGCTAGCCTGTACGCCGTAGTGATTAGCATTGGTATCAACTTTACCAAAAGGTCTTTTAGCATTGTCGCTACCAGTACTTCCAGTAACGTTGGTTTCTCCACCAAGCTGTTCGCTACGAGCGTAGGTTAAACCAATGTTCAATGCTTTGGTAGGTTTGAAGTCTAATTGACCCAAGTATACTTGGTTGCCTGCAAAAATACCGTTTGTGGTACTGTTTTGAGCATCTGTGAAATAAGCAGCACTTACACCAACAGGAGACTTCTTACTATCCAATTCAACGGTAACACCAGCATCACCACTAGCTACGCGGTAGATAGGGCTGAAACGTCCGTAACGAGAGATAGCACCGCCACCACTGCTATCAAATACAGGGTTGAATACGTTGATGTTGTCGTTACTTTCACCAGCGTTAGCGTCAATCTTAACTTTAACTCCCTTAACAGGCTTGAAGGAGTAGTTTAATTCGTCAAGTTTGAAATCGCTGTCGGTATTTTTTTCAAACCCTAAACGAGCCATTTGGGTGCCCGTTGCACCTGTCAATCCGCCATCGTTTGCAGACTGCAAGCGAACTCTCAACTTGTCTTTACCAGTGAAACTGGTATCCAAGCTTAAACGAATTCGATTGGTGAGGATTACATTGTCCTCTACGTCATCGGTAGTGCTACCAGCTTTTTTATCGCCAAATGCAGCAGAAGTTGCAATTACAGCTTCACCTTTCAACTTGGTGGTTGTAGAAAACTGGTTGGATTCTAGTTCTTCAGTGCGGTATTCTAAAGTGTCAACCTTACCGCGTAGAGTAGCCAATTCGCCTTGGAACTCTTCACGTAGCTTGTTAACAGTAGCCATATCTGTATCAGATACGGTTGTGTTACCGCTAGCAGCGATTAACTGAGTAATGCGCTCTAAACAAGCATTTAAACCAGCAGCAAACTCATAACGAGTTAAAGCGCGGCTACCCTTGAAAGTTCCATCGGGATAACCAGCGATACAACCGTAGCGCTCAACCAAGGATTGAACAGATTGGAAAGCCCAGTCGGAAGGCTGAACATCAGACAACTGAGAAACGGAAGTTACCTGAGCTAATTCATCAACAGAGGTAATTTCTTCAGCAGCGAAAGCACCGTTAGAAACGAAAAAGGTAGCAGCTAAAACAACTGGACTTAGCTTCAACACATTGAACAAAAGCTTTGCCATGCGAATTTTTCTCCTCACACTATTGGTATTTAGGGAAGTTTTTTGCGGTGTAGAGAATCTCAATCCGATCCGACTCCCGATTGATATTTAATTGCAAGCAGATTCACGCCGGGAATAGCGTTAGTAATTAGTCAAGAAGCCGCCTTCTCTGCGTCCAAGTCTATTCCCGTTCATTTAACACCCTTGTCTTTAATGGCGTTAAAAATTATCGAGATTAGTAAATGCTTACTTACTCTAGGAATATTACTTACTTCTTTTCAAAACTACTGACGCAACAACGTTTACCGTTTGAGTGTATTTACCCTTAATAATTTTGGACTCCCCCTCCGATCGCATACTTAAAATTTCTAACTCATCTTGGAGTCGTTCATTTTACAAGGGTTTACTGTTTATCAAAAAGGCTTGTTCGTTCAATTCCTTCTTTGAGTTATCTGTACTGAATCTAACAGATATCATCTATTTTTGGGTGTATGTTCGAGAACATTATAGTAAATAAATCAAAAAATATTATTATTTTATGGTGCTTTATTTTGAATTCAATTTATTTAACAAATAAGGCATTGGAGATTAATAAATAATTAAATAAAAAATAATATACCTAGCTATATATACCCCGATTTAAATAAGCTATATAATTAACACAGGACTTACGCAACTGGCAGTCATTGCGACCGAAACAAAGTGTAGGGAAGCAATCCCAGTATCTGTAGAGATTACGTCGCCTCTCGTGAGTAATGACGTAATTTCGTTATTTTTGCGTAAGTCCTATAACAATTAATATTTGATTTGAATAGATATTTATTTAATGACGCTAGCGAGCGAGACGCTCGCACTACGAATGTCTTACCCCGCATAATTAATATGGCGGACTACTAGTTATTTATTCTTGATTACGACGGAGTTTTTCTCTGTTTGTTATATTCCGGAGTTATGTATCATCTTGAAAAAAATTAACTACAGAATTTATATAAGATAATTTATTTTTAACAAACAAACATTAAGTTGAAAAAAATACAGAACAAGTTGTTATAAATATAACAAATATAGTATACTCTCAAGAGTTATAAATACAAATTTATGTCATGATAATTAAGTAACTTTACCTGCTCTACACGCACAATTGCAGCCTTAAACTAATACTTAGTTGGTGGCGATTTCTCAGTCTGATACATTTAAATTGCGAAAAATGACTCCTACGGTTGCAATCGAAGTTACTGATTTGTCGAAAAGTTTTAAAACTAAACCCGCACTCAAAAACGTATTCTGCACTATTAAAGAGGGTGAAATGGTTGCCCTTGTTGGTGCTTCTGGTTCGGGAAAATCTACATTATTGCGCCACATGAATGGGTTGCTGTCGGGAGATTCGGGTAGTGTTGCCATCTTTGGCACGGCTTTACAAATCGATGGACGAAATCATTCAAAAATTAGGTTTTTACGAAGTCAGATTGGCTGCATTTTTCAGCAGTTTAATTTAGTAAATCGCCTAACGGTAATTGAAAACGTTCTCATTGGTAATCTGTCGCGATTGTCTGTCTTCCGCTCAATGCTTCATCTATTTACCCAAGAACAAAAACTGCAAGCTTTAACAGCACTCGAACGAGTCGGAATCCTCGAACAAGCTTACCAACGGGCTTCCATGCTATCGGGTGGACAACAACAGCGAGTGGCGATCGCACGTTGTCTAGTACAAGGTGCCAAAATTATTCTTGCAGATGAACCGATCGCTTCTTTAGATCCAGAATCTTCCCGTAAGGTGATGGAATTGCTGGTTGAACTAAATCGAGACGGAATTACAGTAGTAACTTCTTTACATCAAATTCAAGTGGTACGTAGTTATTTTAATCGTGCGATCGCCCTAAGAACTGGTACAGTAATGTTTGATGGTGCAACCGTAGAATTGAATAACGCCAAGCTCGAAGAAATTTATGGTGCAGCAGCAGACGAACTTGTGATGAGAGGACATAGCGATGTTGTGTAATTTGTGTGCCAATTAAAGATTTTATATTGTCTAAAAAGAATCATCTACCAGAAATAACAATGAAGAGACGTTATTTTATTAAACGTATTAGTTTGTTGGCGCTAGCTTTAACAGGTACGGTATTTTTCGCTGCTTGCAGTGCTAATAATAGCCAAAATAAAGAGATAAAGGAAATCAAATTTGGCATCGTTTCTATGGAATCCCAGCTTAATCAAAAGCCAGCATGGGAACCTTTTATTAAAGAAATGGAAAAACAAATTGGCGTTCCCGTAAAGCCTTTCTACGTTACTCAATATTCTGGTGTAATTGAAGCAATGGCTGCTGGTGACGTTCAAATGGCTTGGTACGGTGGTAAATCCTACGTTGAAGCTGCGAAAAGATCCAACGCTGAAGTATTTGCTCAGACTATCAACCATGATGGAACAACGGGTTACACGTCTCACCTGATTGTTAACAAAGATAATCCTATAGCTGCTGAAGCTAAAGCATTAGGCGAAAACAAAGGTGATGAGTATGTAATCAAGAATGCGAAAAAACTCACCTTTGCGTTTAACGAACCAAACTCTACTTCTGGTTTTTTAGTTCCCAGCTTTTATATATTTGCGAAAAATAATGTTAATCCGAAAGTTGCCTTTAAGCGTTTAATATTTGCAGGTAATCACGAAGCAACCGCTTTAGCTGTAGCCAACAATCAAATAGATGTTGCTACCAACAACAGCGAATCTTTATCTCGTTTAGAAGGAATTAACCCCGAAGCTCGCAAGAATATCGAAGTAATCTGGACATCAGTTCTTATTCCTAGCGATCCGATCGCATACCGCAAAGATTTACCCTCCGAACTCAAAAACAAAATTCAAAACTTTTTCTACAACTATAAAAACGAAAAAGTTCTCAAGCCATTAGGATGGCAAGGATTTGTTACCGCAGAAGATAAAACTTGGGATACAATTCGCGAACTTGAAATTGCTAAGAAAAAATCAGAAGTTGAATCCAACAAAGATTTGAAAGAAGAAGAAAAGAAAAAGCAACTTGCAGAACTTGATAAGCAACTCCAGGAAATCAAGAAGTAATTTCTAATTCATTTATAATTCGTAATTCGTAATTCCAATAGGTTTCCAGTCTCCAATTGGGAACCTATTAACTGAAGGTTCTGCCTTCGTTAAAGACTAATTGTAGGGTGTGTGAGGCTAAAATAAATTCTGTACGCAATAAAAATAAGATTTGTAGCCTCACGCACCATTCTGTACCATCCTTTAATTACGTACAAAATAAATTAAATATTTAAAAATAAAATCCAATTGAATAAATAATAGTTATAGTTTATTTAAACTTCTAACTTGCACAATTTTAAACCTTCACCTAGTAAATATTTTCAATCTTGAATAAAAATGTGCTATTTTAATTTGTCGCTAGGAAATTTAAAACCTTTGACCTTTAACCTTTAACCTTTGACCTTTATCCGTAATGAACCAACCAAAATCAAATCTTTCTAAAAATATTAATACTTCTCCTGCTGTAGCAGCAATGTTAGAGCAAGAAGCAAAACTAGTAACTAATACTAGAATTTTATTTTTAATTGCGATTATTATAATTTTATTTTTATCAGCTTTACAAAGCGAACTAAATTTTTTATTATTTCTCGATCCTCAACGTATTAATAGAATAATTAAATATATTCCCCAATATTTTCCACCAGATTTTACTTATTGGAAACTTTATTTAGAAGATACATCGATCACCATTGCAATGGGAATTTGGGGAACTTTATTAGCGGCTGTTGCGGCAATTCCTCTTTCAATTTTGGCATCAAATAATGTTTTCCCCGTTTGGGTAGTCCAACCTACACGACGGATCTTAGATGCGATGCGTGCTATTAACGAATTAGTATTTGCACTTATATTTATAGTCGCCGTCGGTTTGGGACCTTTTGCGGGTGTTTTAGCATTATTTCTGCACACCGCCGGAACTTTGGGTAAATTATTTTCCGAAGCCGTCGAAGCGATCGAACCCGGTTCCGTAGAAGGAATTCGGGCTACGGGTGCGAGTAAAATGCAAGAAGTAATTTACGGGGTAATTCCTCAAGTTATTCCCTTGTGGACTTCTTTTACCTTGTATCGTTTTGAAGCCAATGTACGCTCTGCTTCTGTATTAGGAATTGTCGGCGCTGGCGGTATTGGTGTTTCTTTATATCAAAGTTTTGGAGCTTTTGAATATCAAAAAGTTTGTGCGATTTTGATTATTTTGATATTAGCTACTACTATTATTGATTTCGCTTCTGCAAAAATTAGGAATTGGTTGGTTTAGATTTTTTGTGGTTTTTACGCCGTTTCAATAATACAGGTAACTTATGTAGAGACGTTGCAGTGCAACGTCTTTGCGTATTTCTATTAGTATCGATAATTCAGCAGTACTATTAATAAATTAGGCGTTGATGAATCGGAATATAAATTGATGATTTCGCATTGCTGGAGACGTAGCAGTTGGAGACGTAGCAGTTGGAGACGTAGCAGTTGGAGACGTAGCAGTGCTACGTCTCTACATTACATTTTGGGTTTATTCGGAATATTCGGACATCGAAGGGCAAGAACAAATCAAATTGCGATCGCCAAAGGCAGCGTCAATGCGCCCTACAGCAACCCAAAATTTATGTTCTCGCGTCCACGGTGCGGGATAAGCGGCTTGTTCGCGAGTATACGGATGATTCCATTCACCTACTATTAAACTTTCGGCGGTGTGTGGTGCGCCCTTCAAGAGGTTGTCTCGATCGTCCACTTTACCTGCTTCAATTTCGGCGACTTCCTCGCGGATGGAAATCATCGCATCGCAGAATCGATCTAATTCCTCAAGGGATTCGCTTTCGGTTGGTTCTACCATTACTGTACCTGCTACGGGCCACGATACTGTAGGAGCATGGAAACCATAATCCATCAAGCGTTTGGCGATATCATCAATTTCGATATTCGCCGATTTTTTTAGCGATCGCAAATCCAAGATGCATTCGTGAGCGACTAAGCCATTTTTACCTGCATACAACACGGGATAGTGTTTTTCTAACTTTTTCGCCATGTAGTTGGCGTTCAAAATAGCAATCTTGGTTGCTTCGGTTAAACCATCTGCACCCATCATAGCGATGTACATCCAGGAAATTACCAAAATGCTAGCGCTACCCCAAGGCGCGGCGGAAACCGAACCGTTTGAGTCAGCAATTACGGGATTTCCGGGGAGAAACGGTATTAAATGAGCGGCTACGCCAATTGGTCCCATGCCCGGACCGCCGCCACCGTGGGGGATACAGAAGGTTTTGTGTAAATTCAGATGGCACACGTCTGCACCAAAATCACCGGGACGACAAATTCCCACTTGGGCGTTCATATTCGCGCCATCCATGTAAACTTGTCCGCCGTGGGTATGCACAATTTCACAAATTTCTTTGATTCCTTCTTCAAATACGCCGTGAGTTGAAGGATATGTCACCATCAAAGCCGCAAGTTTATCTGCGTGTTTCTGCGCTTTTTCTTTCAAGTCGTTGATATCAATATTACCTTCCGAGTCGCAAGCTACAGCAACAACTTTCATACCGCACATTACCGCACTCGCCGGGTTTGTACCGTGAGCAGAAGTAGGAATTAAACAGATGTTGCGATGTGCTTCGGATCGGCTTTCGTGATATCTCCGAATCGATAAAAGCCCTGCATATTCGCCTTGAGAGCCAGCGTTTGGCTGCAAAGAGATTCCCGCAAAACCCGTTATTTCTCCCAACCATTTCTCAAGTTGTTCAAATAAAAGCGAATAACCCCGCACTTGTGACAGCGGAGCAAACGGGTGAATTTTACCAAACGACTCCCAGCTTACGGGTATCATTTCCGCAGTTGCGTTCAGCTTCATCGTACAGGAACCCAAAGGAATCATTGATGTAGTTAACGATAAATCTTTGGCTTCGAGTTTATGCAGATAGCGCAATAATTCCGTTTCCGAATGATAGCGGTTGAATACTGGGTGAGTTAGGAAGTTGGTTTTGCGAGGGAGGGGGAGAGGGGGAGAGGGGGGAGAGGGGGGAGAGGGGGGGAGTTTTTCTAAAGAGAAAATCTCTAGTAAATCTTCTATATCTGCTTCCGTGGTGGTTTCGTCTAAGGAAATTCCGACGGTATTATCATCGAAAATGCGAAGATTGATTTTTTTGGCTTGACAACGTTGCAAAATCTCTTCTTTACTGCGACTTCCTAAATTAACTCGCAGGGTATCGAAGAAATATTCATTTTCAATGCTGTAATCAAGGCTTTTGAGTCCTTGAGCTAACTTCGCGGTTAAAGAATGAATTTTTTGAGCAATCTTCTTAATTCCATCGGGTCCATGATAAACCGCATACATACTCGCCATCACCGCTAACAATACTTGTGCGGTACAAATATTGCTAGTTGCTTTTTCGCGGCGAATGTGCTGTTCGCGGGTTTGTAATGCCAAACGCAATGCAGGCTTACCTTGAACATCCTTAGATAAACCAACAATCCTTCCCGGCACCTGGCGTTTGTACTTCTCCTTCGTTGCAAAATACGCCGCATGAGGTCCCCCAAACCCCAACGGAATACCGAAGCGTTGAGTACTACCGATCGCAATATCAGCGCCCAATTCTCCCGGTGGTGTCAACAAAGTTAAGCTCAAAGGATCGGCAGCTACCGTTACCAAAGCGCCCGAATCATGGACTTTTTTGATAAAATCGCGATAATCGTAAATCGCGCCATCGGTTGCCGGGTATTGAACGATCGCCCCAAAAATTGGCTGAGAAAAATCAAAAGTTTCGTGGTTTCCTACAACAATCTTAATTCCCAAAGGTTCTGCCCGTGTCCGCAACACGGCGATCGTTTGGGGATGACATTCTTGAGAAACAAAGAAAGTGTCTGCCGCCTTTTTGCAAGCACCATAACTCATACTCATTGCTTCCGCAGCAGCAGTCGCTTCATCAAGCAGCGAAGCATTAGCAATTTCCAAACCCGTTAAATCAATAATCAAAGTTTGAAAATTCAACAAAGCCTCAAGTCTTCCTTGAGCAATTTCTGGTTGATAAGGAGTATAAGCTGTATACCAACCGGGATTTTCCAAAATATTCCTTTGAATTACCGCCGGAGTAATACTGTCGTAATACCCCATACCGATAAACGAACGAAAAACCTGATTTTGTTCGGCAATTTCCTTTAACTTAGCGATCGCCGCATATTCGCTTAAAGCTGACGGTAAATTCAAACTACCACCAGTGCGAATCGTTTGCGGAACCGCTTTATCAATTAAATCATCCAGGCTATCAAAACCCAAAATCTTCAACATTTGTGCCACATCATCGGAACATGGTCCAATATGTCTGTGTGCAAAAGAAGTCAAAGATTCACCTTCAGTTGCGAGCATTTGCTCATTACCATTAGACGAGGTACGAGGGGCGTAAATTACCACTAACCGATTACTCTCCACACGTTACTACTTAATATTCTGCAACAATTATGAGAATAAGAGCTAGTTGTTAGTTGTTAGGCATGGGGCATTGGGCATGGGGCATTGGGCATTGGGCATTGGGAGTTAGGAGTAGTGAGTAGTGAGTAGTGAGTAGTGAGTAGTGAGTAGTGAGTAGTGAGTAGCGAGTTAGGAGTTAGGAGTTAGGAGTTAGGAGTTATGAGTTATGAGTTAGGAGTTAGGAGTTTAAATTTCTCCTTGTCCCCTTGTCTCCCCCTCTCCCCCTCTCCCCCTCTCCCCCTCTACCCCCTCTCCCCATCTCCTCTACTTCCCTTCCACCTTGCTTTTATACTCAGCAGCGCTCATTGCGTCATCAATATCGCCGGGGTTTTCGACTTTGACTTTTATTAACCATCCTTTACCGTAAGGATCGTCGGCTAGTTTTTCGGGAGCATCCATCATCGGATCGTTACATTCAGTGACGGTACCAGTTACGGGTGAATTCAAGTCTTCTACAGCTTTTACCGATTCAACCGTTCCAAAAGTTTCTCCTTTAGTTACACTATCGCCAACTCCCGGTAATTCTAAAAATACAATATCTCCCAATTGATCGATCGCAAAAGCACTAATTCCAATCGAGGCATTTTCACCTTCAAGACGCACGTATTCGTGACTATCTAAGTATTTCAAATCTTCTGGATATTCAAAAGCCATGTTATTCTCTAATCAATTATCAATTATTAATTATCAGTAATTAAGGTTAAAGGTCAAAGGTGTAATAACTTCTAACTCATTCCCCATCTCCCCATCTCCCCATCCCCCAATCTCCCCATCTCCCCATCCCCCAATCTCCCCATCTTCATTTACTAAGGCGACTCGTTGATTTATAAAACGGACGCTTGACTACAGTTGCTGGGTGGGTTTTGCCGCGAATTTCTATTTCTAATTGATTATCTACTTTTGCTAGTTCTGTGGGTACGTATGCTAAGGCGATGGGATAACCCAGTGTTGGGGATAAGGTGCCGCTAGTAATTTCTCCTACTTTATTACCTGCGGATAATACTGGGTAGCCGTGGCGGGCTATGTTTCTTCCTTGCATTTGCAAGCGTACTAGTTTGCGTTTAACCCCGGCGGCTTTTTGCTGTTCTAATGCTTCACGCCCAATGAAATCGCCTTTGCTATCTAAGTGAACTAACCAGCCCAAACCAGCTTCTAAAGGAGTGGTGGTATCATCAATATCTTGTCCGTAAAGCGCCATCGCAGCTTCTAATCTTAAAGTATCTCTGGCACCCAATCCGCAAGGAAGTACACCCGCTTCAATTAATTTTTGCCAAAGTTCTATTCCTACGCTTGGTTCTACCATTACCTCAAAACCATCTTCGCCGGTGTAACCAGTGCGAGCCAAAAAAGCAGGTTTACCGAGTACTGTGGCATTTAAATGACCGTAGGCTTTAACAGGTGTTAAATCTTCTTCTACAAATTTTTGCACAATTTCAGTGGCTTTTGGTCCTTGAACCGCTAATAACACTTTTTTTGTGGATAAATCTTCAAATTCCACCTGTTTTGTATCGAGATGTTCGAGCAACCATGCTTTATCTTTAGCAGTGGTAGCGGCGTTAACGATAATAATTCCTTTTTGTACGTTATTCTCTTCACCTTGATAGTAAAAAATTATGTCATCTATAATCCCACCTTCGGGGTTTAATAAAACGCTGTACTGTGCTTGATTTGGTTGCAAACGGCTTAAATCGGAAGGAACCAAACGGCTTAGTTGAGCAATTAAATTTTTACCTTGCAAAGTAAACTTCCCCATATGGGAAATATCGAACATTCCAACATTACTTCTGACAGCCTCATGCTCCTTCGTAATACCGGAAAACTGTACCGGCATTTCCCAACCGCCAAAACTGGTAAGCCGCGCTTTCAACTCTTGTACAACCGTAAATAAAGGCGATCGCGCCATCATAACGAGTTCTTCTTTATTAGACACAGACAAATAACGTTCTTACAACAATATATTTAAATATCCTACGTTAGTATCGTGCAACGTTGGTAATTGGTAATTGGGAAAGAGTGAGGAGTGAGGAGTTAGCAGTTAGCAGTTAGCCAAATAAAATGATATTAATAAGTTGATTTGTTCGTAATAAAATCTTTAATAAGAATAAAAAAATATACAGTTATTATTTTATGAGTGAAGATTTAACCCAACAATGGTTGACGGAGATTCAAGGATTAAAACAGCAGATAGCACAGCTTCAAGCCGAACGATCTGGGACTTGGGAAAGTGCGGACAAGTGGCGTAAACTTTATAACACCGAAGCCGAACAACGCCGTACTGATTCTCAACTTTTTCAGCAAACTATAGCCTCTCTCAAAGCAGAAATTCAAAAACTTCAAGGTATCGAAGATGCCACTCTTCCCGATAGCGATACAGCCACAGCCATCCAAGAAGAAGTACGATCGTCAGGGTTAGAAGACTTAAAAACCAAATTAACTGTAGCCTTGAAAGAACGCGATCGCCTTTTACAAGCTTTAAAAACCGAACAAGACAAACATTCCCAAACCCGTCAAAGTTTAACCACCGCATTAGGCGATGCGATCGACGGTTTGAAGCGCCAGCAGGCTGCGGGGAAGGAATGAGGAGAGGGGGGGATGGGGAGAGGGGGGAGAGGGGGTAGTTAAATAGCGAGCAAGATGCATGTCCTGGCGGACACGCTGCGCTAACGCACTACTGCTAATTCCTAACTCCTAACTCCTAACTCCTAACTCCTAACTCCTAACTCCTAACTCCTAACTCCTAACTCCTAACTCCTAACTCCTAACTCCTAACTCCTAACTCCCTACTCCCTACTCCTAATTCAATCAATTGCTTCGAGGATTTTGTCAAATTGGAAGTTTTCGGCTAAGTGTTTTAAGGTTTCTGATAATTGGGCATTTTCTGAGGGAATTCTTTCTAGTAGTTCAAAAATTAAGTTGTCGCTGCATTGGGCTGCGGCTTGGCGTATTTGTGCTACCCATTCGGGGGGCATTTGTGAAATTAAATTACGTAAATTATCGGTTGTATAAATGTCTTTTGATTTAGTAGTTAGTTGTATGTTAGAGCTTTCTTCTTCGTATGAATATTTGACTCCTAGATATTGATTTAATTTTTCTAATAGCGTTTCTTTGGGAAATGGCTTATTAATTAGATCGTCACAACCGGCTTTAATAATTTCGTCTCGTTGTTCTTCAAAAGCATTTGCAGTTAAGGCAATAACTACCGTTTTTTTGGCAACATTACTATTAGATATCATTTCTTTCTGTCTGGCTTTAATAATTCTCGTCGCTTGATATCCATCCATTGTTGGCATTCGCATATCCATCAATATTAAATGTGGTTCCCATTCTTCCCACTCGGTTATTGCTTGCACTCCGTTAGCAGCTTCTTTAACGCTAAATCCAAGTTGGGAAAGCATTTTTACGATCAACAAACGACTTTCCGGACGGTCATCAACTACTAAAATACGATATTGTGTTTGAGATACTGCTAATCCAACTATTTGACGGCTAGTTTGATTAATTTCGGTTTTCTGGGGGGAAGCAACAGTTACTTGAATATCAAAAGTAAATTTTGAACCAACTTCGGAGGTACTTTCAACTGTAATGTCTCCTCCCATCAACTGTACGTACTTACGGCTAATCGCTAAACCCAATCCGGTTCCCTGCTGCGATTTTCTACCAGCATCCGTTTGTCTAAAGGCTTCAAATAAAAGTTCTATTTCTTCAACAGAAACTCCGATACCAGTGTCGGTGACTTCAAAGATCAGACGTAGGGGAGAGGGGGTAGAGGGGGTAGTAATTTCTATGTCTCCTTGTCCCCTTGTCTCCTTGTCTCCTTGTCTCCTAATTTCCCCATCCATCCTGACGCTCAACTTAACGCTACCTTTTTGGGTAAATTTAATGGCGTTTCCTAAGAGATTGATTAAAACTTGACGCAGTTTGCTAGCGTCGCTGGTGATGTAACGGGGAATGTCTGCTGCGGTTTGAAATGTGAGTTGTAAGCCTTTGTTAAAAGCACGGAAACGTAACATTTCTTGCAAGTTATCTAAAAGTTGATGTAAATCGAAGTCGGCGATCGTTAATGATGTTCTACCTGCTTCGATTTTGGACATTTCTAGAATGTCGTTGATTAAGTTGAGTAAATGTTCGCCTGCTCGGTTAATTATTGCTAGAGAATTTTGATGTTCTTCGGTGATGGTTTTATCTTGGTTCATTAATTGACTAAAGCCTAAAATCGCGTTGAGAGGAGTTCGCAATTCGTGGCTCATGTTGGCTAAAAATTCGCTTTTGGCGCGGTTGGCTGAGTCTGCGGCGATCGCGGCTTGCTGTAGGGCAACTGATTGATTTTGTGTTTGCGAAAGTAATTGCACTTGTTGCAGCGCGACTCCTAATTGATTGCCTATTTGTATGGCAATACTGATTTCTCCGGTTTTCCATTCACGGGGTGTTCCATTTTGATAGCTCGCAAGCAATCCCCAAAGTTTGTTGCCGCAAAATATGGGAACGGTTATATAAGCTTTGGCTTGAAACTGCTCTAAGAATTCAATGTAACAGTCGCTAAATCCAGCTTGGTAAATGTCGGGAATGCAAACAAAACTTGCTCCTTTGCTATAGCTACCTCCTTGGGTTTTTTGCAAGTGGGTATCGGGCACGCAATCTAAATTACTGTTAATATTTCGGATCGTGCAACCGTCTTCTTTTAAAACAACTTTAGTCAAATTTGGATTATCTCTTTCTACGGATATTACTGTTTTCCAACCCTCTGCTACCGACTCGGCAACAAAATTACCGTTCCAATCGGAATTAAATTGATAAACCACAACGCGATCGCAATTTAAGCAGGAGCGCAATTCTTCGGTGGTGGCGGTAAAAATTTGTTCTATATCCAAGGTTTGCCGCATTCTTTGCAAAGTAGTCGCGATCGCTCTTTCTCTTTCGGCACTTTCTAATAATGTTTGTTGGGCCTCTTTAATATCGGTAATATCGGTTACGGTAGCGATATAGCCTTTAAAGTTGCCATCATCGTCAATTTCAGGTAATGCTTGAGTTTTCACCCACACAATACCATCAGGACGTAGCAGACGATGATCGCTACTAAATATTGTTCTTTCTTTAACCGCTTGTTTCCATCCTTGATAAACTCGTTCGCGGTCATCTGGATGTAATATTTTTACCCAACCTTCCCCCAGTGATTCTTCGATAGAAAGTCCGCTTATTTTGCTCCAATGTTGATTAAAATATATACATAATCCATCAGCGTCGGTGTTAACAATTGCCACCGGGGAGGCTTCAGCTAAGGTTTGATAGCGTCGCTGACTAAATTGTAATTCCAAGTCGGTTTGCTTGCGATCGCTGATATCTACCCAGTAGCCAACGTATTCTAAAGCGTCGCCGTTTTGACTTCTTATTAACCGTATTTTTTCTAGGAACCAATGATAGGTACCATCACCGTGCAAAAAGCGATATTCTATTGTTACGTATTCTTGGTTTAAAGCAAGGGAAAGTTGTTTTCGCAATTTTGACACATCTTCTGGATGTACGTGGCGCATCCAGAAATCGGGATCGGATAAAAATTGTTGTGCTTGATAACCGACGATTTCACATACGTTTTGGCTGATAAATGTGTTGTCGAAGTTTTCCGAAGTTAAACGGCTGAAAATTACTGCGGGGGAAGAAGTCAGCAAATATTGTAAGCGTTCGGTTGCTAAACGCATTTGTTTTTCCGCATATTTACGGTCGCTGATATCTTCAACTACTCCGATGACATATTTAAGTTTTCCGGAAGTTTCGCGTACTGCCGATGCTGTTAAATTAGTCCAAATCACCTCTTTGTTTTCTCGGATAAAGGCTTTTTCCATTGCAAATACATCGATTTGGTTGTTAGCAACCTGGTGACAATAATCGAGATATTCTGCTAAGGAATCGGAATGAGTAATTTCGGAACATTTGAGTTGTAGAAGTTGCGATTTGGAATAGCCGACAATTTGACAAAACTGCTGGTTGACGTTGATAAAACTGCTATCCGGGGAGACTTTAGCAATTCCGACAGCAGCGTTTTCAAACATGGCGCGGAATGCTTCTTCTCTTTCGCGCAAAGCTGTTTCGGCGCGTTTGAGGGCGGTAATTTCTATTAATACGGCTCCTACTGCTGCGGGGATATTATTTTCACCGGGGATGGGAAAGTAAGAAACTAGAAAGTCACGCATCACCGAAGGTTGACTGATTAAATCAGCGCTGATTTCGATATTAATAATTGGTTGATTAGTTGCTAAAACTTGCTGGTAAAGTGGTTCTATAGTAGGAGCTATTTGAGGTATAACTTCTCGAACGGTATTACCAAGATGTTGTTCTACCGATACGCCGTCAATTTCAGCAAGTAATTCGTTGATTTGAATAAATCTTAATTCTCTATCTACAATAGTTAATCCTACTGGGGCATTGCTAAAAAAAGCATTTAATCGAGCTTCCCGTAAAGCGACTTCCTTTTCCAAGGTTTTACGTTGAGTAATATCGCGCCCTTCCACAATTAGCAGCACTACGCGATCGTTTTCATCGAATATTGGTTTGAGAGAAGAATCAATTGTCAATACAGCGCCATTTACATCGACAACATCGATTTCATCCCGGATAAATTCACCTTTTAAGGCTTGAGAAATTTTTTCTTGCAGATTATTTTGACAAAGGCAAATTTTCTTTCCTAAAGATTCCCAAAACGGTTTTTCTACAACTTCACTTTCTTCTACACCAAAGAAATCAAGAGCGGTTTGATTGAGCGAGATTATTTTGCCATTTGGTTGTAGCAGCGCGGTAAATCCAAAACTGGAGTTAAAAATTGCTCGAAAACGCCTTTCACTTTCTTGTAAAATATTCTGCGCTTGTTTGCGATCGGTAATATCTTTATAAGTACCCGTCATCCTTAACGGTATGCCATTAGCATCGCGCTCAAAAATTTGTCCGCGAGAGTGAATCCACTTCCATTCTTGATTTTTACAGCGCATCCGAAATTCTACTTCATAAATCGGACGATTTCCTTGTAAATATGCTTTTAACTCTTGCTGGATAAAATGCCAATCTTCAGTATGTACTATTCCTCGTAAACTTAAAGCATCTTCACCAATTTCTGTATCTTCATAGCCGAGCATCTTCTTCCAGCGGGAGTCGCGATAAACTTGAGAATCGCGAATATTCCAATCCCACAATCCTAAATCGCTGGCATTTAAAGCTAATTGCAATCTTTCTTCGCTGTATCTGTGGGCGGTTTGTGCTTGCTTGCGTTTAATTAATCCTCCCAACTGTGCGGCGACAGCGCTGACTAATTCCAATAAACGTTTATCCCGACTGTTAGTACTGGATTTGGAAAATATCAAAACAGCTAAAACTTCGCCTCCATTCAAAATCGGTACGGCGAAACAGCTTTTTAAACCGACTTTCAAAGCTAATTCTTTACGTATATAATTCGTCTGCGAAATTTGAGAAATATCTTCTATCCAATGGGCTTGCTTGCTTTCCCAAACGCCTCCGGGTAATCCCATCCCTTTACTAAAGGTTATAGTTTCGCTGTAATTGCAAGCCTCGCCTAAATTTTGCGAAGCATACCAACCCCGACAATATTCCAACACCCTACCATCGCTACTGGGAATCCACGCTTCCCCAAAATCCCAGTTAATATGCTCGCAAATTAACCGCAGAATAAAAGTAAAAGCACTATTTATATTAATTGCTCGACTAATAGCTTGGGTTGCTTGTAACAACAAACGATTTTCCAATTGTGCTTGTTTGCGCTCGGTAATATCGCGTGCGGTTGCTAAAACATATTGCCGTGCATCAATTTCGATTAACTCTGCGCTCAATAACGTTGTTCTAATTTCTCCTCCAGCAGCGCGAAAATCTACTTCTTGATTGCTAATTGCGCCTCGATCGGCTATAACTTCGACCAAAGCATCGCATTGCTCTAAATCTTGCCAAATTCCTGAATCTTTGACACTACATCCAATTACCTGTGGGGTAAAACCAAAAAATTTACAAAAACTATCGTTAACTTCTATATAAGTAAGATCCGGGAAAGTACTTAGGACAATTGGATCGGGACTCGAACGGAATGCCGCAGTCAGCTTTTGCTCGCTCAAACGACTTGCGGCTTCTGCTGCTTGTCGCAATTGCGCTTCTAATGTCAGAGATATTAAGTTACCATTAGAACGTCCAAAATTTAGGTCTTCTTGCGTCCAACGATGCAATTCTTCTACCGCTTCCAAACACAACATTCCAGCAGTTACGCCAGCTAAACGCACGGGAACGCAGAATAAAGAGGTAATATTATTTAGTTCGAGATAATCCCTTAATCGTTGGGTTCTAATATCAATATAAGGATTATTAGTAGCAATGATTTCATCAGCATTCAAAGTTTCAAAGAAATCCGGATAATCTGCAACTGTTATAGAACAACCGCTCGCATGGCGATCGCTACTCAACTCAAATAAATCGACGCAGCGCATTACCGAAGTATTTTCCTCGTACAGCCAAACGCTGGCTCGCTCTACTTCAACATTCCTGGCAGCAGCTTGAGTTATCGTCTGCAAAGCCGTCGTTAAATCGCCATTGTAAATTGCCGAATTTCTAGCCAGTTGGGTTAATACTAAGTTGTTGTTGCGTAATTTTGCCGCACTTGTTAGCAGAGCTTGCCGCACTTTTTTGTTTTCAGTTATATTACGCAAATTAAACATAACTTTAGTTACGCAGCCTGACTCGTCGAACAAAGGCATGGAACTATATAGCAAATCAACAGAATTACCGTTTTTACTTAAATAAGTCGCTTCCCTTTCAAAAATAGGTTCGCCCTTTGAAGCCCGCTCAAACGCCGACGATTCCCTTACAAGCTCTGAAGTTAACAGAAAATCGGTGAAAGAGCGGTTAATTATCTCCAACGGCTCGTAACCCAAAATCTTTACTGCCGAATTAACAAAAGTAATACGTCCTTTCGTATCGGTTGACCATATAATATCTTGGGATGTTTCTACCAATAATCTATATTTACTTTCGCTTTTCCTTAAAGCAGCTTCAGCTTCCATGCGATGATTAATTTCTTGCTGAAGCTGTTGACTTATTAGTTTTTCTTGTTCCAATAACTGAGCTTGAGCTATAGCAATTCCTAACTGTGCGGCGATCGATTCCAAAAATTCCATCTCAGCAGGCATCCATCGACGCTTTGAGTCAGCTTGATGCAAGCAAATTATACCGTTTGCTTTACCTTTATAAGAAGTTCGGATCGCCAGCATCGATTTAATATTGAATTTGCGACAAGGTTCTTTTTCGACATCATCGGTAGCAACAGCCAAGTCTTGGCTTAACACCAACTTGAAATAGGGATCGATGACTGGAGGAATTTCCTTAATTTCATTTTCAATAATTGCATCGTAGCCGGGAGCAAGATATTCTGAAGCAGCAGTAATTTTAAGTACCGGCTCAGATATATAGCTAATAATCGTTCCCCGACTTACATTCAACGCCAAACCTATCTGCTTAATTGCTGTATCTAGAATTGAACTCGCATCCAATTCCGAACGAATTTTAACAGTAATTTCTCGTAATAATTGACTGCGATCGAGTTCTTGTTGCAACGTAACTTCCGCTTGCAAACGTTCTTTTGCTAAAGATATTGCAGAAGCAGCAGCTTGCAAAAATGCGATTTCCGACTCTTCCCAAAGAGTAGCTTCAGTACGATTGAAACGAATATACCCGAAAAAATTTGCTTCAGTCGCGATCGGGATAATTAAAATCGCTTTAATACCCAATTCCAGACTCAAACGCTCTTCTTCCGGTAAATCTGCAACCAAGCTACAGATAACATTGCCCTGTATCAATAAATCTCGCCAGCGGGGAAAAACTCGATCGCAATTATAATTTTGCCCAATATCAACCTTACTACACCATTTAACAGCGGAACGGTTATTTTCAACTACACATACAGAAGTAGCTCCAGAAGCAATCCCCAAACTGCGGTTAATTTCCCTGTAACAACCAGCACTACCATCAAAACCCAGTAAAATGCGTTGAATTTCCACCAAAGCCGTCAAATAAGCTTCGCGAGACTTTTGTTGTTGATTGCGATCGCTTAATTGTGCAGCAATATTTTGTAGTTGATTATTTTGTGTTTTTAACTGTTTTTGTAATTTTTGAATCTGTAGTTGATTTTCGACGCGAGCTAAAACTTCTTCTGCCTGTAACGGTTTAGTAATATAATCAAACGCGCCCAAATTAAAAGCCTTGACTTTCTCAGAAACATCATCTATAACACTAAGAAAAACAATCGGAATATCCCGACTAATTTGATGTTCTTTCAAATGCTGACAAACGGTATAGCCATCCATATCCGGCATTACCACATCCAGCAAAATCAAATCCGGAGGAGAAGCAATTGCCGCATTAATCGCTAACTGCCCGGAAATTGCTCTTTGAAGCTTATAACCTTGATTAACCAGAATATCTGATAAAAAATGTAAATTCTCCGATCGATCGTCAACTATAAGAATTTTTGTATCGCTCATAAATTAATTATCAATTATCAATTATCAATTATCAAAAAATCTCAGTACACCTTCTGTTCCCTTCATTAATCACCAAATATTTTGTGAGTAAACACAAGAATAATATCAAGACGAAAATTTTTAACTAACATCGTCAAACTTTCAGATAAAGATGTTTTGTTATCTGGTATTTCTTCTATCAGACTTTGTAATAAATCTTCATTCACTTCATTTGCTGCTTGATGTAGTTGTGTCAACCAACTTCGAGGCATTGCGATCAATTCCTCAAGAAACGAATTTTCGGGTACGCTAATACTTCCGAATCGAGGTACTTGGTCATAAATATAACTTACACTTAAATATTCGGCTATTTGGTGTAAAATTATTTCTGGCAATACGGGTTTGCGGATAACATCATCAAAACCGGCTTGCTTAATTTCGTTTTTAGAGCTTCCGAAATTACTAGCTGTAATCGCAATAATTGATAGGCGATCGCGGTTTTGGTTGAGATTTCGCAAACGTTGCGTTGCACTATAACCATCCATTACCGGCATCCGCGTATCCATCAAAATTAAATCGGGTTGAAAGGTTTCCCAAATCTCTAAAGCCACTTGACCATTTTCTGCTGACGATACAGCAAAGCCAATCTTATTCAGTAATTTTACCAGCAATAAACGGTTTTCTTCAGAGTCATCAACCACTAAAATTTTAAACTTGCCTTGATTTGGCTTTAACCCAATAATTTGTGGCGATCGAGTACTTACTTGATTATCCGCAATATCAACTTCAATATCGAATGCAAAAATCGATCCTTTACCCACAGTACTTTTTACCGTAATTTCTCCCCCCATCATTTGTACGAATTTACGAGTAATCGCTAACCCTAAACCCGTTCCTTGTAAAGATTTTTTTCCCGCCTCTGCTTGTATAAATGCGTCAAATAATTTATCTAATTCATCTGAGGAGATACCACAGCCAGTGTCTTCTACTTGGAATAGGAGGTGAGGGGGAGAGGGGAAACTAACTCGTAAGGTAACGTTTCCTTGAGGAGTAAATTTAATGGCGTTGGCGATAAGATTACTTAAACAACTGCGTAATTTTTTAATGTCGGTTTCAATATACTGAGGAACATCAGGCGTAACTATAAAATTGAGCTTAATATTTCTTTGCTCAACTTTGATTTGAAACATTTCTTCAATATTGTCGAGCAAGCGATATAAGTCAAAGTTTGTTTTATCTAAAGAAATAACTCCCGCTTCAATTTTAGAAAACTCTAAAACATCATTAATTAATTCTAGTAAATGTTCGGCACTACGATTAATAATACTAATGTTTTCTTGCTGTTCGCCATTTAATAAAGAGTCATGGCTCATTAATGTAGAAAAGCCAATAATCGCATTTAAAGGTGTTCGTAATTCATGACTCATATTAGCCAGAAAATTACTTTTTGCTTGAGATGCCGTAACCGCTTCTAGTTCTGCTTTACGTCGTTCGGCAATTTCACGTTGAAGCTGTTGATTTTGCTGTTTAAGTTGCCGAGAAAGTCTTTGAATCGTTAATTGATGCTTGACTCGCGCTAATACTTCTTCAACTTGAAATGGCTTAGTTATATAATCTGCACCCCCTAGTTTAAAAGCTTTAATTTTTCCGGAAACATCATGCAACCCACTTAAAAATATAATCGGAATATCCCTAGTTAATTCAGATTCTTTAAATAATTTACAAACTTCATAACCATCCATATCCGGCATTTTAATATCCAACAAAATTAAATCCGGTAGGATTCGCGATGCAACGGTTAAAGCCATTGAGCCAGAAACTACTGACTGTACTGTATATCCGTTTTCAGATAAAGTCGCAGATAAAGAAAGCAGATTTTCTAAAGTGTCATCAACTATTAAAATATTTTCACCAACTTGACGCGAATCACTTCCCATGCTGACGTATAAAAAACGAAGATTTAATCTAGCTTTATACGCTACCAGCAGAAATCATCATCCGACAGTGATGGATATCACTGCGAAGTGGGGAGATGGGGAAGAGGGGGTAGAGGGGGTAGAGGGGGAAGAGGGGGTAGAGGGGGTAGAAAAATTAAGAGTTAGGAGTTAGGAGTGATGAGTTAAGAGATTTAACCTTTAACCTTTAACCTTTAACCTTTAACCTTTCACTTAACTTATCCATAACATCGGATAAAGCAGACTTTGCGGATGCGCTCTCCTACTAAAAACCGCCATTATTAAGGTGACGGAGCTAAAGGAGCAAAAAATGGAAATAAAGTCAACCGATCCATCTCTTTCCGCTGCAAACGTTCCAAGAGGTTATTTAAACATCATGGGTTACGTTGATGAGTCGGAAGTTAATGGTCCTGGGAGTCGCGCTGTGATCTGGGTACAAGGCTGCAAGCGTGAATGTGGGGGGTGTTTTAATCCAGAATCTTGGTCATTTGAAATTAATCAACTTGAATCGGTTGATTCCCTCGCTGAAAAAATCTTGAGCAAGCCCGGCAATACAGGAGTTACTTTCTCTGGAGGAGAA
Source organism: Rivularia sp. (in: cyanobacteria) (assembly GCA_965234645.1). Classification (GTDB taxonomy): domain Bacteria; phylum Cyanobacteriota; class Cyanobacteriia; order Cyanobacteriales; family Nostocaceae; genus Rivularia. The sequence goes on along the minus strand of OZ248344.1, from coordinate 534,486 downwards.
CCTTTTTGGCAAGCAACTGAGTTAGCTTCTTTAGCTAGTAAAGTCAAAGCTTCTGGGTTAAATGTCATGGCTTTTACCGGCTTTACTTTAGAAAAATTGCAGTCGGAGCAAGCACCAGCAGGCGCAAAAGAACTATTAGAACAATTAGATATTTTAATTGACGGACCTTTTATCGAATCTTTAGCAATCAATTCTCCCGATTCTCCCGTTTCATCCAGCAATCAGCGCGTGCGTATATTTAACCCAGATTTTGAAGACAAAGTTTCCTGGGCTAGCGATCAAATTGAAATACACGTATTTAAAGACGGTAGCCGTTTAGTTACTGGCTACCGTGGATGGATGGAATAATCAATTATCAATTAAGTAAGTCGGCGTAGCCAAATCTTAATCAGGAAAGGGAGTAGGTAATAGGGAGTAGGCAGATTTAGGCAAGGCTTTGATGCCAATTTACCCAACCGTTACTTACATATTGCAGCAATCTCAACAAGCCCAAAGAAACCCGGAATATTTTCGTGGAAAGATAAATATCTCGTTGTTCATTCAGCAAGAAACCGGGTTTCTGACACTGGTGCAAGATGTAAGGTTACATATTTGGTTTTATTTGTGCCGACTTACTTATCAATGAACAATTATCAGTTAGAGGATATTTTAAAAGTATTGTTCTTCACCGCAAACCTAACCCCCTAACCCCCTTCCCTACGAGGGAATAGGGAAATATAGCAGTTCGTCAAGTTGCAGCTTTGTACATTCCTCTACTTCCTACTCCCTACTCCCTACTCCCTTATAACGATATGTCCTATATCTTCTCAACAATTGTTAACCGATCGCTGATAATTGATAGCTATTAATTGACAAATGCTTGTCAAACCAATGACTTGATAAACGGGCAATTTCTTCAAATGCACCTGTTTCTTTAAATTGACGGCTGGCATTAGGGATAATTCGCAATTCTTTGGAGGATGCCTTAATTAGTTTAAGCGTGTCTTCATTTGTTGCAACTGTTGGTAAGTCATTTTTTCCAACTATCAATAAAGTAGGAATTTGTACGGTTGCTAAAGCTGAATTTGTAAAGCTTTGTCCGCTGCACGAAACTACAGCCCCCACTGCTGTGGGATTTTCTGCTGCTGCAATTAAAGCCGCGCCCGCACCCGTCTGCTCTCCAAAATAACCAATTTTTAAATCCCTGGTGAGAGTGCGATCGAGTAACCAGTTTGTTGCATCAGTTAATCTTGTGGCGAGAAATTGAACGTTACTACTACAATGTCTGCTGCGTAAATCGATCGCTTCTTCTTGAGGAGTTAATAAGTCAATTTGTACGGTGGCTAATCCCGCTGTTTGCCTTAACATATGAGCAAGGTAACGATTGCGAGTACTGTAACGACCAATTCCACTACTATGTACAAATATAACGATTCCTTGACTGTTTTGAGGTAAAACTATTTCTGCTTGCAAACGCACGGAATCAAGCTCGATTGAAACTATTTTTTCTTCAGCGTTTTTGACAAAAGTTGTATTCATTTTGGTATCCTTTTTAAAAAATGGTAATTATTCGCGATCGCCTATGTATAGGTTTATGACTCTGCTTCCGTAAATAATCGTATACGAGCCATATCTATTTTGACAAGTATTGTTTGTTTTATGTAGAAATATTGCGAGTATTCTAATGTCAAGTCTGCTTATTTAATTACGATCCTTTTAGAACCATTACCAATATTTTATTTTGAGTTAGGAAACAGGTATCGGTAGCATCTAGAGAAATTTTTGACGATAATTAATTATCCAGAGTTGAGACTATTCGGTGAAGATATGAGCGGGGAGCAAGATTAACCTACTTCATATTTGTTTACAATTTTTCAGTACAGCGCAATTATTTCATTTATAAAGCAACAGTTTGGGAAAGTTGTGAGTATATGTTATTTGCTTGATTATAAATTTGAGAAATACTATTACACAACTAACTTAAGGTATATTTCCTAGGTAATATTTTGGACTCGGTTTCGATTTTAAATACAGTTATAAGAAAACTTAATTAGCTTTATTAGCTTTATTTTTACTTAAGGCTTTTAGTGCGCCTTGATAACTTTGTTCAACATCTTGGCGATCGCTCTCAAAGGATAATCCTTCACAACTACCTTTGAATATTAAATCTGCATGACGACGTAGGACTGTTTTATCTGGATTTTCTGCATATTCAGCAATTACGGCGATCGATTCCAGTAAACGAACGGTAACAGCTACATCGCTGGTACTATCTCGGCGAATCTGGTTGAAAGCAACATCAGTCAACCTTGCAAACGTTACTGGTTCGGCAATTACGCGGAGATTGTCAAAACCATCGTAGCGATAAGGGGAAGGGTAATCAGTTTGAGCTAAACGAGAAAGTCCGGCACTGAGGTGGTCTATGCAACGAATAGCGGTGAAGGGATCGTTAAGGCTCGGAGATAAAGCGCGTAAAGCTATTTCAACTAATTGACTGATTGGAAATTCAACATCTTGTTGTTCGGTACGTTCTCTACCTAGAATAAATGCTTTATGAATTTGCTCTTGGATATCTTTAAGAGGTGTGTTGCCATTATCGTCCATCGAAAGTATTTTGACTAAATAACCTGTTTGAATGACAAACTTTCCCGGTTTAGTTAATATTCGGATGATTAAGTTATGTTTGCAGGCTATATCCATCAATTTATCGGTATCAATTGCTTGGACGTAACCTTTTTCTGAAGCTCTAACGGGGAAAGCTTCTTTATCAAAATCATCGGGAATTTCCGCCGGAGAATGCTTATGCTCTGCGCTGGATCCTATTTTTTGGGGAAATAATCTTTCTATAGCGTCATCTAATTCTTTACTGACTTCGGAAACGATGTAAGAAACCTGAATAATAGTCGATGAATGATGGATAAAATAAATTAGCACGGCGGTACTAATTACAGCCAAAATAATTCCTACCGTTACCGAGAGATGCGGTACAAATTGATTGCGATCGTCACCGCTTCCATAAACTGCTCGTAATATCAACAAGGAATAAATAAAAGTACTTATAAATGTACCAAGTACTACTTTATTCCCCGTATCCTTCATAAACTTACGTAGCAGACGAGGACCAAAATTTGAAGAAGCAAGCTGAAGCGCCACGATCGTGATCGAAAAAGCTGTAGCGGTGATGCCGATAGTGGAACCTGCGATCGCCGAAAGAACGCCACGGGCACCATCGGCACTACCTGCATAAATCCAGCCCCACTTTTGGATTGGACCGTAGTAACCCAATCGATCCAATCTGAGTAAACCAAAGGCGATCGCAATTGTTCCAGCCATCATGACTGCGGGTACAAACCAGTAGCTTGAATTAACTGAATCCCATAGTTTACCCAGTCTGATATCTTTCATTATTTATCAACGATTGAAGCTTTGCCGTTACCGTCTCTATCTTCCTCTGACGATTGGCTTTTGATTAATCGGCTTAAAGAACCGCCAATACTGCGGCTTTGAGGAACTTGTCCCGAACCTGCGGGCCATCCTTCTCGCTGACGTTTTCTGTTGCCATCTGTCTCTTCTGTTTGATCGTGGAAGAGGATTTGCTGAGTTGGGAATGGCATATCAATACCGTTAGCCAGTAATTTATTTTTGACTGCGGTAAGTACTTTATCGCGAAAATCGAGTGTATCGGCGCGACGAGGAGGACTAATCCACCATCTACCGCGAATATTAACGGTAAAGTCTGCTAATTCCATTACAAGTACATCCGCTGGGGGGTCTTGAAGCACACCTTCGGTTTCGTTTATTGTTTGTAAGATTAACCGTTTTGCTTGGTCGATATCATCTCCATAGCCGATACCAAAATCATATTCTATGCGTCGCTTTTCAAAAGCAGTATTAACTGTAACGGAATTAGTAAATAGTTCGGCATTCGGAATAACAATTCGGCGACCGTCATAAGTTCTAATTGTAGTTGCTCGCGTTTCAATATTTTCTACAGTACCTTCAAAGCTTTTAAATACTATTTGGTCGTCAATTTCAAAAGGTTCGGTAAGTAAAATCAAAATTCCAGCAAGGAAGTTTTGTAAAATATCGCGAAAAGCAAAACCAACCGCAACACCACTTATTCCTAATAACTGTACTAAATCGCCAACTTTAAAGGAAGGAATAACAATTGTTAGCGCAACAAAAGCACCAACTAAAATTATTGTACCCTGCGCCAAGCGCCCCAAAACCATTCCCAAACTGCGAGCATTGCGACGATGGCGCGTCACTCGTCTAATCAGTTTCTTAATACCCCTAGCAAGAAAGAAAAAGACGATAAAAACCACAATTGCCAAGATAATACTTGGCAATCGAGCGATAGTATTATCTATCAACAATTGGGTTCTATCCCAAGCTGATGTTATTTCTTCTTTTGCATTTTCTGATGCAGATGGTGCTTGTGCAATTAACATATTTTAGTTGTTAGTTTTTAGTTGTTAGTTGTTATTTATAAACTAAACCTGATAAGGATGTTTTCCAAGTATCGTTTTTATACAATTCTCGGATTATCCCCCCTTCCCCCCTTAGCCAAGGGGGGTTAAAGTCCCCCTAATACAGCGGGGGATTTAGGGGGATCTGAAAGTTTATAATTTTATTTATGATTCAAACATCCTCTAAGACCTAAGAAACCGGGTTTCTATTACGAAGTATCGCATACGATCGTACTTAGTATATAATTCACATCTTGCACCATTCTCAACAACCGCCTTGGAATAAATTCCCAGGAACCTATAAACAAAGTCTGATTGCGGCAGACTAGGTAAGGCTTTTAGTACGTTTTAACGTATTTTGTAATTGGTTCCTTGAAATTGATTTCAAGGCGGGAATTTAGACTTAACGACAATGGTGCAAGATGTCAGTATATAATAAACCCGGTTTATTCAATACTGAAACACCTGAAAATTTAATTATTAAATATTTTATGATATTAACTGCTAACTGGTAACTAGTCACTGATTCAACTGATATATTTTCCAAGCAGTATAAGTACCGATAGGACTCCAAAGCAGATAAGGCACTAATAACAATGCCGCCCAACCAGAAACTGGTAAAACAAACAAAGTTACAATAATTCCAATAACAAATCCTACTCCTCCGACAATTGCCCCTGCTTTCATATTTTGCAACCAAAGTGATACGGGAGTGAAAGCAACAATAACAATTTCTAAGAGTAGATATAAACCCATTAAAAACCAAGTTTGGGAACTACCAGGATCGCTTTCCCAAACTATATAAGCAGACCAAGCACCACAAATAAAAATTACCGTCCAAATTACAGGAATCAGCTTTTCAAATGTTAACCAACGCGGTCTTTGCAATCGCTTAAACCATTTGATATCTTTGGGTCTAATTATACTACTTCCGAGAGCCACTATAAAGGTTACGGCTCCGATTACCATCCAGGATTTTAGCATTGTTTTTTTTAGGGATGGGGAGAGGGGAGAGGGGGTAGAGGGGGTAGAGGGGGTAGATGGGGGAGATGGGGGAGATGGGGGGGATGGGGGGATAGGGGGTTAGGAGTTAGGAGTTAAGAGTTAGGAGTTAAGAGTTAGTTAATATTTTTAACCTTTGACCTTTAACCTTTAACCTTTAACCTTTAACCTTTAACCTTATCCCCCATGCCCAATACCAAAGTTCCAAATCATGCAATAAAACTTTTAACTTTCATTTTCTTGCGACGCAAACGAGCGATCGCTTGACGCTGTAATTGTCGGACTCTGGTATGAGAAATATCCATACGTTTGGCAACTTCGGTTAATGTTAATTCACGTCCATCTCTTAAACCAAAGTGTAAATTGACAACTTCTCGCTGTTGGGGTGTTAATTCAACCAGCATTTCATTAAGACATTCGCGCAATGATTGATGATTGGCGTAATCTTCTATGGAAGAACTCGTATCTTCAAGTAAGTCTTGTAATTCGGTATCTTGTCCTTCACCAACTCGTAAATCTAAGGATACGGGTTGACGCGACATATGTAAATAATCTTGAATTTGCGAAGGTTTTAAAGATACCTTGGCGGCAATATCCGCTATTGTTGGGGTGCGTCCTAATTCTTGAGTCAAATCTCGACGGGCTTTCTTAATTTTTTTCAGAGTTTGACATACGTGAATCGGTAAACGGATGGAACGACTTTTTTGATCTAATGCCCGTGTAATCGCCTGTCTGATCCACCAATAAGCGTAGGTAGAAAATTTATATCCTTTATCGGGGTCAAATTTTTCTACTCCTCTTTGTAAACCCAAAGTTCCTTCTTGAATTAAATCGACAAACTCTAAATTACGGTGCTGATATTTTTTGGCGATCGCCACTACTAAACGCAAGTTCGCCTCAATCATTTTTTGTCGAGAAAATTCTCCTTTATCGAGGGTTTCTTGCAGTTGAGATTCGGTCATTTCTGCTGCATCAGCCCAAACGGAAAAAGCGGGTTCTGAGTCTAATTTAGTTGTTAAATCCGATCTAATTTCCAGTAATTGGATTAACTGCTTAACTTGTTGGGCATAAAATATTTCTTCTTCACGAGTTAGTAATGGTACTCGCCCAATTTGAACTAAAAAAGAGCGCACGGTATCTGTATTTAGTCTTTGCTTGGCGGATGCGCTGTCTTGTCCCCTATCAATTGTTGCTGGTTGCATTTTAATCAAAAACTCCTGAAGGCTTTAATTTCGGTATTAGTTTAAAACTCAAACTTTTTTTGTTTTACTTAACGAACCCTTACCATCCAAACTTACATTTAATCTTTGCTTGAGATGTTCTGCTACTCTTAAAGCATTAGCTACTATAGTTAATGTCGGATTCATCGCTCCTATTGAAGGAAAGAAACTTGAATCTACTACATAAAGATTCTCTACATCGTGGCTGCGACAATTTAAATCGAGAACGTTAATTGTTGAGTCACTACCAAATTTACAAGTTCCTCCCTGATGGTTCATAATTTTTAACGGCATCGGTATGCCAAAAATTATCGGAAACCCAGCTTTTCGGAGTACTTTTTCAAATTGGTGTCGCAAACGACGATGGGCTTTTGTGTTGTTTGGACGATAATAAACTTTTATTTGTCCGTTTTTTGCTATTTCTACACGATTTTCAACATTAGGTAAGTCCTCACTTTGCATCCACCAATCTACAGAACGATCGGCAAAAACTTTTAATAAACTTGTCGGTACCCATCGAGGAAAATCTGGTTGCATCATTTCCCATTTATGCTTACCCATTAAATGAATGTGACCTAACGGTTTTGCATCTTCTGGTGAACCAAAGTAAAAGTCGTTAATCGCTAAAGTTTTCTGAAAAACTGTTTCGTTCTTGACTGTGGAAATAGCATAAAGTTTAGTTGTATTATGCTTAACTAAGTTACGTCCTACCATTCCCGAAGAATTACCCAAACCGTTGGGATGACTGTCGGAGGCGGAACGTAATAATAAGGCAGCTGAATTAGTTGCTCCGCAAGCTACTACTACAATATCGCCACTAAAAAACTCTGGTTCGCCTTTTACGGTTGCTTCCACACCCGTTACTTCACTGCCGTCTGCATTTGTTACCAAACTGTTAACTTGGGCGTTCGTAATTAAGGTGACGTTTTCGTATTTTAATGCTTCATCCACGCAACAAACCTGAGCATCAGCTTTGGCACCAATCAAACAAGGATATCCATCGCAAGTATCACAACGTATACAAGGACTAAGATTTACGTTGTTTATATCGCGATCGATTCCCATTGGTAAAGAAAACGGTTTTAAACCTAATTTCTTTAAATTATCGGCAACTTGCTTGATTCGCGGTTCGTGGGGTAAAGCTGGATAATCGTATTCTTTCTGTGCCGCCGGTTCGCTGGGATCTTCCCCTCGTTTTCCATGAACTTTATACAGCTTTTCTGCTTGAGTGTAGTATGGTTCAAAGTCTTCGTACTTCAAATTCCACGCTGGTGAAACCCCTTCATAATGCTCTATTTCATCAAAATCTTCTTGTCGCATTCGCAACAAAGCAGCACCGTAGATTTTTGTACTACCCCCGACTTTATGATAAAGAGTAGGTTGAAAATTCTTATCTCGTGCATCTAACCAGCGCTGGTCGGTACGATAACGCCCCGAACCGTAAACCGCTTTTACATCCCAATTTTGTTTTTCTCTGGGAATATATTCACCTCTTTCTAATAATAAAATCCGTTTACCAGTAGAAGCTAAAGCATAAGCAAGAGTACCACCCCCCGCACCAGTTCCTATAATAATTATGTCGTAATATTTTTGCATTAATAGTGATTAATTATTAGATTTTTTTTACTTATTTAGGTTTGACAAAACAATTTCGTTCTATACTTAATTAAGTAGAAGAGAAAATTTATTCGAGTAATTTTTAAAAATAAAGAATAAAATATGAAGTATAAAGTTTAGCTATGACTTCATACTTCTTATTTTTGCATTCTAAACGTTAAAATTACCCCAATTTCTGTTAAAAAAGGGGAGTATTAAGGATGAAGTTTTATAACTTCATCCTTTACAGCTTTTAGGCTGTTACCTTTTGTTTAGACCAAACTCCATTCTCATCTTCTTCATATTTTTCGTGAACTGCATTCCAACCAGCTTCTTCCGCTTTACTTTCGTCGTTTAATTCATCTAGCACGGTGTTGTAGCGCTCGATGAAAGTTTTTTGCGCGTCTTCGGATAAGTGCGATCGCACTTCGGGGGCTAAGTCTTCGGGGCTATTACATTTACCGGAGCAAGCGCGAGGTAAAGCAGTTTCAGTAGTATGAACTTCTTCACCACCAGCACTTTCCATGAGAAGGGAAATTTCTCCGGTTTTATCCGCAGCTACTTCCGCCATGACGATAAATTCACCAGCTTTCAAGCGAGTTTCGTAAATAGCGGCTTTCTCTTTGGGCATACCTAAACTTATTAGCACCGATGCTAAACCCGCGCCAGCACTACCCGCTAATGCGCCACTGGCAGCTCCTAAAAGCGCTCCACCGATGGGACCTGCTGCTACAACAGGACCTACGAAGGGAATAAACAGCACGCCCACACCGGAGAGTAAGCCTAACAACGAACCGAACAAAGATCCAAAAATTGCTCCCGATCGCAATCCGCCGAAAATTACGTCTTTCTTAGTAATAAAACCTGAAATTCTAGTTTCAGATTGAAAGTTGTTACCCATAACCGAAATGTGGTCGCGGGATACATTTCTATCTAATAAACGACGGACGACCTTATCAACTTGTTCTTGTTCTTTAAAAACGGCAGAAACAGTACGTTCTGCTTTATATTCGGACATATGGATTCCCCTGTTTTAAATGCAGTTCACGAGTATGAATTAAAAATGGAATAGAATAGAATTTAATTCTAGTTAACGCCTACAGCGGTTTTTCCAGATGGTTGTCCATCAGCGTGTAGAGATTCTCCTTCAATAAAGGAGCGCAACATCCAAGCCATTTCTTCGTGTCCTTCCATTAATCCGGTGAGGAAATCAGCAGTTCCTTCATCATGGAATTTTTCACCACAAGCATCGATATGCTCGCGCAAATTACGAATTACCTGCTCGTGGTCATCTACCAAACTAGATACCATTTGAGTAGCTAAAGGTAGTTTTTCTGCATTCTCATTCAAAGATGTTAATTTCAGAAATCCTTCCATAGTACTTACAGGAAAGTTACCCAAAGCACGAACCCGCTCGGCGAGCGCGTCAATGCTCATGGTTAAAGTTTGATAGTGTTCTTCCCACAAAGTATGCAAACTGCGGAATTGAGGTCCGACAACATCCCAATGGTACTTCTTGGTTTTAACTAGCAGTAAGTAAGCGTCTGCTAAGTCGTTATTCAATAATTCGCAAACACCTTTACGTTGTTCTTCTGTTAGACCGATATTAATGCTACGCATAATTTACTTTCTCTAAATTCAACTCTTTTTCAATTTGAACATATTAATTTTTTGGAAAAATCAATCGTAAGTTGGAATCTTTAGTTAGATTTTAAAGTTAAATATATTTATATAGTAGGATTACAACTTTATGACCAAACAATACAGCTTCAAGTAATCATGTTTGTTGCCCGATCGACACGTAAAAAAGTCAAATATAGCTAAAATAAAGTCTAATTTAATACTTGACTTGCAAATCCTCATCATAGTTACGAAGATACGCTCTTAGTAGTTATTTTATAAAAAAAATGACGAGCCTTAATTACTGCCTCATATTGAAGCTTTAAAATAAGGCTCGGATAAAAACTTTTTGTTCTAAAGCGAAGGAGTAACTTCAGTGTCTCCCTCTTCCTTCTCTTTACTCATTTTACCTGTTTTATATTGCTCAGCCGCTTCGTAATCCTTATCAACATCAACGTTACTAGCTTGTTCTTGTTCTTCGGCGATCGCGTCTTTGGTTAACTCAGCTTCTTGATTGGGTTCGCTATCAGTTTTAGGAATTTTGGCTTCGCTCATTTTAAAACACCTGATATTATTGAATTTAAATCCACAAGCCTCATACTACAAAAATACCGTTCATTTTTAACCATTCTTACGATGTAATTATAGGTTCTACCTATAGGTGAATTTTATTTTGTAATTATCATCTCCTAAATCATCCTATAAGAAGATGCTTAAAAGTATTTTTATGGGTATGAAGCTTTTAGGAACCTCTAAAAATTTTGGTCAAGGTAGACTTCTACACTTGACCAAAATAGATGTCGATTGAGAAGATTATACAATCCCGCGTACATCAAAGCAATTAAGCAAATTGTTACTTATTGCCAGTGATTTTTTCGAGAAATCCCTCTACCTTATCTTCCACAGTTACAGCATTTTGACTGTTGGATGGACTGTTCATGTTTTCAGCGTTAGCAGCTCCTTGAACTTCGTTCAACCCTTTATTAGATTCATTGATTACTCTTTCGTTTGAAGGAGCATTATTCTCAGTTAACTCCTGAGTTTTTTGTTGAATCTCATTTAGCTGCTCCGCTCCTTTATCAGTAGGAGAACTTTTATTAGTGCCAATTGCAGCGGCAGGAAGCGCGGTGGATAATAACAGCATGACGCACATTAATGCTGCAACTACAAAACGAAGTGGACGCACTGATGGTAATTTAAAACGAACAAATTTCATTGTCTCTTCTCCAAGTGTACGGAAGTTATTTTAATTGGGGAAAACCAAGCAGTTATTTAATTACTTGTTTAATTAAACATTAGGAACGGCGCTGCTAAAAGGATGAATGGGAAGTACTAAACATATTTATATAAGTTTCACTTTTCCCAAACCTTCTAGCTTTTATACTGAGTTATCCTTTCACTAGCTTTACTTCTACTAGTATTAAGATAAACAATCCTGCGCTGCTTCTATCTTCAACTCGTATACTTAATTTTTAAATATTTCGAGTTGTCTTGAAATAAAAAATCGCTTGGTTTTCGTTATTTTAAACCTGTTTCAACTATATCAGACAACTAGTCTAAAGTTAGTTTACTTTCTTTTTTATTTACCTTTAGTTACCGAAAAAACCTTTGATAGTATCAATAAAGTTTTTGCCGCCTCGCTCTGCTTTATCAGAAGCTTTATCGGCAGTTGATTTAGTATTTTCAATTCCTTGTTTAACTCCACCTCTGGCTTGCTTCGCTAAACCTTTGACTTCTTTCCCCGCGCCCTCTAATGTTTGTTCGGAATCACCAAGGTTACGTTGAGCTTTTCCTAATGCTTGCTCTGCTTCACCTCCAAGTCTATCACCCGTACCTCTCAAAGGATTTGCGGCAATTATTTGTTGCGAATATCCATCTATTGGGCTAGCAACCGCCGCTTGCGATACGCCAAATACAGTGCTAAATAGTAAAATACTGCTAAAAATTGATAGACAGTAACGCTTTACTATTTGCATTTTATTTTTATTTTTATCGGATTTCATCGCAATATATCTTCCCAATTAACTAATTAATATAGTTCTAATACAAGAAAGTCAACATTTACATCAATCTTCCGAGCAAACTTATTTATCAACCAACTGTAATAATACCACCCCTTAGATAGTATTTTAAAGAATGGTTAATCATACTTTTGATAGAAGTATTATTTGACTATATTTTGGCGAAACTAAAATCTTTTAACTTTAATCAAATATCAATATCAACCATAAATAAACAGGGCAGTTTTATATTAAGTTTTATTTTAAAAGGTAAATAAACATAAACTTTTTCCAGGGCATAACAGTTAATTGATTATATAGTTGTTTGAATATTTAATCATCTAATTATTGCCGTTTTCAAGTGATAATTTTTACTTAATAAATTGTATCTTTAATTCACGTTTCATATTTAAATCTTTAGAAACTTACAGAGAGCAGCCTAAGCGCATATTTAGTTTTTTAGCAATAATCCTTAAAACACGTTTTGCTTGAAGCAAGATAGAATTTGACATTTTTATAGTTCAAGTGTACTATATGGATATAGGAAGAATATAGCTGGCAGGGCGTGCTGGTATAAAAGAATCTACATTGTCTGCATAAATAGAATGCCTTGACTGGCTCCAGAGTGGGGCATCGTTATAACTACAGCAGACTTGAAAAACAGAATTCTGAACTAACTAAGCTGAATTAATATTTGGTATTTTTGAAAATCCTTAGTCTTATAATTTCAAAGGAAAGTATCAAAATGAAAATTACAGAGAATAAGATTAAGTTTACTGTTTACAATTTATTAGGGGAAGAGAAAGCTTACTATATTGTAGATAAATTTAATTTGGATAGTTTTAAAATCATCACAAATTCTGGGATAAAAATAGAAGAACCTTTAGCGATCGACTATAGCTATCAAGTTTTTCTATCTGAAAGCGCCAATAAAATTAATTGTACGGCAGGAATTTTGAAAATTGATAATTTGCAACCAGAAGATACAGGAATTATCTATAAATACAAGCAAATTAGCAAAGAGACATATAAGCAGTTAGAAATACCCGTGGTGCAAAATCATCAGTCAGTTTATGCATTAGCAAAGGCTAATTTAATCGAAGGTAATTTGAACTTTGCAAAATATACTTTAAACAGTACTGGCAACGCTACTTTAATAGCAAAACACGCCAAAATATTGAAAACTCAACAATTGGCGTGTTTTGAAAACGATATTGATTCGGCAATATTTGAATCTGAAATAATCTGTGAATCAGATTTTAATCCCATGCAAAAAAGCGATAAAATTTCCTTATTAGAACTGATTCATATTTTAGAAAAACATCGGCACAGCATCATCATTAACTTGAAGCACCTGCGGGAAAATTATCAATATAAAAGCGTTCAAAGGTTGCCAGGAAGTAGAGATGCAAACGGCAATTTAGTTAAACCTTGGCTAAAGACAGAATATATTGATGATGGTGAATATGTGGGAATGGGTTGCTTTGAAATGAACCGCAACACGGCTACCATAAATATGCTTGTAACTCGTAAAGTAAAACTTGTGAAAGCAGAAGATGAAACCCCTATTATTGAAATTGCGGGATTATTAGCGAACGATTTGATCGGTTACAACAACTATACAATAGTTAGCGACGGCGAGGTAAATGTAAAATCGCTTTATTGTAAAATTAGCAGCAAGAAAACCTTTGATGCGTTGAAACAAAAAGGCGTAATTGATGCTCCCACATTTGACTTTCGCGATCGCCATACAGTTGATTTGGATTTACCATTAGTACCGTTGGATGGGAAATACAGCAACATTGATGGTTTATTTAACCAAATCGCAGAAGTAAAAATCCTTGCCAGTATTGTTTCCGCGTATTTAAAGCAAGAATCGGATATTTTTATACCCGAACAGTTGGATGAATTGAAGAAACATTATTTATCATCCAATCTTTATCTCAACTTTCCTACAGTTAAAGCCCCAGGAACGATCGATCCGCGAATTAGCTATAAAATTGATATCGGTAGTAAGGATATTCTCAACTTGAGTAAACTATATTCTGCTAATAAATTCTTAGAAAGAAGGTATGAGGTTTACGATACCGAAACCGGGGAAATATTCAGCAAACCTACCTTAGAAATGACTTTAAAAGAAAATATTGCTGTTCGTCAAAAGTCGCTTTCTTCTAGGATAAAAATTACTAAAGTTGATCAATTGATGAAGCCGATTTTTGATGATTTTTTGGGGATTGCAAGTAATGGGAAGGTTGCAGGCATTTTACAGCATCTTGAAAACCTTTCTCCCCATTCCCTTGTAGGGAAGGGGGCTGGGGGGTTAGGTTTTTCGTTGATTCTACATAACGCCAACAATAAAATAGAAAAACAAGAAAAAATTGCAGGATTAACCGCAGCGAAAATCAAATTAGAAGAATACGTAGAGAAGATTTATCGAGATAGAATTTCACCTTTGGTATTTTACATTGGTTGCACCGGACTTTTACCCGATCGCATGGAAGGAAAAGCAATAAGTGCGATCGCGCTTGCTAGGAAATATCCCAATCTGCATTTTTCTAGGGATGAGGGAGAAGGGTTATTTTTTGAAGTTGGTGAAAGTATCATTGGGGTTTATGAAAAGGTGGAGTATTGCAGTAAGAAAGTGTTGGTAGTTGGATAATCCCGGATATCGGGTTTGCGATCGATATCGCCGTCACCCGGTTCGTAGTAAGGGCTTCAGCCCCTCCGGGGTTCGTAGTAATTTTAACTCTCCTATCCGATGATTTGTTACGTCGCGTGGAAGGGAGTACAGCCCCTACTACGAACCCGTTTTTTTTGAATGTTGCATCCATTTATCGAAAAGATTCGATAATTATTGCTGCTCCAGCTAAGCCAAGTAAGATGATTCCAAAACGCCAGAGAATTTCAAATACTATCGGAAAAAGCTTAATGGTTATATGCCAAGTACCAAGAATATTCGATAAACAAGCGGCGAATATGAACCCAATTACTATTAATACAAAGTATTTAAGAGCTTTTACGATTAATCTGAATAAGGGATTAAATTTGTTAGTTGTCATTGCTTTACACTCCGGATTGCATGATTTAGAGGGGAAGATTGAATCGAATCTAACTAATCAAAAAGCCGGGAAGCGCTATGAAACTTCACCGGCTTATGTAAACTTCTAGTTTATCTAAAGCCTTATTTAATTTTGGATTTGGGATTTTAACAACGGATGCTTTTGTTTTAGCTTTTAGCTTAAATAAGCTAATCCATTTTTGATTAACAAAGCCGGATAAATCGGTTAATCAAATCAAAAGATCGACTATTCAGAAAAATGCCATTGATTCCAAGTATCGGTAACTTGATGATATGCAGTTTTAATTGGCTCTATTTGATGTCGATTTAAAAAATAACGGTATTTGATATGGCTACCTAAATAAACCGCTATTTCATGGTTCTTTTTCTCGCTACTAATGCGGAATTCTCCATGCCCTGTTTCACATAATGCTTGTATTAATAAGAAGCTCATGTGAGAAAAAACCACGGGTAGCACTAATGTATCTCGACTCTTAATAGTTAAAGGTGATGTCTGAGAATTATGCCCTACATCTAGATACATCCTCATCGGTTGTGCTGTTTCTAAGAATTGTTGCAATTGTGGGAAGGTCATTTTTAGTTCTCCGTGAGACTGGTTTGATTGTGGTATTCGCTCAACTGTTAGAGAATCATGATTTATACCTATTATAGGTGTAAATTATCTGGTTGTGTAAATATTACAAACAATTTACTATAAATAAAAGTAGCCTTTGATACAAAATACGGCTTATATTGCTATTAACTGTTAATTTAGACTACACCCAAACATAGATATTTTGTCAAGTCGCGAAAAATGAAGATTGGTTGCAACCTAGTTTAAATTAGAAGTGACAGAATCGCCTTGTTAGCTCAAACGCTTATTTGTAAAGGAATTTAAGGCTTTCGATCGCACCATCTAGTATTAATCGTCATGTCTCGATTTGTATATTTGTGTGGATATATACAAAAAAATAGTAAATTTCATTTACATTTAAAGTAAATTGACAGGAGGAGTGAAGCATGGGTAGAGAGAAGATTAAAGATCAAGAAAAGCTGCGGAAAATGCTGATGTTCTTTTTGGACGAGATGGGAGCGACGCAGGTAGAATTATCTAAGGGGATGGGTGTTAGTCGTCCGTTGGTGATCGATTTTCTCAATAAAAAAAAGGAATCTTTGCCCGTCAGTAGTGAAGGTTTGGTCAAACTGTGTGAAGATTTGAATAGTCGCAGACCTTCTAAAAGAAAATTAAAGAAAGATAATGTTGAGGATGTTGAGGATAATTCGGTTTTATTGAGAGAGAAGTTGGGAGAAATCGGTGCTGACGAACTTTTAGAGTCTGCTGGTTTTTTACCTGATAAAACTGAAAGTATCCGCGTCACTCCTGAAAGATTTTTTCAAATTGCTCAGATAGTTGCATTGCTTGAGTTGTTGGAATTTGAGGATTTGCTTTCTACAACTCAGGAGTTTTTGAGTATTGCTAGCAACAAGTTAACTATTGCGAGTACAAAACTGTTTGATAATCCGCCTTTGGATGACGACGCTTTAAATGCATTGATTAAAAAACTTTGGGAGCCTCATCCGACATTGGGTTTAAAGTTAAAGATGGAAGTGATTGAAAAGCTCGAAGCCGCTCAAACTAATTTTGATAATGCTGGTAAAAAGAAATTTAGCCGTAAAGAAGCGATCGCACTTTTTCTGAGTATCTTGATTAAGGAGAGAATGAAAAATGATTCGTTCCATGCCAGAATTAAAAAGCTGGAATTTCAGACTTTATCTCGCTCGATTGACTATACAGACGAATACAGCAATATTTACAAGTTTTTGTCACTTATTGCTTATGATGCGGAGAAAAAACTGGGAACACCCGGATTATCCCCCGAAAAAGCCCCAGAATCTCGAATCTTAGAGTCTCTTCAACCCGTAATCATGGCGATCGCTACCTGTAGTTTTGGCTCGGATAAAGATAATTGCGAACTTTTGGAGTGGATATATACATCCAGCAACACGATGGTGCAAAACGCCATTAGTGCTTGTACTTTAAATATGGGTTTGAAGGAGGATACTTTATTAACGATATCTACGAATACTCTTGATAGCAATATTCATTCTTTAGTTGAAACAACGGTAGTTTTAGGAGAAAAACAGCAATATCAAGGAATTTGGGTTGATAGAGACTCAACGATCGTCATGTTACAAGCAATTGTTTGTGCTGTGAAACAATGGTTTGCCGATAAAAGTCAAAACGGCGAGCTAAATAGTGCAACATATATATCGGCTTGCAAAAATCTTTCGCAGTTGAGAAAGCGACTGACTATAGTTAGAAAAGCATTTCACAATTTTCAATTTTTAGATAAAGGCTGTCAGCTATCGGAAATTAAACAAATTGCTGAGTCAGCGAAAAAACATTTAGATGAGATTCCGACTTCAGATATTTACTTTACCTATCGTCTGAATTTCTACCGCTGCTACTGTTTAGCAAAACGATTGGAATTGAGATTATCAATTTTTCAAGGCAATACTACTAATGCCAAATCTTTAATTAAAGAATTAACCGCAACACTCGATAATCTCGATGGTTTTCAATTACACGTAGATAAAAATGAGCTTTCGCCGATATCCGCTTTAATTCGTTCGGAAGTCTATTTATACGAGCTTTCTTGCGGACATAATTCCGAATTTTTTCAAGATAATTACCTAAATAACTGGCTGGAATTAACGGAATGGAAAAATAAAATTAGACGTGTGATCAACACAAACTCTTGCTATAAAGATGCTGGTTTGGATGTGTATGAATCATTGTCAGAAATTCATGGTAATGCCGCCAGAGTGTATTTTTATGTCTCCAACGATAGAACTACTTTAGAACAAGCCGCAGACAATTTTCTTAAAGCTGCATATTACGCATTACGTATAGGCTTGATTCAGCGTGTTGCTCGATGGATCGCTTTAGCAGGAAGAGTTTGGGTAAGATTGGGAGAATCTAATTTATCCCGACAAGCTTTAATTTTATCAGATAAACTTGCTAAAACCGATTTAACCACAGGTCACAGTCATAATTTCTGTCAAGCAGTTATCTCAGAAATTAATTTACTTCAAGGTGAATATTTTCTACTACTTGAAGATGATGCAGTATCGGCTTTAGAAAATTTTCTGCAAGCCCTCAAAGGTGCTGTATACTTAAGCTTAAATCGCCGCATTTGCGATTCGTTATTTAATATATCCAGATGTAGCGAAAAATTAAGTCACCTGAGCATTAAAGAAGGATTGAACCGGGTATTTCCAGAATCAGAAAAGTTAATTAAATCAAATAAAAAGAAACTCAATCCCATGAGTAATCATAACTCAGAAAAAGTTTTAGATTTGCTCTGTAATTTATACAATAGAGCCGACAGCCCGACTTGGTTTCAGGTACGCAGTGATTTTTCTATTCTGGCAGCCGAAATCTGGCAAAGGTGGCATCAAGATACATCCGAATCTGAAGTAAACACTATACATCCCATTGCCGAAAGAATTAAAAATGAAACTTGGCTCTCTGTGGTAGATTGAAACATTGTAGAGAGGCGATCGATCCCCTCTCTACTTTCATATGCATAAATCCAACTTTTTCGCATGATGCTTAATGCATATATTTATAGAATTATAGAAATATAGAATTATAAAATTATAAAAATCTCAGTTGAGAAACCAGATTTCCGCTTTACAAAGAAAATTAAAATTGTTAAAAAACCACTAATTTGCTATTATCTTTTCATTTAACCCTATTAATTGTGACTGTAGTTCGGATGACTGGTATTATTTGTTTGCTTGCGGTAACTTAACCTTAAGTAAATACTTTGATAATTCCAATATAAACTTTGTTTATGTCAAGAATTGCTAACGGTCAAAATCGCTAATATTGTTGAGGGTTTATTATCAAAAATAACCGTAACATCAAGTATTTGAATGCTTAGACTGACAGATTAAACAATGTTTTAATTTATCAAATAGAAGTAATATCAGATACTTTAAGAAAAAATAAGTACGAGTTCATAATTCTTGCTTAACACGG
This sequence comes from Rivularia sp. (in: cyanobacteria), assembly GCA_965234645.1. Classification (GTDB taxonomy): domain Bacteria; phylum Cyanobacteriota; class Cyanobacteriia; order Cyanobacteriales; family Nostocaceae; genus Rivularia. Next base: position 515,494 of record OZ248344.1, on the reverse strand, counting down.
TAGAGTTGATTCAATCAATCTCTATTAATGTAAATATCTCTAAACTAACGGCTTAAAAACAACATAACACAATGTGTGGCGATCGCGGCGAAGGCTAGTAAATCGAAGGCAGACAGATGATTTTGAATAGCGATCGTAAAGTTGTTTTCTGTACTATATAAATGGGACATATGTTGCATACACAAAAGAACAAAAATCCAATAGTTCGTTTGGCTTTATTATTAGTGTTGGTATCAACGCCAATAATGACTAGTTTGCTCAAATCGGACTATGTATTAGCGCAATCGCCATCTGAAACACCATCTTTTACGCTGCCCACAGAGGTACCTCAAGGAACTAAAATTCGGATAGATGGTTCCGCTAGCATGACAAAAGCTAATCAAGCGTTGAAACAGCGTTTCGAGAAAGAGTATTCCGGTACCGACGTTGAAGTTGCAAATAATGGAACCGATAATGCACTCAAAGCTTTGCAAGAAGGTAAAATTGATATTGCAGCAATTGGACGCGGTTTAACCCCCGAAGAAGAACAGCAAGGTTTGCAACAAGAGCGTTTGCGACGGGAAAAAATTGCCATAATTGTTGGTAAGGATAATCCTTATAAAGGCGATTTAACCAATCAGCAATTTACTCAAATTTATCGCGGAGAAATTACCGATTGGTCGGAACTTGGCGGTGCTTCGGGTAAAATTAAAGTGATCGATCGTCCCGATTTGAGCGATACTCGCGAAGCTTTTCGCAACTATCCGCTTTTTAGCGGTAATTTTCAAACTGGTTCTAATGCTACTCAATTAGATAGCGACGATCCAGCCGAAGTTGTCAAACAGTTGGGTAATGATGGTATCGGCTTCGTGTTAGCCAATCAGGTATCTAAGCTGGATAACGTGCGTATTTTGAGCATGCACAAAACTTTACCAGATGACCCCAGATATCCTTATTCCCAACCGCTGGTTTACGTTTTTAAGCAAAATCCCCCAGCAGCAGTTCAAAATTTTGTTGGCTTTGCAACAGCAAAAGCGGGGCAGGAAGCCTTAGAAACAGCTAGGGAAGAAGAAGCTTCGGCGGTTGCGGCTGCGGTTAAGGGTAATGTCGCTGCTATCCCAACCACTCAAGCTGCTGACAACGTTACGGCAACAGAAAATGTGGGAACTGCAACCAATACATCTGCCAAGGATAACGGTAGTACGGCATTTTTACCCAGAGAAACTGCGGGTGTTGGAGCAGACGCTGGTAAAGCAACAATATCTCCTTTAGTGTGGATTGGATTAGCTGCTAGTGCGATCGGTGCTTTAGCGCTGTGGCTGTTGTTGGGAAGACGCAAATCTCAAGAAGATGATACCGTTGCTCGCGGTGTATTACCAGCAGATTCTCCCCCTCCTTTCATGCCTAGTACAACTGGCAGCAGTGCTGTAGCTGAACCTATTGATACACCCTTAGAACCTTTACCAAACACAAAAGCTACCACGGGAAATGCAGCAACAGTAGAACCCGTATCCAATACAAATGCAGCAGGATTAGGTGTTGCAGGATTAGGTGTTGCAGCCGCATCCGGTCGTCAAGAAGATACATCTGATGTCCGTGAAAACTCTGCAAAAGAACCGATTTCTGAATTAGATATAGAAGCACCCGACGATCTACAGCAACCGGATAACGATCGCGTAGAAGCCTCCAACTGGCAGCAAACGGATATTCCCGATACGAGCTTGGATTTAGAAGCACCAGCGGCTGTTGTTAACAATTCTTATCATTCCGTACCGCGAATTACCGTCCCAGTTGATATTGATGAAGAAGCAACGCCAACTACAGAAGAACAAGAAAACCCGGATGCAGCATCACAAGAGAATTTAGATTTAGATGACGCTTCTTCTCAAGATGAATTACCATCCGCTTCTACAAATAACTGGCTGGGCAGTTTTGCCGCTGCTGCTGGTGCGAAGAAAATTAAGTCGAAACTAGCACTTAAAGATGCGCCCGAATCGGTACAGCCAACAGATGAAATATCCGACGAGCAATTAAAGAATGGCGATCGCGAAGCGTCTCCTACGGAGAATCGCACAAAATATGCTCAATTACCTGATGTTTGGGAAACGCCTCCACCTCAGCCTGCAACGAATAACGAAGATGATTCATTTCCTTTAGCTGGTGCAGCAGCAGCCGCCATCGGAGCCGTCGGAGCCTTCGAGGTTGCTTCGAGTTTGTTAAATCGTGACGAAGAAAAAGAAAATTCGGTAGAAGAATCCGAAGTTATTGAAGATTCACCTCCAGATTTGTGGACAACTCCGCCAACAGAAGAACCAATTACAACTTCAATTTTGAATCGCGATCGCGATCTATCTGAAAATAACGATGTAGAAGAACTCAATCAAACTTCACCTTCGGATTTATGGGGAACTCCACCAACCGAAGAACCAACTGCAACTAACGATCTATCTGAAAATAACGATGTAGAAGAACTCAATCAAACTTCAGCTTCCGATTTGTGGGCAACCCCGCCAACAGAAGAACCAACTGCAACTGATGATATATCGGATGATAATGTAGAAAAACTGAATCAAACTTCACCTTCAGATTTATGGGGAACCCCGCCAACAGAAGAACCAACTGCAACTGATGATATATCTGAAAATAACGAAGTAGAAGAACCAACTGCAACTGATGATGTATCTGAAGATAAAGAAGTAGAACAAGCAACTGCAACTGATGATATATCTGAAAATAACGAAGTAGAAGAAGCAACTATTGAGGAAGAATCATCCTTTTCTTTAGGTGGTGCCGCAGCAGCAGTTACAGGAGCCGCGATCGCTTCGGATTTGTTAAATCGTGAAAAAGATGATACATCCGATGATAGTAATAACGCCGATGAATCCAGCGATGTAGAAGAACAAGCACACGCCGAATATCACGATGATGTAAGGGATGCGAGCAATTTCAATCGCGAATCGTCTTCAAATAGTTTTACACAAAATACACCGGCAACCGATACTACCCAAGCATCAGAAGTAGAACAGGTAACGCCATCAAACCCGCATTCCACCCCAGAAGAAACTACTAAGGAAGCAGAAATTGCCCAATTTGGCGTATCGTCTACAGCAGATCCAACATCTGCCGTTGGTGCATTTACCCTTGGTTCTCAAACACTTGACAAAAACCTAGCTACCACCGAACCTTCAGCCTCTCAAGTATCCTTTGGCGAAGATGTAGCTTTAGATAAAATAGCAGACGAAGCCGAAGCAGATACGAATATTCCCCCATCCGAGCCAGACTTAGATCCAGAAGATAGCGCATGGGATAAAATTTACGGCATCCACCATCACGGAGCTACCGGAGTACCTGGCGAAAGCAATATCTTATTAGCAAATCGCACTCCTAAATGGGCTTATGCTTCTTGGAATATTGCACCTGGCGATCGCGAAGCAATGCAAAGTCAAGGCGGCAATCAATTGGTATTGCGACTGTATGACGTGACAAACATTGACTTAAGTTATCAAGAAGCCAAACTAGTACAACAGTACGAATGTGAAGAAACAGTAAGTCATCGTTACGTAGCCATACCGAATACAGACAAAGATTATATAGTTGAAATTGGGTATCATACCAAAGAGAAGAACTGGTTATTAGTATCGCGATCGCCAATTGTGCGCGTATTCAGTCGTCCTCACAAAGACTTCTGGTTTGAAGCGGATGCAGAATTAATCATTCATGGTGCAACCGAACCCGGTTCAACCGTAAACATTGACGGGCACAACATCAAAGTGAAGCAGGATGGTACCTTCCACCTGCGGATTCCCTTCACCGAAAGTTTGATTAACTACTTAATTACAGCCGTCGCACCAGATACCGAACAAGCGAGAACCATTCATATGCAATTTTCCCAGAAAGAGCGGAAGAACAGTTAAGAGTTAAGAGTTAGGAGTTAGGACCACCGGAGTTATAAATAATTGGTTGAGATTGAATAAATTTTAAATGCTCTGGTAGTTGAAATACCGGAGCATTTTTATATTTAAAAGGTTTGTAGTAAGCGATTTATCGCCTCTTATCGGAAGCGAGTACGGCGCAACTAGATACAAAGGAAAACCTCTTCTATAGGTAATTTTAAAAGTGTAATACCGTTGTTAGAAGCAGCATTTTTAATTTCATCAGCAAGATATCCCATAATTAGACTTGTTCTATTTTCTAATTGATATTAAACGTTTCGGTTAACCGAACCTTTTGTTATCTAAATGTAGGGTTTAACATTTGATAACAAAAGGTTCGGTATTCATCATCAAATTGTTCATAAAAACCGAATAAAGGCTAATTTAGGTTTGATTAATATAAGAATAACAGAGCAATAAATAAATATTAAATTCCCAGACAAAGGTAGAACCAAACCATGACAACATTAGTAAGCTGGAATCCCTGGCGAGAGTTGAACGCTTTACAAAATCAGTTAGATAGAGATTTTGTCAAAGTACCCGCAGCAGAATTACGAGTAGATGAAAATGCTGTTTATCTAAGATTAGAGCTTCCTGGAATATCAGCCAAAGACTTAGATATACAAGTTACTGAAAAAGCCGTTTCAATTAGTGCAGAAAGAAAAGCTGCCACTGATAAAGAAAACGCTAATTTTAGAAGTGAATTCCACTATGGTAAATTCCATCGCGTAATTCCTCTACCCGCAAGAGTTCAAAATACCAACGTTACCGCAGATTACAAAGATGGTATTTTGAATTTGACTTTACCTAAAACTGAAGCTGAAAAACACAAAGTTGTTAAAGTCAGCTTAGGTGATGCTGCGTAATTAATTTTTTAAGTTCATAGTAAGCGATTTATCGCTATTATCCCCCCTAATTAGCGGTGATTTAAGTCCCCCTTTCAAAGGGGGATTTAGGGGGATCTGATGTACGAGTTTTATTTATGATTTAAACATCCTCTAAAAAAACACTCAAGTGGTTACTACGAACTTAATATTTTGTTTGAAATACTTATAAATGTTAGAGAAACTTATCACCTATGAGAGATAACAATTCTTCCCTTGGGTGTAAGTTTTTTTTATGTCAGCTTGTTAAATTGTTAAATAAAGATATAAACCGATCGCCAAGAGTAATTATGATCAACCAATTGATAACAATCGTAGTATTGAGTATGTTGTTATTATTCATCGTATCTCCCTTCAGCGCTCTTGCGGGTTTGATGCTGATATTATTTGTTGCGGCAGCTTATACTTTAGCAATTAACTTATTCCAAGTATCGATCGGTAGCGGCACCGATAGTAAAGAATCATGAAAGCAAGGTGGATAATAGTTATTGTTTCTACAGCTATTTTGGTTATAGGTAACTTATTAAGTTCGCTACAAAATACTTGGTTTCAAAATTTAAGTCGTCCAGATTGGCTGACTTTTGAATTTCTCATTCCATTTATTTGGACTTTTATTTGGATTTGCGCGACGATTTCTGCAATTATCGTTTGGGAGAAAGCTGGAAAACGCGATGCAAAGTTATTTATAATATTATATGCAATCTTGGCGATTTTAACTGCTGCTTATAGTCCCGTGGTGGTAGAATTTCAAAGTTTAATAGGTGGACTGATTGTTGGTGGTTTAGCAACTTTACTGGTTTATATTTTAGCGATCGCAGTCCGAAAAATTTCCCCAAAAGCTTCGTTATTACTTGTACCATATTTGTTATGGGGTCCAGTTGGTACTTATCTAACTTGGGTTTTAATTAATTTAAATTCAGTTACTGCCGTTTGAGCTTTTTTTGAATCATAATAATTTTTACTGCTGAGAAACCCGTTTTTTGAAAAAAGCGGGTTTTTTAATTTACAACATCCAAGATTGATGACAAGTCCAATTACCATCAGAATGTAGCTGATATAAACGCAATTCCCATTTTACAGATGCTTGAGGATTAATGATTTCTTGTGCGATCGCTTTCAATTTATCTTGCTTTTCTAATGGGAATTCATAAGCAAGACTTAAATGCAGCCAATCTTTTAAACGTAAGTCTCTACGAGTTGGAGAATTAGCAAGCAAAGCAAAATCAATAATTAACTGCTTTAACATGGGTGAGTGTAATTCTAAACCATGCCACTCAGATTTAAACGTCATATTTAAGACTTTAATAGCTGGATTTGGATGTTTTGATAAAGCCTTATTCAAAGCTTTCGTATAAATAGGAATAGCCGTTAAATCATCTTCAAAAAAGCCGGTTAAAGTACAGTGAGGCATATATTTATGGGCTGCATTTTTACCGCATTCAATTTGACTTGTTTGAAAATATAATTCTAACTGCGTATTTAATTCACCAACTGGACAAGCGTAGACAATAAATTTTTGCATATAATAATTTGGGCATGGGGCATGGGAAAATATAAATTGCGTTCAGCTATCGGGATTTAAGAATCGCAATTAAACATGATTTTAATTAAACCTTTTTATATTGCTTTAATAATCTCCTTAATTTCGCAACCAGTTTACGCACAGTTAAAGGGCTTCCCGGCACCTTCGAGCATTCCCAACAGCGAATATCCATATATTCATTCTGATGGAAAGGTGACGTTTCGCGTTAAAGCACCATCAGCTAAAAGGGTACAGGTTATGGGACGCGATCGCAAAATCCCATTTGGCGAAAAACCTACCGATTTAATTCGCGATTCTGATGGCATTTGGACGGTGACAATTTCGATAAATCCTGGCTTTCACTACTACCAGTTGATCGTAGACGGTACACCAGTCAACGATCCAGACAGCAAAACTTATTTTGGTTGGGGACAAGCTACTAGTGGGTTGGAAATTCCCGATCCTCAAGTTGATTTCGATCGCGCTAAAAGAGTACCTCATGGCGAAGTGCGGGAACGCTGGTATGATTCCCAAGTTACCGGGGAGTTGCGGCGAGTTTTTGTTTACACTCCACCCGGTTATGATGCCAATATTAAGCGTAGATATCCCGTTCTTTATTTACAACATGGTGCGGGAGAAAACGAACGAGCTTGGACGAAACAAGGTAAAGCAAATTTTATCCTTGATAACTTGATAAATTCACGTCAAGCAGTTCCGATGATTGTGGTTATGGATAACGGTTACGCACGCAAACCAGGGGTAGAGCTTCCACCAGATTCTTGGGGGAATGAAGCTTTTGGGGAAGTGGTTATTAAAGATTTGATTCCTTTAATTGACGCTCAATATCGGACAATTGCTAGTAGAAATTCTAGAGCGATCGCCGGTCTTTCGATGGGTGGAGGACAAGCATTAGAAGTTGGTTTGAATAATTTAGATAAGTTTTCCTGGGTGGGTGGTTTTAGTTCTTTATTGAAAGATTTTGATGTTGATAAATCCTATGGTGAAATTTTCACAAATCCAATTTTGACAAATTTAAAATTAAACTTGTTGTGGTTGGGTTGCGGAACTGAAGATGATTTTTATTCTACTAATAAAGCCGCGCATCAAGGATTAGAAAAAGCAGGAGTTAAACACGTTTGGGTGGGAAGTAAAGGGGGACACGAATGGTTGGTTTGGCGGAGATATTTACGGGATTTTGCGGTGTTGTTGTTTCGGTAGTGAGATTTATGAATAGAACGAACGAATAATTTCTAAAGCATCGGCTGTAAATCATGCTTAGAATTCACCATTTATTTCTATAAAACCTTTATGCTTAATAACAACTAATCAAGCTGCACCAACCATAAAACTATCCTCTTCTTTTCCTCCCTCCTTAGATTTCTTACGCTTAACTTCCACCGTCGCATAAGTTTCAATCCAAACCACACCACCACAACTCAAAGGTTTTTCAGGTCGATAAACAATCTCACAAGGTCCGTTAACTTTTGCCGAAAAACCGTAAGTATTACTATCGTGACGTTTCACGGTAATTACAGGCTTTGGATTTTCTCGCTGTCGATTTTGCTTAACTTCAGCTTTATTTACGTTAATAGTCGTTTTTGCAGGAATTCGTCTGCACCATTTAGCTTTCGGACCGCGACTACCCCGACTAATAATCGGCATTCCATCGAATAAAGGGATTATCCAAACTTTTCCAACCTTATACGCTCCCTTAACTCTACCTTGTGCAACTAGGTAGCGCATTCTGGAGGTTGATATTTTGACAATTTTTGCTGCTTCGGTGGTACCTACATACATGGCGAAAAAAACTGTTGCGTTATAAATATAGTTTATCAACTGAAGCTGCATTTATTTTTTTTAAAGGAAAAATAGGCGATCGCTATTTTCTCCACCCACAACCCAGGTAAATTTAATTGCGTAAAGAGGCGATCGCAACAAATTCTATTTCCCGATATATTCTGGTTTTTCGTCTTGAATCAAAAGAAGATAATCTAATGTATTTAAAATGACTTTAATTGTACTTAGAATTTACATATGATAGGCACGGTGTATTTATATTAACCCTTTGATTAATTATGCGAGAAAAATTACGTTTATCCTTGAGTGAAATCGCCAAGAAAGATGTAACTCAAAACGAAAGAGAAGCGATCGTTGAATTGATGATGATGGTAATGTACAGCGATAAAACCCTCAAGCTTGCTGAAGATGACGCAATTAAGGAATATGCGAGCATCAAATGGGAATCGCCTTTATCTTTAGAATTCTATTTTGGTAAAGTTACACCTAAAATTAGAACGGCTTTGGCAGACAAAGAAAAAATGAATGCTTTTCTTAAAGATATCAATGCTCGTATAGAAAGCGAACTAGTCAAAGCTCAGGTTTTGCTGGTGTGTAACGATTTAGCGATGGCAGATTCAGAATTTTCTTCCGAAGAGAAGCAATTATTAGAAAATATTTCTCAAGTTTTTCAAGTTAATGGCTGAATCGATCGGAAGTGCGATCGCTCTCAATTCTCTAAATTAGAACCTTTTGATTTGATAGATAAATTCTCGTTATGCAACTAAATTTAGGGAGACGTAGCACTGCTACGTCTCTACATTATTTACGCTTTGCGATAACAATCAAACTGCATCGAGAATGTTGCCATACCGGAAGTTAAGGAACGCAAGTTACCTGAATATCCAAACATCTTTACTAAAGGCACTTCAGCACGAACGATCGAATATCCCTGCATCGTTTGAGAACCCAACAGCAAACCCCGTCTTGATGACAAATCCCCTTGAACTCTTCCCAAATACTCGTCGGGTGTTTCCACTTCAACTTGCACGATCGGTTCGAGTAAATGAGGTTTGGCTTTGAGAAAAGCTTGTGCAAATCCTTGTTGTGCTGCCATTCTAAAAGCAAATTCTGAAGAATCAATCGGATGATAGGAACCGTTTTCTAAAACAATTCTGACTCCAGTAACTGGATATCCTTCCAACATTCCCAAATTCATCGCTTCTGTGAAACCTTTCTCTACTCCGGCAATATATTCCTTGGGAATCGCACCACCAAATACCTTATTCTCAAATACAAACGGTTCTTCACAAGGTTCAATATACCCCGTCACGTGAGCGTATTGACCGGGACCACCCGATTGTTTTTTGAGTCGATAATCAAAGGTAGCTCGATGAGAAATAGCTTCTCGATAAGATACCGCCGGTTTACCAACTTCAACTTCTACGTTATATTCTCGCTTCATGCGTTCGACGTAGATTTCTAAATGCAGTTCACCCATGCCGGAAATCAAAGTTTGATTTGACTCCGAATCTACTTTTACGCGAAAAGTAGGATCTTCCTTTTGAAAACGGTTTAAAGCTTTAGAAATTTTATCCAAATCCCGATCCTTCGCTGCGATCGCTAAAGTAATTACAGGCTCCGGTACAAATATATCTTCCAAAAATACTCGTTGTGACGAACAAAATGTATCCCCTGAAGCACATTCGACACCCAAAAGCGCCACAATATCCCCAGCAACAGCTTGGTTTATCACCTCACGCTTATCGGCATGTATTCTTACTAATCTACCAACCAGCACCTTCTCCCCAGTACGAGAATTATAAATGGTGTCACCTTGGTTAAGAGTACCCGAATAAACGCGGATATAAGTAAACTGTCCGAAAGATTGCATTGTTAATTTAAACGCCAAAGCAACTAAAGGCGCATCGGAATTCAAAGGAATATCAACAGATTCACCTGTTTCAAAAACTGTTGCGGTAACGAAATCCTTATCTACAGGAGATGGTAGATACAAACAAACAGCATCTAAAAGATTTTGCACGCCTTTATTTTTAAAAGCCGAACCCAAAAGCACGGGTACGAGTTCTAGATTCAAAGTTGCTTGACGGATGGTATTCCAAATCAACTCTTGAGAAACTTCCTTACCCTCTACCAACTTCTGTGTCATCTCTTCAGAAAACAAAGATAAAGTATCGAGCATTTTTTCTCGTGCAACTTCTGCTTCTTGCTTCAAACCATTGGGAATAGAAGTTTTAAAAGTGCGATCGCCATTTTCACCTTCATAAAAATGAGCTTCCATTCCAATTAAATCGATAACCCCTTCAAACTGACTTTCAGCACCGATGGGATATTGAACTAACAACGCATTTAATCCCAAATCGTGCATTGCTTCCACAACTCGAAACGGATTTGCACCTGTTCGATCCATCTTGTTAATAAATGCTACGCGGGGTACACCATAACGTTTCATCTGGCGATCGACCGTAATAGATTGAGACTGAACCCCCGCCACAGCACAAAGTACCATTACAGCACCATCAAGTACTCGTAAAGCCCGCTCAACTTCAATCGTAAAATCGATATGTCCCGGCGTATCAATTAAATTAATCCGCGTATCATGCCATTGACAGGTAGTAGCGGCGCTCGTAATGGTGATACCGTGTTCCCTTTCCAAATCCGTGAAGTCCATAGTGGCACCTTTACCACCTCCACGTACTTCCTCAATCGCATGGATTCTGCCCGTGTAGAAGAGAATGCGCTCGCTCAATGTCGTCTTACCAGAGTCGATGTGAGCGGAGATACCGATATTTCGGATGCGCGTTCGGGGAATCATGATATTTTTCCAAATTTAATAATGTTGTACGTCTTTCCGATGTTTTGGAAAGGGTAAGGATTAACAAAAAACCTTGTATTATACTTATACTACATTTTGGATATAAGTCAATAGGACTTTGGAATATAAAAACCGCAGAGGACGCAGAGGACGCAGAGGAAAGAAGTGATAGAGGTATTCTCGTTACAAGGTTCTACCTTGTAATGCATTTCAGGAGGCTCTGCCTCCACTCTGTATTGGAGGCAGAGCCTGATGAAATGAGTTCCCAGTCAGAGGCTGGGAACTAGTTAACTAGTTAAAACTAGTTATCCACAAAAATAAATTAAAATCCAAAATGCAATGACTGGACAAATTAACGACAGTTTAATATTTCAAGGACGAGATTTTAGTATTGCAGCCGTTGATGGTGGGGAATTATTCAAGCCTCATCAATACGGTATTACTCCTGGTTTCGGTACAACGGCTTGCTATAGGGGTTATTTTTGCAGTTATGAAGTTGTAGAAAATGCTTTGCAGTTAAAGCAGTTGATTGTATCTATTTATTCTCAACCGCTGGATAGAATTAGAATCAAATATGGAAAGAAGCAGATACCAGTTCTTTTAGGAATTACACCCAGTATAAAACCAAATTCGATTTCTCAAATTGTTTCTAGTCACTGTGCTATCTATGATGAAATTTACGCTCCGATAAAATTTACGGGTAATTTGTTAGTCGCTACAGATTTTATTCGCAATTTATACGTTCATTTAGGATTTCAAGCAGCTTATAAATATAGAGAAGTTTACGAATTGGTTTTTGATAAAGGTTTTCTCACTCAGAGTATAAACCGTTCTCAGGAAATGGCGGAGATTCGAGAAAAAATTATTTCGCTTTCTCAAGATTGCGATATTTGGAAGCTTGATATTAATTGGAAACTGGTATGGAAGGGTAGAAACGGTTCTTAAACTATAGGATAACTGTTAAAACTGGTCGATCGCAATTCCAACTGCATAAGCCGATCTAAATAGCATTTATCACAAAATAGTTGAGAATTCATATTAAGTATCTCAGCATGAAACAAAAAATAGTACCCTCATGGGTACCAAAAAAATGCCGTAATCTTTTTACATCCAACTGATTCATTACTTAGTACACAAAACCAATTTAAATTATCAAGGAATAAATCATGGGCAATCAAGAATGTCAAAAACTCGGTCCCCAAACCAGTTTTGAACGTCAGAATTCCTCTTTCTGCATCCGTCAAGAAGCTGCGAAAATTGCTTTCGATCGAGGCACAACAGTACATATATGCAACGGTGAAGAACAAGACTATCGAGATGAAAATGGCTATCCTAACTTTATCGCCAATTTTTCTAAAGGGTTAGTACATAACTATTTAGGTGAAGTAGATCCTAATACTTACTACGCATTTACAACAGCTTTGAAGAGTGGTAAAACCGCAGATTTTGAAGCAATTCCTCTAGGCGATCGCAAGTTCACCAACCCCCAAGCAGGATTGGCTTTTGATTTGGAAGGACCCGATAGCCATTCTGTAACAATACGTCCCGCACCGAGGATCGATTCTGCTGAAAACTCCGCAGAGATGACAGAGCTTTACTGGATGGCACTTTTACGGGATATCAATTTTAGTTTATATCATAGCCCCCAGGTTGCAGAAGCAGCAGCAGATTTATCTAAACTTTCCGACTTCCGTGGAGCTAAAGTCAAGCGTCAAACTAAAAACGGTGTTATTGACGAAGTTACTCCACAAAGCCTGTTTCGAGGAGTTCTTCGCGGGGATAAAGTCGGTCCTTATGTTTCCCAATTTATGCTCAAGGATATTTCCTATGGTTCGCTGACTATTTCTCAAAAACAGAAAACAGTGGTACCCCGAATAAATCATATGACTAATTATGATTCTTGGTTGCACGTTCAAAATGGTGGGTTAACGGGTTCAGATATTTTTGATTCCACACCTCGCTATATCCGCAATCTCAGAGATTTAGGTCAATACGTACACGTTGATGCTTTGTACCAATCTTACCTAAATGCTTGTTTGATGCTGTTGGATATGAAGGCTCCTGTAGATGAGGGGAATTTATATAAGAAAACCAAGACTCAAGCAGGCTTTGGAACCTTTGGTAGTCCTCACATTCTCAGCTTGGTGACAGAGGTTGCAACCCGCGCTCTTAAAGCAATGTGGTTTCAGAAGTGGTTTGTACACCGTCGTTTGCGTCCCGAAGCATTCGGGGGAAGGGTTCACAACCATCTCACCGGATGTGCGAAATATCCAATAAATTCGGAACTATTTAATTCCTCTGTTTTGGAAAAGGTTTACAGCCTGTACGGTAACTATCTGCTACCAATGGCATACCCTGAAGGTTCTCCCACCCATCCTGCTTATGGTTCCGGACACGCAACGGTTGCAGGTGCTTGTGTCACGATTCTTAAAGCTTGGTTTGATGAGTCTTGGGTAATTCCTAATCCAGTGGTTGCCAATGATGATGGTACTGAGTTAATTAGCTACAGCGGCACCGATGCAGGAATGATGACAGTTGGTGGTGAGTTGAATAAACTTGCTTCTAATATTGCGATCGCACGTAATGGTGCTGGGGTTCACTGGCTTAGTGACTATACAGAAGCCGTCAAATTAGGCGAAAAAGTGGCGATTGGTATTCTCCAAGAACAAGCAATTACATATAACGAAGACAGTTATTTCAGCTTTGCAAAATTTGATGGTACTAAAATCAAAATTTCTCGCGCCGGAATAGAAAATATTTAGTAATCCAAGTTCGTAGTAAGGAATTTATTCCTTTCATCTAAGGATTAAAATTCTTACTACAAACCAATAATTTTCAGGAGTGTGAACAATGTTAAGCAAAGTATCAGAAAGCAAGATGCACGCTGTGAGATGGATACTTGTAATTGGTTGGTTAATCTTAATTATTTCTTTATTTTACGACCCCATAACCCACGTTCTTACTGACCCTAAAAACCTCTTATCTCCCCTGCACGATCGTCACGAATGTATCCCGATTCAAGGTGATAGATGTATTTTTGAAAAAGCTTATCCAATTGCTACCAGACTTTTTTGGGGAATGATAGTTCCTGCTGCTGTATTTATTGTATTCGTATTTGGTCATGAAACTTGGCGGCGTATTTGTCCTCTCTATTTTCTTTCGCAAATTCCCCGTGCTTTAGGTTTAAAACCACGATTAAATATTGAAAATAATCAATGGCTAGTTAAAAACCATTTTTATTTACAGTTCTTTTTGCTATTTCTAGGTTTAAATAGCCGTATTTTATTCATCAATTCAACAAGATGGATTCTTGGTTTATTTTTGGTTGCTACTATATTGTTTGCAATTACAGTAGTATTTCTCTATGGAGGTCGTAGTTGGTGTCATTATGTCTGTCCTTTTGGTGCCGTACAAACAGTTTTTACGGGACCTCGTGGTTTATTAGGAAGCAGTGCCCATCAAGCACCACCAAAAAGTCTTACTCAGTCTATGTGTAGAACTGTAGACAAGACAACTGGTGAAGAAAAAAGTGCTTGTATTGGCTGTAAATCCCCTTGTATGGATATTGATTCGGAAAAATATTATTGGAACCAGTTGCAAAAACCGGGACGAAAATTTCTTCAATATGGCTATATAGGATTGGCGATCGGCTACTTTGTTTATTACAGATTGTATGCTGGAAACTTCAAATATTACTTTTCTGGAGTTTGGACTTACGATAATTCACTGTTTACTATTTGGCAGCCCGGTTTTTATATCAATAATCAGGCGATCGCAATTCCCAAAATTGCTGCCGTTCCCCTAACTTTAGGATTCAGTATCATCATATCCTATCAAATTTGTCACAAATTAGAAAAGACTTATCGAGGTTATTTAAAACATAAATATCCGGAAATTAGTTCCGAACAAGTACTGCACCGGACATTTACAATTATCACTTTTTTGGCTTTTAATGCTTTCTTTGTTTATGGAGGAAGACCGGAAATTCTCCGCTTACCAATGGTATTACAACTATTATTTAATGCCCTAATAGTTTTGGTTAGCACTATCTGGTTGGTTCGTAATTGGAAACGTAGCGCCGAACAATATCAAAGGGAAAGTTTAACCCATAGTTTTCGCCGTCAACTACAAAAATTACCCCTTGATATCGAGCAATTTCTCAACGGACGTTCGTTAGATAAATTGAAAGCGGATGAACTATTTGTGTTAGCAGAAGTATTACCTCAATTTTCCGAAAGAGGTCGCCATTATGTATATAAATGGATGCTGGAAGAAGCTTTAGCGGAAAAATGCACGTCTTCCGATCGAAGTTTTGCATATCTAATGCCAATACGCCAAAAATTGGGATTACCAGATGAAGAACATTATCAAATTTTATCTACTATTAGTAGCGAAAGTCCCGAACTTATTTATCCTCAGCAGCCAGAAACATCAAAGAAGACACAAACATTACCTACAAAGCTGAAAAACCTTCCAGAAGCACCAAATTCAGGTTCTGCACAAACACAAATTCGACGTAAAAAACCTTAAATACCTATTTAATCATGAAAATCAAAGCAATCAATTATCTAACAAGCTCCTGCCAAGAGAAAATACTTACACCAGAGATAGATTTTAATAAATGTATGATTGGTAGGCATCCTAATTGCGATTTAGTTCTCAATGCTCCGGAAGTTAGTCGCGTCCACGGGATGATTTATTTTTACGAACAACACTATTACTTTATCGATTTAGCTAGCAGCGATGGTTCGCGGATTAATAATCAAGAAATTGAAGTTACTCAAAGCTATATCCTCAAACCAGATGATATTATTCATATTGGCGATTTTTTGCTGCTGATTGAAGAAATGCAGCTTGAAGAACATCAATCCAAATCTCCAGTAAAAGCATGGCGATCGCAGCCATTAATCGGTCGTTGCGTGCGAGTAATTGATGAAACACCTGATGTAAAAACCTTTACTTTTGTTGCCGAACCACCTGTTGAATTTACTTACCAACCGGGACAATTCGTGACGCTGGAATTACAGATTAATGGCAAAACTATTAAACGCGCTTATTCTATCTCCTCAACTCCTTCTCGCCCTCACAATATAGATATAACCGTTAAACGGGCTACTCCCCCAAATAACGTACCTGATGCACCTCCGGGTTTAGTTTCTAATTGGTTGCACGACAACTTGCAAGCTGGCAGTCAAGTTAAAATTGGCACTCCATTAGGGGATTTTAGTTGCATTGAACGTCCATCATCAAAAATATTATTTATCTCTGCTGGTAGCGGAATTACACCAATGATGTCGATGTCGCGCTGGTTGTTGGATACAAACGCTGGCTCAGATATAGTCTTTTTCCATAGTGCCCGTACTACCGACGATATTGTTTTCCGGCAAGAATTAGAATTGATGACATCGAGGTATGCTAATTTCCAACTTGCAACTACTCTTACCCGTCAAGACTCTAACTCAAGCCCTGGGGGTAGGATCGGTAGATTTGATAAATCAATGTTGCAGGAAATTGCACCCGATTTCGCCCAGCGCAGCGTATATGTTTGCGGTTCCGAGGCTTTTACTCAACAGGTGAAAGCAATACTCCAGGAATTAGAATTCCCATGCAAAATTATTACGCAGAAAGCTTTGGTAAACCAAAAAAGAAAAAAGACAATCAAATTCAACTGCAAAATACTGTTTCTCAAACCTTAGTTTTAGCTAAATCCGGCGTAGAGTTAACTTACGATAGCGCGGATACTATTTTAGAAACTGCTGAAAAAGAAGGAATTGATTTACCTTCTATGTGCAAGATGGGGGCTTGTAAAAAGTGTAAATTACGCCTTTTAGAAGGAGAAGTCCGTTATGAGGAAGAGCCAGAATGTCAAGAAGGTTATGTTTTAAGCTGTATTGCTCAACCTGTGGGGAGAGTGGTAATTGAAGCTTAATTTTGCGTACTTTTATATTGAGAAAATCCGGTGAAAATGCCGGATTTTCTGATTAAAATGAACAATTAAACTTTATTAATTACTAAGATTAAATTGCTTTTTAAATTCTTTTATAGAAACTGTCAAAATAATGACTAGTTATCTGCCTTCCTTTTAACCCGCCTGGGACTGCAAGTCCCAGTCTAATAGCAAAAGTCCATTAAAATGGACTAATAATTAACTCGATCGTTTAGGTGATATTTGTCGCTATAAAATCATATTATTGCGTAATTACTTTAACATCCAATCTATGAAATTTGCCTCACTAATTATCTAATTCAGCCCACCTGACGGTGGTGAGAGCAGCCCTGTGCTGAGGTTCCCTCCGTTGAAGGGACTGCCGTTAGCGGAGCGAGGCGTTAGCCTTACCCGGAGGGGCTTTGTAATTGTAGCCCGTCGGCTCCTTCTAGGCTGCGGGTGATTTACGGATGATTAAAAATGATTAATTAATCTCACCCAAAACCCTTTGATAAATATCATAATTATCCTTACCAAAACAACAAAAAATAACTTTTAGCATACTATTCTTTTGCAATTCTTCCGAACATATTTTCACAGCAACTTCAGCAGCTTTCTGTTTTGGATAACCATAAATACCAGTACTAATACAAGGAAAAGCCAAAGATTCAAACTTGTTATCTACAGCGATTTGTATGCATTTACGGTAACAATTAGCTAAAAGTTCCGGCTCTCCATGATTGCCACCCTGCCAAACTGGTCCCACGGTATGAATAACAAAACCTGCGGGTAAATTATATCCTTTGGTTAACTTCGCATCACCAGTTTTACATCCTCCTAAAGAACGACATTCCATAACAAGTTCTTTTCCTGCTGCTCTGTGAATTGCTCCATCAACACCACCACCACCGAGCAAACTGGAATTTGCAGCATTAACTATTGCATCAACTTTGAGCTTGGTAATGTCGTTCAAAATAACTTCCATAAGATAAATTTTTTGGTACGCTAACGTTTGAGGACTAAAGTCCTTACTACGAACCTTTATTTATTTACTTCCCTTGCCAAATTATCTAATTCTTGCTGCATTTGGGTGCAAACCTTTGCGTAACAAGCATCTACATAATCGCGATTTCTTGCTACTTCTTTACCATATTTTTCAAAAACAATCGGCTGGCAAATACGAGTATGCATTTTTACGGGAAACGGTATATTTGGTAAAGGTCCGATCGCTAAACCCCAAGGTAAACCTAAGTATATGGGAAATACTCCAGGATCTAATCGATATAGCCACGGTAAGCCGCGATCGTTCAATTGTTTCATTAATTCGTAGAAATCACCTAAAATAATTAAAGTTTCGTGTGCCCCTACTGAAATGGCAGGAATGATGGGAACTTCGTGTCTTAAAGCTAACTTAATAAATGCTTTATTCCCGGCAAAATTAATATTGTAACGCTGGTTGTAGGTGCGAAACATATCATATTGTCCCCCCGGATATACCAAAACGCTGGCACCTTTTTTTAAAGCGGCATTCGCTGGTTTGGGATGAGCTGCGATCGCACCTGCTTTTTGGGATAAGTTAGCGAGGAAGGGACTGACTTCCCAAGTGTAACGATGCATCAAACCATACACTAAACGTTCGGTTCCAAATATACGAAACCAATCGTACATCATCATTATCATGTCTGGAGTTGCCATACCCCCGTTATGAGAACCAACTATCAATACTTGTTCTTCTGGAATGTTTTCCCAACCATCGGTTTCGACGTGAAAATAGTAGCGGTAAAACCATTCCCACAGTGGCATGAATAATTCAATAAATTTAGGATCTCTTTCTTCTAAAGACCAACCGGGTATAGATTTACTTTGTTGATTGCTCATATTTTTAATATATATTGACGTACCGCATCCTTTATCAATACTAAATGCCGTAAGAAAGACTAAACATAAAATACAGCGACCAGTCACCAGTGACCAGTTACTAATGGAGGATTTTTATCTACTACCGGCATATTAAATATGAAAAATCTTTCAGCGTTGACTTGATGTCGTTAAATTCTGCTTTAACACGGTTATTATAATTACAAACTTAAAATGTAATACAAGTATCATTTAATCGATCTGCTAACTGTTCACCATACCTTTATATAACGCAGGCTAAATTTTCCTTTCTGCATGGGTACCCTAATGATAAGCAGGTTCGGCAAAATTAGGAAAATAATATATGAAAGGTGCTTTCAGTCGGTGGACTACCAAAGTTACAGTTATATCTACATTATTAATTTTACTTTCGAGTAATACCACCCAGGCTCAAGATCCAGGAGCCTGTTTCATGACTACAGAAGATGGTAAAACCCTCGATTTAGGAAGTCTTTGCGGAATTACACCCGTTAAACCTGTGGATACGGGAGTTTATCGAATTCCAATCGTGCGTCGCAGCGGCAATACTCCCATTGTAGAAGTTACATTCAACGGCAAAAAAACTTTTGAGATGATATTTGATACTGGTGCTAGCGGTACTTTAATTACAGCTACAATGGCAAAGGCTTTGCAACTTAAGCCTTCGGGAACCGTTCAAGCAAGCATTGCCGATGGTTCGGTAATCAAATTGAAGACGGGGCAAGTAAAATCAATTGGGGTTGGTGGTGCTATGGTTAACAACGTTCAAGTTGCAATAGCCCCCGGTGCAGCAGAAATCGGACTTTTAGGACACGATTTTTTTGGTAACTACGACGTAAGAATTGGGGAAAATATGGTTGAACTTTACCGTCGCAAGACAGTGAGCAGTTAGCAGTTAGCAGTTAGCACTAGAAGATTGAATCAGAGGGGGGAGAGGGGGAAGAGGGGGGAGAGGAAATTGATATTATTTGTAGTATTACTATGCTTCAAATAAAAATATGTCTGTGACTTTAAGAGAAATTAACAAAAACAATTGGCAAGAATGTATTGAGCTAAAGGTAAATGAAGCACAACTAAACTTTGTCGATTCTAATGTTTACTCGAGTAAAGGAATCTAAGTTTGAAGCATCTTATGTTCCCTTAGCAATTTACAATGACGCAGCGATGGTAGGTTTGGTGATGTACGGTTTAGAGGATGACGAATGGTGGATTATTCGTTTAATGGTAGATAAAAACCATCAAAAAAACGGATATGGTAAAGCTGCAATTTTTAAAGTGATTGAAATTTTGAAAAACAAGCCAGAATGTAAAAGCATTTTCACCAGCTACGAACCTGAAAACTTGGTCGCTGAGAAATTATATTTGAGCCTGGGTTTTGAAAAAACTGGAAAAATAGAAGAAGCAGAAATTATACTTTGTCTTCCACTGGAAAATTAATTTATATCATATTTGGGTACTCAAACAAACGCATTCCCAGACATCAGATGTTAGAAACCGCTATATAGTCGTCTTCAGACGACTTATGCTATGAGACGGGGAATTGCATTCCCCGGTGGATTTGGGTTTTCAAATCAACTCATCTAAAGAAGGTACATTCACCCAACTCGATGTTTCATTTGACTCGTGTGACTTATCCATCAACAACTGAGAATAAACTCCTTCACGCAAAGATGGTGTTATTGATTCTCCGCTATCGATCGCTTCAACGAGTCGATCTACTACTCGCAAAAATCCGGAAATACGTCCATCTGCATAGTTTTTAGGAAACGTTAATCGATTGGGAATTTCGATTTCTGCAACTGGTTTACCTGAAGGGGCACCCCAAACGCGGAATCCATGTACGTAGTCTTTTTGATTCTCGCTAGCTAATATTAAAGTGCCTTCATCCCCATAAACTTCGATCGCATGAGTACGCGGTGCAAAAATTACCGCACTAAGGGAAACTTGACAGGGAGTACCGTCGGCTAATTCCAACATCAGCGCACAGGTATCATCTGTATTTACGGGTTTCATTTCCCCAGTTGCATCTGGTCTTTGAGAAATTGCGGTGGTAAAATGAGCGTTGACTCGACTTACTTCCCCAAATAACCAGTGAATGTAGTCGAAGGTGTGGGAACCCAAGGAACCCAAAGCACCACCGCCTTTTTCTTTTTGAGAATACCAGTTCCAAGCGCGATCGGGATTAGCTCTGGATGAACCAAACCAGTCGATCTTAATTAAACGCTTGTTTCCAACGTAGTTTTGAGCCAGCAATTCGCAAAATAGCAGCCATCCGGGTACAAAGCGAAATTCAAAATCTACGGTAGCAGCTAATTTTTTTGATTGAGCTAAATAATAAAGTTCTTTGGCTTCTGCGACGTTTAAAGTAACTGGTTTTTCTAATAATAAATGTTTCCCGGCTTGTAAAACTTGTTTTGCCATTTCGTAATGTAAAAATGGCGGTGTTGATATCGCAACTGCTTGCACTTCAGGTAATTGCAGGATATCCGTAAGGCGATCGCAAGCGTGGGGGATGTCGTTGGATTCGGCGATTTCCTTGGCTTTATCCAAATCCCGATTGTAAACGGCGACTACTTGAGTAAGCGGATGAGCTTTTAATCCGGGAATATGGACTTTTTTACCGAATCCCGTTCCAATTACAGCAACGCCAATTTCACCCTGTTGATTTTTCGATGCAGCAGTCATAAAAGTAAATTATACGTAGATAAGAGTTAATCTTATAATTTACAGTAAATTGGGTTTGTTGTTGAGGGAAGATTCGGGATAAAAAAACCGCAGAGAGTTTTTGGAGAGGGGGAGCGGGGAAAAAGTTATTTTAACTAGCTTTCAATCTACCATCATTACGAATAGATTCAGAAATAGCCTCTACTAACAACAATCGCTCGTTAATAGATAATTGAAGAACTGAATTTAATAAATTATCTAAAGATTGTGTTGTTTGTTGCGTATTTAAATATGATGTTTTATTTTCTTTTAAATTAGTTTCTAGTTCGCTACATAGCGATTCTAAAAATAAAGCATCATTACCTAATTCAGAAGCTTCGTCATCATATTCATCATTATCTTCAATTTATTCTAACCGTTGATTATAGGTATTAATCAGGTTTTTCAATGCTTCTATTATAAATTTCGTATCTTTAAATGATAGATTCATAAAAATTAACTTACTTTTTTGAAAGCAATCTCTAAGCCATTTTTGATCGTATCGATCGAGTGCCGTAGCATTTCTATTATATAGGGATGAAGCGTTATGTAATTGTGCCATTAATGCGCCAATTTTCTGATTATTCTGTTTGTTCATGTATTTGCTAATTGGTTCTCCATCAACCCATCGATAAACGACAAAATTGTAAATAGCTTGGCTCTCATCTTGTATCTGCGACTGGAAACAGTCATTAATATTACGCAGAAGAATAGGAAAATTGAAAGTAACAGTCTTAGATAAAAAATTAAGCCAATTACATAAGTCCGAAAGTTTATCATTTGTCCTATTTAATTTGCGTTGAATTTTGACAGTGTAATGCTGTTGGTTATTGTCAGTAATTTTATACATTAAATAATCCGTATCTTGCAACAATTTAACATTCTCAATATTTAGTTTGTATTGTTCATAAATTACTTTTGATAAATCCATAAAATTAAATTATTTATTTGATTAATATTACGTAAAAACAGCTACAAATCATAACCATGATGCGATTGTAATATCAAGAATCATGAGTAAAATAATCATTTTTTATGGTCAGAAAGCTATCAGATTTTAAAAAAACAGATGATAGTAATAATTTTGAATATTTTTTAGAGTATGGAAAGGTTAATAGTTCTTCTATAAAACCCGCTATTCTTTTAATTGGTGGTGCGGAAGCAGGAACTGTAGGAGAAGATGCAGCTACTACATGGTTTCTTAAACAAGCCAATCGCGGAGATTATTTAGTATTGCGTTGCGGTGGGGTTGGCAGACAAGCACAGTGGATTAGCGATAATTATCTTGATTTAATTAATTCTGCTGCGGAACTTTCTATTGATAGTCGAGAAGCTGCTAATAATCCGGAGGTGATAGAATACATCAAAAACGCGGATGCTTTATATTTTGCTGGTGGAGATCAAAAAAAATACGAAGATTGTTGGGAAGGAACTGCTACAGAAGAGGCAATTAATTATTTAATCAATCATAAAAAAGTTCCTGTAGGTGGAACTAGTGCCGGTATGGCAATTTTAGGAGATTATTATTATGCTCCTTATAGACAAGGATTGCTAAGTTCGGAAATTTTAAATGACCCTTTTCATCAGAATACTCAAGATATTTTTCTCAGTAATTTTCTCAAAGTTCCTTATCTGAAACACGTAATTACCGACACTCATTTAGATAGGCGAAATGATAATAATCCCGAAACAAGATACGGACGAATTTTCGGTTTGATGGCTCGAATTATGGTTGCTGAAAATCATCCGGTTTACGGTATTGGTTTAGAAGAAGGTGCTTTTGTCGCCATTGATGAAAACGGAATTGCTCAAGTTTTTGGCAATGGCTCGGATAGAGGACAAGTTGCATATTTTTTACAAACGAATGATGCAGCACCAGAACAAATAAAACCGGGATTGCCGTTAATTTGGGATAATAATGGAAGGGCTGTTAAAGTATATAAAATTCAAGGGACACCGGAAGGAAGCGGCTCATTTGATCTGAATAACTGGTTAACCGCTTCCGGAGGAACTTGGGAATATTGGTATACCACAGATGGCGATCGCGGTTTTCGACAAGAAAAAATCAGGTAGCAAGTAAAAGCGCTTTTTTTCTTGCATATCAAACATATTTTATATCAAATGAGAATTCAAACCCAAATACACAAAAATCTAAAATCTAAAATCTAAAATCTAAAATCTAAAATCGAATTAACTACCCCAATACAAAGCCGCAATCTTACCGAATCGGAGAAGGTATGTTCATAAATTGACTTTCATTTTGGATTGGAGTCATCCAAGGTGCCGATGGTGGTAAATGTACGGGTGTATAGTTTTTATAACCAGGTTTACCAGGTAAATTGCTCGGCGGCAATTTATTCATCATTTCTTCCTCCACTGGGGGAATCCAAGGTGGTGGTGGTGGCATCGGGTTGACACCTCCTTGTTCGGGATTTAACATTGCATCAATAGAATCATCTAGTTTGACAGCTTGATACTTGACGCTATCGATTTTACCCAACGCAACTATATTTACCGTACTCGTCAAGCCTGGGAAAGCACTTAATACAATTGTGGATATAGCAATTGTTACACTAAGAATTTGCCTTTTCATCTCAATCGCTCCCAATCACTTACAAATTTGATATAGCTATATACATAGCTACCAACTGCGATCGCAGTATTTCAGAAATAAAACTTAAAGTTTTTACTCCAGTTCTAATTTTGTAAATCAGATTACATTTATATATCAGTTATAGGTTATACAGTCCAAAAAAAGCAACATTCACTCGATCGATGATTTAAACAAGCTTGTTAAGCCGCTTTCAATAAATCAAAAGCAGCTAGAAATGCAAACCCAATCTATATTATCTCTCAGCAATTATACTAATTATATTGTATTCAAATATTCTCTGTCATTAGTTCTTAACTAAATTTATTTTAATTCGATTTATAGTTATTTAGTGATTGTTTGAATTTTGTAGTCATACCTCAGCAGAACCAAAAGACTTTGCAATTGCAAAGTCTTTTTGCGCTATATGACAATTTCCAAAAATCAAGAATAGCAATTTTACACCTTTAACAATAAGATTATTTGTTCTCCACTAATCTTAATAAAGTAAAAACACCAAGAAATAATACCGATGAATTTTAAGCTATCTTCAAAAAAATAAGCATCATCTTTTTTAAAGGTAAAACTATCTGTAGGAAGTATTTGATCGATAGCAATTGATAGAAATAAAAAGCCAAGTGCTATTAAAAATATGGAAAAATGTTTTTTTATAAAAATTTTTCTAAACTTAAAAAGCAAATATATAATTATTATGCCATAGACAATAAAAGTGACTTTTTCTGATATTTTAAACAAGTAGGGGAAAACTTTTTCATGCAGCATAAAAAAATCATCTATAACTAATAGTAACGTTAAACTACCGAAAGATAGTAAGAATTTAGAATATTTATGGGATTGATTTACGCTAAATAATATAGTTCCGCTGAATAATAATATTGCTGCGGTAGCAGACCACAAGAAAATTCCTATGTTTGAAAATAATCCGTAATAAGGTTCTACAGAAGCAGCGACGAATACATCTCTAAACAAGATAGACAATTGTACTTTTGACTGCAACCATGCTGCAATTAGCATCAAAAATGCTACAAAATATATTCCAAAAAAGATAATATTTATCTGCTTGAACTGAGTTGATTTTGATTTTATATATCTAAAACTTGGTTTCGCTAATTTATCAAACATCTATTTTGTATAAACATTATCGAAAGGTCAAGTTCAGATTAACATTAAGTTAAGCCATCTTTTGCTTGTTTATATAAACTTGTCGGTATATTTAACTAATATTTATATTTATCTTGTATTAAATGATTATTGCTTGCGTGAAAGTAACCTCATTACGTAAATTTTGCACTGGTACTTCCTTCCCGCTAGAAAATCCTGCTCTCCTGCTGTCTGAGAGGTAATCTTACAGCGGAAAATGGATAGTTAGTTGTATTTTTTCAATTGAATTAGCTGTTTGTTACAAAGCCCGGAGGTAAATTTTGAATACTGACTACAGAAAAACTTTCCCAGTTTTAATTAGTTTTTATAAAAATTCTTACTTATTATTTATAGTTACATTAGGTTAAAAGTGTAATAACTCCTAACTCTTAATTCCTAACTCTTAATTCCTAACTCCTAACTCTTAATTCTCTTTCTTTTTTTGAAGCGCTGCTGCAAGGTTATTTTGAGCCATTTTCCATTCTTCGGGATATGCTTGGGGGGTATGAATTTGCAATGCAGCTTCGTAATGATGTATTGCTTTGTCAAGGTTTTCTGTTTTATCTTCTTTGACTCTATTACTATAAGCAGTACCCAAATTATTTTGAATCATCGCCCATTCATAGGGAAATGTTTCGCGCTCCTGAATTTGTAATGCAGCATGATAGCAAGAAATTGCCTTTTCTATATTTTCAGCTTTTTGTCCGCGAATGCGATCGCTGTAGGCATTTCCCAAATTATATTGAGTCGCCGCCCATTGTTCGGGATAATTGGAGGAAGTAAACACAGAAGTTACCACTTCATAACCGGCGATCGCAATTTCTAGATTATCTACGGGCTTACCCAAAGGAAATTCTTGAATCAAACTGCTGAAAATACCAATAGTTGCAGCGATGTCTTCAGCTTGTTCGGTATTTGACTCGGAAACTGCATCCATCGCCCAATTTCTTAAGACTTCGGCAAATTTATCATCTAATAATTCTATATTCTTGTGCAGTAAAGGGTATACGGCTTCTGGATTACCTTCGGTTTCTTCGGTAACTAACAATGCCTGAATTAATAATTCACCTTGATTTTCTGCACTAAAATCTGATAATGATAATCCCAAAGCTTCAGCTAACTGAGTTGCTGCACTTATCAAAAACTCAGCAGTTTCTTCATTTCCTTCTTTAGAAAACCCCCGCGCTACTTCAATCATCGTCTCTACCAAGCCCGCATCTACATATTCGGGTTGAGCATTTAAAGTTGTAACTTCATCGCTGCTAGCTTGTGTAAGTAGCTCGTTGATGATATCGAAATAAGCCTGAAGCCGCTTTTCATCCATTAGATATAAAAACCTATTTTCACTGCTTTATTAGAAAACTATCCATAAAGAAAAGATTTTTTTCAAGTATGGATAATACATTTGGTGGTAAAAAGGGAATAGGGAATAGGGAGTGGGGAGTGGGGAATAGAAATAAAACGCAACGAAAATCCTTCTTGAAAAAGGAGACTTGGGGGATCTTTTGAATTTGTGATGTTGATAAACCCGATTTTTTGGAAAAACCGGGTTTCTAAATTCTTGTCAATGGTTAGGGATTGCTATATAAAATTTTTGGTTTTGACAGATAACGTTTGAGAGACGTAGCAATGCTACGTCTCTACATTACATTGCGGTAAAATATTTTAATTCAAATATCTACACTGCACAATTTAATTCTCCGGCTTTTCTAGTAAACTGCATATTTTCGCGATAATCGACACGACAATCAATTACTGCTGGAACATCTTGCGCCAATGCTTCTTTAAGAATGGGAACAAAATCGGTAGCCGATTCAACTCGATAACCTTTCAATCCCATACTTTCGGCAAATTTTACAAAGTCGGGATTACCAAACTTAATAAAAGATGCTTTACCTTCACCAAATTGATTTTCCTGTTTCCACTCAATTAAACCGTAACCGCCATCATTAAAAATCAGCGTTACAAATGGCGTACCAACTCGCAAAGCTGTTTCTAATTCCTGACAATTCATCATAAAACCACCGTCACCGCTAACGGCAACAACTTTACGGTTGGGATGAACTAATTTCGCGGCTAAAGCACCGGGAATTGCGATTCCCATCGCCGCGAAACCATTAGAAATAATACAGGTATTGGGACTATGACAGTGATAGTGACGGGCAACCCACATCTTATGTGCGCCGACATCAGATATAACAATATCATCAGGTCCCATCACCTGCCGCAAGTCGTAAATTAACTTTTGCGGTTTCATCGGGAATGCATCATCTTTAGCATAACGCTCGTAATCTTCACGAATATTTTCCCTTAACTTAATCGCATAAGGTTGGGCTTTCTCACGTCTATTCGCTACCTTTAAAATTTCATTTAAAGAATCAGTTATATCACCAACAACTTCCACGTCGGGAATATAGCTGCTATCGATTTCCGCTAACTTTGAAGCAATATGAATAATCGGAATATTACCATCGGGATTCCATTTTTTCGGCGAAAATTCAATTAGATCGTAACCAATTGCAATCACTAAGTCAGTATTATCAAAACCACAAATACTGAAATCTCTTTGCTGCAATCCTACCGTCCACAAAGCCAAAGGATGAGTATAAGGAATTATCCCTTTACCCATAAAAGTATTGGCAACCGGAATATTTAACTCGGTAGCAAATTGAGTAACTGCATCGCTAGCTTTGGCACGAATTGCTCCATTACCAACTAAAATTATTGGATTTGTAGCTTGAGAAATTGCCGCAGCGGCAGCCCTAGTAGTTGCAAAAGAAGCATAAGTTTTTTCTTCATTGTCCTTACGCAAAGGCTTACCTTCTACCGGCATTGCGGCGATATTTTCTGGTAAGTCAATATGTACCGCACCGGGCTTTTCTCTTTGCGCTCGTTTAAAAGCTTTGCGGATAATTTCCGGGGTAATACTCGGTCTAACAATTTGCTTATTCCACTTAGTAACTGGAGCAAACATTGCTACTAAATCTAAATATTGATGAGATTCGATATGCATTCTATCGGTTCCCACCTGTCCGGTAATCGCCACCAACGGCGCACCATCGAGGTTAGCATCCGCCACCCCAGTCATTAAATTAGTGGCACCGGGACCAAGTGTAGAAAGACACACCCCAGCCTTACCCGTCAAACGTCCGTAGACATCCGCCATAAAAGCCGCACCTTGTTCGTGACGGGTAGTAATAAACTGAATCGGAGATTTTTTCAAAGCCTCCAAAACGTGTAAATTCTCTTCACCGGGGAGTCCAAATACATATTCCACCCCTTCGTTTTCCAAACATTTGACTAATAATTCTGCTGTATCCATTATGATTCCCCAAGTTAAGATTTTAGATTTTAGATTTTAGATTTTGGATTTTGGATTATTCTCTTGAAAAAGAGCGTGACGGTTTTGGATTTTAGATTTTAAGTTGTAAATACGAGTAGTCCGTTTCATTAGTTTTGAATGGTTCGTTTTTCTTATAATCGTTGGGAGACGTAGCAGTGCTACGTCTCTACAATCCGTCAAAATTTGGGAAATGAACTGTTTTTCAATCCAAAATCCAAAATCCGTCTTGGAAAGTTTGCTAGGACGGAAACCGACCCCAGCAACTTTCCGCAAAATTATTTCACCCACACAGTTTTAACATTGACAAACTCGTGTATGCCTTGAATGCTTAATTCTCTTCCATACCCGGAAAGTTTGGTACCACCGAAGGGCATTCGAGGATCGGATTTGACTAAGCCGTTGATAAATACAGCCCCGGCTTCGATTTCGGAGATTAAACGCTGTTGTTCCTCGGTGTCATTTGTCCAAGCACTCGCACCCAAACCGAAGGGTGTATTATTTGCAATTGTTATAGCTTCATCAATATCTTTTACCCGGAATAACATCGCCACCGGACCAAAAAACTCTTCTTGGCCCGTGGCAGAATCGGGGGAGATATCGGTGAGAATTGTTGGTGGATAATAATTTCCCTTCATATTTAATAAAGGCTTTCCTCCCATCAGTACTTTTGCACCGCTATTGAGAGAATTTTGCACTTGTTCGTCTAAATCTTTGAGAATATCGGGAGTAGCTAAAGGTCCGATATCGGTATCCATTTGCATGGGGTCGCCGATTTTCAATGCCTGAAAATGTTCTAAAAGCAATTTTTCAAACTTGTCTGCAACAGTTTCCGCCACAATAAAGCGTTTTGCTGCTATACAAGATTGCCCGTTATTCAACATTCGTGCTTTAGTACCGATCGCAGCCGCAGATTCTATGTCAGCACTTGCTAACACGATAAACGGATCGCTGCCTCCGAGTTCCAAAACCGTTTTTTTGATATGCTTTCCCGCTGCTGCTGCTAAAGATGCTCCCGCACCTTCGCTTCCCGTCAAAGTGGCAGCCTTAACGCGATCGTCGGCAATTATATTTGCTACCTTGTCCGAACCTATCAATAAACTTTGAAAAACGCCCTGGGGAAAACCCGATCGCTGAATAATATTTTCAATAGCTAACGCGCACTGAGGCACATTAGAAGCGTGTTTGAGCAAACCGACATTACCAGCCATCAGCGCCGGAGCCACAAAGCGAAACACCTGCCAAAAAGGAAAATTCCACGGCATCACCGCCAAAATTATCCCTAAAGGTTGGTATTTAACATAACTTTTATTAGCATCGGTTTCTACGTAAACATCAGCAAGAAATTCAGCAGCCTTATCTGCATAATAACGGCATACCGAAGCGCACTTTTCCACCTCAGCCATAGCGCTTTTATAAGGCTTACCCATTTCCAAAGTCATGATTTTGGCAAAATCCGCCTTATCTTGCTCCAAAATATCGGCAGCAAGGTGCATCCACTTAGAGCGTTGTGCAAAACTTGTCTTGCGGTAATCTCGGAAAGCTGCATGAGCCTTTTCTACAGCACTTTTCACATCCGCATCACTCAAAGACTCAAAAGACTTAAGAGTTTCCCCTGTTGCGGGATTTATCGTGGCGATCGCCATTTTTTCACCCCTCGAATAAATAGTGTGAGGTAACTTCATAGTCTTACACAAATTTTTTAAAAGCTACCACTTTTGGGAAGAGATGGGGGGATGGGGAGAGGGGGAGATGGGGAGAGGGGGAAGAGGGGGAAGAGGGGACAAGGGGAAATCTTAACCTTTGACCTTTAACCTTTGACCTTTAACCTTTGACCTTTGACCTTTTGATTTACAATTGCATAGGAATAATTTGCGGGTGAATCATGGCAGATATTCAAGTAGCAGTTGAGGGTGAGGATTCGGTTGCAGCTACGGAGGCACTGTTGTCAATTTCTGGTGTGTCGGGAAGCTATGTTACACCTGCTGAAAATGAACGAGAGCTGACGGTTACGACAGTTGCAACGATTGTGGGGATTGTTGGGGGGACAATGGCGATCGCCGAACAAATTCGCAAGTGGTATCTCGAATACAAGCAGCACAAATCGGGTAAAAAAATCGCCAAGGTGTTGATTGTGGGGAAGAATGGCGAAAGGTTGCTTTTGGAAGGGGCTACAGCCGAACAAATTCAGCGGATTTTGAGTAGTTAATCTATTTTCTTACAATATCGCCTTGGAATAAATTCCCAGGAAGCAATTAGCTTAAGTCGATTAAAATTCACATCTTGCACCATTCTCAACACCGCCAGGGGTTGCAAACCCCTATGTCATAGCAAAAGTCCTATAAATAGGACTGGACAAGGCTTTTAGTCTACTTTAGCAGACTTGAGCGATTAGCCCGGCGGATTGATTTCGAGGTGGTTTTAAAGCTAATCGAGAATGGTGCAAGATGTACATAAAAATGGACTGCAATTTTTTTAATTTAGTCGTCTTTAGACGACTTTCGCTGTTAGCCTGGGATTTGAATCCCAGGTGGTTGTGATAGCTAAACTGTAAGGTAATTATTATATCTAAACGAAAACATCCGAAACTATAGTTGCTACCATTGGGGATAATATTTGACAACCCCATTTTCCCGGATTTATGCAAATCCTTCACTTCGATCTCAAGCTAAGTCCGGATAATTACGTAGAATTACGTTACTTTGAAAGTAATCCTAATAACTATCAAAGCCGCTCTCTACCTTTAGCAGAAATTGCCGATTTGATTCAATTGGCGGAACGAGATTACTATATTCCTTTACCAGAAGATTATACGAAGACGGGACAAAAGCTATTTAATTGGTTGGATGGAAATGACAGGTTTCTACAACAATTACTGGATAAATATCGTAAAGGGGTTGTTTTAGCCATTAGCACGTCGGGAAATATCGCGCATCTCCCTTGGGAATTGTTACACAATGGTAAATTCCTGGTAGAAAGAAAACCAGCGGTAATTCCGGTAAGGTGGGTTTCTTCAGATACGGTAAAGCAGTTATCAATCCAAGCAGAGCCAGAAAATCGAGCGCTGCAAATGTTGTTTATGGCAGCTTCCCCTTTGAGCGTGGTACCCGTATTGGATTTTGAGCAGGAAGAAGCCAGCATTTTGAAGGTGACAGCGCGACAACCTTTAACTTTGACGGTGGAGGAAAGCGGCTGTTTGGAAGAATTGGGATATTTAGTAGGAGATTATGGAAAAGAAGATGGTAAAGGTTATTTTGATGTTTTACATTTAACTGGTCATGGGACAATAAAGGATGATGGGACACCAGTTTTTATTACAGAATCGGCGACGGGTGAAGCTGTAGAATCCACTGCCGATGATATCGCTACAGAATTACAGTTTCAGCTACCCAAACTAATTTTCCTTTGCGGTTGTCGTACCGGACAAGCGGGTAATAGTGGTACGGTACCTTCAATGGCTGAATCATTGCTGAATGCTGGAGCTACTTCGGTTTTGGGTTGGGGACAAAAGGTTTTAGATACCGATGCAACTGCTGCTGCTGCGGCTTTATATCAAGCATTATCTGCGGGAAAGCAGTTAACTGAAGCTTTAGCGTTAACTTATCAAGATTTAATTAAGAATAATGCACGAGACTGGCATTTATTACGGCTGTATGTAGGGGATAGTTTACCAGGAAATTTGGTCACACCTTTACGAACTAGGGGAAGAAAAACAGCACCACCTGCTTCGTTTAGCACCGAATTTTTAGATGCTGCTGGTAAGGTGAAGGTGCCAACTAGAGAAAGTTTTGTGGGGAGAAGACGACAGTTACAACGTTGTTTGAGAAGTTTGACTTTACCCCTCCCAACCTCCCCTTATCAAAGAGAGGAAATTAATGGAAGCATTGGGGTGTTAATTCATGGAATGGGTGGCTTAGGTAAAAGTAGTTTAGCTGCGAGATTGTGTGACAGGTTAACTAATTTTCAGCGTGTTGTTTGGCTGGGAAGAATTGACGAAGCAAGTTTAGTAAATCGGTTGACGGAGAAGTTAGATAATCAAAACTTGCGGGAAACGTTGCAAAATCCAGATGAAGAATTAAAGTTTCGTTTAAAAAAGGTTTTTGGTTGGTTGCAAGAAACGGCAAATAATCCTTTTTTACTTGTATTAGACGACTTTGAAGCCAACTTAGAACCCCGCAACGACAGTTATATATTGCTTCCAGTTGCAGCACAGGTATTATCAGCTTTAGTTTGGGCAATTAATGAAACTGACAAATTCCAACGAATCATAATTACCAGTCGTTATGACTTTGAATCAACTTCTTTACAGCACTTCTACAAACAACCCTTAGAAGGAATGCATGGTGCAGACTTGCGAAAAAAGCTTAATCGTCTCGCTGCTTTTGAGGAAACATCCCAGGTAGACGAGACATTACAAGCGAAAGCGCAACAGTTAGCAGATGGTAATCCCCGGTTGTTGGAATGGTTGGATAAACTATTGCGATCGAGCGTTGATGTTGCAGTAATCTTGAATAAATTGGAAGTTGATTGTGTAGAATTGCGAGAACAGGTTTTAGCAAAAGAATTGTTGCAGCGGATGGATAATACCATGCGAGAAATGTTGCAACTCGGTTTGGTATTTGAGTTACCCGTACCCAGGGAAGCTTTAGAAGTAGTTTGTGAAACTATTGCGGATTTGGGTAAGTATATAGATAAAGCCGTTGCGTTGGGATTGTTGGAAGTTAGCCCGGATGAGTCGTTAAGGGTGCCGAGGATTTTACCTTTGAAATTGTCGGGTGATGTGGATTTGTATAAAACCGCTTCCCAGATTTTATATCGGTTGTGGTGGGAAAGTGGAGAAACTTCCACAGAAGAGCAAAAATTAGAAATTCATCGCTTGGCTTTGCTGGGAAGAGAAACAGAAATCGCGGTAGAAATTGCAGATGTTTTAGGAAGTCGCTGGACAGATCAAAGCCGGTATCGGGAAGTTGTGAAACTTTGTAAATCGACCTTAGATATTAAAGAAGACTATCGCGTTTTACATAACCTAGCAGTGTCTGAAGCACAATTAGGTGATGTGGAATTAGCTAATCTTCACTATCAACAAGCATTAGAACTTTGTCCGCAGGAAGATAAAGGAGAAAAAGCCACAATCATTCTCAGCTTTGCAAGAATTCACGCACAACAGGGTAACCTGGATGAAGCAATCGCCTTTAACCAAAAATCTTTGGAGTTATTTGAGCATATTGGTGACGTAGAGGGCAAAGCTAGTTGTTTATGCCAACTGGCAATAATTTATGCCCGACAAGGTAGTGTGGATCAAGCAATCGCCCTTTACCAACAATCTTTGGAGTTATATGAAGAGATTGGTAGCTTACGAGGGAAAGCTGTTTCTTTAAACTGTCTTGCAAGAATTTACGCACAACTTGGTAATGTGGAAGATGCAATCTCCCTTTACCAAAAATCTTTGGAGTTATATGAACATATTGGCAACGTACAAGGGAAAGCTACTTCTTTAGACGGTCTTGCACATATTTACGCACAACAGGGTAATGTAGATGATGCGATCGCCCTTTACCAACAATCTTTGGAGTTATATGAACATATTGGTGACTTAGGATGGAAAGCTGCTTCCTTACACCAACTGGCAATAATTTACGCACAACAGGGTAATGTAGATGATGCAATCGCCCTTCACCACCAATCTTTAGAATTATTTGAGCATATTGGTGACGTAAAGGGGAAAGCTGGTTCCTTATACTGTCTTGCAATAATCAACGCAGAACAGGGTAATGTAGATCAAGCAATTGCCCTTCACCGACAATCTTTAGAATTATTTGAGCATATTGGTGACGTAAAGGGGAAAGCTGCTTCTTTAAATTCTCTTGCAATAATCAATGCAAAACTTGGTAATGTGAATCAAGCAATTGCCCTTCACCACCAATCTTTAGATTTATATGAGCATATTGGTGACGTACAAGGGAAAGCAGCTTGTTTAAGCTGTCTTGCATATATTTACGCAGAACTTGGTAATCTGGATGAAGCGATCGCCTTTAACCAACAATCTTTAGAGTTATATGAACAGATTGGTGACGTGGGGGGGAAAGCTAATTCTTTACAGCAAATAGCAATAATTTACGCTAAACAAGGTGATGCAGATAAGGCGATCGCCCTTTACCAGAAATCTTTAGAGTTAAAAGAAAAGATTGGTGATGTACAAGGAAAAGCTGCTTCTTTACACCAATTGGCAAGAATTTACGCACAACTTGGTAATTTAGATCAAGCGATCGCTCTTTCCCAACAATCCTTGGAGTTATATGAGCATATTGGTAATGTAGAGGGGAAAGCTAGAACTTTAGCAATATTGGGATCGCTTCTAGCTTTTGAAAAGCATGACTTTACAACCGCACTCGATTATTTACGGCAATCTTTAGAGATATTACAGCATCTCAAATCACCCGATGCCCAAGAGGTAAGGAAAATCATTAACCTAATCAGTTTTAAATAATTTCTGCAACAATCCCCAGAAGCACGGGAATTATATCAACAACTTGAATCAGCGGATGAAGATACCCGCAATCAAATTTTTTCTCGGTTGCGGGAATTTATGAATTAACTTGACAACGGATGATGGTTGTTGGGAAATACGCACGGGGATCGGGCTTGTGATGTGCGATCAACTTACACCCAGTAGTTCATCCAGCTTATTTTTTAAGCTTGGGGATGCCATTAGTGGATTGTAGATTTCTCCTGCGTAGGGTTGCCAAACATAACCCTCCCTGAAGGATCGAAAAGCTGATGATATTCCTAACTCTCCTTCGAGCGTCTTTGTCAAAACTAACCCTGGGATAGATAAGTTAGCAAAATCTTCAATCAGCTCGCTGTAAGTTCTAAATTCATCAACTTCAACACCAACTAGTGCATAACGGAAAGTTGGGGCAAATCGTAGAGACTGATAGAGTAAAATACCTAATTCCGTCATCAAATAAGCACTTTGGGGGCTATCTATTCCCACTTCACTCAGATTATTCGGTGAAACCCGACACCACCAGTTTTCTTCTATATCTTGAAATATGTCCGTGCGACATTGGCATTGGAGTTCATTTGACAGCAAAAATGACATTCCCTCAAAATGTTGAGCAAATTTATAGGCGTTATTCTCATCAGAACCACATTCTGCCGACAAACTAAATATCCATGTCATTTTAGTATACTCCTATCTCCGCATTCGATCGGTCAATTTTTTGCCAATAACTTTGCGTGCTTGCCAATGCCGTCTCGTATTTTTCTAAAGCCATTGTAACTCTTGGCAAGATGCTAACGTGTGTCGGGCTATCTTGAACAGCCTGTAAATCTCCTGTAATGTCGCTGTCGTCAACTTGCCACAAAGGATCTTTGCTACTTCCGCCAAATCTAGCAGGTTTGCGAAATGCGGGTAAACCTTCGATTGAAAGGGAAACAGACATTCCCTTATTGTCTCTAATGGCAACAGTTACAAGCTCTCCTAGAATTTTGCGCTGTAACTCTGGCAACAAACATCCTTGCTCATCCAGACAACCTATTGGTATTTGCTCAATATTTACATCGATGTTAGGTCTAATTCCTAATAGTCTGGCACTTCTACCTATTTTGGGTTTGCCACCTTGCTCTGCCATGCCACGATAGTAGAGTTTCGCCATTACCTATTATTTTTACTTTACCTTGAGGTTTCATTGTACCGCGATCGCCAACTATAAACTCAATGGGAACACCATCAACACACAATCTTGCAGGTATTTACGCTCAACAAGGTGAAGTGGAAGATGCGATCGCGCTTTACAAACAGTCTTTGGATTTAAAGGAAAGAATTGGTAACGTACAAGGAAAAGCAGCTTCGTTATGTATGCTGGGACAACTTCTGGCTGATGAGAAGCAAGATTTTACAACTGCACTCGAATATTTACAAGAATCTTTTGAGATATTACAGCGTATCAAGTCACCTGATGCTCAAACTGTAAGAAAAATAATTGATAGAATTACTCCTATTCAGCCAGAAGATTAGGGATAAAAAAACCGCAGCGAAAAGTGTGATCTTGGGGGTTTCCCCCATGAACAACTTTTCAAGAGAGAGACGCGGAGAGCGCTGAGGAAGGAGGTGAGGAGAGAAATTGTTAGTTAAATTTCATAATTCAAGGTGTTGGGTTACTACGAAGATGCTTTTCTTGAACGTATAAATAACCTTTAATCGCATCCTTAATATTTTCCACCGTTTCATCCAAAGTCTTCCCTTGACTCACGCAACCGGGAAGCTTGGGAACTTCAGCAACATATCCTTGATATTCCGCATCGAATATAAAAATTACTTGAAATTTCACTACCAATCAACCTTTGCCGAACGCATAGCACAAATATAACAATACCATGTGAACTTTGAAATATAGGTGAAGCGCTTTAAGGAGAGATGGGGAGAAAAAACTTTCTGTTTTTAGGATACACTCATCAAAACTAATGGGACAGCCCACTACTCCACCAAATTAATTTTGATAGGTTTGTAGTAAGAGCTTTAGCTCTAAATCCGGAGCGAAGACAGCGCTTACTACGAACCTTTATTACCCATCAAAAATTATGAAATCGAATACCAGTACTTTGTCCTATTAATTCTGAGAAGTTTGTAGTAAGGGCTTCAGCCCCTCCGGATTCGGTAATATGAGGCGAGTACGGCGCTTACTACGAACCTTATTACCCATCAAAAATTATGCAATCGAATACTAGTTTCAACGCGCAAGAATCTGAACGCCAATCAGCGTTACAAAGAATAGTGAGAACAAATAAATCAACTCTCTTGTATTAATAACCATCTGGTAGGACTCCTGAGAACTACTGTCAATAAACGTGGTATATTCAAATCGCATTCAAGCACCCTTGACAGTAAAAATACCATATTCGTACTTTATAGGGAAATTAAATAAAGCTTAAGTTGCGTATTTCTATTGATACATCTAAGCACTGGCATGAGAATAAATAATTAGTTTCTAGCTCTCAACCCTAGTTAAACAGCTTCTGCTTGCTAAAATATAGGGCTGATCGGTTTAAAAGGCTTATTATCTCTAATTAATGCTTTCTAAAATTTTTGAAGTACCGATTCAGACTATACGGGTTAATTCTCAGGTTCAACCGAAAAATAAGTCAAATTTTGACATTGCTTGCATCCGTAAGATAACTATAGTTAGGAATAATTATTATTTGATCCATACCATAACAATTAAAATATAGGTCAAATCGTAATTTTATTAACACATAATGGTGCGTTACGGCATTTTCACACGGTTAACCTTTGAATAAAAATTAAAAGATATAGGTCAAATCGTAATTTTGTTAACACATAATGGTGCGTTACGGCATTTTCACACGGTTAACCTTTGAATAAAATACCGGAGTGCCGTAACACACCCTACAAACTAACTCCTAACTCCGGTGGTCCTAACTCTCAATACCGTTTGCGATTATGATAAACCGTAACCAAGCGATCGATTCCCTTAAACCGATATTTGCCCATAACTTCAAATCTGCGCGGTTTGGAAAGCATTTTGTAAGTCTCTTCGCTAACTACGCACTCTCCCGGATTGCAAACTCCTTCCATGCGTGCTGCTAAGTTAATTGTTGCACCTAAAGCTGTATATTCTACTCTTTGGGAACTACCTACATCTCCTACCACTGCTTTCCCACTATTGATAGCAATTCTCAACTCTAATGGTTCTTGCCAAAAGTGATTGTAATTCAAATTCTCCAAACGCGCTAACATTCC
This sequence comes from Rivularia sp. (in: cyanobacteria), assembly GCA_965234645.1. Classification (GTDB taxonomy): domain Bacteria; phylum Cyanobacteriota; class Cyanobacteriia; order Cyanobacteriales; family Nostocaceae; genus Rivularia. The sequence continues at coordinate 477,186 of OZ248344.1, read as the reverse complement.
CATTGCGGCGGCTACAGCCCTGTCTGCATGGTCTTCTTGGGGTTCTGGTGCGCCAAAAAATGCCATGATGCAGTCGCCGATATATTTATCCAATGTACCGCCGCGTGCGAATACTTCTTGCAACATTTCCTCAAATAATTTATTGAGTAATTCCGCAATTTCGGTAGGAGTAAATCGCTCGGACATTGCGGTAAATCCGACGACATCGGCGAATAAAATGCTGATTTCGCTTTCTTTGGGCGGTAATCTGCCATCGGGTAAAGCTCCCAATGCGATCAACTGCTGTACTACTGCTGGTGAGTGATAGCGTTCCAATCTTTGCCGAATTATTGCTTCACTTTTGAGCTTTTCTACTAATAACCAACGTTGTACGCTGGAAGAAACAAGATTTCCTAAAGTTGAAAAAAAGCTCAAATCTTCGGAACCTTCTCTTACCCAATGATAAGAAGAAAAACTTGCATCGGCATAAAGCACGCCTACAACTTTATTTTCATCCCATAAAGGTACCGCCATTGCGCTGCGAATTCCTTTGAGAAAAACGCTATGCTCTTCTTCAAATCGTTCGTCTTGATGAGTATCTGCTAACTGAATTGCGACTTTTTCCCCAAATACTTGCTGACATATACTCCGACTGATCCAGCTATCATCAGCCATTAATTGCTGCTTATTATTAACATTTCTACTTGCAGCATTTACTAATACTAATTTGCCGCAATTTTGAACATCAATCAATAGCGCTAAACGGTCAATACTATTAAGATAGCGAAATACAACCTGCTGTACTTGAGAAAAAATTTCTTCAATAGAAGTAGCTCCCGAAAGATTTTTGGCTATATCTACCAAATCCTTCAAACGGGCGATCGTTCTATCTTTGCCGGTAATATCACCATCTTTACTAACGGCATCTATCCACTGCTCTTGTAACTGTTCAACATCACGAAGTATTGTTTTACCTTCAGAAAAATCTGTATACTTAGTTATAGATGGTTGAGGAGGAAGGCTTAAAAGCACCACCAGTGAAATTTCTCCTACCCAAATCACATCCCCATGAGAAATTACAGTCGGTTTAGTTACGAGTTGTTCGTTTAATACTGTGCCGTTTTTGCTACCCAAATCTTCAACCAACCACGAACCATTATTTCCTTTAGTAAAACGCGCATGACTGCGAGAAACACCTCCAAAGGGTAAACTTAGGTTACATTCAGCTAACCTACCAACAGTAAAAATATTTCGATCCACCGTCACCGTTTTTTGGGTATTTCCCCTTTGGAGACGCAGTTTCAACTCAGTCATGGCTGGGCTTGATTAATCCTCGAAGCAATTAAACGGGTGCAGAAAACCGGACATTACCGTTGAATGTCTCAAAATGCGGTTCTAATTTCGGGTTAAAACCAATACATTCCATTTATGACATTGCAAACGGCACTCCGACAACTATAACTCTTGTCTGGGCAACCATTAACTGTAAAAAATTCGGGCGTTATCAAATTAGCTTCGGAACTTCCTTACCTCTAAATAGTATAAAGGAAATTACTTTCACGAGTTTATCAATTCTTTACACAACTAGAACCACAATTAATCTATTTGAACAAACAATATAATCATAAACGTTACAATCAAATTTCAATGTTAACGCAGCCATAATTACTAGTGGAGATAGGAAACCGGGAACTGAATTTATATAATTTCTTATTTATCCAAAATAAATTGTTTATGAAACAGCATTATAGTTCATTAAAAAATCAATTAAGCAACCCGATAAGATATAAATTCTTAATTTTAGTTATTTTCAGTATTTTAGCAGTACTAATCGCAACTCTTTATCCGTTTAACTTTTCATTACCAAATAGTATTTCAAAGCGGGGATTAGTTAATAGCTTTGACAACAATAGCTTTTTTCAAGACCAAGTAAACAATGTATTGCTATTCTTACCTTTAGGGTTCGGTTTAACGGGTTTATTACAAAAAAGAAAAACAAAATTAATTTTGCAGATAGCAGCAGTAATTTTAGCCAGCGCTGCTTTATCCTCAACAGTCGAATTACTGCAAATTATGGTACCTTCGAGGACACCAACACCCGCTGATATTATTAATAATAGCTTTGGTGGTTTTTTAGGATTAATTTGCTTTTATATCTGGAATTATAAAAGTTTTAAAGCGATATTGCAAAGAATTGAAACCAGCAATGCAAGTAATTCAATTAGTAAAATAACCTTATTTTTCACGGGTTATATTATCCTGACATTTTTAATCACAATTCCTTGGCAAGCTACAACTAATTTAAGTGGTTGGAATCCCAGTTTTCCATTGATGATCGGCAACGAAAGAACTGCCGATAGAGGTTGGGAAGGCTATGTTTCCGAATTAAATATTACTAATGAAGCCTTTTCTCAAAACCAAGTAAAACAAGTATTTTCTCAAAGTAATAATTTTCAAAATCTAGGAGATTCCCTAGTCGCTTCCTATCAATTTACAGGAAAAGCTCCATATAAAGATAAAACGGGAAAACAGCCGGATTTATTATCGAGTGGGGAATTAACAACTCAAAATGAAAAAGGAGTTTTGTTGAGTCGCGATCGCTGGCTGCAAACGGCAACTCCCGTCACATCCTTGAGCAAAAGTATAAGCGATACTTCTGAATTTACGATTAGCACTACCCTTACTACTACTAAAACAGAACAAAGCGGACCTGCACGAATTGTTTCGCTTTCTAATGACTCTTTTCGTCGTAATTTCACTTTGGGACAACAGGAAAGCGATTTAGTATTTCGAGTTAGAACTCCTCTTACCGGAGCAAATGCTGCCGATGTAAAGCTACAAGTTCCCGGTGTATTTAGCGATGAAAAACCGCATCACATAGTTATTACCTATTCCAAATCCTCGCTAATAATTTACATAGACAATATTGCAAATATCCACACCTTAAACTTACTCGACTTAATACCCAAAGAAAAAAGATTTTTCTATTACGGACTAACATTTATTCCATTCGGACTGTGTTTAGCCCTGCTCACAACATTAGCAAGAAAAAAAATCAACTTTTACCGTTTAATGCTTCCCGCAGGAATATTATTACCTTCCTTAATATTAGAAGGAATTTTGGTACAAGAAAGCGGTAAAGATATCAGTCCAAAAAACCTATTACTCGGCATCTTATTTACAGCCGGGACAATGTTAATCTTGAAAGCAAGAACGGGAAACAGCGAAGAGTTAGGAGTTAAGAGTTAAGAGTTAGGAGTAGGGAGTAGAGAGTAGGGAGTAGGGAGTAGGGAGAAGAAGTTTGGAAAGTTTAAATTAATACTTTACCTGGCGGTTGAAACCACTGCTACACAAACAAAACCCCTCCGGGTTCACCACTCCCCTCAACGCGGCGGCAGTTGCTACAACGGTCGTGTTCCTCCGCAACGCACTGCCTTGGGAACCCGCGCAGTCAAGGTGGATTCACCGCCTGCGCGGGTTAAAATCTATTAGTTTAAGTTGATGGACTTTGCCCGTGTAGTATCAAATTATATTTGCAAATACTTGTAAAACTTTCTCTAACTCTTAACTCCTAACTCCCAACTCCCAACTCCTAACTCCTAACTCCTAACTGATAATTGATTCCGGTAACTCCAAAGGAAATTGTCCTAAAAGTCCTTTGCGATAATCGGTTAAAAGATGTCTGGCACTACGCTCTACATCGCCTTGATATTTATGTTCGGCTAAAGCGTACAGGTATTCTTCTCCGGTGTATGGTGTTGATTCGAGGTTGTAACGGGACAAAAAGGGATTTTCTGGTAATATTTTGGGAGCGGTTTCTTGCAAATTTCCGACTAAATCGACGAATGCGGCTGCTACTTTTTGATTGTCGTAGGATGCTTCCCCAATATCGTCGCAAATTGCTAATTTTAAAGCTGCTTCCTGATTTTCTAATTTGAGAGGTATGATACCCGGAGAATCTAATAATTCTAATTCCTTGGAAATCCTTACCCAGCGCAGGGCACGAGTTACACCGGGGCGAGCCGCGCTTTGTACTATACGCTTTCCCAATAAACGATTTATCAAAGCTGATTTTCCCACATTCGGGAAACCGATAACTACAGCACGTATGGCACGAGGTAACATTCCGCGTTCTTTGCGTCGTTGATTAACCGCACTTCCCGCAGATTGCGCTGCTTTACTAACTGCAATTATCCCTTTTCCTTGTTTTGCATTGGTAGCATAGGGAACTTGATTGTGAATTCTGAAATATTCCGTCCATAATTCCCTTGCTTGAGGTGAAATCATATCTAACCGATTGAGTATCAACAACCGCGCTTTATCTCCAATCCATTCCGACACTTGGGGATGGTGAGTTGATATAGGAATCCGAGCATCTCTTACTTCTAAGACAACATCAACTAACTTGAGTTGTTCTTTTAGTTGTCTTTCAGCTTTAGCGATATGTCCGGGATACCATTGGATTAGATTTAATTTATAGTTTTCAGTTATAGCCATATTCAAGAGTTAACTAGATATAGTAATTAAACTAAAGTATATAGTTATAAATTTTATAGTCAAATATAACATCGACGATAAAACTTATTTGTGAGGAGTAATTCTTACTGGGGGAACTACAACCACGCCACTTGCTACAACGGAGGGAACCTCCGCAACGCAGTGGCTCCCCTGTATCCCCTCAACAAAAGCATTGGGGACTACTTTTCGGTGGGATATTGCCGCTGCCATTACAGTCAGCATTTATTAACATCCCGGACTGACTACAAAATAACCCCCGTTTCACTCTTTTACCTCTATAAGTTGATTGCTTACACAAAGTTTCATCATCAACAAATGAGCATTTGGAAGTATAACTTTCTTCTGTAATCATTACTTTTATCCCAATTAATTCTGCTTTATATTTAAGCATTGAAATAAATCGCGAAAATGGTATTGATACAAAATTCTGATTGGTACGTTTGCCAAGATTGATTGATTGTTTCCAATTATCATTATGACCGATTACTAGTGTCCCGATTCGGTTTGCTGCCAAGTAATCAATTACTAAACGACTCGCTTTATGCAGATAATCATCAATCTTGAAATTTCTCTTACGGTTTAAGTCTTTAATTTTTAAAGATGTTTTTTGTTTGTTTGGTAATCGAGATTGTAAGTAACTACGTTTTTTGTGGTAAAAAGCATTTATTTTTTTTAACGGTTTACCATTTACAAGTATTGGTTGAAACATGATAGCGTTCGCTGTTACAGCCGCTAAGTTATTCAAGCCAATATCAATTCCGGCAATATTATTACTGTCATAACTATCAGTGATTTCAACTCGTTCGTAAACTACTTCAAATATATAATAACCGGATTTAGGAACTAACCTTACTTGACGTATTTGAGATACATTTGTATTAATAAATATTTTTGTTTTAGATGGATTAATTTGCGACTGTTTCAGATATTTTTTACTTATTGCCTGAGTTGTGTAAATAGATGGAAAACGACCCTCCGTTTTATGTAAGTATTTTGGTATTCGTGGTTTTGTAAAGAACTTTTGAGGATTTTCTTTATAAGAAGCTATCGTTGCAAAAAAACCCTGCCATGCTTCATGTAAGCGCATCAAAACCTGTTGTGAGACTTTTGCTGGTAAGGCTTTATAATCGGCACTACTTGTCATCAGTTTTTGAACAACATTATATGATAGATATTTTTTCTCAAAAATAAAGCTTTGTCCGATCGCATAGTTAGCTGCGTTATACAGATTCTTTGCTAAAAAACACAAATTATCTATTTCTTTGAAATAGGAGTGATTTCGATTAATTACGTGTTTTTCAACCAGATGCATAATTTCAAGCAATACTATTGTACTGATACTCTTAATCATACCACTATCTGTGAATTAGTCAAAAATATGTCTAATCAATATATTTGTATATATCTGACTATATTTACAGCTAAATTTAAAAATACCTTTATAATTTATAATTTGTTAAATAATTGAGCAAATCAACCTTTAACCTTTGACCTTTAACCTTATAACCTTATTTATACGACTGATATAAAATAATTCGATTTCCATCAATATCATAAGCATAAATTTCTCTACCGTGTGAAGCGTTAGTGATTTCGCCAAAAGCTGGATGACCTAATGATTCGAGGCGATCCATTGCACTTTCTAAATCATTTACCTCCAAACATAAACTCATATGGCTTTTGAAAGAATCATTAAATTCACAAACGTGAGATTCCTTGGGTTTAAAAATGCCTAATTTCAAGTTTGAAACCTGAAATTCAGCATAAGAATTGGGAATAAAAATAGAGGGTTTTTGAGCAATAAATTGAACGTAAAAATCAACTAGTTCTTCAAAATTAACGGTAGCGATCGCCACAAATGCTTCAGTAAATCGAAAAGACATGATATAGGTTTAAGGTCAAAGGTCAAAGGTTAAAGGTTAAAGGTAGAAGACATAATAAATTATTTCATATTTTCGCATCATTTATTTAATTTGATGCATCCTAAAAAAGGTAGTGCGAGCTTCTAACGAGCTATTTTATGAAATAATTTGCTTGGTTTTTGAATCATTAACTATTAAGATTTTTCTATAATTATCAATAAAACCATAGTTAGTTTTCATGTCGATCGAGCATTCATAGCAATATTTCATTTTATACTTTAAAATTTTTTGATTATAAATACAGAATTATACTCTATAAATAAATGACTTCTATAAATGATGTTAACGGTTTAAAAACAATCGATTATCAATATCAAATTGGCGGTAGTTTAGGAAATGATGCTGCTTGTTATGTAGTACGCCAAGCTGATAAAGAACTATATCAAGCTTTGAAAGCCGGGGAGTTTTGCTACGTGCTTAACTCTCGACAAATGGGTAAGTCTTCTATGATGGTACGTACCAGTCACATATTAAGACAAGAAGGATATCAATGTACTACTCTTGACATGAGTTGTATTGGTAGCGAACAAGTTACTCATACTCAATGGTACAAAGGAGTTGTTGCTGAATTATGGCGGGGATTTCACCTCTACGGAAAGTTTAACTTAAAATCTTGGTGGCGTGAAGAGGAAGATATTTCTCTTCTTCAACGCTTGAGCCATTTTATCGAGGATGTGCTTTTAGTACAGTTTCCTCAAGATAAGATAATTATATTTATTGATGAAATTGATAGTATTCTAAGTTTAGATTTTCCTGTAGATGATTTATTCGCTTTAATTCGCTTCTGTTATAACCAAAGAACGTTAAATCCAGAATATCACCGTCTTACTTTTGCTATTTTTGGAGTTGCTACCCCTAGCGATTTGATAGCTGATAAAAATCGGACTCCATTTAATATTGGTAAGCCAATACAGTTACGGGGATTTAATTTAGAAGAGGCGCAACCTCTAGTTAAGGGGTTGTCAGGTAAAGTAAGTAATCCCCAAGCAATTTTTAAAGAAATATTAGCTTGGACAAACGGACAGCCATTTCTAACTCAGAAGCTTTGTAAAATGGTAAAGAGTGGAGAGTGGATTTGTACGGAAGCAGATGATAAAAGTAATATTGAAATTGAGAAATTAGTCAAAACACAAATTATTCATAATTGGGAATCCCAAGACGAACCCGAACATTTAAAAACTATAAGAGATAGAATTCTCCAGCAGCAAAAAGCGGGAAGATTGCTTGGTATATATCAGCAAGTTTTACAAGATGTAGCGGTAGAGGTAGATATTAGCAAAGAACAAACAGAATTATTTTTATCTGGTTTAATTATTAAGGAAAATAATCTACTCAAAGTAAAGAATCGTATTTATGCAGAAGTATTTGATTTAAATTGGGTAGCAAATAAATTAAGTTTACTACGTCCATATTCTCAAGCTTTTGATGCTTGGATAGCTTCTAATCAAACAGATGTTTCCCGACTTATGCGGGGACAAGCTTTAAAAGATGCTAAAAAATGGACTCAAGGAAAAAGTTTAAGCGACTTAGATTATCAGTTTTTGACTGCTTCGGAAGAGTTTGATAATCAAGAAGCTCAGCAACATTTAGAGGCGCAAAGACTCAAGGAAATTGAAAAGCGTTTAAAGGCAGAGACAAAAAGTGCTAAACGTTTAAATTTACTATTATTTGTAGTTAGTAGTGCTTTAGTAATTGTTAGTACTTTAGCTGGTACTACATATATAGCTTATCGGCAATCAAAACTGAATGAAATTAAAGCAACGACTACTTCTTCCGAAGCATTATTTGCATTAGAAAAACGTTTGGATGCATTAGTTCAAGCATTAAGAGCGAATAAGAAAATTAAAGAATTAGGTATAGTTGATTCTCAAACGAAAACAGAAGTTAAAACTGTTTTAAGAAGAGCTATTTTTACCGCTGTTGAACACAACCGCCTTACTGGAACTGATGCTCAAGTTTGGGGTATCGATTTTAGCCCTGACGGTAAAACAATTGCTACGGCGAATAGAGACAATACAGTTCAACTTTGGACTCGTAATGGTAAAGAAATTGCAATTTTAAAAGGTCATCAAGGTGCGATAAGAAGCGTTAATTTTAGTCCCGACGGACGGTTTATTGCTTCTACGAGTAGAGATAAAACAATCAAATTTTGGAATAGAGAAGGTACTTTATTAAAAACTTTAACAGGTCATCAAGATGCAGTTCTAAAAGCTATTTTCAGTCCCGATCGCAAAACAATTGCTTCTGCTAGCCAAGATAAAACAATCAAAATTTGGTCTATCGATGGTGAATTATTGCGTAGCTTCAAAGCTCATGAAAATTGGATTATAGACATTAGTTTTAGTCCCGACGGTAAAACTATTGCTTCTGGTAGTCTTGATAATACTATGAAACTTTGGAATTTAGATGGTGAATTACTACGAACTTTTAAAACTGATAAAGTTGTTTGGACGGTAGATTTTAGTCCAGATGGTAAAACAATTGCTTCAGGAGGTGCAGATAATACTATTAAACTTTGGCTTGAAGATGGTAAATTAATTAATACTTTAAACCATCTAGGTGGAGTATGGAAAGTTGCTTTTAGTCCCGACGGTAAAACGATCGCTTCTGCAAGTTGGGATAAAACCATTAAATTATGGAATACCGACGGAGTTTTACTGAAAACCTTAAAAGGTCATAATGGTAGAATCAGAGGATTAGCTTGGAGTCCTGACGGTAATACGATCGCTTCTACTAGTGAAGATAAAACTATCAGATTTTGGAATTTGAATAACGCTTTAGTTAAAACTATTTACGGTCATACAAATGGAGTAATTCGAGTTGCTGTTAGTTCCAATGGTAAAATCATAGCTTCTGCTAGCGATGATGGTACCGTAAAACTTTGGAGTCGGAATGGTAAACTAATTCAAACTTTAAAAGGTTACGAACAAGGTGTTCTTGGCGTTGCTTTTAGTCCTAACAATCAAATTATTGCTTCCGCAAGCAACGATAGCACGATCAAATTATGGACTATTGCAGGTAAAGAATTACATACTTTAAAGCAACATCAAGCTCCTGTTTGGGCAGTAAATTTCAGTCCCGACGGTAATACTCTGATTTCAGGAAGTGAAGATGGTACCGTTAAATTCTGGAATATTGATGGTGATTTATTAAAGACTATAAATACAGGTCAAGGGATTATTCGAGCGGTTGTATTTAGCCCAGACGGTAATATAATCGCTTCGGCAGGTATAGACAAAACAATTAAATTATGGAACAGCCAAGGTAAATTATTAAAAGTTTTAAAAGGTCATAACGACACTATTACAGCAATTGCATTTAGTCGAGATGGTAAAATAATTGCTTCTGCTAGTTTAGATAAAACTATTAAACTTTGGAACCTAAATGGTAAGCTAATTCAAACTTTGCAAGGACACGATACTGATGTTAGAGGAGTTGCTTTTCTTTCTACTCCCTTAAATTATATAATTGCTTCGGCTGGAGGAGACAGCACTGTTAAATTGTGGAATACAAACGGAATAATCGCGACTTTGGAAGGACATAGTGGTGCTGTATGGGATGTCGAATTTACAAACGATGGCAAAACCCTTGTTTCCGGAAGCGAAGACAATACTTTGATGCTGTGGAATTTACCGCTAGTTATGGATAGCGATCGCGTACTTACTTATGCTTGCAATTTAATCGGCGATTATTTGCAAAACAGTGCAGAAGTTACTCCTGAAGATAGGCATTTATGTGACGGAAATAGGGATTGAAGCAACAACGGAGATAAACAAATAGTTTTTATTAAACTTTTGATATACATTCATTAGCCTTAGCATAGCTACGATCGAAGATGGAAGTTACTAAGGAAAATATTATGACTCGCATCGCATCCGTACCCGATTTTATCGAATCTTTGTTGGGCAACGAAGCCAAAGACTTGCTTACCTACAAAGCGAAAGTCTCTGGGGATATGCTACACCTACCGTCTGGCGATTTTGTAGACAGAGTTTGGAGTCTGAGCGATAGAAACCCCCAAGTGTTGCGTAATCTGCAAGCGCTGTACTCTACGGGAAGATTAGCAAATACGGGTTATCTGTCAATTTTACCCGTAGATCAAGGCATCGAACATTCAGCAGGGGCTTCCTTTGCACCAAACCCGATGTATTTCGATCCCGAAAATATTGTGAAATTGGCGATCGAAGCCGGTTGTAATGCCGTCGCTTCAACCTTGGGAGTTTTAGCGATCGTTTCCCGTAAATATGCTCATAAAATTCCTTTTATTGTGAAAATAAATCACAACGAATTGCTGAGCGTTCCCAATGCCTACGACCAAATTATGTTCGGTGATGTAGAACAAGCTTGGAATTTAGGTGCTGCTGCTGTAGGTGCAACAATTTACTTTGGTTCGGAAAACTCCACAAGACAAATTCAGGAAGTTAGCAAAGCTTTCAAACGCGCTCACGAATTGGGAATGGTAACTATTTTGTGGTGCTATTTGCGTAACAATGCATTTAAGCAAGACAAAGATTATCATCTCTCCGCCGATTTATCATCTCAAGCAAACCATTTGGGCGTGACAATCGAAGCCGATATTATCAAACAGAAACTGCCCGAAAATAACAACGGATACGGTGCAGTTGCCAAAGCGATCGGTCAAAGTTACGGGAAAACTAATGAAAAAGTTTATACCGAATTAACCACAGACCACCCCATCGATTTAACTCGCTATCAAGTATTAAATTGCTACTGCGGGCGTGCGGGATTAATTAATTCCGGTGGTGCATCTGGTAAAAATGATTTTGCCGAAGCTGTACGTACCGCCATCATCAACAAACGCGCTGGTGGAACTGGGTTAATTTCCGGACGTAAAGCATTTCAACGTCCTTTTGAAGAAGGTGTCAAATTATTCCACACCATTCAGGATATTTACTTATCTAAAGATGTAACGATCGCTTAAGCGGTTTTTTACATGAAGCCCCCTTTTTTAGGGGGTAAAAAATCTTCATCTAATTGTTCGCAGGTGCTGACTCTACTTTCTCCACTGATGCTTTCCCCCCATCCAACTTAGGCAGACTTTTTTTAGTATTTTCAACAGCTTCCTGAAATAAAGGTTCAACTTTTTTGCGCCAATAACTAATATCTGGTAAATTTTGCGGATTTTTTTGATAATCCTGAACTTTATCCCATTTACGTTCAGCAATTGCCGTATTTACATCATTGAAGAAACCTTCCGCTTTAGTCCAATCTTTTTGCCATTGATTAATCATTTCTTGCCCTTCTTTGACGCGCTTGTCATTGGGAGCAAGAGCTTCTAAAATGGCGATCGCACCTTGTAAGTCTCCAGATTCGTATTTTTCTCTGGCTTCCTCTACAGAATCGTCTCGATTGGCGTTTTGGGTTGGCTTAATTTCTTCGTTCTTTATAACTGGCTTTGGCTCTTGTACTGGAGTTGCAATCAATCCGCTGTCTTCAACGGTTTTAACGGCAATATTTTTATCTCGCAGACAAGTAACCCATTCTTCGCGATTTTTAATTACATCGGAATGCGCCCAACCAGAATCGTCTCGATTGATTTTAAGCTCTACCCAACCAAGTTTTGTCCGCTTACCAGTCACTTCAATATGAGTATCTTTAGCTACTGTTTTTACAATATTATTTTCAGTAAAAGTACTCGGTTCCGAACGCACGTTGGAATTAGCTGCAACTATCGCCGTACAGTTTTGGGCGGTAGCACCAGTAAAATTATTTGCAAAGTTATTTACATTACTAACTATAGCGGGAGTCGCAGCAGCAGCACCGCTAACTAAACCTAATAAAATTAATATTTGCAAAAAGTCGGGACCTTTGGAGGCGCGAGGAATCTGGTGCCCTACTGGTTGTGCTTGTGTCGGCTGACGGGGATGAGAAGGCGCTACAGCAATAGTTAGTACGCGAGAATGTAGGGCAGAATGGGACGGATTTGATTGAGGTCGCAGTTGGGGGTATTGTTGAGGTTCAACATCCGCAAATAAATGCATTGCCTCTAGAGCTTCGCTGGCACTTTGGTAGCGCTCTTTAAAGTGATAGCGCACCATTTTATTCAAAACAAGAGCCAACTCGGGGCTTATAGATGCTGAATGTTCCCAGATTAATTCTCCCGTATGCGGGTCTTCCTGTAAATCCATTGGCGCAACTCCCGTCAGCGCCTGAATTGCAATAATTCCCAGAGAATAAAGATCGCTATTATGGCGGGGTCTGCCTTGCCCTTGTTCTGTGGGCATATAGCCAGGAGTCCCAATTGCTACAGTAGCAGAAGGGTTTTCCATGTTATGCAGCGAACCCAAACCATAAGAAGCTCGCAATCTTTTGACAGCACCAAAATCAACTAAAACTAATTTACCGTCACTGTAACGACGAATGATATTATCAGGTTTAATATCGCGATGAATTACACCTTCGCTGTGAACAAATGCGAGGATGGAAAGAATCGAAAGCAACATTTGAGTTACTTGAGCTTCATTCCAACGTTCCCCAGGAACTAATTCATCAGTGAGAGGATGTCCTTCTATAAATTCTTGTACTAAATAAAAATTTTGATTTTCAACAAAATAAGCTAATAATCTGGGTATTTGGTCATGATTACCCAATTTTTCCAAAGTTTCGGCTTCACTTTGGAATAAACGTTTCGCAGTTTCAAAAACTTTAGACTCGGTAGAAGTAGGTTTAAGATGTTTGACAACACAAATAGGATTGCCCGGTCTTTTGGTATCGCGAGCAATATAATTTTCACCAAACCCACCCGTTGCGAGGACTTTGATAACTTGATAACGATAGTCTAGTAGTTTTCCTATCATATTTCACTCCCCAGTGTTAACACCCAACGAATGCAGGACGTACTAAATATCTCCATATATACTGTGACTATATCCGCTCTACCTGAAAAAACATTTGAGTAGAAATCGCAGTATATTACCGTCTACACATTGTTTATATTGATTTCAACATTTTTTTATAACAATGCCACCTAAAATAACAAACTCAGTAGCATGGCAGCAGGCAGAACTACTGATGCAACCAACATTTATTCGCGTTGTCGATAACGTTCGTAAGCTACTTGACAAATCTTCCTGGAAAGGAACTTATCATGACGTACTGATTTGGGAGAAAGGCACAAGCGATGAAACTAAAGCGATAGTTACTCAACTGGTGCAAGAACTTGAAACTGCAACACCCGAACAAGCCGAGCAGATTCGAGAAACATTAGTCAAACTGCCAACGCCCCATCCAGGATATCATCTGTGCTTGCAGCGTCAAGAGCAGCAAGTGAATGTGGATTTGTGGGAGCTATGCTATCAGGTATGTTTTGTTGAATACAGTCTCAGTAATGACACTGTTGATACCGATACTAGTTTACTAGATGAAACTGGTGATGTGGAATGGAATTTGTTAGATATTAAGGCGAAGCGAGTTGTTGAGGAGATGTTTGCTAGTTTACCAAAATAGGGCATCGGGGATTGGGCATTGGGCATTGCACTATAAACATCGATATAATTTGCCTTTTGAGTTTTTTTATAAAAACGGAACTTCACCCCCCGATGAATTGAGGGGAATCGGAGTTTAAGTCCCCCAACAATACGGGGGATTTAGGGGGATAGAGCCTATATGTGTGTACGCGGTAACCTTTTACAAGGAAAGAAGGGGGGATAATCCGATCGTTGCTTTAAAAACGATACTTATTGAAAATTATCTCAGCTAATCGCCGATAATTCGAGAATCTCTTGTAATAACTTTGTATTTTATGAATATTTACTTCTAAATAGTTTTTTTTTATGAAATGCATAGTTTTTAAAATTTAGAAATCCGCTTTTTTGAAAAAACTGTGATTTCAACAAACGCAAACAAACCGGGTTTCATAAAAGTCAAAAATTGATGTTTTGGTTGAGCGATCGCGCAGATTTCCAGATTATCGCTTTCGATGCAAGATGTGGGTTATATTTCACATCTTGCACCAGAGCATTTAATTAGATAAAAAACATATCACAAGTATTTCTTTAGATAAGATAACTTAATTAAATCTCCAACCTGCGACTGAAAAATGATTTAGTAATGTCTTTCTAAAGTAGCTATGAATCCTAAATTGCAATTGCTAAATTGATATTGTCCGAGGAACTGCAAATTTTATATTGATATTGATTGGGCAGTTTAAATATTAAATACTGAGGAAATTTTTATGAATGAGAATAAGCAACCTTCAGATAATCAAGAAGAAAATAAGGATTTAGAACAACAAGAACAAGAACAACAAGAATCTAATTCTGGTTCCGGTATTGGTGCAGCAGTTGCTGGAGCTGCGATCGGCGGTTTACTTGGTTCCAGAAAAGGAATTCTTGGTGCGGTAGCGGGTGCAGCAGCCGGTGCTATGGCTGGTAAAGGTACATCTGAAGCTGTTGATAAAACTGTAGGTGGTGTTGTTCATGCTGCTGAAACTGTAGCCGAACACGCAAACAGTGCGATCGATACTGTAGGTCATGTCGTAGAAGATACAGCCGAGGAAGTTAAGCCTTCTATCAAAGGTGTGGTAGATGAAGTTAAAGATACAGTTGAGCAAGCCAAGCCTGCTGTAGTTGATACTGCTAAAGCTGTCAAGGATACCGTTCAAGAGTCTAAGCCTTCTGTAGTTAAAGCCGTTCAAGATGTATCGGAAGAAGCTAAGCCTGCGGTTAAAAATATTTCTAACGCGGTACAAAGCACGGTTGAAGAAACCAAGCCCGCTATCAAGAGCGCTGCTAACTCTTTGAAAGGTGCGGCAGAAGAAGCAAAACCTGCGATGAGAAGCGTAGCGGGTTCTGTTCAAGATGCTGTTGAAGAAGTTAAACCAGCCGTAAAAGATGCTGTAAGCTCCGTTAAGGGCGCGGTAAATGAAGTCAAAGAAGATGTTAAGCCAGCTGTAAAAGATGCTGCAAACTCTGTTAAGGGTGCAGTTGATGATGCTAAATCCACTGCTAAAGATGCTGCTGACTCTGCGAAGAAAGTCGGACAGGATTTAAAGTCTTCTGCCAACAAAGCAGGTGAAGAGCTAAAGTCTTCTGCAAAAGATGCTGCTGATTCTGCTAAGAGAGCAGGTGAAAATGTTAAATCTTCTGCTCAAGATGCTGTTGATTCTGCGAAAAAAGCAGGTGAGAATGTCAAGTCTTCTGCAAATGATGCTGCAAAGTCGGTTAAGGATGCAGCTAAAGATAACAACTCTCCTTCAGTAGATAATAAGTTACATGGTACTGAAGTTGTAGAAGTAGAAATTAAAGATAAGAGAACTAATATCTAATAGTGTTTACTGCTTTTAACAGCGTAAAAGCGAAAAATCAGATCCCCCCAACCCCCCTTTCTTAAGGGGGGCTTTTTATTTTATACAGATAAAGGTTTCTTAACCTTGAAAATCAATTATTCTAAAAGAAATCCAAAATAAACAAAACGCATCCGTTGTTAAAATCTAAAATTATTATGTCCGCATCAGCTATTGAAGTATTACAAACAAAAGCCGCAGTCTACGATCGCAGCCACTGGGGACGGATCGAAGTTTCAGATGGCGATCGCTTGCGTTTTTTGCACAATCAAAGTACAAATGATTTTGAAAAACTTAAACCGGAGCAAGGATGCGATACAGTTTTCGTCACTTCTACGGCTCGCACTATTGATTTAGCAAGTGCCTACGTGACTGAAGATGCAGTGTTGTTGCTAGTTTCTCCGAATCGTCGCGAATATCTGATGCAGTGGTTGGATAAATATATTTTCTTTGCTGACAAGGTACAGTTAACCGATATCACTGAGCAAACCGCAACTTTTAGTATTATTGGTTCTCAAAGCGACGCTATTGTCGAAAAAATGGGCGCTTCAGAAATTATTGGTAAACCTTATGGTAGCCATATTTCTATCCCTAATTTAAACGGAGATACAAAGAACATTATCGCCGTCGGTAGCGGTTTAGCTTCACCGGGATATACCTTAATTTTAAATACAAATAATAAAGAAGCAATTTGGCGAAAGATCGTTGAAGCTGGCGCGGTAGAAATCAAAGATAATGATTGGGAGATGTTACGAATATTACAAGGAAGACCGCAACCAGAAAGCGAATTAACCGATGATTACAATCCTTTAGAAGTTGGCTTATGGCAAACAGTTTCTTTTGAAAAAGGTTGTTACATCGGACAAGAAACCATCGCCAGATTAAATACTTACAAAGGTGTAAAACAGAACCTTTGGGGAATACATTTAAACGCAGCAGTTGAACCGGGAACAGTAATTACAGCAGAAGATGAAAAAGTAGGAAAACTTACTAGCTGTACCCAAGATGGCGATCGCTATTTTGGATTAGGCTACATTCGCACAAAAGCCGGTGGTGTCGGTTTAAAAGTGAAAGTAGGAGAAAGCATTGGAGAAGTCGTATCAATCCCATTTGTTTCTCACGAATACCCAGAGATTAAGAGTTAGGAGTTAGGAGTTAGGACCACCGGAGTTGGGAGTTGGGAGTTGTTTGGTTTTAGATTTTGGATTTTGGATTTTGGATTTTGGATTGGGGATTGGGCATGGTAAAAAGGTTAAAGGTCAAAGGTCAAAGGTTAAAGGTTAAAGGTTAAAGGTCAAAGGTTAAAGGTTAAAGGTCAAAGGTTAAGTAGCTCTAAATTCATAACTCCTAACTCCTAACTCCTAACTTTTCTCTTCCCCCTCTCCCTACTCCCTACTCCCTACTCCCTACTCCCTACTCCCTACTCCCTACTCCCTAAAAGGGAATAAAAATAGCTTCCTCTTTATCCCAACCAGTACCTTGACAAAATTCATCGATCCAAGAAGCAAGATTTGATTTCTTTTTTGATGTTGTCACTTCGGTTTCTTCTGGCAATTTGACAATTTTCCCTTCTTCTGGTTCATCGCACATAGTAAGTAAAGATAAGATTTGTTCTTCACTTTCTAATTGCGCGATCGCGGTTTCTTGTGAAATTAATTGATGTGAGTTTTCTTTAATTAATTCCGAAAAAGTTTGAAATTCTCTTTCTATTGATTCTGATGTTGATGTTATTCTTTGTGCAAGAGGAAAACTTTCTAGTTTAGTAATAGCTGTTGAAACTGATAGTGCGGGTTCGTTATTACCGTCTATTTTATTTGCATTAAATGTATCGGAAGTCGCTTTATCCCTTTTGACATTGCGATCGACTTGATTTTTATTTGCAGGCTCGTCTAAATCTTTAATTAAGTGTAATTGCTTGTCGGGATTAAAATTAAGACCTAATGCAGCAATAATTTCATCGGGATTATTATTTAATTCAAGAATAAAGGGAAAAATCTCATCTAGCTTCGGTTCTAAAACAGACAAAGTTGCTAAGATAAAACCGCTTGAAGGGCGACGATAACCATCATAAGTTCCCCAAATTCGCATTTTTGCCAACCAGGAACGATTTTGATGGTAGTACCTCACCCATTTTATTTTCAAAGATTCGCGCAGTTGCTGAATATTCATCATCTATATGCGGACTTTTATAAGCCAAAAATTAACTATTAACCTGGGAATGAAATTTATGGTAAAGCATTTGTTTAACTTTGTTACCACCTAACAAATGTTGTTTTATGACTAAAGGCACTTCGGATGGACGAACGTTACTATACCAAACCTTTTCTGGCAAGATTAGTACCATCGGACCATTACCACATTGTCCCAGACAACTGCTACTTATTACCGTTACTTCAGGAACAGGATTCGCTTCAAAAGCTGCTAATACTTTAACAGCACCTTGTTTTTTACAAGTACGATTTTGGCAAACTTGAACAGATTTCATGTTAAATAGTAATTGGTAATTGGTAATCGTTAATTGGTAATTTGTATATGTAAATTGTTACATTTTTAACTCCTAACTCCTAACTCTCAACTCCTAACTCTTAACTTATTTCTAATCCTTTTGATTTTAACCATTCTGGATTAAATATACGGGATTGATAACGAGAACCGCTATCACATAATATAGTTACAATAGTATGTCCCGGTCCCATTGCGAAAGCGAGTGCGATCGCTGCTCCTACATTGATTCCTGTCGAACCACCCATTAATAAACCTTCCTTTTCTAGCAGTTGGTAAACTACTCGTAAAGCTTCTTTATCGTCAACCTGAATGGCATCATCAATAGGTACGTTTTCCATATTGGCAGTAATGCGGCTGTTTCCAATGCCTTCAGTAATTGAATTACCTTTTGTATTAAGTTCGCCGGTTTTAATATAGCTGTAAATTCCGCTACCTAATGGATCTGCAACGACGCATTTGATATCGGGATTTTTTTCTTTGAGAAACATAGATACACCTGCAAAAGTACCACCCGTGCCGGTTGCAGCTACCCAACCATCAACTTTACCATCTGTTTGCTTCCAAATTTCGGGTCCGGTGGTTTCGTAATGGGCTTGACGGTTTGCTAAATTATCAAATTGATTTGCCCAAATCGCGTTTTCCATTTCGGACGCGACTCGACCAGATAATTTTACATAATTATTGGGGTCTTTATAAGGTACTGCCGGAACCGGACGAACTTCCGCACCCAAAGCCCTGAGTGCGTCCATTTTTTCCTGTGACTGAGTTTCGGGAATAATGATTAAACATTTGTAACCTTTGGCATTGCAGATATGTGCTAAACCAATACCCGTATTACCCGCAGTTCCTTCTACAACGGTACCACCGGGTTTGAGTAAACCTTTTGCTTCCGCATCTTCAATAATATATAGTGCCGCTCTATCCTTAACGGAACCACCGGGATTGAGAAATTCCGCTTTCCCTAAGATTTCGCATCCCGTTTCTTCGCTAAAGCTCTTCAAGCGAATCAAGGGGGTGTTTCCGACGGTACCGACAAAGCCGTTTTTAATATCCATGTTTTCTTTACCAATTTTCTTCACTATAAGAATTTTGGCTTATTGCGGTACAAATATTAAGTTTTTTATCGATAATTATTGCTTTAAATTTAAATTTAAACTTTCCATTCAGATTCTGGAATGTCTGCACCAAGCATGATATTACGTAAAGTTCCGATAGGTAGATTTTTTGCTTTATGATAAGGCACAATAACCTGTATCTGGTTCAAGATAAAGTTCTATAGCTTCACGAAAATTTTCTAAAGCTCGCTCTTGTGTTTCTCCTGCCGACACGCAACCAGGTAACTCCGGGCACCAAATAGCCCATTCTCCAGTTTCAGAATCTGGTTCAAGAATTACACGCCACTTCATCAAAGTATCTCCTTAATTCATCAATATTGCTTATGGCACAATATAAATACATCCTATCTTAAAGTTAATTATCAATATTAGATATGAAAGTATTCTTCTCAATAAAAAAATATCTAAAACGTTTTTCTAAGTTTCTAATTAGTTGTTCAACCAATTAAAATTGGAAGCAGTAATTACACTGAGGCAGTTTTTTGCAAATTTAATTTATTTTAATACAATAGCATAATTTATAATAGTTCTGTTCGGGGGTGCTTATAATGATAGAAAGAAAACGTCAATACTTTTTTATTAAAATCTGAAATAGCTTAGAAATATACATGATGTCATTAATAAAATAAATGCCACATTATTATGACATTCGTATCGAGATTGAATAGAATAAAACTAGTTTTTGCGATCGCGATAATTTCCGAGTAAATATTTCAACTTAATCAAAATCATGAATTTTAAAACAGAAAAGAATAATTTTATGGATGACTTGGGTAAAGTTGTCCAAGTCCGTTCGGAAGTATCGGTTTCTTTAGATAAAATTGTTGAAACGATAGCTGAAGCAGAAAAAGCCTCCGAAGAGAATTCTGGTAAATTCAGTTTAGAAAGGGATATTGAAGATATTAAGGTTGCAAGCAAAAATCTCCGCGAAGGTGTATTTCGCTTGTTGGTTTTGGGAGATATGAAGCGGGGAAAGAGTACTTTTCTCAATGCTTTAATTGGCGAACGATTATTACCGAGCGATGTGAATCCCTGTACTGCTGTTTTAACTGTTTTGCGTTACGGAGCAGAAAAAACGGTAACGGTACATTTTAATGATGGTAAAAGTCCGCAAAGATTAGATTTTGACTCTTTTAAACATAAGTATACTATCGATCCTAACGAGGCTAAAAAATTAGAACAAGAGAATAAACCGGCGTTTCCCGATGTTAGTCATGCGGTGGTTGAATATCCTTTACCTTTGTTAGAAAAGGGTATTGAAATTATTGATAGTCCGGGTTTAAATGATACGGAAGCCCGAAATGAATTATCTTTAGGTTACGTTAATAACTGTCATGCAATTTTATTTGTAATGCGAGCTTCTCAACCTTGTACTTTGGGAGAGCGTCGCTATCTGGAAAACTATATTAAAGGTAGAGGTTTATCAGTTTTCTTTTTAGTTAATGCTTGGGACCAGGTAAAAGAAGCTTTAATTGACCCCGATGATGAGGTAGAATTACGGGAAGCTGAGTCAAGATTGCACAAGGTATTTAAAGCAAACTTAGCTGAATATTGCGTAGTAGACGGACAAGATATTTACGACGAAAGAGTATTTGCAATTTCATCAATTCAAGCTTTACGCAAGCGGTTAAAAAATCCCGCAGCTTCATTAGAAGGAACTGGTTTTACCGAGTTCATGGAAGCATTAAATATATTTTTAACCAGAGAAAGAGCAGTTGCAGAATTACGTCAGGTGAGAACTTTAGCGAGACTTGCTTGTCACCATACAAAAGAAGCAATTGAAAGACGGATTCCTTTGTTAGAGCAAGATGTCAATCAACTGCGTGAAAAAATTGATTCTGTAGAACCCGAATTTAAGAAGCTTAACAGTATTGGTAATGAATTTCAGCAAGAAATTAGAAATATTCGGGACGATCGAGCCAGAAGCGTTTCTGATTCTTTCCGCAGCTATGTTTTAAATTTAGGTAATACTTTTGAAACAGATTTTTTGCAATATCAACCGGAATTAAATTTATTTGATTTCTTGAGTAGCGGGAAACGAGAAGCATTTAATATTGCACTGCAAAAAGCCTTTGAACAATATATTACCGATAAACTATCTGCTTGGAGTTTAACTGCTGAAGAAGATATCAAAGCAGCTTTTAAAGAACTTTCTCAAAGTGCTGCAAAATATGGAGCTTCCTATACACAAGTTACCGATAGTATTACTCAGAAGTTGACTGGGGAAAAAGTCAGAATTAATTCTCATAATAATACCGAAGAAGATAACTCTCCCACTTGGGCAAAATGGGCTATGGGATTGTTATCTTTATCTAGAGGGAATTTAGCTGGTTTTGCAATGGCTGGTGCGGGTTTTGATTGGAAAAATATTTTGTTAAATTACTTCACCGTGATTGGAGTTGGTGGAATAATTACCGCAGTCACGGGTATTTTTCTCGGTCCGATTGGCTTTGCTTTATTAGGCTTGGGTGTGGGAGTTTTGCAAGCTGATGGAGCCAGGAAAGAGTTAGTTAAAACCGCGAAGAAAGAATTAGTAAAATATCTACCGCAAGTAGCGCAAGAGCAATCTGCGAATGTTTATAATGCAGTTAAGGAATGTTTTGAGGCTTACGAAAAAGAAGTAAGTACGAGAATACAAGATGATATTGCGGCTCGTAAGTCGGAGTTGGATAACTTACTGAAGCAAAAAGAAAGCCGTGAAATTAACCGAGATGAGGAATTAAAGCGATTTGAAGCTTTAGAGAAAGATATTTTTGCCCAGTTGCAAAATGTTGAATCGGCTTACAGTAATTTATTGGCTTATTACGGTTAAAATTGTTTACCTACGAATTGGCTTGTACAAACGCGATCGTTTACCCACAGATTGATTTGTAGAGACGTAATACATTACGTCTTTGCATTTACCGGAATAACGATACTTTAGAATAATACATATCGGAGACGTAGCAGTGCTACGTCTCTACATCAATAACATCAATAACATCAATAACAATTTTTCTATAAATAAATAATTATGTCCCAAAATAAAATTTACCAACAACTTGTAGAAACTCTCAAATCTGCAACTCAATTACTCAATTTAGAATCAACTTCTCAATATCGGGATGTAGAAGCAATTTCCCATCATCTGGTAAATCCTAACTTTCGGATTGCTGTTTTTGGTCCTTTCAATCATGGTAAGTCAACTTTACTCAATGCTTTATTAGGAAATAAGACTTTACCCATCGATTTAATTCCCACTACTGGTGCTGCGATTACTGTTAAATATGGCGCTGAATTAGCAACTCGCATTAGTTTTGTAAATGGGAAAGCTATTCATCGTAGCGGTACCGATGTTTTAAAAGAATTTGCCATCCTTGATGACGATAGACGGATGCGAAATGATGTTTTATCTGTAGAAGTTTTTTCCCCTCATCCTTTTTTAAAGACAGGTGTAGAATTTCTCGATTTACCGGGAACTAACGATCGCGAAGAACAAAATAATTTAATCAAAGAACAATTATTAAGCGCCGATTTGGTAGTGCAATTACTTGATGCACGTAAATTAATGACTTTGGAAGAAAGAGAAAATTTACGCGATTGGTTATTAGATAGAGGAATTAAAACAGTTGTTTTTGTCGCGAATTTCCTAAATTTACTCGAACCCGAAGAACAAAAACAAGTCCAAAGTCGTTTACGATTCGTTGCAGAAAGTTTTCGCTCTCAATTACCTCCAGGATTGAGCAATTTATATCGAGTTGATGCTTTACCTGCTTTACGAGCCAGATTGAAAGGTGATGTTGCAGCCGCTAATACCAGCGGTTTAGTTGCTTTTGAAGCAGCTTTACAAAATATTTCAGTTAGTTTAAGACAAGATAGTGAAAATGTTTCTTCTTCGAGGATTGAGGCGATCGCATCTCAAATTCAGCAGGGTTTAAAAGCCAAAATTATACCTTTGAAAACCGATATTAAAGAATTTGATGATAAAAATAAAGCTAAAAACGAGATTAAAATTAAAGCAGAAAGATTAATTAAACAAGGTTTTGCTCAAAGCTTATCGGAACTGCGTAATTGGTTTAAGTTAGATAATTTACGTAAAAATCAAGGTGATGCTGCAACTGAATTAGCTAATAATAACTTTCAAACCTGGGAAACTAATAATTTAAAGAAAGATTTTAATAAATTAAAAATTGATTTAGAAAAATGGCTCGAACAAGCTTATGGCTTCTTTGAGCAAGAGCAACCAGAAAATTTATCAATTCAATTTCCCGCTCATCCAGAAATAGAGCTACCACCTCCACAAAGTAATTCTAATAGTGATGCTGGAGCCTATGCAGCTGCTGGTGGACTTGGTTGGTTATTAGGTGGTCCAATTGGGGCTGCTGTAGGTGGAGGAATTGCTTATTTACTTGATAAAGGTTTACAAGAAGTTGGTGAAAATACAACGGAATCTTATACCGATAAAATAGCAAGAAATTGTATAGAAGCTGTTGATGAATATTTTATCAAATTAAGCAAGCAAGGATTGTCTATTTTAGATGAATATGAAAGCAAAGCCGATAAAGTAATTAAATTTATTCCCGTAAATCAAGATTCTTCAGAAATAGCTGCAAAACGAAAGGAATTAAAACAATGGCACAATACTTTAAATGATTTAAATCGAGAATTAGAACAAGCGTTAGGAACTTCTATTCCATCTGAATTTAAAATTGAAATTGAAGAACAAATTAATCAGAAAACTACTGTCAATCCATCTCAATCTCAGCACGTATATAGTTATTCCGGTAAAGGAATTAAAGAAGATATCGGAACTTCTAAAAAGACTGCTCCCCCCAAAAAAGATGATTTAGATAAAAAGTTTATTAACTGGGAAATTGATGAAGAAATAGCACAGATGAAATCACAAATGCATTCATCTGGATTTAAAGATAATCGCAAACCCGATGACGCAGAAAAACTTATTCGCGCTTACAATATTCTTGGTTTAAAACCAGATGCTTCACCATCACAAATCAAACAAGCTTATAAAAGTTTAGTCAAAAAATGGCATCCAGATTTATTTATTAATCAACCGCAACAAGTGGAAGCTGAGGAGAAGATTCGATCGATCAATGAAGCTTACGGTATTTTAAGTTAGGAGTTAGGAGTTAGGAATTAAGAGTGAGGAATTTAATATTGGTAACTGGTAACTGGTAGTAACTGTTTTACCAAACCTTACTCATATTTAAAACAAAACCCGGTAATACATCCTCACCGCTAACGGTATCCGGATTTTCCAAACATTCCACCGACTGCGAACGATAAACGTAAACTATGCGATTTTTGCGGTCAATTAACCAACCCAACTGAATTCCAGGCTCCTGCATATATTCTTCCATCTTTTCCTGCAACGGTTTAAGATTGTCACTTTTTGACCTTAATTCAATTACAAAATCGGGACAAATAGGAGCAAATTTTTGTTGTTCTTCTTCTGATAAACTATTCCAGCGTTCTAACTTTATCCAAGAAGCATCGGGAGAGCGATCGGCACCAGTAGAAAGCTTAAATCCCGTACTCGAATCAAAGCAAATACCCGTACCATCTTTTTCCGACCATACCCATAACTGTCCAGCTATATTAAAATTACGATTACCAGTTTCCGAACCCGTAGGTGGCATAATAGATATTTCTCCATATTTATTTCTTTCAATGCGTAAATCGCGATTCATCTGACAGAATTCAAAAAATTGTTCATCTGTCATTTTTAATTGAGAAGGCATCCGAAACACAATAGGAGATGAAAGCATAATTACAACAGAATTTATTCAATATTTTTACTTGTAGAAGAGAAAGAGGGAGACAAGGAGACAAAGAGAAAATAATTTTATAACTATCGTCCTCATAACTCATAACCTTTGATTTTTTATTAATAATTAATTACTGTTTAATTACCAAACCTTACTCATATTTAAAATAAAACCCGGTAATACATCTTCACCACTAACGCTATCTGGATTTTCCAAGGATTCCACCGACTGCGAACGATAAACGTAAACTATGCGATTTTTACGGTCAATCAACCAACCTAACCTAAATCCAGGCTCCTGCATATATTCTTCCATCTTTTCCTGCAAAGGTTTAAGATTATCGCTTTTTGACCTTAATTCAATTACAAAATCGGGACAAATAGGAGCAAACCTTTGTTGTTCTTCTTCTGATAAACTATTCCAGCGTTCTAACTTTATCCAAGAAGCATCGGGAGAGCGATCGGCACCAGTAGAAAGCTTAAATCCCGTACTCGAATCAAAGCAAATACCCGTACCGTCTTTTTCCGACCATTTTCCAAGCTGTAAAGCTACATTAAAATTACGATTACCAGTTTCCGAACCCGTAGGTGGCATAATAGATATTTCTCCATATTTATTTCTTTCAATGCGTAAATCGCGATTCATCTGACAGAATTCAAAAAATTGTTCGTCTGTCATTGATGAAGGAAATTGCAAAAGTAAAGGAGATGAAAGCATCATATTTATTTACCTGGACTTATATTTCCTATTTTGAACGAGAATTTTAATGAAGGGGAATAGGAAATTCCCATAAATAAATTTATTTAAAAATAATTTGTTAAATAACCCACATATTTGTAGAGACTCCGCACTGCTACGTCTCCCCGTATTTAAGGTTGTATCGGGATATTTCCGTTCATATAACGGTTAAATAAAATCAAATTAATTTGTTTTTTATCTAAATAACAGAGACGTAGCACTGCTACGTCTCTACATTTAATACATTGTTGAAAATATAATTCAACAACACAACTATTTATTAGGCTGAGGAGTCATCCTTAAATAAGGTTTAACTTCCTCGTATCCTTTAGGAAACTTCTCTTTAAGAACATCTGGATCTTTAAGAGTGGGGACAATAACGCAATCATCGCCATCTTTCCAGTCAGCAGGAGTTGCAACGCTGTAATTATCAGTCAACTGTAACGAATCAATTACCCGTAAAATTTCATCAAAATTACGTCCGGTGCTGGGAGGATAAGTTAAACTCAAACGTAATTTCTTATCTGGATCGATGATAAACACCGTCCGCACAGTTACCTTAGCGTTAGCATTCGGGTGAATCATATCATAAAGGTCAGAAACCTTTTTATCATCGTCAGCCAAAATCGGATAATTGAGTTTAGTACTTTGAGTTTCCTCAATATCTCCGATCCAACCTTTATGAGACTCAGCATCATCAACGCTAAGAGCGATCGTCTTAACATTGCGCTTATCAAATTCCGGCTTTAACTTTGCAACGGTACCCAATTCAGTAGTGCAAACGGGTGTATAGTCAGCCGGGTGGGAAAACAGCACTACCCAGCTATCCCCAGCCCATTTGTAAAAATCAATTTCCCCTTCGCTGGAAGCTTGCGTAAAGTTTGGTACTGTATCACCTAAACGGAGAGCCATAGAAGATTTCCTGATAGTCAGATTTTGTGTATTCTACCTTGCAATAATCGCATATTATCCACTTCCTTCATTGGGTCTTAAACAAAACGTAATTGGGAATAGGGGATTGGGAGTTAGGAGTGAGGAGTGAGGAGTTAAGAGTTAGGAGTTAGGAGTTAGGAGTTAGGAGTTAAAAGTGAGGAGTGAGGAGTTAGGAGTTAAGAGTTAGGAGTTAAAAATATTTAATTGTCCCCTTGTCCCCTTGTCTCCCCATCCCCCCATCCCATTACCCCATCCCCCCATCCCATTACCCATTACCGATTACCCAAAAAATAATTCTCGTAAATTAATTGCATTCCTCCGATATATATATAGATTCTCGAATAAAATCTCTAATCCAAAGTCCCGTATCTATTAATTTTTACTGGGAGAAATCCATGTTTTTTAGAGTTAGTCGCTTGGTTGCCTATGTTGCAATAGCCTTCAGCATCTTGTTGTTGACTGGTTGCGACGGTGGGGGAAGTAATTCTACAAATAATTCGGATAATTTTAACGGTTTAAAAATCAAGTTTTTAGTAGGCAGCGCTTTAGATAAATTTTGCGATCGAGCAGCACAAGATTTTAATGCTACAAAACCGCAATTGGATGATGGTAAGGCTTTTCAGGTGGAATGCGAAGCGGCAGGTAGTGGTGATGTTGTTAGTAAGTTGGTAACTCTTGCGACTCAATTTAAGAATGGTACTTTACAAGAATCATCGCCAGAATTCCCGACAATGGTTTCTGTAGACGGCGAGATTTATCAAAGTCGTTTAATTTATCAAATGAATCAACTGTTTCCGGGACAAAATTACATTCCGGAAATTACCGAATCACCGTTGCTGGCGAATTCACCAATGGTTTTGATGGCGCAAGCGGATATTGCCAAGGGACTGGAAAAACTTGATAATCCTTATAAGGCTTTAGTTAGCGCTAAAAATCATCGCGATATCGATCCATCCGCACCTTCGTTAAAAGTTAATTACGTCCAGACTGCACCAACTCGCTCTAATTCGGGATTGCAAACTTTAGTAACGCAGTTCGCTAGCGTATCGGGTAAACGCCCGGAAACGATGACTGTAGCTGACGTACAGAAGTTTGAGCCGCAGGTTCAGCAGATTCAAAGCAAGGTAACTCGTTATGGTACTTCTACAAGTTCCTTGGCGAAGTCGATGGTCAAAAATGGTCAGTTTTGGGCTTCGGTAGGTTCGGTGTACGAATCAAGCGTAATTGATGCCAATTCGGACTTACAGCCGGGGCAAGAACGCTATCAAGCAGTGTATCCGCAAGCTACCTTCACCTCAAATATGCGGGCAATATTACCTAATGCACCTTGGGTAAGCGCCGAAGAAAAAGCAGCAGCAGAGAAATTCATCGATTATTTGCGATCGCAACCCATCCAAAATATCGCCACCGATCTGGGTTTACGTCCGGGAATTCCGGGAATCCCTTTGGGTGCAAAGTTTTCGCCGGAGTTTGGCGTAAATCCCCAAGCCAAGTATGATTCGTTACGACCTCCCCAGCCGGAAGTAGTAGAAGCGATGCTCAAATCCTGGCAGGAAGTAGCTAAGAAGCCATCTTTGGTAGTTGTAGTAGTTGATTCTTCGGGTTCGATGGAGGGTGAAAAGCTACCAGCAGTACAGAGAACTTTGCAGACATATATTAATAGTTTGGGACCTAAAGAGCAAATTGCCTTAATTGATTTTGACGATGAGATTCGCACCCCAGTATTAGTAAACGGAACCCCCGAAGGAAAAGATAAGGGAATGCAGTTTATCAACAGTTTAGAAGCAGGTGGTGGAACTCGTCTTTATGATTCTGCCATTTCTGCTCGTAACTGGTTAATAGATAATCTTCGTAAAGATGCGATTAATGCCGTTTTAATATTAACAGATGGAGACGATACAACTTCCGAAACATCTTTAGACAAGTTAAAACAAGAACTGCAAAAAAGCGGATTTAATAGCGATCGAAGGATTGCATTTTTTACAGTAGGTTATGGAAACGAACGAGAATTTGATCCCGAAGCACTCAAGACAATTGCTGAATTAAACGGCGGTTATTATTCCAAAGGCGATCCAGAAAGTATTTCTAAATTAATGTCAGATTTGCAGCTTGAATTTTAATCAAGTTCGTAGTTGGGGCTTTAGCCCTTATATATTAGGACTAAAGTCCTTACTACAAACAATTTAATCAAGTTCGTATTTGAGGCTTTATATTAAGTCCGGAAGCATTGAAATGATATAAAAACCGCAGAGAACACAGAGAGCGCAGAGGAAGAAAAAAAGAAGAGGAATCTTCAATTATTCCGATACAAACGGATTTTATATTAGCCCTCATATCTCAGGACTAAAGTCCTTACTACAAACAATTAGAATTATTAAATATTCCTATGAACAGCACAAAACGTCAATCCCAACAAAAAAACCGCACTATTGCTTCTCTCGGCATAATCTTAGGCTCATTAGGTTTAGCTTATGCTCCCATCCCCGGTTTACAACAAACTGTAGTAATAGTCAGCGGTTCGGAATTACAAGAACCCCTCAAACAGTTAGAAACTCAATTTGAACAAGAAAATCCGAATATCAAATTAGAGTTGAAGTTTCAAGGTTCTCAAGAAATTGTCAACAAATTTATCGACAATCAAAACGACTTTACACCAACCATCTTAATTCCTGCCAATGGAGAGAAACTAAAAGAATTAAGCACTCGTTACAAAGCCACAAATTCCGACGAACCTTTTTACGAAAAACCTCAACTAATTGCTAAAACAATATTAGTAGGAATCGCTTGGCAAGAAAGAGGTAAAGTACTTTTTCCCGACGGACGTTTTAATTGGGATAGAGTAGAAAAAGCCATGCAAGCAGGTAACTGGAGCGGAATTGGTGGTGCAAGCGATTGGGGAAGTTTTGATTTTGTCACCACTAACCCGACTCGTTCAAACAGCGGACAGTTAACCATGAGTTTATGGGCGCAATCCAAAGTTGGTGGTGATATTAACAGTTCAACCTTCAATAATAGCGCTGTAGAATCCTTATTTGGTTTAGTAAAACGTTCAGTTTATCAACCACCACGCTCCACCGATATCTTATTAGAAGAATTCATTGCTAAAGGTGCTAACGATGCCGATGTCGCAACAGTTTACGAAAGCATCGCATTACATCGCTGGGAACAAGCTCGTAAAACTCAAGGTAAACCCTATCAAATTTATTATCTTAACCCAACCATTGAAACAACATCTACTGCTGCGATCGTGAGAAGAAATGTTGACGGAGGAACCGCAAAAGCTGCACAAAAATTCCTCGATTTCCTTACCCAAAAGCAACAGCAAGCCGTATTTGTACAGTATGGTTTTCGTCCTGCAAATAATTCTGTAGACTTAAAAACAGTTCCGAATAGCCCTTGGAATCAAAATATTCCCGGTGCGGAAGTGACACCCCCAGGAGAAAAATCATCGCCACCAGATACGAAGATTTTTGGTGAAATTCAGAGGTTGTGGGAAAGGGTTAATTAAGGATGGGGAGATAGGGGGATGGTAAGCCACTGCGTTGGGCGGGTTCCCCGACTTGTAGCAAGTGGCGCAACCCGGAGGGGGAGACAAGGAGACAAGGAGACAAGGAGAAAGTAATTTATAACTTTTAATTCCTAACTCATAACTCATAACTCCTAACTCCTAATTCCTAACTCCTAATTCCTAACTCCTTCAAACTTTCTTTGTCCCACACATATTCATCAATATCATCGGACCAAGATACTTCGTCTGCTGTAGCAACTTTTAAAGTACTAGCTTTTAATTGTGAATATAAACCTGCGAAATTTCCAATTGTAATATTATTTTTAATAAAAGTTTGTCTTAAAAGTTCGGTTGTAAACATCATGTTATGACCTTCAAAACTGCCTTTTTTAAATATCTGCTCAAATATGATAAATTTGATGTCATTTCGTCCTTGTTTATTCGCTTTGTCACGGGTAATGCCAAACTTTTCAGGGACTATATCGCCTTTAATTGAAACCATTATGTACTTCGGACCTTTCACCCATCTTTGATAGCTATTCCCAAAAGCAAACACATTAATAAGCTGCTCTGTACGATTTTCCCACTTTACTTCCTGAATTTTTCGCGCTTTAGAATTCCAGAAACGTGTGTGTTTACGAATAAACTTTCTTTTAGCAAGAATGATGGCGCGAGCTAATAAAATGGTTCCGTGACTATCCCCAGAAAAATTGAGAAGCTTACCATTTTCTATTGCATAAACTATTAAAGTAGCAGTATTTCTAATCGCTGGGCTGCTAGTTAAACCGAGACGGTGTATCGCCGCATCTATCCAATCCAAGTATTGATTAATAAAACGAAAAAGAGGATGTTGTTTGATAAAAGAGGAGTTATTCAGATTAGCAACACCAGTATTTAAAGTCTGTGCGTATCTACGACTTCTAAACGAAGATATTGCTTCAGGTTGTCCCAGCCCAGGAATAAATATTGCAAAAAGTTCGCGATCGTCCCCTTCTGGATAATATGCTATATCCTGAGTAATAACGACAATTGGATTTTCAGCCGCCATTACGTCATCAAAATCAAAAATCTCTTCCGTACCGGGATTTTGAAACTGTCCATCAAACTTTTTATCCGGGAATAAAGCTTCTAAAAGCCAGCGTCGCCAATTCGACTTTACCTGCTGTGCCTTATATTTATTCCTCATAAATAATTTCCTTTATTAAAAGTGCGTTAATATATTCAGCTTACTTTTTGAGATACAAGTATTTTATTAAACTTTCCGATAATTCATTTAAATATATTACTATCGGAATAAAGTATTATAGGGAACAGGGAACGGGGAGATGGGAGATGGGGAGAGAAAATAATTCCTAACTCCTCATTCCTAACTGATAACTCCTTACCTTTGACCTTTAACCTTTAACCTTTGACCTCAATAATATCTTGATAAGCCTCAACTATTTTCTGCGCGATCGCATCCCAACTATAGTTCAGCAATGCATATTTCCTCGCCAGCAAACCCCTGCGCTGTCTTTCTTCTGGATGTTTCAATGCTTCTCGGATTAAATATACAATTGATTCGGTATTGGTTGTACCTACCCATCCCGATTCGCTACCGCTAATGTCTTGACAAATATGCACCTGGTCTGAAATTACTACGGGGATTCCTGCTACCATCGCTTCGGCTACAGCAATACCAAAGTTTTCGTAGTAAGAAGGTAATACAAATAAATCGGCTGTTTCTAATAAAGCTG
Organism: Rivularia sp. (in: cyanobacteria); assembly: GCA_965234645.1. GTDB lineage: Bacteria > Cyanobacteriota > Cyanobacteriia > Cyanobacteriales > Nostocaceae > Rivularia. The sequence continues at coordinate 445,163 of OZ248344.1, read as the reverse complement.
ATTTTAATTCGCCAGTGACAAAACCAGTAATGGTAGTATGTTTATTCAAAGGTGAAGCTTGAATTTGCGACTTAATTTTTTGTTCGTAATTTGGATCTTGAGGATTGGTTCCAGCTAACACAAAATGAAAATCTAACCCTTCACTCAAAAGTTTTTCTAAAGCCGGAATTAATAAATCTAATCCCTTTTTAGGATCGATCCGCGACATAAATAATACTTTTGGTACGTTATCGGGAATATTAAATTGATTGGAGACGTTGGTTTTAACATCGCTACATTGATTGGAGACGTTAAATTTAACGTCTCTACATTCTTTTACACCGAGGGGAATTACTAAATCTCTAGTAGTCACCCCGAATCGATGGGAAACTTTCGCTTCTTGTTCGCTAGTAAAGTGAATTGCAGCAGCTTTCGCAATATTAGGACGTTCTAAAACTGTTGCATAAAGTTGTTTTAATTGCTTTTTCTTGCGTAAATCTGCTGGATCGAGAGTTCCTAAAGGACGTAAAATATAAGGTAATTTTTTAGCGCGACAAACAGCAGCAGCGGTACTACTAACAGGAGAAAATAAAGCATGAATATGAGCTAAATCGTATTCACCAGCATGATTATTCAACCACTTCAATAAATCAACAGAAAACTTATAGCGACGAAACGGCGAACATTTAAAATAAATGATTTCATAACCATCTTGTTCGATGGGAGAATTTAGCGGCACATCTAAAGGTTTTTGTCCCGTATCGCCATTACTATCAGTTGTGAGAACGGTAATTTTTACTCCTTGACGTGCTAAAGCAGGTGCAAGTCCTAATACCATTTGACTGGGGCCACCGTAAATAAGAGAAATCGAAGGAACTATTTGTAATATTTTCATTATATAAAGTTAGGAGTTATGAGTTAGGAGTTAGGAGTTAAGAGTTAGTAATTATGAGTTAGGAGTTAGGAATAATAAGTTAATAGCTGTAGGATGTTTTGTTGCTTTAGTACAAGGTTCCGAAACAGTTTTTAATGCCGAATACATTTTTACAACACATCCTGATATAGCTATTAATTGATATTTATGATATTTCTCAATTTAATTAATTCCTAACTCCTCACTCTTAACTCCTAACTACTTAATAGTTCTTGATAAAATTCTAGTTGCTGTTTTGCTAAAGCAATATTTGTATATTGTGCCATTGCTTTGGCATAACCCATTTGAGCGATATTTTCAGTTAAATCAGGGCTGTCTATCAACTTTTCTAAACAATTGGCTAATTCTTCAGCGTTACCTTCTGGAAATATCAATCCCGCATCGCCAATTACATAGGGAATTTCGCCGGAATCGGAACCAATTACGGGTACTTTACAAGCCATCGCTTCAATGATTACGTGACCGAATTGTTCTTTCCAACCAACCGAAGTTAAGGTTTTAAATTTATAAGTTGTTTCTGATGGCAATATTAAAGTACTCATCAGATTTATATAGTCTGCAACTTCGTTATGAGGAACGCTTTCAACTAATTTAATTCTGTCTTGAATACCGTTTTCTGCGGCTTTTTGCAAGATTTCTTCTTTTAATTCTCCCCTTCCTAAAAGCAAGAATTTCCAAGGTTTATCTTTAATCTTCACTAAAGCATCTAACAGCGTCATAATACCTTTTTCAGGTACAAAACGCCCGACAAACCCAATTACAAACTCACCCGGTTTGATACCAACTTTACTTGCTAACTCTGGTTGCGGCTTCGGTGTAAATAAGGTTTCGTCTACACCAAGTTGCGGCATTACTTTAATTGGACCTTGATAACCGCGATCGCGCAATATTTCCGCTCCATCTTGATTCCCAGAAATTATGCCATGACTGTTATCAAGATTGTAATTTTCTAATACCGAAATTGGAAATTTTAGATTATATGGTAAATTCCACCAGGTAAAGAAAACATTTTTTGCTTTAAGTCCTAATAATCCATTTAAAGTAATCATTTCTGCATAAGCCAACCCTCTCGAACCTTGTTCTACATGAATGATATTAGGACGAAATTCTTGTAATAAAGGTACTAAATCGGCACCGAAGGTAAGTAAACCTTGATGATTTTGACTAAAGTTAGAAACGGGGACGATCCGAAAATTACCTTCATCCCGATATTGAGTTTCGATAATTTTGTTTTGAACTCCCCCAGGTCGCCATCGTTTCGGGACAACTACCGTTACTTCTATATCAGGTTGTAATCGAGATAAAGCGCGTAATTTCTCGCAATTTAAATCTACTATATATGTATGGCTGGCTACTAATATTTTCATAGTTTTCGAGAATAGTTTTTAATTAAAAGGGAGTAGGGAAATAGGAAAAATAAAATTATCCAAATAATCTTTATTAAAACTTACGTCATCGGAACTGTAAAACAATGGTTCCACGAATTTAGATCCCCCCAACCCCCCTTAAAAAAGAGGGGCTTTTTATTTCTCTGTATCCTCAGCGTCTAATCAGGTTAAATAATTAATCCTTTTAGAAACTTCCCACAGGTTTCTTAGAATTAGTTTCCACAACCTCAAGCTTATCTTGCTGAGTATAAACTTGACCGTCATTCCACAATGATTGGATCGTAGTTCCTAAAGCGTTGAAAAAGCCCAAGGTATAAAAAACGCCGCGAGTTAAGATTTTGATCGGCGAACCGCTTTTGTGACAAGGAGGTCTTCCCAATACGTGACAGTCAAACAAACGAGCGTAAAAACGCAAGGCTTGAGAGACATTTAAGTTACTTAACCCTAGTAAGAAATGGTTGTGATAAAAGGTAAACTGATATTTAGTGGAACGAGTGCTGATATCGTGACAACCACCAGTCTCTTCTCCTAAATGCACTAAATGCGCTTCTGGATCGTACCAAATCTTATATCCCGTCTTGCGGATGTGCAGGCAAAAATCTGACTCTTCCCGTACCGCACTACCGCGAAATCTTTCATCAAAATGCAATCCGTACTTAGTAAATATTTCGCGACGGAAAGACATATTGCAACCCCGCGCCGTTAATACTTCTTGAGGTTTTGTAGTATGCACTAAATCAATATAATACCAAGCAATTGCGGGGTCCATTGCTTGAGGAGGTAGATATTCAAGCTCTGTATAATTACCGTCGCCCTGAGTATAACCTTTAGCAGAGTCTTCCATCTTCATGCGATCGAATACCCTTCCCCCGACAGCGCCTATTTCTGGGTTTTCGTAATTTTTGGCGTGGGCTGCTAAAAATCCCGGTTCTAACAATACATCATCATCGATAAATAGAATTATCTCACCCGCAGACCGCCGTACCGCATAATTACGCGCCCCCGGTAAACTTGCCCAACCCAAGCGATACCATTGAATTTTATCCTCTGCTGCTTGTTCTTCTAAATAAGCTTCAATTTCAGGTTTATGTTTTGGGGTTTGGTCTACTACCAAAACCTCATAATTGGAATAATCTTGTTTAAGCACATCCACGATGCTATCGCGTAACGCTTCCTCACGCCCGTAGGTCGGTATAATTACTGAAATTAAAGGTTCTGACATATAAGAATTTTAGATTTTAACAACGGATGCGTTTGTTTTAGATTTTAGATTTTGGATTAAAAGAGTTAGGAGTTAAGAATTAGGAGTTATGAGTTAAGAGTTAGGAGTTAGGAATTATGAGTTAGGAGTTATGAGTTAGGAGTTATGAGTTAGGAGTTATGAGTTAGGAATTATGAGTTAGGAGTAGTGCGAGCATCTTGCTCGCTGTTTAACTACCCCATCTTTCCATGTTTCCATGTTTCCATCTTTCCATCTTTCCATCTTTCCATCTCCCCATCTCCCCATCCCCCCATCTCCTTGTCCCCATCTCCTTGTCCCCATCTCCCCATCTCCCCATCCCCCCATCCTCATCAGAGCGGGTTCTGCACTACTTTGTGCTTGCGTTTCTTTTTGGTAGATATTTCTTCCGGTTGCTGCACCTCTTGATTTTGTTCCTCTTTGAGTCTCTCTAGCTTGTCTATTTCTGGCAATTTGAAAAGCACCCCTGCGAAAAACCAGTAATAAACAGCAACCGGATCGACATCTAAAGGATAGTAATAGGTGTTATAACTTATAAACAATATAAACACCCATAAAGCTGCTCCGTAACCACGGAAATTACGGTTTTTTACTTTACGGTAAGTTTTGAAGCCAGTAATTGTTAGAGTAGTAACTAATCCTAAAAATCCTAATACTCCCAAAATTCCCACTTCATACATGACTTTGGGATAGTAGGTTTCTACTAATTTTGTCGGTCCCATTATCCTCGCGGAGTTAGTAGCCTTTCCTAAACCGTTTCCAAATGGGTTTTGGGTATTGCTAGCAACTTCTTCAAATTGCTGAGTGATAAATTCATAGGGTGGTGAAGCATTCCAACGGCTGATAAAGCTATCAAGTCTTTCTTGTACGATCGCGGGATTGCTGGCGATCGCAATTGTCAAAACCAAAATTAGTCCCCCGAAGATGGGAAGGAACCGTTTGAGGTTGGCAAATTGACCTGTAAGCAATAGTAACAATACGAGGCAAGTAGGTACTAAGGCTAAGGCAATTCTTTGTCCGGAAATCACGGCATTAACAAATACTGTTGCTAAAGAAAGCAAACCAACTATCCTCCATTTAGCATCCGGATCGCTAAAGCCGGTACCGAAGGTAAAAAAAGTACTGGAAATTAAAAACCACGCCCATTGCCAAGGTGCTACAAAAGTACCCGGTAGCCTAATCATCCCTTGACTGGGACTGTAAACTAGCGAACCACCAATAAAACATCGGGCTGACAATGTTGCTTTAAATAAATCCTGTCCTACAGCGTCACGAGTTCCTTCGCAGATACCTACAACCAATAATGCATATTGAACAACTCCAAGCAAGCAGCAAACGAGTATTAAAACGACTTGGATGCGCGATACAAATAGAAAATCCTTTTTATTGCGAATTAAGTAATAAGCACAGGTCATTAAGGGTATATAACCAATAAATACTTTAAGCCCTAAAATCCCCATTCCCAGGGGCGATCCCTCAGATGGTGCTTTAAATAGCGCTGGAGGAGGTGGGTTAAATTGTTGGATTGCATTCACAAACAACAGCGTGCAAATACATAAAGTTAATAAAAGAAATAATGGTTTTTTAATATCTTTAGGAATAATAAAAGGTAAATTTTGCTGACGGCATTTTTGCCACAGGATTAGAACTGCGGGAAAGTATAACCCATCTTTAGCTAATTGAAGTATGGCGTTTCCACCGAGTAGATAGGTAACAGTACCTGCAAATGGTACGTAGAACACAAACCCCAACAAAGCTTCGCGGGGGTATTTATAAGAAAGCGCTATTACTATCACCGCCACCACAGCAGGAAGTGCTAATTTGATTCCCCCAACAAAGAATACTGCAATTCCTAAAACAAGACCTACTCCTCCGGCTTTGAAGAGTAAGCTGGTAAGTTCTTTCTTAGCTCTTGTTGCTTTGCGTTTTTGTGCTAACCTCTCCTTGAGAGTCAGGGTAGGCTTTTCTTTTTTTGACTGCTTTTTTTTACTCTTGGATTTGAGCATATTAAATTTAAGAATTCAGATTAGTAGATTAAAAATGGTTAGTAGGTACTAGTTAGTAGATAATAACCAATAACTAATACTTAATACATTCTTAGTGGACAGTAGTTAATCGATAGTCGATCGAAAAACAACCGTCCAAATATCAACTAATAACTACTAATCCAAATCTCAAAAATCCTTTATGCCGCTAAATTCTGCTGCACTACATCAACCAATTCTTTTGTCCAATAGTTAGTAAGTTCGGCAGCTTCGGCTTCCACCATGACTCGGATTACGGGTTCGGTACCAGAGGCGCGAACTAATACTCTACCAGCATCACCCATTGCTGCTTGGGCACGAGAAATAGCTTGCTCTATTGGCTGACAATCTTTCCAGCCTACGCGCTTTTCTCTATCTTCTACCCGCACGTTATGTAATAGTTGCGGATACGTTGTAAAGCTTCGATCTACCATTTCGGATAAAGGTACATTTGCCTGATGTACTAAAGCTGCTATATGCAAAGCTGTCAGCAAACCATCTCCAGTTATACCGTAGTGACGGCAGAGGATATGACCGGATTGTTCGCCTCCCAACATTCCACCAGCCCGGAACATTTCTGCTTGTACGTGTCTATCTCCAACATCAGTACGTGTAAATTCACCACCGATTTTTTTCCACGCTCTTTCAAAGCCTAAATTCGCCATGACGGTAGAAACAATCAAATTATCCGGCAATTGTTGCTTTTGCTGTAAAGATTTTCCCCACAGATAAAGAATATAATCACCGTTAATTGCTCTTCCGGTATTGTCTACTGCTAATACTCTGTCTGCATCACCATCAAATGCAAAACCCAAGTCGGCATTGTTTTCTTTGACAGCCGCTTGCAAAATATCTAAATGAGTCGAACCGCAATCAACATTAATGCGAGATCCATCTGCTTGGTTGTGTAGGGAGATGACTTCTGCACCCAATTCCTTAAATACAGATGGTGCTAAACCAACTGCTGCTCCCCATGCTAAATCTAAAACAACCTTCATTCCTTGAAGATTTACATTCCCATGTAGCGGACTTTTTAATATCTGTGCATATTCCGATATTAACTCCGGACGCGAGTAATGCCGTCCGCAATCGGTAACACTAACCGCAGGTGATGCATTACCCCGCAATCCCGCTTCAATTTCTTGCTGCAATGCTTTAGATAGCTTAATACCATCAGCACCAAAAATTTTGATGCCGTTATCTTCTGGTGGATTATGGCTGGCAGAAATCATTATCCCACCTACAGCATCTGTAATGCTGCTAAGATAAGCTACGCAAGGAGTAGGGCATAATCCTAGATACCATACCTCTAATCCTGCTGCTGTCAACCCCGCGCTCATTGCCATTGCCAGCATATCGCTGGAATTTCGGGAATCCTGTCCCAGAATCACAGGACCGACTTTCTGGTTGCGGCTACGCAATACAATACCCGTCCAAAAACCTACTTGCAATGCTAAAGGCGCACTCAGCAATCCGCCTACTTTTCCGCGAATACCATCGGTACCGAATAGAGGAGATTTTGGCAATACTAAGGAGTTCTGCATAAAACCATTTGCAGAAACTTTTTTCCATCCATTAGCATTACCAGCAGAATCCTCACGCAGACCACCGTGAGTTCGAGTTATAAATGATACCATAACTTTATTTCGCTCCACACACTCACACAGGACAATAACACTTTATACGCTTATTGAACAATTCCCGTAGAATACCTTTCTATCAGGACTTTTTGATATGTCGCTTTTATTTTTCTCTTTATAAATTTATTCTAATTTAAGTATCTTTGCTCAATAATACTTATGAATTCCATCAAGCAAATATGAAGATTTCGCCAAGTCAGTAATATCCCTGATGGCTTTAACAACTGGTTTAAACCATTCTTAAAGCCAATTTAAAGTTCTTTTTACATTACTAATGTAATTACCAAAAATTATGCTCTTAATATATTTAAAAGCTTATTCAAAGTAGAGGTAATACACAAATTATTTCTCAACTTTACAGCAGAATAAATGCGGTATAATATGTATAAAAATATACTTTTTGATTTTAAAAATCTGATAAAAAAATACAAATCAAAATAATCCAGAACAAGTTTCTGTAATAAAAGTCAATAAAAATTAAAGCTTCTTAGAATTGGGATAAGTTTTGTAATGTAAAAGACTTATTTAGCGTGCTTAAGAAATTTTAATAGAAATTATCATCAATTAGCTCTAATGTTACATTCTAGTAGTTGTTTTTAGTTACGAAGGAATGTGAACGAAGCAAGTAAATATAGATGCGCTCAGTAGTGAATTGTTATAAGTGATTTAGGATAAGGAATATTATCTGATATATCGCCGATTCAAAGCTACTGGCTCGCTATAAGAGGCTTGCGATCGCTTAATACTTCAGACTTTGAACGATACAGCCTTTAGTTAACCTTTTTATTGTTGAGAAATTTAGCATGAGTAGCGATTTAGCAACCAAATTACGTGTAGGCACCAAAAAAGCCCACACAATGGCAGAAAACGTTGGTTTTGTTAAGTGCTTTTTAAAAGGAGTCGTTGAAAAAAATTCTTATCGTAAGTTAGTTGCTAACTTTTACTTTGCCTACACTGCGATGGAAGAAGAGTTGGAAAAACACGCCAACCACCCAGTTGTTTCCAAAATTGACTTTAAGGAACTCTACAGACAGCATAGTTTAGAACAAGACCTTAGCTATTATTACGGTGCTAACTGGCGCGAACAAATCAAGCTATCGCCAGCGGGTGAAGCATACGTAAATCGCATTCGTGAAGTATCGCAAAACGAACCCGAATTATTAGTAGCGCATTCCTACACTCGTTACTTGGGTGACTTATCCGGCGGACAAATTTTGAAAAACATTGCTCAAACAGCAATGAATCTCAACGAAGGAGAAGGTATTGCTTTCTACGAATTTGCTGAGATTGAGGACGAAAAAGCATTTAAAGCAAAATACCGTCAAGCTTTAGATGAAATGCCCATCGACGAAGCAACAGCAGATCGCATCGTAGATGAAGCCAATGCAGCTTTTGGCATGAACATGAAAATGTTCCAAGAGTTGGAAGGTAATTTAATTAAAGCGATCGGACAAATGTTGTTCAATACTCTTACTCGTCGTCGCAATCGCGGTAACAACGAAACTGGATTGGCAACCGCTGATTAAGATTTATTAAGTTAAAATAATTTACTTGTAGGGGCGATATTTTTATGATTATTTGTGTTAAGCATTGATAATTATAAAGGTGTCGCCCCTAATGCGGGTTTGGTTTTTAGTTTGTAGGTTGGGTTGAGGAACGAAACCCAACATAATATTTCACCAATTACAAATTAACAAAATCCCAAATATTATCATCTAACTGCTGTAGAGATTCCAAAACCATATCCGCGATCGCAAACTTTGGGTTATGATTTTCTGACATTTCTGGGATAGCGATACATTTCATTTGAGCGGATTTCGCGGCTAAAACTCCATTGAGGGAATCTTCTAAAGCCAAGCAATTTTGAGGAGATACACCCAGTTTTTCAGCCGTGGTAAGATAAACGCCGGGATGAGGTTTTCCTAAGGTTTCGCATTCAGCCGAATAAATTATTTCAAAGGTATCAGTTAAATTTAATTTTTCTAAGGCAGCATTAATAATTTTATAGGATGAAGAAGAAGCTAAAGCTATTTTTACATCTTTGGTTTGGACAAAATTAATCGCATCGTTAACACCAGCTAAAGCCTTACCCTCAGTACAAATTAGCTCAATTAATTTATTAACTATTGCTTCTTCAACTTCCAATGACGATAAACTATCCCAAGGATATTTTTTGTACCAATATTCCACAACTTCATCAATTCTCAATCCTTTGGTTTGCAGACACATAGAAGGAATAAGAATGATATCAACTTGTTTAAATATAGCTATTTCTGCCTGTTGCCACAATGGTTCGGAATCAATCAACAAACCATCCATATCGAAAATTACTGCTTCAATCATAAAAATGGGGAATTGGGAATGGGTAAATTGTAGGGTGTGTGACGCTCACCTGAATTTTAAGGGTAAACGGTTAATTATGTTTAAGCGTCACGCACCACCAGGATTGCGATCGTAATGAATTTTGTTAATAAAGAATAGAAAATCAAGAACAAAACAAAAGAATATTAAATAACTTATCAAAAAACAAGCTAAATCAAAATCAATCTTCTTCAGAAGGGTGTTCACCATGACAAGCATAGACGCTGTAACCATCACGGAATTTTATTGCAGGCTCCCCTTCACCATGAAGCCGGTTTTCTGTATCAAAAGATAATTTAGAAGGTCTATTACACGAAATACAAACTTTTTCAAATTGAAATATAAAACCGCAATATTGAACTAAATCTTGAACAACTTCCCATTTTTTCTTATCGTGTCCGACATTAATAACCGAGATACAGAAATCTAACATACATCCCAAAGTTGCCCATCTTGCTATTCTATTTAGATTCATTCTTAAGCTTGAAAATAAATAGGATTGTTCTTCCTCATAGTTATCAAAATCATTTATTAACTGAGTATCGATGCAGCTTAAAATACAATAATCAGAAGGAAAGTAAGGAATTAGTGGTTTATTCTCGGTTGGGTAATGAGGAAATTCGGGATAGTTAATTTTATTTCGTAATTTTCTGGAAAGACTTTCCTCAAGTTTTTGTTCTACTTCATATTCAATATGATCTACGACTCTTTTACGAAACTTACTACGAATATCTTTACCTAAATAAGCTTTAAAACCATCAATAGCAAATATTGCCTGAATCGCTGCAAAAGGACTCTCGTAAAACAAAATCTCAGGTTCGGGAAAATCACTTACTGAATAAGCAGCCTTAATCACCGATTTTACTTTCTCTTTGTCGATAGGTTTGGTTGATAATTCAAACGATCGCCATTTTTCCCGATAGTTGGCAAGCATCGCTTCTTGTTCGTCGGAAATTTCGCTGATAATGCGTTTGGGCATTTTTTAAAGTGTTTTGCTATTCCACATACCCTTTCATCGTAAAATTATAAAGCTGATTTTTAATACAAACGGTCAAAACACCGATACATAATTTTTACACGCATGGCTGCAAAAATTCCCGTTACCGTGATCACAGGTTTTTTAGGAAGTGGAAAAACTACTTTAATTCGTAATTTACTACAAAATAATCAAGGAAGACGCATCGCTGTTATAGTCAATGAATTTGGCGAACTCGGTATTGATGGGGAATTATTACAATCGTGTCAAGTTTGCCCGGAAGAGGAAAACAGCGATAATATTGGCGATAATATCTATGAGTTAACTAACGGTTGTCTTTGCTGTACGGTTCAAGAAGAGTTTTTACCGACGATGCAGCAGTTAATTAAACGACGAGACAGCATCGACTGCATTTTGATTGAAACTTCTGGTTTGGCTTTACCGAAACCTTTAGTAAAAGCTTTCCGCTGGCAAGAAATTCGTAACGCTGCTACAGTCGATTCCGTAATTACCGTGGTGGATAGTGAAGCGGTTGCTGCCGGAACTTTTGCTGGAGATTTAGAAGCTGTAGAGGCGCAACGGCAAGCAGATGATAGTTTAGAACATGAAACACCTTTACAAGAACTGTTTGAAGACCAGCTTGCTTGTGCAGATTTAGTGGTATTAAATAAAACCGATTTGGTGGATCGGGAAACCTTAACTCAAGTCAGGAATTTAGTTAAGGAAGAATTACCTCGGATAGTGAAGATTATTGAATGCGATCGCACACAAATCGATCCGTCTATATTATTGGGTTTGCAAGCCGCTGTTGAAGATAATTTAGATAAACGCCCTTCCCACCATGATACCGAGGAAGAACACGAACACGATGATGAAATTACTTCTCATCACGTAATTTTAAACCGCAGTTTCGATCCACAAAAGTTGAAACAGCAGTTACAAACGTTGGTACAACAGCAAGAAATTTTTCGTATCAAAGGCTTTGTTGCAGTACCCGATAAATCGATGCGTTTGGTAATGCAAGGTGTAGGAAATCGCTTTGAACAATTTTACGATCGCCCTTGGAAACCTGAAGAAGCTAGACTTACTCGTTTGGTTTTTATCGGTAAGGATTTGAAGTCTTCCGATATCGAATCGCAGTTGGTTGGTTTGAATTAATCAATTATCGGCAAATTCGATCTAAATCGGGCACATTCGGATATGGAGACGTTGCAGTGCAACGTCTCTACACTATTTATTTTTATATAATCCTAAATCCTAAATAATAAATAATAAAAAAAGAGGGTTTCCCCTCTTTAAAAATTTACTAAGTTTTAAACCGTTATAAGCATCTACAACGATAAATTCATTATTCTTCGACAGCGGCTGCAACTTCTTGAGCTTCATTCTGTTCAGTTTCTGCTGGTGCTTCTTCTGTTTGAGCTTCAGTTTCTGCTGGTGCTTCTTCTGTTTGAGCTTCAGTTTCTGCTGGTGCTTCTTCTGTTTGAGCTTCAGTTTCTGCTGGTGCTTCTTCTGTTTGAGCTTCAGTTTCTGCTGGTGCTTCTTCTGTTTGAGCTTCAGTTTCTGCTGGTGCTTCTTCTGTTTGAGCTTCAGTTTCTGCTGGTGCTTCTTCTGTTTGAGCTTCAGTTTCTGCTGGTGCTTCTTCTGTTTGAGCTTCAGTTTCTGCTGGTGCTTCTTCTGTTTGAACTTCAGTTTCTGCGGTTGCTTCTTCTGCTGGTGCTTCCTCTGCTGCTGCTGGTACTTCCTCTGCTGGAGCAGCTTCTGGAGTTATACCCTGTTCTTTGGCTAACAACTGCTCGCGGAATTTAGCAGCCATTTCTTCTGCTTTATCAAATACCGCATCCCGATTCTTGATCATGTCGCCAGGTTCGGGTTCAAGCTGCTTGGTAGAAAGTGAAATCCTACCTCTTTCCGCATCCAAGTCAATAATCATTACTTTCAATTCATCATTGACATTGAACACGCTGTGTGGTGTATCAATATGTTCGTGAGAAATCTCGGAGATGTGTAGCAAACCGCTGACACCGCCAATGTCGATAAACGCACCGTAAGGCTTGATTCCGCGAACTGTACCGATTACAACTTCGCCTACTTCCAAGCGGTTCATCTTACGCTCAACCAGTGCCCGACGGTGAGATAATACAAGCCGGTTGCGCTCTTCGTCTACTTCTAAAAATTTTAATGGTAAATCTTCGCCCACCAAATCTTCTTTTGGTTTACGAGTACTTATGTGAGAACCGGGAATAAAGCCACGCAATCCCTCAATCCGTACTAATGCTCCACCACGGTTAGTTGCGAATACGCCCGAACGCACTGTAGCATCCTCTGTTTGTAGCTGACGTACCCGTTCCCAAGCCCGCATATACTCGATGCGGCGAATCGAAAGCGTTAACTGCCCTTCTTCATTCTCGTCGCTAAGAATGTAAAATTCCCGCGTTTCGTTAGATTGTAATACTTCTTCCGGGTTATCCACCCGGTTAATTGACATTTCTTGTATAGGTATATATGCCGCAGTTTTAGCACCAATGTCAATCAGAGCGCCGCGCGGTTCTAAACTAAAAACTGTACCTGGGACTACATCCCCTGGGCTGAAGTGATAATCGTACTTATCAAGTAAAGCCGCAAAATCGTCGTGGGTAAACCCTATATCACTATTGGTTGCTTTCTGATTGACATTTACCATGCTTTATGTTTCCTGGTTTTATTCTCCGTAAAATTTTTGCCTCCTAGCGATGTATATGCAATCGCTTTGTTTTGGGAGTCCATACCTATATCCAATATTATCCTAGCGCAGAAAAGCCGATTAAAACACACATCAACTTCCAGATTATAGATTATATCAAATATTAATACTCTGTGAAGTCTTAATAGTCAATAAATTTTGGATGGGGAGAGGGGGGAGAGGGGGCAGATGGGGAGATGGGGAGATGGGGAGAGTGCGAATGGGCGGTTTACCTACTACTTGCTACTCACTCACTCTCAACTCTTAACTCTTAACTCCTCACTCTTAACTCTTAACTCCTCACTCTTAACTCTTAACTCTTAACTCCTCACTCTTAACTCTTAACTCTTAACTCCTGACTCCGCTAGTCCCACAATACAGAAATAACCGCTGCAATTGCCTAAACATCGGTTGCAGCGGCTAATTATGATTTAAGTTTTGCCATTAATTCGGCATTCACTTAACAAATATTCTACTTTTCCTCTTTGTTTTCAATCCGAGGAGGTTCGCGAAAGGCGATCGCAAAAAATAGGGTGCCAATCGCCAGTGCCAAAATCAAAATGTATGCAACACTTTCCATATCTTTAAATTCCTGCTGACTATCAGGCTGTAATCCCAGTGTACCAAGCTACAAGAAGTAACGATCGCGTAAATAAACTAAATTGCTGAATTTTAGTATTATTTCGCGACCGTTCTTTACAATTCTTTACTCAGAAGTAAGGAGAAACACAGTTAAGCGGTTTCTCTTGTACGAGTAGTTTTGTCTCCCACTTTAGCGAATCTACCCCATTCCACTTGTTCTTCGAGGTCAGCATCAACACCAGCAAATACATCTCGGTAAATTGTCCGAGAACCATGCCAGATATGACCGAAGAAGAACAATAGTGCGAATACGGCGTGTCCGTAAGTAAACCAACCTCTAGGACTGGTGCGGAATACACCGTCAGAATTCAAGGTTTCGGTATCAAAGTCAAAAGGTTCGCCCAATTGAGCTTTACGAGCATATTTCTTCACATCTACGGGGTCCGTAAAGGTTTTACCGTCAAGGTCGCCACCGTAGAAGCTAACTGTTACACCAGTTTGCTCGAAGCTGTATTTAGATTCTGCACGACGGAAGGGGATATCAGCGCGGATAACACCATCAGCGTCGGTAAGAAGTACGGGGAATGTTTCAAAGAAGTTGGGAAGACGACGTACATCTAATACGCGACCTTCACCATCTTTAAATACCGGGTGTCCCAACCAAGAAACCGCTATACCAGCACCCTTATTCATCTGACCAGTACGGAATAAACCACCTTTGGCGGGGCTATTACCAACGTAATCAAAGAAAGCGAGTTTTTCAGGTATTCTCGACCAAGCTTGCTCTAGGTCTGCACCATTCGCAACACTAGATTGAACGCGACGGTCAATTTCTTGTTTGAAATAATTTTGATCCCATTGATAACGAGTTGGACCAAATAATTCTATGGGAGTCGTAGCGCTACCGTACCACATAGTACCGGCAACTACGAATGCTGCGAAAAATACTGCTGCGATCGAACTCGAAAGTACGGTTTCGATGTTACCCATCCGCAACGCTTTATAAAGCCTTTCGGGAGGTCGTACAGTCAAGTGGAACAAACCAGCAATAATTCCGACAATACCAGCAGCAATGTGGTGTGCTACAACTCCACCAGGGTTATACGGGTTAAAACCCGCCGGTCCCCATTCTGGTGCTACTGCTTGAATGTGACCCGTTAATCCATAAGCGTCAGAAATCCACATACCTGGACCAAATAAGCCAGTGAGGTGGAAAGCACCAAAACCAAAGCAAAGAAGACCAGATAAGAAAAGGTGAATACCGAACATCTTTGGTAAATCCAAAGCAGGTTCGCCGGTGCGGGGGTCTTGGAACAATTCCAAATCCCAGTAAACCCAGTGCCAAACGGCAGCTAAGAACAACAAACCGGAAAGAACGATGTGAGCTGCGGCTACACCTTCAAATGACCAGAAACCAGGGTCGCCAGTAGCATTGCCCGTAACGCTCCAACCACCCCAAGATTCAACAACACCTAAACGTGCCATAAAGGGAAGTACAAACATCCCTTGCCGCCACATTGGGTTTAGTACGGGGTCTGAAGGATCGAAAATAGCTAGTTCGTATAAAGCCATCGAACCAGCCCAGCCAGCTACCAAAGCTGTGTGCATTAAATGTACAGAAATAAGCCGTCCTGGATCGTTCAGAACGACTGTATGTACTCGGTACCAAGGTAGTCCCATTGACTACGCTCCTCCTCGAAGAATTATGTTTACAAACAATTTTTTGAGTTTTTCTTATTAGCAAACTGGGATTTTTGCACTAAGCGCGTCTTAATTAAGAAACGCATTAGCTTCCATGACATCCAGCCTCGTCAGAAACCGCTTCTTCGGAGGCAGCAACTGCCATGTAAAAATGAGAATGTTTTAAAAAGTGTAACTATTGATGGAACTGTTTGCAAGAGTGTTAACAGCAGGCTTGACACTCATATACGGTAACAGCAGTTTAGATGATAATACTTAAAATTATTTTCTAATATGGGTCGATGCAACCTGTAAAAGTCCTAATTTTCAGAACTTTTCTCATAAAAGGCAAATCTCTACGACTATTTTTAATATATGTAATTAAACTTACAAGCGATGTATAAAATAGCCAAAATTTTGTGCGTTCTCAAAATCTTCTATTTTAGATGTGCCCAGGAGCGAACTAGCAGCCCGAAGCAATTAGCTTTATCAAGAACATCGATCTTATGTGAAGCAA
Organism: Rivularia sp. (in: cyanobacteria); assembly: GCA_965234645.1. Taxonomy (GTDB): domain Bacteria; phylum Cyanobacteriota; class Cyanobacteriia; order Cyanobacteriales; family Nostocaceae; genus Rivularia. The sequence goes on along the minus strand of OZ248344.1, from coordinate 429,120 downwards.
AATCAAGTAAATGATGTTACTTTACAACTGACTGCATATTTTGCAATTGGCATTTAGCAGAAGCATCCCCCAAACGTTGGATAACTTGTTCGGCGCTAATTAAACGCTTTAAAACTACTTGACCGATATTTTGAGGTGGTGTCTGTGGCGGTACAGACAATACTGGCTGAACTTCCACAGTGACGATCGCATCTTCAACTTGGTAAAGCCACATCACGTTGCTATCTTCGACCAAACAAATATTTAATCGTTCAATTTCTGGTTGCCGTCGCCATGCATTCACTTGCCACAGTCCATCATATGCCCATACTCTGCCAACTTTCCAGCCATCGGACAAGAAAAAATATTTCACGTTTTATATCCCGTTAAGAGGTCAAAGGTCTGCATGTTAAAGGTCTGCATGTTAAAGGTTAAAGGTCTGCATGTTAAAGGTCAAAGGTCAAAGTTTCTTTTAAACCTGGTATTCCTTTACACTTGCATACCCATTTGACTGACGAGGCGACTTTCTAAACACTACTCGTACAGCTTCAATCGGAACTTAAGACACGAGAAAAGCTTATCAAACCTCTTGCCATTAAATTGGTAGTTTAAGATAAATTTCGCTGCGTTTAATATTTTTTATGCGGAAAATAAGTGGAATTAGCGAATTGGGAGATGGTGAGATGGGGAGATGGGGAGATGGGGAGATGGGGAGATGGGGGAGATGGGGAGATGGGGAGAAAAGGGGACAAGGGGACAAGGTAAATAATTCTTAATTCCTCATTCCTAACTCCTAACTCCTAACTCTTAACTCCTAACTCCTAACTCCTAACTCCTAACCTTTGACCTTTAACCTTTAACATGCAGACCTTTAATCCTAGAGATATTGTCAAACATATAGTAAAATATCTCACCGCTTATTTTAATTTATTAATTGAATACAATACCGCTATGAATTTGTTTTCCTTGTCTATAAGGCAGTTGGGGCGAATTAGATTATTATTTTCCCTGTTCTGCATTTGTATATTATTGGTTTCTAGTTGCGCTAGTAATGATATAAATCCCTCTGCTTCTGCTTCTGGAAATGGTCGGATTACTATCGGTACTACGGCGAAACCGCGTACTCTCGATCCAGCAGATGCTTATGAGTTGTCTTCGCTGTCGCTGGTGTACAACATGAGCGATCGCCTTTACACTTACGAATCTGGAAGTACCGAACTCAAGCCGGAATTGGCTACAGCATTACCTACGATTAGCGCGGATGGTTTAACTTATACTATTCCCATTCGTAAAGGCGTACTATTTCACGATGGCACGAAGTTCGATGCCAAGGCGATGGAGTTTAGTTTGCGTCGCTTTATCGAAAATAAAGGTAAGCCTTCTTTTTTACTCTCTGATAGCGTGGAATCAGTAAAAGCCACGGGAGAATATGAATTAACAATTAAATTAAAACAACCGTTTGCAGCCTTTACTTCATTACTGGCTTTTGCTGGAGTTCCCGCACTTTCTCCCAAAGTTTACGAAATCGGTGAAGGGAAATTTGAACCGAATAAATTTGTGGGAACTGGACCTTATAAATTAACCAACTTTGGCACGGATTCGCTGACATTTGACGTTTTTGAGAAATATTGGGGAGAAAAGCCCGCGAATAAAGGTGTAAACGTGCAGATTCTCAGCAGTGGCGTTAATTTATACAATAGCTTTCGCAAACAAGGCGTAGATGTTGCTTATGTTAGTTTAGATCCCGACCAAATTACTAGTTTGGAGAAAATGTCCAGAGACGGTAAATGGTTAGCAATTCCTAACGAAGGTAGCGTAGTTAGTTATTTGACACTCAACCGCAACCAAAAACCCTTAGATATACCGGAAGTGAGACAGGCGATCGCTGCGATGGTTGACCGTAAATTGATCTATGACAGAGTATTGTACGGTCAAGCGGAAGAAGTTTATAGTATGATTCCGACAACCTTTGAAGTTTACGAACCAGTATTTAAAGAAAAATACGGTAAAGGTGGTAATCCCGAAAGAGCGAAAGAATTGCTGAGAAAAGCAGGTTTTTCCCAAGAGAATCCGGCTGTAGTAGAAGTTTGGTATCCTTCAAGTTCGGCAACTCGCAGTTTAACAGCTTTGGTTTTGGACGCTCTAGCTAAAAAAACAATGGATGGAATACTGGTATTTGACGTAAATACTGTAGAATCTACATCCGCTTTCAAAAACATTGGCGAAGGTTTATACCCAGCATTCTTACTCGATTGGTATCCCGACTTTTTAGATGCAGATAATTACATTCAGCCATTTTTATCTTGCGAACAAGGTTCTATAGAAAAAGGTTGTGAAAAAGGGGGAAGTCAAAGTCAAGGTTCCTTTTTCTACAGTCAGCAAATGAACAAATTAATTAACCAACAACGGCAAGAACAAAATCTAGAAAAACGCAAAAAAATCTTTGCAGAAATTCAAGAAATATTAGCGAAAGAAGTACCTTACGTTCCTTTATGGCAAAGTAAAGACTACGTATTTGCTCAAAATGGAATTACCGGAGTGCAATTAGATCCTACTCAGATTTTGATATATAGGAATATTAAGAAATAGGGAATTGGGCATTGGGCATGGGGGATTGGGCAGGGGGGATTGGTAATTGGGCAGGGGGGATTGGTAATTGGGCATTGGAAAAATAAACCCCAATCCGCCGACGGTTGCAAAATAAGTATATCGACTTGCAAATAAAAAAATATCTATTTAATAGATTGGGTAGTGCGAGCATCTTGCTCGCTTGAGACATACGGGAGAAGATTAAATAAAATTTGAATGGAATATACAAATGTATCGACTTGCAAATAAAAAAATATCTATTTAATAGATTGGGTAGTGCGAGCATCTTGCTCGCTTGAGACATACTAAGTAGTCGTGCAAAATTAATTTTACATTCTGAAAGCTTCAAGTCCCTGCGATTGCTTCGTTCCTTCCCTAAGAGGGAACACTGCGTGAACGCAATGACAATATACAATTAATTTTGATTAGGTACTTAGCGAGCAAGATGCTCGCACTACAAATTTAAACATTTAGTGCAATGTTCTGAGATAAACAATTAACATTATCAAACAAACAAATATCCCATGCCCCATGCCCAATCCCCCATGCCCATTCCTAACAACTAACAACTAACAACTAACAACTAACAAATTCATGTCTAGATCCAAAGCTTTAGCGTATTACGTTACTACTCGTTTGTTGCTGGCTCCGCTGCAAATTCTGACTATTGTTACTATCGTTTTTCTATTACTTAGAGCCACTCCTGGGGACCCAGTTGATGCTATTTTGGGTGGACGTGCGCCGGAAAGTGCGAAGGAAGAATTACGGACACAATTAGGTTTAGATTTACCTTTGTGGTTGCAGTATTTTAGATACTTGGGTAAATTGCTTGTCTTGGATATGGGCGAATCTACAACCAGTCGGGGACAGAAAGTTTGGGAGATTATTTGGCAGTATTTTCCAGCGACGGCAGAATTAGCAATATTCGCGATTATAGTTGCTCTGGTTGTTGGTATTACTGTTGGTACCATTTCGGCTTCTCGTCCCGGTACTGCCCTTGATTTAGGCGGTAGATTATTCGGTACTATTACTTATGCACTGCCGATGTTTTGGGCAGGAATGATACTACAGTTGATTTTCGCCGTTTGGTTGGGTTGGTTTCCTTTGGGAACACGATTTCCAGCAACTATGGGATCTCCAGAAGGTTTTACTGGGTTATATACAATAGATAGTCTTTTAAGCCTTAATTTTGGTCAATTCTTTACAGCCATACAATATTTGGTACTGCCTTGCTGTACCTTGGGAATATTACTCAGCGGTATTTTCGAGCGGATTGTACGGGTAAATTTGCAGCAAACCATGCAGTCGGATTATGTGGAAGCAGCAAGAGCGAGGGGGATTCAAGAAAGAAAAATTTTGGTTTCCCACGCTTTGAGAAATGCATTGATTCCCGTGATTACCGTGTTGGGATTAACCTTTGCATCTTTGCTTGGTGGAGCAGTATTAACCGAAGTAACATTTTCTTGGCCCGGATTAGCGAATAGACTGTTTCAAGGAATTAGCGAAAGGGATTATCCCACAGTGCAGGGAATCATGATATTTTTCGGGACAATTGTTGTCGGAGCGAGTATTTTGATTGATATTTTGAATGCTTATGTAGATCCGAGGATTCGGTATTAGGTAATTGGTAATTGGTGTGTTATTGCGAAGCGTGACGCACCTTTTTTTATATTGCTTGTATTTCGCCAAAGATTATCTATTAAAAAAACCGCAGAGACGCAGAGAGCGCAGAGAAAAGAAAGAAAGAAGTAGTTAGTTTTATTGCAGCAAGATAATCAAAGATAGGTAATATTAAGCGTATTTTTTTGAAATTTATATTATTTTGAATTTTCTTTCCACAAGCGCATCTGTTTTTTTATATTCTCGTTAAATCCAGATGGGAAGTTCGTCTGCCCGTTATAGTAAGTATCTGTCCAAATAGTTTTAGAATCATAATGAAATTACAAGTTATCTGCTTTTTGCGATAAATTTTGGATTTAATAAAAAGGTTTACAATTCAAATCCCATAACTATGTTTAATGCGGTGCGAATAGATTCCCAATATTCTTCTTCTAATACACCAACTATACCCAAAACGCGACGATGATCTACAGCACGAATCTGTGCTACATCAACAAAACGTTCTTTATCTAATCCATTCGCGACGGTTGGTTTAATATTTACCACGTAGGGAGCTTCTTTACTTCCCGCACGAAAGGGCATAACAATAGTTAATAGCCCATATTGGTTCATGATGTCATTTTGAACTATTAGACAAGGACGTGTTTTTTGTACTTCAGCCCCTACTGTTGGGTTGAGTTTTACCCAACGAATTTCTCCTCGTCGATAAGTTAAATTATTCTGAGGCATTAATGCCGTCTCCTACAACAGCATCCCAAGCTGCAATTTCAGCCTGATATTCTGAGTCTTGGGCATCTTGTTTTAGAGCAGTAATCATTTGCGACTCTAAATTACGACGACGATATTCTGCTAAAAGTGTATTTATGTAGGCGCTACGATTGCCTTTTGACTGGGAATCTACAAATTGCAAGATATCATCTTCTAAGGTAATTGTTACTTTCTGCATCAGTCTTACCAAAATGTATGACCTATTTATCTTACCATTATTGCTTTGCATATTGTTGCGGAGCGTAACGCTGATTCTTAACCCACGCAGGTGGGTTTTGCTTGTGTAGACGCGGTTTCAACCGCCAGGTAAAATCAAAAACCAAAATCTCAACCCAACTCACAAATCGCTTTCAAAACCTGCAACAACTCAACCGCTCGCTCGGATTCCACCAAGTTTAATGATGGCATTAACTGATATGTCGGAGGGTTTCCCTGTTGAATATACACAAATTGATAAATCCTTCCGTTCGTAGTCAAACCCCAAACTGATTTTTGATGTTCTAAGCACTCATATGCATAGGTGAGCAATTGCGGTAAGCCCTCAAACACATCAACACCGCTATTCTTTGATTCAATTACCAAAACCCAAAAAGATACTTTAGCTGCGTTCAATTTTGCTTTATTAACAGCTAAAATATCTAGCCTACCTGTAACTTTTGTATCTTCGTCTTCAATAACTATATCGGCAATATTTTCTTCTAAAGCAATTTTGATGGGAGAGCGAAAAAAGCCAGCTAATCGCATTAATGGAAAAACTGTTAACGCTTTAACCAATCCTTCTAATACCTTACTTTCTATAATGTAGTTATCAAAGTCCGTGCGAATTTGTAATATTTCTTGCCGTTCAAATTCGGTTAAAGGTTCTAGAGATAACAATGATGTGAATGAATCATTGTATTGCCTTTGATAGCCGAAAAGACGGTGAATATCTCCTATTGATAAATTTTTGCTTTGGAGAATTGCCATAGGTTTAATTATTTATGTGATGTAAGGCGATCGCACTTTTTCTCTAAATTATAAAAATCAATTTACGTCAAATCCTCTTCTACTAAATCAGCAATTTTCATCAATGCTCTTAAAGTCCCAATTTTCAAATCTTGATTACTATGAACGGGAATAGAAAGTATTTTATCAAAATCAGAATTTTGGTAAATGTGATGGCAACAATTAATTCTTTGTAAAATCCAACCTCGCTCTTCAACAATTTTACACAGGCTTTTACCAGAGATTGATTTCATACCGCAATCTCGACAATTTGAGCATTTGATTCTAGTTGGTGACTACTATTTGCAACTTCCAACCAGCCTTCTATTGCATCTTTTAAATTAATTAATACCTCTTCCATCGTTTCACCTTCAGTAATACAACCGGGAAGCGCTGGAACTTCAGCCCAATAACCACCTTCTTCTGCTGGATGAATAATTGCTTTTATTTTCATCGGCTTTGGTTTTCCTTACTGATACCCGAATATGCTAACATTTGCGACAGATGAAATGCTTCAAAAGCGTCACAATCCCGGTTTCAACCGCCAGGTATTTTTCCCTTAATATCAAATTCTACCTTTGAAAAACCGCTAAATAATCCAAATCAAACATCCTCTCTTAACCCAAAACCGTTATAACAGGAAAAGAAGCTGTAGATGGGGCAAAAGTTAAATGGGATGGACACCATTAAGGGAACGTATTAATGAACTACCATTGGTTATTGCTGGACCGATTTTACGACGCACGGAACCCGATTCTGTCACTGTATGGGTGGCTTTAAAAGCAAGTCGTAGCGTTACTTTAACAATATTTGATAAAAACCATAGTTTCTTATTTGAAAGTACTAGAACTACGGCAAGAATTGGCATTAATTTACACGTTGTGGCGGTAACTGCAAAGGCTTCATCAAATATACTTATTAACGGTGAAAATTATCTCTACGATTTAGATTTTGGTAATGGTGAATTACTTAACAGTCCCGGTATATTAACTGCTGAGGGTTCGCTGAAAGATATTACTTATCCTCAATATACATTGCCTTCTTTCGCTTTACCTCCAAGCGATTTAAAAGATTTACGCATCATTCACGGTTCTTGTCGCAAACCCCACGGTGAAAGCTTAGATGCGCTTGCTGCCGTAGATAAAATGATCGAAGAAGCGTTAGAAAAAGAACCTAAAAAACGACCGCATCAACTGTTTTTAACTGGCGACCAAATCTATGCTGATGATGTTGCCGATGTATTACTTTTTATGTTGATGGATGCCAGTGAAACGCTTTTAGGATGGTCGGAAAAATTACCCGATGTTGAAAATTTAGAAGAATTAAATCCGGGAAAACGCAATAATTTAGCAACTAAAACTGCTGGTTTAACGGCAAGTATTGGTAAATTAAATAACATAACTAATATTGCTAAAAGTCATTTATTTACCTTTGGCGAATATTTGACGATGCATTTATTTGCTTGGAGTGATGTATTGTGGGTTGATGCTGAATTTTTTCCCGATTTTAACGATCTAAATTCCAATCATTGGGAAACTAAAAGTGATGCTAGGAAAGCTTACGAACAAGAAGTTAAATATATTAAAGAATTTTGGTCAACTCTCAAAAAAGTAAGACGTGCGATCGCCAATATTCCCACTTACACGATCTTCGACGATCACGAAATCACCGACGATTGGTATTTAAATATGGCTTGGTGTTCCCGCATTCTCGATAAACCTTTGGGAAAGCGGATTTTGCAAAATGCTATGCTGGCTTGTGCGATTTGTCAGGCTTGGGGTAATACACCACACCAGTTTGAAAAAGATACGAAAGGTGAGGAATTACTCAAAGCTGCTGTTGGTTGGTCATTTAGTGGTGGTACAAATAAGATTTTCTCAGAACACATTGCTCAACGAATTGGTTTACCTAGCGTTGCAGATATTCAACAATCGCAAAAACTACCTCATTCTGATGCAGCCTTAACTTGGCATTATACGGTTAACGGTCCCGGTTATGAAGTTATAGTACTCGACACGCGCACTTGGCGAGAATTCCCCGGCAAGGATTTTGATTTTCCCGCACTTATTAGTAAGGAAGGTTACGACGAACAAATATCAAAACAAGTGCGTGGAGATGATATTAAAGTAAGTTTTATTATTTCTCCAGGTCCTTTTATCGGCGTACCTTATATAGAAAAACTGCAAAAAATCGCCAAAAAAGTTTACGAGAAAATTGGGAATGCGGCTTGGGGTTTTGATACAGAAGCTTGGGCGTTGAATAAAACTGCATTTGAAAGAATGATTGCTAGGTTAGCATTACGAGCATTACCTAATTCAAGAAGTCGTGTAGTATTTTTATCCGGCGACGTTCACTACGGTTTTGGTGCGCGTTTGCAATATAGTGCAACACATCCTTTTGAAAGTCCCGAACCCGTTAAATCGGAATTAGTAATTGCTCAATTAACCAGCAGTTCGTTTAAGAATGAAGTAGGTGGTATAGGTGGCAGTCATTCCGCACACAGACAAGGTTTTATTCCTATTAAAGTAAATAGCGATTTACCAACAGCAGAAGTATTAGGATGGGATAAACCAGAAAAAGAAGGAATTATTGGTTATACGTATCTGCTCCTCGAAGATATATTTCAACGCACCCCTTTGAAAATTCAAGGTATTCCTGGAACAATTGATTTAGTCAAACAAAGAAATAGTTTTCGGAAATTAGAAATTACTAAAAAACCCGAATGGTGGTATCGAATTGATTTCCTCGCATCAAAAGACGAAGAATTAGAGAAACCAAAAACACAAAACCAAGAAGCGACTTCTATCATTGCTCCATTACCCAAAGAAAACCGCAAACCAGCTTTAGAAAAATACTTATCAATGGCGAAAAACTACCGCGAATTTCTGAGCAAGAAAGGACACGGTACAGAAATTGTCGGTTTAAACAACCTCGGTGAAATAACTTTTGAAATAGTAGATGGTAAAGAAATGATAGTTCAAACTCTTTGGTGGCGATTGGAAAGTTGGGAAGATGGCAAAATGTTAGAACCATTTCCGTTGACTAGGTGTGAAGTATCGTTAGAATTTGACGACAAACAACATCCCATCAACGATGTAATTAAAGAAATTGAAATTAGTTAGGAGTGAGGAGTTAAGAGTTAGGAGTTAAGAGTTAGGATTTAAGAGTTAGGATTTATAAATCATAACCTTTGACCTTTAACCTTTAACCTTTAACTTGTTCCGATGGCAAGAGTTAGCTATGGCTTACAAGTACAAAAACGAGCGAAGCGTTTGCTGTCTGCAATTTTGGCTTATGCTAACGATGAGTTCGATGTATGCAACGAAGCTATAGTTGATGCAATACGCCCCAATATTCAAATTCGCCTTATAACGGAAAAACGCCTGGTAATCAGAACTAAGGTGCGGTTTTTGCAAGAATTAACGAGTTTGCAAAGTGATGAAACGATTTTAAAAGTCGAACAAATAAAAGAAGCATTAAAAAGATTTACTGATTTTCTAGAAATCCTTGAAGATAATCGTACAACAAAAGGTGGTTCGGAAAACTGGCATTTTACCTTAAATCTTTGGTTCCCTCGCTATGAAACGGAAGCGAATTTACAAAGATTTGATAGCGAATGGAAGTTGAGGAAAGACAAGGAGATGGGGAGACAAGGAGACAAGGAGAGAAGGAGACAAGGTGAGAAGTTAGAAATTTCTCCCCCCTCTACCCCCTCTCTAAATTGGACTGAAATCTGTCGTCATTTGTCAGCTAATAATCACAGACGATTAACTACGAATCCCTTAACAACTGCCGATGGTATAAGTTTTGCACTAGATGAAGTTTATGTGCCTTTGGGTTTGGTAAAACGCGATCGCCGAGAAAGACGCGATGGTGATGTTCATCCGGGTAAGGGTTCGCAGTTATACGAGTCGGAAGATGCTGATGTTAGCGAAATGACGTTAGATAAGTTTTTACAACAGTTGCAGTCAAAGGAAAGTAGCCGTATTGCAATTTTAGGTGAACCTGGTGCTGGGAAAACAACGCTGTTACAAAAGATTGCTGCGTGGATAGCTGATAATACGCAAGATATCCCGATTTGGGTTTCTCTTGCCGATTTGCAGGGAAAGAGTTTAGAAGATTATTTAATTGAGGATTGGTTGAAAGCAGCAACTCGCAAGCGAAGGATTTCACCTGAGATGGAAGATTCATTTTGCGAACAGTTTAACCAAGGGCGGGTATGGTTGCTGCTGGATGCTGTGGATGAAATGGCGATCGATTCCAGTTTAGCGTTAAGTAAAATTGCTGAATATTTAAAAGGTTGGGTAGCAGATGCATCTGTTATTATTACTTGTCGCTTAAATGTTTGGGATGCTGGAAAAAATGCTTTGTCGGATTTTGATACTTTCCGCAACCTAAATTTTACTTACGGTAATCCCAATTCATCAGATTTGATGGGCAAATTTATCAATTGTTGGTTTCAGAATAATCCAGAATTAGGGGAAAATTTACGAACAGAATTAGAGCAACCAGCACGTAGAAGAATTCGCGATGCTGTGAAGAATCCTTTGCGATTAGCTTTGATGTGTCGTATTTGGGGATTAAGACGCGGTGGATTACCCAACACCAAAGCGATGCTCTACGAAAAATTTGTAGAGTCAATTTACGAATGGAAGCAAGATAGATTTCCCACCACATCAACCCAAAGAAAGCAGTTAAATCGAGCATTAGGAAAACTTGCATTAATAGCGATCGCTAACGAAAAAACCAAGTTTCGTCTCAGACATCGTTTTGTATGTGAAGTCTTAGGCGCACCCGATGAAGGCTTGTTTCAATTAGCACTTCAACTAGGCTGGCTCAATCAAGTCGGAATATCAGAAGCCCAAGGTGAAAAAGTATATGCCTTTTACCATCCAACCTTCCAAGAATATTTTGCAGCATTAGCGATCGACGACTGGCAATTTTTCTTAAATTCTTCCCCCTCTCCCCCCTCTCCCCCCTCTTCCCCCTCTCCCCCCATCTTCAAATACCAATGGCGAGAAGTAATCCTACTATGGCTTGGTAGAGATGATGTAACTCAAGAAAGCAAAGAGGAATTTATTAAAACGTTAATCGAGTTTGAAGACGGTTGCGGTGGATTTTATCGCTATCAAGCTTATTTTCTTGCTGGTGAAGGAATTGCCGAATTTGCAGATTCTAGTTTATGCGATCGCATTTTAAAAAAATTAATTAAATGGCGCTTTGGTTGTTTTCATTCCACACAAAAAAGATGGTGGAGATATCCTTCACCAATTTCAGAAAGTGCGCGAGTTACCTTGTTAAAAACGGATCGTAATTATGCTATTACTGCTTTAGAAGAGTTTATTGCCTCAAATCAAAGCGATTTCGATACTTGGAATGCTGCTTATAGTTTAGGAAAAGTATTCGATCCTGGCAATAAAATAGCTATTTCAACTTTAGAAAAGATCGTAACATCTTTTTATCATGAAAACTTTCGCTTGCAAGCAGCAGATAGTTTAGGGAAAATTGAACCGGGAAATCAAATTGCCATAACAGCTTTAATAGAAATAATTCAATCGACTAAAAAAGATTCTATTCGCAGAAAAGCAGCCTTTAGCCTGAGTAAATGCCAACCTGAAAATCAAATTGCTATTTCAACTTTAGAAAAGATCGTAACTTCATCAACAAATAAACTGCAAAAGCAATATGCAGCAGAAAATTTATTAACTATTTCTCCAGAAAATAAAATAGCTCTTGCTGTCAATGCATCGAACAATAAAACAAAGAAAGACGATAAACCCGCACGGCGAAAATCAAGGAATAAATCTAGAAATAACGACAAAGCGATCGCGGCTTTAATTGAAGGAATTGAAACTGCAAAAAATGACGATAGTAAAAGACGTAGGGCTTCTAGTTTAGGAAAATTAGAGCCACACAATCAACTTGCTTTTGATACTTTAGTAAATCTGGTTAAGTCAGCGAAGGATTCGGTGAGGAAAAATGCCGCAGAAGATTTAAAAAAGATTATTGATAACGAACAGATGCCGAAATTGATTGCATCCTTGAAAGATTGTTTTGTTGAAGAAGTTAATGATGTGAATTTAGAAGATCGGCACTGTTATAAACTATTGTGGCATTGTGCCGAGAAAATAAATTATAGTGATTTTTATCGAGCTTGGAATGAAGGTTCGTAGTAAGCGCTTTAGCGCTATTAGGACTAAAGTCCTTACTACGAACCTGAAATAAATTATCTTAATTTCTCATCATTAAAAAGCCTGCACCCACTCTTTAACAAAATACTCAGTCCAAATCCCATTTTTCCAATAAGGATCGTTTTCTACCAATTTACGTACAGTCGCTTCATCAGCTGCTTCATAAATTCCAAAAACTTGAGTAGTATCCTTTGTCGGACCGATTGTCACTAAAACACCATCTTCCTTTTGCTTCTTTAATCCATCTAAATGTTCTTGACGATAAGGTGCGCGTTTTTCTAAAACGTTTTCGCAGTAGCTGCCCCACATTATGTATTTAGTCATGATTTACCAATGAACAATGAACAATGAACAATTATTTTACTTTCTTTCTTTCCGTTATTAGAATTACCTATTTGAGGGAGTAGGGAATAGGGAGTAGAAAGTAGAAACAGTGATAATTAAAAACTCCTAACTCCTAACTCCTAACTCCTAACTCCTAACTTCTGAGACTTACTCCAAATTTCTCAACCAAAGTATCCCTAACCTTTTGATGTACTGGTTCAACATCTGCATCGGTAAGAGTGCGATCGTTAGAACGATAAATTAAGCGAAATGCTAAACTTCTTTGCCCTTCGGGTACGTTTTCGCCGCGATATTCATCAAATAATTCGACGGAATCTAATAAATTTTTACCGGAAGCGGCGATCGCTTTTTCAATTTCGGCGACTGTTAAATTAACGGGTGCGAAAAAGGCGATATCTCGATCGGATGGCGGATAGGTTGAATAGGATTTGAATTTGGGTGTCAATATATCATCGCTTTCCATCGCATCCAAAAGTACTTCTAAACTCAATTGAAATACATAAACGTCATCTGGTAAGTCTTTTTGACTGCGAAGTTGGGGATGCACTTGTCCAAATACCCCTAACCCATTACCTCCCACCCAAAGTGAAGCGGTACGCCCTGGATGCAGGCGATCGTCGCGTCTATCTGGCTGATATTCTACCTGCAATCCCATGACTTTAAAGACGCTTTCTAAAATACCTTTGGCTTCAAACCAAGTTATGGATTGCCCACTACCTCCGCTCGTCCATTTACTGTTGGTAATATCGCCCCCAATAATCCCCCCTACCATCTCAGCTTCTTGAAAACCGTCTTCTTCTTCCCAGAAAATTCGCCCCATTTCAAAGCCGTTGAGCGCACCGTTTCCTTGTTCGATGTTGTATTGAAATGCATCAATTAAACCGGCGATCAAATCGGTTCGCAATGCTGAATATTCTGTAAATAATGGGTTGCTCAACACTACCTGTCTGTCTTCTCCGGGTTTCACTAAGGAGTAATGCATTAATTCCGTTAACCCGGTAGCGCGGAATGCACTTCTTAATTTGCGAATTAATTCTTGATCTACAGGTAAATAACCAACTTCCGGCTTTTCTGGTAAAGTGTCGCAAAGGCGATCGTAACCGTACAAACGAGCGATTTCTTCGATTAAATCGATTTCTCTTTCTAAGTCGCGGTAACGATATGCGGGTACCGAAACCATCCAAGTTCCATCACCTGAAACAACTAACCGACATCCCAAAGCGGTTAAAATCCGCTCTACATCTTGGCTTTTAATTTCTCCGGTTTCCTCTTCTCCCAAGTCTACAGGTCCAAGTATCTGATTGACTCGATCTAAACGCAATTCAATCGAACGAGTCCATGTAGAAGGATCTGCACGGGTATCGGAAATTTCTTGAGTAACTAAGGTACCTCCAGCAATTTCCACAATCAACGATAAAGCCCGACGACAGGCGATTTCTAACTCGGCTTGATTGACTCCTCGTTCGTATCTGGTAGAAGATTCGCTTCTCAAACCAACGCTGCGAGATGAACGACGAATGGCTACCGTATCAAACAGCGCTGCTTCTAAAACTAAATTTTCGGTTCCGTTGTGGACTTCGCTTTCTTCCCCACCCATAACTCCCGCTAAAGCCACGGGTTTATTATTAACGGTAATCAATAAATTTTGAGTTGATAATTTACGGGTTTTACCATCAAGCGTCTTGAGAGTTTCCCCATTACTAGCAAATCGAACTCCAATGCTGATATTCTCAGAACCTGCGATCGCTTGCAGTCGCGTGCGGTCAAATGCGTGCAATGGTTGTCCCCATTCCAACATTACATAGTTAGTAATATCAACTATATTGCTAATCGGTCTAACTCCCGCAGATAATAACCTTTGCTGCAACCAGTCGGGAGATGGAGCGATTTTAATTTGTGCGATCGCCGTTCCAATATATGTCGGACAAGCTTTAGTATCATCAACTTTGATACTTAATCCCGCACCTTGAGGAACCGAGATTTCTTCTGGTTGGGGAATTTTCAGTTCTCCCCCGGTGATTGCCGCAACTTCTCGCGCTATACCTACCATACACAAAGCATCGGCGCGGTTTGCCGTAGCGGTTACATCTAAAATTACATCGTCCAAACCCAATAAAGGACGAACATCATCACCTATTTTGATATTTTCGCCAGAAAAAATATGAATTCCGTCTACATCGCTAGGTAAACCCAATTCTTCTAAAGAACAAATCATTCCTTGGGAAGGTACCCCGCGCAGTTTGGCGGGTTTAATCTTCAAATCTTTGTTTGGTAAGTAAGTTCCTACCGTAGCAACTGGCACATATATGTCTGCACGAACGTTAGCAGCACCGCAGACAATATTTAAATTTTCGCCTTTTCCCACGTCAACTTGACAAACGCTTAATTTATCAGCATTCGGGTGCTGTTCGCGTGCGACAACTTTCCCTATTACAACCCCCGAAGCCCAAGTACGACGGTCTTCAATATCTTCTACTTCAAACCCCGCCATCGTCAGTGTTTCTGCTAGGTCTTCGGGGCTTAATTGTAACTCTACAAGTTCCTGTAACCAATTTAAAGAAATACGCATGGAATATATTAGATTATGCGATGATTATGCGATTAAAATAACGATTGAATTAACACGCAAAAACTATTTTAAATGGGAATGGAGCATTGGCAATGGGAAATCAGCCATAGGGTATTAGACATTATAATTTAAGGCAGCACAAAAGTACCTTAATCGGTCAGGTTGAATGTAATTTTTAAGACACAATGCCCTATAACCGTTCAATTCTATAACCCTTCCCTACTCCTTATTCCTTATCTAAACGAAACGAGATAAAATAAACCCGGCTTTTTGATAAACCAAGTTTCTCAACGGCTACGACTCAAAAAATTCATATAGTAAAAAAAAATCGGAAAACTTATAAAAGTCATAAAAGTAAGCAATTAGAGAATTATGAATATAAAAATTAAGCGTTAAACTTTGTTAACGCATTCAAAAACTAATGTTGAATTTTAGGTAAATACACTGTAAAATAAGATTAGCAAATTAAATAATTAAATAATAATTGATTTAACAGCACTAATTAATTGCTGTTTGCTAAAAGGTTTTGTCAGATACACATCTGCGCCTTGTCTCATTCCCCAGATACGGTCAATATCTTTATTTTTGGAACTACAAAAAATAATCGGTATCTTTTGTGTATCTAAATCCCGTTTTAGTTTACGACAAAATTCAAAACCGCTCATTCCTGGCATTACTACATCTGTAATAATCGCCGAAGGCTGATGCAGTCGTGCTTTTTCAAATCCATCTTTAGCATCGGTTGCTTGAAGCACCACATACCCGGCATCAGTCAAAAAAACGTTCATTAACTCCAACTGAGAAGGAGTATCTTCGACAACCAAAATTGTAGCCATGTTTCCTCACTATCCAAATTTAATAGTAATTTGCTCGAATCAAACCGCACAAAGACGAACAATTTACAGATGATATTTTAAAAATTTATAACTGATATTGCTCTAACTAATCAAGTTAAATGCATAAATACCATTTTGAGTAAATCTGCACGAGTAAAAGGTTTAGTTAAATAGCCCGATGCTCCTACTAGTCTGGCTTTTACTTTGTCTACAAAACCTTTACTACCTGTTACCATAACAATAGGAGTATTTTTGAACTTAGAGTTGTTTCGTATTATCCGGCACAATTCATAACCATCAATTCCTTCCATATTTAAATCTAATAAAATTAAATCAGGCTGATGTCGAATAATTGACATTACAGCTTTTAAAGGATTATCTATGGTAACAACAGAGAAACTCTCATCTTCTAAAAAACGACTAATTTCTTTGAGCATTACTGGACTATCATCTACAGAAACTATTTTATAAATTTTCCGTGGTGGTACTTCTGTAGGAGTAGGCTGTGGATTATGTGGCTTTGTAATTTCAACTTCAACTTGTTCTTTAACAGGAGAAGGTTGAGCTTGTTGAATTGTTACTTTATTAACAGGTATTTTCTGTTTTGGAGGAGCGCTTGGTTTTGGTTTAGTAGTTGTTTTTAGTGATTCTATTGTGTTAGATACAATTTGATTATTAATCGATTGGGTTATTGGGATACTATAGGATATTTCACTATCAGTTTTTGGTAGTTTTTCAAATGGTGGATCTGGTTCATGTAATAAAATTGCTCCACTCTGAATATAAGGATATAAACTCCGCGCTAACTGAAGTTCATCTTGATTCATAATTACAGCAAGATGACGCAGACTAAATCCCTTCATCCAATTGACTAAATTCGGCTGAATTTCAGATATTTTCTGGACTTGAGTTTTTGTATTAATCCATAGATAAGGACGTTGAAATGGAGAAGTAATTTGTGGGTTAAGTTTTTGCCAAGAATGCAATCTATCTTGAGAAACTAATAATAATTTTTCGGCATCAAGTCGGCAAATTTTTGGAGATAAAATTAGACTTTGATGAAATTCGTAAGTACCTTTTTTAATTAATAAAAATGATTCAACTACTTCTTTGACTAACTCTTGAATTAATATAGCTGCCTGTGTAGGATTCAAATATCTTTGGGTTACTAACCAGCAAATAGCTTGGTAATCTGAAGGTTGTTGAGAGGATATTGATTCTGCTACATTTTCTACACTTTGAACTGACTTCCGCAGCGAATCCGGTTCAAACATCATCCGTAACTGTACGCGAATTTCGCTAGTTAAAGTCGGTATTTGAACCGAAAGCCGACGCAGATGACGTTCAAGTCTATCGAAAGGTTCTATACTATGAGTTGCGTAAGCTATTTTTCCTTCTTCTAAATAAATCCACCAGTTAACCGAATTACTTTGAACTTGCAAACAAGTATTTTCAAAGCAACTAGACAAATGTCTTAACAAACTTAAAGGAGGCAATTTTGTGAAAGTCGCAAAATTATTCATAATTGATCGATAAATACGGTAAATAAGACAAAATATTTGTAAACATCAATTGCATTAATTAAGATATTAAAGAGTTAATATTCTATTTGTATAAATTTGTCCTCTTCTTACATGGATATATTACCAGCTAAAAATACGACATCACAGCTTAATTGTTACATTTTTTTTGGCAACACAGGAACTAACAATACATAAAATGAAAAGTTACCCGATCGTTTTTGACAGCACTTAATCAATTCTCTTCTTAATAAGAGATAATTATGTTTATTGTCAGTATTTCATCTAACCAGGGTTTTTTCCACATATAATCTTTAAGTTTCCATGCGTGCGTGAGTACTAATTTATTGTATTCTAGGTTTATTATGTATATAAACCGGATAATTTAAAGCCATTGTTAATCCAGTTTCGGAAAAATGCTTATGGTTTAATAAAATAACAATAAAGATATGTTTAACTTTATAGGTAATAATGCATTAGTAATTAACGAACTATAATTAAAATATCCATAGTCTAAAGTGCCACAACTATGGTTTCTTTAGGGCTTTAAACTATATACTTTGAACAACCGAAAATCAAACCTTAGAACTTCAATATAGCACCGAAAGTTATGTCCGATACCTTAAGACTAGACGAAGTAGTTGATTTCGCCGAGAATCCCGAACCTCGCTGCCCTTGCGTACTATTATTAGATACATCTGGTTCGATGCAAGGAGCGCCAATAGATGCTTTAAATCAAGGCTTGCTTAGTTTTAAGGATGAACTAACTCAAAACCCATTGGCATCAAGAAGAGTCGAGGTATCTATAGTTACTTTTGATAGTAATATAAATGTAGTACAAGATTTTGTGACTGCCGACCAATTTACTCCGCCTATATTAACAGCACAAGGATTAACTACTATGGGTGCTGGTATTCACAAATCTTTAGACTTAATTCAAGAACGTAAAGGTCAGTATCGCTCTAATGGTGTTGCTTACTATCGTCCTTGGATATTTATGATTACCGATGGCGAGCCGCAGGGAGAACCCGATGAAGTTGTGGAACAGGCATCAATGCGCTTACAGAGTGACGAAACCAATAAACGTGTAGCCTTTTTCTCTGTAGGAGTAGAAAATGCCAACATGAGCCGCTTAACTCAATTAACCGTGCGTACTCCTTTGAAGCTGAATGGATTGAACTTTGTTGAAATGTTTGTATGGTTATCTGCTAGTATGTCAGCAGTATCTCATTCCAAAGTAGACGAACAAATAGCTTTACCGCCAATTGGTTGGGGTTCTGTTTAATATAGTCCAAGTACAACAATTAAACAGCCCGAAATAATTGGTAAGTTTATGAACACTTCAAGACAAAAGCTTCACTGGCGGGTAGTGGGTGCATCAGTCTGTGGTACTAGCCACGTAAAGAACTCCCTACTGTGTCAAGATGCCCATCACTGGCAGATGTTGCCAGATAATATATTAGTGGCTGCCGCTGCCGATGGCGCGGGAAGTGCAAGTCTTGGGAAGGTTGGAGCAATGGTTGCTGTAGAAGCGGCAATTGAAAATATATCCAAAAAGCAGATTGACCAACATACCCTTGCTTCAGATAACTCGGCGAGGTCATTATTAAGCGAAGCAATTTTAGCTGCAAAAACAGCAGTAGAGGAAGAAGCAATAGCTTCAAACAGACCACCCAAAGATTTATCGACAACTTTAATTGTTGTCGTAGCCACACCTAACGTCGCTGTGGTAGCTCAAATAGGAGATGGTGTTGCAGTTGTTAAAGATAACATGGGTAATTTAACAGCTTTAACCGTTCCTGATAGTGGGGAATACATCAATGAAACCAGCTTTATAACCTCACCTACTGCTTTAGATTCAGTGCAAATAAATGTATGGCGACAGGGTATTACGAATATTGCAATTCTTACCGACGGGCTGCAAATGCTAGCAATTAATATGGCTGTAGGTTTACCACACAAACCGTTCTTTTTACCTTTGTTTGACTTTGTAGCGAATGCTCAAGAGTTGAAAGGGGCGAAAGAGCAGCTAGTGAAGTTTTTGCGTTCTGAAAAAATTACTCAACGTACTGATGACGATTTAACTTTAATAATAGCAGCATTAAGCGATTAATAAATGTATTAACTTTCTTCTACGAACCGCAGTCAAATTTAAACAATAAAAAAAGTGTAATTTAGAAAATGCAGGTACTACGCTGTCTTCCCGATCGACAAATTGTTCCGATGAACCTTAACGTCAGCTTGGGGCGTGGTGGTGAAGCGTGCATCTACACAATACCATCAGATGCCGAAATAGTCGCCAAAGTTTACCACAAGCCCGATCTACAAAAGGCTCGTAAGCTAGAGGTAATGGTTCTTCACCCACCGTCCAATCCTACGGCATCTTTGGGACATATCTCAATTGCTTGGCCTTCCGAATTAATTCGGGCAACGGACGGCAGCAATCAAATTATCGGTTTCATGATGCCCCGTATTCGGGGAATGCGTCCCGTTATCGATTTTTATAATCCAAGGACTCGCCGCCAGCATTGTCCCTTATTTAACTATCAGTACCTCATACGTACTGCTCGTAATTTGGCTGCGGCGTTTGCTGCTTTGCACCAAGCCGAATATTGTGTTGGTGATGTCAACGAATCGAATATATTAGTCAGCGATACGGCGTTGGTGACGGTGGTGGATACTGATTCGTTTCAAGTGCGAGATCCACAAACCGACATCGTTTATCGTACTCCCGTAGGTAAACCCGAATTTACCCCACCCGAACTACAGAACAAAACTTTTTCCGAGTGCGATCGCGCTATTCCCCACGACTTATTTGGGTTAGGGGTGTTGATATTTCAACTTTTAATGGAAGGTACCCATCCATTTTCTGGAATTTTCCAAAGCGTAGGCGAACCGCCACCATACGAAGCACGCATAGCTAAAGGGCATTTTACCTACAGCGTTAATCGGCGCGTACCTTATATTCCTACACCCATTGCACCATCTTGGGAAATTCTTCACCCCACTTTACAACAGCTTTTTGTACGTTGCTTTGAAGACGGACATAATAATCCCAACATTCGTCCCAACGCTCAAACATGGCTGCTGGCACTAGCTGAAGCTGAAGAAGCTCTGAAACGATGTCAAAAAAACCCCCAACATATCTACAGCAATCACCTACATAAATGTCCTTGGTGCGAACGTAGTGCAAAACTAGGCGGAAGAGATCCTTTTCCATCGCTTCAAGATGTTGCAACCAAGCAACACTTAAAACCCCGTCCCAAGGCAAAGCGGCGACGTACTACGACAACTCCAAGAAGGCGCACTGCTGCTACGGTAACAGCATCAAGACACGTTACTCATCGTCGTCGTCTGCCGCAAGTCAGTCCAAACATTTCTTATTATCAGCAGAACAATAAGCCAAAATTTTACCCGGTTATCTTGTGCCTGCTTGGCTTTTTGACACTGGGCTATTTAGATATAATTACGAAATTTACAACATCGCCAGTTGAAGAAAACCAATACGCCCAGCAAACTTTACTTAGCTCCAAATCAGCTGATAGTAATAGAAGCTTTACAGATTATTATAAAGACGGTCGTGTTGCCTACAAAGGGCGAAAATATGAGGAAGCTATTACTAATTTCGATCGGGCAATACAAAAAAATCCCGATGATGCGAAGGCTTATGTCAATCGTGGCAATTCACATTACAACTTAAAAGAATATGAAGCAGCCCTTACAGACTACACTCACGCCGTTAAATTAAATCCAAACGAAATCAAAGCTTTTGTCAATCGTGGTAACGTTCGGTATATGCTTGCTGAATATAGCAGCGATCCTGACAAAGAATATAAATTGGCAATTGAGGACTACAATCAGGCGCTAAGAATTGACAGTGACGAGGTAGAAGCTTACATCAGACGGGGTATCGTCCGTTCTCAAATAGCTAAATTCAGCGGTGATTCCCAAAAAGATTATTTAAGAGCTATTGACGATTTTAATCG
This sequence comes from Rivularia sp. (in: cyanobacteria), assembly GCA_965234645.1. Lineage (GTDB taxonomy): Bacteria > Cyanobacteriota > Cyanobacteriia > Cyanobacteriales > Nostocaceae > Rivularia. The sequence continues at coordinate 407,733 of OZ248344.1, read as the reverse complement.
AGCATTAAAAATTAATTCTTCCAGACCAGAAGCTTTCTATCAAAGAGGTTTAGTTCGCTATCAATTAGCTCAGTATAGCAGCAACTTTGAGCAAGAATACAAGAAAGCCCTTGAAGATTTTAATCAAGCATTAAACATTAATTCCAAATTACCTAGAGTCTATCTAAAGCGAGGTTTAGTTCGTTATGAACTTGCACAGTATGGCGGAGGTGAATCTAATACATACCGTCAGCAAGCAATAGAAGATTTACAAAAAGCAGCGAGAATTTCCCTCGAAAAAGATGATATGGATAATTATCAACAAGCACTTAGCAGCATCTGCGTTGTTGTTGACAACAAATGCGATACTTTATTTCAGAAAACCAGCGTCATAGAGCAATAAGAGCGATCGCTGTTATTAACCGATCCATATAATATGGTTAATGTTGATAATTAATAATAGGAAATTAGGTAATCTTTTTATTCAATTAATCAGCGCGGATGCGATCTCATTTCGTATCCGCGCTGATTAGCTTTTCTTTGGTTCTCAGTTTAATCCAATACAAAATAGATTTATAGTGTTATTCCCTTACTCTGCTTACTCTGCGTCTAGTAAGTTTTTTTCGATCGGGAAAAGTAAGTACGTATTAAAAACCCCCTGCAACCGTTCCCACCCCTTCCTCTCAAATAATTGGGGAGAAATCTGATTTTACCTGTCGCATTCTTGATTAGAAACCATTAAAGCTTAATTTTCGGATAAGTACGTCGGCGTTGAAAATTGTAATTATGACGAGGGAGTAGGCAGTAGGGTTAAGCCTTTGAAGCCGATTTACTTATTAGAATTTTTTTTAAAGCATATTTAAAAAGTTAACAAGTACGATCCATGATTATCTCTTCTTATTTCAAGTTCGGATGAACACTGATATTTTACTCCTTTGAATTCTTTTTTTTAGGTATTTTTATACACCTATTTTGTAAGATAACTAAGTAATATAAGCTAGATAGATTTACTGGATTATTTGATTCTCTGTTGTTTATTACTTACTATATTGTTCGCGATCGCATCATAATTATGTAAAAACGCTTTCTTCACTGGTTTGTTCTTGTCTGCTGTATCGTAACAATACTGTCAAACTTGAAATACAGGCAAAACCAATGTTCAAATAGTTGAGAGTAATCAATTTAAAACTTCTGCTCTTAAGTTGTTCGGAACGAAAGTGACAGTTAAATATAGAGTCGTTTCGCACATCCGATTATTCTTTAAACGTGGGAAAAAATAGAGCATATCAAGGGTATTAGGGCAAAAATAAGCTTACAACCTATATTTATACGAGAAAAAAGATTATTTTATTTATTTGTTTGCAGAGAATAATACGTAAGAATCCGGACTTGATATAATAACTATTTAAACAAGCACCGCAGAAAATTTATCCACAATTGATAGATTAGTTTTATCTATTTTATATATCAATTTATTTTAATAAAACTTTATTTTTACTTGACTTTATTAGAACAAAAAAACTTATTTGATGCGTTTTATTCTGGTAAAATCAAAAGTTTTGAATTGTCCTTTTCTCGTAAAATCAAGCTTTTTCATTTTTTCACAGACAAAACAGCTATATTTATCTGCCCTTTACAATTTACAGTAAAAATACGGTTAGATTGTATACTGAGAAATCAAAAGCTTTTCTCAAATTGAATCAGAAGAGAATTATTCAATCATCTACCTACAAAATTAGAGGCAGTTTTTATGAAAGCAGTAATTTTGGCTGGAGGTCTTGGTACGCGCTTAAGTGAAGAAACTAGCGTTAGACCTAAGCCGATGGTAGAAATTGGTGGTAAGCCAATTCTTTGGCACATCATGAAAATTTATTCTGCACACGGTATTAATGACTTTATTATCTGCTGTGGTTATAAAGGATACGTGATTAAGGAGTATTTTGCTAACTACTTCTTACATATGTCGGACGTAACCTTTGATATGCGGTTTAACCAAATGAACGTACATTCTGGTTATGCGGAACCTTGGCGCGTCACCTTAGTAGATACAGGCGATAATACTTTGACAGGTGGACGATTAAAGCGAGTCAAAGAACATGTTGGTAACGAAACTTTTTGCTTTACTTACGGTGATGGCGTTAGTAACGTAAATATCACCAACCTCATAAAATTCCATAAAGAACAACAAACTTTAGCAACTTTAAGCGCAGTACAGCCACCAGGACGTTTTGGCGCAATTGTTTTAGGACAAGAACAAACTAAGATTACTAACTTCCGAGAAAAACCAGAAGGAGACAACGCTTGGATTAATGGTGGTTTCTTTGTATTAGAACCTCAAGTAATTGATTTTATTGAAGGTGACTCTACTGTTTGGGAAAAAGAACCATTAGAAAAGCTGGCTGACATGGAACAGCTATCTGCTTACAAACATGATGGCTTTTGGCAACCAATGGATACTTTACGAGATAAAAAATATTTAGAAAACTTTTGGAAGAGTGACGAAGCTCCTTGGAAGGTTTGGTAAATGACGGTTGAGCTATAAGTTATGAGTTCTTAATTATAAACTCGTAACTTTTAACTTCTAAATTTTGATTTTGATTACTTTATTTACAGGGGAGCCGATTTAAAAAATGTATGATTTCGCAATTATAGGTGGGGGTATAGTCGGTCTTTCTACCAGCATGGCTTTAGCAGAACGCTATCCACAAGCAAGAATTTTAGTTTTGGAAAAAGAAAACCAAGTAGCGTTTCACCAAACTGGTAATAATAGCGGTGTGATTCACTCAGGTATTTATTATAAACCTGGTAGCTTCAAAGCTAAATTTTCCCGCGATGGTTGTCGTTCGATGGTGCAATTTTGCCAAGAACACAACATTGACCATGAAGTCTGCGGTAAAGTTATTGTGGCAACTTCTGCTCAAGAACTTCCTCGTTTAGAAAACCTTTACAAGCGAGGCTTGGAAAATGGTTTAGATGTAAAAAAAATTACTAGTGAAGAAGTTAAAGAAATTGAACCCCATGTAGCTAGTGTTGCTGGAATTTGGGTAGCATCAACTGGAATTGTCAATTATAAGCAAGTTTGCCAGAAATACGCTGAAATTATTCTAAAAGGCGGCGGCGAAATCAAATTCAACACTAAAGTTGAAAAAATAGTTGCTAGCGGGAAAAATTGGGTTTTAGAAACGTCGGACGGCAGTTTTGAAACTCATTTCGTAATCAACTGTGCCGGATTATATTCCGACCGTGTAGCCAAATTAGGTAACGTCGATCCCCAAGCCAAGATTATACCTTTTCGGGGTGAATATTACGAACTAACTCCGGAAAAACGTCATTTGGTTAAAGGTTTAATTTATCCAGTTCCCAACCCAGATTTTCCCTTCCTCGGCGTTCACTTCACCAGGATGATAGACGGTACCGTTCACGCCGGACCAAATGCGGTACTTAGTATGAAGCGTGAAGGTTATAAAAAAACAGATTTTAATTTAAGCGATTTTGCGGAAGTAATGAGTTATCCAGGCTTCTGGAAATTAGCAGCGAAACACTCAAATGAAGGAATCAAGGAAATTATTCGATCCTTTAGTAAAGCTGCCTTTGTGAAAAGTATGCAAAAACTGATCCCTGAAGTTACAGCGTCCGATGTAGTTCCTACCCACGCTGGAGTTCGCGCTCAGGCTTTGATGAACGACGGTAAATTAGTAGACGACTTTTTGATTGTGAAAGGTCAAAACTCCGTTCATGTGTGCAACGCTCCTTCTCCGGCAGCTACTTCTTCTATTGAAATTGGTAAAGCTGTAGCCGCAGAAATTCCAGAACTTCTACATCTCAAACCAGCAGCAGTTAATTGCTAATAGTTTGATTCGTAAAAAATCTCAATCCGAATGATAAATAATTAATAGGAGTTATTGATGATGAAAATTCTCGTTACTGGTACAGAAGGTTATCTCGGTTGTTTGTTAGCTCCCTTATTAATAGAAAAGGGACATGAAGTAATTGGTGTAGACACTGGTTATTACAAAAATGGTTGGTTGTACAACGGTACCCAAGCTACCGCTAAAACTTTAAATAAAGATATCCGCCATATCACCTTGGAGGATTTACAAGGTGTGGAAGCTATAGTTCACATGGCTGAACTATCCAACGATCCAACCGGACAATTATCACCAACTATTACTTACGATATCAATCATGTAGGTTCGGTTCGTCTGGCTAAGTTAGCAAAACAAGCAGGTGTACGTCGCTTCGTATATATGTCTTCCTGTAGCGTTTATGGTGTTGCTACCGAGGGTGATGTTACCGAGGAATCCCCGGTTAATCCACAAACTGCTTATGCAGAATGTAAAACTATGGTAGAGAGAGATGTCAAACCGCTCGCCAGCGATGATTTTTCCCCTACCTTCATGCGGAATGCAACTGCTTTCGGTGCTTCCCCAAGAATGCGTTTTGATATTGTTTTAAATAACTTAGCTGGTTTGGCATGGACTACCAAAGAAATCAAAATGACCAGCGATGGTACTCCGTGGCGACCTTTAGTTCATGCCCTAGATATTTCTAAAGCTATTATTTGCGCTTTGGAAGCTCCTCGCGACATCGTACACAACCAAATATTTAACGTCGGACATACCGCGAATAATTATCGAGTTAAGCAAATAGCTGAATTTGTTGCTGAAGCATTTCCTGGATGTAAATTAAGCTTTGGCGATAACGCTTCAGATAATCGCAGCTATCGAGTTTCTTTTGCCAAAATCAATACTGTTTTACCTGGTTTTAAATGCGATTGGGATGCACGTTTGGGAGCCAAACAATTATTTGATGTTTTTAGTCAAATTGATATGAGTGAGGAAATATTTTTCTCTAGAGGCTTTACCCGTTTGAAACAATTAGAATATTTGATTCGCACCCAACAAATCGACAAAGATTTCTTTTGGGTTAAGAAGCAGTAAAAAGACTTAACCTCATATATTTCATCCAAATCTAAATAAAACAGGTACGGGTATTTACCTAAGCGTACCCAAACATCCAAAAATCAAATCATTCTCCAACCGTTGCCATGATTTTTACCGAAACCGAACTTCAAGGATCTTATATCATCGATTTAGAAGAAAAGCACGACCAGCGTGGCTTTTTTGCTCGTACTTTTTGCGCTAAAGAACTCGAAGCGCATGGTTTAAAGCCAGTCGTTGCTCAATGTAATTTATCCTTTAACCACAAAAAAGGTACTTTGCGGGGAATGCACTATCAAGTAGATCCAGCAGCCGAAACAAAATTAGTTCGCTGCACTAAAGGTGCTATTTACGACGTAATTATCGATATGCGTCCCGAATCCCCTACTTATTTACAGCATTTCGGTGTCGAATTATCGGCAGATAACCACCGTGCTTTATACGTACCGGAAATGTTTGCTCACGGCTACCAAGCACTGACTGATGGCTGTGAAGTTATGTACATGGTGGGTGAATTTTATACCCCTGGATACGAGAAGGGTTTGCGCTATGACGACCCATTTTTTAACATCCAATGGCCCCTCGAAGCAACGGAAATGTCTGAAAAAGATACTAAGTGGCCTTTGATGAGAATGATGAGCGTTGGTAATGCTTCCTAAGCGATTTATCAACTTTATATAATGCCGGAATCTGTTAATTAGTTCAAATTTTCGGCATTGCGATCGCGCTTATTTTACGTACAAAAAAGTAATTACTCAAACCAAGATATCTAACAGGAGTTAAATTTATGATTATTATAGACAACGCTTTAAAAAAACGTGCCGAAGCAGGAAACCCAGTCAAAGTAGCAATGATTGGTGCGGGTTTTATGGGTCGAGGAATTGCCAATCAAATTGCTAATTCCGTTCCTGGTATGGAGTTGGTTGCCATTTCCAATCGTAATGTAGATGCTGCAAAAAGAGCTTATACGGAAGCGGGAATCGAAAACATTAAAGAAATTTCCAATGTAACGGATTTGGAAGATGCCATAAAAAAAGGTGAATACGCAGTAACTGAGGATGCGATGTTGCTGTGTCGCGCCGAAGGTATTGAAGCAATTATCGAAGTCACCGGGGCGATTGAATTTGGCGCTCATGTTGTGATGGAAGCGATCGCTCATCGCAAACATATTATTATGATGAATGCCGAACTTGACGGTACTATTGGCTCTATTTTGAAAGTTTATGCTGATAAAGCTGGAGTTATCCTTTCAGCTTGCGATGGCGACCAACCGGGGGTAGAAATGAACCTCTATCGGTTTGTCAAGAGTATTGGTTTAACCCCATTATTATGCGGAAACATTAAAGGATTGCAAGACCCCTATCGCAATCCGACCACACAAGAAGCATTTGCCAAACGTTGGGGACAAAAACCTCACATGGTGACTAGCTTCGCCGACGGTAGTAAAATTTCCTTCGAGCAGGCGATCGTTGCTAACGCCACGGGAATGAAAGTTGCCCAACGAGGAATGCTGGGATACGACTTCAAAGGTCATGTTGATGAAATGACCTCGATGTATGATGTAGAACAACTTAAGCAACTGGGTGGTATCGTTGATTACGTTGTAGGTGCTAAGCCGAGTCCCGGAGTATTCGTTTTTGCTACTCACGACGACCCCAAACAGCAACACTATTTGAACCTATATAAGTTAGGCGAAGGTCCTCTTTACAGTTTTTATACCCCTTATCATCTGTGTCACTTTGAAGTACCTCTGTCAGTAGCTCGTGCCGTACTATTCGGCGATGCTGTAATGAGTCCTTTAGGAGGTCCCCTTGTAGACGTGGTAGCTACCGCTAAAATCAACCTTAAAGCTGGGGATACCCTTGATGGTATTGGTTACTACATGACCTACGGAGAATGTGAAAATTCCGAAATAGTTCGCGAACAAAACCTCTTACCAATGGGATTAGCCGAAGGATGCCGTTTAAAACGAGACATTCCCAAAGATCGAGTTATTACTTACGATGATGTAGAATTACCACAAGGTAGACTCTGCGACAAATTGCGAAAAGAACAAAACGCTTTCTTCGCTCCATCTAAAACCTTGGCAATAGCTTGATCGGTTGACCTAAGTAGCGTAGAACAAATAAGTTGTGTAGTGAAGGGTGTTACTCAACTGAAGTATATTGATAAATTCTTCATTGCACAACATTCAACTTCTTTTATTTAGTTAAAACTTTATCTAGCTTTGCCAGAAGCATTTATTTATGCAAACCAATTTAGTTAAGCGCGTCGCAGACAATGTTTCTGTATTAGCACAAAGAGTACAAGGTCGTCTCGAAAGACGGCGCATGGTTTCACTGCAACCAAATAAACCAGCCATTGGAAACGTACTTCTTTCCTACGTTGTCAATCCATTTACTTTGAAACCGGGCGAGGCAGTCCCAACTTCCCATACCCAGCATTGGGAATGCTTGCAAATGGCTAAAACTTTTTTAGACTTCGGCTATAACGTCGATGTTATATGGTTTTATAACGATGTATTTATTCCGAAAAAAGATTATGATTTTTTCGTTGAGACACGTTGGAATTTGCAACGATGCATATCATTTTTAAATAAGGATTGTGTAAAAATATTTCATTCCGATACAGCGCATATTTTATTTCATAATGCAGCAGAAGCAAACAGATTACTAGAATTGCAGCAAAGACGGGGCATTACTTTAAGTCCTAAAAGATTCGAGCAACCAAACCAAGCCATCGAATACGCCGATTGCGCTACAGTTCTTGGTAACGAGTTTACGATGAATACATTTAAATACGCGAAGAAACCACTGTATCGAGTTCCTATTTCTGCTCCAACACTTTATCCTTTTCCTAAAGATAAAGATTTTGCAGGTTGCCGTAAAAACTTCCTTTGGTTTGGTAGCGCTGGTTTTGTCCATAAGGGATTGGATTTACTTTTAGATGCCTTTTCCCAAATGCCGGATTATCATTTAACTATTTGCGGTCCGATTAATAAAGAGAAAGACTTTGAAACAGCTTTTTATAAAGAACTTTATCAAACTCCTAACATTCATACAGTTGGTTGGATTGATGTTACCTCTCAAAAGTTTTTAGATATCGTTAACAGCTGTTTGGCTATTGTCTATCCTTCCTGTTCCGAAGGTGGCGGTGGATGCGTTATCAACTGTATGCATACGGGTCTAATTCCGATTGTGAGTTATGAATCTAGTGTAGATGTCAGCGATGATTATGGCGTTATTTTAAAAGAAAGTTCTGTAGAAGAAATCAAGCAAAGTATTGATAATATTTCAGAATTAGACTCATCGCAACTCGAAGAGATGGCTAAGAATTCTTGGAAATTTGTTAGAGAAAACCATACTAGAGAAAACTTTACCAAAGTCTATAAACAAACAATTGAAAAAATTATCATGCAATACAGTAAAAACCAAAAATTACTAACCTATGTCTAAATCTTTAAATCAATTACGAGTTACTTTCGGAGCCGCCGTTAGAGATACAAACTACAACGTACTCTATAATTGGCTTTTACGTTTTAAAAGCAAACCAATAGAGGCAAATAAAAAACGAGCAATAGTCTTTTCTCCCCACCAAGATGACGAAACTATAGGCTGCGGAGGAATGATTGCTCTCAAACGTTCTCAAAGAATACCAGTAAAAGTTGTATTTCTCACAGATGGACGTTTTGGTAGTAAACCAGATTGGGTTAAACCGGAAAATGTTATCCAATATCGCCAAGAAGAAGCGAATAATGCTCTAAATACTTTGGGAATCGAACCATCACAGAGGCAATTCCTGGGCGAAACTGACGGTTCATTAGCTCAATTATCTCCAGAAAAACGAAACTTACTAATTGCTCAATTAGTTGAAATTATCCAATCCTTTGAACCCCAAGAAGTTTACGTTCCACACCATCACGATGGACATCCAGATCATGAAGCAACTTACTCTTTAGTTCGGAGTGCCATTGAAACCTTACAAATGGACATAGAACTTTTGCAGTATCCGATTTGGATGCTGTGGCGAAGTCCCCTGTCTTCATATGAATATTTGCAGAAGAATACTAATGCTTACCGATTATTTTTGGGTGATTTTAAAGAGAAAAAGCAGCAAGCAATTGCCAGCTATAAATCACAAACCCCAAATTTGCCTACCAGCTTTAAGCAAGCAATATTTTCACCTTACGAAATGTATTTTAAAGATTAAATATATGTAGGAAAAATTAAATTAAAATCATTTGTTCAACGAAAAATAATAATGTAAACCATCGATGTATTATTAATGCAATTAACTCTTAAATTATTGTCTACAGTCGAACTGTAATTTCATAGGAAAAACAATGAAAATTGCTTTAGTTCATGATTATTTAACCCAACGAGGTGGTGCGGAACGAGTATTTGAATTACTTTGTAAACGCTTTCCGAGCGCGGATATTTTTACCTCTTTATACGATGCTCAAAAAACAATTGACTTAGGCGAGCGAATAGTTAACACCACTTATTTACAGCAAATCCCCGGTGCAGCCAAATACTTTCGGTTGATGGCTCCCTTTTATTTTCCTGCCTTTCGCGCTTTAGATCTACAAGAATATGATTTAATTATTAGTAGCAGCACTAGTTTCGCCAAAGCAGTCCGAAAAAGCCCAAAGGCACGACACGTTTGTTTTTGTCATAATGTCACCCGTTTTCTGTGGGATACGGAAACTTATTTAAGAGAATATGCTGATTATCAGTATTTTGCCCCGTTAATTGAAAAAGTTTTTCAGTTGATGAGAAATGTTGACTTAACTTATGCACAAGAACCGGACCTTTATATTGCCAATTCTAGTGTTGTTGCACGTCGAATCAAAAGCATTTATGGTAAAAAAGCAATAGTTATTAACTATCCAATTGATACCAGTAAGTTTGTTTATTCAGATTCTAAAGATGACTATTTTCTTGCATCAGCTAGGATGATAGGTTACAAACGACTTGATATAATAGTGGAGGCTTTTAACTGGCTGGGATGGCATCTAAAAATATCAGGTGACGGTCCGGAGAAAGAACGCTTACAATCGAAAGCATTAAAGAATATCGAATTTGTAGGTCACGTATCCGATTTAGAACGTACCCAGTTATTTGCTAAAGCAAAATCTGTTATAGTTGCAGCCTTAGAAGACTATGGATTGGTTCCGGTAGAAGCAAACGCTAGTGGAACTCCAGTAGTTGCCTTCGGAGCCGGAGGAGTTTTAGATACTCAAATACCTGGTAAAACAGGAGTATTTTTCAAGAGGCAAACGCCCGACTCCCTCTCTACTGCATTATTGGAAGCTAGCGTTATCTATTGGAATTACGAAAACATCCGCAATCACGCTGTAGCGAATTTTTCAGAAGAAGCATTTTTTAGTAAAGTTGAGAAAGTCATCGACCAAACTAATAGTTTACAGCGATCGCAGTCCCTGATTTGTTAGCCGAGGAAATAAAAAAGTGATGCAAACCAGTCTAAGTCCCCATGTAAATCCAGCTGCTGATTCAGAACCGGGTTACGGGCAGCTGTTTGCGGTATTAATCCGGCGATTTCCTTGGTTCTTGATAGTATTTATGGCTTCATTAGGTGCGGGTTATTTTGTATACAGAAAGACCCCGCCTACTTACAAAAGTTCGATGGAACTCTTAGTAGAGCCAAACTATCAGGGAAAAGCAGAAGGAGCTGGGCTAGAGAAAAATGAGTTTACCGACTCTAATGTGAAGATAGATACCGCTACTCAATTAAACTTGATGGCTAGTTCTTCACTTATCAAACAAGCAGTTGAAAAACTAAAGCTCGAATACCCGCAAATTAGCGTAAAAGAGATAAAAAGTTCTTTGGCTTTAAAGCAATTAAGGTCAAAAGAAGATGACATTGCGACTAAAATCTTTCAAGTCGAATATACAGGTAAAGACCCGGTAAAAACTCAAAGAATATTAGAATCCATACGGTCTGTTTATCTTGACTACAACGAAGAACAACAGAAAAAGCGTTTAAGAAGTGGTTTGAGAGTTATTAGGGAACAGAAGAAAAAGGTAACAGATGAATTAAACCAAGCCGAAGCACAGTTATTAAGGTTTCGTAACTCTCAAAGTTTAACAGACCCCCAAACACAAGCTCAAGCTTATGAAAATGCTTTAAATAACATTCAACAAGAACGACGTACAACTCACAATGAATATAAAGAAGCTCAAGCTCGACTTACATCTTTACAACAACAATTAAAACGCACTCCCCAAAAAGCACTTATCTCTTCTCGGTTGAGTCAGTCCACTCGCTACCAATCCTTGCTTAACGAGATTCAAACAACCGAATTGGCGATCGCGCAAGCAAATTTGCGTTTTACAGCAGAACATCCCGAAGTGTTAAAGCTTAAAGAACAGCTTACAGAACAAAAGCAGCTACTACAACAAGAAGTAGGGCGGGCTTTGGGAGGAAGTAATGTAGATGCAAGTACTATAGATTCTAGTGACTTACTCAACCAAGGACAGCTTTCTCAAACAGACCTTAATCTTGCTAGCAGCTTAGTAGAGACGCAAACCAACCTCCTTGCTTTAGCCGCACGCGACCAAAGTATGGCAGAAAAAGAAGAGCAACTAAGTCAAGAACTGAAAAAATTTCCGCTTTTGCTAGCTCAGTATAATCGTTTACAACCTCAAGTAGACCGCAGCCGAAAACGCTTGCAGGAACTATTGACAGCAGAGCAAGAAGTAGAACAAGAACTTGACAAAGGCGGATTTAACTGGGAAGTAGTAGAAGAACCCCAACCTGGAAATTACTTAGGTCCAAACCTGCAACAGAACTTGTTGTTAGGTGGAGTAGTTGGTTTAATGTTGGGAGGTATTGCGGCTTTTGCTAGGGAAGCAGCGGATGATGCAGTTCGTACTACTGCTGAATTAGAGAAACAATTTGCCATACCGCTTTTAGGAACAACTCCTAAATTACCTGCCGCCAAAGCTAAGGAATCGGTATTTAAACTACCTTTTGGTAAGCCAGAAGTTCTTGCTCCTTGGACAATTCAGGTGTTGCAATCGCCACCGCGTTGGGAATCCCTCGACCTAATTTATAAAAATATAGAATTGCTAAATTCTGTTTCTGCCTTCAAATCATTAATGATAACCTCGGCGTTACCCGATGAAGGTAAATCAGCTTTGGCTTTGGGTTTGGCGATGAGTGCTGCTCGTTTACATAAAAAGGTATTATTAATTGATGCCAATTTACGGGACCCTAGCGTACACAAACATTTAAATCTTCCTAACGAACAAGGACTTTCTACCTTATTAACAAGCGATGTAGCTTTGCCCAATCAAATAACGCTTCAATCTTCAGGTTCATCTTACATAGATATTTTAACCGCAGGACCAGTTCCAGAAGACCCTGCGAATCTACTAAGTTCTCCTCGTATGGAAGAATTGATGGGTGCATTTGAAGAAAACTACGATCTAGTCATCTTGGATGCTTCTTCAGTCCTCGGGTTGGTGGATGCTTTAATCACCGCATCAACTTGTCGTGGCGTAATTATGGTAGCAAGTATTGGTAGGGTAACTCGCACCCAAATTGCACAAGCTACAGGTATGCTCGGTAAATTAAATTTACTTGGGGTTGTTGCAAATGGAGTATCAAACTCTAACTATAGTTATGTCCCCAATGTAAAGCAACAGCAATTGGCATTGAGAGGAGCCGTGGAAGAATAGATATTTATTACCGCTCTCGATAGCTGTGGAACAGGGTGAAGAACTAATTTAAGAATAAAAAATTTTTAAGAGGCAGCGTTTTTATAAGAGCGTATGCCTTTTATTTATGAATTTGACAGTTATTGAAGAACCCCTTCAGGCGTATCGTACACCTCAAAACTTGATTTTTTTGATTCGTGAACTATTTGTAAGCAAGAAGGATTTTTGAAGCTCACACTTAATTACGTTGCGTATCTCATATTAGAGACGATGGTAATAATACGGTTTAACTAATTAACCATTAAATATTTGAACAGACACATTTTTAATTGCAGTTTTATAAAAATTGCATGATATTTAACGGCATATATATGAATTTTACGTGAATTCCCGCGTATACTTAGTTTTTTTAGGTAAAAGCGCTGATAAATATAAAAGCTGATTAAAATCTTAAAAGAAAATTATGTTACAATCACTTAGAATTTCCCTAGAATATACTTATTAAGTGTTATGCAAATAGAATTCATAATAGCTTAATAATCAGTAGAATAAAGCAGTTGCTATTTGAAGAGTAAATAAAGAATTTATTTTATATAGCGTTATTTGCATCGTTTCCTATATCCTATTTATTGAATACCGTTGTAAAAAGAAAAGACAATAGTGAAGTTTTGTAGATTTACCTGTAATCTCACATAATTTTCAACATACATCTTCAAAAATATTATGAGCGGTATGTAATTCTCGCAATGGGTCTTTTTTCTATTCATTTTTTACTTGGGTTATTTCCTTTTATTGGGAATGAAGGCAATAATTACGGATATTATAGGTATTTTCCCACGTTATATATAAGACAAGCTGTCTACCACTCTATTAATTAAAATTGATATGACAATCTCAATAGTTCCAGCTTTAAACAATAGCCTTACTGTATCTGAATCTAATAGTTCAACTTACTGCACCCTTCAATGGCGACGCAATCAACTATTAGTTAAGACGAAGGGTACGATTAAGCAGCCTTATATGCCTTTATTAGATACCCATGAATCTTTAAGGGAATGCTTAAAACATTCTTCCGTTGAGTTAGTTCGTATAGATCCCAATTTAGGCGAAGAAAAAGTAAGATTTTGGGCAAATGCTTGTACATCCGTTTCTATGCCAGTATATTTACGGATAAGTGCCGCTCAAAAACAGCCAAAGCCAACTAGTCCCTTGTTATGGTGGTTGAAGCGTTTAACTGAGTGGGCGATCGCCAGCCTGGTTTTACTAGTAGTAAGTCCACTAATGTTAATGTTGGCTGTATTAATGAGAATTGATGCTCAAGCACCATTGTTTGAACGTTCCTGGTACGTTGGTGAAAGAGGTAAATTATTTAAATTAATCAAGTATCGTACCACAGATGTAAATCAAAAAAACGATCGCCATCTAGAAAGTACAGAAAAAGCATCATCCAAGACTACACAACTTGCTCGCTGGATGCGTAAGTACGGTTTGGACAACTTACCGCAGCTGTTGAATGTAATTCGGGGTGAAATGGGCTTATTTGGTTCCCGTTGCTGGACTTTGGAAGATGCGGTTAAGTTAACTCCGGAAACCCAAAAACAATTGAATAATCTACCCGGAATCATGAGTTCGTGGGAAGTAGAGCCAGAAGAATCGAACATATTACATTTAGATAGCCAAATATCGTAGTTAATGTGCTGCCTATCAAATTAATATTATTCATCCTTAACCTTCCTTGTGCGTAAAAATAACGATAATTGCCAGCACTTGTAAAAACTGTATTTGACCTTTAGTGTTGGCATTGTACCTGGAAGCAAATAATTCAAAAACCTTTACACTGTTTTAAATAAAAAACAATTGCAATATGAACCAATAATCAATACTTTATTCACCCGAACTCTACCACTTAAAAAAAATATATATGCGTTCTAAAATATACAAGGCGTTGGGGAGTATACTTAAAGCCACCAACTTCTGGCAGGATAACTATTTAGTACTGCGAGAATTTAAACATTTTCGTAAGGTTACTATTTTAGCTTTGGTTTTTTCGATCCTAGCAGCGACTTTTGAAGGTTTTAGTATTGGTTTCTTACTAACTTTCTTACAAAGTTTGACCTCTGGAGCCGATGCAGAACCGATTCAAACTGGTATTGCTTGGTTTGATATCTGGATATTAGGAGTCAAGACTTCTGCCACAAGTCGGTTATATAGAATATCAATATTAATTTTATTAAGTACTTGGCTGCGTTCCGCATTCGATTACTTTAGTTCAATCTACACGGAATCGGCACAGCTGCATCTTGCAGACCGTTTACGTAAACGGATGTTTGAACATTTACAAGCATTACCGTTAAGTTACTTTGTTAAAACTCGTTCTGGCGAACTGATAAATACAATAACCACAGAAATCGAGAGATTGAAGCAGGGCTTCGGTGGTGTTGCTTTCCTGCTCACTAGAGGAATGGCAGTTGCTGTTTATTTTATCTCGATGTTTTTGATCTCATGGGAGCTTTCGATTGTTTCAGTGTTGCTGTTTGCGCTTTTAGGAGTGGGACTTTCAGCGCTTAATGCTCGCGTTCGAGAATCGAGCTTTGGAATTTCTAATGCTAATGGTCTTTTTCATTCAACAGCCACGGAGTTTATTAACGGTATCCGCACGGTTCACGCATCGGGTACCCAAGAATTTGAGCGTCAGCGTTTTTATAGCGTTAGCAATCAATTACTTGATGCTTCCATAAAAGTTGTCAGGGCTTGGACTCTGGTAAAACCAATCGCTTCGGGTATTGCAACTACTACTATCATCGGTTTAATTATTCTTTCGTTTGCAGTATTTACCTTACCAGTTGAGTCTTTACTAACATTTTTCTTTGTTATGACTCGTCTTGTTCCCAGCATTCAGGATATCAATGGAACATTAGCATTCATGAGTACCTTGAACGGTTCTTTAGATAATGTTAAAAAACTGTTACAAAGCGAAGATCGAGATTACTTCCAGAACGGTTCTATTGAGTTTACGCAGTTAAACCGTTCTATTGATATAGTATCTGCTGATTTTGGCTACGAACCTAGTAATCTTGTGTTGCATAGTATTACTCTTACCATTGAAAAGGGAAAGACAACTGCCTTGGTAGGAGGATCTGGTGCTGGAAAAACAACCCTTGCAGACTTGATACCTCGATTTTACGACCCAACCCAAGGTCATATTTATGTTGATGGAGTAGATTTAAAGGATTTTGACATCTACTCCCTGCGGAAAAATATGGCAGTTGTCAGTCAAGATACATTTATCTTTAATACTTCAGTTTGGAATAACATTGCTTACGGTACAGACAATGTTACCGAAGCAGAAATCAAAGAAGCTGCTCGCCTTGCTAATGCACTGGAATTTATCGAAGATATGCCTCAAGGTTTCGACACCCAACTTGGCGATCGCGGAGTTAGGTTGTCTGGAGGGCAAAGACAGCGGATAGCTATAGCGCGTGCATTACTTCGCGATCCCCAAATTTTGATTTTGGATGAAGCCACCAGCGCTTTAGATTCTGTATCGGAACGCTTGATTCAGGAATCTCTAGAAAAACTTTCTGTAGGTAGAACGGTTATTGCAATTGCTCATAGACTCTCCACAATTGCTTCTTCAGATAAGGTGGTTGTGTTGGAGGGAGGATATATTCTTGAGCAAGGAAAATATCAAGACTTGCTGCTACAACGTGGTAAATTGTGGAAATATCATCAAATACAGAATGAAGTTGGTCAAAAAAGTTAAATGCTGTTTATTAACTTATAGAAATTACGATTATTTTAATCTAGTAGAAAATTTTATTTTTAGGCTTGTCAGCGGCAAGCCTAATTTTTTGATGCAAAAAAAATAGAAATACCATCGGGTATCTTAGACAGAGAATCAAATCAACTGTAACGATAAATAATGATAAATATAGAAACGACTGGGGACAATTTATTACACATAGGACTTACGCAACGATTTATTAAGCATCCTAGAGTTTTAGATCCCCCCAACCCCCGATAAATTGGGGGACTTTGCGTAAGTCATAACACAATTTAAGTTATCTATAGCTGGTCAAAAAGAATATGATTTCATTTAATAGCAGCTTTTGCGATCGCAATTCTTAATGCGCTGTAATACAAGTGAATTCTTGTAATTACCGAACCTTTATTTAAAGTTTTCATAAAGAAGATTATCTCTCTTGTTTTAATTCCAAAAAATCACCTAAAATCTCTCGCCTAACATACATATATTTTGATATAACCTATTGAAAAGATACACACAACAATTATCTACAAATAACTTGCTTGCGTGGAAATAATAGTATCAGATAAAACTCAATACACGTAGAGATTACTTGGAGTAACTAAAAACTATATTTTCTAGACTGAAAAAATCACAGTGCATGAATTTAAGGTGGCAATAATTTGGTGAATTATTTAAACATAATTCCTTTAATTTGAACAAAATCTTTGAAAAATAAGCGATGAATCACTTTAATCCTTATAGTCCAAGTATTTTGCCAGTTTCGCCCTGATTAAAACGCCCGCTATGGTCTGTAATGATTCTTACGTACAACGCCGATTATTTAATCAATAATAACGATCTAGCTGGAGCTATGCTTCAATTGAACACAGCACTTAATTATAGTAAATCTTACCGAATAGTTCGGTCGGCAAGTCGCATATTATTGTGGAATAGAAGCTTAAGTATTTTCATAAAAATGCTAAAATCGGGCGAATATAGAAAAAGTATTGAGATTTAAATATATGACCGAAAATTATCCCCAAAATCAACCTTTAGTCAGTATCATTACTCCTACTTATAATCGTCCGGAATATTTAAAAGCAGCTCTAACAAGTGCTGTTGAGCAAACATATCCGAATATCGAAATAATTGTTTCTGATAATTGCAGTCCTCAAAATCCTCAATCCATAATTGAGTCTTTCAATGATTCTAGAATCCGCTTCTTTCGCAACCAAAGCAATCTGGGAATGTTTGCGAATACTATGAACGCCTTTAAACAAGCACGAGGTAAATATGTTGCGAGTTTGCTAGACGATGATATATGGGAAAAAGACTTTTTAGCTAAACTTGTACCAGCATTAGAAGCTAATTCTAATTTAGCCTTAGCTTTCTGCGACCATTACATTATTAAAGCAGACGGCGATATTGATATTGCTGCAACACAAAGGTGTTCGTATTTCTATAAGCGCGCAAATTTAAAAGAAGGAATCTACCAACCTTTTTATAAATTAAGCCTAATAGATAGAGCCGTTTCTACCGCAACTGCGGCTGTAATCCGCCGAGAAATTGTTGATTGGGATAGTATTCCAGCGGAAGTAGGTGGTTCGTGGGATATTTATTTGAATTATCTATGTTGTCGTTCTGGTTTAGGAGCTTATTACAATCCTGCTAAATTAACCCAATATCGCGAACACGAACAAACAGACACCATGCAAAGTGGGAGACGTAATTTTCAAGCTAAAATCCGCAAAGCTAAAGCAGACCTTTTCTGTTACGAGCAGTTTATGGAAGATGAGCAATTAAAAGAACTTTATCCTCATTTTCAAAAAAAATGGGGACACACTACTACAAATTTAGGAATCGGCTTGATGCGAGGTGAAAATTTAAGAGAAGCACGTATTAGTTTTTGCGATTCTTTACGCCGAGACTTTAGTTTTCGGACAATAGCCGCACTTATAGTAAGTTTTATTCACCCTAAAATTGCAGCTAAATTTTAGTTGTAACTGAGAAAAAGTATATTTGGTAATTAATATCATCTCAATTATTTCAAAATCAAGGAAGGTATATTTATATGCGAATTGCAGCTTGTATTACTACTAGAAATCGTTCCCAGCAACTTGATGCTTGTTTAAAGGCTTTGTGGAATTCTACCGTTCAACCACATTCGGTAGTTGTTTCTGATGACTCGCAAGATGTTGAAGTACAGCAGAAAAATTTAGAAGTTGTTAAAACATACCCAGGAACAACTTATATTATCGGTTCGCGACGCGGTGTTTGCGCTAACCGTAATAACGCAGTCAATGCAACTTCGACCTTAGAAACGGATTTTGTTGCTTTTGTTGATGACGATATTTGTGTTGAACCAGATTTCATTGCTAATGCTATAAATAGATATTCTCAAATGCCAGACGAGCAAAGGAAATATTCTATTATTACAGGTATGAGTACGGGTACCAAAGGAGAGAAGTTGCTACCATCAAAGCTAACTTTTCGAGGATACTTTTGTGCTACCGAAGATAATCCCGAAACAGTAGTAATTCATGCAGCATTATTTCCCAGACAGTTTTTCTCTCAAGAACAGTGGGATGAAGATATCTATTTCGGTTATGAAGATGCAGAATTATGCTTGCGAGCGATTAAATACGGTTACAAAATTGTATCTTGTCCGGAGTTACAGGTAAATGTTAAAAGCACCGAGAGCGTGCTTGACGCAGCCGGTATTGGTGGCATAAATAATTATGTATTACACATAGAAGCCGCTAGACTTTATGTAGGTATTAAACGCTATAAAAATATATTTCCAAATTCTATTAAACTCTTAGCTTTTTTAGCTATATATTTTGTTCATATGAGCGGGTATTTATTAAAGCGAGGAGCAATCCAAGCTTGGCCCGAAATTATTAAACGTTCTCGCATTCAACTGTTATGGCAGCAGGAAAATATCCCTCAACCAAAAACAGCTTCGATAGCTTCTTCGATAATTATTTCTTGAAATTCGTACTTTAATTTTATAGCAGGCTGATATATAGTGAAGCTTTGCATTGTTACTCACAGCTTAGTCAAAGGTGATGGTCAAGGAAGAGTGAATTATGAGGTTGCTTGCGAAGCAATCCGTCGCGGGCATCATGTAACTGTATTGGCAACTAAGGTTGCTCCAGAATTAGAAAAACACGATCGAATTAATTGGGTTCCTATTTCTGTAAAAGTACCAACAGAATTAATCCGGAACATGATGTTTGCTTTCTTAAGTAATAATTGGCTAAAAAAACATCGCCATGAAGTCGATCTAATCAAAGCAAATGGTGCTATTACCTGGGCTGACTCAGATGTAAATGCAGTACATTTCGTACATAATTCTTGGCTGAAGTTTTCTACCTTACAAGCAACACCATTCGCACAAAAAATTACCTTTAATCCACGTCTATTTTTATATAATTTTTATCAGTGGCTGTATACGAAACTTAACGCACGTTGGGAAAAAGAAGCTTTCGACAACGCAAAAGTAGTAGTTGCAGTTTCCGATAAAGTCGCTAAAGATTTACGGGAAATCGGCGTACCTCAAGACACTATTCGGGTGATCGGTAACGGCGTAGATGTTGAGGAATTTGCACCTGGTAACGGTGTTAGTCGTAAAACGCTTGATTTACCTGAAAATGTTACCTTGGCAATGTTTGCTGGGGATATCAGATTACCCCGGAAAAATTTAGACACGGTGCTACAGGCTTTGGTGCAAGTTCCCGATTTGCATTTAGCCGTGGTAGGCGTAATTGATGGTAGTCCCTATCCACAGTTAGCGGCATCTTTAGGACTTAGCGATCGCGTTCATTTTCTAGGATTTCGGCGCGATGTCCCCTTACTTATGAAAGTCGTGGATTTGTTCGTATTTCCTTCACGCTACGAACCTTTTGGTTTAGTAGTAACCGAAGCAATGGCAAGTGGGCTACCAGTAATTACCGCAAGCTGTACGGGTGCCGCTCCTTTGGTAACGAAAGAAGCGGGGATAGTTTTGTCAAACCCAGACGATACCGAAGCTTTAGCAGAAGCACTGCAAAAATTAAGCGTCAATGGCGATTTAAGAATAAAAATGGGTCAAGCTGCCAGAGAAATTGCCCTCCAACATACTTGGAAGAACATGGCACAGCAATATATAAATTTATTTGAGGAGATGAATTAGAAATGTCTATCGCGGTCATCGTACCAACTTACCGCCGCAGCCAAGACTTGGCTCGCTGCTTGGAAGCGCTGCAAAATCAAACTAGATCGGCTGATGAGGTGATAGTGGTAGTCCGCGATACGGATACTCAAACTTGGTCATTTCTCGCAGCCTTTGACTCTAAATTAGCTTTACGCACCGCAACTGTGAGCATTACCGGAGTCGTTGCAGCCATGAATGCCGGACTTGATGCAGCAACAGCCGATATAGTTGCTTTTACAGATGATGATGCAGCTGCTCATCCCGATTGGTTGGCGCGTATTGAAAGTTATTATCTTGCAAGCGATCGCGTCGGTGGAGTTGGCGGACGCGATTGGGTTTATCATGGTACCGACTTAGAAGACGGAAAGGAGCAAAGGGTTGGTCAAGTTAGCTGGTTCGGTAAAGTAATTGGCAACCATCATATAGGTACTGGCGAAGCGCGGGAAGTTGATGTCCTCAAAGGGGTAAACATGAGCTTTCGACGCGCAGCTATTCAAGGATGGCACTTTGACGAACGAATGCGAGGTACCGGCGCTCAAGTTCATTTTGAATTAGCTTTTTCTTTAAAACTAAAACGAGCTGGTTGGAAGTTAATTTACGATCCTCAAATAGCAGTTAATCATTATCCAGCAAAACGATTTGACGAAGATCAACGTCACAGTTTTAATCAAATTGCCTTTGCCAATGCCGTACACAACGAAACTTTAGCTTTATTAGAATACTTCTCGCCATTTCAAAAATTAGCATTTTTATTCTGGGCTATTACAGTAGGAACCCGTGAAGCAATGGGTTTTATCCAGTGGTTGCGATTTCTGCCTTCCCAAGGACTTTTAGCCGGTAAGAAATTATTAGCATCTTGGCGCGGGCGCTGGCAGGGTTTACAAACTTGGCAAGCAACTAATACTCCACCACATTATTAATTATGCGGGGTAACACATTCGTAGTGCGAGCATCTTGCTCGCTAGCGCGATTACGAGCGAGCAAGATGCTCGCACTACGCAAACCCCTACAAAACTTATGTAGTTGACTACTAGTAATCAGTAACCAGTTATCAATGGGGATTGGGAATTGGTAACTCTTAACTCCTAACTCCTCACTCTTAACCTATCCTATGCCCTAACTTATCGGAGATGTAGCAGTGCATACACAGATACAAAATAATAATACTCCTAAAAAAAGATTTTCTTTTGGTTTAGAACCGCCTTTGGGTTGGACGGCGATACTGGCATTCGTATTTTTTACAGCAGTATGTATTTTCGGAGGTGCTACAGGTATTCTCCGAAATGGTTATATAGCTCTTTCTTTTGCAGTAGGACTTTTTCTGTATCTGCGATATCCTATCCTCTACATCGGTTTTACGTGGTGGCTGTGGTTTCTTACACCATTTGTTAGTCGCTTAGTGGATTGGAAAAGCGGTTTTGACGCTAGCCGCATTATGCTTGTATCGCAATACTTAGTAACTTTATTAACTTTACATACTTTTTTAATCTATCTTCCCAAGTCATTACGCCAAGGCGGTTTACCTTTTGTAATGGCATTTCTGGGGGTTTTCTACGGTGCGCTGATCGGAATAATTAAAACTGAGCCGATGACTGCGGCTAGGGGAGTTCTTGATTGGCTGCCTCCCATTGTTTTTGCTTTCTTCTTATTTATCAAATGGCGGGAATATCCTCAGTATCGCCAGGTATTGCAGCGTACCTTTGCCTGGGGTGTATTGGTAATGGGTGCTTATGGTGTTTGGCAATTTATAGTGGCACCTCAATGGGATGTATATTGGCTTGTAGAAACCAAACTTAATAGTATGGGCAACCCGGAGCCTTTGGGATTGCGGGTTTGGAGTACAATGGCTTCTCCCGCACCTTTTGGTGGTGTAATGATGGCTGGTTTGTTGCTGTTATTAACTCACACTCACTATTTAAATATTCCTGCTACCGCTGCGGGTTATTTGTCATTTTTGCTGACATCAGTACGTACTTTGTGGGGTGCTTGGATAATAGGATTATTCACTTTATTTGGTTCGTTAAAAGCAGGCTCTCAAATGCGTTTGATTATGGTTGTTTTGTTGATGATACTTTGTATTGTACCTTTGACGACAATTGAGCCATTTTCGGAAACAATTACACAACGCTTTGGAACTTTTACCGAACTAGAAAAAGACGATAGCGCTCAAGTTAGACAAAAAATTTACGAAGAAGGTTTGAATAAAGCTATTACCAACGGTTTAGGTAATGGAGTCGGAAACACATTTACTCTTAACGAACAAGGTATTTTAGAACCAATCGTAATTGACAGTGGATTTCTCGATACCTTTTTTACATTAGGTTGGTTTGGAGCAGTATTTTATTTAGGTGGAATGCTGCTATTAGTTTATCAAGTATTTCAATTTACCGAATGTCGTTTTGACTCTTTTATGGCTGCATCACGAGGTATTGGTATCGCAATGATATCGACTTTAGCCGGAAACAGCGGAATGTTGGGAGTTGCTGGTATGGTGCTGTGGGGATTTCTAGCTATGGCTTTAGCAGGACATAATTACTACGTACACGAGCAGAATAGGTTTAGGGGTTAAGAGTTAAGAGTTAAGAGTTAGGAGTTAGGAGTTAGGAATTTAAACCTTAACAATAGTTCAAACTTTTTCGTTTCAGCAGTTATCATTCCGAATACTTCCATCTGGCATAATAGTGTTGCAGAAAAAAGCTTCTTTAAGACTGACTCCTTGCAAGTTGGCTTCTCTCAAATTTGTGTCGCGCAAATTGACACCTTCTAGGCTAGCACTTCTCAAGTTAGCTCCTTCTAAATTGGCTCCTGTGAGAATAGCTTTCTTCAAGTTAGCCCCTATAATAATGGCTTCAGTTAAATTAGCTTGCTTCAATGCCGTACATTCCATATAAGCTTCTGTGAAATTAGCTCTTGTCAAATTGGCTTTTCTAAAACTGGCACATTCGAGTTTAGCCCTTTCCAAGTTAGCTCCAATAAGATTGGCAACACGGAATTTTGCAAAATACAAATTGGCTTTCTTAAAAATGGCTCCGGAGAGATTTGTACCTACAAAACTAGCTTCAGCCAAAGAAACCTCAGTAAAATTCGCTCCAATCAAATTAGCTCCATCAAGAAAGGAATTCATTCTTGAACCGCTGAAATCCGCATAACTTAAATCAACTTCGTTTAAATCTAGGCTTATCAAATCAAGTCCCCGAAAATCTCTTTGCCCACTTTCGTATAGCTCTAACAATTCCTTACGCTCCATTTTTATATTCCTCGCATCAAACAACATATAACGATAAATATATAGTCGTTATTTTATTTATAAAAATACCTCGATCGCAAGATCGAATTAACAATCTTATAAGTATATTTTAAAATGCCTAAATGCCGTTAATATTTACTATTGGATTAATAATATATATTACTCTTAACTCTTAACTCCTAACTCCTAACTCTTAACTCTTCATCATCCAATCAATTTCTGCCAAGTTAGATTTCCCACAATTCCATCCGCATACAAACCGTTTGCTATTTGAAATTGCTGAATTGCAACTTCTGTTAAAGCGCCATATATACCGTCAGTTTCGACACCTACACGGTATTGTAAATATTTCATCACTATACCAGTTGCATGGTTTTTTCTAATTACTGGTTTTGCTAAAACTTGATTAATCGCACCCCATGTAGTATCGCTGGCGATTCCTGTTTGTTGAATATCAACTATTTTCTGAAATTGCTTGATTGCACTCACAGTTGCTGAACCAATTATACTATCTTCATCTATACCGTTAGAATCTGTGATTTTGAGACGATTTAAAGCTTTTTGCAATCTCACTACAGATACATCAGGATTGAATGATTCATCGGGTACCGCGATAACTTTAGCTGAAGGTAATTTACCCGTCAAACCTTTAACGATCGCATTTGCCATTGCTTCAGAATCAAACAATTGCATATCTTTTGCTGAATCAACAAAGCAACATTCTATTAAAATTGCAGGCATATTTGTATTTTTCAAAACGAATAAATGGGAGCCATTCTTAACACCGCGATTGAAAAATCCCATTTGAATAATTTCATCTAATACTGATTTAGAAATTTTTTTATCCGTATCGCCGATCGCAAATATTTCTGTACCGTTGGCAAAGCCGTTAAAAGCATTAAAATGTATGGAAACTAAAATATCAATTTTACTTCTATTTGCTGCTTCACATCTTTGTCGTAGGGAATCCCCAACACTATCAGATTTTGCTGGTTTACAATTTATAACTTGATGCCCTAAATCTTTTAGTTTACCTATAACTCTATTTCCGACATCCAAAGTTAAATTGTCTTCAAACTTAATTCCGTTTCCTCCAGTGTCGGGAGAACAATTATGTCCAATATCAATTCCAAATCTCATATAGTTACCTTAAATATTAAACATTACTTTTAAAGCACTGAATATAGGAATTGTCAAGATAATTGCATCACATCTAGACAATTATATTTAAGGGTTTATAGCTTTGAATTAATCCTTAATGTTGCTGCTTCATACAATAATTAGAAAATAATATTACAGATTCAATCCCGGCGGAAAGAACGAAACCCTATTTATCAAAAATCCGCAGGCTGAATTCTAAAAACCTACACTATCCCGACTCATTTGTAGTTTAGATATATGGAAAATTCTTTTACCGCATGAAATATTCAATTTAGCGATAAATATTTGTTCGATCGATAATGGTTCCTTAATTTAACAATCAAATATCCAATGCTGGTTAAAACTAGCTTCTACCCATACCAGCAGATTGCGCCCTAAGTGTCTTCTTCGTTTTAATTTCCCCTACAGACAGCAAACAATTCCATCAAAGGTAGAGTTAGGGTATTTTAAGTTACCCTTCATCATTTATCGATCGCGCCAATTGTGTCGATTAATTTATACGCTTTTAACTAAGTCTAAGCGTACATTCCAAAATCAATTTTTGATTTATTAAGGAATAAGGCTGAATTTTTAAAGCATGCTGAAAAGAATTGATAGCTCTGGCGTACTCTCCTAAAGCTGCATAACACAAGCCCATACCGTGATATGCGCCAAAATGTAGCGGATTAAGTTCTATAGCGACTTGAGTATCGGCTAAAGACTTTTCGTACTCGCCATTAGTGTAGTAAAGAAAAGCACGGCGATTCCAAGCTTCAGCAAAATCGGGTTGATCTTCAATTAACTGCGTCAGCATTTCTTCGGCTTCAGTAAGTTTACCTGCATCCAGTAATTTCTGACTAGTTTCTATTTTTTCTAACCCATAAACTCCCTTTTGCTGAAACCATAAACGCCATAGTTTACGAGTTGCTTCTTCGCGCACTACCTCATCCGGGTTTTTCAAATCTTCAAGTAATGAGTTGATAAATAAAGAATCCATAAAATTTATTTTGTGAGTATCCGAGTATCTATGTAAATTTAATCTCGCACAAATTTACTAAAAAATACAGTAATTTACTGACTTTTAATGTTTTACTTTAAATTACAATTAGACAAATCTTTATAGTTTTTATGTAACTTACAGCACTCTTTTTTATACCAAGTTAAAATTAACCATCATTAAGCTAAAAATTCATATTAACCTTACATTATCTATACCAGAAATAGACCATTGACAGTTGACAAGTTAATGTTTATTGATAGTTGATAAAAACATAACAAAAAAATCATCACTATGTCTTCTTCAAACGGTATTTCAAAGCATATTGTACTTACTTCACATCCCAGCCAATTTGGTCCTAAACCCATTCCTATCTGCTGGGGAGCTTCATATGCGATGGAAAGAGGTCCGGCGATCGCCACTTTAACTAAACAAGCGCATCGCAATGTCATCGGGACTCATTCGGGAAATTACTCTATATATCGGGCTTTGGCTGTAGCTAGCGGCGCTTTACAATCCAACCATCGAGCGGATTTAACTAATACCTCTCCCACCGAACATATTGGTCCTCATCCAAGCTGGTTCGATGCCGATAAAATTGTTTCTCTCGATCCTTTTGGCGCAATTGTAGGTTCCGTATTCGCACCATATTACGAAAAAGGATACGATATCCGTCCGACGATCGCCATCACCAAGGCTCATATTAATATGCCGGAATTGCACGAGGCAATTAATAAAGGGCGGTTGCAAGTTGATGGCAAAATTATGAAGTCGGGTGGCGATTTGGTTGTAACTAAAGCCGCGATCGAACCAGTTTGGTATTTACCCGGCATTGCCAAACGCTTTAACATTAGCGAAGGAGATTTACGCCGCGCTTTATTTGAACAAACCGGAGGAATGTTTCCAGAATTGGTGACGCGCTCGGATTTAGAAGTGTTTTTACCACCCATCGGCGGTTTAACTGTATATATCATTGGCAATGTTGCAGATATTACCAATCCCGATAAACCCGTAGCCGTGCGCGTACATGATGAATGTAACGGTTCTGATGTATTTGGCTCGGATATTTGTACCTGTCGTCCTTATTTAGTCCACGGGATTGAAGTCTGCGTAAAAACCGCGCAAGAAGGCGGAGTGGGTGTAATTATTTACCATCGAAAAGAAGGTCGTGCTTTAGGAGAAGTAACGAAGTTTTTAGTGTACAACGCCCGCAAACGCCAAAAAGGTGGAGATACGGCTGACGCTTATTTTAATCGTACCGAATGCGTCGCTGGCGTTGAAGATATGCGTTTTCAGGAATTAATGCCCGATGCATTGCACTGGTTGGGTATCACTCGCATCGATCGCATGGTATCAATGAGTAATATGAAATTCAATGCCATCATTAAATCGGGGATTGAAATAGTTGAAAGAATAGCGATTCCTGAAGACTTAATTCCCGATGATGCGCGGGTAGAAATTGAAGCCAAGAAAGCTGCTGGTTACTATAGCGACACGGAAGTGCTTGATACGGATGATTTATCCTCCGTGAAAGGGCGTGCTTTGGAACAGTGAGCAGTTAACAGTTAGCCTTATAACCGGGTTTCTAAATTTTAAGCATTTCTCAGAAACCCGGTTTTTATGTGTGGATGAATTAAAGTTATCTTGAATCGATAATTTTATTAGTTATTACTTAATTCTTACTCTGTCTTCATGTTTTTACTTCTAAATCTAAGGTATAAAATTTAAAAACATATAAGTATTCAATAAATAATCAAATAGTTTTGATACTTTTTTAAGGGTGTATCTATCAAGGAATTAATCAATGGAAGAATCAACGCTGGGGAAGATCGATTATTTGCGATCGCCAATTGCAATTCGCGAACGTTGCGGGCAGTTGTACGATTATGCGATCGGAGGTAAATCGGAGTATTTCGCTTGCGATTTAACGCGGTTGGAAGAAGTTGCGGATTATGTAATCGATGTGATGCGTGGCGAATACCCGGAATTACAAATTCCTTTTCACAGTCGCTGGCAACATTTTCAAGCTGGAGAAACATCGCGTTTAACTTGGTTGAATCAAAAGTTAGCCCGATTAACCGATGTAGAAACCGCGATCGCAAAATACGATCTAGTAATTATCAGCGTTTTATTGGATGCGGGTGCTGGTAAAAGTTGGCAATATACCGAACCCCAAACGCAATTAATTTTCGCACGTTCTGAAGGATTGGCTGTTGCTAGTTACCAGATGTTTTGTCAGGGAATTTTTTCAAGTGACTCTAACAATTCTTTACAAGTTGATGCTCAAAAATTGCAAAGTTTAACAGCAGAAGAACTTGCTGCGGGTTTTCAAGTAACTCCGGATAATCCCTTAGTAGGATTGAGCGGTAGGTTAAAACTTTTGCAAAAGTTAGGACAAGTTTTACTGACGTTACCCGACATATTTGGTAAAGAAAATCCTCGTCCCGGCAATTTGATAAACTACCTTTTAGATAAAGTTGATAACAATCAAATAAGCGCCGCAACTGTATTTGATGCAGTTTTACAAGGATTTAGCGACATTTGGACGGGACGTATAGAAGTAGATGGGGTTAACTTGGGGGATGTGTGGTTTCACAGCGCAGTTGCAGATGATGGTTTAATACCCTTTCATAAACTTTCGCAATGGCTGACTTACTCACTGTTAGAACCGCTACAAGAATTAGGATTAGAAGTTACGAACTTGGATGCTCTCACCGGATTAGCAGAATATCGTAATGGTGGTTTGTGTCTCGATTTAGGACTTATTAACGTCAAAAAACCAGATATTTTATCTCATTCTTATCCAGTAGCATCAGAAATTATAGTAGAATGGCGTGCTTTAACCGTAATTTTGTTAGATTTGATTGCCGCTAAAGTACGAGAAAAACTTAATATGAACGCTTCACAATTGCCCTTAGTGAAAATTTTACAAGGAGGAACTTGGACGGCAGGAAGAAAAATCGCCGCAGAATTAAGAAAAGATGGTGTCCCCCCTCTACAGATAGAAAGCGATGGCACGGTATTCTGATTATCAATTATCAATTATCAATTATCAAAAAAACGATCTCAACTGGTCAACTGGTTCCCAGACTCTGGCTGGGAACCCATTACAAGGTAGAACCTTGTAACGAGAGTAATGAACCTTGTAACGAGGGTAATGAAGGTAAAACCTTGTAACGAGGGAAACGAGGGAACCTTTTAAAAAATATTAATTCAAAATCCACTCTTAAAAATTCATTTTATGCAGCAAGTAACGCTAATTAAACATCCATTAATTCAACACAAATTAACCCTTATACGTAAAGTAGAAACTAGCACGGCAAAATTTCGCGCTCTCCTCAAAGAAGTAAGTTTATTATTAGCTTATGAAGTAACGCGAGATTTGCCTTTAAAATCGGAATTAATTCAAACACCGATGGCGCAAATGAACGCTCCGGTACTCGCATCAGAGAAAAAATTAGTCATTATTTCCATCCAACGAGCCGGACAAGGTATTTTAGATGGAATGCTCGAATTAATGCCAACTTCACGAGTCGGACATATTGGACTTTATCGCGACCCAAAAACCCTAATTCCGATAGAATATTATTTCAGAGTTCCTGAAGATATAGAAAAGCGAGATGTGTTGGTAGTCGATCCAATGTTAGCAACTGGTAATACAGCAGTAGCAGCAGTAGAACGCTTGAAATCAACTAACCCTCAATCGATAAAATTCGTTTGTTTGCTCGCTGCACCAGAAGGGATCGAATATTTTTGTCAAGCCCATCCAGACGTACAAATTTTCACCGCAGCCATTGATGAAAAGCTTGATGAAAATGGTTATATAATCCCCGGTTTAGGCGATGCTGGCGATCGAATGTTTGGTACGAAGTAATTGTTAGTTGTAGGGTGTGTTATGGCGCGATAAATAATTTCAACTGTGACAAAATATTTGTATTTTGCGGCTAACGCACCATTTAATCAAAATATAGCGGTTTTCACTTGAATAAAATATCAAAATGAACCTCACCCCGCCTTCGGCACCCCTCTCCTTAGCAAGGAGAGGGGATGGGGGTGAGGTTCTGCCAAGTGTATTACACTCAACCGAAAAGCGCTATAGAAACACTCTAACCGGCGACTAGAAGTCACTGCTACACAAACAAAACCCCTCTGGGTTCACCACTCCCCTCAACGCGGGGAACCCGCGCAGTCAAGGTGGATTCACCGCCTGCGCGGGTTACAAACTTCTAGCAAGTCTTTCTTCACTTTGAGATGCAATACTTTCAAAGTACGAATCTAATTCAATAAATAATTCCCAAAAGTCTTTATCAATTAATTTTGATATCCTTTCAATAACCGCTTTTTCTAAATCTACTTCTCGCTTACCTTTCCAAACTTTATCGGCTAAAGCAATTATCAATTCTTCAAGAGAACATTCCATAGTTTTCCATCGTGCATGAGAAAGACAGCACCTAGCTAATCGAGGGTTTACTCCGTTAATAATTAATAATTCTTCTCCATCTGGTTCGTGCTGATTTCCTGGAGAAACGAGTTCTTGAGAATGAATAATTTTACCTGCATCGTGAAATGCAACTCCCAAACTTACAAAGTTTTCATCAAAATTAATATTCATTTGATTAAGCTTTTTAATTAACAAATTAGCAGCTTCACCAACTAAATAAATATGACGAATTAACCTTGGTGGTGCGTCGAGTTGTTTTAAAAATTCGTAAGCTGATTCTACATTTTCAAATTGAATACTCATGTAGATTATTTAAAACCCTAACTCAATACTCCTAATTCCTAACTCCTAACTTTTTCAAACACCGCACGATAAACGGGTTCGCTTTTCTCTAAGGTAAATAATTCTCGTTCCGTTGCGACTGGTAAGGGATTTTCTGCTAACCATTCTTGGCTTTGTCTTTGAAAAGCCGGATTTTCTGCAAAGCGATCGCACATCTCTAGCGCGACAAATTTAACGTCGGATTGTAAAAATACCGTTCCTCCAGGTGCGAGATAATCTGCTAATTCTGCGACTAATTTCGGTTGCACGACGCGCCGTTTCCCATGACGATTCTTAAACCAAGGATCGGGAAATTGGATTGTCACTTGTTGTAAAATTCCTTTTGGTAAGGAAGATAAAAGCGGCTTGACTGAATTATTCGCATTACAAAATATATAGTGTAAATTTGTTAATGCTAATTCCGAGCGTATTTTGTTGGCTGCTTCTACCAAAGGTTCGCGAATTTCTAAACCCAGAAAATTACATTTGGGTTCTAACTGAGCCATTTCGATTAAAAATTGTCCCCTCGCGCAACCAATATCTAAAAGTAAAGGTTGATTTGTATCTACATAAATTTTTTCCCAATCAATTGGGTTAATCGGTGTTTGATATCTTATTCCGAATGGATTAACGTGCTGACGAACTCGAACGCGATTCAATAGTTTTCTCCTTTTCAATCATCAATTATCAATTATCAGTATTTATAATTCTTAATTCTTAACTCTTAACTCCTAACTTTTTCCGCGTTATACTCTATTTTAAAAGCGCTTTTTTACACCCTATATAAGATTTTATTTACTTCAATGAGTCTAAATTTTCGTTTTGCGATCGCTAGCGATTTACACCTTGCGCTTCCCCATACTATCTGGGATCATCCCACTCGCTTTCATTTGGTGGAAGTTAGTATCCCGGCTTTTGAAAGTGTTTTAGAACATTTGACACAATTGGATTTAGATTTTCTTTTACTACCGGGAGATTTAACTCAACACGGCGAACCTGAAAATCATACTTGGTTGCAAGAACGTTTAGCAAAACTGCCTTTTCCTAGTTATGTTATACCGGGTAATCATGATGTTCCGGTTTTTAATGCCAACGAGCAATCGATTGCTTTTAAGGATTTCCCGCAGTTCTACCGTAAATTTGGCTACGAAGAGACTCAACAGCTTTACTATACTTGTGAGTTACTACCGTCGGTTAGATTAATTGCTCTTAATTCTAATAACTTTGACGATCGAGGTAATCAGATCGGACGTTTAGATAACGAGCAGTTGCGCTGGTTGGAAGAAGTTTTAGCAGCAGCTAATGATGAATTAATTATAGTGATGGTTCATCATAACGTAGTCGAGCATTTGCCCAATCAAGCACGTCACCCGATGGCAAGCCGCTATATGTTAGAAAATGCACCGGATCTGTTACAAATTCTGCGACGTTACAACGTTCAATTAGTTTTTACCGGGCACCTACATATTCAAGATATAGCTTATCAAGATAACGTATTTGATATCACTACGGGTTCCTTAGTCAGCTATCCCCATCCCTACAGAATATTAAAATACGAACGGGATAATCGCGGTCAAAGTAAGTTACAAATATCATCACACAAAGTAGAATCAGTATTTAATTTTCCCGACTTACAGCAAAGTTCCCTTACTTGGATGTGCGATCGCAGTTTTCCGTTCATAGTCAAACTGCTAACTTTACCTCCATTAAATCTCCCCCAAGACAAAGCAGAAGAACTAGCCCCCACATTGCGAAACTTCTGGGCAAATATAGCTGCTGGAGATGCATTACTTGAATATCCCGAATTTCCCGAAAAAGTACGTCACCATTTCGAGAAATACAGCGCAATTACACCCGATGGGCATCGGACTTTTATTGATAATAATTCAACATTGTTGCTTTAAGGAGTTAGGAGTTAGGAGTGAGGAGTTAGGAGTTAAGAGTTAATAATTATCTGCTTTCTCTACCCCATCCCCCCATCCCCCCATCTCCCCATCCCCCCATCCCCTATTCTTCATTTTGTCGGACAATAGCGAAAACGGAGGTGAAACCGTGAACGAAGGTACTACCGCTAACGGGACCGATTTCACCATTGCAGAAAAATCCGCCTAGAGGTATATCTTTGATATAGCGCCCAAATAATTCTGAATCAAAGTTTGGTTTTTTATAGAGTCCTTCGCCTCTACCCAAGCAGGAAAACATTAAAGCACCTACAGGGGCTGGAACTGAAGCTTGTTCTTGTTGATATTTGTTAAGCAAAAATTCTAAATCTTGGGCGGAAGTTTGAGCGTCGCGAAGATGGAATTGTAGGCGCTGTCCGGGACGCAGGTAGTCACCAACGGCGATCGCACCTGCTGCTGGGTCTACTCCTAATATGTTACGAATTAAGAAGTCTCCTTGCTGTAAATCTTGTTTAAATTCATTCATCGCCACACCTACGAACAAAGAGTTTTGAGCGAGGATTTTTTCTGATTCACTTAAATTCGCAATCAAATCGCGCAATAAAATTAATGGAACTCGATCCTCAATTTCTAAGATTATATTGCGATCGCATTTGCTGATTTGATGGGGTGTACCGATTGGGCGGCAACCTTGAGCGACAATTGTATCTAAGGTAATATTGCCGCTTAATGCTACTCCTACGGTACCCTGACGATAAATATCGTTGCAAAATAGAGCGATACTATCTCCCATTCCACCACCGCTTGCTTGCCCTCCGACGATCGCGGAACCCGGATAAGCAAAGTCCAAACCTTTTAATAAGTTATTGATACCGCCTCCTACGTTGCTAGAAAGCAAAATAAATTGGGGTGCAGGATTCGGAGATACGCCGATCGCATCTATCCAGGCATTAGGCGAACTATCTAAATCCGGTAATTCTTCACTAACAATATGAAAAGGACGAATATTTACATCTGGTAAATAGGCTAAAGTTAGCGATAAAGCTGCTTCATCTTCAAATTCTTGAGCTTGTCCGTAACTGCTTGTACCAATCACACCGCCACCACTACAGCCAATTAACACGGGTACATCTAATTGCCGTGCAAGCAAAGGTAAAAGCCGAGAATACTCGCTCGTAAAAGCAGATGAGATGAACACCAGTCCGAAATTTGGTTTTGTCGATAACTTCCCCACAGCTCGCTCTACAACTTCGGAAATCGCTGCTTCCAGAGAAGGTTCGGTTGACAAGGCGTTTGTCCACTGCATTTGGTCTGCCATGAATTACTTTTTATATTTTTATGTTTAAAGCCATTAATTGCATTTTATTGTAATTGACTGTTTCGGTGGCTTTATTCTTCTAATATGTGTTAATCCCACCTTCGTAAGGCTTATCCCAACTTTAATACTTATCACTGTAGATTCTACTCAAAACTTTGCAAAAATCTTAAAAGTTTAAGTTGAACGCTCTATGCATAACAATATTTGTTGTATTTTGATAGTACGGTTGCTTACGTGCTGAGTAGCTAGAATGGTTAATACCATCAAAATTTGCCGAACTTTTTCTATACTTGTATTAACACCAATTAACAAAACTAGAACTATGAGCGACATCAAAGACAAAATTCAGGAAGAACTCCAAGAAGCTCGCACCGTTTGCGATACTTCAGGTAATAACTCCGCAGAGTGCGCTGCTGCTTGGGATGCAGTAGAAGAATTACAAGCCGAAGCTTCTCACCAGCGTCAATCTAAACCCAAAAACTCCTTAGAAAAGTACTGCGATGAAAACCCCGATGCTGATGAGTGCAGAGTTTACGACGACTAGAAATCAAGTTCGTCATTAACGTCTCTTGTTTCACGCCAGCAACAGAGTGCTTAATTGCGGGCTAATTACCCAAGAACAAAATGCCACAGTGGTTAAAACCATATGCGGCGTTTTTCCTCTGAGCTTTCAAGCATACTGAGTTTCCCGAACTACCGAGATTTGATTGTGAGATTGTAAGCACGGTACATATCCCATAAAAGCCTCAAGCAAACCGAACCAGGTTATCAAAGCTTGGGGCTATCGTTTTTAGCTATGCAACTGGGTGCGGATAACCGTAACCGGATAAAATATTAAGTTAAACTTCTTATTCGCTATTTATTTTAAATCTTAAAGAAAATTTGTATATAAATATTTAGCTACTTTACTTTTCAATACTGGTGTTGGCTAAAGTCTTTAACTGTGTATAGGAAAAATTATGAATGATGTTTGGTTTCGCACGTTAGTTTGGATGGACTATCGTTTGGCAGTTTTATTTACAGTTCTTATTCCCTTAGTTTTACTTATTTGGGCATTTGTTCAAAAAGCTGAAGGAATCCAACGTCTGTTGAGTATTTACTGGCGAGTCTCAAGTTTACTAGCAATTACCGTTTACTTAATGATTGGCGGTTTTGGCGTAAGTTTTATTGCCTCTTTAATGGCGCGGATCTTGATCCCAATTTCATTATGGTTCTGGATGGACTTGAACGATGAAATCCAGTACGGTTCTGATGGAGCCTTGAAGTTTGTTTTTACGTCTTGGCGTTGGGCAACAAGCATTTATTGTGGTATAGGCGCACTCCTAACCATCCCTTTCTTAGGTTGTGCTTTTTCCGAAACTACTCTCAAGACTCCTTATTGTAAAGTTTGGTTGGAAGCACCATTACTATTTAAAGAGTATTTCCACCCCAACACCAATGCAGGCTTCTTAGGCTTTCTAGGGATTATGGGCTTAATATTCTACGTTCTATGCCTAAGCTACTTTGTCATCGTTAAGCTCGGTAAACAAGGACGTACAGCCGCACCGCAGTAGGGAGATGGGGGGAGTAAAAGTTAGGAGTTAAGAGTTAAGAGTTAAGAGTTATGAATTATGAGTTTTTTATTCGTTACCTTTAACCTTTAACTTCCAATACCCAATTCCTAACTCCGGTGGTCCTCACTCCTCACTCCTAACTTACTTTTCCATTCCCAATTCCTATGAGCAAAATTAATAAACGGCTTGAGCAATATACTGTTAAACGTCCTCAAGAAGTCTTGTTAGTGACGGTGGAAGTAAATGGCGATCGAGACGAAATTGCTATTTTTAGAGGATTTTCTAGTTCTTTGATGCGTCCGACTGCTTTCGATCCAGATGTTGCGGTTATATCCCCTCAAGCAAAGATTATTAGTATCGATCGCTTGAAAAGTCCCTATAATCCAGAATCACCTCAATATATTCAACAAGGGCTTACTGTTGAAGCTATGTCTCGCTTACTTGCTGAAGTCGATGTATAAAAGAAATAAAATTATCTAGCTAAATATTAAATTTACAGTTATATATTATATTTATATTTTTATAGGGGAAATAATACTTCTCCTTTAGGATGATATCGTAAGTAAACTGCCTTAAGGAAGATATGACCGCTTGTTGCCGATTTAATTTTGCGATTCTAGTTGATTTTGCTCGAAAGTCAGTTTGTAGCTATCGAATGCAAGCATAACGAACTGCGTGAATCTGGAGTTTTTGTAAAAAAAATTAAGTCACCTGTACGAATAATGACTAAATTATGGTAAGTTAATAAAAATAAACATAAGATATTCCAATCAATAAATCTATATTTTTCGAGCTACTCTAAGGTAACTTTTTAATCTAAATAGAATTAATAAATATAAGACATTCGCAGGCACATTCATTATTCGTATTTGTTACGCCTGCCGTGAAAGTTGTTTAAGAATCTTGCCCGGATATAGTTAGCCGTTGTGGTGTTTAGCCAGAAGCGGTGACTAGATCGTAAATCCTAAGTCTCACACTTTCCCCCTCTCTTATGAACACAGCGGTGACTCTACTAACTAAAGAAGCTTCTCAAGCTCAAAAAGTAGAATTAAAAAAGCACATTAATCGTCAAATGATTGCGATTCTCGATTTTGGTTCTCAATATTCCGAACTAATTGCTCGTAGAATCCGCGAAACTCAAGTATATTCCGAAGTTCTTTCCTATCGCACCACAGCCGAACAGCTTCGTCAACTTAACCCCAAGGGAATCATTCTTTCGGGTGGACCTAATTCTGTTTATGATGCGAAAGCTCCCCATTGCGACCCCGAAATATGGCATTTGGGAATCCCGATTTTAGGTGTATGCTACGGTATGCAGCTAATGGTGCAGCAACTGGGTGGAGAAGTTACAAAGTCCGATCGCGGCGAGTATGGTAAGGCAGCTTTGTATATAGACGACTCTACAAACTTGCTTACCAATGTTGAAGATGGTACTACCATGTGGATGAGTCATGGTGACTCGGTAATTAAAATGCCTTCGGGGTTTGAATTACTAGCCCATACAGCTAATACTCCTTGCGCGGCGATCGCCAGTCACGAGAAGAAACTTTACGGGGTACAGTTTCATCCAGAAGTAGTACATTCTGTTGGTGGATTCTCGTTAATTCGCAATTTTGTTTATCAAATCTGCAAAAGCGAACCAACCTGGACAACCGATGCTTTTGTAGAAGAATCGATTCGGGAAATTCGCGCCAAAGTTGGCAACAAGCGAGTGCTGTTAGCGCTTAGCGGAGGAGTTGATTCTTCGACACTGGCATTTTTGATGCATAAAGCAATCGGAAATCAGTTGACTTGCGTTTTCATCGACCAAGGCTTTATGCGAAAATTAGAACCCGAACGCTTGCTGAAATTATTCTCAGAACAGTTTCACATTCCCGTCGAATATGTAAACGCTCGCGATCGCTTTATTGGAGCTTTAGATGGAGTCACGGACCCCGAAGAAAAGCGGCGTATCATCGGACACGAGTTTATCAAAGTATTTGAAGAGACTTCAAAAGAACTCGGTCCCTTTGATTATCTAGCTCAAGGAACCTTATATCCCGACGTAATCGAATCAGCAGATACCAATGTTGACCAGAAAACCGGGGAACGAGTAGCAGTAAAAATCAAGAGTCATCACAACGTTGGTGGTTTACCTAAAGACTTGCGTTTCAAATTAGTAGAACCGCTGCGGAAGCTTTTTAAAGACGAAGTTCGCAAAGTTGGGCATTGCGTTGGTTTACCCCAAGAAATTGTCCAGCGCCAACCTTTCCCAGGTCCGGGTTTAGCAATTCGGATTCTTGGAGAAGTAACCGCCGAACGGTTAAATATTTTACGAGATGCAGACTTAATTGTCCGTCAAGAAATTAACCGTAATGACCTGTACAGCGAATACTGGCAGGCTTTCGCCGTATTGCTACCAATTCGGAGCGTAGGTGTAATGGGCGACCAGAGAACCTATGCATATCCCATAGTTCTACGCATAGTTACCAGCGAAGATGGAATGACAGCAGATTGGGCGCGGGTACCCTACGACGTACTCGAAGTAATTTCTAATCGCATTGTCAATGAAGTAAAAGGCGTTAATCGAGTAGTCTTTGATATTACATCCAAACCCCCCGGAACTATCGAGTGGGAATAAGGAAGTGAGTTAGGAGTTAGGAGTTAGGAGTTAGGAGTTAGGAGTTGGGAATTGGGCATTGGGCATTGGGCATTGAAAAGTTAGGAGTTATGATTTTTTTTCTACCCCCTCTACCCCCTCTACCCCCTCTACCCCCTCTACCCCCTCTACCCCCTCTCCCCTTGTCCCCTTGTCCCCCCTTCTCCCCCTTCGGGTTCACCACTTCTCTCAACGGTCGTGTTCCTCCGCACGAGAGTGGATTCACCATCTCCCCCTTCGGGTTCACCACTTCTCTCAACGGTCGTGTTCCTCCGCACGAGAGTGGATTCACCATCTCCCCATCTCCCCCTCTCCCTCAAATCGGCAATTTAATTACAAAACTACTCCCCTCACCTTTACCACTACTGAAAACTTCAATAGTACCTGCGTGGAGTTCGATAATATGACGGCTAATCGCCAAACCCAATCCTAAACCACCTTTTTTTCGAGTTCCCTCTGCTTGACGATAGCGTTCAAAAACATACGGCAAAAAATCCGGATTAATACCAATTCCCGTATCGCTGACAATAATTTGGGCATATCTAGAACAAAGTCCCCCCATCCCCTTGTCTCCTTGTCTCCTTGTCCCCCCATCTCCTTCTCCCCACATCTCTTCGGCAGACAATTCTACCTGAATTCGCCCTTCTTCTGGTGTAAACTTAATGGCGTTGGAAAGTAAATTTCCGAGAACTTGCCCCAAGCGGTTAGAGTCTCCTTGTATTAATGGAAGCGAATCATCAAGGATAGACTCTATGTAAATTGACTTGACATTTGCAACGGGATATGCAGTATTGACCGCCGTTTGTACTGTTTCAACAAGATTAATTTGAGTTAGATCCAGATGTATCGTTCCTCGGAGAATTCGAGACATATCTAACAAGTCTTCGAGGAGTTTGGCTTGGGATTTAGCATTGCGTTCGATAGTTTCTAAGGCGCGAGTTGTAGCGGTTGGATCGAGGTTGCGAGTTCGTAATAATTTCGCCCAACCGAGAATTGAATTTAAGGGCGATCGCAGATCGTGGGATACCATTGCGACAAAATCATCTTTGGCGTTGTTAGCTGCTTCGGCTGCGGTACGAGCAGTTTGTTCGCGTTGCAAAAGCTCGCTACGTATAGCTTCTAACTGTTTGAGTTCGTGAATATCGGTATTGGTGCCAAACCATTTTAAAACTTTTCCCCGCTCATCTTTCATGGGCAATCCTCGGACTAAAAACCAGCGATATATCCCGTCGCGGCGACGATAGCGCATTTCTGTTTCATAAATTTTGCCAGTACGTAGCGATCGCTGCCATATACGTGTAACAGATTCAACGTCTTCTGGATGCAAAAATTCTGTCCAGCCAAAATTCATTGCTTCTTCAATCGCTTGTCCGGTATATTCAGTCCAACGCTGAGAAATATACTCGCATTCTCCTTGTGGGTTGCAACTCCAAACTATTTGCGGTATTGATTCGGACAAAAACCGATAGGATTGTTCGCTTTCACGTAATTCTAATTGAGCTTGCTTGCGCTCGCTAATATCTAAAACTAAACAAACGCTGTAGCCTTCTGTTTCTCTACCTTCAATACAGGCGATCGCTAATAAAATAGGAATACGAGTTCCGTCTTTTGCCAAATACTCTTTCTCGAAAGGCTTGCAAACTCCACCAGTTTGTATTTCTTGCATTTTTTGCTCGTCGAGTTGGGAATATTCCGGTGGTGTGATCCGATTCCAATACAAAGAGCCATTTTCTAATTCTTCGCGAGTATATCCAAAGGTTTGCAAAAAAGAATCGTTGGCTTCAAAAATTTTGCCAGTGAAGTCGCCGAAATAAATTCCTACAATGTTTGATTCTATAATATGTCTAAATTTGGCTTCACTTTCACGTAGTTTTTCTAAAGCTTGTTTGCGCTGGCTAATATCTAAAACAAAACAAACGCTGTAGCCGCTCATATCTCTACCTTCAATACAGGCGATCGCCGTTAGTACAGATACGCGAGTACCGTCTTTACGAAGATATTCTTTCTCGAAAGGGGTACAAACTCCGGTGGTTTGTAATTCTTCCCTTACGGAAGGAATCATTGCTTGGGATTCGGTTCCCACAATCATCTGATTCCAGTTCAAAAAACCTGCTTCTAAATCTTCGCGATTGTAGCCGACTATCTCTAAAAACGCATCGTTGGCTTCATAAATTCTGCCGCTGAAGTCACCAAAGTAAATTCCTACAATATTGGATTCTATAATCCGCTTATATTTAGTTTCACTTTCGCGTAATGCGGTTTCAGCAAGTTTGCGATCGCTAATATCGGTTATTGCACCAACTACCCGCACCGGGCGTGATTGTGCGTTACGAACAACGGAACCTCGATCGAGTACGTAGCGATAATCGCCTTCTTTGTGACGCACGCGATACTCGAAAGTATAATATTCTTGATTTGCAAGAACAGCTTGTAACGGTTGAGATAAATTATTTTTGTCTTCAGGATGGACTAACTGCATCCACCATTGAATAGTTGGTTCTATTTCTTCTAAAGAGTAGCCCAAAATAGAAGTTATACCTTCGGTTCTAATAATACTATTAAAAGTAATATCCCAATCGTAAATTACAGAATCTACCGCACGAGATGCTAGTTGAAAGCGCTCGTTGTTAGAGCGTAATTCTTCTTGAGTTTGTTTGAGATTTGTAATGTCAACTACCGTGCCTATAATTTGACGTGGTGAAGCATCGGCATTTCTGTTAAACACCGTTTCTCTACCATAAAACCAACGCCATTCACCGTCTTGGTGTAGCAGACGATATTCAATTCCTAGAATTTCCCCATCTGCGGCTGAATCAAATCTTTGTAATAGTTCGGCTACCCGCGCTAAATCATCCGGGTGCATTATTTGAGGAAATAATTCTTTTCCCATATCCCGAATTTCTGCGGGTGTATAACCCAAAAGTTCGCTAATTTGGTTATTTACATAGACATTTTGCTGCTCTACTAAATCGTAAACGTATAACAGTCCCGGAGTCGTATCGGTAATACGTTCGATAAACTGCTGAGATTCGCGTAAACGTTGTTCTGCTTGCTTATTTTCGGTAACATCTCGCCAAGAAGCAACAAACCCATCTCCCAATTTTGTAGCGCGAATATCAAAGACTTTAGTTAACTCTTCTTGACCAAAATCCTTACAAATCGAAGATTCTTTAACTAAAACTTCACCACTTTCCACAACTTGACAATATTCTTCAAATAAACCCGTGGTAATATTGACGGGAAAGATTTCGCACAGCCTTTTACCTAGCTGCTCCTCTTTACTCGTTTGATTGCATTCACAAGCTGCGGCATTCACATAATCAATGCGAAAATCGACAATATTACCTGCTTCATCCCGAATGCTGGAGAAAATACCAAAGCAATCCAACATATTCTCTACGGAAGTACGGAAACGTTCGTCGCTACAACGCCTAAATATTTCAGCTTTTTGAAGTTTTATAACAGCTGATTCAATAGTAGAATTTAAAAGTTCTGCTGTTACTTGTTCCTTAACTAAATAATCTTCAAAACCGCTTTTAATTGCTCGTACTGCCACATTTTCATTACCACACCCAGTTATCATAATTACGGGTGGAGTTTCTTGCTGCTGTTTTAGACTTGCTAGAAATTCCAATCCGTCCATATCTGGCAGCAGGTATTCTACTAAAATCAAGTCAGGTTGCAACCTTTGACACAACTCTAATGCAGCTTTCCCGCTTGATTCCGACAAAATTCTGTATCCACGCTTTGATTGCAGCAGGTAGCTTTCATACCTCTGGCGCTCTTCAAAATTCTTGTCGATAATCAAAATCGTGAGTTCTTGCATGATTGCCAACAAAAGGGATTAAAAAATAGCTCTAAATTTAGCGATAAGCAATTCATTTAAAATCGATCCGATTAAAATTTCAATTCAGCAAATAAATGCAGTAAGCAATAATACAACATTGATACCTGAATTAAACCGAATTAGAGCAACCGCAATACAAATAGAAATAAACTTATTTTAAACAATTCTTAACTTATTAAAAATTAATCAAAGCAAATATTTTTTATTTAATAAAAATTAATATTTTCTTTTCATTATTTTACTATGACTATAGTATTTTGTGAAATATAATAATTATTTTTTAATAACTATAATTTAGCCAAGCAATTCGTAGCTAAGAAGACAAAAGTTTAAAATCGGGTTTTAGAGGTAATTCTGATTCAATTTATAAGTAGATGGTTCCAGAGGAATCAAAATTGAAGTATTCCTACGAATTTTAGTTTATAGTACGTTAGCGTACCTTCAAGGGTATGCATCTTGTTCGGTTTATATATTAAGGGAGCAAGATACTCTTACTACAATATATTTTTTCAAAGTTTGGATGCTGGCATCAAAATCCCGATTGGATTAAACTTTTATTATGAACGAGATATGGCTTCTTAGAGTGATGCGATCGCCAGTACCAACTGCTTCAAATTTAGTTAGTAAAAATGTTCTCGATCGGGTAATATAAAATTTTATTGGCAGTTAATTAAAAGAAATATATATAACTTTTCGATTCCCCGTGTTTCTCGATCTTATTAGCCCGGTTTTGCCTAAAATTTAGATTATAAAATAAATTACAAATTATCGTGTCCCATATAGAGGGAAAATAGAAAACCAAGATGTTTTGATAAATAGCTCATGTCTGCAAATCATTTGACACTTAACCTAGTTGAAGGTTCCGTATCTTTTAACTTTTCACCCGCAGCGGCACGAGAATTAAAAGCGGCTATAGATGAATTGATGCAAAAACTTAAGGCAGTTGCGGCTAAAGCTGCGGCAGCCGGAGGTAAACCAAATCCTCAATCGCCGATGGAATACCGTCATACGGGAGAAATCTTTCTAGAAATTTTTTGCAATCCTAATATCTGGGCTAGCCCTTTCGCTGCAAAAGTTTTGCTTACCGTGCGAGATGCGAGTATCCGCTTGACAACCGAAGCTGAGCTTACCCGCCTTATAGAAGATATCAACCAGTATTTAGAACAAACTAGTTAAGGAATATAACAACCCATAAAAAATAGTTCATGGCTAATTACAAGTTTGTTATTAGTCATGGGCAAAACGCGAGATAATAAATAAGTACATTCAAAGCGTAAAACTAAAAAACATAGAATTATATCAATAAATAGCTATAAGGTATAAGTAGAATTTAAACAAATCTTTGAAATGAGGTAAAAAGTTACAGTACAAGTATTTGAATTTCTTATTCTAATTTATATACTTTTTATGACAGGTTACTTTTTCTAGTAATATTTTAATTACCGATAATTTAATCCACTATATCGCCAGAACTTTGAGCTTGTAATAAATACTAATTTTTTTAATAGGACTCAATATAATATTGCGAATACACTAGCCACTGCCACTTTTTATTTACACCAAAAATCTTGCATGGAGATCGGAGTTATGAAGAAATACGATCAATTTTTCAACTCAAAAGAAACATTAAAAGAGTCACTCAATCGAGAAGAAGCAGTGGCTACAGTTGCACTTACAACCGCCGCTGCCGATACTTCCTTGGAAGATATAGATATCGAATTTTTGGTTGATGTACTTTGGGGATTCGAGATTTTTGAAGAATATTCGGATGAAGATTTATTAGAAATGCTTAATAAACTTGTAAAATTAGCCGAGAAAAAAGGAGTAGGAGCGCTGTTTAATGCTGCGAACGATCGACTTGACGATGAGTCATCAGAAGATGCTTTTGCCGCAGGAGTAAGTGTAATCTTAGACGAAGAAGAAATGCAAATTCCCTCTTCAAAAATGCCTTTGCTAAAAAGTTTACAGCAAGCTTTAGAATTTGATGATGAAGAAGCACAAGAAATTATCGAAGATGTAATTGCTGCCTTCGAGGAAGCAGAATTAGAAGAATTGCTTGAAGACGAAGACGAAACAATAGTAGATATAGCCTTTAATATCGATGAATATGATTCTCCATCAGATAACTTTACAGTTCCGTTTCCAGTAGATCCCCATCAAGGCGGCAAAGTTCAAAGTCAAGAAGGCGCGGTTAGTTTTTCTGATGATGAAGGTACTTTTTTAAGAATTGATTATTATTGTTTACCTTCCAAAGAGATAGAACAAATGGAAGCGATCGGACAAGAAGATTATTTAAAATCGACTCTTGTAAACAAATATATTCCTGAAGAAATAGTCGCAAATTTGCCAGAAGCACAGGTTGAATATACTGAATATATGGCAAAAACCTTAGAAGGTTCTTACTTTGTGCTGCTTTATATGCCTGGAGGTTCAAGA
The DNA here is from genome assembly GCA_965234645.1 of Rivularia sp. (in: cyanobacteria). Classification (GTDB taxonomy): domain Bacteria; phylum Cyanobacteriota; class Cyanobacteriia; order Cyanobacteriales; family Nostocaceae; genus Rivularia. The sequence goes on along the minus strand of OZ248344.1, from coordinate 363,350 downwards.
ACTTATAAAACAGGAAATAACGGTACTGCAACAAAGTTAGATGCCTATCGAGGATTGATTGCATTTATTAACGGCGACTTTCTTTATATAGTTAGCAGTCAACGTACATTTTTAGATGGAAAAACTGCTAGTTTTATGAAGCAAGAAGCCGTTGCACTCAAGCAGATGATTTTAGATTTTGTCGAAACTATAGAGTTTAGTTGAATTGAATCGTTGTATTTAGTTTTAGATACAAGTTTGTTTTTGATTATTAAGGTTCGTAGTGAGGATTTCAATCCTGGCATAAAAGGGCTGAAGCCCTTACTACGAACTTTAATTACTTTTCAAAAATAATGGGATAGATTAGTAAGTATATTTTATAAAATCATTTACAATCTAAATACTAAGTCAAAATACTCCCACCCATTAACTTTTCATAACGGTATTTCAACTCTTCTTTCATTAATTGCCACTGCTCTAAACTTGCGTCTATTTCTATTACTTTTTCCGCAGCTTGACGGGCTAAAATTAATACTTCTTCGTCTTCTACTAAACTTGCTAAAGTAAAATCTGGTATGCCCGATTGTCGAGTTCCCAAAACTTGTCCGGGACCTCGAAAACGCATATCCATTTCTGATATAAAAAACCCATCTTGGGACTGTTCTAATACTTTTAATCTTTGCTGAGCGTCGGCACTGCGAGAACTGCTGACTAAAAGACAAAAAGATTGCGCCGCACCTCTACCAACACGTCCCCGCAATTGATGCAGCTGCGATAAACCGAATCTTTCCGCGTTTTCAATGAGCATCACGGTTGCATTCGGAACGTCTACACCAACTTCAACCACGGTAGTAGAAACTAAAATTTGGGTTTGCCGATCGCGGAATTTGCTAATTGCTGCGTCTTTGTCGGCGGAACTCATGCGTCCGTGGAGCAATCCTACCTGAAATTCGGGAAATACTGCTTCCTGTAACTTTTTATGCTCTTCTACGGCGGAACGTACATCTAATTTTTCCGATTCTTCCACCAAAGGCAACACTACATAAACCTGTCTCCCTTGAGCAATTTCTCTACGGATCAAATCGTAAGCTTGGGGGCGATCGCCTGCTTTCAAAGCTGTAGTTTTGATCTTTTGTCTTCCCGGTGGTAGCTCATCAATTTGACTCACGTCTAAGTCACCGTGAATTGTCAGCGCTAAGGTTCTTGGAATCGGAGTCGCAGTCATAGTTAATACATGGGGCTGCTCGCCTTTTTGCTGCAACCGCGCTCGTTGCTCTACCCCAAAGCGATGCTGTTCGTCGATTACCACCAAACCCAATCGCTGGAAGTTTACGGGGTCTTGAATCAAAGCATGAGTACCAACTAAAAGCGGTAATTCTCCGGTTTCTAACTGCGCGTGAATTTGTCGCCTTTTTGCAACTTTAGTCGAACCCGTCAGTAATTCTACTGGTAAATGCAGCAAGTTAAACCAGTTAACCAACTTACGATAATGTTGTTCTGCTAAAACTTCCGTGGGAGCCATCAACGCCGCTTGATACCCCGATTGAATCGCCGCAATAATCGCCACCACTGCCACAACGGTTTTACCAGAACCCACATCTCCCTGCACCAAACGATTCATCGGTGCGGGTTTTTGCAAATCGTTGAGAATATCTTGAATAACTCGTTCCTGTGCCCCCGTCAATTTAAAGGGTAATATTTCATGAAACTGCTGCAATAACTCACCTTTGGGGGCAAGAATCGCACTAGTTTGAACTTGACGCGCTTTTTGCTGACGTTGCAATAAACCAAGTTGTAGGTAGAAAAATTCATCAAATACCAAACGACGGCGTGCCGATCGCAAACTATCGCTATCGGGAGGGAAATGAATATTGGCGATCGCGTCTTTTAATTCCATCAACTGATATTTGGTTCGCAAACCCTTTGGTAAAGGTTCCTTCAAATGCGCGGTTGCTGGTAAAGCCGCAACTACCGCCTGTCGCACCGTACTCGCTACCAGTCCCTCTGTCAAAGAATACACCGGCACAACTCTACCTACAGTCAGGGATTCAATTTCATCCCCCGGATTCGCTAAAACTTCCAACTCTGGATTATCGAAAGTCAACCCGTACTTGCTTTCTTTTACCAAACCACAGGCAGCCAAAGTACTTCCAGCAGCATAGCGACGCTTCATACTTTCTTGCCAACCACGACTGCTGTAACGAGCGCCTGCGTAAAAACGACTAATTTTTAAAATACCGGAGTTATCTTTTAACTGAATTTCTAAAATCGATAATTTCTTATTTTTCGGGCTGCAAAAGCAGTTACAGCGCTTCACTGTTGCTACCAAAGTTACCGTTTCACCTGCCTGCAACTCGGCGATACACACTTGATTCGCATAGTCAATATGGTCGCGGGGATAGTAAAACAGTAAATCGCGCACCGTATCCAAACCGAGACGCTGTAATTTACTCGCCCTTCTAAAGCCAATTTCCGGTAAATCGCTGAGTTTTTGGTCTAAACCGGGTGCAAGTCGCCGACTCACCTCCGCAACAATCTTAGTTTTAGGAATTTGGACTTTTGACTTTGCCGAATCATAATTATCGGCTTGTGCGGCTTCCCTTTCCCCTTGCTGCAAAGCATAAAGATAGCGGCGAGCTTCCGCCACCAAATGTTGTCTATCTTCAGTTTCCAGATTTGGATAATTTGCAAACTTACCAGCAAAATCCAGCCAGCGACGACGTTCTTCCGTAGGCAAGCCGACAGGAAACTTGCCAAAAGTTAAAGTAAGAAATTCATTAAAAAGGTATTCTCTACCCTTCAAATTAATAAAACCCCGTTCCGTTTCCACCGTCAGGGCTTTTTGCAATCTTATCCAATCTGGTTTTTCGTCATTCATTGGTTGTTAGTTGTTAGTTGTTAGTGGTTAGTTGTTAGTTATTGGACATAAATAATTAATCAACTCTTAATTCATAACTCCTAACTCCTAACTCCTAACTTTTATTTAATCTTCGTACCAGCTAGCACGCCATGCTGCTTCGGCGGAAGCTATAGAACGTTCTCGCTGTTTCTTTTGATATTCTCTTCCCAATTTGGCTAACTGATTCAATATATTGCGAATTTGTTTGCGTTCTGAGGAAAGTTTAAGATCGGCAAACTCTATTTCAACTAACCGTAGGTTTAAAGCGGTAACTTGCGTCAAGCTTTCTGATTCTTCCTCGCCTTCAACTCCAACTACCAAACTTAGTAGATTCGGAGGTCCGGGCATAACATCTGAAGATGCTTCTGATGAAGCAGCAGCGGCTTCTAAAATAGATGGTGGTAATTTTTTAGGTAATATACCAGCTTTTTGTAACAAACGATTGCTATCGCGAGATAAACTTTTCAATATATAACGAATAGCTCTTTCTAAGTTTTTTTGCCAAGCGGCTAATTCCATCGGATTGGAAGTATTAGGGTTGAACCAGTTTTTCCAATCCTTGCTGACATCTGGCTCTGTCACAAATATGGGAGACTGACCTTTGTTGGCAGATAAAAAAGCGATTTTGGCATCTAGGGGAAGTGAACTAGAAGAAGCATTATTAGAAAAAGTATTTGGTTCTCCTTCGTCTTCCATTTCTAATTTTTCGACGATTTCTTCTAAATCTTCATCTTCGATTTCCAATTCTTGAGCTATTTCTTCTAACTCTTCATCTTCAAGTTCTAAATCTTCATCTTCATCTTCAAGTTCTAAATCTTCTAAATCTTCTAAATCTTCTAAATCTTCGTCCTCTATTTCCTCATCTTCTAAATCATCTTCTAAATCCCCATTACTTGCTTCAATTTCTTCTTCACTTTCTTCTAAATCCTCCTCATCATCGTTAATTAAAGCTTGCATATCTTGGTCGGCAGATTTTGCTAACTTACGCATAGCCTGCTGCAATTTCTGTCGCTTACTTAAAGACAATCTGAGAAAATTTTCTGGGTATCCTTGAGTACACAGATGATAGCTTGCTAAAATTAATTGCTGACGTACTGCTTGTCCCAAAACTGACAAATAACTACCATAAGCTGTTTGGAGTTGTTGCGCGATCGTTCCTATAGCTTTTTCTAGCTCGACAATATCTTTTTCTATTCGCTCGATTGGTCTTGCCATATCTGATTATGTTCCATTTTATCTTAGTTATGGTACGTGGATTACGCAATTATTCCCATGTAATCGTGTCTTTAATTTGAAGTTATCCGATACAATAAAAACGGCATTTTAATTTAATTTTCAGTTAATTTAATAGTAAATTTTTATCAATTTCCACTCGGAGGCTGCGGACGTATCTTAATTATCCAAGCCTTGAGAAACCCGGTTTATGGTTATTCATAAATTCGTTGTAAAACGAAAAAGAAACCGGCAATAGAGATAGTAGACCTATATTAATTATCAATTATCTATTTAATAGAAGAAAACAGGTCAATCTTCAAAAGTTTGACCTGTATAAAAACAACAGAATACTTAACTGAATTATTTGTTACCCATTTGTGCGGCAACTTCATCAGCAAAGTTTTCTTCTTTTTTATCAATACCTTCGCCAAGAATATAGCGAGTAAAGCGACTAATAGAAATTTCTTCGCCGAGCTTAGAACCCGTTTGCTTTACCAATTCTTCAATCGAGGTGCTTTGATCTCGAATGTAAGGCTGATCCAATAAAGTCATTTCTTTGAGACGCTTATCGATTCTGCCTTGAACAATTTTTTCTTTGATATTGTCAGGCTTGTTCGCTAAGTCATCCCGCCCCATTTCGATTTCTTTTTCTTTTTCGGCGATTTCACTAGGAATTTCGTCTACAGTTACATACTCAACGTTTGGACAAGCAGCAACCTGCATGGCAACGTTTCGCGCCAATGTTTTAAATTCTTCCTTGCCAGCAGCAGCTTCGGAACTGCATTTGAGTTCAACTAATACCCCGACTCTACCGCCGGTATGGATGTAGCTGTCTACTGCTCCTTGGGTACCTTCAGCTAAGGAATAATTTTCAAAGCGACGTACTTTGATATTTTCACCCAACGTAGCGATCGCCTCAGTAATAGATTGTTCAACCGTTTTATTTTTATCTTCTGAATAAGGTTGAGCTAACAAAGAGTCAACACTCTCAACAGTCGTTGCTTGTTTAGCCAAATTTTGAGCCAAAGCTTTAAAAGCGTCGTTACGAGCAACAAAGTCAGTTTGGCTGTTGACTTCAATTAATACGCCGACTTTACCATTCGGTTCGATGTAGGTTTCAATTGAACCTTCAGCAGCAATGCGATCGCTTTTTTTAGTCGCACCGGCAATGCCTTTTTGGCGTAACCATTCGATACCTTTCTCAATGTCGCCTTCGGTTTCTTTTAGCGCTTTTTTGCAGTCCATCATACCAGCGCCAGTTTTTTGCCGTAACTGTTGGACTAATTTTGCAGATATTTCCGCCATGTTGCCTCAATTTCTACTTAACTGACAGTTTTAATCGAAGATGAAATATTGAGTATTTCTATATTACTCGTGCCGTGGCATACTCAGATATATTTTTATCATCAGCTTAAAGTATAAAAACGCAGGAGGCAGTTAAGGGCAGTAATAGTTATAAAATTTAGTTATTAAATTTTGAAAACTAAAATATCTAGCCCTTAACGCGGTAACGGTTCTGGCTAAATTTCCAAAACCTTGATACTTATATCGTGCCTCCTGCTTTTTCGCTTATTCCTGAATCAATAAAATTGTTACACTTTATTCTTCAGTGGATTCTTCATCGTCTTCACTATCATCAGAATCATCGCTGAATTCGCCAGTGTCTTCGTAATCGTAATCGTCCTCACTACCTTCGTAATCGTAGTCTTCATCACCTTCCAATTGACCGTGATGACCTTCGTAGATAGCGTCTGCTAATTTGCCTACGATCAGTTTAATAGAACGGATAGCGTCATCGTTCGCTGGAATGGGAATATCTACCACATCCGGGTCACAATTTGTATCTAACATAGATACAATAGGCAATCCTAGCTTCTCACATTCTTGAACTGCGTTGTATTCCCGGCGTTGGTCTACGATTATGACTATATCGGGGATTTTCCGCATAGTTTTAATCCCACCAAGGTACTTTTGCAGCTTGGATAGCTCCCGACGCAGCATTGAAGCTTCTTTCTTCGGAAGTAAATCTAGGGCACCGCTTTCTTCGCGACGCTCCAAATCTTTTAAGCGATCTACCCGCGTCTTAATAGTCGTCCAGTTGGTGAGCATTCCACCCAACCAGCGCTGATTAATATAATGGGCACCGCAGCGGCTTGCTTCTTGAGCAATAATTCCCGCAGCTTGTCGCTTAGTACCTACAAACAGAAACTTTTTACCTTGTTCTGCTTGAGTTCGCATATAAGTATATGCATCTTCCATTAACTGGGCAGTTTGCACCAAGTCAATGATATGTACTCCATTACGAGAAGTATAAATGTAAGGAGACATTTTGGGGTTCCATCTTCGGGTTTGATGTCCGAAGTGAACTCCTGACTCCATCATTTGAGCCAATGAAACAACAGGCATATTTTTTCTCCTATTCGGGTTAAACCTCCATCTAGTCGCATTTCCGAATATACGGAAACACCCGAATTCCTAGATGTGCGAGATTAGAAAACTTTTCTAATTTACCACATAAAAATGCTGTATTTTGGGGGGAAAACCGAATTTCGGTGTTTGTGCTGTTTTTGATTAACGGCAACAAAACTAAGCTTAAATTTTATATTGTGACTAAATCTATTAATTTATATAGATCGGGCATAGATGAATCTACCACCATTACCTGACAACGAAGACGATAGAATCCAGGCACTTCTACGTTACAAAGTTTTAGATACTCAAGTAGAACAAGCATTTGATGATTTAACGGCAATAGCAGCACACATTTGCGATACTCCGATTTCTTTAATTAGTTTGATAGATGAAAATCGGCAGTGGTTTAAATCAAAAGTTGGTTTAGAAGCCAAAGAAACACCTAGAGAATTAGCTTTTTGCGCTCATACTATACTCCAGCCAGATAGAGTACTAATTGTACCTAATGCTGAAGAAGATCGGCGATTTGCCGATAACCCGTTGGTAACATCCGATCCTAACATTAGATTTTATGCTGGCGCACCTTTAGTAACACCTGATGGATTAGCGATCGGTACATTATGTACTATCGATAACAAACCGCGAAATCTTAGCCCCGAACAAATACAGGCTTTACAAGCTTTAAGTCGTCAAGTAATTAGTCAATTAGAACTAAGAATTAACTTAATTAAATTAAAGCAAAATATCACCGATCGCGAGCAAGTAGAGCAAAATTTACGCGATACGAATAAGCAGTTAAATCACACTTTAGGTAAGTTAAAACAAACTCAAGTGCAACTTATTCAAAGTGAAAAAATGTCGAGTTTGGGTGAGATGGTTGCTGGGATTGCCCATGAAATAAATAATCCAGTTAACTTTATTTCTGCAAATCTCAACTACGTTAACACTTATGTTACTGACTTACTTGATTTGCTATCTGTTTACCAACAGCACTATCCTAACCCTGATTCCGAAATAAAAGATAAAGAAACAGCAATAGAGGTTAATTTTTTGGCTGAAGATTTGCCTAATATCTTATCTTCAATGAACGTAGGAGCCGAGCGTATTCAAAATATTGTTTTATCTTTACGTAATTTTTCACGATTGGATGAAGCTCAAAAAAAATCTGTTGATATTCATGAAGGTATAAATAGTACGTTATTGATTTTGCAACATCGATTCAATGCAACATTAGAACGCCCTGCGATCGAGATTATAAAAGAATATGGCAAACTACCGAAAGTAGAATGCTATGCAGCACAACTGAACCAAGTTTTTCTAAATATATTATCGAATGCAATTGATGCCATAGAAGAAAAAAATATTGCTCAGTCGCCGACAATTCGTATTCGTACTGATATCTCCCCCGAAAATCATCTTTTAATTATGATTGCTGATAATGGGATGGGAATTCCAGAAGAAATTCAACCAAGAATATTTGACCCTTTCTTTACAAGTAAACCAGTAGGCAAAGGTAAAGGTTTAGGACTATCAATCGGCTATCAAGTTGTAGTTAAAAAGCATAACGGTCATCTTAAATATAGAAGCAAAGTTAGAAAAGGTACCGAATTTTTGATTGAAATTCCGGTTAAGTCTAATTAGTACAAAGTTCGTAGTCAGGGCTTAAGCCCTTTTATCTGAGGACTAAAATCCTTACTACACTAACTAAACTTCTGTTCTGTTTTCGCTTCAACGTAAGCCGCGTAAACACCTCGAACGTTATACCAATTCAAGAATATTCGAGCTACTTCTAAAGCTAATTGTGGTTTACCCGATTTAATCAAATATCGCAATAATGGAGCCATTGTCCGCTCGTTTAACGTACCATTCAGCGAAAGAACACCCCAAAGTAAGCGGTGCAGCCAAGTCATTTGAATCATCATTCGCACGTTCCAAGTAGGATGCTTTTGATAAAACAAAACTCCCATACGCCCGCGTTGAATTTCTTTATCAATCAAATTTGGAATTTGCTCTAAATTAAAAGCTGGATGCCAGTGATAACCCACTGCTTGAGGACATTTAATCAACTGTAAACCCAAATTTTTCAGCCGCACGCCTAATTCTAAATCTTCCCAACCATAAAGTTGAAAACCAGTATCGAAAAGTCCAGCTTTCTCTAACCAATGTTTGGGTATAGCAACGTTTCCCGTAGCAAAAAAAGCGGCGGAATAATCAGTTAATTTATAAGGTTCGGAAGTAGGATTTTCAAAATTTGCAGTGTTAATCACCGCACCATAAGTAAAAAACCTGTCATTCCCTAATTTTTTCTCTGCCTGTGTCAGTGCATCTGCATGAGCTTGCAGAAAAACTTCTGTAACCACTAAATCGCTATCAATAAAAATAATTGTATCGCCTTTCGCTTTTTCTACCCCTAAATTCCGCGCCGCAGCCGGTCCCATATGTTCTTGCTCAAAGGTTCGCACGTGGGGAAAATTATCTTTGTGTGTTTCCAACCACTCCAAGGTACCATCGCAAGAACCATCATCTACCAAAACAATTTCGTAATCCGATATCATACCAGACGGACTCAACCTTTGTACCTCCAAAGCTTTGAGGCACTTCTCTAAAATCGGCTTGCGATTGTAAGTCGGAATAACAACACTAAAAAACACAATTTCACCCCCAACACTATTCCCTTCAGCATAGGACAGCTATAACTATACTGCTGTTCCTTACCTTACGGTGGTTACGGAAATTGTTATTTATGTATGTATGTATGTATGTAGAGACGTAGCACTGCTACGTCTCCATAAACTACGTCTCCATAAACGTGTTAGCAACGCCGATTCTAATTGCTGACAACATTTATACCTATCGTTCCCAACCGCTTAAAGATGGGAAAATTTAACCATCATCCTTTCAAAGTAGCTTTACGACGATTTCGACGCACCATTAAACCAGCCCCAACTACTCCCGCAGCTAACCCAAAAGCGCTGGTTGATTCTGGAACTTGTTTTGGTGTTTGCACGTTAAATTTCAATGTCGCTACACCTGGTGCGGGAGCATTTTGATCCAACGGAAGTTTATCGCTCTGCTCGAAAGTTATTTCACCGCTAGCGTTTTCAAATATTCCCGTTCCTCCGGTGATAGTTATAGTACCTCCGCCGCTTACTCTACCTGGAAAGTCTGGAGATTCTGGAGGAAAAAAGTTAATTTCAGCTTTATCGGCAGCTTGTCCAAATAACTTATTAGCGCTGTCACCAAAATATATATCGGAATTTACTTCTGGGTTCGCTACTCCTAGTTCAGTACGCCGATTTATAACCGATTGTGCTGGATTTTTTAAGCCTATAACATCGGGATTCGCATTGAATTGAAATTTTTGATTTACAGGTACTATATTTCCGTTCTCGTCGGTAATAGTTTCTTGGGATACCAACTTTCCGAATGTATTACTTTCAAAATTAGTCAAACCGAAAGCAGTATTACTATCTTGAGAAATACCTGAAATATTAGCAGTAAAAAATCCCGGATCTGATTCGATTGGCATCAATGTAAATAGCGTATCGTATGTAATCTCAAATTCTTTATTTACGCTAGTTTGTGCTTTAACACTTTGTATATTCGACCCGAAAGCTACACAGGTCAAAGCTAGTGGAATCAGCCATTTAATTTGCGATTTCATAATAATAAATACCTAGATTGAGAACATAACGAATTTTGCTTATCTATAATTTTCAGAAACATACTCCTTAATACATAAATTCATAATAGATTTATTTTGAATCAAGAGCATATAATTACTAAAGTTTGATAAAACTTAGCTAAAAATACTTCAATTAAGCATTAAAAAATTAGTAATTTGAGTTATCTATTTACAAACAAATGCTTGCAAAAATATTGAAAAAGTCGTTTTTTTTACCTTTTATACTTCTATGTCAGTTCATCAATAGCTGCGTGTTTTCTGAATTTTTTACTAAAAAGCAAATTAAAAACATCGCTTTTGCCTTGATTCCTTATACCTTGCACCGAACGGTATTAATAACCACAATACAAAAACTAACAGTTAGGAAGTTAGATTATATTGACTTGTTCTTTTAGCTAAACATAGAAAATTGGTTTAATACGGAGTGATGAAATTACATCAACTGTTATCGGTGCAAGCTTAAAGAAAGTTTAATTATTAGCGCTTCAAAGTAGTTTTATGAGACTTTCGACGCAGAAACAACCCAGCCCCTACGACTCCCGCAGCAAGCCCAATAGTATCTGTTGGTTCTGGAACTTGATGGGGAACTTGGAAAGAACCGCTAATAACAGCCTCACCTAGAATAGGAGCAGTTGGATTTGGATCGAAATCGCCGTTTTCTGTAAAACTTAGCGTACCAGTACCGCCAGTAAATCTACCTGTACCACCTGTGATATTTATATTGCCATTACCCATTACCGTAAAATTTTCAAAATTAAAAAAAGCTGAAATTTTACTAAATCCAAACAGCTTATCATCATCACTACTACCAAAGAATTCATCTGTAAGGAAAGGAAAAACTGCTGGATCTAAACCTAAATCTGTTGGATCTGCACTAAACGTACCTACACCAGTCTCAGGATTTATACGACTATAGTTTTCGCTAATAAAATTAGTTAAACCATAGGGAGCATTACTGTTTGTACCCGTAACAGACGCTTTTACAACATCTGAATTATCAATAGGTGTAACAGTTACTTCTGTGTCATAAACAACGTCAAACGGAAATATGGTATTTGCAGCAGCTTTTTGTATATTCGACCCTAAAGCCGCACAACTTAAAGCTACTGGAATCAACCATTTAATCTGCGAAGTTATCATAAACTAAGTTTTTCTACTTAAGTAATGAATGTTGTATTAATAAAACAGTAAGTTTTACTTGTTTATAATTATCTGCCAAAATACTGAGAATGAATATAAAAATTACGTATTTTTTGCTTAAAATTTAGTACTGTAAATTATTTTATTTTCATATGTCTTAAGTTAAAATACTTATTTTTTACTTAATCAACATTCCGCCATATAAGTTATGAGGGGTTTGTAGTAAGGGCATCGGTTCCCTAAATCCGGAGGCGCTAAAGCGCTTACTACGAACTTTTATTACTCCTCAAAACTAATGTGGTCGAGTACTAGTTTCTTCAAAGTCAACAACAAAATTTCTCGCTCTAAAAGTGCTTGATGTTACATTCTATACTTCTATGGCAAACGGTCAACCTGCATTTATGCTGAATATTTTAGTCACAACAATACTTAAGTAGGTATCTATACAGTCTGGAGAAAATACTTAAGTAGTATAAATACTGAGGAGAATATACCTAAATTAATTAGATAATAAACAATCGTCGTTTTGCAGCATCGAGAAATAATCAATGGGTCGCGCCAAAAAAGTTGTCTTAGCATATTCGGGTGGAGTAGATACATCAGTTTGTATCCCCTACCTCAAACAAGAGTGGGGAGTAGAAGAAGTAATTACCCTCGCAGCAGATTTAGGTCAAGGTGAAGAATTAGAACCAGTCCGCGAAAAAGCTCTCAAGTCTGGTGCAAGTGAATCGTTGGTGGTGAATGTCCAAGAAAGCTTTATTAAAGATTATGCATTCAGAGCCATTCAAGCAAACGCTATCTATGAAAATCGTTATCCTCTGGCAACAGCCCTTGCACGTCCGTTAATTGCCAAGGCATTAGTCGAAACTGCCCAAAAATACGAAGCCGATGCGATCGCACATGGTTGTACTGGTAAAGGAAACGACCAAGTTCGTTTCGACGTGGCTGTTGCGGCTATGAATCCCAATCTTAAAATCCTCGCACCAGCAAGGGAATGGGGCATGAGTCGGGAAGAAACTATTGCTTATGGGGAACGTTTTGGTATTCCCTCACCTGTTAAAAAATCTTCCCCTTACAGTATTGACAAAAACCTGCTCGGTCGGAGTATTGAAGCTGGCGCTTTAGAAGATCCGTCATACGAACCGCCAGAAGAAATCTACGAGATGACAAAGGCGATCGCTAACACTCCCGACGAACCAGAATACATCGAAATCGGTTTTGTTAAAGGTATGCCCGCAACTCTCAACGGTGAATCTAAAAACCCAGTTGAATTGATTGCACAACTAAACCAATTGGTAGGAAATCACGGTGTAGGACGCATCGACATGATAGAAAACCGTTTGGTGGGTATTAAATCGCGGGAAATTTACGAGTCACCAGCAATGGTGGCACTAATTCAAGCACATCGCGATTTAGAAAGTTTGACTTTGACAGCGGATGTCAGCCACTATAAACGGGGCATTGAAGAAACTTACAGTCAATTAATTTACAATGGCTTGTGGTTTAGTCCGCTCAAAGCTGCTCTTGATGCCTTTATTCAAAAGACACAAGAACGAGTTTCGGGAACCGTGCGAATGAAACTTTTCAAAGGTAACGCTACCATTGTTGGTCGTCGCTCCGATAATTCACTTTATAATCCACAATTGGCAACCTACGGCGCTGAAGATAAATTTGACCACAAAGCTGCTGAAGGGTTTATTTACATTTGGGGATTACCTACTCGGATCTGGTCGCAGCAGAAATAATTGGTAATAGTTAGGGGAGTAGGAAGTAGGAAGTAGGGAGATGGGAGTAGTTAAGAGTTAGGAATGAGGAGTTAGGAGTAGAGAGTAGAAAGTAGCAAGTAGGAAGTAGGGAGTTGGGAGTAGTTAAGAGTTAGGAATGAGGAGTTAGGAGTAGAGAGTAGAAAGTAGCAAGTAGGAAGTAGGGAGTTGGGAGTAGTTAAGAGTTAGGAATGAGGAGTTAGGAGTAGAGAGTAGAAAGTACCTTTTGTCTCCCCCCTCTTCTGTTCCTAATTCCCAATTCCTAATTCCCTATTACCTATTACCCATTACCCTATTCTTCGGGGGTTATCTCCTTAACCTGGCGCGATTCTAACCAAAGAGGTACGGCGATTAAAGCAACAAGAATCAGCAATGCCAAAATAGCAAATTGACCTACCCACTGTACCAACTGTTCCAAAGCGACTACCTTGCCAGCGAAGAAAGCCAAAGAAACCATCGTACTAGCCCAAGCGGCAGCGCCTAAAAAGTTGTATAACAAGAATTTTGCAAAAGGCATTTCGGCGATACCAGCTAATGGTGAGGCAAAAATTCGTAATAAAGCGAAAAATCTGCCAAAGAATACGGCTTTAGCAGCATTTTCACTAAATTTTTCTTTTATATCCAAAACTTTTATTTCAGAAATTCGTAATAGACTTGCCAGACGCATTAGTAATGACCAACCGCCAATTCGACCAATCCAATAGCCGCAAATCCCGCCAATCGCCGCACCTGCCGCTGCATCACTCAGAACTAACCAGTAATTAAGTTCATCATTTCCAGCTAAAAAGCCACCTACTAAAGTTATAGTTTCACCCGGAAGCGGAATACCTAAGTTTTCTAATAAAATTCCTACAAAAATCGCCCAATAGCCGTATTGATGAGCAATTTCCTGAATATTCTCTAATGATATGAAATCGAGAGACATCCAGCCTTAACCTATTTATATAATTTTACATTTCTACATACTGACTCTTTACAATGTAACGTGTCAATGAAGTTAATGGTTGTTTGTTTGATATAACACTCATCTAACTCATCGATCGCGCATAAAACATTCACGACGTTTTTTAGTCAATAACTATACATATAATTACTAGAAAAATTACATAAAATATTGTAGGGAGGTAATCTTGGAATATTTATAGTAATATAGTTTCACCAATTAGACTTTTTATAAAAATCTTTTGAAATTGTATTAATTAAAACTTAAGCTCGAAATAGATGTTTACCACAACCTCACAATTACTATCATCTATAACATTAATTTCATCAAAAATTCATAAAACTCTGAGAAAATTATAAAAATTTCGTAAAAGAAGCAGTTGTTACGGAAAAACCGAATCGCTTATGCCTATACTGAGAATTGTTTGGATAAATTATACGGCATAAATACTGATTGAATTTGTCTCAATTTTATTGCCTAAGTACTTATATATATATGTAGGTTCAGATGGCAAGTTTTTGGTTGAGAAAGAAATAGTATTTGTGTCTGTTTTTTGTTTTTTCTTAAGTATTTCAACTACCCAGTTAAATTTATGACTTTCACACTAGAACGTCAAGTTAATTTGTTCAAGCCCGAAGGACGTATGGACTTGCAGGGCGGAAATGCTTTGAGTGAAAAGATTGCTTCGGTAGTACCCCAGCCAAAGCAACTTTGGGTGATTGACTTAGCTAAAGTAGACTTTATGGACAGTTCTGGTTTAGTTAGCTTAGTCAAAGGACTTAAGGCAGCGCGTCATCATAATTGTCATTTGGTTCTTTGTAATGTCACAGCTCCAGTTCGGTTAGTATTGGAACTTACTCATCTAGATTCTGTTTTTGAAATTTTCAATACTTACGAAGATGTTTTGAGCATTTTAGAAAATCAAACTTTACCTGTAGCAAGCTAACTTTTTGTTTTCTTAAAATCTAAGATGCTAAGGTCTAGTTTTATCGCAGTAAGTAAATTACACGGCAACGCTCAAATCAAATGTTTGGTTGGAACTTAGATTTAGCGTGCTGAATATGCTCTATCAACCGCCATGCTTCACTTTTTATAAACTCACTTCCCTGCGATCGCGATCGCTACTGAGTTGTTAAAGCTAGCCTTAGAAATCTAAGCAGAAGAATTTATAAATTAGGTAAAATTGGTAATTATATTTTTTACCATTTTCCCTAAGTAATTCTTCGCTGTCTTACACCGACTTCACTATTTTGTATTTTAGGGTCTAATTCTATACAACCCTTTTTTATTAAAAAAATTCTCAATTAACTGCTTTGCTAAATAGTCTATTTTAAGCAAGCTGAATTAGATATATGTAGACTTACCTTTGTATTATTAATTACTTTTATTTAAGCATTCGGCACGGGAGAAATATTACCTGGATTGGTGTCGCGAGGAAATGAAGGTAAATCAATACCGCTATGAGAAGCCGTGCGAGATTTAAGCGCTAAACGGTAACTTACACTTTGTAATTCTGCTTGTAATTGACGGTTTTCTTGTTGTAATACAGCTACCTTTTCTCTTACCGGAGCCATCCGTTCCTCGAATTTATGACGGTAAATTTGAGGTAGTTCCTGCACTACTTGCTCTAACATCCTACTACGGTCAGTTAATTCTTGAACCGACTGACGCAATTGATAAATTTCGCTATCGCGGGTGCTAATTTGCTCTTGGTAAAAACTTACCTGTTCTTCTACTGCTTGCAGTTGTTCTCGCAAAGCATTTAATTCGTTCTGATGACGTTCAGAAACTTCTGGCTGGGGCATAAAATCGGTATTACCCTTTACCAGTCGGAATAGCTCTTGAGACAACTGCTGCACTAATTGGTCGCGAAGCTGTAGTTCTTGACGCAACTTCGATACTTCAGTAGAAAGAGCTTGAATGGTGGAGTTATCTGTTTGGCTCACAGTGTCTTACAGTTTACTTAATAAATATTTTCCACGCTTAGAGGGATAAGTATGTTAATCGCTTCAAGGTAAGTATTTGTTAATTTAACACTCCTAGCCGTAATGGCAAGGGGAAAAGAGTATATTTTTTTTACTTTTTTAAAGATTAAATTTTGGATGTGGTTAATTGGTATGATTTTATCCAAAATATCCGCCACCAAAATTTAATCTTAGGCAATGCTCTTGTCAAAAAATTATCTTTCTTGAGCGATCGCTGCGGGTGATGCTTCTGATTCAGCTTCTGGTTCTGCTAAATTCTGCTTGATAGTTAAATAACGAATTACTTCTTCGCTCAAGCGCATAGCCCGTTCCATTGGAGCAATAGCGCTACCAATAGCAGTGTAATTCATTTGGACGTAGATACCATCACGATGCCTATTAATCTCATAAGCTAGACGACGCTTACCGCGATTTTGAATTTGGACGTTTTCAGCACCATTTTCTTTAAGTAAGTTTTCGTACTTAGAGATATTTTGCTCCGCTTGCTCGTCTATCAAGTCAGGTCGCAAAATGTACATTGTCTCGTAAGCTGTAGCCATATTTAATCTCCTTTTGGACATTTGGCTGCCAAATCAAAAATCCTGCCCAGACTTCATTAACTGAAATACTCAAGCAAGGAAACATTTCCAGCAGCAAGGAATTATAATCTTACCAGTTTTTGATTTTAATTGACGAATGTTCAAGCAATCTGCTATTTGTCCGTAATTGCTTAAACCGTGCTTATTGCATTAAATAAACCCACAAAAAATCCGTTTTAGCATGATTTTTGCCCAAAGCTTTCAGATGCTTTAATTACAAGTGCTTTTTACAGTCAACAAATATTGTAGGTACTCAGACGGCTTATGCTATTAATTTACGGCTATGTTTTAGTTTTCACGGTATCAGCGTGATTCTGAACTATAATTAATAGCTTTTATGTAAACAATCTTTTTTCATATATTGAAAAGGAAGTAATCAAGCTTATGGCACAGCGCTATGTGCGAATTCAAAACGCTGAAGGGATAGTTTATTATGGGTTGCTACAACTCGACCTTAACGTCCAAGTACTCGATGCTCCACCTTGGTTGCAAGGTCAACCCACTGATTTATTATTGGAACCAGATGCCTACCAAATTTTAGCTCCTTGCTCTCCTTCTAAAATTGTAGCGGTGGGCAAGAATTATGCAGACCATGCCGCAGAAATGGGTACAAAAGTACCAGACGAACCTTTAATTTTTCTCAAACCGCCTACTTCTATTATCCCTTCAGACGCACTAATTGAATATCCATTACAATCGCAACGGGTAGACTATGAAGGAGAATTAGCGCTGATTATTAGTGAATCAGCAACTAAATGCACTCCACAATCGGCGATCGCCAAAATCTGGGGTTATACCATTGCTAATGATGTAACAGCAAGAGATTTACAAAAAAGCGATGGACAATGGACGCGGGCTAAAGGTTTTAATACTTTTTGTCCTTTAGGACCGTGGATTGTGAGAGAATTAAGTCCTGGTGCTAGATTGCAAACTTTTTTAAATAATGATGCAACTCCGGTTCAATCTGCTTGTATCGACCAAATGGTATTTTCTCCGGAGACTATAGTCTCTTACATTAGTCAGGTAATGACTTTACTGCCCGGAGACGTAATACTAACAGGTACACCTTTAGGAGTTGGTCCATTAAATATTGGCGATCGCGTCCGCGTAGAAATCGAAGGTATCGGTCGTTTGGAAAATACCGTCGCACCTAGTAAATAATCCGGTCAAACGCCATACCCAAGAGCGCGTATCGAATTAACGGACTTGCATATAAACTGCATCAGAAATTGCGGGAATTTCTGCGTAACGACCCATTAATGATTGAGCGACAGAATATACAACAACTGCTACTAAACCAATAAAAATGGTATTGGCTAAAGTTTCTATGGCAAAGTTAGCACCCGGAACTGGACTTAAAAGACGTACCAGAAGACCGCATAAAGATAGAACAATGCTTAAAAGAATAGCCTGCATTGTATTGAAGCGAATAAAATGATTAATTTTCTCATTTCGCACTACCAACATAAATAAAGCAAAGAAGATAATTAATCCAGCAAAAGGTATGCTTCCATAAATTGCTAATACAGGTGACAATGGTATCAAAATTACTCTCAAAGGAGGAAACTCCCCAAACAAAAAGCTACCAAAAGCTAATCCTTCAACGACGGGAAGCAAATAAGGTAAGCAAGCCAAAATTCTATCTTTAACAGTTGTAGACCCGCGCCAAGTCATTCTGCGTTCTCCTATATTTAAATTTAACTGACCATATGAACCTAGAATAACGCAGTCGCTTGGTTTTTCGTTATTGTCTTGTTTAAACTTGTTTAAAGAGGCATCATTCTATATTGGCAATACGAAAGCCCATTATACATTCGTACCAATCTGCTTGTTGTTCGGTAATTTTGCTCGCAGCTTGACCGCAGCCCAATTTCCCGTTATGCCAGCGCGGTTGACCGCTTTTATCGGCAAGCACGCAAGACTTGCAAACATTTTGAGGGGCAATAAGTTGCTCTTTTATTAAAATTATTAACATTATGCTACCCGTTTAGATGAGTCGATGTCGGCGACTCACATTTTTGTAAGAACTAAAATCAAAGATTGGTTTAAGTTTTTTTCGACATAGAATAACCACACGGTATATTTAGGATCTTAGATAAATGTAGACGGCGATCGTTAAATTATTGATATGGCGGTAGATTTTATTTTATTTTACGCTCTTGAATTCAAAGATTGATTTTTATTTGTAAAAAGTAATACCTTCAAATTTTTGCGAAGCTAAATATGTAAGTCCTGTTGAGATTATCCGCCGATCAAAAATATGCTACTCCTTCGCTCGTTACGATCGCCCAATCGAGGGAATAGGCAGTAGCGGCATTATAAATTACCATTTGACTCGACTTCTGACTTGTTACCAATTATCAACGGGAAAAAAGATAAAATCTTCTTTTATGCGGTTATGCGATCGCATAAATTTTCACGGAATAGATAATTTAAACTGACTAACAGTGACTAAAACTAATTCAGATTTTCTCGCAACTTCAGATCCTACGGTGGCGGAGTTAATTAATGGTGAACTAAAGCGTCAACAAGACCACTTAGAGTTGATTGCTTCAGAAAACTTTACAAGCGCGGCTGTACTGGCTGCTCAAGGTTCGGTACTGACCAATAAATATGCTGAGGGACTACCAGGCAAACGTTACTACGGCGGTTGTGAAGTAATCGATAAAATTGAGCAGATAGCGATCGACCGTGCTAAACAGCTATTTGGTGCTGCTCATGCAAACGTCCAACCTCATTCTGGAGCGCAAGCTAATTTTGCGGTATTCCTAACGCTACTCGAACCCGGCGATAAAATTATGGGGATGGATTTGTCTCACGGGGGACATCTTACCCACGGTTCGCCGGTAAATGTTTCTGGTAAGTGGTTTGAGGTTTGTCATTACGGCGTTAATCAAGAAACAGAACAGCTAGACTACGAACAAATCCGCGAGCTGGCGCTAAGGGAGCGTCCAAAGCTCTTAATTTGTGGATATTCAGCTTATCCTCGTCTAATTGATTTTGAAAAATTCCGCAGTATCGCCGACGAAGTTGGTGCTTATTTGTTAGCGGATATAGCTCACATTGCTGGTTTAGTAGCTTCCGGGCTTCATCCAAACCCAATTCCTTACTGCGATGTAGTGACTACCACTACCCATAAAACTCTACGCGGTCCGAGGGGTGGTTTAATCTTGACTCGCGACGCTGACATGGGTAAAAAGCTTGATAAATCAGTTTTCCCCGGTACCCAAGGCGGACCTTTAGAACACGCGATCGCTGCTAAAGCAGTAGCATTTGGGGAAGCTCTCAAGCCAGAATTTAAAGATTATTCTGCTGCTGTAATCGAAAATGCTCGTACTTTAGCCGATCGATTACAAAGCAGGGGTTTAAAAATTGTCTCCGACGGGACAGAAAACCATCTCATGCTCGTAGATTTACGGTGTATTGGCATGACGGGTAAAAAAGCAGACCAATTAGTCAGCGGTGTAAATATTACTGCTAACAAAAATACAGTTCCTTTTGACCCAGAATCACCCTTTGTTACCAGCGGTTTGAGGTTGGGTTCACCTGCGATGACAACAAGAGGTATGGGAGTAACAGAATTTACCGAAATTGGTAATATCATTGCCGACCGTTTGTTAAATCCCGATTCCGAGGCAGTTGCTGAAGATTGCCGATTACGAGTCGCTTCTTTATGTAAGAATTTCCCGTTATATCAACATCTGGGGGTTCCCGTACCAGCTTTGGCATAAAATGAAGGCAAATAGCTGGATTTTGAGGTATTTTCACAAATAATTGGAATTTTCCTTTATTCGTGAATACCTGCTGCTTTCATAGGATTCAAATAAGCCCCCTCTTTTAGGGGGTTTTTTTATGGTTGGAATACATACTTAATATTTAAAGCCAAATTTACAAATATATACAGTGTAATTCCTGAGTTAAAACCTAAAGATTAAGACTTTACAGATGGCTTTAAGAACTCCTTACCAGCTTTTTAAGAAAAAACACGATAAATACAAAGAAACAATAAATATTTAATAGTTTGGTAGCATTATTCACTTTAAAATACTAAAATTACGGTATAAAATTTTTTGTTCATATACAAAAATGCTAAGGGAATCTACTGAAATTTCGAGGATTTTACGAAAGTGCTTATTACTGTCATAAAAAAAGATTATGGTTAATCAATTCACAAACTTATATACAATGTGGTCGCAAATATACGATCATTGTTATGAGAACTATAAAGGTTTGACAAGAAATCCGAAATGGCTGTTGATGCGTAAGATAAGTAGATTTGGGTTTGGAAGAACTTTGATGAGATATTTATCTCATAGCTCATCAAAGCTCTATCAATCATCTTCAACAACGTCATATTCTGTTTTTAGTAAAATCGATGTAGATGAAGCTGTTACACAAATTAAAACAGAAGGCTTTTATTTAGGTTTACAGCTACCTGAAGAAACAGTCAAAGAAATTCTTGAATTTGCTACAAATACCGCTTGTTACGGAAATCGAAAATCGCAGCTAGGTTTTTATTATCACGAAAAAAAACAAGCAGAAATTCAATCGCAGAAAAAGATTAAAGTTGGTTGTTACTTCAATACTGCACAACTTTGTCCTGCTATTTCTAAATTACAAAACGATTCACAGTTATTAGCGATCGCAACTCGATATTTAGAACGAGAACCAATACATCAAGGAAATCAGCTTTGGTGGAGTTTTGCCGGGGTTTCTTCTGACTGGGAACGCAGACAAAATGCACAAATGTTTCACTACGATCTAGATGATTATCGATTCTTAAAATTCTTTTTCTATTTAACTGATGTTGATGAGAAAAGCGGTCCTCATATCTGCATCCGTGGCAGTCATAAAAACAAGAAGCTTTCTCATGTATTGCTGCGTAAACGAGAAACGGATAAAGATATTATTGATTGGTATGGTGAAGAATCTGTTGTAGCTATTTGCGGTCAAGCTGGTTTTGGATTTATAGAAGATCCGTTGTGTTTTCATAAAGGACTTACTCCTAGTCATAAAGACCGCCTTTTATTACAAATTGAATTTGCTACAACTGACTATGGAATGCAAAACGATAATAGAGACAGTTCTGCTCTCCAAGTTTTGAATTAATCAGAAATAACGAATGTAGATTATCTACAGCTAACTCTCTATCTGTTAAATTATCAAAACTATTTTTTGATGTTTTGTAGTCAGGTTGGGATTTTTCGCAGTCATTGTAGATAGTCGATTAAAACAAGGGCGATCGCGCAAGCACAAAAATCCCAATGTCAAATAGATCGCTGGTACCCGATATTACTTCTGATTCTTAAGATAACTTTTGCCGCAAACGGGCAATAAAAACGATTGAGTGGCAAAAATTTGGAAAAACGATCCGACGACAAATGCAAAATGTAACGGAATGCAAAGTATAATGAAAACTACAAAATGCATAAAAGTATTAAATAACCGTATTGTAAATGCGAGTAGCTATCGCCGGAGCAGGCTTGGCAGGACTTTCCTGTGCGAAATATCTTGTTGATGAGGGTCATACTCCCATAGTCTTGGAAAGCCGAGACGTATTGGGTGGTTTAGTCGCAGCGTGGAAAGATTCCGATGGCGACTGGTATGAAACTGGACTGCACGTATTTTTTGGGGCTTATCCCAATATGTTGCAGTTATTCAAAGAACTCGGTATTGAAGACCGTTTGCAGTGGAAAAAACACACGATGATCTTCAATCAACCGGAAAAACCAGGTACTTATAGTCGGTTTGATTTTCCGAATTTGCCAGCACCGTTAAACGGTATTGTGGCAATTCTCAGAAACAACGATATGTTAACCTGGGGCGAAAAAATTGAATTAGCAAAAGGATTAGTCCCCGCTATGCTGCGGGGTCAGAAATATGTTGATTCTACGGATAACTATACTTTCTCTGAATGGCTAAAGCTTCAAGGAGTAGGTGAGGAAGTACAGAAAGATATTTTTATCGCTGCTTCTAAATCATTAAATTTTATTAATCCCGATGAAATATCAGCCGTAGTGCTGTTGACCGCCCTTAACCGCTTTCTTCAGGAGAAAGACGGCTCGAAAATGGCATTTCTGGATGGTTCTCCTACCGAGCGTCTTTGTCAACCGCTGGTGGATTACATAGAAGCTGGTGGTGGAGAAGTAAAAGTAAACGCGCCTTTGAAGGAAATTTTACTTAACCCAGACGGTAGCGTTAAAGGCTTTTTAATGCGCGGTTTAAATGGAGCCGAAGACTATATCGAAACCGCCGATGCTTATGTTTCGGCAATGTCCGTTGATGTGATGAAAGCGATGCTACCACAACCTTGGAGGGATATAGAACTCTTCCAAAAGCTGGATGGATTAGAAGGGGTGCCGGTAATTAATATACAGTTATGGTTTGACCGTAAACTTACAGATATTGACCAGCTATTATTTTCGCGATCGCCACTTTTGAGCGTTTATGCCGACATGAGCAATACTTGTCGCGAATATAGTGACCCAAACCGTTCTATGCTGGAATTAGTTCTTGCACCTGCCGAAGATTGGATTAATAAATCTGAAGCGGAAATATTGCAAGTAACTCTTGCCGAGCTGTCTAAACTGTTTCCTCAACACTTCGGCTCGGAGAATCCAGCTAAGTTACTGAAACATCATGTGGTAAAAACACCGCGTTCGGTTTACAAATCGATTCCAGGTCGTCAGGATTACCGTCCTTCACAAGTAACTCCCATTTCAAACTTTTTCTTGAGTGGAAGTTACACCATGCAACCGTTCTTAGGGAGTATGGAAGGAGCAGTACTTTCTGGTAAACTAACAGCGCTCGGTGTGAATAAATCATTTTCAGTTCATAGTACGAACAGCGTGCAAATGCCTTCCATCCAGCCTCTCTCGAATGCTGCAACTGCCTGATTCCCCCCCATGCATGAAAACGTCGGTCTCTATGGATGAGTCCTACAAAATTTGTCAGCAAATCACTGCAAAGCATTCCAAAACTTTTTATTTGGGTACTTTGTTGATGAGTCCTCCAAAGCGACGCGCAATTTGGGCAATTTATGCCTGGTGTCGTCGTACTGACGAATTAGTAGACGGTCCTGGTGCTGCTATAACTACTCCCGAAACTCTAGATTTATGGGAAAAGCAGCTCGAATCAATTTTCGCTCAACACCCTCAAGAAAATGTTGACGTAGCCCTTGCGGATACCACTCAGCGCTATTCTATGGATATTCAACCCTTTC
Organism: Rivularia sp. (in: cyanobacteria); assembly: GCA_965234645.1. Lineage (GTDB taxonomy): Bacteria > Cyanobacteriota > Cyanobacteriia > Cyanobacteriales > Nostocaceae > Rivularia. Next base: position 339,529 of record OZ248344.1, on the reverse strand, counting down.
GGGATATGATTTCCGGTCAGCGCATGGATTTGTACCGCGATCGCTACAAAACTTTTGATGATTTATATCTTTACTGTTACCGCGTAGCGGGTACTGTAGGTTTAATGTCAACGATGGTGATGGGAATAGACGGCGATGCCAATAGCGCTCCTTGGAACCGTTATAAACAGCCGTATATTCCGACTAATGAAGCAGTCACTTTGGGAATAGCCTGTCAACTTACCAATATTCTTCGCGATGTTGGTGAAGATGCCCAACGAGGGCGAATTTATATTCCCATTGAAGATTTGGCGCGGTTCAACTATACCGAGAAAGATTTGCTTAAAGGAGTAGTAGATGACCGCTGGCGTTCTTTAATGAAATGCCAAATTCAACGAGCGCGTCAATTTTACACCCAAGCAGAAAAAGGAATTAGTTACCTACATCCAGATGCTCGTTTGCCAGTGTGGGCGGCTTTAATGCACTACAGTCGCATTTTGAGCGTAATTGAGGGCAATGATTATGATGTATTTAATCAACGCGCCTACGTACCGCAGTGGAAAAAAATCGGGACTATACCTTTCGCTTGGCTGCGATCGCAAGTCTCTTAAGGTATAAAAAACATAACCGCATTAGGATATAAAGCTGTAACAAGAGTGTTTACATAATTTTCTTAATCTAAATATTGACTTGTCCTGAATTATCTGCTAACATTCATATTTGTTACCGATCCGGAGAGATGGCTGAGCGGTTGAAAGCGGCTCCCTGCTAAGGAGTTATGGGGTTTAGATCCCATCGAGGGTTCGAATCCCTCTCTCTCCGTCACTAATTTGAAAAAAATTCTATGGGAATGCGATCGAATTAGTTATTAATTCAAGTCAATAAAAATAATAGTGCATTTGAACATTTGTTTGAATGCACTATTATTTTTATGGTTATCTATATTTTTGCAGACGCGAGTAAGGAAGAACGTTTGGTAAACCCGTGCTTCCCGTACTCATAATTACTTCTTAAAAACCTCCGAAGTTATAACCGACTCCCACAGAAAGACCGAGGTCAGTTTCATTGAAAAATGCTGCATTCACAGCTGCTGTAGCTGTAAATTTGTCGTTTATGGGTACGTCTACACCACCAGTAATTAAGAACGATAATTCCGAACCATCGCCCGTTGCCAAAGCTAAACCAGCTCCAACATAAGGAGCAAAAGGCAATTCTTCTCTAAATGGGTCAGTTACCTGCTTGAAAGAAAAGTCATAAGTAACGGGAACTAAAATCACAGTATCATTCCCAAGTACGACTGAAGGGCGTACCGAGATAATATCTGTTACTCCAATTTTGCTGATAACCATAAAGTTACCATCACCTAAAGCGGAATCACCACCCAAGCCGATATTTCCAGCAAGACCAACGTAGCTAGAACCGCCACGTGTAGAAGCACCGAAATCAATATCCGCTTGCGCTACTTCGTCCGGAATAGATGGTTGTATTGCTTGTGGATATTCAGCATTGCCAGGTTGAGACTGACCAAGTGCCGCAGATGAAGTTGCTGTTGTTCCAGGAACGGGTGCAGCATTTTCAGATGCTTGGTTATCTGTATCAGATATTACTGTAGGATTAACTGATAAATTTGATTGTTGGGAAGTTTGACTGGAGAAACTAGGGCTAAAATTCTCAACACTTGTGTTTTCCTTTTCAGGAGCCACTTGGCTTGATGGTACAGTCTGTTGACTGCTTGTTTGTTCTACTGTTTGAGCTCCAACAGATAATCCACCACTTAATAATGTAATGGTTGCCATCGAAAGCGAAAAAACGCTTTTATGAAGAAAAATGGTATTCACGTTCACTCCTACAAGAATATAGCCGCTCATTTATCGACTAGCTTATTTTTAGTCTACATGGCGGCAGTATTTAAAATTTAACACCAAAAAAATTATAGCTACATCCTTAATTAGACAGAATATGGGCAAAATTTTTTACACAAAAATAATTATTAATATAGCTAATTTAACGGTTGACAAAAATATAATATACATATTTATCTTATTTAAATATGTAGTAATTATCATTTTTAAGACATACTTGAGAGCAATGTCACTACCGTCTAAAGCAACCCTCATAGTATAATCTTAAATCATTCAAGATTCATTAGGAGTCGCTAACTCCGGCAGTATTAGTTTTACAAAAAGTTTCGGCTCTTGCGTATAAGAGGGTTGGGGGGAATAGGGAATAGTGACAAGAAATAATATTAATAATACCTGACTCAATTATCCAATTATCTTCATCATAATAAGGGTTGCGAGGGTTTTAGTCAGATATTGAACATACTGTATACTGAAGAGCCAAGTTTTTATTGATTAGATAATTGTCTAACATAAAAAGTCAATTGTTTGTCAGAATTGATAGGCTTGGTTTTTCTAAATAACTTGTTCTTTGAATAGTAAAAATTATTTCATCTAGAATTAGTATGTGCTATAGCCGATGAGCCTTACGATAAAGCATCGTTTATTTCAACCAATGTATTTATAAAATCTCGTTAAAGCACACCCAACCAGCATAAGTAAAAAGTCGTATATTAAGTATCGTGGTAATTACAGTAAAGAGGATTTGTTAATTAACTCTTCATAAATAATATATATAAAACCTATATTGCTGTATAAACTAAAAGTTATAATTCTCATATTAAGTCATCTTGAATCAACCGTAATTTTTCTGATTTGTATACATTTTTGATAAAAAATGAGTAAAGGTAGATTTTTTATTTAAAATTGTATGATACCTTTATTATCATCAGAAAGTTAAGCAAACAATTTGCAATAAATATCGTTACCGTAAATACATTAAAACAGTAGATGTTAAAACAAAAATGGCACTTCAATTTGCCAATTTTTAAATTTTTGTTACGCGGCTGCAAATATAAGTTTCGGCGAGATTAACTGTTTTTATTAACACAAAATTATTCAAGTCAGAAAATCTTGATTAAAATAATCTAAATCCAAATGTAACTTTATTATAAAAAATTATTTTATGGTTTCTGTTACATAGGCACTAATTTTCTCATTGTTTCCAATTAGAGTAATAAAGATGGTATTTATCCTGTAATCAATAATTTTGTTACTAAAACATTGTTAATTATACAGATATATTCCATTAAAAAAATATAAAACCAGTTATCAGCTTTACTAAAAATTCTCATGAACACAATTAAAATTTTGAACTTAGAAATAGACAATTTCTCGAAGAAAGAACTACTGAATAACTTGAAATCAGGAGTAATATTTACGCCAAATGTAGACCATCTTATCAAACTTCAAAGAGATCCAGAGTTTCTTCAAGCTTATAATATTAGTGACTTTAAAGTTTGTGACAGTCAAATACTTATGTATGCATCTAAATTTTTAGGTACGCCAATCAAAGAAAAAATTTCTGGTTCTGACTTATTACCTGCTTTTTGTAAATACCATAAAAACAATCAAGAGATTAAAATTTTTCTATTAGGTGCAGCAGAAGGTGTAGCCTGTCGCGCACAAGAAAAAATTAATAACAAAATAGGAAGAATGATTGTTGTTAACACTTATTCTCCGCCTTTTGGCTTTGATAAAGATGAAGCAGAATGTGAGAAAATAGTAGATATGATTAACAACTCAGATGCTACGGTATTAGTTATAGGATTGGGTGCGCCCAAACAAGAAAAATGGTTGTACAAGTATAAACATAAATTCAAATCAATCAAAATATTTATGGCATTAGGAGCAACTATCGATTTTGAAGCAGGAAATGTAAAAAGAGCGCCAAGATGGATGAGTGAAATCGGATTAGAGTGGTTATTCAGGTTATTGTGCGAACCAAAAAGGTTATGGAAAAGATATTTGCTAGATGATATTCCTTTTATTTTCTTAATTTTGAAACAAAAACTGAATTTGTATATGAATAAAGATTCTAAGGATAATAAACCAACCTTGATAATTGATAAATTATAGATAAAACAGTCATTACAAAACGAAGTTATCAAGCCTCAATATCATACATAGTTGGACAAAGGTTAAGCAAAGCGGCAGAATATTCTGACCGCTATTTACTTTTAGATTTGTAAAATAGCAATAAACCCTTCTATTAAAAAAAACAGAAGGGTTAATAATAAAAATGTTTCAAAGAGTACGATCGAATTAATAAACCATTTTATTATTTATGATTTTTTATTAGAATTATTCTATCGAAACCATCTGGGCTAAATTCTTGAGATAAGCTTGTCTAACTAACATTTCAGGGGTATTATTTAGTCCGACTTTATTTAGAACTTCTTCCCAACGGTATACCCAATCATGCCTCAGCAATGAATTAATGATATTGTCTTTACGTATTTTTTGCAGCCTTTCTGGTTGTGTATCCAATTGGGCTATGACATCTGCTATATCACCAGTATTGTAAGGTACTTCGATCGCAGCATCAGACCAGTTAAAATGTTTAGTATAAGCTTCACAAACTGGTGGAGTTCCAATGATTACTGCTCCCCCTGCGGCTCCTTCAAAAAAGCGCGGACCTAATTCTTCTTGTCTCCCTATTTGATTCCCGCTATCAAATTTGGCTTTATTAGCAATAAAATAACGACTTCTTTTGATTAAATTACTATATAAAGTTCGATGTTCTTGATAATTCCTCATTTCTAAACCTTTAAGGGTATCGTATAGATAAAGGAAGTTTTCACGTTGCGTTAGTTCTAACAAAGACTTATGCATCATTGGTGAACGACGACCAATACTATAAACATCGATATGTCTTTGAGGAACTTGTGGATAAGGACAAAACTTTACAGCATCGACGGCATAAGGCAGACTATAGCAAGGGCGTTCAACTAGCTGACTTATACCATCAGCACTTTGACTCTGGGTGGTAAATATATAGTCAAAGTCTTTAGCTAGTTTTAAACAAAGTGCAGTTTTGCTATTTTCAAGTTCTTTTGCCCAGAGTTCATCTATCCATAAGACAGCTTTTTTACATTTGTCGCGCCATCCTTTAATCGCATTAATACAGGTTAAATCCCAAAAGTGTTGACAAATAAAGAATAATAAATCGTATTCTTTATCTATTACCAATTCTTCGCAGCCAGAACGTAATAATTTACTTTTTTTTAAAGTTAAACCCGCGCAATTAGAGAATTTTTTGCTCACTTGATTCATCCCAGATGCATATACTGGTGAAAGCAAATCGGCGTAATCAAAATTACTAATTACATCTTCAAATTCGTATTCCGCCGAACGAAAAGCTTCTGAGTGAAAACCCCGCATTGACACTATTAGAATACGGGGTTGTTTATGAGAATTAATTAGTGGTTTTTGAATGTTAGAGTTAACATTTGATTGAAAACCCCATTTGCGATCTGTAGTTTCTAACATGGTTGCAAACAATTTTTATCTATAATGATTTGAAAATTTGATTTAAGGTAGTATCTTGCTTAAAAGTGCTTGTTTTGGAGCATTTACCGTTTGCCAGTCATCGTGCAATATACCTCCGGTACCCTTACTGTTAGGATTCCAGCACCAATAAGCAAAGCTCAGTTTTTTCTGTTCTATGTAATCTACAAAATGTTGCTGCCAAATACCTTCTTTGGATTTGCTGTCAACGTGGTATCCACCAAATTCACCAACAAGAATGGGGGCGATACGCTTCGTATTAATATAGTTAAATCCGATTTCCCAGCGCTGGTAAAGATTATTGGGAAAAGTTGAATCTTTAAACCAAGACACTTTTGCACCACCATATTCGTGAGGAGAATATACTAGTTTGTGAGGTTTCTTCAGATGTACGGGATATTCCCGAACACCCTCTAAATTTGCACCCCAAAAGTAACCATGCTGTTGTTGATTGGGTACGTTTTTCTCTATTCCTTCTACTACAATCAACCAGTCAGGATTAACAGTAAGAATCTTGTCTCCAGCCTTTTGTGCGGCTAATCGCCAATCTGTTGAAGTGTCATCGGTTCCCCAAGAAGCAATACCGTGGGGTTCGTTTTTCAAATCTGCACCAATAACGTTGGGTTGATTTTTATAGCGTTTTGCTAAAAGAGTCCAAGTATCTATCCAATCTTTTTCTGTAAAACCATCTCCGTACCATACTTGTGAAATATGTCCATCTTTTAAACAATGACTATCTAATAAGATTAGTAATCCTTGTTTGCGTGCTTCTTGGATAATTAAATCCATAACTTCCAAAGGAGTTTTTCCCTGAAGTTCGGCATTTGCACCAATCGTAAAATCAACACCATAAATGTGTGAAGATTTCAGCCCTTCTACTGAATAAGGTAAGCGAATTAAGTTATAGCCTAAGCTTTTGATATGGGCGAGCATTTGCTTGTAGTCTCTTACCCATAATCCATGAGGTACGTGGGTGCTAACTTCCATACCAAACCAGTTGATACCACGCAGTAAGACTACTTTACCCGTACTATCAACAATCTGAGATTTTTGTGCGGATAATGGAGGCACAATGGTAGTAGCTGCTACAGAAGTGTTACCTTTAATCGTTATGAATTGAGAAGAAAAAAAACTGAAACTTATACAAGCGAAACCAAATATTAAGCCATTAAGAATACGTTTTTTAGATTTTCTCGACTCGATCTTGGTCGTTCTAATATTGCATAGAAGTTTCCAAATACCTCGTATTAAAGGCTTGAATAACAAACGGTTAAATCGATCTAAAAGTTGGTCAATGTATGATTGAAGCAGCATGATTTACAGCGAATTTAGGACTTACGCATTTAAATTATTTAATCAAATAGAGTTAATTGCACTATCGACGCAGCTATAGAACTTTTCTCGCCGTAACAGCGACCATGTAAGCCTGTTGTCAAGTAGTTTTGTGCGTTTGTCGGATAAATCGGATTGTTTGCTTAACGCTAATAACTGCATTAAACTACCAGCAAAATATTCTGGTTCATCGGCTATTTCAATAGCAGACGGATAGTCTAATATTCCACGCATTGCAACAGTTGTAGCTACTATTGGACTTCCAGAAGCAATAGCATCCAGAGTTTTTATCTGAATTCCACCACCACTAATAGAAGGAATAGCGATCGCTTTGGCTGATGCCATAAATGCTTGTGCATCGGTTACAAAGCCGCAATATTTTACATTAGGATATCGTTCCAATAACCATTGGGCACCAGAACCAGCTACATGAATTGATACATTTTTAGGCAAGTGAGGATAAACGGCTTGAAAAAACCACTCTAAACCAGACTTATTAGCTTTCCACGTCCAGCTTCCAATTATTCCAATATCACAGTGTTTAGTTGCACAATTTTTGGGTGGTTTTGTGCGAATGGAAGGCAGATGAAACACTTTACTATTAAAGTTTTGACTAGAAAAGTAATTGGAATCATGAGATGTAAGCGTCCATACTTGTTTTGATGAAACTGCCAAATGGTCTTCCATCTTTTTTATCAGACGAGCTTCTCTTTTGTATATGTGTTTTGATAAATATTTACGTGCATTTTTTAGCTGTTCTTGATAAAGTTGATGTTCTAAATTGTGAGCAATAAATATAACTTTAGACTGTTGAGCTAACAAGGGTAATAACCAACCTAATTGAGCATGGTCAATTATGACAGTATCGTAGTTATCTTTGTCTAAAATATTTTTTATTTTCGTCAAGTATTTTTTAGAGTAATACTTGGCTGCTGAATAAGGAAGCTGTTTTAAAATGCTCAAAGCCATCCATAAAAATGGATGATATTCCGATTTAGAGGTTTCTATATGTCGTCGTTCAACGACAACTTCATTATCATTTTTAGAATTGTTATCGCCAAGACGCTGATATCCAACAACTAAAACTTCGTGTCCGCAGTATTTCAAAGCGTTAATAAAGCACTGAGATGCGATTTCACCGCCAGTTCTTCTTCCACTTGGAAGAACGGTTGTTAAGTATAAAATTTTCATAGAGTAAAATTTAGAAAGAAATTAGCAAAAAAATTAGATTAATGACTTAATATCCGACACAACTTCCTGTATTACTTGAGTCCCAAATAACGATTCGAGCAGTTTTTTCTCAATGTTAATTTTTCTATAGTTTCCAAGTAAGTTAACAATTTCTCCTGCGAAAGATTGTTTATCTGAAGCAATTTTGAAATACTGTCTGACACAAAGAGGTAAACCTGCTATTCCTTGCGGTGTAGAGACAATCGGTTTACCAGCCATCAACATTTCTAGGGATTTGATACTAACCCCGCTACCCGTTAAAACTGGATTAATCAAAACGCGCCCAGAATTATAAATTTCTGTAGATGATGGCGGATTGATACTCAAATCTACGCCATCGATTTCTTCGCATAGCTGTCTAATTTTATTTACAGGTTTTGCCCCAGCAATTAAAACCTTGGGATTAGATAAATGAGAGCGAACTTCGGGCAAAACTTGAGTTAAAAACCAAATAATCCCGGCTACATTATTATTAGAATATAGGTTGCCTAGAAAAACAATATCATACTCAGGATATACGTTATTATGATGATTCTCTATATCTTGAGAATGTTGAGATTGATAATCTATTAAAGGCGGTAAATAACGTCCATTTTTAAAACCATGAGATTTCCAAAATTTTAAATCTTCTGAAGAAATATCATAAAATAAAAGACTATTTTTTAGTAATGATTTCTCATAGGTTTCTAAATGCGAAACTGATAAATATCTTTTGATTTTACTTGTACCGATCGCAGAAGCAAATAATCGTTGATAATACAAATGTTCAATGTTGTGGCAGCGAGTCACTATAGGTATATCAAAGTGTTGACTTAGTTTAGATGCAACATCTCCACCGTGAATACCATCTAACCAAACAACATGAGGCTTAAAAGCACGAACTTGAGAAACTAAACGATCTAATTTTTCTCCTTCAATAAGCCTGGAAGTAACTTCTAAAGGGTAGCGAAACAGATTTAAAACTCTATAAGCTTTAGAACATAAATCATATTTGAACGGAATAAAATACGCAGAGCTAACATATTTTTTAATTTCAGCTACTTCTTGATAGTGTGGTTTTTTATCAAACCAGCATATAAGCTGTAATTCAACACCAATTTCATAAAAAGCTTTTATCCTTCGCCACATATCTATCCTTCCGCCATGAATAGCAGGATAAGGAATGTCATGGCATACTAAAGTAATCTTCATGTTTATATTGTTTTTATTATTACTATTATTTCTGTTTGGTAAATTTAAGATTCATCCATTCTTCCTCTATCAAAGAAGAACTATAGGATCGATAACTTTTAGCTTGCTGATACTCTATAGCCAAGGAAAAAACTGTAGAAACATAAACTATCCAGAAAATACTATTGGTTTCTACGAGAGTGCTTTCACTTATGTTGTACATAACTAAAAAAGTTAAATACATTAGAGGCCAAAGTCCCTCTATACATTTAGTGATTCGCAACCACATTACACCTTTGAAAAAGGTACTAATAAAGCTCAGTAAAAATATTGAGAAGCCTACAAAACCCAATTCTGCTAATAAATCCATAAAACCGTTATGTCCGTAGGGACATTCCCATGCCAAAGTGCGCCAGAGGTAAGCAGTTATCTCGCTATCCCAATCTCTCCAGACAGCGTTAAAACCATAGCCTAACCAAGGGCGTTCCCAGATTAAGTCAAACATTGCACTCCATATGTCGGTACGTCCAGTTAGGGTTAAATCCTTCCCCAATGCATCCGCAACAACAGGCAAGTTATCCAACAACAACGTAGATATACTGCCAACCGTAAGTATCAGTGCGATCGTTAAAGGGATTAACTGGTTGTAATTGCGTCGCCAACTTCTGTACAGAGGCAAAATAGCTGTTAAAGACAGACAAACTACTAAAGAAGACTTAGAAGTTGAAAGTACGATTAAAGCAATAGAAAGAATATAACCAGCCCAAGGAAGCCATCGATATTTACGCTTACGAATAGGATTGCTCATGGCAACAAATAAAAACACCATGCTGCTGAAAACCATTAATCGACCCAAAATATTTTTGTGAGTCATTATTCCCCGCCAAGATCCAGCGTGAATCCCTCCTTCTTGAACGGTCATTAATCCATATTTCGGCAGTGCGATCGCAAATATACAACTCAGTACAATTACTATGCCTAGAGCCACGGCTAATAGCTGTAATTGTTCTCTCAAAGTGAAGCGCATCGCCATATAGACGGCAAATACACTTGTGCCTAAAAGCAGTACGCTACGTCGTGGAGTTACGTCCGGTGCAAAAGTCCATAATATTGACGCTAAAACAATTCCTAAAAATAACCATATCCAAATATCTTTTTGTGCAGTGCGTACAAAATTTTTCTGATACTTCACTATTAACAAGAAAGTAATAGTATAGATTCCCATAAAAAATTTGGGGCTGTAAGAGTCGCTACCTATACTTCCACTACCTCCTTCTATAAGTATGGGTATCAGGGCACTTGTAGAAAGAAAAAGAGTAAATACAACGAATATCTGTTCGGCTAACTTTGGCAATTTTGGCATACCAAATATATTTCCTAAAATATTAATTTTTGATGAAATAAAATACCATCCTTTTAAAGGTATCGTTAAATTTAATACTTTTTTTAGGTTAAATGAAAGATGAAGTTTTTCAATTAATGAACTAACTATCTGGTTTTGTCAATAGAGTAATATTGCTTTATCTAGCTTTTAAATTTTTGCTGAATTACTTCATGATTTGGATATATTTTAATGTTTGAAATATTTCTAAATAAAGCTATACTTGACTCGCAGACTTCAGTATATATATAACAATTTCAATATACTGAATATATTATTTCACCAATTATGCGTGCTTTTACTTGTTTTTTAACAGTAGCCAACTCAGATTTTGCTTAATCTTCATCGGCTGATTTTTTTTCAGTAAAGTTTTTATTATTTTGACTTAATTAGTACCGAACCAAGATATGTTAACAATATCGCTTTATTATCAAGTTTCAAACAAGATATGTCGTAGCCTATCAGAGAAATTATTGAGATGTAGTAATATGCAAATAGCCTCAAGCGAAACATCGTAATTTAAATACTGTATTCATGGAACAGTACAGATACTATTGTTAATTGTCGGTAAAGTAATATAAATAAACTTGTAAGTTGACAAATCGTTTATTGACGGAAACTATATATTAAATTATTTTGAATGGGATTTTGAATGGAAACACAAATGCCTTCCATAGAACAAGATTTGCAGCCTTTGAACAAAACCGAATCGTTACCAAGAGAACCATACTGGTTATCAAAAAGACCTCAAAATGTTGAAGAAGAAAATATTGGTTTTGGTCAATTTTTCTCAATTTTGCGTCGTCGAGCAGCTTTGATTGCTAGCGTAGCGGTAATAGCAGCGACAGGGGCTGCTATGTGGGGTTCAACTCGTACTCCTAAGTATGAAGGCAAATTTCAATTACTAGTTGAACCTTTGACAGATTCTGAAAGCGAGCTATTAGTTTTACTATCTCAAACTCTTCAACAAGATGTAAACAAAATTACAAGACAAAATAATACGGCTCTGGATTATCAAGCTTTAGTAGAAGTCTTAAAAAGTCCGAAAATCATCGAACCAGTAGTTGATGAAATTCAAGCTAAATATCCAGGAGTTAGCTATGGCAAGTTAGTTGGAGGTGGCAAAGCTGGTAAAGTACCTAGCAGCGTCAAAGAAGGTGAATTGCACATTAGCCGACTCTCTCAAGGCGAAATTGAATCCAGAGTTATAGAAGTTCGTTACAAAGATTCTAATCCCGATAAAGTTTTGTATGTATTAGATAAAGTATCTCAAGCTTATCGTTCCTACAGTCTGGAGCAGCAACAAACGAATTTACGTCAAGGAATCAAATTTGTAGAACAGCAAATTCCGAAATTGCGATTGCGAGTGGATACACTGCAAGGAGATATGCAGCGGTTTCAGCAAAATTACGGTCTATTCGATCCAGAACTTCAAGGCAAACAACTGCTTGAGAGAGTCGATCAACTTCAAACTACGAAAATAGAAGCGTCGAAAAGGCTGGCGGAAGCAAAGTCACTTTACGCTTCACTACAAAATCAGTTAGGAATGCCGCAAGATGCCGCGATCGCAGCTTCAGCTTTGAGCGAATCCCCGCAGTATCAACAAATACTCAAGCGCGTTCGAGATATAGAAGCTGAAATTGCCACGGAGTCGGTACGTCTGAGCGATGCCAACCCGGTAATGCAGTCTTTAAGACAGCAACGCCAGAAATTATTACCTTTATTAGAACGGGAAGCGCAGTTGGCTTTAGGTTCTAACGCCTCCGTTGAAACACTTAATCCGCAAGTTGGAACTTATCAAAATTCAGTTCGGCGCGAACTAATTCAAAATATGGCTGACACTGCAAATCAGATTCAGTTATTAGAAGCGAGCTTGCAGGCTACCAATGATGCTTTAATCCAATCGAACCAACGTATAAAACAATATCCTCAAGTTGCAGGTAGATATGCCAATCTAGAACGTGAATTGCAAGTGGCTAGCGATACTCTCAAGCAGCTTTTAACCAAACAAGAAGCTTTACGGGTAGATGCTGCTCAGCAAGAAGTACCTTGGGAATTAATTATGCCTCCAAGGCTACCGCGAGATAACACCGGGCAATTTGTAGCAGATGCTTCTAAGGGTAAGCTCAATATTATTTTAGGAGGAGTAGGAGGTTTACTCTTAGGTGTTCTAGCTGCTTTTCTTCTAGAAAATGCTCAAAATGTTTTTCACGATTCGCAAGAAGTTAAACGAACCGCGAAACTACCTTTATTAGCAACAATTCCTTACCGTAAAGAATTGAAACTATTACCTCCTGCCGATAAAGAATTGGTTTATGCACTCTCATCGGATGAGCGCTCGTTTCTACCAAGTACCAACCTTGGTGAATACAAAGCTTCTGCTTACACGCAAGCTTTTTACTCTTTGTATACCAGAATTCAGGCTTTAAGAGAAGAAGCTCATATTTCTTCATTAGTAATTACATCGGCGAATCCGGGAGAAGGTAAATCTACGGTAGCAACAACTTTTGCAAAAACCGCCGCCGAAGCTGGTTTACGGGTGCTTTTGGTAGATGCTAATTTACACAATCCCCAAGTGCATCACAGTTTAGGTTTGATAAATACCCAGGGATTAAGCGAAATACTTTTCCAAGGTTTAGATTTGAACGATGCGATCGGACAATCCCATGAAGAAGAAAACTTATTCGTTATCACCGCAGGAGAGATACCGCGCAATCCTGCAAAGCTGTTCTCTTCACCAAGAATGCGGAATTTTGTCAAGCGATCGCAAACTGATTTTGATTTGGTGGTGTACGATACTCCTCATATTTTGGGACGTTTAGACACCAGTATTTTAGCTACCCATGCCGATGCAATTTTGATGGTTGTCGGACTCGGTAAAACCGTTCGCCCTTCACTTTCAACAGCATTGGATGAATTGGAAGCCGGACGCAATCGCGTTTTGGGTATAGTTTCCAACACTATGGAATCTTAAGTAATCGCTCCTCGCCGATTATCTAAGCATCAAAATTTAATAAATTCCTATAATACAAATTGTGAATTCCTTAAACGCAATTACCAGGTACATCAAGAAAAAAGTATCTAGTCAGTTTATTCGTAATCTTGGCTGGCTAGGTATGGCTGAGATATTTTACAGAATCCTACGTTTAGGAATAGTGGCGATCGTAGCCCGGTATTTAACTCGCTATGATTACGGTTTGGGAGCGATTATTCTCGCCGTGCGGGAGTTTGCGATTACTTTTGCTGATGTAGGTATCGGTGCCAAGATTATCCAAGCTGATGAAAAAGAACTTCCGCAGTTATGTAATTCTGCTTTTTGGTTAAACTGGCTGATTTTCGCCACTTTATTCATGATTCAAGCTATCATCGCATTCCCGATCGCTTGGTTTTATCAAAGTAAAGATATTATTTTTCCAATTATTGTTACCGGAATAGCTTATTTAATTTGGCCTATTCACGGTATTCAAAAAACTTTAATTCAAAGAGAAAATCGGTTTAAAGTTATCGCATTCACGGACACAGTTCAATACTGTCTTTCCGGTATATTAACCGCAATTTTTGCCGTTATGGGTATGGGAGTATGGGCGTTTGCTCTACCTATAGTCATAGTCGCACCTTTAGAAGCAATAATATATTACAAATATCATTCCTGGCGACCAAAAGAAGGATTCACAACTTTATATTGGGACGAGATATTAAGTTTTGGAAAAAATATTCTCGGTGTGGGATTATTAAAAACTTTAAGAAACAATTTAGATTATTTAATAGTTGGGCGTTTTGTAGGAATTGAAGAGTTAGGAATCTACTTTTTTGGTTTCAACGCTGGTTTAGGAATCAGTTTGAGTATTATCAACGCAATTAGTTCGGTGATGCTGCCTCATTTATGTGCGGCTCGTACAGAATGGATGGAATTCCGGCATCGCTATTTTCACAGTCTCAGAACTATTAGTATTATAATTGTCCCCTTTGTCTTACTACAATCTAGTTTAGCTCCTTTCTACGTTCCGATTGTTTTTGGCGAACAGTGGATACCCGCCATACCGATTTTAATCTTAATTTGTTTATCAGCAATTCCCAGACCTTTTGCAGATGCTGCATCTCAATTATTAGTAGCTATTGGAAAACCTCATTTAGATTTACGTTGGAACGTCATATTTACCAGCTTATTTGCTTTTGCATTATTTCTCGGAGTTAATACTCAAGTTATTGTTGGTACTATTTTCGGTGCCGATACTGTTAACAGTTTGACGTTAATATTGGGAGAAAATTGGAAAGTTACTGGCATAGCTTTAGCTGTTTTATTAGTTCATCTGATTTTCTTACCGTTTTTTACGATATGGGCGACACGTTATGTGTTTCCGAAGAAAGTTTAAATTTGGGCATGGGGGATAGGGCATTGGGCATTGGCTAATATGTTTTCATTCTTCTTCGTGGACTTGTTGACGAGATCGAGATGCACTAAGTTGTGCCTCACCGTAAATATATTGACCTAAAGCATTAGCTTGACGAGAAGGTGTAGCTAAGTGGACATTGATTTTAACAGCTTCTTTTAAAAGACGTTGGATATCTTCCCAGAAGTATTCTCCATCTCCACCTGTAATAATTACATCTGTCACCTGCTCTGGCAACCAAGCGAGGACACGGGAACATATTTCACGGGAAAACATTTCTATGAGGCTAGGAAGGAAATCATCTAAATTCGTGGGTTTAATAGCACCTTTAGGAATATAGAAGCGTTTACCTTTAGGTTTGTGAACAGCTGCAATTAACTTTAAAGATTGACTATCAGCACCTTCTATTTCAGCAGCTATCAGTTCATAAAACTTGCTCGTACCTAAGTATTCGCTCTTAGAAGCATCTTCATCAAGCCGGAAATTATGCATCATTAGCATACTAGTGCTTTCATAACCAATATCAACAATAGCAACAGTGGTTTTTGTCAAATCGGGAGCTTCCGGTCTTTTCTTGGGTTGAGATTCACACCAGAGCAAACTACCATAACCTTCTGGCATTACCCATATCTTAGAAATATTTAAATATACGGGTTCACCACGGAAGTTCATTAAATGGGGACCAACGATCGCACTAATTAACTGTGCTTTCTCTATCTCAAATTGTTCTGGAGAGAAGAAAGGTAAACTTATTACTACAGATATTTCATCTTTGAGTTTAAAATAGCCAGCCGCAGTTAATACTTTTACTAATGCATCTTCTACCTTAGATTGTCCAACACCCAAATCTGCCCCTAAGTCAGCCGCTAATTGACCAATAGCATAAGCTTTACCTTGATGTTGCAGGCACAAATCCATAATAGGATCTGGAGCTTTATGTTCAAAAACATTCTCAAAGCTTTGTGCAAAAGGGATTTGCTTCACATTGGCAGATATGAAGACTACACTGTTCGGTTCCCTACTAACACAAGTTTTTATAGAAGTTCTACCTAAATCAATACTGAGAACATTTTTACTGACAGCGTTGTTGGATTTTACAGCGTTGACTGGTTTAGTAGCCGCTATTTTTGTTGACTGACATCTTGCACCATTCTCGTTAAGCCCAAAGAAACCCGGTTTCTTGCTCGTCGCACAACGCAATAATAATGGTTTCACCAAAAGAAACCGGGTTTCTGACATTGGTGCAAGATGTGAATTGAAAGATTTTCATAGTAATCTTCAGGAACAACAATTAAATCTTCTTGTAGTTGCTCAAGAACTTGGTTAGTTTGCTCTACTGCTGCTTGAAATCTTTTTAAAGTATCGGTTGTCGGTTCTCTATCAATCTCCCACATTAAGATTAGGAGATTCTGCTGCAATTGCACAGCCAAACGTAAACTATCTTTTTCTACTTCACCTAATTCCTGTTGACTAGTTAAATCATTAATCTGCTTTTTGCTTTCATCAGCTAATTCATCATATTTCTTCTCTAAATTTGCGTATTTCTCCGTTAATTCATTGGCAAGTTGTCTGTAATGATTAGCCGCTTTTTTGTCCTTTTCTTTAGCGCGAGCAGTGAAAGAACCTGCAACAACACCTACCACTGCCCCTAAAGCACCGAACACAAAAGCAATTATAAAAATCATGGAATTATTGACTAATATTATTTAAGCCAAGTATACCCAATTACTTTTATATCTATTCATGGTAGTAAAAATACGTATATTTGGAACATCATCATACCGACCTTGAGAAGTGCAACCTGCTTTTGACTAAATTTTTACTGTTTGAGAAAGATTCTAAACAGTTTGTAGGTTGGGTTAAAGAAAATCCAATTTCATTTGTAACGCCTGCTTTATAATTATCCTGTCATAACCCAACATTACTTTTTGCGATCGATTGAGAAATTTAAGAATACCCCCTGCCATAATTTGTTGGGTTACAGCGTTAACATAATTTCTTGTGGAGCATCATTATTCTTCGTGCGCCGTGAAGCCAACCTACAAACTACAAACTAAATTCAACATTCATGGTTTATTTTTCAAAATATTAAAAATCGCCTCTCGACTTACTGTTTCTGTATCTTCACCTTCTTTAATGGCTCTTTCTAAAGCTATATCTTCAATAACTTCTGCAAACAGATCGGAAAATACTTCTTGATTTTCTTTAATTACTTCAACTAATGCGGTTTTAAATATTTGCTTAATTTCATCTGAATCAAGATTCAATTCTGTCATTTTATTTGTTGAATAAACTGTAAAGAGTTAGGAATTAGGAGTTAGGAATTAGGAGTTAGGAGTTATGAGTTAGGAGTTAGTAGTTTAAATTTCTCCTTGTCGCCTTGTCCCCCCATCTCCCCATCTCCCCCTCTCCCTAATCCATACTACTCACAACTTCCATAAACTGTTGAGAAACAAAGGGTAAAATTTCTCGACTTTTAGCGTTGGCTTTCCCTTCTGTAAACACTACTAATAAATAAGGACGCTTATCTGGTATCTCAATATAAGCTGCGTCATGAAGTACCGAAGAAGTCCAACCTGCTTTTGACCAGATTTTTGCTGTTTGCTGAAGACTACCACCCAAAAATCCCGTTACTTGATCTTCTTCTACATCGAGTGGTAATTCTTCAGGATTTAAACTGCGCTTCATGACATCCATCATTTCTTGGGAACGTGTGGCGCTGACTGCAACCCCACCAACGATCGCGTGCAATAATCTGGCGATCGCATTGGTATTCAACATATTACGATTTTCTAATAATTGTCCGTAAAATGCCCGTTCTCTTCCGTAGGGACCATCACCCCAAGTTTTCTGACAAACGTTTACCGTGTCTAATTCTTCCCATCCCAAAGACTGCAAGTAGCGATTGACAATATTACGCTGCTGTTTCCAAGTTTCAAATGGTCCTAATGGTAACTCAGGTCCGGAAGTTGTGCCGGTTAATATATCTACAATCAAGCTGGTGGCATCGTTACTCGAATCTACGATCATATCGCGCATGGCTCGCTCTAACTCTGCCGAAGTCTTTACCATGCCTTTTTGCTGCCATTCATGTACTGCCAGCAAATAAAATAACTTGACTACAGAAGCCGGATAAATTCTTTCTCCACCGCGATAATTAAAACCACGTACTGGATGATTCCAAAAAGCATTGGGAGTTAATGCTCCACCAGTATTTACAGGTACCGGAGGATCGTAAATAATCCAAGTTAAGGCGATTTGGTTACGAGCTAACGTAGAAAATTTAGTCCAGGTGGCTTCTAAAATACCATTAGCGAGTTGTTCGAGTTGTTCGTCGTGTTTAAAAAACATAGTCGTCGTCCGATTTTGGATTAAAATTCGTTGTTAATACTTACAGATTTTTATGTCTCAAGCGGAATTGCAAGCAAGCGTTGAATACGTAGCTAAAGCCGATTTAAATATCTACGATTCTCCCGAATGTCAGGATTTATCAACTCAAGCCGAGAAAGGTAGATATTTACGGGTAATGCCATTAAATCAATCTGCAAATCAAACTGCGGTACGGGTATGCCTATGTGAAGATGATTATCCCGGTTGGTTGGCGATCGCCGATTTAAATCATTTATCCCCAACGGTTGAACCATTACACGCTCGATTGTTTTCAGAAGCTCAAATAAAGCAACTTTTACCGCAAGTCATCGCTTTTACTCACAAAGCCATGCAACAACCAAATTACTATCTTTGGGGTGGTACCGTCGGACCAAATTTTGATTGTTCGGGACTAATGCAAAAGGCGTTTGCTTCGGTAGGGATTTGCTTACCCAGAGATGCATACCAGCAAGAAGCTTTTCTCAAACAAGTTTGTACTGTAGAGAATTTTGATGCAAACTCTTTACAGGAAGGCGATTTAATCTTTTTTGGCACTCCTCAAAAAGCGACTCATGTAGGTCTTTATTTGGGAGATAATTGCTATATCCATAGTTCTGGCAAAGATAAAGGACGAAATGGTATTGGAATCGATTGTCTTTCGGAACAGGGAGACGAGGTTAGTCGGTCATATTATAAACAGTTACGTGGCGCAGGAAGGGTGGTAAGCAGTTACATCCCGCAAAAAGGCTAAAAGGCTAAGGATAAAATAATGACGAGAAATGGGTTTGTTTCTGAATTGGCTACACAAGAAAGTGCAGTGTCTTCCCTTCCGGATGTTTCGGTGGTGGTACCAGTGCATAACGAAGTGGAAAGTTTGCCCCATTTATTGGAAGCAATTTCATCCACTTTGATTGAAAGTAATTTGAGTTACGAAATTATCTGCGTTGATGACGGTTCTAATGATGGTTCCGTACAATTGCTTAAAGAACAAGCACAAACGCGCACCGACCTAAAAAGCATAATTTTGCGACGCAATTACGGTCAAACTGCGGCAATGGCAGCAGGTTTCTATCATGCACGGGGCAAGGCTATTGTAACTTTAGATGCCGACTTCCAAAACGACCCTGTTGATATCCCCATGCTGTTGGCAAAGTTAGAAGAAGGCTACGATTTAGTAAGTGGTTGGCGCAAAAATCGGCAAGATGCAGCCTTAAGCCGTTTATTACCTTCCAAAATCGCTAACTGGTTAATTCGTCGCGTTACTAGCGTCAACATTCATGATTACGGTTGTTCTCTGAAAGCCTATCGTACCGAACTTGTAGCAGATATGAACCTATACGGAGAACTGCACCGCTTCTTACCTGCCTTAGCCTATATCGAAGGTGCAAGAATTACCGAAATACCAGTTCGTCACCACGCACGCCGTTTTGGTAGCAGTAAATACGGTTTAGGTCGAACTTTCCGAGTAGTGATGGACTTATTCACCATTGCCTTTATGAAAAAATTCCTCAATCGTCCGATGCACGTTTTTGGACTTTGGGGTTTAATTTTTATGATTTCAGGTGGAGCAATGAGTACTTATCTCACCTGGGCTAAATTAGTATTAGGTCAAGAAATTGGCGATCGCCCTTTATTAATCTTAGCGGTATTGCTTTTGGTAACTGGAGTACAGCTATTTTGCTTCGGGTTGCTGGCTGAATTATTAATGCGTACTTACCACGAATCCCAAGGTAGACCAATTTACCGGATTCGAGAAGTTGTAGGCAATAAAGGGCAAATGTCCTTGAAGTAAAAAAATTATTGAAATTTAAGTATGTAAATAATTAGACGTAGCAGGTAAAAATGCTGCGTCTTTTTATGTGTTCTTTTTTACTATTGTTAGTATAAAATTATCCAAAATTTGAAGAGTTATAAAACCGCAGAGACGCAGAGGACGCTGAGGAAGAAAGAATAAGAAGAGAAATCTTAGCTTTATTTAATTCAGCATGAGGGGAGCTAATTCTTAAAGCCGTGATAACTCTAGAGTTATTACTGAACCATTTGTATTATTTTATAGATTAATCTAAGTATGAAGAAATTGATTTAACGCAAATAAAACCAAGTAAATGTAGGTTTTATTTTTTAAGATTTTTTTGCAAACTAATAATTTATTATACAAGCCAAGGGTGTTCAATAATGGGCAAGGCAATTGGAATCGATCTGGGGACTACCAACTCAGTGGCAGCTTTTAAGTTGGCAAATGTGGAAGTAGTTACTGCTGCTGACAACGCACCCCCTGACCGGAAACTGACGCGATCGGTAGTTGCTTGCCAACAAGGTCAGCTTACGGTGGGAGACAAAGCTTACAACCAATTACGTGCTGACCCAGAAAATACGATTATTTCTATCAAGCGTTTGATAGGAAGGGGTTTTAGTGACGAAGCGGTACAAAAACAAAAGTCGGAGTTGGGTTATAAAATTGCCCAGCCAACCCAAGGAACAGAAAATAGTATTGGGGTGTGGTTGGGAGGTAAGGAATACCAGCCAGAGGATATTTCTGCGGAGATTCTTAAAAAGGTGGTGCAAAATACCCGCAGTTATTATCAACAAATGGGTAAAGCAGGGGAAACGATTGACCAAGCTGTAATTACTATACCTGCTTATTTTAACGATAAACAGCGCCATGCTACCCGCACAGCCGCACTAAAAGCTGGACTAACTCCCCTTGAATTACTTCCCGAACCGACTGCTGCTGCTATTTCTTATGGCTTTTCTCCAGATAGCGATGATGTTACAACCATTTTGGTATATGACTTTGGTGGTGGTACTTTTGACGCTTCTTTAATTACAGCTGCGGGGACTTCATTCATTGAACAAGGGAAAGCTGGTGATTTGTGGCTGGGTGGAGATGATATCGACTCTCGGCTGATGGAGTTTGTTAAAAAACAAGTTGCAGAACAAGAGCAATTAAGTGATATTAATGGCTTAATTGCCAAAATGCCCTATTATCAACGGGTGCGATTCAATGCTGATTTGAAGATAGCTGTAGAACGCGCCAAAGTTGAATTGAGTAATACGGATATAGCTGAAATTAATTCCGCTACTCCTTTAATGGATGAATTGGGACTTGCTATTCCCATTGAAGTCGCAATTACCCGCGAACAGTTTGAGGCTACAATCGCGGATTTGGTAAACCGTTCTATTGAAATTTGTCATCAAGCATTGCAATACTCGGAATATCCCCCCGATAGCGTGGATGTGGTTTTGTTGGTAGGGGGTTCTGCTCAAATTCCGTTTGTACAGCGTAAAGTCCGCGAAGCCTTTGGAAGCGATAAAGTTGTGGTGCATCGCGAGCCAATGTACGCTGTAGCTGAAGGTGCAGCTATTGTCGCTGCGGGATTAACTGATAAGGTGACAACGGTTTCCCGCGATTATTTTATCAAGCTGGTGGATGGGGATTATAAAATCATCACTCAGGGTGATATTTTACCAATCCAGACTTCCCACACTTTTAAAACCGTAGCTGAAGGACAACGTTTGATTCATTTTCAATTTTTCAGCCCCGATAAAGTCAGTGGAGAAAATGAAAGTATTGGAGATATATGGTTGGGATTGGAACAAAAATACCCAACCGGAACAGAAGTTCAAGTGTTCTTGACACTGGATGAAAAGAACAGCGGTTTAACGATAACTGCTACTTTGAAAAACGATACATCTCTCACAGTCAGTGGTAACTTCTCAAGGGGAGGTTCGGACGAAAAAATTAACAGAGAATTAGAAGATGCGATCGCCGATTTGAATCAGCAGAATTTAACAGCGGTAGGAGTAGAAAAAGCTCTGTGTTTAGCGGTTCCTGTTGTCGCGTTATCCAACCAAATTTATTCGCGTAGTGGAGAAGAACGACATGATTTTCGCGAACGTGCTTACCAAAACTTACAAAAATTCCAGGTTTCGATGTCTAGAGAACGTTTAGAAGCTGAGGGACTTATCAATGAATGCGATCGCGTTCTCAAACTCTGCGATTTTATTATTCCCTCAGCACAACAGGAACGATTGCAACGACTGAGTAATGATTTACTTGATGCAATTAACGCTAATGATATTTCCGGAATGCAGTCTCTGAGTGAAGATATTCAAACTGAACTGGACAATTTACCTAGTGAGGTGCATTTGATTCAAGCTTGTGTCGTTGCAATTAGGCAAGCTTCTGCTGTTGCACCCACTCAAGCGAATGCCATGACTGATAAATTCTCCCGGATGTTAGATGCCATGCGATCGGGTAACGGTAGTGAAGCCGATGGTTTGTGGCAGGAACTGCAACCAGATATCAGTAACTGGCTGAATCAACAATTGCCTAGCAATACGATCGCCACAGGACTGATGCGATGACCATTAAACTCAACTGTCCTGTCTGTGGATATACGGAAGTTGAAGGCAATAATTGCCCGAATTGCGATACTGACTTAACGTTGATACGTATGCTGCAACAATTGCCACCAGTAGAAACTTCCCCCTCAAAGCTCAATTCTCGATGGCAATTGCTAACTGCGGTCTTGATTCTCTTAGTTGGTATAGGATTAGGAATCTTAGGCAGTTTTGTATTTATTCAACCACAAGTGATTACTGCTGGCGTGACTGCAACTAGCCCTGTTATCGTTGCTACTCCCAGCCCGCAGTTAACTCCTATTGCTCCAAAGGTGTCGAGCGTACCCCCAGAACCTCTTACTTACACTGTCAAAGCCGGAGATAATCTATCTAGGATTGCAGAAAAATTCTGTACACGAGCAACTTGGCAAGTAATGGTAAAGGCTAACCCCCAACTCAAAGGTCGGGAAGACTACATTGATGTAGGGGAAGTGTTTGAAATTCCC
This sequence comes from Rivularia sp. (in: cyanobacteria), assembly GCA_965234645.1. GTDB lineage: Bacteria > Cyanobacteriota > Cyanobacteriia > Cyanobacteriales > Nostocaceae > Rivularia. The sequence continues at coordinate 316,419 of OZ248344.1, read as the reverse complement.
AACTGCAAGGAGAACGATGGATGAATTTCCTTGATGGTTTGAGTAAAAGAGAACAAACGATAGCAGCCAGTAAAGAAGCACAACAACTGGCTCAAAAAAAACAATTGCGGGAAGCTGTCATCCTTGCACAAAACACCATTAATAACTGGTCTGCTAAATCTGGGTTTTGGCAAGGATTGAGTCAGAAATTGCTCTTGGGTAATGTTTTAGAGCAACTCCAAGAGCAGTTAAAGCAGTGGAGTAAAAAAGTTGCACAAGCAGACAAATTTATTACACAAGCTAAAGCATTGCTTAAAGAAGATACTGGCGATCCATTGGTAACTCAAACGATTACAAATGCGATTCTCTTTTATCAACGCTGTACTAAAATTCTTCAAGACGATAAAGTATCTCATGCTATTAAGCAATGTCAGCAGGAACTCCAAAAACGACACTCTTTTCAAAAATTAGTCCAAGATGCCGATTACAAAGCAGAAAATCGCTTTTATCAACAAGCGATCGCCATTTATCATCAAGCCGGAAAACTTTATTTAACAGAAGCTCTCGAAGCAGCAATTAAAACTTGTAAAACCTACGTTCAGCAGGAAAAAAGCTACTCCGAAGCCTTTCAAAAAGCCGAGCAAGCCGCCGATCGAGGTAAGCTACAGGCAGCAATTGCGCTGTTGTCATCTGCCCTGAGTAAGTTTCACCGTGCCGATGGCATCGAATTAATCGAAAAGCTACAGCAGATTGTCAAAGGTAGAGAAAAATACCGAGCCGGACTTCAGGCAGAAAAAGCAGGGAATTTGGTAGAAGCTGCCTCTTTTTACCAATCTGCGAAAGTTCTTTTACCAGAGCCGACAGAATGCCAATTACGTTTAGCAGTAGTCGCAACTAAAACTAAAGAATGGGCAAATGTACTCTTATATCTAGAAGGTTTAGAAGTACAGCCAGCATTTTACCTGCGGGGATTTGCTTTAGCGCAACAAGGATATTTACAAGCAGCATATAAGGAGTGGCAAGGGTTATCCAGCAACGAAATAGCAGCCCAAAAGGAAATGCTCAAAAGTCTTTCCCAACAACAACGTTTATTAGCCATTCAGAATATAGAGCAACTTGTTAAAGATGAAAATCTGGAACAAGCAAAAACAGCAAGTGCAGAATTTACACAAAAATTCGGTTCCGATTCCTTGGTAGAAGCAAATTTAAATAATCATATTCAACTACGTTTAGAAGCAGCAATTTGGCAAGATACTAATAAGGAAATTATCGCCAATAAAGCCGAACAAGCATGGATTTCAGATCCCAATCTCACGACTTTACACAATTGGTTTGTAGCAACTTACTACCATACCCAAAGTAATAACAGTAATGTCTCTAACTTAATTGTTGCTTTACCAACAGCATTGGCAAATTTGACTGACGATCCAATTCTTAAAGATGTCCCTTGGCTGGGAAACCAAGTTATAGATATTGAATCAATATCTTTAGAATTACAGCGACGACTGGAAAGAATAATTGATACATTTAAAGACCAAAATACTAATGAATTCCAGTTACGCGATTGTTATCGTTTAGAAATAGTAGCCCTTCGCTTGATGGGTAATCCAGCCAAAACGGGTATGAAAGTCAAAGATGTATTTATCACACCAGGATGTTACAGTCGTTTTCTTCCCCTGTGGAAAAACATCATCTTTGATGACATTGAACCCAGTCAAAATATCTTGCGATCGCTTTATACTCCTTGGGGGTTAGCAGTAGCTGCTTGCGTTGAAAGAGATATTCAACGAGCAATAAAACTCAAACCTTCTAGCAAACCAATCTCTGAGGTTGAAACATTTGCTCAAAATTTCCTTGCTTTCCATGAAGGTTGCGATCGACTACAGCAACAACAATGGCGAAAAGCAATCATTCCTCTCAAATTAGCGCGATCGCAAATTCAGGTTTCTGCCAATTATCAACAAGAAATAGATAAATTATGTGGTTTACAACGTCAAGCGATATCGGAATCCACAGAGCATTTAGAATTTGCTCAATTTTGGTATGACATTTTACCAAGTCAAGCTGCTAGTGCTTATTTAGCAGAGTATAAAGCAGAAGAAATACGAGAAAATCTTGTTAATCAAAAAATTACAAACAAACAAGCGCTTGAACAGCTAGAACAAATTAAGCAGATAGATATTGATAATCCTATTGTCGTCGATTTAGTTGAAGGAATTAAATTTAATCAAGAAATTGAGGAGGTTGATAAATTACTTCAAAATAATCAATTTGAAGATGCTGTCAAACGTGCTAAGCAATCTGGTAATCCACGCATCCGAAGTATTGTTGCAGAAATTTGTCTGGACATATTAATTAAGGGTTTTCAAAGCCGAGAATTGGGGTTTGATAGTATTTATAATTTGGGGCTTTGGGCTTACGAACTTTGTCCCGATAACCCCAACGTACAAGAAATTTATAAATTTAGCCAAGAAATCAAAAATATTGAAGACTTGATGAAACGCGATAAATTTGGAGAAGCCGTTCGTAGTGCTAAATCTTCACAGCATGAGTCAATTCGCCACTACGTTGCTGAGTTTTTTATTATTACCTTAGTTAATGGTATCAAGCAGAGAAGTTTAACTTTAGAATTTGTTCAACAGTTAGGACATTGGGCTTACGAAATTTGTCCAGATGAACCTGCATTCCAGGAAATTTATCGAAATATACAAATTATTTAACTAAGGATATTTAGATTATGGAACATAATCCTTACGACATTCTAGGTATATCCCAATCGGCTTCCAAAGCAGAAATTACTAAAGCTGTAGCAACAGCAATGAAGCGCAAGCAATATCCTGTAGATGTTATTGCCAAAGCACAAAAAAGCTTGATGAAGGGTGAAGAACGTATTATAGCTGACTATTTACTTCCTATATTACCAACAATAGCGCGATTCAAATCCAGCGATTTATCCGCTTTACAAGAGTCAGAACAAACATTAACTTTGTTGTCAGAATTTGATGGATTAGAGCAAGCAATTATCAAAGCTACCCAAGAACAATTGATAGAGCAAGAATCCTTACCTATGCTCTCATCAGAATTATTTACTGAAGGTATGACTGCTGCCAAAGAAAAACGTTATCCCAAAGCTATAAAATACTTGGAGGATTACTGTCAAGCTTGCACTGAAACAAACAGTAAATATTACATACAAGCCCAAATATGGCTGATTAAATCCTATCAAATGACGGGACAATTACATAGGGCAATAGCTTTGTGTCAAATATTAACTAAACATCCCCACTCCCAGGTACATACTTGGGCAAATAAAACTTTATCTTTTTTATCTAAATCTAAAAATATTTCCCATGTCTAAAACATCCCAAAATTTGATCCTCAATCAAGAAAACCGCGAACAGCTAATAGAAAAACTAGCAACTCTTGAAAAAGATAATATGCTACTCAAGCAATCCTTGCGAGAACAGAAAACCAAATCGGCAGCATCTAGCGAAGATTTATTTTTAGAATTATTAGAAGTTGGAGATGCATTAGAAACTTTACTCGAATATTTAGAAAGCAACTCCGAACTTACTCCTGAAATTTGTCAACGCTTACCTCGAAACATCGGAGCAGCTCATCGTAAGCTTTTAAATGTACTAAAAAAACGCCAAGTTTCTCCTATAGAATTAGAGAAAACACAGCCAGATTTTAATTCATGTCGCGTAGTAGAGCGCGAAGTTAGAACTGATGTACCAGACCAAACAATTACTAAAATAGTGCGTCGTGGATTTCGTTTAGGTGAGACAATACTACGTCCTGCGGAGGTGATTACATCCAAAGTAGAATAAAACTAAAATTTTGAATGCTTAATCGAGGATTATCGTTAACAAACCATAAGAATATATGAGTATCTACTAAGAAATTCATTACATATATTCCTGAAACTCTTCAGAAGGTTCGTCAAAATCGTCACTCATCCAAATTTTACCTTTTGCAGTACCTCTTTTTAAAGATCGTTTAATCGGTGAGATTTTGGCTACTGGTTTGTCATCTTTAGTAATAATAATTTCTTCTCCATTAATAGCCAGATCGAGAAGTTTCGATAAATTGGATTTCGCTTGAGTTATATCTAGTTGCCTCATAGGTATAGTTCTAAGGTGCTAAACTTACTTAATTTTAATCGCTTATTATCTCGTCACGATTTGTGCTATGTAAAGTAATGTAACATAGACTTTCTAGCCTTCTTATTCTTCCCCGTTCCCTTTTATAAATCCTACTCCTGCCGAAATCTAGAAAGCAATTCCTCGCGGGATAATTGTATTAACAACGGAGAAAATTCTTCTGGAGTTAACCCTAATAATGGCTGAACGATCTCTTTTAATTCATCATCCAAAGTGCCAAATCTTGCTTGCAATAGATTTTCAATAACGGTACGTTGTCCTTCTTGTCTAGCATCTGCTAATCTTTGTAGGTAAATTGGTGATAAGCCCATAAGTGCCTCCCTATCTTCTTCGTCTGGATTTTGTTTAACTACTACTCCTGCCGAAATCTAGAAAGCAATTCCTCGCGAGATAATTGTATTAGTAACGGAGAAAATTCCTCTGGAGTTAACCCTAATAATGGCTGAATAATTTCTTTTAATTCATCATCCAAAGTGCCAAATCTTGCTTGCAATAGATTTTCAATAACGGTACGTCGCTCATTTTGAACTCCTTTCTGTTCTGCATCTGCTAATCTTTGTAGATAAATTGGTGATAAGCCCATAAGTGCCTCCCTATCTTCTTCGTCTGGATTTTGTTTAACTTCTATCTGAGTCTTTAAACTCAATAATAAATCAATTGCTTTATTACGTAAGGGATTATTTCGGGGAAGGGTTTCTAATTCTTCTACCGCTATGCGCTGTACTCTTCCTTTACCTAAAAGCCTTAGCCATAAGGTTTCGGGAGTACGAGGTAATTGATGGATGGCGATAATTACGGTTTTGAGATAATCCCCCAGAAAATATACTCCCGCACTCCAATTTTCTTCGTCGAGACTGGCTTTAAATCCATCTAATATAGTTGTAGATACCGTAGGCGATAAAATCCATAATTTAGGTAAATCGTCTTCTTTTATAAAAGTATTATCGCGTTTATTTTGGCGTTCTGCGTCAGCAATAATATAGAACAATTTGTTCATACAGCTACGGATTTCCGAAATTTTAACCGCACCTCTAAATGGTTCTATAAGTGCGGGTTTATCGGCTATTTTCCCTAATAATCCCAATTGTATGGCATCTGTGCTGGGTTGAGATGACGGTGCAAAGTAAACGTCTATTTCTCTAATTTCTGCCGGTACTTTTTTGCTAGTTTCTATTTTTCCGAGTGGTTGTAATAATTCTTCAAGATAGTCTTTAGCAAATTGATCGTATAGAAACCTAGTCATTAAATGATGATTGTTAACTGCCGTTCAATTTTATATTGCCCAGAGAAATTAACATAATTGTGGTACGGGCGGCATCCTGGAGCATCTTACCCTACTCAACTAAAATAAATATGTGAAGTAATGTAACATAGACTTTGTAGTCTACTATTCCGGCGTTGTCAAAGCTTGAATAAAAAACTACGACTCGCACACCTCACATAATTGCATCTGCCGTGAAAGTATTCTTCTCACTTGATAATCAAATACGGCGAAACCTGCTGGTTTTATTCGCAGCAGGTTTATTATTTTGGGCTAGTCTGGCTTCGTTATTACCAACTTTACCGCTTTACATCGAAGATATTGGAGCGACAAAGCAGCAAATTGGCTTTGTAATGGGCAGCTTTGCCATTGGATTATTATTATTTCGCCCATTTTTAGGTCAATTAGCAGATAAACGCGGGCGAAAAATCGTGTTGATAATTGGTATTTTATCAGCCGCGATCGCGCCAATTGGCTACAATTTTGTTCAATCTATACCGCTGTTAATCGTAATCCGCGCTTTTCACGGTATCAGTATCGCCGCTTTTTCCACTGCATTTTTAGCATTAGTTGCAGATATCGCACCAGTAGAAAATCGGGGGGAATTAATTGGCTATATGAGTCTAGTTAATCCAGTTGGTTTAGCAATTGGACCAGCATTGGGCGGTTATTTAATGGAAGCTTATGGTTACACTTCATTATTTATATTATCTACTGCTTTAGCTTGTTTGGGATTATTATGTACCATACCAATTATTAATCCAATGGTTGAGGCAGAGGAGCAAATTGTAAATAACGATAGTCCATTTTGGCAAAAGTTGATTAGTCCTAGAATTAGAATTCCGGCTATTCTCTTGTTAATTATTGGTTTGACGCTCGGAAGTTTACATACTTTCGTACCGTTATTTATCAAATCAACCGAAGTAGATTTAAACCCTGGATTATTTTACACGACAGTAGCGATCGCCAGTTTTTGTTCTCGGTTATTTTGCGGAAAAGCTAGCGATAAATTTGGTCGCGGTTTATTTATTACTTCAAGTTTAATTTGCTACAGCGTGGCACTCGTATTATTATGGACGGCGAATAGCTCGGAGGATTTCTTATTAGCAGCGACAATCGAGGGAATTGGTGGTGGTACGATAATTCCTACGATCGCGGCGATGATAACAGATAGAAGTTATCCCCACGAAAGAGGGCGGACGTTTAGTTTGTGTATGGTAGGCTTTGACATTGGTGTAGCGCTTGCCGCACCAATTTTTGGTATCGTTGCCACTGTAATTGGTTATCGCAACATATTCGGATTTAACTTTGCGATCGCCTTAGTAGCGGTAATTATCTTTATGACTTTATCGAGCAAAAATTTACCCGCTTCCTTACGCTTCGCCTTTGGACGCGGTGTCGATATTTACTCGCTGAATGTTAAGAGTTAGGAGTTAGGAGTTAGGAGTTAGGAGTTAGGAGTGAGGAGTGAGGAGTGAGGAGTTAGGGAGTAGGGAGTAGGGAGTAGGGAGTAGGGAGTAGGTAAGAGTTAGGAGTTAGGAGTGAGGAGTTTTAATTTTTATTCTTCCCCTTGTCTCCCCTTCCCCTTGTCTCCCCATCTCCCCCATCTTCCCCCTCTACCCCTCTCCCCCTCTCCCCATACCCAATCTATCTTTTTAATAAACTAAACCAAAATCGAGAACCTCCACTTTCACGAGGGGTAAAACCGATTTCTCCTCCCCAACGTTCAACTGTAATTTTGCAAAAATAAAGTCCGAGTCCAGATTTACCCGATTTTTTTTTCCCTTGAGTAAACTTTTCAAATAAACTATCAGCAATTTCTTCCGGTACGCCGCTGCCTTCATCTTCTACACTGACAAGAATATATTCTTGTTGCTGCTGTAAATTTACAGTAACGGTAGAATCTTGAGGGCTGTGACGAAAAGCATTTTCGATCAAGTTTGCTAAAATCCGATCCAAACGCGATTTATCACCAATTATTCGCCAATCTGCGGTTATATCTATATCATCTGCAAGTTGCAAACACATTTGATTCAATGTAAAAGTGGGCGTTAACAACTCAACAACATCACGTGCAGATTTTAAAGCATCTGGTGCTGTCTCATCATCAGCAAAGCTTTCTAACGATTCAACTTCCTTAGAAAATGCATTCAAAATCTGTCGAATCAGCATTTCTTGTTTGATAGTTTGCTTTCTACCGATTTCTAAACGTTCTTTACCTTTATCTGTTAAATTTTCTAATTCTAATAGAGCTAAACAACAGTTTATACCGCTTAATTGTCCGGCAACATCATGAATTATGCAGTGAATTAAAACTTCTTTTTTTTGATTTTCTTTAATAATATGTTGATAATTAAGCTTATTCTCTCTCGCTTGTTGAATTAGGCTTTGTTTCTCTGTATAAGCATCGCTCATCATTTCAATCAGCAATATTTTTTTCTGCGAAACAAAAATAGCGGAAGCTTCAAAATGAAATTCCTTGCCAGATATATCTAAATCGATCCATATTCCCGATTTTAGGGGTTTTTCATCGCTATTTTGCCAATATTCTTCCGCATCAATTAAAAAGTTTTCTACAAAAGGAAAATCTTCTTCAGGAATTAAAATTTCTGTCTCTGACTTTAAGTTTTTGCGACAAAATCGCCTTACCCACTTGGGAATATGCCCGATAATCTTAAATCTATCAACATCAACCCGTTCTAAAACTAAAATATTCAAAGCAGCAAAAATTTCTGCCGTTACAGATTCACTCATAATTTAGACATTCGCAAAATCTTTTTTTTATATTTATTGCCGACATAATATTACTATTATTTGCGTTCCATTAAACGAGAAGAGTTTACTTGCTGTTGAACTTTAAATATCTGTATTTCATCCCAGGTTGCATCTAATAGTAATACCCAATCTCCTTCTTTTTCCGGGAATAAATGCACATCCGCACAAATTCCATTATTAGTTTTGACGCAAGGTAGAAACAACGGAAAACCATCAAGTGGTAAAAGTCCTTCCAAGAATAAAACTTGCTGACTGGCATCAACTCCTTGTTGTAAATCGAATATTCCATATTCAGTTAAATCACCACCCCAACTAATTAAACACCGATCCTTACCTACAAAAAGATATGCCAGAGAACGGCTTTCTTGCATAAAATTAACCAGATAACTACTGACAGGGAAGGGGATATCCATGTATTCATTTCTCCAGTATTTTTGTAGCAAGTGTATGAAAAAGTTCTTCTACATTCAATCCAGTTTTCGCACTCGTTTTAATCACAATCCATCCTTTTTGTTGAATAGCTTCGATATTTGCAGAATCTAACTCCCATTCATCTTGTAAATCCCATTTATTTAAAACCAAAATAAAAGGGATTTTACCCAAATTATCTTCAACTCGCTGTTGTAAATCAACAGCTGTTTGCAAAGTGCTTTTTCGCGTTCCATCCACTACCAATAAATAACCTGATGAACCCCTCAAATAAGAAGTTCTTAATTTTTGAAACTCATCTTCTCCATACAAATCCCACAGAATCAAATTTAATTCTTGTTCTTTTACTGTTACCGTTTTTTTATCAATTTTCACCCCCACGGTTGTTTGATATTTTTCCGAAAATATGCTGTAAACGAATTTAGCTACCAAGCTTGTTTTACCAGTAGCAAATGCACCCACCATACAAATTTTTTTCTGGAGCATTAAGTTTTTATCCCTACCTAATTAGCAACGTCGTCTATGATAACTTTGAATTCGACTCTACGATTAAATCTTTTATCTTCTGAAGTTGATTCCGAACGCGAAATCTCTTCAGAACCTAATGCTTTTCTACTAAATTTATTTTTATTAATACCCATAGATGCGAAATAGGTTAAAATCTTCTTCGCACGATTTTGAGAAAGTTTGATATTCGCTTCTTTGTCTCCTGCGCTATCTGTATGTCCTACGATTTCAATCAATATATCTTTTTCTAGAAATTTACCTGCATCAATCAGTTTTTGTAATTTAGGTACTAATTTAGTTACTTTTTCTGCTTCACCAGGTAAAAACTGGGTTGAACCCTTTTCAAACAGTACTTTTACTTCTTCGACTTCTTTTTTATAAGCATTAAGTTGGTCAATATCTAAATCTTTGAGATTCTTATCTTCATATTTAGTTATACCAAGAAGAGACAGCGATGGTTTTCGTTCTCTCGCTGACAAAATCCACTTGCGAGGTGCAGAACCTGTAGCCTTCAAAACGGTATTTTCATCAAGTTTTAAAGTAACTGTTTTCGGCTTTTGTAATAACTTTGCGGCTCTTTTTTCAATAATTTTTGCCTCCAAAGAGACAAAAGGTTTCCATTGATAAATAATTGCTTTGGGATTGAGATTAGCTTGTTTTGTTAGCTTCTCTGGTTCGATCGCTAGCGGGTCCCGCATCCCTTGAATAAAGCTTTTTCCATTTTTTTTACCCGTTTTAGTTATTACAATTCCCGGTTGCTCTGCCAAACTTTGTACGTAAGTATTCCAGCGTTGATTGTCTCTAATTGCAACAAATCCCCAAAGACCTAATACTATTGCCAGTATACCCAAAGCAACCCAAGCATAAGTATAATTATTTTTTTCAGGAGGAGCTTGATAACGAGATTCCAAACAAGCTTCTAAATACGGCTGACTGGCTGCAAAAGGCTCTGTATCCCCAGAAAAATCATGTATTTCTTTACTTAATTTTAAATGTATATTTTCTATCGTACTTTGAAATACAATCCTTAATTCCTCTGGTGCATTTCCTCGAATAATACCTGCTAAAACACAGGAGGGTCCTTCTTCAATCCAAATAGTAAGTTCGCCAAACTCCAAAGTATGCAGTCCCTCGTGTTTGGGCACATCAAACGAATCTTTGACAAAATCTTGAATCGCACTCAACATCGCCGAAACCAAAGACGGATCTTGAGCGGATACCAACGGCGCTACAACGTGTTGCAGCATCAATCCGCTGTGTTTGTGAATCAGAAATATCTGCTCCACCCGATAAACCAGCGTCCGCAATAATACAACTTCCGCAAACGACTTTCCCGTTTGTCTGGCTTCTATTCTCCACTTCAAACTTTGCGGTGAAACGCTATGTTCCAAAGTTTGATTGAACGACTCTAACATCTGATCCAAAGCAGTGGCGATCGCCTTCCGTATGGCGGGACCCATAATTGGGAACATTGCCTCGGAAAGTACGTGAATATCTTTCTTTACAGAAGAATCAATCGCTTGCTCGATGCTGGGAACCATCGCATTAGATAGGCGATCGTCCTGCATTGTCCGCAAAATCACCGCTTCTGGAAGCATTTTGCTGATATCTTCAGCATTAACTTCAAAATTATCCAGTTTTTTGTAAAACCGATGAAGTTTTGGTGGCTCGATTCCTAAAAGCAAACTCCTTAACTCGCTTAATTCTTCTAATTCACCTAATTCGTTTAATTCATTATTTAAGGATTCTTCCTCTACTTGATTCCCGTTAGAGTCACTCATCGGCAAAACTTTTAGATTTAATTAAATTTAATTAGATGTATATATAAATTACCCTTTTTTAAATAGAAAAGCCATTCATTAAGCTACATTTAAATGAATGGCTTTTATGAATTATTATTGAGAATTCAACCGCAATGCTAATTCGGAAAATAAAGCCGCTAATTGAGAGCGATCGGTTTTTTCACTACGAAGTTCGTAAGTCTCACGCTCTAGTAAACCGACAATTTCTTCATATTTTTGTCGAATATCATCGTGTAAATTTTGAGATTGATTTAAAATTTGCTGGCGTAACTCTCGCTGAGTTTTACTTGCTTCTTCATCAATGTCAGTCATCTTTTTCTCTAAAGATTCAGCAAGTTTTCTTTGCTCTTCATTAATCGCCTTTACTGCTTCATCGCGCTTTACTTGCTCGTTTTTAGCCCTAGCACTCAAAGAATCTGTTTCTTCTTTAATATAATTTTCTAACGAATCGAGTCGCTTCCTCGTTTCATCTCTCAAATCCGTACATTCTTTAACCAAACGCTCTTCCAACCGAGAAAACTTTTTATCTAACTCTCGCATTTGAGAGCCAACTAAAATGTCTCGAACCTTGTGTAAACTATTATTTTCATTAATCTCAGGATTACTATATTCTAGAGGCTTACCCATATCTCTAGCTGATACGATTTCCGCTGTTTCAAGAGAAATATTATGATTGTATTCTTCTGATTTCATACTTCAAATTCCTAGTAAAATCTTTCTATTCCGTTAACGAGCTTGTAGCTTTATGTACGCACCCGACGAATATATCTGTCTTCTTTTTCACTTTAATTTGGCGGTAGATTTTTACTACTCAGTCAAATAGCATCTTAAAATTCGTAGTTAAAAAGCATCCTCCTTAAGATTGACATTGTATTCTCCATTATAAAAATTTATTATGAACATAATTATTCGTAACTAATTTTTAATTGCGTTTTTTCTGTATAAACTTTTGTCAATCGGTAGAAAATACCACACATTTAATTTGGGTAAATACAAAGGATTGCTTTCGATTTACTAGCGGGAGGCTATTTATCGATCGCTTAAATAACAATGAATAATAATATATAAATATCACAATTAATTAATAGTAAAACGATCGCAAGTCCAATTATACTTTTATATATTTTTGTAAATAAATATATCTATCATCTGGGCAGCTAAATATTGACGCTACTCCACTACAATAAAAGTGAAGAAATTTCAAATTTACTTTATTTTTTGCAATTATATGGAAGATTTTAGTCAATTGCTTATTGATAAAAAAAAGGTAATCATAGAAAACTGGCTTAAAAAGGTTTGTCAGGATAGTGAAATTGAAAGTACCGAGGGTTTATCTCGCCCAGCCATAGTAAACCATCTAGATCATGTTCTTAGTGCCCTAGCAACAGTGCTTTCCAAAAATAGCGAAGATGACTTTGAGGCGATAGTAGAAGCGAGTTTAAATCACGGAATTCTCCGCGCCGAACAAGGTTATGATGCTAATGAAATAGCTAGAGAATACCATTTGTTTCGTCAAGCTATATTTTCAACTTTAGAAAAACATTTACTTAAAGCAACAGCAGCCGAGATAATGCGAGCCATGCGATCGATTGATAGCGTAGTAGATGAAGCGATCGCTCGTTGTTTTAAAAGTTATACACATCAAAGAATTGAGGAATTAGAACATTTACAAAATCAGTTAACTTTGCATAATCAAGAATTAACTCGATTTGTTCGCACGAGTCAAGATAACCTTTCTTTTTTAGCGCACGAACTTAAAACTCCTTTGACATCAATTATCGGTTATTCGGATTTATTTTTACGGATACAAAAACAGAAAGCTGAAGTTCGAGATACCTATGGAAGTTTAGAACATATTCAGCGTGTATTAAATAGTGGTAGACAGTTGTTGCGTTTGATAAATAATGCTTTAGAAATTTCTCGTCTTGAAGCAGGAGAAATAAAACTGAAGTTAGAACCAATTAATCCGCATGAATTAATTGCAGAAGTATGTAAAATGTTGCAACCTTCATTAGACAATAAAAATATTGAAATTTCAATTAATTGTCAAAATGCTCCTGAAACAGTAGTAACAGATGTGTTGAAATTGCAACAAGTGATTACAAATCTTGTTAGTAATGCAATTCGCTATACCGAATCGGGAACAATTGAAATCAACTGTGAAATTTTAGATCGAAGTAAGTATAAAATTGAAGTTTCAGATACCGGAATTGGTATTGCCGAAGAAGACTTAGTTAATATTTTTAACCCTTACTATCGCGCTAAGTCTAAAGGTGAATCTTGCTTTATAGATGGTACTGGCTTAGGTTTAGCAATAGTTGCCCAAATTATTCAATTAATCCAAGGGGAAATTAAAGTAGAATCTGTATTAGGTGATGGCTCTACATTTACCGTTATTTTACCCTTGAAAATATAGAATCAGTAATCAATGCCTTAATTTAAATAAATCCCTCTTCTTCTAAATTACTCAAAGCATCAATTGCAGCTGCTTTTTTAGCCTTTCTTGTATTTTTTGCTCTACCTTCTCCGTATTTTTTATTATCTATAATTACTTCGCAGAGAAACTCTGGAGCGTGAGGAACACCACCTGTTTTAGTAATAATATAGTCGGGAAGATTGGGTGGATTTTGGGGAATGTGACGCTGAACCCATACTTGAAGCTGATTTATAGGATCGAGATGAGAACGAAATTCAACTATTTCTTCAGGGACTGAATTAAATAGCGGTTCAATAACACTACGCAATGCTTCAATATCTGAATTATTATCGATATAATAAGCTGCAATTACTGCTTCAAAAGTGCTGCTAAGTAAATTTGGGTTTTTGTATCCTCCTTCGCGGATAGCACCTTTACCCAATCGCATCTTTTTGTCTAAACCGACTTCCAAAGCAAACCTTGATAATTGCTTTTCATCTACTAATGCCGAACGTCTGCGCGTTAATTCATCTTCTCCAACTTCTGGATGACGACGGTACAAATAATCTCCACTTAAATAAGTTAATAAAGCATCACCTAAAAATTCCAAACGTTCGTTATGTTCGCCTTCCTGGGGGTTTTCATGAACGTAAGAACGATGAGTAAGCGCACGACGTAAAAGCGAATCACGATCGAATTTAAATTTTTGAATAACTTCTACTAAGTTCTCTTTTTTTCGTTTTTCTGTTGATTTAGAACACAATAAAATTAAATCCTGTTTATATTGTTCTGCAATCGTTACTTCAGATGCAGATATAGCTTTGAGCAATCTAGTTATAGTATCAATAGCGCGATAACTGTCATCCGTAGAAAAATCGGATTGATGCGCCCATTTGTTACGAATCTCTATTAATTCATACACCAAAACGCGATGCTCGTAACTGAGTTTTTTAAATACTGGTTCCCAATGCTTAATTATCACTTTGAGTAAAACAGAAATATCTTCACTCAACATTTCTTCGGAGTTACGTCGTGATTTTTCTTTAGACAAACATGATACAGCCTCTTTTAACCAATCCGCACCGTAAACTTTCTGCATTTCTCTTTTTACATAAGGATATAAACCTTGATTCAAAAGAGTTAAACCTTTACCAACACCTTCGCGATCGCTAATAGTCATTTTTAGTATTTAAAATCACATCTGACGTAGTAATTATTTTATCTGAAGCTACTGACAATACTTCAATTTTAAGATGGTTTGGTTCCTCATCCTAAAACAAGGTAAGCTAGAAAATTAGACTAATTATTATATAAAAAATGGCTGCATCCACTGTTACTTCTACTCTTACCACCTTTCCTTTAACCGCTGTAGTTGGTCAAGAAGCGATTAAATCAGCTTTACTATTGGCAGCAGTCGATCCTGAATTGGGGGGAGTGGCGATCGCAGGGCGTAGAGGAACCGCAAAGTCAGTAATGGCAAGGGCTATTCACGCTTTACTACCGCCGATTGAAGTTGTAAAAGATTCCATCAGTAACTGCAATCCCGATAAACCAGAAGAATGGGATGACGATTTAAAATGTAGAGACGTTATAAATAACGTCTCCGAAATTATCCCCGCACCATTTTTACAAATACCTTTGGGAGTCACCGAAGATCGACTTTTGGGTTCGGTGGATGTGGAAAAATCCGTCAAGCAGGGAGAGACGGTATTTCAACCGGGTTTACTAGCCGCAGCACATCGGGGGGTACTGTATGTAGATGAAATCAACCTTTTAGATGAGCAAATTAGCAATCAACTTTTAAGCGTACTATCCGAAGGGCGCAACCAAATCGAACGCGAAGGAATCAGTTTTCAACATCCTTGCAAAGCGTTATTTATTGCTACTTATAATCCAGAAGAAGGAAATTTACGCGAACATTTACTCGATAGAATTGCCATTTCCCTTTCAGCAGACGGCGTTTTGGGTTTAGATGACAGAGTACAAGCAGTAGAGCAGGCGATCGCCTATTCTCGTTCCCCTCAAGAATTTCTCCAGCAGTACGAAGACGATATCGACTCGATCAAAACTCAAATTGTATTAGCAAGGGAATGGTTAAAAGAAGTTACCATCAGCCAAGAACAAATTACTTACCTTGTCGAAGAAGCAATTCGTGGTGTAGTGCAGGGGCATCGTGCCGAACTATTTGCAGTACGAGTTGCCAAAGCATCCGCAGCACTCGATGGGCGAAACAAAGTTAACCCCGACGATTTGCGTCGTGCGGTGGAATTAGTCATAGTACCCCGCGCAACCGTAATTCAAACGCCACCCGAAGAACAACAACAGCCACCACCGCCACCACCTCAACAAAGCCAAGAAGAACCCGAAGACGAATCCGAACAAGAGCAAGAAGAGCAGGAACAAGAAGACGAATCCAACCAAGAAGAGCAAGAGCCACCAGGCATTCCCGAAGAATTCGTTTTCGATCCAGAAGGCGTAATCTTAGATGAAAGCGTACTTTACTTTGCTCAAACAGCCCAGCGTCAAGGTAATTCCGGAAGTCGCGGTTTAATCTTTTCCGACGACAGGGGACGCTATATCAAGCCAATGTTACCCAAAGGAAAAGTCCGTCGCATCGCCGTAGATGCCACATTGCGAGCCGCAGCACCGTATCAAAAAGCACGACGACAAAGAAATCCCGGTAGAAACGTGATCGTAGAACAAGGCGATATTCGTGCAAAAAGATTAGCCAGAAAAGCCGGAGCATTAGTAATATTTGTTGTAGACGCTTCCGGCTCAATGGCACTCAACCGAATGCAGTCAGCCAAAGGAGCGGTAATGCAATTATTAACAGAAGCATATCAAAACCGCGACCAGGTAGCCTTAATACCCTTCCGAGGAGAGCAAGCAGAAGTAGTATTACCACCAACACGTTCCATCACCTTAGCCCGCACCCGCTTAGAAAAAATGCCATGCGGAGGAGGTTCCCCCCTAGCCCACGGATTAACCCAAGCCGCTCACGTCGGTTTAAACGCCCAAAGAAGCGGAGACATCGGACAAGTAGTTATAGTTGCAATTACCGACGGACGCGGTAACATTTCATTGTCTCGTTCGTTAGGAGAACCCCAAGAACCCGGAGAAAAGCCAGATATTAAAGGAGAACTATTAGAAGTAGCCGCCAAAATTCGCGCTCTAGGAATCCAACTGTTAGTAATCGACACCGAAAGCAAATTTGTGTCTACAGGGTTCGCCAAAGAGCTAGCAAAGAACGCCGGGGGCAAATATTATCACTTACCCAAAGCCACAGATAAAGCCATAGCCGCCATGACAAAAGGTGCGATCGCAGATTTGAGAATGTAGTGGGGATGGGGCATTGGGCATTGGGAGAAAGAAAAGGATGTTTGAAAAGTATTTGGCGAATATAATTCGCAGCTACACAGGCAAAGTCCACCTGCGTGGACTAAAAGATTTATAACCCACGGAGGTGGGTTTTTTTTGTGTAGCTGCGGTTTCAACCGCCAGATGAAGAAGTATGAAATTAGACTTTCCCGCTGAGGTTGAAGGGCTTGGTGGGGTCAAAGAGGTTTGCTGGGTTATTTTTGAATGTGTTGGTTATTTCAAGAGTTAAGTTATGACTGCTGAAGAGTTGTTGCAGCGTTATGAGAAGGGGGAGAGGGATTTTCGCCGGATTGATTTGAAAGGTGCTGATTTAAGTGGAGTCAATATTAGTGGAGTCAGTTTGTATCGAGTTCAGGCAGAAAGGGCTATTTTCAGGAACTCTAACTTGAGTGGTGCTGCCTTGGCTGAAGCTTATTTAGTTAACACTGACTTGTATGGAGCTAATTTGAGTAGTGCCGATTTGCTGGAGGCTTCCCTGTGTAATGCTGACTTGGGTGGAGCTAACTTGAGTAGTGCTAGTTTGGTTCTTACTGATTTGACTGGAGCGAACTTGAGCAAAGTCAATTTGATTGGAGCCGAGATCAATGCTAGTTGGTTGAACGAGACCAATCTCAGTTATGCCGACCTGAGTAATACCGTTATTGATATTTCTGATATGACTGGTGCTAATCTGAGCGGTAGCATTTTGACTAATGCCACTATTAAAAGAACTAACCTTAGTAAAGCTATTTTGAGCAATGTCAACCTTGGAAGTGCCACTTTGATTGATTGTTGCTGAAATACTATATTCATCATTCAGGAAATTTTGTATCAAGGAAAAAGTTCGTAGTTGCGCTTCAGCGCCTCTTGTCGGAAGCGCTGAAGCGCAACTACGAACCACTAATTATAAATATTTATCCGAACTTTATATAATCCCCATGCCCCATGCCCAATTCCCAATTTTTCAATCCTCAAAAACCGCCCCCCGCAACTGCAACTCAAGCTTCATCCTTTGAGAAATGCCTGTATTCCATCCAAATCGAGCATTATTAACTGTAGCGCCATAGAAATCTGTATTCGAGAGATTTGCACCGAGAAAATGAGCATCAGTTAAGTTAGCATCACTCAAAACTGCATCACTAAGATTCGCACCTAATAAATAAGCATTGCTAAGATTAGCTTTCCGCAAATTAGCACCTTGAAGAATACTACCGCTCAAAATGGCTCCCTGCAAATCAGCATCTTGTAAATCGGTACCGCGCAGAATCGCAAGACACAGATTAGCACCTTTCAGATTTGCACCTCGAAGTATAGCTTCGCTGAGGTTTGCGTTACTAAAATCAAAACCTGACAAATTATTATTGCTTAGTAAATTCCAATTTAAATCGCTTTCCACAAAACAAGCATCCATCAATTGAGCTTTATCTAAACGGACATAACTTAAATCTGTACCGCTTAAATCAACACCATTTAGATTACTATCTATAAAATCTCTATCTACCGTAGCGTTATGCTTTTGAATTTTGTTAATATTAGATGCCCTAAACACAAATGGTAGTTGATTGTCAACTGTATTCATTCGAGGATTTTTGTATGATTGCCTCTAATAGCTTTATCTTCAAGCCATACTAAAGCATCGTTGTTGTGGACAGTTTGCTTTATTGTCTCAAAGAAAACGATCGATAATTAGTAGAGAATAGCAAGCGAGAAAAACTGTTTTCTATTTTCAGCAACAGTTTCAAGCATCATCAAAACCTGTTTAGAAATAAAATAATGAACATATGCGATCGCCATTTTTAGTAGACGGTTCTCAAATCGTCACAACCTGTAATTCGGCGATTGTTGCGTAGATAACATTTATCAGTAAAAGTTAGGAGTGAGGAGTTAAGAGTTAAGAATTCTTCCCCATCTCCCCATCTCCCCCTCACCTCTTTCATGCCCAATGCCCAATCCCCCATGCCCAATCCCCAATTCCCTATGCCCAACCCCTTAAGCATCGCTCCGATGATGGATAGAACCGATCGCCATTATCGATATTTTATGCGCCAAATTACCCGCCGCACTTTGCTTTATACGGAGATGGTGACGAGTGCGGCGATCGTGCATGGTGACAAAGAGCATTTATTAGGTTTCTCTGAGGAAGAAAAACCGCTGTCGCTGCAAGTAGGGGGAGATAATCCCGCAGATTTGGCAGAATGCGCTCGTATTGCCGAGGGTATGGGTTATGACGAAATCAATTTGAATGTAGGTTGTCCCAGCAGTCGGGTACAAAGCGGTAACTTTGGTGCTTGTTTGATGGCTCAACCGCAACAGGTAGCGGATTGCGTAGCGGCGATGATTGATGCTACAAAAATTCCCGTTACCGTCAAGCATCGTATCGGTGTTGATGACTTGGATAGTTACGAGGATATGGTAAATTTTGTGAATGTTGTATCTGGGGCTGGATGCGATCGCTTTACAGTTCACGCTCGCAAAGCTTGGTTAGAAGGGTTGAGTCCCAAAGAAAACCGCGATGTTCCACCTTTAAGATACGATGACGTGCATCGTTTGAAACAAGATTTTCCCCATTTATTTATTGAAATCAACGGCGGATTTAAAACTTTAGCTCAAGTACAGCAACACTTACAGTCAGTTGATGCCGTCATGGTTGGACGTGCGGCTTACGATAATCCCTACATTTTCGCCACCGTAGACAAAGAATTTTACACGGAATCAGCCCCGTTTTTTAATAGACATGAAGTTGTACAGAATATGTATGACTACATAGATAAATGGGCAGCGAAAGGATTGAAACTAAATAAAATTACCAGACATATGCTGCAACTCTTCGCCGGAAAACCCGGTAGTCGCGCATGGAAGCAGCACATTACAGAAAACTCATGCCGTTTTGGAGTTGGTTCCGAAGTCGTGCGCGAAGCTTTGGCGAAAGTACCGGAGTGAAGAGGGGGTAGAGGGGGGAGAGGGGGGAGAGGGGGGAGATGGGGAAGAAATAAAAATCCCATAACTATTAACTCCTCACTCCTAACTCTTAACTCCTAACCGCTCACTGTTCACTGTTCACTGATAACTGTTCACTGGTCACTGTTCGCTGGTACTTTTATAATTAATACCCAAGAATTCGTATTATGAATATTCGTACTGTTTCAACTCAGCCGTTTGATGACCAAAAGCCCGGTACTTCGGGGTTGCGGAAGAAGGTTAAGGTTTTTCAAAAGCCTAATTATTTGGAAAATTTTGTGCAATCGATTTTCGATAGTCTTGAAGGCTATGAAGGACAAACTTTGGTTGTGGGTGGTGATGGTCGTTTTTACAACCGTGAAGCTATCCAAATTATTCTAAAAATGGCGGCGGCTAATGGTTTTGGTCGAGTATTGGTAGGTGAGAACGGGATTCTCTCTACTCCTGCTGTTTCCTGCATTATCCGTAAATATAAGGCTTTTGGCGGAATCATTCTTTCTGCTAGCCATAACCCCGCAGGTCCCGATGAAGATTTCGGAATTAAGTACAATACCGATAATGGTGGTCCCGCACCGGAAAAAATTACCGAAGCTATCTACGATCGCACTAAAACCATTGATACTTACAAGATTTTAGAAGCGGAAGATGTAAATTTAAGCAAGTTGGGCAGCTTTGAAATTGGTTCGATGACGGTTCAAGTCATTGATTCAGTATCGGATTATGCTGAGTTGATGCAGTCGCTGTTTGATTTTGACAGCATTCGCCAACTGTTAACTTCTGGTGATTTCCGGATGTGTATGGATTCCCTACACGCTGTAACGGGACCTTACGCTTACGATCTATTTGAGCAACGTTTGGGTGCCCCAGAGGGAACCGTGCATAATGGTAAACCTTTGGAAGATTTCGGTGGCGGACATCCAGATCCCAATTTAGTTTATGCTCATGAATTAGTTGAAATTTTATTCGGAGACAATGCTCCTGATTTTGGTGCTGCTTCCGATGGAGATGGCGATCGCAATATGATTTTGGGACGCAATTTCTTTGTCACTCCCAGCGATAGTTTGGCGGTGTTAGCTGCGAATGCCAAGCTGGTACCTGCTTACAGTTCGGGATTGGCTGGTGTAGCGCGATCGATGCCTACTTCTGCGGCTGTCGATCGAGTTGCAGCGGAAATGGGAATTGACTGTTACGAAACTCCGACTGGTTGGAAGTTCTTTGGCAACCTTTTAGATGCGGATAAAGCGACTCTTTGCGGCGAAGAAAGTTTTGGTACTGGTTCCAACCATGTACGGGAAAAAGATGGACTTTGGGCTGTTCTATTTTGGTTGAATATTTTAGCATCTCGAAAGCAGTCAGTTGAAGAAATTGTCAAAGAACACTGGAAAACCTACGGACGCAATTATTATTCAAGACATGATTATGAAGCAGTAGAAACGGATAAAGCTAATACCTTAATGGAAAATCTGCGTTCTTCTTTATCTTCAATGAAGGGTAAAAAGTTCGGTAATTATACAGTTGAGTATGCCGATGATTTTAGTTATACAGACCCCGTAGATGGCAGTGTCAGCAACAAGCAGGGAATTAGGATTGGTTTTACCGACGGTTCCAGGATTGTATTTAGGCTTTCCGGTACGGGTACCCAAGGAGCGACTCTGAGAGTTTACTTAGAAAGCTACGAACCTGATAGTACAAAACACGACCTCGATCCCCAAGAAGGCTTGGCAGAATTGATTACTCTAGCCGATGAAATAGCTCAGATCAAAGCTAATACCGGACGAGATGAGCCTACTGTTATTACTTAATCCTTAGGTGATTTGGGGATGGGAGACAAAAAAGTTAGGAGTTAGGAATTAGGAATTAGGAGTTATAGAAACATCTGTAGTGGGAGCATCTTGCTCCCTTTTAATTATCCAATTACCAATTACCAATTACCAATTACCAATTACCAATTACCAATTACCAATTACCAATTCCCAATTCCCAATGCCCAATGCCCAATGCCCAATTCCCAATGCCCAATTCCCAATGCCCATTACTATTTTTATTCAATTGAGTTAAAAACCTGTTGAGATGTTTGGGAAAATGTTAAACCTCTGTGCAACGCCACACATGAGCAGTTTTGTCAGGTTATATATAACTTATGGCTTCAATAATATGAAAAAATTCTGAAGTGCAATAAAAATTTCATGGCTATATAAAAAGCCATGTTTGAACCGATCTATTTGGCAAGATTTTACCCATCTCATGTTCCGGTAGCTGCTACTGCTTGTGGTGGTTGCTGCATTAAATTCATTAGATCGTCAACTCCTTTTTGCAAATACCGCGTTACTGTCATTGGGCTAGTACCAATTTTCTTCGCTGCATCTTTACGGGAGAATTCTTTCAAAAATACCAATTCTACTGCCATCCGAGGCTTTTCTTCCAACATCCCCATAGCGCCGTGGAGTTGTTGGCGTTCCTCTTCTAAGTGTTGTTGAGCCGCTGTTTGGGGACAAGGTAGTGCTTCACCCAAAGTAATTTGACAATCGATATAGTTAACTACGGTTGCATCCAAGCTTAAAGGCATCCGATTTTGCACGGCTAACTTGGTTTCTTGCCATTCTTGTACCGACACTTTAAGCTCGCGAGCAACTTCCAAATCTTTAGGCTGTCTTCCTAAAATATCTGCTAATTCTTTACGTATTTTTTGCCCTTCATTATACAATTCTTGCCAACGACGGGGAATTTTTAATAAAGTACTGCGATCGCGCAAAAAGTGCAGCATTTCACCCCGAATATAGGGGACGGCAAAGGAACTAAATGCGTATCCTTGAGTAGGATCGAAACGTTCAATTGCTCGAATCAAACCGAAGTAACCAATTTGTTCCAAATCTTCATAAGGTTCGTTACATTGATGGCTAAATTTATGAGCCATCTTCCGCACTAAACCACTATGCAATTTTACGAGTCTGTTACGAAGTTTGATAGAAGGATTCTGATGATATATACATAACAATTCCATACCATCAGACCGGAGAGAGGACTGAATTACTGCCATACAATTTCCTTTAGGGACTCTTTTTACTGTAAAAAAACTGAGCCGAGTAAAGTTTCATCAAAGCTGTAATTATTTTCCTTGTGAATCCTTTTTCACACCATTCGTTGTTTCACTGAAATTACAAGGTGCCAGACCCCTTACATACGTATTTGTACGCATTTTGGCTATGTTCACTATTCAAGTTATATGTCAAGTTAAATAATTTTTATTCGCTCAAAACTTTAACTGGAGTAACTTTGAACTTTATTAAATTGTTCTGTATAGAACTTATAACTTGTCAGGATTCAAATAAATTGCGTAAAAATAGGAGAACAAGCAATCTTCTTAATTAAGAATCTGTTGTAAATATGAGTAATACGAGCAATTTCCGAAACGCCATTCGCGACGCAAAAACTCAAGCCCTTGTAGGACCAAACGTAATTGCCAACGCACTGCCTTACGTAGGTGGTGGATTAGTACTTACTGCTTTGGGAACTTATGGTGGATTAGGTGTTATCCGCAATAATCCCGAATTATTTTTTCCTACTTTTATTGGTGCGTTTATCGTAGGGTTAATTTTGTTCTTCGTCGCTCAAAATGTAGCTGCTAAAGGTAATAAGCAAGTTGCATTACCTCTACTAGCAGCCTACAGCCTGTTATCTGGGTATACCCTTAGCGGCTTAGTTTTTGTAGCGCTAAGAACTCAAGGAGTAGGCATTGAAGGTATTGGTATCGCCGCCCTTGGTTGTGGTGTTACCTTTATCGCCGCCCGTCAAATTGGTTCAAACCTTTCCGAATCTGACGGTATGGCTTTAACAAAAACCATCCGTTTGGGTCTAATCGCCTTATTTGCAGTGATGGTTTTGCAATTGGGATTTACCTTATTTGGCGTATATACCCCTGGATGGTTGGAAATCGGTATTTCTGGCTTGGGAGTATTTCTATTTGCTGGTGCTGCGGTAGTCGATTTCTACGTATTACCCCGTACCTATCGCGATGACGAATATTTACCCGCAGCTTTATCGATGTACCTTACCTACATCAACTTATTCATCTTCATCTTGCGCCTTTTAATTGCCATTAGCGGCGGCGGTAGAGATTAATAAATTGGGCATGGGGCATTGGGCATGGCGAATAGTTAGGAGTTAAGAGTGAGGAGTTAGGAGTGAGGAATTAGGAGTTGGGAGTGAGGAGTAGTGCGAGCATCTTGCTCGCTATTTAACTACCCCCTCTCCCCCTCTTCCCCCTCTCCCCCATCTCCCTCATCTCCCCATCCCTTTTTCTTCTCAGTGACACGTAATTTACTCGTCAGGTAGGCTTCAAGCCTGCTTTTTTTATCGCAATTTTAAAATAAATGTAGGGTGTATGACGGCTACGATATATTTTGAACTAAAACGAAATAAATTGATATTGCCGTCACGCACCAACTGTAAGATACTCGAATCTATCCCCAATTCCCAATGCCCAATTCCCAATGCCCAATGCCCAATTTCCTTCTTTGTACTACTATTATGTAATGTGACCTAACGAGGGAAAAATCATGCTGGCACTATTAGAAATAAAACACGAAATCGAAACATTATCTAAGTTCCTCAGCCAACCCCAAGACTGTCTTTAGCATCGATAGACTAAGCACAAAAATTCGGGATTTAGAAAAGCGACTCATTAAACCTGAATTTTGGCAAGATACCGTAACTGCTCAAAACTCCCTTCAAGAATTATTTTATTTAATATTCTGCGAGCAAGAACAATACCGAGAATGGCTAACTCTTTTAAATGATATCCAAGCCGGTTTAGAACTCTTGGAGTCAGAAACCAACGAAGAGTTGGAATGGGAATTAATAGCTAACTTTGATTTCCTAAGTAGAGAACTCAAACACGTTGAAATTCTAAACCTTTTACATCAACCTTTTGATGATAAAGGAGCTTTTATTACTATTACTGCTGGTAATAGCGATATAGAATCTCCAATTTGGGTAGGTATGCTAATGCGTATGTACTCAAAATGGTGCGAAACTCACCAATGCCAAGTTCGGCTTGTGGATCAATCTGTGGCAGAATGGGGCGGCTTTACCTATTTAATTTTAGAAATTATTGGTGAGTACGCTTACGGATATCTCAAATCCGAACAAGGAATTCATCAGTTAAGAAGAATTTCACCATTTAATGAAGATTCCAGAATTAAAACCAGTTTTGCAGAGGTAGAAGTTATCCCGATTGTTGATGAGTCGATGAATTTTGAGATTCCTGAACGGGATTTAGAAATTACAAGAGGAAAACATACTTGTATGCGTGGATCAAGCGTTTTAGCAAAAGTCACTCATATTCCTACTGGTATTACCGTCACCTGTACTGAGGAACGCAATCAATTAGCTAATTTGGAAAAAGCTTTAGTTGTTGTCAAAAGCAAACTTTTTTCACTAATGCAATTTCAAGGTGTCGCGGTTTCAGATATCAAGAAGCCATCATCCAAAAATGTAGCTAATAACCCAATTCGCGAATACATCTTTGATCCTTACCAAAAAGTCAAAGATTTACGTACCGATGTAGAAACTGCTGAAATTGACGAAGTGATGAAAGGAAATTTAGATGTGTTTACCAAAGCTTACCTAAAACAGCATTTTGCCAAATTGCGGTATTAATGTTGATTTTGAGATACTAGCCCACGCAGGTGGGCTTCGTTTCTGTAGCCCCACCCTTCGAGGGTGTGGGCTTTTATTAAATTTCTGCTTTCGGTTCCATGCCCAATCCCCAATCCCCAATGCCCCATGCCCAATCCCCAATTCTCACAAATTAAATCAACAAACCTTGAAACGAGAAAATTTTGCAGACAATCGCTAGAATCAGAAAGGAATATAAAACACACAGATTCTAGAAGCATCAAAGCTAACAATTACAAACAAATATGGAAGTTCTAGAAATCAAACGGGAAATCGAAACGCTATCCTTACGCCTGGGTAAAACTCAGGACTATCTTTGACTTACCCGCACTCAAAGCTAAAATTCAAGATTTAGAGCAAATCGCAGCACAACCTGAATTTTGGGAAGACCAAAATAAGGCTCAAGATACGTTGCAAGAGCTTAACGAACTCAAGGAACATTTGCAACAGTATCATAACTGGCATTCTAGCTTAGAGGATACTAGGGCAGTTGTTGAATTATTGGAGTCCGATACCGATGAGTCACTGCTGAATGAAGCTGTATCTAACGTTACAAGCCTTACCCGCGAACTCGACCAGTGGGAGTTACAGCAGTTACTTTCGGGTCCCTACGATAGCAAAGGCGCTTCTCTAACAATTACAGCCGGTGCTGGCGGTACTGATGCCCAAGACTGGGCGGAAATGATGCTGCGAATGTATACCCGTTGGGGAGAAAGTCACGGTTATAAAGTTACAATTAGCGATGAATCTGCCGGAGATGAAGCCGGTATAAAATCGGTGACGCTGGAAATTACCGGACGTTATGCTTACGGGTATTTGCGATCGGAAATGGGTACCCATCGCTTGGTAAGGATTTCTCCTTTCAACGCCAACGGTAAGCGACAAACCAGTTTTGCAGGTGTGGAAGTCATGCCTCAGATAGATGACAACGTACAATTAGATATCCCCGATAAGGATTTAGAAATTACGACATCTAGAGCAGGCGGTAAAGGCGGACAAAACGTCAACAAAGTAGAAACCGCCGTGCGAATAGTTCACCTTCCCACAAATATCGCCGTGCGATGTACCGAAGAGCGATCGCAACTGCAAAATAAAGAAAAAGCCCTTGCCCGTCTCAAAGCCAAGCTGATGGTTGTCGCCCAAGAACAACACGCTCAAGAAGTCGCCGAAATACGCGGTGATATGGTAGAAGCAAGTTGGGGCAATCAAATACGTAACTATGTATTCCATCCTTACCAAATGGTGAAAGACTTGCGTACCAATGTAGAAACAACAGCTATAAGCGACGTGATGAATGGCGAATTAGATTCGTTCATTCAAGCTTATCTGCGACAGGAAAATCAAGTTATGGAGAATGGGTAGTGGGCATAGGGCATTGGGGCATGGAGGGATGGGGAGACAAGGGGACAAGGAGAAAAATAACTCCTAACTCTTCACTCCTAACTTCTCACTGTTCCCCATGCCCAAATTCCCAGAAAATGCCAAATCGGCACTCCATTTCTCAACAATTTGTTACATTGGTAGAAGAATTTGTTATCAAATATTATGAACAACTCTTCTACCAAGGAAGATAAACCAAGCTATACAAAGTTGGCGATGCGGAATATGGTGCAAAAGGGTGGCACCTCGCTGAAGCATTTTGCGCTTACTACTTTCGGACTATTGGCTGTTTTGATTGGACTTGCTTATCTAACTCATTAAAGAGAGGATATTAAGTGGATAAACAGCTTTCCGTTGAAGTTTACGTGCAGGATAATTTCGATCTATCTTCCCCAAAAGAGGCTGTAAAGGATGCGGATCGAGATGTCCGCATTTGTGCTGAAACTTGGGAAAGCTGGTTTTATCAATGGGTGGATATAATGCAATGCGATATCCCCCCAGCATCTGCTTACGAAATCGGGCTGCGTTTGACGGATGACTCGGAAATTCAAAGTTTAAATTCTCAGTACCGTCATCAAAATAAACCTACAGATGTTTTGGCTTTTGCGGCTTTGGAAGTAGATTCGCCACATGTTACGGAAATTGATACCGAGGATGAACCTTTATATCTTGGCGATATTATAGTTTCCGTCGATACTGCTCGCAAGCAAGCAATACAGCAAGGTCATTCTTTGAAAACCGAATTAGCTTGGTTAACATCTCATGGGTTGCTACATCTTATCGGATGGGATCATCCTGATGAAGAGAGTTTGCAAAGAATGCTGAAAAAGCAGGTAATGCTACTGAAGACATTAAGTATTGATATTGACATAGAATAGACTCGCCGATGAGTTTATTTGACCCCATATTTCAATTCGATTTTCAAAATATTCCTTTAGGAAATTGCCAAGACATTGATTCAACTTTTAAAATTCGGGAAAAATTTAATCTTACGATCGCAGCATTCATATTATGCCTATGTCCCAGCAAATTTCATCTCCACCCAAACCAAACCGTTTAGAAACAGTTGTGTCTAAGCAGCGAGAATTATCTTGGGCAGTTGCCTCTAACTTGTTCGTTAGTTTTAAATATGCCTGGGCTGGAATTTCCTACGCTTTTCAAACTCAACGTAATTTTCGCATTCATATATCTGTCTGCGCTTTGGCAATTGGCTTAAGCGTTTTTTTGCATCTTCAGTTGGTAGAAATAGCGGTAATTGCAGTTACTAGCGGCTTGGTTTTAGCTTTGGAGTTGCTAAATACTGCTGTTGAGTCTGTTGTCGATCTCACGGTTGAGCAAAAGTATCACGAATTAGCAAAGATTGCTAAAGACTGTGCTGCTGGTGCGGTGTTAGTTTCGGCATTGGTAGCGGTATTAGTAGCTGCTATGCTTATATTGCCTCCTTTGTTCGAGTTGATTTTATCGTCTTTGTAAAACGTTTAATAACAAAAGTTAAGACAATCGGACAAGCTTGGCATCAATAAAATGATTGAGTTTAATCGCTGTGCTGATAGTCATAGATAATTACGACAGCTTTACTTATAATTTGGTGCAGTATTTGGGAGAATTGGCTGTAAATTTTCCAGTGGCAGACCAAATTGAAGTATTTCGTAATGATAAGATATCAATAGAAGAAATCCGGGCGTTGAAGCCTGATGGTATAGTGATTTCACCGGGTCCCGGACGACCCGAAGATGCGGGAATTTCTTTAAAATTAATTGAAGAATTAGCACCCAAGTACCCAATTTTAGGCGTATGTTTGGGACATCAAAGTATAGGTCAAGTATTTGGCGGTAAAATTGTTTCTGCCCCTGAGTTGATGCACGGCAAAACTTCTCAAGTCTCTCATACGGGGGTAGGAGTTTTTGAAGGATTGGATAATCCGATGACCGCAACCAGGTATCATAGTTTAATCATAGAGCGCGATACCATTCCCGATGTATTGGAAATCACCGCCTGGGTTGAAGATGGGACAATAATGGGAGTGCGACACAGGAACTTTCCGCACGTAGAAGGAGTCCAATTTCACCCAGAGAGTATCCTGACTAATTCGGGAAAGCAATTATTGCAAAACTTTCTAGAAAAATTATCTTTGAGAGAGTAAATGAAACGACGACAATTGATTGGCTACGCTGGAGCGGGGTTAGCAGGTGCGTTGTTTGCTAACTTAGGTTCTGGGTTGCGAGTAAATGCCCAATCTGGTGGTTCGCTGTCAATTAAGTGGTTAGGTCATACTAGCTTTTTGTTTTCAGGTGAAGGTACAACAATTTTAGTTAACCCTTTTCGTACTATAGGCTGTACTGCTGGTTATCGTCCACCCAATATTGCTGCCGATTTGGTATTAATTAGCAGTCAATTGTTGGATGAAGGTGCGGTAGAAGGCTTACCTGGAGGACCTAAATTAATTTACCAGCCAGGGGTTTACCAGTTTAAGGGAATCAAATTTCAAGGAATAGCAATAGATCACGATCGCGTTGGTGGAAAACGTTTTGGTGTAAATACGGCTTGGCAGTGGAAGCAAGCAGGAGTCAATATCTTACATTTAGGAGGCGCTGCCGCACCTATTTCGTTAGAACAAAAGATTTTGATGGGTCGCCCAGACGTGCTATTAGTACCTGTAGGGGGTAGTGCTAAGGCTTATAACGCTGAGGAAGCCAGAAAAGCAATTCAAATTTTGAATCCGAAGTTAATTGTTCCCACTCATTATCGTACCCAAGCAGCGGATAAAGAAAGTTGTGATATTGCGCCTGTAGATGATTTTCTGACGGTAATGGGTGGAATGAAGGTAAATCGTAGTAATAGCGATACGATTAGCGTGACTCCCGGTAGTTTACCAGAGAATAGCGCGATTCAGGTTTTGAGCTACAACTTTTAAAACAGATTTATAATTCTTGTAGAGCAATTGTAGGGTGTGTGACGCTTTAACAAATTTTGAATGTGATTATAAGTCACGCACCTTTCTGTAATTTGATAGTAATAACTAAGCTTTCAAATACTAATTTAACAAGGATATTAATATGCAAATTAAAGATATGAGCGTCAATGAACCAAATATTATCGTTATTTATCAAATTGGACATCGTAGAGAAATTTATAATTAATTATTTCGTTAACTCAAGCTATCTGGATCTATCCCTAACTCGCGCAACTTTTCCGCCATCTGTTGCGCTTTTTGTTCTGCAACGTCGGCGCGTTGAGCTTCCTGCTGAGCGCGTTGAGCTTCTTGTTGAGCGCGTAATGTCTCTTGTTGTGCGCGTAATGTCTCTTGTTGTGCGCGTAATGTCTCTTGTTGAGCGCGGAATGTCTCTTGTTGTATCTGTTCTTTCGGAGTGGGATATCTTGTTCCCGATTCATCATACCAGTACAACCATTCTCGCGTCACTCCGGAATAGTTACCTCTTTCGCAACCTATTCCTAAACCAATTTCTGGCATCCAAAACGGGTTTCCTTCTTGTAATTCGTACTTGCCATTAACTAATTTATGTATTTCCAAACGCGGTTTGCGGCGGCGACGGGAAGAATAAATTACATAATAAAGTACGCCTAAATCTGCATATTCTTCTAATTTAGTTGTGTACTCTTTGCGATAATTTCGGGAAACGACTTCCAAAGCCAAAATAGGGATAACATTTTCATCCCACAGCACGTAACTGGGGCGCAATTCTTCATCATAAAAACGTTCAACACCCAAGCTGAGAAATCCATCGGGTACAATTGGCGGCTTATCGGGGTGATAATAAACACCCATATCCACGCCGAAAAACCAATCCATCCTTTCTCCCCAAAGAATTAAGAGAATTGCTTTGAGTAAACCCGGTATTAATTCTTGCAGTTCATTATCCACGGGCGTTTCGTCGGAGTCTGGTAGTTCTTCAGCTGAAGGTAAATACCTCGGCAAGTTGTACTTTAACATGATGTGCGTTCCCAAAACTCATTAAAATTATAGCGGAATTGAAAGGTACGCGGAGAATTTAGAGACTAGTTATTAAAAGCTTAAGACTTGGAATCAAGTTTACGATTATTTTGTATTAATTCGTTTAATTTAGAAGCAGTTTCTTTAGGTTTTCCAGCAATTGGAAACACTAAAATACTTTTAATTCCTTTGTTATTTACTAATTCTTTAACACGATGAAATTGTCTGTCACTTATGGCAATCCCATCAACTTTTTTAGCGTAATTTACTTCTTCGTTGAAACCATCTTCGTTATAAGCTTGAATAAAGACTCTATCAACCTTCCATTTTTGATAGTCAGCGGCGAAATATCTTTTAGCCCAGTAAGGATTGTGATGACAAATATCAAAACTAACTGAAGGGTTAGCTTGTTTCATTGCAGCTATCATCTGCTGTGTAAATTTCGTTAATTTATCGGTGCGATTAATTTTACCCGGTAATTCTGCATGATAACCCAAGTAATCATCCCATTGAACTGCATCGATTTTGGGATATTTTGTCACGAACTCTGCTAAAATATCTTTGAAGAAATTAGCAACTTCCGGAATTTCTACATCAAGCACGTAATGGTCAATTCCTGCATAGGTTTTATCCACACCGGGTACAATCCATCTTTTAGCGATCGCCAAATCGAATATCGGACTATTTTTATCGATTTTAATCCCTTTTTCAAAATAAGCATGAACTTCCATTCCCTGTTTATGTGCTTCATCAATTAACCAATCTAACCATTTATCTCGAAACAAATTGGGACAACTTTTATAGCCCAGGGTTTGCTGCATAACTTCGCTTTTATACATGGTGCAAGCATTACCCCAAACACCATGAATAATAGTATTAAATCCTTTACTCTTGTAGTAACGAACTCTTTCGCGAATTACTTTTTCGCTGGCATTATTAGTAATATTATAGCGACTTAAATAAATTCCTCTAATTTGTTTTTTCTCCCAAGGTGTTTGGGGTGGTGTTGTTGGTTTTGGGGAAGCTTGTTTATTTTCAACTTTGATTTTCGGAGATGGAATTGGTGTTGGAGATGGAGTTGGAGTAGGAGTTGGTTTTGTTGTTGGTATAGGAGTTGAAGAAGCAATTGGAGCCGGATTGAAAGGAAGTTTTCGAGTTGATTGTTTGGGATTTGAAGAAGCAACTGGAATCGGGTTTGAAGGAAGTTTCGGAGTTGGTTTTGCAGAAATAAAAGGAATATTTAATTGCTCGCTATTAGGTAAAAGCTTACTAATACCTAAGTTATCTCTCTGAGTAAATAACCAGATACCACCTCCTAAAAGCAGTACAATCACTGATATGGGAATATTTAAACATCCACATCCGCTCGGCTCTTTCTTTCTACTGGACATAATGATATTAATGATTCCCCGATAACGACTCAGTTTAATTGATAACTACAAGTTTGACATTGGCGAATTCCGAAAAAGTAGGTGAAAATGGATTTTCGATTACAGTAGATTGTGTTTTTCTAGACTTATAGGGAAAGATGCCATTACCACAAGACTTTAACTCGCTGTAATATCGCTGAAGAATACAAAATGCAGAATCCAATATCTACAATTTATTATCAGGGTGTAAAAGAAAAATTATGAAATTAATTCAACGCACGACACTTCATTATCAAGGAAATCTCGAAAGCATTTACGAGGTGAATTTATGGGAAGTGGAAGAAGGGAAATATTATTTTATTCTGTTGAGGCAGTAGATAACCAATTTTGTTTTTCTAAACGCTGCCAAGCTTTGCGAATATGTTGCGGCTTGAACAAATTCCGCTTCCTTTCGTTCCATTTATGCACTTTCTGAATCGCTTCTTCGCTATCCTGTGCCGGGTTATCATCTCTTGTTGCAATCCAATGAACTGTTGCTAACATTTCCATTCCATAAGGAGTTTCAAAACCATATATTAAATTGCTAACTTTTTCTAAACGCTGCTTTGCTTCTGATTGTGTTTCTAAAAATTTTTGCGCCGCTTTTCTACCTTCCTCTAACACGTAAATTTCAGCGCTTTGAGATGTACTAGTTCCATCTCCATAGCCACGAATATAATGTCCCTCGATATGCTTCAAAACATGGTTAAGATTATGAGCATAAGGACCATATATATGCGGTTTGTAAGATAGCTTTAAATCTTCACCTGCTTCTTGCAGGAAATAGGCTAGTTTTTGAATTTCTAGCTTAGTTGATTCATAACCTGGTATTCCATATATTTCTAGTAGTTGAATAACCAATGCACGTCCACGAGTCATATTAGGTTTTTTGGTCGCAATTGGCATTTTTTCTGCTTTCGGTGCGCCAAATGGCTCAAAGATTATTACTCGTACATCTGGTAATACGATAAATACTGATTCAATTAGGGGTTTAACATTTTTCCAATCCAATCCACCATTACCGCACCCTAAAGGTGGGATAGCGATAGATGTAATATTTAACTGTTGCACTTCTGTAACTAAAGCTGCTAATCCTGCCTTAATGTCTTCTATTTTAGACTTACCCCTCCAATGACGCTTTGTAGGGAAGTTAAATATATACTTAGGGTTAAAAATACTACCTGTAGAGACAATAAAAATACTACCAGGTTTTACTTCTTTAGCTTTACAAGCCTTGGAGTATTGACGGAAGTTTTCAGGATATGCTCGTTTAAATTGCAAGGCAATACCTTTGCCCATAACACCAACACAATTAACGGTATTAACTAAGGCTTCTGCTTTCTCTTCTAATAAGTTACCTTGCTTAAACTCAATCATTCCTTCCGCCTCTTTTAGTACCCAGGTACTATTGTAAATTATATTTTATGATAATTCTAGTAGTACCAATTAGCATAAACTTTAATTGAGTTATTAAAATTAAAATTTTGTAATAGCTTGCTAACCTGGAATTTCAAAGTAATATTTTGTACGGCAATCTCTTTAATTAATTTCCAAGGAACAAATTGATGTATTAAAAACTCAGCTTGTCGTCTACGTTTTCTATCTCCATCTTCTGGTATATTGTTCCAGTATTGCTCTTTCATAATTTGCCAATCAATTACATTCAAGTTTTGCAGATTGTCGTAAAATTCACTGTATGCCACGATCGCATGACCATCAGTAAAAGCAAAAGCTAAATTATTGCTTTCTACCAATTTTGCTTCTGAGACTAAATAAATTATCGAATTTTGACCTCCTGTGTAACCCTCTACGTTATTTTTATGAATCGCATAAAGCATAGGAGAACGTGGAGCAAAATAAAAAGGGACATCATCTTGTAAACACCCATCAGTAGCGCAAGGAACGTAAATATTAGCTCGTCGATCCTGTATTTGACTGTGAGCAATATCTGTATATTGACTTTGCTGCTTTTGCAGCCTGCTATTTGCGATTAATCCGCCTGATTTGAGGATTAAAGACAAATTATTAATATGAGTGATGTGGTAGATATTCGTAGGCATTTGGTCATATCCAGTTATTAGCTTAATAGTAATAATTAAATTCTATCAACCCGCACTTTTGCTACATCAACAAATGCTGCTCTAAAGTTTATTGATGTTAAAAGTTTTTCTGGGCTATGAGAGAAAATAGATATTCACAACCATCAACTCTTCTAGAGACGTAGCATTGCGGAAGTCTATATATCTAAACTGGCGACTCTTGAAAAAGCAGGCGAAAATGGATGTCATTAGGGTGGGAGAAAAATTATGAAATTAATTTAACGCACGACGCTTCATTCTCAAGGGTGTTGGATAAAATGTTCGTTAAAAACTCGGACGCTTCCTTAACAACCACCAATATTATCCGGATCGACACCAATACTACGCAAATAAGCAGCCATTTGCTCGGCTCGCTGACGCTCTTGCTCCAACAATAACTCAGCACGTTGCGCTCTTAAACGTTCCTCTTGAAAGCGTTGCTCTAACTCCACCGAAGACAAAAATCGTTGTCCATCGGGACGATATATAACTAATTCACCTTGCGCGATTTCAAATTTGATTCCCATTCGGGGACTAACAAAATCATCTATTTCCCACAGCTTCGTTAAATTCCCGTTTTGTCGCACCCAGCCATCAAATTGAAAAGTTTGGGGATTGTAAATGTAATATTCTTCAACACCATAAGTATTGTAAAATTCCAGCTTGCGTTCCATTTCGTCTGCATTATTGCTGGGAGAAAGAATTTCAAATACTATTTGTGGTGGAATATTCTCTTCATTCCACTGACGGTAAGAACTGCGTTTACCCTTCGGTCTGCCAAATATTACCATGACATCGGGTGCAGTCGGCGAAATTATCTTAGAACGCACGGGATACCAAAGTAAATCGCCAGCAATGAAAACATTGTCATCCCCAGCAAACAGAATTTCTAAATTTTCCTTAATAATGACTATCCAGCGATACTGTTCGGTATTTTCTGCCATTGGTTTGCCGTCACCGCTGGGATAATATATATCTTCATCCAGTTGCTCAAAGATAGTCATAGCGATTTTGGATTTTAGATTTTAGATTATTGCTTCTATTCTAAGTAAATTAGATTTGTGACGCGGATAACATTAAAATTATAGAAATAACCGATTGTTCCTAAATGTAATTAATATATATGCCTCCACGTTGGCCCCGCGAACCAGACCGCAAAAATGACCCAGCTTACCGTAAACTGGACGATAGAATGAATTTCGCCGTTCATGTAGCGACATTTGCTTTATTTAATTCCGGCTTGTGGTTTTTTCACAACTTTCTTTCAACTGATTGGCAATGGTTGCCCATTCTGACATTAGGTTGGTTAGCGGTATTAGTCTCGCATCTAATTTATATTTCAGCGATCGCAGATTATTCCAATACCCCGCCAAAATCTACCTGAAGATGTAGCATAAAGGCAACGGCGATCGCAACTTGTAATGGTAGAGTTATCTTGAGAATTTCAGCATAATTCTTAAGTAACTTGTAAATTTGAGGCTATGAGTAACAACGCAGAATTCATGGAAGCCCTAGCCGCTGAAATTGGCGAAAATGTCTATATAGATATCGCTAAGTGGCACCTTTATTTGTCCGATGCCAAACTGCATACCGTTGTCGCCGAACAAGTTTATCCTTTAATCAGTTCCGATAAATCCGTGGATGAAGAAGATGTCATTCATGTTTTACAGTCTATTCCTATCAAGATAGGTGGCGGTAAAAGTGAAATCTCTTTAATCGATTTGGTACCGACACAGTGCCAAGTCAGTTTGGTAGATATCTTAGAAAAATATCAGCAAGAAATGTGATTTTTATAGTTTTTGGTGCCTTTATTAAAAATGGCATCAAAAGCTATTGATAAATAATTAATAAAAAGAGGAGAAAAATGTCTGCATCCAAATTTCATGATGGATATTCTTTAGCAGAAGCTACCGAAGCACTCGGTAAACAGGCTTTGCAACTAGGATTAATACCAAGTTTTACAATACGCTTCTTTCCCGACAATAGAGAATATTTTATTGCTCACGATCTTCAATCAGAAGCGCTGACACCAGAAGAAGCATATTTCTACTTTAAGAAATTAGTTGAAAAAGCTTAGGGGAGTTAGGAATGAGGAGTTAGGAGTTAGGAGTTAAGAAATATCTGTAGTGTTCGCATCTTGCTCCCTTTATGTTTCTTAGAGGATGTTTAAAAAGTCATAAATAAAACTCACAAACTTTCAGATCCCCCTAAATCCCCCGTATTATTGGGGGACTTAAACCCCCCTTAAAAAGGGGGGAAGGGGGGATAATCCGAGAATTGCGCTAAAAACGATACTTCTCAAACATCCTCTTAGAGTCAAATATCTGTAGTGTTCGCATCTTGCTTTCTTTATCTTTCATAATGCCCAATGCCCCATGCCCAATGCCCCAATCCCCTATCCCCTATTCCCAATTACCCATTCTCAATCATCTTTCTTGCAAATTCGATCGCTTCATAAAATGTCGAAATCTTGCCTTCGACTTGTGCCACTGCAATTTCTGTCAGTAATTTACCTATAAGTGGTGACGAAGGGATATTTAATGATGATATAATGTGTGTCCCACTTACTAATTGAGTGGGATGTGCAACCGGATCGTCAGGGGTTAAGTAGCGGGAAAGTAAAGATGCGTATGTTGTTACTGGCTTGTCTTCGGACATATTCCTGACTACATTACCATAAGCTGTTGCTAAAATGGCTGTAGTCGGGAATACGCTACCCGCTTCTCGGAATAAGAAATATTGCTCTCTTAAGGATAATGCTGTATTAAGTCTGGGAAATGTTCTCAAGGCTGTAGTTACGCTTTGAATTTCCGCTTTACTATAGGTAAGTTTTTCTAATTCTTTTTCTGCTATTTCAGGATTGCTATTAACTAAACAAGCTAGTTTAGCAATACCCAACCAAGTGGTTTTTACAGTATCTCTAATATGTTGTTGCAGTATTTCCTTCAAACTTGGAAATTTTTCTAATAATTGCGAAGCTACTTTATCAATTTCTGTAACTAAAATACAACTTTGCGATGTCGCGTATTCAAAAGAAGATTTTAGTAAACCATCTTCCACAGCTTTAATTAACCAAGGAGTACCTTGAGGCACCAACATATAGCCTAATTCTACCCGTATTCGTTCATAGGCAACGTTTTTTAAATGGGAAGA
Organism: Rivularia sp. (in: cyanobacteria); assembly: GCA_965234645.1. GTDB lineage: Bacteria > Cyanobacteriota > Cyanobacteriia > Cyanobacteriales > Nostocaceae > Rivularia. Next base: position 279,124 of record OZ248344.1, on the reverse strand, counting down.
TAAAGCGCGAATTGTAGAATGGGTTTCCGCTTCAATAGTAAATCCCAACTGCGCGGCTTGACGATATCCCCGCATCAAGCGTAAAGGATCATCTTGCAAATTCGCGGGTGATATCATGCGTAAAATACCCTTTTGTAAATCTACACCACCTTGTAACGGATCTCGGATTTCTTGGGTATGAATATTGTAGGCGATCGCATTGATCGTAAAATCTCGTCGATGCAAGTCAGTTTCTAGAGAATCGCCTTCCTGTTGAGCAATATCAACGGTAGCATTAGGAAATACCACGCGAGCAATTTGCCTTTGCTCGTCAAGTAAAACAAAACCAGCTTGATGATATTTCGCTATTTTGCGAGCTACATTTACCGCTTCTGAAGGTAAAATAAAATCTAAATCCAATTTAAAATCTAAATCATCCCGATTTCTTCCCAAAATTGCATCCCGTACCGCACCACCGACTAAATAAGCTGGTTTTGGCAATAATTCCAGATTAAAAGGTAAAGATTCTGGTGTAAATTTAGACAGAATTGAACCGTACATTGTAATAAAAATAAACCCAAAGGCTAGGCAACAACAACGTAGCTAATAGCTAGAATAAAAACAAAGCGAAACTAAAAACTATAAGTTGGTTTTAATATGTGTATTTGTGTAAATTGTCATTATGTAGACCGCTGTGCTACCTACAATGCAGTAGAAACACAGCACCAACAACCTCATTTAACAGAAACACCAACCTTTGATCCCAACGAACCCAGTATAAACGTAAATATCCGCACCGAAGGCGAAATAATTGAAATGGAATGGGACGTTGTAGGATGTTTGAGTTTCAAAGAAGAAAAAGGTAAATGGTCTAAATTACGTCCCGGTGAGTTAGTACCAACTTAATAATTAGGAGTTAGGAGTGAGGAGTTAGGAGTTAATTTATATTTTGCACCGGAGACGAGAAACCCGGTTTCTTGCAAATTGAGAAACCAAAAAGTAATGTTTTGGGGAAAAGAAACCGGGTTTTTTCTGCTTCCACCCGAATGGTGCATTCAGTTATGTTAAAGGATTTTAGATTTTGGATTTAAAATCTTTTGAAGGGTTAGAGCCAGGAGTTAGGAATCTACAAGATTTTATTCTACCCCCTCTACCCCCTCTACCCCCTCTACCCCCTCTCCCTAACATGAAATACGGTTTCGCGCTACACACCACAACTCCCGAATTAGGTTTAGCGATCGCCAATTTTGCTGACGATTCACGTTCTGATGTATGGAAATTAGACCGTAATGTTTCTAATTTGATGCATCAATATTTAATAGATTTTATTAAACCTCAAACTTGGGGGGATATGGCGTTTATTGCTGTAGCGAAGGGACCTGGAGGTTTTACGGGAACTCGTATTGGGCTTGTGGCTGCTCGCACTTTGGGTCAACAATTAAATATTCCGGTGTTTGCTGTTTCTACTTTGGCAGCATTTGCTTGGGAAAACCGACGTGATGACGATCGCTTTATCGCCGTACAGATGCCAGCGCAACGAGGTATGTTATTCGGTGCAATTTATCAAGTTATGCCGGATGGTAGCGGGCTTATGGCTGTTATGCCTGATGTGGTATTAACCCCGGAAGTATGGAAAGAAAAATTAGCCGATGGGAATGGTAATTATCGGCTTGTGGAAGCTAACTCTGGTTTAGCTGCGACGGTAACGAGTATGCTGCAATTAGCACATTTAGATTGGCAGCAAGGGAAGCGTCCGGATTGGACGGAAGCGTTACCATTTTACGGACAACATCCGGTTGATGGATAGTGAGAAATGCCTTCATAAGCGGGTTTATTCTGGCTCAACTAACTTGAATCCCCAAGGCTTTAGGACCGCGATCGCAGTATCTCTATCTATACCTTCATAAGCTTCCCATTCGGAACCAGGATCTTTGGGATGTCCCTCACCGACATGTCCGGCAACTTTTATTACCTGATAACCTTCCACGCGATGCTTTTCCATTCCTCTTGGAAGTGCTAGTTTTACTTTACGACCCACGAATTTAGAAGTACTCTCTTGGGCTACAGTTTCGCGGATTAAACAAATATCACCAGCAGTTCCCCAACTAGTTGAGTAGGTGTATAGGAACGATATATAGTTTTTGGGTTTGATGGGTCTTTTTACAACTTGCATTATCTGTGATTATTACTCATCTTTCTTGGTTCAAGAATTTCATTCAAACAGTTATAACACTATAAGTGAAAGATTTTTCTATAACTATCGTTCTACCTCTAAATTTAACTCCACTTAGCACGAAATGAGCGATCGCACGCAAAATTTTACGCGCTTTGCCCAAAACGTGCAGCATTATAAATATTTTACTTCTATAGCAATTCTATATGAGTTGTAATAATTTGAGCTATTAAGGAACCAGATTTTTTGCAAAACTGGGTTTCTTAATTCTTAGTTGGGGACTTCTCCACGGTATAACAGAAGATCGAACAAAGTCACAGGGGTGAATAACTGTATTCTACTCAACGTTATAAAAATACAGTTTTTAAAACCCATAAAAGACAATTTGATTGGCATCAAATAAATTTTATAGTTAAGTTACATAACAGTTAGAAAGAGAAGCATTTTATTATTTATGTTTCTTAATATATATCTTTATTTCTTGCTGTATCACTTAATACTCTGCGATTGATTTATCAATAAACAAGTTTTTACCAATTTACTACAGAATGCTTTTTACTACACACCTGCTGGGGCTTCGGTAACAGTTGAAGTTAATCAAGTTAATTCTAAAATCGTCGTCAACTTTAGAGATACAGGGATAGGAATTGCACCAGAAAATATAGATAAAATATTCGAGCGATTCTTCCGAGTCGATAAATCTCGTTCCTATCAAACTGGTAAATCGGAATTGGGTTTAGCTATTGTGCGAGAAATTGTACAACTTCATAAAGGTACAATTTCAGTAGAAAGCAAAATCAGTAAAGTTCTAGCATCACCAACTTAATATCCAGCTAGAGAATAATCCAAAATTCAAAATCTAAAATCCAAAATCCAAAATTGAAATGATAACAGCACCCTACGGTTCTTGGAAATCACCCATCACTACCGATTTAATTACCTCTACAACAATTGGACTCGGACAAATTGCAGTTGATGGCGATAATATCTACTGGAGCGAGTTACGAGCTTGGGATAAGGGACGTACTGTTATTGTCCGACGCAACCCCGATGGTGAAACCACTGTGACACCGGATGGTTTCAACGTGCGGAGTCGGGTTCACGAGTATGGTGGTGGTTCCTATTTTGTTGCTGATGGTACGGTTTATTTTTCTAACTTTATCGACCAACGTCTTTATCAGCAAAAACCCGGCAGCGAACCGCAACCGATAACACCTGAGTTACCAATGCGTTACGGTGATGGAATTGTTGACAGTCAGCGTCAGCGAATTATCTGTATTTGTGAAGACCATACGCAGCAGGGGAAAGAACCTACAAATCAAGTTGTCGCGATTAATTTAACGGGAAATAGCAACCCGCAAGTTATTGTATCTGGAAATGACTTTTATATTGCACCTCGCTTGAGTAAGGATGGAAAATACTTAGCTTGGTTAACTTGGAATCACCCGAATATGCCTTGGGATAGCGCCGAATTATGGGTGGGTACGGTTCAAACTGATGGCGCGATCGCTGATGCTCAAAAAATTGCAGGTGGTGTAGATGAATCTGCGGGACAACCAGAATGGTCGAATGATGGAACTTTATATTTTATCTGGGAAAAAACTGGCTGGTGGAATTTATATTGTTGGCGACAGGGGAAAGTAGAAAATTTGACCCCGATGTCAGCAGAATTTGGCAAGCCACAATGGGGTTTAGCTTCTTCTACATACGCAATTGAATCAACAAACCGAATTATTTGCAGCTATACCCAGAAAGGAATTTGGTATTTAGCAAGCTTAAATGTAAATACGAAAAAACTCGATACTTTCGATTTACCCTACACGGAATTTAGCGGGATAAAAGCAACACCGGGTAAAGTTTTCTTTAACGGAGGACAACCAACTCAAGCCAGCGAACTGGTTCAACTCGATTTAACAACCAAGAAAATACAAGTTTTGCAGCGTTCTAGCAATATTACAATAGATGACGGCTATCTTTCCCAAGTGCAACCGATAGAGTTTCCTACCAGCAATGGGAAAACAGCTTATGGATTATTTTATCCACCGCAAAACAAAGATTACACCGCACCCGCAGACCAAAAACCACCATTATTAGTTAAAAGTCATGGTGGTCCCACTGCGGCGACATCTTCAAGTTTGAGCTATGGGATTCAATATTGGACGAGTCGCGGTATTGCCGTTTTAGATGTTAACTATGGAGGTAGTACGGGTTATGGGCGCGAATATCGTCAGCGTCTGGATGGAAACTGGGGAATTGTTGATGTAGATGATTGCGCCAATGGTGCTAAATATCTGGTAGAACAAAATTTAGTAGATGGCGATCGCCTCGCAATTTCTGGAGGAAGTGCGGGAGGATATACAACTTTATGCGCGTTAACGTTCCGCGATACTTTTAAAGCTGGTGCAAGTTATTACGGGGTAAGCGATTTAGAAGCTTTAGCAAGAGATACCCATAAATTTGAATCCAGATATTTGGATAGATTAGTGGGTGCCTATCCAGAAATGAAGGAAATATACGTCCAAAGATCCCCCATCAACTTTGCAGAGAATTTAGCTTGCCCGGTAATTTTTTTACAAGGCTTGGAAGATAAAGTTGTGCCACCAAACCAAGCTGAAACCATGATTGATATTTTGCGAAACAAAGGATTACCCGTTGCTTACGTTCCCTTTCCAGGAGAACAACATGGTTTTCGTAACGCAGAAAATATCAAACGTGCTTTGGAGGCAGAATTCTATTTTTATTCGCGGGTATTTAGATTTGATGTTGTTGAAGAAATACAGACGGTGACGATTGAGAATTTGTAGTTTACTTATTACTCCCTTCCCGCTTTATAATTACCTATCTCTCTTTCCTCTGCGGTTTTTTTATCGGCAATCTTCTAGCGGGAAGGGAGTAATTTACCGATTGCTAATAAACTTATAAATGAGAATTTTAATAATCCTCTAAGCGGTATATTTGGCATTCGCACCAGCCGCAACATCCAAAACAGCACCTGTAATGTATGTAACGAGCGGAAGGGGAAGCGAGGAAAACTACTGCACCAACAACATCTTCTGGTTCAAGAAGTCCAACCGGAAGTTGATGATAATTTGCTTGCAACCATTCGTCAGATTCTGCTCGTTGCTTTTCTGACTGTTCTCCTCCTAAACCCGTTCTCACAGCAGTGGGAGCTATGGCATTTACAGTCCAAGATGTAAATTAAACGCAACTACAGTCCAAGATGTAAATTAAACGCAACTTGTCAACATTCCCGTTGTGACATCAATATCGGTACCGAGGATTGAAGTTGCATCATCGGAAGCCAGCATCATTACGACTCGCGCCATTTCGTATGATGTATTAATCCGCTTTGGTAGGTTTGGCGGTGGCGTTGTGGGGTCGCCATTTTGCGCTAAAATAGCTTGTCGGCGCATCGGTGTATCAACTCCACCAGGGCTGATTGAGTTAATGCGAATATTTTGGAGTCCGTATTCTAATGCCGCACATTTGGTTAAGCCAAGAATGGCGTGTTTAGATGCGGAGTAAGGCATGATGTTCGCAAAACCAACATGAGCCGAAACTGAGGCATTATTAATAATATGTCCACCACCTTGTTTGAGCATGATGGGAATTTCTTCTTTCATGCACAACCAGTAACCGCGAGCGTTTGTATTCATTACATCCATCCAGGTTTCCAAGGATTGTTCGGCGGTTGGAGCATTCGGACTAACGATACCAGCATTATTAAAAGCGATATCTAATTTACCGTAGCGTTTGATAACTTCGCGGAAAAACTGCGTTACCTGTTCGGGTTCGCGTACATCTGTTTGAATATAGCTAGCTTCACCACCTTGTTGGCGAATGGCTTGTTCAATTTTGCGTCCCAGGTTTGCTCGTCTACCATTAAAAGCAACCTTTGCACCTTCTTGAGCAAAAGCGATCGCCGTTGCTTCACCAATACCTGAAGTCGCACCCGTAACAACAACAACTTTATCTGCAAATCTACCTTTAGGATTGGCTTTACTGGTTGCGGGTTGGGGTGGTTTTTGAGTATTTGCTTGCGCTTTTTGGGCTATTACTGCTGCTGTAACTCCAGCAGCTGCACCACCCAAAACAAGTTTTCGACGAGTCAAACGTCTATCTTTATTACTATCTTCTGAATTAGTAAATTTTTCTGACATTTTCCTAAAGGTTATATACATTCCTTTTTCAGAAGATATCTTTATCTAATCGAAAAAGTATTGTATTTTATTGCGCTGTTTCGACAAATAATTCCCTGGAGTTACCTGTACAAAGCGTTTGAAATTGCGGGTAAAGTGACTCTGATCTACAAAACCCGTTTTAGCAGCAACTTCCTTAATCGGCATTCCTTGAATCAACAGTAATTTAGCTTGATTTATCCGCACTTGAGTTTGATATTGTGGTAATGAAACTCCAACTTCTGCTTTAAATACTCGGCTCAAATAGTAAGGGCTGAAGTTAACAAATTCCGCAAGCTGCTTGAGGCTGACATCTTCAGGATAATAATCATGCAGGTAATTACGTACTTGCTGTACGGCTTTTCTTTCTTCTACAAACGGTTTATTTACACAATTGCACTCAGCAAAATTATTAATTAGATGTTCTAGAAAAGATTGCGATCGCACATCTTGTTCTAACCGCGAAGCCAAACCCTGAGCGGCTTTGTGAAATTTGATAAATAATCTAGCAACAGCAGAATCAAAAATAATTGAGTTACGAAAAAATGGTATATCGTGCCAACCCAACTCTTGAGCAAATTGATGAATGATTGTTGGTTTCACATACATCATTAGAAATGTCGCGGGAAGTTGGCAGTTTCCTACATCTCTTCCGGTTCCAGAATGCATCTCTCCTGGATGAATTACGCTTAAACTCCAAGGAGGTAAAAAATGAACTGATTTGTAGTAATAGTATTCGCTGGGATAATTAGGACTCAAACAAAACTGATACTCATCATGACAATGTGCTGGTAACTTTTCTGGCTGAGTTGGCACGTAACGATAGAATTCCAATAGGGTATCCTGGAACATCCAAGCTTTAACGATGTTTACATCTGGTTTTAACTTAAAATTATTGCTCATAAACTTTAAACTAATGGTGCCAAATATTTCGTAGAACAAAATTTAATAGATGGCAATTTCTGGTGGAAGTGCGGAAGGTTATACAACCTTGTGTGCGCTAACGTTCCGCGATACTTTTAAAGCTGGTGCAAGTTATTACGGCGTAAGCGATTTAGAAGCTTTAGCCAGAGATACCTATAAATTTGAATTGCGGGTATTTGGATTTGATGTTGTTGAAGAAATACAGACGGTGGAAATAGAAAATTTGTAATTTGTTCGTAGTTGCGCTTCAGCGCCTCTTAACCGGAAGCGCTGAAGCGCCTACTACGAACCTACCAATTATTCAAACCCCATCACCTTGGCAACAGCTTTAATATCGGCTTCAATACCTTGGGTAAACTGACTTTTATTATGTTTAATCGCCGTATCTGGATCTTTCAAACCATTACCAGTTAAGACGCAAACTACAGTGGCACCCGTGGGAACTCGATCTTTTACCTTTAATAATCCTGCCACGGAAGCCGCACTAGCTGGTTCGCAAAAAACGCCTTCATCTCCAGCTAAAATTCGATAAGCTTCTAAAATCTCTTCATCGGTAACGGAGTTAAATTCACCTTGACTCGCCGATTTTGCTGCTACTGCTTTATCCCAACTCGCAGGATTACCAATTCTAATCGCTGTAGCCAAGGTTTCAGGATTCTTTACTACTTCACCATTTACCAACGGTGCGGCACCCGCAGCTTGAAAACCCATCATCTTGGGCAAACGTCCGCATTTACCATCTTGATGATATTGGCAAAAACCCATCCAGTATGCAGTGATATTTCCGGCATTACCCACCGGAATACACAGCCAGTCTGGAGCATCACCCAAAATATCTACGACTTCAAAAGCGCCGGTTTTTTGTCCTTCCAAACGGTAAGGATTAACTGAATTAACCAAAGTTACCGGATATTCTTCAGCTATATCCCGGACAATTTCCAAAGCCTGGTCAAAATTTCCTTTAATTGCTAATACTTCCGCACCATACACCAACGCTTGCGCTAATTTACCCAAAGCCACATAACCGTCAGGAATGATCACAAAAGGACGCATTCCCCCGCGCCTAGCATAAGCCGCAGCAGCAGCCGAAGTATTACCAGTACTCGCGCAAATTACAGCCTTAGCTCCTGCTTCCTTGGCTTTGGAAACCGCCATTGTCATTCCCCTATCTTTGAAGCTACCAGTAGGGTTCAAACCGTCGTATTTCACAAAAACACGTACTTGCTTGCCAATTTGACGCGCGATCGATGGCACCGGAATCAAAGGAGTATTACCTTCCAAAAGCGTAACAACCGGCGTATTCTCGCTAACAGGCAGGTATTGACGATACTGTTCAATTAATCCCTGCCAAGGTTGACGATGAGATTTTACAGCAGACAGGCTTAAGGTCACGGGATTTTATAGAGCTACTTATTTTTTACTGCGATGTCGAATGACAGTTTATCCTTTTTACTATATCAGTGGGAAGTATTACGATAACTTTTGTCAAGAATTGGGCATTGGGCATTGGGAATAGTTAGGAATTAGGAGTTAAGAGTTAAGAGTTTTAAATTACTTGTTATTTTCTTCCCCCTCTTCCCCCTCTTCCCCCTCTCCCCTCTCTCCTTTCTCTCCATTTTTCTTTCGGAACAAAATCTGAGTCTATATTGTCATTTCATAGATGTTGCATAGCAAATAAAATTATTTATATTGCAGCAACTAATACCAGCTATACAAAGATTTAATGATTCTTTAAATTACACTATTATAATATTTTTAATGGTGTGAGTAGAGTTTTGGACTTAATTAGTAGTATGTCTGTATCTAGTGTTTCAGAACGTAATTCCAACAATTCCAAGGCAAGCTTGACTAACACTTGCTATCACGTCGATCAGCAAGCTAAGCTAGTGAATTTGCAGGTGGAAGTCGATTTATTATTGCTACAGTTGCAAAAACTTAAGCAACAAAAAGACGGTTGTACTCACGAATAATTGTGTTAAATTTATTGCCAATCGTGCTTGCCTATACTTATATCTAATTAAATCGATGGCAAGCACACAAGCATAAAAACGCTAATTTTTTTGATTGGCGTTCAACTATATATTTATGGCTATCTTTTATTAGTAGAGCTATTTTTGGCTTTGCTGATAGTTTTGCGATCGCGTTTAATATCAACCATTGCTATCGATCGATATTGCTTTATTTTACTTTAGCACTATTAGTCATAGTTGGGTTGCGTAGAAGCGATCGTTTTTGCTTTTATGTTTGATTAATTTTTGGTTATTCACTTAATTGTTATATAGCAATCTGGCGATTAGACGCTACTACATAAAACTTAGTGAGCCGTTTCAATCCCGTTGCCGGGATTCATTTCGTTTCAAGTGATGTCGCGATCGCCGATCCTTAAACCGATCGATGGGTTTCAATCCCGTTGCCGGGATTCATTTCGTTTCAAGTTAGTAGCGAGCGTGGAGAATGAGCTAAAACTAGGGTTTCAATCTTGTTGCCGGGATTCATTTCGTTTCAAGAAAAACGTTTAAATCTTTCGTATTCTGAAATGAAGTTTCAATCCCGTTGCCGGGATTCATTTCGTTTCAAGTAATTAAAAGTTCCAAACTCTGTAACTATTCAATTGTCTTGGTTCTGGCGATTTTGGCAAAACCCCCCAGGTTTTAGACCCCGCTTCGGTCTGCCAAACATCAAGCTGATAAAATGAATATAAAACAATTACTTATTCTTGTCTAGATTTTATTATAACTCCTTGGTATTTGGCAAAAAGAATACTCAGTAAGTTCCCAATTCCTAATTCCCTTTCTTAAATTTGCGTTAAAAGCTTTTGAATATAAGTTCGTGAAGTTTGGGAAATATTAGATTGTGTTTCGAGCCAAGAATAAGCTTGGTTTGTACCTTTTTGGGATGCGATAATTAAAGCTTTCCAGGCTTGTACTTCTGCACGATTGGAATTTACTTCTAATGCTGCATCAATACGACTTTCTAATCTTCCGGTATCGGCTTTAAGTAAATTGACGATCTCTGCGGGGTTTTCTGGTGATGCTTCAAATACTTTTAAGGCTTCTCCCCATCTGCCATCAATTAAGTCAGCTAATACTTCTTGGGAAGGACTTGCCCAGCTTGTATCGGCTAATTTTTTGGTAAGTTGAGAATGCAGGCGAATTAAATCGATTTGTGCTTGCGCTTCTGATGATATTTTTCCTTTTTGCTTCTTGATAAATTGCAACCATTTATAAGCTGGTGTCCACAGTCCATTTTGGGCAATTAATAGGGCATCTTTGTAAGCGGAATCTTTCAATGCTGGTGGTTTGAGAGTGATTTGAGATAACTTAACTGGGTTGACGACAAATTCACCTGGTTTGATTTGGTAAACTCGCAGACTTGGTTCTAAACCAACTGTTTGACTCACTACTAATTCTTTCTCCCCGTCACCAGTTACCTGTTCCCATTGGGGTAAATCTCCGGTGGGGCTTGTCCAGGATATCATCGTTTGTAGTTTACGGCGTTCTGGGTTGTAATGAAGGATGTAGCCGTAAGCAGTCTGGTTTGAACCTGAAGAACGGTTGCCGCGTAGATAATACCAAATTCCCGGCTTGGGCGCATCTGAATCAAAGCGTCCGATTTCACTTATGGGTAGAGGAATGTTTGAACCGGCGTTTTCTTCTGCATTGGCATCTACTAAAGGAGCGATGACTTCAAATTCTTCTGGTCCGATAACGGGAAATTGAGTAGTTAGATGATAATACTTTTTTGTCGGCGATCGCCGCAGCGAAGCTGAACGCCATTCTAAATCTGTTGCGAGGTGATAAGTTCTAAGTTCAACTATATATTTACAATCAGAATCGCAGTTGTTGCGCGATCGAAATATGGGTAATAAGAAAGATTCATCCGTATCGCTTTCTAAAGCAGTAATTTCTCCACTTATACGGTTTTGGTTTTCGATTTCGGTTTGAATTTGTTGTAGAGTATACGGGCGTTCTTTACTAGAGGCAATTTTTGCCCATTTTGGTAAAAAAGGATTTAACCAATTAACCTGTTGCGGATTGACTATAAATAAAATACTAATCCAGCTAAGCGCTACAACTAAACCCGCACTTCCCAACAAAATTGCCGCAGCTAACATTGATGCCGCCAAACTTTTTCGCTTTTTAACTTTCTGAGTTTGACTGGAATAGGAACGAATTTCCTTAGAAGCAGGTTTACTTTTAAGGTTTTGTTTAGACTTTTTTATCCTTTTACGAAGTTTGCGAACCTTAGTATTAGGCTGCGCTTGATTTTTTTTATCTGGTTTTGATGAAGGCGAGGTATTTGCCATACTAATCGTCACTCAATTTTGGATTTTGGATTTCGGATTTTGGATTAACTCCGCAGCTTCTGTTCGACGAAACTATCTTCAGTCCAAAATCTAAAATTGCTCGGTTAATAAATTAGATGTTTATTTTTTCTAATACGGTACGGTGAAAATACAGTTGACAATCAAAATTCATTCAAAGCCTTTAAAGTAGCTTTGTTAATTTTTGATTTTTAATTCCCCGTAACAGTACTAGCTTTTTCTTTTATACTCGCGCTTCAGAAAAATTGCCTAAAAATCATTAATTCGACTTTTCTCTAAGTTAGGTGTAATCACCCATGCCATTTACACAAATTATTTAATACGCTCAACCGTTGTATATAATCAACAGTGTAAATTGAAAACAAGTAAAATTTCCCTAATTATCTGTTTTTTAGCTGCGGGAATTACCGAATTTCCAGATAAAGCAATGTCTAAAGAACAAGCTTCCTTCGATTTTGTTATCCCTACTGAAGGGGCAGTAGAAACAAAATTCAGTATAAAAAATACAGAAAAGTTTAAGATTTCTCAACCAGTTGAACCTGGCTCGGAAACCTCATGGGATAAAAATCCGATGGGACAAGTTAATTCGGTTTCTCAATTTAGTGATGTACAGCCAACAGATTGGGCGTTTCAAGCTTTGCAATCCTTGGTGGAGCGTTACGGATGTATTGCGGGTTATCCTAACGGGACTTATCGAGGAAATCGGGCTTTAACTCGTTATGAATTTGCAGCGGGTTTAAATGCTTGCTTGGAAAGAGTAAATGAATTGATTGCCACAGCAGCCAATGATATAACTTCTCGTGAAGATTTAGCAACTTTACAAAAATTACAGCAAGAATTCGGTGCGGAATTAGCAACATTGAGGGGACGAGTTGATGCATTAGAATCTCGCGCTGCCGATATCGAAGCTAAACAGTTTTCAGCAACAACCAAACTTAGCGGAATTGCAATTGTTGGTGTTCAAGGCAGAGGTAAAAATCGCGCCGATACTTTTCCCAGAGATGGTGTCAGGGATACTGAGGACCCAGGTACTAACGTTAACGTGATGAACTTTAATCAGCTGTATTTAACCAGCCAGTTCAACCCGCGTAGTTTCTTAGTGACTGGACTTTTAGCTGGTAACGGCTCCCAACAATCTCCGTTAAATAATAACCTCATACTTGGTTACGAATTTAATTCTGGCAACGACTTTACTTTAAGCGACTTGCATTATCACCAACTGCTGACCAAAAATCTAGCGATGATGGTGGGAACCAAAGGTGTTGACATGGTGCGATCGTTCCGAGGTCCTAACCGTGCCGAAGATGCAGCCAACGGACCTTTATCATTCTTTGCACAACGCAACCCAATTCTAAATTTGGATTTTGAAAATGGTGGTATTGCTTTTGATTGGCAATTCGCCAAAAGTGCCAGCGTGCAAGCAATTTATAGCGCTAGGGATATAGCAAATCCGGGAAAACGCGCAGGCTTCTTTGATGGAAATACAACGGCAGCCGCACAATTGTCACTGACACCTGCGAAGACGTTAGATGTCGGTTTATATTACGTTAATAATTATTCGCCTAATGGTTCCTTATTCAGTTTTGCTGGCGATAGTTGTTTAACTGCTGTGAATTGCTTCGGGGGACCTGCAAGACCTTTACAAACAAATGCCTTTGGGGCTACCGTCAATTGGGATGTTTTGCGAGGAGTTACATTAGGGGGTTGGGCTGGTTATACCAATTCTCGTATACCCGGAGAATCGGGAGATGTAGAAACAACTAACTACATGGTTTATCTCAATTTTCCCGACTTATTTGGTAAGGGTAATTTAGGTGGAATTTATGTCGGACAGCCACCAAAAATTGTTAGTAGTAACTTACCTGTAGGAAATAACGTACCCGATCTTTTAGATGGTGGCAATGGCAGCGAAGGCGGACAACCGGGAACTACTACTCATATCGAAGCATTTTATCGTTGGCGATTAAACGATAATATGAGTTTGACTCCAGGCGTTATTCACATTATCGAACCCGGTCATACACCAGATAGCGACTCAGTTACTATTGGTATTTTACGGACTAGTTTTACATTTTAATAGTTGGGGATTGGGGATTGGGAATTGGATTATAAATTAGTGTTTCCTATTAATAAAAAGTTAGTTATTCAGGATAATTCTACCGTTAACAGTTCAAAAATAATTCTTCACTTTTGCTACTTACCATTTATTTGATTTTGATGTTATTTAAATAAGTATTCATCTTAATATTTTGCTGTAGAAAAGATAATTAACCCATGCTCGATGCCTCATCCCTAATGCCCCATCTATTATAAAAAATTCATATAGTTAAATATAAAATAGTGAAATATGCTTGGTATTTACGATCTCGCCACAATTGGATAAATACCATGTTTCAGTATTTTTTCTCTTGAAAGGATAATCGATTTAGTATTACATTTTGGATAGTTGCGCTGAATGCATATCTAACAAAAAATGAGGATAGATAAATATTTTGCATCACAGCGTAGTGAATCTTTTTTAAATAAACATTCTTGTCTTGTATCTAGTTGCTTAATCAAAATATAGTATTTAGTTAGATATCTTCATTTTTTTATATACCTTATTTGACTAATCCTTTATTTTGAACGCAACGACGATATTAAAAGTAAGAGTTTTCAATCAAATTTTAAAAGCAATTAGGAATTACAATGGTTCAAAATACTTCTTGTCTGCTTGCCTTCGCTTTAGCAGTTAGTTCTGCTTTGGTTGCAATTCCATCTCAAGCGCAAACAGCAACAGAAACAAACAAGGATAAAACAGTATCCTCTCAATCATCTGTAAGCAATGATATAACATCAAATTTAAAAAAATCTCGCAGTCTAAATCAAGATAAGGCTATTAATATTTCCCAGTCACAACCCTCGTCTACAACTGCCGATACTCAGAACACTGAACGGGTAAGGATTCCATTATATAGTCGAATTGGGTTCGGATTGAAGCAGTAATCATGAATAGTTAGGAATTAAAAATAAAATCGCCAAGGAATAAACCAATCTAATGTAGAGACTTTGCAATTGCAAAGTCTTTTTCTATGTATATAGTAAAAAATATTACTTTATGTATTTTCAGTAATAAGTTTCTTAACAATTTTTTGGTTTTTTCCTGTCCATCCGGAATATAAGCAAAAACTTTTATAAAAATAAAATTTCATATTTCCTTCACGAAACTTATCAGCAATTTTACTCACAGGGTAATTACTTAGAATAAAATTTTCTTAGTTAATTACACCTATTTATCAAATGCTAGTATTTATAATCGCTTTAAAAAGTCCGAAAGTATCAAGTTCATGGGAAGCAGTATCTCAACTATTTGAACGCACTATTAAATCTATTTGCAATCAAACATCCCAGGATTTTGAAATAGTAGTTGTATGTCATGAAAAACCTCAAATAGAATTTCATAATCCTAAAATTCACTATATTGAAGTTGATTTACCAATTCCCGGAAAAGATAGTGCAAGTAGAGAAGCAGATAAAGCAAATAAATTATTAAGAGGTTTAGCCTATGCAGGAAAATTTAATCCATCACACGCAATGATAGTGGATGCTGATGATTGTATCAGTAAGCATATTGCAAAATATGTTAACCAAAATCCTCATAGTCAAGGCTGGTTTATAAAAAAAGGATATATATATTCACCAGGAAATAAATTTATTTACTTACGTAATAAAGCATTTAGTAGTTTATGTGGTTCTGGAATAATTATTAAATACGGTTTACACGATCAACTCTTTAAAAATGAATATTACGATCATAAAATTACCCGTCTTAAAAATAATATTAATTTAGAACCTTTACCCTTTATAGGTGCAGTCTATATTACCCAAAATGGAGAAAATATATATTTAAATAATTCTCGTCATTCTGAGTCACAGGCACAACTAAAAAATAAAGGGTATATTCATTACCTTCGAGATTTACTACAATATAGGTTTTTAAATAAAAGAAATCTTGCAGATTTTTGTTTGGCTGATAGTAACTAATAAATTTTTCTCATCTATAGCGGATTTTTGCGTACCTTACTCAACCGAAAACTGCTGCTCGATTGTAACGCAGTGGCTGCCCTTTTAAGAGGATGTTTTCTAAGTATCGTTTTTACGCAATTCTCGGATTATCCCCCCTTCCCCCCTTATAAAGGGGGACTTTAACCCCCCTTTTTTAAGGAGGATTTAGGGGGATCTAAAAGTTTGTGGTTTTATTTATCACTTTTCAAACAGCCTCTAAGAAAGCCACTGCATAACTTTTGATAAAATTAAGTTGATTTGATTGTAGAATAATTAATTTTATTGCTGAATCGTAAGAATTTTATTTTAATTGACTTAACTAATATCCTGGGTATAGTATAAACTTGCCAAATACAAAGATTCCATAAATATCCATACTGGGGATAACATTTTAATAATAATATTTCTGCCAATAAGTAGATGCGAGTTTCTTTCAAAGCGCTATCTCGCATAATAAATCTAATTTGCTCCTGTTTGGGCATAGCATGACCAATTATTGCGTCTTTTTGATAAAATTTAGCTTGGATAAATAGTCCTAATAATCTATCTAAACTCCATGCAGGAACCCAGGTTAAAGCTCCTTTAATTTTCATTGCTGCGGATATTTCAGATAAAGCAGATTTGACTAATTTTGTTTGCCAAACTCGGTTATTGAAGTTTTCAAAATGAATTCCATTTTGATCGGTTCTCTGCTTCCAAGGAAAAATTATATGACGAATGTCTAAGGGTTTATCTAAAGGTGCAATAGGAACTTCTAACAAACCCTTAAAATTACCATTTTGATAAGGAAAGGGATTTTCGGGAGTTTTTTTACAAATTTCTAATTGTTCAATATTAGTCAGCGCTTGCCATTCTTTTTTTATATTTTCTTCGTCGGTATCATCTACTTTAGCAATGTTTAATCTTAGTACCCAACTATCGGCAAATTTGGCAAAATATTGGGCGACTAAATCTGCTATATCATGATGTAAGTAGTCATCATCATCTAAAGCCATTACATATTTGCTATCTGCGTTAATCAACCCCGTGAACCTTTGCATTACTTCACCTTTAAAAGGGCTAATTAAGTTTTTTATCCTAACGTCATCGATATTTTTGACTGTGGCATTTGGAGGATAAACTAAAATAAATTGGACGTTACCTTTGATTTTTAATAACTCTTCTAACCAACGATCGCCAAAATTGCCTCTGGTAGCGGTAACTATAGTTAAAATAGGTTGATTATTCATCTAATAAATTATGCTCATTTTATCTAGTTTATAACATCGATTTTTACTGGTTGTCAAAATGAAAATTTATGATAAAACTAATATGTTAACTCAGAAAAATATCAGAAATTAGTAATATTTATTTTGGTAATTATATGCGAATCTTAATGCTTTCTTCTACCTTTCCTTATCCCCCCACTCGCGGAGGAACGGAGGTTAGAACTTTTAATTTACTTAAGTATCTGCAACGCCATCATGATATAACTTTAATTACGCAGTATAACAAAGATACTGGTGATGCAGAAGTAGAAGAATTACGCAGATGGGTGAGCGAATTAATTTTATTTCCCTTACCTTCAAAACCAAATCAAACAGTTAGCTTGTCAAATATATTGGCAAAAGGACGACGGTTTGTAGAGTCAGTTGTAAAAGCGACTCCTCCGAATGTGTTACATCGTTACTCTCCCGAAATTCAATCTATCGTTGATGACTACGTACATAACGGTAAATGTGATGTAATTACCTGCGAACATAGCGTTAATGAAATATATATTCGACCGGAATTTAAGCATTCCGTAAAAACTGCGATCGATATCCATAGTTCTGTGTGTGGATGGACACGCGATCATTTGGAAATGGGTGCTTCTCCGAATGCTTGGCGCGATCGCCTCTATTTATCATTAGTACTCAAGCGCTATGAAAAACGTTATTGCAGCAAATTTTCGGATATTGTAGTTACTACTGAAGACGATCGCCAAGAATTCCTCAAACTACGTCCCGATTTGGATATCCAAGTAGTTACTAATGGTGTTGATTTAGACCTTTTTACTCCCCGTATTAGCGATCCTGGTGGATACAAACTCATTTTTGTAGGTGCTATGGATGCATCACACAACATTGATGCCGCAAGGTTTTTCGCGATCGAAGTATTGCCCGAACTCCGCAAACGCTATCCTGAAGCTACATTTATTATCGCAGGGGCACGTCCGACACCAGAAGTGATAAAATTAGCCGAACATCCCGGTGTAGAAGTTACAGGACGTGTGAATTCAATTACTGAGTATCTGCATAAATCTACGGTTTGCGTTGTTCCTCTACGAACGGGTTTTGGAATCAAAAACAAAACTCTCGAAGCAATGGCTGCTGGTGTTCCCGTAGTTAGTAGCGATCGCGGTTTGGAAGGACTCGCAGTAGATGGTGCAGACACGCCATTACGAGCATTGCGGGCAAATCAGCCAGTTGAATATGTGGAAGCTATTAGCAAGTTGTTTGCAAATCCCCAGTTACGAAGCGAATTATCGCACAATGCCAGACAATTCATCGAAAATCAGTTTACCTGGGAAAGTGCTGGCGAACTTTACGAACAGATTTGTGTGGGGAAGGTAAATCGTTCCCATTAGTTTTGAGGAGTCATAAAAGTTCGTAGTAAGGGCATTGGTTCCCTTCCATGCGAGGATTTTAATCGTCAGATGGGAGAGTTAAAACTCTTACTACGAACTGTGACGCTAGCGAGCAAGATGCTCGCACTACGAATGTGTTACCCCGCATAATTAATATGGCGAAGTATTACAACAAATATAAGAAATATTTTGATTAAAAAAGGTGGAGTACTAGCGTCCACCTTTTGTATTTTTGATAACTAATTTTGCTGCAAATCAGTATCTCTCGCTAGTATAAAAAAGGAAACAAACTTATACACCTTGCGGTCAGCACTACCTGACCGATATATAGGCAAAATTACCCGTATGGATACGAACGAGTTAAAATTTTTACTTAAGTTGTTAGGATGCGAAAATTACCGCTCGACCTTGAGTAGCAATGCTTTCAAATCATTTAAGGGTAAAAATACAATTTGCCAAAGTTTAGGCGATCGCGACATCATCGATTATTCTCGCGAGATTGCTGCTGTCAAAATTTTACCTCCAGGACAAGCTTTGTTGGAACTTGATGCGGCGGAGATTCCTATCGAGCAAAAAGAACTTAAGATACTGGAGAATGTTAGTAAATCCGGTAAAGTTGCACCGAGTAAAATCAAATCTTCGTTGAAAGCTGCACAGAAGGAAGCGATATTAAAAAGTTTAGGCGATCGCGGATTGATTGAAACTGAAATCAAGATTAAAAGGACGAAAGCTGAAGTATGGCTGACTGAGCGAGGAATTGAATTATTACGAGATGAGTATATTCCCAAGAAGGGGACTAACCCAACTCTAAGTTTAGATTTACTAAATAATTACCTGCGGTTTTTACGGAAAACTCTACCTAATAAGTCGGAACAAGTCGGTATTACCACGGAGTCTACTGTAGAAATTACTAATATTACTGACGAAGAAATTTTACAAATCATCCAGAAATTGGATAAAGAGTTAGGTACTGAGAATTATTTACCTATCTTCCATTTGCGGCAAAAATTACAACCCCCACTATCGCGGGATGAGTTAGATAAAGCACTTTATCGCTTGCAAGCTGACGACAAAATTGATTTAGGTACTTTGCAAGAAGCTAGCGCTTACACTCCCGAACAGATTGATACTGGGATTGCACAAAATGCTGGTGGTCCGCTGTTCTATATCACAGTTGAATAGCAATCTTATCTTTTAATTCGCGACTCACACCATACTTTAATCATGACATCTATCGATAATATTATTCAGCGTGAGGTCAATCCTTTTGGTCTTATAAATTTCAAACCGGGTAACTTTTGGGGAGAAAAACAAAATTTAACTAACAGCGTTGATTCAATTCACCAAGAAGTAATAACTGAAGTTGAAGAACTTCTCGATTTAGTTATTAGAGATAATCGTAGCCGTAGTTTGGTACTTTTAGGTGACTCCGGTTCTGGTAAAAGTTATTTATTAGGTCGTCTCAAGCGTATCCTTAATGCTAAAGCTTTTTTTGCTTATATCGGTCCTTGGGCTGATAGCGATTACATTTGGCGACACGTTTTACGTTCTACTGTTGATAGCTTAATTCAAATTCCGGAAGGACAACAAGATTCGCAGTTGCTGCTGTGGCTGAAAAACTTATCAGCGTTTACGAAAGGTAACGGTATTTCGCAGTTGTTGCAGAGCGATCGCCGTAAATTTATTCAACATCTCAAAAGAACTTATAACATAGCTGGACTATACAATCGCGACTTTTTTTTTGGAGTGCTGCACGATTTAACAGATCCGGAATTATATCCTATAGCTTGCGAGTGGTTGCGGGGAGATGACTTAAGCGAAGAATCAATGCAGGCTTTGAAAGTTAGCAGATGCATTGATTCTGAAGACGCAGCTAAAAATATGTTGGCAAACTTTGGCAGAATTTCAACTCAAACTCAACCGATTGTTTTATGTTTTGATAATTTGGATAATATTCCTCGTTTGTCGGAGGATTATCAGGATTTTCAATCTTTATTCAATGTCAACACAACTATTCATAATAGCTATTTAAAAAACTTTTTAGTTGTTATTAGCGTCATTACTGATACATTGAAAAGAAATTTAGATAGCATTCCCTTCGCTGATAAACAAAGAATTGATAAAACGCTAAAATTAAAAAAAATCAACTTAGAGCAAGTAGAAGCACTTTGGGCTTATCAGCTAAAACCTTTACATCAACAGGCAAATCCACAGCCGACATCTACTATTTTTCCCTTAACTCGGCAATTTTTAACAGAAAGTTTTCTCGGTGGTAAAACACTGCCAAGAAATGCACTAACTATAGCAAAGAATGAGTATCGCGAATATAAACTATCGCTGATAGATAGCAATACAATACCGCGACAAGAAGACAGCGCTAAAAATGTTAAATTTAAAATTCCAGGGCTAGATAAACCCCCGTTAGTTATTACGACTACAAAAGAATCGAAAGACAGCCAAACAATTGCAGCCGAGTTTGAATTGCTATGGCAAAAAGAATATAAGAAAATTCAGGAAAAAACTAAGAAAATAACTCTATTATCAGCACCCGATTTGATCGGGATGTTAAAAGAAGCTTTAGAAGCATTAGAAATACAGGGAATCAAACAAAAGCTTATTACTGGGAAATATGCGGGTTATTCTTTGAGCTATCAACAACCCGGAAACGGCGATCGCATAGGAATAGTTTGGACGGAAGATTCTAATATGACCAGTTTCTTTAATATTATGAATGCTTCTCTTAAAGCAATTCAAAAACAGCTTTGTGACAAACTATATTTGATTAGAATTGGTAGTGTTGGAAATGGAAAGCTCAAAGGTTATCAACTATATCAGCAGATATTCACGGGCACAGAAAATATCCATATTAAACCAAATCTACCTTCCGTTCACCTATTAGCTACTTATCATAGTTTGGTAAATGCTGCTGAAGCTCAAGAATTAGTCGTAGCGGGTAAAACTATCAAGTTACCAGAATTGCAAAAGTTAATTCGCGAATCTCAACTTTTAAATAAATGTACTTTGCTACAAAATTTAGGAATTGTTGCGAAAAGTTCTGGAGAAGATAAAGATAAAACTAGAAGGGATTTTAGACAAGTACAAAATTTCCTATTTAATCTTGTCAAAACTGAAAAATGTATGGGATTTCCTAGTTTAATATCAAATTGTATGGCTGAGTTTCCTGATGTGAGTGAAAGTGATATCGGGCTGTTGATTGAAGATTTATATCAAGCAAAAAAAATTAAAATTATCAACCAAAAAGCGAAGTTACAAGATCAATTGATTTTGTTGAATGTTTAAGACGTGTTTGAAATTAATCTGGCGGTTGAAACCGCTGCTACACAAGCGAAACCCGCCTGCGCGGGTTATCTAACTCGTTCTAACTCGTTCCTAGCCTCTGGCTGGGAACGCATACCTGGAGGCTCTGCCTCTAGAATGGAGTGGAGGCAGAGCCTCTTGAAATGCATTACAAGGTAGAACCTTGTAACGAGAAAAAATCATATTTAATCAATATATTATCTAAATGCACTACCTGACAGATGCTACTCAAATAAAAACGCAAATCAATGAATTTCGCTCATCTAAAATACTATGGCTGGATACAGAAGTTGCTGACTGTCGAACTCCTAAACCTAGACTTTCTTTAATTCAAGTATTAGCTAACCCGAATTCAACGGGTGAATCGGCTTATATTCTCGATGTGTTGGATAAACCAGATTTAGCAGCATATTTTATTAACCAAATTATGGTTAACCCCCAGATAGAAAAGGTATTTCACAATGCCAGCTTTGATTTAAAATATCTGGGAGGAAAGTTAACCCCAAATGTTACCTGCACGCTGAAAATAGCTAGAAAAATTACTCGTTATAAATTACAAACATCTAATTTAAAGCTTAAAACTCTGGCAACAGAATTGTGCAACTTTACCGATGTAGATGCCGACGGAGGAGCGAGCGATTGGGGAAAGCGTCCTCTTACACCTCAACAATTACATTATGCGGCGATGGATACGGTTTATCTAGCTGCCGTGCATCGCAGTTTATTAGATTTTAATTCCGAAGGTGAAAATAATATTTTTAATATGGCAGCTAATACAAATAAATTTACTAAAAAAACCGATAGTTCATCTTTAACCGTTACCAAAGTTAGAGTTGCATTTGAATGTCCGCGTCTGTTTTATCTCAACGATAAATTTGGCGGTAATACATTATTTCTCCCCCGCGATACTGTAACTGGAATCGGTAAAATTTTCCACGATCTAGCAGATGAGTTTGTTAATTTAGCAATCACTGAACCGAGTTTTCAGGATTTATTTAAACCAGAAGCATCGCAGCTACAGGTAGAAACAGTTGCTGACGAAATGCAGGAGATTTTTTTAAAAGCTAAATTTTCACCTTATTTAGAAAAAATTGTTGCCAAAGATAGCAGTAAAGCTCAACCAATGCTGCAAGTTTGGCATGGTTTGCGAGATGTAATTAAACGCTTTGCTAAAATTCTGATAATAAATAGACGCTATTGCAGTGCAGAAAGCGTGATTCGCAATACTTTTATTTCAGAAGAACGTCAATTAGAACATTATTTTGATTTACCAAATGGAACCCGACAACAAGTTAGGGGTGAATTCGACTGTTTGGTATACAATTGGGAACGCAAACGTTTGTGCGTGGTGGAGTTCAAAACCTATCAACCCGTCGATCCATCAGCGCAATTAGCACAAGTTTCTCTTTATAGTTATATGCTGCAACAAAAGCAGCAAGTACCTGTAGATTCGGCGGTTTACTGCGTGTTACCGGAGTTCAAAGAGTATTATTATGATTGGGAACAGTTGGAAAATACGATACATCAGTTGATTCCCCACAAGTTACAGCAAATGCAAGAGTGGTTAACTTCGGAACCACCTCTGGAGGTACCACCGACAAGTCAGCCTTATTTATGCGAAATTTGTCCGCAACAACAGAAATGTCAAAGTTATTTTGGTGATGGGGTAGATTCTTCTCAAGTTTCTGTAGATAAAGAAGAAGAAGATTTACGTAGCGACAACGGAAAATATACTGTTCCAGACATTGAGATCCCCCCAACCCCCCTTAGGGAAGGGGGGCTTAAGAAAGTTAATGCTGATGCAATTGGTGAGGAATTGGTAACTACTTTACAATCTTTTGGGATTAATGTAGATTTTATCGGCACTGTTATTGCACCTAGTTTTATTCGCGTGAAAATAAAGCCTCAATCGGGTGTGAAATTTGTTTCTGTTTTAAAATTAGCCCCGGATTTACAGATACAAATGGGGTTAGAAAATCTGCCATTAATTGAGCGACAAGCTGGATACGTGAGCGTTGACTTACCCAATCCCAATAAACAAGCCGCTTTATTCGATGATTATTTAAAGCCACAAAAATTATCCAAATCTGCATCGGTAAAAATTGCGATCGGGGTAGATTTAGAAGGAAAATTAGTAGAAGCCGATTTATCAGATCCCAATACCTGTCACTTTTTAGTCGGCGGTACAACCGGAAGCGGTAAAAGCGAATTTTTGCGATCGCAACTTCTAAGTCTATTAGTTCGTTATTCTCCGCAACAGCTAAAAATTGCTTTGGTAGATCCTAAACGAGTTACTTTTCCCGAATTTGAGAAAATGCCGTGGCTGTATTCTCCGGTAGTTAAAGATAGCGATACTGCGATCGCGCTGATGGAAGATTTGGTAAGCGAAATGGAATCCCGTTATCAGCGTTTTGAAGCGGCTGGATGTGCCGATTTAGGTAGTTACAATCAACGTGCCGATAAACCTTTACCCCGCATTGTCTGCATTTTTGATGAATATGCCGATTTTATGGCTGAGAAAGAATCTCGTAAAGCCTTAGAACTAAGTATAAAACGTTTGGGTGCAATGGCACGCGCTGCTGGAATTCACTTAATTATTGCTACTCAACGTCCGGAAGCTAAAGTCGTTACGCCGATAATTCGCTCTAATTTACCGGGAAGAGTCGCCTTGCGTACTGCCAGCGAAGCCGATTCTGCGATCGTTTTGGGGGGTAAAAAAACCGCTGCTGCTTATTTATTAGGTAAAGGTGATTTGCTATACCAAGTAGGCTCTCAACTGCATCGCTTACAAAGTTTGTATGCGAAAAATATTGATTTGAAGGGAATAGGGAGTAGGGAATGACTTTACTCCCCTTCCCTTGCAGGGAAGGGGCTGGGGGTTAGGTCAGTATCTAATTACGACCCAAATTCAACAATTCTTTAGGAGATGCGAGCATGTCGATCGCCACAAAGAAGATTTTGCCTTCGGGATTTACCAAAAATCTCCACGCAATATTCATTCCTACGTTGGCACCAAACCAAGGTGTTTCTACTACACCAGTGATTTTTAACTGCTTGGAACCATCTGGACGAGATTCGGAGATACCTTTTTTAGGCATCATGTTCAAACCTTGGGCTTCTTCACGCATATATTTACCGATCGCCTGTTTACCAGCAATTGGTTTGTGGAATGGTGGCTGTAGCGCACCATCATCAGCAAACAATGCTACAGCATCATCAAACTTATCTGCGTTCATTGATTCTATATATTTAATTACCGCAGGCTCGGTAATACCCTCAATTTGTACCTGTTTCGGAGCATTATTACTGCGTTCAAACTCTGGTTCTGCGATAGTTTTGGAACTGCTGGGGCGCAACTCCGAAGTGTCGAATCCCATATCTACAACGGTGTTACGCAGCACAGTAATTTGCTGACCAGCATCGAGGTTTTTAGTAGTTTCTAAAACTAGTTTCACACCTTCAGACATCTGATAGTTAGCTGGAACAGGAGCAACTACTCCTTGCTTCATCAATTCTCCTAACTCAAACCAAAATGCTAGCTTGGTGTTAACGCTGAAGAAACCATAAGAACGGCTGATGGGTGAGTCAGCACGGTTAGCCAAATCTCGCATTACCTGAGTCTGTTCGTCAGCAGACATCTCTTTAATCTGCTTGAGCAAACTTTCTGCTAGCTGCAATCTTGCTGCTCCAGGTGCTGCGGGGGTAATTGTCTTACCCATTTCGGTATATGCATACCACAAAAATGCCAATTTGTCGTCTACACTAAGTTGATCGAACAGCGCGATCGTCGCAGGAATTTGACTGGGAAGCTGAGTTCCCTTGAAAATATTTTGAGCAGTATCGAGACTTAAAGCCATGATTTTAATCTCCAATAATTCTTTCTATTAGCTACCGAAAATTTTTAAAGCAAATACATCTTCGGCTTAAGGTTTTAATTGACCTTTTATCCTCAATAACGTAACTGACCTCAGCTACGAAGCTTTTTTATCTGTTTTGCGTTTCTGTAACTCAGCCTACCATTCAATATGAACTTTTGTAAATTTATTTTACGAAATATGTATGATAAGTCATGTTAATAATAGCTAAAAAGCTTGTCTGGCAACGATTATAGAAACTTAACAATTACTGTTACAAATCCAATAAGTGCGATCGCAGATAATGAAAATTGAATTAGATAATTGTTTTAAATATTGCTGGTAAAAGAAGGTTAAATAAAATTTTTAAGTCCTGGCTGTATATTTAAAGACTACTCCTATCCCGGCTTTATGATTACCGAATGAATGAGAGGGGGAGAAATTTTATAGGTAATCTGATAAATGGGAAGGGAGTATTAACAAATAAAATAAATAGGTTAAATGGGTTTATCAAAAATCAACTCACTGGTATAATCTGACTGCCTTAAATAAGAAGATATTGAAAAATCTTAAATCTCGCTGTAATTTTCATTCTTCTGAGGACTTAATAAATGGGATATGTAATTTCGACTGCAAATATGAAGGGCGGTGTTGGTAAAACCACTCTTACTGTAAACTTGGCTACTTGTTTGGCGAAAAATCATGGGAAGCGGGTGTTGGTGCTGGATTTAGATACTCAAATCAGCGCTACCCTAAGCTTGATGTCGCCGATAGAGTTTGCTAAACTGCGGAAAAAAAGACGGACTTTAAGATATTTGATCGATGATATTGTCAAATCATCGGATAGGGAAAAATTATCAATTCAAGAGATTATTCAACAAGGCGTTAACAACCTTTCCGGGCTTGATTTATTACCGGGAGATATCGACCTTTATGACGAATTTACGATCTCACAAATGCTGCACCAACAAGCAGTAAATCTGGGTGAAAATAACTTTGAAGCTATTTGGAATCGCTTTGAAAGGGTGTTATTAGGTAAGATATTAGAACCAGTACGCAATGAATATGATTTTATTTTGCTTGACTGCGCTCCCGGTTACAATCTTTTAACTCGCAGCGCTTTAGCAACTAGTAATTATTACGTTCTTCCCGCAAAGCCCGAACCTTTATCTGTAGTGGGTATTCAGTTGTTAGAAAGACGGATTGCTCAGTTAAAAGAAAGTCACGAACAAGAAGCAAATATAGATATAAAAATGTTAGGAATCGTGTTTACAATGTCCAACAGTAATATGTTAACTGGCAGATATTATAAGCAAGTAATTAACCGCGTTTATCAAGATTACGGTGCTGAAAAAATCTGTCAAACGCAAATACCTGTTGATGTAAATGTCGCCAAAGCCGTTGATAGTTTTATGCCAGTTGTATTAAATAGTCCTCAATCGGGAGGTTCAAAGGCGTTTACTCAATTGACTCAGGAATTGTTGCAGAAACTTTAATTGGGGATTGGGCATTGGGCATTGGGCATTGGAAATATAGTTTTTCCAATTAATTTTTGTAGTGGGAGCATCTTGCTCCCTTGCGATAATTTGCTCAAGATATTCCAATTAATTGTTATAGTGTTCGCGTCTCGCTCCCTTGCGATAATTTTCTCAAGATGCTTCGTTACTAACGCTGCAATTTATATGCTGAAATAGATTAAGGCTGCGCGGATTGCAATGAACCATACCGCGAGTGTGGCGAATAGGTAAAGGTAAAATCGCAGCATGATGTAATTAAACGTGCAATGGACAACACTATGTAATGTGCGAAATACAACAAAAATCCATGCAGCGTTTACATAAATTGTATCCACCTGCTTTGTAACGTATATATATAAGATAAGGGCATAGAAAAGTACTGGAATCTCAAATAAGTTCTTTAGGTTATCTGATGGATTCGATACGTTTGGTGGTGATATCTGTGCCAGCGCACTTGGTGTAAGTTCTGTCGGCTGAACCTTGCTTGTTTTAAGAAAACTTATACGGCGGATATACATATATACCCAGACTATGAATGTTAAAAATAATGTTGCAAAAAAGGGGCTGAAAATTGCATCTTGTGTCATTTTTACCTTTCCTAATTTGAGATTTATTGTTACGTCAATTTGTTTTCAAGGTTAAAGACAATATAATTTGAGTTATTTAATGTTTCTAGACCCCAATCGGGTACACTTTGGATAATTTTAGCTATGACAATTTCCTTGAAGCCTCTTTTTGAAGCCATCAACCAGGTTGATAGCGAACATGATATGACGCAAATTGTGCCAAAGATTGGTGAGTACTTTACAGCTAAACGGTCTGCAATTTTTTTTTCGACCAATTTCCTGCTTCAGATAGCAATCTTCAGAAAATATTAAAAATTGGATTATCCATCAAACATAATCCTGTTGTACGTTATTTGGTAGAACGCCATAGTCCCGTTCACGAAGCATTAGTAGTGTCGCCAAAGGCTTGGAACACAATTTGTCCCCGTGCCGATCATTGGCACGTGATGGCAGGACCGATTGTAAATTGCGGTCAACTAGTAGGTGTAGTCGGCTGTACTCGTGAAAAATCAATGGCTGCTTTTGATAACCAAAATTTAGCCGATTTAAGTGCCATCTGCTTGCATTTATCTGTTAGGACTGCAACAGTAAAATCGCAGCACCAACCTGACAAAACTAATCTTTTGACGGCTCGTGAATTACAAATTGCCGAATTGGTTGCTTTAGGAAAAACAAACGCAGAAATTGGAAATGAGCTTTGGATTACCAAGAATTCCGTCAAACAGGCTTTAAAGCGAATGTTCCGCAAGCTTGAAGTTTCGTCTCGTGCAGAAATGGTTGCACAGCTTTTCGCTACGAAAAGATAAAATCTATCTCCATACACTTTTCGCTTTTTTAATATTTACGAAATTCTTGGTACAACCACGAACATAGAGAGACGTTGCGTCGCGAAAGCTGTTGATAGTTTTATGCTAGTGGTGTTAAATAGTCCGCAATCGGGAGGTTCAAAAGCGTTTACTTAATTGACTCAGGAATTACTACAAAAATTGTAGTTGGGAATTGGGGATTGGGGATTGGGTATTGGGCATGGGGAATTGGTAATGGGTAATTGCAATGGGAGCGTCTTGCTCCCCTAATTTGTTATACTATGTCTAATTATACTATGTCTAATTTATGAAAATCAAAAGTCAAATCAGAAAATGGGGGAATAGCTTAGGGTTAATCGTCCCTAGTTCGATAGTCAACGATCTCAAACTGGAGGCTGACACCAAGATTTTGGTAAGTCTAGAAGGCGATCGCTTGATTATAGAGCAAGATAAAACATTGCCAACTTTGGATGAAATCTTAGATAGTATTCCTGAAGATTACAGACATCCAGAAGACTTACAGGACTTTCCTCAGTCTGAACCACAGGGGAGAGAGTTAATTTGAGCGTTCAAAGAGGAGAAATTATCAGAATAAACCTTAATCCAACTTCAGGTAGGGAGCAACAGGGAAAAACCAGACCTTGCTTGGTGATTAGCAACACTAAGTTCAATCATCGGCGCAAGATGGTTATTGTTTTACCCATAACTAACACTATCAAGCCTAAAATTAAAACCTTAGTGTCATTACCAGATAATTTATCTATTACAGGATCGGTCGATACAGAACAGGTGCGAAATTTAGACCTAAACGATCTATGGTGGAAAACTACTGGTGTTGTTATTGACCAAGATTTGACTGATTATATGGTGGGAATGCTTACAACTTTGCTTAGTTGTTAATAAAGAAAATTGAGAACGGATTTTGATTGCTACACATCGGTTAACAACCCCAAACACGGAGACGTTGCACTGCAACGTCTCTACACAATTTTTAGAATTCGCCTTTTAACGCACTAACGCATCTTTCGCACAACAGCGGATGTTCTTTAAATTCTCCAACTTTAGTAGAATAATTCCAGCAGCGATCGCACTTTTCGCCATCTGCTTTTACGACTCCAATTTCCCAGTTATCTGTCTGCAATTTGTGCTTACATTCGACTCCGGGAGCGTCTAATATTTCTCCTTGAGATGTTAGGAATAAGTAGCGGAGTTCGTCTGCTCCGTTGTTACTGTCGTTCAAGGATTTTACTGCATTTCGCAATTCTTCATCCTTAATATAAAGTAAAACTTTGGCTTCTAAGGAAGAACCAATCATTTTATCGATTCTGGCTTCTTCTAATACCTTATTTACATCGTTGCGGATTTGACGGATTTTTTCCCATAATTTTACTAATTCGGGATTTTTCCATTTATCTTCTAACTGCAACCAACCGGCTTCAAATACTGATTTATAAGCAGTTTCGTAGGGGATAAATTGCCAAATGTCTTCTGCCATATGACACAATACGGGTGCGATCGCCTTTGTTAAATTCTCTAGCGCGATTTGCATTACCGTTTGAGTGCTACGACGGCGAGATCCATTTTCACTACTAATATACAATCTATCTTTGCCCGCATCTAAATAAAAGTTCGATAAATCGACGATGCAGAAATTTTGTACGGCTTGGAAGAAGCGCGAAAATTGAAAGGTTTCGTAAGCTTGGGTAATTTCGGCAAATACTTCTGTCATCCGATGCAGCATATATTTGTCTATTTCGGCTAAATCCTCGAAGGCTACTGCATCTTGGGGATTAAAATCATGCAAGTTACCCAGTAAGAAGCGCGTTGTGTTGCGAATCTTGTTACGGATATCCATGATTTGCTTTAGAGTATTTTTACCTATGCCTACGTCGTTGGTGTAATCTACCGAAGACACCCACAACCGCAATACATCGGCACCATAAGCGGGTTCTTGCTTCTGATTTTTCCCACCTTCAATAACTATTCTGGGGTCAATTACGTTACCTAAAGATTTACTTTGCTTGTAACCTTTCTCGTCTAAAGTGTAACCGTGAGTCAACACGATTTTATAAGGTGCAATGCCGTTAACCGCGACGCTGGTAAGTAAGCTCGATTGGAACCAACCCCTGTGCTGATCGGAACCTTCTAAATAAACGTCGGCGGGATAGCGCAATTCTGGACGCTGCTCTACTACGGATGCCCAAGAAGAACCGGAATCAAACCATACATCCATTGTGTCCGTACCTTTGCGGTACTTTCTGCCGTCGTTGCGGTATTTTTCCGGCATTAAGTCTTCTACGGACAATTCCCACCAAGCATCAGAACCTTTTTCGGCAATAATAGCTTGAACGTGTTTGATAATTTCTTCATTCAATACCACCTCGTTGCTTTCTTCGTCGTAAAATACCGGAATCGGTACACCCCAACTCCGCTGACGGGAAATACACCAATCATTCCTATCTGCAACCATCGGCGTGATTCGATTTTGCCCTTGCGCGGGAATCCACTGCACGGATTTGATTTGTTCGAGTGCTGTTTCGCGGAATTTCTCCACCGAAGCAAACCACTGCTCGGTAGCGCGGAAAATCGTCGGTTTTTTAGTTCGCCAATCGTAAGGATATTTATGCGCGTAGGGTTCGTGTTTTATTAATGAATTGGCTTCCGTCAAAGCATCAATTATTGCTTGATTGCCTTCACTAATTTGGTTATTTGTACCGACAACCTTTAACCCGGCAAACTTCCCGGCTTCTTGGGTAAACTTACCGTTTCCATCCACCGGAGCCAGAATCGGTAAATTGTAACGCTGTCCCACGATGTAATCTTCTTGACCGTGACCGGGTGCGGTATGTACCAAGCCGGTACCGGATTCTGTAGTAATGTAATCTCCACCGATAATTACCGGAGATTCTCTGTCAAATAACGGATGACGGTAAGTAGAATTTTCTAAATCCTTACCTTTAAAAGTCGCTTTGACGGTTAATTTTGCGCCAAAAGTTTCGGAAAGACGTTCCGCTAAATCCGCAGCAACTATGAGATATTTAAAATCGACAACGGATAAATTCTCAACTTCCACCACAGCATAATTAAGCTCCGGATTCACCGCTACAGCTAAATTACCCGGAATTGTCCAAGGTGTAGTAGTCCAAATTGCTACACCCAAATCGGGTAAAAACTCTGATAATTTATCTTTTACTGCATCCGTTAAATTAGTCATCGGGAAAGCAGCATAGATACTCGGTGAAGTATGTCCTTCGGGATATTCCAACTCAGCTTC
This sequence comes from Rivularia sp. (in: cyanobacteria), assembly GCA_965234645.1. Classification (GTDB taxonomy): domain Bacteria; phylum Cyanobacteriota; class Cyanobacteriia; order Cyanobacteriales; family Nostocaceae; genus Rivularia. The sequence continues at coordinate 247,559 of OZ248344.1, read as the reverse complement.
CGCTAAAGCAGTTTGGGAACTCGGACTCCAATGCACGGGTTTCAAACCGCGATAAATGTAACCCTTCAAAAACATATCGCCGAAAACAGCAATTTGCTCTGCTTCGTATTGGGGATTAGAAGTTAAATAAGGATGCTCCCAATCGCCCCAAACGCCATAACGTTTAAAACTTTCCCGCTGTTCGTTTACTGCTTCCAAAGCAAACTCCTTCGCCTTGTGTCGCAATTTTAAAGGCGTTAAATCCTGCCTTTCCGAAGACTTCATGGTTTGCAACACCTTCAATTCAATCGGCAAACCGTGACAGTCCCAACCAGGAACATAATTAATTTTACGACCTTGTAATATTTTGTAGCGGTTAATAATATCTTTAAGAATTTTATTTAAAGCGTGACCAATATGTAGCGAACCGTTTGCGTAAGGTGGTCCGTCATGCAGGATAAATAATTCGCCAGGATTCTCTTGAGAAAGGCGTTGGTAAACTTGATTCTCAGCCCAAAACTTTTGGATTTCGGGTTCGCGCTTGGTAGCGTTTGCCCGCATATCAAACTTAGTTTTAGGTAAATTTACTGTATCTTTGTAGCTTCCTGATTCAGTCATTCGATTTTGGATTTTGAATTTTGGATTATGTAGCTTGTCTCTTCTTGAAAAAGGGACTAAGGCAATTTTAGATTTTAAATTGGGATTTATTCGCGGACGGGGGTTTTAGATTTCAAAAACATCGACATTTTATTTATAATTCCCATTACGGTAATCTTACCGAAAGTATTTAACTTGAGGAAAAAGAATTTGAAAAGTAGGAATTTACCAGCCTTGAAAATACTGACAATAAGGTAGACTAAGGTAGAAGAAAGTCCGATTAATCGGATTTAACAGCAATTCAACATGATTAATATCAAATATATTTTCTTCTGGCAATACGTTGAAAGAATTCTATCTGCATTTATTCTCTTCGCTGCAATTTGGACGATCTTCACAAATGTTTGCATTTTTAACCACAAAAGCTTCGCCTTTTTACTTGATTTATTTCCTTTAATTCTCACGCTTAGTGCTGTTTCAGTGTTTTTGTTATGGAAATTTAACAAACTCAATCGAAAGCAAGAAGCAAAGGCAGTTAGTTTAACTCAAAGTAAAGAATTTATTTGCGATCGCTTATCTCATACCCGAATTGCCTGGGCTTGGTTGATATGTGGGGTAATTATCATCGCAGTTTATGCCATCAGCCAACAATACATTTTATTTTGGGGGCTTGCGATCGCTTACCTTATAGTTGCCTACTTTCATCATCGTTTAATTAGCTTCCCGGTTACTTCTATTTCTGCAATTAATTCAAAACTACACAATGCTGCTGTAGTTGGATTGTGCTTGATTGGGGCTGTAATTACGATGATTGCTCACCGCTCTGATGCTGATGATGCTTTTTTTCTGAGCATTCCTGTTGCTTTGCTCGATGCTCCTAATATTCCGATGTTGGGGCAAGATACAATGCACGGTTTTGCAGATATGCCATTAATACTACCTATCTATAAATTGCATAGTTTAGAGGTATTTTGGGCTATAGCAGCGAAATTAACGGGTTTATCTCCGATTTTCATTGCCCATGTAGTTTTTGCACCTGTTTTCGCCGTCCTGTTTGTCTTGGCACAAGCTTGTCTGCTACGTTTGCTAGTTCCTAAATACTGGCTGCGGGCACTTGTAACCGTGCTGACTTTGCTTGTGTTGTTAGGGGACGTACACCGAAGCTACGGGAATTTTTCTTTGGTGAGATTGTATCAGGGAAAGGCAATTTTGGTAACGCTGATGGTTCCTCTGATATTTAGATATGCATGGAATTTTGGTTCTAAGGGGAAAGTAACTGATTGGCTACTTTTATGCGCCAGCCAGATTGCTGCATTAGGTATAAGTTCTTCCGCTTTATTTGTTGCACCTTTTAGTGTCATCCTGGCATTAGGAGGAACCTGGCAGGCAACATTCAAATCTACCAAGCGAATCATATTAGGTTTGTTTTCTTCTATCTATTTGATTGCGGTAGGGTTGTTATTGCGTCAAAGCATGATATCTCAAGTCAGTCTCAAAAATCCTACTTCCGAGGCAGTCGTTTCTACTACTTCGGAGGGAAGCATTGTTGCTGACGCGCTTCATGAAGTTTTAGGAAATCAACCTATTTTTTATTTATTAATGTTGGCTTTTCTGTGTGCGTGGACAGTTTCAACTTCTCCAAAGGTTCGCATCTATTTGTTAGTGATTCCATTAGGCTTTTTTCTAGTATTAATAAATCCTTGGCTGGTTGGATTCATTACTAAATATGTAACCTCAAGTGCAACTTATTGGCGAATATTTTGGGCGGTACCCATTCCCACTATGTTCGCAATTCTTTTTGTAGGAGTATTTCAGTCAATAATCATAATCATTCCCAAGTTGCAACGGCAAGGGTTTCTAATTGCTTTATCGTTGACGATCGTGACACTTTTACCCATAAATACCTTACGTCAAGACAATGGAACGATCCTTAAATTTCCAACTATTAAAGTGCCATCAGTTGAGTATACAGTTGCTCAAACAGTTAATCGGATAAATCCACCTCAGACAATCATCTTAGCAGCAGAAGATATATCTACATGGATACCGTTGATATCCAATCATGCACCTGTTGTTTCAGTCAGAAATATGTATATGAGCCTCTTACAAAATGACTTTGGACTTACTGAAGTTTCACGTAGAATTGATGCGGTTCGCTATATATCAGGAACTATAATTTCTCACAGGATAAAAGCACGTTTCCTAAACTTAATTGACAAATGGTGTATTGGTACAATTGTCACCGCTCCCAACCTCGAATGGCAACAAGAATTAGAAATAGTGCTAAAAAATCGTAACTTCAAACAACACACCGAAATTGGTGGTTATCAAATTTGGGTGCGGGATTCTCTGAAATGCCAAAAGGGTATGAGAGGGGAGATAATTTTTACTAATTCCTAACTCCTACTTTTATCCCGCTCAAAGATTACAGGATATATTGATTTGATGTTTTACAGTTAAATTTTTAACAGATACCATTAATTCTCATATAGCTTAGTAGCCAATTTGCAGCGGTTGCCCTGCGTGTTTGCCGGGGACCAAATTCGCCAATTTTGTAACCAGTAAAACCCAAAAATTCTTTAGCGATTTGTTTATTTTCCTTGGGAATAGAACGAGTTAACATAACCGTCGGCGGACGATTGGCGATAAAATCTGGGGGTTCTGGATATTGCGATCGCCAATATAAGGATACATCACTTGCATCCCATTTACCCGTAGTATCGTCGTATCGATAACCCAGATAATGCCATACCAACTGGTTAACGGTAGTATCGTCAATTTCTTCTTTAAGAATTGCCCAAATTGTATCGGTGGTGAGTGGAGGTAATTCCATTTTGGATTTTAACAACGGATACGTTTAACAACGGATGCATTTGGTTTGTTTTGGATATAAATGTAGAGACGCGATATATCACATCTCTACAAACCATATAACCTATTAATTACCATTTAATAGAGCAAAATAAAATAAAAAATCATGTCAAATTCTAATTTACCAAAACAAACCCGCGCTCACGCATTCATATCTGGTAAAGTTCAAGGAGTTGGTTATCGTTACTCTACGATGAATGCAGCTAAAAAGTTAGGTTTAAACGGATGGGTGCGAAATCTTCCCGATAATCGTGTAGAAGCTGTATTTGAAGGTGCGACAGAAGTTGTAGAAGAGATGATTCGCTGGTGCGATCGCGGACCAACTGCTGCTATTGTCAAAGATGTGCAAGTGGAATATTCCGAAGCGGAAGGGTTGCAGGAGTTTGAGATCGTCAGTTAGGAAAGTTAGGAGTTAGGAGTTAGGAGTTAGGAGTTAGGAGTTAGTAGTTAGGAGTTAGGAGTTAGGAGTTAGTAGTTAGGAGTTAGGAGTTAGGAGTTAGGAGTTAGGAGTTAGGAGTTAGGAGTTAGGAGTTAGGAGTTAGGAGTTAGGAGTTAGTAGTTAGGAGTTAGGAGTTAGGAGTTAGGAGTTAGGAGTTAGGAGTTAAAACCACCGGAGTTGTGAATTCTTCTAAGCTGATGTGCAGCTAAATTATATAATGCATTAGCCAAGCGTGTCCGTTCACCGCAAGGTGTTCCCGCAGGGTAGGACATGAACGTGAAAATATTATTGTAGTGCGAGCATCTTGCTCGCTAGAATTATACAAATTAAATGTGTAACAACTTACTTCCCATCCCCCCATCTCCCCTTGTCCCCATCCCCCCATCTCCCCATCTCCCCATCTCCCCCTCTCCCCCTCTCCCCATCCCCCCATCTCCCCATCTCCCCCTCTCACGATTCATTCATCTCCTTAAACGTAGCCAATGATGATGGCGAAATACGACTTAAATAACGAAATATCCAGTATTTACAGATAGTATCTAAGATAACGGGGACTGTGGCGATAAATATAAATATTATGTATCTAGCGGGTGGAATACCTAAATGTTCTGCAAATCCTTCGAGAAGCACTTCCCATCCTTCGGGTGAATGGAAACCGACGAACATATCTGTTAATAAAATAATTAGAAACGCTTTGGCACTATCGCTGAGTCCGTATGCTATATCATCAAGAAATGATTGAAGTATTGCTATTTCTCTTTTGCTGCTAACAACTATAAGAAAGAATACAAATAACGATATAAAATCGGCGAATACATTACCGATCGCGCTGTTGTTTCGGTGATGAAATTTTTCTGCTATTTCTATTGCTCTTTGTTTCTGCTTTTGCTGTATTTCTTCTGATGATAGCGATGGAGCTTGAACAATTAATTGCTGCAATCTCAATTCTTCTTGATAAAGCTTAAATTCATTTAAAACTTCCTCTTCAATATGACTATTTAGAAAAGTATCGACAACAGCATCGTTTCTAATGTTGTCTACTATTGGATAGATTAATAGTTGTGTTAATAGCAAGTAACTTAAAAAAGGTACTATTATTAAAGTCGCTAAAAATTTTAAGGCAATTTTTGTTCTTTTGCTGGAAATCCGAAAATCTCTAACAGCTTTTTGTTCTGCTCCTGGAGATAGTTCTTTAAAAACTTTTTGGAAACTTCTAGTAATAGAGCCGGGAAATAAACCTGTTTTTTCGGAGACAGGTTTAACTTTCATTTTATCTGTATCGGCGCGATCGGATGTGCTATTTACTTGCTGATTTCGACGCGAGGGAAACTGTTTCTCAACTGCATATCTTGCTGTCACCTCATCGATAAATTTTAATCTATCTAAAAATGTTTTATCGGAGATATTTAATACAGAACGAGTTTGCTGAAATTCTGCTAACCTCAAGTTGATTATCTTCAGGTTTTTTTCTAGCAATGATTCCCAATAAGATACAACGCTATTATTATATTCGGTAGATACGTCCGAGATTTCTTTACCATTAAAATGTTTGTTTTCAATATCTCGAATTCTCAAAGCTGCTTCATAAGCTAATAACAGCGCTCTTTGGGGCGTATCTAAAAACCATTTGTTTCCAAAACCCCAATTCTCTTGAATTTTACGGAAAAGTGATTTTCTAGGTTTACTCATACAACGTTTTTTACTTTTTATTGACGCGGGATAAATGTCAACAAGGCTTCGGCAACTTTATTCTCCAATAAATTACGATTTTTTTCAGCTGCTATATAATCTTGACTTTATAATTTTTAATTATTATTGTGTTCCAAGCGCGATCGCTATTCAGTAAGACTCAACCTCACAAACCCGGAATATTCGTCATTACACCAACAGAAACCGGGTTTGTGCAACACTCCCTATTTAAGCGGAAATATTAATATTTTGAACCGAAAATACATCGAATTTAATTTAAGGTGTAATAAACAGGTACTTTTACTCAAACTTGAAAACCTAACCCCCTACCCCCTTCCCTGCAAGGGAATGGGAATTCTAAGCCTCTCTGCGAATGCGGAAAGAGGTTACAATTAAAGTTCTTGACTTTCCCGCGCATCCTCTAAGAATTATTCTCATATTTCTTTCTTAATTCTTCCAACTCATCATCTATTTTGCTATTTTTAGCTGACTGTTGCGTATGAGAAGATGAATTAGAGTTTGAATTTTGAGATTTTTTACCTTTCGTAAACATAGTTTTCACCTCTTCCAATTCATTATCTATTTGACTCGGAGATGATGAAACAATAGTCGGTGGAATCGGTTTTGATGGCGTTGGAACTGGTTTTACAGCATTCCCAGTTTGTGCAATTAAAGTAGGTAAAGAATTCAAATCTTTTAATACCTCATCCACAGTTTGATAACGACGTGCGGGAGTTGTCGCCAACATTTTATCTAATATTTTGCCCAAATTCGGATTAATACTAGCTTGCAGATAATCTCGCCACAGCCAAACATCATTATTAATATCGTACAAATCAAATGGCGATCGCGCTGTCAATAAATGAATGCAGGTAACTCCCAAGCTGTAAATATCGCTGGCAAAAAGCGCCCTACCTCTCATTTGCTCTGGTGCAACATATTCCGGGCTACCAATACTCGTACCCGTTTGATGCATTGAGGTTTGAGTCACAACTTTGGAAGCACCAAAATCAACTAATACAATTTGTCCCCTGGTTTTGGGAGGATTTTGACGGCGAATAATATTTTCGGGTTTGATATCGCGGTGAATAACTTGTTTTTGATGGCAAAATTGCAAGATTCTCAACAATTCATGTAGCAACTGCTGAATTTGAGTTTCGTTATAAACCCCGTTTTGCTGCAATTCCTGCCCTAAATTCAACCCATCAATAAATTCTTGGATCAAATACTGGCGATCGTCTTGAGTAAAATACGCCAAAAGTTCGGGTATTTGTCGATGCTTGCCCAACTCTTCCAAACGCATCGCTTCGTGATTAAATAATTCTATCGCCTTAGCTAAAGTTCCAGTACCTTGAGCTTGGGGATAAAACTGCTTAATTACACAAAGAGGTAGAGACGGTTTATCTTCATCTCTAGCCAAAAAAGTCCTGCTAAAACCACCTTGCCCTATAGGTTTCATCGCACGATAACGCTGCTTGAGCAGTAACTTGTAACCACAACTCAAGCAAAACTTTTCACTATTCGTATTTTGCGGATTTGGACAACTAGGATTAAGGCAGTAACTCATTTTACGCAGGCATTGAATGCTCTTATATATCTCTATTGTGCCCTGTCTCACATATATTGTGTTTTCTTAAGATTTGTCAAGGATATAGCGATTTTGGATTGTGTTGGACAGTTTGTTAATAAATAAATCAATAAAATAGAGCTTACTTGTCTAATATTCTATATTTATCATCATTTGAGCAAGATAATATGATTTTATTATCTTTATTTTTAGGGCTAATATTCGGCTATTTATTTAGCGGTAAAAAAGGTAGCTTAATTAGCTTTAATTTTTATATAAACGTTAATTTCAGCGATAACTTGAACGGCAACGGTAATCATAACGGTAATAACAACGGTAATGATAATTTAAAAAATAACAAAGATAACGGGAATTGCAATCAGGTAAGAGGTGGAGAGTTGGAAATTAGAAGTTAGGAGTATATAATTTTCTATTACTTGTTTAGATCGACCCTATTCCCTATTCCTAATACAATAGCTTTTAACAAAATTATCGTTATATCTCTTTGTTTTCTGGGATTACTTATCATAACGGCATGGAGACGTTGCATTGCAACGTCTCTACATTATGCTCAATTTCTTCAATTATTGTAATGGCATCCGCGATTGATTTAGCTGACTCCGATAATAAAGAAAACACTGATTCAACCCGTTGTTGATAATTCTGCGGACAAATTTCAAAGTCGTTAGCGATTGCTACTGCACCTTTTTCGTTTAATAAATACTCTTCGTTAAGTGCAAATAACACCTGATTCATACAAGCGACGCTGCGGAAACAACAACCAGCAGCATAAGTAACGTCATTGCGTGAAATTGCTTTTTGTGCAGTTAATAATGAAAAACTAATTTCCCAGGCGAAGGTATTAATAGTTGCTTGCTTAAGTTGATTGGGATAAGGTTTGGTTTTTAATTTTAAAGTTTCTAAAACACCATTTGAATCGTGAAGCGGTAAACAAATCGCAACTTCTCCCATATATATAGAAGACACAAAACCGTGTGGATGTCCCGGTTGATAATCAATGGTAATTTTTCCATTACAACAATCCTCAATTACCCGATTAACTTTAACTATATCGCGGTAGAGAAAATCCACAGCTACACCTTCGATTTGCAACCAACCACCTCCATTAATCCACTTTCCCCATTCACCAATTGCAGTAATTAAATTAGTGCGATCGCTCTCATCAAATTCGTAAGCGAGGTTATTTAGAGCAGTTAAATCAAGAGGATTTTCTGAATTATAATAAATTCCTAAATCTACATCTGATTTTGGTGTATGATTTCCCCTCGCTCTTGAACCTCCTAAAGCAATCGCTGCAACTCCGGGAATTGATTTTAAACGGTTGATAAGGTGAGGGATGAATTGGGGGATTTGGTGAGTCATTTTTGATTTATTTGTATAAGTACCCGTTTGTAACAGCAAGATTTCCACAGCAAAACCCCCAAGGACGCATTTACTATTATGTCCAAGTAACTTCTGTACGAATACCAATCCAATCTCCGTTTTCAGCTTCACCCATTAAATAAAAATCTAGTCTTGAAGCACCTAAACGATACAAGCGTAAATTTTTCAGATTTTCTTCTACTAAATCGGCAAGTCTTTGTCTTTGAATATATTCGTCATCTTCTTCATGTTCATAGTCTTGCTGAAAAAAGTATTCTTTATATTCATCAATTGTTAAATGCTCAGTAGACATTAACAAGTTCTGAAATACAAATTCGCGATTTTCACCTATTTTCCAAATTAAGCCTTCTGTTGCTTCTGTCTTTGGTAATAAAGCATTAACATCGGTTGTAATATCATTCAGTATTTGTAAAAGATCGGTGTTTTCTGATTTCTCAATTGCACTATCTTGTACACAAAATTTAGGTGATGAACTTCCCTGTTCTCCAAGGTCTACAATTGTCGATATTCCTAACCAATCTCCCGTTTTTATACGAGATAACATAACGTAAAGCATAACCGAAGAACTATCTGTTAAACTTTCCGTTCTCAGTTCATAAAGCTCTATGTTGTTTATATAAGATTGAATATTTAGTAATAGATGGTTGTAAGCTTTAGCTAATTGTTCCGTATCATTAAGATTCGGATTTGAAATATTTCTAAGAAAATCTTCAATATTTATAGGTTTTAAGACTCCCATTGAAATTAGCAAACGCTCGAAGGTAAATTCTCCTTTAGTAGGTATATCCCAAAGGAAGATTTGATAGGGTTCATCAGCTTCACTTCTATGAGTTAAATCTTTTGATGTTGTTTGTAATGTTTTAAGTAAATTTAAATTTTCTGATTGTGCTGGAGCGGAAAGAGATAGTATGAAATTCGGAACATCTAATGCTTGAGATAAATCAGCATGAAATAATTTTGCTCCTGTTAAATTAACTGTTGCTAAACTCACACCTTTTAAATTTGCTTTATTAAGATTAGCAAAAGACAAATTGGCATTTATTACGTCAGTATTTGTCATATTAGCTACTGATAAATCTACTTCTTGTAAATTTGCTTCACTGAGATTAGCATTAGTCAAATTAGTTGATAAAAGAAGAGCATCTTGTATTTTCGCTTGTTTTAAATTAGCCTCACTCAAATTAGCTCTTTCCAAGTTTGCCTCATTTAAATTTGCTTTCTTGAGTTCAGTTTGTGTCAAGTTAGCATAACTAAGATTTGTATTATTTAAATCTGCTTCCTGTAGATTAGCATTATTAAGCTTAACTCTAATTAAACTAGAATTTGCTAAAGATGCATTACTTAAATCAATATCGCTTAAATCAACTTCGTTGAGATTAACTTCACTTAAATCAACTCCTGGCATATCTTGTTTTTTTAAATTCTCATTTAAAATTTGCCAAACAAGTCTATATTTACTGTTTATATTATTGAAATTGGAAAATTGAGTATTTTTCAATTCAGCACGAGTTAAAATAACTCTATCAAATTGTGCATCGCTTAAATTGGTATTGCTGAGATTTGTATCGCTCAAATTAGTTCCACTTAAATTTGCACTGCTCAAGTCCGCATGACTTAAATTAGCTCCCAAATTATACTTAAAATAAGGATTGTCAATACTAAATCGAGTAATCTTTCCACCCCGTTTAACCCAACTACTACCAAAGTAAGTATTAGTTAAGTTAGCTCCTTTCAAGTTAGCGTTGCTTAAATTTGCACTTGCTAAGTTAGCATTACTTAAATTTGCTTTAGCTAAGTTAACATTACTTAAATCTAGGCTTTCTAAATTAATTCCACTTACATCCAGACTGCTTAAATTAGCATAGGAGAGTTTGGTTTGATTGTAAAAGGAATAACCATAACTAAGTAAGGTATTTCTTAAAATTGCATTCCGAAAATCCGCATTGCTTAAATTGGTACTTAATAAGTCTGTATTACTTAAATTAACGTGCGTCAGGTTAGCATTGCTTAAGTCACAGTAACGAAGATTAGCATGACTCAAATTAGCATGGCTAAAATTATTATTCTTCATGGCATGAGAACTAATTTGCGCTCTTTCCATATCAGCATCACTAAAATTAATTCCTTCGAGTTCACAGCTATAGAATTTAGCTTCTCTAAGATTTGCTCCACTTAAATTTGCTCCTTTAAGATTAACTTTACTAAAGTCAACCCGACTAAGGTTTGAGTTACTAAGGTTAATTCCACCTAAGTTAACTCCTGAAAAACGATAAAAATCCGCACCCCTTAAATCAATTCCCGAAAAATCCCTTTCCCCAGCCGAATACCGACTCAATAGTTCACGTAATTGCATTTTCCGATTAATAATTAATTCAAATACTGATTATCCAAGTGAAACAAACGAACGTTACTTTCTATTTGTCAAATTGTTCAGTCCATTTTAATGGACTTTCGCTGTTAGACGGGGAATTGCATTCTCCGGCGGATATGGGTATAGTGTAAACCGCACCTTTGACGGGCAATATTAATATACTCTCCTGAAACGTCAATTCCAATTGATTTTCGCTGTAGTTGACTAGCAACTAAACTTGTTGTCCCCGTTCCCATAAATGGATCTAACACAATACCGGATTGGGGACAGGTAGCAAGGATTGGAATTTTACATAAATCTTCAGGATAAGGTGCAAAGTGAAGTTTTCGCTTTTGAGTATCTTCTGGTAGAATATCCCAGACATCGCTGGGTTTACTGCCATTCGGATGATATTTAAGAAAATAGAAGCCACGTTCGGCAAGTTCACGCGCTCGTCCAGAAACTTTTACTGAGTCGGAATGCGTTGTTCGTTGCTGCTTACGAATAATCATGCGAAAGTCAGATAGTTTACCTTCCCGCACGTTTTCTAATATTTCATCAAGAGCCTTGAGTGCATTATTCTTTTGAGCATCATCAAGTGCTGTGGATAATTCAATTTGTCTTCTATAACGTACACCAGAAACACCAGTTGCAGAAACTACAGAACCATTGACAACTTTAGCCTGTCTGGGCTTCGAGCGAATTGCATCAACATTATAAAAGTAGCAGTTTGATTTTACAAAATGAAAAAAATGCTCGTGTATATTTCGGAGTTTATCTTTTGTATTATCGGGTGAGCCTTTTACCTTATTCCAAATGACGCTATTACGAAGAAACCAGCCTTGCTTATCCGTCATTGCCAAAGCAACTCGCCAAGGTATACCCACTAAAGATTTACGTTGATAAGAATCTCCCATATTTAACCAAAAGGAGCCGCTAGGTTTTAATATTCGCTTGATTTCATCAAATATTGCCAGCAGGTTTTTAATATAGTCGGACCATGTGGACTCATTCCCAATTCCCCCATTTGCGTAAGCTCTTTGTCCCCAGTAAGGTGGGGATGTGATTACACAGTCAATACAATTATCGGGAAACAACTTTAAAAGTGTATAGGTATCGGCTTCTAAAAATAAGGGCATATGGTCTGATGAAGCGAGATAGTTTTTGACCTTAGCTATATTTTGTAGAAGTTCGCTTTCGACTAGCATTGAGATACCGTTTCTAACTATATAATCATAACTTTAGCGGAATTTTGAGGAATTGTAGATGAAATAACATACTTTTGTACTCTTGAGCTAACTAATTGTCATATGATGAAACTAAGCTGTAGAAATAACCTAATATGGATTTTCTCAAAGAACAGATTAATAATAAGCTAGAAAAGCTACCTGAAACTGAACTTGAGCGAGTTCTAGAATTCGTTACTTTTTTAGAATGGCGTAAAAATAATAATAATCAATTATCATCAGTAGCTAACGAACAGTTACTAGAAGAAGATGAAAACTGGTTGGAAACAGATTTATCTAATTTAGGTAGTTACGAACCATACGAATGGCAACCGGGAGAATTAGATGAAGGTTTACCCATCAAGTATTTATCTGGTAAGGGAATAGTAATAGTAGAAGAATGACCGCAACTCGCTCTTTACAATTTGGAGATGTTGTAACAGCAAAATTTCCTCAGCAAAACCCCCAAGGACGCGAACAAGAAGGTTATAGACCTGCTATTGTAGTAGGCTTTCCCAGTCGTTTAGGTATTCCGCGTTTTGAACTAATAATTGTCATCCCTTTAACAACTGATAAAAGTCAAGACTGGGCAAATGCTTCACCCGATTTATACCCACGATTTTCAGCAGGAATTGCTGGCTTAAAGTCGCCATCTATCGTACTTTTAGACCAAATTCGAGTTTTAGATGTTAGTCGGATTGTTGCATATCGGGGAAGTTTGTCACCCGAGGAGTATGAACCTATTTTGGTTGGACTTAGACGGATGATTAGTCCTTAATACAATTTCCAATTTTATATCGCAATAGTTTTATTTGTTGCGAGATAAGTATAGATAACAATTTTATTTTGAATTAAAAAGCTATTCGCTATGAACTAACAGATTTACCATGCTCTACAAAAATACTAAAGCCATCTGAAAACTGAATAGCAGCTTCATTTTGTGAATGAGGTTGATTTTTATCGTCAATAATTATTTTAAATGGACGTTCGCAAGTGAAGCAAAAATCTTGATAAAAAAACGTCCAACCACAATTATCAATAAATTCTGTAAATATTTGCCAGAGATGTTCTTCTGGAATACATTGTAATTCGGAAATACAGAAATCAAGTAGACAGCAAAGACTACATAATCCATCTGGGATAATCAAATTTTTAGCTAAGAATAACCACAAATTTTCTAATTGTTGCTTTTGATTGGGTTTAGCCGATTTCCAAATTGGGGAAGATTTTTCTTTATCTTTCAAATTGGCAATTATTGAATTATTAATATTCAGAGGTGACCAGAAATGCAGTTCCTTGCCAAGATAATGCCATAATTCAATATCTAGTTGTCTTCCCACTGTTTCAATTAACGGTGATTGAATATATTCCCAGAAATCGATATCAAAGAAATTACGAGTTAACTCATTTTTAATTCTTCGGATAAGATTATTCAGTTTTCGAGGATTAGTCCAGTTTTCTGTGGGATAAAGTCTACTTAAGAAACTTAAATCAGCAACACCAACCGGGCTATCAAAAATATATATATCAAATTCTTTTACTTGATACAGGTGTTTGTAAACTGCTTCAATGGCTTTAGTTGCTTTTTGTTTATTGACTGGTTCTGTAGAAAGCGCGGATAATTGCCATTTGCTTTTATACTCAGGAAGTAAAGCTTTTTGTTGTGCTGTAAGTTCGGAAATTTTCTGCATTCTCTAATTGATTCAGTTTTAATAGCTGATAATATAGTGAACAAATAGCTGGTGCGTGACGCTCGCTATAAAATTGTCGCTACGTACAAAAATCATCACAGCGTCACACACCCTACAATTAATTTCTTTCCTTATCTCTCCTCTTTGCGTTCCTTTGCGTTAACCTCTGCGCTCCTCTGCGTTAAAAAAAAGATATTCTTCCCCATTCCCACCAACCAAACCAAAACCCACGGTAAACTGTTGAGATTATGAAAGATATTCGTGCGTGTTATGACTAATTTTTTATTGAAAGTCGGAACCTTTATAGTTACCTGCAAGCTTTTTAAGCGGTGCGATCGCGCAGCGTCACCTCCTATCGTACTTTCGGAAGCGAATCATCCTACTCATTAACCCGCACATTTATCTGACTCAACTCCTCACGTACAACGCGCCGTAAAATTTCCTCTAAAGGTTCCCGACGCTGTTGCATATATTCACGTAACGCATTATTTATCAAAGTCTGATAGTTTCCACCACCAGCAAGATGAACTTGTTCGCGGAACCATGTCAAAACATCATCATTTAAGCGAATTGTAATCCTTGTTTTACCTTCTCCTGTAGGCTCGATCGCACCACGTTTACCTTGACTAAAATCATACTCAGCATCCATATTTTATACCTCTTCCTCATACTGTTGACGTTCTCTCCTAGTGGCTTTACGAGCAGATATTAGCCGAATACAATCACCTCTCCACGTATAAACAACCACTAAGATTCTACTTAACCCATCCATGCCTATCGTCACAAACCGCTCTTCATCTGGATGTTCGTCTATCACTGTAATAGCAAAATTGTCTGCAAATACTGATACCGCGTCCGCAAAATCAATACCATGTTTTTGGCGATTGAATTGGGCTTTGTTAGCATCCCATTCATACTCCATAAAATTATAGTATGCACAATTGTACACAGAATAATTTTTCTGTGTTTGCATAGTCAAGATTTTGCTTAACTATTTTAATTCTTAGGCTGGGGCAAATTAGTTTTATATTAAACCCCCCATTCCCACCAACCAAACCAAAACCCACGGTAAACTGTTGAAATTGTGAAACATATTCGCGTGTGTTATGGCTAATTTTTTATTAGAAGTCGGAACGGAAGAGTTACCTGCAAGCTTTTTGAGCGGTGCGATCGCGCAATGGAAGCAGCTAATTCCCCAATCTTTAAAGGAAAATTTTCTCGACAATGATGCGGTGGAAATTTACGGTACTCCCCGTAGATTAGCAGTGTTAATCAAAGGTTTACCGCAACAACAAGCGGATCGGGAGGAGGAGGTAAAGGGACCCCCCGCGAAGGCTGCTTTTAAGGATGGTAGCCCCACCAAAGCGGCGGAAGGTTTCGCGAAAAAGCAAGGTGTAGACGTTTCAGCGTTGGAAATTCGTCCTACCGATAAAGGTGATTTTGTTTTTGTTAACAAAAGTATCAAAGGACGTTCTACAACCGATATTCTTACAGAAGTGATTCCCGATTGGATTTTTAAGTTAGAAGGTAAGCGGTTGATGCGTTGGAGCGACGGGGATTTAAAGTTTTCTCGTCCGATTCGCTGGCTGGTGGCTTTATTAGATGACAAAGTTTTACCGATTGAAATCGAGAATAATTCGGAAGTTGTCAAAAGCGGTAACACTTCCAGGGGACATCGGGTTTTACATCCGGATAATGTAACCATCTCTCAAGCTACCGATTATCTTAGTACTTTGAGTTCCGCTTCCGTGGTTGCAGATGTGGAAGCAAGAGTTAATACGATTACGACTCAAGTACGGGATGCAGCGCAAAAACACAATGGTTACGCTCAAATTTACCCCGATTTGTTGGAGGAAGTTGTTAATTTAGTAGAATATCCCTCGGCAGTTGTAGGTAATTTTGAACCGGAATTTTTGGAGTTACCACCGGAAGTAATTACTACGGTAATGGTTTCTCACCAAAAGTATTTTCCCGTATTTAAAGCTGAAAATAGTAAGGAATTACTGCCTTATTTTATTACGGTTTCTAACGGCAACCCGGAAAAAGCTGATATTATTGCTAAAGGTAATGAAAGAGTAATTCGCGCTCGTTTGGCTGACGGTAGATATTTCTACGAAAACGATATTAAGCAATCTTTAGAAAGCTTTTTACCGCAGTTGGAAACGGTAACTTTTCAAGAAGATTTGGGTTCTTTACGACAAAAGGTCGATCGCATTTGTGCCGTTGCCGATCGCATTTCAAAACAGTTAAATTTAGAACCCCAACAACAAGAACATATTCAAAGAGCAGCTTTATTATGCAAAGCCGATTTAGTTAGTTCAATGGTGTATGAATTCCCGGAATTGCAGGGAATTATGGGTCAAAAATACGCTTTGAATAACGAACCCGCAGCCGTTGCCGATGCAATTTTCGAGCATTATTTACCCAGAGGTGCGGATGATATCTTACCGCAAACTATTACGGGTAGAGTTGTAGCAATAGCCGATCGACTCGACACTTTGGTAAGTATTTTCGGTTTGGGAATGATTCCTACGGGTTCCTCCGACCCCTTCGCGTTAAGGAGAGCGGCAACTGCTATTGTTAATATTACTTGGGATGGCGATTTAGCAATTAACTTACAGCAGTTATTAGCAGATACGGCAGCAGAATTTGCTAATACCCATAACAAAGATAAAGCTAAATTAGTTGCTGACCTAGAAGAATTCTTCTTACAACGTATCCGCACCTTACTACAAGAAGAAAAGCATATTGATTACGACTTAGTTAATGCCGTATTGGGAGAAAACGATCCAGAGTATACACAACGGGCGTTGCAGGATTTGTTAGACGTTCGCGATCGCGCTTTATTCTTACAAGAAATTCGCAACAACGGCACCTTAGATAAAATCTACGAAACCGTAAATCGTTCTACCCGGTTAGCTGCACAAGGCGATCTCGATACCCAACAACTCGATCCGGGCAACTTAGTACAACTCGACTTGTTTCAGAAATCCTCCGAAGAATCATTTTATAACGCAGTTGTTGGCTTAATACCGCAAACCCAAGCAGCACAACAACAGCGAAATTACCAACAACTGATAGCGGGATTAACAGAAATAGCACCTACAGTTAGCACATTCTTCGACGGACCAGAAAGCGTGTTAGTAATGGATGACAATCCGGATATCAAGCGAAATCGTCTGTATTTACTAGGGTTATTACGTAACCACGCTCGCGTTTTAGCGGATTTCGGTGCAATTGTAAAAAATCTGTAGTGAAAATCAACAAAACATTGTGTAAATTATGTCAATAAACGTTATTATGGTTTTGCTTAACCAGGGTCTGCTTACAGTCTATGCCTAAAGCTCATGTAATTGGATTGGGAAAATCCGGTGTTGCTGCGGCGAGATTGTTGAATCGAGAGGGTTGGGAGGTGGAAATTGGTGATACAAAAACCTCCCCTGACCTCCTCAAACAACAACAAGAGCTTGCTGTCGAGGGAATCACAGTTAAATTAGAGTATTCCCTAGAATTAAACGATACCGAATTACCGAAATTAATCGTAGTTAGTCCCGGCGTACCCTGGGATATTCCCCCATTAATCGCAGCGCGGGAAAAAGGAATTGAAACTATCGGAGAAATGGAATTTGCATGGCGCAATTTACGTTCTATTCCCTGGATAGGAATTACTGGTACCAACGGTAAAACTACTGTCACATCATTAGTAGGCGCAATATTTCAGACTGCGGGTTTACACGCTCCTACCTGTGGTAATATTGGCTACGCCGCTTCTGAGATTGCGCTTGAGGAAGGACAACGGGACAATTCCCAATTCGCAAGTTCTCCCTTCGGGAGACGCTTACGCGAACGCAATTCGCAATTAAAAAAGACAAGGGGACAAGAAGACAAGGAGACAAGGGGAGGACACTTCCGTGCGGAGAGAAGTTGGCGGGGAGATGTTCTTTCCGCCAAACTTCGGGGGGTTCCCCCCGTTGAGGAAAGTGTCCGTAGACAAGGAGATAAAGAACAAATTTCTACCCCCTCTTCCCTCTCCTCCCCCTCTTCCCCCTCTAATTTAGAATGGATAATCGCCGAACTCAGCAGTTATCAAATCGAATCTTCCGACTCGATAGCGCCTACAATCGGCATCTGGACGACTTTAACCCCAGACCATTTAGCGCGTCATAAAACTTTAGAAAACTACTACAATATCAAAGCGCAATTACTGCAACGTTCTCAAATGCAGGTTTTCAACGGTGACGATCCATACTTAAGAAAAGTGGGTGAAACCGATTGGCAAGATGCTTATTGGACGAGCATTAAAGGTAAAGATAATTTAATCGGCGGTAAAGGTTTTTACATTGAAGATGGTTGGGTTGTAGAGACGCAACATATAGCATCTGTATCTGAACAAAAAATTATGCCGGTTTCCGCTTTGCGAATGGTGGGAGAACACAATTTACAAAACCTGTTGTTAGCGATCGCAGCAGCAAGGTTAGCGGGAATTGAAAAATCAGCCATTCACCAAGCTATTAGCGAATTTGCTGGAGTACCGCATCGTTTAGAACATATTCGGACTTGGGAAGGAATTGACTTTATTAACGACAGTAAAGCCACAAATTACGACGCTGCTGAAGTTGGGTTAGCATCAGTAAAAAGTCCGGTAATCTTGATTGCTGGAGGTGCTGCGAAAGCTGGTAACGATCAACCCTGGATCGGGAAAATCAAAGAAAAAGCCTTCTCTGTATTATTAATTGGCGATGCAGCACCGATATTTGCGAAGCGCTTTGAAGAAGAAGGATATTCTAATTACGAAGACATGGGAACGATGCAAAAAGCCGTTGCTCGTGCAGGGGAATTAGCCAAGCAGCATGATGCTTTAGTAGTTTTACTGTCACCAGCTTGTGCGAGTTTTGACCAGTATCCTAATTTTGAAGTACGCGGTGATGATTTTCGCAAGTGGTGTTTGGAATTGTAGGTTAGTTGGTTTGTAAGGATTTAGAAACCCGGTTTTCTTTGGGGAAGCCGGGTTTTTTATTGATATCTTATAAAAATAAATTGCAGAGGACGCAGTTTTGTAGAGTGTGTTACGGCTTTAATATATTTCCGGTCTACATTACTATTTTAATAATGCCGTAACACACCATTTCCGGAGTTTTGTACTATGTTACGGCTTTAATATTTTTCCTCAATTGGTTCTTAATGTCTTGTTGCCGATTCCCAAGCACCAAAAGAACGTTTACGCCGACGTAAATAAATAGCACCCAAAACACCCAAACTTAATAGAGCGAATGTCGAATTAGTTTCCGGAACTTTTTTTACCTGATTTTTTTTAACAAGGGTGTCATAAGTGTAGTGATAGTTATTAAGATTCAAAGTATCAGAAACTTTGACAATATCGTCAGGCGCAATCGATAGTAGATAGGGTGTTATATCTATATCAGCAACTGAGCCTGGTGTGGAAGCACCTCCGTCCCAAGGCCACATCAGATCGTTAAGATCGTGTCCTTGAGGTTGTGTACCTGGTTCAGCATAAAATTCGCTACCTTGATGACCATCGTTCTGCCATTCTGCCCAAAGACGTTCTACGTTACTATGATGCAGCCAAAAAACTGGGTCATTGGGAGAGCCTGGAACGTTGTTCATAGTACCGACTATTTCCAGTGGGGGTTGATCTGTTGGTGGATTTGAGTCAGGTAAATCGGGTAGTTGAGGAATGAATCCACCACCAACCAATGAATGAACAAGGTTATGAGTACACGGAAGAGCCTGACAGGGTTGCTCATTGCCGTTTTCATCTATAAAAGTCTCTCCTTCTAAAGTAGGGCGGAACCTATTATAATCCTCAGACTGAAGAATTGTATCTATTCGTGCTTGATCTAGAGGAAATTGCTGTTCGGGGGGATTAGAGTCAGGTGGTAGATAGCGGATAACTGTGCTTCCCAAGGTTTCCCCGGTTACGACGTTAGTGTGTAAATCTGGAATCACATTCCAGCCATCAGCAGCAGAAAAATTACCAGACTGCAAAGGACCACCATTCAACAGTTCATCTCTAAGAGGAATTTCTCTTGGTTCCCCCGAGCCATTAGTACCTAAAAAGTCTGGCTGGAAAATCACATCAACGGATCTGGGATCTGTCCAATCCCAGTAAGGAATAGTGACGTTAGGATTTACTGACTGTAACGCTTTTTCAAATCGGCTCAAATATTCACGGTGCCAAGGTAGAAATGCCGAATTTCCATGAGCTGCATCAACTCCAGCCTGCGGTCCTGTAGGTGGCGTATCCTGGGGCAGTGTAACTCGACCACCCAATTGCTCTGGTGTAAATGCCATTGCACCTGTGTGGAGCGAAACAAACTCATCATAGATACTGACTTGATTGTCGTTAGTGCCAGGTATTGTTTTTAATGTTTTAATCGCATCCACAAAATCTAATTTTTCCTGGGGAGTCAAGTCAATAACGTTCTTTCTCACTAAAGAGGCAGCTATTGCTGGAGCTTGGGAGATGCCCAAGGCGATCGCCATACCCACAGTTATTTTTGTGAGGACTTTTGGGAAATTGTTCATTTACTGATATGCGATAATTTAGATAGAGATTAACTTTGTGTATTTTCACTTAAATAATACTACTTTTAGATAAAGATTCAGTGAAGATTAAAGATTGCATACGCAAAAAGAGATGTCTTGTATTTTTGTAGGTTGGGTTAGACACAAAAACAAATTTTAAAAATATCGATAATCTATGATTATCGTGTCGTAACCCAACATTAACGTTGTAGATAAAATGAGATATTTAAAATACCGATAATTAAGATGTTGGGTTACGACGCAAAATTAATTTTCGGCTAAAAACCATTATTATTCGTGCGTCTAACCCAAGTTACAAACTATATGACCAACCCTTGTCAGTAAGCATTAATTTTATTTTGCTTTCATTCTGTCTCTTAGTCATTTGAATTACAGTAACAAGTGAAGGTATTAATTGCTGTAATTCTGAATCCTGCGCCCATTCAGGAATATTTTTTAATTTATAAGTGTATTTTACTTCCGATACCATAGTACCGGATTCATTTCGTGGTTCTGTAAAATTCACAATTTTATCAACTTCCAAATCACCAATACAAAATAAATTTATCGTGTTGAAGCTGAATGGTGATAACTTTATCTTACGAATTTTTTTACCTTCTGAGGTTAAATTGTAATGAGTCGATATATGAGTATTCCCAGAACTTTTTACGGTTTTATCGCTCTTTGAAAGCAAACCTATTTTTACTAGTTTCTCAAACATTCTAGGATTTTCGTTTTTATCTGTGATATGAGGTAATTCTCCGACTCCAAAGCAATTATGACCAGATTTTGGTAGTACTTGATTAATTGCTTTGGTGAAATTACCTTTATTTGCTGTCTTTGGATTATTACAGCCTATTACAAATATTGAAGCGTAGGCAGATATGAGAGCTATTTTTGCAAAATGCATAGTCAGCTTGATATTTTTTTAGTAAACACATATAGAAGGTTTGATATTCTTCTACCCGATCGAAAGATGAATAATTAAGAGTTTTGGTAGTCGTCAGATTATCTACTATTAGTTTAAGCACCACCAATAATTACGTCGATCAAATCAGAAGAAGGCTATTACTAATAGATTGACAGCAGAATTTGAGAGGATTGTAATACTAGCAACTAAGCTCAATCCAAGTAAATGCAAGATTTTCAAACTCATATTTTTATTTAAGTTTTTGTAAAAAAGCAGAGAATGTGCGCCAGGAGTTTACTTGTAAGACTCATCAGTAATTTCCCTTATTCTTTGATAAGAGATTAATCATAATATCGTCAATACGGATATGCAAGCTTTACCAAATATTTATATAATTTATGTTTTTAATTCGGATTGAACTAACTATTAAAATACTTCTGTATATTTAGTCCGTGTAGGTTGGTTTAGACACGTTCGGAAAATTTGAAAAGATACCGAGATATAATATCGTGTCGTAGCCCAACATTAATATTGTGGATAAATTAAGATATTTAAAATACCTACTTGTAGTAACGCATCATTATCAACACATATGGTGCGTGACGGTAAAATCAAATTGTTCGGTTATGTTTGATAATTTATCGTCACCGTCACGCACCCTACAGTTACCAATCTTTTTCAATTTTGATACTTCCGTAATATATTAAAAGGTCAAAAATATCGGTATGAAAATAAGCGTATTCTCTATCACCATCTTTTTTTATTTGAAAATAAAATATATCAGCATCCGTATCGTTAACATCTTCAGGAAATAGAACAGACCATTTAATTTCATTGCATTCAGAAAAAATTATCTGATAGCTTAATCTTTTTTATGGATGATAAACGCAATCTATTAATACAGTATGTCCCCAATCGGCAAATTTGATATTGGTAATTAAAGATGTAAAATTACCCAAACCTAAAAAGTTAAACCCATCTACTACTTTCTTTCTTCCTTCTGGCATATCTACATATTCATCCATAATTTTTATCTGATTTAATTTATTTTTATTTGTAGGTTGGGTTAGACACGAAAATAATTTTGAATAATACGAATAATTAATAATATAGTGTCGTAACCCAACATTTTTAAGATTGAAAAACCCTTCTAGACGCAGAGGAAGAAAATAAAGAGGTATTGTAGTATTGTAGGTTGGGTTAGACACGAAAACAAATTTCAAAAAAACGGAGAATCTATGATTATCGTGTCGTAACCTAACATCAATATTGCAGATAAATTGAGATATTTAAAATACTGATAATCAAGATGTTGGGTTATGACGCAAGATTAATTTTCGATTAAAAACCATTATTTTTTGTGCGTCTAACCCAACCTACATTTTATAATTGCTCGCGCAAACTTTTCAACATTCTTCGAGTTTCTTGAGTAAAAGCTTGTTCTACCAATTCGGGAATTATCTGCACTATATCTAAATCTGGAAAAGTCGGACTAATAGATGATTCTAAATACCCATCTTTTCCTAAAACATAAATCTTCAACTTGCGATCGGCAAAAATCCATAATTCTGGTACTTTTATCGCTTGATAAGCTTCCAATGTCGTTTTAGAAGTTACATCAGCTTCGATTGCTGAATCTGGGGGAGGATTTATTTCTAAATCAATGCATTGTAGCGATACCTTCGGTGAGCTTCGCTTAACGCACTTGTTCGGAATTACCAATATAAAAACAAGTATCGGGTTCCAGCCCAGCTTTTTTAAACTTCTTAAAAGTCGTAGAACCAAAGTCTTCCCAATCTCTATCTTGAGTATCTAAAATCACCGTCACAATATAACCGATAATACGGTGAGGTCTTTCGTGGATAGGTAAAGGTGACATCAGTTCTAAAATTCTGTTGCTGTAATTAATGCGAGGAATACAGCGTTTTTCTCCAAGTTCTTCTAAAACAGATTCATATTGTTCCCAAGAGACATTTTCAATTAAAAGGTGACTTCCAGGAGAAAGATTAATTGATTTAATAGGAATTGTAACGGGAGAAACAACCATATTTATATATTTTTGAGGGCTGCTTTGATGATATTTTAATGATTAGTCGAACATAACGCAACATTATCAATCGATTGGTGCATGACGATAAAATTAAATTATTTGGTTATGTCCGATAATGTATCGTAATCGTCACACAACGGCACGGCAATAACGCGGGAAGAAAATCTACACCGCGTTTTGCCTCCCCTACAATTCTATCCGAATAGTTTTAACCCCTTCTTCCACATTCACCTCAATAATATGCGGCTGCTTCTCTTTAGGTAAAACGCTAATATCACCGCTACTTTCCAAACGCGCAATTTCAACTTGCGAAGTATCAATAAGTTTGGCTTGACGTAAAGATGATTCTAAATCTTTTTGACTAAGATGACTCTTCTGCATAGTTTTATAATTAAGTTGACCATCTCGAATTAACACGCGAGATGAACCTTTAATTAATTTTTCTATAGCCGGGAAATGAAAGGAAATTCCCGCAAATAACCAGTGCATTCCTACCAACACAAAACCAGCACCGATAGTAGGGAAAAATGGTGCAGAACCATTAATAGTACGACTTAAAGTAGAACCAAAAATAATACTTAAAACAACATCAAAAGCAGCGTGTTTACCAAGAAAACGTCTGTCCCCTGCTACCCTTACCATTATCCACCCAGAAACATAAATAATCGCTGCTCTCAACCCCATCTGCCATAAATTTAATTCCTTCGCATCCAATCCCAAAGCATAATTAATCCCGCTACCAATTCCATCCAACATCAGTCTTTCTACCTTTAACCTTTAATATGCAGACCTTTAACCTGATTAATGCAACTTCACTTCATCAATCATTGTCTCATCATCTAAACTACTAGCTCTATTAGTAGTCAAACTAGAACAAATAGCATCCCAAGTCCAACCATCATTTTGAGCTAATGCTAAAAGTATTCTTCGGCGTTTAGTGATAATCTTAGTATTTTTAAAAAATTCTTCGTCGCTAACTGTAGGAATACCTTTACTTCGCAGCAACTCTAAAGAAGGAAGTTGTGGATTGTAGGTCGCTGGTTCTAAATAAGCTGATTTTAAAGTCTTTAAAAAAGCCGAGCTAGCCCTTCTTGCGGAACCTAAAACTGCTGGTTCTGGTTGATATTTATCTGGAATTCCATATTGCAATAAAGTCAAAGCTTCATCTAATGCAATTACACTTAAAGCTAAAGACCTAGCTCGTTCTACACTGTGGAAATAATGCAAAACTGGATATGCTAAATGCTTTTCTCCCTGCTGGGTTAAAGTTGGTGTTAAAGAACTTAAATGTGAAGATAAGCCTCCAAAGTTTTGACCGTTCCAAGCTCGAATCAAAATTTCGTCAGCCGTTCCACCCAAGGAAGATATATAAATAGCAAAAGCACGTCTTTCTGAAGCTGCTGAAACAATTGGTAATAAGTAAGCAATACTTAAAGTTACTAAGAAAAAACCACTCGCTGATGATATTGCTGTCGCTATTTGCCAAACTCTCCCTTGAGCTTGATAGTCTCCCATTCCTAAAGTTGATATTGTATAGCCGACAAAATAAATTCTTTCCCAAGTATCTGCCGGTATTTTAGAAGAAGCATTTACGACAGCCGAATTTTCAGCACAAAATATTAATGTCCAGCCTACCCAAGTTAAAATATACCAAAGTAAAGCTATTCCGGTTAATAATACTAAACCTGTAATTGATAACAGTCGATGATTGGATTTTCGATGATGAATTTGCAACACTAACCACCATATTCCGCTAGAAATTCTATTAGTAATCGGACCTCCTCCTCCAACAGTTAAGGTCGTTATTAATACATCTATATTTACAGCGATAAGTACTAGTAGTCCTAAAATTATTAATATAATTGTCATTTCTATAAATTCTACTTGTATGACTTTTAGTAGTTTTACTCATGCTTTATTAATCAACCACAATCAAAAATGCAGTGATATTTCAAATATGATTTTGAGTATTTTTTTTACACCACAGATAGCTATATATTAAATAGCAGCTATCAAGTTACTCGTACATCTACCTAAAGTGTACTGTTTTAAAACTAATGAGAATAATTAGTAAAAATAATTATTACTTAACTATGAAAATGCCAACAATACGAAGAAAATAGAAGCTTTTAAATATATAACGGCATTTAAAAAGACTCTAATCCACTATCATAAATATTAAGGACGGGGCAAGGATGCTCATCCCTCAAGAAATGAGAAATAAAAATTCTCAGTGGGCGGAATTCTCGCCATAATAACAAGCGTTAACATCCATCGGTTATTGCCTTGAAACAGCTACAATACCTATTAATTGCAATATAAGCTCAAATATTGAAATTTTATGACTGCTACGACTGTAAAAACTGATTACGAAGCGATAATTGGTCTAGAAACCCATTGTCAACTCGCTACTAAAACTAAGATTTTCTCTGATAGCTCTACAGAATTTGGTGCAGACCCTAATACTAACATCGACCCGGTTTGTATGGGTTTACCTGGAGTTTTGCCAGTACTCAACGAAAAAGTATTAGAATACGCCGTAAAAGCGGGTTTGGCTCTTAATTGTCAAATCGCTAAATATAGTAAATTTGACCGCAAACAGTATTTTTATCCCGATTTACCCAAAAATTACCAAATTTCTCAGTACGATTTACCGATCGCCGAACACGGTTTTATCGAGATTGAGTTAGTTGACAACGAAGGTAATCCCACTCGTAAAAGAATTGGTATTACTCGCTTGCATATGGAAGAAGATGCTGGAAAATTGGTTCACGCCGGTAGCGATCGCCTAAGTGGATCGAGCTATTCTTTGGTAGACTACAAC
The DNA here is from genome assembly GCA_965234645.1 of Rivularia sp. (in: cyanobacteria). GTDB lineage: Bacteria > Cyanobacteriota > Cyanobacteriia > Cyanobacteriales > Nostocaceae > Rivularia. The sequence continues at coordinate 221,416 of OZ248344.1, read as the reverse complement.
AGAGCCGGTATCCCGTTAATCGAAATCGTTTCAGAACCCGATATCCGATCCGGACAAGAAGCCGCAGAATACGCTCAAGAATTACGCCGAATTGTCCGCTATCTCGGTGTCAGCGATGGTAATATGCAGGAAGGTTCGCTGCGTTGCGATGTGAATATTTCCGTGCGTCCGGTGGGACAAAAGGAATTTGGCACAAAAGTTGAAATTAAGAATATGAACTCGTTCAGCGCGATTCAAAAAGCGATCGAACACGAAATTGAACGTCAAATCGAAGCCGTTGAATCTGGCGAAAAAATCATTCAAGAAACTCGTCTTTGGGAAGAAGGTTCTCAACGCACTATTAGTATGCGAGTTAAGGAAGGCTCTTCCGATTATCGTTATTTTCCCGAACCCGATTTAGCACCAATTGAGGTGACACAAGAGCAATTAAAGAGTTGGGAAAGCGAGTTACCAGATTTACCCGCCAAAAAACGCCATCATTATGAAACCGAGTTAGGACTTTCTGCATACGATGCGCGAGTTTTAACCGAGGAGCGGGCAACTGCCGAATATTTTGAAGCTGTTGTAGAAAAGGGAGCAAATTCCAAAACTGCCGCAAACTGGATTATGGGCGATATTGCGGCTTATCTCAACAAGCAAAAGCTGAATATTTCTGAAATTAATTTGACACCAAGCAATTTAGCTGATGTCGTCAAGCTGATTGACAAAGGTGAGATTAGTAATGCCAAAGCCAAAGAGAAATTACCAGATTTACTCAATGGTGATTCTCCCTCCCATATTTTTGCTGGCGAAAAACTAATTACAGATCCAGCCGTACTCGAACCTTTAATCGATGAAGCTATAGCTGGAAACCCCAAAGAAGTCGAAAAATATCGTAGCGGTAAAACCAACGTTAAAGGCTTTTTTGTCGGACAAGTTCTCAAAAAAACCGGAAAACGCGCCGATCCAAAATTAACCAATCAGTTGGTAGACAAGAAACTCCAAGCTTTACTTGAATAAATCATCGATGTAGAGACGTTGCAGTGCAACGTCTCCGTGTATTTTGGTTTGTATGGATCGACGGATATTAAATTTATATATAAGTAAGTCGGCGTTAAAAAATCAAGGTATGTCCGAAGCGAGTGGAACAAAGTGAAACGAAGCAATCCCAAGGGTTTGATGATTGTTTATATCCTGTTATATGCCAAGGGGTTTATTTGTGCCGACTTACTTATAATGTCTAATTTTTACTCGATCGAAAAGGATCGAAAACAACCTCCAGCATTTATACGTAAATTTCTTCACAAAATCTTTATCAAAAACAAATAAAGGGGGTGACACCCTCCACCCCTTAAATGCTATATTATGTTAAGTAGATGCACCCTGATGATCTGGAGAGCTACCAAGTGGCTCTCCGTTTTTTTTTGGAAATTTAATATCCGTATAATTGCCCTTTCCAACGTTTTAATTTTATTCTTTAAAAGAATATTTTCTATAAAAAAAAATCACAGAGGGGTATAATCCCTCATGCCACAAATGGTAAAATATGATAATCAGATGCACCCTGATGTTAGAGAGCTATGTAAGTGGCTCTCTTTTTTATTTTTTCATATTAAATCGCTATTTCTTCGCAAAATTTTCATCTAAATCTAAGTAAGGGGTTTAACCCCCTGGGCAAACAGTGATATACTATGTTAAGTAGATGCACCCTGATGATCCGGAGAGCTACCCAAGTGGCTCTCTTTTTTTTGTCTTTTTATCACTTCTAGATAATAATACTGTCAAGCAAACGATAATTTCTTTACTAAAAATTAATCCAAATTTAACTGAGGGGTGAAACCCCCTGGACAAACAGTGATATACTATGTTAAGTAGATGCACCCTGATGATCCGGAGAGCTACCTAAGTGGCTCTCTCTTTTTTTTGAGTATTTATACGGTATTGGGAATTGGGCATTGGGCTACCTCCCACCTCCGGTGAATGGGCATTGGGCATTAAAAATAGGTCAAAGTAATAAAGCTAATAATTTTTAATTTTTAATTTTTAATTCATAACTCCTAACTCCTAACTCCTAACTCCTAACTCCCCATCTCCCCATCTCCCCATCTCCCCATCTCTCTAATCCCCTATTCGCATTAATAACTAATAAGTTACCATTAACTGTTAACTAATAATTGATATAATCCCCTACTATTGCGGCGATAAAAAATGCAGGGGAAGAAGAATGAGTGACTGGCGGGAAATAAGTGGCGGTGTTACAGCAGCTAGAGGATATAAAGCAGCTGGAATCGCTGCTGGGCTGAAGCCTTCGGGTGCTGCTGATTTAGCGTTGATTGTTTCAGATGTAGAGGCGATCGCCGCTGGTGTGTTTACGATGTCTCAAGTTACGGCGGCTTGTGTTGACTATTGTCGTCAGCGGTTGTTATCAAGTGCGAGTGCCCGCGCCATTCTCTGCAATGCCGGACAGGCTAACGCTTCTACGGGTAATCAGGGCTGGTTGGATGCCCTCGAAACTGCGATGATGTTGGGGCAAGCCCTTAATATTTCTTCAAAATCGGTGTTGCTGGCTTCAACTGGGGTAATTGGGCAACGAATGAAGATGGATGCTTTTAAAGCAGGTATCCCCAAGTTAGTTGAAGCGCTTTCGGAAACGGGTAGTGATGCAGCAGCAAAGGCGATAATTACTACAGATTTAGTTACAAAATCTATTGCGCTAGAAACAACTATACACGATAGACCAGTAAGAATTGGCGGAATCAGCAAAGGTTCGGGAATGATACATCCCAACATGGCGACGATGTTAGCTTTTGTCACTTGCGATGCTGCGGTTTCTTCTAAGTTGTGGCAAGAAATGCTCAGTCGTGCTGCTGACAAGAGTTTCAATGCAATTACCGTTGATGGCGATACCAGTACCAACGATAGTTTAATTGCTTTAGCTAACGGACAATCGCGCACCCCAGCGATTACTGAAATGAGTGCCGAAGCCAAAAAATTAGAAGCAATGTTAACCGCAGTTTGTCAGCATTTAGCAAAGGCGATCGCTCGCGATGGTGAAGGTGCAACTTGTTTGATCGAAGTGCAAGTAAGCGGCGCACCTGATGAAAAATCAGCCTTACAAATCGCTAAAACCATTGCTGGTTCGTCGTTAGTGAAATCTGCAATATTTGGCAGAGATCCAAATTGGGGAAGAATCGCCGCCGCTGCTGGGCGTGCGGGGGTACCATTTGAGCAAAGCGATTTAAGAATTCAGATGGGAGATTTTTTATTAATGGAAAAAGGACAGCCATTGCAATTCGATCGAAAAGCAGCGAGCGCATATTTAAAACAAACAGCAGAAGCATCTTCTTTACCCTCCGATTTTGTCGCAACTAATAATAGTAACGATTTAACTGTCGATCGCACTCAGGTAAATACGCAAAGGGTAGATAATCCGGTAATTATTCAAGTAAGTGTTGGAAATGGTGCAGGTGTTGGTAAAGCTTGGGGATGCGACTTGAGTTACGATTACGTGAAAATTAATGCGGAATATACAACCTAAAACAAAGTATCCTTATGCCATAACATCTTTTAAGTTGTTCAATGGCACTGTGATTTCATGTGTAGAGACGTAATATATTACGTCTCTCAGATATTAATTTGGTAACGAATAAATTTCATATATTAATTCAAGCAGCACGATTTCCTCACTTATCAATATTAAAACCCGAAGAAACGATCGGGAGTTAAATAAAAATGGCAACTTTAACTATTCGCTTACCAGACGAAAAACATCATAGATTGAAAGAACTTGCTCGAGCTAAAGGTATAAGTATTAATAAGCTGATTGAAGAACTTTCTACTCTAGCTTTAGCTGAATTTGATGCTAATACAAGATTTAAAGCAATGGCTGCAATTGGTAATCCAGAAGAAGGTTTAAGAATACTGGCTAAACTTGATGATTTAATAGAGTAATTAAATATGTCAATAATATGCCAAAAACAGCAGATATCGGCAGCAAACGTTTAATAAGTTTATCCCCAGATGCTTGGGTAAAATGGGTAACGCAATCAGCAGAAGTTTCAGCAAGAGAAATTCTTGCTTCGGAGTTTCAATGGATTAGCCGGGAAAGTGATGTAGTAGTAAAAGCTTATCATCCACAAGTTGGAAATTTTCTGGTATTGAACGAACTACAATTGCGTTACGATACTCGTTTACCAAGAAGAATAAGGGCTTATGCAGCATTAGCAGAAGAGAAATATGATTTACCAGTTTACCCGGTATTAATTAACATCTTGCCACCACCCCAAACTGTCGAAATTGTTAATAATTATCGATCGCAAGTTTTGGGATTACAGGCACGTCAAGACTATCGAGTAATTAATTTATGGGAAGTAGATGTACAACTAGTTTTTCAACAATCGCTTTCTTCTTTATTACCTTTTGTACCAATACTTAAAGGTGGAAACGAAGTAGAAGTTGTGCAGCAAGCAGTGCAAATGTTACGTGCTGACGAACAGTTAAATGAATTAGAACCACTTTTAGCTTTTTTTGCTAGCTTTGTATTATCAACTCAATTAGTACAGCAAATTATGAGGTGGGATATGACTGTATTGCAGGAATCACCCTGGTATCAGGAGATTTTGAATCAAGGGGAAATCAAAGGACGACGACAAGAGTTGTTAGCAGGAATTGAACTGGGTTTAGAACTTAAATTTGGTACAGAAGGTTTACAGTTAATGTCACAAATATCTCAGATAAAAGATTTAGAAGTTTTAACCGCAATTAGGGAAGGTATACGCACAAAAAATACTTTAGAAGAAATTCGTCAAATTTATCAAGCAGATGAAACCTGAAATTTTGTTCAAAAAACTGCTTTGTATTATCAACTCAATTGGTATAGCAAATTATGAGGTGGGATATGACTGTATTGCAGGAATCACCCTGGTATCAAGAGATTTTGAATCAAGGAGAAATCAAAGGTTTACTTTCAGGAATTGAATTAGGTTTAGAAGTAAAATTTGGTTCAGAAGGTTTACAGTTAATGTCACAAATATCTCAGATAAAAGATTTAGAAGTTTTAACCGCAATTAGGGAAGGTATACGCACAAAAAATACTTTAGAAGAAATTCGTCAAATTTATCAAATGGATGAAACTTGATTCCCCTACTCTACCGCAACGCATTTGTGTAATCGGTACCAGCGGTGCGGGTAAAACAACTTTGGCTCGTCAAGTTTCGCATTCGCTGATGATTCCTCATTTCGAGTTAGATTCTCTTTACTGGGAAGCGAATTGGGTAGCAGCACCCTATGATATTTTTGGCGATCGCGTTAAACAATGTTTAGCTGGTAATAGTTGGATTGTTGATGGTAATTACAGCAAAGTGCGCGATATCGTTTGGGGAAATGCCGATACACTTATTTGGTTGGATTATTCTTTCCCCGTGGTGATGAGTCGGGTTTTGTGGCGAACTTTTCGCAGGGTAACGACGCAGCAACAAGTCTGCAATGGCAATTATGAGACTTGGAAAAAAGTTTTCTCGCGAGAATCTATTATTTTATGGGTGTTGCAAACCTACCGCAAACGAAAAAAAGAATATCCGATTTTAATTAACAAACCTGAATATTCGCATCTGAATGTAGTGCGGTTAAATTCTCCACAAGCTGCAAGAGATTGGTTATCGAGTTTGTGAAACCTCACCCTCGCTTTACCTATGGTAAATCTCTCCCTCTCCTTATTAAGGAGAGGGTTGGGGTGAGGTTCAGAATTTATTGTTAATTGATATACGATTAAACCCTCCAGGATGCCCATCCCACAACAGTTTCAACAATTAAAACAATGCTGTAACGCACCATCGGATATCATGGGTTGTTGGGAAATTTGAGCCGCTTTTATTTATCACAAAACAATAACGAAATACAAATAATAATAAAAATGATGGGAGCAGTTAGAGTTAAAATTCAATTAAAAAACGCCATTGATGAAGAGTTAGTCAATCGTGGTTTGCTAGCACCAAATTTACTCCGGCAATTAGAAATAGAAGGATTAGTTGATACAGGTGCAGTTGGGTTGGTTATTCCTCAAAGAGTTGTGGAAGAATTGGGTTTGAGAATTAGAGGAGAAAAGATATTTCAGCGCAAAAATGGAAGTAAAGAAAGTATAGGAACAACTGAAGCAATAATTATAGAATATGAAGGACGAGAAACGGTAAATGAAGCATTAGTTGTAGGAAATGAGGTGTTAATTGGTAGAGTGATTTTAGCAAAGTTAGATTTATTAGTTGATTGCAAAAATCAGCGATTGATTCCGAATCCCGAACATCGGGATTATCCGGTAGCGATGATTAAAGGTTTTCGTTCGTTTGGTAAATTGTAGGGTGTGTTACGGCACGAATTAATATTGTTTTAAGATTACTATTTAAATAATGCCGTAAGAGGATGTTTTCCAAGTCATAAATAAAACCATAAGCTTTCAGATCCCCCTAAATCCCCCTTAAAAAAGGGGGACTTTAACCCTCCTTTACAAGGGGGGAAGGGGGGATAATCCGAGAATTGCGTAAAAACGATACTTGGAAAACATCCTCTAACGCACCATCGAATATTGTGAAAGATTGAGGAGTAAAAAACCGCAGAGACGCAGAGAGCGCTGAGGGAAGAGATGGGGAGAAATGGTTATTTTTTATTCCATTCTTGCAATTTTTTCTGAGCAAATTCTCGTAACTGCTCATCAGGGTCATTTTTCGCTCTGTTCTGTAGAAGTGGTAATGTTTTGGCATGATTGGGGTAGTTTGTGAGAATTATTTCTAATGCAGTTTGGCGGGGATGACAATTATAATTACTCTCAAACGCGACTAAAGGTGAAAAGGAATCATCAGCAGCAACATCATATATAAAATCATAAATATCAAGGTTGAGAATTGCCATCATTGTTAACAATAAAGGATTTCCGGCTAATTCTCGAATCGCTTTTGAATTCTCAATCCCTTTTTGCAATCGTTCTTTTTTTCTAAGTTTATCCGCTTCGTCATTAAAAGTTAATTCATGCCAGCGATCGATGAAATCTTGAATTTGTTTTGTTTCTAAATCTTGCAGCTTGAAGTGTTTAAATTCAGCATAGGGCAATCTTTGAGGTTTGTAATCAAAAACGCGATAAGTCACAATTACCTGTACATCTGGATATTCATTTGTAAAGCGGTGAATATCTCTAATTACATCTTTTCTTTTATTATCGTCAAATACTTCATCCAAACCATCAAACATCACCAAAGCGTTACCAGCTTTAAGTTGTGTTTGTAATTGATGTTGATTTAAATGATATACTGCACCACTACATTTATGGAAAAATTCCAGAAAATTATTGCATTCTTTATCATCCCTTCGTCGCATATAGGTACGGAGTTCAATTAACAACGGAATTGGTTGAGAAATTGAATTATTTAAAGGTGATTCCGCCCAATTTAATGCTAAATATTGTAATAATGTAGATTTACCGGAACCTGGATCGCCTAAAATAACTATATATTTATAAGTTTGTTTTTCGTTAATAATTTCTAATATAGAATGTATGGGTTGTTCAAGATAAATTCTCTTAAAAAGTTCTAAATCTTCTGCTTCTGCTTGTTGAGTTTCTCGTAACCGTTTTAAATGTTTCGGTAACTCGTGTTGGGGTAATTCGTGTACTTCCCGCACGTTTTGCGCGATAAACATTCCCCATAGCTTAGGTTTCTTACAGCCATCGCTAGTATTTAACCTCTCTAATTCAAGCTCGCCGTATGTTTCTTTTATCGCTTCTTGATATCCGATTAAATCAAAATCTGGAATAATTCCCGCAGTTTCTTGACTATTATCTTTAATTGCTTCTATATTTTGCGAATCCAAAATCACCCTAAGCTTATCTGAATCTCGGATTATGGCTTTAACTTTTTTTAGATAGCGTAACCCCAGTTTTTTCCAATCAAACTCATTTGGTAAAGCTGATAAATCTAATTCATACCATTTACTTTCTAATTTCTTAGTATCTAAAGTTTCACACTCATACTTAAAAGCACTTCCCAAAATCTCTTTAACGTCTTTATTGTGAATAAATTTATTAAAAGGCTTAACAAACTGCTTCAATTCTTCATCTTCAATTTCAGCATCTTCTAATTCCTGCTGCACTAATAACAAAAACTCCTTCAAAGCTTTACCAGCAGCAACATCAATATCTTGCTTCTGCAAACGCTTCAACGCATTACCGGGAATACCTTTAAATAAATCCTTCGTCCAATCCTTGGCTGCATCTTTTGCAACAGCCCCCAAATCCTTCGATAACTCTGCTAAAATCGGTTTAAAAACAAATCCCGCAGCCTGCGCCACTCCCCAAACTACTAACAAATCCATCGCTTACACTTGTTAACTTTTTGCTCAAAGTATAGCGGATTTACTCAGTAATATTATTGAAGATGATACTTTAAGAATAATCGTAACAACGTTCATCAAGGATATTGAACCACAACTGCTAAAGCTAATATCACTGCTTCTAGCTTCTTGTCTTCAAGTACGCCAAGTTTATTAGTAAAACGTTCCACAGACACAGAACGAGTTTGTAAAGGATTTGCAGCACAAAGTTTTGTCAACCCGTTTTCTGGCAAAGGATTTATTTGTACAATCCAAGGAATGTTAGAAAATGAAGATTTCCAACTTGTAATTGGAACGACTAATCGCAGTCTTAATCCTTGTAAACCATCAGCACTGATTACAATCACCGGACGTGTTTTCTGTATTTGATCACCTCTAGTAGGATTAAGTTGTACGCGCCAAATTTCACCCCTTTTGTATTTGCTACTCGTCATCAGTCGTTGTATTATTATTTTCTACATATTCTTCAGCCCACTCCATCTCATCGCTACCAGGTACAAAATATTCTGCAATATTCGCCGCTTGCTTTGCGAGTAATGCATTACGCTCAACAGGTGACAAATTAAGCAAAGCACGTAAGTCCTGTATCTGTTGTTCATCTATAGATGAATTTACCAATTTTTCTATGCGAGCATCTTTCATAAATATTTGATTCTTCCTTATTCGCTATTACACAATCAACTCAATTTTACCTTTAACTAATGTAAATACTCCTCCCGATCGCAATACGCGGTATACTTCTTTGAGAATCATTTGCAATTGCTGGGATTCCATTTCTTGTAAAAGATATATTCCGCCGCGCTCGTTTTATAAATAAAGGGGAAGCATCCAATCCATTAAAAACTGCGTTGTTTAACCGAAGTGGGAATCTGAGTCAATTGTTAAGCCTAATTAAGCAAAAGTAAGGAAACCGGGATTCACCACTGAAGCTTAAAGCCGCCGATCGCGATATTCCATTCATTAAACCATCGATAACGATAGCTTCAATCTCGAAGAATTGTAGCCAGGATATATCTCCCTAGTATTAACTTATGTATTTAATGAAGATATATTGTTAACATTAGTAAAAAAGCTGAAAAATTTGGGGACTAATACTGCTATGGGTCGTGTAGGCGTTTTATTACTTAATCTTGGTGGACCGGATAAACTTGAGGATGTCCAGCCGTTCCTTTACAATCTGTTTTCCGATCCGGAAATAATTCGTCTACCTTTTAGTTGGCTGCAAAAACCTTTAGCCTGGTTTATTTCGACGCGACGAAGTAAAACGTCTCAAGAAAACTACCGTAAAATTGGTGGTGGTTCTCCGTTGCGACAAATTACCGAAGCTCAAGGGGATGCTTTAAAGGAGCAGTTGGCTAAAGTTGGAGAAGAAGCAAACATTTATGTGGGAATGCGCTACTGGTATCCTTACACCGAGGAGGCGATCGCTCAGATTCTTGCCGATGGTATTGATAAATTAGTTATTTTACCTCTTTATCCTCAGTTTTCTATTAGTACTAGCGGTTCTAGCTATCGGCTTCTTGAACAAATTTGGCAAGAAAATCCCAAACTACAAAAAATTGAATATTCCGTAATTGCTTCTTGGTACAAGCAACCCGGTTATCTGCAAGCAATGGCAGAATTAATCGCCCAGGAGTTAGATCAGTTACCGAATCCCGACGAAGCTCACATCTTCTTTAGCGCACATGGAGTTCCTAAAAGCTATGTAGAAGAAGCTGGAGATCCTTATCAGCAGGAAATTGAGGAATGCACTCATTTAATTATGCAAACTCTCAATCGTTCTAACCCGCATACTTTAGCTTATCAAAGTCGTGTCGGTCCGGTGGAATGGCTGCAACCATATACCGAAGAAGCGATCGAAGATTTAGCACACAAAGGCGTTAAAAATTTAGTAGTTGTACCTGTCAGTTTCGTTTCCGAGCATATTGAGACATTAGAAGAAATTGATATTGAGTATCGGGAAATCGCAGAAGAAGCAGGAATTGAGAACTTCCGCAGGGTGCCAGCACTTAACGTACATCCAGTATTTATCGAAGCTTTAGCAGATTTGACACTTGATGCATTGAAATCTCCAAGTATTTCATTCGCGCAAGTCAACCAGATGAAGAAGAAAGTTAAGATGTATCCTCAAGAGAGTTGGGAATGGGGTATTACCACCTCCGCAGAAATTTGGAATGGAAGAGTAGCCATGCTTGGTTTTTTGGCTTTGGTGATTGAAATACTCACCGGGCATGGTTTATTTCACGCTGTGGGGCTTTTGTAACAAGTAGTTAGAAGTTAAGAGTTAAGAGTTAGGAGTTAGGAGTTAAGATTGCTTAAGTCTCAAATAAAAAAATCGGTAGGACTTTAAGAAGTCTTACCGATTTGAATAATAAAGAGAAGGTTTTTTAAAAGAGAAATCAAGTTAGTTAAATTTACTGTTTCGTATAGTTTGTATTTTATCTTTGTTTTCTATATATCAGTGATAACCCATAAATCATCGCAAGTGCAAGGGTAAATACGTAGCTTAATAAAACCTTCATTAAAGGTTAAAGAAAGGTCATTAAAGGTCAAAGGTTAAAGGTCTGCATGTCAAAGGTTAAAGGTTAAAATATAAAACTCCTAACTCCTAACTCCTAACTCCTAACTTCTAACTCCTAACTCCTAACTCCTAACTCCTAACTCCTAACTCCTAACTTCTAACTCCTAACTCCTAACTCCTAACTCCTAACTCTTAACTCCTAACTCCCAATCCCCCGATACCAGTCATACCAAAGTTTACCGCTGTAAATTGCGAACCATAACAATACTAAAGCAATCAAACCTCCAGGAGTGGGAGAAGAGAAAGCGAATATTATTAAAGTAATGCATAAAGCATCTTGAATAAAAACAAACCATAGCGGTAAACCCCGCAAGCGGAAAAACCAACCAAGTTGAACTAGCTGGAGTACCAAAGCAAATAAACCTCCAGTTATACCAATCAACCAAGTTGGAGATTGCGTTGCTGAAACTACAGCTAAACCCATAATTGCACCCATGATGGGTGAAAATAATGTTTCAACTATCTGTAATATTCGTTGTCCCATGAGCTTTTTTGAAGCGGTAAGCTCAATTACCGACCAACTTGTCAGTAAACCCAGTAAAAATGGCGAGTAAATATAGGATAAAACCGGCACCTCAGACCAAAGTTCTTGACCTTGCAAAAGTCCAAAAAATAGTACTGGTAAAGCTATTCGTATTCCAACCGCCGCAGAAGCCGAAAGCACAGCCAAGAGTTCTATCATACACGCACCCAGAAATTTGAATTACATAAATAGGTAAATATTTAGACATTCAACTGCGTATTTAGTTTAACCGGAAGAAAAGGGAGAGGGGGTAGAGGGGGTAGAGGGGGTAGATAATTTTTTACTAACTCCTCACTCCTAACTCCTAACTCTTAACTATTCCCAATGCCCAATTCCCATTCACCGTAGGTGGGAGGTAGCCCAATCCCCAATTTAAATTCCCAACCGTTGATAAATTTGATCTAAATGCTGTAGATGGTTTTGGGGGTTGAAACAAGCTTCGATTTCTGGGGATGATAATTTTTGTGTGACGCGAGTGTCTTTAGAAATTAAGTTGCGGAAGTCTCCGTCTTCTTTGTTCCATGCTGTATGTGCGCTTCCTTGAACTATTTGATATGCTTCTTCGCGGTTCATTCCTTTGTCGATTAAGGCTAAGAGTACTTTTTGACTGAATACTACGCCGCCGTAACAGTTCATGTTTTTCGCCATGTTTTCGGGATATACCAACAGGTTTTTTACTAAGTTGGTTGCTTCCTTTAACATAAAATGCGTCAAAATGCAAGAATCGGGTAAAATTACTCTTTCTACGGAACTGTGAGAAATATCTCTTTCGTGCCACAATGCGACGTTTTCTAGGGCTGCGACGGCGTTTGAGCGTATAATTCGCGCCATTCCGGTTAATCTTTCCGAACGGATCGGGTTGCGTTTGTGGGGCATTGCCGAGGAACCTTTTTGTCCTTTGGAAAAGTATTCTTCTACTTCGAGGACATCTGTTCTTTGTAAGTTGCGGATTTCAACGGCGATACGTTCGAGGGATGCTGTAAGTAGAGCCAGTTGTTGGAGAAAATCGGCATGGCGATCGCGAGAAATAACTTGAGTGGATGCGGTGTCTGGTTGGAGTCCGAGTTTTTCGCAAGCCAGGGCTTCTACGCGGGGTTCGATGTTGGCGTAGGTTCCCACCGCACCGGATATTTTTCCGACGGCTATGGTTTTGCGTAGGGTTTGCAAGCGTTGCTGGTTGCGTAAAACTTCTGCTAACCATCCAGCGAGTTTAAAACCAAAGGTTATGGGTTCGGCATGAATACCGTGGGAACGTCCAATCATTACGGTGTAGCGATGTTCGCGGGCTTTTTCGCGAATGGCTGCGATTAATTCTTCCTGCTTTTGCACGATCAAATCTAAGCTTGCGAGCATTTGCAGCGCCAAAGCGGTATCCAGCACGTCACTACTTGTCATTCCCAAATGGATGTAACGTCCGGAATCGCCTACATACTCGTTAACGTTAGTTAGGAAAGCAATTACATCGTGACGGACTTCTGCTTCAATTTCCAGCACCCGCTTAACATCAAAATTTGCCTTGGCTTTAATTTCCCGTACAGCTTCGGCAGGTATATAACCCAAATCGGCTTGTGCTTCGCAAACTGCAATTTCCACAGAGAGCCAGGTTTGAAACCTGTAAGAATCAGTCCAGATATTGCCCATTTCAGGCAGAGTATAACGCTCGATCACTTCCGCCACCGCATACAACTGTCTCATTGTACAAGTTGGTGTTGCGATTTTGGAAATTGGGGTTGTTAGGAGTTAGGAGTTAAGAGTTAGGAGTTAAGAGTTAGGAGTTAAGAGTTAGGAGTTAAGAGTTAAGAGTTAAGAGTTAAGAGTTGGGAGTTATAAGTACTTGAGTAAAATTAATTGTACATTTGTCATTGCGAGTTGAACGGAGTGAAACGAAGCATTCAGCGTTCACCGGAGGTGCGGTTCAGCTGCGGTTCATCGCAAGACTCTGGGATTGCTATCTCCCTGGGGGAGACGCTGCGCTAACGCCCCTCGTGAGCAATGACACAAATAATGAAGGCATACCCACTTACCATTTCTTTATAAAGATGCGTTTAATTCAGCCCACCTTAACGGTGGTGAGTCAAGGAAAGGGGTGTCGGTTTCCGTCCCCCAAACTAGCGAACCCGGAGGGGCTTTGTTTGGATGGTTCCCCACTCATAAGCACGTGAGGGTGATTTAGCTTCAACTTGAGTTATTTTATCTTTAAGATTAGAGCGATTGTGGCTACTCGCTATCGCACTGCAACCTCTCTATATTGTTATCATTAATATTGCCGTAGTTGTCGGTTAAATATAAGTGGTGGAACTACAAGCGTTTGCGGTAGACGGTATTTTGATTGCAATAGGAATGTTTGTATGGAATATTTCTCTGTCAAAACGTCTTCAATCTATTATTCAAATTAATCATAGTTATTATCATATTTTTAATAACAGTTCACAAAATCTATTTATCATTAAACCCAATGGTAGTTTATTAGAAATTAACGATTCGGCGCTAAAGTATTTCTCTTTAATTAAAGAAGGTATTCTTGGTAAACCTTTGTGGAAAGTGTTTTCGCAAGCTATTAATCCCCAAAGTCAGAAACAATTACAAAGCGCGATCGCTCAAGTTGTTCGAGGTGAATTAGTAAATATTAAGATAGATTTATTCCAAACAAAAGATAGGGCTACTAGTTGCGATTTTTTATTTACACCGATAACTGACGAAAAAGGAAAAATAACGCAGATAATTGCAGAATGTCATAATAATCAAGTTTCTCAAACAGAGTTTACATTACAAAAGCAATTGCTCGAAACTTGTTTTGATGATGCTTCGATCGGTTTAGCGATTCTTGACGATCGATTACAATACCTGCTGATAAATAAAACTTTAGCGGATATTAATGGTAAATCACCACAAGAGCATATTGGTAAAACTATTCGCGAAATTTTACCCGAATTAGCTCCTAGATTAGAATCGATTTATCAACAAGTTTCAACTACGGGTGAACCTTTACGCGGAATTGAAATTACCAGAGAAACTCCCAAGGAACCAGGTATTATTAGAAATTGGGAAGCTTCTTATTTTCCTTTACCAATTTCCGATAACCGAAATGCCATTGGCTCTATAATTCTAGAAGTTACCAAACGTAAAAGGGCAGAAGCTGAAAACCGCAAGCTTAACGCTACCTTAGAAGCGCGAGTTAAAGAGCGTACCAAACAATTAGAAGCAGCAAACGAGGAATTAGAAGCGTTTTGCTATTCTGTTACCCACGATTTACGCGCACCGTTACGCGCTATTCAAGGTTTTGCTCAAGTCTTACTAGAAGATTATGAAAGTTTATTTGATGATATGGGACGAGAATATTTAAATCGTCTGATAACAGCAACAGCATATTTAGATAGTTTAATTTTAGATTTGCTAGCATATAGTCGTTTGGGGAGAACTCAAATCCACTTAGGACAAGTTAATTTAGCGAATTTAACTCAAGATATACTTAGCGAACTTGAATCTCAATTACAAGAAAAACACGCAGAAGTTATTATTAAAACAGCGCTTCCTATTGTCATCAGCCACCAAAGCATTTTAAGATCGGTTATTACCAATTTAATCGTCAACTCTATCAAGTTTGTTAACACTGACGTAAATCCAGTTATACAAATTTCGGCTGAACAACAGGGTGAATCGCTAAAATTATGTATAGAAGATAACGGCATCGGTATCGCTCCCGAACATCAAGAAAGAATCTTTCGAGTTTTCGAGCGGTTACATGGAATTGAATCTTACCCAGGTACGGGTATCGGTTTAGCAATTGTTAAACGTGGTGTGGAAAGTTTAGGCGGCAAGGTTGGTGTTGATTCTATTCTCAATCGAGGTAGTTGTTTTTGGATTGAATTACCGAAGTGTTAAGAATTGGGCATTAGGCATGGGGAGAGGGGGGAGAGGGGGAGATGGGGAGATGGGGAGATGGTGAATCCACCCCCGTGCGGAGGTTCCCTCCGTTGAGGGGAGTGGTGAACCCGAAGGGGGAGACAAGGGGACAAGGGGGAAGAAATTTTTATTGGTAACTGGTAACTGGTTCTCGATTACCATATATCAAAAGTATTGTTAACCTTCTAAAAACAGATAATTTAAAATTTATAATATTTATAATATTTCTTTTGATATACATCGTTATGATGGTACATCTAACATAGGTTAGAAAATGGAACATATGATGGGTCTAAATGATTTTGGTATTTTGCTGGTAGAAGATGATTCTAACGATATCCTGTTTATACAACGGGCTTTCCGGCGAAGTAAATTTGATGGTTTGATGCAGGTTGTGCGCGATGGTGATGAAGCTGTTGCGTATCTTGCAGGTGAGGGAAAATATGAAGACAGAAACGTTTATCCGCTGCCCGGTATGATTCTTCTGGATTTAAAACTTCCCCGTCGTTCGGGTTTAGAGGTTCTTGAGTGGATTCGACAACAACCTGTAATTAAGCGTATTCCGGTTGTGATCTTAACTTCTTCTAAGGAACATAAAGATGTAAATCGAGCCTATGATATCGGTGTTAATTCATATTTAGTAAAACCAGTTAATTACGATGCGCTGACAAAGATGATTGAAGCACTCGATTGTTTTTGGCTGAAAATAAATTGCTATCCTTCGATTGTGTCTGCTTAGTATATTTTTAAGTTATACTTCTATTGAACTCTTTTTCGTATTGAAATTTTATTTTTTTAGTCTTTATTTTACAGAACACTAAAGAAATAAACTATTCAACATTTACAGATATATCACCTAATAATTACTAATCAGCCGCACTGCTGGCGGTGAATGTAGTTCGTAATTATATTTGCGATCGGGGTTGATGAAAGCATATTACGAACCATAATTATCTGGTATATAAACGAGTTTGAGATTAATTTGTTACCCAGTTCATGCACTTACGGCTGCACGATCTTGCGGTAAATTGTATTCATATAGTGTTTATGTATGAGTCAAACTCGACTGCTACAAAATATTTTACTAATTGACGATAATCCGAACGATCGCCTTTTAGCTATTCGAGAATTGAGAAAAGAGTTTTCTGATTTGCAAATAGTAGAAATTATTGATGCTATTGAGTTTGCATCTGTATTAGAAGCAGATAATTACGATTTAGTGATTACTGATTATCAACTGAATTGGACAAATGGTCTAAATATCTTGGATGCTGTGAAGTCTTCTCAGCGTGATGTTCCGGTAATCATGTTTACTAGTTCCGGTACCCAAGAAGTTGCGGTTGCAGCAATGAAAGCGGGATTAGATGACTATATAGTAAAATCATCTAGACATTTTTTGTTGAGTCAAGCTGTACGTTTGGCTTGGAATAATGCTCAAACTCGCGCTCGATTAGCTCAGACAAGTTTACGTTTGCAATTTTTGCTAGATCAACTCAATGTAGGAGTATTTCGCGCTACTTTAGACGGGGAATTGATTGAATCTAATGATGGGTTTTTACGTCTTTTAAATTTAAATACTCCAGAAGAAGCACGAATCTTTTTTCCCAATCATCCAAAGTTAAATTTGATCGACTCTTCAGGAAAACCACCTTGGAAGAAAGAAATTCAATTGTTGCGAGATGGAAAAACTACTTGGTTAATGTTGAGTGAAACACTTACCGAATTAGGTGGTGAAACTGTAATTGATGGGTTGCTGCAAGATATTACCGAGCGTAAATCAAATGAAGCTGCAATTCAACAACTCAATCAAACACTTGAACGTCGGGTTTTGCAACGTACCGCTCAATTAGAAGCAACCAACAAAGAGCTAGAAACCTTCGCTTATTCAGTATCTCATGATTTGCGATCGCCAATTCGTCAGGTTCATAGTTTTGCGGAATTATTACAACAGTCGCTTCCGTTTATGAACCTTTCCGAAGAAATTAGTAATTACTTAGAAATGATTCTTAAACTTACCAAACGAGCCGGTAAGATGATAGACGATTTACTCGAATTTTCCAGCACCGGAAGATTTGAAATGCTCTACAGCACCATCGACATGAATGGTTTAGTGGAAGAAGTTAAGCAGCAGATAATATCGCAAACCCAAGATAGGACAATTATTTGGGATATCGCATCGCTGCCAACTATAAAAGGCGATCGCACTTTAATCAGAATAGTTTGGCAAAACTTAATTGAAAACGCTGTAAAATACACTGGTAACAGAGATATTGCAGAAATTAATATTGGTAGCATCACTAACTCATCAGAAATAACTTTTTTTATCAAAGATAACGGAGTCGGGTTTGATATGCGCTACGTTGAAAGAATCTTTGGCATTTTTCAAAGATTGCATACCCAGGAAGAATTTGAAGGAACCGGAATTGGACTTGCTAACGTACAGCGAATCATCCACCGCCATCAAGGAAGAATTTGGGCAGAATCAGCAGTAGATGAAGGAACAAAAATTTATTTCTCGTTATCAATTAATAGTTAGCAAGGTTAAAGGTCAAAAGTCAAAGGTTAAAGGTTATAACTCCTAACTCCTAACTCCTAACTCCTAACTCCTAACTCCTAACTCCTAACTCCTCTCCTCCAAATTTATGTCTAAAGAAATACAAATAAGCTGCTCTGGAGATAGACGATAAAAAACACATACTTTAGTATTATTCTGTTGAGGTGAATTTATCTAAATTAGTTACCAATCATTCTTGGAGGTACCGATTCTGTTAGTAAACACTTTATCCAACAATCGGCTTTCTCAAAAAATGCTGCATATTTTGTTGTTAGAAGATGATTCAGCAGATAGCGAGTTAATTCGCGCTACCCTAAAGAATGGTGGTATAAATTGTGAAATAAAACAAGTAGCTACCTGTAAAGATTTTTTAGCAGAATTGCAAAACGATAATTTAGATTTAATTTTATCTGACTATGCACTCCCGCAATTCGACGGAATTTCGGCTTTAAAAATAGCTCAAGAAACTTGTCCCGATGTACCTTTTATATTAGTTTCTGGGGTATTAGGAGAAGAAAGAGCTATAGAAGCGCTCAAAGAAGGAGCAACGGATTATGTTCTCAAACAACGTTTGCAGCGATTGCTTCCTTCGGTACAGCGAGCGTTCCGCGAAAGTCAGGAGCGTCAAGAGCTCCATCGTGCGGAAGAATCTTTGCGTCAAACAGATGATATGCTGCGAGCGGTGGTTGACGCTTCTCCAGTGGCAATTATTACTTTGAGCTTTGATTATCAAGTTTTAACTTGGAACAAGACAGCCGAGCAAATTTACGGTTGGAAAAGGTTAGAAATTCTACATCAACCGCTACCAGTTATTCCTAAAAGTTATAAAAATGCCTTTGCAGGTTGTGTAGAAAGAGTGTTGCAAAACCAGACTTTGAAAAATTTGGAATTTCGTCATCTGACAAAAAATGGTTCTGAAGTTGATATTAATGTTTCCCTAGCACCAATACACGACAGTAGGGGAGATAGCAGTTGTTTTATAATGACTGCGGTTGATATTACCTTAAGTAAACAAGTAGAAGCACAACGTAGGGTTTTACTACAGCGAGAGCAAAAAGCTCGTGCGGAAGCTGAAGAAGCAAGTCGGAGCAAAGATGAATTTTTAGCAATAGTTTCTCATGAATTGCGAACTCCACTTAACGCAATTTTGGGATGGACTAAACTGATTAGTAGTGGCAGAATTAAACCAGAAAGATTCGAGCAAGCTTTAGAAGTTATCGACCGTAATGCAACTTTACAAGCGCAATTAATCGAAGATTTACTGGATATTTCGCGGATAATTCGCGGTAAACTGCATTTAGAATTAAACCCGATTAATTTAGCTAGCGTAATTAGAGAAACTGTAGAAACTCTAGCTTTAGCAGCAGAAGCCAAATCTATTAACGTACAGCTTAACTTAAATAGTAACGTCAAAAATATAGTTGGCGATCGCAATCGTCTTTCTCAGATATTGTGGAATTTGCTTTCCAATGCAATTAAATTCACACATGAGGGGGGAAGCATTGAAATCGAGTTGCGTGAAATAAATTCAACCGCTCAAATTCAAGTCAGCGATACGGGTATTGGTATTCGTAGCGATTTTCTTGATTCGGTTTTTGAATATTTTCGTCAAGTCGATGGTTCTACAACTCGTTCCAAAGGTGGTTTGGGCTTGGGTTTGGCAATTACCCGTCATTTAGTAGAAGCCCACGGTGGTACGATAGTAGCAGAAAGTGCGGGAGAAGAACAAGGGGCAACTTTTACAGTAAAATTGCCGATAAAATCTAGTAATACAAAGCCAGAAATATTATCAAGATCCGAAGATAGTGACAAGCAACTTTGTGGAATCAAAGCATTAGTCGTAGATGACGAACCCGATGCTCGTGAATTACTAGCTTTTATTTTACAAGAACAAGGCGCTGAAATTGAATTAGCAGTATCAGCCGCTGAAGCTTTAGATAAATTTGATTCTTTTCAACCGGATATTATAGTTAGCGACATTGGAATGCCCGGTGAAAATGGATATAGTATGTTAAATAAAATACGTCAACTTGCTTGCAATCAAGGTGGTAGCGTTCCCGCGATCGCACTTACGGCATTTGCAACCCAAGAAGATACTCAAAAAGCAAAAGAAGCTGGTTTTCAAATGCATTTAACAAAACCTTTTGATGCCGATGAATTGATTAATGCAATATTTAATTTAACAAAAGTAAATTTGTTAGATTATTAATTTTAACTTCTAATTTTTTTTAATACTAAACACAATGCTCGATTGGATAACTAATATAATTACTTCCTTCGGCTACTTAGGTATTGGTTTATTAATGTTTTTAGAAAACGTCTTCCCACCCATACCATCCGAACTAATTATGCCCTTAGCGGGATTTACCGCGACTCAAGGAAAGCTAAGTTTGCAATTTGTAATTTTAGCAGGAACCTTGGGTTCAGTTTTAGGTGCATTCCCTTGGTATTACGTCGGTAAACTTGTGGGTGAAAAACGTTTGCGTCTTTGGATAGATAAATATGGAAAATGGTTAACTTTATCGGGTGCGGATATAGATAGATCGAAAAGATGGTTAAATAAATACGGAAAAGCAACAGTATTTTTTGGTCGTCTTGTACCCGGAATTCGTACTTTTATTTCCGTTCCCGCAGGCTTAGATAATATGCCGTTAATACCGTTTTTATTATATTCATTTGCAGGGAGCTTGATATGGACGGCACTTTTAAGTTATGCGGGTTTTGTGTTAGGAAATAATTTTCAACAAGTAGAAAAATATATTGGTCCAATTTCCGGGATTATTATCGCTGCGATTATTATTTACTTAATAATTTCATTTATTCGTAGGAAAATTAGACACTAATAGGTTCGTAGTAAGGGCTTCAGCCCTCACTCTTACCCAAAGCATTCGTAGTAAGCAAAGAAAATTCCTTAAAAAGCGATAAATCGCTTACTACAAACTCAGATTAAACCCGCTCCAAAATCAAATGATTCCGCTCGGTTAACTCAGCTTCCCAATTCGGCTCAACCACAATCGTGCTAATCTTCTCCACAATAATAGCCGCACCTTGAATAATATCCCCCGGTTGTAAATCTTCCCTGCGATAAACGGGTGCTGAATACCACTTATCGTGAGTAAACATTTGCACCGTTTCCACAGCAATCGGAAATTCATCTAACCCCCGACTACGTTTAATTAAAGCTTCCTCCGGAGTATCCATTTTTTGAATCACCTCCACCGAAACCGACTCCACAATCAAATTTTTCTCAGCTTGAACAAAACCATATCTTAATTTATGCTCCCGCTCAAACTCCTCCCGCATCATTTCCACATCTGCAACAACAACCCCCAAAACAGAATTAGTCCCCTCATACTTCAAATTCACCTTCCTCACCACCTCTTCCTCTGCGTTAACCTCCGCGCTCCTTTGCGTTTCTAATTCCCCCCTTCCTTGACTTTCCAACCTCTCCATCAAACCCCGCAATTCCTCCAACAACTCCACATCCAAAACCTTTTCCACACCCGCTTCCCGAATCGCTCTCACATCAGCCAAACCCATACCATAAGCGGAAAGCACCCCCGCATAAGGATGTAGAAAAATCTTTTTCATCCCCAAAGTATCCGCAATCAAACAAGCAACCTGCGCTCCCGCACCTCCAAAACAGCAAAGCGCGTAATTAGTCACGTCATAACCGCGTTGCAGACTTATTTTTTTAACCGCATTTGCCATACTTTCCACAGCGATCGCAATAAATCCAGCAGCAACTTGTTCCGGTGTAGGTTTATTCCCGGTAGCCGTTTCAATATCTTCAGCTAACTGTATAAATTTTTCCGTAACAACATCTTTATCCAAAGGTAAATTCCCATCGTGCCCAAACACCGCAGGGAAATATTGCGGATGAATTTTACCCAACATCACATTCGCATCAGTCACCGCCAACTTACCCCCGCGACGGTAACAAGCCGGACCCGGATTTGAACCAGCAGATTCGGGTCCCACGCGGTAACTCGAACCATCAAACGTTAAAATAGAACCGCCACCCGCAGCGATTGTATGTATTGCCAGCACGGGAACCCGCATCCTTGCCCCAGCAATTTCCGAATCTAACTGCCGCTCGTACTCCCCGTTAAAATGAGCAACATCGGTACTAGTTCCCCCCATATCAAAAGTAATTATTGCATCAAAACCACCCCTCAAACTAGTTTGCACGGCACCAACAATACCCCCTGCCGGACCGCTTAAAATGCTATCTTTACCTTGGAATTGTTGGGCATCAACTAACCCGCCATCCGACTTCATAAACATTAATTTAACACCGGGTAATTGACTAGCCACAGAGTCAACATAGCGACGCAAAATAGGAGTTAAATACGCATCAACAACCGTCGTATCACCCCGGCTAACCAACTTCATCAACGGACTGACTTGATGAGAAATCGATATCTGCGTAAATCCGATATTTTGAGCAATTTTAGATATTTGCTGCTCGTGTTGCGGGTAATTGTAACTATGCATCAACGCGATCGCACAGCTACGAATTCCCGTATTGTAAGCAGCTTGCAAATCTTGTTTAACTGCTTCAACATCCACCGGGATTAACTCATTACCCTTAGCATCGTAACGCTCGTTTACTTCAACAACCTGCTCGTAAAGCATACTTGGTAAAACAATGTGACGAGCAAAAATATCGGGACGATTTTGATAACCGATTCGCAAAGCATCTCTAAATCCCTTAGTAATCGCAAGTAAAACGCGATCGCCCTTTCTTTCCAACAACGCATTAGTAGCGACAGTAGTACCCATTTTTACCACTTCAATTTCTTGTGTGGGAATAGCTTCGCTGCTTGAAATTCCCAGAATATCGCGAATACCTTGAATAGCTGCATCTTGATAGCGATCGGGATTTTCGGAAAGTAGCTTATAAACGATAACCCATTGTTGATTCGGAAGAGGAACAATTAAAAAGCGTTGGGGATGATTTGCGAGTTGGTTGATTGTAGATTCATTGTTGGTGACGGCGACAATATCGGTAAAAGTTCCACCCCTGTCTGCAAATACTTTTAACATAGTTTTAGTTTTTGGAAGTAGGTTTTATCAAAGAATAGATGATGTAGAGACGCAAGGGTATCGCGTCTATATAAGAGTTATCGTTATTTAGTAAAGGTTTTTACGGGAAGGGGAATTATTGTATTTTTGTAGGGTGTGTTAGACGCACGACTATATGGTGAATTAACGTAAAATTTGGAATTCGTCTAACGCACCATTTGCGATCGATACTCACCTGAATGCGTAACGCACCAATCCCCTTACGGTATGTGGTAGAGATAATGCGGCAATGAGGTAACTTCGAGAGATAATATAAAAATATCTTTTTGTTTTATTAAATCAATGCCATCCAAAGATATTATTCATGATGCAGTAAAAAATGCTCTAATTAATGATGGGTGGATCATTACAGCCGACCCTTACACAATTAGATATGAAGAAATTAAATTATTTGCTGATTTAGCCGCAGAGCGTCCACTTTTAGCCGAGCGCTCTGGAGAAAAAATAGTAGTTGAAGTTAAAAGTTTTACTGGTGCATCCTTCATTCGAGATTTGGAAGGAGCTTTAGGTCAGTATATTATTTATCGGAACTTATTAACAGAAACAGTTCCTGATTATGATTTATACTTAGCTATCAACGAACGTACTTATATAAACTTTTTTCAACGAAAAGCAACTCAATTCATTATTAAACAAAATAAAATGAATTTAGTAATTGTAGATATTGCAAATGAGGTAATTATACAATGGATAAAATAATTCACTACCGCACGTTAATCAAAGATATTTTGACACAATATGACCAATTAGCAAATAACCCACCGATACCAGAAGTAGAAACAATTTTAGCCTTTGACGATGAACACAATCAATATCTTTG
This sequence comes from Rivularia sp. (in: cyanobacteria), assembly GCA_965234645.1. Taxonomy (GTDB): domain Bacteria; phylum Cyanobacteriota; class Cyanobacteriia; order Cyanobacteriales; family Nostocaceae; genus Rivularia. The sequence continues at coordinate 197,595 of OZ248344.1, read as the reverse complement.
GTTTCAAGTCGGTTGGAATCAAAAAGAACGAGTCAAAGGAATCACAATTCATATTCAGATTAAAAATAACAAAATTTGGATTGAAGAAGATTGGACAGAAGTTGGAATTGCCAATGATTTAGTTAATGCTGGTGTTCCTCAAAGTGATATAGTTCTGGGTTTTCATCCTCCAGAAGTACGTAGCGATACTGACTTTGCTATTGCTTAAATTATTATGTCGCACTTATTAGAAGCTTTGAATCGAATTGCTGAATTATGTCCCGATGCTATTAAACCAGGAGAACTATTATATTCTTGTAGGGTGTGTTAGACGCACGACTATGTGGTGAATTAACGTACAATTTTAATACGTCTAACGCACCATCTGATATTAGAATATTACGGCGGATTTTTACTTACTTAAAACTTAGAAATGCCCAGAATGAAAAGAGAAGAAGTTTTTGAAAGATATGCGGCTGGAGAAAGAAACTTTTCTGGAGTTGATCTGGAAGTGGATCTTTCGGGAATGGAACTGAGTGGTGCTGACTTTACAGGGAATAGGATGGACGAATACTATTTGGAGCGTGCCATTCTTAAAGGTGCGAGTTTCGTTAATACACGATTAGCTCAATCATGTCTAGATGTTGCTGATTTGACTGGAGCCGATTTAAGAGGTGCTAGATTATCTTGGGCTAGTTTCATAGTGGCTAACCTGACTAATGCTGATTTAAGAGGAGCAAGTTTTCACAACACTAGTTTCGATAGAGCTAATTTGACAGGAGCTAACTTTAGCGGAACTAATTTAGGAGGATGCATTTTTTGGGAAGCTAATCTAACTGGTGCGAATTTGGAAGGTTGTAGTTTGTATAAAACCGCTTTTCGTGACACCATCATGCCAGATGGGAGTATTCGGAATGAATAGTAGGTTGGGTTAAAGGCGCAAAATCATTTAATGGTTTACGAGAGATAAAGATGCGCCGTAACCCAACATTTAGATTTTGGTTTTAAAGATAATATAATTAAACATTTGCTTTCACATCCGCCGGGGAATAAATTACCCGTCTCACAGTAAATAGAAAATAATTCTTTTGTAGGGTGTGTTAGACGCACGACTATATTATGATTTCACGAGGAATTTGGAATTCGTAAGGCAGCACCATCTGGAATTAGCTGGTTACGAAAAGGGCTAATATTACAAAAATCATTTAATTTTATTAAAGTTATTAGATTGCTGCGATAACCGCCGGGGAATGCAATTCCCCGTCTAATAGCGAAAGTCTATTAAAATAGACTAGGAAAAAGTGAGTCTATATATTTTTATAATCACGTATCCAATTTTCTCGCGCATCCCCTTGAATTGATTTTACCGTTCCTAATACCTCTTCAATTTTACGTGGCAAGGTATAAATACCGGACATATAAAGGCAAGTTTCTTCTGGTTGAATTGTTGAATAACTAATGCTTGCTTCGTAATCTGTTAGGCGTTCAATACTGACATATCCTACAACTTCAATATCTTCTGGAAATTCGTATTTATCTTTATCTAAAATATATCTTTGCTCTAATCCGTCAGCTATTTTATCGAGTTCATTTTGTTCGGGCAATAAATTATTAAAGCAGTAATTATATGTACGGCAACATTTATTGTTTTCTAAAATTGTAAGTTGAGGAACGTTTTTAAACTTAATCATGCTGGCATCATATTTTTTCATAAAAGCTCACCTTTTGAATAATTATTTACAGTTCTTTCCAAGCTTCATCTTCCTGCGGAGTTAACCAAACTTCGTTTAATGATGATTCACTTAATTTGACAAAGTCTTCTACTAATTTTTGAGTATCATCTGTATCGGTAACTTTTACTTTTTTAACTGGAATTTTGTCTTTAGACATGATATTTTATTGTTAATGTTCTGCTTTTATATTAGCTTGAATTAATGGTATAATCTAAAAAATTCAGAAAATTAACAATGATTGGTACTAATATTTACATCAGTCAAAAAACTCAAGAATCTTTAGTTAAAGCAGCAGCTTTACAACAAGTTTCTGTTGAAGAACTAGCTTCTTCTATCTTGAGAGAAACTATCCAAGAAAAGTTTGGAGAAATTAGCAGTTCTTCAGAAAATCAACGCAACTTTGCCGTTAATCCGCTTACGGAAATGCAACCCTATGCTTATTTAGCAGACCCCAATGAAGCTGCTATTTCTCCTGATGATTGGGAAATGAATCAGGATTTTTAGGTTTTTATTTATGATTATTCTTGATACCCATATTTGGGTTTGGTGGAATCATAATGATTCAAAACTGACCTCAAATCATCATGAAGCAATAAATAAAGAAAGACCATTAGGGCTGGGTATTAGCTCCATAAGTTTGATAGAGATTACCAGACTTGTTACCCAAAATAGGCTAATCCTCCCTTGTCCGCTTCAAGAATGGTTTAACATTGCGTTGGCACAAGAGGGAGTAATTCTTCTGTCAATAACTCCTCAAATTGCCATTGATTCTTATTCACTTCCAGGAAATTTTCATAAAGATCCAGCCGATAGAATTATCGTTTCTACGGCAAGAATATATAATGTTCCGTTAATCAGTGTAGATGAAAAAATACTTGCTTATTCTTATATAAAAACGATTGAACCTTGATGTTAAATACTTTTTATAAATAGATATGCGATCGTCTGAAAATGACTTTTACTATTAGACTCTTTATTACATTCCCCGACGAGTATGACTAAATATTAATAAATAAAAAAATGGTGCCGTACTCTACTACGAACACCACCCGACAAAATTCACTTATTATTTATTCTTCTTTCTCAACTTTCCGCTCTGCTAAATACTCATACATCTTCCACCGTTGATTCACCTCCGCTTCCGCTTCTTCCATCAACTGTTTGGCAATTTCCGGCTTACTTTTCTTCAACATTTTGAAGCGATTTTCTTTGTACATCGATTCTTCTGGTGAATTTTTCGGTTGTCTCATATCTAACTGCAAGGGATTTTTACCTTGCTTAACTAAGTCGGGATTGTAACGATAAAGCAACCATCTTCCCGATTCTACTAAGGCTTTTTGATTGCTCATTGCCGTACCCATGTCTATTCCGTGAGCGATGCAATGGCTGTAAGCAATTATTAATGATGGTCCCTCAAATGCTTCTGCTTCTAAAAATGCTTTGAGGGTATGTTCGTCTCTGGCTCCTAATGCTACGCTCGCTACGTAAATATTTCCGTAGGTCATAGCAATCAATCCCAAGTCTTTCTTCCCAGCAGGCTTACCACTAGCGGCAAATTTAGCGATCGCTGCTTTAGGAGTAGATTTAGACGATTGCCCGCCAGTATTAGAATACACTTCGGTATCCATGACCAAAACGTTAACATTACGACCGCTGGCAAGTACGTGATCCAATCCTCCGAAGTCGATGTCGTAAGCCCAACCATCACCCCCAACTATCCAAATACTCTTCTTAACAAGATAATCAGCAAGGGATTTTAAATTTTTGCAACGGATGTATTTGTCTTGAATTTTGACAACGGATTTTAACAACGGATGCTTTTGTTTTGGATTATCACTCCTAAAAGCCTCTATACCTCTTACCTCTGCGCCCTCCGCGTCTCTGCGGTTTTTTAATTCTTCCAACTTTTCCTTTAACAACCCAACCCTTTCTCTCTGCTCCCAAATATCAGCTTCTGTCTTCTGGGATGCATTTAAAATCGAATCAGCTAAATCAGAAGGAATCAAACCTTCACAAGCCAATTCCCGCAACAACTCCGCAGCATATTCCGCTTTCTTATCCACCGATAACCGGAAACCAAAACCGAATTCGGCGTTATCTTCAAATAAACTATTGCTCCAAGCCGGACCTCTGCCTTCTGCGTTCTTTGTCCAAGGAGTTGTCGGGAGGTTGCCGCCGAAAATAGACGAGCATCCCGTAGCGTTGGCAATAAGAGCGCGATCGCCAAACAACTGACTGAGTAATTTTAAGTATGGTGTTTCGCCACATCCAGCACAAGCACCGGAAAATTCAAATAAGGGTTCTTGCAGTTGCTGTTGGCGAATTTGATTTAATTTCAGTTTATTTCTGTCGGGATTGGGTAAATTAAGGAAATAATCCCAGTTTTCTGTCTCTTGCTCTCGTAAAGGCAACTGAGGTTCCATATTAATTGCTTTACGTTCGGGATTATTCTTATCTTTCGCGGGACAAATATCAACGCAAATAGTACATCCGGTACAGTCGGAAGGCGCTACTTGAATAGTAAACTTTTCTCCTGCAAAGGCTTTATCTTTAACATCGGTAAATTTGAAAGTTGCCGGAGCATTACTTAATTCGCCTTCCTGATAAACCTTAGCGCGAATTGCAGCGTGAGGACAAACCATAACGCACTTACCGCACTGAACGCAGACATCCGCTTCCCAAACGGGAATCTCTTGAGCTACATTGCGTTTTTCTAATTTGGAAGTTCCGGTAGGAAAAGTACCGTCGGCGGTTAATACGCTTACGGGTAACTCGTTTCCTCTTCCAGTCATCATCTTTTGCAGCGTAGATTCTGGGAGACGTTGCAGTGCAACGTCTCTACATGGGGATTTGTTAATTTCGACTTTGTGTAAATTATCTAAGGTATTATCTACAGCTTGTAGATTCATGGCGACGATTTTATCGCCTTTTTTACCGTAAGTCTTTTTAATAGAATATTTAATCTTTTCTATCGCTTCATCTTGCGGTAAAACACCAGCTAAAGCAAAGAAACAGGTTTGCATTATGGTATTGATTCTTCTACCCATACCGCTGTCACGAGCAACTTTATCGGCGTTAATAACGTAAAATTTCAGTTGCTTGTCGATAATTTCCTGCTGTATCTTCCCTGGAAGTTGTTTCCATACAGTATCGGCATTATAGGGACTATTTACTAAAAATGTTGCACCCGATACGGCATTTTCAAGTACATCGACTCGTTCTAAAAACGTCCATTGATGACAACCGATAAAATTCGCTTTGTCGATTAAATATGTGGAACGAATCAACTGGGAACCAAAACGCAAGTGAGAAACCGTCATCGAACCCGATTTCTTGGAGTCGTAGACAAAATAGCCTTGAGCGTAATTGTCTGTTTCCTCACCAATAATTTTGATAGAATTCTTATTCGCTCCGACAGTTCCATCCGAACCCAACCCGTAAAACATCGCTCTGACAACGTTATTGGGTTCTGTCGAAAAGCTGGCATCGTAATTTAAGGAAGTATTAGTTAAGTCATCGTTAATACCAACAGTAAAATTATTTTGCGGTTTTTCCTTAGCTAAATTATCGTAAATAGCCAGCACCATCGCCGGGGTAAATTCCTTAGAAGAAAGTCCGTAACGCCCACCGACTATTTTAGGAAAACTCCCCTTCCAATTCTGATAAATCGCCGTTACAACATCCAAATACAACGGCTCCCCAGCGCTACCGGGTTCCTTGGTGCGATCGAGAACGGCAATGGATTTAACCGTACTGGGCAAAGCTTTAATAAGTCGATCCACATCAAATGGACGGAATAACCTAACTTTGACTACACCTAACTTTTCACCGTTAGAGTTGAGATAATCTATAGTTTCGTGTACCGTCTCGCAACCGGAACCCATCAAAACGATTACCCGCTCGGCATCTGGGGCACCGTAATATTCAAAAATCCGATAATACCTACCAGTGCGATCGCCAAATTCATCCATTACCTGCTGGACAATTCCAGAACAAGCATCATAATAAGGATTAATCCGTTCGCGGGCTTGGAAATAAACATCGGGATTTTGTGCAGTACCGCGCATAACCGGATTATCGGGAGTTAAAGCGCGATTTCTATGGGCAAATACTAAATCATTATCAATTAAAGCCTCCAAATCTTCTTTTTGTAAAAGTTCTACCTTTTGAATTTCATGGGAAGTGCGGAAGCCGTCGAAAAAGTGCAGAAATGGAACTCTGGCTTTGAGAGTCGCAGCTTGAGCAATCAGAGCAAAATCGTGTGCTTCCTGTACCGAAGCCGAACACAACATAGCGAAACCCGTAGCGCGAGCCGCCATTACATCACTTTGATCGCCAAAAATCGATAGAGCATGAGTAGCCAGAGAACGCGCTGCAACATGGATAACGGCGCTGGTGAGTTCCCCGGCAATTTTGTACAGGTTGGGAATCATCAACAACAAACCTTGGGATGCAGTGAAAGTGGTAGTCAGCGAACCCGTTTGTAAAGCACCATGTACCGCAGCCGCAGCACCACCTTCGCTTTGCATCTCCACCACGCTGGGAACAGTACCCCATAAATTGCGATTTCCCCCAGCAGCCCAAGCATCAGCCCATTCCCCCATCGACGAAGAAGGAGTAATAGGATAAATCGCAATCACTTCATTTAAGGGGTAAGCAACGCGAGCAACAGCTTCATTTCCATCAATTGTGGCAAACTTGTTCATAAAAATAAACCTTGATAGACCAATATCTCATCCGCAATTATAAATTTCTCAAGAGTTATTATTTGATGTACTCAATATAGAAAACTTATATATTTAAAGGCTTATATAATTCTGGTGGAAAAAATGGGGGTAGAGGTTCGGGTCATTTTATCGGAATTCCAGCAGCGTAAAACGAGCGTGTCTTTATGAGAAAATTAGGTTTTATGTTTAATTTTTCAGCAACCAAACCGGGCTAACGGAGACGTTTACGGTGCTGATGCTCTCAACAGCGACGGTTTACAGCACTTGATGGCTTTCGCAGTCCAAGCTGGTGGTAGAGATTATCTACTGATGGGCTTTGAAGATTTGCGTAACGGTGGTGATAAAGATTATAACGATGCCATGTTTGTGGTTGACTTTGGTGAAGGCAATTTAACCAACGAAATCGTACAAGCAGTGCCTGAAGCTTCTAACCTAGCTGCTATACTCGGTGTGACTGGTGCTGGTTTAATGCTACGTCGTCGCCGTCGCAATTTAATCAATTATTAATAATAATGTAGAGACATAAACTTTAGACCTCTCTTGCAATATTCTTTTCTCTTCTCTAATCTTTTTTAAATTTGGCGCAATTCTCTTTTGTTAGGGTTGCGCTTTATTCTTTAAGATATAGGAACAGGTAAGGCGGAATAGGGCATAGTTATATGATAATTACAATGTTTCAAATATTCGTAATCGCTGCGGTAGCAATTGCTTTGTTGGCAGTAATATTTGCCCTTCAAAATGCAGTTAATATTACAATCTTCTTTTTAGCATTCGAGTTTACTAGTTCTTTAGCCTTAATTTTATTAATTACACTGACTATCGGAGCTTTAATTTCTTTACTTATTTCCTTTCCTGCTAACTTAAAAAAAACTCGGCAAATAACTCAGCAAAGAAAGCAGATTCGACAATTAGAAGAAACTTTAACGCAAAAATCAATCTCAATTAGCGAGCAAAATCAAGTACTTGCGACATCTGATTTAGCTCAAACAACTCTCCTTGAAGGTTTAAACGCAATCAACCCAAATACTGGACTTTTAAATCGACAATCATTAAATCAAGTGTTGTCTTATCTATTACAAGTTTCTAAAAGTAAATCAACAAACAAATATTATTGCTCGCTTTGCGTTTACCTTATCTCCATTACATCACCTTCATCCGAAGCAACTTTTAATAATCATATAGTCAAACAGCTTCAAAATATGACTCCTCCCCATTGCGGATTTTACGAATATAACAACTCGGAAATTGTAGCCTTAGTTCCGGGATTGAGTATTGACGAAGCACATTCTCTGATGAACTCCTGGCACTCGGAAATCACTAAAGTTAATGTGGGAATTGCCTACGCGACTGAAACTGACTTTAAGAATACAACTGAAATATTGCAAATCGCCGAACAAGCCCTTAATAAAGCTAAGAAACGACGCGATCGCACTTATTTGGTACAGGTAGCAGAAAATTAGACGAAGCCCAAAAACCGCCTTCTTTACTTGATGTGCTTAGAGGAAACTCCTTAAAAAAGGTTAATTGTAAAATATGCCAGTTACGATAGTGACATAAACTGATAACAGTCAAAATTGGGAATAGAATATATTTATATACATGAGAGAGAAGTCTTTCAACAACCTAAACAAACCGTTAAAAGGCGGTTACAAAAAAAGTGAATACAGGCGATTAAGTAGAAGTTGCTTCTACTTTGAAAGTACGATATATTGAGCGGCAAGTTTGGCAAAAGCTTTAATTAAAACTTCCTATAAATAAAATCTATCTAGGAAGTTAACAACCAAGAAATTTAAACCAAACCCATAGCAAAGAAGATAGAACTAAGCAGTAAAAATAGTTCTTGTTTGTAATTAATTATCAAACTAATAGTTTTGATATTCCTTAGCAACAACTGCTTCAATCTTATCTATGTTATTGCATAGTTGTAATAATCCGCAGTTCGATCGCGAGACGAATGCAATTGTAGTGCAAACTTTCTTTTCCCCAACTTAAATACAATTCTCTCTGCCGTTCAAATGTAGTTATTCACAACTGCTTTTGATGCAGAAATGACTAATTCACAAACAACAAAAACTATTTTATTAAGGTCAAAAATCATGAAATTCTCCATTGCTTCCTTAATCTCCATCGGTTTCGCTTGTACAGTTGCAATTACCGCACCTATGAGTGTTTTCGCTCAAGAAAAGCCCCTCAATTATGTTGGTGTAGGTGCTTCCAATCGCGGTGCAGCATTTGAAAGCAAACTTTCGATAAACGATCGCTTCTCAATACGCCCGATGGCGACAACCAAATTGTTTGAAGAAGGCGATCGCCACGCTACAATATACGTACCCGTAACCTACGACTTTGGTGCAACTTCGAGTGGATTGCGTCCGTTTGTTGGTGCTGGTGCTGGTGTAACTACTGAAAACACCCAGTTTGGCGGCGTTTTGACTACTGGTGCTGACTATCGTATCAACAACCGTCTCACCGCAGTAGGTAGCGTCAACGTTGGATTGTTTGACGAGAGAGATTTCACCGCAGTTTTAGGTATAGCAACTAATTTTAATCGGTAACGTCACGCAAGAAAGTTAGGATTTATGTTTTAATAAGTCTTGACAACTAATAATTAATAAATATGTAGAGACATTGCAATGCAATGTCTTTATGTATTTAATCTTAAAAGATAACGTAATAGCTGTAAATAAATAAAAGTGGATAGTATTTCTTCTGACAATTTTGGCGATAAACTAGCGAGTCCACTAACGCCAGTTGATTCAAACAAACTAGTATCAGTCACAGATACTCGCGAAATACCTAATTATTATCAACAACACATTGATGATTTAAACAAGACGATATCGGAATTAAAAACAGCTTCCGAAATAGATAATAAAAAGAATGAAAGAATTATCCGACGGTTAAAGTTTCGCCTAAGTTTACTTTCATTTTTCTGGTTTTTGACAGTTTTGACGCTCAGCGGTGTTTTTGGTTGGTTTAGTTTCCAGTGGTATAACCAACTGCAACTACAAAAACAGTTAGCTACTTTTTCACCGGAAAAATTACAGGAGATAGAAAAAATTAGAACTGATGTCAACAATCTAAGTCAAACTGTAATTCCTCAACTGCAAACCGAAGTCACAACCAATCAAGAACAAATCGTCAAAGTAAACACCAAAATTGATAAAAGTCAAAAATCCATGTCGGTTTTGGTTAACGCAATGCAACAACTAATGAATTCAGAAGCAACCGATAAACCAGTTGAAAATCCAAGTGTGGTTAAGCCTAATTCTTCAGAAGTATCTCCACCGACACCTAAATCTACAACGCCGAATTCTTAAAAAAATCATCGCAATGCATGACTAGTTTATGAAAAAATATACAGCATTGTCAACCCGCTATCTTTAAGACAGCGGGTTTGTAAATTATTGCTAAAATTGTAGGCGATCGCGTACCATTATCTTAATTAAATAGACATTGGCAACACATTATGATAAGTTTACTTTTTGCTTAATAAATCATCTCTAAGTCGATTTTTGAGACTTAACTAAAAGTAAAGTCATCTTGTTTTCTCCCTAAAAGACAAAGATGGATCGCATGAGGTTGCTAAGATTTATGCAATAGGTCTAACTTTAACGTAAATTACTTCTACATTACAATGTTTTAAAAAATACTGGCGAACTCACAATTATTACACTATATTATTGTCACTCCAGTTTTATCATCTGAAATGAAAAGTTATCGGCAATCGCGAAAAAGATTTTTTTATTTTGTTGCGTCTATTACTCTGTATTTTTTACTTACTATTGTTCCCTTTTCACCAACTCACGCTCAAGTACCAACTCCCACACCTACCCCAACTCCTGCTACTACTTCGATAAATAAAGGGGCACCTGTAGAACTTGGAGGAGAAGAACTTTTTAACATTCGCGCTGGAGTAGGAGCATTTTCTCCAGAAGAGCGTGCTGAAGCCGTAAGCAATCGCATTCTCAAACTTGCGGACGATCCAACAATTCCAGCAGAAAGAATTACAATCGATGACCAACCTTTAACTACTAATTTAACCGTAGATAATCGCCTACTGTTAACTCTAACAGATGGAGATGCTCGCGCTGCCGATTTATCTCGACAGGAATTAGCTAGAAACTACCAAGAAAAAATTCAAAACACAATAACTCAATATCGCATCGAACGCAGTCCAGATTACATTCGTCAAGCAATAATTAATAGCGCGATCGCAACAGTTGTTCTGATCGGGACACTTATTGTATTGGCAATAGTTTTTCCTTGGCTTTATAGAAAAGTAAGTAATTTACAAAGTACGCAACTTCCAGCAATCAGAATTCAAAACTTTGAACTATTAGCAGCTACTAGAATCTCTCGACTGTTAGTTGGTTTACTCAAATTACTAAGATTTTTATTAACCTTGGGCGCACTTGCAATATATGTACCCTTGGTAATGAGTTTCTTCCCTTTGACGAGGCAAATTAGTTTAAGGGTATTTAGATATTTCTTGCAAGCAGTAGAAGCTTCTTGGGAAGCATTTCTCAGTTATTTACCGAATCTTTTTGCCCTGAGCATCATTCTTTTCATTACTTACTACTTAATCAGGTTAACAAGAAATTTCTTTACCTCTATAGGTAACGGAAATCTAACTCTTCAAGGTTTTTACCAAGAATGGGCAGAACCTACTTTTAAATTATCGGTATTTTTAATTGTAATTCTTGCAGCAGTAATTGCTTTTCCTTATCTACCGGGATTTGGTTCTCCTGCATTCCAAGGAATATCGCTGTTTTTAGGTTTGCTGTTATCTTTGGGTTCTAGCGTCGTAGTAGCCAACGTTGTCGCCGGAGTTATTTTAATTTACACTCGCGCTTTTCAGATTGGAGACAGAATTAAAATTGGTGATGCTATTGGTGATGTCGTAGAAAAAACGTTGTTTGTTACCCGTCTCCGTACTGTCAAAAACGTCATTATTACTCTTCCAAATACCAGCGTTTTTACCAATCAAATAATTAACTATACTGCTGCGGAATTAGACCCCAATCAAGCGCCGTTAATCCTACATACTACCATCACATTAGGTTACGATGTACCTTGGCGAAAAGTACATCAAGTATTAGTTGACGCGGCAAAATCTACCACACATCTTCTTTCCGAACCAGAACCTTTTGTACTGCAAACGAGTTTAGATGACTTCTATGTAAGTTACGAATTAAATGCTTTTACTCGCAATCCGAGTATAATGGCTCGCATTTATTCAGAACTGCATCAAAATCTTCAAGATAAATGTAACGAAGCAGGAATTGAAATTCTTTCACCACATTATTCTGCTGTTCGAGATGGAAGCCAAACTACAATTCCAGAAGACTATCTTCCTAAAAATTATACGACACCTGGCTGGGGAATTTTTCCTCAAGGAAGCATACTTGATTTATTGAATAATAACACTCATAATTCAAATCAAAATCAATCGAAAGAAGGTAAAGAATAGGTTTGTAAAATATTTATTTGTAGGGTGTGTTACGTGATTGGTATAGTCAGTCGTTCCAATTAATTTTCGTAGTGGGAGCATTTTGCTCCCTAGTCCGAGGGAGCAAGATGCTCCCACTACGATCTGTTTTTTTATGCCTATAATGCACCATTCGAGCAAGATTGGTGCGTTACGACGTAATTAATAAGAAAGATCAATTATTTACTCGGATTCTGGATGAATTTGAAAACACCAAAGGACGAGTAACATTTGCTTCCGCAACTTTCGAGCTTGTTGAAGCCCCTACATTTAACGTGAGATTGACAGATAAAGTCATTTAGAAACCTGCCTCTTCAATATAGAAATGCTATGGTTAGAACAAAGATAAAATCCTACACATTCTAATATTAATAGGAGACGATCGTGGATTTAATTCGCATAATTTGTGCTATTTTCCTTCCCCCTTTAGGAGTATTTTTACAGGTTGGTATCGGTACTGACTTTTGGATTAATATTGTTTTGACCTTGTTAGGATATTTTCCTGGAATTATTCACGCAGTTTGGGTAATTGCGAGAAAATGAAAAATTAATAATTATAAAAGATAGAAGAAAGAGTAAAAAATTACTGTTTTCTTCTATTTTTTTATGTAAAATTGCTTACCCGAACCCACCACCACCAGGGGTTTCTATTACAAAAACATCCCCAGCTTTCATTTCTACTGTTGCGGTACTATCTAGTATTTCCTCGCTTCCATCCTTGCGTATTACCATATTACGTCCCACCTTTCCCGCATTTCCATCATTTAAACCAAAGGGAGATATCAAACGATGACTGCAAAGAATATTCGCTGTCATAGTTTCTAAAAATTTGATGCGACGAATCACGCCATTACCACCCGAATGTTTTCCTTTACCACCGCTACCGAGACGCAAACTAAAGTTTTCTAAAAGTACGGGATATCGCGTTTCTAATACTTCGGGATCGGTTAAGCGCGAATTCGTCATGTGAGTTTGCACCGCATCCGTACCGTCAAAGTCTGCACCAGCACCGGAGCCACCACATATTGTTTCATAATATTGATAGTTTTCGTTTCCGAAAGTAAAGTTATTCATCGTACCTTGGGAACCAGCCATTACACCCAAAGCACCATACAAGGCATCGACAATGGTTTGGGAAGTTTCCACATTACCCGCAACTACTGCTGCTGGATAAGTTGGGTTGAGCATACAGCCTTGGGGAATGATAATTTCTAAAGGGTTAAGACAACCTGCGTTGAGAGGAATATTATCATTAACTAAGGTGCGGAAGACATATAAAACGGCGGCTTGAGTTACAGCTTTGGGAGCATTAAAGTTACTATTTAGCTGCTTCGATGTGCCGGTAAAATCTATTATTGCACTGCGATTTTTTTTATTGATGGTAACTTTAACTTGAATTTTCGCGCCGCTATCCATTTCATAATTAAACGAACCATCTTTTAAAACATCAATTGCTTTTCGTACCGCTTCTTCGGCATTATCTTGTACAAATCGCATATAATCTTGTACGACTTCCAAGCTATATTGCTCAACCATTTTGAGTAATTCTTGAACGCCGCGATTATTTGCCGCAATTTGTGCTTTAAAGTCAGCTATATTTTGGTCGGGATTTCTGGCGGGATAAGTATGATTTGCAAGTATTTCTCTAACTGCTTTTTCTCGAAATCCTGATTCAACCAAAAGAAAATTATCAAATAAAATTCCTTCCTCTTCTATAGTTTTACTATGAGGAGGCATGGAACCGGGTGTAATTCCGCCGATATCCGCTTGATGTCCCCTCGAAGCAACGTAGAATATGGGAGTGGAGGTAGTAGAAAAAACGGGGGTAATTGCTGTTACATCGGGAAGATGAGTTCCGCCGTTATAAGGGTTATTTGATAAATAGACATTTCCCGGTTTTAAAGTGTCGCCTTTATCGAGGATCAAACTGCGGACGCTTTCACTCATTGAACCCAAATGTACGGGGATATGAGGAGCATTTGCAACTAACAAACCGGAAGAATCAAAGATTGCACAAGAAAAGTCTAAACGTTCTTTGATATTTACCGATGCTGCGGTATTTTGCAGCACGATTCCCATTTGTTCGGCAATAAATTGATAGAGATTTTTGAAGATTTCTAAACGAACTGGATCGGGTTTTGAAGTTTTATGCATGGGTAATTGTTTATAGCTGTGAATCAAAGTTCGTAGTAAGGACTTTAGTCCTTAAATCAGAGGGCTTAAGCCCTTACTACTAACCTATATTAACTATCTGTTTTTTTCGCCAAAATTACGACAATCATCTAAAAGTAGATTCAATTGCGATATGCCTTTCTTCGGATTTTGACCTTTGATTGCAGTTGTAACTATAAATTCATAGGGGTTTCTTTTCATTCGCATTACTGTTGATATCGCTTCTTGATTGGAAAATCCCCGCTCGTACACTAACCATGCTGCTAAAACCTGTCCCGTGCGTCCAATTCCAGCGGAACAGTGAACTACTACTTTTTCATTTTGCCAATCGCCTTCTGTCAAAAATGGTAATATTTCCTGGATTAATAATTGCTTATCAACTAAATTAAAATCTTCAATTGGTGCCCAGCAAACTTGTTTTAATCCAAATTCTTTTTTATATATTTCTAATAAACTTGAATAATTATTTAATTGACTTTGGGCAAGCAAACAGCAAACGCGCTTTATACTTTGACTTTGCATAAATTCAATCCACTGCAAAACCTTTTCATCGCTGTATCCAGGTCTTGCACAACCATATACAATAGTTTCATGTTCGCTTGCTGCTGCAAATCTATACATACTTTTTTCTCAATATTTTTAAATATTTAACCACATATGGTTTTGAAACAATATTTTATTTATTACTGATTTTATCTAATAGTATTGAATGTTAAGATGATTTATGCAACTTAAAACCGCAATCAATGACTCAATTCATAGCTTTACTAATTTCCTTAGCTATTGAAATTCCGATTATTTTATTGCTAACACATTTTTCACAAAGATTTTCGTCTTTCGTTGAACTCTTAGCAATGTTTGCTCTGGCTTGCGGTGCAACTCTTCTAACTCATCCTATGGCATGGATGAGCAATCAAATCATTATTTTTTACTTATTTCCCCCACTCACAATAATTATCGTTGAAGCTGTTGTTATCTTGATTGAAGGTTTTTTATATTCGCAAGTATTAGATTTAGGATGGAAAAAAGGATTTTGTTTATCATTAATTGCTAATATCGCTTCTTATTGTGGTGGAGTGATTATTTTTAAATATTTTTAGTTATTTTCTCTTCAGCCGGAATTGCTGCTGCGATTGAGTATAGTTATGGTTTAATAAAAGTAAATATAATCAAGAATGTATTTTCACCTTATTTGAGAAGAATACGACGTATTATTTATAACTCAAAAATCATTAAGTTGCATATTTATTCGTAGCTCGTAAAGATAAATTATTCACAGCGTATTATTTTATGTTACAGTTGTAGTGAGATAGTAGTAAAGCTTCGCTATAGTTCGGGTTCTGTATGCCCGACTGGTGCGCCAAGCAATGCTTTGAGCGTATACCGCGAATAACTTGAAACTATTTCAACAGCTTAATTAGCTCAGTGGTAGAGCAGTAGACTCATAATCTACAGGTAGTAGGTTCAATTCCTACATTAAGCCCCCGGAAGTTAGCTCATCGGTAGAGCAATAGACTCATAATCTATTGGTAGTAGGTTCAATTCCTATACTTTCAACCAACACCCTACCCTGTCACGGTAGACAAAACAATCCGCATAACGCTCCTAAGTTCCTTGCTGGAAACAAGGTTCCCGATGTTCGATTCGTCGAAACAGGGGAGTGTAATTCCAACAAATGCCTTGAAAAAAGGCAAACTCCGCTTCGGTAAGTGCTTGCAACCCTTCGTTACTTGTTAACTTTCGGTAGCTATGGTGAAGAAGCCAGAGCGATCGCATCCATCTTTAACTTGAGTATGGGCTTCGTTGCTGCATTCAGTTTTTCTCCGGAAATTCTGGAAAAGCAAAGCGAACCTTGTATTTGAGAATTGTTTGATGATTTGAGATTACCTCCGGGTAATTTAAGATAAGACAACAGTTTTCTTAATCCAGTTACTGAGAAGCTTTTGCCCGCTACGGAACCGTATCCGCACTTGCATTTGCGGAGTTTTTAATTATCGTGTAGTATGTGTATTATATAATTTTGTCTGGCGGTTGAAACCGCTGCTACACAAGCGAAACCTGCCTCCGCAGGTTAAGAATTTGATAGTTTCAAGCGCCGAATATTTTGAAGCATTCTCTGAAGTATAAATGTTTTTATCTAAAATTCTTTCTTGGTTGCGACTTCCTATATCTATAAAAATACCTATGTGGAAAACTTTCTATATTAAACCCGGTGAAATCGGAATTTTATATAATCGCAGCGATTTTAAGAAAATTTTGATTTCTGGAACCTATACTTATTTTGGTAGATATTGGCGGGTTGAAACCTTCGATCTAAAGCAGCCAGAAGCTAATATTGAAAACCTGGAGTTATTATTAAGAGATAATGCGGAGGAACTGCAAGAACATCTATTAGTAGTACGTACTGACTTTAATCAAGCAGCTTTAGTACGAATAGGGCAACAATGGATAAGTATTCTACCAAATCAATTACGAGCATTTTGGCGTGGTTTTATTGAGGTAGAATCGCATATCTTTAACTTAGAAGATTTAGAATTGCCCACCCAATTCGTGCAGCAACTGCGTGGATTTGCTTTGAATGGGTTAAAAAAAATCTTAGTTAAAGAATATGAAATCGGTTTACTGTACGTGCAAAACAACTTTGTTCGTCCTCTCGAACCTGGAGAATACGTTTTTTGGACGATAGATAAGGATGTTACATTTTATGCAATGAGTCGTCTGGTGCATAATCCAGAATTTCCCCTCGAAGAAGTATTGATTGAGAGACATCCAGAGTTTGTTGCTGCTTACTGCGAGACGGTACAAACAGTTGCTCAACAGGTTGCAATTGTTCGGTATCAAGGTAAAGCGATCGCCATATTGCCCCCAACCAGTCGCAAATTATTTTGGCAAGGTGTTGATGTCGAAATTATCGATATCGGTAATGATGCGAAGTTGTCACCTAGTTTAGTCGCACAATTAGTTTCGGGTTTACCAGAAACCGTAAACTTGAGTCGTAACGCTTTGCACGTTTGCCAAGTACCCGCTCAACACATCGGCTTGCTGTATGTAAACCAAGAATATCAAACACAATTGCGATCGGGAATTCATGCATGGTGGGTGTTTGGGCGTTCTTTCCAGAGCGAAGTTATAGACTTGCGCTTGCAAAATCTAGAGGTTTCTGGACAAGATATTTTATCCAAAGATAAAGTACCTCTGCGTTTGAACTTAACCGCTGGTTACCGCATTCAAGATGCACTCAGAGCAAAAAATGGATTGTCAGATTTTTATGGTTATCTGTACAAAGAATTACAGTTTGCTTTACGTGCTGCGGTAGGTGAAAAGACATTAGATGAAATGTTGGAAGATAAAGGAGCGATCGACAGCAGCATTGCCGAATATATTCGTCCCAAAGCCGCAGAATACGGAATAGAAATTGATTCGGTGGGAGTGAAAGACATCATTCTTCCCGGTGAAATCAAAACTATTTTGAGCAAAGTAGTAGAAGCAGAAAAATCAGCCCAAGCCAATGTAGTACGACGTAGAGAAGAGACTGCTGCAACTCGCAGTATGTTAAATACAGCCAGAGTAATGGAAGATAACCCCGTAGCATTAAGATTGAAAGAGTTAGAAGTATTAGAAAGAATTTCAGAAAAAATTGAGAAAATTCAAGTTAACGGCAGCTTGGATAATATTTTAACTGACTTGATTCAGATTAATCGGAGTTAGTTGTAAACAAAATGTAGAGACGTAGCACTGCGGAGTCTCCATCAATTAATAGAGGAATAATAATTATGGGAATACCAAAAAAAGGCGCGAGAAAAATAACTGTAGATGGAGAACCTTTCATCTGGTTAATTAGAAAAAAAGCAACTTATTCTCAAACTGATTACGGAATTGGTTTTCTAAACGTCGCAGTCGAACACGCGGAAGAATCCGGTTCAAAATTAGTAATTTTAACAAATAAACCACATCCAAAAGATTGGAGTACAACCGAAGTTAAACCAGTTACACCTTCAGAAGTAGCATCATGGATAAATCAAGCAATCAAGGCTGGATGGGAACCTAGAAAATCGGGTAAACCATTTGAATTTATAGGTTCGTAGTAAGGACTTTAGTCCTAAATTCAAGGACTAAAGTCCTTACTACGAACTTTAAAAACCTATTTCATTTATGTCAAGTAATTTGTAGGTTAGCTTCACGGTGCGAAGAGTAAATTTGATAGATAATTATAAATTAGATTCGCACCGTAACCCAACATAATTTATGGTTGAAATTAAAGATTTTTGTGATGACTGTAATAAAATTATAAATATTAATATTCAACAAACAGTTATTGATAAACGTTTGAGATGGAGTATTTCATATTTATGTCCTTTTTGTGATACAGCTATAGAATCTGACAATATTGGTTTTCCACCTCATTATATTAGAAAAAATATTTTAGCTGAAGAAGGTGAATATCAGCTTTTAATTAAACAATCTAAATTAAATAAAATAAAAACTGTGAAAATATTGCGCGATGCTTTAAATATTTCAATTACAGAAGCTTCTAAAATATTAAAATTATTTCCTCAATCTATTGTTAATGGTACAAAAATGGAGATGGTTTATTTACAAACGCTGTTAAAAGATGAAGGGATAGAAGCAGAAATAATACAATAATTATCTGATGTTTGAGTATTTTTGAATTAATTATACCAATTCTGTATGAGGCTGCGCTAAATCACCCTCACTCTGGCTATGGTGGGGCTACTCAAACAAAGCCCACCGTAAGGTGGGCTGAATTAAGCGCATCTTTATAAAGAAATGGTATTAGTCATCATTAAAATAAATGGTGCGTTACGGCTTCGCTAAATTGTAACCTACCGAAATATATTTTTCGTGCCGTAACACAACGGCAATATTGGGGGAGGAACATCCACACCCCAATTTGCCTCCCCTACAAGAATAGATACTTTCTTTATTTATTCACAATTTTTCAAAGCATCAATATCGCCATCAACAATCTTCTCTAAATTACGATAAATTTTCTCAATATCCCAATTCCACCAAGCAATTTTTAACAAAGTCTCAATAACATCATCAGCAAAGCGTTTTCTAATTTCTTTCGCCGGATTCCCGCCGACTATGGTATATGGTAAAACGTTCTTAGTAACAACTGATTTTGAAGCAATAATTGCTCCATCACCAATTTGCACTCCTGGCATAATTACGGCTTCATAACCAATCCAAACATCGTTACCAATTACAGTATCACCTTTATTCGGTAGTTCATCTTGCTGCGGAGTTACTCTTTCCCAACCATTACCAAATATTTGAAAAGGATAGCTAGAAAACCCCGAAATTTTATGATTTGCTCCATTCATAATAAACTTTACACCTGTCGCTAAGGCGCAAAATTTACCGATAATTAATTTATCGCCAATAAAAGGAAAGTGATAAAGAACATTACGCTCGAAATTCTCGGAATCTTCTAAGTCATCGTAATAAGTATAATCTCCGATAATTATATTCGGATTCGATACCGTATTTTTGATAAAGCAGATTTGGGGAAATCCGTTCATCGGATGTTTTTCGTTTGGATTTGCACCGTACATTTATAAAGCGAGTCAGGAATATAAAAAAAAGATGAGCTATCAACCCATCCTTTCCGAGTATAAAACTAATTTGTATTCAACCAAACAAAAATTAAAACTAACAGTAGGTAGATTGGGTTAAAGACTCACTTGATTATTTAATATAAAAAAGTATTATTTACGCCTTTAACCCAAACATTGCCACTACTAACTGGTTAGTGTTAATAAACATTCCAAGCTGTTTCATTATCTGGTAAATATTCTCCTTCAGCAATGGTACCGTCCATCATCCAAATGGCAGTTCCTCCGGTGGCATTATTCCGCCAGAAAATATCGGTTTTACCGTTGCCAGTGTAATCTCCGAAGGTGGGTTCCCAAGCTAAATCGTTGGAAGGTAAGAAAGCTTTAGTTAAAATATTTCCCCCATTCATTAACCAAGCTGTATTTTCGCCGCTTTGGGTATTGTGCCAGAAAATATCTGTTTTACCATCACCGTTAAAATCCCCAGTATTGGCTTCCCAAGCAGAACTTAATTGATCTAAAGTTTCTTCATTGAAGATGACATCGTTAAACAAAGTACCATTCAAGATCCAAACTTCATTCTCTCCGCTAGCTTGATTGCTCCAGAGAATATCAGCCCGTGAATCTCCATCGAAATCGCCAAAGGTAGGATTCCAACTAGTATCTATTTCTTGAACGGCATAACCATTAGCGTTGGTACCATCCATATACCAAGCAGCGTTTTCACCCGTTACACTATTGCGCCAAAAGATATCGGTTTTACCGTCATTATTGAAATCGGTAACGCTGTAATCCCAAATTAAATCGGTTGTGGGTAGATAAGCAGCATTGGTGACTTCTTTGCCATCCATAATCCAAGCCGCATTTTCACCCGTTTGGGTATTTCGCCAAAAAATATCGCTTTTACCATCGCCGTTAAATTCAGCAATAGTAAAATCCCAATTGGAATCAATTTTTTGAATTGTCTCTTGGGAACTGATATTAGTGCCATCCATTTGCCAGACGACATTTTCTCCGGTACTTTGATTTCTCCAGAAAATATCAGTTTTGTTATCGTTATTGAAATCGGCGAAACCAAAATCCCAACCTGCATCAACATCTCTGAGAATCTCTGCATTTGGATTGACACCATCCATTAACCAAATTGCAGTTTCACCCGTTTGGGCATTGCGCCAAAATTTATCATTTTTACCATCACCGTTGAAATCGACATCAACTGCTGCACCGCTAAAGATTTTATTAGGGTTAGAGTTTCTGTTGGCAGTTACAAGCCCATCCTCTTGTAGCGATTCCGAAGAACCTTTTAAAGCTAAATCGCTATCGAAGGAAACCTTGTCGTCAAAAGTATTGTTTGAAATGGAGGCATATTCTGTATTCAAAGCGTTTACAGATACACCGGAGTTATTTTCAGATGAAAACATTGTGTTTAATTATCACTAATATTTATTAGTTTTAACTTGTTTTTATAATATTTTTTGTTAAGGGGTAACATATAATTTATTCTGAACAGTTGATGATGATGGAACTTTTTAGTATCATTTATTCTAGTTATTCAATATCAAGTTAATTAACTATAAATCTAAATACATTTTAGCTTTATTTCTTTGGATAGAGGTAGTTCAAAATTATTTAATTAAATCTTCAAATCATTAAAACAACTAGTACCGCACTGCGTAAATAAAGCACCCATTAATCTTGCCTATGTCGGGTTTTTATAAAATTGTAAGTATATTACGGACACGTATTCTAAAAACCCGACTTCTTAATAATGTCCGTCGAACTCCTAAACTATATGGGTACCTTACTTACGCCAACCTGTACTAGATATAGGAATCTATATAGAGAAACCCGGCTTAAAAAAACCGGGTTTATTAATGTTGATAAATTGCTTAGATATTAGATAAAAGGAATTTAGGAGTTACTAAATAAATCTTAGTTTTAATTACCTATTCCTTATTACCCATTACCTATTAACCAAGAACCCATTCCGTAGGTAGTGAAGGCAACTCTTCTTGAGCGACATCCGCACCATTTACCCGGAGAAGAATATTTTCACCAGTTTGGGTATTGCGTCCGAAAACATCTGTATCGCCATCACCATCGTAATCGCCGATACTTACATCCCATTCAGCATCAACTTGTGGAATGTCAATAGGGGTAGCTTGAGCGCCATTCATAATCCAAGCGGTGTTTTCTCCAGTTGACTGATTGCGCCAAAGGATGTCCATTTTACCATCAGCATTAAAATCACCGATGTTAGACTCATAACCAGAACCTAAAGTAGGTAAATCGGACTCTGTAGCATTTGCGCCATTCATCAACCAAACCTTAGTTTCGCCGGTACTCGCATTTTGCCAAAGGATATCAGTGGTAAAGTTACCATCGAAATCGCCTTCGGTGTAATCCCAACCCGCGCCAAAAGTCTGTAATTCAGATGATTCGGCAGTCAAGCCATTCATAAACCAAACGGCATTTTCACCAGTTTGCTCGTTGTGCCAGAACACATCGGTACTGAAATTAGGATTAAACTCACCAACGGTATAAGTCCAAGATGAATCTAACTGCGGTAGAAAATCAGCGCCAGAAACACTGACACCATCCATCAACCAACCAGCATTTTCACCCGTACTTTGATTGCGCCATAATAAATCGGTTTTACTATCGCCATTGAAATCTGCAATGCTGTAATCCCAATCCGTACCCAGGGTATCTAAGGCAGATTCAGATACAACTTGAGCGCCATCCATTAACCAAAGAAGGTTTTCTCCGGAGCTTCCATTGCGCCACATTAAATCGGTTTTTCCATCGCCATTGAAATCACCGATATTGTAATCCCATTCCGTACCCAAAGTATTGACAGCAGCACCAGTAGGAGTAGCACCATCCATCAACCAAATAGCATTTTCACCCGTTTGAGTGTTGCGCCAAAATTTATCCTGTATACCATCTCCATTAAAGTCGGCAAAAACAGCCGGACTGCTAATATAAGGACTGGGGTTAGGATTCTGTTGAGCATCAACCGATGAAGTCAGCACTTCATCATTTAATGACTGTGAAGAACCAGTTAAATTTATGGTATTTAAATCATTTTCTGGAGCAAAACTATTATTTTGGATTGTCGCAGATTGTAATGCGCTTTGATTCTTTAAGGGATTTGTAGATTCCAACATTGTGTTTATTAATTACCAGGTTTCCTCTATCTTTTATCTCTATTTTTATAAAGATTCTGTTAATTTGGAACATATACTCTTTTTTAATAATGTTGAAAATTTATATTTTTTTAATGGTTGTAACCTCTAATTATTTTTTCAAAATTTGCAAGTGTTATTAGTGGTATTTAACTAGAAAAGTTTGTAGTAAACAATATTAGGTTTGTAGTAAGGACTTTAGTCCTCTCAAGGGTTAAAACCCTTACTACGAACTCTTAGGTTTGTAGTAAGGACTTTAGTCCTCTCAAGGGTTAAAACCCTTACTACGAACTGTTACTATGCATGAAACTTCTTCCATTTCGAGAAGGGTAATTCAACTAAGTAGTAAGTAACTGTTGCTAATACGGTTGATAAAATCAAGGTTGCTGTTAATCTGATATAAAACGCTTCTATGGGAATTTCTGCGTTAAAAACATCGTAAGTTCTGGTAATAACTGGCATATGCCAAATATATATACCGTATGATAAGTTACCAATTATTTCTAATATTCTGACAGGATTTTTTAAAATAGTGTTGAATGATAATTTTTCATGTTTAGTAAATTCGTGATAAATATCTTTTTCAAAAGCAAATATAAAAAATGAGGTGATAATTGCTGTCAACGGTTGCAATATCAATATTGTTGTTAATGTTCTCCAGCCTCCGCTCCGATTTGGTAAATTCCATAACTCTTGGTAATATAAATGATGTGCGGAGAATAGATACAGTAAAATTATCAGTGTTACAGCAAATATTTTAGTAGCTAATGATTTTGTTTGATTAGAAAATCCTTTATGATGCACAATAAACCCATTGACGAAAAATCCACACAAAAATAAATCTAAATTGGTAATCAAGGGAGTATACCAATATTTGAATGCATATCCCATTTCTTGTGTAATTTCTTTCTGAAAACTTATCCAAAGTAAACTTCTTAAAATAAAAGTTGAGATAATTATTCCTAAGCTAGCAATAAATACTTTTTTTTGATTATTTAAACGATTTTGAATTAAACTATAAAGAAAAGGGACGATTAAATAAAACTGTACTTCTGTCGATAACGACCAAAATACATCATTGAATTTAACCGCTTCAAAACTAATATATGGATGATAAGTAAACGTAGATATTCTGAATAGATAACCCCAATTAGAAAACTTGAGAACTTCCGGATAAACGAATACTGCTAAAATTAGTACGGCAAAATAATACAGTGGAAATATTCTCAAAGCCCGGTTGCGCCAAAACTTGATAACTCCTGCTATATCATTCGTGTAGCGCTTTGTATAGAAAACCTTCCCCATCAAATAACCGGATAAAACAAAGAAAATCCAAACTGCGATCGCGCCATGACTAAACATCAACCAACTTAAATCAAAACCGTCATAAATAATCGATTTTCTAGGGGGAGCGCAATGAATTGTTACTACCATCAAACAGGCAAAACCGCGTAGAGCGAGTAATGCATCTAAGCGATTAGATTTATTGATATTTGATTGCATTTATATTTTATAGTTATGAATTAAATAAATACCAAACATTTAAATTGATTTTTTAATTAAAAAGTTGCCAAACTGGCAGTCAAATTAAATTTGAAAATATTTATAAATGGTGTAGAGACATTGCACTGCAACGTCTCCCCGTATTCAGGGTTATATCGAGAAGCCTGAAATAAATTCCACAGAGATTACAAAAAGCATTGCCATAAGTGCCTTTTATTATCCAAAATATAAAATAGTATTACCTTGGAGAAATATAAACAACACGATATCGGATAACTATGCAAGCAGAGTATCGGCAGCGACGGGATGCATTAATGTCAAAGATTGGTAATGGTACTGCAATTTTTCGCAGTGCGCCTATGGCTGTGATGCACAATGATGTAGAATACGCTTACCGTCAAGATAGTGACTTCTTCTATCTAACTGGATTAAACGAAGCCGAAGCTGTAGCGGTTTTAGCGCCTCACCACGACGAACATAAATTTATATTGTTCGTTCAACCAAAGGATATTACCAAAGAAGTTTGGAGCGGTTATGTGACTGGGGTTGATGCCGCAAAAGAAAAGTACGGTGCAGATGAAGCCTATCCCATCAACGAATTAAACGAAAAATTACCCCAATATTTAATCAACGCAGACAAAATTTATTATCGTTTGGGACGAGATAAGTCTTTTAACGAAACTATTCTCACCCATTACCAAAGATTATTACGAACTTATCCCAAACGCGGTTTCGGTCCTACAGCAATTCAAGATACCTGCACCATTTTACATGGTATGCGGATGGTTAAAAGCGAATCCGAATTGGAATTAATGCGAAAAGCTGCCGATATCGCCGTGGAAGCGCATAATTTAGCCTTAGAAATGGCGAAACCGGGAATTTACGAATACGAAATTCAAGCAGAGATGGAGCGCATTTTTAGAAAACACGGTGCGTTGGGACCTGCATATCCTTCTATCGTCGCATCGGGTGCTAATTCCTGCATACTTCACTACATCGAAAACAACCGTCAAATGCAAGATGGAGATTTACTTTTAATTGATGCGGGTTGTTCCTATGATTATTACAACTCCGATATTACCCGCACGTTTCCCGTAGGTGGAAAGTTTACCGACGAACAAAAGACGCTATACGAATTAGTTTTGGATGCACAGAAACAGGCGATCGCGCAAGTTAAACCAGGAAATTCTTACAGTTCAATTCACGACACAGCTTTACGAGTGCTTGTAGAAGGAATGGTTGAACTAGGTATTCTCAAAGGTGAAGTTGATAAATTAATCGAAGAAGAGAAATACAAACCTTATTATATGCACCGCACCGGGCATTGGTTGGGTTTAGATGTTCATGATGTCGGAGTTTATCAACATGGTAAAGATAACCCGTTAATTTTGCAACCCGGACAAATTCTAACAGTAGAACCTGGAATTTATATTGTACCCGAAGCCAAACCCGCAGAAGAACAGCCGCAAGTCGATCGAAAATGGATGGGAATCGGAATTCGTATCGAAGATGATGTTTTAGTCACCGAAAGCGGATGTGAAGTATTGACTGCTGGAGTTGATAAGGAAGTCGAGGATATGGAGAGGTAATTCGAGGAGGAAGATGGGGATGGGGAGATAGGGGGATGGGGGGAAAAGGGGACAAGGGGAGATAATTTTTACTAACTTCTAACTCCTAACTTCTAACTCCTAACTCCTAACTATTCTCCCGTTACCAAATTTCTGCCAAATCCAAAACAAACCCTGGTAAAACATCTTCTCCAGAAAC
Organism: Rivularia sp. (in: cyanobacteria); assembly: GCA_965234645.1. Lineage (GTDB taxonomy): Bacteria > Cyanobacteriota > Cyanobacteriia > Cyanobacteriales > Nostocaceae > Rivularia. The sequence continues at coordinate 171,456 of OZ248344.1, read as the reverse complement.
AGTTTGAGGAGATTCGAGAATTTCAACTTCTTGTTTGGGACGATAAATTTCTATCTGAAGAAGCTTGCGGTTAATTAACCAACCTAAAGAAGCCCCATTTTCCATGTATTCTTTCATTTTTGCTCTGGTTTTTTCCAAAGTGTCGCTGGGGGACATTAATTCAACCACAAAATCCGGACATAAGGGAGCAAATCTTTCTTTTTCTTCTTGTGTCAAAGCATCCCATCGTTCCATTTTCACCCAAGACGCATCTGGCGATCGCTCTGCACCATTAGGAAGTTTAAAACCAGTAGAAGAATCAAAGCTTTTCCCCAGTTTATACTTTCGATTCCAATTTCTTAATTGACAAGTTAAATCAGCGTTTTTATCGCCAGTAATACTTCCTGTTGGTGGCATAATAATTAATTCTCCCGAAGCCGTGCGCTCAAATCTTACATCTGGATTGTTCTGACAAAGTTGAAAAAATTGTTCGTCAGTTAGATCGATGTTGTTAATGTCTAATTCAAAGGCAGTATTCATATTATTAAATTAGCAGTGCGTGGTTCTTTTATTTTATTAGGCAGCAGGGAATAGGGAATAGGGAATAGTTAGGAGTGAGGAATTAGTAAAAATTATCTCCCCTTGTCCCCTTGTCCCCCCATCCTCCTACTCAACTCCGCGCAACTTACGGGTATTGTCAACTAAACTTTGAGCAAATTCATCTAGGCGCACAGACAATTTTTCGTCTAAAAGTTTACCTTCTTTATCAAAGGCTTTCCATGCTTGCCCGATCGCAATTTGTTCGGGTATCACCCAAGCATGTACCCAACGCATGATGACGCGCATTTGATTGAGGGCATTACTATTAGATTGCCCGCCCAATATACTTATGCTCCCCGTAACTTTATCGGACAATTCTTCAAAACTCATCAAATCTAAAGCGTTTTTCAATACTCCGCTGATACCACCGTGGTATTCTGGTGTTGCTAAAATCAACCCGTCGGCTTGCTTGACTGTTTCTTGCAGTCGCTTCACGTCTGGATATTCCGGATATTCGTCTCCCCCATCGCAAAATGGCAGCTTCATCTGCCTTAAATCCAGTATTTCTACTTCGGCACCCAGGGCTTCTACTCTTTGCACTGCTAAAGCCAAAGCTTGATGAGTGTAAGACTCTGCTCTTAAACTTCCGGCGATTCCCACTATCTTTACCATGATTTTTTAAGATACTCTTTTTGCTATAATTAACTTGAAGTCATTACGACTATGAATATCTTAACGATTAAATTTTAATTGTGTCAAATAGTTGTTTTTAAGACAATTGAGTGATAAGTAAGACAGTGGCTTTATGAAAAAAATATGTAAAAATAGTTACTATAAGGAGTAAGAATATTAAAACTTTGAAGTATGCGTCCTGAAAAGTTGACTATGACTTGAAAAAAATGGGGAATGTATTTTTTTGTAGAAGCTACACTTTTATTATTGAGAATAAAATTATTTGCATTGTTGAAAATCGCAGCCACTGAAATTAGCCCCACCTTACGGCAACAGACAAAGGGTAACTATCTATGAGAAATTTTGAGAAAAAAGCGTTAACGAAACAATCAGCCCTCAAGCGTAAAGCTTTTGGTGGGTTATTATCAATCACTTTGATGTTGTCAGGGGCTTTTGGGGGAATGCCTGCCTTGGCGCAGCAAAAACAGGAAGACAACCCTTTTACTTATGGCGATTTGATTGAGAAAATTGACCAAGGTGAAGTTAAGCGACTAGAGCTTGATGAAGCCCAGCAGGTAGCTCGCGTATATCTGGTGGAATCCGATAAACCTCAAGAAGTCAAGCTTTTTGACCAAAACCCGGAATTAATTAAAAAGCTCAAAGATAAGAATGTTGAGTTTGAGGAAGTTTCTTCGGAAAACAGCAGGGTGGCTGTAAGGCTTTTATTGAACTTAATGTGGATTTTGCCTTTGGTTGCTTTGATGCTGCTGTTTTTGCGTCGTACAGCCAATACATCTTCGCAAGCGATGAATTTTGGTAAGTCTAAAGCGCGTTTTCAGATAGAAGCGAAAACCGGGATCAAGTTTGACGATGTAGCGGGGATAGAAGAAGCCAAAGAAGAACTTGGTGAGGTTGTGACTTTCCTCAAACAGCCAGAAAAATTTACTGCTGTAGGCGCACGCATTCCCAAAGGCGTATTATTGGTAGGACCTCCAGGAACGGGTAAAACTTTACTGGCAAAAGCAATTGCAGGGGAAGCGGGAGTTCCTTTCTTTAGTATTTCCGGTTCGGAATTTGTGGAAATGTTCGTGGGTGTAGGTGCTTCCCGCGTTCGCGATTTATTTAAGAAAGCCAAAGAAAACGCTCCTTGTTTGATATTTATCGATGAAATTGATGCTGTAGGAAGGCAGCGCGGTGCGGGTATCGGTGGCGGTAATGACGAACGCGAGCAAACCTTGAACCAGTTACTTACGGAGATGGATGGTTTTGAAGGTAACAACGGTATCATTATTATTGCAGCGACAAACCGCCCTGACGTACTGGATGCAGCGCTTTTGCGTCCCGGTCGTTTTGACAGACAGGTGATTGTTGATGCACCCGACCGTAAAGGTCGTTTGTCAATTTTACAAGTCCACGCTCGCAACAAGAAAATGGACCCTTCAGTTTCTTTGGAAGTTATCGCTCGTCGCACTCCGGGTTTTACGGGAGCAGATTTAGCGAATCTTCTTAATGAAGCGGCGATTCTGACTGCGAGAAGACGTAAGGAAGCAATTACCCAGATAGAGATTGATGATGCGATCGACAGGTTAACTATTGGGTTGACTCTGAATCCTTTGTTGGATAGCAAGAAGAAGCGGTTAATTGCTTATCACGAAGTCGGACACGCTTTACTAGCGACACTTTTAGAAAATGCAGATCCCTTGAATAAAGTCACAATTATTCCTCGTTCCGGTGGAATTGGTGGTTTTTCCCAACAAACACCCAATGAAGAGATAATTGATAGCGGTCTTTATAGCAAAGCTTGGTTAAGAGATAATATTGTCATGACCTTGGGAGGAAGAGCATCAGAAGCCGAAGTGTTTGGGGAGAAAGAAGTCACGGGTGGTGCTAGCAACGATTTGAAGCAGGTAACAAGTCTAGCCCGGAAAATGGTAACGATGTACGGGATGTCCGATTTGGGATTAGTAGCCTTAGAAAGTCAGAATCGAGACGTATTTTTGGGTGGAGATTGGGGGAGTAATCGTAAAGAGTATTCCGAAGATATGGCTACCCAAATCGACAAAAAAGTCCGAGAAATTGCTGAGTCCTGCTATCAAGAAGCACGTAAAATTATGAGCAAAAACCGTGCATTATTAGATCGTCTTGTCGATTTATTAATTGAACAGGAAACAATAGAAGGCGAACAGTTTCGGAAAATTGTTGCGGAATATACGGAGTTACCGAAGAATCAATTGGTGATATCTACGTAATATTAAGCAGGCTCCGTGATGCCGCGATCGCACTTTTATTTGTAGTAGTAGGAATTGAGTAATCAGAAACCCGGTTTTTCTAAAAAACCGGGTTTTTATAATTATTTACGATGCCCTATTAATAATTCAGCGATCGATAAGCTTCAATTCTTCGATTTTGATTTGAGATTGTTGAGATTGTTGAGAATCCCAATTAGTTGATGTATTGGTGGATGATTGATTGGAAAACATTGCTCTAAGAACCTGCGCTGGATCGACATAATTGCTACCGTGTCTGAGTACCCAGTGGAGATGAGGTCCTGTGGTACGTCCGGTCATTCCGATACGTCCAATTCTGGCTCCTGCGGGTATTTCCTGACCAATAGCTATTTTAATTCCACCAGCGCGGTCAACCATATAAAGATTACCGTCAGCTTTTTCTACTCTTCCCTGCATATGACAGTAACTGTGTCGCCAGTCACCCGACTGGACGATGATATGCGTACCGCAGGCACCGCCATCGCCAACTTGAATTACCGTACCTCTCCACCAATTGCGAATGTAGCTGCCGTTAGGAGCGGCGATATCTAAACCATTGTGAAATTCCCAACCGCGACTATTCGAGGAACGACGATATCCGAAAGGAGATGTATAACTTTGAAAACGTTCAACGGGAAAAGAAGCTGAAGACCAAACGCTATTGGTAGCTAATAGTGTGGACTTATTTTCTATAGCTTCAACCGTATTTGAACTAGGTAATATAGCTGTTATTGCAACAATAAATCCTACTATTTTTAATTTAATTAATTGTTGTCTCATATTTTTATACTTATGAATTTAGTTAGAGAATAGTTAGCTTAAAGCTATTTTTAAACAGTATTGTCTTTATATGCATCACTTCCTTCGCATTATCTTACTTGAGTATATACAAATGTCAAGTATCTGTTTTTCTCTATTTTTGAATGTTTTTTAGATATGCTTGACATCGGTAAAATCATCATAATTTATTTGAAAATCATTGATAAAAACAAATAATATATTGGTATAATACTGAGGATTTATAAGTGTAATTAAGGTTGATTGACTTCAAGATAAATCGCATTTATGTATTTTTGCGTACAAAGCCAACGTAAACAATGAATATCTATCGAAGATATCCAGCCTACGTATTAACAAGTACTAATTACAAGTGATAAGGTTCCCCGTCAGGATACAGAATTTAGCCGTTTTTACCCCTGACTACAGGTAACAAGAGCAAAAGTTTTGCCAACGATCGCAAATGCTGTAAAATTTAACCTTAAAAAGAATATACAGTTTCGATAAGATTAAGCTTAAAAAGAACTCAAGATCCCGTATTTTCGCAAACCATGTTAACTGACATTCTGCCTTTCAGGTTCGATTTAGACACAGTAGCCATTGCCGGAGCAACTTTATGGTCTTTGGCATTGTATCTGGGTTTTTCCCCGCTTGGTGAATGGGTAACAAAACAGCTAAATCGCTGGTTCAATTTCGCCGAGCGATTTATGTATACCAGTCAATCTGAATTTGAAAAAACCCGTGAGGCAAGAGAATCACAAAACGCTTTCTATGCATCGGTTTTTAGCATCATACCGTTTTTACTATTTGGTGCTTTATCTAACTGGCTTGTAGAAATCAGTTTGGGAGGTAGTTGGGCTATCAGTACGGGCATTCTTGCTTGTATGGCTTGCGGTGTTTATGAATTAGGAAGACGAGATGGAGAAAATAGTTAGCAGTTACCAGTTACCAGTAAAATAATTTTAGATTTGAAATTTTAATTCTTATTTTGTCTTGGAAGTTAGCAATTAGTAATTTCTAACCTTTAACCTTTAACCTTTAACCTTTGACCTATAATTATGACCTCTCCCCGTACTATTTTAGAAACTTTACTTCCACATTTAAAAGTAGCAGCAGGTTACGCTCGTTTTCTGCAACCGAAAATTGCTGTACTTCCAGAAAAAGATGGAAAAGATAACTTGTTTTCTTCTGCGCTTACTGATGCGGATTTAGCAATTCAGAATTTTGTAGAAGTTGTATTGTTAAGTAAATTTCCAAACATTCGTTTTTATGGGGAAGAATACGAAAGTTCTCCCAATACCAAATACTTTCGCGCTATAGATTTGGGTGAAAAAGATGATTATTTAATCACTCTTGACCCAATTGATGGTACAAGATACTACATGGATGGACATTCTAATTATCAAATTATTCTTGGTATTTTGAATACGGATGATTATGAAGCAGTAATTGCTATTTCTCCTAGCGAAAACGTTTATTTTTACGCGATCGAGGGTGAAGGTGCTTTTAAAGGTTCTCTGGAAAAGAATTTGGACGAATGTACTCAATTTAAGGTAAATTCAACCGCGAAACCTATTATATTTTTGGGTACGGCAATGAATTCGTTAACATCTACATTAAAAGATAAATACGAAGTTATTAATGCAGCAGACGATTATTCTAGCTCCGTTCAAATGCCCAATTTTAATGCTATTTTTAGCGATGGATTGAGTGGTGCTGTAAAAAGATTTGGTCAGTTTATTGACGGTGGTGCTTTAGCTTTTATTGCCAGAGAAGCAGGTTGTATTGTCACTACATTCGATGGCTCCGCTTTACCTCCACTGCACGCTTGCGAAGATTATAATTTACCGGGATTAGTAATAGCAACTTCAGAATCTATTCATCAAGATTTACTCAAAGCTGTTAGTCAGGATTCGGTTTATGGTGTTAAGGCTTAAAATTTTAGTCGAGTGCAAGGGTATAAGGTAAAGCAGATATATTTCTCTTGTACGGTAACATCGAAATATATTTTTTTTAAGATGGTAGGCGTTGCTGAATCGAAATATGAATTGGGAATTTCACATTATATGAGACGTAGCAGTGCTACGTCTCTACACAGATTTCGCATTTACTACAAAATGTATACAAACATAATTCATTACTTAATTCAGCAACGCCAGATGGTGAGTTGTTTAAAGTCGTTTGAAACAGGTTTGCGTAAATTCAAGAAACAAAGAATTAAAGTTTATCTAATTCTTCGCATACCAACTGAGATAACTTAGCAGCAGCACCAGTATCACCCCTCGCACTCCTCAAATTTGCACGCATATCAGCTAATTTGTGAGGATTTTGCAAATAATCGACAACAATCTCACCAACTTCTGACGGTTGTAACTTTCCTACTAACTCCGGAACAATTTCCTTTTGTGCCCATATATTAGGCCATGCTAACAAACCTTTGCGTCGAAGAAAAAACCAATTTATCAACTTAGCAAAACCAGAACCCATTAAAGGTAAATTAGCTAATAATCCAGGAATACCATCCCAAGAGCGCATTGCATCCAATTGTTGGGTGGGTAGTAAAACAATCATTGGTACAGCTAAAGAACCAAGCTCGGCAGTGTTTGCACCGACAGTAGTTAAGCAGATACTGCATTTAGATAACAGATCGTAAGCGGGATGTTTTAAAGATAGTTGAACTCGCAAACCTGTAGATGTTTGTAAATAAGGTTTTTCCGAATCAATTAAAGAAGCCGATACTCCTCCGAAATACTGTGACATCGGATTTTTCCCAGCATCTGCAAAACTAGCCAAAGTTTGTAAATCCAAAGTTGGAGCAACAGGAATGAAGAACTTTGTATGTGGTAGCTTATTGTGGATATGTTGCGCGATCGCCAAACTCAAAGGTACACCCTGAGCCAATTTAGCAGCTTTAGAACCCGGTAAAATTCCAATTAATTCTACCCCCTCTTCCCCCTCTCCCCCTCTCTCTTCCCCCCCAGCTTCAGCCATCAAATCACCGACAACGGTAAATTTGTCAACATACTTAGGGCTAATCTTCGCAGCAACTTCCGGCTTCATTACCCCAAAACGGTTAATTAAAGAATGCCATCGAGCTTCCCATTCAGCGTAAACTACAGTACGATAACCCAACCTTTTACCAATTACCACGGGGAAAAATTGATCGCCACCTAAAAACACTACAACACCTTTATCTCGCCAATCCCAATTATCAACTGTTTTCCCGGTTAATAGAAAAGGAAAGAAATTTTTTGCAGATTGTACTCTATCTACTTCCGGATAAGAAAAAGCAATATCAGCTTCCTTGCCGCTAGCATTAGCACAAGGAGATAAAACAATGGAAATCCGGACTTTATCGCGATCGTTACCCAGCTTTTCGCGTAATGATTTTACTACAGGACGCACCCAAGTGGTGATTTCACCAGGACCATTGGAAAGAATAAGAATATCAAACATTAATTAATCAGTGAGCAGTGAGCAGTTATCAATTAAAAAATTATTGTAGGGTGTGTGACGCTTTGAGAAAATTTGAACCTGGTTACTAATAAGAAGATAGCGTCACGCACCAGCCGAAAGTAGTAATAACCATATAAGGATTAAAATAAAAGTCCTGATAATGATTTTGTCTCCTATTCTCTATCCCCTGTTCCCTAATCTCTACCAATAATTAAAGAATAAAACCAAATACTTAATCCGATAATGCCCTATAGTAATTTCTCACTTTCACGAGTCAAACGCGAATTTAGTTTAACCACAGTTGAAAATCAGCGTTTTATTCCAGAAATTGTACCAATAGAACCGAGTTTTTATTTAAAAGAAGCCTTAAGTGAAGGATTACCACTCGCGATCGCAACTGGCTCTGAAAAAGCGCGATCGGAATTAATTATCAGTCCAATTCTTGTAGAAGTACGCAAAATTTTAGAACGAAAAATCAGCTTGTTTTCAGGTGAAGATTTTACCATTGCTCCGGAGTTGGATTTAACTGGAGTATGCGATTTCTTAATAAGTCGTTCCCCCGAACAAGTGTTTATCGAAGCACCCGCAGTAGTAATTATAGAAGCAAAAAAAGGCGATTTAAAGCCGGGATTGGGACAATGTGCGGCGGAAATGGTAGCAGCACAGATATTTAATCAGCAAAATAATATACCTATTTCTACTATTTATGGAAGCGTTACTAGCGGTACTGCTTGGAGATTTCTTAAATTAGAAGAACAGATATTAAATATTGATTTGCAGGATTATCCAGTTCCTCCGGTGGAAATGCTTTTAGGAATGTTGGTTTGGATGGTAAGGGGAGGATAGGGGATGTTTGTTTTTGAAATATCCGGCGGTTGAAACCGCTTCTACACATGCAAAGTCCACCTGCGTGGACTAATTATTTGATTAATTTATAACCCGCGCAGGCGGGTTTCGCTTGTGTAGCCGTGATTTTAATCGCCAGGTACCTATTCATAAATACTAAAATTAAACTAAATCATTCCTCGCTGGTGAAACCATGACATTTGCATCAGCAAACCAACAAACTGATATCGAAATCATCTACCCAAGCTCAGACTGTGAACCCTTGGCAGAAACCTACGTGCATTTATATGCAATCCTTGTAATTCTAGAAATTTTAAAACAGTATTTACAGGGAAAGCAAGCAACTGTTTTAGCTGACCAATTTTTATATTACGCTCAAGGTTTTCCCAAACTCAGAGTAGCACCAGATGTAATGGTAATTTTTGACGTAGCTCCTGGCGGTAGAGATAATTATAAAATTTGGTCAGAAAAACAAGTACCCTCGGTGATATTTGAAGTTACCTCGGAAGGAACCAGGGAAAAAGATACGGGTTATAAAAAAACGCTTTACGAACAATTAGGTGTCAAAGAATATTGGTTATTCGATCCTAAAGGGGAATGGATTAAAAATAAATTAAAAGGTTATCGGTTAGTTAAAGAAGTTTATGAAGAAATTATTAATAACAGAAGCGAACCTTTGCAACTGAGATTAGAAATTGAATCAGAATTAATTGCTTTTTATCGAGAAGATACGGGAGAGAAATTACTAGCACCAAGCGAATTAGCACAAGCGCTTAAGCAAAGTGAAGAAAAAGCCGAACGATTGAGAAGGAAGTTAAAGGAATTGGGTGTAGATCCAGATATAATTTAGATTATCATCCGGCGGTTGAAACCGCATCTACACAAACGAAGTCCACGAAGGTGGACTAATAATTAAACCCACGGAGGTGGGTTTCGCTTGTGTAGCCGCGATTTTAATCGCCAGGTAAAGAAATCCAAACTACCAAATTTAATCACGTATGCGTCAACTTATTATGAATCCCAACCCAATCCCCAGTTTCAATCTTACCAACTATATATATATGAACTTCAACATCACCTACCCAATAAATTTTTATATCTTTGAAATGATTTTTAACTATGTTAGATAATCTCTGATTTCTGTTATAAGATTCGGAATAATTATTTTCATCATCTTCATCATTTTCGCCAAAGAAACCTTCTGTTCCAAAATCACCGTCTTCATAATCATCATAAAAATGCATCATATTGGAAGACTTTAAAAGATTATGCAGCAAATTATCTCTAGTTTCCGCAAGTTCCCAAGCCATACATTCTAAATAATAGTAAAACTCTTCTTTCTCAAAAATAGTTACTGTGTCAAAGGTTTCAAGAATAGATACTATTGAAGCGTGTTCAATTTTTTTAGATGCATTATCTTCAATCCTACCTAATGGTTCTCTACCACCTCTTTCTATATCAACAAAAGGGCATAGTCCAATCCAATCGCCTATTTTCGTTTTTCCAATTAATATAGGTAAAGGCTCATACTCTAACCATCCTATACCAATTTTCAAATAATAATATTCTCGTTCTACAATATATGGTTTTATTTTCTCAAGTATAAAACTAAATTCTTGAACGGGAAATGTATTGTCTAAAAAATCAATTGAATCAACTTCTACAAGAAAACCCGCAGCTTCTAAAAACTTCTCTAAAGTAAAATCACCTCTTGATGCAGTATCCCACATAAACACATCATAAGGATGAGAGCATTCTGTATTATGGTTGTTATGAAGTCCTCGTGTTAAATCTCTAATTTCCGCAACTAATTCTGTATTAGCATTGTTAGATTCATCTACCAAAAGCAAATGGTGACTCGCTACATTAATTGCTGCTTGTATATTTGTACCAGTTAAATCAGCACCAATTAATTCAGTAAATTTTAAATCTGTATTAGTGAGAATTGCATTTCTTAGATTCGCTTCTGTTAAATTAGCTTCTGTCAAATTAGCATCACTTAAATCAGCTTCAGATAAATCAGCTTTCCATAATCTTGCTTTACTCAAATTGACATTAATCAATTTAGCTTTATGTAAAATTGCACCATACAAACTAATATTACTCAAATCCGCATCCCTAATTTCAATACCCGAAAAATCCCGTTCCCCATCCTTATACCTTTGTCGCAACTCTTCCACATCCATAAAATTATCATCCTAAATTTTCTGTAAAACCCTACCTTTATAACCCACATTCCTCACCAAAATCTCTCTTCAACCTCTTCCCTCCGCGCTCTTTGCGCTCTCTGCGGTTTTTTAACTCTTACTATTAGATAACCAAATAACCAACCATCAATATTACAAATAATTTACTAAACGTGAGTAAGCACACCAAAAAAACGTAAAGTATTGTAAAGCAAAAATTGTTTAAATTTATCGATTTGTGTCAGATGGACGACAAAAACGTCCATAAGTAGGCAATTTCTGATAAAAAACATTTAATGCCGAACCAGAGAACACGCATCATAGGAGCGAGGAAACGTATGTTTACTCACGTCAAGTCCACCATTAGACACATCAAGCCTGATAACCTCCAAGGGCGACATTTAATTAAGGTGGTCTATGTCGTGTTAGAGTCCCAGTATCAAAGTGCTTTGTCACAAGCGGTACGGACTATAAACGATAATCACCCCAACATTGCGATTGAAATCAGCGGTTATTTGATTGAGGAACTCCGCTCTCCTGAGAATTACGAGGAGTTTAAAAAAGAGTTAGAGACTACGAATGTTTTTATCGCTTCACTTATTTTTATTGAAGATTTAGCCCAGAAGGTAGTTGCAGCAGTCGAACCCCATCGCGATAAGTTTGATGTGGCTGTATGTTTCCCTTCGATGCCGGAAGTTATGCGTCTGAATAAGATGGGTAGTTTTTCCTTAGCAAATTTGGGACAATCCAAAAGTGCGATCGCGCAGTTTATGAAGAAGCGCAAGGAAAAATCCGGTGCGTCTTTTCAAGATGGAATGTTGAAGCTGTTGCGGACTTTGCCTTCTGTATTAAAGTATTTGCCGGTGGAAAAGGCTCAAGATGCTCGCAATTTCATGTTGAGTTTTCAGTATTGGTTGGGAGGATCTTCCGAAAATTTGGAAAACTTCCTGTTAATGCTGGCTGATAAATATGTTTTAAAAGATGTTGATACAAGCAATTTCGCTTTTGCAAAAGAGTATCAAGCCCCAGTTGTGTATCCCGACATGGGAATTTGGCATCCTTTAGCGCCGACGATGTTTGAGGATGTGAAGGAGTATCTCAACTGGTATAGTAGCCGTAAAGATATTTCTGACGATTTAAAAGATCCTTTAGCAACCTGTGTGGGTTTAGTATTGCAGCGGACTCACTTGGTAACTGGTGATGATGCTCATTATGTGGCGATCGTCCAGGAATTGGAAGCGATGGGAGCTAAGGTAATTCCCGTTTTCGCTGGCGGTTTGGATTTTTCTAAGCCGGTAGACGCTTATTTTTATGAAACTTCTGCTTTAAACAAGGGTAACAAGGAAGGAACTACTTTAATCGATGCTGTAGTATCTTTGACAGGATTTGCCCTTGTAGGTGGACCCGCCAGACAAGACCACCCGAAGGCGATTGAGTCGTTGAAGCGGTTGAATCGTCCGTATATGGTTGCCTTGCCTTTGGTATTCCAAACTACCGAAGAGTGGATGGAAAGCGATTTGGGATTGCACCCGATTCAGGTGGCTTTGCAAATTGCTATACCGGAATTAGATGGTGCGATCGAGCCGATAATATTGTCCGGTAAAGATGGTGCTACCGGAAAGGCGATCGCGCTGCAAGATCGAGTTGAAATGGTAGCAAAACGGGTGATGAAGTGGGCTAATTTGCGCCGCAAGCCCAAGTTAAATAAGAAGGTGGCGATTACTGTATTTAGCTTCCCACCGGATAAAGGTAATGTCGGAACCGCCGCTTATTTGGATGTGTTCGGTTCGATATACGAGGTAATGAAGGCTTTAAAAAATAACGGTTACGATTTACCCGAATTACCCGTAAGTGCGAAAGAGTTGATGGAAGAAGTGATCCACGACGTACAAGCACAGTATGCAAGTCCGGAATTAAACGTTGCTTATCGAATGTCGGTTCCGGAATACGAGGAACTTACACCATATTCTCAACGTTTGGAAGAAAATTGGGGTCCACCTCCCGGAAATCTCAACAGCGACGGACAGAATTTATTAGTATACGGGAAGCATTTCGGTAATTTATTCATCGGGGTACAGCCGACATTCGGTTATGAAGGCGATCCGATGCGGTTGTTATTTTCCCGCTCGGCAAGTCCCCATCACGGTTTTGCCGCTTACTACACATACCTAGAAAAAATTTGGGGTGCTGATGCGGTACTGCACTTCGGTACTCACGGTTCCTTGGAATTCATGCCAGGAAAGCAAATGGGAATGTCGGGTGAATGTTATCCCGATAGTTTGATTGGTACGATTCCCAATTTGTATTATTACGCTGCCAACAATCCGAGTGAAGCCACAATTGCCAAACGTCGCAGCTATGCGGAAACGATATCTTATCTAACACCCCCCGCAGAAAACGCCGGTTTATACAAGGGTTTGAAAGAATTAAGCGAGTTAATTGGTTCCTACCAAACCTTGAAAGACACCGGAAGGGGAGTTGCGATCGTTGATACCATCATGGATAAAGCCCGGATGGTGAATTTAGATAAAGATATCAACTTGCCGGAAGACAGTTGCAAGGATATGTCCGCAGAAGAGCGGGATAACATCGTTGGTAGCGTCTACCGTCGGTTGATGGAGATAGAATCGCGACTGTTGCCATGTGGTTTACACGTAGTTGGCAAGCCGCCCACGGCAGAGGAAGCAATAGCTACTTTGGTTAATATAGCTGAGTTAGATCGAGAAGAGTCAGAACTTATCGGCTTACCAAGGATTATAGCCAACAGTATCGGACGCGACATCGAAGAAATTTACCGCAACAGCGACAAAGGCATATTAGAAGATGTGGAATTGCTACAGCGGATTACGTTGACTACTAGAGAAACCGTTGCTGCATTGGTGAAAGCCCAAATCGACGCAGAAGGAAGAGTTTCCTTAGTTTCCAAGTTGAATTTTTTCAATATGGGTAAAAAGGAACCTTGGGTAGAAGCTTTACATCAAGCAGGTTATCCCAAAGTTGATAAGGAAGCCTTGAAACCCTTATTTGAATACCTGGAATTCTGCCTGCAACAAGTATGTGCGGATAACGAATTAGGCGCATTACTCAAAGGATTAGAAGGCGAATACGTTTTACCAGGTCCCGGAGGAGATCCAATTCGTAACCCCGACGTACTCCCCACGGGTAAAAATATCCACGCTTTAGATCCGCAATCAATCCCCACAATGGCAGCGGTGAAATCTGCGAAAGTCGTTGTAGATAGATTGTTAGATAGACAAATGCGAGACAACGGCGGCGAATATCCCGAAACCATCGCCTGTGTATTATGGGGAACCGACAATATTAAAACCTACGGGGAATCACTAGCACAGATAATGTGGATGGTAGGCGTGCGCCCGGTTCCCGATGCATTGGGAAGGGTAAACAAGTTAGAATTAGTACCCTTAGAAGAGTTGGGAAGACCGAGAATAGACGTAGTAATCAACTGCTCCGGCGTATTCCGCGACTTGTTTGTCAACCAAATGAACTTGTTAGATCAAGGGGTGAAAATGGCAGCAGAAGCCGATGAACCCTTAGAAATGAACTTTGTGAGAAAACACGCGATCAAGCAAGCAGAAGAGATGGGAATCAATTTGCGTCAAGCAGCAACCCGCGTCTTTTCCAACGCTTCCGGCTCCTATTCTTCCAATATCAACTTAGCGGTGGAAAACAGCACCTGGGAAGAAGAAGGAGAATTACAGGAAATGTACCTGAAACGTAAATCCTTTGCATTCACCGCAGATAATCCAGGAATGATGGAAAACTCGCGGAAAATCTTTGAAAGTGCATTGCAAACTGCCGATGTCACCTTCCAAAACTTAGATTCCTCGGAAATTAGCTTAACCGACGTTTCCCACTACTACGATTCCGATCCGACAAAAGTAGTAGCCAGCTTGCGGAAAGATGGTAAAAAGCCAGTAGCTTATATGGCAGATACCACCACAGCAAACGCTCAGGTACGTACTTTGTCAGAAACCGTGCGCTTGGATTCCCGGACTAAATTGTTGAATCCGAAGTGGTACGAAGGAATGCTATCTCACGGTTACGAAGGTGTGCGGGAATTATCCAAACGCTTGGTTAATACCGTAGGTTGGAGTGCGACAGCGGATGCAGTGGATAATTGGGTTTATGAAGATACCAACGACACCTTCATGAAAGATAAAGAAATGCAGGAAAGGTTGTTGAACTTGAATCCGCATTCTTTTAGAAAGATGGTGACTTCATTGTTGGAAGCTAATGGTAGAGGTTATTGGGATACAGATGAAAGTAACTTGGATAAGTTGCGGGAATTGTATCAGCAAGTGGAGGATAAGATTGAAGGGATTGAGTAAGTAGAAAATCGTTATTTTGTATAGTTTTTAGCCCGCGATCGTGCGGGTTTTTTTGTTTTTTTAACGCAGAGTGACGCGGAGGTTTGCGCGGAGGTACGCGGAGGGAATAATTAAGGAGATAGAATATAAGTTATTTGAATTCAATTATGAGCAGCTAAGAATCCGTCATGCTGTCGTATAATAATATTCAACCAAAAATAATATACTTAGATGAAAATTATCTCGGTCTTCAATAATAAGGGGGGTGTTGGAAAAACAACACTCACATATCATTTGGCTTGTGCATTAGCCGAAATGGGAAAAAAAATTCTTCTAATGGATTTCGACCCTCAATGTAATCTAACTATTTACGGATTAGAAATTGAAAAACTGCACCGCATTTGGGAGGAAGAAGATGATTTTATCGACGATTTTAGTGCAAAAAGGGGAGAAATTGAAACAACAGAATTTGAATCATTTAATCAGAATACAAGAACCGTTCACTATCTATTAAAACCAGTGGAAGATGGAACAGGAGAGTTAGAATTTCTCCCTCCACCTTTAGAAATAGCAAATAATTTAGATATGATACCTGGGCGTTTAACTCTACATATGTATGAAAACAAAATTGCTGAACGGTGGAACGGTTTATACAGTAAAGATCCTTTATCAATTAGAACAATAACTCAAATAAGAGCAATTGCAACTAAATATGCGAAGCAAAATTCATACGATTTCGTAATTATAGATACCTCTCCAAGTTTAGGAGTGCTAAACAAAGTAATTATATCCACTGTTGATGGATTCTTGATTCCGTGTTTTCCAGATATGTTCTCTTTATATGGAATCCGAAATATCGGCAATTCTTTAATAAAGTGGAAAAAGGAGTTTGATACTATCTATTCACTAATATCTGGGGAAAAAAGAAATACATTTCCTGACACTTTTGTTAAATTTCTAGGTTTCACTATATACAACGCCAAAAAGTATACAAATGAAAAACCTTGGAACCTAGCTCAAGCAGCCTATAATTATGCTCAGGAAATACCGGAGACTATTAAAAAATATATAGTAGATGATCTTCGTGAGCATCTAACAGAAGAAATGATAAACAAACCGATTGGTGAATTAGCAGTAATGCACTCACATAACACACTACCTTCGATGGCACAAAAATACAGAAATCCTATATAGAGGGTGCCAGATTTATTAAATCTTGAAAGTGAAGATGTGAGTACAATTACAGGGAATCAAAAAATTTATAGAGATAAAAGGCAAAACTACAAAGATTTTGCTAACGACTTATTACAAAGAATATCTTGCCTTAAGTAACTTGGATAAGTTACGGGAATTGTATCAGCAGGTTGAGGATAAGATTGAAGGGATTGAGTAAGTATAAATTCGGATTTAATTTAGTTTTTAAAGCCTGCTATTTATGCGATTTTTTTCTTTGTAGGGTGCTGTTAGTAGGAAAGTACGGCACCATTATCAATTAATTGGTGCGTGACGGCAAAATAGATTTATTTCTTTAAGTTTGATAAGTTATTTAATCATTATTGTTATCAACTATTATTTTTGACTTTTCAGTAAAATCGCTGATGTTTATATAAAAGACAATATTTAATATTTAATCAGATATAAAAAAATCATAAATTATGATTTTCAATTAGTAATTACAGCAATTTTTAATAATTGCACATATTTTAGGGTGTTAATATTATGTGGTTTGTACTAATAATCTTGATATTTATTGTAATATTTGCTGTACTAGCGAACATCGAAGATTCAGAAAAAGTTAAATCAACAAATAATGTAGTATCTACAAATATAAAATCAAATAATAACAATACAGTTATTATAAAACCGATATCTCAATACGAACCTGATGTTATAAAAGCGAAACAGATTTATCAGCAAGCTATTAATCTATATAGAATAAATAATACTGAAGAGTCAGTCAAATTATTTAAACAATCGGCTAACATACTAGAACCTCTCAAATCAAAATATCCTTATAGCTTAGAGGTTAATTTTTATCTACTTGAGTGTTACGAAGGATTTAATAGAAATAAAGCTATTGATTCTGGCTATAAGTGTATTAAAATAATTGAACTTGCTTCAGATAAAGAATATAGAATTGCAATTAGTACTTATTATGATGTTAACCGTAAGCTCTACAAACTATTAATTATGGAAGATAAAATAACTGAAGCTAAAACTTGCTTGCGGAAGGTAATGGAACTAGCCCATATAATACTAGAAGCTGGAAAAGCAAATTTAAATGAAAGCTTGAAGACCAACCTCAGAACCGAAGGACTTATAGCAATACACTTTCTCCAACAAATTATAAATGGTAATAATATTAAAAATAATTTAACTACTGGAGTTGATAGTCCAGAAATGTGGTATTTCTTTGATAGAAGAAATAGTCCTCAAGATGCCTTAATTTTAGAACAGCTTCACAATATCGGATTATTTATATTTGGTTAATAATTTCTCATAAGCAACTGAAAACTGCTATTGCCGAAGTTTTCAGCAAAAAGAGAAATAGCGATCGCTTCGCTTGGGCGATCGCCGCATAAAACAAGCTGAACACACAACCTACAACCGCGTCCAATCTTCTACTTGAGTAATACCAATTTTCTCAAAATCAGCCACATTTACAGTGACTACCATATACCCTTTAGAGCAAGCAATAGCAGCAATTCGACAATCTTGAGTTCCGACACGTTTTACTTTCGTAGATAGAGATTGAAAAATTTGTTCTGCTTCACTTGTATAAGGTAATATTTGAAAGAGATGCAGCCCTTCAAATAATTCTTCAAAAGATTGATATGCGTTTATAATAGAAGACTTTTTTCTCACTTTTTGAATGTTTGCTAAAGCACCTTGAACTATTTCCTCAACTGTAATTACGCTAATAAATATTTGTTCGGGTGGAGTAGTTAAAATCTTATTTGTTAGATAGAGAGAATCACGTCGCTCATCAAGATAATTACTAACAATACTGGTATCTAGTAAATACACCGATTTAATTTCAATCCGAAATTTGTTGATTATCTAAATATTCGTTAATTTCTTGCTTTTCTTTATTTCTGAAATCTTGAATATTTTCTAAGGTTTTTTCCCAAAATTCTCCTTTAAACTTACCAGCAAGCTTTGCTAAAGGATGTCCGGGAATCGGAGTTTTTTGAATCTTTTCTTTTGGTCGTTTATCGGTTGTCATGGGAATTATAAATAGCGAATATTTAATAGTATTTTATCATATTCACTGGTTGCAAAGCTGTTGTGCGGGTTTTTTGTTTGTTTTTAACGCGGAGGTTCGCGGAGGGGATGGAGGAGATATTTGAGTAAAAATGCTGAGAAGAGTTAGTGATGAATATGTTAGTTTTGGTTGTCCATTTCAATCAAAACATCAGGGTTTTTCGTGTCTTTTCAAGCTTCAGATGGTATACATATTAATGTCAATTTATTGTTGGAAGAGGAAAAAGATAAAAATCAATTAGGATTATCAGAAGTTGATGAAGTCGGTAAAATTTGGGACAAGCATAGAGCTAATGCCGATCGAGTTTCTAATCATTATGATAGTGCAAATGAAGGTTGTTTCAAACGATATGCATGGCGAATAAAAAGATGTTCTGAGTGGTTAGAATTCCAGTTTTTACCAGAAGAATCCGAAGATATTCTCAAATTACAGTTATCAGATGCTCGATTTTGTAGAGTTCGTCATTGTCCGGTTTGTCAATGGCGACGAAGTTTGATGTGGAAAGCAAAAGCTTATAAAATATTACCGCAAGTCATAGCAGATTATCCAAAGTATCGCTGGTTATTTATTACATTAACGGTAAAAAATTGCTATATAAACGAACTGCGAGAAACATTGAATTGGATGAATAAAGCTTTTAAGCGATTGACTGAGTTAAAAATTTGGTCTGTTAAAGGTTGGGTAAAATCAGTTGAAGTAACTAAAGGTAAAGATAATATTTCCGCGCATCCACATTTACATATATTAGCAATGGTGCAGCCTTCCTATTTTAGTCATGGTTATATTTCTCATGCGAAGTGGATAGAATTATGGCAACAATGCTTGCGAATTGATTATCAGCCAGTAGTTCATGTAAGTGCGATCGCCAAAAATCACGATCCAAAAATATTGATTCCGGAAATTCTTAAGTATCAGATGAAAGAATCGGATTTAGTAGCTGATAGAGAATGGTTTCTGGAATTAACACGTCAACTGCATAAAACCAGAGCAATTGCTGTTGGGGGTATACTCAGACATTATATGCAGGAATTAAAGGAGAAAAATCAAAACCTCAGAAGCGAAAATGAGGAGAAGGATGAGGTTGAAAGCACAAATGTATCTGTCCGATGGGAGCGTAAGTTAAATAAATATAAGTTAGAGGGTTAACTGAGATTAGTCAAGATACTCATCATCGGGAAGCCCTGGTGGTTTCAAGCCTCTAAAGAATGTAGAAGCTTTTCTGAGAAGATATTTAGTATAAGCATCATGATGAGCGTGAGGGTACTTATGTGCTAAACGGATATACTCAAAAACTGGAGCAAAAAACCATATGAGTTTTGCACTTCCGTAATCAGTTTCTTCGTAGACATAAGCTGTTTTGTACAAATTCGATAATTCATATTTATTAGTAGAAAAATGTGGTACAAATAACCTTCCCATCGGAACACCAAAAATCTTATCAGTATTTACCAAAAATTCAGGTTTTCTCATTTTAATTCTCCGTATTTAACAATCCAAAGCGATCGATCTTATTTACTAGTCAAAGACAAGTCACTTAGGGTTATAGCTAGCCTTTTTCTAGTAAATTTCCTCACCTCACATTCCATTAAGCCGTTAGGCTTTTAATTACTAAGCGAAGCTTTTTGAAAAAATAAATCCCAGATAACCAAAGAATGGATAACTGGGATTTATTTAATATCTTGACTTGAAACTGAAAAATAACTTCGATGAAAATTTGTAGGTTGGGTTAGACGCGATTTGCTAATTGAACTTGAAACGAGAATCTATTTCTCGTGTCGTAACCCAACATCAGTAGTAGGTTGGGTTAGACACGAAAGCCAAATTGAACTTGAAACGAAAATTCATTTATCGTGTCGTAACCCAACATTACGGTTGAGAATAAACAATATTGTCCTTCCTTAAATTTAAGTTGTAGGTTGGGTTAGACACGATTTGCCTTCTTGAAGTTGAACTAAAATCTATTCCTTTGTGTCGTAACCCAACATCAGTATTGTGGATAAATAGTATTATCCTTGAAATACCGACAATCAATGTTGGGTTACGGCGCAACTTAATTCCTAATTATAATTTATATTCTTCGTGCGCCTAACCCAACCTACAATCTGGAAACTGCTATTAGAGAGCTTTTCAGTAAAAACTAAAAATGGCGATCGCACTACAACACAAATTAATCTTTTTCTCGCAAGCTGCTGTGAATCGTAGGTTGGGTTAGACACGAAAATCAAATTGAACTCGAAGCGAGAATTCATTTATCGTGTCGTAACCCAACATCATGGTTGTGAATAAACAATATTGTCCTTCCCCAAACGTAAGATATTGTATAACACCGATAATAAAATGTTGGGTTACGGCGCAATTTAATTCCTAATAAACAACTATTTTCTCTGTGCGCCTAACCCAACCTACAATATAATTTTGTTTGAAAAAGTTCGTGAAGTAATTCTTAAATATCAGTTAGGAGAAGGAGGACAAAATGACGCTTCGCTATGAAATCATCCTCTACTACAGTCAAGAAGACGAAGCGTTTATCGCAGAAGTACCAGAATTACCCGGTTGTGCTGCTGATGGTGAAACTTATCGAGAAGCATTACAAAATGTGGAAGTTATTATGCAAGAGTGGATTGAAACTGCTGAAGAATTAGGACGTAATATTCCTCAACCGAAGCGGGGTTTGATGTCGGCTTGATGCGGTTTTTAATACATTTATTCAGTTAAACTCGCAACTTCAAACCAACCTTGGATAGCATCTTCTAGCATTTCTAACAAATGGTTGTAACTATTACCCCAAGTGTGACACCCAGGTAAGGCTGGTACAGAAGCGCACCATACATCATCTTCTTGCCAGATTACCGCTTTAATTTTCATTGTCTAAAAATCGTTAATTTCTTGCTTTTCTGCCTTTCTAAAATCCTGAATATTTTTTAAAGTGCTTTCCCAAAATTCTCCTTTAAACTTACCAGCAATTTTTGCTAAAGGATGTCCGGGAATTGGAATATTCTGATTATTTTTTATCGATGACTTGTTAGTTGTCATTAGGTTGCAATTATTAAATATTCACTATTAGCGATGCGCGATCGCTTAATCTGTAACGCACCTTACATCATAATAATCTTAGCCCGTGTTCAGCGTTCACGAAGTGCGGCTCAGCTGCGGCTCAGACGGGCTTTGTTCCTATAGCCCCACCCTTCGAGGGTGAGGGCGTTTTTGTTGATATCATATCATGATATCATCGAAAAAAGCAGAAATCGAACTATGATGACTTACAAAGGCTATTCAGCAATTATTGAAGTAGACACAGAAGCAGAAATACTATTTGGTAGAGTTATCGATATTAATGATGTAATAACATTCAAAGGAAAAACGGTTGAAGAAGCACGTCAAGAGTTTCATAATTCAGTCGATGATTATCTTGCTTATTGTGAAAATTTAGGTGAAGAACCTGATAAACCTTTTTCTGGTAAACTTCCTTTTCGTACAAGTCCAGAAAATCACCGAAAGATTTTTATTGCAGCGAAAAAATCTGGGAAAAGTATTAATGCTTGGATGGATGAAGTATTAGCGAATGCTGCTGAAAAATTTATTAATGTGTAGAAATATTCAATATCATGCAAGCCTTAACAGTAGATTTTAATTCAATTATTGATTTAACAGACGAGCAATTTTTCCAGCTATGTCAAACAAATCAAAATTTAAGATTTGAACGCAATGCTACCGGGGAATTAATAATTATGCCACCAGTTGGAGGAGAAAGCAGCAACCGTAATGCAGGATTAACTGCTCAATTATGGGTATGGAATCAAAAAAACAACCTGGGAATTGTCTTTGATTCTTCTGGTGGTTTTAAACTTCCTAATGGTGCCGATCGCTCTCCGGATGCTTCTTGGGTAAAATTATCAAGGTGGAATGCATTAACACCAGAACAAAAAACGAAATTTTTACCGCTTTCTCCTGATTTTGTCATTGAGTTACTTTACAAGAGCGATAGTTTGAAAACAACTCAGAAAAAGATGGAAGAATATAAAAGCAATGGTGTACGTTTGGGTTGGTTGATTAATCGTAAAAACCGCCAATTTGAGATTTATCGAATTGGGAAGGAAGTAGAAATTTTAGATAATCCAGATAGTTTGTCAGGTGAAGATGTTTTACCCGGTTTCGTATTGGATTTACAGAAGATTTGGTAATTTGAAATTTTAGATTAATTAGTAGTCAAATTTATCAACTTAATTACTTAGTATTTATCAGTTAAAAGTTGTTTTTTGAGCTTCTGTAATTCGTCTTCAATTTCAATAGCTGCAAATTGGGGATTCAAATCATCACCAGATAAAAACGCTTGTAACTCCTGTTTTGCAGCGTAATAGAAATCCATCTCTAAAATCTTTTCTTCCATTCGCTCAAAAGCTTGTATTGGAGTTTCGCTTATTGCTGAAGTTTTATTTATTGCTGTTTTGCCGAACATTTTCGCAACACCATAAGCTGCAAGCCCAACAACTCCACCAATAGCTGCCATAGGTATCGTACCAATACCAACTGCCAACCCTATTTTTGGCGCAACTAATCCCATAGTTCCGATTAAGCTAGAAGCACTTGCACCACCTATACTACCAATGGCGTTAAGCGAAGCTCACCGAAGGTATCGCGCTCATTGCAACTGTATCTCCTTGAATTGCTTGCATAGCACCATAAGCTGCTGCACCAGTAACAGCACCAGCACAAACTACAGGGGCTGCTCCAATTCCAATGGCTCCAAATCCTCCAGCTAAACCCATTCCCCCTATTGTCGAGGAAAGACTAGCCCCTGCAACAGTTCCAACTGCAATAAAAGCAGCTCCCGTAACAACATTTGTTCGTTGCGGCTGTTGTAGTTCGCACTGTATTTGCGTATTTTGACTGGTAAGAACTGTTTGTAAAGTTTCTTTTGTTTGTTTGATAGCTTCGTTTAGAGACTTTTCGGAGTCTTGGTAGTCTTGAGTTTTATATTGAGATTTATTAAGTAACTCATCTTTTAACCGTTTTAATTCATCATCAATACTTTCAAAAGTAATTAATTCGCTTTCTTCGATAGTATTGTATGACTGTGAAACTTCTACATTGGTTTGACTTCTTAAAGTATTATTGTTTAATTCTGGAAGCAAAACCGTATTTCGTTCCTCAGAAAGTCTTTCTCCCCAAGACTCAAATTTTCCCTTAATGTTATCTATTTGTGGTTGTTGCTCTTCTATAAGGTTTTTAAGTCTATCAACTATTGCCTGGTAACGTTCTTTCTGAAATTTAGCTTGACTAGCTAAGGTTTTATTACTTTGTTGTAAAGCTAATTCATATCGCTTTGTCCATTCATCTAACTCAGCTTGAGCTTTTTCAAAGTCTCTACGAGCATTTTTTTGAGCTACGCTAGCGCTAATTGTTGCTTCACGTAATTTTTTTAATGCATCCTGTTGTAAATAATTCATTTTGTTGTACTCTATGATTTTGCCAAAGATAAGCTTGTTAACCAAAGCATAAGCTGACGAAACTTGCTATAACCTCGTAGAAATCCATGAAATATTACAATCGATTTTTAAAGTTTGTTTGAAGTCTTGTATTGAGCTATGTTTAGTTTTGACTTCCTCCGCGCTTTTATAATTACTGATTAAAGATAAAAACCGCAGAGACACAGAGAGCGCAGAGGAAAGAAGTTTTATAGAGATAGTTCGTAGGTTGGGTTAGACACGAAAATAAATAAGGATGATAAGAAGAATATTTGTTCATCGTGTCGTAACCCAACATCAGTTTCTAAGGATTAGAAAACAGTAAAAACCCTTCAGCCAATTTACCGAAGGGTTCAGAATACTATTAAAGTTTTATTTTAAATTCCGCGCCCCTTTACCTCGGTTGCAGTCGATACATAGAGTTTGCAAATTGTTAAGGTTATTACTACCACCTTTGGAAAAAGGAATAATATGATCAACCTCTAGCTGAACTTGCTTTGCACTTCTACCGCAGAAAACGCATTTGTATTTGTTTCTGTGTAAAACTGAAACGCGAACAGAAGCCGGAATATAGCACGAACGTTTGTTTTGAAGCTTAGTTTTATTTGGTTTTTTAATCTTCGACTTTTCAGATTTATCAGGTTTTTGATTATTAGCTTGGTTAATTAAGTCCCTAATTACATCACGTACAAGTTTTTGTATTGGATTAGAAGACTTCTTTCCCATTTATATTTCAACCAAAAACTTTTTTCAAACCATAAGCTGCAAGTCCTACAACTGCACCTGCTGCTACAACTGGAGCCGCACCAATAGCAACAGCAGTTCCACCAACAGCCAAACCCATTCCTCCAACCGTTGCAGCAACCCCAGCACCTGCTGCTGCTCCACCTGCTGCAAAGCCCGCAGCTTCTACAAAATCATCATCTTTTTTAGACATTGTTTTTTAACCTCGATTTATTAACTTCTATAAAAAAAGTAACAGAAGCTTCTTTAAAACTGTATTTGTGCTATTACTGAACTTACGTTTTAAGTTGCCGTGAAGTTTAAGAATTACTAAGAAACGATATAGATAATCTCCGAGGCATTCTATAAATAATTAATATTATGTATTAATTTTAAGAAATAATTGAGTACTCATTTCTGGCATATTAAGAAATAAGTAATCAGAGTTTTATAACGATTTATTTTTAATGACTTCTACCCTCCCTCACAAAAAAGCCAAAGCTCTCAAACCCGGTAGCCCTCGCCCTGCAAAAGAATTATGTAGCGAGTGCGGACTTTGCGACACATATTACGTTCACTATGTCAAGGAAGCTTGTGCTTTTCTTAATCAACAAATAGCGGAACTCGAACAACAAAGTCATTCGCGATCGCGCAATCTTGATAACTCCGACGAACTTTATTTCGGAGTACAGCAAGAAATGATGGCAGCGCGAAAAAAGGAACCAATTCCGGGTGCCCAATGGACGGGAATTGTGAGCGCGATCGCGATTCAAATGCTCGAAAGTGGCGTTGTCGAAGGCGTTGTTTGCGTGCAAAATACCAAGGAAGATAGGTTTCAACCAATGCCGGTTATTGCTCGCACGGCAGAAGAAATATTGGCAGCGAAGGTAAATAAACCAACACTTTCACCAAATCTTTCTGTATTAGAACAAATTGAAAAATCGGGAATGAAGCGGCTATTAGTAATTGGTGTTGGTTGTCAAATCCAAGCATTACGCGCCGTAGAAAAACAGCTTGGATTAGAAAAGCTTTATGTATTGGGTACCCCTTGCGTCGATAACGTCACCCGTGCGGGATTGCAAAAATTTCTCGACACTACAAGTAAATCCCCCGATACGGTAGTGCATTACGAATTTATGCAAGATTTTCGGGTTCACTTCAAGCATGAGGATGGTTCTACTGAAACAGTACCTTTCTTTGGTTTAAAAACAAATAAACTCAAAGACGTATTTGCTCCTTCTTGCATGAGTTGTTTTGACTACGTAAATTCACTAGCAGATATTGTAGTTGGGTATATGGGCGCACCATTTGGCTGGCAGTGGATTGTAGTTAGAAACGATCGCGGTAAAGAAATGCTCGATTTAGTCAAAGACCAAATCGACACCCAAGCAGTGATGTCCCAAGGGAATCGCCAAGCCGCCGTACAGCAGAGCATTCCCGCCTACGATAAAGGCGTAACGCTTCCCATGTGGGCAGCGAAATTAATGGGCGTAGTAATTGAAAAAATTGGTCCCAAGGGTTTAGAATATGCTCGATTTTCCATAGATTCCCACTTTACCCGCAATTATTTATATACAAAGCGGAATTATCCAGAGAAGTTGGAAAAGCACGTTCCCGAATTTGCCAAGCGGATTGTCGAACAGTATGAGTTACCGGAGTAGGAAGGGATGGGGGGATGGGGAGATGGGGAGATGGGGGGAGAGGGGGTAGAGGGGGTAGAAAATTTCTAACTCCTAACTGCTAACTCCTCACTCCTCACTCCCTACTCCTCACTCGCTACTCCCTACTCGCTACTCCCTACTCCCTACTCGCTACTCCCTACTCCTACAGCTTCAATCGCGGCTTCTAAGGCGATCGCCACATGAGTCCAATGAGTTCCCCCCTGACAGTAAACTATGTAGGGTTCTCTTAATGGTCCGTCGGCGGAAAATTCTGAGGTGCTGCCTTCGATAAATGTTCCCCCAGCCATGACTACTTGACTTTCGTATCCCGGCATTTGGTCGGGGATGGGATCTAGATAGGAACCGATGGGAGAATTCTGCTGTATGGCTTTACAAAATGCAATTAATTTTTCGGCGGAACCTAGTTTAATTGCTTGGATTACATCGAAGCGAGGTTCAAAGGGTGCGGGGTTTACTGGATAACCTAGCTTGTCGAAAACATACCCGGTAAGGTGAGTGCCTTTCATTGCTTCTCCCACCATTTGCGGAGCTAAAAATAACCCTTGGAATAACAAGCGGAGTTGGTCAAATGTCGCACCTCCTTCTCTACCAATTCCGGGTGCTGTCAAGCGACAAGCGGCTGCTTCTACTAAGTCTTCCCGTCCGGCAATGTAGCCTCCAGCGTTGACTATGGTTCCTCCTGGATTTTTAATTAAGGAACCGGCGATTAAATCCGCACCGACATCAGTAGGTTCTTGAGTCTCGATAAATTCGCCATAACAGTTATCGACAAAACAAACTGTGTTCGGATTTTGCTGCTTGACTAAACGGACAATTTTCTCTATATCGGCAATTGAAAGACCTTTGCGCCAGGAATAGCCGCAGGAGCGCTGAATTAATACTAAACGAGTCTTATTCTCTACCGCATGGCTTAAAGCTTGCCAATCCACCCTTCCTTCTGGAGTGAGATTCAATTGGCGATAGCTTATGCCAAAATCAATTAGGGAGCCTTGATTTTTACCTCTTAAACCAATGACTTCTTCAAGAGTATCGTAGGGTGCCCCTGCGACTGCCAACATTTCATCGCCGGGACGAAGAACGCCAAACAAAGCACAAGCTATGGCGTGAGTTCCCGAAACAAACTGTACCCTAACAGCAGCTGCTTGTGCCCCCACGATTTCTGCAAAAACCCTATCTAAAGTGTCTCTGCCTAAATCATCATGACCGTATCCCGTTACACCTGTAAAATGGTGTGCCCCTACACTATGATGGCGAAAGGCGTGCAGCACTTTTTGAAGATTTTGCTTGACCTTGTGGTCAATTCCAGAAAAAATCTTTAATAGTGCTTGTTCTGCTTCCCGCAGCTGTTGCAAGCTGTTCATTACTAAAACCGTTCTCAAAAAACTATGGGGATTTGTGGCGCTATTGGCGCTACGCTTTGCGTGACAACTACGCAAAAGCCCTCGATCGGGCACAACGGACGCGCAGATTAGGCTAAACAATTCTCAAACAGGTTACCGCATGACAATTGCTACATCAACAACTAGAGGTCCATTAAATTGGCTGCACATTACATTTTTCGTCGGTTTACATTTTGGAATTTTACTTGCCCTATTCCCCGCTTTTTTTAGCTGGAAAGCTATTGGCGTAGCCTTACTTTTGTACTGGGTGACTGGAGGCTTGGGCATTACTCTAGGATTTCACCGTCTCATAACTCATCGCAGTTTTCAAACCCCTAAGTGGCTGGAGTATTTCTTAGCATTTTGCGGAACTCTTGCTTGTCAGGGCGGACCAATTGCATGGGTTGGAATGCATCGCATACACCATTTACATTCTGACCAAGAGTTAGATCCACATGATTCCAACAAAGGTTTTTTTTGGAGTCATTTACGTTGGATGTTTTACCATTCTCCAGCTTTTGCTGATGTTCCCCGCTTTACTAAAGACATCAAAGATGACCCATTTTATCAATTTTTAGAAAAGTATATGCTACCAATCCAGTTCGCTCTGGGTGGATTGCTATTACTTTGGGGTGGCTGGTCTTTTGTAGTTTGGGGTGTTTTTGTTCGTCTTATTTTTGTATGGCACTGTACCTGGTTTGTCAATAGTGCAACTCATAAATTTGGCTATCAAACCTACGATGCAGGCGATCGCTCTACAAATTGCTGGTGGGTAGCCTTGCTGACCTATGGTGAAGGCTGGCACAACAATCACCACGCTTTTCAATACTCTGCCCGTCACGGCTTGAAATGGTGGGAAATTGACCTTACCTGGATGACTATTCGAGTACTGCAATTCTTGGGTTTGGCTACAAATGTCAAACTTGCACCTGTGGAGCAGTAATATAGGTTAAAGGTCTGCATGTTAAAGGTTAAAGGCGATCGGGAAATATCAAGTGTAATTGTGTAATTACCAAGGGTGCCTTTTTCCTTTATCTAAGCCAGCATTAACCACAGCTAAATTAAATGTTATTTACCCCCGCTTACGGATTCTTACTTAAGAAATAAGTGGGGGTATCGCTTGTTTTTACCGAAAAAATAGATTTTTCTCTAATTACATGGTGCTAATTAATTGATATAATCCGAATCGCGAATGTTACGAAACTTCGTACAAAGCGACTATGCTAGTGGCTTGAAGGCGGAGTTTTTTATTTATTTTTTATTCATTCATGACAACATCAGCAGTAAACTCACATAGATCCCAGCCCCTACCGCTTTCTGACTCCGAACTAAAGCTCAAAGACATCATCAAAACTCTGCCTCCAGAATGTTTTGTACAAGATGCTCGAAAAGCTTGGTTTAGTGCAATTAGCAGTGTTTTAGCCGTTATGTTAGGCTGCTTTTTTTTGGCGATCGCACCTTGGTATCTTTTACCTTTAGCGTGGATATACACGGGTACTGCTGCTACAGGATTTTTTGTGATTGGACATGATTGCGCTCATCGTTCATTTGCCAAACGCATTTGGGTGAACGATCTAGTGGGACATTTATTTATGATGCCGTTAATTTACCCTTTCCACGGTTGGCGGATAAAGCACAATTACCACCACGCTCATACCAATAAGCTCAAAGTAGATAATGCTTGGCAGCCCGTAGGTATGGATATTTATGAGAATAGTGGAATAGCCTTGAAGTGGGCTTTTAAAAGATTTTTATTCAACCGTTTATGGTGGATAGGCTCAATCGTACATTGGGCAATGCATCATTTTAATTGGTCTGAGTTTCGCAAGCAAGACCAACCTGCTATCAAGCTTTCTGTAGCTGTAGTAGTGGGTTTTGCGGCTGTATGCTTCCCTACACTGATTGCTACAACTGGTATTTGGGGATTTATTAAGTTCTGGTTTATTCCTTGGATGGTGTACCATTTCTGGATGAGTACTTTTACTTATATTCACCACACTGCTCCAGATATTTCTTTTGTACCAGCAGACGAATGGAATGCAGTTACAGCACAGCTATCCGGTACAGTTCACTGCAATTACCCCCGCTGGGTAGAATTCCTGTGTCACGATATCAACGTACACGTACCGCATCACATTTCTACCGCGATTCCTTCCTACAATTTGCGTCTTGCTTATAAAAGCTTGCAAGAAAATTGGGGAACTTATGTACGCGATGAATGTACGTTCTCTGTATCTTTGCTCAAGTATATTACCGACAGATGTCATCTATATACTTCAGAAAATAAATATATTTCCTTCAAGGAATATTATGCACGACGATAGTAAATTCTGATTCGTTTACTTACGTCTTTAACCCCCAAAAAAATTTTGATTGGGGGTTAGAAATAACTCAATTAGTCGTGATAAAGGTAAAAGACTATTTTTTAGTGCATGGCTAGATTTTCGTCATGCCTGTTTTACTGACTTTCATTTACTCAACATTCACTTTATATCCGGTAACGTAACAAGCGTGCAAACTTCTACAGTTAACACAGGTAATAATCCTCATGATGCGTTTGAGGAAACAACCGAGCTACCTTTTACTCTTGGCGATGTCAAAGCAGCAATTCCAGCAGAATGTTTTCAGCCTCAAGTTGGTAAATCTCTGTTTTTCTTTGTTCGTGACATTCTAATTATTGCTGGACTTTATGCTTTAGCTTACAACCTAGATTCATGGTTATTCTTTCCCATTTTCTGGGTAATGCAAGGAACTATGTTCTGGGCTTTATTTGTAGTTGGACATGACTGCGGACATCAATCATTTTCTCGCCACAAATGGTTGAATGATTTAATCGGACATTTATCTCATACACCGATACTTGTTCCCTATCACGGATGGCGGATTAGTCACCGAACACACCATAAAAATACTGGTAGTTTGGAAAATGATGAAAGTTGGTATCCGATATCGGAATCAGCTTATAACGAAATGCCTTTGGTACAAAAAATCGGCAGACACTACCTGTTTTTACTGGCTTATCCGGTATATTTATTTCAGCGTTCTCCCGGTAAAACAGGTTCTCACTTTTTACCTAGTAGCCCCTTATTTAAACCCTCGGAAAAATGGGATGTAATTACCAGCACCATACTTTGGAGTGCAATGGTTGGTTTACTGGCTTTCTTAACCTATGAATGGGGTTTCATGTGGTTTATTAAATACTACGCCGGACCATACATTGTATTTGTGATTTGGTTGGATTTGGTCACATTTTTACATCACACCGAACCAGATATTCCTTGGTATCGCGGTGACGAATGGACTTTTCTTAAAGGCGCTCTTTCCAGTGTCGATCGCGATTATGGTTTTATTAATCATATCCACCACGACATCGGTACTCATGTTGCTCACCACATTTTCTTAAACATTCCTCACTACAATTTGAAGAAAGCAACTGAAGCGATTAAACCAGTTTTAGGTGAATATTTCCATAAAACTGACGAGCCAATTTTAACTTCGCTTTGGAACTCTTACAGAAAATGTCATTTTGTTCCAAATGAAGGCAGAAAGGTTTATTACACATCTCATCTGAAATAAGTCATAAGTCTATTCGTCATTAGTCATTGATGCGTGACTGAGAAAAAGAAGCCTGGTTTTTTTACCAGGTTTCTCTATATCTCAAAATCTCCAATTTTTATAACTTACTTAATTTAGTTAATAACGAAGCAGGTTGTTTCAGATAAGATTTATTTTACTATTGTCAAGTAAAAAATCACGTTCGGGATAGTTTAGGCTGCTTTGCGCGATCGGGTTTTCCGATTTTAAATCTTAAACTAGCACTAGTAGTCAATTTCAAAAGTTTTGACAGGTTTGTAGTAAGCGCTGTCTTCGCCTCCGGATTTAGGGGGCTGAAGCCCTTACTACAAACCTATCAGAATTAATGCAATCGACTACTAGTGTTTAAACTGAGAATGAATTTGTAATTTGATTTTATAATCCGATAAATGTAATTATCGTTTTAACTTAAAACTTCTGTGTTGCAAAGATTCGATCGGGTTTTAATAAGGCGATCGCAGTGAAAATAATATAACATTAGGAAAAACAAAAATTACAATAAATGTTTTCATTAGCTTCGGTAATGAAGTACAATGAGTCTGCATTTTAATTATGTATAACTAAATTGTATATTCATACTGCATATAGATGGATTATATGCAAGTCTAGTAAATTACTTATCATATAATTAGTATGTATTGGTAAATGATATTCAAGATTCACATTCTATAATTAACATCTTTCATGCTCAAGACACAAACAAAAGTTACTTTTGCTCAAAACATTGGTTTTAGAAAAGAGTTGAATAAACGTGTTGATGCTTATTTCAAATCCGTAAATATTTCCCCCCGCGATAATCCGGCAATGTACTTTAAGACAGCAATTATCTTGGGATGGGTTATTTCTGCTTACATATTTACTCTTTTTGGTCCACCAATAATGTGGATGAAAGTACTGAGTTGTTTTGTTTTAGGTTTAGCAATAGCAGCTTGTGCATTTAATGTCGGACATGATGCCAATCATGGAGGTTATTCTAGCAATCGAAATGTTAATAATATCTTGGGCTTAAGTTACGACTTGATTGTCGGAATCTCAAGTTATTTATGGAAATTTCGCCATAATTTTCTACATCATACTCACACAAACATTGTAGGGCATGACTACGATCTAAATTGGGATGGATTAGTTCGTTTATGTACGCCAATAGAGCATCAATCCCATCACAAATTCCAACATTTATATATTTGGTTTTTGCACGCCATGATGCCCCTATACTGGTCTGTATCAGATGTAGATATGATTCTAAGAAAACGCCAATGCCACGAGTATAACCTTCCAAAAACAAAAGCCTCTGACTTGTTTGTTTTGTTTGGATTTAAACTTGTTTGGATTATCTTATTTTTAGCAATACCAATTATAGTAGGATATACACCTTTACAGGCAATTTTAGGAGTCTTAATTAGTTACATGACTGCTGGTTTGGTAGCTGGAGTAGTTTTCATTCTTGCTCATGTAGGGGAGGAACAAGAGTTTCCAGAACCAAATCCCGAATCAAATAATATTGAGGATGAATGGGCAATCCATCAAGTCAAAACTAGTGTTGACTTTGCACCTCAGAATCCAATTTTAAACTGGTATTTAGGCGGATTAAACTATCAAACCGTTCATCATTTATTTCCCCAAACTTGTCATATCCATTATCCAAAAATAGCACCAATACTAGCAGAAGTATGTGCAGAATTTGGTGTGGAATATAAAGTTTATCAAACCTTCGGAGGAGCATTAGCTGCTAACTATCGTTGGTTGAAAACAATGGGAACGAAACCTCAGAGGATTGCTTTATCTTAACTGTTAAGAAGCATGGAAAATAGAACTTCCATGCTTCTGTGGGAGGATGTCGGAAACCGAAACCCCCTACCCGGAGCAGGGAATGGGGGTTTCAAATTTCAATCTCAAAACCTTCCGTTCCCTTGAACAATATGCTTGAGTGTAGTCAAACTTTCTAAACCAATTAATCCCCTACGATGTCCTTTTTGATTGGACATTCCTAAAAATACCGCATCTCCCCATAATGGATTCCGGCTAAAACGCGGAGAAGCATTAATATATGTAGAAGCGCTGTTTACACCCAGAGCAAACTGCCTACTTTCTTGGTAAGACTCAGTAACAATGCAGTCAGCGTGCCCGCTACTATGTTGATTAATCCAAGTGATTGCCGTATCCAAATTATCTACGAGTTTAAACGCAACTGTCTTCGTAAAATAAGCACTTTCCCATTCAGTATCTTGGACTGGTTCCAATTGAGGAAATGATTCTCTGAGTTCGGCATCTCCTCTTAACATAAAGCCTTTTTCCTGCAAGCTTTTCAACAAAGTGCCTAACGAAGAAGATAAAGTCTGCCGATTAATTAATACCTTTTCAATCGCATTTACCGGGTCTGGGGAACTTGCATGGCTCTCAATAATCATCCAGCGCACCATATCTACTAAGTTACCATTCGGCGACCAATATAGATAACAATTACCCATAGCCGATTTTAAGACTGGTGCTGTAGATTGCCGTACTACCTGCTGTATTAAACTAGTACGTCCGTAGGGAATCACTAAATTTAAATACTGCTCTTGAATAACCAAATCGCGAATTGTCGTACCTTGCTCTGCCGTAACTAATTCTATAGAGCCTAAAGGTAATCCAGCTTCTGCAACAGCAATTTGCAATACTTCCGCAATTGCCGTATTAGAATGGCTTGCTTCCGTACTTCCTTTAAGAATAATACTGTTACCGCTTTTGATACACAAACCCGCCGCAATAGCTCCTAATTCTGGCAGCGCTTCATAAATAAAGGCAATTACCCCCAAAGGCGTTGATTGAGAATAACTTTGTTCTTCACCTATTTGGTAATCAGCAGTTCTCATCCGCCGCAGTGGATCTGATAACTCCTCTAAGCGTCGCAGAATTACCACCGCTGAATCTAAACGTTCTGGAGTTAACTTTAGCCAATCCAAAACTAAATCTGGTACTGCCATTTCCCGACAAGCTTCCAGATCCAGCGTATTTGCTTCTAAAATATCGTCAAACGAACGTTCTAACGCCTCAGCCATCGCCATTAAAGCGCGACTGCGCTCCGCTCCTTTAGTGATGCCCAATTTTAGAGCAGCACCGTAGGCGCGTTTGGCGATCGCAATTGGTTGGGGGTTCTCAGTAAAAGCATCCACAGTAAATAATCAGCGCATTAACGTCTGTAGGTGAGCCAAACCATAAGTGCTGGCAGTATAGCCAATAGTACTGCTACCAGTGCCCAGGCAATAATGCCAGAACCACTAGCCAAACGCAATGCTAATGGCAACCATATAATCACTAGCACGAAAATAATACCTAGCGCTACTGGTAAATAACTTTCTCCCAGACGCGGATGGACAACTTTCCAGCCAGAACCCGTCCAGCGCCAAGCTCGTTTGTAAGGATAAGTAGTAGAAAGTTGCTCTAAAACGCGAGCATTTTCTTCCACCACGAATATCTGCTGACAGCGATCGCAACCGAAGGCTTCTGTCAGAGTAATCGGAATTAAGCGTCCCCGACGGCGACAGGGACACGGGTATTCGTTATTAAAGTCGATTTTTTCAGGCTTTTGTGGTTGCACAACAACGGCTCTTTTAGAGTTGAGCTTTATTAATAGGAATCTTTTTATATATTCCCTTTAATTTACAATTCAGAGGACACTGTACGATACAGAATTATCCCGTCATAAATAATTTAAAAGGATAAACTGTTTATCCACTAAAATTTCTTTATATCATCAACCCTCGTTTGCATTACTCTTTCTATATACATATTTTTGATTAATTAACAATTAAATTTAAACATTCGCATTCGCGTTTTGCTTTTACCACCATATAGTGTAGTGCATCCGATTTAAAGAGGATCGTACATTTCTTATATCTGAACCAAGAAAACCTTCAAAACCAAATTAAAAAATGCAGAAGAATTAATTTCCTGCATTGATTAAAACTATTAACTTTTTAAAAGCGGGTGACGCGATTCGAACGCGCGACATTCACCTTGGCAAGGTGACGCTCTACCACTGAGCTACACCCGCATTTTATTGCTAAATATCAATATCCCACATTGATTTAAGTTTGTCAACCCCCTTTTTTGGAAGATGGGGGAGAGGGGAAGAGGGGGGAGATGGGGGGGAGATGGGGGGAAGAAAGCAGAGGAGGCAGAGGGGGCAGAGGGGGCAGGGGAAGCAATTCTTTTTTTACAAGAAAACTAATTATTTATTTTCTTCCTCCGCTTCCTCCGCAACCGAAGGCTTCCTCCGCTCTCTTTCAATGCCCAATGCCCAATGCCCCATGCCCCATTCCCTATTCCCAATCCCCATTCTTAAACTTTTTCTTCCGATTCTGCGGGTAGGTTGTTTAAGCTTGCGCTTTTGAGGGAACCTGCTAAGGTACCGTTTGCTGCATATTGATTTTGCTCGATGTTGGGACGTAATTGGCGCATGAGACTAGCCATTTCTAAGGCATTCATTGCGTAATCCCAGCCATGATTGCTTTTTATTCCGGCTCTTTCTAAAGCTTGCTGCATGGTGTCGGCTGTCAAAACACCAAATATTACTGGTACTCCCGTCTGAAAAGCTGCTGCGGAAATTCCTTTGGCGACTTCTGCCGATACGTAATCAAAATGGGGTGTTTGTCCTTTAATTACTGCCCCCAAGCAGATTATCGCATCGTAATTGCCCGTAAGTGCTAATTGTCGCGCTACTAAGGGAACTTCAAAACTTCCAGGTACCCAAACGTAATCTACTTGAGAGCCGTGGGGATTAGTATCAATACCGTGGCGCTTTAAACAATCTTGGCACCCTTCCACCAGCTTGGTGGTTACTAAATCATTAAATCTACCAATTACTAATGCAAAGCGTAGGGATTCTGTTTGAGTGAAACTTCCCTCGAAAACTGCCATAGTTGCCTCTTTAATATAGATATACTTCTTTAATCAGTTACCAGTAAACAGTAGCGATTATTTTTCCATGATTTGTATGTCTTAGTTTTAATAGACATTTCCGCGATTATTCGTATTAATAACAACTTTTACAGAATAAGTTAAGAAGTTAGAAGATAATACAATGGTCTGTTAGTTAATTTAAATCTCACTGCTAACTGTTTATTGTTCACTCCTAACTGCTCGCCCATCGAAATAGCAGAAGCAGAGGATTACCTGCTCGTACAAGAAAGAGAGAGAGCAAATCTCAGCTTTCTTATCCGTGGAGTATTCCTCTGCCCCTATGCTCGTTCGTCAGCGTATGGTTAAAGCAGTCGCTTAAACTACGAAAAAGTTTAAAATTCCCACTAATATTACCAAAGCAAACCAAACCCCAGAGCCAATCCAAAGGAATCTCTTAGATTCAACCCAAGTTTGAGGAGTGGCGTAAGCAACGGGTACGCCAACGATCATAACGAATGACAAAGCAACTAGAGCTAATAAAGCGACTTGGAATATGATGGTCATTTTTCTTTTCTCTTAGACAGTCAGTTTGTGACGTACCTACACCGAATCATAGATTACGGTTTAGGCTTCTCAGCGACTCGTCTTTGACGACATAAACTGAGCTTTGAAGCCCTGCGTCCCAGGGACTTTTTATCAAATAGTTGTTTTAAATTTGTAGGCTGCTTTTCAGCATTTAATTGGATTACACCTACTCTCTCGTTTTACCATAAATACGGCTAGACTCCGTGAACGTAATTCATGAGCGAAAATGCGGTGTGGCTCTGCCTCCCGCATTATTCGCATCCCAACACCTCCCTATCGAGTCAGCGCGAGGACTTCTTACGATTGAAGTTAAAATCAATATTCTCTACAACCAATGTACAGTATTGGTGTTAGATTCTTGACACTTAACTAGTTTAGATTTTTTGCGCTCTGGACTTCAAGTGGATATATTAGTCTGAATTCCGCGCAGAGTACTTTTTTTTGCGATTGGACGCATATTAACTATTATCGCTGACTATGCTACTTTTTTCTATACCAGGATTGGGGCTACACAAACGAAACTCCATCAAGATGAAGAAATGTAGACATTTTTTGTAGGCAGCTATGCTTCAATCTAGTTTCATTGAACTCGTAAGGCTTTTTATTAATTACAATAACCGTTTTCAAAGTTAAATTATTAATCTATTAAAAAAAGTTTAGCAAATCAAACAATCTCCGCTGTCATTTCTTCCTTACAACCCAAACTTCTACGCTCTTTAAAAAACGCCTGCTTCATCCCTTGAGTATAAACTTTAAACAAATCTTTTTGTTCTGAATCTAAACGGCTTTCCATTTCCGATACCAAAACTTCACACCATTTTTGAGTTAATTCCCATTTGATTTCAACTCCTTCTACAACCATCGCACACAAAGGAATTAATTCTTGTTCGATTGGTGCCATACTCTGTTCTAAAAAACATAATAATATATAAGCTTGGAACATATTTAAGTCGCGCAGACAAGAATGAGATATACCCCGATCGCTTAATTTACCCCTGCGGCTACGATTATCAGGTAACAACTCATTTAGCTGGCGATAAACTGATTGAGCAATATCCGGTGTTGCTGGCATCATTTGTTCTACAAGCTTCAATTGCGGCGAATCTACTTGATAGTTAGCAGCATTAGCACAAACTCTTTGCCAAGGCATGGCGACTTGTTCTTCGACAAAGTTCAAATAAGGACCCAATAATGCTTGTTCGACAGGTGATAACCTTTTCAGCATTAATTTATTGGTAAAATTTAGTTGCGAGGTCATAAAACCAAGGCTGCGCCAATCTTTAGATACTACGTGCTGTTCCTGAAATACAATTAATATCGGTTCTAAAGCATACGCAAGTTCTTCAACTGCTGGTATAACCCACTGAGAAAGAGTATTATTTTCTACTTCTATTTGCGGTGATTGCTGTTGATAAATTTCGATTAACTTTTTATAAACGCGAAAGGCAAATTTTGTAATGCGTCTAGCCTCGGTTAAATCTAAAACATTAGGAATATAGTTGTAAAGATTTTTGGTTTGTATCCATCCCATTTGACAATTAACATCAAGGATTTTTTCTCTTAACTTGTTAGCCGTTGCAACTCTACCGGATGGTGTTGCTGCTTTTAATAATTCATCACAAGATGAATAATGAACCAATAAAGAAGATATCCCTGGTGTATAACGACGTGCCCAAAGATTAAGCAACCGTTCAGTTGAAGAAGTTTTCACTATTTCAGAGACTTTTAACATATTTTTTCCTTTGTATTTTATGCAATTAACAAATAAGGATGAAGCAATTTATTCAGTTTCTTATGTACTGTACAAAATTGATATTAAATATAGTTTAAGTATAATACAAGACAAATAGATGAATTTTTTATTTTATTTTGATGAAAATATCCGCTATTACTAGTTTTATGTTTTCTCAACACTGCTTCTTTAAGTATATACGTATAGATATACTTGGTTTATGCTGCAATAAAAACTGTGTATTTTTACACTTAAAAAATATTTAAATCCTATATATATGTATAAATACTGAAGCCTATAAATACAGAATAAAGTAAAGTATGTTTGTCAAATTGTAATTTAAAAAACAATAATGCTTCAAATAACTAATTTATAAAAACTTTATCAAACTTTCGTCGTACTTCATTAATTCTTTGTATAGTTGATAATTTAAAACTTTTAATCATCTATCGCATTTGATATAATTTCTGTAAAATTAGTTACAGAATACTGAAAATTTATGGTTTAACTCTAGCGTAGAGTGTTAAATACTTTACCGTACCTTCCAGATGCTTTTTGAGGACTTACTTACTTGTATGTAAATTATTTATATTTCTAAGTTATTAGAATACATATGTATATGCATCTGCAACTGCTTTTTATCTAAACTATAGGGTTAGTAGCTAGTTTTGTAGTTTTATATACAGCTATAAATTCAAGTTTTTTTTACAGTTGCAATAATTAGCAAATTAATCAAAGCTAACGTTGTCATATATTGTCAAATAAAAATAGTAAAAACAAGCATAATTTAGTTTGAAAATAGTAACTAATATCGTTGCTTTATAAACAATCGTGCGTAAAAGATTGAGATAATTTAATCTCATACCAATCAATGATTATTAGATTTTCTTTTCTAAATAAATACTTGTAAAACATTTATATATTTGTTTTATAAGTTATTAGAAAAGAATTATTTTTCCAAAACTGTTATAAATAAAAATTATTGCTTATTGCGACTTACAACCAATTATTCAAAACTTGTTGCATAAGAAAAAAATTTGTTATAATTTTTAATTATGCAGGCAAATAAATAAATTACTATTAGTCTTCTCAATCAGTTTTAAGTGCCTTTGCTTAAAAATATTTTTCGCTATATCCAAGTAAACAACAGCGATCGCGTATGTTTTTGCTTGGTGTAAAATTTATTGCCAAATTTCTGTAAATAATCGAGAAAAAGCAACGAAAACCGGATTGAGTAAGAATATTTAAGCCGCTAAAGGGCGTTATATAGCTTGATATTTTTGAATCAATAACCCTATCTTTAAAATAATCATAGGGCTATTTATAAATAGCTGGTATTAACTACATTAACCACATATACAAAGGAGAGGTAATAGATATGCAATTAGAAGACTTAGCAGCAATTAACGAAGTAGAAAAAGATGCGTGGGAAGCACTCCAAAAGTCAATTCTCTACTATCAAGGTCGTCCCGTAGGTACGGTAGCGGCTTTAGATGGAACAGTAGATTCATTAAATTACGACCAATGTTTTGTGCGAGATTTTGCTTCCTCTGCCCTACTTTTTCTGATTAAAGGACAAACGGATATAGTCCGTAACTTTTTAACAGAAACATTGAAATTGCAGCCCAAAGATAATCAGTTGGATGCTTATAAACCAGGGCAAGGTTTAATGCCAGCTAGTTTCAAAGTGGTATCTCATAACGGAGAAGAATTTTTAGAAGCGGATTTTGGCGAACACGCGATCGCACGAGTTACACCAATTGATTCTTGTTTGTGGTGGCTGATTATACTACGTGCTTATGTCGTCGCTACGAAAGATTTTTCACTAGTATATCAACCGGAGTTTCAAACAGGTATTGGGCTAATATTAGAACTTTGTTTAGCAACTCGTTTCGATATGTACCCAACGCTATTGGTTCCCGATGGCGCTTGCATGATCGATCGACGTTTGGGAATTTACGGACATCCTTTAGAAATTCAATCTTTATTTTATGCTGCATTGCGTGCGGCACGAGAAATGTTAATTTGTCATGGCAATCAAGATTGGGTGATTGCAATTGACAATCGCTTGCCTATTTTACGTGCCCATATTCGTAAACATTATTGGATAGATATTAAACGTCTTAATGCCATTTATCGTTATAAAGGTGAAGAATACGGAAAAGAAGCGGTAAATGAATTTAATGTATATGTAGATTCGCTACCTTACAATGAATTAGCTAAGTGGCTGCCCAAAAAAGGTGGTTTTTTAGCAGGTAATATCGGACCATCGCAGATGGATACTCGTTTCTTTTCTTTAGGAAATTTAATGGCGATTATTTGCGATTTAGCAAGTGAAGAACAGTCTCAAGCCATCATGACTCTGATAGAAAAAAGATGGGAAGATTTGATGGGAGATATGCCCATGAAGATTACATTTCCTGCATTAGAAAATGAAGAATATAAAATCATAACTGGATGCGACCCGAAAAATATTCCTTGGTCTTATCATAATGGTGGAAACTGGCCTGTTTTAATGTGGATGTTAGCGGCTGCTGCAATTAAAACGAATAGAATATGTATTGCCGAAAAAGCAATTAATGTTGCTCAACTACGTCTTCAAGAAGATGAATGGCCCGAGTATTATGATGGTAAGCGAGGAAGATTAATTGGTAAGCAAAGTAGAAAATACCAAACTTGGACAATTGCCGGATTGCTATTAGCAAAAGACATGATTAAAGAACCATCTCATTTATCATTGTTGAGTTTCGATCCACCTAGTACAGAATCCGATTCAAGGGCTTGCGAATTTGAAATTGACAGCTTTGACGCTTAATCCACTTTAATATTTTTGGTAATAATCCCTCTCGCAAATGTAAGGTAAAGTGAGAGGGGTTATTTTTTGTATTGGGGAATTGGTAATTGGTAATTGGGCATAGGATAAATAATAAAAAAATTCCTAACTCTTAACTCCTAACTCTTAACTCCTAACTCTTAACTCCTAACTCCTAACTCCTAACTCCTCTTGTCTCCCCATCTCCCTATGACTTCCTCCCGTCAACAAGCAATAATAGCCCTGCGAGATGTCCACAAGGGGGCTTATGCCGATGTAGCGTTAGATAGAGTGCTGCAAAAAGTTGATTTACCCGATAACGAGCGCCGTTTGGTGACAGAATTAGTTTACGGTAGCGTCAGAAGACAGCGAACTCTTGACTATATTATTGATGGGTTAGCGAAAAAAAAATCTCATCAACAACCGAACTTGCTCCGCACTATTTTACATTTGGGTTTATATCAACTGCAATTTCAAGAACGAATTCCTCCTAGCGCGGCTGTTAATACTACCGTTCAATTAGCTAAGGATAACGGTTTTTCTGGTCTTTCTGGTTTCGTTAATGGTTTGTTAAGACAGTATATTCGGCTTGGGGAAGAGAAGGGAGAGGGGGAAGAGGGGGGAGAGGGGGGAGAAAATAAAATAATTCCGATCGAATTGCCGGAAAACCCTGTAGAAAGGTTGGGTATTTTACATAGTTTTCCCGACTGGATTGTAAATATATGGATAGAACAGTTCGGTTTTTCGGAGACACAGAAGTTATGTGAATGGATGAATCGAACCCCAAGTATTGATTTGCGAGTCAACCAACTTTGTTCTTCTGTGGAGCAAGTTGAAGCAGCTTTACAAGATCGAGGTATTTTATCTCAACGGATTCCTAATTTACCTTACGCTTTACGCTTATTAAGCTCTGCTGGGGCAATTAAGAATTTACCCGGTTTCCATCAAGGATGGTGGACTGTACAGGATAGCAGCGCTCAATTGGTAAGTTATTTACTTAATCCGCAACCAAATGAAGTAATAATTGATGCTTGTGCGGCTCCTGGAGGAAAAACAACCCATATCGCCGAATTGATGGGAGATACAGGGAAAATTTGGGCTTGCGATCGCACTGATTCGCGTCTGCGTAAGCTGCAACAAAATACTCAACGTCTCAATTTAAAGTCAATTCAAGTTTGCGTGGGTGACAGTCGCAATTTAACTCAATTCCAAAATTCTGCCGATAAGGTATTGCTTGATGTTCCTTGCTCTGGTTTGGGAACCCTCCACCGTCACGCCGATGCACGTTGGCGACAAACTCCGGAAAATATAGGGGAACTTTCCGTACTTCAAAAAGAACTTTTATTACATACTTCAACTTTCGTCAAGGATAATGGCTCGCTAGTTTATTCTACTTGCACGCTGCATCCAGCAGAAAATGAAGGTGTTATCAAATCTTTTTTAGAGTCGCATCCCAATTGGGAAATCGAACCAGCAGATACTGATTCACCCCTAAGTGAATATGAAACGAACGAAGGTTGGATTAAAGTATTGCCCCACAAACACAACATGGATGGTTTTTTTATGGTGCGTTTGAGAAAAAAGCATAATTAAGATTGTAAGATTTTGTTAAGGGAAAATTCCTTAAAGGAGGTGAACATGATAAAAAACCCTGATGTCAAACAATTGTTAAAAATTTTAATTGCAGCAGCTTGGCTTGATGGTAAAATTCAACCCGAAGAAAGGCAGTATCTTCAGCAAATAGCTCAAGAAAAAAATATCGCCACAGATCCAGAAATTAAACCCTGGCTGTATGAATTAGTTCCCGTCAAACCAGAAGAATGTTACGAATGGATTAAGGAATATTTAGGAAGTTCTCCGAGCGCTGAAGATTGTCAGAACTTAATTCAAGAGATCGGTGGTTTAATATACAGCGATGGCGAGGTAGGGATTGAAGAAGCTAAGTTATTAGCTAAAATACAGGATTTGTCGGATAAAAGCGAATCAAATCAAAAGCGTTCAAATATGATTCTCAAACAGGTGCAGAAAATGTACCGTCGTTGGGTTAAAGTGCAAAATTGAAAAAGAGTTAGGAGTTAGGAGTTAGGAGTTAGGAGTTAGGAGTTAAAAGTTAGGAGTTAAGAATTAGAATGTTTAACCTTTAACTTTTAACCTTAATTACTCCTAATCGATCGCTCTTTACTGCTCTGTGTTCCCCATTCTTGATTCACTACTCCCTACTCCTTCCACAAAACTATATCTAAGTAAAATCACTATTTAGAAATACATATTTATTGCTTCAATCCAGAAGCAATCTTATTGCAGAAAACCTTGGAAATCCTTGTGGCTAAGA
Organism: Rivularia sp. (in: cyanobacteria); assembly: GCA_965234645.1. GTDB lineage: Bacteria > Cyanobacteriota > Cyanobacteriia > Cyanobacteriales > Nostocaceae > Rivularia. The sequence goes on along the minus strand of OZ248344.1, from coordinate 127,952 downwards.
TGTAGTTAATCTCAGTACTCTTTGGTTACATATTTTAATATTAAATTGAATTATCAATTTTGAATTTTGCTTGTAACAACACAAAATTGAAAAAATATCGAAACTAAGTCGGAGGTGTAACTCTCCGGCTTATTTTTTTGATTAATTTTGACTTAATCTAAATCTAATTACCACCTATACACCGGGATTTTCTTCTTTATCAACGTCGGGTACAAAATCAGGACGTTCCTTGTTTTCCCAACCAACAGGACGCTTGGAATTGTACCAAGCGATCGAACCGATAGTTACAGCGGCTATAAAGCCAACTACATAAACAGCCGTAAAAGCCCAAGGGAAATGAGGTTCAGCCGCTGCTGCTTGTGCAGCTGTTTGCATTAAGGTAGCCATTAAAATCTTCTCCTAAGATAGGCAACATTACTTAAGAATGTATTAAATCTAGCGTACCATCTACATCTATCGGTTGGGAGAAGAAGATGGGGAGATGGTGAGTCCACTCGCGTGCGGAGGTTCCCTCCGTTGAGCGAAGTGGCGAACCCGAAGGGGGGATGGGGGGATGGGGGGATGGGGAGTTAGGAGTTTTCTAAATTAGATATTTCTTAATTTGGAAGTCTTCTATGCCCAATGCCCCATGCCCAATGCCCAATGCCCCATGCCCAATTATCTACGTACCAGGTTTGAGTCTCTCGCGCCATGAAGGTTTCGATGAACTTGGAGCAGCTTTTTGCTTTGGTGGTGGTGCCGAACGTTGCTTTGGTTTGGAAGGTGATGATGAACGCTTTCTCCTTACTGGAGGAGACGATCGCTGTTTTCTTACGGGAGGCGATGATGAACGCCTTCTTCTTGTAGAAGCTGGTTTGGTATTGCTTCTACTTCTTCGTCGTTGGGAACTCGACGACGAACCCGATGAACCCGAACTTCTGACATTACTCCGACGACGGCGCGTGGGAGTAGTGGATTTTTGCTGGGTTGGGGTAGTACTTCTTGTACGACGGGTTCTTGTACTCCTGGTTCGACGATTGCTACTACTTCCAGAATTATTAGTAGTAGTACTTCTTGTACTTCTTCTTGTACTTCTACGCCGTGAAGAATTTCTATTAGTGGTGGTTTCTGAATCGTCGTCGGAATCGTTTGTTTTAGGAGCCGACTTAGTAATAAATCTTCTGGGTTTAATTGGCTGTACTTTGATACTGGCTTTTCTTCCGGTTAACTTTGGTCGTTCGGGAAACTTCTCGACGGGCATTCCATCGGTAGCTTCTTTCATAAACTCCCGCCAAGTGTAAGCGGCGGTGGTGCTGTTGCCGTAGGTGGGTTTGTTGTTGTCGTTACCCAGCCATACACCCGTTACTAATTGAGGAATAAAGCCGATAAACCATAAATCCCTAGCTTCATCGGTAGTGCCGGTTTTACCTGCTACGGGACGATCGATCTCAGCGCGGGTACCCGTTCCTGATGTGACTACGTTTTGCAACATCCAAGTTGTGATGGCGGAGCTATCGGCATCTAATGCTCGTTCTCCTTTAAAATCCGCAGACCAAAGTACTTCACCGTTACGATTAAGAACGCGGGTAATACCATGAGGTTTTACGTGCATTCCTTTGTTCGCAAAAGTACCGTAAGCGCTGGTTAATTCCAGTAAATTTACTTCGTTGGAACCGAGTGCCATCGAAATAACGGGTTTGATTTCCGATTCAATCCCCATCTTGTGGGCTAAGTCGATGGTTGGCTGGTATCCTACTTTCATCAATACTCTCACCGCAACAATATTAATTGATTTGGTAAGGGCATCTCTCATGTTTATCCAGCCCCGGAAGCCCTCATCGTAATTTTTTGGTTCGTAACCATCAACTACTATTGGTGCATCTAAATAACCATCCAGGGGATTTTTCCCAGCTGCTACTGCTGCGGCGTAAACAAATCCTTTAAATGTTGAACCGGGTTGTCTTTGGGCTTGGGTAACGCGATTAAACTTGTTTTTACCAAAGTCCTTTCCACCAACCATTGCTTTAATTTCACCGTTGCGAGGATCTATGGCAACCATTGCTGCTTGTTTAAATCGCTGCCAGCGCCCTTCATTTTGTAAGGTTTTATCTACTGCTGCTTCTGCTTTCTGCTGCCAAGTAGGATTTAGGGTAGTTTCTACTACCAATCCGCCCGCTTCTAATACATCTTTATCGAGATGTTTTGGCAGTTCTTTCTGAATATAAGTAATAAAATACGGTGCTTCTATGTTCAGTCGCTTGGGTAGACTTGCTTTAACCGTTAAAGGTTCTGATACTGCTTTTTCTTTTTCGGCGGCTGTAATAAATCCATCTTCTAGCATCCGTTGTAATACTAGATTGCGCCGCCCTTTAGCAGCTTCGGGATTTTCCACGGGTGAAAAGATATTGGGAGCGGGCGCTAAACCAGCAATTGTTGCCGTTTCACTCAAAGTCAGTTTATCTACTGGCTTGGAGAAATAAACCCACGCCGCATCCGCCACACCATAAGCACCGGAACCTAAATATATTAGATTCAAATACCGTTCTAAAATCTCGTTTTTAGTTAATTCGTCTTCTAATTTTTGCGCCAAACGGACTTCTTGTAATTTGCGCGTTACAGTTTTATTGCGATTTAGAAACAAAATTCGCGCTAACTGTTGCGTGATGGTACTTCCACCTTGCACTACGTCTTGCGATCGCAAGTTACTTGTAGCAGCCCGCAAAATACCTTTAACGTCGATACCGCCATGCTTGGCAAAATTTTGATCTTCGGAAGCAATAAATGCTTGTTGTAAGCGATCGGGTATCTGATTTATCTTCAGCTTTTCTCTTGTCGCTTCCCCTTGCTGATATAAAATCTTACCGTTGCCAGCTTTAATGGTCAAAGTTCGCTCTCTAGAAGCAGCGTTTAATTGGTCGCGAGAAGGTAAAGTTTTATCTATCGACCATACGCCATAGCTAACAGCCATTATCCCGCCGCTAACACCTATTGTCGTCCAAAACCAGTAGCGACGATAAAGCGGTTTTCCCTTACCGGGAAGTTTGTCAAGCACCTTGACTGAAACTTGTTTCGCTTCACCCAAGAAACTCTTTGTGTTTCCCAAAAATTGCTTTGCCTTTCCCCCTATAGTTGGTGGTGATTCTTCGGTTGATTCCGAATCGCCCTCATCAACCCAATGAGGAGGAGGCGACAATTTTTTAGCAACTAACTGTGAATCTTGCGAATCTTCGCGATCGCGCCTTGCCCCTACTAACTCTGTTGGGAACGCTTCTTTTGTCATCGATTCTGAGTTCTTATCAACATCGGATTTTGAACTCACTTTATTCTTAAGTCCGTTGCTCAAGCTATTTGCTCTTTGCCTGAACCAAGAGGTAAACTTCGCCACGTCAGTTCCTCGCTTCGACTAATTGCAGCCTAACCACCACGAAAAGCGTTTCTAATTGTTGCCCCATACTCGTGTTAGTATAATATCCTATAAATATTTAAATAGATTCACTCTTTCGCCAGCTTTTCTTTATATTTTTGTTGCAGAAATATGTATTAAACAATACAATTAACTGGTAATATTAACTAACTTATCATAAGACTCGATATTTGTTCGTACTTTAGGAGATATGTAGCTTGCATGATAGCGCTATTGCCTTTGGTAGTAATATAGGTGATTCACGGGCAATTTTAGAAGCAGCCGTAAAAACTCTACATAAAGTGCCGGGTATTCTACCGCGATCGCGATCGAGTTGGTATAAAACCAAAGCTGTAGGTCCGCCACAACCAGATTACATAAACGGCTGTATCAGCGTATATGTAGATATGCAACCCCTGAAGCTATTAGAAATTTTACTAGAAATAGAAAATCAATTTGGACGCGAACGAACAGAACGTTGGGGAGCGCGTACCTTAGATTTGGATTTGTTATTATACGATGACTTAATATTACATAGCCCAACTCTACAAATTCCCCATCCGCGAATGATACAGCGGGCTTTCGTGCTAGTACCCTTAGCGGAAATTGCTCCAAATTGGGTAGAGCCAGTTACCGGACGTGTAATTAAAGAACTAGTTAAAGATGTAAACTGTTCTGATGTATACCTATTAACAGGCAATTGATTTTACCGTCATAAGTTACAACAAAGTTGATGAAAAATCAACTATTAAAATTTCGATTAAGACTTTGAAATATGGCTAAGGGCAGAGAATTACCGCAATTATTAAAGCAGCGCTTCCTTTATAAAGGGCGAAAGTTCGACTTTGAAGTAAATCACTTGCGCTTACCTAATAATTCAGTGGGAGATTGGGAATGCGTTCGTCACCCCGGTGGAGCTTTAGCTATACCCGTAACCGAAGAAGGTAAATTAATACTTTTGCGTCAGTATCGTTTTGCAGTTAGTGGCAGACTGTTAGAATTTCCTGCCGGTACGGTGGAAGAATTGGAAAGTCCCTTTGAAACAATTCAACGGGAAATACAGGAAGAAACTGGTTATAGTGCCAAAAAATGGCAGAAATTGGGAGAATTTTTCCTTGCACCGGGATATTCCGATGAGATTATCTACGCATATCTAGCCGAGGATTTGGAAAAATTAGAAGTACCGCCAAAATTAGATGAAGATGAAGATATCGAAGTTTTATTTTTCACTCCCGCAGAATTAGAGAAAGCGATTTTAGAAGGCGAGCCAGTTGATTCTAAATCGATTTCCAGCTTTATGTTAGCTCGTCCTTATTTGAGTTAATCCTCGGATGCAAGGACTAAAGTCCTAACTACGAACCTTCTTTCCGACGCGAATTTCTCCGCTTCATTCCTTGAGATGCCCTATCTGCTTCAGGTACTTTCCTTGAGTTATCATCTGGTTCAATGCGAGAACCATATTTACTTGCGTAAACTTGAGTAAACTCGGCACCAAAAAAGATGATTTGGGCGGCGTAGTTAATCCAAGCCAAAAGAACTATCAACGAACCCGCAGCACCGTAAGCCGAACCAAAACTGCTGTTTCCTAAATATAAACCTAGAAGATATTTACCAATTACAAATAATAATGAAGTCATAGCCGAACCAATCCAGACATCATTCCAAGCAATTTTGGCATCTGGAATAAATTTGTAAATAAAGGCAAACAATACGGTAATAACTGCAAAAGAAATTGCAAAGTTACCGATTTGCCATAACCAATCAAATCCCGGCAATAAGTTGTTAAAGTATTTAAGCATCGCTTCTAAAGCAGTATTGACAATCAGCGATACCAATAATAAAAAGCCTACACCCGCTACCATTGCAAAAGATACAAAACGTTTGCGAAGCGTTAGCAGAATACTACGCCCTGGCTTCGGCTCTACTTCCCAAATCGTATTAAGTGCGTCTTGAATTTGAGCAAAAACGTTACTCGCACCAAATAACAAAACCGCAATACTGATAATTGAAGCGAAATTGCGCGTATCTGGCTTTTGAGCATTTTGCAGCGCCGTTTGAATTACTTCCGCACCAGCTTTACCCACCAAACCCTGTATTTGTTTAACAATCTCACCGCTAGCCGCTTCATCTCCAAAAACAGCACCCGCGATCGCGATCGCAATAATCAACAACGGTGCTAAAGAAAAAATTGTGTAATACGATAAAGCAGCAGCCAATCGAGAAGCTTTATCATCATTCCATTCTTTAAATGTTTCTTTTAATAACCTCCACATCTGTTTTAAACTCATCAAAATTCTCCTTTTAGTGGGATGTGACTTTTATTATCACTCATTCATACTAAAAATATCCATCTAAAGGTATCTTCCCAAAGGTGTTTATATCGTTTCCTTGAGGAAGAATTGTCACTTGATTTACAGCCCCGATTTATGCCGCAAATGAATCCAACAGAAAAATTTGAGTTAGAAAGAGAATTAACCGATTTCGTTCAACAATTAGACGATTGGTTAGAAATGCCGATGGTAGTGTTGGGCTTCGTATGGCTGGCGCTATTAGTCGTCGAATTAATTTGGGGGATGATTCCCTTACTCGATGCTATTTCTACAACTATCTGGATTATATTTATTTTTGATTTTATACTACGATTTAGCATATCTCCACGCAAATTTAATTATCTAAAAAATAACTGGCTTATAGGTATTTCCCTGCTGGTTCCAGCATTACGAGTTTTTCGATTTGTCCGAGTCTTACGTTTAGCAAGAGTTGCCCGTGCTACACGCTCTTTGCGACTATTACGGATAGTCGGCTCCCTCAATCGCGGAATGCGAGCCTTAAGAATTACCATGAATCGGCGCAACTTTGGTTATGTTTTAGGACTAACCTTAATTGTGACTTTCGTAGGTGCAGCGGGAATGTATGCATTTGAAAGCGATCTTCCCGACGGAGGAATTAAAAGTTACAGCAACGCCCTATGGTGGACGGCAATGTTGATGATAACTTACGGAGGCGACTACTCCCCGCAAACCGCCCAGGGTAGAGTATTATGCTTTATCTTAGCTCTCTATGCTTTCACCGTATTCGGCTACTTTACAGCTGCAATAGCCACATTTTTCATCGGTAGAGACGCGGAAGACGACGAAGCATCAGTAGCCAGTTCTAAATCGATTATTGCCTTACACGAAGAAATCAAAGCATTGAGGGCGGAGATTCGAGAGGGGAGAGGGGAGAGGGGGTGAGGGGGACAAGGGGACAAGGGGAGAGGGGGTAGAGGAGGTAGAGGGGGAAGTTAAACAGCGAGCAAGATGCATGTCCTGGCGGACACGCTGCGCTAACGCACTACTCCTAACTCCTAACTCCTAACTCTTAACTCCTAACTCCTAACTCCTAATTTCTAACTCCTAACTCCTAACTCCTAACTCCTAACTCTTAACTGATAACTGGTAACTGTTTAGTTAAAATCAAGATGTTCAAACATTAAATTTAGTATCGGCTGTGGACACTGCAACTTGCCCTCGCTGCAAACAAACCATAAACTCACAGGCACTCACCTGCCCTTTTTGTCGTACCCAGCTTAAGGCTTACGGACATCCCGGTATACCTTTACATCGCGCTGCGGGAGATGAATATCTTTGCGACACCTGTACCTATCATGCTGACGATACTTGTAATTATCCTAAACGTCCCTACGCTAAAGAATGTACTCTTTATCAAAATGAAGAACAACGCAATTTAGAATTACAGCAGAAAAATCAAAAACCCAGCTTGAATGCAAGTATTAGTAGTTGGATAAGGCGCAATCAAGGTTTATTACTCTTGTTAGGTTTGTTATTAATATGTTTTTTATTAGTTCTATCACGCTCTTAACTGGGGAGATGGGGAGATGGGGAGAGGGGGAGATAGGGAGACAAGGGGACAAGGAGATGGGGAGAATAAGTTATGAGTTTAACCTCTAACCTTTGACCTTTGACCTTTAACCTTTAACCTTTCGGGATTTTGTATTCAACTAGATTTAAAATTCTACCGCTTAAGTTTCTCTTTTGATAAGTTCTGATAATTTCCCCACCTAATTTTTCTGGTATTCTGCGGCTGGGATAATTTTCTTTATCTACTGGGTAAGTAAAATATTCGCAATCTAGGTTTTCTTCGCACCAGTTTTTGATGGCGACGATTGTTTCTAAGCCATAACCGTTACCGTGGGCTGTTTTTTTTAGCCAAATACCAAATTCTGGGTGTTCGCTGTTGATGCGATGTATTCCAGTACAGCCTAAAAATTCTTGGGTATCTTTTTTCAAAATAACCAGTATTAATTCATGTTCGTTTTTCATCCCTTCTAGAGAGCTTTTGATAAATGATGCTGTTTGGGCAATATTCTTGGCTGCTGTAGGATACATATAAGTTGTAATGTCCTCAGTAAATGTCTCAAAAATCTGTTTTTTATACGCTAACGATATCGATTTTAGTAAAAGGCGATTACTAATTATTTCTATATCTAATAAAATATGGTTCGGTTGCACTTTTTCTTGAAATATTAAACTAATTAAGTCTTTGGCTAACTTCATTTTTTTTTCACTACAAGAATATATAGTTATTTGTCAGTTAATTTGTAAGTCTATATATGTAGACATAAATAACTCACTACGGCGGGCAATTTTAATTGATTTTCAAGTAAATAAAAAGCCTCAAAACCCCGGTATTTATGGAATACAGGCTTAATAAGTTTAAACTAAATATAAAACTAAAAATCAAGAATAGGATGAGGATGTAATCTTTATTACTAAATTTTTTCCATACTTTCACATAAAATAATCGCAATATTATTGAGCAATCAAATTTCTATCGAACAAAGTTAATTAATGTTTTCATAAAAACTCATCTAAACTTTAAAAGCAAAATGTTATAACCGTACCAGAACAAAGCTAAAGTTTTGTTAAGATACAAATACTAGTGTTTTCTCAGCGGAAATAGAACGCTAAAGGTTGGAGAATTTAATAGCACTAGTTACTCTTTTAGTTCAAATATGTAAGCCATGACCACCTACATTTTCTTCGATGAAGCTCTATATATCCTTGTAAAAGCCTTCCTAGCCTCAGTAATGTTGCTACTTACTATATCTGGAATCGGTTTAGCGGTAGTTGAAACATTTGAAAAAAATAACCTTCACCATCCATATTCAAAGCATTTACCATAAAACTACGCAAAAAGAATAATTTTCTGTAAAAAAAAGCTGGGTGCAAGTGTTCGCTTAGAGCTAATCTTGGGAACACTATACTTATTCAGTCTTGGTGGTATTATTTACCTACTTTTATTTTTTCTAAGTAGATACACTATCACGAAGACCCTATTTAAGGAATAAGTTGTAATGAATCTATTTGATAGGGCATCCGGTTCTCAAAGCAGAGTACAAAATGCACTCAGTCCAGCAGAAGCTTTTACTGCGATCGCTTTGGTTTCAGTTGCTTGTGATGGTAATCTTTCACAGAACCAAGCGCATGATATTTCTTTTGCGCTATCTCATTTAAAGCTGTTTAACAGCTACTCCGAGGATGAAATGCAATCGATGCTCGATGTACTCTCAGGTATTATTCGACACGAAGGTTTAAATAATTTATTTGATTCTGCTAAAGATTCTCTTTCTGAAGAATTAAGAGAAGCAGCCTTTGCAGTAGCTACAGACTTGGTTTTGACTGATGGTATCCTCGCCGAAGAGGAAGACTTTTTAAGCGAGTTGTATCAAGCTTTGGGTATTCAGGGCGATATAGGTCGAAAAATCATCGAAGTGATGTTTATTAAAAATCGGGGATAGTAGCTACAAGATAGTTAAAATTTAATATTTTTCTTAACGAGTGGGTTGATAGAAGCAATTTATGGAATTAAAAATTTGCGATATCAGTCGCAAGGCTTGTATTCCTGACTTAATTATTGCTTGCCGATCCAAAACTTGATAAATCCAATTGAATAACCATTTTTGAATGTGCCATCATGAGTATCAACTTGTGATGGTACATTTTGCTGGAGACGATTTTAAACGAATACAACAACTATGTGTAAAAATGTTAAATCTGGTACTTTATATTTTCCCTAAAAGAACTATAGGATTAGAAAACTTTTGTTTGTGAATATTACTTGCAAACGGTTCGATGATTCTTTGTTAATAAATTTATTTTCGTAATCCCAAACCGGAAGGTATTATGCCTTGTTCTGCCACTCTCAAACAGTTAATTGAATTGCTTAGTGCTACTTGTGTAAATCTCTCAGAAACAGCACTTGCACAATCATTTATCGGTATACAAACAGACAGTAGGATTATTAAGCCTGGAGAAGTATTTGTCGCTTTTCGCGGTGAAAACTTTGATGGACATAAGTTTGTGGCTACAGCGATCGCCAAAGGTGCTAGTGTAGCAATTGTTGATTTTGAATACAAGAATCCGCAATTTCCAGTATTGCAAGTAACAAATACCCTGGAAGCTTATCAAAAAATTGGTCAATGGTGGCGCAATCAATTTTCAATACCGATAATTGGGGTTACGGGTTCGGTTGGTAAAACCACGACTAAAGAGTTAATTGCCGGAGTTTTAAGTACTCAAGGAAGAGTTCACAAAACTTATGCCAATTTCAACAATGAAATTGGGGTACCAAAAACTCTTTTAGAATTGGAAGCGGAACATGATTACGCCGTCATCGAAATGGCGATGCGGGGGTTGGGACAAATTGCCGAACTTACACAGATAACCCGTCCGACAATTGCCGTAATTACTAATGTAGGAACCGCGCATATCGAGCTACTCGGTTCTGAATCAGCCATAGCCCAAGCAAAATGCGAACTATTAGCACAAATGCCTTCGGATGGGGTAGCAATCCTCAACTACGATAATCCTCTATTGATGGAAACCGCAGCGAAAGTTTGGCAAGGTAAAGTTATCGCCTTCGGGTTTACTGGCGGTGATATCCACGGCAAATTGATTGATAACTATACTTTAGAAATCGCCGGTTTACGCTTACCCTTACCCATGCCGGGAAGACACATTGCTGCTAACTACATGGCAGCTTTAGCAGTCGCGCAAGTTTTAGGCATCGACTGGAATTGCTTTAAAAATGGTGTCGTAGTAGATATGCCGGAAGGACGTTCCGTGCAATTTACCTTGCTCAACGACGTGGTAATCTTAGATGAAACTTACAATGCAGCACCAGAAGCAATGGTAGCAGCGTTGAACTTATTAGCCGAAACCCCAGGAAAGCGACGTATTGCGGTACTAGGTGCGATGAAAGAACTCGGAGACAAATCCGAAAAACTGCATCAACTCGTTGGAGAAACAGTACGCTCCCTCAACTTAGATGCCTTGATGGTACTAGTTAACTGTGAAGACGCACAAGCCATAGCCAAAAGCGCCAAAGGCATTCCCATCGAATGTTATGCCACCCACAACGAACTAACAACCGGCTTAAAACAGTACCTCCAAGACGGCGATCGCATTTTATTCAAAGCAGCACATTCAGTAGGACTCGATAAAGTCGTATCTCAATTACGCGACGATTTGAGCAATTCAGCCGCGTAATAAAGGTTAAAGAAAGGTTAAAGGTATTGAGTTAGGAGTTAGGAGTTAGGACCACCGGAGTGAGTAATAAGTAGTGAGTAGTGAGTAGTTAATTATTTAGCTCCTTGTCCCCTTGTCTCCCCCTCTCCCCATCTCCCCATCTCCCCCCTCTCACATCTTCCTATGCCCCATGCTCAATGCCCAATGCCCAATTACCTATTCTCAATAAAGTAATAAGTCCGAACGTAGCGCCTTTGAAATAAAATTGCCCCTAAATTGGTACATAAGCAGGTAATGGCTAACCACAACAAGATATAAGTAGGAAGCTGTACGACGTTGATCGTAAACCAGGTGTAAACGTGCAGCATCATTACTACTGCAAAAAAAGCCGCAACGCCTGCCGATTGACAAACTTGAGACAATGGACGATGAAGTGCAGCCAGAACCATTGTTGATAATGTAGGAATTAAATTCGCTGGAACTAGGAAGGCACAAATAGTCACACAGTGGTTGCGAGAAAACTCTGCGATCGTGTTAATATCAAGCATCAATTTTTGTTAATATTTTCCACTTGCTATCATCTATGTAACACATATGTGAAGAAACTAAATGTGCTTAAATACATATTTTTAACTTAATTAAGAAAAAATTAAGATTAGATAAACATAGGCAATAGGGTATTCACTATTGGGCATTGGGCATAGAACAGAGCCTTATTTGTAATTAATGCTAATATTCACGATTTAACCGATAAGATAGCTAACTAAGCTTGAAAATCCACGGTTTATAGTCTATTATCTTCGGTTTTTATTGTCTTCGTAGTTCAAAAATAAAGCTTAATGAACCACGAAGATACTAAGATACAAAGAAAGTTAAATGTGGAAACGTTTATTTCGCGCCAAAGTGTGCGGCGATCGCTTCGGAATCCCCGATTAATTTACCATCGATAAACAATTGAGGAACTGTAGTTGAACCTGTAGCAGCTCTTAAACCACGAGTGGTGAAATCTTTGTTCAAGGTGATTTCTTCGTAATTTAAATCTTGTTCCTTGAGTATCTCTTTAGCACGAGCGCAGAAAGGACAACCTTCTTTAGAAAACATGAAAAGGCTTTTGGGTTTTGCAGCGTCGGGATTAATATACTTAAGCATCGTCTCTGCATCGGATACCTTGAAGGGATCTCCTGGTTCCTCTGGCTCGATGAACATTTTGTCAATTACGCCATCCTTCACAAGCATGGAATAGCGCCAGGAACGCTTACCAAATCCTAAATCGGTTTTATCAACAAGCATTCCCATTCCTTCCGAAAATTCACCGTTCCCGTCGGGAATTAATGTTACATTCTCTGCTTCTTGATTTTTTGCCCATTCGTTCATTACGAAGGAATCGTTTACCGAAATACAAATAATATCGTCCACGCCATTTTGTTTAAAAGCGGGGGCAAGTTCGTTATATCCTGGTAAGTGCGTTGAAGAACAAGTTGGGGTAAACGCTCCAGGTAAAGAAAAGACAGCTACAGTTTTACCTTTGAATAAGTCATCTGTAGTGATATCCTTCCAATCATTATTCTCGCGAACCCGAAACTTGACGTTAGGTACTTTTTGTCCTTCTTTGTTAGGCAACATAAATAAAACTATGCCGATAAATACAACTATTAAGCGTAGTCGTTATGAGTATGTTTGTCAAGCAGATTGCAATAGAAGATGGAGGGAGATGGGGGGACAAGGGGACAAGGAGCTAAATAATTAACTACTCACTACTCACTACTCACTACTCACTACTCATTACTCATTACTCACTACTCATTACTTACTACTCATTACTTACTACTCACTACTAACTCCTAATTTCTAACTCCTAACTCCTAACTCATAATCTTTAATTTTTTTCGTATTTGTATATTCCTGTCATTTAATAACCAGCATATTTAACGATAAGCTTAAGCGTGCAAATCGTAAATAATGCTCCCGGTTAAGGGAAAAATACCTATGAAAAAAATACTATCTATTGTATTTCTGGTGATACCTTTATTGTTTTTCACCTATGCTTGTGGTGAAGAAACTCAAGCAACAGTTGCTCCTAGCGTCGAACAACTTGCTCCTATGGAAGTAACAGTTGTTGAGAAAACTAAGACAGTTGTAAAACCTGTTGAGGCTGCAATTGAACCTGTAGAAGTAGCTGCAAAATCTGTAGTTAAACCAGTGGCTATAGCTGCTTCTTATGAAGAAGGTGCTAAGTTGTTTACACAAAATTGTGCGGCTTGTCATGCTGGTGGAGGAAACTTGGTTAATGCACAGAAAACATTGAAAAAAGATGTTCTTGAGAAATACGATATGTATTCTAAAGATGCAATTGTTTACCAGGTAATTCATGGTAAAAATGCAATGCCTGCTTTCGGAAAACGCTTATCTTCCGAACAAATTGAACAGCTTGCAGAATATGTTTTAGCTCAGGCTGATAAAGGTTGGTAAAAGTAGGAAAGGAAAATCTAGAAAAATAAGAGCGAAGATTTAGTGGTTAGTATTTTTTTTACCGTAGTTATCTATACGGAAAAATAATTATTAACCACTAATTATGTATTAGTCTTCTCTCAATCCATTATATTTTTATTAATACTCATGCGGTTTTACCAAATCTTTCTCAGTTTGGTTGCGGTTGTACTAATCTTCTTTTCATTGCAAACTGAGGCTTTGGCGTTAAACCAGGGTAGCTCAAAAGAATTAGAATTGTTTAAATTAGGCATTACTCAACTTGAAAGTAATGAATATAACGCAGCTATTGATAACTTTACTCAAGTAATTGAGATTAATGCCGATTATACAAAAGCTTATTACAATCGCTGTTTGGCTTACCTACATTCTTCAGATTATCAACACGCTATAGCTGATTGTAATACAGCAGTCGAACAAAACCCGGAATTTTTTGAAGCTTATCTAAATCGGGGTTTAGCATATTACAAATTACAACTACCCGCAGCTGCGATCGCGGATTTTAATTATTTTCTCACAATTTTTCCTTCTGACTTCCGAGCCTACTACGATCGCGGTTTAGCCCATTTTGACGAAAAAAACTATCAAGAAGCCATCACCGATTATAAAAAAGCATTAGAACTGACACCTCATACAGATACTCATTTTATTGCAGCAATACTCAACGATAGAGGCATAACGTATCTGCAATTGAAAGACTTTGACTTGGCTATTAAAGATTTTTCTGAAGCAATTTCAACAGATGTCGAAGATGCTAGTTTTTACTGCAATCGCGGTTATGCTTTTCGCGAGTTAAAAAAATATAGGCACGCGATTACTGACTTTAGCGAATCAATTCGACTTAACCGCAATCAAGGTGCAGCCTATATTGGTAGAGGTTTTGCTCTTTACAAAAATGGTAAGCCACAGGAATCTTGGGAAGATTTTCTTCAAGCTGCTGAATACTTTCGCGATCGCGGACAAATGCAGCAATACAAGCAGATTCTCTATTTAATCAAAATATTACGTCACGATTCCCCCTTTACATCCAGAGTTTTGTTAACGATAGGGTAAAAGTTAAGAAACAGATTCTTGTCAAATCTTGCATGAGGCTTGCCTCCAATACCCACTCGCCGTCAAACGCGAGCATAGCCCAATTTTTAATGTTAATAACACGGTTATTCAAAGTAATTAACAAAACTTGAGACTTTTAAAACCGATTTTATAAATTATTTGATATTTTTTCACTTTTATTAATTAGTGTTTGCACTTAATTTATAGCTATTTACGGTTAAACGAAGTACAAGTTAAAAGCAAATAAATGTTATAGATTTGCATTTATTTAAGTTCAAATGTGCTTGATTACAATTAAATCTGATATTTGCTAAGCGTGTATATATTAATTTCACGCGCTAGTTAATGTTAGTTACATCTTTATACTTTGTAGTAGGTTTTTTTGCCTAATACTTTCGGATTATATTGTAAATTATGTTCCGATCGAAAGTTAAATGCAAGTATAAAAGATATTACTAAGCACTATTTTTTTTTAAATTCAAGATATATTGTGACAGATTTTGTAGTGGGTAACAGGAATTACAGTTCTATAAGTTGATTGCAGATTACAATTACACAAATACTAATAAAATTTAGAGGTTGAATTTAAAGCAAGGGAGGAAACATAAAGTAAAACTAACCCTTATCACAGTCATTTGTTTTTGAATTTTTAGTATTTTGCGTTCTTAATATAGAGAAAAATGTTTGATTTCTATTCACGCTTGCATCTACTTACCTTCACAAGGGCACCACAGACTATTCCAATTTTTGGCAATAATAAACTGTTTTTTTTTAGGTATAAGTACGCAGTTTTCCGGAAGAACAGTAAGAAACTCTGTGTAAAGAAAATATGGGTATTAGTAAAATGAAATACCATGAATGATATTGGCTTGCTGATAACGAGTGCCCTCGCAACTGGACATCCATCTGTGCCCTATTTATTTAATGAAATAGCAGTTGAGCTTGATACAAGTGTTAAACAATCAAATCTTATTCAATCGACTGGCTTAATTACTCCTGCTCGCATTACACCACCAGAATTTATTCAACCGAATGGAATTCAACTAGCTTCAACAGTTTTTTCACCAAAGAATGAAAATGTACTTAAAAAAATCAGAAATAAAATTGAATCCCTTGATTGTTGTCGCTTGGCTCGGCATTCTCTAACTGCAACAAAACCAATTATTTTAAAAAGTTCCCCAAAAGATACCGCGCCCTTAACAACACGCAGAATCATATTGCCTTCAACTCCACCTAGTTTGACAGACGTAATAGAAAATACTCCTCGACTTCCTTCTCGATTACAAGATATTGCAGGAGGTTCTAACGAATCAAAACAAGTTAATTCACGAAGGTTTGTTGGCAGCTATACTCAAAGCTTGCCAATTTTGAGTTTTGGGACTTCTAATCTGTCGGTTAGAGTATTGCAGCGACTGTTATTAGCTAATGGCTATCGAGTTACTGTTGATGGAAATTTTGGCGCTCTTACAGAAATTGCTGTCAAAGCTTTCCAAAGCAACCGGAATTTAACGACAGATGGTGTAGTTGGACAACAGACTTGGCAAGAATTGACAAGGTAACAACAATGTAGAGGAAAATACTTTGAATCATACTCTAAAACTAATAAATTTATAAGTATCGTATAATACAATTGGCCTCAGAGTTTTTCCGGATGTACGGTTAGGGTGCTGTCATAAGTAGTGTAGGTATTAGGAGGTCAAATAGATGACCGTACTGGCTTTGCTAGTGGCAAGCTTTATAACGCAGGGGCAACCGTTTCTGCCTACATTCTCAACTCTAGTTAGAATCCAACCGGATAAAGTCCAGCAACGATCGATTTCTATCGCTCAGACCAGTCATCAACCCAGATTGTCCGCTCAAAAAAAGTATCATAAAAAACTAAGTATTGCTCCAGACAAAGTTTCCTCGCATCAGAGAAGAGTTGCTTTTAATCCTGTATTAAAAACAGCGTCTATTAATGCCTCGTCTTTAATCCCAGAAAGCCTCAGACTTGCTCCTGGAAAAGAGTGGGATATGCCGCAAACGCCCTTATATGATGCAGAAGAACGTTTACTGGCGCAATATTATCAAGGTCAAGCACTACCAGTTTTACGTTACGGTAATACTGGTAATGCTGTTCGAGTCTTGCAAACGCTTCTAACGTACAATCGTTACGGCGTAGGGGTAAATGGAAGATTTGATGTACTTACAGAGACAGCGGTAAAAGCCTTTCAAGCTAATCGACGATTGACGGCAGATGGGATAGTTGGATCTCGGACTTGGCGAGAATTAACAAGATACGCTGCATTCCATGCAAAAAAAGACCCGATGGAAATCCCGATGTTTGGCAACCAGCCACTCGATCCTTGGCAAAGAAGCTTTGTCGTGAATTTCGGCGAGTCTACCGTAAGTATTTAAACTCTATATAAGAGCTTATATTTAACGATATTGATGCTGTTCGAGTAGTTGTTGCGCTCTAGGCTTATACATTAAGTAAAATAATGATTCAAGATAGCGCAACAAATCTTCTCGTTGTTCTTGAGAAGTAAAATTCCAAAAGCCATAAATTCGCGCTAAAGTTAACAACTTATTCACGTGAATTTTCCAAGTGTAAGTACTGTAAACTCTGTCAACACCAGCTTGAGAAATTTCATTCCAATAGTTAGGATTTTGTTCGCACTCGGTAATAAAATTCAATATTTTGCTGGCTGTTTCTTCTAAGTTAGTCGGATTAATATAAAACCCATTTACTTTATCTTGAATAATTTCCAAAGGTCCGCCGAATTGGGTTCCAAAAGTTGGTAATCCAGAAATCATCGATTCTAAAATTGTTAAACCAAAGGCTTCAAACAAAGCAGGTTGAACAAAAAATCCTTTACGATCGGCTATTACTCGGTAAACTTCACCAGAATCGGCTTTGGACAAACGCACGCCCAGCCAGCGAACTTTACCATGAAGATTATATTTTTCAATCACATCATAAAGTTTGATAATTTGATCCCGTTCTTCGTTGTCTCCCGATTCCTCAACGCGCAATTTTCCGGCTACCAAAATTAAATTACAATGCTCTTGTAATTCATTGCTTTGACCGAAACATTCTGCTAAACCTGTAAGATTTTTAATTCTATCTAAACGCGCCATTGAAAATAAAGGGCGTTTGTTTGGGTTGTCAAGTTTACCAAAGACCTGAGTCTCATCTTCTAAAGTAAAGACCATTTCTTCTAATCTTTGGCGATCGCTTTCAACACGTTCTTCTTTTCGCGAATAGGGAAAGAAGCAATTTTCATTAACTCCTGGCGGTACTACATTAAACTTGGGGCTAGAGAGTTCAATTCCATTGACCACATGATACAAATCCGGCATGGTAAAGCATTTGTAGGATTCATACTGACCTATACTATCGGGTGTTCCCACAATTTCTTGATAGGTGCTGCTGACAATAAAGTTAGCAGAATTCATTGTAATTAAATCGGCAGTAAATTGCAGGGAAAAATGATATTTATCTTCTAAATCTTGCCAATATAGGTTACTAAATAAATATTTCGATTTTTCCAAAGCGTGGGCAACGTTACATTGAGTTACCTTCAGACGACGCGATAATAAAAATGCAATTAAGTTACCGTCTGTATAGTTACCAACAATTAAATCGGGTCTGCCTTGAAACTCTGCTAATAATTCTTTCTCCGCATCAATAGCAAAAGTTTCTAAATAGGGCCAAAATTCAAATCGAGAAATCCAATTTTGAGTCATATTAGGATTGAATTCTCGTAACGGAACTCGTAAAATCCAGGCGTTTTGCGTACCGTGGACTTTCTCTAAACGTTGGTTACACAAAGTACCATCGCTATTAGGAATTAAACGAGTCAAAATAATAACTTTTGGCTGCACGTTTAATTTTTCTAAACCTGCAAGTTGTGCGTCTTCTTGCAGTTGTGTTTCTAAACCCTTAGCTTGATCGAGAACGTAAACTACCTGACCTCCAGTATCCGGACGACCTAAAACTCCCTCTTGAGCAAACCAACCGTGGGTAGACACCAAGACGATTTTGAAAATCATCGGAATGCGCGAAATAAACGCTTCCAAGGTCTGAGGATCTGGAGAATCCATTAAATCATCAAGAATATTTAGAGTTTCTAAAACGCGATCGGCGGTGTTACCCCAACCGGGTTCAAAACCCATCGTTTGCAACTCAAAGCGAAATTCTTCGTAAGATTCTTCCTGGGGACGATCGCCTACTAAATCTATAGCTTTTTTGAGTTGTTGAGAAAGATGCTGCTGGGATTTTATACTACTATTAATTAACAGTTGAACGCCGTTATATTGGTGCAATTGAAGGAAATCAAACAAACTTTCCAGCCATTGTTTAGAGTCTGCAAATAGCTTGCTGGAGAGATAGCGGTTGAGAAACTGTAATCCGTTACCAATATTTTTTGGATCGCGAATTTGGGGAGAATAGTCGTAAAAAGGAGCAAAATCAAGCTCTAATAGATCGCCTTCTTGAGGATTATATTTATTTACTAAGCGATCGCGTACATTTAGCAGTTCTTTTGTTGTCATATTCTCAATTTTTAAGTCTGCCGTTAAGCGATAGACTTCTTGAGAAGCAATTTTCGGACGAATTATAAAACAGAAACTTGATTCTTCTCGAATAATTTCTTGAGTATAATAAATTAATTTACTTAAATTTGAACCTGTATAAAATTCGTCTGTTTTTTTATGCTTAGAACAGTATTCGCTATAAGCATTAAGTATGTCATTATGTAGCAAATAGCTGTTTTCACATTGACGTAAATCGCTTAGTAAAGACCGGAAATCGCTTTTTTCTTCACTGTCTAAAATTGATTGAATTAGTTCTGACATTGTAACTCCGATAGAATGAATTTTGATTGTTAGCAGATTTTCGCATTATAAATTCGTAAAAGGTAAAGCTATTAATCTGCAATATACCTTTCACGTCTTTAGACGTAGCGTATTAATTTCTTTTTGCACTCTAACTAAAGACGTACAAACTTTATCTTTTTAGCGTCTAGCATCACCGAGCAGTTATTAATAATATACAGAATAGTCTTTTTTGAGGCAATTGCTCGATCGTGCTGTCATATCTTCTACAGTTCTGCAATTATTCGGTATAAATTAGACCGTATTACATCAAGTTTTATTATTTTTTTTTAACAAAAACAGTATAGTTAAAGCTTGCTGAACTTACTAAAATTCTATAAGTTAGGCTTTTGGTTGATGCTAGTTCTGAGCATTTTCCAAAAAATTATGTTTTGAGACTGCATATGTACTTGTCTATTTTCAAACACTATTCTACTAGTTGCGTTGATTTATGCAGGTTTGAATACAATAATTTAATATTTATTTTAGAAATGAAACTAACTATTTATCAGATATTTGTACTTATTGCAAGCCAAACCCGGTTAATTAACTATCTGTTATTTAGAATAGATTATCTTTTATAAATGAAAAATATAATTAGATTTAAAATTTAATTTAAAATTAGCTTTTACTTCGATCTAAATTTTCTGATGATAAATAACTTTTTATTATTTGACTGCTAAAAAAATAAAACGATTGTAATTTTTATTTATTGTGTAGATACTTAATTGTTGTGTTGATTAACAGATTTTGAGAATTTAGGACGGGTTAGAAGCCCATCCCACATCAGTGTAAAAAATTACCTTTCGGCTGTAGTATCGCCAAACTTGATTAAAAACGCGATCGCCAAACTTACGAGCAAAATTAATACCGTACTCAAAGCGGAACCAAATCCCCAGTTTTGAGCCGCTCCAAGAAACTGATTGTAAATTAACCTTGAGAAAGTCATGCTAGCTGCACCACCAAGCAATTCAGGGTTAACGTAATCTCCCAAACCCGTGATAAATACCAGCATCGAAGCAGCAGCAATACCGGGAAAAATTTGAGGTACGGTTACTTGGAAAAATACCTGCATGGAATTTGCTCCTAAATCGGATGCTGCTTCGAGCAAGCGTTTGTCAAGTTTTTCTAAGGAAGCGTATAAAATTAAAACCATGTAAGGCAGCAAATTGTAGCTCATACCAATTAATACAGCTTTCGTACTATTGAGTAAATCTAAAGTTGGTAAGTTGAAATAAGTTAATGCAGTATTGAGCAAACCTGTAGGACGTAAAATTGTAATCCAAGCATAAGAACGAAGCAAAGAAGAAGTCCACAAAGGTAAAATAAAGGCAAGAAGTAACAGATTTCGCCATCTTTTCGGTGCCATCCGTGCAATCCAAAATGCAACGGGAAAACCTAAAGCTAAACAAATAACTGTGGTAGCTGATGCTAACAGTAAAGAACGTTTAATTACCTGTAAATAAAGAGGGTCAAATATACGCAGATAGTTTTCAAAACTGGAAGGATTTACAATATCTCCAGGTCTAATTCCCGGTACAAAGCTTAATTCAATGATTATCAGTGTTGGTAATACTAATAACAGTAACAGCCAGATACCAGCAGGCGCTAATAATGCTAAAGCTTGAAACCAGTTTTGTCCTGAATTTCGGGATTTTATTTTTCGATAATCAAGCGGTTGGGAAGATTGGATTTCGGTAGTCATGGAATTTAAAAGTTAGGAATTGGGAGTTAAGTAAGTCGGCACAAATAAACCCCTTGGCATGTAACAGGATGTAAATAATCATCAAACCCCTGAGATTGCTTCGTTTCACTTTGTTCCACTCGCAATGACATACCTCGATTTTTTAACGCCGACTTACTTAGGAGTTCTTTTACTAACAAAATAAAATGTAAAAGTTTAAAAGAATTATGAGTTAATATTTTAGTCCATTTTAATGGACTTAAGCTATTAGGCTGGGAATTGATTCCCAGGCGGGTTTGAATCCTAAACTATAAAATTTTGTGGGTTTTAAAATTATTCGATAAAGCATTCACACCCACTTGAGGTTGCAAACCTCAAGCTAATAGCAGAAGTCCTATAAATAGGACTACTCCTATCCTGCGATAAAATTACCTATCCCTCTTATTTCTTCCCTCTGCGTTCTCTGCGCGGCAGTTGCTCGTACTGCCTTCTGCGCTTTTTTTCTCGGTAATCTTCTATCGAGAAGGAACTATTGTACTTTTCACATAACTCCTAACTCTTAACTCTTAACTCCTAACTCCTAACTCCTAACCGCTTGTTAATTTAGTCCAATAACGCTCGTAAACCTCTTCAAAATTTCCAATCGGACTAAGACGCTCGCATTTTTGTAAAACATCTTCTGGTGGAAATAAAGTGGGATTATTTTGAATTTCGGGCGGTAATAATTCAAATCCGGCGCGATTTGGGGTAGCAATACCTAAACGTTTACTCATGCGTGCTGCTACTTCTGGTTTTAACATGAAGTTTATCCATTCATAAGCACCATCTATATTACTGGTTGTTGTAGGAATCGCAATTGTATCAGTCCATAAAGATGAACCGCTTTTAGGTGTTATATATTTTAGTTTGGGGTTTTCTCTTGTTATCTGAAAAGCATCTGATGAATAACACATTGCTAAAATTAAATCCCCTGACATGATTTGATTGCGCCATGCATCGGTACTAAAGGCAGCTAAATCGGGTTTCAAAGTTTGCAGTTTTTCATAAGCTTGTTCGATGTGCTTTTCATTTTGAGAATTGTAAGAATAACCCAACATTTTTAAAACTCCACCAATCACTTCCCGCGCATCATTAAGTAGGGTGATTCGCTTGGAAAGTTTTTCTTGATTTTGCCAAAGATAATCCCAGTCTTCAGGTGCTGTGTTTAGTTTTTCGGAATTATAAATAAAGCCAGTAGTACCCCAACTTACGGGGACGCTATAAGTATTATTTGGATCGTATTCCGCATTTTGAAACCGAGGAAATAAATTATCTAAGCCGATTAAACGTTTTTGATTGAGTTGTTTTAATAATTCTTTTTTTACCATCTTCTCTACCATGTAGTCGGATGGATAAATTAAGCTATAAGTACCGCCACCACTTGCTTGTAATTTAGCCAACATTACCTCATTGGCATCATATACATCTGCAAGTACTTTGACTCCAGTTTGAGTACTAAAGGTTTTTAATAATTGACTATCAGTATATTGAGTCCAAGTAAAAAGATGCAATTCATCAAGCGCACCAGCTATAGGAGAAGACGCTCTCACATTGCCCAATCTCCAACCGCAGCTTGCAGTTATTAATCCAGAAAGTGCAGCTAACCCTGTAATAAATTCTCTTCTTCTAATCATTTATTATTTTTTATCTATTTTCTATCTGTTCTTCATCTAAAATCTCAACGCAAAAATCAAAAATTCAACTATTAGCGATCGAGTAAAGCCAAACAATCATTTTCCGCCCACCAAGCATAAATTGGTGTTTCGGGATCTGGTAACATACCAAACGTACTCGGCTGCGTGACGATAATACGTAAAGAAGGCGTTAACTCAACTACATAATTAACGTGAGTTCCCAAATACATGACGTTAATTAAGCGCCCTTCAAAACAGTTGTTCTGAACGCTAGGTTTGTATAGTGAAAGCTGAATTTTTTCTGGACGCACGCTTAATACTACATTTTGGGATACCCCAGTAGGCGTGTGTAAATCCCGTTTAACAATCACGAAGAATCCGGCTTTGGTAATAACTTTAATATTTGTTGCGTCTACATCTGCTATTTCCCCTGACAGCAAATTAGTATCGCCAATAAAATTAGCTACAAACGGTGTCAGTGGTTGCTCGTAAATATCGTTTGGAGAGCCGATTTGCTCGATTTGACCTTGATTCATTACCGCAATACGTTGAGATAACGACAGTGCTTCCTCTTGGTCATGAGTTACCATGATAAAAGTTAACCCTAAGTTTTGATGTAAATTTAATAACTCAACCTGCATCTCCTTGCGTAGTTTTAAATCTAACGCTCCTAGAGGTTCGTCTAACAATACCACCGCCGGACGATTGACTAAAGCCCGCGCTAATGCGACTCGTTGCTGCTGACCGCCAGAAAGTTGATGGGGAAAACGCGATCGCAAACTTTCCATTTTCACGAGTTCTAAAGCTTCTTTAACTCTAGAAGCGATTTCAGGTTTTCTTAATCTTTTTAATCTCAACCCAAAGGCGATGTTATCCCATACATTGAGATGGTCAAACAAAGCATAACTTTGAAAAACGGTATTGACAGGTCTGCGGTGAGCGGGAACTTTAGCCATTGGACGACCTTGAATAAAGACCTTACCTACGTCAGTTCTCTCAAAACCAGCAATTAAACGTAAGATAGTTGTCTTTCCACAACCCGATGGACCGAGAATACTAAAAAATTCTCCTTGTCTGACATCTAAATCTATTCCTTGTAAAGCAGGTTCTTTGTTAAAAAACTTGAACACTCCAGACAGTTCTACATCAAGCGACTCAAAAGTCGTCATATCCTCTTGCTGCTGCGTTATAGTTTGAGACATAATCCTTTTATAATCCGCGTGTTTGTACGTATTTGTGCCAATAGATGCCAATAGATGTAGTCTATAATCGCTGACTTTTATAGGCACTTTGGTTTATTGTATACGTCAAAAACAAATTACTTGGTACTTATAGTAAGGTATGAAGTATAAAGTCAGTTATTCGCCATCAAAGTCTTGGATTGACACTTGGATTCATCGATCTGGCTTAAGAATTTTAGTATGCCCGCGTAGTATAGCTTACGATTATTTAAAATTTCCATAACTAAAACCTTCTTGGTTTAAACTTAAAACTAAAATCTAAAATCCAAAATCGGTTGGGGCTTTTATTATTTAGCATAAAGTAGCTAAACATACACGAAAACATAATATTCTTTTTCAATTATTTAACAGTCGTCTCCCGGTTGCTATGGAGACACAATCGTATACAGATAATGCTATTTTCTCTATAATTTTTTTCTCATGACCTTATTGCAATTACCATCAATCGGCAAGAAAAAGGATGCGCGTACTGTAGGCAAAGGATACCAATCCATATTCTTACTAGTATTGACTTTGTTACTAACAAGCGGAATTCTTAGTCGGTTAGCATATTTACAAGTAGTTAAAGGAGAAAGCTTTAGTAAGCGAGCGGAGGAGAATCGCATTCGCTTAATTTTGCGACAGCCAGAACGAGGTAATGTTTTCGATCGAAACGGAAAACTGTTAGCTACAACTCGCTATCCTCACTCAGTATATTTGTGGCCTATGGCTCATAAAAAAGAAGAGTCATGGAAAACAGTAGGTCCGCGTTTATCTCAAATTCTGGGCATACCTCAAGAAGAAATTCAAAAGCAACTAGAAAAAGCTGGCGAGAACTCTTCTTCTTTAGTCAGGATTGCTCGCGATATCAATCTCCAGCAAATTACGGCTTTAAAAGAGTATGAAAGCGAACTACCGGGTGTAGAAATTAACCGAGAAGCAGTACGCTACTATCCTCATGGCGCAGAACTCGCTCATTTACTCGGTTATACCCGCGAACTAACCGCCGAACAGTTAGCCCAGAAAAAGAAAAATGGCTACCGCCTCGGAGATGTAATCGGACAGATGGGTGTAGAAAGAGCCTTTGAAACTACGTTAAGGGGAGAATGGGGCGGTCAACAAGTGGAAGTTGACGGGAAAGGTCGTCCGATCAAAGTATTAGGCGTAAAACAAGCAAAGCCCGGTCAAGATATCACATTAACCATAGATTTAGATTTACAAAAAGCTGCCTACAAAGCTTTGCAAGGACGCACCGGCACAATAATTGCCTTACATCCTGAGAACGGTGGGATTTTAGCAATGGTGTCCTATCCTGCATTCGATCCCAACGTATTTTCTAAGCAAAATCCCTCACAAAAAGAGTTACAAGCAATACTCTTAGGTAAACAGCATCCGATGCTCAATCGTGCCTTCAGAGCTTATCCCCCTGCAAGTACTTTTAAAGTTGTCACCATGGCAGCAGGTTTAGAATCGGGTAAATTTTCTCCCAATACGGTGCTGCAAACCTACGGTTATCGAATCTTTGGCGGACACCGTTTTAATGAATGGAACCATGCTGGATTCGGTCCGTTGAATTTTTCAGGGGCTTTAGCTTGGAGTAGCGATACATTCTTTTATCAAGTAGGCGCGAGAGTCGGGGGTGAGCAATTAATCAAATGGACTCGTAAATTTGGATTCGGCGCACAAACAGGCTCGGAATTTTCCTTCAGCGAATCGAAAGGCTTTGTACCCGATAACGATTATCAACGAAAATTGTGGAAACGCGATTGGACGGTAGGCGATTCCGTAAATATGGCGATCGGTCAAGGGGCGCTGCTTGCTACACCTTTACAAGTAGCTAGAATGTTCGCGATCCCAGCAAACGGCGGCTATTTAGTCAAGCCCCACGTTCTTAAAACCGACGAACAAAAAAAGAAATGGCGAGAATCGGTAGGTATGAAACCCTCAACAGTAAAAATGCTCCGTAAAGGATTGCGAGAAGTAGTTGCAGCAGGTACGGCTAGGCTAATGGATTCCCCAACACTTCCTCCTGTTGCTGGTAAAACCGGAACCGCCGAAGCGTGGCTGCCCAGTCGCGTCAAAGCAAACCACGCTTGGTTCGGTGGATACGCACCCGCAGACAAACCCGAAATTGTCATCATAGGATTTGCCGAACACTCCGGTGGTGGTGGCGGTAGCGTCGCCGGACCAATGGTAAAACAAGTTATGGAAGATTACTTCGCACGCAAGTATCCCGGTAAGTATCAAAAACCAGAAGTTGAAAAGGCTCAGTAAACAACCAGTGAGGAGTTAGGAGTGAGGAGTGAGGAGTTAGGAGTTAAGAATAAGTAGAATTTCTACCCCCTCTACCCCCTCTACCCTATCCCCTCATCCTTTCAACTAGCTACATTCGAGAGAAGCGCGAGTTGAAACGCCGGTTTTTGAATTAACGCCACTCGCTGTTTCGCAAAGTTTTTGAACTTCTACACGGTCTAAAATTGCACCGCTAAAGTCAGCGCCCGTAACATCAACGTTACGAAAAATCGAACGTAACATCATTGCATTGGTAAAAACTCCATCACTGAAATCGTCATCAGTAAAGGTTGTTAAGTAGGCTATACCATTGCTGAAATCAACACCATGCAAATTTGAGTTTTGTAATAATGAACCGTTAAAAACAGCACCGCGCATATCGGCGTTACTAAAATTAGTATCTTCTAAACTTAGAGTGGTATATTCCTCTCCTACCAAACTTTGACCAGATAAATCCTTACCAGATAATTCATTCCCAGCCGCACGTGAAATACTAGAAGAACTTGCAGCTTCAGCCGACAAAGGGTAAAAAAGCACAACAGCAGCCAAGACAAAGCTAGCTAGTACTTGCCAAAATTTCATCATTTTTGCTTAATAAAAATCAATACATCCACATTTAATCATACTTGGCAGCGAAGGGATGGAGAAATCAGGGGATCGGGGCATGAAGATGTGAAAAAAACGAAAAAATATATCTGTTGTCCGATGCCTTACTTTACCCTTAGCACCTTGCGGTAATTGGTAATTGCCCTGTATTAATTGATAATTGATACTTGATACCCTACCATGATTAAACCTCGCTTTTTGAGATTTTTTCGTCACCTGAGTTTTAAGTCTCTTAAACAAATTGTTGTGAATGTAGGAAAACGGCGACTCTTAGGGTTAGCCTCCGAAATTGCTTATAACGCGATGTTATCTCTATTTCCAGCGATTCTTGCTATTTTGACAGCAATTGGTTTATTAGAAGAAGGTTTGCAAAACATATTTAAGGAAATAGCGCAAGAGCTTAGCCAAGTCGCACCTAAAGATGCTGTAGATTTAATTACTGAATTTGCCAGAAATGAAATTGCTAATTCAAAAAATGGCAGTTTGTTTTCTTTAAGTTTTGTCGCTGCACTTTGGACTTCTTCCGGTGCAATTAGTACCGCAATGGCTGCTTTAGACCAAATTCAACAAACACCTCCAGATAAGATACGCCCATTTTGGAAAGCAAAACTCGTATCTTTAGGATTAACAATTGGTACTATTATCCTTCTACTAATAGCTTGCCTTTTAGTATTTATTAGTGGAGAAGTTTTGAAGTTTGTAACCGATAATACTGCTGGTTATTTGAATTTTCTGTCCTACCTATGGAATTTGATGCGTTACCCTTTAGCATTAGTAATTGTAGCTTTTGCTTTCGGTTTTATTTATCGTTATGGTCCTAGTACTTGGAAAAAAGGAACGCCGATTATGCCCGGAGCAATACTCTCCGCTTTTTGCTGGGCATTTGTATCAAATTTATTCGGAATTTATGTAGCGAATTTTGGCAATTATAATAAAGCATATGGCGCTATTGGTACTGTGATCGTGCTTATGTTGTGGCTTTATATGACTGCTGCTGTAATACTAATAGGCAATCAATTAAATGTTACCGTAGGGGAAAGTATGTATCCAAATTTGGATAAAGAAATTGAATAGTGTTTCATACTACATATCCGCTGCAACATTGCACAATATTCAATTATAACAGTAAGAGAACCAGCGATTTCATTATATAAAAGTCATCCCTCCCATGTCTTTGCCACCCTCTCAGTTTTATTCTCTAAATCCCGATACTAAAGCACCAACTTTAAAGCGTTTGCGTACTTTTAGTCGCATATTAGATAAAGCTATTACTATTCCCGGAACCGGAATCGGTGTAGGTTTAGATCCAATATTAGGATTGCTACCAGCAGGCGGTGATTTTTTAGGTGTTCTACTTTCGGCATATATTGTTTTAGAAGCCGCACGATTGGGTGCATCTCAAGCAACTTTAGGCAGAATGACTTTAAATATTATTATTGATGCCTTGATTGGCATAATACCTGTTTTAGGAGATTTCTTTGATTTTGCTTGGAAATCTAACGAGCATAATATTAAGTTATTAGAAGAACATTTGAAGTTTCCCAGTCAAAAGAAAAGAGCAGATACTTGGTTTGTATTTTTACTTTTAGCGGTATTATTACTACTTGCTATTGGTTTAGTCACATTTTCTGTAATTGTGACAAGATTTATTTGGGGAATTATTACTGGTAGTTAGTTGTTAGTGGTTAGTGGTTAGTTGTTAGGAGCTATGAATTCACTATCATCTCCCCATCTTCCAATGCCTAATTCCCTATTGATAATTGATAATTGAAATGAAAGACTGGTGGCAAAATACTTTTCCTCAAGGAAAACAGAAAATAACAATTACTGATAGTCAAGGTTATCCCGTACAAATTGCTTATGGTGAAAAAGGTACGGGTAAACCTTTATTTTTACTACATGGTATTGGAAGCTGGAGCTATAATTGGCGACATCTTATCGAACCGTTATCTAAATATTTTAGA
The DNA here is from genome assembly GCA_965234645.1 of Rivularia sp. (in: cyanobacteria). Classification (GTDB taxonomy): domain Bacteria; phylum Cyanobacteriota; class Cyanobacteriia; order Cyanobacteriales; family Nostocaceae; genus Rivularia. The sequence goes on along the minus strand of OZ248344.1, from coordinate 99,205 downwards.
GTCATTTGTTTTGATGCTAAAGGGTTTGGGTTTTCAGAAAAACCTTTACATCGCGAAGAAACTACGGCTCATCAGGTAGTTGAATTGCAGCGAGTTATTACAGCATTATGCGATCGACCAGTTGCAATTTTAGCTGAATCTCTAGGAGCTTTAGTTGCTCTCGCTTTTGCCGAAGAATATCCTCAATTGGTTTCTCGATTGATGGTTGTCAATGTTCCAGTATTCGCAAAAAAACTTCCTCATTGGGGAATGTCTGTACTGGCTCAAACCTCTCTAGAATTAATCGAAGTAATTGACAAGTTACGTTTAAGCTATCTTTTCGCACCATTGATTAGAGAAATCATGGCAATAGAAAGGCGTAACGTACTATTTGACCCTTCAATTTTGACAAAGGAAGATGTATTCTGGATAACTTACCCGTATATTGAGTTCCCCGGTACTTTTTTTAAAGTTGCTCAAGAATTACAAATTGCTGCACGAGAAATTGATAATTCTCAAAAAAATCAACCCAATTGGTTGACTAAAATTCAGGATAATTTAATTAATATTGAATGTCCTACATTAATTATGTGGGGAGAACAAGATAGTTGGTTTCCTCTTGAACATGGAAAAAAGCTGCATCAACTTCTTTCATCATCTCAATTTAAAATTATTCCTAACTGCCATCACGATGCCTCAAGCGGTGCAGCAGATGCCATCAAAATAGCAACAATTGATTTTTTAAGAAATACAGACTTTTTATAGAAAGGGAATAGGAGTAGGGAACAGAAAAAATTTAATTGTTACCTATTATCTACTCCCTACTCCCTACTTCCTACTTCCTACTCCCTACTCCCTACTCCCTACTCCCTACTCCCTAAAAAATAAGAATGGGAGGATGCATACCACAAGCATTCACTCCCATTCTTACATTTGCCGCTGAAGCGTTTCGGAATACGTACAAACATCGCCTTGATTTTGGGGGCTGTTTTTGGGTCAACGCAACATTTGTACGCGGTTGGTATTCCTAATGCGGCAAACGAAACCTAATTTTTTAATATCTTATTTGATTGACAATTATCCATTTTATTTGGTAGGATATATATCCCATTCAGAAATAGATAATTTAGCGGTAAAAAGTGTATCACAGTCGTTTATTAAAGTGATACACCCCGATAACAACACCCTTGAAGTCGTTTATCTTGATTAAAGATAACTGAGTAAATTGCAAGTAGGTTGCCATTTTGGCAGGTTTTAAAAATTATTTTAAAGAGCAAGCAAGAAAACGGTTAATTGCTTAATATATTTTGGATTACAAACCATTGATGTAGAGACGTTGCAAAACAGTCCCTAATTATTTTGATTTGTATAGCAGCCATTGTGGTACGTTATGCTCTGCGACAACGCACCCTACACCTTATTACTCCCTTGTCGGTAGAATATTACCGGCGTTGAGTGAGGGGGAAGAGGGGGAAGAGGGGGGAGAGGGGGGAGAAATTTTATAGGTAATCAAATTCTGGTAGAAATTTCTATATATACAGAATGCGGTGAAATAATATAATAACCTGCCCCCCGCATACAAAAAACACGCATCTCGATAGTATCTCGGAAGCGTGGTACAAGAATCTTTTATTTCTAACTCTTAATGCCTAATTAAGAACGAAGCGATGCTTTGAAACTGTTAGTCGAAATTAAGTAATTACTACTTACGTAACATTGAAGACAAAGAAGTTTGTTTGCGAATATCCAATATATCAGCCAAAGAATCTTGATTTTTTTGATTTTGCTCAAAACTTTGCTCTGGAGGTAAAACCGTTACAACAGGTTTTGGTGTTGGTTTTTGCGGAGGCATAGCCATTATAGGAGTTCTGCGCCGTTGAGGTACGCGAACAGGGCTTTTCTTTGGTAGACGTGCTTCCAATGTTTGGTAACGCTGCTGTGCTAAACGTATTTCATCGCGATTAACAATACGTTTTTTAATTTTCTGCTTTTGCTTTGGACGATTAATGAGTCGTAAAATTACTAAGCATCCACTAGCACAGCTAAGAGCTATAGCGGCTACCATCCATAAAGGTATGGGATTTTCATTGTTTTCTACAGTTTCAGCAGGTGCCATTGGCGATACTACCTCAGCCTGCAATGTTTCCGAATCTTTACGTTTTATCGTTTCATCCACATAACCCAAACTGTATATCGATAAGGCACCGCCTCCCAAAAACATTAATAACAAACCAGCCAAAAATAGCCAGGGATAATGCATGAATAAATATATCGTTGCATTTTTAAAGCTATTTACTTTGTTTGTCGGTTTACTGCCTTCTGAAATGGGTGCGGACTCTTTGACTTCAGGCGACTCCTGCTGTACACTCTGAGTGCTTTGAGTGCTTTCCATAACTTTTTTCAGATTTGTACTTCTCAAGATACTGATTGTACTGGAGTAATGGGGTTTGGCGTATCCGTAATAAACTTGAGGATTTAAGTAGTCTTTATTAGAAACTTAGACTACTTAATTTGTTAGTATTTACTAATATTTAAGTGCTTAATGCCACCTCGCTTTTTGTAGGAGCGGAATTTCTCTCTAAAGCGAATTGAATAAGTTTATCGACTAATTCTGGGAAAGAAACACCACTCGAAGCCCAAAGTTGCGGATACATACTCGTTGCAGTAAAACCGGGTAAAGTATTGATTTCATTGATTAAAACTTCTCCGGTCGCTTCAACATAGAAGAAGTCTACTCGTGCTAATCCGGCGCAGTCAAGGGTCGTAAATGCCTGTATTGCTTTCTCTTGAATTTGCTGAATTATGGCATCGGGGATTGGTGCGGGTATCAGTAAATCTGCTTTACCGGTAGTATATTTAGTTTCATAATCATAAAATTCACTTTCGTAAGTGATTTCACCGACAACAGAAGCTTTGGGACTATCATTTCCTAAAACAGCACACTCAACTTCTCTAGCAATAACTCCAGCTTCAACAATAATTCTGCGATCGTAACTCGCTGCATTATCCAACGCGGCTTCTAATTCCGAGCGCGATCGCACTTTGGCAATACCAACGGATGAACCTAAGTTAGCAGGTTTGACGAAACAAGGATAACCCAAAGTATGCTCAATGTCATCGCATTTGGGAGAAATACTGGACTTTGACGAAATTTCCTCTCTAGTTAGCGCCATATACTTAACTTGCGGCAATCCTGCTTGAGCAAATATGGATTTCATGCCAATTTTATCCATACCCGCAGCCGAACCAAGTACCCCAGAACCAACAAAGGGAACTTGCATTAAGCTCAGCAATCCTTGAATAGTACCATCTTCACCGTTTGGTCCGTGCAAAATGGGGAACCACACATCTACTGTTTCCGCTTCTGCTGGAAATTGCCAAAGATTAGACTTAGAATCACAAGATAATGCTTCCCCCGAAGATAAAACCTGACGTGCGACATCGGGATTTTGCCAAGCACCATCTTTTTTAATATAAAAAGGCAATAATTCGTACTTTTCGGCGTTTTCCTCCGCGCTTAAAGCCCCTGCGATCGCTTTAGCAGAAACTATAGAAACTTCATGTTCTCCAGAACGACCACCAAAAAGTAAGCCTACTCGCAATTTTGTCATTTTGAATACTTAGATATAATAACTAATTGCAGATAGGGTATCATAACCTGCTGGAATTGCTGAATTTTTTCGATCGCATAACTCTTAAACAACAAAAACCCAGCCATAAAGACCGGGTTTTTGCAGGTTACATATAAGATAGGGGTCATAGTTCCCCAGTTAAATATAGTAAGTAAGCGATAAATTGCTTATCTAAGATAGGATACCGATAGTGGAATGTCAATTCCGGAAAGTTTGAATTTTTTTGAAAAGATTTTTTTGGAATGGAATATTATCTTTTTTAATAAACAACATCAGTATTTTAGGTGTTGTCTTTGGGAACGGCTACTGTCCAATCTTCAAACTGCAAATCAGGTATGCGAGAAAAATCTCGTTGATTCCGGGTTACTAAAATACCATTGTGAGAAATGACAATTGATGCTATTCGTAAATCTTGCGTACCAATACGAATTTTTTGACGCAACAATTGAGAATAAACATTAGCAGCTTCTTGCGTAAAATCCAGTACGTTGATATTTTTAAAATCTTCTAAGGTTTCATGTAATTGCATATAAGCAAGTACTAATGATTCTTGTGAATTAGCTCTTCTAATCCGATTCAACCTTCCATACATCTGTTCCTCAAATGTAATAACCGTTACAGCTAATTGTTCTTTAAGTATCGCATTTACACGTTGACTTACTAATGGATGCGCTCTTTGAAAAAGGGACAGAGTATCCGTATCAAGTATCCAAAGCTTCACTTGACTTCTTCCTCTGCATCCAATTGCCGATAATATTCTTCCATTTCTGCATCTAGTTCGCGTCGATATGCTTCAATATCCGCCAGCATATCATCAAATTGTGGGTCATCCTTATACTTGCCCGCAAATTTCATCCAAGGATGTTCAGTTGTTGGTGATTCTATCTCTTGAGTAACTATTTCTACATTTTTTAATCGATTTTCCATCAATTCATGCAAATTATCGATCGCTTCTTGTTTCGTTGTGGCAAATACTTGACAATCTGGTAAACCCCAAACTGTTGCTTGATATCCACCTTCTTTGGCTTCAATTAATATTGAATAATTTAGTTTGTGAGTTTGGGCAGTATTTTTGATTAAGTTAGTAGTCATATTTTAGTAGTAGTTTGGTCGGTGAAGGTAAAGGGTGCAAAAACAGCGTCGCCAAATTTATGATAGCCGATCGCACTTCCCATCACATCAAGTAAAATTGGGAATGTTACCATTGAGAAAAAGTTGCTTTCTTTAACCGTAGAACAAGCAATTAAATCGGTTGAGCTTTGTCAAAATCTTTCCGATCTTCATCTGGACATTGTGTTATTCCGTTTTGATGAGCTAAAAGGAGAGATTTATATTCTAGCGGGATTAGATATTGAGATTGTGATTTACGGTAATGGAAATTGGGAGTTTTTGCCATGCGGAAACCTAATTTTGAAACAATGAGTAAGCCTCAATTAAGAGCTTACGTTTTAGAACACAGGGAAGATCGAGAAGCTTTGCGTGCTTTGATGAGTCGTCGCGATCCTAATGGGGTTAAGTATAATTTTCCCAATACAGAAGAGGGTAGAGAACAAATCAAAGCGGTGATTAAGCGTGAAATTGAGGGGATTTTGTAGAATTTGGGCTGAAATTGTTAAACCAACCAAACCTAATAATTTATGCCAATTATCACCCAACCAAGCAGTAGTTTTAGTAAAATCAACATATGCATCATAATTAATTTGTTGGATAACCGAAATTATTGTAGAGACGCGATATATCGCGTCTGGGACATTATTAATCAAACACCAACAACTTCCCGCACTTCTACAACTTCCCCCGTCAAACTAAACGGACGCACTACGTTAATTTTCACTTTCACCAATTTACCTTTAAGTTGGTTAATATCACCCGTGAAAAAGGTAAGACGATTCCCTCTTGTACGCCCCATCACCTGATTCTTATCTTTGGGATTCTCATCTTCTACCAATACCTCTTCAATCCGTCCCATATAACGTTGCGATCGCTCTGCGGCTTTGACATTTACAAGATGATTCAACCGCTGCAATCGATCGCTTTTGATTTCTTCGCTCAATTGTTCTTCCCACTCCGCAGCCGGTGTATTTGGACGCGGTGAATATGCAGCCGTATTTAATAAATCGAAACTAATATCTTCCGTCAACTGCATCGTTTTTTGAAACTGTTCTTCTGTCTCTCCAGGAAAAGCAACGATCGCATCGGCGCTGATTGAAGCATCCGGCATATACTCGCGAACTTTATCGATGATTCGACGGTATTTTTCCTGAGTATAACCCCGTGCCATACGTTTTAAAACTTCATTATCTCCCGATTGAAAAGGTATATGAAAATGTTCGCAAACCTTCGGTAACTCCGCACAAGCTTTAATTAATCTTTCCGTGAAATAACGGGGGTGAGAAGTAGCAAATCTGATTCTTTCAATCCCCGGTACATCGTGGACGTAATAAAGCAAATCTGTCAAAGTGTTCTCACGGCGACCTTTTGGAGTGATTCCCGGTAAATCTCGTCCGTATGCATCAATATTTTGACCGAGTAAAGTAACTTCCTTATAACCCTGTCTTCCCAACTCTTCTATTTCGGCGCGAATCGCTTCCGGTGTCCGTGATTGCTCCACACCCCGCACCCCAGGAACCACACAATAAGTACAGCGTTCGTTGCAACCGTAAATTACATTCACCCAAGCCGAAACCTGACTATCGCGACGCGGTTTGGTGATATCTTCCATAATATGCACCGGCTCGGTTGCCACAACTTGAGAGCCACCGTACACTTCATGCAGCAAATCCTTCAAGCGGTTAGCGTGTTGCGGTCCCATTACCAAATCCAATTCTGGAACCCGTCGTAGTAAAGTTTCTCCTTCCTGCTGAGCTACACAACCCGCTACAACCAAAGTTAGATCGGGTTTTTGGCGTTTCCGTCTTGCTTGTCTGCCAAGATAAGAATATACCTTATGTTCTGCATTATCGCGGATAGAACAAGTATTGCAAATAACTACATCTGCATCGTATTGGTCTGACGACCACTCAAAGCCCATGTCTTCTAAGATGCCAGCCATACGTTCCGAGTCGGCTTTGTTCATCTGGCAACCGAAGGTCATAATATGGTATTGGCGTTTGGTGGTCATTGGTAATTCGTTTGGGTATGTAGGATTTACAGATTTCATTATCAATTCTAATAAAGTATCAGTGTTATATTGATAAACATTAATTTACCTCAATAACTTAAATTAACTGACGCAAAAAATGGTAAACGCACTTCTCTTGGTTTTAGGGTTATTCTTCCTTGGTTTGGGAGTAGCTATTTTACTTGGTAGTTTACGGTAGTTAAAAGGTTCGTAGTCAGCGATTTATTGCTCTCCTACAAACCTTATTTTCACGCATCTTTCCAAGTACCATGAAAACCGGGAGGAATCACGCCGGGTAAACTCAATTTACAAACGGGTTTTTCATTTAACCTATCTGCATCAAATATCCATACTTCACTACTATCTGAATTGCCATCGTATACAACCGTTAAAATCCAATTTTGCGCGTAAATTGGTTCGGAAGGATAAAGGTTTTCGCCAAAGTTTGCTTCGGTAATAGTATTAGTTTGATGGTCAAAGCGAGCGATACTATTTAATATCTCTTGACTAATATCCGTACCTTCCTTAACTGTGGAAAGATAGGTGTATCGAGAAGATTTACCGACATTTTGCTGCGGTACGATCGGAAATTCGCATTGTCTATCAAATAATGTTTCTATCTTACTTACTTTACCAGTTTGCGGATTCAAATTTACTCGCGTGAGGGTACTTTTGGCAGCAGTATGAGTTTCACCTGTTGGAACTTCTTTGAGATATTGATTGGTTTGAAAGTCTTTATAACTAGCGATATCGACAATTACAGCACCGCTATCATCTATATAACCATTAGAAAAATGCCATTGAAACCAAGGCTCCGTCTCGCTACGGCTGATAATATCTAAAGTATCGCGATCGCAAACTAAAATTTGAGTTCCTTTGCTAGGCTGCCATTCCAAAGAATCGCTAAAGCAACTCAATCCCATTGCTGGCATTAATAAATTTAACCGCACTGGAGGAATAAAAAAGATTAAATATCCTCCCGCTAAAACAAAGTCATGTACTAAAGGTACGCCATCTAATTGATGTGCTGCTTTCTTGATAATTTTCCCCGTAGCATCGCTTTTGTAAATATTAAGCGTTGCGTTTAAACCAGGTGAGGTACCAAAATTAAAAATTTCCCCCGTCTGAGAATCAACTTTTGGATGTGCAGAATATCCCATGCCATCATCCAATTTGTCTAAGTTATCTTTGCCGAAAGTATCGAGGTTTTGTAAATCTAATGCGTGAGGGTTTCCACCTTCCCACAAAGCCAAAAGTTTATCGGGTAAAGCCAAAACTGAAGTATTCGCAGCATTTTTAATTGGTTTTAACCACTGATTCCAAACTGCTCCCGGTGCTGTCATCCCATAATTACCGTAAAGCAATTTACCCGCACTGGCTTCTTCTTTGAATCCCTCAGTTTGCACGTAACGATAAACAGCAGATGCATTACCATTACCCCCCTTACTCCCCCCTTCTAAAGGGGGGAAACTGGAATTGAAATGTACGGCAAGAATGGCACCATCTCCATCAAACCAGTGTCCTACAGAAATACCACCACGCTCCAATCTTCCCGGACCGTTGCGATAAAGCGTACCATTTAGACTTGTGGGAATTTCACCTTCAATTATTGAAAGTGGAGTTAAAGGAAATTCCGACGCGGGTTTTTGAAAAGCTTTAGCCCAAGCTTTTTTAGCGGACTTTTGAATTGTTTGCATATTAAGATTCCAGTGCTTTTACTATAATATTAATATTTATTTATTATCGTTTACATTCTTAGATTACTTTTCCCTTACTCCACAATAATCCATATCTCTTTATGTCTTCCTCTGCGCTCTCCGCGTCTCTGCGGTTTTTTTTATCAGTTATTTCATGAAGATAAAATTACATGAGCGTTGATTATTGGTGGCTTTTTATTGATCTTTCTTCCGAAGAGGAAACAAGGATTTTACCGATTTATCAAGATGCTTTGCAAAAAGCTGTTTTATCAGATTAACTTTGGCAATGTATCCTTGGTAATAAAAAAACTGACTGTTATCTAAATCTCGAAATCAATTCCTCACGGGACAATTGTATTAACAACGGAGAAAATTCCTCTGGAGTTAATGCTAATAGTGGTTGAATAATTGAATTTAATTCGTCATCTAAAGAACCAAATCTGGCTCGTAATAAATTTTCTATAATGGTACGATGTCCTTCTTGTATTCCTTCTTGTATTCCTTCGTTTCGTCCTTCTTGTTTAGCTTCTGCTAATCTTTCTAGATAAATCGGTGATAAATTCATCAGTAACTCCCTATCCTCTTCGTCTGGGTTTTGTCTAATTTCTATTTGAGTCTTCAAACTCAATAATAAATCAATTGCTTTATCCCGTAGGGGATTATTCTGGGGAAGTGCTTCTAATTCTTCGATGGCTCGTTGTTGTACTCCACCTTTACCTAAAAGCCTTAGCCACAAGGTTTCTGGTGTACGAGGTAGTTGATGAATGGCAATAATTACGGTTTTTAGATAGTCCCCTAAAAAATGAACCCCTGCACCCCAATCTTCGTCGAGACTGGCTTTAAATCCATCTAATATTGTTGTAGATGCTGTAGGAGATAAAATCCACAGTTTGGGTAAATCGTCTTCTTGCGTGGAAATATTATCGCGTTTGTTTTGGCGTTCTATATCGGCAATAATATAGAACAATTTGTTCATACAGCTACGAATTTCTGAGATTTTTACCGCATTTCTAAATGGTTCTATAAATGCGGCTTTCTCGGCTAATTGCCCTAGCAATCCCAATTGTATTGTATCTGTGGTAGGTTGAGACGAAGGCGCAAAGTAAACGTCAATTTCCCGAATCTCTGCCGGTACTGTCTTACTGGTTTCTATTTTTCCTAATGGTTGTAATAATTCTTCAAGATAATCTTTCGCAAACTGGTCGTAGGGGAACCTAGTCATTAGATAATATTTATTAGCTGCCGTCCAATTTTATGATGTATTTCAAACATATAAAGCTTTATGTCTAAACTAGAATATTTTTTATTAACCCGCGTTTTACTCGAATTCGATCTCAGAAGTGACGATATTGTCAGCGATATTTCTGCTGCTACTTTTAGCGATGATGGTAGTTTGTGGATTGGTTCGGATGAAATGGTTGGGGTTGAACGTCTTTCTCCCGTAGGTTGTCATAGTTTCGGCAAGCATCAACGCTTTTTATTAAAGGATTATATTGAGCTATTTGATGACGATGAAATTGATATTGAAGGTATGGATTTTCGCGGTGGCTATCTTTGGTTAACTGGTTCTCACAGTACTAAAAGAAAGAAGCCCAAAGGCAAAGATTTAGAAACCGATTTATCTCGACTTGCTACTATTACTACCGACTTAAACCGTTTTATTTTGGCAAGAATTCCCGTTGTTAATGGTGAATTAATTAAATCTTGCGTTCCCGTTGAAGGAGAAACTTTAACCGCAGCTTGTTTGCAAACAATTGGCGATCGCAATGTATTATTTGAAGCTTTAAAAGAAGACGTACATTTAAAGCCATTTATTAATAGTGGAATACCTTCTAAAGATAATGGTTTGGATATCGAAGGTTTAGCTTCTTCAAGTAACAATCGCCTTTTTCTCGGTTTGCGCGGACCTGTATTGCGGGGATGGTCTTTAATTATAGAAGTACAATTAACAGAATCCGAACCGGGTGTTCTCGTACTACAAGAAATCGCCGAGAAAGGCGCAAAATACAAAAAACATTTTCTCGATTTGAACGGTTTGGGGATACGAGAATTATGTTTGCAAGACTCAGATTTAATTATTTTAGCGGGACCGACGATGACTGTAGAAGGAGAAATGGAGGTTTTTCGCTGGAAAGATGCTTTAAATGATTCGAGTGACAACGATAATATCCACCAGCAGGATGAGGATAACTTATTTCCCTTGTTTGACTTACCTTTTACCGTCGGTTCCGATCATGCTGAAGGTTTGGCACTATATTCCTGTTGGGGAAAACAAAATAGCTTGATGGTATTTTACGATTCTCCAGATAATCGCCGTTTGCGAGCAGATAAACAAATATTAGTTGATGTTTTTCAAATTTAGACAAAAAAACCTCGGGTCTCAATCCGAGGTCTATTAAAGAAAACCAAATGTCTAAAATTAATAAAAGATATTGAAAATTTCAAATCTTAATTCACATCACAGCCATCCAAGCTGAGCTTTTGTGAACTTATGTAAACAATCTTAATGAAATCATTACAAAATGTCAATCAGGCTTGACACGGATATTGCTTGTATACATCTCAAACAAATTCTCAGTAGATTGCGGGAGAGAGAGAGGGGGTAGAGGGGGTAGAAAAAAATATTTATTATTAATTCCTAACTCCTAACTCCTAACTCCTAACTCCTAATTCCTAATTCCTAACTGGTAACTGTTTCTATGGCTTTTGCAGCTTCGGGGGTAATTTCTGTAACTAAACGGAAAGGAAATTCTTCGGTAGAAGCAAGTTGAGCGTAATCTGCTGTAAGAAACACTTTATATATATCAGCTTCTGGAGTCATTTGAGCGGCAAAGGCTAAAACGATCGCTTTCACAAATTTGCGAATGTCAGCAGCTTGTTCTCCAATTACTTCACCACCGCTTAAAGGGGTATTGGGTTTTCCTTTCTGACTGACGGTAGCGCTGGGATCTTTGACGCTCAAATGCGTACCTCCAACTACACCAACTAGCCATTTAGGTGAGGGAATTTTGCGGAAGCCGATTATTTGTTCGGTTAAAGCGGGGTTGGTTTTATCGGCAGAACTCGCTAAAACAAGGGTGGGAACCTGTACCGATTCTAATCCTGTTTCACCAAACATCAACGAACTTGTGGGATTGAGAGCAACTATCCGCTTTACTCTTTCGTCGCGCAACTGATAGCTTTTTTCTGGTAATTCCTGCGCTACGCACTGAAGACCTTGCCCAAAGCTCAAAATTGCCAAGTTTTCTTTACAGCGTTTTTTAAGACTTTCTGGCTGCAAGCTTGCTCCAGCTATTGATAAAGCCGTACCACCACCGAAGGAATAACCCACCACCATGACTTTATCGGTTGCAAGTTTACCTTCGAGAGGATTATCTGCTGTTTTATTCAGTTTTTCTAACTCATCTATTACAAAACTGATATCTTGAGGACGTTGTAAAAATTCTTGGGGTTTTAAAAGTCTGGTTTTACCTGCGATCGCGGCGTTGGTATTCGCTTCATTACTACCGGGATGTTCCACAGCCGCAACTACAAAACCATAAGATGCTAGGTGTCTTGCTAAATACTGTAACTCGGTGCGAACCGAACCCATACCGTGACTAAATACAATAACCGGCTTTTCTACACTCGCAATATTTGACCAATATATATCAACGTCAAGGTTTCTATTACGTTTATCGTCGTTCAAATTTAATGTAAATTCTTCAACCTTAGCGCTCCCTGCTTGAGTCGCATCAATTGGTAATGAAAGCTGGGGATCTCTACTCGCCAGTTGAGGCGCGATCGCACTCATAAACTGCTGCGTTTGCCAAAATGCTGTATTTAAATTTTTGAATACTCTAAATGCTTGATTTAAATTAATTTCTAAACGTTTGCTCGGATAAGCAGCAATAGAAGAAAGCACAGAAATTCCTTTAGCTTCAGTAGCACCTAAAACTAAACTTTCTCTGAGGGCTTTTGCTGCCGCGTCGTCTTCTCGGTGTATTAATGTAGCTAAATCTTTCAAAACTGTCGCACCAATTTGAGTATTCAGAAAATTACTCATAGTCACAACATTAATCGGAATTTTCGTCCTCAACGCTCCCACAATCGTACTGCGTTGTTCTTCAGATAAACGATCGGTGTAAGATTTGAAACTGTCGGGAAACTCACCTGTTTTCGCCACATTTTCTAATTCAGCAATCGAGATAGACTCCGCAAACGAACCGTAACGTACTACTACGGTTTCGACTGTCTGTAATGGTAAAATTTCCAATTGTGCAATCATTAACGTACAAAATAAACTTACAAATCTCTTCAAACTTCTCCCACTCTATTTCATTTATATTTGTAGCTTTATTAATAGCTATTTAAGTGAAAATACTGGGAAAATACCTAATTAATATCTAGTTAGAGTTTAGTTTTAGCCTATTAATTCTATGGGTGACAACAAATGAAAATCAATTAATCTTGTTCCATGCCTACAAAGGAAGATTCAGGAAAAATTCATATTAAAATTCATATTTATAATTGACATTTAAGTGAATGCTTAATTAAAATATTTAAGTAATCGCTTAAATATATGAGTAGTTCCCTCTCTCAATTGATATGAGCAGACAATCCGCGAGTGCAGACGTTTTTCAAGTAATTGCAGATCCAACGCGAAGGGCAATATTGGATTTATTACTCAGGGGCGAACAACCCGTTAAACAGCTAGCGGAACCCTTTGCGATCAGCTTACCGGCGATTTCTCAGCATTTACAGATATTGTGCGAAGCTGACTTAGTAGAAATGCGTAGATCGGGTCGCCAACGTTTGTATAAGCTGAAGCCAGAACAATTAAAACAAGTATCGAATTGGATTGCGAATTACGAGCAATTTTGGCAAGACAAACTTGATGCCCTTGGCGATTATTTGGAGGAATCATGTTCGGATTAAACAAAGAAGTATTTTATCCTTATCCACCAGAAAGAGTTTGGCTCTTATTAACTAACAGTCGTGCTTTAGCTGCGTGGTTAATGGAAAACGATTTCGAGCCGCGAGTTGGGTGTAAATTTTGTTTTTACAGTCAATCTTTACCGGGGATAGACACGAATATAAAATGCGAAGTAATCGAAGTCGATCAACCAAAGCGTCTGGTTTACACCTGGCAAGACTGCATGATGAGTCAGCCATCTATCGTTACTTGGACTTTGAAAGCTGTTGAAGGCGGTACGCGGTTACGTTTGCAGCATCGAGTTAGAGAAACTGCTTTTACTGGTGCGATGTCAGTGTATTCTCAAGTGCAACCTGGATACACCAAAGCATCCGATAGCTTTATTCTTGCATCTTATTTAAACGGTGGATGGGAAGAAAAACTTTGCAACAAGCTACCCTTCGTCTTGACTGAAACCAACATTGTTTAAAAAAGCCCCCCTTTTTTAAGGGGGGTTGGGGGGATCTAAACGCTTGAAATAACAAAACCAGAGATTTACAAATGTCCCAACATTTCATCGACACCAACAGCCAACAGTGGGATAAACTCCACCAATTTCCGGGTACAGAAATACTTTCCTTAGCGCAACCAGTTCCCCAAGGCTCAATTCATAAATTACATATGAGCGCTGGTACGGTAATTCCGGTTCATTATCATCCTTGTGACGAGTATGTTTATGTTATTGAAGGAACTATTGAAACCGCAGGAAGAGAGTGTAAACCTGGAACATTTTGGTTTACTCCTGCTAATACTAAAAACGGCTTTCACAAAGCGATTACAGATGTAGAAATTATGACTATTCGACAGGCGTGAAATGGGTGTATTTGAAAAGGATTAATTATAAAGACGGCAAAACAAAAAGTAAACATGGTGATAATTATGAGAGATAATCAAGAATTTCTGCAAAATTTATACGATGCCTTTAATAACCGTGAAATTGAAACAATTATCTCGTTTATGCGCCCGGATGTGAAATGGGCGAACGGAGTGGAAGGTGGTTTTGTTTACGGACGCGACGCAGTGCGCGAATACTGGCTCAATCAATTTAATGATATTCAAGCGGAGCTTGAGACGCTAAAATTCGAGACGGACGAAAATAATCGAAACGTTGTTACCGTTCATCAAGTCATCAAAGATTTACAAGGCAATTTACTTGCGGATGCAACAGTTCAGCAAATCTTTACCATTGAGGATGGTTTGATTAGCCTTTACGAAATTGGCGAAACTGAAACAATCCAAGAAATGATTCAAAAGGCGAGAACCTCCGATAAACAATAAATGAAAATTCTAATTATCGGTGGAACTAATTTTATTGGTCCGTGGGTAGTACGTCATCTTGTAACTATGGGACACGATGTTACCTTATTTCATCGCGGAAAGACGAAAGCAGAATTACCCGAACCCGTAAATCATATATATGGCGATACCTTCGGTGAGCTTCGCTTAACGCTCTCAACTTAACGATTTTAAAAGCGAATTTGAGAGACTTTCACCCGATGTTGTAGTAGATATGATTTGCTACACGGAATCAGAGTCACGGATGCTGATGGACGTATTTAAAGGCATTACGCAGCGCGTCGTTGCAATTAGCAGCATGGATATATACCGCGCCTATGGAGTGATTTTGGGTAAAGAATCTGGTGTAGTGGAAGTTCCATTAACGGAAGATTCAGCTTTACGTTCTTCGCTTTATCCTTACAAGGATACGCCAGAAAGAGCTTTGAATGCACCACCAAATTATGAAAAGATTCTGGTTGAAAGAGTTGTGATGTCATCCGATTTACCTGGAACAATCGTCAGATTACCGATGGTATATGGAGAAAATGACCCGTTAAACCGTCTATCTCCCTATCTGCAACGTATGAATAATAATCGCGATGCGATTGTATTGTTAGATAGTATTGCCAAATGGCGTAGTTCTTACAGTTATGTTGAGAATGTAGGGTATGCAATTGCTCTAGCTGTTACCAATCAAAAAGCAAAAAATAGAATTTATCATGTTGCTGAACCAAAGACGCTTTCTGAAGGGGAACGAATTACTAAAATTGGAGAACTTGCAAGCTGGAAAGGTAAAGTCGTCAGTTTATCTAAAGAAAAATTTCCTGCTGATTGGAATTTTCCGTTTAATACAGAGCAAGAATGGTTTGTAGATTCTACTCGCATTCGTGAAGAGTTGGGATACAGAGAAATTGTACCCATAGAGGAAGCGTTAAAGAGAACAATTGAGTGGGAAAGAAATCATCCATCCACCGAAATGCAGCAGTTAGCAGCACCCTGGTTGTTAGATTATGCAACCGAAGATGCCGTTTTAAAACAGTGAATGATGTAGAGACGTAGCACTGCTACGTCTCCATATCTCAGTTATCCAACGAATAAATTTGAATAGTTCCCAAATGTATATTGAGTAAAAATTAACCTAAAAGGGTACTTTAAATAGGGAATTATTTCTTGTAGTATGCAAGCAATATAACCATTATTAATAACAATCTCATGTCAGAAACATATATATCAAAAGTCAACGTTGACTTGTGGAAACAAGAAGTAACCCTTGAATGGACTGGATCGAATGCAGCATCACAGAAAAAAGGTCCTTTCCACTGTACCCCCGGTGCAGGTATTGAAGATGTCAATTGCGATGACGTTGCAACCAGTCAAAAAGCTAACACAGATTGCACTCCCAAAGGTGAATTCCCAGTGCTTTGGCACGATCGTAAATTTGACAAATATCCAGAAGCGGAATGGGTGACACGTTTTCAAGAAGCTTCGCGGGGAATTGCTCTTCATTACTTTCCACGGGTTCCCGAATATCCTAGTTCTCACGGATGCGTTCGTATCGCAAACAAGGAAGCAGCAAAGCTAATTCACGACAATACCAAACCTCAAAAATCAATTGTCAAAGTACATGGAGAACTACGACCGAATTTCAATAACACTTTAAGACGTGGTGCCAAAGGTGAAGATGTGAAAAAGATGCAGCTTCAGCTAAAGAATAAAGGATATGGACTCTCAGTTGATGGCGATTTTGGTCCAGCAACAGAAGTTAAAGTGAAGCAGTTTCAAAGGGATAAGAGACTTGTATCCGACGGAATATGCGGTCGTCAAACGTACACGGCGCTTTTTGCTTAGTGGATTGCAACAGACCAATTTTTGCATTTAAATGGCGATCGGTCGCACGGCTGCGGCGATCGCCATTTTACCCGATAAAATTATCCTTACCGTCAGCCATTATCGGGGAAAATATTATTATGAAGAATTTACCAGAGGGATGTATTCTTCGCAAAGCCACATCTAAAGACGCTTCATCAATTCGCTGGTTGGTATTCAAAGCGAAACTCGACCCCACACAAATAAAATGGCAGCAATTTTGGGTAATTGAATGCGATCGCAATATAATAGCTTGCGGACAGTTACGAAATTTTACACAAGCCCAAGAACTCGGTAGCTTAGTTGTTACGAAAAAATGGAGAAATCGCGGTTTAGGAAGTTTTCTGACTCAACATTTAATCGAACAAGCAACTCAACCACTTTATTTAGAATGTTTGGGTAAAAAATTAATAGATTACTATCAAAAATTTGGTTTTACAATAATTGATTTTCAAGATTTACCTGCATCTCTCAAAAGTAAATTTAAAATATCTCAATTAGGAAAAAAATTAATCGGAGTTCCCGTAACTTTTATGAAACATGGAATCAATTAACAGTTACCAGTTACCAGTTACCAGAATTGTAGGGTGTGTTGTCGCGGAGCGCAACGCATCACGATCGCAGGCGGTTTCAACCGCCCCTACACAAACAAAGTCCACCTGCGTGGACTATGGAAATTTATAACCCGCGCAGGCGGGTTTTGCCTGTGTAGCCGTGACTTCCAGTCGCCAGGTAATATTTTGAAGCTGGCGGTTGAAACCGCGCCTACACAAACAAAGTCCACCTGCGTGGACTATAATTTTGAAACCCGTGTAGACGGGTTTTGTTTGTGTAGCCGTGACTTCCAGTCGCCAGGTACTATTTTGAAGCTATAATTTTGAAACCCGTGTAGACGGGTTTTGCCTGTGTAGCCGTGACTTCCAGTCGCCAGGTACTATTTCTAAGGTTTCAACCGCCAGATAAAAATTACTCATTCGCTAACTCGGAGTTTCAAAACTGCCGCTACCTGACAACAAAGTATTAGTAACATTAACAACCAACTGTGCTGCACCAGCAAAAAAATCACGTTCAATATTTGCAGGAGTATCGCTTGGTTGATGATAGAAAGAACTGCGTAAATTTGCTGTATCGGTAACTAATAAAGCTCCGATTCCTTGAAGCCAAAATGGTGCATGATCGCTACGTAAAACGTCGGGTGTTAAAACGCCTTTGAGGGGAACTGGTAAAGTAAATACTGGTGGTAATTTAGATGATTTTTCTACAGTTTTAAAACTATTAATTAATGGTAAATGTTCCGTATCTCCTACCACTGCTAAAAAATCACCTTTGTCACTAATGGGAGTTATCGGAAAACCGGAGGGAGATTTTTGACAACCGGATGTATAGCAAGCGTAACCTACCATATCCATCACAATTACACCGCGCAAATTTTTTAAACGTGCTGTATTGGTAACAAAAGCCCGACTACCTAACAAACCAGCTTCTTCTTTGTCGAAAAAAGCTAATTGCAAAGTGCGTGGAGTCGGAGAATTAAACAATCGAGCAATTTCGAGCAATACAGCCACACCGCTAGCATTATCATCAGCACCGGGAGAATTCAAAACGGTATCGTAATGCGCTGCGATTAAAATTGCTCCAGCATTGCGATCGCTTCCCGGTTTTTCAGCAAACACATTAGCACCTTGTTGAAACTGTTCCTTATAAGATTCCCAGCCCAGCTTTTTTAATTCATTAATAATATAATTGCGGGTACGTCTGCGTTCGGCATCTGTAAAACGCTGAAAACTCAACTTTTGAACATCAGAAAACAATCTTTCTGAATCAACTAAAGGAATATTAGTTTGTACTATTTCTTTTTTAGATTCTTCTGTATACAGTGGTTTTTCTATTTGAATACTATTAATAACAACAGCTTCTTCAGCTTTACTAAAAAATTTATTCCCGAATAATACCGCAACCGCAATACCGACTAATATCAACAGCAAAAATACAATATTTTTTTTCATAAATAGAAGTTGTTAACTGGTAACTGCTCATCAAAACCTTCTTTGATATTCAACCACAGCGCGACTATCATCATCAAAATTAGTCGAACCGCGAAGACGAATTTTATCCTTTAAACGATAATTAATACCCCATTGAAATGGGTCATCTGCGGTTAAAATCTTTAAAGCCGAAACAGAAATTCGGTTAGTTATATCAACTCCAGCTTCTGCTGCTAATTCCACACTTGAACTGCTTTTCCCTGCTTCTGGATTGTCGGAAATAATGGTGGGAAATACTCGCAGTTCGTCTAAACCGAAAGCAGTTCCAATTTGGTTAAAAGTCGTTTGTAAATTACCTAAAACAGCGGAACCCGCTATATTCAGCAATCCTACCGTAGAATTTCCTCCTTCGCTATCAAATCCACCTCCTAATAATGCGACAATTTCTGTTTCACTACGTGCTGGACTGCTTTTTAATTCTAGATTTTCATTCAGTTTACTTGCAGGACCATTTACATTTGCTTCTACACGAACTGTTTCTAATGCTGCTAATCCTGTAGCATTTGGTTTGCTAAAATCCGAACTTTGAATTACATCTAATACTTTGGCAAATAAACTGATATCTAAAATCGGATCGCGGGGCTGATTTGCTCTAAATGTAGCTGTGTTTTTTTCACCACGAGCAAGATTAAACTGGGTAGTAAATAAGTTGACTCCCCCTTTGTTTAATTCCAAAGTTCCGACTGGAATAGGATTGCTGAATGTCCCGTTGACGTTTAAGTTACCGCTTGCTTGAATGCTAATTATCGGTGGACGTTCAATTTTGACTTTTTTGCCTAATGTTAATTGTAAATTATCAAATCTTCCTCTAGTATTTTCATCTGCATCGGTTTGTTTAGTTGCTTTTACACGTTTAATTCCGTCAATGTTATCAGCCGCATTACTAACATCACCTTCCGGTAGCAATACTAAACCGTTATTTAAATTCACATTACCGCTAATAATCGGATTTAAAGCAGCACCTTTAAGAACTACGTTACCACCAACACCACCTTGATAAATACCTTTAAGGTTTATCGCTAATTTATCTAAGGTAACTGAAAGTGGATTATTAATTTGAATCAATTTGTCATCATATATAGGAATTTCTCCTCGTGCGACGACTTTACCCCGGCTAAAGTCTCCTTGAAGATTTTCTACAAGTATCTTGTCAAAATCAAACTGCACTTTTCCCGTTACATTTGTCAGATTCTCTGGTAAAGCAAGTGCTGAGAATGTGGCATTATTAAGAGTGGCATTTCCATTTACTACTGGTTCTTGTAGCGTTCCACGTACTGTTAATTTGACTTGCCCTTCACCTGTTTCAAAGCTTACTTGATCGGTAAACAAATTTAATACAGCTAATCCCTCATTTTTGACATTCACATCTAAATTAATTTGATTGCTGTCGGAAGTTACCGAAGCAAAAGGTAATTTATATGGAATGCTTCCATTAATATCAACGGGTTCGGAATCGTTAACCATGACGTTACTAGCAAACCGCAAGCGTCCGTTGCTATAACCGAAACTTGCGGCGGCGGATTCTATTCCTTTTTGGTTTAAAGTTCCATTGGTAATTGTCAATTCTCCTTTAGTTAAAGGATTTTCAATACTTCCGGCTATTGCTGCTCTACCGTTGAGATTACCAGTTAACCCAATCGGTAAATTAACGAAGTTATTAATTACATCTAAAGGAAAATTATTGACTTGTAAAGTACCGTATTGCTCTTTACCACCGATCGCACCGCTAAAGCTAAGAAGCCTATTTGTTGACTCTATTCGCAAAGGAGTTAATCTTAAAATTCCGTTTTCAAAACTACCTTGAGCAATGACTTTTTTTGCACTATAGCGTTCTGGATCTTCTTCGGTTCCCCAACTAAAGTCTTCACCTTGAAGATTAAATTGCGTATTTATTCCTTTCGCTTCAGTTGTGTCTACGCTAACTTCTGCATTGAAGGTTCCTTTTAAATCTGCTAATTCCGGAAAAGGAGAAGCATCGCGTCGCTGTTGTTTTTGCAATGCTAATAATCTTTTAATTTCTGAATAGCGGCGCAATTGAGTTAATAAAGTTTGATTTGGTAAACCTACCGCAGTGGTTTCTAGTTGATTGGCTTTACCATAAGTGGGTTCTTCTAAACCGCGCTGGATATCTTGCAATTCGTATATTTGTAATGCAGTTAGAACATCTTGAACTTTACCTTGTTTGATGTTCAATTTACCTTGAATTTGCGGTGCTGTAGATGTCTGTGTGACGCTTCCTGCAACAATATAGCTGCTCTCGTCTTTGAAAAATTCACCTCTATTAATAATAAGTTTTTTGCCGTTGTAATTAAAATTAGCAACTAAACGATCGCCTTTTAAACGCCCAATTTCTGGATTTTGAACGGCAATATTTCCCGAAGCAGTGGCAAATGTTTTTTGATTAACTCGCACATTTCCGTCGAAGGTTCCAGCAATTTTACCAGAGCCAAGATAGCGATTAACTGGTAAAGGTAATTTTAATAATTTTAATGGAAATGCCTTTACATTCAATGCTAAAATATCTCCTTGAGATTGACCGGATGCGAATGCTTCACCGCGTTTAACTAGAAAAGATTCGGGTCGATTATTCGCATTTAAGTTGACTGCAATTTGGTCTTGTTTACCCGCAACGTTCAACTGTAAACCGCTTCCTTGCTGCGTAACGTTTCCAGCTAAAACTGGCTCAAAAGCCACATCATTAACTACAAAATCTTTTAACGCTAGTAGTCCTACTACATTTGGTAAAGGCAGTTTACCAGTAATTCTGCCGTTAAAATCAACTTTCCCAGCTACATTTACAGCATTGGAAATCTCTACTGGTAGCTGTTGTAAATCAAAATTACTAGCTTGAACGTTCAAATTTAATTGCGTAATTTCCGGTATCCCCGTACCTTTGGCATTGGCTAAAATATCACCGCTAACATTCAAACCCGGTGCCGTTGCTCGTTCAATTGTGAGTTTATTTCCAGTCCAAGCGATCGCCGCATTAATTGGTTTCTCAAATCCCGGAATTCCTTGTGAAAACTGCACGTTACCCGCTGCCCGCACGTCAGCTAAACTAGGATTATTTAAGTTTCCCGCAACTTGTAAGTTACCAGCAAATTTACCCCGCAAGCGTCGATCTAATTTGTTTAATTCAATACCCGCAGCATTTACTAAAGCTTGATAGCGTCCGTTTTGAAGCTGAATATTTGACGCTGTTATATTACCGCTTGCTGTATTTATCGCAGCTTTCCCCGATGCAGTTAAATCGGACAAGGAATTTACCGAACCTGCAACGTTAAATTGTCCGGTTAAATTTCCAGCTAAACTCGGAGGTATTTGTGGTACGAATTGAAGTATCCTTACTTGATTCGCTGCTATTTGTGCTTGATATTTGCCGTTATTAACTACAATATTCGATGCTGCAATCTTCCCACCAGCAGTATTTATAGAAGCATTCCCCGATGCAGTTAAATCGGACAAGGAATTTACCGAACCTGCAACGTCAAAATTCCCGGTTAACTTCCCTTGAAAAGAGTTAGGAATTTGCGGTGACAATTGCTGCACCTCTACATTATTCGCCGCAACTTTAGCTTGATATTTTCCGTTATTAACTACAATATTCGACGCTGCAATCTTACCAGCTGCGACGTTTATGGCAGCATTTCCAGATACGGTTAATTCTTCAAAGGATTTCGTTGAACCTGCAACGTCAAAATTTCCAGTTAATCTTCCTTGAAACGACTTGGGAATTTGTGGTGATAGCTGCTGTACCTCTACATTATTCGCCGCAACTTTAGCTTGATATCTTCCCTTCGCAAACTGGATATCCGCAGCCGAAATTCTACCAGCAGCAGTATTTAAGTTTGCTTTTCCCGACACAATTAAGTTTTCTGGATCGAAAGATGATACCGAACCCGCAACGTTAAATTGTCCGGTTAATCTTCCTTGAAACGACTTGGGTATTTGCGGCGACAATTCTTGAATTCTGACATTATTCGTCGCAATTTGAGCTAAATAAACCCCATTTTTTACTTGAATGTTATTCGCGGTAACAATACCACCTGCGGTATTTATTTTCGCCTTACCTGTCGCGACTATACTTTCGGGTTGAAAAGAATCCACGGAGCCAGCAACGTCAAATTCTCCCGTTAATTTTCCTTGAAAAGATTTCGGTATTTGCTGAGATAGAGAAAGCAACTGTACGTTATTTGCCCGGATTTGCGCTAAATAAACACCGTCTTTAACTACGATTTTATTCGCCGTAATCCTTCCCCCAGCGGCAGCAAAACTAGCATCGCCTCGAACGTTCAAAGTTTTGGCATCAAAATTGTCTGTATTACCCGATACTTGAAACTTGCCACTCAAAGGAGCATCAAAAGGTAAATTAGAATTTTTCAACAAACGCCCTACTTGAACCCCAGAAGCTACCAACTCAGCAGAAAACCTTTGCTCGTCAAACTTGACAGAATTAACCGCAACCGTACCCCCACCAACTCTGATATTGGCGTTTTCGGTACGAATTTGAGCAATTTTAAACGGCGTTGAACTTCCCGAAACAATCACTTTACCGTTAAAATTAGCGCGATCGAGATTAACTTTTTGCAGCTGTTCCTTACTTAAAAACTGGTTGACTTGTATACCCTTAGTATTCGCTACAGCCTGCCAGCGCTGTTGATTCCAACTACCGGAAGCTAAAGCCGTACCTCCAGCGACAGCCAAAGCGACATTACGGAATGAGAAACTGCGTTCGCGATTAACTATTACTTCACCCGTAGCGGGATAAGTTGCTTGAGGAGCGTTAAATTTAACTAAGGTACGAATAGTTTCAGGATTTCCACTCAAATTAGCTGTTGCTGCGACGGTACCAACTTGAAATGAAGGCGTAGGAATATTGTAAATCTGGGCTAAACGATCTCCGGGTGCATTACTTGTGCGAAAATTAAAATCAACTTGGGATTTTCTGCCTATATTATCGTCGCCAATTAAAACTTTACCTGCACCTCGAACTTCACCACCAACAGCAGCAGTACCGCGAATATCTGTAAAAGTAACCGTTGAATCGGCTGTGACAAAAGCAAATTTACCGCTAGCAGTTTTTAATTGAATTTTATCAACAATTCCAGGTTTAACAGTGGCAACGGTACCGGAAATAACTGGTTTGGTAATACCCCCCGTCATCGATAAATCGCCTTTTACAACTCCACCGACGGGTAAAGGCGATCGAATATCGAGAGTTTGTAAAGTATCGTTGACGCTGACTGCATTGACGCGAGCAGTCAAATCGTAACCCTTTTGAAAATCGATGGTGCCGCCACCACTCAAAGGAATTTTACCGTAACTGGTAACTACATCATTTAGCTTTACTTTCGTGCCATCAAACTGCAAATTTCCTTGAGAATTAACCAGCGGTTTCGGCATTCCGGCTACTTGGAAATCCAATCCTTCGACGCGAGTATTGCCGTATAATAAAGGCTGTTTTTCTTCTCCAGTCGGTAATTTTACCTGCAAATTCCCATTAATCTTCCCCCCTTTCAAGTTAATTGGTAGCTTGACAAGAGGCGTAACTTCTGAAGCTAATAAATCTTGTGCCTGTATCTGTAAATCACCCGTTTTGGTTTTTATCCCAACCTTTCCCTTCACGTCAATATTACCAGTACGTCCCGGTTTCCCCTTTACTTCAAACCGAACCACTTGATAATTATCAGCAAATTTCGCGTAACCATTGAGTTCTGAAAAAACCACCTTTGGGGAAGAAACGGGAAGCGGGGATGGAGGGATTGTTGTCTTATTGTCCCCGTCCACAAACGGGATTAATGCTACATTCCCATTACGCAAACCAACTTTGTCTACATCTATTGCAATCGGTCCGGGTTCTTCGGGCAGCACGATATTAGTAGTAATCCAGCGCCCTTGAAAGTCTTGCTCGACATAACCAACCGGGTTGACTAAAGTTACATCTAGCTTTAATCTACGATTGAAGAGTAATTTTAACGGGTCAAATCCCACTTCTATCGCATCAGCTTTCACTCGATCGGGATCGGATGCTGTCACCGGAACCGCTGAAGCTCCAAACCTGACTTTAGTAAGCGAAAATCCTTCGACTTCCCCCAATTTAAGCGGGCGATCGATAATCGATGTCAGATTTTTTTCTACTAAAGGTGCTAAATCTTTTTGAATAAAACTCTGTAGTTGCCAGACACCTCCGACGATTCCTACAAGTGACAATCCGCCCAAAGCCAATCCACCGCGACTAAGTAGCAACCCAAGACGCTTGCGATTTGCGGATTTAGTTTTATTACAGGAAAGATTGGTCATTTTATGTTATTTCTGACTGTAGAGTACAGCAACCAACACAGTGTTATAAAGTTCCTAGCACTCTTGAAGGCTGTAAACTTTTCTAGGATAACTCCCACGGCGAGAACACCAAGAATCAAGAATATCGATAAAGAATATGTAATTGCTCTATTAGGATGCGCCTTGTAGTAATTTGTTCTAAGACGCGCGATCGACGTCAGAATTTTGAAGTAAACTTCTTGACTTAAACGGGCAACCTATAAGTTTAAGAGTTTTTTCAAGGAACGAAATTGGTCTAACCCAGTTGTAGCAATAATTTTAAACAATTAAAAACCTATAACTAAAATTGAAACGGTACCGGGGTTAAAGCAATACAGAATATTCCCTGAGAAAAAGATTGGTATACCTGCTGATATTATCGTCAAAATAAAAGTATATTCAGGAAAATGTTAAGAAAGCAGGAATTATTACCTCGACTTTTCCCCAAGTGCATCTTAGAACTTTAATATGGATAGAATCTAAAAGAAAGGACAGGTGATTACAGATGGGGCGCGTTTTTGTGTTACTCTTTAATGCCCGTACAGAAAATGAGGGAATTCATACAGTTCGGATTGGCGATCGCAATAAAGTGCTGATGTTTGAATCCGAAGATGACGCTACCCGGTTTGCCTTGATGCTGGAAGCGCAAGATTTTCCGACTCCCGCAGTTGAACCGATGGATCTAGAGGAAATCAAGCATTTTTGTGAAAGTGCTGATTATGACTACGAAGTCGTTCCTACTGACGGGGATTTAGTAGTTCCTCCAGAACAAAATGTTGATGAAATGGATTGGCGTGAAGAAGGTTCGACACAAACCAAACCAGAAGTTCAAGAAGGAGGAGAAATGTCAAATTCGGAACTAGATAGTATCCGTCGCAAATTGGAAGGATTGTTGTAAAAAGTTATTAATCATTTGTCATTTGTCCTCGGATGAAGGGCAAATGACGAATGACATAAACCAAGGATTAAAAAAACACATGACATTGCAAGAGCGCGGACATTTACTAACCGAACAAGTTAATCCCGATAGTCTTAATTTAGACCAACTAAGTAGCATCGAATTTGTTGAACTATTTAATCGTGAAGACGCAAAAGCAGTTGCTGCTGTTTCTGCTGCTAAAGAGGATTTAGCTAAAGCAATTAATTTGACAGCGCAAAGCCTTAAAAAAGGTGGACGCTTGTTTTACGTCGGTGCGGGAACTTCCGGTAGATTGGGAGTATTAGATGCTGCTGAATGTCCGCCAACTTTTTGCAGTCCTCCCGAACTAGTCCAAGGTATAATTGCTGGCGGTGCGGGAGCATTAGTACGCAGTTCCGAAGACTTAGAAGATCGCTCCCAAGACGGTGAAGCTGCGATCGCTCAAAGAGAAGTTACCCAGCTTGATGTGGTAGTAGGCATTACCGCAGGTGGAACTACTCCTTTTGTCCACGGCGCTATTAATGCAGCTAACAGCCGGGGTGCGACTACTATATTTATTGCTTGCGTTCCATCCGAGCAAGTCAGCGTAGAAACAGATGCTGATATTCGCTTGCTTACCGGACCCGAAATATTAGCCGGTTCCACTCGCCTCAAAGCCGGTACCGCCACGAAATTAGCTTTAAATATTCTTTCTACCGGCGTTATGGTCAAACTTGGCAAAGTTTACGGTAATCGCATGGTAGATGTCGCAGTTACCAATCAAAAGTTACGCGATCGCGCTTTACGAATTTTGCAAGATTTAACAAGTTTGACTCGCGAAACTGCTGACGTTTTACTCGAACGTAGCGGTAAATGGGTCAAGTTAGCAATTTTGATGCACGAAACGGGTTTAGATAAAGAACAAGGCGATAAACTCATCAAGCAACACCAGGGAAATCTCAGAGAAGCAATTGAAGCAAACAAGCCTTAATCAAATTGTTGTAGGATGGGCTTCAAACCCGTCCTCTTCCGCTACACAAATACAGCTTCTTGTCATGTGTTAACATATGTTACACAGTAGATATATTTAAGATTTTCTTTACAAACAGTCTTTTAAACTAAAAATCATTGCTTATAAATCTTCCCCACTTACAAGAAATGAATTGTAAGCCTTGACCCTCGAATCTATCAAAAATAAGCGGGTTTGCGTCCTGCTTAAATACAAAGCAAATAACCACTAAACAATTTATTCGCAACGCTACCGTAACAGCATTTTTAACCGCAAAATTATTTTTATTCAGTGTTTTTACTTATAAAAAGAGCGGACGCGCAAGGCAACCAATGCGTAAAAACTCTGTTGGCGTTTCAAAATTGCCCAAAGATAATCAGAAGTGCAGTTATCCAAACAACTAATCAATTATGTCACGTCCAGAACTTGGGGAATTTTCCAGTATTATTTGCTTTAAAGCAGCCATTACTGGCATGGAAGAAGCATTAGGAGAAAAAGCAACTGCGATCGCACTAATCGCAGCAGGGCGCAGTCGCGGTAAAAACCTTGCTAAAGAGTTAGGTTTGACAGGAGCTAGTGTTGAGTGGGATCTAATTGCAGATAAAATAGGTTTTGCATTAGGTATAAATGGAACCAAACTCTGCATAATCGAAAGTATTGTTGAAGAAGGCGATCTAATTAAAGTTGCTACTTCAGAAACCTTATGTTCTGCTGGTGAACCTGAAGGCTCACCTCGTAAATGCACATTTACTTTAGGTGCAGTTTGGGGAGCTTTGGAAGAAATTACTGGTAAGCGCTTGAGAGGTGCTCATACCGAATGCGTGCTTCGTGGTGGAAATAACGACGTTTTTGAGTTTGCACCTTTGGTATAAGTAAAACTTTTTAATTTTCAATAATTTTGATTAATCAATAAAAATAATAAGGACAAAAAAAATGCCTATTAATGCAGGTAAGATTGAAAGTATCTTGCAAAATTTTGTAAGTGGTACTAATGACATTCAAGGAGCAACACTTGTTTCTCCAGATGGTTTATCTTTGGCTACAGTATTACCAAGTGCGATGGATGATGAGAAAGTATCAGCCATGTCTGCGGCAATGCTCTCTTTGGGCGAACGTATAGGTAGTGAATTATCTAGAGGTAGTATAGACCGTATTTTCGTTGAAGGCGATAAAGGCTACGGTGTATTAACTAACTGCGGTGATGATGCTGTATTGCTAGTATTAGCAAGCCAATCAGCTAAACAAGGTTTGTTGATGCTAGAAATCAAACGTCTTACAGAAGAATTAAAGTTAGTCTTGATGTAATTTTGGTAGTTAAATTACCCAAAATATATATACCAATTGGCAGATAGATTTTAGGAAACAATTATAATCCAAAACCGAAAATCTAAATTCCAAAATTTGAAATGGTATTAATTTCGCTTATTTTCAATATAATCATGTCCGCATTTGTTGCTTATAATCGGGAAGAATAAAAAGTTAATAGCAATAAACTTACCCGTCAGCAAAAATAAAAGTAATTAATCGGACATGATATAAGTTATCAGTTACGCCTTGAAGCAAGGTACATTGAACCGTGAGTTTTGTCTTAAATAATTATAAGAGAAAGCAAAGTTCAATAAATATTATTGATAACTGGTTAAATCATCCTGTTGTCTATTTTTTTTAGCAAGTTCTATGGAAATCATGCGTATGGTTGTTACTGGTCCTGTAGGGGCTGGTAAATCTACATTTATTCGTTCGGTTAGCGAAATTGAAACTGTAGATACAGACCGCAGAGCAACAGACGAAACTTCATTGCTCAAGCAGAAAACCACTGTTGCTTTTGATTTTGGTAGATTGCAGTTTAATCCAGATATGGCGCTGCATCTTTACGGTACACCAGGTCAAGAACGATTTAATTTTATCTGGGATATGTTAATTCGTAAGGCTCATGCTTACATAATATTAGTAGCAGCTCACAGACCGGGAGAATTTCGCTACGCTCGCCGAGTAATCTCTTACATGAATCAAAGAGCGCAAATTCCGATGGTTATTGGCTTAACTCACACGGATTGTCCTGGCGCATGGTCCCAAGAAAATGTCATCGCAGCTTTGGGTTATTACGACAATAATACACAGCCTCCTATTGTATTAGTCAATCCTAATGAAATGTCTTCTGTTGCCAATGCTGTAATTAGTTTAGTGCAATATTATGTACAACATTCTACTTCAAAAGCAATGGTTGCATAATTCTATATCTACCGTCTTCAGATATGAAAGTATTCTAAGTAGGTTGGCTTTGAAAATTGTAATTATGAAGAGGGAGTAGGTAAGCCACTGCGGTGGGCGGGTTCCCCGACTTGTAGCAAGTGGCGCAACCCGAAGGGGATTAGGGAGTAGGCAGTAGGGACAGTATTCTGAAGCCAATTTACATTCTGTAACATAGTTAGGTTTATTTGTGCCGACTTACTTATCTGCATTATTAAATATTGATTAATTTTAGTAAAGAATATTATTTATTCTAAGTCATTTCAGATTCGTAAATTTCAATTAAATAGTGATTTTGAGTATGACTTATATAAAATTATTTCTTTACTTCTCTTAATTTTTACGATAATGTTTGATAGTTTACCTCAATATTTGTATCAAACTAAAATTGCGATGAAAGCATATAATAAAATGAGAATTAGCGTTTAATTTGCATAAATTGCATCAATAGTAAAATATTTTGACTCAAGAAGCGAACATTCATAATTGAAAGCATAAATTATGGTTAATCCAACTTTAACGAGCAAAATAAACGCTTAATATTACATAAAAAAAACTATTTAACAAAGGAAGATATGGCATTTACTGGTTACTTATCTAAATTTTCTTTACCAGAAATTTTTGAATTTTTAGAACAAGGTTACAAAACCGGCTTGCTTAGCATTCGTGCTTTAAAAGATAATCAAAATCAACAAGCACAGAATCATTATATATGGCTGCGTCAAGGTCGTATTGTAGCCGCAGCAAATCGCTTAGATAATCAAGGTTTAATTTCAATGATTGCCCAAAGAGGCTGGGTGAGCGAGAGATTTGCAACAGAAAAGTTCCAAGCCAGTCGCTCAAGAATGGCAATGGGCTTGTGTCTTAAGTCTCAAGGTTTGCTTACGGCAGAACAATTAACACTATTATTTCGTTCCCAAATAATGGGGCAAGTTTCTCCTCTATTTGAACTCGAAAATGGTAAGTTTGATTTTGATTTTCAGGCTGCCATGCCAACGGCAGAAATGACTGGCTTGAGTATGTTAACAAATGAAGCCACAATTAAAGGTTTGCGGAGCCTGCGAAATTGGTCGGCATTAACAGCAAAGCTACCCGATCCTACTTCAGGTATTTTAAGGAAGATGGGGATTTTGCCTTCGTTACAGTTGGATTCGCAAGAATCAAGAGTTTGGGAATACGCTAACGGTCAGACTTCTTTGAATGGAATAGCCTCGGAGCTAGTAATTCCTTTAGAAAAAGTACAGCAGATTGCTTTTAGATTAATTGTGAGCAATTTAGCAGAAGAAGCTTTTATCGTAGAGACTGCTAAAACGCCTATTATTAAAGATACTCAATTTGCCGATCTAGATTCTACAAATGGATTTGGCGAATTCACATCTGAGGCATTTACAACAAATTTACCTACTTTTAATAGTCACACTCACGAACCTGCTTACGCTTTCAACGATAGGGAACGGGAAGTACAAGTTGAAACTAAGGGAACAGCACAAGCTGAAAATAAAATATTAGACCAAATACCCGATACTTCTAGTCAAATTAATGTGAGTCAGTCATTTTTACAAAATTTAGTTGGTTTTCTTAAAACAAAGGTTGAAACTTAAAACAACAATTTATATCTAGTTTGAATCATTATTTACAATCAAATTATAAAAAATAAGTTGGTTCGTTCCTTTTGGTAGGCTAACTTCTAGAATAGAGAAACTCAATATATAATTTGGGAGGATCTATTCTTTTTTTTATAAGTATTTATTTTTTCCGTTCAAATTATAGCGATCGTGCTAATTAAATAGTCGTTTAATAGCGTTGGGGGCTAACAAGTAGTGAATAATAAAAAAGACGCTCCCCGTTGATGAATGTTAATAATATAAGAAAATAATCCTTATATAATCTTTGTATCAGCGCTTATCAATAAAATTTCAGCGTACCTTCGTACTGAATAAAATGAATTTTAATAAGTTAATTTTTTATAGGTACGATCGGCAAAAAACTAAAAAAATATTTTATATTTTTACCCCTAGTTATTTTGATAATACTACCCATTTTTAAGACAAAATATAACAATACAATTAAGAATATTTGAAGAATTATTTAATTAGCAATGCTAGCTCTAATTCGTACAAACAATTAATGAAGTGAAAAACGAAAAATCAGAATATACACGGATTTAGTTATAGTGACAATCCTTTTAAGATGATATATAACCGGCTCGGTGCATCCTCTTATTGGGCTATAGCGATTATCTTAATGATTCGTAGAATGCCAACAGATATATGTTGTAGATGTTCTCGAACTCAAACAAGAAATGTTATGACCAGTATTTTAAACTAGGGTAGCTATCCGGATTTGTTTGCTTGTTGAATTTCATTCAATAAAGTATCTCCTGACTGCTGTATAGCTAGTCTGGACAGTAAAAAGGAAGACCTATTAATAAAGGGAACAAAGTATGAGCCATCCGGAAATGATGGTATCGAGTGAATTACTCGATGAATTTAGAACTTGCACTCAAATACAATATAGTGGCAAATTAAATATAAAAAGTTCCAAAGGGCATAAGTGGATTTTCTACTATCGATTGGGACGTATAGTTTGGGCAACTGGGGGTACTCATCCCTTCCGACGTTGGCGCAGACACATGACTCAACATTGCCCTGATATTGATATTGACGAAATGCAGTTTAATTCCAGAGAATTATCAATCTCAAAAGATTATTGGGATTATAAACTGCTGGAAGTTTTGCATGAAAAACAGAAAATTAAACGCGAGCATATTAACTCTGTTGTAGAAAGGACTATCGCAGAACTAATGTTTGATTTAGCTCAACAGGCGCATTTCAATCAAATTCAGTGCGATCGCAGTGCTGATGTGATATTGGAAGCGCCTATGAGCTTTACAAGTGCAGATATGTCTTTGAAGTTCATGCAAGACACGTGGAAAAATTGGTCTGAAGCAGGTTTGGCGAATTTTTCTCCCGATTTGGCACCAATTTTACGCAGACCAGAACAGTTACAGCAGATGGTAAGTCCGGCTGTCTACAAAAACTTTGTGAATTTGATGAACGGTAAATATACTCTGCGAGATTTAGCCGTCAAAATGAAGCAAAGTCCGTTACCTATAGCTCGTTCTTTATTACCTTACGTCCTCAAAGGCATCATCGAACTGATAAAAGTTCCGGATTTGCCTTTCAAGATAGGCGATGGTCAAAATATATCGAGCATAGAACCGGAGCCAGAAGCACCTCATGGTCCGTTGATAGCTTGTGTGGATGATAGCCCGCAAGTTTGTCAGATGCTCGAACAAATTCTCGTTCCTCAAGGACTGAGGTTTATTAAAATTCAAGATCCCGTACAGGCTTTGCCGATTTTGATTGAGAATAAGCCAGACTTAATTTTCTTAGATTTGGTGATGCCAGTTGCTAGTGGTTACGAAATTTGCGCTCAATTACGCCGAATTTCAGTTTTCGCCAATACACCAGTGATTATACTTACGGGAAGTGATGGTTTATTAGATAGAGTTCGTGCCAAGGTAGTGGGTTCTACGGATTTTATTACCAAGCCTGTGGTTGCCGATAAAGTAATGGGAGTAATACGCAAGTATATCCAAACTCCATCACCTGTTAAAGGTGGCTCAAATCCACAAACTTTGTCATTCGGACATTCTTAATTACTTTTATAAGCAATATAAGTGTGGCGGATCTGCAACATTATTAGACAAAGCCCAAGTGTTTTACTGAAGCTTAATTAACAACAGATGCATGACAATTAGACAAAGTTCAAGCTTAAAAATGTCTAATTTGATTGCTCAATTGCCGTTTTTTTCATTGTTAAATTAATTTGATAGGTAATTGCTATGAATACTATTTTGGTCGTTGAAGACGGTTTAACTGATATGCAAATGATTAGCCGTTATTTAGAGCAAGCAGGCTATAGTGTAATGGGAGCGAAAAGTAGTGAAGAAGCTCAAGAAAAAATTAATCAGAATAAGCCAGATGTCATATTTCTTGACGTAATATTGCCTGGAAAAAGCGGTTTTGAAATTTGTCGAGAATTAAAAGATAACCCCAATACCAGTACCATACCAGTAGTTTTCTGCTCTACAAAAAATACTGATGTAGATAAAATGTGGGGTGATATGTTAGGTGCGGATGCTTTTCTTTCTAAGCCTGTAAAAAAGGAAGAACTCGAAGGAGTATTGCAAAAATTGAAAAAATAGCTATTAGGATCGCATTCATACATTACAAATGTTAATAATTAATTGTAAGGAACAATAACCTTGGATACGACGGAAGAAAAGTTTTTAAGTTTTAACTTAGGTGTAAAAGATACAGCAATCATTTCCTTGCAAAACGTTACAGAAATTTTACCTGTATCTTTAAATGAAGTCTGCTGCGTTCCTCAGATGCCGCCCTGTGTATTTGGTATTTATAATTGGCGCGGTGAAATGCTTTGGTTAATCGATTTAGAAGAAATGTTAGGCTACTTACCTTACTCATATGGTAGTAGTTTTGTTTCAAAAATGATGGCAATTATATTGCAAAAAGAAGGTAAATCTTTGGGATTGTTGGTGCGACAAATTATGGATATTGAAGAATTTAATTTGAATCAAATGAAGCCACCATCACCAGAATTGGTTTCTCAAGAAATTGCTCCTTTATTACAAGGATATTTTATTAATTCTTCAGAAGAAATGATTGTTAGTTTAGATGCTTCTGCAATTCTTCAATCTCCTTTATGGTCAATTCATAATTAATGTATAAAAATATTTGCCCTAATTTAAAATACTTTAAGGTGTAAAATGACTAACGCATATCAAGAAAATACTGAAAACGGACATCACATCGCTGAAGTAGAGCAATCCGATAGACTCAGCGAATTAAATCAACAAGTCTCAACTTCAAATAATATTGAGCAGCAATTTAAGAATTGGCGATCGCAGTTATCGTCAATTCTTAATCAAGTTCGCCAAGTAAAAGATTTACAAGAATTAATCCAAGTTACCAGCGCAGTAGTAAGTGAAAAAATTAAAGCCGAGCGAGTGCTTGTTTACCGCTTTGAGAATTCATCATCTGGTGTCATTGTAGGAGAATCAATCGATCGGGGTTTAACACCTACGATGGGTGAAACTCTCCCAGCGATGCTTTTTGGGTTAGACACGAGAGAGGAATATTTAGAAGCTGTCGGTATTAACGATATTAAGGAAGTTGAACTGACGGCTTACAAAGCTCAACTGTTAGAAAAATTCCAAATTAGAGCTAGTTTAAGCATTCCGATTTTATTTGCAGGTGAAATTTGGGGATTGCTAGGGATACAAAGTTGTGCAAAAGCGCGTCAGTGGGAAGAATCCGAGATTAGCTTGTTAACTCAAGTCACCGCAGAATTTTCTCATAAATTGCAAAGCTTTGAATTGCAAGGAAAACTGGAGCAGCAAGCACAAGAGTTTAAATCGATATCAAAAGTTATTGATAAAATTCAGCTAGCTTCAAGTCTCGATAAAGTTTTCCGCACTACTACCCAGGAAGTTCGCGAAATAATTAAATGCGATCGCTTAGCGGTTTATCGCTTCGATGCTGATTGGAGTGGCGAATTCATTGCTGAATCTGTTGCAAACGGTTGGGTACAGTTAGTTGGTCCTGGTATTAAAACTGTCTGGGAAGATACTCATTTGCAGGAAACTAAAGGAGGGCGTTATCGCCAGCACGAATCTTTAGTCGCGAATGATATCTATGAGATGAATCACGCTCCCTGTCATATTGAGATTTTGGAACAGTTTCAAGTCAGAGCGTATGTAATTGTTCCAGTATTTTCAGGACAGAAACTATGGGGTTTGCTAGGTGCTTATCAAAACAGTGGTACCTATGAATGGCGAGAAGATCAAGTTAAACTATTGCGCCAAATTGCGATTAATTTGGGCGTAGCTGTATCTCAGGCAGAATTCGTACAGCAAACTGAAGAGCAATCACAACAATTAGCGAAGACGGCAGAACGTCAGCAAAGTTTAATTAGCCTGACTCGTAAAATTGGAGAAGGGCTTACACAAAAAGTTGCAGATTCCTCGCAATTTAATGTAATTCTGCAAACAACTGCTTATGAAGTCCGTCGTTTATTGCAAACCGATCACACAGCTATTTATCGTTTTAATCAGGATTGGAGCGGTGAATTTATTGCAGAATCTATCGGCAAAAACTGGAAACCTTTTGTAGACAAAGAAATTGACCAAGCTTTATTAAAAGAGAACGGTCATTGCGACTCTATTCGCAGCCTTGAGTCAATCTACAAAGAAAAAGATACTCATCTTCAAGATACTCAAGGAGGTCGTTATAAACAAAAAGCTAGTTTCGTTGTTGATGATGTGGAAAAAGCAGGGTTTCCTCCTTGCTATAAAGAGCTTTTAGATCAATTTGAAGCCAAAGCTTATCTTACCGTTCCCATTTTTCAAGGCGATAAACTTTGGGGATTGTTAGCGAGCTATCAACATTCTGGAAGCCGCCACTGGGAAGAATTTGAAGTCACTGCAATGGAACAGATTGCCGTGCTGTTAGGAGTAGCCATTCAACAGACACAAACATTAGATAAGTATCAGCAGCAATCTCAGAAAATGGCTAAAGCCGTACAACGCGATCGCGCTGTAGCCAAAGTGATCGATAAAATCAGGCAAACTCTCGACATGGAGAGTATCTTTTTAACTACTACTCAAGAAATGCGGGCGCTCCTGAATACCGATCGTGTAGCAGTATATCGCCTCAATCCAGACTATAGTGGAGAATTTGTCTCGGAATCCATAAGTCCTGGCTGGCTTCCTTTAGTAGAAAGACAACATCAAATTCGCCGTTTACAAGACAGTATAAATAGCTGTAATAGAATGCGAACTTTGTTCAAAAATAGCGAGGTAAGTACAGCTAATACAGATCCTTACTTACAGAATACTTTAGGTAACATGGGTGAGAAACAATCCTATGTGGTTTCTGATATATACGCTAAGGGATTTAACGAATGCTATCTTCAGGTGTTAGAGCAATACCAATGTAAAGCTTACGCTATTGTCCCCATTTATCAAGGACAAAAACTCTGGGGAATGCTCGCAGCTTATCAGAATGACGGTCCGCGCGAATGGGAAGATGCAGAAGTTAACCTGTTGACGCAAATTGCAACTCAATTAAGCGTAGCCCTACAACAGGCTGAATTCCTGCAACAGCTACAGGCACAATCTTCACAAGTTGCAGAAGCAGCAGCACGAGAGAAGCAAGCTAGAGAACAATTGCAAAAGCGAGCAATGCAACTCTTAGCAGCCGTTAGACCGGCTTTAAACGGCGATTTGACGGTACGTGCGCCAATTACCGAAGACGAGCTAGGTACCATCGCCGACGCTTACAACAACACCCTACAAGCATTGCGGCAAATCGTTCTCCAAGTACAAGCAGCCGCTCAACAAGTTGCAGAAACTTCCGCTAAAAGCAACGTGTCACTGAATGGATTGACTGATTTGGCGCAACAACAGTCAAGAGAAATCAGCGGTTCTTTAACTGAGATTCAACAAATGGTTGATTCCACGCAAGAGGTGGTAGCAAACGCTGAATCAGTACAAATTGCAGTCCAAAAAGCCAACCAAACCGTAGATTCCGGCGATGCAGCCATGAATATGACTGTAGAAGCTATTCAAGGCATCCGCGAAACCGTTGCTCAAACCAGTAAAAAGATTAAGCGTTTGAGTGAATCCTCGCAGAAGATTTCTAAAGTCGTAAATTTGATTAGTAACTTTGCGACTCAAACCAACGTACTAGCACTGAATGCAGCAATTGAAGCGACTCGTGCTGGCGAATACGGTAAAGGCTTTGCGGTAGTAGCCGATGAAGTACGTTCATTGTCTCGTCAGTCAGCAGCAGCAACCATCGAAATTGAAAAACTAGTCCAAGAAATCCAAGAAGAAACGGGTGAAGTTGCAGTAGCAATGGAAACAGGTATTCAGCAGGTAATAGAAGGTACAAACTTAGTCAACGAAACCAGACAGAACCTCAACGACATTGTTGATGCAACCGCCCAAATCAGCGAATTACTCCAAAGAATTACCGATGCAACCCAAACTCAGATGCTGCAATCGGTATCAGCCACAGCATCCATGAAAGATGTAGCCCAAATTTCCCAAAAGACTTCCACCGAAGCTAACAGCATTGCCTCAGTATTCCAACAGTTATCTGAAATGGGACAGGAGTTGTTAGCCAGTGTAAGTAAATTCAAAGTCAACTAACCATAAAAGTTAGGAGTTAGGAGTTAAGAGTTAGGAGTTGGGAGTTAGAAGTTATGAGTTAGGAGTTAGAAGTTAGGAATATAACTCCTAACTCATAACTCAAAAAATAAAAAGTAATAAGCTTGTTTTTGATAATGGGAGGGTAACTTTTGGCAACAAGTATTATTCAAAACAAAAGTTTCAAATTTGCTTTAGAAATAATTCATCTTTACAGTAAGCTTCAACAGTATAAGGAATATGTAATTTCTAATCAATTGCTAAAATCCGGGACAAGTATCGGAGCCAATGTTGAAGAAGCCAGTGGAGGTCAAAGCAGAAAAGACTTTTTAGCAAAGATGTATATTGCTTACAAAGAAGCCAGAGAAACAAAGTATTGGTTACGGTTACTAAAACACTCTAATTTAGTAAAAATTGATGTAACGCAAGAACTCATATATATAGATGAAATCATTCGTATTTTAAGTTCAATAGTCAAAACAACCGAGCAATCAATAAATTAATTAATAACTCCCAACTCCCAACTCCCAACTCCTAACTCCCAACTCCTAACTTTCAACTCCCAACTCCCAACTCCTAACTCCCAACTCCTAACTCCTAACTCCTAACTCCTAACTCCTAACTCCTAACTCCTAACTCCCCAATCATGATTACTGACTCTTCCATCCGCGAACAAGGGTATATTTATTTTCTCAGTGAAGCTCCTGAATTACTGCAAACTATTGAACAAGAACTTTTCGGTTTGATTGAAGACCGAAGTACGAATAGGGTGCATAATTTAATGCGAGCTACTCATACGCTTAAAGGCGGGGCTGCAAACGTTGAATTAGAATCAATTACTAAAATAGCTCATTCTTTAGAGGATGTTTTTAAGGCTTTATATAATCCTGAAGTCGAAATTGATTCTCAACTGCATTCTTTATTGTTACAAGCTTTTGAATGTTTACAATTATGTTTAACATCGGAAATCACGGCGACTAATATTGATGATGATGAACTGATGCAGCGAGCGGCTTCGGTGTTTGCACAGTTACAGGAAAAACTCGGTGATGCATTCGGGGCTGAGGCTCATATTCCTACTTCTGAGGAATTGGGTTTTGATATTGTATTATCAATTTTTGAAACAGGTGTAACTCAACGTATAGATAGTATTGAAGAGTTACTCAAAAATCCTCCCGAAACTGCTGAACTTGCTAATTTTTTACGCACTCAAGCTGAAGTATTTACGGGATTATCTGAGTCTTTAAATTTACCTGGTTTCGGTGAAATAACTCAAGCTATTCTTGCTGCATTAGAGGCGAATTCTTCTCAAGCTTCGGAAATCGCTAAAATAGCTTTAACTGATTTACAGCAAGCTCGAAAAGCTGTTTTAGCTGGCGATAGAGAACGTGGTGGGGAAGCTTCACAGGCTTTACTTGCTTTTTCCCAGCCTCTAGCAATTGATTCCCTCGATGATAAAGATAATTTGCAAGATGTATCTGTAAGTACAACAACTGAATCAATTACTACTAAATCTTTAAGAAATGAAATAGAGCAATTATACGAATTTTTAACAACAGGAAATATTGATAACGAACCTCTTAAACCAAAATCCGCAAAGTTTCATTTAAAAGTTATTCGATATATTTTAGGTTGGTTTAATCATGAATTAGATATTCCCGAACAAAAACTCGGTTTAAATTTACTTCTTCCTAAAAAGGATATAGAAAATGCTGTTGAATATATAGAAAACTGGCTCCAAGAATTTTTGGAATTCGTTCAAGATGATTCGGATAGTCCAAGTCTTTGCCTTTACCGCCTCGGTGGTATTTTAACAGTACTTTTATCTGTCGCTAAATTTAAGTGTCATCAAGAGAATTTATGTAATTTTTCGGTAATTGACACTTTACAGGACAAAGTTTCTGATATTGCCAAAGAATATAAAAATTATTCTCCTGTTGCTGTTGAAGAAAAACAATGGCTTGATAGTTCAAAATTAAAAAAACTGTTAGAAATTAAAAACATCTCAGATGATGAAATTGCTACAAATTCAACCGAAAATATGGTAGAAGCAATCTGGGGAGAAGAAATAAATTCTAATATAGCTAATAATATTATTATTGAAGAAAATACAACAGAAGTTGAATCTGAGAATAGTATAGATAATGCATTTACTACATCTGAATTATTGGATATAAGCAATGATGAAGATTCTCCGGAGACAATCATTCAATTCGCGGCTAATTCTGTTACGCCAACTGAACATATAGATAAGAAACCGGCTGCTCCAGCTAGAACTTCTAAATTACCTTCTTTTGTACGTGTAGATGTAGAAAGTTTACAGCGCCTCAATTATTTAGCTGGAGAATTATTAATTTATCAAAAGCGCCGCACTTCCCACGATGAACACCTCAAACAAACAATTAAGCAATTATCCCAAAAACTTCAAAAACATCAACTATCTTTAGAAAGATTACGAGAATTACCCCTACATTCTCAAAAAGTACGATCGCGAAATACGCTAAATTTTGCTTCTGTAGACTTTGATTCTTTAGAAATGGATGACTACACGGAGTTTCATTTAGGGTTACACGAACTTAGCGAACAAGCAACACAATTACAGGAAATTTTAGAATCAGCAGATGTAATTATTCAGCAATCCGCTCAAGTTCACGATAAGAAACAGCGATTAGCACTTGGTATTA
Source organism: Rivularia sp. (in: cyanobacteria) (assembly GCA_965234645.1). Taxonomy (GTDB): domain Bacteria; phylum Cyanobacteriota; class Cyanobacteriia; order Cyanobacteriales; family Nostocaceae; genus Rivularia. The sequence continues at coordinate 59,238 of OZ248344.1, read as the reverse complement.
TTGATAATTTAGTCGAAGCAAGAATGTTGCCTCTGGGTAATATTCTCAATCGCTTCCCTCAGATGGTGCAAAACCTCACCAACATTCACGGTAAAACTGTAGACTTGCAGCTGAGTGGCGGCTCCGTTTTAGTAGATAAAGCAATTGCTGAAAAGCTTTACGATCCATTATTACATTTAGTGCGTAACGCCTACGATCATGGTATTGAATCGCCAGAAATTCGTCGCGATCGCGGTAAATCAGAACAAGGCTCAATCGAAATTTGTGCTTACAATCGAGGTTCTCAAACTGTCATCGAAGTTCGAGATGATGGTGGAGGTTTGAATTTTGAGAAAATTCGCAATAAAGCGATCGAGTTAGGGCTTTTACGCGAAGATAAACAATTTGGCAGACAAGATTCGGGCTTGATGGAAAAAGAATTATTAGATTGTTTATTTTCCCCAGGATTTTCGACTGCTGGTAAAGTTAGTGATATTTCCGGGCGCGGTATCGGGTTGGATATTGTTCGCACTCAATTGGAAGCACTCAACGGTTCGATTGCAGTTTACTCACAACCCCAGCAAGGAACAACTTTTGTATTAAAAATTCCTTTTTCTATGACTACTGAAAAATTAATGATAGTTCAAACGGGAGGTGCTGCTTATGCACTGCTATTAGACAGCATTGCGAAAATATTGCTTCCATCTCCCGATCAAATTAAACACTTTGAAAATAAAAAAGTTCTTTACTGGAATACGGGTAAAGAAAAACGCATGGTAAATCTGCTCAATCTTTCAGATTTAATGCAGTATCATCGCTCCTTCAAGACTGAGAATTCTTTACAAATTCAACCTACGATTAACAATACAAATGAAACCGTAAATCCTATACTGCTACTACGCAACAACGATCAAATTTTAGGTTTAGAAATTGACCAAATAATCGGCGAGCAGGAACTAGTAGTTAGACCTTTAGGTCAAGCAATTGCTCCACCAAAATATGTTTACGGTTGTAGCAGTTTAGCTAATGGTAATTTAATTCTAGTAATTGACGGTAATTTGCTCCCATCCATTGGTCAAATGCAAGCATCAATTGATTATATGGCGTTACCGTCAGGGGTTTCAAGTAAGAAAGCTTTGCAAATGTCGGGAGAAATTATTACATCCAAAGCGCTACTTGCTGCTTCTAAATCTACAAATAATCCTCAACTTTCTTCCGGAAATCAAGTTAAATCATCAGTCAACACTTCAAAAGTAGTTTTAGTAGTAGATGATGCAATTAGTCTGCGGCAAACTATTTCTTTAACTTTGCAAAAATATGGCTATCATGTAGTACAAGCTCAAAATGGTATAGAAGCTTTAGAAAAATTACAGCATCATCCAGAAGTCAATTTGGTGATTTCAGATTTAGAAATGCCTCGGATGAATGGTTTTGAATTGTTAAGTAATTTGCGCCAAAGCACTAATTTAGCTAATTTACCTGTAGTTGTTCTTACTTCTCGTAGTGCAGAAAAACATCGTCAGCTTGCGGAAGCATTAGGTGCAAATGCCTATTTAACTAAGCCTTATTTAGAACATGAATTTCTTTCTAAGGTTGAACAATTAGTATCTAGTAATTCATAATTATAAAACTTATACATTATTCAAATAAATTTAGACACCCGGTTTTTTGTAAAAACCGGGCTTTTTTAATGCTTTTAATAATTGCATGAACTTATTATTAGTACCTTGGCTTTTATTTTATGAAAAAATAATTTTTAGGGTATTTTGTCGCAGAGCGCAACGTACTATTATGGATAATTAATATTTTTGTAGAAAAACCTAAATATGGCATCTTTTGAATTTAACAATAGCAATGGCATTGAACAAAATGGCGTTAAAATAGAAGTTTGGGAGCCAAACTTTATAGTCTTGCCTATTTCTGAGAGCAGAGAAGGAATCAATACTTATTTACAAATTAATGTTGCTATTAATAACGATAAATTAAGATTGTACCCATTTATCTACGACATTTTAATTCCGGAACTATTAGCCCCTAACGGACAACAATTACATCCACAAAAAATAGCAAATAGTCAAACGACTGCAAATCTATACAACGGTATGGGAATTCCATTTAAAAAGTCTTTGATTTGCTATTTAATTGCAAAGCTTTCTTGGCACAATAATTTACTTAAGCTTCAAACCGCTATCTCTTATTTTTCACAAGCTTCTAATGAAATAAATTACCTTTGGTCTTTCGAGGATATGCAACCGGGTATATATCAAATAAGATTCGTTTACTCAAATACTAAAAAGGAATTTTTATTCTTTGATAGACACGCGGCAGATTTTAAGCTGATACAAAACTCCGTAGCAAATCTGCTTACAAGCCCTTGGGTTAATCTTCAACTTATTAAACCTGTGGATTGTGACAAAAATGCAGTGCAATTTGATGGAATTCGCTTTGAGACTGTGGTACCAAAGCAAATATACAATATCTCTTGTTCTGAGATATTTAATACCAGTTCCTCTATGCAAATAAAGATGAAAATCACCAACAATACATTAAGTAACCAGCGCTTCTGCTCATTTGACACTTTGATTCCAGCGCTTATGACAGCAGATGATTTTATACTAGGGCGCAAACTTGGGGGTGGCAGCACTGGATGGTTTGGTTTTAGCGAATCCGATTTTCACTCGATCGTACCTGAAGGAAGCCTAATTTTTGTTGCGATCGCGCACGTTGAGAGAAAAGATGAGCTATTTAATATGGTAGTTAATGGTACGGGTGGAGGCTATTGGTTATTTACTGGTTTGAAGTTGGGTATTTATCAAGTTCGACTGACATATAAAGCACTGACAAATTTCTTTGATACAGAATTTTTTGAAGATTCATGCTCTTGTTTAGTACATACACCTTTCGTAGAATTTTGTTTGATTAAACCTTGAATTATGCAGACGAAACAGGTGGTTAGTAGTGAGAACATCTTCCTCCCTTACTACTCTTTATTCATAAAGAGTAATGTTGGGTTACGACACGATTAACAAATATTCTTGTTACAGTCCAATATTGCTTTTCGTGTCTAACCCAACCTACAAATTCTCCTTCATAAGTAATATCAAAAAATCATACTTAGATAACTTTTTATTGTCCGCAATCGGGAAACTGATGCTACCGTAGTGAAACTAGATATATACTTACACTTCGTCATGGGTTTATGAAGTTGTTGATGCGTCGCATACTGTATTGGGTAGCCCCCTTTAGCCTACTTGCTGGATGTTCTACTGTCGAAATTATTAAACCAATACCACCAACACCACAATTGTCGGAAACTCCTTTAAAAACATCTGAATCGGTGACGCGGAATAATCTTTCGGTTTTGGAACAACGAGTAATTGCCGAAATGAATCTGGCTCGGACAAATCCTCAAGCCTATGCTGCTATATTGGAAGATTATAGAAAAAACTTTGAAGGTAAACGAGTCAAAATTTCTAAAAATGTTTATTTAATCACTCAAGAAGGTGTTGCTGCTGTTGATGAAGCTATTCTCTATCTGAAAACGGTTTCCCCCGTACCTCCGGTAACTGCTTCAAAAGGAATGTCGAGAGCTGCTAGGGATCATGTCAAAGATCAAGGACCAAAAGGTATAGTCGGTCACAACGGTAGCGATGGTAGCGACCCTTTTAAACGTTTAAGTCGTTACGGAAAATGGCAAGTTACTGCTGGCGAGAATATCAGCTACGGTTCCCATACGGCAAGGGATATTGTTATGCAGCTAATTATCGATGATGGAGTTCGCGATCGCGGTCATCGAATCAATATGTTTAATCCCGATTTCAAAGTATCGGGTGTTGCTTTCGGAATTCACACTACCTACAGACAGATGTGCGTTATTACCTACGCTGGCGGATATAAAGAGTCAGTTAGCAGTTAACAGTTACCAGCGAACAACTAGAAGTTTAACTCAATACTCCTAATTCCTAATTCAATACTCCTAATTCCTAATTCAATACTCAATACTCTCTAATGCACCTCAACGTTTATACTCAAGGTCAAGGTTTCCCCATTCTCTGCCTGCACGGGCATCCCGGTTCTGGTTCGAGTCTTTCTGTATTTACGAATCATTTATCATTATCGTTCCAAACCATCGCTCCAGATTTACGCGGATACGGTCAAAGCCGCTTTAATGAAAATTTTGCTATGACCGACCATTTAAACGACTTGGAAGCTCTTCTAGACCGCTTGCAAATTGAAAAATGTCTGGTATTAGGATGGTCGCTTGGTGGCATTTTGGCGATCGAGTTGGCGCTACGACTTCCACAACGGATAAGCGGGTTAATTTTAGTGGCGACGGCTGCAAGACCTCGCGGCAATCATCCACCTATTTCATGGCAAGATAATCTTTACACGGGTATTGCTGCTCTTTTAAGTGTTGTAAATCCTAATTGGCAGTGGAATATCGATACATTTGGAAAGCATTCTCTTTTTCGCTATTTAATTCAACAACATACTCCTACTGCTTACGGTTATATTTCCAAGGAAGCAATACCGGCTTATTTACAGACTTCCGATAAAGCAACTCGCGCCCTTTATTCGGCGATCGGGGCTGGATATAACAAAGTTGGCGATTTAAACCAAATTCAATGTCCTTCTTTAGTACTTGCGGGTACCGAAGATAGACATATCACAGTTGAATGCAGCTTGGAAACTTCCCAACATTTGCAAAACTGTAAATTCCATTGTTATCCAAATACCGCTCATCTCTTCCCGTGGGAAATTCCTCATCAAGTATTAAGCGATATTGACTGCTGGTTGAAGGATAATCCCCAAACTATACAATTTTAGATTTTGGATTAACGAGGGCTACTACCAAGCTTTTCTCCGATTCCAATATTTAACCATACATTTTTTGTTCCCAGCCGGAGTGTGGAAACAAAAATAAAGCATAAAGTATGAAAAAAGTCAATTAAAGCTTCATTTTTCATACCTTATACTTCATTTTTCAGCACAAAGAGCCTGATAGAGAAAGCTTTTATCTGAAAGCTTTTGATTACATTTGACCGCTAAAGACAGGCTTTACTTTGCGGTCAAACCATTCCCCCAAGTCTTCAGAAATAGTTAAAACTTTTGGTTTACAACGCTTGACATTAACATTAATACCTTGCGCTCCTTCGAGTTCAAGGTCTTCTACATAGCCTTTTACAGACGCTTTCGCTTCTGTACCGTTGAGAAAAGGTCCGAAGTAATAAGTACACTTGGGATTTTGAGTGGCAATCTCTACCCACCAAGCTAAGCCAAAGTTATCAAAGATATTGGTAAAGAATTCTTTGAAGCTATTTCCAATTGTGTTCATGGTTTTTGCTAATTACTAAAGTTGATGGTAGTTGTTAAAGAACTATATTCTCGGTTTTTTACCTTTACACTTCTTTATACTCTTTTACATAGGGTTTTAGGAAGGGGTTTTTTGCAAATTTTCTAAGTAAAGCGTGTTCTTCCAGCGCTGACGATAAATTTCATACAGTGCCATGCCCGTTGCTACTGAAGCATTGAGGCTGGGAGTCTTTCCTTGCAAAGGAATCGACACTAGAACATCGCAACATTTTTGTGTCAGCATACTTAGACCTTCGCCTTCAGAACCAACCACTAAAACAATTGGTGGACCGTTAAAATTTACCGTATGTATCGGTTCGCCAACAGAACTAGCAGTTCCGTAAATCCAGAAACCGGCGGTTTTCAATTCTTCTAAAGCACGGCTGAGATTAACGACTCTAGCCACAGAAAAATTATCTAAAGCCCCAGTCGCTACTTTCATGACTGTAGAAGTAATTCCAACTGCCCTACGCTGGGGAATCACCAAACCTTGGGCACCGATTGACTCAGCCGTGCGAATAATTGCTCCTAAATTATGGGGATCGGTAATACTATCAGCAACAACTATTACTGGCGTATCAGTAACAGATTTTGCCTTTTCTATGAGATCGCTTAAATTAAAATAGTCGTAAGGAGCAATTTGTGCGGCTACTCCTTGATGATTAGCATTTTTAGTAATTTGGTCTAAACGGCTGGGTTCCACTTCGTCTATAACTGTGCCATTTCCTTTAGCTTGCAGAAGCAAATTATGAAAACGGTGATCGTAGCGCAAACGAGAAGTAATCCAAACGCGGTTGAGACGACCTTGATTTTCCAAAGTACTCAAAACTGGATGACGACCGTAAATTAAGTCGCTATTTTCTGAATCTTCTGTAGATGATGGATTTTCAAAATTGTCACGATTTTGACGAGGTTTATCAATTATAGAGTTATGATTTCTATCCCTATATTTGCCATTAGATGGAGATGAAAAGCGCTTACCTTTTATTTTTACAGGTTTTCGGCTTTCGTCATTACTAATAATCTTTTTTGGTTTGTTTGTCATATGGTTATTTGGTAGAGCTAAGATGTAGAGCATTTTCTCTCACCTTGTTTTAACGGAAGATTATCGAATCATTGACATTTAAGAGTCAGATATTCCGCTACTACTCCATTGTGAGTTTTTGCAGAAGTTCGGTTAATCGTTCGGTATTGGTGAGATATAAATAGCCAATCAAAGTTTCGAGGCTTGTAGCCTGTCGGTATGTTTGGGGATCTACACGTTTGGGACGACCTGTGGCGGCGTTACGACCTCTACGGACAATTTCTAGTTCATTGCTATTCAGATCCGGGCTGAGCAAGTTTAACATTTTCGCCTGCTTTTCGGCTCTCACTTGTGCCACTACCAAACGATGATAATTTTTTACTTGTTGGGGTGGTAACAAATAATATCTCCTGATATACAGTTCGTAAACTGCGTCGCCTAAATAAGCAAGAGCGGTAGGAGAAAGTTGCTGGAGTTGCGACACAGAAGGTTTCGGTAACAATTGTTCTGCATTTAGTTTTAATTCATGAAAATCATTCTGCACCTTGGGCACAGTTTCAGAACCTGCATTTAAAAGATCCTCCTTTGTCACAACTTAATCCCAAATATAATGGTTAATAATTATCGGGAGGTAATGATTTTGAGGAGTTGGGCTAGTACCTGCTCGTTTTTATATTGATGTTTCACGCTTATTGCCGTTATTTGCTACAAAAGTTTCTTGATAATTTTAGCTTGTTATTTCAAGTTAATCGCATTGATTTTAACTTTTATTTACGCCAATGAAAGCGCACCAAAAAAGACATTATCTATAATAAATTAATTTTGCTAAACGAAAAAATATGGACAAAAAATTTTTGTGGAACAGTTATTACTCAAAAACTAAATCAATCATATATACTCATTTGCAAAGACTCACTTTAATATTACCAGAATTAACAAAGAAAAAAATCTACCCCATTCCCTATTCCCTACTATATAAAAATTAAGCTATCCAGATTTGAATAATGGATAGCTAATTTTTTGTCCGTCAAGACGACTTGATGTTTTCTAAAGCCTTATCAACTGAAGTTTGCAAGGCAAGAAACTTTTCCAAGCGCACGAGCTTGACTGTCTGAGTAACGCGGGCATTAGTGACGATTTGAAAGGTACCTTTAGCGGTTTGAGACTGCTTGGCTAATTGCACTAAAGCTCCTAAACCGGAACTATCTACAAAGTCAATTTGCGAAAGATCCAGAATCACGTGTTTTGGACCTTCATCGATTTTACTACTAAGTACCTTACGAAATGTCGGCTCGGAAAATGCGTCTAACAAACCTGTGAGGCGGAATAGCTGATAGTTATCCCGGACTTCACGAGTACCTCGCAGGCTAACGGTTAGATTTAATGGCTCAGCAATAATTCCCTCCTCATGGTGAAAGCAAACGCTCAAGTATAGATGTTTTTTGTGTCTGTTGTCTACTTTAACCGCTACTCAATAAAATGAGAGCGGATTTTGATGGTGGAACTTTAATTTTTAATAAAATAATCAATGCTCCAATTTCAAAATTTTCCTATTTTTACCTTACTTGAGCAGTAATTGCTTGACGAGCTGTTCGCATTGCTTGCACAAAATGCTCAAATAGGTAATCCGCATCGTGTGGACCTGGAGAAGCTTCTGGATGATATTGTACCGAGAAAACTGGTAAGGATTTATGTTTCACTCCAGCAACGGTACTGTCATTTAAGTTGAGGTGGCTAATTTCCACATCGTTATGAGGTAAAGAATCGGGATCGATCGCAAAGCTATGGTTTTGAGAAGTGATTTCGATTCGTTCCTTCAAGCCTGCTGGCTGATTTAAACCGCGATGACCAAATTTAAGTTTATAGGTTTGCGCTCCCAAGGCTTGACCCAAAATTTGATGTCCCATGCAAATACCAAATATGGGCTTATCAGATTTGAGTAATGCTTTGGCTGTTTCAACTCCTTCGGTAACGGCGCTGGGATCTCCAGGTCCGTTAGAAAGAAAAATTCCGTCTGGGTTATGTTTAAGAATCTCTGGGGTTGGAGTATCTGCTGGAACGACAATTACCCGACAACCATGACTGGCTAAGCGCCGTAATATATTGCGTTTAACGCCAAAATCTAAAGCTACAACGGTAAATTTTTCTTCTGAATCGGCTAAATTGGAGTCCGTATTAAATTCCCATACTTTAATAGTCGGTTCAGACCATTCGTAGGTTTGTGAAGTCGTTACTTCATTCACTAAGTTTAATCCGCTCATCGATGGAGCTGCATTTACCTGTTCTAATAATTCATTTGGGTCTAATATTTCAGTAGAAACACCGGCGTTCATGGCTCCAAGGGTACGGATTCTACGAGTTAAAGCGCGAGTATCAATACCATAAATTCCCGGTATCTGATGCTCTTTTAAATAGTCGGGTAAAGATTGAGTGGATCGCCAGTTGCTCGGACGATAACAAATATTGCGGGCTATACAAGCTCTTAAATGGGGTTTATCTGACTCGGCATCCTCTGGGTTGACACCAGTATTTCCTAGTTCCGGATAGGTAAACACGATGATTTGACCGCAATAACTGGGGTCGGTCATCACTTCTTGATATCCCGTCATGCCGGTATTAAAAACTACTTCTCCAATGGCGGTGCCGCTAGCACCGAAAGACCAACCGCGATAGCTGGTTCCATCTGCTAGGACAAGTAGAGCTGGTGTTGCGTCAAACAGATGCATAAGCAATAAAACGATAAAGCAACGATAAAATAATTAAATTAGCTACTAGGCGCGAGAAACAATTATCCCACGAGTTAATTCAAAACGGGTTTTTTATTTTTTATACTTATGATTACTAACAGTCGGAACCCGAACTCACGTTTATACTCAACAAACAAATTAAATTGACCCTTTTTGAGTTGCCCAGTGTCAGTTGCTTACTCTGCTACTGATTAAAATAGTTATAGAGTGCATCTAGTAGCAGCGATGAGAAATCAAACTTTTAACTTTAAAGATACTTTCCCTATACAGGAAAATCCGGCAGATAGTAGCGCTTATCGAATGTTAAATAAATAAAACTTAAAAGTAGATTTTTGCCCCCAAGGGCTTGGTAAAATCAAAATTATGATGCTTGAGCCTTTGTTTTCCCGTGCAGCGTTGATTCTACTATGGAGCGCACTAGCTGTAGTTGGTGTTTCCTGTAGCAAAGAACAAAAAACTGCTAAAATTTCCCAGAACCGCACGCAGCAATCATCGCTGATTGCTTCTCCCGTAGTTGATTCTCCATCATCTGCATTAACATCCACAAAAAAACCGCTTTCCACTGAAAACGATAAAAAAGCTGTGGAACCAAGTTCCTTTGAAATGGGATTGGACAAAGCAGCAGGTGGTTTTAGTATAAGTCAATCTGCTCGATCGCCAGAGGATTGGGAATTAGTGGCTGATTATTATCAAGATGCGATTAAGTTAATGAAATCCGTTCAGCCCCAGAGCCGCTATTACCCGATCGCCAAAGTAAAAGTTAAGGAATATCAGCGCCATTTTGATTATGCTTCAGAAAAATCTGTTGCTCTTGGACAACCTCAACCGGAACCGGAACCGCAAAGAGTAGTGGTAACGGTACCCCCGATCAAAGAAACGATCGCGCGCAGTCAAAAAATGGAGGTTCCTGACTCAGTACAAAAAATATTACAGCAAAATTTACAATCTCAACAAGCTGCCGTACCGCAGGAATTACCCCCGCCCAAACCACCACAACCGGCTCCAGCACCACGTCAAGCGATACCGATACCCATTGAGCCAAAACCCGTTGAGCCAAAAGAAGTATACGCCGCCGTACCTCTTCCAGATAGTCGTCAAGCTATGGTATTTAGCGTCCCCATCAAACGGCGGATTGGGGGTACACCAATTATCGATGTTACTTTTAACGGCAAACGGCGATTTGAGATGATTGTTGATACAGGCGCTAGCGGTACCGTAATTACCCAGCAAATGGCTAGCCTACTTAGTGTTTCTACCATCGGCAAAGCAAAAGCAAATACTGCTTCCGCTCAATCCGTAGAATTTCCCATCGGTTATGTTGATTCCATTGAAGCCGGTGGTGTCAAAGTCAAGAAAGTCCCCGTCGCGATCGCTGGTTCGGAATTAGAAAATGGACTGTTAGGACACGACTTTTTCGGCAACTACGACATTACTATTAAAAGCGACGTTGTAGAATTTCGTCCCCGCTCTAATACCGAATCTCAACAAAAAAGCAAGAGTATTCCGATTTATCCCACGAAGCTTTTTGAGGAATAGTTTTTGGGACAAGGAGATGAAGAGAGGGAGTAGGGAGTAGCAAGTAGGGAGTAGCAAGTAGGGAGTAGAAAGTAGGGAGTAGCAAGTAGGGAGTAGGGGAAGGAGTTATTACACCTTTGACCTTTAACCTTTAACATGCAGACCTTTTTACTATGCCCAATTCCCCCAATCTCTAACTCCATTTTTACCCGTTGCAAGATTAAAAGTCTTTCTAGAAAGAAAATAAGGGGTGAAGACCCCGATCTAAATCAATTCATTAAAGTGTAAGATTTGAAAACATAAAGCTTAAGTTGGTGAACTAGCCAATGGCAGATGCAATCTTAAGCATTTTTTTATATTGCGCGATATACGGCTACAGCAAAAGGAAATTCCCTTTGCTGCGTAATTTTCCTGTTTTCTTAAACTAAATTTAACCTGTTCTTAGCTGAAAGTTAAGCTATGAGGTGTTAACTTAAATAATAATTCACTTTTTGCTGCAACATTTGAACTTCCCCCGAACTTTGGAGTATATAGGGTTCGGGGGATTCTCTATTTCAGTTAGCAGTTAGGAGTTAAGAGTTAAGAGTTAAGAGTTAATAATTATCTTCCCCCTCTTCCCCATCTCCCCATCTCTTCGGACGGTGCAATTAGGTTAATATAGTTAAACTACGGCGCTATACATTCTTTTACAAAAGTGTCTTTACAGAATATTCCTGATTTTTTAAATACGGCTAAATCTTATTTGGTAGAAATTGCATCAAAGGCTAACGAGATAGATGAATCGCCGGATGCTTTGTTTGAGGCTTTGCTAGGTTTGGGAAATTTGAATTTACTGGCGTTGAAGGTTCCCTTGATGTTGGGTGGGAAGGATGTTAGCGAAGTTGATTATGGTAGTTTTCAAGAATTAGTAGCTAGATATTCCGGTGCTTTGGCTTTTTTACAAACGCAACATCAAAGTGCTGCGGGGATGTTGGTTGCTGGTAATAATACGCTTCAACAAGAATATCTACCGCGTATGGGTAGTGGGGAACTTTTATTAGGTATTGGTTTTTCTCATTTACGCCGTGGAGGTGAGCCGATAATTACGGCTGAATCGGTAGCTGGAGGTTATCAGTTTAATGGTGTTGTACCTTGGGTAACGGGATTTGGATTTTTTCAAGAGTTTGTTGTTGCGGCGACTTTACCTGATGGGAGTGCTGTTTTTGGAATTGCGCCTTTTCAAAATAAGCAATCTTCAAATGGAGGTGAAATAACTTTTACTCCTCCCGCAAAATTGGCGGCGATGAATTCAACAAATACTGTTTCTGCGACTTTAAACCGCTGGTTTCTACCTGAAGAATTTGTAGTTTTTATTAAACCACCGGGCTGGATACATGAAAACGATCGCAAGAATCTTCTTAGGGCTACTTTTCTGGTTTTTGGATGCGCTGAGGCTGGCTTAGATGTTATTCAAACAGCATTTAAGAAAAAGTCACTATCTTTTATTGACGATGCTTTTAAATCTCTCCAAGCAGAATTAAATAGCTGTCGTAGTGCGATCGCTCAGACAAGGGAGCAAGAGGTAGAATTTACGCAAAAGCTGCAATTGAGGGCTTGGGCAATTGATTTAACAACAAGAATAGCTCATGCGGCGGTGACTGTTTCTAGTGGAGCTGCTAATTACAGTCATCATGCAGCACAACGGGTTTATCGTGAAGCTTTGGTGTTTACCGTTAGCGGGCAAAGTAGTGCAATTATGAAAGCTACTTTAGAAAGGTTAACGCGGTTTACTTCTACAGAAGCACCCTGGATGCCCAACCTACAAGAAACAAATTCAAAATATAAACCAAAATATAAACAACATCGAATTTCTTATTCTCGCGCTATTCATTTAAGTCATGTTATCGATCCAAATATTCCTCAGTGGCAAGGCGATCCAAATATAAAATTTGAAACGGTGGCTGAGTTACAAAAAGATGGTTATTATCTACGTCAGCTGTCAATGGGCGAACATAGTGCTACCCATATTAACGCACCGATAAGTTTTCATAAAGATGGTGCGGCAATAGAGGAATATCCTGCCGATTCTTTGGTTGTACCTGCGGTGGTAATAGATATTCAACCGAATGTAACAGTAAATCCAGATTATGTTCTGAGTATTGCTGATATCCAAGCTTGGGAAAATGAATACGGAGAAATCAAGAGTGGGTGTGTGGTGTTGTTAAGAACTGGTTGGCAAGAAAAGTGGAACGATCGCAAAGCATTTTTTAATCAAGATATTCGAGAAACAATGCATTTTCCAGGTTTTGGTGTTGACGCAACTGAGTTATTAATTCAAAAAAGAAATATTGCGGGAATTGGAATCGATACTCACGGTGTAGATGCAGGTAAAGATACAAGTTTTACTATAAATCGCTTAGTGTTGGAAAAACCACGCATCGTATTAGAGAATTTAACTAATTTGGAACAGTTACCTCCGATTGGAATCACTCTTGCGATCGGAGTTTTGAGATTGCGCTTCGGTTCGGGTTCTCCTGTAGGTGTGGTAGCTTTAATATAGGCTTTATTGCTTTTTATCTAAGAATATTTTTAAGTAAGTAATTCTATATATAACGATCCAAATATAGTTAAATTCTATCGCACAGATAGTTATATTACACGCATTTAGATTTTTTATTATAAGTAAAATAAGTTTAAATACCCTAAAAGTAATATCACAGCCGATAAATGACTCGAAATACCACTTTAGGAGTATATATTTAAAGCTTATTTTGGGTACTATTAGTTTTATTAGATTTGTAGCTAAATACAGATGATATATCTTTTTGAAAGTACACTATTTACATATTGAAGTTATTCAGATCGATTAGATCGGGTTTTTAATCGGTTTTTACAACTACCTTTATTAATTGACTAATGCTCGTATATTGGTTTATCGGTGAAGGCATTGAAAGTTGTCTTTACAGGTTTGTTTATTATTCCAGAGAAATATCTATACCTAGATAGCGAAACCGCCATTGCTACGGCTTCGGTTTTTAAGCTTGAAGGTAGATTGATATTACGCAAATAGTCACATTTGATGATTTTATTGGTTAACCGATCTTAATTTGTGATGCGGACTATTACATTCAATTCACGTAACTGTCTATTACGGTTTTTACTATCTTATCTGTATAGACCTTCATTGGTTAAATCAAGTTTAATTAAATATATCTATTGTACTAAGGGGATAATGCTTTCTCTAGAGAAAAATTACATAGATTGTTTTGCGATCGCAGCCTTTAATTGATGACTAAAGCTTATTCGATACCTAAAAACCACTAATTAAGCAGCTAACCCAAAGCTTTCATTCCCGTTACCTGTTTATCGATCCCTGTCAATATAAAGTCCAAATGCATTGGAATGACTTATATCGAGTTGACGTTATAGATGAGATCGGATTAAAACAGTAATAATTTGAATAAATGTTAAGTAAGACATTGAAAGAAGTTTTTTAGATTTATTTAATATTTTAGAGATTGATATTTAGAATTGTAAAACAATTGTCATATAACCCCAAAAGAATTGTTATTCTAGTAGAGCGATAGAGGATTATAAATTTTAAATTTAGGAGATAAAAATGCTTGCAATTTACCTGGTACTATTTATTCTTGCGTTAGCTACTATTTGGCTGGGGTTAAAAATAGCCGAGGAAGTCTATCGTATTGCAGTACTTATTACCGGAGCAATACTTTTAATAATGGGGTTTGTATTGGCTCCATCAGTTATACAAATAGTTAGTGTATTGCTGATATTATCCGTTTACCAACTTTATGTTTCTCAACCTAAATTTAATCTGTTTGTTAGAAATGAGGTTGAAGCTGTGAAGCCAGTTAAATGTGTAGGACCTGGTTGCGAACAAAGTTAATATATATTTTAAGTAATTAGCCTTTGTCGGATTTTTGATTAAAATTACATAGACTACGTAAGTCAGAATTTAGAGATTCATTCTTCTAGCTTCTGACTTTAGTTTTTTTTATTTGAAAATTGAGAAAATTATTTTATTAATAGAATGATAAATGAATTATTGCAGCCGTTTAGATTCCCCCCAACCCCCCTTAGCAAGGGTAAGTCCCATAAATTACCAATCTTTATTTTGTCTGCTTATCCAGACAAATAGTTTAATAATTAATTAAGGTCTATTTAAATTTTAATTAAATGACATAATTTGACTTGAAATTCTCTCTAAAGGTATAAGTAAAAGAACTTTAAACCAGGGAGAATTTTCGTGTCTGTTAATTATAAAAAGCTGTAATAGGAAACGTGCGGAGATGAATGTCCGTACTAAATTTGTGTATCTAAGCTTTTAACATTATTAATAGTGTTTATGTCTCCTTGCATATTTTGCAATGCAAATTTAAACAAATTTAATCGTGGAACATACTAATACATCAAAATTGACGGTAATAGCTGTCTTATGTTCGGTAATTTTCTTCTTAGCGCTAACTTTATTTGAAGCGGTACCGGAAATTCCCGTTGACATTGACTTGAAGCCATTTTTTATTCCTTTGGCATTTGCTGCTTTGGTTCCCAAAGGTATGCCGCTTGTAGCTGTTTCTTTGGGAGCGATGTTGGGAGAGTTTCTGCGAGATTTGCTTGAAGGGTATGAAATCGACGATCCAATTGGAGCAATTGGTTATGTTGTGGGTTTCATTATCGCTGGTTACATTGTCGGTAGCAATCCGCTGAATAAATTTCGTTTGTTTATCGCGGCTGTGATGTCTGGGTTAGTCCATGCAGTGATTGAAGCTACAAGTTTTCTGATTTTCAGCACGGAAACTTGGTCAGTTGCCCTTTGGAGTGCTGCTGGTAACACAATTGCCGACGGTTTGCTTGGGGGTGCAATTCCTTTGATTTTGATTATGCCCCATCTCTACGGAAGAGTTGAGCGTTATTTTGGCTTTGCACCTCGCGGTAAAAGTCGCAAAAGAAGCAATCGCCAAGCTAGTGCAAGTTGAAGTAGGGAGTAGGGAACAGGGAGTAGGGAGTAGGGAGTAGAGAAATTAAATAGATAATAACGGAGTTATAAATGTCAATAGTTAGTGCAGAAGACTTTACTTTTTATTATCCAGCAACCGAAGAAGCAACTATCGAGAGTGTATCGTTTGAGATTAAACAGGGCGAAGTTCTCGGTATTATCGGACCTTTGGCGGCGGGAAAGACAACTTTATGCATGGCGATCGCCGATTTTGCGCCTCGAATTGTAGGTGGTGATTTTGAAGGTTCGCTTTCGGTAGACAATCGTAAACTGGGTTCCGATAACCGCAAGCAGAATGATAGACAAGTTGGAATGGTGTTCGAGGATTATTCGGCGCAGTTGGTGCAAATCAAAGTACTCGATGAAGTGACAACACCATTACTCAATCATGGTGAAAGCCAGGAAGAAGCAGATAATCGAGCGCGAGAACTTTTAGAAAAAGTCGGTTTGGGTACGGGTGAGAAAATTGAGAAAACCCGGATTTGGGAACTTTCGGGAGGGCAACAACAAAGATTGGCAATCGCTGCAACTTTGGCGATCGATCCAACTATACTGATTCTTGATAGCGTCATCGATAAATTGGATGCTTCAGGGCAAGCACAGGTTAAAAGTATTGTAAGTGAGTTATGCGGTAATAAAACTCAGGTAATTGTCGAGCAAGATATTGATATCCTCGTGCAATGTGCCGATCGGATATTGGTTTTGATTGATGGTGAAATTGTTGCAGACGGTAAACCTCAAGAAATAAAGATACGGTAATTCACCGCCGCGATTCGCGTGTGAAACTGGCAATTTTCTTTATGTTGTTCCTTTATTTGTTCTTGGCTCCTACTTGGCAATGGCTGGCGATCGCTGTAGGTTTAGGGCTAGTTTTGGCAACGTTAGCGGGGACTTCGTGGAAGTGGATCGCTGTATTGTGGGCGATTCATATCCCAACTTTTGTAACAATAATTCTCGTTCCCGCAGGTAGCGAAATATTAGCTGGGGAATACGGTAAAGCAATGGAAGCTTTGAGCGGCGAACTGCGTTTGGTGTTAGCTTGGACTGCGGCGATTATAGTTAGTCTTAGCTTGCTTTCTACGATGGATGCTGACGATTTAACCAGAGGTTTGCGGGGTTTGCGGGTACCTGCGGTTGTTGCTTTTGCTGTGGGTTTATCTTATCGGTTGCTGTATGCAACTTTGAGCGAAACTTTCCGTATTGCCGATGCGATGAAAATAAAAGGTGTCGATTTGGAACCCAAACGCCCGATCCGATTTGTCTGGAATTCTCTGCGAATCTCGCTCCCCGTATTATTTGCAGTACTTAGACGGGGACCAGTTTTGATGTCAGCCTTAGAAATGCGTGGCTTTATCAAAGGACACGGTAAAGGTTTGAATAAATTAGACTTTGGAGATATCGCATTTCTGCTGATTGCTTTAACACTGTTTGGTTTAGCCGTTTGCGATCGGTTTAATTTGCTTCCTTTTTCACTGGGTGGTTGACTATTATAGGTTTGTAGTAAGGGCTTAAGCCCCAAATCCGGAGGGGCTGAAGCCCTTACTACGAACCTTTGTTACCCAGCAAAACTAATGACACGAACTACTAGTTAATTTTTGGTAGTTGTCTGATACTAAACAAAATCTAACAATGTATTCCTAAAACTTTGCATCTTTGCATCTTGACGTGAGACTCTCTTTATAAACATTGAGGTTAACCGCTGCCAATGGATGCACTACAATTAATTTTATATATCGGTCCAATAGTAATATCTACTGCTGTAGTTTGAAAAGGCAGTTTTATCTTAGAATCTGCTGCCGAAAGTTTTAACCTCTAATAATTGTTCTCGTAAAGTCAAAGGTTTATAACCTAATTCAAACGCTTTAGAACTATTTAAAGATACATCACTAGGTCTTTGTGCTGCCATTTTGACATCTTGTTGTTGGCTGGCTTGAATGGCAGCAGGAATTTCAAATATTTCTACTAATAAACGACCGAAATCATAACGCGAAATTCTTTCTTTTCCACCTAAATGAATGATTCCCGAAACTTTCTCTACAGCTAACAACAATCCTTCAGCAGCGGTTTTTCCATTTACTGGGGTGCGGAATTCGTCTACAAATAACTTTAATTCTTTTCCTTCTTGAAGCGTTTTGAGAAAAGATTGTAGAAAACTAGTTGCCGTAGGTGTTGCATTCCCAAACATTAAAGGCATTCGGCAAATGGCAGCTTGGGGATAACGTTCCAATATGCCAATTTCTGCCATAACTTTGTGTTCGCCGTAAATATTTACCGGATTTACGCTGTCTGTTTCTTTGTAAAAACCTTTGCTACCATCAAACACTAAATCGGTTGAAGTAAAAACGTAAGGAATTGAATTTACAGCACATAATTCCGCAATATTCAATGAGGCTGTAACGTTAATTAACTGCGATTCTTCTACATGAGTTTGACAATAATTCGGTTGAGATAGCGCTGCGGTGTGGATAACTGCTGATGGCTGTATTTCTTGAAATATTCTTTTAAGTTCCGTAAAATCAGTTAAATCAAGTTTTATAAGTTTGATTCCCGGAATTTCCAAGCTATGAGAAAAATAAGTTCCATATACATCCCATTCAATTGCTAATTGACACAAATGCCATCCTAGAAACCCGCTTGCACCGGTTATTAAAAGTTTTTTCATAATCAGTTATCAATTATCAATTACCAGTAACCCAACATCACCATTTTAGATACATAAAAACACGATCGGAACTTATATCCACGATCGCGGAATTTCCTATGTTTTGGGATTGCTTCCTCCCCATGACTATAATTACGTTGTTCGCGTGTAAGTCCTAATTATTGATAATTGTCTCACTAAAATTCTACGTCTTCATAGATTTCTGCCATTGTAATTTCAACGTTAACTGATTGTAGTTTCAAAGTACTACCTTGAGTTAAAGTTTCTAGTAACCAGTTATTTCGATAAACTTTATGATAAATTTCTACTTTTATTTCTGATTGATGAACTAAAATATATTCTCGTAAACTTGGTAATTGTCGATAATTAAATAACTTTTCGTTACGATCTATACGTTCTGTAGTTGGTGAAATTACTTCTGCAATTAAACAAGGAGAAGTTTTAAAATATACTTCTCTATCTTGAGTGCCGCGAATAACTGATACTTCTGGATAATAAAAAGCATTTGTCGGTTCAATTCTTATTTTCATATCAGATGCAAAAACCTGACAATCAGTACCGTATAAATGAGTACGCAACCTTGCAAATAAATTTTCACCAATAATTTTTAAATTATGAGAATCTCCCAGTACGGGATAAATCTGTCCTGCAAGATATTCATGACGAACTATACTTTCTAAATCAAATTGCAGATATTCATCGATAGTTGAATCTGTATATTTAGCTTGAGAATACATACTTATAAAAATTACGGTATATTAACTTATCATAACGATAAATAAAAGTAATTTTATATATTATTTATTCACAAATTTAAACTATCTTTTCCTTTTTTTTATACACGGTGGAAGAGGGGATGGGGGGATGGGGAGATGGGGTAGAGGGGGTAGAGGGGGAGAAGAAGTTATAAGTTACCAATACCCAATGCCCAATACCCAATGCTCATTCACGCCTTGGTGGGAGGTAGCCCAATTCTCAATTATTTAATAAAGTAAATCTCGAAACTGTTTAGTATTGCGAACTTTGGCAAAATCTGGATCGGTTTTTGCTAGTTTTTCGTACTTACCTGGAACTAGTTTCATGGCTTTTTGCAGATTGCTAATTGCGGAATAAGTATTTTTCTGTAAAGCATAGGTACAGGCTTTGTTGTAATATGCTTGATGCTTGTTGGGTTCGATCGCGATCGCTTTGTCGTAAGATGCTAAAGCTTGGGAATAACGCTTCAAATCGGTTAAGGCAATGCCTCGATTAATCCAAGCTTCGTATTTGTTGGGTTCGATCGCGATCGCTTTGTCGTAAGATATTACTGCTTCATGGTAAAGCCGCATCGCTGATAGAGCATTTCCCCGGTTGTACCATGCTTCATCTCTTTTCGGCTGTATGGCGATCGCTCTATCGTAAGATGACAAAGCTTGCCCGTATTGCTGTATTGCTGATAAAGCATTTCCCCTGTTAATCCAAGCTTCAGCGTTATTGGGTGCAGCTATCACCGCTTTATTGTAAGCAGCAATGGCATCTTTATAACGATTTGCTTCTAAGAATTTATTTCCTTGAACAAAAAATTCTGCCTGCTTTATTTTAGAGGCTTGTGTGAGCAACCGAGCAACATTGGTTTCTTGCACAATTTTGCTATCCTGTCTCGTTGATTCTGCCGAGTTACTACAACCAAATATCAAGAAAGTAGTTAACCCGCTTGCAACAAAACGGCTCCAAAATGCCATATCGCATCCATAGAAATCATAGATTTTACAATACAGCTTTTTCTAGTTTTTAACAAGTATCTAGAAAAACGAATTGATTTATTAATTTATTCTCTTTTATAGTAAAATATTGCCTGCAAATGCTTTTTTATTTTTAAATTCAGCGAGATTATATCATACAATGTAGCTGCAATATATTAGTTTGATATTTTATTGATGATAATAGTGTATTGCTATGACTGCAAGAACGTTAATAATCCGATTTAAAGTAATTATAGTCACATCCGAATAAATAATTATTTAAAGTATATTAAAATTTGACTAAGTGTAACATAATGGCTATAAATCATACATTTTTAATTAAGTTGATATTAAAGTTAAATAAGACAATAATTAAAAAAAATGATTTTAATTAGTAACAAGTAAATTCGATTACAATCTAACAATAAATTATTAGCATCGAAAGATTAAAAAATTATTTGATATAAATGTAAATAATACTACTTTTTCTGCATTCACAACGTACCATTTAGAACTGCTGATGCCAAAATATAATCATGTCAATTGAATCTAACTCCCATTCATCGCAGTCTCAGAGCCAGCAAACTGCATCCGAAGACAAATGGCAACCGGATGAATTTGATAATGTCGGCAGTACAAGCAGTTTACCCAATGGGCTTACCGCTCAACAAGTTAACTCAGCTATAGCTTCGGTGCAGTCGCAGCAAAACACGACTGCTTTACAACAAGCGCGTTCCTCGTTTTCGGAGGACAATTCTACCACCGTGCCTGTCAAACCACGGGCATTATTAATTACTTTATTATCAATTTTACTTACAGTTCTCGGAATAGCTATAAATCAACCACTGATAGGCATTGCTGGAACCGCAGTTACTTTATTGTTATCAGCAATAATACTATTTCCTTGGTTAAAACATACAATAACAGAACTGTTGACACCCAAACAGCGAGCGTTGATTATTGGATTTTTGGGTTTAGTCGTCGCAATTGCTGGCTTAATCAAATTCGTTCCGGGCAAAATTGATTGGGATGTTTCGGGAACCTTAGCCGATTGGTTTGGCGCTTTGGGACAAATTCTGATCGCCGTGATCGCGGTTTATATTGCTTGGCGACAGTATGTAATCTCCAAAGATTTAACAATTCAGCAAAACCTGCTGACAATTCAGCAAAATAATATTACCCAACAGCAGACAATCGACACATATTTTCAAGGCATTTCCGATTTAGTATTAGATGAAGAAGGTTTGTTAGAAGATTGGCCTCAAGAAAGATTGCTTGCAGAAGGGCGTACCGCAGCTATTTTGAGCAGCGTTGATTCAGTTGGTAAAGCCAAAATTATTCGCTTTTTATCACGTTCCAAATTATTAACACCATTAAAACGGGATGGACATTTAGGTAGAGCTATTTTTGATGGCAATGGAGGCTACGAAGAAGATTTAGTTTTAGGAGTGCGCGTAATTGACTTAGGTGTGATGCTCGCAGGTGCGAACCTTTCCGGTACAGATTTACGGTGGACGGATTTGAGTGAAGCTAATTTAGTACGCGCTAATTTAACCAATTGTGACTTAGTAAAAGCCAACCTTTGCCGCGCCATATTATACGAAGCCAACTTATCAGGAGCCGACTTAAACGCAACTAAACTCTTTTACGGTTCCTTAGCAGCAGCATCACCCCGCAATCGTTTGCATCGACCTGATTATAGAACAGGAGAGCGCACGGGTGCAGTAGTAGAAAACGTTAATTTTTCTCATGTTAAAAGAATGTCCCAATCCAACCGACATTATTGTTGTTCTTGGTGCGGTGAAGAAAGTAGAAAAACAATTCCCGGTGGTTGTGAAGGGATTGAGAATAAATTGGGGAGGTAATTGGGGATTGGGGATTGGGCATGGGGCATGGGGCATTGGGGATTGGTAGGTTGGGTTTCGTTTCTCAACCCAACATATGAGGGAAAGCTAAACCAATTAATTCAATATAAAAGAACATTAAACAGCCAACAAACACGCTTCATTCCAAAATCTAACTTATACTAATTCTGTATGAGGCTGTGCTAAAACACCCGCAGCCTAGAAGCTTAGGGCTAATATTACAAAGCCTACCTGCTTCGGCCAGATTAAGCGCATCTTTATACAGAAACGGTGTTGCATAAATGTTGGGTTACGGCGCATTTATACTTTTCGTACACCATAAATATTCATGCGCCTTTAACCCAACCTACCACTTTGTATATTAGTGATGATTTTGATTTCAAGGCGGGTTTGGGGATTATTAAGAACGGTGCAAGATGTGAATTAAAATGGACTGAAAAACTTTGTTATGACTTTCAAAGAATTCTTGGAAAGATATGCTGCTGGGGAAAGAGATTTTAGTGGAGTTAACTTGAAAAGAGGCGATTTTACTTGCACCTATCTTGAAAATACTAATTTCAGCAACGCTAATTTGAGTGAAGCCTGCTTTGAACGGCTTGAGATAAGAAACTGCAATTTTACAGGTGCTAATCTTCAAAAAGCCTGCTTGGCTGAAGCAGGAATTTTCGACTCTAATCTTCAAGGAGCTAATTTAGATGGATTCCAGATGATTGAAGCAGTTATCGCAAGTTGCAATATGGAAGGTGTTAGTTTAAGAAACGCCGAATTAGGTGATAGTAACATCGGTAGTTGTAATTTACGAAATGCCAATTTAGAAGGATGTAGCGGAGAGATTTCTGTAAGCCATATTGATTTCACTGGGGCAATTGGCTTCAACCCTTATTTGGTATCTGGTGGCTATTACAATATTACTCTTCCTGATGGCAGATTCATTGCTGATTGGTTAGAAACAAATATATTTCGTCACAATCAAAATTAGCGATCGCGCCATAACACAACCTACTATTAACCCACGAAGGTGGGTTTCGTCTGTGTAGCCGCGATTTCAATCGCCAGGTATTTTCCCAATCCCCAATCCCCAATCCCCAATCCCCAATCCCCAATCCCCAATCCCCAATTACCCATTCCCAATTCCCAAATCTTAAGATAAATGAAGCCGACACATCTATGCGAAACTACTCATTGCCAATTAGAATCTACCAAAGTCGGGTTATAAACTAAACAACCCGAAACCAAAAACCACTAATTACTAAATCGCTGTGAAATTGAAATTAAGCCGTCTGATTCCATTTCTTGATGAAACCGTATCCAGTTGGGCGTTAGAAGCCCGCTTGTTACGCTGGTTGACGTTGCTTTGGTTGTTCGTAGGTTTAGCGGTGTTGTTTTCGGCTTCTTACGCGGTGGCTGACGTTAAGCATGGTGATGGGCTTTACTTTTTCAAGCGTCAATTGATAACTGTATTTCTGGGTTTGATTCTCTTCAATATCATTGTAAATTTACCCTTTCGCAAAATAATTAACGTATCCCATTGGTTGTTAATGTTGTTTTTGGGGTTAATTATTCTGACTTTAATTCCAGGTTTGGGAACTAGGGGGGTTTACGGTACGAGTCGCTGGCTATCTATTGGAGGATTCCCAATTCAACCTTCGGAATTTATTAAACCCTTTTTAGTATTGCAAAGTGCGCGAGTTTTTGGAAATTGGGAAAGACTCAGTTGGGGAATTCGCATTGCTTGGTTGGTGGTTTTTGGTTTTGTGTTGTTAGGAATTCTCGCGCAACCTAATTTGAGTACCACTGCACTTTGCGGTATGACTATCTGGTTAATTGCTTTGGCTAGTGGTTTACCTTACAAATATTTGGGAGGTAGCGCTGGTGCGGGTGTGATTTTGGCGCTGATGAGCGTTACCGTTAATAAATATCAACGTTTGCGGATTATTTCTTTTTTGAATCCTTGGGACGATCCTCAAAATACAGGTTATCAGTTAATTCAAAGTTTATTAGCAATAGGTTCTGGTAATACTTGGGGTTCTGGATTTGGACTTTCGCAACAAAAGCTTTCTTGGCTACCAATTCAGGATAGTGACTTTATTTTTGCAGTATTTGCTGAAGAATTCGGTTTCGTTGGCAGCATGACGCTGTTAGTTATGTTAGGTGTATTTGCAACTTTAGGATTAATTGTAGCTCTCAAAGCTAAAAGTATTATATACAGGTTGTCGGCAATTGGGATTACCACTTTACTAACAGGACAATCATTTATAAATATTGGTGTTGCCAGTGGAGTTTTACCAACCACGGGTTTACCTTTACCCTTTTTTAGCTACGGCGGAAGTTCGATAATTGCTACATTAATTGCAACAGCTTTATTAATTCGAGTTGCACGGGAAAGTAACGAAGCCGAAATAGTTCCATTGCGGAGACAGCCGAAAAATAAACGCGAGCAACGGTTTTTAAACAGGAATAAATTGTAATTTAATACTCTTTTAGGACTTACGCAAAATTAACATAACTGCGTCATTATTCGCTGTGCGAAGTAATCTCTCAAAATGCTGAGATTGCTTCCCTCCACTATCTCCCTCCAGGAGACGCTGCGCTAACGTTCCGATCGCAATGACATTTTTTTATTGCATAAGTCTTGTCTTTTTCTCAAATAAGCAAATATATATTAAATTTGCTTGAATTATTCCCGAAAAGGTTAGTAAAGTAAGCCTCAGTAGACTCATATAAAAATCAGTTTACCAACCGTTTTTATATAGCCCGCATCAGCGGGCTTTATTTATGGGTAATTTGAATAATAACGAATTTAATAAAGAGATAAATTACGAATTATTCTACTTCTTCCGCTATAGTATGAATCGTTTCTAGTTCTTCAGGAGTCATTTTATCAAGATTCTTTAATATAAAGTTCATTCTTCCCTGATGCTTTAATTTATCCCGATGTCGATTTAAAAAATCCCAATATAAAAAGTTAAATGGACAAGCTTTTTCTCCGGTACGTTTTGAATGCTGGTAATAACAACTTTTACAATAATCGCTCATCTTATTAATATAGTTAGCGGATGCTGCATAGGGTTTTGATGCGAGTAAACCACCATCTGCATATTGTCCCATTCCGATAACGTTGGTTTGCATTACCCAGTCGTAAGCGTCGATAAATGCTGAGTGAAACCAGTTTTCTAATTCTTGCGGTGATATTCCAGCAATTAATCCAAAGTTATTTAATACCATCAATCTTTGAATATGATGAGCGTAACCCATATCCATTACTTGGGTTAATATTTGATGCAAACAGTTCATTTTGGTTTCACCTGTCCAAAAAAATTCGGGTAGTGGTTTGTTGTGTTCAAACCAATTCTGCTGGGAATAATCTGCATCAACGTGATGATAAATTCCGTGCATATATTCTCTCCATCCCAACACCTGACGAATGAAACCTTCGACGCTATTTAATGCAAGTTGATTGTCATAATATGCTTGTTCCGCTGCTTGAATGATTTCTAAAGGTTGCAGTAAACCAAGATTTATGTAAGGAGAAAGCATAGCGTGCCACATTGTTTCTTCTCCCGTTACCATCGCATCTTGATATGGTCCAAAATCGGGTAAGCGAACATCTATGAAATATTTTAATACTTCTAATGCTTGGGAACGAGTTACTCCCCAACGAAATTCTTTTAAGTCTCCATAAGTGGGTATCTCAAGGGAATTAACTTGTTTAATTACTTCTTTGGTAATTTCCGAGGCTTCAAACCATAAAGGTTCGGGAGTATTTAATTTACTTTTGGGTGGTTTGCGATTTTCTTTATCAAGATTCCATTTTCCCCCAACTGGTTTATCTGCTTCCATTAATATGTCAAAGCGTCTTCTTCCTTCCCTATAAAAGTCTTCCATTAACAAACGCTTGCGATTTTTAGCCCAGTTATGGAATTCTTCAGCACTCCATAAAAAATGATTGTTGGGAACTAAGTTGATATCGCAAGGTAATTTTAAATCTTCTATTGTTTGAAGAAAAGGTTTGTCATTGGGAGACATTATTTGTAATTCGTCAATTTGATTTTCTTTTACCCAATTTTGTAAAGGAGTTTGAAAATCTTCAGCTATTTCGTAAGTTACCGAATAACCTTGTTGACGCAATTCTTCCGCGAAATGGCGCATTGATGACCAGATTAAAACCAGCTTTTGCTTGTGATATCTAAGTTGTTTGATGTGGGAGTAGGATTCTATGAGGATTATTGGTATTTGTGAGGAGTTGTTGCAATTTTGTAAAGCTGATTGCGTTAAATATAGCTGGTCGCCTAATATCCAGATTCCTGTTGTCATGATTTGTAATTGTAGGTTGGTTTTTAAATTATAGGTAGGAAAGTTACTGAGTTTACTTTCACATTACTGATTATAAAGAACCGCAGAGACGCAGAGAGCGCTGAGGTAAGAGATGGAGAGAGAGAATTATAAAAGTTGCTGGAGCTAGAATAATGGTAGGAATTAGATAAAGGTAAAAAATATGAATATCCAACTCAAACCGGAACACGAGCAATTTATTCAAGCGCAAATGGCTACGGGGAAATATGACAATCCTGAAGAGGTAGTTGATATAGCATTTCGATTGTTAGAAAAATTGAATACTGAATATTCTCAATGGATAGAAGAAACCCGTCAAAAAGTTGATGTTGCTATTGCAGAATTAGAACGTGGTGAAGGTTTGGATGGTGAAACTGTAGTGAGGGAAATATTAGAAAGATTTCAAAAAGCACGGGAAATACAGGAATGAGTAATTATATCATTTCACCTTCTGCAACTAGAGATTTAAATCAAATTGCTGATTATTTTCTTGTACGAAATCTTGAAGCAGGAGAAAAATTATTTAAAGAGTTTAATAGAAAGTGCCATAATTTAGCGAATTTCCCTGAAATGGGACGCAGTTACGCTTATATAAAACCTTCATTGCGTGGATTACCGTTAGATGGATATATCATTATTTACCAAGTGATTGAGGATGGAGTGGAAATCTTGCGAGTAGTTAGTGGTCGTCAAGATTTAGAATCTTTATTCACATAATACAATTGTTATCGCTTTCAAAATTACGAAGTAGACAGGAAGATTATTGCACTTTCCCACTCAACTACCCGATTAACTAATTTTCCATAAAACAGGTTTTTCACGATTTCAATTTTTTCATCTGTCAATTCTTTAGCAAGATGATTTACATAACTCGGACGTGTTTTACTAGAAGCGAATAGATCCAATGTAGGAGAGAGGGGGAGAGGGGGAAGAGGGGGTAGAATATCAAAATAATTATTTTTTTAACGCAGAGGAAGACAAAGGTAAGCGCGGAGGTACGCGGAGTTTTGGATTTTTAGCAATATCCCAACATACTGCTTAATTGCATAACTAGGAAGGCGCTGGAAATATATGTTTATAGGTATAGAAAAGTTACTTAAAGTAAAATCATAATTTATGAATCACAAACATCGCGCTTTTGCTGTATTTTTAACTGTATTTTTGATTTCGGATGTAGGAACTGCATATGCTGGGCAAAATTTGGAAGTCATTGCTCAACAGGGAGAAACGCGATCGGATGCAACCGAGACTGAAGCAATAAAGTTAACGCAAGAAGCAGTAAAGTTATTTAACCAAGGAAGTAAGGAATCACTGCTAGCAGCTAGGAAAAAATTTGAAGCAGCGTTGATTTTGTGGGAGAAACTAGGTGATAAGAAAGGGCAAGCTATTACTCTTTCTGGTATTGGTCGAATCTACTCGGATTTAGGAGAAAAGCAGAAAGCACTGCAATTTTACAACCAAGCTTTACCTTTATTACGTGCGGTGGGAGTCAGGCGTGGAGAAGCTACTACACTCAATAATATTGGTAAAGTCTACGACGATTTAGGAGAAAAACAGAAGGCTCTGCAATTCTACAATCAAGCTTTACCTTTATTACGTGCGGTGGGAGTCAGGCGTGGAGAAGCTACTACACTCAATAATATTGGTAAAGTCTACGACGATTTAGGAGAAAAACAGAAGGCTCTGCAATTCTACAATCAAGCTTTACCTTTATATCGTGCGGTGGGAGTCAGGCGTGGAGAAGCTACTACACTCAATAATATTGGTGGAGTCTACTCAGATTTAGGAGAAAAGCAGAAGGCACTGCAATACTACAACCAAGCTTTACCATTGAGACGTGCGGTGGGAGACAGGGGTGGAGAAGCTATTACACTTAACAGTATTGGTGGAGTCTACTCAGATTTAGGAGAAAAGCAGAAGGCACTGCAATACTACAACCAAGCTTTACCATTGAGACGTGCGGTGGGAGACAGGGGTGGAGAAGCTATTACACTTAACAGTATTGGTGGAGTCTACTCAGATTTAGGAGAAAAGCAGAAGGCACTGCAATACTACAACCAAGCTTTACCATTGAGACGTGCGGTGGGAGACAGGGGTGGAGAAGCTACTACACTCAATAATATTGGTAAAGTCTACTCAGATTTAGGAGAAAAGCAGAAGGCTCTGCAATACTACAACCAAGCTTTACCTTTATTACGTGCGGTGGAAAACAGGGGTGGAGAAGCCACTACCCTCAATAATATTGGTTTTACCTACCACTCTTTAGAAGACAACCAGAAGGCACTGCAATACTACGACAAAGCTTTACCTTTATTGCGTGCGGTGGGAGACAGGGGTGGAGAAGTCAATACTCTAGGAAACCTTGCAATACTTGAACGCAAACAAAACAATTTACAAGCATCCCTCAACCACATCAAAAGCGCGATCGCACTAATTGAACAACTACGCGGTACCTACACCGAGCAAGACCTAAAAACTACCTACTTCTCTACAGTCCAAGGTTACTACAAATTCTACATCGATCTGTTGATGGAGCAACATAAAAAAGACCCATCACAAGGATACGATGCATTAGCAATAAACATTTCAGAACGTTCTCGCGCTCGTGGTTTAATCGAACTATTAGCTCAAGCAAACGCTAAACTCAGCAAAAATGTTGACCCCAAATTCATTGCACAAGAAAAAGAATTACAGCTTAAGCGTCAAGCTCAAGAAAAAATTCTGGTTCAATTAATTAATCAAGAGCAACCACCGAAAGATAGTATTCAACAAACCGAAGCGGAAATTCAAAATATCATTAACCAACAAAAACAACTTAAAGCTTTAATCCGCGCTCAAAATCCAGAAAGAGATAAATTAAATGTCGGGAGACGTAAAATTTTACGTCTCTACAACCACTCAGCAATAACTTCTTGATTAAAAATCGTTTTTAGCCGATCGCTAGACATCTGGACATTTAGACAATTTATTTTTTAACTGTCTGTCTGTAATTCCCCATCCCCTACACCTCTTGCTCACCCTTGCTCGTCAACTGCTTGATCGTCAACTGTACCGCTAAAGCTAATAATCCAAATCCAACTATTCCAAATATTCCCGCTCCTAAAGCAACTACTCCTACAACTAAAGTTCGTACTGCTGAAGAAAGACTTACCACCATCGGGTTATCTGAGGTGACTGGTTTATTTGCGAAAGTCGTCGCGATCGAAACCATTAATTTATAAGCTAGAAATCCCAATCCT
The DNA here is from genome assembly GCA_965234645.1 of Rivularia sp. (in: cyanobacteria). Lineage (GTDB taxonomy): Bacteria > Cyanobacteriota > Cyanobacteriia > Cyanobacteriales > Nostocaceae > Rivularia. The sequence goes on along the minus strand of OZ248344.1, from coordinate 29,806 downwards.
CCTGACATTGTTGCTCCGATTATGCAACGTAAGGGAGTTGGTTGATTTTCTGTTTGATTCTCGGTTGTTTCGGTTAGTTTTTCTTCAGTCATGATTTTGAAAAGGAAGTAGGGAGTAGCAAGTAGGGAGTAGCAAGTAGGGAGTAGCAAGTAGGGAGTAGGGGAGAGGGGAACAAAGGGAAGATTATAGAAATTTCAAATAAAAACAATGGTAGTGTCCGCATCTTGCTCCCTGATTGTTACTAATCCCCAATCCCCAATGCCCAATGCCCAATGCCCAATTACCAATTACCAATTACCAATTAATTTACCACCTGAATCCCATGAGTTATCAACCGGGTGACTAATAATTCTAAATCTGGATCTGGAATTTCTTTTCTCAAATTCAACTTTACTTCTTCTGCTTTCTCAATAGAATCGCATAAAGCAAATACACTCGGACCACTACCTGACATCATTGTTCCTAAAATGTCATATTTCGCAAAGCTTTCTTTCAACTGCAATACTTGGGGATACTCCGGCAATACTACCTTTTCTAAATCGTTACGCATTTTCTGCGCGATTTCTTTCACGTCTTGACGCAGAATTGCTTTAACTATTTCTCCGGAGCCTACTGCTTTTCCACGCTCTGCTAAACCTTCTATATCCTTAATATAATCATGACCAAATAATGAGCGATAGGTATTGTAAGCCCAAGCTGTGGAAACTGACAAACTGCGATACTTTGCCAATACTATATATATCTCTCCCAAATCTGATAAAGAAGAAAGTTCTTCACCTCGACGAGTTGCGATCGCGGTTCCTCCTCCAATACAAAATGGTACATCAGAACCAATTTTCGCTGCTAGTTCTTCTAATTCTAATTTAGTTAACCCTAATTTCCACAATAAATTCATCCCTACCAAAACTGCTGCTGCATCTGTTGAACCCCCTGCTAAACCTGCTGCTATGGGAATGCGTTTGTGAAGTGTTATGTCTACACCCCCATAAGTTGCAAAACTGTCGGGAAATTCTTGAGTCATCAAATCCGCAGCCCGGTAAGCTAAGTTACTCTTATCTACGGCAATCTGCGGATTATCGCATCGCAACCGAATCGACTCTACACCGTTTGCTTCTAAGTCTATGTGGTCTGCAAGCTCTATACTTTGCAGTATCATTGCTAACTCATGATAACCATCAGCGCGATCGCCAATGATTTCTAAGTATAGGTTAATTTTGGCTGGAGCAATTAAGGTGTAGCTACGCATCTTGATTTTCTAACTCATTAGCTAAGTTTACCCACTGCTTTACGCTCAATTCTTCGGCGCGAGCTTGGGGATTAACGCTTAACTTTTCCAATAATTGTGTCAGATTCTCGCGCTCTGCTACCGATTGCAAATTATTTCGTAACATTTTGCGTTTTGCGCTAAATCCCAATTTTACTAAGGTTTCCAACCTACGGGGATTCTTCGCTAAAATTTCCCTTTCTCGTGGAATCAACCTAATTACAGCAGAATCAACTTTCGGTGGGGGATAAAACGCTATGGAAGGTACGTTACAAATCATCTCGCAATCTGCTAGATATTGTACCCTTACCGACAACGCTCCAAAACTTGTTCTTCCTGGTTTGGCAACAATCCTTAGAGCAACTTCTTTCTGCACTAATAATACTATTGAATCGTAAGGTTGGGGATTCGGACTTCCAATCTTACCTAATAACTTTTCAATAATAGGTCCGGTAATATTATAAGGAATATTTGCTACTACTTTATTTTGATTTTGGAATTGAGGAAAATCTTTTACTAAAGCTGGTAAATCCAAAGTTAAAAAGTCTTCATTCAATAGTAAAAAATTTTCCTTCTCTCCTAACTTCTGAACTAATAATTTACATAAATCGCTGTCAATCTCCACAGCAACCAAAGATTTGACTTTCTCTAAAAGCTGATGAGTTAATACCCCTTTACCGGGACCTATTTCTAAAACTCTGTCTGTATCTTTTAATTCAGCAGCCTTGATAATACTATTCAAAGCCTTGTCGCTGCGTAACCAATGCTGAGCAAGTCCCCTGCGCGGTTTCATTCTCTATATCTCCTTCTAAACATCTATTTTATGGTATCGGTTAAAACCCTTTTCTTACTTTTATCTTACTTTTTATCCTTACAATTATAGTAATCCAGTACTAATAAAGTCAGAATTAGATATATCACTCCTCTTTAACGAAATTGCAAAAATAGAACTAAAGTACTAAAATACCAAATGGGAAAAGCGTTTGATTTACAGCTTAATTATCAATTTGATTGACGGGAATTTCGATGATAAATTCAGTTCCTTCTCCTGGGGTAGAAAACAATGATAAATTGCCACCATGTTTATTTACCACAATTTGATAGCTAATTGATAGACCTAAACCAGTACCTTTTCCAACTTCTTTTGTAGTAAAGAAGGGGTCAAATAGTTTAGATTGAATTTGGGGAGGAATTCCGGAACCGTTATCTAAAAGATGAATTGCGACTCGATTATTTTCGAGAAGTTTGGTGTGAATTTGGATTTGAGGGGTAGAAAGAGATTTTTGTGATTCTAAGGCATCGATCGCGTTAGCGAGAATATTCATCAGCACCTGATTTAGCTGACTGGGGAAACAATCAATTGGGGGAAGAGAAGCGTAATTTTTAACGATTTCGATTTCGGGGAAGTTGGGTTTTGCTTTCAGACGATTTTGGAGAATCATCAAGGTAGAATCAATACCTTCATGGATATCTACGGGTTTAAATTCAGCTTCATCGAGACGGGAAAAGTTGCGTAGGGATAAAACAATTTCTCGGATGCGTTGGGTACCTTGTTTCATGGAATTGAGCATTTTGATGAAGTCTTGTTTGAGGAATTCTAATTCAACGGTTTCGATTTCCTCTTGAATATTTTCAGGGGGATTGGGGTGTTGTTCTAATCGAGAAAATCCTTGTAACCATTTTTCTTTCCCCGAAGGAGTAATTATGCGCCATTCGTATTCCCAATTTTTTAAAGTTGGGATGCAATCAGCCATCGATTGATTGAAACCAACAACATCTTTATGGTGGATCGTATTTGTAAAAATATCTGGGTTTCGACGAATTTGTTCGGGTTCTAATTCAACAAGCTCGCGACAACCATCAGAAACATAAGATAAACGGACATCACCATTATTGTAAAGTTGGTATTGATAGAGCATGCCCGGAACATTCGCAGCAAGACGCTTTAACCTTGTTTCAGTATCCGCTAAAGTATTAGTTCTTTCCTTAACTCGAAGTTCTAAATCTCGCAAAAGTTGTTTCAACTCACATTCAGATTCATGAGTGGCGATCGCACCACCCAAATTCATCGCAAAAGCTTGTAAAACAGACTTATATGCATCCGACCATTGACGTAAAGTTGTATAATCTTCAAAGCCGATAAAACCCCACCATTTACCTTTTACTTGAATGGGGACAACAAATATCGAACGGCTACCTTGGAATTGAGATTCATCTTCAACGGTAATAATAGATTCACCTTGAGAAAGACATTCGTACCACAAAGGTGAAAAGTCGTTATAAGAAAGATTTTGTAACCAAGGATAATCTTGTTCCGAATTCACTCCATCAGCAACCCATCCCCAACGCTGACTCAAAAATAATTCCTTCGTTACCTGGTGAGAAGAATTTTCAAAAATATATATTCTATCCGATTCTGTAGCTTTACCCAACTCAGCTAAAGCAGTATTAATAGACGTATCGTAATCTTGAGTAGTTAACAAGCAACTGGTAGCATTCTTCATACCATTAAGCAAAGCTTCCCGTTGCTGCAAATCCTCCATTGCTAAAACACGCCGACTGATATCAATTACACAACCATCCCAAACAACATTACCACCCGATTGAACTACAGGTTGAGAAACCCCATACAGCCACTTTTGTTTACCGCTACTCGTCTTAATTCGCCATTCCAACTCCCATTTTTGCAAAGTTTGAGCCGATATATTAATAGTTTCCTGTAAGCGGAGAAAATCATCATCGTGAATCAACTCAAACAGCAACTGAGGATTTTGCTTCACCTCTTGGGGTTCCAACTCGTAGAATTCCCAACATCTAGAAGAAACGTAAGGAAAAGACATCGTACCATCCTTATCAAGTTGGAACTTATAAATCATCCCCGGAACATTATCAGCAGCATAGCCAAACTCAACCTCCTGCTGACATAGCTTCTCCTCCAATTGGGAAACTTTTTGTTTCAGCTTCACCAACTCACCTTTTAAAGACTCATAAATACTTTTATCAATAGTAATGAGATTGTTTCCCATAGTCTCATTTACCGTCACAGCGGCTTATTTTATATAAAATTCATACTTATAGTTCCCAAAAAGCACTTATGAAGCAACATCTGATTTATCTAAATTTTAGGGAGTAGGGAACAGGGAATATAAAAGAAATATTATTTCAAAATAGTGCTAAAAAGCTTCATTTTATATCTGATAGTCTCAAATTATTCAAATCCCTACCTCCTCATCCTTCTTACCTCAGCGAACAAGCGCGTCTAGTAAGGTTTATAAAAATTTGGTTCTTCAGTACAAGGGGGCGCTAATTAAATAGTCGTAAGAAGGCAGAAGGCAGAAGGGAAAAAAGGACGATATTAGTAAAAAAATTAAGTAAATAACAGTCAAAGCCTCTAAACAGCATATGTTACAGCGTTTTTTTACTTATGATTTAGCATACTATGTAATGAAGAGCCAAAAATTTTAATTGTTAAAATACCTTTGCTAAAAAAATACTCTTTTTCTTTATTCTTTCTTTTACCTTTTACCTTTTACCTTTTTATTTGTTTGGTAAATCAATGCATCCGGGACTTTACTTAATGGTTTATGAAAATGAATATGTTCGCCCGTTATTATTAAGGTAAATATTCTGCCATCAAATTCTATGTTATCCGAAAGTTGCTTGAGCAGATGGTAATTTTTTGGCTGAATATCAACTTCATTCCACAAATCAACTTTTCGTATTACACCCAGAACGTATAGTGGTTTTTCCGGGAAATATTGTAATACCTTCTGAACTAAATAAACTTCTTCAATCTCGGTATAACATGATAGCTGTTGGCATAAACTATTTAATTGCGATCGCGATAAACCATGAGGTTGATATTTATCTTTAGGACTGATATATTCGCGTTCTTGCTCTCCTTTTAAAAGGAGATCGTAATGCTTTTCTGCACGCTGTTTATATAAATTTGCCGTATTTATATCACCTTGTTCGATTAAAAAAGAATAAATTATTTGACAACCATCAATTACTGTTTGAATATCATTAACCATTGCCTTTTCAACATATTTGATACCGGCTGTATTCTGCTGATTCAGCAATATTTCCCCCATAAAATAATTGGCTAAAGCATGATTTTCATCTGTATATAAGAATTCCTTTAATAATGGTAATGCCGAAGAATCATCTTTAAAATTCAAAGTCAATTGAATTCTTTGCCAAGCTTCCTTAGTATTTAATTTGTCCTCCTTAGATTTTTTATCTAATTTATTGAGCGTAGCAAGTGATTCTTGAACTTGTGCGTATTTCTGCCGCCAAGGTGTTGCCATTTGGTCGTACCAAATTTGATTAAAATGCTCAATTAGCTTATTTAAATTATTTCCTAAAACTTCTCTAGCCGCACTAACTTTAATTGCAGTAGGTAAAGATATTTGTTCCCGTTCAGGAAGAAACTGCAAAGCATTCAACCTGTCACTCAAGCATGGATGAGTATCACTATTATTCGTTTTTTCTGCTAAAGCTTGTTTCAAATATAAACTACTTTCTGTAAAAGGAATTTCCTTAATAAACGCTGCTTTCATCTCTGTAAAAACTAATTTAGGTGGCTCAATCTCTGTTTCTGCCTGTTTGTATATATTAGAAAAAAAAGAACTTTCTAAAAACCTAGCTTTAATGTCAGCATTAATTAAAGCTTCAGCAGTATTTTTAGCTCCTGTTAATTCTAAAGCACATTTATCAGCTTCGTATTCATCCATACGTGCGAGTACAAACGAATAAGCATTAAAAAACGGCACGTACCACTTCAAAAACTGTTCAAAAATAAACCATGAGATTTCATTACCACCTTCCCCCAATTCTTTAGCAATTCGATGCCATGTTAAACGTTGACGATAAATCCAACCACTGAAGCGACTGTGATTTCCTGATAAATGCCCAAGTTCATGTGCCAACACCGCACGAAACTGTTCTGTTGTGAGTGCTAACATTAAAGGCAAGCCAATAATCAGGTAATTTTGCTGCCATCCTAACAAACCTAAACGCGGTCTTTGCATAACAGCAGCATTGAAATCGTCCGTAATTAAAATATGATGAAAACACGGAGCTTGTAATTTTGATGATAATTCATCAACAAAAGCATATAAGCCTTCATAATCTTTGCGTTTCACATACAAACCAGTAGGTGGTGGAAAAGATACCCACAAAGAGCGCAGCAAAATCAACCCAAATACTAGTAGAAAAAGAGTAACTTGTATTGCTCTAGCATTAAATGTCCTGCTAGTAAGCATCAACCAAATAATACCCGTTAACAAAGCGCCGGTTGCAGCTAGTATTGCAAAAATATAGGCATAACCTAGTGTTGCTATTAATGCTACCCGTAATTTATATGCACTTGGCTGCTTGCGTGCAAAAACCTCTAACTTCTGAATAAGAACATCAAATTTCTCTTGATTAAAAGCCATTTTTATGCACCAGTTTTGTAAAACCCCAACATAGCTGATGCATTGTTCTCCTAGCTTGCGTAAACCTACGAAAGTTAGCCAGAGGCAGAGTAATGGGTTTCAATTGGATAGGGAGTATAAAGTAGGGAAAAGAAATAATATTTACAAAAAAGTTCTAAAAACTTCATTTTCTATCTTATAGTCTCAAAATCCTCATATCCCTACCTCTTCTTCCTTCTTACCTCAGCGTTCTCCGCGTCTCTGCGGTTTATAAAAATTGTAGGGTGTGTGACGCGGGAAGAAATATTACACGTAGCGATAACACTTATAGCGTCACGCACCATCGTTATTTTAAGAAAATTAGAATAATTAAAATTAGCAATATTTCCATCAAGATAATTGGTGCGTTAGACGAATTAAAATTATTTATTTTCTTATGATATAGTCGTGCGTCTAACACACCCTACAAGAATTTTATTCTCAATTCAACAACTCCCCCAGTTGATGCTGAATCAAAATCCCCTTCAAAGACTCATTTTCTGCCTTCAAACTTAAATTTTCAGCTTCCAAATCCTTAATCCTCTCCTTTAAAGCTTCCTTACTAGTTCCATTTCGATGAATAACCACCTCTTGATAAATTTGTAAATTAGTATCCTCACTCATCCATCGCTGATAAGTCTTCGTATGCTCCTGTACCGTATGTCCCATATAATCAGCCATAGTCTTAATTGGCACTTGCAACCGATGTCCTCGAATTGCAAAAGCATGACGTAAATCGTAAGGCTTAAAACCGATATCAATATTTCTAAACTTAATATGAATTAAAGCAGTTTTATTACTCAGACTTCCCCCAGCTTGCGGAAATTTAATATTTTTTAAATCAAATAATTCTATCCAGTGAGGATACAAAGGAGGAATACCGCAACTTCTTTCACCAGTCTTCGTCCCTTCAGTCAAACTGGGATTTAAATAAACTAGATGAAACTTATTATTTCGATCGGTAAAAGCTTCTAAATCTACAGCAAACAATTCATGAGGTCTTAAACCATAAGTAGCCAACATACCATATAACCATTGCCACTGTTCCGGTTTAGTTACATCCTTACTAGCATGACTTGATAACGCTTCTCCAATAGTCGAAAAACCATTTACAACCTCCTCATCCGTAGGGATTTTACGTAAAGCAGGTTGCGGCAAAGGAGTTGCATAAGAATCAATAACCTTACTACCATCAAAATCGCAAAATTGACAAAACTTCTTTAACTGCCAAGCCAAATAAAATCTAGAATTAGTGAATGGTCTAGTATTCTTCAAAGCAGATTCCAAAGCATCCTCAGTTAAATGTTTACCTTGAGGTAACTTTTTTAAATGCCGTAAATAATGACTTTCCCAAGTTTTGATACCCTGCCTATTCTTCTCATGAGTCTTCCAAAACTCCTGTTTATAATCCTCAATTAATTCCCCAATTGTTTGTACCGGACTTTCATCTATATTAGGTATTAACTTTTGAGCTTGTTTACCTAATAACTCCGCAGTCCATTCAAACTGCTTCGTCATCAACAACAAATCCAAATTCCTAGCTTTTGCGATCGCAGCTTTTAAACCCACATCGTTAGCCGCAAAACCTAACGAAATGGTATACTGTTTATTAGAACTGTTATTCTTACCAATATCTCCAGATTTACAGGGAAAAGTACCTTGCAAAGCAATAGTTTTGGCATTAGTTAATTTGAGTTTAACTTTTACTCTATCTAAACTTAAAGCCAAATTAGCTTGTATAACACTATATTTTATACGCAAATACTCGCGCTCTAACTTAACAAACTCATCCTTCGCTGACAGTTTAGCTTTCCACTGCTTCCATTGAGAAGGTTCCCATTTATCGATTGGCGTACCTTCCCATTCAGCTTGACGTAGATTGTAAGTACCAGATTGGTTATTAGACATCGCTATTAAACTATCTCTTACTTAAGACAACGAAATAAAACTTGGAAACTCTTGATACTAAATAAAATAGACATTTCTAATTTATATATTAAGCAAATAAAGCGGAATTAAAATTGCTACTTATAAATATTTAAAAAACTTGCCATATCAGTTATAAATTGATACGGAACAAACATAAGCAATACTGAAGTTAGTAAAAAAGTGAGGCGCTATAGCACTATGAACAAATTTATCCATCAAAACAAAAGATATATTCTCCCTTTGATGTTATCAGCAATGGTAATTGGCGCAAGCAGTTGCAGTTCCAATCCAAGCCTTGACAGCAAAGAAAAAGCACCATCCAACGAATCCCCAGTTGCTAGCAGTCCATCATTTACCGCACCTAGCAGCGAAATCCCGACCCCTGAAACTCAAATTACAACTCCACCATCACCATCATCCCCAACTGTTCCCCCTACGTCACTTGGAGCAAGAACACCCGCATCATCCGAAACCCCCAATCAAAACAAAACAGGGAATTTAAAAAATACAGATGTCACCTTATACATGAGCGACTCGCAATGTCAAACATTAGTACCTGAAAAAGTATCCGTATCAGCAAATGAACCTGTAGAAGAGGCTGTAGGTAAAATACTTAAATCAAAAAACACGGCTGACATAAACATTTCCAACTATCGAGTTAACCTTAACAACGGAACTGCTACAGTAGACTTCCGCATCCCTCCCGATTCTCCCAGACAACTAGTTTCCCTTTCAAGTTGCGAACAATTCACCTTATTTAAAAGTATAGAGAAAACTTTAACTAGCAACCCCAAATGGAACATTAAAGACGTTCGTTTTACCCAATCTGGAGAAGAAATCTATTTGTAAGTTGATACTAGTTAGTAATTCAAAAGCCCGGTTTTTTATTAAACTTGGGCTTTTTCTTTTAGTAATATTGTAGGGTTTATGACGCTTTTAGCAACATAATTAATAATTAGAATGTTTATAGCGTCACGCACCATCATTTTTTTAATTATCAACAGACCATACCATATCCAGTGTAGGATTAATAGAATCGGTGCGTTAGACGTATTAAGATTATTTTTAAAATAAGTATATAGTCGTGCGTCTAACACACCCTACAAGAATTATCTTTAACTGTTAACTCTTTTGTGAGGGAGCATCCCAATTTTGCAAAAATAAAATTTGTAGTGGGAGCGTCTCGCTCCCTAGTAGTCGCTAGCGAGCAAGATGCTCGCACTACAAAAAAATAATTTTACACATTTGGGATGCTCCCCTTTTGTGAAAGCCACTTTTCCACCAATTCAGTCATAATATCGCTCATTTGACGCTCATCAGCAGCAGCAGCTAACTTCAAACTTCGATGCAGTTTCTTTGGTAAATAAACAGTAGTACGAACATAATTTGGGTCGGTACTTTTGCTTTTAAAAGTAACTTTTTCCTCATCTAAATCAATAGACTTATCCCTATTTTGACGAGAACGAGCAGCATCAATTAATTCGTCAAAACGGCTAGTTTTCTTGTTACTCAAGATAAAATCTCCTTGCCAACTTCAGCATAACATTGCCATGCAACTTGCGCTTTGGGGTCATTTACAGCATTAACTGGTACTCCTTCTAAAGCTGCTCTTTGAAACACCGTAAGTCGTTTGATTCCTGTTTTAAAAATAGGTAGTTTAGCATTTTTTAAAGCTAATTTAGCATCATTTCCCGATTTATTGGGACTTGGAGGAATAATAGTCAGCAAAATTCGATAATTAGCCTTTAATTCATTAAGTAATCCAACCATTTGCATCGTAGCAGCTAATGCAATAGCATCCGGAGTTGTCGGTATAATTACCAAGTCACATCCGCGAGCAATGCTTTTTAACTCCTTAAAACTAGGTTTCGTAGGAGTATCAATTACTATATGTTCGTACAAAGCAGCCAAAGCAACCCCATCATCCTCCGAGGCGACTTTAAACGGCAAACTACCCCGATTAGACCAGTCTAAGGCGCTACGGTTAAGATCCCCGTCTATCAACAGCGTATCAGCCTTTGTTTGTAAGTAAGTAGCAAGGTGTAATGCAGTTATAGACTTACCTACGCCTCCCTTGAAAGCCGCTACAGTAATTATCATTTTCTCAGCATAGAAACTTATACCGTAAAAATTTTACAGTATATATTTCAACATTCAGATGTTTAAATATTTGAATGTTTATTAAATGTTCAGGTATTTAAACATCTAGATGTTTAAACATTTGAGCGCTTCATAAGTAAAATAAAATAGCCCTAAATACAAGAAAATAAAATGTACATACAGAAGCTATATATAGATAAAAGTTTTAGATGCGTAGTAAATTCCAGAAAAATTACCCTTTATTTCAATACATCATATTGAAATAAAGGGTAAACCATAAAAAAGAATAAGACTAAAAAGCAAAAATTCTTGTAAAGATGTAGCAAGAGTAGATAGACACGTAACCCTTGATGTTTTACAATCTGACTGATTGGAGTAAGTTTACTCATTGCACAATCAATCTTTATATGTTAGATAAAACTTTCTCTGTTATCTACTTGATAGCGGAAGTATCCTATATAGATAGGAACATATAAAAGTAAAGGGTAAAGAATATGGATGTAAAGCTAATTCTAGTAGCACTAACAATTGTGTTTAGCGTGTCATGCTTGGTTTTTGGTACCAAAAATGGTTTTTATGATTCCGAAAACTATCACGGTAATGGTTCCGCGCATTAAAATATCGGTGGAATATGCCAGGGTAGCCAAAAGTCAACTCAAGGGTTTTGGAACTTAATACTTGTTTAAATAGTAGATGGAGAGGAGTGCGATCGCATTCTCTGTGCTGCTCGGATGCTTCCTCTCCTGTTTTTAGAATATAAATAAAACCCTTGTAGTTAAGAATTTGATTAAATCCACTTTGCGGGGGGAATATATGAGCGAAGGCTATTCAATAGCCTCTCTTGATGAAGGGGAAAGCACTCCCGAATTAGAATGCTTTACTTATGGCGTTCATCAAGATGGTGAAGGTATGTGTCTATTGGTGCGAATGGGACCCTACCGCATCATGTTAGACTGCGGCTTAGCAGATATTTCGCCCTTAACCAAAGGGTTGAAAAAGTCGGCACGTCCTGATAATACTCCCTTACCAGCAGACATTGTAATAGTAACTCACGCTCATCCAGATCATGCACGGGGATTGCTAGCCCTGCACGAAACATTTCCTCTTTTGCCAATTTACGGCAGTGAAGTTACCTGTAAACTGCTACCGTTAAATTGGTTAGACAAAAATAGTAAAGAAACTTCCTCGTTGTTCCAAGCACTCGAACTACGCACAACTATAGAACTTAAAGAAAATTTAACAGTAGAACTTTTTCCCTGCGGACATTTACCCGGCGCAGTAGCAATTTTACTTACCTACACAACAAGCGATCGCTCTTATAAATTGCTTTATACGGGAGACTTTTTCTTATCCAACTCGCGGTTAGTAGAAGGTTTTCGTTTAGAAGAATTGCGCGGAATCGAATTAGATATCTTGATAGTAGAAGGTAGCTACGGTACCGCTCGTCATCCCCATCGCCGCAATCAAGAAAATCAACTGGCAGAAAGAATAAATCGCGCCATTGCAGAAGGTTCTTCAGTATTAATGCCTAGTCCAGCATTAGGTTTAGGTCAAGAATTACTCATGCTTCTCCGCAGTCACCATCACTTCACTGGCAGAGATATAGATATTTGGGTTGATGGAAATGTTGCCGCCGGATGCGATGCTTATCTAGAACTACTGCCCCATCTTCCCCCATCAGTACAGAATTTTGCTCGCCATCAACCGTTATTTTGGGATGAACGAGTGCGTCCCCGCGTGCGTCGCTTAGAAGATTCTCAACGAAGTAGCGTTGGCAATTCTCCCTGTATAATTATTACCGACTCCACAACGGATTTAAATAAATATTGTGGATCGCAAACGGGTTCTTGGCTAATATTACAGCCAGAAAAAACTGAAATAATAGCAGAAAATGTTTCTCAACTGGGTACTATAGAAAACTATCTGCTCGCACAGCATAGCGATGGTCCGGGTACCACCCAATTAATTCACAATTTACGACCCCAGCACGTTGTTTTCGTTCACGGTTCACCTGCCTATTTAGCAGATTTGACAGGATTGGAAGAACTGCAAAACCGCTATCACGTCCATTCTCCACAGATCCAAACTTTAGTTCAACTTCCAATTGGCGACACATTCTTACAGCCAGCCGCACCAGATACGAATTACGAAGGCGAACTTACTCAATTAGAAACAGCAATTCTAATTACACTATCAAGTAACATTAATAAAGACCCCCGCTGGCAACAATTCGCCGACACCGGCTTAATTGAAGCACGTTGGCAGGGAGAAGAACTTGTATTACGCGGATTATCTCAAAGAGAATTACTCCTACATAATGGCGATCGCAAGCAAGGATCGTCGCTAGATTGCTGCGGAACCTGCAAACATCAAAGGGGACAGCGGTGTTGGAATCCCGCGTCCCCTTTGTATAACTTCAAAGTAACCTTAGAAGGTTACTGTCCAGCCTTTTCTCGTGAAGAATAAAAAAAACAGCCTTTAGTAAAAACTAAAAACGCCTTATTCGGGATTGGAATCAGTAGACGGATTGTGAATACGCTCCTCTTCCGGACAATCTTCCGTTAACAAAGGCTCAACATTACCTCGTGGAACTGAAGCAAGTTTTTGAGTTACAGCACCAATACTTTCGAGGCGAACCATTTCCTCCCAAGAACAAACTTCATCATCTTCTTCAGTTTCATAGCGCAGGGTGACTAAATCTCCCTCAATGTCTATAATGCGGGCGCGTTCAATCCAGCGTTGCTGATCCCGCAAGAAAATACATATTTCCCGCGCATCACAGCATAGTTGATAAATCTTACGGTGTAGCATTCGCGTGCATAACCTTTTTCTCAACGAACTAAAATCTGTAAAAACTTGGGATTAACCCGACTGAGATAACACCCATAAGTATAGTGCGGTGATTAAACTCAAACTCACATAGTTGACTGACAAGTATTCAGTTTTATGTAAAATTTGGGTTTAATAAAATTATATTGTTTACCGCACTACAAAAACTAAACTCAGAACTAATTTAATTATTCAAGAAATATTTGCTTCATAGAAGTGAAATAACTTAGAACTATTGCCGACCAGATAAAATATCGCTGGTAAATCATTTCTATCATTATGAATTAAATGATACTCCATCTTCAAGTGAATATCGCGGTTGCTTAATTTACCTACTGATAATTATAGGCATTACTGGGAGTGTGAGGTGCGGACTGCGATTAATCCACCTGTATGTTATCGATCTTAACTCAAACTCTTGCCAAGCTTCACCTTAAATTAAACAATAATCTCAATATTTATTTATTAATTAACATTTTAGACCAATCGGACACACTTAGCATCATTTAACTATAACTATATTTTTTGCCCTAGAAACCCAACAGAAATATTTGAAGATGCCTCACGCTTAACTTGACCCGCACGAACAGCGTCGCACAATCGCGTTAATGCAGCAACATCTTCCGCTCGATATATCCTGTTAGCTAGCATCTGATGCAGCAGACCTTCGGACTCAACGCTCAAATATCCAGTTTGAAAAGCAGATTCAACAAGTGCGCGAATCATCATTAGTTAAAGCTTTGTTAGCATCTCATCACCTTTTATTTTGAAACAGTTACGCCTATTTTTAAGCGATCGCATTCACATCATTAGAGTGATTTAAATCACAGACAGCAAATAACAGCCTATTAGCATAACAAAATCTCAAACCTAGCTACTGCAATATAAATATTACAACAATGATTTATCTTTTGTCAAAAAAATACTTAAGTACAAAGTTGTTAATAATACTGGGTACGATTATGTACGAATCCTCTATATTTTTTTTAATACCGTAAATTATTTATGTACGTATAAAAATTATTCTTCAGTGTCGGCGCAAGCGCTGAATGTTAAGTTCCACTTACAAATTCCATATTCCCCTCAACTTATTAAAGAAAAAATTGACGGAAATCCTCATCAGTATTGCTCAACCTTACAAAAGCCAGATTAAAAGAAGCGAACTTCAACGCTAAAGCTTCACAAGCAGGGCGTTCGGTAGCGTAATGTCCGGCATCAACTAAAATAATTCCAGCATCGCGGCTTTCCTGAAATTGGTGAAACTTGCAATCAGAAGTTAAATATACCGTCGCACCAGTTTTAGTTACCTCACTGATAAAACTAGCCCCAGAACCTCCTAAAACTGCTACTTTCTCAACAATCATCTCCAAATCCGCATTTGGGGAAAAAATCAAATTGGGTGGTTTAAGTGAAGATTGAATTTGCGCCAATAATTCCCGTAAAGTTAAACTTCGGTGAAGAACACCAACACGCCCATATCCCAAACCCGGTTGGGTATTTACGATAGGAGAAACTTCATGCAATTTTAAAATTTGCGCTAAAACATCCGCAGTACCATCATTTACTTGGTCAAAATTAGTGTGAGCGGTGTATATCCCAATATTATGGATAAACGCCAAACGTACCATTTCCCCAATGAAGTCACCAGTACGCAGCGACTTAATTTTATTAAAAATTAAAGGATGATGAGCAAAAATTAAATTAACCGGATTACCTGCATTTTTCAAATCGATAGCTTCTTGCATAACCGCCAAAGTAGGCGTTAGACACACCAAAATTCCTGCATCTTCATTTAACACCCCCGGTTCCACCTGCCAGCCACAATTATCCCATTTTTCTTGCCATGCCGGATTCGCCCATTCTTCAAACCAGGTAATTAAATCCGTAATTTTCATCTACTTAACTTTTAGGAATTGGTTATTTATTGTATAAAACTTAGGGAGTAGAAAGTATTTTAATTTTAGATTTTAGATTTTAGATTTTAACAACGGATGCGTTTGTTTTGGATTTTAGATTCTTAAATTTTAATAATTTAAAATTTCCCCGTTCCCTACTTTCTACTTTCTACTCTCTACTCCCTACTCCCTACTCCCTACTTCCCTCTTCCCAATATTCAAACTCAACGAAGCATCTTCGCGAATTTGGTAAAAAGGTTTATTCCATACCCCAACAGTATCCCACTCCCATGCGGCAACAGGTATACAGGAGCGATCGGCAAGATAAGTTAACAAACGGCATTCATCTTCCGGCTCTCGCGAAAAACAGAAAGGATTGCGATAACGCTTCTCAGAAATTCGGGGATATTTTTCATCATCTTCCTTGATACTTTGTAAAATTTCTTCACCTTTACAAAGTAAATCGTCCAAAAAATGAAGGCAGAAAGGTTCTAAACTTGCCCGACTTTTGGGTTTTTTATTTACCCACCTTGCCCAGTCAAATCCATACATGAAATCATGGACGTATCGAAAGCGAATTTCTGATTCTCTACCAAACATATCCATCAGCAAAACTATTTTATTGCCGAAATCTTCTAATATATCTACAGCAGCATCAGATGATAAAGCTTGTTTGAGCATACTGCTAACTATAAAATCAAAATCCCAAAATATATTTTCTGGGAAATTATGCAGCAAGGCATCAACTATTCTTTGTAAAGTATCCCCAAGCATTGCAATCAAGTAAACATCGGATGATTGTTGAATAATCTGAGCTTCCAAATCCGTGAAACTAGTAATTAAAGATTTATTTGGATTTAGAGACAAAGGTTTTACAACTTGCTGCGTGAGTATTTTATCCAAAACTTGAAAAGAATTAGACGGTGTAAAATTTGGCTTCATATAATAATAACGCGATCGGCAGCCAATCTTTAAAAGCAACAATTACATTTATATTTCACTTTAATTTAAAAAATCATCATCAATTCCAAAAAGATCGATAAACTTAATAAATAATTTCATTTTGCATCAAATCAAACATTTGAAAAATGAAAAAACACGCCGAAATATCATGCTTACTGCATAAGAATGTAGGTTATATAACAATAAACTTGTATCACATTTTAACCATAAATCGGAAAATTATCCGGAAATATGAACAACCAACTCTCGATTGTGATTGCGTTGGCGATGTTCCCAAATATAAATTCCTTGCCAAGTTCCTAATACCAAGTGTCCTCGATTAATCGGAATATGTTCGGAAGTATGAGTAATAGCAGTACGGATATGAGCGGGCATATCATCAGCACCTTCATCATCATGTATATAGTTCGCCCCTTCCGGTACAAGCTTAGCCATAAAATTAGCCAAATCCGTCAACACGTTAGGATCGGCATTTTCTTGAATTAATAAACTAGCTGAAGTATGACGTAAAAACAAAGTACAAAGTCCCGTTTCAACTCCCGAATCGGCAACGATCGCTTCAATTTTAGGAGTGATGTTGTACAAAGATTTACCGACTGTAGAAACTCGGAGTAATTTTTGATAGTGAGACATTTAGGTTATGGATTTACTAGGAACTACTTTCTTGATAATTTTAAATTGTCCTATGAAAATTAGCTATATGTACGTAGAGATAGATTGAGAGAGTAAGATTACCTAGTGGAAATTGCTGTTGTTTCGTTTTATATCAGTAGTTAGACTAAGTAGCAACTGTAAGAGTTGTTTTGCACAGTTTTGGAATTTCCAAGGTCATTAGGGACATCTGTTTTCTCAATAATTTTCATACAATATTTCAGGGTGCGATCGGTTTCTTTATATAAAAAAATACAATAACAAGCGATACGTTAGATATTACTTAATTAAATAAAATACTAGCTACAAAATAATTTATCATAGATATTATAAAAATTTAAAAACATAATTTTTTGTAATAGAAACGGATAAATTACCCATATAAAATATTTCTTACTTAAGTGAATTATGTCTAAGTTGAATGCATAATTCTTAACAACACTTAATACATAGGATTCATAACCCAAAAATAAAGAACTATCAAAGCTTGAAAGTAGCCGATAGAATTTGGTACTTTTGCAATACGATAGCGGTTGAAACGAGGAATATCAAATATCAAGCGCCGCGATCGGTATTAGGTATCAGGTTAAAGGTTAAAGGTTAAAGGTTAAAATTTATAACTCCTAACTTTTCCCCTTCCCTGTCTCTCCCCATCTCCCCTTGTCCCCTCCCTCTCCCCATCCCTCTCCTAAAAGACGGAAAACCAACCTTCCCCAGGTCGGGCTTTACGGCGCGGCATCGAGGACGAAATGATACTATTAGTTTAGATAAATATAAGTTCTTTGTTAAAACTAATTGTTTAGTAAGCTCACTTGCTCGTATTTCTACTTTTGAGTTAATTCTCTTGGAATGCGTTTTTATGGAGCTAAAAAAAAAGCTCATCAAAGGTAACAGTACTTATAATCATTGCCATCATCTATAATTCTTTCTTCCAAGCGATCCGTTAAATTAAAGAAGCCATGCTAAAAACCTTGTTGGGCGACCCCAACGCTCGTAAGCTAAAAAAATACCAACCATCAATTACTGAAATTAATCTCTTAGAGGAAGACATTAAAGTTCTTTCTGATGAAGAGCTTAAGGCTAAAACACCAGAGTTTAAACAACGTCTTGCTAAAGGCGAATCCCTTGATGATATCCTTCCCGAAGCTTTTGCCGTAACCAGGGAAGCTGCAAGGCGAGTTTTAGCAATGCGTCACTTTGACGTGCAGTTATTGGGCGGGATGATTCTGCACAAGGGACAAATTACCGAAATGAAAACCGGGGAAGGTAAAACCCTGGTTGCTACATTACCTAGCTATGTAAATGCTTTAACTGGTAAAGGCGTACACGTAATTACCGTTAACGATTACTTAGCCCGTCGTGATGCTGAGTGGATGGGACAAGTACACCGTTTCTTAGGATTGACTGTAGGACTAATTCAGTCCAGCATGACTCCCGTGGAACGAAAGAAAAATTATGAATGCGATATTACCTACGTTACCAACAGTGAAATAGGTTTTGACTACCTGCGGGATAACATGGCAACGTCGATGGCGGATGTAGTACAGCGTCCGTTTAATTATTGCGTAATTGACGAAGTAGATTCGATTTTAATTGATGAAGCTAGAACTCCGTTGATTATTTCCGGTCAGGTAGAAAGACCAACCGAGAAATACGTCAAAGCTGCTCAAATTGCCAATGCATTGCTTAAAGGAGAACAAGAACATTACGAAGTAGACGAAAAAGCTCGTAACGTACTGTTGACCGACGAAGGCTTCCAGAAGGCAGAAGAGCTTTTAGAAGTCACCGATTTATTCGACCCCGAAGATCCTTGGGCGCACTTTATATTTAACGCCATTAAAGCCAAGGAACTGTTTTTACCAGACGTAAACTACATTCTTCGTAATGGGGAAGTAGTAATTGTCGATGAATCTACTGGTAGGGTACTACCGGGAAGACGTTGGAGTGACGGTTTACACCAGGCGATTGAAGCAAAAGAACGTGTAGAGATTCAGCCAGAAACTCAAACGTTGGCTTCGATTACCTATCAAAACTTGTTTTTGCTGTATCCCAAATTAGGTGGAATGACAGGAACCGCAAAAACAGAAGAAGTAGAATTTGAAAAAATTTACAAATTAGAAGTAAGTATCATACCTACCAACCGAATCAGGCAGCGTAAAGATTTGCCAGATATGGTATTTAAGACAGAAGTCGGAAAATGGAAGGCGATCGCTAATGAATGTGCCGAAATGCACGAAACCGGCAGACCTGTTTTGGTAGGAACCACAAGCGTTGAAAAATCGGAATATCTCAGCAAACTGTTGAAAGAAAGTGGCATTCCTCACGAACTGCTCAACGCCAGACCGGAAAACGTCGAACGGGAAGCCGAAATTGTCGCTCAAGCCGGACGCGGGGCAATGGTAACGATCGCCACCAACATGGCTGGTAGAGGAACCGACATTATTTTGGGTGGTAACGCCGAATATATGGCGCGTTTGAAAGTTCGGGAATTCTTAATGCCTCGAATTGTCCAGCCAGAAGACGAGGATGTATTTTCGCCTCGTAGAGCAACTTTACCGAATGATACTGGTGGCGGACATGGTTTCGTTCCCGGTAAAAAAGTGAAAACCTGGAAAGCTTCGCCGAAAGTATTCCCCACACAGATAAGTAAAGAAGCCGAAAATATTCTCAAAGAAGCAGTAGAAGTTGCTGTCAAAGAATTTGGCGAACGTAGCTTATCCGAACTCGAAGCCGAAGACAAAATAGCGGTAGCAGCCGAGAAAGCGCCAACCGAAAACCCCGTAATTCAGAAAATACGCCAAGCCTACAACCGCGTCAAAGAAGAATACGAAGCATTTACCGACCAAGAACACGATAAAATTATCTCCTTGGGTGGTTTACACGTAATTGGTACCGAACGCCACGAATCTCGGCGGATTGATAACCAACTACGAGGACGCGCCGGAAGACAAGGGGACCCCGGTTCCACCAGATTTTTCTTAAGTTTAGAAGACAACTTAATGAGAATATTCGGTGGCGATCGCGTTGCCGGTTTAATGAATATGTTCCGTGTAGAGGAAGATATGCCCATCGAATCGGGTATGTTAACTCGCAGTTTGGAAGGTGCCCAGAAAAAAGTCGAAACCTACTATTACGACATTCGTAAACAGGTGTTCGAGTACGACGAAGTAATGAACAACCAACGGCGGGCAATTTACGCCGAACGTCGTAGAGTATTAGAAGGGCAAGACCTCAAAGAACAGGTAATTAAATATGCCGAAAAAACGATGGATGACATCGTTGATTATTACGTCAACCCAGACTTACCATCGGAAGAATGGGAATTAGAAAAATTAACTGAAAAGGTCAAAGAATTTGTTTATCTGCTATCGGACTTACAAGCTTCTCATTTAGAAGATATGTCCATGAGCGAGATCAAAGCCTTTCTACACGAACAAGTTCGCATCGCTTACGACATGAAAGAAGCCGAAGTCGATCAAATTCAACCCGGATTAATGCGTCAAGCAGAGCGATTCTTTATTTTACAGCGAATAGACACCTTATGGCGCGAACATTTGCAACAAATGGAAGCCTTAAGAGAGTCCGTAGGATTGCGCGGTTACGGTCAAAAAGACCCCTTAATTGAATATAAGAGCGAAGGTTACGAACTATTCCTGGATATGATGACAAACATCCGTCGCGATGTAGTTTACTCCTTGTTTATGTTCCAACCACAGCCACAGCCTACAGTGTAAACATCGCAAATGGTTTAACGATTTTAGATTGTAGGAATATTAAGCAGCCGGGTTTTAAACACCCGGTTTTTTTATAGTTCGTAGTAAGGACTTCAGTCCTAAAACCGAGGACTAAAGTCCTTACTACAAACCCATAATAATTATTTTTGATTTTTCTTCCATGAAACTATTATTCCTATGTAGTCAAAATAAATTACGCAGTCCAACCTTTCTAAGCTATTTTTTCCGAATACGAAAGATTAGAAGTAGAATCCGCCGGTTTAAATAAAGATGCAGAAATACCATTGTCAGCAGAAATGATTGAAAGTGCCGATATTATTTTTGTAATGGAAAAAACGCATAAAAATAAACTATCGAAAAAAATTCAAACATTTCTTAAAGGTAAACGGGTAGTATGTTTAGATATAGCCGATGAATATGATTACATGGACTCAGATTTGATTAAAATACTAAAAAATAAAGTATTACCATTGTTAGGAACATTTTAAAATTAATTATTGAGAGAGTAGGGAGTAGAAAAATCCAAACATTATTAAAAGAATTAAACTACTTTATTAATAGATATAAAAAAATAGTTTATTTTACCAATGCCCAATGCCCCAACAATTAATATGAATGCATCAGGAATAAAAATCATCTTAGTAGAACCAGCAGGACCATTAAATGTCGGTTCCGTAGCGCGAGTCATGAAAAACTTTGCGCTTCATAAACTGGTTTTAGTTAACCCCCAATGCGATTATTTAGGGGAAGAAGCCACGCTCATGGCAGTTCATGCTAAAGACGTTTTAGAAACAGCAGTATCGGTAGCCACATTACCCGAAGCGTTGCAGGGATGCAAAAGAGCGATCGCCACAACAGCTAGAACCCGAGACTTTAATATTCCCCTGCAAAATCCCCGCGAAGTATTACCTTGGTTATTAGAAGCAGGATCTCAACCAGCAGCATTAATTTTCGGTAGGGAAGACAGAGGTTTGAGCAACGAAGAATTAAACTACGCTCAAAAATTTATGCGTATTCCTACTGATTCCGGATATGCATCCTTGAATTTAGCCTCCGCTGTGGCAATAAGCTGTTATGAATTAGCGCAAAGTCAACAGCTTTCAAGAGAAAATACATTTAAAACTGATGCTTCAGATAACGAACTCGCATCATTAGAGGTTGTCGAAGGATACTACAAACAGTTAGAATCACTACTGCTGTCTATTGAGTATCTTTATCCCCATACTGCCAGCAGTCGCATGGAAAAATTTCGGCAATTGTATAATCGCGCTCAGCTGCAAACGCAAGAAGTCGCTATGTTAAGAGGTATTTTACGGCAGATGCAGTGGGCGCTGACACAATCCGGATTATAAGAATTGATGAATGAATAATGAATATCGATCGCGTGCGCGTATCGCCCCCCAAAATTTTGAATAATAGCTTAAACTAAACACAAAAATGCTACTAAGGATGATTTGAGAAGAAGCGTGCAGTTCGTACAGTATTTACAGAGTAAGTGGGTTAGAAGGAGTAGCGGTGTCAGAATCAAGTTACAAATTTACAGCATCTGGGCGGCGACAACCCACAAAGCGCCGTCAAAAAGTGCGTAAAGTTCAAAAACCAGTTGGAAAGCAGCATCCACCTCAACAAGGCGGAATTTCGCGTGTAGTAATTAGTCCTTCCTCAAGTAGTGCGAAAAAACCTCGAAAGCGACAAAGGGTAGAAGCCCCAGCCGAGACTTGGTTGAGAAAAAAAGCATCTCAAACAGCACCTAGTGGAATGAAATCAGCTGCTACAAATGGTAAGATTCCACCCTTAAAGTTCAACAAACGAATAACTAAAAGAGTAAAAGTATCTAACAAAACTCGCCTCAAACCGATGGCGAGAACCATGCTGTATATATTGCGTTTGTTAATTGTAGGAGTCGGTATTGGCGCAATTGTAGGTACGGTATTATCAGTATTAGATCCAGCTACTCAAGTAACTACAGCCAACTCATCAAATTTAGAACAAAATCAACCGCAAGCCGCTTCTAATAGTCAAGGTTTCTATTTAACCCAAGAAATAATTCCTCTCAAAAGTGCCGTCCAAAATCTTGCAGCTGCTAACGCAAATTTGACACCAGGAGTTTTCATAGCAGATTTAGATACTGGTAATTATGTAGATTTAAACTCCAGCAACTCATTTTCAGCCGCTAGCACAATTAAATTACCCATACTTGTTGCCTTTTTCCAAGATGTAGATGCAGGGAAAATTCAACTAAATGAAACGCTAGTCATGGAACAGAACATGGTTGCAGGAGGTTCTGGCGATATGAAAAGCCAACCAGTAGGAAGCAAATTTATGGCTTCAGATGTCGCAACCAAAATGATGATAGTTAGCGACAACACCGCCACAAATATGATAATCGCTCGTATGGGTGGAATAGAAGCCTTAAATCAAAGATTTCGCAGTTGGGGATTAACAGCTACAGTACTCCGCAATCGACTACCCGATATTCAAGGAACTAATACCACCAGCCCTAAAGAATTAGGTAACGTAATGGCAATGCTGAGTAAAGGGAACTTAGTTACAAATCCAGTATCCCGCAACAGCATACTTGAAATCATGCGTCGCAACCAAAGACGGCATCTATTACCTAAAGGTTTGGGTGCGGGGGCAAATATTGCTAATAAAACGGGATATATTGGCGCAATGTTGGGTGATGTTGGATTAATTGAATTACCCACAGGTAAGCGCTACGTTGTATCCGTCATGGTACAGCGTCCTAGAAATGACCCAAGTGCCGAAACTTTAATTACCTCAGTATCTAGTTTCGCGTACCAATACTTTAGCCAAGCTGCCGCGATTCCAGGAATAAATGGAACTAATCTTCCACCAAGCAGTAATTCTCCTTACTTAAATAATCCATCAACGGGAACTAACCCTTATCAACCTCCGCTTCCGAATTCCGTTCCCAACGGTGTAAATAATACAATGCCCATAACAACTTATCCGCAGAACGGGTACAATTCGCAGTATTATTATCCTTATCAAAATCAAAGATAAATTTAATAGAGAATGGGTAATGGGTAATTGGTAATAGAAAATAGGAAAAATATTGAAGTAATGTTAACTCCTTGTTGATGATTTTCTTTGATAATTAACTTTGTTGGCTTTTTTATAATAATTTTTAGAATTAAAAGTACTGGCATAGCCTATTTTTTTGATTAATAAGCTTTATAAACAATTACCCATAACCAATTACCAATTAACCTGAATTCGGGATAAGAAAAGGAGCAGGTAGTAAGCTGAAAATAAGATCAAATCAGCAACCTGCCTTATGTTCAGTTTAGACGCTTTGTTTTGCCATGTAGTAGACTTATTAAGTGTAGCTGAAGTAAACTACAACCTAAAACTTCCTAAACAAAAATGTCATTTAGTTTAGCTGTTACCGATAAAATCAAAACTTTTAAAGACCTTCAAACTCGTTGCAATCTGTTCCAAGCAGAAGATGATGATTTTTTTAATGAGTGGGTAGAGGATTTACCAGAGCTAAGTGAAGGAGAAAAAGCTGAAATTGCCCGCATCAAAAGAATATACGATTACCAGAGATTAGACGGGTTTCTACTGGAAGGAACGGTAAATTTAATTATACTTTCACCCCTGATTAAGCTTGCTGGGTTTTTTGAGCCACCATTCAAAATTCGCTCCCCATACGGGATTGATTTAGAAATTACAGATCCAGTAGAAACAATCCGTGGTTTTATCGATACATTGGTCGTTCAAGAACAACTTTGGCTTTTGGTGGTTGAATCTAAACGCAATGGAATACCTTTAGGTGTAGCCATGCCACAACTACTGGCTTATATGCTGGCTCAACCGCAGCCCCATACTGTCGCTTATGGAATGGCGACTAACGGTGATGAGTTTACATTTTTGAAATTGAGTTTAGGTGAGAATCCACGCTACGATAATTCCAGAACATTTACCCTACTTCCTCGCCGTCACGAACTAGGAGAAGTTTTAAGGATTTTGAAGCGGTTAGGGCAGATAATAAACTAATAAGTTTACACTTATTATTTTACGACTGGATTTTAGCTCAATCTGCTTAACCCGAACTCAGGTCAATTACCATGTCCACTCCTTCAATTCAATTTTTTGCTGGCATTAACGAGACATTAGGAAACGTCAGCTTGCGTCGCAATCCTAATACTGGGAAACGCATCGTTTTAATGACATTTGACCAATTACAAGCTTTAGAAAAATTCAATAGCTTTACCAAAAAATCCTTAAATACAATGCTTTTAACCGACGAAGAAGGCGAAATTAGCGTAACTCCTTCTTCGACTAAATTTATCTTTGTTGGCGATGAAGGAGATGAATTAAAACGGGTTGATTGCCAATTTGAAATCGAACAAGATGACCATTGGGAAAGGTTTATGCGCTTTATGCATCGTTACGCCGATGCTAACGGTATGGCTTATGCCGACTCTTGAGGAGTTAGGAGTTAGGAGTTAGGAGTTAGGAGTTAGGAGTTAGGAATTAGGAGTTAGGAGTTAGGAATTAGGAGTCAGAAAATAAATAAATAATTATAATTAGTTTTCTTGTAAAAAAAATTAATTGCTTCCCTTGCCCTCTCCCCCTTCGGGTTGCGCCACTTGCTACAACGCGGGGAACCCGCGCAACGCAGTGGCTTACCATCTCCTTGTCCCCTTGTCTCCCCCTGAGCCGCACGCTTGAGCCGCACCTAGCGGTGAACGCGTGAACGGGTTCACCACTCCCCTCAACGGAGGGAACCGACCCACGAGAGTGGCTTACCATCTCCCCATCCCCCCATCTCCCCATCTCCCCCTCTCCTAATGCCCAATCAAGTCCAATATAGAATTTTGGCTGACACAAAACGTTGTGCGATCGCACTTTCAAAAAATGTCCGCAATTCTTTCATAGTGTCTTTATCGTAAACATATTTGACACCTCCGAACTTATTGCGTTTAACGCTGCGGGTTGACTCATCTAGATCGAGTTTGCTGTTAGGATACCATTGCTGCAATACTCCTTTTGAACCTGGGGTGAAGCGATGGGAAATCAATTCAAAAGTTAGATCGCACTCGAAATTAAGAGTAGCTTTCGCAGCGTCAAGAAGTTGCGTGTATTCTTCACGCCAATCTTCAATCGGCATAATCGGCGCGATAACAAAGCCGATTTTATAACCCGCAAGCGCTAACTTACGAATTGCCTGCAATCGCTGCATTACAGAAGCCGTACCACCTTCCAACGTCCGCGAAATTGAAGCCGCATTCACGCTAAAACGACAGCGAGTATTACCGTTATGAGGTAGCAGTAATAAATCATCTACATTGTCAAACTTCGTTACCCAGCGCAACGTTGCTTTGTCGCGAGTACCAAAATAGCGAATGCATTCAGCTAAACTTCCAGTTAAATGTTCGATACCTAAAGGATCGGTATAGCAGCTAACTTCATAACTAGTTGATTTTTCTGAATCTTCATAATTTTTGAGATTATCTAAAATTTGAGGTAAATTTGCGTAAGCCCGAATCACTGGCGGTCCTTGCAAACTACCCGCTAAGTAACAATACTGACAATGAGCCGGACATCCTTGAGCAAGATGAAACTGCCAATCGGCTGAAGGTGGAATTGGACTAAGTTTAAACTGGCTCGCTGGTGCCGTGACAACTGCTAGAGTACGCTTGGATGTAGCGTAGGTTTCGCGTTCCGTTTCTCCCCGCAAACCCGCGATCCGATTTTGTTTCAGCCTTTGAACCGGAAGTCCCAAAGATTCGACACGTGCCAAAATTTGCCTTCCCCAATCCTCATCTAAAGCCGCCGGAGTAAACAGCACCTGTTCCGGCATCCACAAACGGTGGCGATCGTCTGTATTAATAGGCAGTGACTGAGGAAGATTGGCAACCATAAAAATTTAAAATTTAAGGATTTAAAGTACTGTCTCTAATTTGACAATTTAATTTGCATAAAAAATCCTCTTAGAAGTATATTTTTATCAACTGGAAGTAGTATATAGGTACTGTTTGTCATCATCCAGATGATAGACAGTTTTTACAACTTATTGTAGATTACCTTCTATATTAAACAAGCTAAAGTATAAGTAGCGAACAGGAACGCTATCTGCCCGGATTGCGACGGTGTAAGTAAAAACTCTTCAATTCCTAGTGATGAAAATTAATAAATCAAATCAAAAATTAGGATACAGCCGTAAAAATATTCCCTGGAAGATAAAAACAGTCCGCGTTTCAATAACTCGCCAAAAGCCGCAACTTGTAGAAGCTTGGCACAGATACGGTTTGCGTTATTTGAGTATAAATTGTTGGGTGAATTAAATTAACTTGTGGGAGTATTGCCTACTTTATTTAATAACTAGTACTCATGAGCAAAAGTTTTGACGGGTAATAAGGTTCGTAGTAAGCGCTGTCTTCGCTCCGGATTTAGGGCTTAAGCCCTTACTACAAACCTATCGGAATTAATGAAATCGACTACTAGTACGGAGCCACATAAGTTTTGCGGGGTTTGGGTAGTGCGAGCATCTTGCTCGCTGGTTGTAACCAAGTTCATCAATGCTAAGTTTAGTCATGGGGCAATAATAGTACGATTTACCGATTTATTGATGAGGACTGAGTTAAAAAGCGGTGTTGAAGCCCATAGATACAAGTAAATTTAGAATTCAAAAACAATAATTTTTAATTTAATCGAGATTAACAGTTGCCAATGTACCTTGCATTTCGCTAGAATCTTTAAGCTTTAGGCAAGTATTTAGGATTAATGATGGCTGTTCCTCGTGTGCCATCACGAAAACCCACACTGCTTGATTTTACAGAAAATAGAGAAAGAAAAAGATGGCAAAACGCATACAGTTAGTTTTAAATGAAAATGTTAACAAATTAGGGAAATTAGGCGACTTAATAGAGGTAGCCCCTGGTTATGCTCGTAATTACTTACTTCCTAAAAATTTGGCAACTTTCGTAACTCCTGGTATTCTTAAACAAGTTGAACGTCGTAAAGAATTAGAACGTCAGCGTCAAGAAGAATTGAAGCAAAAAGCTGTTGAACAAAAAACAGCCTTGGAAAATGTTGGTAGCTTCAAAATTGCCAAACAAGTTGGTGAAAATAACTCGATTTTTGGTACCGTCACCACCCAAGATGTGGCTGATATCATTCAAGGTACTACTGAAATGGAAGTAGATAGACGCGGTATTACCATTCCCGATATTGGTAGTTTAGGTACTTATCAAGCTGAAATCAAACTATATTCTGACGTGACTGCAAAAGTTAATTTTGAAGTTGTTGCCAGCGAGTAATTTTAATTACCTATTGCTGAAAATTTGATACTACGGTTAATGACGAAAAGCCATAGATAAATTAGATACATTTGTATTTATTTCTAAAATCTATGGTTTAATTATTTGAAAATTATTCATTATGTGTAGAGATGTTGCACCGCAATGTCTCTACATATTATTTGAGGACTATTAGCACTTTGATAGGCAATAGTTCAATTGTTTTGTATTATAAAATTTACTATTCGATTTATGTCTGACGCTCTTAATTTTCAAGGTAATGCAGATCGCCTCCCACCACAAAATATCGAGGCGGAAGAAGCTATATTAGGCGGAATTTTACTAGATCCCGAAGCGATCGCCAGAATCAGCGATACTCTCAAACCAGAAGCTTTTTATATCGGCGCTCACAAAGATATCTATTCGGGAATGCTACAGCTTCAGACTACTGGTAAGCCTACCGATTTACTCGCGGTTATCAACTGGCTTAGCGATCGCGAACTACTTGAGAAGGTTGGCGGTAGAAATAAATTAGCTTCGTTGATAGATAGAACTGTTTCAGCCGTTAATATCGACGCTTTAGCCGCTTTAGTAGTAGAAAAGTATCGACGGCGACAGTTAATTAGAGCTGGTAACGAAATAGTTACATTGGGTTACGAAACCGAAACCGAGTTCCGTACCGTTATCGACAAAGCAGAACAAAAGGTTTTCGGTATTGCTCAAGCTCGTGCAACCAGCGGTTTAACTCACGTTTCCAACACCCTGATTAATACTTTTACAGACATCGAAGAACGCCATCAAGGAGTGGCATTACCCGGCATACCCTGCGGATTTTACGACTTAGACGCAATGACTAGTGGATTTGGACGCTCAGATTTAATCATCGTTGCCGGTCGTCCGTCAATGGGAAAATGTTTACAAGAAGATACAGAATTATTATTGAGTGACGGTAGTATTGCCACGATCAAAGAGATATATAACCGTCGTGAGGCAGAATTGTTAACGCTGCAAGATAATTTTAAATTTCGCTTTACTAAGCCTGTATCTTTTATTGATGATGGAATAAAGCCGGTATTTGGCGTTAAAACTCGATTGGGAAAGTATATTGAAACAACAATTACTCATCCTTATTTAACTATTAATGGATGGCGGCAGCTTTCCGAATTGAAAGCAGGTGATAAAATTGCCGTACCTCGCAAAATCAATGTATTTGGTACCCGCAAGATTCCCGAATGTGAAGTTAAGTTGTTAGCTTATTTGATCGGGGATGGTTGTTTAACAGACACAGCACCAAAATTTAGCAACATCAATCCTTTAATTCAGCAAGATTTTAGTCAAGCAGTTACAGAATTTTCTCCTCAACTCAAAGTTACCGAGAAAAAACGCTCCAAGCGATCGCCAATGCTTCATGTTGAGATGTCTAGCGATCGAGATAATCCGATGATTCTGTGGCTGCAAGAATTAAAATTATGGGGTAAAACAAGTACGGAAAAAACACTACCTGGTTTTATCTTCCAATTAGAGCGTCAGCAAATTGCATTATTCCTAAATCGCTTATTTGCGATCGATGGTTGGGCAAGCGTACTTAAAAGCGGACAAGTACAGCTAGGTTATTACAGCGTTAGCGAAAAACTAGCACAGCAAATACAGCATTTATTGCTACGATTCGGTATTATTGCAACATTGAAAATCCGGACGGTTAAGTATAAAG